>CBDAVM010000003.1:0-95410 GCA_965200895.1 Vicinamibacterales bacterium | reverse complement strand
GCTCCCTCGCGGCGACGAGCCCGTTGTTCTTCGGCGGCCCAGGCCAACGGCGCAGCGAGCGACAGCAGAAGAAGAACCGCCAGAAGACAGGAAGCGGTACGCGACATCAGGACTCTCCTCGGGCAGGCTGGCAGTACCCAGTGTAGCAGGGACCGTGCCAGAATCGGTCCCCGGTGTTCTCGGGTATTCGCGCCCGGTAGAAGTCGGTCCGCGTGCCCGCCCGTGTTCCCTGTAGCGGACAGGCCGTGTCCGCTACAGGCTCCACGAGCGCCGGCGGCCCGCCGGGATTCGTCCGGTGCGCGGTTTTGGTTCACAATAGGGCGGCGCGCGAGGCGGCCTCCGCCGGCCGGTGACCGGGAAAGACGCGGCGGCGGACGCGATGACATGGAAAGCAAGAGGTGGATCATGGAGGTCGTACGGAAGTTGGCGCTGGCGCTGGTCGCGTTTGGCCTGCTCACGGTTTCCCTGGGAGCGGACGACTGGCGGCAGTGGCGCGGCGCCGATCGGCTGGGCATCTGGCACGAGGACGGCATCATCGAGTCGTTCCCGGCGGAGGGGCTGAAGGTCAAGTGGCGGACGCCGCTCCGTTCCGGCTACTCGGGACCGGCCGTCGCCGATGGCCGCGTCTTCGTGCTCGACTGGCTGGAGGATCCCGAATCGCGGACCCTCGACGGCACCGAGCGCGTCGTCGCCCTCGACGAGGAGACCGGCGAGGTGCTCTGGACTCACGAGTGGCGGACCACCTATCGCATGCTGATGGTCTCCTATGCGAAGGGTCCGCGGGCCACCCCGACGGTGGACGGCGATCGGGTCTACGTCTCCGGCGCCACCGGCCACCTGTTCTGCCTGGACGTCGAGACGGGCGACGTCATCTGGAGCAGGAACTACGTCGAGGAGTACGACACCAGCATCCCGACCTGGGGCACCGCGAGCGCCCCGCTCGTCGACGGCGACAGGCTGATTGCCGTCGTCGGGGGCGAGCCGGACGCGCTGGTCGTGGCGTTCGACAAGCGGACCGGCGAGGAGATCTGGCGCGCGGTCGAGGTCGTCGGCGAGATGGGCTACGGGCAGCCGGTGATCTACGAGGCGGGCGGCGTGCGGCAGCTCATCGTCTGGCACGCGGCGGCGCTGGTATCCCTCGACCCGGAGACCGGCGAGGTCTACTGGGAGCAGGAATGGGAGGTCGGCGCCGGCATGTCGGTCGCCACCCCGGTCCGCAGCGGCGACTATCTCCTGGTATCGCAGTTCTACAACGGATCGATGATGATGCGGCTCAATCAGGATCGGCCCGACGCGTCGATGCTGTGGCGGGGAGGCAGCCGCAGCGAGATGCCGGATCAGACCGAAGGCCTGCATGCGCTCATCACCACGCCGCTCATCATCGGCGACTACGTCTACGGCGTGGGCAGCTACGGCGAGTTGCGGGGACTGGATGCACGGACGGGAGAACGGATCTGGATGAGCGGCGACATGACCGCGCAGGCGCGCTGGGGCGCTGCGTTCCTCGTGCGCCATGGCGACCGTTACTTCGTCAACAACGACGAGGGCTACCTGATCATCGCGCAGTTCACGCCGGAGGGTTACGTCGAGCTCGACCGGACCCGCCTCATCGAGGCGGACGGTCGCTCCGGCATCGGATCCGGCACGCGTCTGCGCTGGGATCGGGGGGTCAACTGGACGCACCCGGCCTACGCGAACCGGCACGTCGTGCACCGCAACAACCGCGAGATCATCCGCGCGTCGCTCGCGGCCAGCGACTACGATTGACGACAGCGGAGCGGGGAGGCGGGGGCGCGGCAGTCCGCGGCGCGCCCGGAAAGCGGCGACAGGAGGACCGCTGGCGATTGACGACAGCGGGCGGAGTGTGGGCGCAGCGATGTGCATCGCAGTCCGTGCGGCGCCCGGCGCGGCCGTTTGCCGCAGGCCGCCCCGGATGTCGAGGAGATCGGCAGACGCGCCCGGCGCGGCGACGCGGCCGTTTGTCGCAACGCCGGAGTGAACAGGCTCGGCACGGAAGGGAATGACGATCATGGGAATGTTGCGGCGGCTGGTCCGAACCGCGGTTCTGGGAACGGTTCTGGTGGGAACCTCGCTCCATGCGGCGGACTGGCCCGAATGGCGTGGCGCGGGGCGCGGGGCGGTCTGGACCGAGGACGGTATCGTCGATCGGTTTCCGCCCGACGGATTGAAGGTGGTCTGGCGGACGCCGGTCCGGGGAGGCTTCGCCGGCCCCGTCGTCGCCGACGGGCGCGTCTTCGTCACCGACTTCGAGTTCCTCCCCGAGACGCGGGTGATGGACGGCACCGAGCGCGTCCTCGCGCTCGACGAGCGAACGGGCGACGTGCTCTGGACCCACGAATGGCCGACCGCGTACCGCAATCTGCAGTTCTCGTACGCGACCGGGCCCCGCGCGACGCCGACCGTGGACGGCGACCGCGTCTACGTCGCCGGCGGCGCCGGGATGCTTCTCTGCCTCGATGTGGAGACCGGCGCGGTGCTCTGGCAGCACGACACGGTCGTCGAGTACGACACGACGGTTCCGGTCTGGGGGACATCCAGCTCGCCCCTGGTCGAAGGCGATCTGCTGATCGCCATCGTCGGCGGCGAGCCGGACGCGCTCGTCGTGGCCTTCGACAAGCGCACCGGCGCGGAGGTCTGGCGAGCCATCGACGTCGTGACCGAGATGGGCTACGCGCAGCCTGTCATCTACGAGGCGGGCGGCGTCCGCCAGCTCATCATCTGGCATCCGCGCGGGGTCCGCTCGCTGAATCCGGAGACGGGCGAGACCTACTGGGAGGAAGCGTGGGAGGCGCGTTCGGCGATCACCGTGGCGACGCCCGTGCGCAGCGACAACTACCTGTTCTTCTCCCAGTTCTACGGCGGGTCGCTCATGCTGCGTCTCGACACCGACCGCCCCGACGCCGACGTGCTCTGGCAGGTCGCCGGCACCGGCGAGATGCCCGATCAGACGCGGGGACTGCACTCGCTCATCACGACGCCGATCATCGAGGACGACACCATCTACGGCGTGGGCAGCTACGGCGAGCTGCGCGGCCTGGACGCGAGGACCGGCGAGCGCCTGTGGGTCAGCGACCGAATGACCGTGCAGCGCCGCTGGGGCGCCGCCTTCCTGGTGCGCCACGGCGATCGGTACTTCGTGAACAACGACGCCGGGTTCCTCATCATCGCGCAGTTCACGCCGGAGGGCTACGTCGAGATCGACCGCACCCGGCTGATCGAGCCGACCTCGCGCGCCGGCTACGGGCCGCGCCGTTTCGAGGACCGGGCCGTCAACTGGACGCAGCCGGCCTATGCCAACCGCCACCTCGTGACGCGCAACGACGAGGAGATCATCCGGGTATCGCTGGCCGCCGCCGACTACTGATCGCTTTCGGCAGCCCCGAGGTCTCCGGCTCTCACCGGCCGGGGGGCAGGCGGCACCGCCTGCTTACCGGCGCGGTGCGTCCACCGGGGCGGGCAGGGCGTCGGACGGGTCGCGGAACCAGACGCGCGACAGGTAGCTGAGTGCCACCGCCGCGCCCTGCCGCTGCGGCATCGTCGCCACGAGCGGACCGGCGATGGCCAGAAAGAAGCCGAGGCCGTTCAGCCAGTTGGTGATGCGGAAGCCGAAGAAGATCGCCGCGATGCCGAGCAGGATGGGGATGCGGTCCATCACGATCCAGAAGAACCAGATGTCTCCCTGGTTGCGCAGGTACACCAGGCCGCAGTCGGCGCAGTGCCGGCGGAGCGTGATCCAGCGCACGAAGAGCCGTCCCCGCCCGCAGTGCGGGCAGCGCCGCCGCACGCCGCGCCAGACGGTGGGGAGGATGCGCGGCGCCGGCGCACCCGGTGCTCCCGGCTCGGGCAGGGCTCGCGTCTCCGCCGGTCGGGCGGCGCGCGCGGCGGGCGGGTGGCGCGCCGGTGCTCGTGCGGCGTCAGGCATCCTTCTCCTTCACTATACTGACGGATCGTCACGAGCATGCCGCGCGTCGTCGTGACCCGCGCGGCCGCTGACTGCCGGCGCGAGCCGGCCACGGGGAGGTAACAGGCATGAAGGGTGTGAGATCGAATGGCCAGGCCGGACCGGCGTGCGCGATCGCGGTTCTGCTCGCCGCGGTCCTGCTGGCCGCGCCGTCGCTGCGGGCGGTCGAGGACGTCGTCGTCTCCAGGCCCGAGTCGGCGGGCATGTCGTCGGAGCGGCTGCAGCGGATCGACAGCTTCATCCAGGAGTACATCGACACGGACCGGATCGCCGGGGCGGTGACACTGGTCGCCCGAAAGGGCAGGGTGGTCCACTTCGAGGCGCAGGGCTGGCGGGACAAGGAGAACGGCGTCCCGATGACGAAGGACACCATCTTCGTCCTGATGTCGATGACCAAGCCGATTGTCTCCACGGCGCTGATGATGCTGTTCGAGGAAGGCCGGTTCCTGCTCGACGATCCCATCTCCAAGTGGATTCCCGAGTACGAGAACCATGCCGTGCGCATCAACCGCGACGGTGTCCGACCGGTCACCGTGCCGGAGGCGCGGCCGGTCACCGTGCGCCACGTGCTGACCCACACGTCGGGCCTGACGCTGAATCCGCAGGGCAGGGGGCTCAGCCAGGCGCAGATCGACCAGGTCACCAACCACGGCAAGGGGTGGCCGACGCTGGCCGAGCGGGTGGCGCACGCCGCGGTCATTCCGGGCGCTTTCCACCCCGGCGACCAGTGGCAGTACGGTGATTCGACCGACTACGTGGCGGTCCTGGTGGAGAAGATCGCCGGCCAGTCCATCGACGACTTCCTGCGCGAACGCATCTTCGAACCGCTGGGGATGCCGGACACCTACTATTACGTGCCGCGCGAGAAGGTGGAGCGGATGGCGTCGGTCTACCGGCCGGACGAGCACGGGAAGATCGAGCTGCTGGTCTCGCCGCGCTACATTGAGCCGACCCGCATGTTCC
Organism: Vicinamibacterales bacterium; assembly: GCA_965200895.1. Lineage (GTDB taxonomy): Bacteria > Acidobacteriota > Vicinamibacteria > Vicinamibacterales > UBA8438 > WTFV01. Next base: position 90,465 of record CBDAVM010000003.1, on the reverse strand, counting down.
GCGGCATCGCCGGTCTGGCCGGGACCGCCGCCGACTACTACCGGTTCGCGCAGATGATCGCCAACGGCGGGGAGCTGGACGGCGTGCGGCTGCTCGGCCGGATGACCGTCGACAACATGATCAGCAACCACATCGGCGCGGACCGGCCGGTGTACATCCGCGGCGGGGGCTACGGTTTCGGTCTCGGGTTCGGGGTGCTGACCAACTCGGCCCAGGCGCCCGATGCACTGTCGATCGGGAGCTACACCTGGGGCGGCGCCTACGGAACGCTCTACTGGGCCGATCCGGTCGAGGATCTCATCGGGATCCTGATGATTCAGATCCGGCCCTACAACCACCTGAACATCCGACCGCTGTTCTCCAACGTCGTCACGCAGGCGGTGGTCGACAGCCTGTCCGACCAGAAACCCAGGATCATGGGGCGGTCGACGCCCCGCTAGGCCAGGGGATGCGAAGCGGATGCAGGAAGCCATCCGTCGGGCGGCGGCACGCTGGCAGTCGCGCCGGGGAGGAATGCGGCGACTGCTCGATCCCCATCGCGACCAGACGCATTCCCTGCATTGTGACGAGGCGGCGCACCTGACGATCGTCAGCGCCGAGCGCTCGGCGAAGCGCCATTTTCGCGCCGCCTGCGGACCACCGCGACCGAGAGAACCGCGTACAGGCCGACGACGACGAGCAGGAGGGGCAGCACCGCCAGGCACGACCGACAACGACGCCGGCCGCGCTGGAGTGACCATGGTCACAGACCATGGGTAATATGCTGCGCCATGGAAACGATAGCGATCTCGAAGTTCAAGGCTACCTGCCTGGCGGTGCTGGAGCAGGTACGTCGCACGGGCCAGCCGATCCGGATCACACGCCGCGGGGAACCCGTCGCCGACGTGGTGCCGCCCGGTCCTCCGGAGCGGCGGGAGGGCTGGCTCGGCGCCATGTCCGACCGCACCCGCATCCGCGGCGACATCCTGGTGCCGAGCAGCGAGCTGGCCGCGTGGGATGTCGAGGAGTCATGAAGCTCCTCCTGGACACCCACATCTGGATCTGGAGTCTCGGTGCGCCATCGCGTCTGACGCCACGCGTGACGCGCGCCCTGCGGGCGCCGAGCGCCGAGTTGTGGCTGTCGCCGGTATCGCTCTGGGAACTGGAGATTCTGTTCCAGAAGGGGCGGATCGAACTGCCGGGCGGACTGGACGCGTGGATCGACGACGCGCTGCGCGCGGCCCCGATGAAGGATGCTCCGCTGACGCGCGCAGTCGCACGCGCGCTCCGATTCGTCGAAACCCCGCGTCGTGATCCGGCCGACCGTTTTCTCGCCGCCACGGCGGCCGTCTTTGGCCTGCAACTCGTGACCGCCGACGAGAGCCTGCTGGCCGGCCGCGGCTACCAGGTTCTGCCGAACCGCTGATCTCGCGGGATCCTCTCCGCATCCCGGAGCCCGCGGCCCCCGAAGAACAGACCGGCCGCATGCTCGTACCTGGCCTGTCGCGACCGCGTCGCGGAGCACGGCGATACCGCCGGACCGCCCGGAGCGCCCGCGCGTGCGCCCAGCACGCGGTCGAGCGGGGGCAGCCGCTGGCGGCGAATTCAGGGACACGGTCAGCGATGCGGTCCTGCTTGACGTCGAACACCGTCATGCCAGCGGCTTCAGGCGGGCGGCACCGAGGCGCGGGGCACGATCACCGCGTCGAGCGCCACGGCGCCCTGACCTTCCGGGAGCACGACGAAGGGGTTGATCTCGGCGCTGTCGATTCGGTCGCCGTGCGCCGCCGCGAAGACCGACAGGCGCGACAGGGCTGCCGCGGCGGCCGCCACGTCGTACGGGCCGCGACCCCGCGCGCCCCGCAGCAGCGCGCCGGCCCGCGTCTCGGCGATCAGGCGGCGCGCCTCGGTTTCGCCGAACGGGGCGACGCGGAAGCTCACGTCCTCGAAGACCTCCACGAAGGTCCCGCCGAGACCGAACATCACGACGGGCCCGAAGGTCGGGTCGTTGCGCACGCCCAGGATCGTCTCCACGCCGCCGGTGACCATCGGCGCGACGAGCACGCCCTCGATCGGCATCGCGGGGTCCGCCGCCCGGGCGCGCGACAGGACCGCTTCGAAGGCCTGCCGTGCCGCCGGGCCGGTCGCCACGTCGAGTACGACGCCGTCGATCTCGGTCTTGTGCAACACGCCCGGCGCGCACAGCTTCACCGCCACCGGGCCGCCGATGGCGGTGGCGGCTCGCGCGGCCTCGTCCGCCGTCCGCACGAGCTCCTCGCGCACCACCGGCACACCGGCCTCCGCGAGGAGGCGCTTCGCCTGCCGCTCCGACAGCGGGCCGTCCGGGATGCGCGCCGGGCCGGGCGCGCCGATGTCCGCTGCGTCCGGCGCGACGACCGGGCCATCCGCGGCCCGGGCCGCGTGCTCGGCGAAGATGCAACCGAAGCGGTGCAGCGCCGCGACCGCCCGCACCGCACGCGTCGGGTCCTCGAACACCGGACAGCCGACCGCTTCGTAGCGGTGCACGACATCCGGCGGGGCGATGATGGACAGCACCAGCGCACGGCCGGGCCGCCGTTGGCGGGCGGCGTGGATCGCCTGCCGGATCGGTTCGACCATCCCGTCGGCCGCCGCGACGTAGGTGAAGAAGGCGACCACCGCGTCGTGCTGCTCCTCCTCGAAGACGATGCCGAGGTTGTCGCCGATGAGCTCCACCCGGTTGAAGGCCTGCGCGGTGATGTCGACCGGGTTGCGCGGTGAGGCGTAGGGGAGCGCGGCCTTCAGCCGGGCCTGCGCCGACTCGCCGAGCGGCGCCACGTCGAGGCCGAGGCCGACCGCTGCATCCGCCATCTGGACGCCCACCCCGCCGGAGATGGAGACGAGCGCCACGCGCGGGCTCTCTGGAAAGACGCCGAAGCCGGCCGCGTAGGCGATGTCCAGCATCTCGTCCGTGTCGCGCGCGCGGTAGGCGCCGAACTGCCGGAACGCCGCCTCGTAGACCGCATCCGCGCCGGCGAGCGACGCGGTGTGGGACCGGACCGCCTGCGCGCCCACATCGGTGACCCCGACCTTCTGGAACACCACCGGCTTGCCGCGGGCGCGGGCCGTCCGAAGCGCGCCCAGCAGCGCGTCGCGGTCCGTGATGCCCTCGGCGTGGGCCATGATGACCGACACGTCGTCCTGCTCGGCCAGCCAGCCGAGCACCTCCGGCACCGAGACGTCCGCCTCGTTGCCGGTCGTCACCCAGTAGCGGATGTCGATATTCCGTTTGCGGGCCAGCAGCGACAGGTGGCTGCCGTAGGCCCCGCTCTGGCTGACGAGCGCGACGCGGCCCGGCGCGGGAAAGCCGTCCTCCAGCGTCGTGCTGAACGTGGCGAAGAAGCCGATCTCCGAGTTGTAGACGCCGAGGCAGTTGGGGCCGACGATGCGCAGACCCGTCTCCGCCGCAATGGCTGTGAGTCGCCGCTGGTGCCGCCGACCCTCGGCTCCCATTTCCGCGAAACCGGCGCTGTAGATGACCGCGACCCGCACCCCGCGCGCTGCGCATGCCTCGACCGTGTCGACCACGCTCGGCGCGGGCACGGCGACGATGGCCAGGTCGATCGTGTCCGGTACCTCGGAGATGTGGTGGAACGCCGGCAGTCCCTGCACCAGCGCGTGCTTCGGATTGACGGGGTGGACCCGCCCCGCGAAGCCCGCGGTGCGCAGGTAGCGGATGGGCCGTCCCCCGATCCGGGTCGGGTCGTTCGAGGCGCCGATCACCGCGACCGATGCGGGCCGCAGCAGTGCGTCGAGGGAAGCGGTCCGGGACTTCGTGGGCAACCGATCAGGTCGGCCGACCTGCCGTCCTTCGGGCAGCGCATCGAGGGAAGCGGTCCGGGGCTTCGTGGGGACCATGGGCAGGCCTGGACTTAGACTACCAGTCCTGACCCGGGCGTGATCGAAACGGCTCGCAGCGGCGGGAGCCAATGCGCTCCTGCGCGTCGGGGAGTATGCGCGGCCCGCCCGATGCGGGTTGCCGGCGAGGTCGGGCGCCTCGGAGCCGCCGGGTGAGGTGTCAGACCGGGCGCCGGCGACACCGGGCGTCGATGGTCGCAACGAACGAGACGATGGACGGCGCCGCGCAACGGCCGCTCAGGGTGCTCGGGGTGTCGCCGACGGCGCCGGCAACCTGGGTCGCCCGTCTTGCTGACGCGGGCTACGCGATCGACCTGGAGCCGCTCACCGGACCTGACGACCTGAAGCGCATGGCGCAGCAACCGCCGCGCGCCGTCGTCATCGATCTCGACCGCGCGCCGGCGCGCGGTCGGGACATCGCCCTGGCCCTGCGCCAGCGGGTGGCGACGCGGCGTATCCCGATCGTGTTCGTGGCGACCGACCGGGCCGTCTTCGGGCGGCTGCGGGCGCTGCCGCTCGAGACCATGCAGGCCGCACCTGCGGACGTCGTGACCGCGGTCGCCAGCGCGCTCGCCATGCCCCCGAGCGGCGCCGCGCCCACGCCCGCGGCCACCGCCGGCTATTCCGGCGCGCCGCTGCCCCGCAAGCTCGGCATCGAGTCGGGGATGCGGGTGGTGCTGGTGAAGCCCCCGGACGGCTTCACGGCGCTCCTCGATCCGCTGCCGCCGGACGTGACGCTCCGAACGACGAACCGTGGTGGGCGCGACGTCACCCTCTGGTTCACGCGGTCACGGCGGGAGCTCGAACGCGGCATGACATCGATGGCATCCAGCGCGGGCGACGGGCGGCTCTGGATCGTCTGGCCCAAGAGGACCTCGCCCCTGGCCGCCGACCACACCGGCGCCGACGTGCGCCGCGTCGGGCGCGCCGCCGGACTGGTGGACTTCAAGGTCTGCGCCGTCGACGAGGACTGGTCCGGCCTGGCGTTCGTACGGCGGCGGCGCTCGGCATGACGCACTGTGGTCTCGACGGATGTCTGCGGCTCTTCCGACCCTGGTGGATTTTGCGGGGGCGGGAGGCGGGACACCGCGCCCGGCGGGCCGACGGAGGTCACGCCGGGTGGGTCGCGACGTGGTTGCGCCCGCGGCGCCCAGGCAGGGACGACATCGGCCTATCCGCCCCGCGTGTGCATCTCCAGGTGCGGTTCCTTCTGGAGTGTCGCGACCGGGATGAACGGCTGGCGGTCGCCGGCGGCGAGCCGGACTTCCGCCCCGCGGTCGGTGCGGGCGGTCCAGATCTCGTCGATCAGGCTGCGCAGCTCCGCGCGTGACATTCCGGCGCGCAGCGGTCCCCGCAGGTCCGTGCCCTCGCGGGCGTAGAGGCAGCGGTACCAGAGGCCGTCGGCGGTCAGGCGGCTGCGGTCGCAGGAGCGGCAGAACGGCTCGGTGGTCGACGATATGACGCCGAACGTCTGGCCGTCCGGCAGGCGGAAGCGGTCGGCCGGGGCGGACGATTCCTCCTCGATGGTCGTGACGGGTCCGAGCGCGTCCCCGATCCTCCGCAGCATCTCGGCGCGCGGGAGGACATCCTGCACCGACCAGCGGGTGGCCCCGCCGACGTCCATGTACTCGATGAAGCGCACCTCGGCGCCGGCGCGCCGGCCGTAGGCGAGCAGGTCGAGCAGCTCGTCGTCGTTGACGCCGCGGATGACGACGGTGTCGATCTTCAGGTCCGTGAAGCCCGCTTCCCGCGCCGCGTCCAGGCCGCGCTGCACGGCGGTGACGCCGTCGAAGCGGGTCAGCGCGCGGAAACGGTCGGCGCGCAGCGTGTCGAGGCTGACCGTGAGCCGGTGGAGGCCGGCGTGCCGCAGGCCGGCCGCCTGGTCGGCAAGCAGCATGCCGTTGGTGGTCAGCGCGAGATCGCGCACGGCCGGTCTCTGCGCCAGACGCCCGATCAGGTCCGGCAGGTCCTTGCGGAGCAGGGGCTCGCCCCCGGTCAGGCGCACGCGGTCGACGCCGGCGTCGGTGAAGGCGTCGACCAGAGCGCCGACCTCCTCGAAGGTCAGGATGTCCCGGCGCGGCAGCCAGACGTACTCCTCCTCCGGCATGCAGTACTGGCAGCGGAGGTTGCAGCGGTCGGTGACCGAGATCCGCAGGCTGCGCAGCGGACGATTGAACCGGTCGCGGACGGTCATCGGTTCTCCATTATCGCACTGCACGACCGGAATCGGGCCCGCCGGTCTTGTCCAACGAGAGATGAACCTGAACGAGGGGGGCCAAACCGGGTCACGGGGCAGGTCCGCGACCGCCGCGGCGCGCCGCATGCCTTCCGGCGCCGCTACACCAACGCCGACATCAATCTGCTCGCGCGGGCCAGGGACGAGGCCGCGCCAACACTTTGCGACCCGCGATTCCGGCGCCTGACCGGCTCGACCACTGGGCCTCCTTCAGGCTCATCTCCGGATTGGAAAGGACTCTCCTGACCATCCCTGCGTCGCGGGGCGGCGGGTGGGACGGCGCCGGCACGTGCACGACATTCCCGGCGCCGGGGGCGAACCGATCGCTTGCCGGAGCGTCGGATCCCGGCCGCCCCCGGCGGTCACGCCGCGCCGCGTGACGGTATGATCGACCGCGGAGGGACAAAGCGGAGAACGGCCTGTTCATGCGCCGCAGCATTCCCGGGTGCTACGGCGAGATCGCGGCCGAGGAGCAGTAGGGGCGGTGCATGAGCGGGATTCGCAAGACGGACCGGGTCGGCCCGCATCGCGTTCCGCGACCCGGACGGCAACGCCATTCTCATCGACCAGTTCGTCCCGCGGCCGGGATCGGACGAAACGGAGTGATTCCATGCGAAACAGTGTCCGGTGTGCGCCAGCGGCGGTCGCGACGGTGATCGTCGCCGCGACGCTCGTGCTCACCGCGCCGGCGGCGTACGGCCAGGACGTGGAGTGGCGTTCGTACGGCTCGGATGCGGCGGGCACCAAGTACTCGCCGCTGGACCAGATCAACCGGGAGACGATCGACGATCTGCAGATCGTCTGGCGGCAGTCCGTTCTGCCCGCGGTGATGCGGGAGGGGCGCGAGGACTTCACGCCGCCTGTCGCCTCGCAGAACACGCCGCTGATGGCCGACGGCCGCCTTTACATCAGCTCGGCCCTCGGCACGGTGGCGGCGCTCGACGCAACGACGGGCGAGGTGCTGTGGTTCGACACGCCCCCGGACCGCGACGGGGAGCCGTTCACCCGCGTGCGCCAGACCCGCGGCGTCGCCTACTGGGACGACCCGCAGAGCGACGACGCGCGCGTGCTGGCCGTGGTCGGTCACCATCTTGTGGCGCTGAACGCCGCCACCGGGGCGCGCTACCCGGACTTCGGCGATGGCGGCGAGGTCGATCTGCGGCAGGGTTTCGACCGCCCGGTCGAGACCTTCAGTTGGGGCTCGCCGCCGCTGGTCGTCGGTGACATCGTGGTCATCGGCTCGGCGATGACCGACGTCACCAACCCGAACATGCCGGCCATGAAGGAGATGCCGCCCGGCGATGTGCGCGGCTTCGACGTGCGGACCGGCCGGCAGGTGTGGATCTTCCACACCATCCCGCAGGAAGGGGAGCCGGGCAACGAGACCTGGCTGACCGCGCTCGACCAGGATCGGGCCTCGTGGGAGTACAGCGGCAACACCAACATGTGGGCCTGGCCGAGCGCCGACACCGAGCTCGGTCTGGTGTACGTCCCGCTGTCGACGCCGACCAACGACTACTACGGCGGCTACCGCCCCGGCGACAACCTGTTCGCCGAGAGCATCGTCTGCCTCGACGCCCGCACGGGCGAGCGTGTCTGGCACTTCCAGGCGGTGCACCACGGCATCTGGGACTACGATTTCCCGGCCGCGCCGAACGTCATCGATCTGCAGGTGGAGGGACGCGCCGAGCCGGTCCGGGCGGTGGCGGCGGTCAGCAAGCAGGCGTTCACCTACGTCTTCGACCGCGTGACGGGCGAGCCGGTCTGGCCGATCGAGGAACGGCCGGTGCCGCCGGGCGACGTGCCGGGCGAGTGGTATGCGCCGACCCAGCCGTTCCCGACGAAGCCGCCGCCGTTCGACCAGCAGGGCACGACGGTCGACGACCTGATCGACTTCACGCCGGAACTCCGGCGCGACGCGCTGGAGGTCTTCGAGCAGTACGTGACCGGCCCGCTCTTCACCGCGCCGTCGCTGGTGGACGATTCTCCCGGCGGCACGGGGGGGACGCTGCAGATGCCGGGAGTGGTCGGCGGGGCCGACTGGGGCGGCTCGGCCGTCGATCCCGAGACCGGGATCCTGTACGTGCCGTCGGTCCACAGCGAATCGGTCATCGGCATCGTGCCCTCCGAGCATCCCCGCTCCGACATGCGCCTCGTCGTACAGACGCTGGCGCTGCTGGAAGGGCCCAACGAGCTGCCGATCTTCAAGCCGCCGTACGGGCGGCTGGTCGCGATCGACCTGAAGAAGGGTGAGATCCTCTGGTCGAGGGCCAACGGCGACGGACCGCGCGACCATCCCCTGCTGAGGGACCTCGATCTGCCGCCGCTCGGTCAGCCCGGGCGGGTATCGCCGCTGGTCACGAAGTCGTTCGTCTTCCTTGGTGAGGGCGGCAACACCGGCGTGGTCGTCCTGCAGCCGATCTGGGGCGGCGCCGGCGGGAAGATGTTCCGCGCCTACGACAAGCTGACCGGCGACGTGGTGTGGGAGATGGAGCTGCCCGGCGGCACGACGGCGGCGCCGATGACCTACGTGGTCGACGGCCGGCAGTACATCGTGGTCACCGTCGGCTGGGAGGACATGCCGAGCGAGTACATCGCGCTGGCGCTGCCGGAGTGAGCGCGCATCGACGAGTTCCTCGGCGGAGGCCGCTGGTGGCCGGGTTCCTGCGCCGGCTGTTCGGTGGCGGGCGGCCGGCCGCCGGGCAGGCCGTGGTCGTCGTCTCCGGGCTGCCGCGGTCCGGGACCTCGATGCTGATGGGCATGCTGGCCGCCGGCGGGATGGAGCCGCTGACCGACGGCGTCCGCGCGCCGGACGACGACAACCCGCGCGGCTACTTCGAGCTGGAGCGCGTCAGGCAGCTCCAGACCGGAATGGACACCGCGTGGCTGCGTGAAGCCCGCGGCAGGTGCGTCAAGATCGTCTCGTACTTCCTGAAGCACCTGCCTTCGGGGGAGCACTACCGGATCGTGTTCCTCCGGCGCGATCTCGCCGAAGTCCTCGCGTCGCAGCGCCGGATGCTGGAGCGCCGGGGCGAACCCGCCGGCGATGCGGGGGAGGACGGGCGGCTGGCCGACGCCTTCGCCGCCCATCTGACGCGGGTGGATCGCGAGCTGGCGGCCCGCGCCGACTGCGAGGTGCTCTACGTGGACCACCGGTCCGTCATTGCGAATCCGCGCGCCGCGGCGGCGCGGGTGAACCGGTTCCTGGACGTCCGGCTGGATGTCGATCGCATGGCCGCGGCAGTCGATCCGCGGCTCTACCGGCAGCGGGCCGGCGAGGAAGAAAGTGCTTGCACGCCGGGGGCATCGACGTGACCGGCATCATGCCTGCCGCCTGCGGGCGGGCGCGCGCCGCCGGGCGGGGCCGGTCGCCGCGCCGCCCGCGGGCTGCGGGTCGTCTCCCGGCGGTTGTGCTTTCCGCCGCGGCCGCCGCCGTGCTGTGCAGTCCGGTCCCGGCGTCGGCCTACGTGGGTCCGGGCGCGGGCTTCGCGTTCGTCTCGTCGCTGTTCGTCCTGCTGTGGACGATGGCGCTGGCGGTGCTGACGCTGGCGGCCTGGCCGGTCCGCCTGGCCGTCGGATGGATCCGCGGCGCACGCGCGCCGGCCGCAGCCCGGGTCCGGCGGGTGGTCGTGCTGGGCCTCGACGGGCAGGACCCGGAGCTGACGGAGCAGCTCATGGACGAGGGTGCGCTGCCGCACTTCGCCCGCCTGCGCGCCAGCGGCGCCTTCCGCCGCCTGCGGACCACCCTGCCGGCCGAGTCGCCGGTCGCCTGGGCATCGTTCCAGACCGGCTGCAATCCGGGCCGGCACCGCATCTTCGACTTCCTGACGCCGAACCGCCGTTCGCTGCGGCCCGAGCTGTGTTCTGCGCGCGTGTCGCCGTCGCCGCGCGTCCTGCGGCTGGGGCGGTTCCGACTGCCGCTGGGGAGACCGCGCATCGCCGGCGGTCGCCGCAGCCGGCCGTTCTGGATGACGCTGGCCGAGCACGGCGTTCCGAGCGCGATCCTGCGCGTGCCGGTCACCTTTCCGGCCGAGCCGTTCGACGGCCTGCTGCTGTCGGCGATGAGCGTGCCCGACCTGCGCGGGAGCCAGGGCACGTACTGCTACTTCAGCAGCGATCCGGACGAGCGGCCGACGCTCGTCAGCGGCGAGCACGTGCGGCTGGTCCCCGCCGACGGCGCGGGGCGCACCGGCCGTACGGCGCACGATCCGCCCGCGCCGCCGAACCCGTCGCAAGGCTCCGGGTTCGGCCCCGGCGGTCGCCGCCGGGCGTGGCGCGGCGTCATCACCGGGCCGCCGAACCACCTGCGGGAGGGCGGCGCTGCGCTGAAGCTTCCGTTCGAGGTGCGCGCCGTGACGAACGGCGCCGCCGAGCTGCGTCTCGACGGCGTCGCGTACCGGCTGAAGCACCGCGACTACACGCCATGGATCACGCTCCGCTTCAGACCGGGGCTCGGCATGGCGGTGCGCGGCATCGCGCGCTTCCGCCTGCTGGAGACCGACCCGCATCTGAAGCTCTACATGACGCCGATCCACATCGATCCGGACCGGCCGGCGCTGCCGATCTCGCACCCGTTCGCCTACGCGGCGTACCTGTCGAAGACCCAGGGGCGCTATGCGACACTGGGGCTCGCCGAGGACACCTCCGCGCTCAACGAGGGGGTGATCGACGAGGACGCGTTCCTCGATCAGGCGTACGACATCCACGCCGAGCGCGAACGCATGTTCTTCGACGCGCTCGACAAGACCCGGACGGGAGCCGTGGTCTGCGTCTTCGACCTCACCGACCGCGTGCAGCACATGTTCTTCCGGCACCTCGACCCGTCGCATCCGGCCAACCGGGGCCGCAGCGCGGATGGACGCGACGTCATCCGCCGGCTCTACGTCGAGATGGACGCGCTGGTCGGGCGGACGCTGGACGCGGCGGGCGACGACACCGCCGTGCTCGTGCTGTCGGACCACGGGTTCAAGCCGTTCCGCCGCGGCGTCGAACTCAACCGCTGGCTCTTCGAGGAGGGGTTCCTGGCGGTGCGGGGCGACGGACCCGCGGGCGCCGACCTGCTCGGCGACGTCGACTGGGCGCGGACGCGCGCCTACGCGGTCGGGTTCGGCGGCATCCACCTGAACCTCGCCGGCCGCGAGGCGCAGGGCATCGTGCAGCCGGGCGAGGAGGCCGAGGCCGTGAAGCGGCGGATCCGGGACCGCCTTCGCGCGCTCGTGGACGAGGCCGAGGGCGTGCGTCCGGTACGGGAGGTCCACGATGCGCGCGAGGTCTACTCCGGGCCCTACGTGGACGAGGCCCCGGACCTGATCGTCGGCTTCCGGCCGGGTCACCGGGTCGGCTGGGCGTCGGTCACCGGCGGCGTCGGCGCGCGCGTGTTCGAGGACAATACGCGCCCCTGGAGCGGCGACCACAACTTCGATCCGTCCGAGGTGCCCGGCATGCTGTTCGCCGACCGACCGATCACTGCGCGCGCACCGGGCATCATGGACATCGGACCCACCGTTCTCGATCTGCTCGGCGTACCGACGCCCTCGTGGTGCGACGGCCGCTCGCTGCTGCCGGACCGTGCGGCCGCGGCGCTCGACCGGGAAGCGCCGGCGGGCCGGGCCGGCGCGGAGGCTCCCGCGCAGCCTCCCGGCCCGCGGCGGGGACGGGCCGGGAGGCGCCGGCGGGCGGACGACGCTGCGGGGACGGCGTCCTGATACGGCGTCCCGATGCGCGTCGGCGGCGACGCTGCGGAGTCTGCGAGCCCGGCGATCACGATCTTCAGGAAACGGCGGACACCGTTGTTCCAACGCTTCTCGATCTCATCCGGATCATTGATTTTGGCGTCGATGATGACCCGTGTTCGAGCCTGGAAAGTTCTGAGCTGGTTCTGCTCGTGCTTCTCGGAGAGCTCGATCAGCGCATGTGCATGCTGCAGCGCTCGTTCGGGGCTCTGCTCCTTCTCGGTGACCTGTTGCAGCAGGATGTTGACGTTGATCGGGCGACCACTCGCTCCCTTGATGGCTTCGACGAGCTCTGAAGCCAGCGCCGAGTTCTTCTCGGCTCGCTGCAGTCCGCCGGACCCGGCGGGGGACTTGTCGGCTTCCGTTGCTCACCGATCACGGAGCGAGTTCCGCCGGCTCGGTCGAGACGATCTTCCGTACCACGTCTGCGAACATCAGGAGGACGCCGCCAGTTCGAATCGTACCATGTGGGCGATGGTTGGACGGCGCCGGCGGCGCGCGGCGACGGTCCTCCCGACGCTGGGGTTCGTCCTCCTGACGCTGGGCGCGGCGGCCTGCAGCGGCGCGGGAGCCGACGCGAAGCGGGTCATCGTGCTCGGCATCGACGGTCTGGACCACGCCCTGCTCACGCGCTTCCTGGCCGAGGGACGGCTGCCGCACTTCGCTCGGCTCGCCCGCGACGGCGACTTCGCCCCGCTCACCACCACCATGCCGCCCCTGAGCCCGGTGGCGTGGTCCAACTTCATCACCGGCCTCGATCCGGGCGGCCACGGCATCTTCGACTTCCTGCACCGCGACCCGGCCACGATGCAGCCGGTCGAGCCGTTCTATGCGATAGAACCCGGCCGGTCGCTGACGCTCGGCTCCTGGGTGCTGCCGCTGGCGGGCCAGACGGTCACCCGGTACCGGCGCGGGCAGGCGTTCTGGGAACTGCTCGATGCGGCGGGGGTGGAGACCACCGTCTTCCGCATGCCGGTCAACTTCCCGCCGGTGGAGAGCGGCGGGCGCGCCCTCGCCGGAATGGGGGCGCCGGACCTGCTCGGGACCCACGGCACGTATACGTTCTTCACCAGCGCGCCACCCGCGAACGAGGCGGCGATGACGGGCCGCGTCGAACTGGTCGACATCGTCGATCACCGCATCGCCGCGACGCTCCGCGGACCGCCGAACCCGCTCCGGCGCCGCCCCGTCGCGCCCGGACTGGCCGCTGCGGCCGAGGTCGAATACGAGCAGCCGGACCTGACCGTCGACCTCGACATCGCACTCGATCCCGAAGCGGCCGCCGCCCGCATCGCCGTGCAGGAGACGGTCGTGGTGCTGAACGAGGGCGAGTGGAGCGACTGGGTGCGGGTCGCGTTCGCCGCCGCGCCCGGCGTCGCGGTCCGCGCCCTGGCGCGCTTCTATCTGCAGCAGGTGCGGCCCGTCCTGCGGCTCTATGTGACGCCGCTGCAGATCGATCCGGCGGCCCCGGTGCTGCCGCTGTCATACCCGGCGGGCTGGGCCGGCGACCTGTACGACGTGCTCGGCCCCTTCCACACCCAGGAGCTGCCGCAGGAGACGAAGGCCTACTCCGAGGGGGTCTTCGACGGGCGCGAGTTCCGGGAGCAGGCGGGGTTCGTCTATACGGAGCGGCGGCGCGCCCTCGATCACCTGCTCGAAGAATTCGACGACGGGTTCCTGTTCTTCTACTTCTCCGACGTCGACCAGGGTTCACACATGCTCTGGCGAGACTCCGATCCCGAGCATCCGTTCCACGCGCGGGACCCGCTGCTCGCCGACAGCATCCGGGTGCTCTACGAGCAGATGGACGAGGCGCTCGGCCGGGTGCTGGAGGAGGTCGACGAGCAGACCACGCTGCTCGTGATGTCGGACCACGGCTTCGCGCCCTTCCACACGGGGGTCAACCTGAACACGTGGCTGGTCGAGCACGGCTACGCGGCGTTGCGGGAGCCGCGGGAACGCAGCGGCGCGCCGCTGTTCGTCGACGTCGACTGGTCCGCGACCCGCGCCTACGCCTTCGGCCTGGCCGGCATCTACGTCAACCTGCGGGGTCGCGAGCGCGACGGCATCGTCGCTCCGGGCGCGGCATACGAGCGCCTGCTCGACGCGCTGGAGGGTGACCTGCTGGCGATGGTCGATCCGCGGACCCGACAGCATCCGGTCAGCCTCGTCCACCGGCCGCGGGAGCGCTACGCCGGCCCGCACCTCGACCGCGGCCCGGACCTGATCGTCGGCTTCGACCGCGGCTGGCGCAGTTCGTGGGAGAGCCCGCTCGGGGCGTTCCCGCCCGAGGTCTTCGTGGACAACGACGACCCGTGGAGCGGCGACCACCAGAACGACTACCGCCTCGTGCCGGGCGTTCTGCTGACGAACCGGCGGATCACGCTCCCGGCGCCGGCGCTGGCCGACGTGACCGTGTCGGTGCTCGACGAGTTCGACGTCGAGCCGCTGCCGGCGATGATCGGGCGCGACGCGATCGCGCCGCGCTGACGGGATGGCAACCGAGCGGCAGGCGGCGACGTATGCGGCTCGCGCCCTTGTCGGTCTCGCTCGGCTGGATGGCCGTACCAGTTGTCGCAACGGTACGTGGTGGTTGACGAACGACGGGCGGACAGCCACGATCTTCCTGCGGACAACCTGCTGTCGGCGGTGATCGGGTTGGAGCAGAGCAGCTCCCCCGCGGACCTGCTGCGGGTCGTCTCGTCGCTCCGCAACGGACGCAGCCAGGATTCCGCGCGCCGCGCCATGAGGAGACGATGTTCGGATCGCGAGTGAAGATCGACCGGACGCTCCTGGAGCGGGCGACCCGCTGCGCCGGCCCCGCCGGCTATGCGACGGTGGAGGAGTTCATCGAACACGCCGTCGAGAAGGAGCTGGCCCGGCTCGAGGGCGACGACTCGGAAGCCGCCGTCCGCCGGCGCCTGAAGGGCCTGGGCTACATTTCGTAGCCCAGGCCGGTCGTCATCCCTGTCGGCGCCGGTCGACCGGCGCCACGCGCACGGACGGGCAGCGAACGCGTGGAATGATCCAGGCCATGCCGCCTGTCGGCGCGGGTCGACCGCCGTCACGCGCACGCACGCGGCGTATCCAGTCATGCTGACGCTGGTCGACCGAGGCAACGCGGGGCTGACCGCACTCTTCGACCTGCTGTGCCTGCCCCTGTCAGCCCTGCCGCCCATCGGCGCGCTGGCGGTGCTGTCGTGCGGCGACGGCGTCGGATTCGTCTGGCTCTTCGGCCTCCTCTCCGACCAGGAGCGGATCCGCGCCGTCCGGGACCGCATCCGCGGCAACCTGCTCGGCGTGCGCCTGTTCCGGCGGGATCCGGGGGTCGTGCTGCGCCTGCAGGGCCGGATCCTGGGCGACACGTGGCGGTTCCTGCGGCTCGCCGCGGTCCCGATGCTGGTGCTCGCCGCGCCGTTGGCGCTGGTCATGGCGCAGCTCCATCTGCGCTTCGCGGCGCGGGCGCTGGCGCCGGGCGAGGCGGCGGTCGTGACGGCGGTCGTGCGCGACGCGTCCCTGCTCGAAGGCCCCCTGAAGCTGGCCACCCCTCCCGGCGTCACGGTGGAGACGCCGCCGGTGCGCGTGCGGGCGGCCCGAGAGGTCTCGTGGCGGGTGCGGCTGGAGCGCCCGGGACACCACAGGCTGCGCGTGCAGGTCGGCAATCGGATGGTCGTCAAGACGCTGGTCGGCGGCGCCGGATGGGGGTCCGTGCCGCAACGCCGCACGGGGGAGGGGCTGCTGCGGGCGCTGCTCGCGCCGGGCGAGCCGACGATCCCGCGCGGCTCCGGCATCGAGTCGGTCGAGGTCGCCCACCCGCGGCTCGACCTGCGCCTGTTCGGAGTCGCGCTCGACTGGTGGATCGCCTTCCTGGGGCTGTCGATGGCGGCCGGGCTCGTCAGCCGGGGGGTGCTCGGCGTGGAGATCTGACGGCGCACTCCCGCGCGGCGGCTGGTCGTGGACCGGCGACCACCGACGAGCCCGGCCGCCCGTTGCAGGAGTCCCCGCGGCAGCCGGGGGTTGCCGCCCCGCCGCTTGCGTGCGCCCCCCGGGGGGACCGTACTCTTCGGCCCTGTCATCACCGCAGCCGGGGGTTGCAGCCCGCCGCAGCCCGCCGCGTGCGTGCGCCATCTCCGGGGGTTGCAGCATGCGCAGCATTGGGACGTTGCAGCCCGCCGCAGCCCGCCGCTTGCGTGCGCCGGCCGGTCTGCATGAAGATCCGGACGGTGCGCCGGCGCACGGATCGGAGCGGGGCAGTGGCGGGCCGGCGGCGGATGGCGAGTCCGGAACTATTGGTGGGCTGCGCGAAGAGGGAACCGTGCGCGCACGGTCATGACGAGACGACGGGGACGCGCGTCGGTCGGCGTGCGGGCGGGGGCCGCGCGCGCGGGGTGGCGCCGCGTGCGCGTCGGCGGCGGGCTGCTGCTGGCCGCAACCGTCGCGGCGGCCCTCGCAACGCTCCTGCGTGAGCCTCCGCTGCGCGTTGCCGGCCCGATCGTGCTCGTCTCCATCGACACGCTGCGGGCGGACCGGCTGCCCGCCTACGGCTACGACGGTGTGGCGACGCCGGCCATCGACCGGCTCGCCGCCGACGGCGTGCTCTTCGAACGGGCCTATTCGCACTCCCCGCAGACGCTGCCCGCCCACGTGTCGCTGTTCACCGGTCGGCTGCCGTTCGAGCACGGGGTGCGCGACAACCTGGGTTTCGCGGTCGGACCGGAGCAGCCGCTGCTGCCGGAGCTGCTGGCCCCGCTGGGGTACCGATCGGCGGCCTTCGTCTCGTCCTACGTGCTGCGGAAGGAGGTCGGGCTGGCGCGCGGCTTCGCGCACTACGACGACCGCCTGCCGGCGGCGGCGCCGGACGCACCGAGCGTGTCGGTTCAGCGCGACGGAGGCGACTCGCTGGACGCGGCCGAGCGGTGGCTGGACGGCCTCGGCGGCGCGGACGCGCGCCTGTTCCTGTTCCTGCATCTCTACGAGCCGCACACGCCGTATGCGCCGCCGGCTCGGTTCGCGCACTACGCGCCCTACGACGGCGAGATCGCGTACGCCGACGAGATCGTCGGCCGCCTGCTCGACGGCCTGCGGGCGCGGGATCTGTACGACGAGGCGCTGATCGTGCTGCTGTCGGACCACGGCGAGGGGCTGGGCGACCACGGTGAGGATGAGCACGGGATCTTTCTCTACGACGAGGCGATCCGCGTGCCGCTGGTGGTGAAGCTGCCCGCCGGCCGGGGCGCGGGGCGGCGCGTCTCCGTCCCGGTGCAGCACATCGACCTGTTGCCGACGCTGCTCGACCTGGCCGGCGCGCCGCTGCCGAACGGGCTGCAGGGGCGCTCGCTGCAGCCGCTGCTGGCAGGCCATGCGGACGGCTGGCCCCGGCGGCGGATCTACGCCGAGGCGCTCCATCCCCGCTATCACTTCGGCTGGAGCGAACTGTACGCGCTGACGACCGACCGGCAGCGCTACATCCAGGCGCCGCGGGAGGAGTTGTACGACCTCGTGGCGGACCCCGGCGAACGGGAGAACATCGCCCCGCAACGCGCCCGGACGGTGCGCGAGCTGCGGGCGGCGCTCGACACATTGCGGGATGGGGCGCGACCCGCGGCGCCGGCCCCGGTGTCCGACGACGCGCTGCGGCGGTTGCAGTCGCTGGGGTACGTGGGCAGTGGCGGGGTGGTGGGCCCGGACGCGCCGGCGCAGGCGTTGCCCGATCCGAAGGACCGGATCGGCGTGCTCGCGCGCTACCGCGAGGCGGTGGAGGCGGCGGGGCGGCGGGCGTTCGACGAGGCCATCGCGGGACTGGCGGCGATCGTCGCCGACCACCCGACGATGGCCGACGCGTGGGCGCAGCTCGGCGACGTGCAGGCGCGCACCGGCCGACTGACCGCGGCGGTCGAGTCGTACCGCCGCGCGGTCGCGTTGAACCCGAGCGACGTAGCGGGACTGCTGGCGGTCGCATCGGTCCAGCTCCGGTTGCAGCAGGTCGACGCGGCCTGGGAGCACGGCCGGCTGGCCGCGGACCTCGCGCGGACCGCCGACCGCCGGGCGCGCGCCCATGCGCTGCTGGCCGGGATCGCGCTGGCCCGCCGCGACCGCCCGGCGGCGCGGGGGCAGGCGGCGCTGGCCCGCGACGCCGATCCGACGCTGCCGCTGCCGGACATCGTCGAGGCGCGGATCCTGCACGAGGACGGTCGCTTCGCCGAGGCGCTGCCCGTCTTCGAGCGGGCGTTGGCGGCGGCCCGCGAGCGCACCCTGGCGATGCCGGACCTGCACTACCATCTCGGCGACACGCTGGCCCGGCTCGACCGGCCGTCCGAGGCCGAGACCCACTTCCGGGAGGCGCTGCGCACGACGCCCGACGACCTGCGGGTGCGGGCGGGACTGGCGATGCTGTACCAGTCGCAGGGGCAGCCGGAGGCCGCTGCGCGTGCGGTCGACGCGCTCGTCGAAGCCGCGCCGACGCCCGACGGCTATCGGCTCGCGGCGCAGTTGTGGGAGATGTTCGGCGCGCGGCGGCGGGCGGCGGTGCTGCGCGCCGAGGCGGCCCGCCGCTTCCAGGATCCGAACCCATGAGTCGCAGGTCCCGCAACAAGTCGAAGCGCAAGTCGCGGCCGCAGCGCACGTCGAAGCGCCCGGCCCGCTCGGTGTCGTCCGGCGGCCGTTCTCCCGAAGCGTCGTCCGGGCGGTCTTCCGAGTCGTCGCCCGGCGGCCGTTCTCCCGAGTCGCTGACAGGGTCTCCCGACCCGTCTTCCGGTCCGTCGCCGCGCGTTCCGTCGGCCGGGCCGTCGTCCACGCCGCCGGCGTCGACGACTGCGGCGCCGGCGGCTCCCGATCGCTCGCCCGCACCGACAGGGTCTCCAGGGTCTCCGGAGCCGGTGCCCGAACCGCCGCCCGCTTCACCCGCTCCCGCTTCCCGTGGCTCGTCGTCCAGGTCGGCTGCGACGTCTCGGGTCGCGCCGCCCGGCGCACGTTCTCCTGCCCGAGGACGGCGCTCGGCGGGCGGGCGCGCCCTGCAGAAGCCGGCCGCCCGCCGACCGGCCGTCACACCGGCCCGCGGTCTCGTTGCACTGGCGCTGCTCGCCGCTGCTGCCGCCGGACTGGTCTGGCTCCGGCCGGGCGGCGCGCCGCCGCTCGTCGAGCGGACCGCCGATCAGAACGTGCTCCTGGTCACCATCGACACACTGCGGGCCGACGCGCTCGGCAGCTACGGAGGTCCGGCGGCCACACCCAACCTGGACCGTCTGGCCGCCGCCGGCTACCGCTTCGAATTCGCGCACGCGCACGCGGTGGTGACCCTGCCGTCGCACGCCAGCATCCTCACCGGCGTCTATCCCTTCGAGCACGGCATTCACGACAACGCCGGCTACCGGCTGCCCGACGACAGCCTGACCCTGGCCGGCATGCTGCGCGACGAGGGGTTCGCCACCGGCGCCTTCGTCGGCGCCTTCCCGCTCGACAGCCGGTTCGGACTCGACAACGGCTTCGATGTCTATGACGACCGGTTCGGCCACGCGGAAGGGCCCACGGACTTCACCATCGCCGAGCGGCCGGCCGAGGAGGTGGTCGCCGCGGCCCGCGGCTGGATCGCGGCGCAGGCGGGGCCCTGGTTCGCCTGGGTGCACGTGTTCGACCCGCACGCCGTGTACAGCGCGCCGCCGCCGTTCGGGGCGCGCTACGCGGCGAGCCCCTACCACGGCGAGGTCGCCTACACGGACCATGCGCTCGGCCCGCTCCTCGACGCGTCCGGCGCCGCGGGCGGGCGTCCCACGTTCGTTGTCGTCACCGCCGACCATGGCGAGGCCCTCGGCGATCACGGCGAGCGCACGCACGGTCTGTTCGCCTACGAGGCGACGCTGCGCGTGCCGCTGATCCTCGCGCAGTTGGGGAGTGCGTCCGGCGCCGCCGGCGTCGTCGCGGCCGACCCGGTGCGGCACATCGATATCGTCCCGACGGTTCTCGACGCGCTGGCCCTGCCGCCGTCGCCCGCGCTGCCCGGCCGCTCGCTGCTCGATGCGGCCCCTGCGGATGCCGAACCGCTGTCGTACTTCGAGGCGCTGTCGGCGTCGCTCAACCGCGGCTGGGCGCCGCTGCGCGGGGTGCTGGCCGGCCGCGACAAGTACATCGACCTGCCCCTGGCCGAGCTCTACGACCTGGAAGCGGACCCGGACGAGTCGGACAACCTCGTCGGCGGCCGGGCCGCCCGCGCGCGGGCGCTCGAGAACCTGCTTGCGGACCTGCCCGCACCGGATGCGCTGCACCGGCGCATCGCCGAGACGGCCGATGTCGTCGAGCGCCTGCGGTCACTGGGCTACGTCGGCGGGACCGCTCCGGCCCGGGATCGATATACCGCCGAGGACGACCCGAAGCGGCTGGTCCACCTCGACGACGCCATCCACCGCGGCGTGGACCTCTACCAGCGCGGCCGCTCGCGCGAGGCGATCGAGGTCTACCGCAGCGTGATCGCCGAGCGCCCGGAGCTGGAGCTGGCCCATCGGCACCTGGCCTTCCTGCACTGGTCCCTCGGCGAGGTCGACGCGGCCATCGCGACCCTGACCGCCGCGCGCGACGCCGGCGTGGCCGGCCCGACCGTGGCGGGGCAGTTGGGGATCTACCTGGCCGAGAGCGGGCGGGCCGACGAGGCCGTGCCGCTGCTCGAGGCGCTGGTGGCCGCCGATCCGCCGCCGCTCGACCCGCTCAACGCGCTGGGCATCGCCCACGCCCGCCGCGGGGACGACGAGCAGGCCCTGGCCACGTTCGAGCGCCTGCTCGATCTCGATCCGGACCACGCGATGGCGCTGGAGAACATCGGCGCGGTGCACGCCGGCCGCGGCGATTCCGACGCCGCCCGCGCGGCGTTCGAGCGCGCCGTGGCGCTGGCCCCCCGCTCGTCGCGGGCGCACGCGGGCCTGGGGGTGGTGCAGCTTCGGGCCGGCGACCGGCCGGCGGCGGTGGCGAGCTGGACACGCGCCGTCGATCTGGACCCCGCCAACTTCGACGCGCTCTTCAACCTCGCCACCGAGCTCGTCAACGCCGGCGATCTCGCGGCGGCGCGGCCGTACCTGGAACGCTTCGTCCGCACGGCGCCGCCCGCTTTCTACGCTGCCGACATCCAGCGCCTCGGCGCGCTGCTTGATGGCCGGCGACCTTGACGGCGCCGGGTCGCATCCGACACATATACGCCGCGCCGCGCCGTCGTGTTCCCGGCCGCCCCCGGCCGCGCCGATCTGCTGCTAAGATTGATTCGACGTGGTGGGCTCCTGCGGAGAGCGTTCCGGCAGAGCGCCGGCGCTGCCGCAGGCCGCACGCGTGATTGGAGGGCGGCGATGCAACGGCGAATCCACTTCTTCACGGCGGGCGCGGCCGGTGGGCTGGCGCTCGTTCTGTTCGCACCCCCGGCCGCGGCGCAGGTCGATCAGGGGCGTATCGACCTGATCGTGGAGGACGCCACCGGCGCCGTGCTGCCGGGCGCCGCGGTGGCCATCACCGGCCCGGAGGATCGGTCGAACATTTTCACGGATGTGGACGGCGAGGCGCACCTGCTGCGTCTCGCCGTCGGCACCTAGGAGGTCAGCGTCTCGCTGCCGGGCTTCAGCACCTTCGTCGACACCGGCGTGCAGGTGCGGGCGGCCTCGGCGACGCCGCTCACCGCCACGCTCGCGGTCGGCGGGGTCGAGGAGACCGTGACGGTCTCGGGCACGGCCCCGGTCATCGACCCGCGCCGGCAGAGCACCGACACGCACGTCACGGTGGACGAGCTGCAGGAGATCCCCTCGGCGCGCGACCCGTGGGTGGTGCTGCAGACGATTCCCGGCGTCGTCGTCGACCGCGTCAACGTCGGCGGAGCCGAGTCGGGCCAGCAGTCGCAGTATATGGCCAAGGGCGCGAGCAGCAACGAGAACACCTGGACGCTCGACGGCGTGGTGATCACCGACATGTCGTCGCTGTCGTCGCCCACCTACTGGGACTTCGATCAGTTCCAGGAGGTGCGCATCAACACGGGCGGGGCCGACGTGCGCAACCAGACCCCCGGCGCCGCGGTGGACGTGGTGCTCAAGAGCGGCACCAACCAGTACCACGGCAGCATGCGCGGCTACTTCGCCAACCAGGGCATGCAGCGCAACAACCTGACCGACGAGCTGGCCGAGGCGATCGGCGGGGAGACGAAGAAGGGCAACCGCATGGAGCAGTACGCCGACTACGGCTTCGAGGTCGGCGGCCCGCTCATCGAGGATCGCCTGTGGGCCTGGGGCTCGCTGGGCGAGACCGACATCCGGCTGCGCACCCTCATCGACACCGGCGACCGCACCACCCTGACCAACCGGGCGCTCAAGGTGCAGGGGCAGGTCACCGACGGTTTCCGCCTCGGCTTCAACCACTTCAATGGCGCGAAGGTCAAGCTGGGCCGCAACGCCGGCCCGACGCGGCCGGACGAGACCACCTGGAACCAGGGCGGACTGGGGTCGGGGCTGTACACCGGGTCGGGGGACTGGTTCGCCGGCGATGTGGTGGTGACCGCCAAGGCCAGCATGTACAACAACGGCTTCTTCCTGACGCCGCGCGGCGGTCTGGACGCGCCGGGCGTCTACCGCGACGTGAACCGGGTCTACCACGGCTCGTTCGTCGACTTCCGCTCGTATCGCCCGCAGCGGGTGGCCAGTGTCGACGCCAACTGGTTCCGCGGCGACCACGAGCTGAAGGTGGGCTTCGGCTGGCGCAAGAACGGCGTCGAGTCGCAGTCGGTGTGGCCGGGCGGCGCGCTGACCATCCATCTGGGCAGCTACCCCGACAACGGATGATGCTGCCCATCATCATCCCGGATGCCGTGTTCAACGCGGAGGGCCAGTACGCCAGCCTCTACGCCAGCGACCGAATCTCGCTGGACCGGCTGACCATCGACATCGGCGTCCGCTTCGACCGCTCGACCTCGTCGCTGCTCGAAGCGAGCCGGCCGGCCAGCCCGCTCGTCCCCGACCTCCTGCCGGCCCTGAACGCGCCGGCCATCAGCAACACCCACGTTTTCAACACGTTCGCGCCGCGCATCGGCGTGAGCTACGCGCTCGGAGAGGAGTCCGACACGCTGCTGCGCGCCAGCTACGGACAGTTCGCGGCGCAGTTGGCGGCCGGCGCGTCCAATCAACTGGCCAGTCCGGTGGCCGGGTCCGACGTCTACTATCTGGCCGTCGACGCCAACGGCGACGGGTTGCCGCAGCCCGAGGAGATCCTCTTCGGCAACGGCATCGTCGCCGCCAACGGGTTCGATCCGGCCAATCCGACATCGACCGACAGCGTCAACCTGGTCGCGCGGGACCTGTCGTCGCCACTGACGCACGAGCTCATCTTCGGCATGGACCGCGAGCTGCCGATTCCCAACTCGGCGGTGACCACCTCGGTGACCTACCGCCGGTTCACGAACCGGCGCTGGTCTCCGTACATCGGCATGAGCTCGGCCGACTTCGGGGTGGTGGACACCATCACCGCGACGCTCCCGTCCGTCGGGGGGGGGCGGATCGGCAACCCAGGACGTCTACGGGCCGCTGGTGGACCTGCCACCCGGCAACGGCACCGAGGAGCGCAACCGGGACGGCTACCACCAGGGGTTCTGGGGCTGGGAGGCCAACCTCGTCAAGCGTCTGAGCAACCGCTGGATGGCGCGCATCGGCTACTCGTACAACGACCACCGGGAGTACTTCACCGACCGGACGGCGGCCATCCTCGACCCGACGCCGACGCCGACCAGTCCGAAGCGTGACGGGGGGCTGGTAATCACCCGCAGTTCCGGCAGCGGAAAGACGGACTTCTTCTTCGTGTCACCGAAGGTGCAGTTCATCGCCAACGGCCTGTATCAGGCGCCGCTGGGCATCAACGTCGCCGCCAACCTGCTGATCCGGCAGGGGTTCGGCCAGCCCTACTACGAGGAGATCCAGGCGGGCGCCGAGGGGTTCAAGGACGTGCTGCTGTCGCCCGACGTGGGGATGCACCGGCTGCCGGCCATCCGCAGCTTCGACGTGCGGATCGGCAAGGAGTTCCGCGTCAACGACATGACGATGAACGTTGACCTCGACTGGTTCAACATCCTCAACACGCCCACCGTGCTCAAGCGGCAGTACGACGTGGGAGCGGCGGAGGGGCCGACCGGTCCGGGAAATACGTTGGAGATCATGAACCCGAGCCTGCTGCGTCTCGGCTTCCGCCTCGGGTTCTAGGCGGTCCCGTGCAGGAGACTGCAGCCCGGTCGAACCCGGCCCGGTGTCGGGGGAGCGCGGGCGGGGCGCCGGGGCCGGGCGCGGCGCCCCGCCTGCGAACCGCGGAGCGGGCGGGAGGCGTCGGGCGCGGGCTGGTCATCGGGCTGGCCTGCCTCGGAGCTGCCCTGTGCCCGCCACGTCCGGCCGCCGCGCAGAATCCGTGTCCGGTGATCACCCCGCCGGCGTCCACCCGCGGCGCCCTGGCCGCCGGCGCGCCGCTCGGGCGGCTGGCGCTCGGACGTGACAAGCGCCTCGGAATCGTCGACCACGGCGGCCGCTGGGGCGTGCTCGACAGCCTCTGGAACCACCGCAGCGCGGTCGCGCGCAACCTCCTGCGGCCGCTGGCGCCCGAGACACCCGTGGAGGAGGATACCGGCGGGATCGCCGTTCTGCGCGACGAGGACGACCTGTTCCGGGCCGCCAACATCTACGACCTGCGTGACCTCACGCTGCGCTTCCGCCCCCGCGCGGCCGGCGGCTACGAGGTCACGCGCCTCGGCGCCGCCTGGCGTTCCCCGCTGGGTGAACGCCTGGCGCTCGGCGACGACGACACGGCGCCGCTGACCCTGCCGTTCGAGTTCCCCTACTACGGCGCCGCCCATGCCGCCGCGTTCGTCAACTCCGACGGCAACATCACGTTCGAGGAGGGGGACAGCGCCAGCACGTCGCGCAGCGTGTCGCGCCTGTTGACCGGGCCGCCGCGCGCGGCGCCGTTCCTGGCGGACCTCGATCCGTCGGCCGGCGGCGGGGTGTTCGCCCGCGCCGGCGCCGATGCGGTCACCGTCACCTGGTGCGCGGTGCCGGGGTTCGAGTCGCGGGGCGCGGTGACCGTGCAGGCGGCGTTGCTGGCAACCGGCGCCGTCGAGATGACGTTCGACGCCGACATCGCGCTCGGCGAGGCGGTGGTCGGACTGTCGCCGGGGCGCACCACCGCCTTCGAGTCCGTCGATCTGAGCGCGTCCGCCGGCGACATGCCGGGCGGCGACATGCCGGGCGGCGACACGCCGAGCGGCGACACGCCGAGCGGCGACACGCCGAGCGGCGACACGCCGAGCGGCGACACGCCGAGCGGCGACACGCCGGAGGGTGGGGAGGACGGCGACGACCCGCCGGGCGCCGCCGTCGGGGAACGCTTCGCGACGCGGGGCGAGCTGGACACGGTGGCGGTGGCGCAGAAGTTCCTGCGGTCGTACCCGGACGTCTACGATCAGATCGTCATCTGGACCGACCAGCCGATCCTCTGGGAGGCGTTCGCCTACGAGACCACCGTCGCCAACGCCATCGAGGGCATCGGGCTGCCGCTCTACGCCGCCCCGCCCGACTTCGGCAGCGAGACGCTGAGCAGCATCGTCGTCATGGGCTGGCTCGCCAAGTACTCCGACGACCCGGCGAAGCAGGTGAGCCGCGAGAACACCACCCTGAGCCTGCTGGGGCACGAGACCGGCCACCGCTGGCTCGCCTTCCTCGACTTCAGCGACCA
Source organism: Vicinamibacterales bacterium (assembly GCA_965200895.1). Lineage (GTDB taxonomy): Bacteria > Acidobacteriota > Vicinamibacteria > Vicinamibacterales > UBA8438 > WTFV01. Next base: position 64,899 of record CBDAVM010000003.1, on the reverse strand, counting down.
CGACCGGGCGCGGTCGTCCGTGCTCCTCGGCCGCGACGACGCCCACTGGAGCTTCTTCTTCGACTCCGACGCCTCGGTGATGGAGGGCAACGCCATCGAGGACCTCGGCGGCGGCGCGTTCCGCACCGCGGCGGCGGTCGAACGCTACAGCGCGCTCGACCAGTACGCGATGGGCCTGCGCGAGGCGTCCGAGGTGCCGCCGTTCTTCTACGTCGAGGCGCCGACCAATGCGAAGCCCCCGGCGCGCCGCACCGGAGCGCCGGAGGTCGGGGTGACCTTCAACGGCACCCGCCGCGACGTGTTGATCGAGGACATCATCGAGGTCGAGGGCCCGCGGGTCCCCGCCGCCGCCGATGCTCCCCGCGTCCACCGGCAGGCGTTCGTCTACATCGTCCGGGGCGGACGCGAGGCCAATCCGAACCATGTCGCCAAGCTCGACCGCATCCGCCTGCAGTGGGAGGAGTTCTTCCACCGGGCCACGGACGAACGCATGCGGGTCGAGACCCGGTTGCACCGGCCGTCGCCGACCGAGCCGACCACCCCGTGACCCGGCGGGCCGCAGCGCGGAGCCGGGTGCGCTCCCGTTGCGCGTGCTTCCCGGTCTGTGAGGGCGCCGCGCGTCGGGGCGCCCTCAGCGTGCGAGCCTGGCCAGGCGCTCGCGCAGCGCCGGGGAATCGGGCAGTCTCTCCAAGCCGGCCCGCAGGACCTGCGCCGCCAGGGCCGGCTGCGACAGGCGGACGTAGGCCTCGGCGAGCGCCAGATGCGCCGGCACCAGCTCCGGGTCGAGGAAGACGGCGCGCCGCCAGGCGCTCGCCGCCTGCCGTTGGTTGCCCCCGTGGGCGTGCGCCCAGCCCAGGAAGAACGCGGTCAGGGCGCGTCGCGTCGCGTCGGTGTCGGCTGTGAACGCCGCTTCCAGCGCTTCGGCGGCGCCCGTGTGGTCCCCGCCCGCGAACCGCGCCAGCCCCCGCAGGGCGAGCCTGCCGACGGAGGCTTCGGATGCAGAGCCGTCGCCCGCCGCGGCCAGCAGCGCGGTCGCGCCGTCCCAGTCGTTCTCCCGTGCGCGGGCCAGCGCCGCCGCGTCGGCCGGTCGTCCGGCGACGGGACCGAGGGCGGCCAGGTAGCGGATGGCCAGCAGGCCGCGCAGGATCTCGGTCGCGGGGACGGCGGTCGTTCGGTCCGGCGCGGCGTCCGGACGCGAGCCGACCACGACGTCGAGCTCGCGCCGCACGCGGGCCACGGCCTCGCCGTTGCGCCGCACGTCGATCTGCGCGGCGTAGCGGCCCGCCGGGACGCCGCCGAGCGGGAGCTCGAACCGCACCACGCGGCGCCCGTCGCGGCCCGTGTCCGCGACGTCGAGCGGGATTACCACGCCGTCGTCGCCGGCGGGGGAGGAGCGGAACGAGAGCTCGACGTCGACCGTCCGGAGGGCGGCCGCCTCGCCGTACAGCTCCAGCATGCCGCTGAGACCGTCCTCGGTGAACGCCGCGGCGCGAACGGGGAACGGGTCGGTCGCCGGCCCGAGGACGAGATCGCCGGCCGACACGCCGGCGCCGTCCGGCGCGCGGACCTCGAACCGCCGGTCCGCACTCCCGATCTGCCCGCCCGGCTCGCGGACGACTGCCCGCATCAGGTAGACGCCGGGCGGCGCATCGAACTGCACCCGGTAGGAGCCGCGGCCGGATCGGCGCCCCGGTGACGGCGCGGCCGGCAGGGCGATGACGTCGGTCCCGCTCGCCACCGCCTGCCCGCTGCGCGCGTCGCGGACGACGAACACGAGGTCGGCCGCGCCGCCCGCGCGGGCGGCGGCGAGCGGCAGCTCGGCGTGCAGGCTCAGGACGACGCGGCTCCGGCCGGGCGCGTCGCCGCGCAGCACGTAGGTCGTGTACTCCACCCGCAGGCCCTGCATGGTGAACGGCGCGGCCAGCGCCGCGTCGATGGCCTGCCGGCGCCCGCGGACCACCGAATCGTTGCCGCTCGCCGCGTACCCGGTGCGGGTGCGCACGCGCGCGCCCGGACGGGCGACGAGGACCGTGACCCGCCGGTACGCCTCCGGGTCGCGGTCCTCGTCCGGGGGCGGCTCGAAGCCGACCACGTAATAGTCCTCCGACCGGCCCCCGATGCGCTCGAGCACGCTGTCGAGCCGGCTGGCGGCCGACCCGAACAGCTCGCCGTCGGTTTCGGCGGCCAGCGTGCCGAGCGGCGACACGCGGTTCTGGATCGCCGTGAACCGCTGGCCGCCGAAGAACGTGCGTTGCTCGATGCCCGATTCGCGCCGGTTGATGTCGAGGGCGTGGACGGCGCTGTACGACTGCGCCGCGGCGGCCGCCACGCGTTCGAGATCGCGGCCGACATTGTCGGGGTGGAAGCCTTCCGAGATCAGCACCACATCCTTGCGTCCCTCGATGAACCGCAGCCCGGCGACCAGGTCGGCGAACGTGGTGAGGAACTGGCGCGCCCGGAAGTCGGCCCGGCTGATCACCTCGCGGGCGGCGTCGCGGATGTCCAGCGCGGTGGCGCCGACGCCGGAATCGGCGGCCAGGCGCAGCAGCACCTGCTGGAGGATCTCCTGGTTGCCCCGGTCGATCTCGTAGGCCTCGAAATCCCGCAGCTCGCCGATGCTGGTGAAGTACGCCGGGTCCCGATCTCCCGCCAGATTCGGCAGGGCCGCCAGCACGCGACCGACGTCGCTGGTGAAACCCACGCGCGCGCCCGGCCCCGGCAGGCCGTAGAGCGCCACCCGGTCGCCGGGGCGGACCCGCGTGCGCACGAACCGCTCCACCGCGCGGCGGGCCGCCTGCTCGTTGCGCGGCGCGATGTGCGCCTGGTCGAACACGAAGGCGTACAGCCGGCCGCGCGGGGCGCCCTGGTTGGTGGAGACCTCGCCGCCCATGGTGCGTCGCGCGGCGTCGGCGTACGAGCCGCGCGGGGCGTGTACGTGCTGCAGGAGGACGACGGGCCGCCGCACGCCGCCCTCCATCACTTCCACCTCGTCCGCCCGCAGGTCGCGGAGGGGCCGGCCCTGCGCGTCGGTGACCTCGACGTCGAGGCGCGCCAGCTCCACCCCGGCGGTGAAGCGCGGCGTCTCCTGTTCGCCGCCGGCCCCCCCGGCAAGGCCCGTGACAACCAGCGCCGCGAGCAGACCGACCCGCCGGCTGCGATTGTGCATCGTCATCCTCATGTCTCCGTACTGACGCGCGGTCGGCGCCCACGGTTCCACCGGACCGCCAGCGGCCCCGTGCGCGTCCCGGTCAGAGCGGGCGCCAGTCCCGCCGATCCGGATCTACAATGCGGCAGAGGGCAGTCCCATGCAACCATGCAGTCGTTGGCGGGTGGTCGCGGACGGCGGATCGCGCCGCGGCGCATCCTCGAGGCGAACCGGGCAGCCGGGCGGTCGTTGGCGGGTGGTCGTGGGCGCGGCGCTGTGGCTGATGGCATGCAGCGGTCCGGCCCGCGCCCAGGATCACACCGAGTACGAGCCGGCCGACATCGAGTACGGCCGCGCCGTGTACCGGGAACAGTGCGCGGCGTGCCACGGCGAGGACGGCGCCGGCGTTGCCGGGGTCGATCTGCGGGGCGGGCCGCTGCGCCGGGCGGCGCTCGACCGCGAGCTCGTCCAGCTCATCCGTGACGGCATCCCCGGCACCGGCATGCTGGCCTTCGATCTCGACACGGCGGAGATGACCGGCATCGTGGCGTACCTGCGCAACATGACCTACGAGATCGACGCCGCCACCCTCGGCGACGTGGCGCGCGGGCGGACGGTCTTCGAGGGGGCGGGCGACTGCCTGCGCTGCCACCGCGTGGCGGGTCGCGGCCTCCGTACCGGCCCGGACCTGACGCGGATCGGCGCCCTGCGTCCACTGAGCGCACTGCGGCGTTCGCTGCTCGATCCCAGCGGCACGATGCGGCCCATCGATCGCCCGGTCGAGGTGCTGACGACGGACGGTGCGCGCATCACCGGCCGGCGCCTGAACGAGGACACCTACACGGTGCAGATCCTCGACGACGACGCCCGTCTGCGGTCGTTCGACAAGGCCAACCTGCGCGAGCTGCGGGTGATCACCCAATCGCCGATGCCCGCCTACGGCGAGCGGCTCGACCCGGCGGAGCTGGCGGATCTGCTGGCGTATCTCGTGTCCCTGAAAGGCTGAGGCAGATGACGCGACACAGGGAGAGGGCGCGGCGGATGGTGCTGGCGTCGATGTTCGTCGCGGTGGTCACCGCCGGCGCGGCGGCGCAGGACGTCTCGTTCGAGCGGCTGCGCGCGGCGGCCGGGACGCCGGCCGACTGGCTCACCTACTCCGGCAGTTACGCCAGTCAGCGCCACAGCGGGCTGGACCAGGTTACGCCCGCCAACGTGGAGGACCTGCAGCTCCAGTGGGTGTACCAGACCCCGGTGTTCGGTCCCTGGCAGTCGACGCCGCTGGTGGTCGACGGGATCATGTACCTGACGCAGCGGCCCAACGACGTCGTGGCCCTTGATGCGCGGAGCGGACGCGTGTTCTGGGTCTACAGCTACGCGACGCCGCCGGACCACCGGGCCTGCTGCGGTTCGAACAACCGCGGTGTCGCCCTCCTGGGCGACCGCGTGTTCATGGCCACCCTCGACGCGCACGTGGTGGCGCTCGACGCGGCGACCGGGGCCGAGATCTGGGACGTCGAGCTGGCTGACCGGCACCTGGCGTACTCCTTCACCCTGGCGCCGCTGGTCGTCGACGACAAGGTCATCGTCGGCTCCGCAGGCGGGGACCGCGGCATCCGCGGCTTCATCACGGCCCTGGATGCGGCGACCGGGGAGGAGGTCTGGCGCTTCCATACCATCCCGGCCCCGGGCGAGCCGGGACACGAGACGTGGGAGCCCTGCCCGCCGGACCCGGAGACGTACTGCGACCCCGAGGCGTGGATGCACGGCGGGGCCGCGGCGTGGCTGACCGGTTCGTACGATCCGGAGCTCAACCTCATGTACTGGGGCCTGGGCAACCCGGGTCCGGACTTCAACCGGGAGCAGCGCCCCGGCGACAACCTCTATTCGGATTCGGTGGTCGCCCTCGACGCCGACACCGGCGAACTGCGTTGGCACTTCCAGTTCACGCCCAACGATCCCTACGACTACGACGCGGTGCAGATCCCGGTGCTGGCGGATTTCGAGCGCGACGGCGTCACCCTGAAGGCGATGCTCTGGGCCAACCGCAACGGGTTCTACTACGTGCTGGATCGAACCACGGGGCGGTTCCTGACCGGGCGGCCGTTCGTGACGGTGAACTGGGCTGAGGGGCTCGACGACAACGGGCGGCCGATCGAGACGCCCCAGCCGCCGGGGGCGCCGACCTATCCCGGCGTGCAGGGGGGCACGAACTGGTACTCGCCATCCTACAATCCGCGGACCGGGATGATGTACATCCCGGCCTGGGAGTCCTATGCGTCGGTCTTCGACGCCCGGCCCCAGGAGTACGCCCCCGGGCGGCCCTTCGTCGGCGGTCGGCCGCGGACGTTCGCGCCGGCTCCCGACGCGCCGACGGTGCCGGGGCTGACTCGCGGCCCCGTCAACACCTGGACCGCCGCGGCCGGCAGCGGCGCCGTGGTGGCGCTGGACGCGCTGACCGGCGAGCCGCGCTGGAAGTTCGAGATGACCGACGTGACGAGCAGCGGCATCCTGACCACCGTCTCGGACGTGCTTTTCACCGGCGCCCGCTCCGGCTATTTCCAGGCTCTCGACGCCCGCACCGGCGACCTGCTCTGGCGGGCGAGCCTCGGCGGTCAGATCAACAACGGCCCGATGACCTATGCGGTGGACGGTCGGCAGTACGTCGCGGTCATCGCCGGCCATGCGCTGTACGCTTTCGCCCTGCGCGGACAGTAGCCCGCGCGGCGTTCGCGGTGGCGCGGAATACACGACGCCGGTTGCCTGCCACGCTTACCCGACGACGCGTTTGACGAGGAACCAGCCGATGACGAAGACGCCGACGCCGGCGCCGAAGATGCGCGGGCTCGGGCCGAGCGGGCCGGCGGTGACGATCGCGACCAGCAGCAGCCACATGCCGAGGAGCTGGAGTCCACGGCCCAGGTAGTAGAGGATCCGAGGCATCGGTCAGATGTCCTCGCGGGTATGGCGCCCGCCGGCGCCGGGGGGCGTCCCGTCTCCGGGGGCGACCCGCCCGACAGATTGGCGCCGTCCGTCCCGTGCTCCGGGTCTCCCGTCGGTCGATGCGTCCGCGCGGCGGTCGCGCGGGCCCGGCGCTTCGTCCGACGTCCGCCGCTTCGACTGCTTCAGGGTCCGCCAGGCGTCGAGGCGGCGGGCGATCTCCTTCTCGAACCCGCGCGAGGTCGGACGGTAGTAGCGTCGTCCGGCGAGCGACGGCGGCAGGCAGTCCATGGCGGCGACGCCGTCCGGGTCGTCGTGGGCGTAGGCGTAGCCCCGGCCGTAGTCGAGCGACTTCATCAGGCGCGTCGGCGCATTGCGCAGGTGGAGCGGGACCGGCTCGGCCGCCTGCTCGCGCGCGTCGGCCGCTGCGCCTGCATAGGCGGCGTGGACCGCGTTGCTCTTCGGCGCCGTGGCGAGGTAGGCCACGGCCTGCGCCAGGGCGGTGTTGCCCTCCGGCATGCCGATGAAGTGGACCGCCTCCTTGGCCGCGACGGCCACGGTCAGCGCCGCCGGGTCGGCGTTGCCGACGTCCTCGGAGGCGAAACGGACCAGGCGGCGGGCGATGTACAGCGGGTCCTCGCCCGCCTCGACCATGCGCGCGAGCCAGTAGACGCCGGCGTCGGGGTCGCTGTTGCGCAGCGACTTGTGGAGCGCCGAGATCAGGTTGAAGTGCTCCTCGCCGGACTTGTCGTAGAGCAGCGCCCGGTGCTGGAGGGCCCGCGCCAGCAGGGCCCGGTCGATGCGGGCCGGCCCGCTGGCGGCGCCGTCCGCCGGGGCCGGAACGTCCGTGTCGTCCGGCGGGTCGCGCCGTTGGTCCGTCCTGTCCGGCGCGGGCGGGTCGGGCCGTCCGGCCAGGGTCGCGGCCAGCTCCAGCAGGTTCAACGCCACCCGCGCGTCGCCGTTGGCGTGGCGCGCGATGGCGGCCAGCGCGTCGTCGTCGGCGGCCAGCGCCGCGCCGAGGCCCCGCTCCCGATCGTCGAGCGCGCGCCGCAGGATGCGCACCGTTTCGTCCGCGGTCAGGGGTTGCAGGACGAAGACCTTCGAGCGCGACAGCAGCGCCGCGTTGACCTCGAACGACGGGTTCTCGGTGGTCGCGCCGATCAGCACGATGTCGCCAGCCTCGACCCGCGGCAGGAAGGCGTCCTGCTGCGCCTTGTTGAAGCGGTGGATCTCGTCGACGAAGAGGATCGTGCGCCGGCCCAGCTCGCGGCGGGCGGCCTCGGCCTCGGTCATCACCGCGCGGATGTCCCGGATGCCGGACAGCACGGCGCTGAACGCGATGAAGCGTGCGCGGGTGATCGTCGCAATCAGGCGCGCGATGGTCGTCTTGCCGGTGCCGGGCGGACCCCAGAGGATGATCGACTGCAGGGCGTCGCGCTCGATCGCCGCGCGCAGGGGCTGGCCTGGCGCGAGCAGCTCGTGCTGGCCCACGAGCTCGTCGAACGAACGCGGGCGCATCCGCTCGGCGAGCGGCGCTCCGGCCGCCGCCCGCTCCGGCGGGACGGGTCTCCCGGCGGCGGCCCGCTCCGGCGCCGTCGTCTCGAACAGGTGGCCTGATTTCATACGGCCGTCCGCTGGCGGCGAACCTCGTAGGCGAGCACGCCGGCCGCTACCGCCGCGTTGAGCGACTCCACGCCCGGGGCCATCGGGATCGACACCACAGCGTCCGCGGTTTCGGCGAGCGCCCGCTGGACGCCGGCCCCCTCGCCGCCGATCAGGATCAGCAGTGGTCGCGTCAGGTCGAGATCGTATATCGACCGGCCGCCCCGGGGCGCCGCCGACAGGACCGTGCAGCCCGCCCGCCGGGCCCGCTGCAGCAGGTCGTCGTTCTGCGCTTCCGCGTCCCCGCCCGGAAGCCGTACCTGCGGCGACCGATCGTCCTGCGCTTCCGCGTCCGCGACCGGAAGCCGGAAGGTGCTGCCCATGGCGCCGCGCAGCGCCTTCCATCCGAACGGGTCGGCAGCGGCTCCGGTGACGACGACGCCGCCGGCGCCGGCCGCTTCGGCCGCCCGGATGACGGCCCCGAGGTTGCCCGGGTCCTGCACCCCGACCGGTGCGAGAAGACATCCGTGCGGCGCGCGAGCGAGCACATCGTCGATGGAGGGTGGGCGATGGCGGGCGAGCGCGACCGCGCTCGCCGGGGACCGCAGCGGGGTGAGGGCCGCCATCACCTGCCCGGAGCACGCTGCGACGCGTACGCCGTCGCGGGCGAAGCCTGCGACCAGCCCCGTGATGGCGGCGTCGCCGCGCCGGACGGCTTCGGCGGTGACGACCACGGTTTCGATGACGACGCCCGCTCGCCGGGCGTCGTCGATCAGGCGCCGCCCGGCGAGCAGCAGATGGGTACGGGAGCGGCGTTTCGAGTCGAGCGCGAATCGGAAGCGCGCGACGAGCACGTTCCGGCGGCTGGTGACGATCTCCACGGCGCCTTGCGGGCCTTTGCGAGCGGGCCGAGCATACCAGATGTGCTACGCTGTGAGGCTGTATTTCCCATGAAAGCACGGCTGGTGAGGCGGATCGAGGACGAGGTTCAGACGCTCGAGCGCGAGTTGACGCGCGAGCTGCCCAGGGAGATCCAACGGGCGCGGGAGCTCGGCGATCTGCGGGAGAACGCCGAGTACCAGGCCGCGAAGGAGCGGCAGCGGCTGGTCGAGGCCCGCATCGGCATGCTGCGCGCCCGACTGGCGGAGATCTCCCTGCTGAATCTCGACCGGTTGCCGCACGATCGCGCGGCGCTCGGATCGACCGTGCTGCTGCGCGCCGCCGACGGCGGCGAGGTGACCTACGAGCTCGTCATGCCCGAGGACGCCGATCCCGCCAAGGGATGGGTGTCGACCGCGTCCCCGATCGGCCGGGCCATCGTCGGCCGGGAGGAGGGTGACGAGATAGCCGTCAGGACACCGAACGGCGTTCGCGAGTTCGAGATCATCGAGCTGACGACAATTCACGAGTCCTGACTGGCAGCCTGTCAGTGGCTTCCATCGAAACGGTTCGCCGGTACGTTCCGCAGTTGCGGACGGCGCTGGTCCTGACCGGCACCGGCACCGCCGGCGCCTATCACGCCGGTGTCCTGCGCTCGCTGGTGGAAGCCGGCGTCAAGATCGATGTGGTGGCCGGGCGCGGCATCGGCGCGGTGGGCGCCATGTTCGCCGCCGTCGACGGCGGGTCCCGGCTCTGGGCGCAGAGCGGGCTGTGGCGCAGCCGCGGGGTGCGCCGCACGTATCGCTGGCGTCAGACGCTGCGCGGCGCGGGATGGATGCTCGCCGCCGCGTTCGCGACGACGTTGCTGCCGCTGGCGGCTCTGGCGCTCGCGGCGCTGGTCTTTCCGGCCAGCTATTTCCTGTCGCTCATCGGGGTCGAGTTCGGCGCGGCGCTGGCGACAGCCTACGAGGGGTGGCTACGGGCCGTGTTCGCGCCCTCGTTCCTGCCCGTCGTCCTGCCGCGGCTCGTGGTGATTGCGATCGCGTCGCTCCTGGCCCTGCTGGTGCTCGACGCCATCGAGCGCACCGTGCGGCACAGGGCGCGCCGGATTGCCCGCGGCGGCCTGTGGTGGCGGCTGCTCGGCGCCCCGATCGATCAGTCGCATGCCGTGGCGTGGTTCAGCGGCGGGCTGTGGCAGATCATGCACGGCTCGCGGATGCGCCGGCCGACCGACGACGAGCTGGGACAACGCTACGCGGAGCTGCTGAAGGAGAACCTGGGACAGCCGGGGTTCCGCGAGTTGCTGATGCTGGTCCACGACGTCGACGCGCGGCGCGACATGGCGTTCGCCCTGCTCGCCGAGCCGTACCGCAGCGAGTTCCTGCAGGCGCTGCCCGGTGCCGACGGCGCGGCGCGGCCGCTCGAGACCGTCGACCTGACGCGTGCTCCGCGACGCCACGCGCTGGACGCCTTCGCTGCTGCACTGAGCCTGCCGGTCGCCACCGATCCCCGCTTCGTGACCTTCGATCACGACAGCGCTTGGCGAGGAGAGACGCACCGGCTCTGCGACCGGCCGGAGAGCACGGCGCGGCTGCTCGACGAGGTGGCGCGGGCCGGCGTCCAGCAGGTCATCCTGGTCACGGCGTTGCCGCCGGCCACCGTCCCGCACTCGCTGAGCGCAGCGCGCCGGGACATCCACGGAAGAGCCGGGGAGTATCTTCTGGGCATCGAACGCGTCTCCGTTCAGGAGGCGATCGACAGCCGGCGCGGGCGGTTCGAGTCGCTGTTCGAGGTCAGGCCCGCGCACAATCCGGTCGGTCCCTTCGACGTCGCCGGCTGCTACGACGAGTACTCCGACCGGACGCAGACGTTGGACGAGCTGGTCGACCGCGGCTACGAGGACGGCTTCCGCCAGTTCGTCGATGCGGTCGTCGGGGCCAGCGGCGAACTGATCGAAGCGTCCCCCGCGGAGCGGCTGGAGCCCCCTGAGTCCTTCTCGGCGCGGCTTGCAGGCCAGGACTGACAGACAAGAGGATCGGCGTCTTCTTCAGGAGCCGTGCGACCGGACCCTTGCCGCCGTGCGGGGATTCCGGTCGGCGGCGCGTCGCTCGCCGCCCTGCTGCTCCTGCAGGAACTGCGCGGCGAGATCCGCGAGTCTGGTCGCGATGTCGGAGTCTTCGACCGGTCGGAACTTCGCCCGGAACGCATCGAGTGGGACCACCGCCTTGGCCATGGCGCGGTGACCGCCGGCGCTGCCGATATCGTTGAACCACCGCTTGACGAACTCGCCGGCGTTGCGCGAATAGCCGAGATTGCGCACCGAGACGACGAGACGGTCGCCGATGACGCCCGACACGACGGACCACTTGACGTCCTCGAGCTGCAGCAGGAAGTCGGCGACGTAGGGCACCAGGTCCTCGCGCGGCGCTTCTCCGATGTGGGCCGCAAAGACCTGATCGCGCATGCGTCCGGACTGCACCCCGTGCGTCACGTGTCGCAGCCGCTCCAGGGTGATCTCGGAGCCCTCCATCTTGCGCACCAGCGCCGGATCGGCGAGCGGATAGAGGTAGGTGAAGGCCTCCAGGTCGCTGCGGTTCGTCTGGCGCGAGAGGAACAGCGTGTCCGACTTGATGGCGTAGAGCATCGCGGTGGCGATGCGTTCCGAGATGTTCACGTTCGTGGCCCGCAGATGCTCCGTGAGGATGGTCGCGGTCGAGCCGTAGTCCGGGCGGATGTCCTTGAAGGTGGTCGTGTAGCCGGTGCGCTCCGGGTGGTGGTCGATGACCAGATCGACGCGGGAAAGAAGGCCGCCGAAGTAGTGAGGCTGAACGTCGACGGTGGCGATGCGGTCGAAATCGCCGAGCGATTCGGCCGTCAGGGGCTGGACCCGGATGTCGAGAAGGTTCGCCATGCGCAGGTTCTCCGGACGGGTCACGCCGTGGAACGCGCCGATGATGGCGGTGGCCTTCGTGCGGTGGAGGAGGGCGCGCAGGGCGAGCCCGCTGGCCAGCGCGTCGGGATCGGGATCGTGGTGCAGCAGAATCAGCACGCGGTCGGCGTCGGCGAAGTAGCGTTGGTACTGCTGGACTCGCGAACGCGTCAGGGCGCGGCCGAGCGCGCCGAGCAGCGATCCCTTGAGCAGGTCGCCGAGACTCAGCACGCTGACCTCGGGAAAGCCGGCCAGACAGTCGCCGGCTCGTTTCGAGCGGCGTTCGCCCACGTTGAGCAGGTAGGTCAGCACCGCGCCGGCGTCGGCCAGCGCTTCCAGAATCCGCCGTACGCTGCGGCGCCCGGTGTCCTCCACGATAACGCACGTGGCCGGCGTCACGTCCATCCGCAGGTAGGTGTCGATGCGCCGCGGATCGCCGGCCCGGGTGGGAATGCCGGCGTCGTGGAGGCGGCGGGCGAGGGCGCGATCTTCGACCAGGAACTCGATGTCGAGCGTCGGCACGAGCGCCTGGTGCAGCGTCCTGACGACCAGGGCATCCTGGCAGACCGCCACGCACCTCATGAGAGTCTCAGATTATATGTCGGCTGGTCCGCTCGGCCCGCTCGGCCGGGGCGAAGGGGGGCGAAGTGCCGCCCACGCAATGCGGTATCATCGCGGCCATGAAGAAGTGGCTGACAGTCGTCGCGGCGATTCTGTTCCTGGCGCCGGCGGCTGTGCAGGCGCAACCGCCGATGTTCACCAGCCGCATCGACCTGGTGCATGTCGGCGTCACGGTAGTCGAACGGGACGGCAACCTGGTGACCGACCTGACGCGGGACGACTTCGAGGTGCTCGAGGACGGCCAGCCGCAGGAGGTGCGCTATTTCTCGGTCGGACTCTCCAGCGACGTCGACGACATTCCCTTGCACGTCGGCCTCCTGCTGGACATGAGCGGCAGCATGGAGCGCAACGACCGCTTCCAGAAGACCGCGGCGATCCGGTTCCTGAACACGCTGACCTACGCCGCCGACATCACGCTGGTCGACTTCGACACCGAGGTGCGGGTGGGACGCTACGGGCAGGAGGACTTCGGACGTCTGATCGAGCGCATCCGGGGCCGCCGCCCGGAGGGTTATACGGCCCTCTACGATGCACTGGGAGTCTACCTCGACGGCGCCTTCGAACAGGACGGCCGCAAGGTGCTCGTGCTCTACACGGACGGGGAGGATACGCGCAGCCGCCTCTCCATCCGTGATGCACGGGACCTGCTGCGGGCCTCCGACGTCACCGTCTACGCGATCGGCTTCCAGCGCGACCTGCGGTCCCGGGCGCGCCAGCGCCAACGGATGCGCCTCGGCCGGTTGACGGGCATCACGGGGGGGACCGCCTATTTCCCGCATTCCGTCGACCGCCTCGAAGAGATCTACGGGCAGATCGTCGAGGAGCTGGACGGACGCTATTCGCTCGGCTACGTCTCGACGAACACGCGGCAGGACGGGAACTGGCGCGAACTCGATGTGCGCCTCCGTTCCGACCGCGCGAGTGTCCGGGACGCGAAGCTGCGCGTCCGCGAGGGGTACTACGCGATCTGGAACGAGGCCGAGGCCTCCTCGGACCCGCGCTGACCGCCGGGCCGGCGCCGGTCTCGCTCGGTGACAGGCGAGCTCGCCGATGCCGTCGACGTACGACCGGTTCCATCTCGTCTCCGACTTCGAGCCGCGCGGCGACCAGGAGCGCGCGATGAGCGAGCTCATCGCCGGCCTGAATCGCGGCGACCCGCACCAGGTTCTGCTCGGCGTGACCGGTTCCGGCAAGACCTTCACGATGGCCCAGGTCGTGGCCGCGGTGAACCGTCCGACGCTGGTCATGGCCCACAACAAGACGCTGGCGGCGCAGCTCTATCAGGAGTTCAGGCGCTTTTTTCCCGACAACGCGGTCGAGTACTTCGTCAGCTACTACGACTACTACCAGCCCGAGGCCTACATGCCGGCCACGGACTCGTACATCGAGAAGGAAGCGACGATCAACGACGAGATCGACCGCCTGCGGCTCTCGGCCACCCGCGCGCTGTTCGAGCGGCGGGACGTCCTCATCGTCGCCAGCGTCTCGTGCATCTACGGGCTCGGGTCGCCGGAGGCGTACTACGGCATGCTGCTCGCGCTCGAGCGCGGCCAGCAGATGGAGCGTGAGGCCATCCTGCGGAAGCTCGTCGAGATCCAGTACGAGCGCAATGATCACGAATTCGTCCGCGGCGTCTTCCGGGTGCGGGGCGACATCATCGAGGTCTATCCGTCGTACGACGAGCAGGCGATCCGGATCGAGCTGTTCGGCGACGAGGTGGACGAGCTGTCGAGCTTCGACCCGCTGAGCGGGCGCGCACACCAGCGGCACGACCGCATCGCCGTCTATCCCAAGTCGCACTTCGTGATGCCGCGCGAGCACACGGTGCAGGCGATCGACTCCATCCGGGCGGAGCTGGTCGAGCGCCGCACGCAGCTCGAGCAACTGGGCAAGCTGCTCGAGGCGCAGCGGCTGCACCAGCGCACCATGTTCGACCTGGAGATGATGAAGGAGATCGGCTACTGCCACGGGATCGAGAACTACTCGCGGCACCTGTCCGGCCGGGCGGCGGGGGAGCCGCCGCCGACCCTGCTCGACTACCTGCCGGACGACGCGCTGACGATCATCGACGAGAGCCACCAGACCGTGCCCCAGGTACGGGGGATGTACCACGGTGATCGCGCCCGCAAGGACGTGCTGGTCGAATTCGGCTTCCGGCTGCCGTCCGCCATCGACAACCGGCCGCTGACCTTCGACGAGTGGAAGGGGCGGGTCGGCCAGGTCGTCTTCGTCTCGGCGACGCCCGGACCGTACGAGCTGGAGCGCAGCGGCGGTGTGGTGGTGGAGCAGATCATCCGCCCGACCGGCCTCGTCGATCCGGAGGTCGACGTCCGTCCCGTGAAAGGGCAGGTCGACGACCTGCTGCACGAGATCCGGCGGCGCGCCCAACGCCGGGAGCGGGTGCTCGTGACGACTCTCACCAAGCGCATGGCGGAGGATCTGACGCAGTTCTACCAGGAGCTCGGCGTGCGGGTCCGCTACCTGCATTCGGATATCGACACCCTGGAGCGCGTCGAGATCCTGCGTGATCTGCGGCGCGGCGCCTTCGACGTGCTGGTCGGCATCAACCTGCTGCGGGAGGGACTGGACCTGCCCGAGGTGTCGCTGGTGGCAATCCTCGACGCGGACAAGGAGGGTTTCCTGCGGTCCGCGGGCGCCCTCATCCAGACCGCCGGACGCGCGGCGCGCAACATCAACGGGCGGGTGGTCATGTACGCCGATACGGTCACCGCGTCGATGCAGGCGGCGCTGACCGAGATGGCCCGGCGACGGGAGCGCCAGGAGGCCTGGAACCGCGAGCACGGGATCACGCCGGCGTCGGTGCGCCGGGACATCGACGGCGTACTGTCGAGCGTGTACGAGCGCGACTACGTCACGGTGCCCGCCGCCGAGCCCCCCGAAGCCGCTTTTCGTACGCAGGCGGAGCTCGACGAACGCATCGCGGCGCTGCAGGCGGAGATGCGCGCCGCTGCCGCGAACCTGGAGTTCGAGCGGGCGGCCGGACTGCGCGATCAGGTGCGCGACCTGCGCAAGCTGGAGATCGGTGTGAGCGGTGCGTGAGGTGGAACGGGCGCCGCCGAGTCGAACAATCGGTCGTTGACGCCGGGCGTTGCGGGTGGTAGAACGTGTGCAGGGCTGGCGCTGGTTCAAGTGCCGTCGAAAGGGAGATTCACCATGCTGAACTTGGAAGTCTGCAGACGGGTCACTGCCGTCCTTGCGCTGCTGACGGTTGGATTGGCGGGACAGGCGCAAGCGCAGGGATCGGAATCCGCGGCCCTGGCGGCCGAGCTCGCCGAGTTGCTCGGCGCCGCGCAGTTGGACGCCATCGCGGCGCGCGACAGCGCGGATGACGATCGGTTCGTGGCCGCGCTGTCGTTCCCCGGGTCACTCCTCGTCGTGTCGGCGCGCTACGAGGTGCCGTTGTACGTGGAGCAGAAGATCGCCGACCGCCAGTATCGCGAGGTCTATATCGATCTGAATGCGGCTTCGATTCCGCAGACGAAGGTGCTGATTACCGACACCGGGGCCGATGGACTCGCCAGTGGAGACGATTCGGCGGACATGGTGGATACGGGTGCCGGCCCGGCCCGGTACGACGGCGATGCGGACGCCGATGCGCAGTACGCGCGGATGTTGCGGGCGTTGATCGCCGAGGCGCGTTGATGCGGTCTCGACTGGCGATCCGACGCTGCTTCCGATAGACTCCGGGTTTCGATAGGGTCGGGCGCTTGGCTCAGTGGTAGAGCATCGCCTTCACACGGCGGGGGTCAGTGGTTCGAATCCACTAGCGCCCACCACTGCTCAGTCTCGCTGACAGTGGATTTCGAGGCTTCGTTCGCAGCGCGATTCCCACCCGCAGCCCGGTGACGTGAGCTGAGAACGGTTGTGTCCGTCTCGGCTCTGCATCGGCCCGCTCGTGGCGAGATGCCCCGTCACAGGGGCGAATCCGGCAATCGCCGCTCCCCCGGTCCGTCATAGACGTGCCGGGACGGATCGATCGGGCGCATGGCGTCCTGGCGCCGTTGCTCTTCGATGGCGTGCGTCACCAGGCCGGGCACGCGCGAGATGGTGAAGAGCATCGTGGCGGTCTGGGCGTCGAGACCGAGGTCGCCGGCCACGGCGGCGATGGCGCCGTCGGCGTTGAGTGACAGCCGCGGCTGTCCGATTGCGGTCCGCCGTTCCCCCAGTTCCTGCTCGACCGCGCGGGCGAGTTGCGTATGCCCGCCCTCGAGCTCCAGCTCGAAGGCGAGCTGCATGAGGCGGACGGCGCGTGGATCGCGGCGATGCCGGCGGTGTCCGAATCCGGGCGGTATCCGTCCGCTTGCGCTCCATGGTTCCAGCAGCCGGCGGGCGGCGTCGTCGTGGGACACCCAGTCGCCCACGAGTGCGATCCCCTCGTCGAGGAACTGCATGCAGCTCTCGATGCTGCCGCCGCCGCCCAGCGGCGAGCCCAGGGCCAGGATGCCGGCGGCGGCCGCGGCTCGCAGGGGAGCCCCGGTGCCGGCGACGTGCCGGGCGGCCAGCGTCGAGGGGGGCGTGGCTCCGTGGTCGAGCGAAGCCACCAGCAGGGCGTCCATGACGCGGCTCACCGTCGGCGAGGCGAGCTCTCCGGTGATCAGCAGGTAGATGGCGTCCGCGAACGACAGCCGTCCCATCAACTCGTCGAGGGGGTATCCGCGCACCAGAATCTTGTCCGGCTCGACCCGGGTGATGGCGGTTGGCCAGAGGTCGGGCGCGGGCGGATTCGGGGCTGTGGTCCGGGGCGGGGAACTGGGCATCGGAGGTCTCGATTCGGACTATGATGGCGAAATGATCCCCAGGTAGGGAAGGTCGCGGTACGCCTCGTTGCAGTCGAGGCCGTAGCCGACGACGAACCGGTTTGGAATACGGAAGCCGACCAGATCCACGGGAACCTGGGTCTGCCGCCGCGCCGGCTTGTCGAGCAGCGCCACGGTGTCGATGCTCCTCGGTCGCGCGGCGAGCAGACGGTCGCGCAACAGGCGCAGGGCCAGCCCGGTGTCGACGATGTCTTCGACGATCACGACGTGCCGGTCGCGGATGTCGACGCTGGGACCGTGCAGCAGCCGGGGGGCGCCGCATGACGTCGTGCCCGAACCATAGCTCGCCACCCTGACGAAGTCGATGGTGACCGGTCGCGGCATCGCCCGGACCAGGTCGGCGAGGAACACGAAGCTGCCGGCGAGCACCGCCACGAAATGCGGCGTCGCGTCCGCCGGGAACCGCGTCGCGAGACGGGTCGCCAGCTCGAGTACCCGCGTGTGGATCTGCTCGGCGGTGTACAGCGGAGTCGGTGTCGTGGACATGATGGACACGATGCTGGCGAGCGTACTACATCGGAAGGGCCGGCCGGGACCGGGCTTCTGCGCCGGTCCCGGCCGGCGCGACCGGAGTCGGAGGAGGTGCGCATGAGACGAACCCGTGTCGTTGCCGCCGTCGTCGTGTTCTGTCTCGGCACAATCGGGACGGGCCGGGCGCAGCCGGTCGCCGTCGGCGGACATCCCGACATCCGCCTCTTCTTCCAGGCCATCCACGACGACGGCGACATCGCCGATGCGGCGCTGGAACAGATCGCGGCGCGTTGGCGGAACGGCTACGCGGGGATCGTCTGGGACCTCGTGCGTTTCATGCGGCCACCGCGCCGGCCGGCCATTCGTCCCCCGAGCCTCGGGGCCGATCCGACCGATCCGGGTGCCGGCGGGCGGCTGCAGTGGACCGAGCCCGAGCATCCGAGCACACGTGTGTGGCGGCGCCTGATGCGGTTCCTCGATCGGCAGACCGGGCAGCGGTTCCGCGGCGATATCCGCCGGGCGCACCAGTGGATCTGGGACCAGCACTACGATCCGCACCCCGACTACGGATTCTTCAAGGGACAGTGGTACGCGCAGATCGATCCCCGGTTCGCCGACTTCTTTCCGCGCCGGGTGTTCTCGACGATCCGGCTGGACGAGATCGACTGGGGCGGGGTGTCCGTCAACGGGATTCCGCCGCTGGAGTACCCCGAACACCTGCCGGCCGGCGAGGCGGACTATCTCGACGACGACCATGTCGTGTTCGGGATCGCCGCCGGCGGGGAGACGCGTGCGTATCCGAAGCGGATCCTGGCCTGGCACGAGATGGCGCTCGACCGGTTGGGCGGCGTCGAGCTGACCGTCGTCTACTGCACGCTGTGCGGCACCGTCATTCCCTACGAGAGCGTCGTCGACGGCGAGCACATCCGGTTCGGGACGAGCGGGTTGCTGTACCGGTCGAACAAGCTGATGTTCGACCACGGGACGCGGAGCCTCTGGAACACCTTCGAGGGAGTCCCGGTGGTCGGTTCGCTCGTCGGCGCCGGGCGCCGGCTCACCCGCCGGTCGGTCGTCACCACCACCTGGGGCGAGTGGCGCCGCATGCACCCCGAGACCTCCGTCCTCTCGCTCGACACCGGGCATGAACGGGACTATCGGGAGGGGATCGCCTACCGCGCCTACTTCGCGACGGACGACCTGATGTTCGACGTTCCGGAGCTGGACGACCGGCTCGACAACAAGGACGAGGTGCTCGTCGTGCTCCTCGAGGACGATCGGGGCGAGCACCGGCCGCTGGCCATCTCGGCCCGCTATCTCGAGGACGACGACCATCGCCTGCACCTGGAGGAGCACGCCGGCCGTCGCCTGCTCGTCGTGACGAGCCGCGACGGCGCCAACCGGGTCTACGACGCGGGAGTGACGGCGTTCGAGCGCCTCGTCGGCGACCTCGTCGTCGTCGACGCGGAGGGGGGGCGCTGGCAGGTGACGGAGGAAGCGCTCGTACATGCCGCCGATCCCGAACGGCGGGCGCCGCGGGTGGCGGCGCATCGTGCGTTCTGGTTCGGCTGGTACTCGCAGTACCCCGGGACGCGGCTGGTCCGCTGACGCCGCCGTCCGGCATTCCGCGCGTCCGGCGCCGGTTTCAGGGTGGGTCGGAAGTCAGCGGAACGTAGCCGAGATCGGAAGCAGCCCGCTCGGTGCCGGGGCACCGAGCATGGGGGCAGTGTCCGGCCGGCGGGTGGCGCCGGCGCGTCGTCCGCCGTTGATCCTGGCCGGGGGCGCCGGGCCGTTCATCCTGGCCGGGGGCGCCGGTCAGTTGGATTCGGAGCTCTCCGACTTCTCTTCGACTCGCATCTCGTCCTTGAAGCCGCGGATGGCCTGGCCCAGCCCCTTGCCGAGCCCGGAGAGACGGTTGGCGCCGAAGATGAAGACCAGGATGACGAGAATGATGAGCAGTTCCCAAATGCCGAGCGGACCGACCAGCGCGAGCATCAGTGCGGAGTACATCTTTCTGACCTCTTTCTGCGTTCCCGATTGTAGATCGATTCCGGTCCCGAGCCCACACCGAGATTACTGGCATGGCGGCCCGCGCCGGCGTTTGGCGCAACCCGGACAGAGACCGACCTTTCGTGGTACGTTAGGTGCCCGGATGGCAGTACCCCTGCTTCCGACGCCGCCGTGGCCGGCGGCGAGTCGCCCGGGCCGCCCGAGCGGCTTCGATGTGGCGCGGAAGTGTGGTAGAGGAACCAGCTCATGACATCAGAACCTCCGCCAGAGTCCCCGCCGTCGACCGCCGGCGCCGAGCCGAGAGACCATCGGCCCGCCAGGAGCGCGGCGGAAGCCCGGTTCGACGAGAAGCGGCGGAGGATCGGCCTCGTGGTCGGGCCGCTGGCATTCCTGCTGGTCCTCGCGTGGCCCTTCGAGTCGCTGACCCCCGAGGGACACCGGCTGGCGGCGGTCATGGCCCTGGTCATCGTGTTCTGGATCACCGAGGCGGTGCCGCTGGCCGTCACCGCACTCCTCGGGCCGTCGCTGGCCATCTTCCTGCAGGTGGCGCCGGCCGGCGAGACCTTCCGGCCGTTCGCCAGCACCACCATCTTCCTCTTCATCGGCAGCTTCATCCTCGCCCAGGCCCTCTTCGTTCACCGTGTGAACGAGCGGGTGGCCTTCGGGGTCCTCTCGCTGCCCATCATCGGGGCCCGGCCGACCCGCATCCTGTTCGCCTACGGCTTCCTCGCCGCCGTCCTGTCGGCGTGGATGAGCAACACCGCGACCGCGGCGATGCTCGTCCCGCTCGGGATATCGCTGATCCGGTTCATGGAGTCGACGGCGGACATCCCGAAGAAGTACGGCACGGCCCTGATGCTGATGACGACGTACTGCTGCTCGCGCGGCGGCATGGCGACGCCGGTCGGCACCCCGCCGAACCTGATCGCGGTGGGGATGCTCAGCGAGCAGCTCGACTACCGCATCACGTTCGTGCAGTGGATGCTGTTTTCGGTGCCCATCGTATGCGTGCTCATGGCGATCGTCTTCGTCTACCTCAACTGGATCGGGCAGACCGGTCTGAAGGAGATTCCGGGCACCGAACGCATCATCGCCGAGCGCAAGGCCGCCCTCGGACCGTGGCGCCGCGGCGAGATCAACGCGGTGATCGCGTTCGGCGTCACCGTCTGCCTGTGGGTGGGCCCCGGCCTGCTCGCCCTCGTGCTCGGCGCCGACCATCCCGTCGCGAGCTTCGTGCTCGCCAGCGTGCCCGAGGCGGTGGCGGCGCTCGCGGGGGTGGCGCTCCTGTTCCTGCTGCCCAACGGCCCGAACGAGCCGACCACCATCACCTGGAAGCAGGCGGCCCAGATCGACTGGGGAACCATCCTGCTGTTCGGCGGCGGGCTCGCCCTGGGCGGGCTGGCCGCGTCGACGGGCCTCGCGCGGGTCGTGGGCGAGGGCATCACCGGGCTTGTGCCGACCAGCGAGCTGATCACGCTGACGTTCGCGGCCGCGCTGTTCACGGTCATCCTGTCCGAGACGATGTCGAACACCGCGGCGACGAACATCGCGGTGCCGATAGTCATCTCGATCGCGGCGGCGGCGGGGGTCAACCCGATCATCCCGTCGGTCGCCGCCGCGCTGTCCGCCTCGGTGGCCGACGCTCTCCCGGTGTCGACTCCGCCCAACGCCATCGTCTACGCCTCGGGACGGGTCCGCATCACCGACATGATCCGCTACGGCCTGTTGATGGACTTCATCGCCGTCACCGTCGTCCCCGCCCTGGTGCTGCTGATCGCCACCCGCTTCATCGGGTGATGGACTGCGCCGAGGGGGGTGTGGAGTGAGCGGCTCCCGGCCCTGGCGGTCAGCGGCCTCGTCCGTCCGGCGCCGCGTCGATGAGACGCCGGCAGAGGTTCGCCACGTAGTCGAGGTCGGCGGCCGCGCGGTCGGCATCCGACGCGTCGAAGAGGTCCCGGGGAGCGAGGTTCTGACGTTCGTCGCCGTAGAACGCGATGCCGCGGTCTCCGGTCATCTCGGTCGAGATGGCGGCCAGGCGATCGACCTCGGCGTGGAACCACGCCGGAAAACGCGCGGCCTCGCGCCGCGGCAGCTCGGCGACGTCGTGGGTCCGGCTCGGCTCGACCGCGGCGAGGCGCAGGGCGCCCTTCAGGAACAGCTCGACGCACTCCTGCGCCTCACGCACGACGGTGGCCGACAGACCGCGCTCGACGGCCAGGCGAACGAGCGCCATCCGGCCCGTCGCTTCCTCGATGTAGAGCCGCCCCATGCGGGAGCTGGTCATATCTCGACCACTTCGCCGAACCGGAAGTCGGGCTTCAGGTCCCAGTACCAGGTGCCGTCCTCAAGGAACACCCGCCGGCTTCCGAGTTCCCGCATGCGGGTGCGCATGGCGTCGAGCACCGCCCCGAAGAACCCGTCGCGGTCGACGAGGAGGACGGCGTCCTCGACCATGTCGAGGTAGAGGGGACTGTGGTGGCGCGCTTCCTCCGGCGTCTTGGTCACGAGATTGCAGGCGACGGCCGGGAGCGCGTGTCGGGTCCGCGCATGCGACCACGCGGCGAGGAGGGGACGCCGGCGTTCGACGAGGCTCCGCGGAAAGCCATCGGCGATGACCAGCAGGTCGATGTCGGAGCGGCTGGTCGCTTCGCCGCGGGCCACTGAGCCGAAAAGCACCAGCGACCGAAGGCGGGCGCCGAGAAGCGCGCACCATGCCGCGCCGGCGGCCTCGAGCGCGGTGCGAAACGGCTCCTGCAGCGACGCGGGCACGAGCACGGTCGAGAATGGAGGCTTGCTCACGCCGCGGATTCTACCAGCGTGGGGGTTCCGTCGCCGGCGGTCGTTTCGGTGATCGTTCCCATGACGTCAGGAGGCGTCCGGCCCTGTTCGCACGCGCGGGTGCATCGCTCAGGATTGACCCGTCGATGACGGAACGGAACGGACGAGAAGCTGTCAACGGATCGCGCGGCTTGCGCGATCCGGCCGTGGAGTCCTATCGTGTCGGGGTATCGCGAATCGACAGCGCAGCGGAGTTTCCTCACGGGAGGCAGGCATGAGCAGATGGCGCGTGGCGGGATGCGTGGCGGTGGTGGCTCTGGTGGCGGCGCCCACGATGGCGGCGGCGCAGGCGCCGGACGGCTGGGAGGTTCCGCGTCTGGCGGACGGCCGGCCCGATCTGCAGGGTATCTGGGCGAGCGATTCGGCGACGCCGCTGCAGCGGCCGGAAGCGCTGGGCGACCGCGAATTCCTCACCGACGAGGAGGTGGCGGCGCTGGCCGCCCATGCGATTGAGTACTCGGCGGTCGGCGGCGACGCGGTGTTCGGCGAGACGCCGTTCCGGCGGGCGTTGGCCGCCTTGCAGACCGACGAAGAGCAGTCGGCGAACCGGCCTCGACGCCGATCGACCGGCAGCTACAACCAGTTCTGGATGAGCGGCCGCTGGTTCGAGAACCGGACGTCGCTGATCGTCGATCCCCCGAACGGGCGGCTGCCTTCCATGACGCCCGAGGCGGAGGCGCGCGCCGCGCGGCGGCGGGCGGAGCGCAGCTCGCCGCTCCCCGAGCGGCCGACGCTGGCCGACGAGATAGTGCGCATCGATCCGAACATACGCTGTCTCGGCGGCGGCGTACTGTTGAGCGGGCGCGGCTACAACAGCACCTACCAGATCTTCCAGACGCCCACGAACGTGGCCATCCTGAAGGAGATGTACCACGAGACCCGGATGATCCCGATCGGCGACGCCGCGCCGAGCCGGCTCGGGCCGCCGAGCGCAGTGGGATCCTCGCGCGGATACTGGGAGGGAGACACGCTGGTGGTCGAGACCGCCAACCTCTCGCGGGGAGCGAGCGGCTCGACGACCGACGTGCAGGTGACGGAGCGCTTCACGCGCGTGGGTCCGGAGCTGCTGCAGTACGAATACACACTGGACGATCCGGCCACGTGGACCGGGCCGTGGACCGCGCGCCTCTTCATGCGCCCGTCTCCCGGCACCGGCATCATCTACGAGTTCGCCTGCCACGAGGGGAACTACGCCATCGAGCACGCGCTGCGCAACCAGCGGTTCCTGGAGGCGCAGCAGGGCCAGTAGGGTCGGAGGCGGAGCGACGGGCTGCCCCCGATTCCCGGTTCGTTCGTCGCTCCGTCGGTCCGCTGAATCGCGGGGCCGCGCGCTCGCGGGGCGGTGGGGAGCTTGTCGATCGCCCGAGCGCCCGAGCCCGCGCGCCGAAATCGCGGGGCCGCCACTCTTGGCGGTGGGGCTGGGGCCGACACGGAGCCTGCGACGGGTTCGGCGGCGCTACCGCACCGGGACGACGGGCAGCACAACGTGCGACGGGTGGGTGGCCGAGTGGTGGATGGAGTTGTCCGCGGGGACCGCCCGCCGGTTGCGGCCAATCGGCTCGCCGGTGTTCGGGTTGACGTCGAAGCGCGGGAAGTTGCTGCTCGAGATGTCGATGCGGATCCGGTGGCCGGCCTCGAACCGGTTCGCCGTCGGGTAGGGATGGATCTCGAACGTGTAGATCTCGCCCGGCGTCATCAGCTCCGGCCGGCTCGGTGAATTCCGGTACCGCGCCCGCAGGATGCCGTCGGTGACGTTCATGTCGAACCCGGTGGGGAAGTCCCGGCTCGGGGGGTGGACGTCGACCAGCTTGACCGTGAAGTCGGTGTCGACGGCGGTCGACGAGGCGTACAGCGTGACCGAGACGGGGCCGATGACCTCGACCGGCTCCTCGAGTGGCTCGGTCTGGAAGACCACCACGTCCGGCCGCGCCTTCAGCGGCAGATACGGCGGCCGCGACCCGTAGAAGCCGTTCTCCGATCCGCCCCGCAGGCTCAGGAACTCCCGCTCCCGCTGGTCGTAGGCGCCGCGCTTGAGCACGCCGGAGAACGAACCGCCGATGGTCGGCACCGGGTGCGCCGGGTCGTAGGTGTAGGTGGTGGGCGGTGCGCCGGGCGCTGGCGATTCCGTGCGCAGCGCGCCGTCCGCGTGGAAGTGGTAGCGCGTCGGTTCCGCTTCCGGCAGCGGCCACTCGGTCGCGTCGCGCCAGTAGCCGCCGTGGCGCAGCCGCCCGTTCTCGTCCCGGCTGCCGTCCCCCGTGCCCATGACGAACAGGCGGATCGGGGGCCAGTCGTCGGCGTCGGTGGGCCGGCCCTTCAGGTGGCGGTCGAACCACTGCAGGTGCAGTTCGCTGGCGAAGTCGGACAGCGCGGCGTCCGGCCCGAAGTCGACGTCGCCGGCGTACGAGCGGGCGTTGCCCCCGTGCGTCCAGGGGCCGACCAGCAGGCGCTGCGGCGCGTTCTTGACCGCCGACAGACCCAGGTAGTTCTCGAACATGCTGCCGACATAGGGGTCGTACCAGCCGGCGACGTGCAGCATCGGCACGTCTGCCGTGCGCCCGTAGTAGCGGCGCCAGCTCACCCCGATGCGGTCCCAGTGCCGGAAGTCGGCGTCGGGGGCGTCGTCGTCCGCGCGCGTCATCTGGGTGAGCACGTACTCCTCGAACGCGGGCGCGGAGGCCAACGGGCTCAGGCCCGGCCGCAGGGGCATCGCCGCGAACCAGTCGCTCACCGCCTCGGCCGCGAACGTCGCCCGCACCACCGGGTCGGGCGAGACCCGGAGCTGGTCGAACGCCCAGCCGAGCTGCTGCCCGAGCTCGAAGGCGCCGTGGTTGCGCACCTTGTGCGCCCAGGGGCGCGAGATGCCGCCCTGGTTGAGCAGCAGCGCCCGCAGGTGGGGCGGGTTCATCTTGGCCGCGTCCGCCTGCGTATGGGCGCCGTAGGAGGTCCCGAACATGCCGACATCGCCGGTGCTGCGAGGGAGCGCCGCGGCCCACTCGACCGTGTCGTAGCCGTCTGGGGCGTCGAAGTCGTGGTACTTCGAGAACGTCCCTTCCGATTCGTAGCGCCCCCGCATGTCCTGCAGCACGACGACGTAGCCGTGCTCGGCGAAGTACCGGGCGCGCTCGACGAGGCCGCGCCCCTCCTTGCCGTAGGGGGTGCGCTGCAGCAGCACCGGCAGCGGCTCGTCGACCGGGACGCCGTTGCGGGCCGGGCGCCAGACATCGGTGGCGAGGCGCACGCCGTCACGCATCGGCACCATGACGTCGTCGGCGAACAGCAACGCTTCGTACGCCGCGGGCGCCTGCGCCGCCGCCCCGGCGGCGATCGCGAGCACGAGCCCGATGGCGGTGCCGACCCGTGATGTCTGCATTGCCGACCCCTGCGCCGACCGCATTACCGCGCCCCCGCGTCGGGCCGCTTGTGGACCCGGCCGTCCCTGACCACCGCGACCACGTTGCGGAGATCCCGCATGCTCAGCAGCGGGTTGCCGTCGACGACGATGATGTCGGCCCGTTTGCCGGGTGTGAGGCTGCCGATCTCGTCTGCGAGGCCGAGGTACTCGGCGTTCCGGCGGGTGGCGGTGACCAGGACCTCCATCGGCGGGAAGCCGAAGCGGACCATCAGGTCCATCTCCTGCCAGGTGGCGTCGGTGTGAAAATTGAGCGGTGTGCCGGCGTCCGTCCCGACCAGCACCCGCACGCCCGCGTCCCGCAGTTGCCGGAGCTTCGCGTCCATCGCCGCCATGCGGCCCACCCGCAGGCCGCCCCCGAAGTAGCCGAACCGGCGCGGGTTCTCGATGGAGCGTCGGATGTCCGCCCACAGGTCGGGCGGAGTCAGGGCGCGCGCCCGCGGGTTGTCACGTCGGTCCGGCCACTCCACCGCCAGTCCCTGCACCATCGTCTGGATCATGGTCGGCACGACCCAGGTCTGCTGGTCGACCAGACCCTCCATGACGTCGGGATGGATGACGGGGCTGTCGCCGGCCGACAGGTAGAGATGCTCGATGCCGTCCTGGCCCGACCGGATCCGCATCAGCAGGTCGTCGCGATCGCCCACATGTCCCGTGACCCGCAGCCCGTTCCGGTCGGCCTCGGCCGCGATCGCCCGCAACTGGGCCTCGGTGAGTCCCGTGTGGACCTTGAGGATGCCGGCGCCCTGCGCGATGGCGGTGCGCGCCGCGGCGCGGGCCTCCTGGACGGTGCGGACATTGACGGTGTGGGTGCGGCGGTGGTGGCGCCGAACCTGCTCGTCCGTCCAGTTGGTGATCCAGCCCATGCTGGCCACGATGCGGGGCCCCGGGATCGCGCCGCTCCCGATCCGCTCCTGCGTGGTGCGCAGGGCGTCCGGGTTGCCTGCGAGGTCGACCGCCGTGGTGACGCCGCTCATCAGAAGCTGAAGCGCGGAGACCGCCATCATGTCGGCGTAGTCCGGCCTATGCGTGCCGTGCCAGTGCTGGTAGTCCGAGTGTCCCAGGATGTCCAGATGCACGTGGACGTCGATCAACCCCGGCAGGATGGTCATCCCCGAGGCGTCGATGACCTCCGCCCCGTCGGGGACGGCCAGCGTTTCCCTGCTCCCGGCCGCCACGATACGGTCGCCATCCACGAGGACGATGCCGCCGGGGATGGGCGGTCCCTCGTGCCCGTCGATGAGCAGGCCGCCGACGATGGCCAGCGTGGCGCGCTCGGGCTGCGCATCCCGTTCGCCGTCGAACGGCTGCGCCAGGATGGGCGCCGCGACACCGAGAAGCAGGACGACCGTCGCGACCGGAGTCGTACGTCTCGTGTTTGCGATCATGCGTGACCTCCACGATTTCCTGCCGCACGATCGCAGGATGCGCAGTCTGCCTGTCCCCTCGCGGCTCACGGCAGCCGGCCGGGTGCGCGCCGCACGGTCGAGACCAACGACGGCGTCTTCGCTCACAGCGGGTGACCAGGTAGTCACTGGACCGGTCGGCGTCAACCGACGGCGTTCACACCGGCGCTCCGGCTCACGGCAACCGGAACGCCAGGTACTCCCCGGGGTGCCCGGGGCCGCTGACCGCGAGGACGATGTACTGCCGGCCGCCGGCCAGATAGGTCATCGGCGACCCCGACTGCGGCGCCGGCATGAACACCGCGCCCACCTCGTCGCCCGACGCCTTGTCGTAGGCCCGCAGCATCGCGCCGCGCCCGGCCGGCGTCCGGTGGAAGCCGCATTCGCCCATCACGACGAGCGTTGCCGTGATGAGCGGACCGATCAGATGTGTGCAGGGTTCGCCCGTGCGCGGGATCTCCAGATCCGCCAGCGCCGGGTGGTCCTTCACCAGGTCCGGCGTGTCGCCGTGCGGCCGCTGCCACAGGATCTCGCCGCGGTCGAGGTCGATGGCTGACAGGCGCCCGTAGGGAGGCTTGACCAGGGGCAGGCCCTGCACGTGGAGGTCCCGCAGACCCCCGTGGCCCACGCCGTACTGCGCTGTTCCCTTGACGTAGCGCATGTCCGAGACGTCGGGGCCGGGCGTCGGAATCAATTCCCAGGAGTAGAAGCCGGTCCGCGACGGCACGTACAGGACGTGCGTTTCAGGATCGTAGCCGCCGCCGGGCCAGTTGGTGCCGCCGCTGCCGGCGCCGAGGCCCAGCGTCGCGATCGGTCCCTCCGGGCGGCTGACCACCGGCGGCGTGAACATCGGCCCGAGCCGGTAGCGCGACACCAGATCGACCGCCTCTGCGCGCAGCGCCGGCGTGAAGTCGATCAGATCGTCCAGCGAGGCTCCCTGCCGGTCGTAGGCCGGCGGCTTCGTCGGAAACGGCTGCGTCGGAGAGTACCACTCGCCCGGCACGTCGCCCTGCGGCACCGGCCGTTCCTCGATCGGCCAGACGGGCTCGCCCGTGACCCGGTCGAAGACGTAGAGGAACGCCTGCTTGCCGGGCTGCGCCACCGCCCGAATCTCCCGCCCGTCGACGGTGATGTCGGCCAGGATCGGCGGGCTGGCCATGTCGAAGCCCCACAACGGATGGTGCACGAGCTGGAAGTGCCAGAGCCGCTCGCCGGTCAGCAGATCGACGGCGACCAGGCTCTCGCCGAAGAGGTTGTCGCCCGGCCGGTGTCCGCCGTAGTAGTCGCCGGTCGGCGATTCGACCGGCAGATAGGCGATGCCCAGCTCCGGATCGGCCGAGATCTGCGTCCAGACGCCGTTGTTGCCGTTCGTGCCCCACGAATCGCCCAGCCAGGTGTCGGCCCCGAACTCGCCGGGGCGCGGGACCGTGTTGAAGGTCCACAGGCGCCGGCCGGTGCGGACGTCGAACGCCTGCACGAGGCCCTTGATGTGGTTGTGGGTGGGCGGCGCCGCCCCGTCGGCGAACGTACCGCCGACGATCACGACATCGCGCGCCACGGTCGGCGTGGCGTTCGAACCGATGGCGCCGGTGACCGGATCGATCCGCCGGCCGTCCCCGATGAACGCCGCCGCCTTCAGGTCGACGGCGCCGCCGGCGCCGAAGCCGGGAACCCGTTCGCCGGTCGCCGCGTCCAGCGCCACCAGGCGGAAGCCGATAGTCACGTACAGGACTCGTGCTTCCTCGCCGTCGGTCCAGTACGCCAGTCCCCGGCCCGACAGCCGGCGTGGCGATGCAGCGGCCCGCTCGCCCTCGTCCTCCCGTTGCATCCAGAGGAGTTCTCCGGTCGCGGCGTCTAGCGCGACCACCGCGCGTCGCGTGCCGCCGGTGGCGTAGAGCACGCCGCCGGCCGCCAGCGGAGTGCCTTCCAGCTTGAACTCGGGCGCCGGGCCGAGGTTGTCGGTCCGGAAGCGCCAGGCCAGTTCCAGGTGGCTGAAGTTCGAGGCGTTCACCTGGTCGAGCGGCGAGTAGCGCGTATGCCCGGCGTCGCCCCCATAGCCGGGCCACTCACCGTGTTCCGTGGTCAGGCTTCGAGTTGCAGGCTCGTCACTTGCCGGCTGGCCGTCGGCTGCGGCCGGCAGGACGCCGAGCACCAGGACGACCAACGCCGGCGCGATGAGAGTCGGAGTCACACCCCAGATCATAGGACGGTATGCGGGTTCGGGTGATCTACGCCGTGAGTCCGTCCAGCGGGCCGGACACGTCCACGAAATCGCCGCGCTGGCCGCGTACCTGCCGGAGGCCGACGCGGTTCACATCGAGGCCCATCGCTCGGGCCACGCTCACCAGCAGCCGCTGGTGCGGCACGCCGGCGAGCCGGGTCCTGCCGCCCGGAGCAACCGGTGTGGGAACACGCATCTGTATGGGTGTGCGGTCGGGCCAGTACAGGTAGCGCCCGGTACGGAAGGCCCACGAGCCGCCGATGAGCACCGGGTTGTAGCGGCTGTAGCCGTGCCAGCCGTCGCCGAGCTCCGAACCCCAGACGATCAGGGTGTTGTCCATCACCGAACCGCCGCCCGCATCGGGGATCGCCTCCAGCGTGTCGACGAGGCGCGCGACCTGCCGCGCGTGATGGCGCACGTAGTCGGCCATCGCCGCGTGGCGGACCGGGTCGTCGTGGATGTAGTGGGCGATGCCCTTGTGGACCTTGTCGCTGATGTGGTCGGCGCCGAACTCGGCCGTCGGCATCTCGCCAAGCGAGAGCGAGACCACCCGCGTGATGTCGCAACCGAACGCGGCGGCGATGATGTCGGTGAATGCATCGAAGCGCCGGTCGTACTGCTCGACCGCGGCGGCAGGACGCGGCGGCGCATCGCAGGCCAGGGTCGCGAGTCCCTCCAGCCGCGGCCGAGCCGGTCGACGAGCCCGAAGTGGGACTCGATCCGCGCCCGCTCGACCGCGGCCAGGCCCGGGGAGAGCGCATGGTACTCGCGGTAGGCGAAGTCGAGCGTGGTGCGCCTCCGCGCGCCCACCGCGTCGCCGGAGGAGGCCGATCCGAAGACCCGCTCCCAGGCGCCGAGCGGCGTGTTCTCGGTCGGCAGGCGCACGCCGCCGAGGTTGTAGGCGATGGGGCGGCCGGCCTCGAGCGCGGCGTCCACCGACAGCTCCAGCGACGGCAACCGGTCGGCCCGCGCGATGTGCGCAGCGACGAGCTGGTCCAGCGACGCGGAGGTCGAGCGCGTGTCGCGCGCCGAGAAGTCGGCGTTGTTGCCTGTCCAGGCATGAATCCAACCGCGGTCGTGGCGGTTTCCGCCCGCGTCGAGCTCGGCCGTCGCCAGTGCGAGGCCGTCGAGGACAAGCAGGCGGCGCCGGTGGGGGTGGAGCGGTTCGAGCGGCGCGCTCAGCTCGCGCGGTTCGAGCGACGCGAGATCGAGCGACCAGGGCGCGTGCTCCGGCATGCCCGCCGGACGCATCCGCCAGGCCGCGTACGGCCATCCATGGCAGTGACTGATGACGACGAGGCGTCGGGGCGGCGCCGCCGTCCCCGCGAAGGCCCGCAGCACGCCGCCCGGCCAGCCGGCCCCGAGAGCACCGAGGCCGCCGAGCCGGAGCAGATGTCGGCGCGTGATCATCGAGTGCCTCCTGCAGTGTCACCCGCGTCGGCGGTGCTCGCCGTGCTGTCGCCCGCCTCCACGTCGTTGGGCGTGTCGTCGCCCGCCGTCCGGTTCCTGCGGAAGAGGTCGCTGCCGGCGATGGAGACCAGCAGCTCCCGGATGGAATCGTCCTCGCGGAAACCGCGCTGGATCGCTGCGAGCCCGGGCGTCGCCGGGTCGATGCGGTCGCCGAGCGCGTAGCGCGTCCAGTGCAGCGCGTAGCAGTCGCGCACGCGGTCGCTGGCTGCAAGCTGATGAACGAAATCGATGCCGTCGGCGAAGGTGAGCGTCTCGCCGCCGGGCAGCATCAGGGAGCCGCTCGCATCGACCGGCTGACCGTTGTCACGGGCGCGCCACGCGCCGAGCGCATCGTAGTGCTCGAACGCGAACCCGGGAGGATTGATCCGCCGGTGGCAGGCGGCGCAGGTCGCCGGAGCGGTCGCGGCGGCGGTCCGCGCGCGGTTCGTGCTCGTCACCGCCAGCGAATCGGGCGGCAGTGCGGTCTCGGCTCCCTGAACGGGTGTGCCCAGCTCCAGGCAGGCGATGCGCTCCAGCACGTGTACGCCGCGCAGGATGGGGCCGGGCTGTACCGCGTAGGCGCCGACCGCAAGGACCGACGGGTGCGTCAGCACCCCGGCACGCTGGTCGGATGGGAACTCGACCGGGTGGAGCGTCAGCGGTTCCTTGCGCCCGATGGACGCCGCCACGAACTCGATCCGTCGCGTCACGTCCGGACGGTCGGGAAGTCGGGTGACGCTCTCGCCGTAGATCGGCGCCGTCGCGTCCGACAGGTAGCCGTGGTGGTCGGTCAGCAGGGCGGTGAACGTGCCGTCGCCATCGAAGACGGTCCGCTCGACGAACAGCTCGGTCTCCAGCTTCAGCGAGTGGCGCACCGGGCCCATGATGGTCGGCCACTCGACGTCGTCATCGCGAGCCGTCTCCAGTGCCGGCGAGATGCCGAACCGCGGCCCGAAGGCGCGGCGAGCGGGGGCGATGCGCAACACGTCGTCCGTGCCGAGCCACTGGTTGTGGAAGTGGACGACCGCGGGCCGGGCCTTCGGGGCCTCCAGCATCCGCCGCGCCTGCCGCTCGACCTCCTCGCGCGACGACAGTGCGCCTGCCGCGGCCGCCGCGAACAGCTCGGCGTCCGGCATCGAGTCCCACAGGAAGTAGGAGAGACGGGTCGCCATCTCCCAGGGGGTGGGGCGGCCGCCCGCGGCAGCGCCCCGCTCGATCCGGAAGTGGAAGGCGGGCGCCTGCAGGATACCGGCGACGGTCAGCGCGACCGCCTGGTCGAGCGGTCCGGCTGGGAGGTTGGCCCGCCAGAACGTGGCGATCCGCTCTCGTTCACTCGTGTCGAGGGGGCGGCGCCAGGCGCGCTCGGCGAACCGCTCGATGCTGGTCCACGCGCAGTGCTCCTGCTCGGCGGGTGACAACGCGGCCAGGTCATCGCAGGTGAAGAATGTCGGCGACAGGAGCGTGAACGACGCGAAATGCATCGCCGCCAGGTGCAACTCCTCGACCTGATACGACGACGGGCTCTGTCCCTGCGCGATTCCCTCGAAGCCGCTCGCGCCCGGCTCGGAGGGGAATCGCCAGGGCCAGACCGGCGGCGGTGGCGGGGGCAGGAAGACTCCCCTGCTCGCCGCCCGCCGGGGGCTCAGTCGGTCGGCCAGGGCCGGCCGCGGCGGCCAGCGCTCGCCATCTCTCGGAAAGCCGAGCAGGTCGGCGACGGTGTTGTTGTATTCCGTCGGGGTCAGCGCCAGCGCCAGTGGGGCGGTGGCAGGGTCGGTCGGGGTGACGTCGCGCTCCTGGGCCGCGGCGGCCGGACTGAGCATGGCTGCGAACAGGCACGCCGCCGCGAACCGCATCGACGTCTTCGACGGTCGGCGCCCGCAGCCTCGCCGCCGCCGGGCGGAAGGCGGGTCCGCGGCAGGGCCGGGAGGCGTCCGCCACTCGGTCCCCCGGCGGTCGATACCCGCGACGCGGCGTTTCTCCTGCAACGTCCGCTCCGTTCGAAGGGTCCTCAAGATTTCCCTGGCCGGCGGTCAGCCGGCAGCGGAAGGCGCCAGGATGGCCCGCAGGACGCTGTCGCACGCCGACGAGGCCTCCCCGGCGGCGGCCCCGTCGCCGCGAACGACGAGGTTGCGCAGTTCGAGCATGCACACGGCCACCGCGCTGAGCTGGCGCTGCATCTCGGTCCGCAGGTCCTGCATCTCGGTTCGCAGGTCCTGCATCTCGGTTCGCAGGTCCTGCATCCCGGTTCGCAGGTCGCGCATCCCGGTCCGCAGGTCGCGCACCTCGGTTCGCAGGTCACCGAGCAGTGCGGACGTGGAGCACGATCCGCCGATGAGGGTTGCGATGATCGCACCGATCCCGATCAGGAACGTGAGATTGTGGATGGATGTCTCCGCCCTGTACCAGGCGGGCGTCGCCGAACGGTCAGCCGTAGCGTGATCGGACATGGGCCACCTGCGGAAATCCGTTTCCCGCGGTTGTGGGGGCAAGGGCAGCCACCACGAGTCTATCACGGAGACGCCTGACGACCTGATCGACGGGATCGACGGGATCGACGGATGTCCTCACGGGTCTTCAACAGTTCACGACGTTCCGGACTCCGGCCGAATGGGCGCCCTGTGTGGCATGATCGGCAGCAGGGTTGCCGATCCGGCGGCCGAGGCACCGATGGCCACGACCTACCCCCGCATCCCGTACGGCGAGGCCGACATCCGGCGCATCCGTCTGCGGGGCTGGCTGTATGTGGACAAGACGCGTTTCCTGCGACGGCTGGAGGACGAGAGCTATGCGTTCCTGATCCGCCCGCGTCGGTTCGGCAAGAGCCTGTGGGTGTCGGTGCTGGAGAACTACTACGACCGCACGCGGGCCGATGAGTGGCACGCGATCTTCGACGGCACGGACATCGGCTCGCGGCCGACGGAGGACCGCTCGCGCTACGTCGTGCTGCGCTTCAACTTCTCGGCCTTCGACGACACGCTGGAGACGCTGCGCGAGCGCTTCGAGGACTACTGCCTCATCGAGATCCGCGCTGCGCTGCGGCGCAATGCCGACCTGTTCCCCGAGGGCGCGATCCGCGACATCCTTGCGCATCCCTCCGTGGACGGCAAGCTCCGTGAGCTCTTCCGGTACGCCGGCGACCACGGTGTACCGCTGTACGTGCTGATCGACGAGTACGACAACTTCGCGAACACGGTGCTGGCGTACCGCGGGCGCGAGACGTACGAGTCGTTCACGCACGGGGGCGGTTTCTACCGCAACTTCTTCGCGACGCTGAAGGCGGGAGCGGGGGAGAGCGGGGGCGCGCTGGAGCGTCTGTTCATCACCGGCGTGTCGCCGATCACGATGGACGACGTGACGAGCGGCTTCAACATCGGCAGCAACATCAGCCTGAAGCCGCAGTTCAACGAGATGCTCGGTTTCACCGAGGCCGAGGTGCGGGGTCTGCTGGAGCTGTACCGGGCGTGCGGGGCGTTCGACCAGGACGTGGAGGCGGCCCTGGGGATGATGCGCGAGTGGTACAACGGCTACCGGTTCGCGCGGGGTGTGGAGGGCGACCTCTACAACACCGACATGGTGCTCTACTACCTGAAGGAATCGGTGCCGAACGAGCCGGTGCCGGACGAGCTGATCGACGTCAACGTGCGCATCGACTACGGGAAGCTGGAGCATCTTCTGGTGGTGAACCGGGATGCCGGGGTGCGGCGTCTGAACGGCAACTTCGACCTTCTGCGGCACATCGCCGGCGAGGGGGGCGCCGACGCGGACCTGGTGGCGAGCTTTCCGTTGCGGCGGCTGGTGGAGCCGGAGAATTTCCTGTCGCTGCTGTACTACTTCGGTCTGCTGAGCATCCGGGCCAGCGCGCACGGGCGGACGCGTCTGGGCATCCCGAACCAGACGGTGCGGCGGCTGCTGTACGGGCATCTGCGGGACGGCTACCGCGACGTGGAGGTCTTCTCGGTCAGCCACTACCGGTTCTCGAACCTGATGGTCGACATGGCGTATCGCGGGGCGTGGCGTCCGGCGCTGGAGTTTCTGGCCGGGGCGATTGCGGAGCAGACGGGCATCCGGGACTACCTGGACGGCGAGAAGGTGGTGCAGGCGTTCCTGGCGGCTCACTTCAGCGTCGTGGGGCACTACCTGATCCGCTCGGAGCACGAGCTTCACAAGGGGTATGCGGACCTGTATCTGGAGCCGTTCCTGGCGCGCTATCCGGACGTGGTCTACGGCTACGTGCTGGAGGTGAAGTACCTGAAG
This sequence comes from Vicinamibacterales bacterium, assembly GCA_965200895.1. Taxonomy (GTDB): domain Bacteria; phylum Acidobacteriota; class Vicinamibacteria; order Vicinamibacterales; family UBA8438; genus WTFV01. The sequence goes on along the minus strand of CBDAVM010000003.1, from coordinate 29,893 downwards.
CGCGGCGAGCCGGCGGACGGTGCGGTGGTGTCGGCGCGTCTGCGGGAGGCGCAGGCGCAGTTGCGGGGCTATCTGTGCGACGCGGGACTGCGCCGCCGGCAGCCGTCGGTGCGGCACGTCGGCGTGGCCGTCGTGTTCCACGGCTGGGAGATGGTCGCCTGCACGGCGGCGGACGAAACGGAGATCGGGAACGGTACGGCCTGTGCGGCGGCGGGCGAAACGGAGGCCGGGAACCCCGCCGCGCAGGAAGCGGAGACGGGGAACCAGCGAGCGAAGGGAAGCGAGGAGTGACTGTCCAACGCCCCGACAAGCCGCGGACGGTCTGCCCGGGCCCGCCCGGAACCGACCGCCCGACCTACCCCCGCATCCCGTATGGCGAGGCCGACATCCGGCGCATCCGTCTGTGGGGCTGGCTGTATGTGGACAAGACGCGTTTCCTGCGGCGGCTGGAGGACGAGCGCTACGCGTTCCTGATCCGCCCGCGTCGGTTCGGCAAGAGCCTGTGGGTGTCGGTGCTGGAGAACTACTACGACCGCACGCGGGCCGATGAGTGGCGCGCGATCTTCGACGGCACGGACATCGGCTCGCGGCCGACGGAGGACCGCTCGCGCTACGTCGTGCTGCGCTTCAATTTCTCGGCCTTCGACGACACGCTGGAGACGCTGCGCGAGCGCTTCGAGGATTACTGCCGGATGGTGATCCGCCGCGCGCTGGAACGGAACGCTGACTTGTTCCCCGACGCCGCCGTGCAGCGCATCCTCGCGCCGCCGGCGGTGGACGGCAGGCTCGGCGAGCTGTTCAGCTACGCCGGCGACCACGGTGTACCGCTGTACGTGCTGATCGACGAGTACGACAACTTCGCGAACACGGTGCTGGCGTACCGCGGGCGCGAGGCGTACGAGTCGTTCACGCACGGGGGCGGTTTCTACCGCAACTTCTTCGCGACGCTGAAGGCGGGAGCGGGAGAGAGCGGGGGCGCGCTGGAGCGTCTGTTCATCACCGGGGTGTCGCCGATCACGATGGACGACGTGACGAGCGGCTTCAACATCGGCAAGAACATCAGCCTGAAGCCGCAGTTCAACGAGATGCTCGGTTTCACCGAGGCCGAGGTGCGGGGTCTGCTGGAGCTGTACCGGGCGTGCGGGGCGTTCGACCAGGACGTGGAGGCGGCCCTGGGGATGATGCGCGAGTGGTACAACGGCTACCGGTTCGCGCGGGGTGCGGAGGGCGACCTCTACAACACCGACATGGTGCTCTACTACCTGTCGGAATCGGTGCCGAACGAGCCGGTGCCGGACGAGCTGATCGACGTCAACGTGCGCATCGACTACGGGAAGCTGGAGCATCTTCTGGTGGTGAACCGGGATGCCGGGGTGCGGCGTCTGAACGGCAACTTCGACCTTCTGCGGCACATCGCCGGCGAGGGGGGCGCCGACGCGGACCTGGTGGCGAGCTTTCCGTTGCGGCGGCTGGTGGAGCCGGAGAATTTTCTGTCGCTGCTGTACTACTTCGGTCTGCTGAGCATCCGGGCCAGCGCGCACGGGCGGACGCGGCTGGGCATCCCGAACCAGACGGTGCGGCGGCTGCTGTACGGGCATCTGCGGGACGGCTACCGCGATGTGGAGGTCTTCTCGGTCAGCCACTACCGGTTCTCGAACCTGATGGTCGACATGGCGTATCGCGGGGCGTGGCGTCCGGCGCTGGAGTTTCTGGCCGGGGCGATTGCGGAGCAGACGGGCATCCGGGACTACCTGGACGGCGAGAAGGTGGTGCAGGCGTTCCTGGCGGCTCACTTCAGCGTCGTGGGGCACTACCTGATCCGCTCGGAGCACGAGCTTCACAAGGGGTATGCGGACCTGTATCTGGAGCCGTTCCTGGCGCGCTATCCGGACGTGGTCTACGGCTACGTGCTGGAGGTGAAGTACCTGAAGCGCGGCGAGCCGGCGGACGGTGCGGTGGTGTCGGCGCGTCTGCGGGAGGCGCAGGCGCAGTTGCGGGGCTATCTGTGCGACGCGGGACTGCGCCGCCGGCAGCCGTCGGTGCGGCACGTCGGCGTGGCCGTCGTGTTCCACGGCTGGGAGATGGTCGCCTGCGCGGCGGTGGACGACTGACGGCGGTCGGCGCCGGCGGGCTCGGATCGAGATCGCGGACTTTGGATCCAAAAATCGGGATTGTCGTCGCCCCGTCGGTGATGATCGACGCAACGGAGCCGCTGAACCACGCGGCGGCCCGCGTTCCGCGCCGCCGGCCGGTGGTGGCGGCATGTATCGTGCATGTACTGGCCGGCAGGCGCCGCGTTGGAACGGCGCGTTGGAACGGCTTGCCACCGCCGTGCGTTCACGTTGCGCTCTTGCGCCACGCGTTGCCTGACAGGAGGGCAGCCGAGCGCACCGCCGGCCGGATGGGATTTCGGCCGGACCGGACACGCGTCCGCCAGGATTCGACAGCCAGCCGTTCGTTGGCCGTCGGCACACGAGGAGGAGATGAATGGGCAGATTCACGACGTTGCTCTTCGCCGTCACGCTGGTCGGCGTGATCGGGGGGGGGGACGTTCTGGCCCAACAGGGCCGCACGGAGCTCCGCGGGAGCGTCACCGACGAGACGGGCGGCGCCCTGCCGGGGGTGACCGTCTTCATCCAGAACGAGGCGGACGGGACCTTCCGCGAGGTGATTACCGGCGGTGACGGAAGCTACTTCGCGGCGCAGTTGCTGCCGGGGGTGTTCACGGTCACGGCCGCGCTGCCGGGCTTCACCACGTTCCAGGTGACGGGCTACGAGCTGCGGGTGGGGCAGACGCTGCCGCTCGACATCATCCTCGGCGTGGGCGCCCTCGAGGAGACGGTGACCGTCTCCGGACAGGCCCCGCTGGTCGACCTCACCTCGGCCGAGGTGGGCGGCACGCTCGACAACGCGGAGCTGGTGGAGATGCCGCTGGTCAACCGCAGCGCGTTCGCCGCGATCTCGCTGCTGCCGGGCATCCAGTTCCTGCCGTCGAGCTCGCAGGGCAATGACGGGATCATCGCCAACGGGCAGACCGCCGCGGCCAGCTCGCTGAACGTCGACGGGGGCTACAACAACGACTCCACCGGCGGCGGGGTCGGCGGCAGCCAGGTCAAGGTGGCCATCGAGTCGGTGCAGGAGTTCCAGGTCGTCAGCGGGCAGTTCGACGCCGAGTTCGGCCGCTCGTCCGGCGCGGTCATCAACGCGGTGACCAAGCGGGGCACGAACCAGTGGTCCGGGGCGGGCTTCAGCTACAGCACCAGCACCGGGATGACGGCGCGCGACTTCTTCAACAACCAGTTGTTCGAGGAGGAATCGAGCACGCCCAAGCCGACGAACAACAAGTACGAGTTCGGCGGCATCTTCGGCGGTCCGATCGTGCAGGACCAGGCGCACTTCTTCGTGAGCCTCGAGCGACGGCTCACCAATCCGGCCCGGACGCGGAGGTTCAACAGCCGTCCGGACCTGGACTGGTCCGTACCGGAGAAATGGCGTGCGTGGAACACCATGTACCGGGTGGACCACCAGATCAACGGGAACAACTCCTGGGCCCTGCGTTTCATGCGCGAGCTCAGCCCGGAAACCGACCGCTACGGCAACCGGACGCTGACCTCGGGGCACAACCAGGAGGACGACGAGCAGATCTGGGTCGGCAGCTACACCAGCGTCATCGGCAACAACGTCGTCAACACCGTGCGGATCACCCACAGCTACGAGAACGCCGCCGGGGCCTCTCCCTACTGGTACGATCTGAACGGGCACGTGAGCCGCGACGGGCAGATGCGGAACCTGGCGCCCGGCTACAGTATGGCCAGCTTCTGGGACAACATCGCGCCGTGGGCCGGCGGCCGCATCGACTCGCAGTGGCAGTACAACAACACCACGTCGTGGTTCGTCCCCGACATGATGGGCGATCACGACATCAAGTTCGGCGGCACGTTCCACCGGTCGTTCATCGACGACTTCCGGGAGAACTTCCTGGGCGGCGCGTTCCACTTCAACACGGACATGCCGTTCGACATCGACGACTACTCGACCTACCCCGAACGGCTCCAGATTCGCGTCGGCGCGCCCACCGGCAACCAGTTCGCCTACCCCATCAACACGTGGGAGACGTTCTTCCAGGACAAGTGGACGCTGAACGAGCGCTGGACCCTCGGGCTCGGCGTGCGGTGGGACGCCGAGATGCTGAGCGCGGAGCGGACCGACAACCCGCTGATGGTGCCGGGGACCGATCCACGGGACTGGAACAACATCTCGCCCCGGCTCTCGGTCGCCTACGACGTGACGGGCGACGGCCGCTCCGTGCTGCGGGCGGGCTACGGGTACTTCTATGACCGGACGCTCTTCAGCGGGCTCGACAACGTCCTGCAGGATCCGGTCATCAACAACTCGTTCGTCGCCTCCTTCCCCCGCGGCGGTGGGGAGCAGGGCGGACAGGAGGATCCCGGGCCGCGCAACGGCATGCCGATCCAGGACCCCGAGTTGAGGCAGGCCCTGCACATCGGCGTGGCGGCGAACGGGGAGTGCGGGCCGGCGACCATGCGCGACGGCGCGACGCACTGCCCGCTGGTGAATCACGCCTTCGTGGATTCGGTCTACCCCGTCGGCACCACGAGCCGCTTCAACGAGTCGAACGTCTACATCGACAACTACCGCCGGCAGCAGCCGTTGTTCAAGCAGCTCACGCTGGGATTCGAGCGCGAGCTGATGCCGACCCTGTCGATCGGGGTCGACTACGTCAACATCCGGGGCAGCGGTCTGCTGAACCGCATCAACTACGTGGCGCCGTTGCGCTCCGGAACCGACAGCAGCGACCCGCTCACGTGGTACGATGCGTGGTACGGGACGGATCGGGTTGGCGTCTACGACCGGGTCGGCAACGGCACCCCGGGAATCGGGGGACTGAACGCATTCCCGAGCTGTGCGATGGGGGCGGCGACCGCCGGCCTCTACAGCAATCCCGCCCTGCTGGCCGCGGAGTGCGCGAAGGTGGATCCGATGACGGGCCTCGGGCCTGCGGGTCTGCCGATCGGCGTCTGGCAGGGGCGGCTGCTGTCCATCGAGAGCGTCGGCAAGTCGTCCTACGACGGCCTGAACGTCTCGGTCGAGAAGCGCTACTCGGACCGCTGGGGCATGCGGCTGTCGTACGCGCTCGGCCACTCGCGCGGCGACACCTTCGAGCAGTACGGCACCAACGGCGTCAGCCTCAACGGCGTGCAGACCCAGGTTCTCGGCAACCTCCACATGGACCGGAACTGGCAGCCGGCCGAGCAGGACCGCCTGCACATCCTGACGCTGAGCGGACGCACCGAACTGCCGGGCGGGATCACCCTGAGCCCCATCTTCCGCTACATGAGCGCGAACCCGTTCACCATCTACCACAGCCAGATCGACCTGGACAGGAACGGCACCAACTGGGATCCGCTTCCCGCCGGGTCCTACAGCGGCGTGGGCAACAACCCGATCACGGTGGATCACAACGGCCGCCAGGGCGGCGCGCGCGCGGCCGACTTCATCAACATGGACCTGCGGTTCGGCTGGCGGGCACGGCCTGCGGAGGGGGACACGTTCGACATCTACTTCGACATCATCAACCTCTTCAACCGCCCCAACTTCAACAACCCGGTCGGGAACCAGAACAGCAGCAACTTCATGAACTACACGTCGCTGCGCTCGGGCGGCATCCCGCGGCAGGCGAACTTCGGCGTGCGGTACGGCTTCTAGCCCTGTCCAGCCAGCGCTGGTGTTGAAGGCCGGGCGCCCTCACGGGCCCCGGCCTTCTCTTCGTACGCAGTCGGAGTGACGAGATTGAAGGCCGGGCGCCCGTCAGGGGCGTCCGGCTCTCGACGGGGATCAGCGGCCTGTCGTCGCCGGGGGCGGCGACAGGATGGCTTCCAGCGCGGTGTCGCATGCCGTGGAGGCGTGTTCGCGGTCGCCGCCGTCGCCGGCGATGACGAGGTTGCGCAGCTCCAGCAGGCACACCGCCACGGCACTGAGCTGTCGGTGGACGGTCGCGAACGACGCGTTGGTGGAATCTCTCAGGCTGCCCACCTCCGCGCGCAGGCTGCCCACCTCCGCTCGCACCTCCGCGCGCAGGCTGCCGATCTGATTGTCAACGTGCGCGCGCAGGTCGCGCATATCGGCCCGCATGTCGGCGCGCAGGTCGCTCATGTCGGCTCGCATGTCGGCGATGCGCGTGTTCGTGGAGCACGAGCCGCCGATGACGGTCGCAACGATTGCGCCGACCCCGATCAGGAACATGAGATCGCTGATGGATGTCCCCGCGCCGGGGCGGGGAGTCGGACCTTCGGTCTTCGATTGCTCGGACATGGCGCCACCTGCGGGGGAGTCCCGCGGTTGTGGGGGTTGAAGGAGCCATGCGTCACTGTAGCACGTTCCGACGGCGTCCCGAGGCGTCGTTGCCGCGCTGCTGATCGACGCCCACGCAGGACACGCGGCGCCCCCCGGGTTCCGCGGTGCCGGCCCGCGGCGGCATGGATCATGCTTGGGCCGATCGGCACGCGCCGTGCCTCCTCATGGCGGCGCAACAAACACCTTGCCAACGCCGTGCGACTACGCTAAGTTGCGCAACACGGCATCTGAAAGGAGGGCGGTCCGAGAGCGCACAGAGCACACCGTCGACCTGCAAGACATCCCCCCGCACCGTATCCGTGCGGGGATCCGACGTGCAGGACAGCCGTTCGTTGCGACTCACGAGGAGGAGACGATGCGAAGACTCACAGCGTTTACAACCGCCGTCACGCTGGTCGGCGTGATTGCCGGAGGGGGGGGGGAGGCCTTGGCCCAGCAGGGCCGCACCGAGCTCCGGGGATCGGTCACCGACGAGACGGGAGGCGCCCTGCCGGGGGTGACCGTCTTCATCCAGAACGAAGCCGACGGGACCTTCCGCGAGGTCATCACCGGCGGTGACGGAAGCTACTTCGCGGCGCAGTTGCTGCCGGGGGTGTTCACGGTCACGGCCGCGCTGCCGGGCTTCACCACGTTCCAGACGACCGGCTACGAGCTGCGGGTCGGCCAGACGCTGCCGCTCGACATCATCCTCGGCGTGGGCGCCCTCGAGGAGACGGTGACCGTCTCCGGGCAGGCCCCGCTGGTCGACCTCACGTCGGCCGAGGTGGGCGGCACCCTCGACAGCCAGGAGCTGACGGAGATGCCGCTGCAGAACCGCAGCGCGTTCGCCGCGATCTCGCTGCTGCCGGGGATCCAGTTCCTGCCCTCGGAATCGTCGGGCAACGACACGATCATCGCCAACGGGCAGACCGCCGCGGCCAGCAACCTGAACGTCGACGGGGGCTACAACGGCGACTCGACCAGCGGCGGGGCCGGCGGCAGCCAGGTCAAGGTGGCCATCGAGTCGGTGCAGGAGTTCCAGGTCGTCAGCGGGCAGTTCGACGCCGAGTTCGGCCGCTCGTCCGGCGCGGTCATCAACGCGGTGACCAAGCGGGGGACGAACCAGTGGTCCGGGGCCGGCTTCAGCTACAGCACCAGCACCAACATGACGGCGCGGAACTACTTCAACGCCCAGCAGTTCGCCGAGGACCCGGAAGTGGAGAAGCCGACGAACAACAAGTACGAGTTCGGCGGGGTGTTCGGCGGTCCGATCGTGCAGGACAGGATGCACTTCTTCGTCAGCCTCGAGCGCCGGCTCAACAATCCGGCCCGGTCGACGATCTTCAGCACCCGTCCCGAGTTGAACTGGTCGCAACCGGAGAGCTGGCGTGCGTTGAACACCATGTACCGGGTGGATCACCAGATCAACGGGAGCAATTCGTGGGCCCTGCGCTACATGCGCGAGACGAGCCCGGAGGACAACCGGATCGGCAACCGGACCGAGGTAGCGTCGGTGGACAGCACGGACGACGAGTACATGTTCGTCGGGAGCTACACCAGCGTCATCGGCAACAACGTCGTCAACACCGTGCGGGTCACCCGCACCCACGAGTTCTACAGCGGCGGCCCTCCCGCCTGGTACGACATGGGCGGACACCTCAGTCTCGACGGCGCGATGCGGAACGTCACGCCCGCCTACGTCATGAACAGCTTCCAGGACGGCGTCGCCCCGTGGGCGTGGGGTCGCGAGGACTCGCAGTGGCAGTACAACAACACCACGTCGTGGTTCATCCCCGACAAGATGGGCGATCACGACATCAAGTTCGGCGGCACTTTCCACCGCTCGTTCATCGACGACTTCGCCGAGCACTACCTGGGCGGTCGCTTTTATTTCGCGACCGACAGTCCGTTCGACGTCAACGACTACTCGACCTACCCTGAACGGCTGCAGATTCGCGTCGGCAAGCAGAACGGCCGGCAGTTCGCCTACCCCATCAACACGATCGAGGCGTTCGTCCAGGACAAGTGGACGCTGAACGAACGCTGGACGGTGGGGCTCGGCGCCCGGTGGGACGGAGAGATGCTGAACGCGAAGCTGACAGACAACCCGCTGATGAGGCCGGGGACCGACCCGCGCGACTGGAACAACATCTCGCCGCGCTTGTCGCTCGCCTACGACGTGACGGGCGACGGCCGGTCCGTCATCCGGGCGGGCTACGGGTTCTTCTACGACCGGACGCTCTTCAGCGGACTCGACAACGTCCTGCAGGATCCGGTGTTCAACGACTCCTTCGTCGCCTCGTTCCCCCGTGGCGGGGGAGATCAGGGCGGGCAGGAAGATCCCGGCCCGCGGAACAACATGCCGATCCAGGACCCCGAACTGATGGGAGCCATGCGCATCGGCGTAGCCGCGAACGGGGACTGCGGGCCGGCGACCATGCGCGACGGCGTGCCGCACTGCGTGCTGCTGAATCGCGACTTCATCGAGGGGATCTACCCCACCGGTCCCGCGAGCGTCTTCAACGAGTCCGCGGTCTACATCGACAACTACCGCCGGCAGCAGCCGTTGTTCAAGCAGTTCACGGTGGGGTTCGAGCGCGAGCTGATGCCGACGCTGTCGATCGGGGTCGACTACGTCAACATCCGGGGCAGCCAACTGCTCAACCGCATCAACTACGTGGCGCCGTACCGCGACGGCATCGACAGCAGCGACGAGCTCACGTGGTACGACGTGTTTCCGGACCGGGGCGGGGTCTACGACCGGACGGACAACGGCAGCCCCCCGGGGCTGGACGCATACCCGAGCTGCAAGGGGGGTGCCGCGGTAGCCTCCGGCCTCTACAGCAATCCCGACAAGCTTGCGTACGAGTGCTCGAAGACGGATCCCATGACGGGCATCGATCCGCGGACCGGCCTGCTGGTCGGCGTCTGGCAGAGCCGGCTGCTGTCGATCGAGAGCACCGGGTTGTCCGAATACGACGGCCTGAACTTCTCGATGGAGAAGCGCTACTCGGACCGCTGGGGCATGCGGCTGTCGTATGCGCTCGGCTACTCGCGCGGCGACACCTTCGAGCAGTACGGCACCAACGGGGTCAGCCTCAACGGCGTCCAGACCCAGGTCCTCGGCGACCTCAACATGGAGAGGAACTGGCAGCCGGCGGAGCATGATCGCAAGCACGTCCTGACGCTGAGCGGGCGCACGGAGCTGCCGGGCGGGATCACCCTGAGCCCCATCTTCCGCTACATGAGCGCGAACCCGTTCACCATGTACAACAGTACGCTCGACCTGGACCGCAACGGCACCAACTGGGACCCGATTCCGGCGGGGACCTACACCGGCGAGGGCGCCAACGCGTTCACGGTGGACCACGACGGCCGCCAGGGCGGCGCCCGCCAGGGCGACTACATCAACCTGGACCTGCGGTTCGGCTGGCGGGCCCGGCCCTCGGAGGGGGACACGCTCGACATCTACTTCGACCTGATCAACGTGTTCAACCGCCCGAACTTCTTTGTCGCGTCGTGGGCGAACGGGGACCAGAACAGCGGCAACTTCGCCCGCTACACGCAGCTGCGCTCCGGCGGGATCCCGCGGCAGGCGAACTTCGGAATCCGGTACGGCTTCTAGCCGTCGTCCCGGCCGGGATTCCGGCTGACTGAAACGGAACGGCCAGTCCGAAGCCGGGCGCCCGCGGGGCGTCCGGCTTCTTTTCATGTACGCGGCCAGTGGGCGCACACGCGACACCGCACCCGTCGCAGGCGTCACCGGCGCACCGCTGATTCGGGTCTTCGTGCGTCGCCAGGCGGGTGGTGTCTGAAAGACGCGGACGCGCCACAGCGTCAGCGTGCGCCCGCGACAGGTCTGATCGGCTCACGCCCCGCGTAGAATTGCGAGCCGCGGACGCGCTCCGGCGGTCAGCGTGCGCCTGAGACAGGAATCAGCGGTCTGTCGTCGCCGGGGACGACAGGATGGCCTCCAGCGCGGTGTCGCACGCGGTGGAGGCGTGCTCGCGATCGCCGCCGTCGCCGGCGATGACGAGGTTGCGCAGCTCCAGCAGGCAAACCGCCACGGCGCCGAGCTGCCGGTGGACGGTCGCGAACGACGCGTTGGTGGAATCTCTCAGGCTGCCCACCTCCGCGCGCAGGCTGCCCACCTCCGCTCGCACCTCCGCGCGCAGGCTGCCGATCTGATTGTCAACGTGCGCCCGCAGGTCGCGCATATCAGACCGCATGTCGGCGATGCGCGCGTTCGTGGAGCACGAGCCGCCGATGACGGTTGCAACGATTGCGCCGACCCCGATCAGGAAGGTGAGCTCGTTGATGGATGTCCCTGCGCCGGGGCGGGGAGCCGGACCGTCGGTCTTCGGTCGCTCGGACATGGCACCACCTGCGGGAGACAGTCCCGCGGTTGCGGGGGTGAAGGAGCCACGTACCACTGTAGCACGTTCCGACGGGGGAATCTGAATGGCCGTTCACACCGTTGACACCCGCGCGTTGCCGGCTGTACATACACCCGCAGCCGGCCACAGGCCATGAAGACGCGGCTGTCCGCCCTGATCAGCAACGACGGGGCGCCCGTCAACGCGGCCCGCAGCCGGCCACAGGCCATGAAGACGCGGCTGTCTCTCGGCGTCCAGACCTTCCGCACGGTGCGCGAGGAGGGTTTCCGCTACGTTGACAAGACCGCCCATGCCGCGCGACTGATCGACGAGGGGCGGTACTATTTCCTGTCGCGACCGCGGCGCTTCGGCAAGAGTCTGTTCCTGGACACGCTGAAGGAGCTGTTCGAGGGCAGCGAGGCGCTGTTCGAGGGGTTGTACATCCACAGCCGCTGGGACTGGTCGGCCTGCCACCCGGTGGTGCACCTGAGCTTCGGCGGCGGCAACTTCAAGGATCCGGACTGCCTGCACGCCGACGTCCTGGCGCAACTCGACGCCATCGAGCGCGCGACGCAGGTGGAGACCCGCTACGAGTCGGCGCCGGCGCGGTTCCGTCATCTCATCGGGGCCCTGCACGCACGGACTGGCCGCCGGGTGGTGGTGCTGGTGGACGAGTATGACAAGCCGATCCTGGACGCGCTGTCGACGCCGACCGTGGCGCAGGCCAACCGGGACTACCTGCGCGGTCTGTACGGCGTGGTCAAGGACTGCGACGCGCACGTGCGGTTCTGCTTCGTGACGGGCGTCAGCAAGTTCAGCAAGGTGAACCTGTTCTCGACGTTGAACAACCTGGACGACATCACGCTGGCGCCGACGTATTCGACGGTGTGCGGCTTCACCGAGGAGGACCTCGACGCGGTGTTCGCGCCGGAGCTGGCCGGTCTGGACCGGGCGCGTATCCGCGCGTGGTACAACGGCTACAACTGGGGTGGTCCGGAGCGCGTCTACAACCCGTACGACGTGCTGCGTCTGTTCCGCTGGCGGGAGTTCCGGGCGTGGTGGTTCGAGACGGGGACGCCGGCGTTCCTGGTGGAGACGCTGGTCGAGAGGGGCGTGGCGTCGGTGTCGCTGGACGGGATGGTGGCCACCGACGAGTTGTTGTCGGCGTTCGACGTGGAGCACATCGCCACCGAGGCGCTGCTGTTCCAGACCGGCTACCTGACCATCTGCGGCGCGGAGGATCGCGGCGGCGAGACCTTCTACCGGCTGTGCTACCCGAATCGGGAGGTGCGGCAGAGCCTGAACCGGAGCCTGCTGGACGGGCTGGCCCGGGACCCGCGGCAGACGGCGCACCGTCTGCGGCTGTACGACCTGCTGCTCGCCGGCGATGTCGGCGGTTTGCAGGCGCTGTTCCACGCGGTGTTCGCGGGGATCCCGTACGAGTGGCACACGCGGAACGATCTGTCGCGCTTCGAGGGCTGGTATGCGAGCGTGTTCTACTCGTACTTCGCGGCGTCGGGGTTCGATGTGACGGTGGAGGACAGCAGCAGCCGCGGTCGTGTGGACATGGCGGTGCGCGGCGCGGGTCGCGTGTATCTGTTCGAGTTCAAGGTGGTGGAGCAGGCCGGCGCGGGCGCGGCGCTGGCGCAGTTGCGCGAGCGGGGCTACGCGGACCGGTACCGGGCGCTGGGCGAGCCGATCCACCTGGTGGGGGTGGAGTTCAGCCGCGAGCAGCGCAACGTGGTCGCCTTCGAGACGGCGCCGGCCTGACCGCCCGTGGCGAAACGGGGACGTCCGGCGGCGGATCCGAAGGCGCTTGGCATACGGGCCGCGGCTGGATAACAATGCACAATCGACGTTGCCGCGCCGCGCGGTGGCGCCCACACACGCTCGATTCAGGAGGCTCAGAGATGTCACGCACCACCGGTTGCCGATTCGGATTCGCCGTCCTGCTGACGGCCACGCTCGGCATCGTCGCCGCGCCGTCGATCGCCGCCGCACAGGACGATACGCAGGTCACGTTCACCAGGGACATCGCGCCGATCCTGCAGCGGTCCTGTCAGGAGTGCCACCGCACCGGGTCCATCGCCCCGATGTCGCTGTTGACCTATGAGGAGGCGCGGCCCTGGGCGCGGTCCATCAAGGACAAGGTGGTCACCCGCTCGATGCCGCCGTGGTACATCGACCGCAACATCGGCATCCAGGGCTTCAAGTACGACTACTCGCTCAGCGACGCCGAGATCGCCACGGTCGCCGCCTGGGTCGACAACGGCGCGCCGCGCGGCAACCCGGCCGACCTGCCGCCGCCGCGCGAGTTCCGCGACATCGCCGAGTGGAAGATCGGCGAGCCCGACTGGGTGGTGGAGATCCCCGAGCCGTTCGTGGTCGCCGCCGAGGCGCCCAACTGGTGGGGCAACCTGGTGTCCGAGTCCGGGCTGACCGAGGATCGCTGGGTCAAGGCCGTCGAGACCAAGCCCTCCATCGAGGGCTTCCCGGTGGTGCACCACGCGGTCACCGGGATGATCAACGACGAGACCGAGGACACCAGCGGCATCGGCGAGTTCCTCAACGAGTACGCGCTCGGCAAGAACGGCGACATCTTCCCGGACGGCACCGGGCGGCTGATCAAGGCCGGGTCGCAGATCGTCTTCAACATGCACTACGCGGCGATCGGCGTCGAGACGACCGACCGGACGCGGGTCGGCCTGCAGTTCTACCCGCGGGGCGTCGTGCCGGAGCGGAAGCTCATCTCGGCTCATGTCGGCGACGACGAGGACCTGGACATACCGGCCGGAGCGTCGAACGTGCGCCACGACGGCTACTACCGGCTGAAGGAGAACGCCCACATCACCGCGTTCCAGGCGCACCTGCACAACCTGGGCAAGCGGCAGTGTCTGGAGGCGATCTACCCCGACAACAGCAAGCAGATCCTGAGCTGCGCCGACTGGGACTTCGGATGGCACATCGTCTACAACTACGAGGACCACGTGGCGCCGCTGCTGCCGCGCGACACCATCCTGCACGTGACGAGCTGGCACGACAACTCCGAGGCGAACCGCTGGAACGACGACCCGACCAACTGGGCCGGCTTCGGCCAGCGCTCGAGCGACGAGATGAGCTTTGCCTGGGTGAGCTGGTACGAGCTCGACGACGAGGCGTTCGAGAAGGAGGTCGCCGAGCGGGAGGCGCTCTCCGCGAACGACGACTGACGGCGGCGCGGGAGGTCCGCGCCCGGGTCGCTGCCCCGAGGCGTCCGGCGCGTGGGCGGCAGGTCCGCCATGCGCGGAGTTCCGGGGCAGCCTCCGCCGTCACGGCATCGCGGAGGTCGGATCTCCCGCCGCGCATCGCATGTCAGCGCGGCTGTCCTGTTCCGGCGCGCCGGGCGGCAGGCGTGTGGCGAGACGTTGGGTGAGGAGTTGAACGGTGTTCGAGAAGGGGCGCGGGAAGGGCATCATGAGGCGTCAGAGTCGTATCGCAGGCGCGGCCGGGCTGGTCGCGCTGCTGGTCGCATCGGCCGTCGCCCCGGCGACGGCGCAGGAGCGCTGGAACCGGGGCCAGAACATCCAGCCGGTCTTCGAGGGCTGGGAGCGCAACGACGACGGGTCGTTCACGATGGTCTTCGGCTACCTGAACCGCAACTACCAGGAGCAGCCCGTCATCCCGGTCGGGCCGAACAACTTCTTCGAGCCGGGTCCGGCCGACCGCGGCCAGCCGACGCACTTCTACAACCGCCGCCAGCAGTTCGTCTTCACGGTGCGCGTGCCGGCCGACTGGGGGCGGGACCAGGACCTCACCTGGGCGGTCACACACAACGGCCGGACCGACTACGCGTACGGCCACCTCTGGCCGGTCTGGGAGATCGACGCCGGCGTCCGGCGGCTCAACCGCGGCAGCGGCACGGCGCAGGGCTACGCCGACAACCAGCGGCCGTTCATCCGCCTGGAGGGCGCCGGCGAGCTGGAGGTGACCCTGCCGGCCCCGGTCGAGATCGCTGTCATCGCGGGCGACGACGGCATCCCGCCGCCGAACCCGAGGCTGGCGGAGCGCCGCGTGCGGCGGGGACCGAAGTCGCAAGCGGTCGTCGATCCGCGCCGGGCGGCGGCCACCGGGCTGGCTGTCACCTGGCTCCACTGGCGCGGGCCGGGCGAAGTGTCGTTCGATCCGCAGGCGCCGGAGATCGGCGAAGGGGGCCGCGCGGTCACGACCGTCACCTTCGGCCAGCCGGGGACCTACGTTCTGCAGGCGGTGGCGGACGACACCGTCCATGTCACGCCGGTGAACGTGACGGTGCATGTGATGCCCGCGCCGAACGCGCCGTGACGTTCCGCTCGCTCTCCGGAGCGCATGGTGCGGGCTGGAGGCGCGACAGGCGAAGCGGCGTGGCGCCGCTCGAGACCGAGGAGGGAGCCGTGGGTGCGCTGAACGAATCCCGGAGACCGCAGCGGGGGAGGGCCATCGCGGTCGCGACGGCGCTGGCGCTGGGCGCCGTTGCGCCGGGAGGGACAGCCGCAGCCGGCCAGTCGGGCGGCGGCCCTCCGACCGTCGCCGACACGCCCACGCGCGCGCGGGCCGCCGACGGGTCGTACATCTCCTGGCGTGAGCACATCATCGACGACCTGGCGGTCGGCGGCGTCGCCCTCGCCGGCAGCGACGGGCTGGAGATGGCCGACCTCGACGGCGACGGCCACCTCGACATCGTCTCCGTCCACGAGTCCGACACGACCTACGACGGCGTGCCGGACGGCCATGTGCGCATCGCCTACGGCTCGGAAGACCCGCACGTCTGGGACCTCTACACGCTGGCCGAGGGCGAAGAGGCGGGCGCAGCCGAGGACGTGGCCATCGGCGACATGAACGGCGACGGCTACCCCGACGTCGTGGTGGCCTGCGAGCTGTCGCACCTGATCTACTTCGAGAACCCCGGCGCGAAGGGCCGCGCCGCGCGTTGGGAGCGCGTGATCCCCGCCTCGACGCTCGATCGCGGCTCCTACATCCGCGTCTTCCTCGCCGACTTCGACGCCGACGGGCGACCGGAGGTGGTCGCCGCCAACAAGGGCGGCCAGAACCCGCCGCGCGGCACCACCGAGAAGCATCCGGTCTCGTGGTTCGCCATCCCCGACGACCCGCTCGACGGCGCCGCCTGGGTCGAGCACGAGCTGGCGCGCGTCGTCGTGCCCATCAATTCGCAGCCGTTCGACCTCGACGGCGACGGCGACCTGGACGTCATCGGCGGCTCGCGCATGGAGCAGCGCATCTTCTGGTTCGAGAACGTGACCGCCGACGCCATCGCGTTCGTCGAACACCGCATCGAGATAGAGCCGGCGTCGGTCGTCACCGGCTTCAACATGGAGTTCGCGGACCTGAGCGGCGACGGGCGCATCGACATCGCCATCCGCGACGAGCGCAACGGCCTGTCGTGGCTGCAGCAGCCGGCCAATCCGGCCGATGCGTGGCGGCAGCACACCATCGGCACCCTCGCGCCCGACCGGCTGGTCGGCTTCGTGCTGACCGACATCAACGACGACGGCCGCCTCGACGCGTTCTCCGGCGGCTACAGCCAGGACCCGCGCGACGCCGACGCCGTCGATCCGTCCCCGTCGCACCGGGCGGGCCGCCTCGCCTGGTTCGAGCAGCCCGAGGACCCGGCCGGCGCCTGGACCCGCCACGACGTGTCGCGCCGCGTCCGCGGCATGTTCGACAAGTTTCTCGTCCGCGACATGGACGGGGACGGCGACGCCGACCTCATCGGCACCCGCGGCAACTCGATCCCCTACGACGGCGTCTTCTGGCTCGAACAGGTGCGCAGTACCGAGCCGCTGCCCGCCTTCGACCAGGCCCGCGAGAAGGAGAGCCGCCAGCTTCCGCTGCCGCAGTAGCGGAGGCAGTGCCAGAAGGACTGTCATTCGCAGCCGCGTTCCGACAGGCCCAGGCTGCGCTGCGACGACAGGGTCATAATCGAAATCCCACCCCGACGGCATGTCGGGTACGTGGGAGGCGTTCGAACGCATTCTCCAGCGATACGGCTAGGCGTGGTGGTGACTGAGGCGAACCGCATGTGCATCATGACCGGGCTGCCTGCGTATCGACGGCCATCGCGCCGGGCCGGAGGCGCCGAGAGTCGCTGATGGACCCTTCCGACCGCCTCACCATGCCCGATCCCCTCCACGGCGTTCGCGTTCTCGACTTCGGGCGCTTCATCGCCGGTCCGTTCTGCGCGGCGCTGCTCGCCGACCTCGGGGCGGACGTGATCCGCGTCGAGAAGGTCGGCGGTGGAGAGGACCGCCATCTCGTGCCCGTCACCCCCGCCGGCGACGGCGCGTTCTACCTGCAGGTGAACCGCGGCAAGCGGGGCATGACGCTCGATCCGCGCCGTCGCGAGGGGCGGCGCGTGCTTGAACGCCTGGTCACGAGAACGGACGTGGTCGTTGCGAACCTGCCGGACGCCGCGCTGCAGGCGCTGGGGCTCGACTACGAGGCGCTCTCGGCCGTCAGGCCGGACGTGATTCTGACGAGCGTCTCGGCGTTCGGCGCCGGCGGGCCGTCGTCGCGGCGGCTGGGGTTCGACGGCATCGGCCAGGCGATGTCCGGCATCATGTACCTCTCCGGCCGGCCGGGGGAGCCGACCAGGGCGTACTGCCCGTACGTCGACTTCACCACGGCGCTCGTGGCGGCAGTGGGCACGCTGGCCGCGCTGCTCGCACGGCGCGACACCGGGCAGGGCCAGCACGTGCGCGCCTCGCTGCTCGCTTCCGCGCTGACCATCGCCAACGGCGTGCTGATGGAGCAGGCCATGGTCCGGCCCGACCGCGTGGCCACCGGCAACCGCAGCCAGACGCAGGCGCCGTCGGACGCCTTCCGAACCCGCGACGGCTGGGTGCTGGTACAGTGCATCGGGCAACCGCTGTTCCGGCGCTGGACCGAACTGATGGGCGAGCCGCACTGGCTGGACGACCCGCGGTTCCGCGACGACCGCTCGCGCGGGAACCACGGCGCGGTGGTGAGTGAGCGGATGGCCGCATGGTGCGCCGAACGGTCGACGGACGAGGCGCTGTCCGCCCTCGACGCGGCGCGCATCCCGGCCGGGCCGGTGCTGTCGCCGCAGCAGGTGCTCGACGATGCGCACGTGCAGGCGGTCGGTTTCCTGCGTTCGGTGGCGGCTCCCGGCGGCGGCGCGGAGGCGCCGGTCACCGAGACCCCGTTCACCCTGTCGCCGGCGCGCGCCGGCATCCGGGGTCGGGCGCCGGCTCTCGGCGAGCACACCGACGCCATCCTGGCGGACCTTGGCTTCGCCGCCCCGGCCATCGCGGCACTGCGCGAGCGCGGCGTCGTGTGACTGCGGCGTGAGCCCGTCGGGACTCCAGCCGTCCGCCGGCGGTGACGCTTTCTCGCGCGGTAACCGGAGCCGTGATGACCAAGCCGCTACCAGCATCACCGCGCCCGTCCGCGTGACGCGAAGCCGTGTCCTCGGTATCAACACATACATCCATACCCCACGCAACCGACCACGCCGGGGCACGCCGGGTGTATTCACGATCGTCGCCCATGAGTGAGACGGCCAGCGGCACTGAACAACAACGCCATCAACAGCGCGACGCCGCCAAGCGGAAGAGCCGGCACCGACGTCGTGTCGTCATCGACTTCCTCCTCCTGGGTTGTCGCGCAGGCATCCCCGCCAAGGGTGATTGTGATTCCATCTAGCCAATTCCGGAACTCCTCCGTCTCCGGTGCGCACAGACTGACGTTGCCGGAGAACTCCAAACTGGTGAGCTGTTGTAGGTTCAGGAAGGACATGGGAAGCTCGCCCGTCAGCCTGTTGTTGTTGAGCCAGAGTCTTGTGAGGTTGATGAGGTTTCCGAGCTCTTTTGGGATGGTCTCCGTCAGACGGTTTCTGTTGAGCACCAAGGATTCGAGATTGATGAGGCTTCCGAGCTCCTTCGGGATGGGTCCCGTCAGATTATTGTTGCGGCCGATGGCGAGCGATTGTAGGTTGGTGAGGTTTCCGAGCTCCTTCGGGATGGATCCCGTCAGATTGTTGATGTAGAGCGAGAGGAATCTGAGGTTGGCGAGGCTTCCGAGTTCGCTCGGGATGGGTCCCGTCAGATCGTTGCTGCCGAGCAAGAGAGTTGTGAGATTGGTGAGGTTTCCGAGTTCACTCGAGATGCGTCCCGTCAGATTGTTGTTGTGGAGCGAGAGAGATGTGAGATTGGTGAGGCTTCCGAGTTCGCTCGGGATGGGTCCCGTCAGATTGTTGCGGCCGATGGCGAGCGATTGTAGGTTGGTGAGGTTTCCGAGTTCGCTCGGGATGGGTCCCGTCAGATTGGTGTTATAGCTGCGGAGTAGTTCCAGGTTGGTGAGGTTTCCGAGTTCGCTCGGGATGGGTCCCGTCAGCTTGCTGTTGTTGCTGAGGTGGAGTTGTTCGAGGTTGCTGAGGTTACCCAGATCTGCCGGAATGGTCCCCACCAGGTTGTTGCCTCCCTGGGTCCCCACGCCCTCGCTGCTGTCCAGGTCCAGCTCGGTCACCCTGTCGTCGGTGTCGACGGTGACACCGTACCAGTCGCCGAGGGGCTCATCGGTGAGCCAGTTGGTGTTGTTATTCCAGCCTTCTCCAGCGGTTGCGCGGTAGAAATCTCGAGCACATCGCGGTCGTCGTCCTGCGCAAAGGCGGCGCCGCCGGACAGCAGAATCGTGGCGACCGCAAGCATGAAACATCTACTTTGGCCTGCGCCGAAACGACGACCGAGGCTACCGGCCGGTTTTAGTAGGAATTTGCTGACTGAATCAACAGACATTGGCCTCACTCCCCTGCGGCATGGACGCATCCGCAGCACAGTCACGATTCGGGACGAGCACGGCGTCGAGATGGGAACCCGAGTGCCGCGCCGAGGAACGATAAACTCCGGACAGGAAGAAGAATCGAGCCGTCTTGATGCCGACCGGCGGGCGCGACCGCGGCTCGACGCGAGAAGTAACGGCCTCAACGAACGCGCATCAGACGCGACGCGAGATGGCCTTGACCTTGCAGAGAGAGAGAGAGAGAGAGATGATACGATCCACCGCTTCGCTCATTCTGCGGCGCGGCCACAAGGGCCCACGCTCTGCGGCAGAAATGGCGAACGGGGCAAGCAGGCGAGCCACGCGGCACTTTACCGAAGCGGCGCTCATCCGGTCAAGCGTCCGGTCGCCGCCGCGGCCCGCCGCGGCCTGACCGTTCTCGACGGACCCCGTATACTCTCGCGGATGCGTCAGTCCGCCGACGATCGGCATGCGGTCCTCGTGGTCTCCTGCTCGCTCAACAACGCGAGCCGCTCGCACACCCTGGCCGTCGCTGCCGGGGAGGCGCTCGACGCCATCGGCGCCTCCTGCGAGCTGCTCGACCTGCGCGAGTGGAACCTGCCGATCTGCGACGGCAGGCAGTGCTACGACCACCCATCCATCGGACCAATCACCGGGAAGGTCGCCGCGGCGTCGGCGATCCTCATCGCCTCGCCGGTCTACAACTACGACCTGAACGCCGCGGTCAAGAACTTCGTGGAGCTGACAGGACAGGCCTGGGGGGAGAAGCCGGTCGGATTTCTCTGCGCGGCCGGCGGACAGCGGAGCTACATGTCGCCGATCGGCCTGGCAAACAGTCTGATGTTCGACTTCCGTTGCCACATCGTCCCGCGCTACGTCTACGCGACGAAGGACGACTTCACCGCTTCGCACGAGCCGCGGCCAGAGCTGGCGGATCGCATCCGGCAGCTCGCACAGACGGTGGTCGACCTGGCGGCGGCGTTGCGCTGGGTGGCGGCCCGGCGCCGGGAGCGGTCGTGATGCCCGCCGCCACCCCGGCCTCGACCGCGCCCAGCCGCAGCGCCGACTTCGACCTCACCCCGGAGCAGCGCCAGGTGCGGTCGGCGGTGCGGGAGTTCGCCGAGCGCGAGATTCTGCCGCACGTCGAGGAGCATGAGCGCGCGGAGCGGTATCCGGCGGAGCTCATACGGAAGCTGGTGCCGCTCGGATACCTGACGCCGCTGCTGCCGGAGTCCCATGGCGGGGGGGGCTCCGACGTCGTCAGCTACGGGGTGATCTGCGAGGAGCTGGCCCGCATCGACTGGGTGGTGGCGTCGGTGGTCTCGGTGACCAACTCGCTGGTCGCCGGATCGATTGTCCGCTTCGGGACCGAGGCGCAACGCGACCGCTGGCTGCCGGGCATCTGCGACGGAGCCGTGCTGACCGCTGCCGCCCTGACCGAGCCCGGCGGCGGCAGCGACCTGGCCGCGGTCCGAACCCGGGCGGAACGCACGGCCGGCGGCTGGTCGCTCAGCGGGTCCAAGGTGTTCATCTCGCACGCCGCGCATGCGGGCCTGCTGCTGGTGGCCGCGACTGTCGATCCCGCGCAACGCCATCGCGGCGTCACCGTCTTCCTGGTCGATCCGCGCGCCGCCGGCGTGGCGATCGGGGATCTGCCGATGCGGACGCTGAAGCGGGACAACCTGGCCACCATCCACTTCGACCGGGTCGCTCTGAGCGACGACGCCGTGCTGGGCGAAGTGGGCGGGGGATTTCCCATTCTCGGCGCGGCGCTCGACATGGGGCGCTTCTCGGTGGCCGCCCGCTGCGTGGGACAGGCGCAGCGGGCCATCGATCTGAGCGTGCCGTACGCCGCGGAGCGGGAGGCGTTCGGCCGGTCGATCGGCGAGTTCCAGATGGTCCAGCAGAAGATTGCCGACATGATCTGCCGGACGGAGTCGGCGCGCGCTCTGGTCTATCGCCTGGGCCGGATGCAGGACGCCGGCATCGAACGCTGCTCGGTGGAAGCGTCGATGGCGAAGCTGACGGCGAGCGAGGCGGCCACCGCCAATGCCCTGGACGCGATCCAGATTCACGGCGGCTACGGGTTCTCGGCAGAGTACGAAGTCGGCCGGCTGTTGCTGGAGGCAAAGACGCTGGAGGTCGGCGAGGGCACGAGTGAACTGCACCGGAGAGTGATCGCGGAGCACGCGCTCGGCCTGCGCGGACGCTGACCTGGGGCCGCGGCTTCGGTCGGTCGGTTCCGAACCCGCAGTCCTCCGCCTGCGTAGACACCTGATGAGGGTTGACCGCAGGGAGGAGCAATTTGTCCAGTCATTCCAACCGCCGTCGCATGCATGCAGTGGTCGCTGCCTGCTGGATCGGACTGCTCGTCTGCTCGACGCCGCCGGCCCGGGGCCTTGCCCGCCAGACCGAGCCGACCGTCGAGGATGTCGCGCTGGCCGGCGCCGTCCGCGAGCGCTTCGAGGTGGACCTCGGGCCCGACGGTCTGACCCTTGCATCGACGGGGGCCGATGGTGTGATACGGGTGATCGCGCTCGCCGATGGCGTGGTCGCGGTGGACGGCGTACCCGTTTCCGGGGCCGAGTTGCGCGAGCTGTTCGGGGCGGACGCGGACCTGGTGCTGCGCATCACCTATCTCGGAGATGCGACGCGCCGGGCGTTGTTCGGCGCCGACCCGGTCGCTGCGGGTGCGCCCGTCACGGCTCCGACCTCCTCCCCGGTGGAATCCGCGTCCGGCGCCGAGGCGGAACCCGCCGGGACGCCGGAGCAACCGCGTGACGAGGTTGCCGACGCGGCCGGGACTGCGGTCGTCGAGCGACCCGCCCCGGCCGGGCAGGCCGCCGCCGCGGTTGTCGGCGCCGGCGCTCCCGGGCAGGTTGCCGACGCGCCGGTCCTTCCCGAACCGGCCGTTCCGGAGCCGGGTATTCCCGCGCCGGCCGTCACCGGGTCGGACGATCGCGCGACGGTGACCGCCGAGCGGACGGCCGTCGCTACCACGGCCGGGGACCAGCGTTCGTCTGCGGGTGCGCCGGAGCGGACGACGACCACGCGCGGGGACCTGTTCCGTCTCGGCGGGTCGGTCAGCGTCGAGCGCCACGAGAGAGTCCGGGGCGACGCGGCGGTGGTCCTGGGTTCGCTCTCGGTCGATGGCGAGGTGACCGGAGACGTGGTGGTGATTGCCGGGTCGGCCCGCTTCGGCCCGGAGGCGGTGGTGCGCGGGGACGTCACTGTCGTCGGTGGATCGTTGCACCGTGCGCGGTCGGCTTCGTTGCGGGGTTCGGTGACGCAGGTCGGCCTGGCAGGCATCGGCGCCTACACGGATCCCGGTCGCCGGTGGCAGGTGGGCTGGCCCGGCGCCGGCTGGCTCGGCGGCGGCGATCTCGTCGCGACGACGGTGCGTCTGTTCCTGCTGGCCCTGCTGGCCTCCGGCGTCGTGTTCCTGGCCCGGGGGCCGGCCGAGCGGATCGCGCGGCGTGCGAGCGCCGAGCCGATCAAGTCCGGCGTCGTCGGCATGCTGGCCCAGCTCATGGTGGTTCCGCTCCTGGTGTCGGGGATCCTGGTGCTCGTGATCTCCATCGTGGGGATACCGTTGCTCCTGCTCCTGCCGTTCGTCATCGGCGGTATCGGGCTCGTCATGCTCGTCGGCTTCAGCGGCGCGGTGCTCGGGGCCGGCGAGTGGATACGGAACCGAATGGGTGCGCCGGGCCCGGCCGCCTTTGCCAGCGTGTGGGCCGGGATCGCGCTCGTTCTTCTGCCGACCATGGCGGGTGAGGCGGTGGGGATGGCAGGCGGGCTCCTGCGCGGACTCGGCGTGCTGCTGGTGCTGTCCGGCTTCCTGCTGGAGTACGCGGCGTGGACGGCGGGACTCGGCGCCCTCATCCTGAACCGGTTCTCGCCAGCGCCGACCACAGGCCTGCCGGGGCCGACATCGCCCGTCGCGCCGCCGCCGGCCCCGTCCGTGGCGCCGCCGCCCGTCGATCCTGTCGAGACGCCGACGGCTCGACCGGCCGCGCCGTCCAACACGGCGTCCGCACCCGATCCGCCAGGGACGCCGCCGGCCCCGGCATCGGACTCGGCGGATGCGAACAGGCACGAACGCTGAGCCCGCGCTGGTCCGGCGGACGGCAGGCGGCCCAGGCTGGCTTCAGGCTCGCAGCGATGGAATGACTGCGGGTACGGCAGGGTGTGATTCCAGTCTGGCGGACACGGGCTGCCCGGACGATTCTGAAAAGACACCGCCCACCGGGGCTCCGGGGGGCTCTGCGCTCTCGACGCGCACGCTGCTAAGATGAGGGTTTGCCGGCATGGTGCAGACCGTCACGCACGAGGCGAGAACGTCGGGACAGGGCGACGTGTGCGACATCACCGAGGTGGTGGCGGCGGCAGTGGCCGATTCGGGGCTGTCGGCCGGGATCGTGACGGTCGCGGTCGTCGGCTCGACCGCCGGGATAACGACCATCGAGTTCGAACCGGGGGCGGTGGCCGACCTTGGCTCGATGTTCGAGCGCCTGGCTCCGCGGAACGGCTCCTACCGGCACCACGAGCGGTGGGGCGACGACAACGGGTCGAGTCATGTGCGCGCGGCGTTGCTCGGTCCGTCGTTGACCCTGCCGTTCTCGGACCGGCGGGTGCGGCTCGGCACGTGGCAGCAGATCGTGCTCGCGGAGCTCGATACGCGCCCTCGGAACCGCCAAGTAATCGTGCAGGTCCTCGGGGAGTAGGAGATCCAGGGGTGCCGGCCGAGATCCCGCACGTGAAGGTGACCCTCGACAATGGGCTCGACGTCATCGTGCACGAGGACCACCGCTGCCCGATCGTCGCCGTCAACGTCTGGTACCACGTCGGCTCGAAGAATGAACGGCCGGGCCGGACCGGCTTCGCGCACCTCTTCGAGCACCTGATGTTCGAGGGTTCCGCGCACCACGACAGCGGCTACTTCCGTCCCCTCCAGGAGGCGGGCGGGACGCTGAACGGGTCGACCAGCACGGATCGCACCAACTACTGGGAGGTGGTACCGCGCGGGGCGCTGGAGCGGGCGCTGTGGATGGAGTCGGACCGCATGGGGTACCTCCTGCCGGCCCTGACCCGCGAGAAGCTGGACACGCAGCGCGACGTCGTTCTGAACGAGCGGCGGCAGAGTTACGAGAATCGACCCTACGGGCTGGCGTCGATGACGCTGATGGCGGCTCACCATCCACCGGAGCATCCCTACCACTGGCCGGTCATCGGCTGGTCCGACGACGTGCGCGCGGCGACTCTCGACGACGTCCGGGCGTTCTTCGCGACGTACTATCACCCCGCCAACGCGTCGCTGGCGATTGCCGGCGACGTGGATGCGGACGACGCCATCCGGGCGGCGCGAGCGCACTTCGACGAGATCCCCGCGGGACGGCCGGTCCCACCGATGACGGTAGCGCCACCGGTGGCTGGCGAACGCCCGTCCGCGCTGCTGCTGGAGGATCGCGTGGCGTCGCCCCGGCTCTATCTCCATTGGGTGACGCCGCGGCTGTTC
The DNA here is from genome assembly GCA_965200895.1 of Vicinamibacterales bacterium. Lineage (GTDB taxonomy): Bacteria > Acidobacteriota > Vicinamibacteria > Vicinamibacterales > UBA8438 > WTFV01. The sequence goes on along the minus strand of CBDAVM010000003.1, from coordinate 4,855 downwards.
GGGCCCCGGGACGCCGAGCTGGACCTTGCCGCGACGGTGCTCGCCGGCGGCAAGTCCTCGCGGCTGTACCGGGCTCTGCTGCAGGACCGGCGGCTTGCCATCGACGTGACGGCGCACCAGCATTCGGGGGAGATCTCGGGCCACTTCAACGTGGTCGCGACCGCGGCGCGGGGCCGGACGCTGGCCGAGCTCGAGGCCGTCATCAGCGCGGAGATCGCAGACCTGGCCGCGGGCGGTCCAACCGCTGCCGAGCTCGAACGCGCCCGCAACCTGCTCGAGGCCGACTCGGCCCGGCAGCGACAGTCCGTCGGCGGCTTCGGCGGGCGGTCCGATCAGCTCAACTCGTACAACGTGTACGCCGGCACACCGGCGTACACCCGCGTGGATTTCGACCGTTATCTGCAAGCGACCCCGGAGGGTGTGGCCACCGCGGTGCGAGCCGAGCTCGGGACCGGGGCGCGGCTTGCTCTCAGCGTCGTCCCGGCGGGCCGCGACGACGCCGCCCTGCCCGGCTCGACCCCGGCGGAGACGCGGTAGTGGCGGTCGATCGACGCCGGCTGCCGGCGATCGGTGCGGCGGCGGCGGCGCGGTTTCTGGCTGTCGAGCGTGAGACGCTCGCGAACCGCCTGCGGCTCTGGACCGTCGATCACCACGAGGCGGACCTCGTCAGTCTCGTGCTGCTGATTCCGTCCGGATCGGCGGCAGACCCGCCGGGGTGCGAGGGACTGGCCGCCCTTACCGCCGATCTGCTGGACGACGGGACGCGTCGACGGTCGAGTGTCGATCTGCACGACGAGCTCGGCCGAATCGGGGGGCGTCTCGAGACCGACGTCACGAGCGACGCCACCGTGCTGTCGGTCAGTGCCCTTCCGCGCCACGCCTGCGAAGCGCTGTCGCTGCTGGTCGAGTTGGCGACCGAGCCGCGCTTCGACCCGGAGGAAGTCGAGCGGGTACGGGCGCTGCGGATCAGCCGCCTCGGCCAGACGCGGCGCGTGGCCGCTGCGGTCGCCAGTAGGGCGTTCCTGCGGTCCGTCTACGGAACCCATCCCTACGGTCACCCGCCGGCCGGTACGGAAACAGCGCTTGCCCGACTGTCCATCGACGACGTCAGGGCGTTTCACGCCGCCCACTATGTTCCGGAGCGTTTGACCCTCGTTGCGGCCGGCGGCGGCGACCACGCACGAGGTCCGGAGTTCGCGGCACGCGCTGCCGGGGTTGCGGTCCCGGCCTCTGCGGTCCGCAGCGCCGCAGCGTCGAGCCGGGCCGCCATCCCGGGCGATCGACCCGCGGGCAGTCGGCTGACCTTCGTACCGCGTCCTGGTGCGGTGCAGTCCGAGATCCGGATTGGACACCTGGGCGTCATGCGGCGCGTCGCGGACTACCCGGCGATCAGCGTCATGAACATGGTGCTGGGCGGGCAGTTCGTCAGCAGGCTCAATCTCAACCTGCGAGAGCGGAAGGGGTACACCTACGGCGTGCGGACGGCTTTCGACGGCCGCCGCGATCGGGGGCCGTTCACGCTGCAAACGGCGGTCGATGCCGCCGTGACCGCCGACGCGATTCGGGAGGCGGTACGGGAGATCCGCGAAATCCGCGACATCCGTCCGGTGCGGGAGGACGAACTGGCGGTGGCCCGGCCCGTTCTCACGAGTGGCTACGCGCGCCATTTCGAGACGGCGGGACAGGTGGCTCACGCGGCGATGCGGCTCGCACTGTTCGAGCTGCCCGACGACGAGTACACGACCTTCGTCTCGCGCGTGGCGGCAGTCGATGCCCGTGCGGCGGCCGCGGCGGCGGGCCGGCGTCTCGACCCCGAGGCCCTCCGCGTGGTGGTCGTCGGCCCGCCGGATGTCGGACCGTCACTCGCCGCGCTCGACCTCGGCGAGCCGATCGAGAGGGTCGGGGACGAGTTTTTTCGGTGACGCGACAAACCGGAACGAGCTCCCGTTCGTGTACCCTGGGTACTGCACGCCATGTCCCTGATCCGCTTCAGCATGAGTCTTGTCGGGATCGCCGGCCTGCTGGCCGCCGTCCTTGCGGCAGCGACGATCTGGCTGCTGTTCACCGAGCCGGTGACGGTGGCCGACGCGGTGACCGAGGGGGACGTGACGCCGCTCGTCCGCGAGCTGGCCGGGCTGCTCTACGAGGCGGTCTGGAGCCTGCTGCGCTATCTCCACTTCTGGATGTAGGTCCGCGCAATCCGGAGCGGCGAACTACAGGGACCGTCGCAGGAAGCGAACCAGCGCGAAGCCGTCCACCCAGTTGAACGGCGCCACCCCGGTGCTGTAGTGGCCGCACGGCAGCACGAAGACCTCCGGATCGATCCCGCGTGCACGGAAGTCGGCCACGAGCTGACGGGAGAGCCGCACCGGGAACGAGAGATCGTAACGCGCGTAGACCAGCAGGGTGCGTGTCCCGCGCATACGGTCGATGTACGGGGCCGGGCTGATCGGGAGCCACAGCTCGCGCAGCAGGTCCAGGTCGATGGCGCCTTCGAGCCCGGTGCGGACGTGCGCCGTCGACAGACCTTCCCAGACGACGTCGGCGAAGTACGGCGAGATGTGGTTGAGCGCCGCCGCCGAGATGCGGGGGTCGTGCGCGGCGGTGAGCATCGCCAGGCAGGAGCCGAGACTGGTGCCGAGGATGCCGATCCGGTCGTATCCTCGCGATTCGAGCCAGTCGACGGCGCGCCGCGCGTCGAGGACGGCCTGGCGGCAGACCTGCACCGTGCGCCCGATGTTGGCGCTGACGATGTAGTCGGCCCGATGCAGCTCCGGCGGCATGCGGGCGTCGTGGTAGGGCAGGCTCAGGCGGACCGCGCTGATCCCGAACCGCGCGAGCAGCCGGGCGAGCACGACATGGCTGTCCGGATCTGCGTTCCAGTGGGGGAGAACGACGACCGCGCGCCGGTGCCGGCCGTGGCCGAAGGACGCGGGAAAGTACCGCGCATGGACCGTATCGTTCTCCGGATGGGGTGTCCGCAACGGGCTCGGGAAACGCAGGCGGTGGCCGTCGAGACGGAAGTCGACGCCGCGCCGTGCCGCATAGAAGCGCTCGCTGTCAGCGGTGGCGTCGGCCGCCCACGCCCGCAGGGTCTCGCCCGGGGCCGGGCTGGCGGCATTCTCCGCGGCGCGGACGCGCAGCTCGGCGTCTGGAATCCAGTCGAGGCCCCACTCGAACGGCCGTACCACCCGGTCGGTCGTCACTGCGACGAGGCGGCGTTCCCACTGGTGAAAGAGCCGATCGATCAAGCCGGCAATGCTACTATGCACGAGTCATGAGCGTGAAGCATGTTGGCGTCAGGGACGCCCATACCCGGCAGACCGACGAGGGCTACACCTATATCGATGTCCGCTCGACGCCCGAGTACGACCAGGGGCATCCGGCGGGCGCCCTCAACGTGCCGCTGCTGCACTTCGACCCGGCGACGCGCCAGATGCAGCCGAATCTCGATTTCCTGGCGGTCGTCAAGGCGACGCAGGCTCCAGACGCGAAGCTGCTGGTCGGCTGTCAGATGGGCGGCCGTTCGGCGCGCGCGGCCGAGATGCTGGCCGCCGCCGGCTACACCGACGTCAGCAACGTCCTGGGTGGCTTTGGCGGGGCTCGTGACCGGTCTACCGGCCAGGTGCTGCACGAGGGCTGGGCGGAAGCCGGACTGCCCGTCGAGACCGGGGCGACTCCGGGGGGCAGCTACGAGGAGCTGCGGACGAAGGCGAAGGGAGCCGGATAGCCTCCGGCCCGCTACCCGCGGACGACATCCTCGAGGGCTGCGGCCAGGGCGAGCAGCCGCTGGGTGCGGCCCCGCCGACCGACCAGTTGCAGGCCGGCCGGCAATCCGCCTGCCGTCCCGCACGGGATGGAGACCGCCGGGTGTCCCGTCACGTCGAAGAGCTGCGTCAGCCGCAACGTGAGCGCGCGGACGGTCCCGGTCGTCTCCCCGATGGAGATCGATTCGGTGCCGAGGCGCGGAGGCACCACCGGGAGCGTCGGCAACAGGAGCGCGGCGCGCTGCCGGAGGACCGCGTCCACCTCCGCAATCAGGATCCGTCGACCACGCTGCGCACGCACGTAGTCCTCGGCCAGCACGTAACGGCCCAGATCGAGCCGCAGTCGCACGCCCCGGCCGTACTCCTCCGGCCGGCTGTCGAGGTCGGCCCGATGACAGTCGGCCGCTTCCGCGAGCTGCGTGTGCAGGTAGATGGCGGCGGTGTCGGCGGCGTGGGGCAGGTCGGCGACGTCGATTCGGCAACCGGCGCGCTCCAGCCGCTCGACGGCGGCGGTGAAAGTGTCCCGCACCGCCGGCTCGAGCAGGTCCAGGAAATACCGCCGCGGGATCCCGAGGTGCGGCCGCGAGTCGACCGGAGGCGCATCCGTCGGTCCGGCGACGTCGCGGTTTCCGCTGCCGTCGCGCAGGATCCGGTACAACGTCGCCGCGTCCTCGACCGACCGTGCGATCGGACCCACGTGATCGAGCGACGGCGCCAGCGGCACGATGCCGCCCGTGCTCACCTCCCCGTGGGTCGGCTTCAGCCCGACCACGCCGCAGGCCGAGGCGGGAATGCGAACCGAGCCCCCGGTATCCGTGCCGACGGAGGCCAGGGCCATCCCGGCCGCCACGGAGACCGCCGAGCCGCTGCTCGAACCGCCCGGCATGTGCGCCGGCGCGTGGGGGTTGCGCGTCGCCCCGTATGCCGATTCCTCGCCGGTGGTGCCGAACGCGAACTCGTGCAGGTTGCACTTGCCGATGATGACGGCGCCGGCGGCCCGCAGGCGCACCACGATCGGCGCATCCGTCGTTGCGCAGTGGCCGGCCCGCAACCTGGAGGCGGCGGTGGTCGGTTGCCCGGCCAGATCG
>CBDAVM010000002.1:0-2086339 GCA_965200895.1 Vicinamibacterales bacterium | reverse complement strand
CGTATCTCCGGACCGACCCGCCGCCAGGGTGGTCGCCTCCCGCCGGCGTGGTCCTGTATCGCCGACACAGCGCCCCACGATTGCCTGGGCCCGACGCCCTGGAAGCGCTGCTGCATGCAGGTCATGCTCCGGTGCTGGGTATCGCCGCAACCGAGGGGTTCTACTCACCAGCGCCGCCCTGGGTTATCTCCTCCGGCGGCTCCGCACTGGGACTGCACGCGGTTGTGGCAATCGGAATCGGAACCACGAACGGGTTGCGCCGCTTCCTCATCCGCAACAGTTGGGGAGTGACGTGGGCGGATGCAGGCCACGCCTGGCTCGACGATGACTTCATCATCGAACACCTGCGTGAAGTGATCGTCCTGACCGGGGAGGTCACCTGATGGCGATGCTGATCCGCTTCCTGCGTGAGGATCTCGAAGTCGGGACGCAGACCGACATGGCTGCCGTGCTGGCGCAGCACGTCCGTCGCAAACCCGTGGAACGTCGTCAATCGCGTCCGGTGCGCGTCAGGGCCGAGCAGCCCCGCCACACGACCCCGCATCTCTTCAGCCGCCTTCGTGGTGAAGGTAAGCCCCAGGACCCCGAAGCGGCTCTGCGGGGAGTCGAGAATCAGGCGCGCGGCGCGTACGGTCAGCACGTGGGTCTTGCCGGAACCGGGCCCCGCGAGGACCAGCATGGGACCGCGGTCCCATGCCACCGCCCGCTGCTGATTGGCGTTCAGGCGTTCGGTGTCCATCGTCACGATCCGGCCAGTGCGATGGCGTGCTCGAGAATCTCCGACAGCGGCTCCGGAACAAGGTCGGGCTTGGCGAGCATGCGGTGGGCCGCGTCCGCCGCCACCTCCGGCTTGCTGTAGCCCCTGGGCAACGCGCCGAGCACTTCACGCCAACAGGCTGTCGTTCCCTTCGGAGACGAGGGAGGCGGTTTCTTCGGGGACATTCAGACCGCGCGCCTCGGCGGGCCCTACCGCTCGACATCGTCCAGCTCCTGATGCGCGTCGGGAACGCCTTCGAGGCAGATGCGATCGATCAGGTCCAGCGCACGCGACGTCCATTCGTCTTGCTGGTGCTGGCGGTACGTGCGGAAGACGAGCTTCGTCAGGATGTCTGCATCCAAGGCGCGGCCCGTACTGAGATCGCTCGCCTCGCTGGCGAAGCGGTCGAGAAACTGCTCGCACGCGGAGCATGTCGTGCCCGGCAGTCGTCCACGCGCCTGCTCCAGTGCGCGCAGCAACGAGCGGGAGTCATCTTCGTAACGCCCGACTGCGGCAGAAAGACTCGATCAGTTCCGCAGAAGCGTCCAGGGCGTCGTCCGCCAAGTGCCGGAAGCACGAGGCAGCCTCACGCCGTACTTCGGCCGCATCATCATCGAACAACTTGGCGAGGACTTTTCCGCACCAGACCCGGTACGACGGCACGGCACAGTTGGCGGCGGCGACCCGGGCGACGCCGAGCCGGTGTCCCCGGCCTCCCGCCATGGCTTTGTCGACGAGAGGCGCGGCCGGCCCGCCGTGCTGAAGAACGGCGAAGCACGCCAAGCGCGCCCCCGTGTTCTGCACATCGGGCTCGGACGACCGAAGCATGCGCATGATGATCGGTCGCACGTCCGCGAAGGTGTCGCGCAGACGCTCGCGGGCGAAGTGATCCATATGGTACGTCGCCAGCAGGCGTTCCTCCGACAGGCGCATGTTCTTGAACAGCGCCATCCCGAGTGCGGCATCGTGAACCGCCACGGCCCGAAGGGCGCCGGCGACGCACGACAGTACGGCAGCGCTCGGATCCCGTACCATTCGCCGGAGCGTGGCGCGGAACCGATCCACGTACGCGGCGTCCGTGTGAACGAGTTTCCGGATGGCCTCGGCGGCCCGACCGCGTGTGGTGTTGATCCCGTTCGTAAAGATGTCGCCGTTGTAGTACGGTTGCCCTCCGCCCGCTTCCCGTTGCCATGCCTCGGTGGCCGGATCCGCATGCTCGACCGCCAGCCGGCAGAGCATGTCCACCGCGTCGTCGGGAAGCGGATCGTCGATGGAACCGAGAAGATCGGCCAACTCCGCGCCGCACGACGCGCACGAGTCCGCGAACGCCTTGCGGCAGACATCGAGTTTCAGTGCGCCAGCGGGTCGGGCCGGATCTGGAACTTCACCAGGTTCCCCGGCTCGACCGGGCCGCCCTCGACGTGCCACGCGGCGTCGGCGCCGTAGGTGGCGTAGACGCCGCGGCCCTTCCAGCCGGCGTCCGGATCGTCGATGCGGCCGTCGAGGCCGCGGCTGTGGAAGCCCTGCGGGTAGGGGACACGGAGGATGGTCCACGCGCCGGTCTGCGGATCGAGAGCCAGCAGCGAGTCGGAGCTCGACCCGTTGGCGATCGGGATGTTCTCGCCGAGGCCGAGGGTGTTGAACTGGTCGACCCAGTTGTAATAGTGGAAGTCGGTTCCGATGTCGGTGTTCCGGAAGTTGGGGCCCGGCGCCTTGTAGAAGGACCAGCCGGCGTCGCACTGCCGCCCGTCGCGCGCCTCGGGGCCGCCGAAGACGGCGCACGCGCTGCGGTCGAACGAGGCGAAGTGGCTGCTGCCGGCCAGTGCGGTCCAGAGCACGCCGTTGCGATCGACGTCGAGGCCGCGGGTGCGGTAGCCCTTCTCCACCGGCACCGTGTACAGCTCGCTGATGCAGGTCTCCGGCGGGTTGTCGCCGCGCTCCATGCGCAGCATCCGGCCGGGGAAGTCGTCCGAGACGATCCAGACCGCGTCGTCGAGCGGGTTGGCGATGACGCCGTAGGCGCCGACCACCACGCGCGTGTCCAGGGCCGGATCGAACGGCGGCTCCTCGCGGCTGCCGCGCGGGGCCGGCTCGTTCCACGGCTTCGTGATCACGCCGTCGCCGTTGGTGTCGATGACGGTCGGGCACCAGCCCTGGGCGAGCTGCTCGTCGCCGGTCTCGTCGTAGACCTTCGTGTCGAGCCAGCCGATGACGGCGCCCCCGCCGCTGAAGTACAGCGTGTCGTTGGCGTCCTCGGCGAACTGCAGGTGGTGCGTGCCGTAGCAGGTGCCGATGAGCGTGAAGTCGTCCGTCTCCGGGTCGTAGTAGCCGGTGTGACGCCCGGCGCGGTCGATCGGGAAGTACTGCGCGTAGGCGTTGTCCGACCCCTCGCGGCACCAGTCGGGATTGTTCGGGTGGCGGACCCGCGTGGTCAGCCAGACGCGCCCGGTGGCGTCGATCATCGGGTTGTGCGGATTGGCGGGGTCGTTCCAGACGGCCTCGGCGCCGAAGTCGCGCCACGGCCGGAAGCCCTCGGTCCGGAACATCGACGGCACCGGCGGGTCGTTCTCGCGCAGCGGGATCTTGATCATCTTCGAGCTGTGCTCGACGGTGTCGGTCACGAGCAGGAAGTCGTTGCCGATGTCCACGCCGTAGAGCGGGCCGTTGGCGTTGACCCGCGGGTTGCGCTTGTCGGTCGCGATCTCGTCGTGGACGAAGGCGACGTTGTCGCCCCAGTTCCACATGGTGAGCACGACGTTGCGCTCCACGCCCTGGGGGCGGGGCGGGGCCGGCGGGGCCTCGCCGGCGGCGATGCGGTCGCTCCAGTCGACCAGCATGTCGAGGCCGCGCTCGCGCCCGAAACGGGTCACGAAGCTGTTCATCAGCGATCCGCGCTGCCCGCGCTGCACGCGGTCGTCCCAGGCCGCGCGGGCCGAGTCGAAGTCGTCGAGGTCGGGGATCTCGCGCGTGCGCGCGTTCCCCACCTGGTGGCAGCGCTGGCAGCCCTTCAGGTTGTTGATCCACTCGCTCTGGCTGCCCATCAGGGGATTGATGCCGTTGCCGTCGGGGCCGGTGCCGGGGAACTCGTGCGCGGCGGGCAGCTCGATCAGCGACAGCCAGTAGGTGGAGGGATAGACCTGCGCCGCCTCCTGCGGCGTCGCCGCCACCACCGCCGTCAGGTCGAGGGTCCGGTCCGGCCGCCCGGTAACCGGTTCCGAGTCGACGAGGCCGTAGCCGCGGACCCAGACATCGTAGGCGGCGTCCGGGAGCTCCGGCAGGACGTAGCGCCCGTCGTCGTCGGTGACGACGATCTTGCGGAACACGGTCTCGAGGTCGTCGGTCTCGGCGATCACCCAGACGCCGGCCTCCGGGCCGTCCGCGCTCGTCACGGTCCCGCGGATGACGCCGTCGTTGTCCGCCGCCTCCAGCCCCGCCGTCCCCTGCATTGCCACGGCGGCAAGCGCCGCGCAGGCGGACACGGTCGCCAGGTTTCGCAGTCTTCTGCTGTTCATCGTCGTTCCACCGTCTCTGCGCCGGGTCCACGCAACCGCGCCGCCGTCTCCGGCCGCGCCTTTCATCGTCGTTCCGCCGTTTCTCCGCCGAGTTCCCGCAGCAACGCCACCGTCTCCGGCCATGCCTTCTCCGTATTCGCCACGAAGACGCCCTCGGCCACCATCAGGGGCGTCCAGCCGATCGTGTTGCGCGCGTTGACCTCCGCGCCCTGGTCGATGAGGTACTGCACGATCAGGTTCGAGCCCATCATCGCGGCGCCGTGCAGCGCCGTGCAGCCGCCCCATCGCATGTCGCCGCGGTCGCGCTGCGCGTCCATCTCCAGCAGGTTCAGCGGATGGCGCAGCAGCAGCTCGACCCCGTCGCCCTCCAGTACCGTGTCACCGAAATCGGCGACTGCGTGCAGGTCGTTGCCGAGTTCGAGGGCCAGTTGCACCGCTTCCAGCCGCACGCGCTCGGGCGTGCCGTTGAGCGGCCCGGGGCTCTCGCCGTCCCAGAACCCGAGGCCGGCCGCCGCCATCAGCGGGGTCACCCCCTGGCCGGTTGCGGTCAGCGGGTCGGCGCCGTAGTCGACCAGCAGCTTCATCAGATCGAGGTCCGCGTGCTTGGCGGCGAGGTAGAAGGGCGTGGCGCCGACGAAGCTGATGTAGTTGCGGCCGACCGAGATGTTGGGCGGCGGCTTGACGATGCCCAGGTCGACCTCGAACGGGATCTCCCGCCAGGCGATGCGCACGTTCGGGTCGGCGCCCCGGGCGAGCAGCCGTCGGGCGAGGTCGAGGCTGTCGATGTCGCCGGTCGGCTCCGGCGGCCGGCCCGAGCCGGGTCGGCGGATCCAGGCCAGCGCGTGCAGCAGCGAGCCGCGCGCATCGTAGGCGTTGGGATCGGCCCCCGCCTCCAGAAGAAGGGCGGCGAGTTCGTAGTGCGCGTTGATGACGGCCAGGGCCAGCGGCGACGTGTGGCCGGTCGCCGCGGGGGTGTACGAGCCGGTGCTCGCCGTCGTGGCGTTGACCCCGGCGTTGACGTCGGCGCCACCGGCGAGCAGCGCCTGCGTCGCTGCGATCTGCCCCTCGCGCACCGCGAAAAGCAGAGGCGTCAGTCCGCCGCCCGAGCGCGCCTCGACGTCGGCTCCGGCTGCGAGCAGCCGCGTCACCGCCTCGACGTTGTCCTCGGCGGCGGCCCACATCAGCGCGGTCTGGCCGCGCCAGCTCTCGGTGGCGTCGATCGCTGCGCCGGCCGCGAGGAGCTGGTCGAGAACCGCGCCGCGCCCGGTGCGGGCGGCCACCATCAGCACCGTTTCCCCTGCGGGGGTCGCGGTATTCGGATCGGCCCCGGCGGCCAGCAGCGCGCCGACCACGGCCGGCTCGCCGCTCTGCGCGGCGAGCGCCAGCGGGGTCACGCCGTAGCGGTTCGCGCGCGTCGCGTCGGCCCCGGCCGCGAGCAGGCGCGCCACGGCGTCGGCGGAGGCGGCGCGCGCCGCCCAGTGCAGCGCGGTCGTGCCGTCCGGCGACGCGACCTCGGCGTCGGCGCCGTCCGCGAGCAGGGCGGCCACGCGCACCGCATCGCCTGACCGGGCGGCGTCGATCAGCGGCGCCTCGGCCGCCGCCGCGGCCCAGGGCAGCGTGACGGCGCCGGCGACGAGTGCGGCCGCGACGGACATCCACCGCCGGCGGCTCCGTTCTTCGTGCATGAGACGCCCCTTCCCGGCATGGTCCGAGCACCAGCCACGAGCAATTGCGGATGCTATCGCGTGGCGTCCGGGTTGACAATACCCGGCGCGCGCCCGAACCCGTCGTGGCAACTTCCAGGGTTCCGCGCCGCGGCGACCGACGTAGGAGCCGTAGGAGCCGGAAGCAGCGAAGTGCGGCCGGGCGTCGGAGGCTCGCGGAGGAATATGCGTGCTCCGCACTCGAGCCCGGTCGCGCTTGGGAACCGGTTCCACGCGGCCTCGCGGAGGAATATGCGTGCTCCGCACCGCCGTGAGCGCTGCGAACAGGTCTCGATCTTTCGCCGGGCTCGCGGAGGAATATGCGCCCTCCTCACCAGCAGGTCGATGTCGCTGTCCCCGCGCATCCGATCGCGCACTGCGGAGCCGAACAGGATGACCTGGTCGGGGTGCAGGCGCTCGACGACGAGGTCGATGACCGCGTCGAGGTGTTCAGGGCTCGGGCGCATCCTGACGATGGTATGGTGTGCCCCAGCTCCAGTGGCGAAATCCCCCCGCGGCCCGGACGGCTTGGCCGTTCGTCGCGGCGTTGGAGGCGCGTTTCCCGTGCAGCGCGCGGTCGCGCCGGCAGCGCGGTGGCGCATGCGCCGCATGCCTAGCGCTACATCACGGTTGACTCAGGAACGGTCCGGCGTTGGTCGCCCGGTCCACGTCGATTCGGGTTGCGGTTCAGGGTGCGCGGGCGGCTTGGGCTCCTCGTACCATCATCTGTAGTTGCACGCAGGCGCGCCACAGCACTTCGTTGCCCGGCAGCGGTCTACGCTTTGTCGGTCGCCAGCCGGCGATGCGCGCCAGCAGCATCACCCAGGCGCGGATGTCGGGCGGCAATGGCCGGTCTCGTTCGGCTGGCGGCAGCAGTCTTTCGGCCTGCACGACGGCTCCGATCACGCGCTTCTCGTCGTCGGTCAGGACCTGGGCTGCCGGCGTGTCGGGCGCGTCGCGCGCGTAGCCCCTGAGGGAGCACACCCGCCAGGCGGTGATGGCGTCGAAGGCCAGGCACTTGGCCAGCGCGTCGGCTTCCTGCAAGCGCCGGTCCTCGATGCGGGCGCCGCTCTTGAGCACCCGGAAATACTCTTCGATGCCCCAGCGGGTCTCATACCAGCCGACAATGCGCTCGGCCCATTCGGCCGTCGGGCCGCCTTCGCTCGACACCAGCAGCCATTCGAGCGGCTCGTGTCCCGGCGGCGGGTCGGTTTCGAGCACCCGCACCACCCAGGCCGTCAGCGGCGCCGCGTCGGTCTGGTCCTTGGGCGGCTGCACCTGCACCCGCCCGATGCGCAACTCGGTCCGCGCCGTGCGCGCCTCGCGCGCCCGCTTGCCGCCCTGCGAGTCGATGTGCACCGGCCGGTTGGTGCGCACCGGGGTCTCGAAGTCCGGCTGAGACGCCAGCGGCCGGAGCATCATCGCCCGCAACCGCTCGTCCCATACTTTCACCCGCCGCCGCCGGCTGGCGCAGGCCCGCACCACCAGCCCCGCTTCAGCCGCATGCTGCGCCTGCCACTGCAACAGCGCATGGATGTCACTCTCGCGGTCGCCGACCACGACCACCCGCGTGCCCGGACACGCCCGCCCCAATTCGCGACCCTGGTCGAATCCCCGGAACCAGCGCCGGCTCTCCAATGCGCGCTCGGACGTGGGCGCGCCATCCGGCCGCGCCCACGTCTCCAGACCGCTCACCCCCAACGGCCGGCGCCCCTCGGTGAACGCCACCGCCGCGTGCACGAACAGACCCCGACCGCCGCCAGACCGTTCTCCCAGCGGCCCCAGCCCGGTCGTGCTGTCCCGAAGACCCGTGTAGTTGAGCGTCGTCGTGTCCTGCACCAGCAGCACCACCGACTCCGCACGGCTGCGCTCGACCAGCGCCTCCCGATGCGGTTGCAGAATGTCCGCGCTACTCACCGCTCCATTGTGCAGGAAACGGTAGGCCGCCTGTTGCTCGGCGCTGCCGGCAAACACCGCCGGCAGAGGCGCACCAGGATGTTGCTCCCAGGCCGCACCCATCTGCGCCAGACGACGACGCAGCCGACCGTCGGCCAGGTCCGAACGCGAATACTCGCACCGAGACCAACTGCCGGCGCCCGCAGCCTCCTCCCCCAACCCCGGAAACGAACCCAACTCCCTGGGCGCAGCCCGACGCAGCGTCTCCGCCCAGTCCGGGGCCAGGCCCCGAAGCCAGACATCCTTCGGCTCCACAGAAACCGATGACCCCGGAGGACGACCCGCCGTACGGCCCACACACCGCCAGCCCGACGCCCGATAGCTCGTGCCACGACGAGACGACGCCACGCACGTCTCCACCAGAACCGGACGAACCCCGTGACACAATGCCCAGTCCGACGCCAAACGACCCACCGCACGGCCCAGAACCTGCGACGCCAAGTGCGGAACACGAACCCCGGGAAGCAGCAGGAATCGGTCGTTCAATACCACCTGACCAATCCGTGCCCCCCGCGTCCGAGCGTCCCAGCCCAGATGCGCGTCCCGAGGACCCAGACGAAGCGGAGCCGACACAAAGCTCAAAACACCCAACGCGCCCGCCGAAGAATCCACCAGATACGTCACCCGGCAGCCCGGAGCCCGACAACGGCCCAAAGGATGCGCAGCCGCCAGAAGTGCACAACACCGCTGACGCGCAAGCGCCGTCTCCGCCAACCGCAGGTGAACCTCCCCCAACGACGACAGGCTGCCCGCAAACTCGGTCAGCGAAATCTCAGACCCGACCCCGACCACACAACCCACCGGCGGACCCGGCTGCGCCGACGGCAGAGGCAGGCCCAGCTCCGCCGCCAAGCCAGGCAAAGCCTTCCGCGCCGACGCCGAGCACAGCGACCCACGCGCGTTGCGCCACCCGTCGCGTTCGCAAAGACCACGGCTCAGCGCCGCACGCGACAACGACCCCCGAACCAACTCCTGCCGCAGCCAGCCCACCGTCTCCGGCTGCAACATCCGCAGGCCAACACGCACAGAAACCTTCTACACTGAGCCACGGCCTGTGTCAACTGTGATTGAGCGCTAGGGCTACGCGAGCCTCTATCTGATCGACCCGGTGTACGCGGTGCAGGTGCTGGCCGAGAACATGCCGTTGCCGGCTGGGAGCCTGGAGTACCCGTCGTCGCAGGGGTTCACGCTGCACGCGGAGCCGCCGGTGGGTTTCAACTGGGTGATCCTGCTGGTCACTCGGCAGCCGTTCGGCGGTTTCTCGGGCAACGACACGCTGACCACGCCGGTGAGCACGGCGCTGGGCGGCCGAGCCTTCGTGTTGCAGTTGAACCGCGCCACCCGCGCCCTGCCGTCCTCGTCCTGGGCGGTCGACGAGGTGCGGATCCGCATCGTCGGCTGATGGGGGGCCGGTGCGCCGGTGTCGGGAACGGAACCAGGCGGTCTGACGAAGGAGGTCGGAGTCATGCGGAACGGATACCTGATCGGGGCGGCGGCGTTGTCGGCGGCGATGCTGCCCGGCGCGGCGTGGGGACAGGAAGCCGGAGGGTTGCGCCGGTCGCTGACGGTCGAGCAGGCGGTCATCTACGATGTGCAGCCGGTCGCCGTCCCCGAGGCCGCACCTCGCGCCGACGGGCTGCAGGTCAAGGCCTGGGCGGATCGCCGCGACTACACCTACGCGGTCGGGGAAGAGGTGCGCCTCTTCGTCCAGGCCAACCAGGACGCCTACGTCACCGTGCTCAGCACCGACCCCGAGGGGGTGAGCACGGTGCTGTTCCCGAACCGCTACCAGCGGGACAACTTCGTGCGGGCGGGGCGGGCGGTGGAGGTGCCGGACCCGGCTTCGGGATCCCGCATCTCCGTCAACTGGCCGGTCGGCGCCGAGCTGATCAAGGTGATGGCGTGGACCCGGCTCCACTCGGTGCGCGGTGCGCTGGATCTGGACGAGACCGGCGCGTTCGCTGCGGTGCGGACGGGCGCGCGGGGCACGGCGCGCAGCCTGTCGGTCGTCATGGCCGGCGACACGTCGGAGCCGGTCTCTGCGCCGGTGTTCAGCAACGACCTGGGGGGCAACGTCCCGGCGCCGGCGCTCGGTTCGCGTCCGGACACCGGCGACGCGCCTGCCGGCGCCGCGGTCATTGCGGCCTCTGCGGACAGCGGGTGGGCCCTGTGCCACCAGGTGATCACGACCATTCCGGAACCGGCGACCGAGGTCGCGCGGCGCGCGCGCAGCCTGCGGGTGGAGGACCGGCGCACGACCGAGAGCGCAGATTCGGTCCGCTGCGAGGAGATGCGGTAGACCCGAACTGGCCGGCGGCAGCATGCCCTCTGTATCGGCATCACCGCCCGGACACTACAGTCAACGGCAGGGATGGCAGGGCGCACAGCCCCGAGAGTCGGTAGCCAATTACGTTCCGAATTGAAGGAGACCAATGTCAGTCAGTCCACAAAACTCACGCCGAGCTGGCGGTTGCGCCCCGGTCGTAGTTTTCCGCGCAGGCCCGGGATGTTTCCTGCTCGCGGTCGCCACGGTTCTGCTGGCCGGCGGCGCCGCCTTCGCACAGAACAACGTGGACCGCGATGCGCTCGTCGATCTCTATAACGCCACAGACGGTCCGAGCTGGATCAACAACGCCGGTTGGCTGACCAGTGCGCCTCTCGATCAATGGCATGGCGTGAGCACGGACGCGAATGGCCGCGTGACGCAGTTGGAGATCTACAACAACCAGTTGAGGGGGTCCATTCCGCCCTCCCTGGGCCGCCTCACCAATCTGACGCAGTTGGAGATCTACAAGAACCAGTTGAGCGGGCCCATTCCATCCTCCCTGGGCAACCTCACCAATCTGGAGAAGTTGGATCTCGGCGACAATCAGTTGAGCGGGTCCATTCCGTCCTCCCTGGGCCGCCTCACCAATCTGGAAGGGTTGTATTTCTGGCGCAACCAGTTGAGCGGGTCCATTCCGTCCTCCCTGGACAGACTCACGAATTTGACGTCGTTGACGCTCTCCACCAACCGTCTGACGGACCCGCTACCGCAGTCCCTCGTGGGTCTATCGAATGTCTCTCAGTTGGAATTTGAGGACAACGACGGGCTCTGCGCACCTGCGAATGCTGAATTTCAGGCTTGGCTGGCTGGGATCGCAACCGCTACCGGGCCCAACTGCTCGGAACCGCCGGACGCGCCTGCGGCGCCGGTGTTGACGGGGCGCGCAGGCACGCTCGAGGTGGCATGGAGCGCACCTGCGGACGGTGGCTCGGCGGTCGTGGGCTACAACGTGCGCTACCGGGCGAGCGGTTCGTCGGATTGGGTGGACCACCCGCACGCGGGCGCCGGGACGACTGCGACGATCACGGGTCTGACGAACGGTCAGTCGTATGAGGTTCAGGTTCAGGCGCTGAGCGAGGGGGGTGCGGGTCCGTGGTCTGTCTCCGCCACGGCGACTCCACTGGCGCCGAAGCCGGTCGCGGAGGTGCAGGAGGAAGTCGATGACGTCATCGAAGAACAGGGCGGACTGCGGGTCGGCGCGCCGGCGGTGCTCGTTCCCTTGAGCGCCTTCTTCCACCTCGAGCGGCTCAGCGCCGGTTGGACTTTCACCGCGGAGTCGTCGCATCCGGAGTATGTCAGGGTGAGGATTGTCCCGGCGGCGGGTTCGGCGGCAACCGCGGGCTTTCGCAGTCTCGAAGTTCCTGCCCAGGCCGTCGAGTTCCTCCCATTATCAGTGCAACGTGCTCCTCGAACGTGGGCGGCACGCCGCGGGGCTCGTCCGCGAAGACCGGATGCACGTCGGTCCGCGATTCCGCCACCTCGATGCGCCGCTCGACGTCGCGGATTGCCGCGGTGTACTCGTCGACCTTGCGCCGATCGTCCGCCCCGACCCGCCGCTCGACCGCCGCCAGCTTGTCCATCACCGAGTCGAGGATGCTCCGCTTCTCCCGCATGCGGGCGAGCCGCACGGCGGGATCCGTCGAACCGCTGTCGCCGAACAGGCGCTCGAAGACCGCCCGCGGATTGTTCTCCATCGGCAGCGGCATGGTGGGCGTGCGCCACGAGATCGTCTGCGTATAGGCGCAACTGAGGCCGGAGGTGCACTGTCCGGCGTTGGCCTCCTTGTCGATGGACAGCTCGAGCGAGGCGAGCGGCGTCGAGGCGCCGAACTCGCGCGCGAGCATCTGGTCGATCGAGGTGTCGGCCACGACATCGGTTTCGGACGTGCCCCCGCGGCTCGTGCCGGTCAGGAACGAACCCGAAGCCCCCGCGTGGACGTAGGTCCACGACGCGTTCAGCCCCGAGAAGACGAGCATCCGGTCCCGGAACGGCGCCAGGGGCTGCAGAATCGGGGTGATCTCGAAGTCACGTCCCACCGTCGTCGGTGACCAGTACTCCATCGCCATCCCGTTCGGCACGAAGATCGCCTGAAAGCGGCGAATCGGCTTCGCCGCCGACCGCGCCAACGCCGACACGGGCGCCATGGCGTCGAGGAACGGCAGCGCCACGGTCGCTCCCACGCCTCGCAGTACCGCCCGGCGGGGCAGGGGCCGCGTGGTGATGATGCTGGTGCCTTTCATGTCAGTCCTCTCGTCGACTCGTGCCGGGTCGGACCGCCCGCGCCGGGGCCACTTCCCACGGTGCGGACTCCCGGGCCATCCGGGTGAATCCGTTCTCTCACTCCGCTGCCCGCCGCATCAGGAACGCCGGGCTCTCGACGACCCCCAGAATGATCGACGACCAGCGATGTCCGTCCGCGGCCGCGTTGCGGACGATGCCGCGCACGGTCGGCCGGTCGTAGTACCGCGGCTCGCGCCCGAGGGCGTAGGCCAGAAGCCGCTCGGTGAGCGTGCCCACGAACCGCTCGGGCCGGTCGAGCAGCAGGCCCCGCAGTCCGGAGAGACCCACCGCCGTCACTCCGTTCGGCATGGTGCCGGCGGCGTCGACCGGCAGGCCTGTCCCGGTGACGGACCGCCACCGCCCGATGGCGTCGTAGTGCTCCAGCATGAAGCCCGGCGGATCGATGGCCCGGTGGCAGCTCGCGCACGCGGGATTGCGGCGATGCACCTCCAGACGCTCGCGCATCGACACCGGTGCGTCGTCCGCTCCGGGTTCCGGCAGCGCGGGCACATCGGGGGGCGGACCGGGCGGCGGCGTGCCGAAGATCGCTTCCAGCAGCCAACGTCCCCGCAGGACGGGTGACGTGCGGTGCGGGTAGGAGGTCAGCGACAGCAGCGATCCGTGGCCCAGCAGCCCGCCGCGCTGTTCCAGGTCCGGCAGCGTCACGCGCCGGAATCGGCTCCCGTAGACGCCGCCGATGCCGTAGTGCCGCGCCAACCGCTCGTTCACGTACGTGTAGTCGGCGCCGAGCAGGTCCAGGACGCTGCGGTCCTCGTCGAGGGTGCTGGCGATGAACAGCGCCGTCTCCTGCCGGAACGCCTCCACGAGATCCTGGTCGAACTCCGGATACACGGCGGGTTCGGCCTTCACGTCGTCCAGGTTGCGCAGGTGCAGCCACTGCGCGGCGAAGTTGTCCACGAGCGACCTGCTGCGCGGATCCGCCAGCATCCGCCGCACCTGATGGCGCAGGATCGCGGGGTCCGTCAGCTCGCCGCGTTCGGCGACATCCAGCAGCGCCTCGTCGGGGATGCTGCTCCAGAGGAAGAACGACAGGCGTGAAGCCAGCGCTAGGTTGCCGAGCGCGTACGCCCGGCCGGGCGCCGCGCCGGGCGGGTCCTCGTGCACCCGCAGGAGGAAGTCCGGATCGACGAGCAGTCGTTCCAGCGCGAGCTGGATGCCGGTGTCGAAGCTGCCTCCCGCCTTCGCCCGTCCCTCGCGATAGAACTCGAGCAGCGTCCCGATGTCCCGATCCGCCGGCGTCCGGCGATACGCGAGGCGCGCCAGCCGGGTCAGGATCCGCTCGGCGCACGCGTATTCCTCCGATGCGGTGGCGGGGCGGCAGACGAAGATCCGCCGCCGGCTCGGCGTGTCGTCGGGAACCGCACCCTCGTAGGGGCCCTCGATGGTCAGCGCCTGGACCTCCGCGTTGCCGTGGTACTTCTCGTCGTTCGACAGGACCGCT
Source organism: Vicinamibacterales bacterium (assembly GCA_965200895.1). Taxonomy (GTDB): domain Bacteria; phylum Acidobacteriota; class Vicinamibacteria; order Vicinamibacterales; family UBA8438; genus WTFV01. The sequence continues at coordinate 2,072,343 of CBDAVM010000002.1, read as the reverse complement.
CCCTTCATCACCGGCTGCAACGGTCCCTCGGGCTCCCATCGGTTGCGGACGAACGAGACGCCGACGACGTGCGGTCCGGCATCCACCGGTGCGCGGACCTCCAGGTGGGCGGCCGACTCGCGGACGTACCGTTCCCACTCGGGGTCGCCCGCTTCCGCCGGGGACCAGGTCGTGGGGGCCGGCGCGCCCGGCGCCTCGCCCCCGACCGCGAACCGCCGGACGAGCCTGCCGTCGATGCGGAGGTCGAGAAGGTTCCTTCTTCCCATGCCGCGGACGTAGTCCTGCCAGTTGGTCGTCAGCGCGATGCGGAAGATGTAGTTGCCGTCGGCCGGAAAATGGTGCGTGGCGGCGAGGCCGCCGCGGGAGCCGAGCGGCAGGTCCTCGCTCTGCCGGTCCGCCTGCGTCAGCAGCACCGAGTTCTCGAAGCGCGCGAAATCGGGCGCCGTCGTGACGCCGGTGGCCAGGCGGGAGATCTTCCGCGCGGCCGACAGGTAGCGCTCCAGTTGCGCGGTCGAGATCGAAAGCACCTCCGCGTTGTTGTCGAACCCCGTGTCCGAGGTCTCGTCCCCGGGCAGCAGCGCCGCCACGTCGATATCGAGCGCGAGCAGGTCGCGAATCGCATTGCCGTACTCGGTGCGGTTCAGCCGATGCATCGACCCGGTTCTGCCCGGATTCGGGTTCGACGCCGCCGCGTGGTCGAGGCGCCACGCCAACCAGCTCGCCGCTGCGCGCGCCTCGTCCGCGCCGGGCCGCGGGCGTCCCGCCGGCGGCATCGAGCCCGCGTTGAGCCTCGCGATCACGCGCTCCCAGAGCTCGGCGTCGGCGTCCGGCCGATCCGTGTCGACCACATCCAGCGCGAGTCCCGCGGACCGGAGCTGCGCATCGAGCACGGATGCGGACACGCCCGCCACGGTGACCCGCCGCTCGTTGTGGCAGGCGACGCAGTAGCGATCCAGCAGGCGGCGCACCGATTCGGGAGAAGCCGGCTCGGCTCGACCGGCCGGCGCGGCCGGGAGGTGAACGGAAGGTTGGCCGAGGGACGGGCTCCCCGCCGTGGCTGTGACAATCGCCACGGCTGCGATTGCGGCCGGCAGGGAACCGGCCGGCGGTATCTTCATCGTCACCCTCGCGACCCGTGCGGTTGTCTGGCCTGCTGACCGCGGTCAGCCAGCAGGACATCGTCGATGCGAGAGCTGAAGCCGGCGAGCGGACTCGAACCGCTGACCTGCTGATTACGAATCAGCTGCTCTACCAACTGAGCTACGCCGGCACGCCTCCGGAATCAACGACTTGCAGAAGCAGTGTCAATCCCTGCCGGACGCCGAAAGGTGTTCTCCCCGCCGGCAGTGCCGGCTCCGGCAAGCCTGAACCCGCTCCTGAGCCTCGCGTCACGACGCCCCAATTGTAGTTTGTTCCGGCGCAGCGTGCATCTCCGGGGTGCCTGGCCGATAGCGCCGGACCCGCCGCCGGCGGGGGCGCTTCCCCGTTGCGGCCGTGGTCCGCCGGGACTTTCGTCGCGGGCTGTTAAAATGGCCTGTTACGGGTCGGGGCGCGATGGGCCGCCGTGGAGGTGGTGTCGCCGCACCCCGGACGTGGCGGGCAGGACGCGCCCGCAGCAATGACACGCATGCCGGAGCCGACCCGCCAGCCGTCCAACGGTCAGATCGTCATCCGGGGCGCACGGACGCACAACCTCAAGAACATCGACCTGACGCTTCCGCAGGAGCGGCTGATCATCGTCACCGGCGTGAGCGGCTCGGGGAAGTCGTCGCTCGCCTTCGACACGGTCTACGCCGAGGGACAACGGCGGTATGTGGAGTCGCTCTCGGCCTACGCCCGACAGTTTCTCGAGCGGATGGAGAAGCCGGACGTCGATCGCATCGACGGGATCTGTCCCGCGATCGCCATCCGCCAGAAGAACAGCGTGCGGAACCCGCGCTCGACGGTCGGTACCACGACCGAGATCCACGATTACCTGAGGCTGCTCTTCGCCCGGGTCGGCCGCACGATCTGTCGCCGCTGCGGCGCGGAGGTGACGCGCGAGACGCCCGAGGCGGTGGCCGACAGGCTGGCCCGTCTGCCGGAGGGAACGAGGCTGCTGGTCGGTTTCGTCCAGCCCGTGGCGCCGGCGGCGGGCGCCGGAGACGAGCGGGCGGGCGCGGTCGCAGCCGCGTCCGCCACCGGCGCGGACCTGGTCGCGGCGGCGGTGGACGCCCTCCGGCGCAGGGGGTTCGGCCGGCTCCGTGTGGGCGGCCGCGCGGTGGCTTTCGACGACCTCGACCCGTCGGCGCTGGCCGGACGGGATTTCCTGCACGTCGTGGTCGACCGCGTCAAGAGCGGTTCGGAGGCGTTGCCGCGGCTCACCGAGGCGGTCGAGACCGCCTACCGCGAAGGGGGCGGCGAGGCGTTCGCGGTCGAAGCAGGCGGCGCCGAGCCCGCAGCGCACGAGTTCAGCGAGCGCTTCGAATGCCGCCCGTGCGGCATCGCCTACGAGACCCCCCAGCCGACGCTGTTCTCCTTCAACAGCCCGTTCGGGGCCTGTCCCACCTGTCACGGCTTCGGGAACGTGATCGAGCTTGACATGAAGCTGGTGGTGCCGGACGAGACGAAGTCGATCGCCCAGGGTGCCATCGAGCCGTGGAGCAAGCCCCACTATCGTTCGCATCTGGCCGATCTGAAGCGCGCCGGGCGCCGCCACGGCATCCGGACGACCGTGCCCTGGTCGGAGCTCTCCGAAGAGGAACGGCGCTTCGCGATCGAGGGCGACGGCGCCGGTTACGCCGGCATCCGCGGCTTCTTCAGCACGTTGGAGAAGAAGAAGTACAAGGTCCATGTGCGCGTGTTCCTGAGCCGCTACCGTGGCTATCGGGCGTGCGCGGACTGCGGCGGGACGCGCCTCCGGCGGGAGGCCCGTGACGTGCAGGTCTGTGGTCGGACGGTCGACGAGGTCTCGGCCTTCACGGTCGAGGCGGCGCGCCGGTTCTTCAAGGACCTGGCGCTGGCCGAGAAGGAGGCCGCGATCGCGGAACGGATTGTCCGGGAGATCCGCCGCCGGCTCGGATTCCTCAGCGGGGTCGGTCTGGACTACCTGACCCTCGACCGCCTGTCATCGACCCTGTCGGGGGGCGAGGCGCAACGGATAAACCTGGCCACCTCGCTGGGCTCGTCGCTCGTCGGCACGCTGTACGTGCTGGACGAACCGTCCATCGGGTTGCATCCGCGGGACAACGAGCGGCTCGTCCGCATTCTGGGGCAGCTCCGCGACCAGGGGAACACGGTGCTCGTGGTCGAGCACGACGCCGACATGATCCGCGCCAGCGATTACGTGGTCGATCTCGGGCTGGGCGCCGGCGCGCGCGGCGGACGAGTGGTCTACGCCGGGGACCTCGACGGCCTGTCGCGCGAGACGACGTCGCTGACCGCGAAGTACCTGCGCGGCGACCTGGCGATCCCGATTCCGGCGGCCCGCCGCCGGCGCCTGCCGAACAGTCAGGCACTGCGGGTGCGCGGCGCGGCCGAGCACAACCTGAAGGGCATCGACGTCGAGATTCCATTGAACATGCTGACCTGCGTGACGGGCGTGAGCGGGTCGGGCAAGTCCACGCTGGTCCACGACGTGCTGTACGCCGCCGTCAAGCGCGCCAAGGGAGCCTGGGACAAGCGCGTCGGCGCCCACGCGGGGATCGACGGGGTCGAGCTGCTGAACGACGTCGTGCTCGTGGACCAGACCCCCATCGGTCGGACCCCGCGCTCGAATCCGGTCACCTACCTGAAGGCGTTCGATCCGATCCGGGAGCTGTTCGCGGCGACCCGGGACGCCCGCGCGCGCGGGTACTCCGCGAGTCACTTCTCGTTCAACGTGCCGGGCGGGCGTTGCGACGCCTGCGAGGGCGAGGGCGAGGTCCGCGTGGAGATGCAGTTCCTGGCCGATGTCTTCATGCCCTGCGAGCAGTGCGACGGCAGGCGGTTCAAGCCGCAGGTGCTGGAGGTGACATGGCGCGGGCTGCGGGTGGACGAGGTGCTGGATCTGACCGCACGCGAGGCGCTGCAGTTCTTCGACTCGTCGGCGAAAGTGGTCCGCAAGCTGAAGGTGCTCGACGAGATCGGGTTGGGGTACCTGCGCCTCGGCCAGGCCGCCACGACCCTGTCCGGCGGGGAGGCGCAGCGCATCAAGATCGCCGCGCACCTGGCGACCCGGCACGGCGAGCGGTCTCTCTACATCTTCGACGAGCCGACCACCGGCCTGCACTTCGACGACATCTCGAAGCTGCTGGCCGCCTTCACGCGGCTGGTCGAGGCGGGGCACACGCTGCTGGTCATCGAGCACAACCTCGAGGTGCTCAAGACGGCCGACTGGATCGTCGACCTCGGGCCCGAGGGCGGGGCCGCAGGGGGAGAGGTGGTTGCGGCGGGTCCGCCCGAGACGGTGGCCGCGCATCCGGCGTCGCACACCGGCCGCTATCTGCGCGAGGTGCTGGCGGGCGCGACCGCCGCGGCCGGGGCGCGGTGAACCGTGGGCGCGGGCGCCCGCCTCCCGCGGTCGTTCTACCTGGGGTCCCCCCTGGAGGTGGCGCGCGCGCTGCTCGGCAAGGTGGTGGTGCACCGCGTCGGCGTCGTCGTGACGGCCGGCGTGATCGTGGAGGTGGAGGCATACGGCGGCGAGGACGATCCGGCGTGCCACGCCGCGGCCGGCCTGACGCCGCGCAACGCACCCCTCTACGGCCCGTCCGGATACGCCTACGTCTACCTCAACTACGGGATCCACCACCTGCTGAATGCGGTGACGGGACCGGTCGGCTTCCCGGCCGCCGTGCTCATCCGCGCGCTCAGGCCCGTGCAGGGGCTCGATGCCATGCGGCGGCGGCGCCCCGGGCGGTCGGGTGCGGAGCCTCCGGCCGACGAGGCGCTCTGCCGCGGGCCGGGCAACCTCACGCGCGCGCTCGGGGTCACGCTGCGGCAGAATCGGTTGGACTTGTGCGGGGAGCGCCTGTTCATCGAGGATCGGGGGCTGCCGGCGGGGGACGTCCGCTGGGGGCCGCGCATCGGGATCACGGTGGGCGCCACGCGGCCGTGGCGCGGGTACGTGGCCGATTGCCCCGCGGTCTCGCGAGGAGGGCCGCGGTAACCAGTCGGCGCCGCCGCCTTGGACCGCGCCGAACCGCTGTAGTACCATCTCCGCCGCAGATGGAGTCCATTCAGGCCACCCGAATTCGCAAGGGCATGCTGGTCAAGATGAACGCGACGCTGTACCGCGTGCTCGACTTCAACCATGTCACCCCCGGCAAGGGCCGGGCGTTCGTGCAGACGCGGATGCGCAACGTCGTCGCCGGCACCCTGATCGACCACAAGTTCGCCTCCGGAGACTTCGTCGAACGCACGATGCTCGACACGCGCAGGATGCAGTATCTCTACGCCGACGGCGACGGTTATCACTTCATGGATACCGAGACCTACGAGCAGGTGCACCTGAGCGGGGAGACGCTCGGCGACGCGGTCAGCTACCTGCTGCCGGACGCCACCATCACGGTGGAGTTCTTCGAGGGCTCGCCGGTCGGCATCGAGTTGCCGCTGACGGTCGATCTGCAGGTGGAGGACACCGCGCCCGCGATCAAGGGAGCCACAGCGAGCGCACAGCTCAAGCCGGCCCGGCTCGAGACCGGCCTCCTCGTGCAGGTGCCGCCGTTCATCAGCAACGGCGACAAGGTCCGCGTGAACACGGGCACCGGCGAGTATCTTTCGCGCGCCTGATTCGGGAGGGAGACATCGACGTTTCCCAGGCAGTCCGCCTCGCATTGTTCGCGCTTGGCGTCGGGTTCCTCGCCGCCAACGTGCGCATTATCGGACAGTTCGTCCGCTACCGGCGCCTGCGCGCGTCGGCCCTGGTGACCTGGCCGGGCGAGAAACCGCCGCTGTACGGCTGGCTGCTCGCCCTTGGCGTCGTCGCGGGGGGGCTCGTCTTCGTCAAGCTGGTCGTTCAGCAGCAGCCGCCGCAGCGCGCGTTCGGCGAAGGCATGATGCTCATCTACTACGCCTACGCTGTCCCGTTGCGGCTGCGCATCGGGCGCGGACTGTACGCGGGCGGCATCTGGTCGGACGGCGGCTACGTGCCGTACTCCAAGATAGGCGGCCTGAGCTGGCGCGAGGGCGCCACCATCACGCTGGTGATCATCTACCGGCTGCGCAGTCTGGCCCGGCGGCTCACCGTGCCCCAGACGCACTACGGTGAGGTGCGGCGGTTGCTGCGGGACAAGATCGCAGCGCACGACATCCACTTCACCGGCAAGACGCTCGACCTGGGAGCGGATCAGCGCGACCTGGTCTGACCCTGCCGTGCTGCGATCGCCGGCCGGACCCATGCTGCCGCGACGGGGAGTTGTGGATCGCGACGCGACGGGGCTTCGGTGCCGGTCGGAGAAGCGCGCGCTGCGCCACCGCGGTCGCAGGAGCGTGCTGCGCTACCGCAGCAGGCCGGCGATGATGCCGATGAGGCCGGGACCGCTCGCCACCGGGTCGCCGAGCCACCCCGGCGGCGTGAGCCAGATGAAGGCCAGGATGGCGATGACCATCAGGTCGTACTGCCACGTGGCGCGCTCGAAGGTCCAGAAGAGCGCGTGCCAGATCATTCGCAGGGGCAGGGTCAGGGCGTGTGCCGCTCTCATGCCGGCAGCTCCGGGCGGTCCGAGCGGAGCTCGCGCCACGTGAAGTAGATCCGGTCGAGCACGGTCAGCACCGACAGCACCAGGATGACCCACAGCACGGCCGCCATGCGGTTGGTGAACGCGCCGATCATGAAGAGCACGATCCGCTCCGGCCGCTCCATGAAGCCGACCTTGCAGAGCGGGATGATCGACTCGGCGCGGGCCCGGGCATAGCTGGTCATCACCGAGAACGTCAGCGTCAGGGCCGCGATCAGGACGTAGTCGGGCCGCCCGAGGTTCGCGTAGAGGTAGATGAGCCCGGTCAGGATGAACAGGTCCGAGAAGCGGTCCATCACCGAGTCCCAGAAGCCGCCGAATCGGGAGCTGAGCTTCAGCTCGTCGGCCACCTTGCCGTCGATGAAGTCGAAGATGTTGGCGACCAGCATGATCCAGCCGGCCAGCCCGAAGCGCCCGGCGGCCAGCGCCCAGCCGGCGGCGCCGTTGATGACGACGCCGGTCAGCGTCAGCACGTTCGGGTGGATCCGCAGCGTGACGCAGAGCGCGATGATGGCGCGGAGCGGAAACAGGCAGGCGCGCCCGATGGCGCCGGTGAACGTCATGTCGTCTCGTGAAGCGTCGGCGAGCCGCACGACGCTGGGGCCCGGCGGCCCCGCCGCGGGAGCCGCTGCCGCACGCCTATTATTCTAGGTCGGATGGCGATTCGGGATCTGCGGGACGCGATCGCCCGGCTGCCAGAACAGCCTGGAGTGTACCTGTACTTCAACCGTCGTGGCGAGACGATCTACGTGGGCCGGGCGCGGGCGTTGCGCGACCGGGTCCGCAGCTACCTGGGCGCGTACGGCGGCAGCCCGAAGACCGATGCGCTGCTCGACGAGGTGGCGCGCCTGGAAGTGATCGTGACCGATTCGGTCGTCGAGGCCCTGGCTCTCGAGAACAACCTGATCAAGGCGCGCTCACCGCGCTACAACATCCTCCTGCGCGACGACAAGAACTACCCCTATCTGCAGCTCACGACCGCCGAGGCCTTTCCGCGCGTCCTCGTGGCCCGCGAGGTGGCGCGCGACGGCAACGTCTACGCCGGCCCCTTCATGCCGGCGGCTCTCGCCCGCCGCACGATGTCGTTGACCCATCGGCTGTTCGGGATCCGATCCTGCAACGAGGTGATCACCGGGCGGCGGGATCGCCCGTGCCTGGAGTACGACATCAAGCGCTGCGCCGCGCCGTGCGTGTCGGAGATCTGCAGCCCCGGGCAGTACGCCGAGTCCGTCGAACAGACCCGGCTCTTCCTGGAGGGACGCACCGACGAGGTGATCGCCAGCCTGCGGCACCGGATGCAGGAGGCCTCGGACGAGGAGCGCTACGAGCGCGCCGCACAGTGCCGCGACGCGATGCGCACGGTGGAGACGCTGCGCGACCGCCAGCAGAAGATGGCGACCAGCCGCCTCGGGGACCGGGACGCGTTCGGTGTGAAGCTGGGGCCGGACGGCGGGGTGATCCAGGTTTTCCAGATGCGACGCGGGCGCGTCGTGGAGCGCGTCGAGCTGGTGGCTGACGACGTGCGGTCCGTGACCGACAGCGAGCGTGACCTGGTGCAGGCGGCGGTGCAGCAGTTCTACGCGACGCACGACGCGCCGCCGGAGGTGCATGTGCCGGTCGAGGTGGACGAGCGGGACGAGGTGGAGCACTGGCTGTCCCTGCGGGCCGGGCGCCGCGTCAGGCTCCACGTGCCCCGGCGCGGCGATGCGCGCGGTCTGCTGGAGCTGGCGGCGCGCAACGCCGGCTTGGCCTACGACTCGCGCTACTGTGAGGACGCCCAGGTCCACGGCGGCGCGCTGGAGGAGCTGCGGCGGGTGCTCGACCTGTCGGCGACGCCGCGCCGGATCGAATGTTTCGACATCTCGACGGTGCAGGGACGGGAGACGGTCGGCTCGCTGGTGGTCTGCGCGGCCGGGCGCATGCAGCGCAGCGAGTACCGCAAGTTTCGCGTCCAGGGGTCGGGCCGCCGGCCCGTCGGGCCGGACGACTTCGCCGCCATGCACGAGGTCGTGCTTCGCCGCTACCGCCGGCTGCTGGAGGAGGGCGGCCCGTTCCCGGACCTGGTGGTGGTCGACGGCGGCAAGGGCCAGTTGACCTCGGCCTACCGCGCCTTCGAGACGCTGGGCCTCGGCAACCTGATTGCCGTGGGCATCGCCAAGCGGGAGGAGGATCTGTTCACGCGCGGCGCGTCGGAGCCGATTCGCCTGCCGAAGACGAGTCCTGCGCTGCACCTCGTCCAGCGCGCCCGCGACGAGGCGCACCGCTTCGCGGTGACCTATCACCGCCGGGCGCGCAGGATGCGCGACTTCGAATCGGAGCTGGACCTCATTCCGGGGATCGGACCGCGCCGGCGCCGGGCGCTGCTGGAACGGTTCGGCAGTCTCGCCAACGTGCGGCGGGCGTCGCGGGAGGAACTGCTGCCGGTGCTGGGCGCGAAGCTCGCCGACGCGGTCCTCAGGCATTTCATGCGGTTGCCCCTGAAGACGTGAACCGGACGTCCCGGCAGGATTCCGGATGGAGACCCCGGCTGCTCCGGAGCCGGGAACAAGGACCGGGTACGGCTTGCCCGGTCGCAGTGTTCGGTTCGGACGGCGTGACGATCGCGAAAGTCGTCGCAACCGGGCCGGGTGCGGCTTGCCCGGTCGCGGGCCGTGCCGTATGCTGATAGCCGGTGCTTGACATCGGCCGCTCGACCGCCTTCCCCTTGCCGGTTCCCGTTGGTTCCCCAGACTCGCATACCCGGCGCAGCGCCGGGCCGCGGTCGGGCTCCGTCGTCCGTTCGTGACATGGCTGCCGACAGGGAGAGGCCGCGTGTCGTTTCCGGGATGCGCCCCACGGGCCGGCTGCACCTGGGGCATCTGGCCGGTGCCCTCGGCAGGTGGGCGGACCTGCAGGCCGACTACGACTGCATGTACTTCGTCGCCGACTGGCACGCTCTCACGAGCGAGTTCGCCGACACGTCGGGGCTGACCGGCTATGCGTACGACAACGTCGCCGACTGGATAGCGGCCGGCGTCGATCCGGAGCGCAGCACGTTGTTCGTGCAGTCGCTCGTGCCGGAACACTCGGAGCTGTACCTGCTGCTGCAGATGGTGGTGCCGATTCCCTGGCTGGAGCGCGTGCCCACCTACAAGGAACAGATCGACCAGTTGTCGGAGCGTGACCTGTCGTCGATCGGGTTCCTCGGCTACCCGCTGCTGCAGGGCGCGGACGTCATCATCCACGATGCCCGGTACGTTCCGGTGGGGGACGACCAGGTTCCCCATCTGGAGCTGGCGCGCGAGGTGGTGCGCCGGTTTCATCAGTTCTTCGGTGAGGTCTTCGTCGAGCCGCAGCCCCTGCTGACGCACTTCCCGCGCCTGCCGGGCCTCGACAACCGCAAGATGTCGAAGAGCTACGCCAACACCATAGATCTGGCGGACGACGCGAAGCAGGTGCGCCAGAAGGTGATGCGCATGTTCACCGATCCGAAGCGCATCCGCGCTGACATCCCCGGCACGGTGGAAGGCAATCCGGTGTTCGTCTATCACGACGCCTTCAACCCCGACACCGCGCAGGTCGACGACTTCAAGGCGCGCTATCGGGCGGGCAGGGTGGGCGACGTCGAGGTGAAGGTGGCGCTGGCCGAGGCGATAAACGCGCGCCTGGAGCCGCTGCGGGAGCGGCGCGCCGAGATCCTGGCCCGGCCCGGCCGGATTCGCGAGATCCTGCATGCGGGGTCGGCGCGGGCCCGCGAGACGGCGCGGGTGACGATGGAGCGGGTGCGCGCGGCGGTGGGGTTGACGTACCACACGGCGCGCGCCTGAGAACGACATTCGACATGGCGGAGCAGGAGGCGAGTGTGACGGACCCGGTGGTTGCAGGCGCCGAACCCGGGGCGCCGCCGAACTTCGAATCGATTCTGCCGGACTACCCGGTCCGCCTCACCAACTTCGAGGGGCCGCTCGACCTCCTGATCCATCTCATCAAGAAGCACGAGGTCGACATCTACGACATTCCGATCGTGCTGATCTCGCAGCAGTATCTGGAGTACCTGGACCTGATGCGGGAGATAGACCTCGACGTTGCCGGTGAGTTTCTGGTCATGGCCACCACGTTGATTCACATCAAGTCGCGGATGCTCGTGCCGCGCGTGGAGGCCGGGGTGGAGGGAGACGAACCGGAGGAGGATCCCCGCGAAGCGCTGGTCCAGCGTCTGCTCGAGCACCAGCGGTTCAAGGCGGCCGCCGAGATGCTCCACGAGTGCGAGACGGTGCGCAGCGCCCAGTGGATGCGTCCCGACGGGCGCGTCGCGGAGATTGCCGGGGCCCCGTTGGAACGCGCGCTCGAGGTGGACCTCTTCAGCCTGCTGCAGGCATTCCAGGCGGTGCTAACCCGGGCGCGCAGTCGCCAGACCGGCATCCGCCTGCCGGCGGAGCTGATGTCGATCGAGGTCCGCATGGAGGAGATGCTCCAGCGCTTGGCCGCTGGGGCGCCGTGCCGGTTCGACGAGCTGTTCGACGGGGCGATGTCCCGCCAGGGCCTCATCACGACGTTTCTGGCGACACTGGAGTTGATCCGGTTGGAGCGGATCTGCGTCTACCAGACGAGCGTCTGCGGTCCGATCCGCGTGTCCCTCCGCGGCAGCCCCGCTGGCGCGATCGGGGAAGGTCGGTACCGTGTCTGATGCTCTGCAGGAGCTGCAGGCGATCATAGAGGCGCTGATCTTCGCGTCGCCCGATCCGCTGACCCTGAAGGTCCTGCTCAGAACACTCGACGACGAGCCGCGCGAACATGTCGAGGAGGCGCTCGCCGCGCTCCGCCGGGACTGGGCCGATCGTCCGGGAGGCCTGCAACTGCTGGAGGTGGCCGGCGGGTACCAGATCGTCACGCGTCCCGAGTTGCACGACCGCGTTCGCCGCCTCTTCCATGAGCACTCCAGCCAGCGACTCTCCGTGCAAGCGCTCGAGACGCTGGCCGTCATCGCCTACCGGCAGCCGATCACGGGACCGGAGATTGCCGAGATCCGGGGCGTGAACACGTCGGCCGTGATCGGGACGCTGGTCGACCGGCGGCTCGTCCGGGTCGTCGGGCGCAAGGCGGTGATCGGCAGGCCCTTCCTCTATGCCACCACCCGGGAATTCCTCGACCGGTTCGGTCTGAAGGACCTGCAGGATCTGCCCCGGGTCGAGGACATGGCCGAGGCGCTCGGGATGGATGTGCCGTCGGCATTCGCCGTCGATGATCCGCGGGACGCGGCGCTGCCCTTCGAGACGCCGTCCGGAATCGCGCCCGCGGCGACCGGCGGATCCGACAAGATCCACTGAGGCATCGGGAACCGCCGGAACGCAGGCTGTGGAAGCGATGAGCGCGCCGCCGATCCCGACCCGGGGGGCGGTGCGGCTGCAGAAGCTGCTGTCGGCGGCCGGCGTGGCTTCGCGCCGCGCGGCGGAGCAGCTCATCGCCGACGGCCGCGTGACGGTGAACGGAACCACGGTGCGGGAGCCGGGCAGGCGTGCCAATCCGGCCTGCGACGAGGTGCGCGTCGACGGGCGCCGCATCGCACGGCAGGTGCGTCCACGGTACGTGGTGCTCCACAAGCCGCGTGGCTATATCACGACCCGCAGCGATCCGCACCGACGGAAGACGGTCCTGGATCTGATTCCGGACGTGCGCGAGTACGTCTATCCGGTGGGGCGGCTCGACTGTGACTCCGAGGGGCTGTTGCTGCTCACCAACGACGGGGCGCTCGCCGCGGTCCTGACGCACCCGCGTCACGGCGTGGCCCGTGTGTACGAGGCGACGGTGCGCGGGGTGCCGAGTGGCGCGCGGCTGCGGCGTCTGGCGTCCGGTGTCGCCATCGACGGCCGCTCGACGGCCGCCGCCGATGTGCGGATGCTCCGCGCCAGCGCACCGGGACGCGGCGACGAGGCTCTGGTGCGCATCGTGATCCGCGAGGGACGCAACCGGCAGGTGCGGCGCATGTTCGACGCGATCGGGCACCCGGTGCGGCGGCTGCGCCGGACGCGGCTCGGTCCCATCAGCCTGCATGGGCTGCGGCCGGGCGCGGCGCGAGAGCTGACCGCAGCCGAAGTCGGTGCGCTGCGGCGCGCGGCGCGTGCTCCGTCGGCGCCCCCGGCGCGGCTGCGGGGAAGTGGATGAGCGCGGCGGACGTCATCGCCATCGACGGGCCGTCCGGCGCCGGCAAGGGCACCGTGGCGCGCGCGGTGGCGAAAGCGCTCGCCTGCCGCCATGTCGACACCGGAGCCATGTATCGCGCCGTCGCGTGGCGGACCCTGCAGCAGGGGCGGGCGCTGGACGACGAGAAGGCGGTGACTGCGGTTGCCTCCGACGCCGTCTTCACGCTGGACGGAACGCGCATCGTGATCGACGGAGAGGACGTCAGTCGCGCGATACGGACTCCGGAGATGGACATCGCGGCGGCTGCCGTGGCCAGGCTGCCGAGGGTGCGGGCGGCGCTCGTCGCCCGCCAGCGCGGCCTCGCCGGCGGGAGCGTCGTCGTCATGGAGGGGCGCGACATCGGTACCACCGTGTTTCCGGACGCACCGGTGAAGATCTATCTCGACGCTTCGCCGGAGGAGCGGGCGGCGCGGCGTGCGCAGGATCCGGCGCACCGTCTGCCGCGGGGAGCGGGGCTGACCGAGGTGGCGCGTGCGCTCGACGAGCGCGACCGATTGGACCGGACCCGCCGCGCCTCGCCGCTCGAGCAGGCGCCGGATGCGGTGCGGATCGACACGACCGGGTTGCCGATCGACACGGTGGTGCAGCGGGTGATGGCCGTGATCCGCGACCGTCGAAACCGCACCCCGCAGAGTTGACGGCCTTTGGTAACTATCGTACAGTCTTGCGCTTACAGCGCATCAGGGGATCCTCGAAGCGGGTCGACGGCGACCACGCCGGTAGTTGTGTCGACCGCCGGGAGACAGAGCGGGAGGAAGGACAGACAGGATGATTGACGCACCAGATGATGCGGCCCGGGCCGAGGCCGCCGGCACCGCGCAGAACCCCTTGGCGGCGCCGAAACCTCCTGGGCTTGCGCGGTTCGTGGATCCGGACGAGGAGACGATCGATCCGGAAGAGCACGCCCGCCTCGTCGCGCTTTACGAGGGCAGCCTGAAGAACATCGCCGAGGGCGAGGTCATCAAGGGCACCGTGCTCAAGGTGTCCGACTCCGAGGTGATCGTCGACGTAGGCTACAAGTCGGAGGGCCTGATTCCGCTGTCGGAGTTCTACGACGAGAACGGCGACCCGATGGTCCAGCCGGGCGACACGGTCGACGTGCTGCTCGAGCGCACCGAGGATCGCGACGGCCACATCGTGCTCTCGCGCGAGAAGGCCGAGAAGATGAAGATCTGGGACGAGGTCGAGAAGGCCTACGCCGACCGCAAGGTGGTCATCGGGTGTGTGATCGAGCGCATCAAGGGCGGCCTCGCGGTCGACATCGGCGTGCGCGCGTTCCTGCCCGGCTCGCAGATCGACGTCCGCCCCGTCCGCAACCTCGATTCGCTGCGCGGCCAGGAGCTGCGCATGCGCGTCATCAAGGTGAACAAGAAACGCGGCAACATCGTGCTGTCGCGCAAGGTGCTGATCGAAGAGGAGAACGCGGAGAAGAAGAAGGAGACGCTCGCGACGCTCGCCGAGGGCAAGGTCATGCAGGGCGTGGTGAAGAACATCACCGACTACGGCGCCTTCATCGACCTGGGAGGCATCGACGGACTGCTGCACGTCACCGACATGTCGTGGGGGCGGGCGCAGCATCCCTCGGAGATCTTCAACGTGAACGACGAGGTCGAGGTCATCGTCCTGAAGTTCGATCCGGCCACCGAACGCGTCTCGCTCGGCTACAAGCAGCTTCACGCCGACCCGTGGACCTCGGCGGCCGAACGCTACCCGGTCGGACAGCGCCTGCACGGCAAGGTCGTCAGCCTCACCGACTACGGCGCCTTCGTCGAGCTCGAGCCGGGTGTCGAAGGGTTGATCCACGTCTCGGAAATGTCCTGGAGCAAGCGCGTCAAGCACCCGTCGAAGCTGCTCAACGTCGGCGACATGGTCCAGTCCATGGTGCTGGGGGTCGATCCCAACGCGCGCCGCATCGCACTCGGGTTGAAGCAGATCGAGAGCAACCCGTGGCAGCAGCTCGGCGAGAAGTACCCGGTCGGCTCGAAGATCACCGGCACGGTCCGCAACCTGACGGAATTCGGCGCGTTCGTCGAGGTCGAGGAGGGCATCGACGGACTTATCCACATCTCCGACATGTCCTGGAGCAAACGGCTGAAGCACCCCTCCGACGTCATCAGGAAGGGCGAGGAGGTCGAGGCCATGGTCCTCAACATCGATCCCGAGAACCAGCGGCTCTCGCTCGGCCTGAAGCAGCTCGCGACCGACATCTGGGACGACTTCTTCTCCACGACCAAGGTCGGCGATGTCGTCGAGGGCAAGGTGGTGCGGATCACCAGCTTCGGCGCGTTCGTCGAGCTGGCCGAGGGGATCGAAGGGTTGATTCACGTCTCCGAGTTCGAGGATCAGGGCCGCGGTGACAAGGCGGAACTGAAGGTGGACGAGACGATCCAGATGCGCGTCATCAAGCTGAGTCCCACCGAGCGGAAGATCGGGCTCAGTGTGCGAGCGCTGACGAACGAGAACTTCGAGGCCGACTGGCGCAGCTACGCCACCAGCGAGTCGCCCGAGGTGACGCTGGGGGATCACTTCAAGCAGCAGACATCCTCCGACTAGGAGTCTGCGCCGCAGAACGGCGCAGACTCCCGGCGCGGGTGCTGGTCGGGCGGAGAGCGGAGCCGCCGGGCTGACGACTTTCCGGGCCGGCGCGGTTCGTCCTGCGCGGGCCGCGGGACGCGTGGAATCGAGGAGGCCGTGGTCCGTGGCAGCATGACCAAGGCGGTGCTGGTCGAGGAGGTCGCTCAGGTCACCGATCTCACCAAGAAGGACGCCGAGGTCATCGTCGATACGGTGTTCCAGTGCATCGTCGACGCACTGCACCGTGGCGAGAAGATCGAGTTGCGGGGTTTCGGCAGCTTCCGGTTGCGGCAGCGGCAGCCCCGCAAGGGGCGCAATCCCAAGACCGGAGACCGGGTGGACGTGCCGCCCAAGAAGGTGCCCTACTTCAAGCCCGGGAAGGACCTCAAGGAACGGATCAACCGCGGTCCGGACCCGCCGCGGCGACTGGCCGCCGCGGCGCCGGAGCGGGAGACTGCGGCGCACGTCGATCCCGGCGCGGCGTCCGGCCGCCGGCATGTCGTGCTCGCGGGAACGACTCCACGGCATCGCGCCGTGCCGGCCCGGGGATGACCCGTACGTGGCCCGCACCGGAATGCCTGCAACGTGGAACGACTCTGGGCCCCGTGGAGACTGAAGTACGTGACGGGCGCGGCAGGCGGCGCGCCCTCCACGTGCGTCTTCTGCACTGCGCTCGACCCGGCGCGCCCCGCACCCCACATCGTCTTCCGCGGTGAGCGCATCTTCGTCATTCTGAACAAGTACCCGTACAACAACGGGCATCTGATGGTCGTTCCGATGCGGCATGTCGCGCGCCTGGCCGAGGCGACGGCGGCGGAGCTGACCGAGCTGATCACCCTCACCCGGGTGGCCGAGACGGCATTGACCGAGGCCTATGGCGCCCACGGCATCAACGTCGGGATGAACCTGGGCCGGACGGCCGGCGCGGGCGTGGTCGGCCACCTGCACGTGCACCTCGTCCCGCGCTGGGACGGTGACACCAACTTCATGACCGTCGTCGGCGACACCCGCGTCGTGCCCGAAGAGCCGGCGGCCAGCGTGGCCCGACTGAAGCCGGTCTTCGAGCGGCTCGCGGCGGCGTCGTAGAGCGGGAGCGAATGCAGCTCGAGCTTGCGCCTGAACAGATCCGGTTTCAGCAGGTCGTCCGGGACTTCGCCGCGACCACGCTGGCGCCGCGGGCCGCGGCGGTCGACGCAGCCGATCGGTTCCCCCGCGACCTGGTGTCGGCGGCGGCGGCGCACGGCCTGCTCGGGGTGACCGTCCCGCCGGCGTGGGGCGGCGCCGGCCGTGACCATGTCAGCTACGCACTGGGGATCGAGGCGGTCGCCGCCGCCAGCGCCACGCTGGGCGCCATCCTGGTGGTCAACAATTCCCTCGTGGCCGAGGTGATCCACCGTTTCGGAACCGCGGCGCAGAAGGATGTCTGGCTCGCGCGGCTGACGTCGGGACGGGCGCTCGGCGCGTTCGCGCTCTCCGAGGCGCAGGCCGGGACCGACGCCGCTGCCCAGGAGACGACAGCCGCGCCGTCCGGCGAGGGGTACGTGCTGCGGGGCTGCAAGGTCTGGGTGGCCAACGGCGCCGCCGCCGACCTCGCGTTGATCTTCGCGACGACCGAACCCGGCGCCCGCGGGCGCGCGGTGAGTGCGTTCCTCGTGCCGCTGAACCGGCCGGGCGTCCTCCGCGCGCCGACGGTCGAGCCGCTCGGCATGCGGGGGCTCGGGTGCGTCGACCTGCGGCTCGACGACGTCGAGGTCGACGCGGGAGCGCTGCTGGCCGGCCCCGGCAGTGGGTTCACGGTCGCGAAGTGGGCGCTGGACGGCGCCCGCATCGCCATCGGCGCCGAGGCGCTCGGCGTGGGGCAGGCGGCCTTCGACGAGGCGCTGCGCCACGCGCGCACCCGGCAGACCTTCGGCCGTCCCATCGGCCGCTATCAGGCGATCCAGTGGCCGATCGCCGACACCGCCACCGAACTGGACGCCGCGCGCATGCTGGTGCTGCGCGCGGCCGCGGCGAAGGACGTGCGGGAGCGGGTCACGCTGGAGGCGTCGATGGCGAAGCTCGCCGCCACCGAGGCGGCTGGGCGCGCCGCGGACCGCGCGATGCGCATCCTGGCCTCGGCCGGCTACCGGCGCGGGACCACGGTGGAGCGCCTGCTCCGCGACGCGCGGGCGCTGGACATCGTCGCCGGCACATCCGAGGCGCAACGGATGATCATCGCCGCGCGGGTGGCGGGGTTGCGTTGACTCCGCGGCCGTCGACGGGCGGTCGAAAGCCGGTGGGTTCCAATCGGCGATGGCGCCGACGTGTGCCCCGGTGACGGTGACGCGGTGGCGCTACCGGACGCTCGCATCCATCGTGCGTCAGTCCAGGCTACCGGCGCGGGTGTTCCGCAGGTAAGTCAGGAAGATGCGACGACGTGAGACTCCAGCAGGAACGAGCGCGCGCGCCGCTTGCCGGCGCCCTGGAGACGATGCAGCCAGGTCCATACGGCCAACCACGCCCTGATGCGCCACGGGGCTCGCCGTGTCAGGAACACTCCGCGTTCCTCCACCGGCAACTCGGCGACACGTTCCAGGTAGCGGACGTTCTCGCGCAGCGTCCAGTCGATGGTCACGTTGCCGCGCACCGTCTCGGCCAGCTCGCGGGCGATGCCGCGCAGCGTCTCGTCGCCGAGCACCTGCACCGCGCTGTCGTTGACGCCCAGTGCGTCGTAGAACGCCAGCTCGTCGTCCGACAGTCCCAGTTTCTCGCCATGGGCGTTCGCTTCGCGCAGCTCGCGGGCCAGGCCGATCAGCTCCTCGAGCACCCGTGCCGCCTCCACCGGGCGGTTCTGGTAGCGGCGGATCGTCCGCTCCAGCAGCTCGGCGAACGAACGGGCCTGCACGACGTTCTTCCGGCGCCGCGTCGCCAGCTCGCCCTTGAGCAGCTTCTCCAGCAGCTCGACCGCGAGGTTCGGCCGGTGCATGCCGCGCACCACGTATCGGGCGAGTCGGTGCGCAACCGTGCCGCGTGGTCGGCGAGTCTCACAACCGTCTCCAGCGGCCGATCAGCGTCCGCAGCCCCGCCAGCAACTCGGGGATCGCAATTCCGCTCCGCTTCCCGTTGCCCCACGATGCGGGCGACATCCGGGACGGTGCGCTCGAGTCGGTCCGCCAGGGCGGTGATGGAGACCTTGGCGGCGTCCTGCTGCTGCACGGCCCCGTCGAACAGGCGCTCGATGTCGTGCATCGACCTCTGCATGTCCGCCGCCGTCAGGCCGAGCCGCGGCGCGTATTCGTCGGGCCGTCTGCGCACGTCGGTGCGTTCTCGAGATGCGAGATGTCCTTGGAGATGCGCAGGATCGAACGCTCTCCCGACGACATGTGTCATGCTGTCGTTCTGATCATCGCACGGGACGGCGCGCGACCAGATGACCGGTCCCTCAGCGGCGCAGCAACTGCTTGGCGATGGTCTGGAGCTGCAGGTTCGACGTGCCCTCGTAGATCTGCCCGATCTTGGCGTCGCGGTACAGCTTTTCCACCGGGTAGTCCTTCGTGTAGCCGACGCCGCCGAAGAGCTGCACGGCCAGCGAGCTGACCCGCTCGGCCACCTGCGAGCTGAACAGCTTGGCCATCGCGCCGGCGGTCAGGAAGGGCTCGCCGGCGTCGCGCAGCCGGGCCGCGTTGTACGTCTGCAGCCGGGCCGCCTCGAGCTCGGTCGCAGCCTGCGCGAGCTGGAACTGCACCGCCTGGAAGTCGGCGATCGGCCGTCCGAACTGCTTCCGCTCCCGGACGTGGACCAGCGTGTGGTCGAGCGCGCCCTGGGCGAGGCCGACCATCTGCGCGGCGATGCCGATGCGGCCCTCGTTCAGCGTCTCGATGGCCACCCGGTAGCCGCGGCCGATCTCGCCGAGGACATTGGCGGCGGGGACGCGGCAGGCGTCGAGCAGCAGCTCGCAGGTGCTGCTGGCGCGGATGCCGAGCTTGTCCTCCTTCTTCCCGACGGTAAGGCCGGCGCTGGCGCGCTCGACGATGAACGCGGTGATGCCGCGGTGGCCCGCGGCCGGATCGACGGTGGCGAACACGAGGAAGAAGTCGGCCTCGGCCGCGTTCGTGATCCAGAACTTGCGGCCGGTCAGCACCCAGTCGCCGCTGTCCCGGACCGCGCGCGTCGCCAGCGAGAACGCGTCACTGCCGGACGCCGCCTCCGACAGCGCGTAGGCGCCCACCGAACGGGCGGCCAGCGCGGGCAGCACGCGGGCCTGCTGCTCCTCCGATCCCCAGCGCAGCAGGGCGTTGATGACGAGGGTGTTCTGCACGTCGCAGACCACCGCGACCGCCGGGTCGACCCGTGCGAGCTCCTCCACCGCGAGGACCGACAGGAAGAAGCTCCCCGCCGCGCCGCCCCAGCGTTCCGGGATCTCGATGCCCATGACGCCGAGCGCGAAGAGTTGGTCGATGAGGTCGCGGGGCATGCGGGCCTCGGCGTCCATCTGACGCGCACGGGGCGCGACTTCGGCCTCGGCGAACGCGCGGACGCTGTTGCGCAGCAGACGCTCGTCCTCCGCGAGCCGGCTGAGGGGAGTGCCGGCGGTCAGTTCGGGCGCAGGGGTGACGCCGCTGGGCATGGGGCCCGATGGTATCATCGAAGGACGCGCCAGTCTGCGAGGGAGCCTCATGAAGACACGCTGGATCGCCGCCTGCCTGTGCGCCGGGCTGCTGATGATGATGTCCGGCTACGCCGCGCCGCAGCGTCGACCGTCTGCCGCACCGCCGTCGCAAGACGAGTCCGGCCAGGGACGGCAGACCGCCGCCGGAGAATCCGTGGAACTGCAGGGCGGCGTCACCGTCTTTCGCAGCGGCATCAACTACATCCGCGTCGACGCCTTCGTGACCGACGACGACGGCAATCCGGTGTTCGATCTCACGCAGGACGATTTCGAGGTGTACGAGGATGGCGTTCTGCAGACGGTGGACTCCTTCCAGGTGGTTCAGGTCGACCGGACCCCCGAACTCTCGGGCGAGCCGCTCACCAGCGTCGGCGTCACACGGTCGGATCAGGAGCTGGCCGCGTCGCGGCCCGACATCCGGGTGTTCGTGATCTTCCTCGACGACTACCACGTGCGCGAGGGCAACAGCATCCGGGCCCGGCGCATGCTCATCGACTTCATCGAGAACGACCTGATCCCGACGGATCTCGTCGGCGTGATGTACCCGCTGATGCCCGTGTCGGACGTTCGTCTGACGCGCAACCACGAGGCAGCGATCAACGCCATCAGACAGTTCGAGGGGGTCAAGTACGAGTACGACGTGCGCAACCTCTACGAGGCGCGCTACAACTTCTACCCGACCGAGATCGTCGAGCGGGTCCGCAACGAGGTATCGCTGTCGGCGCTGCGCGGGCTGATGACGATGCTCGGCGGACTGCGCGAGGGGCGGAAGTCGGTGCTGCTCGTGAGCGAGGGTTATACCAATTACGTGCCGCCGCAGTTGCGGAGCGAGGCCGCGGACCTGCGGGCCGACCCACGCATCAACCCCACCGTGCTCGACCCGTTCGCCGGCGACACCCCCTTCGAGGAGACGATGTCGTTCTTCGAGGGGAGCGCGATGATGAGCGATCTGCAGCGCGTGATTCGGACGGCCAGCCGCTTCAACGCGTCGGTCTACTCGGTGGACCCGCGCGGTCTCGCCGCCTTCGAGTTCGACATGGATCAGCCGCAGATCAGTTGGCGCACCGACCAGCGCACGCTGCGCTTCACCCAGGACACGCTGCGGATACTCGCCGAGGAGACCGGCGGGCGGGCGATCGTCAACCAGAACGATCTGCGTCCCGGTCTGCAGCAGATGCTGGACGACGCCAGCGGCTACTACCTGCTCGGCTACAACTCGACCGCCGCGCCGACCGACGGCGAGTTCCACGAGATCGAGGTGCGCGTCAAGCGTCCGGGCCTGCGGGTGCGCGCCCGTGAGGGCTACTGGGCGGTGACGGTGCGCGACGTGGAGCGGTCGCTCGTAGCCCGCGCGCACGAGCCGCCGAAGGCGGTGGACATCGCGCTGGCCGCCCTGGCCGAGCCGCGCCGCGGCCGGCTCGTCCGCACATGGGTCGGCACCTCACGCGCGGAGAACGGCAGGACCCGGGTGACCTTCGCCTGGGAGCCGACCGAGGCGCGCGGTCGGCGCGACACGGCGTCGCGCGTGCTCGTGACCGCCATGGGCGATACCGGCGGCGCCTACTTCCGCGGTCGCGTGCCGGAGCAGGCGCGTTCGTCCGCACGCGGCAGGACCCGTCGGCGGAGCCGGCGACAGGCGGCCGCGCCGCCCCCGCTCACGCGCGTGGAGTTCGAGGCCGACCCGGGCACCATGCACATGAACCTGGCCATCGAGGGCGAGGCCGGCGAAGTGCTCGACCGTGACCGGAACGAGATCGTCGTTCCCGACTTCACCGGGCCCGACCTCGTCATCAGCACGCCCTATTTCGTCCGCGCGCGCAACGCCCTGGAGTTCAACACGCTCGTTTCCGACTGGGACGCACCGCCGACCGTGTCGCGCGACTTTCGCCGCACGGATCGGTTGCTGTTGCGGTTCGACGTCTACGCGCCGGGCGATGCGGCGCCCGACATGGAGGCCAACCTGCTGAACCGGGGCGGCGATACGATGTTTCCGCTCGACGTTCGCGCATCCGAGGACGGAGGCCCCTCCCGGCAGGTGGAGCTGGCGCCGTCGTTCCTGCCGCGCGGCGAGTACATCATCGAGATCCGGGTGACTCTGGCTGACGGCGAAGCAAGCGAGATGGTCGCGTTCCGCCTCGGCGCCTGACCCGTTCCATGTCCGTGGCGAGACCATCGGCAGCGGCCGGAAGCGGTGCGAGCGAGGCAGTTGCCGGCCCGTCGAATCAGGTGCGCCCGACGTACGACGCCGGCGACCTCGCGGATCTCGATTACGCCCGGGAGCTGAACGATCCCGGCCGCTTTCCCTACACGCGCGGCATCCACGAGTCCGGCTACGGCGGCAGGCTCTGGACCATGCGCCAGTTCTCGGGTTTCGGCACCCCGGAGGAGACCAACCGGCGCTACCGCGAGCTGCTGACGGCCGGCGGCACGGGCCTGAGCGTCGCCTTCGATCTGCCCACGCTGATGGGACGTGACCCGGACGACCCGCTGTCGCAGGGGGAGGTGGGCAAGTGCGGCGTCAGCGTGGGGGCGTTGCCCGACATGGAGCGGCTGCTGGACGGCATCGAGCTCGACCGGGTGACCACGTCGATGACGATCAACGCCCCGGCGGCGATGATCTTCGCCATGTACCTGGTCGTCGCCGAACGTCAGGGCGCCGACTGGTCGCGTCTGTCGGGTACGCTCCAGAACGACATCCTCAAGGAGTACATCGCCCAGAAGGAGTACATCTATCCGCCCCGTCCGTCGATGCGTCTGGTCACCGACGTGTTCGCGTTCTGCGCCGATCACGTGCCGCGCTGGAACA
The DNA here is from genome assembly GCA_965200895.1 of Vicinamibacterales bacterium. Lineage (GTDB taxonomy): Bacteria > Acidobacteriota > Vicinamibacteria > Vicinamibacterales > UBA8438 > WTFV01. The sequence goes on along the minus strand of CBDAVM010000002.1, from coordinate 2,049,440 downwards.
CCATCTCGGTCAGCGGCTACCACATCCGGGAGGCGGGTGCGACGGCGCTGCAGGAGCTGGCGTTCACGCTCCGCGACGGCATCGAGTACATGCAGTACGGCATCGACGCCGGCCTCGACGTCGACCGCTTCGCGCCGCGGATCTCGTTCTTCTTCAACGCCCACAACCGCTTCTTCGAGGAGATCGCCAAGTACCGGGCGGCCCGCAGGCTCTGGGCCCGGATCATGCGCGAGCGTTTCGGCGCGACGGAGGAGCGTTCCTGGAAGCTGCGTTTTCATGCGCAGACGGCCGGCGTGTCGCTGACTGCCCAGCAGCCGTACAACAACGTGGTGCGGACCGCGTTGCAGGCGCTGGCGGCAGTGCTCGGCGGTGCGAATTCGCTGCACACCAACGCGCTCGACGAGGCGCTCGGGTTGCCCACCCGCGAGGCGGCGCTGCTGGCCCTCCGGACGCAGCAGGTGATCGCGCACGAGAGCGGGGCGCCGGCGGCGGTGGATCCGCTCGGCGGGTCGTATTTCGTCGAGTCGCTGACCCGCGAGCTGGAGGAGGGCGCGCGCAAGTACATCGACGCAATCGACGCGCTGGGCGGTATGGTGCCGGCAATCGAGGCGGGGTATCCGCAGCGGGAGATCGCCGACAGCGCGTACCGGGCGCAGCAGGCCGTCGAGACGGGTGAACAGACCGTGGTCGGCGTGAATCGGTACGTCGACGAGGTGCCGCCCGCGGTGAAGACGCTGTACATCGACGAAAGCGCCGGGCGCCGCCAGGCGGAGCACCTGGCTCGGACCCGCGAGACGCGCGACCAGGCTGCGGTCGACCGGACCCTTGATGTGCTGCGGCGTACCGCGGCGGGGGCCGGGAACCTGATGCCGTCGCTGATCGAAGCGGTGAGGGCCCACGCGACGCTCGGAGAAATGTGTACGGCGCTGCGCGACGTCTGGGGTGAGTACGAGGAGGCGCCGTCGGTCTGATGCGCAAGATCCGTGTCGTCATCGCGAAGCCGGGACTCGACGGCCACGACCGGGGCGCCAAGGTGATAGCCCGCTCCCTGCGGGACGCGGGGATGGAGGTCATCTACACCGGCCTCCGTCAGACCCCGGAGCAGATCGTGGAGGCCGCGCTGCAGGAGGATGCCGACGCCATCGGCGTGTCGATCCTGTCCGGCGCACACAATCACGTCTGCCCCCGCGTGATGACCCTGCTCAGGGAGAAGGGCGCCGATGACGTGCTGGTGGTGGTCGGTGGCATCATTCCGGACGCCGACATTCCGCGCCTGCGCGAGATCGGGATCGAAGGGGTCTTCCAGCCGGGTACGTCGATGCAGTCCATCGTCGACTTCATCACCCGGCACGTGCGAGCCGACGCCGGTTCCCCGTCGGCCGCTTCTTGACGGTCGCCGGTCCCGCCGCTAGGCTGCGAACATGGCTCACAAGCTGTTGCTGGCCGATGACAGCGCCACGATCCAACGCGTGGTCGAGCTGACGTTCGCCAACGAGGACATCGACGTCGTGGCGGTCGGCGACGGAGAGCGGGCGATCGAGGTCATCGAGCGCGCCGCGCCCGACATCATCCTGGCGGACGTCCGCATGCCGGGCAAGAATGGCTACGATGTGGCCTCGTTCGTGAGAAGCGACCCGGCGCGCGCCCGCATTCCGGTCGTGCTGCTGACCGGGGCGTTCGAGCCGCTCGACGAGGCGCGGTGCGAGGCGATCGGCCGTCCCGAGGTGCTCGTCAAGCCCTTCGATCCGCGCCATGTCCTCGGCAAGGTACGGGAGCTGCTGGATCTTCCGGCGGCGGATGCGTCGGCCGTACCGGAGGCCGTGTTGGCAGCGGAGGCGCTGGTCGCGGGCGCGCCCGAGGCGGACGCCGGCGATACCCCCGCCGCGAATGACGCCGGGGGGGCGGAAGCGGTCGTCCCGGACGGCGACGACGCGGATGCGGTCGAGACCATCGAGGCGGTGGCTACGTATCCTTCCGGAACATTCGAGGTGGAGACGTCGGCGGCGGACGCCGGCGATTCGACCGCGGGGGCGCCGTCCGCGACGGTGGATGCGGATGCGCAGCAGGCGGTCGAGCCGGTTCCGGCGTCCGCCGGAATGACGCCTGCCGAGGAGACAGCGGGTCCGTCCGCTCCGGTCGCGGCGTCTTCCGGCGAGGCGGTCGCGGAAGGGACCGGAGCCGATGCGCCGCCGACACCCGAGGCCGCTGCGGTTGCGGCTGCGTCGCCGCCGGCTGGCGCTGGCGGTTCGGAGGCCCCTGCTGCGGCTGCGTCGTCGCCGCCGGCCGGCGGCGACGGTTCGGAGGTTGCCGCGGTTGCGGCTGTGTCGTCGCCGCCGGCCGGCGCCGGCGGTTCGGTGCTGGCGCAGTCGTTCATGACGTTCCTCGCGGTCGAGCAGGGCGCCGCTCCGCCCGCGTTGCGGGTGGCGGATGCCGCGGCCGGTCCCGCCGACCGCGAGCCTGCGCTCCCCGCCGCGGCGATGGACGAGCTGGTCGGCCGGGTCGTCGAGCGGCTGACCGATACGGTGCTGCGGGATGCGGTCGCCGAGGTCGTCTCGCGCATTGCGGAGCGGCTCGCGCGCGAGGAGATCACCCGCGTCCCCCCCGACGGCGAGTGACGCGCTCCCGCTCTCCCGTCCCCGTCTCGCGGCCCACCGGAGTCTTCACCGCTCCTGATACGATCCCGGTCCGATGCGAGAGCTGACGAAGGTCTTCGATCACGCCGCCGTCGATCCCCGGTGGTACGCGCACTGGGAGGAGATCGGCGCGTTCCGGGCCGATCCGGACTCCGGCCGCCCGCCGTTCAGCATGGTGCTCCCGCCGCCGAACGTGACCGGCTGGCTGCACATCGGCCACGCCCTCAACCAGACGCTGCCCGACGTCGTCGCCCGCTGGAAGCGCATGACCGGCCACGACGTGCTCTGGCTGCCCGGCACCGACCACGCCGGGATTGCGACCCAGAACGTCGTGGAGAAGCAGTTGGCGGCCGAGGGGAAGTCGCGGCACGACCTCGGCCGCGAGGCCTTCGAGGCGCGGGTGTGGGAGTGGGTGGCGAAGAGCCGCGGGACGATCACCAGCCAGATGCGCAAGCTCGGGTCGTCGGTCGACTGGTCCCGCGAACGGTTCACGCTCGACGAGAATCTCTCGCGCGCGGTGCGGCGCGTCTTCGTGACGCTCTACCGGGACGACCTCATCTACCGCGCGAAGTACCTGGTGAGCTGGTGCCCGCGCTGCCGGACCGCGCTGTCGGACCTGGAGGTCGTGCACGCGCCGGCCCGCGGCCGGCTCTGGCGCATCCGCTATCCCTTCACCGACGGCGGGGGGGCGATCACGGTGGCGACGACGCGGCCGGAGACCATGCTCGGCGACACCGCGGTGGCCGTGCACCCGGACGACGAGCGCTACGCGGCCGTCGTGGGCCGCACGCTGACGCTGCCCGTCATCGGCCGCGCGCTGCCGGTCATTACCGACGACTTCGTCGACCCGGCCTTCGGTACCGGGGCGGTCAAGGTCACCCCGGCCCACGATCCGAACGACTTCGCGATGGGCGAGCGCCACGGCCTCGAGCAGGTGTCGGTCATCGACGAGGACGGGCGGATGACGCAGGAGGCCGGGCCGTACGCGGGACAGGACCGCTTCGCCGCCCGCACCGCGCTCGTCGCGCAGCTCGAGGCCGAGGGCCTGCTCGACGGGATCGAGGATCACGAGCACGCCGTCGGACAGTGCGAGCGCTGCTCGACGGTGGTCGAGCCGCTGCTGTCGACGCAGTGGTTCGTGCGCATCAAGCCGTTGGCGGAACGCGCCCTGCGGGCGGTGGCCGACGGCGACACCCGCTTCGCGCCCGACAACTGGCGGCGCACCTACGACGAGTGGATGACCAACATCCACGACTGGTGCATCTCGCGCCAGCTCTGGTGGGGGCACCGCATCCCGGCCTGGTACTGCGACGCGTGCGGCGAACTGCACGTCGCCGAACGCGCGCCGGACGCCTGCGCCTGCGGCGGCGCGCTGCGGCAGGAGACCGATGTCCTCGACACCTGGTTCAGCTCCGGCCTGTGGCCGTTCAGCACCCTGGGCTGGCCGGATCGGACCGCCGACCTGGCGCGCTACTACCCCACGACCCTGCTCATCACCGCGCACGACATCATCTTTTTCTGGGTCGCGCGCATGATGATGCTCGGCCTGTGGTTCCGGCAGGACGTGCCGTTCCGCTCGGTGTACGTCACCTCCCTGGTCCGCGACGCCCACGGCCGCAAGATGAGCAAGTCGAAGGGCAACGTGGTCGACCCGCTCGAACTGATGGGCGAGATCGGCGCCGACGCGTTCCGGTTCACGCTGGCTGCGCTGGCCTCGCCCGGCATGGACATCTCGCTGTCGGAAGGGCGGCTGCGAGCCTACCGGCAGTTCATCAACAAGATCTGGAACGCCTCGCGTTTCGTGCTCCTGCACGTGCCGGAGACGCTCTCCGCACGCCCGGCCCCGCCGCCACCGGACACGCTGGACGTGATCCACCGCTGGATGCTGCACCGCGTGAGCGCCCTGGCCGGCGAGGTCGACGACGCGCTGACCCGCTACCGCTTCGATGTGGCCGCCGACCGCCTCTACCACGGCTTCTGGCACGAGTACGCGGACTGGTACATCGAGCTCGTCAAACCGGAGCTGCAGGCCGGCGGTGCTGCGCGCGAACGCGCCCTGGCCGTCCTGCTGGAGGTGCACGACCGCCTGCTGCGCCTGCTCCATCCGTTCATCCCGTTCGTGACCGAGGAGGTCTGGCAGGCGCTGCCGCCGCGGGTCGACGAGGGCGCCGTCGCGGACGGTTCGGCTCCCGGCGGGAAGGGGCGGACCATCACGCTGGCGACGTTCCCGGCGCCGGTGGCCGCCTGGACGGACGACGATGCGGCGGCGACCATGGCCCTGCTGCAGGACGTGGTGACGGCAGTGCGCACGGTGCGTTCCGAGTGGGGCGTGCCTCCGGCGCGGAAGATCGACGTGCTGGCCCACGGGCTGGACGCGGCGACGGCGGAGACGCTGCGCCGGCACGTGGACCATGTGACGCGGCTCGCGGGACTGGCCGCCCTCGACGTGGCGGACGCGGCGCCGCGGGCCGATCCGGACACGGTCCGCCGCATCGTGCGCGGCTTCGAGCTGCACGTGCCGCTGGCCGGGATCGTGGACCGGACGCAGGAGGCGGAGCGGGTGGCGCGCGAGCTCGCCCGCCTGACGAAGCAGCGCACCGGCCTGCAGGGGCGGCTGGCGAACCCGGCGTTCCTCGAACGGGCCGACCCGGACGTGGTGCGCGACACCCGCGTCCAGGAGACCGAGGTCGGGCTGCGGCAGGAGAAGCTGGAGCGCATCCTGGCGGAGCTGGCGCCATGACGGCCGCGGCCATGACGGTGATGGACCCGGCGGCGGCGGCGTCTCTCTCCGCGCCGGCCGCGGCCGTGACGGTGGACCCGGCTGCGGCGGCGTCTTTCTCCGCCGGCGCGACGTACCCCGGCCGCAGGCAGGTGGTTGCGGAGTCTGCGTCATGACGACCGTGACCTTCACGCCGCTCGACCCGGCCGTCTGCCGGGACGTCGTGCGTCGCGCCCTGGAGGAGGATCTGCGGGGCGGTGACGTCACCTCGGCGTCCACGGTGACCGGCGGCCAGCGCGGGCGCGGCGAAATCTGCGCGAAGCAGTCCTGCATGCTCGCCGGGATCGAGGTCGCCGCCGAGGTGTTCCGGCAGCGCGACCCGCAGGCGGTCGTGCGCGGGCGGCGGCAGGACGGGGAGTCGTGCGCGGCCGGCGAGGTCATCGCCACGGTCGAAGGGCCGGCCGCGGCGCTGCTCAGCGCCGAGCGGACCGCTCTGAACTTCCTGCAGCGGTTGTCCGGCATCGCCACCGTCGCGAGCCGCTACGTCGAGGCCGCGGCCGGCCGCACGACGATCCTCGACACGCGCAAGACGACGCCGACGCTGCGCGCGCTGGAGAAGTACGCCGTGCGCGCCGGCGGCGCCGCCAACCACCGCTTCGGTCTTGGCGACGGCCTGCTGATCAAGGACAACCACGTCCGCCTGGCCGGCTCGGTGCGCGAGGCGGTGGCGCGCGTGCGCGCGGCCGATCACGGCCTGCCCGTCGAGGTCGAGGCGCAGAGCCTCGCGGAGGTCGACGAGGCGCTGGCCGCCGGCGCCGACATCGTGCTCATCGACAACCTGTCGGATGACGAGACCGCCGAGGCGGTCGCCCGCTGCCGGGGACGCGCGAAGACCGAGGTCTCGGGCGGGATCACGCTGGCGCGGGCGCCGGCGCTGGCCGCCCTCGGCCCCACGTACATCTCCGTCGGCGCGCTGACCCACTCGGCGCCGGCCGTCGACATCGCCTTCGAGGTGGTTCCCGCACCATGACGTCGGAGCAGCAGACGGGACCCGGACCTCGAGGCGGCCTCGACACCATGCCGGCGGAGCCACCGTCGGGATCCGGTCATGGGGACGGTTTCGGCGCCGTGGCGGCAGAGTCCGAGTCGGGATCCGGTCTTCGTGACGGCCTTCGCACCGGGGACGATATCGCACTGCCGTCGGAACTGGCCGCGGCGCTCGCTGCGCACCCCGATCTGGACGGGACCGTCGTGCGCTGGTTCCCCGAGCTGGCATCGACCAACGACACGGCGGCGGCGCTGGCTGCGGCGGGCGCGCCCGACGGGAGTGTGGTCCTCGCCGACCGCCAGACCGCGGGCCGCGGCCGGTACGGGCGCGTGTGGGATTCGCCGGCGGCGGCCGGGCTGTATCTGTCGGTGGTCCTGCGCGGACCGCAGCCGCCGGTGATCACGCTGCTGGCGGGCGTCGCGGTGGCCGAGGCGGTGCGCGCGGCGACGGGAGTGGCGGCGGAGCTCAAGTGGCCGAACGACGTCGTGGCGTGCGCGGCGCGTAACGATGTTTCCGAGCCGGCGCGTCGCAAAATCGCGGGGATCCTGACCGAAGGGCTGTCGGATGCGGGAGCGCCGGTCGCCGGAGCGGTCGTCGGCATCGGGATCAACGTGAGCGCGCGCGCCTTTCCGCCGGAACTGGTCGCGCGCGCGGCGGCGCTCGATACGCTGGCGGGGCGGCCGGTGGACCGGGCCGCCGTCTGCGCCGAGGTGCTGGCTCGGCTGCGGCGCTGGCGGCTGCGGCTGGCGGTGGAGGGCGCCGGTCCGGTGGTCGCACGCTGGCGGGCGCTCGCGCCGGGCTGCCCGGGCCGACCGGTGTCGTGGGAGGTGGACGGCGCGCGCCGGCGGGGCGTGACGGCCGGTGTTGACGAAGACGGCGCGCTGCTCGTCGCGCGTGGCGGGGGTACCGAGCGGGTCGTCGGCGGCGAGGTCGTCTGGGAGGGGTGATCCGTTGCAGGGGGGCGTCGCCACCCGGCGCCGCGGTCGAGGCGACCCGTGTCGGCGCCCACGCCGTCGCAGTCGTGATGCGTCGCCGCCCTCGGCATGGTGCAGGGGCCGGGCGGTTTCGTCCTCGCCTCGTCCGGCGCGGGTGTCCGTCGGTCAAGGCGCGGTCAGGTCATGCTGCTGGCGATAGACGTCGGTAACACGAACATCGTCCTGGGGCTCTTCGCGGGCGCGCGCATCGAGCGGCGCTGGCGGCTCGCCACGCTGCCCGGCCGCACCGCGGACGAGCTGTGGGTGCTGGTCAGCCGTCTGTTCGCCGAGCACGCGGTCGAGCCGACGCGGATCGACGGCGTCGTCCTGTCGTCGGTCGTGCCCGCGGTGACACAGGCGGTGTCGGACATGGCCACGCGCGGTATCGGCCAGCCCGTGCTGCGCGTCGACGCCGGCAACGCCGGCCTGCGGATCGGCTACGAACACCCGGCCGAAGTGGGCGACGACCGGCTCGTCAACGCCGTGGCGGCCCGCCATCTCTACGGCCGGCCCGCGCGTCCGCTCGTCGTCGTCGACTTCGGCACGGCGACGACGTTCGACGTGATCTCGGCCGCAGGCGAGTACCGCGGCGGCGTGATCTGTCCGGGGGTCGAGATCTCCGCCGACGCCCTCTTCCGGCGGGCCGCGCAGTTGCCGCGGGTCGACGTCCGCCGGCCCGCTGCGGTCATCGGCCGCACCACCGTCGCGTCGATGCAGTCCGGCCTCTTCTACGGCTACGTGGCGATGGTCGACGGGCTGGTGCGGCGGCTCCGCGACGCGATCGCCGACCGCGCCGCGCCGGTGTGCATCGCGACCGGCGGGCTGGCGGGCGACATCGCGGCGGAGACGCCGCTCATCGACCACGTCCATCCGGACCTCACGCTGGTCGGACTCCGCCTGGTCTGGGAGCGCGTCCGGGGAAAGCCGCCGACCGTGGGTCGGGACGCGGACCGCCCGTGGCCGGCGACGCCTTGAGCCGGGAGCCGCCGATGGATCCGGGCGCGCTGTGCAGGGCGGTCGAGTCGTACCTCTGCCGCAAGAACGACGGGCATCTGATCCGCATCGTCGGTCCGGCGTTCGAGCTCGTGTGCGGCTGGGCGGCGGCGGGCGTGCCGCAGAGCGTCGTCGAGCGCGCGATCGACCGGACGTATGCGCGCTACCACGCGAAGCGACGCCGGCGGCGTCCCCTGCGCATCGAGTACTGCGAGGCGGACGTGCTCGACCTGTTCGACGAGTGGCGCCGCGCGGTCGGCGTGGGCGCGCCGACCGCAGTGGACGGGGAACCGGAGGAGGGGGCCGCCGTGCTCGAGGGAGCGCTGCGGACGGCGCCGTTCCGGGAGTTGCGGGACGGAGCTTCTGCGGCGACGGACGAGCCACGGGGCGGGGCTTCTGCGGCGGCGAGCGAGCTGCGAAACAGGGCGCTCACGTCGGCAGGGGAGCCGCGGGACGGGATGATCGCGTCCGCCGGTGAGCCGGCGCGCGCGACAGGCAGCGCGCCCCGCGCCCCGCGTCGGGCCGCGACCGGCCGGAAGTCGCTCGCGGCGCACCTCGACGCGCTCGCGGCGCACCTCGATGCCCGGCAGCCGCGGCCCGGCGCGGACGCCACCGAACGCCTCCTGGCGGAAGCCGCCGCCGCGATCGACGAGGCGCGCCGCGGCGGCCGGACGCTCCGCGGCGCGGCCCGCCGGCGCCTGACCGAGCAGTTGGCGGCGTTCGGCGCGCGCCTTCCGGCCGCGGCGCGCGCCGACGCGGACGCGGACCTTGTCGACCGCCTGCGCGGCGAAGCGGCCGGCTCACTGGAGCCCTTCCGCGGCCGCATGCCCAGGGCGGCGTTCGCGACCGCGCTCGACGCCGCCACCGACCGGCTCCTCGCCGAGCACTTCGACCTGCCGCGCCTGACGTTCGACTGAGGCGTTCGGCAGGCGGTCGGCGAAGACCGGGTCCGGGCTACCCGCCGCGACGCAGTGGCTCGCGGTGGCCGCAGTGGCACCGATCAGGCTGGACCGTGCTACGCATTCGAGGAATGCCTTCCCTGTGGTCATGGCTTCGCGCGAATGCGGCAATCCTCGCTGTTGTCGTGCCGGTAGTGCTTTCGGTCATCGGCGCAACCTGGTACGTCGGGGAAACGCTCGGAAACCTGAACGGGACTGTCGATAGCCTGAACACGACAGTCGGCAAGCTGGGCGGGAGGGTTGACGGCCTGCAGCAAGCGGTTGGGACAGTCAACGCGCTGCGCGAGACGGTCAGGGAGCTGGACGGGACGGTTGACGACCTGCAGCAAGCGGTTGGGACAGTCGGCGCTCTGCACGGGACGGTCAGGGAGCTGGACGGAACGGTTGACGACCTGCAGCAAGAGGTCAATAGCTTGAGCGGGACAGTCAACGCTCTGCGCGGGACGGTCGAGACCATTGACATTGATAATCTGCGCGCTTCCACGGACCGGCTGCCGACAGCCGTCGCGCTCACATCCGCGGCGGCGCGTCGCAGCCCATCAGCGCGAGCGCCTGCGTCAACTGCCGGCGGCAGGCGAGGACCGCGGCGGCGCGCCACAGGCGGGTTGGTTCGTCCTCCTCGGCCACGACCGGGCAGCGGTGGTAGAAGGTGTTGAACTGCTGCGCGAGGCCGAAGGCGTACTTGGCGAGGACGGAGAGCTCCAGTGCGCGGACCGCCTGGTCGGCGACCTCGTCGAGCCGCGCCGCTTCGAGCAGCAGGGCCCAGGTCGTGGTTCCGTCGCCGGCGGCGTCGAGCGGGGCGGTCGGTGCGCCGCCGAGCGCCGCGACCAGGGACTCGTCGGTCAGGCCGTCCCGGTCGTAGAGCTTGCGCAGGATGTTCGCGGCCCGCACGGCCGCGTACTGCACATAGGGCCCGCTCTCGCCCTCGAAGCTCAGCGCCTCGTCGATGTCGAAGGCGATGAGCTTGCCGCGCGAGTACTTGATCATGAAGTAGCGGATGGCGGCCGTGGCGATCGCGGTGGCGATGGCGTCCGCGCCGTCCGCGTCGTCGGCCAGATCGGCGTGGCGGGCGAGCACCTCGCGCCGGGCCGCGGCCGTGAGGCGATCGAGCAGATCGTCGGCCTTCACGCCGAGGCCCTTGCGGCCGGAGACTTCGACGACGCGCCGGCCGTCGCCGGCCTCCGTCGTGTAGCCCAGGGTCTCGGCCGTACGGCGCGAGAGGGCGACCATCTCGTACGAGACGTGTACCGAGCGCTCCGCGGCGGCGGTCTGGCCGGCGGCGGCGAGCGCCTGCCGCAGGAGCTGCTGCAGGTAGGACTGCCGCGTGTCGATCACGTTGTAGACGGCCGCGGCGCCGCCGAAGGACGGGCGCTCTGCGGCGTGGCCGCCGGTGTCGGTGTTCGGCGCGGCGGCAGGGGCCGCGTCACCGTCGAAGGACGGGTGCGCAGGGCTGCCGGTGTCGATGTCCCGCCCCGCGGGGGGGGGCGACGGGCCCGGATCGACGGCCTGCCCGGACCGCTCCGATCCGTCGCCGTCGGTCGTCGTCCACAGCATGCGGCCCGATGCCTGCAGGCCGTGGGGACGGTAGCGGAAGTCGCGGCCGAGCAGGCCGAACTTCCAGAACTGGTAGGCGATGTCCTTGCCGACGTAGGTGACGGTGCCGTTCGAGCGCACGATGACCTTGTTGCGCGATTTCGGGCCGCTGCCGCTTGCGGTGGCGTCGTCCGCGCCGGCGGGGCCCGCGTCGCCCGGATCGCCCGTTCCCACGGTGTCCTTCGAGCCGTCGGCATCGTCGTTCGCGTCCCCGCCGGCGCCCTCGATGGGCATCACCCAGCAGCCGGCTTGCGGCCCGGCGGTCTCCAGGTGGATCGCGTCCGCCGCCCGGAGCACCTCGAAGGCGCGCGCCCAGAAGCGCAGGCGGAGGATGTCGCCCTCCCAGGTGAGCAGGTCGTAGTCGATGTTCATCCGCCGCATCGTCGCGAGATGGCGGCGGACGATGCGGTCGGCGACGATCCGGCCCACCTCGGCGGTGGGGTCCGCGCCGCGCTCCAGGTCGTGCAGCGCGCGCGTCCGGTACTTCAGACGCTCCTGATCCGCCTCGTACCACGCGGTCACGCGCGCGTAGAGGTCCCAGCAGTAGTGGTCGAAGCGCGGGCGGTCCGCGAGGGCGGCCACGGCGTCCGGCGCCAGGCGCTCGAGGTGCTGGAGGCCGACCACGACGTCGGCCACCTGCACGCCGGTGTCGTCGATGTAGTTCTGGACCTCCACGGGGACGCCCAGGAAGCGGAGCACGCGCACGAGCGTGTCGCCGAGGGCGGCGTTGCGCAGGTGCCCGACGTGGGCCGCCTTGTTCGGGTTGATCGCCGTGTGCTCGACGATGGTCTTGTCCGCGTCCCGGCCGGCGCGCGCGGGCGGCGGCAGGAACAGACGGCGCGCGAATCCGGCGCGGTCCAGGAAGAGATTGACGTAGCCGTTGGGAGCCGGCTCCACGCGCGCGACGCCATCGACGGGGCCGAGCGCTTCGACGATCTCGGCCGCGATGACGCGCGGCGCCTTGCGCAGCACGCGCGCCAGCTCGAACGCCACGGTGACGCCGAGGTCGCCCAGCGCGCGGTCCGGCGGGTACAGGATGGAGACCTCCGGGATGCGGTCCGCGTCAAGCGCGTAGCGGCGGGCCACGGCGTCGCGGACGGCCGAGCGCACCACCGCGTGCAGCGCCAGGATCATCGTCCGCGCTCCCTGTCGGCCGCTGCTGTCGGCCGGACGCCGGTCGACGTCCCGTCCCGCGTAGCGGCGTCCCCGGCGTCGCCCGCCCGGTGCGACGACGGGGCGTGCGGCGCAGGCCATTCCCGGTCGGTGGTCGCGGCCGATCGCGCGCCCTGCGGCGCTTCCGCCGCGTCGGTCCGCTGGCGGGCGAGCGCCCGCGCCCGCGCGTGGTCGGCCGGCGTGTTGACGTTGAGGAAGAGGACGCCGTCCGGGTCGAACGGGGCAATCTCGTCCGCGTCGAGCTCGCGCCGGCGCATGGCCAGCACGGCGTCGGCGGCCCGCAGCGCGCCGGCCGCGATGCGGCGCTCCAGGATCGCGGCGCACGACGGGCGGTAGCAGGCGCAGAGGGGCTGGGGGCCGTCGGCGGGGCGGGGAAGCGCCACGTCCACCGCGGGGTCCGCGCACCGCAGCAGGTGGTCCAGGAACGGCGCGCTCACGAAGGGCATGTCCCCGGCGACCACCAGCGTCCGGGACGACCGCGAGACCCGGAGCGCGGCGTGTACGCCGCCGAGCGGACCCGCGCCGGTCAGCACGTCGGGATGCACGGGCGCGCCGAGCCCGGCGTAGGTTTCGCTGTCGTTCGCCACGATGAACACCTGATCGGTCACCGCCCGGAGCGCCGCGAGCAGGCGGTCGACGATCCGCTGGCCGTCGAGGGGGAGCAGCGGCTTGGGGCGACCGCCGAAGCGCCGCGCCCGGCCGCCGGCGAGGATGGCAGCCGCCGCTATCACCTGCGCAGACAATACAACGAATCGTTGTGCGCCGACGTAACGTGATACGATGAATCTCGCGCCGGGGCCGATCCGCATGACCGACCTTGCGCTCGTGATCTCCGTCCTGACGCCGATCACCGTCATCGTCGTCGCGATCCTGCAGTACCGTCGCGAGCAGAAGGCGAAGCAGGCTGTGGCCGAGGCGATCACGAAGATCGAGGAGGCGCAGGAGCGGCTGGAGAAGACGCAGGAGCGGATGAACGACCGGATCGATGATCTGGGCGAGCAGGTCCGTCGCGTGAACGACCGGATCGACAACATTCTGCTGGCGGATCGTTCGTCGCGATAACTTTGCCGGCGGGTCCGCAACAGTGCGGCGGCGCGCCGAAGTTCCGGTCGTTGGGTGACCGTTCGATGTCGATCAGGCAGGCCCGGAGGCGGATTCGGCGCATGCTCCGCTGGGGCGTCGCCGGCTGGACGCTGTTGTTGCTGGCCGCGGCGTGGCCGGACGCGCAGGAGGAGCGGCGTCCGCTCGTCTACGCGGCCGAGGTCGATGCGCTCATTCATCCTGTATCCGCCGAGCACATCGGCCGGGCCATCGACGAGGCGGACCGTGCGGACGCGGACGCGGTCGTCCTGATGCTGCGGACGCCCGGCGGGCTGGTCGATTCCACGCGCGAGATCAACACCCGGATCATCGAGGCCGACACGCCGGTGGTGGTCTTCGTCGGCCCGAGCGGAGCCCGAGCGGCGTCGGCGGGCTTCCTCATCACCATCGCCGCCGACGTGGCGGTGATGGCGCCCGGCACGCACATCGGCGCCGCGCACCCGGTCTCCGGGACCGGTTCCGAGATGGACGAGACCGCGTCCGAGAAGGCGGCCTCCGACGTGGCGGCCTACGCGCGGTCGCTCGCGAGCCAGCGGCGGCGCAACGTGGAGCTGGCCGAGAAGGCCGTCACCGAGAGCCTGTCCTTCACCGAACGCGAGGCCCTCGACGCCGACCCGCCGCTGATTGATCTGATCGCCTCCGACCTCGACGCCCTGCTCGCCGATCTCGACGGCCGCGAGGTGCGCCGCTGGGACGGCGACGCGCAGGTGCTGCGCACGGCCGACGCACGCATCGAGACCGTCGAGATGAGCTGGCGGCAGCGGCTGCTGAGCGCGATCGCGCACCCGCAGATCGCGGTGCTGCTGTTCAGCCTCGGGAGTCTGGGGCTGACCATCGAGCTCTGGAACCCCGGGGCCGCGGTGCCCGGTATCGTGGGGGCAGTCTGCCTGCTGCTGGCCTTCTTCGCGTTCCAGATCCTGCCGATCAACTACGTCGGCCTGCTGCTGATTCTGTTCGGGATGGTCCTGCTGGTCATCGAGATGTTCACGCCGACCTACGGTTTGCTGGCCGTCAGCGGCGTCGTGAGCATGGGCTTCGGGGCGGTGATGCTGTTCGACTCGCCGGCGCCCGAGCTGCAGCTCGGCTGGTCGTTCATCGCCTTCACGGTGCTCGTCCTCGGACTCGGCACGGCGGCGCTGGCATGGCTGGGGCTGCGGGCGCATCGAGTCCGCGCGGTGACCGGGGCGGACGGCATGCTCGATCAGGAGGGGGCGGCGATCGGGACGATTCCCGCCGGCGGGCGCGGCCGTGTCGCGACGCGCGGCGAGATCTGGACGGCCGCCGCCGTCCCGGGGGCCGACATAGCCGACGGTGAACGCGTGCAGGTGGTCGCCGTCGACAGCATGGTGCTGACCGTGCGGCGCGCGGCGCCGCCGCCAGGGGAGGGATCGCAGTCATGAACTTCGGCCCGGAACTCGTCGTCCCGCTTGTCGTCCTGGTGTGGCTGGTCAACTCCGTCAAGATCCTCAACGAGTACGAGCGGGCGGTGATCTTCCGGCTCGGGAAGCTCTATCCGCGGCCCAAGGGGCCGGGCATCACCCTGGTGATCTGGCCCATCGACCGCATGGTCCGCGTCAGCCTGCGCACCATCGTGATGGACGTGCCGCCGCAGGACGTCATCACCAAGGACAACGTGTCCGTCAAGGTGAACGCGGTCGTCTACTTCCGCGTCATGGACCCGCAGCGGTCCGTGGTCGAGGTCGAGAACTTCCACTACGCGACGTCGCAGCTCGCGCAGACGACGCTCAGGAGCGTGCTCGGCCAGGTGGAGCTCGACGGCCTGCTGTCGGAGCGCGAATCGCTCAACCAGCAGCTCCAGCAGATCCTCGACCTGCATACGGACCCCTGGGGGGTGAAGGTCTCGTCGGTCGAGGTCAAGCACGTCGACCTGCCGGTCGACATGCAGCGCGCCATGGCCGCACAGGCGGAGGCCGAGCGGGAGAAGCGTGCTAAGATCATCCACGCCGAGGGCGAGTTCATTGCGTCGGAGAAGCTGTCGCAGGCGGCGGAGGTCATGGGCCGGCAGCCGCTGGCGCCGATCCTGCGCTACCTGCAGACCCTGACGGAGATCGCCGGTGAGAAGAACTCGACCATCGTCTTTCCGCTGCCCATCGACCTCGTGAGTACGCTGACCGGCAAACGCGACGACTGAGCGTGGCGTCAAGATCCAACGACGGGAACGGCCTCGGCACCAAGCACGTCGTCTTTCTGGCCATGATCAGCGCCGGTCTGGGTGTGATTGCCTTCCTGCTCGGTGTGCTGGTCGGTCGCGGGACGCCGATGCTCGATATCGTGACCGGTCAGGCAACCGCGAGCGCCGGCGACGAGGAGTCGTTCCCGATCGACGAGCAGCCGTTCGTCGCCAGCATCACGCGGCGTGAGCCCTCGATGGCAGCGACCGACGGTGGGGATCTGTCCTACTTCCAGCGCCTCGACGACGACAGCGGCCCGGAGCTCGACGCCCGGTTGACGGAGCCGTCGACGCCCGCCGGGACCGGAGCGGAGAGGGGCCTGCTCGACGGCGGTGCAGGGACCTCGTCGCGCGGCTACGCTGCGCCATCCGACGGCTACGCGATCCAGGTCACGACGCTGCGCGAGGGCCCGGCGGCCGAACACATGGCGCAGGGGCTCATCGAGAAGGGCTATCCCGCGTTCGTTGTCCCGCCGCCGTCGGGTTCGCCGGTGTCGGTGTTCCGGGTTCGCGTCGGGAAGTACACGGACCGTGAAGAGGCCGAGCAGGTTCTCCGCCGGCTCGAAGGCGAAGAGTCGTTCAAGCCCTGGATCACGCGGTAGCGTGCCTCCGTCCGTGTCGCCACTGCCGCTCGCAATCCTCTCTGGCGGACTGCTGTTTCTGAGTTTCCCGACCCTGGGTCACCCGGCCGTCGCGTGGCTGGCCCTCGTGCCGCTGCTGGTTGCGGTGGCGAGGACGACCCCATGGCGCGCGCTCCGGCTCGGCGCCGTCACGGGGCTCGTGCACTTTGCGGGCACGCTCTACTGGATCCCCGCGGTGATGGTCGACTACGGGGGACTGCCGGCGCCGGTGGCGTGGCTCGTGTACGGGTTGTTCGTCGGGTTCCTGGCGCTGTTTCCCGCCCTGTTCGCGGCCGGGGCGGCGGATCTGGCCGCCCGCGTCGGCGCTCCGGGGCTGCTGTTCGCCCCCGCCCTGTGGGTTGCGACCGAGCTGGGCCGGATGCATCTCTTCACCGGGTTTCCCTGGGCGCTGGTCGGGTACAGCCAGGTGCCGTTCCCGGCCGTCGCCCAGGCGGCGAGCGTCGTCGGGGTGCTCGGCGTGTCGGCGCTGGTCGTGCTCGTCAACGGCGCCATCGCCTACGCCGTGGTGGCCGGAGCCGTCGCCAGGCGCGCGCCCATCGTCGTGACCGCCGCCGTGGTTGCGGTCGCCGTCGCGTTCGGAACCTGGCGGCTGCAGGATGACTCGCTGCTGCGGGCGGGAACCCCACTGCGGGTGGCCGCGCTGCAGGGCAACGTGCGGCAGGACGAAAAGTGGAATCCCCTGCGGAGCGACGGCATCCTGGAGACCTACCTGAGCCAGACGCGACGCGCGGTTGCCGCCGGGGCCGAGCTGGTCGTGTGGCCCGAGTCCGCAACCCCGTTCGCACTCGATCGAGACGCCCGGGGCAGGGCGGTGCGCACCGTGGCGCGGGAGACCGGCGCTCATCTTCTGGTCGGCACGACGCAGGTCGTGCGCGACGCCGGTACGCGGACGCGGTACTACAACGCCGCCTACCTGATCGAGCCCCGAAAGGGCGCGACAGCCGGCGTGTACCGCAAGCAGCACTTGGTGCCGTTCGGCGAGTACGTGCCGTTGCGATGGGCGTTGTTCTTCGCCTCGCCGCTGGTCGAGACCGTCGCGGATTTCTCCGCCGGTACCGAACCCGGGACGCTGCCCGTCGATGGCCGCCCGGTGGGTGCGGCCATCTGCTACGAGATCATCTATCCTGGCCTGGTACGGGAGCTCGTACTGCACGGCAGCCAGTTGCTGACCACGGTCACCAACGACGCCTGGTACGGGCGTTCGGCGGCGCCGCATCAGCATTTTCAGCAGGCGACGATGCGGGCGATAGAGCAGGGACGCTTCCTCGTCCGCGCGGCGAACACCGGCGTCAGCGGCGTGATCGATCCGTACGGGCGGGTGCTGGCGCGGTCGGGGCTCTTCGAGCCGGCGGTCCTCGTCGAGGATGTGCGGCTGATCGAGGGTCTCACGCTCTACGGGCGGTTCGGCGACGCGCCGGCGTACGCCGGGGCTGCCATCGCCGTCCTCGCGCTCGGGTGCGGGCGGCGTCGGTCCTGTGGTTGACGGCTCGCGCCGGTCCTTCCATGGTCGACGGAAGGGGCGGCCGGTCGGAGGGGGACCGGGCGGCGGCCCGTCCATCTTCTGACGTTCGGCGGCGCCGACGTCGTGGTTGACGCCTGGCGGCGCCGGTTTCGTGGCGCACGGACGGAGGCAGACTCGTGGCGATAGCCCTGGATGAACACGTTCGCCGGTATCAGGACCTGGTCAAGCGCGCAGCCGATCTGCGGAGCTATCTTTGACCCGGCCGCTGTCGAGGCGGAGATCGGGAAACTGGAGCGACAGGCCGCCGCACCGGACTTCTGGAGCGATCAGGCGGCGGCGCAGCGCGTGCTGCAGCGGCGCCGTCGTCTGCAGGACGACTTCGACCTCGTCGCGTCGCTGCATCGGAAGACCGAGGACCTCGCGGTGCTGTTCGAGTGGGCCGAGCAGGGCGAGGACGTGGCCGATGACCTGGCGACGGGAATCGCCGACCTGCGCGAGCAGGTGGAGGGCGCCGAGATCCGGAAGATGCTCGGGGGCGAGCACGATCAATGCAACGCGATCGTCTCGATTCACCCGGGTGCCGGCGGGACCGAGTCGCAGGACTGGGCCGAGATGCTCCTCCGGATGTACCTCCGCTGGGCGGAGCGCCGCGGCTTCTCCCGCGAGGTGATCGAAGCGCAGCCCGGCGACGAGGCCGGCGTCAAGAGCGCCACCGTCACCGTCGACGGCGACTACGCCTACGGACTGCTGCTCGCCGAGGCGGGTATCCACCGGCTGGTGCGCATCTCCCCGTTCGATCAGGCGTCGCGGCGGCACACCTCGTTCGCGTCTGTCTTCGTGTGGCCGGAGCTGCCGGACGACGTCGAGATCGACATCGAGGAGAAGGACCTGCGCATCGACACCTACCGGTCGAGCGGGGCCGGCGGACAGCACGTCAACGTCACCGACTCGGCCGTGCGCATCACGCATCTGCCGACCGGCATCGTCGTCTCCTGCCAGAACGAGCGGTCGCAGCACCGCAACCGCGACGCGGCGATGGTCGTGCTCAAGGCGCGGCTCTACGACCGCCGCATCAAGGAGCAGCAGGACCGGCTGGAGGAGATCGGCGGCGAGAAGAAGGAGATCGCCTTCGGCAGTCAGATCCGCAGCTACGTGCTGCACCCCTACCGCATGGTCAAGGACCACCGCACGAAGGTCGAGGAGGGCAACGTCGATCGCATCCTCGACGGCGACCTCGACGCCTTCATCAATGCCTACCTGATGCAGAAGGCGTCGGGCGCGCAGGCCCGATCCGCGTCAGACCGGAAGTAGGCTGGAAGATCGCGATGGGCGTGCAAGAGACAGATGGAGCCGGCACGACGGTCCTCGTCGGCAGAAGGGGCGCCTTGGGGAGGAATTCAGCCGATCAACCCGACCACGGCGCCGGTGACGGCGACTCCTGTCCCGATGATCCACTTGATCAGGCGGAGTCAAGGGCGGCCGTCTCGGCGCGCAGTGTTTCCCGCAGGCTCTCCGGTGTCCCGTGGTCGCCGTGCCCGCCGCGGTCAGTTCTCGGGAGACACGCAGCGTGTCGAACACCGCAAGGTGCTTCTTTCGATGGAGATGGTCTCTCGCTCGGTCCCAGTTCCGCCTGGCCCGACAATCGTCGCCTGCGGCTCCGATTGCCGCCCAACCGGGCCTGACCTGGGCCCAGGAGCCCGCACCGTTTCTACGGTGCAGACTCCTAGCGGAGAAAGGCCGTGCCCGGTTCCGTGCCGGCGATGAACGCCTCCTCGATGGGACGGCGGGTGCCCGGTCCGGCCGGCTGCCCGGTCCGCGGGTCCACCGACGCGAAGACGATGTTGGTCGGCGGATCGAACTGCGGCCGGATCTCGCGGTCACCGACGTAGGCCTCCATGAAGTCGATCCAGATGGGCAGGGCCACTCGTGCGCCCTGCTCGTTGTAGCCCATCGTCTTCTTCTCGTCGTGTCCGACCCAGACGCCGACCGTGATGTCCGGATCGAAGCCGACGAACCAGGCGTCGGTGTAGTCGTCCATGGTGCCGGTCTTGCCGCCGATGGGCCAGTCGAGCGTGCGCCGCGCCCGCTGCGCGGTTCCCCGCTGCACGACGCCGCGCATGAGGCTCACCATGATGTAGGCGGTGTCCGAGCGGAGCGCGTCACGTGACTGCGGGCGGTTCTCCTCCAGCAACTGCCCGTTGCGGTCGACCACCCGTTGGACGAGGAACGGCAGCATCCGCCGGCCCTGGCTGGGGAACACCGAGTAGGCGCTGGTCACCTCCATCAGCGTGGCCTCGGCCGAGCCCAGGGCGACGGACAGATACGGCGGAATCGGAGAGCTGAATCCGACCCGCCGCGCGAAGTCGACCACCACCTCCGGTCCGACCTCGTTCATGAGCCACACTGCCGGCACGTTCCGCGAGTCCTCGAGGGCGTGGCGGAGGGTGATGGGGCCCTCGTACGTGTTGTCGTAGTTCCTCGGCCGGTACCGCGGCTGTCCCGGACCGACGTTGAAGCTGACCGGCTCGTCCTGCAGGATGTTGGTCGTCGTATAGCCCTGGTCGACTGCGGCTGCGTAGAGAACACCCTTGAACAGCGAGCCGAGCTGCCGGAACGCCTGCGTGGCGCGGTTGAAACGGCTGCGGTCGAAGTCGTAACCGCCCACCAGGGCGAGGACTTCCCCGGTCCTGTTCTCGATCGCAACCAGCGCTCCCTCCACCTCCGGTTCCTGGTCGAGCGTGGCGGCGCCGCGGCCGCCCGGGCTCGGAAGCGTCGTCAGCGTCACGTCTATCAGGTCGCCTGCCTCCACGAGCGCAGCCGGCGAGGATGCGCGCGTCCAGGCGAAGCCGTCGCCGGCGATGTCCACGGCATGCGGACCGACCCGTGCCTGAATCGTGTCCGCCGTCGTTCCCGTGACCACCGCCGGAACCATGTCGCCCTCCGCGATGGGGAAGCGCCACCGCGAGTGCTCGAACGCCCGGACGGACTCGACGGCGTCGTCGCCGGTGAGGACATTGCGTCGTGCGCCCCGGAAGCCGTGGCGCTTGTCGACCGCCCGCAGGCCCTCGGAAACCGCCTTGTTCGCGGCACGCTGCAGGTCGATGTCGAGCGTCGAGCGGACGACGAGGCCGTCCTCGTAGAGCCGCTGCGCGCCATAGCCGGCCTCCAGGTGCTGGCGGATCTCCTCCAGGAAGTACGGAGCGATGGTGTTGGCCCGCTGCCGGCGGGGAGCGAGCACGATCTGCTTGGCCATCTCGGCCGCGGCGACGGCTTCGGTGATGTAGCCTTCCTCCGCCATCCGTCCGAGTGCGTAGTTGCGCCGTTGCATGGCGCGCTCCGTGTTCACGAGCGGGCTCCACCGCGCCGGCAACTGCAGGATGCCCGCAATGAGGGCGGCCTCGCCGAGAGCCAGGTCCCGGGCGGACTTGCCGAAATAGAGCTGCGATGCCGCCTCGACGCCATGTGCGGCGTGCCGTGCGGTGCCGAGCCATATCTGGTTGGCGTAGAGGGCCAGGATCTCGCGCTTCGTGTAGCGCTTCTCGATGAGGAACGTGTAGTAGGCCTCCAGCAGCTTGCGCTGCAGCGTCTTCTCGAGTCCCAGGCTCTCGCCGCCGACCTCGATGTTGCGGGCGAGCTGCATCGTGAGCGTGCTGGCCCCGTACAGCCTCTGCCGCAGGACGTCCTGGATGGCGGTGCGCACGATGGCCCAGATGTCGAAGCCGTTGTGCTCGAAGAACGAGCTGTCCTCGGCCGCGATGATGGCGTTGCGCAGCACGTCGGGGATGTCGTCGTAGCCGATGATGTCGCGCCGCTCCGTGGCGAACTCCCCGATGAGGTCGCCGCCCCGCGCATACACCCGGGTTATGGTGTCGGGCGCGTAGTCGTCGAGCGCTTCGATCTCCGGCAGGTCGGGGGAATAGGCGAAGAGCACACCGGTCACGATCCCGAACAGGGCGGCGCCGGCGAAGAGGCTCAGGATGACGGCCTGACGCACGTAGCGGTTCGGTGCAGGGGCCACGCGGAATCTCCTCGTTGATGTCCCGGGGAACAGATTCACTATAGCACGGGGCCGGTCTCACCCCTCCGGAGCAGCCGTGAATTCGCACTGAACTTGACTTTCCATCGCTAAGATTATATGTTTGCAGTGTTGTATGGATTGGGTCGACACCTCGCATCGGAGCGGTGATTGCGCGCGGCAGGCGTCGTCGCGGGGACAGGAACAGCGGGGACAGGGACAAAGGAACAGCAAGACATGAGCAAGATCATCGGGATCGACCTGGGCACGACGAACTCGGTCGTGGCTGTCATCGAGGGCGGTGAGCCGACCGTCATCGCCAATCCGGAAGGGAGTCGGCTGACGCCGTCGGTCGTCGCGTTCACGAAGTCCGACGAACGGCTCGTGGGTCAGGTCGCCAAGCGCCAGGCGGTGACCAATCCCGAGAACACGGTCTTCTCGATCAAGCGGTTCATGGGCCGCCGTTTCGACGAAGTGAACGAAGAGATGGCGATGGTGCCCTACGAGGTGGTGCGTGCGAAGAACGGCGGCGCACGGGTCAGGGCGGGCGGGAAGGAACTGTCGCCGCCCGAACTGTCGGCCATGGTGCTGCAGAAACTGAAGCAGGCGGCCGAGGAGTACCTGGGGCAGGCCGTCACCAGGGCGGTCATCACCGTGCCTGCTTACTTCAACGACGCGCAACGGCAGGCCACCAAGGACGCCGGGCAGATCGCCGGACTCGAGGTGCTGCGGATAGTGAACGAACCGACCGCCGCCGCACTCGCCTACGGCCTCGACAAGAAGACCGACGAGACCATCGCGGTGTACGACTTCGGCGGCGGCACCTTCGACATCTCGATCCTGGAAGTGGGCGAGGGGGTGGTCGAGGTCAAGGCGACCAACGGCGATACCCATCTCGGCGGCGACAACCTGGACCAGGTGGTCATCGACTGGATCGTCGGGGAGTTCAAGCGCGAGGAAGGCATCGACCTCGGCCGCGATCCGATGGCGCTCCAGCGCCTCAAGGAGGCGGCCGAGAAGGCCAAGATGGAGCTGTCGACGGTGGTCGAGACCGAGGTCAACCTGCCGTTCATCACGGCCGACGCATCCGGTCCGAAGCACCTCCAGAAGAAGTTGACGCGGGCGCGGTTCGAGCAGCTCGTCGAGCCGCTGCTCCAGCGGACCGTCGAGCCGGTCAGGCGCGCCCTGCGCGACACCGGTCTCGATCCGTCGCAGATCGATGAGGTGGTGCTGGTCGGCGGGTCGACCCGTGTGCCGCGGGTGCAGGAGATCGTGAAGGAGCTGTTCGGCAAGGAACCGCACCGCGGAGTGAACGCGGACGAGGTGGTGGCCATCGGCGCGTCGGTGCAGGCTGGCGTGCTCGCCGGCGAGGTCAAGGACCTGCTGCTGCTCGACGTGACGCCGCTGTCGCTCGGCATCGAGACGCTCGGCGGGGTCATGACGTCGCTGATACAGCGCAATACGACCATTCCGACCAAGAAGAGCGAGACCTTCTCGACGGCCGCCGACAGCCAGCCCAGTGTGGAGGTGCATGTCCTGCAGGGCGAGCGGTCGATGGCCAGGGACAACCGGACGCTGGGCAGGTTCCATCTGGACGGGATTCCGCCCGCCCCGCGCGGCGTGCCGCAGATCGAGGTGACCTTCGACATCGACGCGAACGGCATCGTCAACGTGTCGGCCAAGGATCTGGGCACCGGCAAGGAGCAGCACATCACGATCACCGCATCGAGCGGCCTGAGCAAGGACGAAGTGGATCGGATGATGCAGGAGGCCGAGGCGCATGCGGGCGACGACAAGGCCCGCCGGGAAGAGGTGGAGACGCGGAACCGGGCCGATCAGGCGGCCTATGCCGCCGAGCGCATGCTCAAGGAGGCCGGCGACAAGTTGTCGGCGGACGAGCGCAAGCCGGTGGAGGAAGCTGTCGCCGCATTGAAGAAGGCCATCGAGAGCGGCGAGGCCGGCGCGATCGACAAGGCGCTCGAGCAATTGAACGCAGCGCAACAGACGGCGGCTCAGGCACTGTACGCGAAGACCGCGCAGGCGTCCCCCGGCGCGCCCGGAGGGCCCGAAGCGGGCACCGGCGCGGGTCCCGGCGGCCCGGGCGGGCCGCGGGCCGGGAATACCGGCGAGGTCATTGATGCAGAGGTCGTGGAGGACGGGAAATCGTAGTCCCGCGGGTGACGATGGAGGTGGCGCCCAGTGGGCCAGGTGGACTTCTACGTCATTCTCGGTGTCGAGAGATCGGCGACGCGGGACGAGGTGAGTCGGGCCTACCGCCGCCTCGCCCGCCGCTATCACCCGGGCATCAACCCGGGTGACGCAGAGGCCGAGGCGTTCTTCAGGATCCTGACCGAGGCATACGAGACGCTGCGGGATCCGGTGCGACGCCGGGAGTACGATGCGCATGGCGCTCGCGAGCGCACCGTCCGGCCGACCTCGATCGAGTTTCAGGGATTCGATTTCTCGCCGGTCGGCAGCGGCTCGGGAGCCTCGGCGACGTTCGAGGAATTGTTCTCCGACGTATTCGCCACGCCGGACGCCCGCGGGGGATTCGCGGCCGGCCAGCCCGAGCGGGGCGGGGACCTTTTCGGCGAGGTCGATCTCTCGTTCGAGGAATCCGTGCACGGGACCGAGCGGAAGCTGACCATCACGCGGCTCGACGTTTGCGGAGACTGTGGCGGGAGCGGCCGGCGCCGCGCTGCGGAGACGCGCTGCAATGTCTGCCAGGGTTCGGGCGCCACCCGCCGCAGACGCGGGCACATGGTGTTCGCGATGCGTTGTGGCTCCTGTGACGGCACCGGGCGGCTCCGCTTCCGGTCCTGCGCCACGTGCCGCGAACGCGGTGTCGCGGCCCGTGTCGAGGAGATCGTGATTGCAGTGCCGGCGGGTGTGGACGACGGGTCACGGCTCCGGATCGAGGCCAAGGGAAACGTCGGGCTCCGAGGTGGTGAGCCGGGCGATCTGTACATCGTCGCGAAGGTCGGCCGACATCGCATTCTGCGGCGTGAGGGGCAGGACCTGCATCTCGATCTGCCCATCGCGATTCACGAGGCGGTCCTCGGGGCGACGGTGGACGTGCCCACGCTCGACGGCTCGGCGCGCCTGCGCGTGCCGCCGGGAACGCGTTCGGGGCAGCGGTTTCGATTGCGCGACCACGGCGTGCCCTCGCCGCGGCGCGACGGACGTCGCGGCGATCTCGTCGTGGCGGTGAACATCGTGCTGCCGCCGGTGGCCGACGAGCGGTCGAAGTCGCTGCTGCGGGAGTTCGGCCGCATCAACGCAACCGATGTCCGCAAGGGCCTTTTCGAAGACTGACGCATTTATGGCCAAGCAGGCCGGCCAGGGGCCGTACATGATCAGCGTCGTCGCGCAACGCTACAACATCCACCCGCAGACGCTGCGTCTCTACGAGCGCGAGGGGCTGTTGAAGCCGTCGCGCACGGACGGCAATACGCGCCTCTACGGCGAGGAGGATATCGAGAGGCTGGAGACCATCCTGTC
The DNA here is from genome assembly GCA_965200895.1 of Vicinamibacterales bacterium. Taxonomy (GTDB): domain Bacteria; phylum Acidobacteriota; class Vicinamibacteria; order Vicinamibacterales; family UBA8438; genus WTFV01. Next base: position 2,024,437 of record CBDAVM010000002.1, on the reverse strand, counting down.
GCTGACCCGCGACCTCGGCGTCAATCTCGCGGGCGTGGAGATCATCCTCAACATGCGCGAGAAGATGGCGCGGATGCAGCACGAGGTCAACGAGTTCATGCACTACGTCAAGCAGGAACTCGCCCGCGGGGTGGGCGACTGGGAGCAGCGGCTCGGGACCGCACTCGTCAAGTCCCATCCCAGCGATCTCGTGCGCCCGGCGCCGGCCGATCCGGAGGAGCCGCCGGGCGCCGGCGGGGCCGGGACCGGTGTCCGCCCGACGCCGGAAAATCAGGAGTAGAGACCTTCGGGCGGTCGCCACCGGGTGGGCACCCCTGGTCGAAACCCCCGCGTTTTCGCCGCGAGCGGCGATGCAGCGGGATATCCGCCGCGGGCTGGTAAGCTTGCCGCGTGGCGGTGGAGGGACGGACACGGTCGCCGGTGGACTGTCCGGATTGTCGGAGCACCGGCTGGCGCATGCGTACGGCCGGCGGGGTGCGGCGCGCCGAGCGGTGCGACTGCTGGCGCGTCGGCGTTTCACAGCAGATGCTGGCGCGGGCGCGCATTCCCGCCCGTTACGCGAAGTGCGATTTCTCGACGTTCATCACCTACGACAACCCGAAGCTGCAGCGGGCGCTCAGGAAGGCGCGCGAGTTCGCCGCGGCGTTTCCGGTCGTCGACAAGGGACTTCTGTTCATCGGTCCCCCCGGCATCGGCAAGACGCACGTTGCGGTGTCGGTGCTGCGCGAGGTCGTCCTGAAGGGCATGCGCGGCATCTACTACGACACCCGTTCGCTGCTGAGCACCATCCGCAGCACCTACAACCCGGTCACCCGCGCATCGGAGGCGGAAGTGCTGGACGAGGTCAGGCGCGCCGAGCTGCTCGTGCTCGACGATCTGGGGGCGGAACGGCTGACGGACTGGGTCGAGGAGACGATGCACCTGATCGTCAACACGCGCTACAACGAGAGGCGCCCGACGGTATTCACGACCAACTACGAGGACGTCGCCGACGTCGAGGACCTCGACTCGCTGCTGGTCCGGGTGGGCCGTCGACTTCATTCCCGGCTCCGTGAGATGTGCGAGTTCATCGACTACGACGGACCCGATTACCGTGAGTTCGAACACCCGCCGACCGCCGAGTTCCTGTATCAGAAGTGGATGATGGGGCCCCGCCGGCGGCTGCCGAAGAGGACGTCGACGCTGGCTCGGGCCGGGATGCCGGCCGGGCGGCTCGATGTGGGCTGGCAGGGCGGCAAGGCGGGGACATGACTCCCGGCCCGCGCGCCGCGCGGGGGGCCGGAAGGTGAAACGGCGCGCCCCGCAGTTGCGCGGCCGATGTGACATGAACGGAACCGACGCCGGCGCTCTCGGACTGTACGTCCACGTGCCGTTCTGCGCAGCAATCTGCAGCTACTGCAACTTCAATCGCGGGCTCCTCGACGAGTCTCTCAAGCGGCGCTACGTTGCCGCGCTCGCGCGCGAGATCGAGCGCAGTGGGGATGGCAGCCGCGTGGATTCGATCTTCTTCGGCGGCGGCACCCCGTCACTGCTCGCGGTCGAGGAGGTATCCCGCGTGCTGGACGCCTGCCGCCGAGGCTTCGACGTCGACCCCGACGCGGAGACGACGCTGGAGATGAACCCCGAATCGTGCAGTCGGGTCCACGTGTCGGCTCTGCTCGAAGCGGGGATCAACCGCATCAGTCTCGGTGTGCAGTCGTTCGACGATGGCGAACTCGCGCGCCTGAACCGGGTCCATACGGCGGCGCAGGCCTGCGAGGCCGCCGCCGCGGTCCGTGCGGCCGGTTGCGGCAATCTGAGTCTCGACCTGATGCTCTGGCTGCCGGCCCAGAGCCGCGCCGCGTGCGCCGCGTCGGTCGACGCCCTGGTGGCGCTGGCGCCGGAGCACGCCTCGCTGTACATGCTCGAGCTCTACCCGAACGCACCGTTGCAGGAAGAGGCGGCGCGGCGCGGCTGGTCCCAGGCGCCCGACGAGGACGGGGCCGCCATGTATCTCGAAGCCCTGTCCAGGACGGACGCGGCCGGCTACGATCAATACGAGATCTCCAACGTCGCGCGGTCCGGCTGGCGGTCGCGCCACAACCTCAAGTACTGGCGGGACGGTGAGTGGCTCGGGTTCGGATGCGGGGCGCACTCCACGCGGGACGGCGTGCGCTGGAGGAACGTATCGGGGACGGTCGACTACGTGGAAGCGGTCGAGCAGGATGCGCCGGTCACCGCGGCACGTCGCCGGCTGTCGGCGGACGAGCGGCTCGGAGATGCGCTGATCACGGGGCTGCGGCTTGCCGCCGGCGTGCGCCTCGCCTCGGTCGAGCGGCGATACGGCGTCGATGTGCGGGCGCGGCACGAAGCGGAGGTGCGCCGGTTCGTCGAGGCGGGATGGATGATCGACGCGGGCGACACATGGCGCCTGACCCGCAACGGCATGCTGGTCTCGAACGAGATATTGAGGACTTTCGTCTAGCGGCGGCGGTACGGTAAAGTACCGCTTCTTTTCCAGGCACGGGGGATCCCATGGAGGACACGAACATGCGTTGGTTTCGCAAGGAGCGGTCGATGCGGCGGATCTTTCTGGGGGGCGCGTTCGCGGCCACGCTGGGCGTCGGTGTGATGCTGGGAACGGTGATCCCCTCGCAGCAGGTGGAAGCGCAGCCCCAGGTCGCGTTCTCCGGCGATGCCGCGGTGATGCTGCACTTCGTCAAGCCGGGGTCGACAGGGGCCTACGAACGCGTGATGACTCGTCTCGGCGAGGCTCTGCAGAGGAGCGAGAACACGGAGACCAACCGGCGGACGCAGGCGGCGGGCTGGAAGGTCTATCGGGCCAGCATGGACATCTCCGGACAGGGGAACGTGATGTACGCCTGGGTCATCGACCCGGTCATGGGTGGCGCCAACTACGCGGCGGCGACGATCATGAACGAGGTCTTCCCGGGCGAAATCGAGCAGCTCTACAACGCCTACAACGGCTCGTTCACGGACGCCGCGCTCAAGCAGTTGCCGATCAATCTGACGTTGGTTCGGGACTTCTAGGCTCCGAGTTCAACTCCAGCGGGAGGACGGCCCGCCGCCGTCTCCCGCTGAGCGCCGCGGTGATCCGTGCGGCCGGGTACATCTGCCTGGCCGCCTTGCTGTCTGCGCGGAGCGAGGTGCCGGGTCGTCACGGATTCGGGACGGGTCAGCGCCGCGACCGATTGACGATTCCGACGGGGTTGCCCGGCGGTGCGGCCATCGGGCGGTTTGGCCGCCGACTGTGAGGGCGGCCTTCGCTCCGGGGGTGGGAGCCATGTGTCCGACCAGTACCGGCTGGCCAGGCCGGCCCGGGCGAGGCCTGCTGTGGCCGGTCACCATTGCGATGCTGGTGGGCGTGGCCGCCGGCATGGCACTGCCCCGGCCCTTCGAGTCTGCCGGGGCGGCGCAACCTCCGGCGCAGCAGCAGCCGGCGCAGCAGCAGCCGCCGACGCCGCTGCCGTTTCCCGGAGCGCAACCGCCGTCGACCGACCGGAATGCATCGGCCGATGACGCCACGGCGGCGGGAGAGACGACGCCGGATCCTCCGATCGCCAGCCGTACGTTCGTGGCCCCGGCCGCCCTGGTCGTCAACTTCGTGCAGCAGGCGAGCGCCGGCAGCTTCGAGGCGCTGACGAGGCGTCTCGTGGCGGCCCTCGCGGCCAGTGAGAATCCCCAGCGTCAGTCGCAGGCGGCCGGCTGGACGATGTACCGGGCGGTAGAGGCGACGGCTCCCAACAACAATGCGGTGTTTCTCTGGTTCCTCGACCCGACGGTGGCGAATGCGAACTACGCCGTCCCGCAGCTTCTGAACGAGATGTTTCCCGCGGAGGTGCAGCAGCTTTACGAGGGCTATATGCAGTCCTTCGGAGTGGGTCAGATGGTGCTTCAGCTCGAGCCTGTCGTCCTGGTCGAGGAACCGCGTTGATCGCCGTCCCGCCCGGTGCGGGGCGGGCTGTCGGGTCGCCGTCCGGCGCCCGGTATCGCCGTCAGAAAGCCAGGTCGAGTCCCGCGTAGGCTCGCCGCGGGCGGCGGTGGAATGCATCGCCCCGGAGAGCGAAGAGACGGTAGTCGACCCGCAGGCGGAACGGTCCGGCCAGGGAAAGATAGACGCCGCCGCCGCCGCTCACCGCGAGGTTGGTCCGCGTGTACTCCTCGAGACGCTCGCGGTACATGCCGCCGCCTACGGAGCCGTAGACCTGGATTCGGCCGCCGGCCCGGAACGGCGTGCCGACCAGCAGATTGAACAGGCCGGTGTGCAGAGCGGGTTTCCCTGCGGCGCGCCGGGCGGGGGCGGTGGCGAACTCGAACTCCAGGCCCACCGGCTGCAGCGACAGTCCGAGCGCCGCGCCGCCGGACGCACGGGAGATTGTGGAGGTGCCCCCGGCGAAGACGGTCAGATCCGCGAACGCGCGGCCCGGGACGGCGCCGACAAGCAGCGCCAGCAGCGCGAGCGGCAGCGTCCGTCCAGCGCGGTCGCGACTCTCCATGGAATCCATTATCAACCCACCTGACGCGTACCGGATCGCACGAGGCGGTCGCAGCCGCCCGCAGGGTGCGTGATAGAGTCTCGACGCCATGGACTTCCGTCCCACCGAAACGGAAGAGGTGACGCGCCAGGCGATACGGGAGTTCGCCGAGCGGGAGATCGCGCCGCACGTCATGGAGTGGGACGAGGCGCAGGCGTTTCCCTCCGCGTTGCTGGCGCAGCTCGGGGAGCTGGGGCTGCTCGGCATTCAGTTCCCGACGCGGTACGGCGGCGCAGGGCTCTCCGCGGTGGAGTACTGCATCTGCATCGAGGAGCTCGCGCGTGTGGATCCGACGGTCGCCCTCACGGTCGCCGCCCACAACGGACTGGCTGCCGCCCACATCGCGATGTTCGGATCGGAGTCGCAGAGGAAGCGTTGGCTGGCGCCGCTGGCCCGGGGGGCATTTCTGGGAGCCTGGGCGCTCACCGAGCCCGATGCGGGGAGTGACGCCGGCAGTCTGCGAACGCGCGCCCGGCGCGCCGGCGATGGTTGGGTCCTGGACGGCACCAAGACGTTCACGACCCACGCGGGCCTCGCCGGCCTGACCGTCGTGATGGCGGTCACCGACGCCGGCGCGGGACGACACGGGATGTCCGCCTTCGTCGTCGAACGCGGCGCGCCCGGGCTCGCGGCCGGCCGCAGGGAGAACAAGCTCGGCATGCGCGCGAGCGCGACCGCGGACACGCGACTGGATGGCTGCCGGGTGGCGGAGGATCATCTTCTGGGTCGCGAGGGGCACGGGTTCCTCGACGCCATGGCGGTCCTCGACGCGGGCCGGATCGGGATTGCGGCCCTCGCCGTCGGACTGGCGCAGGGCGCGTTCGACGCGGCGCGCCGGCATGCTGCCGAGCGGACCCAGTTCGGCCGGCCGCTGGCCAGCTTCCAGGCGACGCAGTGGAAGCTGGCCGACATGGCCACCGGGATCGACGCGGCGCGCCTGCTGACCTACCGCGCGGCGTACCTGAAGGACCAGGGCCGACCGACGACCCGCGAGTCGTCCATGGCCAAGCTCTTTGCCAGCGAGGTGGCGGTTCGGGCGGCCGGCGAATGCGTGCAGATTCACGGTGGATACGGCTTCGTGAAGGACTACCCGGTCGAGAAGTTCTACCGCGACGTCAAGCTGCTGACCATCGGCGAGGGCACGAGCGAGATCCAGCGGCTCGTCATCGCCCGGCAGTATCTCGGCTGACAGCGGTCGCGGGTCCGGCCTGATGGATCTGGTGGAACGTGTGCTGGTCGGCGATCCTCGCGCTGTCGCGCGCGCGATCTCGCTGGTGGAGCGGGAGGACGCCGGGTCGGCCACCCTGATCGGACGGCTGTTCGCGCACACGGGGCGCGCGCTGGTCGCGGGCCTGACCGGGGCGCCGGGGGTCGGCAAGAGCACGCTCGTCGATCGCCTGACGGCGGCCTTTCGCCGGGAGCGCCTGCGGGTCGGAATCCTGGCCGTGGATCCGACCAGCCCGTTCAGCGGCGGGGCCATCCTCGGCGACCGCATCCGGATGCAGGGTCACGCCGCCGACGCCGGGGTCTTCGTGCGCAGCATGGCGACCCGCGGACAGCTCGGCGGCCTTGCGCGCGCGACCGACGACGCGCGGATGGTCCTGGACGCGGCCGGAACCGATGTCGTCCTGATCGAGACCGTGGGCGTCGGCCAGGGCGAAATCGATATCAGCCGAACCGCCGACGTGTCGGTGGTGGTCATGGCTCCGGGGAGCGGCGACGATGTGCAGGCGATCAAGGCCGGCATCATGGAGATCGCCGATGTGTTCGTCGTCAACAAGGCGGATCGCGACGGCGCGGACCGCACCGTTGCGGAGATCGAGGCGATGCTCTCGCTGGGCGAGCGCGGGACCGACGAGTGGCGTCCACCGGTGGTCAGGGCCAGCGCGGCGACGGGGGACGGCGTCGCCGACATCGTCGCCGCGTTGCGGCGATTCGCGGCGCGGAGCCGCGTTGCGGACGATCGGGCCCGGCGCCGGGCCCGCGCCCGGCTGGAATCCATCCTGGTCGGTCGGCTCGTCCGACGCATCGGGACGGAGCGGAACCTGGACGCGGCGGTCGACGCCATCGTTGCGCGCGATGTCGATCCGTACACGGCGGCTGGTGAACTCGTGCGACGATTCGTGCAGGAGGCGCCCGACTGATGAGAGCGGTACTCGACCACATCGGCATTGCCGTGGAGGACCTCGATGCGGCGCTCGCGTTCTATACCGAGGCCCTTGGTCTCGAGGTCGACGCGACGGAGGACGTGCCCTCGCAAGGAGTGCGCGCACACTTCGTGCGTGTCGGCTCCGCGGCCCTGGAACTGCTCGAAGCGACGTCGGCGGAGTCCCCCATCCGGCGCTTCGTGTCCCGCCGCGGAGCCGGAATACACCACATCACGCTGCGCGTCGACGATATTGCGGAGGCCCTGGCGCGTCTGAAGGCGCGCGGGATCAGGCTGGTCGACGAGACGCCGCGCCAGGGGGCGGAGGGCGCACTCGTGGCGTTCGTGCACCCGGCCAGCGCGCACGGCGTCCTCGTCGAACTGAAGCAGGAGAAGCAGGAGAGGAGCGGGCAGGCGCATCATGCAGGCTGACGAACGGATACGCATCGGCATCATCGGCGGGAGCGGGCTGTACGACATGGCTCAGCTCACGGATCGCCAGGAGCGGGCGGTCGCGACGCCGTTCGGCGCGCCGTCCGCGCCCTACGTGGTCGGCACCCTCTCGGGCCGGCGCGTCGCGTTCCTGGCCCGCCACGGCGCGGGGCACGGCATTCTTCCGTCGGAGCTGAACTTCCGCGCGAACATATTCGGCATGAAGACGCTCGGCGTCGAGTGGCTCGTCTCGGCCAGCGCGGTCGGAAGCCTGCAGGAACAGTACCGGCCGCAGGACATCGTGGTCCCGGACCAGTTCGTCGACCGTACGCGGGGACGCTGCGGCACGTTCTTCGGGCGCGGCATGGCGGCGCACGTCTCGTTCGCTCACCCGTTCTGTGGGGTTCTGAGCGGGCTTGCCGCGGATGCGGCGAGCCGGGTCGGCGCAACCGTGCACCGCGGTGGCACCTACGTCTGCATGGATGGCCCGCAGTTCTCCACGCTTGCGGAGTCTCGCCTGTACCGCTCGTGGAACATGGACGTAATCGGCATGACCAATCTGCAGGAGGCGAAGCTGGCGCGGGAGGCCGAGATCTGCTTCACGACCCTGGCCCTGGTCACCGACTACGACTGCTGGCATCCGGATCACGATCAGGTGACCGTCGAGATGGTCATCGAGACCTTGCAGGCGAACGCCGTGACGGCGCAGAACACGATTGCCGACCTCGTGTCGCACCTGCCGATCGAGCGCGGGTGCGAATGCAGCACCGCGCTGGCGACGGCGATCATCACGCGGCCCGAAGCGATTCCGCCGCAGACCCGGGCCGAGCTGGCTCCGATCATCGGCCGGTACGTGTCATGACGGAACCGGTGCTGACGGTCGGATCGGTCGCCTTCGACTCAATCCGGACGCCGTTCGGAGAGGTCTCGCGCGTGGTGGGCGGGGCCGCGACGTTCTTCAGCGTCGCCGCGTCGTTCTTCAGCGACGTGCGGCTGGTGGCGGTGGTGGGCGAGGACTTCAGCGAGCACCACATGCAGGTCTTCGGCGGCCGGCGGATTGACCTCGAAGGGCTTCAGCGCGTGCCGGGCGAGACGTTCCGCTGGAAGGGGGAGTACAAGCTCGACCTGAACACGCGCGAGACGATTTACACCCATCTGAACGTCTTTCAGGACTTCTCGCCGCGGGTTCCGGAACGCTTCCGGTCCACGCCCATCGTGTTCCTCGCCAACATTCACCCGGCCCTCCAGATGGAGGTGCTCGATCAGATCGAGGCGCCCCGCTTCGTTGCCCTCGACACGATGAACTACTGGATCGACGGGACGCCGTCCGAGCTCGCCCGGGTGCTCCGGCGCGTGGACGCCGTCGTGATAAACGATGAGGAGGCGCGACAACTGAGCGGCAGGGCGAACCTCGTGCAGGCGGCGCGCGAGATCCGCCGGATGGGTCCGGACCGGGTGGTCATCAAGCGCGGTGAGCACGGCGTCCTGATGACGCGGGGCGACGAGTTCTTCGCCGCGCCGGGGCTGCCGCTCGACGAGGTGTGCGATCCGACCGGCGCGGGCGACACGTTCGCGGGCGGACTCGTCGGCTACCTGGCCGCGGTCGGCGACCTGTCCGACGAGGCGGTCACGCGCGCAGTCATCTGCGGCAGCGCCATGGCGTCGCTCTCCGTGGAGGACTTCGGCCTCGGCCGTCTGCTGAGTCTGACGGACGAGGACATCCGCGAGCGTTTCGACGCCTTCCGGCGCCTGACGCACTTCGATGCACTCGACTACTAGGCGCCTGCTGCTGCCGTTGCTCGTCGGTGGCGTTCTGGTCTGGAGCACCGCGCTGGCGGCGGCGCCGTATGCGCTCAGTCAGCGGACCGCCGGCGGCACACTGGTCGCGACGGTCGTCTACGTCACCGGAAGCTTCATCTGTCACCAACGCGCGGAACGGTCCTTTCATCCCTGGGGGGTGAAGTTCCCGGTCTGCGGACGGTGCGCCGGACTGTACGCGGGGGCGCTGCTCGGCCTGATGGGCGCCGCCCGGTGCCTCCGGGCGCAGGCCACACGCGCGCGCATTGCCGCGGCGGCGCTGCCGACGGGCGCGACCCTCGTGCTCGAGGTGCTCGGCATCGTCGATCCCGGGAATCTCGGACGCGCGGCGGCGGCGGTACCGCTCGGTGCGGCAGTCTGCTGGTTCATGGCCGGCGTGATCCGCGGGAAGGTACACTAGAGACCATGCCCAACCGTCCGCACGCGGCCGAGCCGGGTAGAGTCGCCGCCGTCTGCGCCGTCGCCTGGGTGCTGCCGGGGGCGGGCCATCTCTGGCTGGGGCGCTCGTCCAAGGGGGTCGTCTTCCTTGCGGTGCTGCCGCTGATGTTCGCGATCGGACTCGGTCTCGACGGCGAGCTGTTCGCCATCGATCCCGCGCAGCCGCTGGTGGCGCTGGCCGGACTCGCCGATCTCGGCATCGGGGCCCCCTATCTGCTGGCGCGCGCACTGGGCGCGGGCGGCGGCGACGTCGCAGCCGGCACCTACGAGTACGGCAACACGTTTCTCGTCGTTTCCGGGCTGCTGAACGTGCTCGTCGTGCTGGACGCGTTCGACATTGCCCAGGGACGCAAATAGGCGGCGCGATGGCCAGCCACTTCCTGCTGATGGTGCTGTTCGCAGGGTTCGTGTCGCTCGTCTTCGCGGTGCTGATGCGCGACGAGCCGGCCGAGCAGGCGCGCTTCGGAGGCGTGCTGTTCGCCGGATTCGTGCTCGCGGCGACGGTCCTGGCCTGGCTCATGTACCCGTTCCCGCTATGACCGTACGGACAAGCCGAGGTGCGGGTCGACTGCTCCGGCTGTGCTACCTGTGGGGGCCGGTCGCCGCCATGATGGCGGCGATCTTCGTCGTCTCGGGATCCTCTTCGCCGCCGAGACTGCCGGCGTCGGTCTCCGACGTCATGGCGCATGCCGCCGCGTACGCCGTCCTCGGGGCGGCGCTGCTGCGGGCCGTGGCCGGTGCGGACTGGTCGCGGATCACCGCCGCTCGCGTGCTGCTGGCCGTCGTTCTGGCAGTGTCCTACGGGTTGACGGACGAAGCGCACCAGTCGTTCGTGCCGGGACGGAGCCCGGAGTGGCGGGACGTGGCGGCGGATGCGCTGGGGGCCGCGGCCGGCGGCGGGCTGGCATGGGCGTGGAGTATAGTTCTTGCCGTTCGAGCCAGACGCCATGCCGGATGAGAACCTGACCATCGAACGGGACGGAGCGGTAGCCGTACTGACGGTGACGCGGCCGGCGGTGCTCAACGCGCTGAACAACGAGACGATCACCGGGTTGGAGAACGCCGTGAGCCGTCTGGCGGCCGACGACGAGGTGCGCGCGGTGGTCCTGACCGGGGCCGGCGACAGGGCGTTCGTCGCCGGGGCTGACATCCGCGAGCTGGCGCTGCTCACGCCGGTCACGGCACAGGCCCTCGCGGCCCGCGGCCATGCGCTGTGCCACGCGATGGAGCGGATGGGAAAGCCGGTGATCGCTGCGATCAACGGTTACGCACTCGGTGGCGGCTGCGAGCTCGCCATGGCCTGTACGCTGCGGATCGCGGCGGACACGGCGAAGCTCGGCCTGCCGGAGATCGGACTCGGACTGCTGCCCGGTTACGGCGGCACGCAGCGGCTGCCGCGCCTCGTCGGCAGCGGGCACGCCCTGGAGATGATACTGACCGGCGCGCCGATCGACGCGCAGGAAGCGTGGCGGATCGGACTTGTGAATCGCGTGGTCCCCCGGGCCGAACTGATGCCCCGGACGATCGAGCTCGCCCGGCGGATCGCGGCCCGGGCGCCGGTCGCGGTCCGCTGTGTCCTGGCCGCGGTTCGCGAAGGGGCGGGCATGACGCTCGCAGACGGCTGCGCCCACGAGGCGGGTCTCTTCGGGGTGGCCGCCGCGACCAGTGACTGGCGCGAAGGCACGAGTGCCTTTCTGGAGAAACGTCCTCCGCGCTTTACCGGCTCATGAGAGACACCCCGGTCATCGAGGGGGTGACCGACGCATCGGCGCTGCGGGTCGGCCTCGTCGTGTCCGCGTACCACCGGGCCGTGACCGGTGCGCTGTGCGACGGCGCGCTCGCCGCGCTCCGCGATGCAGGAGCGCGCGGCGCCGGTTCGGCGACGGTCATCGAGGTGCCGGGCGCTTTCGAGATTCCACTCGCCGCCCGCCGCGCCGCGGAGTCGGGGACGTTCGATGCCGTGGTCTGTCTCGGCTGCATCATCCGGGGCGAGACGCCGCACTTCGACTACCTCGCGTCGGCCGTCACCCACGCGATCGCCGCTGCGTCGCAGGCCACGGGCGTGCCGATGACCTTCGGCGTCCTGACCACCAACTCCCTGGACGAGGCGGTCGCGCGGGCCGGCGACGGGCCGTCGAACAAGGGGCGCGAAGCCGCGCTGGCCGCCGTGCAGTTGGCCAACGTCATCGGCTCGCTGCCGGGCTCGCCCCGGGCCGGAGCGTGAATGTCGATCCCGGGAGCCGGCGCGCGTGCTCCTCGGCAGGAGCCCGCGTCAGAGCCGACCGGGACGTCGAGCATGAGGACGCGGCTGCCGCCGGGCGCGAGTCGTCATCGGTTCCCGGCGTGGATGCGCCGCACCCACCCGGGAACGAGACGCCACGATGGCGATCGCCGAGATGAGCCTCGACCGTTTCCGCATCCCGATGTAAACACGAATGGACAAAGAACGAGCCGGCTGGCGCGACGTCCCGCCCGGCGCACCGCGGCTTCGGACTTCGGCCCGGGGGACGCCGCCGGGCGGCGGGGCGGCGGCGTCCCCCGCGGTTTCCGGCCCGGGGGACGCCGCCGTCCTTCGCGATGCGTCCGGGATGCAGCCAGGCCCTGTTTCCCCCCGGCCGATGTCCGGGGAACGGCCGCGCCTGGTGAAGCGCGTCGAGCGGCAGGCGTCGAAAGGCCCTGCCGCCCGCCCGGTTCATCACGAGGCGCCTTCTGCCGCCCGTCGGACAGGAACCCACCCGGGCAGCCCGCGGGCCGGCGGCAGGGTTCGCGACACGCCGGATCGCGGAGCTGGCGGACACGAATCGATGTCGAGAGGCCCGCGCGAAGGCCATCGGGCCCGGGAGACGGCGCTCCAGGCGTTGCATCGGACGCTCGACCCGGCGAAAAGGGTGTTTGCGACGCGGGAGACGAGAACCGACAGCGCGCGCGAGCGCCATCGGGCTCGCGAGACTGCGCTTCAGTTGCTGTATCAATGGGATGTCGGTCGCATCGGGGCGGATGAGCTCGACGATGCGCTCGACCTGTTCTGGGCGGTGCATCCGGCTCCGGCCACCCGCCGGGAACTGGCGCTCGGACTCGCGCGCGGGGCCGTGGCTGCGCTGCCGGAGATCGATCAACTGATCGCGCGACACAGCGACAACTGGCGCTCGGAGCGTCTGGCCGTGGTCGACCGGCTCATCATGCGCGTGGCCGTGTACGAGTTGCTGTTCGAGAAGACGCCGCCGCCGGTGGTCATCAACGAAGCGCTGGAGCTGGCGAAGACGTTCAGCGGTGAACGCGCCGTCGCCTTCGTCAATGGCGTGCTTGATGCGGTGCGGCGCACGGTCCTGGAGCGGAGTCGGGACACGACGACTGCCGCCCGGGAGCAGGTCGGCCGCGTGGCGGCGGAGGATGCTTGACCGGCCAGCCGGAATCCGAACAGCGGCGGCAGCGGCGCGCCAACCACGAGGCGCTCGGCAGACTGGGCGTCGATCCGTACCCGGCCCGTTTCGAGAGAGCGGACAGCGTCTCGACGGTCGTCGAGGTCCACCGAGGCCGTTCCGGAGAGGAACTGGAGGCGGCGCGCCCCGAGACCGTCACCGCCGGGCGTATCGCCGGCATCCGAAGCTTCGGGAAGGCGAACTTCCTGGTGCTGTCGGACGGGAGGTCCCGGCTGCAGGCCTATGTCCGCAAGGACTCGGTCAGCTCCCGCGACTTCGACCTCTTCAGGCTGCTGGACGCCGGCGACCTCGTGGGCGTCGCCGGCCGCGTTTTTCGCACGCGCACGAACGAGCTGACCGTCTGGGCCGAGCGGTTGGAGTTCCTCGCCAAGTGCCTGGAGCCGCTGCCGGAGAAATGGCACGGGCTCACGGACGTGGAGACCCGCTACCGCCAGCGCTATCTCGACCTGATCGTCAACCCCGCGTCCCGGCAGGTCTTCGAGGTCCGCGGTCGAGTCATCCGCGCCATCCGGCGGTTCCTCGACGGGCGCGGCTATCTGGAGGTCGAGACGCCGATGATGCAGCCGCTGGCCGGCGGCGCACTCGCTCGGCCGTTCGTGACGCACCACAACGCGCTCGACCTGCCGCTGTACCTGCGGGTCGCGCCGGAGCTCTACCTGAAACGGCTCGTCGTCGGCGGGATGGAGCGCGTCTACGAGATCAACCGCAACTTCCGCAACGAGGGGATCTCGACGCGCCACAATCCCGAGTTCACGATGCTCGAGTTCTACGAGGCCTACAGCGACTACCTGAAGCTGATGACGCTGACCGAGGAGTTGCTCGGCGCAGTGGCGGAAGAGGTGCTCGACGGGCGGGAATGCGTCTTCGGCGGCGAGAGGATAGACTGGCGGAGTCGATTCAGCCGGGTGTCGCTGCGGGCCGCGGTATGCAGGGCGATCGCCGAGCGGCTGGACTGCGACGTATCCGAGCAGGATCTGAGGGACCGGACGGTGGCGGCCCGTCTGGCGCGCGGGCTGGATGTCGACATCGCGCCGGACGCCGGCGCGGGCCGCATCGTGTTCACGCTGTTCGAGGCGCTGTGCGAGGACGGACTCGTGCAGCCGACCTTCGTCCACGACTTCCCGACCGAGGTGTCGCCGCTGTCGAAGCAGCGGCCGGGCGATGCAGACACCGTCGAGCGTTTCGAGCTCTACGTCGGCGGGATGGAGATTGCGAACGCGTTCAGCGAGCTGAACGATCCCGTGGAGCAGAGGCGCCGGTTCGAGATTCAGCGCCAGGCGCGGCGGGCCGGCGACGCCGAGGCGCACGCCATGGATGACGACTACATCCGTGCCCTCGAACACGGATTGCCGCCCACCGGCGGCGAGGGCATCGGGATAGATCGGCTCGTCATGCTGCTGACCGACCGGCAGTCGATTCGCGACGTGATTCTGTTTCCCCTGTTGCGGCCGTTGTCCGGGTGGCAGCAGGGCGGCGCTCCGGGCTCATGAACCTGCCCTTCGAGTTCTACGTTTCCCTCCGGTATCTCATGGCGCGCCGCAAGCAGGCGTCCATGGCGAGTACTTCTCTCATCTCGGTGCTGGGGGTGACGGTCGGTGTCACCGCACTGATTGTGGCTCTCGCCCTGATGACCGGGTTGCAACAGGAGCTGCGCGATCGAATCGTGGGCGCACAGGCCCACGTCTACGTCTGGAAGGTGCTCGACGGCGGCTTCGAGGACTACAACGCCGAGGCGCGCAAGCTGGTCGCGCTGCCGCGGGTCGAGGCTGCGGCGCCGGCGGTCCTCGGCCAGGCCCTCGCCTATACCCGTGCCGGCAATGCGCCGCTCAACGTCAAGGGCATCGATCCGGCGCTGGAGACGACGGTCACGGGGGTCGCGGCGGCAGTCGACCGCGGGAGCCTGTCCGACCTGGCCGCCTACGAGGGCGCCGCGTCGGGCGGCATCGTGATCGGCGAGGAGCTCGCCAGGAAGCTGGGCGCGTTCGTCGGCGACGACATCACCCTCGTCACGCTGAGCGGCGCGCTGTCGCCCATGGGCATGCTGCCGCGCCCGCGCCGTCTCGAGGTGACGGGCATTTTCAGGCTGGGACTGCTCGAGTACGACACCGGCTACGGCTTCGTGACGCTGGACGTCGCCAAACGGCTGTTCGGCAGGGATCGGGTGGAGATGATGCAGTTGCGCGTCGATGATCCCTCCGTATCGCGCGCCGTGGCCGACGCGATTCCGGACCAGATCGGCGACTCCTACACGACGGAAGACTGGTCGCAGCTCAACGCCTCGCTCTTCTCGGCGCTCTTTCTGGAGAAGATGGCGATATCGGTCGCGATCGGCCTGATCGTGCTGGTTGCGACGCTGAACATCGTGTCGTCGCTCATCATGCTCGTCATGGAGAAGAGCCGCGACATCGCCATCCTCAAGACCATGGGCGCGAGCGCCCGGATGGTTCGCCGCATCTTCGTGCTGCAGGGCGCGATGATCGGTTTCGCGGGTACCGCCGCCGGCGCCGCGGTCGGCTACGCCATCTGCGCGGTGATGGATCGCTACCGGCTGCTGCGGCTGCCGATGGACGTGTACCAGGTGACCTACGTGCCGTTCATCGTTGAGCCGCTTGACTTCTGGCTGGTCCTCCTGGTGGCGAACATGGTCTGCCTGTTCGTCACTCTGCATCCGTCGCGCCACGCGGCGCGCATCGATCCGTCCGAAGCATTGCGGTATCAGTAGGTCTTCCTGCGGCAGGACCGCGCCATGTCGTTTCTCGAGGTCCGGGGACTGTCGAAGTCGTATCGCATAGGCGGACGCACGCTGCCCGTGCTGTGCGACCTGGAGCTGGCCGTCGCGCCGGGCGAGATGGTCGCGATCGTGGGAGCGTCGGGAGTCGGCAAGAGTACCCTGCTGCACCTGCTCGGCGGCCTCGAGCGCGCCCGGAATGGGCGGATTCATGCTGACGGGATTGAGCTGACGGCCCTTGACGACGACGCCCTGGTCGCGTTCAGGAACCGCAGCGTCGGGTTCGTTTTCCAGTTCCACCACCTGCTGCCGGAGTTCTCGGCGCTGGAGAACGTCGAGATGCCCCTGCGCATCGCGCGTCGGCCGGTCGCGGAGGCCCGCGCACGGGCTGCCGCGCTCCTGCGCGAGGTCGGACTCGGCGACCGGCTCGATCACCGGTCCGGCATGCTGTCGGGAGGGGAGCAGCAGCGCGTGGCGGTGGCGCGGGCCCTCGTGATGCGTCCGGCGCTCCTCCTTGCGGACGAGCCTACCGGCAATCTCGACGAGACCACCGGCGCGGCAGTTCAGAACCTCCTGCGCGACATGCACCGGGCGTACGGAGTGACCTCGGTCGTGGCCACCCACAACGATCGGCTGGCCGCCACCTGCGACCGCGTGCTGCGGCTGGTCGGCGGGCGGCTGGCTGCGGCGTGAAGCGCCGCACGTGCAGCCGGGGGGCACCGACCGGTACCATATAATCGATTCGCAGCCGGACGCTGGCCATCCGGCGTCGGAGCAGTCGACATGTTCGAGCGATACACCGAACGGGCGCGGCGCGTCCTGTTCTTCGCGCGCTACGAGGCGAGCCAGCTCGGGAGCATCTCGATCGAGACCGAGCATCTGCTGCTCGGACTGATACGCGAGGGGAAGGGGCTGACGAGCCGGATCTTCGCCCGCTCGCGGCTGTCGCTGGAGAACATCCGCAAGGAGATCGAGGGCCGCACCGTCTTCCGCGAGAAGGTGTCCACATCGGTCGAGATCCCGTTCAGCGCGGAGACGAAGCGCGTGCTGCAGTTCGCCGCGGAAGAGGCGGACCGGCTGTTGCACAACTATATCGGGACGGAGCACCTGCTGCTCGGCATCCTGCGCGAGGAGCGGTCCGTGGCGTCGACCATCCTGTCCGAGAAGGGGATGCGCCTGAATGCGGTCCGCGAGGACATCGTCCAGCTACTGAACGAGAAGACCACCGTGACGCGGGTCAAGGAGACGCCGTTGCTGGCGGAGTTCAGCCGCGACCTCTCGGACGCCGCGCTCAAGAACCGCCTCGATCCGCTGGTGGGCCGTGCAGTGGAGCTCGAGCGCGTACAGCAGGTGCTGTGCCGCCGCACGAAGAACAACGCCGTGCTCATCGGTGAGCCCGGGGTCGGCAAGACCGCCATCGTCGAGGGGCTGGCCCAGCGCATCGCGTTCGGCGACGTACCGCATTTTCTGGCCGACAAGCGGCTTCTCGCCCTCGACATCCCGCTGATCGTGGCGGGCACGAAGTACCGCGGACAGTTCGAGGAACGCCTCAAGGCGATCATGAAGGAACTGACCGAGAACCCGAACATCATCGTGTTCATCGACGAGCTGCACACGCTGGTGGGCGCGGGATCGGCCGAGGGTTCGCTCGACGCGGCGAACATCCTGAAACCGGCGTTGTCGCGCGGCGAGATCCGCTGCATCGGAGCCACGACGCCGGCCGAGTACCGGAAGTACATCGAGAAGGACCGGTCCCTGGAACGGCGTTTCCAGGCCGTCAAGGTCGATCCGCCCACCGAGGGCGAAGCGCTCGAGATATTGAGCCGGATCAAGGAGCGCTACGAGAGCTACCACCGCGTGGCGTACTCGTCCGAGGCCATGGACGCCGCGGTCTTCCAGTCGAACCGCTACATCACCGACCGGTTCCTGCCGGACAAGGCGATTGACCTGATCGACGAGGCGGGAGCGCGCGCCAAGCTCCGAGCCGCGGGTTACAGCGACGAATTCAGCGAGATCAACAGGAGCATCCGCACCGCGGTCGAGCAGATGGAGAGCGCGACGGCGCAGAAGGACTACGAGCGGGCCCAGTTCTTCCGCGAGCAGGAGGTGCTCGCGCGGGAGAACCTGCAGGTGGTGCGCGAGAAGTTCGACGTCCAGGCGGGCGGCCAGCCGGTCGAGGTGGGCCGGCAGGACATCGACGAGGTCGTGTCGAAGTGGACCGGCGTGCCGCTGACCACGATCAACCAGGACGAGAGCGCGAAGCTGCTGCGAATGGAGGACGAGCTGCACCGGCGGGTGATCAGCCAGGAGCGGGCCATCTCGGCCCTCGCGCGGGCCATCCGGCGCTCGCGGGCCGGGCTCAAGTCTCCGCACCGGCCGGTCGGCAGTTTCGTGTTCCTGGGGCCGACCGGCGTCGGCAAGACGGAGCTGGCGCGGGCGCTCGCCGGCTTCCTGTTCGGCAGCGACACCGCGCTGGTCCGTTTCGACATGTCGGAGTACATGGAGAAGCACTCCGTGTCTAAGCTGATCGGGTCGCCGCCGGGCTACGTCGGCCACGACGAGGGCGGGCAGCTCACCGAGAAGGTCAAGCGCCACCCGTACTCGGTTGTCCTGCTGGACGAGATCGAGAAGGCGCACCCCGATCTGTTCAACATCCTGCTGCAGGTCTTCGAGGATGGTCACCTCACCGACGGGCTCGGCAACCGGGTCGACTTCAAGAACACGATCGTCATCATGACGTCGAACATCGGGGCGCGTCACATCCAGAAGAAGGCCGCGGTCGGGTTCCAGTCGTCGAGCGCGCAGGAGGTGCAGCGCAGCGTGACGGACCTAGTGCTCGGCGAGGTCAAGCGGACGTTCAATCCCGAGTTCGTCAACCGCGTCGACGAGATCATCGTGTTCGAGGCCCTGACGGACGAGGATCTGCGCGAGATCCTGCGGATGCTCGTGCGACAGCTCAACGAGAACCTCGCCGGCCGCGACCTGCGCATCACGCTGACCGCCGAGGTCATCGACCGGATCATCGACCTGACGTGCAAGGATCGCTCCTACGGCGCGCGCCCCCTGCGGCGGGCGATCCAGCGGCACGTCGAGGACCCGCTTTCCGAGGAGCTGATCAGTGGGCGCCTGGCGTCCGGCGAGGTCGAGGTCTACCTCGACGCGGGGGTTCTCGCCTACCGCACCGCGGACCGGGAGGTGGAGGGGCGGTGCCTTGTCTAGCTCCGGCGACTCGCGTACCGGCCGCATCCGGGTCCGGGACGTCCAAAGATCTCGTAAAATGGTGTGCGGGGTTTGTGCGTCACGGGGCGCATGCCAGCCATGACCGGATCGGCGGGGTCGTGGCCGGCCGCCGGCTTCCCCGCGGGTGAACATCGATGCAGGTGAAGCAGGTGAAACAGACGGGACATGCGAAACCGCTCGGCGTGCGCGTCGGCGTCGCGACACTGCTGGCGTTCGGGGTGGGGCTGGCGTCGGGCGTCGCACCGGCCGCAGGGCAGCCGTCCATCTTCGGGGCCCCGCAGCAGCAGGCGCCGTCCATTTTCGGCGGGGCGCCGGAACCGCCGCGGCCCCAATTGCCGCCACCTGATTCGCCGACGCTGCTCAGGAACATCTCGATCCAGTTCCCGACCCAGGGGAACGTGGCGGGCGTCGACTACGACACGTATCTCTATTACATGGAGATCGTCAAGGATGACAATCGCACCATCCCGTCCCGGGGCCAGTGGGTGCCCTACACGGACGAGACGGTGGAGATGATCCTGGACGACTACCAGCGTCTCTGGGATACCGGCTTCCTGAACGATCTCTGGGTCGAGGTCATCGACACGCCCTTCCCCAACGGCGTGCCGGCCAAGACCGTCATCTTCAACATGGAAGAGCGCGAGCGGGTGAAGATCGTCACCTACGAGGGCTCCGAAGTGCTGAAGACCGAGGACATCCTGCAGAACCTGGAGCAGCAGGGCGTCACGCTGCGGATGGACTCGTTCATCGACCCGGAGACGATCCGTCGCGTCAAGGCGATCATCCGCCAGGGCTTCCAGGCCGAGGGCTACATGTTCGCGGAGGTCGACCACACCATCGAGGAACTGCCGGGCGGTCCGAAGCTGGTGCGTCTGACGTTCCACATGACCGAGGGGCCCAAGGTGCAGGTCCACGAGATCGACTTCATCGGCAACACGGCGATGAGCGACGGTCGCCTGCGCGGCAAGATGAAGAATATCAAGCAGCGCTGGTGGCTCTCGTGGATGACCGGCCGGGGCACCTACAAGCCCGAGGAGTACGAGGAGGACGCGGTGGCCATCGAGGCCTACTACCGCGACGAGGGCTACATCACGGCGCAGGTCGGGCAGCCGGAGCTGGAGTACCTGGAGCTGTCCGAGGACGGCGAGACCCGCGGGTTGCGGCTGCAGATCCCGGTGGACGAGGGCGAGCGCTACCGCATCGGCGAGGTCGACTTCGCGGGCAACGAGATCCTGCTCGAGGTCGGGCTGCGTCGCATCTTCGAGGACATCGAGCCGGGGGCCTACTACAGCGAGGGCAACGTCCGCAAGGGTTTCGAGGACGCCCGCGAGCTGTACGGCTCGCTCGGCTACTACGAGATGACCCTGGCGCCCGAGCTCAACCCGCGCACCGAGGAGGGGGAGGCGGCGCGCACGGCCGAGCGAGCGGCCGAACTGGCGGCCGCCGAGGCCAACGGCAACGGCAACGGTAACGGTAACGGGGCCGGCTACACGAACGGCAACGGCGGCGGGAACGCCGCCGGCGGCAGCGTCGTCCCGCGTCCGCTCCGCATCCAGGGCGATCCCGTCGTGGACGTGACCATCCGCGTGCAGGAGGGCGAGCAGTACTTCATCAACCGAATCGAGTTCGCCGGCAACCAGACGACGCACGACGAGGTTATCCGCCGCGAGCTGCAGGTGGCCGAGAACGCCGTGCTCAACACCGAGGCGCTCAAGCACAGCGTGCGGCGGCTCAACCAGCTCGGCTTCTTCGAACCGCTCGAAGAGGAGGGCGTGGCCATCGAGAAGGTGGAGTCGGTCGAGAACGAGGTGAACCTGACGTTCGATCTGACCGAGACCAATCTGAACCAGTTGACGTTCGCCGCCGGGTACTCGCAGTTCGACGGGGTGTTCGGCCAGGTCTCGTTCCAGACGAGCAACTTCATGGGCCGTGGCGAGACGTTCGGGGTCTCGGTGCAGCGGGGGCAGTGGGCCAACAACTCGCAGGTCTCGTTCACGCGTCCGTACAATTTCGGTCGTCCCATATCACTCGGCACCCAGATCTTCTCGCGCGAGATCGACTGGTTCAGCTTCCAGGAGAAGACGGTGGGCGGCTCGGCGACGTTCGGCATCCCGCTCGCCCTGTTCACCCGCATGTTCCTGACCTACAGCCTGGAGAACTCCGAGGCGAGCGTCAGCGAGTACTTCGGACGCAACGTCGATGCGTCGTACCTGGCCGCCTACAACCCGTTCTTCGCCGACGCCCTGCTGCTCGGGAGCGACGGCCAGCGCACGGTCAGCAAGGTCACGCCGCAGCTCCGGCACAACACCGTCGATCATCCGATCTTCCCCAGTCAGGGCAAGAGCCTGTCGCTGGCCCTGGAGCTGGCCGGCGCCGGCGGCAACACCCGGTTCGTCAAGCCGATCCTGGAGGCCACCTTCTACCGGCCGCATACCGGCCGCACGATCATCGGCGGTCGCGTGCAGTACCGCCACCTGCAGGCCGGCAACCCCGACAGGATCCCCGTCTTCGAGCGGCTGTGGCTCGGCGGCGAGTACTCGATCCGCGGGTTCGACATCCGGCGCGTCGGCCCGACGCTGTCCGATGTCAACCCCGAGGTCCCGAACAACTCGTACCAGGGGCTGATCGTCATGGGTGGCAACAAGAGCCTGCTGCTCAATTTCGAGTACCAGTTCGTGCTCGGCGGGCCGGTGCGGCTGGTCACGTTCTACGACGCGGGGCAGGTGCAGGACTTCGGGCGCGACTTCGCGATGAACGACTTCTACACGTCGACCGGCATCGAGCTGCGCTTCTTCATGCCGATGCTCAACCTGCCGTTCCGTCTGATCTACTACTACAACCCGCAGGTGGAAGGCATCTTCAACGACCGCTACCAGCCGCAGGAACGGCACGGGTTCCGTTTCGCGATGGGCACCACGTTCTGAGGCGGCGCGGCGGGGGCCGCGCCGTCGACGTCAACCATTCGGCCGCGCGCGGCGGGGAGGTCGCGCGCCTCACGAGGAACACCACCGATGAGACCTGTTGTCCTGATGACGTTGATCGCCGGCGCGCTGTCCGCAGCCGCCGCCTCGCCCGCGGCCGCCCAGGCCCGGTCGTCGCTGCCGTTCCCGGTCGGCACGAAGTACGCCTTCGTGGATCTTCAGCGTATCGTCGCCGAGTCGGTCCCCGGCCAGAGCGCCAACACCCAGGTACAGCAACTGCTCGAGCGGAAGCGGGCCGAGATCGAGGCGCGGCAGGCGACCCTGCAGACCCAGATCGACGCCAAGAACCAGAACCTGCTGCAGATGCAGCAACGGCTGGCCCAGGGGGAGACGGTCATGAGCGCCGAGGCGCGCCTCGGCCTGTCGCGCGATATCGGCCGACTGCAACTCGACATTCAGCGCGACACGGAGGACGCCCAGGCCGAGATGCAGCGCGTCACCCAGGACGCCGACGCGGAGGTGACGGAACTGCAACAGAGCCTCCAGGTGGACCTGGACTCGAAGCTGGGTCCTGCACTGGCTTCGGTGGCAGCCGCGCGCGGCATCGATTTCATTCTGAACTCGGCGGGTCTGGTCTGGGCGAATCCCGCACTCGACCTGACCGAGTTTGTCATCGACGACCTCAACAGACGCTGACGGGGCAGCGCCGGTTGTTCCCCGGTCGGTCGGCGCCGCCAATCGGTTCCGCGACCCCCGGTGGACGGCGTGCGTGCGGCCTTGTAGACTGGCGCTCACCTGAGCTCGTACGCACGTGTCTCTCGACATACCAGTTGTTCTCGACCGTCTCATCCATCGCTATCCGTCGCTGCTCGTCGACAGCGTCGTCGAACATGAGCCGGGCCGCCGCGTGCGCGCGGTGAAGAACGTCACGGTCAACGAGGAGTACTTCCAGGGGCACTTCCCCGGAAACCCGTTGATGCCCGGCGTCATGATGATCGAGACGCTGATGCAGGTGGCGACCCTGCTCCTGCTGGGGCCGGAGAGCGACGCGCCGACCGGGCGAGTGGCCCTGCGTGGCGTGAACAACGCGAAGTTCCGCAAGCAGGTGTTTCCCGGGGACCGACTCTGCCTCGACGTGACCCTGCGCAGCCGGGACGAGGGCGAAGCCGTGCTCCGCGGCGTGGCGACCGTGGCGCATCAGATGGTGGCGGAGGCGGAGCTGCTGGTCGGCATCGAGCGGTCCGCCTATATCGACAAGACCGCCAAGGTCCATCAGGATGCGGTAATTGGTCCCGAGACCATCGTGGGACCGAACGCCATCGTCGGGGCCGGAGTCCGCATGGGACGCGCCTGTCGGGTAGGAGCCTCGGCTGTCGTGGACGGCGACACCGAGCTGGGCGACGAGTGCGAGATCTTTCCTTTCGCCTCCGTCGGGCTCATTCCCCAGGACCTCAAGTACGAGGGCGAGGAGACGCGGCTCGTCATCGGTCACAGGAACGTAATCCGGGAATTCGTCACCATCCATCGCGGCACGCGCGGCGGCGGCGGGTTGACGCTCGTCGGCAACGACAACGTGTTCATGGCCTATGCCCACGTGGCGCACGACTGCATCGTCGGCAACAAGACGATCTTCGGCAACGGCGCGACCCTGGGCGGGCATGTGGTGGTCGAGGACGAGGCGACGATCAGCGCGTTCTCGGGCGTCCACCAGTTCTGCCGCGTCGGTCGGCAGGCGTTCATCGGCGGCTACAGCGTGGTCACCATGGACGCGCTGCCGTACGGCAAGACCGTCGGCAATCGGGCCCGGGTGTACGGGGTCAACATGATCGGGCTGCAGCGCCGCGGCGCCTCGCCGCAGACCATCGCGCAGTTGAAGCACGCCTATCGGTATCTGCTGCAGTCCAAGCTCAATACCACGCGCGCGCTGGCGCGCATCGACACCGACCCGCGCCTGGGCGGTCACGAGGTGCGCTACCTGGTCGAGTTCATTCGGACCTCCAGGCGCGGCGTCAACCTCCGTCGGCCGGCCAGACGGGTAGAGCCGGTCGTCGTTGAAGACTAGAACGGAAGATCGAGCCGTACATGCGCATCGGCTTGATCGCGGGTAATGGCCGGTTTCCCTTTCTCGCTCTGGATGCCGCCCGCAGCCTGGGTCACGACGTCACCGTGATCGCGATTCGCGAGGAGGCGAGTCCAGCCATGGAAGCGGCGGCCGCGGCCGGGCCGCCGGCTGACTTTCACTGGGTGTCGCTGGGGCAGCTCGGCCGGTGCATCGAGATCCTCAAGCGGTCCGATGTCACCCGTGCCCTGATGGCGGGCCAGGTCAAGCACACGCGAATCTTCTCCGGCATCGTGCCGGACCTCACCCTGCTGTCGGTGCTGCGGCGCCTGACGACGCGCAACACGGACGCCCTGATTGCGGCGGTAGCGGATGTGCTCGGTGCGCACGGGATAACCCTCGTCGACTCGACCGCGTTTCTCGAGCCGCTGCTCGCGCGGTCCGGCACGCTCACCGAGCGGGCTCCGAACGACGAGGAGCGCGGCGACCTGGAGTTCGGATACCGGATGGCGGATGCGATTGCCGGACTCGACATCGGCCAGACGATCGCCGTGCGGCAGCGCGCGGTGGTGGCCGTCGAAGCGATGGAGGGCACCGACGAGGTGATTGCCAGAGCGGGCCGGCTGGCCGGGCCGGGGGTGTGCGTCATCAAGGTCGCCAAGCCCAATCAGGACATGCGTTTCGACGTGCCGGTCATCGGCGTCGCCACGATCGACGCTCTTGTTGCGGCCGGCGCCGCGGTGCTGTCGGTCGATGCCGGCAGAACCGTCGTGCTCGACGGGAACCGCGTGTTCGAGGCCGCGAATGCCGCGGGAGTGGCCGTCGTGGGCCGGGCTCTTGATGTGTCGGGGGCGTCGCGGGCATGACCGGGTCCCCGTTTCGCGCCGCCGTGGTCGGCGTCGGTCACCTCGGGCGACACCACGCCCGCATTCTGGGCGCCGCTCCGAACGTCCATCTCGTCGCGGTGGTCGATCTCGACCTGGACCGGGCGCGGGCGGTAGCGGCGGACGTCGGCGCCGTCGCGGTCCGGGACCTGGGCGACATCGACCTGCCCGTCGATGGGGTGGTGGTAGCGGTTCCGACCAGGGATCACGTGCGTGTCGGTCTGCCGCTGCTCGAGGCGGGTGTGGCGGTACTGGTCGAAAAGCCGATCGCCGCGTCGATACCGGAGGCCGACCGCTTGATGGATGCCGCGGCCGCGTCGGGCGCCACGCTCGCGGTGGGGCATACCGAGCGGCACAACCCGGCGGTCACCGCGGCGCTGCCATTGATCTCGGCCCCCCGATTCATCGAGGTGCACCGCCTCGCGAGCTTTCAACCACGCAGCCTCGACATCGACGTGGTGTTCGACGTCATGATCCACGATCTCGATGTCGTGCTGTCCTGCGTGGGCTCGGCGCCGGTCTCGATCGAGGCCATCGGCGTGCCGGTGCTCAGCTCCCGCATCGACATCGCGAACGCCCGCCTGCGCTTCGAGAACGGCTGTATCGCGAACCTGACGGCCAGCCGGATCAGCCGGGACCGCGTCCGCAAGCTGCGGGTGTTTCAGCCGCATGCGCTCGTCTCGGTAGACTATGCCGAGCAGCAGGCCGAGATCTGGAAGGTCAAGAAGGGCGAGGACGGCGAGGTCGGCATCGACGGGGGGCGGGTGGGCGTCGTGCGTGCCGAGCCGCTGGAGCTGGAGCTGGAGGACTTCGTGCGCGCCGCGCGACGACGGACGCCCCCGCGCGTCACCGGCGCCGACGGCCGGCGGGCCCTTGCCGTCGCCCAGCAGATCGCGGACGCCATGACGGGTGGTAGCGGTGCAACCCCGCCGCACACAGTCGCATGACCGACGCATCCTGGTTCGACGGAGTCGGCGACAAGCTGCGGGCCGGTGCTGCGCTGGCCGAGTCGGACATCGCGAAGTTGTCGCACACGCACGATCTCGTGCGCCTCGGCGCACTCGCGGATGAACGGCGCCGCGCGCTGCGGAGTGACCGGGCCACGTTCGTGCGTCTGGCGGAAGTACCGGCGGAGGACATCGGCGGTCAGGTCCTGCCGGAGCACGCCGGGGAGCTGCGCCTTGCCCGTTGTCCCGACACGGTGGATCGCGTGGTGGACGCGGTCCGTGCGGCCGTGCACGCCGCGGGAAACGTCCCGGTGAGCGGTTTTGCACTCGACGAGCTCGTGGATCTGTGCGGGTCCGACGTTTCGCGTTTCGGTGACCTGCTGGCGGCGTTGCGGGACCAGGGGTTGGCGTACATCGCCGAAGCGCGCGTCGAGCGCACGGCGGATCCGGTCTGGGCGGCGCGTGCGTCGGCGGCGGGCGTGGCGGTGGCGCGCTGGACGGTGGGCGACCAGGGGTGCATCGGCGTCGATGCGCTGCGGCGTGTCGCCGGCTGGAGTCGCGACGTCGCGGTACCGGTTCTCGCGCCGCTGCCCCGGGCGGAGCCGGTCAGACCGTCCACAGGGTACGAAGACGCCCGGCAGGTTGCGCTGGCGCGGCTGCTGGTCGACAATATCGAGTCGATTCAGGTGGACTGGCGACACTACGGGCCGCAGTTGGCGCAGGTGGCGCTGACGTTCGGCGCGGACGATATCGACGGCGTCTCTCCGAGCGATGCCGCGGAGCATGGGCCCCGTCGGGCGCCGCTCGAGGAAATCACGCGGAACATCCGCGCGGCGGGACTGGTGCCGGTCGAGCGAGACGGCCGTTTCCGGACGCTGTGCGCCCATCACCAATGAGTGCCATCCGTGTCGGAGTCGTCGAGTATCTGAACGCAAGACCGCTCGTCCAGGGGCTGGATGCTCGTCCGGAGCTGTTTTCGCTGCAGTACGACGTGCCGGCCCGCTGCGCGGCGCTGCTTCATGACCGGTCGGTCGATCTCGCTCTGCTGCCGGTGATCGAGTACCTCAGACGGCCTGACTACCGGGTGGTGCCGGATATCGCCGTGGCGTCGAACGGTCCGGTGGCGTCGGTGGCGCTCTTCACGACGCGGCCCACCACGGCCATCCGCTCCATCGCCATCGATTCGAGCTCGCGGACTGCGGTGGCCCTGCTCCGCGTGCTGTGCGCGCAGTGGTTCGACATCGAGCCGAAATTCGTCACCATGCATCCCGATCTGCAAGCGATGCTCAAGCGGTGCGATGCAGCGTTGCTGATCGGGGATGTCGCGCTGTTCACGGAGCACGAGACGGTGGTCGACCTCGACAAGATCGACCTGGGCGAGGAATGGATGGCCATGACCGGCCTGCCGTTCGTCTGGGCCCTGTGGACCGGTCGTGACAGGGTGCAGCCGGAGCACGTGCATGCGCTGCGCGCCGCGCGCGACGCGGGGGTCGCAGCCCTCGACGAGGTGGTGGCTGCGCACCGGCCGGCCGACGAGGAGCAGGCCGAGCTGGCGCGGGAGTATCTGCGGAACAACGTGCAGTTCGCCCTGACCGCGGCCGGCTGCGACGGGGTGAAGCGTTTCTTCGCCGCCGCCGCCGACATCGGCGTCGTCCCGCAGGCTGCCGCGCTGGAGTTCTTCGACGCATGACCGCGCACCTGATCGACGGCGCCGTGCGGCGCGTGCTGGACGGCGGGCGTCTCACTGCCGCCGAGGCGCTCGCCCTGTACACCGGTCTGCCGTTGCATCGCCTCGGACAGTTGGCCGATGCCGCGCGCGCCACGCGCCACCCGGACGGCATCGTCACCTACATCATCGACCGCAACGTCAACTACACCAACGTATGTGTGGCGCGGTGCAACTTCTGCGCCTTCTATCGGGAGGTGGGCGCGGGCGACGGCTACGTGCTCGGGTTCGACGAGATCTTCGCCAAGATCGACGAGACGATCGCGGTCGGCGGGGTGCAACTGCTGTTGCAGGGCGGGCACAATCCGGACCTGCCGCTGGCGTGGTACGAGGACCTGTTCCGGGCGGTGAAGGCGCGCTATCCGGCCTTCAGGCTGCATGCGCTCTCGCCGCCGGAGGTGATTCATCTGTCGCGCCTGTCGCAGCTCTCCCCGCGGGCGGTCATCGATCGCCTGGTCGCGGCGGGACTCGACAGCATCCCGGGCGGCGGGGCCGAGATCCTCGTCGATCGCGTGCGGAAGCACCTGAACTGCCATGGCAAGGCGACCGCGGCCGAATGGATCGATGTGATGCGGGACGCACACGAAGCCGGTCTGCGCACCACCGCGACCATGATGTACGGCACCGTCGAGCGCCTCGAAGAACGGGTCGAGCATCTGCTGCGGCTGCGGGAGTTGCAGGATGCGACGGGCGGCTTCACGGCGTTCATCACCTGGAGCTTTCAGCCGTCGAACACCGAGCTCGGCGGCGTCGGGGCCACTGGCGTCGAATACCTGAGAACCCTCGCGCTCGCTCGTCTGGTGCTCGACAACTTCGACAACCTGCAGGCGTCGTGGGTCACGCAGGGCGGCAAGGTCGGGCAGTTGAGCCTCGCCTACGGCGCCAACGACATGGGCAGCGTGATGATCGAGGAGAACGTCGTGCGCGCGGCCGGCGCCGCCTACTGCATGGACGAGGTGGAGATCGTCGCCAACATCGAGGACGCCGGGTTCGTGCCCAAGCGCCGCGACATGGAGTACCGCGTGCTCGGCGATCCCGTTTTCCGCGCGCGGCAGGTGCCGCGCATGACCGAGCTGGCTACCGCGCGCGAGACGGGACACACGTCCGTGCCGGTCGAGCTCGCCCGTTATCCTGCGCGGAGCCTGGCCGGCAAGCGCCGGCAGGCCGCCGGCGCGTGAGGGGTTCGCACGCGGGTGCGGTGGCGCGTACGCGGTTTCGCGCCCGCTGGGTGGTTCCCATCACCTCGTCGCCGATAGCGCGCGGCTGGGTGGACGTGGAGGCCGGCGTCGTCCGCGCCGTCGGCGGTCCCGGGGATGAAGGCCCGGAAGGCTGCGCCCGACAGGTCGACCTCGGGAGCGCCTGCATCCTGCCCGGTCTGGTCAACGCCCATACCCACCTGGAGCTGTCCGCGCTGCGCGGCGCCGTGGCGCCGGCCGCCTCGATGCCGGCCTGGGCGGCGGCGCTGATGCGGCGCCTGGAAGCCGCCGCGCCGGGCCCGCGGTCCGCAGCGATTTCGGCTGCGATAGACGAGCTGCACCAGGCCGGGACGGCCCTGGTGGGCGATGTCTCGAACACGCTCGAC
Organism: Vicinamibacterales bacterium; assembly: GCA_965200895.1. GTDB lineage: Bacteria > Acidobacteriota > Vicinamibacteria > Vicinamibacterales > UBA8438 > WTFV01. The sequence continues at coordinate 1,995,541 of CBDAVM010000002.1, read as the reverse complement.
ACGGTGGCCGCTCTGGAGGCGGGCCCGGTCGAGGGGGTGGTGTTCCACGAGCTGCTCGGCTTCGATGTGTCGGAAGCCGCCGCGGCGGTCGCTGCGGACCGCCTGCGGCGTCTGGCGGTCGCGCGCCCGGACGCGCGGGTGTGCGTGCGCCCCGCCGCCCATGCGCCGTATTCGGTCTCGCCGGCGCTGTTCCGCGCGCTGGCTGCACTCCCCGGGCCGCGGTCGGCGCACCTGGCGGAATCGCGCGAGGAGTGCGCGTTCCTGCACTCGGGGACCGGGGCGTGGCGGACGGTCCTCGAGGCGCGCGGCCGATGGGACCCGGCGTGGCGGCCCCCCGGATCGGATCCAGTGGCGTATCTGGACACCTTGGGGTGGCTGCGGGACGATACGCTGCTCGTCCACGGCGTGCAGCTCACGCAGCCCGGGATCCGCCGGGTGGCCGAATCGGGCGCGACGCTGGTGACCTGCCCGCGGAGCAACGCCTGGACCGGTGCCGGGGTACCGCCCGTCGCGGCGTTCTACGCGGCCGGGGCGGCGGTGGCCGTCGGCACGGACAGTCTCGCCAGCGCGCCGGACCTCAACACGTTCGCCGATCTGGCGGACCTGCGGCGTATCGCGCCGCAGGTCCCGGCCGGGCGTCTGCTCGCGAGCGCCACCCTCGTCGGCGCGACCGCGCTGGGCCGCGGCCGGACGCACGGGGCCATCGAGCCGGGGCGCTCCGCCGCGTTGATCGCGGTCGAGACGCCAGCGTCCGTACAGGATGTGGAAGAATACCTGTTGACCGGTATCGGTCCGAAACGGATCCGGTGGCTCCATGAGGTGGACGAATCCACGGTCGGAGTCCGATCCGCGGCGCGGCGCGCCGACAACGGATGGTGCGGCTGATATCGTCCCACGGCGTCGGGGGGCGCCGCAGAGCACATGCTGTCTCGCATTCGCACGTACGCCTCGCTCATTCGCTTCGGCCACACCGTCTTCGCCCTTCCGTTCGCGCTGTCCGGCGCCCTGCTCGCCGGACAGCAGGTTCCTCTCACGTGGAACCGCGTCGGGTGGATCGTGGCGGCGATGTTCACGGCCCGCACCGCCGCGATGGCCTTCAACCGTCTGGTCGACGCACGCTACGATGCGCTCAATCCGCGCACCGCCGGGCGCGAGATTCCCCGCGGGTGCGTATCCCGCCGCGAGGCCGGCGCCATCGTGGTCCTGGCCGCAGCCGCCTTCATCGCTGTGACGTACCCGCTGGGGCCGGTCTGCTTCGCCCTGTCACCGGTGGCCCTGGCCATCGTGTTCTGGTACTCGCTGGCCAAGCGGCACACGGCATACTCGCAGCTCTTCCTCGGGCTCGCACTCGCCGTCGCGCCGGTGGGCGGCTGGCTGGCGGCCGGCGGAGGCTGGAGCCCGACGCCGTGGCTGCTCGCCCTGGCCACCGGCGCCTGGGTGGCGGGCTTCGACGTGATCTACGCCTGCGAGGACATCGACTTCGACCGCCGGCACGGCCTGCGTTCGGTCCCGGTCCGCTTCGGGATCGCAGGAGCGCTCCGGCTGTCGCGGCTGTTCCATGTCGTGGCTGTCGCCTCCCTGGCCATGCTGACGTGGACGGCGCCGTTGGGGGCTGTCTACCTGGGCGGGGTCGTTGTGGTGGCCCTTCTGCTGACCTACGAACAGTCGCTGGTCAGCGCCGCCGACCTGTCGCGCGCGAAGCAGGCGTTCGATCTCAATGGCTACGTCGGCATCCTGTATCTGGCTGCGACCGCGGCCGCGATCCATGTCGGCTAGTCGGTGGCGGGCGGCGGTCGGCGTCCTGCGCGGGGATGGACGGTGCGGGTGCGGGCGACATGTCGGGTGAGCCGTCGCGCGTCGCCGTCGGCGTCACCGGCGCGAGCGGCGCGCTGTACGCCGTGCGCACCATCGCGGCGCTCGTCGGCGCGGGCGTGCAGGTGGAGCTGGTGGTGTCGGACTTCGGGCGGCGCCTGCTGGTCGACGAGCTCGGACCCGAAGCTGCCGTCGACCGGCTCGGCCCGTACCTGACGGCGCGCTACGGTGTGGCGATCGCGCCCGACGCCCTGACCCTCTACCGCAACCGGGACATGGGCGCGGCCATCGCCAGCGGCAGCGCCCCCTGTGATGCGATGGTCATCGTGCCCTGCTCGATGAAGACGCTGGCCGGCGTGGCCCACGGGTTGTCGCGCAACCTGATCGAGCGAGCGGCGGACGTGGCGCTCAAGGAGCGCCGCCCGCTCGTGATCGTGCCGCGCGAGACTCCCATGAGCCTGCCGCAACTGCGCAACATGGTGCTCTGCGCCGAGGCGGGCGCGCACCTGTTGCCGGCCATGCCCGCCTTCTACCAGCGGCCGGCCACGCTCGACGACCTCGCCGACTTCCTGGCCGGCAAGATCGTCTCTTGCCTCGGCCTCGACCAGAACCTGTTCCCGGCGTGGACCGGATGATCGACAAGACACCGGACCGCATCGCGGGGATGTTCGACGCCATCGCCGGCCGCTACGACCTGCTCAACCACCTGCTGAGCGGCGGCCTCGACCACTGGTGGCGGGCGCGGGCGGCGCGGGCGCTGCGCCTGACCGGCGGCGAGACGGTCCTGGACCTGTGCACCGGGACCGCCGATCTCGCCATCGCCCTGGCGCGCCGGCGCGGGGGCGCGGCGGGCGTGGTCGGTATCGACTTCGCGGGCCGCATGCTGGCGCACGGCGCGCGCAAGCTCGCCGCCGGGGGCCTGGCCGGGCGGGTCGGACTGGTGCGCGGCGACGCAATGGCCGTGCCCCTGCCGGCGGCGTCCGTCGACGCCGCCACGATCGGCTTCGGCATCCGCAACGTGGAGGATCCGCGGCGCGCCCTGGCGGAGCTGCACCGTGTCGTCCGGCCCGGCGGGCGCATCGCCATCCTGGAGTTCGGCATGCCGACCCTGCCCGGACTCGGCGGGCTCTACCGCTGGTACTTCCGCTCGGTGCTGCCGCGGGTCGGTCGCCTCGTCTCGCGGCACGCCAGCGCCTACACGTATCTGCCCGCGTCGGTGGGCGCGTTCCCGAGCGGTCCCGCGTTCTGCCGGCTGCTCGTCGACGCCGGCTTCGGCGACGCCGCATCAGTCCCGCTGCTGCTGGGCGTCGTCCACCTCTACGTGGCGACGCGCGGGGTGGAGGCCGGTCCGGGAGCGGGTTGACGGATCCCACTTCGTCGACGGGCCGGCCACTGGGTGCAGGGCCGGTCCGGGAGCGGGTTGACAGGTCAGTCCGTTTTCGCTCCCGTTTCCCGGTTCTCGTCGCCGGCGGCGGGCTATAATCGGACTGGCGCCGCATGATTTTCGACTTTGAGGACCGCTACTTCGACACGCCGACCATCGAACGGGCGATGTCCTGGCGCGAGCAGGTTCTGCTGTCGGTCCTCGCGCACGTACTGGTGGTGCTGCTGGTACTGTTGGTGCCGCAGCTCGCCTTCGTCCGCAACGCGGAGGCGCGGAGGCTGGCGCGGCTTGCGGAGCTCACCGAGCTGCAGGAGCAGATGCAGCTCGCGCTGGCGGCGGACCGGGACCGCACCTTCGTCTTCATCGAGCCGCTGGTCGACATCGAGGCGGACGATGCGCCGCGTCCCGATGCGTCCCTGTCCGACCGCGACCGCATCTCGCAGTCGCCGACGGCGGCCGAGGACCCGCTCAACAACCTGCCGAACGCCGACGGCAACTCGATGCGCTTCGTGGAGAGCGATGACCCCGCCGAGGAGCTGCGACCGGACCTGCCGGCCGATGCCGAGGCGGCCGAGAGGCAGGAGGCGGCCTCCGATTCGCGGTTCGAGGACGCGGCCGGTGACGTGCCCGACGCCGAGACCGCGGACGCCTCGCAGGGCGCCGAGGGGCCGGGCGAGGACGACGGCCGGTTGCCGGACGAGATCCTCGAGCAGTTGCTCGCCGACGGCGCGCTGACGCTGCCGGGCGGCGGCGAGCCGGATCCGGACGACTTCGATCCGCGCGTGGAGCAGCGGGCGGACGGCCTGCTCGGGCGCGCCATGCGCAACCTCGACCGCTACGCCCGGCGCCAGGCCTTCAACAACCAGCAGGGCCGGGCCAGCCGCTTCGCGCCGCAGATCCAGTTCGACTCCAAGGGCGCCGACTTCGGTCCGTGGATCCGCCGCTTCGTCGCGCAGGTGTACCGCAACTGGTTCATGCCGTACGCCAGCATGTCGATGCACGGCAACGTGGTGCTGACATTCAACGTGCACCGCGACGGGTCGATCACCGACCTGAACGTCCTGCGGCCGTCCCGGGTCCGCGCCTTCACCAACTCGGCGTTCAACGCGATCTCGACGTCGAACCCGACCTATCCGCTGCCGGACGACTATCCCGACGAGACCTGCTTCTTTACCGTCACCTTCTACTTCAACGAGTCCCCGCCCGCCTGACGATGGACCGTCCCCGGAGCGTACGCCCATGCCCTCGCGCGTGCAACTGATCGGCTGGGTCCTGTTCCTGATCGCGGCGATCGTCTGGGTCCTGCTGCGGTGGTCGTGAGTGCGGCGCCGCGGCCCCTGCTGGTGGCCATCGTCGGGCCGACCGCGACCGGCAAGAGCGCGCTCGCCGTCGAACTGGCCCTGCGCCTCGGCGGCGAGGTCATCAGTTGCGACTCGACAGCCGTGTACCGCGGCTTCGACATCGGGACCGACAAGCCGTCACTGGTCCAGCGCCGCGGCGTGCCCCATCACCTGATCGACGTCGCCGGGCCGACGGAGCACTACTCGGCGGCGCGCTACGCGCGCGAGGCCGCCGACGCCGTCCGGCGGGTGACCGCCGCGGGTCGCATCCCGGTGCTCGTCGGCGGAACCGGCCTGTACTACCGGGCGCTCACCCGCGGGCTGTGTCCGGCGCCGGCGCGCGACGACCGGTTGCGCGCGCGGCTGCGCCGCGTGGCGGCGGCGCGGGGCGTCGAGGCGTTGCACGGCTGGGTGGCGCGAGTCGATCCCGCGTCGGCGGAACGGGTTCAGCCGCGCGACGAGAAGCGGCTGGTGCGGGCCCTGGAGGTCCACCTGCTCACCGGGCGCACGCTGACGGCGCACTTCGCGGACACCCGCTCGCCGCTCGCGGACTACGACGTGCTGCCGTTCGCTCTCCGGCTGCCGGCGGAGGAGACGGCCCGCCGGGTCGCCCGCCGGGTCGCCCGGCAGTTCGAGCGCGGCGTGCTCGACGAGGTCCGCCGGGCGCTCGCGGCGGGGGTGCCCGCTGACGCCCATCCGTTCAGCGGCCTGGTCTACCGGCAGGCGCTCGATCACCTGCGGGGCATACGCGACGAGTCGGCCACGCGCGCGCTGATCGTCCAGGAGAACCGCCGCTACGCGCGGCGCCAGTTGATCTGGTTCCGCAAAGAACCTAATCTACGCTGGATTACGCGGCCGGGCGAGCACCCGGACGCGCTGGCCGAGGTGCTGGCGACGCTCGACGCGCATGCGGGGCGGCAGTCGCCTTCCAATCCACATCATGTCCACATCCGGTGATCGGCAGGCCGTATCCAGTCTCCAGGACGTCTTCCTGAACGGCGCGCGCCGCGAGCGGTTGCGCGTCACCGTGCGCCTGATGGACGGCGCCGAGATTTGCGGGCGGATCAAGAGCTTCGACCGCTACGCCCTGCTCGTCGAGCACGACGAGTCGGACGTGCTGCTCTTCAAGCATGCCGTGGCCACCATCCGCCCCGCCGCCAGCCTATTGTCGGGTCGGCGGCCCGCGCCCGATTCAGGTGTACCGTCGGACCGGCAGCCCGCGCCGGGTCCCGGTCCCGCTGCGGAGACCAGCCGGCGCACCGAAGCCCCCCCCGCCCGTGCGGGCGCGCCCCCCTTCGAGTCGAACGGCCCGCCCACGGACGGCGCCGGAAGCTGATGCCGCAGTCGGCGCCCGACCACGCGCTCCGGCGGCAGCTTGAGGCGCGCGAGCGCGCCGCGCTGGGTCCGGCCGCCGCGCTCAGCGCGAGCAGTCGGGGACGGCTCCGGTCCGAGACGGAGGATCCCATCCGTCCGGCATTCCAGCGCGACCGCGACCGCATCGTGCACTCCAAGGCGTTCCGCCGTCTCAAGCACAAGACCCAGGTGTTTCTGGCGCCCACCGGCGATCACTACCGGACGCGGCTGACCCATACCCTGGAGGTCTCCCAGATCGCGCGGACCATCGCCAAGGTGCTGCGGCTCAACGAGGATCTGACCGAAGCGATTGCGCTGGGCCACGATCTCGGCCATGCGCCCTTCGGCCATGCGGGCGAGCGCGTGCTGACCCGGATCTTCCCGGGGGGATTCAATCACTACGAGCAGAGCCTGCGGGTCGTCGACGTACTCGAGCGCGACGGGGCCGGACTCAACCTCACCTGGGAGGTTCGCGACGGCATCAGCAAGCACTCGAAGGGGAAGCACGGCGCGCCGGTGGGTGTGGAGCCGGCGCTGCGCGCGGCGACGCTTGAGGGCCAGATCGCGCGCGTCGCGGACCTGATCGCCTACGTCAACCACGACATAGACGACGCGGTGCGGGCCGGCATCCTGCGGATCGAGAGGCTGCCGGCGGGACCGATCGCGGTCCTCGGGGCGACGTCGTCCGAGCGGATCGGCTGCATGGTCGCCGACGTCGTGCGCGAGACGCTCGCCCGGCCCGGGGACCCGGAGGTGGCCATGAGCCCGCGCGTACTGCAGGCGACGCTCGACCTGCGGGCATTCCTGCACGCGGCGGTGTACGAGAACGACGCCGCGGTCGCCGAGTTCGGCAAGGCGCGCGGCATCCTGGAGGGGCTCTGGGAGAAGGTGCACGAGACGCCGGCGCGTTTCCTCGATCCGGACACCGTCGAGCGCGAGGGGCTCGACGCGGCGGCGAAGGACTTCCTGGCGGGGATGACGGACCGCTACGCGATCGCGCTGTTCGAGGATACCTTCGTACCGAGGCCCTGGAGCAGGAGCGCGGGAGGACTGCGATGATGGCGGCGGCCCGTCCCGGCGGTACCCGCGCGGCGTTCCTCGTCGACGGAACGACGCGCGGCAACGGACTCCGATCCCACGGCCGGGAGCGCTCGGGGGGCCGCGACCGCCCGGACCGCCCGGCTCCCGCTCCCGGGTGCATGCTAGATTAAGCAGTTTGCCGCGTCGTCAGACCACCTGCCGGAGAGGAAGTACGCACCGTGTCCGATCACCTGACAGCCCCGCACGGCGGGGGCCTCGTCGATCTCCTTGCCAATGAGGATCGTTGCGCCGAACTGCGGGCCGAATCGCGCGACTGGCCGTCTGTCGATCTCACTCCCCGCCAACTCTGCGATCTGGAGCTGCTCGTCAACGGCGGCTTCTCCCCGCTCACCGGGTTCCTGGGGCGCCGCGACTACGACCGGGTCTGCGCGGAGATGCGCCTCGACGACGGGACCCTGTGGCCGATGCCGGTCACGCTCGATGTTCCCGAAGCCCTGGCGTCCTCCCTGTCGCGCGGATCGCGTCTCGCGCTGCGCGACGAGGAGGGCGTCATGCTGGCGGTGCTCGACGTCGAGGATGTCTGGCAGCCGGACCGGGAGGCGGAGGCGGCGGCCGTGTTCGGCACGACCGACCCGGAGCATCCGGGCGTGGCCCACCTGCTCGACCGGACCCGGCCGTGCCACATCGGCGGGCGGATCACGGCCGTGCAGCCGGTGCCCCACTACGACTATCGGTTGCTGCGTCACACGCCGGCAGAGCTGCGCGCCGAGTTCGCCAAGCTCGGATGGACGAAGGTCGTCGCCTTCCAGACGCGCAACCCGATGCATCGTGCGCATCAGGAGCTGACGCTGCGGGCGGCCAAGGAGGTCGAAGCCAGTCTGCTGATCCACCCGGTGGTCGGACTGACCAGGCCGGGCGACGTGGACCACTACACGCGCGTGCGGTGCTACCAGGCGCTCCTGCCGCGCTATCCGTCGAAGACCGCGATGTTGTCGCTGCTGCCGCTGGCGATGCGCATGGGCGGTCCCCGCGAGGCGGTCTGGCACGCGATCATCCGCAAGAACTACGGTTGCACGCACCTGATCGTCGGGCGCGACCACGCCGGCCCGGGCAGCGACTCGGCCGGCAACCCGTTCTACGGTCCGTACGAGGCGCAGGAACTGTTGCAGCGGCACGAGGCGGAGCTCGGGGTGACGATGGTCCCGTTCAAGATGATGGTCTACGTCGAGGACCACGATTCGTACCTGCCGGTCGACGAGGTTCCCGCGGAGACGCGCACCCTGAACCTTTCGGGCACCGAGTTGCGGCAACGTCTTGCCGAAGGGAAGGACATCCCGTCCTGGTTCACCTTCCCCGAGGTCGCCCGGGAGCTGCGGCGGAGTCACCCGCCGCGGGAGCGCCAGGGATTCACGGTTTTCTTCACGGGGCTGTCAGGATCGGGCAAGTCCACCATCGCCAACGCACTCCTGGTCAAGTTCCTGGAGTTCGGCGGCCGGCCCGTGACGCTGCTCGACGGCGATCTCGTGCGGAAGAACCTGTCGAGCGAGCTCGGCTTCTCCCGGGAGCACCGCGACATCAACATCCGGCGCATCGGCTACGTGGCGTCGGAGATCACCAAGAACGGCGGCATCGCCGTCTGCGCCCCGATCGCGCCCTACGACGCGGTGCGGCGGGACGTGCGCGCGATGATCGAGCCGGTCGGCGGATTCCTGCTGGTGCACGTCGATACGCCGCTGGCGGTGTGCGAGCAGCGCGACCGCAAGGGGCTCTACGCGAAGGCGCGGGCCGGCATCATCAAGGAGTTCACCGGGATCTCGGATCCCTACGAGGCGCCCGCGGACGCCGAGCTGACCATCGACACCACGGCGCTGACCCCCGACGAGGCGGCGCAGCGGATCATTCTGCACCTGGAGAAGGCAGGGTACGTCGGTGCGGCGGACTGAGGCCCGGCGGATGCATGGTCCGGGTCCGGGAGGCGGCGGCCCGACGACGGCGTTGCTTCTCCACTGCCGGACGCGTGAGCTCGCCGGCCGTGCCGGTCGGTGAGACGGCGCCCTCCCCGGAGCGCGTGCGCTTGACGAACGGGACGAACAGATGCTGCCGAGTCGATTCGCACGGGTACAGGCACAGACTGCATGAGCCGGACATTCGAGCCGTCGGAGCGCTTCCGCGAAGCCATCGCGCGTTTCGACCGCGCCAACGCCGAGGATCCCAACGTCGAGACGGCCGCCGGCGCCCCGCATCCGAAGGAGCTGCTCTACGCGCAACGGATGTCGGATGCGCTGGAGCGTTTCGCCCCGGAAGCCTCCGAGGTCGTCCGCCTGGCGGTGCGCTGCCAGCACATCCGGCGCTGGACCATGCCGCGTAACACCTATCCGGCGGGCCGCGACGGCTACCGTCGCTGGCGTGCGGATCTGGGTCGCTTCCACGCCGAGACCGCGGGCGGGATTCTGCTCGCGGTCGGCTACGACGATGCCGCCGTCGGGCGCCTGGAGGCGCTGCTCCGCAAGGAACGGCTGAAGGCCGACCCCGAGGTGCAGCTTCTCGAGGACGTGATATGTCTCGTCTTTTTCAGCCACTACCTTGCGCCATTCGCGGCGCAGCACGATGAGGAGAAGGTCGTCGGGATCCTGCGGAAGACATGGCGGAAGATGTCGGAGCGGGGACGGGCGGCCGCGCTCGATCTCGATCTTGCACCGGATCTGCGGGCGCTGGTGACGCGCGCGGTCGGCTGACCGGCGTTCGCACAGGTCGCCGGCGTACTCGCTCGGCCGAAGTCTCGGCAGGAGTCTCCGTCAGCTCTCGTTGCTCTCGTGTCGCCTGACTACCAGCCGAACTTCCGCCGCACCGACACCCGCTCCGGTGACACCTGTATATCGAGGTCGCGCGTCACCCGGTTGTCCGGCAGCGTCAGGAGCACCACGCCCAGGCCGACGGCGCCGACGCCGACCCAGGCGAGCCTGGGACGCGTGAACGTCGCTTCGATTGTCGCATCGCGGACATCCGTATCGAACGGCGGCACCGGACTGGCGTAGAAGCACTGCGTCGACTGGTGCTGGTAGGTGTGCCTGCTGTAGCCCTCGGGGCAGACGTCGGTCTGGTAGTCGAACGCCGCGATCACGAGGCCTGCGCCCGCCAGGAGGGATACGATGCCTGTCGCCTTGCGCGACTGCGCCGCCGCGGGCGCCGCCGACGCGGAAACCAGGACAAGCAGGCACGCCGCAACGGTAATGCTCCTCTTCATCGCCGCCACCCCCTCGTGCGGACAGTCCCTGTCCGGTCGGTGCCCACCGGCGCTCTCCATCTCGTTGTGACCGCATCCTGGCGCCCCGAAAACGCCTCGCGGACTCGGCGTTTTCGGCCCATCCCCCCGCTCCATGACCTTGCGCCTCAGCACTTCGCCTCGCTGCGTTCTGCGGCGCAAGCTTCTGGCCCGACAATCGCCGCCTGCGGCTCCGATTGCCGCCCAACCGGGCCTGACCAGGAGCCTGCACCGTTTTCTACGGCGCAGACTCCTGGCCCGGATGTTTCCTGGCCGGTGACCGGCGTCCGCCGGTTACCTATCGCCCTGTTCTGCGGACGTGCACGGGCACCGCGGTCCTCATCCGCCAGACCGCGGCGGCGACGCTGCCGACGACCGAGTGCATCACGGCGGACATGGCGCTCGGTATCGCCACCAGCGGATTCGCGAAGTTCTGTTGCGCGAGCACCACGCCGAGTCCCGAGTTCTGCATGCCCACTTCGATGGCGGCGGTACGGGCAGCCTGCTCGCGACCGATCCACAGGCGGGCGACGCCGTAGCCGAGCACGAACCCGCCGGCATGCAGGAAGAGCACGGCGAGCAGCAGCAGGGCTCCCGCCTCGATCACCTGCTCGCGGCCGCTGCCGATCACCGAGGCGGCAATCAGCACGATGGCGGCCACCGCCACCAGCGGAGCCACGGGCAGCACGCGGCGACAGGCCGCCGGAAAGCGCGCCTTCAGCACGGCGCCGGCCAGCACCGGCAGGACGACCACCTGCACCGTATCGAGCAGCAGCCCGCCGGCCGGTACGTCGATCCGGCTGCCGGCGAGCAGGGCGGTCAGGGTCGGCGTCATGACCACGGCCAGGAGCGTGGAGGCGGTCGTCATGGTCACCGACAGGGCGACATCGGCGCGCGCCAGGAACGTGATGACGTTCGAGGCGGTGCCGCCGGGGCAACACGAGACGAGGATCAGGCCCACGACGAACGGCGTCGGCAGGTCCAGCAACCAGCCGATGCTCCACCCCAGCAACGGCATCAGCGTATATTGAAGCGCAATGCCCGGCAGAACGCTGGTCCGCTCACGGGCGATGCGGCGGAAGTCCTCGAACCCCACCGTCATCCCCATGCTCAGCATGATGACGCCCAGGCCGACGGTGATGAACGGCCCGCTGAACCACGTGAACAGCGCGGGTCGGACGAGGGCGATGCCGCTGGCGAGGAGCAGCCAGAGCGGAAAGGCGTTGGTGAGGATGGTCAGCACCGGCAACCCGCGAGCATTGTACGGTCCCGGCGTCCGTCGGTTCCAGCGGTCGGCCCGGCCGGCGCCGCATCGATCGATGTCTTCGCCGACCGCGCGAAGTCGTATACGGCGCCCGCGTTCACCGGTTCCCGCGGCCGGAGGGATCGGTTCCGGCATGACGAGGGGAGTTGATGGGGTTTCAACCTGATCTGCTGAAGGGCCGGGCGGCGCTCGTGACCGGGGGCGGCACCGGTATCTGCCGCGGGCTGTCGCTGGCCCTGGCCGCGCACGGCTGCGACGTGGCGATCACCAGCCGCAGACCGGAACACCTGGAGCCGACCCGCCGCGATCTCAAGGCCCTCGGCGTCCGGGCGCTGGCGGTGGCGGGGGATGTGCGCGATCCGGCCGCAGTCGATGCCGCGGTGGCGCAGACCGTCGACACCTTCGGGCGACTGGACATCCTGGTCAATGGCGCCGCCGGCAATTTTCTGTGCCGGGCGGAGGACCTGTCGCCGAACGCGTTCGGCGCCGTGGTGGACATCGATCTCAAGGGGACGTTCCACATGTGCCGCGCCGCGCTGCCGCATCTGAGGAAGCAGGGTGGGGTGGTCCTGAACATCAGCGCCACGCTGCACTATTTCGGCACCGCCGCGCAGCTCCACGTCTCGGCCGCCAAGGCGGGCGTCGACGCGCTGACCCGCGTGCTCGCCGTCGAGTGGGGGGAGTACGGCATCCGCGTGAACGGCATCGCGCCGGGGCCGATCGCCGACACCGAGGGCGTGCGGCGCCTGCTCGTCGGGCCGGCGAAGGACCGCGTGGTGGAGAGGACGCCGCTCGGCCGGCTGGGTGCGATAGACGACATCTCGAAGGCCGCGCTCTATCTCTGCTCCGACCTCGCGTCGTTCGTCAGCGGCGTCACCCTGGTCGTCGACGGCGGGCTGTGGCTGACCTCGAGCCGGATGGCCGAGGCGTGGGACGCCGCCGTCGAGGCCGCGGGGGCCGGGTCGTAGCGCCGGCGAGCATGCCCGAGTCAGGCGCCGTTTGTCGGAGGGCATCCGGAACGACCGGACGACGGCCCGGCCGCCCCTTGGCCATCGCAGGTGAGGTCGGGACCGGGGGTGCGGCGGCGAGCAGGATGCGCACCGTGGATGCGGCGGCAATGCCTTCCTATACCCGCTGGTAGTCCGACCGCCAGTTCCTGATCGCCTGCTTGAGGGTCTTCCGGTCGGCGTTCTCGTCCAGCGCCCGGCGAGTCAGGGCCGGCAGCTCCTCGTCGCTGGCGAACCGCAGGGCGACGCACTGCGCGGTCGTCACCGCGTCGATGCGCGGTCTGAGGTCGTCCGGCAGGAGGCGCTGCATGCGCAGACGCTCTTCGAGGCGGATGACGCGGTCCTGGGCCTTCAGTGCGAACATGCGCGCGAACAGGGCCGTCAGGATCATCGCCGCCGCCACGCCGACATCGTTGAGCGACGCCAGCGTGAGCCCGTCCAGGAGTCCGGCCAGGGCCAGGAGCAGGTTGACGAGCAGCAGAGGGAGCGCGACATAGTGGAACAGCGGCACGAATTTCGCGTGGTTGGCGTAGGTCTGGGGACGCTTTTCGGACATGATTGATCTCCTTGTGAACGGTGGGGCGAACGTCGGGTGCCGGCAGACGAATGCCGGCACCCACTATAGCCGGTGGATCGCCGGCTTCCGCGGTCCGCCTGGTCGGACGCGGTGGTCCGGGGCCGAGGAGGAGCGATGAGTGAACTCGCGAAGCAGCAATGCGTTCCCTGCCGGGGCGGCGTGCCGCCGTTGAGCGGAGATGCGCTGGCGGATCTGGAGGCGCGGCTCGGAGGCGACTGGAACGTCGTCGAGCAGCACCACCTGGAGAAGATCTACAAGTTCGACGACTTCCGTCAGGCGCTCGATTTCACGATCCGGGTCGGCGAGATGGCGGAGGAGCAGGACCACCACCCGGACATCTACCTGACGTGGGGCCGGGTGAAGGTGACGATCTGGACGCACAAGATCGACGGGCTGACCGAAAGCGACTTCGTCTTCGCGGCGAAGGCGGATGCGTTGCGATGACGGTACCGTTCTCGTTGCTGCTTGCCGGCGGCGTGATCACGGCCGCAGGTTGGCCGGCAGGGGCGGTGACCGGGCCCTCTGCGGCGTCGGCCGGCCGCCAGGCGGCCACGTGGCGACCGACGGCCGTGCCGGCGTCGACCGCGAGCGCGCAGGCGACCACGCGACGGGATCCGCCGCGGCCGCGGGCCCGCGACCTGGGTATCGAGGTCGGCGTCTTCCCGCCGGGCGAGTTCAATGCGATCACCGACGTGGAGGGGGTCCTGGTCGGGCACGCCACGATCGTACGGGGTGACAGCGTCCGCACCGGCGTCACGGCGATTCGTCCGCACGCCGGCAACGTCTTCCTCGATCGCGTGCCCGCCGCCATCCACACCGGCAACGGATTCGGCAAGCTGCTTGGCGTCACCCAGGTCCGCGAGCTGGGCGAGCTGGAGACTCCCGTTCTTCTTACGTGTACGTTGTGCGTCTGGAAGGCGGCCGACGCCCTGGTCCAATGGGCTCTCGATGCGCCGGACATGCAGGGTGTGCGGTCCATCAACCCCGTCGTCGGCGAGACCAACGACGGCGGCCTGAACGACATTCGCAGCCGGCCGGTGACTTCCGACGATGTCCGGGCGGCGCTCGATGGAGCTGCGGCGGGGCCCGTGGAGGAGGGCGCGGTCGGGGCCGGGACGGGCACGTCGGCATTCGGTTGGAAGGGCGGCATCGGTACGAGCTCGCGCGTGCTTCCGGCGTCACTGGGCGGCTACACCGTGGGCGTTCTGGTGCAGTCCAACTTCGGCGGCATCCTGCAGATTCTGGGCGCGCCGGTGGGTCGGGAGCTGGGTCGGTACGCGTTCAGCGCCCAGGTCGGCGGGAACCGTGACGGCGGCGCCGGCGACGCCGAAGACACCGGACGGGACGAGAGCGACGACCAGTCGCAGGGATCGATCATGATCGTCGTGGCCACCGACGCGCCGCTGTCGGAGCGCAACCTGGAGCGGGTGGCGCGCCGCGCCGTGATGGGGCTGGCGCGGACCGGGTCGTTCGCCGGCAACGGCTCGGGCGACTACGTGATCAGCTTCTCGACCGCACCGGGCGTGCGTCGGCGGTCGGGCGACCGCGTGCGGACCGTGGAGGACCTCTCGAACGGCGACATGTCGGCCATCTTCCAGGCGACGGTGGAAACGACCGAAGAGGCGATCTACAACTCCCTGTTCCGGGCGGTCACGGTGAGCAGCCGCTGGGGGACGCGGGAGGCGCTGCCCATCGAGGCCGTGAGGGACGTGCTCGAACGCCATGGCGTGATCCGGCGCTGAGCCGCGACGGCGCACCGGCGTAGAGCAGCCGTTTCAGGGCCGGGCGGCGGTGTCGGAATCGTCCCAGCGCACGGCGTCGCCTACTGCGACCTCGCCGTCGTCGAGCACCTCGGCGAAGGCGCCGCCGGCCCAGGCCGGATCCAGCGCGCCGCGCAGGCCGGGGCGCGCCGCGTCCATGTGTGCGCAGGGCCGGGTCTCGCCGCGGATCAGCAGACGGCACGATCCAACGCGCAGGGTGCGACCCCTCGTGTTGTCCAGGTCGATGCCGACGACCAGCATGTTCGCCCGGCGCAGGGCCGGATCGATGTCGTCGGTCAGCGCCTCGTTCACGCCGTCCCAGCGCCGCCGCGAGATGATCGTCACCTGCCGCCGTCCCCCCTGGTCGGCGTTGCCCACCAGGCCGCGTCCGGCGCGCAGCGTGGCGCGCTCGACCGCGTCCATCGGGCCGCGATGGAACCGCTTGATCCACATTCGTTCGAGTCGTCCCGTCATGACGCAGGTCCTCGTTGACAGCGGGGCGCGCACCGGGCCTCACGCCTTGCCAGGCGGGCGCTTCGCCGCTCTCGGTGCTCTCGGTGATTCCTCCACCGACTGCTAGTGTAAGATCACCGGCTGATGAATACGTCGACGCCCGATCTTCAAGGCAGGGTCGACGCGGCGCGCGCCGCTCTCGACGCCTGGGTGCGGGAGGTGGTCGCTTGGCATTTCGATCCGGCGACGGGCTGTCCCTTCTGGTTGGAGTGGGCCGGGAAGGCGGGCTGGGACCCGCGCCGTGAGGTCCGGGGCTTCGACGATCTGCGCAAGTTCGGCCACTTCGAGGACGAGTGGCTGCGGGGCGGGCCGGTCCGCCGCTGGGTGCCGCGTGCCTGCGCGGACAGGCCGATCTACGTGTTCGAGACGGGCGGGACCACCGGCGTCCCGAAGAGCCGCATCGCCATCGACGACTTCCGCACCGACTACGAGCTGTTTTCCGGGACGCTGCCCGACGAGTGCTTCCCGAAGGGCGCCAACTGGCTGATGCTCGGGCCGAGCGGCCCGCGCCGCCTGCGCCTCGCGGTGGAGCATCTGGCGCAGCACCGGGGCGGCATCTGCTTCTGCGTCGACCTCGATCCGCGCTGGGTGATCAAGCTGATCAAGAAGGGTTGGATGGATCACCTCAAGGCCTACCAGGCCCACGTGATCGATCAGGCGATCACTGTGCTTTCCGCCGGGCACGACATCCGGTGCCTGTTCTCGACGCCGAAGCTCATCGAGGCGCTCGCCAACCGGTTGGAGGAAGAGGGTTCGAGTATCCGCGAGGCCGGCATCACCGGCATCTTCGCCGGGGGCACGGAGTTCACACCGCAGTGGAACCGGTTCGCGAACGAGGAACTGCTCGATGGCGTCTACATGACGCCGACCTACGGCAACACCCTGATGGGGCTCGCCGCCAGCCCGCCGAGCGGAGCCGCCGAAGGCTACAAGATCACCTACCACGCGCCGCAGCCGCGCGCCGTGCTGCAGGTGGTCGATCCCGACGACACCGACCGGGTCGTGGACTACGGCGACACGGGGCGCGTGATGCTGACGACACTGACGAAGGAGTTCTTCGTGCCGCGCTTCCTCGAGCGCGACGAGGGCGAGCGTGAGCCGCCGTGCGGGCAGTATCCGTGGGACGGCGTCAGCGGCGTGCGGCCGTTCAGCGCGCTGGCGTCCTCCACCACCGTCGGGGTCTACTAGTGCGTGTCGTCGCGCATGGTGCGTTGCATGGTTGCTGTCGTTCAGCGCCGGAAACCCCCGGTGGCTTCTCGCCGGGACGCACGATGCCATGCGCCGACGTATTCCGGGGCGCCGCCTTCGGGCGGTGAGGCGTGGCTGCGCGTTTCCCGATTACGGCAACTGTCGGACGAATGCAGGTTGAAGGAGCGGGGGCAACGATGCGAACGGAACTGCTACGGATCAACTGGAAGCTGATGGCTGGCCTCGTGCTGGCGCCGGCGCTGGCGGTCTTCGGCTGTGGCGGCGGCATGGAGTCGGAGCCGGCGAGCGAGATGGCCGAGGAGCCGATGGAGGAGGCGGCGCCGGCGCCGACCGGCCCGCCGCGGGTCTTCTTCGTCGCGCCGCGGGATGGCGATCAGATGTCGAGCGACCACGATGTCGAACTCGAGTTCGGGGCCGAGAACTACATGATCTCGGCGATCCCCGACGGGTTCGATCCGGAGGCCGACGAGCCGCGCGCCGACATGGGGCATTACCACGTCGGTATCGACACCGGCTGTCTGTCCGCCGGCGAGATCATTCCCGAGGGGCAGGGCTGGGTGCATTTCGGCGATGGCTCGAACGTGTTCACGCTGCAGGTCGAGCCGGGCGCCTACGAGTTGACGTTGCAGATCGGCGACGACCTGCACCGCACACAGGACGCCGAGGGTCTCTGCGAGACCATCAGCATCGAGATCGCGGACGGAATCTAGGAGCTTGCGGCGCAGAACGCAGCGCAGCGAAGTGCTGCGGCGCAAGCTCATGGAGCGGAGGGGATGGGCCGAACGCCGAGCCGGCGAGGCGTTTCGGATTGCCGGTTTCCCCGGACGCGGCGGGCTCGAAAGCACCCCGTCGGGGAAGCGTGGAAGGAGCGAAGGTGATGCGAATCGACAGTGTGTGGACGAGATCGGGCGTCGTGGCGGGTCTGGCTCTGATCGTGCTGCTGGCTGGCGCCCCGGGCGCAGCGGCGCAGGAGGCGCGGGTCTTCTTCGTGTCGCCGGCCGACGGCTCGGAACACGCGGGTGATGTGGTCGCCATCGAGTTCGGGGCCGAGAACTATCCCATCTCCGCCATTCCCGAGGGGTTCGACCAGGAGACCGGCACGCCCCGTGACGGGGTGGGGCATTATCACCTCGGATACAACACCGGCTGCCTGCCGGTGGGCGAGATCATTCCGCAGGGCGAGGGCTGGCAGCATTTCGGCGACGGCTCGAGCACGACGACCCTGGAGAACGCGCCCGCAGGCACGTACGAGCTGACGGTGCAGATCGGCGACGACCAGCACCGGACGCTGGAAGGTCTCTGCGCGACGATCAGCATCGCGGTGGTCGATTAGCGTCGTCTGCGGGCCGACACGCCCTGCGCGGCGCCGTCAGCGGAAGGGGTTGCGGACGATGTCCGCAGACAGCCGATCCGCGAACGAGCCGGCGCTGCGCAGGCGCCAGGAGCGGAGAGCATCGTGATTCACTTTCCCGCGCTCCGGTGGGGTTCACCCTACCGGAGCCTCGACATCGACAAGGTCGTTCACTTCGATACCGGCGAGCCGGTGGCCGAGGTGAGCCAGGCGAATCCGGGCATCGTGGCGCGTGACCTGCGCAAGGCGGCCCGTGCCCGCCAGGTTCTCCGCGACGTGCACCCGGCGGATCTCGTGCAGATGGTGAAGAAGGCGGCGGAGCTCTTCTCCACGGCCGAGTTGCCGCTCGGCGACGGGACGCAGAAGCCGGAAGAGTTCGTCCGGCAGCAGTCTGCCACCACGGGGCTCCCGGAGCACATGTGCCGGATGAACATGGAGAAGCTCCGCTACGTGCTCGACCACATCGACGAGATTCTCGCCTCGCTGACCCGGCGTCTCGATCCCGGCATCCTCGCGCGCGGCTACGGGGAAGAGGACGGCGTGATGCGCAGCTACCAGGCGACCACGTCGGTGCTCGGCATGGTGCTGCCGTCGAACTCGCCCGGCGTGCACAGCCTGTGGCTGCCGATCATCCCGCTGCAGGTCGGCCTCGTGCTCAAGCCCGGGCCGCAGGAGCCGTGGACGCCGTGGCGGATGACGCAGGCGTTCTTCGAAGCGGGGGTGCCGCGCGAGGCGGTCGCCCTCTACCCGGGGCAGGGCGAGGTGGGCGCGGCGGTGCTCAACAACTGCCCGCGCAGCCTCATCTTCGGCGGCACCGCGACAGTGGAGCAGTACGCCGGCAATCCGGCCGTGCAGGTGCACGGACCCGGCTTCAGCAAGATCCTGCTCGGTGACGACGAGGCGGACAACTGGGAGCAGCATCTCGACCTGATGGTCGACAGCGTGCTCATCAACAGCGGTCGGAGCTGCATCAACTGCTCGGGCATCTGGACCCCGCGCCACGGCCGGGCCATCGCCGAGGCGCTCGCCGAACGCCTCGGGCCGATCGCGCCGCTGCCGCCCGAGGATCCGGCCGCCGCCCTCGCCGCCTTCACGGTGCCTGGCCAGGCGCCGGCCATCTCGGCCGACATCGACGCCGCGCTCGGTGAAGGGGACGTCGAAGAGGTGACGGCGGCGCACCACCCGGACGGGCGTCACGTGTCCCGCGAGCGGTGCGACTACTTGCGGCCGACGGTGGTCTACTGCCCCTCGCCCGACGTGGCGATGGCGAAGAAGGAGTACATGTTTCCCTTCGTCACCGTGGTCGAGTGCGAACAGCGGAAGATGGTCGGCGCCATCGGGTCCACGCTGGTCGCGACCGGTCTGACGAAGGACCCGCGGTTCGAGCAGGAGCTGCTCGATGCGCGGAACATCGACCGGCTGAACCTGGGGCCGATCCCGACGATCAGGCTCAACTGGCTGCAGCCCCACGAGGGGAACATCGTCGACTTCCTCTTCCGGCCGCGCGCGTTTCAGCGGGCCTCGTAGGCCCGGAGCGGGGGGCTGCCTTGCTCGAAGTCGGTCAGCTCACCAAGACGTATCCCACCGTCCGCGGCCCGTTGCCCATTCTGACCGACGTCTCGTTCTCGCTGTCGCGCGGGGACGCGGCGTCCATCATGGGGCCGTCGGGCAGCGGCAAGAGCACCCTGCTCTACATCGTCGGCGCGCTCGAACCGCCGACCCGCGGCCGGGTCACCCTCGACGGCGCCGATCCGTTCGCGCTCGACGAACAGAAGCAGGCCGCCTTCCGCAACTCGCAGGTCGGTTTCGTCTTCCAGGATCACCTGCTGCTGCCGCAGTGCACGGTGCTGGAGAACGTACTGGTGCCGACGCTGGTCGGCGCCGCCGACGCGGCGGCGACCGGGCGGGCGCGGTCGCTGCTGGAGCAGGTCGGGCTGCAGGACCGCATGGACCACCGGCCGGCGGAGCTCTCCGGCGGCGAGCGGCAGCGCGTGGCTCTCGCGCGGGCACTCGTCCGGCAGCCGCCGCTCGTCGTCTGCGACGAGCCGACCGGGAACCTCGATGGGCGGTCGGCGGAGACGATCACGTCGCTCCTGTTCGAGCTGCACGCGCAGCAGAACAACATGCTGCTGATCGTGACGCACAATTCGGGGCTGGCGGAACGCTGTCCCATCCGCTACCGGCTCGACAACCAGAAGCTCGCGCTCGCGTCGGACTAGTCGGAGCGCGACGAGGTGGAGGAGGCGCGCATGAGCCTGCTCGCTCTCATTCGGCGGAATATCGTCCACTACTGGCGCACCAACCTCGCCGTCATCGCCGGCGTCGCGGTGGCGGTGGCGGTGCTGGCCGGGGCGCTGCTGGTCGGCGTTTCGGTGCGGTCGAGTCTGCGCGCGCTGGCCCTCGAACGGCTCGGCGCCGTCGATCGCGTGGTGACCAGCGCCCGCTTCGTGCCGGAGGCGTTCGCGGCGGACCTGCTGGCCGCCGATGCGCTCGATGGCCGCTTCGCCGCGGCGGCGCCCCTGGCGGCGGTCGAGGGCTTCGTCACCCACCAGGCGAGCGGCCGACGGGCGTCGGGGGTGCAGGTCTACGGCGTCGACGCGCGCTTCTGGACCTTCCACGGCCTCGACCCGGCGGCGTTCGCGCCGGGACGCAACACGGCGCTCGTGAGCGGCGGACTGGCGGCGGAGCTGGCGGCGGCGCCGGACGATGCGTTGCTGGTGCGCGTGGAGAAGCCGTCGGCGGTGCCGCTCAGTTCGCTGCACGGCCGGCGCGACGACGTCGGTCGCACGCTGCGGCTGGGCATCGACCGCGTGCTCGACGCCTCGGAGCTGGGCGAATTCTCGTTCCGGCCGCAGCAGGGGCTGGCGCGCTCGGTGTTCGTGCCGCTGGCGCGGCTGCAGGAGGAACTGGAGCAGGAGGGGCGGGTCAACACGCTGCTGCTCGGCCACCACGGCGCCGCCGGTGGCGCCGACGCCGCGGTCTCTGCCGACGAGGACGCGAGCCGGCAGGCGGCAGCCGAGTCGGCGGTCCGCGACAGTGCCACGCTGGAGGATCTCGGGCTGCGGGTGCGGGCGATTCCCGCCCACCACACCGTCGCCGTCGAGTCGGCGGCGGGCCTGCTGACCGACGAAACGGTGGCGGAGATCGAGCAGGCGGCGTCGGCCCTCGGCCTGCGGGCCGAGCCGGTGCTCTCGTATCTGGCCAACCGGATCCGCAACAACGACCGCGTCACGCCGTACTCGGTGATCACCGCACGCGCGCTGTCTGCGGTCGGGGCGGTCGATGTGTCCGCGGCTCCGGGCGAACCCGCGCCGGTCGTCCTGAACGAGTGGACGGCGGATGATCTCGGCGCGGTCGCGGGCGATCGGCTGACCATCGAGTACTACCTGTGGGCCGACGAGGGCCGGCTGACGACGCACGAGGCCGAGCTGCAGGTGGCCGGCGTGGTGCCGATCGCCGGCGCCGCCGACGATCCCGATCTCACGCCCGACTATCCCGGCATCACCGAGGCCACCAACGTCATCGACTGGGATCCGCCGTTTCCGGTCGACCTGGATCTGATCCGGCCGGTCGACGAGACCTATTGGGACGATCACCGCACGACGCCGAAGGCGTTCATCCCGCTCGCGGCCGGCCAGCGGATGTGGGCGTCGCGCTGGGGACAGGTGACGTCGGTCCGCCTCCACCCGACCGCGGGCGCGGACCTGTCGGCGGCCCGCGAGCGCGTCGCCGCCGCCCTGGGCGAGGCGCTCGACCCGCTGGCGCTCGGCTTCGTCGTCTATCCGGCCCGCTCGCTGGCGCTGGAGGCGTCGGCCGGGGTGACCGACTTCGGGCTGTACTTCATCTACTTCAGCTTCTTCCTCGTCGTGTCGGCGCTGCTGCTGGCCGGTCTCTTCTTCCGGCTGGGGGTGGAGCAGCGCCTGCGCGAGCTGGGTCTGCTGCGCGCCACCGGGTTCCCGGCCCCCGCCATCCGGCGCGTGTTCCTGACCGAGGCGGGCCTCCTGTCGGTGATCGGCAGCGCGCTCGGCGTCGCGGGCGCCGTGCTCTATGCGGATCTCATCATGCTGGGGCTGCGGACCTGGTGGGTCGATGCGGTCGGGACCACGCGGCTGGCGCTGGACGTGTCGCCGGCGATGCTGGGCGCCGGGGCGGCGGGCGGTGTCCTGGCCGCGCTGGGGGCCATCGCCGGGACCCTGCGCGCGCTGGCCCCGGCCTCGCCGCGCAGCCTGCTGACCGGCGCGGTGGCCGAGGCGGCCGGGCGCGCGCAGGTATCCGGGCGCGCGCAACCGGTCGGATCACGCGCGTGGCGGGTCGGCGTTGCGCTCATCGGTGTCGGCGCAGCTCTGGTCGCCGTGGCGGCGGCGGGGCTGATCGGCGCCACCGGCGGCTTCTTCGGCGGCGGGCTGACGCTGCTGGCCGCGCTGCTCGTCCTGGCGTGGGCGTGGCTGCACCGGCGGCCGGCCGGCTCTGTGGCCGGCTCCGGGTCGGTGTCGCAGGTGGGGTTCCGCAACGCGGCGTACCGGCCGGGCCGCAGCGTGCTGTGCATCGCCCTGATCGCGTTCGCGGCCTTCATCATCGTGGCCGTCGACGCCTTCCGGCGCGAGGGAGGAGACGTGCTCGACCGCGCTTCCGGCACCGGCGGCTACACCCTGCTGGCGGATGCGCTCCTGCCGGTGGTGCACGACCCGACGACGCCGGAAGGGCAGGAAGCGCTCTTCATCGAGGACCTGTTCGCGGTGGGCGAGCCGCTGGCCGGGGTGTCGCTGGCCCGCTTCCGGTTGCGGCCCGGCGAGGATGCGAGCTGCCTGAACCTGTACCAGGCGAAGGATCCGCGGGTGCTGGCCCCGTCCGCGGCCTTCGTGGCCGAGGGACGTTTCGGTTTCGGCGCCACCGCCGCCGAGACCCCGGACGAGGAAGCCAACCCGTGGCTGCTGCTCGACCGCGAGTTGCCCGACGGCGCGATTCCGGCCATCGCCGACGCCACCTCGCTGGCCTATGCGCTGCACCTGTCCATCGGCGACGACTTCGTGCTGAACCGGGACACCGACCGGCCGATCACGCTGCGCATCGTCGGCGCGCTCTCGGACAGCATCTTCCAGCGCGAGCTGCTGATCGGCGAACGCCATTTCCAGCGCGTGTTCCCCGAGCACGACGGCCACCGCTTCTTCCTGATCGACGCGCCGCCGGAGCGGTCGGCCGAGGTGAGCGCGGCGCTCGAGGACCGTCTGGGTGACTTCGGCTTCGACGCCGTCTCGGCCGCCGAGCGCCTGGCGGCGTTCCATCGCGTGGAGAACACCTATCTCGCGACGTTCCAGACGCTGGGCGGACTCGGCCTCGTGCTGGGGACCTTCGGGCTCGGCGCGGTCCTGCTGCGCAACGTGCTGGAGCGCCGCCGCGAGCTGGCCCTGCTGCGGGCGGTCGGCTACAACGCCGGCCACCTGTCGCTGATGGTGCTGGCGGAGAACGCGTTGCTGCTCTTCGCGGGACTGGCGATCGGAGCCGGCTGCGCCGTCGTCGCCATCGCGCCGGCGTGGCTGGAGCGGGGCGGGGGCGTGCCGCTGCTGTCGCTGGGGGGGCTGCTGCTGGTCGTGGTCGCCACGGGCCTGGCCGCGTCGCTGGCCGCGACCGTCGCCGCGGTGCGGTCGCCGCTGCTTGCGGCGCTGCGTGCGGAATGACCGGGAGTGACGGGGGCGTCCGTGGTATGTTGCAGGTGGTGGCCGACTTCGGCTTCAAGGCCGGGTTCGGCGCTGTCCCGGGATTGTTGGGGGCGAAGGCGGGTTGAAGCCGAGGCCGTGTCGGCCTGTGGAGTTCCGCAGCGATGATCACGACGGAATCGCGAGACCACGTTACGGTCGTTCGTATCGAGCACGGCAAGGTCAACGCGTTCGACATCGAGTTGATGCGCGGCTGGATAGCGGAGCTCGCCCGGCTCGAGCAGGCGGACACCTCGGCGGTCGTGCTGATCGGGACGGGGAAGGTGTTCTCGGCCGGCGTCGAGCTGCGTCGGTTGACCGAAGGCGGCCGTGACTACGTCAAGGCGTTCCTGCCGCTGCTCGGCGACGCCTTCTTCAAGACCTTCACCTTCCCGAAACCGCTCGTTGCCGCGGTGAACGGGCACGCCATCGCGGGCGGCTGCGTCCTCGCCTGCGCCTGCGACTACCGTGTGATGGCCGAGGGGGCCGGGCGTATCGGTACGCCCGAGCTGTCGGTGGGCGTGCCGTTCCCGAGCATGGCGATGGAGATCCTGCGGCTCGTCGTCCCGCCGCACCGGCTGCAGGCGGTGGTCTACCAGGGACTCACCTGCACGCCGGATGATGCGCTCGCCAACGGTTTCATCGACGAGCTCGCCGCCCCGGATGCGCTCGTCGATCGGGCCGTCGCGGTGGCCGCGCATCTCGGCGCACTGCCGCCCGCCTCGTTCTCCCTGACCAAGCGCATCATCCGCCAGCCGAGCCGGGATCGGGTGGTGCGCTACATGAAGTCGGTGGACGAGGAGGTGCTGGAGGCGTGGATGTCCACGCCCGTGCAGGACGCCGTGCGCGCCTACGTCGAACGGACCCTGCGGAAGTAGCGGTCCCGCTGCCGGGTCGGAGAGGCATGACTCGTCCGGGAGCGGACGTATCTGGTCGAGATGCGAAAGTGGCGGCCCCGTCGCCGGGTCGGAGGGCCGACGCCCCCGTCGGGCGTCTCCGCGACGAGGCCGAGACCGAGGAGGAGAGGATGTTGCGACGAGTCTTTCCGACACCTGCGGCGGTCGTGGTCGCGCTGGCCGTCGTGCTGGCGGCGTCTGCGGCGGCGCCGGCGTCCGCACAGACCAGGCTGCTGCGGTTCCCCGACATCCATGGCGACCGCGTGGTCTTCAGCTACGCCGGGGACCTCTGGCTGGCCTCGACCGGCGGGGGCCTGGCCACCCGCCTGACCGCCCATCCCGGGCTGGAGCTGTTTCCGCGGTTCTCGCCGGACGGATCCCGCATCGCGTTCACGGGGCAGTACGACGGCGACGAACAGGTCTACGTCATCCCGGCCTCCGGGGGCGTGCCGCGGCAGCTCA
Organism: Vicinamibacterales bacterium; assembly: GCA_965200895.1. Lineage (GTDB taxonomy): Bacteria > Acidobacteriota > Vicinamibacteria > Vicinamibacterales > UBA8438 > WTFV01. Next base: position 1,970,617 of record CBDAVM010000002.1, on the reverse strand, counting down.
CGTACTATCCGGCGCGCGGCCCGCTGGCGCCGCGCTGGGGTTACGACAACCAGGTCTACGACTGGTCGCCGGATGGGCAGGCGGTCCTGTTCCGCTCGCTGCGCTACAGCACGGATCTGTCCGACAGCCGGCTGTTCCTGGCCTCGGCCGACGGTGGCCTGCCGGTACCGCTGCCGATGCCCGAGTCCGGGGCGGGCGACCTGTCGCCCGACGGCGCACGTGTCGTCTATTCGCCGCTGTTCCGCGACTTCCGCACCTGGAAGCGTTACGAGGGGGGCTGGGCGCAGGAGCTCTACATCTTCGACCGCGAGACGCACGTGGTCGAGCGCATCACCACCCACCGCCGCGCCGACCGCGACCCGATGTGGATCGGCAACGCGATCTACTTCACCTCGGACCGGGACGGCACGTTGAACCTGTACAGCTACGACCTGGCCTCGCGCGAGACGACCCGGCTCACCGGAAGCGACACCTGGGACGTGCGCTGGCCGGGCGACGACGGCGCCGACCGCATCGTCTACGAACTGAACGGCGAGCTGCAGATCTACTCGATAGACGCGGGGACGTCGCAGCCGATCGCCATCACCGTGCCGGATGACGGCCTGGCGATGCGCCCGTCGCGGGTGTCGGCGGCCAGCCTGATCGAGGATGCGGAGTTGAGTCCGCAGGGAGAACGGGCGCTCTTCGTGGCGCGCGGCGACGTCTTCACCGCGCCGATCGAGAACGGCCCGACCCGCAACCTGACGCGCAGCTCGTCGGCCCACGACCGGTGGGCGCGCTGGTCGCCGGACGGCCGCCGCATCGCCTACGTGTCGGACGCCACGGGCGAGGACGAGATTTACCTGGTTGCCCAGGACGGGTCCGGCGCGCCGGAACAGCTCACCCGCGGCGGGCGGGCGATGCTGTACGCGCCGGAGTGGTCGCCGACCGGTACGCACCTGGCCTTCGGCGACAAGGACGGGAAGCTCCGCGTCATCGACGTGAAGACGAAGGAGGTCATCGAGGTCGCCGACGAGGCCCGCGGCCCGCTGCGCGACTACGTCTGGTCGCCCCGCGGCGGCCACCTGGCGTTCTCGATGACCGACCCCACCGAGTTCAGCTCCATCTGGGTCTGGACCCTGGCCGACCGCACGCTGCACCGGGTCACGGACGAGCTCTTCCACGAGTGGAACCCGGCGTGGGATCCCGACGGCGACTACCTCTACTACCTGTCCGACCGGCAGTTCGCACCGCAGCTCGGCTCGTTCGAGTGGAACTACCTCGTGGATCGAGAGACCGGCATCTACGCCCTGGCCCTGCGCCGGGACGTGGAGCATCCGCTGCCGCCCGAGAGCGACGAGGTGGAGGTGACCGGCGACGACGACGCGGAAGCGTCCGGGACCGGGGAGGAAAGGACGGACGCGGGCGGCGACGACAACGGTGACGGCGGCGAGGGAGACGCCATCGCCATCGACTTCGACGGCCTCTCCCGGCGCGTCGTGCGGCTGCCGGTGGCCTTCGACAACTACGTCGGGCTGAGCGGGGCGGACGACGGCGTCCTCTTCATCCGCGGCGGCGCGCAGTACTACGGCCGGGCCGGCGACGTGCAGCCGGCGCTGCAGCGCTTCACGTTCGCGGACCGCGAGACGACGACCCTCGCGAACGGCATCGGCGGCTACGCCGTCTCGCGCGACGGCGAGAAGGTGCTGGTGCGCGAGGGGGGCGCCTGGAACGTCTATCCCGCCGCCGGCGGCGACGCCACCGCGGTGTCGACCCGCGGCCTGATGGTCGACCGGGTGCCGGCCGAGGAATGGGCGCAGATCTTCGACGAGGTCTGGCGGCGGTTCCGCGACTTCTTCTACGTCGAGAACATGCACGGCTACGACTGGAAGGCGCTGCGCGACCGCTACCGGCCGCTGCTGGCGCACGTCGCCCACCGCTCCGACCTCAACTACGTCATCGGCGAGATGGTGGCCGAGCTCAACGTCAGCCACGCCTATATCGCCGGCGGCGACTGGGAGACCCCCGAGCGCCCGCAGGTCGCCCTGCCCGGCGCCGTCTTCGAGCGTGACGCCGCGGCGGACCGCTACCGCATCGCGGAGATCTTCGCCGGCCACAACGAGGAGCCGCGCTACCGGGCGCCGCTCACCGAGATCGGCGTCGACGCCCGCGTCGGCGACTACGTGCTGGCCATCGACGGCGAGGAGCTGCGCGGCTCCGACAATCCCTACCGCGTGCTGCGCCACCGCGCCGACCGGCCGGTCCGGCTGACCCTCAACGACGCGCCGACGTTCGAGGGCGCGCGCGAGGTCACGTTCACCCCGGTCACCGAGGAGCGCAGCCTGCGCTACCTGGCCGAGGTCGAGGCCAACCGCCGCAAGGTGGCGGAGCTGACCGATGGACGCGTGGGCTACCTGCACATCCCCGACATGGGCGCGCAGGGCATCCAGGAGTTCGTCAAGTGGTTCTACGGGCAGGTGCGCAAGGAGGGCCTGGTGATCGACGTGCGCGGCAACGGCGGCGGCAACGTCTCGCAGATGCTCATCGAGCGCCTCGGGCGCCGCGTGCTCGGCACGAGCTTCGCGCGCACCTACGACACGCCGGGCACCTACCCGGCCGTCGCCTTCCACGGCCACCTGGTCTGCATCCTCGACGAGGACTCGGCGTCGGATGGCGACATCTTCCCCTACCGTTTCCGCGAGGCGGGACTCGGCCCGCTCGTCGGCAAGCGCTCGTGGGGCGGCGTCATCGGCATCACCAGCCACGGCCCGCTGCTCGACGGCGGCTCGGTCAACGTCCCGCAGTTCGGCACCAACGGCGCCGACGGAAGCTGGGTGGTCGAGAACGTCGGCGTGGAGCCGGACATCGAGGTCGAGAACGACCCGCGCTCGGTCATCGCCGGTCGCGACCCGCAGCTCGAACGCGCGGTGGAGGAGGTGCTGAGCCTGATGCAGGCGGATCCGAGACGGCTGCCGGAGCGCCCCGCGCCGCCGGTGAAGACGCCGTAGCGGCGTTCGCGCGCGGCCGGGACGCGCAGTGACTGCCAGCCGACGCAGGGAATCTCGCGTGAAGACGCCGTAGCGGCGTTCGCGCGGCCGGGGCGTTGCGCGTGCCGGCCGGACGATGCGAACGAACAACCGGTAGAGTGGACCCGGCATGACACCGCTCCTGCAGATCCGGCTCTTCGGCCGCCGCATACTGGCCAGTCCGGGGTTCACCCTGTTGGCGCTGGCGACCCTGGCGACGGGGATCGGTGCGAACATCGCCATCTTCACCGTGGTCAACGCCGTGCTGCTGCGGCCGCTGCCGTTTCCCGACTCCGAGCGGCTGGTGGCGCTGCGGCACGCGGCGCCGGGGCTCGCGCAGCTCGATGAGCTGCCGATGTCGGACGCGCTCCACTTCCTGTACGCGGAGGAGAGCCGCACGCTGGAGAGCGTGGCGGCGTACCGGGACGAGCAGGTGAGCTTCACCGGTCCGGAGAACCCGCAGCGCGTGGCGGCGTCGAGCGTGACGGCATCGTTCTTCGATGTGCTGCGGACACCGCCGCGTCTCGGCCGTGCGTTCACCGCCGAGGAGGATCGGGCGGGCGCCGCGCCGGTGGTCGTGCTGAGCGACGGGCTGTGGCGCACCCGGTTCGGCGCCGCACCGGGTGTCATGGGGCGAATCGTCGACCTCGACGGGGAGAGCGTGGAGATCGTCGGCGTCATGCCTCCGGGTTTCTCCTTCTCGCAGCAGGAGATCGACCTCTGGCGCCCGCTCCGGCTCGACCCGCAGAACGCGCAGCTCGGCGCGTTCGGCATCAACGGCGTGGCGCGTATCGCGGACGGCTCCACCCCGGGGCAGGTGCAGGCCGAGCTCGACGCCATGCTGTCGAACCTGGCCGAGCTGCTGCCGGACCAGGGCGCCGCGCCGGTCCTGGTGAACGCCGGATTCCGGCCGCTGGTGGATCCCGCCCGCGAAGTGCTGGTCGGCGACATCGAGGCGACGCTGTGGATCCTGCTCGGATCCGTGGGGTTCCTCCTGCTCATCGCCTGCGCCAACGTCGCCAACCTGTTCCTCGTCCGGTCCGAGGCGCGGCACGGGGAAGTGGCGGTTCGGGCCGCCCTCGGGGAGAGCCGCGGCACGCTGGCCGCCTCGGTCCTCGTCGAGAGCGTCCTGCTCGGCGTCGCCGGCGGCCTGCTGGCGCTGCCGCTGGCGCTGGCGGCGGTCCGTCTGCTGGTTCGCTTCGGTCCGCGGGACCTGCCGCGGCTGGACGAGATCTCCATCGACGCCTCCGTATTGCTGTTCGGCCTGGCGGTCTCGGTGGTCGCCGGACTCCTCTTCGGCCTCCTGCCGGCCCTGCGCGCCGGCGCGGTGGCGGCGGCGGGCCACATGACGGCCGGCGCACGCGGCGCCACGGCCGGCCGCGCGCGTCAGATCGCGCGGCGCGGACTCGTGGTGATGCAGGTCGCGCTGGCGCTGACCCTGCTGGTCGGATCGGGACTGGCGGTGCGCTCCTTCCAGAGGCTGGCCGCCGTGGATCCGGGCTTCGATCCGGTGGGCGTGCTGACCTTCGGGCTGGCGCTTCCCGAGCGCGACTACGCGTCGGCCGACGCCCGGCTCAACTTCCACCGGGACCTGGTGGACCGGTTGCGGGGCCTGCCCGGGGTCGAGGAGGCCTCCGCGGCGTCGACCGTGCCCCTGGGCGGCGAGGTGTCCGGCAGCGGGCACAGCATCGAGGGGCGTCCGCTGGCGGACGGCGAGGTGCCGCCGGTGTTCCTGATCAAGCGCGTGGCGCCCGGCTACTTCGATGCACTGCGCGTCGAGCTGGTCGAAGGGCGCGTGTTCGACCGTCTGGACGGTGAACGGCATGCTTCGGTGGCCATCGTGTCGCGGTCGCTGGCGCGCACGCACTGGCCCGGAGAGAGCGCGCTCGGCAAAGGCATCCGGCGCGGCGGGCCGCCCGGGGAGGGCGAGGAGTGGACCCGCGTCGTCGGTGTGGTGGACGACATCCACGAGATCGCGCTGCACGAGGACCCGCCGGAGATGGCGTACTACCCGGTCCCGGGAGTTGCGGGCGGCGAAGGCGTCCCCGCCGCGATGCGCTACGTGGTGCGCGCGCCCGACGCCGGGGCGCTGGCGGGCGCCGTGCGGGAGGCGGTGCGCGGGCTGGATCCCACGCTGCCGATTGCGGACGTCGAGACGCTGGAGACGCTGGTCGGGCGCGCGCGCGGCGCGCGGGCCTTCGTCATGGTCCTGCTCGTCGTGGCCGCCGGTCTCGCACTCCTGCTCGGCTCGGTCGGCCTCTACGGCGTCGTCTCCTACCTGGTCACGCAGCGCCGCCGCGAGATCGCCATCCGCATGGCGGTCGGTGCGCAGGCGGGTGACGTGCGCGGGCTGGTGCTCACCGAGGCGGGCGGCCTCGCGCTGGCCGGGGCCGCGCTCGGCGTCGGGTCGGCAGTGGCCCTGACCCGGCGTCTGCAGGCGCTGCTGTTCGAGACCAGCCCGCTCGACCCGACGGTCTTCGCCGCCGTCTCGGTACTGCTGGTGGGAGTCTGCCTGTTCGCGAGCTGGCTGCCCGCGCGCCGCGCGGCGCAGGTCGACCCGATGACCGCGCTGCGCATGGAGTAGGGCCGAGGCTGGAGCGGCGAGCGCCTGGCCGCGGCAGCGGTCGAACCGCGGCCCGGCCTCGGTACGGACACCGACCGCACGACGGCCGGAGTGGGTGGGCGCGAACGGCGTACAATCCCTGCGCCCCTGACACTGCGAGGAAGCGCCAGCCGCCGGCGCCCTGTTCCCGGCAACGGATTCGCAAGGCCGATAGTCACCGGACCCCATGAAGCAGCAACTGCCGCTCGGCATCCACACCTTCCGCCGGATCCGCGAGGAGGGCTGCTACTACGTCGACAAGACCCCCTTCGCGCTGCGGCTGGTCGAGGAGGGCTGGCGCTGGTTCCTGTCGCGTCCGCGGCGTTTCGGCAAGAGTCTGTTCGTCGACACGCTGAAGGAGCTGTTCGAGGGCAACGAGCCGCTGTTCGAGGGGCTGGCCATCCACGACAAGTGGGACTGGTCGGTGCGCCACCCCGTGGTGCGGCTGGACTTCAGCGGCGACAAGTTCCGGGCGCCGGTAAGCCTGGAGGCGGATGTGCTGGCGCAGATCGCCGCCGTCGAGCGAGAACATCAGGTGGAGCCGTGCGACGAGACGGGGGCGGTGCGCTTCCGCCACCTCCTGCGGACGTTGCATGAGCGGACGGGCCGCCGCGTGGTGGTGCTGGTGGACGAGTACGACAAGCCGATCCTGGACCTGCTGGACGATCCGACCGCTGCGCGTGAGAACCGGGACACGCTGCGGGGCCTGTACGGGGCGATCAAGTTCAGCGACGCGCACGTGCACTTCGCGCTGCTGACGGGGGTGAGCAAGTTCACGAAGGTGAGCCTGTTCTCGGACCTCAACAACCTGACCGACATCACGCTGAGTCCGCGCTACTCGGCGCTGTGCGGCTACACGGAGTCGGACCTGGACGCGGTGTTCGGACCGGAGCTGGCGCGGTTCGACCGGGAGCGCATCCGGGACTGGTACAACGGCTACAACTGGCTGGGAGAGACGGTCTACAACCCGTACGACCTGCTGCAACTGTTCCGAAATGGCGAGTTCCGGCCCTGGTGGTTCGAGACGGGCACGCCGGCGTTCGTGGTGGAGACGCTGACGCGGCGGGGGGTGCCGTCGGTGGAGCTGGACGGCATGCTGGGGACGGACGATCTGCTGTCGGCATTTGACGTGGACGACCTCGCCACTGAGGCGCTGCTGTTCCAGACCGGCTACCTGACGATCCGCGAGACGGTGTCGCGCGGTGAAGAGACATACTACCGATTGGGCTATCCGAACCGGGAGGTGCGGCAGAGCCTCAACCGGAGCCTGCTGCGCCATCTGGCGCGGGACCCGCGGCAGGCGGCCTTCGAGGCGGCGGTGGCCGGGCCATGACCCCGCCGCCCCGCGCCCCGCGCCGCCCGCACCGCCACGAGCGGCACGGCGACGTGCGCAGCGACGACTACCACTGGCTGCGCGAACGCGACGACCCGGCGGTCCGCACGCACCTGGAGGCCGACAACGCCCACGTCCGCGAGGTGATGGCCGGCGTGGCCGATCTCGAGAACCACCTGTTCGAGGAGATCAAGGGGCGCATCCGGCAGACCGACATGTCGGTCCCGTACCGGCAGGGGGCCTATCTCTACTACCGCCGCTACGAGGACGGCCGGGAGTACGAGATTCACTGCCGCCGGCGGATCGACGGCCGGGGCGAGAGCGCCGCTGCGGAAGACGCGCAACGCCGCGACCGTGTGCAGGAGGAGCCGGCAGGATCACGCGAGGGAGACAACGACGCCGTGGCGGCCGGTGACGGTCGGGCGGATGCGCCCTCTGCGGCAGGTGTCCAGGGTGCGGCGGCCGGCGAATGGCGGGCGGATGCGCTGACGCCCTCGGCGGGAAACGTAGAGACGGCGGCGGCCGGCGACGGTCGGGCGGGTGCGCCAGCGGCCTTGCCCGCACAGGTCGCGGACGCGGCGTCCGGCGAGCAGGTGATCCTCGACGTCAACGAGGTGGCTGTCGGGCACGCCTTCTGCCAGGTGGCGTCGCGCCCCGTCAGCCCGGACGGCCGGCGGCTGGCCTACGCCGTCGACACCGTCGGGCGCCGGCAGTACGCCATCCGGGTGCGCGACCTCGCCACGGGAGCGGATCTGCCGGACGTGGTTCCCGACGTCACCGCCAATGTCGCCTGGGCGGCGGACGGCCGGACGTTCCTCTACGCCCGCCACGACCCGACCACGCTGCGCCCGTACCAGATCCGGCGCCACCGGCTCGGCGACGATCCGGCCGACGATGCGCTCGTGTACGAGGAGACGGATGCCGCGTTCTCGTGCGGCGTCTGGCCGAGCCGCTCGAAGCGCTACCTGCTGATCGGTTCGTTCCAGACCCGCACCACCGAGTTCCGCTGTCTCGATGCGGACGACCCCGACGCCCCGCCGTGGCTCTTCCTCCCGCGGGAGCGGGGCCACGAGTACGAAATCGACCACTACCGCGGCCGGTTCGTCATCCGCAGCAACGCCGGCGCGCGCAACTTCCGGCTGGCGGAGGCCGACGACGACCGCACGGCGTCCCACGCCTGGCGCGAGCTGCTCGCACACCGGGACGACGTGCTGATCGAGGGCTTCGAGCTGTTCCGCGACCACCTGGTGGTGGCCGAGCGTCACGCCGGGCTGACCCGCCTCCGGGTGCGGCGGTGGGACGACGGCGGCGAGCACCACATCGCCTTGGACGAGCCGGCGCACGCTGTGTCCATCGACGTGAACCGCGAGCCGGAGACGGTGATGCTGCGCTTCCACTACAGCTCGCTGACCACGCCGCCGTCGATCTACGACTACGACATGGAGACGCGCGCGCGCACGCTGCGCAAGCGCGAGGAGGTGCTGGGCGACTTCGATCCGGCACGCTACGAGACTGCGCGGCTGTTCGCAACCGCGCCCGATGGCGTGCGCGTGCCGATCTCGCTGGTCCGCCGGAAGCAGCCGGCGCACGGCGCGTCGGATGCTGCCGCCCCGCCACCGGCGCCGGAGGTTCCGCGTACGGCAGCCGGCCGGCCCGGCGCCGCCGGGCCGGCCGAGGTCGCGCCGCTGCTACTCTACGGCTACGGCGCGTACGGCATCAGCATGGAGCCGACGTTCCAATCCGCGCGCCTGAGTCTGCTCGACCGCGGGTTCACCTGCGCCATCGCTCACGTTCGCGGCGGGGAGGAGCTCGGCCGCCGCTGGTACGAGGACGGCCGGCTGCGGAGGAAGAAGAACACCTTCACGGACTTCATCGCCTGCGCCGATCATCTCGTCGCCGAGGGGTGGACGGCGCCCGAGCGGCTCTTCGCGATGGGCGGCAGCGCGGGCGGTCTGCTGATGGGCGCGGTGATCAACATGCGTCCCGACCTCTTCCATGGGGTGGTCGCGCAGGTGCCGTTCGTCGACGTGCTGACCACGATGCTCGACGAGTCGATCCCGCTGACCACGGGCGAGTACGACGAGTGGGGGAACCCGAACGAGCCGGATGACTACGCGTACATCCGCTCCTACTCGCCGTATGACAACATGAAGGCGGTCACCTGGCCGCACCTGCTGGTGATGACCGGCCTGCACGACTCGCAGGTGCAGTACTGGGAGCCGGCCAAGTGGGTGGCGAAGCGCCGTACGCTGCAGCCGGATGACGGCCGGCGGCTGCTGTTGAAGACCAACATGGACGCCGGCCATGGCGGCGCGTCCGGGCGTTTCCGGCAGTACCGCGAGACCGCCCTGCAGTATGCGTTCCTGCTGGACCTGGCGGGCCTGGGGGACGGGGGCGGATCCGATGCCTGACCGCGTCGGCGGACGCCGGGCGTCGCTCGGCGGGCCGGCGACCACGGGCGCCACTCGCAGGCCCGGCGCGGTCGAGGCTGCATCGGAGCAGGTACCGCGCCCGCGGCCCGGCGGACGCCCGACGCGACGGATGTCGGACCCGCCGGCGCCGCGGCCAGCCCCGGCCGGCGTCACGAGGAGTCGAACGATGGAGATCAGTCGCAGAGCGTTCGTCGGGTCGGTGGGAGTGACCGTGGCCGCGGGGGCGCTGCCGGGAGGCGGGGCGGGGTTCGCACCGGCGGCGGCCGCTGCGCGGCAGGTGGATCCGGTGGAGGGCATGGAGGCGTTCGCCTTCGACGCCTACGGCACGCTGTTCGATGTCTTCTCGGTGACGGCGCTGTGCGAGGAGCTGTTTCCGGGCAACGGCGACGCCCTGGCGCAGCGCTGGCGGGCCAAGCAGCTCCAGTACAGCCTGCTGCGCAGCCTCATGGGCCGGCACCGGGACTTCTGGCTGGTCACCGGGGACGCGCTGGCGTACGCGGCCCGCAGCCTGGACCTCGATCTGACCGCCGCGCTGCGCGTGCGGTTGATGGACGCGTACCTGACGCTGGAGGCGTTCCCTGACGTGCGGCCGGGGCTGGAGGCGCTCCGGGCCCGCGGCGTGCGGCTGGCGGTCCTCTCCAACGGCGAGCCGCGCATGCTGGAGGCGGCGGCCCGCAGCGCCGGCATCGATACCCTGCTCGACACGATCATCAGCGTCGAGGAGGTCAGGATCTTCAAGGTCAGCCCGCGTGTCTACAACCTGGGGCCGGAGCGGCTCGGCGTCGAGCGATCCGCGCTGGGGTTCGTCTCGTCCAACTCGTGGGACATCGCCGGGGCCGCCTCGGCCGGCCTGACCACGTTCTGGATCCAGCGCAGCGCGGCCGAGCCGCCCGACGAGCTCGGATTCGCCGCGGATCGCGTGGTGGCGGCGATCACCGATCTGCCGGGCCTGCTGCGGGCCGCGGGCTGAGTCTCGGCGCGCGCCTGCTGCTCGATCGCCGGGGGGCCGCCCTCGCGTGCGTGTCGATCCTTGTACAGGGTTCCGGGCGTCCTCCGGGAGGGAGCCGCCTCGCGTGCGTGTCGATCCTCCGTGGGCCGCCTCCATGCAGGCGGAACGGGCCCACTGCGCGTGGAGGCGTCCGCAGCGGTCCGGTGGTTCCTCGGCCGGGGTATGCTGGACGGATGAACAACGAAGTGAACCGGAAGTCTCTGGTGTGGGCGGGTTGCGGTTGGGCGCTGGCGGTGCTCTTCGGGCTGCCGGCCGCCGCTGTGGCGCAGACGGCCGCCGGCGGCGGGGCCGAGTCGGCGATCGCGATGACGCGGATCGATGTCGGCGATTTCACGTTCGACGTGCGGGTGGCCGGCCCGGACGACGGCGAGGTCGTGATCCTGCTGCACGGGTTTCCGCAGACCTCCTACGAGTGGCGGCACCAGATCCGTGCGCTGGCCGCGGCCGGGTTCCGGGCGGTGGCCCCCGACCAGCGCGGCTATTCGCCGGGCGCCCGCCCGCCGGAGGTGGCCGACTACGCGCTGCCGCTCCTCGTGCAGGACGTCATCGGCCTGGCCGACGCCATCGGCGCGGAGCGCTTTCACATCGTGGGCCACGACTGGGGGGCGGTGGTGGCCTGGACGGTCGCCGTGGCGGCGCCCGGGCGCGTCATCACCGCCAATCCGGTGTCGGTCCCGCACCCGGACGCGTTCGCCCGCGTCCTGAACGACCCGACGTCGTGTCAACCGGCGGCGTCGTCCTACTTCGACGTCCTGGTCCAGCCGGACTCCGAGGACGCCTTCCTGGCCAACGATCACGCTCTGCTGCGGGGGGCGATCTACGCCGGCATCCACGACGAGGCGGTCGACGAGTACCTGCGCGTCCTGGGGTCCAAGCCGGCCCTGGGCGCCGCCCTCAACTGGTACCGTGCCAACATCGGCGATCGGCGGCTGCAGGGACCAGCCCTCGGACCGGTCGAGGCGCCGACGATGTTCACCTGGAGCGACGGTGACACGGCGCTCTGCATCGACGGTGCGTTGCTCACCGCGGAGTACGTCAGCGGCCCGTACCGCTTCGAGGTCCTGGAGGGCGTCAGCCACTGGATCCCCGATCTGGCCGCCGAGGCGATGACCACTCTTCTGTTGGAGCACTTGAGCCGATACACAGGGCGTTGAAGAGTCCGGGTCCTGCCTGATGACCGGCGGCCGGCCCGGTGCGGGTAGTCATGCCTGTCGGCAACGCTTCGTTGCGGTTCTCGAATGCGGGTCGCTCGCGGCCGGGGTGGCGCGCTCATCTCCTGCTGGCGTTTGCGGTCGCGCCGATTGCCGTCGTTGGTCTCTCGGCGGAGCCCGGGAGCGCGGTCGAGCGGCTGCTGACCGGGCGGATTGGGTTTTCTGTCGACGACGTGCGGGCGCTCGACCGCGGCGCGGCCGTGATCCGCAGCCTCGACACGCCGGTCCGCCAGGAGGTGGCGCATGTCGCCGTGGTCTACGTCGCGGCGACGCCCGACGAGTTCGTCGTGCGGTTCCGCGATATAGAGCGCTTCGAGCGCGGCCCCGGCATCCCGCAGATCGGCCGGTTCGGGAGCCCGCCGCGCATCGAGGACCTGCAGTCGCTGACACTGCCCGCCGAGGACGTCGCGGAGCTGCCGAAGTGCCGTCCCGGCGACTGTGAGGTGAAGCTGTCGGCGCGGGCCATGGCGCGCTTCCGCAACGAGGTGGACTGGACGGCCGACGACGCCGCGCAGCAGGCGAACGAGGTGGCCCGCCGGATGGTCCTCGACCAGCTCCGCGCCTACCAGGCGCACGGGAACACGGCGCTCGAAGCCTATGTCGACGATGACGAGCCGCTGGCGGTGCCCGACCAGTTCCGGGCCCTGCTGGCGCGCCGCGACGCATTGCCGGTGCCGGTTCCCGCGCTGCTGGCCCATCTGGACGACTACCCGCGCGGTCTGCCGGCCGGCGCCGACGAGTTCTTCTACTGGACGGTGGTCGACTTCGGCCTCAAGCCGACCGTCCGCGTGAACCACGTCACCATCCACCCGCTGGCCGACAGACGGTCGACCGGCGTCGCCTACGCGATCGCCACGCGGCAGCTCTGGGCCAGCCATTACTTCCACGCGACGCTGGAGCTGCGCTTCCTCGTGGACCGCATCGGCGTCGACGGCCGTCCGGGCGCGGCGCTGATCTCCATCACGCGCTCCCGCAACGACGGGATGACCGGCTTCCGCGGCCTGTTCCTGCGGCCCGTCATCAGGCGCCGCTCCCGCGACGCGGTGCGGCGTTATCTGGAGCACGTCCGACGACAGGTGGAGCGCCCGGGCCCGGCGGCGGCGCCCGGGCCCGATCCCCACGGTTACGGTCTCGACGGCGGGTCCTGAGCGACCGCGCCAGCCGCCGGCGGCCCTCGCTTCGCACCGCGACGCACGGCCCCGCATGGCGGAACGCTTTCCGGGCGAGAGGCTGGGCCGGAGAACCCACTTCGTTGCGCTTCTGCGGCCCAAGCTCTTAAACTCATCCGATCCGCTGCCGGAGGAGATCATGCGCACGAACCACCCGCCCCTCACCACCCTGGCCGCGGTGCTGCTGGCCGCCGGCGCCGGCGTCGCCGAGGCGGAGAACTGGCCGGCGTGGCGCGGGCCGACCGGCGACGGGGTGAGCACCGAGACGAACCTGCCGGTCGAGTGGGACACCGAGCGCAACATCGCCTGGAAGCTGCCGCTGCCGACGTGGTCGGGGTCGACGCCCATTGTTTGGGGCGACCACATCTTCCTCAACGTCGCCGTCGACGACGAGAACATCGAGCTCTGGCGCCTCGACCGCGACACCGGGCAGCCGGTCTGGAAGCGCCACCTGAGCGGCGGGAACCGCCGGCTGCGCAAGCAGAACATGTCGTCGCCGTCGCCGGTGACCGACGGCGAGCGGGTCTGGGTGATGACCGGCACCGGCATCCTCGGGGCTTTCGACCTCGACGGCGACGAGCTGTGGATGCGGGACATCCCTGCCTCCTACGGCCGATTCGGGCTGAACTGGGGCTACGCCTCGTCGCCGCTGCTGCACGACGGGGCGCTCTTCGTGCAGGTGCTGCACGGCATGCGGACGGACGATCCCTCCTACGTGCTGCGCCTCGACGCGGCGACCGGCGAGACGGTCTGGCGGGTCGAGCGGCCGTCGCTGGCGGTCCGGGAATCGCCGGACGCCTACTCGACACCGGCGCTGCTGGAGTACGACGGGACGACCGAGATCGTCATCACCGGCGGGGACGCGGTGACCGGCCACGACCCGCGGACGGGCGAGGAACTGTGGCGCGCCGACGGGCTCAATCCCACGCGGCAGCGCGACTACCGCATCGTGGCCTCGCCGCTCGTGCGCGACGGGGTCATCTACGCGCCGACGCGGGTCCGGCCCCTGCTGGCCCTGCGGCCCGGCGGACGGGGCGACGTGCTCGACACGCACGTCATCTGGTCCACGAACAACGGGCCGGACGTGCCGACGCCGGTCACCGACGGCGAGTACTTCTACGTCGTCAACGACCGCGGCATCGTCTTCGTGACCGATGCGAAGACCGGCGCGCCGGTCTACGGTCCCCAACGCATCCGCCGCGGCACCTACAGCGCCTCGCCGGTGCTCGCCGACGGGAGGATCTACGTCACCAGCGAAGCCGGCATGACGACCGTCCTGCGGACCGGACCCGACTTCGAGGTGCTGGCGGAGAACGACTTCGACGACTATGTTCTCAGCTCGCCGGCGGTTTCCGATGGGCAGATCTTCATCCGCACGAGCGGTCATCTCTACGCCATCGGCGACCGCCGCGCGCCGGTCCCCGCCCCGGCGCAGGACGCGGCGGCGGTGGCGGCCGCGGCCGAGGCGCTGCTCGCCGCGCTCGACGAGCCGCAACGCGCGGCGGCGCGCCATGACCTCGACGCCGCCGTGCGCCGCAACTGGTCGAACCTGCCCGCCGGCGTGCTCGACTTCCTGCGGCCCGGCGTCCGCCTGGGCGACCTCGGCGCGGCAGAGCGCGAGGCCGTCTTCGCATTCCTGCGCACGGCGCTGAGCCCGGAGGGGTTTGCGCGGGTGACGCAGATCGTGCGGGCCGACGAGATGCTGGCGCGGACGTCCCCCCGGGCCGACCGGTTCGGCTGGACCGAGGACAACTACTGGCTGGCCTTCTACGGAACGCCGTCGGCGACCGGGGCCTGGGCGTGGCAGTTCGGCGGGCACCACCTGGCCGTGAACGTGACGGTCGACGGGGGGCGGATGCACCTGTCGCCGACGTTCCTGGGGGTCGAGCCGGCCACGTACGAGGACGGCGGCGCCGCCTACGCGCCGATGCAGGACGCGCTGGACGGCGGCGTGGCCCTGGTGTCGACCCTCGACGCGGCGCAGCAGGCGGCGGCGCGGGTCGATGACCGGCCGCGTGAGGTCTATGCGGGCGCGGGACAGGACGGCGTGCTGCCCGCGCTGGAGGGCGCCGTCGTGGGGGAGTGGACGGCGGCCGGACAGCAGATGCTGCTGGATCTGGCCGCGCGCTGGGTCGGCCTGCTGCCGGAAGCCGCCGCGGAAGCGCGCCTGGAAGAGATAGCGGCCGATCTCGACCGCACCCGCTTCGCATGGCATGGCCCGACGGACGGCAGCGACAGCATCTACTACCGCGTCCAGGGGCCGCGGCTGCTGATCGAGTTCTCGACGCAGGGCGGTATCGGCGCCACGGCCGGACACTTCCACTCGATCTACCGGAATCCGGTCAACGAGTACGGCGGCGCGCCGCCCGCACCCGCGCCCGCGGCGTGGAGGGGGAGCGGCGTCGCCATCGCGGCGGGCGCCGCGGTGGTGCTGGCGGCGCTGGTGCTCGGGCGTCGTCGGTGGGCCGCGCGGCGGCGGTGACGCCGGGTCTGCGCTGCGGTCTCCCGGGTCTGCGCTGCGGTACGACGCAGACCCGGTGTCTGTCGGGTCGGCGGGTCGGCGCCGCGGAGCGGTGTCCCTGCCGGTCGGGGTTGGAGTCAGCGGAACGCACGTCAGGAGGTGCGCATCATGGAAGCGGCGAGAATCATGCGGACGGCGCGGATCGCGGTGGCGGCGGCGGTGGCGGGCGTGTGCGGCATCGCCGCCATCGAATCGTTCCAGCAGGCGCAGGCGGCGGACGAGATGGCCGGAGCGGCCCGCGCGCTGCTCGCGTCGCTCTCCGACGATCAGGCGGCGCAGGCGACCTTCGCGTTCGATTCGGACGAGCGTTCGCGGCACCACTTCATCCCGCCGGAGGTCTTCGAGCGGCACGGGATGTCCTACGCCGACATGGATTTCGAGCAGCGGGTGCGCGCTCTCGATCTGTTGCGCTCCGGCCTGAGCTGGGACGGCTACCTGACGGCCCAGCAGATCATGGAGGTCGAGGGGATCCTGGGCGTGCTGGTGGAAGGCGAGGGACGCCGGTTCGCCCGCGACCAGGACGCCTACTGGGTGTCGGTGTTCGGGACGCCGGAACCCGGCGGCACCTGGGGCTGGCGCTGGGAGGGGCATCATCTCTCCCTGCACTACACGGTCGTCGACGGGGACGTCACCGTGAGCACGCCCACCTTCCTGGGCGCGAACCCGGCCACCGTGCCATCCGGCCCGCGCCGGGGGCTGCGGGCGATGAAGGCGCAGGAGGATACGGCCCGCGCGCTGCTCGCCTCGCTGAACGCGGATCAGCGTGCGGTTGCGATCTTCGACGATGTCGCGCCCACCAACGTCGTGACGGGCGCCGAACTGGTGGTCGACCCGCTCGACCCGATCGGCGTTCCGGGGGCGGCGCTGACCGCCGCGCAGCAGGATCTGCTGATGGCGGTGATCGACTCGTACGTCGGGCTGATGGCGGACGATATCGCGGCGCTGCGACGCGCTTCCATCCTGGCCGGCGGGATCGACGACATCCGCTTCGCCTGGGCCGGGCCGACCGAGCGGGGCAAGGTGGCCTACTACCGCGTGCAGGGGCCGGAGTTCCTCATCGAGTTCGACAATACGCAGGAGGATCCGAACCACATCCACGCGGCGTACCGTGACTTCGACGGCGACCTCGGGCGCGACCTGCTGCGCGAGCACGTGGCGCGCGCGCACTGACGGCGCGACGGCGAGCGGTGACCCGTTCCGAGCTGCATCGGCTGATCGTCGACGGTGAGAACTCCGGCGTGGAGTTCAAGCGCGACGATGTGCGTCCGGAGCAGCTTGCCCGGGAGGTCGTCGCCTTGGCCAACTTCCGGGGTGGGCGCATCCTGCTCGGTGTCGAGGACGACGGAACGATCACGGGGACCCGGCGCCACGACCTGGAGCACTGGGTCATGGATGTCGTCTTCGGCCGCAAGGTGCATCCGATGATCCTGCCGTTCTACGAGGAGGTGCAGGTCGACGACCGCCGCCGCGTGGCCGTGGTCAGCGTCACCCAGGGCGCGTCCAAGCCGTACGTGGTGCGGCACAACGACCGCGAGGACATCTACGTCCGCGTCGGGAGCACGTCGCGGCTGGCCACGCGGGAACAGCAGGCGGGGCTGTATGCGCTCGGCGGTCTGCTGCACGCCGAGCTGCTGCCCGTCTCGGGCAGCTCGTGGCGCGACCTCGGCCGCGACCGGCTGGAGGACTACCTGACGGCCATCGTGGGCGACGACAGCGTGCCCGCGACCGAAGCCGCATGGGGGAACCGCCTGTGCGGGCTCGGTTTCATGACCGAGCGCGAGAACGGGCCGCCGGTATGCACCATCGCGGGGCTGGTGCTCTTCGGGCGGCGGCCGCGGCGCCTGTTGCGGCAGGCGGGCGTGCGCTGGCTGGCGCTCGACGGCCGGGACCGGGGCGCGCCGGCGTTCGACGACCGGGTGATCGACGGACCGTTCGTGGCCTGCCGCGGCCCCGCGGCCGGCGGCGGGCGGGTCATCGTGGAGCCGGGGCTGATCGAGATGCTCGTCGACGCCATGCGGCCTTTCGTGTCCGAGGAGGTCCGCACGGTGGACGACACCATGCGGCGGAGGCGCATCTGGCGCTACCCGGCGGAAGCGCTCCGCGAGGGTGTCGTCAACGCGCTCGCCCACCGCGACTGGACCCGCCAGGAGGAGATCGAGGTGGCCTGCTACGCCGACCGGCTGGAGGTGCTGAGCCCCGGTGCGTTGCAGAACACCATGACGGTCGAGAAGATGATCGCCGGTCAGCGGTCCCCCCGCAACCCGCTCGTCGTGGAGGTGCTTCGCGACTACGGTTACGTCGACGCCCGCGGCAGGGGGGTCCGCAACAAGATCATCCCCCTGCTGCGGCGCAGCAGCGGCGAGGATCCTGTGTTCGAGGCAACCGAGGACCATCTGCGGTTGACGATGCCGAGGGGGCGGTCGGCGGGTGACTGACCGGTTGCGCCCCGGCCTGGCGCCGCCGGGCGTCCGCAACGCGCCCGCCGACGCGGGCGTTGAGGGAGGCGTTGTCGGCTACACGGCGCCGCTCGCCCGGAGCGCCCGGATCTCGGCGTTCGGGTAGCCGGCCTCGCGCAGCACGGCGTCGGTGTGCTCCCCGAGCAGGGGCGGCGCCGACTCCATGCGGGCCGGCGTGTCGCCGAGCTCGATCGGCTGGCCGATCGTCCGCACCACGCCGGCCGTCGGATGCGGTTGCTCGACCACCCTGCCACGCTCGACGAGCTGCGGGTTGGTGCAGACCTCGGCCACGTTGCGGATGCGGCCGCAGGGCACGCCGGCCGCGCCGAGCAGATCGAGCCACTCCCGGACGGTCCGTGCGGCGGTCAGTTCCTCGATGATCGGGACGAGCGCCTGCCGGTGCTCGACGCGCGCCGGCGCGGTCGCGAAGCGCGGGTCGTCGCGCATGTCCGGGCGTCCGACCGCGTCGCAGTAGCGCCGCCACAGCGAGTCGTTCGCGATCCCGAGGTTCATCCAGCCGTCCCTGGCGCGCAACGTCTGGTACGGCGCCACCGAGGGATGGTCGTTCCCGCGCCGGGTCGGGCTCTCGCCCGTGGCGAACCAGATCCCGGTGTTGTAGGTCAGCAGCGACGCGACGGCGTCGAGCATCGCCACCCGCACGTGCTGGCCGCGCCCGGTCGTACGCCGCGCGTACAGGGCGAGCAGGATGCCCTGGGCGGCCATCAGGCCCGTGGCGAGGTCGGCGATCGGGGCGCCGACGCGGGTCGGCGGACCGTCGGCCTGGCCGGTCAGGTCCATCAGCCCCGACTCGCCCTGCACGATGAGGTCGTAGCCGGCGCGTCCGGCGTCCGGCCCGCCCGCACCGAAACCCGAGATCGAGCAGTAGACCAGCCGCGGGTGGGCCGACGACAGCGCCTCGTAGTCGAGACCGAGCCGCGCCATCGCGCCGGGCCGGAAGTTCTCGACGAGCACATCGGCGCGTTCGAGCAGGCGGCGCAGGACGGCCCTGCCCTGTGCGTGCTTGATGTTGACGGTGCAGCTCCGCTTGTTCCGGTTGATGGAGAGGAAGTAGGGCGATTCGCCGCCATGGAACGGCGGACCGAAGGCGCGCGACTCGTCACCACGCCCCGGCTCCTCGACCTTGACGACCTCGGCCCCCATGTCCGCCAGGTGCATGGTGCAGAAGGGGCCGGCGACGACCCGGCTGAGGTCGACTACGCGGATACCGTCGAGCGGCGACATCGGCAGAGAGTATCGCCCAACTTTCTCGCGCGACTGCGTCGCATTCTCGCGTTCTCCCTCCGGTCGCGTGTAGCGTGGAAGGAGTGCGGCTTCCCGCACCCGACGTCCTGGAGCGAGAGGAGGAGAACAATGAAAGGTCAACCCGAGATCCTGGCCGGACTCAACGGCGCGCTCACCGTCGAGCTCACCGCGATAAACCAGTACTTCTGCCAGTCGAAGATGTGCGCCGACTGGGGCTTCCATGACCTCGCGAAGAAACACCGCGAGGAGTCGATCGGCGAGATGAAGCACGCCGAGAGGCTGATTGAACGCATCCTGTTCCTCGAAGGCACGCCGGAGATCGCCCGCTACGACGTCATCCGGGTCGGCACCGATGTGCAGGAGCAGTTCGAGAACGACCTCCGGCTGGAGATGCAGGGCGTAGCCCATTACAACTCCCTCATCGAGCTGAGCGTGAGGCTGGGCGACAACGGAACGCGTGAACTGGCCGCGCCGATCCTCACCGAGTCGGAGGAGCACGTGGACTGGCTGGAGACGCAGCTCTACCGCATCAACAAGGTGGGGATCGAGAACTACCTGTCGGAGCAGATGGGCGGGCACGACGGCTGAGCGCCGGCGTCCAGGTACTGCTGCAGCACGTCGTGACAGGCGGTGCAGCCGTCGCCGGCGCCCAGGGTGCAGCGCAGGTCGCGGAGTGAGCAGACTGAAGCGCTCGACAGCGCGTTCAGCAACTGCTGCTCCGTGATCTGCAGGCACGCGCACACGAAACCGCCCGGCCGGTGGGTCGGGCGCGACGGCGTACTCGACGCGGCCACCAACATGCCGGGATTCTATCTCTTTTGCACCTGAGACGCAATCTCACCGACAACGGTGTCGGCGCTCCCATCACCGACAACGGTGTCGGCGCCCATCACCGGCAACGGTATCGGCCGGCTTGCGCCGGCGCCCGACCATGGCGCATCGCGGAACGTGGCGGCACGAATCCTGATAGAATGGACCGTTCGGTCGGAGGCAATGGAGGCTTTATGAGCTTGCGCCGCCGCAGAAACGTAACGGAGTGCGTTCTGCGGCGCAAGCTCACGGAATGGAGGGATGGGCCGGGACGCCGAGCCAGCGAGGCGTCCCGGGGCGCTATCCGGAGAAAGGCAAGGGCAAGTGATGCGGTACGCGGACGGGATTGGCGGGATTGGCGTGCTGGTGGTGTTGGGCGTATTGGGGGCCGTGCCGGCCGGGGCGCAGTCCGGACAGGTGGCCGGGACGGTCGTTGACGATACCGGCGGCGTGCTGCCGGGCGCCACGGTGAGGCTGGACGGCGGGGTCGGGTCGCGCGTCGTCCAGACGGACGGGGCCGGCGGGTTCCTCTTCCCGGCCGTCGCCGACGGCGCGTACACCCTGACGGTGGCCCTGTCGGGGTTCTCGGACGCGGTGGTCGAGGTGGCCGTCGCCGACGGGCCCGTGGAGCTGCCCCCCGTCGCACTCGAGCTCGCCAGCTTCGGCGACACGGTGGTGGTGACCGCGTCGCGGACCGCGGTGCGGGTCGTCGATGCGCCGGTGGCCACATCGGTCATCTCCGCCGACGCGCTGGCGACCACGGCGAGCCAGAACTACGGGGACGTACTGCGGTCGGCGCCCGGCCTGAACGTGATCCAGCTCTCGGCGCGCGACGTCAACGTGACCAGCCGCCAGTCGACCGGGGCGGTGGCCAACTCGCAGCTTGTCCTGGTGGACGGGCGGAGCATGTACCTGGACTTCTTCGGGCTCGTGCTGTGGGACCTGATCCCCGCCAACCCGAGTGACATCGAGCAGATCGAGGTGGTGCGCGGGCCGGCGTCGGCCACCTGGGGCGCCAACGCGATGACCGGCGCGGTGAACATCGTCACCCGTCGGCCGCGGGATTCGGTGGGCAACGTGCTGACGCTCAGCAGTGGCTGGGTCGACCGCGAGGCCGGTTCGACCGCGGGCCAGGGCGCGGGATCGATGTTCGGGGCCAACGCGACGATAACCCGCGCGCCGACCGACCGGCTGGCCTACCGCGTCAGCGGCGGCTACTTCACCTCGGACGCCTTCGCCCGCCCGACGGGGACGATTCCGGTCATCGACGACCCGCGGGAGCCGGGCCGCAGCGTCGGCGGCGCCGCCTATCCCCTCGACGGCGCCGGCGCCTTCGGCAGCGCATTCGCCAACCGCGGCACCAGCCAGCCGAAGTTCGACGTGCGCGTGGATCAGGATCTGTCGGACGCCACCCTCAGCTACGCCGGCGGGGTCGCCGGCACGCAGGGCCTCGTGCACTCCGGGGTGGGGCCCTTCGACATCCAGCCCGGGTCCTACCTCGGCTACGCCAAGGTCAACTACACGCGCGGCGACCTGCGCGCGCAGGTGTTCGGCAACTTCCTGGACGGCACGGCCCCGAACCTGCTGCTCCCGGATCCGGCGACGGGACAGGCAGTCGAGCTCGGGTTCCGCTCACAGACCTTCGACGCCGAGCTCGGCCACTCCACGGTGCTCGGCGGCAACCATGTGCTGACCTACGGCGGCAACGCCCGCCTGAACGCCTTCGACATCTCGATCGCGCCCGAGGCGGGCAACCGCCTCGACGCCGGGGCCTACCTGCAGGACGAGATCATCCTCGACCGCTTCCGCTTCGTGCTCGGCGGCCGCGTGGACAAGTTCGGGAGCCTGAGCCGCCCGGTGTTCTCGCCGCGGCTGGCGATCATCGCCAAGCCCGGCGTGGACCACTCGGTGACCCTCTCGTACAACCGCGCCTTCCGCGGGCCGTCGATCATCAACAACTTCATCGACATGCGCATCATCAGTCCGGTGGACCTGAGCGCGCTGGCGCCGGTCCTGCCGGCCGTCCTGCCCGCCCCCGTGGCAGGGGCGATCGCGCCGATCGTCGGGTCGCGGCTGCAGCAGCCGTTCCCGCTCGTGACCGGCGCCGTCGGCAGCGACCTGCCCCTCGGGGAGGTCGAGCAGCGGCCCGCACTCCGCGAGGAGTCGCTGACGGCCTACGAGGTGAGCTATACGGGGACGTTGGCGGACCGCACGACGGCCGGGGTGTCGGTGTATCTCAACCGGCGCGACAATCCGATCACCTTCGCGGCGCTGCCGCTCGACGCCGACCCGTACACGGCGGGCAACCCGCCCCCGGGCTGGTCCGACTATCTCGGTGCGAGCCTGCTGCCCGCGCCGTTCGGGGACGTGCTGCCGCCGGCGCTGCTGTCGGTGATGGCGCTCGGCGGGATCCACCTGCCGCGGACGGCGTTCACCTACCTCAACCTGGGGCCGACGCGGCAGGTCGGCGCCGAGGTCTGGCTGGAGCAGCGCCTGTCGCGGTCGGCGTCGGCATGGGCCAACTACTCCTGGCAGGGAGAGCCCGAGATACTGGAGTCCGGGAACCCCTACCTGCCGGAGGAGCTCACCCTGCCGCCGACGCACCGCGTCAACGCCGGCGTCTCGTGGAACGGGCCGCGGCTGCTCGGCAACGCCTCGGTGAGCAACGCGTCGAGGGCCTTCTGGAGCGACGTGCTCACGCGCGAGTTCCACGGCTGGTCGGACGCCTACACCCTGGTGAACGGCAGCTTCGGCGTCAAGTGGCGGGGCGGCACCGTGACGACGATGCTGAAGGTGACCAACCTGTTCAACCAGAGCATCCAGCAGCACATCTTCGGCGACATCCTGCGCCGCACCGTCGTCGGCGAGGTGCGCTTCAGCATGTAGAGGGGCGGTCCATCACCCCGGGTGGGCAGGCGGCGATGTGGCGACGCCGAACCGTGACAATCCGCCGACAGCGAATGCCGCTCAGTCCAGGCGGTGCGTCAGGTCCAGAGCCGCCTCGTGGCGTGGGGGCGCCAACGCGCCGCCGGGGGCTGTCGGCGTCAGGAAGGTGATGCTTTCGTAGTAGTCGTCCAGGCAGATGAACCGTCCATGTTCCTCTGCCCACGCCCGCATGCGACGGTTGACGCTGTCCGCCCACGAGAGCACTTCGACCTGCCAACTGCGGGCGTGCATGCGCTCGATGTCTGCGTGGAAGCCGACACCGTCATAGAAGCCGGCGCCGTCGCCGGTCAGCAACACGGCGACGCCCGGGGTCCCGTTGTAGTCCACCAGGTCGCGGAGCATCCGGGTCTGCAGCGCCTGATCGACTCCCTGCTCGCGCCCGGACGACTCGCCGCGCTCGAACAGTTCCACCGTCACTCCCTCGCCTTCCAGCCGGTTCCATACGGCCCGCAGTTCGGGAGGGACCGATCCCACCGCGTGGGCCTGCTCGACCGGCCGATCCGCATGCGCCAGGCGCAGCAGGTTGGCGAAGTGCAGGCGCACCCGGTAGCGGGCATCCATGCCCTCCCGTTCTCCGGCCAGGGCGCGCGCGCTGATGAAGATGTTGGAGTTGTCCCAGTAGATGAAGACGCGCGGCTGCATCGCGGCGAGTATATCGCGGCGGATGTCGATACGAGAGTCGGAGCGGAGGTCGGACAGCCTGGCGGTCGGTCAGGATACGCTGGAGCATGCAGGGGAAATCACCGCCCCCGGCAGGATGTTGGTGCGGAAGGGGGGATTTGAACCCCCACGGGCCTATGGCCCACCAGCCCCTCAAGCTGGCGCGTCTGCCAGTTCCGCCACTTCCGCGTTGCCGGGCGGACGTCCGAGCCGGGGTGTCCCGGCGCCGCTACTGCGGGTCGTCGGTCGTCTCCGAGTCCTCGTCGTCGGAGGTCTCCGTCGCGGCCGGTTCGGGCAGGGTCACAGGTTCCTCGACCTCGACAGGCGCCGCCGCCGGCCCGTCGATGCCGCCGAGCACCGACCCCGGTCCCCGCTGGCCGATGATGGCCAACAGCAGCGCGCCGGCCATGAACAGCGTTCCGAGCACCGTCGTCACGCGGGTCAGGAGCGAGGCGCCGGCCCGTGCACCGAATGCAGCCTGCGTGCCGCCACCACCGAACGCGGCGGCGATGTCACCTCCCTTGCCCTGCTGCAGCAGCACGACGACTATCAACAGCAGGCACGCGACAACATAGACGCCGGACAGAAGGATAGTCAGCACAATTGAACATGATACTCCATTTGGCGCCGTTTCGGGATCCGAGTGCAGCCAGCGATTGTCGGCGCCAGGAGTCTGTGCCGCAGGAACGGTGCAGGCTCCTGGTCAGGCCCGGGGCGTTCAAGGCGCTAGCGATAGCGGTGCCGGCTGCTGGCGACGATCTCGGCGAAGCTGTGCGGATCGAGGCTCGCACCACCGACGAGTGCACCGTCGACGTCCGCCTGGGCGGACAGGTCGCCGGCGTTCGCAGGTTTGACGCTCCCGCCGTACAGCAGGTAGCAGCGAGCTGCCGCATCCTGGCCGGCCGCCGTGGCAAGACGCCCGCGGACGTGTGCGTGGGCCTGCTGCGCCTGCTCGGGCGTGGCCGTGCGCCCGGTGCCGATCGCCCAGACCGGCTCGTAGGCGATGATGATCGAGGCGACCTCGTCGGCGGTGAGTCCGGCCAGTCCGCCGTCGATCTGCCGGTCGAGCACCGCCGCGGTCTCGTCGGCCTCGCGCTCGGCGAGAGTCTCGCCGATGCAGACGATGGGGGTCAGCCCGGCTGCCAGCACCGCCTGCGTCTTGCGGTTGACAGCCGCGTCGTCCTCGCCGAACAGGTGACGCCGCTCGGAGTGGCCGACGATGACGTGGCTGGCCCCGGCGTCTTGCACCATGGCCAGACTTACCTCGCCGGTGAACGCGCCCTGCCGCTCCCAGTGCACGTTCTGGGCCGC
This sequence comes from Vicinamibacterales bacterium, assembly GCA_965200895.1. Taxonomy (GTDB): domain Bacteria; phylum Acidobacteriota; class Vicinamibacteria; order Vicinamibacterales; family UBA8438; genus WTFV01. The sequence continues at coordinate 1,945,889 of CBDAVM010000002.1, read as the reverse complement.
CACGGCCACGTTGCTGCCGCGGCAGGCGCCGGCGACGGCGGCCAGTGCCGTGAACGGCGGCGCCAGCACGATCTCGGCGTCATCGACGCCGGCCACCAGGGGCAGGAACGCGTCGGTGAACGCGGTCGCGTCGGCGACCGTCTTGTGCATCTTCCAGTTGGCGGCCAGCACCGGGGTGCGCATGGGGTTCTCCAACGGTCTACCTGTTCATCATGCCCCGGGCACGGCGGGATCACCGCCGCGGTCCAGCCGATTGCCCGACCTCGGGCGTCTCCGGGCTGGCGCGGGTCGCGACCGACCGCGCGCCTGCGGAGCCGGCCGCGCGCTCACTTCCGATCCGCCAGGACCGCCACACCCGGCAACGTGCGGCCGCCCAGAAACTCCAGCGACGCCCCGCCGCCGGTCGAGATGTGCGTCACCTGCTCGCTGACTCCCGCCCTGGAGACGGCGGCCACCGAATCGCCCCCGCCGATCACCGTCGTGCCGTCCGCGTCGGCCACCGCTCGCGCGACGGCCAGCGTCCCGTGGCTGAACGCCTCCACCTCGAACACGCCCAGCGGTCCGTTCCAGACCACCGTCCGTGCGGATCCGATGATCTCGGCGTACGTCTCCCGCGTCTCCGGTCCGATGTCGACCCCCAGGCGATCGCCGATCGCCGGGTCGTCGACCCCCAGACACTCATGGTCGGCGCCGGCATCCAGCCCGGTGGCGACCACGTGGTCGGTCGGCAACTCCAGCCTCACGCCCCGCTCGGCCGCGCCGCTTTCGATGGCGCGCGTCGCCTCGACCAGGTCCGGCTCGACCAGCGAACGGCCCACCGCCAGCCCCCGCGCCCGGAAGAACGTGTAGGCCATGGCGCCGCCGACGAGCAACGCGTCGACCCGATGCAGCAGGTTCCCGATGACCTCCAGCTTCCCTGATACCTTCGCCCCGCCGAGCACCGCCACGAAAGGCCGCGCCGGGGAGGTCAGCAGGGCTCCGAGGTGCTCCAGTTCGCGATCGAGGAGCAGTCCGGCCGCAGCGTCGGCGACGTGCGCCACGATGCCTGCGGTCGAGGCGTGGGCGCGGTGGGCCGAGCCGAACGCATCGTTGACGTAGACGTCCGCCAGCGTCGCCAGCGCCGCGGCAAAGTCCGAATCGTTCGCTTCCTCCTCCGCGTGGAAGCGGAGGTTCTCCAGCAGCGTGACTCCGCCCGGCCCGGCCTCGGCGATCGCCTGCCGGGCCGGTTCGCCCACGCAGTCCGACGCGAAGCGCACCGGCTGGCCGAGCAGTGCCGACAACCGTGCCCCCACGGGCCGCAGGCCCAGCTCGGGCCTCGGCCTGCCCTTCGGCCGGCCGAGGTGCGAGGCCACCACGAGCGCCGCGCCGCGGTCCAGGGCGTACCGCAGCGTCGGCAGCGCTGCCTGCACGCGGGTGTCGTCGGCCACCGCGCCGTCGGCCAGCGGCACGTTGAAGTCGACCCGCACGAACACGCGCCGCCCGGCGAGATCGAGGTCGCGAATCGAGCGCTTGGCCATGCTGCCCGCCCTACGCCGTCCTCTCGGCGATCAGCTTGACCAGATCGACGCAGCGGGACGAGTAGCCCCACTCGTTGTCGTACCACGACAGCACCTTGATGAAGTCGCCCTCCATCACCTTCGTGTACGACGCGTCGACGATCGACGAGTGGGGGTTGCCCTTGAAGTCGATCGAGACGAGCGGTTCCTCCGACAACTGCAGAATGCCGGCGAGCGGGCCGCTGGCCGCCGTGCCGAAGGCGGCGTTGACCTCCTCCGCGCTGGCCTTCCTGTCCACCTCCGCCACCAGGTCGACCACCGACACGTTCGGCGTCGGCACCCGCATCGCGATGCCGTCGAGCCGGCCCTGCAGCTCCGGCAGCACCTGCCCGACCGCCACCGCGGCGCCGGTGGTGGTCGGAATCATCGAGACGCCGGCCGCCCGCGCGCGCCGCAGGTCCTTGTGCGGCAGGTCCAGCAGCTTCTGGTCGTTGGTGTACGAATGGACCGTCGTCATCCAGCCGCGGCGCAGGCCGAAGCTCTCGTGCAGCACCTTCGCCACCGGGGCCAGGCAGTTCGTCGTGCACGACGCGTTGGAGATGATCCGGTGCCGGGCCGGATCGTACTTGTCATCGTTGACGCCGAGGACCAGGGTCAGGTCGGGACCCTTGGCCGGGGCGCTGATGATCACGGTCTTCGCTCCGGCCGCGAGGTGTCCGGCGGCGTCGTCCCGCTTCGTGAACAGGCCGGTCGACTCCACGACGATGTCGACGCCGAGGTCACGCCAGGGGAGGGCGGCCGGGTCGCGCTCGGACAGCACCTTGAAGCGGCGCTCACCGACGCGCAGGCCGTCGCCCTCTACCACCACTTCGTCGGACAGGTTCCCGAGCACGGAGTCGTACCGGAACAGGTGGGCCAGCGTTTCCGGGCTCGTGATGTCGTTGACGGCGACGAAGTCGATGTCGCCCGCGCCGCTCTGCAGGGCCGCGCGCATGATGTTGCGTCCGATGCGCCCGAAACCGTTGATTCCCACCTTGATGGCCATGTCTGTGCTCCTCCGCGGGACGGCTTCCGCCTCCCCGCGTCGTCGATGTCTCGATAGTGTGACGGCCGACAATCGTGTCGTTTCATTCCCCGACTGCGCTTGTCGCAGGGAGGCAAAACAACTGATCCTATCGACCGGCGTGCGAGCTGGTCAATCCGCCGGCCGGCCGGGTTCTCGGTGCGAACAGGCGATGGACGGGCAGCGCACGGCGTCGGGATGCGACAGAGCAGCGCCGCTCCCTGCCGCAACTTCCGCGAGTCCCGCCGCCACCGGGCGGCGGGACGGGGCGAGACCATTAGTATGTAGATGCGCCCGGCGCGTCCGCGATGTACTTCCTCTACAGCGTGCTGCTGTTCGCCTGGTTCCTGGCGAGCCTGCCGGCGACGGCGTTCGGGGTGTGGTGCCGCGGCAGGGAGCCTGGCAGCGTGCGCGAGCGGTTCGGGCGTCTGCCGGACGCGGTCAATCCCGATCGGCGGCCCTCGATCTGGGTGCACGCCGTGTCCGTCGGCGAGGCCCTGGCGGCGCGGCCCCTGCTGCGGGCGCTGCGGGTGGCGTATCCGGCCCATCGGCTCGTCCTGTCGACGACGACCGCGACCGGGCAGCGGGTGGCCCGCGGGTTCGGCGCCGACGCCGACGCCGTCTGCTATGCGCCGTTCGACTTCCCGGCGTTCGTCAACCGTGCCCTCGACCGGATCGCGCCGGAGCTTTTGATGGTGGTCGATACTGAGATCTGGCCGCATCTGCTTCGCGCCTGCCGACGGCGCGGGGTGCGCGCCCTGGTGGTCAACGGCCGGCTGTCGGACCGTTCCTTCCGGCGCTACCGCCTCGCTCGCGGTTGCATGCGGCGGGTGCTGGCCGACGTCGGGCGCATCTGCGCGCAGACCGAGGAATGGGGCCGGCGGTTCGTCGCGATTGGGGCGGATCCCGCCCGCGTCACGGTCACCGGCAGCCTGAAGTTCGATGCGGTCGGGCCTGCACCGACCGGGATGCGGGCCGCCGCCGCCGTCGGCGGCCGACATCCCGGGTCGCGGTCCGGCCCCGGCGACCGTCTCGGGGCCGTGTTCGACTTCGCCCGGTCGCGGCCGGTACTGATCGCGGCGAGCACCCTGCGGGGCGAAGACGAGGCGGTGCTGCGGGCGTTCGGCCGCGTGCGACAGTCAGCGCCCGACGCACTGCTGGTCGTCGCGCCGCGCCATCCGGAACGGTTCGGCGAGGCGCGGACGAGCGCCGAGCGCGCGGGGCATCGCGTGCGGATGCGGAGCGATCTCGAGCCCGGCCGCGACCCCGGCGCCGACGTCGTGATCCTGGACACGCTGGGCGAGCTGGGGCGGCTGTTCGGCGTCGCGTCAGCGGTCTTTGTGGGGGGAAGCCTCGTACCCGCTGGCGGGCACAACCTGATCGAGCCGGCCGCCGCCGGCCGGGCCATCGTCGTCGGCCCGCACATGGAGAACTTCGCCGACGTGACGCGCGAGTTCCTGTCCCGCGGCGCGGCGCTCCAGGTGCGCGATGCGCAGGAACTGGAGGAGACGCTGGCCGGCCTGATGCAGGACGACCAGCGGCGGACGCGGCTCGGGGATGCGGCGCGCGCCATCGTCGACGCGAACCGCGGCGCCACGCGGCGCACCCTCGACGTGGTGGCGAAGCTGTTGCCGACCGGGGCCGGCGTGACGGCGGACCGGGGGCGCGACTCGCGCGACGGGGCGGCGGCATGCTGAGCCCGCGGGCCGCCGAGGTGCCCGGCGCGTGCTGAGCGCGCTGTACGCTCGTGCCGCCGCATGGCGGCGGCAATGGTACGAGCGGCCGGATGCGCGGCGTCGGCTGGCCCGGCCCGTCGTCAGCGTCGGGGCGCTGGCTGCCGGCGGGAGCGGCAAGACGCCGGTGGCCGCCCTCGTCGCCGAGCTGCTGCGCGACGCGGGCGAGCGACCGGCCGTTCTGAGCCGCGGCTACGGGCGGCGGCTGCGCAGCCGCGGCGCCGTCGTGGTGCGCGACCCGGACGGGGTGCGGGCGGGCGTCGACACGGCGGGCGACGAGCCGCGCATGCTGGCCGAGCGCCTGGACGGCGTGTCCGTGGTGGTCGCCGACGACCGCCATCTGGCGGGTCGCCTGGCCGAGACACGGCTGGGCGCCACCGTGCACGTGCTCGACGACGGCTTTCAGCACCTGCAGCTCGCCCGCGACCTCGATCTGGTGCTGGTCCGCCCGCTCGACCTGGAACAGCCGACCTTTCCCGGCGGCTGTCTGCGGGAGCCGCCCGCGGCGGCTCGCCTGGCGGACGCACTCGTGGTCGAGGCGTCCGACGGCGACGCGGTCCGCGCCGTGGCCGAGCGTCTCGACGCGGACACCGGGTTCCTGATGCGCCGCTCGCTCGGTGTTCCCATTCCGGTGGCGGGCTCGCGAGGAGGCGAGGGGATCGCCGTTCCGGTACTGGCGGTGGCCGGCATCGCCGCGCCCGAGCGCTTCCGCGACGCCCTGACCGAAGTGGGAATCGAGGTTGCCGATACCCTCTTCTTCCCGGATCATCATCACTTCACGCCGGCCGACGTGCGCCGGATCGCGGCGCAGGCGGTCGCGCACGACGCCGGCCTGGTGCTGACCACCGAGAAGGACGCCGTGCGCCTCGCGCCACACGCACCGTTCGATTTCGCGCTCGCCGCCGTACCGCTGCGCGTGGCGATCGAGCCGGCCGACTGCTTTCGGGAGTGGCTGATCGAGTGCATTGCCGCCGCCGGAGGCGACAGGTGAGCGTCCTGATGCGACATCGGCTGGAGTACGCCGTCGTCCTGACGCTAGGCGCGCTGGCGAGGACGCTCCCGCGACGGCTGAGCCTGGCCGCCGGTGGAGCGCTCGGGACGCTGTTCCATCGGCTCCACGGCTCCCGCCGCGAGCTGGCCGTGGCCAATCTGCGCGCCGCGTTCCCGGACCGGACGGAAGCGGACTGCCGCCGCGTTCTGCGCGCGACCTTCGGGCAGTTCGGCCGTCACATCGTCGACTTTCTCTGCTTCGACGGGATGCGCCTGGAGCAGATGTTGCCGCTGGTCGAGATAGAGGGCGCCGAGCACGTCCGGCGCGCGATGGCCCGCGGCCGCGGCGTCATGTACTTCGCCGGTCATTTCGGAAGCTGGGAGCTGCAGATCATGGTGCACGCGCTGTGCTTCCAGCCTATCGTCATGGTCGCGCGGACCCTGGACAACCCGCTGCTCGAACGGCTGATCGAACGAATCCGGACCCGTGTCGGAACGCGTGTCCTTCCGCGGCAGGGCGCGCTGCGCGGGCTGCTCCGTGAGCTCCGTCGCGGCGGCTCGGTCGGCATGATGATCGACCAGCACATTCAGGATCGCAGCGCCGTCGTGGTCGACTTCTTCGGACGCCCCGCTTCCACCACGTCCGCCATCGCCTCGCTGGCTCTGCACACCGGCGCCCCCGTCATCCCGGTCTTCGCGATCCCGCTCCCCGGCAATCGCTACCGGCTGGTGTACGAGGCGCCAGTCGCCCCGCCGCATCCAGACGATCCGGACGCCGTGCGCACCTATACGCGGCACTGCACCGAGCGGCTGGAGCGTTACATCCGGCGCGACCCGCACCTCTGGCTCTGGATGCATCGCCGCTGGCGTGCGACCCCCTCGGCCCCGGGGACGGCGCCGGCGATGCGATAGAATCCAGACGCCCTGCCGTGAGTCCACCGCCACGAGCCTGTCCCCGGCCGCGCGCAGCCGATCTGTCGTCCCGGCTTCTCCGTCTGGTCGAGCGCTTCGCCGGACAGCGGGTCGCGGTGATCGGCGACGTGATCGCCGACGAGTTTCTCTACGGAGACCCCGCGCGGATCTCGCGCGAGGCGCCGGTTCTCATCCTGGACCACGACCGCACCGTCGTGGTGCCCGGCGGCGCGGGCAACGCCGCGAGCAACGCCGGCGCCCTCGGAGGCGACGTGCGGCTCGTCGGGCTCGTCGGTCCCGGTGACCGGGAGCTGATGGACGCACTGCGGGCGCGGGTCGACACCTCTCACGTGCTGCGCCCGGCGGGTTACCGCGCGCCGGTCAAGACCCGCATCCTCGCCGGAGGGATGCACACGGTTCGCCAGCAGATCGTGCGCCTGGATCGCGGACCAGCCGGCGATCCGGCCGCCGCGGCGGCCGACTTCGAGCGTGCGGCGTTCGCCGCCGCGGGCGACTGCGACGCGGTGCTTGTCTCGGACTACGGATCCGGCCTCGTGACGCCGGCGCTGTTCGCCCGGCTGCGGGCACGGGTGGTCGATGGTGGCGGCCGGCCGCCGATCCCGATGCTCGTCGATTCACGCCGCCGCCTCGCCGACTTCCAGGACTGCACGGCCTGCACGCCGAACGAGTCGGAGGCGGCGCAGGTGCTCGGCGGACCGATCGGCGACGATACCGCGCGCCTGGAGCGCGCCGGCCGCGAGCTGCTGCAACGGACCGGGGCAGGCGGCGTCGTGCTGACCCGGGGCAGCCGCGGGATGGCGCTGTTCGTTCCCGGCCGGCCGACCGACCACATTCCAATCTTCGGATCCGACGAGGTGGCCGACGTGACCGGCGCGGGCGACACCGTCATCGCTGCGCTCACGCTGGCCCTCGCGGCGGGCGGGTCGCTGTACGAGGCGGCACGGATCGCCAACTACGCGGGCGGGCTGGTGGTCATGAAGCGCGGCACGGCGACCGTCACCGGCGGAGAGCTCGTCCAGGCGATCCGGACCCATCCCGTCCGGGAGGAGGACTGAGGCGATGGGGGTCGTCGTCTCGCACGATCGGCTGGCGGCGCTGCTCGCTGCCGACCGCGCCGCCGGGCGCACCGTGGCCTTCGCCAACGGGTGCTTCGACCTGCTGCACGTGGGGCACGTCCGGTACCTGCGCGGCGCCGCGGCCGAAGCGGACCGCCTGCTCGTCGCCGTCAATGCCGATCGGTCGGTGGCGGTGCTGAAGGGCAGCGGCCGGCCGGTGCAGGCCGCCGCGGAGCGGGCGGAGATCGTGGCGGCATTCGAGATGGTCGACTACGTGGTCGTCTTTGACGAGATCACCGTCACCGAGCTGCTCCACCGGTTCCGTCCGGATGTCCACTGCAAGGGAACCGACTATTCGGTCGACACGGTGCCGGAGCGCGACGTCGTCCGCGCCTACGGAGGCCGGACTGCCATCGTCGGCGATCCGAAGGATCATTCGACGCGCGATCTCCTGAGCCGCATCGCCGGCCCGCGGCGCGGGTGAGCCAACGCGATGCGGGTGCTTATCGTCCGGCTCGGGGCGCTCGGCGACGTCGTCCACACGATTCCGGTCGCCGCCGCACTCCGGCGCCGATTCGCGGCCGCGGCCATCGACTGGGTGGTCGACGAGCGCCACGCCGCGCTGCTGGAGCTGGTGCCGGGCCTGGACCGTCGTATCGTCCTGCGCACCCGCAGCCGGCCGGTCCTGGCCGCCTGGCGGGCGCTCCGCCGCGAGCTCCGGGAGGTCACCTATGACGTCGCCCTCGACGTGCAGGGGTTGGGCAAGTCGGCCCTCGTTGCACGGCTCTCCGGTGCGGTTCGCATCATCGGCTTCAGCCCGCCGTTCCTCCGCGAACGCTGGGCGCGCTGGCTGTACACCGAGACCGCCGATCCGGGCCGCACGCGGCATGTCGTCGACCGCAACCTCGGCCTGCTCGAAGCCCTCGGGACAACGGACCGTGACTGGAGCTTTCCGATCCGGACGGGCGCCTCGGCGGCCGTCGACGCCCTGCGACAGCGTCTCGACGCGCGGGGAGGTTACGTCGTGATCGATCCGAACGCCGCCTGGCCCACCAAGCGCTGGCCGCCGGAGCGGTACGGGGAGGTCGCGGCGCACCTGCGCCGCGTCCACGACCGGCCCTGCGTGGTGACCTGGGGGCCGGGGGACGAAACGCGGGCCGCCGCGGTGGCGGCCGCGTCGGGGGGCGCCGCGGCCCTGGCGCCGCCGACCGATCTCGTCGAACTGGCCACCCTGCTGCGGGGCGGCGCCCTGCTGGTGGCGGGCGATACCGGACCGCTCCATCTGGCCGCGGCTCTCGGGACGCCCGTGGTCGGCATCTACGGACCCAGCGATCCGGCCCGCAACGGACCGTGGTCGCCGGACGACGAGGTCGTCTCCGCCTTTCCCGACTGCGTCTGCGCCGCGCGGCGGGCCGCGCGCGGACGCCCGGTCCACATGGTGCGCCGCTGCCGCGCCCGGACCGGCTGTCTCGACGCGGTTTCCGTCGAGCAGGTCTGTACGGCCGTCGACCGGCGCCTGCGGAGCCTCGATCTCGACAATGCTTGATCTCGACGCCGACCCGTTTCTGCGTTTCCTGTTCCACGTTGCGCGCCGCCGCGTGATCGCCGGCTTCGTCGTCGCGTTGGTGGCCTTCGCCTGCGCCCGCCCGTCGTGGCGGTCGATCGCGGTCGGGGTCCCGATCGCGCTGGCGGGCGAGGGCCTGCGGATCTGGGCGGCAGGGCATCTCGTCAAGGGCACCGAGGTGACGATGTCCGGGCCGTACCGACTGCTGCGCCATCCCCTCTACGCCGGATCGATCATCATGGGCGTCGGCTTCGTCGTTGCCGCCGCCTCCCCGCTGGTCGCGGGCATCGTGCTGGGGTACCTCGCCGTAATGACCGCGGCGGCAATCCGGCTGGAGGAGGCGACCCTGCGGGCGGACTTCGGCGATACCTACGCGCGGTATGCGTCCGGCGACTACACGGAACCGGTGCGCCGGTTCCGTATACGGCGCGTGATCCGCAACGGTGAGCACGTGGCCCTGGTCGGTCTGGCCGCCGCGGTGCTGCTGTTGTGCGTCAAGGCGTGGCTCGCGCTATAGTCCACAGTCGTTGTCGGCGCCGGCGGCAGCGCCTGTCGGGCGGTTAGCTCAGGGGTAGAGCGCCGGTTTTACACACCGGTTGTCACAGGTTCAAATCCTGTACCGCCCACCAGAGCCCTCCAGTGCCCTCCAGCTCCCGAGCGATGGAATGGGATATAATTGCTCTTCCGCGCACCGTTGCGCATTCGACCTTGCGGGGCCGTAGTTCAGTTGGTTAGAACGCCTGCCTGTCACGCAGGAGGTCGCGAGTTCGAGTCTCGTCGGCCCCGCCATCCACTCGACTGACCAGCGCGTCGTCTGCGCCGGAACCGGTTCCCTGTGGTGCAGACTCGGGGGCCCCGGTTCTTTGGGCCGGTGGCTCCCGGCGTCGCCGGGCCGGGCTGTCACCGCCGGTCGTCGCCCCGGAGCTCGAGGGCGGCCACGCCGACGCCCAGTCGCCGCCCGGGCTCTTCCGGGGGCAGGTGCACGTTATTGTGCAGCTCGATCACCAGCGAGGTGGAGTCGGACAGGCAGTGTCCGAGCGGAAAGTCCTCGACCCAGCGCCCCACCACGGGACCTTCGAACAACGTGCAGCCGTTGGCGACGATCCGCAGCCGCTTCTGGGGGCCGGTCGTCAGGAGGCGGACGGTGAGCGCCGATGGCGGGAACCGCGGATCGATCGGGGCCGCAAGACGCGCCGCGCCGGTGGTCCAGCGCAGGTCACCGTACGCGGTGGACCGCGTCGGCAGGAGACCGGACGAGGTGACGCCGTGAAGCTGCTCGGCCGGCTCGGGCAGCAGGTTCAGCGGGTACCGCAGCATCCCGACGTCGGTTGCCTCCTCCAGTACCACAGTTCCATCGCGGTTCTCGCGGATCGCGAAGACGCGGATGTCGTTGGCGCCCGGCGCCAGCCGCCGCGGATCGAGGATCACGTCCCACGGGGTGGCCTGTCCGAAAGCCCCTAAGGGATACGTGCGGGTGACGGCCGCCACCGTCCCGTTGACGGCGACCGCCAGGGGCGGGATGGGGAGGTCGCGGTTGTGGTTGACCACGCCGCCGGTGATGTGCGCCGGCAGGAAATCCCCTTCCGGGTCGATGTCCCGCAGCGCGTTCGAGCCTTCGATGACCACGTCGAATGCGGCGGGCCGGTCCGTCCGCAGGTCGGCGACGGCAACGCCCACGAGGTCGTCGTGCATGCCCAGACGAGGCTTCGTCGGATCCCCCGACGCGAAGCGCTCGAGCTTGCGGGCGACGCCCTCGGCGAGCGCAGCGCCGAGATCGTCGGGTCCGTGCAGTCGATCGCGCCCGTCGTGGAGGAACATCGTTTTCGAAGGGCGCTCCCTGCGGTTTGCGGAGAACAGGTTCGATCCGTCCGTTGGTCGGGGCAGTTGCAGTCCGATCTCGGCGGCGATGGTCGGCAGGATGTCGATGGTCTCGGCGTTGGCGGCCGAGATGCGTCCCTGGCGCTGGCCCGGCCGCTTGACGAGCAGGGGCACTGCCGCGACGTCCGCGAATGTCTCCGCCGTGGGTATCCGGAACCACCGGCCGGGCCGCAGGCTGGCGCCGTGGTCGGCGGTCACGACGAGCAGCGCGTCGTCATAGAGTCCCGCCGCCCGGAGGCGTTGCAGCAGCCGGCCGAGAAGGGTATCGACGAACTGTACCTGCAACAGGTGCCGCTGATACTCCCGCGTGACGGCCCAGGCGTCGTCCATCCAGCGGTCGCGGACGGCCGCGACGATCCCGGGACGCAGCGTATGCCGTTGTCCCGTCGGCAGGTGCACCCACGGCTCGTGCGGCAGCAGCAGGTGCAGGAAATGGAGCGGTGGTCGGCGCTCGTCGGGCGCCTCGCCGATCGCCGCGATGAAATCAGTGGCGATCCGGCCCCGGTCGCGGTCCCGGTGCGTGTTCCAGCGGTCGAGCAGGTTGGCCTCGCCCGCGAAGTCCCGCCAGTCGTGCGTCACCGGCGGCAGGTCGGCCGCGACCTCGTCGGGCAGCACGATGTGCAGGTAGACGAGCGCCAGATCCAGCAGTACCGCGGCGTACCAGGCCGCCGGGCCGGCGCGTTCGACGGGACAGAGACTCTCGGGACACAGGTCGGTCAGCGGTTCCGCGACGTGCAGCTCCTGGTGGGCTCCGAGAAGAGTGAACAGGTTCGCGGGATGGTGATCCCCGGTCGGCAGCCGCCCGGGGCGCGGGTAGTCGCCGGTGAGGATGGCGGGCAGAGCGGACGCCGTCCAGCCGGCCACGGCGCTCGCGTTGCGGAACCACGTGGCCTCGTCGGCCAGTGCGGCGAAGTGCGGGTACAGCGCGCGGTCGATGCTTCCGTCGCGGTCCAGCAGCGAGACCAGCGGCAACTGATCGAATACGACGACGACGACGGGCAGCGGTCTGTCCGGGGGGACCGTCCGCAGGGAGCCGGCGCCGGTGTCGATATCGGTGCTCGACAGCAAGGGCGTGATCCCCGGCTGCGCAAGAAACAGCGCCGGCGCCACGACCGTCGCCGGAGCCAGCAGCGTGGTGAACAGCCGGACCGTGACGACGCGGAGGTACAGGGCGGCGGACAGTACGCCGCAGAGTACGGCCACCGCGAACGACGGATCGCGGTTCCAGTCGGTGGCGTGCTTGACGGCGGTCAGCGCGAGAGCTGCGGCGAGCGCGCCCACCGCGATGCCGGTGGCCAGCGCATGCAGCCTGGGTCCCGCGCGGCGGCTGATCCAGAGCACCGGGAGCCAGCCCGACGGGGCCGCCAGACAAAGCAGGACGACCAGGCCGAGCAGGTCACCGGGGCGCGTGTCGTGGGCGACGAAGAACTCGGGGCTGCGGCCCAGCAGATCGAAGAGCGGCTGGGCCGCGGCGACGGTCCACAGGCCGGTCAGGTGCAGAGCCTCCAGCCACCCGGGTTGGTCGTGGAAGCCGGCGCCCGGACGAACGTCGTCTGCCGCGGAGCGGTCTTCCTGCGCCCCGGACTCCCCGGCGAACGTCCGTATCCTGCGCGGTCCGGTCACCGTTCCCCATGGGCTGTCGGCCGGCAGTGGTAGACGGTCCGCGTTCCCGACGCCAACGCCGTGCGCGCCACGATCTGGAAATGGCTCGCCAGGGCCGTCTCGACCGCCTCGCGGGAGTAGTCCGGCGGCTGCTCCCGTCGGTTGCGCAGCAGTCGTTCCACCATCGAATCGGCGCGATCGACGAACTCCAGGACCACCTCGGCTCCGAAGCTCGCCAGCCAGGCGATGAAATCGGCCAGCGGAACGTTCCGGCCGATGACGACATGGTGCATCAGCGCGAGGCAGAGCAGCAGATCCGGGGCGCCGCGATCGGCCAGCGGCCGGCGCTCGCGCCCGCGCCATCCCAGCCCGGGGGACGGGTCGGCGACGTCGGCCACCAGCGGCAGGATGGTCGAGTGCGCTTCGGCCCGCAGCGCCTGGTAGAAACGCTCGATGACGAGCTGGTCGGCATCGAGGGCCACGACGTAGTCCGCGTGCTCGGCGGCCAGCCTGGAGTAGACGCCGGTGTTGCAGCCGATGTCCCAGACCAGGGATCGGCGGTTGGTCTGCAGGATGCGTCGGACGAAGCCGGTCTTCCGTTCCAGGTCGGCCTCGTCGTAGGTGTGCGTCCGCTGGTAATCCGACCAGCTCGAACGCGCCGGCGCCCAGCGCAACGCTTCCACGGTCCGGCGCAGGCGGGAGACGTTGTTCCTGATGAGTCCGGCCCCGAAGCCGGCCGCCCGCAGCTCCCGCCTGGCGTCGACGTTCGAGTCCTCGTAGCGGGCCTGCGCCTTCGCCTGCAGGTAGACGTGCGTCAGCACGCCGCCTCGGAGATAGTCGCGGGCAGAGAGACAGCAACGGCATTCCTCGGCCGTCATGCCGTCGAGGCGGCCTCGCAGCCGGGGCTGGAAGGGGATGTTGCGATAGGCCTGGAGCAGCAGCGGATAGAGAAACGTCTCGCAGAACTGCCGGTATCCGGCCCACGGGTCGCCGGGTTCGTACACCGTGAACGAGCCGATGTCGATGAACGTCGGGCGCGAGCCGATCCACTGCACGTTGAACGGCGTCGCGTCCTTCAGCGTCATGCCTTCGTCGATCGCGGCCAGGGTGAGGTCGAGCTGCAGGAGGGCGGCGTCCTTCAGCATGCCGAAGGACCATTCGTACGGATAGGAAACGACCGGCAGGCGCTCGTGTTCCAGCACCGCGGCCCAGGGCGCGGCCGGTTCGGGAAGAGCCTCCCGGCCGTTCGTCTCGCGCGTGCCGACCAGGCGGCCCTGTCCGGTGAGCCGCGGGAAGAAACGGGTGTTCGCGAGCTGCCGCCAGTCGGCCAGAGCGCGCTCGCTGAGGGCGCGGAACACCCCGCCGTCGCGGTGGAAGATCCGCGTGTCGGGATCCCGGAACGAGCCGGGATCGAAGCGCGCGGTACCGCTCAGCGCCACGACCGGGGCCCGCCGCGCTCGACCTTCCTCCGACGGAAGCGCGCTGTACCGCGCTGCCAGTAGAGCCTGATCGCGACGCCGATCGCCGCGAAGCCTCCCAGAAGCACCTGCAGCAGCATGCTGCCGCTGCCGGGATCCAGGTAGGCCTGGACCTGCGCCTCGAGTGCGAGCAGGCTGGCGGCGACGAGCGCGGCGACCTGGACTGTTCGTGCCATCGGAGCCTATTTTCGTCGAGAATGTATCGATTTCGCAACCAGCGTGTAACGTGTCCGTTACGTGGACGCCGGCCTGCCACTCGTGGCCGTTCCGGCGGTCGCCCGCTGCTGTTTCTCCAGACTGCTGCCCGCTGCCGTTCCCCTGTGGAAGGCGATGGTCCGGCCGCGACGGGGGTCCTGCATGAGACCTGCGATCTTTCTCGACCGTGACGGCACACTCAACGAGGATGTCGGCTGTCTCGACCGCCTCGAGCGCTTCAGGCTGTTTCCGTGGAGCCTGGATGCGATTCGTCTCCTGCGCCGCGCCGGGTACGCCGTCGTGGTCGTCACCAACCAGGGGGGCGTGGCGCGCGGCTTCCTCACCGAGTCGTTCGTCGACGAGGTACGACGCGTCATCGACCGCCGGCTTGCGGCCATCGGTGAGCGGCTCGACGGCCACTATTGCTGTCCGCACGAGCCGCACGCTCCGGTGGCGGCCTACAGCCGGGAGTGCGACTGCCGCAAGCCGCGTCCCGGTCTCGTCCGCCAAGCGGCCCGTGAGCTCGACCTCGACGTCGGCCGTTCCGTCGTGATCGGCGACAAGTGGAGCGACGTGCGGCTGGCCCGCGCCGCAGGCGCGCGGGGCATCCTGGTCAGGACGGGCTACGGCCGCAGCCAGGAGCAGGCGCCGCCCGCCGGGCTGCGGCCCGACGCCGTGGCGGCGACGCTGATGGATGCGGCGGGCTGGGTCCTGAGGAGCAGGGCTGCGGGCGGCGTCCGTCCGCGTATGGCGTGACCCGCGTTGCCGGCCGCCACGGCGCCCGGCGGCGTCCGATCCGGTACGGCAATGGCCTTGTCAGGGTCTCTGACGTCCGCGCCGGCCGCGACGGAGGAGATTACCCGAGCGTCATCCGCGCTCGGCGTACTGGCGGTCGTAGTACGCGCGGTAGGCCTCGTTGCCCTCCTTGATCGGCCGCCACCACCACTCGTTGTTCACGTACCAGTCGACCGTTGCCTGCAGGCCGGTCTCGAAGGCGGTCCGCGGTTCCCAGCCCAGCCCGCGCAGCTTCGCCGTGTCCAGGCAGTAGCGCCGGTCGTGTCCCGGCCGGTCCGCGACCGGGCGGATGAGCGACGCAGGGCGGTCGACCAGCTCCAGGATGCGGTGCGTCAGGTCGCGGTTCGTCACCTCGTTGCCGCCGCCGATGTTGTAGGTCTCACCGGGCCGGCCGCGCTCGATCAGGAGATCGAGCGCCCGGCAATGGTCCTCGACGTGCAGCCAGTCGCGGATGTTCAGGCCGTCGCCGTACAACGGCAGGGCCTGGTTGTCGATGGCGTTCGTGATGAACAGTGGGATGACCTTCTCCGGATACTGCCGGGGACCGTAGTTGTTCGAGGCGCGCGTGATCACGACCGGCACCTGGTAGGTGGCCCAGTAGCTGTACGCCAGTCGGTCCGCGCCCGCCTTGCTCGCCGCGTACGGGTTGCGGGGCCGCAGCTCGTCGGTCTCCCGGCTGGTCCCGTCGGGGACGCTGCCGTAGACCTCGTCGGTCGAGATCTGCACGAAGCAGCGCAGGCGTCCGGCTTCCCGGGCCGCGTCGAGGAGCACGAACGTGCCGTGCACGTCGGTCCGGATGAACTCCCCGGCGCTCATCAGGGACCTGTCCACGTGGGTCTCGGCCGCGAAGTGCACGACGATGTCGGCGTCCTGCACGAGGGGCGCGGCAACAGCGGGATCCGCAACGTCGCCCTGGACGAACCGGTGGCGAGGATGGGTGTCGAGCTCCTGCAGGTTCTCGCGCCGGCCGGCGTAGGTCAGCTTGTCCAGCGTCGTAACCCGCCAGTCGGGGTGGGCGTCGAGCGCGTGGCGGACGAAGCTGCTGCCGATGAAGCCGGCTCCGCCCGTGACGACCACCTCAACCATCGCGCCCGTCCGGGATCAGGAGCAGCGCCTTCGTCCGCAGGCCCGCGACGGGAGCCCGGTTGACGGTGGCCGCGTACTCGACGGGGGCGGTCACGAGTGGTTCTTTCGAGACGAGTCCCTTCATGGTGGACGACAATCATACCGGACAACCCGGTCCGGGCGGCACCGCCCGGCCCGGGTGCACGGCGCCGCCGGCCCGGATGCGCTGTGCTACGATGCCGGCAGGCCATGCCGTTCGACCGCCTCGTCGGCCACCGCGCCGTGATGATCCGCATCTCGCGCGCCATCGCGCGCGACTCGCTGCCCCCCAGCGTGCTGCTCACCGGTACCGGCGGAATCGGCAAACGGCTGGTGGCCACCGCCATTGCGCAGGCGTTCAACTGCACCGCACTGCGGCGCGGGGCGTCCGAGCTGGCCGTCGACGGCTGCGGCGCGTGCTCCGCCTGTCGGCGCATCGAGAAGGACGCCTATCCGGATGTGCTGGTCCTTCGCCCGGGCGAGAGCGGTTCGATCACCATCGACCAGGTGCGGAGGGCGATCGGCCAGGTGGCCTATCGTCCGTTCGAGGGGCGGCGCCGCGTGATCGTCGTCGACGACGCGGATCTGCTCGTGCCGCCAGCGCAGAATGCCCTCTTGAAGGCGCTGGAGGAGCCCCCCGCGCGCTCGCAGTTCGTGCTGGTGACCGCGCGGCCCGACATGCTGCTGGACACGGTCCGGTCGCGCTGTCCCCGGCTGCGCCTCGGCCCGCTCGGTGTCGACGACATCGTGGGCATCCTGGCGCAGCGCGGCGTCGACGAGCGGGTCGCCCGCCCGGCCGCTGCGGCGGCTGGCGGCAGCGTGGCCCGCGCCCTGCAGATGACGTCGCGCGATCAACAGGGGAGTCGCGACGCGGCGGTCGGGCTGTTGCGTTCGGTGTCGGCGTCGCGCGATGCCCGGGCGCGGCTGGCCGGCGCAAAGGACTTCGCGGTGGCCCGAGGCGCGAAGAAGCGCACCGCGGCCGCAGACCGGCAGGAGCTGCGCGAGCGGCTGCAGGCGTTGGCCGCGCTGCTCCGCGACGTCGCGCTGGTCGCGGCCGGCGCCGGCGCAGAGCCGGCCAATGCCGATCTTCGTGGAGCGCTCGGCGAGCTGGCCGCCACGTGGGGCGGGGCGCGCGGCCCGCGGGCGTTCGCCGCGGTCGACGAGGCGCTCCGGGCGGTGGATCAGAACGTGAGTTCGAAGGTCGTGGCCGACTGGATCGCGTGCCGACTGTAGGAGGCGAGCATGAGTACTGCAACGCCACCCTTCGTCAGCGTCAAGTTCGATCCGGTGGGGCGCGTGCGGCGTTTTCTCCTGGAAGGAGTCGAATTCGGGCCGCCGCTCAGACCGGGCGAAGAGGTGGTCGTCGCCCGTGGCGAGCAGCGTGCGTACGCCACCGTCGCGCCGGCGATCCCGCAGATCGCCGAGCGGGTCGCGCCGCCTCCGAAGTCCGCCGACCGGGTGATCCGGCGGGCCACGCCGGAGGACGTCACGGCGCGGGGCGAGCACCGCCGTCGGGAGCGCGACGCGTATCGCATCTGCGCCCTCAAGATCGCCGAGCACCGCCTGCCGATGAAGCTTGTGCGGGCCGAGCAGCAGCTCGACCGCGCGCATCTCGTGTTCTATTTCACGGCCGAGGGACGGGTCGACTTCCGGGAGCTGGTACGCGATCTGGCGACCGAGTTCCACTGTCGGATCGAGATGCGGCAGATCGGCGCGCGCGACGAGGCGAAACTGCTCGGCGGGTACGGCTCGTGCGGGCGCCCGCTCTGTTGCACGACGTGGCTGCGGGGCTTCGAGCCAATCTCGATCAAGATGGCCAAGCGCCAGAACCTCAGCCTCAGTCCGTCACGGCTGTCCGGCCTGTGCGGCCGGCTCAAGTGCTGTCTGCGCTACGAGCTGCCGAACGCGGCGGGCGAGCAGTTCGCCGGCTGCGCCCACGAAGGGTCGTGCAGCCGCAGCGGATCCTGCGGTTCCGGTTGCGGCTCCGGCGGCTGTGCCGGCTGCGGCGACGCGTGATCGGTCAGTCTGTTCGCATGGCGCCGCTCCGCATCGGCATCACCACGGGCGATCCGGCCGGTATCGGTCCGGAAGTTGCCGCGAAGGCGGCGGCGGATCCGTCTGTACGCCAGCTTTGCGAGCCTGTTCTCTACGAACCGCTCGGCGCGGGCGGCTTTCGGCCGGGGGCGGTATCCGCGGGGGCCGGCCGGGCATCGTACCAGGCGGTCACCAGAGCCGTCCGGGATGCGTTGGCGGGGCGCATCGACGGCGTGGCCACCGGGCCCATCAACAAGCGGGCGTGGGCGCGCGCCGGGCTTCGCTGGCGCGGGCACACGGATCTGCTGGCCGAGCTGACCGGGGCCGGCGAAGTGCGGATGATGTTCCATGCCGATCGCCTGACGGTGGTGCTGGCGACCGTGCACGTCCCGCTCGCGCAGGTGCCGGCGGTGCTGACCGCAGATCGTCTGGAGACGACCATCAGGCTCGCGCAGGCGGAGCTTCCGCGTTTCGGGGTCGCGCGGCCACGGCTGGCGCTGGCCGGACTGAATCCGCACGCCGGTGAAGACGGCCTGCTCGGGGACGAGGAACGGGTGGTCTTCACTCCCGTGCTCGAGAGCTGCCGTGCCGATGGCATCGATGTCAGCGGGCCGCTGCCGGCCGACGCGGTGTTCCGGCGCGCCGTCCACCGGGAGTTCGACGCCGTCATCGCCTGCTATCACGATCAGGGTCTGGTGCCGGTGAAGCTGCTCGCCTTCGGGGAGGCCGTGAACGTCACCCTGGGCCTGCCGATAGTCAGGACATCAGTGGACCATGGTACCGGCTTCGACATCGCCGGGCGCGGCGTCGCCGATCCCTCGGGAATGATCGCCGCCGTCCGGCTCGCCGCGCGGCTCGCCGCCACCCGGCCCGTCGCGTCCGCGAGCCGCTAGCGGATCCAGCGATGCCAGCGCCGACCCGCAGCAACGGCTCCGCAGGCACCCACCTGATCGCCGACAACCGCAAGGCGCGGCACGAGTACCACATCTTCGACACCTACGAGGCGGGCGTCGTCCTGCTGGGCACCGAGGTCAAGGCGATCCGCGAGGGGCGGGTCAATCTGAAGGACAGCTTCGGGCGGATCGAGGCCGGCGAGGTGTTCCTGCACAACCTGCACATCAGTCCCTACAGCCACCGGGGCTACAGCGAGCACGAGCCGCTGCGCCGGCGCAAGCTGCTGCTGAACAAACGGGAAATCCGCAAGCTGATCGGCAAGCTGGTCGAGCGCGGGTTCACCCTGGTACCGGTGCGGATGTACTTCAGCAGGGGCCTGGTCAAGGTGACGGTGGGCGTCGCGAAGGGCAAGAAGATGTACGACAAGCGGGAGGCCATCAAGCGCCGTCAGGTCGATCGCGAAACCCGCGCCATGGTCAAGGAACGTTCCCGGTGAAGGTGCTGGTCACCGGTGCGGGCGGGCAGCTCGGCCGCACCGTCACGGCGGCGTTCGCGGCCGCATACGACGTCGTGGCGCTCGGCCGCGCCGATCTCGACCTGACCGACGATACCGCCGTGCGGGCGCGGGTGGACGACCTGCGTCCCGGAGCGATCCTCAACTGCGCTGCCTGCAACGCCGTCGACGGCGCCGAGGACGACCCGGTCACGGCCCTGGCGGTCAACGCGTTCGGGGTCCGCTCGCTCGCCCGCGCGGCGGCCGGAGTCGACGCCACCCTGGTCCATTACGGCACCGACTTCGTCTTCGACGGGACCGCGTCCGAGCCGTACGGCGAAGACGACGCACCCAATCCGCAGAGCGTCTACGCGACCTCGAAGCTGCTGGGGGAGTGGTTCGCGCAGGGCGCGCGGCACTACGTGCTCCGCGTCGAGAGCCTGTTCGGCGGGGGAGCGCTGGCGCCGGCCGAGGGCGGCCGCCGTCTCGGCAGCAGTCTCGATCGCATCGCCGACGGCCTGCTGGACGGGCGCGAGGTGCGGGCCTTCGTGGACCGTGTCGTCTCCCCGAGCTACGTCGACGACGTCGCCGCGGCCACGTTGGCGCTGGTGCGGACGGCGGCCCCGAACGGTCTGTATCACTGCGTCGGCTCGGGGCACGCCACCTGGTTCGAGGTGACGGCGGAGCTGGGGCGGCAGCTCGGCGTGACGCCGGTCATCCAGGGGATCACCCTCGACGAGCTGCAACTGCGCGCCCCGCGCCCCCGGTTCTGCGCCCTGTCGAACCACAAGCTCGCTCGGGTCGGTGTCGGGATGCCGCACTGGCGGGACGCACTCGGACGGTACGCACGGCTGCGCCGCCGTGGTGCAGGGGGGTGACTCGTGCAGACTGCGCGTGGCGTTCCACGTAGACTTGGCGGCGGCGTCGGGCGCGGCCCCGGAGCGTTGCGCGAGGCGCGAGGAGGACCGCCATGAAGCTGAGTCCCGAGGAGATCGCGCGGTTCGAGGAGCAGGGCTACCTCTTCTTCCCGGCCTGCTTCTCGGCGGCCGAGGCGGCCATGCTGCGGGCAGCCGCCGACGAGGTCTACTCCCTCGACCGCGAGGAGGTGTGGCGCGAGTCGAGCGGCGTCGCGCGCACGGCGTTCGCCGCGCACACCTACCACGAGGCGTTCCGCCGCCTGGGGCGCCACCCGCGGCTGGTCGAGCCGGTGATGCAGATCGTCGACGGCCCGGTCTACATGCACCAGTACAAGGTGAACGCGAAGGCCGCGTTCGACGGTGAGGTCTGGCAGTGGCACCAGGACTTCGGCACCTGGCATCGCGATGACGAGATGCCCGAACCGCGCGCCATGAACATCGCGGTGTTCCTCGACGAGGTGACCGCCGCCAACGGGCCGCTGCTGTTCCTGCCGGGGAGCCACCGGCAGGGCGTCTTCGACGCGGGGCACGATCTGGAGACGACCAGCTACCCGCTGTGGACGCTCGATCGCGCCACGGTGACGCGGCTCGCCGAACGGGGCGGCTGTGTCGCTCCGACCGGGCCCGCGGGCAGCATCATCGTCTTCGCCTCCACCCTGGTGCACGCGAGCCCGCCGAACATCAGTCCGTTCGGCCGCAGCATCGTCTACCTGTCGCTGTGTCACGTCGACAACCACATCCGGCGCTTCAAGCGCGCCCCGTGGATCGCCCACCGCGACTTCACGCCGATCGAGCCGCTGTCGGACGACTGTCTCGCCGATCTCGTGCGCGGCGGTTCGGCAGCCTGATCGGGAACCGATGTACCTCTACGCGCAGCTCTGCGAGCGCGCCGCGGCCGGCCGGCCGGTGCGGGTGGGGCTCGTCGGCGCCGGCAAGTTCGGCTCGATGTTCCTGAGTCAGGTCCCGTCGGCGGCCGGCGTCGAGGTGACCGTCATCGCGGATCTCGATCCGGACCGCGCCCGTGCGGCGTGCGGGGCCGTGGGCTGGAGCGCCGCGCGCACCGCGGCGACGCGGTTCACGGCCGACGCGGAGGAGGCCATCGCCGGGGATGGCGTCGACGTCGTGGTCGAGGCGACGGGAGATCCGGCGGCGGGCATCGCGCACGCCCGGGCCGCCTTCGCGGCGGGCCGGCACATCGTCATGGTCAATGTCGAGGCCGACGTCCTGGCCGGGCCGCTGCTCGCGGCCGAGGCGCGCGCCGCGGGCGTCGTCTACACGATGGCCTACGGTGATCAACCGGCGCTCACCTGCGAGCTGGTGGAATGGGCGCGCTCCTGCGGCTTCGACGTGGTGGCGGCGGGGAAGGGGACGAAGTACCTGCCGGCATACCACGCCTCGACGCCGGACACGGTGTGGGAGCACTACGGCCTCACCGCCGCGCAGGCCGCGTCGGCCGGCATGAACAGCCGCATGTTCAACTCGTTCCTCGACGGAACGAAGTCGGCCATCGAGATGGCCGCCATCGCCAACGCCACCGGTCTCGCGCCGGCGCCTGATGGCCTGCGGTTCCCGCCGTGCGGCGCCGACGACCTCGCGCACGTCCTGCGTCCTGCCGACATCGGCGGCCAGCTCCACCACAAGGGGCAGGTCGAGGTGGTGTCGTCGCTCGAGCGCGACGGCCGGCCGGTGCCGCGTGACCTGCGCTGGGGCGTCTACGTGGTCATCGAGGCGCCCAACGACTATACCGCCGGCTGCTTCCGCCAGTACGGCATGAACACGGACGCCACGGGCCGCTACTCGGCGATGTACAAGCCGTTCCACCTCATCGGGCTGGAGCTGAACGTGTCGATCCTGTCCGCCGGGCTGTTCGGCAGACCGACCGGCGCCACCCGCGGCTTCGTCGGCGACGTGGCGGCGACCGCGAAACGCGATCTCGCGGTGGGGGAGATCCTCGACGGGGAGGGCGGGTTCACCGTCTACGGCAGGCTGCTCCCGGCGCCGGCGTCACTCGAACGGGGCGCGCTGCCCATCGGACTCGCACACGGCGTGGCGCTGAAGCGGGTTGTCGGGGCGGGCGAGATGGTGGGGTGGGACGACGTCGAGATCGACCCGCACGTCCCGGCCGTCAGGGCCCGGCGTGAGATGGAGGCGCGTTTCGCCGGTGCGCCATCCGGTGGAGTTGCGCCCGGCCCGGCGGCTGCGATGAGGGGAAGCTGACCACTTCGGGGTGGCTGCGAATCCTGCCCACGCCCTTCGCAGTGACGCGACCTCCTGCACGAAGCGCCAGTCCGGGACGACCCGCGCCGCCGATGGCCCGCATGCTATCGTGGAGACATGGTGCAGGATGCCCAGGCCGCGGTCGGCGCGGTCGATCGGGAAGCGACGATGCACGTCGGCCCGCTCGGGTCCACCATCCACGTGCTGCGCGCCGACGCCGCGACCATCGGCGCGCTCTCCGCCATCGACTGGAACGAGCTCTTCGGCCGGGTCTGCCTCGATCCGGTGCGCGGGTTGATCACCCTGATGACCCCCTCACGCCTTCACGAGGATCTCACCGCGATCTTCGACGACATCGTGGACGTGGCGGGAAGCGTCGTCACGGGCGCCGCGAAAAAACTCCGGCACACCCGTCTGCGCAGACCGGACGAGCCCGACGGGACGGGCATGGAGCCGGACTGCGCGTTCTACCTCGGCGATCGCGCCAGGGGCTATCGCGCCGCCCTCGTCGAAGGGGAGGCCGCCGCCGACGCGTTCCTCGAACGCACCCCGCTCGACCTCGTGGTCGAGGCCGAGATCACGAACGCCGACGAGGGCAGGATCGGTCGGTACGCCGATCTGGGCGTGCGCGAGTTCTGGCGGCTGCACGGCCGCCGGGGAACGCGCGAGCTGCGCGTGCAGTTCCTCGCCCTGCGGCGGGGGGAGCAACCGCGCGAGCTCGCCGTCTCCGCCGTCCTCGGCGGCCTCACGCCGGACGACGTCCGCGAGGCCGTGGACAGCGTCCGGTCGAGCGTGACGCGCGACGAATGCACGGAGGCCGTGGCGCGCATCGTGCGTCGTCGCGCCAGCGTTCGTGTACGGGAACGTCGTGACGCGCCGTACGGGGCCCACCCCGACTGATCCCCGTTGTGGGGCCATCTCGGTTGCGCCACCGCGCGGCTGCGTCCGAGCGCGCAGCTACGCCGCAGCCGCGCCGGGTGGTTCATTCCGTCACCAGGAACGTGATGTCCTCGTAGGTTCCCAGCCCACCGTCGTGGGCGATGCAGCGCAGCACATAGGCGCCCGGCTCGCTGAAGGTCGCCTGCACCACCCACTTGTGGTCGGGAGGCGGGGCGGGCGTTTCCCAGCCCGCGCCCCACGGGGAGTTCGAGTTGGCTCGGGTGTCCTCCCAGGCCTTGGTCTGCACCGGATCGAAGGTGACCGGCGCCGCTCCCCGGTAGAGGAACCAGGTGAGCCGCAGGCCTGTCGCCGAGATCGGCGTCAGACTTGTGGGACGGCCCGGGTCCACCGGGCGCATCCGCCGCGGTCTCGGCAATCCGTCCTCGTCGTGAGCGACCGCAGTCAGTGTGACCGGCTTGTCGACCCTGGCCTTCCGGGTTGACTCGCCGTGCACCTCCAGCGCCGGAGCCACGTTCCTGAACAGCTCTCCGGAGACGCCGGCCCCGTTGTTCGCCATCCGGACGTTGTCGTCCATGAAGTAGTCGGGCTTCAGCGTCCCGTAGGCGCGCTTCGTCTCGCCGTGGCTGGTCAACGTCCAGACCAGTTCCTTGTCGCCGAAGTCCGCCGGAACCCGGATGCGGAACAGGAACCGGTTCCGCCGCGGCAGGAACCATGTCGGCTGGCCCTGGTCCGGGCCGCCCGGCTCGATGTGGTTGTCGGAGCCGATCGGGATGTGCAGTTCCTCCTCCCAGTTCCGGTTCATCGTCCCGAACACCAGGTTGAAGGAGCCGTCCGGGTTCCGTTCCCACCCTTCGTAGGCCGGCACCACCTCCTGCCCGCGGTCGTAGGCGCGCCGGAACTGCGCGGTCGCGTCCGCCGCCGCCAGGCCCGCCAGCAGCCCGATGCAGAGGACGACCGCCAGGGCTCTCACTGTCCGCATCCGGCGTTGTCGGCCGGCTCCACCTCCACCGTGCCGCAGAGCGGGCAGCCGAGGACCATCTCGCCGTCAGCGAGGTGGAGGCTGTCGCGCCGCTTGCGCATCTCCGCCGCGAACTCCTCGTCGGTCAGGTAGACCCCGCGCATCAGGTTGATGAACATCTGGTCGACCGACCGGTGTCCGCCACCCGACCAGTTGCGCGGATCGGGCACGTTCGGGTTCGACGGCGAGTTGTTGAAGTAGCCGGTGATGCGCAGGATGGCGCCTTTCGGCAGCAGCGGCGCCGCGTCGTCCTCGTAGTTGTAGACCCGCACCCAACTGTGGTCGTAGCCGGCGCAGTTGAGCGTCTGCACGTTGTGGCCCCAGATGGCGTCGAAGCACATCCGCACGCCCGGCGCGTGCATGTGGGGCTCGAAGATCGTGATCAGCGCGTTCTCCGGCAGCGTGAAGTAGGCCTCCATCCGCTGGTCGGGGTCCATCGCCTCGATGTCGAGGTCGACGCCGTTGCCGAACGACATGCGCACCCACTTGCGGGTCGGCTGGTAGCCGCGGGGATGGAACCGGAAGCCGACGTTCAGGTGGGCGCGCGTATCCGCGCCGTTCGCGTGCAGGTGCATCGAGTTGAACTGGAGTTTCGACCCGGCCTTCATGACCTTGCCCGCCTCGGGGTCGAAGACGTCGGCGTTGCGTCCCACCTCGTGGGTCGGCCAGCGGCGCTGCGCGGCCAGCGGGTCGTTCTCGTCCGGGTCGGGGTCCGGATCGGTCACGCCGAGGGTCGCGTGGTGCACGACGAAGAGCCCGCCGACGGTGTCGCGGATCTCACCCTCGCTGTACTCGGTAATCTCCTTGTATTCCATCGCCGCGACGTAGCGGTCCTCGGTCAGTCCGGTCGGCACCTCGCCGATGGAGCCCCACCAGTCGGGCGCGTCGCCCTCGATCTCGAAGCTCGGGGACGACACGATCAGGTCGGGCTGTCCGATCTCCCAGTCGTCGACGTCGATGAACGGCACCGGCGCGGGCAGGTCGGCGGGGTCGCCCCGCGGGGCGCCATTGTCGGCCCACGCCGCAATCAGGGCGATCTCGTCGTCACTCAGCGACGGGTCGTCCTTGAACCGCTGGATGCCGATGTCCTTCTCGATGTACCACGGGGGCATCACGCCCGGTTTGTCGCGCAGCCCCGTGCGGTACTTGATGGCACGGGCCCAGGGTCGCACCTCCTCGTACTCGATCAGCGACATCGGGGCCAGCGAGTCGGGCCGATGGCACTTCTGACAGCTCCGCTGGAGGATGGGAGCGATGTCGCGGGTGAACGTGACCTCGTCGGTGGCCGCGGCCTGCGCGGCCGCCGGGGACGACGGCAGCGCGACGAGCGCCGCAACCGCCATGCCGAGCAACACCTGCCAGGGGAACGCCCGCCGAAGGTTTCGCGTCGTCGTCATCTGCGGCCTCCTCGGTGCGAACGCGGTTTCCGGCCGGAACCGAATTCCATTCTAGGAGCGTGCGCCGCCGGAACGCAACGAAGCGAGTTCTTCGGCGTACGCTCCCCGGGCGGTGGGGGCCGGGGCCGGGGGCGGGCCGACGGCCGGGGCGTCGGCAATGCTCCCGCCGGCCTGCCCGCCTGCTCGCAACGACTCGTCCGGAGGCAGGCCGCCGTAGCGACGCTCGCGGCGCCGGAACGCCTCGACCGCCCGGCGCAGGTCGTCGCCGTCGAAGTCCGGCCACAACGTGTCGATGAACGAGAGCTCCGCGTAGGCCGACTCGAACAGCAGGAAGTCGCTCAGGCGCTGCTCGCCGCTCGTGCGGATCACCAGGTCCACCGACGGTGTCGCCGGGTCGGAGTGGCAGGCGCGGTTGACCCGCCGCAGGAAGCCGCTCTCGTCGCAGCGTTCGTCCGACCCGAGCGCGCCGGCCGCGGCGAGGATCGCCGAGCGCGCCGAGTAGTCCACGGCCAACCGCAGGTGGAGCCGGGCGCCGTGGCGTGTCGCGCGCTCCGTCGTCTCTAATCGCGCGCATCAGCGCGGGCGACAGGCGGTCCCGCCGCCCGATCAGGGCGAGGCGCACTCCGTGCCGGCGACAGTTCAGGCGTTCGCGGACGAGAAAGGACTTCAGCAACCGCATCAGCGTCGAAACCTCGGCGGCCGGCCGGCGCCAGTTGGCGGCGGAGAAGGCGTAGAGGGTCAGCGTCGTGATACCGAGCCCGGGCGCCGCTTCCACTGCACGCCGCACCGCGTCGGCCCCGCGGCGGTGCCCCTCCGTGCGCGGAAGGCCGCGCGCGCGGGCCCAGCGGCCGTTGCCGTCCATGATCAGGCCCACGTGCAGGCCGCCGTCTGCCGGTCGATCCATCGCGTTCCACTTCCCGCCGGACGGTCGCCGGCTTCCGCTCGCGGGCAGTATCGGCGGAACGCCGCCTCGGGACATGAGCGAGATGTGAGGGTTCGGTGATATCCCGCTGAAAGTGGTGCAGGTAGGCGGCGGCGGTCCACCAGGCGAGGCGAGAAGTGAGGAATGCGGTGAGGTTGGTGATATCCCGCTGAGAGGGTCGATGGGTTCAGCGCGGTCTTCGGGTCAACCCGGCGGCCAGGCCCGAGCCGAACATCAGGCCCTCGAAGACGCTGATCGCGACCCGGGTCACGACCCCCGGTTGCTGCTCGCCGAGAAGGCGGGCCAGGGGTGCGAGGCCGACCTGTGAGCCGGGGAAGGTCTGCGCCATGAAATCCAGGCTCATCGCGCCCAGGAAGCGACCGCTCCAACCGAGCATCCCGGCGGCAAGCGCGCAGGCGAGCCCGGTCAGGAGCGCGACGCGGACTCGGACGAGCCCCTGCGGGGCGGCCATGCCGCCCTCCGCGATCGGAGTGGCCAGCCCGTAACCCAGTCCGATCGCGCCGCCGAGGACCAGGCCTTCCACGGCGCCGGTCAGCGGCGACAGATCGCGGCCGAACAGGCCCTCGAGCACGAGGCGTCCCAGCAGGTGGGCGGTCGCGCCGATCGCCAGACCGCTCGCCGCCCCGGCCACGAGGAGTGCCAGCCGCCGCTGCGTGCGAAAGGCGGCTTCGGCGGCGGCCAGGCCGGCGCCGATCCCCGCAGCAGCGACACCGCCGACCGCCGTTCCGAGCAGCGGCAGCATGGCCAGCACGCCGTCGCCCGCCGTCGCCCCGGGTCCGTAGCGGAGTACGATGGCGCCGAGGAAGCCGCCGATCGCCCCGCTGGCCGCTCCACCGGTTGCCGCGGTCGTCCACCGGAGCCCGGCCAGGCGGGCCACGCGTCGGAGGCGAAGCAGGAACAGGATTCGCGCGGCCGCAGGCCAGCCCGGCTGTCCGAACAGCGGGACCGGCCCCGCACCCGGGACATCCCAGCGGGTCTCGCGCAGGTAGGCGCGGGCCACGGCGTGCCCCTTGCCGCGGCGCAACCGGTCGAGGCTGCGGTTCAGGCGGTCGAGAGCTTCCTCCGTGCCCATCTGGTGCAGGGTCTCGGCGGCCTGTCGCCGGCGGACCTCCGCTCCTTCGGCGTCGTTGGAATCGTCGTCGAGCAACGTCCCGAGGGCCCGGTCGAAGGAGGCGTTCGCGCCGGACTCCGGCGGCGCGGCCCGCACGGCTTCCAGCCGTCCGGCGTCCGGCTCCTCCACGACGTCGTCGCAGACGAAGCGGTAGCCGTGCCGCGGCACCGTCCGGATGAAGGTCGGCTGGCGCGGATCGTCGCCCAGCGTGCGGCGGAGGATCCGCACCGCCTGGCTCAGGGCGCCGTCGGTGACCACCACGTCGCTCCAGACCGCGTCGAAGATCTCCTGCCTCGACACCGCCTCGTTCCGCCGCTCGATGAGCAGGACGAGCAGGTCGAAGCAGCGCGGGATCAGCGGCAGCTCCCGACCGCCGCGGACGAGCACCCTGCGGGCGGGGGACAGCGTGTGACCGGAGAACCGGTAGCGGGGTCTGCCGACGGACGATCGCATCGACGGTCGGGAGTATAGTGGCCTCGGGGCCGGCCCGCGCCCGTGCAACGGCGATGCGCGGGTCGGGAGGTTTCGTCCTTGCGCGGATCCAGGCACGCCGGCGCGACGTCGATGCCGCGGCTCAGAAGCGGAACTGCCGGGTGAGCTTCACCACGAAGGCGCGGTTCTCCAGCATCGGGAAGCCGCGGTTCATCCACGTGTCGCGCTGATCGTTGTAGACGACGAACAGCTCGCTCCCCGGCTGATACTCCCAGCGCAGCCGCACGTTCGTGCTCAGCACGTTGTTGGTCGAGTTGTACTGCAGCAGCGCGCTGGCGAACATCCGCGGCGTGAACGTGTAGGTGAGCCGCGTGGTGGCCACCCGGGCGTTGAAATTCCCCTGCGGCAGCGCGATCCGGTTGAACGAGATGCTGGGCTCCACGGCGAACTGCCGCGAGACCTCGATGAGGCCCCGCGAATAGCCGACCGCGGTGATGTCGCCGGCGAAGAACTCGCCGTGCTGGAACGACAGGCCCCCCGCCACCCGGCGGTGCGGTCCCATGCGGTACGACACCTGGAAGTCGGTGAACTCGTAGCCGCCGACGGGGATGATGACGTCGTCGATGATCTCGAAGGGCCGGGGGATGAACTCGTAGTCCTGCTGGATGTCCGCGCTCAGGCTGTCGCTGTTCTCGAAGCTGGTCTGAAAGCGGCCCGACAGGATGCGGGTCTCGAGTTGTCCGGCGCCGCTCTCGATGTAGTCGACGCTGCCGCCCCAGGTAAACTGCCGCACCGCCTCGATGCCTTCCGGCCGGGGGCTGAACTGCGCGTAGACGTAGCTGCGCCGGAAGTCCTCCCGGCGCATGAAGCCGATCTCCGGGTTGAAGTTCCGGCCGACCTGCAGGTGATCGACGAGCAGTCCGTAGAGGTCGCCCTCGTAGGAGAACGCCGCCTGGTAGCTCTCGTTCTTCCCCTGCAAACCCGGCGTGTTCGTCCGGGCGTAGTAGCCGTAGAAGTTCACGTTGTCGTAGAAGGAGAACGACCCGTCGAGTCCGTACGCCTGGTTCGCCCCGTCGCCCCGCAACGAGACCGAACGGTTGGTGAAGATGGCGCCGACGCGGCTCCGGCGCAGAATGTCGCGCTTGACACGGAGCACGCTGAAGTTGGTCGCCAGCGCGTCGGCGGCCGGCGCGTCGTCGGTCTGGATGTTGATGGCCCCGACGCTGAAGTCGCCCACCTTGCCCGTCAGGCGCCCGCCGCCCAGGATGGGCACCGTCCGTCCCTCGTCGAGGCCGATCCGCCGGCTGAAGAAGAGGGTCGGCGCGTCGCCGGGCGGGAACACGCCGGGCGGTGCGTTGAGGATCCCCCGCGCGGATCCGCCGAAGCCGCCGAAGCCGGCCACGCGCCCGAAGTCGAAGATGCCCTGGCTCTCCAGGAAGAACTCGCGCTTCTCCGGGAAGAACAGGCTGAACCGCGTCAGGTTGATCTGCTGCTCGTCCACCTCGACCTGCGCGAAGTCGGTGTTCAGGGTGAAGTCCGCCGTCAGGTTCTCGGTGAGGCCGTACTTGAGGTCGACGCCGCCGCTGCCGTCGCCCTCGTTCGAGATCGGGGGATCGACGGTCCGGTCGGTGTTGAGCGAGCCGATCGCGTAGGGCTTGATCTCGAACGTGCGGCTGTCATCCGGCACCTCCAGGTCGACCAGGGTGCCGGCGACCGACAGGCGGAACTGTCCCGGCCCGGCCGAGATCGGCACCGCGGTCAGATACGCCTCCTCGAAGTTCGAGCGGATGTCGCGGCCCAACTGGATGCCCCATACCTGGTTCGGTCCCGGCCGGAAGCGGAGCGACTGGAACGGAATCTCCATCTCGACCGTCCAGCCGCCGTCGAAGCGGCCGGTGCGCACGTCCCAGACGGGGTTCCAGTCGGGATTCGGGTTGCCCTCGTCGGTGACCTGCTGATCGCTGAAGCCCCCGATGGGATTGACCCGGAAGGCAAAGCCGTTGCGGCGGTCGTAGAAGGTGTCGAAGACGACGATGTAGCCGTCGTTGTTGATGAGCCGGAACGAGTCGCGTTGCATCTCGTTGGCGACCCACGCCGATTCGGGAACCGACTCGTGGACGCGGGCGCCCACGTAGATCGACTCGTCATCGAAGAGGATCCAGTTGTCGGTTCCTTCCGAAGCCGGGGCCCCCTCGTCGGGGGCCTGCTGGATGAACCCGCCGAACGGCTCGACGCGGGCGTAGATCGGCTCGTCGAGGACGCCGTCGAGCCGCAGGGGTTCGTCCAGCCGGATGGCGCGGACCGTCGCGCCGCCGCTGGCGTCGCGGTTGATGGTGGCCGGCGGCACCGGGGCGGGCGGCCCGTCGATCACGGGGCCGGGAGGCTGGAATCCCGCCGGCGGGCCCGCGGTCTGCCGCGGAGGTCGCGAGGAGAGAGGGATTCCGGTGACGGCGGCGGTCTTCTCGCTCTGTGGTCCGGCGGTTTCTCGCCCCGGGGCCGCCGCGGCGGTCGCGCCGACCCGCGCTGCATGGATCGCCCCGGGGGGCACTCCCGTGACCTGCGCCGAGGTCGCCGCACCGGCCGCTCCCGTCAGGAACAGGATCCACGACACGCGGGCGGCGAGCCCGGCGGTCCGCCGATGCGGCGGATCAGGTGACGGCGCTGGCGCCGGCGCCCTCGAAGCGCGGGCGGCGAGCCCGCCGGTCCGCCCGGCCTCCGCCATCTTCCCGTCGAGCTCCGCCGACGTGTCGAGTTGCTTCACTGCCATGGGTGGAGTTTATCGAGGATGAACCGAAAGCATGCCGCGCCCGCAGGTCGCGCGAGGTCGCGCGCCAAGCGCATACCGCGTGTGACAAATGATGGAGAGGATGACGGTTTCACGGCTGATGTGAAGGCCGTCTTCAACGCTCCGAACGACGGCGGCCGAGACGGTCTTTCGCCATCCGACTCAACGCGCCGTCGCCGCGTCGATGAACAGGTCGAGCACCTCGCGCACGACGGCGTTGTTCGCCCGGGTCAGGTTGATGAGGCCGACCACGACCACGCCCGATTCGGGCTCCATCACCATCAGCGACGTGCCGCCCACCGAGCCGCCGGAGTGCGACAGCAGGCGGCGCCCGTCCTCCCGCGTGCGGATGAACCAGCCGAGACCGTACCCCACGCCCTCGCCATCGAGGGTCCGCTGCTCGGTGAAGAGGAGCTTCCGGGACGCCTCGGACAGGAACCCGTCGTCGAGATGGGCATTGGCGAACGCCAGCACGTCCTCGGTCGTCGAGAGGAACCCGCCGCCGGCCCACTTGTAGCTGTTGTTGACCCACGGCGCGTTCACCACCTCTCCGGCGGCGTCGCGCACGTAGTAGCTGGTCCGCCCGGGAATGAGCGGCGTCACGAAATCGGCCACCGTGTCGCGCATGCCGAGCGGGCGGAAGACCGCCTCGCGCATGTAGTCCAGGAACGGCCTGCCCGCTGCGCCTTCAACCACGGCGCTGAGCAGATTGAAGCCGAAGCTGGTGTAGGCGAACGCCGTGCCCGGTTCGTGCAGCAGCGGGTCGTCGGCGAAGATGGACAGGCCGTCGAGCACCGTCGGGTACGGGTCGCGGATGAAGTTCTCGTCGCCCCGGTAGTGGCGGATTCCGGCCAGGTGGCCGCCGAGCTGCCGCGTCGTGATCGGATGTTCCTTCTCCGGGAACGACGGGACGTACCGCTGAATCGGCGCGTCCGGATCGAGGCGGCCGTCCTCGATCAGGCTCGCCACCGCGGCCGCCGTCAGCGACTTCGAGATGCTGCCGACGCGGAACTTCACCGTCGGCCACATCGGGACCCGATGCTCCAGGTTCGTGTAGCCGAAGCCCTCGGACCAGACGGTCTCGCCGTCGACCGAGACGGCAATCGCGATGCCGGGATAGCCGCGCGCGGACAGGTCGGCCCGCACCAGTGCGCGCGCCTCCGCAACCACGTCGGCGTAACGAAGCGGGGCCGGCGCCGTAGCGTGCGCCGGCGTCGTCGCGTCGGTCGACTGGGCCGACGCAATCGGCGCTCCGGGGCCGGCGAGCAGCCCGACCAGCGTCAGCCCCAGGGCTGAGACCACGATCGACGCCGTTCCGAGACACGGTCGCCTCATCCCACCCTCCCCATGTACACTACTTCCATCGACTGCCACGATCATGGCTCCGGCGGCGTCAGGGCGCAAGCGCGCCGTCCGTCTTTCTTGGACGCCCGTCCGCCGCGTTCTGTTGCACCGGGGCTGTCCGATGTGGCCGTCGGGATTTGTCCGAGGTGCGCGTCGGGGCTGTCCGGGATGATTCCGTGGCGCGGGGCATGGCGAAGTCCGAAGACGGCGGCGGGCCGGTGACGAGCGGGCGACCCGCAATGGACGGGCGGCCCGGAGGGGACCCTCCCGTCGACGACGCCGGTCGGGCCGGTCCCGACACCGCGCCGGACCGGGGCCGCGACGTGGTCCGCCGGCTCTTCGAGACCGGCGAGTATCCCTACCGGCAGAAGCTCGCCCGCAAGCCCTACGAGCGGGACAAGGCCGCGCTGCAGGTCGAGCTGCTGAAGGTCCAGGACTGGGTGAAGGCGACGAACGGGAAGATCGTCATCCTGTTCGAGGGGCGGGACGCCGCCGGCAAGGGCGGGACCATCAAGCGGTTCACCGAGCATCTCAATCCCCGCGGAGCGCGGGTGGTGGCGCTCGACAAGCCGACCGAGAGCGAGCGGACCGAGTGGTTCTTCCAGCGCTACATCCGCCACCTCCCGCACGGCGGCGAGATCGTGCTGTTCGACCGCTCGTGGTACAACCGCGCCGGCGTCGAGCGGGTGATGGGGTTCTGCGACCCCCGGGAATATCTGGAGTTCATGCGCCAGACGCCGGAGCTGGAGCGCATGCTCGTGCGCGCCGGGATCCGGCTGTTCAAGTACTGGTTCTCGGTCACCCGCGAAGAGCAGAGGCGCCGCTTCCAGGCGCGTGAGAACGATGTCCTGAAGCAGTGGAAGCTGTCGCCGATCGACCGCCAGTCGCTCGACAAGTGGGACGACTACACGGCCGCCAAGGAGGCGATGTTCTTCTACACGGACACCGCCGATGCGCCCTGGACGATCGTCAAGTCCGATGACAAGAAACGCGCCCGTCTCAACTGCATGCGCCACTTTCTGGCGGCGCTGCCCTATACGAACAAGGATACCCGCGTCGTGGGGCGGGCCGATCCGCTGATCGTGGCCAGCGCCGACATGATCGGCGCCGGCGATCCGGCCGTCGGCGCGCAGCATTCCGATCCGTGAACCCCGGCGCGCCGACCTGACGCGCCTTGCGTCGCCCGCGTGGGTGTCGTGCGGACTGTTCGGAGAGTCGGTGCACGCCCCGGCGTTGCACGCGCGGTGTTATGCTGCGCGCGCATGGACCGTACCGTCGGCTTCATCGGGCTCGGCCGCATGGGTTCCGGAATGGCCGGGAACCTGCTGCAGGCGGGGGTGCCACTCGTGGTGTGGGATCTGCGGCCCGAGTCGGTGCAGGTAGCGGCGGAACAGGGAGCGGTCGCCGCTGCCGATCCGGCCGCCCTGGCCGGGCGCGCCGAGCTGGTTTTTCTCTGCCTGCCGTCCGACAAGGAGGCCGAGGTGGTCCTCTTCGGCGAGCGCGGGCTGGTCGAGAGTGCAGCGACCCCGGCCGTCGTCGACACCACCACCATGAACCATCGCGCGGCGTGGCGCCTGGCCGAGCGCGGTCACGAGACGGGGATGGCCTACGCGGACTGCCCGGTGTCGGGGATGCCCCTGCGCGCCGAGCAGGGGACGCTCACCATGATGTTCGGCGGCAGCAGGGAGCTGTTCACGCGGTCGAAGCCGTACCTCGACGTCATGGGAGAGTTCGTGCTCCACTGCGGCGAGGTCGGGATGGGCCAGCTCATGAAGGCCGTCAACAACATCGTCTACGACGTCAACATCGCCGCGTTCTGCGAGATCCTGCCGTTCGCGGTGAAGGCCGGGCTGCAACCCGCGCAGATCGCCGAGGTGCTGACCACCGGCAACGCCCGCAGCTTCGCCAGCGAGCACTTCGTGCCGCGCATCCTCGAACGCCGGTTCGAGGGGGACTTCTCGCTGCGGGCCGCCTACAAGGACATCGTGAACATCCAGGAGGCCGCCGCACAGCTCGACGCCTCGTTGCCGCTGGTGGAGGCCATGGTCTCGGTCTACCGCGCAGCAATCGAGAAGGGGTTCGGGGACGAGCCGAAGAGCGCGATGGTCAAGGTCTACGAGGAGCGGATGGGCCGGCGGGTCCGGACCGACCGCCGACCCGCCTGAGCGGCGCATGCGCGCCGCCGCCGACATCTCCTTCGCCCGCCGGCTGCTCGCTTGGTGGGACGTCCACGGTCGCCGGGATCTGCCCTGGCAGTGCGAGCGCACGCCGTACCGGGTCTGGGTGGCGGAGATCATGCTGCAGCAGACCCGGGTGAGTACGGTCGTCCCGTACTTCGAGCGGTTCATGGCGCGCTTTCCCGATCCGAAGAGCCTGGCGCGGGCCGACCTCGACGACGTGCTGCACCTGTGGAGCGGCCTCGGCTACTACGCGCGGGCGCGCAACCTGCATCGGGCGGCCGGCATCGTGGTGCGGGACCACGGCGGGAGGTTGCCCGACAGCGTTGCCGACATCCGGCGGCTGCCGGGAATCGGCCGTTCCACCGCGGCCGCGATCGTCGCCCAGAGCCGCGGTCGGCGGGCCGCGATCCTCGACGCCAACGTCAAGCGGGTGCTGGCGCGCCGGCACCGCGTCACGGGAGCCGTGTCGTCGGCCGGAACGCTCGATGCGCTGTGGCGGCTGGCGGAATCCCACACCCCGGCAGAGAGGGTGGCGGACTACACCCAGGCGATCATGGACCTGGGCGCCACGGTGTGCCGGCGCCGCCGGCCGCGTTGCTCCGCCTGTCCGGTGCGCATCGACTGTCAGGCATATGCCGCGGGTGACCCCGAGCGCTACCCGGAGAAACCGGCGCGCCGGAAACGTCGCCTCGAACGGAGCCGGTTCTTCGTGGTGGTCGATCCGGACGGCGCCTGTCTGGTGGAGCAGCGACCGCCGCAGGGCATCTGGGGCGGCCTCTGGTCGCCGCCCCAGCGCGATGCCGGCGAGTCCGTGAACGGGTTCCTGGCGCAGGCCGGCATTGCCGCGGATCTGGTCGAGCGGATCCGGAAGGCCGGCGTCTTCCGGCACGGCTTCACCCACTACGACCTCGACGTCGAGGCGGTCTACGTTCGGCTCAGGGCACGGCCGGCGACGGTCCGAGAAGGCCTGGGGCGGTGGATCGACCCCGCCGATCACCGGCTCGGACTCTCGACGGTCGCGGCCAGGCTCGTCGGCGTGACGCCGTTGTTCGATGCGCCGAAGCCACGCGGCTGATGGCATGGCCCTGTTCGGCCGCCCGGCGATACCATGTGCGTGCGGGAACCACGGCGATCTCACTGGTCCTGTCCCAGGTGACCGAGCAGACCCCACACGAACAGCCCGACGCCGACCAGGCCGACGACCAGTCCGACCGGCAGCATGATCATCGTCACTCCCAGTCCGAGGCCGACGACCATCAGCACGAAACCGACAACCACCGCCGCTGCGTGACCGAGAACCAGTTTGCCGGTCTCGATCAACCGCCACCCCCGACCCGCTGGTTGCGCTGCCATCGTACCCGGTCCTGAAAAGGCGCACTGCCTGTGCCGTTCCGCACCGTATGCCCTGCCGGTGGGCGTGTCAAGGTGTCGTCGGCGCGGGGATCGATGCGGGAGCATGGCCGGTTGTTGCCGGTCGTGATGCGCTTCCTTCTGCGAGCTCGTGCCGTCCGCGCGGTTCGATACCGATGCGTGCAGGCGGTGGAACCGCGTGCTCCGGCGCCGTCCGGAGTCCGGCCCCGCCGCCCGACACCGGGTGATTCCCGGTGAGGGAGCGGCGGCGATGCGGTAAGCTACGGGTTGGCGACTGTCGATTCTCGAGCCGGGAATTGTCGTGCGCGGTGGTCCTGTCGATGATACGAATGTGCCGTGGGCCGAATGAGGGATACAGGGGGATGGCAATGAGGCGACGACTGCTTGCGTTGCTCGGCGTGGCAACGGTGCTCGCGACCGTCACGGTGCTCCTGCAGTTCACCGCCGTCTCGGTGCGGGGGCAGGCGCCGGGTGCGACCGTGTGGGGGCATCCGGACCTGGAGGGCATCTGGCTCGATGTGTACTCCACCCCCCTGGAGCGGGCGCCCGGGATCGGCGAGCGGGAGTTCGCCACCGAGGAGGAGCGGGCCGCGCGGAACCAGGCCCAGCTCGATCGCCCGGCCGTGCTTCCCAGCGGAGCGTACAACACCGTCTACACGTCGGCGCGACCGGCCGGCCCGCGAACGTCGCTGGTCGTCGATCCGCCGAACGGGCGGATTCCCGCCCTCACGCCGGAGGCGGTGCGGCGCAACGAAATCGAGCAGGCGTGGCGCGCCATGCTCCTGCGGAACACCGAGACGTGCCGCAACCAGGCGCCGCAGTGCGCCGGGGGGGATTACGGCCCCCCGTCGCCGCGCCGCTACGATACCACGCCCTACTACAACACGCGGGGCCGCATGAACCGGCACGACGGCCCGGAAGACCAGAGTCTGGGTGACCGGTGCATGTCGGGGCGCACGCCCGATCTGAACGGGTTCCGTCGCATCGTGCAGGGCGCCGACTCCATCGCGATCGCCTACGACACCGGGCAGGGTCAGGGATTCCAGCGCATCGTCCACCTGAGCGGGAGTCATCCGCCGAGCGGCATCCGCCTGCGGCACGGGGACTCGCGCGGCCGCTGGGAGGGCGGGACGCTGGTCATCGAGACCACCAACTTCTCGCCCAAGTTCCCCTACCAGGGTTCGGCCGGGAACCGTCGGCTCGTCGAACGGTACACGCGGATCGATGCGGACACGCTCGAGTACGAGGTGACGATCGAGGATCCGACGGTGTGGGTGGCGCCGTGGACCATCCGGCAGGAATTGCGGCGTCAGAGCGATCAGCAGAACCGGATCTACTACGAGCCGCGCTGCCACGAGGGGAACTACGGACTGCCGGCGCTGCTTCTCGGCGCGCGCCTCGACGAGCAGGCGTTCGCGGAGGGGCGCGGTCCGGACCCGTTCTCCTTCTCCATCTACGACGCCGCGCGGCTCCAACGGTGAACCCCGTCGGGCCGGGGGTGGACCGGGCGCACCCCCGGGCACCAACGCCGGGTTTGTTGTCTACCGCGGACGCTCCACGGTGTCGACGCCCGGCCGCGCCAGCTCCCAGGGAGCGCCGGTGCCGGACGAGCCGAGAAACAGCCTCGTCCCGTCGGGGAACGTGATGTCCCGGCCGTTCGCCCGCTTCGTCCCGTCCTTCGCCTGATAGCCGTCGACGTGGACCTCGGTGCCGGGCAGCAGCGACCGTCGCGTGAAGCCCCGCCTGAACAGCACGTTCGGCGTGCCTCCCTCGAACGCCCACGCCTCGGTCGCGCCGTCCTCCAGATCGACGTCGATGTGGATCCAGACGTGCGGGTTGACCCACTCGACTCTGGTGACCTTGCCGCTGAATTCGACCGGCCGGTCGGCGTCGAACTCCGCCGCGAATGCGTGGTGCGCCGCCACCGGCACGGCGGTTCCCACCAGCCACGCACAAATCCCGACGACCGACAGCGCGCCCCCGATCAGCAGTCTCGTCTTCATGGGTTTCGGCCTCCTGCCGCTGCTGTTGTCACATGCGGCTTCGCATCCGACGGGTTCCCGGACCTCCGTATGTCCCGTTCGTCAGTCACCGTCGATACCACTCGTAGAGACGGTCGCCGGCCGGAATCTTGCGCGTGATCTCCACGATCATGGTCTCGCCCTCCCAGCGCTGGACCAACGGCTCGCGGCGCAGGTGCCCGTACATGAACTCCTCGGAGAACTCGATGCAGGGATAGTCCAGCGCCGTGGCGTTCGGCTCCAGGCGGCGGTAGAGCGGCATGGCGATCGTCCACGGCTCGGTGAAGGTCTGCGGATCGGTGATCGTCACCTCGTACCAGATGGCGTCCGGCGACATCGGCGAGTAGCGTTCGGTGAGCCGCAGGGCCTCGCTGTGGAAGTTCCCGGCGCGGTCGAACCAGTTCTTGCCGTTGAACTCCGTCACGTCGACCACCAGCGTGTCGCCCTCCCAGCGTCCGACCGAGTGCCCCATGTAGGTGTAGTCCGGCGGCAGCTCGACGTCGTCCAGGTGGATGATGCGGGCCGCATTCGAGAAGGCGAACGTCATGTGGATCTTGTCCGCGCCCTGGACGATCTGGAAGGGGTAGGGCATGTACATCGCGCGCGGCGTGCCCGGCAGGTAGCACTTGAGCTCGGGGTCGCGGTCGATCCAGTTCTCGCCGTTCTCCTGCTTCACCTGGAGCGCTTCCGGCGTGTACGGGATCCGACCGTCTCCCTGCACGACCCCCAGCGACCCGGGCACGCCGGCCGCGGCGCCCAGCGCCACCACCGGCGCCGCCGGCACCCTGGCGTACTCGTACGGATAGACGCCTTCCTGCATCACCATGCCCGGGCGCGCTTCGTGCGCCTCCAGGTCCCAGTGCGCCTCGTTGTTGGCCTGCCACACGCCGTCGAAGTTCGGGCGCCCGTCGGGGGTCCGCGCCGGCCGCGGCGCCTGGTCCTGGATCTGGCCGGCCGTGCTGGTCACCGCGACGGAAATGACGGCGCCCATGCTGAAGGCGGCAAGGGCGGTGACGACGGTCGAGACTCTCGAACGGTTTCCCATCATCATTGCTCCCTCGTGAGGCGGCTCGGCTTCACGCCGACGAGCGCCGGGCAGTGGCTCGCAGTCCGGTCCGGTTCTGCTCGTCTCCAGTACCTGTTGAGATCACGGCTCGCCACCGGGAGCCACGGCCCCGGGAACGCCGATCCGGGCGCCCGTCGGCGCCGTTGCCGCCACCCCCGGATGAGGTCGAATATACGTCCGCTGCCGCACCCTGTCAAAGCGCACAAGCGTACCCGCGGGACGAACGGCCCCGGACACCGGTCCGGCTCTCGCACCAACGGAGGACGCTCGCCAGCGCATCGCCATGGCCGGCAGACCCGGAGCTACCCGCCGCCTTCCTCGTGGCTTTCGATCGCCGCGAGCGTCTCGCGCGCCGCGCTGATCAACCCGTCCAGCGCTGCGTCGGTCCGGTTGCCGTCGTTCGGGACCGCCGGGTTGGCGGCGGCCGCCGCGGCGCGCTCGGCCAGTGCGGCGGCGCGGAACACCCCGGCGGCGCGGGTGCCCGGGTGGTGGTCGCCGGCCAGGCGT
Source organism: Vicinamibacterales bacterium (assembly GCA_965200895.1). GTDB lineage: Bacteria > Acidobacteriota > Vicinamibacteria > Vicinamibacterales > UBA8438 > WTFV01. Next base: position 1,906,373 of record CBDAVM010000002.1, on the reverse strand, counting down.
CGGGCGGCCGCCGCCAGCGCGCGCGCCGCGCTGCCGAGTGCGTCGAGGACGGCGCGGTTGGCGGCTACGTGTGCGGCGGTCGCGCGGTCGTTGAGGGCGTTGAGGGCGTCGTTGTCGGCGTTGGCGGCCCGGATGAGTTCCCGTTGTCTCTGCAGCAGGTTGGGGCTGTTGCCCCGCAGGCCGCGCATGCGGTCGGCGAGGCGCCGGAACCGCGCGGTGCGCGCGCGGGCCCCGGCGGCCCCGGTGATGCCGACCGCCTCGACATAGGCGGCGTTGGCGGCGGACAACCCGGACCGGGCTTCCCAACTCCTGGCGTAGGCGGCGGCGAGGCCGGGGGCGTGGACAACGCCGGTGGCGCCGCGGGCGTCCGTGGCGCAAGGGAAACCGTTTTCGCAACGCACCGCGAGCGCATCGACCTCGGTCAGCGTCGCGTGATACTGCGCGTAGGCGGCGTCGCGAACTTCGTCGGGCACGTCGAAGGCGCGCAGGGCGCCCTCGGCAGCGTCGAGCACACCGCTGGCGGTCCGCATCATCCGGTCGCGGCCGACGGCGGCTTCGAGCCTGGCGACAGCGCGGTCAACGGCGTCGAAGGCGCGCTGCTCGGCGCCGGGCGACTGCGCCGCGGTCGGCGGCGTGGCCACCGTCGTCGCCGCGGGGGCGAGTGCGCGCAGCCCGGGGCCGGACGGCAGCGCGGCGGCGGATGCGGCCAGCAGGAGAGCGGCTCCGGTCACCACAGTCCCAGCACCCGCCACCACAGGCTGCCTGCCCCCAGCCAGATCACGATGTTCACCACGCTGATGAGCGCCCCCAGTTTCCACCAGTCCCCGATGTCGACGTTTCCCGACCCGAACAGGATCGGCGCCGGCGCCGTGCCGTAGTGGGTCATCGACGCGAACAGGTTGCTGAAGAAGGCCAGTACCAGGGCGGCGAGCACGGGCGGCGTCCCGACCGCGATGGCCAGGGCCAGGAACGGGGCGTACATGGCGCTGACGTGGGCGGTGTTCGAGGCGAAGAAGTAATGCACGTAAAAGTAGATGAGACTGAGACCCAGAAAGGACGGCAGCCAGTGTCCTGCGCCCAGCACGCCGGAGACGCGGTCGGTGAACCAGGCCAGCAGGCCCAGCTCGCCGAGCTGGGTGGCCATCATGACGAGCACGGCGAACCAGATCAGGGTGTCCCAGCCCTTCCGCTCCGCGAGGATGTCCTCCCAGGCCAGCGCGCCGGTGGCGAGCATCGCGGCCACGCCGGCCAGCGCCGTCGCGGTGGCGTTGACGCCGAGTGCGCCGCCGAAGATCCACAGCGTCAGCAGGAAGAAGAACACGGCCAGCAGGACCCGTTCGTCGCGCGACATCGGTCCCATCTCCTGCAGCCGCTGCCGCGCCAGCTCCGGCGCCTCCGGGGTGTGGGTGATCTGCGGCGGATACAGCCGGTAGATGAGGAAGGGCACCACCAGCAGGCTGAGCACGCCGGGCACGAAGCCCGCCACGGCCCACAGTGCCCAGGAGATCGCCACGCCCTGCTGCGCCGCCAGCTCCGCCGCCAGCGGGTTGGCGGCCATCGCGGTGAGGAACATGGCGCTGGTGACGACCACGCCCTGGTAGGCGGTGAACGTCAGGAAGCCGGCGATCCGCCGCTGGGTGCCGAGCGCGGCGTCGCTGCCCAGGGAGACGCACAGGGACCGGAGGATCGGGAAGATGACGCCGCCGGCGCGGGCCGTGTTGCTGGGGATGGCCGGGGCCAGCACCAGGTCGGTGACCACGAAGCCGTAGGCGAGCCCGAGGCTCCGTTTCCCCAGCATGCGCATGAAGTGGTATGCGATGCGCGTGCCGAGCCCGGTCTTCACGAAGGCGGTGGCGATGAAGAAGGCGGCCACCACCAGCCACACCACCGTGCTGCCGAAGCCGCCGGTCGCCTCCGCGATGGTGAGGGTGCCGGAGAGCACGGCGAAGGAGACCGAGACGAAGGCCAGGGCGCCCATCGGCATCGGGCGCAGGATGATCCCGACCATCGTGGCGACGAAGACGGCCAGAAGCTGCCACGCCCGCGGCTCGACGCCGGTCGGCGTCGGGACCAGCCAGAGCAGGGCCCCGACGAGTACCACCACCCCGAACCGGGCAGCGTCCACGCGGGCCGGCCGGGCAGGCTGCGGCGGCGCGTCGTCGCCCATTCGACGCTACTGTATCCGAGATCGGGCCGCCAGAGGACAGAACCTCGCCGCCAGCGCGGTGTACTCGAGCCTGGAGCGCAGCCGCTCGATGGCGTCCCCGACTATCCGGTCGTGGTTGCGCAACAGTGCTAAGGGCGGCCACTGAGCCGGGTGATCGGGTAGCGGCCTCCCGCGTCCGATGACTCAGCGATCGCTGTCGCCGACCAACTGCTGCGCTTCGGCGTGGCCCTGTGCGGCGGCCAGACGGTACCACCGGGCCGCTTCCACGATATCCTGGCGCACGCCGCGGCCTTCCAGGTACATGACGCCCAGGTTGAACTGCGCCTGGATGTGGCCCTGCTCGGCCGCGCGGCGATACCACCTGAACGCTTCCGCGTCGTCCCGCCGCACGCCCCGGCCGCGGTCGTACAGGAAGCCCAGGTTGGTCTGCGCGAAGTCGTGTCCCTGATCGGCCGATAGCCGGAACCAGCGCACGGCCTCCTCGTCGTCACGCGCCACGCCGCGGCCGTCCCGGTACAGCTCGCCGAGGCTGTTCTGTGCGAAGCCGTTGCCCTGCTCGGCCGCCTGCCGGAACCAGCGCGCCGCCTCCGCGCCGTCGCGCGCCACGCCGCGGCCGTCCCGGTAGAGGATGCCGAGGTTGTTCTGTGCGCGGGCGTTGCCCTGTTCCGCCGCCCGGCGGTGCCACGACACGGCCAGCGCGTCGTCCCGCGCCACGCCGCGGCCGGTGCTGTACATGAAGCCGAGGGCCGCCTGTCCCGGGGCGAACCCCTGTTCGGCTGCCCGCCGGTACCACCCCAGGGCGGAGACGTAATCCCGTGTCACGCCCCGACCTTGTTCGTAGCGGGCCCCGAGCTCGGCCTGCGCCCGCGCGTCACCGCGCTCGGCGGCGACGCGAAGGCGGGCGAGGCCGAACGCGGCGGCGTCGTCCGGAGCGGCCGCGGGCCGCGGTACCGTGTCGACGGCGGTCGCGCACCGCGTCAGCAGGAGCGCCGCCAGCGGAACGACGAGCAACTGCGCGGGCCTCATGCTGTCGATCTCCTTCAGCCGGGGGCCCACCGCGATGACCGGTTCCCCGGACCGCGCTACTGTAACCCGGGACAGGGCCGTCGGCCGATCCGGGTGGAGCGGCCGGCCGGGCGGATGACGGACGGAGTTGTCCAACCGCACCGCCGCCGGTAGACTGCGGCCATGACGGTCGAAGCGTCGGTCCTCAACGGGCACTCGGACCTGCGCTTGGAGCACGGGGCGCTGATCTTTCCCATGCCGGTGGCCTGTTACGACCACCTGATGGACAGCGAGACCCTGCCGCGCGGCGCCTGCTACAACGGGCCGCGCGGCGCACTGGAGGTCGACCCCGTGCCCAACGGACGCTATCACGACCCGCGCGCCGACGCCGTGTACGATCTGCTCAAGGAGCTGAGCCGTTCGTGCCGGGCCGCGGCGCACGTCGGCACCACCGCGCCGATCGAGGGCCGCGAGGGCGACCGGCGCCACCCCGACGTGCAACTTTTCGTTTCGCCGGCCAGGCTCGAAGCGCTCGACGCCAACGTCCGTCCCGCGCCCGTCCCCGATGTCGTCGTCGAGATCGACACGACTCCTCTGAGCCGGGCGCGAGCGGAAGAACGCCTCGCGGCCTACCGGCGCCTCGGCGTACCGGAACTGTGGATCTGGCAGCGCACCGGCGGCGTCGAATCCCGTCCGCAGGGAGCCGCCGCCATTCTCGTCGCCGACCGCGACGGCTGGCGCAACGCGGGCGAGTCCGCCACGGTCCCCGGTCTGCGCCCCCGGGATCTGGAATCCCTGTTGCACGAACCGCAGGACCGCGCCCGGACACGGGGCGCCGAGGCGCTCGCGGCCCGCCTCGCGCCCGCCTTCGCCGGCCGGTACCGCCCGTGACACCGGCGCCTGCATGGCCACGTGGCTCTTCGTATATCGCCCAGGCGTCCTCGACACCATCCCCGGAGGGCGCGCACACCGGCGACACACGGAGGCAGACGACGAGGACATCGCCATCCGATTCTGCGGCTTGGAGTCCGTCAGCCCGCCCTGCCGGTTGACGTCGCTGCGATGAGAGCATCCACGAGCGCGCGCCGCGCCGGGTCGAGCCGGGGCATCGTCGCCAGTCTCGCCCGCAGCGTGTGCGTGCGTCGCGGCTGCGGGCTGCCGGTCCAGGTTCTCGTCGGGACGCACGAAATGACAGGCGCGCCGCGGGTTGACAGAATGGAATGACGCATTCGATTCGGCGCCCGGATTTGTCGGGCCGCCCCGGTTCGGGACGAGCCGCCCGACCTGGCGGCGATACCGGTCGCCTGTGGGCAGCGCGCCCGGGGTGACAGCATGGAGGCGATGCGCTACTTCAACACCGAGGGGCCGGTCCGCGGGGACGACCACTACTGCATCCCGCCACTGGAGCGGATCGACCTCGACGAGGTGCTGGACCTGGTGCGGAGGCAGAAGTACTTCGTGCTGCACGCTCCGCGGCAGACGGGCAAGACATCGGCGCTGCTGGCCCTGCGCGACCTGCTGAACAGCGGCGCCGCCGGGGACTGGCGCTGTGTCTACGCGAACTTCGAGATCGGACAGGCCGGGCGCGAGGACGTGGCGCGGACCATGCGCGCCATGTTGGGTGAGCTGGCTCGGCGGGCGCGTCTGACGCTGGGCGACGAGACGCCGGACGGTCTCCGCCGAGCGGCCCTGGAGACCGAGGGCGCCGACGGCGCGCTGATCGAAGTGCTATCCCGTTGGGCGGCGGCCGATCCGCGGCCGCTGGTGCTGCTGATCGACGAGGTCGACGCCTTGGCGGGGGATACCCTGCTGTCGGTGCTGCGGCAGCTCCGCACCGGTTACGACCAGCGCCCCGGCGGCTTCCCGCACAGCGTGATCCTGTGCGGCGTGCGCGATGTCCGCGACTACCGCGTCCACTCGACCGCGCAGAATGCGCTGGTGCTCGGCGGCAGCGCTTTCAACATCAAGTCGAAGTCGTTGCGGCTGGGCGACTTCACCGAGGCCGAGACGCGCGCCCTGCTCGCCCAGCACACGGAACAGACCGGCCAGCGGTTCGCGCCGGAGGCGGTGGAGACGATCCGGGCGCGCACGGCCGGGCAGCCGTGGCTCGTCAACGCCCTGGGGCGGGAGACCTGCTTCGACAACGCGGCGGGCCGCGACCGCTCCCGCACAATCACCGAAGGCGACGTGCGGGACGCCGAGGAGCGGCTGATCCTGGCCCGCGTGACGCACCTGGACAACCTGGCCGACAAGCTGCGGGAGGACCGCGTGCGGCGGGTGGTGGCGCCGATGCTGACCGGCGGCGACGGCGTGCGGAGCTACGCGGAGCGGGACCGCGACGTGCAGTATGCGCGCGACCTGGGGCTGCTGGCGCAGGGCGACGCGAAGCGCATCGCCAACCCGATCTACGCGGAGGTGATCCCGCGCGAGCTGACCTGGGTGACGCAGGACGACATCGAGGCGGAAGCGGCATGGTACGTGGACGCCGCCGGCGGCCTGGACGTGGCCGGCCTGATCGCGGGGTTCCAGCAGTTCTTCCGCGCGCACTCGGAGCACTGGACGGAGCGCTTCGACCGCTACCGGGAGGCGGGTCCGCAACTGCTGTTGCAGGCGTATCTGCAGAAGGTGGTCAACGGGGGCGGTCGCATCGAGCGCGAGTATGCGCTGGGGCGGGGCCGCGTGGACCTGCTGATCGTGTGGCCGCAGGGGGACCGCATCCGCCGCTGGGTCGTCGAGTGCAAGGTGCGCCGGGACGGGCTGGAGCGGACCGTGTCGGAAGGGATCGTACAGACCCGTGGGTACATGGACCGCTGCGGAGCGGAGGCGGGCCACCTGATCGTCTTCGACCCGTCGCCGGAGCGGACGTGGGAGGAGAAGCTCTTCCGCCGCGGGCCGGCGGCGGACCGACCGCCCGTGACAATCTGGGGCATGTGATCCGACCGGGCGCGCGTCGCACGCCGGTCGGGTCGGCGAGTCGCGCTCGGCGGCGTCGTGACGGATGACTGCCGCGCCGCGGGCTGACAGAATGGAACGAGCCCGCCTCACCGGAACGGCGACGATACCGCCCGCCGGTCGGCGCGCCGCCGAGCGACAGCACTGGAGACGATGCGTCACTTCAACACCGAGGGGCCGGTGCGCGCGGACGAGCACTACTGCGTCCCGCCGCTCGAACGGATCGACCTTGACGAAACGCTCGATCTGGTGCGGGGCGGGAAGTACTTCGTGCTGCATGCCCCGCGGCAGACGGGCAAGACATCGGCGCTGCTGGCCCTGCGCGATCTGCTGAACAACGGGAAGGCGGGCGATTACCGCTGCGTCTACGCGAACTTCGAGGTCGGCCAGGCGGGGCGCGAGGACACCGCGCGGACGATGCGCGCCATGCTCAGCCAGTTGGTCAGCGGGGCGGAGGCCACGCTGGGCGACGAGACGCCGCGCCGGCTCCGGAATGCGGCTCTCGAGGACGCCGGGCCGGACGGTGCGCTGTTCGAGGTGCTGTCCGGATGGGCCGGGGCGGACCCGCGTCCGCTCGTCCTGTTCATCGACGAGATCGACGCGCTGGTGGGCGACACGCTGCTGTCCGTGCTGCGGCAGCTCCGCGCCGGCTACCCGGACCGCCCCCGCCGCTTCCCGCACAGCGTGATCCTGTGCGGCGTGCGCGATGTCCGCGACTACCGCGTCCACTCGACCGCGCAGAATGCGCTGGTGCTCGGCGGCAGCGCTTTCAACATCAAGTCGAAGTCGTTGCGGCTGGGCGACTTCACCGAGGCCGAGACGCGCGTCCTGCTCGCCCAGCACACGGAACAGACCGGCCAGCGGTTCGCGCCGGAGGCGGTGGAGACGATCCGGGCGCGCACGGCCGGGCAGCCGTGGCTCGTCAACGCCCTGGGGCGGGAGACCTGCTTCGACAACGCGGCGGGCCGCGACCGCTCCCGCACAATCACCGAAGGCGACGTGCGGGACGCCGAGGAGCGGCTGATCCTGGCCCGCGTGACGCACCTGGACAACCTGGCCGACAAGCTGCGGGAGGACCGCGTGCGGCGGGTGGTGGCGCCGATGCTGACCGGCGGCGACGGCGTGCGGAGCTACGCGGAGCGGGACCGCGACGTGCAGTATGCGCGCGACCTGGGGCTGCTGGCGCAGGGCGATGCGAAGCGCATCGCCAACCCGATCTACGCGGAGGTGATCCCGCGCGAGCTGACCTGGGTGACGCAGGACGACATCGAGGCGGAAGCGGCATGGTACGTGGACGCCGCCGGCGGCCTGGACGTGGCCGGCCTGATCGCGGGGTTCCAGCAGTTCTTCCGCGCGCACTCGGAGCACTGGACGGAGCGCTTCGACCGCTACCGGGAGGCGGGTCCGCAACTGCTGTTGCAGGCGTATCTGCAGAAGGTGGTCAACGGGGGCGGTCGCATCGAGCGCGAGTATGCGCTGGGGCGGGGTCGCGTGGACCTGCTGATCGTGTGGCCGCAGGGGGACCGCATCCGCCGCTGGGTCGTCGAGTGCAAGGTGCGCCGGGACGGGCTGGAGCGGACGGTGCGCGAGGGGGTCGAGCAGACCCGCGGCTACATGGATCGCAGTGGAGCGGAGGCGGGCCACCTGATCGTCTTCGATCCGTCGCCGAAGCGGACGTGGGAGGAGAAGCTCTTCCGCCGCGGGCCGGCGGCGGGCGGCCCGCCGGTCACCGTCTGGGGGATGTGACGCCCGGCGGCGCGCGTGCGCGAACCGGCGGCGGGCGGCCCGCCGGTCACCGTCTCGGGATGTGACACCCGGCGGCGCGCGTGACGGCTTCAGTGGTTCTTCTGACGCCGACATAAATCCTGTAAAAACAATAGTTTACGGCGTCGTATCCGGAAGGTGTCGAAGATGCCCTGCGCACGGGCGTGCTGCTCGTCGGACAGCGCGCGGGTGTCCGCCAGCACACGAAGAACTGTTGGGCCGCGGCGTTGCGGCGCTCGCGTTCGTCGAGCTGCTGCTCGCTGAACAACTGCACGTCGTTGGGGTGGATGGCCTCCGACTCGCCCGCCGCGAGGAAGTCCGCGAACGTCGCCGGCAGCGGATCTCGTCACCGTGAAAGGCGCCGCTGGAGCGCTCGACCACCTCGCCCAGGGCGCTCGCTTCCGACTGACTCGCGGTGCTGCCCTTGCCCGCGCCCGTCGCGCCCAGGTAGCGCCGCAGGGTCCCCAGGTCGTTGACGACCCGCGGCGAACGTCGCCGGCCCTGTCCTTCATCATGGCCTCTTGCGCTGCGGGGTGTGGCGTAACATGGGTGGACGATTTCCGTGGAGCGGGCGACCTGACGTTCGGAAGACGTGGTACGTTGGCAGGGGTTCGGTGCGGGGTCGGCATGCAGAACGCCGCATCTGTCTCGCTCGGAGACCACTGGGTATGGAAGCTGGCCTTCCGTGCAAGCAAGGCTGGCACCGTGCATGCAAGGAGGATGAAGATGGGGAATTTCGAGAGCATGATGGTGACGGCGGAGGACATCCGGAAGAAGATCGTCGACAGGGCGGGCGAGGATACCGACTTCCGGGCGGCATTCGTGGCCGACCCCAAGGCCGTCATCAGCCGCGAATTCGGCGTGGAGTTGCCGGACAGCCTGCGGGTGCACGTGCATCAGATTGACATGCAGAACGCCCACATCGCCCTGCCGCCACTGCCCGAGCTCGACGAGGAACAGCTCGAGCGCGTCGCCGGGGGCGGGGTTTTTGCGTCCGGCTGCTGCTAGATTGATCGCTGAAGGCCATCGGTAGAGCGTCCTTCAGATCAGGACGGGCAGGGGGTTGAGCTCCCCCTCCGCGAGACGGGGCGGCGCGCCGCCCCGTCTCGACCGGCACATCGTACAGGCGGCCCGGCGCGAACCGTTGCCAGAAGTGACGCAGGCCGGGCACGATGACGCGCGCCACCGGCATGCCGATGTCGGGCCGGGTCTGGTCGAGGACCAGCAGCTCCAGCCCCTTCGCTTCGAGCAGCGCCCGGCAGCGCTCGATGTCTTCCCGGGTGTCGGCGGCGTCGGGCGCGGAATGGTCCGAGTGGCGGCGCAGGGCGGCGTCGGGGTCGGGCGCCAGCCATGGGTTGTCCACCAGTCTGACCTGCCGGTCCCAGGGCCACCACCGGCCATGGCTCCGGGGGTCGATGCTGTCGAGAGCGGGAAGCCCCTGGTTCAGCTCGCATACGGCGCGCAGAACCGCGATGTGCGGGTCCGCGTGCGCCCCCACTCCGTGCGTCCGGCGCGCCGTGGATGCTGCTGGCCCCGCGGGGTGAGCGGCCGCTGGTCGGACCGGTCTTCCGGCCGGCGGAGCAGGGACCGTGCTGGGCCTGTCTCGCCCATCGCCTGCGCGGTCACCGGGAGATCCACGAGTTCGTGCGTCGGGTCGCCGGCGACGACCGCGCGCCGGCGCCGCGGGTGTCCGAGCCGGTCGTGGTGGACGCGGTGTACGACCTGGCCGCAGCCGAGATCGCGAAGTGGCTGGTCCTCGACGCGCTGGCGCCGCTGCACGAGAACGTCATCTCGCTGGACGTCCTCGGCCTTGAGAGCGGGCAGCACGTGACGGTGCGCCGCCCGCAGTGCCGCGTTTGCGGCGACGAGGCGCTGTATCGCCCCGACCGCCCGCCGGCGCCGGTGCGTTTGCGGCCGAGCCCCAGGCACGCGCGGAGCAGCGGCGGCGTGCGCTCGGTGCCCCCCGAGGCGACCCTGGCCCGCTACCGCCACCTGATCAGTCCGGTAACCGGCGTGGTGACGCGGCTCGAGCGCGCGACGGACGAGACCGACCCGTGGTCGCACGTGTACTTCGCCCGGGGCAGCATTGCGCCGCGGGTCGTCGACGACCTGGCAACGTTGGGGCGGTCCCAGGGGGTGATGAGCGCGGGCAAGGGCAGCACCGCGAGTCAGTCCCAGGCGAGCGCCCTGGGCGAGGCGGTCGAGCGCACCAGCGGCACCCTGCACGGTGACGAGATTCGCTGCCGGCGACGCTTCTCGGACTTCCTCGCGGCGGGCGAGTCGGAAGCCATCCACCCCAACGACGTCCAGTTGTTCAGCGAGCGGCAGCTCGACGAACGCGAGCGGCGCAACGCCGCAGCCCACCGGCACAACCTGATTCCGGATCGTCTCGATCCCGATGCGGAGATCGACTGGTCACCGGTATGGTCGCTGACCGAGGAGCGCCAGCGGTATCTGCCGACATCGCTGGTGTACTACCACTGGGCTCGGGATCCGGCGCGCGCGCACGCGTTTCGTGCAGACTCGAACGGTTGCGCGGCGGGCAACACGTTGGAAGAGGCGATCCTGCAGGGACTCTTCGAGCTGGTGGAGCGCGATGCCTTCGCGATCTGGTGGTACAACCGGCTGCGCCTGCCCGGCGTGGACCTGGAGAGCTTCGAAGACGACTTCCTGGCTTCGGCAGCGGACTACTACCGTGGCCGGCAGCGCAGCCTGTGGGTGCTGGACGCGACCAGCGACCTCGGCATCCCCGTCTTCGTCGCCCTCTCCCGGCGGACCGATCGCGAAACCGCCGACCACGACGAGATCGTGTACGGGGTGGGGGCGCACCTCGACGCGCACGTCGCGGTGCTGCGCGCCGTATGCGAACTGAACCAGGGGCTTCCCTTTTTCGACAACGTCGACCGCAGGGGCGAGGATCGGTGGTGGCCCTGGGACCGGCAGGTCAGACTGGTGGACAACCCGTGGCTGGCGCCCGACCCCGACGCCGCCCTGCGCCAGCGGTCGGACCATGCCGTGCCCGACGTCGCCGACACCCGGGAAGACATCGAGCGCTGCCGGGCGCTGCTCGAAGCGCGGGGGCTGGAGCTGCTGGTCCTCGACCAGACCCGGCCCGATATCGGCATGCCGGTGGCGCGCGTCATCGTGCCCGGCCTGCGTCACTTCCGGCAACGGTTCGCGCCGGGCCGGCTGTACGATGTGCCGGTCGAGACGGGGCAGCGCGCCACCCCGCTCGCGGAGGGGGAGCTCAACCCCCTGCCGGCTCTGGCCTGAGGCGCAACGCGCCCAAGGACGCACTCCCGATGGCCTTCGACCAGGGGAGCTCAACCCCCTGCCGGCTCTGGCCTGAGGCGCAACGCGCCCAAGGACGCACTCCCGATGGCCTTCGACCACCTGCTTCACGAGCCGGCGATCCATGTCCGCAACCGGAGCCGGACGCCGATCCGCCGTTCTCAAGACGCCACGTCGTTCATCGGCCCGCTCTTCGATCGCCCGGTGCGCCTGGGGCCCTACGTGCGGGACTTCGAGGCGGCCCACGCCCTGCTCACGGATGGCGCACCGGTCGCCGCGCTGCACGGCGCCGTCGTCGAGGCGGGCGGCGTGGAACGCGCCGGCGAGTACCTGCTGTGGCTCGAGCGGTTCAACCGCTTCGGGGGCATCGAGTTCCCCCTGGTCGACGAGACGGGCGAGCGCGCGCTCATCCTCCCGCAGCAGGACACGTTCGTGCCCACGCTGGCGCCGGAGGCCCCGACCTCTCGCACCCCGCTCGACCGCTTCGCGTTGCTGCGGCGCGACGCCGACGCGTGGCTGCTGGAATCGCCGCTTGTCGGCGCGCGCCTGCGGCTGGCCGACCTCGCCGCGCTCGAAACGGACGTCGTGCGGCGCGCCCTCGACGGGTTGGGCTTTCTCGATACGCCCCGGGCGGACAGCGCGGCACGGCGCGACGCCCTCGCCCAGTGGGAGTTCCACGATCTGCTGTTCCACACGCATGAGCGGCGCGGGTGGAACCGTGACCTGGCCGGCGACGCGTACCCGTTCATGGACCGCATCGAGCCGCTGCCGGCGGTACGGCCGCCGTGGCCCGGCGAGCGCATCTCCCTGCCCCGAGCGCCGGACGCCGCCGCCGGGGAGCCGTTCGCGGCGGTGCTCGCACGGCGCCGCTCCGAGCGGGCGTACGACGCGGACCACCCGCTCGCGCTTGCGGACCTCGGCGCGTTGCTCGACCGCGCGGCGCGCATCCGTTCGTCCGAGGTGCGCGAGGCCCGCAACTACCAGGGCCAAACCGCCGCGGTCGAGATCACCTTTCGCCCCTATCCGAGCGGCGGCGCGAGCTACGAGCTGGAGATCTATCCGATCGTGGACTCGTGTGTCGGACTCGAACCCGGTTGCTACCACTACGACCCGTCCGCCCATGAGCTGGTGCGGATCGCGGGGCGCAACCGGGAAGTCGACCGGCTCCTGCGGCACGCGCGGAGGGGTACGGGCGGCCAAGCCCGACCGCAGGTCCTGCTGGCCGTCACGGCGCGCTTCGCTCGCGTGATGTGGAAGTACCGGGCATTCTGCTACGCTCTCATCCTGCGCGACACCGGGGCGCTCTACCAGACGCTGTATCTGGCCGCCACCGAGCTCGGTCTGTCGCCGTGCGCCATCGGCAGCGGCGACAGTCGCCTGTTCGCGCGCCTCACCGGACTCGACCCCCTGGTCGAGGGTACGGTCGGCGAGTTCATTCTCGGCGGCCGGCCCGCGGCGCCTTGACGCGCGGCGCCGGCTACGGCCCGTTCAACTACCTGCTTCGAAGCTGCGGGACCGCCGAACGTGGAACCGCGGGTTGGCGGCCCCGGCCGCCGGGGAGCCTCCTCGCCTCGTTCCCGCCCGTCCGGACAGGACAGAGGACGCGGATTTCGACGTCGTCGGGCACGTCGATGTCGAATTCCCTGCCGATGACGGCCTTGGGGTCGGCCACGAGCTGCGCCCGGAATTCGGGGTCCTCGACGGCCTTCTGCGTGAGCTGTTGCCGCATTCCCGCTGCGGACTGCATGACGGTCTCGATGTTCGGCATCCTGGTTCCTCCTGTGGTCAACCGCATTCCGATCGTCGCAACCCCCTCCCGGCGGACCGATCGCGAAGCGACCGGCCACGTGCGGGAACCACACAATGTCAGGATGAACTCACTTGGCATGGCGGCGCCGGAATGGCGCGCCGCCGGAAGCCGCAGAACAACGGGCCCCGATCCATGGTACGATGACATGTCATCGGATGGCCGTGTCGAAGCATATGAACGCCCGGCGCGCAGGCCAGGTTCGCGCCGCGAAACGACGACAGCGGCAACGTGACCGCGCCAACGGCTGGAAGCTGTACCAGGTGAAGCTGCCGGCGGACCTCAGCGATCGGCTCAAGGCCGGCATGCGTGAGACCGACTTCGTGCAGCGGCTGCAAGCCTTCCTGCGGCGCGAACTGGTCCTCGTCGACGACTACCCGAGCCTCAAGCTGCTGTGCTGGAACCACCGCGCGCCGTACCTGACCCGCCGGGATGCCTTCGCACTCTACGAGCGCAACTGGCGCTTCATCGACCTCGCGGGCGCCCCCGACCGTGAACGCCGGCTCATCGACGAGCTGGCGCGCGAGTTCGGAAACGGGTTGATCAATGCCTGAGTCCGACGAGACCGGCCGGTCCGCAGCGACGCGGTCACGGACGCCCGGGCCGGCCACGTTCCGCCGCCCCTGGCATCGCCTCGTCGCCCGCGTGCTCTCGACGCTGAACCCGGCGCTGCTCGCGTCGACCCGCTGCTATTTCGGGGGAGGCACCCGCATCGTGATGGAACTCGACGAGTTCCGCGAGTCCGTCGACATCGACTTCCTCTGTTCGGACCGCATGGGGTACCGACGGTTGCGCAACGTCGTCACCGCCCGCTCACTGGGCGAAATCTTCATCGGCGATCACGAACTGATGCGCGAGGTGCGCAGGGACATGTACGGCATCCGGACGTTCCTCCGCGTGGATGGAGAACCGGTCAAGTTCGAGATCATCTCCGAAGGACGCCTGACCCTGCACGGCGCGACCACCGCCCTGTTCCCCGTGGCTGCGCTCGACCAGGCTTCCTGCATCGCGGAGAAGCTGCTGGCGCATGCCGATCGGGGGCTGGACGACTCCACGCACGCGCGCGATCTGGTGGACCTCGCGTTCATGGCGGCACGCTGGCCGTCCACATCCTGGCGCCCCGCGATGGAGGCCGCAGAATCGGCCTACGGCCCCGTGGTGGCGAGGGAACTCGACGCCGGGCTCTCGCGGTTCGCGGACCGCACGCGCCGGCGGCGCTGCCGGGAAGCGCTCGGCGTCACCGACCCGCGCACGCTGTCGCGCGGGCTGCGGATCCTGAAGGCGCACCTGCAGGAGCGATGAGGGAGAAGCTCCCTCCGACCGCCCCAGGTTCAGTCCTCACCAAACCTGCTGCCCCGCGCCGGGCGAATTCGCGCTCGGACGGTCAGTAGCACCGAGAACAGGTAGCGTGTCCACCTGCGACCTTCTCGCTGGAGCCGAAGCCGAAGTTGGCGGCGCTCACGCCCGAGAACAGGTAGCGTGTCCACCTGCGACCTTCTCGAGCTGCTCCTCGTCGATGTCCGGGATGGGCGGCAGTGCGAGATGTACGGTTGCATGTCGCTCTCGTGGACTTGGATTTCGACGTCGTCGGGCACTTTGATGTCGAATTCCTGGCCGATGACCGCCAGACCGTGCCTCCTGAACACCCGCGGCGGGGGCTGCCTTGCCGGGGGCATGTCCCGCGCAGTCAGAGCGCGGGGGAGGCGGTTCCGACGCCTGACGTCAGCCTCGTCACAACCCATCCAGGAAGTCGCACGAGCCGGCGCCGTGCGGCCGGTGCGAGGTCGCGGCCGGTGCGCGCATCACAACGCATCCAGGAAGTCGCGCACCAGCCGGTTGACTTCGGCCGACTTCTCCTGCTGCACCCAGTGTCCGGCGCCGTCCAGCAGATGCAGGCCGCGCAGATCGGTGCAGGCGCGCTCCTGCATCCGTTCGAGGGCGCCGGGACGCTGGTGGATGCCCCAGTCCCGCGCGCCGGCGATGAACAGCGACGGCTGGTCGATGGTGCGCCCGGCGAACACCGCCAGGTCGGCGTTGACGCCGCCGTCGAAGATGGACGACACCGACGCCACGCTGCGGTACCACTGCAGCCCGCCCTGGAATCCCGTCCGCTCGTACTCGGCGCTGTAGACGCGCAGCTCGTCGTCCGGCAGCCATTTGCAGGCCGCGATCTCTGCCGCCGTCGGCATGTGCTCGGCGACCGTCTCGGCCATGCCCCGGCCGAGGTCCAGCACGTAGTAGCGGGGCAGCCGGGCCAGCTCGGCGGCCGACCACGCGCGGAGGGGCTCCGGCCGGTTGCCGCTCCAGTCGCCGCTCTTCATGTGGTAGTAGGCGCGCAGGAAGTCGTGCACGCCCTGCGGCGCCCGCCACAGGTCGTCGTTCGCCCCCCGCGTGGCGTAGAAGCGGCGGTAGTGCCAGCGCGGCGGGTCCAGATTCGCGAGGTCGGCGTCGATGTCGGGGGCGGGCGCGTCCGGCGCATCGACGGTGTCGAACGGCAGCGTCGCCGTGCCCCCGAACGGCGCGCTCATCAGGACGACGGAGCGGAAGACGTCCGGCCGCGCGACCGCGCACCACGACGCCACCAGCGACCCGAAGTCGTGGCCGACCAGGTGCACCTGCCGGTAGCCGAACGCGGAGACCAGCGCGAGCATGTCCCGCACCTCGTTCAGCATCCGGAACGGGCGCAGGTCGTCGTCGTAGCCGACATCCGTGCCGTCGGTGCGGCCGTATCCCCGCAGGTCCGGCGCCATGACGTGGTAGCCGGCTGCGGCCAGCGCCGGCATCAGGCGCCGCCAACTGTAGGCGAGCTCGGGAAAGCCGTGCAGCAGCAGGACCCCCGCCCGCGCGTCCGCCCGCGACCCGGCCTCGAGCACGTGCATGCGGATGCCGTTGATATCGGCGGCGAAGCGGGAGCGAACGCCAAGCGGCAGCACGCCATCGGCGTAGGGCTCCGGCGCCGTCCGCTGCGCGGTCGAGCGCGCTGCAGCGCCGGCATGCGGAGCGGCGGCCGTGGTCAGGTGCGCAGTAGCGTGGACGTGAGGAGCAGCCGTCCGCTGCCCGGTCGAACGCGCAACAGCGCCGGCGGGAGGAATGGTGGCCGTGGCGACGCTGGCGGCGGCGGCCTGCAAGAGCTGGCGTCGGGTGAGCGGGAGAGAGGTCACCGGCGGATTATGTCACGCCCCATCCATCGCTCTCTCGGCATCTCTCGGCACGCTCGGCAGTGGCCGGCGGCAGGCCGTATGAGGCCGTAGCGCCGTGATTGCAACGCAATCGTTTGTGCGTTACACTCCTCGGACGGACGGGGGCACGACGGTTGGCGAGCATCACGATTCGCAACCTCGACGACGACATCAAGACTCGGCTGCGCGTGCGGGCGGCGGACAACGGTCGCTCCATGGAAGAGGAGGCGCGGCTGATCCTGCGCGACGCTGTCGGGCGCAAGCCGAGTTCCCGCAATCTCACGAGCATCATCCGCTCGCGCTTCGGGCCCGCCAACGGTGTGGATCTGGAGTTGCCGCCGCGCGATCCCGAGCGCGATCCGCCGTCCTTCGACTCGATCCCGCAACCATGACCGTGCTGCTGGACACGAACGTCGTGTCCGAGCTGATGCGCAAGGCGCCGGGCCCGGCTGTCGCGGCGTGGGCGTCCGGCTGCCCCCTGGAAGACCTGTTCTTCTCTGCGATCAGCGAAGCGGAGTTGCGCTACGGCGCCGCCATTCTGCCGCCCGGCCGGCGCCGGGAGACCCTGGTCTCGGATATCGAGAGAATGCTCGACGAGGCTTTCGAGAATCGCGTGCTGCCATTCGACAGCGGCGCGGCGCGCGCGCACGCGGACATCGCCGCCCTGCGCCGTTCCGTCGGCCGCCCCGTCGGAACCGCGGACTGCCAGATCGCGGCGATCGCCCGCTCCCGCCTGATGGCGCTCGCGACGCGCAATGTTCGGGACTTCGAGGATGTCGACATCAAGATCGTCGATCCCTGGTCGTCGGCTTGATCGTGACGCTGGCGCCGGGCAGAACGGTCGACCGCCGCGTGCGTGGTGTTCGCTTGCAGCAATTCGGCAGGGGGGCAGCGACTTGCGCTCTTGCGCTTGACGCGTTGAACGCACCTTGACGAAGCTTGTCCAATTGACGGGCGACTTGCGCTCTTGCGCTTGACGCGTTGAACGCACCTGCCGGTCGAGAGTCCGCCGTGCAGCGGCGGACCGAAGGGAGGTATCCTGTCGTCAACCCGGTCCGGAGAGGGAGGACGTGATGCGTGCAGCGAGGCTGGCGGCGTTCGGGTTGGTCACGATCATCGCGACGGCGTGCGGTGCGCCGGACCCGGCGCCCGAACCGGAGCCTGCCGCCCCGCCGGCACCGCCGCAGTTCGCGGTCACCGGCGAACATCCCTGCGACCCGGTCGGCGAGGTGCAGTTCATCTGCGACATGGTCAGCCCCGAGGACATCGCAGTCCTCCCCGGCGCGGAGTGGGCCATCGTGTCCGGCGCGCGCGAGGGCGGACGGCTCAACCTCGTGAACGTGAGCGACAAGACCGCGACGGTGCTGTTCCCCGCGCCGGACAGCGCGCTGCGCCCCGACACCGAGGCCTACCCCACCTGTCCCGGTCCGCTCGACCTTGCCGATCCGGACGTGTCGCGTCTGCACGGGCTCTACCTCGACGCCGGGGCGGACGGCGTCCACACCCTGCTCGTCGTCCACCACGGCCCGCGCGAATCGATCGAGTTCTTCGAGGTCGATGCCGCCGGGGACGCGCCGCCCAGCCTGGCGTGGACCGGGTGCGCGGTGGCGCCGGAGGGGGCGAACCTCAACTCGGTGGTCGCCCTGCCCGGCGGCGGCTTCGCCGCGACCAACGCCGGCATCGGCGTCTGGGAGTGGCAGGCCGACAGCGGCTGGGAGGTGCTGCCGCAGAGCGAGGACACCGCCCCGAACGGCATCGAAGTGTCTGCGGACGGCCGGATTCTCTACATTGCCGGCTGGGCCGAGGAGAAGCTGACGCGCCTGTCGCGCGGCGTCGACCCGGTGCAGAAGGAGGTCATCGAGCTCGGGTTCCGGCCCGACAACCTGCGCATGGCCCTCGACGGCTCCGTCATCTACGCCGCCGGCCACACCGACCGGGACGGCAACTCCATCACCGACCCGCGGGAGCCGACGCTGGAGACCTCCAACGTGGCCGCCATCGACCCGGAGACCCTCGACGCCGAGCGCATCTTCGTCCACCCCGCCATGCCCGGCTTCGTCTCGTCCACGACCGCCATCCGCATCGGCGACGAGCTGTGGCTCGGGTCGTACCGCGGCGACCGGCTCGCCTACCTCCCGATGCCGGAGTAGCGCACCGTGCGGAACCGGCTGGCGTCGTCCACCGCGCGGCGGCACGCGGCGGCGAAGAGCGCAATCCAGCGGTTGGCGCCGGCCTGCGCCGCCGGGGCATCGGGCGGGCCCATGTAGCGGGTCCCCGGCGGCATCGCATGATCGCTCGCACCGAGGGCTGTCGGGTCCCGGTCCGTCGGTTCGTGGACTGGCGTTCCGTCGCCGTGCAGGGACGCGCCACCGGGAGCGCCCGCAACCATGGCCGGTCAACCCTCCTGGTCGGTGGCGGGGTCGCCCGCGACCTTGAACCGCTCGAACCACAGCCGCAGGTAGAGCTGCACCCGCAGGAAGTTGGTCGGCGGCAGGCTGCGGCTGTGCCAGCCGTCGGTCAGCCGGATCATCGCCGTCGGCACCCTGCGCAGCTTCAGCGCGCGGTAGTACTGCTCGGTCTGCTCCATCGGCGTCCGCAGGTCGCGCTCGCCGGTCATCAGCAGGGTCGGCGTGGTCACGTTGCCCACGTACAGCAGCGTGGAGCGCCGCAGGTGCTCGGCGGGGTCCTCCCAGGGCAGCTTCTCGAAGTTGCGGTACCAGCCCGCCCCGTCGGTGGTGCCGACGAAACTCAGCCAGTTGGTGACCGGCGCCTTGACGACCGCGGCGGTGAAGCGTCCGGTGCGGCCGACGATCCACGATGTCAGCACGCCGCCGCCGCTGCCGCCGTAGACGAACAGGTTGCGCTCGTCGATGTAGCCGCGGGCGAGCACCTCGTCGACGCCGGCCATCAGGTCGTCGTAGTCCCGGCCGGGGTACGCGTTCTTGATCGCGTTGCCGAACGCGCTGCCGTAGCCGCTGCTGCCCCGCGGGTTCGTGTACAGGACGACGTAGCCGTTGGCGGCGTGGTCCTGGTTCTTGAAGTCGAAGCCGGCGTTGTACATCGCGTGCGGGCCGCCGTGGATGCGCAGGATGAGCGGGTACTTCCGGTCCGCATCGAAGTCCGGCGGCTTGACGATCCAGCCCTGGATGTCGAGCCCGTCGGGCGACTTGTACCAGATCTCCTCGACCTCTCCGAGGCGCACGTCGGCGAGCAGTCCGGCGTTGGTCCGGTGCAGCGTGCGCATCGTCTCGGGCGCGTCCACGTCGAAGGCGACCAGATCACCGGGGACGTGGAAGCTGGAGACGACGCCGACGGCGATGCCGTTGTCGCTGATCGAGGAGACCGAGAGCATGTGGTTGCCGTTCGTCACCGGGCGGACCTCGCCGTCGACGGACGCGAAGTGGAGGTTGTTCGTCCCCCGGAGCTGCGCGTTCAGGTACACGCCGCTGCCGTCGGCGGCCCAGCCCACGATGCCGGGGCGCCGTCCCATCTCGGTGGCGACGACCTGCGCCCGCGAGCCGTCGGCGGCCATCACGTAGAGGCCCTCCTCGCGGTAGGTGTCGGTGGTGCGGTCCATGCCGGTGTAGGCGATGGCGCGGCCGTCCGGGGAGGGGACGGCGTTGGCGTCCGGCCCGGCGCGGCGGGTCAGCGCGGTGACCTCGTGGGTGGCGATGTCCACGCGGTACACCTCGGATTCGCGCCAGGCGTATTCGGCGTCCGGTTCGCGCAGGCCCGAGAAGACGAGCCCCAGGCCGTCCGGCGTGAAGCGCGGGTCGTCGTGGTGGAAGTCGCCGCGGGTCACCTGCCGCGGCGCACCGCCGTCGGCGCGCACCACGAAGAGGTGGCGGTACCCCGCCGGGACGTAGCCGGAGCCGTCGCGCCGGTAGGTCAGGCGCGTCACGATGCGGGCGGGCGCCGTCCACTCCGCCCCCTCCGGCGCGCGGGGCATGTCGATGCTCCAGGCCGGGTCGGGGGCGGGGGTGACGACCGCACGGAAGGCGATCGAGCCGCTGTCGGGCGCCCAGCGGATCTGCGACGGCGGGTTCTCCAGGCGCGTCACCTGGTTCTCGGCGCCCTCGGCGTCCATCCAGCGGACGAAGATCTGCGCGCCGCCGGGCTCGGCGGACCGCGTGAAGGCGATGCGGGTGCCGTCCGGCGCCCAGCGGGGGCCGCTGCCGGCGGTGAGGAACCGGTTCCGCGAGCCGTCGGCGCCGACAACCCACAACTCGGTGCGGATGGCGTCGGCCCGCGCATCGACGAAGCGCCGCTCGTAGACGACGGTCGCCCCGTCGGGCGAGATCCGCGGGTCGCCGACCGTCTCCCAGGAGAGGTAGTCGGCCAGCTCCAGGTGGCGCCGGCCACCGTCCTGGCCGGAAGCGCCCGCGGCGACGACGAGCAGGACGGCCGCGATGCAGACGCCGAGCCGCCAGCGGCCTCGTGCGGAGGGCGAGTCCGGGATCATCATGGCGTTTTCTCCCCGCGACGCCCGACATTCGACGGCGCCGCTCGACTCCGAGTCTACCGCCAACCGCGGGAGCCGTCCTTCCGGCAGCGGTGTCGGAGGCGTCGGAAGGGCTGAAGCGCCGGGTCGGCTGACGCTGGAGCCATCTGGCGCTGGCGCGCAGGTCATCGGCAATCGCGGCGGCCAGCACGTGCGGATCGGGCAGGCTCTCGGCGTCCTCCAGGCTCTCGTCCCGCAGCCAGAACAGGGCCAGGCTGACCTTGTCGCGCTGCAGGATTTCTTCGCGGGGGTACGGCCGCCAGCGCCCTTGCGGGTCGTCCGGCGACCACGTGGCCGTCCGGCGGTTGCGGTCGCCGGGACGGTAGCAGGCCACGAACTCGTCCAGGTGCGCGCGGGTCATGCGCCGGGTCTTCAGCGTGAAGCGCTGGTTGGTGTGCAGGTCGTACACCCACACCGTCTGTGTCCCACGGCGCCGGCGCGCCCGGCCGGCGATCGAAGAAGAGCACGTTCGCCCTCACGCCTTGGGCGCAGAAGATGCCGGTCGGCAGCCGCAGCAGGGTGTGGACCTCGCATTCGCGGAGCAGGTTGCGGCGGATGGTCTCGCCGGCACCGCCCTCGAACAGCACGTTGTCGGGCACGACGACCGCGGCCCGGCCGTGCACCTTCAGCAGCGACCGCACGTGCTGCACGAAGTTGAGCTGCTTGTTCGCGGTGGTGGCCCAGGGCATTCCGAACTTCCACGTGCCACAGTTGCGGCACCAGTGGCACGTCGGTTCCGGCCTGCGCCAATGCCGCGTCTGCCGTCCCCGGGGATTCGTCGTCGAGGAGCCATGCCGTCGCGATGGACGCGTCGACCACGAAGTGACTCACCGGCGGCGGCCCTCGCGGATCAGCCCGAGGATCTCCTCGGTGGTCATCTCGATCGGTCGCCACCGGCGCCGGGCGGCGCGGAAGCGCGCGACGGCTTCTCTGCGCCGAGCCGCGTCGTCGTCGCGCGCCGGGATCAGGTGCGCGACCTCCTTGCCATTTCTGGTGATCGCCACCGTCTCACCGCCTTCTACGGTTCGCAGAAGCTCGGCCAGACGCGCCTTGGCATCGGTCGCCGGCACTTCCCGCACGCTGCACCTCCAACCGGTCGTCTGACCACACAGAATGACAGGCGGTGCGACTCATCGCAAGGCCACAGGGCTGGAACCCGATTCCGAGCGTGACCGGCCTGCTCGAAGGCCACGGCATCAAGGTGATCGAGGCCGACCTCCCCGTGCGCTTCGACGGTCTCGCCTGCGGCGTGAAGCGCAGCAGCGACCGGGCGGACACCGACGTCGTCGTCACGTCCCGCCGGACCAGCGTGGAGCGCCGGCGACTCACGTTTTGGCGCACGAGCTGGCCCACCTCGTGATACGGGGCACCGGAAGTCCCTACCCGAGCAATCGGTCGATCAGCGCCCGCTCAACACCCCCGACGGCAATCCTCAACTTTCTTGTCGTGCACCCCGAGCGCGGGAGCGGGTTGCGCCCGCGGTGCAACTGGGTGTTCAGTTGACTGGGTTGGCTGGCGCGGTGCGTTCGAGGAGCTGGAGCAGCATTCCGCGGAGTTCGCGGATGTCGGTCTGCGTCTCCGCGTGACGCTCGCGGATCTCGGCCTGCAACTCGGCACGCATCGCGTGCATCTCGGTGCGGAGCTCGGCGCGCATCGCGTGCATCTCGGCGCGGAGCTCGCGGATGTCGGTCTGCGTTGCGGTGACGCTGGCGTTGGTGTCGTCGATCCGGGCGTTGACGGTCGCATACTGCGGCATCAGCATGGCGTTCTGCTGGAACATCATCCCGACGAGCGTGAGTTGCAGCAGGCCGATGCCGATGACGGTGGTGACGATCCAGACGATCCACTTGGTGTCGGCCGAGAGTCTCGGCTTTGCGGGGCTGGCTGCGTGCTCGGCGGCGGACGCAGTGTTGTCAGCCATGTCGTGCATGTCTCCCTTGACGTGATTCTACACCGGTGATGCGGGACGGGCGGGACGGCGGGTACGGCGGCGACCGTATCGCTCGGGCCGGCGCGACTGGGCAGAGGCGGTGGATTCAGACGCGGCCGTGGCAGCTCAGGATGCTGCCGTTGCCGATGATCATGCGGACGGCGATCTCGCCGTCGGCCGGGGTGGGGAATGGCTCGCTGCGTGTGCCGAAGACGGCCCGGACGGCTTCGGTGTCGCGGTCGCGGCCGAGGATGGCGTCGAGCACCTTGCGGTTCTCCTTGGCGCGCAGATCCGTGCTGAGGTGGATGCGGCGGGCGCAGAACTCGGCGCCGTTGTAGTCGGTGTCGAGCATCCACAGGCGGATGTGGTCGGCGGCGAAGAAGTCGGCTTCGCCGGTCACGGGGTTGAACTCGTGCCAGCCGTGGATCAGGACGCGATGCTGGCCCTCGCCGGCGGCTTCGATCTCGACGGTCGGCTCGGCGACGAGAATGAGGGCGGACTCGGGGTCGCCGGCCTTGCGCTTCGTTTCGCGCAGGTGCAGCTCGGCGCCGGCCTCGATGCGCGCGACGGGGATCTGCCACTCGCCGCCGTCGAGCGACTGGTGCGAGCCGCCCTCGATCTCGGCGCCGACGACGATCAGCGCGAGGTCGCGGTCGGCGCCGGTGGCGTGGCGGCTGACGGCCTCGCGGACGTTGCACTGGATGTTGTGGATGCCGACCTGGGCGTCCTGCGGCCAGATGGCGATGACGCCGTCCTTGCGGGCGCCGGTGGCGTGGTCGATAAGGCGGCAGCGGTGGCTGATGGCGCCGAATGTTGGCCTGCCTGCTGGTCGGCGATGTTCTCGATGGCTTCGACGGTCCAGCGTGCGCCCTCGTTCGAGCCGATGCCCTTGTCGTCGAGCATGCGTAGGATGCGGCCGTGCCAGTCGACGTGGCGGCGTTGCTCGCCGGGGCTGAGCAGTTCGTCTGGGCTGCGGTACTGTTCGAGGTGCTCGGTCTCGACGGTGAAGCGGCTGGCGATGCGGCCGCGTGCCTTGCCGCCGACGGGCCGGTCGACAAACCAGGTGATTTCGCGGTTCGCTCGCTTGTCGGGACGGTCACGGTAGGCGAGGGTCGCGGCGCTGACGTAGGGCATCCGTTCGACGACGAGCCCCCCGCCGACGCGCCGCTCGGCGCACGGACCATCCGCCTCATCGGCACCCTGGACGAGTTCGGCGTCGACGATCGCGTGGGTCACAAGGTGTGGGCGAAGGGCCTGCTCAATCCCGCCAACGCTGGCGACGCCGACCTGCTGAATCTCACCTCGATCACCACCCTGTCCGATCGCTGCGAGTCCTGAGGGCGTCGCGGCCCGTTCTTCTGTCACATCGTGCTCGCGAGCGTTCGGGGGTATCCTGCCTGCCGCGCCTCGGGGCTGTAGCGTCGCGCTCGCCAGTCACCGCACGCACGCGAGGGTTCTGGGTCCCGTCCGATCGGCGACCTTCAAGCAGGGCGGGGCGAGCCGAAGAAAAAGTGAGCAGCTACCGCGGCTTCAGCCGCGTAACGAACGACTCCGGCGCGACCTCGAACTCGTCCGCGAAGAAAACTCCGATCCAATCGCGCACAATCCGCCACTGAAGCGCTGCGTCACCCCGACTCCCGGTCGGGTCGCTGCCCCCGACAAGCTCGACACCACGGTTGTCGCGGATGACACCCGGCACCTCTTCCAGGATGCGTCCGGTCGACGGAATCCGCCGCAGCGTGGCCGCGACAGCCTCCAGGAATCGCTCCCGAGGCAGCCCCGCTGGAATCCGCAGGTCCCGGAGGTCTGCGAGGCCGTCCTGACGCGTCTCGGCCGCCACACGTGCAGTGTTCGCGTTCTCGTAAATGTCAAACAGCCTGTCAGGTGCGGCGCACCGCGGCAACCATCCGAGCGATCTGCCCTCGGTCGTGACCGGGCTGCCCTCCGTCCAGGTCTCTGTGTGAAGCGCCGCGGCCTCGCGTTCGATCTCCGACCGCTTGGTCAGCGTCGCGGGTTCCGCTGCCTCGAGCTGCCGCAGCAGAATAGCGACATCCTCGTTGTGGACCGGAATCGACACCAGGAGTTCCACGTTGCTGAACTCGGACCACCCGAGTGCGGCGCCGGTCAGATTCGCTGACCCCACGAGGCAACGTTCATCTGCGACGAAGAGCTTGGCATGCAGGTCGTGGAGGAGGAACAACTCGGCCCGCGCCCTGCGGTTCGCGACATCGAAAACGCCCAGATCACTGACCCCGGCCGCCACTTCGACCGCGCGCCACCGCGTGACAAGACGGACCAGCACGTCGTCAGCCACAGCCGACAGCAGCGTCTCCACCACTCTCGCCTTCATGAACGGCGCGCATAGCACGACGCGCCGCCGCGCCGCTGCCAGCAGTGCCTTCAGACGCTCGCCCTCGACCATCATGATTCTACCGTGGACCCCGGGCGCAACGGCCTACAGGTCTTCCTCGGGTTCGAGAAACTGGGCCGCCATCTGGCCCCAACCCAGCCGTACACGCTGCAAGGAGCGCGCCCGATCGAGGCCCGCCTCCCGTTCATACCGTGCCCATCCTGCGAAAACCACCTTCGTGGCATTCACCGCTCTCACAAGCTTCTCGGTAATTTCTTCCTGCGTCAGGTCGTTCATGCCGGGACTATCCAGGGCCACCGTGCCGAAGAGGTCGTCGAAGCCGGGGTGCAAGCGGTTGAAGGTGATCTCTGTGATGTTGCCCTTCATCTCGACGTTGAACAACTGAAACGGATCCGGGAAGTCCGCTTCCAGGAACACGACGCGCAGATGAGCGTCTCGTATCAGCGACACAAGTTCGTCAGCGTCCTGGATGCTGTATCCCTTGTTCTTGGTCAGATCGTCCCGGACCTCGGCCAGATCCGGCGCCTCTTTGTCGCCTTCGACCGGCTTTTCTTCAGACCTCGTTGTCCAGACGGCGTTAACGGCTTTGGTGACGTCGTCAGCCTCACCGTGTCTCTGCTTTCGCGATGATCTGCTACTGGCGCCCTGCGCCTTGACGCGCTCCCGCAGTTGCTTCAGGTTCCTGTTGATGGAGTCGCTTAGATCAAGCAGCCAACCGCGGTGGTCGCCGTCCTCCTTGAGGCGCTTCACCACATCAAGGCGTTCCTCGTCGGGATCCTCCTTCAGTTCACGCCAATCGGTGCGCGCCAACTCGGAAAAATGGGCCGCGGCCTGCTTGTTGTTCGGCACGCCGAACACCTCGTCGAGGGCCGGCGGAAACTCGACCTCGGCTCCCCACCACCGTTCGCGTGGGTCGTAGCCGACACACCAACCCGAATCGAGGATGAGCTCTCGACCTGCCCGCAGCACGGACACACCGATGTTTTCGCCGGCATGGTGGCCGTACTTCGTCTTGCCGCGGTCGCGTGTTCCGGCCTCCTTGACGGTGTCGGGTTTCGCGCAGGAATACGTCGCGACAACCTCGTGTACCTCACCCTGATACTCGATTGTGTGGGTCTCCGACCACGCTTCATCGAACATCGCAACGCGGTCGAAGGGCGAAGGCAACGACGGAAGAGGTTGAAGGTATAGTGGGTCGTTGACGCCGGCCTCCCGGTCCACGACGGCGTCTGCCTTGCCCTCTCCCTTCGCGTACAGACGGATCGCCACGGAACTATCCGCGATCAGGCGCCGGTAGACACGCCCAACGATCTTCTCGGTGTGGTCGAGCGCCCGGGCCGCACGCTTCCAGGTGAGTCTCTCCAGATCGAGTTTCGACCACACGATCAACGTTCCGCTTGAGCCAACATGATCGGACAGTTCGCGCCAATCCTGCGGAACCCCATCGAGCCGCGGTTCGGGGACCTCCGTGATCGAACCAGCGTCTATCTCCTCGAGATCGAGATAGGTCCACAGTGAGTTGAATGGACCGTTCTACCAGGTCCAGATGTCGACCCGTGCGGCCTGGGAAATCGAGGCGTTCGGTAAGCCCATGCCGAACCGCCCGATCCCCGAACGGTCATCGAGCCTTGTGCCATTCCCGAACTGGAGCGCCATTCTCAGGGTGGTTGCGTCCATTCCCGACCCGTTGTCGAGAACCGCAATCTCGTGAAGACGAGAACGTTCGCGCTCGTTCACGACTGCACGCCGTTCCAGACAGAGAACCTCGATCATGTTTGCGCCAGCCTGAGCGGCGTTGTCGATCAGTTCAGCCAGGGCATACGCGGTGTTCTTGTAGCCGGAATCGCGCATCGCGGTGATGGCCAATCGCAGCGGAATGATCTCGTGTGCAAACAGATCACCCTGTTCGACGCCGGCAGCAACATCCGTCATGTCCAGACATCCTCCCAATTCGAGAACGCCTCGGTGAGGTCACCGAAGCCTGGAAGATCAACGTCGACGACCGTCGATATGGCGCACGCAGCGTTGCCGCCGGCGCGTGGGCCGCGCGTCGCACGGCCCACCATCTGACTGTATAGCACGAGCGATTTCGTGGGTCTGGCTATCACGCAGGCGCTCGTGTTCGGAGCGTCGAACCCGGCCGTCAAGACTCCGTAGTTGCAGAGCACCAACGGCTTGGCGGAGCGCGCGCGGAAAGCCCGCACTATCCGGCGTCGCGCCGAAGCTCCGGTATGGGCGCTGATGAAGTGAGCGTCGATGGAAAGTGCGGCCAGGGCTCCGGCAATGCGTTCGGCATGCGGGACCGACGCCCCGAAGAACATGATCCGCGTATGGCCATCGGACGTCAAACGCTCGATCTCACGGATTATCTCGAGGTTGCGATCCAGATCGGCCGCGACTGCCTCGAGGATGGACTCGTCGTAGTCTCCCCCTGACGATCCGTGCTCGAACACGCGCTTGAGGTTGGGACTTGCCTCCACCATGAGCCTCGAAAAGGTGGGGCGCGCCATGTAGCCTTGCTCGACGAGACCGACGACGGGGTCGTCGTAGCCGTCGATCTCCACAGTGATCTTGCGCTTGCCGAAAAAGCCGGACAACTGGCGGTCGGCATCGATATCCGACCAGGTCCGCCCCGGGGTGGCGGTCAGGCCCAGGAGTGCGGTACATGGACCGGTGTCGGCGAGCGAGGCAATCAAGTTGCGGTACGTCGGCGCTATGGCCTGATGGGCTTCGTCGACGACGACCAGCCGGGTTCTTGCTCCCAAACGGAGAACGTCGATCGAGGCCCGGTTGTGCAAGGCATGGGCTTTCTGGAAACCGGCGACCAGGAGGCCGTCGGCAATGTCGGATAGCGGCGGGTTGTACTGGCCCCAGAAACGCGTCACGCGCAACGGGCGGCTGCCGTATCGGGGCCAGTTCGCGCAGAAGGCGTCGGTCGCCTGCTCGAGGAGTTCAGAACTCGAAGCCAGCCAGACGACGAGGCTCGGCTCGGCGTCCTCGAGAACGCGACTGACAACCTGCATCGTCGTCCGGGTCTTGCCGGTGCCGGTCGGCATGTGAAGGAGCAGGCGGCCGTGGCCGTCTCGCAGCGTCTGGTACGCTTGACGGGCGATTCGACGCTGATGCGGAAACAGGCCGAAATCGGGCTCCAGTTGCTCGACGGCGGAGCCGGGCGGCGTCGACGACGACGCAAGTATGTCGAGTCCGTAGAACCCAAGGAAGACGCTCCAGACTTCGGAATCGTCTTCGACAGGCAGGCGCCGCAGCGCGGTGGTTGAACTGACGCGGACCCGTTGGGTCAGTTCGACGAGCGAATCGACCGGTGTCGCGTCGAGAAGAAGGTCGCGAAGCTCCTGCCTCGGGAGAACACTTTCAGGGCTGGTCCGGAGTCGCCAGAGGGTTGCGCGACGAAGAGCGGGCGGTTGATCATGTGGTGGAACCGCCGCCTCGACGAGTGCGAGAAGGTCCGCCCCGAGGACAGTCCGGAATTGCGCGCGGGTGAAGTGCGAGACGACCTGCGCTACGCCGTGACCAGGACCGCCGCTAGACGGACCGGCCAAGAGGACCGTCCTTTCTTGCGTCGGTGGCACGTCGCAGGAACGAAGGTGCAGGTGACCGTCTGGATATATCGCCTTCCAGCGACGCGACCCGCTCCGAAGCGGAAGTCGAGACATCCCCGAGGGACGTCCGTGGGTTTGGGGAGACGCGCACGAGACGGTGGCCTCGGATGGCCACATTCTCGCGTTCGAGAAGCATACACCACTGCGCTTCGTGACCTATGTCACCCTTGTAGTCGTAGAGGCCAGCCCTTTCTTCCTGCCTGGTGAGACGCGCGAAGAGGGCGCGCCTGGGATGGACGTCGGAAACGAAGAGCTCCTTGCGATGGAGAATCGGGGGATTCGAGGAACGGCGATAGTCCCGGCGGTCCAAGGTGAGCCTCCGAAGGTCGATGACGTAAGCGTCGGCGAGGGCCGGATGGCCGACACGGTCGAAGTCAGGGTACACCAGGTACGAGATCTTCGGCCGGCGGCGCGCGAGCTTCACCAACGTCACGCCGTCGATAGAGCCGGCGAGTTGCCGGCCGCAGCCCTCGTAGACACGGAGCACAGGAGGCAGATGCCCGAGAGCGCTGTAATGGATGTACAGCGCATCGCGCAGAACCTTCCCCACCGGCGCTTTCCCGCACGCACGATCGACGGCGCTCTGGTCGCCAGCGGAGAAGAGCAGCTTGTCCGCTTCCTCGCAGGCCGACTTGTACGTGCCAAAAAATGCGCGGATGTCGTACCGCAGGCGGTCGGGCAGATCGCCGAGCCGGGTCCGCTTTCGGAATGCCGCCAGCGCCAGGTAGACGAGCAGATCATCGCGGCGGGCCTGCCGGACGGGCTCCCAATGCTCGTCGCCGGCGACTCGGCGAACCAGGGAGAACGCCCGCGAGATGTTCCCGAAGACCTCGACGATGGCGCCGGCGGCCTCGGGATCGAGCTCGTCCCCTGCGGGGAGGCGCCCGTGCATGCCCACGAAGTCGATGAGCGGCCGCAGGGTGTCCTGGTGTTCCTGAAAGAGCTCATCGGTGAGCGGAACGGCCGGAGTGCGGCGCGGGCGGGTCGCTCCGTGGGCGAAGAAGGTCTGTTCGGCCGCGGCGTCGCGGAAGACGTAGAAGACACCGGGGGCGGCCGCGACCGGTGGGCGGCCGATCGTCGACTCGATCCAGCCGCTCAGCTCGTCCTGGGCGAAAAACTTCTGGAACGTCCGCTTGCCGGTGACAATGCCGTCGCCGCAGAAGTCGCCGGCGACCGTGCGGGCCTCCCAGTCGAGGCGGGCGGACACGATCAGCAGCTTCTGGGCCAACTCCCACGCGGCGCAGAGGGCGACGGCTCGTTCCTCGGGGTCTTCGATGACGTTGACCACGTAGCCGAGATTCACGACATCGGCTGGGGCGCGGTCTTCGTCAGGGAAGAACGCGGGATCCCAACCGGACACCGACACGCCCATCCGGTGGAGTCGCTTCAGGTCACCGCCGCGGCCGCAGCCGTAGTCGAAGAACGTGGTCTTCGTCGAGAGCAGGCCGTCTTCAAGCGCCAGGGCAACGGGGCGGGACAGCGACCGCCTCTGGATGGCGGTCTTGTGGGGGGCGGCGATGCTCATTGGCCGACAGCGTCTTCAGAGATGGCAGATCAGGCAACCTTCTTCGTCATTCTCCTGATCCAGAGACTCGGCGAACACCTCGATGAGCGGCCGGTCCGGTCTGGAGGCCTTCTCCGCCTGGAGAACCCGGAGGTGTCGGCGGCGGATCTCGTCGGCGCGTTCGGGACTCGCGAGTTCGTCGAGGCTCTCGCTCTGCGACCAGGTGAAGCGGCGGCCGGTCTCGGGGTCGGTCTTCTCGTAGGCCTTGGCGTCGCGGAAGAGCTGCGGATGGTTGTCCTTGAGCCCCAACCACTCGGCCTTGCGCTGGAAGAAGCAGAAGTAGCAGCCCGAGCGGGTCCGCCACTTGTAGTAGTCGGGCGCCCCCAGTCCCGACTCGTCGAGAATCCGGTACACATCGCGTTCGGTGACGCCGTCTTCCTTGAACGGATAACGCGGCGTGATGTTCGGCTTCGACGAGATGTAGCCGTCGCGGTGTTCATCGGCGCGGATGCCGATGTAGCTGACCACCGGGTCGTCGCCGACGTGCCGTTCGAACGGACGGATCTTGAGCTGCCGGGTGCACCAGCGCATTTGCGGGGACGGCAGGTAATGGCCGTAGACCTCCAGCCAGTGGTCGAAACCGCGTTCGTCGTTCAGTCGGATGATCGGCTTGCCGAGATACGCCTCGACCTTGTCGAGGTAGTCATAGGTTTCCTGGAGCTCCTTCTTCGTGTCGCAGAAGACGTACTCCATGGCGGGCTCGCGGTCGCGCATGTACACGGCGAGCGCGGTGCTTTCCTTGCCGCCGGACATGCTCAGGATGTGGCGTACACGGTCGCTCACTGGTTGCCCTTCCCCGCTGGCGCCGGCCCTGAAGCATCGATCAGCGATTCCGCGGCGAGCGCCAGCGCGGCGAGCGCCTGGTCGCGGTCGCAGGCGGCGGTGTTCATGCCGTTCGCCCTCACGGCATCCAGAATCCGGTCGCGGAGCGCTACGATCCGAGTCTTGTCGGCGGACCGCAACGGAAGCACACGGTCGCGTTCCGGGTGGCCGCGTCGGGCGACCGCCAGTCTGAGCAAGTCCTGCCCGCCGGCCGTTCCATCAGCGCCGACGACAAGCGACTCGGCGCTGCGGAACGCCCGGGCTACGTGCGCGACTCGCACCTGGAACTGATCCTCGTCGGCGTCGGACCACTCGTGGGGCGGCTTGTTCGCGAGCCGTGTGAGCAGGGACGTCATCAGGTCGTCCGGCGTGAGGGCCTCGTCGGAGGCTCGCACCACGAAGCTCTTGAGCAACGGATCGACGGCTGCCTCGGCCAGGTGGCCGGCCCGGCTCCGCAGCTCTGCGGCCAAGTCCGCCTGTGCTCTCGGCAAGCTTAGATGCTCGGCCAATGTTGCACAAGCGCGCTCGATCAGTGCGGGATAGGCGTTCTGGATCTCGCGAAGTCCTGACTCGATAGTTTCGACGAACTCGTCGACGCGCTGTGCGGCTTCTGCCTGGTTCAGGCCGAACGGCGGACATCCGCACGCGGCCGGCAGTTCGTCGAAGATGAGTTGCGCCGGCTCTCGGGCGCGGACCAGCGCGTCCCGGATGTCCCGCGCCCGTTGCGAGATTCCCAGGGTCCGGCGGGCGTACGGCGTCAGGCTCGCCACGAACCGTACGAGACCTCGCACCACGTCGAGCAGCGCGGGTTCGCGTCCGGTCGACAACCGCAACCTCTCCGCCAACCGCGTGAAGACCGTCTGGCGCACACCATCGATGCGGCAGCGCCGGACTTCGAATCCGTCGGGCGACCGCAGCAGCCGTTCGGCATGCGACGGCGTCCAGGCCGGCATAAAGGACCCGCGCTCGTAGACCGCCACGTCGTCGTCGCGTGCGAGCAGCGCCGCCATCACGATGATCGGTAGGGGGCCGTCCTTGATCCCGAACGGCGGGCGCCCAAGCCGGTCGTACAGCTCGGCGAGCGGCCGTCGTCCGGCCTCGGTGTCTCTGAGGAAGCCGTCAATCGCCTTCCAGAGCGGCTTCAGCGCTGGCTTCGGTGCTCCGAATCCCCAATCTCCCCCACGCCGCCGGCGGTGCAGTCCGTGCACCTCCAGCAGCGAGCGATACATGCTGACCTCGGGTGGATTGCCCTCGAACCCTAATTGAGCGACATCGCGGCGCAGGATCATCGCCTCGATCAGGTTCCGGCGGGCCTTGGCCGCCGAAGTCGAGACCGCTCGACGGTTCAGCAGCTCGTTCCTGATCCGGGGCGCGTCCTGGTAGCGCACATCACACAGGTTCGACAGCGCTCGCGAAGCGTCCCGCCACGACGACACGGCCAATCGCTCGCCGCCGATGAACCAACCGCTTCGCCGCGGGTCGAACGCCCGATCGACTTCGGCCGCGATCTGCCGCTGAAGCTCGTCGATGCGGCTGCTCAGCTCGGCTCTCGCGGTCGGGTCCGATTGCAACGCCGACGTTGTCGTGCGGACGAGCTGCGAGGCGGCCAGCTCGCGCGTGAGCTGCGTCAGGCGCGCCGACGCTTCGGGCGTCACCAGCACCACCGGCTTGCCCGCGCCGAGGCGATCGACGGCCAGCCCCGCAATGCTCTGCTGCCGCCTGAGTTCGTCCGCCTCCTGCTCGGTCCGTGGCAGCGCAAGGATCATCACGCCGTCACCTTCGCCGCTCAGGTTCGCCTCGTCACCCGACATCAGGCGGGAAGCGTCGACGAACCGCACGTCGAAGAACCTCAGGGTGCCGGTTTCGAACAGATGCCGGCGCGCGACGAGCGGCGTTCGCGGCGCCTGACGCTGCAACGCCTGCGCCACCGAGAAGTCGGTCGGCAGTTGGCCCTCGGCGCGGACAACCAGATCGTCGAGATCCAGGTCACTGCCTTCCCAGATCTGGAACGCATCGCGGAACTGGCGGAACACGAGCACCGACTGGTGCCTGAGGCGATCGAGTGCACGCTCCGCCGCCTCGCTCTCGCCGATACACGCCGCGACGATCTCGGCAGATGCACGGAGGCCGACCTGATCGCCGAGCATGTTCAGCAAACCGATCGTCTTCAGCACCTGCTCGTCGACCTTCCCCGCCTCCGGCGGCAGCCGCCTGATCGCAGTGTCGATTTCCGCCCACTGGCGGCCGTCCCGGCCGAGGACGCGGTCGCCGAGCATGCCCGTTGCGTAGTCGTATAGCCGGTCGACCGTGTACAGACGGTCCGGGCCGTTCGTCCGCAGGAAGTTGCGGAAGCTGAGCGGTTCGCCGGCGGACAGGAACGCGAACAGCGAGCGTTCGTTCTGAGCCAGTCGGCCGCGGAACAACGGCCCGAGCAGGGCGGTGGTGACCGGGTGGAGCGGCCAACACTCGTCGAGGTATCCGGCCAGTCGGGACTCGTCCCAGCCGGTGCCGTCGGCGACCCGGGCCGCGGTGGTGGAGACGACGCGCGCCCAGTCCGCGGCGTCGCGAGGTTCACCGATCCGACGAATCGCGGCGGCGGTGAGCCGGATGATCTGATCGCCGCCTTCACGGAACGCGAGCTCGCCGAAGCGCCCCTGGACCTTTGCCCATTCGTTCCGGTCCGATGGTCCCAACTGGTGCGCGTATCGATCGAACGACTGGTGCAGGACGGTCAGGATGACGAACGGGAAGCCGTTGCTGCGGGCCGCCACTTCGGCGAGCGCCTGCAGCAGGTAGACGTCCCCGCGGGTCGGCTTCTGTGCTGCGTACTCCAGCGCCTTGCCGGCCTCGTCGACGATGAGCAGCAAGCCCGCGCCGGTCTTGTCGCCCAGCGTCCGGACCGCTTCCTCGAAGCACGCCACGACATCGGACGTCGCGCAACGGGAGAGCGATGGGGCCGATCCGTTCAGCAGTTGCTTGATGGTCCCCAGCACCCGTGGCTTGGCGCCCCGCCGGGTCGACCAGATGGTCTCGACCGTCGAGCGCAGAGACTTCAATAGGAGGGTGTCCAGGGGAGCACGCTCGGCCGTCAACAGCGCGGGAAGCAGCGACTGCTGCGGTGTCGCGAGTCCGTTCTCCCCCCTGAGGAGACTCCTGGCCGCGTCCCCTCCCGGATTACCGCTGCCCGACAGCAGGTCCGCCAGAAAGACGGCGAACGCGCTCTTGCCGGACCCGTAGGGGCCTACCAGACTCCACGCCCGGTCGCCGGCCTCGTCATCGAGCCCTTCGGTGATCTGCGAGAGCGCGCGGCGAACCGCCGGCGTGACGACGTAGCCGGCGAGGGCATCCGTCGACCCCGCATCGCGGTCGAGGTTGACCGATCGCCGAAAGCGGCGCTCGACCTCGACGAGGCTCGCGAGATTGGCCGGTTCCGGGCTGGCGTCCATGGTCACGCGTTCCCGACCGACCACGAATCGTAGTACCGGCGCAGCAACCCCGTCGGTTCGGGCGCGCTGTGCACATAGATCTGCTTCAGACCGGCCGTCTCGTCGAACACGATGCCCCCGTCCGTCAGGGCCTCGATGCGGTCTAGCCGGCGGAGCAGTCCGGGCTCGTCGAGGCAGAACGCCCGTCCCGGCGCGCCGTCGCCGAACGCAAGCTCCTCGAGCGTGATGGTCTGCGCCCGCGCCGCTTGCCTCTGGAGGTACTCGGCCAACGCATAGGCGAAGACCTCGTCCGGCAGCGACTCGTGGTCGCTGCGCACGAGCACGAGCGCCTGCTGGCTCGTCGGTCGGATCACGCTCAGCTCGACGAGCGGGCAGTCGAGCGTGTCTTCGAGGAGGACGTTGCGGCGCCGCACCGGCGCGTAGGTGCGCACGAACACGTCGATGTCACGCTTCAACGACGCACGGGTGAACCGCGTCCACCCGCTCTGCGCTCCGAGTGTCTCGATCGCGTCCTGAATGTCGGCCCGCGTGAAGATCGTGCCGGGATACCGGTTGAAGACCCACCACCACGTCGTGGCCCGCTCGGGACGACTCACGAGCTGCCAATGGAGCAGCCACAGCGTGCCGGGATCTTCCAGGAACGGGTCCCAGCCCCCGTCGAGGAGCAGCGACCTGCCCAGCTCGCTCGGCTTCAGCGGCCGGCGGCGGTTTCCGCGGATCCGAGGCGTGTCTTCCAGCATGCCGGTCACCAGGCCCCAATGGCGGATCGACGACACCATGTTCTTGCCGACCCCGAGCTTCACCATGGCGTCCTCGGCCTCGAACGCGTACGAGTCCGCCTCGGCGGCATCCACCGCTTTCTTGAGCCACGGGTACCGGAACGGAAAGGTCTCGTGGCCCGAGAACGACACGCGTTCGGCCGTCACTCCCTTGGCTCCGCCTTCTGACCAGATTTCCGTGCAATCCAGTTGCCAAGTTCAGAACGAAGCACCCGCCAGTGCTTTCCGGCCTTGAACGCGGGAAGATCGCCGGACCCGACCAGCTTGTAGACGGTCTTCTTGGCAATTTTCAGGTACTCCGCCACCTCGGCGATGGTGTAGATTTCGCCAAGTCCGGATCGCGACTTCGAGGCGCCAGAGGGCGCGGATGGGCTCGAACGGGCACCAACGGCCATATCAACGGGGAGCCTAGCACCACATCTCATGGTACTCTCAAGGGCGATTGCCATGCCAGATGTTGGTGCACTCGATGACGTTTGGCGGAGCCGGTGAAGACCATGCGGACGGTCGTCCATCATCGCGTCTCCCGGCTTCCCGCAACCGTGACGATAGAAGACTGCCCCTCCTGACACGAGCCGGTCACGAACTCCGCCCACCGCTCCATCAACTGCCGGCGCTTCTCGAACAGATCCGACCGCGCGTAGCTGCGTTCCACCTCCGACCCGACCCGATGCCCGAGCGCCATCTCGGCGACCGCTTGGGGAGCGTCGGTCTGTTCCGCCGCCCACGTCCGGAACGACGTGCGAAAACCGTGCGGCACCGCAGCGATCCCGTTCCCCTTGAGAAGGCGCGCCAGCGCGCTGGCACCCACCGGCACACCCGGCCTGACCGCAGACGGAACCACAAGACCCGAATCTTTCCGCAAGCTCGATACTGCTTCGAGTGCCGCCGCCGCATCGGTCACAGGGACCCGATGCTCCATGAGCGTCTTCGTTCGTGACGCCGCGATCCTCCACTCCCTCCGTTCCACATCGATCTCGGCCCATGTCGCAAGTCTCGCCTCATGCGTCCTGCAGGCCGTCAGCACGACGAACCGAAACAACGCCTTGACCCACCACCGCCGCGTCCGAAGCCTCGACGAGAGCAACCGCCTCGGCCACCTCGCCGTACGGCAGCGCTCGATGGTGCTGCCGCGCCGGCCGAATCGGCGCGAGCGCACCGTCGATGTCCATCACCACGTTCACGTCGACGAAACCGTGCGCGCGGGCCCAGCAGGCCTATAGCGACCGAACGCTCGTCAGCGCCCTGCACCGCGCAGAGCGCACCATCGGCGACGATGCGCATGCCTCCATGCTGATCCAGCTGATCAACCAGTGGGCCATCGCATGAGGCAACCCGAACGCCTCACGCTGCCGGCGCCGGCCGCCGCTCTCTGGTGCGCCGCACACCAGATAATCCTGGACACGCTGCATGCAGCAACCGGACGGCAGCCTCGGCGGGATCGAGGAGCCGTCGAAGCCAGTAAGCCAGTCGGTCAACGTCGACGCAAGCGCCGCCGCAACGTCCAGATCACCAGCGCCGATGGCTGCGCCCATCTTTCGCGGCTCCCTGCGCGCCGCGAGCGAAGCGTGAATCCTGGCCCGCAGGACCCAGGAAGCTCCGCGGCCTGCTGCTCCATCTGCTCAAACGGTCCGCACCAGCCAAACCCGGTCAACTGAACACCCTGTTACGCCCCGGCGCCGTCGGGCGCCGCCCGCGAATCAAACGCCGTCAGCCGCGTGCGCCTGCCCCGTTCCGGGCCGGGGAATCTTGTACAGTGCGTCGTGATCAACCGCCGGTTTGAAGTAGGATCATCCGTGGGAACGAAACGGACACGGTGCCGTAAGCCATTGTGTTTACAGGACTTACGTCAGCTTCAGACGAAACACTGAACGCCTCCGGTCAGCGTGGTGCAGGTGTGGAGTACCCGCCGGCTCTCAGCACGACACGCAGTTGTCGTTGTTCACCGCGCCGAGGCTCTCCAGGTAGGCGAGGGTCTCCGGGAACGGCAGCGTCCGCTGGTAGGGGCCGTTGGCCATGTCGGCGGTGGTCTGGCCGCGGCGGCTGATCGCCATCACGTCGGCGCCCTGCTCGACGAGGTAGCGCACCAGTTCGGTGTCCCCGCGGGCGGCGGCGTGGTGGAGCGCGTTGTAGCCGTCGTGGTCGCGGGCGTTGACGTCGACGCCGATCTCCTCGATCAGGTACCGCACCGACGGGAGCCAGCCATCCGGCACGTGGCGGTGGGCGTTCGATTCGAAGCCCTCGCCGTAGCCGACGCCGGAGGCGGCGTGCAGCGGCCAGACGCCGGGGCCGCCGGGAACGACCGGCGGCAGGCCGGACGGATCCACCCGCTCGGCGTCGCGCCGCCGCGGCTCGGGGGCGCGGGTCGGGACGTGCGGATCGGCGCCGTGCGCGATGAGCAGCTTCATGGCGGCCACGTCGGTGGCGTAGGCGGCGCGCCAGAACGGGGTGGCTCCGTCGACACTCTCCGAGCAGCAGTGGTTGTACGACATGTACCAGAGGTGGTTGTTGGTTCGCACGTTCGGATTCGCCCCGGCCTCGAGCAGCGCCTGCATGACGTCCAGATAGGTGGCCACCTGCTGGTCGTGGGCGCGGGGCTGCGGGTAGCGGGCCCGCGGCGCCCACTGCAGGTTGAGGGCGGCGAACAGCGGCGTGGCCCCGCCGTCGGTGGCGACGTTGGGGTCGGCGCCGCGTTCGATGAGGCGCAGCGCCAGGTCGAAGTGCCCGTTCATCGTGGCGATCTGCAGCGGGCTGGTGCCATCGCCGCTGGTGCGGTCGATGTCGGCGCCGGCGTAGACGAGCGCCATCGCCACGTCGGTGTGGCCCTGGCGGGCGGCGTGCAGCAGCGCGGTCAGGCCGCCCTGGACGCCGACGCGCTCGGTGTAGTCGCGGGGGGTGCCGCGCGAGAGCCGCCGGCCGGCGCTGTCCTGCCGCGCCGTCTCGGGAAACGCCTGCACGCGCCGGGCGGCCCGGATTGCGGCCTGCACCTGGCTGGCGGTGGGTTGCCAGCCGGTCTGCTCGTGGGGCGGTGCGGCGGCCCGGAAGCCGTCCAGGACCTCCTGCCGCCGGTAGGCCGCGGCGCGGTCCTCCGCGTCGAGGGCGGGGAGATCGACCACCCGGGTCGCGATCTCCAGATTCGCGCCCCGCTCCATCAGCACGTTGACCGGGGCGACCCGGTTGGTCGCCGCCGCGAACATCAGCGGCGTCTGGCCCCAGGTGTTCTCCCGCGCGTCGATTTCCGCGCCGTGGTCGATCAGCGCCGCCACCGCCTCGCCGTTGCCCGCCCGGGCAGCCAAGTGCAGGGCCGTCGCCCCGCTGGTCGTGGTGGCGTGCGGATCGGCCCCGCCTTCGAGCAGGGCCCGGACGACGCCCGGCTGTCCGGTGCGGCCCGCCACATGCAGCGGCGTGTGCTTGCCGATGCGGGTGGTCGCCTCCGGGTTGGCGCCGGCGTAGAGCAGGGTCTCGGCCAGCTCCACGTCGCTGTGCATCGCCGCCCAGTGCAGCGCCGTCATGCCGTCGGCCTGCGCCGTCTGCACGTCGACGCCCCGCTGCAGCAGGCTCCTGACCGTCTCGACGTCACCGCGGCTCGCCGCATCGGCCACCGGCGCGTCGGCGGGCGCGGCCGCCAGCACGACGAACAGGGCGGGCGCCGCGCACAGCGCCATCACGAGTCCCGAGCGCAGCGATCTGTTCATGGCTCCAGCCTCCAGCATCCCCAGGGTCCGTCACGGAAGGAATCGGGAGATCCGGCAGGTCACGGATAGTCAACTGCCGGATCTCCGCCGGTGCGAGCGTTCGCTCAGGCGTCGAGCGCGAGCGTCCCGCTGCTGTCGCCGAAGCTGGCCCGGTCGTCGTGCCCGAGCGCGTGCAGCAGGCTGAGCATGGCGTTGGCCATCGGCGTCCCCTCCGGCGCCCGCACGTGCAGGCCGCCCGGCAGCCGGCCGTTGGCGTGGCCGAAGACGATGAGCGGACAGCGCTTGTGGTTGTGCAGGTTGGGGTCGCCCATCCCGGAGCCGTAGAGGACCACGCTCTTGTCGAGCAGCGTGCCGTCGCCCTCGACCGTGCTCTCCAGCTTGTCGAGGAGGTAGGGCAGCAGGCTGACGTGGTAGCGGTTGATCTTGTTGAACTCGAGGATGGCGTCCTCGTTCCCGCCGTGGTGCGAGGCGGAGTGGAACGGCCGGTCCGTTCCGCTCAGCGGGTAGACGCGGCCGGAGGCGTCGCGGCCCATCTTGAACGAGAAGACCCGCGTCACGTCGCTCTCGAAGGCCAGCGCCTGCACGTCGAACATCAGCTTGACGTGCTCGTCGAACGAGTCCGGCACGCCGGCCGGCGCCTCGGGCAGCTCCCGCGGCTCGCCGTACAGGTTGCGCTCCTCGACGCGCTGGATGCGCCGCTCGATCTCGCGGATGTTCTCCAGGTAGCGCTCCATCCGCCGGCGGTCCGTGGGGCCGAGCTCGCGGGTCAGTTGCGCGACCCGCGAGGTCATCCAGTCGAGGATGCTCGCATCGGTCTTCCGCCGCGCGGCGCGCTCCTCGGCCGTGCCGCCCACCCCGAAGAGCTGCTCGAAGGCGACCCGCGGCGAGCGTGTCACCGGCAGCGGTTCGGTGGGCGAGGCCCAGCTTATCGAGTCGGTGTAGACGCAGGTGTAGCCGTAGGCGCAGCCCCCGGCCTGGTCGACGTTCTCGATGCAGAGCTGCATCGAGGGCAGCGGCGTGTCCTGCCCGAAGCGCTGCGCGTGGATCTGGTCCAGCGACGTGCCGGCGCGCACGTCCGAGCCCTGCGTCTGCTTCGGATGCGACTGGGTCAGGAAGACCGAGCTGGTGCGGAAGTGGTCGCCGCCGATCTCGGGCGGCGAGAACGCCTCGGCCATCCCGACGTCGGTGTCGCTGACGATGGTCAGGTGCTCGCGGTACGGCTCCAGGGCGCTGAGGGCGCCGGTGTCGAGGTCGAAGTCCCGGCCCGCGGCGGCCGGGCTCCACAGGTGCTGCGTGCCGCCCCAGGCGTTGGAGCCGGCCGCGCCGTGCACCATCTCGATGCAGACGAGGCGCGTCGGGTCGAGCGCCGCGCGGGCCGCCGCCGACACCCGGCCCGCCGGATGCATCGCATCCAGGAAGGGGAGGGCCAGCGAGGCGGCGCCGACGTCACGCAGGAACGTGCGACGAGGAATGTGCTTGCCGGTGATGTACATGAATCTGTCTCCCCACCTCTTGCCTGTCGGACTGTCTCCCTGCCGTTACTGTGCCTCGGTCGTGACGCCGTCCGCCTCCGCCCGCTGCATGCGGAACGCCGGGCTGTCGATGACGCCCCGGATGAACGCGGACATGCGGTAGCCGTCGGCGCGCGCCGCCTCGGTGATGGCCCGCACGGTCGGCATGTCGTAGTGCTCGACGCGCCGGCCGAGGGCGTACGCCATCAGGTTCTCGGTGAACGTGCGGGCGAGCGGGATCGGCAGGTCGAGCAGCGCCGCCCGCAGACCCTGCGGTGTCGACACCTGCGTCCCGTCCCACATCTCGCCGCGCGTGTCCAGGGGCATGCCGTTCTCGCGGATGCGCCACTTGCCGATGACGTCGAAGTTGTCCAGCGCCAGCCCCAGCGGATCCATGAACCGGTGGCAGGCGTTGCACGTCGGGTTCGTCCGGTGGATCTCCATCCGCTCGCGGGTAGTCAGCGCCCGCCCGTCGATGACCGTCGCCGTCTCGTCGAGGTCGGGGATGGCGGGCGGCGGCGGCGGCGGCGGCGTGCCGAGGACCACCTCGAGCACCCACTTGCCGCGCAGCACCGGCGACGTGCGGTTGGCCATCGAGGTCAGCATGAGGACCGAGCCGTGGCCGAACAGCCCCCGCCGCCGGTCGTCCGGGTAGCGGACGCGCCGGAACTGCGGCCCCGCGACGTTCGGCAGGCCGTAGTGCCGAGCCAGCCGCTCGTTGACGAACGTGTAGTCGGCCGTGAACAGGTCGAAGAAGCTGCGGTCCTCGCGCACCAGGCTGTCGAACAGCAGTTCGGTCTCGCGGCGCATCGCGTCGGCGAGCTGGCGGTCGAAGTTCGGGAACCAGAACGCGTCCGGCTGGACCTGGTCCATGTCCTGCAGGCGCAGCCAGAGCGCCGCGAACCGCGTCGCCAGCGACTCCGACCGCGGGTCGGACAGCATCCGGCGCGTCTGCGCGTCGAGCACCTGCGGGTCGGACAGCTTCCCGTCGGCCGCCAGCGCGATGAGCTCCTCGTCGGGCGGCCCGGCCCAGAGGAAGAACGCGAGGCGCGACGCCAGGGCCGCGTCGGAGATCCGGTAGTTCCTGCCGGGCTCTGCGTCGTCCGCCGGTCGCTCGAGGCGAAACACGAAGTCGGGGCTGGCGAGCGTCGCCTGCAGCGCCGTGCGGATCCCCGTCTCCCAGCCGCCGTCCCGCCGCCCCGCCTCGTAGAACGTCAGCAGGTCGGCGACGTCGGTGTCGGTCAGCGGCCGGCGGTAGGCCCGGGTGGCGATGCGGTTGATGATCTCCTCCGCGCACGGGCGCTCGGTCGCGGGAGATGTCGGCCGGCAGGTGAAGATCCGCTGCCGACTCGGCGTCTCCGACACCCCGGTCACGTCGTAGGGACCGTCGATGATGAAGTCACGCATGTGCGGCAGGGCGGTGACGCCGTAGCCGAGGTCGCCGATCTCGGTGTCGACGATCGACCACTCGTGCGGGGCCAGCACATCCTCGACCGGCCCCTCGAACTGGCGGACGAACGCCGCAGAGACGCGCCGGGGCCCCGCCCGGACGAAGATCGGCTCCTCCACCTCCAGATACACGCCGTTCGGGTCGGAGGTGCGCAGCCACTGGTCCATCGCCAGCAACGCCACCGGCTCGCCGTCGATGGAGATCTCGATCTGCTCGTTGCGGATGGTCGATCCGGACAGGCCGCCGGTGGTCGTGTGCTGGAACGCCATCGTGAAGAGGTAGTCGCCGTCGGCGGGGAAGTTGTGCAGGACGGAGAAACCGCCGCGGGTGCCGTACGGCGCACCCTCCACCCGGTCCCACTGCGAGTAGGCGCGCGACTTCGAGTAGGTGGTCTGCTTCGGCTGCGCGTCCGGATTCCCGACCGCCAGCAGGGCGACCTCGGTCGCCGCCCGCAGGTAGCCGTCGAGCAGGGTCGCCGACAGCATCTGGACGTCGGCGATGTTGTCGAAGTTGGCGCTCATCGTGTCGAGCGGCAGGTAGTCGCCCGCATCGATGCGCAGCCCCAGCAGGTCCTCGACGGCCCGCTCGTACTCGTACCGGTTCAGGCGCTGGAACGTCCGGTGGCCGGGGTTCGGATTGGCGGCGGCCGCTTCGTCCACCTCGGTTTCGAGCGTCTCGACGAGCGCCAGCAGCGTCTCGGCCCCGGGCCGCCGCACGCCCGGCGGCGGCATCATGTTGGCCCGCAGCTTGCGGATCATCTTCTCCGTGCGCTCGGCCTCTTCGGGCGTGCGTGCGGCGGCGGCGACGTCGAAATCCTCCAGCGAGAGGTTGCCGGTCAGCATGCGGTCGTTGTGGCAGGTCCGGCAGTAGCGCTGGACGACCCCGGTCAGCGCCGCGTGGTCGAGGGACGCGTGGTCCGGCGCCGCGCCGCGCGACGGGGCGGTCTGCTGTGCGGGCGTGCGGGCGGTGGCGTCCACCGACAGCCCGGCGGCGGCGAGCAGCAGGACGAGCAGGGCGGCGGGCGCAGCGATTCTTCTCATGGCGTACGCCTCTGGCCGTGCGCCGAACGACCGTGCGCTGACGGCCGGGATCCGAATCCGCACAGTGTATCAGTCCTGGGCGCAGGCGCCAGCGGAAAACTGACGGAACCGTGCCGCGGGGCTGATTTCGTGGCGGAGATCCGGTTTGGCGGGGCGCTACCCCTCGCCCGCCGCGTCGTGGCGGGCGAGGATCTTGCGCGCCGCGCGCTCGATGACCTCCCGCGTCAGCGCGGCGGCGCGGCCGTTGCCGCGGGCGGTGGCGGGGCGGCCGGTGATCCACTGGCGGGGCATGTCGGCGGCGAGGATGTCGTCGAAGTCCCCTTCGCTCTCGACGCTCAGGGGCGCGAACTCCGTGATGTCGACCGCCCCCGACCAGAAGTCGGCGTGCTTGAGGAGCAGCCAGTTACGGCCGCGCTGGCCCGGCGCGGTTCCCGCGCGCTCCGCGGTGCGCACCAGCGCCCACGATCCCTTCAGTTTGAAGCCGTCGAGTGAGAA
This sequence comes from Vicinamibacterales bacterium, assembly GCA_965200895.1. GTDB lineage: Bacteria > Acidobacteriota > Vicinamibacteria > Vicinamibacterales > UBA8438 > WTFV01. The sequence continues at coordinate 1,862,984 of CBDAVM010000002.1, read as the reverse complement.
CTTCAGGTCGCCCTTCTCCAGGGCTGCGTCGATGTCGTCCACTTCCGGCGTCCAGGCGCCGCGGTCCCAGAGCATGACGATGCCGGCGCCGTAGCCCTCCGGGATGACGCCCTCGAAGCTGCCGTACTCGCGCGGGTGGTCCTCGGTGCGCACCGCCATCCGCTTGTCGCGGGGCTGCAGGGAAGGTCCCTTGGGGACCGCCCAGGAGAGGAGGACGCCGTCGTGCTCCAGTCGCAGGTCGTAGTGCAGATGGCTGGCCAGGTGCTTCTGGACGCAGAAGAAGCGTCCCGTCGTGCCGCCGTCGGCCCGGCGCCGCCGCCGGCGCGGCGGGCCGCCTTCCGGCTCCGGCGTCCGGTCGAAGTCGCGCTTGCGGTGGTACTCGTCGAGGGACACTGAGGCCATTATGGGCCAACCGGCTGCCTGCCGTCTGCGCATCCGGACCCTGGACCTCGTGACGGGGACCGGCGTAGGATGGGGCGTGTGATGCAGCCACTGGACCCTGTGCATACCCGCGCGCCGGTCTTCTCCCCACGCAGCGGCGCGCCGGGGACCGAGGTGACCGTGGAGACCCGGGATCTCCCCGCCCTCACCCCCGTCTACCTCGGCATGGGGGCCACCCGCTCCAGCTTCGAGGTGCTGCGCCAGCTCGTCACGAGCGAGCGGGGCGAGATGTCGACCATTGTCGAGGTGCCCGACTGGGCCACGGCGGACCGTACGCACTACTTCGTCCTCGTGGACGTCTACTTCCGGCCGCTGGCGGTCTCGGCGGCGTTCCACGTGACGGAGCCGGACGGCACGCTGCGGCGCCGCGGGCGGATTGCGGCCGACCCGCCGGACTGCCTGGTCCTCCGCGAAGCGGGCGAGGGGCAGGAGCGCTACGTGTTGAACGGCGCGGTCCACGACCTCACGACGGGCGATGACGTGCTGGTCGAGGCGACCCTCGACGAGGCGTCCGGCTGTGCGCAGGGAACGAGCCTGCGGGTCACGCGCGCCGAACCGCTGGACTGAACCGCCCCCTGCGTGAAGCGCCTCGCCGGGGTTGCGTCGCGGCCGACCCGCCGGGCTGTCGGTCGTGCCGGCCGGTCACAGCGGCGGCTCGCGCCACGGCTCGCGGCGCAGCAGATCGCCGCTGCCGGCGGTACCCAGCACCTCACCATCGCGATAGACCACTTCGCCGCGCCGGATCGTGATCTGCGGCCAGCCGGTCACCGATCGTCCCGCGTGGATCGAGTAGCCGCTGCCCGAGAACATGTCCTCGTTGCGAATGGTGCGCGTCTCGTTCGGATCCCACAGCACGAGGTCGGCATCCGATCCGATGGCGATGGTTCCCTTGCGCGGATACAGCCCGAACAGGCGGGCGGGATTCGACGAGGTGACCTCCACGAACCGTTCCAGCGAGATGCGCTCTTCGTTGACGCCGTCCGAGTAGAGCATGGGCAGCATCACCTGCAGGTTGCTCATGCCCGCCCGGTGCTGCGCGACGTTCTGCGCCGGATCGAGCTTCTGTTCGCGCGTGTAGGCGACGTGATCGGTCGCCACGACATGGACGGTGCCGCGGGCGATGCCGTCCCACAGCGCGTCCAGGTCGCTCTGTTCCCGCAGCGGCGGCTGGCCGATGTAGAGCCCGGGGGTGGGACCGTCGAACCGTTCCCGGGTCAGGTGCAGGTAGATCGGTCGGGTCTCGACGTAGACCGGCAGGCCGCGCTGCTGTGCGGCCTCGGCGATGCGCAGGGCGCGTTCCGACGACAGGTGCACGATATAGATCGGCGTGCCGGTCGCCTCCGCCATCGCCACCGCACGCAGCGTAGCCGCCTCCTCGGCCGCCACGGGCCGCGCGTCGGCGAAGTGGGCGAGCGAGCCGCGCCCCTCGGCGACCATGCGTTCCGCGGTGACCTGCACGATGGCGGCGTCCTCGCAGTGCATCATCATCAGCACGCCGTGCTCGCGCGCCGCATGCATGGTGTGGACGAAACCGGGGGCGTTGGCATCGAACGTCGGTCGCACCATGAACACCTTGATGGTGGTCTGGCCGGCATCGACGAGCGCCGCCAGCGTTTCCCCCGTGGCGCTCGTCGGATCCGAGACGATGGGGTGAAAGATGACGTCGGCGATGGTCTGCGCCCGGATCTCCGGCATCGCCCGCGCCAGCGTCTCGGCCGGTGTTTCCCCGTCGGCGACGCCGCCGAAGTTGGAGATGGTGGTGATGCCGCCGGCCAGCGCCGCACGCGAGCCGGACGTGTAGTCGTCCATCCGTACGCCGCCCAGGTGCACGTGGGGGTCGATGCCGCCCGGCAGCACGATCAGGCCCTCGGCGTCGATCTCCTGCGTGTCCGCGCCGCGCGCTTCGAGGCCGGGGCCGATCTCGGTGATGGTCGCGCCGACGACCCGGACGTCGGTCGCCTGCAGACTGCCGTCGGTAAAGACCCGGCCGCCGTGGATGAGGATTTCCGGTTCCGGCTGGGCGGAAACGGCGGCGGCGATGACGAAGAAGCCGGTGACGACGGCGACGTTGCGCGGCCAGTGCATCGCAATCTTCCTTCCTCTGTGCTCGTGTCAGGGCTGCGGGTTCTCCCGGTCTGCGCCCGGCGCCCGATTCCGACGTACGCCGGGCGCGGTCTCGTCCGGGCGCTGACCCCAGTATCTCCGGAGCGCGTCGATGCGTTCTTCGTACCGTTCAGCGAAGCCTTCCGGCGCCAGCACGTCCGCGAGGGCGGCGATCCCCGCCACGTAGGGCGCGAGCACGGATCCGCGCAACAGGCGGTCGCCCGTGGGCACGTAAGCAATGATCGGGAGCAGCACGAGCGCGGCGGCGAGCAGCGCGGCGGCCACACCCGCGACGCCGCCGGCCAGCCGGTCCGCCCAGCCCAGCATCGCCGCCTTCAGCACGCCCCGCAGGAGCCGGCCGAGCAGCGCGCCGGCCAGCATGGTGCCCAGGAAGATCGTCAGATATCCGGCGAGGTTCGCCAGCGGCTCCGGCATCTGCACCACGCCGTGGAACAGCACGCCGACCTGTGGATGGAGTCGTGCGGCCAGGATGAACGCGGCCACCAGCGCCCCGATCCCGATCAGCAGCCGCGTAAGTCCCTTGAGCAGTCCCAGCAGCGCCAGCAGCCCGGCCAGGACCAGCACGAACAGATCGAATGCGTTGAGCGCCATCGGGTTCGCCGGACCGCACGGCGTGCCCTGCGTCGCGTCGCATTCTACCAGCGCCGCGCGTCCGTGCGTCGTTCACCGGGTGGGCTGGCGGAAACCACGCACGAGCCGGCGTCTCGTTCCGGCGTGCGTCGTTCGCGGGGCGGTCCCACGGGTTGCGACGGTCGCGACGGTTGCGAATGGTTGCGAAGTCCGGCCCGCGCTATGATGAACGCCGGTTCCGACCGCGGCCAGAATCGCGACCCGATCGGGGAGGGCACCGATGACCCGGAGTCTGCAGCATCGTCTCGCTCCATTCGTGGCGGCGACCGTCGTGGCCATCTGCGGTTCCGCCTGGGCGCAGACGTCGGCGCCCGACGGCGAGTGGCACGCAATCGGCCGGGACGCGGCGAACACCAAGTACTCGCCGCTCGACCGGATCACCGCCGACAACTTCACGGACTTGCAGATCGCCTGGCGCTGGACGTCGCTTTCCACCGCCGTGGCCGAGGCCGACGAGCGCATCCGGCCCAGCCAGTTCAAGTCCGTCCCGCTGATGGCGGACGGGCTGGTCTACGTCAGCACCGCCCTCGGACAGGTCGCGGCGCTCGACGCCGGCACCGGCGAGCCGGTCTGGACCTACGACCCGCAGATCTACGCGTACCTCGACCGGCCGCCCAACATGGGCTGGCACCACCGCGGCGTCTCCTACTGGAAGGACGCCGAGAGCGACGATGCCCGGATCTTCATCGCCAGCCACGACAAGCGGCTCGTCGCCCTCGACGCCCGCACCGGCCGGAGCTACCCCGACTTCGGCACCGGGGGCTACGTCGACCTCACCGCGGGCTTCGAGCGCGAGATCGACGCGTCGCGCATGACCTGGTCGTCGCCGGTCGCCATCGCTGGCGATACCGTGATCGTCGGCAGCATCGTGCAGGACACCCGGCTGACCCTGCGCGAGGCGTCCCCCGGCCACGTGCGGGCCTACGACGCCCGCACCGGCGAGATGAAGTGGATCTTCCGGACCATTCCGCGCGGCGACGACTTCGGCGCCGACACCTGGGGCAACGAGTCGTGGCGCTACAGCGGACACTCGAACGTCTGGTCGTACATGGCGGTCGACGAGGAGCTGGGCTACGTCTACCTGCCGACCGGCACGCCGTCGAACGACTGGTACGGCGGCATGCGGCCCGGCGACAACCTCTTCGCCGAGAGCATCGTGGCCGTCGACGTCGAGACGGGCGAGCGCGTCTGGCACTTCCAGGCCATCCACCACGGGCTGTGGGACTGGGACTTTCCGACCGGTCCCAACCTGCTGGACATCACCGTCGACGGCCGCCGGATCCCCGCCATCGCCCAGGTGAGCAAGCAGGGCTTCACCTACGTCTTCGACCGGGTCACGGGCGAGCCGGTCTGGCCCATCGAGGAGCGGCCGGTGCCGCAGGGCAACGTGCCGGGCGAGTGGTACTCGCCGACCCAGCCGTTCCCGACGAAACCGCCGCCGTTCGACCGGCAGGGCTTCGCCCTCGAGGACGTGATCGACTTCACGCCGGAACTGCGCGCCGAGGCGCTCGACATCATCAACAGCCGCGCGCGGTTCGGGCCGATCTTCTCGCCGCCGGTGGTGCGCGGGGCCGAGGTCCCGTTCATCCAGGTGCCGGGGGCCGGCGGCGGCGCCAACTGGCAGGGTGCGGCGGTCGATCCCGAGACCGGGCGGCTCTTCGTCTCGTCGTCGTCCACCCTGATCGTGGTGGAGGTGGTGCCCTATGACCCGCCGGCGACGGTGGGCTACTTCACCGACCCGTGGGGCGTCGGGCTGTCCGGGCCGCGGGGGCTGCCGCTGTTCAAGCCGCCCTACAAGCGGGTCACGGCCATCGATCTGAACACCGGCGAGCAGGCCTGGATGCAGCCCCACGGCGACGGGCCGCGCTACCACCCGGCGCTGCGCGAGCTGGACCTGCCGCCGCTCGGCGGGGGCGGCGGCATCGGCTCCGGTCCGCTCGTCACCCCGACGCTGCTCATCATGAACCACGGCGGGCGCGGCTTCGCTTCGGCGGCGGACGCCGCGCTCGGCGTGCCGACCGGCGACCCGACCGCGGACGCGGCCCTGCTGATGGCGGCGAGCACGCGCACCATCAGCGCCTACGACAAGGAGACCGGCGAGCACATCGGGTCCGTGCCGCTGCCGGCGACGCCGGGCGGCAACCCGATGACCTACCTGCACGAGGGGAGGCAGTACCTCGTCGTCGCCGTCGGTCGCGGCGGCGCCGATGCGGAGCTGATTGCGCTGACGCTGCCCGGGGAGCCTGTGTCGTAGCACGGCGCGGGCGCGCGCGGGTCGGCACCTTGCGGTTCGCAGCAGGTCATTGCAGCGCCGAGACGAGCGGTCAGGTTCAGGCGCCGAGCCGTCGCCGGGCCGGGCGGGCGCTCGCAGCGAATCGAGCCGCCCGCCGGCCTGTCGGCCATCCTCAGCGCACGGGTTCCAGTCCCAGCGTCCGGCCCTTGTCGACGGCCGCGACGCCCTTGTCCATCCACACCGGGGCGGGCGCGCCCTGCAGGTAGTGGTCGAAGAACTGCTGCATGCGGACCGCCCAGTCCCGGCGGTTGGCCTCGCGGCCGAGACCGTGGCCCTCGCCGTTGTAGTTGAGCAGCCAGACGGGTTTCTGCAGGCGCCGCAGGGCGACGAACAGCTCGATGCCCTGGTACCACGGCACCGCCCCGTCGTCGTCGTTGTGCATCATCAGCAGCGGCGTGCGGATCTTGTCCGCGTAGAACAGCGGCGAGTTGTGCAGGTACTCGCTCGTGGCCTCCCACAGTGTGCCGCCGATGCGGCTCTGGGTCTGCTCGTACTGGAACATGCGGCTCATGCCGGTCCGCCAGCGGATGCCGCCGTAGGCGCTCGTCATGTTGCTGACCGGCGCGCCCGCCTCGGCCGCGGCGAACAGGTCGGTCTTCGTGATCATGTAGGCGATCTGGTAGCCGCCCCACGAATGGCCCTGGACGCCGATCCGGTCCCGGTCGACGAAGCCCGCATCGAGCAGGCGCAGCACGCCGGGCACGACCGCGTCGAGGGCGCTCTCGCCGGGGTAGCCGATCTCGTAGGGGATGTCGGGAATGAACACGACGTAGCCGCGGCTGACGTAGAACGGCACCGCGATGGAGGCGCGGTCCGGCCGGGGTGAGCGCCAGGCGTGGACGCCGTCGGACATCCGCTCGTAGAAGTACACGAGCAGCGGGTGCTCCTGCGCCGCGTCGAAGCCGTCGGGCTTGAAGAGCATCCCCTGCAGTGCGATGCCGTCGTTGGAGGTCCAGGAGACGAGCTCGGCCGACCCCCAGCGGTAGTCGGCCTGCTGCGGATTGGCGTCCGACAGCCGCCGCATGTCCGTGATGTCCCCGTCGGTGACCCACAGATCGGGGAATTCGCGGAAGTCCTCGCGCGTGAGCAGCCAGCGGTCCGCCTTCTTCGCCCGACCGCGCAGACGGAAGCGCTTGTCCGTCATGACGACCTCGACCGGCGGCGTCTCCCGGTCCGTCCGACCGCGATGGAAGCCGCCCTGCTTGTTCCCGTCGTGCAACGCCGTCCACAGGGTCGCGCCCTCGGGGATGTGGTCCAGCTCCGGCTCCGTCCGGGCATGGCGGAAGCGGATCCGCGACGTCCGGCCCGCCCCCGCCGTGAGATTGACGGTTCGCCCGGCGTCGGGTTCGAAGCGCCAGACGTCGAAGCGATCGTAGAAGAGGAACGCGCCGTCGTCGGCGGTCCAGCCGGCCGAGCCGTAGGGGGGCGGATCGTGCGGGTGGTCGTCCAGCTCGTCCCAGACCGGATGGGGCACGGCGGCGCTCGCGGTCAGCGCCTCGCCGCCGTCCAGGCGCGCCACCATCCACTGCCGGTCGGCGCCGCTCCACCACGCGGCGTACTGTCCGGCGGGGGAGATGGCCGCGCGGGCGAAGCGCCCGACCTTCCGGGCCAGTGGCCGGCGCTCCCCGCTGGCGATGTCGATGGCGTGGAGGTCCTCGTAGCGCCCGTCCCAGGAGAGGAGCTGGCGGTACGGCGCGTCGGTGACGCCGAGGGCGAACGGCGCGTCCGCCTCGGCGGCGAAGCGGACCGTCGGCACGTCGATGGCGCCCAACTGCACGGCCGCGCCGCTGTCCAGGTGCGCCACCGCCGCGTAGGTGCGTCTGCGCTCGTCGTCGGCCTGCACGAGCTGCATCGGCTGCAGGTAGGGGTCCTTCCAGTTCCAGATGTCGAGGGTCACCCGATCCTCTTCCAGGGGCTCGTCGTCCGGATCGGGTTGCGGGCGCGGCGCGGTCCCGAAGTGGAGCAGGGCGCCGCCCGCCGAGAAGCGGACCTCGCCGTGTTCGCTGATCCACCAGCCCTCCGGCATGCGGTCGATGCCGGATGCCGCGAGCGGCTCGGCCCGCCAGTCCGGCGCCGCGGCGCGGTACAGGGTGAACGCGGGCTGCTCGGCGGCGAAGTCGTCGCGATCCGTCACGAAGGCGACCTGCGCGCCGTCCTTCGCCAGGGCCAGCTTCTCGTAGCGTCCCGTCCCCTCCAGGACGGCACGCCGCGTGCGGTCGTCCAGCGGCACGACGTGAGCGCCGTCCGCCGACCCGTCCCGCGTGGAGGTCGTGAAAGCGAGCACGGCGGCCTCGGCGGCGAACGCGTAGTCGGCGACCATCTCGTAGCGCGTCTCGTCGCCGGTGGCCAGGTTCAGCAGCACCAGCGTGGCCCCGTCCTCCTTCTCCTTGTCATCCACGTCGCGCTCGTCGCCGCGACCGGTCCCGGTCGCAGCGCCTGCGGGGGGCGGCCCGGTGGCGGCTTCCGCCTCCGACGGCCTGGCGGTTGCCGCCTCCGACGGCTCGGCGGCGTCCGCGCCGTCCTCCTCCACGGGTACGTAGGCGAGCCAGCTTCCCTCGGGCGCGACCGCGTAGCTCTCCACCGGACCGAGCTCGCGGATCCCGTCCAGCCGGATCGCATCGCCGGCGAACACCGCGGCGATGTCCGCCACCGCGAGAGCGTCCTGCGGCAGCTCGTCGCCCTTCTTCCCTTCCCGCTTCAGCGCGTCGACCTCCGCCTCCGGCGGCGGGACCGCATACACGAGGTGGCGGGAGTCCGACGTGAACGCCGGGTCGGTTCCGCGGACCGTCAGAGCCGGGCCGTCGCCGTCGGCCGATCGCAGGGTGAGCGTCGGGTCCCCCTCCAGGAGCGTCAGGACGAAGGCCACCGACTCGCCGTCCGGCGACAGGGACGGGTCATCGACGGTTCTCCACTGCAGCACGTCCTCGTGGTCGAGGGCCCGCTGCTGCGCGAGGGCGGGCAGGACGGTCGCGAGAAGAAGCAGGGTGACGGCGGCCAGCGAGCCGACCCGGTTGCGTGCGTGCGGTGGTCTCATCTCGTCCCTCTCCCGCCGGCGCCCGCCGCGGTGGGGACGCCGGGCATTCGATATCCCCCTGGAATGGTAACGGTTTGAAGCGGGAGCGGCCGGCGGCAAGGCGGCATGCGTGCGATACTCGGAAGCGTTGCGCTTCTTCAACACCACTGGTCCCGTGCGTGCGGACCGGCACTACTGCATCCCGCCGCTGGACCGCCTGGACCTCGACACGGTGCGGACGCTCATCCATGACGAGCGCTACTTCGTTCTCCACGCGCCGAGGCAGACCGGCAAGACGTCGATCCTGCTCGCGCTGCGCGACCTGCTGAACCGCGGCGGGCGTCTCCGCTGCGCGTACGTCAACGTCGAGGTGGGCCAGGCGGCGCGCGAGGACACTGCGCGCGCCATGCGCGCCATCATCGGGGAACTGGCGTCTGCGGCGCGACGGACGTTCGGGGATGCGGACGCCGGCACGGACTGGTTCGGCATCCTCGACGCATTCGGTCCCGACGGCGCCCTCAAGGAGGTGCTCACCCGCTGGTCCGAGGCGGATCCCCGGCCGCTGATGCTGCTGATCGACGAGATCGACGCCCTGGTCGGCGACACGCTGCTCTCCGTGCTGCGCCAGTTGCGGGCGGGCTACGTCCAGCGGCCGACAGGTTTCCCGCAGAGTGTGGTGCTGTGCGGTGTGCGCGACGTGCGCGACTACCGCATCCGGTCGAGCGCCCAGCGCGCCGTGATCGCCGGTGGCAGCGCGTTCAACATCAAGGCTGAATCGTTGCGACTCGGCGACTTCTCGCCCGACGAGATGCGCGCGCTGCTGGCGCAGCACACCGACGAGACCGGCCAGCCGTTCGAGCCGGGCGCGCTCGATCTGCTCTGGACGCGGACACAGGGCCAGCCCTGGCTGGTGAACGCGCTGGCCGACGAGGTCTGCCGGGCCGGCGGCTTCTCCGCACGGTCGCGCACTGCGGCGGACGACATCCTCGACACCCGGCCCGCGACTGTCCCGTCGCCGGTCGACGCCGACGTCGGGGACCCGCAGCGCGCCGACGCCCCGGACGGTCCGCGCCGGGACCCGCGGCCGGTCCGCGCCGATGACGTCGTGGCGGCGCAGGAGCGGCTCATCCTGCGCCGCGAGACGCACCTGGACCAGCTCGCGGACCAGTTGCGCGAGGACCGCGTGCGGCGGGTGGTCGGGCCGCTGCTCAGCGGCGGCGACGAACGCGAGTTCTCGGCGCGCGACATCGAGTACGCGCGCGACCTCGGCCTGATCGCCCTCGACGATCCGCTGCGGATGGCCAACCCGGTCTACGCGGAGATCGTGCCGCGCGAGCTCACCAGCGCGGCCCAGTCGGGGCTGGTGCAGGAGACCTCCTGGTATGTCGACGCGGCCGGCAACCTGCAGCTCGATGACCTGCTGGCGGCCTTCCAGACGTTCTTCCGGGAGCACTCGGAGCACTGGGTGCCGCGGTTCGCCTACCGCGAGGCCGGTCCGCAACTGCTGTTGCAGGCGTTCCTGCAGCGCATCGTCAACGGGGGCGGCCGCATCGAGCGGGAGTACGGCCTGGGGCGTGGCCGCACGGACCTGCTGGTGGTCTGGCCGCAGGCTGCGACGGCCGGGTCGTCGGGCGGTGGCGGGCCGCATCCTGTGCGCCGGTTCGTGATCGAGTGCAAGGTGCTGCGCGGGAGCCTGGAGCGGACGGTCGGCGAGGGCGCGGTGCAGACGGCGTCGTACATGGACCGCTGCGGAGCGGCCGAGGGGCACCTGGTGATCTTCGACCGCGATGCGGAGCGGCCGTGGTCGGAGAAGGTCTTCCGCCAGGAGGCGCGGGCGGACGGGCGCGCGATCACCGTCTGGGGCATGTGACCGAACGGGCGGCGGCCTGGTATCTCTTCTTGCTACCGGCGCTGTTCGTGAAATCTACGCGGCCCGCGTTCCGATGATGGCCTCGCGGAGACCTTCGAGCAGACCTTCCAACTTCGCCATCCGCTCGCGAAGCTGTCCGATTCGCGTCCCTGGGCGTCGAAGCGTTCCCGGAGATCCTGTCTCTGGGCGTCGATCCGATCCTGCAGCAGTTCCGTAAGGCGCAGTGGATGTGGGTCTCATCGGCGGCCAGCAGCATCGACGGTCAGCGCGTCGCTGTCGGAATCCTCCATCGCCGGCTGCCCGCGCGCCACCTTCCAGATCGGTACGGATTCGCCGTTGCGACGCCAGGAGCGGCGTTCGAGCAGCTCCTGTGCTGCGTACGCCATCAGGGCGCGCCGCTTACGGACTTGCAGAACGCCCGAGTCTGCGATGCCGTATTCGTGCTCGTAGCACATCCGTTCCTCCGGAGACAGATCGGACGCCAACGTGAATCGACGCGTCTCGAACGTGTGCCAGTCGGAGTCCTCCTCCAATCCAATGAAGACCGTCTCGGCCACGCGCCTACCCTCGATGCTTCGAGCCGGGACCACATCCACGTACCGGTCGTCGAGCTCCCGGCCTCTCGCATCATGCCCGTGGGCCCGGTAGCCGCGCAAGTGATAGCGCCCCCGGGAGCGTACAAGGGCGGACGGATGAAAAACGAACTCCTGTCGACCGCTCTTCGCGGCATAGAGGAGCCAAACCGCCTGCCGTTCGAGACACGCGCCAATCACCTCGCGGAGACCCCTGGACGGCACCGGCGCCAGCAGCGCCAGGTCGTGTCCGCCGGCCGGTAGGGCGACGGGCCCGAACGGGTTGTCCGGGGAACGGTCGGCCATCAGCAGCAACGACAACGCGACGTTGGGATCGGTGACCATCGGACCTGGATCGAAGCTGTCCGGTGGCGTCAGGCGCCGACCTCTCCCGGGCCGGTGGCGCGGCAGGATTCGATGAACGCCGCGCCAATCGGCGATCAGGCTGCGTGCGGTACGCTCCGACACGCCCAAGTACTCCTGTACCTCCTTGGCGCGCAGATGTCCGCGCCAGTACAGCATTGTCTCGGCGAAGCGGCGAGCAGTCTCCCTGGGTGAATCCATAATCCTGGTTGAAGTATACCTGTAAATTTTGCATCTTTACACGATTTAATAATATGTCATGCTCTGATCGAGTGGGGGAACGGCATGCGAGTCAGATTCATGGCGCCACGTGGCTCATTCCTGCGGGTGCACTACCTGGACAGCGTGCACGCAGCGCTCATCAACGCGTGGACCGGCGAAGGTGCGCCGAGTGCGGCGGTCCTGGGGCGAAACGCTGGCAACTGGTCCTTCGGCGCGGTGGGCAGAACGAGCCCCAACGGCTTCCTCGTCAAGTCGGTCGTGGTGGGCGCCGAAAGCGATACGCTCGAACCGATTCTCAACCGTATCGGTCCCGAAACGATCCGAAAGTTGTCGACCAACGGCGATGTCGTGGATCTTGCCAACTGGACCCGAACCGCTGATGACCTGCCGGTCGTCGGCGCACCCGGCGATCTCGCGACGCTGCCGGCGATCATGCTCTCGCCGCTTGCGCTGTCCGTCCGCGGCCGAAAGGGGCGCTGGCACGACGACTTGACCAGAGCGGGTCCCAACCTGCCGGACGCTGTCAACGCCCGCCTGTCGCGGTTGACGGGCCGCCGGGTCGACTTGAGGATCGAGCCTGACCGGCTGTACCTGCGCGCCAACCCGAAGCACTCTGCTCTTGTCCACACACGTGCCGTGCTCGGCGGCAAGCCGGCGTTCGTGATCGGCACGATGTGTCCGCTGTCCATCAGCGGCTGCATCGAAGACCTGCGCTCGGCGTGGGCGCTCGGGATCGGCGAGAAGAACCGCTACGGTTTCGGATGCATCGGGCACGCGGGAGGGATGCTGTGAGCCCGCGGTCCGACGACGACGCCCATCGTACCGCTGTCTACGCCCATCGTACCGCTGTCGAGGTGTATGGGCGTTTTGTGGAAGAGTGCGTCGCCGTGCGTGTCCGCGCGGATCGCGTCGGCCCCCCGCCCAAGACGTCGGCGACGAAGGTTGACGGTCGGCCTGTCCGCCTGGTGACGATCAGCGGCAAGGGCGGGTGGTCGGATGACGCCGAGCTGGCGGCGCGCTGGAAGCGCCACGACAACATCAGCCTGCTCGATCACCTGCTGTCGGTCGCCCGTGGCGCGCTCGTGTTCTGGCTGGCGGACACTCCGCGACCGTGGTCGAGTGAACGCGATCTCGCGGAGATCGAACGGCTGTCATACGCGCTCGTATGCATCGCGTTCCTGCACGACATCGACAAGGATCTCGGCTTGCGGCGCGGCGAGAGGATCGATGTCGACGTTGTGGCCGAGCGGATGAGCCGCTATGGAATCGACACGTTCTTGCGGAAACAGGGGCTGCGTATCTCACCGGCGGCGATGCTCAATTACATCGAGGAAATCGAAGGCACGCAGGCGGGCCGGAGCGCCGCCGCCCCGGACTACGACCGACAGATCGCGACAACGTGTCGCTACGCCGAGCTCGCGGACAAGCTCGAAGGGATGTTCTGCGACCGTTCGCCGGACGCAGGAGTCGATGGTGTAGTCGCCTCGCTGGGTGATCCTGATCAGTGGCCCGTACTCCGGGACCGTGCACTGAGGCAGTGGGAGAAGGTCGAAATCCACGACCATCTTCACGTCTTTCTGCTGGACCGTTTCCAGCGCGCGCTGTCGAGCGCCTGCAAGGACGTCGCTGGCCGACTGCCTCTGATCGAGATCGTGCACGACGGGCGGCTCCTGTGTGTGATTCCCCGGGCGGAGGCGAACAGCATCAAGAAGCAGGCCCTCGACGCCTTCCTCGACGATCTTCCGTACCGTCTCGATTTTTCCGTCAACAACCGCCTGGCCTGCGAGTTTGTCGGCGGCGCGGCGTCATGGGAGGCGTGCCGAGCTGTCATGCAGCATACCAGCGACTGGCGGCGGCGGTTCGCGAACCTGCTGGCGTTGCCGAGGCCGTTTGCACAGGCTCGCAAAGACGAGATCGATGAACTGTTCGATATGGCAGGGATGGAGACGTCGTGGAGCTCGCTCGACGATGGCATGGGAGCGACGGTCAAGCCGGCACTCGATCATCCTGGGGGAGAAGATTCCGGCCTGGACATGGAGCCAGCACACGCCCTGGTGTTCCTCGCGATCGTGCTCAACCACGCTGACGCGAAGCGCAGACGGGCCGCACCAAACGCGGATGTTCGCGAGCAGGAACTGCGAACCCTCCTGGAAGCCGATGGCGGCAAGGCGCCTCCGCCGGTTGTCATGGCGGCGCCCGCCAAGGATGGACGGACCCGCCGTGTGTTGTTGGCGCTGTGGACCGTTGCGGAGGTATGGCGCCGGGCCGAGGAGGATCCAGACGACGCGCAGCGGCTGCTCGACCGCGTAGCCGGCCGCCGGGGACTCATCGGACGCTGGCTCGAAGGAGACGAAGAGCGCCTGGGTCTCACGAGCCAAATCGAGGACGTGTCGAGCGACATCTTGCGTGCTCTGCGCCGACGCTTTTCCGCCTGTCTGATCGGAAATTCGACGCAGGCCTTCGATGGCGATGGCGCTCGCAAGCGTTGCATTCTGTGCAACGAGCAGGTGTGCAGCTCGCGGCGTGTCGCCACGGCGTCGAGGGCGCACGGCATCAAGGCATCGGCGTTCTCGGGCCGGGATGGGCGCAACGACCACCTGGCCTCACACCGCGGCGACACGCATCTGTGTCGGGTCTGCCTGGCTGAGCTGCAGTTGCGCCAGAAGGCCCAGGAAGAGTTCAAGGGCAGCGGCGATCTGCCTCCGCTGTTTTCTTCACCAGCAACGACGGGGCTCTTCGGCGGCCTTGCGTTCCGGCCCGAGAACGCCGAGATGTCCATGAGCCTGAATGACCTCAATCGTCTGGACATCAAGAAGGGCGCCGTTTACGAGGGACTGGATTGCCAGCGGAAGCGGATTCGCCTGGCGCGACTGGAGACGCTGCCGAACACGGACGCCAAGCTGTTGGTCCAGCTCCGCATGACACTCATGGCCATCCGCCGGCTCGGCCGTCCCATTCACATCTTCCGGGGCACGCCGCGCCGCCATCCCGCGATCTTTTATTCCGACGCGCTGCCGACATGGCTGGAGCGACTACTTGGAGGCGACTCTCTGCGCATCGAGGAGCTTCCAGAGGCGCTCGCCGCGCTGGAGCTGTTCGAGTGTTTGGCAAGCGCAAACGGGCTTGGAGTCGAATGGGCCAGGCAGTTCGCCGACCCGGACCCGGACATCAGGCTCGGGGCGCTCTGCGTCGCCTGGGCGCAGGCCGTCGACCGACGCGGCACGGGCGGCAGGGACAATGCGTGGCGGCTGATTGAGACCAGAACGCGCGAGCGTGCGCTCGCACTGCTCAGAAACATCGGAGGTGAACCAGTGTCCCTGAAGGACAATTCCGATCCGCTGATTCGACTGGCCTGGCTGGCGAGTCGAATCCAGAAGCGTCGAAGCACGCGGGACTCCAGGAACAAGCAACTGCTCTGCTGGAAGACGGCGCTGGACTTCTACCCCAGCGCGGAACGGACTTCGAGCCAAGACCGATGCGCCCTGATCCTGGGGCTGGCGGGAACGCTCGAAGAGGAGCTCACACGCAAGAACGACGCCGCGGCGAAGAAGCACCGCGGCGATCTGCCACTTGCGGAAGCGTGCATCGATTTTGCGACTCACTTTGCAGACGAGGTCTGGCAGAAGCGGTTCAACTCGAAAGAGCCGACATCGAGGGAGCAGCGGCGGGCAGCCGAGATCTACCGCTTTGCGCTGTTGGAAACGTACCGAGAACGGGGCATTCCCGAAACCGAAGATGAGGGCGCCGGTGCCGTCGACTCCACGGTCTGAATCCGGCCATCCAAGACGACAGGAGAAGAAGATGATCGACACGCTCAAGCCCTACCTCAACGACGGGAAGTTCGTTGAGGATGTGGTGGCGACGAACGGCAAGGATACCTATCTGATGCCGACGCGCCGCAACGCCGGGCACGTTGCGCTTGCCCTGATCCGTGAGATTACGGCTCCGACCGTGTTCCGCAACGCCGAAGAGGAGATTACGGACATCGAGGACCTCGACCGCGTGCGACGCGTACGGGCGACGCCGAGCAAGTTCAAGTTCGGGGAACGCGGCCGGGGACTGCTGGTGCTTCGTGTGTGGAACGTCGGTGGCCGGTTGCCGCAGAATCGCACGGCTGTCGGTGACCGGATGCCGGTTCGGAATGCGCTCGACCTGAACACGCTCGTATTCGGAGACTCCGCGATGCTTGGGACCCGGGTACTGCCCGTGAAGGCGGCAGTGCAGTACTCGGACGCCCTGAGCATCGTACCCTACCGCGATGCTGTCGGCGAAAGCTTTCATCACCGTGGCGACGAGACCGGCACGCTCTGGGACGCGGAGAACAAGAAGAACACCGAGAACCTGTTTACCCGCCACTTCGTCCTGCCCGGTACGCTTCTGGTCCAGATTCTGACCAGCAACGGCCGCCAGTTGCCGCCGATCGGCTTCGACCACCTGCTGCTGAGCCTGGGTCTCGCCGGCTCCTACGGCGGACAGACGTCGGTCACCGGCGTCAATGTGCGTACCCACATTGCCGGCATTTTCGCAGCGCGTCTGGAAGCGCCGACCTCCTCGCCCTACGAGCTCCTCCGCGCATTAACCCGGATCATTCATGAAAAGGGAACCGGCTCCGTCTCGGTAGAGGAGCTCGCGTCTGCCGTGACGCGGGCGATGTCAGGACACTACCGAACGCACGTCGGCACCGAAGATGCGTGCGACTACCAGCGCCAGCTTGTGGCGGCGTTCGAGCGGGATGATTCCGAGCTGAGGAAGCGCTACGAGGACGCGGCCCAGAAGATCGGGGATCTGTTCGAGCAGCACTTTACCCCCAGGAAGGCGTGATCGTTATCGTGCAGACAATCTTCGCGTACCAATTGACCGCGCTGTCACCCTGGGCCTGGCACGGGCTCGCCGTGCCGTCGGGTACCGCCACCCTCCACGACGTGGTGACCGACACCGCGATGGCGTTCGCCGCAGCAACCGCACTCGGCATGGCGCCGCGTTCGCCGTGTCTGCCGTCAGCGCCGGATTACCGCCGGCACCTCGCCGTGCTGCCATTCAAGACGACGCTGTTCCTCGGGCATGACAATCGCCTCAATCGGCCGCTGGCGCGCCGTCTCAATCTCGATGCGGAGTGCGGCATGCCGACGAGCGTTCACGATGCGAGGACATCCGGCAACATCAAGGACTACTACCACATTCAGGAAGTCGTCGCAGGCGCGGTGTTCTACGGCTGCTTTCTTCACGCCGACCCGTTGCGCATCGCGCACGAGGTCTACGGCGAACCCATCGACCGGCTTGTGGTAAGGCTCGGTCTCGGTCGCAACGGCGTCGGTCTTCTCGAACGCTGCGAGCACAAGAACGGAATCTGTCTCAACCTGCACACGGCGCGGTTGTTCGATCCGGATGTCGACCTGCAAGCCGGGCCGTACCGTCTGCACAACATCCAACCCAGCCAGCCCCTTGAACCGGAACTGGCCTTGATGACCACCGCGCGCTGGTCGTCGGAGGTCGGATGATCATCAGATCGCACTCGGTCCCGACATTGCCGAGCGGCATGTCGCCGATGCAGGAACGTCTGCTGCGCGCCGAGAGATACGTTCGACTCGTTTCGGCGCCGACCGGCGCCGGCAAGTCGTACGCATTCATGCGGGGCGTGCTCGACGAGGACGCGCACGTGCTGTTCATCGTGCCGACCAGACGGCTCCTGCAGAACCTCATTGAGGACGCCAGGGACCAGGCGCGCGAGCGGCTTCGTGAACGCGGTCTCGAGGATTCCCAGATCGGCGCGTGGCTCGACGAACGGGTTGTCGAGTGGTCTGGGAATCAGGCGGCGCATGATGGCGAGAGCCTTTCCGCGACGCGAGCCCGACAGTTCCTCGACAGTGCGGCGCACACGGGCGGTCGCGTCATCTTCGCCATACCGGAAGTCGTGGTCAGCACGGTCTCCGGCATTCGCCTCGCCGGGGCGAGCGCGATCAACCCCTTCCTCTATCTGCGCCGCTTCGATCACCTGGTCTTCGACGAGTTCCATACCATCGACGATCGTTCGTTCGGGCTGGCATGTCTGTTTTCTCTACTGGCCGTCGAGGAGCGCCAGGGGAAAGTGTCGCTCCTGTCCGCAACGCCGATCGACGTGACCCGGGTTCTCGAGCGAACCGGCGTGAGACGCGACGACATCGAGATGATCTCCGAAGAGGTCGTCGACGGCCACCCGCCGGGGCATCGACCGATCCACGGTAACGTGGAGATCTCGCTGCGCGACTGCTCGCTGCGCGATTCACTTGCATTGAGCATCGAGGACGTACGGGCGTCGATCGGCGCGGACCGCACCGTCATTGTCGTCTACGACTCTCTGGAGCGGCTCAAGCGCGACGAACCCGAGATACGGAAGTTGCTGTATGCGCGCATGCCCGATCTCCGGGTCATGGCAATCAACTCGATTGATGACTCCGAACAAAAGTTGGGTGAGGGGTGGCGTGGCCGAAGATTCGAGGACCCTCGCAACTACGACCTGCTGCTGTGTACTTCTTCCGTCGAGATTGGCGTCACCTTCCGCAGCACGCTCATGTTCATGGAACCCGGCCACGCGCTCACGAGTTTTGTGCAACGGGTCGGGCGCGTCTCGCGTGGCGCCGATGACGGGCAGGTCATCGTGTCGTTGTCGCCGCAGCGTCGCGATCGGAATCCCTGGATGCGCAGGTTGGCCGGTATTCTGGAACAGCATGACGAGCTGGATGTGCAGGCTTTCATCTCGGAAATTCTCCGCAACGTGAAGCGGTGCCTGGAACCGACACCCAAAGAGGTGGAGGCCGAGCCGGAGGTGGATGGCGCAACGGTGCCGTTCTATCGCCGCGCCTCGTGGCGCGGGGCGTTCTGGGCGGCCCTGTTCATCGTTGCCCTCCGGCACACGAAGATGAAGGTGCAGAAGGAGGCGCGCGCACGCCTGACGAAGATCGGCCCGGGTATCGTGAAATTCGTTGAAGGGAAGATCAGTGAAATACTTTCGGTCGACGTGGTCAACGACAACCTGCCGCGCAAATCCCAGCCGCACAGGCGATGGGTGAACGCTCTGTTCGCCAGTGCGCTCACGTACCGGGATATCGGCGCGACGGTTGTCGTCGTCGACCCGGACGGCAGACGCCACACGGTGAGGGAGTTATTCCTGCGGCGGGCGACGAACGTACCGCTTGTGTTCACCGAGGAAGATGGAACGCGGGTCATTCGTCTGCTGTCCCGGACGCTCGACGAGGAAATCAGGAGGTCGTCCGTCAAGCAGGAAGAGCCTCGCCTGACCCTTTGCGTGCCGTCACCGATCGGCGAGAACCCGCTGCGCATTCGGGTGCGAGAAAGGAATACGGAGCAGCTACACCGGCGTCTGGTCGAGGAGTGGCGAGAAGGGTTCTCGGCAGTCATTCCGCAGCCGGGGATGTCCCTGCTTACAGACCCGCGAAAAAAGGTGATGGGTACGGCGACAACCTTGGTGGAGAGACTTGGACGGCCTCCATTGAGTGAAGACCATGACGATTCTGAAGAAAGCGCGCTGTTTGCGTGAGCTGACCGAGGCGCACGGGCTGCACGGGCTGTACTTCCAGCATGTTGCCCTGTGCCGCCGGCGCGCATGGCTTCATCTGATGGGCGCAACCCATGCCATCCGTCACGCACGGGTGCAGCGGGGGCTTGCGCTGCACCAGAGCGAGAAACCGATCGGCGCAGTACCAAGGGGACTCGGCATAGCTCCGGACGCCATTGACTTCGAAAAGCGAGTCGTGATCGAGAGAAAGGGAAGCGCCGGGGCGCCCGTTGCCGTTTCCCGACAGGCGCTGTTCTACGCCGCATTCATGACGGGCGCCACCGACGAGCCCTGGCGCGCCGAGGTTCAGGTGTACGGATCGCGCCTGACGCAAGACTCCAACGCCGAATCCGGCGTCCACCGCCGGACCCCGTGAACTGCCTGATGTCCTTTTTCAACATGCTGCTTTACTCCGCCTGTGCGAACGAGCTCGCCAAGACCCATCTCGATCGGAGTATATCCTTTCTCCATGCGCCGGGGGTTGGACGACGTTCACTTTCGATCGACATGGCCGAGACGTTCAGGCCGGTGTTGTCCGACGCACTTCTTCTGTCCATGTTCCGGCGCGGTCAACCGAACGCATCGTGGTTCAACAGAACGCCCGGAGTATGCCTGCTGAGCGAAAGAGGGCGGATTACGGCGACGGAGCGTTTCTGGTCGCGGATGCAGGACCAGAGCGGTTCTCTCACTTTCCGTCAAGCGATCCACCGGCAGTGTCTCTCACTCGAACGGGAGACATTGGGATTGGGTCCGTTCAAGCCGTTCGTATGGAGGGGGTGATTCGTGTTCGTGCTCGTCACCTACGACGTTCCCGTGAATAGAACTGGCTTGTACAGAAGGTTACTCAAGGAGTTCCTCGTCCACGAGCAGGCGTCCGTGTTCATGGGCGACTTGCCGGAGCCGGAGGTCATCAGGCTGGTTGCAAAAATCTCGAAACGAATCAATTCTGAAGATCGCGTACTGAAGCTGGTGTGCAGAAACCGGCACAATGTTGAAGTCACCAGACTCGGCAAGGAGGCCATGGGTGGGCAGATGCGGAAGGATGTGCATGAGTGGCACGGCAAGGACTGGACGGTCTTGTGAGATTCGATGCATGCGCTTGGCAAAATAACTCTATAATTCCCGGGGCTGGGCGCACTTCCGGCCCCGCAGCGCGTGTTCGCGCGCATTCGCGGACTTCACGACGGGACTACATGTAGAGTCGGCAAGGGTTGATAATCCCCATGAGGGGTAATGAGAACCGGTACATCTGCCAGGGCATCGCGTCCGGGCTCGGGAAGTTGATAATCCCCATGAGGGGTAATGAGCACGCTGACGCCGGTGTTCTGCGAGACCACCGTGAGCTGTTGATAATCCCCATGAGGGGTAATGAGTCAGATGGATTACCTGGGCGCGCTGAGGGCCCTCGAGTCGTTGATAATCCCCATGAGGGGTAATGAGTGAGGACGTCGAGCGCGAGGCCGCGCGCGACTGGGGGCGGCGTTGATAATCCCCATGAGGGGTAATGAGAGCACGTCGCACAACGGCGCTGCGACGCCTGTCGAGAGTTGATAATCCCCATGAGGGGTAATGAGCTGCTCGGCTCGCAGGGCTCGGCTGGGGCCTACGCCCTCGTTGATAATCCCCATGAGGGGTAATGAGCAGGAATGGACGATGAGGCGGCGCGACGATGGCGTTCTCGTCGTTGATAATCCCCATGAGGGGTAATGAGATGCGCGACTGGGCGGACGGCGAGGGCATCGGCCTGGGTTGATAATCCCCATGAGGGGTAATGAGCACATCACGCAGGCGGTCGCCCAGCAGCAGCGCGATGTTGATAATTCCCATGAGGGGTAATGAGGTCGACGCAGGCGGCGCGCCCGGCGTTGCGCAGGATGTTGATAATCCCCATGAGGGGTAATGAGGTGCGGATGTCCGTCACAGCCGGGTCGTCAGACGTGAGCAGGTTGATAATCCCCATGAGGGGTAATGAGGGCAAGATCAAGACGAACCGCAACGAAGGCACGTACGGCGAGCGTTGATAATCCCCATGAGGGGTAATGAGTACATCGGCCCCCCGCGGTCGGGGGGCTCGTACGTGGTTGATAATCCCCATGAGGGGTAATGAGCAGGCGACGCAGTGGCGATCTCCGGACCGAGAGAGGTTGATAATCCCCATGAGGGGTAATGAGAGGTTGAGCGTCCGCCGCTCCTTGGCCGCGGTCCGCCGGTTGATAATCCCCATGAGGGGTAATGAGGGGCACGGGACCGGAGGATCGGACAACGGCGGCGACGTCGTTGATAATCCCCATGAGGGGTAATGAGTTCGACACGCCCGCCGAGGCCGTCGGGGGCTCTGGAAGTTGATAATCCCCATGAGGGGTAATGAGGACTCGGGGGGCGCGGCGGCATGACGGAGACGGAGAAGGGTTGATAATCCCCATGAGGGGTAATGAGTGGACTACGGATGGCGACCCGAAGACTATCAACGGCCCGAGTTGATAATCCCCATGAGGGGTAATGAGTGGGAATGACAGCGGCGGCGACCGAAAGACGGCAGCCCAGGGTTGATAATCCCCATGAGGGGTAATGAGGAGCGGCTGACGGAGACCGTCGAGCGGCTGACCAAGCGGTTGATAATCCCCATGAGGGGTAATGAGGAGTCGGCGCGGAAGCGCGGCGCCTCGTCCGTGTCCTGGTTGATAATCCCCATGAGGGGTAATGAGCGGAGTAGCGACGTGCCGGCCGGCAGGGCCAACGCGGGTTGATAATCCCCATGAGGGGCAATGAGCCCATCGGCCGCGCGCCGCTGACCGAGCTCGACCGCCAGTTGATAATCCCCATGAGGGGTAATGAGTGCGTCGTCACTCGGCCGCTGCTCTCGTAGATCTGCTCGTTGATAATCCCCATGAGGGGTAATGAGCACCGGCGCCTGCTCCCCGACTGGACACTGTGCCGTGAGTTGATAATCCCCATGAGGGGTAATGAGTCGGACCGGATCTCGCTGAAGTCGTTGCGCGGCGTGAGGTTGATAATCCCCATGAGGGGTAATGAGTGCCAGGGCATCGCAAGCGGGATGGGGAACCGGCACACGTTGATAATCCCCATGAGGGGTAATGAGCACCAGCGCATCGCCCGCTGCTGCCACCGCAGCAGCCTGTTGATAATCCCCATGAGGGGTAATGAGCTTCAGCTGGATCAGCCCCAGGGCGCGGGCATGCTCGTTGATAATCCCCATGAGGGGTAATGAGTTGTCTGGTCCCCCTTCGCCGGCGTCGGGTCCGAGGGGGTTGATAATCCCCATGAGGGGTAATGAGCGGGGAGGCCCGCGGACGTTCAGTGGCGTCTCGACGCTGGAGTTGATAATCCCCATGAGGGGTAATGAGTCTGTGACGATTCCGCCGTCGACGCTCTCCGGAGACGCGGTTGATAATCCGCATGAGGGGTAATGAGGTGCAAGCGTGAGGGCAAGGTACGACAGAAGGTGTTCTAGTTGATAATCCCCATGAGGGGTAATGAGTCTGCGTATCGCACGACACGTACCCAGCACGCATATCGTTGATAATCCCCATGAGGGGTAATGAGTGCATCGCTGGCCAGTGAGGGGGTAGAGGCGGCACCCCGTTGATAATCCCCATGAGGGGTAATGAGGACGCCGGCTCCGATATGGAGCGGCCGTTGGGATCCAGTTGATAATCCCCATGAGGGGTAATGAGCTCCCATCGGATCTCGGCGCCGGCGTCCACCTCCGCGTTGATAATCCCCATGAGGGGTAATGAGTGGACGTAGACGCTCGGCGGGGATGCCTGCCCCCGCGGGTTGATAATCCCCATGAGGGGTAATGAGTGAAGGGCGAGGTCGACAACGTCGCCGGGGCGACGCACCCCGTTGATAATCCCCATGAGGGGTAATGAGCCTGTCGTGCGCGCCCTCTAGAACAGCAGGCTCTCGGGTTGATAATCCCCATGAGGGGTAATGAGTTCATGGCGCTCATCAAGGAAGCGCCGCCGTCCCAGGTTGATAATCCCCATGAGGGGTAATGAGCAGGGCAGCAAGGCCGGGACCGCGCTGCGGGCGGTGATCGCAAGTTGATAATCCCCATGAGGGGTAATGAGGATGAGGTGACGTGCCGCGCGTGCCTGGGCGAGATCGAGTTGATAATCCCCATGAGGGGTAAGTGATGCGACGACGGCTGGGGGCGCGACGTGGGCGCCACCGCAGCATGCCGTGGCGCCCGAAGCCCCGTACTTGCGCGCGTTGCCGCGGCGATCGCTCCCCGAATGCCGCCCAATCGCCCCTCCTGACGGGGCCGGGAACGACCATCCAACAATCCTGTCGTGCACCCCAATACAAGTGGATCCTGGGATCCCGTGGGGTCCCGGACACCCGCAGACACCTCTATGTTGATGACGCCGCCGCGCCCGGCCCGCGTCGGGTGCGTCGGGTTTTTTCGCGGCCGGACAAGGCCGCCGGGGGCCCGCCGCGAACCGGCCGCACCGCCGCGCTCGAGGCCGCCGAGCCCGGTCCACGTCGGGTGCGTCGGGTTCGGCGGCCGGAGCGGGTAGCGAAGCCCATCGTGAACTGACCCCGCAGCGATCGAGGCGGCCACGCCGCGAACCGACCGCGCCGCCGCGTTCGAGCATGCCGCTTCGCGGACAACCTGCATCAGCGTCGGCGCAGACCCGCCGACAACGGCCCTCGCCATCGCTCGGCCCCGCCCCGGCCCTCAACCGGCTACCATGTGCGAGTCATGAAGAACGCGCGCCTGCGGACCGGGGCGGCCGTTCTCGCCATCGCCTCGACCCTCGTGCCGGTCGCGGCCGGCGCGCAGCGCGCGGCCGTGGAGGGGGTGGTGCGCGACGCCACCGGCCTCGCGCTGCCGGGGGTGACGGTGGAGGCGCGGCCGGCCGGCGGGGGCGAGGTTCGGACCGAGGTGACCGGCGGGGACGGTCGGTTCGCGATAGCGGGACTGCCGCCGGGCGCGTACGACGTGACGTTCACCCTGCCCGGCTTCCGCACCGTCGTGCGCGGCGGGGTGGCGGTGGCCGAGGGCGTCGTCGCCGCCCTCGAGGTCGAGATGCCGGTGCAGTTCGAGGACCGGGTGGTGGTGGTGGGCAGCCGGGCCCGGCCGCGGTCGGTGACCGAGTCGGCGGTGCCCATCGACGCCATCCCCTTCGAGGACTTCGTCGCCCAGGGCGACACCGATGTCGCCGACCAGTTGCGGACCCTCGTGCCGTCCTACAACGTCAGTTCCCAGCAGGTCGGCGACGGGGCGCGGCTGATTCGCCCCGCCACCCTGCGGGGCCTCGCCCCCGACCACACGCTGGTGCTCGTGAACGGCAAGCGCCGGCACCGCGGCGCGGTCATAACCTGGATCGGCAACGGCGTCTCGGACGGGGCGCAGGGGCCCGACATCTCGAGCATCCCGTCGATTGCGCTGCGGCAGGTCGAGGTGCTGCGCGACGGGGCGGCGGCGCAGTACGGCTCGGACGCCATCGCCGGGGTGCTGAACTTCCTGCTGAAGGACGACCGGTCGGGGGGCAGCCTGGAACTGCACACCGGCGGCCACGCGGCGGGGGACGGGGGCGCGTGGACGGTGGCCGGGAACGCCGGCCTGCCCCTCGGGGCGAACGGCTTCGCCAACCTCAGCCTGGAGTACGGCGAGACCGGGGCCACGAGCCGCAGCGTGCAGCGCGACGACGCCGCCGCCCTCATCGCCGCGGGCAACCCCCACGTGGCCGACCCCGCCCAGGTCTGGGGGTCGCCGAGCGTCGACGACAACCTGAAGCTGTGGGGCAACTTCGGCCACCTGTTCGCGGGCGGCGTGCAGGCGTACGGCTACGCCAACTACGCGCAACGGAAGGTGGAGAGCGGCTTCTTCTTCCGGAACCCCAACACCCGGTCGGCCGTCTTCAGCGCCGACGGGGGGCGGAGCCTCCTCGTCGGCGACGTGCTCGACGCCGCGGACGGCGTGACGGACGGGTCGGCGGGCTGTCCTGCGGTGCCGGTGGCGGCGGCCCGGCCCGACCCCGCAGCCCTGGCGCGGGTCGTCGCCGACCCGAACTGCTTCTCGTTCCAGGAGCGCTTCCCCGGCGGGTTCACGCCGCAGTTCGGGGGCGGCGTGCTCG
The DNA here is from genome assembly GCA_965200895.1 of Vicinamibacterales bacterium. Taxonomy (GTDB): domain Bacteria; phylum Acidobacteriota; class Vicinamibacteria; order Vicinamibacterales; family UBA8438; genus WTFV01. The sequence goes on along the minus strand of CBDAVM010000002.1, from coordinate 1,837,797 downwards.
ACGCTTCGGCCGTCGCGGGCCTGCGGGGGGAGCTCGCTGGCGGCCTGCTGTGGGACGCCAGCGCCGGTTTCGGCTCGAGCACCGCCGACTTCCGCATCCGCGACACCGTCAACGCCTCGCTCGGGCCCGAGAGCCCCACCGTGTTCGACCCCGGCGCCTACCGCCAGGACGACGCCGGGGTGAACCTCGACCTCAGCTTTCCCGTGAACGACCGGGTCAACCTGGCCGGCGGGGCCGAGTGGCGAAGCGAACGCTTCGAGATCGGGCTGGGCGACGAGGCGTCGTGGCGAATCGGACCGTACGCGCCGCAGGGCTTCAGTGCGGGGTCGAACGGCTTTCCCGGTTTCAGCCCCATCGCGGCGGGGACGTGGCGCCGCGCCAACACCGCGGTCTACGGCGACCTGGAGGTGCGGGGGGCCGACGACTCGTGGATGCTGGGGAGCGCCCTGCGGCTGGAGAACTTCGACGACTTCGGGACCGCCGCGAACGGCAAGCTCTCGGGACGCGTCCGCCTCGCCCCGGCCGCCGCCGTGCGGGCGAGCGCGAGCACCGGGTTCCGGGCCCCGACGCCGGGCCAGCAGAACGCGTTCAACGTCACCACCCAGTACGACCACACCCTGATGGACCTGGTGAACAACGGCACCATCCCGTCAACGTCGCGGGTGGCCCGGTTGCGGGGCGGCGAGCCGCTCCAGCCCGAGCGCTCGGTCAACTTCACGGTCGGGGCGGTCGTCGACGCGGGGGCGTTCAGCCTGACCGCCGACTACTTCCGCATCCGCCTGTCGGACCGGCTGGCCCTGACGCAGCTCTTCGCGCTGGCCCCCGCCGAGGTCGAGACCCTCGTCGCCGAGGGGGTGACGAGCGCCGCCAACCTGCAGAACTTCCGCTTCTTCACCAACCACTTCGAGACCCTTACGCAGGGCCTCGACCTCGTCGCCAGCTTCACACCGCCGCGCCTCGGGGGCGGGACCACGTTCGGCCTGCTCTTCAACCGCACCGCCACCGCCGTCGCCCGCTTCGACCCCGCGGTGCTCGACGAAACGCGCATCCGCCAGCTTCAGGAGGCGGTGCCCGGCGCACGGTGGAACGCCACCGTCCGCCAGGCTCTCGGCCGCTGGCGCCTGCTGGCCCGGGTGAGCTGGTACGACGAGTGGTTCGACGCGCGCGACCTCTACCTGTACCGCGGCGACGCCGTCGTCGACCTCGAGGCGTCGACTCCCGTCGGCCCGTCCACCACCCTGACCATCGGCGGCCGGAACGCTTTCGGCAACGACCCCGAAGAGAACCCCATCGCCCGCGAGAAGGGCAACCGCTTCAGCGCGCATACCCCGTTCGGCTACAACGGCGCGTTCTACTACCTGCGGCTGAGCTACGGATGGGGGTCGGGGAGGTGAGCCGGCGCCCTGTGCGGAACGAAACCCCGGTGCAATGCGGCGGCGGCACGGGCGACGGCAGCCGGCGCGGCCAGCTGGCCGCGCGACACGAGCGGCACGGACGTGCAATGCGGCGGCGACACTGGCGACGGCGGCCGGCAGGCGCGTGTGCGGGAAACGAGCCCGGCGCAACGGCGTCGGCAACTGGCACGTATTCAAGGAGATGGCAAGGAAATCATGCCGGTGCGGCAGGTGATCGAGCGGGGCGGGGCGCCGGTCAGGATCTTCACCGACGACATCGACCGCGGGTCGATCGAGCAGCTCGCGGCGGTGCTGTCGATCGTAGTGGGGCACGTGGCCGCGATACCCGATGTGCACGTGGGCATCGGGGCGACCATCGGGTCGGTGATTCCGACGCGGCGAGCCCTGATCGCCGCCGCAACGCGCGCTCACTGTCGGCATCGCGGGGTGTTCGACGCGACCGCACTGCGCCGGGCCGGAGAACGGCCTCTCCGCCCGGCTCCGGCGCTGCCCGATCCCGTTCCGCCAGTCCGGGCGCAGGACCGTCGGCGCTGTCGGCGCCGGCGTGCGCCTGCACCCGTGGTCCATCGTGGCGTACGGCGCGCGGTGAGACCGTAACTCACCAGATCGTCCAGCGTGAAGCCGTCGTGGGCAGTGACGAAGTTGAGGCTGGCGCGCGGCCCCCGGCCTCCGGCCTGGTACAGGTCGCTGCTCCCCGCCAGACGGGTGGCGAACCCCGCCGCCTGCCCCGCCTCCCCGCGCCAGAAGCGGCGCACGGTGTCGCGGTAGCGGTCGTTCCACTCCGTCCAGCGCACCGGGAAGCCCCCGGCCCGGTAGCCGCCGGCCCCGGCGTCCCACGGCTCGGCGATCCGCTTCGCGTAGGGATCGAGAACGACCTTGGCCGGATTGAAGCGGTGCCCGGCCGGCGGGTCGTACGGCCCGCTCACCCGGTAGCCGTACGCCTGCCCCGGACGCACGTCGGACAGCCAGCCGTGCCAGACGCCCTCGGTGCGCTCCGGAAGCGGGATGCGGACGGTTTCTTCCGGCGCCTCCGGGCCGCCGAAGAGGCAGAGTTCCACCTGCTCGGCATGCTGCGAGAAGATCGCGAAGTTGACGCCGGTCCCGTCCGGGGTCGCTCCCAGGGGGTACGGTCGGCCGGGCCGGACTCGGGTGCGGGTCGGACTCTCGCGACACATGGGTGCGGCGGCGCCGAGTCTAGTATCGGCCAATCGCTCCGAAGTCGATTTCCACCGTCGGCTCCTTCTCGTCCACGGTGAACTTGAGGAAGCCGTTCTTCGCCAAGCGCGTCAACTCCCGCTGGAACGTGCGGGGCGTGACGTTCCGATAGACGGCGCGGATGTACGGCGCGCCGATCAACTCGGAAAATCCGAGCTTCCGCGAAGGCTCTTCGGCGAACGGATCCACCGGTTCGGTCTCCCGCAGGAGAAACTCCAGCAGGTCGTACTCGCGCTGGTTGATGACGCGCCGGCGCACGCCCTCCCGCCGGTCGCGCGCCCGGACGAGGGCGGCCCGATAGACCACCCGGTTGAGCTTCGTCTTGATGAAGTTGTTGATCCCTTTCAGCTCGGCGGCGAATCCCTCGATGCCGAACGCCACGAAGGCGTTCAGGTCGAATGGATCCGATTGCCGGCTCAGTTGCAGCAGCCGCTTGTACTCGTCACCGTTCCGGTAGAAGTAGTTCGACAGGCCGTAGAATCCGAAAACGTTGTATCCACCCTGGAAGAGAATGCCGGCCTCGACAAGCCGCGACACCCGCCCGTTGCCGTCCCCGAACGGGTGAATCGTGACCAGGAAGAAATGCGCCACCAACGCCCGGATCACGGGATGCTGATCCGCCAGCCGCCGCGAGTTCACGAACGCCACGAAATCGTCCATGAGCCGCGGCACGTCCTGCGGAGGTGCGCCACGGTGTACGCCGCCCAGCGCTGCCGTGCCGACGACGACGGAATGCGTCCGCAGACGTCCGGGCGCGTTGTCGCGTTCGTCGGATCCGGCCGTGATCAGCGCATGCATGTGCCGGATGTCGGCGCCTTGGAGGGGAGGCGCCTGCGGTGTGAACCGCTCCCTGACCCATTCCTGGGCCACGCCGGCGTTCCTGACCTGCCGCTCATCCCGGCTCTGGCCCGGCGGTTCCGCCGACCCGGCCGCCAACAGCTCCATCTGCTGACGCACCGCCGCTTCGGACAACGGATTGCCCTCGAGGGCGGTCGTGCCGTGAACGGCCCGCACGCGGTTCAACTGGTCGAGCTGCGCCCTCCAGTCGGGAGGGAGGACCAGATTGATGACTGCTTCCTTGCAGGCCTCGATCCGAATCAGATCGGCGGTCAGAAGATCCGGGTGGAGCCGGTACTCGAAACGGAAGCGCTCCCAGTTCATCGCAGCTTCCTTGACGCCCTGTGTGACGCCTTTCTTGACAATCCAAACTACTGTACTGCAATGGTATACAAGAGTTCAAGGCTGTTCCGCGATGCTCTCCTTGACGACGTGTGGCAACGCCAAGGTGGATCCACCAGGGTGCAAGGTGGATCCAGGGGTGGCGCGAGCACCTCGCCGCTCATCGCCGGCGCGGTTCGTCCTGCGCCGCACCGCGCACGGAGGGGCTCGGACGACGGCGGGACGACCGCCCCGGGCGCGCGATTGTTGTGCCGGCGCCCCTACCGACCCTCGTAGATGAGCCGCACGATGCGCTCGACGCTGTTCGCCGGCGCCCGGAAGTCGCTGTACTCGTCCGGCACGGCGTAGGCGGCCGCCGTCTCGGCGGCGGTCCGGCCGGCCGCGGCCCCCGCCTGGGCGCGCGAGAGCAGGTCGTTGTAGAACCCCGCGTAGTCGACGAGATCGTCCCAGGTCAGCAGGTCGTCCGCGTGCCCGGTGATGATGGTGTCGACCTCGTCGATGGTGTCAATCGCCCGCTGCAGCGTCGCCCCGAACTCGGTCGCGCTGCCGTTGGTGTTGTCCGCGTCGATGAACGGCAGTCCCTTCCCGGCGAACATGTCGCCCGTGTGCATGGCGCGCGCCCCGCGGAAGACGACGAACGTGTCGCCGTCGGTGTGGCCGCGCCCGAAGTGGTGGAGGTCGATCTGGTCCGGCCCGCTGAACAGCGACGTCCGGTTCTCGAAGGTTATCTTCGGCAGGAAGCGGCTGTTGTCGCCGGTGAACGCCTCGCAGTTCTTGATGGAGCCGCCCTCGAAGCCGGCGCCGTCGTCGCAGTCCGGGCTGGCCATGTGCGCGGCGGTGTTCTCGTGCACGACGAAGTCGACGGTGTCCGGGAACTCCGTGTTGGCGCCGCTGTGGTCCCAGTGCGTGTGGGTGTTGATGATGGTCGTCACCGGCTTGTCGGTGATCCGCCGCACCTCGGCCAGGATGTCCTCTCCGTAGCCGCGGATCTTGGTGTCGACCAGCGCCACGCCGGACGCGGTCACGAGCACCGCCGTGTTGCCTCCGGTGCGCATGCCCTGCTGGGCCGGATCGGAGGTCAGTACGTAGAGGTTGTCCGCGACCTGCAGCGGGCGGATGCGAAAGCGTTCCTGCTGCGCCTCGTTGGCGGCGACGGCCGTGAGCACGCCGACGACGGTCAGCGTCGTCAACCAGAGCATGCGTTTCATCTCGACCTCCATCTCTGCTTCCAATCGAACTGCGCCGGCGGCATCGCCGACGGATGCGGGGGCGGAACCCCGGCGTGCGCCTCACTGCGCCGGCGGCATCGCCGACGGGTGCAGGCCGAAACCCTGGCGTGCGAAGTCGTCGTCCAGGGCCAGCGCCTCCTCGATTCCATGGCGCCGCATGACCTCGAAGCTCGTGCAGTCGACCAGCGACAGCCTGCGGCGGCCGGCGGCGCAGAGCGCGGCCATCGAGGCCGCGTGCAGAGCTCTTGCGTGGGATCATCCTGGGGCCGCAGGCCACGTTCAGGTTCTCCTTTTGGTCCGTCCAGATGTTGCTGCCATCGGTTGGGAATGAGGAGGCGTCGTTCGAGATGTGGACGTACAGGGAGGCGGCCGGATCTCCGCGGGTGTGTCGTCGCGGCGGCAGCAACGGGCTTCCGGTCGTCGGTCCGCCAGCCCGGCCCGCGCCCCGGCTTCTACACCAGCTTCAGGCCCGGCACGTCGCTGAAGTCCTTCGGGTTCAACGTCCAGAGCGCCGCCTCGTTGACGAGGGCGCAGGCGGCGATCGCGAGATCGAGATCCCGGCCGCTCGGACGCGGCAATCGCACGTACAGCGCCGCAGCCTGCGCCGCCGCCCCGGTATCGAAGGGTACCGCCTGCTCACGCGGAAAGAGATCCTCCTGCACGCGAAGCTCACCGACCGTCCGCGGCCCTCGCAACCACTCGAACAGGACGATCGACGAGAGCCGCAATCGGTGGCCCTCTTCTATCAGGGCGTGCAGGCGGCCGACGGCGTCGTGCGACTCCGTGAGTGCACCGATGAGCGCCGAGGTATCAAGATGGATCGTCATGGCCCGAACGGCGCAGGGACGACTCGCGGCGGGACAGGTGAATCTCCCGCAGCTCGGCCTCGACGCTCTCCCGGGAGCGCGGGACATGTTCCCTGCGCCAACGATCCAGCACGTCGAGCATGCGCAGCCGCTCGGCCTCGCTCAACCGGTCCGTCCGGGCGTCATACTCGGCGACCGCCTCGCGGACGACATGGCTCTGCGGCTTGCCCAGACGCTCCGCCGTCCGGCGGATCCTGCGCACCGTGGCGTCATCCAGGGAATAGGTTACCTTTACCATAAGGTGGCAATACTACCATACTCGCTACCTGTTCTTCGCGCTCGACGCGGCCGTTCGATGGTCCCCCGACGCGGACGACGGCTCCGGCAAGCTTCCGGCCAGGAACTGACCGGAAGCGGCAGAACAAGAACAGGAAGTCCCTGCGTCCTGCAACCCGACCCATCCGGGTCCGTCGCAGCACCCGGCCCGACCGGGGACCCGCCAGCGCCCGCCGCGCGTGTGATCGACGACCACCGTCAGATAGTGATGCCGCTTGCGGTAGCTGAACTCGTCGATGCCGATGCGTCTCAGCCCCTTGACCAGCAACGCGAGGCGGACGACGATGCGGCCGCCCTGCTCAAGCGGTTGCACTACTGCGGCATCCGGCGCGCCTGACGCCCCGCGAGAAGCGCCGCCTGGAGGCCGCGCGACGCCGGCTTCAGGCCCTCGATGCTCCTCCTCTGCTGCGGCGGCATCGAACTTGACCCCCCGCTACCCACATGCGCTTGAGGAGATTCCATTTTCGGCCGCCTCGAAAATATTTCCGAGTTGATATCCCATGAGGGGCAATGAGTTGTCCTGTCTCCACGCGGCCATCCTGTCGAGCCACGTAACCGCGTTGATAATCCCCATGAGGGGTAATGAGCTGTGAAGCGCGGAACCCGCGCGACATGCTCGGCATGTTGATAATCCCCATGAGGGGTAATGAGTCGGTCGCCGGGGTAATGAGATGGTGGCCGTGCGCCAGGATGACGCCAAACGGTTCTTTGAGTTGATGATAATCCCCATGAGGGGTAATGAGGCGTGTCGGTCGCCGTCGACCGACAGCACGCCGGCCGCGTTGATAATCCCCATGAGGGGTAATGAGCTGAGAACCAGGGCGAAGTTCGACGAATGGAGCGCGGTTGATAATCCCCATGAGGGGTAATGAGTGATCCGCCCCCGCAGCCGGATGAACTGCGGCCCGGATCGTTGATAATCCCCATGAGGGGTAATGAGCGCGCGAATGGGTCGCCGGGGCGGTAGTCCGCCAGCGGTTGATAATCCCCATGAGGGGTAATGAGAGCAGCAGAGTCCGTTGATCAGCTCGTGCCGGTGCGCGAGCAACAGTAGCGGGACCGCGACTACTGGAAGGCCGCAGTGCACGGCGTGCCCGACGCTCTCAAAGCGCCCGCCGCCGGCCGTCTGACCGCCGGTCACGGCCCGGCGCTGCGGGCCGCGCTCGGCGTCGTCGAGTTGCCGCCCGGCGCGACGGATCTCAGTGGGACGGGTACATGGGCGTCCCGCGAGCTGAACCTGTGGAGGGGCACGCTCGACCGGGCTAACTCAGGGCTGACTCGGGGTTGACGCGGGTGGAAAGGCGGGCCGGGCCGATCGGGCCGGCGACGCGTTTCGGCGTATCCCTGTAGAATCAGCAGGATCGGGTGACAACTGCGCCGGGCGGCTGGCCGTTTCCGTCGGGTGGGCTCGCCGCCTCCGACGGGCGGACCGCCTGCCAGCGACGGTTCCGCCGGCGGCAGCGGCGACAACGCGACAAAGGAGACCGTGCGATGAGTGAGCGAGCGCCGCAGGACAGCCCTGCGGGCGATTGGATTTCGTACCGCCCCGAGATCAAGGTGATGGACTGCACCATCCGGGACGGCGGCCTGATGAACGATCACCAGTTCTCCGACGAGACCGTCACTGCGGTCTACCAGGCCTGCGTCGAGAGCGGCATCGACTACATGGAGATCGGCTACATCAACTCCCGCAAGCAGTTCCCGCCCGGCCAGTTCGGACCGTGGAAGCACTGCGTCGAGAGCGATGTCCGGCGCATCGTCGGCGACAACGACACGCCGCTGAAGCTGTCGGCGATGGCCGACGCCGAGAAGAGCGACTACGCCGAAGACATCCTGCCGAAGTCGGAGAGCGTGCTCGACATGATCCGGGTGGCCACCTACATCCACCAGATCCCGCTGGCCCTGGACATGATCAAGGACGCGCACGACAAGGGCTACGAGACCAGCCTCAACCTGATGGCGCTGTCGACGGTCCCCGAGCGCGAGCTGCACGAGGCGCTGGCCCTGGTGGCCCGGTCCGAGGCCGATGTCGTCTGCATCGTGGACAGCTTCGGCGCGCTTTACTGCGAGCAGATCGACGACTACATGACCACCTTCCGGGGCCATGCCGCGCCGGCCGGCAAGGAGGTGGGCATGCACGCCCACAACAACCGGCAGCTCGCCTTCGCCAACACCGTGCAGGCGACGATCAAGGGCGCCAACCGGCTCGACGCCAGCATGGCGGGTCTCGGGCGCGGGGCGGGCAACTGCCCGATGGAGCTGCTGCTCAGCTTCCTGCACAACCCCAAGTTCCGCCTGCGGCCGGTGCTGCACTGCATCCAGCACCACATCGAGCCGATGCGCGCCGCGCTCAAGTGGGGCTTCGACTACCCCTACATGATGACCGGCGTGCTCAACCAGCATCCGCGGGCGGGGATGGCGTTCAACGAGTCCGACGACCGCGGCGACATCATCAAGTTCTACGACTCGCTGGAGGATCCGGACTGACGCTGCCGGTGTGCCGGCGCCAGGCTTGCCAAGCCTGATGCCGTCGTTGCGCTACCATGCGCCCATGCGCAGAGTGCTACTGGCGGCGGCGACGTTCGTGGTGGCGGGCATCCTGGCGGTCGGCGCGGCCCAGCCGCGGGAGGCCGTGACGGTCTGGCCGACCTTCGGCATCGCCGGCAACTACGGCACCTGGACGGTCACCTACACGGTGGGGCCCGGCGGCATCGCGCCGGGGGGCGCGCTGCGCGTGCAGTTGCCGGACACGTGGCACGCGGGCGAGCGCAACTCGGCCAACCGGCTGCAGGCATCCGATCCCGCCGACGACCACTACATCGCCGCCTACGGCTCGGGGACCGACGTGCGGGTCGAGGCGGAGGTGGAGTCGGAGTCGTCCGACTTCCTGGTGAAGTCGCGGCGTCCGGGCCTCGACGGGCGGGCGGAGCGCTACGTCTTCGTCGTCCGGGCGGACGTCGTCTCGGGATCGCTGCGCGAGGGGGAGACCATCCAGGTGGTCTACGGCGACACCTCCCGGGGGAGCCGCGGCATGCGCGCCGCGATCGTCGCCACCGACCCCGAGCCGATCCTGGTCAGCGTCGACCGCGACGGCAGCGGCGTGTTCGAGCCGGTCAGCCACGACGCGACGCTCACGTCGCGCAGCGGCATCGCGGCCGATCTGCTGCTCGCCGGTCCCTCCCAGCTCGTGGTCGGCGAGCCGGCGGAACTGCAGCTTGCCGCGGTCGACGTGCACTCGAATCCGGCCGCGCCGTTCCACGACACGGTGACGCTGCGCGTGCTGCAGGGAGATGTCGACCTGCCGCGCACGGTCGAGTTCCCGTCGGGGCAGGGCTGGGTCACCGTGCCCTTCGCGCCGCGGGGCGAGGGCATCGTGCGCTTGGAGGCCTCGGCCCGCGCCGACCTGCTCCGCGCCCGCAGCAACCCGATGGAGGTCTTCGCCGCCATGCCGGCGGAGCGGACCTTCTGGGGCGACCTGCACTCGCACACCGGGCACAGCTTCGACGGCGTGGGCGGCGGCGTGTTCGAGTACGCGCGGTGGGTCTCGGGGCTCGATTTCCACGCCATGACGGATCACAGTTCCGGCCTGGCGCGCGCCGGCTTCACGGGCGGGCTCGGCCCCCACGTCTGGGAGGAGTACACCGCGGCCACCGACGCGCACGACGCCCCCGGCGCGTTCGTCACCCTGCACGCCTACGAGGCGTCGTTCCCCGCGCCGTGGGGCCACCACAACGTCTACTTCCGCGGCGCGCCGGGACCGCTGCTCGCGCCGGCCGAGGTGACGCTGCCGCAACTGTGGGCGGCGCTGACCGCGGGCGAGGCTCTGACCATCCCGCACCACACGAACAAGTTCCCGCAGCCGCTGGACTGGGACACCGACGATCCCGACCTGCGTCGCAACTTCGAGATCTATTCCGCGCACGGCCTCAGCGAGGCGTACGACCCGGACCATCCCCTCGCCTTCGAGCAGAGCGAGTTCACGAACCGGTCTGCCTCGGCGCGCACCGGCATCTCGGCCCAGGACGCCTGGATGCGCGGGTTGCGCCTGAGCACCATCGCCGCCTCGGACGATCACCGCTCGCAGCCCGGCAAGCCGCACTGGGGGCTGGCCGCCGTGCGCGCGCCGGCGCTGACGCGCGAGGCCGTCTTCGACGCCCTGCACGCGCGGCGGACCTACGGCACGACCGGCCAGCGCATCCTGCTGGACTTCCGGGTGAACGGCGCCCCGATGGGAAGCGAAATCACCCTGGCGGCGCCGCTGCCGGAGCCGTGCGCCGGCACCTCGCCCGTCTGCGGCGAGCGCGCCGCCGCCACGAGGGCGTTGGCGCCCCGGTTCGACATCAAGGCGCATGGCACCGACGTCATCGAGGCGGTGGAGATTCTCCGCTACTCGCGGCCGGACGGCGGCTTCCGCGTGATCCACGACCTGCGGCCCGAAGCACTCGACTTCACCTGGTCCGGTCGCGACGGCGGCTTCCGCGACGATGCGATCTACTACGTCCGCCTGCGCCAGCGCGGCGCGGTCCGCGGGCGCACCGTCATGGCGTGGTCGAGTCCCGTCTGGGTGAACGCGCGGCGGGAGCCCGCGCCATAGCGGCGGGAGCCCGCGCCATAGAGGGGAGGTGCGGGCTCTCCGATGAGGTTCCCGGCTGGGCGGCGCCGGAGCCGCAGTCGATGTCTGCCGGGCCCGCCACGCGCCAACCTTGATCCTGCCGGCGATGATCCAAGTGGTACTGGCCGCGCCTGTCGGCCGCCGGGCGCTTGTCGTCGGCTACGGTTGCCGCCAGCGGCGGTACGCGCCCCCGGCGAGCAGCAGCGCGGCGAGCAGCAACTGGGCCGCGACGGGGGCCACGGGGACATCCTGCGGGGGGTAGAACCCCGACCCGATCACGAGCTTCGTGTTCCCGATGGTCATATACCTGGCATAACCGACTTTCGGCGAGTCCGGGTTGCCGGGGAGGTCGAAATTGGGCCAGAGGTATTCCACGAAGCCGCCGCCCGCATCGGCCTTCCTGAACAGCTCCTGGGTAATCAGAAGGCCGCTCGCGTCTCGCACCTGCGAGAAGTCCTCGCCTTCGTAAGCCGGGTTGGCGCCATGAAACACGATCCGCATATCGCGATCGAGCACGAACAGGTAGATCGGCCCTTGTACCAGTCCTCCTGCCGGAACGTGCTGTTGAAGAAAGCGTTGGCGTCATCGACATCCGACACGGAGGCTTCGACCTCGCGCGCGGCTGCCGTCACGAACGCCTTCAGCGTGTCCCGGTCCACGACATCCTCCGCCGTGACGCTGGATGCTCCGAACAGCGTGCCTGACGCACCGGTCGCCAACAGGGAAGCGACCAGTACAGCGGACAGGATTCGTGCTGCCGTCATCGACTACCTCCCCAGTGTGCAGGAAAGAATAACGATAACTCGCCGCCGCAGCTCGCCGCAACTCGCGCACGGGAGGCGCAGTCGCGGGGGCGGCGTTCATACGGCCGGTACGTGGATCCACGCCAGGCCGTCGATGCGGGCGAAGTGTCGGTCGGGCGAGACGAGATCGGCGCCGGTCTCCATGGCATGGGCGGCGGCGATCCGGATGTCGTTCGAGGGTAGCGGACGATCCTTCGACCGCAACTGGTTCAGGAAGACGCGCGGCCGGCAGGGAACCACGGGAATGCGCCCGCCGTCCAAACGCCCAGAGGGTGTCCGGGAGGCCCCCCGGCCGCTCCGGATCGCGGGCCGTCCGGCACGGGTCGTGGGGCGGGGACCCGATTCAGGCGGGTTCACGCACGGACTGCCACCCGCACACGCCTGATACCGCGCGTGCACACTCGAGGGAGGGCTGACGGATGTCGCAACCGACCGTCCGGGACTGGAAGAAGGTACTGCTGGTGGCCGTGGGCGCCGCGGCCGTGTTGCTCGTCTCGCTCGCAGCCGTGGCCGCGGTCGGCTTTGTCTGGGCGGCCTCCACGGTCGAGCGGTTGGGCGAGCCCGTCTCCGAACCCGTGGTTCGGACCGTCGCCACCCGGACCGCCGGCGCGGCGGCGGCGGCCGACGGAGCTGTGCATCGGCCGCTGCGGGTGCAGGTCGAGCTGGCGGACGGCGAGTTCGAGGTTCGTCCCGGCCCGCCGGGCGCCGGCGTGCAGGTCGACGGTACGTATGCAACGGCGTACTACGAGCTGCTCGAGGAGCACACGCCCGCGGGCGAACCCGGAGGACCGGCCACCCGGATTCGTCTGCGACCCGCCCACCCGGGATTCGTGCGGTGGTTCGCCGGTGTGTTCGACCGAAAGGCAGACAACGCGTTGACCGTCACCCTGCCGCGGGGAGTCCCGATCGCCTTGACCCTGAGCCTGCGCACCGGACAGTCGCGGACCGAGCTCGGCGGCCTGACCCTGACCGACCTGGAGGCCGAGCTCGCCATGGGACAGCACCGGCTGCACTTCAGCGAGCCGCTCGCCGGCCGGCCGGAGCGGGTGCAGGTGGACGGCGGGATGGGCGAGGTGCGACTCGAAGGCCTCGGCAACGCGGGCCCGCAGGAACTGGAGGTGTCGGGGAGCATGGGCAGCCTGACCGTCGATCTGGGCGGCGACTGGCCCCGTGACGCCGTGGCCGACGTCACGCTCGCCAACGCCATGGGCGAGCTCCGGCTGCAGGTTCCGTCCGGCGTGCGCATCGCACCCGACGCCGATGCGTCGAACGTCCTGGGGGCGGTCGGCGGCATGCCGCCCGGGGACGATGCGCGCGACGGGGCGCCGCTGGTCCGACTGCATCTGACGAACGTGATGGGTGAGACGCGCGTCCGGCGCTACTGACGTGGTGGTTTCCGCGGCGCGCGGGCCGGCGCCTTCCGTGGTCGTCACGTGCGGGTGGCGGAGCGGAAGAAGCGGCGCCAGCTCATCGCGAGGCCGGTCCAGACCAGGACGGCGACGCCCAGGGACACGACGCCGGCGACCGACTGTCCGACCACGCCGTACACCTCGCCGGTGTGCGCGAACCGCAACCAGCGGCGGACCCGGAAGCCGCGGCTGAAGGTCGGGTAGCCGCCGCGCCCGACCAGCTCGCCCGTCGCCCGGTCGAAGAGAAGATCCTCGCGTTTCGACGGCTGGCGGCCCGTGCCGCGATCGACCGTGACGGTGACGGGATCCGGAATCGACGTGGGGAGGGTGAGCGTCATCGTACGCCATCCGGGCGTCCCGGCGGCGGCCCGCGCGGCCAGCGTCTGCAGCGGGACCGGCGGGGCTGCCGGGTCCGGCGTGACCGACGGGTCGCTCCGCACGACCGACTGCGATGGCGACGCCTGGAACGGAGGCGCGTCGCCCGCCAGCCGGTGGACGAGGTCGGCGGCCCACTGATACGAGATCGTGACGCCGCTGGCGACGATGACGGCGAGCGGCACGGCCGACCAGAAGCCGATCACGGCGTGCCAGTTGAAGTCGCGCGCCCGCCCGCGGAGGCCGCGGCGGAACCACAGCGCGTGTCTCCAGGCGGCGCGGCTCCCGGCTGTCGGCCACCAGAGGTAGACGCCGCTGACGAGCAGGAACGCGAACCCTAGGTTGGCGACGGCCGTGAACGTCCGGCCGATGATGCGGTACTCCCCCTCGAGGGCGAACCAGCGGTGCCAGTACAGGACGCTCTGGAGAAAGCGGCGCATCCGCGTGTCGCCGTCACCGCGCCGCTCGCCGGTGAACCGGTCGACGTGGACGGTGGCGCCGCCGTCGAGCCCGACGACCGCCGGCTCCCGCGGATCCCGGTGCAGTTCCACCGAGGCGACGGGACCGGCGGGCGGCTCCCCGGCGACGCGCGCGATCAGTTCGTCGAGGTCGAGCGGCACCGCGCCCCGGGCCGGCGGAGGGGCGCGGTACCCGCGCAGCGCCCAGCGGTCGAGCTGCGCCTCGTAGGTGAGGATCACGCCGGTCACCGCCAGCATCAGGATCACGAAGGCGGCGGTGATGCCGACCGCCAGATGGATCCAGAAGATCGCCCGGCGCAGGGACATGTCCCGTCTCACGTGCGCAGCGCTGATGCACGGGATGCGCCGGCTCGCACGCCGAGAGGCGGTGTCGCGCCGACTGATGAGCGATCTTCAAGCACAGCCCGCCGGTGTCCCGTGCACCGCGCCCGCGCCGCCGGTGGCGTCTACTGCGCGCCGTCGGAATCGGTCGCCTGATCGGAGTCGGTCGCCTGATCGGAGTCGGTCGCCTGATCGGAGTCGGTCGCCTGGGCTCCGGCGTCGCCGCCGCCGTCGGAGTCGGTCCCGCCGGGGCAGGCGGCGGTCAGAGCGGCCGCCGCCGCGATCGACCCGGCCGTGATCGCCCGCGAGAGGAACGAACGGCGGTCGCTCCGGACGGTGGTGATGTCCGTGTCGATCAGTGTCGTCGGCGATTCCGGACAATCCTCGCCGGGCTTCCGGTTCTGCGTGCGCATGACGTTCTCCCAGGACTTGATGATGAGAATGAGTCCCGGTATCGTATGGGGGCGTGCCGTGGTTGTCAAGCCGCGGGGGGCGGATCCACTCGCGGGGTGGAGCCCGGGACAAGCATGCGCGGAGCGGCGGATGGCGCTCTCCGCGGACGCCGGATGATGCGGGCCGGGACGAGCGTGCGCGGAGCGGCGGCGGGCCGACGGCTCCGCAAGGCGGCGCCGGATCGCCATGCGAACCCGGTGCGACGGGTCGCATTGCACGGAGCGCGTAAAACATGATGACCGACCCCACCGGGCCGGGCCCGGCGACCGACCGCGACTGGTACGCCTGGCTCCTCGATCCGCTGCCGACCGCGACGTTCGAGCGCGACTACTACGAGCAACGGCTGCTCCACGTCCGGCGCGAGGCGTCCCCGTACTACGCCGAACTGCTCTCGGTGACCGACCTCGACACCGTGCTGGGCACGCACGCGGCCAGTCACCGCGACATCAAGCTGGTGCGGGGCGAAGGCGACGTCCCCACTGCCGAGTATACGAACGACGCCGGCCGGGTTCAGCCGCTCGAGGTGGCGCGGCACTTCGACGACGGCGCGACCGTCATCTTCAACCAGCTCCACACGCGGGCGCCGACGCTGGCGCGGTTGTGCGCGGCGCTCGGGCGACGGTTCTCGTCGCGGGTGCAGACCAATGTCTATCTGACGCCGCCCGACGCGCAGGGATTCGCGCCGCACTGGGACACGCACGACGTCTTCGTGCTGCAGGTCAGCGGCACGAAGCGCTGGTCGATCTACGACACGAAGGTGAAACTGCCGCTGCGCGGCCAGCGTTTCGAACGCGGCACGCCGCCCGGCGAGGTCAGCGACGAGTTCGAACTCGGCCCCGGCAGCGCCGTCTACCTGCCGCGCGGCCTGATGCACTCGGCCCGTTCCACGGAGCAGGCGTCGCTGCACGTCACGCTCGGGATCACGGCGTTCACGTGGGCCGAGTTCCTCGTGGAGAGCGTGGCTGCGGCTGCGCTCGAGGAGGAGTCGCTGCGCCGGAACCTCCCGCGCGGGTTCGCCGGGAACGAGTTCCCGCCCGCCGAGCGGGAGCGCCTGTTCGCCGAGAAGCTGGCGTTCGTGCAGTCGCGGTTCGACCCGCAGGTGGTCTGGCGCCGCTTCACGGATCAGGTCCTGGGCGCCGCCGCGCCGCTGTTCACCGACCTGCTGGCCCAGCGGCTGCATGCGGATCCGCTGACGGCCCGCTCGCGGGTGAGGCGCCGTGTCGGGCTGCTCACCGAGGCTGCGACCGAGGGCGATACGTGCCTGCTCCGGTTCTGTGGCCGCGAGCTCCGGCTGCCCGCGGGCGTGTGGCCGGCGCTGCATTTCGCCACGACGGTGGAGGAGTTCGCCATCGGGGACCTGCCCGACTGTCTGGACGCCGAGGGGAAGTTGACCCTGGTGAGAAGGCTGGTCCGGGAGGGCGTTCTCCGGCCGAGTCCGGCCTCGCCTCCGCCCGCCGGCGCAGCCAACGTGGATCTCGATGCCTGACCCGTACAGTAGTATGTGCGGTTTCGAGTGTCGAAAGTAACGTCCGCGATGAGGAGGTAGCACGTCTTGAACGGCATGTCACGGTTCACTGATCGCGTCGGACCCGGCTCCCCCCTGCCGTTGGCGCGGGGCCCGGCCGCCCCGGGGAGGCTGCGCCCGTTTCGCATCCGGCGGAGCATCCGCCTGAGGAATGCGGACCGATGAGCGTCTTCGACCGGATGCGGGCCCGCTGGGGAGTCGGCTTCTGGGGCATGGTCGCCATCCTGACGGCGTTTTCCCTCGCCGGCCTGACGACGCTCCGTCTGAAGGGGTTCGTAATCGGGTACATCCTGCCCGAAACGGCGCCCGGCTGGGTGCAGTGGGCGGTCTATCTGGTCGTGATGCTGCCCGTCTATCAGGTGCTGCTGATCGGCTACGGC
The DNA here is from genome assembly GCA_965200895.1 of Vicinamibacterales bacterium. Taxonomy (GTDB): domain Bacteria; phylum Acidobacteriota; class Vicinamibacteria; order Vicinamibacterales; family UBA8438; genus WTFV01. The sequence goes on along the minus strand of CBDAVM010000002.1, from coordinate 1,821,260 downwards.
ACGCTGCTCGGGCAGTTCGACTTCTTCTGGAGCAAGCTGAAGGCGGTCGGCCGTCTGGTCGGCAGGCGGCCCGTCGGCGCGTCTGGCTGACCGGCCGGGTCGGATCCGATCCGCCGGTCACGCGAAGGTGCGCTCGACCGCCCACACCAGGCCGACCACGGCGATGGCGGCCGAGGCCGGCGCCACGATCCGGCGGCGGTACCATGGCGCGGAGCGGAACCGCCAGCAGGCCAGCGCCGCGGCCGCGATGACCGCGAGCTGCCCCGCCTCGATCCCGGCGTTGAAGCCGACCAGGGCCGGCAGGCGCTCCTGCTCCGGGAGGCCGAGCGCGCCGAGCGCCCCGGCGAAGCCCAGCCCGTGCAGCAGGCCGAACCCGAAGACGAGCGGCAACCGCCAGCGGGTGATCCGCTCGGTCAGCACGTTCTCCACCGCCACGTAGACGATCGACAGCGCGATCAGCGGCTCGACCACCCGCGCCGACAGCGTCACGACGCCGAGCGCCGCCAGGGTCAGCGTCACCGCGTGGGCCGCCGTGAACGCCGTCACCTGCCAGACCAGCGGCCTCAGCCGCGTGCTCAGCAGGAACAGTCCCAGCACGAACAGGATGTGGTCGAGGCCCTCCGGCACGATGTGGACGAACCCCAGGCGCAGGTAGTCGTGCGCCACCGCGACGGGGCCGGGGGGAGCGACCGGAGCCGTCAGGTCCAGGGGATCGCTGCGGGCGCCGGGTTCGAGCACCGATCGCGCCTCGATGCCGCGCTCCGGATCCCGGATGGTCAGGTGGACCTCTCCGAAGGCGCGCGACGCGAAGAAGCCGACCGTTGCGGCGCCCGCCGGGATCGTCCCGCTGAGCCGCGCCGTCAGGCCGAGCACGGTCGGGATGTCCGCCTCGGTCGCGCGGGGGGTGCCGTGGTCCGGGAACGCGACGCGGAACGGCGCCGGGTGGCCGTCGAAGCGCACGCGGACGCGCCGCTCGAACAGGCGGCGCAGCCGGGCGATGCGCGTCTCGAGCGCGTCCGGGGAGAGGGCTGCGAGCGCCGCGGCCAGCTCCGCGTCGTCGGCGTCGACAGGCGCGCCGAGCGCGAGCGCGTCGAGGTCGTAGATCACGTCGGCCTCGAAGGCCCCGTCGCCGAGCGACAGCGTCACTTCCGTGAACGACAGCGGATGGGCGGCCGCTCCGGCCGGGACGGTCAGGCCGACCGCTGCGATGATCAGCGCCGCCGGGACGAGAAGGCAGCACCGCGGTCGAACGCGTCGGGCGGTCAACGAGCGGGACACGCAGGAAGCATACCGCGGAGGCGTCGTGGCCGGTCCCGCCCGCCCGCACGACGCGGAGGTACCCGCGTGGAGCGCAGTCTGTTTCCCGTCAGAGCGGTCCGTCGGCCCAGGGTCCCGTCACCGCGAACGTGATCCCCGCGACCGGGCGTTCGAACCAGGTCGTCAGAGCGGTCCGTCGGCCCAGGGTCCCGTCACCGCGAACGTGATCCCCGGCGACTGGGCGTTGAAGAACAGCCAGCGCCCGTCCGGGCTGTAGGTGGCGCCGGCGAACTCGCGGTGCCGGAAATCGCCCGCGAAGCCGTTCCGCTCGCCGTCGAGCTCGATGTTGTTCCTCGCGAACGCGAAGATCGCCCCGTCCGGCGTGAGGCCGCGGATGAAGTTGTCCACGTTGCCGTCCTCGCACAGCACGAGCCCCCCGCGCGGGCTCACGCACAGGTTATCGGGCATGTCCAGCACATCCCGGCCCGGCGACTCGAAGACCAGCCGCAGGCGCTCGCCGCCCGGATCGTACTCCCATACCTGCCCGGCCCCGGCCTCGCCGCCGGTGGTCGACACGATATAGATGCTGCCGTCGCCGTGCCAGGTTCCCTCCAGCCGCGCGAACGTGGCGCCGCCCCCGGCGACGCCCTGCCGGAAGACGCTGTCCTCGAAGACCTCGGCCGGGTCGGGATCGGCGATCGGCGCCCACGATACCGGACGCCAGACATCCGCGGTCTGGCCCGTGCGCAGATCGGCTCCGGGCGCGTCGGCGATGGCCAGCATCTCGAGGCGGCCGCCGCGCGCGAGCACGCCCGCCTCGTGGGGCAGGAACCGATAGAAGCCCGCCGCGCCCCGGTCCTCGGTCTGGTAGACGATCCCGGTGGCGGGATCGACCGCCACCGCCTCGTGGATGAACCGGCCCATGGCCCGCAGCGGTTCGGCGGTCGCGGCGCCGTCGGCCGGCACGTCGAAGACGTAGCCGTGCGGCCGGCGGTACGCCGCAGGTGTCCCGCCCTCGATCACCCGGTCGAGCCGCGAGGGGTCGAAACCCGGCCCGAGCACGGTCTCCTCGCAGGTCAGCCAGGAACCCCACGGCGTCGGTCCGCCGGCGCAGTTGACCGCCGTGCCCGCGAGGCTCGTCCACGCGTCGCGGACCGTTCCCGTCGCGGTGTCGAACTCGACGGTCGTCGTGCCGCCCCCGCCGATGGCGTCGTACAGCGGTTGGTCGGCGAACGCCCCTTCGTCGCGGACCTCGTGGTTGCGGACGAGACGGACGCGGCTGCCGTCGGCGGCGAACGCGGCCATGCCGTCGTGCGCGGGCGGCGTCGGCCGCCCGTCGGCCAGCGGGTCGCCGGTCCAGCCGAACGTCAGGTAGCGGAAGCCGGCGGGCAGGTGCAGCAGCGGCAGGCCCGTCGTCTCGTCCCGGACGGGCCCGAGCGGGCCGTAGCCGACCTCGCGCCGCGCCCGCGCCTGTCCGGGTGGCGCCGCCGCGACGCGGCGTGCGAGCGCCGCGAACGGCGCTGCGCCCAGTGCGGCGCCGGTGAGGTTCAGGAAGGCCCGGCGATCGACGGCGTTCGGCGTCCTGTGCATACGCCGCAGTCTAGGAGCTTTCGCCGCAGAAACGCAACGGAGCGAGTTCTGCGGCGAAAGCTCCTGGTGCGGTGGGGGCTGGGGCCGGACACGGCCGCCTTGCGACGGGTTCGGCGGCGCTGGCAGCGTGATGTGTCGGCAACGTTACCGAGGATTCCCCCGCAGGACATTCTCGCAGCGGCGAGACGACCTGGTGCGTCGCCCGGATGACCCGCCGTCCGGCGGCGCCGGACGTGCGATCAGCGGCGCAGCTTGATCCGGTACGGCCGCCCGCGGCGCAGGAAGTTGATCTGCGTGTCGCTGTCGCTGCCGACATTGGCGAGCCGCCTGCCGGCGTCGGCGGCGCGCGTGACGTCGGCGCCGGCGACGCGGTAGATCAGGTCCCCCGCCTGCACGCCCGCGAGCGCGGCGACGCCGCCGTCGTTGACCGCCGCCACCAGCGCCCCGTCGCGGATCTGCAGGTTGTCCGGCTCGGCGCGCCTGGCCAGCAGCGGTGTCGGTTCGGCGTCGCACAGGCTGAACCCGAGCGCCGCGGCCTCGACCCGCACCGCGTCCACGCAGCGGTACAAGGCAGCCTGGGCGGGCGACGCGTCCTGACGGCCCGCCGCGATGGGTGCGCCGACCGCCGCCTCGACCAGGGCGAGAACGAGCGCGCAACCGGTGACGCCGGACCTCCACGCAACCCTGCGAGTCATGCACATGACGCCACCAGTATACCGGCGCAGGTCTCCCGCAGCAGGGCGCTCGGGGGCCCTGTCCTGCCGCTTCCCGACCGTGGCCGCCCTTTCCTCGTTGCTGGGTTCCCGGTGGATGGGCGCCGCGTGTCTGTTCGGCATGGTCGGATACCTGCGGGCGAACATGGCGCCCGATGCGACGCCGTTGCGGGCCGTGCTGGATCTGACCCGGAAGGAGCACTTCCGCGTGGGTCCGGGCCGCGGGATCGGCCTCGCATGGGTCCGGGATCGGAGCGACGCCGTCGGCCGGACGGTGCTCTGGCACAACGGCGGGACGGGCGGATTCAGGAGCTGGCTGGGCTTCACCGACGACCGGCGGTTTCGGCGTGGCCGTGCTGGCGAACACCACCGCGGAGGTGGACGGTCTCGGCGGACGGCTGCTGGCGCAGCTCGCAGCGCCCGGCGCCGCGGACTGAGCCGGACCTGCACCAGCGGTTCCGGTGGTGTCGTGTCTTTCGACCGACACACGTCTTGCAAGGCAGCGACGAGGTCGGCCCGGCTGCCGACCTCGGACGCCTGCCGTGGAACTGTCGGCCGGTCTACGTCTCCAGTACGGCGTTGAGCGAGATCTCGGCGTTCATCAGCTTCGAGATCGGACAGCCCGTCTTGGCGCCGTTCGCCGCCTCGTCGAACGCGGCCTGACTGATGCCGGGCACCTTCGCCGAGCACTCCAGGTGGATCTTCGTCACCGCGAACCCGTCCTCGACCTGCGCCAGGGTCACCGTGGCGGTCGTGCTTACGTGGTCCGGTGTGTTCCCGCCCTGCGCGAGCTGGTGCGACAGCGCCATCGAGTAGCAACCGGCGTGGGCCGCGGCGACGAGTTCCTCCGGATTCGTCCCGGCGCTGCCCTCGAACCGCGTCGCGAAGGTGTACGCCGCATCGGACAGGACGCCGCTGTTGGCCGAGATCGAACCGCTGCCGCCCTTCAGGTCGCCCCTCCAGATCGCCGATGCCTTGCTGTCCATGCTGCCTCCTGGCTGCCCGCCCGCGGCCCGCGCGGCCCGGAGCCGGGCGTCGTCTTCGTCGTCTCCATTGTGTGTGCGGTGCACCCGGAGCGCGGGAGCCGAAGTGCACAGGACTCTAGATCGACCCGCTCACGGGGCGCAACACCGCGCCGGGCGACCCGGCTGTCGGCGCGCATGTCGTCGGTCACCGCCGCGCCGCGGGTCCCGCCGGCGGAGTGCGGGCGCCTGCCGGCTCACGCGCGCTCCATGTCGAGTCCGCCGGCCGGAGCCGGCTCCGCTGACGTTCCACGGGTGACGGCCCCCGGGCGCAGCATGCGCAGGCCGTTGAAGGTGACCAGCAGCGACGCGCCCATGTCGGCGGCCACCGCCATCCACAGGGTGGCCGCGCCGAAAGCCATGAACACCAGGAAGAGCGCCTTGGCGCCGAGCGCGACGGTGATGTTCTCGATGAGCACCCGCCGCGTGCGGCGGGCGTGGTCCACCAGGAACGGGAGCTTGCGCAGGTCGTCCTGCAACAGCACGACATCGGCCGATTCGGCGGCCACGTCGGTGGCGTTGCCGCCCATCGCGACGCCGACCGAGGCGCACAGCAGGGCCTGCCCGTCGTTGATGCCGTCGCCGACCATGGCGGTCGGGCCATCCCGCGCGATGAGGGCGCGGACGGCCGCGGCCTTGTCGTCGGGCAGCAGTTCGGCGCGCACGTCGGCCACCTGCACGCGGTCGCCGACGCTGCGGGCGGTCACGGGGTTGTCGCCGGTGAGCAGGGCCGTCCGCAGCCCCTGCCGGTGGATCGCGGCCACACTCGCAGCCGCCTCCGGCCGCACCGGATCCTCGATGGCGATGAGCGCCCACACCTCGTCGCCGGCGCCGCAGACGACGACCGTCTCGTCGGCGCGTTGCAGCGCCGCGATCTCGGCATCGAGCCGGTCGAGCACGGTCCGTTCCCGGGCGAAGCGGGCGCTGCCCACCCAGAACGGCCTCCCGTCGATCAGCGCCTCGGCGCCGCGCCCCTCGATCGCGGCGAAATCGGCCAGCGGAGCCGGCTCCACGCCGCGTTCCCGCGCGTAGCCGACAATCGCCCGCGACAGCGGGTGTTCGCTGCGCATTTCGATGGCCAGCAGCCGGGCCAGCACCTCCTCCTCGGAGCGACCGTCCACCGGCCGCAACGCCCGCACGACCGGTTCGCCGCGCGTGACGATGCCGGTCTTGTCGAGGGCGACCGCGCGCAGCCGGGCCAGCTCCTCCAGGTGGGAGCCGCCCTTGATCAGCACGCCGTGCCGCGTGGCCGCGGTGATGGCGGCGGCGATGGTCACCGGCGTGGAGATCACCAGCCCGCACGGGCACGAGATCAGCAGTATGAGCATCGCCTGGTAGAACCAGTGCTCCCAGCCGCCGCCCAGCGCCAGCGGCGGGACCGCGCCCACGGCGAACGCGACGGCGAACATCAACGGCGTGTAGTAGCGGGCGAACTGATCGATGAAGCGCTCGGTCGGCGCCCGGTGTTGGTCGCTCTTGCCGACCATGCACGTGATCCGGGCCAGCATCGTGTCGGACGCGGCCCGTGTGGTGCGCAGCTCGATCGCGCCGTGGCCGTTGACCGTCCCCGCGAACACCTCGTCACCGGCCGTCTTCCAGGCGGGCACCGACTCGCCGGTGACCAGCGCCTGGTCGACGTGGGAGCTGCCGTCGGTCACCACGCCGTCGCACGGGATGCGTTCCCCCGGCCGCACGCGCACGTGCGCGCCCACCGCGACGCCGTCCACCGGCGTCCGGTGCTCGTGATCGCCGTGCACCACCGCCGCCGTCGTCGGCGTGATGCGCAGCAGCGACCCGATGGCGTTGCGCGCCCTCCGCGCGCTCCAGTTCTCCAGCAGTCCCGACAGCCCGTAGAGGAAGGCCAGGACTGCCGCTTCGGCCCACTCGGCCAGGAACAGGGCGCCGGTCACCGAGACCAGCACCAGCGCGTTCATGTCCGGACGCAGGCGCCCGAGCGACGTCACCGCCTTCGGCGCGGCGTGGAACAACCCGGTGGCGATGCCGACCAGCAGCAGCAGCACGACGGGACGGTCGACGCCGTGCGCCCCGTGGGCGTGCGCGAACAGCGTCTCCAGCACGCCGCCGCCCGCCACCACGACGTGCAGAAGGAGTCCGCCGACGAGCGCCAGCCCGCTGGTCGCCACCAGCGCGTGGCGGCCGTGCGTCTCCCACCACGACTCGGCGCGCGGCGTCGCCTCCCACGGCGCGGCGCGCATCCCGAGTCGCGACACCGCCGCGGCGACCTCGTCGGAACCGAGAACGGCGGTGTCCGCATCGACGGTCATGCGGCCGTCGACGACGTGGAACGAGAGCCCGTGCACACCGGCGCGGTTTTCCAGCGCCTCGCGGAGCTGGGCGGCCTCGATGTTGCAGTCGAGACCCTCGATCCGGAAGTCCATTCGTCTGCGGATGGTGTCCTCCTCGATTGCGGCGGGCGGGCCGCCGACTCCCACCATCATGACCCGATTCGCGGCTGCTGTCGACGGTGCGTGCTGACAGCGGTCGAATGGCGCATCGAGCGGGGGAACTCGCTCCGCTCCGCGCATCGAGATGTCGTCGGGGCCCGAACTCGTGATTCGTCGCTTCGGCGAACGTGCGCAGTCGCCGGATCAGGTCGCCCGGCCGGATCAGTAGCGGAACAGGTACGACAGCTTGCCGAAGAAGGCGCGGTTCGTGCGTTGCAGTGCGGCGAACGGAAACAGTGTGCTGTCGATGAGCGAGCCGCGCTGGAAGCGGTCGTCGTAGCCGAGGAAGACGACCGTGCCGGCGTTGATCCGGTAGGTGAACAGCACGTTGTTGCCGACCGTCACCGACTGCGTGTTGTGCTCGGCGATGTAGCGCACGAGCAGCCGCTCGGTGAACTGGTAGGTCGAACGCGAGCGGAAGATCCGGACGTTGAAGATGTCCGCGTTCTCGACCGGGTTGACGAAGTCGCTCGAGACCATGGTGAACTCGGTGCGCAGCCGCGAGGTGGGCTGGAAGCGGAAGTTCACGTTGCCGATGGTCGAGCGGCCCAGGTACGGATCGTCGGCGTAGAGGATGCCGTCGCCCCAGTTGTAACCACCGTAGATAGAGAGGATCCGGGCGCTGATGACGCCGAAGAAGCCGTAGCCGGTCTTGCGGAAGTCGATCCGGCCGTAGCGCTCGAGGTCGCGGTTGACCATGCCGGTGATGGCCATGTTGTTGCGGAACGAGAAGCTCGCCATGCCCTGGAACTGCTCGTCCTGCAGCACGCCGCTGTGGTCGTAGAGGCGCAGGTAGGTGGCCGACGGACCCCAGGTCATCAGGTTCGATTCGGGCCACCAGCGGTACGACACCGTGCCGCTGGTCTGCTGCAGGTCGACACGCGGGAGGAAGCCGCTGCCGGTGTGGAACCCCGGGTCGATGCTGCTGTAGGCGACGTTGTAGCTGAGATTGCGGCCCTGTTTCGAGAAGTCCGCCTCGATCGCGGCGCCGGACAGCGAGCCGAGATCGGTGTCCTGCGTCTCGGACCCCGCGGCCAGGAAGCTGATGCGGTGGGTCCGCCCGAGGCGGAACCGGCCGTCGACCCCGGCCACCCGGTTGTGGTCGGTTCCGAACTCCCGCGCCGTGGCGATGGCGCCGAGATAGGACTCGGCGTAGAAGTCGTAGCGCGCCCGCCCGAGGGCGGTCTGCGCGGTCGCGCCGTACTGCGGATGCGTCGTGTCGTCGAAGCGGCCCGCCGCGTGATCGTCGGCCACGACGACGCCCAGGGTGGAGTTGCCCACCTTGCCGGTCAGCTTCCCGCCGAAGCGCGGGTCGATGATGGTGCGCGTGTGCACCAGCGTCAGCGGCGTCGCCGTCTGGAAGATCTCCTGGCCTTCGAGGAAGAACGGCCGCTGCTCCGGGTAGAAGAGCGCGAAGCGCTGGTTGGTCTCGATCTGCGGCCGATCGGATTCGATCTGCGAGAAGTCGGGGTTGAACGTGACGTCGGCGGTCAGGTTGGGCGTGATGCCGTACTTGACGCCGAGACCCATCTCGCCCTTCGGATCGCCCCGGTGGAACGCGCCGGTGTCGGTGTCGAGCGATCCGAGCCGGAAGCCGGTCAGCTCGGGCAGGAACTCCAGGTTGCGGCTGCGGGACATGTCCGACAGGCCCTCGAGCACGCCGAACTGGGTGAGCTGGCCGGCCACGCCGCGGGAGATCGGCGACCACGACTGCGCCTCCGACTTGTCGCGGATGATGCGCGTGATCTGGAAGCCCCAGCGGTGCCCCTCGCCGCCCGCGCGCGACGGATAGCGCAGGCTCTTGAAGGGGATGCGCATCTCGGCCGTCCAGCCGTCCTCGACCACCTGCCCGCCGGTGTCGAACAACGCGTTCCATGACTGGTCGCCGCGGATCCCGAACTGACCCGCGCTGCTCATGCCGCTGCCGCCGCTCCGCCGCGGCCCGCTGCCGCCCCGCGAGGCCGACGAACTGCTGCTGGAGCGGGAGAAACCCGTGCTGCCGTCGGCGTTGACGAGCGAGTCGGACTGCACGCCGTAGCCGTTGACCTCGAACTGGTAGGCGCGCTGCTGGTCCATGAACGGGTCGAACAACACCGACATCCGGTCGTCGCCGCGGATCTCCTCGCGGTCGGCCCGGTTGATGCGCATCACCTCCGGCCGCGTGTAGTGGGCGTAGAAGGCGAAGTAGAGATGGTCGTTGTCGTACGCCATCCATACCTCGGTCTCCTCGGTGCCCGGCGCGCCCTCCACCGGCGCGATCTGGATGAAGTCGTTGATGTAGGTCGCCGTTTCCCAGATCGAATCGTCGAGCCGGCCGTCGATCTCGGGCGGGTTGCCGGTCCGCCCGATGACCACCGTCGGGCGGACTCTCGGCGTCGGCGTGAAGCCGCCGCCCGACCGCCGGGGTCGGCGCCGCGCCGGTCCGTCCGCCCCGCCCGGCTCACCGAAGGCCAGCGCGCCGGTGACGCTGCGCCCGGACCGCGGCCCGCTGACCGTGGAACCGCGGGTGGGCGTCGACGGGGGCGCAACTGCGCTCCGTTCGGGCCCGCCGTCTCCCACCGCCGCGTCGCCGGGCAGCGCCGGCGGGGTCACTGCGCCGAATCGGGAGCGGCGGTCGAATTCTCCCGCGACGCTGGCCGTCGTCGGGGCGCCGGGATCCGCTGTCGCGGTCGCGGTCTCCACGCCGGCGGACAGGTGCCCGGCGAGCGCCGCGCCCAGTGCGTCCTGGAGGTCGAACAGGTCGCCGAACGCACCGTCGACGCGGGTGCTGAACGCGATCCCGCCGGTCGCCACGTCCACCACGCGCGTCGTCACCCGCAGCCGATCGCCCAGCCGCTGGATCGCCCCGTCCACGAGCCATGCCGCCCCGCGCCGGCGATGGACTTCGCGGGCGCCGCCGCCGGCCGACCACCGGAAGCCGTCGCCGTTGCCGCCGTTCTCGTTCCGGTAGCCGCTCCCGTCGCCGTTGCCGGCGGGCGGCCGATCGGAGCCGCCGTCCGCGCGGTACCCGACGACGGTGATGCCGGCGCTCCGCAGATCGGCGGCGACGGCCTCCGCGATACCCACGCCGATCCAGTCGTCGGCGGGTTGTGCGCTCACGTTGGTGAACGGCGCGACGACGACGGCGCCGGTCGGCTGCGCCGACGACGGCGGCGGCAGGGCGCCGAAGATCAGGCCGGCCGCGACCGCCGCGACCGCGTGGCAGCGTACTCTGTTCGACATGCAGTGGCCCAGTCTAGGAGCTTGCGCCGCAGAAACGCAACGCGGATTGGAGCGGGGTTGACACCGGCGGAAACGGTCGTAAGGATAAAAACGATGCTGCACCGCATCGCCCGCGTGCTGCTCGCCGCGGCGCTGGCGTCGTCCAGCGTTTCCGCGCCGTTCCTGCACGTGCACGCGCACGGCGCCGCCCACCCGGAGGCGGTGGACGAGCACTGCGCGCACCACCATGCTGCGGGTGCGCACTGGCATCCGGCCGGGAGTCGCGCTCCCGATGCGGGGCGTACGCCGGCCGCGACTGGCCCCGGACACCGGCACGCGGCGGTCGCGTTGTCGGCGGCCGCGGTGGAGATGTCACTCCTGCGCCTTGATGCGCCAGCCGCTGTCGTCGCGGCGCCCGAAGCCGGTGTACCGCCCCGCCCCTGCGGCATGCGCCCGCCGGTCGACCCGACCACCGGGCCCGACCCGCCGCCCCGCCCCGCCGCCGCTGCCCGCGCCCCGCCTGTCCGCTCCTGACGTCGTGTCCCTCGCGCGGCGGATCCGTCCGCCCGCGCGGGAGACGTTGCTGCAACCTGCAGGGACACCGTCCGCCCGCCCGCCGGCGGTGTCAGGAGAGGGCTATATGCGTCGATCGCTGCCGCTGCTGCTGGCGGGATTCCTGGGGATGTCGGCGCCGCTCGCGTCCGGTCAGCCCCTGACCGAGGCGCAGGCGCTGGCGCGGATGCGCGCGGAACATCCGCACCTGGAGGCCCTGCGTCTCGGTGTCGAGGAGTTGGAGGCCGACGCCCGGGAACGGAGCCTGTTCGCCAACCCGACCGCCGGCTACACGCGAGAGGACACCGGTCTCGGTGTCGACGACTTCCTGCTGGTCTCCCAGGAGCTGCCGCTCCGGGGCCGCACCGGCCTGCTCCGTGAGGTGGCGGCGCGGGCGGTCACCGCGGCGCAGGCCCGCGCCGACGCCTCCCGACTGGATTTCGAGGCGCGCCTGCGTCTGGCCTTCACGGAGCTGTTGCTCGCCCAGGAGCGCGCGGCCGCCCTGGCGGCGGGCGTGGCCGAGCTCGGACGCCTGGTCGACGTCCTCCGCGCCCGCGAACGGGAAGGCGAGGGATCGCGGTTCGACCGGCTGCGCACCGAGCGCGAGGTGGCCGACATCGAGACCGACCGGCAGGCGGCGGATATCGATCGCGCGACGGCGCAGGCCCGCCTGGCCTCGTTCCTGGCGCCGGGAACCGAGCCCGGGACGCTGGGCGCGGCGGGGCCGCTGCTGGACGGCCCGTCCATCCCGGACGCCGGCGGACTGCTGGACGAGGCGCTGGCGCGGCGGCCGGACTATCGCGCCCTGACCCTGGGCGAGAACCGTTGGGCGACCGAGCGCCGGGCCGCCGACCGGCTGCGCCTGCCGACGACGACCGTCACCGCGGGCCTGAAGCGGAGCGGCGCGTCACGGGCGCATGCGTCGGGGTACGTGATTGGAGCGACGGTGGCCGTCCCCCTCTTCAATCGGGGACAGCAGCAGGTGGCGCGGGCCGAAGCGGCGCGGGCGCGGACCGGAGCCGAGCGGGATGCGCTGCGGAGTCGCATCGAGAGCGAGGTGCGTGCGGCGCACGCGGAGGCCTCGCGCTACCGCGCGCTCGCCCGGCGCTACCGCGCCGAGTCGGTGGCGCCGGCGGCGGAGCTGGCCGGAATCGCCACGGCGGCGTACGAGGAGGGGGAGTACGGCATTCTGGAGCTGCTCGACGCGCACCGGGTGGTGCTGGCCGCGGAGCTGCGCCTGCTGGAGTTGTCCGCCGCGGCGCGACGGGCCGCCATCCATCTCGATCTGGCGGTGGGAAGGGAGTTGACACCATGACCTTCGGGAGCCGGATTCGCACCTGCGGCGCGGTTGCGGCGGCGGCGTGCCTCGCACACGCGTGCGGCGGCGGCGCGGGCGCCGTCGAGTCGGTCGACGCGGTCGAGACGCCGCCGGTCGTCGAGACGCGCTGGACCGACCGGAGCGAGCTGTTCATGGAGTACCCGCCGCTCGTCGAGGACGCGACGAGCCGGTTCGCCATCCACTTCACCGATCTGGCCAGCTTCGAGCCGCTGCGGGCGGGCCGCGCCGAGGTCCGGCTGGACGGCGTCCGCAGCGAGGCGTTCACGGTGGACGCGCCGGGGCGCCCCGGCATCTTCGGCGTCGACGTCACCCCGTCGCGGGCCGGCCGCTACCGGCTCTCCGTCCTGCTGAACGCGCCGGGACTGGCGGATCGTCACGACCTGGGCGAGGTCACCGTGCTGACGCCCGCCGCCGCCGAGGGGCGCCATGCGCACGAGGAGGAGGATGGTTCGGTCCCCTTCCTCAAGGAGCAGCAGTGGACGCTCGACTTCGCGACCGCTCCGGCCCGTGAGCGCCGAATCGCCGAGAGCCTGATGATCGCGGCCAAGATCGAGCCGCGGACCGGGGGCCGCGCCGACGTGACCACCCCGGTCGCGGGACGGCTGGCCGGTGACCTGTCGCTGCGTCCGATCGGGTCGCGCGTGTCCCGCGGCGATCCGCTGGTGGAGATCGTTCCCCACAGCGGCCATGGCGAGGACCGGCCGGCGCTGGAGCTCGCGGTGGCCGAGGCGCGCAACGCGCTGGAGCTCGAACGGGCCGAGCGGGCCCGGGTGGAACGGCTGGTCGGGGCCGGGGCGCTGCCCGCGCGGCGGCGGCTGGAGGCCCGGCTCGCCGAGCGGACGGCCGAGGCGCGCGTCGCCGCGGCCGAGGCGCACATGGCGCAGCTCGACGCCACGCGCACCGGCGAGGGGGAGGGCGGGCGCGACACGCGCTTCGTGCTGCGGGCGCCCATCAGCGGCGTCGTCGCGGCGTCCGACGCGACGCCGGGGGCCAGTGTGGAGGAGGGGACGCGGTTGTTCCGGCTGATCGCCCTCGACCGCGTGCATGTGGTCGGGGCCCTTCCCGAGGCGGCCCTGGCGCGGGTCGACGAGCTGACCGGCGCCGAGCTCGACGTACCGGGCTTCGGGGCCCCGATCGCGCTCGACCGACTGGTCGCGGTCGGCCGCGTCCTCGAGCCCGAGGCGCGCACCGTGCCGATCATCTACGAGCTGCGCGATCCCGATCGCCGGCTGGCCGTCGGCCAGGCCGTCTCGCTGCGGATCTTCGCGTCGGCCGCGGTCGAGGCGGTGACCGTGCCCGAGAGCGCGGTCGTCGACGACGCCGGACAGCCGGTGGTCTTCGTGCAGGTGGGGGGCGAGAGCTTCGAGCGCCGGCCGGTGCGGCTCGGCAACCGCGAGGCGGGCCAGGTGCAGATCGCGGGCGACATCGCGCCCGGCGAGCGCGTCGTCGTCCGCGGGGCGCCGCTCATCCGCCTGGCCGCGCTGTCGCCGCAGGTCCCGGCGCACGGGCACACGCACTGATTCGCCGTTCGGCCCTCGTCGGCGATGCCGAAGTCCCGGTGAGGAGGGCTCCGCGACAGCCGGAACCAGCCGCTGGAAGAGGCGCTCACGAACACCCTGCTGCAGTCACCCGATGACCAACGCCGACCTGCACTGGATTGCCAACTACATCTGGGGCATCGCCGACGACGTGCTGCGCGACCTCTACGTCCGCGGCAAGTACCGCGACGTGATCCTCCCGCTCACGGTGCTGCGCCGGCTCGACGCCGTGCTGGAGGACACCAAAGCAGACGTGCTCGACAGGAAGGCCGTGCTTGACGAGCACGGCATCGTCGAGCAGGACTCCGCCCTGCGGCGGGCGGCGGGGCAGGCGTTCTACAACGCCTCGCCGTTCACCCTGCGCGACCTGCGCGCCCGCGCCGGCCGGCAGCAGCTCGAAGCGGACTTTCGAGCCTGGCTCGACGGGTTCTCCCCCAATGTGCAGGACATCCTGGACAACTTCGAGTTCCGCAACCAGATCCCGCGGCTCTCGAAGGCCGACGCCCTGGGCACGCTGATCGAGAGGCTCACCTCGCCTGACGTCAATCTGAGCCCGGCGCCGGTGATGAACGCCGACGGCTCCGTCCGCCATCCCGGCCTCGACAACCACGCCGTGGGTTCGATCTCTCCATGCTCGCCAACGACGCCTTCCCGTCCCGCGAGTTCGACTTCATGATCTCGAACCCGCCCTACGGCAAGAGCTGGAAGACCGCTTCGTCCGCGGCGAACTGACGCTGGTGCTGTCGGAGCTCCTGCTTGACGAACTCGAAACCGCGCCCGAGTCGGTTCGGAACGTTCTCGTGGCGGTTCCAGGCGACCACACGAAGCCGATCTACATGTCCGGCGAGGCAGAGGCCCTCGCAGCCGCATATGTCGAGCGCGGCGGAGAAGTTGGACGTTGTGCAGTGTGGCGAGGGGAAATTGGCGCCTGCGGATTCCAAAAGGCGCTTCATCGATTGAGGACTTGCTTCCCCGAACGAGACCAGCCGCGTTTCTTGCTCTATCTGCTTCGAATAGCTGCGGAACGAGGTGCTTTTGCGGATGGCCACGAAAGCACATTTAGTCACCTGACGGGCGAGAAACTTCGTGCTCATCGGTTTGTATTTCCCCCCGAGAATGAACAGGCGCAGGCTGTGCGAGCCATGGATGGCGTCAGCGAACGGGCAGCGGCGCGTAGTAATGCCTGTCGGCGGCAGATCGACTTGGCTCAGGAATTCCGCACGCGCCTGATCGCCGATGTGGTCACCGGCAAGCTCGACGTGCGCGAGGCGGCGGCGCGACTTCCCGAGGTGGGTGCGCTCGGCGTGGAAGATGATGGTGGGTCGGCGCGGTTAGGCTGGCGAAGCGGAGTGGAGGAGGCTACGCCGGCGTCGGACGTTGGCGACGCGGATCGCATCAGCGTGCGGGCGGACGTCTTCGGCGGCAAGCCGATCATCCGGGACCTGCGGATAGCCGTGGAGCATGTGCTCGGCATGCTGGGGGCGGGAGACACCCCGGAGACCATCCTGCGCGAGTACCCGGAGCTGGACGGTGCGGGCATGCGGGCCTGCCTGCGGTTCGCGTATCGTTCCATGAGCGGCGAAGCAGGTGCATGACCGGCTGCCGGGTCGGTAGGCTTGGCGAACTTCCCGCTCGATGCGCGCGCGGGACGCTGCGGAGGACTGAGGCTGGTCGGCCAGTACACTGTCGCGGTATGACGCCTGGACGTAACGGAATGATGCTCGAAAACCGCGCTCACCGACCGTCCGCGGCGTTCACGGAGGCCCGATGATCACGCTGGTCGAGGCCCTGAACTACCGCTGCCTGCGCTACGTGCGCCGCCCGCTGCAGTCGTTTCACGTCCTCGTGGGTCCGAACGCGTCCGGCAAGACGACCTTCCTGGACGTCATCGGCTTCCTGCGCGACGTGGTGTCGAACGGGCTCGACGGCGCGCTGGTTGAACGCACGCCGACGCCGGTTGACCTGCTCTTCCAGCGTCAGGGCGAGCGCGTGGAGTTGGCGGTCGAGGCGGAAGTCCCGGAGCGGCTGCGACAACGGGCCCGGAGACCGGACCTGGACGTGGTGCGCTATCAGGTGGCCATTGGATTCGACGACACCCACCGGCAGTTCGAGTTCAAGGCCGAGACGCTGTTGCTGAAGAAGCGGACGGCAATTGAGAACAAACAGCGCCAGTTGTCGTTCCCACTGCCCATCCCGCCGCCGGCGTCGCTGTTGGTCAGTATTCGGAGGCAGGACAACAAGGTGCTGCTCAACAAGGTGCTGGGCGGGAACGACAACTTCTACGACGAAGCCAAGCCCCCGGATAAGAGCTGGGCGCCGTCGTTCAAGCTGGGGCCCCGGCGCTCTGCGCTCGGAAACCTGCCCGCGGACGAGAGCGCGTTCCCCGTCGCCACCTGGTTCCGCGACTACCTGCATTCCGGCGTGCAGAGGTTCATGCTCAACAGCCGCGCCATCCGGCGGCCGAGCCCGCCCACCCGGGTGTCCGGGTTCCTGCCGGACGGATCGAACGTGCCGTGGGTGGTCGCCCGGTTGCGGCAGCACCATCCGGAGCGGCACGCTGCATGGATCAAGCACCTGCGCACCGCCCTGCCTGATCTGGTGGACATCAGCACCATCGAGCGGCCGGAGGACCGGCACTGCTACCTGAGCTACGAGTACGGGAATCAGTTGACAGTGCCGTCGTGGCTCGTATCGGACGGGACGCTGCGGCTGACGGCGCTCACCCTGCCGGCGTATCTGACGGATCTGCAAGGCAACTACCTGATCGAGGAGCCCGAGAACGGGATTCATCCGGGCGCCGTGGCCGCCGTATACGATTCGCTCTCGTCGGTGTACGGCACGCAGGTGCTGTTGGCGACGCACTCGCCCGTGGTGCTGAACGCCGCCGCCGCTGGTGACGTCCTGTGCTTCGCGAAGGACGAGGAAGGCGCGACCGACATCGTGCTGGGCTCCGAGCACCCCATCTGCGGGACTGGCAGGGCGATGCGGATCTGGGGACGCTGTTGGTGGCGGGAGTGCCGGGGTGAGCAGAAAGGACCAGGGATGATCTCGGATACTTCCGAGCGCGGCCTGGAGCGCTTCATCTGCACGGCGCTGGCGGGCCATCCCTGCGACCCGCTACAGGAGGGGCGGACGCGCGAGGCGCGTCCCGCCTACGGCGGCGTCGGCTGGAGCGCGGGCGACGCCCGCGACTACGACCGCGAGTTCTGCGTCGATCTCCTCCAGCTCGCCGCCTTCCTGCACGCCACCCAGCCTGACGCCGCCGAAGCGCTGACGCTGGACGCGGACGGCCCGACCCGACGGAAGTTCCTGGCCCGGATCCAGAGCGAGATCTCCAGGCGCGGCACCGTCGACGTGCTGCGCCACGGCATCAGGCACGGCCCGCACGACCTGAGTCTGTTCTACGGCGCGCCGTCGCCCGGCAACCGGCAGGCGCAGGAGCGCTTCGCTCAGAACCGCTTCACCGTCGTCCGCCAGCTCCGCTACAGCCGCGACGAGACGCAGCGGGCGCTCGACATCGGCCTGTTCATCGACGGCCTGCCGGTCTTCACCTTCGAGCTGAAGAACCGGCTCACGAAGCAGACGGCAGCCGATGCGGTGGAGCAGTATCGGCGGGACCGCAACCCGCGCGAGAAGCTGTTCGAGCCGTGCGGCGCTCGATCTTCCTCACCTTCCTGATCCCGAAGCTGCCGGCCCCCGAGGAGGAGGACCTCTCGAAGGGTGTCCTGGACGCCATCGACATGGACAGCTGCCGGGTCGAGAAGCGGGCGGTGCAGAAGATCATGCTGCCCGACGAGGATGCCGAGATCGATCCCGTGCCGACCCGCGGCGGCGGCAGCGCGCCCGAGCCCGTGCTGGACCGCCTCTCGAACATCCTGCAGGCGTTCAACGACCTGTTCGGCGACATCGCCTGGGACGACCGCGACCGCGTGGGCGAACTCATCACCGGGACGATTCCATCGAAGGTGGCCGCCGACCCTGCCTTCCGGAACGCCCGTCGGAACTCCGACCCCGCCAACGCGCGCATCGAGCACGACAAGGTGCTTGCCCGCGTCGTCACCGGCATGATGAAGGACGACGCCGAGCTGTTCCGGCAGTACATGGACAACGACGACTTCAAGCGCTGGATGACGGCGGCGGTGTACGAGATCGCCAGCCGGCAGGCGTCTGGGCTTCCGCGGCCTTCCACAGTCTCGGGGTGAAGCTCTCGTCGTCTTCGACCAGGCGGTCGTGACGAGCACAAGACGGCGTCGCCGGGGACCTGCATCCAGCGAGCCCGCGGGCCCGCTCAGCCGGCCGCGGGGGCGTCGAAGACCTGGGCCACGTCGGCGACGAAGCCATCGAGCAGCCGCGAAGCCGCCTCGTCACCGCGGGCGAAGCGGCCGTGCTCGACGTACGCATCGCCCTCCAGCGCCAGCACGGTGATGATCTCGTTCCGCGGATCGACAATCCAGTACTCCGGGATGCCGGCCTCGGCGTAGTCGGCGCGCTTCTCCTCGAGATCGCGCGCCGGCCGGTCGGGGCTGACCACCTCGGCCACCAGATCCGCGCCCGACCAGTAACGGTCCTGGTAACGGGGGTCCGCCCGATCGCAGAGCGCCAGCAGATCCGGCTCGCGGAACTTGCCCTCCCGCAGGCGCAACCGCAGCGGCGCCACCGTGACGACGCCTCCGCGCGGCTTCAGGTGGCGGCGCAACAGGCGGTAGAGGCACAGGAGGATGGCCTGGTGCGACGCCGTGGGCATGGGGAGTTCCTCGAGCCGGCCGTCGGTGAACTCGACCAGCCGCCGCGTGCGGTCCGTGAGCCACAGGTACGCCTCGTCGCTCCAGCAGCCCTGGGACGGCAGCAGGTCGCACAGCAGGCCGGCGAACCCGGCCTCGGTGGGCGGGTCCGACGCGTTTTGGACAGCCGTCGCCTTCATGTGCGGCACGCTACCAGATGTACGGGAGGGAGGCAACGGGTTGCCGCATGCGTGCGAACGTTCGACTTCTCGTTACATGGCAGTGAGGCGCCCAGCAGGAAGTGCCCAGAGCCGCAGGCCGGTCGATGAGCGTCACGTCGGCGTAGCCGAACGTATCGACGGCTGGCGTCAGCGTCCGGTCTACTTCCGTGCGCATCCCCGACACCGTTGCGGACAGAGCTGTTGGAGAGATGCGGGCGCCGACTCATTGCGCAGCCAGGTCGCGCAGGGGCAGCGCGGTTCCGAACGCCTCGACCGTCCAGTTACGGCCGGCGACAGCGACGCGTCGTCGATGCCCAGCGCCCGGTCGTGCGGACAGCTCCCGGTGCGACAGGCGGCACAGTGGTAGTAGGCCCGCTCCAGTGTCAGCGGCCCCAAGGCCGACAGAATCGTCTTCGGACGGCGACCGGCGAGACGCGCCGACCCGCCGCAGGCGCATGCTGCGGTCGGCGTCGCGCCGTCGGAGCGGTCCGCATGGAGTTGGCGTGCGAGCGCGCTGCCGGTGATGTCGATGACCCGCTGACGCTGCGCCAGCTCGACCGCCTCGAAGTCCAGCCCATCAGCCGGCGCCGCCCCGATCAGCGTTTCGACCTCGGCCTCGATCAGGGACTCGACCTCCGCGCCGATGGTGTCCGCAACCGCTTCGGCAAGCCCCTTTTTGCCGCCCCGACGACGGGCAGCGGCGCAGCGGCCAAGCGCGCTTCGCTCAGCGCGTCGTTGACCTCGACCAGCTCCTTCGACAAGCGGCGGAAACGCCGATACTCGGCGACCTCGGCCTCGACCTGGTCGGCCGACTGCGCCGGGATGATGCAGGTCGCCCGCCCCGCGGATCGCCAGCCGGCAGGCGTCGGGGCTGTGAGCGGAACGCGCCGGGGAGTATGCTGTCACGACGGGGAGGCCCATAGGATTCACGGGCTCGCGAATCATGCTGCTGGACGCACTCATCCGCTGGTCGCTGCGCAATCGTCTGGCGGTGATCGCCGCCGCGGCCGCCTTCCTCGTCTGGGGCGGCTGGGTGGCGGTGCGGATGCCGGTCGACGTGCTGCCGGACCTGACCGCCCCGACCGTGACGGTGCTGGTCGAGGGGCACGGGATGGCGCCGACCGACATGGAGGCGCTGGTCACGTTTCCCATCGAGGCGGCGCTGAACGGAGCGTCCGGCGTGCGGCGCGTGCGCTCGTCGACCGCGGTCGGCATCGCGGTCATCTGGGTCGACTTCGACTGGGACGCCGACGTGCGCCGTGCGCGGCAGACCGTGAGCGAGCGGCTGGCCACGGTGGCGGCGACGCTGCCGGACGACATCGACGCGCCGGTCATGGCGCCGCTGGCGTCGATCATGGGCGAGATCATGTTCGTCGCCCTGCAGTCGGACGCGCACACCCCGCTGGCGCTGCGCACGACGGCGGAGACGGTGATTCGCCGGCGCGTGCTGGCGACGCCGGGCGTCGCGCAGGTGACGGTGATCGGCGGCGAGCGGCGGCAGTTCGAGGTGCTGGTCGATCCACAACGGCTGGCCGCCTACGGCATCCCGTTGCGCGCGGTCGAGGCGGCGCTGCAGCGCGCGAGCCGGAACACGTCGGCCGGATTCCGCCGCGCCGGCGGACAGGAGTACCTGATCCAGGGGGCCGGCCGCGCGCACGATGTCGAGGGCATCGGGGCCACGGTGGTCGCGACCCGCGACATGCGTCCCATCCGGGTGCGGGACGTGGCGACCGTACAGGTGGGAGAGTCGCTCAAGCGGGGCGAGGGGTCCCGCAACGGGCAGCCGGCGGTGATCCTCGGCATCCACCGGCAGCCGGACGTCAACACGCTGGCGCTGACCGCCGAGCTGGACCGGGTGCTCGACGCGATCGAGTCGGAGCTGCCGGCGGGGATGCAGCTCGACGCGCGGCTGTTCCGGCAGGCGGATTTCATCGAGCTGGCGCTGGCGAACCTGAACGGCGCGCTGCGGGACGGGACGCTGCTGGTGGTGCTGGTCACCCTGGTGTTCCTGGCGAACCTGCGGGCGGGCGCCATCGCGCTGCTGGCGATTCCGCTGTCGCTGCTGGCCGCGGTGGTCGGCGTGCGGCTGGCGGGGTTGTCGATCAACAGCATGACGGTGGGCGGGATGGCCATTGCGGTGGGCGCGCTGGTGGATGACGCCATCGTCGATGTGGAGAACGTGGTCAGGCGGCTGCAGGAGAACGCGTCGCTGCCCGCGGCGGCGCGGCGGCCGGTGCTGGAGGTGGTCTACCGGGCGAGCCGGGAGATCAGGGCGTCGATCGTCTACGCGACACTGGTGGTGATGCTGGTCTTCGTGCCGCTGTTCTTTCTGGCGGGGGTCGAGGGGCGCCTGCTGCAGCCGCTCGGGTTCGCCTACCTGATCGCGCTGGCGGCGTCGCTGGTGGTGGCGCTGACGGTGACGCCGGCGCTGTGCGCGTACCTGCTGCCGGGCGAAAGGCGCATCCAGGAGGGCCGCGAGCCGGCGCTGGCGGCCGCCATGCGGCGCGGATACGGGCGTCTGCTGCCCCGGATGCTGCGGCAGCCCGAGCTGGTGCTGGCCGCCGCCGGGTTGCTGTTCGCCGTGTCGCTGGCGACGGTTCCGCGGATGGGCCGCGCGTTCCTGCCGGCGTTCAACGAGGGCGCGCTGGTCATCAGGGCGGTGACCCTGCCGGGCACGAGCCTGGAGGAGTCCGACGCGCTGGGGAGCGCCATCGAACGGTTGCTGCTGGACGTGCCGGAGGTGGCGGCGACGGCGCGGCGGACGGGACGGGCGGAGCTGGACGAACACGTGCAGGGGGTCGAATCGGCCGAGATCGACGTGCGGCTGACGCCGGGCGGTCGGCCGCGGGCGGTCGTGCTGGAGGAGATCCGCGAGCGTCTGTCGCTGGTGCCGGGCACCAACTTCACCATCGGACAGCCGATCTCGCATCGCATCGACCACATGCTGTCGGGGGCGCGGGCGAACATCGCGGTCAAGATCTTCGGTCCCGACCTGTCGGTGCTGCGCGGTCTGGGTACGCAGGGTCTGGCGGCGCTGCAGGGCGTCCCGGGGCTCGTCGACGTGGCGCTGGAGCCGCAGGCCGACATTCCGACGGTGCGGGTGGGGTTCGACCGGGCGGCGCTGGCCCGCCACGGGCTGCCGGCCGGACAGGCCGCCTCGACGCTGGAGACGGCGCTGCTCGGGCGCCGGGTGGGGCAGATCATCGACGGGCAACTGGCGGTGCCGCTGGTGCTGCGCTATGCGACGGGCGACCTTGCCGATCTGGAAGCGATGTGGCAGACGCGCCTGGACATGCCCGCCGGGGCGCGGGTGCCGCTGGGCAGCCTGGCGGACATCGTCGAGGACCGCGGGCCGAACTTCATCGGGCGCGAGAACGCACAGCGGCGCATCCTCGTCACCGCGAACGTGGCGGGCCGCGACCTGGGCGGCGTCGTGGCCGACGTGCGCGAACGGGTGGCGGCCGGCCTGACGCTGCCGGCCGGTTACCGGGTGGAGTACGGCGGTCAGTTCGAGGCCGAGGCGCAGGCCGAGCGGCTCCTGGCGGGGCTGGGCGTGGCGGCCGTGGCGGGCATCTTCCTGCTCCTGTACGGCGCGTTCGGTTCGATGAGCGACGCCGCGATCGTGATGGTGAACCTGCCGCTGGCGCTGATCGGCGGCGTGGCGGGCGTCTTCCTCGGGGACGGGGTGCTCTCGATAGCGGCGCTGATCGGGTTCATCGCGCTGTTCGGCATCGCCACGCGCAACGGGATCATGCTGGTCTCGCGCATTCGGCGCCTGCGCGAGGAGGCGCCCGATCTGGACGTGGACGAGACGATCATCCGCGGCTCGGTCGACCGCCTGGCGCCGATCGTCATGACGGCGCTGTCGACGGGGCTGGCCCTGCTGCCGGTGGCGCTGCGGTTCGGGGCGCCGGGCAGCGAGATCCAGGCCCCGCTGGCGCTGGTCATCGTCTGCGGGCTGCTGTCCTCGACGGCGCTGAACATGTTCGTCGTCCCCGCGGCGCTCTTCATGCGGTACCGCGGCCAGGCCTCGCGGAGCTTCCGGATCCGGGAGTAGTATGGGATTGGTCATGGGCGCATCCGGGAAACCATGCGCCGGGAGGAACGCAAGATGAGTCAGCGATGTCAGACGGCGGCGATTGCAGCGATCGCGGGCGTGGCGCTGATGCCGATGGTCGCCGCGGCCCAGACGGCGAACGCCGGCGGCCCCCGGACGCCGTGGGGCCATCCCGACCTGCAGGGCACCTGGGACTACCGGACGCTGACGCCGCTCGAGCGGCCCGTGGAGCTGGGGGACAAGGCGTTCCTGACCGCGGAGGAGGCGGCGACCCTCGAGCAGGAGACCCTCGCGCGCAACGAGTTCCTGCTGAACCGCGCCGCCGAGACCACGTCGGCCAGCAACCAGGTCGACCGGCGGGCGGACGGCACGCCCGGCTTCTACAACAACTTCTGGCTGGACCGGGGCACCACGGCCATTGCGACGCGCCGCACCTCGCTGATCGTCGATCCGGTCGACGGGCGTCTGCCGGCGCTGACCGAGCCGGCGCGGCGCCGGGCCAATTCCCCGGAGGCGGCCCGCATCGAGGGCGTGCGCCGCGGACGGCTGCCGGCGGCCAGCTACGAGGACCTCGACGCCGGAGACCGGTGCATCCAGCACGCCAAGGCGGGCCCGCCGCTGAGCACGGGCGGCTACAACAACAACATGATGCTGTTCCAGACGCCCGACCATGTCGTCATCCTGGCCGAACAGAACTACGACGCGCGCATCATCCCGCTCGACGGACGACCGCACGTCTCGTCGCGGCTCCGGCAGTGGATGGGCGACTCGCGCGGCTGGTGGGAGGGCGACACGCTCGTGGTCGAGACAGTCCACTTCAACGGCCGGCACGACCAGATCGGCCGGCCGCTGCTGAGCAGCGGCGAGAACCTCACGCTGGTCGAGCGGTTCACGTTGATGGACGGCGAGAACCTGATGTACGAGTACACGGTCCACGATCCCGCCATCTGGACGCGCTCCTGGACGGCCCAGCACCCGATGAAGCGGAACCCGGACCTGATGTTCGAGTTCGCCTGCCACGAGGGCAACTACGGCATGCACGGCATCATGGCCGGCTCGCGCGTGCAGGAGGCGGAGGTCGCCGCCCGGTAGCCCAGGTGCACGCCGACTTGCTCACGCCGGACCGGGCCGCGCGTGCAGGAGGCGGAGGCTTGCTCATCGCTTCTGCAGGTGCGCCTTCAGGATCCGCAGCCCGCGCGCCAGCGTACGCGGGTCGGTGACGACGTTGCGCAACCGTCGGTACCCCATGCGGTCCGAACAGAGGAAGTCGATGTCGACGGACTCGCGGAACTCGTCGAGTTCCATCACGATGCGGGTGCCTCCCCCGAAATAGCAGCGGGCCGACGCGAGCAGCGCCGGGTTCAGCGTCGAGAGCACCCGGGCGACGAGGCGATGCCAGGGGCGGCGGAACGTGGCCGGCCCGGGCGGCCGTGACCGCGTCGCTGCGGACCGGCCGGTCTCGTCGGACTCGCGCATTGATCAACCCGTTTCCGAACTCGTGCGCCAGATCGTCGATGAGCCGGCGTTCACGGTCCGGAGCGCCCGCGAGGTCGATGAAGCGCCAGTTGCGCTCGTAGAGTGCGAAGGCGTCCCGGCGGGTCAGGTACGGCGCGCGGCGGTTCCAGCACAGCAGCTTGAGGCTCGGGTAGTCGTCGACGAGGACCAGTTCGCGCCGCAGGAAGGCGTGCAGGCGGTGCACGAAGTCGGTCTCGCGCATGCCGGCCTTGAGCCGATCGCTGAGGTCCGCCGGCAGCTTCACCTGGTACAGCTTCCAGCCGCTGGCGCGGTAGGCACGCGGGTGAATTCCGCGCCGGTCACCTCATCGCAGTGGCCGGCTGCGGTCCGGCAGCGGCGCGTCGGCCAGTTTCACCATCAGCTTGCCGGTGTTGGCGCCACGGAACAGGTCGAGGAAGGCGCGCGGGATGTTCTCGAAGCCCTCGCGGACGTCGGTGCGGCAGCGCAGCGCGCCGGTGGCCAGCCATGCCGAGAGCTGGCGGCGGGCCTCGCGGAAGCGGGGCGCGTAGTCGGTGACCAGGAAGCCCTCGATGCGGATGCGGCGGGTGATCAGCCGGAACAGGTCCGGCGGGCCCGGCCGCGGGCCGTCCGCATCGTAGCCGGCGATCATCCCGCAGGCGGCGATGCGGCCCCAGGGAGCCATGCGACCGAGGAGGACATCGAGGGTCCGGCCGCCGACGTTGTCGAAGTAGACGTCGACACCGGCAGGGCACAGCGCGGCCAGACGCGCGTCGAGGTCCTCTGCCCGGTGGTCGATGACGGCGTCGAGTCCGAGGTCGCCGGTCAGCCAGCGGCACTTGTCCGGGCCGCCGGCGATGCCGATGACGCGGCAGCGCCGGATGCGGGCGATCTGCGCGGCGACCGAGCCGGTGGCGCCGGCGGCGGCCGAGACGACGACCGTCTCGCCCTCCTTCGCTCGGGCGACGTCGAGCATGCCGAAGTAGGCGGCGAGCCCCGTGCCGCCGAGGGCGGCCAGATAGACGGGCAGCGGGTGCACCGGCCGGAAGCGGTGGACAGGCGACGGGGTGCGCCCGTCGCTCACTGCGAGGTCCTGCCAGCCGAGGAGGCCGGAGACGAAATCGCCGGGCTGGAGGTCGTCGTGACGCGATTCGACGACCTGCCCGAGCCCCGGCGCGCGCATGACCGCGCCGAGCGGGACCGGGTCGACGCAGCCGGGAGCGTCGGTCATCCAGCCGCGCATGGCCGGATCGACCGACACGTAGAGGGTGCGGACGAGGAATTGGCCCCGCTCGACCCCGGGCCGCGGCTCGTCGTGGCAGCGGAAGTTCGCCTCCCGGGCCGCGCCCTGCGGCCGGGAGGCCAGGCGCCACTGGCGGTTGGTGTCCGGGGTCGCGGCCGCGTCTCGTTTCCGCACGTCGCCCAGGATGCTCCGAGCTGCCGGGTCGGCGACAACGCGCCCGGATGAGACGATAATACGCAATCGGCGCGCCGTCGCGCCGGCTGGCTTCCGCCTCACGAAAGGACGGACGATTCATGGCGCGTCAGGTCACGCTCTTCACCGGCCAGTGGGCCGATCTGCCGCTCTCGGACCTCGCCGCGAAGGCGGCGGACTTCGGATACGACGGACTGGAGCTCGCCTGCTGGGGCGATCATCTGGACGTCGACCGCGCGGCGGCGGACACCGGCTACTGCGCGGAGCGGAAGGAACTGCTCGCGGCCGAGAACCTCGGCTGCTGGGCGATCTCGCATCACTTGGCCGGGCAGCTCGTCTGCGATCCGAATGACGAGCGCTCGGACGCCTTCGCACCGGGCGGTCTCGCCGGCGACCCGGAGGCGAAGCGCGCCTGGGCCGTCGAGACCATGAAGAACGCCGCCCGCGCCGCGAAGAACCTGGGAGTGCCGGTGGTCTGCGGCTTCACGGGCTCGTCGATCTGGCACCTGCTGTACTCCTTCCCGCCGGTCAGTCCGCAGACCATCGAGGCCGGCTTCGAGCGCTTCGCCGAGCTGTGGCATCCGATCCTGGACGTGTTCGAGGAAAACGGGGTCAGGTTCGCCCTCGAGGTCCATCCGACCGAGATTGCATTCGACATCGTCACCGCCGCGCGCGCTCTGGAGGCGATCGGGCGGCGCGACGTGTTCGGCTTCAACTTCGATCCGAGCCACCTGAAGTGGCAGGGCGTCGACCCGGTGCGCTTCATCGAGGAGTTCCCGGACCGCATCTACCACGTCCACATGAAGGATGCGGCGGTGACGCTGGACGGCCGCAGCGGCATCCTCGCCTCGCACCTGGGGTTCGGCGAGCCGGGCCGCGGCTGGGACTTCCGCTCGGTGGGTCGCGGCGACGTCGACTTCGAGGCGATCATCCGCGCCCTGAACCGCATCGGCTACACGGGGCCGCTGTCGGTCGAATGGGAGGACTCGGGCATGGACCGCGAGCACGGCGCGCGCGAATCCTGCGAGTTCGTCAGGAGCGTCGACTTCGCGCCGTCGAACCTGGCCTTCGATGCGGCGTTCGAGAACTGACGATGACGAGACTGGACCGGACGCTGAAGATGGGGATGGTCGGAGGCGGCCCGGGTGCCTTCATCGGCGACGTGCACCGCCGCGCGGCGCTGCTCGACGGCGGCGTCGAACTGGTCGCCGGGGCGTTCGCGTCGGACCGCGAGCGGTCGCGGGAGAAGGGGCGCGAGCTGCTCCTCGATCCGGCGCGCGTCTACGGCGCGCTGGACGAGATGATCGAACGCGAGCTGGCGCGGCCGGCGGGGGAGCGGGTCGACTTCGTCTCCATCGTCACCCCGAACCACCTGCATTTTCCCATGGCGAGCGCGCTGCTGGAGGCGGGCATCCACGTCGTCTGCGACAAGCCGATGACATTCGACGTCGCCGAGGCGCGGCGCCTGAAGGGGTTGGTCGAGAAGTCGGGCTGCGTCTTCGCGCTGACCCACAACTACACCGGCTACCCGATGGTGAAGCTGGCCCGCGACCTCGTGCGCAAGGGTGCGCTGGGGCGCGTGCGGAAGATCGTGGCGGAGTACCCGCAGGGCTGGCTCGCCACGCCCCTGGAGCGGACCGGCATGAAGCAGGCCGACTGGCGCACCGACCCGGCGCGCAGCGGCGCCGCCGGCTGCATCGGCGACATCGGCACCCACGCCGAGAACCTTGCCGAGTACGTCACCGGGCTTCGGATCACGGAGCTCGCCGCGGATCTGACGACGTTCGTCGACGGCCGGCGACTCGACGACGACGGCAACGTCCTGGTGCGCTTCGAGGGCGGCGCGCGCGGGGTGCTGTTCGCCAGCCAGGTGTCGGTGGGCGAGGAGAACGGGCTCGCCATCCGCGTCTACGGGGAGCGGCGCGGGCTCCGGTGGCGCCAGGAGGCGCCGAATACGTTGCAGCTCACCTCGCTCGACGGACCGGAAGAGACCTGGAGCCGCGGCAACCGCTACATCGGTGAGACGAGTCCCGCCGCGGCCCGCGCGACGCGGCTGCCGGCGGGCCATCCGGAGGCGTTCTTCGAGGCCTTCGCCAGCATCTATGCCAACGCCTGCGACACCATCCGCGCCCGCCTCGCGGGCGCCGAACCCGACCCGCTCGCGCTCGACTTCCCGACCGTCGACGACGGCCTGCGCGGCATGCTGTTCATCGAGACGGTGGTCGCGAGCGCGCATTCGGCGGAGAAGTGGACACCGATGCCGGCGAAATAGCGGCCATGACGGTTCCCAATCCCCACATCAAGTTCACCTACCGGGACTACGTCAACGCGCCGGAGGACCGGCGCTACGAGCTGCTGGACGGAGACCTGATCATGACCCCCGCGCCCGGAGAGCGCCACCAGTGGTTTTCCGTACTGCTGGCCTCGAGGCTGTTTCCGCACGTGACCGGGAACCGCCTGGGTCGCGTTTATGCGGCTCCCTTCGACGTGGTGCTGTCGGATACGGACGTGGTGCAGCCGGACCTGCTCTTCGTCTCCAACGCGCGCGCGCACATCGTCACCGCCGCCAACGTCCGGGGCGCGCCGGACCTGGTCGTCGAGATCCTCTCGCCGTCCACGGCCGAGCGTGACCGGACGTTCAAGCGCAGTCTGTACGCCAGGCACGGCGTGCGCGAGTACTGGATCGTGGACACGGAGGCCGGGAACGTGACCGTGCTGCTGCTCCGGGAAGGCGGATTCGAGGTGGCCGGCGTCTACGGACCGGGCGAGACCCTCACCTCTCCCACGCTGCCCGGCTTCGCGTGGAAGGTCGGCGAAGCGTTCCGCTAGCGCTAGCGCCGTCAACCCGTCGCAAGGCTTCTTGTTCGGCCCCAAGCCCCCACCGCCCAAGGACCTCGCGCCGCAGAACGCACTTGTTGCGTCCTGCGGCGCAAACTCCTGGCTTGGCAGCCCGTGGCGACAGCCGCGCCGGCGCCCCGCGAGCCGCGGCGACTCGCGGAATCGGCGCGCCTGCGCTCTGCCGGTTGGCGTCAGCGCCCGCGCGGCAGATGCGGCGCGGCGCTTCCCGCCCCCGCCATCCGGTTCAGCGCGTCCGTTCCAGGAAGCGCAGCAGCTCGCTGTCGGTCCCCAGGATGAACAGCGTCGACGGATCCATGGTCGCCTCGTAGGTCTCCAGCGACTTGGTGAACGCGTAGAAGTCGCCGTCCCGGTTGTAGGCGTCCGCGTAGATGCGCGTGGCGTTGGCGTCGGCCTCGCCGCGCAGCTCCTCCGCCCGCCGGTAGGCCTCGGACTGGATCTGGGCCAGCTCGCGCTCCCGCTCGCCGTGGATGCGGGCCGACTCGCCCTGGCCCTCCGACCGGAACTCCTCGGCGATGCGCTGCCGCTCGGCGATCATCCGCGCGAAGACATCCTGCTGGACCTCCTCGACGTAGTTGATCCGCTTGAAGCGCAGGTCGAGCAGCTCGATGCCCAGATCCGCGGTGCGCGAGGCGGCGGTCTCCAGGATCTCGCGTGTCACCTCCTGCCGGCCGCGGGCGATCTCCTCCAGGATGGCGGCCTCCTCCTCGGACTCGATGGGCACGTCGGCCGGGTCGCGGTTGGTGCTGCGCACGAGCTCGATCAGGTCGTGGCGTGCGACCGCGTTGCGGGTCTCGCCGTCGAGGATGTCGTCGAGCCGCGACTGCGCCCCGCGCTCGTCGCGCAGGCGCTGGAAGAAGAGCAGCGGATCGACGATCCGCCAGCGGGCGTAGGTGTCGACCCAGATGAAGCGCTTGTCGCGGGTCGGCACCTGGTTGGGATTGCCGTCCCATTCCAGGAAGCGCTTCTCGAAGAAGTTGCTCCGCTGAATGAACGGGATCTTGAAGTGCAGGCCGGGCGAGACCACCGGCTCGCCGACCGGCTCGCCGAACTGCGTGATGATGACCTGTTCGGTCTCGCTCACCGTGTAGGCGGCCTGGCCGAGGATCACGAGTACCGCGAAGACGATCACGAGAGAGAGTGCGTTCCTGTTCATTGTCCACCTCCGGCTCCCACCGGTGTTGCGGTCTCGACGGCGCGGCGCGGCGGCGCGCCGTCGAGCGACAGCAGCGGCAGCACCCCCGTCGCGTCCTCGTCGACATAGAGCTTCCGGCCGACGCGCGGCAGGATGCGCTGCATCGTCTCCAGGTACAGCCGGCGCCGCGTGACATCGGGCGCCTGGCGGTACGCCGATTCGACCGCCGCGAAGCGGGTGGCCTCTCCTTCGGCCCGGTTGACGCGGTCGAGCGCGTAGCCCTCGGCCTGCAGCACGGTCTGCTCGGCCTCGCCGCGGGCGCGCGGGATGACGCGGTTGTACTCGGCCCGCGCCTCGTTGATCATCCGGTCACGCTGCTGCTGCGCCTGGTTGACCTCGTCCCACGACGGCTTGACCGGATCCGGCGGATTGACGTCCTGCAGCACCACCTGGTCGATGGTGATGCCCATCTCGTACTGGTTGGCGAGGTCCTGCAGCCGCTCCTCGACCCGCGACTCGATCTCCTGGCGCCCGACCGTGAGCACCTCGGTGACCGTGCGGTCGCCCACCACCTCGCGCATGATCGCCTCGTTCATGGCGCGGAAGGTGTCCTCCAGGTTGCGCACCTTGAAGAGGTAGAGATACGGGTCGGCGACGCGGTACTGCACGATCCACTCGACCACCGCCACGTTGAGGTCGCCCGTCAGCATCATGGACTCCTCGCTGGCGTCGCGGTCGAACGCGGCGTACTGCGTGCGGATGCCCGGCTCCATCGTCCGGAAGCCGAACTCCTGCTTGAGCTGCCGCTGCACCGGCACCTTGAGCACCGTCTCCACGAACGGGATCTTGGCCCGCAGGCCGGGGTCGGTGGCGCGCACGTAGCGGCCGAACCGGAGCACGACGCCGACCTCCTCGGGCTGCACCTGGTACAGCGCGCCGAAGCCGACGACAGCCGCGACGACCACGGCGACGCCCGCCGTGACGGCGCCCCGCGGGAAGCGCGGCAGGCGCAACTGCGAGACGTCGATGGGAATGTTGGGCTTCTGGTCCATATGCGATCTCCTTGTCGACAGTGTCCATCTACAGTGTGACGCAAAACAGGGGGCCGTGGGTTCCATCCGGCGCGCGGTGGGCGCGGCCGGGCGGCGCCGGCGGGGCCGCACACCCGCTCTCGTCTCCCGGACCCGTTGATGGCGTTGACGGCTGCGCGACGCCTCGCTACAGTCCCCCGATAAGACGGGAACGATCGCAAGACCGAGGAGAACCAACCATGCCTGCTACCGCCGCCCGGACACTTCGACCCGCGGTCTGCCCGCTCGCCGGCGTCCTCGCCGTCTTCGCGCTGCTCGCGATCGGCCCGGCCG
Source organism: Vicinamibacterales bacterium (assembly GCA_965200895.1). Classification (GTDB taxonomy): domain Bacteria; phylum Acidobacteriota; class Vicinamibacteria; order Vicinamibacterales; family UBA8438; genus WTFV01. The sequence goes on along the minus strand of CBDAVM010000002.1, from coordinate 1,790,321 downwards.
CGCCCGCCGCCGCGAACGAGGACGACGTCTATATCGTCCAGACCAACGCGGCCGGCGACAACGTGCACGTGATCGATCCGGCCACCAACCGGATCGTGGCCGAGATCACGGGCGTCGAGGTGATCCACGGCGTGGCCGCGTCGCCCGACGGCAGCAAGCTGTACCTGAGCAACGAATCGACGCATGCACTCGATATCGTCGACACGAAGACCCTGAAGGTGCGCAGGTCGATCCCGCTCAGCGGGCGGCCCAACAACGTCGCCATCCACGAGAGCGGCGAGCGGCTCTACGTCGCCATCCGCGGCGTCGGCGGCGGCGTCGACATCATCGACGCGGTCGAGGAGGAGCACGTCTCGTTCATCCGCATCCTGCGCGGCGTCCACAACACGTTCATGACGCCTGATAGCCGCTACGTGGTCGCCGGCTCCATCGGCGGATCGAGCGCGACCGTGATCGACACCGGGCTGGAGCGGCCGGTCTTCGCCTTCCATTTCGAGGGCGGCGTGCGCCCGTTCACATTCGACACGAATCCGGACGGGTCGACGAAGAACATGTACGTGCAGATCTCCAACCTGCACGGCTTCGCGGTCGTCGACTGGGAGAAGCGCCGCGAGGTGCGGCGCATCGTGCAGCCCGACATCGCGGTGGCCGAGCGCAACGTCTACGGGATTCAGGGCGCCCCGGCCCACGGCATCAAGATCACGCCGGACGGTACATCGCTCTGGTCCACCAGCAAGATCAACGGCAGCGTCTACGCCTATTCGCTGCCCGATCTCGAGCCGCTCGGCGGCGTCAAGGTGGGCGTGGTCCCCGACTGGCTGACGTTCACCCCGGACAGCCGGTACCTCTACGTGGCCAACGCCCATTCGAACACCGTCTCGGTGGTGGACGTGGCGGAGCGCCGGGAGGTCGAGGTCATCCAGGTGGGGCAGGTGCCGAAGCGGAACATCACCGCCCGCCTGCCCGGCCTGCCGGTGGGCGAATAGAGGCTCCGGCATCGGTCACCCCGCCTGTCGGCCTGCCGGTGGGCGACATAGAGGCTCCGGGCTCGATCACCGCGCGTCGAAGGAGTGCGCCATGTTCGCAGACAGTTCGTCACCAAGTCCTGCGTCGCCCGGCCGGTGGGGGGCGTCGCTCGCCGTCGTCGCCGTCCTGTGCGCAGGCAGTTCGTCGCACCGTTCCGGGTTGCCCGGTGGTTGGCGATCGGCAGCCGTCGTGGCCGGCCTCGTCGCCTTCATCGCGTTCGCCGTGGTGACCGGGCCGGTCGCTGCGCAGACGCCCCGGGAGGAGACGCTGCTCGGCCTCGACTTCGACCTCTACCGGGACGAGGTGGAGCCGATCTTCCTGAACCGTCGTCCGGGCAACGCGCGCTGCGTGGTGTGCCACTCTGCGGGCGGCGGGAACAGCTTCCTGGAGCCGCTTCCGCCGGGACGTGAGACGTGGGACGAGGAGCAGTCGTTCCGGAACTTCGAGCGGGTGCAGCGGCTGGTGGTTCCGGGCGCGCCGATGGAGAGCGTGCTGCTGGTGAACCCGCTGGTCGAGGCGGCGGGCGGCAGCCGCTGGCACGCCGGCGGCAAGCACTGGACCTCGCAGGACAACGAGGAGTGGCAGGCGTTGGCCAACTGGGTGAACGCGACGTCGATCGCCCTCGACTTCGGGTTCTACCGGGACGAGGTGGAGCCGATCTTCCTGAACCGTCGTCCGGGCAACGCGCGCTGCGTGGTGTGCCACTCTGCGGGCGGCGGGAACAGCTTCCTGGAGCCGCTTCCGCCGGGACGTGAGACGTGGGACGAGGAGCAGTCGTTCCGGAACTTCGAGCGGGTGCAGCGGCTGGTGGTTCCGGGCGCGCCGATGGAGAGCGTGCTGCTGGTGAACCCGCTGGTCGAGGCGGCGGGCGGCAGCCGCTGGCACGCCGGCGGCAAGCACTGGACCTCGCAGGACACGGAGGAATGGCGAACGCTGGCCGCGTGGGTACAGGGACGGATGAACCGCTGACGGCCTGCTGGCGCCGCAGGAGAAGCATCTTGGTGATGGAGGAGCTGGCGCCGCGGCGCGAGAGTACGCATCGGCGCACGCTGGTGCCGCAGGAGAACGCCCGATGACGTCGCGCTCCACCGCGCCGCTGCCGCGCCGGACCTTTCTCCAGTCGTTCGCGCTGGTCCTTGCCGGGCTCGCCGACCGCCTCCGGGCGCAGGGGCGGCGGTTCCGGATCCGCTACCATCCGCTGTCCCGTCCGGTGCTGGTGCCGCGCGAGACGCTCGCGGCGCCGAACCGCGCACGCCGTTTCCGCGCCACCGGCGTGTCCCTGCCCACCGCCGCGGTGCCCGGCCAGCCGGTGCGGGTCAACGGCATGGTGGTGCGGACCTCCGACGTGGACGATGCACCGGACCGCTTCCGGGCGGTCTGCGTGGTCTGTCCGCACGAGCGTTGCGAGGTCGACTTCGTGGGCGATCCTGCCGACCTGCATGCCGACGTGATCGCCGAGACCGGCCCGGTCGACGAGCCGGTCTATCTCTGTCCCTGCCACAACAGCGCATTTGCCGCCGGGGATGGCCGCCGGCTCGGCGGACCGGCCCCCCGCGGCCTCTACCGCTTCCGCGTCACCGACGTCACGGCGACGAGCGTCGTCATCGGCGAGGTGGAGGAGGACGTCCTGCTGTTCTTCTGAGCGGTCGGTCCGCGCCATCACCGACGACAACGCGTTCGACGCCGGCAGCCGACCCGACGCCAGACGGCGAGCGTCCAAGCCGTCGTCGGTGAGCGGCACGCGATGCTTGACGCCCATCTTCATCCGGGACTCCGGGATGCGCTGTCGGACCTTGCATCCGAGCTCGAAAGGGGGTGGCGCGCCCGGCTGGATTCGAACCAGCGACCCTCGGTTTAGAAGACCGATGCTCTATCCACCTGAGCTACGGGCGCGTATGCCAGTCTCAAGCGTACAGCAGTGCCAGCGACAGGGTCGCCGGAAACGCGGCGTCGAGTACCGGCGGAACCGGGACATCGTGCCGTGCGAGTCATCGAATCGCCGCAAGCGGCGATCCGACGAACTCGAGCGCGGCAGCCCGGGGCGAGAGCGGCTCGACGGACGCCCGGGCGGATCCGTCCGACGCGCCGACATTGACGACGGCGGGCAACGGACTTCACCACTTCATGATGCGGACAGCCGAAACCGCGCCGGCCTCGTCAACTCACAGTATCGGTCTGCGTTCGCAGCCGTCGCAGGGGTACGTCCTGTCGCGCTCGCCGCCCGAACGCACCACGAACGACAGGTCGTTGCCGGGGGCGCTGCAGATGATCTCGAACTCGTACGTCTCGCCGGTCATGATGCCATCCGGAAACGTATGCTCGCAGGTGCGCCGGGAGGCCGTCTCGCCGCGCCAGATCAAGGCCGAGACGCGCGGATACGGGTCGCTGGCGGCCGGCGTGCCCGGGTCCGCGAGCTGGAGTGACCCCGTGATTCTGCGGCCCATCGGGTTGCCGGTCTCCGGGTTCATCGCGATTTCCACCTGGACATCGCTCACGGTCGCGGTCGGGGTCGGGGGCGGCGGTGCACAGCCGACCACCATCGCCACGGTCACCACCGCGAGCAGGCGCAGGCCGCTGCCTGCCCCGAAAGGTTCTGCTCGCTCTCGCATCGTTTTCCTCCTGTCGAGCTTCGGATCGGGCGCTCTGCCGCTCCACTTCCGCTGATCTTAGCGCACCCGCGGCGGCGCCCGTCGCGGGCGGGGCGTGACGGGCGGGCGAGGTCGACAGTGACCGCAAAGAAGTCCCGGTCCACGCTGTGTGCGGCGGCGCGACGCCACGGATTTGACTGCCGGACCCGCGGACGCGGTAGAATGAACCTGCTGCCGGTGGCAGTCTCCAGATTCATGCACATCATCCGGAAGCCGCTCGGCATCGCCGCGGTCGTCGTTATCGTGGCCGGCGCGATTGCGCCGGCCACAAACGGATGATGTTCCCGGACCATCAACTCAGAAACCACGAGGGGCCATCATCCGACACCGGGTGATGGCCTTTTTGCCATGACCACACGCAAGAGCGCCGCGATCACCGAGGGACCGAGCCGGGCCCCGGCCCGCGCCATGCTGAAGGCGGTCGGCTTCACCGACGCCGACCTGCGCCGGCCGATCATCGGCGTGGCGAACACGTGGATCGAGATCGGTCCCTGCAACTACCACCTGCGCGATCTCGCCACGGAGGTGAAGGCGGGTATCCGGGCCGCCGGCGGGACGCCGATGGAGTTCAACACGGTATCGATATCCGACGGCATCACCATGGGCAGCGAGGGCATGAAGGCGTCGCTCGTCAGCCGCGAGGTGGTGGCCGACTCCATCGAGCTTGTCGCGCGCGGCAACCTCTTCGACGGCATCGTCATTCTGGTCGGTTGTGACAAGACAATTCCGGGCGGGGTGATGGCGCTGGTACGGCTCGACATTCCCGGGCTGGTGCTCTACGGCGGTTCGATCGCCCCCGGACGCTGGGAGGGGCGCGACGTCACGATCCAGGACGTGTTCGAGGCGGTCGGCGCCCACGCGGCGGGCAGGATGACCGACGAGCAGTTGTGTGGGCTCGAGGACGTCGCCTGCCCGGGGCCCGGCGCCTGCGGCGGGCAGTTCACCGCGAACACGATGTCGACGGTCTGCGAGCTGCTGGGGGTCTCGCCGATGAGCGCCAACGGCGTACCGGCGATGGAGGCGGAGAAGGGCGACGTCTCGCGCCGGGCCGGCGCGCTCGTCATGGAGCTGGTGAAGAAGGACCGTCGGCCCCGGCAGATCGTCACGCGGGACGCGCTCGACAACGCCATCGCGGCGGTCGCCTCCACCGGCGGTTCGACCAATGCGGTCCTGCACCTGCTGGCGATTGCCCATGAGGCGGGCGTCGACCTGCGCATCGAGGACTTCGATCGGGTCAGCGAACGCACGCCGCTGCTGGCCGACCTCAAGCCGGGCGGGCGTTTCGTCGCCACGGACCTGTACCGGGCCGGCGGGATCGGTCTGGTGGCCAGGCGCCTGAGCGAAGCGGGATTGCTCAACCGTGACTGCGTCACGGTGACGGGGCAGACCATCGGGCAGGTCGCCGACGCGGCGGTGGAAGCGACCGGTCAGGAGGTGGTGCGGCCGGTATCCGATCCGATAACCCCGACAGGGGGGCTCGTCATCCTCAAGGGGAACCTGGCGCCGGACGGTTGCGTGGTGAAGGTGGCAGGCCACGAGCCGGCGACCCATCGCGGTCCGGCACGGGTGTTCGACAGCGAGGAAGGCGCCTTCGAGGCGGTCGAGCAGGGGCGGATACAACCCGGCGACGTCGTGGTGATCCGCTACGAGGGACCGGGCGGCGGGCCGGGCATGCGGGAGATGCTTGGGGTGACCGCCGCGATCGTCGGGGCGGGGCTGGGCGAGTCGGTGGCACTGCTGACCGACGGTCGGTTCTCGGGCGCCACCCGCGGCATGATGGCGGGACACGTGGCGCCGGAGGCGGCCCGCGGCGGTCCGATCGCGGTGGTGCGGGACGGTGACACGATCCTGTTCGACGAGCGCAACCGGAAGCTGCAGCTCGAGGTGAGCGACGAAGAGATGCGGACGCGGTTGGCCGCCTGGCGGGCGCCGGAACCGCGCTTCAAGAGCGGTGTGATGGCCAAGTACGCGCGGCTGGTCTCGTCGGCCGCCACCGGCGCCGTCACGAACTGACGCGGTGGCGGTGCCGGCGGGGTCGCGACCGGGTGGGATCGCCGCCGCCACATGCCGGCGCGGTCGCGAATCGACCCGGTGCGGTGTCCGGAGGGCTCCGGCGAGGATCGGGAGTCGCCGCTGCGGAGCGGGGAGCAACAGGAAGCAGGAACAACCGATGGCTTCGATGAGAACGGGCGCCCAGATCATCTGGGAAGCGCTGGTGCGCGAGGGCGTGAGCACCGTCTTCGGCTATCCCGGCGGGGCGATTCTGCCCGCCTACGACGCGATGCTCGAGTACCCGATCCGCCACGTGCTGGTGCGCCACGAGCAGGGCGCCACCCACATGGCCGACGGCTACGCGCGGGCGAGCGGGGAGGTCGGCGTCGCCATCGCCACCTCCGGTCCCGGCGCCACGAACATGGTGACCGGCATCGCCACGGCGATGCTCGACTCGTCGCCGCTGCTGTGCATCACCGGGCAGGTCGGCAGCAAGCTGATAGGCTCGGACGCGTTCCAGGAGACGGACGTGACCGGCGTCACGCTGCCGATCACCAAGCACAACTACCTGGTGTCGCACGTCGACGAGATCGCTCCGGTGATCCACGAGGCGATGTACGTGGCCCGCTCCGGCCGGCCGGGTCCCGTGCTGGTCGACATCACCAAGGACGCGCAGCAGGGGTCGACCGGGGGCGACTGGAACCCGCACGACGTCAGGCTGCCGGGCTACCGGCCGGATCTGCGCGCCTCGGACGCGGAGTACCGGCGCGCCGCCGACCTGCTGAACAGCGCGAAGCGGCCGGTCATCTTCGCCGGCCACGGCGTCCTGCTGTCGAATGCGATGCGGCAGGTCCGCGATCTCGCCGAGCGCGCCGACATCCCCATCGCCATGACCCTGCTCGGCATCGGCGGGGTGCCGGCCGAACATCCGCTGAACATGGGGATGATGGGGATGCACGGCGAGGCGTGGGTCAACGCCGCCATCCAGGAGGCGGACCTGCTGCTGGCCCTCGGCATGCGCTTCGACGACCGGGTCACCGGCAACGTGCGGACCTACGCCCCGAACGCGCGCAAGATCCACATCGACATCGACCCGGCGGAGTTCAACAAGAACGTCAGGGTGGACGTGGCCCTCGCCGGCGATCTGGCCGCGGTGCTCGACGATCTGGCGCCGCTGGTCGAGGCGGGGGACCGCGCCGCGTGGCTCGACCGGATCCGCGAGATGAAGGGCGATGTCGCGGTGCGCGACATCCAGAACCTGCCCGACAGCGGGCATCTCTACGCGGCGCACGTCATCAACGACATCTGGCGCATGACGGGCGGGCGGGCCATCGTCGTGACCGATGTGGGGCAGCACCAGATGTGGGAGGCGCAGTATTACCGCCACCGCGACCCGCGGACGCTGATCACCTCGGGCGGCCTGGGCACGATGGGTTTCGCGCTGCCGGCCGCGATCGGCGCGAAGCTGGCGCGGCCGGACGCCGAGGTGTGGGTGGTGGCCGGCGACGGCGGGTTCCAGATGACGATGGCCGAGCTGGCGACGATCGCGCAGGAGAAGATCAAGATCAACGTCGCCGTCATCAACAACGGCTATCTCGGGATGGTCCGCCAGTGGCAGGAGTTCTTCTACGAACGGCGCTATGCGGCCACGCCGCTGCTGAGTCCCGACTTCGCGAAGCTGGCCGAGTGCTTCGGGCTCGGCGGCGCGACGGTCAGGACGCGCCAGCAGGTGGAGCCGACCGTGGAGCGGGCGCGCGCCGACGAGCGGACGGTGGTCATCGACTTCCAGGTGGAGCAGGAAGACACGGTCTATCCGATGGTGCCGGCCGGCGCCGACCTGCACAACATGATCCGGCGCCCGAGCCCGGCGCCGATCGTCGAGACCGCCGATGACGAGTAGCCAGCGGCATACGTTCGTCGTCTACGTGGAGGACAAGCCGGGCGTGCTCAACCGCGTCGCGTCGCTCTTCCGCCGGCGCGCCTTCAACATCGAGTCGCTGACCGTCGGCCACTCCGAGACGCCGAAAGCCTCGCGCATGACCATCGTGGTCCGCACCGACGACACCGGCGCCCGGCGCCTCGAGGCCAACCTCTACAAGCTGGTCAACGTGCTGCGGGTACACGACATCACCACGGGGCCGACCATCTTCCGCGAGCTGGCGATGATCAAGGTCGCGGCCGACGCCGACACGCGCACTCCCGTCATGCAGCTCGTCGACGTCTTCCGGGCGCGGGTCGTCGACGTGGCGCCCGACTCGGTGGTCATCGAGACCACCGGTACCGAGGACAAGATCGACGGGCTGCTGGAGGTGCTCCGTCCCTACGGGATCATCGAGCTGGTCCGCACCGGGCGGGTCGGCATGACGCGCGGCGCCCGCAGCGTGATGACCGATCCGGAGGAGCGCCCGGAGTCATTCTCGCCGGCGGCGTCCGGGCGCGCCGAGGTCGACGACGTTGACGACCCCAACGTGTCGTACTCGGTGTAAATTGCAGGGTTCTGCATTCCGACCGCCGGCCGTCCGGGTCGGCGACGCGGGTCGGCGGTTCCCATCACACACAACAGCGGGGGATTCGACTACATGGCGACGATCTACTACGACGACGACGCGGACCTCGGACAAATCCAGGGCAGGAAGGTCGCGATCTTCGGCTACGGCTCGCAGGGGCATGCGCACGCGCTCAACCTGAAGGACAGCGGCGTCGAGGTGCGCGTGGCACTGCACGCGGGCAGCCGCTCGAAGGCGAAGGCCGAAGCCGAGGGGCTGACCGTCGTCACCGGCGGCGATGCCGCCGCGTGGGCCGACGTCGTCATGATCCTGACCCCCGACACGACCCAGGCCGGGATCTACACCGAACAGATCGCGCCGCACCTGAAGGCCGGCGACATGCTGATGTTCGCCCACGGGTTCAACATCCGCTTCCGGACCATCCAGCCGCCGTCCGACATGGACGTCACCCTGATCGCGCCCAAGGCCCCCGGCCACCGCGTGCGCGAGGTCTTCCTGGAGGGCGGCGGCACCCCGGCCCTCGTCGCAGTCGAGCAGGACGCCACGGGCCATGCCCGGGAGCACGCGCTCTCCTACGCCAAGGCGCTCGGCCTGACCCGCGCCGGGGTCATCGAGACCACCTTCGCGGAGGAAACCGAGACCGACCTGTTCGGCGAGCAGACCGTGCTCTGCGGCGGCGTCAGCGCGCTGGTCAAGGCGGGCTTCGAGACGCTGGTCAAGGCGGGCTACCAGCCCGAGATCGCCTACTTCGAGTGCATGCACGAGCTGAAGCTCATCGTGGACCTGTTCTACCGCGGCGGCCTCAACTACATGCGCTACTCGGTCAGCGACACCGCCGAGCACGGCGACTACACCGGCGGCCCGCGCATTGTCACCGACGAGACCCGCGCGGCGATGCAGCAGGTCCTGCAGGAGATCCAGGACGGCACCTACGCCCGCAAGTGGATCGACGAGGACAGGGCGGGGCGGCCCTGGTTCATGGCGCAGCGCCGGCAGGAGCAGGCGCACCAGCTCGAGAAGGTCGGCGCCGAGCTGCGCGCGATGATGCCGTTCCTCGACGCGGTGACGCTGAAGGAGGACGTGTAGGCGGGGGCGCGCATCGGTGCCGAGCTGCGCGCGATGATGCCGTTCCTCGACGCGGTGACGCTGAAGGAGGACGTGTAGGCGGGGGCGCGCAGCCGCAGGGCTCCTTCTGCATCGGGAACGGCCTCCGGGCGGCCGCCGGACCCGGTCTCGTTACCATGAAATATCGACGCCTGCCGTCGATATTTCATGGTAACTTCCCGGAATGATCCAGCGCACCGACCACGTGCGCACCGTCCACCGACGACTGCGCGCCTTTCCCGTCGTCGCCATTCTCGGGCCGCGGCAGATCGGCAAGACCACGCTGGCGCGGCAGGTGGCGGAGGCATACCCCGGCCGTACGGAACACCTGGACCTGGAGCATCCGGCCGATCTCGAGCGGCTGCTCGACGACCCGGTCCTCGTTCTGGAGGAACTGCGGGGGCTGGTGGTCATCGACGAGGTGCAGCGCCGCCCCGACCTGTTCCCCGTCCTGCGGGTGCTGGCCGACCGCCGGCCGCGGCCGGCGCGTTTCCTGGTGCTCGGCAGCGCGTCGCCGGACCTGATTCGCCAGTCGTCCGAATCGCTCGCGGGCCGGATCCACTACCACAACCTCGGTGGGCTCGGGCTGACGGAGATCGGCGTCGATCACCTCGACCGGCGCTGGTTGCGGGGCGGCTTTCCGAAAGCGTGGCTCGCGCGTTCGCACGCGGCTGCGTTCCTCTGGCTGGAGAACTTCGTGCGGACCTTCCTGGAGCGCGACCTGCCGGCGCTCGGCGTCCGCGTGCCGGGGCCGGCGCTGCGCCGTTTCTGGACGATGCTGGCCCACTGGCACGGGCAGATCTGGAACTCGGCGGAGTTCGCCCGGTCCTTCGGGGTATCGGACGGGACGGTGCGCCGCCATCTCGATCTGCTGACCGGCGCGCTGGTGGTGCGTCAGTTGCAGCCGTGGCGCGCGAACATCGCCAAGCGACAGGTCCGGGCCCCGAAGGTCTATCTGCGGGATACCGGCGTTCTGCACGCCCTGCTCGGCATCGGCGACATGCGGTCCCTGCACACGCATCCGAAGTCCGGCGCGTCCTGGGAGGGATTCGTGCTGGAGACGGTCATCGACCGCCTGGGCCTGACGGACGAGCAGGTTCACTTCTGGGCTGCGCACACCGGCGCGGAGATGGATCTGCTGATCACCCGCGGTCGCCGGCGGATCGAGATCGAGATCAAGCGCACGAGCTCGCCGAAGGTCACGCGGTCGGTGCGCTCGGCGCTCGACGATCTCGATCTGTCGGAGGCGATCGTGGTTCACGCCGGCCGCGACTCCTACCGGCTGGCGGCCAGGGTCCGGGCCGTGGCGGCGCGTCGGCTGGACGCCGATCTGCGGATCTGACAGGCCCGGTCGATGCCCGCCGGCGGCTCCGGGTCCGTGCTGCACACGGCGCTCACGGCATCTCGTCGTCGCGCCAGGGAGAGCGGGACGGCTCTCCGCGTTCGTACCGCCGGAGATTTCCGGCCATCGCCTCCACGAGGTCGTAGCGCCCGGCCTGCCGGGCCATCGACACGACTTCCCGCTGCCAGGAGGCTGCCTCGGCGTAGCGTCCGACCTCGGCGAGCGCCATCGCCATGGCCTCGCCCAGATCGAAGCTCCGCTCCTCTGCGAGCAGCTCCTCGACCAGCATCAGCGCCCGCCGTCCGTCGCGCGCGCGGGCGTCGGGCGCGGCGGCCAGCAGGCGGGCCAGCGCCTTGCGGAACATCGCCTGGTCGGGAAAGCGCGTGATGCCGGCCTCCAGCCGGTCGCGCGCCTCCTGGTAGCGGCCGAGGAGGGTGAGCGTCATCGCGTAGCCGAACGGCGCCTCGGCGCCCTGCGGATCCGCGGAGATCACGCGGGCGTACTCCGAGAGCGCCTCGTTCGGCCGTCCCGTCCGCCGCAGGAGGCGCGCCAGCCTGGCGCGGGCCTCGATGTAGCTCGGCTCGTGTCGGACCGCAGTCGAGAAACGGTGAAGCGCCTCGTCGAAGCGGCCGTCTCCCTCCAGCAGCAGTCCGAGGCTGTAGTGCGCCTGGGCGAACTCCGGCGACGCCCGCAGGGCCGCTTCGAACTGGGCTCGGCCCTCGCGCTCGTCGCCCGCCATGAACAGCGCCGTTCCCAGCCGGTGCCGGAGCGACGGGTTCTCCGGCGCCAGCTCGATTCCCCGGCGGAAGGCCGCCGCCGCGGCTTCCCAGTCCCCGCCGGCGAGCGCCTGGATTCCCTCGCGTTCGTAGGCGCTCGGACTCCGCAGCGAGTCGCGCATGGCCTGCATCAGGGGATCGGGCCGGCGGACCCGACCGCGGTCCCGCTGCTGCAGATGCGTTTCGGCCCGGTCCCGATCGCCCAGACCGCGATAGGCCATCGCGAGCGGATAATGGATGTCGGCGGCCTCCGGATCCAGCGCCAGCGCGTCTTCCAGGTGCGCGACCGCCTGCAGGTAGTCCTGCCGCATCACGGCCGCCCGCCCCAGGCCGATCCGCGTCCAGGTCGAGTCGGGCTGCAGCGCCAGCGCCTGCGTGAACAGCGGCTCGGCCGCCGCCGGCCGGCCCTGTTCCAGGTGCACCTCGCCGAGCGAGATCAACGTGGGCACGTCGTCCGGCTGCAGGGCAAGGGCCCGCTCGAAGGCGGTCGTCGCTTCCACCGCGGCGCCGCGGGTCCTGTACAGGTGCCCGAGGTAGTACGGCCAGCGCCGGTCTTCCGGCGCCAGCACCTGCGCGTTGCGGTAGAAGGGCTCCGGCGCGTCGACGTAGCGCGCCGCCATCAGCACGTTGCCCATCGCGCCGTACGCTTCGCTCAGCGCGCGGGCCTCGTCCGGTCGCTCCATGGCCATCGTCAGCGCCGTGTAGCGGTCGCGGATCTGTTCCCGCACGGCGGGCGTCATGTCGGACAGGTCGGGCAGCGGGCCAGGCAGCAGGGCCTTTGCGCCGGGCGCCTCGGGCTGCGCGGTCCCGGACGCGGGCGTGTCGGGGGCGGGACCACAGCCGGCGAGCGCCGCGGTCAGCAGCCACGCGAACGCGGCGCGACTCGAGCCGGCGCGTCGCCTCACCGGCCGCTCCCCTCGGTCAGTGTCGTCCAGCGATCGACGGGCACGTCGGTCCATTCCTCCACCCGTCCGCTCGGCCAGTACACGCGCAGGCGGGAGACGTCCGCCGCATCGCCCAGCCCCACGTGCACGCGCGGATCGCTGGCCGAGCCGTAGCTGCCGTCCGCGCGCGCCCGGCGCCACAGGGTCGTTCCCTCGCTCGTCTCGACCTCCACGCGCGCGCCCAGCATGTCGCGCGGGACCTCGGCGCCTCCCACCAGCCGCAGGCCCAGCCAGTGGCGGGCAGTGTCCACCTGGTTGACGAGCAGGCGGACGCGTCCGCTGTCGTTGCCCACGAGCACGTCGATGTCGCCGTCGTTGTCGATGTCGCCGAAGGCGGCCCCGCGCCCCACCTCGGAGACCGCGAACGCCCCGCCCGCGCGGTCGGTGACCTCCTCGAACCGGCCGTTGCCGAGATTGCGGAACAGTTGCCTCGGCTGATCGTATGGGAACGGCTCGTCCGCGCGCTCCTCCGTGCGGCTCACCCTGCCGTTGACGGTCAGGATGTCCAGCCAGCCGTCCCGGTCGAAGTCGATCCAGGCGGTTCCGAAGCCGGTCGCCGTCAGGCTCGGCGGACCAAGACCCGAAAGGGCGCTGCGATCCTCGAACATGCCGTTGCCGTCGTTGACGTAGAGCGTGTTCGTCTCGGTCGTCAGATGGGTCATGAACAGGTCTTCGTCGCCGTCGTTGTCGAAGTCGCCGGCGTCCACGCCCATGCTCCCCTCCGCGGCGCCGTTCCCGTTCCGGGCGGCGCCCGACACCGGCCCGGCGTCGACCAGCGTCCCGTCCCGCCGGTTCATCCAGAGCTGGTTCTCCGCACCGTCGTTGGCGACGTAGATGTCCAGCCATCCGTCGCCGTCGAAGTCGGCGGTCGCCACCCCGAGGGCCGGGCCGAACGTCGTGCCCGCCAGGGCGGTGGCGGTGACGTCGACGAAGGCGCCGTCACCGCGGTTCCGGAAGAGTCGGTCCGGTTGCGCCCGGTACACCTGCGGCACGCAATAGCCGATCCGGCCCGTCTCGCTGGGACATTCCTGGTCCGCTTCGATGGCGTAGTCGACGTAGTTGCCCACATAGAGATCGAGCCATCCGTCGCGATCGTAGTCGACGAACGCGGCCGACACGCCCCAGCCGGCGTCGTCGAGGCCACTGTGCCGCGAGACGTCGCGGAACGTGCCGTCCCCGTTGTTGCGGAACAGCCGGTTCGCACCGAGATTCGTGAGGTACAGATCGACCCGACCGTCGTTGTCGACGTCACCGGCGGCCACCCCCATTCCGTACCCCTGCGCGTCGATCCCGCTCGGGGCCGTGATGTCGGTGAACCGCAGCGTGCGGGTCCCGTCCGCCTCCACCGTCAGGTCGTTGCGGTACAGGCGGCCGGTGAGCGGCAGCGATTCCGGCGGCGGGAGCAGGGACTCGTCGAGCGTGCCCGCGCCGAGCAACCGTCCCTGCACGAGGTAGACATCAAGGTCTCCGTCGTTGTCGATGTCCAGCAACCCGACGCCGGGCGGCATGATTTCAGGGAAGAGGAACTCCCCGGACATGCCGTTGAAGTGCACGAAGTCGAGGCCGGCGTCCTCCGCGACGTCGATGAACCACGCAGACGTATCGTTGGATCCCGGACCGGCGCCATCCCGCTCCGCCCGAACTCCGCCTGCGGATCCGCCGGCCGCACCGGCGTCCGTCGCGTCGGTGCGGCAGCCCGGGAGCAGGGCCAGCGCCATGAGCACGGCCGGGAGCCCGGGGGGGAGCCCCGCGTGGATCCTGCCCCGGGCTCCCGGGAGCCCGGGGCGAAGTTCCGCACGGGTCATGCCCCGCGCTCCCGCGGCCCGGATGCGCATTCCTAGAATTCCAGCGAACCGCCGACGTGAATCAGGCGTCCCGCGAGAATCGAATCGACCTCGTTGTTCTGCAGCGACGCCGGCACGAGCCACCGGGAGCCGAATCGCTCGTTGACCCCCAGCACCTGGTTGCCGTTGAACACGTTGTAGAGGTCCAGATTGAAGGTCACCCGGGCGCCGCCGGCGTTGACGGCCTTCGAGAACCGCAGGTCGAGCACGTTGCGCCGGTCGAGGAACAGCGTATAGGGGGCGATCAGCGGAACCGATACCGTCGAGGTGCACACCTCCCGGGTGCCGCACGCGGACAGGTTCCGTCCGAGCGACGGCGCGATCAGGTCGTTGGGTGCGCGCCAGTCGGCGTCGATCGGCCGGCCGGCCACGGTCCGGAACGAGCCGCTGAACGAGATGTCGTAGGGCAGCGGGTAGCTGCCGAACAGCTTGAAGTTGTGGTGCGCGCTGAACGGGATCCGGGTGTCGCAGTTCAGCAGGGCCTGCGGGGAATCTATCGTGAAGCAGGTGTTGATCACCGTCCGCCCGGTGTCGAAGCCCCCGCCGAGCTGCGCGCCGTTGAGGAACCTGGTGTCGATGTTGACGCCGAAGAAGTCCGACGTGCCGCAGTTCGTGCCGGCGAACGGGGCGCGTCCCGATCCGGTGCGCTGTTCACCGCAGGTGACCCCGCCGGCTCCCCCGATGAACTGTGCGGCGTCGGTCGCCACCGTCTGGGCCAACCCGAACTTCTCGGGCTTGACGTCGTAGAGGCCGCAGATCTCGTACCCCCCGCCGCCCGGCAACTGCGGATGCATCGGCGCCGTGACGCAGTAGGGATCGAAGTCCTCGGGGGCCACGAGGATGTTGTCCCGGGCTCGCCAGTTGCCGGCCCAGTTGCGGTAGTAGCCGGCGGTCAGCGAGATGCCCTGCGCCAGCTCGTGAACCACCTCCGCCGACAGGTCCCACGTGTAGTTGCGGGTGCCGAAGCCCTGGGTGATCGACTGGTCGTAGATGGTCGCGTTCGGCCGGTTCTGGCCGAAGTTGAGGTCGCTGATCGGCCCGCATTCGCCGTTCTGGCCGAAGTTGGCCAGAACGCAGTCCGGGACGAAGTCGAGATTGTCGTCGTTCCAGGTGCGGGTCACGTTGTTCACGGAGGTCACCAGCGGGTTGATGTTCGTGACCAGACCGCTCAACCGCGTCTCGACGTAGCGCCCGAGGGCGAACTTGAGCGCGGTCCGGCCCGTGCCGAACATGTCGTAGGCGGCGCCGATCCGCGGATTGATGTCCGTGAACCGGACGGCGTCGGCGATCTCGGCGAATTCGCGCGCCGGTATGAACCGCGTGGCGCGGAAGCTCTGCGCCGGCACCCGACCGTTGAAGCGATCGAACCGCATGCCCAGGTTGAGCGTCATGCGGGGCAGCGTCCACTGGTCCTGGACGAAGATGCCCAGGGGGGTCAGGTGCTCCTTCCTGGGGTCGTCGGCGTACGTCGCATGCTGGGTGATCCGGCTCGGGACGCCGTTCCGGAGGTGGTACCAGACGTCGCCGTGGATCTCCTGCTGGAACTCGGAGATGCCGTGCTCCAACTGGAATCCCGCCTTGAAGGCATGCGACCCCGTGACGTAGGAGAGCGAGCCCCGTTCGGCGTAGCGGTGCTTCTTGATATGGTCGGAGTAATAGTTGCGCGCGTTCCACCGGAAACCGGTCGCCAGGTCCGTGACGTGGATCGCGCCGGGCACCGAGGCGAACTCGGCGTCGCCCGGCGAGGGATACGGCCACCGGCCGCGCATGTTCGAGAAGCCGGCCTCGAGCAGCAGCCGGCTCGACACCGGCGACGTCCAGCTCGCCTGGTACAACTGCTCGGGCGAAAGGTTGTACTGGTGGACGAAGGCCTCCGGCGAGTAGAACTCCCCCCGGCCCCGGTTGAAGAACGACTGGAAGTCGGCGAAGACGCCGATCTTGTTCCTCTCCGAGGCCTGCCACGTGATCCGTCCGCCGACGCTCCGCATCCATTCCGTACGGTACGCCTTCCGGCTCTCGTCGGGCGTGTACTCGAAGGTCGGACTTCCGATGCTGGTGTTGAAGAACGGACCGGGCACCGTGTTCTTGTTGCGGGCCGCGCGGGACGCCGCGAAGAACCACACCCTGTCCTGCACGATCGGGCCGCCCAGCGTCGCGTCGACGTTGTAGAACTTCAGCATCTCGTTCGTGAACGTCACGCCCTGGTCGAGCAGTCCCTGATCCAGGTTGTCGGCCTGCAGGCTGTCGTTCGAGTAGCGCGCGTCGAACATGCCGGAGAACCGGTTGCCGCCCTCCTCGGGAATCAGGTTCATCACCATGGTGGCCTTGCTCTCGGCATTGCCGCCGCTGGTTTCCATGACCGTCTCCGACGAGAAGGCCGTGTTCACCATGTAGATGATCGACACCCCGTTCGGATCGGCGATGCCCATCCCGTCGAACAGCATTTCCACGTCGCTCTTCCCGTGGAAGAACAGCGCGCCGCTCTGGCCGTTGGCCCGGTAGAGGCCCGACGTCCCGCCGACATCGGCGGTGCCGGTCACCCCGGGGACGAGCGCGATGAGCGACGACGCCACCGCCTTCAGCCCTGTCGGCAGCGTCTCGAGCTGCTCGGTCGTCAGCGACTGCTGCGCGACGGTGTTCTGCACGTCGACCAGCGGGCTCGCGCCGGTGACCGTGATCGTTTCCTCGATCCCGCCGACCGCCATCTCGGCGTCGATGTTGGCCGTGAAACCCGCCGTCAGCACGACGCCCTCCCGGATGACCGTCGAGAAGCCGGGCAGCGTGAAGGTGACCGAGTAGTCGCCCGGCACCAGGTTGATGGCGTTGTAGTTGCCCTGGCCGTCCGTGAACACGGTGCGGGAGCCCTCGATCAGCGCCGGGCTGCTCACCGCGACGGTCACGCCGGGCAGCAGGCCGCCGGTGTCGTCGGTCACCGAGCCGGCGATGCCGCTCGACTGCTGGGCCGCAGCCGCAACGGGCAGGAACAGCACCGTGGCCGCAAGCATCGATCCGATGCGCAGGAACCGGAGCACGGAGTCGCTCGAACGGGACGAGACTTCGGCTGTCGAACCGGTGTGTCTGTTCCGAGTCACCGTTACGCCTCCTTCCGACTTGACGAGAAGGGAGTCAACGGGACCTCCGGGAGTCCGCCACATGCGGGAGGTCCGATCCGGATGATGCGGGAGCGGGCGAGCGGGGCAGTGCGCCCGCGGGGGAGAGGCGACGGCGAACGGAGCTTCGCGAACGACGACGTCATGCATCCGCCCGGCTCGCTTTCCGGCTACGGTTCGACGACGACCGACGTTTGCCGACGATGCTCGCGCTGCGTGCGATGGAATATCCGCTCCGCGCGGTCATCCATCAAGTCAAGACACGGTACCGCCGGCCCGATGCGAAGTCAACCGGAATCGTCCTTCCGGTGCGCGCTCAGGTTCGCTCGTCGTCGGAACGCGGATACCGGCCGCCGGGGTGCTTCGTGCCGGGCGACCGCGGAGACAGCGGCAGTAGCCGTGGCGAGATGCGTGACCGCCACCCGTCGGGGTGCTTCACGCCGGGCGACCGCGGAGACCGGCCGGCAGCCGGCCGATCCAGGCGCCGATGGCGTCCTGGACGCGCGCGTGGACTTCGGCCTCCGGGGGAGCATGCCTGCCGCGCAGCTTGAAGGAGTGATCCCCGCCTTCGACGACGAAGAGCTCGGCGGCGGTGCAGCCGGCGAGCACCGGGCGGAGCTCTTCGGGGGTGCCGAACGTGTCCCGGCTGCCCTGGACGAACAGCATCGGTGCGGCGATATCGGGCAGGTGCGCATCGCGCGACTTCTCCGGCCGCCCCGGCGGATGCAGGGGGTAGCCGAGAAGGACCAGGCCGTCGACGCCGGGTGCGACATCGGCGCGCGCGTCGGCGGCGACCACCTGGGATGCGATGCGTCCGCCCATCGACTTGCCGCCGACCAGGAGCCGGCGGCCCGTGCCGCCCTGCCGTTCGCGCACCACCGCGATCACCCGGCGGTAGCAGGCTTCCAGCCGGCCGGCGGGGTCCGGCGCCCGCCGTCCACGCTCCTTGTAGAGGAAGTTGAAGGTGACCACGTGGACGCCGCGGCCGGCCAGGCCGCGGGCGAACGCGGTCAGGAACGGGTGCGTCTGCGGGGCGCCGGCCCCGTGCGCAAGGATGAGCGTCGAGTGAAGATCCGGGCCGGCCCCGGTCCCGACCGCGTAGTCCAGCGCGGAAACCGTTTCGCCGCCGTCGAGCGGAATGGTGAAAGGGGTGGCCATCAGATGCGCCCCGCCAGAAAGCGCCCGATCTCGGCGCGGAATTCGTCGGTCCACTCGTGGCCGCCGTCGAAGACGCGCGCAGTGGCGGGAACCCCGGCGCGTTCCAGGAACTCCAGATCGGCGTCCATCTTCTCCCGCGTGTACCACGTGTCGAGACGCCCCCGTCCGATCAGGATCGGCGGCCACGCACTGCCCGGAACCGACTGCAGCTCCGGCGGCACGTCGCCGGCGAGAGCGACGATGCCGCGGCACGCGTGCCCCGCGCGCAGTCCGGCCCGGTAGGCCATGGCCACGCCCTGCGAGAAGCCGCAGCAGACGAGGACGCCAGTCGTGTCGTACGCATCGCGCACCGCGCCGACGACATCGCGGACATAGGCGATGTTGTCCGCGATGGCCAGCTCGCGGTCCTCGCGGGTCATCCAGCTTCCGACGACGTGCCGTCGGCTCCGGCTGTAGTGGCGGTGGAGCGCCTGCACCGCCACCCGCGTCCAGCGCTCGCGGCCGGGAATGCGGTCGAGCTCGGCCAGGTGGCGCTCGGCGTTCTCGCCGTAGCCGTGGAAGCTGACGAGCAGGGGCGCGGGTCCCGGCGCATCGGCCGGCGCGACGAGATAACGGCCATGGGTCGTCGCGGCGATCGTCCGCACGACAGCCGGGCGTTCCACGGCGGCGGCGTCCGGCGATGCCGGGTCGCGGTCGCGGGTTCCGGCAAGGCGGTCGTCTGCGCCGGACCGCTGCGATGCGGCGACGCCCGACGATACCGGGTCGCAGTTGCGAGGGAGCACGGGGCTGTATTCTAATGACGAGCCGTTTGCACAGGAGGAGTGGATGCCGCGGATCGCGTTCGATGCACTGCCGGCGGATGCACGCGTCTGGATATTCTCGGCCGAGCGGAGGCTGGGAGCCGCCGAGCGCACCCGCCTGCTGGCGGAGGTCGATGCCTTCATCGATCAGTGGGGCGCGCACGGGATGCCCCTGACCGCCGGCCGCGACCTCGTGTACGACCAGTTCCTCTTCGTCGCGGTCGACCAGCGTGCGGCGGGTCCCTCCGGATGCTCCATCGACGCCCTGGTCCGCCGGATGAAGGGGCTCCAGGACGAGATCGGCGTGGAGCTGGTCGATCACGCGCCGGTACTGTTCCGCCAGGGTGAAGCGATCGCCCGGGTGCCGCGCGAGGCCTTCGCGGAGTTGGCCGAGACGGGCGAGGTCGGCCCCGGCACCACCGTCTTCAACAACACACTGACCAGCCTGGGCGACGTGCGGGCCGGGCGGTGGGAAGTGCCGGCCTCGGATTCCTGGCACGCGCGGGCCTTCTTCTGAAACGGAAGGGACTCGCCGCACGCGGCTGGATCGAGATTCTGCCGCACAGGAACCGCGGAATCCGGGTGCTCGACAACAGCAGATCCCGCTCATCGGTCCGCTGGCCGACACCGCGGCCGGCACGCCGATCACCGGCATGAACCGACGACGAACCGGCAAATCGCGTGACCGAGCCGACACGGCCCCGAACGGCGGAGCCACCATCGGCCACGAGGCCGAGCTGTGGAGGATGGCTGACGCGCTGCGCGGCTCGATGGACGCCGCCGAGTACAAGCACGTCGTCCTCGGCCTGATCTTCCTCAAGTACATCTCCGACGCCTTCGAGGAGCGCCATGCGGCGGTGCGCGCCGAGTGGGGCGCCGACGCCGCGGAAGACCGCGACGAGTACGTCGCCGAGAACGTCTTCTGGGTGCCGGCCGAGGCCCGCTGGCCACGCCTGCAAGCCGAGGCGCGGCAGCCGACTGTCGGCCTGACCGTCGACCAGGCGATGGCCGCCATCGAGCGCGACAATCCTGCGCTCAAGGATGTGCTGCCGCGCGACTACGCCCGCCCCGCGCTCGACCAGCGGCGGCTCGGCCAGTTGATCGATCTGGTTGGCAACATCCAGGTGGGCGACGCCGACGCCCGCTCGCGCGACGTGCTCGGCCGCGTCTACGAGTACTTCCTGTCGCAGTTCGCGAGCGCCGAGGGCAAGAAGGGCGGCGAGTTCTACACGCCGCGCTGCGTCGTCAAGGTGCTGGTCGAGATGCTGGAGCCGTACCGCGGCCGGGTCTACGACCCGTGCTGCGGCTCGTCGGGCATGTTCGTGCAGTCGGTCGCGTTCATCCGCGCCCACGCCAGCGGCAACGGGAACGGCGGGCGGGCGAAGGCCGACATCAGCATCTACGGCCAGGAGTCGAACTACACGACATGGCGGCTGGCGAAGATGAACCTCGCCATCCGGGGCATCGCGGGGCAGATCGCCCACGGCGACAGCTTCCACAACGACCGCCACCCGGACCTGCGGGCCGACTACATCCTGGCCAACCCGCCGTTCAACGTCTCGGACTGGGGCGGCGAACGGCTGACCGACGACCAGCGCTGGCGCTACGGCGCGCCGCCGAAGGGCAACGCCAACTTCGCGTGGGTGCAGCACATGGTGCACCACCTGGCGCCTTCGGGCATCGCCGGCTTCGTGCTGGCCAACGGGTCGATGTCGTCGAGCCAGTCGGGCGAGGGGGCGATCCGCAAGGGCCTGGTCGAGGCGAATCTCGTGGACTGCATGGTGGCGCTGCCGGGTCAGCTCTTCTACTCGACGCAGATTCCGGCCTGTCTGTGGTTCGTGGCCCGGCGCCGCCCGCGCCGCGGCGAGGTGCTGTTCATCGACGCCCGCCGGCTGGGCCGGATGGTGGACCGCACGCACCGCGAGCTGACCGACGACGACATCGGTCGCATCGCCGGCGCCTACCACGCGTGGCGCGACGGCGCTGATGCCTACGAGGACGTTCCCGGCTTCTGCAAGAGCGCGCCGCTCGACGAGGTGCGCCACCACGGCCACGTGCTGACCGCCGGGGCGCTATGTCGGCGCGGAGCCGCAACCCGACGATGGGGAACCGTTCGAGGAGAAGATGCGGCGGCTGGTCGGGGAGCTCGAAGCGCAGCAGGCCGAAGGCGCGCGGCTCGACGCCGCCATCGCGGCGAACCTGACGCGGCTCGGTTTCCTGCCTCGCGAGGAGGACCGATGACCGTTCGCGACCTGATCGACGTACTGGGACGCCATCCGCCCGACATGCGGGTAGTCGTCAACGGCTACGAGGACGGCTACGACGATCTGTCTCCTCGTCAGATCTCCGTTGTGCGCATCGCGCTAGACACCGGCGTCCACGACTGGGAAGGCCGACATCGACACGCAAGCGATGGCCGTGTGGACACTTCGGAGGCGGTGATGACTGTCGACGCTCTCGTGCTGCACCGCACGTCCAACTGAGCGCCGCGTCCGCGGGCAGGCCGATGATCGACTACAGCAAGTACCGGTCCTCCCTGAAGCGTCTCGAGGAGCAGAACGGCCATCGCCAGGGGAATCCGGCTCGCTCCGATCTGGATCGCGAAGGCATTGCCGAATCCGTCATCCAGCGTTTCAAGACCTGCTACGACTGCCTCTGGAAGGTGCTGAAACGTCATCTCATCGAGGACCTGGGCGTTGCCGACCCGCCCAACAGCCCGAAGCCCATCTTCCGGCTCGCCCACGAGAACCACGTGCTCCCCAGCCCCCTCGCACAGTGGCTCCGCTACGCCGACGCCCGCATCGACACATCGCACGACTACGACGGCGAAAAGGCGCAGGCCTGTCTGGCGCTGGCGCCCGCCTTCATCGACGACGCCGTCCGCCTCTACCAGACGCTCAGCGGTGCCCCGTGGAAGTAGACCCGGATCGCCGCATCGACCTCGCCGCCGAGGATCGCCGGACGGTCCTGGCACTGCTCGACCGGCACCTGCCGGGGGTCGAAGCGTGGGTCTACGGCTCGCGCGCGAAGCGGACCTCCCGCCCGCACTCCGACCTCGACCTCGTCCTGTTCGCCACGCCGGAGCAACGGCTGCAGGTCGGCGACCTGCGCGAGGCTTTCGAGGAGAGCAACCTCCCGTTCCGCGTGGACCTGTTCGTGTGGGACGACGTGCCGGACGCGGATCGGCGGCGGATAGAGGCCGAGCATGTGGTGCTGGTTCCGGCGACCAGCAGCCCTCCAACCGTCCGTTTGGCCGGAGGGGAACGAGACAGTGAGCGCGAGGCGGACGCCCTGACGGACGGACGGGTGCCCATGCACAACCTCGAAGGGTGGCGCGAAGTGACGTTGCGCGATCTGATCGAGATTCGACATGGGTTTGCGTTCGATGGCGACTTCATCCACGACGAACCGCCTGGCCACATCCTCCTGACTCCGGGCAACTTCGCTGTCGGTGGAGGATTCAAGGGAAGTAAGTTCAAGTATTATAGCGGTCCGGTTCGCAGTGATTTCGTCCTCTCCGAGGGCGATTTGCTCGTCACCATGACCGATCTCAGCAAGACGTCCGCTACACTTGGATACCCCGCGTTTGCTCCAAGAGCGGTACAAGGTAAGCACTACTTACACAATCAGCGTCTCGGCAAAGTGATCGCCAAGAACCAGGAGGTTAATACCCGGTATCTCTTCTACGTAATGTGCGGTGTTGATTATCGGTACGAAGTGCTCGCTGGTGCAACTGGCACGACTGTCAAGCACACCTCGCCGGACAGAATCCTGTGTTTTCGGTTCGAGATGCCTCCTCCATCCGAACAACGCGCCATCGCGCACATCCTCGGCACGCTGGACGACAAAATCGAGCTGAACCGGCGCATGAACGCAACGCTGGAGGCGATGGCGCGGGCACTGTTCCGGTCCTGGTTCGTCGACTTCGACCCTGTGCGCGCCAAGATGGCCGGCCGCGACACCGGGCTGCCGAAGGAGATCGCCGACCTGTTCCCCGACCGGCTGGTGGACTCGGCGCTGGGAGAAATTCCGGCGGGGTGGAACGTTGGCGTCCTGGACGATGCGGTCGAACTACTCAATGGCGGAACTCCGCGCACTTCGGTGGCACGTTTCTGGAATGGCGACATTCCCTGGTACACCGCAAAGGACGCACCGGCGCTGTACGACGTATTTGCGGTGAAAACGGAAAGAACTATCACGCAAGCGGGCGTCGACAACAGCGCAACATCCGTGCTGCCGGAGCGAACAACGGTCATTTCCGCGCGTGGCACGGTAGGGCGACTCGCGTGTTTGGGACGACCTATGGCCATGAATCAGACCTGTTATGGCATACGAGGTGCTGATGGGTATGGCGATTTCTTCACGTACTGGCTCGTCAGAAGAACCGTGGACGAGTTACGGAGCCGAACGCACGGTACGATTTTCGACACCATCACCCGCCAGACCTTCGCACTGGTCGAATTGCCGTTGACGTCGGTGCGCATCGCGGGCGCATTTGAGTCTGCGGTGACGCCGATCATGCAACGCATCCTGAGCAACCTGCGTCAATCGAGCGCCATTGCCGCACTGCGCGACGCGCTGCTCCCGAAGCTGGTTTCGGGCAAGCTGCGGGTGTCCGTCGCCAACACGCCATACGAAGAAACGTCCGATGACTGACTCAGTCCTCACGCAGACCGAAGCGAAGATGCTCATCGCATTGGAAAAGCGCCGAGTTGACGAGCGAGAGTGGCTCTATCCAGGCCCCGGCTTGGGGGGAACTCTGACGATTCCGTTGGTCTCGACGGACCGACGTGAGCCATTTGTTCTCGATATACGGCGGTCACGCATCGATCTCACCAAGGGCACGTACCAGAACCGTGGAAGGCAGATAGCGGTTCTTCTGCGACTGGACTTCGGCGCCCGGCCACATCGCAACCCGGACGGCGAGGAGATCGGTTCGCCACATCTTCATGTCTATCGGGAGGGCTTCGGCGACAAGTGGGCGTATCCCCCGCCAATGGATCGGTTCGCCGATTTGAACAATTCCTGGCAGACACTTGAGGATTTTATGCGGTACTGCAACATCGTCGAGCCACCAGTCATCCGACAGGGGGTGTTCACGTGATCGAGGACGTGAAAGTGCTGCTGGATCAGTACCGGATCTGGTTGAGAGAAAAAACGACACTACGTCAGATCAACGGGTGGATAGAAATCACCACTCCGTACCTGGATCGACACAACGACTGTCTCCAGATCTACGCCAAGCGCGCCGACGGGGAGTTCGTGCTGACGGACGACGGCTACATCATCGAGGATCTGGAACAGTCGGGCTGCAAAATAGACGGTGGTCGACGGCGAGCATTGTTGAACACGACACTCAACGGCTTCGGCGTGCAGATCAACAAGACTGCTCTTGAAGTGCGGGCGTCGCGCGAGAACTTTGGGCTGCAAAAACACAATCTGGTGCAGGCAATGCTGGCCGTGAACGATCTTTTCTACTTGGCGTCGCCAACGATCGTCAGCTTGTTTTACGACGACGTGGTGGCGTGGCTGGAGGGCTCCGACGTTCGATATACACCCAACGTGAAGTTCACCGGCAAGAGTGGTTATGACCACCGGTTCGACTTCGTGATACCGAAGTCGAAAGTTCAGCCGGAGCGTGTGCTGCGCACTATCAATCGTCCCCGCCGTGAAACCGCGCAGTCGATGGCGTTTTCTTGGATCGACACCCGGGAGGTGCGCGATAGAGAATCTCGCGCCTATGCGATTCTGAACGACACCGATCGTCCGGTCTCGACGAGCGAGCTTGCCGCCATACGCAACTATGGCGTGCGGCCGGTCCCATGGTCGGATCGTGATGGAGTGCGGGAGGAACTTGCAGCGTGAAGAGTGCGTCCGCGTTGTCCACCGTCGGAGCCACCGACATCGCGCCCGACGCACCTGCCGCGGAGCGCGCCGACTACGGCGAGGTGGTTCCGGCACGACCGCTTGCGGTCCGCGCTCGCCTGTCTCAATCCCAACCTCCCCGACGACACGCTCGACGACTCCCCCAGCCGGCCGACCCGCCGGACCGGGGCGACGCTCGCACGAGAGGGATCATCTGATGAAGGTCAGCATTCGCGACGCCGACGCGCTGCGGGCGGTCTCGCCGGCCGCCCTCACCGGGTATGTGCGCGCCGCCGGCTGGCCGCGGTCCGAACCGTACGGAGAGCACTCGGACGTCTACGACGGCGATGCGCGGCCGGAGATCATCGTCCCGCGCACCGCTCACCTCGGGGACTACGCCAACGTCGTGGCGACACTGGTCGAGACGTTCCCGCAGATCGCCGATCAGGACGCGTGCACACTCCTTTTGCTGCCGAGGCGGGTCGCAAGTTGAGGGCCAACGTCGTTCGCCGCGAAGAAGTGTGGACTCGTATTGACTGAGGAATGCCATGCCAATGTGTTTTGTGATCCAGCCGTTCGACGACGAAAACGACAAGAGATACGACGAAGTATTTGCGCCGGCCCTGAACGAAGCCGGCGTTGAGCCGTATCGAGTTGATCGCGATCCGGCTGTCGATGTACCAATCGAGGCAATCGAGGATCGAATACGGAACGCCGACATCTGTCTTGCCGACATCACGACTGACAACCCGAATGTGTGGTACGAGCTCGGATTCGCGTACGCCGCGGGTGGGCCGGTAGTCATGATCTGTGCGAAGTCCCGATCTGAGCGGTTGCCGTTCGATATTCGGCATCGGGTTGTCATCAAGTATGGGACGGCGACGCCAAGTGACTTCAAACAGCTTCACAGGGATATCGTGGAGCGAGTAACTGCACGGCTCGCTGCGGACAGCGCACGAGGGAGGAGTATCGAGAACAACAACCTCGAGGTAGGGCAGCTATTGCTCGTCAGTTCAGACGATCTCAGCAAGTCGTTGTCGCGCGAAGCGAAAGAAATTCTCAGGACTGCCGCGGTCGGAGACGGAAAAATTAAGTACCGCCGCGGTCTGGGTTCCCCAGGTGTGTCTATTCAGGTGGGTGAAAGATCATTCATTCCTCAGAACGTCCGACCCAGGGACGTGGCTTCCTGGGTCGCCGGGATGGAAGAACTGGAGGCTAACGATTTCGTCAGGGCCACAGGGGATGCTCGGAACTTGTTTGAGGTCACGAGGAAGGGTTACGATGTCGCGGACTCGCTCGAAAGGTAACGGGTACAGGCCCGACGCATCTGTTCCGACACCGGATCGGCGTTTATCACCCGCGACAGCCTCCGCGCCCCGTATCGTGCTCCTGCGCGGCCAGGGCATGAGGCAAGCGGACGTTGCGCAGGAGGTCGGCATGTCCACGACCACCGTCGACAAGTGGTCGCAGAGGTTCGACCGGAAGTGGATCGCGAGGCTGGCGGATCGCCCGGGGCGGGCCGGAAGGCGACGATCCCACGAGAAGTGATCTGATGAAGGTCAGCATTCGCGACGCCGACGCGCTGCGGGCGGTCTCGCCGGCCGCCCTCACCGCCTATGTGCGCGCCGCCGGCTGGCGGCGGTCCGAACCGTACGGAGAGCACTCGGACGTCTACGACGGCGAGGCGCTGCCGGAGATCATCGTCCCGCGCACGGCTCACCTCGGGGACTACGCCAACGTCGTGGCGACACTGGTCGAGACCTTCTCGCAGGTCGCCGATCAGGACCAATTGACCGTCTACCGGTCCCTCGTGACGGCGGACCGCGACGTCGTCCGCCTTCGCGCCGGGGAGAGCGACGACGGCAGCCTGACGCTGCACGACGGCATCGACCTCGTCGCGGGTGCGCGCGACATGCTGCTGTCGGCAGCCTGTTCGCTTCGGGAACCGCAGGCCGTCTACCGTGACGGTCCGAACCGCGCGGCGAGCGACCTGTTGAGCCGTGTGCGCGTGGGACAGACCGACCAGGGCAGTTTCGTGGTCACGCTGCTGACGCCGGTCGTACCGCCGCCGATGCCCGGGGTGCTTCCGGATCCGGACGACCGGCAGGCGCCGATCGAACGCCGGATGACGAGGCGATTGGCGGAGGCGCTCACGGCGGCGCGCGAGGCGACCGAATCGGCAACAGCCGGCGACGGGAGCACCTTCGCGGGCGCGGTGGCGCGGGGCGTGAGCGCCAATCTGTGGGAGGCGCTGGTGCGGCTCGTCGAGCCTTTCCCGACGCTGGACGTGGGCATCTCGTGGGCCCGGACCCGACCCCGGGCGGCGCCGACGACGGTGGTTCGATTCGGTCGGGCCGATGCGCCAATCCTGCGCGAGGCGGCCCGGTCGCTCCGCGAGCGCGCCCCCCGGCCCGACGTGCGTCTCCACGGATTCGTTCGGCTCCTGAAACGCGGAGAGACCGAGGACGACGGCACGATCCGTCTCGCAACCGAGATCGACGGGCAACGGCAGTCGGTCGTGGCGGTTCTGGAGCAGGCGGACTACGACCGGGCGGTTCAGGCCCACAAGGACCGGGCGCTGGTGGTGTTGACGGGGGACCTCGAGCGCACCGGCCAGCGCTGGAGATTGCTGAATCCGCACGTGGAAAGCGTCTTTCGCGACGACGGACAGGCATGAGAAGACACTTGAGGGAGGTGGCGACCATGATGCGCGCGCCCGTCAATCCGGCGCTGATCCGCTGGGCGCGCGAGCGCGCCGGCCTCGCGCCGGAGAGTCTTGCGGCGCGGTTCAGGAAGTTGCCGGCGTGGGAAGCGGGCGAGGTCCGGCCCACCCTGCGGCAGGTTGAGGACTTCGCCCGCGCGGTCCACGTTCCAGTCGGCTATCTGTTCCTCAGCGAGCCTCCCGAAGAGTCCCTGCCCATCGCGGACTTCCGCACCCTGGCCGGGCAGGCGTTGGAGCGGCCGAGCCCTGACCTGCTGGACACCATCCACGCCTGCCAGGAGCGGCAGAGCTGGTATCGCGAGTTCGTCCGCATTGCCGGGCAACCGGCCGCGGATTTCGTCGGCAGCGCAACCATCGCGATCGCGCCCGAGACCGTCGCGCCCATGATCGGCGCCCGGCTCGGTGTCGATCTGGCCGCCCGACACGCGTGCCCGACATGGACCGATGCGTTGCGGCTGCTGATCGGACAAGCCGAGGACGCGGGCGTGCTCGTCATGGTGAGCGGGGTCGTCGGGAGCAACACGAGCCGCCGGCTCGATCCCGCGGAGTTCCGCGGCTTCGCACTGTCCGACCCCCTGGCGCCGCTCGTCTTCGTCAATGGCGCCGATACGAAGGCGGCGCAGATGTTCACGCTGGCCCACGAGCTTGCGCATCTTTGGCTCGGCGCCTCCGCCTTGTCGAACAGCGAGGCGGCGCCGACTCAGCAACAGCGGCGTGAAGAAATCTGGTGCAACGCCGTCGCGGCCGAGCTGCTGGCGCCGTTGGACGCACTGCGGGCCGAACTGCGCGACGACGAGGCGCTTCCCGACGCACTCGCCCGGCTGGCGCGCACGTTCAAGGTCAGCCCGCTGGTCATTCTGCGGCGCCTGCTTGATGCGAACCGGCTTGACCGCGACAGGTTCGACGCGGCCTGGGCGCACGAATCGACCCGTCTGCGCAAACTTGCACAGCGCGGCAGTGGCGGAGGCGACTTCTATCGGACGACGCTCTCTCGCATGAGCCGCCGGTTCGTTCAGGCGGTCGTGGTCAGCACGCTGGAGGGGCAGACGCTTTATCGGGACGCCTATCGCATGCTTGGTATCTCCAGGACCGAGACCTTCGACCGCCTCGGACGTGAAGTCGGGGCGTTGTCGTGATCCGGTACCTCCTCGACGCAAACGTCTTCATTCAGGCCAAGAATCTCCACTACGGCTTCGACTTCTGCCCCGCATTCTGGGACTGGCTGATCCGCAGGAACGCGGACGGAACGGTGGCGAGCGTCGAGAAGGTTGCCGATGAACTCCATGCCGTTGACGACGATCTGGCCCGATGGGCTGCCGAGCGCGGCAGCGGCTTCTTTCTGAGGCCGGACGACTCCGTGCTCGGTACGCTTCAGACCGTGAGCGACTGGGCCGGTGGCGCGGGCTATACGTCCGCGGCGGTTGGGACTTTCCTGCAGGTCGCTGACTACTGGCTCGTTGCGCACGCGGTGGCTCACGACTGCATCGTCGTGACGCACGAGGTTCCCGCAAATACCGACCGCAAGATCAAGATTCCGAACGCCTGCGTCGCCCTCGGCGTGCGCTGCATGACCCCGTACGAGATGTTGCGACGTGAGCGAGCGCGGTTCGTGCTCGAGCACAGCGGAGCCGCTGGTTGATGGCGAACATTGACGAATCCGACGTTGAGGCCGCCGCGCTCGACTGGCTGGGGCCGCTCGGCTGGGCCATCGCCCACGGCCCGGACATCGCGCCCGACACGCCGGCGGCCGAGCGCGGCGACTACGGCGACGTGGTGCTGCACGGCCGGCTGCGCGACGCCCTCACCCGGCTCAATCCCGACCTGCCCGACGACGCGCTCGAAGACGCCCTGCGCCGACTGACGCGCCCGGCGGGGGCGACGCTGGAGGCCCGCAACCGCGACTTCCACCGCATGCTGGTCGCCGGCGTCACCGTGGAGTACGCCGACGCCGACGGCCGGCTGCGCGGCGCCCAGGTGCGGGTGCTCGACTTCGACGACCCGGACAACAACGACTGGCTCGCCGTGAACCAGTTCACGGTGGTCGACAGCCGCCGCGAACGACGGCCCGACATCGTGCTGTTCGTCAACGGCCTGCCGCTGGTCGTGATCGAGTTGAAGAACCCCGCCGACGAGAATGCGACGATCCACACCGCTTTCCGGCAGCTTCAGACCTACAAGGCCGAGATTCCGTCGCTGTTCGCGTTGGGCGCCGCGCTCGTGGTGTCGGACGGGTTGGAGGCGCGCCTCGGCACGCTGACGGCGGGCTGGGAATGGTTCAAGCCGTGGCGCACGATCTCCGGCGAAGGGCTGGCGGACCCCAGCCTGCCGCAGCTTCAGGTGCTGCTCGAAGGTGCCTTCGACCGGCGCCGGCTGCTGGCGCTGGTGCGCGACTTCCTCGTCTTCGAGGACGACGGCGGCGGCGCGCTGGTCAAGAAAATGGCGGGCTACCACCAGTTCCACGCCGTGCAGACGGCCGTCGCCGAGACGCTGCGGGCGGCGGCCCTGAAGCAGTCCGCCCGCCTGCGCGAACGACCCGGTCGCTACGAGTCGGGCCGCCAGCCGGGCGGCGCGCGCGGCGACCGGCGCATCGGCGTCGTGTGGCACACGCAGGGGTCGGGCAAGAGCCTGACGATGGCCTTCTACGCCGGGCGCATCGTCCGCGAGCCGGCGATGGCGAACCCCACCATCGTAGTGCTGACCGACCGCAACGACCTCGACGACCAGCTCTTCACGACGTTCTCACGCTGCGCCGACCTGCTGCGCCAGCCGCCCGTGCAGGCCGAGAGCCGCGCCGACCTGCGGGCGAAGCTCACGGTGCAGTCGGGCGGCGTGGTGTTCACGACGATCCAGAAGTTCTTTCCCGAGGAGAAGGGCGACAGGCATCCGCTGCTGTCCAGCCGGCGCAACATCGTGGTGATCGCCGACGAGGCGCACCGCAGCCAGTATGACTTCATCGACGGCTTCGCCCGCCACATGCGCGACGCGCTGCCCAACGCCTCGTTCATCGGCTTCACCGGCACGCCCATCGAGCTGGCCGACGCCAGCACCCGCGCCGTCTTCGGCGACCACATCAGCGTCTACGACATCGCCCGCGCGGTCGAGGACGGGGCGACGGTGCCCATCTACTACGAGAGCCGCCTGGCGAAGCTGGCCCTTGATGAGGCCGAGAAGCCGCGCATCGACCCCGGCTTCGAGGAGGTGACCGAGGGCGAGGAGGACGCCCGCCGCGAGAAGCTGAAGACGAAGTGGGCGCAGCTCGAAGCCATCGTCGGCGCCGAGAAACGCGTCGCGCTGGTGGCCCGCGACATCGTGGAGCACTTCGAGAGCCGGCAGCAGGCGCTGGATGGCAAGGCGATGGTGGTCTGCATGAGCCGACGCATCTGCATCGACCTCCACCGCGCGCTGGTCCGCCTGCGCCCGCAATGGCGCGACGACGATGACGACCGCGGCACGCTGAAGGTCGTGATGACCGGTCAGGCGTCGGACCCGCCCAACTGGCAGGCCCACATCGGCAACAAGGCGCGCCGGGAGGCGCTGGCGAAGCGGTTCCGCGACCCCGCCGATCCGCTGCGCATGGTGCTGGTGCGCGACATGTGGCTGACCGGCTTCGACGCCCCGAGCCTGCACACGATGTACGTCGACAAGCCGATGCGCGGCCACGGGCTGATGCAGGCCATCGCACGGGTCAACCGCGTGTTCCGGGACAAGCCGGGCGGGCTGGTCGTCGACTACCTGGGCCTGGCCCACGAGCTGAAGCGGGCGCTGGCCACCTACACCGAGAGCGGCGGCACGGGCGAGACGGCGCTCGACCAGGAACAGGCCGTGCGGATGCTGCGGGAGAAGCACGAGGTCTGTTGCGGCCTGCTGCACGGCTTCGACCGGACGGCCTGGACGGACGGCTCGCCGGCGGACCGTCTCGGCCTGCTGCCGGCGGCACTCGAGCACGTGCTGGCGCAGGACGACGGCAAGGCGCGCTGCCTGAAGGCGGTGCGCGAGCTGACGCAGGCGTTCGCGCTGGCGGTGCCGCATCCGGAGACGGTCCGCATCCGCGACGACGTGTCGCTGTTCCAGCACCTCCGGGCGGCGCTGTCGAAGCGGGCCGGCCCCGACGCGAAGTCCGACGAGGAGCTGGACCACGCGGTGCGCCGGATCGTCTCGCGGGCGGTGGCCCCGGACGGCGTGGTGGACATCTTCGCCGCGGCAGGACTGCAGAAGCCGGACGTGTCGGTCCTGTCGGAGGAGTTCCTGCATGAGGTGCGCGGCATGCGCCGGCCGAACCTTGCGGTCGAGCTGCTGGAGAAGCTCTTGAAGGGCGAGCTGGCGACGCGGCGCCGGAAGAACGTCGTGCAGGCCCGTTCGTTCGCCGAACTGCTGGAGCGGACGATCCGCCGCTACCAGAACCGCGCGGTGGAGGCGGCGCAGGTGATCGAGGAGCTGATCGGTCTGGCCCGCGAGCTGCGGGAGGCCGGCGCCCGTGGCGAGAAGCTGGGACTGTCGGACGACGAGCTGGCGTTCTACGACGCACTGGGCGTCAACGACAGCGCGGTGCAGGTGCTCGGCGACGAGACGCTGCGCGGCATCGCCCGCGAGCTGGTCGAGACGGTGCGCGGCAACGTGACCATCGACTGGACGCTGCGCGAAAACGTCCGCGCCAACCTGCGCCGCCTCGTCAAGCGCATCCTGCGGAAGCACGGCTACCCGCCGGACCGGCAGGAGGCGGCCACGCGGACGGTGCTGGAGCAGGCCGAGGTGCTGTCGACTGGTTGGGCGACGCAATGATGGAACACGGAAGTCTCGACGCCATCCTCAGCCGCGAGCGCGACGCCGAGGCCGTCCACGCCGTGTTCGGCACGACGCAGCGGGCCATTCCCGCCAGCAAGCGACGGCGAGATCGCCGTCCGCACGATCATTACCTCATCAGCATGATGTTCCAGCAGAACGCCACCCTCAACGCCCGAATCGACGACACCAACAACCGGATGGACCAAATGCAGATCGACATGCGCGAGATGCGCGCCGAGCTGCGCACCGGGATGCACGGGATGCGTGCCGAGATGCGTGCCGACATCGGCGAGGTCCGCACTGAGATGCGGGAGATGCGCAGTCTGCTGCTCCAGATCCTCGAGCGCACCGCGCCAGACAACCCGGTCAACTGAACACCCGTCAGCGGGGAATCTCACACGATGAACACCAGGACACCCATCGAACCGCGTGGCGGTCCGCCGATTGACGCTGCGTCTCAGGGCCCGGACTGGAGCCTCGTGGACTCGTACAGGTAGAGCAACCCCACGGCGACGAAGTACAGCGTGACGCTGAAGGCCACGTTGCTGCGCGCAATGCGCCAGTTGTCGGCGCCGTAGCGGCTGGCCAGCACGATATTGACCCCGGACAGGGGATTGACGGCGCACCCCAGTCCCCACCCCATCGCGAACGTCGTGGCCAGCAGCGTGGGGTCGAACTCGATCGTCTCCACCAGCGCGACGGTGACGCCGACCAGCACTGCGGGGTGGATGCAGGCCATCGACGTCGCAATGAAGGCCAGCACCAGCAGGCTGGCAAGGAATCCGTCCAGTTCCGGGAAGATCACCCGGTCGCCGGTTCCGGCCGCCGCAGCGACCAGACCGGCCGCCAGCACGCCGGCGCCGAGGAAGAGCGCCAGCTCGCCGCCCATCTGCGGTGCGCGCTCCCGAACGTACTCCGCGAACGCCGGGCGCAGACCGCGCGGGCCGTGCCGCTTGAGCAGGACGCCCAGGACCACGGCGGGGGTGACCATGGTGATCAGCGTCAGCACCGAATAGCCGGGCATCGTCATGTAGGCGAGGAGCACCCCGGCGCCGAGCGCCAGCGGCACCTTCAGATCCTGCGGGTGCAGCGGATAGCCGCGGAAGCCCTCGATGTCTTCGGCGCGACCGCTGCGCGCGTACCAGTACAGCCACAGGAAGGCGGCCGCCGCGAGCGGAAGCCCGAACAGCATCATCACCAGCGGATTCGAGCCGGGCGTGTAGGACAGACCCAGGGCCACGCCGCCGATGAACGGCGAGTAGAAGGCGACAGCGCTGAACGCGCGACTGAAGAGCTGCGCCTGCGTGAACCCGAGCCGCTGCACGCGCGCCAGCCGGTCGGACATGATGATGACGGCCGAGATGTTGATGACCGATCCGAAAGCGTGCACCCCCAGCATGTTCTGCAGATAGGCGCCCAGCCCGCGCGGCAGCACCGGTTCGTCCGTTCGCGGCGGGCGATTCAACAACCGCAGCAGGGTGATCGAGGCCAGCATCGACAGGATCGGCTGGTTCTGGCCCAGCAGACTGTCGAACCGCAGGGCTGCGCCGCGGCCCGCGCCCCAGAGGAACGCAGCCAGCCCCATCGCGATGAACACGAGCGCCTGCACCTGCTGCCGGCGGCCGATGCCCGGCCACAGCAGGGCGAGCGCCGCCCACGCCGCTGCTGCGGGCGCCACCGCGGGCACCGCGGACCAGACCGCCCCCGAGATGGCGAGCGCCAGCATGACGGCGATGGCCGTCCCCGCCGTCCGTTGTGCGAGGCCGGCCGTCGACGCCTCGCGCCGCCGCCAGGTTCCGATGCCTGGGGTCGTGTACGTCAGGGCGTGATCCAGATCGGCGACGACCAGGCCCGCTCCTGGATGGTGGCCGGAAGATCGGGACGAGGCTCCACACCGGCGCGCACCGCCTCCCAGGTGGACCAGCGGCACGACGGGTTCTCGAGCACCCGTACGTAGTAGAGGGAACGCTGCGTCGGATCGAAGTCCGGATCCGTCCACAGCGTGCGCAGCTCGCCGTCGCCCGCGTCGTTGCTCACGGCGCAACTGGAGAGGTCCACCGTCGCGCCGTTGTCGGGGCAGCGCTGCGTCTCCGGGTCCACGGACGCGCCGTCGGAGCAGGCGACATCGTGGACCCGCTCGTGCGCCTCGCCTCCCTCGATCCAGCCCTTGATGACCTGCAGCCGCGCCAGCGGGTTGCCCAGGGGGTCGCGGCTGGCCCAGACCAGGAACTTCGGGACGCGCCGGCCGGGCGCGACCAGCTCGCCGCCCATGGCGACGCCGCCGGCGTAGGCCGCCGCTATGGCGTCAGCGTCGTCCGCGAGGTCTTCCGGGTAGTCGTAGCCGGCGAAGAACCGCACGCGCATGCGCGGTCCGGTGGTGGCGAAGGTCTCCCGGCGACGGAACGCCTCGTAGATCGAGTCGCGCGTGTTCTCCTCGGCCCACACCCCGGTCAGTCCCGACGCACCGCGGATCGCGCCGAGCGGCGAGGCGCTGTAGAGGCTGCCGTCCGGCCGGGGCGGGTCGAACGGTATCGAGGCGCCCCGCTGCGGCCGGCCGCCGGCGGTGAAGTAGTCGGACTCGGTCGGGGCGCCCGAGCCGGCATGGTTGTCGGTGGCCCCGACGAGTCCGAAGCGGAACGGGTTGAAGCCGCGTTCCTCTTCCAGGCGCAGCCCGTTCAGGTACGCCTCGCGCACGTAGCTGCCGGACGGCTGGCTGGGGGTCGTGCCGCCGCCGATGCGGTAGGACCAGATCTCGAAATCGGCCCATTCGTCGTTGGGGGACAGCGCCGGGTGCGTGTCGGAGGTGCCCTTGGTCTGGGTGATCTCGACCAGCGGCTCGTTGCGCGTCCGGGTCTCGGCGTAGGCGGCGTCGAGCGGCTCGCCGGCATAGGTCGCCAGCCGGAACATCAGGCCGTTCGAGCCGTTCGAGTTGTGGGGGATGGCCAGGGCCTCGATCCCCGCCTCGCGATTGCGGTCCATCCACGCCCACAGCGCCTCCGGGTTGAACGAGTCGAGGCGGCTGAAGGGAATCTCCGGCGCCGCGCTGCCGCGGAAGATCACGTTGCGGTGCAGGTTCTGGTTCTCGGGGCTGCCGGTGAACTCGTAGGCGATGAAGGTGGTGAAACGGCCCGGAGCGTTGTGGCGCTCGGCCGCAGCGATGGTCTCCCGCCACGCGGAGCGCACGATGTTCATGTCGATCAGGCCGTCGCGCACGCCGAGGGTGTGGGCCCGGATGTCGGCGTAGGCCGCCGCCCGGTCCGCGCCGGTCAGCGCCCCGGACGCGATGCGTCTCGCCAGCTCGGAGTCGGGATGTCCATACGCCTCCTGTTCCGGATCCAGCATGGCCGGCAGCATGCCCAGGAAGCTGGCGTGGTCGGTCACCGCGAAGAAGTCCAGCGGTCTGTCGAGCTGGATCTCGAAGCCGGCCGCGTGGGTCAGCGGCTCGCCCTGCGCGTAGCGGTAGGCGTCGTCCGGGGTGGCCCGGGTGCCGTTGAGGAACGCGTCGTAGGAGAAGTTGGTGTGGGTATGGAGGTCGCCGAAGTACACGTTGCGGTGCGGGTCGGCCGCCGGCGCGGACCGGCCGGCGGCGTCCTGCGGTTCCACGGTGGCGATGCGGCCTGGCGCCGATTCCTGCCCGGCCCGTGCGTCTCCGGCCTCGTCCTGCGGTTCCGTGGCGGCGACCCGACCGCCGTCACCTGCGCAGCCGCCCAGCGAGAGGCCGAGGGCGACCGCACCCAGTGCGGCGACCAGCGCGCCGGCCCGTGGGGAGATCCGGTGCGCCGTGGAACCTGCGGAACGGCGGTCGTTACACCCCTGCTGCCGACCATCGACGCCGCAGCGAACGAAGTGTACGGTGGAGTCTCCGGAACGGCGGTCGTGACGTGACATGACACCTCCAACACGGTTCATGGCGCGGCGGCTCTACGGTGCGGCCGGCGCCATCGACAGCAGGCGTTCGACGAACCAGTAGGCGGAAACCGTGCCCATGACCAGGACCGGCAACTGCGCGGCGAACGCCGGCGCCGGGACGCGCGAGATCCTGACGACCTGGAGCAGTCCGAGCAGGACGCCGACGATTGCGAGCTGGCCGATCTCGACCCCGATGTTGAACAGCAGCAGCGCCATGGCCCGGGCCGACTCCGGCAGACCGATCTCGGCCAGCGCGCCGGCGAAGCCGAAGCCGTGCAGCAGGCCGAAGCCGAAGGCGATCGCCCACGGCGAGCGCGCCATCGCCGACCGCCCGCTCGTCGGACCGCGGGCGAGTTCCACGGCGAGGAACAGGATGCTCAGCGCGATGACGGCCTCGACCGGCCGCTGCGCCAGCGTCACCACGCCGAGCGACGACAGCGCCAGGGTGATGCTGTGCGCGGCGGTGAACGCCGTCACCACCTGCACGAGCTGCAGGGGCCGGCGCACCAGGAACAGCAGGCCGACGACGAACAGGATGTGATCGAATCCGAACAGCAGATGCTCGATGCCGAGCACGAGATAGGCGGGCACCGCCGCCCCGCCGCCCGACGCCGGGAACAGCACCACGCCCGGCGCTTCCGAGCGGAGCAGGTGATCGACCGACGTCCCGTCGAGCCGGCGCACCCGTAGCAGGACGTCGGTCAGCGTTCGCGGCAGGCCGTCGATGGAGATCTGCGCGCCGCGCAGCCCCGTCTCGCCGCAGGTCAGCGTCCAGCGCTCGATGAGCGCGGATGCGGTCAGGTCCGGCAGCGCCCGGTCGCTCTCCCGGCATTGTGCGGGGAATCGCGGCGCGATCGGCAGGCGCCGGACGAGTCCTGGATCGGCGTCCGGCAGGATCGGCTGCTTCCAGAGCACCTCGAAACGTCCCGGTTGTTCCTCCGTCACCTGGAGGTAGGCGGGCCGCACCTCGTGCGCTGCAACCGACGCCGGAAGCAGGAGCCATCCCAGCAGCGCCAAGGCCGGCCGGCAGCGCGGTCGGCGCTCGCACCGCCGTGCCCGGACCTCGCCGCGGCGGCTGCCCCTGGACGGGCAGCCACCCGGCATCGCCGACGGGGTGGTCCGGGTCGCCACCGGCATGTCGCTATGGCTGCTCCCGGCCGAAGTCCGCACCTGGCATCCGCACGTCGTACCGTTGCCGCAAGGTCCGCAACGCGTCCCGGTTCTGGTCGCGGCGCCGTTCCTCCAGCAGCTCCTCGACGACCCGCTCGCGAACCTCGTCGAGCGCCGGGGTGCGCGGTGCGCTCCGATCCAGCACCCGCACGAGATGCGCGCCGTGCATCGAGCTGACGGGGCCCTGCCAGCCTCCCTTCGCGATGTCGCCCAGTGCGGTTGCGAAGTCCGCGCCGAACAGCTCCGCGATCTGCCGGTCGGTGCGGGCCGTGTACTCGCCGAGCAGCATGAACGGGTCGCCGGCGCCTCTCCAGCTCCCTTCCTCCCCGTGGCGCACGTCGTGCAGCAGCGCCGCCGCATCCGCTCGCGGGTCGACCCGCCGGTGGCTGCTCAGAAACACGTGCCGGAAGGTGGTTCGGAGCGGCTCGCGGTAGCGCTCGGCATGCGCGGTGAAGTAGTCGGCCACCTCATCGCCGGTCGGCGTCGGCGCCTCCGCATTGTCCTCCAGCATGAACGTCATCTTCTGTGCGAGCCGCCGGCGCACGATCGGATCCTCGTGATCGAGGGACATCCGCAGTGCTTCACGATAGAGGATCTCCTCGCGGACGGCCTCGTCGATCAGTCCCTGCAGCTCCCGGTCGGTGGGCGTCCGGCCCCACTGGGCGTCCCAGCGGGCGCGGAGCGCTTCCACCTGCTCGTCCGTCACGCGGACGACCCGCTGCCCGGCGTCCCCGCCGGCCAGCCAGCGCTCCAGCGCGAACACGCCGGTTCCGAGGAGGAGAAAGACGAGGAGCGGCGGCGTACGCAGGGTCGGCATCATCTGAGCGCGCCGTCGAGTCCCTTCGTCATGGAACGGCACCGGACCGCGTGCCCGCATCGCGACCGCCCCGCCGATACGCCCGCGACCTGGCGTTTTCGCCACGGGAAGCGGCGCCGGACCGGGCGTCCCACGCGGTCGAAGTGAAAATGGTCGGGGCGCCGAGGTTCGAACTCGGGACCTCCTGCTCCCAAAGCAGGCGCGCTACCAGACTGCGCCACGCCCCGCGTTGACCGGAACGCCGCCAGACACGGTACCACATCTCGCCGCCGGCCAGGGGCCACCGGAGGCCACCGAATATAATGCAGCCCACGCCATCACGCTCTTCCACAGGAGTCCGAGCCATGCACCATATCCGCACCGCCACCGGCCACGGTCGGGGCGCAATCGATGTCTCCCGCCTGTCCCGCCGGTCGTTCCTCGGATCTCTCCCCGCGCTGGCGATGACGCCGGCCCTGCTGCCGCGAACCGGTCTGGCCGCCGGCCAGGCGGTCGCACCGCCGATCCCGGTGCGCGCCTGGAACCACCTGACGCTGACCGTTACCGACATCGGACGGTCGCTGGAGTTCTACCAGGGGCTGTTCGGGATGACGATCGCGGCGCGCCAGGCGCGGACGCTGGTCCTGCGGATCGGCAGCGGCCCGCAGTTCCTGGCGCTGGGGGGTGGTCGACCCGACGCGGAACCCCGCATCAGCCATTTCTGCCTGGCGGTGGACGATTTCGACGCCGACCGGCTGGTGGGCGTTCTCGGGGAGCATGGCGTGGCACAGGTCGATCAGCCCGGACAGAACGCGCCGCGCCGTGTGCGCATCCGGATGCGCGGAGCCGAGTTCGGCGGCGCGCCGGAAGGCACCCCCGAGCTCTACTTCGGCGATCCTGACGGCGTCGTGGGACAACTCCAGGACACGACCTACTGCGGTGGCGAGGGAATCCTGGGTGAGCTCTGCGAGACGCCCGAGCCGTCGCCGGGCGCCGGGGCGATTGCGCTTCACGACATCAACCACTTCACCGTGTTCGTGTCGGATCAGCAGCGGTCGATCGACTTCTACCAGGGGCTGTTCGGCATGCCGATCACCCGCTCGCAGGGGGCGCTGCCGCTGCTGTCGGTCGGTTCGGGGCGCCAGTTCCTCGCGCTTTCCCCGGGGCCGGGCCCGGCCCGCATCCACCACGCGTGCATGTCGATGGAGAACTTCCAGCACGAGGAAGTGATGGCCACGCTGGAGCAGTTCGGCGTCCGACCCAGGGCGGCGGACGCCCAGGGACCGCCGGATCCGCTCACATCGTATGTCACGATGCGCATGCCGGACCGCGGCGGAGCCCCGGAGGGCACGCCGGAACTCTATTTCACGGATCCGGACGGCATCCTGCTGCAGCTCCAGGACGTGCGCTACTGCGGTGGCGGCGGGTACCTCGGCGACGTCTGCACCTAGCCCGACAATCGTCGCCTGCGGCTCCGATTGCCGCCCAACCGGGCCTGACCAGGAGCCTGCACCGTTACCTACGGCGCAGACTCCTGGCCGCGCGTTGCGGACCGGAACCGGCGTCATGCTTCGACGGGCCGTCGGACGACGGATTGGGGCGCGTCCCACCCTACGCGAACCGGACGAGCCGGACGTTGAGCACCCGCATCGAGCCGGCGCCGGCCTTCCACTGGACCAGGATCGGGCTCTGGTACGTCCCCCAGCCGATCTCGCCGACGCCGGCGCCGCGGCGGTCCAGGATC
Source organism: Vicinamibacterales bacterium (assembly GCA_965200895.1). Classification (GTDB taxonomy): domain Bacteria; phylum Acidobacteriota; class Vicinamibacteria; order Vicinamibacterales; family UBA8438; genus WTFV01. Next base: position 1,750,082 of record CBDAVM010000002.1, on the reverse strand, counting down.
GGGAGACTGATGCCGCGCTTCATGCGCAGAAAGTGCGAGACCGGGACCGCCAGCGCCCGGTTGACCAGCCGCTCGACCACCGAGCGCCGCACGCCGACCCGGTCCATCAGCTCGTTGAAGATCTGCACGGCGTCGTACTGCGCGTAGTTGAGCGCCCTGGCGGGAATGGACAACGGGGCCTGGAGCGCCTCCCTGCCCATCCGCGCCATGAAGCGCAGCGGGTTGCGGAGGACCTCGCGCAGATCGTGGGTCATCAGCAGCGTCTCGTACTCGTTCACCGTCAGGCCCGCGTGCCTTTCGCCCGCCGGCAGCGCTATGTCGAAGCGGCCGAACGCGACGGCGTGCCGCCGCGCCAGTTCCTGTAGCTGGCCGATGAAGCCGAGCCGCGGATCGCGCAGGTTCTGGGCGTCGATGGAGTGTCCGGACGCGGGCACCTGCATCTGTGTCCGGGCGACATCCTCCTCGCGGCGGTAGGCGACCACCGTCGTGCGGCGTTGCCGCGTGCCGCCGACGTGGACGCCGTCCAGCTCCACGAACCACACCGGCTCGTTCCCGCTGAGCGCGTAGGACGCGCAGTTGCGCAGCCCGCCGCCCATGAACGTCAGGTGCGAGTCGGCGTTGCGCGGCTCGGTGGCGCGCTGCTCGGCGGAGAGCTCGGTCCGCAGGTGGAGCTCGTCGTGGACATAGCCCGCGTCGGGCGGAAACAGCTTCTGGAAGACCTGGAGATAGGCCTGGATGTTGTCGCCGTCGTGCTCCAGCACCTCGGCGAGGCGCCGGTCCAGGTAGCCGGCCGTGGTGTGGTCCGAGATGTAGAACGCCTTCGGATAGCGCGTGAACTCGGACCCGAACTCGTCGCGCAGGGTGCCCCGCACGTCGATGAGGTCGATACGGGAAGCGGGCCGGATGCGCAGCGTGGCGTGGAAGGGCCCGTCGCCGCCGGCCTCGATGTGCCGATTCGCCAGGATCATCGGCTGTCGTCAGCGCCGCTGCCGCGGGCGCGCACCGGTCGCCCGTCGTGGCCTGTCGTTCCCATGGCGGCGCGCAGACCAACTGTAGAACAACGCAAGGGCAGTGTCGACCCGACCGGCTGGCCATGCGGCCGGCGGTGGGCCGGAAAGTGCGGTCAATCGATCGTGACCGCCGTGCCGCTGATCGTCACCATGAGCATGCTCCCGCTGTCTCCGACCACCTCGTAGTCGAGGTCGACGCCGACGACGGCGTCGGCGCCCTGACGCCGCGCCGCGTCCTCCAGTTCCCGGAAGGCGAGGTCACGCGCCTTCTGCAGCTCCTGTTCGTAGGCGGCGGAGCGGCCGCCTACGATGTCTCGGATGCCGGCGAAGAAGTCCTTGAAGATGTTCGCGCCGACGATGGCCTCGCCGGTGACGATGCCCCGGTAGTCGCGGATGGCCCTGCCCTCGATGCCGGGTGTGGTGGTCAGAATCATGCGTGCGCCTCCTGTTTCGGTTATGGACGCAGAATGGGCGCGCCGGGTTCGGAGGCCGTGCCCGTTGGACTGCGCACGCCAACGCCCGCCCTGGGCAGCGTCTGTCCGCGTCGAGGGGCGGAGGTCCTGCCGTGCATCACCCGGCGCGATGCTGCCCGACGGGTGGGATCGGCAGATGCACCGACGACCTGCCGCACGGGGCGCTGGCGGTCGGGAGAGCCGTCTACGCCACGCAGCAGGGACAGGTCGGTCCGCTCGGTGAGAAGCTGGCTGTGGCGTTCCTCGCGTCCGGCGCCTGCCGGGTCGCGGTCGCGCGATCGGCCGCCGCGCACCCCGCGGCGGCGCCCGGTCCCGCCGCCGCGTTCCGCTCGGCGCGATCCCCTGAGCGCATGGCGTCCGCCGGCCCACCCGGTCCGCGCCAGCCGGTGAAGATCTGGTAGTGGCGCATGTCGATGGTGGTGTCCAGGCGGATGGCGTTCGGTCCGTCGACGCTGAACCGCCGGAACGGCTCGCCGTCGCACAGGATGAACACGTCGTCGGTGGCCGGCAGGTTGGTGACCTGCCAGCTCGTATCGAGTCCGCGCCGGTCGGCGGAGCCCGCGCAGGTGCCGACGTGCAGCGCCCCGCTCGCGGTGTCGTTCCACGCCTGCCAGATCCCCAGCGCGGGGAAGTCGACCCCCTCCACGGTCGGCGCGTCGAACTTGTCGAGGTGCGGTGCCTCGAAGGCCCGGTACCAGGCGTCGCCCATGCCGACCTCGGCCACCATCATGCTGGCGCTGCGCTGTCCGCGCGGGTAGGCCTCGTTCAGCCCGAACCACCAGCCGAACATCTCGTCGTCGTCGCCGAAGAACCGGGGCTCGTACTCGCGCTCGGCCGCGGCCCGCAGGCGAGCCACGGCGGTGTGGTCGCCCAGTTCACGCGCCATCACCAGCCCGGGCTGCGAGGCGCGGATCTCGACGCGCGGGTCGTTCCAGCCCAGGGCGTTGGCCGCCGACTCGTAGAGGAACGCAGCCAGCTCCCGGTCCTGCGGCAGCAGCAGGAAGGCGGTCCCCACGCCGGCACCGGGGCCGCCGTTGGCCTTGTGGTTGACGATCGGGTCGTAGTAGCTGGTGACCCACTCCAGCCGGCCGTCGTCGCCGACGCCCAGTGAAGTTCTCGCGCGCGTACTCCAGCCAGCCCTGTACGGGCCGGTGCGTGTCGCGGCCGTGGATCCGGTCGTACAGGTACATCCCGAGCCCGGCGGCGGCGTTGCAGGGGAACCAGATCTTGGTGTTCTCGCACTGCGGCCCTTCCGGGCGCTCGCGGTACTGCCGTTCGAGCAGCGCCGCGATGCGGTGCTGGTCCCACTCGAAGACCCGGTCGCCGTAGCCGGTGACCTCGAACGGCCGCTCGTACTTGTCATCGCCGGAGATGTAGCGGTAGATGCCGAGGACCAGGTTGAACCAGCCGCGGAAGAACAGGTTGCCCTCCGAGCCGATCGGATCGGGAGACAGTCCCCACGGCTCGATGCCGTTCGCGGTCCAGCCGATGCGGTTGTAGTTGCCGCGCAGCCGCTCCGGAATCATCGCCATGACGTGCGGGGGGTAGTTCGCCCGCCGCGGGTCGTCGCCGATCTGCGTCAGCCAGTCGATGGCGCCCCAGTAGGTGGGGTAGCGGCTGGCGAGCCCGTCCGCGATGCGCGTGTAGACCTCGCGCCAAGCCGGCGTCTCGTCGGCCATCAGCAGCAGGGCGTACGACGAGTTGTGCAGGTCGAAGCGGCCGTAGCTGGTGACCACCGGATTCGAATAGCGGTCCCACCACATGTGCGGCACGCCGTCCGCGCTCCAGTCGTCCGGGGTGGTCGCCTTCTCCCACAGGAACCGCAGCCAGCCGCGCGCCCGACGGTTGAGGGAGGGATGTACCGACCGAGGCGTCTCCTCCGGAAGCCGCGGCGCCGGCTGCCCGGCCTCCGCCATCGCGGCGGGGGAGAAGGCGACCGCACCGGCGGCGGCGCCGACACGTTTCACGAAGCTGCGTCGAGAATGTTCCGCAGGCATGGATGCAAGCGTATGCGAATCCTGGATGGATGGGAATCGACGCTTCTGTGGGTCGTCTGACCCTGACGTAAGTCCTGTAAACACAATGGCTTACGGCGTCTGGCCTGTTTCGTTCCCACGGATGATCCTACTTCAACCGACGGTTGATCACGACGCACTGTACAAGATCGCACCCGTGGAACGGGCGGGTGCGGGCGGCTGAAGGGGCGTGATTTGCGGGCGGGTGGCGGGCTGGCCCGGCCGTGTAGCACGGGGGCGGAGCCCCCCGGCGCTACGGCGTTGCCTTGTGGGATGGGATGGAGCGGATACGGGCGAGGAAGTCGTCGAGCGAGGTAGCTGTGAGCAGGTGCCGGCCTGCGGTGTCGAGGGCGTGGGTGTCGGTCAGCGGGGCCAGCGCTTCGCCTGTCGGTTGCCCGGCGGCGGCACCGAACTTGGCTGTAGCCAGTTGACAGAGAGTGTTGAGCTGACCTTCGGCGCGGCCTTCGGCGCGACCTTGCGCGATGTACTGTTTGGGCCACTCGGCGAGGCGTTCCTCGAGGGTCATTTTCAGTTCTCCTAACGTTGCTGAGGGCGGGAGCGGCTGGTCCGGGGACAGCCGTCCTGCAAGCTGCTCGATCCAGATCCGGAACGTGTTCCTGAGTTCGTCGTTGCCGGGTCGTCGGCCGAGCAGCCCGTCGAGCGACGATACCACGCCCGGCAGGTCGGTGGCGGATTGGCTTTGCTCAATTCGTGCGAGCGCGGTCATCAGGTTGTCCGGTGCGATGTCGTCGGCGTTGGTCTGCTGGAGATCGACGAGCACGTACTTCTGCGAGAGCTGGTGTTCGCGCAGACTCTCGTCGCTGAGTGCGCTTAGCTCGCGCATCGAGCGGGGCGCGCGCCACGGGCGGTCACCGTTGTGCACGACGATCGGGAGTGCGGGCGGGAGGCCGGTTGCTGGCGTGATCGTTCCATCGCGTATGCCGTTCTGGTACAGCAGCGCGGTGTAGACCGCCATGCGGAGCGCCATCCAGTGGTCGTGGGTGGACTGGAACTCGAGCAGGATCAGCAGGTAGAGCTTCTGTGCTCGTTTGGCGTGGGCGTCCGCGCGGAGCGTGGCTGACCAGATGGTGTCGCCGGAGCGCTTCTGCAGGTCGTGGCTGATCAGCTCGGAGGACAGTCGTCGGAGCGACGTGTAGTCAATCTGGTCGGCGATCGGGGCCGGGCCGAAGGCCCGCACCAGGTCCTCGACCATGTGGCGGGAGGCGAAGAGCTTCTTGTACGTCTCGTCGTGCATGGGACCGTCAGATGGCTTGGGTCTCGGATTCAGGTTTGGGTCGTGTTGCGGCCGTGAGCTGATGTTTCCCGCCGTCGTTCTCCGGGACGGTTCGGGCTTCGACCGCAAGCCATGGTACGCCGGGTTGAATGTGGAGGTGCGCATGGAGTCGCGCGGCGGCCGGTTGGATGAAGGTTTCGTACAGCCGGAGGCGCTCACTGCCTGCAGCGGCGCCAGCGCGTCGAGGACCAGCCACTTGGCGATCTCGGCTGCGGCCAGGTCGTACACGGCGTCCACGACCGGCTCGGACACCCGCGGCGCCGGCGCGCGGTCGTCGCCGGCGAGCCTGCGCACGAACTCGTGGATCTCCCGGTGACCGCGCAGGCGATGGGCGAGACAGGCCCAGCACGGTCCCTGCTCCGCCGGCCGAGAAGACCGGTCCGACGAGCGGCCGCTCACCCCGCGGGGCCAGCAGCATCCACGGCGCGCCGGACGCGATGCGGCGCCGGTTGACGTCGTCGTGGCGGCGGTCGAGATAGTCGTTGCAGACCGTCACGAGCAGGGTGTGGGTGGAGGACGATTTCCGTGGAGCGGGCGACCTGACGTTCGGAAGACGTGGTACGGTGGCAGGGGGTTCGGTGCGGGGTCGGCATGCAGAACGCCGCATCTGTCTCGCTCGGAGACCACTGGGTATGGAAGCCTGCCTTCCGTGCAAGCCAGGCTGGCATCCGTGCATGCAAGGAGGATGAAGATGCCGAGTTTCGAGAGCATGATGGTGACGGCGGAGGAGATCCGGCAGAAGATCGTCGACAAGGCGGGCGAGGATACCCACTTCCGGGCGGCATTTGTGGCCGACCCCAAGGCCGTCATCAGCCGCGAATTCGGCGTTGAAATCCCGGACAGCATGCGGGTGCACGTGCATCAGATTGACATGGAGAACGCCCACATCGCCCTCCCGCCAGTGCCCGAGCTCGACGAGGAACAGCTCGAGAACGTCGCCGGCGGCGCCGCCTGGTACTGCTACTCCTGCTAGGAGGCGGGTTGAGCGGGAAGCGGAGCCGCAGGCGAGGCTTTCCGGGCCAGGAGTCTGCGCCGTGGAAAGGCACAGACTCCTGGTAGGCGGGCTGGGCGGGAAGCGGAGCCGCGGGCGACGCTTTCCGGGCTTGCGAGGTCGCAGGCCTTGTGACCTCGGTGGCGCGTTCGCCCGCCACGCATCGCGGCGCGTGCGCGTGCCGACGGTGCGCGACGTCGTCGAGCAGGTGATCAAGGACCGTAGTACGAGTTGGCGCAGCAAGACCACCGAACAGGTGTGGCGGAATCTGTTCGAGTCGTTCGTGTTCCCGGTCATCGGGGACCGCGTCGTCAACGATGTGACGCTCGACGACTGTCGGCAGATCGTCGCTCCGTTCTGGAAGGGCCGCGGTTCGAAGGGGTACGTGCTGCGTCAGCGCCTCGACAGCGTGATGCAGTACGCCGTCGCCCACAAGTGCCGGCAGGACAACCCGGCGGCCGACTTGAAGGTGCTGCTGCCGAAGGTGAAGCGGGAACCGGATCACCATCCGTATCTCCCGCATAAGCGGGTCGCCGACGCGGTGCGGACGGTGTGGGCGGCGGACGACGTCGACGAGGCGGTGCGGCTCCTGCTGGTGTTCATCGTGTTGACGGCGTGTCGGTTCAAGACGGCGACGGCTCCTGCTGACGGTTGTTCCCACGGCATTCCCACGAACGGGGCCGGGAACCGTTCCTGCAATCGGACCAACAATCCGTTTCTGCCGGAGGCGCCAGCGTATCGGTAACAAGGCCGCAAACCGTTTGTTATCAGTGGCTTACGAGATCGCTGGTGCTCGTGTGGGGTGGGTCTGCCATTCGGTGTGTTGATCACCTTTCTGCGAGCGATGGCGTTCCACCGCCCGTGGGCAGTAGGATCTGCTCACCCGGCGCGAAGAGATTCCGGTGGGGCTGTCGGCCGGGGAAGGGCGTGCACAGTCGAAGGCGCTCCGGTGAGCGAGTCCAGGAGGGATTGCAGATGCGACGCATGGTCTGTCTGGGAATCGTGACCGCAGCGGGCGTTCTGGCGACGGTGGTGGCCAACGTGGCGCAGGAGCCGGCGGCGGAGCCTCGCGCCAACCTGGTGCTGCACGAGGTGGCGCACAACCTCTACATGCTCGCCAACGACCCGGCCGAGCAGGGGATGCGCAGCGGCGGCAACACGGCCGTCTTCCTGACCGATGCCGGCGTGGCGCTGGTCGACACGAAGATCTACGGCTACGGGCAGGACATCCTGGCCGAAATCGCGAAGATCACCCCCAAGCCGGTGACGACCATCATCAACACCCACACCCACTACGACCACAGCGGCGGCAACGTGGAGTTCTCCGACACCGTCAACATCGTGGTGCACGAGAACACGGCGGCGCAGATGTCGCGCGAGACCTGCGAGCCGGTGACCAACTGCGACGCGTTCAAGGGCGAGAACGCGAAGTACCTGCCGCGGACCACCTTCGCGGACCGCATGACGCTGTTCAGCGGCCCGGACGCCATCGATCTCTACTACTTCGGACGCGGGCACACCGACGGCGACACCTGGGTGGTCTTCCGCAACGCGCGCACCGTGCACACCGGCGACATGTTCGCCCGCAAGGGCCTGCCCTTCCTCGACGTGGCCAACGGCAACGGCAGCGCGCTCGAGTTCGGCGAGACGCTGAGGAAGGCGGTGGCGGGCATCCCCGACGTCGACATCATCATTCCGGGGCACAACGACGAGACGCTCGTCTGGGATGATCTGGTGAACTACAGCACCTTCTACAACGGCATCGTCGACGCCGCCAGGGCGGGACAGGCGGCCGGGCAGTCGGTCGAAGATGTGGTCGGCTCGTACTCGGTGCCGATCGACCTGCGGGACTTCAACGCCGAGCCCGGGCGGCTGCAGTCGGTCGTGCAGTACGTCTTCGACGGCCAGTAGCGCGCGGTTCCGGCCGGCGCGGTCCGGCGCCCGGGCCGGCCGGCGCACGCAACCCGCATGCCGGGTATACCCGGTGGCGGCCGGGTGCGGACGTTTCCTGATGGCGCCCGCCCGCCGCCGACGATAGGATCGCCCTGTTGCCAGGTGCAACGTCGTCTGCGCCGACGCCACGGGGCCGGCGCAGTTCCGGGTGAACGCGATCCCGGACCCGGACCGGGTCGCAATCGGCGCAGACTTCCGGGTGAACGCGGCCCCGGACCCGGCCGGGGCGCAGAAGGAGAGATTCCGGTGGCCAATGGCATGTTCACGTCTTCGTTCGCTGTCGTCGTCACGTTGTCGTTGATGCTGGCGCCGGCCGGGGCGCGTGCCCAGGACGTGGCCGAGGATGCCCCGCGGACGGCGTGGGGGGCGCCGGACCTGAACGGGGTCTGGGACTTCAGGACGCTGACGCCGTTCGAGCGGCCGGAAGCGCTGGCGGATCAGGCGTTCTTCACCGAGGAGGAGGCCGCGCAGTACGAGGCCGATCGCCTCGCCGCCTTCGAGATCCGCGACACGCTGGAGCCGGCCGACGGCGTCGGCAACTACAACCAGTTCTGGTTCGATCCGGGCGACAGGGTGAGCGAGACCAACCAGACATCGCTGGTGATCGACCCGCCCGACGGCCGCGTGCCGCCGCTGAACGCGACGGCGCAGGCGAAGCTGGACGCGGAGGCGCGGGCGCGCGAGGGCGTCAACCGCCACGAGCCGACCCCCGGCGGTTTCCTCGACACGCTCGGATCGGGCATGTTCGCGGTCCGCTGCATCCTCGGATTCAACTCGGGACCGCCGATGACGCCGGGCGGCTACAACCAGAACGTGCAGGTGTTCCAGACCGAAGACCACGTGGTGCTGCTGAACGAGATGGTGCACAGCTCGCGCGTGATCCCGCTCGATGGGCGGGGCCGTCTGCCCGACGGTCTGCGGCAGTGGATGGGCGATTCGCGGGGGCGCTGGGAGGGCGACACGCTGGTCGTCGAGACCACGAACTTCCTGCGCGAGACCAGCTTCCGCCGCGGTGTCACCACCTCGGCCCTGCACCTGGTCGAGCGCTTCACGCGGGTGTCCGAGGGGACGCTGATGTACGAGGTGACGGTCGAGGACCCGAACGCGTGGGACCAGCCGTGGACCTACCGGATCCCGATGGTGAAGAACGACTTCCCGATCTTCGAGTACGCCTGTCACGAGGGCAACTACGGCCTGTACAACATCATGGCCGGGGCGCGCGAGAAGGAGGCGGCGGCCGAGGCCGCGGCGGCCCGCTAGGAGTCTGCGCCGTGGACGGCGCGGACTTCCGCAGGGTTGTTCGGGCGACCGGCGGCGAACGTACGTGCGGTGATTGGGGGCGGGGGACGGGCCGCGCAGGCGCCCCCCGCTCGCCGCATCCGGATGCGAGAGGAGACGATGGGCAGTCGATTGATGGCCGCAATCCTGGTGGTCGGGCTGGCGTTGCCGGTCACCGCGGCGGCGCAGGACGGTATCCCGCGCACCGCCGAGGGCAGACCCGATCTGTCGGGCACCTATGACACGGCGACGTTGACGCCGCTGCAGCGCCCGCAGCGCTTCGGTACGCGCGGGACGCTCACCGCGGAGGAGGCGGCGATCGTCGCATCCGATCCCGGCGCCCTCAGGACGCTCTTCAGCATTGCGCCGAGCGGGTCCGACGAACGACGCGAGGCCCGCAACGCCGAGAGCGGCGTGCGGGAGGCCGAGCAGGTGGCGCCGCCGGTCGGCGGCGACGGCTCGGGCGGCGCGGCGGGCAACGTCGGCGGCTACAACACGTTCTGGATCGATCGCGGCACCGGCGTCTTCCGGATCGACGGCGAGTGGCGGACATCGATCATCACCGACCCGCCGGACGGTCGGCGTCCGCCCCTGACCGACGCGGCGCGGGCGCGCGCCGCGGAACGGGCGCGCTTCTTCCGCCCGAACACCGGCACGGCGTGGTGGCTCGACGACGACCTCGACGCGCCCGGCCCCTACGACGATCCCGAGATCCGGCCCCTCGCCGAGCGCTGCCTGCTCGGCTTCGGGTCGGTCGGCGGTCCGCCGATGCTGCCCGTGCTCTACAACAACCTGAAGAAGATTGTCCAGACCGAGGACCACGTGCTGATCCACGTCGAGATGGTCCACGACGCGCGCATCGTGCGGATGAACCAGCCCCACGCGCCGCCTGAGATGCGGAGCTGGCTCGGCGACTCGGTGGGCCACTGGGAAGGTGACACGCTGGTGGTCGACACCACCAACTTCAACGACACGCCGGCCCTCGGCGGCGCATCGCGCAACCTGCACGTGGTCGAGCGCTTCACCCGCATCGGCCCGGATGCGCTGCTGTACCGGTTCACCGTCGACGATCCGACGGTGTGGACGGCGCCCTGGAGCGGCGAGTACGTCTGGCCGGCCACCCGCGACCGGGTTTACGAGTACGCCTGCCACGAGGCGAACTACTCGTTCCGGGGCATTCTCGGCGGCGCGCGGATCCTGGAGGCGGATGCCCGCGCGGGGGCGGGGGACGGCGCCGGACGCGACTGATTCGCGGACGGTCTGCGGACGGCATGGCGCCGGCCGGCGGCGGTGGCGGAGACGTTGGGGGCATCGACCGCATGGCAATGCATATCGGCCGGCCGGCTGGACTTGCCGGGCACGAGTCGGTCATGGTGCCGGCCGGCGGTGGGGAGATACGAGGTCGTATCCCGAGCGGTGGGACAACGCACGTGATGCGAGGACGGGGGAGAGCCCGATGCGCAGGATCCTGAGTCTCGGCGGGGCCGCGGTAATCGCGGCGGGCGCCGTCACCGGCGTGTCGGCGGAGGACTGGCCGCAGTGGCGCGGGACGGAGCGGCTGGCCGTCTGGAACGAGACCGGGATCGTCGAGGAACTGCCGGAGACGCTGCGCGTCGCATGGCGCACGCCCATCCGGTCGGGATACTCCGGCCCGGCCGTCGCCGACGGGCGCATCTTCATCACCGACTGGATGGAGGATCCCGAGTCGCGCACGCTGGACGGCACCGAGCGCGCCCTGGCCCTCGACGAGCGGACCGGCGCCGTGCTCTGGACGCACGAGTGGACCACCAGCTACCGGATGCTGTCGGTGGCCTACGCCGTCGGCCCGCGGGCCACGCCGACCGTCGACGGTGACCGCGTCTACGTCGTCGGCGGCACGGGACGTCTCTTCTGCCTCGACGTGGAGACCGGTCGTGTGATCTGGGAGAAGGATTACGTCGCCGAGTACGACACCAGCGTGCCGGTATGGGGCATCGTCAGCGCGCCGCTCGTCGACGGCGACCGGCTCATCACCGTGGTGGGCGGCGAGCCCGACGCACTGGTGATGGCCTTCGACAAGCACACCGGCGCCGAGATCTGGCGGGCGATCGAGACCGGCACGGAGATGGGCTACGCGCAACCGGTGATCTACGAGGCGGGCGGCGCCCGGCAGCTCATCATCTGGCACCCGTCCGCGCTCGCATCACTCGACCCCGAGACCGGCGAACTCTACTGGGAGCAGCCCTGGGACGTGTCGATGGGGGTGACGGTCGCCACCCCGGTGCAAAGCGGCGACTACCTGCTGGTCTCGCAGTTCTTCAACGGCTCGATGATGATGCGGCTCAGCCAGGACCGGCCCGCCGCGACGCACCTCTGGCAGGGCAGGAGCCGCAGCGAGCTGCCGGGCCAGACCGACACCATCCACGCGATGGTGACCACGCCGATCATCATCGGCGACCACGTCTACGGCGTCGACAGCTACGGGGAGCTGCGGGCGCTCGACGCGCGGACCGGCGAGCGCGTCTGGATGAGCCCGGACATGACCGCGCAGGCGCGCTGGGCCACCGCCTTCCTGGTGCGCCACGAGGACCGGTACTTCGTCAACAACGACGACGGGTTCCTGATGATCGCGCAGTTCACCCCGCAGGGCTACCTCGAGACGAGCCGCACACGGCTGATCGAGCCGACGGGCAGCTCCGGCACCCGGACGCCGCACGGCCGCATCGCGGCGCGTCTGATCAACTGGTCGCACCCGGCCTACGCCAACGGCCACATCGTGCACCGCAACGATCGGGAGATCATCCGCGCGTCGCTGCGGGCTGCGGACTACTGATCGGCCGCAGCGACGCGGGGTCGTGGGGCCGCCTTCGCGGGCGTGAGGTCGGCCGGTCGAGATTGCGGCGGCGTCCGTCGGTGGCAACGGTTCCTGCTCGCCGGGTCGGCCGGGCGCGACGAGCGCCTGCGGGACCGTACGGTGAGCGGGTTCGGCAATACTGCGGTTGCGGTGACGACACGGTGATGGAGGCTCCGATGAGAAACGTTCTGGCCACGGCGCTCGCGGGCGCATTGCTGTTCGGCGGCATCGCCGGCGCGCAGCAGAAGGAAACCTACGACTACTGGCAGCAGCAGCGGCAAATGGTCCGCCACGGGCAGCAGGCCATCTTCCTGTGCAACGGCCTGTTCACCTCGAACCGGACGATCGAGCAGGTCTTCGCGCAGGAGCTGGCGTTCCTGCCCGAGCCGGTGGGAACGCCCGAGGGAGGCGACTACGAGGTCGACACCGCCCGCCGGGCGGTCGTCATCGGCAACGGGCACGGCGCGCCGAAGATGCGGGCCGCGTTCCGGGAGGGCGTCGGCTGCGTGATTCTCGCCCCCGACCAGACCCTGGACGATATCGACGGCCTGCCGATCCTGGATCTGCCGCTGCCCCCGGGCGATGCGGCCGAAATCGCCTGGCCGGACGGCGACAAGGTCGAGGAACAGCCGCTGCCGGCGCACGTCGATGCGGCGGCCCTGCAGGCAGCGTCGGACTGGGCGTTCGACCGGGAGTCGCCCGAGCAGGTCACGCTGAGCCTGCTGGTCGTGCACCAGGGCGAGATCATCCACGAGCGGTACGCGCCGGGCGTCGACGTGACGACGCGGACGCGGACCTGGTCGACGGCCAAGAGCATCGCATCGACGCTGATGGGGATGCTGGTCGACGAGGGGAAGCTGGCCCTTGACGAGCCGCTCGGCTACGACTTCTTCCCGCAGGCGGCGGCCCCGGACCAGGATCCCCGCTCGGAGATCACCCTCCGCCACGTGCTGAACATGTCCAGCGGCCTGGAGCCGGTGGACAACTCCGGCCGCGAGTACGCCATCGGATCGGGGCTGTCGTACTGGGCCGGGGCCAGCTCGGTGGTCGGCGCGCGCAGCCGCGGCGCGATCCGCGAGCCGGGTACGAACTGGGACTACGAGAACTACGACACGCTGCTCGGCGTCTACGCCATGAAGCGCGCCCTGGGCAGCGAGAAGGCCTATCGCGAGTTCCCGCGCCGGCGCCTGCTCGACCGCATCGGCATGCGCAACACGCTGGTCAGCACGGATCGTTTCGGCGACTTCATCCTCAGCAGTCAGGTCTACACGAACGCGCGCGACCTGGCCCGCTTCGGGCTGCTCTATCTGCAGGGCGGGGTCTGGAACGGCGAGCGGTTGATCTCCGAGGCATGGGTCGACTTCGTTCGCACGCCGGCGCCGGCCACCGCCGGGACCGGCAACTTCTACGGCGGGCAGTTCTGGCTGGTGCCGGACGGCCGCAACGACGTGCCGAAGTCGGCGTACTCCACATCGGGCAACCGCGGGCAGTACGTGGTCATCGTACCCACGCACGACCTCGTCATCGTGCGCCGCGGCCTCGACTACGGGCGGCAGGGCTTCGACCGCTGGAGCCTGACGCGGGAGGTGCTCAAGGCGATCGGGGAGCCGCCCACGCAGTAGGCCGGCGCCCGAAACGCCTCGCCGGCTCGGCGTTTCGGGCCATCTCCCCCGTTCCATGAGCTTGCGCCTCGGCGCTTCTGCAGCGCAAGCTCCTGGGGCGGTGGGGGCCGGGCCGAACACGGAGCCTTGCGACGGGTTGGCGGCGCGAGGCGGCGCGCGCTTGCGGGTGCTTCGCCGGCCACGGCTGCAGCACGATCACGCCGCGTTCGGGCAGGGAGCACCGTCGAGGCGCGGTCGTGCGCCTTCGCGGCGGAGATCCTTCCGTGCGCTCCCTGGGTCGTCGCGTGCGGTGGGCCGATCACACGCCGGCGCCGCGGCCGAGGGCGGCGACGATGTCGTACTCCGCCGCGGTGACCGGCTGGACCGACAGGCGGCTGCCCTTCTTCGTCACCATCATCTCGTCGAGCCCCGGGGTCGCCTTCAGGGTGGCGAGCGGGATGGTGGCGGGAAACCGCTCCACGAACTCGATGTCCACCATGTACCAGAGCGGCCTGTCCTCGGTGCTGCGGGCGTCGAAGTACTTGTGCCCGGCCTGCCAGGCGTAGTGGTCGGGATAGCCGGTGCGGCAGATCCGGGCGAGGCCGGAGACTCCCGACGGGTCGGCGTTCGAGGCGTAGAACAGCACGGCGTCGTCAACCTGCATCACGTCGCGCATGAAGTTCCGCGCCTGGAAGTTGCGGACTCCTTCCCAGCAGGTCCGCCTGTCGCGGGCGAGATCGTCGATGGAGTAGGCGGACGGCTCGCACTTCATCAGCCAGTGGCGTCTGGACATCGTTGAACGCTCCGCGGTGACGGACGCTGCGTAGGATAGCAGCCCTGTGCGCGCGTCGCCTGCCGTGCCGCCGATCGTGGGCATCGCCTGCCGGCTCGCCGTCGCTGCTGACCAGCTCGTGTGCGCCCGCCGCACGCCGATCGTGTTCAGGTTGCCGCACTTCCGGCGCCGCCCCATCTGCCGTGCGCGCCGTCGCCTGCCGCACCGCCGATCGTGTGCTACAGTCCGCCGCATGTGGGAGCACAACTACACGCCGGTTGCTGACAGCCTCGTCTACTCGACGCTCATCTCGGCCATCCCGCTGGGCGTTCTCTTCTACCTGCTGGGGGTCAAGCGGAAACCCAGTTGGGTCGCCGGCCTGAGCGGGCTCGCCGCCGCGCTCGTCCTGGCGATCGGCGTCTACGGCATGCCGGTCCCGCAGGCGGCGGCGTCGATGGTCAACGGCGCCGCCTTCGGGCTGTTCCCCATCGGCTGGATCGTCATCGCGTCGCTGATCCTGTACCGGGTGACGCTCGACACCGGCAAGTTCGAGATCATCAAGGACTCGATCGGCGCCCTCTCCGATGACCGCCGCCTGCAGGCGGTGCTGATCGGTTTCGCCTTCGGCGCCTTCATCGAGGGCGCGGCCGGGTTCGGCACGCCGGTGGCGGTGGCCGCGGCGATGCTGACGGGCCTGGGCTTTCCGCCGTTCTACGCGGCGTTCATCTGTCTGGTCGCCAACACCGCGCCGGTGGCGTTCGGGTCGCTCGGCATCCCGGTGGTCACCCTCGCCAACGTCACCGGGCTGCCGGAGGACGCGCTCAGCTCGATGACCGGCCGCCTGTGCGGCCTGATCGCCATCGTCATCCCGGCCTACATGGTCGTCATCATGTCGGGCGTGCGGCGCGCGGCCGAGGTGCTGCCGCCGATTGCGGCCTGCTCGCTCGCGTTCGCCGGCGTGCTGATCCTGGTGACCAACACCATCGGACCCGAAGTGGCGGTCATCCTGGCCTCGATCGCCGCGCTGGTGACGATGGTGCTCGTGATGAAGGCGTGGACGCCGAAGCAGGTCTTCCGCCTCGAAGGCGACAGCGAGGCCGTCCGGCAGCACCGCTCGCACACGACCGGAGAGCTCGTCACGGCGTGGGTCCCCTACATCCTGCTCGTCGTGTTCGTGCTCGCGTGGCGCTATCCGCCGATCCAGGGCGTGCTGAACCTGGTCAGCGTGCCGATCGAGGTGCCGGGGCTGCACAACGTGATCCAGCGCCTCCCGCCGCTGACCGCGGAGCCGTCGGCGTACCCCGCGGTCTACAACTTCCAGTGGCTCTCGGGCGCCGGCACCTCGTGCTTCCTGGCCGCGTTCACCGCCGCGCTCGTGCTCGGCCTGTCTCCGGCCCGCTTCTTCGGGATCGTGAGAGCCGTGCTGAAGCAGTTGTCGATGCCGCTGCTGACCATCGCCTCGGTGCTGGCCGTGGCCTACGTGATGAACTACGCCGGCATGACCACGACCCTGGGGCTCGCCTTCGCGGCCACCGGTGCGGTGTTCCCGTTCTTCAGCGCGATGCTCGGCTGGACCGGGGTGTTCCTGACCGGCAGCGATACGGCGTCGAACGCGTTGTTCGGCACGCTGCAGACGGTCACCGCCAACACGCTCGAGCTGAACCCGATTCTGACGACCTCGACCAACGCGGCCACCGGCGTGATGGGCAAGATGATCTCGCTGCAGAGCATCGCGGTCGCGGTGGCCGCCACCGGCATGGCGTCGTCCGAGGAGGGACGGCTGTTCCGCATCACGCTGCGGCACAGCATCATCCTGGCCGTGTTCATGGGGATCGTGACGATGATCTTCGCCTACGTGCTGCCGCAGCTCGTGCCGTTGCCGTAGGGTCTGCGCGGCGAACGGGGCAGACGGTCGGCGAGGACCGGTCGAGCCTGCACCGGAGCTGCAGGCGCCGGTACGGTCCAGCCGGCCGGCGCACTCGGGGGTGCGGGGCAGGGCGGTTGCAATCGTCCTTGCCACGCGCCTCGTTCGGTCCGACGGCGCCCGCGGCGGGACTCTTCGCCTGCGTGCTGCCTGCCGGCCTCACCTCGCCAAGGGCCGGGGTGGTCGGGCGCAGTCGTTCCGCCGAGGCCCGGTCCGGTCGGAGCCGGCGGCGCCTGCTGTCGCGCTCTCGCGTAGTGGGCGCCGGCTCAGGCGTCAGGCGGCGCAGGGCGGCCACGGTCGTGCGTGCGACGTCTCCTTCGCACCATGCCACTCTTCCGAGCCGAGGAACGCCGCACCGTCGAATCGCTGGCGCACTTGCCAGCGCTACGCCGGCCCGCTGCACGAAATCCGCCTGGATCCGGAACGCTCGCGCCGCCGGGTGGCGTGCTACCGGTCGTTCCGACGCGACCTCGACCACTCCTCCTCCCGGATCGGTTGCCGCTGCCGCGGCCCGTCGACGCGGCGCATCTGTTCGCCTGCGGCGGTGACGTTTCGGATGGTAGTCGACGGTCTCGACGTTCCAGGCATCTACGGGGAGGGCGTGACGACGACCCGGAAGCCGATGAACGGGCGGCGCGCGCCGGGGTCGGCGCCGCCGCGGACGGCGGCGCGCACGTTGGGCGGCGGATCCAGGAACGAGCCGCCGCGCATGACGAAGAGCGCATCGGCGTCGAGGTCACCGGCGTCGTCGGTCTCGTCGTAGGGGTAGGGCTGGTACGGGCTGCGGGTCAGCTCCCAGACGTTGCCGCTCATGTCGCGCAGGCCGAAGGGGCATTCGGGACAGTCGAGGCTTCCGACCGGCGCCGGGCCGTCCGCGCCGCCGAAGCGGGCCCGCTCGCGCCGGGGGACGTCGCCCCAGGGATATACGCGCCCGTCCGCGCCGCGGGCCGCCTTCTCCCATTCCGCCTCGCTCGGCAGCGTGATGCGCCAGCCGCCGGCGAGCCACCGGCGCAGGCGCGGCGGCGCGCCGGGCCAGTCGCGCAGCGTCGCCTCCAGCCAGCGGCAGTAGGCCAGCGCGTCGGGCCAGGAGACGGATGCTACCGGGTGGTCGGGCGGCCCGCGCAGCGCCTCGGGGTCGACGGATGCGCCGGCGGCCGCGGCGAAGGCGCGGAACTGGGCCACGGTCACCTCGTGGCGGCCGATGGCGAAGGCGGGCAGTGCGACCGTCCCCCGGGTCTCGGCCTGCGACCAGCGCTCGTTTTCGAAGGCGCGCGGGTCGGCTGCCGGGTCGCTGCCCATGGTGAAGGGGCCGGCCGGGATCTCGACGAAGCCGAGCAGGTCGTCGTCCGGGAGGAACCAGGCATCGGCGCGGAAGCCGTCCAGCGCCTCGGGCAGCGGAGACAGCGCCGGATCGCTGGACGATGCCGGTGAAGCCGGCCGTTCGCACGCCGTGGCCGTGAGCATGAGCGCCAGCGCCGCGGCCAGCGCGTGCCGGGGCACGCGGGCGCTCGTGATGCCGGGACCGGGCCGGCGCCCCGCGTCGGCGTCGACCCGTTGCGATGCGGCGCGGCCGGCCGGCGCCGGCCGGCCGCGGTGCGGCGTCTCGTGCGGATGACCGCTCGATGGCGTGGCCCGGGGGCGGGTCGGTGCCGGGTTGCGGCGGTTCGAGGTCATCGGAGCGCCTCCCTCCGCCCGCAGGCGAAGGCCCAGCCGTGGTCACAGGCCCGCGCCAGCAGGTCCGCCTCGGACATCTCCATCAGGTTGCGTCCGCCCTCCCGCAGCAGCAGCCGCAGGTCGAGGGTCTTGGGCGGCGCGCCGTAGGCACTGTCCTGCGCCAGCAGGTTCAGGCACGCCGGCCGGAAGCGCAGCTCGCAGGCCCGTGCGAAGTAGTCGAGCCCGAGCGCCGCGTCCGCGACGACGATGACGCCGTCCAGGTAGTGGCGGCCGAGTTCGTTGCAGGCCCAGGCCGAGGCGTCGGCGCAGTACGACGCCTCGATCTGCAGCAGCCGCGCGCACGCTCCCCGGCGCCCCTCGGCGCACGCCTGCTCCCAGAACGGCACGCTGTCGCCGCGGTGCCGCCCGTCGGTCGCGCCCGCCACGGTCATCACGGCGAAGAAGGCGATCCAGACCGCCATCTGCACGCGGTTGGCGCCGGGGCGGGCCATTCGTCCGGCGATCGGCCGCAGCGGCGCCCCGGACTCGAGCGCGGCAGCCAGCCGGTCGATCCGGCGCACGCTCAGGTTGAGCAGCGGCACCGACAGCAGCTTGTCGTAGAAGGTGGGCGCCCCGAACGCCCCGAGCAGTGCGTAGAGTGCGAAGACGCCCGCGCCGTACAGCACGCCGAAGACGGTCTTCCCGATGGGTGTGCGCGGCGAGGTCGACGGATCGGTGACCAGCAGGTGCAGGCCCAGGAAGACCGCCGTGGGGATCTCGGAGTCGACGAACCAGGGCACCCCGGTCGCCGCCGCCCACAGTGCGCTCAGCCCGAACAGGACGGCCGCGGCGGAGCCTGCGACCAGCGTGATCGCGAAACGGTACATCACCACGAGGCCCGCGAGAAACAGGAACAGGTAGATGCGCGGCGCCCGGGTCAGCGTGGTGGCGATCTCCTCGCCCCAGGTGAGCGCTGTCGTGTCGGTGGCGATGAGGACGACCGAGAACAGGCCCAGCGAGAACGCGGACGGATTGAAGACGTGCACGCGCCGCCCGTCGCGTTCCCAGCGCACGAACGCCTTGCCGAGAAAGCCGACCGCGATCATCAGGAACTGCAGACCGAACCAGTCGTCGCGGAACCACAGGAACAGGTTGGTGCTGAAGATGATCGGGAAGGGGCCGAAGCCCAGCACGTAGCGCTCGCGGCGCGACCAGGCCAGCAGCAGATCGAAGGCGTAGGCGAAGGCGAGCTGCCCGGCCAGCAGCCAGGCGTGGTCGTAGACCGGCCGCCAGTACCAGCCCCAGTAGGCGAAGACCGACAGTTGCACCGCCGCCTGCACGTAGTGCTGGGGGCGCAGGGCCGTGTCGATGGCCGGCCGGATGCGTTCGCGCCGGTGCAGCAGGTGGAGCGCCGCCAGCCAGGCCAGCAGCACCCCCGCGGCGCCCTGGAACGACAGCGCGAGTGCGGCTGACGCCTGCACGCGGGGCAGGAACGACATCGACAGGAGGCCGAGCGTCAGCGCCAGGGGGATGCCGAAGAGTTGTCCCGGGGACGTGGAGGGCGCGGGCCGGGGCGTCGCTCCACGGGCGCCGCGCCGCCGGTCGCCGATTGCCGATGACGGCGCGGAGGGCGGCGCAGGCGGGGGAGTCCCCGGCCCGGGCGCGCCGGCGCGCGGCTGTTTCGGGCGCGTGCGGCGGCGACGGGCTGCGGGCATCGGTCGGCGTGGTGGCGAGTGGAAGACAGTTGCGCGGTCAGTCCACGTTCATCCCTGCCCGGGCAGCGCCGGCTGCCCGGCTTGTGGACCCGGGAGACCGCGCATCCGTTCTGCGGACGTGCTCCATGGAGGCTTCCGAATCGATCCGGGCTCCTACTGGACGGCGCTGCGCGGCAGGTAGCGGCCGTCGCGGTAGGCGCCGCACACCACCTGCACGAGCGGGTGATGGATGGGCTCGGCGTCGGTGGCCGGCTCCAGGTTCCGCTCCGCCACGTAGGTCGTGTGCTGCGCGCCGTCGACCAGCACGTGGTACCACGGACGGTCCCGCGGCGGTCGCGAACGTGCGACCCGTGCGTACCAGGCGTCGCTGCCCTGGAAAGTCGGGTCGACGTCGAAGACCACGCCGCGATAGTCGAACCGGACGTGATGGACGATCTGCCCCACGAAGAACCTGGCGATCCGTTCCGTGTCATGCATGGCTGGTTGCCCGGCAGCGGTCGACGCCTGGTCGCGCGTGGCTCCGCTCGCGTTGCGGATAGGATAGTCCACACCATGGATACCGGCGTCACCTTCGGCTGGGTCGTTCCGGCTGCAGCCGTCTGCCTGCTGCTCGGCTTCGCGGCCTTCGCGCTGTGGTTCGTCCTGCGGCTCGACCGCCAGCGCCACGACGAGCGCGCGGCCGGGCGGGGCGACGATCCGCCGCAACCCCGACCGGGAGGCTGACCGTGCCCGGTGCTCCGCCCGCGACGACGGCCCTTCGGGAGCGCTCGACCGCGCGTTCGCGCGCATGGGTCGGCGATGCGTGGTCAGCTTCAGGCGGGGAGCCGCCGCCGGATCAGGGGGCGTCCCCTCCCGACAGCCGGTCGAACTTCTGGAGCCGCTGCCCGACATTGACCTCCGTGGTGTACAGGTTGCCCCGCGAGTCGATGGCGACGTTGTGCAGCCGGTAGAACTGACCGGCGTACTTGCCCATGCGGCCGATGCGGTCGACCACGGTCAGCGAGGCGCGGTCGAGAATCCAGATCACGTTGTTGGTGCCGTCGGGCACGAACAGCCAGCGCTGGTCGGGATCGACCGACAGCGTCACGCCCGAGGCCGATCCGCTGCCGAGGGTGTCGGGGCGGATGAACGCCTCGCGCACGAAGGTCCCGTCCTTGCGGAAGACCTGCAGACGGTCGTTGGTGCGGTCGGCCACGTAGACCAGGCCGTCGTCGGCGATGGCCACGTCGTGCACCGGGCTGCGGTAGTGGCGGATCGGATCGGCGTCCGGGTCGTAGGGCGGCAGCTCGACATCGTCCGGGCGCTCGCCGTAGGCGCCCCAGTGGCGCTTGTAGGCTCCGCTGTCGGCGTCGAAGACGATCACCCGCCGGTTGCCGTAGCCGTCGGCGACATAGACCTCGTTGGCCTCCGGGTCCACCCGGATCCCGGCCGGGCGTCCGAGGTTGGCGGTGTCGTTGCTGCCGCCGCTCTGCCCGGCGCGGCCGATCTGCAGCAGGAACTCGCCGTCCTTCGTGAACTTCAGGATGTGCGCGTCGCCGGCCGCGTTGCCGCCGATCCAGACATGGCCCCGGTGGTCGACGTGGATGCCGTGCTCGCTCTGGGGCCACTCGTAACCGGCGCCGGGGCCGCCCCACGAACGCAGCACCGTGCCGTCGGCGGCGAACTCGATCACGGGCGGCGCCGGGGTGCAGCACATCCCCTCCTCGCCGCGCTGCCGGGCGTCGAGCGTGCGCGGCCGGTGGATGAGCCAGACGTGATCGTCGGCGTCCACGTCCACACCGGCCGTCTGGCCGAGGATCCAGTCGTCGGGCAGCGCCGGCCAGAAGGGATCGACCCGGAACTGCGGGATCTCCGCCGCCGGTTCGGCCTGGCCCGCCTGTTCTGCCGCTCCGGACGGCCCGGTCGGAGCACCCGTGCCTGCGCCGGCCGTGTCCGTGGCCGCGAGGATCGTCCACACCGCCGCCGCGGCGAGCGTCGTCGCGACGTTCCACGCGCTCCGCGCGCGCCCGTTCCTGCTCTCAGCCATTTGTCGTTCCCTCCCACGGCCTGCGGTCGGCGCCGGCCGCGCACGGAAGCACGATACACTAGGAGTTTGCGCCGCAGGAACGGTGCAGGCTCCTAGTCAGGCTTGGTTGGGCGACAATCGGAGCCGCAGGCGACGATCGTCGGGCTAGGTGGCCGTGAGACCTCGCGAACCACGCGGCGTTCCCGCCGTGTGCGACGCGCCGCCAAAAGGAGAATCGACCATGAGGCTGTTGCTGACATCCACCCTGGTCCTCGCGCTCGCCGCCGCCGCGCCTCCCGCCGAGGCCCAGCTCGCGACGCCGAACGCCGACGGCATCACTTTCGGCCACGTGCACCTGAACGTGACCGACATCGAGGCCCACAAGAAGATCTGGGTCGAGTGGTTCGGCGGCGAGGTCGTCCGGACGGAGCCGCTGACCACCATCAAGCTGCCGAACTTCCTGATCGCACTGAGCGAGCGCGAGCCTGCCGGGCCGACCCAGGGCTCGGTCATGGATCACTTCGGCTTCAAGGTGCGCAACACGGCCGAGTTCGTGGAGCGCTGGACCGCCGCCGGCATGGAGGCGGGGCAGATTTTCACCGGCGCCGAGGGGATGCCCAACGCGTACGTCATGGCCCCCGACGACGTCTGGGTGGAGCTGCAGGAGGATCCGTCGCTGCACGTCCCGATCGCCGGCTACCACATTCACTTCTGGACGCCGGAGCACGAGGAGCTGCTCGACTGGTACTCGGAGGTGTTCAATTTCCGCATCCGCCCGCGCGGCCGGATTCAGACGACGACCGATGTGCCCGGCATGAACATGAGCTTCGCCGGCACGGATGTGGCGACCGAGCCGACCCGCGGGCGCGCCCTCGACCACATCGGCTTCGAGGTGGATGACCTGAAGGCGTTCTGCGAGAAGCTCAAGGCGAAGGGAATCGAGTTCGACGTCGAGTACCACGAGGTCGAGAGCGTCGGGCTCGACAGCGCGTTCCTGACCGACCCGGCCGGCACCTACATCGAGCTGACCGAAGGCTACGACAAGTACTGACGCCGGGCGGGACCGCCGTCGGCGCGGGCGTTGTCCGCGGCAGGCGAGTTGCGTGCCGCCGGTCGGGGTGTGTCGGGTGTGCCGCGGGCGACGGCTTCCCGCGCGCCCAGTGCGGCCACCGAAGCGGTCCAGCGCGCGTCGAAGTCGACCCAGCGGCGCTCCTCCTCGTCGGTGGAGTGGCCGACCGGCAGCTCGATGATCTCGGGCGGCGGGTCCATGTGGTTGGCGATGGCGTAGACCGTGGCGGCGGGCACCACCTCGTCCCGCCGCGCCACGCCCATCAAGGTGGGGCAGGTGATGCGATCGGCGACGTTGACCGTGTCGAAGTAGCGCAGCGTCGCCATCGCCGCCGCTTCCAGACGCGGGTTCTGTGCGAGGTGGTCGTTGACCTCCTGGCCCGACCCGCGCGTCACCAGCCGCCGGCGGCCCTCGACCCAGCCGAACGTGGGCAGCGCCACCGCCAGGTAGTCGGCGCGCGACGTGAGTCCCTGGGCGAGGAATGCGAGCGCGCCGCCGTAGCTGCGACCGTGGAAGACGACGCCCGCGAGACCGTCGCCAAGCTGCTGCGCCACCTCGGCGGCGCGCACGTAGTCGCAGACCGCGCCGCGCAGTATGGAGGTGCGCGGATCCGTCACGCCGGTCAGGATGTAACCGCGCGGATCGACCGGACAGGCGGTGCGCGACAGTCCGAAACCGCGCACATCGAAGCAGAAGAGGTCCGCCCCGGTGGCCGCGGTGTGCCGCGCCTCCAGCACGGGATTACACTGCCCGTTGTAGCCGTGCGTGGTCACCACCAGCGGTCGGCGGGCCGCTGACGGCGGCGCGTCGCCGCCGTCCCGCGTGATCAGGAACCCCTGGATGTCGCAGCCGCCCAGGGACGAGAAGCGCACGGGGACGATGCGGGCGCCCTCCGGCGCGGTCACGGCCAGCCCGGGCCGCGGGTTCGCGGGCGCGGTGGCCAGCGCCGCCAGCGTGTCCCGCCAGAAGGGGAAGAAGCCGTCGGGTCGGGTCAGCGGTGGTCGAGTGGCCCGGATCGCGTCGTGGCGGCGCATGGCGTGACGTACGTGCCGAGGCAGCGGCGCTGCCGACGAACGTGGCGCGCGCCGGAGCCGACGAGCAAGCCGGAGCCGACGAACGGTCGAACGTGACACGAGAGTGTATCGCTTCCATCCGTGCGCGTGCGTCGTGGCTCGACGCGGACCGCGGCCTGCCGTGGGAGCGTCTGGCCGCGCTGGCCGAGGAGCGCCGCTTCGATGCCGGCGGCGTCCTGACGCGGCAGTTCGCCCCGGCCCGACGCCTGTTCTTCGTGGAGGCGGGGGGCGTCCGGTTCCGGATCCGGCTCGATGAGGGCAACGAGGACCTCGATGTCGGCGAGCGTTCGGCCCCGTGGACGGCGGTCGGCTGGTCCGGGTTCCGCGACCTGCGGCGCTACGCCACCACCGTGGTCTGCACCCGGCCCTGCCGCACGCTGCAGTTCGAGCACGCTGCCCTGGCCGCGCTCTTCGAGGAGCAGCCGCGGCTGGGCGTCGTCTTCCTGGAGCCGATCCTCCGCCAGTGCTTCGAGCGGCTGGCCGCGATGCGGGCGCGGCTGACGGCGTACTCGCAGACGCCGGTGAACTTCGCGCGGGCCCTGCAGGACGAGGGGGAGGAGGAGGCGTACAACCGCGCCCCGCCGCCGTTGGTCGAGCTGCTGCGGCGGTCGGCGTTCTTCGCGCCGCTGGAGGAGGGGCAACTGCGCCTGTTCGCAGGGGCCGTCGAGAGCCGCTACTTCTGCCGCGGCGAGCCCATCGTCGAGCAGGGGAGCCCGGAGCCCGGCCTGTGGGTGCTGGCCACCGGTCGCGTGGCGCTCAACTACAGCCCGCCGTCGTCCGGCGACGCCTTCGCCCTGCGGACCATCTCGGAGCCGGGCTCGGTCGTGGCCCTGGCCGGGCTGCCGGGCGCCGATGCCCACGACGCCTCGGTGGTGGCGACCCGCGACTGCACGGTGTACCGCTTCGAGACGCCGCGGATCGAGACGGCGCTGCGCGACGATCCGCACTTCGCCCTGGCCCTGGCGCGCCGCGTGCTGTGGCTGGCGTCCACGCACCTGGGCGCCGCGCGCGCCCTGTTCATCTCGCGGCGGTTCGAGAAGGAGCGGCTGGCGGTCGGCAACCTGCTCGAACAGAGCTGCACGCAGTTGAGTGTCCACTCGCCGCTGCACACCGTGCCGCACCTGCTCGGGAGCCAGCTCACCGTGGGCGACGCCTTCGCGATCATCGAGCGGCTGGCGGCCGAGGGCGATGCGCTCGAGCGCAGCCTGGCCGAGCTGTGCCAGGAGATGCTGCGCGACGTGAAGCGCGAGCACGAGTTCTTCGAGGCGTTGCGCCGCGTCTACCACGCGGTGGCGACCGCGCCGGACCGTATGCCGGCCCGCGACGTGCGCAAGCTGTGCGCGCGCGGGTTCCAGCAGGCGTTCCGCCGCATGCGCTACGTCGTCGAGGGCGACGAGCGCCTGCCGGCCGACCCCGGCCACATCTTCATCTTCAACCACCTGAAGAACCACGAGCATAACACGCTGCCCAACAACTTCCAGCTCACGCTGGACTCGCACTTCGTGAGCGCGATGATCCTCGACCGGCGCTACGGCGACAGCGGCATCCGGGTGGTCCGGCAGAGCCGCGGATCGGAGTACGGGCACCAGGCGTACTACGACCGGCTGGGCCACATCGCCGTCTACACGCACGAGTCCGACCGCATCGAGGAGACGCCGGAGCAGCGCCGCAGCCGACAGGACGAGTTCTTCGAGACCGCGGGCCGCTGCCTGCGGGCCGGCACCAACCTGATCCTCAGCCCCGAGGGCACGAGCTACTGGACGGAGGACTCGCCGGGGCCCTTCAAGCCCGGGGCCTTCCGCCTCGCCGCCAGCGTCGATCCCGAGCCGCTGATCGTTCCCATAGCGGTCGCCCACTTCGACCGCCGGGTCCACTCGACGGTCTGCGCGGCGGTGATCAAGCCGCCGTTCCGGGTGTCCGACGTGCTGGGCGACCCGCGCGACCGGGAGCAGATGCGGGCCTTCCTCGTCGACCTGCGGAAGACCTACCACGGCTGGGTCGCCGAGGCCCGCCGGCTCGCCGACGCGGCCCGGGCGTGACGTCCACCGGCGCCGGGCCGCCGACGCGCCGTCGTCGAGCGCCGGCGCAAGGTGAGAGTCCGATGCAGGTCGTCGGGACGTTGCGCACCTGGATACTGGGCATCTGCTGCCATCTGCATGCGGATTGGAGGTCCAGTCGCGGAGCGACGTCACCGGTCGCCGGGGTGAGACGCCGACACCGCCGAATCCCGGATCGTGGATCCATCCGGCTGGATTCGGGCGCCGCGTCACGACGTGGGCGGCGTGCGGTGTCCCCCTCCCCCGAGGGGGGGCACCGGAGTTCGCTGCGTCGTCGCAGACCACGCTGCGCGCTGACGAGAACCGGTACGAAACTTGCTCTTGCAGGGAGCTACCGCCGCGCGCACGGGGTCGCGGCGCAGTGCAACCCTTCGAAGGAGGCATATTCGTTGTTGCAGGAACCGAACCACACGAACCGCGCGCGATGCTCGCGCACCGCCGTCGCGCTGGTCTGCCTGGCCCTGGCGCCGGGCGCCGCGATGGCGCAGACCATCACCGGGCTGGTGACCGACAACACCGGCGGCATCCTGCCCGGCGTCACCGTCGAGGCGTCCAGCCCGGCGCTCATCGAGGGCAGCCGCGTCGCCTTCACGGACGGGGCGGGACGTTACACGCTGATCGACCTGCGGCCCGGCGTCTACCGCCTGATGTTCAGCCTGCCCGGCTTCTCGACCGTCGTGGTCGAGGGGCAGAACCTGCCGGCCGACTTCACGGCCACGGTCAACGCCGAGCTGTCGGTGGGCGCCCTTGAGGAGACGGTCACCGTCTCCGGCCAGGCGCCTCTGGTCGACGTCCAGTCGACGGCGCGCGCCGAGGTGCTCGACCGCGAGCTGCTCGACGCCATCCCGACCGGCAATACCCTGCAGTCGACGGCGCAGCTCATCACCGGCGTCAAGATGAACCGTCCCGAGGTGGGGCTGACCACCGCGGCCCAGCAGACCTACATGTCGGTGCACGGGATGAGTCCGTCGCAGGTGACCATCCAGGTCGACGGCCAGAACATGAACAGCATCGGCGGCGACGGCGCCGTCCAGAGCTACCACAACCATCTGGCCAACCAGGAGATGGTCTACGAGACCAGCGGCATGAGCGCCGAGACGTCCGGCGGCGGCGTGCGCATCAACATGGTCCCGCGCGAGGGCGGCAACACGCAGAGCGGCCAGCTCTGGTTCGGCGGCAGCCACGACAGCCTGCAGCGCGACGGTCTCGAGAGCCTCTCGCAGGAGGTCCAGAACCGCGGCGTGACCTCCACCGAGGGCATCGCGATGATGTACGACATGAACCTCGTGCACGGCGGGCCCCTCGTCCGCGACCGCTTCTGGTACTTCGGCAGCGTCCGCAACTTCCAGATCGACAAGAAGGTCACCAACAGCTTCTGGCGCTTCGATCCCAACGGCTCGATTCCGCAGAACTGGTACTACGCCGCCCCGCGCTGGTTCGACCCCGACCCGCAGAAGCTCGACGGCACCAACGGCACCGAGCGCATCCCGGGCATCGACGAGAACACCATCTCGAGCGGCCTGCTGCGGCTGACCTTCCAGGCGAGCCAGAACAACAAGTTCTCGGCGCACATCGACCGGGTCTTCAAGGAGCGCTACGCCAACCACGGCTCGAACGACGACATCGCCACCGCCGGCCGCTGGCAGGGTTCGCCCATCTACTACACCGGCAGCGCGAAGTGGACCTCGACGCTCAGCAGCCGTCTGCTGCTCGAGGCGGGCTACTCGACCAACGTCGAGAACTGGAACCAGCAGGATCCGCCCGGCGGCGTCAGTGCGCTCGGCCAGGACCTGACGCAGGACCGGGCCGCGGGCTGGATGCCCTGCCACGCCACGCCGTGCTTCGAGAACTACGGCCACCCGGCACAGCTCAGCGGCCCGGACGAGTTCAACCCGACCATCGATCCGTGGTACGGGCTGGTCCTGCGGCACGACCAGTCAACCGGCTTCCGCGACCGCTACCACTGGGGCCGCGAGCACTGGCGCGTCGAGCGCTTCAACTACAACGTCGGCCTCTCGTACGTCACCGGCTCGCACAACATCAAGGTGGGCACCAACAACAGTTGGGGTCCGTACGAGTCGTACCGCACCGGCAACGGCGATCTGGAGCGGCAGATGTACCGCAACGGCATCCCCGAGTTCGCCCGTGTGACGAACCGGCCCGTGATCTCGGGCATCGACTACGCCCGCGACATGGGCATCTTCGCGCAGGACACCTGGACCATCGACCGGCTGACGCTGAACCTCGGCCTGCGCTGGGAGCAGATGATCGCCCACACCTACGAGGCCGGGCCGAACGTCACGCCCGGCCCGCGCTCCACCATCACCCAGACCGGCCGCTTCGTGGCGGCGCAGAGCTTCGCCTCGCGGCGCAACCTGCCCAACTGGAAAGACTTCGCACCGCGCCTGGGCCTGTCGTACGACGTCTTCGGCGACGCCTCGACGGCGCTGAAGGTGTCGTGGGGCCGCTACAACGCGGCCAACACGTTCACCTACGCCGAGTGGTTCAACCCCGTGTCGTACCAGCGCGAGAACCGCAACTGGGTCGACTGCGCCAGCCTTGACGGGCGCGCCTGCCTGACGCAGACGGAGTTGATGGCGATGGGGTTGAACCCGGGCATCGCGTTCGGCGCCAGCACCGCCGACGCGCATACGGTCGGCGTGGAGGGTACGGTCTGGAACGGCGGCACCAACGGCGACGGCTTCGCGCAGGACTGGGAGATCGGTCCGCCCCTGCGGGCCAACTTCGGCGGCCTGGCGTCGCGCCCGGTCGAGCATCCCGACGGCGTGGAGCGCAACTGGGTCAGCGTGCTGAACGTCGGCGTCCAGCGCGAGCTCTTCGAGGGCTTCTCGGCCAGCTTCAACTGGTACCGCCGCGACACCTACGACAGCGTCCTGCGGGTGAACCGCGCGCTCGGGTTCGACGATTACACGGGGTTCCTGATGGACAACCCCTGCGTGACGGATCCCAACCGCGGGTTCCTCTCGTGCAACCAGAGCGGCGGACTCGTGCCCGCGCGGATCAGCGTATTCAACCTGAATCCCGAGGGGGCGGGCATCGCCGATGACTGGGTGGTGCAGAACACGCCGACCGGCGACGACTTCTCGGAGGTCTACAACGGCTTCGAGACCGGCTTCAACGCGCGGCTGCCCAACGGAAGCACCGTCTTCGGCGGCTGGGTGATGGAGCGCAACGTCTTCGTGCGCTGCGACATCCCGCACGATCCGAACCGCCTGCTGTTCTGCGATCCGCGCGGCCGAAGCGATATGGTCGGCGGCGTGCCGATCACGCAGCCGGCCTACAGCATCCCGTTCCTCCAGGAGTTCAAGATCTCGGGCAACGTGCCGCTGCCCGGCGGCTTCTGGATCAGCGGGTCGGCGCAGTTCTACCCGGCCCAGGAGGCCGTGGCCGGCGGCTCGCAGGACCAGTGGGGCGGCACGCACCGCGGCGGCGAGTTGTCCGGCGCGCGGCCCTACGCGGGCAACATCAACTACAACGTCACGCCGGCGAACGTGATGGACAACCTGGGCATCGCCCGCACCGAGGGCATCAGTGTCCCGCTGCTGCCGGCCGGCCAGCTCTTCTACGATCGGCTGACCCAGATCGATCTCTCGGTCCGGCGCACGTTCACGCTGGGCAACGGCATGCGGATGGACCTGCAGGCCGACCTCTACAACATCGTCAACTACCAGCCGATCCTCAACGGCACCAACACCTACGGCGGCTCGCTCGGCCGGGCGAGCTCGACCATCCAGGGCCGCTTCGTGCAGTTCGCGACGAATATCCACTGGTAGGCGCCGCGCACCCTGCGCGGTATGACCTTGCCGGGTGCGACCTTCCGAGGGCCGGGGAGCCGACGGTTTCCCGGCCCTTTCTTGTTCCGCAGGCGTCGCGTCCGGGGCTTCGGGGGGAGACGCCGGGGCGGAAGACCAGGGTCGCGCATGCCACGCTCGCCTTCCGCACCTGCCAGCAGCACCAGCACGACGAGTGCTGCGCCGTCGGTTGACATCCGAGCCGTCGCGTAGTTGAGTACGGGCTACAGCCGGCGGCCGAACGCCAGAGTGACTGTCCGGGCGCAAGGTCGTCGCATCCGCATGTTGAGGAGGACACGCATGAGACGTTCCTGCACGGCAGTCGTCGCGCTGGCGGCGCTGGCCCTGGCGCCCCCGTGGGCGGCGGCCCAGACCAACAGCGCGCTGACCGGAGAGGTCACCGACAACACCGGCGGCATCCTGCCCGGCGTCACCGTCGAGGCGTCGTCGCCGGCGCTCATCGAGGGCAGCCGCGTCGCCATCACGGACGGCGCAGGCCGCTACACGCTGGTCGACCTGCGGCCCGGCGTCTACACGCTCACGTTCACGTTGCCCGGCTTCTCGACCGTCCTGGTCGAGGGCCAGGACCTGCCGGCCGGCTTCACCGCCACGGTCGACGCGGAGCTCTCGGTCGGCGCGCTCGAGGAGACGGTGACCGTCTCCGGCGAGGCGCCGGTGGTCGACGTGCAGTCGACCCGCCGGGTGGAGGTGCTCGACGCCGAGGTGCTCGACGCCATCCCGACCGGCCGCAACATGCAGTCGACGGCGCAGCTCATCGTCGGCATCAAGCTGAACCGGCCCGAGGTCGGGCTGTCCACGGCGGCGCAGCAGACGGTCATGATGACCCACGGCATGAGCTGGCGGCAGGTCAGCGTGGCGGTGGACGGGCAGCTCGTCAACGGCACCGACCGCGACGGCGGCATCCAGAACTACCACAACGAGCTGGCCACCCAGGAGATGACCTACGAGACCAGCGGCATGACCGCCGAGACCTCCGGCGGCGGGGTGCGCATCAACATGATCCCGCGCGAGGGTGGCAACACCTACAGCGGGCAGTTCTACACCGGCTACTCCAGCAACGCGCTGGCCGCCGACCACACGAGCGTGCCGTCCGCGATCGCGGAGCGCGCCTCGTCGTCGGAGGGCAACACCCTGTTCTGGGACCTGAACGCCGCCTACGGCGGGCCGATCGTGCGCGACAAGTTCTGGTTCTTCATGAGCTCGCGCCGCTGGCAGGTGGACAAGCCGATCACCGGCAGCTTCTACCGCAACATGGACGGCACGTGGCCGCGCTACTTCGACCCGCGTCCGGTGAAGCTCGACGGCAAGGACGGCCGCGAGCTGCTGTCGGGCATCGACGCCAACACCATCACCAGCGGCCTGCTGCGGCTGACCTGGCAGGCGAACGCGTCGAACAAGTTCGCCGCCTACATGGACCGCATCTTCAAGGATCGCTTCCGGCCGCACGGGGCCGGCGACGACCCGGCGACTGCGCCCAACCACCAGGGATCGCCCATCTACTACACCGGGTCGGCCAAGTGGACCTCGACCATCAGCAGCCGGCTGCTGCTCGAGGCGGGCTACTCGTCGAACGTCGAGAACTGGAGCTACGAGGAGCGGCAGGACGCGCCGCCGTTCGGCCCGGCGCAGCAGCTCCGGCAGCCGCGTCCGACCGGCGGGGTGCCGTTCTGTGCGAGCACGCCCTGCTACCACGTCGGCGACCCCGCCGCCATCGCCCTGCAGTCGGGCGGGACGATGGACCCGTGGTACCAGATCGTGCGCCGCAACGACGCCAACGCCAACTTCCGCGACCGCGGCAACTGGAGCTACGTCCACGAGACGCCGGAGCGCTTCAACTACAACGTCTCGATGTCCTACGTCACCGGCTCGCACAACATGAAGTTCGGCGTGATGAACAGTTGGGGCATCCACGACCGCTCGCACACGATGAACGCCGACCTGTGGCAGCAGAACTACCGGGAGGGCGTGCCGTACCAGGTGCGCGTGTCGAATACGCCCATCTGGCGGCCGATGGACTACCAGCGCGACATGGGCATCTTCGCCCAGGACACCTGGACCATCGACCGGCTGACCCTCAACCTCGGGGTGCGCTACGAGATCAACCGGGGGCGCAACCGCGACACCTACCACGCGCAGAACCGCTTCGTGCCCTACTTCGACGTGCCCGGCCGCGACCAGCTCCCGAACTGGAACGACATCGCGCCCCGCCTGGGCATGGCCTACGACCTGTTCGGCGACGCATCGACGGCGCTGAAGTTCTCGTGGGGCCGCTACAACGGTTCGAACACCACGAGCTACGCGCGGCAGTTCAACGCCGTCACGCACGTGGGCGAGAACCGCAACTGGTTCGACTGCGCGCTGAGTCCGATGGACGACACGCGCTGCGCGACCCGGCAGGAGCTGATGGCGATGGGCTTCGACCCGGCCGTCGCCTTCGGGACGAGCATGGCCGACATGCACACGGTCGGCGCCGCCGGCACCGTGCACAACGGCGGGACCAACGGCGACGACTACGTGCAGGACTGGGAGATCGGCTTTCCGGTGTCGTCCGCCTTCGGTCTTCCGGGCGCGGTGCCCACAGAGGATCCCGCCGGCGTGGAGCGGCCCTGGGTCAGTCTGATGAACCTCGGCATCGAGCGCGAGCTGGTGACGGGGCTCTCGGTCAACGTGAACTGGTACCGGCGCGAATCGTTCGACCCCATCATCCAGTACGGCCGCGGCGTGACCCACGCCGACTGGACGGCGCTGTCCATCCCCAACCCGTGCGCCGCCACCGGTATGGCGCCCAACGGGTTCCCCTGCTCGACGCGGGGCGTTTCGGCGCCGCCGACGCTCACCATCTACAACCTGAACCCGGAGGCGCGGGGGCTGACCGGCACCGACCGCTTCATGCGCAACTCGGACTCGAACACCGACGTCTACAACGGCTTCGAGGCCGGCTTCAACGCGCGGCTGGCCGCCGGCGCGACGATCTTCGGCGGCTGGTCGATGGAGCGCGCGATCCTGAATCGCTGCGACCAGCCGGAGGATCCCAACCGGCTGCTGTTCTGCGACGCGTCGCAGTACGACATCCCGTGGCTGCACGACTTCAAGATCTCGGGCACGGTGCCGCTGCCCGGCGGCATCCAGCTCAGCGGTTCGGCGCAGTTCTATCCGGCGCAGGAGATGGCCATCCGGGGCACTGACAACTTCGGCGGCACCAACCAGGGCGGCACGACGTTCGACGACGTCCACGCCTACATCGGCAACGTGAACTACAACACGAGCGTGGACGACTTCGCGGCCCAGGGCGTGACGCGGACGCAGGGTCTCTCGATCCCGCTGATGCCGCCCGGCTCGCTCTTCGCCGACCGGCTGACGCAGATCGACATCTCGGTGCGCAAGAGCTTCCAGTTGCCCAACGGCATGCGCTGGGACGTGCAGGCCGACGTCTACAACCTGCCGAACTACTTCCCGATCACGCGCTTCAACACGACGTTCGGCGGGAGTCTCGGCAACGCGACGCGGACCATCAACCGCCGCTTCCTGCAGCTTGCCACGCACCTGCACTGGTAGGCGGCGGCCTGACGTTCGCGTCGCGCATCGGGCGTGACGCAATTCCATCAGGGCCGGGGAGCCTGGAGGTTCCCCGGCCGTTTTTCGTGCCGGCCGCGGGTCCGCCGCAGGCGTCGCGCCGGGGCTTCGGGGGATGTGCCCGGAGGCGGAGGACCAGGGTCGCGCCCGGCGCCTTGGGTGCCCGAACACAGGCATACCGGACTGCTAGGATCGGAGGATCATGCCGCCACGGTACGTCTACACGATGAAGGGGCTCGGCAAGCGGTATCCCCCGGACCGCACCGTGCTCAGGGACATCTGGCTGTCGTTCCTCCCCGGCGCGAAGATCGGTGTGCTCGGCGCCAACGGGGCGGGCAAGAGCACCCTGCTGCGCATCATGGCGGGGGAGATCACCGAGTTCGACGGCGAAGCGTTCCCGGCCCAGGGGCTCTCCGTCGGCTACCTGCCGCAGGAGCCGCGGCTCGATCCGTCGAAGACCGTCTCCGGCAACGTCAACGACGGCGTGGCGGACATGCGGGCGCTGCTCAAGCGCTACGACCAGGTGGTGGCCGACCTGTCTTCGGGCCTGGTGTCGCCCGAGATGGACGAGGCGCTCGAGGAGCAGGGCGAACTCCAGAGCCGGATCGACGCCGTCGGCGCCTGGGACCTCGACTCGCGCGTCCAGATGGCGATGGACGCCCTGCGGCTGCCGCCCGCGTCGGCCGACGTGTCGAACCTGTCCGGCGGCGAGCGGCGGCGGGTCGCGCTTTGCCGCCTGCTGCTGCAGTCGCCGGATCTGCTGCTGCTCGACGAGCCGACCAACCACCTGGACGCCGAATCGGTCGCCTGGCTCGAGCGCTTCCTGGCCGACTATGCGGGCACCGTGGTGGCGATCACCCACGACCGCTACTTCCTCGACAACGTCGCCGGGTGGATTCTGGAGCTCGACCGCGGCGCCGGCATTCCCTGGGAGGGCAACTATTCGTCGTGGCTGGCGCAGAAACAGCAGCGGCTCGACGTGGAAGCGAAGCACGAGGTGAAGCGGCGGCGCACGCTGCAGCGCGAGCTGGAGTGGATCGGGATGTCGCCGCGCGCCCGCCAGGCGAAGGGGAAGGCGCGACTCAACGCCTACGAGCGCCTGCTCGCCGAGGACAGCGCGCAGAAGATCGCGTCGGTCGAGATCTACGTGCCGCCCGGTCCCCGCCTCGGCGACGTGGTGGTCGAAGCGACCGATGTCGTCAAGGGCTACGGTGACCGCGCCCTGATCGGCGGCCTGTCGTTTATGCTGCCGCCCGCCGGCATCGTCGGGGTGGTCGGCCCGAACGGGTCCGGCAAGACGACGCTGCTGCGGCTGATCACCGGCGAGGAGGAGCCCGACGCGGGCGAGATCCGGCTCGGCGACACCGTCCAGCTCGGCTACGTCGACCAGAGCCGCGAGCTCGACCCGCGGCAGACCGTGTGGGAAGCGATCTCCGACGGGCAGGACGAGATCACCCTGGCGAAGCGCACCGTCGCCTCCCGCGCCTACGTCTCGTGGTTCAACTTCCGGGGCAGCGACCAGCAGCGGAAGGTCGGGACGCTGTCGGGCGGCGAGCGCAACCGCGTTCACCTGGCGAAGCTGTTGCGCGGCGGCGCCAATCTGCTGCTGCTCGACGAGCCGACCAACGATCTGGACGTCGACACCCTGCGGGCGCTCGAGGACGCGCTGGTCGAGTTCGCCGGGTGTCTCGTGGTGGTCAGCCACGACCGCTGGTTCCTCGACCGCATCGCGACGCACATCATCGCGTTCGAGGGAGACAGCGAGGTGGTCTGGTTCGCCGGCAACCACGCCGACTACGAGGCGGACAGGCGCCGCCGGCTCGGCCGCGCCGCCGACCAGCCGCACCGCATCCGGTTCCGGAAGCTGACGCGCGCCTGAGGCGTGGCGGCGACCTCCGGCCGGCGGGCGAAAAGGTCCTCCGAGTCGCGTGTCCGCAGCGTGCGTTGTCGGGACGGCCGGGCGTGTCGGCCGCCCCGACTCTCGTGAGCCGTCAGTCGACGATCGCCTGGTAGACCAGCGATCTCACCTTCTGCTGGTCGTCGAGGCCGATGGCCGGGATGATCTGCGTCAGGTAGACGACGACCATCTCCTCCTGCGGGTCGACCCAGTAGACGGAGTGGTAGGCGCCGGCCCAGGCGAACTCGCCGACCGAGCCGGGCAGGCCGCCGGCGGCCGGGTCGTGCGTGACGGAGAAGCCGAGGCCGAAGCCCTGGCCGTTGCGGAACGGGATGTCGCCCAGGTGGTCGGAGATCATCGACTCGACCGTCTTGCGCGACAGGATGCGCGTGCCGTTCAGCTCGCCGCCGTTGAGCATCATCTGCAGGAACGTGGCGTAGTCGGTGGCGGTCGACAGCACTCCGGCGCCCGCCGAGAACGCCTTGCGCGGGCCGTTCACGTAGTGTCCCTGGCCCACCATGTGACCCGGGTCGGGCGCCCGCTCGAAGCTGTTCCCGTCCCCGACGGACGAATAGACGGTCGCCAGCCGGCCCAGCTTGTTCTCTGGCAGGAAGAAGTGCGTATCGGTCATCCCGAGCGGGTCGAACAGCCGTTCCTTGAGGAACGCGCCGAGCGTCTGACCGCTGATCTTCTCGATCATCGCGCCCAGGATGTCGGTGTTGTAGCCGTAGATCCAGCGCTCGCCGGGATGCGCGTCCATCGGCAGCTCGGCGAGCCGCGCCATGGTGTCGCCCACCGTCTCGTCGCGGTCGGCGAAGTACCAGCCGGTGATGCCCGCGTCGGCCCACGCGTCGGCGGCCGGCCCGCGGTTGGCCAGCAGGCCCATGCCGTAGCTGATGCCGGCGGTGTGCGTCAGCAGGTCGCGGATGGTGATCGGCCGGCGCGCCGGCACCACGTCGTAGCCGCCCTCGTCGTTCGGCTCGGCGACGGTCGTCTCGGCGAACGCCGGCAGGTACTTGCCGACCGGGTCGGTGATCAGCAGCCTGCCTTCCTCCTGCAGCAGCATGACGCCGACGCTGGCGAGCGCCTTGGTCTGCGACGCGATGCGGAAGATGCCGTCGGACGGCATCGGCGCCTGCGCCTCGACGTCGCGGTAGCCGATCCCCTCGCGGTAGGCGATCCGGCCGCGCCGCACCACGATGGTCACCGCGCCGGCCAGCCGGCCCTCGTCGACGTAGCCCTCGAGCGCCAGGCTCAGGCGGTCGAGCCGCTCCGACGACATCCCGACCTCTTCCGGCGTGACGCGTTCCAGCCCCTGGGCCAGCAGGGTCTGCGGAACGAGCAGCAGCGCGAACACGACGGCGAGCGCCGTCAGGCGAATCCGTGATCTCATGGTGTTACCTCGATCCTCCGGTGAACCTCTATCCGATCCTCCGCGGAATCCATCGCACGGGCCCGCAGGAGCGCGGACCAGACGACTGCATTCCCCCGATCCTGTGGGACTCCCGGCGCCTCGGCGGCGCCGACCGGCCATCCCGTCACCTCGACCACACCCTCAGCGGGTGCGGACCAGATGCAGCGCGATGGCCGCGCCGAACAGCACCAGTCCCATGATATCCGTGACGGTGGTCGCGTAGAAGAGCAGCAGGCCCCCGACCACCGCCGCGACGCGCTCGACCGGGTTCGCGGCCTGCCGCAGCCAGCCCCCGAGCCCCATCGCCAGCGCGCTCACGCCCACGGCGGCGGTGCCGACGGTCCGCACGATGTCGCCGAGCGGCGCCTGCAGCAGGACGCCGGCCCCCTCCGGGCTGACCGTGAACGCGAACGGCACCAGGAAGGCCGGCAGCGTGTACTTCCAGGTCAGCATCATCGTCTGGAACGGGTTGCCGCCGGTGATGGCGGCCGCCGCGAACGGCGAGAGCGCCGTCGGCGGGCTGACCTCGGAGAGCACCGCGTAGTAGAAGATGAACATGTGCGCGGCGAACTCGGGGACGCCGACCAGGGTCAGGGCCGGTGCGATCATGACCGCCGCGATGATGTAGGAGGCGGTGACCGGGACGGCGAGGCCGAGCATCCAGACCGCGACGGCGGCGTAGACCACCGTCAGGAAGATGTTGCCGCCGGCGAGCGAGACGATGATGCCGGACAGCTTCAGCCCGAGGCCGGTCAGCGTCACCACCCCGACGATGATCCCCGCCGTGGCGGTCGTCGCCGCAACCGACAGCACGCCGCGGCCGCCGGCCTCGAGTGCCTCGAGCAGCCGGCGAGGCCAGAGCGCGTTCCTGCGGTTGAGGAAGCTGAGGCCGACGGCGAGCAGCGTCGACAGGAAGACGGCCCGGAACGGGGTCATCCCGCTCACCAGCAGCACGACGATGGCGATGAGCGGCAGGAACTGGTAGCCGTGGCGGCGGGTCAGCTCGCCGACCGACGGGAGGTCGACGGTGACCGCTTTCGTTCCCAGCCGGCGGGCGTCCGCCTCGATCATCAGCACGATGGAGAGGTAGTAGAGGATGGCCGGGACGATCGCCATCACGATCACCTGCAGATACGTGATCTGCAGGAACTCGGCGATGAGGAACGCAGCGGCTCCCATCATCGGCGGCGCCATGATGGCCCCGATGCCGCTGGCCGAGAGGATGCCGCCCCCGATCTCGGCCGAGAAGCCCGCGCGCCGCAGCAGCGGCCAGACCACCGCGCCCAGCGTCACCGTGGTCGCCACGCCGCTGCCCGACACGGTGCCGAGCAGGAAGCCCGACAGCGTCACCGTCCGGCCCGGCCCCGCGCCGCTGTCCGAGCGCCCGAACGCCGCCATCGTCCAGTTGATGAAGAACGGTCCGGCACCGGACTTGGCCAGGACCGAGCCGAAGATGGTGAACAGGATGATGAAGGTGGCGCACACGTTCAGCGGCACGCCGAAGATGCCCTCCAGCGTCATGTACAGCGTGCCGACAAGGCGCGCCGCGTCGTAGCCGCGGTGCGCGAACAGCTCCAGCCCGACCAGCTCCAGGTAGGGGCCGTAGTAGCCGTAGAGCAGGAACGCCACCGCCGTCACCGGCAGGATCGGCCCGACCGTCCGGCGCGTGGCCTCCAGGACCAGCAGCGTCGTGACCACGCCGAGGACCAGATCCACCGCGAGCGGCGTGGCGGCGCGGTAGACGAACTGGTCGAAGTCGATGACCGGCCACGCCAGCGCCGCGACGGCGGCGGCGGCGAGCGCCCAGTCGAGCCACACCGGCCGCGCTCGCCAGCGCGGATGGGCCGGGAAGACGAGGAACGTCAGGACGAGGGTGACCAGCAGGAAGCTGACCCGGTAGATCTGCGGCTGGATGATGCCCACCACCCAGTAGAGGGCGTACAGGGACAGCCCCGCGGCGAGCACGGTGGCCAGTGTCGCCGTCAGGCCCGTCAGTCTGCGCGTCGGGACATCGGCTTCCGGGTCGTCGTGGACCTCGGTCGGCGAGTCAGGTGTCGTCAGCGTCGGCTCCCGTCCCAGGCTCGCGGCGTCGTCGAGCGGCTCTCACTCGGACCAGACGCCCCGTTCCTGGTAGTAGCGGATCGCGCCGTCGTGGAACGGGATGGGCGAGCCGGCCGTCGCCGTGTCCAGCGTCAGGATGGCGGCCATCGGGTGCACCGCGGCCAGCTCCTCGTGGTGGTCGAACAGGACCCGCGTCAGTTGATAGGCCAGCTCCTCGTCCATGTCCGCATGCACTACGAGCACGTTGGAGACGGCCACGACGGTCACCGTGTCCTCCATGCCCGGATAGACCGACGGCGGGATGGGCGAGTTGTGATACACGAGCGAGCCGTACTGCTCCTGCAGCGTCGGGAGCGTCTCGCCGTTCGGCACCACCTTGATGGTGCGGCCGGGCGTGGAGGCCAGGTCGAGGATGGCCCCGGTCGGCAGGCCGCCGCTGAAGAAGAACGCGTCGATCTTGTCGTCCTTGATGGCGTCCACCGACTGCGCCGCGCCGAGGCTCTGCCGCGTGATGTCGGTCTCCGGATTCACGCCCCCCGCCTCCAGGATGCGGAAGGCGCTCACTTCCGTGCCGCTGCCGGGCGCGCCGGTCGACACCACCCGGTCCTTCAGGTCGGCGACCGTCTCGATGCCGGTCGCGGTGACCGAGACGAGGTGGTTGTAGTTGTCGTACAGCACGGCCAGCCCGCGCATCGGCACCTCGCCGAAGTCGGCGAACACGCCGCGCTGGTTCGCCGCGTCGTCGATGGAGTCGGCCAGGCCGAAGGCCAGATCCGCAGAGCGGTTGGCGATGAACTTCAGGTTGTCCACCGTCCCGGCCGTCACCTCGGCCGTCGCCTCGACGCCGTCGACGTAGTCGCTGATCACCTTGGCGATGCCGCCGCCGTACGGATAGTAGACGCCGCCGGTGCCGCCGGTGGCGATCGACAGCCGCACGGTCAGGCCGGCACCGCTGTTGGGCGGCCCACAGGCCGGAACGGCGACGGCGAGTGCGGCGGCGATCACCAGCGCCGGGACCATCCAGTGCGCGCGGTTCGCCCGTCGACGTGCGTTCGCCGGGTGTCGTGTCTTCATTTCTGCCGCCTCCTGTCCGCCCTCGGTACCGAGCGCCCATTATGTCCGATCCGTGGCCGAGCGTCCCTCGGTCGCGGTGGCGCCGGGCCGCGCAGCGGTGGCGACGACCCTGACGGCGCGCGGAGTCACTCGCAGCAGTGCCGCATGTCGGTTCCGCTGCCCCGGGATCCTCGCTCGCCACATGGTGGAGGACGATGCCCGGTCGCTGCGTTCTGCAGGGCCCGGGCGTTCCCGTCCGCTCCGGCGGGCCGACCCCGCCGTTCAAAGACGACCGCGCGGGTCACGGCCCGGTGGTTCGCCCCTCGGCCTGCGCGCCGGCGAGGATGTTGTACAGGCCGTAGTTTCCCTCGTGGCACGCGTACTCGTACAGCCGGTCAGCCGACCTCGTCATCGTCATCTCGACGCTCCAGGGTCGGGTGAACGCGGTCGGATCGTCGATCGTGAACCGATAGAGCAACGTGTCGGCGTCGAGGAGGCTGAACCGTTCCGTCAGTTGCAGATGCGGGCCGAGGGCTTCGAGGAGCTCCATGTTGGGGGCAGGGTGCGCGGTGCCGAGATCCTGGAAGTTCCCGGTTTCGACCACGAGGGTGTCGCCCTCCCAGCGGCCGCGCGAGTTCCCCTTCCACTGGCGCACTTCGGGCGACAGCGCCCGCCGGCCGTCCAGGGGGACGAGCCGCACGTCGTTCACCATCTCGTTGAGGATCGCCACGTGGCCCGGCGTCTGGAACAACTGCACGAAGTTGTTGTACGCGCCGGGCAGCATCGGCGGCCCGGAATTGAAGCCGAGGATGCAGCGCTCGTCCACGTCGCGGTCCTCCGGACCGGCGTTCCGGCCCCGCGCCTCCTCGCGGGCGGCCATCCGCGCCCTGCCCTCCGGTTCATAGGCCGGCAGACGCCCGTCCGGCGGATCGACGATGAGCGCCGTCCGCCGCGTCTCGACGACCCGGGTGCC
This sequence comes from Vicinamibacterales bacterium, assembly GCA_965200895.1. Lineage (GTDB taxonomy): Bacteria > Acidobacteriota > Vicinamibacteria > Vicinamibacterales > UBA8438 > WTFV01. The sequence continues at coordinate 1,709,562 of CBDAVM010000002.1, read as the reverse complement.
GTCCGCGAACCAGAACCGGTTGTAGCTGCCGGGGTCCCCCGGGCGCGGGGCGGTGTCCACCCGCGCGGCCGCCCGCGCTTCGAGCGCGGCCACGTCCTCGTCGGTCAGGAACTCCCGTCCTGCGAGCTCGGCGGGTCGTTGGAGCGGCGTCAGGGAGCTGAAATCCCAGACGCCCTGGAGGTCGGGCCGCCCGTCCGGCGTGCGGGGCATGGACGTTCCGTCGGTCGACGCCTGCGCGTGGACGGAAGCCGGAGCCATCGACCCCGGCGCGATCAGGACGAACAGAATCCAGACGATGCCGGCGAGCCGAAGTTGCATATCGATATCCCCTTGCTTGATGTCCGGGCGGTCGGCCGACGGTGACGCGGTCCCCGGATATGTCGATGGCGTCTTGCACCCTCCGGTGTGTCCGGCAGGCTACACGAAGTGGCCCGCCCCGCTCAACGTCCAGCGGTGTGGGTGGGGCGCCGCGCGCCGGCGGCGCCGCGGTCGCCGGAGCCGCCCACGCCGGTCTCCCGCCGTGATCTCACGTGTTCCGGGAACCGCCCCGGTCGTAGAGGAGGAGCGCCGGTGGCGCTGGCGGTTCACAGGCGCACCGGCCATCCGCGGGCTGTGAGCCATCGGTGCGGAGAGCGGGACCGCCCGCGCGCCGCCGGCGTAGTGGACCGCCTTGACCGCCTTCTCTGCCGCCTGTTGGGCGTGGAAGCACGCCTGCGCGAAGAACCCGCCGTCCGCAGCGAAACGGGCGAAGCGCAGATCGTCTTCGGCCGCCTGCAGCCACCGCCGCGCCTCGTCCATGCTCGTCATGACCGGGTCACAGGCTTGCCGCGCCATGCGGCGGAGAGTGGACACGTCGCGGACGCCAGTTCCCGCTCGTCATGGGGCGAATCACAGGATCACGAGGCCGTCGCGCGCCAGCGCATCGAACACGCCGCGACCGCGCGCCTCGCCTGCAGCGAACTCCGCCGGGTCGTAGACGAGCAGGTCGACGACGACAGGGAGTGCGTCGTCGAGCCGCCGGGTGAGATCGAGGCTGCGCCCGGCGCGCGGCCCGTCGCTCTCCAGCACCACGACGAGGTCCAGGTCGGAGAAGCCGTCCGCCTCGCCCCGCGCCCACGATCCGAAGACGACGGCGCGGTGGGCGCCAGCCTCCTGCAGCACGGGAACGGCGCGCCGGCGCAGCTCCTCGAAGGAACAGGGTGCCGGGGCCCGCAGCACGGTCACGTCACTGGCGCGCATCGTTGATCCGCTTCTGTTGCAGTGCGCAGGGGGGTGACCGGCGCTCGCACCGGTGGTTTCCTGCCTGCCCGTCCAGGAGTGGCAGTCTACAGTGTCCGGTCGTGTGGCCTCCGGCTGTTTCCTGCCGAGTAGCGACCGTCACGTCCGGCTGCCGGTGCCGCTGCGAGCCGTGTATCCTGATGGTGATGAGGCCCGTTCACACGCGCGCGGCCGACGGGCGCGACGGCACGCAGGGCGGTCGCGCGGTCGGAGCCCCCGCCCACGTGTCGGCGGAACGTTCGCGGGCGCCCCGTCGCTGGCGGAGCCTGCTCGCGGTCGTCACGGCGGGCGCTCTGTGCGTCGCCACCGTCGGCGGCAGCTCCGAGCCGGTGCGGACGCGGCAGGGCATGGTGGTGGCCTCCGACCGGGTGGCGGCCGAAGTGGGCCGCGACGTGTTGCAGGCCGGCGGATCGGCGGTCGACGCGGCGGTCGCCACTGCGTTCGCGCTCTCGGTGACGCTGCCGGCGGCGGGCAACATCGGCGGCGGCGGGTTCCTCGTCCATCGTGCGGCGGACGGCTCGGCCGCCGCGTACGACTTCCGCGAGACCGCCCCGGCGGCCGCGTCGGCAGAGATGTTTCTCACCGACGGCGCCTACGACTTCGCGCGGCATCACGACAGCCACGTCGCGGTCGGCGTGCCCGGTACGGTCGCCGGTCTCCATCGCGCCTGGAGCGACCACGGGCGTCTCTCGTGGCGGCGGCTGGTGGAGCCGGCGATCGCGCTCGCACGTGACGGGTTCGTGCTCACCTGGGCGCGTGCGGCATCACTGGCCGCCGTCCTGCCGCGCATGGCGCGGTATCCGGCCTCGGTCGCCGCGTTCTCCGCCGCCGGCGCGCCGTACGCCGCCGGCGCGCGCTTCCGCCAGCCGGAGCTCGCGGCGACCCTGGAGCGGATCGCGGCCGATGGGCCGGACGGCTTCTACCGCGGGCGGACCGCGGCGCTGATCGCGCGCGAGATGGCGGCGCATGGCGGGTTGATCACCGAGGCGGATCTCGCCGCCTACGAGCCGCGGGTCCGCGATCCGATACGGGGCCTCTATCGCGGGCACGAGATCGTGTCCATGCCGCCACCCAGCTCCGGCGGCGTCACCCTCGTGCAGATGCTGAACGTGCTCGAAGGCTACGACCTGCGGGCCGCCGGCTACGGCTCGGCGCGCAACGTCCACCGCATCGCCGAGGCGATGCGGCGCGGCTTCGCCGACCGCGCCCGGCACCTGGGGGATCCCGACTTCAACCCGTCGATGCCGTTGCTGCGGCTCGTGTCGAAGGACTACGCGGCGGAGCTGCGGGCCACCATCGACGACGACCGCGCGTCGCGGTCCGGTCCCGAGACGTTCGCGTGGCCGGCGGTCGGCCAGGAGACGACGCACGTGTCGGTGGTCGACGCCGAGCGCAACGCCGTAGCCCTGACCACGACCCTGGAGCAGTCCTACGGTTCGAAGATCGTCGTGCCGGAAGCGGGCTTTCTGCTCAACAACGAGATGGGCGACTTCAACGCCGCGCCCGGTCTGACCACCGCCAACGGCCTCATCGGCACCGTGCCGAACCTTGCAGCGCCGGGCAAGCGCATGCTGTCGAGCATGACCCCCACAATCGTCTCGAAGGACGGCCGCCTGTTCATGGTCACCGGGAGTCCCGGCGGACGCACCATCATCAACACGGTGCTGCACACGATCCTGCACGTCATCGACTTCGGGATGAACGTGCAGGAGGCAGTCGATGCGCCGCGCTTCCACCACCAGTGGCTGCCCGACCGTCTCGTCCACGAGCGGCGCGGCCTGTCGCCGGACACCGTGGCGCTGCTCGAGGCGCGCGGCCACGTGCTGACCGCTCGTGCGAGCCAGGGTGCGGCGCACGCGATCGTCCTCGACGCCGATGCTGATGTGCTGGAGGGAGCGGCCGATCCCCGCCGCGCCGACGCTGCGGCGGTCGGGTACTGAGCGCAGCGTTTGCGCCCGGTCATGACGACCATCGGCGAGACGCGCGGCACCGACGCTGCGGCAGTCGGGGTACTGAGCGCGCGATCACGATCGACGAGGTGCGCGCTCGGTGCGGCCGTCGGCGCCGCCGCTGCGGCGGTCGGGTACCGAGCGCGTCACAGTGCCCTGTGACAGCCATTTCGTCCCCGGACACAGCTACCGGGCGCCGTAGATTCGCTGGTAGGCGGCGTAGTTCGCGATCACTTCGCGGGCGAAGTTGCGGGTCTCCGTGTACGGGATGCTGTCGACGAAGAAGTCGTCGCGCAGGCCGCGCGCGGCGGTCCACCAGTCGCCGGCACGTTCCTCGCCGGCGTTGTAGGAGGCGATCACCGGCAGACGTTCACCGTCGAACAGCGCCAGCATGTCGGCGTTCAGGCGCGCCGCGAGCGCGATGTTGACGCGCGGCTCGGCCAGCACGGCATCGTCGATGCCGCCCGCCAGGATCGCACCGACGCCGGCCCGCTCGGCGATCGCCTCGGCGGTATAGGGCATGATCTGCAGCAGCCCGACCGCGCCCACCGCGGAGCGCGCCGCCGGGTCGAAGCGCGATTCACGTCGCATCAGCGACACCAGCAGCACCGGGTCGGCGCCGTGGACGCGGGCCTGTTCGACGACCGTGTCCCAGAACGGGCGGGGGTAGGCCATCGACAGGAAGTCGTCCGGCAGTCCGCGCCCCGGCCGGAGGAACCAGGCCGTGAAGTGGTCGAAGAGCACCCGCGCGGCGCTCGCGTGGTCGCCGGCCTGAGACGAGGCGCGGGCCGCGAGCAGGGCCAGCCCCCGGTCGCCGCGGCGGCGGTCGAGCAGGCGCCGCAGGTACCACGCCGCATCGGCCACCAGCCCGGCCCGCGCCAGGGCCATCGCAGCGCGGAACTCCGCGCGTTGGCGCGATGTGGGGCTGACGGCCAGACGCGGAAAGTCGAGGGGCGTGGGGGCGTCGAGGCCGCCGTCCGGCTGCCCGCGGAGCTCGACGAGCCGCCGCCGCGCCGTCAGCCCGTAGTAGTGGTACGGGTGGCGCGTGGCCAGTGTCTCGAAGACACCGGTGGCCGCGGCGTGATCGCCGCGCTGCTCGTGGGCGACGCCCAGCCAGTAGCGGCCGGCGAGCGCCAGCTCCCCGCCCGGCTCTCGCTGGAGCAGTCCGCGGAGGTTGGTCAGCGCCCGGTCGTATCGTCCGACGCGCACCGCGGCGACCCCGGCCCGCCAGAGGATCGCGCGCTCGTCGTCGGGGGAAGGCGCCGTCTCGAACAGGCCGGGGAAGAAGGCGAGACCGCCGGTCACGTCACCGGTTGCCACCAGCGCGGCGGCCAGCAGGACGCCGGCCCCCCGGCGTTGGGCTGCTGTGGCGCCGGGCACGCGCCGGTGCCAGATGTCGCCTCCGAGCCGGCGGGCGCGCGTCATGTCGCCCATGCGCACGGCCAGTCGGAAGTCGGTCAACCGAATGGCGGGCGCCATCGTGCTGGACGGGAAACGGTCATGGAAGGCGGCGCTGGCCAGGACCGCGGCCTCGTTGTCGCGTTGCGCGTACAGCGTCTCGATCCGTTCTGCGGCCATGCGCTCCTGCGACGCACGGTCCGGGAACGCCGCCGCCCATTCGTCGAGCAGGGCGAGCGCGGGCTCGAAGCGGGACGCGCCGCGCAGCCGTCGGACCAGGCCCCCGTACTCGGACTCGGTGAACGGCGGGATCGTCTCACCACGGGCGCGCGCCAGCCGCCGGGCCTCGCGCCGCGCCGCCTCGAACGCGTCTGCCGTGCGGTGACGCAGTTGCGCCGTCCGCAGCGTGGCCAGGGCCCGGGCGTCGTCACCGCCGGCTTCGAGCGCCGCCGCGAGTCCCAGACGGGCGGTGTCCGCCGCCGCGCTCGACGTGGTTGCGTCGAGCACCTGCCGGTAGAGCGCCGCCGCGCGTCGCGGCGCACCCGCGGTCAGGTGCGCTGCGGCTACGCGCAGGACCAGATCGCGGTGGCGAACCGGATCGCTGCGGATCAGCTCGGCGAGCACGGGCGCGGCGACGTCCGGCGCGTCCCGACCCGCCGCGCTCTCGACGATGGCGCGCCGCGCGAAGGTGCGCATGAAGACCGCACGTGCGATTACCTCGCGCCAGGCGGATTCCGCTGCCACCGCCCGACCGGCCGCGGCGAGCAGCGTGGCGCGCAGGATGGCCCGCTCCAGCGGAGGCTCGGAGCCGCTCCGCGCAACCGCGGCGTCCCGCTCCAGAGCGGCCAATCCGTCGCCGGGCCGGCCCGCGCGCAGGTGTGCGACGGCGTCGGGTCAGGTCGGGGACGGCAGTCGGAGGCTGCCGCGTGTGTCGGCTTCCTGCGCCGCCGCGCCGCCAGCGGGGAAAAGGCACGCGAGCCAAGCGAGGCAGACGAAGAAGGCGGCGCCGCGGTGTGTCGTCGCTGGTGGCACGGCATGTCCCTTCCTCGGCGCGAAGCCGGGTGCGATATGAGTTTCCAGTATAATACCAAGCGCAACGTATGAGTGTTGCTAATAGTTATCAATGACGACAACCGGTTCGCCAGTGGGCGCGTGGACCCGACGGAGGGGGTAGACCAGACGTGGAGATCACACGAGGAAAGCTCGCCGGAATGAGAGCGGTATCGACGACGACCGGCACGATTGCAGCCGCCGCGATGGACCAGCGCGGATCGCTGAAGAAGGCGCTCGGCAGGGCCAGCGGCGGCGAGGCGACCGACGCGATGCTCGAGGAGTTCAAGTCGATAGTGACCGCGGCGCTCACCCCGCACGCGTCGGCGATACTGCTCGATCCGCAGTGGGGTCTCGAGGCGTCGAAGCAGCGGAGTGCGAACGCCGGCCTCCTGCTGGCCTACGAGGAGAGCGGCTACGACAACACGCGTCCCGGCCGGCTGCCCGACCTGCTCCCGCAGTGGTCGGTGCGGCGGCTCAAGGCGGCCGGCGCCGACTGCATCAAGGTGCTCATCTATTACACGCCCCACGATGCGTCGGCGGTCAACGAGGAGAAGCACGCGTTCGTCGAGCGCATCGGCGACGAGTGCCGCACGAACGACATCCCGTTCTTTCTGGAGTTCGTCGGCTACGACCACGAGGGCGGCGACGAGAAGGGACCCGAGTTCGCCAGGCGCAAGCCGGACGTGGTGGCCGGCAGCATGGCCGAGTTCTCCAAGGATCGCTACGGCGTCGACGTGATGAAGGTGGAGATCCCGGTCAACATGAAGTTCGTGGAAGGTGCGAGCAGCTTCCAGGGAACGAGGGTCTACACGAAGGACGAGGCGATTCACTCGTTCCGGCAGGCGGCGGCGGTGGCGCGGAAGCCGTTCATCTACCTGTCGGCAGGGGTGAGCAACGCGGAATTCACCGAGTCGCTGGAGCTGGCGGCCGAGTCCGGTGTCGAGTTCGCCGGCGTCCTGTGCGGGCGGGCCACCTGGAAGGACGGCATCCCGGTCTACGCCACGCAGGGCGGTGACGCTTTTCGCGAATGGCTCGCGACGGAGGGTGCGCGGAACATCGCCAACGTCAACCAGGCGCTGCGCGGCGCGACGTCGTGGTTCGGGGCGTACGGGGTCGGGTCGGGCCGGGCGCAGCCCGTTTAGGCGCCCGGTCGAGAAGCGGCCGCGATCGTGCGCCGCCGGGAGGGGAGTGCACTATCACTATCGGCCGGAGGTTCTCAAGGCCCTGGAGGCCCACGGCGTCCGGCCGACGGCCGCCACGCTCCCGGCGTTGGTTCACGGGTTCGTGAACGACCTGTACCGATTCGAGCTGCGGCAGCTCCGCGCTCGTCAGGTCCGCGGCGAGATTCCAAGGCACGAGTACTCGCGCCACGTCATCGCCCTGCGCCGGCAGTACCCCTTGGTGTCCCTGCCGCTGCGGCACTGGACGCGGGACGCGTAACAGCGGAGGGCGCGGCGCTTGCGGGGGCGGGAGTCAGCGCCAACCGAAGAGGTTTCCGGAGCTGATGGCTCTCGGCCGCCATTCGCGCGGCGTCACCGCCTCCAGCATTTCGAGATGCGTCGGTGCGCCGTACGGTACGCTCTCGCTCCCCGGATCGAGATCCCGGAGCACTTCGATGGCCGGCGCGCGGGCATAGACGTCCACGTAGAAGCTCAGGTTGAGCAGGCCGTGGCCTCCTTCCTGCGCTTCCCGGGTGGTTGCCAGCCGCCGCTTGATGCGCTCCAGAGACACCGGCAGCTCGTGGGTCGCGGCTACTGTAACGACCGGTTCCGCGTCAGACTCCTGCGCCGCGGCCATCGCGGGCGCGACAAATCCGATCCCCAGTACCAGGGCAACGCCTGACCGCGTCAGTGGCATCCGCAGCATGAGTCTCCAACGATGCTCACGCTACGACGCCACGGACACCGTGTCAAGGGTCGCGGCCCGGTCAGCTCCCCCGACGGGCGCGCGAAACGTCGCGCGGGTGTCCACCGGATCGAGTGTCAAGGGCGCGGCCGGGCAGGTTCCCCGACGGGCGGAGCCTGCGCCGGGTGCTACCGGTAAGATCGCGCCATGATCCTGTGGGGCGCCGTCGGTTCGCTGCTGGTCCTGCTGGTCCTGCTGCTGGGCGCGGTGGTGTGGCGCCTGCGCGCGGCGCGAGCGAGCGAGGTCAGGACGCGCGCGCGGTTGGCGGCCCTGCTGGAGAGCGACATGGCGGGACTGGCGGTGTGGGATGCCTCCGGAAGGCTCGTCGCCTGCAACGGCCGCTTCAGGGAATTCTATCCCGAGGTCACCCTGACGCCCGGCCTCGAGTTCGAGGACCTGGTGCGCTACACCGCGACACGTGCGGTGGTGCTCGTACCCGAGGCCGAGCTGGACCAGTGGATCGCGCAGCAGCTCGAAGGACGCGCTGAGGCCGCCACCGAGACCCTGCGGACCCCGGACGGACGCTGGATCGAGATCCGAACCCGACCCACCGATCAGGGCGAGACGCTGCTCGTCTACACGGACGTCACCGACACGCGGAACCCCGCGGCCGGCGCCGTCGGGGACGAGACGCCGGAGACGAGGCAGGCGGACACGTTGCGCATGCTCGAGGGCGCCATGGCGGTGGGCCGCGACGCCGGGTCGTTCCACCAGGCGGTCCGTGACGTCATGCGGCTGCTCGCCGAATGGGGGGGCTGGGACGCCGGCACCGCCTATCTGGCGGCGGCCGACGGCAGCGGGGCGCTGGTCTCGACCGGTGTATGGCACGTCCGCGACGAGCAGGTCGCGCCGCTCGAAACCCGCTCCGCGCTGGATGCATGCTGCGACGACGCGAACGACCACGTGCTGCGACGCGCCGTGTCGTCCGCAGAGTCGACCTGGATCGCCAACGTCGCCGTTGACCCGCGCCTGTCCGACGCGCGTCGGAGCGCGCTCGGTGACTTGCGCTCGATCTGTGCCGTGCCGGTGGTGTCGGGAGGGCGGGTCGTGGCCGTGCTGGAGCTCTTCGCGGGCACCCCGGCCGCCCCCGACCCGTTCCGTGAACGGCTCATCGCCGGCGCCGTCGGTGAACTCGCCCACGTGTTCGAGCGTGAACGGGCTGCCTGACGACCGCGACGACGCGTGACGCGGAACGACTCGCACACGAGCAGGGCGCCGGGAAGTTCCTGTGAGGGATCGACACGCCGTCCCGACGTCCTGCGAGGGTGCGGTGCGATGTGACGGATCGATCGCCGCCGTCGGCGACCGGGTCGTTCAGCGGTCCGTATGCGGGACGATCGACCCGAAGGCGGCGAGGGTGAAGATCCGCGGGTACAGGGCTTCCGAGTACCACAGCTTGGCGAAGTACAGCCCGATGGGCGTCGGGTTCATCCGTCGCCCGCCGTCGGTCGTCTCGATCAACCACCGCACGCCGCCAGTCACGGCGTCGTCGAGTCCCGTCACGGATGCCGCCCGGGGCAGGCGCCTGAGCGTCCCGAGGGCTGCAACGGCCAACGCAGTCTCCTCGATGGACGATGGGACGCCGGGCGCGGCGCCCCAGCCGCCGTCGGTGGCCTGTGCCTCGACGAGCCAGCGGGCCGCGCGTTGCTCGGCGGCCGCGGCTTCATCGTCCGGCAGCACTGCCAGTCCTTCCAGCACGCGCGCCGTGCCGTAGACCGGGTTCGCCTCGTCCGGTGCTTCCTGGTTCCCGAACCACAGCGGAATCCACGAGCCGTCCGGTTGCTGCGCCCGGACGAGATAGCGCACGGCGCGTCGCGTCGCGCGTTCGGTCCGCAGGCGGAGTCGGTTCGGCAGCGCGGGCCGCCACGCCGTCCAGGCCCGCAGCGTGTGAGCGGTCAGGTCGGGGCTGCTGCGGTCGAAGGGCAGCGCCCCCCAGCCGCGGCAGAACGTCGGCATGCCGCCGTCGGCGTTCTGCAGGTCGAGCAGCCAGCCGACGCTGGCGCGGACCGCGCTGTCGAGCGCACCGTCCACGGTGCGGTCGGCGTCGTCGCCGCCGGCCGGGGTCTGACCGTGCGCCGCGTCCGCGCCGCGCCGCGTACTGGTGACGGACGTCCCGGGGCCCGCCGCACCGCCGCGTGGGCGTTGGCCGCGGTCGCCGTCGCGGTGCGCCGGGCCGCCGGCCGGCTCGACGGCGACCGCATGCAGCGCGAGCAGCGCGCCCGGGGTGTCGTCGGCATCGGGCACGCCGCCGGGCAGGTCGGTCCAGGCCCAGCCCCCCGGGTCGGCGTCCGTGTAGACGTGCCGCTCGCGGTACTGCTGATCGAGCAGCCAGCGGCGCAGGGCCGCACGATCGGCGGGCCGAAGCCAGTCGAGCCAGTCGGACCGCCGCACCAGCGCATTGACGCTCAGGGTCGTCACCCAGGTGGCCAGGTTCGTGTCGATGGGCCAGCTCCCGTCGGCGCGCGCCGAGCGCCGCAGGAACGCCCCCCCGCGCTCCACCACGGGGTGTGTCGCCTCGCCGGCGGCGACCAGGCTCATGACGACGAAGCCGGTCAGCGGCGTGGCCTCCAGGAAGCCGCCGCCGCGTGGCTGAATGGCGTCCAGCCGGCGCAGCGTGCGGGCGCGGGCCAGCCGGCGTACGAGCCGGGTCACGGGATTGCGGGTCGGCCGCTGCCGGTGGCGCACCTGTCCGATGGCGATCAGGGCAGGCAGGGCGTAGCTGACCACCGGGAGCCGCAGCCAGCGGTACCAGACCGGCGGGACGGCCGCCAACTCGAAAGGGAGCTGCGGCACGTGGCGCCAGCCGTTGCCGATGGCCTCGGGCGTCCGGGCGCTGCGCCGGCGGGCGTCCGCCGGCGCGATGGGCGATGTCGGTCCGGCGTGCGCACCGTCGCCGGCGTCCGGTACCGGCTTGCCGCGACTGCGACTGGTGGCGGCGCCCGCCAGGGCGCCCTGCGCGCCGTCCCCGGTGTCTTGTGGGCGATTGGTGTTCGGACCGCGGCCCGCACCGTCGGCTCCGCTCGTCACTGCGCCGCCACCATGCGCGTCACGGTCGAGGAGACCCGCCAGGGCAAGTACGGTCAGGATGGGGACCGAGAACGTGCGGTCCTTGCCGTAGCGACGGCTGATGGCGTCCGCGAGCGGCCGCGGCTCCAGACTGCCGGCGGCACGTCGCATCCAGTCGCACACCCGCTTGAGAGCGTTGGTGCACGGTTCGTCGACCGGACCGGCGATGGCGATGGCCGCCCAGCACAGAGCGGTCGTGCTGATGTTGCTGGGGCTGTCGACAGTGTCACCCCAGCCGCCGTCGGCGTTCTGGGTTCGGATCAGCCACGCGAGACCGGCAGGGACGAGGTTTTCCGGCTGCGGTGGCGGCCGATGGCGGTCGATCAGCGTGAGTGCGATGACCGCAACGGCTGTCGACAGCGCGGACGACGAGAGCTCGCCGAGCCAATGGCCGTCTGCCGTACGCGCAGCGAGCAGGCCCTCCGTGAGCCGGTCGAGCGTGGCCCGCCATTCGGCATCGTCGATCCGCGCCGGTGGACTCGGCGTCACGGTTGGCGTCTCAGGGCGTGCTGTCGTGCTCACAGGCTCAGGTGCCCCAGCGCGAGCAGGGCGTAGAAGGTGTACTCGCAGTCCTGCACGTCGTCACCCCAGCTTCCGTAGAAGCCGCCGGAGTTGGTCCAGAGACTGTCGATGAAGTCCAGGCACGACTCCTTCAACGGTTCGAGGGGGGCATGCGCCCCGGTGAGGGCATGCAGGGCGGTCGCGGTGGACAGCAGATCGGGAAGCGGCGTCGACGGCGACGCGCAGAACCCGCCGGCCGGCACGTGGCGCGCCCGGAGCCAGTCGGTCGCTTCCGGCGCCGCGGGATGGGAGAGGCGTCGCTGGATGGTGATCGCCGCGGCGGTCGGCGGCGTCAGGCCCGCCGGTACGCCGGGCTGGTTGCCGTAGCCGCCGTCCCCCGCCCGCAGCGTGGCCAGGCAGTCCAGCAGCCGGCCGGGATCGTCGAGCGCCGCGCCCAGATCCTCGTACGCTCCCAGGGCGAGGAAACAGCCGTACGCCGTGCCGTGGCTCGCGCCGTCCGTCGGACTGTAGCCGCCGTCCGGCGTGCGGTAGGTCTCGAGACGTGCAAGCAGCGCCTCCCCCGGCGCGTCGCCCGCGGCGCCGATGTCGGCCCAGCACCGGGCGAGGCAGGCGGTGTGCACGAAGTCGAGGTCGGTCGGGTTCTCGTGGCGTTCCAGGTACCGCCGCACCTCGTCGGTCGGCAGGTCACGCCGCAGCGCCGTCAGCGCTTCGAGACCGAAGACGGTGTAGTAGAGGTCGCTCGCGCCGTCGCGATCCTGGAAGCCGCCGTCGGGATTCAGCCGGGTGGAGAGAAAATCCGCCGTCAGGTCCGCCGCGTCACCGAGCAGCGTCGGCGACAGCCTGGCTACCTGCAGCATTTCGAGCCTCAAACTCACTGCACCAGCCCTGGATCTCGACGCTGAAGATCTTGCCGATGACCCGGCGCAGCAACCCCTTGAGACTGGGGTTGGTCAGGCCGGGAAGACAGCGGATCGCCTCTTCCTTGTAGCCTTCCATCAGGCGCCGGCTGCGCTCGGTGGCATCGAAGCGGACCAGGAGCTCGCGCACCGTGTCGGAGCGGCCGTCGACGGCCTGCTCGCGGCGCCAGGCCGCTTCCAGGGCGGCGCGCGCCTCCGGCTCGGACTTCGCCTGCTCGTAGCCGACGGCAAGGGGCAGCGACGGACGCAGCGCCGCGACGTCGTCCGGCGCATCGGCGGACGGCTCGAAGTCGTCCAGGTCGTCGCGGATCTGATAGGCGATGCCCAGTGCGTCGCTGTAGGCCCGCAACTTCTCGGAGACGTCCTGGCCGGCGCGTGCGCAGGCTGCCCCGAGCTCCAGCGCCACGCCGAACGCGGGGGCCGTCTTCTGCCGGAAGATCTGCAGCACCTGCTGGGATCCGAGCGGTCGCGGGCTGCGCGCCCACGACAGTTCCTCGCCCTGGCCGAGGCAGAGCGTGCGGTGGCCGCGGGCCGCGATCGCGGTCATCTCGGCGCGTATCTCCGGCGCGAAATCGCTCTCGGCGAGCAGGCGGTAGCCCTCGCCGACGAGGAAGTCGCCGATGTTGAGCGCCGCCGGGACGCCGTGTGCGGCGTGCAGCGTCGGCTCGCCGTACCGGCGCGCATCGCCGTCCTCGATGTCGTCGTGGACCAGCGAGGCCTTGTGGAAGCACTCCACCGCCACCGCGACCTTGCGCAGCGCCTCCGGCGGCGCCGCGTGCGGGTCGTCCTGCAGCGCCTGGTGCACGCAGACGGTCAGGAAGGGACGCCAGCGCTTCCCGGCGCGGGTCAGCTCCGCACGCGCGAGCGTCTCGGTCTCGCCGGCGGGCGGTCCGCCGAACAACGCGTCGAGCGCCGCCGGTTCGAACCAGCCCTCGACGTCCCGCCGCAGCGCGTCGAGATCGAGCCGGCGGGTCCGGTCGTCGCTCGTCGCGTGGATGAAGTCCCAGACCCATTCGACGTCGACCCCGGTGTCCTTGCAGTCGTCCTGGAGCAGCGGGATCGCCACGCCGGGTATCGCCGCGGCCTCCATGTAGGGGAACGCCCGCTCCAGCACGGAGAGGCAACTGACGCCGACGATCGCCTCGATCCGGCCCGTCTGAATGAGCGCCATCACCAGGGCCGAGCCCTCGGCGACGAGCACCGCGTAGCCGAGCTTCTCGGCCTCTTCCTGCAGGTCCTGGATGGTGCACAGGCCGCACTGCTTGCACAGCAGGCCGAACTCGTCGAACGGGGCGGGACAGCGATCCTCCACGCGCAGGCACTTGGGCAGCAGCAGCAGGCGCCGGTCGTAGGGTACGGCGGCGAGGTGCTCGCGCCAGGTCTCGTTGCCGAGCAGCACGCCGACGTAATCGAGGTACTTCGGGTCGATGCCGTGCGCGCGCACGATCTCCTCGGACCGCGCCCGCAACTCGTCCATCACCAGCGGCGGCGTGATCTCGCTCTGCCGCGCCGCGACGTACGCCTGCACCTGCCGCAGCATCACCTCGCGCTCCGTCCGGGTCTGCGGGATGGTCTCCTGCGGCGGCCGCATGACCATGGGGGGCACGGCGCGCGGGAGTGAAACGACCGGCAGTTGGTAACTCACAGGAATCTCTTCCGTTGATGTTCAGCGTTCGCAGTTCGTGATTGGCGAGCGGGACCCGCCGGCCGGCGTCGTGTGCGTCAGGGCCATCTTGTGCGGGGAAGACTCCTAGCTGTAGGCCCCGAATCCGAAGAACCAGTGCTTCTTGGCGAAGGCGTACGCCCAGTGCTCCTCCGGGATCTCGTTGCCCGGGTCGTACTGGCTGCTGCGCGGGGTGAGCCGGGCCAGCTCCGCGGACGCCGTCTGCCGTTGCGTCGTGTCGCGCGCGCCGTGGCGCTCCACGATCTCGCGAACGAGATCCGGACGCTCCAGCACGATGCAGCCTCGCGTGGTCCGCGCCGCGGTCTCCCGAAAGTCCTTGAGGAACGCAGAACTCGTCATGGTGTCGTAGACGCTCGGGCGATCATAGACCGTTTCGGTGGCGAACTGGATGATCGGGCACGGTTCGATGTCGCCGTAGGGGCTGATGTGGTGGCTCACGCCGGTCGCCATCGGACACAGCGCCTGACCCTCGTCGTCCCAGTACGCGTCGACGATGGCGATCGGCAGCTTCGCGCGCATGCGGACGATGAAGCGCCGCACGCGGAGCACCTCCTCGGGCGTCAGCGCGATCCCGGCCGTCGGCTTCGGGCCGACGACCCGGTAGGTATGGAACCAGGCATAGTGCACGCCCAGGTCGATGAGCCGCCGCAGCCACGACTCCTGCACCAGGTCGTCGATGTTCGTCTTGCAGACGCTGGTGGCCACACCGGTGACCAGTCGGTTTCGGGTGCAGGCCTCGAGGCCGGCCAGCGACTTGTCGAGCACATCGGCTCGACCGCGGCGCTCGTCGCTCACGACCGAGGTGCCCTCGATGCTGACGAGCGGTGTCACGTTGCCCAGTCGGCGCAGCTCCGCCGCCCTGGCGTCGTCGATCAGGTGGCCGTTGGTGAAGAGCTGAAAGTAGCAGTCCTGGTGCGCCGCGAACAGGTCGAACAGTTGCGGGTGCAGCAGCGGTTCGCCTCCCAGGATGCCGAAGTAGCTGTTGCCGTGCCGCCTGGCGTCGCCGACGATGCGGTTCAGCTCGTCGATCTCGATCTTGCGGCTCGGCGCCTCGACGTCGACCCAGCATCCCTGGCAGCGCAACTGGCAGCCCGAGATCACCGAGATGAAGAGGAAGGGCGGAAAGTGCTCGCCCCGCTTCAGCCGCCGCTTGTAGCGCTGCACCGAGCGGACGCCCTTGACGCCCATGTTCCAGACCAGCTTGCGCACGGCGCGCGGATCCGGCTCGGTGAGCATCCGTTTCGCCAGTCCCAGCACCACGTCGTCAACCCTCCTGCCGCGCTGCGGCGGCGTCGAGCGCGGCCTGCGCGCGGGCCTTCGCCGCCTCGGCCTTGGTCTGGATCTCGTCGAGCGTCGGCAGGCCCGCCAGCACCTCGGCGGGGATGTCCAGGTTCTTCTGCAGCTTGACCAGGCACTTCTGGCGTTCCTTCAACGCCCGCTCCTCGTCGCGTTCCTTCGAGAAGCGTGACTTCGCCTTCGCGCTCCGGTCGCGCAGCGCGGCGTAGATGTCGCCGCCGAGCAGGGCCGAGATGTCGACCTTCATCGCCTCGCGGCGCACATCCTCGGCCTGGATCTCGCCGCCGTGGATCGGTCCGTGGCGGTACTTGGGGAAGAGAATCGCCACTTCCGGGCAGACGCGCGAGCACGCCGGGCAGTCGGTCTTGCAGTTGTCGTGATTTTGCACCTGGATCTGCCCGCCCTTCGAGACGCCGTAGACGTCGAAGAGGCAGAAGCTCAGGCACTGCATGCAGTTGGTGCAGCGGTCGAAGTCGATCACCGGGAACCACGGCTTCCAGGCGCCAGGCTCGCGCGCCTCGCACTCGGCGCGGATGGCGTCGACGAGCGCCGCAACCGCGTCCGGGGTCTGGTCGCCGATGTCGCGGAACCAGACCCGGCCGCCGGAATCGGCGCCGAGCGGCTCGGCCGGCTGGCGCTCGGTGAAGCGGCCGAGCACGGCCAGGACGTCGCTGCCGTTCGCGTGCGCCGCGGCGGTCCCGCCCGAGCGGACCCGCGTCACGCGATAGCCCTTGTCGAGCAGTGTCCGCATCAGGGTGACCCGGCGCGCCGGGTCCAGTGGCTCGGCGCCGCGTCCTTCGTAGAGCGCCACCCGCAGCACGGGCAGCGACAGCCTGCCGGCGCCGCTCATCGATCCCCTCCGTCGCGGGCCGGGGCGTCGGTGCTCGACGACCGGCTTCCGGGGTTCCTGTTCAGCATCGCGTCCGTGACCGCCTCGGCCGTCTCCTCCCGCATGTTGAGGATGGCGACCCGGTCCTGGTCGAGCGGCGCGCCGGCCGACGAGAACAGCCAGCGCACCGCCCGCGGATAGCAGGCGGCGATGGTCACATCGCCGGCCGCCGCAATCTCCGCCAACCGGGAGTCCCTGCGGGCCGACATCTCGCACAGATCGGGCACCGCGTCGAAGTCCGCGCCCGAGTCCGCCAGCGCCTCGAGGACGCCGTCCTTCACCGGACGCGGCACCACGCGCGCGTAGGTGCAGCGGCAGTAGACCAGGCTCGGTGCCGCCGCCGTCGATGTCTTGGTCTCGTTCATCACACCGTCGCCATGCGATAGGTCGGGGTCGGTTTGGCCGGCCGGAAGTGTTCGATGTGCTCGATGGCCGCCCGCCGGCTGCGGCCGGCCGATTCCCAGGCCGCGAGCGCCGCCAGGACGGCGTCGTGGAGGCGCCGGGGATCCTCCTCGGCCCGCAGATTGACGATCAGCTCGCCCGCGTCGACCGGCGCCTTCAGCGTGTGGGCCATTTCCGCCGCCCTGTCGCCCGCAACCAGATTGAGAACCGCGATGTCCGAGGGCAGCTCTTCGGCCGTCAGCGTCATCTTCAGGTGGGCGATCTCCCCGCTCCCGACGGCGTCCGCGATGTGCGCGGCCAGGTCCTGCAGCATCGCGTTGCCGTCGAAGGGCGTGTCGCAGCGGACGTGCACCGTCGCATTCAACCAGCCGAGGAGCGCCTCGCCCTCCGCGTACACCGCGTAGTCCACGTCGGGCGAGACGTCGAGGCGCATCGCACCCTGCGTCACCTGCTCGAACCAGGATGCCGTCCCGCTGCCGTCGCGGGCCGAGATGGCCAGCACGTCGGCCTGCGGATACCGTGCCGCCAACGCCTCGCACAGCCGCTTCCGGCGCGCCTCTTCGAGCAGGTCCACCTTGTTCACCACGATCATGTCCGCCTCGGCGAGCTGCCGGTCATAGACGTACAGCACCTTTTCCGAGAAGGACCGTCCGGCTTCCAGGCCCAGCACGCGCAGCGCGCGGAGGGGATCGACGAGTACGCTCAGCGGCGCGATCTCGAAGGCGTTCCCGTACATCCGGCGCAGCGGGTAGCTGACCGCGGCCCGCAGATCCGTGCAGCTTCCCACCGGCTCGGCGATGAAGACGTCGGGCCGCGCCTCGGCATGCAGTCGGTCCGCCGCATCCATCAGCGTGTTGAACCGGCAGCAGAAGCAGCCGCCGGTGATTTCTTCCACCGGGAATCCCTGCGCGCGGGCCACCGTCGTGTCGACGAGGCCCACGCTCTGATCGTTGGTGATCAGGCCGACCCGTTTTCCCTGCCCGGTCAGGGACCGCGCCAGCCGGATGATCGCCGTCGTCTTGCCGGCGCCGAGAAAGCCGCCGACCATGATGTAGCGGGCTCGTGCGTCGCCTCGCGCCGTGGGTGCCGATCGGGCTGCAGACATCGTGGTCACGCTCGTGGCGGGCGCGTCGTGCGTCCGCGCGCCGTCCGCCGCCTTCGATTCCGGCCGGGGTCAGGCATCGGGGTCACTTTCACGGCGGCTCGCCAGCATCCGGTCGACCGTCGCGTCGAGCACGTGCACATAACCGTCGACACCAAGGCTGTCCGGATCCGCCTTCCCGTCGACCGCGTAGAGCCAGCCGTCGCCGTACGGCGCCGATTCGACCAGCGTGATGTCGGCGTCGAGGGCCTCGTTGACGCGAACGAAACGGCCTTCCGCGACCGCGTAGATGTCGGAGATCGCCTTGAATCCCTCGATCGAACCGACGGTCTGGCCGAGCGCCACCGACGCGCCGGGCTCCACTGCAAACATGCATTCTACCAAGTCGCCCAGCATGCGGGTGGCGAAAGTCGTCAGTCCGATGCGCCAGCATCCGGTCGCGTCCCGGTCCAGCCAGTAGTGCGACCGCGTGTAGCGGTGGCCGACCGGCAGCCGTGTCGCGAACCGCGATCGCTTGTAGCGGAGGAAGCCGCTCGCCGACCGCGTCATGCGCGTCCCGCTCCGGCGCCGGCTCCGGCGAGCAGCGCTCCGGCCATCGCCTCGAGGTCGGGCAGCTCGGAGAGATGACACCAGGAGAGCCGCACGGCGCCCGCCTCTTCCTCCTCCGACAGCCCCATCGCGGCCAGGACGTGGCTGCAGGTATAGGATTGCGAGGTGCAGGCGGCCCCGTCCGAGACGGCGGCCAGTCCCGACCACGTCTCGATGAGCGCCTCCCTGTCCCAACCGGGCATCGACAGGTTGAGGATGTACGGCAGCCGACGCTCCGGGTCGCCATGAACCCGCGGAGCCAGCGGCGCCAGTCCGGCGAGCAGGCGCTGCTGGAACGCCGTGGCCGCCACGAGCCGGTCGGCATGCTCGTCGAGGGCCAGCTCGGCCGCGCGGCCGAACGCCGCGATCAGGGGGACCGGCAGCGTGCCCGGCCGCAGTCCCTGTTCCTGGCCGCCGCCGTGCAGCAGCGGCGTCAACGGGGAGCGCTTCCCGTCCCGCCGCCGGGCGATCAGGGCGCCGATGCCCTTCGGACCGCAGAGCTTGTGGCCGCTGACGCTGATCAGGTCGACCCGGCCGTGGCGCAGCGCTTCGAGCGCCTTGCCGAATCCCTGCGCGGCGTCGACGTGCAGGAAGGCATCCGATGCGGCGAGCCGGTCGGCTGTCTCGGCGACCGGTTGCTGGACCCCGGTCTCGTTGTTGACCTGCATCAGCGAGACGAGCAGCGTGTCGGACCGCACGGCGGCGGCGATGCGGTCGGCGTCGACCCAGCCGCCGGGTTCCGGATCCACCAGCGTCAGGTGGAAGCCGCGGGAGGAGAGCACCCGCAGCGGCTCCAGCACCGCGTGGTGCTCGATCGTCGTGCTGACGAGGTGCATGCGCTGTTCGGCTCGTCCCCAGGCCTCGAGGCCAAGGATGGCGAGGTTGTTCGACTCGGTGGCGCCGCTCGTGAAGACGACCTCGTTGCGCCGCACGCCGGCCACCCGGGCGATGTGCGCCCGCGCCCGCTCCACCGCCTGCCGCGCCACCTGGCCGTGGGCGTGCGTACGGCTGCCCGCGTTTCCGAAGTCCACTTCGGCGAAGCGGCGGAGTTCCGCCTGCACGCGCGGGTCGATGGGGCAGGTCGCCGCGCAGTCCAGATAGACTGGCCCGGAGCGGTCAGGCGCTGACACTGTGAATTCCGATTGTACCGGAACACCGGCGCGGCTTCGTTCGCCGCCACACGCGGACGGCCTGCGGTTCGCGGGGCGCCGGGGCATGCGTGAGAATGACGAGCAGGGTGGGGCCGGCGCCCGACGGTGATGCGACCGCCGGCCCAGGCGGCCTGCGCCTGCCGGTTCGATGCTGCCAGTGAGGCCCCGCCGGGCGTTGTTCTTGTCTCCGGCGCGGACTCCATGCACGGTGCCGTTGATGGGATGTCGCCGGGTGCTGTCATCGTGCAGGTCGAGGATCACGGATCGCTTCCGGCGGGGCGGGGCCTCGGGATCGAGATCGACGCGCTGCTGCGCCTGGACGGCGCAGCGGCGCGCCGGACGGTCCTCCGCGCGGGCGCGCGGGGCGACGGTGCGCCCGACGACACACGTCTTCACTCCGCGCCGCGGACCGGTGGAGGCGCCGCGGTTGGTGGCGTCGAGCGGGTCCTCGTCTGGGAGGCGGTTGAGCACTGTGTCGTGTTGCCGCGTCGCGGCGCGCCGGCGGCGTGGGCGCGCGTCGCGGTCTGCGCCGCCCACGGGGTCCCGCTGCTGCGTCGGGAGTCGGGGGGAGGCGCGGTGGTCGTCGGACCCGGATGCCTCAACATTGCCCTCGTCCTGTCACTGGACAGGCGTCCCCGGCTGGCCGACGTCGAGGGCAGCTATACGTGGCTGCTCGGCGGGCTGGCCGCCGCGCTGGCCATCGACGGCACAACGGTCCAATCCACCGACATCGCCCTCGGTGGCCGCAAGGTCGCCGGACACGCGCAGCGCCGTGCGCGTGGCGCGCTCCTCCATCACGGGGTCGTCCTTTACAACTTCGACCTCGACCTGATCGACCTGCTGCTGCCCGAACCGCCCCGCCGCCCGCCCTGGCGCGGCGATCGGACCCATCGCGAGTTCCTGGCCAACGCCCCGCTGTCGCGCGCCGAGATCATGCGCCGCTTGCAGCGGCTGCCGGCGGCGCTGGGGTTGTGAGGGGCGATTGTCGAACTCGCCATCGATGGCCGGCCGACGTGTCAGGTGCCGCGACCCGCCAACCGCTCCAGGCGAACCAGCCACTCTCGGAAGTGCGGACATTCGCGCCGCATCGCTTCGAGGCCGATTTTCCTGCGCCCCGAGGAATCCATGGAACGGCTTCTGGTACCGGGGCACGAGCTGTTCCAGCCGCTTGACGGAGCGGTCTCCGGCGAGTCGTCGATCTCTTCCGGGCTCCTGAACGCATCTCGAATCCGCTGGAACTTGTCGCTGAGGTCCACGCGCGCGATCCCGCGTCCGAACTTCGCGCAGTGGCTGAAGAGCAGCGCCTCGAACTCGTGCATCATCACATACGGCACGAATCGACTCGTATCGAAGTCGGCGCTCATCGCCGTGCTGACGCTTGCGGACAGGGCTTCCTCCACCGACCGCGCTCTCTCGGGGAAGGGAAGTGTCGCCGCTGCTGCCCGTCCGGGCCACGCGCCGGAACCGGTCCGCGGCATGCCGTAGTAGTCCACCATCGTCGTCGCGATCTGCCCGGCGTCCTCGTGGAGGCGCCTGGCGATTTCACGGCACGCCGATGCCCACGGCTTGACGCCGCCACGCTGAGCACGCGGGCGCGGCTTCACTCCTCCAGCCACTGTTCCAGTGCCGCGGCGGACGTCCTCCGGGCGGAAGTGGTCCAGCAGCGGCGCGGACTGGGTCGCCATGACGACCTGTGTCTCGACGGACGCCTGCTCGACGAGCGCCGCCAGCAACGTGATCGCGCAGAGGTGCAGCCCGAGCTCCGGCTCGTCAAGGAGGATCACCGACGGGCGCAGCGCCGGTGGCTGGAGCAGCAGCGTCGCCAGGGCGATGATCCCGGTGTGCCGGGGCTACGGCTGCTCGGCGGCGCCCTCCGCCGCCTCCCGCACCTCCATCGCGCGGGCGCCCGACAGCGAGCTGGGCATCGAGTAGTTGCCCTCGTGGCAGGCGTACTCGTACAGCGGCTCGTCGCTGCGCGTCATCCGCACCCGCGCCGTCCAGGGACCGGTCCAGGTAGCCGGGTCGCTGACCGTGAACTCGTAACGCAACGTGTCGGCGTCCAGGCGGGTGAAGCGCTCGACCAGCCGCATGTTGGCGCTCGACCCGCCCAGCGAGGTCTCGCGCAGGAAGTTGCGCGTCTCGATCACCAGCGTGTCGCCGTCCCAGCTCGCGCGCGAGTCGCCGACCCACTGGCGCAGGTCGGCCGGCAGATGCGGCCGTCCGTCGAGGGGAATGACGCGGGCGTTGTGCACCATCTCGTTGAGGAGGACGACGTGGTCGGCCGTCTGGAACAACTGCATGTTGTTGTTGTAGGCGCTCGGCGTCATCGGCGGCCCGGAGTTGAAGCCCAGCAGGCAGCGCTCCGAGATGCCGCGGTCCTCGGGGCCGTGCGCGTGGCGGCCGCGCAGCATGCGCGTCAGCGCGCGCCGCGCCTCGACCTCCGGCCGCACGGCGGGGATGCGGCCGTCGGGCGGGTCGATTACGAGAGATGTGCGCCGTTCCTCGAGCGCGTCGCCCCACTCGAACCAGATGCGCAGGCTGTAGCCGAGGCGCGCCTCCAGGGGGGCGTCCTCGAGCTCCGATTCGAGCCCGGCCCGCTGCTCGGCGATCTCCGCCTCCCACGCCGCCGCCTCCTCTGCCGTGAGCGTCGCCTGGTCCCCGAGCTCGGCGGGGCGTTCCATCGGCGTCGCGGTGGAGAAGTTCCAGACTCCCTGCAGGTCGGGCTGGCCGTCCGGGGTCCGCAGCGCCGCGTCCTGTTGCGCGGCGGCGACCGGCGCGAACGCCAGGACAGCGCACGCGGTTCCGACGACGCCGGTGCGGGCGAAGAATCGATACGTCATTGGTTCCCTCCGTTCAACGTTGCTCCGTGGCGCCGCCGGGCGCTGTTTCAGGCGTCCGAACCCGCCGTCGCCCGTGGGCGTGGCGCAGCGCGAGGAATGCCGCCACGGCCGCCTGCGGACACGACGGACTCGATGCTCTCCTGGTTTGGTCGGAAGGCTGTGGTGAACATCGAGATCCGTGTACTCGTCGTCGTCACTGTAACGTTCCGGGTCGCTGACGCAGCGCAACCCTTCCGTCGCGTCGTTCCAATGGTCCCGCCAACCGAACCGTCGGCGGCCGTTGGTGAACGTCACTACGACACGGCATTTCCGATCCATGAGATGTCCAACCAGGTATTTGATTCTCGCATGTCGTCCGTGGCCCTTCATTTCCTTCGCAGCAGTTTCATGGGACGGTTGTCATCCCGCGTGTTTCTCGACTTCCAGGTACAGCGCCTGCAGGGCTTCCCACGGACGGGCGTGCAGGTTGAGGGGCCCGGACGTGGTTTCCCAGCGGCGCACGGTCGTCGGCGTGACCTGGATCAGATCGGCGAACTCGACGACCGAGCATCCGCACTGCTCACGCAACCCGGCAACCAGCTCGCCTGTGGGCTGGAATCCGACCGCTTCATCGGCCGCGGAAAGGTCGGCGGACGTGATTCGCGGGTGGGACCGCGCAGGGGACGGTGGTCTGTACGTCAGCGTTTTCTTGACCGTGCGGGGTGGTGTCGCCCAGTCCGTTGCGCCCGGCCCGCCGGGCTCGACGGCAGTGGATGCGGTCGATGGTGACGGGGCGGCCAGGTGCAATGTCGTCGATTCGGCCGCGGGAGGGGCCACTGCACCGTTCCGTGCGTCGAGATCTACACCGGCGCCGCCGGCCGTTCCGTCGCCCGAAGCAGGTGCGCCGGTGATCAACTCCTTCTCGGCGACGCCGCGCAGCAGGAAGAGCAGCTCCGGATTGTCGTCCAGCCGCGCGCCGACACCGGCCAGGACAGCCGCCGCGTGCTTGCACATCGTCGCCCGGTCCGGACATCCGCACGACGGCACGATGTCACGGGGTTGAGGAAACAGGCCGGCGTCGCGGTCGGTAACGCGCTCCATGACCGGGGTGGCCAGCCGTCCCTGGCGCAACTCCACGACTGAACCTATCCGGCCGGCGCAAGCCGTCCTGATGGCCGTCCAGGTGGACTCCTCGAGTCTCCGTATGCGAATCGTGACGTGGTAGAGCGCCGAACCGACCACCATCGCGTCGACGCCGCCCGACTCTATCGCCAGGTGACAAACGGAACCGTTGCGCACGTAGGCCCTGCCGTGCGCCAGACGGGCCGCGTATTCGGAGAACGACTCGAGATGCTCGCACCAGTACCTGCCCCAGAAGTTCCGGGCGATGGCCCGTCCCCTGAGTTCTATGGGTTGCACCTCTACGCCGCGCGCACGAAGACCATGTATCTCGGATACGATTCGTGCTCGCTGCTCATCGACGGGTACGTAGCGCGGATACCAGTGCACTTTCAGATCCTGCAGTTCCTTTCCACGGTTCCTGAAGGTGGGCGGACGTCACGGTCACCGGGCAGGGAAATCGAGAGTCCTGTTGCGCCAGGTCTGAAGTGGTCGGCCCGGGCGCACCTTGCTTCATGGCGTTCCATGGCCTTCACAGGGGGCGCCGACATATCGCCTGCGTCGGGAAGAAGATTCGCTTTCATACTCTGCATATTGCCGACACTGCCAACCGTCGTTGCGCGTCGAGACGTTCTCACCAGGGAGTCCACGAAACCGCCCTGGTGGCCGCGCGTTCGGCAGGAGGTCGATCCCGGCCCGGCCGACCAACCGCGGGTACAGGCACCGGTTCTCGAAGCCGGCACCGATTCTGCCGTTGCGAGCAGGCCACAGTCTACCACCATCGGCGTCTCGACAGAACACGGCGAAACACGGCGTCCGCTCGGCGGCTATACGTCCAGATCCAGCGCCTCGTCCGCCCGGTCCATGATGAAGCGGAACCGGGCGGAGGCGTCCCTGCCCATCAGTTCGTTGATGACGCGATCCGTCAGGATGCGGTCCGTATCGTGGACGGCCACGCGCAGCAGGCGCCGTGTCTGCGGGTTGAGCGTCGTTTCCCAGAGGACCCTGGGCATCATCTCGCCGAGACCCTTGAAGCGGGTGATCTCGGGGGCGCCCCGGCCGTTGGTGTGCGCCTCGACGATGGCGTCCCGGTGCGCGTCGTCGAGTGCCCAGAAGGTGTCCCTGCCGACATCCACCCGGTAGAGCGGTGGCTGGGCCAGGTATACCTTGCCGTGCTCGATCAGCCTGGGCAGGAACCGATAGAAGAAGGTCAGCAGCAGAGTGGCGATATGGTTCCCGTCCGAGTCGGCGTCGGCGAGGATGATGATGCGGTCGTAGCGCAGCTTCGCGAGGTCGAACGTCCGGCCGAGGCCGCAACCGAGCGCGGTCACCACATCCGACAGTTCCCGGTTCGCCAGCACCTTCGACGGAGAGGCGCTCTCGACGTTCAGCACCTTCCCGCGCAGCGGCAGGATCGCCTGCCGGGTCCTGTCGCGTCCCTGCTTCGCCGACCCCCCGGCCGAGTCCCCCTCGACGATGAACAGTTCGCTGTCGCCGCGGGCGTTCCGGGTGCAGTCGCTCAGCTTGCCGGGCAGGTTGAGCCGGTTCGATGTCGCACTCTTCCGCGATACGGACTGCTGCGCGGCGCGGCTTGCTTCGCGCGCCCGGGCGGCCAGGATGATCCGCGCGACGATCGCTTCGGCCACGCTGATGTTGTGGTTCAGCCAGTGCTCGAGAGCGGGCCGGACTGCCCCGTCGAGTACTGGAACGAGCTCGGGATTGTTCAGCCGATCCTTGGTCTGTCCCTGAAACTGCGGGTCGGGAACGAAGATGGAGACGATTCCGGTCAGTCCCTCGCGGATGTCGTCGGCCGTCAGCGTCACGCCCTTCGGCGTGAGGTTGTGGGTCTCGATGAAGTTCCGGACGGCCTTGCCGAGGCCGGCTCGCAGGCCGTTCTCGTGCGTGCCGCCGGATGCCGTCGGAATGCCGTTGACGTAGCTGCGCAGGTGCTCGTCGGTCGCCTCGGTCCACTGCAGCACGACCTCGATGCGCGACCGGGAATCGGTGTGCTCCCGCTTGAGAACGAACGGCGATTCGTGCACGGGACTGGCGCCGCGCTCCTGCACGAGGCGACCGAGGTAGTCGGGCAGGCCGTTCTCGTGGCGGAACTCCTCCCTGGTGTCCCGGGCCTCATCCGTGAAGACGAAGCGGACGCCGCCGTGCACGTAGCTGCCGATCTCGAGTCGCTGCCTGATGAGACCGGCGTCGAAAGTGGTCTTCGGAAAGATCCGTGGGTCGGGATGGAAGCGGATCGTGGTCCCCGAGCCGCGCGCCGGCTTCAGCTTCCGCAGTGCGGCCACCGGCTTGCCGCGGCGGAACGTCTGCTGCCAGAGGAAGCCGTCCCGCTTCGACGTGGCGACCAGCTCCTGGGACAGCGCGTTGACCACGCTCGCCCCGACGCCGTGCAGGCCGCCCGCCGTGCGGTAGGTCCGGTTCTCGAATTTCCCGCCGGCATGGAGGGTCGTGAAGATCACCTCCAGTGCGTTCCTGCCCGTCTTCGGATGCCGGTCGACCGGCACGCCGCGGCCGTCGTCCACGACCGTCACCGTCGATCCGTCGTCGTGCAACGTCACCTGGACGTTCGCCGCGTGACCGTTCATCGCCTCGTCGACCGCGTTGTCGACGATCTCCCAGACGAGGTGATGCAGGCCGGCCGAACCGACCCCCCCGATGTACATGCCCGGCCGCTTGCGAACCGGCTCGAGGCCCTCGAGGACGGTGATGTCCTTTGCAGAATACGAACTCGCCATGGCGTCTTCCGTGCGGCCCGGCTGGGTTCCGGGGCGGCGTCCCGACCGCCGAAGCGCCGCTCGGCGAACTGGACGGTGGAGGTTGGAGTCCCCAGTGTAGCATGGACTTACGGTTCCGCAGCGGTTGATGCGGTTGATGCACCATCATCGATATTCGTCGAAAGTTGTAAAATCGATGAATCGAGCCGCGTCTCCGGCGCGGAATCGCCATGAAGAGGCCGCTCTCTCCGCCGCCGCTCGCAGAGCTGCTCGAACGCTTCCACGAGGGCCTGCCGGCGCTGTTGTCGCGCGGCGTCCAGCCGACGGTGGACGGCCGCTATGTCCACTGGGACGCGCTGCGGCGGCACGCACCCTGCCCGGACGGTCTGAGCGCCGGCGAGTGGTGGGCCGGCATCCGTCTGGCCCGCGCCGGACAGTCCCGCCCGCTCCCGCTGCGGGACGCGCGCGGCCGGCCGTTCAGCTACATGCTCCCGGACCGCGTTCAGGAGGCGTTGCACCGCATCGACAGCCGCGCGAGCGGCCGGATCGGCGTGGCCGACACGGTGATGAACCGGACGACGCGCGACCGGTTCATCGTCAACTCCCTGATCCGGGAGGCGATCACATCCAGCCAGCTTGAGGGCGCGTCGACGACGCGCGCCGTCGCGGCGCGGATGATCCGGGCGGGGCGACGCCCACGGAACCGCAGCGAGCGGATGATCCTGAACAACTACCGGGCGATGTGCGAGGTTCGCAGGATGACGGACCGAATACTGACCCCGGACGCGGCGCTCGCCCTGCACCGCGCGGTCACCGATGGCGCGCTCGCCGATCCGGCCGCCGCCGGTCGCCTGCAGCATTCCGGCGACGACCGCGTCGAGGTGTGCGACGCGCGCAGTGGCGAGGTTCTGCACCGGCCGCCGCCGGCGGAGCAGTTGCCCGCGCGGTTGGAAGAGATGGTCCGCTTCGCCAATGCCGAGGCCGGAGCCGGGGAAGCTGGCGGGGGTTTTCTGCATCCGGTCGTCCGCGCCATCGTGCTGCATCTGTGGCTGGCGTTCGACCATCCGTTCGCGGACGGCAACGGGCGCACCGCCCGCGCGCTGTTCTACTGGGCGATGCTGCGCCGCGGCTACTGGATCTTCGAGTTCCTGTCGATCAGCCGCTTTCTGACCGCGGCGCCGGCGCAGTACGCCCGCGCGTTCCTGTACGCCGAGACCGACGGGAACGACGCCACCTACTTCATCGTGCATCAGGTCGACGTGATCCTGCGCGCGCTCGACGATCTCGACGCGTACGTCGCGAAGAAGACGGCGCAGGTGGCGCGGGTCGAGCGGATCCTCCGCGGTCGTGACGATCTGAACCACCGCCAGCTCGCGCTGCTCGCCCATGCCATTCGGCACCCGGAGATGGAGTACACGACGCGGTCTCACATGACGAGCCACGACGTGGCCTACGCGACCGCGCGCGCGGACCTGTTGCGTCTGGCGGAACTGCGCCTGCTCGATCAACGCCGCCGCGGCCGCAAGCTGAACGTGTTCGAGGCGCCGTCCGACATCGAGGCGCGGATCCGCGCGGCGGCGGCCGGTTGACCCGTTGATGAGGCCATCCCGCCGGCCGCATCGGGAGCGTGACCGGGCACGCGGGAGCGACGAAGAAAGACGCTCCGGCTCCCGGTCCGTGGCTGCTGTGGCGACGTGGCGAAGTGACCGGCAGGGGAAGGCGCGTGCTCCGCCTCACGGCCGGTAGCGTTCCAGCTCCCGCCGGACGATCGGCGCCATCAGGTAGAGGCCGATCAGGTTCGGGATGGCCACCACGAAGACCAGGGCGTCGGACAGGTCGATGATCGCCCCGAGGTCGAGGCTCGCGCCGACGACCACGAAGGCGCAGAAGGCGAGGTTGAAGCCGAGCCGCTGCAGGCGCCCCTCCCCCGCCAGGTAGGTGAACGCCTTGAGGCCGTAGTAGGCCCAGGCGATCATCGTCGAGAAGGCGAACAGGATGGCGGCCACGGCCAGCGGGACCGGCGACCAGGGCAGGGTGGAGGCGAAGGCGCGCGTGGTCAGCTCGATGCCGCTGATGTCGCCGGTGGCCAGCGCCGGGTCGTAGACGGTGGTCGTGATCACCAGCGCCGACAGGGTGCAGATCACCACCGTGTCGATGAACGGCTCGAGCAGGGCGACGAAGCCCTCGCTTGCCGGCTGCGGCGTGCGCGCGGTGGCGTGGGCGATGGCGGCGCTGCCGAGGCCCGCCTCGTTGGAGAAGACGGCGCGGCGGAAGCCGATCACCAGCGCGCCGATGCCGCCGCCGGCCATCCCCGCCGAGGTGAACGCCCCGTGCCAGATGGCGGCCATGGCCGCCGGCAGGCGGTCGGCGTTGAGCGCGATGGTCAGCACGGCCAGCGAGACGTAGAGGATCGCCATCGCCGGCACCAGGCGCACGGTCGTGCGGGCGATGGAGCGGATGCCGCCGATGACGACCAGCGCCACGACCGCCGCCAGTACGACGCCGATCGCCCAGCCCCGGCCGGCGAAGAGACTGGCGCCCTCCCCGGTGAGGTCGATGAAGATCGCCGCGGCCTGGTTCGACTGGAACATGTTGCCGATGCCGAGGCAGCCGAACACCATCGCGGCGGCGTAGAAGAGGCCCAGCGCGCGGCCCAGCCGCGGCCGGCCGCGCTCGCCGAGGCCGCGCTCCAGGTAGTGCATCGGCCCGCCGGAGACCGATCCGTCGGGGTTGCGCCGCCGGTATCGCACGCCGAGCGTGCATTCGGCGAACTTCGACGACATGCCGAGCAGCCCGGCCACCAGCAGCCAGAACGTGGCCCCCGGGCCGCCGGTGGAGATGGCCACGGCCACGCCGGCGATGTTGCCGATGCCGACGGTGCCGGACACCGCGGTCGACAGCGCGCTGAACTGCGAGATCTCGCCGGGGTCGCCTGCGCGGGCGTAGCGCCCGGAGACGATGCGCAGCGCCTGCGCGAACCCGCGCACGTTGATGAAGCGCAGGTAGATGGTGAAGAACACCCCGCCGGCGACCAGCCACAGCACGACGAGCGGCATCTCGGCCCCGAAGATCGGGATCGGGAAGAAGACGAACCCCGCGACGGCGTCCGCCACCGGGCGCATGATGCGGTCGATGAGCTCGTCGATCTCCATATGCGATGCGTCGTTCGGGGCGGTTGGGCGCCGGCGCTACCGTCTGCGGAACACGTCGGGTTGCAGGGACGCGGGTGGCTCGACGGAGGCGGCTGGCGTGGTCACTCCCGGAAGCCTACACCTTGCGAGGCTTGCGGGACCTCCGCGGCGCGGGCGCACGGAGGGCCCGTGCGGCGTTCAGCGCGCCGCCGTCAGCGCGCCCCGATCACCGGCGGCGGGATCGGCTTCGGCGCCACGCGGGTGAACTGTCCGCGCTTGAGCAGCTCGCGACCCCGTCCGCCGCGGCCGACCGGCTCGTACTTCGCGGTGCTGATGGTCTGCTCGGCGCCGCGGTTGGTCTCGACGGTGAGCAGGTCGCGGTCGCCGCGGGAGGCGATGAAGCCGAGGACACGATCCTGCTCGCGGTCGAGCTTGATGAGCAGCACGCCCTTGCCGGAACCGGAGAGGAAGTTGATGTCGCGGGCCGGGCAGAGCATGGCGCGCGCCGTGCGCGTGGCCGCGATCAGCGTCTCGCCGCCGGTGATCGCCGCCACGCCGATGATCTCCGCGCCCCGGGCGGGCCGCGCGAAGCGGCGGCCGGCGCGCGTGCTCGGCTCGTCGAAGGACTCGAGGCCGAACCGCAGGCCGTAGCCGTCGCTCGACACCGCCACCGCGTGGGTCGGCGGCTCGCGGGGCGGTTCGCCGTTCGGTTTGCCGCCCGGCCGTTCATGCGCCGGGTGGGACGGCGGCTCCGGCGCGGTCGCTGCCGTGATGTCGCCGACGATGCGCCGGTCGAGGCTCAGCACGGTGACCACCCGCTCGCCGTCCCGCAGCTTGAACAGCCGCTGGATCGGCTCGCCGTAGCCGGTCGTGGCCGGGACGTCGACCAGCCGGCAACTGTAGGCCACCCCGAAGTTGGTGAAGAAGGCGACGGTGGCCCGGGTGCTGCCGGCCACTGCGGCCAGCAGGGCGTCGCCCTCGCGCAGGCGCGTCGTCGCCGGGTCGCGCACTTCGCGTTGCCGCTTGACCCAGCCGTCGCGCGAGACCAGCACCACGGCGTCCTCGTCGACGATGAAGTCGTCCGCGCTGAACGCCTCGTCGTCGGCGTCCGGGCCGCCGATGGCCGTCCGCCGCGGCTCGCCGTGGGCGTCCCGCACCGCGACGAGCTCGTCGCGGACGATCCGCCAGCGCTGCTCCTCGTCGCCGAGCTCCACGTCGATTTGCTGCGCCCGGCCGCGTTTCTCCTCCAGCTCCTTGCGGATGAGCAGGATCTCGAGCCGCGCCAGCCGGTAGATCTTCAGCTCCAGGATCGCGTCGGTCTGCTCGGCGTCGAGGCCGAAGATCTGCATGATCTTCGCCGCCGCGTCCGCCTTGCCGTCCGACTGCCGGATCAGCGTGATGATGGCGTCGAGGGCGTCGAAGACCTTCTCGAACCCCTCCAGGATGTGGATGCGCCGGGCGAGGGCCGCGCGCTCGTGCTCCAGGCGCCGCGTCACCACCTCCAGACGGAAGCGCAGGAAGTGCCACAGCAGCTCCCGCAGACCGAGCCGCTCCGGCCGGCCGACCCCCGCCTGCCCGGTCGGTACCAGGCAGGTGAGGTTGACCGGGAAGGTCGTCTGCAGCGGCGTGTGCCGGAACAGGTAGGCCATCACCAGCCGCTCGTCGGCGTCAGCCTTCAGCTCCAGCTCGATGCGCACATCGTCGGTCGAGACGTCCCGGACGTCGAGCAGCGGCGGGAGTTTGCGGCCGACGACCACCTCGGCGATGCGCTCGACGAGCTGCGCCTTGTTGACGCCGTAGGGGACGCTGGTGACGTGGAGGGTTTTCGACGATCGACGCCGATCAGCGGTCTTCCACGTGGCGCGGACACGCACGGTGCCGCTCCCCGTGGTGTAGATCTGCGTCAGCTCCTCGGCCGTGTTCACCAACTGCCCGCCGGTCGGAAAGTCGGGGCCCCGGACGTCGCGGGCCAGCCGGGCGCTGCCCAGCTCCGGGTCGTCGAGCAGGTTGATGAGGGCCGTGGCGACCTCGCCGAGGTTGTGCGGCGGAACGTTGGTCGCCATGCCCACGGCGATGCCGGTGGCGCCGTTGACGAGCAGGTTCGGCATGCGGGCCGGCAGCACCACCGGCTCCTGGCGCGTGCCGTCGTAGTTGGGCTGGAAGGGGACCGTCTCCTCGTCGATCTCGTGCAGCAGCTCGGCGCTGATCGCGGCAAGCCGGCACTCGGTATAGCGCATCGCCGCGGCGCCGTCGCCGTCGAGCGACCCGAAGTTTCCGGAGCCGTCCACCAGCGGCGCGCGGAGCGTGAACGGCTGCGCCATGCGGACCAGCGTGTCGTAGATGGCCGCGTCGCCGTGCGGGTGGTAGCTCCCCATCACGTCGCCGACCACCTTGGCGCACTTGCGCGGCTTGGCGTCGGCGCGCAGCCGCTGCCGCCACATCGTGTAGAGGATGCGCCGCTGCACCGGCTTGAGGCCGTCGCGCACATCGGGCAGCGCCCGCGAGGTGATGACCGACAGCGCGTAGTTGAGGTAGCGCGCCTCGGCCGCCTCGTGCAGCCCGACGACCGTGTCGCCGCCGGAGCGCGCAAGGACGTCGATGCCGGCGTGCGCGGCGTCGAACAGCGGCGCATCACCTCTCCCGCCGCCGGACCGGGTCCCGGATCGCTTCGTCGTCCGCTTCGCCATTCGAACTGCTCTCCTCGTATACGGCGCGCGTCTCGCAGTGCAGCGTGTCGTTCCGGGCGGCGTCCGGGAGCGCGCCGCCGGGGGCAGGGTGGTTGGTGGGGGGCCGCAGTCGCCGTCAATCTACCATGAACCCATTGCGCGGGGCGCATCGTGGTCATGGTTCACTGTGGACTCACCGTGGGTCACCCGTGGGCTAGCGCTCAATCACAGTTGACACAGGCCGTGGCTCAGTGTAGAAGGTTTCTGTGCGTGTTGGCCTGCGGATGTTGCAGCCGGAGACGGTGGGCTGGCTGCGGCAGGAGTTGGTTCGGGGGTCGTTGTCGCGTGCGGCGCTGAGCCGTGGTCTTTGCGAACGCGACGGGTGGCGCAACGCGCGTGGGTCGCTGTGCTCGGCGTCGGCGCGGAAGGCTTTGCCTGGCTTGGCGGCGGAGCTGGGCCTGCCTCTGCCGTCGGCGCAGCCGGGTCCGCCGGTGGGTTGTGTGGTCGGGGTCGGGTCTGAGATTTCGCTGACCGAGTTTGCGGGCAGCCTGTCGTCGTTGGGGGAGGTTCACCTGCGGTTGGCGGAGACGGCGCTTGCGCGTCAGCGGTGTTGTGCACTTCTGGCGGCTGCGCATCCTTTGGGCCGTTGTCGGGCTCCGGGCTGCCGGGTGACGTATCTGGTGGATTCTTCGGCGGGCGCGTTGGGTGTTTTGAGCTTTGTGTCGGCTCCGCTTCGTCTGGGTCCTCGGGACGCGCATCTGGGCTGGGACGCTCGGACGCGGGGGGCACGGATTGGTCAGGTGGTATTGAACGACCGATTCCTGCTGCTTCCCGGGGTTCGTGTTCCGCACTTGGCGTCGCAGGTTCTGGGCCGTGCGGTGGGTCGTTTGGCGTCGGACTGGGCATTGTGTCACGGGGTTCGTCCGGTTCTGGTGGAGACGTGCGTGGCGTCGTCTCGTCGTGGCACGAGCTATCGGGCGTCGGGCTGGCGGTGTGTGGGCCGTACGGCGGGTCGTCCTCCGGGGTCATCGGTTTCTGTGGAGCCGAAGGATGTCTGGCTTCGGGGCCTGGCCCCGGACTGGGCGGAGACGCTGCGTCGGGCTGCGCCCAGGGAGTTGGGTTCGTTTCCGGGGTTGGGGGAGGAGGCTGCGGGCGCCGGCAGTTGGTCTCGGTGCGAGTATTCGCGTTCGGACCTGGCCGACGGTCGGCTGCGTCGTCGTCTGGCGCAGATGGGTGCGGCCTGGGAGCAACATCCTGGTGCGCCTCTGCCGGCGGTGTTTGCCGGCAGCGCCGAGCAACAGGCGGCCTACCGTTTCCTGCACAATGGAGCGGTGAGTAGCGCGGACATTCTGCAACCGCATCGGGAGGCGCTGGTCGAGCGCAGCCGTGCGGAGTCGGTGGTGCTGCTGGTGCAGGACACGACGACGCTCAACTACACGGGTCTTCGGGACAGCACGACCGGGCTGGGGCCGCTGGGAGAACGGTCTGGCGGCGGTCGGGGTCTGTTCGTGCACGCGGCGGTGGCGTTCACCGAGGGGCGCCGGCCGTTGGGGGTGAGCGGTCTGGAGACGTGGGCGCGGCCGGATGGCGCGCCCACGTCCGAGCGCGCATTGGAGAGCCGGCGCTGGTTCCGGGGATTCGACCAGGGTCGCGAATTGGGGCGGGCGTGTCCGGGCACGCGGGTGGTCGTGGTCGGCGACCGCGAGAGTGACATCCATGCGCTGTTGCAGTGGCAGGCGCAGCATGCGGCTGAAGCGGGGCTGGTGGTGCGGGCCTGCGCCAGCCGGCGGCGGCGGGTGAAAGTATGGGACGAGCGGTTGCGGGCGATGATGCTCCGGCCGCTGGCGTCTCAGCCGGACTTCGAGACCCCGGTGCGCACCAACCGGCCGGTGCACATCGACTCGCAGGGCGGCAAGCGGGCGCGCGAGGCGCGCACGGCGCGGACCGAGTTGCGCATCGGGCGGGTGCAGGTGCAGCCGCCCAAGGACCAGACCGACGCGGCGCCGCTGACGGCCTGGGTGGTGCGGGTGCTCGAAACCGACCCGCCGCCGGGACACGAGCCGCTCGAATGGCTGCTGGTGTCGAGCGAAGGCGGCCCGACGGCCGAATGGGCCGAGCGCATTGTCGGCTGGTATGAGACCCGCTGGGGCATCGAAGAGTATTTCCGGGTGCTCAAGAGCGGCGCCCGCATCGAGGACCGGCGCTTGCAGGAAGCCGACGCGCTGGCCAAGTGCCTGGCCTTCGACGCCATCACCGCCTGGCGGGTGTGCTCCCTCAGGGGCTACGCGCGCGACGCGCCCGACACGCCGGCAGCCCAGGTCCTGACCGACGACGAGAAGCGCGTGATCTGAGCCGTCGTGCAGGCCGAAAGACTGCTGCCGCCAGCCGAACGAGACCGGCCATTGCCGCCCGACATCCGCGCCTGGGTGATGCTGCTGGCGCGCATCGCCGGCTGGCGACCGACAAAGCGTAGACCGCTGCCGGGCAACGAAGTGCTGTGGCGCGCCTGCGTGCAACTACAGATGATGGTACGAGGAGCCCAAGCCGCCCGCGCACCCTGAACCGCAACCCGAATCGACGTAGACCGGGCGACCAACGCCGGACCGTTCCTGAGTCAACCGTGATGTAGCGCTAGACCCGTGGGGCAGGTGGCCCGGAGGGACGCTATGATCAAAGATTCGGTCGAGCCCGCGCCCGCTCGTGACCGGCCCGCGCTGGCGCAGGGCGACCACGATTCGCGCAAGTTGTCCGATGACGCCGTATCCCGCTGACTTCGCCGACGCGCACCGCCGGCACTGGGAGGATGCAGAGTTGCTGTTCGAGCAGCGGCGCTGGGCGAACGCCGACCAGTTGTACGGCTTCAGCGCCGAATGTGGGCTGAAGGCAGTCATGAAATCCCAGGGCATGCCTGTCGATGCAGGGCGAGCGGCCACCGAACCGCCCAGGAAGCATGTGCAGCACCTTTGGCCCGTGTTCGTGGACTTCATCGACGGCCTCGACGCGGCACGGCGAATCGGGCCGTTACCGGAAAGGGAACCCTTCTCGGGCTGGTCACACCACAACCGGTATGCGCACGACCGCCACTTCACCGAAGACTCGGTGGCGCCGCATCGCCACGCGGCGCGGGACGTCGTGTTGCTGGTGCAGCACGCGATGACACTGGACGCGCCGTGAGCGCAGGGTTCGTACCGTTCGATGCCGTGACGCGGCGTGTCCGGGAGGCGCTGACCGACTGGACCGTGCCGGAGTGCATCGACCGCATCTACCTGTTGCGCAACCTGCACGGTCGCGTGCGCATCACCGTATCGGATGTCCATCAGCAGGACGAGGCGTGCCAGGATGCCCTGCGGACCCTTGGCCGCAGGTTGCACGACGCGCTGGGAGCGCACGGCCATTCTTCGGATCACGCGGTCGCGTTCGCCCGCCCGGAACTGCTCGCCGCGATTGCGGACACGGCGCGACCCGTTCGCCCGCGTGTGTTCTGGGTCGATCGTCTCCTGACGGGCCACGGATGGTGGACAGTCGGCAACCGGCGCCCGCAAACGGCGAGGCGGCGCGTCACGCTGTACTCGGTGAAGGGAGGCGTCGGACGGAGCACGACCGCTGCTGTTGCGGCTTGGCATCTGGCGCGGCGCGGCGAACGCGTGCTGGTGATCGATCTTGATCTGGAGTCTCCCGGCCTCTCGTCCGCGATGCTGGATCCGGCGTCGCAGCCCGACTTCGGCGTCACCGACTGGTTCATCGAGGATCTGGTCGGGCAGGCGGAACGCGTCGTCGAGCGAATGATTGCCGCGCCGCCGTGGGCGGAGGATTTCGACGGGGGCGTGCACGTGGTCCCTGCCCACGGTCGGGATCCCGGCGAGTACCTGGCGAAGCTCGGTCGCGTCCACATGGACAACAGCGTCCGCTGGTCCGCCCGTCTCGATCAGATGCTGTCGCGATTGGAGGAGATCGTCGAGCCGACCATCGTGCTGCTGGAAAGCCGTAGCGGGTTGCACGACATCGCGGCGGCGACGGTCACCGACATCGATGCCGAGGTGCTGCTCTTCGCTGTCGACGCCGAGAGCCACTGGACCGATTACGGCATCCTCTTTCGGCACTGGCGCGACCTGGACCTGGCGACACGGATCCGGCAGCGCGTGTCGATCGTTTCCGCGTTGACCCCCGAGCTCGATACGGAGCGTTACCTGCGTCGCTTCCGCGAACGTTCCTGGAGCCTGTTCGCGGAGCACCTGTACGACGAAGTACCAGCGTCGAGCGACGCTGCGGCCGAATTCTCGTTCGATATCGATGACCACGCCGGTCCCCACGACCCCATCGCGGTCCACTGGACCCGCGGTCTGGCGGCGGGCGCATCGCTGCGTCGCCTGGAAGGCTCGACCGTGCGACAGGCGTACACGCCGTTCCTCGTTCGGTTCGACGTCATCGCGGGTGGGACCGACGTCATCGTGGGTGGGACGGACGCCGCAACGGGATCATGACGGCAACCGACGTCATCGCAGCGCGCGCCGCGATCGCCGAACTTCCGGAAGGGACCAGTCATGGAGAGCCCCCGGAAGCGGCGCAGGTCTACCTGCCG
This sequence comes from Vicinamibacterales bacterium, assembly GCA_965200895.1. GTDB lineage: Bacteria > Acidobacteriota > Vicinamibacteria > Vicinamibacterales > UBA8438 > WTFV01. Next base: position 1,673,319 of record CBDAVM010000002.1, on the reverse strand, counting down.
CCCTCGCACCTGCGGGCGATGGAACCGGACAGGCAACTGGTCACCGGCATGCGCGGGGCCGGCAAGACGTTCTGGTGGAGCGCGCTGCAGGAGCCGGCGGTGCGCGACCTGGTGCGTCGGGTCGCCGACTCCCCGGCGACCCGTATGTTGGGCGGGAGCACGGACGTGCGCGCCGGATTCGGTATTCGCGCCCGGCCGGATGACTACCCCGGCAAGGACGTGATCCTGGGTCTGACGAGAGACGGCGTCGAGCCGCGCATCGTCTGGCGCACCGTGTTCGCCCGACATCTCGCCCCTGACGGTCACCCGCTCCGGGAACCGGAGACGTGGCGCGAGCGCGCGGCGTACGTCGCGGACCATCCGGAGCCGATCGAACGCCTGCTTCACGAACGTGATCTCGAGTTCGATACGCAGGGCGCGCACTTCGTCGTGCTGTTCGATGCGCTCGACCGTTGTGCCGACGACTGGCAGCACCTGTCCCGCAACGTGCGCGGGCTGCTGCAGACCGCGCTCGATCTGCGTGCGCACCGCCGGTTGCGCGTGAAGATCTTCCTGCGCGCCGATCAGTTCGACGAACGGACCTTCACCGACTTTCCTGACGCCTCCAAGCTGCTCGCTTCGTCCGTTGCATTGAACTGGCCGCGCCACGAGCTGTACGGGCTGTTCTGGCACAGCCTGGTGAACGGCCCGGACGGCCTTCTCTTTCGCGCTCTGCTCGAAGACGGCGGCGACCGGTGCGATCCGGAAGCCTGGACGGTCGACGCGGGCGGACAGGCCGTGCATGTCGTACCGCGGCCCTTGATCTTCCGGGAGGAGCGCCAGCGCAGGAAGTTCCACCGCATCGCCGGGGACTGGATGGGCACGGATCGCCGGCGGGGGTTTCCGTACATGTGGATCCCGAATCATCTGGGCGACACGGAGGGGCGGGTCAGCCCGCGTTCGTTCCTCGCGGCGTTGCGCGCAGCCGCCGCTGACACTGCGGAGCGACGTCCGGAGCACCCGTACGCCTTGCACTACGAAAGCATCAAGCGCGGCGTGCAGGCGGCGTCAGAGATACGCGTCCGGGAGATTCAGGAGGATTATCCCTGGATGCACCAGGTTCTCAGCCCTCTGGGCGGCATGTCGGTGCCGTGCGATTTCGAAGAGATTGCGGCGCGCTGGCGTCAGGAGGGCGTGCTCGATCACCTTTCCGACCGGATGCAGCAGGACGACGTGAAGCTGCCCCCGCGCCACATCGATGAGGGGCCGGATGGTGTGCGCAAGGATCTCGAAGCGTTGCACGTGTTCCACCGCCTGCTCGACGGCCGCGTGAACATCCCTGACGTCTTCCGGATCGGCTACCGCCTCGGCCGCAAGGGTGGCGTGAAGCCGGTCACGTGATGGAGCCGATTTCGAGCGGCTGTGGCGCTGTGTCCGAAGACGCGCAGCGGTCGGTGGGCCGCTCCGGGCAGTCGCGCCGTGCTCGTCACCACGGGTCGCGGGGACCGAGGTCGAGCACGGCGAGCAGCTCCGCCAGCACCATCGCGGTGGCGCCCCAGACGCGTTCGTTGCCGACCTCGAAGTACGGCACGTCGCAGGGCAGATCGCCGCGCCAGCGCGTTCCCAGCCGCAGGTTTCCCGGATCCGCGAGGTCCGCCAGGCGTACGGGCAGCAACCGCGCGACCTCGGCTGCAGCTGCCTGCAGGGCCGGCGGGCGCTCGGCGATGCCGGTCACCGGATGGATCGCGTAGTTGCTCACCGTGATGTAGAGCGGCGACAGCGCGCCGACCAGCCGCACGGCGTCGTCGTCGAGGCCCACCTCCTCGGACGCCTCGCGCAGCGCCGCCTCCCGGACCGACTCGCCGTCGTCGATCAGACCGCCGGGGAACGAGACCTGCCCGGCGTGTTTTGCGAGCCGCCCCGCCCGGACGGTCAACAGAACGTGCGGTGCGTCGTCCAGAGGATAGAGGAGCACGAGCGCGGCTGCGGGCGTGGCGTGGTTCGGCACGACGCCGGGCCGCCAGCCGGGGCGCGGCCGGGGCGCGAGGACCGCGTGGGCGTCCCCGCCGGGCAGCGGTCCGCGGCAGGCCGACCGCAGCCGCATGTCGATCTGATAGAGTGTCGGGGATTCGACCGGCACGGCAGGACGTCCCGATCCTACTGCGGCCCGCGCCGACCTTCCATTCCATGCGCACCAGGGGCCGCCCCGGCAAGTCGTTCGACCGCGCCATCGTCGAGGGGCCGCTAGGCCGCGCCGTCTGGAAGCTGGCGTGGCCGACGATGCTGCAGAACGTCTTCGGCGGCATCCAGGGCATCGTCGACCAGGCGATGGTCGGCCACTACGTCGGGCACATCGGCAACGCGGCGATCGGCGTCAGCGTCCAGATCTTCATCCTGGTCATCGTCTTCGTCGTGTCGGTCTTCAGCGGCATGGGCGTGCTGGTGGCGCGTTTCGCCGGCGCGAACGAACCGGACAAGGTCAACCGCACGGTCTACCAGGCGTTCCTGACGGCGGTGTTCATGGCCCTCGGCGTCCTGGCGCCCCTCGGCTACGTGCTGGCGCCGACGCTGCTGGACATGGTCAACGCCGCCCCGGAGGTGCAGGGCGAGGCCATCGGCTACCTGCGCGTCACCTTCGTCTTCAGCATCGGGATGCTGATCTTCTTCATGATGAGCGGGGCGCTGCGTGCGGCCGGCGACGCGCGGACGCCCCTGCGGTTCGGCGTCGCCATGACGGTGCTGAACGTGATGCTGAACGTCGTGCTGATCCGCGGGCTGGGGCCCATCCCGGCGTTCGGCACGGTCGGGGCGGCGATGGGCACGGCGACGGCCAGCGGTCTGACCGCCGCCGCGATGCTCTGGCTGCTCTTCTCGGGGCGGCTGGTCGTCCGCCTGTCGTGGGCGATGTCGTTCGCCCCGGACTGGCGGATCATCCGCGAGCTGTTCCGTTTCGGGCTGCCGACCGGGTTCCAGGGCATCGTCATGAACCTGGCCGGCCTGCTGCTCCTGCGGTTCATCGGATCGCTGGAGCAGAGCGCCGAGGCCCAGGCGGCCTATGCAGTGGCCTACTCGGAGCTGTTCGCGCTGATCACCTGGACGTCGGTCGGCCTGATGGGGGCCACCGCGGCGGTGGCGGGGCAGAACCTCGGCGCCGGCCGGCCCGAGCGGAGCGCGCGCGCGGCCCTGGTCGCCTCGGTCATCGGCCTGGGCGTGGCGTGTGTCGTCGGTCTTGCGTTCCTCACCGTCCCGCGCGCGCTGCTCGGCGTCTTCGGCATGGTCGACGGGGCGCAGTTCGAGATCGGCCGGCAGCTTCTCGGCTACCTGGCCGTCTCCGGCCTCTTCGTCACCGTGGCGCTGGTCTACACCGGCGGCCTGCAGGGCACCGGCGACACCCGCAGCCCGCTCTACATCTCCATCGTCTCGCAGGTCGTGGTCCCGATCGGCCTGTGCGCCACCCTGCAGGCAACCCGCGGTCTGGAGGCGGCGGACATCTGGCTGGCCATCGTGCTCGGCCACGTGGCCCGCGCCAGCCTCAGCGTGGTCCGCTTCCGCCAGGGCCGGTGGCGGGATATCGCGATTGACATCGGCCCGGCGCGGGCGTAGCGTCCCGAAACGCCGCGCGGGGCTCGGCGTTTCGGCCCATCCACCCGCCCCCTGACCTTGCGCCTCGGCACTTCGCTTCGCTGCGTTCTGCGGCGCAAGCTCCCAGCCCGACAATCGTCGCCTACGGCTCCGATTGCCGCCCAACCGGGCCTGACTGGGAGCCTGCACCGTTCTACGGCGCAGACTCCCAGCCGTCCGTTTCCGATACGCCGCGGTCGGACGCCGGCCCGTGCTTCGCCTCGGGTGACCGCCCGCCGGGTGATAGGCTTGCCCGATGCCGGATCCCGCCATCCGACGCTGGCCGGCGCCGCGACGGGTGACGCGCCGCGCAGCGCTCCGGAAGGGCGGACAGGCAGTGCTCGGCGCGGTCACCGGTGCGGCGTGCGCCGCGCGTGCGCCGTCGACGACCGCGCCGGCCGCCGACCGGGCGCCCCGCGGCGCCGGCCTCGCGCCGGTCGACGTCTCCCGGGACCGCATCATCCGGCGCGTGGTCGGCCTGCGGCCCTACCGGGCGGCCGGGTTCGTGGTGCGCGCCGAGCGGATGGGCGAGCAGCTCGTCGTCCACAACTACGGCCACGGCGGCGGCGGCATCACGCTGTCGTGGGGCACGGCCGAGCTCGCGGTGCGCGAGGCCGACGCCGGGGCGGTCGGCGGGGAACGACGCGCGGCGGTGCTCGGCTGCGGCGTGGTGGGGCTGGCGACGGCCCGGCTGCTCCAGCTCCGTGGGTGGCGGGTCACCATCCACGCGCGGGACCTGCCGCCGCGCACCACCTCCAACGTGGCCGGCGGGCAGTGGACCCCGGCGTCGGTCTTCGACCGCGACGCGGCGACGCCAGCCTTCATCGAGCAGTTCACACGGGCCAGCCGCATCGCCTACCGTTACTTCCAGGACTTCGTCGGGGCCGGCTACGGCGTGCGCTGGATCGACAACTACTACCTGTCGGACGAGCCCGAGGGGGAGAGCTGGCTGTTCGACCTGCTCCCGGACATCTTCGCCAGCGCGACCGAACTCGAGCCGCGCGAGCATCCTTTCGCGGCGTCCTCGGCGCTGCGCGTGCGGACGATGCTGATCGAGCCGGCCATCTACCTGAACGCGCTGCTGCGCGACTTCCATATCGCCGGCGGTGCGGTCGTGGTGGGCGAACTGCGCGACCGGCGGGAGGTCGCCGCACTGCCCGAGCGGGTCGTCGTCAACTGCACGGGCCTCGGGGCCGGCGCGCTGTTCGGCGACGGGCAGCTCGTGCCGGTCAAGGGCCAGTTGACCATCCTGTTCCCGCAGCCGGAGGTCGACTACATCGCCATCCGGAGCGGGCTGTACATGTTCTTCCGTGCGGACGGCATCCTGCTCGGCGGGACGTTCGAGCGGGGCGACGCCACGCTGGACGTCGACGAGGAGGCGGAACGCCGGATCGTCGAGGGGCACCGGCGGCTGTTCGCCGGCATGCGCGCGGGCTGACGGCCGGCGCGACCCGTTCGGCGCCGGAGGCAGGCCGGTGTCCCAGGTCGTCTTGCCGAAGGCTTGGAATTGCGGCCACAATGGCATCATTCGAGTCCTCTGTGGTCGAGTCCTCACATCAGACGCGCATTGATGCCGCCACGCCTGCCGACGTGCCGCTGATCCTCACGCTGATCCGCGAGCTGGCCGACTACGAGCGGATGGCCGACCAGGTGGCGGCGACCGAGGCGGACCTCGAGCGGGCGCTCTTCGGGGAGCGGCCGTGCGCCGAGGCCGTCATCGCCCGTGTCGGCGGCGAGGCGGTCGGCTTCGCGCTGTATTTCCAGAGTTTCTCGACCTTCGTCGGGCGGCCGGGACTGTACCTGGAGGATCTGTACGTGCGGCCGCCGCATCGCGGCCGCGGCATCGGGCGGTGTCTGCTCGCACACTTGGCGGGCATCGCGGTCGAGCGGGGCTGCGGGCGGTTCGAATGGTCGGTGCTGGACTGGAACGAGCTGGCGATCGCGTCCTACCGGCGCGCCGGCGCGGTGCCGATGGACGAATGGACGGTGTATCGGCTGACCGGCGAGCCGCTGCGCGCGCTGGCGGCGGAGGTGGCGCCGGAGCACACCGCGGGGACACCGGCGCCGTGAGTCCGCCGGCCGCCGACGACGAGCGGCGCGTCATTGCCGAGCAGGTCGCCTACTACCGGGCGCGGGCGCCGGAATACGAGGACTGGTTCTTCCGCCGCGGAGAGTACGACCACGGGGCCGATTGGAACCGCCGCTGGCGCGACGAGGTCGGCGAACTGCGGCAGGCGCTCGATGCCGTCGGGCCAGCCGGCCGGATTCTGGAGCTGGCGTGCGGCACCGGGCTCTGGACCGAGCGGCTTGCCCCGCGCGCGGCGCGACTCACCTGTGTCGATGCCTCACCCGAAGTGATCGCGCTCAACCGCCGGCGCGTCGGTTCGAAGCACGTCGACTACGTGTGCGCCGACCTGTTCGAATGGCAGCCGCCGCAGCGCTACGACTTCGTGTTCTTCGGCTTCTGGCTGTCCCACGTGCCGGCCGGAGCGTTCATCCCGTTCTGGAGCCTGGTGGCGCAGGCGCTGGCGCCCGGCGGGCGGGCCTTCTTCGTCGACAGCCGCAACCATCCAGCCGCTCGGGAGGGCGGGTACGCGGCCTGGGCGCCGGAGACCCGACCGTCCCGCAGCCGCCGGCGCCTGCGGGACGGTCGCGAGTTCGAGATCGTGAAGATCTTCCACCGCCCGGACGAACTGGAGGCGCAGTTGCGCACGCTCGGCTGGCGGGCCGCCGTGCGCGGAACCCGGACGTTCTTCCTGCACGGTCTGGCGATGCGTGAGGATCCGATGTCCGCCGCCGGGCCCGAGGGCGGGGAGTAGCGATGCTGAGCTACCGCATGACGGCGTACGGCCGGCCCCTGGAGGCGCAGGAGGCCGGGCTGCCCGAACCGCGGGGCGAGGAGGTGCTCCTGCGGGTCGGCGCGTGCGGGGTGTGCCACAGCGACATCCACCTGTGGGAGGGGGCGTTCGATCTCGGCGGCGGCCGGCGTCTCGATCTGACCGCGGGCCGCGACCTTCCGCACACCCTCGGCCACGAGATCGCCGGCAAGGTGATCGCGGTCGGACCGCGGGCGTCCGGCGTCGCGGTCGGCGACCGGCGCGTCGTCTACCCCTGGCTGGGGTGCGGCGCCTGCCCGCGCTGCGCCGCGGGCGACGAACACCGCTGTCCGACCGGCCGGCCGGTCGGCGTCGGGCGCGCCGGGGGGTTCGCGGACCACGTGCTGCTGCCCCATCCACGCTGTCTGTTCGCGTACGATCCGCTCGACGAGGCGCTGGCTGCGACCTGCGCCTGCTCCGGCCTCACCGCGTACGGCGCCCTGCGCAAGGCGTCGGTCGACCGACCGGACGGGGCGCTGCTGATCGTCGGTCTGGGCGGGGTGGGCATGGCGGCGCTGGGGCTGGCGCCGTCGGTGCTGGCTGCGCCCGTGTTCTGCGCGGACATCGACCCGGCGCGGCTGGAGGTCGCGCGCAACCGGGGCGCGGCCGACACATTCGATGCGGCGGCGCCCGATGCGGTGAAGCAGGTCCGGCGGCGCACGGGGGGCGGCGTGGCGGCGGCCATCGACTTCGTCGGCTCCGAGCGCTCGGCCGCCCTCGCCTTCGGCGCGCTGGCTCCGGGCGGCGCGCTGGTGGTGGTCGGACTGTTCGGCGGCGCCCTCCCGCTCGCGCTGCCCCTGCTGCCGCTCAAGCAGATCACCATCCGCGGCTCGTACGTCGGCAGCCCGGCGGAGATGGCCGAACTGCTGGCCCTGGCCCGCTCCGGCGCGCTGCCCGCGCTGCCGATCGACGAACGGCCGCTCGCTGCTGCGCAGGCGGCGCTCGACGACCTGCGCGCCGGGCGCGTGCTCGGCCGTGTCGTGCTCCGGCCGTGAGAGCAGGCGCTTCTGCGCGTCCATCGGCAGCGGATCCGAATCGCGCCCGGCGTCTCCCCAAGACGTTGACGCCCGGCTTCATGGCGTCGCGTGCAAGCGTCGCATTCGCGAACCGTGCGCGATGCTCCCGCCCCGCCAGCCCAACAGCCAGACTGCTCTGATTGTGTCAGTGAAAATGCTATATTGCGACGCATTGTGTCATATGTGTCGAGATTTTTCGACCATCCAGTCGGCAGCTACTACCTGTTCGGGCCGCGCGGCGCCGGCAAGTCGACGTGGCTGCGGGCCCGCTATCCGGACGCGGCGTGGATCGATCTGCTCGATGCGGAGGTCGAACGCAACTACTACACGAGACCGGAGCGGCTGAAGGAGTTCGTCCGGGCCAACGCCGTTCGGCGCACCATCGTCATCGACGAGATCCAGCGCGTGCCCCAGCTTCTGCCGCTGGTGCATCGGCACATCGAGCTGGACAGGTCGACGCGGTTCGTGCTGACCGGCTCCAGCGCCCGGAAGCTCCGCCGCGCGGGGGTCGACCTGCTGGCGGGGCGGGCCGTGACGTGCGCGATGCATCCGTTCATGGCGGCCGAGCTGGGAGACGCGTTCGATCTCGATCGGAGTCTTGATGTCGGCATGGTGCCGCTCGTGCGGATGGCGGCGGCGCCGGACCGGACGCTGCGGGGCTACATCGACCTGTATCTCCAGCAGGAGGTCAGGGCGGAGGGGCTGGTGCGTCGGCTCGACGACTTCAGCCGGTTCCTCGAGGTCGCCTCCTTCTCCCATGCGCAGGTGCTGAACGTCGCCGACATCGCGCGGGAATGCGTCGCCAGCCGCAACACGGTGGAGTCGTATCTCGGCATCCTGGAGGACCTGCTCATCGCGGTGCGGCTCCCGGTCTTCCGGCGGCGGGCCAAACGCGCGACGGTCGCGCACGCCAAGTTCTACTTCTTCGACTGCGGCGTGTTCCGTGCGCTGCGTCCGGCCGGACCACTCGATGCGCGGGAGGAAATCGCGGGGCCGGCGCTCGAAGGCCTGGTATTGCAGCACCTGCGGGCGTGGATCAGCTACGGCGACGCCGACTGCCGCATCCACTACTGGCGGACGCGGGGCGGTTCGGAGGTCGACTTCGTCCTGTACGGCGGCGCAGGGTTCCATGCCATTGAGGTCAAGAACAGCCGGTCGGTGCGCCCGAAGGACCTCGGGGGGCTGCGGTCGTTCCATCAGGACTACCCGGAGTCGTCGCTGCTTCTGCTGTACCGGGGTGACGAGGCCCTGGAGCGGAACGGCGTCCGGTGCCTGCCTGTCGACCACTTCCTGCGCGCGTTGATACCGGGCCGCGCGCTTCCGGGCTGAAGGGGGCGGCGCTGCGGCCGGGACGCCCGGTGCGGGGGGGCGCCTCGGCCACCCCTGCTCCCTACCGGTACGGCTCGCCGCAGTGCGCGGAGATGAACGCCTGCGCCTCGTCGCGCAGGCGGACAATCTCCGGCCAGTCGGCGCCCGCAGGCCGCAGCGGTGCGCCGAAGGTGACCGTCACCCGACCCGGGCGCACGAGCCACGTCCCGGCCGGCCAGATGCGCCGCGTGCCGCGGATCGCCACCGGGACCACCGGGCGGCCGGCGTCCACGGCGGCCCGGAAGGCGCCGAGGCGGAACGGAAGCAGCCGCGGCGCCGCCGCGAACGTCCCCTCCGGGAAGACGAACAGCGACGTGCCGGCGTCGAGCGTGGCGCGGAGGGCGGCCGCGTTCTCCACCCGCTCGGACTGGTCGCGCTTGCCGAGCGCGATGTGTCCGCCCTTGCGGATGGCGAGGCCGATGAGGGGGTAGGTGCGAAGGCGCGCCTTGACCGCGAAACGGACCGCGACGGGCAGCGTGCTCATCATCACGGTCGAGTCGATGAAGCTCGCGTGGTTGGCGACGAAGACCACCGGCTCGGCCGTCGGCACCGACTCGCGTCCGACGATCGCCAGCCGGCAGCCGGTGAGCCGCAGCACCAGCCGGTTCCAGCGGCCGACGATGCGGTCGGCACCGCGCCCGCGCGGTACCGCGAGCAGCGCGCCCCAGCCGATGGGCGCGGTGGCGAGCACGACGGCCAGCACCCAGGCGGTGAACAGGGCCCGCGCGGCGCGCGAACCCCACGCGCCCAGTGTGGCGCGCGCCGAGGCCGCGCCGAGTCGCAGCCACTGCGCCGCCATCCCGGCCCGCCCGCGCCCGAGGCGTCCCGCGAGCCACGTATCGCGGGTGGCCCCGCGGCGGATCTTGCCGCTGGAGGTCTTGGCGACCGATCCCGGCGGGGCCAGCACCACGCGGTCCGGCGCGAGGCCGAGGGCCATGCCGACCTCGCGGCTGACGGCCTGCGCGAGGGCGGCGCGCGCGCCCTCGTCGGTGACGCGCGTCTCCGCCACGATGACGAACTGCTCGGTGCCGCGGTCGGCGTCGGTCACGCCGAAGGCGGCCACGCAGCCGGTGCGGACCCCGTCGATGCCGCCTGCGAGCGCCTCGGCCTCGTGCGGCTGGACGTTGCGGCCCGCCTTGATGATGAGGTCCTTGGCGCGGCCGGTCAGGAACAGGTCGCCGTCGGCGAGATAGCCGAGGTCGCCGCTGTCGAGCCAGCCGTCGTCGCCAACGAGCGCGCGCGTGGCCTCCGGGTTGTGGTAGTAGCCGCTGGTCGTGGACGGGCCGCGGAAGCGGACGCGCCCCTCGACGCGTTCGGGCGCCGGGCGACCGTCGGGGTCAAATACCGCCAGGGCGTGATCGGGCAGCGCGCGCCCGCACGAGACGAACCGCAGCGCGCCGGGATCGTCGGCCGCGGCGGGCTCCGCCCGTCCCGACGTCTGGAACGTCGCGCGGCGCACGCGATCGATGCGGATCGCGCGTCCGAGCGCGGGCGTCGCAAGCCCCAGCGCGCATTCCGCCAGACCGTAGACCGGATAGACGGCGCCGGGGTCGAGGCCGCAGGGGGCGAAGCGTTCGATGAACCGCTCCAGGCTGTCCGGTGACACCGGTTCCGAGCCGTTCAGCAGCACGCGTACGGCGCTCAGGTCAAGCCCCTCGAGCTCGGCGTCCGCGATGCGGGTCGCACACAGATCGAAGGCGAAGTTGGGCGCCGGCGACAGCGTGCCGCGGTGGGCGTCCAGCGCCTGCAGCCAGCGCACCGGCCGCGCCAGGAACGCCAGCGGCGACATCAGGGCCAGCGGCGCGCCGAAGCACAGTGGGCCGAGCCAGGCGCCGATGAGCCCCATGTCGTGGTAGAGGGGCAGCCAGCTCACCCCCACGTCGCCGGCGCCGATGGCGAACCGCCGTTCGAGCGCCCGGATGTTGGCCAGCAGGTTGCCGTGCGAGAGCAGCACGCCCTTCGGTTGTCCGGTGCTGCCCGACGTGTACTGGATGAGGGCCGGGTCGTCGGCCGTGACCGGCGCCGGCCGCCGCGGCGGGCCCGTGATCGCCTCGGCCGTCACCACCGCTTCGAGCGACGGCGCCTGCCGCACGATCAGCCCCGCCACCCGCGCCACCTCGTCGAAGGTCACGAGCAGGCGGGCGCCGGCGTTGCGCAGGATGGCCACCTGGCGCCGGACGTAGTCCTCGATGCGGTCGAGGCGGAACGGCGGATACAGCGGCGCCGGCACGCAGCCTGCCATCAGCGTGCCGATGAAGGTGGGGAAGAACCGCCGCTCGGTGCGCAGCATGATCGCGACCGTGTCGCCGCGGCCGAGGCGCCGCGCGGCGAGGCCGCCGGCGACCGCCTGCGCCTCGCGCCACAGCCAGCCGTAGGTGAGCGGCGTCTCGGCGCCGTCGTCCTCGCGCAGGTGGATGTGGACCTGTTCGGGCGTGCGCTCGGCGTGCCGGGCCAGCGCTTCGACGACGGTCCGGGCGTGTGTGGCGGACGCCGTTCCCGCGGTCGCGGCCGGACCCGCGGCCCGGCGTTGCGGTCGCGTCTCGACCGGGTGTGCGTCGGCGGCCGTGATGGCCGCCGCCAGATCGGCCGGCGTCTCGGCGTCGGCCATCGCCGCATCGCCGAGACGGACGCCGAACGCGCGTTCGAGGCGGATGAGCAGTTCGACGCGTTCGAGACTGCTGATGCCGAGGTCGGCCTCCAGCGAATCGCCGCGCGCCACGGCGACCCGCGCGCCGCTGCGCAGTTCCGCCACCAGCTCGGCGACGACCGCGAGCACCTGCTCCTCGATGCCTGTCCCGCCGGACGCCGGAGGCGCCGCCGCCCGTTCGGCCCTGCCTGTCATCGTCGGCGCGCTGCACGCCGGGACGGCCGCGGGGGAGACGCCTGCGCCGGGTGATCGGATGACCGGGCGGCCGACCCGCGAGCAGCCCGCGCCAGCTACGGTTCTGTGCGTCGAATCCGGTGGATCACGACGTTCTCGCGCGGCACGTCGTTCATGCGGCCCACCCGCGTGGTGCGGACGCGCGAGATGTCGTCGACCACGTCCATCCCGTCCACCACGCGTCCGAAGACCGCATAGCCGAAGCCCTGCGGCGTCGTGTTGCGGTGGTTGAACATGTCATTGTGGCCGACGTTGATGAAGAACTGCGCCCGCGCCGAGTTGGGCGTGCCGAGCCGCGCCATGGCGATGGTGCCGCGCCGGTTCTGCAGGCGGTTGGTCGCCTCGTTCAGTATGCCGCCGCGCAGGCCCTCGATCCGCGGTGTGTGATCCGCTTCGAGTCCGCCCCCCTGGATGATCAGGTTGCGGAGCACGCGGTGGAAGATGGTGCCGTCGTAGAATCCCGCCTGCACGTAGGTCAGGAAGTTCACGACCGAGACCGGCGCCCGCGGGCGGAACAGCTCGACGGTGATGTCCCCCATCGACGTTTCGATGACGACATGGGGATTCGGCGGCGGGTCCTGGGCGTGGACCGCGCCCGGCGCGGCCAGCAGGACGGCGACGGCGGCGGCGGTCAGTAATCGCAGCAGCATGACGTCCTCCGCGCTACGGGACCGTGACGGCGTTGATCACGACCGGCTCGACCGGCACGTTCTGGTGCGGTCCCTGCCGTCCCGTCGCCACCCCGGAGATGGCGTCGACCACGTCCATGCCGGCCGTCACGCGGCCGAAGACGGCGTAGCCGTAGTCGCGGGGAGACGTGCCCCGGTGATCGAGGCTCCGCCCGTTGTCGACGGTGTTGATGAAGAACTGGGCGGTGGCGCTGTTCACGACGCTCGTCCGCGCCATCGAGATCGTGCCCCGTTCGTTGCTCAGCCCGTTGTCGGCTTCGTTCCGAATCGGCGGGCGGGTGGTCTTCTCCGTGAGATCGGGCTGCAGGCCGCCCCCCTGGATCATGAAGCCCGGGATCACGCGGTGAAAGACCGTGCCCGCGAAAAAACCGTCGCCGGCGTACTGAAGGAAGTTCTCGACCGTGACGGGGGCTGCATCCGGGAGCAGTTCGATCGTGATGCTTCCACGAGTGGTCTCCATGACGACGACCGGGTTATCCTGCGCCGACGCACCGAGTGTTCCTGGCGTCATGATTCCTGCCAATCCGAGAATGCCGGCCAGCATGCGAAAGGACATCAGGCTTGCTCCTTGCGATCGCTCCGACCGCGCAGTGGGTTCCAAAATCCAGGATCCAATAATCAGGATCCGAACCGGTGTCCGCTGCACAGCGGCTGGTGTTGAGCGGGTGCAATGCGGGTTCTTCTGGAATCCGGCTTGCTGCAACGAAACCGGCCCCGAGTATGCATAATCCATCCGGGTCTGTCCACCCATCCGAGTCATGAAGCTGCTCGAACGACTTCGCACGCAACCCGCCTGGCAGAGCGACGACCCCGCGGTGCGGATCGCCGCGGTGCGCGATCTGCCCGCGGACGACCGCGACCTGCTGCTGGAAATCGCCCGCAGCGATCCCGATCCCGCTGTCCGTCGCGCCGCCGTGGAACGGATGCCGGACCTGGCCACCCTGGTTGCCTTTCTGCAGGACTCCGGTGACGCCGGCGACTCCGAGGACGACGGCCGGGTCGAGGCGGTTGCCGCCGTGCGCGACACCGTCGTCGAGGCGACGGACGCCGAGGCCGCGGTCACGGCGCTGGACGTGCTGGTCGAAGAACGCGATTTGGCCGCCGTGGCCCGGAAGGCGGATCTCGAGGCGGTTGCCCGCGCCGCATTGGAGCGGCTGTCGACCGACAGGATGTTGGGCGCCGTTGCGCGGCGGGCGGGGCGCGTCGAGATTGCGCTGGACGCGTTGCAGCGGTTGTCGGATCGGGACGAGCTGTTCGCGGTGGCCGTCAAGGCCGATGCCAAGGCGCCGGCGCTCGTTGCCTGCGAGCGGTTGATGGACGACGCCGGGCTCGACGATGCGGCGCTGGCGACCATGTCCCGGCAGACCCGGCACAAGGGGGTGGCGCGACGCGCACGTGCGGTGCTGGCGTCGCGTGCCGAAGACCGGACGGTGGAGGTTGCCGCCCCGCCGGGCGTCGACCTGTGCCGTCGGCTCGAAGAGCGGACGGCATCGGTCACCTCCCTGGAGGACGGCCGCCGCGTGCTCGACGATGCGGTGCGGAGGTGGGCTGCCGTCGAAGGGCCGATCGATCCCGCGGTTGCCGAGCGGTTCGCGGCGGCCCGGCGCGCGATGGAGGACCGGTTGCTGGCCCTTGACGCTACGGCGGTCGAAGCGCGCCGCGCGGTGGCGGAACGGTCGGCGGCCGAAGTATCACGGATCGCCCTGTGCGAACGGGTCGAGGGGTTGGATGGCGGCTCCATGCTGGAGGAGCTGCGGCGGACCCGCGACGAGTGGGAGGCGCTGGCGGACATCGATCCGCAGGCCGACGGAGATTCCAGGGCTGCACTCGATGCGCTGGCGTCGCGGTTCGAGGCGGCGGCGACCGCATGCGAGGCGCGCCATGCGGCGCTCGTCCGGCACGGGGAACGGCTGCAGTCGCTCGAGGCGCTGACGGTGGAGCTGGAGCAGCTCGTGACGGACGATGCGTCGACAGAACGGCGCAGTCGGTGGCGCGTGCTGGAGCTGGCGTGGCGCCGCGAGCTGGCCGCACTGTCCGAGGACGGCGTGACGCCTGCCGCCGAGACGGCAGAGGCTCTGGCCGCCCTGCAGACCCGCAAGGCGGCGGTCGACGAGCGACAGCAGGCGATGGAGGGTGATGCGAAGGCGTCGCGCGACAAGGAGCGGCAGAGGAACCTCGCCCGCGTGAGCAAGCTGGTGGAGAGTGTGGAGTCGGCGATCGCCGACGAGAAGCTGACTCTCCCCGAAGCCGAGCGGCTGTTGCGAACCGCGCGTCAGGGGCTCGACAAACCCCCGCCGCTTCCCACCCGCCGCGAGCAGGAGCAGACGACGCGACGCCTGAAGGACGGTGCCGGCGCGCTGCTCGGCAGGGTGCGTGAGTTGCGGGACTTCGCGGACTGGCAGCGGTGGGCCAACCTCGGGGTGCAGGAGGAGCTGTGCCAGGAGATGGAGCTGCTGGCCTCGCCGCCGGAGAGCGCACCGGAGATGACCGCCGACGAGGTCGCTCGCGCGTTCACGGACCTCATGAAACGCTGGCGCCAGGCCGCCGACGTGCCCCAGGACAAGGGGCAGGCGATCTGGGAGCGCTTCAAGAAGGCGCACGACCTGATCTACCCGCGGTGCGAGCCGGTCTTCGTGGCGCAACGCCAGGAGCGGGAAGAGGGGCTGAGCCGCCGCGTGGCGCTGGTGGAGGAGGCTGAGCGGCTGAGCGAATCGACCGACTGGCTGCGGACGGCCCAGCGTCTGACCGCCCTGCAGGCGGAATGGAAGACGCTCGGTCCGGCGCCGCGCAAGGAGCAGCAGGCCCTGTGGAAGCGTCTGCGACGGGCCTGCAGCGTGTTCTTCACGCGGCGGAAGGCCGACCTCGCCGGGCGCAAGCAGGAATGGGCCGCCAATTACGAGAAGAAGGAAGCCCTGTGCGTGCGCGTCGAGGCGCTGCTCGAGGCCGAGGACCTGAAGGCGGCGATCGAGGAGGTCAAGCAGATCCAGCGCGAGTGGAAGACCATCGGCCCGGTCCGGCGCAATCGCTCGGACACCATCTGGCAACGATTCCGGCAGGCCTGCGACGGCGTATTCGACAGACTGAACGAGGGCGCCCGCCGGGTTGCGGCCGAGCGCATTGCGGTACGCGAAGCACTGTGCGCCGAGTTGGAAGCATTGCTGCCTCCGCCTGCGCCGGCGCAACCGTCCGGCGGCCCGACTGCCGAAACCGAGCCGCTGACCGAGGCCCGAGCCGAGCCCGGCGAGGCTGCCGTGCACGCCGGGGGAGAGACCGCCGGGAGCGAGGCGCAGGGGACCGGGGACACCGCGGCGGAGCAGGCGGCTGCGACCGTGTCGGAGCAGGCGGCTGCGACCGGCGGCGGGGACGAGAGCGCCGTCGAAGCGCCCGGTACGGCAGCCGCTGCGGGGCTGCCCGCCTCGGACGACCTGGTGAAGGCCGTGCGGGACATTCAGGACAAGTGGCGGCGCGCGCCCGAGGTGCCGTCCGAGGTCAAGCGGAAGCTCGCGGTGCGCTTCAGCCGCGCCATCGCACGCGTCGTGGAGGCGAACGCGGACCACTTCCGGGGCACCGACTACGATCCGGCCCAGCGTCTCAAGCTGCTCGAACGGCTGTGCAAACGGGCCGAAGCTCTCGTCGAGGACGAGGCGCGCAATGACGCGACGGTGTCTCCCGCCGAGCTGCTCGTCCGGAAGTGGCGCGCGCAGATGGCAGCCAACACGATGGGGGTACGTGTTGACGAGGAGGCGAAGCGCCGCGCGGCCCGCGAGGACGTCAAACGGCTCCAAGCCGAACGCCGCCGGCTGGGCACGCTGACCGGCTCCGAGGCCGACGCGCTTCAGGCCCGGTTCCAGCGGGCGTGCGACCGGGTGTTCCGCGAAAAGCCGGCCTGACGTCCGCCGTTGTCGTTCCCACCAGGATCCGGAGCGACGTCGGGCCGAGCGGTGCCGTCCGCCGTCCCGCGAGTTGCGTTTGCGGGGCCTTTCGGTCAGCATGCGGGCTGAGACTGTCGATGGCGCTACGGATTGCCCGGCGGAACATCGGTCCTGTCACGATTCTCGATCTCTCGACGGTCTTGTGCGCTGTCGCCACCGCCGCCCTGCCCGTACCGCGCCGCTTCGCCACGTGCTGCTGGTACGGGCCGAACTGCACGTCGCGCGTGCGCGCCGCCGCGTGCGCGACCTCGCACAGGGTGTCCGGCGCCTCGTCGGCGACATCGCACGACAGGGCGACGGGCCGGCCATGCAGACGCGGCGCGAGCGACTTCACCAGGTTGTCCAGCCGCTCGCGCAGTCGGAACCGATGGTGCTCGCTCTGCAGCCGGCCGGCCTCGATCTTCGAGAAGTCGAGGATGTCGTTGATGATGTCGAGCAGCGCCGCGGCCGATTCGTGGATGGCGGCGAGGTGGTCTTGCTGCGCCGGTTGCAGGTCGGTGTCGCCGAGCAGCTCCGCCGTGCCGATCACCGCGTTGAGCGGCGTCCGGATCCTCGTGGCTGACGTTGGCCAGGAAGGTGCTCCTGGCGCGGTTGGCCCGCTCGGCCGCGTCCCGGGCGTCCCGCAGTTCCGCCGCCTGACGCTGCAGATCCTCCTCGGCGCGCTTGAGCGCCGTCACGTCGGTGTGGCAGCCCAGCAGGCGGATGGGCTCGCCGCGCTCGTTGCGGACCGCGAGCCCGCGGCAGCGCACCCACACGGTGCTTCCGTCGCGGTGGCGGTAGCGCACGATCCTGCATCTGCGGCCATCCTGCCCCCGTAACTGCTGAACCGCTATCCTATCAACGGTCGGCGGGCGGCAGGCGCCGGGATCCTTGCAGGAGGCGGGCGGGACGCCATGGGAAATGCGTGGTCGAGTTGGGTGCAGGCGCCGCAGCGCGTGGGGCTGCGCCGGGCGATCTTCCAGGTCCATCTGTGGACCGGCATCGGCCTGGGCGCCTACGTCTTCGTGATCTGCGCCACCGGGAGCGTGCTGGTCTATCGCAACGAGCTGTACGCCTTCTTCTCGCCGCAGCCCATCATCGTGGACGGCGCGGGGGCGTCACTGGGCGAGGACGGCCTCGAGAGCATCGCCCGGCGGGCCTATCCCGGCTACGACGTGCAGAACGTGCGGCCGGGCAGCACCCCGAACCACGCGGTCCGGATCACGCTGACGCGCGGCGGCGACCGGATACAGCGGCTGTACGACCCGTTCACGGGCGAGGACCTGGGCGACCCCCTGCCGCCGGGCTACCGCGCGACCGCCTGGCTCCTGGACCTGCACGACAACCTGCTCGGCGGACAGACCGGCCGGCGGGTGAACGGCGTCGGCGCTCTCCTGCTCCTGCTGCTGGCGCTGACCGGCGCCGTCATCTGGTGGCCCGGCGTCGGGCGGTGGCGGCGCAGCCTGGTCGTCGATCGGCGGGCGGACTGGACGCGGTTCAACTGGAGTCTCCACAGCGCGTTCGGCTTCTGGTGCTGGCCGTTCCTCGTGATGTGGGCGATCACGGGGGCCTACCTGTCGTTCCCGGCGCCGTTCGCCGCGCTCGTCGACTACCTGGAGCCGTTCGACGAGACGAACCCGGTGGAGCGCGTCGGCGACAGGGTGATGTACTGGCTCGCCTATCTGCACTTCGGCCGTCTCGGCGGCCGGGGCATCCCGGGCTGCGACGCCTTGTGCAATTCGACCACCAAGGCGCTGTGGGCGCTGATGGGACTCGTGCCGCCCGCGCTGTTCGTCACCGGCGCCTGCATCTGGTGGAACCGCGTCGTCCGGCGCTGGCTGAGGTCCGACACGCGGCGCCTGATGGCCGGTGGTTGACGGCCGGGTGCCTGGTGCCTGTGCGCGAGTGTATGCACGATCCGCCCATTGATCGCGCCCGTGTATCAAGGCCGCATGCGGCAACGATGTGTCGGCGAACTTTGCGCACGGGACACTGGTGGCGATGTGGGCGGCGGCGGTGATGCGCTAGGCTACGGGCGCAGCCATGGTCGATTCTCTGTCGATGGACCACTCCCGCTGCGGAGAGCCGGATCCGATGGAGCCGGCAGCCGTTCCGCATCAGGATGCGGGGTTCCATCCTCTCACTGCCGCGTGGTTCGAGCGCGGCTTCGAAGCGGCCACCCCCGCGCAGGTCGATGCATGGCCGCGGATCCGGGCCGGCGGCGACGTGCTCATCTCGGCGCCGACGGGCTCGGGCAAGACGCTCGCCGCATTTCTGATCTGTCTTGACCGGCTCGTGGCCCGGGCGGCGCGCGCGGCGCTCGACGACCGCACGGCGGTGGTCTACGTCTCGCCGCTCAAGGCGCTGAGCACCGACATCCACCGCAACCTGCAGGCGCCCCTGGGCGGGATTGCCGAGCTGGCCGCTGCCCGCGGTTCGCCGCTGCCCGAGATCCGCACCGCGATCCGGACCGGCGACACCCCCGCCTGGGATCGCGAACAGATGGTGCGCCGCCCGCCCCACATCGTCGTCACCACGCCGGAGTCGCTGTTCATCCTGCTGACGGCCGAGCGCAGCCGGCGGATGCTGTCAACGGCCGAGACGGTCATCGTTGACGAGATCCACGCCCTCATCGACGACAAGCGGGGCGCGCACCTGGCCCTGAGCCTGGCGCGGCTCGACGATCTCGTCGTCAGGTCCGGTGGCGCGAAGCCGCAGCGGTTGGGGCTCTCCGCGACGGTCAAGCCGATCGACGAGGTGGCGCGGTTTCTCACCGGGGGGGCGCCGTCGCCGCGTCCCGCGGGGAACGCCGGTGCGGAAGACGGGGAGGGCCGTCAGGAGGAGCGGGGCACCGTCGCCGCGGCAGCGTCCGCCGCCGCAACTTCCGGCGCCGGCGGGACGGACCCGGCGCCCGGCGGCAACGGGCGATCCGGCGCGGGCGTCGATACGGCAGGCTGCGCCGCCGGCGCGTCGACTCCCGCCGCCTCGGACGAATCCGGCCGCGGATGGCCGCCGGTCGCCATCGTCGATTCCGGCCACCGGCGGGCGCTCGACCTCGCGGTGGAGGTGCCGCAGGACGAGCTCGGGGTGGTCGCCACCAACGAGATGTGGGGCGAGATCTACGACCGCATCGCCGAGCTCGTCCGGGCGCACCGCACCACCATCGTCTTCGTCAACACCCGGCGCCTGTCGGAGCGGGTCGCCCACCAGCTCGCTGAGCGCCTCGGGGAGGACGCCGTCCTCGCCCACCACGGCAGCCTCTCCCGCCAGCTCCGGCAGGCCGCCGAGGCGGCGCTGAAGGAGGGCCGGCTGCGCGCCGTGGTCGCCACCGCGTCGCTGGAGCTGGGGATCGATGTCGGCTCGGTCGACCTGGTGTGCCAGATCGGCACGCCGCGCTCCATCGCGGTGGCCCTGCAGCGGATCGGACGCTCCGGCCACAAGGTCGACCGGGCGTTCGTGCCGAAGGGTCGGTTCTTCGCCACCACGCGTGACGAGCTGGTCGAGTGCGCCGCGCTGGTGCGCGCCATCCGGCGCGGGCTGCTCGACGAGCGGCGGCAGCGGCCGTGGCCGCGCGACGTGCTGGCCCAGCAGGTGGTGGCGACCGTGGCCACCGATGCGTGGCGCGAGGACGACCTGTTCGCTCTGGTGCGGAGCACCGCGCCCTACGGCGAACTGCCGCGGGCCGAGTTCGATGCGGTGGTGACGATGCTTGCGGACGGCATCGCGTCGCCGCGCGGGCGCCACGGTACGTGGCTGCATCGCGACCGGGTGAACGGCGTCGTGCGCGCGCGGCGCGGCGCGCGGCTGGCGGCCATCACCTCCGGCGGTGCGATTCCCGACAACGCCAACTACCTGGTCGTCGCCGAGCCGGAGGGGACCACGGTCGGCACGGTCGACGAGGACTTCGCCGTCGAGAGCATGGCCGGCGACATCTTCCTGCTGGGCACCACCTCGTGGCGCATCCGCCGTGTCGAGTCCGGGCGCCTGCGGGTGGAGGACGCGCATGGCGCGGCGCCGTCGGTGCCGTTCTGGCTGGGCGAGGCGCCCGGCCGCACGCGCGAACTCTCCGAAGAGGTCTGGGATGTCCGCGAACACATCGCGGCGTCCGGCGCCACGGACGGGGACGGCGGCGGCGCCGTGCCGGAGGACACCAGAGAGTTCAAGGACACCAAGGCGTCCGGCGCCACAGACGCGGACGGCGACGGCGCCGTGGTGTTTCTGGAGCAGGAGTGCGGCCTCGACCGCTCCGGCGCGGAACAGGCGGCGGCCTACGTGCGGGCCGGCGCCGCCGCGCTCGGCGCCGTGCCGACGGGCCGGACGCTGGTGGCCGAGCGCTTCTTCGACGAGGGGGGCGGCATGCAGCTCGTGCTGCACGCGCCTCTGGGAGCGCGCATCAACCGCGCCTGGGGACTGGCGCTGCGCAAGCGCTTCTGCCGCAGCTTCAACGTCGAGTTGCAGGCGGCGGCGACCGACAACGGCATCGTCATCTCGCTGTCCGAGCAGCACAGCTTCCCGCTGGAGGTCGTCTTCCGCTTCCTGCACCCGGAGACGGTAGAGGAGGTGCTGACGCAGGCGATGCTGCCGGCGCCGATGTTCGGCGCGCGCTGGCGCTGGAACGCCACGCGGGCCCTGGCCGTACTGCGCTTCGCCGGGGGTCGCAAGGTGCCGCCGCCGCTCCTGCGGATGCGCTCGGACGACCTGCTGGCGGCGGTCTTCCCCGACCAGGTGGCGTGCGCGGAGAACCTGAGCGGCGAGATCCGGATTCCCGATCATCCGCTGGTGGACGAGACCATCCGCGACTGCCTGCACGAGGCGATGGACGTCGACGGCCTGCGGGCGGTCATCGCCGGCATCGAGCAGGGGACGATAGCGACGCGGGCCGTCGATACGGCCGAGCCGTCGCCGCTGGGGCACGAGATCCTCAACGCGAACCCCTATGCGTTCCTCGACGATGCGCCGCTGGAGGAGCGCCGGGCGCGGGCGGTGCAACTGCGCCGCACGCTGGGTGACGACAGTGGCGAGATGAGCGCGCTGGACCCGGCGGTGATCGCGGAGGTCGCGGCCGAGTCGTGGCCGGTGGTGCGCGACGCCGAGGAGCTGCACGACGCGCTGCTGACGCGGGTGCTCGTCCCGCCGCGCGACGAGTGGCGGTCGTGGTTCGAGCGGCTGGTCGAAACGCGCCGCGCGGCGTCCCTGCACGCCGGCGGGATGACCTTCTGGATCGCGACCGAGCGGGCCCGCACCGCGGCGCTGGCGCATCCGGAGGGCAGCATCGAGCCGCTTGTGCCGGCGGTCGACCAGCGGACCCCGGATGGCGCGGACGCGGCGGTGACCGAGGTGCTGCGCGGCTGGCTCGATTCGAGCGGGCCGCTCCGGGCGTCCGATCTGGCGGCGACGCTCGCCGTGCCGGCCGCGCGCGTGGCCGCCGGACTGGCCCGGCTGGAGGGCGAGGGACAGGTCCTGCGCGGGCGCTTCACCGCCGCGGCGCGCGCCGCGGGGGACGAGGTCGAGTGGTGCAACCGGCGCGTTCTGGCCCGCATCCACCGCCTGACCCTGGGCCGGTGGCGGCGGGAAATCGCACCGGTGTCGACTGCGGATCTCGTGCGGTTCCTTGCTCGCTGGCAGCGCCTCGCGCGGGGGACCCGCCTGCACGGGGCGAGCGGGCTGCTGCAGGTGGTCCGCCAGCTTCAGGGCTGCGAGGTCTCCGCCGTGGCGTGGGAGCGCCACGTGCTGCCGGCCCGGGTCGAGGGTTACGAGCCCGAGATGCTGGATCAGCTCTGTCTCTCCGGCGAGGTGATGTGGGGACGCCTGTCGCCGCACCCGGCCTTCGACGGCGGGGATGGGGATGCAGATGCGGACCCGGCGGCGGTGCGACCGGTGGCCCGGCGGCGGCGGGTGCGGCCGACCCGGGTCGCGCCGGTTGCGCTCTTCGTGCGCGAGGACCTCGATTGGCTGATGCCGCTGGCGGACGACGGCGCCGGTGCGCAGCGCGGTCCAGCGAGCGTTCTGTCGTGGTCGGATGCGTCCGGCGGCGATACAGGCGCAGCGGCCGGTGCGCGGCGCGGCCCGGCGAGCGTTCTGTCTCACCCGGCGGAAGCGGTCCTCGATGCGCTCCGGCGCCGGGGCGCTTCGTTCCTCCGCGAGCTCGTGCACGCGACTGGCCGCCTCGCCAGCGAGGTGGAGGACGGGTTGTGGGAACTGGTCGCGGCGGGAATGGTCACGGCCGACGGTTTCGACAACCTGCGCGCCCTGATCGACCCGAAGCGGCGCCGCGGCGAGGGACGCTTCCGGGCCGCGCGGCCGCGGCACGCCGCGGGCCGCTGGGCCCTGCTGGCGCCGCCCGTGGGCCAGGGCGTACCCGGCGAGGTGGATCGTGGGCCGCGTCGGGCCGTGTCGACGCGCGGGGGCGAGGAGGTCGCGCCTGCGGAGCCACCGGCCGCCGGCGCGAGGACTGCCGCGTCCGCCGACCCGCGGGCGTTTTCTGCGTCCGGGGACGCCCGGTCCCGCGCGGGGCAGGTCCCGGTCGCCGCCGCGCATCGTCGAGAGAAGCGGGCCGACGCCTTCGCACGCCAGTTGCTGGAGCGCTGGGGCGTCGTGTTCCGCGACCTCGTGCGGCGCGAGTCGCTGATGCCGCCGTGGCGCGACGTGCTCGGCGCCCTGCGGCGCATGGAGGCGCGCGGCGAGGTGCGCGGCGGCCGGTTCGTGAACGGTTTCGTCGGCGAGCAGTTCGCCCGGCCCGACGCGGTCGAATTGCTGCGGTTCGTGCGCCGCGACGAGGACCGCACACCCAGCGTGCGGGTGGCCGCCGCCGATCCGCTGAATCTGGCCGGCATCGTCACGCCCGGGCCGCGCGTCAGCGCGCTGTCCGGCGAGGTGGTCGATCTCCTGCCGGCGCCGGCGGCACTGACCGGCGCCGCCGCGTCGTGACGCCTTACGCCCGGCATGCTGCAGCGTATCGGGTGGAGGTGCGCAGGCGGGCGCCATGTGACAGATGCCGTTCGGCGGGGGCGGAGCCCGGCAAGCATGTCACACTGGATTGCTCCGCGCCGAGATCGCCACGCTCCGCGCCGAGATCATGTTCCGGGGGCGCATCGGGTAGCATGGACAGCATGCGTCCGCTCGTCCTGTGCGCGGTCCGGCCGACCGTGGTCGCGTTCCTCGTCTGGTTCGCGGCCGCGCAGGGGCTGGCGCGGTCGATCCAGCCGCCGGCGCAGCGGGCCGGCCATGCCGACCGGTCGTCCCGGACGCCTGCAGTCCCGCCGGGCGCACTGCGTGTCGTCAACGCCTCGTGGCACAAGCAGCGTGCGGCCATCTGCGCGGAGGAGCCGGGTCCGGCAGTGGGGCGGCCGGAACGTCCGATCCGGCGCACGCGCGTCTGGGTGCGGGACGGCACGACCACCCGGCAGTCGGCGCTCGGTCCCGGGGCCTGCGACCCGACCTGGTCGCCGGGCGGAGACCGCCTCGCGATCGTGGCTCCCGACGGTCTCTGGGTGCTGTCGGCCGACCTGCGCCGGACGACCCATCTCGTCGATGTGGGCCACGCGGCCGAGTCGCCGGACGACTTCGAGCACCGCACCCTTCGCGGGCCGGAGTGGGCGCCTGACGCAGCGGCCCTGGCGTTTCTCGTTTCCAACGGCCGGACGATGTGGGTCGAGGTGGTGGATGCCCGCACCGGGGCGCGCCGCTACGTATCGGACCTGGAGACGTACGAGTTCGCGTGGGAGGCGGACTCGCGCTCCCTGCGCCTCGGATCGCGCGTGGTCCGGCTCCCGTGAGGTCGGCGCGGCGGGAAATGCCCGTGAACCGGGGCGGGCTGCCGCCCGGTAGTGTTTCGCGAACCATGGATACAGAAACACTCGATGGTGACGAGCAGCGCCCTCGCGTGTGGTAGCGTTGGGTGGATGTGTCGGCCCCGGCGTTCGTCGTTCCGGCGGCCGGACGGCAGAGGTGAGTGACCGGGCGAGCTGTGGTTGCGCCGCTACGCCCGGAATCCCGAGGCGTTGGACTGCAAGCAGGATGCTGAATGCGCATCACTGCACGGTGGATCACGCGTGGCCCCGCTCCCGTGAGCCGGCGCGCTCGTTGGGGGCCCGAATACCGAGGGAACCGAAATGTCATCCATTGCTGCGCGACGCGTGCTCACTGTGCGACGGGTGCTCCTCCTGCTGCTTGTGTCGCTGGGCGGCGCCGGCGTTGCCGCCGCCCAGGAACCGGCATCGTTCGACACGCGGGAGATCGTCGAGTACCTGGCCGACGACGAGCTCGAGGGACGACTGACCGGCTCGCCGGGCATCCGCAAGGCGGCCGACTACATCATCGAGCAGCTCGAGGCGATCGACGCCGAGCCGCTGCCGGGCGTGGACGGCTTTCGGCAGCCGTTCTCGTACACCGCCGGCGTGACGGACACCGGCAGCGCGCTGCAGTTCGAGAGCACCGGGGCGACGCGCGTTCCCGGCGGGCTGGAGTCGACCGGCATCGCCGTGGCGTCCGTCTCCACGGCGTCGTCGAACGGCGCCCCGGCGCCGGTGTCGCCTGCGCCCTCTGCGTCCCCGCCGGGAGGCAACGGCTCGGCCGCGCCGACCGCGCCCGCGGTTGCCGACACGCCGTCAATCCGCGCGCTGTCGTTCTCGGATACGGGCCGGGCGGAGGGACAGTTCGTCTTCGCCGGCTACGGCCTGTCGGTACCCGAGACGGACGACTTCAGCTACGACAGCTTTGCCACGCTGGACGTCACGGACAAGATCGTGGTCGTGTTCCGCTACTTTCCCGAAGACGCGGAGGGAGAACTGCGCGCGACACTCGCCCGCTACGCGGGTCTGCGCTACAAGGCGCTCGCCGCCCGCGAGCGGGGCGCAGCGGGTCTCATCGTCGTCACGGGGCCGCGGTCGCCGAATGCCGGCGCCCTGGTCCCGCTGACCTTCGACACCGCGGTCAGCGACTCCGGCATCGTGGCCGTCACGGTGGACGGCGCGCTCGGGGCGGCGATCATCGAGAGCGCCGGCGAGTCGATCGAGGCGGTGCAGGCGTCGCTCGATACCGCCAATCCCCATGTCACCGGGTTCGATCTCCCGTTGCAGGGCTCCATCGACGTGCAGCTCGAGAGGCAGGAGGCCACCGGTCACAACGTCATCGGCTACCTGCCGCCGACCACGGGCACGGCGCTCGACAAGCCGTACGTGCTGCTCGGCGCCCACTACGATCACCTCGGTCGCGGGCGCGGCGGCGATTCGCTGGCGCGCGGCGACGAGGCGGGGGAGATCCACAACGGCGCCGACGACAACGCCTCCGGGGTGGCGGCGGTGCTGGCCGCCGGCGCCCGGCTGGCCGCCGCCGACCGCGGGCGCGGGATCATCCTCGCCTTCTGGTCCGGCGAGGAGCTCGGCCTGCTCGGGTCCGCGGCCTTCGTAGAGCAGGCCCCGGCGCCCATGGATCACATCGCCGCCTACCTCAACTTCGACATGGTCGGCCGGCTCGATGACGGCCCGCTCAACCTGCAGGCGGTTGGCAGCAGCTCCATCTGGACCGAGCTGGCCGAGGAGATGAACGAACCGGTCGGACTGAACCTCACTTTCGTCGCCGATCCCTACCTGCCGACCGATGTCGGGAGCCTGAACGCCGCCGAGGTGCCCAGCCTGAACTTCTTCACCGGCAGCCACGAGGACTACCACCGGCCGACCGACGACGCGGACACGCTCGACTACGAGGGGCTGGACCGCATCGTCGATCTCGCGGCGGCCGTCGCGTCGAATCTCGCCAGCCGGCCGGACGCGCCCGACTTCATCCGGGTGGAGCGCGTGCAGCAGCGCGGCGGCGGCGCGACGATGCGCATCTTCACTGGCACCATCCCCGACTACACGCAGGAGGTCGAGGGCCTGTCGATATCGGGCGTCATCGGCGGCGGCCCGGCCGAGGCGTCCGGCCTGCAGGGCGGGGACGTCATCGTCGGCCTCGCCGGGCAGACGGTCACCAACATCTACGACTACATGTACGCGCTCGACCTGCTGAAGGTGGGCGAGCCGGTCGAGGTCGTCTTCGTCCGTGACGGCGAGCGGATGACCACCGATCTGATTCCGCGGGTGCGGGAGTAGCGAGCGACGCGCCCGGTCCGTCCGCCCGTTGGCCTCCATCGTTCACTCGTTCTCACGCCCGCATCCGGTGGCATCCGGTTCCGCTGCAGCGCGGAGCATGCTATCATTCCCTGAAATCCCAAAGGGGACACAAGATGGGACGATATCAGCCACTCGGCCAATATCTGGGGGAGCATAAAGGTCAGGACTGCACGCTGCCGTTCCACAGGATAGAGGAGCTCCTTGGGGCTTCGTTGCCGCCGAGCGCCAGGAATCCCAGGAACTGCGCCGCGTGGTGGGCGAACGACGAAACCCATCCGCAGGCGCAGAGCTGGATGCGGGCAGGCTGGAAGACGGATGGACGGCCTGACATCAAGACCGAGCAGGTGCGGTTCGTCAGGACTGGGCACGGGAACAACCGGCCTCACCGTGTCCCGGCCGCGGGAGGATCGCGTGCGCAGGTCATCGTGCGCAATCTGGACGCAGCCGTGGTGATGGCGCTCAAACAGCAGGCGAAACGCAACGGCGTGTCCCTGGAACAGGAGCTGCGGACCCTCCTTACGCGCGCATCCCGCCCCAATCGATCCACGCTGCTTGCGGAGGCCGACCGCATTCGAGCCCTGACGGCCGGTCCGCTCACGGACAGCGTGTCGTTGTTGCGCGCCGACCGCGACACCCGATGACCCTGGTGATCGACGCCAGCGTTGCCTGCAAGTGGTTCTTCGACGAACCGCTCTCGCCCGAAGCGCGCAGGCTCGCGACGGACCATGTCACCTTCGTCGCCCCGGACATGATTCTCGCGGAGTGCGCGAACGCTGCCTGGCGTCGCGTGAGGAGCGACGAGATCGCGCCTGTACACGCGCGGGCGTTCCTGAATTCGCTTCCGCTCTGGTTCGAATCGCTGGCACCGGCGGCGGAACTGCACGAGACCGCGTTCGAGATGGCGCACGAACTCGGTCACCCCGTCTACGACTGTCTGTACCTCGCGTTGGCCGAACGCGCGCGCGCGCGGGTCGTCACCGCGGACCGTGCATTCGCCGAGCGCGTGGGTCGATCGCGGTGGCGGAGCCTGGTCGAGACTCTGAGCCGCATCACGTGATGGAAGTCTGCCGAGAGCCGACTTCAGGCGGGGCCGACCGCGGAGCCTTGCGACTGTCTGGCGGCGCTACTCGAAGCGGTCGTCGGGTTGTTCGTTGCCCGGCTTCCACTTGATGTTGCAGCCGATGCTTGGCTTCTGGTCGCCGGTGGGGGCCTGCCCGGCGACGACGGTGTCGACTGCGGCGCGCAGGTCGCGGCCGGTCGGCGGGACGTCGTTGTCGGGGCGGCTGTCGTCGAACTGCCCCCGGTAGACGAGGCGCAGCTCCGCGTCGAAGACGAAGAAGTCCGGGGTGCAGGCTGCGCGATAGGCCTTGGCGACCTCCTGGCTGGCGTCGACCAGGTAGGGAAAGGCGTAGCCGAACTCGGCGATGTCCCGGACCATCGCCTCGCGGTCGTCCTCCGGATGCGCCTCGGCGTCGTTGGCGTTGATGCCGATGACGGCGACCTCGCGCGTCGCGTACTCGTGGGCGAACTCTGCGAGCGCGGTCTTGATGTGCTTCACATATGGACAGTGGTTGCACAGGAAGACGATGACGGTGGCCGGCGCGCCGGCGAACTCCGCCAGCGCGACCGGGTTCCCGCAGGCGTCGGGCAGCGTGAAGTCGGGCGCCCGCGTTCCGAGCGCGAGCATCGTCGAGGATGTCAGGACCATGACGTGTTCCCGGGCATGAGCCGTTGCGTGCGGCAATGCCACGACGCCGCCGGATCGGCCGCTGCGACTTTCGGGGCGCGGTCCGGCGGCGGAGGCCGTTGCGCGGGCGAACGATCAGAACGGTTCCGACTGCGCGCCCTCCTGGAATGCCCAGATGCGGTTGCGGGTCAGGATGTAGAGCACGCCGTCCTTCGTCACCGGCGTGCAGTAGACGGCGGCGCCGAGGTTGTACTCCCCGATGACCTCCATCTCCTTCCCGGCCCGCAGGACGACGACATCGCCGTCCTCGTCGCCGAGGAAGACCTTGCCGTCGACCACGAAGGGGGAGCCCCACACGGCGGCGAACGTGTCGTAGGTCCAGAAGTGCTCGCCAGTCTGCGGGTCGAGCGCGTGCAGGAAGCCGGAGAGGCTGGAGATGTAGAGCACGCCGTCCGCGATCGCGGCCGTCGACATGGTGCGGTAGAAGTCCTCGCCGCCGCGGTGCCAGACCAGGTGCGTGTCGGTCACGTCACCCGTCCCGGTGGCGTCTATCGCGTAGAAGTGGCCCGGCGCCTCGCCGTGCTCCGGATCCTGGCCGACGCCGATGTAGACCTTGTTGTCGTGGATCACCGGGGTCGCCAGGATGTTGTTGCGCGTCCCGCGTCCGCCGAGGATCCACTCCGAGTCCTCCGGGTTGCAGTCGAACTGCCAGACGAGCTCGCCGGTGGCCGCGTCGAGACTGTAGATGACGCCGTTGCCGCCGGGAAAGATGACCTGCCCGCGGCCGTCGATCTCGGCGTAGGCGGGGTTCGTCCAGGCGCCGTGCAGCACGTTCTCGCCTACCGGGTTGCTCTCCCACAACAGCTCGCCGGTGTTCTTGTCCAGGGCGATGAAGTCGGGCGAGAAGGGCGACGGGATGTTGACGTGCCCCTCGTCGACGCCGTTGCTGGTCACCGTGTAGAGCACGTCGCCGATGATGAGCGGCGACCCGGTGGCGAGGTTGTGGGGGAAGACGTCGAGCTCGTTGATCATGTCGTACGACCAGATGATGTCGCCCGCCGTGGATCCGGTCTCGATCTCGTCGGTGAACGGCCCGGCGTTGCCGTCGGCCAGCCCGTTCGCATCGAGACAGACGACGTGCGCCTCGTTCGACACGTACCAGATCCGGTCGCCCTCCATGAAGGCGGTCGAGCAGACACCCTGCAGCGGCCAGTCGTTGACGCGGCCGGACGACAGCTTCGGGTGCACCATCTGCCAGATGAAGTCGCCGCTGGTCGCGTCGAACGCCATGACGACGCCTTTGTCTCCCTCGATCGACGGGTCGCGGCGTCCCTCGTTGTTCGTGCCCACGTAGACCCGGCCGTTGGCGACGACGGGGCCGCCGTAGGCCTGCGAGCCGACCGGCTGCGACCAGAGCACGTTCATCCCGGTGTCGACGTCCCATTCGCTGACGATGCCGGTGTCGTCCGACACCATGTTGCGGGACGGCGTGTTGCCGAACATCGCGACGTCCTGGGCCGCCGCGGAGGCGGTGACGGCGAGCAGAACGGCGGTGGCGAGAATCAGGGCCTGTCGAGTCATGGGTTCTCCATCACGCGGACGTTGTCGTAGTAGATGTCGATCGGCGAGTAGCCGATGAGGCCGGGGCTGCCCGCGCGCACCGGCTCGGGATCCTCGACCGTCACGGTCCAGTCGTTCGGCTCGGCCTCGTCGCGCGGCCAGACCTTCCCGCGAATCAGCGCCCGCTCCTCGTCAGTGTCGACGCGCAGCTTCAGGGTGTACCAGACGTTCGGCTCCCAGCGGAACGGGAAGCGCTCGGCCATGCGCAGCTCGGCGGCCCACGAGCGGACCTCGATCCGCTGGTGGTTGCCCTGCATGTCCATGGTGTAGCCGCTGTTGATCAGCCCGATGTCGGGCCGCCGGCGGCCCCGTTGCGTCGACATGGCGTCGGCCTGCACCGTGTAGTTCGAAAGGTAGGACGGGCCGACGTAGAGGGCATGCCGGTGGATGCCGGTGCGCGACGCGCCCTTGCGGAAGACCTGCTCGCCGTCGAGCTCCACCGCCGCAAGGCTGCCGCCCCCGCCGATCCAGTGCGGCGGCCGGCCGTTCTCGAAGTTCTCCGTCCAGGGCAGCGGGGAGAAGATGCGCACACGCGCCGCGGCCGAGACGTCGCCGATGGTCGCGACCACCTGCCCGGCCTGGTTGGTGGACTGCGGACTCGACTGGAACTCGCCGTTGACGCGCAGCCGCGATCCGGTCAGGCCGTCCAGGGTCCAGGTCGCGTTCGGGATGTCCACCCGCTGCCCGTTCTCGTCGAAGGCCAGCAGGCGGAAGTTGACGGTCTCGCCGGCGGCGGCGATCACCTCGGCCGGCACCACCTGCAGGTTCGCCACGGTCCCCGTCGACGCGGTCTCGATGCCCAGCGCAGGGCTCGCGCCCGGGGTCGCGGAGAACGGCGCATCCGGGTCGCCGATGCAGTAGATCCCCGACTCGGCGGTGACGTAGAGCCGCCCGTAGGCCGGGGCGAACGAGCCGTAGATCTCGGCGTAGCGGCCGTCGGCCACGTCGAGTTCGTCGTGGTCGAGAGTGGTCGGGCCGTCGGGGCCCGGCCGCAGGATGTGCACGTTCCCGTTCGTCTCGGTCAGGTACAGCTTGCCGTCGGCCCAGACCGGCGACGCCTTGCCGACGTTGCCGATGCTGTACTCCCACTGAACTGCGCCACTGACGGCCTCGATGGCCACGAGGTTCGCGGAGTTGTCGATGACATACAGCGTGCCGTCGTGGATGAGCGGCGACGAGAACCCGACGGCCAGGTCGTCGATGCGCCACAGCTCGCCGCTGGACGTGATGTCCCCGCTGCCGGTCGCGTCGATCGCCACCACGCGGCCCATCGTGCCCCGGTCGATGTTCTCCTCGCTGTGCGCGACGTAGACGGTCGTGCCGTCGATGACCGGCGACACGTTGATGCCGCGCTGGCTCAGGTGGAACTCCCAGACCTTGACGCCGGTGCGCGCCTGCAACGCATAGATGTGGCCGTCCGCGTTGCCGTCGATGATCAGCCGCCGACCGTTGACCACGGCGACGATGGGCACCGACTGCGTGTTCAGGTCGGCCGGCTGGCCGCCCGGCGTCGACACCCAGCGCACCCGGCCGGTCCGCTTGTCGAACGCGACGTAGCGGTGACGCGGGGGACCACCGAGGCTGCCCCAGGCCGAGCCGATCACGCTCAGGATCAGCCGATCCTCGTCGATGATCGGTGTCGATGTCCGCCCCCCGTACCCGGACGCGCGCCCGAGGTCTTCCGCCAGGCGCCAGCTCCAGACGACGTTGCCGTCGCGGTCGAAGCAGTGCAGGTGGCCGTCGACGTTCAGCGCATAGAGGTGCCCCGTCTCGGGATCCCCGGTCACGCTGCCCCAGCCGACCCGGTTGAAGGGCACCGTGGTGTTGAGGACGCTGAAGGTGTGCTCCCAGCGCTTCGTGCCGTCCTCGGCGTCCCAGCAGGTGACGATTTCCTTCTTCTCGACGCCGTCCCCGGTGCGGCCGTTGGCGCATACGCGCCCGTCGAAAACGGCCGGCGTCGACCGCGCGATGTACTCCTGGAACCAGATCAGGTTCTCGCCGTCGACCGACCAGCTCGAGACGAGTCCGGTCTGATCGGAGACGCCGGTCTGCAACCGGCCGCGCCAGCTCGGCCAGTCCTGGGCCGCGGCGGTGGTTGCGAGCAGGAGCACGAGGCACGGAAGGGTGACGGCCAGGCGCAGGGCAACGCCGTGAGCAGTCTTGGTCATCCGGCAATCCTTCAGTTGGTATGGATTCGATCTGCGCGACCGAAGATCTTAACACGCCGGCCTCGGGCCGAATTCGTACCCCTGCACGTCCGTCGGCGGCGCCGGGTCGGGTGATAAACTGGCGGAGCGTCACGTTTGGACTCGGTGATTCATGCATGGACTCCAGGCTGTCCGCGGTCCGAGGTTCGCCTTGTCGTCGTCGTGACGTGGCCGCAGGCCGGTAGTCCAACCGGGAGTCGCAGCCGGAGATGGCCTACAGCAGCAACCTCGAAGCCCGCCTCGCCCGCAAGGCGACCCGCGCCATCAGGACCTTCGACCTCATCGAGGATGGCGACCGCGTCATGGTCGGTCTGTCGGGGGGCAAGGACAGTTGGGCGCTGATGCATCTGCTCGACGTGCTGCGCCGGCGGGCGCCGGTCCGTTTCTCGCTCGTGGCCGTCAACGTCGATTCCGGCTACGCGGCGTACAAGCACGACGTCATCGCGCGCACCTGCGAACAGCGCGGCTGGGAGTACCGCATCGAGCACACGTCGATCGGCGACATCATGGACGACGTGCTCGACGCCGATGCGACGCCGTGCTCGCTGTGCGCGCGGCTGCGGCGAGGCGTCCTGTACCGGATTGCGGCCGAGGTGGGGGCGACCAGGATCGCGCTGGGACATCACGCCGACGACTTCATCGAGACGCTGCTCCTCAACCTGCTCTTCGCCGGGTCGCTCAAGGCGATGCCGGCGCGGCTGGTCTCCGACGACGGTCGGCACGTGGTCATCCGGCCTCTCGTCTACGTGACCGAAGACGAGGCGCGCGCCTACACGCGCGAGTGCAACCTGGAGGTGATCGGCTGCTGCTGTCCGGTCTGCGGCGACCTCAGCCTGAAGCGGCAGCGGGTCAAGTGCTGGTTGCTGGATCTGGAACGCGAGCACCCGGGCGTGAAGAGCTCCATGCTGAAGGCGCTCGGCAACGTCGCGCCGCGCCATCTGCTCGACACGCGCCTGAATCCGCCTGGAGAATTGCGCGCGACGGTTTCCATGCCGCCTGACCTGTCCACGTCTCTTCCCGGCGTCACGGTTGCACCATGAACCTGCGACCGTCCGTGGCCTTGCGGTCCACGCGGGAAGGAGCGCCGCTCCAGTGCGGCGGGGCTCCTGCCACGGGCTCCTGATGCGGGCGGTGGTGCAGCGCGTCCGCCGTGCGTCGGTGACCGTGGACGGGTGCACGACAGGCGCCATCGGGCATGGTCTCGTCGTGCTGCTGGGCGTCGGCCGTGACGATACGCACCGCGATGCCGACTACGTGGCGGCCAAGATCCGCGACCTCCGCCTGTTCGCGGACGCCGACGGCAGGATGAACCGGTCGGTGGCCGAGGTCGGCGGCGCCGTGCTCGTGGTCTCGCAGTTCACGCTGTACGGAGACTGCCGGCGCGGTCGGCGGCCGTCCTACAGTGCGGCAGCGGCTCCCGACCGCGCCGGGGAGCTGTATGAAGCGCTGCTGGAGCGGCTGCGACAGCACGCTCTGCCGGTCGAGACCGGCGAGTTCCAGGCCATGATGGACGTCGAGCTGGTCAACGACGGGCCGGTGACCGTGCTGCTCGACAGTGGTCGGGTTTTCTAGGAGCTTGCGCCGCAGAAACGCGCCGGAGTGAGTTCTGTGGCGCAAGTTTCCGGAGCGGTGAGGGCTGAGACCGAAAGCCGAGCCCGCGAGGCGTTTCGGGGCGCTAGAATCAGGACATGCGTCCGAGACGGGCCCTTCTCTCACTCATCCTCCTGCTCTGGCCGGCGTTGGCCGCGGCGCAGCAACGGCCCTTGGTGACCGAGGACCCCGAATCGGTGGGCAGCGGCCTGGTGCTGATCGAGGCGGGATTCGACTACCAGCAGGATCAGCGCTTTCCGGTGTCGGGCCTGAGCGGCAATCTGCGGAGCCTGCCCCGGTTCGGCGTCAGCGTCGGGGTGAGCTCGATCGCCGAGCTGCAGATCGACAACGTCTCGTACGACACGCTGCGCATCACCGGCAGGGCAGACGCGCCGCTGTCCCATTTCCTGCGCGTCAGCGGCGACAGCACGTCGAGCTGGTCCGATACGGTGGTCGGCGCCAAGTCGCGCCTGCTGTCCGAAGGCGCCGTCCGTCCCGGCATCGCGCTCCGATTCGCCACCAAGCTGCCGAACGCCGGCAACGAGGAGGGGATCGGGCTCGACACGATGGACTACTACAACACCCTGCTGATCGGCAAGACGATGCGGTCGCTGCGCGTGGTAGGCAACATCGGGATCGGGATTCTGAGCGATCCCACCCGCGGTGATCGCCAGAACGACGTGCTGGTGTACGGGATCTCCCTGGCCCGCGCGTTTGCGGAGGGAGCCGAGATCGTCGGCGAAGTGAACGGTCGCGCCAACACGCGGCGCGGCGACCCGCCGCCGGGCACCGACAGCTCCGGCTACGTCCGTTTCGGAGCGCGCTTCACGCGGGGGTTGGTGCGGGTGGATGCCGCGCTGGTGGCCGGCCTGACGCCGCGCGACGCCGGCATCGGCGTGACGACCGGGCTGACATGGGTCTTCCGCGCCATGGATCTGCCGTGAGCGATCGGCCGCCCGGCGCGACGGTCGGATTCGTCAAGGCGCACGCCTGCGGCAACGACTTTCTCTTCATCGACGCAAAGGACGTCGAGGGTGCGCCGCTCGGCGACCTGGCGCGGGCCATCTGCCGGCGACAGCACGGGATTGGAGCGGACGGCCTGATTGTCCATCGGCGTACCCCGGCCGGCGCCGCGATGCGGCTCCTCAATGCCGACGGCAGCCCCGCCGAGGTGTCCGGCAACGGCGTGCGCTGCCTGGGGGCGCTGCTGATCGAGACTGCTCCCGAAGAGGGTCACCGCGCGGCTGCCCGACCCATCGAGATCGAGACCGCGGGCGGCCTGAAGACCCTGACGCTGCTGCATGCGGAGCATCCGCGCTACACGTTCCGGGCGGGCATGGGACAGCCGCACGGGTTGCGCGAGGAAGAGCTGGCGGTGGGCGGTGAGCGGCTGCGCGTCGTCGTGCTGTCCGTCGGCAATCCGCAGTGCGTCGTACTGTCGCCATCGGTGGAGGAAGGGGAACGGCGGTTCCGGAGCCTCGGACGGCTCCTGTCGACGCACGAGCGGTTTCCGGACGGGACCAACGTGGAATTCGCGACGGTCGAGCGACCCGATCGGATTCGGATCCTGATCTGGGAGCGGGGGGTGGGGCCCACACTGGCCTCGGGTACCGGCGCGTGCGCAGCCGCGGTTGCGGCGGCGCGGTTCGGCGGCGCCGCGCGGCGTGCGGAGGTCGTCTCGCCGGGCGGGGAGCAGCACGTCGACTGGACGGACGCGGAGATCCAGCTCACGGGTTGGGCCGACATCGTTGCACGCGGACGCTGGACGCGCCCGCGTGCCCTGCGGCAGGCGGGGCTCCGACCGGCGGCGCCCGGTGCGGCGGCCGGGGTGTAGTACGATCAGCCGGACGCGGCACGCAGATTGAATGAGCTTGCCGTGTGAGCGTACGGCATCTGGCTCTGCACGACCGTCCGCGCGAGAAATTGAGGCGTCTGGGCCCTTCCGGGCTCGGTGACAACGAGTTGCTCGCCGCGGTTATCGGTCACGGATCTCAGCACGAGAGCGCGCTCGACATCGCCAACCGGGTGCTCTTCCATGCCGGGGGAGTACACGGCTTGACGCGCGCGCTCGACGGGCAGTTGCAGGGAGTTCCCGGCGTCGGACCGGCGATGTCCGCCCGGATCACGGCGGCGATCGAACTGGGGCGCCGCACCCTCGCGTTGCCCGACGAGCGGACGAGGCTGGGCGGGCCGCGTGACATGGCGCGCTATCTGTTGCCGCGGTACGGCGCGCGTTCGGTGGAGCAGTTCGGCGTGGTCCAGCTCGACGCTCGTCACCGCGTGTTGCTCACCGCGCTGCTGTCGGTCGGCACGCTGGATGAAACCCTGGCGCATCCGCGGGAGGTCTTCCGGACGGCGATCGCGGGCGGTGCGGCGGCGATCGTGGTGTTTCACAACCACCCGTCGGGAGATCCCACGCCGAGCGAGGACGACGTGGCCCTGACCGCGCGGCTGGTGGAGGCCGGCGCCATCATGGGCATCGACGTGCTGGATCACATGGTTCTGGCGGATGCGTGCTACTACAGTTTCCAGGAGCACGGCCGCCTGTAGCCGGATGGCGGGGCGGTCGACGCCCGCCGCCGGGCACGGGTCATTTGCTGATGTCCAGAATCCTGTACCTCGACTGCTTCTCCGGCGCGTCCGGCGACATGGTCGCCGGCGCGCTGCTCGACGCCGGCGTGCCTTTCGAGGTGCTTGCGCAGGCAGTCGACTCGCTGGGCCTCGACGGGGTCCGCGTCAGCAGCGAACGCGTGGACCGGAGCGGCATCGGGGCGGCGAAGTTTCGGGTGACGGTCGGCGGGATGGCCGCCGACCGCCTCGGTGCGAGTGGGCACGCCCACCCGCATGAACACGGCCACGACCATGTTCACGGTCACGAGCATGCCCACGACCACGAGCATGCCCACGACCACGAGCATGCCCACGACCACGAGCATGCCCACGACCACGAGCATGCCCACGACGAGGATCACCGGGGCCACCGCGGCCTGACCCGGATCAACGGGATCATCGAGCAGTCATCCTTGTCGGCGGCCGGCAAGACGCGCGCCTCGCGGCTCTTTCGCCGCCTCGCCGAGGTGGAGGCGCGTATCCATCAGGTGCCGGTCGAGACGGTGCACCTGCACGAGGTCGGAGCGGTCGACTCCATCGTGGACGTGGTGGCGGCAGTCTGCGCCCTCGAATGGCTGGCCCCCGACCGGGTGGTCGCGTCTCCCCTCAACGTCGGTTCCGGCACCGTCGAGTGCGCGCATGGCGTGCTGCCGGTGCCGGCGCCGGCCACAGCGGAGCTGCTGGTGGGGGTGCCGACGTACGCCCAGGGGCCCCCGGCGGAGCTGGTCACGCCGACCGGGGCGCTCATCGTGACGGCGTATGCCGACGCCTACGGTCTGGAGCCACCGATGACGATCGAACGGATTGGCTATGGGGCCGGCGATCGGAATCCGCCAGGGCGTCCCAACGTGCTGCGGGCCCTGGTGGGTAACGGATCCGGGACCGGGGCCATCGAGCGCGTGGTCGTGCTGGAGTGCCAGATCGATGACATGAATCCGCAGCTCTACGGAGCGCTGATGGAGCAACTGACTGGCGCCGGGGCGCTCGACGTCTTCTACGCGCCGATTCAGATGAAGAAGAACCGCCCCGGCACGCTGGTGACGGTGATTGCGCCGCCCGGCCGGCGCGAGGCGCTGGCCGACATCCTGTTCCGGGAGACGACGACCATCGGCCTGC
This sequence comes from Vicinamibacterales bacterium, assembly GCA_965200895.1. Taxonomy (GTDB): domain Bacteria; phylum Acidobacteriota; class Vicinamibacteria; order Vicinamibacterales; family UBA8438; genus WTFV01. The sequence goes on along the minus strand of CBDAVM010000002.1, from coordinate 1,636,039 downwards.
GGGTGACCGAGACCGAGCGCGAGCGGCTCGACCGGGAGTCGGTGAGCGTCGAGACACCGCTGGGCCGCATCCGCATCAAGGTGGCGCGGCGCGCCGGCGCGGTCCGCAACGCGGCGCCGGAATTCGAGGACTGCGCGCGGCTGGCGGCCGAACGGCAGCTTTCGATAAAGGAAGTGCAGGCCATGGCCGTCAAGGCCTGGCTGGACAGGAACACTGAAACGGTACCAGGAACCTGAAGTGCACACGAGGCCGAGCTTCCGGTCGACGGCTCGGCGCGACTGCCTTGACCACCCTCACGTCGCCGTTCGTACCGGTGCCGAGCAGCACATCGGCACAGCCCTGCAGTACCGTTCGTCCTCCGGCCGGGCCGACTGGACCACCGTGTTCGAGGGACGCGGCACGCAGTACACCATCACCGGGCTCGTCAACGGCGAGAACTACTGCGCCAGAGTCAAGTCGGACTCGAGCGACTGGTCCCAGGTGAGGTGCGCGACGCCTGTAGGCGGGCCCACCGACCCGGAAGTTCCGCCGGCGGACCCGCCGAGCAACGTCAACGTCGTCCCCGGCGATGAAGAGATCGCCTTGCGCTGGGACGCGTCGAACAACGCCTTCGACTACCGCATCCGCCACCACGCGGTCGAATACGCCTCGATCCCGCCGTTCCCATCGACACCACGGACACGCGCTACACGCTGCGCGGGTTGATGAACAACGTCGAGTACGTCATCGAGATCACGGGCTACCGGGTGGAGTACCAGGCCGGCAGCGGTTCGTGGCAGCCGTGTCCCACAGCGGCACGAGCACCAGCACGACGCTGACGGGATGGACCAACCACACCTCGTAAGGAGTGCGGGTGAGGGCCGTCAACGCCGAAGGTACAGGCGATGCCTCGGCCGTGCGCCGCGCCACACTCGCCAGCAGTCCCAGCCGGCCCATACCACCGGGCAAGCCCGTCGTGACCCCGACGCCGGGCAACGCGCAGATCGACGTCGAGCGGACCGAGCCTGCGAACAACGGCGCCGCCATCACCGACTACGACGTGCAGTACCGGCAGGGCAGCTCCGGAAACTGGACTGACAAGCCGCATGCCGGCACGACGCGCAACACGACCATTGACAACCTGACCAACGGCCAGTTGTAACCCGGCCACCGCCGCTCCCTCCGTCCTGAATCCGCGTGTAGAATCACGTCAACACGTCAAGGAGACATGCACGTCATGGCCGCCACCACCGCGACTGCTCCCGAGCACGCAGACAGCCCCGCGAAGCCCGGACTCTCGATCGACGCCATGTGGATCATCACCACCGGCATCGGCCTGCCGCAGCTCACGTTCGTCGGGATGATGTTCCAGCAGAACGCCATGCTGATGCAGCAGTATGCGACCGTCAACGCCCGGATCGACGACACCAACGCCAGCGTCAACGGATGTTCCAGCAGAACACCATGCTGATGCAGCAGTATGCGACCGTCAACGCCCGGATCGACGACACCAACGCCAGCGTCAACGCCCGCATGGACCAAATGCAGACCGACATGCGCGAGCTCCGCACCGAGATGCACTCGATGCGTGCCGAGTTGCAGGCCGAGATCCGCGAACGCCACGCCGAAACGCAGACCGACATCCGTGAGCTCCGCACTGAGATGCGTGAGATGCGCAGCCTGCTGCTCCAGATCCTCGAACGCACCGCGCCAGCCACCCCGGTCGACTGAACACCCGGTTGCGCGCCGTAAACTGTTCTTGTGTAACGACTTGCATCGTCAGCCAACAGAACACGGAGACGACTGTCCGACGCGATGTCGAAGTTCTATCTGACCACCGCGATCGATTACGTCAACAGCCGGCCGCACCTCGGGACGGCCTACGAGAAGATCGCGGCCGACGTCATCGCCCGCTACAAGCGGCTCTGCGGCGTCGAGACGCGCTTCATGATGGGCAACGACGAGCACTCGCAGAACGTCTTCCAGCGGGCGCGGGAGCTCCGGACCGATCCGCTGACCTTCTGCGGCGACATGGAGAAGGTGTTCCGCGACGTCTGGGACCGGCTCGATATTTCGTTCGATGATTTCATCCGTACGACGGAGGCGCGCCACCGGACGAGCGTGGCGACCCTGGTGTCGCGGATGGCCGCCGCGGGCGACGTCTACGAGGGCTACTACGAGGGCTGGTACTGCGTCTCGTGCGAGGCGTTCAAGCCGGAGAAGGACCTCGAGGACGGCAACTGTCCGGTGCACCGCAGGCCCCCGCAGTGGATCAAGGAGAAGAACCACTTCTTTCGGCTGTCGAAGTACCGGCAACGCCTGCTCGATCACTACGAGGCCCACCCGGAGTTCCTGGAGCCGGAGATCCGCCGGAACGAGATGCTCAGGCTGCTCGAGGCGGGGCTCGACGACATCTCGATGAGTCGGACCGGCCAGGCCTGGGGCATCCCGGTGCCATGGGATGCCGACAGCGTGGTCTACGTATGGGTCGACGCGCTCATCAACTACATCTCGGGTGTCGGTTACGGCGCCGACGAGTCGCTGTTCGAAACGTGGTGGCCGGCCGATCTGCATGTCATCGGGAAGGACATCACCCGCTTCCACTGCGTCTGCTGGCCGGCGATGCTGATGAGCGCGGGACTGCCGCTGCCGCGCCAGGTGTTCGGCCACGGCTGGGTGCACTGGCAGGGCCAGAAGATGAGCAAGTCGCTCGGGACGGTGGTGGATCCGCTGGAAGCGGCGGACCGCCTGGGACCGGACCCCCTGCGGCTGTATCTCACCAAGGAGATTGCGTTCGGCCAGGACGGCGACTTCACGTGGGACCGGTTCGAGGAGCGCTACAACGTCGATCTGGCGAACAACTTCGGTAACCTGGTCTCCCGTCTGGCGTCGATGGCCCACCGTTACCGCAAGGGAAGGCTGGTGGCGCCGCCCGGCGGCCCCGGACCCTTGGCGGAGACGGCAGGCCGGGCGGTGGCCGCCTACCGCGAGGCGATGGACGCCCTTACGCTGCACGGCGGCGTGGCTGCGGCCTTCCAGCTCGTCGACGCCGCCAACGAGTACATCGCGACCGTCGAGCCCTGGGTCACGGCGCGGGATCCGGCGCGGGCGGCCGAGCTCGACCGGCAACTCTACGACGTGAGCGAGGCGGTCCGGCTGGCCGCCCTGCTGCTCACCCCGGTAATGCCGCGCTCGTGTCGGGAGGTGCTGGCGCGCGTGGGAGCGCCGGGCGAGATTGCGGACCTGAATCTCGACCGCGACGCGGTCTGGACGACGCCGCCGGGCGCCGAGCGGCAGGTCGTCAGGGGCGATCCGCTCTGGCCGCGACTCGATCCGGCGCGGGCGGCCGCCAACGTGGACAGCGGCGCGCAGCGGAAGGAGCAGCGGACCATGAGCGACAGTGAACAGCGCGACGGAGGCGGATCGGCGCCTGCGCCGACGCCTGCCTCCGGGCCTGTGGAGCCTGCCGGCGCCGCGACGGCCGACGGCGGGACGAGCGCGGAGGCGAAGACGGAAGATGCCGGGACCCCGGAACCCCCGCGGATTTCCATGGACGAGTTCGCCAGGGTCGAGCTGCGGGTCGGACGCGTGGTGACCGCCGAGGCGGTGCGGAAGTCCCGGAAGCTCGTGCGGCTGGAGGTGGATGACGGCAACGGCGTGCGGCAGATCGTCGCCGGCATCGCAAGGACCTACGCGCCGGAGAGGCTCGTGGGGCGGCACGTCGTCTTCGTGGCCAATCTGCAGCCGGCGAAGCTGATGGGGATCGAGTCGAACGGCATGGTCCTCGCGGCCCTCGATGCGGACGGACAGCCGGTGCTGCTGACCCCGGACGATGCGGAGCGCGCCCCTGCCGGCTCGGCGGTCCGATGATCGGGGCGCCCCGTCGTCCGGCCGACGGGCAGGCGGTCCGATGATCGATTCCCACTGCCACCTGGCCGACGAGCAGTTCGTCGGCGACCTCGATGCCGTGGTCGCGCGCGCCCGCGCGGCCGGCGTCGAAGGCGCGCTCTGCATCCTCGACGCGTCGAACGACGAGGAGGCGCGGCGGGCGGACCGCGTGGCCGATGCGTGGCCCGAGGTCGCTTTCGCCGTCGGCGTCCATCCGCACCAGGCCGGGGTTTTCGATTCTCCCGCGGTCGCCGGCGGCCCGTCGTCATCGAGCCCGATGGCGGAGGCCCGGTTCGAGGCGGCCGGTCCCGACGCGGTGGCGCCGCTCGTGCGCCACGCTCTCGACGGGCGGCCGGCCGCCTGCGCGGTCGGCGAGATCGGACTCGACTACCACTACGACTTCGCGCCGCGCCGGATCCAGATCGAGGTGTTCCGGCGTCAGATTGCGCTCGCGCGCGAGCTGCAGCGGCCGATCGTGATCCACACGCGCCAGGCGGACGTGGACACCCTCGATGCGCTTCGCGCGGAAGGACGCGGAGACGTGCCGGGCGTGTTCCACTGCTTCACCGGAGACGCGGCGTTTGCCCGCCAGGCGCTCGATCTCGGCTTCCAGGTGTCGTTCTCCGGTATCGTGACGTTCCGCAACGCGGCGGCGATTCGCGAGGCGGCCGCGCTCGTGCCCGCGGATCGCCTGCTGGCGGAGACCGATTCGCCCTATCTGTCGCCCGTGCCCTACCGCGGCCGACGGAACGAGCCGGCGCGCGTGTCGCAGGTGATAGACACCCTCGCCGAGGTGCGCGGCGCGACCCGCGAGGAGATCGTCGAGGCAACGCGGCGCTCGTATGGCCGGTTGTTCGACGGTCGGCCGAGCCGGGGCCTGGCACGTTGACGCTCGCGGCGAAACTGTGGTCTGATTCACGCGGCGTGAACGTTGCAGTCGAGTCGTCGGCGCCGGCCCACCTGGAACAGATCTTCGAACCTATCCGCGCGGCCCTGGAGGCGGTGGAGCAGGCCTACGCCCGTCATGTCCGACCTGCCGTCGAGGCCGATGCGGCGGCGCTGGCGTCGGCCGCCGGCGGCGTGGGGGCGGGGCTGCGGCCGGCGCACGTGGTGGACGAGGTGATTCCGCGCATGGCCCGCTACATCCAGGCCAGCGGCGGCAAGCGGGTTCGCCCGGCCCTGCTGCTGCTCGCGGCCCGGCTTGCCGGCTACACCGGAGAGCGCGCGGTCGTCTACGCCTCCGCGGTGGAGTTCGTCCACACCGCGACGCTGGTGCACGACGACATCATCGACGACTCGGCCCTGCGGCGCGGCCGGCTGGCGGCCCACTCGCAGTGGGGCAGCGAGAAGACCGTCCTGCTGGGCGACTACCTGTACATCAGCTCGATGAAGCTGGCCCTCACCTACGACGACGCCATCCCCGTCGTGCGGCTGCTGTGCGACGTGACGCGGCGGATGATCGAGGGCGAGCTGTACCAGTTGACCAAGACCGGCGACATCGACATCTCGGAGGAGGAGTACTTCGAGATCATCCGCCGCAAGACGGCGTACCTGTTCGGCGGCGCGGCCGAGATCGGCGGCATGCTGGGGACGACGACCGCAAGCCAGCGCGCAGCCCTGCGGGACTACGGCTTCCACCTCGGCGTCACCTTCCAGCTCGTCGACGACCTGCTCGACTTCACCGCGGATCAGGCGACCCTCGGCAAGCCGGTCGGGCAGGATCTGCGCGAGGGCAAGCTCACGCTGGCGCTCATTCATCTGCTGGCCAGGAATGGCGCCGACGGCCGCGCGCGGGCGATCGTGCGCGCCGCGATCGACAGCGGTGCGATCGGCATGGGCGACTGGCGCGAGCTGGGCGTCCTGCTGCGCGAACACCGCGCGACGGAATACGCCTACGACCGGGCGGTCGAGCACGCGATGGCGGCCCGGGACTGTCTCGGCGGCTTTCGCCCCTCCGTCGAGCGCGATGCGCTGCTCGCCCTGCCCGACTACGTGCTCGCCCGGGACCGTTGATCGCGGCGGGCGTCACCGCGTGCGCGGGCCCGGCGCCGGGGTCCCGTCGGCCTGCGGTCGAGGTGTTCGACCGGCCGGCAGGCGATCCGGGGGGCGCGCGTGATCGCCGGTTTCCGGTATGGTGCGGGGGATCGCTGACCGGGCGCCGATGCCTGCCGAACCCGGAGCCGGGCTGCCGTTCGACGAGGCGCGGGATCGCGTCGCCCGCCTGCGCGACGACCTGCGGCGTCACGAACATCTCTACTACGTCCTCGACCAGCCGCAGATAACCGACGCCGAGTTCGATGCGCTGCTGCGGGAGTTGCAGACGCTCGAGGCGCAGCATCCGGGGCTCGTCACGCCCGATTCGCCGTCGCAGCGCGTGGGCGGCGCGCCGCGCGAGGGTGTCGAGAAGGCGCGCCACTCGTCGGCGATGCTGAGTCTCGACAATGCGTTCGACGACGCCGAGCTGGCCGATTTCGACCGGCGGGCGCGCGAGCTGGCCGGCGTGGACGAACTCGCCTATGTGGGCGAGCTCAAGCTGGACGGCGTCTCCATGACGGTGCGGTTCGGACCGGAAGCCGCCGGGGGCGCCTTGCCGGCGGACCCGCCCGCCAGCCTCGACACCGGCGACGCGCCAAGCCGCCTGACGCTGGCGCTGACGCGCGGCGACGGGCTGGAGGGCGAGGTGATCACCCCGAACGCCCGCACCCTGCGCTCGCTGCCGCTGTCGATCCCGGCCCCTGCGCTCCGGGCGCACGGCGTGCCGGCGGAATTCGAGGTGCGCGGCGAGGTGGTGATGCCCACGGCGGCGTTCACCGGCCTGAACGCGCGGCAACGGGACGAGGGAAAGCCGCTGTTCGCCAATCCCCGCAACGCCGCGGCCGGGTCGCTGCGCATGCTCGACGCGGCCGTCACCGCATCGCGGCGCCTCGATTTCCATCCCTACCTGCTGCTCGCGGCGGGGCGGCCGGTCTTCCCCTCGCACTGGGCGGCGCTGGAAGCGCTCGCCGCGCTCGGCTTCAAGGTGAATCCGGCCCGCGAACGGCTGCGCGGCGTCGACGGCCTGCGACGGTTCCGGGACGCGTGGCTGCCGCGGCGCGGTGATCTGCCGTACGCCATCGACGGGCTGGTCTTCAAGGTGGACGCCGTCGACCTGCAGCAGCGTCTCGGTGCGACCTCGAAGTCCCCCCGCTGGGCCATCGCCTGCAAGCCGGCCGCGCAACAGGCCGAGACGGTCGTGGAGGATATCGATGTGCAGGTCGGGCGGACCGGCGCGGTCACCCCCCGCGCGCGGCTGCATCCGGTGCAGGTCGGCGGCGTGACGGTCTCGCGCGCGACCCTCCACAACGAGGACGAGATCGCCCGCCTCGGGTTGCAGATCGGCGACGCGGTGCTGGTGGAGCGGAGCGGCGACGTGATCCCCAAGGTGGTGCGCGTCACCCGCGAGGGGGCCGGCCGCCGACCCTTCGCGATGCCGTCGCGCTGCCCGGCGTGCGGGGCCCCGGTGGTCCGGGAGGAGGACGAAGCGGTGGCGCGCTGCGTCAACGCCAGTTGCATCGCGCGCCTGAAGGAGTCCGTCCTGCACTTCGCGGGCCGCACCGCCATGGACATCGACGGTCTGGGCGAGTGGCTGGTCGAGGCGCTGGTCGACGGTGGCCTGGTGAAGGATGTCGCGGACCTGTACGAGCTGCGGGCGGAGCAGTTGGCGGATCTCGAGAAGGAGAGCACGGTCGGCGAGAAGAAGGCCGCGCTTCTGGTGGAGCGCATCGCGCGCTCGCGATCCGGCGCGAACCTGGCGCGGGTGATCGACGGACTGGGCATCGACGGGGTCGTGAAACGCAAGCCCGCTGCGCTCGCGGAGCGTTTCGGGAGCCTGGAGCGGCTGGCGGCGGCCTCGGTGGACGAGATGGCCGCGGTTGCCGGGATCGACGCGCGCCTGGCGGCGTCCATCCACGCGTTCTTCGCGGAGCCGCCGGCGCGGCGCCTCGTCGACGCGCTGTGCCGGTCGGGTGGCCGGCAGCCCGGCGTCGACGTGCGGACGGCGCAGCCCGACGGGCTCGAAGCCGGGGCCGAGCCGCAGATCGGCTCCGACGACCGGGGGGCGTACCGCCGGGCGCTGCGGCGGTTCATCGTCCGCACTGCGAAGCACATCGACGGTCTGGGCGAGACGCTGGCCGGCCGGCTGGTCGACATCGGGGCGGTATGCGACCCGGCCGACCTGTACCGCCTGACGACGGCGCAACTCGCCGAGGTTCCGGTGCAGATGCGGCTCGGCGAGAAGTCCGCGGACCGGATCGTCGCGGGCCTCGACGCGTCGCGGCGGGCGCCCCTCGGCCGTCTGGTGTTCGGGCTGGGCATCCGCCACGTGGGGGAGCGGACGGCCGCCCTGCTGGCGGATCACTTCCGCAGCCTGGACGCGATTGCATCGGCGTCGACGGAGGCGCTCGAACAGGTGGAGGAGGTCGGCCCCCGCATCGCCGGGTCGATTCGGACCTTCTTCGCGTCGGACCGGAACCGCGACCTGATGGAGCGGCTGCGGCGGCACGGCCTGCGGTTCGAGCAGGAGACCGAAGACGCGGGTCGGCCGCATCCGCTCGCCGGCAAGGTGCTCGTGGTCACGGGAACGCTGGACGGCATGACCCGCGACGAGGCCAGGGCGCGCATCCAGGCGGCCGGGGGCAAGGTGACCGGCTCGGTCAGCCGCAACACGGACTACCTCGTGGCCGGAAGCGGACCCGGCTCGAAGTTGCGGAAGGCGCAGCAACTCGGCGTCGCCGTGATCGACGGGGCCGGCCTGCTCGAGAAGCTGACCGGCGTCGCGCCGCCGGCCGGGGATGGGCTTCCGTGACCGGGGAATGCCGTCTTGAAGCTGCGGATCGGTCGAACGGGATGAACGACCGCTTCGGCGTTCGCGGCTCGTGTCGACGCCGCTGGCACGCAGTGTGCACGGGTTGGTCGAAGCCCGGCCAGCGCGCGGGCGCAGGCGGGCGCGTGACGGCGCGACCGTGTAGACTGCGAAGGGAGGCGGAGCGCGATGACGTGGGATGGCATGGTGGCAGAGTGGATCATGGCGGTCCTGTCGGTGATTGCGACGGCCCTGCTCGGGGTGATGCTGTGGTTTCTGCGGCGGACGATCGTCGAAAACGACCGGGCGCACGACGAGTTCCGGAAGAACATCGTACGGCTGGAGCAGAAGGTCGACACGACCACGGCGCGGCTGGAGCAGAAGGTCGACACGACCACGGCGCGGTTGGAGGCCAGGTACGACCGGCTGGAAGCCAAGGTCGATGAACTGGTGACCGTGGTTGCCGGGATGGCCGCCGACATGGCCTGGCTGCGGGGACGGTTGGAGGCGCAGGCGCACGACGGGGCCTGACGGGGCGGGCGGCGGCGACCGGGCGAACAAAGGGGTTGTGACCCGCGCCCGGCCGGTCCAGAATAGCGTGACGCAGGAGGGACGAACATGGCCAGCAGACGGCGAGCGTTCGGCATGGGCGCGGCGGCGGCGGTCCTCGCGGTCGGTCTGGCGCTGGCGGGCGCCCCGGTCGCGGCCCAGGACGACGACATCAGCGGGGTCGTGACCAGTGCGGCCGGTCCCGAGGCGGGCGTCTGGGTCATCGCCGAGACGCAGGACTTCGAGACGGGCTTCCGCAAGATCGTCGTGACCGACGACGACGGACGCTTCGTGGTGCCGGACCTGCCGGACGCCGCTTACGAGGTCTGGGTGCGCGGTTACGGACTGGTCGACTCCGGGAGGACCGCCGCACGGCCCGGCGACGATCTCGCCCTGACCGCCACCGCGGCCGCGTCGCCGCACGAGGCGGCCGAGATCTATCCGGCCAACTACTGGTACTCGCTGCTCGAGGTGCCGCCGGCCAGCGACTTTCCCGGCACCGGGCCGCGCGGCAACGGCATCGGCGTCGCCATGCGGACGCAGGCCGACTGGGTCGACCGGCTGAAGGACGGCTGCCAGCTCTGCCACCAGCTCGGGAACAAGGCGACGCGCGAGATGCCGATGCTCGATCTGGACGACTTCGACTCGGCCGTCGACGCCTGGGAGTACCGCATCCGGGCCGGCGGGGCGGGGCCCGCGATGGCGGTCGAGATCAACCGGATGGGCAGGCCGCGCGCGCTGCAGTTGTACGCCGACTGGAGCGATCGGATCGCCGCCGGGGAGCTGCCGCCGGCACCGCCGCGTCCGCAGGGCCGCGAGCGCAACCTCGTCCTCAGCATGTGGAAGTGGGGTCATCCGCGCGGCATGGTGCACGACGAGATCACCACCGACAAGCGGAACCCGACGCTCAACGCGAACGGCCCGATCTACGGGGTCGGCGGGGCGGGACTCGTGATCACGGATCCGCGCACCCATACGTCGGTCCGCATGGACCTGCCGACCCGCATCGAGCGGCCGCGGCGCGGCGACTCCTACCAGGGCTCGTCCACGGCGGTTCCGTCGCTCTACTGGGCCAATGAACCGCCCGCCGGTCTGCAGAGCCGCAGCGCCCACAACCCGATGCTGGACGACAAGGGACGCCTGTGGATCACACAGGCGGTCCGCCCGAACGACGTGCCCGACTGGTGCCTGGAGGGCTCGGATCACCCGTTCGCGCAGTACTACCCGATCCAGCACCGGGCCGAGTCGCGGCAGTTGTCGTACTACGACCCGGAGACGGGCGAGTTCGAGCTGATCGACACCTGCTACTTCACGCACCACCTGCAGTTCGCCGACGACGAGGACGACACGCTCTGGCTGAGCGGCTCCACCGAGGCGATCGGCTGGCTGAATACCCGGCTCTACGACGAGACGGGGGACGAGCAGGCTTCGCAGGGCTGGTGTCCGACCGTCATCGACACCAACGGCGACGGCCGCATCACGAGGCCGTGGAACGAGCCGGACTTCAACGGTGACGTCGAGATCGACCCGTCGCGCGACACCCGCATCGGGAGCCTGGACAAGTTCAAGCGCGCCTACGGCGTGATACCCCATCCGGACGGATCGGTCTGGATCACGCGGCGCTTCGACGTCCCGGGACGTCTGGTGCGGCTCGACCTCGGCGACAACCCGCCCGAGACCTGCATCTCGGAAGTCTACGAGCCGCCGTACGACCCGGACGGCGACGCGAGCGCGTGGGGCTACGGCCCGCGCGGCATCGACGTGGATCGCAACGGGCTGATCTGGACGGCGCTCGGCGGCAGCGGGCACCTCGCCAGCTTCGATCGCAGCAAGTGCGCGGTGCTGAACGGGCCGACGGCCACCGGCCAGCACTGCCGCGAGGGGTGGACCCTGTATCCGACGCCCGGACCGACCTTCAAGGGCTTTGAAGGCTCGGCGAACGCCGACTACCACTATTACAACTGGGTGGACCAGTTCGACACGCTCGGACTCGGCGCGAACGTGCCCATCGCGACGGGGACGACATCGGACGCGCTGCTGGCCCTCGATCCCGAGAGCGGCGAGTGGGTGATCATGCGTGTGCCGTACCCCCTGGGCTTCTACAGCCGCGGGCTCGATGGCCGGATCGACGATCCCGATGCGGGCTGGAAGGGGCGCGGCGTGTGGTCGAGTTTCAACACCGGGTCGCCGTTTCACCTCGAGGGAGGCAAGGGGGCGACGAGCGAGATCGTCCGGTTCCAGATACGGCCGCATCCGCTGGCGAACTGAGCGTCCGCTTCGGACTGCTTGCCCCGGGACGCGTGGGAGCGTGGATTCGAGCAGGCGCCGCGGACGGCGACGAGAGGTGATGATGCGAGGTATCGGACGCTCGTGCGGGCTGGCGTTGATCCTGGCGCTGACCGCCGGCAGCGTTTCCGCCGGCGCGAATGACGGTTCGCTGATCGGCGCGGTCAGGGCCCGGGACGCCGCCACGGTCGAGTCCCTGCTGCGGACCGGCGTCGACGTGGACGCGCCGGCCGGCGACGGGGCTACCGCGCTCCACTGGGCCGCCTACCACGACGCGCTGCCGCTGGCCGGTCTGTTGCTGGACGCAGGCGCGGACGCCGACGCGTCGAACGACTACGGCGTGACGCCCCTGGCGCTGGCGTGCGACAACGGGTCCGCCGGGATGGTGTCCCGGCTGCTCGAGGCCGGGGCCGCGCCGGACGCGGCGCGCTCGACGGGGGAGACGCCGCTGATGACGTGCGCCCGGACGGGCGACCTCGACGCGGTGCGCGCGCTGCTGGACAACGGCGCGAACCCGTCGGCGGCCGAGACCTGGCAGGGCCAGACGGCGCTGATGTGGGCGGCGGCAGAGGGGCACACGGAGGTCGTGCGCGCACTGGTCGACAAGGGCGCCGACGTGCATGCCCGCACCGCCGGCGGGTTCACGGCCCTGCTGATCGCGGCGCGGGAGGACGAGCCCGAGCTGGCGACGCTGCTGCTCGACGCCGGCGCCGACGTCAACGCGACGGCGCCGGGCGGCGCCACGCCGCTGCTGGTCGCGACCATCCGGGGCAATACGCGGCTGGCGATGTTCCTGCTCGAGCAGGGCGCCGCTCCGAACGCCGGCGAGGCGGGGTACACGCCCCTGCACTGGGCCGCGGGCTCCTGGCATACGGAGTTGACCGGCAGCCTGCGCGGCATCGAGACGGCGCGCGACGAGGAATGGCGCTCGCTCAACGGGCTGCGCGACGGCAGGCTGGAGCTGGTCGAGGCGCTGCTCGCGCACGGAGCCGATCCCGATGTGCGGCTCGCGGAGCACCCGCCCCAGTTCGGCTTCGCGAGCCAGCGCTTCCGCGTGAGCCTCGCCGGGGCCACGCCGTTCCTGCTCGCCGCGATGGATGCCAACGTGGCGGTGATGGACGCGCTCGTCGCGGGCGGCGCCGACACCCGGCTGGCGACCGACGAAGGGACGACGCCGCTGATGGTGGCGTCGGGGCTGGGACGGGTTCCGGCCGAGACGCGGGTGACCGAGGCGGACACGCTCGACGCCGTGCAGTTCGTGCTGGATCACGGCGCCGACGTGAACGCGACCAACGCCGTCGGCCGCTCGGCGCTGCACGGTGCGGCGCACATCCGCTCGGACGCGGCCGTGCAGCTTCTCTTCGACCACGGGGCGACGGTGCAGGTCGCGGATCAACGCGGCATCACGCCGTTGATGATCGCCGAGGGGGGCGGGCACATCCTGCTGCCGGGGCTCGGCGGGGGAAGCACCGCCGACCTGCTGCGGGCGCTCGGCAGCGCGGAGACGACGGAGAGCTTCATCGACATCTTCAACGAGGGACCGATCCGGTAGGCGTCGCGAACGCAGTACTGTCGGCCTGCGTGGAGGCAAGGGCGGATTGGTGAGTCTGAACGACGCGCATCCTGCATCGCATGCGATGGACGGGACACTTGGGGATCCGCATCATGTGCGCGGGACGGGGTGAGGCCGCAGCCTCGCGGGCGGTGTGATCGAGCGGAGAAGACCATGACGAGTCGGGTGAGACAGGGCCGAGCGGCGGCGGTCTGCGGAACAGGGCTTGTGCTCGCCCTGTGTGCGGCGGCGGCGGCCGCGCAGGCGCCCTCCGCTCCCGCCGCAGCCGCGGCGTCGGGCGGTCGCCAGGTCGTCGAGGGGGAACGCGACGGTCGCGAGGCTTCCGCTCCCGCCGTGGCCGCGGCGTCGGGCGGTCGGGGCGCCGGGCCGGCCGCGTCCGCGCCGCCGGCCGTGAGCGGGTCGCCGGCGGCGTCCGACGCCGCGACGTGGCGGGCCGTGCTCGACCGCTACTGCGTCGCCTGCCACAACCAGCGTCTGCTGACGGGGAACCTCGCCCTCGACGACATCGACGTGGAGCATGTCGGCACGGACGCCGAAGTGTGGGAGAAGGTCCTGCGGAAGCTGCGCACCCAGGCGATGCCGCCGCCGCGCCGGCCCCGGCCGGACGCTGCGACCTACGGCGCGTTCGCGGCGTGGCTGGAGACGGCGCTCGATCGGGTGTCGGCGGCCGCCCCCGACCCCGGCCGGCCGACCATCCACCGCCTGAACCGGCTGGAGTACGCCAACGCCATCCGCGATCTGCTCGATCTGGAGATCGACGTCCGGACGCTGTTGCCGGCCGACGATCTGGCCTTCGGGTTCGACAACAACGCCGACATCCTGACCGTGGCGCCGGGGCTGTTCGAGCGCTACATGTCGGCGGCGCGGCGGATCGCCCGGCTGGCCGTCGGCGACCCGACCATCGAGGCCGACGCGGTCCGCTATCCGCTGTCGTCGCTTCTGGCGCAGGACGACCGCATGGGCGAGGACCTGCCGTTCGGCTCGCGCGGCGGGGCCGCCGTGCGGCACCATTTCCCGCTCGACGGCGAGTACCTCGTCCGTATGGAACTGCGGGGCAGCGGCCGGCGGGAGCCGCAGGAGATCGACGTCCGTGTGGACGGCGTCCGGCGCGCGCTGTTGCGCGTCGGCAACTGGCCGGAGGGTGCGGAGCCCGGCGCGGCGCGGGTGGTGGAGCCCGGCGAGCCGCTGCTGGTCCGTTTTCCGGCCCGCGCGGGGACCCGTGTGGTGAGCGTGTCGTTCACGAAGCGGACGGCGGTCACGGAAGGCATGGCGCCGAGCCGCCTGCCGCTCTGGACCTTCTCCACCGGCCGCGGCTACGTGCAGCGGATGGCGCTGGAGAGCGTGGAGATCGAGGGTCCCTTCAGTCCGGACACGCTCGGCCGCGGACCCGACGGGGCAGGCGAGGCGGCCAGTCGGCGGCGCATCTTCGTATGCCGTCCGGAGACCGCCCGGGAAGAGAAGGCGTGCGCCGACCAGATCCTGGGGACGCTGGCGCGGCGGGCGTTCCGCCGGCCGGTCACCGAGCTCGACCTCGAGGTCCTGCGCGATTTCCACGCCGAGGGCCGCAGCACCGGCGGCTTCGACGCCGGCATACAGCGGGCCCTGGAGAGCATGCTGGTCGATCCCGAGTTCCTGTTCCGCATCGAGCGCGATCCGGCCGGCGTCGCGCCGGGCGCTCCGTACCGCCTGACCGACATCGAGCTGGCGTCGCGGTTGTCGTTCTTCCTGTGGAGCAGCATCCCGGACGACGAGCTGCTGGCCGTCGCCGAGGCCGGGCGGCTCGGCGACCCGGCGGTGCTGGCGCGGCAGGTGCAGCGGATGCTGGCCGACGAGCGGGCGGACGTGCTGGTGTCGAGCTTCGCCGCGCAGTGGCTGCACCTGCGCCGGATGCGCACGGTGGCCCCGGACGTGAACGCCTTCCCGACGTTCGACGAGAACCTGCGCGACGCCCTGGTCCGCGAGACGGAGCTGTTCATCGGAGACCAGCTTCGGGACGACCGGAGCGTGGTCGAACTGCTGGACGCCGACTACACCTTCGTCAACGAACGGCTCGCCCGGCACTACGGGATCCCGGGCGTGTACGGCTCGCGCTTCCGGCGCGTCGACCTGCCGGGCGCGGAGCGCCGCGGCCTCCTCGGCCACGGCAGCGTCCTGACGGTGACTTCACTGGCCACCCGCACCTCGCCGGTGGTGCGCGGCAAGTGGGTGCTGGAGAACATCCTCGGCACGCCCCCGCCCCCGCCCCCGCCCGACGTCCCGGACCTGCCGGAGCGGGCCGACGACGGTACGGTCACGTCGCTGCGCGCCCGTCTGGAGGCGCACCGCGCCAACCCGGTGTGCTCCAACTGCCATGCCCGGATGGACCCGCTCGGCTTCGCCCTCGAGAACTTCGACGCGGTGGGCAGGTGGCGCGACAGCGGCGCCGCCGGCACGCCGATCGACCCCTCCGGCGCCCTGCCCGACGGGACCGCCTTCGACGGTTTCCCCGGGCTGCGGGACATCCTGCTGGAGCGCCGCCAGGAGTTCGTCACCACCGTCACCGAGAAGCTGCTGATCTACGCCCTCGGGCGCGGTGTGGAGTACTACGACCGGCCGGCCATCCGCGCCATCGTGCGGGAGGCCGCGCCGGACGACTACCGCTGGTCGTCGCTGATTCTCGGCGTCGCCCGGAGCATCCCGTTCCAGATGAGGAGATCGGAGTCATGATCATCACGAAGAAGTCGCTGCCCCGGCGCACCGTGCTCCGCGGACTCGGGACGGCGGTGGCGCTGCCCCTGCTCGACGGGATGGTGCCGGCGCTGACCGCGCTCGGCCGCACGGCGGCCCGGCCGAAGCCGCGCCTGGGATTCGTCTACGTGCCGCACGGCGCCGTGATGCGGAACTGGACCCCGCCCGGCGAGGGCGCCGGCTTCGAGTTCACACCGATCCTCAAGCCGCTGGAGCCGTTCCGGGACAACCTGGTGGTGCTGTCCAACCTCGATCACGCGCCGGCGGCGCAGATGCCGGGAGATCCGGCCGGGGGGCACGGGCGCATCACCGGCGCCTTCCTGACCGGCGTGCACGCCAAACCGACCGAGGGCGCCGACTTCGAAGCCGGGGTCTCCGTGGACCAGATCGCGGCGGCGAAGCTCGGCCAGCAGACGCAGCTCGCCTCGCTGGAGGTGGGCATCGGCCTGCCGGAGTTCGCCGGCGCCTGCGACGCCGGCTTCAGTTGCGCCTACATCAGCACCCTGAGCTGGCGCACGCCGACGACGCCGCTGCCGATGGAGAGCAACCCGCGGGCGCTTTTCGAGCGTCTGTTCGGCGACGGTGCGAGCACCGACCCCGAGGCTCGACGTGAGCGGATGCGGAAGGATCGCAGCATCCTCGACGCGGTGACCCGCAAGGTGGCGCGCCTGCAGGGCGGGCTGGGGGCGGCGGACCGGGCCAAGCTGACGGACTACCTGGCCGCGGTGCGCGACGTCGAGCGCCGCATCCAGCGCGCCGAGGCGGACGCCGACCGCGAGCTGCCGGTGGTGGATCGCCCGTCGGCGAGCATCCCCGCGTCGTTCGACGAGTACGTCAAGGTGATGTTCGAGCTGCAGGCGCTGGCCTACCAGGCCGACCTGACCCGCGTCATCTCGTTCCTGATGACGCCCGAGCTGACCGCGCAGACCTATCCGCAGATCGGCGTGCCCGATCCGCACCATGCGCTGTCGCACCACGAGAACCGGCCGGAGAGTCTGGAGAAGCTGACCAAGGTGGGCGTCTACCACACGTCGCTGTTCTCCTGGTACCTGGACCGGCTGCGGGCGACCCCCGACGGCGACGGCACGCTGCTCGATCAGGTGGCCATCCTCTACGGCAGCGGCATGAGCAACAGCAACCTGCACAACATCCAGAAGCTGCCGATCCTGGTCGCGGGCGGTGCGGCGGGGCAGTTGCGCGGGAACCGCCACCTGCGCTACGCCGACGAGACGCCGCTGACGAACCTCTATCTGACGCTGCTCGGCATGATGGACGTGCCGACCGAGCGCTTCGGCGACAGCAGCGGGGAGTTGCGCTATCTGACGGGCGTCTGATGTCGGGCCCGGGAGCGGGCGCGCAGGGCGGCGGAGCGTGCGTGTACGCCGGGAATCCGAGGTCGGATCGGAGGAGCGGGAGATGCGGACGACGCCGGGATCGCGGTTCGTGGCGGCGGCCTGGTTGCTGGCCGGCGTGGTGGGCGCAGGATCGGGAACACCGGCCGGCGCGCAGCCGGGGGGCGGCGGCGCCGCTGCGGCCGGCGCGTCCGGCGGCGGGGCCCGGATCCGGGCGGTGCTGACCCGCTACTGCCAGGGGTGTCACAACCAGCGGTCGACCGTCGGCCGAGAGACCGGGCTCGCCTTCGACACGCTCGACCTCGGCGCCGTCGCCCGCGATGCGGAACGCTGGGAGCACGTCGTCCGGCGGCTCCGCAACGGCTCGATGCCGCCGGCCGGGCGGCCCCGGCCGGGCCGGGAGACCTACGACGAGGTCGCGACTTGGCTGGAGGCTGGGCTCGACGCTGCGGCGGTCGTCAGCCCCGATCCGGGCCGTCCGGCGGTTCTGCACCGTCTGAACCGCGCCGAGTACCGCAACGCGGTGCGCGATCTGCTCGCGCTCGACGTCGACGTGTCGTCGCTCCTGCCGCCGGACACGTCCAGCTACGGCTTCGACAACATCGGCGACGTCCTGGGGCTGTCGCCGCTCCTGCTGGAGAGCTACCTCGCCGCCGCGAACCGCATCAGCCGGCTCGCCGTCGCCAGTGATGCGGCCGTGGCGGTGACGGCCGATGTCTACCGGGTGTCGACCGAGCTGACCCAGCGCCACCGTCT
Organism: Vicinamibacterales bacterium; assembly: GCA_965200895.1. GTDB lineage: Bacteria > Acidobacteriota > Vicinamibacteria > Vicinamibacterales > UBA8438 > WTFV01. The sequence continues at coordinate 1,618,089 of CBDAVM010000002.1, read as the reverse complement.
CGACGGCCTTCCCTTCGGCACCCGCGGGGGCACGCTGGTCAACCACGTCTTTCCGGTCGACGGCGAGTACGAGATCCGGGTTCGTCTGGCCCGCAACGGCGCCTCGGGCAACGGCGGCGACATCGTGGGACTGAACGAGCCGCACCGGGTGGAAATCGCCATCGACGGCGTGCGGGCCGGGCTGCTGACCGCCCGGCCGGATCCGGAGGCCGCCGGATCCGACTGGGCCGCAGGCCCAGCGGCGGCGGGTGACGCCCACCTGCGTGTCCGCGCGGCGGTGCAGGCCGGTCCGCGGGAGGTCGCCGTCTCGTTCCTGCGCCGACCCGCCGCGCAGGTCGAGCGTACGCGCCGTCCGTTCCTTCGCGCGCTGCTCGAGCACGACCGGACGCACGACCTGCCGTACGTCAGCGAGGTGATCGTCACCGGGCCGTACGGTCCGGCCGTGCCGGACAGCACGCCGAGCCGGGATCGCATCTTCGTCTGCCGGCCGGATCCGGGCGCCGCGGCCGAGCGCGCGTGTGCGGAGCGGATCCTGGCCGGGCTGGCGCGGCGGGCGTTCCGCCGGCCGGTCGATGCGCGCGATCTGGGCGTGCTGCTGCCCTTCTACGAGGCCGGCCGCCGCGAAGGCGGGTTCGAGCGGGGCATCGAACAGGCGCTGGCCCGGCTCCTGGTGAGTCCGTCCTTCCTGTTCCGCATCGAGCTCGATCCGGTGGACGCGGCCTCCGGCCGGGCCTATCCGGTCGACGATCTCGCGCTCGCCTCGCGCCTGTCGTTCTTCCTCTGGAGCAGCCTCCCGGACGAGGAGCTGCTCGGCCTCGCCGAGCAGGGCGGGCTGGGCGGCCCCGAGGTGCTGGAGGGTCAGGTGCGGCGCATGCTGGCCGACCGGCGCGCCGGCGCGCTGGCCGACAACTTCGCCGGCCAGTGGCTCTACCTGCGCAACGTGCCGGCGGCGCGGCCCGATTTCAGGCGCTTTCCGGATGTGGACGACAACCTGCGGCGCGCGTTCCGCCGCGAGACGGAGCTGCTGTTCCGGAGCATCGTTCGCGAGGACCGCAGCGTCCTCGACCTGCTGGCCGCCGACTACACGTTCGTCAACGAGCGCCTGGCGCGGCACTACGACATCCCGCACGTCTACGGCGACCACTTCCGCCGTGTCGGCACCGCCGACCACCCGATGCGGGGCGGCCTGCTGGGGCAGGGGAGCATCCTCACCGTGCAGTCCTTGTCGACCCGCACGTCGCCGGTGACGCGCGGCATCTGGATTCTCGAGAACATCCTGGGGACGACGCCGCCCGACCCGCCGCCGGACGTGCCGGAGCTGGAGGCCAGCGCAGACGACGGCCGCGACCTCTCGATGCGCGAGGCGATGGAGCGGCATCGCGCGAACCCGACGTGCGCGGCGTGTCACCGGCTGATGGATCCGCTGGGACTGGCCCTGGAGAACTTCGACGCGGTCGGCCGCTGGCGCGAGACGGACGGGTCGGGCTCGCCGCTGGACGTCTCCGGCGCGCTGCCCGACGGCACGCGCTTCACGGGCGTGGCGGAACTGCAGCAGGCGCTGCTGGCGAACCCGGAGCCGTTCCTGCGGACGCTGACCGAGAAGTTGCTGACCTACGCGCTGGGGCGCGGCCTGGAGCACACCGACGCCCCCGCGGTGCGGCGGATCGTGCGTGACGCGGCTTCGCGCGAGCACCGTTTCTCGGCGCTGGTGCTCGGTATCGTCAAGAGCGTGCCCTTCCGCCAGCGGCGGTCGGCCGGCGCCGCGCCGGAGGCGGTAGACTGACGGAGCGACGCGGATTCGGCAGGTAATCGAGGAGCGCGGGAGGAATCATGCTGATCACGAAACGGTCGTTGCCCAGGCGGACGTTTCTCCGGGGCGCCGGCGCCGCGCTGGCCCTGCCGTTGCTGGACGCGATGGTGCCCGCGGCGTCCGCGCTGTCGCGGACCGCGGCCGATCCCGTGCGCCGGCTGGGGTTCGTCTACTTCCCCAACGGCGCGAACATGTTCCAGTGGCAGAGCAAGGGGGAAGGAAAGGCGTTCAGGCTGTCGCCGACCCTGGCCCCGCTGGATCCCTTCCGGGACGCGGTCACCGTGCTGTCCGGGCTCGACAACGACCCGGCGAATCCGTGGGGCGACGGCATCGGCGACCACCCGCGCGCCGGCTCCTCGTGGCTGAACGCCACCCACCCGCTCAAGAGCGAGGGGCCCGCCGTGCGCGCGGGGACGACGATCGACCAGATCGCCGCGGCCGAGATCGGGAAGGACACGCCGCTCGGCTCGCTCGAACTGTGTCTCGAGCCGGCCGGCTGGATGGGCACCTGCGGCGGCAGCGGCTACAGTTGCGCCTACACCGACTCGCTCGCCTGGCGGACGCCGTCCACGCCGCTGCCGGCCGAGCACAACCCGCGCAACGTGTTCGACCGCATGTTCGGGGACGGCGCCACCCCCGAGGAGCGGCACGCCCTGCGGCGCCGCAACCGCAGCGTGCTCGACTCGGTGACCGAGGAGATCGCCGGTCTGGAGATGCAGATCGGTCCCGGCGATCGCCTCCGGCTGACGGAGTACCTGGACGCGGTGCGGGAGATCGAGCGGCGCATCCAGCGCAGCGAGACGCACAGCGCCGCCATGCCGGATGTCGATCGGCCGCTCGGGGTGCCGGACTCCACCGGCGCGCACTGCAAGCTGATGTACGACCTGCAGGTGCTGGCGTTCCAGGCCGACCTGACCCGCGTCTTCACGTTCCAGTTGGGCCGCGAGACCAGCCAGCGCGCGTTCCCGGAGATCGGCGTGCCGGACCCGCATCACGCCACGTCGCACCACCAGTACGACCCCGAGCGGCTCGCCAAGATCGGCCTGATCGACACCTACCTGGTGCAACTGTTCGCCCACTTCCTCGACCGGCTGCAGGCGACGCCGGACGGCGACGGATCGCTGCTGGATCACGTGATGGTCCTGTACGGCGGCGGGATCAGCGACGCCAACCAGCACAGCCATACGGCGCTGCCGCTGCTGGTCGCAGGGCGGGGCGGCGGTCGCCTCGACGGCGGGCGGCGCTTGGCATATGCGGCGGGGACGCCGCACGCGAACCTGCTCGTGAGCCTGCTCCACAAGGTCGGCGTGCCGGTCGAGCGCATCGGTGACAGCACGGGTCGGCTCGACGGGCTGTCCGGCGTGTAGGCGGGCTGTCATGCGGATGCGATGTGACAACGTGGGGCTGTCTGCAGCCGGCGAGGCGGCGCGTGTCGCTGCGCCGGCGGCGCCCCGCCGCCGGCTGGCGATCGGCGTGCGGGGCCTCGTATTCGGCGCGGCGCGGCGCGACGCTGCGTCGGGCGCGCCGTCCTGCGGATGGCTGGCGACCGGTCTGCTGGCGTTCGCGCTCGGCGCGGGGACCGGCGCAGCCGCCCAGCCGCCGCTGATCGAGGCCGTGCAGCGCGGTGATCCCGCGACGGTGCGCGCGCTGCTGGAGGCGGGGGCGGACCCCGACGCGGCAGCGGCCGACGGCGCCACGGCGCTCCACTGGGCCGTCCACCGCGACGACGGCGCCAGCGCCGCCCTGCTGATTCGCGCCGGGGCCGACGTGACCGCCGCCAACCGCTACGGGGTGGCGCCGATCGCGCTGGCCAGCCAGAACGGCAGCGCGCCGATGCTCGCCCGCCTGCTGGCGGCTGGCGCGGACGCCAACCGCGCCCAGCCCGAGGGGGAGACGGCGCTGATGACGGCGGCCCGCACCGGGCGGGTCGAGGCGGTCCGGCTGCTGCTCGATCACGGCGCCGACGTCAATGCCGCCGAGCAGTGGCGCGGCCAGACCGCGCTGATGTGGGCGGCGGCGGAGGGCCACGAGGCGGCAGTGCGGGAGCTGATCGCCCACGGGGCCGACGTCCACGCCCGGTCGGGACGTACACCTGCTGCTGCCGGCGGGCCGGCGGCCGGGAACGACGCTGGCCCGCCGGACGGAACAGCGCCGCCCCGGGGATTCTCGGCGTTTCTTTTCGCCGTTCAGGGCGGTCATCTCGGTGCTGCAACGGTTCTGGCCGATGCCGGCGCCGAGGTCGACGACTCCGCGCCGGACGGATCGAGCGCGCTGGTCGTAGCCATCGACAACCGGCACTACGCGGTCGCGAGATGGCTACTGGCACGCGGCGCCGATCCCGACGCGGACGGCGTCGGCTGGACGGCGCTCCATGCCGCGGTTCTCGCCCACCGGCCGCACTTCCGTGTCGTGCCGGATCCGTCGCCGACCGGCAGCCTGAGCAGTGGCGCGCTCATCGAGGCGCTGCTGGCCGCCGGGGCCGATCCGAACGCGGCGTCCCGCGAGCGCGTCCGGTTGGCCACGCAGACCTCTCCGCTGTTCCCCACGGAGGGAGTGACACCGTTCCTGCTCGCGGCCATCGCCGCGGACGCGGCGCTCATGCGCCTGCTGCTGGCCCATGGCGCCGACCCGGAGGTCACGACCGCCACCGGCTCGACGGCGCTGATGGCGGCGGCGGGGGCTGCGACCTACGCGGGGCAGGGCGCCGGATCCGAGGCCGACGCGCTCGAAGCGGTCACCCTGCTGCTCGACGGCGGCGCGGACGTGCACGCCGCGGACGAGGCCGGCAACACCGCCCTGCACGGAGCGGCGAACCGGGGCGCCAACTCCGTCGTCGAGCTGCTGCTTGCCCGAGGCGCCCGGCTCGACGCGGCCAACGGGCGCGGCTGGCTGCCGGTGACCATCGCCCAGGGACCGATCGACACCATCGAGCCGTTTCCCGAGACCTGGGCGCTGCTCCGCGAGCGCACGCTGGCGGTCGGCACGGCGGTGCCCCCGTGTCCCACGTGCGCGTTGGGCATCCTGCACGACGACGCGCTCATCGCGACCGGTGCGCGGGAGACGGGGCGCTGAGCAGGCGGCGGACGCTGGCGCACCAGTGGATCATCCTTCGGCCGCCGGATATGCCAACGGAACGGCCGCGCATCGCGGGGCCATGCTGCGCGACGACCGGGAGCCGGCGGGGCGTGCGGCCCTTGCAGGCGCGGGAGGACATGCCAACAGCAGGTTGCGTGCCACGGAGGAGAAAGCCGAGCAGGAGATCTCGTCGGCGCGCCCCGGCAGGGAGAATATCGCGCTCTCACGAGCGATCAGCACGGAGGGCAGGGAGCCACAGATGACCTCATCGATCCGTATGTACAGTCGAGTGACCGGAGCGCTGCTGACCGTGGCCGCCCTGGTCGCGGGCGCGTCGGCGGCGGCCGGGCAGGGACGGACCACCCGGCAGGGTGAGCCGCCGAACATCACGGCGGGCGGCCAGACCGACTGGACGAGCCACAACCTCGACCTCGACAACAGCCGCTACTCGGAACTCGACGAGATCGACACCGGGACGGTCGGCGGGCTGTCCGAGCGCTGGTCCTACCAGGTGCCGGCCGGAATCGACATCGCCCAGGTGACGCCGCTGGTGATCGACGGCGTGATGTACTTCCACGCGGGCGCCAGCGTCATCGCCATCGACGCGGTCACCGGCGAAGAGGTGTGGAGCCTCGAGCTGGACGAGGCGCGCCGCAACCGCGTCCGCGGACCGACCTACGCGGAAGGGAAGATCTACGCCTACAACGGCCCGAGCCTGGTGGCGGCGGATGCGAAGACGGGCGAGCTCGTCGAGTCGTTCGGCGACGGCGGCGTGCTGCCGGTGGTCGGACTGGCGCTGCAGAGCAAGTACCCGGACACCTATCCGCCGACCCTCGATCCGCACGAGCTCGGCTATCGGATCACGGCGGCGCCGGCGTATCACGACGGGACGCTCTACGTCGGGGCCGCGCTCTCGGAGGGGCACATCCCGGGCGGGCTGGTGATCGCCACCGACGCCACGACGGGGGCCATCGAGTGGGTGTTCAACACCATCCCGCAGCGGCCGCAGGACGACGGCTGGGAGATCGCCGCGGAGACGTGGGGCGACGGTCAGCGCGCCGGCGGCGGGGTCTGGACGCAGCCGGCCATCGACCTCGATCTCGGGCTCATCTACTTCAACACCGGCAACCCGTCGCCCGACTACGACGGCTCGGCGCGCCCCGGCGCCAACCTGTTCACCAACGCCACCGTCGCCCTCGATCTGGAGACGGGAGCGCTGCGGTGGTACTACCAGGCCATCCACCACGATCTGTGGGACTGGGATCACGTCACCGGTCCGGTGCTCTTCGACGTCACCGGCGCCGACGGGGAGATCATCCGCGGCGTCGGCTCGGCCGGCAAGAACTGCCTGCTCTACCTCTGGAATCGCGAGACCGGCGAGCCGATCAATCCCATGGTCGAGACGCTGATGCCGACCGAAAGCAACGTGCCCGGCGAGGTGGTCCATCCGACGCAGCCCATCCCCTACAACGCGCGCGGCGTGCCGATGACGCCGTTCTGCGCCACCTACGTGCACCTCGACGATCCGGAGCTGCAGGCGCAGAGCCGACCCATGTATACGCCGTACTCCACCGAGGAGCACCTGATCGTCGCCCACGGCGGATCGAGCTTCGGCTCGCCCGCGTTCAGCCCGCGCACCGGGCTGCTGTACGTGACCGGCAAGAACGCGGCGGTCTCGATGATCGTCCGCCCGCTCGGCGACAGCCTCGAGCCCGGCCCGCACGGTGACGGCCACAGCGCCAACTTCGAGGAGCTGAGCCGCATTCCCGCCTACACCCCGACGACGACCCTGACCGCCTACGAGCCGGCCAGCGGGGAAGAGGCGTGGCAGGCGGTGTTCCCGGCGCTCACTCCTATCGGCGCGAGCGGCAACCTGGCGACGGCCGGCGACCTGGTGTTCCAGGGCGCGGACGACGGGGCGTTCTACGCGTTCCACGCGGCGACCGGCGAGCAGTTGTTCCGGCACCAGGCGCGGCGTCCCATCCGGTCGAGCCCGATGACCTACCAGGTCAACGGCCGGCAGTACGTCACCGTGATCGCGACCGACACCGTGCTGACGTTCGCGCTGCCGCGGGAGGACGACTGACCTGACGGAGGCGCCCACGGGCGCGCGTGGTATGACGGCTACCGGTTCGCGAAAGTCGCAGAGAACACGCTGTTCAACACCAACATGGTGCTCTCGGAGGCGTAGTGTTGGCGGGTTTGGCGGACACGTCACCCCAGGTGCCGGCGGTAGAAGGCGAGCATCCGCGTCCAGCACTCGGCGGCGTACTGCGGGTGGTACACCCCCGTGCGGGTGTCGTTGAAGAAGGCGTGGTCGGCGCCCTCGAAGACGGTGATCTCCGCCTCCTTGCCGGCCGCTTGCAGGTCGGCCTCCAGCTTGCGGGCCGCCTCCGGCGTGACGAAGGCGTCCTTCTCGGCGAAGAAGCCGAGGACGGGCGCCTGCAGGCTCGCGATGTCCGGGGTGACGTTGGGGTGGATGCCGTAGAAGTCGACGCAGGCGCCCACCCGGGGGTTGGCGCAGGCGGCGAAGAGCGAGAGCTGACCTCCCATGCAGAACCCGACGGTCCCGACCCGGTCGCCGACCACCTCGTCGCGAGCCAGCAGATGGTCGACGGCGCCCCGCAGGTCGCGTTCCGCCTGCTCGATGTTCAGCGCCATCATCAGTTTGCCGGCATCGTCCGGGCTCGTGGTGGTCTCGCCGCGGTACAGGTCGGGCGCAAGCGCGACGAAGCCTTCGCCGGCGAAGCGGTCGGCGACGTCCTTGACGTGATCGACCAGCCCCCACCATTCCTGGATCACGATGACACCCGGGCCGGAACCGGACGCCGGTGTCGCCAGGTAGCCGCCGGAGCTCCTGCCGTTCGTTCTGAACTCGACCATCGCGCCCATCGGTATGTGCTCCTCTCTCGATCCGTCTGCCCGCGGTCCGGTGCCGGCGCGCCCGCTGTCGGTCGATGCACACGCCCGGTGCGCCGGATGAACCTCCCGGCTGTCGCCTGGCCACCGCGCGGGGTGCTTGTCGAGCCGACCGCTCACTCCTCGATCATCGTCACCGCGCGGGCGTCCACCGCCAGGGTCGAGAGGCTCTGAGCGCGGTTCTCGGACGTCCCGTCCGCGAGCGGCGCGTAGAGCTCCAGGCTCGACTGCAGCAGGCCGCCGCCATGCAGCGCAGCCACCTCGTCGGCGTTGAGGCCTGCCCGGTGCACCATCCAGTCCCTGTAGTCGGCGGGAGCCGGGACCGCGGTCGACCAGTCCGGGCCGGGGCCGCCGAGCACGAAGCGGTCGGGCTGCAGCCGCTCGTCGATGGCGCCGACCAGACGTCCGTCCACGTGGAAGTGCGTCTGCCCGCGCGCCACGTAGTGCGTGAGCGTCACGTGGTGCCACTGGCCGTCGGCGCCGGGCTGCGGCGACGTGACGGCGTTGCCGTTGGCCGACGCGTAGATCCAGCGGCCGTTCTGGATGGCGATGGTGGCCTGGAAGCGGCGGCCGGTGGGGGTGAGCGTCATCGCCTCGAAGTCGAGCTCGGCGCGGCGGAAGGGGACCGTCACCCAGTCGACGTCGTGGCCGACGGTCTGGCCGCCGATGCTGGCGATGGTGCCGTCGCTCTCGGCCCGCACCTGGAACGTCAGCCCGAAAGAGCGCATCGTGTCGTCGACGTTCAGGGTCAGCGGCGCCCGCCCGCGACCGCGCACCCGTGCGAAGCCGCCCGCCTCCGATCGCACCGGAATCGGCTTGCCGGCCTCCAGGGCGTCGAACAGCGTCGGCACGAAGGCGTGGAACATCTCGGTGTGGCCGGACGCATTGGGATGAATCGGCTCGGGGAAGAAGCCGCGCGCCCAGCGGCCGTAGCCGTCGTCGATGGCCCCGAGCAGGTTGACGCTCGGCACGTCCCAGGTGTTGATGAGCAGGTTGGTCGCCCGGGTGTGGGCGTACTCCGCCTCGGTGAAGTCGCCGCGGGTGTAGGTCAGGCCGATCACCGGGACGATGCCGTGCTCGCGCGCCCGGCCGATCAACCGCTGCAGCCCGTCGGCGAACTGCTGCGCGACGGCGTCGGCCGCCTCGCGCGAGTCGGCGCAACGGGGCGACGGCTGGCCCGGCGGGCAGCGCATGATGCCCTCGTTGCCGAGCGACAGCGCAATGACCACGTAGCCCGGATCGACCGGGGTCAGGTAGCGGGTGCCGGGGGCCGGCTCGCCCTCCGGCGCGAAGCGCGGGGTGATGGTGACCGTGTTGTCACCGCCCCGCGAGACGTTGACGACCTCCCAGCCGCGCGGTTCGAGCAGCTCGCGCAGGCGGCCAGTGTAGCCGCCGAGATTCATTTCGTCACCCGTGCCGTTGGGCACGGACGAACCCCACAGCGCGATGCGGCGTGGGTGTTCCCCGTCCCCCGACGGTTGCGCGGCGACACTGGCGGCCACGAGGAACAGGGGAACCAGCATGGAGGAAACGCGGCGGAAGTCGGCGAATCGCATGGCATGACCTCTCATCGACGATGATCGACGCAGCACTTTCTCGGTACGGGCGCGAGGCTCGCGCACGGCGCACGGACCACGCACCGGGGTCTCGGGCCGCTCCGCAGTGGTTCCTGCGCCGGCGCACCTGTCCGACGCCGCTGCAAGCGGTCGCCGCGCGTCGTGCCCGGCGACGCGAGAATAGCACGGCGCGGCGCGGAGCCGCGCGCGGCGGAGCCTCAGCGCGCGGTGGCGTCGGTGACCTCGCCGGCAGCATTGACGAAACCGAGGCGCCCGTTGCCGACCTCCCCGAGCGAGGCCATGAAGGCCCCCTGTCCGTCGAGGAAGATGATGCTCGGGGCCCCGTCCGCCGCCACGCCGGCGGCGAGGCGCGTGGCGGTGGCGTCGCCCAGGTTGAGGACCGTGGCGTTGCCGACCGTGGTCAGGACCGCACGGCGCCGGCCGGCCGCCGAGAGCGCCAGTTGCGGCATGTCGTCGCTGCCGACCGCCAGCGAGGCGGACTCCTGTCCGGTGCTGTCCGCCAACGCCAGGCGGGGCATGCCGTCGGTGGTCAGATGCAGTTGCAGGCGGGCCCGCGCGCCGTCGCCGAGGGTCATGATCGGCCGACCCTGGACGGCGCCGAACAGGCCCTGTCCCTCGGCTTCCGGGCCGGCCACCAACAGGGCGTCGTTGCCCTGCACCGTGGCGCGCAGCCGCGTCTCGCCGTCCGGGCCGTGGAGCTGTATGAGCGGGGTTCCGTCGGGTTCCACGGCGAGCGTGCTCCGTGCCTGTCCCGCCTGGTCGTAGAGCGTGATCGACGCCAGCCCGCCCGGGTCGCTGCCGGTGAGCACCCCGCGCAGTCGTCCCGCGCCGTCCACCAGGTTCACCTGGGTCGCCGTCAGCACGGCCGCCGTCCCCTGCGCCTCCACCGCGCCGCTCAGCGCCAGGTGCGTCGCCGCGCCGCCCACCAGCGATGCGACCAGCATCGCTCCCGTCGTCCAGAGGCGATTGTCCACCCGCCCTCGTCGCTGCAGCATCTTTCGTGCTCCCATGGTTGTGGATGTCATCCGTTGTGCGGGTCCGCGCGCATGCGCTCACGCCTCGCTGGCGGCGAAGCGGCGTCCGCGGGTCTCCGGACCCAGCCAGATGATGGCGGCGACGAGCAGGCCTGCTGCTCCGATGCAGGCCGCCATCGCGGATCCGGTGGTCATCCCGCCGTCCTGCAGGCGGCCGAGCACCAGCGGCGTCACCGCGCCGAGGGCCGCGCCGGCGTGGTAGGCGAGGCCGGGACCGACGCCCCGCACCGCGGTGGGGAACCGTTCGGTCAGGTACGCAGGGGCCATTCCCCACACGCCGCCGCCCGAAGCGCCCATGACGACCGCGCCGCTGGCCAGCGCGGCCCCGGACGTCCCGAGGTAGGCCGGTATCGCCGCCACGCCGATGAGTGCGGCGGCAGCGACCGCGCCGCGCCTTCCGAGTCGGGTCTCGGACGCCCGCCCCCACAGCGCCATGCCGGCGATGGCCCCCAGGTTGAACGCCAGCAGGTATCCCAGCGGGTCTCGCCCCGCCTCGCGGAGGAACGTGGGGTACCAGAAGCTGAGGGCGTAGTACGAGCACATGAACGCTCCCATCAGGAGCGACGTGTGGAGCGCCGTCCAGCGCAGGTCCGGGCGCAGCAGGCGCCGCAGTCCCGCGCGGTCCGCGTGATCCGGGACGGCGTCCGGCTCGACCGCCAGGCGCCGCTGGCGATCGAGCCAGACCGGACTCTCGCGGACGCCGCTCCGGATCCAGAACGCCACGACCGCCGGGGCGGCGCCGATCCACAACAGCACGCGCCAGCCGAGGCTCGCGCCGGCGGCGTCGCTGAGCGGGTCGGCCAGTCCGCCGACCAGCGGGTAGACGGTGTGGAACGCCAGCGCGGCCAGGAGGTAGCCCCAGAACCAGCCGCCCTGCAGCACGCCCGACGCCAGTCCCCGACTGCGCGCCGGCCAGTGCTCGAGCGCGAGCGGGATGCCCGCCGCCCATACCCCGCCCAGACCGATGCCGAACAGGGCGCGCAGCGCGAACAGCATCGCGTACGACGTCGAAAACCCGCTCAGACCCGCGAAGAGGGCGAACCACAGGACCGACAGTATCAGGGGCGTCTTCCGCCCGCGGCGGTCGGCCAGCAGTCCGGCCCCGAGACCGCCCGCCAGGCGGCACAGCAGCGTCACCGTTCCCAGCGCGCCGGCCAGTGCGCGGTCGACGGTGAAGCTCTGCTGGATGTCGAGCAGCACGAACGTGATGATGGCGAAGTCGAATCCGGACAGGGTCCAGCCGGCCAGCACCGCGGCGAAGGCGGTTCGTGATTCGCGGGTCACGTCGAGGGTCCACCCGCGCGCCGGCCGGCTCACCGGTGGTCTCCGAGTGCGGCATGAGGGGAACGACGCGTCGAAATGGATATCATGGTCGTGATCGATGGACCTTAGCAGACCGGCGGGGCCGGCGCGGCGCCGGGCCGTGGATTGCCGTGGCGGGCCGGGGCCGGCGTTCGCCCGGGGGGCCGGCTCGTCGGGCCGGCCTCCCGGCGCGCGGCGCCTCGCCCGGACGCGCGCCTGCTCGCTGCCACCGGGCCGGCGAACCTTCGGGAGAGCCGGCGGTGACGGACCGAACGGCGGTCCGACGGCTCCTGACGCGCCTGCTGGCCGCGCGGGCCGTCGTCGACGGGATTGTCGCTGCCTACCTCTTCGGCAGCGTCGCGCGGGGGACCCACCGCCCCGGCAGCGACGTGGATGTGGCGGTGCTCTGCCGGCGCGCCCCGGCCCCGACGTTCGACGCGCTGCCGCGGGGTCTGGAGGGCGACAGCGAGCGCCGTCTGGCGCGACCGACGCAGGTGATCGCGCTGAACACGGCGCCGGTCGATCTGCGGGTCCGCGTGCTGCGCGACGGCCTGCTGCTGCTCGACCGCGATCCGCTGGCGATGTACCGCATCGGACGGCAGCACGCCGTCCCGCTCATCACCGGCCTGAACGGCAACGAGGGCTCGCTGATGACACGCGGCATGGACATCGCCGCCGCGGCGGCCTTCGAGGAGTATGTGCGGTCGGTCTACCCGGAGGTGGCCGGCGAGATGCTGGCGCACTACGACGCCTCGTCGCCCGAGGCCGCGAAGGCCGCCATCGACAAGGTGATCCGCGGCGGCGGAAATTGACGTACACGGCGGCGCAGGTGGGGGCTGTCTGTGCACCCGCGGGTCGGGTCGGCTCGGAGAGCGGGCCCGGTGGCGGCGGGTCCCGGTGCTCGCCGCTTACAGCCCGGCCTGCTCCTTCACGTAGCGCGCCACCTGCTCGTGGGTCGCGAACCAGACGTCGCCCTTCGCCTGGATGTGGTCGATCAGCTCCTCGAGGATGATCATGCGCGAACGGTGGCCGATGATGTGCGGGTGCGTCGTCAGCAGGAACATCGTCCCTTCCTCGTACGCCTTGTCGAACTCGTCGATGTAGACCTGCAGCAGGTCGCGCGGCGGGGTATAGCTGTTGCCGCGCGGGTTCATCAGCGGCGCGTCGTCGAGGATCCACTCCACCGGCAGCTCGACGATGCCGGTCGGCTCGCCGTTCTGCAGCAACTCGTAGGGGCGGTCGTCGGCCATCAGCGAGCTGTCGTAGAGGAAGCCCATGCCCCGGATGATGTCGAGCGTGTTGGGGCTGAAGTTCCACGATGGCGCGCGGTAGCCGACCGGGCGGCTGCCCGTTACCTGCTCCAGGTAGTCGGTGGCGCGGATGACGAGCGCCCGCTCGGTCTCGGCGTCGAGCGCGCTGTTCAGCTCGTGGATCCAGCCGTGGACCGCGAACTCGTGGCGCCCCGAGGCGGCGATGACGTCGACCATCTCGGGGCGCAGCACCAGGCTCACCGCCGGGATGAAGAACGAGGCCGGGATCTCGTGCCGGTCCATCAGGTCGACCACGCGCTGCAGGCCGACCCGCGCGCCGTACTCTCCCTGCGACATCGCGCCGATGGACGGATTGGCGCTGCGGCCGATGAGGATGGTGTCGTTGTCGACGTCGAACGAGATCATCACCGCGACGCGCGCGCCGTCGGGCCACGCCGCCGGCTGCAGGCTGCGGCCGGCGCGGACCCGGTTGGCGATGGCCCGGATCTCGTCGAGACCGAGATGGATGCCCGGCTGGTCGGTCTGCGCCCGCACGCCGTCGGTCGGCAGCGCGCCGCCCGCAAGCCACGCCAGCGCGCCGGCGGCGAGGATCCCCGCGGTGCGGGTGGTCGTCCTGACCCGCGTTCGGGCTGCGCACGGAACCGCGCCCGCGCGCCGCGGTGAGGACGCCGGAGGAAGGGCGGCGGACCCGCGTGGAGGCTGCTCCCGGCATGTCGCCTGCATGGTCACTGTTCCTCGCTGTCGTCGGTTTCCGTCGGTTCGGCCTCGTGCGGCTGGTCCTCGCTGACGGGCGGATTGTCCACGTGCTCGCCGAAGAACGCGGCGTAGCGCCGCAGGCGGTCCATCTGGTGCAGCGGCTCGACGATGCCGTGCCCCTCGCGCGGGAAGCGGACGAAGGTCACGTCCCTGCCGAGGTCCCGGAGCGCCCGGTAGAACTCGACCGACTGTTCCGGGGGGACCCGCGTATCGGCGGCCCCGTGCATCAGCAGCACCGGGCTCTTCACGTCGGCTACGTGGGTGATGGGCGAGTGGGCGCGGTAGTTCCCGGTCGCCGTCCAGGGGGTGCCGCCGAAGAACGACGCCAGGTAGTCCTGGATGTCGTTCGTGCTGTACATGCTGTAGAGGTTGGTCAGACCCGCTCCGGGCGAGACCGCCTGGAAGCGGTCGGTTTGGGTGACGATCCACGCGGCGAGGTACCCTCCGTAGCTCCAGCCGTAGCAGATCAGGCGGTCGGGATCGGCCCAGCCCATCGCGATGGCGTGGTCCACGCCGGTCATCACGTCGTCGTAGTCGGTGACACCCCAGGCGTCGACGTTGGCGCTGACGAACGCCTGGCCGTAGTTGGTGCTGCCGCGGAAGTTCGGCTGCAGGACCACATAGCCGTTGCCGGCGAAGAACTGGGTGGTGGCGTTGAAGGCGGCCAGCGACGCCCCGGTCGGGCCGCCGTGCGGGTTGACGATGAACGGATAGGCGACGCCCTCCTCGTAGCCGACCGGCTTCGTGAGCACCCCCTCCACCGTGCCGCCGTCGCCGTTCGTCCAGCGGACGCTCTCCACCCGCCCGAGCTGCACGCCCTCGTCGCGCAGCCACGCGTTGGCGTCGGTCAGCCGCAGCGGTTCGCCGTCGGTCGTCGCCGTGTAGATTTCGGCCGGCCGGTCGGGGCTGGTGTGGACCCACGCCCAGCGCGTTCCGTCCTCGGAGAGCGACCAGGCGCTGTTGCGCCCGCCGGGGGCCGACGCCGTGATCGTCGCGCCCGATTCGATGCTGACCCGGAAGAGGCCCGTTGCCGTTCCCTCGCCGGTCGGCCAGAAGACGTACCGTCCGTTCGCGGACCAGATGGGCGTCGTGAAGTTCCGGTCGACGTCGTCGAGCAGCACGCGCGGCTCGCCGCCGTCGGCCGCGATCAGGTAGAGCTCGTCGTGCAGCGTGTTGCTCGATGCCACGGCGTTGCCCGCGAAGGCGATGGTGCGTCCGTCGGGCGACCAGCGCGGCGCGGTGTCGCTGCCGCCGTTCTCGTACAGGAGCCGTTGCTCCCCGGTCGCCACGTCGACCACCCACACGTCGCTGCGCCAGGCGTCGTTGGCGGTGGGGTTGGGCCGCGCCTCGAACGCCACCTGCCGCGCGTCGGGCGACCAGTCGGGGTTCGCCGCGGTGAAGTCGCCCTCGGTCAGCCGCCGGGTCTCGGAGGTCTCGATGTCGTGCAGCCACAGGTGGGTCATCCGGTGCAGTCCGTCGACCACCTCGGCGTCGCCCTCCCGCCGCCGGCGCTCCTCTTCCGCTTCCGGGAGCGGGTCGCGCGCCGTGAAGAGCAGCGCCGAGCCGTCGGGTGCGAACGAGAACGAGCGCACCGGCTCGTCATGGTCGGTCACCTGCCACGCCTCGCCGCCGTCAGCGTGCAGGAAGTGCACCTGGGTCTTCGCGTCCTCCGCTTCGCCGCGGGCGGCCAGGAAGGCGATGATGCCGCCGTCGGGCGACCAGGCCGGCGCGGTGGCGTCCTTCGGGCCACGGGTGAGCTGCCGGTTGCCGCTGCCGTCGGTGCGCACGCGCCAGACGTGGGTGACCGCGCGCAGGTCCGGCGCGTCCATGTCGCGCATGCGCAGCGTGTAGGCCACCCACGCGCCGTCGGGCGACAGCGCGGGAGCACCCACCTGATTGATGCGCAGCGTGTCGCGGGCGGAGAGCACCCGCGGCCGGCCGTCCTCCTGCGCCGCGCCCGTCCCGACGGTCAACAGGAGCAGCGCGCCGGCGATGGCCAGGCCGGCGCGTGCGGTTGAATGCTGCATCTCACGCTCCCTCCGGGACGCGCCCGGGCATCGCTCGATCACCCCCGATGTCGTGGGAGGACGCTGCGTCGGATTCGACCTCATGCTGTTCGTTCAGCATACTGCACCCACGTAGTCGAACCCGGCCGGTAGCCGAGCCGCACCCGCGACGCCCTTGCACCCGCGTTCATCGGGCGTCAAGACCGCCATCGGCGGCTCCCGCGCGCCGAGGCGCACCCGCGACGCCGGCCGGCCCCGGACCTCATATCGGGTGCTGAATCTGCGTGACGTCCACCGCGCCCGGCAGCCCGTCCTCGTCACGCCGGGCTGCGTCACGCCGGGCTCCGACCTCACATCGGGTGCTGAATCTGCAGCACCTCGTAGATGCGCACCACCGCGCGCGGGTCGACGCTGTGCGCGCGCACGCCGTAGGCGTCCTCGTGGGCGCCGAGGTCGATGTGCGCCGTGGCCTCGGCCGCCGACAGCCCGTCGGCGCGCGCCTTCGAGGCCTGCGTCCAGAGGTCGCGCAGGTAGGCCTGCAGGTCGTCGATCTGGCTGCGGTCGCGCAGCGGCGCGCCGTGGCCCGGCACGATGATGTCGAAGTCGAGCGCCTTGAGACCGTCGAGGCTCGCCGGCCACTCGTTGACGAAGCCGTCACCCATGTACGGAAGGCCGTTGGCGCCCGGGCTGCCGACGAAGAAGTCGCCGGTGAACACGATGCGCTCGGCCGGCAGGAACACCATCGTGTCGCCGCCGGTGTGCCCGCGGCCCACGAAGTGGAGCTGCACCTCGCGCCCGCCCTTCACCAGGGTCATCGTGTCGCTGTAGGTGACGTTCGGGGCCTTGACCACGGTTTCCTGGATGGCGTTGTAGTGCGCCCGGCGGATGCGCAGGTCCGTCTCGAGACGGGAGCGCTCGGTCGCATCGGTCGCCGCGGCGAGCTGCGCCTCGATCTGGTCGATCTGGCCGGGGATGGCGGCCGAGAACGAGCGGTTGGTGCGCTGGTTCAGCGGATCGGCCAGGTGCTGCGAGCGCACGTAGTCGTGGCCGATGATCTCCACGTCGTCGCCGAAGAGCTGGTTGCCGTGCGAGTGGTCGAAGTGGAAGTGCGTGTTGAACACGTAGCGGATCGGCTTGTCGGTCACCTCCGACGCAATCTCCGCGATGAGCTTGCGGGCCGCCGCCGGCGTGACGCTGGTGTCAACGAGCATCGCGTGGTCGTCGTTGACGATCACCAGCGAGTTGCTCATGGTCGTCATCGCACCGGTGCCGGTGGCGAAGAAGACGCCGTCGCCGATCTCCTCGAACCGCCAGGCCGCCGCGCCGTCGGTGGGATCCGTTTCCTGGGCCGCCACCAGCAGGCCGGTGGTGAGCAGGGTCGCGGCGAGAACCGCGGCCCGAGCCGCGCTGCGTCGTGTCTTGAACATGTCGTAGTTCCTCTTCTCCGTGCTTCTGGTTGTGGCCGGTTCGGTGCTCCGGCTTCCGTTGGCGCCTGCGGCATATCGTAATCGGTTCGTGACGTGGCCGCAGTGGCCGCAGTCCCGGTCGGTCGCGGAAGGCGCTGCGCCCGGCGCACGCGCCCGGTCAGGGTCGTACATCCGCACGTGCGCTGCGGTCGGTCCGCGTGTTCCGGCGCCGCCGGCTCGTATCGGTCGTGTCGCTACTCGTCCGCCGTCGCCGTGCCCGTGATCTCCGGATGGTGATGCTCGACGTACAGGAAGCCGTGGTAGACGCCGGTGCGCTGCGCGCGCCGTGCCTGATCCCGCACGTGGATGGTCAGCGTCCGCGGCGCCTTCGCTTCGTAGCAGTTGCCTCGACGCGCCGTGGACAGATGCTGGAAGAGCATGCGCTGCTCGGGGGCCCGCCGGAACGTCTCCCGATCCGATGAGCCCACATCCGTGTAGGCGCCGCCGAACCACTGGTCGATCGGGGTCGGCCGGTGGTCCACCCGGCGCAGGTGGCGCCGGTTGACCGAGGTCATCTCGCGCTCCAGAGCCGCCGCGATCCGGGTGATCTGCAGGCACGCGCCCAGGGTGCACTCGGTGTGATCCGCTCGCGTCTCCACCCGGTGCGCCACGGGGAAGAGCAACTGCTGCTGCAGCTCGCGCAGCGCGGGGGTCGGCTCGCCGAAGTACGCCAAGCCCTCGGCCGCCTGGATCACGTAGCAGTCGTTGGGATGAAGCGTCGCCACCTCGACGGAAGACTGATCGACCGGCAGCACCCAGTGGTAGGTCTCCGGGGCGGGTCGTGACGGCTGCTGCGCGGCCGGGGCCGGACCGGTCAGACACCCGACGACCACGGCTCCCGCCGCGAACGCCACGCGCCTTGCGCGGTCCATGCGGTGCATTCTAGGAGCTTGCGCCGCAGAAACGCAACGGAGTGAGTCTGCGGCGCAAGCTCCCGGGGCGGTGGGGGCTGGGGCCGAAACACGGAGCCTTGCGACGGGTCTGGCGGCGCTGGCAGTCGCCGGAAAGGCCGGCGTTTCCGCTGCGGGACACCCGACGGCCCCGCGGGCGTCTTCCGTGTGAATCGACGATGAGTACACACAGAGTTTACCGAAAGATACTCGACGAAATGTATCTTTTGGATAAGATTGTTGGTTGGGCATGTATCTTTGGGGTAAGATTATTGGTTGGACAGGGTGCGATCAGCCCTGTCCGTGGCAACAGAGGAGGAACGATGCCGACACGACGACAGGCGAACGGGGCGACCATCGCCCGTAATGCCCACCCGCGGCTGCGGCTCTCGGCCGCGCCGCTCCGCCAGCAGCACTCCCCGTCTCCCCCGCGCGCAACCGCCGCCGGGCGTTCCATCGACCTGCGAACCGCCTACCGGCAGTTCGTGCGACGCCTCTGGTTCGCGGTCTCGTAGCCAGGATCACCCCTCACACCGGACCGCACCCCGCCGGCACCGGACGGCATCCGGCTTCGGATGTCATCCGACCGGCGGCGCCGGTTGGCGTCATCACCGCCACCCGTGCTCCGGGGCGTCCGGCTGGATGTACTTCAGCAGCGCACCCCCGAACGCCACGACCGCGCCATGGACCGTCCCGTCGGCGGCAACCGTCACGCCTTCGGGGCATGATCGATGCAAGTGGATTCCGGATCGGCGCCGGCCTGCGCTACAGGTTCTGAACGCAGAATGGCGGAATGCCGGGAGCGGGCCACCGCGCCGCTGCGCTATCATGGCCGGCACATCGTCCGAGGTGTCCAGGCGGGCGCGCTGCTGCGCCTCGCTCTTCACCTCGGCAAGTCACGGAAGAGGCAGACATGCGCGACAGAACGAGGCGGATCCGGATCGGCGCGGCGACGGTCACGCTGTCCATCCTCCTGGCGGCGGGCGTACCGGCGCTCGCCCAGCGCGGGGCTCCGGCCAACGGCGAGTGGCCCACCTACGGCGGCGATCTCGGCGGCACCAAGTACTCCCCGCTCGATCAGATCGACCGGACCAATTTCGGCGACCTGGAGATCGCCTGGCGCTGGCTGTCGGCCGACGCGTTCCTGGGCATCGACACGCCGGACGGGGGCGAATGGTGGGCCGACTCGCGTCTCATCTTCGAGGAGCTGCTGCGCCGCGATCCGGATCGCTGGCGCGACGCCCAGCCCCCCTACATCACGAACCTGAAGGCCACTCCGCTGATGGTCGGCGGGCGCCTCTTCATCAACATGCCGACCTCGCAGGCCGCCTCCATCGACGCCGGGACCGGCGAGACGCTCTGGGTCTACAACCCGAAGACCTACGAGGAGGGCACGACGACGATGACCGCGCGCTGGAACCAGCGCGGGGTGGCGTACTGGTCGGACGGCCCCGAACGCAACGACGAGCGGATCCTCTTCGGGACCGGCAACGGCTACCTCATCTGCGTCGATGCGAAGACCGGCCGGCCCTGCGCCGACTTCGGCGACGCCGGCTGGGTCGATCTGACCGAGGGCATCCCGCGCGCCGAGCGCGGGCGCCGCGACTGGCTGAACGCGCTGCTCTACTCGGTGCAGTCGCCGCCGCTGGTCGTCGGCGACACCGTCGTCACCCCCTCGTCGATCTCCTCCTACAACATCACGCGGGAGGCGCCGCCGGGGTGGATGCGCGGCTTCGACGTGCGGACCGGTCGCATGAAGTGGATGTTCCACACCATCCCGCAGGGGGACGAGTTCGGCAACGACACCTGGGAGGGCGATTCGTGGCGGGTGACCGGCAAGGTCGGCGTCTGGTCGTTCATGAGCGCCGATCCGGAGCTGGGGCTGCTGTATCTGCCCACCAACACGCCGGCCCCGGACTACTACGGCGGGCACCGGCTGGGCGACAACCTGTTCGCCGAGAGCGTCGTGGCCCTGAACATCGAAACGGGGGAGCGCGAGTGGCACTTCCAGGCCGTCCACCACGGCCTGTGGGACTGGGACTTTCCGGCCGCGCCGAACCTGCTCGATGTGATGGTCGACGGCCGGCCGGTGAAGGCGCTGGCCCAGGTCAGCAAGCAGGGCTTCCTGTATGCCTTCGATCGGCGGACCGGCGACCCGATCTGGCCGATAGAGGAGCGCCCGGTGGCCACCGACACCGACGTGCCGGGCGAGCGGCCGTCGCCCACGCAGCCGTTCCCGACGCGGCCGGCGCCGTTCGAGTACCAGGGTGCGGAGATCGACGACCTGGTCGACTTCACGCCGGAGATCCGGGAGATGGCGGTGGAGGCGGTGCAGGGCTACCGGCTCGGCCCGATCTTCACGCCGCCGATGTGGGACGGCACCATCCAGCGGCCGAGCGCCGGCGGCGGCGCCAACTGGTCCGGGGCGGCCGTCGACCCGGAGACGGGCATTCTCTACGTGCCCTCCAACAACGCCTATTCGGTGATGCAGTATCGCGAGCCGGAGCCGGGCGAGGGGGCCACGCTGGCCGTCATCGAGCGGCGCGGCCCGACCCGCACCCGGCCGCAGATGCCGCAGGGGCTTCCGCTCTTCAAGCCGCCCTACTCGCGCATGACCGCCATCGACATGAACACCGGCGAGCACGTCTGGATGAAGCCGATGGGCAACGGCGACCGGATCCGCAACCACCGCCTGCTGCGCGACCTCGATCTGCCGCCGCTCGGCGGCGACAGCAGCCGGGCGGGGCCGCTGCTGACCCCGGACCTCCTGATTTACGCGCTGACCACGGGCGGGACGAACGACGACGGGCCGCGCCTGGTGGCGTTCGACAAGGCGACGGGCGACGAGCTTGCGCAGATCGATCTGCCCGGCGGGGCCATCGGTACCCCGATGACCTACCTGCTGAACGGGCGGCAGTACATCGCGCTGACGGTCGGCGGCGGCCGGGTGCCGGAGCTCATCGCATTCGCGCTGCCGGAGTAGCAAACGGCGATGCCCGTGTGTTTGGCATCATCTTCGCGGAACATATCGAGCCCGACAAGGTGCCGGCGAAGCAAATCGTTGACGACTACGTGCGCAAGTATGAAAAGTGTGGGAGCCCGGCGGTCAGCGACGGGAAGAACCTGGCCCGCTTCGTGAACGCGAATGAGAACGTCGTCCGGCGATGGAAGCGTTGAGGGCGAGGCAGCCTGTCCGTTCGACCAACTCTTGAAGCCTCGTCGTGAGCGGGGCTGTCGGTCACCTCGGAGACGGGCAGCTTGTCAGCCGCGGGAACGCCGGAACGCCAGCGCTCTGCTCGCCCGTCTGCTGGGGGTCTCGATCGTCAGCGTACGCAGCTATTCGTCCGGCCTCTGGAGAATTCCGGACGATGTCGCCGCCCGTCTGCACGCGCTGGCGCTGATGGTCGGCGACCTGGCGGGCGCGTACAACGACGCTGGCATCCGACGCTGGTTCGTCCGACCGCGAACTGCGCTGGGGAATCTCGCGCCCGTCGACGTATTGACGTCCGGCTGGCACCCCGACGCTCCGGGCCGCTGCAGGTGCGTGACTTGGCGAACGCACTGACGGTTGTCGGTTGGCGCGCCACTGCGGCGGGGCGGCCCGGCGGGGAACTGCTGGCCAAGGTCAGGCCGCTCGCCTGAGTCGTAGTTGGCTGCGCGCTTCGCCTTCTGCCGCAGCGGCGTGCCACCCAAGGCGATGCCGACGTTTCGCCAGGCTGGAACGCTGATGCTGACTATGTGTCCCCCGCCCCACGATGCGAGCTTCGTTGCGCTGTCGAGCCGAACAGGGTAGGGTGATTCTGTAACGCCAACCTTGAATCGCCTGGTTGGGGCCGCAATGTCACGCTGACGGGGCAGGGAACCGCGAGGTGATGGCGAAGGAACAGCCGGTACAAGAGAAGTTGCGGGAGATGCGAAACGCGGCGGGGCACGCCGGGAAGATGGCTGGCGCCTCCGAAACCGCCGCCGCGTCGCACGGCCACGATCATCAGGTCGTGCCCGACGACATCGCGCTGCGCGTGCGCGCCCTGGAGTCGATCCTGGTGGAGAAGGGGATGGTCGATCCCGCCGAGCTCGATGCGGTGGTCGATGCCTACGAGAACCGGATCGGTCCACGCAACGGGGCGCAGGTCGTGGCCCGCGCCTGGACCGATCCCGAGTACAAGGCCCGCCTGCTCGCCGACGGCACTGCCGCGATTGCGGAGTTCGGTTTCACGGGTGCGCAGGGCGAGCACATGGTCGTGGTCGAGAACACGCCGGAAGTCCACAATCTCGTGGTGTGCACGCTCTGCTCCTGCTACCCGTGGCCGACGCTCGGCCTGCCGCCGGTCTGGTACAAGTCGGCCCCGTACCGGGCGCGGGCGGTGATCGAGCCGCGCGCCGTGCTCCGCGAGTTCGGGCTGGACCTGCCGGATGACGTGGAGGTGCGGGTCTGGGACAGCACGGCCGAGATTCGGTACCTGGTGCTGCCGGAGCGCCCGGCCGGTACGGGGAACCTTACCGATGAGCAGCTTGCCGGGCTCGTCAGCCGCGATTCGATGATCGGCGTCGCGCGGGTCGCGGCGCCGTGAAGATCGATGTCGAGCGGCTTGCCGCGCTGCCGCCCCTGCCGCGAGACAGGGAGGGGCCCGTGTTCGCCGCCCCGTGGCAGGCGCAGGCGTTCGCGCTGGCGGTGAAGCTCTCCGAGCAGGGCCACTTCACGTGGAAGGAATGGGCGGCGGCGCTGGCCGCCGAGCTGCGGGCCACCGCTGAGCAGGGGGAGTCGGACGACGGATCCCGCTACTACCACCACTGGGTGAGCGCCCTCGAGCGGCTGGTCACCGGGAAGGGCCTCACCGATGCACCGGCGTTGACGGATCGCAAGGATGCGTGGGCCGACGCCTACCGCCACACGCCCCACGGCCACCCGGTGGTGTTGCGCCGGCCGGACTGAGGCCGCTACCACATGATGGTTGCAGATCGATCACGCTCGTAGATCAAGCGGTGGTGTTTGCGCCGGCCGGACTGAGGCCGTTACTCCGGAGGCGCCGGCAGCGGGGAGTGGGCCGGTCGCGTCACGCGCCGTGCCTGCTGCCCGAGCCGCCGTTTACACGAAGGGGACGGCGGAGCCATGCCGTCGTGGCGACGCGGTGAGACGGCGGTGGCAACGCGGCGGCAGGCTCCCGTGCAGAACGCCGGCGACAGAAGGAGACCGCCGATGAACGGCATCCACGACATGGGCGGGATGGACGGCATGGGGCCGGTCGAACCCGAGCCGAACGAGCCCGTCTTCCATGCGCCGTGGGAGGGTCGCGTCTTCGCGCTGCGCCGCCTGCTCGTGTCCTGGGGGCTGGGCGGCGCCTGGGGCAGCTTCCGGTTCGCGCAGGAGCGCGTGCCGGCGGCGGACTACCTGCGCCTGTCGTACTACGCGCGCTGGTTCACGGCGATCGTCGACCGGTTGCGGGCGAACGGTGTCGTGAGCGAGGCGGAGCTGGCGTGCGGCGCCGCCGATCCGCACGCCCCGCGGCCCGTGCGGCGCGAGCGGCCGCCGCAAGCGCCGCTGGGCTTCGAGCGTCTGGCTCTCGACGCGCCGGTCCGGTTCCGGGCGGGCGACGCGGTGCGCGCACGGAACGTCCACCCGCCGGGGCATACGCGGCTGCCGCGCTACGTCCGCGGCCGGCGCGGCACGGTGATCCGCGACAACGGTGTCTGGGCCCTCCAGGATACCGACCGGCACGGGCAGCAACCGGGCGATTTCCCGCAGCACGTCTACACGGTGCGCTTCACGTCGCGCGAGCTGTGGGGCGAGCGCGGGAACGTGCGCGACGCGATCTGCGTCGAGCTGTGGGATGACTACCTCGATCCTGCCTGAGCGCGCCTCCCGGCAGCCCGGCCGGCGGGTGAAAGTTCGGGTTCAGAAACCCAACGCCAGCGAGACGCCGCGCCGGTCGCGGGACAGCAGGGGAGCGATCCGGAGCCGCCCGGCGGCGCCTCCCGCTTCATGGACGACCTGCCAGGGTTCGATCAGGGCATCCACCCCGGCGCCGATCGCAGCGCCCGCGGCTCCGGAGAAGGACGTTCCGAGCACTGCCGCAAGGGGAACTGCATCGCCCCCCGCCAGTATCAGTGAGGCCGGCGGGAGGGCGCCGGCGATGAATTCCAGCAGGGCGCCGTTGTGAAGCGGGTCGCGGCGTCGCCGGCGGATGACGGCAATGTCGCCCGTGTGTACGTGGCGGCGCTGGCCGGCGACCTTCAGCGCGAGCGCGGACGAGGACAGATCGAGTACCCGGCCCCGCAACTCGTTCCCGGCCCGGTCGGTGACCGCGATGCGATCGCCCAGGTTGACGTGGAGCCACAACCGATCGAGTGATGTAGTCGTCGGCGCGGCCGTCTGTGCCTCGGCGGCCGCCGCCGTTGCCGCTGCGGCCAGCAGAACGAGAACGAGTCGATGCATTTCTTCCCCTCCGTGTCGTAGACTGCGGATTGCCACCGGAACCCCGGTGGCGCGCTGTCGTTACCTGGCGTTCCGGGTGCGGCTGTCGGGAAGTGCGTCAGACGTCGAAGCGGCTCAGTCGGCTGCCATCAGACTGGAGGTCGTCGGCAATGGAAGGTGTGTGCTCAAGGGCGGCGCCGGTGACGGGCGGGGACCTGTTGCGCATGCCGGGGCGGATCCGTGCGGGCGGGTCCGCGGCAGGGTGGTGCGCATGACGCCCACCGGCGCGATCCACGAGGTCCTTGCATAGCGCACGCCGCGCGGGGAAGCTCGTGGACCCTGTCATCGACCTGCTGCGCGACCTGGTCGCCATCGATTCGGTCAATCCCGCTCTGGCCCCCGACGGGGCAGGCGAGGAGGAGGTCGCGGCGCACGTCGCGACGGTGCTGCGGGCCGGCGGCGTCGACGTCGAGGTGACCGAGGCGCTCCCCGGTCGCCCCAATGTCGTCGGGGTGGTCGCGGGACGGGCGCCCGGGCCCGCGCTGATGCTCTGCGGCCACCTGGACACGGTGGGCGTCGAGGGCATGGCGTCGCCGTTCGACCCGGTGGTCCGGGACAGCCGCCTCCACGGGCGTGGCAGCCAGGACATGAAGGGCGGCGTCGCCGCGATGATCGATGCGGCCGTCGCCGTGGCCCGCAGCGGCGGTCTCGCCCGCGGGCGGCTGGTCGTGGCCGCGGTGGCCGACGAGGAGCACGCGAGCGCCGGCGCCGAGGCGCTGGTCGCTGCGCACACCGCCGACGCGGCGGTGGTGACCGAGCCGACGGATCTGCGGATCGCCACCGCGCACAAGGGTTTCGAGTGGGTGGAGATCACCACCCGCGGGCGCGCCGCCCACGGCAGCCGCCCCGCCGAGGGCCGGGACGCCATCCTGCACATGGGGCGTGTGCTCGGACGGCTGGACACCGTCGAGGCGGGGCTCAAGGCGGGCGCGACCCACCCGCGGCTGGGACGCGCGTCGCTGCACGCCTCCACGATTCACGGCGGCCAGGCGCTCAGCGTCTACCCGGACCGCTGCGTGCTCGGTGTCGAGCGCCGCACGGTGACCGGCGAGCCGCCGGACGCCTGCCTGACGGAGGTTCGGGAGGTTCTGTCGGCGCTCGGGCAGGACCCCGCATTCGACGCGTCCGCGCGACAGTTGTTGACGCGCCCGCCGCACGAGACTCCCGAAGGCCATCCGATCTGCGGGGCGTTGCGGCGGATACTGCGGCGGCGAGGTCTCGACGACACGCCCACCGGCATGTCGTTCTGGACCGACGCTGCAATCCTCGGGCACGCCGGTACGCCCGCGGTCCTGTTCGGTCCCACGGGTAAGGGTCTCCACGGCCCGGACGAGTACGTCGAGATCGATTCCGTGATCGTCTGCCGCGACGCGCTGGTCGAGCTGATCCGCGCCTTCGGCCGCGCCCCGGCTCAGAAGGCGCGTGTGAAGCCGCCGCTCGATCCCGCGAACCGCGAGTTCACGACGTTGTTGAAGATCGACCCGAACGAGTAGGTGAATCCGATGCGGAACTGCCACTCGTAGTCGGTGGCGAGCTGCCGCTGGCGCACGAGGATCTCGGCGTCGGTCGCATCGCGGCGCGGCAGGTAGATCTGGTCTCGGATCAGGGAGCTGTCGGCGTCGAAGCGGAGGAAGAACCCGCGGAACAGGCGGATGTCGAGCTCGCCGTACAGCACGAGCCGGCGCTGGTCGGGCTGGTCGAGGAACTGCGAGAACTCCAGCGTGACCTCGCTCTCGCCCCACGGCTCGTTGACGAGGAACGAGCTCTGCACGGCGTGGTTCGCGCGGTTCTCCTCCAGGCGCTCGAAGATCGTCGGCTCGATGTAGCGGAAAGCGTTGTAGCCGGCGGTGTAGGTCACGGTGAACTGCCGGCGGGTGGACTCGGAGTAGGGGAAGAAGTTGTACTCGATGGCCGGCGCCCCGCGCAGCGTCAGGGCCTGGTTCCGGAAGTTGGAGCTGATGGCCGACCCGCCGAAGCCGACGCCGACGTGCTCGCCGACGCTCTTGACGAAGCGGGCGTCGAGCGACGAGCTGCGCCGCACGTTGGAGAACGTCGAGTCGGTCAGCTCGAAGGTGTCCTCCCGGTAGTTGGTGAAGAACCCCACCCGCATCTTCCACATCTCGGTGTCGCGGTTGGCCGAGACCGAGCCGCTGAGCGATCGCCGCGACTCGCGCTCCTCCGCGTCGAAGAACATGTTCAGCCGGGTGCGGAAGACCCAGAAGTTCCAGGGATCGTCCTCCGGCTGCGCGTTCTCCACGCGGCGCCTGCCCAGCGGACCGCTCGACCGCGGGGCGACCTCGAGCTGCTGGCCGAGGGGGGTCCGGGCCGCGTAGCGCACCAGGCCGAGGCGCAGCATCTGGGCCAGGGCGCGGCGCTCGCTGTCGTCGGTGTCGTCCTGCGTCGTGTAGAAGACGAGCTGGTCGTCCGTCCCCGTGAACTGGTCGATGCCGTAGAAGTCGAGTGTCCAGGCGTCGCCGCCGCCGCCGGTGTTCTCGCGGGTGACCAGCACGTGGACCTGCGCGTCGCGCCGGTCGCGCACGTAGTTGACGAACGTGATCTCGCGGCGCAGGTACTCGTCATCGCAGGGACCGCAGTCGAGGAAGACGCGGAGCAGATCGGCTCCGTTGGGTTCCCGCGGCGGCTGCGCCGCGCCGGCGATTCCCCCCAACGCGATCATCAGCACGGTCGTCAGCACCGATTTCATCGACATCCCGATTCGCGCGACGAATGGCGCCCTCCCTGGAACGGTGACGGCCTGCATGCAATCTGCGTTTCACCGGCGCCGGAGGTGCCGTGGTCCGGGTGGAGCGGGGCGGGCTGCGGTCCTTGTAGTACCGGTGCGCCAGCCGGCCCTATCTTATACTGGGCGGCGCCATGTCCATGCTTCCCGCTCCCGGAACCAGAGCGTCTTCGTTCGCGTTGCGTGATGCCGCCGGATCCGCCTGCGTGTTCGGCCCTGACGGTCCGGCCGCGCCGGCGACGCTGCTGTTCTTCTTCAAGCACGACTGCGCGACGTGTGACCTGACGGCGCCGCTGGTCGAGCGCGTGCATCGCGCGCTGGCCGGCGCCGGCCTGCGCGTCGTCGGCGTATCCCAGGACGATGCGTCGCTGACCGCCGCGTTCAGCGCGCGCCACGGGATCAGCTTCCCCAGGGCGCTCGACGACGAGCTGCTGGTCTCCGAGCAGTACGGTTTCGACGCCGTCCCGGCCCTGGTGCTGGCCGACAGCAACGCAAACGTGCTGGCGGGCTTCGAGGGCTTCGGCAGGGAGGACCTGATCGCACTGGTCGCACTCGCGGCCGGCCGGTGCGGCAGCCCGGCGCCGGCGATCGAGCGGGAGGGCGAGTCGCTGCCCGACAGCCGGCCGGGCTGTGGCTCGAAGGTCCACGATCCGGATGTCGCCCGGCGGCTGGCGGCCCGCCGCGACGCCTCGAAGCTCGCCGCGCGCCGCGTCCGCATGCCGGCCGATCTCGATCCGTTCGAGTTCCTCGACCAGCAGGGACTGACCGACGGCCTGCCGGTGGTGCCGCCGACCGAGGAGCGCGTGGCGCGGATGCTGGCCGGCACGTCCCGGCGGCCGGGCGACGTGGTGGCCGACGTGCCGCCCAACCTCGCCCCGGCCACGGTGGAGAAGGTTGCCATCAGCGCCGTCATGGCCGGCTGCCGGCCGGATTACCTGCCGGTGGTCATCGCCGCGGTCGAGGCGGCCTGCTCCGACGCCTTCAACCTGCACGGGGTGCTGGCCACCACCTACTTCGTCGGGCCGCTGGTCATCGTCAACGGCCCGATCCGCCACCGGATAGGGCTCAACTGCGGCCGGAACGTCTTCGGCCAGGGGACCCGCGCCAACGCCACCATCGGCCGCGCCCTGCAGCTTCTGGTGCGCAACGTCGGCGGCGGCCGGCCCGGTGAGGTCGACATGGCGACGCTCGGTCAGCCGGGGAAGTACGGAGCCTGCATCGGCGAGAACGAGGAGCTGAGCTGCTGGGAGCCGTTGCACGTCGAGCGCGGCTTCGACCGCGAGCAGAGCACCGTGACGGTCTTCGCGGCCGAGGCGCCGCGCGCCATCCGCGACCAGCTCTCGCGCAGCTCGCGTTCCCTCGCCGCCAGCATGGGCTGGTCGCTCGAAGCCATCGCCCACGTCAGGCTGCACGGTATGGACCAGGCGTTGCTGGTGGTTTCGCCCGAGCACGCGCGCACCTTCGAGCGCGACGGATTCACCAAGGACGACCTGCGGACCCGCATCCAGGAGGTGACCGCCCGTCCCTTGCGCGAAGTGCTGCCGGACGACGAGTGTCAGAAGGGGACCGTCGCCCGGGCGCTGCCGAAGGACTGGCTCGGACCGGACGGCCGTCCGACCCCCGAGGCCCTGGACCGGCCGTTCCCGAAGTTCGCGCGGCCCGAGAACGTCCTGATCCTGGTGGCCGGCGGCACGGCGGGAAAGTTCTCCGCCGCGGTCGGCGGCTGGGCGAGCGGGTTGGGATCGAAAGCTGTCACGCGGGTCATCGAGCGGTAGGCGGAACGCGCCCGGCTCGACGGATCCCGATCAATCGTCGGTCCACTGCAGCCGCACCTTCAGGCCGTTCAGGCGGCTCCAGGGCACGATCCCTTCGTGCTGGAGCCGGCCGACCGCGATCCCGGGGGCGATATCCAGCGTCTCCGCGAAGCACCGAGCGTCTTCGCTCCCGTATCCGCCGGCCTCCACGAAGCGTCGCCAGTCGGCGCGCGGGATCAGGAAGCGCGACGCCCAGTCGTCGGCCTCGGCCTCAACGGCGTCGTCGCCGCCATTCGTCCCGTCGACGAATACCGTCTTCTTGCCGTGCAGGAGGAGATGTGGGCGGCTTCGTGGAACAGACTGAACCAGAGGTGATCAGGTCGATGCGACCGCGACCGGCGATCTTGTGGGCCGGTGTGCTAGAGTGAAAGCACCCAGCCAGGAGGCCCGCATGCACGATGCTTCCGTCATCCTCGATCCGACCGACGAGCGCGAGCCGATCGGCCGGCAGCTCGCGGCGCGGGCCGGCGTTCTGTCCGGCGCCGTCGGCATCGTGGACATCTCGAAGCCGCGCGGCGACGTCTTCTGCGACGAGCTCGAGACGCTGCTGCACGCCCGGCAACCCGGCCTTGATGTCGTCCGCCTGCGCAAGCCGACCTTCACGCGGCCGGCCCCGGCCGACCTGCGCGAGGAGGTGGCCGAGCGCTGCAAGGCGGTGATCCAGGCGCTTGCCGATTGAGGGTCCTGCACGTCGTGCAGTGTGCACGACCTGGTCGACTACGAGGCGCGGGGCATCCCCACGGTGATGGTTGCGTCCACCGAGTTCGTCGAGGCGGCCGAGCGGCAGTCGGTGGCGCTCGGCATGCCGGACGTCGCGGACCGCGCGGTCTACGTGCCGCATCCGATCCAGGACGCGACCGACGACGAGATGCGCGCCAGGGCGCGCGCGGCCTACGACGCCATCGTCGCGGCGATCACGCACTGACCGGCGACACGGGGCTCCGCGCCGAAGCTGTCCGCAGCGTCGCTCACAACAGCGCCGGGGATGTTCCTCGGAGCCATTCCCCGGCTTCGACCGCACCGGAGAACGCCACCACTCCTGCGCCATCAGCCTCGTCGGACGCCACAACTACCGAACGTGATCGAGCCGATCTCACGCGAGCCCGCCCTGCAAGTCCCGACGTGAGCGACACTCCTCCCCCTCAATCAACAGCAGTTCCACCAAGATCTACGCGGAACCCGTTGAATAGGAAGACAAACATGACCAACGACGCAACACCGATAATACTCGTCCTGGTTCTAGCTCTCGCGGCCCTCGCATGGGGCGTCCGATCATTTCAAAAGCGGGTCGCTGCCGAAACCGCCATGCAGCAATCAAGAACCGCTGCACAGAAGAGAGTCCAGGAACGTGAAACGACGCTCATAGAGCACATCGCCGACAGTCGCAACCCAGCCGACGTGCTGGCTCTGTGCGATCACTCCCCTCCAGTCTCACTACGGTTCCAGAAATCCGAGGAGCCGGTGTGGGTCGTGCCCGATTGCACCTATCTGAAGACAACGAAGAACGTGACGTTCCACGGTCGCTCCGCTGGAGCATCATTCAGGGTTGCGAAGGGGATGACCATCAGGACCGGCGGCTCCCGTGGCCGCCGTGAAGAAACCGAGGACCTCCAGGCAGTCGATACGGGAACAGCCGTGCTGACCACCAAGCACATCTATTTCCAGGGCTCGGACAAAGACCGGTTCCGCGTCCGGCTCGACAAGCTTGTGTCCACGGAAGCTGCCGGAGACGGGTTCCTCTTCCAGCGCGACGGCGTGCGAGCGAGACCCGAAGCATTCGCATCATACGACGCCCGCATGTTGGCAGTACTGATTCATTGGCTGGAAGCACTCGACGAGAATCACGATGCCGAGAATGACACCGAAATCCAGCGCAACGACCTTCTGGATGCCTTGACAGCCATGCAGAGCGAAGATGCCGAATCATTCTCCGAGAACGGATAGCCGCAGCAACCTTCTGCAACACCACCAGCCCGCCTTCGAGGCTGTCGGACTGGAGGCTGTCGGGCTGGAGACTGTCGGGCTGTGCTACACCTTGTGAGATCCCATCGCGCGCTTCCCGCGATCGGGACGCTCGAAGGGCGTCCCACCCAAACCCCAACACCATGTGCGCCACACTTGACCAGCGGCTCGGCTTCCGACCCCTTCTCGACGCCCTCCAGACCAGCAGATCCCGCTCATCGGACCGCTGGCCGAAGTCGCCGCCGGCACGCCGATCGTCTGCGACGCCAACACCGTCGAGCGCATGCCGGCGGCCATCGCCGACCGGTTCCGGACCCGGCCCGGACTACCTGCTCACCGTGCGCGGCAATAGCATGGACCGCGCCGGCATCGGCGACGGCGACATCGTCGCCATCAAGAAGACCCCCGACGCGCAGTCCGGACAGATCACGGCCGACAGGGCGGGATGCTCGTCGGCAATCAGGCCGATCCACTCGACCTTGACGTCGTCGAGCGTCCACGTATCCTTGAACGCTGCCCCGGCAGCCTTGCTGCCGATGGGCGCCGAGTACGTCTTGTTCGAGTTGAACGGCGGGTCGAGGTAGATCAGATCGACGCACGCGGTGTTCATGCCGCGCAGGACCGGAAGGTTGTCCCCCGTGAACACCGTCCGGTTCGCCCAGTTCGGTACGCCCACCTACAGGAACGTACCGATACCAGCCCTAAGCGAGAAGCGGAAAGAGCTCTGTGACGCGCCGCATCCTGCTAACTAAAGCCGCTGCGCCCAGCGGCGGCGGGCGGCCTGAACGATGTGCCGGGCGAGACGGGGGTCTCACCGCCTCGCTCGCAAAGGGGGGGAGCTCGACCCCCTGCCGGTCCTGATCTGAAGGACGCTCTCCCGATGGCCTTCAGCGAGCCATGACACTCAACGCGTGGCGGGCGAACGCGCCACCGAGGTCACAAGGCCTGCGACCTCGCAATCCAGCCCGGAAAGCGTCGCCCGCGGCTCCGCTTCCCGCCCGGCTGGCCTCCGTCCTACGGCGCAGACTGCTGGGCGGAAAGCCTCGCCTGCGGCTCCGCTTCCCGCTCAACCCGCCTCCTAGGAGGAGAAGCTGTACCAGCCGCCGGCGAGGTTCTCGAGCTGTTCCTCGTCGAGCTCGGGCAGTGGCGGCAGGGCGATGTGGGCGTTCTGCATGTCAATCTGATGCACGTGCACCCGCAGGCTGTCCGGCAACTCCACGCCGAATTCGCGGCTGATGACGGCCTTGGGGTCGGCCACGAATTCCGCCCGGAAGTCGGTATCCTCGCCCGCCCTGTCGACGATCTTCTGCCGGATGTCCTCCGCCGTCACCATCATGCTCTCGAAATTCCCCATCTCATCCTCCTTGCATGCACGGATGCCAGCCTTGCTTGCACGGAAGGCCAGCTTCCATACAGTGGTCTCCGAGCGAGACAGATGCGGCGTTCTGCATGCCGACCCCGCACCGAAACCCGACCACCGTACCACGTCTTCCGAACGTCAGGTCGCCCGCTTCCACGGAAATCGTCCACCCACACCCTGCTCGTGACGGTCTGCGACGACTATCTCGACCGCCGCCACGACGACGTCAACCGGCGCCGCATCGCGTCCGGCGAGCCGTGGATGCTGCTGGCCCCGCGGCATCGCACGCTTGCCGTGTACGAGAACGACCCGCTGATCGACCGCGCCGCCGAGCCCGGCCGCCTATAGCACCAAGCAGGAGTTCAGCGGCATGATCATCGACAACAGCAGCGCCTGAGCTGCGCCACGGCCGCGTCTGAATCCACGGCCTCTGCCCAGTCGCGCTGGCCCGAGCGATACGGTCGCCGCCGTACCCGCCGTCCCGCCCGTCCCGCATCACCGGTGTAGAATCACGTCAAGGGAGACATGCACGACATGGCCGACACCACCGCGCCCGCCGCCGAGCACGCAGACAGACCCGCGAAGCCGAGACTCTCGATCGACGCCAAGTGGATCGTCACCACCGGCATCGGCATCGGGCTGCTGCTGCTCACGCTCGTCGGCATGATGTTCCAGCAGAACGCCATGCTGATGCAGCAGTATGCGACGCTCATGCAGCAGCAGGCGACCATCAACGCCCGCATCGACGACACCAACGCGAACGTGAGCACCGCGCAGATCGAGATTCGCGAGTTGCGCAACCAGATGCACACCGAGATACGCGCGCTGCGCACCGAAATGCAGACCGAGATGCGCGAGATGCGCAGCCTGCTGCTCCAGCTCCTCGAACGCACCGCGCCGGCCACCGCGGTCGACTGAACACCCGGGGACGCCCGGCGCCGCCCGCCGGCCGACCGCGAATCACGCCCCGTCAGCCGCCCGCGCCCACCCGTTCCGCACGTGCGATCTTGTACAGTGCGTCATGATCAACCGCCGGTTTGAAGTAGGATCATCCGTGGGAACGAAACGTGCACGACGCTGTAAGTCGTTCTGTATAAAGCACTTACGCCGTCTGCAGAAGAACCACTGACCGGCGACGTTCGGTCGCCCGCGCTGTGGTGACAGCCGCGATCACGCGCTGACTGCCCGCATGCGGTTGCCCCGTGGCGGCAGGGACGGGCACCTTCGTCGACGTTCATCGCCGGTGTTCCGGGCGGATTCAGTGTCCGCCCGGCGCCGGGTCGCACCCGCCGGGTCTCATGGAGACGATCGCCGTCAGCGTCATCGTCCTCTACCTGATCGCCGCCACCGCCACCGGCAGCCTGATGGCGCGGCGGACCACCACGTCGACCGGCTGGGCGGTGGCCGGGGGCGGCATGTCGACGGTACTGGTGGCGGTCGGCATCGCCGGCACCCGCATCGGCGGGGCCGGCACCTACGGCGTGGCGGGCGACGTCATCAGCGGCGGCGTCTGGAACCTCTGGTGGTACGGCATCAGCACGTTCCTGGCCCTGTCTCTCGTCGGGCTCTTCTTCGCCGTGTACTACCGTCGGCTGCGGCTGCAGACGGTCGGCGAGATCTTCACCCGGCGCTGGGGGAACCGCCGCTGCCAGTGGCTGACCAGCCTCTGCGTGCAGACGGAGTACGTCATCGTCAACCTGATCGAGGCCTACGTCATCGGGGTCATCGTCAGCACGCTGACGCCGCTGTCGATGTTCGCCGGCGTGATGGTGTCGGCGGCCATCTTCGGAACCTACGTCTCGCTCGGCGGGCTCTGGGGCACGGCGATCACCAACCTCATCCACTGCGTGGTGGTGCTCGTCGGGCTGGCCGCGGTCGGTCTGCTGGGCGTCGGGCAGTTCGGGGGCTGGAGCGGCGTGACCGAGGCGGTCGGCGGCCATCTCGCCGCCGCATCGCGCGACGGCGCAGCCTGGTGGGGTTTCGCCGGCGCCGGCTGGCTGCCGGTGTTCGCGATGATCTTCTCGGCCGCCATCCACACGCCCGCCGCCTCGGTCTACACGAACTACGCCGCGGCGGCGCGGAGCGAGCGTCGCATCGCGCCGGCCTTCGTCGCCGCCGGGCTCATCGCGGCGGTGATGCCGATGCTGGCGGGGCTCATCGCCATCCTCACGACGGCGCGCTACGGACTCGACACCGGGCTCACCGGCTACCGCAACCTGACGACCCTCGCCTCGGAGATCAGCCCGGTCGTCGGCGGCGTGGCGCTGGCCGCGGTGCTCGCCGCGGTGATCTCCTCCGGCGGTCCGATCCTGCTCTCGAGCGCCACGATGTTCGTGCGCGACTGGCTGCCGTTCACGCGCCGCTACGACTCGGCGCAGCGGCTCCGGGCCTACCGGACGACCACCGTCGTCTACGCCGTCGTCGCCGCCCTGGCGGCGTGGTTCGTCGCCACCCGGACCGACATCTCCATCCTCGACCTGCTGCTGTTCGGCTTCGCGATGGTCGTGCCGCCGGCCATCGCCGTCGGCTATGTCATCTACTGGCCGCGCACCACCGAGCGCGGCGCCTACTGGGGGATGGCGGCCGGCTATGGCGCGGGGATGGTCTGGTTCGCGCTCATCGAGCTGGCGCTGGCGGTCGGGATCAGCGCGCCGGAGGGCGCCTCGGCACTGCACCGGGTGGTCGTCCATGGCCTTACGGTGAACGGGGAGGGCATCGACCCGTCGTATGTGACGACCTTCGTGCCGCTGATCGTGATCCCGGTGGTCTCGCGCCTGACGTCCGACACGACCGGAGATGGGGAGAATGGGGAGAGGTTCTACGCGATGCTGGCCGGTGAGCCCCTGGAACGCGAGTCGGCATAGCGCCACCAGGTTCGGGGGGCGGCGGTGCAGCGCCTCGCCCCGGCTCGGACGAGACGGTCGCGGACGCAGCCCGGGCGGCGACTATAATTGCTGCCGCCGAGCCGACGTCGCTTCCGTCGCGGGGGCTGCCCGCGGCAGGATGTCGGCTGCGGCCATGTCGTCCCGTACGGCTGAGCGCCCGGCTCGTGGTCGTCCGACTCGAGCACCCGGCGCAGCAGTGCAGAGAGGTCACGCATGCCCGGTTCCGTCGACATCGAACGCCGCGACGACGTCGCGCTGCTGCGTCTCGACAACCCGCCCGTCAACGGTCTCAGCTTCGCCATGCGCGCGGCGCTGGGCGCGCGGTTCGCCGAGGCGCGGGCCGACGCGGCCGTTCGGGCGATCGTCATCGCCGCCGCCGGCCGGATGTTCTGCGGCGGGGCCGACATCCGGGAGTTCAGCGCGCCGCCGCCGCCGGGAGCGGCGCACCTGCCGGCCATACTGGACGAGATCGAGGCGTCGCCGAAGCCGGTGGTCGCCGCCATCCACGGCGTGGCGGCCGGGGGCGGCATGGAGGTGGCGCTGGCCTGCCATGTGCGGCTCGCGGCGCCCGGTACGCGGCTCGGCCTGCCGGAGGTCACGCTGGGCATCCTGCCTGGTGCGGGGGGCACGCAGCGCATGCCGCGCCTGATCGGGGTGGAGAAGGCGCTCGACGTGATCGTCGGCGGGAAGCTCCATCCGGTGGAGCAGGCCGTTGCGCTCGGCTTCGTCGACGAGCGCGTCGAGGGCGACCTGGTGGGAGCTGCCGTCGCGCGGGCGCGGCAGCTCGCGGCCGACGGAACACCGCTGCGGCGGGCCTCGAAGCTGGAGGAGCACCTGGAGGTGGCGCGCGGCCGGCCGGAGATCTTCGCCGACTTCCGCCGGAAGATGGCGAAGCGCGCCCGCGGCTTCGACGCGCCGTACGCCTGCGTCGACTGCGTGGAGACGGCGCTGACGATGCCCTACGCCGAGGCGCTGCGGAACGAGCGGGCGGTGTTCCACCGGCTGCGCGAGTCGGACCAGTCGGCGGCGCAACGCCACGCCTTCTTCGCCGAGCGCGAGGTGACGAAGATCCCCGACGTGCCGAAGGACACGCCGACGCAGCCCGTCGCGGCGCTGGGCGTGGTCGGCTGCGGCACGATGGGCGGCGGCATCGCGATGAGCATCGCCAACGCCGGCCTGCCGGTCACCGTACTGGAGTCCTCCCGCGAGGCGCTCGACCGCGGCATGGCCGTCATCCGCCGGAACTACGCGGCGACCGTCTCGAAGGGACGGCTGTCGCAGACGGAGATGGACGCGCGGCTGGCGCGCATCACGCCGACCCTGGACGACACCGACCTGGCGGCGGCCGACGTCGTGATCGAGGCGGTGTTCGAGGAGCTGCCGCTCAAGCAGGAGGTCTTCGCCCGGCTCGACCGCGTCTGCCGGCCGGAGGCGATCCTGGCCACCAACACGTCGACCCTGGACGTCGACGCCATCGCCGCCGCCACGTCGCGGCCGGAACAGGTCATCGGCACGCACTTCTTCAGTCCCGCGAACGTGATGAAGCTGATGGAGAACGTGCGCGGCGCCCGCACGTCGCCCGAGACCATCGCCACCGTCATGAAACTGTCGAAGAAGCTCGGCAAGGTGGGCGTGCTCGTCGGCGTCTGCGACGGTTTCGTCGGCAACCGGATGCTCTACGCCTACCGCCGGCAGGCCGACTTCCTGCTCGAGGAGGGGGCGTTGCCGGAGCAGATCGACCGCATCATCCACGACTTCGGCCTGCCGATGGGCCCCTACCGGATGGCGGATCTGGCCGGACTCGACGTGAGCTGGCGGGTGCGCAGGGCGCAGGCCCCGACCCGGCCGGCCCATCTGCGCTACTCGCCGATCGCGGACCGCATCTGCGAGCAGGGCCGCTACGGACAGAAGACCGGCGCCGGCTGGTACCGCTACGCGGAGGGCAGTCGCGTCCCGATTTCCGATCCGGACATCCACGCGCTCATCGCCGGGGTTTCCGAGGAGCTCGGCATCGCGCGCCGGGCGATCGACGACGACGAGATCGTTCCCCGGTGCCTCTATCCGCTCGTCAACGAGGGTGCGAAGATCCTGGACGCGGGCCTCGCCCTGCGCGCCGGCGACATCGACGTCATCTGGATGCACGGCTACGGCTTCCCGCGCTACCGGGGCGGGCCGATGTTCTGGGCGGATCTGGTGGGGCTGCGGACCATCTACGATACGATGAGCCGCCTGCACGACGAGCACGGCGAGTGGCTCGAGCCGGCGCCGCTGCTGAAGCGGCTCGCGGAGCAGGGCCGGCGGTTTGCGGACTTGGCCGCGACATGAGGGCGCCGGCGGGCAACGCCGAGGACGTGAGTGCCGGGCGTGGGCATCATCCATACGGAGATCGCCCTGTCGAATCCAGCGGATCCGGCGCTGGCGCCGTGGCGGCGTGAGGTCAGGAGGTTGCCGGACCAGGCAGGGAGGCCGGGAGTGGTGGCTGAACAGTCGACTGTCATCGACAGCCCGGAGCGCGATGGCGCGCTGACGGGCGACACCGCGGAGCTGGTCGAGTACTACTTCGCGCAGGGCTGGACCGACGGCCTGCCGGTGGTGCCACCGACGCCGGCGTCGGTGGCCGCGATGGTGGACGCGCTCGGTGGCGATCCGGATCATCTGGAAGCCCGCGTCCCCCCGCGCTGGGGCAACCTCACCCGCGGGGTGCTGGCGGTCAATCTGGTGCTCGCCGGTTGCCGGCCGGAGTACGCGCCGGTGGTGCGGGCGGCGCTGCTGGCGCTCACCAGCCGCCCCTTCAACCTGCACGGCGTGCAGGCCACCACCCACATGGCGGCGCCGCTCGTCGTGGTGAACGGCCCGGTTCGGCAGGAGATCGGGTTGAACGCCGGCCACAACGTCTTCGGGTCCGGCTTCCGGGCCAACGCCACCATCGGCCGCGCCATTCGTCTCGTGCTGCTCCACGTCGGCGGCGGCTGGCCGGGCGATCTCGACAAGAGCACGCTGGGGCACCCCGGCAAGTACACCTTCTGCATCGCCGAGAACGAGGAGGCGAGCCCCTGGGCGCCCTACCACGTCGAGCAGGGCTACCGGCCCGAGGACAGCACCGTCTTCTGCATCGCCGCCGAGGGGCCGCACAGCGTCACCAACCACGTGGCCAACGACCCGGAAGGCGTCCTCGACAGCATCGCGTCGGCGATGAGCACCATCGCCCACAACAACGCGGTCAGCAGCGGCTCGTGCGCCGTGGTCATCGGTCCGGAGCACGCCGCCACGATCGCGGCGAAGCAGTGGACCCGGCAGGACGTGCGGCGCTATCTCTGGTGGGCGACGACCAACACGTTCGACGACATCAGTTTCGGCGGGCGCTACGGGAAGATCTACAACCGCAACCTGCCGCGCTGGTACCGGCGCGAACCCGACGCGCGCATCCCCATCGTGCCCTCGGCCGACGACATCCACCTGTTCGTGGCGGGCGGGGAGGCCGGTCGTTTCTCGGCGTTCCTGCCGGGCTGGGGGCACATGACCACGCCGGTCCTGCGGGCGATCGACGGCCGGCCGCCGGCGACGGGGGAGTGCGTCGACGGGACGTGCGCACTGTGAGGGCGAGGGATGCGGCGACTCCCGAAGGGATGAGAGGGACACCTGACTGCGCCTTCTACGTTGCCGACCGAGAATGCAGTGATCGAGGTTCTTGCGGACTTCCGCGCCGACGGGTGGACGATTCCGGAGACACCTCGCAACACGCGACAGACCGGTATCGATCTGGTCGCCGTCCATGCTGCATCCGGTCGGCGCGTGGAGGTCAAGGCCAGGGGAGCCACGAGCTCCAAGCCGGAATCGAATCGGACATCGCCGTGTTCTGGGTCGCCGGACCGCAGGTAGTGGACATCTGGAACTGGCGGCCCCGGCGCGAAGACAGGGTGGACAGAGGAGTGCTGACCTGATGGGCGTGTTCAGGGTGGCGTGCCGGATCGAGAACCAGCGCGACCGGACCCGCACGGTGCGCGTACCGGACGTCATGGTCGACACCGGCAGCGAGCTGACGTGGATCGGCGCGGGGCACCTCGCGAAAATCGGCGTCGAAGCCGAGAAGCGGGACCGGCGGTTCGCGCTGGCCGACGGCCGGGAGATCACCCGCTCGATCGGGTTCGCCGTCATCCGGGTCGGCGAAGAGCTGACCACTGACGAGGTCGTGTTCGCTCGGCCCGGCGACCTGCAGTTGCTCGGCGCACGCACGCTGGATGGCCTGAA
The DNA here is from genome assembly GCA_965200895.1 of Vicinamibacterales bacterium. Lineage (GTDB taxonomy): Bacteria > Acidobacteriota > Vicinamibacteria > Vicinamibacterales > UBA8438 > WTFV01. Next base: position 1,578,502 of record CBDAVM010000002.1, on the reverse strand, counting down.
CGTGAAGGTGGACTCGCGCGGCAGGCGGCTGGTGGCGGCCGGTCCGGTCGTGGCGGCGGCGGGAGCGACAGTCGTCCGACGGCCGGATCGCCCACGACCCACGCGGAACGTGGACCCGGGAGCAGCGAGGAGCAGTGACCGATGAACAGTGAACGACGGCTGCCCGACGGCCGGATCGTCTACGACCCGCGGGGGACGGTGACCGCCGAGCCGTGTGACCTAGCGGCCCGTGTGCCGACGCTCGACGGTGTGCGGCTCGGTGTGCTCGACAACGCGAAGTGGAACGCGTCGAAGCTGCTGCGCCGCGTCGTCGAGCGGCTCGACGGGGCGCGGGTTCTGGACAGCGTGCGCTACTACGGCAAGGCGACCTTCTCCCGCCCGGCCGACGCCGACCTGCTCGACCGGCTCGCGGCCGAGAACGACGTTGTGGTCACGGCCATAGGCGATTGAGGGTCGTGCACGTCGTGCAGTCTGCACGACGCGGTCGTATTGGAGGGGCGGGGCGTCCCGACGGCGGTCATCGTGACCGACGCCTTCCTGCACGAGGCCGACGTGCAGCGGGCGGCGCTCGGCGCGGAGCGCCTCGAACCGGTGGTCATCAAGCACCCGCTCAGCACGCTGACTGACGAGGAGATAGCGGAACGGGGCGCGGATGCGGCGTCCGGCGTCCGGCGGGTTCTCACCACATGACGTATGCCTCGCGCCGGCCGCGTCGGCCGCGAACACGCGGATGTCGGCCGGCGTGAGGTGTCCCCGCGCACCGGCGCGATATGATGCGCGCATGAAGGTCGATCTCGCCTACGGTCGCGGACGCCTGCCGGTCGACTTTCCGGACGGCCGCACGACGGTGCTCGAACCCTCCTACGTCGACGGCCTGCCGGACGAGGAGGCGGCCATCCGGCATGCGCTGCGGAGACCGATGGGGACGCCTTCGCTGGCGTCGCTCGTGAAGGCCGACCAGACCGTCGCCATCTCGGTCTGCGACATCACCCGGCCGATGCCGAGCCACACGCTGCTGCCGGTCCTGCTCGAGGAGCTGGCCCACGTGCCGGACGAGCGCATCGTCATCCTGATCGCGACCGGAACCCATCGCGCCAACGACCGCGCCGAGCTGGTCGAGATGTTCGGCGCGTCGATCGTCGACCGGTGTCGCATCGTCAATCACAGCGCGTTCGACGAGGACAGCCTCGTACACCTCGGCGAGGTCGAGCCGCGCGTGCCGGTCTGGCTGAACCGCCACTGGGTGGAAGCCGACGTGCGCATCACCACCGGTTTCGTCGAGCCGCACTTCTTCGCCGGCTTCAGCGGCGGACCGAAGCTGGTGGCGCCCGGTCTCGCCGGGTTCAGAACGACCATGCGGCTGCACGATGCGGAGATGATCGGCAGCCCGCACGCGCGCTGGGGCGTCACCGAGGGCAACCCGATCCACGACGCGATCCGGCGCATCGCCGCGCACGTCGGCGTCCACTTCAGCGTCGACGTGGCGATCAACCGGGATCGGCGGATCACGAGCGTGGCGGCAGGGGAGATCTTCGCCGTCCACCGGACGATGGCGGCGCGCGTGAAGCGGAGCGCCATGCAGGCCTTCGACGCGCCGTTCGACGTCGTGGTGACCACCAACAGCGGCTATCCTCTGGACCAGAACCTGTACCAGAGCGTCAAGGGGATGTCGGCGGCGGCCCAGGTGGTCCGGCCGGGGGGCGCCATCGTCTGCGCCGCCGAATGCGCCGACGGCCTGCCGTCGCACGGCGAGTACGGCGACATCCTGCGGGCGCGCGAGACGCCGGCGGCGTTGCTCGACATGATCTGCGCGCCCGGCCACAACCGGCACGACCAGTGGGAGGTGCAGGTGCAGGCGCAGATCCAGCAACGCGCCGAGGTGTTCCTGAAGGCCGATGGTCTCGCCCCCGACGAGGTGCGCGCCGCGCACCTGACGCCCATCGACGACGTGGCCGGGACTACGCGGGAACAGCTCGACCGGGCCGGGCCGGGCGCCCGCGTCTGCGTGCTGCCCGAGGGGCCCCAGACGATTCCCTATCTGGCCGGGTGATTCGGATCCGCGCCGGTTTCCGGTCCCCCGGCCAGACGGATTTCCCGTACCGCTATACCTTGGACGTGCAAAGACCGAAAAGATCGGGTGGCAGGGTGGATTTCAAGTGCTCTGGTTGTTCCTTTCCGGGGTGGTTCTGGGCGGTGGGCTGGCAGTCGGCTGCATGACGCTCGCGCGCCCGGACGAACTCTACAAGGTGGAAGCGTTTCTGCTCCGGCTTGCCCGGCGCAGCTTCGGCGAGCCCGTGGAGCGCCGTCTTGGACACCAGCCTGGTTCCGTCGGGTCGCGGTCGGCGAGCGGCCATGGCCGGAACCAGGCGTGGTCCACGACGACGCGCGACCTCTTGTTGTGCTGTGCGCGCGTCGTGGCGGGCGCAGTGTCCGGCGTTGCGGGCGCCAGGTCCCGCATCCTCGCGGTGCGGAAGTCGCCGCTGCCGCGGCGGCCCGAGTAGCCGACGTCGCGGCGCCGACCGCGTGGCGCCCGCGAGCGGAACCTCGGCTGCCGACGTAAAAGCCGAATAAACAGCTGAAGTCCAGTCGGAAAGCAGTCGCGCATGCCGGCGCGCTTGAGCCGGGAACTGCGGATAGCGCATCCGGTGGCGGTTGCGGGTCAGGTAGTGGATACACTTGCGGGCCTGCTCGCACGTCTCACGGTGGGCATTGAGGGCGGTCAGGATGGCATCGATCTGCCCTGCGTCCAACTCGTCCCGGCGGTCCTTGCCCCACTGGGCGGCCAAGTCCGAGCCGGCGCCGTAGAGGGCCCTGGCGACATCGCACAGATGCTGCTTGGTGTGGCAGAGGTCGACGATTTCGATGGCGCCGGGGAACACCCTTGCGCGCCAACAGCTCTCACAGGATATGTGGACACTCCGGGGAGAACAAGCGACTACTCCGGCAGGGCGAAGACGAAGAGGTTGTTGCCGCTGCTCGGCCGCAGTTCGGGGGTCATGGCGCTCCAGCGCGAGGCGTTTCCGCCCGTGCCGGTGCCCGCCACCACGTACTGCCGCCCGTCGACCGCGTAGGTCACGGGGAAGCCGCTGACCGGCGACCCGAGGTTGATTTCCCACAGCACGTCGCCGGTCTCGTCGTCGAGGGCGCGGAAGCGGCCGTTGACATCGCCCACGAAGACAAGCCCCCCGGCCGTGGCGGCGAGCGACATCGTCGCCGCGCGCTGCTCGTAGGTCCACGCCGTCACGCCGGTCTCGGCCGAGATGGCCCACACGGCGCCGAGCCGGTCGGTGCCGGGCGCGAGTTCGTTGCGCATGCTGAGGCTGTAGAGCGACCGGCCGTCGTCGTCGAGGGGCGCCATCCGCGCGCAGGCGTTGCGCAGCGGCATGTACATCAGGTTCGTGCGCGGGCTGTAGGCTCCGGCTTCCCAGTCCTTGCCGCCCATCGCGGTGGGGCAGGTCAGCACCTCCTGGCCGAAGCCCCCGAAGACCAGCTCCGGGTTCTCGGAGACGGCGCCGGTCGCGCCGTCGATGCGGCTGATGACGTTCTGCGCGACGGTGGGGGTGGCCCACAGGAACTCGCCGGTGGCGCGGTCGAGCGTGTACACCACACCGGTCTTGCCGGGGATACCGGTCATCACGCGGCGCGTTTCGCCCGGTTGCAGGCGCGGGTTGATCCAGCGCACGGTGGTCGGGTCCGGGCGCACGACGGTGTCGACGAGCAGACGTTCGAAGGGATGGTCGAGATCCCAGTGGTCGTTCAGGTGCTGGTAGTACCAGATGATCTCGCCCGTGTCGGCGTCGAGGGCCAGCGTCGAGTTGTGGTACAGGTGCCGGTTGTCGGCGCCGCCCACCAGGAACTTCGGCGCCGGCGAGGTCACCGACGTGCCGATGAAGAGGAGGTTCAGTTCGGGATCGAAGCTCGGCGCCATCCACGTGCCCACGTGCCGGCGCTCGGCGTCGGGCAGACCGCCCCACGTCTCGTCTCCCGGCTCGCCGGGGCGTGGGATGGTGCGCCGCCGCCACAGTTCCTCGCCCGTCCGGGCGTCGTGCGCAGTGATGACGCAGGCGTCCGGTCCGGCGGCGGGCATGCAGCTCCGCCCGGAGATGACCTTGCCGTCGGCGATGATCGGCCCCGTGCTCTGGTTCGCCGGATGGGTCCGGTAGTCGAGCACCTCGGTCTCCCAGACCAGTTCGCCGGTCCTCGCGTCGAGGGCGAACACGAACTCGTCGACGCTGGTGTCGATGATCAGGTCGTCGTGGATCGCGAGGTTCCGGTTCGTGGTGCACACCCCGGGCATGATGCGCTCGCAGGCGTCATCGGGCAGTGGCCGCTGATACTCCCAGAGCAGGTCCCCGGTCGCCGCGTCGATGGCCTGGATGACGTCGCTCGGGTTCGGCATGTACAGAACGCCGTCGTAGACCAGCGGCGTGCCCTGCTGGCGCCCGCCGGCGCGCAGGGCGCGCGACCACACCAGGTGCAGGTCGGCGACGTTGCCGCGGTCGATCCGGTCCAGCGGGCTGTAGCCCCAGCCGTCCAGCGTGCGGCGCCACATCGGCCAGTCGCCGGGCGCCGGCGCCCGCAGCATGGCGTCGGTGACCGGCACGAACGCCGAGTCGTCCTGTGCGCGCAGCGGCTGGACGAGCGCGCATGCGGCAAGCACGAGAACGCCGACTGCGGTCAGCCCGCGCTGCATGTCCCGGTTCTGCGTCTGCATGCGTCCCTCCGGACGAATGGCCGAGTGCCCGGAAGGATTGTAGCGCGCGCCCGTCGCCTGTCGCGCCGAGGCGCCGACATGCCCCCAGGATTTCCTGTGCGGCGCAGACATCGCCGGACGAACCTGGCGTATCGCATGACTGCGGGTTGCGGATGCCCGTATGATTCCTGTGCGGCGCGGACGTCGCCAGAGCATGTTTCGTGGCAGCGCTGGTCGATTGTCGAGACGCCAGGAGAAGGAGTCCACACATGTCCAAGCTCAGTCCGTTCGACCGGCGCACCTTCCTGCGCAGTACCGGCATGACCGCGGTCGCGGGCGCCCTCGGCGCCGGAGGCTCTTTCGCGGCAGCGGCGGGGACCGCGGCCCGGGAGCAGGGCGACCGCTACGACTTCGACACCATCTACAGTCGCATCGGGACCGACTCGTCGAAGTGGGACGCCCAGATCGCCCGCTACGGCCGCGACAGGATCGAGGTCGGCATGGGAACCGCCGATCAGGATTTCCGGATCGCCCCGGCCATCACCCGGGCGCTGCGGGACCGGATCGGTCACGAGAACTACGGCTACCTGACGATCCCGGCCTCCTACAAGGCGTCCATCGTCAACTGGAACCAGCGGCGCTACGGGCTCGACATCGACCCCGACACGATTCGGCACGCGCCCGGCGTCCACTCCGGCATCATCAGCACCCTGCGCGCCTTCTGCCCGCCCGGCAGCAAGGTGCTCATGCAGACGCCCGGCTACAACGGGTTCTACACCGACATCCGCGTCGTCGGGTGCGTCGCCGAGGAAAGCCCGCTGCGGCTCGTCAACGGCCGCTACCGGATGGACTTCGAGGATCTGGAGCGCCGCATCGACCACGACACGCACGCCTTCATCCTGTGCAACCCGCACAACCCCACGGGGAACGTCTGGTCGCGAGACGACCTGATGACGGTGGGCGAGATCTGCAATCGCCGGCGCGTCGTGGTGCTGTCCGACGAGATCCACTGCGACTTCGTCACGAAGGGACACACCTACACGCCGTTCGCCACGCTCGACGACGAGGCCATCGTCCGCAACAGCATCACGTACAAGTCGGTGAGCAAGTCCTTCAACCTGTCGATGATGAAGTGCGCGTACCTGTTCTCGACCAACCCCGACTACCTGGAGCGGATCGAGGGTGCCGGACAGCACCGGCAGGCGATGAACACGCTCGGCATCGTCGCGGCCGAGGCGGCCTGCAACGAGTGCGATGACTGGCTCGATCAGCTCCTGGAGTACATCGACGGAACGCAGGACCTCGTCGAGTCGTACGTCCGCGCACACGTGCCGGGGGTCGAGACCGTCAAGCCGGAGGGTACCTTTCTGGCCTGGCTCGATGTCGGCGCGGCCATGGAGGCGGCCGGCATGCAGCGCGCCGCCAAGGAGGCGGGCGGGAACACGACCCCGGAGCAGGCGTTCCAGCGCTACCTGGTGGACCACGCGCACATCCACCTGAACCCGGGTTCCTCCTACGGCCTGGGCGGCGCCGGCCGGATGCGGATGAACATCGCCACGTCGCGCCAGCTCGTCGAACGGGCGCTCGGCAACATGGCGCAGGCGCTGGCCGCCGTCTGACGGGTTGCACGGCGGCGGCTGAGGACAGCGAGGGGCTCGGTCCCTGACGCCTTGTGGCATGGGAGGGCGAGCCGGGGATGCAGTTCCCGACGTGCGAGCCTTTGACGGCAGGAGCCGATGGAGGTGGACGATGCGGAAGAATATCGACCGGACGACCGGCGTGATCCTCTTGTGCGGGGCGCTCGTAGCGGGGGTGACGGCCGTCTCGGCGCAGGAGTCGGGCGCAGGCCGCGTGGGGGTGTTCGATCACCTCGCCGGACCGCGCATCGGGCTGCCCGACGATGCGGGGGAGGCTCCCATGCGGGAGCTCTGCCCCGACGTCACCGAGATGTGCCGGGCGTACTGGGCCTATACGGGCTACTTCGTCCGCAACGCCACGATCCCGACGCGCCACCGGGAGCTGCTCATCCTGCGCACCGCCTGGCTGTCGCGCGGCGACTACATCTGGGGACGGCACGACGTCATCGGCAGGGAAGCGGGGCTGACGGCGGAGGAGATCCGGCGCGTGACGGCCGGCCCTGACGCGCCCGGTTGGGACGACTTCGAGCGTGCGCTGCTCCGGGCGGCGGACGAACTCCACGCCAGCCGGTTCATTTCCGACCCGACGTGGAGCGTGCTCGCCGAAGGCTACACGGACGACGAGCTCCGTCAGGTCGTGCTCGTCGTGGGGAACTACACGCAGTTGGCGATGTTCCAGAATACGCTGGGCGCCCAGCTCCCCTCCGGCTTCGAGGGGTTGCCGGCGGACGGCGGACGCTGAGGCGGGGCTGCCGTGCCGGACTCCCGGCCCGCAGACGAGCTTCTCGGGACCGCGCCGATAGAGCTTCGCGGCGAGGCGACGCGTTGAGTCTCAGCAGCCTGGTGGGCCGCGCTGGGATCGAACCAGCGACACCCTGATTAAAAGTCAGGTGCTCTACCACTGAGCTAGCGGCCCGACCGGAGGGTCGCAGCCGGGGGAGACTGCGGACCCTCGTGGTTGGCTGTAGACCGAACCCTTTCGCCGTCGGGATTCAGTGCACCATCAGCGGCACGCTGGCCGTCAGCGTCCCCCATTCGAAACCGAGCGCGCCGTCGCCGATCGAGATCAGGAGCTGCTCGGCCGGCGTGTCGAGCTGTCCGATTTCCATCGGAACGTGGGCGAGGTCGTGAGCCGAGTTGTACGCGGTGCCCCACTGGCCCGTCTCGCTGTTCACGATCAGGTGGACCTCGTCGTTCGCCTGCATGGTCCACAGCGTGTATTCGCCGGCCGGGACGTGCGCGTCGCCGAGCATCAGGTCCCGGTCGGTGGTCAGCGTGGTCGCTTCATCGGCGCCCAGGCGCCAGACGGTGTCGGCCATCGGCTCCACGCTCTCGCCGACGACACGACCCCGCAGGTACGGCCGGCCGTAGTCGATGGTGATGTTCCCGCCATTGACGCTCCAGTGAACGCTCACGTGCGGGCTGCCGCCGGTACCGTCGTGGACGGGCGTCAAGTGGCCGCCGCCAAGCAGTTCCATGCTGCCCGCGGCTTCCGCCTCGGCCTCCGTCTCGGTGCCTGCGTGATCGGTCGCGTCAGCTTCCGGCGCGTCACTGCCGCCGCTGCAGGCCGTGACGAACGTCAGCGCCAGAAACGCGAGGAACAGGGTGAACAGAAACTGCCGAACGTGCATGAAGTCTCCCTTCCATCCGTGGACATTGAAGAATAGCACGTGGCCGGAAGCCGCTGGCGCCGGGAACCGGGGTCGAATCGATGGCCCGGTGCTACAGAATGCGGAGACCGAGCGCGGAGAGTACGAGCTCGACGCCTAGCTCCGCGGTGGCGTTGCGGTCGTCGAGGGTCGGGTTGAGCTCGACCACATCCAGTGCCCGGAGCCGTTCGCTGTCGGCGACCGTCTCCATCAGGAGGTGGGCCTCGCGATAGCTGAGGCCGCCCTTGACCGGCGTGCCGACGCCGGGGGCGATGGTCGGGTCGCAGACGTCGAGGTCGAAGGAGACGTGCAGGCCGTCCGTGCCGCGTCCGGTCAGCTCCAGGGCCCGTTCGGCGACCGTCGCCATGCCGAGCCGGTCGACATCCTTCATCGTGAAGACGTGGACGCCGGAAGCGACCACCTGCTCGCGTTCGGCCGGGTCGAGGTTGCGGACGCCGAGGAGAACGGTGCGGGATGCCTCGACCGCCGGCGAGACGCCGCCGATGGAGGACAGCTCGGCCGGCTCCGGCCCCAGCAGCGCCGCCAGCGGCATGCCGTGGACGTTGCCGCTCGGGCTGGTGACCGGCGTGTTCATGTCGCCGTGCGCGTCGATCCAGAGCAGGCCGGCCCGCCCGGCCTGCTTCCGCGCCGCGGCCGCGGTGGCGGCGACGGAGCCGGCCGACAGGCTGTGATCGCCGCCGAGAACCACGGGAACCGCCGCGGCTGCGTGCGACGCGTGGGCGATCTCGAACAGGCGGCGGCAGACCCCGGCGATGTCGCCGATGTACTTCTTGCCGGGGTTCCCGGGCGGAGCGGTCTCCCGGATCGGTGCGCTGAGGTTGCCCCGATCGGTCACCGCGTAGCCCAGCTCGGCGATGCGGTCGCCGAGGCCGGCGATGCGCAGGGCGGACGGGCCCATGTCCACGCCGCGTCGATCGGTACCCAGATCCAGCGGCACGCCGATGACGTGAACCCGTTTCATGCCGTGCTCCGCACGGCGTCCGCCGCGGCCCGCCCGGCGGCGCGTCCGGCGGCCACGCAGTCGGCGATGCCGACGCCGCGGAACGAGGCGCCGATGATCTGCAGCCCCGGCATCCGCTCCAGGCGCCGGTCTAGGTCGGCGACGCGCGCCAGGTGGCCGACGTTGTGTTGCGGGTTCGCCCGCGGCCAGCGGTAGACCCGCGTCAGCACCGGATCGCCGCCGATGCCGAGCAGGCGGGTCAGATCGTCCCGCACCAGGTCGATGAGCGTTCCGTCGGCCAGCGCGAGCGCGTCCGGCCGGCGCGTACCGCCGACGAACCCGCGCAGCAGGACGTGGTCGTCGGGCGCGCGCGCGGGCCACTTGGACGAGATCCAGGTGGCGGCGGTGATCGAGAGTCCCGACTCGGCACGGGGAACCACGAAGCCGCTGCCGTCGAGCGGATGCGCGACGGCAGCCCGGGGGAAGGCCATCACCACGATGGCGACGGAGGTGTGGACGAAGGACTCGCAGAGTCGGCCGAGCCCATCGTCGACGCCCGCGACCAGCGGGGCCGCGGCGTGGGCGGGAAGCGCCAGGACCACCCGTTCCGCGGTGATGCGCAGGCCCCGGTTCGTATCCAGTGCGAACGGTGGTCCTGGCGCGAGGCCGGTGACCGCGAGCCCACGCCGCAGCGCCGGCTCCGGCAAGCGCGCGGCCAGGGCGCGGGGCAGCGTTTCGAGCCCCTCCGCAAACGAGCGGAACGGCCCCTGGCGCGCCGGCGCGGCGGCCCGGTCCGCGGCGGTGCGCCGGAACGCCCTGATCACGCTGCCGTGCGCCCGCTCCGCCTCGATGAATTGGGGAAACAGCGACCGCATCGAGAGTCGCTCGACGTCTCCCGAATGGATGCCGGCCAGCAGCGGTTCCGCCAGGTAGTCGGTTGCTTCCGTCCCGAAGCGACGGCGGAAGAAGGAAGCGATGGTCTCGTCCCCGGTTTCCCGTGCGCGCGTGTCGCGGTTGTGCGGCGCCACCAGTTCCAGGCCCAGCCGCAGCCGGCCACGCCAGGAAAGGAGGCGCTGGGCGGCGAGCGGGCCGATCCCGGTCGGGATGCCGAAGACCGAAGCCGGAGGCAGCGGGTGCAGTTTTCCGCCGCGTACGACGTATGCGGTACGCGGTGCCCGTGTCGGAACGAGTCGAGCGCCGAGGCCGAGCTCGCGGCAGAGCGCGATCGCCGCCGGCTTCTGAATGACGAGCGAATCGGGTCCTGCGTCTATCGTGAAGGGACCGTCCCGCTCGGTGCGGATCACGCCGCCGAGGCGCTCGGACTGCTCGATCAGCACGAAGGGCGTCTGTCGCCGGTGGATCTCGTAGGCCGCCGACAGTCCGCTGATGCCCCCACCGACGACCGCGACGGCCACGCGGCTCATGCGCGGCTCCTGCCGACGCCCGGAGCGGCCGTCGCTTCCGGCGGGGGCGGCCGGCCCGCGTCACCCGCACTCGTGCACGAAGCGGGCGAGGGTCTGGACATGCGAGACGGGAGTCTCCGGCAGGATGCCGTGGCCGAGGTTGAAGATGTGGCCGGCGCGCCCTCCCGCACGCTGCAGGACCTCCTCGGCGCCGGCGAGGAGGCGATCGACGCGTCCGAGCAGCAGGGTCGGATCCAGGTTGCCCTGCACCGCGCGCTCGGCGCCGATGCGCGCCCATGCGTCGTCCAGCGGTACGCGCCAGTCGACGCCGATGACGTCGCCGCCGGCCTCGGTCATCGCCTCCAGCAGGGTGGCCGTGCCGGTCCCGAAGTGCAGCACCGGGACGCCGGTGTCCGCCACCGCGGTCAGCACGCGCCGCGTATGGGGCAGCGCGAACTCCCGGTAGTCGCCCGGACTGAGCGCCCCGACCCAGGAGTCGAACACCTGGATGGCCTGGGCGCCGGCTTCCACCTGCGCCACCAGGTAGTCGGCGACGGCCGAGGACAACTCCTCGCACAGGCGATGCCAGGCGTCCGGCTCTCCATACATCAGCGCCTTGGTTCGGGAGTAGTGGCTCGAAGGGCCGCCCTCGACCGCGTAGGACGCCAGAGTGAACGGGGCGCCTCCGAAACCGATGAGAGGAACCCGGTCGGCCAGCTCGCGCCGCAGCAGTCGTATGGTCGTCAGCACGTGGCCGAGCGATTCGCGCGGCTCGAACGGTCGCAGCCGGGCGATGTCGTCGGCCGTGCGGACCGGTTCGTGAATGACCGGGCCTTCGCCCTTGACGAAATCGAACGGGATGCCGAGCGGCTCCAGCGGCAGGAGCAGGTCCGAGAACAGGATGGCGGCGTCCACGTCGAGATGCTCTATCGGCTGCAGCGTCACCTCGGCCGCCAGCTCCGGTTGCCGACAGATGTCGAGCAGGGAATGCCGTTCCCGAATCGCACGGTACTCCGGCATGTAGCGTCCCGCCTGGCGCATGAACCAGACGGGGGTGTGGTCCACGGGTTCGCGCCGGCAGGCGCGCAGGAAGCGATCGTTCACGCGACGATCGTACTACGAGCCCGCGCGGACGATTCGGTGGCGCACCGGACGGTCCGGGCTCGCCGAACCGTGCTAGCATGCGCCGCTGGCATGCCGTATCTCCGGTTCTTCCGCGACGAACGAGGCTACGAGCATACGTACCTGCTCCACGGGCTGCGCAGCGGTTCCCGTCCCCGACTGCTGTACTGGTTCCGCCCCCCGCCCAACATCGACATCGGGCGGTTGCCGCTGGACGAGGACGCGATTCGGGCCATCGAGGACGCCAACGGGGACATGACGTTCGATTGGACCAGGATGTTGCGGGTGAAGCCGAAGCCGGCGCCGGCGCGGCGGGATGATGCGGCCGCTCGCCGGGGTCGCTCCCCGAACGCGGCGCGGCGCCAGCGCCCGCGCGAAGCGGCGGAGACGACTGCCGCCGACGAGTCGGTCGAGGCGTCGACCCTGGAGGAGGAGGTCGGAGCCGTCCCGGACCGCGAGCACGACAGCGCCGCCCCGGCCACGCCGGGCCACCCGGTCGCCGCGTTGCTCGGCGACGACGGGCTGGCGCGGTTCCGCGTGCGGTTCGCGGAGCTGCGGGCGCGGGTGGCCGAGAGTCCCGCCGGGACCGCGGTGCGCGAGCAGGCGGCCGCACGTGTGGAGACGCTGAATCCGGACGGCTGGCGCGCCGGCGAGGAGGTCGTGCTCGGCATCGAGCGGTTCGAAGCAGAGGTCGCGGCCATCAGGGCGGACCTCGGGCGCCGCCCGCGATCGTCGCGTGGCCGGCGCGACCGGGAGAGAACACCGGTCGCCGAGTCGACCGGCGAGCCCGGCGACACCACGTCCGAGTAGCATGAACACGGGCCCTTTGCTATCATGCAGAACATGATGACGCGCATTCCCCGACGGCAACCGTACGGCTGGGTTCGCACGGCCGGGCTGGTAGTGGCGCTCGGCGTCATGGTCGGCATTCCGGCCCGGTCCCAGGAGTCCGCGGGTCCGGATCGACGGCCGTTATCGGGCGATCCGGCAACGGTCTTCCGATCCGGCGTCACCCTGGTCACCACCGATGTCATCGTGCGGGATCGGAACGGCGTTTTCGTGTCGGATCTGACCGAGCACGACTTCCGGGTCTTCGAGGACGAACAGCCGCAGGACGTCGCCTCGCTCGTTCTTGTGCATGGCGGCCGGGTCTTCAACCAGCTCGTACCGCCGCCGGTGGCTCAGGAGGGGATCATCCTGCCGCCCACCCGCGCGGTCAACGACACGGCGGGCCGGATCTTCGTCATCCTCGTCGATGACCTGCACATCGAGACCAGCAAGACGCCGCGCGCACGCGCCGTCTTCGAGCAGTTGATGGACAACCTCATCCATGAGGGCGACCTGTTCGGCATCGTCTCGACGGGGCCGTCGTCGATCCGGGTCGACATGACCTACGACCGCAGCCTGATCAAGTCGTCGGCGGATCGCCTCACCGGAGACGGCTTCAACCCGAACGAGATGATTCGCTTCCTGGCGCCGGGGCCCCGCGGGCCGAGCGAGTTGTCGTGGCGCGCCCACGTGGCGTTCAAGACGATGCGGGACGTCGTCCGCAACCTCGAGCGGGTCCAGAACCGGCGCAAGGTGGTCATCTACTTCAGCAGCGGCTACGACTTCAATCCCTTCGCCCACGAGCGGGTCTTCGGGCGTTCGCCCATCTACGAGGACATGCGCAACTCGGGGCGCTGGGGCTCGATGTTCGGCCAGGACCAGGTGGCCGGACTGTACGAGGGCATCGCGGATCCGATGCTGGATCCGTTCGAACGCATCTCCCGTCAGGGCGAGGTCTTCAGCGACGCCGATCTGGCGATGGAGATCGCCGAGCTCACCAAGGCCGCCAACCGCGCGAATGCCTCGTTCTATACCGTCGACCCGCGCGGGCTCGTGGCCGGGCCGGACCCCGACTACAGCGGACCGCGCGAGGCATTCAACGACTTCCTGTTCACCACGCAGAACAGCCTGCGGTCGCTGGCCGAGCTGACCGGTGGCCGCGCGATCGTCAACCGCAACGACTTCGACGATGCGTTCAAGGAAATCGACGCCGAGACGAGCGACTACTACGTCGTCGGCTTCTACTCCAGCAACCCCGATCCGACGTTCCGCACGCGGCGACTGCGGGTCCAGGTGAACCGTGGTGACGTCGACGTACAACATCGCACGCACTATACGTACGCACGCAGCAGCGATAACGCAGGCCCCCCGCTCCCGTAGGGGACGGGCGCCGGGCTGGAACACCAGGAAGCAGAGGGCTCACCCACGGAGGGTGGGCCTTTGTTCTGTGGGCATATGACGTACGCGAGGCGACCTGAACGCGGCTCCCGCCCGCCCGGACTCGTTCTGTTCTTTGCGGCCCTGGGCGCTTTCCTGCTCGGACTCGGTCGGCTGCCGGCTCCGAGCGCGACCCCGACCGTGACGCGGCCGGCGGCGGCAGCGCGCGAATCGGGTCCGCAGGCGGGGCCGGTATCGATCCCCGCGGCAACTCCGGGGGCGATACCTGCGCGCGGTATGCAGCCGGCGATTGCGGCGGAGCCGGTATCGACCCCCGCGGCAACTCCGGGACCGCCCCCGGAGGCGTCCCGGCGCGCGCCGCCGGCGATGGCGGCGGATGCCACACCCGCGTCACCGCGCTTTCTGGACATCGGCGACCTGCGGCGACCGAGGATTCGCGCCGCCGCCGCCATGCTCTACAACCCGCGCACGGACGAGGTGATCTGGGAGCGACGCGGTCTGGACCAGCGTCCCATCGCCAGCATCACGAAGGTGATGACGGCCCTTGTCCTGCTGGACCAGGACCCCGAACTCGATCGGGACGTGGTGGTGTCGCCGCGTGACGTGCGCCGGGCCTCGACCACCCGTCTCAGACGTGGCGAACGAGTCACGCTCGATGCGCTGTTGCACCTGGCGCTGATTGCGTCGGACAACGTCGCGGCGCGGATCCTGGCCCGCGCCTCGGGATTGGGCACGCGTCGCTTCGTCGAGCAGATGAATCTCAAGGCGGCGGCGCTCGGTCTCGACAGGACGAGCTTCGTCGAGCCGTCGGGGCTCGACGAGCGCAACGTGTCGACGCCGTACGACGTCGCCCGGTTGATAACGGTCGCCAGCGACGTGCCGGCCATCTCGGGGATCATGCGCAAGTGGACGCACGGTCTGCGCACCGACCGGCGCCGGGTGAACATCCGCAACACGAACCGGCTGCTTCGTTCACCGTACACGATCCAGGGGGGCAAGACCGGCTACATCGACGAGGCCGGCTACTGTCTCACCGTCCTCGTCGAGCTGCCCGACGCGGACCCGGTCGCGCTGGTGGTGCTCGGGGCTGGTTCCAACGCCGGGCGCTTCAGCGAGGTTCGACGCCTCATCGACTGGGTGTCGACGACAGGCCGTTCGCTGCTCGATCCCCCGCAGCGCGCCAACTAGACAGTCGGCGCCGAAGCACGGGGCAACTCCTGGAGCGGCCTGGCGGGGCGGAAGCGGAGCCGCAGGGCGACGGGTTCCGGGGCTGGGGGGGGGCTGCACCACCGGAGGAAGAACGCACTCATGCGAGAAGTAGTCATCATCGGGTCGGGGCCGGCGGGGCTGACGGCCGCCCTGTACGCCGCGCGGGCCAACCTGAAGCCGCTGCTTATCGAAGGCCTGGAGTCCGGGGGGCAGTTGATGCTGACCACCGACGTGGAGAACTACCCCGGGTTCCGTGACGGCATTCTCGGACCGGCGCTGATCGGCGAGATGCGGGCCCAGGCCGAACGGTTCGGCACCGAGATCGTTCAGGGCGACGTGTCGGCCATCGAGCTGCGGCCGCCGTTTCGCATCACCACCAGCACCGGAGTCCATGAGACGCGAGCGCTGATTCTCGCGACCGGGGCCTCCGCACGGCTGCTCGGCCTCGAGTCCGAGCGGGCGCTCATGGGACACGGCGTGTCGACGTGCGCCACCTGCGACGGCTACTTCTTCCGCGGGAAGCCCATCGTGGTGGTCGGAGGCGGCGATTCGGCCATGGAGGAGGCCACGTTCCTGACGAAGTTCGCATCCGAGGTGACGATCGTGCACCGTCGCACCGGGTTTCGGGCATCGAAGATCATGCAGGACAAGGCTCGTGCCAATCCGAAGATCTCCTTCGAGCTCGACACCGTGGTCGATGAGGTGAAGGACGTGGAGCAGGGCGTCGTCACCGGCGTCGTTCTGCGGAACGTCACGACTGGCGTCGTCAGGGAGCTCGCTGTCGATGGTGTCTTCATCGCGATCGGACATACCCCCAACACGAAGCTGGTCGAGGGGCAGGTCGATCTGGACGCGAACGGGTACATCGTGCCGGTGCGCGGCACCGCGACGAACGTTCCCGGCGTGTTCGCGTGCGGCGACGTGCAGGATCACGTCTACCGACAAGCCATCACCGCCGCCGGATCGGGCTGCATGGCCGCCATCGACGCCGAGCGGTATCTGGAGAGCCTGCCGGCGGAGGAGCCGCATGCCGTGGACGCGGCGGCAACCGCTCCCCGGGAGTCTGCGCCGTAGACACGGGTGCAGACCGCCGTAGACACGGGTGCAGACCGCCGTAGACACGGGTGCAGATTCCTGGTGAGGCTTGGCCGGGCGGGAGCGGCGCCCGCAGGCGACGATCCCGGGCCAGGAGTTCGGCCGTAAGGATCCGTGGTGCGCGGTCAGTCGATCCAGCCGCCGCCGAGCACGACGTCATCGTCGTACATCACGACGGCCTGCCCCGGGGCGATGGCCGGCTGCGGCTCTTCGAACTCGAGGCGCAGCGTGTCTCCGTCGAGCGGCCAGACGCGGGCCGGCGCCGGCGGGTGGTGGTGGCGGATCTGCGCCGTGACCGGGTGTCCCGGCGCCGGCGGCCCCTCGATCCAGTTCACCTCGCCGGCGGTCAGGGTGGTCCGTTCGAGGGCGGCGCGCGGGCCGACAGTGACGGTGCTCGACGCCGCGTCCATGGCGGTGACGTACAGCGGCGCCGAGCTCGAGACGCCGAGTCCCCTGCGCTGCCCCACCGTGAACCGGTGCACCCCCTGGTGGTGGCCGAGCACCCGTCCGGCCGCGTCGACGACGGTGCCTCCGCGTGGGCCGCCAGGGAGGCGCCGTTCCACGAACGCTGCGTAGTCGCCGTCCGGCACGAAGCAGATTTCATGGCTGTCCGGCTTGTCGGCCACGAGCAGATCGTGCTGGCGCGCGTAGTCCCGCACCTCGCTCTTCAACATGTTTCCCAACGGAAAACTGGCGCGGGCAAGCTGAGACTGCGTCAACGAGAAGAGGAAGTAGCACTGGTCCCGGGTGTGATCGACCGCGCGGCGCAGTCGCCGGACGGTGCCGCCGCCGTTCTCCGCCGGCCGCTTCTCCACGCGCGCATAGTGGCCGGTCGCCACGCGCGCGGCATCGAATCCGCTTGCGCGGTCGAGCAGACTCGCGAACTTCAGGTCGCTGTTGCAGCGGACGCAGGGGATGGGCGTGCGCGCCGTCGCGTAGTCGCGCACGAACGGGGCGACGACCCGCTCGTCGAACTGGCGCTCGAAGTTGACGATGTAGTGCGGGATACCGATGCGCCGGGCGACGCGCCGCGCGTCGTGCAGGTCGTCGAGCGTGCAGCACGAGCCGAACGACTGCGTCGGGTCGCGCTGGTCGTAGAGCTGCATCGAGAGCCCTACGACGTCGTGTCCTTCGGCCGCAAGCAGCGCGGCCACGACCGACGAGTCGACACCACCCGACATCGCGGCAACGATTCGCATCGATCCGATCCAGTGTACAGGTTCGACGCGCCCGGGACGCACCGTCCGGTCAGGCGGTCAGGCGGGTGCACCGGCGCCGCGGCGGGAGAGCGCCCGGAGCCTGGCGACCAGGCGAGGCAGTACGTCGACGACCCGGTCCACATCGTTGTCCGTGTTGCCGAGACCGAGACTGAAGCGGATGGAGCTCTGGGCGCGGCGCGGCGTCAGTCCCATCGCCCTGAGCACGTGGGACGGCTCGAGCGTGCCGGACGAGCAGGCGGACCCCGTCGAGACGGCGATGCCCTCCAGGTCCAGCGCGATCAGCAGCGCTTCGGCCTCGACGCCGTGGAAGCTGATGTTCGTGGTGTTCGGGACGCGCTCGCCGCTGCCGTTGACCGTCGAGTCGGGCACGCGGTCGAGCAGCGCCGTCTCGAGTCGGTCCCGAAGCGCCCCGAGCCGGACTGCCTCGCTGGCCAGCTTGCAGCCGGCCAGCTCCGCCGCCACTCCGAGGCCCACGATGGCCGGCACGTTCTCGGTCCCGGCGCGGCGGTTCCGTTCCTGCCGCCCCCCGGTGGTCGGGGCGACGAGGCGGATTCCGCGCCTGGCCCAGAGCGCACCGACGCCCTTCGGGCCGTTGAACTTGTGCGCCGAAATGGAGAGCAGATCGACGTCCATCCCGGCAACGTCGAGGGGCAGCTTGCCGGCCGTCTGCACGGCGTCCGTATGGAACAGGGCGCCGTGGCGATGTGCGATCCCGGCCAGCGTCCCGACCGGCTGCAGCGTGCCGATCTCGTTGTTGGCGTGCATGATCGAGACAAGAGCCGTCTCGTCGGTGATGGCTGCTTCGAGATCGGCCGGCTCGACCACGCCGGCGGACCCGGCCGGCAGCAACGTGGAGGTCCACCCGCGCTTCGACAGCGCCTTCAGCGTGTGGAGGACCGCCTCGTGCTCGATGGCGGACGCAATCAGATGGCGTCGGCCGGCTGGCGCCGCTTCCGCTGCGCCGCGGATGGCCAGGTTGTCGGCCTCGGTGCCGCTGCCCGTGAAGATCACGTCGTTGGGCCGGGCGCCGAGAAGCCCGGCGACCGCAGAGCGCGCGTCGTCGAGCGCCGCCTTGGCCGTCTGGCCGAACGCGTGGACACTGGACGCGTTGCCGAAGCATCCCCGGACCGCGTCGTTCATGGCGTCGGCGACGCGCGAATCGACCGGGGTGGTGGCGTTGTGATCCAGGTAGAGCCGCACTCGAATCGATCCTAGCACCCGCACCAAAGGCCATCAACGCAAGGGTTCGGCACGACACAGAAGCCTTTCGGTATACTGAGCCAGCCAAATCAGCGCTCCGATTTGCCACCGTCGCGAATGGGTTCAAGGAGCGGAGGAAATTACATGTGGAAGCGTGACGATGTTGTCCGCCCGCCTGACGACAGCGCCGACGTGGAAGAGCATCCGATGGCCGGTCTGGCGAGCGCCCGTGGTACCGCACGTTCGCCCGTACCGGAGCGGGCCGCTTCGCGAGACGTTGTCAACATCGGCAAGTCCGTCATTATCAAGGGCGAGCTGAGCGGCAGCGAAAACCTGACCATCGAGGGCCAGTTCGAGGGCAAGATCGAACTGCGGGACAACATGTTGACGGTTGGTCCCAACGGCAAGATCAAGGCCGAACAGTTGCTGGCCAAGTCGGTGGACATCCTGGGCCGCGTCACCGGCAAGATCGCCGCCGTAGACATCGTCAGCATTCGCGAGAACGGCTCGGTGGATGGAGATATCACGGCGCCTCGCATCGCCATCGCCGACGGTGCGCACTTCCGCGGCAGTGTCGACATGCGCGGGGACAGCACCGAGACCAAACCAAGGGAGACGGTGGCCGCCAAGGTGCCCCCTGCCCCGGTCAAGACGCCTGTGGCCCCTCAACCGGGCGCGGCGCCGGTGCCGAGAATGGGACGGCCGGCTGCCGGGCGTCAGGCCAGGTAGGAAGCGACTCGTCACGCCCCGCGGCGGCGTCGCGACTGTGCAGGCCGGGCGACCCGCGGGGACTCCAGGAGGTTGTCCAGTGGCTGGCGGTGCGCGGTTTCGCGCCATTGCAGGCGTCGTCAACCGGTTGGGTGGCGGGCCTTCCGGTCCGGGGGAACAGCCGCCCGAGCTCGCTATTCCGGCGGACGTCCCGGAGAGGACCGTTTCGACTCGCGCAATCGGCGTCCTCGTCGACGTGCTGAGAAGAAAGCCGTCGCCGGTAGTCCTCGATCTGGGCCGGGTGGTTGGCGGCAACATCGGGTTCTTCACCGCCGAGCTGGGTTGCAAGGTGGTGGTCGCGGACCTTTTCGCCGACCTCGCCGCCAGGGCGGTCGCCGGCGAGCAGTCCGAGGACGACGCGGGCGATTGGGTGGCCGAGCGGCTTCGACACGACGCCGAGAGCGTGGATGCGGTGCTCTGCTGGGACACGCTGGAACATCTGACGACGGCGGAAGCTCGCGTGCTGGCTCCGCGGCTGACTCGCGTGCTGCGGCCTCACGGCGTGCTCGCTCTGGGTTTCGGCGCCGAGTGGCGGGCCGAGTCGGGGTACTCCACCTACCACATAGTGGACCGGGAGACGCTGCGACGACAGTTTCATCCAGGCCCGGCGCGGCAGTCGCGCGTGCTGACGATTCGTGAGGTCATGGACACGTTCGACGAGCTGGCGGTGGTCGATACGTTCCTGCTGGCCTCGCGCGCGTACGAGATGCTGTTCAGAAAGCCCTCGCATTCCAGAGACCACCGTAGAACGACGGCGTCGCTCCAACGCCACGGGGCGTAAGTCCCTCCAGGATGGCCCGACCGATTGTTGCCCTGCTGACCGACTTCGGCACCCGAGACCATTACGTCGGCGCGATGAAGGGCGTCGTACTGGGGATCTGTCCCGACGTCGCGGTGGTCGACATCTCCCACGACGTGCCCGCGCACGACGTGCTGACGGCCGGTCTGGAGCTGGCCGCGGCGTATCGGTACTTCCCCGCGGGCACGGTATTCCTGACCGTCGTCGATCCGGGAGTCGGCTCGGCCCGCCGCGGGCTGGCCGCCGAAGCCGGCGACCATCGCTTCGTCGCTCCCGACAACGGCGTACTGACGGCGGTGTTTCAGGATACGCCGCCCAGGCGCGTGGTCGAACTCACGGAGCGTCGGTACGCCCGGCCGACGCTGAGCCGGACCTTCGAGGGGCGCGACCGTTTCGCGCCGGGCGCGGCGTGGCTCGCCAAGGGCGTCCAGTTGACGGCCCTCGGCCGACCGCTCACCGACTATCTCAGCATCGACATCCCCACGCCGCAGACCGGGGCCGGGCGGATCGAGGGCGAGGTGTTGCGGGTCGACAAGTTCGGCAATCTGGTCACCAACATCGATCGCAGGATGTTCGAGGGTCTCTGCCGCGGCGGCGCCATCCAGATCGAGGCGGGCAACCAGGGTATCGGCCGTCTCGTCGAGACCTACGCCGACATCGGTCCCGACGAGGTGTGCGCGCTGATCGGCAGTACGGACCATCTGGAGATCGCGGCGAATTCCAGCAGCGCAGCGGATCGCCTGTCGCTCGATCGGGGGGCGCCGGTCGTCGTCAGCCGCCCCTGACGGCAGGGACGTTCATACGACAGTACGGATTCGGACAGAGGACGCAGAGGAAACATGTTCGATCTCGAGTTGACCGAGGAACAACGGCTGCTGGAGCAGTCGGTGCGGGAATGGGCCGGGCGCGAGGTGGCTCCCCGGATTCGCGCGCTCGATCGCGAGCACCGGTTCGATCCCGCCATCCTCGCGCAGATGGCGGACCTGGGGCTGCTGGGCATGTGCGTTCCGCGTGAGTACGGCGGCGCCGGCATGGACTACCTGAGCTACGGGCTGGCGTGCGAGGAGACGGAGTACGTCGACACCTCGCTGCGCGTGATCCTGTCGGTGCATCTCGCACTGAACTCGTTGACGGTGTTGACGTGGGGCACCGAGGATCAGAAGCAGCGCTACCTCGTGCCGCAGGCCCGGGGGCGGAAGATCGCCAGCTACGGGCTCACCGAGCCGGGGGCGGGCAGCGACGTCCGCGGGATCCAGACGGTGGCCGTCAGGCGGGGAGACTGCTGGTCGCTCACCGGCGAGAAGATGTGGATATCACTCGCCGACGTGGCCGACCACTTCCTGGTGTTCGCCTGGAGCGACCTGGAGAAGAAGCAGAAGCGCGACGTCTCCGGCATCAGCGCCTTCCTGGTGGAGCGGAGCTTTCCGGGGTTCTCGAGCGGCACCCTGACCGAGAAGTGGGGGATCCTCGCGGGGAACACCGGTTTCTTCAAGCTGGACGAGGTGGAGGTGCCGCAGGAGAACCTGCTCGGTCGAGAGGGTGAGGGCTTCAAGATCGCCATGTTCGCGCTCGATCAGGGGCGCCTGAGCGTCTCGGCGGGCGCGACCGGGCTGGTCCGGGCGTGCCGGGATGCGAGCGTGGCGTACGCCAGGGAGCGCAGGACGTTCGGCGTGCCGATCGGCCAGCACCAGCTCGTCAAGGAGATGATCGCCCAGATGGAGTCGGACTACCAGGCGGCGCGGCTGCTCTGGATGCGCTCGGCCTGGCTGAAGAACGAGGGTCGCCGCAGCACCCGGGAGACCGGTCTCGCCAAGTGGTTCGCCACGACGGCGTCCGAGCGGGCGGCCGGCGACGCCGTGCAGATTCACGGTGCGAACGGCTATTCCGACGAGTACCCGGTCGGCCGCTTCTACCGCAACTGCAAGGGAGCCGTGATCTACGAGGGCACGCGCGAGATTCACAAGGTCATGCAGGCCGACTACGCACTGGGATACCGGACGGACAAGCCGACGCGATGTCAGTTGCCGCCGTACCGGGAGGCGGTGGAGGCATGACGGCCACGAACGAGGAGCTGGCGCACGGGTTTCTCGACGTCGTCGAACAGGCGGCGATTGCCTGTGCGCACACGATGGGGCAGGGCGATCGCCATCGTTCGGACCGGGTTGCGGTGGAGGCGATGCGGGCCAGGTTCGATCTCGTGCCGATCGACGGCCGGATCGTGATTGGGGAAGGGGAGCGCGACAAGGCGCCGATGTTGTATATCGGCGAGCGCGTCGGTCGCGGCGCCAACGGCGAGGACGGTCTGCCGGAGATCGACATTGCCGTCGATCCCCTGGAGGGCACGAATCTGTGCGCCACCGGGGGGCCGCGCGCCATCGCCGTGCTGGCCGCCTCGGAACGGGGCGGACTCCTGCAGGCACCGGACATCTACATGCAGAAGCTGGTGGTCGGCGCGCAGTCGAAGAACTCGGTGAATCTCGATGCGCCCGTGGCCCACAATCTCAAGCAGATCGCCCGCTGCCTCGACCGTGACGTCGAGGACCTGGTCATCGTCGTTCTCGATCGTGAGCGGCACAAGCCGCTGATTTCCGAGATCCGGGAGACGCGCGCGCGCATTCGGCTCATCGGCGACGGCGACCTCACCGCGGCCATCGGTGCCGCGGTGGTCGGCAGCGGCATCCATGCGGTCATGGGCAGTGGGGGCGCCCCGGAGGGCGTGCTGGCGGCGGCCGCCATGCGCTGTCTGGGCGGCGAGATCTTCGCACGTCTGATCATCGATACGCCGGAGAAGGAAGCTCGCGCAAAGTCCATGGGCATCGACGATCCGCACCGGGTCTACACGTCGGCGGACCTCGCATCCGGCAGACGGCTCATCTTCGCGGCGACCGGTGTCACCGAGGGCGCCCTGATGAAGGGGGTGCGGTTCTTCGGCGAGGGGTGTCGCACGAGCTCGGTCGTCATGCAGACCAGCCCCCACCGGGTCCAGTTCATCGACACGATTCACGTCAAGGAGCAGGCCGGTCGGCGAGGGCTGCGTTTCTGACCGCACCGAACCGCCGGTTTCAGCCGGCGTCGGGGTCGCCGTTCCTGCGATGCTTGCGGCGCCGGAACGGACGCCGGGTCTTGTCCTCGTGCGCACCGCCCTTCTGGCGCGGGAGAGGCGTGCGGACACGCAGTTTCGGCGGTCGCGAATGCGAGCGGGGCGATTGACGTGATGTCATGGCATCAGCGGCCGGCGTCGCCGCAATGGCTGATTCTCGATCCGGTGCGTCCCGATCCGGAGGCTCTGCGCAAGACCGTCGAGGCGCTGGCGGCCGGCGAGGTGGTCGCGTTTCCGACCGACACCCTGTACGGGCTCGCGGTGGACCCCCGGCGGACGGACGCGGCTCGCAGGCTGTTCGCTCTCAAGCGGCGTCCGTCCGGTCAGGCCGTGCCCCTCATTGCCGCCGATGCCGGCCAGATCGACCTGATCGCCCGCCGCGTGACACCGCTCGCCCGGCGGTTGGCCGATCGCTGGTGGCCCGGCCCACTCTCCATTGTACTCGACGCCTCCCCGGCGCTCGATTCGCGGTTGGTGACCGGGTCCGGTACGGTGGCCGTGCGGGTACCGGCCCATCGGCTGGCGCGTCGGCTCTCGGCGGAGTTCGGTCACCCCGTCACCGCCACGAGCGCGAATCGGAGCGGTGAGCCGCCGGCCGCCGATGCCGCCGCCGTGGCGGCCAGCCTCGGTTCCGAGCTGGCCGTCGTCATCGACGGCGGGCCGACCCGGGGAGGCGCGCCATCGACGATCGTGGACGCTCGCGGCGCGGCGCCGGTGCTCGTGCGGGAAGGGGTGGTCGGGTGGGATCGCGTGCTACAATCGCTGGCGTGACGGGCTCCGCGGCGGCGCGCGCCGCCTTGCCCCGCGGCCGCCGCGCCGCGTCCGGTGCGACGCCGGGTTTCAACACGGACTGCCAGGCCCCGTGAACGAGAACGGCCGATCGCCAACCGACGTCGAAGTTCCCCGCGCTCCCGTTCGACCGGTGGCGGCAGTGCGTAGGGGCGGAGCGGGAGCATCCGTCATGACGCTGCGCAGAGCGGCCGGCGTGTTGGCTGTCGTCCTGTTCCTGGGGGGCTGCGCGGCGCGGGTGCCGGTCGTCACGACTCCCGCATTCCCGGACTTCATCTTTCCGGCGGTGCCGCCCGGGCATGCGGCGGCGGGGATTGAACCGGAGCAGCGCGATGCGTGGGCGTTCCTGCAGGTGGGCGAGCTCAACGAGGCCGAGCAGCGGTTCGCGGAGCTGATTGTGCGCGATGCCGGCTTTTTCCCCGCGAACGCCGGACTCGGATGGGTGGATGTCGCGCGGGGGAGCTACCGCGATGCGGTAGAGCACTTCGATGCCGCGCTCGATGCCGCGGCGGGCTATGTGCCGGCGCTGGTGGGGCGGGCCGACGCGTTGCTGGCTGTCGACGATGTGGGGGGCGCGCTCGCCGGCTTCGAGGCCGCGCTGGCCGCCGAGCCCGGACTGGAGCGGATCGTGGGGATCGTCGGCGAGCTGCGATTCCGCGTCATGACCGAGCGGCTGGACGACGCGCGCGCTGCCGCCGCCGAAGGACGGCTGGACGACGCCGAAGCTGCCTACGCGGATGTGATTGGCGCGTCTCCTGACAGCGCCTTTCTCTTCCTGGAGCTCGCCGAGATCGCGCACCGGCAGGGCGAGTTGGACGAGGCGCTCGCGCACACGCGCCGGGCCCGGCGTCTGGACCCGAACGATGTGGATGCCGTCGTGATGGAAGGCGCGTTGTTGGAGGGCCTCGGCGATCTGGAGGCTGCGGCGGCCGCGTACGAACTCGCGGAAGCGCTGAATCCTGCGGACGAATCCGCGGCGGGACTGCTGCGCGTGCGCCGCGCGCTGCAGCGCGCGGCGCTGCCGGTCGAGTACCGGGATATCGCTGGCATCGCGTCCACGACACGCGGCGATCTGGCGGCGCTCCTCGGCGTGCGGCTCGCGGAGCTGCTGGGGGATGTCGGGTTCGGCATGGCGACGCCGATCCTGACGGATACGCGTGACCACTGGGCGAGCCGCTGGATCGTGGAGACGGCGCGCGCCGGCGTGATGGTGGTCGGGGCGGGCAACCGCTTCGAGCCGGAACGACCGGTGCGCCGGGGCGAGTTGGCCGATGTTGTTGCAGGCGTGCTCGATCTCATCGCGGACATCGATCCGGCGGCGGCGAGCCGCTGGCGGGCTGCGCGCGTGCCCTTCGCGGACATGAACCCGGGCCACCTGAACTACGACAGTGCGACGCTGGCAGTTGCCGCCGGCGTGATGCGGACGCTGGGTGGTGAGCGTTTCGATCCTACGGGGCTGGTGAGCGGCTCGGAGGCCGTCGGCGCCGTGGAACAGCTCGTGCGGCTGGTCGACGGGGCGGGGTAAGGCGCGATGACGGCGCTCACGACCGCAAACCAACTCACTCTGTTCAGGCTCTTCGCGGTGCCCTGCGTCGTCATCCTCGTACTGTATGACTTCCATGGATGGGCGCTGGTCACGTTCACGGCCGCCGGGATCAGCGACGCGCTCGACGGCGTGATCGCCCGCCGCTCCGGGCAGCCCACGAGCCTCGGCGCTTTCCTCGACCCGATGGCGGACAAGCTGCTGCTCGTGTCGACGTTCGTCGTCCTGACCCTGGACAGCGATCCGCCGAAGCCGAACACGCTTCCCGTCTGGCTGACCGTTCTGGTCATCAGCCGCGACGTCGTGATAGTGCTGACGGTCGCCGTGGTGAACCTTGCAATCGGACGCCGCGAGTTCCATCCTTCCACGCTGGGGAAGGTCGCCACCTTGCTCTACGTGCTGACCTGCGCCTTCACGCTCCTGTTCAACCACCTGGGGCGCCCCTCGGCGGTGGTGGACTTCCTGGTGTACGCGGCGCTCGTCGTCACCGTCGTTTCCGGCCTGCACTACATCCTGCACGTCGCGCGCCTCGTCAACGAGGCATAGCCTGCCAGTGGGCGCCGAGCGGCTGCCGCACTGCCCGGCCGAAGGTCGGCCGGCATCGGCCGGATGCGCGTTCGAGCTGGCCCGACAATCGTCGCCTGCGGCTCCGATTGCCGCGCCGGCTCAGCGGTCGCCGGCGGTCGCCAGCTTCGAGCGGAAGTAGTCGATCGTCAATCGCAGTCCTTCGGTCAACGACACCTGCGGTTCCCATCCCAGCAGGGTGCGCGCGCGGGTGATGTCCGGCTGACGGACTTTCGGGTCGTCGGTGGGCAGCGGCCGGTGGACGATGCGCGCGCGCGAGCCGGTCGCGGCGATGATGGCGTCGGCGATCGCGCGAATCGTCGTCTCGGCGGGGTTGCCGAGGTTCACCGGCTCGTTGATGTCGGATTCGGCCAGTGCGACGATGCCGCGCACCAGGTCGCTGATGAAGCAGAAGCTGCGGGTCTGCTCGCCGGCTCCGTAGACGGTGACGTCCTCGCCGCACAGCGTCTGGGTGATGAAGTTCGGAATCGCACGGCCGTCACGGAGCCGCATGCGCGGACCGTAGGTGTTGAAGATGCGCACGATCTTGGTGTCGAGCCCGTGGTAGCGGTGATACGCGGTGGTAATCGCCTCGGCGAAGCGCTTGGCTTCGTCGTAGACGCCGCGCGGACCGACAGGGTTGACATTGCCCCAGTAGCTCTCCCGCTGCGGGTGTTCGAGCGGGTCGCCGTAGACCTCCGATGTCGAGGCCAGCACGAAACGGGCGCCCTTGGCCCGGGCCAGTCCGAGTGCGTTGTGCGTGCCCAGCGCGCCGACCTTCAGGGTCGGAATGGGCAGCTCCAGATAGTCGACCGGGCTCGCCGGGCTGGCCCAGTGCAGCACGAGGTCGACCGGGCCGGGGACGGTGACCTCGCGGGTCACGTCGTGCCGGATGAACTCGAACGCAGGGTCGTGCAGATGCCGGATGTTGTCGAGGCTGCCGGTCAGCAGGTTGTCGATCCCGACCACGGTGTAGCCGCGCTCCAGCAGGCTGTCGGCGAGGTGGGAGCCGATGAATCCGGCCACTCCCGTGATGACGGCGCGCGGCATCGGGCAGTTCTCCGCTCAGTACGCGTGGCGGTGGAACGAGAGCCGCAGCAGGGTCAGCCACATGATCTTGAAGTCAAGGCCGACCGACCAGTTCTCTATGTAATAGAGGTCGTACTCGATGCGCTTCTCGATCGAGGTGTTGCCGCGCAGGTCGTTCACCTGCGCCCAGCCGGTCAGGCCCGCCTTGACCTTGTGCCGCAGCATGTACTGCGGGACGCGGTCCTTGAACTGCTCCACGAAGTACGGCCGCTCGGGACGCGGTCCGACCAGCGACATCTCGCCGCGCAGCACGTTCCACAGTTGCGGCAACTCGTCCAGGCTGAAGCGCCGCAACACGCGGCCGACCGGCGTGCAGCGCGGATCGTCCCGACGCGTCCAGATCGGTCCCGTGTGGCGCTCGGCGTCGAGGAACATGGAACGGAACTTCAGGGTCGTGAACGGGCGGCCGTCGAGTCCCATCCGCTCCTGCCGGTAGATCGCCGGTCCGGACGAGGTCGCGCGGATCAGGACGGCGATGACGGCCATCGGCAGCGCCAGCACGGTCAGGGCGGCGAGCGTACAGCCGATGTCGATGAGTCGCTTTACCGCGGCGTTCAGACCCTGGAGCGGGACGTCGTTGACGTTGATCAACGGAATGCCGTCGAGCTCCTCGATACGTGCGCGCAGCGTCACGAGCTGAAGAAAGTCGGGCACCACCCGCACGTCGATGCACTCGCGGTTGGCCACCCGGACCAGATCGAGCATCCGGACGTGCTGAGCCAGCGGCAGCACCACGTACAACTGGTCGATCCGCTCGCGGGTGACCACGTCCTGTGCGTCGGCCAGGGCGCCCAGCAGCGGCAGTCCGCGGTAGCCCAGGTGATCGTCGTCGGCGACGTCGTCGATGAACCCGGCGACGCGGTACCCGAACTCGGCGTGGCGCAGAAAACTGTCGGCCACATGACGCGCGAGCTCTCCCGTGCCGGCGATGAGCACGCGCCGGAGTCCGATGCCGGTGGCGAAACGACGGCGCATGTAGCGCCGCACGATGTCACGGGAGGCCCAGGTCAGGCCGGCGTTCAGCACGACGAACAGGCCCCAGGCGAGTCGCGACACCTCGAAGGCGCCGGCGTTCCGCGCTTCGGGAGACGTGGCATAGACCTGCGCGTACAGCGTCCCGAGCAGGCCGGCGACCACCGCGATCAGTGTGCCGACGAGCACGTTGAAGAAGTCGTCGACGCTGGTCCGGTGGCGCTGCAGGCGGTAGGCGCCGGTCAGATGAAACGCCAGGACGACGAGCAGGCCGATGAATGGCATCAGGACCAGATACTGCGCGAACGGTGGCTGGCCCTTCGTGATGGAGAAGACGCCGAGCTCGAACCGCGCGAGGTAGGCGAGCCCGAAGGACGCCATCCCGAGCACGAGATCGAGGATGACGTGGCAGGTGACAAGGACTCTGGTCTGCCGGGTCATTGCGGGCGCCGTTCGTCGTTCGTGTCGGCCGCCGCCGGTTCTGCGGCGGCGAGGTCCTCGATGGATGCGCGCAGCCGCGCCTGGAACCTCGGACGGGCGAAGCGTGCCGCCGAGCTGCGCAACTGCTCGGGGTCGAACTTCCAGTCGTCCAACGACCCGATGGCAGCCGCGAAGGCGCCTGCCGTCGATTCCGGGACCAGTACGCCGGTCGTGCCGTGCGCGACCGTCTCGCAGGCCCCGCCGCGGGCCAGGGCGATGACCGGCCGACCGCAGGCCTGTGCCTCCACCGGAGCGATCCCGAAGTCCTCCTCGCCGGGAAGCAGGAATGCCCGGGCGCCGCGGTAGAGATCACGGAGTTCGGCCTGCGAGCAGTTCTCGATGAACTCCACGTTCGAGTCGGCGCGGCGGTGCAGTCGTTCGGCCTCCGGACCGACGCCGACGACGCGCAACGGCACGTCGGCAAGGCGGCATGCGTCAATCGCGAGGTCGACCCGCTTGTAGGGTACCAGCGCCGACACGCTGATGATGTAGTCGCCCGGCGCCGACCCGTCGGGAGAATAGAAGCGCGTGTCGACTGGTGGTTCGATCACGTCGGCCGTCCGATTATAGTATCGGTCTATCCGACCCGCGACGTAGCGCGAAATGGCGACATAGCGGTCGACGCGGTCCGCCGTCGCCGCGTCCCAACGCGCAAGACGCCGCAGCGCGACGCCGTACAGCCGGCTCTTCACGGCTCCGACCCGCGCGGGTCCGAAATAGGCGTCGAACTGGTCCCACGCGTAGCGCATCGGCGTGAAGCAGTAGCAGAGGTGACGGGTTCGACCCGGCGGTACGACCGCTTTGGCTGCACAGTGGCTGGTGCTGATGACGAGGTCCACATCGTCGAGGTCGAACTGCTCGATGGCGGCGGGGAACAACGGCAGGTAGTGCCGGTAGCGCTTCCACGCCAGCGGCAGGCGCTGCAGGAAGGACGGCTGCGGGTGGTGCGCCTCGATGCACGGCGTCACGCTGCCCGGGACATGCACCAGCGTCAGCAGCCGGGCGTTCGGGAGGAGCTCGAGAATCGCCTCGAGAGTCACCTCTCCGCCGCGCATGCCGGTGAGCCAGTCATGGACGACGGCAACGCGGCGCCGGCCGATGTCGGCCGGAGTGACCGCCGGTGGAGCGAGCGTTCCGTCGTTCAGTTCTCGTCCTCGATTTCCTCGTAGATGCGTCGGATGCGCTTGACGGACTGTTCCCAGGAGAACCGGCCGGCTCTGGCGAGACCCTTGCGGCGCAGATCCGCGCGCAGGCCGGCATCTTCGAGGACGCGGATGATGCCGTCGGCGATGGCTGCCGCGTCGAGCGGGTCGACCAGTACCGCCGCGTCGCCGAGCACCTCGGGCAGGGAGGACACGTTGGAGGCGACGACCGGTGTGCCGCTGGCCATGGCCTCCAGCGGCGACAGCCCGAACCCTTCGTACAACGAGGGGAAAACGAACAGGTCCGCCAGCCGATAGAGCACGGCCAGGGTCTCGGTGGTCTGATACCCGAGAAAGCGGACGTGCTTGTGCAGGTTGTAACGATGGACGGCGCGTCTCAGCGTGGCGTGCCGTGACACTTCGCTGCCGCTCAGCAGCAGGCCGAGGTCGTCGAAGCCGCCCGCGCGGACCGCTACGAACGCGTCGATCAGACGCTCGAGGTTCTTGTGCGGCTTCACGTTCCCCGCATACATGATGAACCGCTCCGGAAGCTGGTACCGTTCGCGGACGCGCACCAGGGCGGCGTCCGCCGGCGTCTGGCGGAAACGTTCGTCGATGGCGTTCGGGATGACCGTGACCTTCGACTCCGGTACGTCGAAGAAACGGATGATGTCCTGCTTGGAGGCCTGCGAAACGGTCAGCACGCGCCGCGCGCGGCGGGTTGCAGACCAGAGCTGGGCCCGCGCGTAGACGTAGGCGAGACGGTTCGGCAGGTACTGCGGAAACCGCAGATGAATGCAGTCGTGAATCGTGACGATGGCGCGACACGGGGTCAGGGGCGGCAGCACGTAGTGCGGGGCATGGAACAGGGTGGCGCCGGAGCGGTCCAGGCAGAGCGGCACCAGGAGCTGTTCCCGGACGGAATAGTTCGGGGCCGTCTGAACGATGGTCCGGAAGTTCTCGCCGAGCGATGCGGCCAGCCCCGCGTCACGGCTCCTGCAGAGCAGAACGTAGTCCGTGTCCCTGTCGATGCGCGCCAGTTGGTGCACGAGATTGCGCACGTAGGTGCCGATCCCGAAATCGTGCAGTTTGCGAACGTCGATTGCAACTCGCACGGGTGTCAACTATATGCGACTCGCACGGGTGTCAACTATATAGAGAGAAGGAGCGGAACCGCGCCCCGCGCACGCAGGTAGAGGCGCAGGATCGGGGCCCACCGGGGATGGTGCTTGACGTAGAAGGCGATCTGACTGCCTCGGTAGGCCGCACGGGCGGCGGCCCGATCGTGCGTGCCGGACTGCCCTCGCAGGTGGGTGATCTCGGCCTCCGGAGTGAAGAGGACACGGTGCCCGGCGGCGCGCAGCGCCGCGCAGAAGTCGACATCCTCGCCGTAGAGAAAGAACCTCTCGTCGAGCCAGCCGGCCGCCTCGCCGGCGGCGCGACGCACCAGCAGGCAGGCGCCGCTGACCCAGTCGGGATGGTGCGGCGTCGTGACGCGCCGTTGAAACCAGCGTGAGATGGGGCCGAAACCCGCGGCGATGCCGAGGGTGATGAGCTTCTGCCGCGCCTCGTTCCAGGGCGACAGCATGCGCCCGAACGACAGCTCCACCGTGCCGTCGGGGCCGACAAGGCGCGGCCCTGCGGCGCTCGCTCCCGCATCGCGCTCGAGAGCGGCCGCCAGACGATCGATATTGCCCGGGTGGACGACCGTATCGCTGTTGAGCAGCAGCACCAGATCGCTCTCGCAGGCCCGGATGCCGGCGTTGGTGGCCGCTGCGAATCCCGCATTGCGGCCCATCTCGATGACCTGCACGGCCGGCCAGGCGGCGCGCACGGCGCCGGCGCTGCCGTCCGACGATCCGTTGTCGACGACGACGATGGTGTGGGGCAGGTCCGGCGGCGCCGCGTGCAGCGATCGCAGGCAGCCGTGCAGATGTTCCCGGGTGTTGAAGCTCACAATCACGATGGCGAGGCGGATCATGGTTTCGACGCCGCGGCGTCCTCCAGGATCGCGAACATCTCGGCCGCGGCGCGTGTCCAGGTGTAGCGGGCGAGGACCGGACCGGCCTTCGCGAGCAGCGCCTCGCGGACGTCGGGCCGCGTGAGGACCTCGACGATCGCGGCCGCAACCGCGACGGGGTCGTCCACCGGCACGTGCCGCGCCGCCGGGCCATAGACTTCCCGCGCGACCGGGGTGTCTCCGGCCACGATCGGTACGCCCGCGGCGAGCGCTTCGAGGGGGGGCAGGCCGAATCCCTCGTACTCCGAGAGCCAGGCGAATACCGCTGCTCGCCGGTACAGCGCGGCCAGCTCCGCGTCGTCGACATAGGACAGGAAGGTCACGCGTGCGGCGATGCCGCAGGCTTCCGCAATTCCGCGCAGATCCTCACGTGGACGGCTTCTGTTCGGACCGACGATGAACAGTTCCGCCCCGGGTACGTCGCGCACGACCCGCTCGAACGCAGCCAGGAGGACCGGCAGTCGGCGGCGTGCGAAGAGGGCGCCGACATAGAGGATCAGCGGGCCCGCGGTCGACCGGTCCGTTGCCGTCCGAGTGACCGACCGACGTTCGAGACCCGCTCCCCGGATCAGCGGATCTGCGGCGGACCGGTCCGTTGCCGCCCGGTCGGCGAGCGCGGTGACGCCGTTGTGGACCACCCGCACGCGGGTTGGTCCGGTGTCCAGACACCGGAGTATCTCCTGCCGGGAGAACTCCGAGACGGCGACGACGGTGCGGGCCGCGGCGGCGGCGCGGCCCGCCAGCCAGCGGCGGCGAAGTCCCTCGCGCCATCCGAACCACTCGGGATGGGCGATGAAGGACACGTCGTGCAGCGTGACCACCGATGGGATCCGGAGGGCGAGCGGAACCGAATAGCCGGGGCCGAAGAACACGTCGAGGCGGTCGGCTGCTGCGCGCTGCGCCAGAATCGTCTGCTCCCACCAGAGATCGCCGCTCCCCGGCACCGTGACCGCGGTCAGTCGCGCGCCGGCGAGCGCCCGCGCCGTCGCGTACGCGCCGCCGGGCGCAGGCAATGGCGTGTAGACGAGCAACTCGTGTCCTGCGTACGCCTCCGACGCGGTCCATTCGGCGCACAGGTTGGCGAGATAGCGTCCGACACCCGTGGGCTGGCCGAGAGACTCCCGACCGTCGATGCCGATTCTCATGCGTTCGGCCCCGCTCGGGCCGGCTGACCTGTCGGGCCGCGCGGCGCCGACCGATAGTCACTGAAGACACGCATGCCGCACCTGATCGTACCATATGGACGCGAATGCAGGGCCTCTCGCAGCAGGACCTCGGATCGGGCAAGTCCTTTTTCTTCAATGCTTTTCACAGAGGTTACGGCGCCTGTGTTAGCGTTAGCGGGCCTGCTGGCGGACCACTGCGCGGAGTTGCTGTAGATGAAGTTGGCGGTTGTCGGAACCGGCTACGTCGGATTGGTCGTGGGCGCCTGTTTCGCCGAGAACGGCAACACCGTGATCTGTGTCGACCGCGATGCCGCCAAGATCGAGTCCCTGCGGCAGGGGCGCCTGCCGATCTACGAGCCGGGCCTCGACGAGCTGGTCGCCCGCAACGGATCGGAGGAACGACTCCGGTTCACGACGGAGCTGGCGCCGGCCGTCGCCAAGGCCCAGGCGGTGTTCATCGCGGTTGGTACGCCCCCGGGGGAAGACGGCTCGGCCGATCTGACCCACGTGCTGGCGGTGGCGCGCGATCTCGCCCGCGCCATCACCGGCTACACGGTCATCGTCACGAAGAGCACGGTGCCGGTCGGTACCGCCGCCCGGTTGCGGGAAGTCCTGGAGAGCGGGACCGCGCAGCCCTTCAGCGTGGTCAGCAATCCCGAGTTCCTGAAGCAGGGAGCGGCGATCGACGACTTCATGCGTCCCGACCGCGTGGTTGTCGGCGCCGAGGATCAGCGTGCGGCGGAGTTGATGCAGGCGCTCTATGCACCCTTCACCCGTACCGGCGCACCCATTCAGCTCATGGACTGTGCCAGCGCCGAGCTGTGCAAGTACGCCTCCAACGCCATGCTGGCCACGCGCGTCTCCTTCATGAACGAGATCGCCGCGGTATGCGAACTGTTCGGCGCCGATGTCGACAAGGTGCGGCGCGCAATGGCGGCCGACCGGCGGATCGGGCCTTCGTTTCTGTTTCCCGGCATCGGGTACGGCGGGAGCTGCTTTCCGAAGGACATCAGGGCGCTGGTCAGCTCCTCGCGCGTCGCGGGCTACCGCTGCCGGATTCTGGAATCGGTCGAGGCCGTCAACGCCACGCAGAAGTTGCGCCTGGTCGAGAAGATGCGCGCGTACTTCGACTCGTTGGAGGGCAGGACCATCGGGGTGTGGGGGCTCTCCTTCAAGCCGCGGACCGACGACATGCGCGAGGCCCCCTCGGTGCCCACCATCGAGGGGCTGCTGGCTGCCGGCGCCCGGGTGCAGGCGTACGACCCGCAGGCGTCGCGGGCGGCCCGCGCCATCTTCGGCGACCGCATCACCTACGCTGATCACAGTTACGACGCCCTCGCCGGCGCCGACGCGCTGGCGATCGTCACCGAATGGAGCGAGTTCCGGGAGCCGGACTTCGCCCGGATGCGATCGCTGCTGCGGGCGCCGGTGATCTTCGACGGGCGCAACGTCTTCGACGTGGAGCAGATGCGGGCGGAAGGCTTCACCTACCATTCGATAGGGAGATAACACGTTGCATTCCGTGGTGCGCCTCGCCCGGTACGCGATTCCGCAGCGGTGGCGGTTCGGCTGGGCGGTGGCGGCCATGGGAGTCTACGCAGCGGCCTCGGTGGCGCTGGTCGCGTTGATCGATCCGATCTTCAACGATGTCCTCCGTCCGGGGGACGCACGGCGCGAGCCCTCCCAGTTCTGGGTCATCGCGGCGGCGCTCTTCGGGGAGGCCGCCGTCGCGGAACTGCGGGACGCCATCGGGTCGCAGTTCCGGATCATCGCCGCCATGATCCTGGGCTTCGGTTTGGCAAAGGGCGTCGGAAACTACTTTTCGGCGTTTCTGATGGCCGACGTCGGCCATCGGCTGGTGCGTGATCTCCGCAACGAGTTGTTCCGTCACACGCTGGGGCAGTCCGCGGGTTTCTTCACGCGGAACACGACCGGGTCCCTGATGTCGCGCATGATGCATGACATCACGCGCATTCAGCAGGTGGTCACGGTCACGTTGGGTGACCTGCTGCGTGAATCGATTACCGTCGTCGGGCTGGCCATCTGGTTGTGCCTGCTCGACCTGCGCCTGGCGCTGGTGGCGATGAGTTGCGCACCCCTGGTGGTCTATCCCCTCGTGCGGCTGGGACAGCGGGTGCGGCGCAACACGTTCCGCGTTCAGGAGGAGCTCGGCCGCCTGTCGCACGTTACCGCCGAGGCCTTCACCGGCCATCGCATCGTCAAGGCGTTCGCTGCGGAGCGGTTCGAGGGACGCCGATTCGCCCGCACCGCGGAACAGGTCCACCGGATCACGATGAAGGTGACCAGCACGCTCGCGGTGCTGCCGCCGATCATGGAGTGGCTGGGTGCTCTCGCGGTGGTCGGGGTCCTGTGGTACGGGAGCAGCAGGATAGCCGGCGGCGAGATGACGTCGGGTGGCTTCACCGCGTTCGTCGCCGCGCTTCTGTGGATGTACGGGCCGATCAAGAAGCTCAGCCGCGTCAACGCCCACCTCCAGCAGGCGGGCGCGGCCGCCGAGCGGGTCTTCGAGGTGCTCGACACCCGCAGCGAGGTGGCGGATTGTCCGTCCGCCCGTCCTCTGGAGTCGCTGCGGTCGGCGATCAGCTTCCGGAACGTCGGTTTCGCCTACGAGGATACGGCGGGCGATCCGGTTCTGCGCGACGTGTCCTTCGACGTCGAGGCCGGCCAGGTCGTCGCCATCGTCGGCCTCAGTGGCGCGGGCAAGACGACCCTGGTGAATCTCCTGCCACGATTCTACGACGTGACCGCGGGAGCCATTCTGATCGACGGCATCGACATCCGTGACGTCACGCTGGCGTCGCTGCGCGAGAGCATCGGTATCGTGACGCAGGACACGGTGCTCTTCGACGACACCATCGCCCACAACATCGCCTACGCGTCGCCCGCCGCCGATCGGGCCATGATCGAGGCGGCGGCCAGAGCGGCGCACGCACACGATTTCATCGCGGCCCTCCCGTCCGGCTACGAGACTCGGATCGGCGAACGCGGCCAGCGGCTGTCGGGCGGCCAGCGGCAGCGGCTGGCGATTGCCCGCGCCCTGCTGAAGAACTCGCCCATCCTGATTCTCGACGAGGCGACCTCTTCGCTCGACGCCGAGTCGGAGTTGCTGGTACAGGACGCCCTGACGCAGTTGATGCTGAACCGCACGTCGTTCGTCATTGCGCACCGCCTCTCGACGGTACGGCGTGCCGACGCGATCATCGTGCTCGACGACGGGCGCGTGCGCGAGATCGGGCGACACGAGGCCCTGCTGGCGGATCCGGACAGTCACTATGCGCGGCTCTACGCCATGCAGTTCTTCGAGAGGACGCCGATGTCGCTCCCGACCGGTACGCCGGTCGGCGTGTTGGAGCCCGCAGACTGGATCCCGGCGTCGCGCGCCACGGTGCCCGTCGACGGCGACCGGTAGCGGTCTCGTCGGGGGCGGGGGAGGAGGCCCGGCGCGTGATCAAGTCGATGACCGGCTTTGCGTCCCTGACGCGGGAAGACGATGCCGTGACCGTGAGCGTGACCGCGCGCAGCGTGAACCATCGCTACCTCGATCTGCAGATCCATCTTCCGTCAGGCCTGCTGCGCCTGGAGCCGCGCATCAGGGAGCAGGCGCAGGGGTGTCTGGCGCGCGGCCGGGTCGAAATCCGGGTCGCCGTGCGGCGTCGTACCCCGCCGCCCGTCGAAGTCGAGGTCGACGAGGGACTGATCGCCGCCCTGGTGGATGTCGCCGCGCGGCCCGACGTGGCGCGGGCGACCGGCGGGGGCTGGACCGTCGGTGAGTTGCTGGCGTTCCCGCGTGTCCTGACGGTCACCGAACGGACGGTGGAGGGCGAGACCGACGAGGACGTCGAGACGGCAGTCGTCGAGGCGGTCCGCGCGGCGCTGGAAGAGCTGGACCGCATGCGGACGAATGAGGGCGGCCATCTGCGCACCGATCTCGATGGGCGTCTCGGAGCGCTGGGCGAGCTCGTCGATCGCGTGGAGCAGTGCGCTGCCACCGCAGCGGACGCGCTCGGGCGGCGTCTGACGGCGCGCCTCGTGGAAC
The DNA here is from genome assembly GCA_965200895.1 of Vicinamibacterales bacterium. Taxonomy (GTDB): domain Bacteria; phylum Acidobacteriota; class Vicinamibacteria; order Vicinamibacterales; family UBA8438; genus WTFV01. The sequence goes on along the minus strand of CBDAVM010000002.1, from coordinate 1,541,598 downwards.
TCGGGCCCGAGGTGCACGCCGACGAGGGCGCCCTCGCGCAGGAGATCGTACGCTTCGTGGCGCGCTCCGACATTCACGAGGAGGTCACCCGGCTGCGGGCGCATGTCGCGCACTGGGGCTCGCTGGCCGCCGCGCCCGATCCGTGCGGTCGCAAGCTCGATTTCCTGCTGCAGGAGATGAACCGCGAGATCAACACGATCGGGTCGAAGGCGGACGGGCAGGAGACGTCGGAGCTGGTCGTGGCGGCGAAGGCGGAGCTGGAGAAGTTGCGCGAGCAGACGCAGAACGTGGAGTGACCGAGACCACATGACCCGCCGCGGGCTCCTGATCATCCTGTCGGCGCCGTCGGGGACCGGGAAGACGACACTGGTGGGCCGGCTCGTCGCGCGCGTGCCGCATCTGGTCCGGTCACGCTCCTACACGTCGCGCGCCCCCCGCCCGGGCGAGGTGAACGGCGTCGATTACCACTTCGTCGCCCCGTCCCGCTTTCGCGACATGATCGAGGCAGGCGAGTTCCTGGAGTGGGCCGACGTGTTCGGCCGCCTCTACGGCACCAGTGCGGTCGAGACGGAACGCTGCCGCGCAGCGGGTCTTGATGTCGTGCTCGTCATCGACGTACAGGGGGCGCGGCATGTCCGGCGCCGTGCGGAGGACGCGGTGGGCATATTCGTACTGCCTCCGTCGTTCGGGGCGCTCGAGGAACGGCTCCGCGGCCGCGGCGAGGAAGCGGCGGACGCGGCGGATCTCGAACGGCGCCTCTGCACCGCACGGCGAGAGGTCGGGATGATTGACGAGTATGATTACGTGGTGGTGAACGACGAGATCGACGCGTGCGTCGACCAGCTTCGCCACATCGTGCTGGCCGAACGGTTGCGGGCCGGGGCCATGCGCGATACCGTCCGTACGGTCGTCGAGACCTTCGACGCAGTCGGCCCGGCCATCGGCCGGCAGGACGGGGACTGACTGCCCATGGCGCTGGTCGCACTCGGCGTCAGCGGCGGCATCGGAGCCTACAAGGCGGTGGAGGTCGCCCGTGGGCTCCAGCAGCGCGGCCACGACGTGGCGGCGGTCATGACCGCCAACGCGCAACGGTTCGTCGGGCCGCTCACCTTCGAGGCCATCACCAGGCGGCGGGTCGCAACGGATCAGTTCGCGCCGGGGATCAACGCCGACATCGACCACATCGCGCTGGCGTCGGGCACCGACCTGCTGCTCATCGCGCCGGCGACGGCGGATGTCATCGGCAAGTTCGCCAGCGGTATCGCCGACGACTTCCTGTCCTCGTTGTATCTGGCCACGACGGCGCCTGTGCTCGTCGCGCCCGCCATGAACACGAACATGCTGGCGCACGCTGCAGTGCGCGCGAACCTCGACACGCTCGCCGCCCGCGGCGTGCAGTTCGTCGAGCCGGGCGACGGCCACCTCGCCTGCGGCTGGGTGGGGCCCGGGCGGCTGGCCGAGCCGGAGGCCATCGTCGCGGCGGCCGACGACCTCCTGCGGGGGAGCGGCGCGTGGGCGGGACGGTCGATCCTGGTGACGGCCGGTCCGACGTACGAGGATCTCGATCCGGTCCGTTATCTCGGCAACCGCTCGACCGGACGCATGGGCTATGCGGTGGCGGCCGAGGCGGCCGCGCGGGGAGCGCGCGTGATGCTGGTCAGCGGACCGACGACGCTGGCGCCTCCGGCCGGCGTGGAGCTGATCGCGATCCGCAGCGCGGCCCGGATGCACGCCGAGGTCATGCGCCTCGTGACAGCGGAAGACCTTGACGCGGTGGTGATGGCGGCGGCAGTGGCCGACTACACCCCCGCCGCAGGGCGGCAGGAGGCGAAAATCCGGAAGACGGACGGCGATCTCGCGCTGCCATTGCGCCGGACCACGGATGTGCTGGCCGCGCTCGGCGCGTGGCGCGGCGACGCGGCGACGCCGGTGCTGGTCGGTTTCGCGGCCGAGACCGGCGACGCGATCGAGCGGGCCCGCGGGAAGCTCGTCCGCAAGCGGGTCGACCTGATCGTCGCCAACGACGTCACCGCGCCCGGGGCCGGGTTCGGGGTGGACACCAACGTGGCCGCGCTGGTGAGCGCCGCCGGCGTCGAGCCCGTGCCCAGGCGAGCGAAGCGGGATCTGGCCCGCGTCATCCTGGATCGCGTCGAAGCACGCCTCGGTGTGGCGCAGCAGACCGCGGGCTCCTGAGAGCAGTGCCGTGGTCGATCGGGATCAGCTCGCCGAGCATCTGACGTTCTTCGCGGAGCTCGGGGTCGAGGGATTCAGCCGCGACCCGGCGTGGCGCGCGCGTCCCGGCGAATCCCCTGCCCGGGGGGCCGAACCCGATCCGGGGACGAGCACCGCGGGCGGCGCCGGCGCACCGCCCGCGTCCACGCCGACCGCGCCCGACCCCTGCCCCGCCGATCGCGTAGCCGTCGCAGGAACGCAGGCGGCGTCGGTCGGCGACGGCGGGATCGCGGTAATCCCGTCGTGGACCACGGACTCGCTTTGGGATGCGCCAGCGGCGGATGCGACGCCGACCGAGGTGCCCGACGACGTCCCGCCGGCCGAGCGCCTGCGCAGAATCCGCGACGAGCTCGGTGATTGCACGCGGTGCAGACTGCACGGTGAGCGCACGAACCTCGTCTTCGGCGTCGGCCGGCCGGATGCGGAACTGATGTTCGTCGGCGAGGCGCCGGGGCGGGACGAGGACCTGCAGGGCGAGCCGTTCGTCGGCCGGGCCGGCCGGTTGCTGACGAAGATCATCGAAGCGATCGGCCTGCGGCGGGAGGACGTCTACATCGCGAACGTCATCAAGTGCCGTCCCCCGCAGAACCGCAACCCGGAACGGGATGAGGTCGAGACCTGCCGCCCGTTCCTGTTCGCGCAGATCGACGCGATCCGGCCACGCGTCATCGTCGCACTGGGTTCGTTTGCCGTCCGCACGCTGCTCGACGATGATCGGTTGCCGATCTCCAGGGCCCGCGGCCGGGTCTACGCGTGCCGGGGCGCAAAGCTCATCCCGACGTTCCATCCCGCCTTTCTGCTGCGCAGTCCCGACCGCAAGCGGGATGTGTGGGAGGACATGAAGCGGGTTCGGGCCATCCTCCGCGGCGCCTGATGTCCATGGTCGTGACGGTCGCGGTACCGGTACCGGCGCTGCCCGCGCTGAGCTACCGGGTGCCGGACGGCATGGCGGTCCCACCGGTCGGCGCACGTGTGCGGGTCCCGCTGGGCCGGCGCGTGGTGAGTGGCTGTGTGGTGGCCGAGGGCGCCGACGGTACCGGCGCTGCGCGCTCGCCGCCCGCGGCCGGGAAGCTGCGTGACCTGCTGGAGTCCCTGGATCCGGAGCCCTACCTCCCGCAGGACGTGGTCGCGCTTGCCCTCTGGGTGGCGGAGTACTACGCCTGTGGTCCGGGTGAATCACTGGCCGCGGCGATGCCTCCGCTCGCTCTGTCGGCAGCCGGGCACAGCGGCGGGTTCAGGACCGAGCGGGTGGTCCGTCTCACACCGGCGGGGCACGACGCGTTCCGGGCCGGGACGACGGGCCGCATCGGGCCGCGACAGCGCGCGGCGCTGCGCCGGCTGGCCGGCTCTCCCGGCGGGCTCGGCACGGCGCGACTCCGGGAGGACGGCGTCACGGCGGCGACGGTGGCGCGCCTCCGGGTACGGGGCTTCGTCACACTGGAGTCCCGCCGCGTCGATCGGGGTCGTTCTGCCGGGGAACGCGAGACGCCCGGTCCGGCAGCCGGGAGTGGAGCGGAACGGGAAGCTACCGCAGAGCAGAGGGCTGCCCTCGAGGCGCTGACCGGGCTGTTGGAACAGCGCGTCTTCCACGTCGCGCTGCTGCACGGCGTCACCGGGAGCGGCAAGACCGAGGTGTACCTGCGCCTGGCCCGGGACGTTGCGTCAGCCGGGCGCCGCGTACTCGTGCTGGTGCCGGAGATCGCGCTGACCCCGGCGGTGACCGAGACCTTCCGGAAGGCGTTCGGAGACCGCGTGGCGGTACAGCACAGCGGGCTGTCTGCGGGCGCGAGACACGACCAGTGGCACTGCATCCGGCGCGGCGAGGTGGACGTGGTGGTGGGAACGCGGTCCGCGGTGTTCGCGCCGCTGGACGATGTGGGTCTCGTTGTCGTCGACGAGGAGCACGACACGTCCTACAAGCAGGAGGAGAGTCCCCGGTACCACGCCCGGAGCGTCGCGATCGTACGCGCACAACGGGCCGGCGCACTGGTCGTGCTCGGTTCGGCCACACCGTCCCTGGAGACGTTCCACCATGCGCGCCGGGGTCGCTACCGCTGCGTAGCGATGACCGAGCGGGTTCATCGACGCCCGCTTCCGGAGGTACAGGTCGTCGACATGCGCGCCGAGATGGCGAACGGGGCGGGGGACGCGGCGGTCAGCCGGCCGCTCGCCGCGGCGCTGGAGGAGACCGTGGCGCGGGGCGAGCAGGCGCTGGTCCTGTTGAACCGCCGCGGTTTCGCGTCCGCCGTGCTCTGTCGGCAGTGCGGACGGACCTTCGAATGCCCGAACTGCAGCGTTTCCCTCACGCTCCATCGCCGCGCCGGCCGGGTGCGCTGTCACTACTGCAACTATTCGGTGGCCCGGCCGTCCACCTGTGCGCAGTGCGCGGGACCGTATCTGGAGACGGTGGGGTTCGGCACGGAGCGGATCGAGGCGGAGGTTGCGGAACGGCTGCCGCATGCCACGGTCGAGCGCCTGGACCGCGACGCGGCGCGCCGCCGGGGGGCGGGGCCGTCGCTGCTGGCGCGGTTCCGGGCGGGCGCTACGGACGTGCTGGTGGGAACGCAGATGATCGCCAAGGGACATGACTTCCCGAACGTGACCCTCGTCGGCGTAGTGTCGGCGGATGTCGGGTTGCAGGTGGCCGATTTTCGGGCGGCGGAACGCACGTTCCAGCTCCTGACGCAGGTGGCGGGCCGCGCCGGTCGCGGCGACCGGCCGGGGATCGCCATCCTGCAGTCGTTCCATCCGGAGCACTACGGCATCGTCCACGCCTGCCGGCAGGCGTACGACCCGTTCTTCGAGGAGGAGATGCGCTACCGGACCGCTCTGCGCTATCCGCCGGTCGTGTCGATGGTCAACGCCATAGTGCGGGGGCGGTCGCCGGGGCAGGCGATGCAGGATGCCGGAAGGGTGGCCGGCATGCTCCGCGCTGTCCGGTCGTCGTTCCAGGTGCTCGGGCCGGCCGTGGCGCCGATCTCGCGGCTGCGGGGCCAGCACCGTGCACAGATATTCCTCAAGGGTGTCAATCGCCCCGCGATGCGCAACGCGCTGCGCGCGGCGCTCGACGCGAACCCCGATCTGGGCCGCCGCGTCACGATCGACGTCGACCCGATCAATCTGCTCTGAACGAAGTTGCCGCGGCGACGGTTTCCGGGCCGGGAGTCTCCCCGGGCCGTCCCGATCAGAAACCCCCGATCCGGATGGGGGCGGGTGTGAAGCAGAGAACGAAGATGACGGCCGTGGCCACTGCGACCCAGCGCCGCCGCCTGTCGAGGGGCACATGGTCGTCCAGGGTGCGCGGATGCCGCGGGCCGAGGACGACAAGCATGGTCACCATCAGGAAGGCCCACAGCAGCCAGCTCAGGGAGAAGAAGGTCAGCCCGACGACGACGGCCGCCCCGCCCAGGGTGACGCCGGTCGAGCGGGGACCGAGTGCCGCATACGAGATGTGTCCACCGTCGAGCTGGCCGATCGGGAACAGGTTCAGCGCGGTCATGAGGAGGCCGAACCAGGCCGCGAAACCCATCGGGTGCAGGTTGAGTGCGTGACCGTCGGGCAGCGCCCCCCACACCAGCCACGCGGCAGCCTGGAAGAGCAGCGGTTCTCCGAGGATCAGCACCTCGGCGGTATCGGCGGGGGTCAGCGGCGTGACCCGCGAGAGGGCGACCCCGGCGACGAGCGCCGGGACCGCCACCACGAAGCCGGCAATCGGTCCGGCCGCGCCGATGTCGAAGAGCATCGTCTTGGTCGGGATCCGCTGGCGAATCCGGATGAAGGCGCCGAAAGTCCCGGTCGGCACCAGGGGAACGGGAAGAAAGTAGGGTGGGGAGGCGTCCACCCGGTAGTAGCGGCAGGCGTAGTAGTGGCCCAGCTCGTGGGTGCCCAGGATCGCCAGGATCGTGAAGCTGTACCAGGCCCCGGACAGCAGCGTGACCGGCGGGATGTCGTCCGAGAAGTCACCGAGAAAGCCCGCGTAGTACCGCGCGCCCATGTACATGGTGGTGCCGAGCGTGGCGAGGAACAACGCCACGTGCAGCCAGATTCGATCGCTAGGCACGGATGTTCTGGAGATCCTTGCCCGGTTTGAAACGTATGGTGCGACCGGGCGGGATGCGAACCTCCGTGCCGGTGCGCGGGTTGCGGCCGATGCCGCGTTTGCGCGGCTTGACCTGGAAGACCCCGAATCCGCGGAGCTCGATGCGTTCGCCGCGCTGCATGGAGATGCGCATGGCGTCGAAGACCGCGTCCACGGCCCGCTCCGACTTCACCTTGGTGATGTCGGCGGCCCTCGATACCCTGTTGACGATGTCGACCTTGATCATGTCGCGCCGCGCTCCGGTGTATAACTATAACCAGCATAGATACGGCAATTTACGGCTGTCAAGAAGCCCGTGCGGGGCAGCCGGACGGAGCGATGCGCAAGAAGGTCGGCGGTGATGTACGCGTCGTGCTGGCGGGACGTCCGAACGTGGGCAAGTCCACGCTGTTCAACCGGGTGGCGGGGAGCCGGCGCGCGATTGTCGCCCCTGTGCCCGGGACCACCCGCGACGTGATGCGCCAGTCGGTGGAGTGGCTGGGGACCGAGTTCGAACTGGTGGACATCGGCGGTGTGTTCGGGGCGAGCACGGATCCGTTGCAGGCGGCGGTCGCCGAGCGGGGGCTGCGCGAAGTGGAGACCGCGGCGGTCATCGTGGTCCTGGTCGATGCGCGCGAGGGGCTGGTGCCCGCCGACGAGGACGTCGTCCGCCAGGTGCGGCGCGCGGGGACGCCGCTGGTGCTGGCGATCAACAAGGTGGACGACCGGCGCGCGGGCGCCGCGGTATCGGAGTTCGAGCGCCTGGCCGTGTCGCCGGCGTTGTCGATTGCGGCCGAGCACGGCCTGGGGGTGGGCGATCTGCTCGACGCGGTGGTGGAGCGCCTGCCTCTCCGCCGCCGGCGACGGGCCGAGTCCGATGTGGTTCCGAACCGGCCGGAGCGGGACGCACGCGACGTGAGCATCGCTGTCGTCGGACGCCCCAACGTCGGCAAGTCGTCGCTCGTCAACCGGCTCGTGCGCGAGGACCGCGTGCTGGTGAGTGAACTGGCCGGTACGACGCGCGATGCCGTCGACACCGTGGTCGGTTGGCACGGATGCCGGATCAGGCTCGTGGACACGGCCGGAATCAGGCGTCCGGGTCGCGTGGCGCAATCGGGAGGGGTCGAGGCGGTCAGCGTCGTGCTCGCCCGGCGCGCGCTCGCGCGGGCCGACGTGGCGGTGCTGCTGGTGGACGCGGCCGGGGGGGTGACGCGCCAGGACGCGGTGATCGCCGGAGAAGCGGAGAAGGCCGGCTGCGGCGTGATTATCGCGGCCAACAAATGGGATCTCGTCAAGGACCGCGGGCCGGGGTTCTCGAAGACCTTCGACGCGGATGTGCGCCGGGCGTTGCGGTTCGCCGAGTTCGCGCCGATTCTTCACGTCTCGGCGCTGACCGGACAGCGGGCGCCGAGGGTAATCGAGCGGGCGATCGACGTCGCCACGGCACGGGCGGTCCACGTCGGCACGGCGGAGCTGAATCGGGTGGTGGCCCGGATCACCACGCGGCACCGCCCGGCCAGCCCCGGACGCCATGCCGTGAAGATTCTCTACGCCACCCAGGTCGACGCCCGTCCGCCGTCGTTCATCTTCTTCACCAACGTTGCGACACGGTTCCACTTCTCGTACGAACGCTACCTGCGGAATCAGCTTCGCGACGCCTTCGGGTTCGAAGGGTCGCCGATCCGGGTCAGGGCGCGGGCGCGGCGCGAGCCCCCGCGCCGAGGGCGTCGCGCGTGACGCATGGATCCGGGGCGCCGTTGCTCGGCGCGCGACTGCGCTATACTGCCCAACTACGACAGAGCAGGGACAGGTGCCGACCGTCGACATTGAGATTCCCGACCGGCCACTGTTCAAGGCTGCCGAGGTGTGCTCCATCGCCCGGGTGCAGCCGTACGTGCTGCGGTCCTGGGAGGGAGAGTTCCCGACCTTGGGCGCGGCGACCACCGGTGGCGGCCGTGTCTATCGCCGCGCGGACGTGGAGCTGGTCCTCGAGATACGGCGGTTGCTCTTCGACGAGGGGCTGACGCTCGGGGCGGCGCGGCGGAAGTTGATGAGCGAGGAGCGGCTGGCGCCGGACCCGACCGTGGGCGAGTCGATCGGACCGGAGGTTCGGGAGCGGCTTCTGGAGGTGAAACAGGGACTGCGGTCGATTCTGGAACTGTTGTCGAGGGATGGCGTGGCGCGGCGCGGTGCGTGACCGTCGGCGCCCGGCTCCGTCGGGGTCGTCGCAGGTGGATCGTCGGGATGTGGCGCAGTCTGGTAGCGCACCTGACTGGGGGTCAGGGGGTCGCTGGTTCAAATCCAGTCATCCCGACCAGTTCTCTCGCCTTCGGACGCGAAGGCCGAATTACGCGGGGAGGAGATTCCTCATGCATCATCGATTCCGATGGTTGCCTTCCGCCGCGGCGATCGCGGTGGCCGCGGGCATCTGGCTGACGCCGGTCGCCATCGGCGCGCAGCCGTCGTCCGGTGCCGGGCAGGGAACCGGGACGTATGCCGTTCCGCGGACCGCGGACGGCCATCCCGACCTGCAGGGTTTCTGGACCAACCAGACCTACACGCCGCTGGAGCGGCCGGAGGGCGTGGACGAGGCCTTCTACACGGTCGAGGAAGTGGCCGCGATCGAGTCCGGCCGGGCCGCCCGCGAGGCGGAGCTGACCGTCCCCGGCACCATTCCCGACGTGCACTACGACTTCACGCAGTTCGGGCTCGACCGGAGCCAGTCGCCGTTCGCCCGCAACCTGCGTACGTCACTGATTGTCGATCCGCCCGATGGCCGGTTGCCCGCGGTGAATGCGGAGGGACGCCGGCGCGCCGCGGAGGTGGCGGCCGAGCGCGAGCGGATGGGCGGACGCTGGGACGCGGCCGAGAACAACCAGCTCGACGACCGCTGCATCATCATGCGGGGCGCCGGGCCGCCGATGATGAACGCGGGCTACAACGCCAACTACCAGATCGTGCAGAACCGCGACTACGTGATGATACTGGTGGAGATGATCCACGATGCGCGGATCATCCCGCTGGACGGGCGCCCGGCGCCTCCGGAGCGTGCGCGGCAGTGGATGGGCATGTCCCGCGGGCGCTGGGAGGGTGACACGCTGGTGGTCGAGACGACGAACCTGAACGGCAGGAACCCGTTCAACGGCTCGAGCGACCGGATGCGCGTGACGGAACGCTTCACCCGCGTGGCCGACGACACGATCATGTACCGCTTCACCGTCGAGGATCCGTTGACCTGGGATCGCGCCTGGACGGCCGAAATGCCGATGAAGGAGACCATCGGTCCGCTGTTCGAGCACGCCTGTCACGAGGGCAACTACGGCTTGTACAACACGCTGGTCGGGGCGCGCCTCGAGGAGCAGCGGGCGGCCGAGGCGGCCGCGCGGGAGGAGTCTCGGAGATGACCGGGCGTGAGACGGGACGAAACCGGTGGTCGCCGTGGACGGTCGCCGTCGTGCTGGCGAGCGCAGGGCTCGGCCTGTCCGCATCCGCCACGGTGGCGCAGCAGACCGGCTACACGGCGCCCCGCACCGCGGACGGGACGCCTGACCTGAACGGCATCTGGCAGGCGCTCAACAACGCCCACTGGGACGTCGAGCCGCGCGCGGCCGACTTCAGTCCGGTCCGCGCGCTCGGCGCCCTCGGCGCGGTCCCCGGCGGGCTGGGCGTGGTGGAGGGCGATGCCATTCCCTACACGCCCGAGGCGCTGGCGCAGCGGGACGAGAACTTCGCCAACCGGCTGGAGCGCGATCCGGCCATCAAGTGCTACCTGCCGGGCGTGCCGCGCGCCACCTACATGCCGTACCCGTTCCAGATCATCCAGAGCCGCTCGCACATCATGATCCTCCACGAGTTCGCCGGCGCGGTGCGGACCATCTACATGGAGGATCACATGGAGTCGCCGGCCGACACCTGGATGGGGTGGTCCAACGGCCGCTGGGAGGGTGAGACCCTCGTGGTCGAGACGAGCGGCTTCTACGGACAGACATGGCTCGATCGGGCGGGGAACCACCACAGCACGGCGCTGCGCGTCGTCGAGCGCTTCACCGCACGCAGTCCCGAGACGCTGGACTACCATGTGACGCTCGAGGATCCCAACGTCTATACGCGTCCCTGGACGATGCGCATGCCCCTCTACCGGCGCGTCGAGCCGAACGCCGAGCTGATGGAGTTCCGTTGCGTCGAGTTCGTCGAGGATCTCATCTACGGTCATCTCCGCAAGAAGGTGGACCGCTAGAGTCTGCGTGGAACCGTGCAGCCTGCCGGTCCGGGTCCGGTCGGGCGGCGATCGGAGCCGCGACGATTGTCGGGCGGGCGGGCGCGGGCAAGGAGAAGTCTCATGCGAAGGAACCGAGCCGTCGCCGTCGTCGGCGCAGCGGTGTTGCTGGCCACCGCGCCGCTGTCCGGGCATCATGCCTTCTCGGCCGAGTTCGACATCGAGCAGCCGCTGACGATCGAGGGCAGGCTGGTCAAGTGGGAGATGATCAACCCGCACTCGTGGTTCCATATCGACGTGGAGGCCGAGGACGGGACGGTGTCCACCTGGCTGGTCGAGGGCGGGAGCCCGAACGAGTTGATCCGGCAGGGCGTCACCCGCAACACCGTGGAGGTCGGAACGTTCCTTGCGGTCGAGGGGTACCGGGCGAAGGACGGAACCGAGAAGGCGGTCGGCCGCAACTTCATTCTCGAGAACGGGGACCGGCTGTTCCTGGGTGGTTCCGCGAACCGTATTTCCAGGTAGCCCGGCGCCGGAGGCGGCGCCGCGGAACGATGCAGGCTCGTCAGGTGGCGGTGCAGCCAGCGGGTCCCGGTCGACGATTTGCCGGGTTGGCGTTTGCGGGTGGAGGTCGAAGATTCGAGTGGTTCCGCGTGCCGGGGCCGCTTCGTTCGGGGTGGCGGTCCACGGCCTGGCGCCGTTGGGAGAAGTCGATGAGTACGAGATGTCGGCGCGCGCGTCTTCTGATTCCACTGATTGCCGTGGCGCTGGGCGGCGGTCTGCTGCCCGCGGGCGTGCTTGCGGAGCCGGGCGTCGGCGGCGGACAGGCCGCGGGCGGGGCCGCCGGGCGCGTCGTCGACTTCGCGCGTGAGGTGCGGCCGATTCTCTCGGACAATTGCTTCTCGTGCCACGGGCCCGACGAGGCGGCGCGCCAGCGCGGCCTGCGACTCGACATCCAGGAGGGGCTGTTCGAGGATCGCGGTCGCCTGGGCGGTCCCGCAGTCGTGGCCGGGAATGCGGCGGAAAGCCGACTGTTCCAGCGGCTCGTGACCGGGAGCAGCCGCCTGCGAATGCCGCGGGGAGGCGACCCGCTGACCGACGAGCAGATCGAGACGGTGCGGCTGTGGATCGATCAGGGGGCGGAGTGGGAGTCGCACTGGGCGTTCATCCCGCCCGAGCGGCCCGCGCTGCCGCCGGTCTCCGATCCGGAATGGGTCCGGAACCCGATCGACAACTTCGTGCTCGCTCGTCTGGACGCCGCGGGGCTGGAGCCGTCGGTCGAGGCGGACCGGGCCACCCTGCTGCGGCGGGCGACGCTCGACCTGACCGGGCTGCCGCCGACGCCGGGCGAGCTGGCCGCGTTCCTCGACGACGATTCCCCGGACGCCTACGAGAAGGCGGTCGACCGGCTGCTGGGCTCGTCCCGCTACGGCGAGCGGATGGCGACGGAATGGCTCGATGCGGCCCGTTACGCCGACACCAACGGGTACCAGACCGACGGCGAGCGGACGATGTGGCGCTGGCGCGACTGGGTGATCGACGCCTACAACGCCAACATGCCGTTCGACCGGTTCACCATCGAGCAGCTCGCCGGCGACATGCTGCCGGATGCGACGCGTGACCAGCGCATCGCCACCGCGTTCAACCGCAACCACAGCCAGAACGGTGAAGGGGGCATCGTCGTCGACGAGTTCCTGGTCGAGTACGCGGTCGATCGCGTCGAGACCACCTCGACCGTCTGGCTCGGCCTGACGCTGGGCTGCGCCCGCTGCCACGACCACAAGTTCGACCCGCTCTCGCAGAAGGAGTTCTACGAGGTGCTGGCCAACTTCAACAACATCCCGGAGCGCGGCAAGGCGTTCAAGTACGTGAACTCGCCGCCGCTCATCACCGCCCCGACGGTCGAACAGGAGGCCGAGCTGGCGGCGCTGGACGAGAAGCTGCGGGCGGCCCGTGAGGCGTTCGCGGCGATGCACTCGCAGGTCGAAGCGGCCCAGGTGGCATGGGAGCGGTCGCTCCCCGACGCCGGGCGCGTCGACTGGACGCTGCGGGACGACCTGCTGGCGCATCACGCCCTGGACGGGGACATCGCCGGGGTCCACGAGGGGGCGTTCGTGACCGGCGTGCTCGAGGACGGCCGGCCGCAGTTCGTCGACGGGCGCGTCGGGGACGCCGCCGCCTTCGACGGCCGGCGCTTCATCAACGCGGGCCTCAGTCCGAACCTCGGCTACGACGATGCATTCACCCTCGCCGCCTGGATCCGCCCGACGGCGTCCAGCGGCGTGATCGTGTCGCGCGCCGATGCGGGCGACCAGGGAGAGGTCGGCTGGGGGCTCTACCTGGAGGACGGCAAACTCCGGTTCAACATGTCGACCCGGATCCTCGATGACGGCGTCAGCGCCGAGACGCTGGAGGATGTCCGGCTCAACGCGTGGCAGCATGTGCTCGCCACCTACGACGGCTCGAAGACGCCGGGGGGCATCCGCATCTACGTCGACGGCGAGTCGTGGGAGACGAAGCCGATGCTCGACCTCGTCGGCAACCGCATGCCGCAGCGCTACCCGCTGCGCATCGGCGCCAGCGGGTCGAGCAAGCCGCGCTTCGAGGGCGTCATCGACGACGTGCGGATCTACGGAGCGGCGCTCCCGCCGGAGCTGGCCGCGGTGGTGGCGACGGCCGATTCAATCACCTCCATCGCCATGATCGCGCCGGAGCGGCGCACCCCGGCCCAGGCGGAGAAGCTGCGTCTGGCTTTCCTGAACCAGTACGCGCCCCCGCAGATCCTGGAGGCATGGCGCGAGGTGGCGGTCCTCGAGCGGGAGCGCGAGGACCTGTGGGCCAGCTTCCCGACGGTCATGGTGATGGAGGAGATGGCGGAGCGGCGCCCGACGTTCCGGCTCAACCGCGGGGCCTACGACAACCCGGGCGAGGAGGTCTTCCCGAGCGTTCCGGCCGTGCTGCCGCCGCTGCCGGAAGGGGAGGAGGCCAACCGGTTGACGTTCGCGCGCTGGCTGGTCGATCCCGATCATCCGCTGACCGCGCGGGTCACCGTCAATCGCTTCTGGCAGATGTACTTCGGGACCGGCCTGGTCAAGACGGCGGAGAACTTCGGCACGCAGGGCGAGTACCCCAGCCATCCGGCGCTTCTCGACTGGCTCGCCACCACGTTCATCGACTCGGGCTGGGACGTCAAGGCGCTGCAGAAGACCATCGTCACGAGCGCCGCCTACCGACAGGCGTCCAAGGTGACGGCGGAGGAGTTCGAGGCCGACCCGGAGAACCGGCTGATCGCGCGCGGGCCGCGGCTGCGCCTGCCCGCACAGATGATCCGCGACCAGGCCCTCGCGCTGTCCGGGCTGCTGGTGGAGGAGCTCGGCGGTCCGTCCGTCAAGCCGTATCAGCCCGAGGGACTCTGGGCCGACATGGTCGAGGGCGGCTACGGTGACTACGTCCAGAGCGAGGGCGGCGACCTGTACCGCCGCAGCCTGTACACCTTCTGGAAGCGGACGCTGGGGCCGCCCACGCTGATGACGTTCGACTCGTCCACGCGCGAGACCTGCATCGTGCGCACCGGCCGCACCAACACGCCGCTGCAGGCGCTGAACCTGATGAACGACGTCACCTACGTCGAGGCGGCGCGCCGGCTGGCCGAACGGATGATGACCGAGGGCGGCGCGACGCCGGCCGAGCGGGTGGGCTTCGCCTACCGCCTCGCCACCGCCCACCGGCCGTCGCCCGCCGCCGAGGCGATTCTGGTCGACGGCTACCAGCGGCATCTGGAGCGCTATCGGGCCGATCGCGGCGCGGCGCTCGAACTGATCCGCCAGGGCGAGTCCCCGCGCGACGAGACGCTGGACGTCGCGGAACTGGCCTCCTACACGATGGTGGCCAACCTGCTGCTGAACTTCGACGGCACCATCACGAAGGAGTGAGGGAACCGAGCGTGCGTGCCGGCGTCGATCTCCGTCACGCCTCCGCGGGCGTCGGACGCGCCGGATGTGGATCGAAGAAGTGTCCGGGCCCATCCGCCGGCGGTGTCCGCCGATGGGCTGCCGGACGCGCCAACACGAGGGAAAGACGATGAACGCGCCTCTCGAACAGTGGCTGACGCGGCGGCGTTTTCTCGAGCTCGCCGGCACCGGCATCGGCACCGCCGCCCTGGCGACCGTCTTCGGACAGGATCTGACGGCGCAGACCACGGGCGCGGCCCCGGCGGCCGACGCGCTGCCCGGCCTGCCGCACTTCGCACCGAAGGCCAAACGGGTGATCTACCTGTTCCAGTCGGGGGCGCCCTCGCAGCACGAGCTGTGGGACTACAAGCCGAAGCTGGCGGAGATGGTGGGGGAGGACCTGCCGCCGTCGGTGCGGGGCAACCAGCGCGTGACGACCATGACCGCGGCGCAGGAACGTTTTCCCCTCGTGCCGTCGAGGTTCCCGTTCCGGCAGCACGGCGCGTCGCGCACGTGGGTCAGCGACCTGATGCCGCACACCGCCGGGATCGTCGACGAGCTGTGCTTCATCAAGTCGATGCACACCGAGGCGATCAACCACGATCCGGGGATCACCTTCTTCCAGACCGGCGCGCAGCTCGCCGGGCGGCCCAGCATCGGGGCCTGGTTGTCCTACGGGCTCGGGACCATGAACGCGGACCTGCCGACGTTCGTGGCGATGATCTCGAAGGGGTCGGCCCAGACGGGACAGCCGCTCTACGACCGGCTGTGGGGCAGCGGATTCCTGCCGACGCGCTACCAGGGAGTCAAGTTCCTCTCGACCGGCGACCCGGTGCTGTACCTGTCGAACCCGCCGGGGGTCGATCCGGGCACGCGGCGGCGCTTCCTCGACGACCTCGGGGCGCTGAACCGGCTGAAGGAGGAGGAGTTCGGGGATCCGGAGACCAGCACGCGGATCGCGCAGTACGAGATGGCCTACCGAATGCAGAGCTCGGTGCCGGAGCTGACCGACCTGTCCGACGAGCCGGACAGCATCTTCGATCTGTACGGTCCCGACGCCCGCCAGCCGGGAACCTTCGCGCGCAACTGCCTGCTCGCGCGCCGGCTCACGGAGCGTGGCGTGCGGTTCGTCCAGTGCTTCCACCGCGGCTGGGACCAGCACACGCGGCTGCCCACCGGCATCGAGCGGCAGGCGCGCGATGTCGACCAGCCGCAGGCCGCCCTGGTGCAGGATCTGAAGAACCGGGGTCTGCTGGACGAGACGCTGGTGGTCTGGGGCGGCGAGTTCGGCCGCAGCGCCTACTGCCAGGGCGTGTTCACCGAGGAGACCTACGGCCGGGACCACCATCCGCGCTGCTTCACGATCTGGATGGCGGGCGGTGGCGTGAAGCCGGGCACGACCTACGGCGCGAGCGACGACTTTTCCTACAACATCGCGCAGGACCCGGTGCACATCCATGACCTGCACGCGACGATGCTGCATCTGCTCGGCATCGACCACACGAGGTTGACGTACCAGTACCAGGGCCGGGACTTCCGCCTGACGGACGTGCACGGGAGGGTCATCGACGGCATCCTGGCCTGACAGCCCGCGGTTCTCGCGGTACCTCGGCGCCGCGTGGCGGAAGGGGTACACGGCAAGAGGCGTCCTCGGGGGAAGCCCCCGGGACGCCTCTTCGTTCTTCGGCCGACCCGCCGCCGCTGTCAGCGCGGTGTGGGCCCGGGCGTCGGGATTCGTCAGCGGCGCAGCGGCCGGCCCTGCGATTCCAGGCGCCGCGCACCGGCGAGGATGCCGGTCAGCCCGTAGTTCCCCTCGTGGCAGGCGTACTCGAAGAGCGTGCCGTCGGTCCGCCGCAGCGGCATCAGGGCGGTGTACGGCCGCGTGTAGACGGTTTCGTCGGTGACGGTGAACTCGTAGGCCACCGTATCCGCGTCGATTCGCGTGAAGCGCTCGACCAGGTGCATGTTCGGTCCCGTGCCGCGGCTCTGGCCGCCGATGAAGTTCGTCGTCTCCACCACCAGCGTCTCACCCTCCCAGCGCCCGCGGGAGTCGCCGGAGTACTGCCGCAGCGCGCCATGCGGGCGACCGTCGAGCGGGATGATGCGCGCGTTGTGCACCATCTCGTTCAGGATGGTGACGTAGCCGGGTGTCTGCAGGATCTGCACGTTGTTGTTGTAGGCGCCCGACGTCATCGGGGGGCCGGAGTTGAAGCCCATGATGCAGCGGTCGAACAGGCTGCGGTTCTCGTACGAGTCGTAGCGGTGCGCCTCCTGGTGCTCCCGCCGTTCGCGGCGCGCCTCGGCCGCCTCCGGGGTCAGCGGCGGCAGGCGTCCGTCCGGCGGATCGATGATCAGCGAGGTCCGTTTGTCGGCGGTCAGCTCGATGCCGCGCTCGTACCAGAACTCGTTGTAGGACAGCACGCCGCCTTCCGCCCGCGGCTGGTAGCCGGCCGAGGGCGCGCCCCGCTCCGGGTCGAACAGGTCACGGTTCAGTCGAATCCGCTCGGCGGCCTCGAACTGCGCCGCCGTCTCCGCATCCAGACGGTCCCGGCCGGCGAGGGCGGCGGGCCGCTGGAACGGGGTGAGCGTGCGGAAGGTGAAGATGCCGGAGATGTCCGGCTGGCCGTCCGGCGTCCGCATCGTCGCCGCGGCGCCGTTCGGCTGAGCGGCGCCGGGCGCCGCGGCAGAGGCAACGATTGCGAGGGCGGTGAACAGAACTCCCGATAGCCGCGCGCATCTCCAGCTCATTCGTAGTCTCCCGTGGGCGTGAATGCCCCTCGCCCATGACCGGGCAGGAGGCAGCGGTTCGCGTGACAGCGCAGCCGGTTCACTCCTTCGTCGCGTCGTTCGCCGGCCTCGAAGCCGCTTCCGTCGTCGGCGTGTCGGTCGCGCTGGCCGCCGCGGACTCGGGCACGGCAGCCAGGGGTGACGTGGACGCCGCCGGCGCGGCGGCCGACTCGGCGGCGTCCGATGCGTCGCCGCCGGCCCGAGCCAGTGTGGCCCCGGATTCATCGTCGGCGGCAGTGGCGGCCTCGGTTTCCTCGTTGCCCGCAGCTTCCGCCGGCGCGTCGGCTGACTCGGCGGCAGGCGGTGTCGTTGCCGCCTCGGGCTTCACCGGGGGCGCTTCGGTCTCGGGTTCGGCGGCCGCGGCCGATTCCGCCTCGGGTCCGTGGCCTGTCGGCTCCGTCGCCGGCTCGGCCGCGCTCGCTTCCGCAGCGGGCTGGTCCGTGCTCGCTTCGACCGCCGACGCAAGGGGCGCGGCGGTCGGCGCGGACTCGACGGCCGGGTCCTCGACCGGCTCGGCAATGATCCCGGGGGGCGGTGCTTCCTCAATGGCCGGCGCTGTCTCTGCGGCCGGCGTTTCACCGACGGACTCGGGCTGGTCGTCGGCCGCCACGCTCACCGGCTGGTACTCCGGTTCCGGCCGATCCTTCCTGGCCGCCGCATAGACGAGCAGTCCGCTTCCCGCAAACAGCAGGACCCAGCCCCATTCCCACTGAATCGACGCCATCGTCGCCGGCGCCAGGCCCTCGTGCGGATTGCCCGCCAGCGGCGCCGTCCCGCCGGAGCGGGCCTCCGAGATGGTGTCCTGCACGCCCAGGAACGTCCACAGGACCACGGCCAGACTGCCGAGCGCAGGAACCAGCACCTGCTTCCAGCGGCCGGTGACGGCCAGCGCCACCGACAGCACGGCCATGATGAGCAGGATGTAGCCGTCGCCGTACCCGTCGCGGAAGAAGGAGACGTCGCCGATGAACGAGAAGGAAACAATCGGCATGAAGATGCCGATGAGCAGAAGCATCGCCGCGATGACGGCCAGGGTCTGCCGCCCCGGGCGCGTGTCGACGGGGCGCTCGGTGAAGAAGAGCTGCAACGCCGCCCAGTAGAGGATGAGAACGACCGCGATCCAGCGGAGGAAACCGTAATGGACGACGTCGTCGGGCTGGAACCGGGCCATCAGCAGGACCGGATACAGCGCCACGACGTAGAACATCGACGCGTGAAGAATCCACATCACGACGCGTTGCAGCAGTGTGGGACGGGTGGGTGTGTCGGGCACTCGGCGTTTCCTCCCAGGAGTGGTAAGCATGCCCCGGCCGGCAAACCGTGTCAATCGGAACGCGCGGGTCCTGCAGGGTATCATTGATGCCGATGACATGTGGTACAGGTCGGCCCGCGTTTCCCTTCCGGCTGACGGACGAGACCGGCCGTGTGCACACGCTGGAGACCCATCGCGGCGCGTGGCTGCTGTTCGTGTTCCATCGTCATCTGCTCTGACTGGCGTGCCGCAGGCATCTGCTGCAGTTGCAGCAGGCGGAAAGGGAGTTCGATGCGCTCGGGGTCCGTGTCCTCGTGGTGACGTTCGAGCCGCCCTGGGCCGCACGCGCCTACGTCGAGGAGACCGGGACGCGCTGGCCGGTGCTCTGCGACGAGGCGCGTATGGTCTACCAGGCGTACGGGATGGACCGTGCCCGCTGGCGACACCTGCTCGGACCCTCCGCGCTCTTCGCCTACGCCCGCGAGATCGCGCGGGGCCGTCTCCCGCGCTGGCCGACCGCCGACTCGAGGCAGCAGGGCGGTAATGTGCTGATCGATCCGGCAGGCATCGTGCGGCTGGTGCACGTCGGGGCGGGTCCCGGTCATCGCCCGCCGGTCGAGCGGCTGCTGGAGGCTCGCCGTGCCGCGGGGCCTGCCCCTGCGGGTGCGGCGTGTGATTCCGTTCCGGGCGAAGAGGATCGTCGGTCGGCCTGCAACAGCACGCCCCACGCCTCGTCGAAGGGGTGCACCGCGCGCACGAGGACATCGCCACGGTAGAGTGGCCGGTCTTCGTTCGCCCAGCGGAAGATCGAACCCGTCAGGTTGTAGACGTCGGTCAGGCCGCGATCCCGGAGCGCCGCCACGAGGTTGGCCGAGCGATAGCCGACCGAGCAGTACGCCACGATGGTGGCGCCGTCCGGCGCGCCGTTGGCCAGCTCCGCAGCGTGCTCGACCGAAGTCGCACGCACCGCACCCGGCAGATGGCTGACCGCGAATTCCGCCGGCTCGCGGGCGTCGATCAGCAGGAGCGGCCGTGTCGGATCCTGCAGTACCTCGCTGAGCGCGGCGGTATCGATGGAAGGCACGCCGGGAAACGCCTCCTGGATGCGTGTTTCCACCTCGCTCCAGGTGACGTCGGCTCCCTGACGCTGGCAGCCGGCCAGCGCGATGAGGGTGACAAGGGCGGCAACTCCCGGGCTGCCGGGCCATCGCCGTCGGCGCGACAGCCTGCGGCAGGAAGCGGCCGGGTCATGAGAGGTCGCTGGCGGTTGCACGACGTACCGCACGTTCGAAGAAGCGGGCGCCGACATCAAGAACGCGCTCATCCACGTTGAAGCGGGGATGATGCAGCGGAATGTAGTCTCCGTCCGCGCTCGCGCCGAACCGAACGTAGCAGCCCGGCGTGTCCTGCAGAAAGTAGGAGAAGTCCTCGGCGCCCATGCTCGCATGCTCCTGCCGGACGATGCCGTCCGCCGAGACGATGTCACGCGCGGCGGCGGCGGCGACGGCGGCCTCACGCTGCGTGTTGATCACGGCGGGGCAACTCTCTCCGAGCGTGACGTCGATCCGCGCCCGGTAAAGGTCACCGAGCGAGCTGGCCGCGCGGTGCAGTCCGTCGATGATCTCCGCGCGTGAATCGGGCCGGGTGGTGCGAATGATCCCTTCCAGCACGGCGTGGCCGGCAATGATGTTCGGCGCCGTCCCCGCGTGGACCGATCCGATGGTGACCACCGACGGCCAGACCGGGTTCACGTGGCGCGACACGAGCGACTGGATGGCGGTGACGAGGAGTCCCGTCACGACCACTGCGTCGACTGCCTCGTGCGGTCGCGCACCGTGTCCGCTCTCGCCGTGCACATGGATGCTGAAGCGATCGGAGTGGGCGGTGATGACCCCGTCGGCGACCATGATCTCGCCGACGCGGTATTGCGTGGTGACGTGGCCGGCGAAGATCGCGTCCACGCCTTCGAGCGCGCCCGCCTCGACCATGACCCGCGCGCCGTTGCCCTGTTCCTCGGCGGGCTGGAATACGAATACGACCGATCCGGGCGGCGGTTCGGCAGCCAGATGCGCCGCCGCACCCAGCACCATCGCCATGTGGGCGTCGTGGCCGCAGGCGTGCATGCGCCCGGGGACCGTGGAAGCGAACGGCAGGCCGGTCTCCTCGGAGCAGGGCAGGGCGTCCATTTCTGCGCGCAGCGCGATCCGCGGGCCGGAGCGTGCGCCCTCCAGGCGTCCCACGACGCCCCCGCCCTTGCCGCCGTACTCGTACGGGACACCCAGGCGATCGAGTTCGGCCATGATGGTGCGCGCGGTTTCCACCTCCTCGTAGGCCAGCTCCGGCCGGCGATGGAAAGTGCGGCGCAACTCCTGCATGCGCGTCACCGTCACATCGGTCCGGAGCGCGAGTGCGGCGCCGGAATCGGACATCATTCGTCCTGGCGCCCCGAAACCCCTCGCGGGCTCGGTGTTTCGGCCCATCCCCCCGCTCCAGGAGCTTGCGCCTCGGCACTTCGCTTCGCTGCGTTCTGCGGCGCAAGCTCCTGGCCCGCGCCGCGCTTGCTGCGTTCGTGGCGAAAGACGGCGAACGCGGCGTCCGCCCGGGTCGGATCGACCACGCCCTTGAAGAACCCGCCGTCGGCAAGCACCAGCCTCTCGGTGATGATCTCGGCCTCCACCGTCGCCCCGTTCGCAATCTCCACGCGATCCGCGACGAGTCTTCCCGCTGCCCGGCCGAGCACGTTGATGGTCCTGGCGAGCACCTCGCCGTTGAGGCTCCCGCGGCGGCCGACCGCAAGCTCATGGTCCGGCATGAACATCTTCCCGTCGAAACGGCCTTCGATGATCAGGTGCTCCGCCGCCCTGATCTCGCCGCTTGCGAAAAGACCCTCCCCAAGCGACGACACACCCTCCGGGAAGTCGAACTCCGGCCGCGATCTCGGACCGTGACCGTCGTCGGGGGAGCCGCTCACCGAGTGCGGTGTGTGCATGGGAAGTTGGAGCGGGAGACGGGGGTCGAACCCGCGACCTTCAGCTTGGGAAGCTGACACTCTACCACTGAGTTACTCCCGCTCGCAGGCAGAGCACCCGGTCATTCTAGCATCGCCGCCGTGCGGAGGCTCGGAGGCCGCGGAGGCCGCGACCTCCGACCTGCCGGCTACGCTCGGATCAGCGACAGCACCTCGTCGCGCCGCCGCTCCATTTCGCTGCGCGTCGTTGCCTCCAGGTTGAGTCGGATGAGCGGTTCCGTGTTCGAGGGGCGGACGTTGAAGTGCCAGGAGTCGTACTCCGCGGACACGCCGTCCAGGCGGTACACGTGACCATCGCGATAGCGCTCGGCGAGCCGGTCGATGGTGGCCTGCACGGTGTTCATGTCCGGCATCCGCGTGTTGATCTCGCCCGAGATGAAGTACGTCTCGCGCAGCGGCGCCAGCAGATCGCCGAGGGTCCGTCCATGGACGGACATCAGCTCCAGCAGGAGCAGCGCCGGAATGAAGCCGTTGTCGGCGAAGAAATTGTCACGAAAGTAGTAGTGCCCGGTGACCTCGCCGCCGAACAGCGCCTCTTCCTTGCGCATCCGCGCCTTGAAGAAGGCGTGTCCGACGCGGTTCATCAGGGCCGTGCCGCCGTAGGTCGCCACGGTGTCCCGAACCGCGTGGCTGGCTCGCACGTCGTAGATGATCCTGGCGCCGGGCTGCTTGCGAAGGAATGCTTCGGCGAGCAGCGCGGTGATGAAGTCGCCGGCCACGAACTCGCCGTCGCCGTCGACGAAGAAGCAACGATCCGCGTCGCCGTCCCAGGCGATGCCGGCGTCCGCGCCGTCGGCCCTGACGCGCTCGACGAGGTCGCGCCGGTTCTCCTCAATCAGCGGATTCGCTTCGTGATGCGGAAACGTGCCGTCGACTTCGAAGCAGAGGCGTGTCGTGCGGCAGGGGAGGCGTTCGAACAGATGGGGAGCCACCATGCCGGCGACGCCGCTGCCTGCATCCAGCACGAGGTCGAACGGACGGACGGCCTCGACGTCGATGAAGGAGAACACGTGCTCAATGTACCCGGCGAGGATGTCGGCGCTGGTGCGTCTGCCGGGAGAGCGCGGCGCCGGCGGTATCCGGCCGCCCAGGATCATGTCCCGGATGTCGCCGATGCCGGTGTCGCCGCTGAGTGGCAGGGCCTGCCGGCGGACCAGCTTCATCCCGATGTATTCCTTCGGGTTGTGCGACGCCGTGATCATCGCGCCGCCGTCGTGGTCGTCGCGGGCGACGCCGTAGTAGAGCATGTCGGTGCCGACCAGGCCGTAGTCGACTACGTCGGCGCCCTGCCGCCGTGCGCCGTCGATGAAGGCGGCGGCGATCTCGGGAGCGCTGGTCCGCATGTCGCGTCCCACCGCGATGCGGTCGGCGCCCAGATGGGCGACGAAGGCCCGGCCAATCTGCTCGGCCACCTCGGCGGTGATCTCGGCGTCGTAGACGCCGCGGACGTCATAGGCCTTGAAAATGCTCGGAGCCGTCGTGTGAGTCATGGCGTCGTGGAGGCGTCCTCGAAACGTGTATGGGCGGTCACCGTGGAATCGTCACCCAGAACCAGACCGGGACCGAGATGCGCATGGTCGCCGATGCGACAGCGATGACCGACGATGGTCCCGTCGAGCGTCGCGCCGGCGCCGATGATCGATTCGGGCCACACGACCGCGTCCCGCACGGTGGTGGCGCGCCCCACCACGCTGCCGCTTCCCAGGACGGCGTGCGGGCCGATCTCGGCCTCGGGATGCACGCTGACCCCGGAGCCGATGAAGCAGGGATCGCGCAGGCGCGCCGTGCGGGCCACGGTTGCGCTTCCCGCCACCGTCGTCTCCCTCGGACCGGCCAGTTTCGCACATCCCGAGCGGCAACGGCCGTCGAGGATGTCGCGATGCGCCTGCCGGTAGGCCGCCGGGGTGCCGATGTCCAGCCAGTAGCCGTGTTCGATGTAGGCGGCGAACGCCTCGCCCCGTTCCACCAGGGAAGGGAAGTACCGACGCTCGATCGAGTACTTGGTGTCGGCCGGGATCCGGTCGAACGTATCGGGTTCGAGCACGTAGATGCCGGCGTTGATCGTGTTGCACGTGACCTGTGCGGGATCGGGTTTCTCGAGAAACCGCATCACGTTGCCGTCCCCGTCCGTCTCGACCAGACCGTACCGCGTCGGGTCGTCCACCGGCGTGAGCACGATCGTCGCCCGCGCCCCGCGTGTGCGGTGGTGCTCGACGAGCGCGGCGAGATCCGTCTCGGTCAGCACGTCGCCGTTGAAGACGATGGTCGTTCCGTCGAGATGGGGCTCGGCGAACTTGATGGCGCCGCCGGTCCCCAGCGGCTGAGGTTCGACCACGTAGCGGATTGGCAGGCCGGCGTCGTCGCCGCGTCCCACGACGGCCTCGATCCGCTCGGGGTGGTAACTGAGGCTCAGGATGATCTCGTCGACTTCGGGCACGCGCTGCAGCAGCTCGATCTGGTGGTAGAGAAACGGGCGATCGAAGATCGGGACAACCGGTTTCGGCGTGTTGAGCGTCAGCGGCCGGAGGCGCGTTCCGAATCCTCCGGCGAGCAGGAGCGCTTTCATTGACTGTCAATCATAGCGTGTCGCCAGCGGGGCGTCGGCGGCGCATGCCGTGCGGCGGCGGCCGGGGTACAATGACCTCGGGTCAAGCGGTAGAGCACTCCACATGAACCTGCCGAACACGCTTACGTTGGCCCGTATCTTCCTCGTTCCGCTGCTTGTCGTGGTGCTGCTGACCCGGTTCGAGGTCGAGCGCATCTTTGGCATGCCGAGGGAGCTCGTGGGTGCGGCCATCTTCGGCATCGCCGCGTTCACCGACTGGCTGGACGGCTATCTCGCCCGGCGCCGGCGCCAGGTCACGCAACTGGGCCAGCTCATGGATCCGCTGGCCGACAAGCTGCTGATTACGGCTGCGCTGGTGTCGTTGGTGCAGATGGGGATGGCTCCGGCCTGGATGGTTGCGGTCATTCTCGGGCGTGAGCTTGCCATCACCGTGCTTCGCAGCCTGACCTACACGCGCGGGGT
Organism: Vicinamibacterales bacterium; assembly: GCA_965200895.1. Taxonomy (GTDB): domain Bacteria; phylum Acidobacteriota; class Vicinamibacteria; order Vicinamibacterales; family UBA8438; genus WTFV01. The sequence goes on along the minus strand of CBDAVM010000002.1, from coordinate 1,517,027 downwards.
GACGATTCCCGCATCGTCCCTCGGCAAGGTGAAGATGGTCACGCAGGTGGTGGCCATCCTTCTCCTGATTCTGGGAAACCAGGGCTGGCTCTTCTGGCTGCTGGGACAGGTCGCTCTGTGGCTGGTCCTGGTGGCGTCGCTCTGGTCCGCGCTGGACTACTATCGCCGGTTCGGCGGTGTCCTGGCGCACTCGAGGACGACACCGTTCGATGCCCCGGCGAGTCGCCGGGACACCATCGGGAAGAAGCGCGCAAACGCCGGCTGAGACCGCCGGTTACCGGCGGTCGAGGTCCATTGCGACCTTCAGCTCCGCGATGCGGAGGTTCGCATCCTCGAGATACTCGGTGGCCGGGAACTCGGAGACCAGACGTTCGAACAACGGCAGCGCCTCCGGCCCGCGGGCGGTCGTCGCCAGCGAGTCAGCCAGGTGGAAGTAGACGGCGTCGCGGCGCGTATAACCGGGATCGTCATCGAGGATCTCGCGGAAGCGGTCGATGGCGCCCGGATAGTAGCGCAGCCGGTAATAGAAGCGCCCGACCATGAAGTTCGAGTCGCTGAGACGGTCGCGGGCCTCGCGCAGCCGCGCTCGCGCGTCCGCAAGCAGTTGCGGCTCGGCGAACTCCGCGTACTGCTCGACGAAGGTCTCGAACTCGGCGACGGCGGATCGGGTCTCGGACTGGTCCCGTTCGGGACGGCGCATCTGATTGAAGTAGACCATCCCCAGCTTGAACTGGGCTTCCGGAGCCAGCTCGTGGGTCGGGGGGTACAGGCGGAGGAACTCGCGCAGCTCGCTCAACGCCGACAGATAGGCGACGTCCGTGGCCTCGCCTTCGTAGGATTCCACCACACCGAGGCGCGCCTGGGCGCGCAGAGGACTCTGCGGATAGTTGTCGCGGATCTGCACGAAGTACTCCCGGGCAGTGCTCCATGCCTCATCGGTCAGCGCCTGGGAGCCGCGTTCGTAGAGGATCTGGTCGGCGTCGGCTTCGGTGAGAGCCGGAATCTCGACGTCGCGGCCGCCGCACGCGGCCATCGTCAGCGCCGCGACGAGGCCGATCAGGACGACGGCCGGCCGTTCGAGGCCGCCTGCGTTCAAGGGGCGACGGAAAGAGACGTAGCTAGCCATTGGTACTCCGCGTGAACGCCCTCCTCAAGGGGCACCCTCGGCACGAACTCCAAATCGGCGCGGGCCCGGGCGGTGTCGGCGAACGTATCCCGCATGTCGCCCCTCTGGGGCGCGTCACGCCGCACGTCGGGGATGCGCCCGGTGCATCGCGCCAGCACCTCGATTACCTGATTCAGCGAGACGCGCGAGCCCCCGCCGATGTTGTAGACGGCACCTGCACTGCCTCGTGCGCCCGCGGCGACGGTGGCCGCAACGGCGTCCTCCACGAAAGTGAAGTCGCGTGTCTGTTCCCCGTCTCCGAACAGGCTGATCGGCCGATCCGTCAGCAGGGCGCTCATAAACCGGTGGAACGCCATGTCCGGCCGCTGCCGGGGACCGTACACCGTGAAGTAGCGTAACGCGACCGCCGGCACACCACAATTCTCATGGTAGAGCATGCAGAGGTGTTCTGCCGCAAGCTTGGTCACGCCGTAGGGTGAGAGCGGTCCGGGACGCGCGTCCTCACGCATGGGAATGGCGACGTGGTCCCCGTAGACCGACGAGCTCGAGGCGTAGACGAACCGCTCGACAGGGCGATCGCGACAGGCTTCCAGCAGAACCTGTGTCGCCTCGATGTTGGCCGCCGTGTAGACGGAGAAGTCACTGCCCCAACTGTTGCGCACGCCGGCCTGCGCCGCGAGATGGAACACGTGCGTCACGCCGTCGAGCAGCGTGCGCCACGAGGCATCCTGGATGCTCGACTCGACGAAACGGAATCGCTTCCGCGCAAGCGGCGACGACAGGTTGGTCTCCTTGACCGCGCGCGGATAGTAGTCCGTGAAGCAGTCGATGCCGACGACTTCGTGTCCCTGATCGAGCAGTCGGTCGGACAGGTGGGAGCCGACGAAGCCGGCCGCGCCGGTGACCAGAGCCCTCATGTCAGCATCGCCTGCAGGTCGGCGGGGACCCGGCGCAGCCGGCCGGACCGATCCGTTGCCGCGTGCACCGTGTGACCGACCGCGAGCAGGGTCCGGTCGGCGCGCCGGCGGATCTCGTAGCGGAACGTCACCCGCGCCCGGGAGCGCATCGAGCCGGTCGCAAGGACATCGAGATCGTCGTCATAGCGCGCCGGGGCGCGGTAGTCACAGTGCGCCTCGATGACCGGCAGCAACACACCCTTGTCTTCCAGATCGCGGTACCGGCCGCCGAGCACGCGCAACAGCTCGCAGCGCGCGACCTCGAACCAGACGAAGTAGTTCGCATGGTAGGCCACGCCCATCTGGTCGGTCTCCGCGTACCGGACACGAATCTGAAACGAGCTGGTGGCCACCTGGTCGTTATGCGCTCTCGGCCGCCGCCATGCCGGCAAGCGCCCGGTCTCTGAGCCGCCGCGCAGCCGCGCCGGGGTCGGCCGTTCCGAAAATGGATGATGCGGCGACCAGGATCTCCGCTCCCGCGTCGACGAGCTGCGCGGCGTTCGCCGGACCCACGCCGCCGTCGGACTCGACGGGGGCGCGGTTCCCCGCCCGATCGAGCAGCTCGCGGACCGCCTGCACTTTCGCCCGGCTCCGCGGGATGAAGGGTTGGCCGGCAGCGCCCGGGTTGACCGACATCACGACGACGTAGTCGACCGCGTCGGCGACCGCTTCAAGCATCGCCGCGGGGGTTCCCGGGTTGATCGCCACACCGGCCGCTGCACCCAGCGCTCGAATGGTGGAGAGCGTCCCGTGCAGGTGGAGCGAGGCCTCCAGATGCACGGACACCATTGTCGCCCCGGCCGCCACGAACGCCTCGACGTGTCGTTCGGGCTCGAGCACCATCAGGTGTACGTCGAGCGGTACGGTTGCGACGCGGGCGAGCGCTTCCACGACGGGCAGGCCGAGCGTGATGTTCGGCACGAACCGCCCATCCATGACGTCCACGTGCAGCAGGTCGGCGCCGCCATGCTCCACGGCGCGCACGGCGTCCCCGAGCGAAGCGAAGTCTGCGGCCAGGATGGAAGGGGCGATCCGGATATTCGCGCCGCCGGTCACCGGCTCACCTCGAGCGAGATCGTCTCGCTCTGGGCTATCTGCAGGCCGGGCTCGGGCGCCTGTCGGATGACGATGCCGGGCGCCACGCCTGGGTACGGGTGGTCGCCGACCACTGTGACCCGAAAGCCTCTGGCGCGCAGGATCTCCGCCGCTCCGTCCCCGGCCACGCCGATGAGGTTCGGCATTACGTAGGTGCGGCCGCGCTCGCCCCGGTTGACCAGCAGGGAGACCGCTTCGCCGTTGCTTGCCGGAGGCGGTTCCTGCGCCACGACGGCGTCGGTCGGATAGCGGTTCGAGCGGATTTCGGAAACGCCTTCCAGCAGGAAGACGTTGTCGCGGAGCCGCTGCCGTGCTCCCGCCTCCGATTCTCCGGTGAGCGCCGGCACCTCGCCCCGGTTCGGACCCGAGCTGAGCCACAGCTTCACGCTGCGCCGACGCCGCGTCGTGATGCCGGGAAGTGGTTCCTGCTCGGCCACGAGCCCCGGCTCTATCGCCTGGTGGATCCGGCGGAGCGACTCGATGCGGGTATGGAGTCCGAGACCGGCAAGTCGACGGGCCGCATCCTGCGGATTCATGCCGCGCAGGTCCGGCGTCGTGACCTCGCGCGACTTCAGTGCGACCTGCATGCCTGCGAAGGCGGAGAGACCGAAGGTGCCGCCGAGCGCGCCGGCGAGGACTGCGAGTTTGCCCGCCGTCAGGAGTCGTGCGCGAAATGGCATCCGACCGTCCAGTGTAGAGGAGGTGTCGACATCGACACAAGATCAACGGTTCCGGCGCACGAGCACCGCGCCGAAGAACGCGTCGACGTTGTCACGAAACGGCAGCGTGCGAAGACAGCCGTCGCCGTCGATCACCCGCGCGACGCGGGCGCCGACATCCGGTGCCGTCAGTTCGTACTCGGGATGACGGCACCGGAACCGGTCGATGACCTTCTCGTTCTCTTCCGCCTCGCTCGAGCACGTGGCGTAGACGAGACGTCCGCCCGGTCGTACGGTCTCCGCTCCCCGGCAGAGCATCGCGAACTGCGTCGCGGCGAGCGCCGGAAGTTCGTTCGGCGTACGGCGCCAGCGGATGTCGGGGTCGCGCCGGAGGGCGCCGAGGCCGGAGCAGGGGGCGTCGACCAGGACCCGGTCGAAGACGGCGCCGAAGGGGAGCGGGGCCGTGGCGTCCAGGCGCACGATCGCCACCCGGGGTGACTGCGCCCGCCGCACGAGCCTGGCCAGCAGCGCCACGCGGCGAGGCCTCAGATCGGAAGCGACAACCAGTCCGTCGGGGTCCGTGTACCCGGCGAGACCGACCGTCTTGCCGCCGGGAGCCGCGCACAGGTCGAGGACGCGGGTTCCTGCCGAGGGCCGGGCCAGCTCGACAATCAGTTGCGAGGCTTCTTCCTGCACCACGAAACAGCCCTCGCCGGCGGCCGGCGTCGACATCGGATCGCCGTCCGTCACCACGAGTCCGTGCGGAGCCAGTCTCGTTGCCCGGGTGCGCACGCCGTGCGCGTCGAGAATCTCCTGCAGCTCCGCCGCGGTGTTGCGTGCCGGGTTGGCGCGGAGCGTGACCGGGGCGGGCGTGTTGTTGAACTGCGTCCACGCCTCGACCGCCCCCATGCCGTGACGCTCGAGCCATCTTGCGACCAGCCACCGCGGGTGGGACTGTGTGACGGCGAGGTAGTCGAGCGCCGCCGGCCTGAGTCCGCCGTCACACGTGTCACGCGGGTCGACTCGCGGCGCCGCCGGCAGCGGGAGCGGCCGCGGTGTGGCGGACAGAGTCCGGAGCACGGCGTTCACGAAGCCGGCCGCTCGTCCGACGCCGACTTCGCGCGCCAGTCCGACGGTGTCGGCGACGGCCGCGTGGGCCGGGATGCGATCCAGGTACAGGAGCTGATACGCGGCGGCCCGCAACAGGTCGAGGGCGGCCGGCGTGACGGCCGCGAGCGGCCGGGAAGCCGCCTGCGCGAGCAGGTGGTCGAGGGCGGCCCGCCGGCGCTGGACGCCGATGGCGATCTCGCCGGCGAGAGCGCGGTCACGCGGGTCCGCGAGCCTGCGGCGCGCCAGTTCGAGAGCGGTCGCCAGATCGTTGCGCCGCGTGTGGACGGCGCGGAGCACGTCGTGTGCGGCCCGCCGGGCTGGCGTCGTCACGCGGCGACGATGTCGAAGCGCTGGCCCCGCAACCCGCGGTGACCGGCGAGAAAAGCCCGTGTGGCGAGCCGGCGACGGCCTTCGGGCTGGATCTCCAGGATTGCAACGGCGCCGCCGTGTCCGGTGGAGACGACGAGCCGGTCTCCGGAAGCTTCGAGGATGGTGCCGGGCGTCGGCGCATCCGCTCCGACCGGCGCCCCAATCGCCGTGCGATGGATGAGGTGGCGGGCGCCGGCCAACACGCTCGACGCGTGCGGCCAGGGACGAACACCGCGCACGAGGTTGTGTATCTCGGACGCAGGAGCGCGCCAGTCGATCTCGCCGTCTGCGCGGGACAGCCGCGGCGCGAACGTGGCTGCCGCGTGGTCCTGCGGGTGCTCGGTGGCCGCGCCCGTTTCGAGATCGCGGACGACCTCCAGCAGCACGTCGGCGCCGAGGCAGGCGAGGTCGGCCTCGACCACATCGCTCGTCTCGTCCCCGGCGATCGGCCGCTTGCGCCACGCGAACATCGGACCGGCGTCCATTTCGTGCACCAGGCGCATGATGGTGACTCCCGTCTCGGTCTCGCCGGCGATGATCGCCCGCTGCACCGGCGCTGCCCCGCGGTACTTCGGCAGCAGGGACGGATGGATGTTGATCGTGCCCAGACGCGGCGCGGTGAGCACGACATCGGGCAGCATCCTGCCGTAGGCGGCGACGATGGCCAGGTCCGGCTCGAGTGCGGACAACGCCGCCGGGAACTCGCCGTCGTCCAGCCTCTCGGGTTGCAGAATCCGCACTCCCTGCGCCGTCGCGGTCCGTTTGACCGGGGACGGAACGATGCGCTGCCCCCGCCCCCGTGGCCGGTCCGGTTGCGTGACGACCGCGGCAATCCGATGGCGCGAGTCGAGCAGGCGGGTCAGCGCCGGCACCGCGAAGGCGGGCGTTCCGTAGAAGACGACGGTCACCACTTGCCGGTGCGACGCAGCTTGTTGATTCTGCGAAGCATCATGTCGCGTCGAATGCCGCGCAGCCGGTCCAGGAACAGGGAGCCGTCGAGGTGGTCCAACTCGTGCTCGAAGGCCCGCGCCAGGATGCCGGTGGCTTCCACGTCACGCGAGACGCCGTCGCGATCCAGCCCGCGCACCACGGCGCGGGCCGGGCGCGGCACCGCGGCATTGAAGCCCGGAATGCTCAGGCAGCCTTCGTCCTCTCGTTGCAGGCCGTCGCGTTCGATGACCGTGGGGTTGATCATGACGACCAATGCTCCTGCCTCGAGCCCGGAAGACGGATCCGCCACGAAGACCCTGAGGGGCACCCCTACCTGCGGGGCGGCCAGGCCGACGCCCTGTTCGGCGTACATCGTATCGATCATGTCGTCGATCAACGTGTCGATCTGCGGCGTGATCTCCGCGACGTCGGTCGCGGGACGGTGGAGCACGTCATCACCATAGCGCAGAATCGGCCGGATCATCCGCTGGATTGTAGTGCGGAAACTGCAGCCCGATGCGGCGGTGTGGAGGCAGGGACCAGCGTCCGTCGGATCCTCAAGGATGGCGCGTGACTTGCTTACGACGGGGCGCGTGACCGTCAATCGAACCTGGCGCGATGTGCGCCGCACCGATCGGGTTGTCAGCGGCGTTGCGCGGCTGGTTGGCGACAGCGACGTGATGGGAGTGCTCCGGGACGCTGTCCGGAGGGCCGCCGCCGCACCCTTCCCGGTACTGATAGAGGGGGAGAGCGGAACCGGCAAGGAGCTCGTTGCTCGGGCCCTGCACGAAGAGGGGCCGCGGCGTGACGAGATGTTCGCCGCCGTCAACTGCGCGACGTTCAGCGACGACCTGATCGAAACGGAGTTGTTCGGTCACGCGAAAGGGGCGTTCACCGGGGCCGTACAGGCACGCCGCGGGCTGCTGGAGGCCTCGTCCGGCGGCACCGTCTTTCTCGACGAGGTCGGTGAGCTGTCGCCGCGCGCCCAGGCGAAGTTGCTGCGCACGCTCCAGGATGGAGAGATCCGCAAGGTCGGCGAGAACGTGACCCGTCACCTCGACCTGCGTATCGTGGCCGCCACCAACCGCACGCTGGCCGGGGAGGCCGCCGAGGGCCGGTTCCGCCGGGACCTGCTGTACCGCCTCGACGTCGTACATCTGCAGGTGCCGCCGTTGCGCGATCGCGGGAGCGACATCGCCAGGCTCGCCGTGCACTACTGGGAACGCGCGCTCCTGCAGACCCGCGGCCGCGCGCATCTCGCCCGCGAGACGATGGGTGCGCTCGCCGCGCACGAGTGGCCGGGCAACGTCCGGGAACTGCAGAACGTGATGGCGGCGCTCGCCGTGGCCGCTCCGCCGCACGGGGCGGTGGGGCCCGAACTACTGCCGGCCGCCATCCGTCGCGCCGCCGAGGAACAGCGGCCGACGCTGGCGGAAGCGCGGCGGGCCTTCGACCGCGCGTTCGTTCACGATGCGCTGACGCGCACCGGCGGCAGACGCACTCCGGCGGCGCGCGAGCTGGGCCTGTCACGGCAAGGTCTCGCCAAGCTGATCGATCGGCTCGGACTCACCGTCCGGAAGCCGCCGCCGTGACGGTCACTCACTCTGGAACTCGTCGTTCGTGGCCGCGGGAACGTCGCGGATCTTCTCCTGCACGGTGCCCGGGATGCCCAGCCGCGTGTTGGCGCCGAGCCGTTCCAGCAACGCCGCGCTCTCCGGCCAGCTCTGGAACTGGAAGGACTGCTTGGTCCCCTCGGCGACTCTGGTCGAGAAACTCGCCGCGCTGCCCGAGGGCGACGGCACGATGCTCGACCACACGCTGATGCTCTACGGGACCGGGATCAGCGACAGCAACACGCACTTCTACGACGACCTGCCGATTGCGCTGGTCGGCGGCGCCGGGGCCGGCATCCGGGGCGGGCGCTACGTGCCGCTACCCGCAGGGCACGCCGCTGGCGAACCTGTGGGTGACGGTGCTCGAGAAGCTGGGCGTGCCGGTCGAGACGTTCGGCGACAGCACCGGGCCGCTCGGTCGCCTGACCGACGTGTAGGGTAGTGTAGGGTAGGGTAGAGGAGTCGATCGATGTCGGAAAGGCAACGGCAGTTGGATCGGCGAACGCTTCTGCGACTGATGGGCGCCGCCGGTGCCGCGTCGGCGTTCGCCCCGTCGACCGTCGGCCTGCGGCGCGGCGTTCCGGCCCGCGCGGCCGGTGAAGCGGGTGCGCCAGGCGCCGTCCAGGCGCCCGCGCCTGCCGACGTCGATTCCTTCGAGGTGCGGGTCGCCGACGCCGAACTCGAGGACCTGAGCCGCCGCCTGCAATCGCCGCGCTGGCCGCCGGACCCGCCGGGAGACCCCTGGTCCTACGGCGCCGACCGCGCGTACCTGGAGGAGCTGGTCGCCTACTGGCGTGACCGGTACGACTGGCGGGCGCACGAGGCAGCCCTCAACGCCTTCGACCACTACACGACCGCCATCGGCGGGCAGCTCGTTCACTTCGTGCACCAGCGCGGGCATGGTCCTGCTCCGCTCGCGCTGGTGATGTCCCATGGTTGGCCCGGCACCGTCTGGGAGATGCTGCCGTCGGTGATGGCCCTGGCCGATCCCGCGTCGCATGGCGGCGATCCCGCCGACGCCTTCGACGTTGTCGTGCCGTCGATCCCCGGTTTCGGATTCTCCGGCGAGCCGGCCGACGGGACCGACGTCGTGCGCACCGCGGAGTTGTGGGTCGCGCTGATGGATCGACTCGGCTACGACCGCTTCGGCGCCTACGGAAGCGACTGGGGAGCGGGAATTACGCGCGTGCTCGGCGCCAGCTACCCGGAGCGGGTGGTAGGCGTCCTCACGCCCGGTGCGCCGCCGCGCGAGCCTCGCGAGCCGGAGACCGACGAGGAGCGCGAGTACCTGGCCCGCGCGAATCTGTGGTCGGTCGACGAGACCGGCTATCAGCGCATCCAGGGCACGAAGCCGCAGACCCTGGCCTTCGGCCTGACCGACTCGCCGATCGGTCTCGCCGCCTGGATCGTCGAGAAACTGCGCTCGTGGAGCGACTGCAACGGAGACGTCGAGACCCGCTTCAGCAAGGATGAGATCCTGACCCTGGTGTCGATCTACTGGCACACGCGCACCATCGGCACCAGCGTCCGCTACTACCACGCCAACGGCCTCGGCAGCTCGCGCCAGCGGCGCCGGGCGGCGGGACCGGTGCGGGTGCCGCAGGGATTCGCCGAGTTCGTCGGCATCCCGCTGCGCGCGCACCCGCCGCGATCACTGCTGAGTGCGCCGGCCGACAACGTCACGCAATGGACGGTCCACGACACGGGCGGGCATTTCCCCGCCATTGAGGAGCCCGCGTTGCTCGTGGAGGACCTGCGGACGTTCTTCCGGCCGCTGCGGGCGCGCTGACCCGCGCCCCGGTACGTGCCGCCGACCGGTCGGCCCGCCCCGAGGCCCGGGTCGCGTCGAGCGCTTTGGCCGCAAGTGCGTTGTCGCCTGGCGCCCGCCGACCCGTCGCAAGGCTCCGTGTTCGGCCCCGGCCCCCACTTCCCCGGGAGCTTGCGGCCGCGGAGATCACTCCGTTGCGTTTCCGTGGCGCAAGCTCCTAGAATGGGTTGGTCGGGACGCCGCCCGTCGAACTGGCGCAGGAGAGGAGCGCATGCTGAATCTGCGGAGCGTCGGCATCGTTGGCGTGGTGGCGGCCGGAGTGCTGGCGGGCGGAGCCACCGCGTCCGCCGGAGCGCAGTCGGCCGCCGGCGTCGAAGCGGCGGAAGCGCCGCACCGCGCCCTGGTCAACCGCTACTGCCTGTCGTGCCACAACGACCGGACCAGGACGGCCGGGCTCGCGCTCGAGACCATCAACCGGCAGCCGCTCGGCGACCACCGGGAGGCCTGGGAGAAGGTCGCCCGCAAGCTGCAGGCCCGGCAGATGCCGCCGGCGGGCGGGCGCCGGCCCGACGAGGCGACCTACGCCGCGGCCCTCACGTCGCTGCAGACCGGTCTGGATTCGCTGGCGTCGGCGCATCCGGACCCCGGCCGCACGGATACGTTCCGGCGGTTGAACCGCACGGAGTATCACAACGCGGTCCGTGATCTGCTCGCGCTGGAGGTCGACGTCACCGACCTGCTGCCGGGCGATTCTTCCAGCTTCGGCTTCGACAACATCACGGTGGGCGATCTGTCGCCGACCCTGCTCGAGCGCTACGTGTCCGCGGCCGAGAAGATCGCCCGGCTCGCGGTCGGTCGGGCGGGCCAGGGACCGGGCGGCGCCACGGTGCGCATTCGTCCGGACCTGACGCAGGAGAAGCACATCGCGGGGCTGCCGGTCGGCACGCGCGGCGGCGTGCTCGTGGAGCACACGTTCCCCGTCGACGGCCGTTACGAGGTGTCGGTGCGCCTGGCGCGCGACCGCAACGAACACGTCGAGGGGCTGAGCGGGACGCACGTGGTGGAGCTGCTGCTCGACGGCGAGCGGATGGAGCTGTTCACGGTGGAGCGGCCGGCGTACCGGGAGGACCAGGCGCTGATCTACCAGCCGTCGCACGACAACGTGGACGCCCACCTGAAGCTCCGCATGCCGGTGACGGCCGGCCCGCACACGTTGGGGGTCACGTTTCCGAAACTTCCGTCGCTGCTCGTCGAGACCGCGCGGCAGCCCTACGAAGCGCACTTCAACTACTACCGGCATCCGCGCCTGCAGCCGGCGGTCTACGAGGTATCGATCACGGGTCCGTACGACGCGACCGGGCCGGGGAGCACGCCGAGCCGGGAACAGGTGTTCGTCTGCCGGCCCGCCGCACCGGACGAGGACGACGCCTGTGCGACGCGGATCCTGAAGAAGCTGATGCGCCGGGCGTACCGCCGGCCGGTGAACGAGGCCGACCTGCAGGGGCCTTTCGAGTTGTACCGCGCGGCGCGCGCCGGCGACGGGTTCGAGGCAGGGGTGGAGATGGCGCTGGCCGCGGTACTGGTCAGCCCCGAGTTCCTCTTCCGCATCGAGCAGGATCCGAACGGCGTCGAGGCGGGCGAGGCCTATCGCCTCGATGACCTGGAGCTGGCGTCGCGGCTGTCGTTCTTTCTCTGGAGCAGCATCCCGGACGACGAGCTGCTGGATCTGGCCGAGCGGCGCATGCTCCGGGACCCGGACGTCCTGGAGCGCCAGGTGCGCCGCATGCTGGCCGACCCCCGCGCGCGCAACCTGGTGACGAACTTCGCCGGACAGTGGCTGCACCTGCGCAACCTCGACTCGATCGCGCCCGACATGCGCATCTTCCCGGACTTCGACGACAATCTCCGGCAGGCCTTCCGGCAGGAGACGGAGATGCTCGTCGACAGCGTCATGCGTGAGGACCGCAGCGTGCTCGACCTGCTGCGCGCGGACTACACGTTCGTCAACGAGCGGCTGGCGAAGCACTACGGCATACCGCACGTCTACGGCAGCCGGTTCCGCCGCGTCGAGTTCGACGGCGACGAGGACCACGCACCGCGCGGCGGGCTGCTGCGCCACGGGAGCATCCTGCTGGTGACCTCCTACGCCACGCGCACGTCGCCCGTGATCCGCGGCAAGTGGATCCTCGACAACGTGCTCGGCGTGCCCCCGCCCCCGCCGCCGGCCAACGTGCCGGAGCTGGAGGAGACGGGGACCGGCGCGCGGGCGGTGTCGATGCGCGAGCGGCTCGCCGGGCACCGCGCCAACCCCGCGTGCGCGAGCTGCCACCGCCTGATGGACCCGGTCGGGTTCGCCTTCGAGAACTACGACGCGGTCGGGCGCTGGCGGATCGCCGACGGCGGGGCGCCGATCGATGCCTCCGGCACGCTGTTCGACGGCTCGACGTTCGACGGCGTCGGCGAGCTGCAGGAGGCGCTGCTGGCCCGGCCGGCGCTGTTCGTCACCACGCTTGCCGAAAAGCTGCTGACGTTCGCCACCGGGCGGGGGGTGGAGTTCTACGACGGGCCCGCCGTGCGCCGTATCGTGCGGGAGGCGGAGGCGGACGGCTACAGGTTCTCGTCGCTCGTGCTGGAGGTCGTCAACAGCGCACCGTTCCAGATGAGGAAAGCATCATGATCATCTCGAAGAAGGCCTTGCCGCGGCGTACGTTCCTGCGGGGCATGGGCGCGACCGTCGCGCTTCCGCTCCTCGACGCGATGGTGCCGTCGATGACGGCCCTGGCCAGGACGCCGGCCGCCCCGGTGCGGCGGCTCGGCTTCGTCTACATCCCGATGGGCTCGCACATCGAGAGCTGGACCCCGCCGGGCGCGGCGGGCGCGCTGACGAAGCTGTCGCCGAGCCTCAGTCCGCTGGCCCCGGTGCAGGATCAGCTCACCGTCCTGACCAACCTGGAGCTGCGCAACGCCTACCCGGGCACGCACGCCACCTCGAACGCCGCCTTCCTGAGCGCGGCCACCGCGAAGTGGACCGAGAGCAGCGACTACTACCTGGGCACGACGGTCGACCAGATCGCCGCGCAGCAGATGGGGCAGGAGACGCGGCTGCCGTCGCTGGAGCTGGCGATGGACCTGATGGACATGGTGGGGCAGTGCGACAACGGCTACGCCTGCGTCTACCAGAACAACCTGTCGTGGTCGTCGCCGACGACGCCGCTGCCGTCCGAGGCGCATCCGCGCGTCGTGTTCGAGCGGCTGTTCGGCGAGGGGGGCAGCGCCGACGAACGGCGCGCCGCGCTCGGACGCCGGGCCAGCCTGCTCGACTGGGTGCGCGACGACATCGCGCGCCTGCAGGGGCAGCTCGGCGCCGCCGACCGCACCCGGGTCAGCGAGTACCTCGACACGGTGCGCGAGGTGGAGCGCCGCATCCAGCGGGCCGAGTCGGAGACCCTGGACAACCCACTGCCGGATCTGGACCGGCCGGTCGGCGTGCCGGCCGCCTACGCCGACCACGCGAAGCTGATGTTCGACCTGCAGGTGCTGGCGCTGCAGGGCGACGTGACCCGGGTCGTCACGTTCCAGCTCTCCCGCGAGGCGAGCAACCGGACCTACACCGAGATCGGGGTGCCCGATCCGCACCACCCGACATCGCACCACGGGAACGATCCGGCCAAGCTCGCGATGCTGGCGAAGATCAACCAGTACCACGTCTCGCTGTTCGGGTACTTCCTCGAAAGGCTGGCCGAGGCGCCGGACGGGGACGGTTCGCTGCTGGACCACTCGCTCTACCTGTACGGCAGCGGCATGGGCAATCCGAACGTCCACGACCACACCAACCTGCCGATTGTCGTGGCCGGCGGCGGAGCGGGCCGGTCGAAGGGCGGGCGGCACCTGAAGTACGTCGAGCCCGAGCCGATGGCGAACCTGCACCTGGCGCTGCTCGATGCGGTCGGCGTCCGTCTGGACCGGTTCGCCGACAGCACGCGGCGGATCGAGACGCTGCTCGATCCGGTTCCGCTGGCGTGAGGTCGCGAGCCGGACGGCGCCGCCGGAGGCCCGTTTCCAGGGAGACATGAAGTGATGCGCCGGACACGATTCGCAACTGCACTCGTCGCGGCGGCCGTCGGCCTGTTTCCGCTGGCCGCAGCCGCCGCCGATGCGCCGCTGGCCGACGCCGTGCAGCGGCTGGATCGGGCTGCCGCGGGGCGTCTGCTCGATCAGGCCATCGACGTCAACGCGCGGCAGGTCGACGGCATGACGGCGCTGCACTGGGCGGCCTGGCACGACGATGCGGCGCTCGTGGCGCGGCTCATCGGCGCCGGCGCCGATGTGGGCGCCGTGAACCGCTATGGCGTCACCCCGCTGTCGCTCGCGGCCGAGAACGCCAACGTGGCCATGGTCGAGCATCTGCTCGACGCCGGAGCCGACCCCGACACCACGCTGCCGGGCGGCGAGACGGTACTGATGACGGCGGCGCGGACCGGCCGGGTCGGCGCCGTTCGCGCCCTGCTCGCGGCCGGCGCCGATCTCGAGGCGGGAGAGCCCGCGCGCGGCCAGACCGCCCTGATGTGGGCGGTGGCCGAGGGGCACGTGGACGTGGTGGAGACGCTGGTGGAGGTCGGGGCGGACTTCCGCACCCCGCTTGATTCCGGATTCACCCCGTTCCTGTTCGCCGTTCGCGAGGGGCACCTGGGCGTCGTCGAGACCCTGCTCGCCGCGGGCGTCGACGTCAACGGCACGGTCGACGAGGTGGTGCGGCGCGAGCGCGCGTACCGCACGGGCGCACCGCTGCGCGTCGGCACCACGCCGCTGATGCTCGCCGTCACCAACGCCCATTGGGATGTCGCCGCGGCGCTGCTCGCCGCCGGCGCCGATCCGAACGCCGACGGTCCGGGATATACCGCGCTGCACCTGGTGCCGCGGATCCGCAAGCCGGGGGGCGGCGACAACGACCCGGCGCCGTACGGATCCGGTCGCCTCTCGAGCCTCGATCTCGTTCGCAGGCTTGCCGGGCACGGTGCGGACCTGAACGCGCGCATGACGGCGCGCCGCAACCTGAACAACACGCGACACCACGAGGCCGGCTCGACGCCGTTCATGCTGGCCGCCCTGGTGGCCGACGCGGAACTGATGCGGACGCTGGCCGGGCTCGGCGCCGACCCGCTGGCGAAGAACGACGAGTTCAGCACGCCGCTGATGGCCGCCGCGGGGCTCGGCACGCGCTCGCCGGGCGAGGACGCCGGCACCGAGGACGAGGTGCTCGAGGCGGTGAAGCTGGCCCTGGAGCTGGGTGACGACATCAATGCCGTCGACGACAACGGCGAGACGGCGATGCACGGCGCCGCCTACAAGAACCTCCCGCAGGTCGTCGAGTTCCTGGCCGCCCACGGCGCGAACATCGACGTCTGGAACGAGGAGAACCGCTACGGCTGGACGCCGCTGACAATCGCCCGGGGCTACCGGTTCGGCAACTTCAAGCCGTCCCCGGTGACCGTCGCCGCGCTCGAACGCGTGATGCAGGAGGCCGGCGTCGCAACGTCGGGCGAGGAGGACGCGGAGGGCGTCGACATCTACGCGCCCCCGGCGCCCCCGACGCCGCAGCCGCCCCCGGTTCCCGCTCCGGCCGGCGTGGTCGCGCCGCCGCGCTGAGCCACGCTCCGGGGACCGTCGAACTTGGCGGGCGACTACGCATTCGAGTTCTTTCCGGAGTTCGCGGGAAGTGCTCCCCCGGTCCAGGAAGGCGTTCTGCCTTCGCAGGACATAGAGACGCTGATACGGGCCGGCCGCATCCTTGCGTCCGAGGCGATCTCGGACCGCCAGATTCAGCCGGCCAGCCTGGACCTGCGGCTGGGATGCGTGGCCCACCGCCTGCAGGCCAGCTTTCTGCCCGGCCGGAAGTCGACGGTGCGGCGCAAGCTGGACGACTTGGCCATGGCCGAGCTCGACCTGTCGCGGCCGGCCGTACTCGAAAAGGGTTGCGTGTACCTGGCGCCGCTGATGGAGGCGCTCCGGCTTCCCGACGAACTGGAGGCCAAGGCGAACCCGAAGAGCACCACCGGCCGGCTGGACGTGTTCACGCGCCTCGTCACCGACTACGGCGCGGAGTTCGAGTTCGTGCCCGGAGGCTATGCGGGACCGCT
This sequence comes from Vicinamibacterales bacterium, assembly GCA_965200895.1. Classification (GTDB taxonomy): domain Bacteria; phylum Acidobacteriota; class Vicinamibacteria; order Vicinamibacterales; family UBA8438; genus WTFV01. The sequence goes on along the minus strand of CBDAVM010000002.1, from coordinate 1,501,264 downwards.
CTATGCGGAGATCGTCCCGCGCACATTCTCGGTCATCGTGCACCCGGGCCTCAGCCTGTCCCAGCTCCGGTTCATCCGAGGCCGGGCGCCTTCCTCCGACACCCACCTGCGGGGCCTCGACAGGCAGGAGGGGCTGATCTATCTCGACGAGACGAATCCCGGCACCGCGCTCATCCGTGACGGACTGAAGCTGTCGGTCAGTCTGCGGGGCGAGCGGGACTCGGACGTGGTCGCCTACCGCGGCAGGCAGAACACGCCACTCGTCGACCTGCGGCAGGTCGACCACTACGATGTCGACCGCTTCTGGGATCCCATATCCAGTCGTCCCGACGGCCGGCTCATCCTCAATCCCGGCGACTTCTACATCCTCGCCTCACGCGAGCGCGTGCGCGTGCCCCCGCAGTACGCGGCCGAGATGGTCCCGTTCGATCCGTCGGTGGGCGAGTTCAGAATCCACTACGCGGGGTTCTTCGATCCCGGTTTCGGGTTTGGGAGTGGTGACGTCGCCGGCACTCGCGCCGTTCTGGAGGTCCGCGCGCACGAGACGCCGTTCGTCATCGAACACGGCCAGGTCGTCGGCCGTCTCGTCTACAGCCGCATGCTCGACGTGCCGGAGAAGATCTACGGGAGGAAGATAGGCTCGTCCTACCAGCGCCAGGAGCTCACGCTGAGCAGGCAGTTCCGCCGGCCGGCCCCGCCGACGGGGCCGATGGGATGAAGGAACGGGCGGGACGCCGACGGGGAGGATCAGCCCCTACCACTTCTGCGACTCGTCGTCGAACATGGAGCTGGGCAGACTGTACGAGTGCTCGTATTCGCCCAAGTCTCCCGTCTTGAGCAGCTCGTTGAATCGGACCCTCGACCGCGCCGCGCCCAGGCGCGGCACGACTTTCCGGAGCAGTCTTTCCCCCATGTTCCTCAGTCGCAGAAACGGGATTTCCTTCTTGAACCTGCCGGGCGGAAACCGGAACTGCTCGGCCAATTCGTCGCCTATCAGCTCGCGGGTCACCTGGTATACGAACGCGGCCATCTCGCGCCGCGCCGCGGGCTCCGAGACCCCCAGCACAATCGGGGCGCTGTTGATGATGCTGTTCGCCATGATGATGGCGTCGTCGTCGGGCGGCGGCTCGCACATCGCGCCGATGCGGAAACACTGGAGCGAATCTGCGTTGTCGCGAAAAATGATCTCCTGCGGTACCCCGATGATCTGGCTGGTGAACCGCCAGACATGCACGTAGCCCTCAGTCTCGCGCTCGCTGAAGTCGGAACCCAGGTGCGCCACGTGCTGCATCAGCCGCCCCGAAAAGGCGGCCGCGCCCAGGGCCATGTGGGCCGCGCTGAGCGGCATGCCGTGCGCGGCCTCGTCCCATTCGCCGCCGTTCTTGACCAGCATTCTCGCCTGCGCGTGCACGAGGCGAATCCTGATGCTGAGCTTCCACCCGTCGGCGCCCGGGTCCATGCCGCCCGGCATGAACTGATCCACAAGCTGCAGCATGTTCTGCTTGAGCCGGCGGACGCCGTTCGAGGTGATGCGGCTCCGGATGCGGAACGACTTGCTGATCAGCGTCGAGAAGCCCTCGACGATGGCGCCGCCGATCAGGCCGCCGAGAACCATGTCGGAGTTGCGCAGGAACGCGCGCGTCGCGTCCATCGCCAACTCGCGGTCGTACCAGTCGGGCATCACGGCGGAGTCGGCGATCAGTTGCCGGAGGGATTCGGGCGTGCCTGCCGGCAGGTTGTTCCAGTTGTCGAGCGTCGATGCGATGATGCCGTGCACCTGGGTCGTCGTGGCGTTCTTCGCCAGATCCGCCACGACGGCATCTCCGATGGGATCGCCCACGGTCGTGTAGCGGATGTACTTCTCCGCCCACACCGGATCGACCTTGCGGGCCGCTTCGTAGCCGTCAACGTAGCTGCGGGGAATGATCATCTTCCCTCATTGCGGGAGAAACCCGATCGTGCCAGCACGCATCAGCTATCCCTGTCAAGTAAGATACCCTCCCACAGCGCCGTCAAGCAAGGCCGGCATGCTGCCCCATCACAGGTCGCCGAGCGTCTCGTGCTTTCGTGCTTGACCTTCGACACGAAGCTGGAGGAAACTCGTTTCATGTCAGCTTCCGTCCGCGACCTCGATCTGCCTCCCGGTCCGAGGGGACGACGGCTCCGCAATTTCTTCGAACAGGGCCGCGACTTCCCCGCGATGATGCGGCGCCTGCACGAGGAGTACGGCGGCATCGTCTACTACCAGATGCCGCGGATGAACTTCTGCGCACTGTTCGAACCGGACGCTGTTCGCGAGGTCGTCGAGCTGAAGGCCGACATCTTCCCGTCGTACAACGACCCGGCGGGGTTCGGGATCATCGGTACGAAGTGCCTGCCTCGCGATCACGGCGAGCATCACCAGCAGGTCAGCGAGGTCGTCGGGGGGGGCTTCGGCCAGGACCGCATGCCGCGTTACGCCGACCTCATCGCGGACAACATCAACGACATGGCGGCGGGCTGGCGCCCGGGGCAGGTCATCGACTACCAGCAAGAGATGGGGCGGTTCACCTGCTCTTCCCTGCTCGACGCCATTTTTGGGCGGACACCCCGAATCGCACCGGAAGTGGCGTGGAACGCTGTCGAGGCGATCAAGCGCGACTGGGTGATGAGCTATCTGCCAGGCGCCGGTCTGCTGAGGCGACTGCCCCTTCCCGGATACGGAAAGGCCCGGGACGCGATCCAGGTGATGGACGACGCGGTGTACGGCGCGATGAAGAAGGCCCGCGATCCATCCCACAGCGGCGAAGACATGGCTTCTCATATCGTGCGCACGGCGGACCAGCAGGGCGGCTGCCCCTTCGCGAACGATCTCGAGCTTCGCGACGAGCTGTACATGACCTTGCTGGGCGCGATCGACCCGCCCATGGTGGCGCTGGTCTGGAGTCTCGAGCTGCTGGCTGCACACCCGGACGTGCTCGAGAAGATCGAGCAGGAAGTCGACGCCGTCGTCGGCAAGCGTCCCCTCGAGGGCGCCGACTACCACCGGCTGCCGTACACGCACGCCGTCTTCAAGGAGAGCGCGCGCCTCCGGCCGCCGTCGTACGCCGCCACCTCCCACTGGCGTCAGGCGTCGGAAGACTGCGAGGTCCGTGGTTACCGGATTCCGGCCGGCACGATCGCCCAGACGTGTCTCGGCGAATCGCAGCGCCACCCGTCGGACTGGGACAAGGCGGACGAGTTCCTGCCGGAGCGCTGGTTGGCGGACTCGCCGCCAAACAAACGCGAGCATGCCTACATGCCGTTCCTCGTCGGACCCCACAGTTGCCCCGGCTGGGAGTTCGCCACGATGCTTGTCGTGCTGGGCATCGCCCGCCTCGCGCAGGGGATGCGGCTGGAGCTGCTTGCCCCCACGCCGTTCAGACGGCGGCAGCTCGGGCTGGGGGTGAAGGGGCCGATTCAGACGCGCATCTGCGAACGTCAGGCGGCAGCGTGACCCGGAGAGGACCAGTCGAGTGACCCGCGCCGCCAACGGCAAGCCGCCGCTTCCTCCCGGCCCCCGGGGGCGCAAGCTGCGCAACTACTACCAGCGTCTGTTCCACTACGCCGACTTCATGGAGCAGCTCCAGGAGCAGTACGGGCACATCGTCTACTACGAGCTGCCGATGAACCTGCGTTGCTGCGTCGTCTTCGATGCCGATCTGGCGCAGGAACTGCTCGAGACGCGGGCCGACACCTTCCGGCCGTGGCCGGAGGGTCTGGACGAGCCGAACAAGCTGATGGAACACGGCTGCCTGGCCGTGCACAGCGGCGAGCAGCATCGCTGGCGCAAGGAGCTCATGGCGACCGCCTTCGCCGAGGACCGTCTTGACGGCTACGCCGAGGTGATCAGCGGACACGCCCGGAAGCTGCGCGACCGCCTGCCGGCAGGTCAGGTCGTCGAGTTCAAGTCGCTGGCGGAAAGGTACACGCTGGACGCGGTCGTCAGCACCGTTCTGGGAAGCGACGTCCATCATCGCTACGGCCTGAAGATCGGACAACTGCTGAAGATCGGCATCCTGCTCGACCTGCTTCCCTTCGGCGGCCTGGTCAAGAAGCTCGGCCTCACACCGCCCACGAAGGAGATGGACGAGGCGATCTACGGCTCCATCGAGAGGGCGCGCAGCGACGCCTCCCATCACGGCAAGGACCTGGTTTCGCACCTGGTGCGGGCGAAGGACCAGGGACGCTCACCCCACACGTACGACAACGACCGGGCGCTGCGCGACGAAGTGATCGCCTACATGTGCGCCTTCACGGACGCGCCGACCGCGGCGATATGCCTGGCCTTCCACCACATGGGCCTGAACCCGTCCGTAGCGGATCGTGTCGAGCAGGAGATCGCCGAGGTCCTGGGGAGCCGCGAACCGCAGCCCGCAGACTTCGGCAGGCTGCCCTACACGCGCGCCGTCTTCCAGGAAACGCTACGCATGGAACCGCCGCCCTACGTCATGCGTCCCAAGGGCGCCGCCGAGGACTGCGTCGTCGGCGGCTACGGCATTCCCAAGGGAACCCTGATGCACGTCGGCATGCGGGGTATCCACCGGCGACCGGAGTACTGGCGCGAGGCCGGCGAGTTCAGGCCGGAACGCTGGCTGGAGCAGGCGCCCTCCGGCAGTCCAGCCTGTCCCCGGCACGCCTACATCCCGTTCGGCGTCGGGCCACACGGCTGCTCGGGCCCGGACCTGGCGGCGATGATCTTCGTCTTTGCGTTGGTGACGATCATGCAGAGGCTGCGCCTCGAACCGACGTCTCCTCACCCGCCGAAGAAGGAGAGCATCGGCGTTGGCGTGGGGCGTTTCCGCACGGCCGTCCGGCAACGCACAACCTGACGGCGCCAGGGATCGCGCGCCACGCGCTTCGTCTGCCTCAAATATGAGGCACGGTTTCACCAGCGACCGGCGCAGCCGCCGGCGCCGAACGCCACAGCGCCACGCGGTAGTACACCGTGGCCAGCGCCGGCACCACCAGCATCAGAATGCCGGTGGCGAACAGCAGGCCGAACCCGACCGACACGCCCAGCGGGCTCAGGAACTGGGCCTGAATGCTCTGCTCGAATACGAGCGGCGCGAACCCCAGGAACGTCGTCACCGACGTCAGGAAGATGGGGCGGAAACGGCCCTTGGCGCCCTCGATGATCGCTTCGCGCACCGGCCTCCCTGCCTGCAGGCGCTCGCCGATGAAGTCGAGCATCACCAGCGAATCGTTCACCACCACCCCGGACAGTCCGATCAGTCCCCACATGGACGCGGTGCTCAGCGGCAGCCCCATGATCAGGTGTCCCAGAATCGCCCCGACCATGCCGAACGGCACGACGGACATGACGAGCAGCGGCTTGGTATACGACCCGAACGGAATCGCCAGCAGGGCGTAGATCACCAGCACGGCGAGAAGCAGACTTCGGTTCAACGCCTCGAACGATTCGGCCTGCTGCTGCAACTGCCCGCCGAAAGCGTAGGTCAGGCCCGGATTGGCCTGCACCAGATCGGCCAGCACCGTCTCGGTCAGAACAGCCGTCGCCTCACCGCCGGTGATCACGGCGTCGTCGACGTCGGCGGTCACTGTGACGATGCGCCGGCCAGCCTTGCGCCGGATAGACGACGGCGAGCTGCCCATGTCGACCGTCGCCACCTGACTCAGCGGCACGTCGCCGCCAGCAGGCGTGCGCACCGTATAACCCTCGACATCGCCGATCGTGTTCCGCTCGTCCGCCGGCAGCCGCACGTAGACGCGAACCTCCTCACGCCCGCGCTGCACGCGCAGCGCCTCGTCGCCGAAGAACGCCGAGCGCACCTGCTGCGCCAGCGCCTCGAGGGTGAGCCCCAGCGTGCGGGCGGCCGGCGTCAACTCGATCTGCACCTCGCGGATGCCGGCCGCGTGATCCGACTGCACGTCGAAAACGCCCTGCAACGTCCGCAGGCTGGCGGTCAACGACTCGGCTATCGAACCGAGACGCTCCGGGTCGGGATGGGACAGCTCCACCTGGATCGGCGCGCCGAGGTCGAGCAGATCGGCGCCGAACGTCAGGCTGCGCGCGCCGGGCACCTCGCCGGCCTCCTCGCGCCAGGCCTGCGCGAACGTCTCCGCGCTCAGGTCCCTTTCTTCGACGCTGAGCAGCTTGAACTCGACGGCGGCGATGTGGGCCTGCGGATTGAGGCTCGGGCCCGCGAGGATGTTTCCGCCCAGGGTCCGCGCCCGCTCGCCGACCGTCAGATTGACCCCGACCAGCAGCGGGGCGGCGGCCTCTGCGCCCGCCGGCCGATCGCGCGACACCCGCTCTATCGCCCGCCGCCCCGCCGCTTCGAGCTCCCCGGCCAGCTCGGCCGTGCGCTGCGCGGGCGTTCCTTCCGGCATGACGAGGTTGGCCGTCACGACGTCCGCTTCGACCGCCTCGACGAAGATCATGCCGACGGCGCCCGACGCCACCAGGGCGACCGACAGGATGATCATCGCCACGCCGGCCGACAGCACGACGAACGGCTGCCCGGTCGCCAGGCGCAAGCCCCGATCGAGGGGCCCTTCCAGGAACCACTGGAAGGCCCGGTTCACGCCGCCCTGGATCACGAGGAAGAAACGGTCGACCACGCTGGTGGGCCGCCAATCGGGACCCGGCAGATGGGAGAGGTGGTGCGGCAGTATCAGCAGCGACTCGACCAGCGAGGTGAGCAGCACGGCGATCAGGATGATCGACACCGAGCCCATCATCACGCCGAGATAGCCGGGCAGGAAGAGCAGCGGCGCGAAGGCGGTCACCGTGGTGAGGACCGCGAATATCACGGGCCGCCGGATGCGGTGCACACCGCGGATCGCCGCGGCGACCCCCGGCGTGCCCTTGCGCCGCTCGGTATGGATGTGCTCGGCGACAACGATGGCGTCGTCGACCACGATGCCGACGCCGAGGATGAACGCGAACAGCGAGATCGTGTTGATCGACACATCGAAGAACAGCGCGATCGCCAGCGCCCCGATGAACGAAATGCCGATGCCCGTCGCGACCCAGAACGCCAGCCGGATCTCCAGGAACAGCGCCAGGGCGACGAGCACGAGCAGCAGTCCGAGCGCGCCGTTCTCGAGGAGCAGGTCGACCCGACTCTCGTAGATCTCGGCGTCGTTGTTCCAGATCTCGAGCCCGACGCCGGCGGGCAGCGACGGGATCACCTGCGAGTCGAGATGCTCCTCCACCGCCGCCACCACGGCCAGCACCTGTTCGCCGGCCGAGCGGTACACCTCGACGAACGCCGCCCGCTGACCGTTGTAGCGGGCGATCAGATCCGCATCCTCGAAGCCGTCGCGCACCACGGCGATGTCGCCGAGGCGCACGACCGTGCCGTCAACCCGGCTCAGGACGATGATGTCCTCGAAGTCCTGCTGGTAGTAGCTCTGGCCCCGGGTGCGGACGCGAATCTGGGCGTCGCGGGTGTCGATGCGGCCGGCCGACAGGTCGAGCGAGCCGCTGCGCACCGCCGCGGAAACGTCCGCGAGCGTGAGGCCGAGGGCGCGCAGGCGGTGCGAAGCCACCTCGATCGAAATCTCGTAGCCGCGCACGCCGCTCGTCTCCACATAGGAAACTTCGGGGAGCAGGCCGAGCTCTTCCTCGACGCCGTAGGCCAGCTCCTTCAGCGCCCGCTCGGACACGTCGCCGTAGAGCACTAGGCGCAGCGCGCTCTGGCGGCTCGTCCGCTCGCGGATGTCGGGGCGTTCGGCGCGCAGCGGGAAGGTCTGGATACGGTTAACCCCGTCCTCGATATCGCTGAGCGCGGTGTCGATGTCCGCACCGGTCTTGAGCGCGGCGGTGACCGAGGCCAGCCCCTCGGCCGCGACGGCGGTCACCTCGTTCACCGCTTCCAGCGAGGCAATCTGCTCCTCGATCTTGAGGACGATCGACTCTTCCACCTCCTCCGGCGTGGCGCCGGGATAGACGACCGAGACCTCGACGGCGTCGAGCGAGACCGTGGGCACGACCTCCTGCACCAGGCCGGGTAGCGACACCAGGCCGGCGGCCAGGATAAAGAACATCAGGAGGTTGGCGGCAACCCCGTTGCGGGCCATGTAGGCGACGGGCCCGCGCAGGTCGCGGACGGCGCTGTCGTCCTGGCTCACGAGCCTCCTCCGCGGCGCCCGGGCGCGGGCAGCCCGCGCGGGGCGCGGGCGACGGTGGCCGCAGGGCGCAGCGTCATGGCGGCTAGGCGGCCGGCCGCGGCGTGAAGAAGCGCCGCGGCAGCGCCGGCTCCCTGACGTCCACCAGCCGTTGCAGGCGCGGCGAGACGCGCATCAGATCCGACAGCAGGCTGATGGCGGTGTCGAGCAGACGCCGCTGGCCGAAATAGCCGACGTAGCTCTGCTCGCCGCTGTAGATGCTGCTGACCATCCGGAACAGGAACGACGTCTGGCGCTCGGTCCAGAGGGCGATCCGCGGCGCGACCGCCAGCGCGATGTGCAGCATGTCATGCAGCCGCCGGCAGACATGGAGGTCGGGCAGCAACTCGCCGTCGATGTCGCGCTGGTAGCCGCCGAGGTCCGGGGCGCGCCCGTCCACGTAGTCGGCCAGGTGCCGGGCGGCGCTGTGGCCGCTCCAGATGGCGGCGTAGATCCCCTCGCCCATCAGCGGGTCGAGCAGGCCGGCCGCGTCGCCGACGAGCAGCACGTTGTCGACGGCCAGCGGCGTCTCGTGCTGGCGCACGGGCAGGTTGTGGCCGCGGATATTCTCGAGGTGGGCCGGGTCATGACCGAACGAACGCACGATGTCGGCCAGCCGCCCGCGCAGCGCCGGTCCGTTGTGCCGGAAGCCGCCGACGCCCAGATTCAGATGGTCGCCCTTGGGGAAAACCCAGCCGTAGCCGCCAGTGCAGACGCCGTAGTCGAAGGCGATCAGTTCCTTCCACTCGTCCGGACAACCGCCGGGCGGGGCGAGGTTGCCCTCGAGGGCGACGCCGCGCGCCGTGCCGGACGGGACGCCCGCCATCTCGGCCGTGGTGCCGTTGGCGCCGTCGGCGGCGACCAGCGCGCGGGCGGTGAATGTCTCGTCGCGCGTGCGCACCAGCACCTGCGACGGCAACCTCTCGATCTCGGTGATGTGCGCGCGCTCCCGCAAGTCGACGCCGGCCTCGACGGCGCGCTCCACCAGAAAGGCGTCGAGCTTCGTGCGCTGGGTGAGGTGCACGGAAAACTCGCAACGCGGTTCGAACGCGCCGCCGCCGCGCAGGGAGATCCGAGCGCGGTGCGCCGTGCGCTCGATCACCGGCTCGAGGCTGAACGGCAGCAGGGCCGCCGCCCGCTCGGCGACCGCGCCGCCGCACGGCTTGTCGCGGGGGAACGCCATTCTGTCGAGCAGGGCCACCGACAGGCCGCGGCGGGCGCACTCGCGCGCCGCCGTGCTGCCGGCCGGACCGGCGCCCACGACGATCACGTCATGGCCTGCCATCACGAGCCCCCGCCGGCCTCTGCACGCACCTCCATGCCGTTCGTGGCGAAATCGATGCCGCCGACGACCACCGCGGCGCGGTCCCTGAGCGCGCCGGTCACGTACACCTCGTCGTCGTCGCGCTGCAGGACGCGCACCGGCACGATGGCCACCCGGCCGCGGCGCACCACCCACACCTCGTTGCCCGGCCTCAGCGCGGGCCGGCGTATCTTGAAATACTCATCCGGCGTGATCCCCTCAATCTGCACCTCGACGAACATGCCCAGCAGCAGCGGGGGGGCGCGCGGAGCCGTGGAATCCTCCTCCGCCCCACCGTCGCCCGGCGCCAGGCGCGTTCCGGCCGTGAAGGGAGCGGGTACGCGCACGATCACGTCGAGGGTCCGCGTCTGCTCGTCGAGGGCGGTCTCGACCCGGTCCACATAGCCATCCCAGGCGTAGCGGGCGTCGCCGTAATCGGTGACGACGCGGGCGCCGATCCGCCGGTCCGCGACACCCGCCCGCAGATCCCACAGGCCGGGGATGAGCGCCGCACGCGCGTCCGTGAGCGGCACCACCACTTCCACGGCATCGGAGGCATAGAGTCGCCCCACGCCCTGGCCGGCCGCCACGAACTGCCCCACGTCGAGCGTTTCGTCACGGACGACCCCGTCGAACGGGGCGTGGATCTCCGTGCGCGACAACATCAGCTCGGCTTCCTGCAGCGCTGCGTTGCGTCGGTCCAGAACCGCCTGGGCCGCCTCGATCTGCGGCTGCCAGAACGCCAGCGGGCCGGCGTCCGGGACGCTTTCGGAACGGCGGCTCCGGAACTGCTCGTACTGCGCGCGCGCGATACGCGCCTCTTCCTGCACCCGCAGCAGCTCCACCTGCTGCACCGCGATGTCGGCCCGCACCTGCTCCACCCGGTTGCGGTAGTCGGCGTCGTCGATGCGGAAGATCACCTGCCCGCGACGAATGCGGCCGCCGCTCTGAAAGGCCGGCGCCACCCACACGACCCGGCCGCTGATCTCGGCCGCAACGTCGACCTCTCCGCGGGCGCGAACCGTGCCGGCCCCCAGGACGGGAATGGCGCCCGCGCCGGCAACCGCCGATTCGGTGATTGCGAGCGGATTCGTGACAGGCTGCTCGCGCCGCTCCGGCTCGGGCGCCGTCGCGATCATGAAGCTGGCCACGGCCAGCGAACCCGCCAGGATGCCGACGCCGATGAGGAAACTCCGTAGTCGGCCCATCTATTCGCTTCGCCCTTCCGTGCCCGCCGCCAGCGACAGCGTGCGTGGCCCTGCGGCGCTGGCGGGCGCCGTCCAGCCACCGCCCAGCGCACGGTGGATGGCAAGTCGGGCCAGGGCGAGGTCGTGTTCGGAACCGGCCAGCGCCGCTTCCACGTCCAGGACGATGCGCAACGCATCCAGGAAGTCCGCGTAGCCGCCGACGCCGGATGCGTATCTTTCGGACTGCAGGTCCATTTCGGCTCGACTCTCCTCGCGCCGGGACGCGAGCAGGGCGTGGCGCTCGCCTTCGAGCCGCATTGCGCCGAGCGCCGTTTCCACCTCGTTGACCGCGGTCACCACGGTGCGCGCGTAGGCGGCGGCGGTCTCGTTGAAGCGCGCCTCGGCGAGCGTGACGTTGCCTTGCAGCCGGTCGCCATCGAATACCGGCGCGAGCAGGTTGGCGGCGACGTTGCTGAACCACTGGTGGACGTTGAACAGCCCCGTGACCTGCGTGTTCTGGAGCCCGATGGTACCGCTGAGCGAGAGCGACGGCAGGAGCGCCGCACGCCGGACCTCGATGTCGTAGCCGGCCGCTTCGAGTCGGTGGGCGGCCGCTCGCACATCCGGCCGCTGGTGCAGCAGGTCGGCCGGAATGCCGGCCGGCACCGGCTCTTGCACGCGGCCCGGAGCAAGCGCAGCGGGCAGGAGGCCCGCCACATCCTGGCGGTAACCGCCGAGCAGCACCGCCAGGCGCCCTTCGGCGCCCGACACCTGGCTTGCGAGCTGCGGCAACCTGGCCTGCGCGGCCAGCAGGTCCTGGCGCACGCGGTAGACGTCCAGGGAATCAGCCAGTCCGCGCGCATAGCGCGTCGCGGCCAGCCGCTCCCGTTCTTCGAGCAGATCCACGGTCTCGCGGACCAGCGCCACCTGCCGCCGCAGGCCGGCGATGTCGAAGTAGGTGCCGATGGTCTCGGCCAGCACCCCGATGCGCGCGGTCTGGAAATCGGACTCCGAGGCCAGGTAGCGGGCGCCCGCGGCCAGCTCGCCGTTGCGCGCGCGGCCCCAGAAGTCGAGCTCGTACGAGAGATCGGCGCCGACGGTGAAGGTGGTCAGACCCAGCCGCTCGGGCAGCACGAAGTCGTCGGCCGCGTCACCGAGCAGGTCCTCGAGCCCCAGCTCCTGGAGCTGGGCGCCGATGCCCGCGTTGGTCGGCACGCTGAAATCATCGACGGAGGCTCGTGCGCGTACCGTCGGATGGAACGCGGCGCGCGCGATGCGGGCCGCCTCGCGGGTCTGCTGCACGCGGGCGACCGCCTCCGCCATGTCGTAGTTGGCGTCGAGCACCGCCTTGACGACGGTATCGAGCACGGGATCATCGAAGGCGCGCCACCACTCGAGCGCATCGTACGGCCCGCTCCCGACGTCCCCGCCGAACGCGGCCGGCAACCCGTCCGTCGCCGCCTCGGGCGACGCGACGACCGGCTCCGGAAGCTGGGTCCTGGGCGCGATCGAACAGGCGGACAGCCAGCATACCGCCGGCAGCAGAATCAGGACGGACGATGCACCTCGTCCGACGGCCTTGTCCCTCGGTCGCACGTGGTCAATCCTTGCTTCTTCACGCCTTGTCAGGCGGGCGCCGCTCCGACTCGGCGCCTCACGGCGCGACGCTACGGACTGCCAGCTTACCGGCTCGCGCCGCTCCCGTGGGAGATCCCGACAAGTCCAACCTGCAAGTATGATTCCACTAATGATCGCAACTGTCCACTCGGCAGGTGCGGCGCAGCAGGGCGGCGCACGAGCTTCAGGCGCGCGCGCGGACCGGTCTGCGGGCGGCGGGCGGGCCGGAGAACGAACGTGAGCAGCTCCCCCGAGGCGCTGGATGAGTTCCTGGCTGCGAGCCGCAAGCGTGTCGACGCCTTCCTGGACGCCGCGCTGCCACCCGAGTCGGAGCCTCCCGCGACGCTGCATCGCGCGATGCGCTACGCCGTGTTCTCCGGCGGCAAGCGGCTGCGTCCGGCGCTGGCGTTCGGGGCCGCGGTGGCCGCCGGCGTCGATCCCCAGCGGGCCGCGCCAGTGGCCGGCGCGGTGGAGCTCGCCCATACGTGTTCGCTCGTCCTCGACGACCTGCCGGCGCTGGACAACGACGACGAACGCCGGGGACGCCCTGCGGTCCACATCGCCTTCGGCCATGCCACGGCCATCCTGGCCGGCAACGCCCTGCTGGCGGGTGCGTTCGCGGAGGGCGCACGGCTGGCCGACCCGGCCGCCGCCGTTGCGGTGGGAGCGGGCCTGGCCCGCGCGGTCGGATCCCGCGGTCTCACCGGCGGCCAGGTCGACGACATCGCGTTTGCGCCGTCGACGGCAGGCGCGGAGGACATCGCCTCGATCCATCTGCGGAAGAGCGCCGTCCTGTTCCGCTTCGCGGCCTGGAGCGGCGGCGTTGCAGCGGGACTCGAGACCGCCCGGCTCGACCGCCTTGATGCGTTCGGACGCGCCTACGGGCTGGCCTTCCAGGCGGTCGACGACCTGCTCGACGCCTCGCGCGGCGAGTGCTCCATCCTGTGCGTGCTGTCACCGGAGCGGGCTCGCCGGCGGATACACGAGCTGCTCGCCGAGGCGTCGCGCGAAGCCGAGGCGTTCGGGCCGAACGGCTGGGTGCTGGCCGGTCTCGCCAGGCACCTGGAGGGGCTGTTGCCGTAGCGCCCCGAACGCCTCGCGGGCTCGGCGTTCGGCCCATCCCCTCCGCTCCTTGACCTGGCCGGGTGCATCCGGGAGGCGCCGCCCGCGAGGGCGGAACCGCTGCACCTATTGCAGCGCCGCTTCCACCACCGGTCGGCCGGCTTCCACGTCGCTCGCGATGGCGGCAATCAGCTCGGCGACCTCGGACCGCGTCACCTTCGCTCCCGGTCCCCGCTCGTCCACGCGGTCGAGCGCCTTGAAGGCGAGGCGCACCGGCACGGCGGTCGCGCGCTGGTAGTTGCGCGGCGCGCCCGCGCGCTGCAGCAGGTTGACGTACTCGCCGCCGAGCACCAGATCCTGGCGCGCGATCTCGAACGCCTCGGCGCGATCCCGTGCGCTCGACACGAACGTCCTGCCCTCGTCCGCGTCGGCCGACGAATCCTTCAGCACGTTCACAAGCTGGAGCCCTTCGCCGTAGGCCGGGCCGCGACGCCGCAGCGCTTCCGCAATCGGCTCGAGGGATGCCCCGAGGAGGAGCACCTCGGTCATCATCTCACCGACGATGCCGGCCACGACGTAGCAGTAATCGCGCAGCTCCGTAATCCCGTGGAGTCGGAATTCGCCGCTCTGGTCGGCGCGCTTGATGAAGTACGCCATGCCGAGCGTCGTGCGCCGCACATGCACGCCGATGGCGGCGCGCGCCGCGGCGTCCAGATTCGAGTACGCGGCGAGCACCTCGTCGGTCGCCTGCAGCAGCTCCAGGTAACCCGCGTGCGTGGTGGGTGGATCGGCGAGCCAGGACTCGACCTGGGCGGTCACCGGCCCCATGCCGGCACGGGTCGGGCCCTCGCCCAGATCGCTGACCATGTCGGCAAAGCGGAACAACGCCGCAACCCGCTGCTCCGGAGGCCAGACGGCCGCGTCTTCGAACGTGTCGGAGATGCGCAGCAACAGGTAGCCGAGGGTCATCGCCCGCCGCGTTTCCCCGTCGAGCTGCGGAATCGCGAGCGCGAATGTGCGGCTCGTCTTGACCAGCAAATCGTCCAGATCAGCCATCGCCCATGGTCGCAAATTTAGCAGCCCCCGGTCCAGCATCCGGCGCCCCGAAACGCCTCGCGGGCTCGGCGTTTTCGGCCCATCCCCCCCGCTCCATGACCTTGCGCCTCGGCGCTTCGCTTCGCTGCGTTCTGCGGCGCAAGCTCCCAGCCTGCACCCTGCCGCCAAGTCCACGCCGCAGCTACTGCGGGAAACCGCGAGCCAGGAGTCCGTCGAGCGCCATGCCGAACCACGCGGTGAACGCCCGGGGCGTATCCGTCAGTTGTGACCGGATGGCCGGGAGGTCCTCCCACTTCCAGTCCGCCACCTCGTCGGCGTTCGGTACCGGCGTGCCCGGGAACCGGCCGACGACGACGTGATCGTATTCGTGCTCAGCCAACCCGTGGTCCAGCTCGGCGCGATAGACGAAGCCGAACACGACCCGCAGCGGACAGTCGAAACCCATCTCTTCGCGCAGTCGGCGGTGGGCGCCGGCGAGCAGGGACTCTCCCACGCGGGGGTGGCTGCAACAGGTGTTGGACCAGAGCCCGCCCGAATGGTACTTGCCGGTCGCGCGCCGCTGCAGCAACAGGCGGTCTGCGTCGTCGAAGACGAAGATGGAGAATGCGCGGTGGAGGATCCCCTGGCGATGGGCCGTCATCAACTCCACCACGCCCGTCTCACGGTCCTGTTCATCGACGGCGACGAGGAGGGTCTCGGGATTGCCGGGCCGCCCGTCGCCGCCGGATGAAGCCTCACCGTTCGGCAACCGCACTGTCCTTCCGATCCGTCCTGCGTCCAGCATGTCGCGTAACCATGATACAGGAGCGAATGCGGCCATCTAATCCAACAACGGGGGACAACGGGCCGGCCCGGTTGCGCGCTCGAAGTGCCTTCCGAGCAGGGTCAGGTTTCCGAGGCGGTTGACCGTCGCCTCCCACCGCTCCGGCGGGAAGGCATCGGTCCACTCGCCGGTCGGGTTCTCGGACAGCACGTGCTCCACCGTGGCGCGATCCGTTTCCGGATCCACCGCGCGCTCACCGGCGTCCGTCTCAAGCCGGGCAAGCACATACCGGGCGATCCTGCTCCGTTGGCCTCTGCTGCTGACGGTCCATCGTGCGAAGTCGCTCTCGAAGCGCTCGTCCTCGACGTATATGGACCAGCTCCGCGCGAGCCTCCAGCGCCGTAAGGAACTCGAACGTTTCCTCCGGCGTCCGGACCCGGTCACGCACCAGCTTGAACAGCCTCTGTCGTCGGATCTTCGGTTGCTCGCAGAGCAGGTGGTAGCGGAGAAATCCGGGAAACGTTCCTGCGTCACCGTGGCGATCAGCTTCTGCCAGCGTCGCTTCAGCGCGTCGATATCGGTTCCCGCGCGCACCTTCGAGAAGAAGTAGTTCTTCAGCAGATCGGTGGTCGTGAGCTCCAGTCCGCGGGCATTGAGCGTCTCGAACAGCGTGTAGGCGTTCAACTCGTCGTCGACCGTGATGAGAATGAAGAGCAGGCGGCGGGCGACGGTCTCCGACAGGATCCCCGCAGGCCACGACCCGCTGGCATGCGGGCCACCTGAACTTCGGCTGCCCGGATCCGTCTACGGTGACATGGGCCGTACGAACCCGTGCATTCCGCCGGTCGTCCGTGCGGCCGGGAGGAGTTCCATGTCGACTTGTACTCGCGCGCTCCCGTCCGCGTTCATCGTCGCCGGTCTGCTGGTTCTCGGCACGAACGCCATCGCGCAGGATGCTGGTCCGCAACCGTGGTTGCACATACAGGTCAGCAGCGAGGACGGCGGCCCCGAGAACGTAGCTGTCAACGTACCGCTGTCGGCGGCCGAGCCGTTGTTCGCCCTGGTGCCGCACCGCATCCTGTCGGACGGACAGCTCCGTCTGGGCGGCCGGGACGTGCCATTCAACGTGGCGGCCATGCGCGACCTGTGGCGCGCCATCACCGAGGTCGGCGACACGGAGTTCGTGACCGTGGACGGAGAGGACGAGACGGTGCGCGTCGCGCGCGCCGGGGATCGGATCACCGTGCAGGTCGAGGAGCACGAGGAAGGGGAGAGCGAGACCGTCGATGTGCAGCTCCCGATCGCGGTGGTCGACGCGCTTTTCTCGGGGAACGGGGAGACGCTCGACGTGCGCGCCGCGGTCGAGCGGCTGGGCGATATGCGCGGCGACATCGTGCGGGTCAGCGAGGGAGAGCGGCGGATCCGCGTCTGGATCGACGACATCGAGTCGCAGTAGCCGTACGCGGTCAGCACAATTTCAACCCCGGATTCGAACCGACCGTCGTCACCATCCCGCCGGCCGAATCCGGGTCCGCGCCGGGGCCGCCGGCGTTTCCGGAATCCGTCGCACCGGCCTTCACCATTCCCGCCGGCCGGGTCCGGGCTCCACCCGCCGCGGCGCAGGGTATACAGTTGCACAGCCGGTGCTGGTGGACTGCGGCGCAAGCTCCGGGGGCGGTGGGGCCGGGGCCGAGCAGGGAAGCCTTGTGGCGGGCTTGGCGGGGCTATCATCGAGCCGGAACCGGGGAGACACCATGAGCAGAACGAATCACACGCTCGTCATCGCGGTCGTCGCGTGCCTGCTGGCGCCGGGAAGCGGCCTGGCGCAGATCACCGGGTTCGATCTGGACGTGGTCGAGTCGCCGGCGCTCGGCGGACGGTCGTTCGGGGAGATCGGTCGGTACGAGCGGCTGCGCGGCGTCGTGTCCGGCGAGGTCGACCCGGCGGACCCGCGCCACGCGCACATCGTGAACCTGGACCGCGCCCCCCGCAACGCCGCAGGGCGGGTCGAGTACCGCGCCACCGTCGAGATCCACCGGCCGATCGACATGCGGCGCTGGAACCGGGCGATCTTCCACACCGTCTCGAACCGCGGCGGAGCGGGCGCGGCCGAGCCGGCGCTGCTCGAACGGGGCTTCGCGTTCGTGCGGGTCGGGTGGCAGGGCGATCTGACCGCCACGGACTCGAACATCGTCGCCCGGCTGCCGGTGGCGTCGAACGCCGACGGCTCCCCGATCGTCGGCCCGGCGCTCGAGGAGTTCATCTTCAACGACGCCGAGCCGGTATCCCGCGGTCGGCTGACCTATCCGGCGGCCACGATCGAGCCGCGGGGAGGCATGCTGTCGGTGCGAGCGACCCAGGACGCCGAGCGCCGGCGGCCCGCCGACCTGCGGTGGCGCTACGTGAGCGACCGCGAGATCGAGATCGACCGGCCGGCCGGCTACGACGGCGGGGCGATCTACGAGTTCATCTACGAGGCGAAGGACCCGATCGTGCTGGGGCTCGGCTTCGCCGCCATGCGGGACGCCATCTCGTTCCTGCGCTACGCGACGGCGGATCGCGACGGCAACCCGAACCCGCTGGCCGCCCCCGGCCTGCCCGTGACGGCCATCTCGCTCGGCATCTCCCAGAGCGGCCGGATGCTGCGCGACTTCCTCTACCAGGGCTTCAACGAGGACGTCGACGGGCGGATCGTGTTCGACGGCATGCACCCGAACATCGCCGGTTCGCGCAAGACGTTCACCAATTACCCGTTCGGCCAGCCGGGGCGCTGGCAGAAGCAGCACGAGGATCACGTGTACCCCGGCGACCAGTTCCCGTTCACCTACGCCACGCTGACCGATCCGCTCAGCGGTCGCACGGACGGGTTGCAGGAACGGTGCAGAGCCTCGAACACCTGCCCGAAGATCGTGCACAGCGATGGCGAGGCGGAGCTGTGGCAGGCGCGCGCGTCACTGGTGGTGACCGACCCGACCGGCGGGCACATCGATCTGCCGGACAACGTGCGCGTCTACCTGCTGGCGGGGACGCAGCACGGCGGTGGTCCCGGCGTCCACACGGGGCCGTCGAGCCGGGGGATTTGCCGGAACCCGAGCAATCCGCTCGCGTTGGCGGATACCCGGACGGCCCTGAGCGTCGCCCTGTACGAGTGGGTGGCCAACGGGGTGGCGCCGCCGCCCAGCCGGTTCCCGACGGTGGCCGATGGTGGGCTCGTCGCCGCGAGTGACCTGGAATTCCCCGCCATCCCGGCCGTGGAGTACTCGGGTTCGTACAACCCGCTGCACCTGGCCGACCACCGTTCGCTGCCGCCGATGTACGGCGACGCGTACCGGGTGCTCGTCGGGCGCATCGACGCCGACGGCAACATGGTGGACGGCGTGCGGCATCCCAACCTGGCAGTCCCGGTCGGGACGCACACCGGTTGGAACCTGCGGCGCGCCGGCTTCGGCGAGGGCGGGCAGTGCGCCGGGGCGGGATCGTTCATTCCGTTCGCCGCCACCGAGGCCGATCGTGAAGCCTCCGGTGATCCGCGGCCGTCGTTCGAGGCGCGCTATCCGACCCGCGCCGCATACGTCCAGGCGACAAGCGAAGCGGCCGACAGGCTGGTGGAGGAGCGGCTGCTGCTGCCGGGTGACGCGAAGGCCATCGTGGATCTCGCGAGCGGGAGCGCGGGCACGACGCAGGACTGACGGGCGATGGCGATGGAGAGCCGACAGCGATCCTGCGCGCGGGGCGGGTGATCAGGGTATGGTGGGGCCATCCGAGATCGTCGTCATCGGCGTCATCGTGCTCCTGCTGCTCCTGCTCGGCGGCCGGTCGCGCCGCGAACGGTTGCCGCCGGATTCGGTCGCCGACGGGGCCGGTGACGTGTGGGAAGCGCGCGCAACCATCCGCATCCCCAAGTACTTCGTCTCGGTCCTGCTGGCCCTGGCCGCCGCCGCCGCGGTGGCCGGCGCGGTCATCTGGTTGCTGCAGTTCCCGATCTGGGTCGGGGCGCTGTCCGGCGGCGTGGTGGCCGGCGCCGGCGCCGCCGCGGCCATGCAGGCGGGCCGCCGCTCGCCGCGACGCTGAGACTGCCGGCGGTGCGGACCGCGGCGCTCTCGGCGTCGCCGATTCCGTCCCTGATGGACTACCTGCTGGGAGCACCACGCGCCGCCGACGGCCGGCGGTGACGCCGGGGACGGTCTGCCCGGTTCGAGCCGGGAATGAGCCGGTTTCACCGCAGCCGGTCGGCGATCCCGGCGAGCGTGCCCGCGAGCCCTTGCACCCGCTGTTCGGTGCGTCCGCCGGTGTCGGCCGCGTCGTTCTCCAGCGCTTCGGCCGCCGCAGTGAGCTCGGCCGAGAGGGCGGGATCCGTGCCTGCACCAGCCGCCTCGACACGGGCCAGCAGATCCGCCAGCGCCGCCCTGCGCTCCGCGGGTAGCGCGTCGCTGCGTTCGAGCTGATCCAGCCAGGCGCGCGCCACCACCGGCCGCGCCGGCCAGTCGAGGCGCCGCTGCTGCTGGGCGTTGAACGCGGCGGAGGTGACCGAGGCGGCGGCGGCGATCTCGTTCTCCGTCAGGTGCTCGCTCGGCAGCAGCTCCAGCACGTCGAGCCCGCGGGCGATCTCCGAACCGTAGATGTAGCCGCGGTACCAGTACGCCGACCAGAAACCGCCCATGACGAAACGGTCGGGGTGGATCGGACCGCGGTCGAAGAACGCGATCTCGACCGGGTTCGACGAGTCGGTGAAGTCGAATACCGAGATGCCGCCCTGATACCAGGCCTGCACCATGATGTCGCGGCCCGGCACCGGCACGATGGAGCCGTTGTGCGCCACGCAGTTCTCGCGTTCGGTCTGCGGGGCGGGCAGCTTGTAGTGGCTGCGGAACTCCATCCTCCCGTCGACGATGTCGTAGATCGCGTTCGCGCCCCATTCGCGGGGGTCGGAGGCGCGGCAGCGCGGACGTCCGCCGCCGCCCCATTCGTCGGTGAAGATCACCTTGGTGCCGTCGTTGTTGAACGTCGCCGAGTGCCAGTAGGCGAAGTTCGGGTCGATCACCTCGTCGAGTCGGACGGGATTGACCGGATCGGAGATGTCGAACAGGATGCCGTTGCCGGAGCACGCCCCGGCGGCCAGCCCGGCGTCCGGGAACGTGGTGATGTCGTGGCAGCGGCTGCTCTCGGCCGTGCGCTGCGTGCCCGGCCCGTGGTCGCCACCGGGCCACAGCCCCGCGGCGGCGCCGGTCTCGGGGTCCCGGAACACGAGGGGCCGGTTGACGATCGCCGCCTCCGCCGGGTTCGCCAGCGGGATCCGGATGACGTCGATGCGGAAGAGCGCGGTGTCCGGGTTCTCGGCCGGCGACTCGTCCGAACAGCCCGCGAGCTCGTCGCCGGGCCGCACCGGGCCGGTCCCCGAGCCGTAGACGTAGACGTTGCCCTCGTCGTCGGGGTCGGCCACCACCGTGTGGGTATGCGATCCGCGGCACGTCTGCACCGCCGCGACCTGCCGCGGCATCCGCGTGTCGCTGATGTCGAAGATGCGGATCCCGCGGAAACGCTGGTCGCTGACCGGCTCGGCGACCCCCTCCAGCCCGCAGTCGAGCCGCCCGCGGGTCTGTTCGACGGACATGATCAGCAGGTTGCCGACCACCGACACGTCGCCCTGCCCGCCGGGGCAGACCACCGAGGTGACCAGTTGCGGCGAGGCCGGGACCTCCACGCGGTAGGTGTTGAACCCGTGGTAGCTGCCGACGAACAGCCGGTCGTCGACGAAGGCGAGATCGGTGTTGCCGAAGTTGAGCAGGCCGCGCCGCTGCGGGTTGTCGCCGTCGCCCTCCGCGTCGTCCTGCTCCCCGGCGTCCGCCTCCTCCGATGCGGGGGCGCCGTCGCCCTCCGCGCCGTCGCCCTCGTCCTGGTCCGCGCCGGCTGCTGTCTGTCCGGCGACCCCGCCGCCCGGTCCCGCGCCGTCACCGTCGCGCCCGGCCGCGGGGTGCTCGTCGCCGTCCTCGTCCCGGCCCTCGGGAGGGTCGGCGTCCTCGTTCGCCCCGGCGTCCGCAGCCGCGTCGCCCGCCCCGGATTCAACCGGCATCGGCCGTCCCGCCGGATTGTGCGGGTCGTAGAAGCCCTCGGGCTTCGGCCGCGTCGTCACCAGCGCCATGTTCCACAGCGCCTGGCCGGCGTCGTCGAAGCCGGAGGCGAGCTGCACGCGCGGGTCGGGGGACAGCGCCGCGAGCATCGCGTCCATGCGGTCGATCTCGGCCGTCTGGTCGGCCGTGACGTCGGAGGTGAACGCGAAGAGCTGCGAGTCCTGCGCGGCGCCGCGCTGGTCGAGGAGGTTCTCGACCATGGTCAGCGCGCCGCGGTGGTGCTTGATCATCAGCTCCAGGAACAGCCGGTCGAAGGCGACCCCCTCGGCCGCCGCCAGGCTCTCCATCTCCTCGTCGGTCAGCATGCCCGGCATGCGCATCGCGCCGGGCGCGTGGTGCGCGTCGATCGCGGTGACCGTCTGGCCGCGCTCCCGCAGCCAGTCCTGCATCATCGCGATCTCGTCCTCCTGCGAGAGTTCGATGCGCCGCGCCGTCCGGCGCATCACCTCGCTGGCGGTCCGTGTCTCCAGGAGTTCGGTCATCTCGAGCGCCTGGGCGTGGTGGGAGATCATCCCCTGCATGAACCGGACGTCCGCTTCGGTGTAGCGGATGCCGGCCAGGTCGGACGCCTCGGCGGCCGAGATCACCCGGCTCGGCTGGCCGGGCGCGCCCGGCTGCACGATGGGCGGCTGCGCTTCCGCCGCCGAGGCGCCGAGGGAGAGCGGGATCAGGACGACGCCGACGGCCACGGTGCAGAAGGAACGAAACGCGTTCTGTCGGTGCATGGGGATCTCCGCGGATCGAGTGGGTTGCGGCTCGCCACCTATTGTAGCGCCGGCACCGGGCGTGTGGAGGGTGTGGAGGACCGGTTGGCCGGTTCGGGGTTATAATCCGGCGCGTGCGGAGCGGGAGGGATCATTCGCAGCCGGCGCCGGCCCCTCAGTCCGGGCGGACCGTGATGCTCCACCCCCCCCCGGCCGGGCCAGGGGACCCCATGTACCCCGCTACCCCGCGCGCATCGTCGCTTCCCGCGTGAGTCCATCCGCACACCCATAGCCGCCGCGTCAGGCGGGCGCCCACCCGATCGCCGGCCCTGCTCGTCGCACGTCCCACGGTCGGCCCCGTGCCGGCTACGGTCGTCGATCCCGGAACTGCCGTCCGCTCGCGCACAACCCGAACCGGCCGCCGCTGCGCGCCCACCGGCGCGCGACGTGCGCACCCACGCCACGGTCGCCGTTACCTCGTCCTCTCATCGAAACAGGAGTCCAGGAACATCATGACACACGAGATGACCACCGCAGCCCATCGTGCCCATCGTCCGTCGCACCGTCGCGGTCGCCGCCACTGTCCGGCTGCGTCGACACTGGCGTGCGCCGTCGCGGCGACGGCCGTGTTGCTGCCCGGCGGCGCCGCGTTCGCGCAGGCGAATTCGGACCGCGACGCGCTCGTCGCCCTCTACAACGCCACCGGCGGAGACAACTGGACGAACAACGACGACTGGCTCACCGAGGCGCCTCTCAACGAATGGTACGGCGTAACAACCGACAACAGCGGCCGGGTGACCGGACTGGACCTGGACGGCGAGCTCGTCACGTTGTACGGCCTCGGCAACAACCTGACGGGCGCCATTCCCGTAGCACTGGGCGACCTCACCTCCCTCAAGGAACTCTCCTTAAGCGGCAACAGCCTGACGAGAACCATTCCAGGCTCTCTCGGAAACCTCAGCAACCTCGAAATCCTCACCATCAGCCGCAACAATCTTACGGGAACCATTCCAAGCTCTCTCGGAAACCTCAACAACCTCACCTGGCTCAGCCTCAGTGACAACAGTCTTACGGGAACCATTCCAAGCTCTCTCGGAAACCTCAACAACCTCACCTGGCTCAGCCTCAGTGATTCTTCCGCAGACGACGTAAGTGCTTTATACAGAACGACTTACAGCGTCGTGCGCGTTTCGTTCCCACGGATGATCCTACTTCAACCGGCGGTTGATCATGACGCACTGTACAAGGTCGCACGCGCGAAGCGGGCGGGCGCGGGCGGCTGACGGGGTGTGATTCGCGGGCGCGCGGCGGGCTGCGGCCAGCCGGGTGGTCAGTTGACCGGGTTGGCCGGTGCGGTGCGTTCGAGGATCTGGAGCAGCAGGTTGCGCATCTCGCGCATCTCGGTGCGGACCTCGCGAATGTCGGTCTGCGTCTCGGCGTGACGCTCGCGGATCTCGGCCTGCAACTCGGCACGCATCGTGTGCATCTCGGTGCGGAGCTCCTGCACCTCGGTGCGAATGTCGCGCACGTTGTTGTTGGTGTCGTCGATCCGGGCGTTGATGAGCAGGAGCGCGCTGCTGGTGAGAGCTACCAGCAGGAGTCCGAGGGCCACGCCGGTGGTGATGATCCACTTGGTGTCGGCCGAGAGTCTCGGCTTCGCGGAGCTGTCAGCGTGCTCGGCGCCCGTCGCGGTGGTGTCGGCCATGTCGTCGTGAATTCTCCTTGACTTGATTGTACACGGGATTCGGGAGATGCACGGTTGAGGTTCATCGCGAGCAGGTTCTTCAGAACGTCGTCATCGGAGATGTCGGCGGGCCAGCCGTAGGCGGCAGCGACCGCCGCGTCGAGCGCGGCGTGCGCGTCGGCGAGCCACTGCGGAAAGCGTTGCAGAGGTTCGTCAGCGTGCACTTCTTGAGCTTGGCGAGCGATGCGCGCGTGCGAAGCACGGGGGGCCCTGCGGGTAGCCGGGGACCAGCTCATAGACCCATTCGGGCGGGTTGAGCCAGCGGTCGCGTAGGGTGACCAACCGGAGAGCGGCCTTGGCGATGGCGGCGGCGCTCGGCTCGTTCTCGTAATCGGCAGTCTGGGATACATTGACGCCTACGCGAGGCGTGCGAAGCCTTCTACTGTGAGTGGGGCGCGAGTCGAGTAACCCCGGCAACCACCAACGCATCGACCACCTCTTGCCACAAGCTCTCACGACCCACAGCGACCGCAGCAGCGCGCGTGTCGAGCAGCCAATCCGTCAACAGTAAGGCGCGCGCTGCCACACTGGTGGCGTTCGGCAGCACGAGCTTCGCTATCCATGGAAGTCCCGTGCGTGCTTGGTCGTCGGCCACAAGCACGCCGAGGAAGCCGACAAGCTGATCGACACATTCCGCCCTGCCCGCCGCTGGCTCCAGCCACGCTTCGATTTCCGACGACCACGCGAGCGGCTCCCACCACGCGATTGCTTTCTCGCAAGCCTCGCCGCACAGGTACTGGTGCTCCAGCGTAGCATTGGGGATGACACACGCCAGCGTTTTGTCGCTGTACCGGTGATCTCGAAAAGCCGCGCAGTTTCCCCGGATCAGATTCAGCACGTGGTGCACCAACGCAGGCCAGACGCGCCGCGCCGTTGCTGCTCGTGTTGGCGTTTCCTCGGCTGCCGCCGACAGACCGCGCAGAAAGGTTCCGAGCAACGCCGAGTTGGCCGTGTAGGCGTTGAGGTGCTCGTAGATGACAGCATCGTCTCCATGCTCAGCGAGTGTCAACAGAGCGCGGGCGCTCGCAAGTGTATGCGTGCCTCGACCATCCCGGCTGTCGTTCTCGCCGCTCAAGAGCGACCGGCGCTGTGCGGCAAGGAGCGTCAAGAGCAATGTGCGTGCGGATTGCGACACGCAGATATCCGCCATCGCGGCCGGGGCCAGCGCCCGTATCGCCGCGTCGAGGCGATACGCGACGATGAATTCGCCCTCGACGGCGGCAATCGATGCGGCGACCGGTTCTTCCGGCGCGACGATCTCGCGCCGTTGGGCGCCCGGTTCCCAGGGACCGACCACGCAGTCGTGCATCGTCTCCGTGGCGATCCGCAATCCCACCTCATGGTGGCAGTGTCCACTTGCTGAGCATGGCGCGGTCCAAACGCAATCCAGACCCCGCGCGAGATGTAGTCGCACTTCATTCACTACAGATCGCGCAAGCCGTTGACCGACGCCAGCGGCGCGGTCGAACGCCACCCGCTCGTCCCCGTTACCCACAACTGCACGCAGTGCCACTGCTCTGGGAAGGAGTAGCTTTGGCAGGGCCCGTGCCGCGGTACGATCGGCACCCTGCTCGAAGAACGAGTGCTCGAACTCGGGTGGTCGCGGGCCCGTTTCGGCGCCGCCAATCCGCAGTACTGTGGCTGCACCGAAGGACAGCGCATCCATTGGGATGTCGGTACCATCCATGAAGTTCGCTTCGAGAACTGCGGCGGCCACCAAGGCAGGCGCATCCCAGAAATCAGGGCGGCCGGACGATGGCGCATCGTCGATCAGTTTCCGGGCGACGGCGACGTCGGCCTTTATTTCCTCGGGGCCGATAGCCTTCCGGCCGCCCTTCCGGGGTTCTGGACAGTAGCGAACAAGCAATCGGGCAGCTTCTGAGACGGACTCGATATGCTTGCTGTGGCGCTGCAGCGCCTGAACGACATTCTCTGGTGGCACGGCCTGGATGTACCGGCCGCCTGGAACCTCTTGCACGCGGTATCTGTTGCGGTCCAGACCACTAGCCCACGCACGCACAAGTGCTAACTCTTGCTCAATCGAATGGTTGGTATCACCCCCGCGTTCTGTGGTTTTGTCATCGCGTGTATCCTGTGTCGACTTGATGTCGCGATGCGCGTTTGCAACGAGCCTGTGGCCGAGTTCGCGCAGCTCTTCCGCGCGTTCGTCTGTGGATCGCAAGACCATGGCGGTGGCCGCCTCCCGTAACGACCACGTCCGGCGTTCTGGTGCGACAAGCCCCTCCGAATCGGCTGCGAACATGCCCCGTTCATGTAAGATTCGTCCAAACTCCTGGTGCCAGATGAACGGTTCGGTAAGGTAGGGGTCCAGCAGACGGTTCGCTTTCTCAAGATGTCGTACAAGAAGTCCTACTACGAGACCGACCATCGCAACGTTCTCGCAGCCGTTGAGGAGTATCGCGGCCAGCCTCTCAATCGGGATGTTGATCTCGATCAGTTTGTCGCACACACGTTCAAGCGCTTGTAGCGCACTCAGGCATGGGTACGGTCCTTCTCCGGTTCCGCGGTACCAGCACCAGACTTGGTTGTCGCCGACGTACATTCGACGCGCGCCGGTTATCTCCAAGGCAGTCATATCCCGAGTAATGGCGTCATCCTGAAGAGGTGGCCCAGTCCCGTGGAAGTGGGCGTGGGTGCGTACGCGCGCACGAGCGGCGTGGTTGAGCAAGCGGTTGAGGACTGATACTCCGTCGCGGAAATTGCTCTGTAGCAGAGACATGAACGGGCCGCGGCACCACGCTGCGAGTGGAACGACACCGAAACTCCGGCTACAGTGGCCTCGAACGCCATAGTGAGGGAGCCCCCAATCGATGGCCTCATCGTCGACGTAGTACGCCTCCGTCAGGTGCGCCAATAGCCCACGGCCATAGCCTGCGAGGGCACGGTCTGTCAGCAGTTCCTCTACGGCGGGCGCGAGCATCGAGGGTGCGTCACGCGCCACCCGACGAAGGATAGCTTCACCGCCGTCGCCAAGGTCCGGGCCGAGTAGGGCGAGCAGTTCAATAACGATCTCGTCGGTAATTTCGTGCGGGATCTCCGGGCGCTGCCGGCGGCCTGATTCTACTTGGCGAATCCCGGAGAGGACATTACGCCGAATCCATTGCTCCTCCTCGGCCTGCTCTGGCGTCAGGGCGGCACGTACGTGGAGATCCGCGTTCCGCCTTTCGGCCCGTTGACGGTCGGCGGTGGAACAGGTGTCAAGGAGGCGCGTGCGAAGCTGAATCCGTGGTGAATACCCGGCCGGGGTGTCGGCGACAATGTGGGCGCGCAACCAGTCTCGCAGCAGGTCCTGGGCGTACTCGCCCCACCGCCACGGCGCGGCGTCTTCGAGCATGAGCGTCACGATCGGCTGCACGGCGGCGCGATCGACGATGCTGTCGGTGCGCAGCCGCTGGTCGACCAGGCGGGCGAGGCGGCGTAGGCCCGCCGCGTCGTCGGCCCGTAGTGCGGGCCAGGCGTCCCGTAGCACGGCATCGGGGCGCCCGATCTTCAACATTGCCTCGCCGGGCACGTCGCTCCAGCGGCTGCCATGGCCGGCGGCGACGATGGCGTCGAATGACGCCTGCAGAGCAGCGAACCTCCCCCTCAACGGATTTGCGGCCCCGTCTGGCTCTGCCAGTAACGCCTGGCAAGCGAGCCGCGCAGCCGCAAGAGACCAGCGGGGAGCGCCGGCCTGCTTGATTCGTGACGCTGGACTTTTGCCAGCCAACAGGAGACGGGCGACCGCGTAGCGGCGCACCTCGTCGTGGCCGAACTCGGGGCCGATTCCGAACGCGTCGTCCGCGGGCGCCCTCAGCAAGCCATCCTGATGTAATCCGTGGAGTGCTGCTGAATCCAGGGCTTGAACGGTGTCGAGCCTCTCCACGTCGCCGCCATCGTCGAGCGCCAGGGCGGCCAGCCGGAGCAGGACGGACTCTCGGGCATCGGGAGACCCTCTGTCGGGTATCTCGCGCCGACGGACGAGCCCCGACCACACCTCGCGCATCGCGTCTGCATCGCTCAGCGGGACGCCGCTGACGCGGCCGCGAACAAGCAGGTCGACCACGACGAGCCGACGAAGGAGTTCAAGAGGTCGCGGGTCGGCGCGGAGTTGGGCCAGCTCTTCGAAGGACGTGACGATTTCGTCTATCTCGGCGTCGGTCAGCGGCGCGACAGCATACTCCTTGATGTCGGCGCCAAAGCGTTCGGCGAGCGTGTCCCGCGCGACCTGCTTGTTGTCCACCGACGCGACGGCGACAACCTTCGTGTCGCTGGCATGCGCGGCGTCAACGAGGTAGCGCAATGCGTCGCCGCTGCCCTCGGCGACGGCGTCCGCGCCGTCGATGACGAGGGTGCGTTGCGGAGCGCTCAGTTCGCACAGAAGCGTCGAAAGCGGGCTGCCCAGAGTCTTCTCGAACTCGACCGTCAGCTTGTGGACATGACGCAAGTTGATGCACAACGCCTGTACGCGGTCGGGGTCCGCTGCGTCCGTACCGGGAAGTCCCAGGGCCAGAGCGCTCTTGCCAACGCCGGACTCCCCGCTCACGACGACCGCCGCCGCGCCGGCCACCGTTTCGGCCAGAGCCGCTGCAGCAGCGCTACGGTCGAGGCGCAGGCGGCGGTCGCCGTCGATCTCCTTGATCTCGTTGTGCACGGAGGCAAGCGCTCTGTGATGAAGATGGTCGAGAGCTAGCCAACCTTGCTGGTCGCGCCTCGCCGACGGATCGAGGGCGTTGTGCGCGTCACGTCGCAAGACCGTGAGGTCCACCTGCGCGGACTTCGGCGAATACTCGGCTGCGAGGGTGACGAGTCTATCGCGAAGCCGTGACGCGGCGGCGAGATCGGAGTCTCGCGCGACCGGGATGAGACTGTTGGCGATCTCCGCCCAATCCGTGTCGTCCGGCGCCTC
Source organism: Vicinamibacterales bacterium (assembly GCA_965200895.1). Lineage (GTDB taxonomy): Bacteria > Acidobacteriota > Vicinamibacteria > Vicinamibacterales > UBA8438 > WTFV01. Next base: position 1,472,637 of record CBDAVM010000002.1, on the reverse strand, counting down.
GAGTCGCGGCATCGAGACCGATAGCCCGGCCAGTAACCGCCACGTTTGTTGCTGTACCTGCACCGTGTCGATGGCGTCGGTGTTGGCTCCGTCCAGGTCATGGAGGGCGTGTTGCACGAGGTTCTCGATCTGGCCGAGCCGGCCGCGAACTTGAGCGTCAAACTTGTCCGGTGTGCGGACGAGGTAGAAGAAGCCGTGCGCGTCCGTCTGGATCGCAGCGAGGTCAGCCAGTATGGCAAGTTGCTCGGCGTGCGGTTGCCGCCCTGCGACCACGAGGCACCACCGGTGTTCGGGTCCGTCCGTCGGCGCCCGGATGACGGCATCCACGAATGCCCGGACGAGCTTCTGCGTGGATTCGTCGCTCGACACGAGTTTCGGCGCACGCCGCACGGCAACCGCAAGCACGAGCGATGGTTCCTGCTCGTCGGAGCGGGCCGCGCTCACCACGAGATCGTCGACCGGGTGCTCGGGCGCCTGTTGGAACGCGACGCTCACGACGTGTCGGCCGTCGCCGAGTTCACCGGCGCCGTGACCGAGGAGCAGACGGGCGAGATAGCGAACCGCCACCTTCCGCTCGAAGGTCACGCCGCCGCCTCCCGTCGCGTAGGGGCTCATGCCGGGTAACACCGGCCTCGTGCTGCGACGGCCGCAGCGGCCGTCGCTTCCCTCGGTGCGGCTGGTTCGTTCAGATCTGCCCGCCGCACTCATCTAGCCTGGATCATTCCTGACGCCTCGGCCCGCGCCGTCGGGGCCGACGTCAGAGGAGGACGCCCTTCGGCGGTTCGATGGCTGGTGGCCCGTTCGGCGGTTGGGGACGAGACGTCAACCGCGGGATGGGATGTTCGTGCGGTCGGGGTCGATATAACGTGCCGATCCGGGTGTTGGACAGACACCTTCCCCGCACCGGCGGTGTGGCGCGGTGGCGACGGGGCGCAGTTATCCTGGGCTGGCGCCGAATGAGAGGGCGACCTTGCGCCACGTGTCGAGGTGCGGCGTTGTGCGGGGCAGGTGCAGGACGGTGCGTCTGGTGGAGCGGACGAGATGGACGCCGAGCTTGAGCAGTCGGTCGCGCATCCAGGTCACTTGGGTTCGGGCGCAGGCCGTGCGGGCGGCGCGCAGGCGCAGTTCCTGCAGGAGCACATAGGCAGCGGCGGTCAGCAGGACGCGCATCTGGTGGGCCAGGAATTGGTGGCAGCTCGTGCGGTCGATCTGCATCCCGTCGAGCAGTTCCTTGATCCGGTTCTCGACATCGCCGCGGGCGCAGTAGACCTTCTCGTAGAGGTATTGGGGCGTCGCCCGCAGGTTGGTGACGACGAAGCGGGGGTTGTCGCGGGGTTCACGGTCGCCGAGGCGTACGACTTCGGCCTTGATTACGACCCTGCGCGGGTGGGTCCACTTGCCGGCTTGGTAGCGGGTATCGTCGTAGACCTGTTCGGTGTGTCCGCTCTCTGCGCTTCGCGCTCGCACAACCTGCATGGCGGGTTCGGCGTGGCGCCGCAGCACGGCGTTGTTGGCCATCGCCACCGTGTAGACGAGGCGCGGCTGTGCGTCGAGGAAATCGAGCACTTCGGGGGTTGCAAAGCCGCCGTCGAGCCGCACGAGGAAATGCGCTCGTGGAAACGCGCACCGCAGCAGGGGCAGCAGCCGGACCCGCAGGGCGACGGCCCCCTGTGACGCGCTCGCCCGTCCGTGCCGCAGCAGTGCGGCGCACAGATACTGCTCGGCTTCGCGGTTGAAGCGCAGGAAGGCGAGCATCGGCAGGTAGCACCAGTTGTCGTAGTAGCCGTTGAAGAAGCTGTGCTGCTGCGCGCCATGGGTCGTATCGTCGGTCGGGTCCCAGTCGATGGTGACCCGCCGTGCGCGCCCGTGCAGGCGCCGTCGGTGGCGTTCCCTGACGCGCTCGGCCAATGCGCGCCCCATGCGGTAGAGGGCGACGCGGCAAACGGCGTTCTCGAAGCGCGAGACCGTCGGCTGCGACGCAAGGCGTTGGCCGTCGAACGGGTCGCGTTGCAGCAGCAGCTTGTGGATCGGATCGTTGGCCAGGCGGTCCGAGTCGTTGCCGTCGGGATGTCCGCAGGCAATGCCGAAGACCCGCTGGCCGATCAGGTCCGCGAGCGAGTGCCGGACCTTTTCCGGCGCGCGCTTGTCGACCAGGCATCGGGCAAGCGCCTTGACCAGACCGTACACGCGCTCTGCGGCTGTTAGCAGGACGGCGCCGCCATCGGCGCTGGCGTGCTGCTGGTCGAAGGTGGCGACCAGCGGCTTGTCGAACAGGTCCTTGAACAGGACAGTCTGTGGTATCGTGTCGGTGGTCGCGGGGGTGTCTGCAGTGGTCATAACGTCTTTGTTCACAATGTCTTGTACCACAACAGAGGCCCTCGTGACCACTGCGGCACACGCCCTTCATGGAATGATCCGGGTTAAGCGGCAACAGCCTGACGGGAACCATTCCAAGCTCTCTCGGAAACCTCAACAACCTCACCTGGCTCATCCTCAGTTCCAACAGTCTTACGGGAACCATTCCAAGCTCTCTCGGAAACCTCAGTAACCTTGAAGTCCTCAGCCTCAGCTTCAACAATCTGACGGAAACCGCCATTCCAAGCTGGCTCGGAAACCTCAACAACCTCGAAGCCGTCTTATTTAGCGGCAACAATCTGACGGGAACCATTCCAAGCTGGCTCGGAACCTCAACCTCACTTTCCTCAGCCTCGACAACAACAGTCTGACGGGAACGGTCCCGGACGAACTCGGGAACCTCAACCTCACGAGTCGGCTATCTGACAACAGGCTGACGGGTTCGCTTCCCAGAACCTTCTTGCGCCTGTCCGGGCTCACCCGGTTGTGGTTCGACAACAACGACGGACTGTGCGCACCGGCGGACGACGAGTTCCAGTCGTGGCTGAGTGGAATCCCGAGGCTCTCCGGCCCAACCTGTGCGGCAGTGCCGACGCCGGCCCTCCCGCTGCCGGCGGTCGGACTGCTGGCGCTGCTGCTGCTCGGCTGCGCCCGACGTTTGGTTCGCCGCGGCTGATGATCGGCAGTCAGCCCGGACGGCCGAGCAGAGACCGCTGCCACGGCAGCAGGCTTTCGAGTGCGTCCTCCCCCTCGACGGCGATGCGCTCGAGCGCGGCCCGCGGCGCAATCAGCTCCGCGTCGATGGCCAGCTCCTTCGCCGTGCGGTCCCGTTGCTGCCGGAGCGCGGCGACCTGTTTTTCCTGCGCCTTCGTGAGCCGCGGACGCCCGCGGGCCACTGGTCGTCGGGGCCACTCGGATGGCGCGATCGCCAGCGCCGCGTCGGCCGCCCGCGAGAACCGCGCCCGCCGCGCGCCGCGCAGTCCGCGGGGTGGCGTCGTCTCGCCTCGATCCAGGCGCCGCGCAGCGTCGACGAGGTCGGCGTTCGACAGGATGTGGAACGGCGGGCGGTCGATGCCGCGCGCCTCGTCCTCGCGCCAGCGCCACAACGCACGCAGGATGGCGCTCGCCCGCGGCCCGAGCGCGTGGCTGCCCCGCACCCGCCATTCGGTCTCGGGATCGCGCGCCCGCACGATGCGCGCGGCGTCCAGTGCGCGCGCGCACGTCTGCTCCAGCCAGGACAGGCGGCCGAGCGCCTCCAGCCGCCGTTCGAGCCGTTCGGCGAGCGGCAGCAGGTAGTGCGTGTCGTTGCGGGCGTACTCCGCCAGCCGCGGCGCCAGGGGACGCAGAGCCCAGTTCGCCTTCTGCTGGCCCTTGGGCAGGGTGACGCCGAAGTGCTCGGCGACCAGCGCGGCGTAGCCGTGGCGCGCGGCGCCGGTGAGGCGCGCTGCGACCATGGTGTCGAACACGCCGCCCGGACGCCCGAGACCGAGGCGGTACAGCATGCGCAGGTCGAAGTCGGCGCCGTGCATCACCATCCCGGTTCCCGCCAGCGCGTCGAGCAGCGGCGTCAGGTCGAGTCCGGCGAGCGGGTCGACGAGCTCGTCGGTCCCGGGCAGGCCCACCTGCACCAGGCAGACCTTCTCGTGATAGCAGTACAGGCTGTCGGCCTCCGTGTCGACGCCGACCCGGTCCGCGCCGGTGATGCGCGCGGCGAGGTCGGCGAGGTCGGCCGGGTTCCGGATCACGGCGCGGACACTACCACAGCCGGGCGGCCCGCGGCCTGCAGCGCAAGGCAGGCGGAACGCCGGACTGCGGCCTCTGTATACTGGCGGCGTCGTGAGCGTGGGCGCGGGGGGGCTGATTCGACGACGGTGCCCCCGGCAACGCTCCGCCAGTCGTGAGCGCAGGCGCGGGGGGTGACCCCAGGCCGCCACCGCGAGCCGGAACTGCTCGGCGTCGTGAGCGCAGGCGCGGGGGGTGACCCTCCGGACGCTCGGCGCAGTCCCGCGTCGGATCGATGGCGACGCGCGCCGGCCGACCCGAGTCCGCGACGTTGTCGTCGTGCTCTCCCGGCGCCGGGTGGCGTCGATGGCGGCGCGCCCGCCGGGCCGACGGGGCACGACACGGAGATGGATGGCGGGCGCGGCTACGGGCCGCACGGAGATGGATGGCGGGCGCGGGTACGGACCGCGCATGGAGGGTGGTGGATCATGCGGTACTGCACCTGGGCGGCGTTGCTGCTGGCGGTTTCGATCACCGGATCGGCGTCGGCGCAGGATCCGGGTCCCATCGGGCCCAGCCCGTACGAGGTGATCGAAGGCTGGCACAAGCCGTTCGCGGGTGAAGGCTTCGCGTTCGGCGGCAACTCCGGCGTCTTCGCCGAGTCGCCGGACCGCATCTTCATCTCGCAGCGCGGCGAGACGCGCCTGCCCGATCCGGTGCCGCCGGAGTTCGCGGGCTGGGTCGGCTCGATCGGCATCAACGCGCTGCGCGACGCCGAGCGGCGGACTTGGCAGAACTGCCTGATGGTGGTCGACGGCGACGGCAACCTGCTCGAGGTCTGGGACCAGTGGGACCACCTGTGCGACGAGTCCGACGGCCCCGGACCGCACCGCGTCCGCATCAGTCCCTACGACCCGCAGCGCCGCGTGTGGGTGATCAACGAGAGCCGCCACCAGATCTTCGTGCTGTCCAACGACGGCAGCGAGCTGCTGATGACCCTGGGCGAGAAGAACGTCGGCGGCAGTGACCGGACCCACTTCGGCCGCCCGCAGGACGTGGCGTTCCTGCCGGACGGCCGCGTGCTCGTCGCCGACGGGCTCGACAACCACCGCATCGTCATCCTCGACGCCGAGGGCCGCTACCAGTCGGAGTTCGGCGGATTCGGCACGGAGCCGGGCCGGTTCAACGGGATCCATGCGCTGGGAATCGGCCCGGACGGCCTGATCTTCGCCCTCGACCGGGCCAACGGGCGCGTTCAGAAGTTCCGCATCTCGGACGAGGCCTCCGGCGAGTATCACCCGGAGGTCGACCACCTCGCCACGTGGTCGGGTTTCGGCCTGCCCCTGGATCTGATCGTCGCCGACGACCACCTGTGGGTCTCGGACCTGCTTCCGCTCAAGATGGTCAAGCTCGACTTCGACGGCAACCGTCTGTACACCTGGAACGTCTCGAACGACGGGCCGACCGGGTTCCTCGAGGTGCACGCCTTCTCGGTCGATGCCGAGGGCAACCTCTACGGCGGCGACAACCAGCACGGCCGCACGCAGAAGCTGGTGCCGAAGGCGGACGCGGACCCCGCGCTGCTCGTCCGCCCGCCCTTCGTCGCCCGCTGAGCGGGCGGCGCCGTTACGGCCCGAGACGGCTGCCGGTCCGGACTCACAGCCGGCCGAGCAGGATCCGCAGCATGCGGCGCAGCGGCTCGGCGGCGCCCCAGAGGAGCTGGTCGCCCACGGTGAAGCAGGTCAGGTGGTCCCCGCTGAAGGTCGTCTTGCGGATGCGACCCACCGGGATGTGCAGGCGGCCAGTGACGGCGGCCGGGGTCAGCCGCTCGCACGTTGCCGCCTGCTCGTTGGGCACCACATCCACCCAGTCGTTGGCGCCGGCAATGGCGGCCTCGATGTCGGCGAGCGGCACGTCGGCGGTCAGCTTGATGGTCAGCGCCTGGCTGTGGCAGCGCATCGCCCCGATCCGGACGCATTGCCCGTCGATGGGAATGAATCGGCGGGTGCCGAGGATCCGGTTGGCCTCGTTCGCCGCCTTCCACTCCTCGCGTGTCTGGCCGTTGTCCATGGGGCGGTCGATCCAGGGGATCAGGCTGCCGGCCAGCGGCACGCCGAACTGCTCGGTCGGCAGGCCGTCGGCGGTCATGCGGTGGGTGACGAGACGGTCGAGCTCCAGCGCCGTCCTGCCGGGCGGGCAATCTCCGGCCAGATGGCCCATCTGGTGGACCAGCTCGATCATGTGCCGCGCCCCGGCCCCCGAGGCGGACTGGTAGGTCATGCAGGTCATCCACTCGACCCACCCCTGTTCGAACAGGCCCTGCAGGCCCATCAGCATGAGGCTGACGGTGCAGTTGCCGCCGATGAAGTCCCGCACGCCGGTGTCGAGTGCGGTGTCGATGACGTTGCGGTTCACCGGATCGAGGACGATGACGCTGGTGTCGCGCATGCGCAGGGCGGACGAGGCGTCGATCCAGTAGCCGTCCCAACCGCCGTCGCGCAGCGCGCCGTGGACGGACTTCGTATAGTCGCCGCCCTGGCAGGTCACGACGATGTCGGTCCCGGCCAGCGCGCGAACGTCGTGGGCGTCGCGCAGCGGCTCGCCGCCGCCGGCTTCGGGACCCGCTTGGCCGACCTGGGAGGTCGAGAAGAACACCGGGTCGCAATCCGCGAAGTCGCCCTCGGTCTGCATGCGGTCGAGCAGGACCGAGCCGACCATGCCGCGCCAGCCGACGAAACCCACTGTTTTCTTCATGACGACTTCGGGGCGTTCGGCCATCGGGCCGGTTCATGCGTCGTAGCGGCGCGCGAAGGCGGGCGCGAGGCGGAGTGCTCGTTGAGCACGGTCGCCTCGGCGGTCACACCGGCCAGCTTACCTTCTTGCGGATCGGTGGGACAAACGGGGCAACGGCCCGGTCCGGCGCCGTCCTGCGGACACCGCGTCGCGGGCCGGGTGGCCGCCGCAAGAACGGCGGGTAGCGGGCGCGAAGCGCAGGTGTTCGACCGGCCGTCAGGGTCGGACCCCGCGCGTCGCAGCGGACGCTGTGTAGATGAAGTCGCCGAACTCGGAGGCGTCGTCGTTGGCTGCGTTCGCTGCGGCGTGGAAGGTGACCGTTCCGCGTCCGGCGTTGAGAGGACGCCACTCGACGTTCCACGAGGCTGCGCCCATTCTCTCGATCGTGGTCCCCGCTTCGGTGTGCTGGGCGTAGGCCATAGCGTCATTCGCGACGACCACCTGCACGCGTTCGTCGCCGTCCGGCGCCTGCAGGACGCCCGCCGGCCTGCCCGCGCCGTCTCCGTCACCCACGCGCGCCGTGAGCTGGAAGCCCGCGCGCTCCATGCCGGCCCGCTCCAGCGACACCGTGATGCGGTAGGTGGCCGAGGGGTCGAACGTGTCCGGCACGCCGCTGATCGCGAGTGCGCCCCCGGAGGCGTTCAGGTCGTTCTCGAAGTGGCAGGCGTGGCAGGTGTCGCCGCCGAAGCCGCCGGCGTGGGCCGGCGGGGGGCCGTCCACGTAGGCTGCCTCCGGCGAGGGCGCGGCGGACAGCAGCGCCGTCGCCAGCGCGCCCGCCGCCGCGGCGACGCGCGCCCCGCCGGTTCGACCGCCGCCGGTGGGGTCGCTTCCCGCCCCGGCGGGCGACCTCCACGCCGAACAGGACGGGCCTTGCGCAGTCGGCATTCCGATCATGCCGTCTCGCACGCTCGTGGATGTGGCCATCGGAACCCCCATCGTGTTGCTTGCGAACTCATCCCGCCGGACCGGGCGCATGCACGGGGGTGGATTGTGGCGCATTCCCCCTATCGTGCTGCTTGCGAACTCATTCAGCCAGACCGAGGAGCCGCGCCATCTGGACGGTCGCGAGTCCGAGGATGACGAGGACCACGAACGCGCCGAGGATATTGGCGAGCCGCGAGTTGCGGTGCCTGCCCATGAGCCGGCGGCGGTTGGCCACGACCAGCAGCAGCACCGGAGTCAGCGGCAGCAGGAGCGCGTTGCCGGCCTGCGCGAGCAGGATGATCTGGTACGGCGAGGCCCCGAGGAACAGCCCGCAGAAGAGACCGGTCAGCAGCACCACGCCCCAGAGCAGGCGGAAGCGCGTGCTCCGCAGGTCCGCGCCCCAGCCCAGCGCGCCGCTGGCGGCGTAGGCGGCGGCCAGCGGCGCGGTGATCGCCGAGGTCACGCCGGCCGAAAAGAGTCCGATCCCGAAGAACACCGGCGCCGCCCGCCCGAGCAGCGGTTCGAGGCGCGCCGCCACCGTGGCCGCGTCGGCCGCATCGGCGCCCTGGCCGACGAGCGGGGCGGCGGCGATGACCACCGCGGCCGTGACGAGGCCGCCGAGCGCGACCGAAAACAGCGTGTCCTGCCGGCACTCGCGGATGTTTTCCTCGTTCCGGTCCGCGTCCGGCCAGCGTTCGAGGACGGCGCTGGCGTGCAGGAACAGGTTGTAGGGGATGACCGTGGTGCCGATGAGGGCCAGCACGGTGAGCAGTCCTCCGGCGGGCACGCGGGGCGTCAGCAGCCCGGCGAGCAGATCACCGAGGTTCGGCGCGGAGAGCATGGCGACCACGCAGAACACGACGCTCATCAGCCCGACGAGGGCGACCAGCGCGTTCTGGATGATCCGGTAGGCGCCGGTCATCAGCAGGGCGCCGGCCAGTCCGCCGACCGTCGCCACCAGCAGCCCCTGCGGCAGCCCGGTGAGCAGGCCGAGGCCGAGCGACGCCCCGAGCAGGTTGCCGGTCTGGAAGGCCGCGTTGCCGACCAGGATGGTCACGGCGATCAGGCCGAGCGCAAGGGTGCGGAGCACCGGGTCGGCCAGGCTGTCGCGAATGGCCTCGGCGAGTCCGCGCCGGCCAGCCAGTCCCACGCGCGCCGCCATTTCCTGCAGGATGGCGGTGGTGACCACCGAGAAGAGGACCGCCCAGAGCAGGGTGGTCCCGTAGCCGGCCCCGGCGCGGCTGGCGGTGACGACGGTGCCCGGTCCGATGAAGGCGGCGGCGACGAGGAAACCGGGGCCGCCGCGAAGAGGTCTCATCGTGGTGCTGCTTCGACGTTTCGGGCCTCGTCGGCGACCGCTGCCATCGGGGGTTCGATTGCCGGCCAGTCTAGCAGTCCGTGGCGCGGGCTGTGAACCGGGCCCTGCCCCGGCGGGTGCGGCGCCGGCGCCGACAGCGGTCGACGCGGACGGTGGACGCGACGACGCCATGGTCGAGAGCAGGGCGACGGTCGGGGGGGTGAGATGTACCGCCCGGTCGGATCCAGGCTCGTGATTCAGTAGAACCCGTTGCCGCCCATGTACATCAGGCGTCCGCCACCGGACAGGTACGCCTCCAGGGCGTCGAGCATTGCGGTCGACGTGTACTCCGGGTGCGTCCCGGTCAGGACGACGTTGTAGGGCTCGACCAGGGCCGTCCTCTCGTGGTGGAGGTCGTGGTCGGTGATGATGTCGACGTCGAAGCCTTTGGCGTCGAACCAGTCGACCAGGTGCGTGTCGGCCATGAACTGCCACGGGTTCCGGGTGGTGATCTTCGGCCGCAGGTTGGTGATCGGGCGCAGCGCCGACGAGTAGGTGATGCCGCTGTCGTCGCTGTGGGTGGAGTAGAGGCTCAGTTGGCCCATCCCCTGCTCGCCGACGCGGCCGTAGGCGAGGTAGCTGAACGTGGGGACGAGGAACGCGATGCGGGCGGTCGTCGTGCCGCGCGGCGGGCGGACGAAGAACGGCACGTAGTCTTCGTTCGTGGCGGTCCGCAGCCGGGCCGCATAGATGCCGCTCGCCAGATCGTCCGGGACCCGCAGCGCGAAGCCGGGTTCCCAGCCCGCGTCCACCAGGTCGTCGTCGTGGAAGTAGATGGCGCCGTACTGGTCGCGGGCCTCCTTGAAGTCCATCACCGTGGCGTTCCAGGTGTGTCCCGTCACCGCGCGGGTGGGGGCGTTGACCGTCCGCCCGTGCAGTCGGCGGGGCGAGCGGTCGCTGACCGCTTCCGACTCGATGTCGGCCGCGAAGTCCCAGTCGGCCAGCGCGTCGTCCGGCCCGCCGCCAGCCGGCCTTCCTCGACGCCGTAACCGCCCGGCGCGTCGGCGGACCACTGGGTGACGATGCCCTGGGCGGTGCGCTTGCCGAACGAGACGCCGGGTGTCGTCGGCGCGATCCACGCGGTAACCGTGAAGCTGCCGGCCAGTCGCAACGCAGGATCGTCCGGGACGACCACGTAGGAACCGAACGGCAGCTCCTGCCGGCGGCCCGCGTAGTCGCCATTGGCCGGCGTGTCGACGAGCGTCTCCTTGAAGCCCGGGCCGTTCGGATTGGCGTCGCCATGAATCAGCCGCACGATGTCGGCCCGATACTGCGGCGCCTCGCTGCTGACCATGAACCGGATGGTCTCGCCCGGCTGCACGCTCAGCCGGTCCGCGTAGCCGACGATGCCGCGCTCGCGCAGCATCTCCGGCACCTCCTTCGAACGCTGCTGGGCGATCTGCGCGGTCGCCGAAGCGGCGGCCAGCGCTGGTCGGGCGACAGCGCCGGACATTCGATGCCTTCCGCAACCACGCGCAGGGTGCGGTCCGCGAGACGGTCCTCGACCAGGTGCATCACGCCGCCGGTGCCGAGAGTGGCGAAGAAGCGGTCGCCGTCGGCCGCGAACGTCACCCCCCAGAAGTTGAAGTCGAGCGCGTGGAACGGCTGTCCGTCCCGCACGACCGGAAGCTCCTCCAGGTTCGCGACGACCAGCGCGCCCGTGCCGGTGTCGACGATGCCGGTCTCGGTGGAGAGAGGCTGTCGGCGTACGAGTGTCCCGACACGAAGACGGTAATCGCGGCGTGCCGTCCGTCGGGCGAAACGCGCGTGCGACTCGGGATGCCGTTGAGCGGGATGCGATGCTGCGGGCGGAAGGCCGAGTCGAACAGCACCGCGGTGTAGGTCGTGAAGAAGTCGCGTCCTCCCGTTCAGGTTGTCGCGTTTCGTCCGTCATCGCCGGCATATCCCCTCAGCGTCGCCGCGGCCAGGACGGTGGCGCCGCCGAGCGCGATCAGGAACCGGACCAGCGCCTGCGTCGGACCGTACGCGGCCCACACCGCGCCGAAGGCGAGGGACGCCGCCAGCCGCCCGAGGCTGGTCATGGTGGTCAGCATGGCGAGGCCCGTGCTCCGGACCGGCGCGGGCAGCGTCGCGCTGGCCAACGCCATCAGCACGCCTTCCGTCAACGCATAATAGCCACCCAGCAGCAGGATGCATACCGCCAGGTCGGAGCGGGACACCTCACCGGAAGCGGTGGTCAGGTACGCCAGCAGCAGCACCCCGTGTCCGGCGAGAAAGGTGGCGCGGCGACCGAAGCGGTCCGCGAGCATCCCGGCTGGCAGGGCCAGGCTGAGCGAGATCAGCGCATCGCGCGGCGCCGCCCGCAGCCCCGCGCGGGCCTGCCGCTGCCGTGCGTCGACCGCTTCGTTCCGGGTCCTCGGTGCGGAAGGCCGGCGGTGTGCGTCGGATTCGCGCTTCCGCCCCCTGCTCCTCGACTCCTCGATCCTCTCTTGACACTCGGACACTTCTGTCCGATCCTGGCGAGGATCCGTCGTGAAGGTCGCCGCAAGGAACTCGGCCCGGGGTTGCTGGCCGCCATGCACCGTCAGTTGGGCCTGACCGACCGCGATATCCGGTGAGTGTTCGTGTTTCCGGAGGTCTGTCCATGCGTTTCGTCTACCCTGCGCGCCTGCGCCGTACCACTCCCGACGAGATTGTCGTTTCCTTCCGTGACCTGCCGGAGTGTCTGACCGCCGGCAGGAACGACATGGAGGCGCTGGCCGACGCTGCGGATGCACTGGAGGAAGCCATTGCCGGCCGCATCATCGATGGCGATCCGATCCCACGGCCCAGCGCCCGGCGCGCTGGCGAGCGGCGGGTTGCCGTGCCGCCGACGATGGCCGCCAAGGCGGCGCTCGTACTGGCTTTCAGGGACAGCGGGCTGTCACGCCTTGCGTTCGCCCGGCGTCTCCGCGTCGACGACAAGGTGGTCCGCCGCATGCTGGATCCGCGCCACGCTACCGCCGCCAACCGGATCCACAAGGCGCTGCGGCTGCTCGGCCGCGAGCTCGTCATCGAGTCCACGGCCGCGTGAGACGCTGCTGTGCGGGCCGGAAACCGTCCCCGTGCGGCTCCGCTGTCCGCCTGCAACGCGCCACCCGGAATCTGCCCGTTCTGCGGTCCGGACTCCGGGTGACCGTGCATCATGAGACGTCGCCTCCTCGCCGACCGCCAGGCCGAGCGACCGCAGGCGACGTTTGCCGGGCCGGGACCTTGCGCCGCAGAATGCAGCGAAGCGAAGCGCTGCGGCGCAAGGTCATGGAGCGGAGGGATGGGCCGAAACGCCGAGCCCCGCGAGGCGTTCGGGCGCTACGGCACGCGCGCGCGGCCGATGTTGTTCGTGTCGGTGCCGAACCAGATCTCGCGCGCCGGCGCGTGGTAGAACATGTGGCGCACCGTTCCTCCGCCGCTCGCGATTTCGGAGGATGCGAAGAACTCCTCGGTGGCCGGGTCGAAGCCGACGAAGCGGTTCGGCATGGCCCCCGACTCCACGAAGTAGAGCCGGTCGCGGTCGTCCACCGACATGCCGTACGGTCGCGCGTCGACACCGCCCGGGACCGCCCATTCCTGCACGTCACCGGTCGCCGGATCGAAGCGGCCGAGCTGTCCGCCCGCGTAGTCGACGTACCACAGGTGGCCGTTCGACGTCAGCGCCAGCCGCCGCGGCCGGGCCTCGGCCCGCGGCAGGTCGAACTCCTCGAGTTCCATCGTCTCCGGATCGACGGTGGCGAGCTTGTTCGTGCCGAACTGGCAGAACCAGGCGCGGTTGTCGGCGTCGACCACGATGCCGTAGGGACGCCGGCCGCGACCCTCGACCGGGATGAGCTCGACCGTGCCGGTGCGCGTGCCGAGCTTGCCGACGAAGCTGCCGCCCTGCACCGAGAACCAGATGTCGCCGTTGTGGTCGAAGGTCAGCGTATGCGGATCCCGCGCGTCGGGGGTCGGCATCATGAACTTCTCGATGTCCCCGGTCTCGGGATCGAGCCGGCCGATGTGCATCGCCCGGTTGCCGGCATACCAGACCATTCCGTCGTCGTCGACGATCAGGTTGTGCGGGCCGGTGCCCGGGTCGAGCGCGTAGCGCCGGAAGTCGCCGGTCGCCGGGTCGAGGTAGGCCAGGTAGTCGCCCCGCTGTCCGACGAACCAGACGCGTCCTTCGCCATCCACGTAGGGATCGCGCGGCCGGGTGTTCTCCCAGGGCACCATCCACTCGGTGATCTCGATGTCCTCGGCCGCGGCCGGGGTCGCGCCGGGACCGCCGAAGGCGCCGAAGGCGATGACCGCCGCGAGCAGTGCCGGAATGCCGTTCCTCATCGTAGAACCTCCCATTTCGTTTCGTTTGACCCGGCCGGCGTCTTCGTCGGCGGAGCTGACCTCCTGCCCGCCGCCGCCGCCGCGTCGCGTCCCGCGCGCCGTCGCGGCCCGCTTCCTGTTGACCCTGCAGTGCGCCGGCGCGTTTACCTCTCAGTGGCTCATGGCGTAGAGCAGCACATTGACGCCCAGTGAGTAGCCGTCCGGTGCGAACGTGTCGAAGAAGCGCGGGTCGTCCGCCTCGCGCTCCCACGCGTCCTGGATGTCGGTGTTGTGCGTCATCGCCACCATGATGCGCCCGCGCTCGTCGAAGATCACGCGGAAGTGCGGTTCGGCGCTGTCGAAGCCGCGCTCGGACGTGCGTCCCCCCGGAGCGCCGCCAGAAGCCGATGTTGGCGATCTGCGGCACCTCCCAGATCTGGAACAGCGTGCTGAACAGCGCGTGATCGAGCGGCAGGTCGATGATCGGGTACTGGCCCGCCGGCAACACCTTGTGGATCTGGCTCACCCACTGCGCCCACTCCCAGCTTCCCCAGAAGTCGTCGACCCACAGGAAGCCGCCCTTCAACAGGTAATCGCGCAGGCGGTTGGCGTCCTCGCCGGAGAGCACCATCGAGCCGACGGCCGAGGCGATGATGAACGGGCACCCGAAGATGGTGTCGTTCGTGACCGGGACCACCCAGTGGATCGGCTCGTCGTCGAGGTCGAAGTTGACATGGGTCGTCGACAGCTCCGACAGGCGGATCATGAAGTTGATGTCGGCGAAGGGATAGTCGGTCGACCAGCGGCCCATGCCACGGCCCGTGTACTCGCTGGAGTACATGAGCCGGCAGAAAGAGAACCCGGCGTCACGCTGCTCGGGGGGCCGGATGCGGGGCGGATGGCGCGTCCGCCAGCCCCAGCCCCACTGCGCGAGGGCGGCGTCGGCGGCCAGCGCCGCGATGACGGTGAGCGCCGCAGCCGCGACGGCCGCCCGCTTCATGGGGCCATTGTGCCACAGCGTCGAGAGAACCGCACGTGCGATGGCGTGCGAGGAGCGGAAGGTGGCCGGGCTCGCGCACAGGGGGCTGTCGACCAGGCAGGATCGCTACGCAATCGCTTCGCCGATCAGCCGGCGCGCCTGACCGACGAGATACAGGGGCAGCGAGAGCAGTTCGTAGCGCACGGTCGTTCCATCCGGGGTGTTCGGGAATCCCGCAGCAGGCTCGGCGGATCCGCGTTGAAACGCACGGCCAGACCGGGGGACTTCTCGCGCACGAACTGGTGCAGCGACCGCAGGGAGCCGGTGGCGCCCGCTTTCACCTCGACCGGCACGACGCGGCTTCCCACGGCGATGACGTAGTCGATCTCGGCCGCCGCGTTCCTGGTCTCGCGGGCCCAGTAGTGCAGCGCCGGCGTGCGGTACGGCGCCTCGCCGTAGAGCAGATGCTGGCCCACGAACTGCTCGGCGACGGCGCCGCGGTTGACGAGCGTGGGATCCGTCTGCCGCTCCAGATCGAGCATGTCGAGGCCGAGGGCGGCGCACATCAGGCCGACGTCGACGTGCAGACACTTGAAGAAGCGCTCGTTGATCCCGGCCGCGAGCGGCACGCCGTTGGCGGACGTGCGGAACACCCGGCTGGCCACGCGGGCCATGCACAGGTGATCGAGCGCGGCGGCGATCTCGGAGGCGCGATGGTCCCGGCTGACCTCCACGTACTTGAACTTCCGGGTCACCAGGTGCGGGAGCCGATCGAAGACCATCCGGATGCGGTCGCGGGACCGGCCGTACCTGCCGAAATCGTCGCGGTAGGTCGCGACGACGCTCTGCAGTACGCGCGACACCGGCTCGAAATCGGTTCCGCGGCCCGGCGCCCCGACGAATGCCGCCACGGCTTCCGGGAGTCCGCCCACGACCCAGTAGCGGCGGAGCAGGTCGAGGCATTTGCGGTGGAGCGCCGCCGGCAGGGCGTTCTCGCCGACGGCGCGGAGGGGGAAGCCGCGCAGGAAGTCGGCCAGGTCGGCCTCGCCCATGGCGGTCACGAAGTCCTCGAAGTGCATCGGTCCGAGGTGCATGTACTCCACGCGGCCGACGGGCATCGGGAAGCGGGTCTCGGCGAGTGCGAACTCGAGCAGCGAACCGGCCGCCAGCACATGCAGCGCGGGCATCTCCTCGTGGAAGTAGCGCAGCGCCGCGAGTGCTTCGGGCGCGGCCTGGATCTCGTCCAGGAACAGCAGGTGCGAGCCCGCCGCCGCCGTCCTGCCGGTCAGCAGCTTGAGCAGCGCCAGGATGCGCGCCGGATCCCGGCTGCTGAAGGCCTCCCGCAGCTCCGGATTGCGCTCGAAGTCGACCACCACCGGCGTCAGCCGCGCCGCGCGGGCGAACTCGCGCACCAGGGTCGACTTGCCGACCTGCCGCGCGCCTCGAATCACGATCGGCTTGTGCGGTCGCCGAGCCGCCCAGGCCTGCAGATGGCCGATTTCTCGACGCGGAAGCACAGAGGACATGGAAGACGGTTGCTAAAATAGCATGTACTTTTATCGTAGTTCATGAAAAAATACAGGGTATTTCAGGCGATAAAGATGAAGCGGGCCGCGGCCGGCCCGGTGCACTGGGCGTGAAGGACCAGCGGCAGGACCCCGCGGAAGGGCCCTTCCGCGGGGTCGCCGCGTTCACGAGTCGCGCCGCCGCACGCCGTCGCTCAGTTCGCCAGCGGGTGCGGACGCACCTGGAACTTCAGCATCCCGGGCTTGACGCCGACGCCGCCCTCGATGTGCCAGGTGACCGCCGCGCCGTAGGTGGCCCACACGCCGCGCCCCTTCCACCCGGCGTCCGGATCGTCGATGCGGCCGTCGAGCCCGCGCGTGAAGAATCCCTGCGGATAGGGCACCCGGAGCACGGTCCACGCTCCGGTTTCCGGATCCATGGCCAGCAGCGAGTCGGAGTTCGAACCGGTCGCGATCGGAACGTCCCTGCCGAGACCGAGCGTGTCCCACTGATCCACCCAGTTGTAGTAGTGGTAGTCGGCCCGCACCGGCGGGTCGGTGCCGGGGATCGTCGGGCCGGGCGTGGGGTAGAGGGTCCAGCCCTCGACGCAGTGCCTCCCGGCGCCCGTGGTCGGCCCGTTGTGCACGGCGCACCGGCGGCGGTCGAAGCTGGCCATGTGGCTCGAACCGGACAGCGCGGTCCAGACGACGCCGTTCCGGTCGATGTCGATCCCGCGCGAGCCGAAACCGCGCTTCTCCGGCGGCACGTTCGGGTCGAGCACCGACGGCACCTCGTACATCTCCGTCACGCAGGTCTCCGGCGGGCTGTCGCCGACGTGCAGGCGGGCGAGCCGGCCCGGGAAGCGGTTCGAGCTGATCCAGACCGCCTTCTCGTCGGTCGGATCAGCGATCACGCCGTAGCTGCCGATGACGACGCGCGTGTCGAGCGCCGGGTCGACCTCGGCCGCCTGCCCGCGCCGCGCCGCCGGCTCGTTCCACGGCTTCGTGATCACGCCGTCGCCGTTGGTGTCGAGCACGGTGGGGCACCAGCCCTGGGAGAGCTGCTCGTTGCCGGTCTCGTCGTAGAGCTGCGTGTCGATCCAGCCGATGACCTGCCCGCCGCCGCTGAAGTACAGGGTGTCGCGCTCGTCCTCGGCGAACTGCAGATGGTGGGTGCCGAAACAGGTGTCCACCAGCACGAACTGCTCGGCGTCCGGCTCGTAGAAGACGGCCGAGCGGAAGCCGCTGGCCAGCGGGAAGTACTGCGCGTAGGGATGGTCCGAGCCCTCGCGGCACCAGTCGGGATTGGCGCGGTTGCGGATGGCGGAGGTCATCCATACCCGGCCCCGGCCGTCCATCATCGGGTTGTGCGGGTTGGCCGGGTCGTTCCAGATGAGTTCGTCGCCGAAGAAGCGCGACGGTGCGGGCATGGACATGGCGATCATCCCCGGCACCGTGTCCGCGTCGACCCGCAGCGGCACGTCCAGGCTGGTGGCGGTGTGGGTGACCGGGTCGAGGATCGTCAGCGCGTCGTTGGAGATGTTCACGCCGTAGACCGGGCCGTCCGCGTTGACGGTGGGATCGCGCTTGTCGGTCGTGATCTCGTCGTGGATGTAGTCGATCTCGGTGCCCCATTCCCACATCGAAATCACCACGTTGCGCTCGACGCCCTGCGGTCGCGGCGGCGCCTCGGGCACCGCGCCGGCGGCGATGCGGTCGCTCCAGTCGGCGAACATCTGCAGTCCGCGCATCCGGCCGAAGCGGTTCATCACGTTGGTCATCTGCCCGCCGCGCTGGCCCATGCGGACGCGGTGGTCCCACGCTTCGAGGCTGGAGTCGAACTGGCCGAGGTTGTCGATCTCGCGGATGATGCGGCTGCCGAGCTGGTGGCACAGCATGCAGCCCTGCTTCTGGATGTCCACCCACTGGTCCTGGTGCTGCAGCGTGGCGGCGATGCCGTTGCCGTCCTCGCCGGTGCCGGGGAACTCGGCCGCGACGGGCGGTTCGATCAGCGAGTACCAGTAGTTGGCCGGGTAGACCTTCGCCGCTTCGGCCGGCGTCGGGGCCACGGTCGCCGCCAGGTCCACCGTGTCGCCCGGCCGTGCGGTCACCGCATCGGAGTCGACCAGCCCGTAGCCGCGCACCCACACGTCGTAGGTCGCGTCCGGCAGGTCCGGAATCAGGTATCGGCCCTCATCGCCGGTCACCACGCTCCTGACGAACTTCGTCGGCAGGGAGGTGGTCTCGGCGATGACCCAGACTCCCTCCTCGGGGCCGTTGGCGCTGGTGACGACGCCGCTGATGTCCGCTTCTGCGGCCTGTACGCCGCCCGCCGCTCCGCCGGACGCGGAGAGCGAGACCAATCCTGCGGCGACGAGCACGGCGACGACCGACGCGCCTGCGAAACGCTTGCTCATGGCGATCCTCCGTGTTTCGGGTCCGGCCGGCGCCGGTATCCACGGCGGCGCCGGCCGTTCGTTTCCGAATCCGAGCATGCGCCCGCCCGCGCCCGACGTCAAGTAGTCCGTGGTGAAATCCCCCGGGCACCGAGAGCGGCGAGGCGCCCACCCGACAAGGCGTGAGGAAGGCGCATATCGGGCATCGGTAACCTATAATCCTGGAGATTACCGATCCGATGGAGGAACGCCAGATGCGCGATCGCAACGTCCCGGCCGGCGCCATGGCCTGTGCGCTCGTTCTCGTCCTCTCGTGCGCCTCGCCCGCGTCCGCCCAGCACGGAGCGGTGGACGGCCAGTGGCGCGCCTACGCCGCCGACAACGGCGCGACCAAGTACTCGCCCCTCGACCAGATCGATGCCGGCAACGTGGACCAGTTGCAGATCGCCTGGACCCGTCCCACGGTCGACCAGTCGATCCTCGATGTGGTCCCGGACCTCGGCTACAGCAACGCCAACCGCTCGACGCCGCTGATGGTCGACGGCATCGTCTACGCACCGAACGCGGTCGGCCTGGTCGAGGCCTGGGATCCGGCTACCGGCGACACGATCTGGGTGCAGCAGCCGTTCGAGGAGGCACCGGCCGGCTTCCGCGGCGCGGGACACCGCGGCATCGCCTTCTGGACCGACGGCGACGAGCGGCGCATCATCGCCCACCGCGGCGAGTGGCTGTACGCCCTCGATCCGGCGACCGGGGAGCCGTTCCGTGATTTCGGCGACAACGGGCGGGTCGACCTGAAGACCGGCCTCGCCGAGGGCGCGCGCTACCGCTGGGGCGGCGCGCCGACCGTGGTGCGCGACACCATCGTGATGGGGCAATCCATGGGGGACACGTTCTACACGAAGGAGGACATCCGCGGCGACGTGCGCGCCTTCGACGTCCGCACCGGCGCGCTCCGGTGGATCTTCCACACCATTCCGCAGGCCGGCGAGTACGGCACCCACACCTGGGGCGACCGCTCGTGGGAGTTCAGCGGGCACGCGCCGGTCTGGTCGCTCTTCGCGGCCGACGAGGAGCTGGGCTACGTCTACATGCCGACATCGTCGGCCACCAACGACATGTACGGCGGCCACCGGCCGGGCGACAACCTGTTCTCCCAGTCGATCGTCTGCGTCGACGTGGAGACCGGCGAGCGCGTCTGGCACTACCAGCTCGTCCATCACGGCCTGTGGGACTACGACATTCCGGCCGCGCCGATCCTGGCCGACCTCACCGTCGACGGGCGCGACATCAAGGCGGTGATCCAGATCACCAAGCAGGCGTTCGCCTTTGCCTTCGACCGCGTGACCGGCGATCCGATCTGGCCGATCGAGGAACGGCCGGTGCCGCAGTCGGGAACCCCCGGCGAGGTGACCTCCCCGACGCAGCCGTTCCCGACGAAGCCGCCGGCGTTCGACCGGCAGGGGGCGACCGTCGAGAACCTCATCGACTTCACGCCGGAGCTGCGCGAAGAGGCGCTGGAGATCGTCGAGCGCTACACCATCGGCCCGATGTTCACGCCGCCCTCGGTGCGGGGCGCGGGGCCCAACGACAACCAGGGCACCATCCAGCTTCCGGGCTCGCAGGGTGGGGCCGATGTGCAGGGCGCGGCGTTCGATCCCGAGACGGGCTACCTGTACGTTCCCTCGATCACGTCGCCGTTCGTGGCCGACATCCTCGAGGGCAATCCCGACCGCACCAACCTGGCCTTCATCAAGGGGACCCGCCAGTGGATCGGCGGCCCGCGCGGGCTGCCGCTGTTCAAGCCACCCTACGGGCGGATCACCGCCTTCGACATGAACACCGGCGAGGAGGTGTGGATGACGCCGAACGGCCACGGTCCGACCGACCATCCGGCCATCGCGCACCTGAACCTCGGCCGTCTCGGGTCGCCCGGGCGGCCCGGACCGCTGCTGACGAAGACGCTGCTCTTCATCGGCGAGGGCTCGGATGTGGGCATCCAGGAGGGCGGTCGCGTGATGGACGGCATGCCGCTGAACATCGTGACCAACTACGGCGAGCCCTGGTTCCGCGCCTACGACAAGGCGACCGGCGCGCTCGTCTGGGAGATGGAGCTGCCGGCCGGGACCACCGGCGTGCCGATGACCTACCTGCACGAGGGCCGGCAGTACGTCGTCGTGCCGATTGGGGGCCGCGAGGTTGCAGGCCAGTGGGTAGCGCTCGGTCTGCCGTGACCGACGCCGGGTGCGCGCGCCGCGGATTGCCCCGGGAGGGGGCGCCTGACGCCGGGCGTTCCGTTGTAGACGGCGGCCCCGGTGTGTTGCCGGCGCCGCCGGGGGAGCGCCACCCATGGTGCCCTGTGCCTGGAACGTCCTGCCGCCGCGATGCTACGATGCATGGTAGTGGACAGCAGAACTGGCGTTCCACTGAACGTGCGCGGCGCGGGCGCTGTCGCGTCAGCCCCGGCGGTCGCACGCCGCGAGGTCCGCTACGACCGGCTGCGCTTCCCCGGCGCCGATCGCGTGCGCATGACGCGCGACGGCTTCGACGCGTACGACGGCCGGATCGAGTACTGGGACCGCCGCGCCAGTGCAGCCTGGGTGGTCCGCGACGTCTCCGCCGTCCACGAGTGGACCTCCCGCCGGTTGCCCCACCTGGTCGAACGCATCGCCTCGCTGCGCGGTGCTCCCATCGTCTCGCTGGGCTCGGTCTCGCTGGTGCTGCGCGATGCCGAGGGTTGGTCCGAGCGCGCCATGGAGGCGGACGAAACCGTCTATCTGCACCCGGCGCGCGCCGTGATGCCGCGCAACTCGTCGCTGACCGTCGGCCAGCACGACTTCCCCGACGTGGTGCTGGAGGTTGACCACACCACCGATGTGCGGCCGGGCAAGTTGCCGGTCTACGAGGCGTGGGGCGTGCCCGAGCTGTGGGTGATGGTGCCGCCGGAAGGGGCGACGCGGCGCAAGCCTGCGGGAGTGACGATTCACACGCTGGAGGGCGGGCGCTACCTGGCGGCGGCGTCCAGCCGGGCGTTCCCTGGTTGGCTGGCGACGGAGATCAATACGGCCCTGACCGAACCGGTACCCACGGCGGCCACCTGCCGGGTGCTGGAGCGCGTCGGGCGTGCGCTCGGCGCGCGGGAGGGCGCCGGCCCGGAGGACGACCCGCTGTCGCGCCGGCTGATCGCCGAGGGGCGGGCGGAAGGACACGCCGAGGGACGCGCGGAAGATCTGGCGATCACGCTGCGGACCCTGCTCGTGATGCGCGGCAGGCAGGTCTCGCCGGACTTTCCGGCCGACCCGGCGGCGCTGCTCGCCCTGCCGCGGGAGACGGTGACCGTGGCGGCGCTCGCCTGAGCTGACGAAGCGGACTTCTGGCGCCGTCTCGAAATGTCCCGGCGCTGAGTGTCGCAGGATCCCGTGTCGATCAGCCCGTGCCGCCGGCGACATGGCGTTCGAGCGCCAGCAGCGCCTCCTTGACCGCCAGGCCGCCGCCGTATCCGGTGAGCGTGCCGTCCGCGCCGATGACACGGTGGCAGGGGACGACGATGGCGAGCGGGTTCCTGCCGTTGGCCGCGCCGACCGCCCGCGCCGCGGTCGGTCTGGCGATGCGGCGGGCCAGCTCGCCGTAGGAGATGGTCTCGGCGAAGGGGATGCGGCGCAGTTCCTCCCAGACGCGGCGCTGGAACCTGGTGCCGTCGGGAGCGAGCGGCAGATCGAAATTGCGGCGCGCCCCTGCGAAGTACTCCGCGAGTTGGCGTCTCGCCGCCTGCAACGCCATGGGCAGCGCGCCGCGCGCTTCCCGCCAGGCCGGGTCCGGCCGCCGCGCCGCCGCGTTCGGCAGGTCGACGCGTTCGACGCGTTGCTCGTCGCCCACCAGGCGCAGGGCGCCGATGGGCGTCTCGAAGTCATGGTACGACCTGGGCATCTCTTCCTTCCGGATGGTTTGCGGGGGTGTCCTGCCACAGCAGCATCGCGGCATAGGCGCGCCAGGGGCGCCACGGCTCGGCCATCGCGTGCAGTTCCCGCGCGCTGATCGGAGCTGGAGGCCCGTGGCGGAAGTCGTCGCGGCATTCGAGCGGCGATGCATCCCGCCTGGCTGCGTTGCTCCGCGGTCGAACGGTCGGAGCCGGGCCTGCGACGGCCCTGCGCAGGCCGAGGTCGCCGGCGGGGAAGGCGTCCGGATCGCGCAGCGCACGCATGGCGATGTACTCGGTGGTCCAGGGGCCGATGCCGGCAATGGCGCTCAGTTGCGCCCGCACCGCATCCGGGTCGGCGGTCGCGTCGAGGTCGAGCCGGCCGGTCGCGACCGCCGCCGCCACGGTGCGCAACGCGGTCGCCCGCGCCGTCGGCACGCCGATCGTGCGCAGGTCGAACCCGGCGACGGCAGCCGGGGGCGGAAACGTCCACGTGAGGCCCGGGCCCCGCAGCGGCTCGGGCAGCCGTTCTCCCAACGCCTCCACGAGTCGGCCCGCGAGCGTCGTCGCGCCCCGCACCGTCACCTGCTGGCCGAGGATCGCGCGGACCGCCAGCTCGAAGCCGTCCCAGGCTCCGGGAACCCGTATGCCGGGAAGCGCCGAGAGCCGGGCGTGCAGCGGACCGGGGCCGGCCAGGCGCTGGCGGAAGGACACCGGATCGGCATCCAGGTCGAAGAGCCTCCGCAACCGGGCCGTGACGTCCAGCAGCACCCGGGCGTCGGGATGACAGACCTCGGCGTTCAGGTATCCGGCGCGGCCCGCTTCCAGGCGCACGACGCCCGCGGCCGGCTGCGCCGTCCGGGCGGCCTCGCCGCTGCCGTCGGCGCGGACGTCTCCGGACAGACGGAACGTGCGCCGGTAGGTGCGCCGCGCCACGTCGACGGCCTCCAGCCCGGGCACGGCGCGCGGCGCCAGAAAGGCGAGCAGCGCCGCCGCGTCGTACGGCGGCCGGTAGCGCAGGCGGAGACGCAGCGCGCCGTCGGATCCTGCGGTCGGCTGCGACCTGCGCTTCCGTCCGCGCAGGTCGCGCGGTGCGCAGCCGTACGTCCGCCGGATCACGTCGTTGAAGCGCCGGACACTGCCGAACCCGGCCGCCTGTGCGACGGCGGCCACCGACAGGTCGGTGGCGTCGAGCAGCCGCTTGGCGCGGTGCAGGCGGCAGGTTGCCGCGACCTGCTGCGGCGGCGCGCCGATGTGACGGTCGAACAGCCGTCGCAGATGCCGCGCCCCGACACCGAGGCGTTGCGCCAGATCGTCCGCGCCGCCGGCGTCGAGCGCGCCGGCGTCTATCAGGCGCAGGGCGCGGCGCACGGTGGCCGGGGTGCCGAACCATGCCGGACTGCCCGGCGCCGTCTCCGGACGGCAGCGCAGACAGGGACGGAAGCCGGCCCGGGCGGCCGCCGGCGCCGAGCCGTAGAAGCGCACGTGGGCGGCCGCCGGCGGTTGTACCGGACAGACGGGCCGGCAGTAGATGCCGGTGGTCACGACGGCTACGAAGAAGCGGCCGTCGAAGCGCGCGTCGCGCGCCAGGCGGGCCCGTTCGCACGTCGCAGCATCCAGCATCGGCGACACTATAGCGCCGGGGCGCGGCGCGGATCGGCCGTTTTCGGACCTGGTGATCCGTCCTGCAAACCGTGCCGGAGAGGGTGATGCCGAGCCAGGCCAGGTCTTCCAGCGGCTCGATGGCGTGGTACGCTGGACAGCGCAGAGCGACCCGGCGGATGCGGCGCCGCTCGCAGGCCGTGGCTGACGGAAACGGGCAGGCTGGGAGCTTGCGCCGCAGAGACACAGCGGGAGCGAGTTCTGCGGCGCAAGCTCCCGGGGCGGTGGTGGTTGGGCCGAACACGGAGTCCTGCGACGGGTTTGGCGGCGCCAACCGGATATCGCCGATCGCGTACGGGGAGCTGCCGCGGACTGCAGGGGAATCGATGGAGAAGGACGAGCAGCCCGGTCGGGCGGCGCCTAGCGCGGAGCGGCTGGATCCGCCGCGGGCGGCGGCGCTGAGTCGGGACACGCGCATTCTCTTCGGTACGCTGGTGGTCGGTTTCCTCGGCGTGATCGTCACGCTGGTCATCGGCGTCTACCGCGAGAGCCGCGCGGACCGGCGCGCTGGCGTCAACCTGGAGAGCACCACCCTGCTTTCGCGCCTCGACGAGGCGAGCCGGGACCGGGCCGAGATTCGCCAAGGCATTGCCGCCATCCGGGAGACGATGCAGGCCGGCTTCGACGCCGCGGTGCAGGACCGCGCTGCCATCCGCAGCGAGATGCGCGCGGGCTTCGACGCCGCGGTGCAGGACCGCGCTGCCATCCGGGAGGAGATGTGGACCATCCGCGAGGAGGCGGCGCAGGGCCGCGCTGCCATCCGGGAGACGATGCGTGATCAGACCGAAGCCCTCAACGGCTCACTCCTGCTTGCTGCGTTGTGCCTGATCGACGAGGTTCGGCATCAGTCGGCTTCCGGTGCCGCCGACGCAGACGGCCCGGCCGTCGAGAACCGCCCCGCCTTCCCTTCCGCGACCTGTGAACAGCTCGAGATCCGCGCCGCCACTGTGCGTTGAAGGCTGCTGCTCGATATCAACGTGCTGATCGCATGGGCGGACTCGCGCCACGAACATCAAGCGCTGACGTCACTGGGAGAGCGAATACCGGGATGCCGGACTTGTGCACGTGCTCTGACCGAGAAGCGTCGAGTCCGATGACGCATGCGCGGCCGTCACCGCTCGCGTTGCGCGAGGCGACCGAGCGGCTGTTGGACGGGGCGCCGCTCGCCGCGCTCCAGCGGGCGTCGGAGCGGCTCTCGGCGGCCTATCGGGACGTCGCCGGGGCTGCGGCGCCGTGGACGTCGCGGTACGACCGGCTGGCCTACGTGGCGGAGCGGCTGCCGGCGACCTGCGCGGCGACGCACGCGGTGTTCGGCGAGCTGCGCCGCCACGCGCCGGAGCTGCCGGTGAACAGCCTGCTGGAGCTCGGCGCGGGGCCGGCGCCCGGACTCTGGGCGGCGCGCCCGCACTTTCCCGCTCTGCAGCGCGCCACCCATGTCGAGATCGACGTCGACATGGCGGAGTTGGGCCGCCGGCTGCAGGCCGGCGGCGGGCTGGCCGCAGGCGTGCAGTCGACTTCCGTCAGGCTTGACCGGACTGAACCCGTCCAGCAGGCCGGCGGCGGGCTGGCCGCAGGCGTGCAGTCGACGTGGCGCGTGCAGGACGCCGTGCGCGCGCACGAGCTCGAAGGACACGACCTGGTGCTGGTCGGCTACGTCCTCGGAGAGTTGCGGCAGGGGGATCGCGACCGCTTCGTGGACACCGCGTGGAGCCTGGCGACGGGCGCGCTCGTCATCGTCGAGCCGGGGACTCCGGCCGGCGCCGCCCGCGTGATGCGGGCGCGGGCGCGCCTTGTCGAGCACGGGGCCGCGGTCGCCGCCCCGTGTCCCCACGCCGGTGTCTGCCCGCTGCCGGCGGACGACTGGTGTCACTTCGGGGCGCGTGTGAACCGGTCGAGTCTGCACCGGCGCCTCAAGGGCGGGCGGCTGCCCTACGAGGACGAGAAGTACGCCTACGTGGTGGTGACCCGCGGGCGCGCCGATCCCTGCGCCGCGCGGGTGCTGCGCCGACCGGAAACCGCGCCGCGGCGCGTGGTGCTCCCGCTGTGCACGGCCGGCGGACTGCGCCGCGAACTGGTGACGCGCCGCGACGGCGACCGCTACCGCACCGCGCGCAGGACCCGCTGGGGCGACGGCTGGGGAAGCAACGCCCCCGCATCGACCCGGGCGGATGAGGGCGCGTAGCCAGGCTGCCCGCGCACCCCACCCGGACGAGAACCGTACTACCGCAGCACCCGGATGCGGTGCGCCTCGCTGTCGCCCACGTAGAGTGCGCCGGCCTCGTCCACCCAGATGCCGTGCGGCCGGTTCGTCCGGCAGCGCCGCGGCTCGGGCTCCGGTCCGTCTCCCCGTTCGCCGGTCCCCAGGGCGGTCGAGATGATCCCCGTTGCGGTGTTGATGCGGCGGATCACGTGGTTCTCGGTATCGGCGACATAGAGCGTGCCGTCGGCGGCGTAGGCGAGTCCCTTCGGGCCGGCGAGCGTCGCCTCGCGCGCCGGCCCGCCGTCGCCCGAGTAGCCCTGCTCGCCGGTGCCCGCCACGTGGTGGATCGTCTCGTTCCCGAGGTCGATGCGGTAGATGGCGTTCCCCTCCCGCAGCGCGAGATAGAGGTTGCCGTCCGGGTCGAGCGCCATCGCGCGCGGTCCGTTCAACGGCGTGCCGGCCAGCGGCGCGCCGTCCGGCGTCGGCTCGCGCTCGCCGGTGCCGGCGAAGGTCTCGATGATCCCGGTTTGCAGGTCGACGCGCCGCATGCGGTGGTTGCCGATGTCGCAGATCAGCAGCCGGCCGTCCGGAGCGAACACGATGCTGTGCGGCGCGCGAAGTCGCGCCGCGGTCGCCGGCCCGCCGTCGCCGGAGAAGCCGGCCTCGCCGGTGCCCGCCACGGTCGAGATGATCCCGGTCTGCATGTCCACCTTGCGGACGACATGGTTGTCCCGCTCGACGATGTAGAGGTCGCCGCGCGCGTCGAACTGGATCTCGTGCGGCATGTTGAGCAGGGCCTCGGTCGCCGGCCCGCCGTCGCCGCCGTAGCCCCGTTCGCCGTTGCCGGCGATCGTCGTCGTCGTCCCCGTCGCCAGGTTCAGGCGCCGGATCATCTGGTTGTCGAGGTCACAGAAATAGAGCGCGCCGTCCGGCCCGATCACCACGCCGTAGGGGTTGTTGACCTGCGTATCCGACAGGCCCGGCATCCCGTCGCCGATGACCGTCGACACTTCGCCGAAGACCTCGAAGGTCTGCTCCAGCGTCATCGATGTGCCGGCGTTGTCGTCGCGCACCGCGGCCCGCACGACATAGCGGCCCAGGGCGTCGGCGTCGGTCAGATCGATCCCCGCGTAACCGACCGACAGACCGATGGTGCCGCGCGCAGGGGCGGGCTTGGCGCGCCACAGCTCCAGATCGGGGGTCCGGAAGAGGGCGGCGCCGTCCGGCCGGACCACCTCCAGATCGAACGACGCGTCGCAGACCCCGAGGCGGTTCTCGGCGCAGCCGATGAAGAAGAGGAACGGCGCCAGCGGCTGCCCGCGCCGGCCGACCCGCGTCGTGCTGATGGAGACGCCGGGCGTCCGCTGGACCCAGGCCTCGAGGAACTCCTCCGGTCGGTTCGACAGCACCAGCATGGCGCCGAAGCCGTTCCGGAGCTTGCGCCAGGACGTGTCGGGCAGCGGCTCGCCGGCGCTGTGCCACTGCCCCGCGGCCGGCGTTGCCACAACGAGGCCGAGAACGACGGTGAGGCTGAGTGTTGAGAGCGTTCGCACGTGTTCGTCCTCGTTTCCTAGAAGGTGGCGATCGGATTCAGGGGCGACCCCATGCCCTTCTCGATGCGCAGCGGCGCGGCCACGAAGAGGAACTCGTAGCGGCCGAGCGCG
This sequence comes from Vicinamibacterales bacterium, assembly GCA_965200895.1. Taxonomy (GTDB): domain Bacteria; phylum Acidobacteriota; class Vicinamibacteria; order Vicinamibacterales; family UBA8438; genus WTFV01. The sequence continues at coordinate 1,444,871 of CBDAVM010000002.1, read as the reverse complement.
CGCGCGGTGGCGGCGAGGTCGTCGAAGTCCAGGTTGTCGAAGATCCCCACGCCGAGCGCGACCAGCGCCAGGCGGTGGATCGGCAGCCGGACCGCGTCGGAGAACTCGTGCGGGAACGCGTCGTTCCACATGTCGTGGCCGATGAACGACACGCCGCGTTCCTTCAGGAAGTACGCCACGTCGGCGTGGTAGCCGGCCACGCCCTCCTCGGACGGGTTCCAGGGGCCGAGCGCGGCCCGCCGCTTCCAGCGGCCGGTGTGCAGCAGGATGACGTCGCCCGGCTCGACCCGCACGCCCTGGATGCGCTCCAGCGCCTCGAGATCGGCGGCGCGGATCGCCGTGCCGGGCTCGACCCAGCCCCGGCCGGCTTCGTCCCGGCCCGGCAACAGGGTCGCGTCGAACAGGATGCCGCGCGTGAAGATGCCCTCCCGCAGCGCGTGGATGCTGCCCTGCGGGCAGCCTTCCGCCGCCACCACCTGCTCTGCGGTCACGCCGTTGTACCCCTTGCCCTCGAACATGACGTGGCAGGCGACCGAGTCGAGGTGGCTGTGGATGACGCCGTGGTAGGTGCCGGTGTACTGGTAGCGGTCGGAGGCCCCGGTCTCGCTGACGTTGACCACCTGCCGATCGAGATACCACTGGCCCTCGAGCGTGGGGGCCTGGATGATGTCGTGGGCGAGCGACACGCTGCGGCCCTCGGTCACCAGCGCCGCGGCGGCCTTCCGCTTGGCCGGGGTGATCAGGTTGGCGGCGCCCAGTCCGTCGTCCGGGCCCCAACGGCCCCAGTTCGACAGTGCTTCCATCGCGTGGAGGAACTCTGCCTCGGTGGTCATCGCCGGCCGCGTCTGGGCGTCGGCGAGCGCGGCGGCGCTGATGAGCAACGCTGCCAGGGGCAGGACCATGTGCCGGGAACGCCTCGCGTCTGTGGGCATGATTTCTCCTTGCGCCGGCCGGGTTCGCCGACTCGGGTGTGGAAGCTGCGGAGGCGCCGCCGCAGCACTACGCGGTCGCCGCATGCATCGTCCTTCCGTCGACCACCGTGCAGGTTGCCATCGGTATTTCCCCTCGCGGTTGCCGACTGCGCCACCCCACCCGGCGATGCAACACTGGTTCCGCGACGGTTGTCAAGCGCCTTGTGGCAGTGTCCCACCAAGGGGGGCTGTGGTTCTTCCATGGCCGGGAGAACCCGCTCGCAACCGCACGGGACGGGTGCGACGAACCGGTGCGCGCGTTCCATCGACGGTTGCGGCAATCGCCCGCACGGCCCCGGTCCCCGCCGCCGGCGGTCCCCGCCGCGTGCATCATCCGCGGTCCATGTCGTCCGGCGTGACCGGCCCGAGCGGACGCGGCCCGGCGCCGCGGACCGGGTTGGACAGCTCCGCCCGGAGCGCAGCGATCTCGCCCGTCATCGCCCGGGTGATCGCGTCCTTGCGTTCGTCGATCGCCGCGATCAGCTCCTTCTCCAGGTCGTCGCGATGGAGGTACTCATCGACGTTGATCGAGATGCCATCGATGGCCAGCCATGCGGCGCCGCCGAGCAGCGCTCCGAGACCGCCGCCGGCGGCGCCGCCCGTCGCGGCAATCCAGCGGGATGCGGCCCGGCCCGCGGCGCCGAGGACGGTCCTCTCCGCCGACCGCGTCAGGGTGCGGGTCACGGCCCGGCCGAGCGCCACGACGGCGGCCCGCGCGCCGAGCGCCGCGCGGATTCCGACGGCGCCGCCGACGATGCCGGACGGGACCACGGAGGCCGTGAAGCGACGCACCGCACGCGGAGCGGTGATGTCCAACAGGCCCGCAGAGTCCATTCGGATTTCGGGGCCGAAGGCCCCGGCACGGGCTCGCCGGCGCTCTCGGGCACAGGGTGATACGCGTCCCCGTTCACGGTCCGGGTCCGCCGCCGCCTGTTGTCCGGAGGCGTCGTCAGGTTGCAGGTCGAGCGCCGCCTGCCGTGTCTCGTCGCGGGTCCACTCTGCGAGCAGCGCACGCACTTCCTGCTGCATGATCCGTTCGATGGCCGCCGCCGCCCCCTCCAGGCGTTCCGGCAACTGCGCGACGAGCTGCGACTCCACTTCGGGTTGCAGTCGTTCCACGATCTGGTCCAGCAGCGGCGCCAGGGACCGTTGCAGTTGATCGACGAGCTGGTCCTGCAGAGTCGGGTCCGCGCCGTCGACGGCGCGCGATGCGAGGAACCGGCGCAGGCCGCCGGCTGCCGCGATGCCGAGTTGCGCGTACTGTCCGCCAATCGAGAAGTGCCAGTTGAGGAACGCCGGGACGCTGGCGTAGACAGGCTCGAACGCGGCGTCGAGTCCTGCCGTCACGGCCTGCTCGGTGGCCGGCAGCGGCGCACTGGCCAGACGCACCTGCGCCTGTTCCCACCAGCGTTCCGCCCGCTGGAGACGCCGGGTCAGGTCGTCCGCGGCAGGCGGCAGGGCGATGGGCGCCGGGCTGAACTCGCACGGTGCGGGCGGCGGTGCGGCAGGAGCGGGACGGACGATCGCAAGCAGGATCCACGACACGAGCGCGCCGGCCGACAGCAGGACGACTGCTCGCCAGGAGTACGTCGTCATGTCTCCGCCCCGGGCAGGGCGCGGCGTGCCCGGCAGGCCAGCAGGATCGCGCCCTCCAGACCGCGGACGAACCCGCCGAAGACCATCGCGGTCTTCAGGAAGAAGCCGGTCCACAGCAGGGCGTTCATGCCGTCGGGCATCCAGGGGAAGGATACCGCGGCGGTCACGGCGTACCACGACAATCCCTCTATCGACGCCGCCAACTGCAGCGCGTCGTCCACGGGACCGCACGCCGAGCGCGCGGCGCCCGCGAACGAGGACAGCGTCCGCTCGAGCGAGTCCGGGAAGATCTGCTCGCCGGGGACGGGGATCAGGTGGTAGTTGGCGTAGACGTAGGCGCCGGCCACCCCGGCCAGCACCAGGGTCCCGGCGAGGCGAGCGGCGAGAATGTCGGCGAGTGCGCCCCGCCCGATGCGAACCCCGGCGGTGCATCGGTCCGGCGGCCCATTGAGATCCTCGGCGGCGGCGCCCGGCGGTTCGCGCCGCAGGTGTCGCCCGGGCCACACCGAGGCGGCTCCGAACAGCAGCGGCGCCGTGCCGGCGGCGGCGCAGAAGAAGTACCAGTCCGTCGGACGCGCCAACGCCGCGAACAGCGCCAGAAACGTGGTCAGCGGTGCGGCGGCGAGCAGGCTGATCAGGACGGACGGCGCGACCCCCTGCAGCCGGTGGTGCAGGGGAGACCGCGGGTCGAGGTAGTACGCCACGGCGAAGCGCCGCCGTTCGAGCCGGTACGCCAGCAGTCCGTAACAGGTCGTCAGGTAGCCCAGGGCCGGCAGGACCGCGGCCCCGCAGCCGCGTTCGTGAGAACGACGCCACAGGAACAGGACGCCCAGGAACAGCGTGCAGGCGAACAGGCCGTCGAAGACCCGGTTCAGCACCCGAACCCGGAGGCGCGGTCGCGCCGGGGCGCGCACAGGCGTCCTCATGTCTCCCGCGCCGGGTGCGCGGCGTCCGCGCCCGGCGTCGTCAGCGGGGGGCGGCGCAGCCCGGTGTCGTTGATGCGCTCGAAGGCGCGCGCAAGCTGCAGTACGCGCAGGTCGGCGTGCTGCCGGCCGACAATCTGTACGCCCACCGGCAGGCCGTCGTCCGTGAACCCGCAGGGGACGGAGATCGCCGGCAGGCCGAGCACCGAGATGTGCGCGCAGGAACTCATCCAGTCGAGGTAGGTCTGCATGCGGACGCCGTCGATCTCGGTGGGATACTCCTGCTCGACGTCGAACGGCGGCACCTGGCTGACCGGCAGCACGAGGAAGTCGTAACCTTCGAAGAAGCGCCGCACGCGGTCCAGCAGCGCCGTCCAGGCGCGCATCGACTCGCCGAGGCGCGGCCCGCTGAGCCGACGTCCCTCCTCGATGTTCCAGATCACGGTGTCCTTCAGCAGCGCGCGGTGCTCGTCGAGCAGCGCGCCGTGGCACAGCTCGAAGTACCATGCCCGCCAGACCCGGAACACCTCGTCGGCCCCGGTCATGTCGGGTTCGGCGTCCTCGACGACGCAACCGAGGCGCTCGAAGGTCGTGCGCCGGGCGTCGATCACCGCCGTCACCCGCGGGTCGACCGGCAGGCCGCCGAGGTCGCGGCTCCAGGCGATGCGCGCGCCGTCCACGTCGCCGTCGAACGGCGGGCGGAAGGCCGTCCCCGGCTCGGAGAGCGCGATCGGCGCCCGCGGGTCCGGGCCGGCGATCGCGCTCAGCATGAGGGCGACATCGGTCACGTTGCGCGCCATCGGTCCCTGCACCCCCAGCGGGAACCAGGCCGCCTGGCCGGGCCAGATCGGCACCCGGCCCGGCGACGGTCTGAAGCCGACCACGTTGCAGAATCCGGCCGGATTGCGCAGCGACCCGCCCAGGTCGCTGCCGTCGGCGATCGGCAGCATCCCGGTGGCGAGCGCCGCCGCCGCGCCGCCGCTGCTGCCGCCGCAGGTCTTTGTCGTGTCGTACGGGTTGCGCGTCGCGCCGAACAGGGCGTTGAACGTCTGCGATCCCGCGCCGAGCTCCGGGGTGTTCGTCTTGCCGATCGTGATGGCCCCGGCCGCGCGCAGCCGCTCGACGAGCAGCGCGTCGGCGTCGGGCACGAAGTGCTCGAACGCTCGGCACCCGAACGTCGTCCGGATACCCTTCGTCCACGTGAGGTCCTTGTGGGCCACCGGCAGCCCGTGCAGCGGCCCGAGCGCGTCGCCGAGCGCGACCGCGGCGTCGGCTGCTCGCGCGTCGCGGCGGGCCCGGTCGGGGAGAAGCGTGACGATGGCGTTGACGGTCGGGTTGACACGTTCGATACGGGCGAGATGGGCTTCCATCACTTCGACCGCCGAGATCTCGCGGGCCGCAATCGCGCGGGCGAGCTCGGTCGCCGGCCAGGCACACGGATCGGGAGAGGAGTGCATCTCGGTAAGCTACTACGTCCGGGCCGACGCATGGCCGGACTCCCGGATTCCCTGCTACCGCTGCATTGCGTTGCGGGATGGTCGGCTCCCTGTACGGCGCTCGATCCAGCCCCGCCCGCCCCCGCGCTCGGAATCGGGCCTTGGTAGAATCCGGTGCGTCGACGCACGACGGACATCGGTGGGATTCCATGCAACCGGGGCCGGAGGAGCAGAGCAAATGAAGAGGACGACCGGGTATCGGATCGGCGCGGCCGCGGTCATGGGCGGGCTGCTGGGAGTCTGGTTGGCGACAACGGCGCCGCCGCTCGGGGCGCAGGGGCGGGACGAGGTCACGGCCGAGACGGTCGCGGGCTGGATGAGCGAGCTCTCGAACTGGGGCCGCTGGGGCGAAGACGACGAGCTGGGCACGCTCAACCTGGTCACGCCGGAGAAGCGTCGGGGGGCGCTGACGCTGGCCACGGCGGGCGTCACGGTCTCCCTGTCCCACACCTACCTGACGGTGGCCGATGTCGAGGCCACGTCGCCGGTCGGCTACGAGATGCTCGGCCCGGATCGCCCCGGTCCCTTCCGCAGTGACCGCTACACCTTCGCGTACCACGGCTACGCGCACTCGCACATGGACTCGCTGTGCCACATGATGCACGAGGGAGCGCTCTACAACGGCTATGTCCGCGCCGACGAGGTGACCGAGGCGGGGTGCGCCAGGCTGGGGGTGAGCAACTACAAGCAGGGGATCGTCAGCCGCGGCATCCTGATGGACATCCCGCGCCTGCGGGGCGTCGCCTATCTCGAGCCGGGCACCCCGATCCACGTCGATGATCTCGAAGCCTGGGAGCGGGAGGCGCGGCTGCGGGTGGAGAGCGGCGACATCCTGTTCGTCCGGACGGGACGGTGGGCGCGCCGGGCCGAGCACGGGCCGTGGGAGATGAACGTCGAGGCGGCCGGCCTGCACGCCTCGGTGGCGCCCTGGCTCCGCGAGCGGGGCGTCGCCATGCTCGGCGCCGACGGCACCAATGACGTGCTCCCCTCGGGCGTCGAGGGGGTGACGCAGCCCATCCACCAGTTGACCATCGTGGCGATGGGGATGCCGCTGTTCGACAACCTCGACCTGGAAGCGCTGGCGGCCGAGGCCGCACGCCAGGGCCGCTGGGAGTTCCTGCTCGTGGCGGCCCCGCTGGCGGTCGACGGCGGCACCGGATCGCCCCTCAATCCCCTGGCGATCTTCTGAACGATTCCGATCCGGTTCGATCCGGGCGGTCCCCGTGACGGCGAACGCGCGGCCCCGGGGACCGCTGCCCGGGGCCGCGGCGCCCTCCCGCTCTCACGGTGCGTTGCCGATGGCCAGCAGTTCGTTCTCCGTCCGGATGTACCACGTGCCGTCCACCAGGGCCGGCGACGCCAGTGTCCGGGCGCCGATGTCGTTGGTGTGGAGCAGCTCGAACTCCGGTCCGGCCCGCAGGACGAAAGTGATGCCGTCGTCGTTGGTGAAGAACACCTTGCCGTCCACCAGCACGGGTGAGGCCGAGAACCCCTCGCGGACGGCGCGACCGAGGCGTGCCTGCCACATGACCTCGCCGGTGGCGGCCTCGAAGCAGGTGACGATGCTCACCATGTCGTTGATGGTGTAGAGGTAGCCGTCGGCGGCGAGCGGCGAGGGGACGAACGGCGAGCCGCGCGACGTGGACCAGGCGACATGGGTGTCGGTGACGTCACCCCGCCCCCCCGGCCGGATTGCCAGCGTCGGGCCGGCGCGACCCGACGTGCAGAAGACGAGGCCGGCCTCGACCACCGGCGTCGGGATGACCTCGAAGTTGTTCCCCCCGCAACGCCACAACTCCCGACCGGTGGCGGGGTCGTAGGCGTTGACCGTTCGCTGGCTGCTGACGACGAGTTCGTCGTGGTCGCCGACCCGGATCGCCACCGGTGTTCCCCAACCGACGCTCTGGGTGCGCGAGGTCCGCCAGATCGGTTCGCCGGTCGCCGTGTCGTAGGCGGCGACGAAGCCGCTTCCCCGCTGATCCTGGTAGATGATGAGCCTGTCGCGGTAGAGCAGCGGCGAACCGGCCGGTCCGTGATAGTTGGCGATGCGTCCCACCGCGGTGTGCCAGAGGACATCGCCGTCGAAGTCGAGCGCCGCCAGCCCCCGGCTGCCGAGCGATACGTACACCCGTTGGCCGTCGGTGATCGGGGTGGCCGATGCCGGTCCGTTCTTCTGGTGCACCGCCTCGCGCGGTCCCGGCGCCACCTCGGTCTCCCACCGCAGCGATCCGTCGCTGCGCCGGTACGCGAGCACGTACAGCCGGCGGCCGCGATCGCGGCCCGTCGTCAGAAAGATGTGGTCGCCCCAGACGACGGGCGACGAGTTGCCGCGCCCCGGCACCGGGGTGCGCCAGACGACATTGTCGGTCTCGCTCCAACGGTCCGGGTACCCGGAGTCCGCGACGATGCCCTGGCCGGACGGTCCACGCCAGCGCGGCCAGTAGCGCGCCCCTTCACCCTCGACCGGGATCATGCCGACGGCCGGCGCCGGCGCCTGCGCGACGCCAGGTGGCGCGACGCCGGCGAGCGCGCTCAGGACCAGAACGACGACGAATGCAGGTCGCCAATGAACCCTCATGTCCCCTCCTCGGAGATGGCGTGCGTCACCGCCTCCGGCGTCACGTGCATGGCGCCGGGCGGCGTACCGTGCCGCGCCATTTCGTCCCGCTTCACGGTTCCGTAGATGGAGTCGCCCCGCGCGACCTCCTTGTGCTGCTCGTTGGTGACGACGCTCTCGCCGTGGATGATCCGCCGGCCCATGCGCGTCACGGACGATACGCAGGTGAGCCTGCCGCTCGCGACCGGACGAAAGTACTTGATCCGCAGGTCGATGGCGACGACCGAGCCGCCTGCCTCGACGAGCGGTCGAATCTCGTCGCGCGCCAGCACCGCATAGGCGATGCCGGTGTCGACCAGGGTCGCCATGACGCCGCCGTGCAGGATGCCGACCGGCTGGGCGAGATCCGGACGGAACCGAATCGCCAGCACGGACCGCCCCGGCTGCATGTCGACGACCTCCAACCCGATGAGTCGGAAGAACGGCAACGCAGCCGCACGCGCCCGGAGCGCGTCGAGATGGGAATCCTGGGGCACGGGTGTTTCTCCGCTGTCCTGCGCCGTGGCGGGCGTGCGGCAGCCGCATTATAAGTGCGGCGCCGGTGCTCGTTCCCGATGTCTGCCGGGCGTCTCCGTCCCCGGACGCAGCTATAATCGGCGCCAGCCGGCGCCGAATGGCGCCGGCTGGCGCCCCCATGCTGACGATCCCGGTCACGGACGGCTGCCGGCTGGCGCCGTTCGACCTCGCGGATGCCGATGAACTGTTTGCGCTGACCGATGCCAACCGCGCCCATCTGCGGCAATGGCTGCCGTGGCTCGACAGCGTCCGCCGGGTCGATGACACGCGGACGTTCATCCGCGCGGCGCAGGCGCAGGCCGCCCGCAACGACGGCATCCAGCTTGCCCTGACGGTGGAGGGACGCATAGCCGGCGTCATCGGGCAGCATCACGTGGACTGGCGCAACCGGAGCACATCGCTCGGGTACTGGATAGGTGCTTCGTACCAGGGTCGCGGGTTGGCGACCGCGGCATGCAGCGCGCTGATCACCCGGGCCTTCGACACGGACCGGCTCAACCGTATCGAGATCCGCTGCGCGGCAGGCAACCACCGGAGCCGGGCGATTCCGGTGCGACTCGGCCTGCGTGAGGAGGGACTGCTGCACGATGCCGAGTGGCTGTACGACCACTTCGTGGATCACGTGGTCTACGCAGCGCTGGCGAAGGAATGGAAGTCGGCAGGGGGCGAAGCCGGAGCAGGGAGGGGAAGATGAGGGCTCTGAGAGGGGTGCACCGGGGATTGGCGACACGCGGGTGGAACGGAGGTGTTGCGGCGGTCCTGCTGCTCGTGGCCGGCGTGACGCTCGGCGCGCAGGACTGGCCGCACTTCCTCGGTCCGGAGCGGGACGGCCGCTATCCGGGTCCGCCGCTGGCGAACGTCGGGTCGGGATGGATGCCCGATGAGCTCTGGCGACGTCCGGTTGGCGAGGGCTTCGCGGGTCCGGTGGTCTCCGGCGACCGCGTGCTGCTGTTCCACCGCGTGGGCAGCCGCGAGGTCCTGGAGGCGCTCGACGCCGCGAGCGGTGCTCCCATCTGGCGCTACGACTACCCGACGACCTACCGCGACGACTTCGGCTTCGACGAGGGGCCCCGATCCGCTCCCGTCGTGGCGGACGGCCGCGTGTACACGTTCGGTGCGCAGGGGCAGTTGCATGCTGTCGATATCGAGACGGGCATCGGCGTCTGGAGCGTCGACACGCGAGCGCGATTCCGCTTTCGCAAGGCGTTCTTCGGAGCGGCCGGCTCGCCGCTGGTCGAGGACGGGCGGGTGATTGCCAACATCGGGGGGCCGGATGCCGGCATCGTGGCGCTCGACGCCGATTCGGGCGCGGTGCTCTGGACCGTGGCCGGCGAGGAGGCGAGCTACTCGTCACCGGTGGGAGCAACCTTCGGCGATGTCCGTCACGCGTTGTTCTTTACCCGCGACAACCTGGTGAGCCTGGACCCGGTCAGCGGCCGGGAACGCTTCCGCCGGAGCTGGCGGGCGCGGATCCGGGCCTCGGTCAACGCCGCGACACCGCTCGTCGTCGGGGATCTCGTCTTCGTCTCGGCGCAGTACGGCACCGGCGCCGGGTTGTTCCGGGTCACCGGATCCGGACTCGACGAGCTGTGGACGTCGAACGATGTCATGTCGAATCACTACGCGACCAGCGTCCACAAGGATGGCTACCTGTATGGCTATCACGGGCGGCAGGAGTACGGACCGAGCCTGCGTGCGGTGGATCTCGAGAGCGGAGACATCGCCTGGGACGTACCGCGGTTCGGCGCCGGCAGCGTACTGTTGGCAGGGGACCTGCTGATCGTCATGCGCGAATCCGGTGAACTCGTGCTGGCCGAGGCATCGCCGGCAGCGTTCACGCCGGTGGCGCGAGCGCGGCTTCTGCGCGGTACCGTACGGGCCTACCCCGCACTGGCGAACGGTCGATTCTACGTCCGGAACCAGGACACGCTGCTCGCGGTCAGCCTCGCCCGATGACGTAGCTGGCGGGTTCGGCGGCCACCATCGACCGGAGACTGCCATGCTGGAGTTGCTTGCCGTGGTTGGGCTGGTGGTAGGAACATCCGCGGCCTGCTCATTGTTCGAGGCCGTTCTGTATTCGGTTCCGCCGAGCCGAATCGAGGCCCTCGACCGCGCGAAGCGTCCTTCCGGCCGCATCCTGAAGCAGATGCGGCACCGGGTGGACCGGCCGATCGCAGCGGTTCTGTCGCTCAACACGATTGCGAACACCGGCGGCGGCGCGCTGGCCGGGGCCCTGGCGGCCGGTGTCTTCGGCGCGGCGCGCATCTGGATGTTCTCGGTCGCCTTCACCCTGGCCATCCTCCTTTTCTCGGAGGTGTTGCCCAAGACCATCGGCGTGGTCTATTCCCGGGGGTTGGCGCCGTTCGTCGCCAGACCGCTGGCGTGGCTGGTGACGTGCTTCGGCCCGCTGATCGCGCTGACGCAGCTCGCCACCCGCGTCGTCCGCTCCGAGACCCAGGAGCAACGCATCTCTGACGACGAGTTGCTCACGATGGTGAGGCTCGGCCTGCGGTCGGGAGACTTCCAGCCGCACGAGGCCCGCGTGATCCAGAACGTCCTCGCACTCGAGCGGCGGACGGCGTCGGAGATCATGACGCCGCGGCCGGTGGTCTTCACGCTCGGAGTCTCCGTGACGGTCCGCGATGCGGCGTCGATGACCGAGCTCGACGAGTACAGTCGTATCCCGGTGTACGCGAACGATCCCGAGGAACTGGTCGGTGTCGTGCACAAGCTCGATATCCTGAAGGCGGTGGCCGAGGATCGTTTCGAGAAGACCCTGGAAACCATGATGCGGCCCATCGACTTCGTGGTGGCCGCGGCGCCGCTCGACCGGGTGCTCAGTATGTTTCTCACCCGTCGCCAGCACATGTTGGCGGTGATCGACGAGTTCGGAGGATTTGCCGGCATTGTCACGTTGGAGGATGTGCTCGAGGAGCTCATCGGCCGTGAAATCGTCGATGAGTTCGATCAGGTGACCGACCTGCGCGCATTTGCCAGACGTCGTCGAATGATGGCGACCCGGCGCGAGACAGGCGCGACACCTCCGGCGAGTGGTGGCAGTCAGCGACGATAGCCGTTCGGCCCGGGATGGCGATACCGGACGGGCCGCCGTGGTCCCGGGAACGGGTGCGCCTGCGGGTCGCAGATACGTTCCCGGTTGCGGCGCGCCGTACGAGTCGCTGCCTTTCCCATGGATCCGTAGTAGACTGTCGCCCAATCGGGAGTTTCGGGATCCGCCCCATGCGGTCGCGGGTGCGGTCCAGAAGGGCTGGTGGCGATGTCGAAGAGTGGAATCCTGGATGCGCTGAGGAACGAAGAGAAGGTTCTCAAGACACAGCTTGTCGCGATACAGCGCGCCATCGAGGCAATAGAGCTCGCCGATGCGCCTCCGCCCCCCGGGCGCGGAAAAAAGAAGGCGCGCAAGGTGGTGGTCGCAGCCCCCAAGCGGAAGCGGGCGATGACGGAGGAACAGCGTCGGGCCATCTCGGAGCGGATGCGGAAGTACTGGGCGTCGAGGCGGCAGGAAAAGGCCGAGCAGTAGCGGTCGCGCGGAGAACGGGGAGCATCCGTCGTCCCGGTGGGCGGCGCTCCCCGAACCCCGGCCGTTTCGGCTCCTATTGCTCGGTGGAGCTGCCCCGCGGATTGAGAAGCAGTTTCTGAACGCGCCAGTTGTTCAGGTCCGCTACATACAGCGTCTCTTCCGAGCGGCACGAGATTCCGTGTACCCAGTTGAACTGTCCGAGCTGCCTGCCTGATTCTCCCAGCCAGCCCAGGATCTTTCCGTCCAGCGTCATCTTGTAGATGCGCCCCGGTTCCACGTCCGACGCGAACAGGTACTGCGTCTCCCCGCCGGAAATGCAGATCGTCCAGGGCGCCGTCTCGTCCGGCGCGTTCGGATTCACGTTGCCGAGCACCGGCTGCCGCGTCTTGTCGTACGGCACGTTCAGATGGATGATCTGCAGCAGGTTGCCGTCCGAGTCGAACTTCTGGATACGGCGGTTGGTACGGTCGGCGACGTAGACGTGGCCGTTGCGGTCTACGCCGAGGTTGTGCGGCAGCCTGATCTGACCCGGCTCGGTCCCGTAGGTGCCCCACGACTTGATCCAGTTGCCGTGCTTGTCGAACTTCGCGACCCGTGAGTTGACGTAGCCGTCACTGACGTAGATGTTGTCGTCGGGGTCCCAACCGACATCGGTCGGCCCGTTGAAGTAGCCGTCGACGTGCCGGGCGTCCTGCGGAGCGATGTGCTCATGCGGTTCGTAGCCTTCCGGACGGCGCCCGAGATTCATCGTCACGTACCCGGCCGGGTTGAACTTGGTTACCGCGTTGGTGCCCTTGTCGACGATCCAGAGGTTGTCGTAGCGGTCGTAACGGGCGGAGTGCGAATAGCCGAGCCCGTACACGCCCTGCCCGAGCTCCCGGACGAAATTGCCGTTGTCGTCGAATTCGAAGAGCTGCGTCGTTGCATTGCCGTACAGGGGGCCGCTGGTGGCGGTGCCCGGATGGTTGAGCACCAGCAGGTGGCCCTTGGAGTTCTCGGCGACGGCGAGGATCTCGTCCAGGTTCATCTCCGGCGAGTACTTGAGATAGTCCGGCACGGAGACGAACGGAATCTCCGGCGCTTCGCTGTTGTCGATCTGCTGGGCCCCGAGCGGCGCCAGCGCGAGGGCCAGGGCGAGGGCCGCGGCGGTGAGGAAGCGTTTCACGAGCGAACCTCCTGATGGACCGGGTTGCGAATCCGGAGCACGGGACGAGTCTGGTGCCGGAGGTGGGACTCGAACCCACACGAGGAGTGAACCCCACTGGATTTTGAGTCCAGCGCGTCTGCCAATTTCGCCACTCCGGCTGCCCGGTCACGGCCTGACGGTGCCGTCATGCCGCCACAGGTAGAGTGTACGCGTACTGCCGCGGGCGTCCTCGAAACGATCGACGATGTCAGGCTCCCAGGTGCCCATGTTGAATGCGTGCGAGACGATCCGGGCGCCGGGCCGAAGCTGTCGCGTCAGGATGGGTCTCAGCCGCGCGTTCGAGGACGAGAGCAGGTAGAGCGTCACGACGGTGGCATCGGACACGTCGACTTCCATGGCGTCCTGCTCGATGAATTCCACGAGGTGCTGCACGCCGGCCAGCTCCGCATTCGCGTTCGCCTCGGCGATTCGCTGCGGGTCGATGTCAACGCCGACGCCGCGTGCGCCGAAGTTCCGTGCGGCGGCGATGACGATACGTCCGTCGCCGCATCCAAGGTCGTAGACGATGTCGTCTTCGGTAACGCCGGCCAGCTTCAGCATCCGGTCGACGACGTCGTTGGGCGTGGGTACGAAAGGAGCCAGGCTTCGACCGTCCTGGCTGACCGCCGGCGACACCGTGGTCCCGGCCAGCAGCAGGATTCCGAGCGCGAGCAGTCCGAGGCGAAGTCCCGCACCGCATCGAGAGCGGCGAGGCGCCTGCCCGGCCGGGCGCGACGGGGGAGCCGGTCGGCCGTATTCGACCGCGGAGCCCTGTCCGGTCGGAGCGCATCGCAGCTCCGACGCAGCAGGACTTGCGCCGCGGGCCGGCGGCGCCGGGGCCGTTGCGCTGAACCGTCGTGACCTCATCGTGTCCTCCTGGGGCGGGCGTCTCCTCGTCGCGGTTGCACCGGTTACTCTACAACAGCCCCGGTCGTGACGCGGCGCTCCGTGCGCTCCGTACCCCACCGGTTACGGCCGGCCGTCGAGGCGGTCCACGATTTCTCGAAACCGCCTCCGGCCGCTCTCCGCAGACGTTGGAGGCCGCCGCCACGAGCCTGCGGCAACGCCAAACCGCTCATTCTGCTCCACTTCCGGTTGGGATTGGCGCGTCGATCGGCTATAATGCCCCCCCGCCTCTGGGAAGAGGCCCGTCCGGCGCTGCCGTCCACCTTTCCGTAGCAGAGGGGGCCATGTTGCAGTTCGAGGTCGGAGACAAAGTCATCTACCCCAATCAGGGACTCGGCATCGTGGAGCGAATCGAAACCCGGACCATCATGGGTACGACGTGCGGCTTCTACTCGCTGCGCATGGCTTCGAGCGACACGACCGTTCTGGTGCCGGTGGACAACGTCGAGGATGTCGGGTTGCGGCGCGCGATCGGCGACCACGAGGTCAAGAAGCTGTTCACGTTGCTCGGTAACGGCAAGATCGACAATCACCAGAACTGGAAGGGACGCTTCAAGGACAACTCGAACAAGATGCGAACCGGGTCGCTCTACGATGTCGTCGATGTCCTCAAGAATCTGAATCACCTCAGTCAGTCGAAGAACCTGTCGTTCCGCGAGAAGCGGATGCTCGACCGCGCCAGGTTCCTCGTCGTGTCGGAAATCTCCGAGGTCGTGAGCGAACCGTCCGATGCGATCGAGCGGCGGGTGGAAAAGGCGCTCGAGCGTTGCCTCGCCAACCGGGCGCGGCAGCTTGCCAGGGAACGCGCCGCCAAGGCCAAGGCGGCCGAGGAAACGGGGGAGGTGTCCGATGCGGTGGATGCCCCCGACGCGCCGGAAGCGTCCCCGGCAAGTCCCTGACGCTGGCCTGTGGCGGAATTCGTTCGCACCGCGGTTGCGACCGTCCGCTCTGCGGCCGCGTATGTCACAGTTGCCCTCTGGGTTCTCGTCCTGGGGCCTGTCGGCATGGCCCTCGCGCATGTCTTTCGCCGGCCGGGCATCCTGTACGCGCTCGGTCGCGGCGGTGTGCGCCTGGGTCTCGGAGCGGCCGGCATTCGTTTCATCGCCGCGGGCCGCAGCCACATCCAGGTCCGACGCGGAGCCGTCTACTGTGCGAATCACCGCAGCAATCTCGAGCCGCCGATCATCTACATGGTCCTTGCTGCCATCCACCCGCGGCTGAAGATCCTCTACAAGGCGGAGCTGCGCGCGGCGATGCCCGTGCTCCGCAACGCCTTCGACCTCGTCGGGTTCGTGCCCATAGAGAGGGGTAACCGGGACCAGAGTGCGCGGGCCATAGACCGGGCGGCGGCGGCGCTGGCCGCCGGCGATTCGTTCATGATCTTCCCCGAGGGCACGCGCAGCCGGACCGGGCGGTTGCTGCCCTTCAAGAAAGGAGGGTTCGTCATGGCCATCAAGGGACAGGCGCCGCTCGTCCCGATTGCCGTGCAGGGGGCTGACGCAGCGATGCGGAAGGGGAGCCCGGTCATCCGGCCGGTGACCGTGCGCGTGCACATCGGTACCCCGATCTCGGTGGAGGGCCTGGAGTTCAAGGACCGCAACGTGCTCATCGACCGCACTCGGCGGGCCATCGAGACATTGCTGGCCGGAACCTGAGAACGGCCGGGCCGGCGTCATCCGGCGTCGTCTGCGACCGCGCTTCTGCGGGCGCAAGCTCCTATCCGCCGACGAAGAACGACAGGGTCCAGGGTGGCAGCGGCGTGCCGTCGTTCGCCGTCACGCCGTCCAGCAGCTCGACGGTGACGCTGCGAAAGCGTTCCAGCTCCTGATCGAAGCGGATCTCCAGCACGCGATTGCGCCCGCGATACGCCAGTTCGAACAGGATGTCTCCGCCACCGGAATCAATCCCGGTCCCACCGGGCCGCGTGTAGACCACGCGCACCTGTCCGTCGAACGAATCGGGATCCATGTCTCTCGAGAACTGAACCCGCACCGTCGCGTTCTCCGGCACGTCCACGTCGTCGGGCAGCGGCGCACTGAAGATGACCTCCGGCGGCGGCAGGCGCGGGGCCGCTGCCGCGGCGGCGGGAGGAGAGCGATCGGCGACCGGCTCCGCCAGGGCCAGGGCGCCCGCATCGACAAGCACCATGCCGTCCTGCACGCGAACGGCGCCCGTGACCTCGAGCCAGCGGCCGGTGTCGACACGGGCCGTCACATCGAGATCGAAACCGTCGCCCTTCGGTTCCCGCCCGACCACCCACGCGGCGGCGTCGGCCGACCGGAGCACGAAGTCCCAGCGGCTCTCGTCCGGCGCCTCCGGCAGGTCGCCGTAGAGGTTGCGTCCCCGGAAGCGACCGATGATGGTGACCCCGCGATCGAGATAGCGGTCGGGGTGGAGCACGACGCTGCGCAACGTCGTGGAGGATGGAGCGGCTGCCGGCCGGGACGATGTGGCGACGATCAGGGGCAGCTCTCCGATCGCCGGCCACGCCTTGCGCAGCAGTTCCTCGGCGATCCGACGGATCGGCAGGCCGCGCAGACGCTGGTCGTCTTCGTCGAGACGGCCGACGTCGTAGAATGTGCCCGTTACTTCGAGCTGTTCTCGAATCCCTTCGGGCGGCGGCGGGACGTCGAAGGCGAGCAGACGCACGCTGTCGTCGGCGTTGACGAGCCAGGTCAGCAACTGCTCGCCGACAGCTTCCGTGACGACGATTATCTCCTGGCCGTGGAAGAAGAAAGGATGCTCGTCGAGAGCATCGAGTGTGGCCGCCCGACGGCCCTGCGCGGCCCCGAGCCCCGGGACGAGAACGACGCACGCACAGAGGAACCCGGTCGTCCGCCGAAACCACTGCGTCTGAATCATGTCTCGCATCTTAGCACGCGGGTCGCAGGCCATCCTGCGGCTTGACCGGTTGGAATCGGGGCCGTAGGATCGCGAGCCTTGCCGGGGCGGATTCCCGATGCGCGACGAGATTTCGGAGCACACGACGAATCGACTCTCACTCTACGTTCGATTTCTGAACGAGCTCGAAGAAAAGGGTGTGCGCACCGTGTCGTCGACCGTACTCGCCGAGCAGTTCGGTCTCAACGCGGCGCTCATCCGCAAGGACCTCGCGCACTTCGGCGACCTCGGCGTGCGAGGAGTGGGGTACGTCGTCAAGGATCTGCGCCGCGAGCTGCAGGTGATTCTGGGGCTGGACCGCAAGCTCGCGGTGGCGATCATGGGCGCCGGGAACCTGGGACTTGCACTCGCCGACTATCCCGGCTTTCGCCGGGAGGGATTCCGCATCGTGGCCCTGTTCGACACGCTGCGGGAGAAGGTGGGGCAGGAGTCGCGCAGCGGCGTGCCCATCTACGACATACAGGAGCTGCGCGAGGTGGCGCACCGGGAGGGCATCACGATCTCGGTCATCGCCGTCCCTGCGGCGTCCGCGCAGCAGGTGGTGAGTACGGTGGTGGAGGCGGGCATCAAGGCCGTACTCAACTTCTCGCCGGGGGCGTTGCGGGTGCCGCCGGACGTGAAGCTCAAGAGCGTGGATCTGACGGTCTCGCTCGAGAGCCTGTCGTTCTACCTGGCCAGTCTCGAGAGCGGAGGCAGGGGCTGACCCGGCGCCCGGAGGGAAGCGCGCGAATGGGTGACAGAGGCATGGACGTCCCGAGAGCGGAGGCAGGGGTTGACCCGGCGCCCGGGAGTGGAATGCGCGAGCGCGACACCAGCGCCGGCGAGCCGGGACTGAGCCATGTGGACGAGGCGGGGCGGGTGCGCATGGTCGACGTGGGAGACAAGCCCGTCACCGAGCGCGTAGCCGTGGCTCGCGCCCATATCACGATCGGCGAGCCGGCCCTGCGAGCCATACGCGACGGACGCGTCGCCAAGGGCGATCCCCTGCAGGCCGCCCGCCTCGCCGGGGTCATGGCGGCGAAGAAGACGGCCGATCTGATTCCGCTGTGCCATCCCCTGATGTTGTCGCAGGTCGACATCGACCTGCAGGGGCTCGATGACGGTTACCGGATCGAGGCGCGCGTACGCACGACGGCGCAGACCGGGGTCGAGATGGAAGCGCTCACGGCGGTTTCCGTTGCGGCCCTGACCATCTACGATATGGTCAAGGCGATCGACAAGCGGATGGTCATCGGTCCGATAAGGCTGGTGAGGAAGACAGGAGGCCGGTCCGGCGACTACCACGCCCCGTGAACGCGTGGCCGATGGAGCCATGAATCGCGGGGAGCCGGCGTCGCAGGCCCGGGAATCGACATGAACGATGCGCTGAAGACACTGGCCGCACTGCCGTTTCACTTCGTCGGACGCCATCCCCGGTCCGCGTTCATGCGCCGCTGTCGGGGCGACGCCGTCGAGGAGATCTCCACGCAGGAGCTCTTCGACCGGATTCGCGACTTCAGTCTCGGTCTCGGAGCGCTCGGGGTGGGGCCGGGTGACCGGGTCGCGATTCTGTCCGACAGCCGCCCCGAGTGGATCATCGCCGACCTTGCGGCGCTCACCGCCGGGGCGGTGACCGCGCCGATCTACCCGACGTTGCCCGAGACGCAGGTCCGCTACATTCTCGCCGACTCCGGCGCCCGGGTGGTGGTGGCGGCCGACGAGACGCAGGCGGCCAAGGTCCGTGCCGTGTGGGACGAGCTCCCGCAACTGTCGGCCCTGGTGGTCATGGATCCGGCCGCGGACGCGGCGGTCGGCGGAGAGAGCGCGTCCGGGCGCGAGGAGTCGAGTTTCGTCGAAGCCACAGAGCGCGGCCACCGCCGGTTGATGACCGAAGACGGCCTCGCCCGACAGTACAAGGAACACGCCGCCGCCATTACCCCGGACCAGTTGGCGACCATCATCTATACGTCGGGCACCACCGGGGAGCCGAAGGGCGTGATGCTGACGCACGGCAATGTGGCCAGCAACATCACGGATGGCTGCTCCGTCGTACAGGTCGACGACGAGGACGCCGCGCTGTCGTTCCTGCCGCTCAGCCATGCCTTCGAACGCATGGTCCTGTGCCTGTACCTCTACCGCGGCGTCACCGTGACCTTCGCGGAGTCACTCGACACCATCGCACGCGACCTCGGCGCCGTGAAGCCGACGGTGATGACCGGTGTGCCGCGTGTCTACGAGAAGTTCCACGCCCGTGTCCACGAGGCGGTTGCAGGGGCGCCCGCGATTCGTCAGAGGCTCTTCCGCTGGGCGGTCGGGGTCGGGCTGCGGCGGGCGCAGGCCGAGCTCGCCGGCACGTCCGCGTCCCTGGCGACGCGTGTCCAGCATGGGTTGGCGGACCGATTGGTGCTGTCGAAGGTCCGGGGACGTCTCGGAGGCCGTCTGCGGTTCGTCGTCTCCGGCAGCGCCCCGCTGTCGACGCCGATCGCGGAGTTCTTCTTTGCCATCGGCATTCCCGTGGTCGAGGGCTACGGGCTGACCGAAACTGCGCCCACGTTGACGGTCAATCCCCTTGCCCGGCCCCGCCTGGGTACCGTCGGTCCCGCACTGCCCAGTGTCGAGCTGCGGATCGCGGACGACGGCGAAGTGCTCGCGCGCGGTCCGAACGTCATGCAGGGCTACTACGGCAAGCCCGAGGCGACGGCCGAGGTCATGCGCGACGGCTGGTTCTGCACGGGCGACATCGGGAGTATCGACGACGACGGCTATCTGACCATTCTGGACCGCAAGAAGGAGCTGATCGTGACCGCCGGCGGCAAGAACATCGCGCCGAATCCGATCGAGGCCGAGCTGAAGCGTTCTCCGCTCGTGGCCGAGGCGGTGCTCGTCGGCGACCGGCGCGCCTACGTTGCGGCTCTGGTGGTTCCCGACTTCGCGGCGCTCGCCTCGCGGCCCGCGGCGGAAGACGCCTCCCGCGAGGAAATCGTGGAGCGTCCCGACGTCGTTGCGCTGTTCGATGAGGTCGTGGAGAAGGTCAACGAGGGGTTGGCCAGGCATGAGCAGATCAAGCGGTTCGCGCTGTTGCCGGCCGAGTTCGCCATCGCGACCGGCGAGTTGACGCCGACGCTCAAGGTGAAGCGCCGCGTCGTCGCCCGGCGCTGGAAGGACGCGATAGAGCGGCTGTACGCCTCGTAGCGGGATGGGACGCCGGGACCGGATGCGCCGCCGGGGGGCTCGCAACGGCTCAGAACAGCGTCGCCTCCGTCAGAGGCCACCATCGCAGTTGCACCTTCCCGACGATGTACTTCTTGGGCACCTGGCCCCAGGTGCGGCTGTCGGAACTGTTGTTCCGGTGATCTCCCATGACGAAGTAGTACGCGTCCTGTATCACCTCGGGGCCGTAGTCCTCGTGGCTCCGGAACTCCGGCGGTACGGCATCGGGAAACGGCACCTCGTTGACGTAGACCGTGCCGTCGTCGATGCGCACGGTGTCCCCCGCCGCGGCGATGATCCGCTTGACGAACGACTTGTCGGGGTCTGCCGGAAAGTAGTGCATCACGATGTCGCCGGGCTGCGGATCCTCGAAGAACCGGTAGATGGCCTTGTTGACGATGAGCCGATCCTGGTCCTGCAGCGTCGGCTCCATGCTCTTGCCCTCGACCCGTGCGACCTGGAACCCGAAGGTGACGATGAGCGCGGCGTACACGGCCGCAGAGGCGAAGGTCTTCAGCCAGGCGACCAGCTCTTCTCCCGCGCGGACCAGAAACGCTTCGTAGCGCCGGCCGCGGGTCGGTGCGGGGGACTCGCGGGCCGGCGGCGGTGGTTCGACCGGCGCCGCCGCGTCCCCGTCCTGCCCGATCGGATCCTCGACCGTATCGTCCGGTGCTACAGACTGAGGTACTCGCGGAGGCGCTTGGTCTGCGATCGGCTCACCGGTATCTCGGTGCTCCTCGAGTCCTTCATCTTGAGAATGTAGTTCCGGCTGAACCACGGGACTATCTCCTTGATCTGGTGGATGTTCACTACATGCGACCGGTGGACGCGCCAGAAGACGTCCGGGTCGAGATGCGACTGCAGCTCGTCCAGCGTCCGGAAGCATGCGGCGCCGTTCATTGTACTGGTGACGACAGTGATGACATCGTCCGCCAGGGACGCGAACACGATGTCCTGCGGTAGCACGAGTACGAGCCGTTCGTTCACCCGGACGGCGATGGGCTCCCGGCGGCCGCGGCGCGGTGCGACAAGGGCCACGAGCCGCGCGAGTTCTTCCGCCTGCAGGGCCGGCCGCTGTTCTCCATGGCGCGGCGCCGGCTCCACCAGACGCCGTACTCTGGCCATCGTCCGGGCGAGCCGCGCCGGCTCGACCGGCTTCAGCAGGTAGTCGACGGCGTTGACCTCGAACGCCTCGATCGCGTGCTGATCGTACGCGGTCACGAAGACCACGCGGGGCGGGTTGTCGCGATCCACAAGCTTGCGGGCCACCTCGAAACCGGTTCGGCCCGGCATCTGGACGTCGAGCAGCACCAGGTCCGGGCGCAGGCGGTCGATGACCTCCAGAGCCTGCAGGCCGTCGCCCGCCTGTCCGATGATCTCGACGTCCTCGAGTTGCTCGAGCTGGAAGCAGAGCTCGTTTCGCGCGAGCTGCTCGTCGTCGACCACCACGGTGCGTATGCTCATCTCAGGCCGATGCGCGCCGGGGCGCGGTCAGAACCGGAATCTCGATACGCGCGCAAGTGCCTTCCCCGGGGGTGCTCTCCAGCCGCAGCGGGTAGTTCTCGCCGTAGATGACCCGCAACCGCTCGTCGACGTTGCGCAGACCGATGCCGCCCTCGCGGCTGCGGCCGACGTCCGTGTCGGCCATGCCGGCCCCGTTGTCGATCACCTCGATGATGCCGTGGCCGCGGGCACGCCGGCTCCGAATGATGATACGCCCGCCGCCGACCTTCTTCTCGATACCGTGCTTGATCGAGTTCTCCACCAGCGGTTGCAGCACCATGCTCGGGATGACGAGGTCGAGACTGTCCGGACTGATGTGCTGCTCGACCACCAGGGTCGGTCCGAAGCGGACCGCCTCGATGTCCAGGTACTCGTTGATGGAGGCGACCTCCTCGCGCAGGGTGACGAACTGCTCCTGGGTCCGCAGCATCCGGCGCAGCATCACGGAGAGCTTGAGGATCAGTTCCCGCGCCGTCTCCGGTTGCGAACGAATGAGCGAGGAGATCGACGTGAGCGTGTTGAAGAGGAAGTGGGGATGTATCTGGCTGGACAGTGCATCGACGCGAGCGGCCATCAGCAACTGCTCCTGTTCCTGCAGGCGATGCTCGATGCGCGCGGTGTTCCAGATCTTGATCGGGATCGCGACGCTCAACACGGTGGACAGCACGACCAGCGCGCCGAGCCACACGTTCTCCAGCGCGAAGAAGAAGATGACGTCGAGTCCGAAGCGGACCCCCAGGGTTTGTCGGATCACCTCCAGACCGATCGGGGCGGCAGCCAGGATCAGCAGCCAGTCGACCCGGAACCACCGCACCAGCCGCCACGCATGGCGGTGCAGGTCCGCGAAGAACAGGGGCGACAGGTGCCAGATGGCCTCCTTGGGGCACACCTCGCGCAGGCCGCCGCCGGCGAAGCCGCAGCCCACCGCGAACGGCATGGCTCCCACTTCGCCGCCGAGCAGGGCCGGCGCGCCGACCAGCACGCCGACGATGGCTCCCGCGTAGGGACCGGCGATGAGTCCGGCGAGGAACGGGCCGGCCAGGGAGAAGTCGGCCGCGTCGTAACCCAGCACCAGCCGGGCGATGATGCCGCCGAGCAGGGGGATCCCGAGGCTGAAGGCGAACACCAGCCGCTCGCGCCATGCGCGCTGCTCGGTGAGCAGAATCCGCCGGAACTGCCGGAACCGGACGAGCATCGTGGACAGCGTCGCCACGACAGCGAGCTTCACCACCAGCGTCGTCAGCAGAAGCTGCTGCGCGGTGGTCAGGAATCTGGCTTCCGGCGGCACGTCACGGGCACTATAGCGAATGCCGGGCGTATGGTCCTTGCGACCCGGCAACCAACGCGGTTATAGTGGCCGCAGTCGGTCAACGAATCGAGACATGCAGGCTGTCTTCATCACGGGGTGGCGGGTTTCTGCCGCCGCACACTGCGATTGGCGGTTCCCGGCGTGAGTCTCCTGCAGCGGGATTCCGACGACGACCTCTGCTCCGATCCCCAGACGCGAGCGCTCTCGGCGGCCGTCGTCGAGAATTCCTTCGTCGAAGCCGTCTACAACAAGATTGCGGTCATCGACGACTGGCTCTTCGGCGCCACGCTGCACACGGGGCGCCTGGAGGCGATCCGGAAGCTCGATCTGCAACCCGGCGACGAGGTGCTCGAAGTCGGCGTCGGCACCGGCATCAACGCGACGCTGTACCCGGGCAACGTCGCGGTGACCGGCATCGACGTGGCCGAGAAGATGCTGGAGAAGGCGGCGCGCCGGCTTGCCGCCCACAAGGTCCGCAATGTCCACCTCATGCAGATGGACGCGGCCCACCTCGATTTTCCGGACGATTCGTTCGACCTCGTCTATGCGCCGTACGTCATCAGTGTCGTGTCGGATCCGGTGGCGGTCGCTCGGGAGATGCGACGGGTGTGCCGTCCCGGGGGGCGTTTCGTCTTCCTCAATCACTTCCTCAGCAGCAATCGCGTCATGGCGCGCGTCGAGCGCCTCATCTCACCGCTGACCGTCTACATCGGGTTCAAGGCGGATCTGGATCTGTCCGCATTCCTCGCACAGGCCGATCTGCAGCCCGTCTCGATCGAGAAGGTCAACATTCCCCGCATCTGGTCGCTCGTCACCTGCACCAAGGATTGAGAAGCACACCGTCGCGTCCGTCTGCCCTCGTCCTCGTTCGTCGCTGGCGTCCGGGACAGGGGCTATCGGGTGAGCTGCGCCGCCAGTGCGTCGGCAATCACGCGAGCGCCGTCGGCAGCCGGCGGCTCGGGTCGCGGCCGGGCCAGCAACCGGCGCAGGTGCAGGTCCCAGCGGCCGGCGAACAGGTCGTCGCCGCTGATGAATTCCGCACGCGCAAGGGCCGGCAGACCGGCGACGAGGACCTCGTACTCCGGGAATCGGCCGCGTGACGTGTAGAGCATCGCGGTGTCGTTGGCGGCGCACTCCGCGATCATGCCGTAGCCCGGCTTGGTGACGACGACGTCGACTGCGGCGACCAGGTCCTCGAAGGCCACTCCCCGGCTGGCCATGTGCCCCTCGTCGAGAGTCGTGAACAGGTCGCCTTCCGGTCCGCCGGGCGCGTGCGGGCCGGTGGTGAAGACCACGTGATACCGCTTCATCCGCGCCACCGCCGACCAGTCGACGTTCCCGATGCCGTAGCGGCCGAAGGCGAACAGCGCCAGCACGCGGCTGCGCGGGAGTCCGAGTTGCCGGCGGATGTCGCCGGCCGCTCTGGCCGACCGCCGGGCCACGAGGGGCACGTCGACAACGGATTCGAAGGCGCCGAAGCCGCCGTGGAGGGGCAGGCGCCAGGCGGCGGTCGCGTGCGAGTAGGCGTCGCGGAGCCTCGGGACGAGGTCAGGGGCCAGCGCCGCCGTCTCCGGGTAGCCGTCGTAGATCCAGTCCCAGGTGAAGTTGCCGACCGCGATGGCCGGGATTCCGGCCCTGGCCGCGGCGGCGCAGGCGAGGGGTGGAATGTCTCCGACCACCAGGTCGGCTCCCATGTCGGTCAGCGCCCGGGCCTCGGCGTCCACTCGCTCGTCGAAAGTGCCGTGAAACGCGGCGGCGCTGGCGATCGACGCACCGACGTCGACCTGCAGGCTGTCGACCTGGACCACGCCGGTGTCGACCTCGACCGTCCTGAAGGAGAACGGAAAGTCGAGGGCCCGCGCGAAGAACCACTGCGGAACGGACGTCCGGATGCCGATGGCGACGTCGGGACGCGTCCTGTGCAACGTGTGCATGATTTCGGTCTGGCGCGATGCATGGCCGAAGCCGTGCCCCGAGATGGTGAAGACGACAACCGGCATCACGCGGTCCGTCCGCGGAACGCCCGCTGGCCCGCGACTGTTATCATCGCCGCATGGCGCTGCACGAACGCGAGTTCTTCCGTGAGACCCGTGAGACCAAATCCGCCTCCTATACCTGTCCGAAGTGCCGGTTTCGGGGCGAGTACCAGGTTCGCTGGATCCGCCGCATGAAGAAGGCGCAGCCCCCCCGCGGGGCCGACGGCCGCGACCGCGAGATGTTCAAGAAGCTGCGCAACTACATGGTGCGCGTCGACGACGTGGTCGTGTGCCTGAAGTGCCGGCGCCGGTTCGACATCCCGTCCCATCAGAATCTCGCCTTCTTCTGAGCCTCTGTCCGCAGAACCAGCCGCTGCGCCGGCGCGCTAGTAGACGCCGGGAACCAGCCGCCAGGGTACCGACGTGCGGTACCGGTCGTAGCGCGCGCCGAACCGGACGGCCATGTCGCGTTCCTCCCACGGAATGGCAACGACGATGTACGCGGTGCTGAGCAGGGCGAACCACAGGCGGCTGCAGGTCATGTCGGGTGTTCCGAACAGCACCAGGATCAGCCCGGTGTAGAGCGGATGGCGCAGACGCCGGTACGGACCCCGGATACGCAGTTCCGACGCCTGACCTCCGGAATCCCCGTGAAGAGATGCGGGCTGTCGGATCCCGACCAACTCGGCCAGATCGAGTACCGCGCCCGCGCGCAGGACCAGGATGACGCCGGCGGCCTGCACGGCGAACCCGCCCGCCCGCAGCACGCCCTCCATGTGGTAGAGCGCGCCGGGCAACGGCTGCCACCCCGCACAGGTGAGAGCAAACAGGAGGCTGGCGATCCAGATGTAGGTCGCCCGTTCGAGGCCCTCCGGCAGATGTCCCGCAATCCAGCGCCTGGCGCCGCTGCGCGCGAGCAGGCTGTGGTGCAGCGCGAAGAGGCTGAAGAGGCCGGTATCGACGGCGAGTCCCCCCACGACGCCGAGCGGCGTCGGTGTCGGGCTGACGGCGCCGAGCCGGACGCCGTACACGTAGGTGAAGCAGCCGAGCGATGCCGCGAAGGCCGCGGCGCCGCCCAGGACACAGGCACGCCCGGCAGCTTGCCGCAGAGCAACGTATCGGGTGTGGCGAATCGAGGGGCGGCGGGCATTCTCCATCGGGCGCGCGGATTATCTCCGATCCGGGTCCGATCCTGCGTGGACGAGAATCGCTGACCACGGAGGCGACAGTCTCCACGGAATTGCAGCGGGCCTGCGGGTTTGTCCGATCCTCGCAACTCCGGTCGAATGGAGCGGCGGAGGCTCCGGGCTCCTGGTTCTATAATCGCGGGGTGACCAATTCCAGCAGGTGCTTGCGGAAGCCGCCCGGCGGTGGTCGCGGGGGACGCCGTTCCGGCGCGCCGCCGGGCGGGGGGCGGTCTGATCGCGATGCCGTTCGGTGCAGCGCCGGCCGTGCGGCGGCGGTCGTCGTGGCGGGTCTGCTGGCGCTCGCGCCGTCGGCAGGCTCCGGTCAACCCGCCGCCGAGCGCACCGCGGATGAGCAGTTCCATCGGGACGCCACTCGAGCCCTTGCGCACGGCGATCGCGAAGCGGCGCAGGAGCTGGCCGCAGGCCGCGATCCCTCCGATGCGGCCGCGACCGCGCTGCGCGCCCGCCTGTTGATCGACGTCGGGGACTACGAGGAGGCCGAGGCGCTGCTCGCACCCGTGGCCCGGGAGGCGCCGGGCAGCGTGGCCGGTCTCGATCTCGCGCGTCTGCTCGTGACGCTCGGCCGCCCCGGCGAGGCGGCGCCGTTCCTCGAAGCGGTCATCGTCCGGGGACTGAACTCCTTCGACGGGCTGTCGCAGTATTACGGCGCGCTCGCCGCCCGCACCGCCGGCGGCTTCCGGCGGGCCAACACGTTCCTGCGCGGCGCTGCCCGTCTGCTGCCCGACGATCCGGCGGTCCACACCGCGTGGGGCGAGTTGTTTCTCGAGAAGTACAACAACCCGGACGCGCTGCAGTCGTTTCAGGACGCCCTGCAGCTCGACGAGAACTGGGCGCCGGCCCTGGTGGGGATGGCGCGGGTGCTGGCGAACGAGAACCCGCCGGCGGCCCGCGGGGCGGTGGATCGCGCTCTCGGCGTCGACGAGTCGAACGTCGGGGCGCATCTGTTCATCGCCGAGCTGGAGCTCGGCGAGCGGAACCGCGATGCCGCCCGGGAGTCGATCCGGCGGGCGCTGGAGGGCAATCCCCGCAGCCTGGAGGCGCGGTCGCTGCTGGCGGCCATCGCCTACCTGGAGGACCGCGGCGACGATTTTGCGGCCGAAGTCGACCGCGTGCTGGCGATCAATCCGACGTACGGCGAGATCTACCGCGTCGCAGGGAGTCAGACGGCGCGGGCCTACCGGTTCCCCGAGGCGGTGACCCTGGTGCGGCGTGCGCTGGAGCTCGATCCCGACAACACGCGAGCCTGGGCCGAGCTCGGCATGCACCTGCTGCGCACCGGCGACGAGTCGGCGGCGCGCGCGGCGCTGGAGCGGTCGTTCGAGGAGGACCCGTACGACGTCGTGACCTTCAACCTGCTGCAGATGATGGACAACCTCGACGAGTTCGTGACCGTCGAGCGCGACGACCTCATCGTGCGGCTCCATCCCGACGAGGCGCCGATCCTGCGCGAGTATGTGCTCGACATCGCGCAGGAGGCGATCGACGAGCTCTCGGCGCGGTACGACATGACGGTCCAGGGTCCGATTCTCGTCGAGGTGTTTCCGAACCACGACGACTTCGCGGTGCGCACGCTGGGCCTGCCCGGCATGCTCGGGGCCCTGGGGGCCTGCTTCGGCCGGGTCGTCACCCTGGACTCGCCACGCGCCCGACCGCCGGGCGACTTCAACTGGATGTCGACCCTGTGGCACGAGATGGCCCATGTCATCACCCTGCAGATGTCCCGTCAGCGTCTGCCGCGCTGGCTGAGCGAGGGCATCTCGACCTACGAGGAGAAGCGCAAGCACCTCGCCTGGGGCCGCGACCAGGTGCTGGAGTTCGCCAACGCCCTGAACGCGGGCACGCTGCTGTCGATCAGCGAGCTCAACCGGGGGTTCACGCGTCCCGAATCCATCTCGCTCGCGTACTTCCACGCGTCGGTGGTCGTCGAGCACCTGATCGAGGCGTACGGCCTGGAAGCGCTGCGGGAGATGATTCGGGCGTACGGCGACGGCCTCGAGACCGGGGAGGCGCTGGCCCGCATCGATCTCGACTTCGACCGCCTCCAGGCGAGCTTCGACGCGGCGGTGGAGGAGCAGTTCGGCGCGCTCCGGCGCGCGCTGCGGAACGCGCCGCAGAACCTGCCGGAGGGCCAGGAGGGTCTCGACGCGCTGCGCGAGCTGGCCGGCGAGCAGCCGGACAACTTCAACGTGCAGTTCGGCCTCGGCCGTGCGCTGCGGGCCGGCGGCGACACGGCGGGAGCGCGCGCCGCGTTCGAGCGTGCGGCGGAGCTGGCGCCGATGGCGACCGGAGTCGAGAGTCCCCGCGGGCAGTTGGCGAGTCTCGCCGAGGCCGAGGGCGACACCGAGCGCGCCATGCAGGAGCTGGAGCGCCTGCTCGTGTACGATGAGACCTCCATCGACGCCGTCCGCAGGTTCGCCGCGCTGGCGGAGGGAGCGGGAGACGAGGTCCGCCTGCAGGCGGCCTACGAGCGGCTGATCGAGATCGATCCGTTCGATCCGATCTCCCACCAGACGCTCGGGCGGCTGGCCAGCGAAGCCGGGCGGACCGAGACCGCGGTGCGGGAGCTGGAGGTCGCCCTGGCTCTCGGGCCGGTGGATCGGGTGGCGGCGCACACCGACCTCGCCGAGACGCTGTTCGCGGCCGGCCGACTGGCCGAGGCACGGCGGCAGACGCTGTCCGCGCTGGAGATCGCCCCGACCTACGACCGCGCGCTGGAGCTGCTGCTGTCCATCGTCGAGGCCGACCGGTGAGACGGGCGCGACGGCTGTCGAGTCTGGCTGCTGGAGTCCTGACCGTTGTCCTCGCGTTCGGGGTTCCCGCGGTGCTCGGCCAGGACGAGGCCCTGCCGGAGCGGGACGGCCTGACCGGGCTCGAATGGCGCTTCGTCCGCATCCGCTACGCCACGCCGCCGGATCAGCTCGCCGAATTCAAGCGCATCTACTGGGTCGATCCGTGGGAAGTCGACGCCCCGGTCGCGGAGCAGAATCTGTCGCGGCGCATGGCGCGGGTGACCAGCCTGCAGGTGAACGAACCGCTCGTGCTGGAGCTGTCGGACGAGGCGCTCTGGGAGCATCCCTGGATCTACATCGTCGAGCCGGCGAACCTGATGCTGACCGACGCCGAGGTCGGCATCCTGCGCGAGTTCCTGCTGCGGGGCGGTACGGTGACGTTCGACGATTTCCACGGGCCGGCCGAGTGGGCGCTGTTCGAACGGCAGATGGCGCGCGTGTTCCCGGACCGCACGATCGTGCGGTTGCCCCCGGATCACCCGGTCTTCAGTTGCTTCTACCAGCTCGACGAATACCCGCAGATCGCAGGCCTCGGCTCCTACTTCAACAATGTCTCCTGGGAGAAGGGCGGGTTCGAGGCGCAGCTTCACGGGATTCTCGACGACGACGGCCGGGTGATGGCGCTCGTCAACTTCAACACCGACATGGGGGATGGCTGGGAGTGGTCCAACGCGGAGCAGTATCCGGGCTACATCCGGTACACCGCGCAGTCGTACCGCATGTTCATCAACGAGATTGTCTACGCGTTGACGCACTGAGCGCCGTATGACGACTCCCGTGACCCCCGCCGCGGAGGAGCCGGTCGAACGGCTGGAAACGCCCGTTGAACGCGCGGCGGCGCGGGCCGAGGGCGGGGCAGCACCGACCGGGGGCGCGGAAGCGCGGGCCGAGGACGGGGCAGCACCGGCCGAACGGGTGCTGGACGGCCGCGCGCGCATCCTGACCGAGCTGCGCAAGGTGATCGTGGGGCAGGACGAGGTGATCGACCTCGTGCTGACGGCGCTCTTCGCGGGTGGGCACTGCCTCATCACGGGGGTGCCGGGCCTGGCCAAGACCCTGCTCGTCAAGACCCTGGCCGATGTGCTGCACCTGTCCTTCAAACGTGTCCAGTTCACCCCGGACCTGATGCCGGCCGACATCACGGGGACCGAGATCATCGACGAGACCGACGGCCATCGCGAGTTGCGGTTCATCAAGGGGCCGGTCTTCGCCCAGATCATCCTGGCCGACGAGATCAACCGGACGCCGCCCAAGACCCAGTCGGCCCTGCTCGAGGCGATGCAGGAGCACCACGTGACGGCGGCGGGGCGCACCCTGGCGCTCGATGAGCCGTTCCTGGTGCTCGCCACCCAGAACCCGATCGAGCTCGAAGGAACGTACCCGCTGCCCGAGGCGCAGCTCTCGCGCTTCATGTTCAACATCGTCATGGACTACCTCGCGGAAGACGACGAGGTGAATGTCGTGACCCGCACGACCTCCGACGAGACGCCGGCGCTCGAGCGGGTACTGCACGGCGATGACGTCCTCGCGTTCCAGCGTCTGGTGCGGCAGGTGGTGGTGGCCGACGAGGTGGCGCGCTACGCCGTGCGGCTGGTCGACGCCTCGCGGCCGGGCCGGGCTGGCACGCCCGACTTCGTGGAGCGCTGGGTGAAGTGGGGCGCCGGCCTCCGCGCGTCGCAGGCGCTCGTGCTCGGCGGCAAGGCGCGCGCGCTGATGGCGGGACGCTACCATGTGTCGGTGGCGGATGTTCGGGCGCTGGCGTTGCCGACGCTGCGGCACCGCCTCGTGACCAACTTCTACGCCGAATCGGAGGGTGTCGACGCGGAGACCATCGTCACGCGGTTGCTCGATGCCGTCCCGGCCCCCGCGAGCGGGATGTGATGCGCGCCGCCGGCGGGGAGCGCCCGGCGCTCGGCTGCCTCGATCCGGAGGTCGTCGCCAGTCTCGGCTCGATGGAGTTGCGGGCCCGCGCCGTGGTCGAAGGTTTCCTGCTCGGCCTGCACCGCAGCCCCTGGACCGGCTTCAGCGCCGAGTTCTCCGAGTATCGCCAGTACATGCCGGGCGACGATCCGTCGACCCTCGACTGGAAGGTCTACGGCCGCAGCGACCGCTTCTACGTCAAGCGGTTCGAGGAGGAGACCAACGTCGACTGCCGGATTCTCCTGGATGTCTCGGCGTCGATGCGCTATGGCTCCGGTGCGGTGTCGAAGCTGCAGTACGGCTCGTATCTCGCGGCCGCGCTGGCCTGGTTGATGAGCCGGCAGCACGATGCGGTCGGCCTGTTGACCTTCGACGAATGGGTCGTCACCAACGTGCCGGTCAGTGCGCGGCCCGGCCACCTGCGTCGGATCCTGGTGGCGCTGGAGCAGATCCGGGTCGGGCGCCGCTCGAACGTGTCGCAGGCGCTCGACGCGCTGGCTGCCGCGATGCGCCGGCGGGGGATGGTGGCGTTGATCTCCGACCTGCTCGACGATCCGGAGGCGGTCGTCGCCGGACTGAAGTACGTGAAGTTCCGGGGCAGCGAGGTCATCGTGTTCCACGTGCTCGATCCGGCGGAGCTGCGGTTCCCGTTCGAGCGTGCGATGCGCTTCCAGGACCTGGAGACGGGCCGGGAGGTGACCACCGTCGCCAGCGAGATCCGGGACGGTTACGTCCGGGAGATGGAGCGGATGACCGCCCGCTACCGCCGTGAGCTGCGGCTGGCGGGCATCGAGTACTGCCAGGTGCAGACGGTCCAGCCGCTCGACGGCGCGCTGCGCGAGTATCTGGCCACCCGGAGCCGCCGCTGATGTCGTTCCTCTTCCCCTGGTTCCTGCTCGGGGGGCTGGCGGCGGCCGTGCCGATCCTGCTGCACTTCGTTGCCCGGGACCGGGCGCCGCGGCTGGCGTTCAGTGACGTTCGTTTCCTCGAACGCGCGTTCGTGCGCCGGGACCGGCGCCGGCGGTTGCGTGAGTTGCTGCTGCTGGTCCTGCGGATCGCCGCTCTGCTGCTGCTCGCCGTCGCCTTTGCCCGGCCGTACCTGCATACTGCCGGCGACGTGCAGCGGATCACCGTCTTCGCGGTGGACCGTTCCCTGAGCCTGTCAGCGCCGGGGCGGATGGCTCTTGCCCGGCAGCGCGCCCTGGAGGTGTTGACTGCGGCGCCGACGGACGAACCGGTCGCCGTCGTGGCGTTCGACGATGCGGCGGAGGTCGTGGCGGAGGCGGCTGTCGATCGGCCACTGGCGCGGACCGCGATCGAGGGAATCGTCCCCACGACCGGCGGGACGCGTTACGCGGCCGGACTCGCGGCGGCGGTCGAGTTGCTCGACGGGCGGGCGGGACGGATCGTCGTCGTCACCGACCTGCAGGCGGCCGGCTGGACCGACGGCGCGCGAACGACGGTTCCCGAGCACGTGGATGTCGAGGTCGTCGCCGTGCCGCCGGTGGAGCGCAACCTGGCGGTGACCGCCGCTGGCGCCGACGCGGCGGATCTGGTTGCCGTCCTCCTCAACACCGGGTCCGGCCCGGTCGAGACCGAGGCGACGCTCTCGCTCGACGGGCGCGAGGTCGCCCGCCGGCGGGTGACCCTCCCGCCGGGTGCCGTCGACGTGCGCTGGGACCTGCCGGCGACCCGGGCCCGGGTTGCCGCCGTCCGGGTGGCGGACGGGGACGGATACCGGTGGGACGATACGCGCTACGTCCTGCTCGGCCCCGCGACGCCGACGGTTGTGCAGGTCGTCGCCAACAGCGGGACGCTCGACGCCGAGGCGTTCCATCTCGCGCAGGCGCTCGGCGTTGCCCCCGAGTCCCGGCCATTCGACATCCGCCCGCTGACGCCCGCCGCGCTGGCCGCGCCGTCCGCGTCCGACTGGCAGGCGGACGTAGTCATCGTCCTCGGCACCGATGGCCTCACCCGTCCGGGCCGGGCGCGCGTCGCGGCGTTCATCGCCTCCGGCGGCGGTCTGTTGCTGGCCGTCGGGCCGGGCGTCGACCCGCGGCTGGTCCGGGATCTGTTCGGCGAATCGGTTGCGTTGGAGGTCGAGGTTCCGGCCGGGATTGCGCCACCCACCGCCACCCGCCGGTTCGTGGCCGCGGATCCGCGCCATCCCGTGTTCCGGCCGTTCGGCGCCGGCGTCGCAATGCTCGGTCAGGCGCGCTTCGCCGGCACCGCCCGCGTGAACTTCGCCGGTCCCGAAGCTGCCGCCCCGGCCGCGGCCGGTTCGCCGCACGTGCTGGCCCGGTTCGATCACGGAGATCCGGCGTTGATCGAGTATCGCCGGGGAACCGGGCGCGCGCTGGTCCTGGCCTCGGACCTGAGCCTGGACTGGAACGACCTGCCGCGCCATCCGGGCTTCGTGCCGTTCCTGCAGGAGATGGTCCGCTACCTCGCCGGGCCGGGAGAGTTGCCGCCTGACGTGCTGCCGGCCGATGTTCCCCCCGGCGTCCCGCGCGTCCCCGGCGCGGCGACCGATCCGGCTTCGGGTCGCCGCATCACCGTCAACGTGGATCCGCGCGAGTCCGAGCCGCGGCCGCTGACGCCGGACGGATTCCTGGCCCCGGTCGGCGTTGCCCCGGTCGGAGCGCCCGTTTCCTCTCCGGTGGTCGGCGGCGCACCGCGCGCGGCGGAGCAGTCTCTCTGGTGGTACGTCGTGCTGGCGGTGGCCGTCGTCCTGGTCGGCGAGGCGTGGCTCGCGCGTACCATGGCTTGAAGCGTCGGCATGGTCCGCCTGCATGCGTATAATCGACGCGTGATCACGGTGCGCTCCGCGTCGGCCGCGAGTCTGGCCGAGATCGCCCGGCTGCTGGCGTCGGTGCGCCGGCGGTGGATGGCGGCGCGCGTCCTGCGGGGCGTGGCCAGGGCCGCTTCGAGCGCGCTGGCGGCGCTGGCTCTGGTCCTCGCGGTCGACGTCGTGCTCGCTCCCGCCGACCTCGCCATGGCCGTACTGGCGGCGGTGGCTGCGGGTGCGTCCGCCGGCTCTGCGGCCTGGATCCTCTGGCCGCTTCGCCGCCGTCCCTCCGATCGGCAGGTAGCGCGGTATGTCGAAGAACGCTGCCCGGAGCTGCAGGATCGGCTGGCGAGCGCCATCGATCTGCGCGGCACACCATCGCTCTTCGGCGCCCGGGTGCTGGACGATGCGGCGCGTCGTGCGCGCGGTGTCGATCCCGATCGCATGGTGGCCGCACGGGTCGTGCGCCGCGCCGCAGCCGGTGGAGCGGGTGCGGTGGCGGCCCTGGCGGCCCTGCTGCTTGTCGGCGCCGACGTGGTGGGTCGCATTGCCCGCAGCGCGTGGCTGTACGCGGCGCCGTTCGGCGCGACGCTGATCGTCGAACCGGGTACGGCGAGACTGGTCGCTGGCGAGTCCCTGGAGGTGAGGGCGCGCCTCGCCGATACGCTCGGGGCCTTCGGGCGGTCGGTTCCGCACGTGATCGTGGAGGCCGGCGGCGGCGGACGCTCCACGCTCGCGATGCAGCCGCACGGCGCCGGCTATGCGGTGACGCTGCCGTCGGCTGCGGGCAGCTTCACCTATCGGGTCGTGGCGGCGACACTCGAATCCGAGACCTACGCGGTGACCGTCCTCCGCGCGCCGCGCGTGGAGCGTATCGACGTTGCCTACGCCTATCCCGCGTACATGAATCTCGATTCCCGTGTGGAGGCCGGCGGCGGCGACGTGTTTGCGCCGGCCGGCACCACGGTGACGGTGACAGTGCATGCCGACGAACCGGTGCGTGACGGTGCGCTGCGGCTGGCTGCGGGCGGGGCCATCACCCTGCATCGGCAAGCGCCCGCGGCGCTGTCGGCATCGTTCGAGGTGACCCGCGACGATGTCTATCGCGTGGTCCTGCGGGACGGCGATGGGCTGTCGAACCGGTCGGACGTCGAATACGTCATTCGCGCCACGCTCGATCAGGCGCCGCATGTCGAGGTCCGCCGCCCCGGCGGAGACCGGGAGATCACGCCGCTCGAGGAGGTGGTGGTCGAGGCCCGTGCAGAGGACGACTTCGCGCTCACGACGTTCGATCTCGTCTATGCGGTGTCCGGGGGAACGGAACGCGTCGTCGACCTGCTCGGCGGGGAGCCGGCGGCGCGCGGCGACCGCGTCCATACGGTCCACGCCGAGGACCTCGACGTGGCGCCGGGAGACGTCATCAGCTACCACGTCCGGGCCGGCGACGCCAACCCCGCACGCGTGCGTGAGACCCGGAGCGACATCTACTTCCTGGAGGTGCGGCCGTTCGAACGGGAGTTCGAGGACGCGCCGAGCCGGTCGTCGCTGTCGATGCAGGCGGTCACCGTCGGACAGCTCGCCGATGTGCAGAAGGAGATTGTCGCCGCGACCTGGAGGCTGGACGGCCGCGCCGACCTGGCCGCGGACGATGCGGACCTGGTGTCGGTCGCCGACGCGCAGGCCGAGTTGCGCCAGACCGCGCTCGGCGCCGCGGCGCGCATGCTGCAGCGGCAAGGTGCGCGGGCAGCGCGGCAGGCGCTGGCCGCCGCGGTGGACGCGATGGCGCGGGCCGAGGATGCCCTGCGCGCCGTGTCGACCGCCAGGGCCCTGCCCCACGAGATGGAGGCGCTGGCCGCGCTGCTGCGCGCGCAGGCCGCGATCAGGAACACGCAGGTCTCCCGCGACGGCAGCGGTCGGTCAACGGCGTGGCAACCACAGGAGGATCTGTCGGCGCTGTTCGACCGCGACCTGCGCCGCGAGCAGGAAACCAACTACGAGAACCGCTCTTCCGCGCCACCGGCCGAATCCGGCGCCGAGAGCGATGCGCTGCGCCGCGTGCGCGAGCTTGCGGCGCGCCAGGCGGCGCTCGGCCGGGCGCAGGAAGACCTGGCGCGCCGGAGGAATACGCTCGACGACGAGGAGGCGGCGCGCGTCCTGGCCCGACTCACTCGCGAGCAGGAGGAGCTGCGCGAGCGCGCCGAAGCGCTCGATCAGGAGATCGGAGCGCGCACCGCCGGCGACGGATCGATCCGCCCGTCCCGGTCGGGCTCGCCTTCGGCAGCGGCAGACTCGTCCGGCGCCTCCGGCTCCTCCGGACGGGATGCGCGCGGCGCGGGTGGAGTCGGCGAGCCGATGCGCCGGGCGCTGGCCGAGTTGCGGCGTGGTCAGGCGGCGGAAGCGGCCGAGAGCGCCCGCGAGGCATTCGACCGGCTGCGCGATCTCGCGCGGGCGCTGGCCGCCGCCGGCGAGGCCACGGACGTGGAGGACAGCCAGCGGCTGGTGGCCGAATTGAACACCGCCGATGACGTGCGCCACGCCCTGCAGGCGCTGGAGACGAAACTCGGACGCATCGGCACGGCAGCGGATGAGGGGGACGAGGCCCGGTCCGGCGAGGGTGCGCCGGCTGAGGGTGACGAAGGCATCGACCGGGAGGAGGCGTCGTCCATTGCGGCGGCGGTCCGCGAGCTCCTCCGCCGTCTGGAGGCGCTGCCGGATCTGCGGAATGCGCTCGGCGACACGCGAGCGGGTACGCTGGAGGAGCTGGCCCGGTGGGGGGCTCCGCGCGCCGCCGCCGGCCCGGCGCGGCAGGCGTTCGAGCAGGATCTGGCTGCGTGGGAGAGCCTGCTCGCCGGGGTCCGACAGGCGATCGAGGCCTTCGAGGCGGACCGAACGCGCGCCTGGCAGGCCACCGTGACGAGCGGACGTCTCGATGTCGGCGCGGGTGAGACGGCGCCGGACGGCTACCGCGCGCTCATCGACCGGTACTATCGCGCACTCGCCGACCGTCCGGCGCCGCGGGAACGTCGATAGGGCGTTGGTCCCGTGCAGATCGGGCTGTCGATTCCGTGGTGGGGTGTCGCGGCCGCCGTGCTGGCCGCCGCCAGCGTCGCGTGGTGGGCCTATGCGCGCCCGCCGGTCGAGCTGACGCGCCGCCAGCGCGCGGTCCTGATCGGGTTGCGTCTGGGCGCGCTGCTGGTCATTCTCTTCCTGCTGCTCCGGCCCTTGCGCACCGAGCCCGTTCCGCCCGGCGACAGCGTCGTGGCCGTTCTCGTCGATCACTCGCGGAGCATGGCGATCCCGGATGCCGGCGGCCGGCCGCGGATCGAGGTCGCGCGGCAGTGGGTTCGGGAGCGCCTCTCTCCGGCGCTCGGCGGGGCGTTCGATATCGAGGTCCTCGCGTTCGGAGATACGCTGGCCGCAGCCGATCTCGACGCGATCGAGGCGCGGGCGCCCCGCTCGGACGTCGCGGCGGCTCTGGGCGGAATCCGAGCACGGTTCGGAGGGCGCGCCGTTGCCGCGGTCGTCATCGTCTCCGACGGCGTGGCCACCGGTGACGGCGATGTGGCCGAGGCCGCCGCGCGGTTGCGGGCGCCCGTCTACACATTCGGCGTCGGCAACCCGCGTCCCGGACCGGATCGGGAGGTGATGGGCGTGGAGGCGGGGCAGCCGGTGGGCGCCGGCTCCGTCGTCGATGTCCGCGCGACCGTCGTGAGTCACGGACTCGGCGACGAGCCGTTCGACGTACGGTTGCTCGCCGACGGACGGCTGGTCGGCGTGCGCCGCGTGCGGACCGCGCGTGACGGGGCGCCGGTGGTCGTCGTCTTCCGGGTCGCGCCCGATCCGGCGCTGGCCTCCGTGTACACCGTCGAGGTGCCGGTCGATGCGGCAGAGCTGGTGGCCGGGAACAACCGGCGTCAGGTCCTGGTGCGTCCCCCCGACCGGCCGCGCCGTCTCCTGCTCGTGGAGGGCTCGCCCGGGTACGAGCACAGCTTCCTGAAACGGACGTGGTTGGCGGATCCCGGACTCACCGTCGATGCGGTCGTGCGGAAAGGGCAGAACGATCGGGGAGAGCAGACGTTCTACGTCCAGGGCGCCCCGGCGCGGACCGGCGCGCTGGCGACCGGCTACCCGCTGACGCGCGCGGCGCTGTTCCGCTACGACGCCGTGGTGCTCGCCAACATCGAGGCGGAGTTCTTCCGGCCGGACCAGCTCGACAGGACGGCGGAATTCGTCGCCGAGCGCGGTGGCGGCCTGCTGCTGTTCGGGCCGGCGAGTCTGCGGCGGCGAGGCTACCTCGGGTCGTCGCTCGAGCCGGTCCTGCCCGCGCAGCTCGCCGATCGGCTCGGACTGACGGACGCGGGTGGTGATGGAGACGCGGCGGACCGCTTCGCGCCCACCCCGGTCGGGCTCGCACATCCCATGCTGCGGCTCGGATCGACTCCGGACGAGACGCGCAGCCGTTGGCGGCAGGCGCCGCTCCTCGCCGGCAGCGTGCGCATCGGTCCGCTGCGTCCGGGAGCGGCGGTGCTCGCGGTGACCGAGGCGGGGGACGATCCCGAACGGCCGCTCGTCGTTGTTCAGCGCTACGGTTCCGGGCGCTCGATGCTCCTGGCGGGACGGGCCACGTGGCGCTGGCGGATGCTGCTGCCCGCCGACGATCGAACCTACGAGCGGTTCTGGGGACAGGTCGCCCGCTGGCTGACAGCGGGCGCTGTCGACCGCATCGCGGTGGCGGCGAGCGGCGGGGACACGGCGGGCGACGCCCTGCGGCTGGATGTCTCCGTGCGCGGCGACGAGTTCCGGCCCGTTTCCGGCGCCGCCGTGCGCGTGCGCGTCAGCGACCCGGCGGGGGAGGCGCGGCTGGAACAGGAGACGGCAGCCGAGCGCGCCCCCGGCGAGTACGGCGTCTCGACCCCCGTGCTGTCCGCCGGCCTGCATCGGATCGAGGTTGCCGTCACCCGCGACGGGCAGCAGCTCGGCACCCGGCGCGACTGGGTGCTGGTGGGCGGCGCCGACTCCGAACTGGAGGATCCGTGGCTGGACGCGGACCTGCTCCGGCGCGCCGCCGAGGCCGGCGGCGGCGTCCCTCTCGATCCGGAGCGGCTCGACGATCTCGCCGATCGCCTGCGAAGGTCGACCCGCACCGTCCCGCGCCTCGTGACGCGCGAAGTCTGGCATCATGCAGCGGTGTTGATGCTGTTGATTGCGCTGCTTGCCGTCGAGTGGTCGCTCCGCCGTCTGTGGGGCATGCGGTGATCCGGCGGGGATGGCGGACCGCGGCGGTGTTTCTGGCCCTGCTGGCCGCACCCCGTGCAGCGGACGCGGAGGACTACTTCACTCTTGTCGTAGCGGGAGCCTCGGGCGGTCCGGCGTACGCGGAACGCCACGACCGCTGGCGGTCCGGTCTCG
The DNA here is from genome assembly GCA_965200895.1 of Vicinamibacterales bacterium. Taxonomy (GTDB): domain Bacteria; phylum Acidobacteriota; class Vicinamibacteria; order Vicinamibacterales; family UBA8438; genus WTFV01. Next base: position 1,406,127 of record CBDAVM010000002.1, on the reverse strand, counting down.
TCGCGGCGTTGCGTGCGCAGCCGGGATTCCGGGATGACCACCTGCGGGTGCTGGCCGAGACGCCGGCGTCCGGCGTCGGCCACGCGACCCGTGAGGGAGTGCGGCGCGCCCTCCGGGAGATCGAGGCGCGCCTGAACGAGCAGTCCGTGCTGTTCATCGTTCTGCTCGGCCATGGGACCTTCGACGGCCAGGAGGCCAAGTTCAACCTTGTCGGGCCGGATCTGGCCGCGGCGGAGTGGGCCGCCCTGGTCGACCCGTTGCCCGGCCGGCTGGTGTTCGTCAACACGACGGCGGCCAGCGCACCTTTCCTGGCGCCGCTGGCGCAGGCCGACCGGATCGTGATCACCGCGACCGAATCCCCGGTGCAGCGCTACGCCACCGTGTTTCCGGAGTTTCTCGCCCGTGCATTCGTCGACGCCGCGAGCGACCTCGACCGCAACGGTCGCGTTTCGGTGTGGGAGGCGTTCGCCTACGCGAGCGCCGGGGTGCGGCGCTGGTACCAGGAGCGGGGCCGTCTGGCGACGGAGCGGGCGCTCCTCGACGATACGGGGGACGGGCGCGGCATCGACGCGGGTGACGGACAGGGCGGCCCGCGCATCGGGCTGGCGTCGGCGGTCTACGTGGGGGCCGGCGTCGACGAGGTGGCGGCCGGCCGGGGCAGCGAGATGGACCGCCTGGCGGCGCGGCGCGCGGCGCTGGACAGGGACGTGGCCGAGCTGCGGGCCGCACGCGCGTCCATGGCGCCGGAGCGCTACGCCGCCGAGCTGGAGCGGCTCCTGTTGGAGCTCGCGACGGTTTCGAGGGAGATGCGGCGTCTGACCGACGGGCGCTGAACGGGACGGACAGGGTGGATCATGACATGTGACGCCTGCGGACAGGAAATCGCGGACAACGCCCTCATCTGCTACCGGTGCGGCGCCGCGACGACGACGCGTGAACGCGATCCGGTGTCCCTGGAAGAGCCTGGCCGGCGGCGCTGGTCGGCCCTGTTTCTCGCGATCGTGTTCCTGGGTGCGGTCCTCTTCTTCGTCACCGAGTTGGTGCGCGGCCGGCCGCCGCAGCCGCTGGTCTGGGTGATGCTGGCCTGTGCGGGGGGGCTGCTGGCATGGCGCCTGCGGCTCGGCTGACCGACGCGGATTCGGTCGCGGTAGCATGGCGCGTATGGCCGACGCCCGCCTGGAAGTGACCGGCGCCGAGGGGCGCTCGGTGCGCATCGACAAGGCTCCGTTCCGTCTCGGCCGGCGAAGCGGGAGCGATCTGGTTCTGCCGCAGGGTGATGTCTCCCGCGACCATGCCGAGATCGTGGCGGCCGAATCCGGGTACGCGATTCGGGACCGTGGATCCCGCCACGGCACGTTCGTCAACGACCAGCCGGTGACCGAGCGGGGACTGGCCGACGGCGATCGGATCCGGCTCGGCCGTGGTGGCGCCGAACTGGTCTTCCGCCTGCCGGGCCCGGTCACGACGATCGCGGCCGGCGTCGGCGGGGAGTTGGCCGCAGCCGCCGATCTGCGGCAGGTGGCGGCGCTGCTCGACGGGCTGCGGGCCCTCGGCTCCGCCCGCGTCCTCGACGACGTGCTGGCCCTGGTCATGGATTCGGCCATTGCGGTGAGCGGCGCCGAGCGCGGGTTCATCATGCTCGCGAACGACGACGGGGCGCTCGAGCTGAAGATGGCGCGGTCATGCGGCCGGCAGACCCTGCCGGGTGGCGGCTTCGAAACCAGCCGCAAGATCCCGGAAGAGGTTTTCCGCACGGGCCGGACGCGGATCGAGGCGGATCTGCTCGACGGCGACCTCGCCGACGTGCACGTGGGCACGGTGGCGCTGGGCATTCGACACGTGCTCTGCGTGCCGCTGCGGTTGATGCGTTTCTCGGACGCGGCGGATGCGGGGAGCGCGGCAGACGATGACCAGCCGCGGCGCATCGGGGTTCTGTACCTCGACAGCCGCGACCGGGCGACGCTGCTGTCGCTGGGTACCGAGGGAGCGCTGGAGACCCTGGCCAACGAGGCGGCGGTGGCGATCCAGAATGCGGAGCTGTACCGGGCGGCACTCGAGAACGCGAAGCTGGAGCGCGAGATGCGGACGGCGGCCGAGATCCAGCAGGCGCTGCTCCCGAACCGACAGCGGTCCGGCGCGTTCTTCGAGGCGGCCGCCGCGACGCTGCCCTGTCGGTCCATCGGCGGCGACTTCTTCGACTACATCGACAGGCCGGACGGCGGCCTCGCCTTCGCGCTCGGTGACGTCGCCGGCAAGGGACCGCCGGCGGCCCTGCTCGGCGCCCTGATGCAGGGCTCGCTGGCGGCGGAGGGCAGCGTCGGGACCGGACCTGCGGCAACGGTGACCACCGTGAACAGGGCGCTCGTGCGCCGCGGCATCCAGGCGCGTTTCGTGACCCTGTTCTATGCGGTGCTGTACCCCGACGGCCGGCTGATCTACTGCAACGCCGGCCACAACCCGCCGGTCCTGGTGACCGCGACGGGCGTCGAACGGCTCGAGACAGGCGGGGTCGTGGTGGGACTGTTCGACGACGTCGCATTCGCCGAGGGCACGGCCAGCCTCGGGCCGGGCGATTACCTCGTGGTGTTCAGCGACGGCGTCTCGGAAGCAATGAACGAGGACGGCGAGGAGTACGGCGACGACCGCCTCCTCGAGTGTCTGGCCGTCATGAGCAGTTCCGCGTGCGAGCCGCGACTGCAGGAGCTCTTCGCCAGCGTCGAACGATTCACCGCCGGCGCGCCGCAGCACGACGACGTCACGGCCATGGTCGTCACCTATCAGCCGCGGGCGTCGGCCGCGACGTAGTCGCGCGTGTCCTGCCCCATGTAGAGCTGCCGCGGGCGGGCGATCTTCTGCTCCGAGTCCTCCAGCATCTCCTGCCACTGGGCGACCCAGCCGGCGGTGCGGCCGATGGCGAACAGCACCGGGAACATGCCGGCGTCGAATCCCATCGCTTCGTAAATCAGACCGGAATAGAAGTCGACGTTGGGGTAAAGGCGGCGCCCGATGAAGTACTCGTCCTCGAGGGCGATCTTCTCGAGTTCGAGGGCCACGTCGAGCAGCGGATTGCGGCCGGTCACCTCGAAGACCTCGTGGGCGGTCCTCTTGATCACCTTGGCGCGCGGATCGTAGGACTTGTAGACGCGGTGGCCGAAGCCCATCAGCCTTCCGGCGCCGCTCTTGACGCGGTCGATGAACGCCGGGATCCGGTCCACCGAACCGATCTCGCGCAGCATGCGCAGAACCGCCTCGTTCGCGCCGCCGTGCAGCGGGCCGTAGAGCGCCGCCGCGGCGCCCGCCAGCGATGCGAACGGGTCGGCCTGCGAGCTGCCGATGCCGCGCATCGCGCTGGTGCTGCAGTTCTGCTCGTGGTCGGCGTGCAGGATGAACAGGATGTCGAGCGCGCGCTCCAGCACCGGGTCCGGCTCGTAGGTCGCGCCCGCCTCCCCGTGGAGCATGCTCAGGAAGGCGCCCGTGTAGCCGAGGCCGCGGTCGGGCGCGACGTACGGGCGTCCCGTGCTGCGGCGGCAGGCGCAGGCGGCCACGCCGGGCGCGAGCGCGATCAGCCGGGCCATCTGCGTCCGGCGGTTCTGCGCGTCGAGCACCTGCTTCGCGTCCGGAAAGAACGTGGAGAGCGCGCCGATGCCGGCCAGGAACATGCCCATCGGGTGGGCGCCTTCCGCGAAGCCGTTCATGAACGCCTGCACGTGCGAATCGAGCGTGGAGCGGCCCGTCAGGGCGTGGCCGTCGATCTCGGCCGTCCAGGCGTCGAGCTCGGCCGCGGTCGGCAGCTCCCCGTGGATCAGCAGCCAGGCCGTTTCCAGGAACGTGCTCTGCTCGGCGAGCTGCTCGATGGGATAGCCGCGGTAACGGAGGATGCCCCGGTCGCCGTCGATGAAGGTGATCCGGCTGCGGCAACTGGCGGTGTTGAGGTACGCCGGATCGTACGACAGCATGCCGAACTCGTCGGGATCGACCTTGATCTGGCGAAGGTCGATGGCACGGATCGTGCCGTCGACGATCGGGATCTCGTACTGCCGGCCGGTGCGGTTGTCGGTGATGGTCAGCGTATCGCTCATGCCTGCCTGTCACTCCCCGGGATTGCCTGGTCAGTTCTTCCAGGCACCTGTGTTCTGGTCGCCGCCCCTCGGATCATGATCCTCGATCGTCGTCGATTCGCTCGGTACCCGATAGCGCTCGTCGATCCAGTTGCCCAGGTCGAGGAGCCGGCAACGCTCGCTGCAGAACGGTCGCCATTCCGGGTCGATCGGACGCTGCCGGCAATGCACGCAACGCCGCTCCTCACCCACGACGTCTCCCTGGATGCAAGTGCGCGCGGGCCGCGTCCGGCGCCGCGCCGATGAAACGCACCGCCCCGCAGCCGCCCGAACGCCGAGAACGAAAGACTGCGCGGCTGGTTGTTGCGACGAACGGACTCGCCGGATTGTAGATCGTCGCGCCGCCGTGCGTCAGGCCGGCGTGTCCGGATCGCCGGGCGCAGACGCTGCCGCCCGCCGACGCGGGGCGGGAACGCGAGGCGCGGCGGATTGCCGGCGCCGTCCTGCCGCAGCCGCGCCTCGGCCCGCCGCCCGCCCGCGCTTCACGTCGACTTCGCAGCGGATGATGCGGCCCAGAACCGACTCGAGGGGGGCGACGTTGCGCTGGGCGGCCCACAGCTCGAGCTCGGTGTCGCCCGACGGCGTCAACCGCAGCAGGCAGTCGTGCGCCCCCGGCGCGACGGCGACCGATGCGACGCTCTGCGCGTGGCTGCGGTCGAGTCCCTCGGCCACGCGCAGCATGGCCGACAGGGTCCTGACCGCGCGCCGCCTTGCTCCGGAGAGGTCTCCGTAGCCGCCGTGGGATCGTTTGGGCAACCCGCGGCGATGGTAGCGCGCGACCAGCGCCATGACCTCGATTTCCTGCGGCTCGAACCCGCGCAGGTCGCCGTTCTTGATCAGGTAGTAGGAGTGCTTGTGGTGCCGGCTGTAACTGATGTGCACGCCGATGTCGTGAAGCAGCGCCGCGTACTCCAGCCACTCGCGCTCGCGCGCCGCCAGTCCGTGGATCGCCGCCGTCTGATCGAACAGCGACAGCGCCATGCGCATCACCTGTCGGGCGTGAGGCTCGCTGTAGTTGCAACGCTCGGCCAGCTCGATCACGCTGCGTCGCCGCACGTCCGGGTACTGCTCCACCTTGGCGATGTGGGCCCGGTTGCGGTGTATGTAGTCGAGCGCCAGCCCCTCGCGCAAAGCCAGGTCACAGAGGGTCAACTCGCGTGCCCCGAGCAGTCGCAGCATCGTGCAGAGCAGGATGGAGCCCGCCACCGACAGGTCCGCACGGCGCGGGTCGAGTCCCGGGATGCCGATGCGTCCGGCCAGATCCAGCACCGTCAGCTCCTTGCGCACCCGCCGAAGCTGCTTGAGGCTCACCCGGCGGTTGCGCAGGGCGTCGGAGCCGGTCGCCCGGCCCTCGCCGACCGCCAGTGCGCCAAGACTCAGCACGGTGCCCGACGTGCCGACGACGCGGGCGAAGCCGCGGCTGCCGATCTTCTCGGTGACCGGGGTCAGCACCTCGGTGATGTGGCTCACCATGCGCCGCTCGTCGGCGCGGGTGATCGGATCGCTGTGCACGAACCGCTCGGTCAGCCGGATGACGCCCAGCTTCAGGGTGTGGGCGACGCGCACCTGCGATCCGCGCCCCAGGGTCAGCTCGACGCTGCCGCCGCCGATGTCGAGCACCACCGCCGCGCCGTCGGAGACGTCGACACCGTAGACCGCGGCGCGGTGAATGAGACGTGCCTCCTCGGTGCCGGAGATGACACGGACCTGGATGCCGGTCCGGTGGCGGATCGTGGCGAGAAACTCGCGGCCGTTCTCGGCCTCGCGCACCGCGCTGGTGGCGGCCGCGATCACTTCGTCGACCTCGTGCGACTCCGACAGGCGCCTGAACTTCGTCAGCGCCTGCAGCGCCGAGCGCATCGTCAGCTCCGTCAGGGCGCGCCCGCCCAGACCGCCCGCACCCAGCCTGACCATCTCCTTCTCGCGGTCGACGATCTCGAAGGAGTGGTCGGGCCGTACCTGCACCACGATCATGTGGACCGAGTTGGTGCCGATGTCGATCGCGGCGATGCGCACGATGCAGATGTCAGAGACGAATGCCGTATGACGGGCCTGCGACAGCAGACGAGAACTTCACTATACTCGTGCTTCTGTCCTCGCGGCAGGGCATCGTAGCATGATCGGCCCCCATGTCCTGAAGCGTCCCCTGGAGCGCCGTGTGCGGGCGCTGCTGCGGCACCTGCGTCCGACGACGGAGGGCGCGGTCGAGCCGCTCCACCAGTGTCGCGTGGCGACCCGGCGGCTGCGCGAACTCCTGCCGTTGTGCGACGCGGAGCTCGACGTGCGGACGGCGGCGCGGGCCCGGAAGCGCGTGCGGCAGTTGGGCGGCGCACTCGGGGCGGTCCGCGAGCTGGATGTCGCGCTCGGACTCGTGGACGAGCTGGAACGAGCGGGACGGGCGACGCCACCCGCCGCGGGGCGCCTGCGGCAACGCGTATGCGAGGAGCGCGAGCGCCAGCGCAAGCGGATGCGGGTGCGGTTGAAGCCGGCCGGCCTGCGCAAGGTGGCGCGCGACGTCTCGGAGGTGCTCAAGGCCATCGGTATGCTCGATGCGACCGATGCGTGGGCGCTCGTCCTGGCCGAGCGCCTGAGCGAGCGGGCCGCCCGGCTCCGTGACGCGGTGGCGGACGCCGGGTCGATGTACGTATCCGAGCGTGTCCACGAGGTTCGCATCGCGGCCAAGAAGCTGCGCTACGCGCTCGAACTGGCGTCCGAGACGGGAGAGGCGGACACGGCCGACGCGGTGGCGCGCCTGAAGAAGATCCAGGACTCTCTGGGCCGGCTCCACGACATCGAGATCCTCCAGGAGTTGCTGCACAGCATCGACCTGCTGGCCCATCGGGACGAGTCCTGGGCGGCGGAGCTCGCTGCGCTCGACGGCGACCTGACCGAGGAGTGCCGCCGGCTCCACGGCGTCTTCGTCACCGGCCAGGCCGGATTGGTCGAGGTCGGCAGGGTCGCCCGGCGCGTGGCGTCCCGGATGACCACCGACCACGGTGGGCGAAGAGGGCGGACCCCGGTGCTCAAGATGTCGTTGGAGCGTGCACCGGCGGCGGCGCCGGTGGCGTCGTCCGACCGCCGCTGACGGCGGTCGGCGACATCGGCGTGGCGCGCGACCTCGGGCGGGCCGCGGCCGTCTATCCCTGCAGCAGCCAGCCGGCCGCGGCCCCGGCCAGTATCAGCCAGGTCGAGTTGGACCGCCAGCGGAACAGGACCAGCGCCGCACCGGCGGCAACAAGGGCCGTCGGCAGATCGACGACCGCGGCCCGGGCCAACTGCCAGGTGACAGCCGCCATCAGGCCGAGCGACGCCGCAACCACGCCGTCGAGACAGCCGCCGAGCGGCCGCGAGGCCCGCAGGCGCGGGATCAGGGGCTGGGTCACCGCGACGAAGAAGAACCCGGGCGCGAAGATGGCGGCGGTGGCCAGTGTCGCGCCGGCCCAACCGCCGAGCAGGTAGCCGATGAACGTCGCGGTGGTGAAGACCGGGCCCGGCGTGATCTGTCCGACGGTGATGGCGTCGATGAGCTGCTGGTCGGTGAGCCAGCCCCAGCGTTCCACGAGGTCGGCCCGCAGGAACGCGAGCAGGACGTAGCCGCTGCCGAACAGGACGGAGCCCACCTTCAGGAAGAACAGCGTCAGTCGGGCGATGGTGAAGGGGACGGCGGCGACGGTCGCAGCAGTCGTGCCGGCCGCCGCTCCGAGCGTGGACGCCGCCGTGGCGGCGCCGCGGAGCAGATGCGCCAGTCCCGCCGGAATCGCCGTCAGCCACGCGCTGGCCGCCACGCTCCCCGGTCCGCCCGGTTTCAGGGCCAATGCCAGTCCGACCGTACCGCCGGCGGCGAGCACGGCCAGTTCGTTCACACCGCCGAGGACCGCGGCCAGCGCCGCTGCGCTGACGGTCGCATACGCCCAACGGCGCAGTGCCGCCTGTCCCAGCTTCACGAGCGCCTGTACGACGATGGCGATGACCACCGGGCCGATGCCGTACATCAGCCACCCGACCTGTGGCGTCGTGCCGTACCGGGCATACGCCCATGCGAGGCCGGCCACGATGAGAGCCGCCGGCAGGATGAAGCAGACGCCGGCCAGGGCCAGCCCGGTCAGGCCGCCGCGCCGATAGCCGAGATGGATGGCCAGCTCGGTGGAGTTCGGACCCGGAATCAGGTTGGTCGCCGCGACCAGATCGAGGAACTCGCGGTCCGTCAGCCAGCGTCGACGATCGACCACCTCGTCGCGCATCATCGCGATGTGCGCGGCGGGTCCCCCGAAGGCGGTGACGCCGAGGCGGAGGAAGAGAACGGCGAGTTCGCGAAGCGGGGAGACCGGCGTCACGCGCGGGATTCCATAGTGGTCCGTCGTAGCCGGTCACTCGTAGTCGGCCGCATCCATCGACACGGAGATGATCTCCTCGTCGTTGCGCGTGTAGATGTGCCGGTTGGCGTAGGCCGGGTGGACCCAGTTGACGAAGCGCAGCTCGCGGCGGTTGCCGGGCGGGGAGGTCGGCGCGATGAGCCTGGTGCGGCTGATCTCGTCGTAGCCCTGCGGGCTGAGGCGCGCGATGATCAGCTCGCCGCGGTCGTTGTTGATGAGCACGCGGTCGCCGTTGCGCACCATGTAGCCGGAGGCCCAGCGGCGCCGCTCGACCGTGGCCTCCTGGGTCTCCCAGAGACGCTCGCCGGTGCTGGCGTTCAGGCAGCGGAGCTGGCCGTAGCTGCAGATGCCGTAGAGGTACCCGCCGTCGATGATCGGGGTGGCGAGGACCGCGTGCAGGCCGTCTGTGCGGATCTCGCTGTTGCTGCGTCCCTTCCACGCGACGGTCGCGGCGGGCCGGTTCTGGTTGAGGGTCAGCATCATCGGGCCGTCGTAGAACGTGGTGAAAAAGAGCTGCGCGCCGACCTGTACCGGCACCGCCACGGTCATCGCGCCGCCGACCACGTACGGCTGCCGCCAGTGGATGTCGCCGCTGACCGGATCGAGTGAGGCCACCTCCTCCGGATTCCAGACGATGAGCTGCCGCGCGCCGCCGGCCTCCACGATGATGGGCTGGGCTACCCCGAGATCCTCGTCGCTCGGCAGGGCGCGCCAGATCTCCTCGCCGGTGAGCTTGTCGAAGGCCACCACCCGCGCGTCGGGCTGGCCGCCGACGAAGCAGATGAGTCTGTCTCCGTCGACCAGCGGCGCACTGGCGAAGCCCCAGTCGAAGCCCCACTGCATGCGATCCACACCGTAGTCGTCGCTGTAGTTCCTGCGCCACAGGAGCTCGCCGGTGTCGACCCGCAGGGCCGACAGGGTCCCGGTGCGGCCGAGGACGTACACCCGGTCGTCGTCCACCGTTGGCGTCGCGCCCGGCCCGACCTCCCACTGGATGCCGGCGTAGTCGGCCTCCCATTCCTGGACCCACAGGATTGCGCCGGTGGCCTCGTCGAACGCCATCGCGCGCTCGACGCCGCGCATGCCGTCGGTCGGCTCCCAGTCGGTGGCGAAGACGCGCCCGTCGGCCACGGCCGGACCGGCGAAGCCCGCCCTGATCGGCATCCGCCAGCGCACCTGCAGGCCCTCGGCCGGAAATGACTCGATCAGTCCGGTCTCGCGCCATTCGCCCCGCCGGCCCGCGCCGCGGAATTCCGGCCAGTCGTCGGCGCGGACATCCGCCACGCCGACCGCGAGCAGCACGATGCCGCCGACCACCGCCGCTTGCCACGTCTTCATGATGTTCCCTCGCGGCCGTCAGCGGCCCGCCAGCTCGTCGTAGATTGCTTCGACGTTCGCCCTCGCCCGCGCCATGTCGTAGCCGGCGTAACGCCCTGGCAGGTCGAGGTTCGCGGCCGCCTCGCCGACGCTCCGGCCGGCCTCGAAGGAGGCACGCACCGAGGCGAGGAAGTCGCGGTTGAACTCGGCGTACTCCGCCAGATCGTCCCACGTTATCCACCCGGTCCACGCCCGCCGCCCGCCGCGGTCGCGCCGCCCGCGTCCGGCATAGGTCGTCGGGATGGGGCCGTGGCCCGTGATCACGCGGTCGACCCCGTCGATGGCCGCCACCGCCTTCGCCAGCGTCTCCGGGAACGCAACGCCGCTTCCGCCGTTGGCGGTATCGATGAACGGCGTCTCCTTGTCCGGGAACAGGTTCCCGAGGTACGCGGTCCGCTTCTGCGGGAACACCACCACGATGTCGCCGTCGGTGTGCGCCGGGCCGAAGTGGTACAACTCGATGCGGTCGAGACCCTCGAGCAGCCCGAAGCGATCGTGGAAGGTGGCCGTCGGCAGTCCGGGCGCCCCGCCCGCGAACAGTGCCATGCGGGCCATGCCGGCGCGGGTGTTCTCGTGCGCGATGATCTCGACCACGTCCGGGAACTCTCCGTTGCTTCCGGTGTGGTCGGTAGCCGCGTGTGTGCTGATGATCGTTGTCACCGGCAGGTCGGTGACCTGGTGCACCGCGTCGAGCACCGGTTGCCCCCAGCCCGGCGACTTGGTCCCGATCAGGATGACCCCGCCGTTGATCTCGTCGATGAGGGCCAGGGCGTTCGCACCGCCGTCCCCGAGGTGGTACAGGGTGTCGCGGACATTGAGGGTGTCGATCCGGATGAACCGCTCTTCCTGCGCGCGCACCGGCCCGCCTGCCGCCAGCGCGCAGATGGCGCCCAGTGTGAACGTCGCGACCCACCGTTGCATGGGATCCTCCTCGCTGCGAGTCCGAACCGGACGCGCGAACGGCGCGGACTACCCGGATCATACCGTCGGCCGGCGCCGTCCGGGTTCAGTCTCCCGGCGGCGCGCCGCCGGGCCGCGGCAGCGGGTCGATCGTCATGATGCGGGCCTGCGAGGGACGACACCGCGCGTCGCGGCGCCGCTGTTCACAACGTCACCCGCAGACCCCCGGCGATGTGCGTGCCACCCAGCTCCAGGCCGGCGGGCAAGTGGTTGCCGGGCCGAACCGTCGCCGTGCCGCGGCTGTACCGCAGTCGAACCCCGAGACCCAGGCGCTCGGTCAGGAACCAGCTTCCGTCGAAGCCGACGTTGACACCGATGGCGCCGGCGGTGACCGTTCTGGCCCGGTGGCTCGTCAGGGCAACCTGGTCGAAATCGGCGCCAGCCTCGCGGGTGCCAATCTCGGAGACGAGATCCTGTCTGGCGATGAAGACCGTCGGGCCCCACGTGGTGCGAAACAGGAAGGTCTCGCGGAGGAACCACCAGTACTGTCCCTGGATGTGCAGTCCGATCTCCCGGCGGGTCAGGCCCTCCCGTACGCCGCTGGCCAGACGCGGGAAGCCGAAGAAGAACGGGTGGGGCACTTCGGCCTCGATGCGGGTCGTGACCGGCGCGGCGACATGCGATCCCTCGATGCCGAGTGCAAGGTTCTTCCAGACGCGGCCCGCGACGCCGCCGTCCACGGCATGGTGCCAGTTGACATCGTAGTGCGCGTCGAAGGTGCTGTTCTCGTCATGCTGGCGAAAAGGGACCCGGTTCATGAACGCGTCGCTGATGAACTGCAGGCCCAGGTTGATACTCACCACGCGGTTGCGCTCGGAGGCCGGCTGCGCGTCCGCACCGGCGCCCGCGAGCAGGATGCCGATCGCGACGGCGGATGCTGCGAATCTCGCGAAGTGTCGTCGAAAGTGCACGGGCGAGGCGGATCGTAGTCGCGCTGCACGTACGAAGGCAATCGGGCCCGTCCCGCTGGCCCCTGCGAGGCCGAGCGCGACGGTCACCGCCGGCGTCCCCGCGTCACGTGGCAATCGGTCCGCCTGCCCCCCGGCGCCGCCTGGGCAAGGGAGGTACGGAGGGTTCACCCGGCGACCCGCTGCACGGTCCAGAACAACCCGACGCCGGCAATGGCGACCGACGCAGGAACCACCACCCGCGGCCGGTACCACGGGCGGTTGCGGATGCAGACCACCGCGGTGAAGGCGGCGACGATGACCGCGAGCTGTCCAGCCTCGACGCCGACGTTGAAGGTGACCAGGGCCGTGATGAACTCCGAGCGCGGCAACCCCAGATCGGTCAGGACGCCGGCGAATCCCATGCCGTGCAACAGGCCGAACGCGAAGACCAGCACGACGCGCGACGGTTGCAGGTCGCTGGTGATCAGGTTCTCCACCGCGACGTAGGCGATCGACAGGGCGATGAGCGGTTCGACCAAGGACGGCGGGAGCGCGAAGACGCCGTAGATGGTCAGCGCCAGGGTCAGCGTGTGGGCCGCGGTGAACGCCGTCACCTGCAGCAGCAGCGGCTTCAGCCTGGTGCTGAGGAGAAACAGGCCGAGGACGAACAGAATGTGATCGAGACCGCGCGGCAGGATATGGGTGAAGCCGAGGCCGAGGTACTGGGTCGCCACCTGCCAGCGGGTGAGCGGCTGGAGTGCGCCGATCTCGAACGCCTCGCTCACCTGTGCGGCCAGCAGCCAGCGGGTGACCGGCGCGCCGACGGCTGGCGTCACGGTGAGGGGATACTCGTCGATCACCAGGTCGTAGCCGAACCGAAAGGTCCGGGCGCCGCCCGGGACCGTGCCGGACACGCGCATCAGGCCGGGCTCGGCGAGTCCCATCGGGGCCGTCCGGTCGCGTTCCAGCGGCGGGAGATACGTCACCGTCGGCGGCGTTGCGGCGTTGCCGTCGAACAACAGCGTGATGGCCGCAGCGAACTGCGGGGCGAGTTCGTCGAGCCGAGCGTCGCGAACATCCACCGGCGGCAGCTCGTCCGCGCCCGGATGGAACTGTATCCACAGCCAGTCGGCGTCGTTGAGGACGTCGATCCGGTATTCGTCGGCGGACCCGAAGCTGATCAGGACGTGGGTGTTCTCGATCTCGTGGCCCGCGGCGGGTCGGGCCAGCAACACGAGTGCGACGAGGCAGAGCAGGAGGCGCGCTGCGCACCGCCGGCCGAAGCTGCTGTTGCGCACCATGGGCGGCTCATTGTAACCGGCCGCCGGCTCTCCAGCGAAGCACCGCGCGCGGCAGATCGTCGCCGTCGGAGCGGACGATCACCGCAGGTCGAGCGGACTCCGTGTTATGGTGTGGGAACCGGTCGGGGGCGGCGGTCGCCGCCGGCCTGTGTAATGACCATCGGAGGTTCGAGATGAGCTCGCGCGCATCGGTGACACTCACCCTGACGCTCGCATTCGCAGCCGCCGCCACTGCCGCCGCGCAGGCGCCGGAGCTGCCGGATGTCGACCGCTTCGGGCCGCAGGTCGGCGAAACCGTTCCGTCGTTCTCGCTCGTCGATCAGCACGGCGCAGCTCGCGATCTGCAGTCGCTGACGGGACCGCGCGGCCTGATGCTCGTTTTCAGCCGTTCGGCCGACTGGTGACCGTACTGCAAGACGCAGCTCGTGGAGCTGCAGAGCCGGTACGCGGAGCTTCTGGACGGCGGCCTCGGCCTTGCCGTCATCACCTACGACCCGACCGCCACACTCGCCCGGTTCGCCGACGCCCGCGGGATTGCTTTCCCGCTGCTGTCCGACGAGGGTTCGGCGACCATCCGGGAGTACGGCCTCCTGAACGAGGACATGAATCCCGAGCGGGCGCCGGAGGAGCGTCGCGCGCTGATGCAACGGCTGTACGGGATTCCGTATCCGGGCACGTTCATGCTCGATGCGGACGGCCGCGTGACGGCCCGCTTCTTCGAGGCGGCCTACCAGGAGCGTTCCACCGTGTCGAGCATCGCGGTCCGGCTCGGGGACGCGGTGGCCGACGCCGACCGCGGCGCGACGCGCGTCGAGACCGATCACCTGGAGGCAGTCGCCTGGGCGACCGACGACGTGGTGGCCCCGGGCAACCGCCTGTCGCTCGTGGTCGACGTGACGCCGAAGACGGACATGCACGTCTATGCGCCCGGGGATCATGCATACCGTGTCATTCGCCTTCGCACCACCGCGCCGGACTTCCTGCGGAGCCACGAGGTGACCTATCCACCGTCCGGGATGTACCACTTCGAGCCCCTGGACGAGACCGTGGCGGTCTACGAGGAACCGTTTCGCCTCGTGCAGGACGTGACGATTCCGATGCGGCAGGACATTGCCGAGCTTGCTTCCCGGCCGGGCGCCACGGTGCGCGTGGAGGCGGTTCTGGAATACCAGGCCTGCGACCACGAGGTGTGCTATCTGCCGCAGGCGGCGCCGCTGAGCTGGGACCTGTCCTGGCGCCCGCTGATCCGCGACTGACGGCGCCCCCGCGACCCTTACAGTTCGCGGATCCCGTGGCTGCGGGCGAGGAAATACAGCGCGACCAGCACCAGCAGGCCGCCGTCGAGGGCGATTATCGCCTGGGTGGAGGCGAAGGTCGTCAGGTAGCCGCTAGCCAGGCTGCCGAGCGGCATCCCGCCGCGAAAGGCCATCAGATAGATGCTCATCACGCGGCCGCGCAGTTCGTCCGGGACGTTCAGTTGCACGAGCGACGCGGTGAGCGAGAAGACGATGAGCAGCGCCCCGCCCCCCAGGAACAGCAGCAGGTAGCTCAACAGGCTGACGGGCAGCAGGGCGAATATCGCGATCAGGGCGCCGAACACCACCAGCACCCGCAGGAGCGTGAGCCCCATCCGCTCGAAGCTGCCCAGCCAGGCGACGACCAGGGCGCCGGCCACCGCTCCGGTCCCGAGCGACGTCATCATGTGGCTGAGCGTGGTCGGGTCGCCTGCGAAGACCGGCAGGAACGCGCGCAGCGGAAGCCCCAGCGAGGTCGTCGAGATGGCCAGGACAGTCAGGGCGAGCAGTGCGCCGCCACTGCCGACGTAGGTCAGGCCGCCCTTCAGTTCCTCCAGCACCGGCCGCCGCTGGGCGGGGTCGGGCGGCGACACCTGCAACAGGGTCAGCACCACGATCACGACGAGGAACGACGCGCTGTTGATCCCGAAGCAGGCGACGAGCCCGAGGGTCGTGAAGACCATGCCGCCGATGAGCGGCCCGACGGACTGCGCCAGGTTGAACTGGATGGAGTTGAGGGCGACGGCGTTCGGCAGCGTCCGGCGCGGGACCAGCGCCGGGATGAGGGACTGGAAAGCGGGGCCGCCGAACGCCTGTGCGAGACCGGTGGTGAACGACAGAATCAGGATGTACGGCAGCCGCACGGTTTCCGTGAAGACGAGCGCCGTGAGGATGAGGGCGCAGACCATCTGCAGAAGTTGCGACGCCATCAGCATGTGCCGGCGGTCGTAGCGGTCGGCGGTGACGCCGCCGATGAGGGTGAAGAGCAGCAGCGGAACGTTCCCGACGAACATGTCGAGTCCCAGGTAGAACGCCGATCCGGTGAGGTCGTAGATCAGCCACTGCTGGGCGAAGCGCTGCATCCAGGTGCCGACGGCCGAGGTGAACGCCGCCATCCAGAGGTTGCGGAAACCTCTGAAAGTGAACGCCTCGCCGAGGCGCAGCAGCACACGCAGCACGCGTCCCCGAGGAGTTGCGTTCGCCGGAACCGGCTCGCCGACGTCGGGTTCGGCTACCGGCTCGGCCACTGAATGTAGAGCCCCTCACCCAGAAAGACGAAGCTCGTCCACAGACCCTTCGACAGTCGATAGAACGCGAACGGAGCGACCGCGGCGATCGCCGTCCAGATGGCGAGCTGCTGGGATGACGTGAGCGCAGTGAAGGTTCGCAACAGAAGGTGGCCTGTGACCACGAGCCCGAGCGTGAGCCCGAGATTGATGTAGACGGCGCCAAGCCACTGCCCCGGTTCGCGTTCGAACCGCTCGCCGCATGCATTGCACCGATCGTGCATGCGGAACGCCGACTTGAACAGTCGCCCGTAGCCGCAGCACGGACATCGAAGTCTGCATCCGCGCCCGATGATGTCGGCGATTTCGCGGAGCACTGGCTGCTGCCTGCTGGTGATTCTAGCAGGGAGAACCTGCCATCGCGTCCAGCGGCCGTCCCCGTGGTGTTCGGGGATGTCGCTCGGCCCACCGCCGAGGCGGCGGCCGGCGCGCGAGCATCGGGAAGAAGGCGACGCCATCGTAGAATGTACCGATGATCCGGCCAGCGAGGAGAGCATCCGTGAGCAATCGATCTGTCGTGTGGTGTCTGGCGGCGGCGTTGGTGGGCGCGGCGGTCGCCCCCGTCCTCGGGCAGGGGCCGGGCGCGGCCTGGGAGCCTCCCCCGATGCAGATGGCTCTGTGCGCCTGATGCCGCGGTGGTCGATACGGGCATTCCATGACGGGAGACCAGCGCACCGAAATCTTCACCCGCCTGCGAGCGGCGAATCCCGAGCCCACCACCGAACTCGACTTCGGCAGCCCCTTCGAGCTCCTGATCGCCGTGATGCTCTCCGCCCAGGCGACCGACGTGGGCGTGAACCGGGCGACGGCGAAGCTGTTCCCCGCCGCCCGCACGCCGGCCGCCATGCTGGACCTGGGTTCGGACGGACTCAAGGACTTCATCCGGACCATCGGCCTGTTCAACACCAAGGCCGCCAACATCCTGAAGACCTGCCGCATCCTTCTCGACGAGCACGGCGGCGAGGTGCCCCGGCGGCGCGAGGCCCTCGAAGCGCTGCCCGGCGTCGGCCGCAAGACCGCCAACGTGGTGCTGAACACGGCCTTCGGCGAGCCGACCATCGCCGTCGACACGCACATCTTCCGCGTCTCGAACCGCACCGGTATTGCCCCGGGCCGCACGCCCCGCAAGGTCGAGGACGCGCTGCTGCGCTCGGTCCCGGACGAGTTCAAGCGCGGCGCCCACCACTGGCTCATCCTGCACGGCCGCTACGTCTGCACGGCGCGCCGGCCCGGCTGCGGCGCCTGCGTCATCGCGGATCTGTGCGAGTTCGACGAGAAGACGGGCGGTTGACAGCCCGTGGCGACAGTCCCTGCGACATTATGGGCGCTGCTCCGCCGGACGGGCGCTGCTCCGCCGGCTTGTGCGCGGCGCCTTCACACGGGACCTCGAGCAGTTCCTGCCGCGCCTGCGACCGGCGTGAAGACGACGCCCATGTCCCTGACAACTCGGGTCCGCGTATCGCCTCGGTGTCCACCCACTCAGTTTCGATCCGGATCGGCATGCATCTCCTCATGCCGCGGGGCCATTTCGTTCCGATGAAGCGGATATCCCTTGTAATCTCCCGTCTCCCGATTCACCAACCGCCCTTCGAAGACCGTCCCTTCGTGCCTGTACCACACGTAGCGGGGAAATACTCCCTCCCACCCTTCCCACGGCGCTCCAACTGCTCCTGCACGAATCGCGTCGCGAAGCCACTCGTCGATCTGCTGCCCTCGTGCCATGTCCCGAGGACAGCACGATGCATCGGCACGCAGGCCGGGCGCACCCGCAAAGCCGGGAACATCCTTGTGTTCCCGACTGCCGACGTAGCGGGCACGGCGCGCCAGACGGGCGAGGCCCGCTGCGTCGACGGGCGAATGAATCTCGCGCACGCGCGGTCGCTGGCGTCGGGGAGCTCGCATCTTCGTCGTCGTCGACGCGACGCGAGGAACGATGATCTCCCCGGAAGATGGCGACCGCCACGCGACCGTCCCTATTCCGGCACGCGTTGACACGCCCGAAGACCCGTGCTGGAATGGAACCGCTGCTTCGAACCCCTTCGAGAGGGGAGCAGTGCGCCATGCCGACGAATACGCCGCCGCCGTTCGATACGCAGCAGGTGGTCGAGGAGCTTCACGCAGGCGAGTTCACCCGCGGTCAGGCGGATGCGCTCGTCCAGGCGCTGAAGGCGGCCACATGTCATCTCGCCACGCGCGCGGACCTGGAATCGATGCGGGTCTCCATGCATGCGGACCTGGAATCGATGCGGATCTCCACGCGTTCGGAACTCGACGCCATGACGGGCGCCATCAAGTCCGTGCGGGTGGAGCTGATGGCCGAGATGGAACGACAGACAAACAGCCTGATCAAGTGGATCGTCGGGCTGGCGTTCGGCTTCGCGGCGCTCGGGCTCGCGGTGGTGGGCACCACGATCACGGTGCTGCGGTGGCTGGGTCCGCTCGCGCCGTGACGGCGTTCCCGTCGAGGCGCTGGCGTGCGGCGGCCAGCGCCACCGCGGTGACGAACACGGGCATGGCGCGGTCGATCTCGTCGAGCGACGGACAGGTCGGGGCGATGCGGATGTTCGCATCCCGCGGGTCGCGGCCGTACGGGAACGTCGCCCCGGCCGGGGTCAGCTTGACGCCCGCTTCGCCGGCCAGCCGGACGATCTCGGTCGCCAGTCCGTCCGGTGCGTCGAACGAGAGGAAATACCCGCCGCGCGGTCGACTCCACGATGCCAGGCCGTCCCCGGCCAGCCCCGCGTCCAGATGACGGAGTACCCGCTCGAACTTCGGCCGTACGATGGCCGCCTGCCGCCGCATGTGGGCGCGGATGCCGTCGCCGTCCCGCAGGAAGCGCACGTGGCGGAGCTGGTTGACCTTGTCCGGACCGATGGTCTGCGTACCCAGGTGCGTCGTGAACGACCTGAGATTGGCCGGTGAGGCCGCCAGGAACGCGACGCCCGCTCCCGCGCGGGTGATCTTCGACGTCGACGCGAACAGCACCGCGCTGTCCTCGGTGCCCGCCGCCCGGCAGCGCTCCATGAGGTTCGCCAGCACCGGCGGATCGTCGTCGAGGTCGTGCACGGCGTAGGCGTTGTCCCACAGGATGCGGAAGTTGGGCCCGGCCCGCCTCGCCAGATGCGCGAAGCGCTCCACGACCTCGTCCGAGTACACCTGCCCGGTCGGATTCGAGTACTTCGGCACGCACCAGATGCCCTTGATGCCCGGGTCATCCGCCACGAGGGCCTCTATCCGATCCATGTCGGGGCCGTCGTCGCCGATCGGGACGTTGAGCAGCTTGAAGCCGAGGCTCTCGGTGATCGTGAAGTGCCGGTCGTAGCCGGGCACCACGCACAGGAACTTCAGCGGACCGGGCTCGCGCCGCCAGGCGGTCCCCGGCCCGAGCGGCCCGTTCAGCCACGCGTTCAGCACGTACTGGTACATGAACGTGAGGCTGGAGTTTCCTCCTGCGATCACGTCCTGCGGTTTGACGCCGAGCAACTCGGCGCCCAGGCGCCGCGCCTCCGGGATGCCGAGCAGGCCGCCATAGTTCCGCACGTCCGCGCCGTCGGTCAGGCGGTAGTCGCCGCCGAGCGCCTCATCGAGTGCGTCCGACAGCGCGACCTGCTCGGGACTCGGCTTGCCGCGCGTCAGGTCGAGCGCGAGGCCGGCGCTCTTCAGCGATTCGAACCGACTGGACAGCGAGCGCTCGCGCGCCGCCAGGGCTTCGTGGGTCAGGCCGTCGAACATGACCTTCATTATAGGGTGACCGCGAGCCGCTATAATCCGGCAGGCACAGGCCTGGACGGCCTCCTCGGCCCCGGGATCCCCGATGCAGCCAGCCATGGAAAACGACACGTTGCCCCGGGATCGGGTCGCGGCGCTCTACGGCCGCGGCCTGCTCGACCTCGTGTACGAAGCAGCCGGGGTGCATCGGCGGCATCACGATCCGTCCGCCGTGCAGTGCGCGTCGCTGCTGAGCGTCAAGACCGGTGGCTGCCCGGAGGACTGCGCCTACTGTCCGCAGTCGGCCCACTACGACACCGGGGTCGAATCGAACGGCCTGATGGGCGTGTCGGAAGTTGCCGAAGCGGCGGCGCGGGCCCGGGCGGGCGGCGCCGACCGCTTCTGCATCGGCGCCGCCTGGCGGCAGGCGACCGACGGCCCCGCGTTCGAGCGGGTCCTCGATATGGTCGGCGAGATCAAGGCGCAGGGGCTGGAGAGCTGCGCCACCCTCGGGATGCTCGACCGCGGGCAGGCCGAGCGGCTGCGCGAGGCCGGCCTCGACTACTACAACCACAACCTGGACAGCGGACGCGATTTCTACGAATCGATCATCACCACCCGTACCTATGACGACCGCCTCGAGACGTTGCGCCACGTCCGGGATGCCGGGATCAAGGTCTGCTGCGGCGGCATCCTCGGTATGGGCGAGGGGCACGACGATCGCATCGATCTGCTTTGCGAGCTGGCCAGACAGCACCCGCAGCCCGAGAGCGTTCCGATCAACACCCTGGTGGCGGTGCGGGGAACGCCGCTCGCCGAGCAGGCCCCGGTTGCCTGGGACGACGTCGTGCGGATGGTGGCGACGGCACGCATCCTGATGCCGGCGTCGAAGGTGCGGCTCAGCGCCGGACGGCTGCAGATGCCCGAATCGACGCAGGCGCTGTGTTTCCTGGCCGGCGCGAACTCGATCTTCCTCGGCGATCGCCTGCTGACCACACCCAACCCCGAGCCGGACGCGGACGCCGCTCTCCTGCAACGTCTCGGCCTGCACGGCGAGGCGGGGTCGCGGGCCACGTGAGACGGGTCCGCAGTACAACTCCCGGTGACGGCAATCGACAGACGGCCTGGCGGGCGGCCGAGCCGCGCGACCGGTTGCAACCCGCTCCTGGCAGGTTCTCCCCTCGGTGGCTGATGCAGGGGTCGCGCGGCCGTGCGCCGCGTGACCTGTTTTGACCCGGCCGCGTGGCCTCGACTCAACCGCCGCCGGCACCGGGAAGCAGCCGGTTCCAGTCGAGGGCCGGGCCGACGACGGTGCCGGGGTCCTGCTCGGCCGCCGGCGTCCAGGCGATTGCGCCGAGACACGGCGTATCCGTGCAGCGTGCGAGCACCGCGGCGTTGGTGGCGGCCGCTTCGTCCGCCGCCGAGGCATGATTGAGGACATAGCCGCGCGCGGCCAGTCCGCGCGTGGCGGCGGCCTCCAGGGTCAGCAGCGTGTGGTTGATGGCTCCGAGCTTCGAATCGACGACGACGAGAAGCGGCAGATCGAGGTCGTTCGCAAGGTCGGCCATCGTGTAGCGGCCGGAGATCGGGACCAGCAGGCCGCCGGCGCCCTCGACGAGGGTGATGTCGTGCGCCTGTTCGATGGCGCGGAACGCGGTGATGATGACAGCCGGGTCGATGCGCGCGTTCGCCAGACGCGCCGCCACGTCCGGGGCGAGGGGCGCGTCGAGCCGGTAGGGGCAGATGCGGTCGAGGGCGAGCGCGCTGCCGGCGGCTGCCTGCAAGGCGATGGCGTCGGCGGGTCGCCGGACCGGACCGGGGCCGCAGCCTGTCTCCACCGGCTTCATCACGCCCACCCGGACGCTCCGCGCCCGGAGCGCCGAGGCGATGCCGCGGGCCACGAAGGTCTTGCCGACACCGGTGTCGGTGCCGGTGACGAACAGGCCGCCGGTCACGTCGGGCGTTTTCGCGGCGGCGCCTGCACGGCTGTCGACCGTCACGCGCCGGTCACCTCGGCGATGGCGTCCCGGACCACCGCCACGAGCCGGTCGATCTCCTCCCCCGTGATCGAGAGCGGCGGCATCAGCACGACGACGTCCCCCAGAGGGCGGATGATGACTCCCCGCAGGCGCGCCTCCGCGACCACGTGTGCGCCGATCCGGTCGGCGGCGGGGTAGGGGCGCCGGTCGGCGGCGTCCGCGGCCAGCTCGATGCCGACCATGACCCCGCACTGCCGTACGTCGGCGACGTGCGGCAACGGTGCGACGTCGCGGGCCAGGAGCTGCCCCAGCCGGCGGATCTTCGGACCGAGCCGCTCGAGCGTCCGCTCCCGCTCGAAAATGTCGAGGCTGGCCAGGGCGGCGGCGCAGCCGAGCGGGTTGCCGGTGTAGGTATGGCCGTGATAGAACGTCCGACCGGCGGCGGGCGGTCCGAGAAATGCGTCGTGGATACGCTCGGTCGCCAGCGTCGCGGCCAGCGGCAGATAGCCGCCGGTGATGCCCTTGGCCACGCAGAGCAGATCGGGAGCGACGCCCGCCTGCTCGCAGGCGAACATCGTTCCGGTACGGCCGAATCCGGTCGCCACCTCGTCGCAGACAAGGAGCACGCCCGCCTCGGTCGTCACCTCGCGGAGAACGCGCAGATAGTCCGGGGGATGCGGCCACATGCCGGCTGCGCCCTGCATGAGCGGCTCCACGACCACGGCGGCCAGCACCTCCGCCTCCCGGGCGATGGAATCGCGCGCCTCGCCGATGGCCTGATCCAGCGCGTCTTCGTGCGAGAGGCCGTCGCGCCAGCGCCGCACATGCGGCGGCGTCAGGCGCAGCGCGTCGTACAGCACCGGCTTGAAGAACCGATGGTAGGTCTCGGAGTAACCGACGCCGACCGCGCCCAGCGTATCGCCGTGGTAGGCCTGCACGAGCGAAGCGAAGCGGGTCCGGTCCGGCTTCCCGGACAGGTGCCAGTACTGCAGCGCCATCTTCAGCGCCGCTTCCTCGGCCGTCGCCCCGTTGTCGGAGTAGAACACGCGCGTCAGGCCGGACGGAGCCAGGTCCACGAGGCGCTCGGCCAGTCGCACCGCCGGTACGTTGGTCAGCCCGAGCAATGTCGTGTGCGCGATCTGTCCGAGCTGGGCCGTGATGGCTGCGTTCATCTCCGGGTGGTTGTGTCCGTGGACGTTGCACCAGAGCGACGAGACGCCGTCCAGATAGCGCCGTCCGCCGTCGTCGACCAGCTCGTTGCCGTCGCCGCGCACGATGACCACCGGATCCTCTTCGAACCACGCCTGCATCGGCGTGAACGGATGCCAGACGTACGCGTGATCCAGTTGCCGAATCCGCTCGTGGGACGGCGCGGGCCGGTTGACGTCGCTCATTGCAGGTTGACCGTCCGGCGCGCCGCCGCGAAGGCGTCGACCGCCGTGGACAGATCGTCCGTCGTGTGCGTCGCCAGCGGAGCGACGCGCAGGCGGGCCGTGCCTTCGGGAACCGTGGGCGGCCGGATGGCTGGCACGAGCACCCCGCGCGCGAGCAGCGCGTCGCTGAGCCGCACCGCGGTCTCGGCGTCGCCGACGAGGACCGGGAGAATCGGCGAACGACTTGGGCCGACCCGGTAGCCCAACCCGGTCAGGCGCTCGCGCAGACAGGCGGCGTGGGACCGGACGCGAGTCCGGCGCTCGGGTTCCGCCGCCAGCACCGCGATGGCGGCGCGCGCCGCGGCGACCGCGGGCGGAGGCAGGGCGGTCGTGTAGATGAACGTGCGGGCGGCGTTCGACACCCAGTCGACGAGCGTCCGCGATCCGGCGACGTACCCTCCGAGTGCGCCGAGCGCCTTGCTGAGCGTGCCGATTTGCACGTCCACGGCCCCGGTCAGCCCGAGCTCCGAGACGAGTCCGCCGCCGTGCCGACCGAACAACCCGGTCGCATGCGCCTCGTCGACCGCGAGCCAGGCGTCGTGGCGCTCGGCGACGCGCACGAGATCGGCCAGCGGAGCGAGGTCGCCGTCCATGCCGAAGACCGTCTCGGTGACGATGAGCCGCCGACCGAATCCCGCGGCGTCGCGCAGGAGCCGACCGAGGTGCTCGGGATCGGCGTGCCGGTAGACGCGGACTGCCGCCCGGGAGAGCCGGCAGCCATCGATGAGGCTGGCGTGGTTCAACTCGTCGCTGAAGATGACGTCCTCTGCGCCGACCAGTGCGGGCAGCACGCCGGTGTTGGCGTGGTATCCCGACGTGAGGACGAGGGCCGCCTCGGTCTGCTTCAAGCGGGCGATCTCGCGCTCGAGCGCCGCGTGCAGCGCCGAGGTGCCCACGATCAGCCGCGCCGAGCCGGCGCCCGCACCGTACTCCAGCGCCGCGTCCGCCGCCGCGCGCGTGACGGCCGGATGCGCGGCGAGTCCGAGGTAGTCGTTCGAGCAGAGCTGGAGGACCGGGCGGCCGTCGACGAGCACTCGCGGACCGATGCCCCCGTCGATGGGGCGCAGGCGACGGCGGACGGCGCGCTGCTCGAAGTCTTCCAGGCGGGTCCGCAGCAGATGGTCGAGTGACGAGCCCCGGGCGGTATCGACCATGCGACGGCAATCGTACATCACGCACCGGCGGCGCACCGCGCAGGTGACACGTGCCGGTGGCGAGCGAGGCCGGCGGGAAGCAGGGCTGGCGGCGCGCCGTGTGAAGCCGTCGTACGGACGCCCGTCAGTAGCGGAACAGGTACTGCAGCTTCGTGAAGAACGCGCGCTGCTGCCGCTGCAGGTCGCGGTTGTGGAACCGCTCCCGGTCCAGGTGGATGCCTTCCTGCAGCCGGTCGTCGTAGCCGATGTAGAAGGCCGTGCCGGCGTTGACGCGGTACGTGACCAGGAGGTTGATCTCCACCTTCCCGTTGCCCGTGTCGTGCTCCAGGATGTTGCGGACCATCAGGCGGTCGGTGAACTGGTAGGTGGTGAACGTGCGCAGGATCGGGCGTCGGGCCACCCGGCTCGATGCGCTCCCCGTTTCCGCCGTAGCCGGCTGGCCGCCCGGCGCCGTAGCCGGCGTCGGTGCGGCGGGCGGCGCTCCCGTCACCGCCGTTTCCCGCCGTCGTCCCGAGCTCGGCGTCCCGCACGCCGCCGTCCCGCACGCCGCCGTCCCCGCCGGCGAGGCGCTGCACGGCCTCGAGAACACTGCCGGCCAGTCTATCCTGCAGCTCGAACAGGTCGTCGCCGCGGCCATCGATCCTGAACGCCTCCACCGCCGTTTCGCTCTGGACGTCGATCAGCCGCGCGGTCAGTCGCAACCGTTCGCCCCACTCCTGAAACGCGCCCGCCAGCAGGTAGTCCGCGCCGAGCTCCCGTACGGTCTCGATCAGCACACGCTCGGTGGGTGGCCGGGGTTCGGCGCCACCCAGGTTCGCGGCTGCTTCCTCGACTGCCGCACGGCTGAGGACTGCGATTCCGTCCGCGCCGCGCAGGTCCGTGCCGACCGCCTCGGCAATGCCGATCCCGATCCAGTCGCGGCCCGGCTCGGCGCTGATGTTCCGTCTTGCGGCCGGGAACCCGCTGGACGTGTCGCGCATTGACAACCCAGACCTCCACCTCGGCCGCGGCCAGCGCCCGCGGCACCGACTTCCAGAATACGCCCGTGCTCTCCATCACCACCCGCGCCAGGGGCCGGCCGGCCAGCCCGCTGACCAGCAAACCCGGCTCCGCGCCATCCGTACGGTACTGCCGCGTCTCCGATGCCACGTGACCGCGGTCGTCTTCGACCCGTACCGTGCCGGGCAGACACCGCTTGTGCACGTCGATGCCCGCCGCCCGCGGCACCGTGGCCCGCACCGCCTCAAGGCCCGCCGCCCGCGGCTCGACCACGTGCAGGTCATCGACGGGCAGCGATTCAGTGTCCACGGTATCGACGCCATTGCTTGTCATCGGGTACCCTCCTGGATGGCGGAAGCGGGAGGGCCGACCCGGTGCCGGAAACACCCGCGAGGCGGGGTTCGATCTGCTGCTCGTCCACGGTTTTCGGCCGGGACGGTTCGGGGCTCGATGCCGGGCGCGGCGGCGTCCGTTTGGACAACGGGGAAAGGTCCATCCTGCCCCGAGAAAAGCTGCGACGACTGTTCCCGCTTCCACCTCTTGCGGATGCCAGACGCGCGGGCAGACCGCCACGAGCTGATACTTCGGTGGCTGCAAGCCGCCCACGTTTCATGACGTCGGGGTGAGCGGCACCCCGATCATGACGGTTCGGGGCATCATTGGAGCGTGATCGCGGTAATGGATGGCCGGTCGGTACGATCCCGGAGCGAGGTGGCGATGAGAGCGAGACAGAAGGTGACACGCGCGTGCATGACCCTTTCGATGTTCGGGCTGTTGCTGGCGGCTCCGGCGGCCGCGCAGACCGAGCGCCTGGACGTCGACGACCTGAAGGCGCAGCTCGATGCCGGCGCGCAGGTGCTGCTGATCGACGTCCGCGAGGACTACGAGGTCGAGAGCGGCTCGATCCCCGGCTCGATCCACATTCCGGTCGGCGAGCTCGAGGCCCGCATGCCGGATATTCCGAAGGATGTGCGGCTCGTCTTCTTTTGAAACGCCGGCGGGCGGAGCTCCCGGGCTGCGGAGCTCTTCAGATCCAACGGGTACAGCGCCGGCGAATTCTGCGCCTTGAACGACTGGAAGGCGAGAGGCCACGAGGTCGGAGAAACGGCTCGTCCCGCCGAGGGACCGATTTCGCGCTGAAACGGGCTTCTGCCGGCGTGACGTTTCGGAGCGGATGACACGAGCCCGCCGGCGAGGCCGAGGAGGCCACGATGCGAATGACCACAGCGATGAGGCGCGCAGGCGCCCTGACGGCGGCGATTCTCGGTGGGTTCACGCTGGCCGCGGCCGGGGTCGGCGCGGCGGACGACGCCTTCGTCAACGTCGACCGCTTCGTGCCGCACACCTCGACGGTGCCGGCCAACGAGGGCGAGCGGGTCGGCCTCTTCCTGCACGAGAAGCTGAGCCGCGACCTCGCCGACCGGATCGCGGGGGGCGAGCGCCCCGAGGGCCGGGTGGTGCTCTTCGTCCACGGCGGATCGATTCCCTCGGTTCCCGACTACGACCTGCCCTACAAGGACTACTCGTGGATGGAGCACTTGGCGGCGGCCGGCTTCGACACCTTCTCGATGGACCAGACCGGCTACGGGTTGTCGCCGAGGCCGATGATGGACGACCCGTGCAACATGGCGGCCGACGACCGCGCGATCGTCAGCCCCGACCCGCTGACCGGGGACTGCGCGCCGAGCTACCGGCACGGCCTGACGACGAGCCAGTCCGACTGGGACGAGATCGGCCGCGTCGTCGACTACATCCGCGAGCTGCGGGGCGTCGACAAGGTGAGCCTGGTCGGGTGGTCCGCGGGCGGTCCGCGCACCGGCGGCTTTGCGGCGCGTCATGCCGACAAGGTCGACAAGCTCGTGCTGTTCGCGCCCGGTTACCGGCGGGAGGGGGCGTCGGACCCACCGCCGGTAATCCCGACCGGCGACGTGCCGATGCGCCTGCAGACCCGGGACATGCTGGAGAACGGGCGCTGGCGCTCCACGGTGGCCTGCGACGACCAGATCGATCCGGGTATCCAGCGGGTGATCTGGCAGACCGTCATGGCCTACGACCAGCGCGGTGCCGTCTGGGGGCCGCCGCACGGCGTGATGCGGGTGCGCACCTCGGCCGGGTCCTGGGGCTGGAACCGCGAATATGCGGCGAAGGTGCAGGCGCCGACGCTGATCCTGGTCGGCGAGCAGGACCGTCTGCTCGGGCCGGACGAGCAGCTCTACGAGGATCTGACCGGCGCCGATGGCAGGGTCCTGGTGACGATGGCGTGCGCGACCCACTTCGCCGTCTGGGAGAAGACCCAGTACCGGTTCCTGCACGAGGCGTCGCGCGAGTGGCTCGAACACGGGACGTTCCGCGGACACAGGACCGGGCGGTTCTCTGTCGGCCGGAACGGCGCGGAGTCGACGACGAGGCGCAGCGCCTCACGGGACGGCTCGCCGGGTACGTGAAGGAACTCGACGAGCGCTGCGCCTGGGAGGACGAGAAATCCGCGACACGGTCTCGGATTTCAGACGGCGCCGAGATTTCCGAGACAGCGTCCCGGATTTCCCCGGCCTCGCCCGGCCGGTTGCCGTCCGCCGCGGTGGTCGGCAAGCATTCGCCCGCGCGGTAGAAGGTTGCGCCATCCGCGTCAGTCGAGCACGGCGCGGATGGCGTTGGCCAGAATCTCGACCGTGCGTTCGATCTGCGCGCTGGTGATGACGATCGGCGGGGCCAGCACGTAGGTGTCGGCCTTCACGCGGCTGACCAGCCCGCGGTCGAGGGCGGCGCGGAGCACGGTCGCGCCGATGCCGTGGCCGGCCGGAAACGACCGCTTCGTCGCTCGATCCGCCACCAGCTCCACCGCGCACATCAGGCCCTTGCCGCGGATGTCGCCCACGTGCGGGTGATCGGACAGCGCCGCGTGGAGCCGGGCGAGAAGTTCCTCGCCCTTGGCCGCCGCCTGCTCGGGGAACCGTTCGTCCTCGATGATTCGCAGTGTGCGGAGCGCGACCGCGCAGCCGACGGGATGCGCGCTGTAGGTGTAGGCGTGCATCCACGGCTCGCCGCCGTCGTCGAGCGTTGCGGCGATACGGTCGCTGATGCCGATGCCGCCGAAGGGGAAGTAGCCCGAGGTGATCGCCTTGGCGAACTGCATGATGTCCGGCTCGACGCCCCAGTGATCGAGGGCGAAGAGGCGGCCGGTCCGGCCGAAGCCGGTGATCACCTCGTCGGCGACGAGCAGCACCTCGTACCGGTCGCAGATCTCGCGGATGCGCGGGAAGTAGTCGTCCGGCGGGACGATGACGCCCCCGGCGCCCTGCACGGGCTCGGCGATGAACATCGCAACGGTGTCGGGTCCCTCGCGCAGGATGGCCCGTTCGAGCTCGTTCGCGGCGGCCACGCCCCGGCTCTCGCCGGGCGGCGCCTCGTAGCGGTACGGGTCCGGCGCCGGTATGTGGAAGAACCCCGGCACGCGCGGCTCGAAGAGCGGCCAGTAGCGGCTGAGCCCGGTCGCGCTCATCGCCGCCAGGGTGACTCCGTGGTAGCCGTTGATCCGGGAGATGACCTTCGTCTTGTCTGGCCGGCCGCGCAGCTTCCAGTAGGCGCGCGCCATCTTGATGCTGCTGTCGGTCGCCTCGCCGCCGCCGCTCGTGAAGAAGAAGTGGTTGATGGCGGGGTAGCAGAGCGCCGACAGGCGTTCGGCCAGCTCGATGGCGCGGGGATTGGAGCTGCCGGCGTAGCCGGACGCGTAGGCGAGCTCGGCGGCCTGCTCGCGCATCGCGTCGGCCAGCTCCGTCCGGCCGTGACCGGCCGTGACGTTCCAGAGTCCGGCCAGTCCGTCGATGTACTCGCGCCCGTCGGCGTCGGTGAGGATCGCGCCGTTGCCCCGCACCCAGACCCGGGCGCTTCGCTGCAACGACTCTTCGTGGAGCGGGTGGATGAGGTGGGCGATGTCGCGCGTCAGCAGATCGGCGGTGGCTGTCATGGCGTGCTTCCAGGAGACGGCGGGCGATCCCCGTATGGGTTGGCGCGGGGCGGCTGGCCGTGTCGCCTCCGGTCGGCCTTCCCGGGCAGCCCCTTCAGGCAGAATAGCACGCGGGCGTGCTACGCTCGGGATCCGCATGATGCACAGAGCCCGCCGCCGGCTGTTTCGGGTCGGACTCGCCGCGGCGGCAACGAGCGCCGTGCTCGCCGTGCTCGTCGCCGCCGGCGCCGGCCGTTCGGCGGTCCCGGTGTCGGTCGCCTCGTCGGCGGCCATCACCGTGCCGGGGCTCGACGGTGCACCGGTCGATCCGTTCGCGCCCGCCGGGGATGTCGAGGCGACCGTCCTGCTCTTCGTGATGACCGACTGTCCGATATCCAACCGCTACGCGCCGGCCGTTCGGCGGCTGCACGACGAGTTCGCGGGGACCATCCGGTTCTGGCTGGTGTACGTCGACGCCGAGCGGCCCGGGGACGAGTTGCGCGAGCACCACGCCTCGTTCGGCTATCCGTTCGGGGCGGTGCGGGACGTCGACGGTGCGCTCGTGGCGCTGGCCGGGGCTTCGGTCACCCCGGAGGTGGCGCTGTTCGATCCCGACCGGCGCCTGCTCTACCGCGGGCGGATCGACGATCGGTATGTCTCCTTCGGCGTGGCGCGGCGGGCGCCCCGGACGCGTGACCTGCACGACAGGCTCGGCCGAATCGCCGCCGGGGAGTCCCTCGCGTTCTCGGAGACGAGGGCCGTCGGGTGTTATATTCCCGGCGCGTGACCGGCCCCGGTCACGACATTCCGGGGGACGGGTTCAGAGGAGGAAAGGCAATGAAGCGCATGCATCTGGTGTCGGCGGTCGTGGCCGTGGCGGTGCTGGCCGTCGGCGCGTCGGCGTTCGCACAGGACGTGACGAAGTACGTGCGGTACGAGCACGATGGCGCGGCTTCGTACGGCGTCCTCGAAGGGGAGACGATCCACCAGCTCGGCGGCAGCGTCTTCGCATCGCCCGAGCGGACCGGCGTCACCGTGGCGCTGGGCGACGTCACGCTCCTCCCGCCGAGCGAGCCGAAGAAGGTCGTCGCAGCCGGGTTGAACTACCGCAGCCACCTCGGCGGCGCGCAGCCGGCGGAGTCCCGGGACTGTTCGACAAGCACGCCACGTCGCTGATCGGCCACGAGGCGGAGATCACCTACTACGAGGACGCCACCAACCTGCACTTCGAGGGCGAGATGGTGCTGATCATCGGCAAGGTGACGCGCAACGTCTCGGTCGAGGAGGCTCCCGACCACATCTTCGCCGTCGCGCCGGGCAACGACATCAGCGAGCGGGTGTGGCAGAGCAACGACCTGCAGTGGTTCCGCGCCAAGGGGGCCGACACGTTCGGACCGGTCGGGCCGGTCATGGCGCGCGGGGTCGATTACAACGACCTGCTGTTGCAGACGCGGGTGAACGGCCAGGTCATGCAGTCGCAGCGGACGCGCGACCTGCTGTTCGATTCCTCCTACCTCGTGAGCTACGTCAGCCGCTACGTGACGCTCGAGCCGGGCGACATGATCTTCACCGGCACGCCGGGGTCGACCTCGGCCATGCAGCCGGGTGACGTCGTCGAGATCGAGCTGGAGGGCGTCGGCGTGCTGCGCAACACCATCGGCCCGAAGGGCGGGCGGGCGACGAACGACCAGTAGTCGGAACCGGTGGCGCCCGGCGACCGCATCGGCGTTCGCTGTCCACCGGAAGGTCGGCGCCGGGGTGCGGGACGAGCGCGGCCCGTCCCGCACCCGGCGGCCCGTTGCACATGCGGCCGTGGAAAAGTATCTTTCTACTGCATGAGTTGCCTCCTGCGCCTCACCGTCGCCGCCGTGCTGCTGGCGGGGCCTTTCCTGCTGCCGACGGCCGTCGCGGCCCATCCGATGGACACGCAGAACGCGGCGTTCGTCCAGAGCGTGGACGGCCCGGCGCCGGCCCCGTTCCTGTACCTGGGTGCGAAGCACATGGTCACCGGGACGGACCACCTGCTGTTCCTGGTCGGCGTGATCTTCTTCCTCTACCGCCTGCGCGATGTGGTGCTGTACGTCAGCCTGTTCACCCTCGGGCACAGCATCACGCTGCTGCTCGGCGTGCTCGGCGGGCTGGAGGTGAACGCGTATCTCATCGACGCCATCATCGGCCTGTCGGTCTGCTACAAGGCGTTCGAGAACATGGGCGGCTTCGAGCGCGTGCCGGGCTGGCGTCCGAACACGAGGGCGGCGGTACTGGTCTTCGGGCTGTTCCACGGGCTGGGGCTGGCCACCAAGCTGCAGGAGTTCACGGTGACCGACAACGGTCTGGTCGCCAACATCCTGAGCTTCAACCTGGGCGTCGAGATCGGCCAGGTGCTGGCGCTCAGCGCCGTGCTCATCGGCATCACCGTGTGGCGGATGCGGCCGAGCTTCTTCCGGCACGCCTTCGTGACGAACGCGGCCCTGATGGGGGGCGGGTTCCTGTTGACCGCGCAGCAGATCTTCGGCTATTTCTTCTATCCCTGATGGCGCATCCGGTTCCCTCGCCGACCGCGCCGGCGACCTCGATCCGGAGGCTCGCCATCGCCGCGCTCGCCTCGCTGCTCGTGGCGGCCCTGGTCTTCGTCGGGGCCGTGTTGCCGGCTGAGCGCGGCGTGGACCCGCTCGGCACCGGGGAGATGTTCGGCCTGCTCGCGCTCGCGCAGGTTGTCGCGATCACGTCGGAAGAGGGCGAGTACCGGGTCGACGAGTACGAATTCCCCGTCGCACCCGGCGAGTGGGTCGAGTACACGTACCGGATCCGGGAAGGCGGGACGATGGTCTATTCCTGGACCGCCACCGGGCCGCTCGAGTACAACTTCCACAGCGCGCCGGACGGGGCGCCGCCAGGCTACGCGGAGAGCTTCGACGCCCAGGAGAACGACGTGGCGCACGGCAGCTACGTTGCCCCCTTCACCGGCGTGCACGGCTGGTACTGGGAGAACCCAGGGGCCGCCGAGGTGACAATCACGCTCCACACGGCCGGCTTCTACCGGGATGCGCACGTGGCCCG
Organism: Vicinamibacterales bacterium; assembly: GCA_965200895.1. Lineage (GTDB taxonomy): Bacteria > Acidobacteriota > Vicinamibacteria > Vicinamibacterales > UBA8438 > WTFV01. The sequence goes on along the minus strand of CBDAVM010000002.1, from coordinate 1,374,251 downwards.
CGACCGCGCTGACGGCTACCGCACTCTGCGGAGCCCCCGTGGCGATCCGATCCCGGACGGGCAGGAGTCCGCACCGTAGCTCACGCGTGCGGCTGCCGTGGATGTTCGGTCGCACGCGGGCGGTGGTGTCGCTGCCGCTCCGGGCTGCGCCCCGTCCGGGAACGCGGGAACGGGAGAGACGATGCAGACGAGACGAGTGGCCGCGGCGGTGATCTTCCTGCTCCTGGCGCCGGCGGTCGCCGGAACCGCGTCGGGGCAGACGCATCCCGCCCGGGATCCGGAGTACCGCGCGCCGCGCACCGTCGATGGCCGGCCGGACATCTCCGGCATCTGGCGCAACGACACGCTGACGCCGCTGGAGCGGCCGTCGGGGCTCGGCGACCGGGAGTTCCACACCGAGGAAGAGGTCCGGGAGATCGAGCACCGTGGTCGCGCGATGCGCGAGGCCGACAACGCGCCGGGCGGCACGCGTACCGCCCCGGCCGGGAACCTGGGCCGCGGCTACAACTGGTTCTGGAGCGATCCGCGCGAGTCGGTGGTCTACACGCGCCGCACGTCGATGATCGCCGACCCGCCGACCGGGCGGGTGCCGACGCGGCCCGAGGCCGAGGCGCGGGCCGAGTGGCTCGTGGCCAATCGCACCGACTCGCACGAGAACATGAGTCCCTACAGCCGCTGCATCACCCGCGGCGTGCCGGGCTCGATGATTCCCAACACCTACAACACCGGCAACCACATCTTTCAGATCCCTGGCCATGTCGTCATCCTCTACGAGATGGTGCGCGAGCCGCGGATCATCCCGCTCGACGACAGGCCCTTCGTCGACTCGAAGATCGCACAGTGGATGGGCGACGCGCGCGGGCGGTGGGAAGGGGAGACCCTGGTCGTCGAGACCCGGAACTTCACCGAGAAGGGCTGGATCACCCCGAACCAGAACGCGGGCCGGATGCACGGTGTTCCCGTGAGCCCCGAACTGCGGCTGGTGGAGCGCTTCACCCGCGTCGCCGAGGACATCCTCGACTGGCGGGTGCGCGTGGAGGACCCGCCGGTCTACACCGCGCCGTGGACCCTGGAGCTGCCGCTGCGCCGCGACATGTCCTACGACCTCTACGAGTACGCCTGCCACGAGGGCAACCGCGCCGTGACCGGCATCCTCGGCGGCGCGCGCCACGTGGAGCGGTAGACGGCCGCGAAGGCGCGGCGCCGGGAACCGGGTGGGATCGACACCCTACGCCAGCGCGGCGAGCGTCGCCGTCAGCAGCCGGTAGAAACGGCCCACCGAGCCGATGTGGACCCGCTCGTCGGGGGAGTGGGGGGCCTCGATCACCGGGCCGAACGAGATCATGTCCATGCCGGGCACCTTCTTGCCGATGATGCCGCACTCGAGACCGGCGTGGATGGCCGCGACCTTCGGTTCCGAGCCCAGCTCCCGCGCGTGGACCCGCTTGACGACCTCCAGCACCTCGGACTCCATGTTCGGTTTCCAGCCCGGGTAGGCCGGCCGCACGTCCACTTGCGCCCCGGCAAGTTCTCCCGTCGCGCGGATGCGCCGGCGCAGGGCGTCGAGCTCCGCGTCCACGGACGACCGCGAGCTGGTGGTGATGACGAGCGAGCCGTTCGAGCCCTTCACCGTGGCGACGTTGTTGCTGGTCTCCACCAGGCCCGGGATGTCGTAGCTCATCGCCTGGACGCCGTGCGGCAGGCTGGAGACGAGCCGCAGCACGGTCGCCGTCGCCTCGGCCGTCCAGGCCCGATCCGCGGGGGCCGGTGCACCGACGGCGAGCGTCATGCCGGGGTCGGCGGGCGCGTACTCGGCCCGGAACGCCTCGAACTCCGCCCGCACGGTGGCCGTCAGGCCCTCGATGTCGGCCGCCCCGGCGACGATTGTGGCGAACGCCTCGCGCGGGATGGCGTTGTGGGCGCTGCCGCCTTCGAGCCGGGCCAGACGGAACGGCGCGCCGCCGTGCGCCGCCCAGAGCGCGCGGGCGAGCAGACAGACCGCGTTCCCGCGCTGCAGGTGGATGTCGCAGCCGGAATGCCCCCCCTTGAGACCGGTGAGCGCCACGGTCACCGCGCGATCGCCGCCGCCGGCCGAAGCGGACGTCACGCCGAGCGACAGCCGCATGTCGCCGCCGCCCGCGCAGCCCACGTAGACGATGCCCTCCTCTTCGGAGTCGAGGTTGATCAGCCGGCGTCCGGCCAGCAGATCCGCGTCGAGCTGCGCCGCCCCGGTCAGCCCCGTCTCCTCGTCGATGGTGAACAGCAGCTCCAGCGGTCCGTGGACCAGATCGGTCGCCTCCAGCACGGCGAGCATCGCCGCGACACCGATCCCGTTGTCGGACCCCAGCGTGGTGCCGGTGGCGTAGAGGTGCTCCCCGTCGCGCCGCGGGACGATGGCGTCGGTCCCGAAATCGAAGGCGACATCCGCGTTCTTCTCCTGAACCATGTCGAGGTGCGACTGCAGGATGGTGACCGGCGCCGCTTCGCGCCCGGCGCTGGCGGGCTTGCGCACCACCACGTTGCCGGCCCCGTCGACCGCGTGGCCGCAGCCGGCGCCCGTCGCGGCGGCGATGACGTGGCGCCGCATGCGCTCCTCGTCCTTCGAGGCGCGGGGGATGGTCAGGATGGTGTCGAACTGGCTCCAGACCGCAGTCGGTTCGAGCGCTGAGACGAACGTCACGGCAGCCTCCTCACTTGCGCGGCGGCGATGACGCGGCGCCGCATGCGCTCCTCGTCCTTCGAGTCGCCGGGGATGCTCGGGATGGTGTCGAAGCGGTGCGCCCGGCCCGCGCGGGGGGGCACGACGGTCACGACCACCCGCCTGCTCCTGATGGTATCATCCGGCCCACAGTGCAGACGCCGCTCACGCCGCTGGAGTTCATGCGCCGCGCACGCAGCCTCTACGCGGATCGGGAGGCGGTGATCGACGGTTCTTTCCGGCTCACCTACCGCGAGTTCTTCGCGCGCTGCGACCGCTGGTCGGCCGCGCTGCGGCGGCTCGGCGCAGGCCGCGGCGAACGCGTCGCCTACGTTGCGCCGAACACCCACGCGCAGCTCGAGTCGTTCTGCGCCGTGCCGCAGATCGGCGCCGTGCTGGTTCCCATCAACTTCCGGCTGACCCCGGACGAGATCGCCTACATCATCGGCCACAGCGGCGCGAAGGTGGTGTGCGCGCACGCCGACCACCTGGAAGCGGTGGACCGCGTGCGGGGGCAGTGTCCGGGCGTCGAGCGGTTCGTGGCGCTGGAGGGCGCGCGCGACGGCTGGCTCGACTACGAGGCGCTGCTCGGCGCCGAGGAGCCGGCCTTCGAGCCGGCCGAGGTGGACGAGAACGACCTGCTGACCATCAACTACACCAGCGGCACGACCTCGCGCCCCAAGGGCGTGATGATCACCCACCGCAACGCGTGGACGAACGTGGTCGGCACGCTGGTCCACTGGCCCATGGACTGCGCGGCGCGCTACCTGTGGACGCTGCCGATGTTCCACGCCAACGGCTGGACGTTCACCTGGATCGTGACCGCCGTCGGCGGCGCGCACGTCTGCCTGCGGGCCGTCGATCCGGCGCTGGCCTTCCGGCTCCTGCGCGACGAGTCGGTGACGCACATGTGCGCGGCGCCCACCGTGCTCATCATGCTGGCCAACGCGCCCGCCGAGGCCCGCGGCGAGGTCCGGCGCGGCGTGCGGGTGATGACCGCCGGGGCGCCCCCGGCCGCGGCGACCATCGGGCGGCTCGAAGGCGAGTTCGGGTGGGAGCTGATCCACGTCTACGGATTGACCGAGACCGCGCCGTTCATCACCGTCTGCGAGCCGCGCCCGGAGCACCGTGCGCTCCCGGCCGACGAGCGGGCCACCGTCAAGGCGCGGCAGGGGGTCGAGCTCGTCACCTCCGGCGAACTGCGGGTGGTGGACGACGACGGCGGGGAAGTCCCCCGCGATGCGCAGACCCTCGGTGAGATCGTCGTGCGCGGCAACGTAGTCACCGCCGGCTACTACAACGACCCGGAGGCGACCGCGAAGGCGATGCGCGGCGGCTGGTTCCACAGCGGCGACGCGGCGGTCGTCCACCCGGACGGCTACGTCGAGATCCGCGACCGCTTCAAGGACGTCATCATCAGCGGCGGCGAGAACATCTCCTCGGTCGAGGTCGAGGGCGTCATGATGCGGCACCCGGCCATCTGCGAGATCGCCGTCGTGGGCGTCCCCGACGAGCGCTGGGGCGAGACCCCGCACGCCTTCGTGGTGCTCAACGCCGGTGCGTCGGCCACCGCCGACGAGCTCGGCGCCTGGGCGCGCGACCACATGGCGCACTTCAAGGCGCCGCGCCGGTTCTCCTTCGTGGAGCAGTTGCCCAAGACGGCGACCGGCAAGATCCAGAAGTACGTGCTGCGGCAGGGCCGGTCTGCGATCGGCAGGCAGTAGCCGGTCCGGAAGATGCGGCCTGCCCGGACTCGGGCAGCATCGCGGTCGGCGCGGAAGGCCGGTGCGAGGCACAGCCGCCGCCGCGTCCAGCCATTGCCGCCACTGCCGCATCCGCTTCCGGTCTCGCGTTGACCGCGGCGCGGACACCCCTCCCGATTGTGGCAGGGCATGCGGCCGGCGGCGATCGGGGTCGTTCTCGGCCTGGGCGTCTCGGTCGCGGCGGGCCGGGCGATGGCGGCGCTGCTCTGCGAAGTGTCGCCGCACGACTGGGTCGTGCTGGGCACGGCGGTGCTGGTCGTCGTGACGGCCGTGGCGGCCGGGTGCCTCGTGCCCGCCGTGCGCGCGGTCCGCATCCCGGTCTGGGAGCTTCTCCGGTCCGAATGACTCGCCGACGGTGGACTTCGCCTCGGGGCCGTCTCGGCGGCACAGCTTCCGGTCGCGGGGGCGGGACTGCCGCTGTCGTGCTGGTCGCCGAACGTGCGATGTGGCATCGTTACGGCGTGCCGGGGCGTGACGTACTGGCGCGCACGTGGTTCGATCAGGCGTGCGCCGATCTCGCCGCCGCGGAGGACAGCGCCGCGGCCGGGCACCACGAGTGGGCCTGCTTCCAGGCGCAACAGGCGGGAGAGAAGGCGCTCAAGGCGGCGCTCTACGCCCGGGGACGGACGAGCATCGTCACGCACAGCCTGCGCCGGCTGCTCCGGGAGAATGCGGCGTCCGACGCGGGGTTCGCGGACCTCGACGACGATGCGCGGCTGCTCGATCAGCACTACATCCCGACGCGCTACCCCAACGGGCTCGATGTCGAGACGACGCCGGCGGCCTATTACGACAGGAAGGATGCGGAACGGTGTCTGCGGTCTGCTCGCTCGATCCTGGAGCGCGTGAGAAGGTCCTTCGCGAGCTGAGGCGGCTGGCGGCCGGGCTGCGCCGCGACTTCGCCGTCGACGCCGTCTACGTCTTCGGCTCGTTCGCGCGGCAGATGGAGCACGAGGGGAGCGACATCGACCTGCTGGTGGTCGGCGAGCTTCCCGGACGGGTCTTCGACCAGGTCGGCGAGGTGCTGCGGCGCACGACGCTGCCGGTCGAGCCCGTCGTCGTCAGCGCGGCGACGTTCGACCGGCGCCGCGGGGAGGGGTATCCGCTGTTCGCGGCGATCGCCGCGGAGGGACTGCGCCTCGCGTAGCGCCCCCAGGCTTCCAGCCCGGCTGCGGGGACGGCGGTTCACGATCAGGCCGGTGGCGGCGCCAGGACCACGAGCACCAGGAGCCGTCCGGTTCCCGTGTTGCGGATCCCGTGCGGAGCGCCCTCCGGCGCGACGAGCAGGCTTCCGGCCCGCATCGGCGCCTCGCGGCCCTCGAGCAGGAACAGTCCCTCCCCTTCGAGGACCTGGTAGACCTTGTCCATCCCGGCGTGGGCGTGCAGCCGGTGCTCCTGGCCCGGTTCGAAGGCGTTGAGGCCGACCATTACGCGGTCGGACCGGAACAGCGTGGTCTTGCCCATCCGGTCGGGTGCGTAGACGGCGTGGTCGCGCGGGTCGATGGGGGTGGGGTGCTGCATGGTCGGTCCGCCTCCGATCTCCGACCCGAAGAATCATTCCATCAACCGCAACGCGGCAATGACGATGCCGGCAGCAGCGAGACAGGCGCCGACAATCCACTTGATCAGGCGCAGTTCGAGCGCGGCCAGGCGCGCGTCGACGCCGGCGATCTCGGCGCGCAGGTCGTTCTTCGTGACCAGCGCGCCGACATCGGGGCCGGTCGCCTCGTGCTCTGCGGCCTGGCGAACCGCGGCGGTGATGGCGTCAGCCTGGTCAGGTTGGCGTCCGTCAGCGTACGGGCGATCGCATGCGTGTCGAACATCGCCTGACATTCTACCGCTTGCCTCGACCGCGCGCCGGCCGCCGGGGCCGTCGGACGGCGTCCCGCCGGTAGTTCCCCGCGTCATCGGTCATCACGCGCGAGCGGGCGTGTCATGATTGTAGGGTCTCCGGAGCCACACCCTGCGCCACACCAAGATCGTCGCCACACTCGGACCGGCTTCCGCCTCCGACGCCGCCGTGGACGCCCTGCTGGCCGCGGGCGTCGACGTGTTCCGGATCAACGCGTCGCACGGTACGCGCGACGACCGGCGGCGCATGGTCGAACGGGTGCGGCGGCGCGCCGCGCAGGCCGGCCGCATCGTGGCGGTGCTGCAGGACCTGGCCGGGCCGAAGATCCGCATCGGAGCGCTGGCCGATCCCGACGGGGTGCGGCTTGATGCCGGCCGGCGGTTGCGGATCGCGGTCGGAGACTTCCCCGGCGACGCCGAGCGCGTGTCCACCACCTGCGCGCCGCTCGCGGCCGCCGTGCGCGGCGGCGAGCAACTGCTGCTCGACGACGGGCGGATCGCCCTGCGGGTGGTCGGCAGCGACGGCGCCGAGATCGTCGCGCAGGTGGAGCACGGCGGCCTGCTCACGTCGCGCAAGGGCATCAATGCACCGGGCGTCGACCTGGCGCTGTCGGCCGTGACCGCCGCCGACCGCGAGGAGATCGCGGCCGGCGTGGCGATGGGGGTCGATTTCCTCGGCGTCAGCTTCGTCCAGGGCGGTGACGATCTGCGGACGGCGCGGGCGCTGGCCGACGGGCATGGCGGCGCCGGCGTCGGACTGGTGGCCAAGGTCGAGCGGCCGCAGGCCATCGAGCGGTTCGACGATGTCGTCGCCGCGGCCGACGCGGTGATGGTGGCGCGCGGCGACCTCGGCCTCGAGATTCCGCTCGAGCGCGTGCCGCGCGTGCAGAAGGACCTGACCCGCCGCGCGCGCGACGCCGGCGTGCCGGTCATCGTGGCCACCCAGGTGCTCGACACGATGCGGCATGCGCCGCGGCCCACCCGCGCGGAAGTGAGCGACGCCGCCAACGCCGTCGACGACGGGGTTGACGCCATCATGCTCGCCGGGGAGACGGCGGCCGGCGCGCATCCGGTGCTCGCGGCGCGGACGCTCGACGCCATCCTGCGGGACGCCGAGTCGGCGCCGCCGGACCGCGTGATCCCGGGCGCGCGGGGGAACCGCCACGATCGTGCGCTGTGCGACGCGGCGGTGACCCTGGCCGCCGCGGCCGGCGCCACGGCCATCGTGGCGGTGACGGGCAGCGGCGCGACGGCGCGCCGGATCGCCGCGCTGCGGCCGGCGGTCCCGGTCCACGCGGTCACCGCGGACGAGACGGTGGCCCGCCGCCTCGCGCTGTACCGGGGCGTGGCGCCCGTCGTGGCGCCGCCGGACCGCCTGGTGGTGGGGCGGCTCAAGCCGGAGCTGGTCCGCCGGGGCATCGTCGGCGCCGGCGACGCCGTGGTCATCGCCCGCGTCCATTCGGACCTCGACATGGAGGATGCGAACTTCGTCGAGCTGCAGCGGTTCTGAGAAGTCGCGGGCCGATCGTGTCCTGAGGGCCGCGAACACGCCAATGGAATTGACGACATGCAGCGGTTCCGAGAGTCGCGGGCCGATCCACGCCGGCCGTCGGCGGGCCGCCGCGGCGCATCGCACGGATCAGTCAGAGGAACAGCGGGACATGCGGAGGGCGTCATGAGAGGAACGGCGGCAGCGATGTTCGCACTCGGGGTCATCTGCGGGCCGGGCGCCGTCGCGCAGGAGCCCGCGGCGGAGGACGAGGTCACGCGGGCGCAGTTCGAGGCCTGGATGACCGAGCTTTCCAACTGGGGGCGCTGGGGCGCCGACGACGAGCTCGGCGCGCTCAACCTCGTCACCGACGCCAAGCGGGTCGCCGCGGCGCGGCTGGTCGAGACGGGACGCGTGGTCTCGATGGCGCGCGACATGACGGTGGACCGCTCGGCCGATGCCGCCGCGGCCGGGGCGGACCGCCCGCCGGTGCTCCGGGGATCGGTGCGCAACGTCTTCGGCATCGACACCGACAACGGGTACTTCTGGGAGCGCTACGAGATCGAGTACCACGGCAGCCTGGTGACGCATCTCGACGCGCTGTGCCACGTCGCCTGGAACGGCCGCGTCTACAACGGCCGGCCGTTCGAGGCGGTGGCGAGCACCGGGGACGGCTGCACCGCGATGGGGAGCGTCAACCTGAAGGGCGGTCTCGTCACCCGCGGCGTGCTGATCGACATGCCGGGGCGGGCGGTGCGCCGGCAGGACATCGAGGCGTGGGAGGCGGAGACCGGCATCACGATCTCGGCGGGCGATGCGCTCTTTCTGCGCACGGGGCGCGACGTCGGGCAGCGCGGCGGCTACCACCCGTCGCTGATCCCCTTCCTGAAGGAGCGCGACATCGCCCTGCTGGGCGCCGACGTGCCGCAGGAGGGCGGGACGGTCGAGGGGGTGTCGATCCCGATCCACTTCTTCACGCTCGTCGCCCTGGGGGTGCACCTGTTCGACAACCTGGGCCTGGAGGAGCTGGCGGAGACGGCGCGCACGCTCGACCGCTGGGAGTTCCTGTTCATGGCCGCGCCCCACGGCGTGCCCAACGGCGCCGGGGCGGCGGTGAACCCGCTGGCGGTGTTCTGATCGGCGATGGCCGCGTGGCCGGGGGTTCGATGTCACCTGACGGCAAGGCGCGCGGAGCCTACTTCACGCCCGAGGCGGTCGTCGACGCCCTCGTGCGGTGGGCTGTGCGGCAGCCGGCCGACCTGCTGCTCGATCCGTCGAGCGGCGACGGCCGTTTCGTCGCCCGCCACCGGAACAGCGTCGGCGTCGAGCAGAACCCGGCCTCGGTTGCCGAGGCGGCGGCGCGGGCGCCCCACGCCAAGATCGTCGAGGCCGACTTCTTCACCTGGGCGGCCCGTGACGGCCGCCGCTTCGACTGCGCCGCCGGCAACCCGCCGTTCATTCGCTACCAGCGGTTCACCGGTGCGATGCGACGGGCGGCGCTCGACTACTGCCGGCGTCTGGGCGTCACGTTCAGCGGCCTCGCATCGTCGTGGGCGCCGTTCCTCGTCGCCGCCGCCAGCAAGCTGCGTCCGGGCGGGCGCCTCGCGTTCGTCGTGCCGGCGGAGATCGGCCACGCGCCGTACGCCGCGCCCGTGCTGGACCACCTGGTCTCCTGCTTCGGCGCCGTGCACGTGGTCCTCGCCGTCTCCTGCAAGGGGGCGATCGGCGCGTTCAGGAACCTGACCAACCGGATGGAGGAAGCTGTCGGTGACTGCACGAATCTCCACATCGCCTACCCGCCGCTCGTCTGCGGCTACCTGTTCGTGATGCGGGCGAACCGGGCCGAGGAGGTCGGCTTCGACGCCGACCGGATTGGCGCGGGACCGGATCACGCGGGTCGGCGGCTCACGGAGAACGACGTGGCGATCGATTCGCACGGCCGACCGGTCGAGTCCGTTCGCCGGTTTCCGGCGATCGCGCACGGCGAGTCCGTCCTGCACGTCCTGCAGTGTGGCCTCGACTACCGTGATACGATGCAGCCGGCGCGTGCTTGACGAGTCCGCCAACGCCGGTCGCCCGGCGCCCGGTGAAGGCGTCCGAACACGGGAGGTTGTCATGAGCACCCCGTACCTCATCCGGGTCACCGGCGAAGGTGCCCATGCTCGGTCCGAAGTCGTCGCCTCCCCGGGAATGGGAAGAGTACTCGATCATGGACCAGCTCCGCGCGAGGGATGCCGTCCCGCTGCTCGGAAACTCCGCCATCGGTCGCCGCGCGCTTACCGTCACGATGAGCATGACACTGGCGGCGCTCGCAATCTGGGCGTACTACAACTGGACCAATGCGCCGATAGCGACCTAGCGCTCAATCACAGTTGACACAGGCCGTGGCTCAGTGTAGAAGGTTTCTGTGCGTGTTGGCCTGCGGATGTTGCAGCCGGAGACGGTGGGCTGGCTGCGGCAGGAGTTGGTTCGGGGGTCGTTGTCGCGTGCGGCGCTGAGCCGTGGTCTTTGCGAACGCGACGGGTGGCGCAACGCGCGTGGGTCGCTGTGCTCGGCGTCGGCGCGGAAGGCTTTGCCTGGCTTGGCGGCGGAGCTGGGCCTGCCTCTGCCGTCGGCGCAGCCGGGTCCGCCGTTGGGTTGTGTGGTCGGGGTCGGGTCTGAGATTTCGCTGACCGAGTTTGCGGGCAGCCTGTCGTCGTTGGGGGAGGTTCACCTGCGGTTGGCGGAGACGGCGCTTGCGCGTCAGCGGTGTTGTGCACTTCTGGCGGCTGCGCATCCTTTGGGCCGTTGTCGGGCTCCGGGCTGCCGGGTGACGTATCTGGTGGATTCTTCGGCGGGCGCGTTGGGTGTTTTGAGCTTTGTGTCGGCTCCGCTTCGTCTGGGTCCTCGGGACGCGCATCTGGGCTGGGACGCTCGGACGCGGGGGGCACGGATTGGTCAGGTGGTATTGAACGACCGATTCCTGCTGCTTCCCGGGGTTCGTGTTCCGCACTTGGCGTCGCAGGTTCTGGGCCGTGCGGTGGGTCGTTTGGCGTCGGACTGGGCATTGTGTCACGGGGTTCGTCCGGTTCTGGTGGAGACGTGCGTGGCGTCGTCTCGTCGTGGCACGAGCTATCGGGCGTCGGGCTGGCGGTGTGTGGGCCGTACGGCGGGTCGTCCTCCGGGGTCATCGGTTTCTGTGGAGCCGAAGGATGTCTGGCTTCGGGGCCTGGCCCCGGACTGGGCGGAGACGCTGCGTCGGGCTGCGCCCAGGGAGTTGGGTTCGTTTCCGGGGTTGGGGGAGGAGGCTGCGGGCGCCGGCAGTTGGTCTCGGTGCGAGTATTCGCGTTCGGACCTGGCCGACGGTCGGCTGCGTCGTCGTCTGGCGCAGATGGGTGCGGCCTGGGAGCAACATCCTGGTGCGCCTCTGCCGGCGGTGTTTGCCGGCAGCGCCGAGCAACAGGCGGCCTACCGTTTCCTGCACAATGGAGCGGTGAGTAGCGCGGACATTCTGCAACCGCATCGGGAGGCGCTGGTCGAGCGCAGCCGTGCGGAGTCGGTGGTGCTGCTGGTGCAGGACACGACGACGCTCAACTACACGGGTCTTCGGGACAGCACGACCGGGCTGGGGCCGCTGGGAGAACGGTCTGGCGGCGGTCGGGGTCTGTTCGTGCACGCGGCGGTGGCGTTCACCGAGGGGCGCCGGCCGTTGGGGGTGAGCGGTCTGGAGACGTGGGCGCGGCCGGATGGCGCGCCCACGTCCGAGCGCGCATTGGAGAGCCGGCGCTGGTTCCGGGGATTCGACCAGGGTCGCGAATTGGGGCGGGCGTGTCCGGGCACGCGGGTGGTCGTGGTCGGCGACCGCGAGAGTGACATCCATGCGCTGTTGCAGTGGCAGGCGCAGCATGCGGCTGAAGCGGGGCTGGTGAGCGGGCCTGCGCCAGCCGGCGGCGGCGGGTGAAAGTATGGGACGAGCGGTTGCGGGCGATGATGCTCCGGCCGCTGGCGTCTCAGCCGGACTTCGAGACCCCGGTGCGCACCAACCGGCCGGTGCACATCGACTCGCAGGGCGGCAAGCGGGCGCGCGAGGCGCGCACGGCGCGGACCGAGTTGCGCATCGGGCGGGTGCAGGTGCAGCCGCCCAAGGACCAGACCGACGCGGCGCCGCTGACGGCCTGGGTGGTGCGGGTGCTCGAAACCGACCCGCCGCCGGGACACGAGCCGCTCGAATGGCTGCTGGTGTCGAGCGAAGGCGGCCCGACGGCCGAATGGGCCGAGCGCATTGTCGGCTGGTATGAGACCCGCTGGGGCATCGAAGAGTATTTCCGGGTGCTCAAGAGCGGCGCCCGCATCGAGGACCGGCGCTTGCAGGAAGCCGACGCGCTGGCCAAGTGCCTGGCCTTCGACGCCATCACCGCCTGGCGGGTGTGCTCCCTCAGGGGCTACGCGCGCGACGCGCCCGACACGCCGGCAGCCCAGGTCCTGACCGACGACGAGAAGCGCGTGATCGGAGCCGTCGTGCAGGCCGAAAGACTGCTGCCGCCAGCCGAACGAGACCGGCCATTGCCGCCCGACATCCGCGCCTGGGTGATGCTGCTGGCGCGCATCGCCGGCTGGCGACCGACAAAGCGTAGACCGCTGCCGGGCAACGAAGTGCTGTGGCGCGCCTGCGTGCAACTACAGATGATGGTACGAGGAGCCCAAGCCGCCCGCGCACCCTGAACCGCAACCCGAATCGACGTAGACCGGGCGACCAACGCCGGACCGTTCCTGAGTCAACCGTGATGTAGCGCTAGGATAGCGACCGCGGCGGGGTCGTGACACTGGCGGCGCTCCCGATCCGGGCGTACTGCAATGGACCAATGCGCCGATAGCGACCGCGGCGGGGTGAGGCGGCCGCCTGCCCCCGCCACGCGGTTGCAGTCGCGGTGGTGATCTGTCCACGGGGAAAGCGAGGGGCTGGTGCGGATCATGATGGGACCGGTCTTGAACCTGCGGCGGGCGGATGCCGGGCGTTGGCGCGTGTCGGCGCTGGTCGTGGCGAAGAGGACAGACGCTCCCGAGCCACTCGAGGTGAAGCATGTCGGACCGCACGGCGCCGCCGCGGTGCAGGCGCCGGCCACGATGTTGCGGGTCCACGGCGGCGAGGCGGTGTATCGCCATGACATGGAGATTCCGCGCGGCGAAGGTGGCGCGACGCGGGTCGATTACCGGTTCGCGGGGATGGCGCGTTCATGGTCGTTCGAGGTGCCGGCGGCCGGCGGCAAGCCCAGGATGGCCTTCGCCTCGTGCAACGGGTTCTCGACGCCCAGCTCCATCAAGAAGGTGAACGACAGGAACCACCTGTGGAAGCGCATGGCCGCGTTGCACGCCGCGAACCCGTACCACGTGCTTCTCATGGGCGGCGACCAGGTCTACGCAGATCAGATCTGGGAGAACTGCCCGGCGATCAGGCAGTGGGTCGAGACGCCGTCCGATGCGCGAAGGCGGCGGCGGTTCAGCGCGGCGATGGCCGCCCAGGTCGACCGCTTCTACTTCAACCTCTACCGCGATCGCTGGCGTCAGCCGGAAGTCCAGCACATGCTGTCGTCGGTGCCGACCGTGATGATGTGGGACGACCATGACATCTTCGACGGCTGGGGCTCGTACAATCCGGAGACGCAGGCGTGCGACGTGTACCAGGGCATCTTCGGTGTCGCCAGGAACCACTTCGCGGTGTTCCAGCAGCAGGTGGATCCCCGCGCCGGGGAGAACCACCCGAGCCGGGTGGCCGGCCAGCGCGCATTCACCCTCGCGCTCGATCTGGGCGACTTCGCGATTCTCGCCCTCGACGCGCGCTCGGAACGATCACAGGCGCAGGTGCTTTCGCGCGAGTCGTGGGACGCGATCTGGACCTGGACGGACCGGTTGCGCGCGCCGGACGACGGTGGCCCGAAGCATCTGCTGCTGGTCATCGCCGTCCCGGTTCTGCACGCCGACTTCGGTTCGCTGGAGACGGTGATGAACTGGGTGCCGGGCGAGCAGGAACTGGAGGACGACGTTCGTGACCACTGGCAGAGTCCCGGTCACCGGAAGGAGCGGTTGCGGTTGATCCATCGGCTGCTGGATCTGATGGGCCGCACGAAAGTACGCGCGACCATTCTCTCCGGGGACGTGCACGTGGCCTGTCTCGGCGCCATCGAATCGGAGCGCTCCGGGCGGCGCGGCATGCGGTCGGCCGTGATCAATCAGCTCACCTCGTCGGGCATCGTGCACCCGCCGCCGCCGAAGCTGCTCGGGCACGTGCTCGAAAAACTGAGCGACGCCGTCGAGCCGATAGACCGCGGCATCCATGGCGCCATGCTGGCCTTCCCGACCCGCCGCAGCAAGTTCGTCCTGGCGCGGAACTTCCTCAGCCTCGAACCGGACGAACGCGACGATCGCTTGTGGGCGAATTGGCACGTGGAGGGGGACGACGAACCCGTGACCAAGGTGATCGGTCGCGCATGAGTCAGCGCCCATCGGCCGATTCGCCCGGCCGCTCGGCGTCCTCGTCGTCCACGGCTTCGCAGGCGGCCATCTCCCAGCCGTGGAACACCACCGCCACGCCGATGTGCCGCTCGCGGCCGTGATGCGCCAGCACCGTGTTGGCGAAGTTGTCGTACTCGTCGATCAGCCCGTAGAAGAGCGGGATGCCCCGGCGGCCGGCGTACTTGAACAGCTCGCCGAGCCGGCCGTCGGCGTCGGGGTGCCCGGCGGCCACCCGGTGGTGCGCCGATCTTGAATCTCGCGCGCGGACGGGTCACACTTGGCATGCTGTGCGAAATTCGGGAGGCGTGGCGATGCAACTGGCGCGCGCCGTCGGCGGCGGACTTTCGGTTCTGCTGGCCGTCGCCGCTGCGGCAGAGGCCGGGGCGACGGGGTCGGGTCCGGTCGGCGAGCCGTCGCCGACCGCGGGTCCGATGGCGCTCGCTGCGGCCGCCGCTACGCCTGTTGTGGCTGCCGCCGCGCCTGTTGTGGCTGCCGCCGCGCCCGCTGCGGCTGCCGGCCTGGCGCAGACTACCCGCGCTACCCGCGCCGATGTCGAGGCTAACCGCGTGGTGCGCGGGACGTGCGTGGCATGTCACAACGACCGCACGCTGCGCGGCAACCTGTCGCTCGAACGCTTCGACGTCACCGCGGCGGCCGACGACGCCGACACGGCAGAACGGATGGTTCGCAAGCTGCGGGCCGGCATGATGCCGCCGCCCGGGCCCCGCCGTCCGGACCGCGCCGCGCTGCGCAACCTGGTCGAGACGCTGGAGCGCCGCCTGGATGCGGCCGCCGCGCGCGCCCCGGATCCGGGCAGCCGGCCCTTCCAGCGCCTCAACCGCGCGGAGTACGCGCAGGCGATCCGGGACCTGCTGGACCTGGAGGTCGACGCCGGCGACTGGCTGCCGCTGGATCCGGTCAGCGCCAACTTCGACAACATCGCCGATGCGCAGACGCTGTCGGCCACGCTGCTGGAGGCCTACCTGAACGCGGCGAGCGCGATCAGCCGCCTCGCGGTGGGCGAGCGCCGCGGCCGGGCCGTCGATCACACCTACACCAACTCGGAGTACGTCTCGCAGCACCCGTGGGACCACGTCGAGGGGGCGCCGTACGGCACGCGGGGCGGTCTGGTGGTGGACCACGTGTTCCCGGCCGACGCGGAGTACGTCTTCGGGCTGACGTTCACCTCGGGAGCCAACACCCGCATCGAGGATATCGACGTCTCGATAGACGGCGAACGGGTGGCGCTGCTGCACTACAACACGGACCGGCAGGTCGACGCGGACGGCCGGGGCGGCGTGAGCACCGCGACCCTGCCGGTGTTCGTGCGGGCGGGGACGCACCGGGTGGCGGCGGCGTTCATCCGCCGGCACGACGGGCCCTACGAGGACCTGATCCGCCCGCACGACTGGTCCTTCGCCGGCGGCGGCTCGGGCGGGGCGGGGGTCACGACGCTCCCGCACGTGCGCGACCTCATCGTCTCGGGGCCCTACAACGCGACCGGTCTGTCGGAGACGCCGTCCCGCCGACGCATCTTCACCTGCCGTCCCACCGCTCCCGACGAGGCCCGCCCCTGCGCGCGGCGCATCCTCGCGCGGCTGGGCGGCGAGGCCTACCGGCGCGCCCTGACCGGGCGCGAGGTGGACGACCTGCTCGCGTTCTTCGACGCCAGGGCCGCCGGCGCCGGCTTCGAGGCCGGCGTGCGGACGGCGCTGGAGGCGCTGCTGGCGAGCCCGCACTTCGTGCTGCGGCTCGAACGCGAGCCGGTGGATGCGCCCGAGCGGGGCTACCGCCTGGCCGACGCCGATCTCGCCTCGCGCCTCTCGTTCTTCCTGTGGGGCAGCCCGCCCGACGACGAGCTGCAGAGCCTGGCCGACGCCGGGCGCCTGACGCCGGACGAACTGGACCGGCAGGCGCTGCGCATGCTGGCCGATCCGCGCGCGGCGGCGCTCGGCCGGCGGTTCGCCGCGCAGTGGTTCCGGTTGCAGGACATGGACAAGGTCCGGCCGGACCCGAACTTCTTCCCCAACTACGACGAGAACCTCGCGCGCGCGATGCGCCGCGAGACGGAGCTGTTCTTCGCCGGCCTGGTGCGGGAGAACCGCAGCCTGCTCGATCTCTACCGGGCCGACTACACCTTCGTCGACGAGCGGCTGGCACGCCACTACGGGATTCCCGGGGTGGCCGGGCGCCACTTCCGGCGGGTTGCCTATCCGGACCAGACGCGCCGCGGGGTCCTCGGCCACGGCAGCATGCTCGTGCTGACCTCGCTCGCCAACCGCACCTCGCCGGTGCTGCGCGGCAAGTGGGTGATGGAGGTTCTGCTCGGCACGCCGCCGCCGCCGCCGCCGCCCGACATTCCGGCGCTGGAGGACACCGCGGAAGTCCGCGACGGGCGGCGGCTGACGACGCGCGAGCGGATGGAGGCGCACCGCTCGAACCCGAGCTGCAGCTCGTGCCACCGGCTGATCGATCCCATCGGGCTGGCCCTGGACAACTTCGACGTCACCGCGAAGTGGCGGGTCCGGGAGAACGGGGTTCCGCTCGACACGCGCGGCGACTACTACGACGGCACGCCGGTGACCTCACCGCGCGAGCTGGTCGATGCGCTGCTTGCGCGGCCCATCCCGCTGGTGCGCACCTTCACGGAGAACCTGCTGGCCTTCGCCACCGGCCGGCGGGTCGAGCACTTCGATCAACCGACCGTGCGCGCCATCGCGCGGGCGGCCGAGGTGGACGACTACCGGATGGCGTCGTTCATCATGGGCGTGGTCGGGAGTGATGCGTTCCAGCGCAAGCGGAGCGATTGATCGCCAGGGGGCCGTGTTTGCGGAACCGTGCACGCTGACGATGCCGACCGGGGATCGGGCAAGAGGAGAGACCATGTCGTTCATCACCGGAAAGCACCTGGCTCGCCGGACGTTCCTGCGGGGGATGGGATCCGCCGTGGCGCTGCCGTTCCTCGACGCGATGACCCCGGCGGGACGGTTCGGCCGGACCGTCGCGGCCGCCACGGCCGACGTGACGCGCCTGGTCTGCATCGAGGAGGTCCACGGCCTGCCGGGCTGCAACGAATGGGGGGCGAGCCGCCACCTGTTCGCCCCGGCCGCGGTGGGGGCCGACTTCGAGCTGCCGCCCGACAACGCGCTGAAGTCACTGGAGCCGTTCCGGGACTGTCTGACCATCGTCAGCAACACCGACGTGCGGATGGCCGAGGCGTTCAGCCCGCCGGAGATCGGGGGCGACCATTTCCGGTCGTCCGCGGTCTTCCTGACCCAGTCCCATCCGAAGCAGACGCAGGGCTCGGATCTGTGGGTCGGCACCTCGCTCGATCAGCTCTACGCCCGGCGCTTCGGCCAGTCGACGCCGATGCCGTCGATGCAGTTGTGCATCGAGAATCTCGACCAGGCGGGCGGTTGCACCTACAACTATTCGTGCGCCTACACGGACTCGATAAGCTGGTCGTCGCCGAGCGAGCCGCTGCCGATGATCCGCGACCCGCGGGTGGCGTTCGAGATGCTGTTCGGGGCGGGCGGCACCCCCGAAGAGCGGGCCGAGCGGCGGGCGACGCGGCGCAGCATCCTCGACTGGATCCTCAACGACGTGGCCGAGGTCCGCAAGGAGCTCGGCGCGGTGGACCGGCGCCGGATGGACCGCTACCTCGACGATGTCCGCGAGGTCGAGCGCCGCATCCAGATGGTCGAGGGTCGAAACGACGGCGGCGAGACCCGGGAGCTTCCCGACGCTCCGCGCGGCGTGCCCGACTCGTTCACCGAGCACATGCAGTTGATGTTCGACCTCCAGGTGCTGGCCCTGGAGACGGACATGACGCGGGTGATCTCGTTCAAGACCGGCCGCGACGCCCAGAACCGCGTGTTCCCCGAGAGCGGGACCAGCCGGCCGTTCCATCCCGCCTCGCACCACGGGAACAACGAGGAGCGGATCATGGACTTCAACACGATCTGCCGGTACCGCGTGGGCCAGCTCCCGTACTTCCTCGAAAGGATGCGGGACACCATGGAGGGGGATGCATCGCTGCTCGACAAGACGGCGATCATCTGGGGTTCGCCGATGGCCGACGCCAACATCCACAACCACCGGCGCTGCCCGCTGGTCTTCCTGGGCCGGGCGAACGGCCATCTCGCGGGCAACCTGCACCTGAAGGCGCCGGACGGGACGCCGATGGCCAACGCGATGCTGACGCTGATGCAGTCGCTCGGGCTGGAGATGGACCAGTTCGGCGACAGCACCGGGACGTTCGCGCTGCACGCGCCGCCGCCGGCGGACGAGCCTGCGGCGGGGAGGGCCTGACCGGTGGCGCCGCAGCATGCTGTCGTGTCCGGCCGCGTCCGGCGACGCAGCTTCCGCCAGCGGTCGATCGGAGGGACGGTCGGTGCGGTGCTGGTGCTCGGCGCCGGGCTCTCGGCCGCTCCGACCGCCACGCCGGTGGCCGACGCCGCGCGGTCGGGCAATCTGGTCGCGGTCCGGTCCCTGCTCGCCGGGGGCGAGGACGCGAACGCCGCGCACGGCGACGGCATGTCGGCCCTGCACTGGGCCGCCGAGCGCGGCGACGCGAAGATGGCCGAGGCGCTGATCCACGCCGGCGCGACCGTGGACGCGGTGACCCGCATCGGCCACTACACGCCGCTGCACGTGGCGAGCACCGCGGGGCTGGCCACCGTCGTCGAGCTGCTGCTCGCATCCGGCGCGGACGCGATGGCGGCGACGAGCACCAGCGGCGTGACGCCTCTGCACCTGGCCGCCGCGTCCGGCGACGTCACGGCGATCACCGCCCTGCTCGACCACGGGGCCGATGTGGACGCCCGGGAGAAGGCGTGGGGGCAGACGCCGCTGATCTTCGCCGCGGCGCGGGATCGTGTCGACGCCATCCGGGCGTTGCTGGCGCGCGGGGCGGATCCCGACATTGCCGCGAAGACCGTCGATCTGGTCGCCGACGGCCGCCTGGCCGCCGAGGCCCGGCGGCGGCAGCGGAGCGTGATGGAGGCGTTCGAGGCGGGCGACGCCCGGGCGACGCCGAGCCAGATCCAGGCCGCGGTGCTCGCAGGGCGCGAGCGTTATCTCTCCGGGGAGATCCCGGAGCCGGACGCGGATCCCGACGCGCGACCGCCGGCCATCGAGACCCAGGGCGGACTGACCGCGCTGCTCCACGCCGTCCGGCAGGGCCACATCGACGCGGTGGCGGCGCTGCTCGACGGCGAGGCCGACATCGACGCGGTGTCGGCGGGCGACGGCACCAGCCCGCTGCTGATGGCGACGATCAACGCACAGTTCGATCTGGCCCTGATGCTCATCGAGCGCGGCGCCGATCCGGACATCGCCTCCCGTCTCAACGGGGTGACGCCGCTGTGGGCCGCGGTCAACGCCGAGTGGCAGCCGCGCACCCGGTTCCCGCAGCCGCAGCAGCACGGCTTCCAGCAGGCGACGTATCTGGACGTCATGCTGGCGCTGCTCGAGGCGGGGGCCGACCCCGACGCGCGCCTGACGCGACATCCCTGGTACATGGTCTACAGCGGATGCGGAAACCGCAACTGCGGCCTCGTCGACACCGAAGGGGCGACCGCCTTCTGGCGCGCTGCCTACGCGACCGATCTGCCGGCGATGCGCCTGCTGGTCGAGCACGGCGCCGATCCGCACATCCCGACCAAGGCCCCGCCGCCGCGCCGCGCGCGGGGCGGCACCACGGCGCAGAACGACGACGAGCCGGATCCGTTCGCGGCGCTGCCGGCCGCGCCCGGCCTGTGGGTGGCGACCGACCTGAAGACGATGGGGCCCGATCCGTCGGGGCTCCCGCCGCACAAGGCGGGCGATCCGGGCGTGTACCCGATCCACGCCGCGTCGGGGGTGGGGTACGGCGAGGGATTCGCCGGCAACGCCCACCGGCATGCCCCCGACGCCTGGCTGGCGACGGTGGAGTACCTGGTCGAGCTGGGCGCAGATGTCAACCGGCGCGACCACAACGGCTACAACGCCATCCACCACGCCGCCGCGCGCGGCGACAACGCGCTCATCCTGTACCTGGTCGAGCAGGGGGGCGACGTGACCGCGGTCAGCCGCCGCGGGCAGACCACCGCGGACATGGCCAACGGCCCGGTGCAGCGGGTCTCGCCGATCCCGGAGACGGTGGCGCTGCTCGAGCGTTTCGGCTCGAAGAACAACCACAACTGCGTGTCGTGCTGAGTCGATCGCGGTCCTTGCGCAACGCCGGGCGCTGGATGGCGCTCACCCTGATCCTGGCCGGCGGCATGCCGGGCGACGTCGCGGCGCAGGACGCGCCGCCGTGGATCGAGATGACCGTCGTCCAGGTCGCCCCCGACCGCATCGACGAGTTCGTCGCCGCACAGCGCGAGCTCGCCGCGATCGACCGGGAGGCGGGCGCCGTGGCGTGGCGCTCGGTCGCGCGGACCGCCGTCTTCGGCGACACCTACCGCTTCGTCATCACCGCGCCGCTCGACAACTTCGCGCGCTACGACCGCGCCGCCGACGAACCCGCCGGCCGCGCCGCCGTCGTCGCCCGCATCCGGGACACCCTCGCGGGCCGCGTCACCTATGCGCTGCGCACCACGCCGGCGCTCGACAACCCGCTCCCGGACGCCGTCGAGCCGTCGCTGACCATCGTCCAGGTGGTCTCGGTCGCCGCCGGCCGCGAACAGGACTACTTGCGGGTGATGGCCGGGGACGTGCTGCCGCACTTCGAGGAGGCGGAGATGCACCATACCTCCGGTGCGCTCACCTTCGGCGGCGAGAGCGGGTATGTTCACTTCTTCCATGTGCCCGACTTCGCCGCGCTCGACCAGGGGTCGCCGCTCGCCCGCGCCCTCGGCGCCGAGGGCGCGCTGGAGGTTCTCGGGAAGTTGTCCGGCGTCGTACGGCGCAACGAACAGTGGCTCGTGCGGTACCTGCCCGATGCGAGCTTCCGGCCTGAGACCGAAGCCGAAGACCAGCGCTGACCGGTCACGTCAGGACGGCGTGGCAGCGAGGTGTGTGTCGATCGTGGTCCGGCAGACCTTGTCGTCGCGCTGACCGGTCACGTCAGGACGGCGTGGCAGCAAGGCCGTCAGCGCCGGAGCCCGCACCGCGAGCCCGAGCTCGCCGGCGCCGGCAGCAGGCGCAGCCCGCGCGCGGTGTTCATGCGACGAATGGCAATCGCGTGGAGGTGGCGCCGACCGCCGTTCGACGCCGCGGCCCGTGGCGAGATGCAGCGCGCGTGCAGGCCGCAGCGGACGAAGCGGACGAGGCCGGTCGCGCCGAGCAGGTGGGCGCCGGCGACGAGCGCAGCCTGGTCGAGGGCGACCCCGCCGACCGTGGTGCCGATCAGGTCCCGCACGCAGGGTTCCAGTTGCCGCCAGTTCCTCGTCGTGTAGCGCAGCATGGCTGCATCCTGTGCGGGACGGTTGCCCTGGAACTCGTCGTCGGAATCGATGCCCCACGCGTTGTCCAGCCAGTTGCCGCCGGCATCCTTGAGACCGGCATCCATCAGGGCGGCGTGTGTCATCTGGTAGCAGCCGATGGCCGAACCGTCAGCAGGTCTGGCGAAGCAGTTCCCACCGGTCTCGACCTGCTTCACCATGGCGAGATACAGGGGGAAGTCGGTCCCGCGCCCCGCCGCCGTCAAGACAGGGCGTGCGGATGTGGGTGCGGCTACGGATACGGATGTGGGTGCGGATGTGGGTGCGGATGTGGGTGCGGATGCGGGATCGATCACGGCGCTGGACGGCAAGGGAAACGGTCGCGGTACGGGTGCGTTCACGGTCCGCGCCCCGCACGCGGTGAGGGCGATGGAGATGGCGATCGGAATGATGACCAGAACAGGGCGTACCGCCACGGTCCTGATCGGGTCAGTGCCGGCTCGACGGAACATTCATGCCTTCTATCGGCCGATGGTCCCGACCTGACCAGTACCGCCGCGACCGCGATGCTCTCGCACCCCTGGAGACGCGGTTTCCCGACGCACGTCAGGCGACCACACCGATGGCGGCGACCGGGCCCGGGATCTCGCGCCGGCGCAGGGGCCGGCTCCCGCCAGCGGCCGATCTCGCTCAGGATCTCAGATACGATGCTCCGTTCACGTCGATGATCGCCCCGGTCGTGAACTCCGCCCCCGCCGAGGCCAGGAAGGCTACCGCGTAGGCCACCTCCTCCGGCGTCGCGACCCGCCCGAGCGGGCTCTGCCGGCGGATGTCCTCTCCTTCAGGGCCGTCCAGTCGTCCCGCCACGCGGTCGGTGGTGACGAAACCGGGGGCGACCGCGCCCACGAAGATGCCGTGCGGGGCCAGCGCCCGCGCCAACGACTGGCTCATCGCGTTCAGGCCCGCCTTGCTGGCGCCGTAGGCGGGGGCATCCGGTTCGCCCCGGAACGCGCCGCGTGACGAGACGTTGACGATGCGTCCGCCGCCCTGCCGGATCATGTGCCGGGCGGCGCACCAGCTTGCGTTCGCGGCGCCCAGCAGGTTCGTCTCGATGGTCCGACGCCAGCGCTTCTGCCACTCGTCGTACGATACCGCGGCCGGCGGGTGGGATTCGAAGATGCCCGCATTGTTGACCAGGACATCGAGCCGGCCCAGGCCGGCCACCACCGCCTCGACCATCCGCTCGACCGCCGCCGCGTCGGCGACATCGGCCTGGACGGTCAGGTGGGGTCCCCCGGGCAGCGCCGCCAGCGTCTCGGCCGCCGCATCCCGACCGGCGCGATAGTGGACCGCCACCCGCGCGCCGCCTTCTGCGAACTGCCGGGCGATCGCACGCCCGATGCCCCGGGATGCGCCGGTCACCAGCACGGTCTTGTGGTTGAAGTCCACGTCTCGACTGTCTCCTGCTCACGGGCGCGCCCCCCGGCCCGCTGCCGGAGAAACCGCGTCCCGGCGGTCTGCTGTTCACGGGCCGCGCCGATCGGTGTCCGTGCGTCCGGCAACCGCTCCCGACCCCCTGCGGTCGGCGCCGCGAACCGGGACCGGAAGGCTGACACCACGCCCGCCGGCGTGTAGTATCCGATCCTTGCCCGGCCGATCCCAAGCCGGGGCAGAGATCGCACGCCCATGACCACACACGTCCCCGTTTCGCAAGCTGTCACGCTCCACACCGTCTCGGCGTCGGACCGGCTCGAGGCCCACGCGGTCGAGCTGCCCGACTACGACCGCGAACGGTTCGACGATGTCGCCTTCATGACCGCGATGAGCCTGTGTCTGATGGGCAACTACGCCCAGACCGGACACTTCGGCGGTCCGCTGGCCTACACGCCCTACAACGTGGCCTGCCACCTGGCCGGTCCGCATCTCGGTGGGCTGCGCTACGACCTGCGGGAGCCCAAGTTCGCCTATGCGGACAAGTTCATGCTGGCCGGCGGGCACTGCATTCCCACCTGCTACGCGCTCTGGATCATCCTGTACGAGGCGTTGCGGCGGCAGCACGAGCAGACCGGCGATGCGCGCTTCGCCTGCGATTCGAAGGTGGCGATGCTGCCGATCGACGCGCTGGGGTTCCGCCGCGGCGCCGGTGCGCTGACGACGCTGCTGCAGGAGAACGGTCTCGCCGGTCACCCCCTGTTCGCGGACGCGAAGGGCCGCGGCATCCGCGCACTGTCGGGGCACGCCGAGTCGATCGACGCGACCAACGACGTCAACGGAGGCCCGTCGGGCATCGGCATCGCCACGGCGGCGGGCAAGGCCCTGTTCTGGGACTACGTGGGAGCCCCGCCGGGGCTGAAGGTGATGGCGTTCGAAGGGGAGTTCGCGCTGACCGAGGGACATGCGCAGGAGCTCAAGAACATCGCACTGGCGCAGCAGGTCGGGAAGCGGCTGCGCGTGATCGTCTCGCAGAACAACGCGGGGATCGACGACAGCCTGATCGGCGGCGTGGTCAAGCCGCGCTACACGGACTACGACATCGCGCAGCAGTGGGTGTCGTGGGGCTGGAACGTCTTCACCGTCGACAACGGCAACGACTTCGACCAGGTCGTCGCCGCGTTCAAGGCGATGGAGGAATGGCCGGACGACGACCGGCGGCCGATGATCCTGGTCGGCCCGACGGTCAAGGGCTGGTGGCCGGCGATGGACGCCGGGAGGATCAGCGGACGCGAGCAGATCGTCGGCTATCCGTCCCATCCCTACGCGTTCAAGATGAACAGCGACTACTTCGTCGGGCTGGCCGAGTCGTTCGAGCAGGCCTACGGGGTCCGGTTCGAGGGCATTCGCGACGGCGTCCCGGCAACCGAGGCCGAACGCCTGATCCAGTTCAAGACCAACGTCGACGCGGTGATGTCGGTGATGGAGCGGCGGACAGGGCTGCGCGAGTGGATCGCCGAGCGGGTGCTCGAGGTTGCCGGGACGCTCGACCGGTCGTTGTCGCTGGGCATCGATCCGACCGCCAACCCCTTCCTCGACGAGCGCCTGCAGGTCGAGAACCTGCCGACGGAGCCGCGGGACGTGGTGGTGCGCAACCCGCACACCGGCGCGGACGTGGAGCGGCGGATCGCCCTGTTCCTCGAGCCGGGCGGGAAGAAGGGACCGCGGCGGGCCGTCAGCGAGATCGGCGCCTGGCTGAACTACGTCACCGGCGGGCGCTTCATGACCATGGCGGCCGACCTGTCCGGCTCGATCAACGTGGAGAAGGCCAACCTGTTCGGCCACTACGACCCGGTCGACAACCCGTACGGCACGCGGCTCAAGGCGGCGATACAGGAGGCGGGCAACGCGTCGACCATCATCGGGCTCGTCAGCCAGAACGCCTCGACCGACCCCGGACGCTACGCCGGCGTGTGGGGGATCTCCGGCACCTACGGCGCGTTCACGCCGCTGATGTACACCCCTGCCCGGGTGTTCTCGCAGATGAACCAGGACAGCCTGTTCGAGCTCGGGGTGCTGCACGTGCTGGCCGGCCACTCGGGTCCCGAGACCGCTGCCGACGCACGCACCCACTTCGGCATCTTCGCGCCGCAGGTCTGGACGCTGCTGCCTCGCGGGCAGGTCGTCAACCTCTACTTCTGGGACTACAACGACGTGGCCCCCGGCTATTTCGCGGCCGTGCAGCGGGCGCTGGCGGTCCGGGAGATCGGCATCATCGTCATCCACGTCGCCCGGCCGGACTTCGAGGTGGCGGACCGGTCGACCTTCGCGGACACCGATCTGCGGGCTGCGGCGAAGGGGCTGTACCTCATCCGCGAGTTCGACCCCGGCGGGCCGCCGATGGGCACCGTCTTCGTGCAGGGATCGAGTTCGACGAAGAACCTGGTCAGTGTCATTCCGCGCCTGGAGGCCGCGGGCCTCAACGTGCGCATCGTGTCGGTGATCAGCACCGAGCTCTTCGAGGCCCAGCCGGAGGAGTACCGCGAGCGGCTGCTGCCCGACGCGTCGCGCTACGACTGCATGGTCGTCAGCACGATGACCAAGCGGGTGCCGCCGATTCCGAATCTCGGCGCCCTGACCGAGGAGTACTCGCTCTACGCCGACTTCGACGACCGCTGGCGGAGCGGCGGCACCGAGTCGGATGTCATCGCCGAGGCGCACCTCGACGGGGAGTCGATCTACCGGGGCATCGCCCGCTTCGCCCGCGAGCGTGCGTCCCGGCTGGAGCGGCAGCGTCGCGCACTGGGCGCGCTCTGACGGGTTCCGACGACGCGTTCCACGATCGAGCCGTCGCGCACGACGTGCGGATGTTCATGATCGCAGGAGTCGTGGTCGTGTTCGCTCTGCCGGTCCCCTGATGCCGGCAGGACACTTGCCGGCATGTCGGCAAGTGCCCTCGACCACACCGCACGGCTCCTGCTCCGTGGTGGTGTTACGATGGCGGCTGGTTGTGCGACGACGTGTGGGTGTTGCCGAGGCCGTCGTCGCGCTCTCGGACCGGTGCGCAGCACCGGCAACGAGATTGCAGGAACGAAAGCAGGAGGAGGGTGAGATGAGTTATCGATGCCTCGCGGCGGTGTGCACGATGATCGCGGTCGTCACGCTGGCCGCGGCGCCGGCGTCGGCGCAGATGCCGCGGACTCCCTGGGGCAAGCCGGATCTCCAGGGCATCTGGGACTTCCGCACCATTACGCCGCTGGAGCGGCCGGAGGACCTGGGCGACAAGGCGTTCCTGACCGCGGAAGAAGCGGCGTCGGCCGAGGCGGCGGAGGTCCAGCGCAACATCGATCTGTGGGAGGCGGAGGCGCGGCGGACCGAGGCCGGGGGGAACGTCGGGGCCTACAACAACTTCTGGATGGACCGGGGCACGACGCCAATCGAGACGCGGCGCACCTCGTTGATCGTCTATCCGCCCAACGGACGCTTCCCGGAGCTGTCCGAGGTCGGCGCCCGGCGGGCGGAGGCGCGGCGCGCGTACATGGCGGAGCACCCGGCTGATTCGTACACGGATCGCAACACGTCCGACCGCTGCATCGTCGGATTCAACGCCGGACCGCCGATCACCCCGCTGGCCTACAACCAGAACATGCAGGTCTTCCAGACGCCGGACCTGGTCGTGATCTACACCGAGATGGTCCACACGCCGCGCATCGTGCCGCTCGACGGGCGCGCGGCGCTCGATCCGGGCATCCGGCTGTGGTCGGGCGACTCGCGCGGACGCTGGGAGGGCAACACGCTGGTCGTCGAGACCGCGAACTTCAACGAGAAGCGGCAGTGGATTCCGCTCACGTCGGGGGGATCCGGCGTGACGTCGACCGGGAACATGACGCTGGTGGAGCGCTTCACGCGCCTCGACCACGACACGCTGGAGTACACGTTCACGGTCACCGACCCCGACACGTGGGCCAGCGACTGGACGGCCTCGATGCCGATGCAGCGGACCGAGATCCCGCTGTTCGAGTACGCCTGCCATGAAGGCAACTACTCCATGGAGGGCATCCTGTCCGGGCACCGGGCGGACGAACGCAGAGCGGCAGCTCAGCAGCAGTAGTGTCAGGAACCGTCTGCCGGTTCCCGATCCGGGCAACGCGGGCGCTCGGTCGATGAGCGCCTGCGTTCCCGGCGTTCTCGATATCGCGCTGCACCTCGTAGTGCGGCTGAGCACCGCGTGTTCCTGCACGTGAATGTGTCGTTGCGGAGGATCATGTACCCGCGAGTCTGCCCGGCGGTCGTTCTCGCGACGGTGAGTATGGGTCGAGACCGGTACGGCGCCCGACCGGCTGGTGGGCGAGCGCGTCGACCGGTACGGCGAGGTGCTGATGACCCGGCCGGTCTGCCCGTACCCGCAGGTGGCGCGCCACGACGGCGTGGGCAACGTCGACGATGCGGCGAGCTTCGTCTGCCGGCCGCCTGCCGCTCCGGCCGCACGTTGAGCCGTTCTCGCACCGGACGGCCCCAGGCGCATGGCGGAACGAATTCGTTCGCGCCGCGATGCCGTCCGGCCGGAGGCATCGCTGATCGTGCGTAACGGGCCGTTGCGGCGGCAACATCGGCGTGGAACAGCCGTCCGGCCGGAGGCATCGCCGTCCGCGTGCCACGGGGGCTTTCGCCGCGGCCTCCTTTCGCGTCATACTTCGTTGTTCCGTCGTTACCACGTGGCTCCAGTTCGAGGTGCAAAGATGACCATCCGACCGATTCTCCAGATCGCCGGCAGCGTGGCGCTCGTGCTGCTGCTGGCCGCCACCGCCGCCGCGCAGTCCGCCGGGGACGCCGCGCCGCTGCGCACGCCGCACGGGCACCCGGATCTCAGCGGCATCTGGGACTTCCGCACCGTCACGCCGCTCGAGCGGCCGGAGGAGCTGGCCGACCAGGCGTTCTTTTCGGAGGAGGAGAGCGCCGAGTACGCCGCCGAGCGGGTCTTGGCCAACAACGCCGACCGCGACCGCGAGGAGCGGAAGCAGATCACCACCGACCGCGGTACCGTGAACGGGACCCGCGAGAGCCGCGACCTCGCCCTGGCCTACAACGACTTCTGGTGGGACCGCGGGGACAACGTGGTCGAGACGCGGCGCACCTCGCTCGTCATCGATCCGCCGAACGGCCGGATTCCGGCGCTGACCGAGGCGGGCGCGCAGCGCGCCGCCGAGCGCCTGCGGATCAACCAGCGGCCGACCGAGGGACCGGAGGACCGCCCGCTCGGCGAGCGCTGCATCACCGGCTTCAATTCGGGTCCGCCGATGCTGCCCGCCGCCTACAACATGAACGTGCAGATCTTCCAGACGCCCGACCACGTCGTGCTGCTGAACGAGATGGTGCACAACGCGCGGATCATCCCGCTCGACGGCAGCGATCACGGCGTGCTGCCGCAGTGGACCGGCGTGTCGCGCGGCCACTGGGACGGCGACACCCTGGTCGTCGAGACGAAGAACTTCCTGCGCGAGACCAGCTTCCGCAACTCCAGCCGGAACCTGCATCTGGTGGAGCGCATCCGCCGGGTGAACGAGGACACGCTGCTCTACACGTTCACGGTCACGGATCCGACCACCTGGACGGCGCCGTGGACGGTGGAGCTGCCGATGCGGCAGAGCGACCTGCCGATCTTCGAGTACGCCTGCCACGAGGGCAACTACGGCATGGACGGCACGCTGACCGGCGCCCGGGCCGTCGAGCGGCGCGCGGCGGGCCAGTAGCGGAAGCGAAACGGGCGGAGCGGGCTGCGTCGGCGGTCCGCTCCGCCGTCTTGCCGGAGTTGGTGTGCAGGCCGCGTCACGATGACGGCGGCGGGCATGAGCTTCCCGGCCGCCGGGTGCGACCTCCTGACACGCGTCAGGGCGCAGGGCGCCCCGGGATCCCCCCGGGACGCCTCCGCGTCGTCTCTCATCGAACGTCCATCAGTCGATGGCAAAGCAGTAGAACAGGCCGGCCCCGCCCGTGGCCACCAGATTGTCCTGTGAGCAACCGCGTGACGGGTGGGCGGTGTTCCAGGACGAACCCGGCGTCGTGAAGGAATAGCGGTCGGCGTGGCCGAGCATGGCGCTGCCTTCGTCACTGCTGGTCCAGTTGCCACAGGTGCGGTCCTCGCCCGCCGGAAACGCCGTGCCGTCGATCCGTGTGCCCGTCAGCACGTCGTGCTCCGTGAAGTCGGGGTCTCCGTCGATGCGTGATGCGAACTGGTTGCCGTTCTCGTCCAACGTGTGGGTCCAGTTGAAGTTGGAGTTGTCGTAGTGCAGGCTTTCGACGCCGGTGGCCATGGTGAGGCCCTCCGCGTTCGCCCACGGTCCTTCCCCGATCCGATCCCGTGCGTTCACGGCTCCGGGGCCCTGCGTGCTCAGGTAGGCCCGCCAGGTGCGGTTGCCGGCGCCCACCGCGGCGGCCAGCGTCTGGCAGTGGGTGTCCGCGCCGTCCAGCCCACCCAGGTTGGCGCCATCACCGAGGCCGGTGCTGGTGATGAAGAAGCCCATCGGAGGCGGCTCCTGCGCCTGTTGCTGGGCCACGGCCGATAGCCCGGACAGCACCAATCCACCGAAGACCGCCGTAGCCGCCAACTGGATTCGTCTGTTCCTCATCTGAGCTCTCCTTGCAGGATGGCAACGGGTTGTTTCAAGCTCGTCAACGTCCCATTCTACCCGCTCGCAACCGGACGCCGCGGCGCCAGCGGCGCCAGGGAGCGTGGGACGCTGCGATGAATCTGCCCGCAGTGCGGTGGCCGCGCCGCTGATCTACCGTGCGACCCGCAGGTAATGGTCGGGCTGCGATGAACCTGCCCGCAGCGCGGTGGGCGCGCCGTGCTCTTGCTGAAGGGGCTCCGGCTCACTCCGGCGGCAGCGCGAAGACCTGCAGCACCGACCCCGAACCCGGCGGGCGCTGCATGGTCTCGGGGAACGCCAGCCGCGCGTTCCTCCACGAGATGCTCCAGCCGGGACCCGAAGGCACCGCGACGTACTGGCGGCCGTCGACCGCGTAGGTGATCGGGAAGCCGTCGGTCGCCGTCGGCGTTCGCGTGCGCCAGAGCTCGGTCCCGTCCCGCGCGTCGAAGGCGTACATGTAGCGGTCGATGTCGCCGACGAACACCAGCCCGCCGCCGGTCGTGAGCACGGCCGTGCCGTACTGCCAGCGGCTGCGCCGGCGCCAGAGGAGCTCCCCGCTGCGGCTGTCGATCGCCGCGAAGTCGCCCAACTGCCCGGGACTGTCGGGATGCACCGTGAACCGCCGATTGTTGGGACCGACCCCGCCGCCGCCCAGTTCGGGCGGGGGCATCGCGCCGAAGACCGAGTGCGCGCAGCCGGGCGTGAGCGGCACGTAGAACGCCTGGGTCTCGGGGTGATAGGCCATCGCCCACAGGTTCTTCAGGCCGCCAGGTCCGGGACAGTAGTCCACCGGGACGTCGATCCGCGGGATGCGCTCGCGGACCAGGATGCCCTGCCCGCTGAGCGGATCGATGTCCACGATGTTCTGGTAGCCGAGGTCGAAGGCATTGCGGAACGCGCCGGTGCGGGGATCGAGCTCCCACAGGACGCCGATCTTGCCCATCTTGAACAGCGACAGCCCGTCGCCCCGGTCGACGAGGACGATCTCGAAGACCTCGTCCAGATCGTGCGTCTCGGCGGGAATGTGCTGGAAGTACCAGCGGATCGCCCCGGTGTCGGGATCGAGGGCCAGCGTGGAGTTGGTGTACAGGGCCGCGCCCTCGGTGCCCCGCTGGGCGCTGGCCCACGGCTTGGCCTGGGCGGTGGACCAGTAGATGAGGTCGGTGTCGGGATCGTAGCTTCCGGGGATCCAGGCGTCGGCGCCGGCGCGCCAGGACAGCGGCAGGTCGCCCCAGGTGTCGCCTCCCGGCTCGCCGGGCCGCGCCACGGTGGACGTACGCCACAGCTCGGCGCCGGTCTCCGGATCGTGGGCGGAGATGAAGCAGATGTCGTTCTTGTAGCGCTCGCATCCGGTCATCCCGGCGACGACCCTGCCCTGCACGACGATCGGCCCGCTGGTGTAGCGGTAGCCGAGTGCGCTGTCGGCCACCCGGTGCTGCCAGACGAGTGCGCCCGTACGCGCATCGAGCGCGATCAGCTCGGCCCGGCTCGTGCCGGCAAAGATCCGGTCGCCGTAGATGGCGATGCTGCGCCGCGCCATGCCGGGACGACGGTTGATGGGCAGGTCCTCGTCCTCGGGGACCGCTCGCCGGCGCGAGTGTTCCCAGAGCAGGTCGCCGGTGGCCGCGTCGAGTGCCTGCACGCCGCTGCGGCTGGGAATGTACATCACGCCGTCGCGCACGAGCGGGGTCACCTCGTCGGTACCCGGCTGCATCGCCCAGGACCAGACGAGCTGCAGGCGGCGCACGTTCTCGCGATTGATCTGGTCGAGCGGGCTGTAGCCCTGTCCGTCGAGCGTACGGCGCCAGTTGATCCAGTCGCCGTCGTCCGGGGCGAGCAGCTCTTCGGTCGTGACGGGCTCGAAGTCCGAGATCTGCGCGCGGGCGACGGGGACGAAGGTGCCGGACAGCAGGGTCGCGACGACGATTGCGAATGTCATGCGGGTCATGTCGTGTAGTCCCTTCTCACGCGGGAACGGCTGATGCCGCGGCGAGCCGCATTGCCGCCGAGTGCGCGTTCCGGCCACGCAGTCCGTGGGTCGCTGAACCCGCTCAGCGCTGCGCTCCCGCGGCGAGGACGGCGCTGCGCGCCGCCGCGTTCGCGGCCGTCAAGCCGCCGTTGGCGCCGCCGAAGTTGAAGATCCGGTAGCCCTGCTCCATCCGCAGGGCGGCGTTGGCCGGGGTGACGGTGCCGCCGCAGGCGATGTCGCGCGTCCGGCAGACCGCCAGGAGGTGCTCGAAGGCGGCCGCCACCTCGGGGTCCTCGGCGTTCTCGGCGCCGTAGGAGGAGCTCAGGTCGCTGCCCGCGCCCAGGTAGAAGCCCCCGACGCCGGGCACCCGGGCGATGGCGTCGGCGTTCTCCACCCCCTCGCGCGTCTCGATCATCGCCCAGAACAGCAGATCCCCCTGCGGGTTGAGCGGCCAGAGGTCGGCGCGCTGCCGGCACTCGGCGCGCCCGATGCCCCAGAACGGGCACTGCAGGGTGCCCCGCACGCCGGGCGGATCCGGAATGGTCGACGAGCGGAGCTGCCGCGGGCGGATCGTCCGCACGATGTTCTCCGCCTGCTCGGGCGTCTCGATGTTGTTGATGAGGATGCCCATCAGGCCGATGTCGAGCGCGTGCTTGACCATCCACTGCGTCTGCTCGCGGCCGTAGGGCGGGAAGCGCGCGAAGACCGGCGGATGCGCCTGCGCGTTCCCGCGCTCGAGGATGCCGGCCTTGTCGCTGGCGACCAGGAACGCCACGAAGTGCTCGAGCTGCTCGAACCGCAGCGGGTTGTGCTCCATGTCGACGTAGACGTAGTCGATGCGCGGATCGC
Source organism: Vicinamibacterales bacterium (assembly GCA_965200895.1). GTDB lineage: Bacteria > Acidobacteriota > Vicinamibacteria > Vicinamibacterales > UBA8438 > WTFV01. Next base: position 1,341,698 of record CBDAVM010000002.1, on the reverse strand, counting down.
CGGCCAGGGCGCGGGCGTTCTGCAGCGACAGGTCGGCCGTGCTCACGCCGAACACGTGGCGGCCCTGCGCGAGCTTCTCGACCACCGGGTTCAGGTGCAGGTAGGGCTCCTGGGCCGCCGGCGCGGCGGCGAACAGGGCCGCGATGACGAGGCCCGCCGCGAGAAGCGGGCCGGCGAGGCGGTGACGGAATGCGAGTGCCATGGGAGACCTCCTGCCAAGAGTCTGCGTAGCAGTTCTATCGTGCGCCGGCGCCCGGGTCCGGCAGTGCGAACACGTACAGCGCGTTCCCGGTCTGCGGGTGGTGGATGTCGGGCGCCAGGGCGCGCGGGGCCGCCCGCGGGCTGCCGCCCCCGAGACCGGTCGACACGGCGATGTACTGCCTGCCGTCGACAGCGAACGCGATCGGGAAGCCCTGCACCGACGTGCCCAGCCGGGCCTGCCACAGGACCTCGCCCGTGCGCACGTCGAACGCCCGGAACCGCCGGTCGAGGTCGCCGGCGAAGGCGAGGCCGCCGGCCGTCGACAGCACGCCGGTCAGGAACGGCGCCCGCTGCTCGACGCTCCAGACCTCCTCCAGCGTCCCGGCGTCGAACGCGGCGAGCTTGCCGAGCTGCCCTTGGGTATCGGGCATCTCGAAGAAGGGGCGGGCGCTCATGCCCACGCCGCCCGATCCCTCCTCGAAGGCGACTTCGCGTCCTGCCAGCTCCATGCAGGTCTGCGAGAGCGGCAGGACGAGCAGCCCCGAGCCGGGGTGGTAGCTCATCGGGTGCCAGTTCTTGCCCCCCGCGGTGCTGGGGCACGCCGGCACCAGTTGCTCGAGCTGCGCCTCGGCGATGTCCCGGCGGTAGGTGACGGCGCCGGTCCGGGGGTCGATGTGGTCGAAGACGTTCTGGAAGACCGTCTCCTTGTGGCCGAGGAACTCGCCGGTCTCCCGGTCCAGCTTCCAGAGGATGCCGTGCTTGCCGGCGCTGAAGACCACCCGGCGGTCGCCGACGTCGACCAGCACGCGCTCGAAGACCTCGTCGAGGTCGAGGGTCTCGCCGGGGACGTGCTGGAAGTACCAGGCGAGCTCGCCGTCCTCCGGCCGCAGGGCGACCGTCGCACTCGTGTAGAGCGCCGCGTCGCGCACCGTCATCCCGCGGCTCGCCGCGACCCACGGCTTGGCCTGCGCCACACCGAAATAGACCAGATCGAGGGCGGGGTCGTAGCTGCCGGTGATCCAGGTCTCGCCGCCCCCGCGCAGGGTGTTCGGCAGGTTGGCCCAGGTGTTGCCCCCGGGTTCGTCCGAGCGGGCCACCGTGTTGAAGCGCCAGAGCCGCTCGCCGGTCGCGGCGTCGTACCCGCTGATGAAGCAGCCCTCGCGGGTGAAGCGCCCGCAGCCGCCGAGGCCCTGCACCACCCGGCCGCCGACGATGATCGGCCCGCTCGTGTTGCGGAAGCCCTGGGCGTCGTCGGCGATCCGCGTGGTCCAGACTCGTGCGCCGGTGCGCGCGTCGAGCGCGATCAGCCGCGCGTCGGCCGTGGCCAGGAAGAGCCGGTCGCCGTGGATGGCGAGATTGCGGCTCGAGCTGGAGAGCTGGCCCGCCTCGATGCCCACCTGGTACTCCCAGATCAGGTCGCCGGTGCGCGCGTCGAGCGCCTGCACCACCGGTCCGAAGCCGGCCAGATAGAGCACGCCGTCGTAGGCGATCGGCGAGGGCGCGTTGCGTCCACCCTCGTTCATGGCCCACATCCACGCCAGCTCGAGCTCCGCGACGTTGTCCCGGTCGATTCCGGTGAGCGGGCTGTGGCTCCAGGCCTGGTAGTTCCGCCGCACCATCAGCCAGTCGGCCGGATCCGGATCGCGCAGCATCTCGTCGGTGACGGGCCGGTAGCGCTGTACCTCGCCCGCCACCGTCAGTCCGCCCGGCACGGTCTCGGTCGCCGGCGTCGCCGTGGGTGTCGGCGCCCGTCCCTGGGCCTGCGTCGTGATCTCCGCCGCCGCCGTTCGCCCCGTCGCCACTGCGCCGATCACCGCCGCGGCGTCAGCCGTCAGCGCCCGGTCGCCGGCCGGTGCGCCGTTCGCCTGCAGCAGGTAGGCCACGATGTCGAGGTAGGCCTGATCCCCGAGGCGGCCCGGCCGGTCGGGGGGCATCGAGGTCCGGATGCGCTCGAACAGCTCCTGCGGCGTGCGCTCCCCCCAGAAGTTCAGGAAGTTGGCGCCGGCCAGCGGCGGCGACTCGAAGTTGCCCTGCAGGTCCGTGCGGTGACAGATTGCGCAGCTCCGAGTGTAGGCGGCGAGACCGCGGTCGGCCTGCTCCGCGGTATGGATCCCGTCCTGCGCGGGCTGCCCGGCGGCGAATGCAACCCGCTCGGTGAAACCCACGACCGCACCAAGCGTCGCCGCCGCCGCGGTTGCCGTCAGGCGTCGGAGGAAACAGTTCGCCGAGGTCATCTCGCCACCCCCTGTTCGGCTGCAATCCCGTAGTCTACATGCCCGCCCCGGCTGATCTCGGGAGAGTCTGTGCGTGCCGGATCGCGCGATCCGTCGTGACAGCGTCCGCGCACCGCCGGATCCGCCTGAATCGGCAGGCCCGTTGCAGAGCGCGTACACTGCCGGCCGGGAGCGTTGACAGTTGACAGTCCTTGCATACAGGATGGCAGGAGATGGGGCGTCTGAACGCACAGTGATGCAGGGTGAATGTATGCGCACTACCTTGGACCTTCCGGCGGGTCTGCTCGACGAAGCGCAACGGCTGCTCGGGTTCAAGTCGAAGACCGATACCGTCGTGCTCTCGCTGCGCGAGCTGATACGCAGGAAACGAATCGACGAGCTGAGGGACCTTCTGGGTTCCGTGACTCTGGACGTCGACACCGCCCGCTCCCGCCGCCGCCCGCAGCGATGATCTGCGTCGATACCTCGGTATGGGTGGCCGCGCTGCGTGCGCGCGATTCCGTCGCCGGTCGCCGTCTGGACGGTCTCCTTGATGGCGATGAGGTGGCCTTGCCGATCCCGGTGCGCGTGGAACTCCTGAGCGGCGTGTCGCGCGCGCAGGAGCCCCGATTGCGGCGCGCGCTGTCCGGCTTGCCGGTCCTGTTCCCGACCGATACGACCTGGGACCGTATCGACGGTTGGGTTCGCCGGGCCGGCGACAGCGGTCAGCGGTTCGGTGTCGGCGATCTCCTGATCGCCGCGATCGCCGCCGATCGTGGGCTGCCCGTCTGGTCGCTGGACAACGACTTCGGGCGGATGCAGCGCCTCGGTTTCATCGAGACGTCCGACGCCGAACCTGCTTGATGACGGGATCCGACGGCAATCTTGATTACCGGATGGGCCGGTGATAGCGTCGCTCCCACCATGCAGGCTGGACTGACTCGGCGGCGACTGTTGCAGAGCGCGCTCGCGGCCGGCGGCTCTCTGGGGATCGGCGGCCCTCCCGGGACCGCCGCCGCGGCGCCGTTCCCCCCGGGCGCCCGACAGGGACAGGGGGGCGGCGCATCCGGAACCGACTCCGGCGTGTCCATCAGCCGGCGGTTCGCGCGGTGGGTCGTCGGCCTGGGTTACGAGGACCTGCCCCCGGAGGTGGTCGACCGCGCCCGGGGGCTGACCCTGCACGGGCTCGCCTCGGCGCTGCTGGGATCGCAGCTCCCGGCGGGCCGGCAGGCCGTCGCACTCGTCACCGCGGAAGAGGCCGGCGTTCCGAACGGCGTCACCGTCCTGGTGGACGGCGCGCGGGCCACCAAGGCGGGCGCCGTCTTCGCCAATGCGGAGCTGATGCTGGCGGGCGGCAAATGGGACACCTTCCGCATGCTCACGCATCCGGGGACGTGCATCCTCCCGTCCGCCCTGGCGGCTGCCGAGTCGGAACAGGCGTCCGGCCGCGAGTTCGTCACCGGCCTCGTCGCCGGCTACGAGGTCATGGAGCGGATGGCGGCCGACTTCATCCCGACGCTGATGGCGCGCGGCTTCCACGCCGGCCCGGTCTTCGGCATCTTCGGCGCCGCCGTCGCCGCCGCGAAGATCCTGCGCCTCGGCGAGGACGAGCTGACGAACGCCATCGGTCTGTGCGTCAACCTGGCGGGCGGCAACCTGGAGGCCCGCGGCCTGCGGGAGAGTGCCGCGGCGCGCAACGCCCTGCTGGCGGTGGCCCTGGCGCGGCAGGGCCGGCAGGCCGGCGAGACCGCTCTGGAGGGCGAGGCGGGTTTCTACCACGCCTACGCCGGCAACAACCGCGGCGACCTCACCTACAGCTTCACCGGCGACACCCGCACCAGCCTGGACGCGCTCACCGCCGGGCTGGGCGCCGACTGGCTCTTCCTGGAGACGCTCTACCGCATCTACTCGACGGCGGGATACAACATCGCCCACGTCGACGTCACGGCGGCGCTGTGCGCGGAGCACGACATCCGCTACGAGGATGTCGACCGGGTCGAGGCGGTGGTGAACTGGCTGGAGACGCAGTACCCGAGCCCCGCCTTTCCGACCCGCCGGGAGGACATCGGCGAGGCCCGGGTCGGCAGCACGCGGTACCACACGGCGTACGGCGTCGTGCGGCGCGGATTCCCCGTCCTGCCGGGCGCGCCGGATCCGCCGGAGGTGCTCGACCTGATGACGCGGGTCACGATCATCCCGTCGCACGAGATGACGCTCTTCGGCCCGCGGATCACCATCTTCACCAGGGACGGTCGGAGCTACACGAGGCAGGCCACCGGGCGCGAGTTCATCTGGGACTTCGACGAGGAGGGCCGGCGCATCCGCGACGTCGTGCCGGGCGTTCCCGTGTCGCCGGCGCGCTTCGAGGAGATCCTCGCGGCCTGCCGTGATCTCGACCGGCTCGATCGGGCGGACCGGCTCGTCCGACTCACGGTGGCGTAGATCCCGAGCACCGGCCGCGGTTGGGCGAAGGGCAGTGTCACCTCGGCCGCACGCAGCAGGCTCGTGATGAAACCGTTAATTGCGATCGGCGTCGTGCTGGCCGCGGTCGTCGCCGCTCTTGCGCCGACATCGGCCACGTGGGTGGAGCAGACCTACTCCCGGCAGTGGTACCCGGCCGCACAGCGCCTCCTGACGCCGGTGGCGGGCGTGGTGGGGGTTTCGCTGTTCGACCTGCTGGTGATCGCCGCCGTGTGCGGACTCGGCGTCGGCTGGTGGCGGGGGCTGCGCGCCGCGGGGAGCGGATGGCGCGCTCACGCCGCCGCTGCGGGCCGGCTGACGTTCCGGACGGCCACTGCGGTTGCCGCGATCTACCTTGTCTTCCTCGCCCTGTGGGGCCTCAACTACCGGCGCGAGCCGCTGAGCGCCCGGCTCGACCACGATGCTGCGCGCATCTCGCCGAAAGCACTCGCGTCGCTGGCCGGCGAGTCCGTCGAACGCCTCAACGCGCTTCACGCGCCGGCCGCCGCGGTGCCGTGGCCCGCCTTCGCCGAGCTGCCCGCGCGGCTGGGGCCGGCGTTCGACCGCGTGCAGCGACGTCTGGGCGCGAGCCGTCCCGCCGTCGCCGGGCGTCCCAAGGCGACGCTGCTCGCGGCGTACTTCCGGCGCACCGGCATCGACGGCATGCTCAGCCCGTTCACGCTCGAGGTGCTGGTCAACGGCGCGGTGCTGCCGTTCGAGCGGCCGTTCCTGGTCGCCCACGAGTGGTCGCATCTGGCCGGCTACGCGAACGAGGCGGAGGCCAGCTTCGTCGGCGTGTTGACCTGTTTGGCCGGCGACGCGCAGAGCCGCTACAGCGCATGGCTGTTCCTGTCCTCGCAGCTCGTGCGCCACCTGCCGCAGGCCGAACGCGAGCGCGTCTGGAGCGGGCTCGACGGCGGGCCGCGCGCCGACCTGCGGGCGATTGCGGCCCGTCTGCGCGAGGCGACGCCGGTGGTCCGGCGGAGCGCCCGCCGTGTCTACGACCGCTACCTGCGTGCCAACCGGGTCGCCGCCGGGATCGCCAGCTACGGGCTGGTGGTGGACCTGCTGCTGGGAACGGAGGGAACGCCCACGTGGCGGGAGCTGGCCGGCCCGGTGACGCCTGCGGCGCCGTGAACCGGTCGCCCGGATGGTATGATCGGGCCGCTTTCCGGGGAGGACGATGTTCAAGCTGGTGACAACGGTCAGGGGCGGCGCGGTGAACCTGCCCGCGGCGTCCGCGAAGTACGCGTCGGCGGATGACGCCCGGACCGCGGCGAAGCAGCTCATGCACGAGCATCAGCGCGTGGTCCGGGTGATGATCGTCGAGGAGCCGTCCTCCCGCTTCGTCGAGTGGTTCGACCGCTCGTAGTCTGCGCAGTTCGATCGCGCGCAGTCCGTCGCGGCGCTGCCGCCCGATCCCCATGGGCCGGCCGAAGCGGCGCCGGGCCCGCCGGCAGGCGGTCCGGGCAGCCGACGGGTACGCGCGGGCTGCGACTCAGGGCCGCTCGGGCCGGATGGTGAACCCCGCGCCGAGGCGCAGGATGGGGATCACGCCGCCACGGCTGCCGCCTCCCTTGAACTCCACGAAGAAGCCGCGCTCGTGGACCACGCCGATGCCGTAGGTCCAGACGCCGCGCACCTCCCGTACGTCCTCCACCGGCTCGAACGGCAGGGGGAACTGCTGACCGTCGCCAGGCGCGGCGATGCGCGTAATCCGGAACGCGGCGATGTGCACGCCCGGTCCGAAGCCCTGCGCCAGCCGCCAGCCCGAGTTGCCGAGGTCGAAACGGTACTGGAAGTCGGCGCCGATCGTCGCCGCCCGCAGGCCGCTGCCGAACGCGCCGTCGATGATCGGGCGCAGGACGATCTGGTCCGATCCCAGGGGCAGCTCGTAATGCGTCCCGACGTAGAGCTGGTTCGGGTTGACCGTCGCCCCGCCCTGGAATCCGATGCCCTGCGCAGGCGCCGCGGACGGGACGAGGAGGATCGCGCAGATTGCCGTGAGGAGGGGCATCGACATGCCCGTGCACGCTGCTCGCATCTGCACAGACTACAATCGGTGTCCAGGGGCGCGCTGGCGTCGCGCCCCGCCGCGGTGCGATGAAGCGACACGCCAGTCTGTCCCGGCCACACGGCGCCGGCCGATGACGAGGCGGATGCCGGCCCCGGCTCGATGAAGCGACACGCCAGTCTCGTCCCGCTCTCCCGCGACCACCACCACGGCCTGGTGCTGGCGCAGCGCCTGATTCTGGGGCGGTCCACCAACCCGCGGGCCGACTGGCCTGCGGACCGGGCGCAGCAGGCGGCGCGTCTGATCGGGTTCTTCGAGACCGATCTCCGGCAGCACTTCGAGATCGAGGAAGTACACGTCTTTCCGATCGCCGCCAGGGATCTGCCCGACGGCGCCGCCCGTACGCGCACGCTGATTACCCAGCACGAGACCATGCGGGCGATGATCCGCAATCTGTCGGCTGACTCGACCTCGCGCCTCGAAGAGCGCCTGACGGCGTTCGGCGAGCTGCTCAAGGGGCACATCCACGCCGAGGAACGGGTTCTGTTCGAGCAGATGCAGGAGGCGTGCGATCCGCGGGTGCTGGCAGTGCTCGGCACGCGGATCGCGGAGCATGGCGGAGACGTCGGGTCGCGGTGCCGGGTGTGAGCATGTGCCACCCCCGGCGCCTGTCGGGCCCCGGGGTACCGCGCGCCTACCGGTCCGGCGGCGTCACCGCGACAGCAGGTAGGTCATCTTTACGGCAATCTGCCGGTTGCGCACGTCGCCCCACGGCGAGCGGCGGACGTGCGGATCGAGGAAGAACAGATCGTCGAGGCGCATCTCGTCGTAGGCGATGTAGATGTCGCTGCCGGGGCTGTAGATCCAGTTGAAGCGGATGCTGTTGCTGAACTCGCCGGTCAGCGAGTTGTACTGCGACAGCGACCGCAGGGTCACCTCCGGGGAGAGGGTCAGGTCGAGGCGCAGGGACGCGAGGTCGGCGACGAACCCGCCCCACGGCAGGTCGACGTCGCTGCGGTTGAAGATGGTCTCGGCCGAGATGCGGCTCGTGGCCCGCAGTCCCACCGTCGCCTGCACGTCGGTGCGCGTTCCGTCGAAGAAGGTCTGCGGCGAGTACCGGGTCCGGGTGTACAACCGCCGCGACGGGTCCGACTGGTAGGAGAAGACCCACTCGCCGAAACGGTAGGTCCCGGCCGGGACGGTGACGCCGGTGTGGGTGATCGAGAACGGGATGTCGAGCTGTTCGAAGTGGTCGTTGTAGAAGAAGGTGACCGACGAGCCGTCCTCGAAGTACGTCCCGATCATGTTGTGGATCCGCCGGGTCAGCAGCCGGTTGTGCTGGTCGGTGGTGTAGGTGATGTTCCACATCGGGTCGAACATGCGGATGTTGAAGCGGTCGGGCCGCGGGTTCCACTCGCCGTGGAACTTGGACGTGCGGATGCCGATGCGGGGGACGAAGCCGACCTCCGGGTTGAAGTGCTCCTGCAGGTCGACGTACTCGCTGTAGAAGTGCCAGGACGGGCTCAGCCACGCGGCGCGCGCATAGCCCGCCATGTCGCGCGCCGCGGCGCCCGCCTCCAGCGGGGCGTAGCGGCCCGGATACGCCCCGATCGGTGTCTGGGTCTTGGCCAGGAACCCGGTCACCGTCAGGTTGCGGTGCAGGGCAAGGGTCGTGTCCACGGCGAACGTGCGGTTGAAGTCCGTGGCCCCCACCGCCTCCTTGTTGATCACGATGCCGCCGACCTTCGACCGCGCCAGGATGTCGCGGCTGTAGCGGCCGACGAAGAAGCTGTCGCCGGGGTCGCCGAACGCCGACTGCGTGTTGATGTTCATCGCGGCGACGTTGTGCCGGTCCACCTTCCCGGTGAGCCTCGCGCCGCCGACGATCGGGATCGGCTGCCCGCGGTCCGACAGGCCGATGCGCCGGGTGAAGAAGAGGTCGGCCATCCGGCCCCAGCCGGTGCCCTGCGCCCCGACGTTGAACATCCCGGCGTTCTCCAGGAAGAAGTCGCGCTTCTCCGGGAAGAACAGCGGGAAGCGGGTCAGGTTGACCTGCTGCTCGTCGACCTCCACCTGCGCGAAGTCGGTGTTCAGGGTCAGGTCCAGGTTCAGGCCCGAGGCGATGCCGTACTTGACGTCGAGGCCGTAGTCGTTGAACCCGGACCCGTCGAAGCGCCGCTCGACGCGGTCCTGCCGCCCGCCGGCCAGCGCGTACGGTGTCAGCCGCAGGTCCATGCCCCGGTTGACGCCCGTGATGCCGGTCATCGTGCCGGCGAGGCTGACGCGGGTCAGGGTGTACTCCTTGGAGATCGGAGCCCAGAACACCTGCTCGTTCTTGCGGCGGATGTTGCGCATGAAGTTGACGCCCCAGACCTGCCGTTCGGTCCGCGGGAAGCGCAGGGTCACCATGGGGATCGCAATCTCGGCCACCCAGCCGTCGCCGGTGCGGCGCGAGACGACATCCCATACGCCGTCCCAGTTGACGTTGATGTTGCTGCTGTTGCGTCCGCGCCAGCCGCCCTCGCCCTCCTCGGCCACCTGCTGCTCGAGCTTGGCGCCGAGCGGACTGGTGACGAACATGTAGCCGGAGCGGCGGTCGTGGAACGTGTCGAGGATGACCTGGAAGTTGTCCTCGTCGAGCAGCCGCGGCGAGTCGCGGCGCATCTCGGTGGCGATCACCCCGTCGGGTTCGGAGTCGTGGGCCTCCACGCCGATGTAGAGGGCTTCCGCGTCGTAGAGCAGGCGCACCACGGTGCGTTCGGTCGCCGGCTCGCCCTCGGCCGGCTCCTGCTGGACGAACTCGTCGATGACGGCCGCCTGCAGCCAGACCTCCTCGTCGAGCCGCCCGTCGATCTGCGGGCCGGCGTCCACGCGGACCGGCGCCACCCGGTACTGTTCGGCGGGCGAAGGCATGGCGAACCCGCCGCGCTCGTCGCCGGAGAGGACGAGCATCGGTTCGGCGACCTGCGCACGGGCGCTCAGCGGGGTGTCGTCAGCGGACTGCGCGCCGCCCGGCCGCGATGCAACCAGCAGCATGCCGACGAGGAGAACGCACGCTCGTGCCATCGTCGTGGACATCATCTTCTTTGCGCCTCGGGGATTCCGTCAGAACGGGCCACCGGCGTGGCAGTCGGTGTCGGGGGCCTCCGCGGGTCATTCGGCGGCGGCCTCTTCCGCCGGACGCTGCCGCCAGTTGCGCAGTCCGTACCATGCCGTGGCCGCCGCCAGCATGAACAGGATCAGCCACGGGATGATGCCGACGAGCAGCGCGCTGGCCATCGCCGCCCAGGTGATCGGGTACTGGCTGAGCACCTCGTAGCGCTCGGTCATCCAGTGCAGGCTCGTGTGCGCGACCAGCGCCGAGATCAGGATCGTGCCCATGCGCTCGTTGACGCCGTAGCGGAACAGCAGCTCCAGGGCCGGCACGCACAGCGCGATGACCAGCAACTGGCCCAGCTCGACGCCGACGTTGAACGACAGCAGCGAGGTCAGCAGGTGCGACCCGGCGAACTGCAGCGTCTCGCGCAGCGCGAACGAGAAGCCGAAGCCGTGCACGAGGCCGAAGCCGAAGGCCACGACCCAGCGGCGGCGGATGCGAGTGGCGTCGCCCGAGCCGGCCGCCACGATGTTCTCGAACGCCATGTAGACGATGGAGAGCGCGATGAGCGTCTCGACCAGCGGCGGGAACCACAGCGTGTTGGGCGCCATGTCGTAGGCCGAGGCGATGAGCGTGACCGAGTGGGCCACGGTGAACCCGGTGACGATGGGGACCAGCGCCCGGAAGCGGCGGAACGGCACCACCAGACAGAGCAGGAACAGCAGGTGGTCGATGCCGTCCAGGATGTGCTCGAAGCCGGAGACGACGAAGTTCCAGGCGGCCTGGTGCCACCGCGGATCGAGGGTGACGACGCCCGGATCGCCGCGCAGCTCGAAGGCGCGCTCGGCGCCGGCCGGCGTGAGGAAGCGGATCACCGAGATGACTCGCAGCCCGAGCCGCTCGACCCCCGGCCGGATGGAGAAGGCCGATTCGGCCGACGTGGTGTCGTAGTCGAGCAGCACGTCGAGCAGCGCCTGCCGCCAGATGATCTGCGTGGTCGGGGGCAGCCGCGCGCCCGTCGTGACGTGGGCCAGCGCGTCCTCGTAGGTGTTGAACGCCCGGTTCGACGGCAGCGAGAGGCGCACCGCGGCCAGCGTCGGCTCCGGCAGCCGGACGCCGTCCTCGTACAGCTCGATCTCCTGCCCCAGCCACAGCATGGCCGCGTCGGGCAGCAGCCGCTCGGCGCCCTCGATGTCCAGGTAGCCCGGTCCCCGCAGCGGGAAGTTGATGTCGAGCATCGCCTCCAGCGGCACGCGCACGAGCATGCGCAGCCGCTCGCCCTCCGGCTTGACGAAGGCGCGCACGGTGACGTCGTTGGGGATGTCGTGCGCCTCGACGGCGGCGGTCGCCCCGGCCAGCAGCGCCGCCACGAGGCCGGCCGCCAGCAGCGTTCTCCGGCGAGGCAGCGCCGTCTTCAGGCCGGTCGTCAGCAACCTCCCGCCCCGGCCGCACGCCGCCGGCCCGCCGGTCCCGCGCCCCGTCCTCGGTCGCTGTCGCACTCGATCCGCCTCCTCGTTGTCCGGCCGCCCGCTACGACGCGTCCTGCCGCCGCGACACCATCGGAGCGACTCGTTTCCTCCGGGCCGGCCGCCGCGCCGGGCGGACGCTCCGGCACCGGCAGCCGGCGCGTCGAACGGCTACGCAGACGGAACAATCGCCGCGCGGTCCGCCTGCTCCCGCGCGGCCGCCAGCGGTCCCTTCGCAAAGTATACTGTTTGACTGTCGCATTGGAGCACAGGCGCCGTCCGGCCGGCGGGTCGGCCGCAACGGCGCACGGTTCCCAGAGGAGGAGCATACCCATGAGGAAGTACGCGTTTCTGCTGCCGGCGCTCGCCGTCGTGCTCGCCGCCGGCGTCGTCCTGACCGCGGGTCAGAGCGGCGACGAGGGCGACGCCGTCATGGCGCCGATGTTCGAGGTCGATCCGCTGTGGCCGAAGAACCTGCCGAACCACTGGCTGATGGGGCCGACCATCGGCGTGGACGTCGACGCGCAGGACAACATCTGGGTCCTGCACCGCAACACGCCCGACAACTTCCAGGGCGCCACCGAGATCGGCATGGTCATGGATCCGCCGGTCAGCGAGTGCTGCCAGCCCGGACCGCCGGTCCTCGTCTTCGATCAGGAGGGCAACCTGGTCAACAGTTGGGGCGGGCCCGGAACCGAGACCGGCGACTACGTCTGGCCCGAGTCCAACCACGGGATCGCCGTGGACCACATGGGCAACGTCTGGATCGGCGGCAACGGGCAGGGCGACGCGCACGTGCTGAAGTTCACGAGCAGCGGCGATTTCCTGCTGCAGGCCGGCCGGCACAACGCCCGCATGGTCCGCGAGGAGGACGGGCGGCGGATCTTCGAGCGCGACAGCCTCTCGGAGGACAGCTACGGCCGCGTCGCCGAGATCGGGTTCGACCCCGAGGCGAACGAGGCGTACTTCGCCGACGGCTACTACAACAAGCGCGTCGCGGTGGTCGACCTGGAGACCGGCGCGTTCAAGCGGGGCTGGGGCGCCTACGGCAACGTTCCGGACGACGACTACAACTTCGGCGGCCCCTACGTGCCCGGCAACGACCCGGCGCAGCAGTTCCGCGGGCCGGTGCACTGCAGTGTGATCTCGAACGACGGGCTCGTCTACGTCTGCGACCGCGCCGAGGACCGCATCCAGGTCTTCCGGAAGGACGGGACGTTCGTCGACGAGATGCTCGTCGCCACCCACACCCGCGCGCAGGGCTCGACCTGGGACATCGACTTCTCGCCCGACGAGGAGCAGACCTACATGTATCTCGCCGACGGCCAGAACATGAAGGTCTACATCATCGAGCGCAAGTCGTTGAAGGTGTTGACCGCGTTCGGCGACGGCGGACGTCAGCCCGGCATGTTCTTCGCGGTGCACAGCATCGCGGTGGACTCGGACGGCAACATCTACACCACCGAGACCTACGAGGGCTCGCGCGTGCAGAAGTTCGTCTACAAGGGCATGGGCCCGGTGCCGGCCGGCGCCGAGGGCGAGAACAGCCAGGGCGTGCTCTGGCCGACGAACTGACCGCCGGACGGCGCGGCGACCGAATCGACGGCCGGTCCGGGCGTGCGCCCGGACCGGCCGGGACTGGAGCCTGTTCAGCTCGATGTCACAGCTTGTCGTAGCTTCGTGTCACAGCTTGTCACAGCTCCGCCCCCGACTTCCTGGGACCGCGCACCAGGCGGTAGTGTCGCCGCGGGTCCGTCGGCGTGCCGCCCGCGCCGGCGAACAGCCCCTTTTCCACGAGCGCCTTCAGGTCGCGCTGGAGCGTCCTCCGGTTCACGCCGGGGCAGAGTCGCTCGTAGTCCTGGATCGTCAGGCGCCCATGCTCCATGGCATGCGCCAGGGCGGCGGCTTGGCGATCCGACAACGCGTGTTCCCGCACCAGCACGTCCGTACGGATCGCCCGCTCTCCGCGTGCCCGCACCTCGTCGAGTTGGGCGGCCAGCCCGGCCGTGAAGAACTCGAGCCATCCCGTGAGATCCATGTCCTGCTCGCGCACGCTCCGGATGCCCGGTAGTAACGCGGCCCGGTCGCGGTCGTAGTACTCGCTGATGGTGAACAGGCGCTTGAAGTCGTAACCGGCCCGGTACAGACAGAGGGTCGAGAGCAGGCGTGAGGTGCGGCCGTTGTCGTCCAGGAACGGATGGATGTGGACCACCTGGAACTGGGCGATTCCGCTCGCCAGTACCGGATGGATATCACCCTCGCGGTTCAGTCACTCGACGAGCTCGCGCATCAGGATCGGCACGTCGTAGGCGGCTGGCGGCGTGTAGATCACCGCGCCGGTAGCCGAGTTCACCACGTAGTTCTGGATGCGCCGGTACTCTCCCGGCGCCGCCGACCCGCCGCGACCGTTCTTGACGTGCTTATCACGTGGGCGGCGTTGTCGCGTCGGAACGATACGTATAGTCTATGCATGCTACGTATGCTGCCGGAGGTCGCGCCCACATGAAGAGGAAGCTGACGATTACGGTCGACGGCGACCTGCTCCCCCGCGCCAAGCGGCAGGCGCGTGCGCGGGGTGTGTCGCTGTCATCGCTCGTCGAGGCGTCTCTCAGAGAATTCGCAGCGGAGGAAGCAGGTTCGTTCGCGTCGCGGTGGAGGGGGCGGCTGCAGGCCGCGGGTCGCGACGACAAGCGTTACGAGGCGCTTGCCCGCAAGTACCACTGATGCTGCTCGACACGGACGTGCTGATCGACGTCGCCCTCGATCGACATCCGCACTCGGGAGCGTCGTCCGAGTTGCTCGACCGCGTCGAGCAGGGATCCCGCCGCGCCTTCGTCGCATGGCACACGCTGGCCAACTTCTACTATCTCGTGACGTCCGCACGCGGAGACGCCGATACTCGCGAGTTCATCACGGAGTTGGTCCGGTTTGTACGGGTTGCCCCAACGGATAACGCTGCGCTGCGCTACGCGCTCTCGCTGCCGATGGCTGACTTCGAGGACGCACTGCAGGTCGCGGCTGCACGGGCGTGCGGCGCGCAGTACATCGTGACCAGAAACGTGAGGGATTTTATGCGCTCGCCGATTCCGGCCATGATTCCTCGGGAGGCTCTGGCGCGGCTGTTCTGAGGCCGGCGCGGCGCGGTGGTCAGCCTGAGATCTGTTGCAGCATCGCCACTATCTCCTGCTCCACCTGCTGGATGTCGGCCTCTCTCCTCCAGGGGGCGGGGCGGGCGGTACTCGTAGAAGTAGCGGTTGAAGTTGATCTCGTAGCCGACGAGCCCGACTTCGCCGTCGTGGGGGTCGCGGCGCGTGTCTTCGATCTTCAATCCACGCCCCCCGCGCGGGGGGCGACATGGTGTCGCCCGACACCAGGCGGTCGGACATGTCGTTTCAATCCACGCCCCCCGCGCGGGGAGCGACACTACCGCGGCCAAGTGGGTCCGGAGTGGTGCGGTTTCAATCCACGCCCCCCGCGCGGGGGGCGACCCTGTCGCCGATGACTACCATCGAGGCCATCGCCCAGGTTTCAATCCACGCCCCCCGCGCGGGGGGCGACAGGAGGTGAAGATGGCGACGAAGGAACCGATGCGGTTTCAATCCACGCCCCCCGCGCGGGGGGCGACATGCACCACTGGCACGCATCATCATCCTCAGGCGTTTCAATCCACGCCCCCCGCGCGGGGGGCGACCGGACGCTGAGCGCAATCGGCTCATGGAGTGGTGGGTTTCAATCCACGCCCCCCGCGCGGGGGGCGACCGCGTGATCGCGGGTGGACGCGGCCTCCTGGAGCCGTTTCAATCCACGCCCCCCGCGCGGGGGGCGACCACGTGCGCCACCATACTCCGCGGCTGCTCGTCGAGTTTCAATCCACGCCCCCGCGCGGGGGGCGACTGCATCGCTACCTCGGATTCTCGATCCAGGAGTGGTTTCAATCCACGCCCCCCGCGCGGGGGGCGACACGTCGCGCCCTTTCGCCCCGACGCTGCCCTGTGGGTTTCAATCCACGCCCCCCGCGCGGGGGGCGACTCTGCAACGGAGGTTGCCGGACGCGACCATATGGGTTTCAATCCACGCCCCCCGCGCGGGGGGCGACGCTCAGCCCCGCAGAGAGCCGCTCAGCCCCGCAGAGTTTCAATCCACGCCCCCCGCGCGGGGGGCGACGTGCGCCCAGCACACTCCACGCCCTGGCCCCCGGAGTTTCAATCCACGCCCCCCGCGCGGGGGGCGACCGGCGCGCCACGCCGCCGGGTTGCATCGCGGATGGTTTCAATCCACGCCCCCCGCGCGGGGGGCGACGGCGCGCCTTCCCGCTCGAGCTGAGCGGGCTGTATGTTTCAATCCACGCCCCCCGCGCGGGGGGCGACTTCAGCGCCACGCGCTGCGTGAGGCTGTCCACGCTGTTTCAATCCACGCCCCCCGCGCGGGGGGCGACTCCGTCTCCGTAGCTGACTGTAACAAAAGGCCCAGAGTGTCGATTTGCGCGAACCCCCCCCGCCTTGAGGTTGTCGCGACACTCCTGAGCCCCAGGGTGCACCGCAATCACCGCAATCACCCTGCAAGATCCGGGTCTTTCCGGGCCGCGCGAACCCCCTGCCAAAATCGCGTACCCTGCAGGTTCGCGCGCGCTCAGAACACCAGCGGTCCGCCCGGGTCGTAGGTGGCCTTGCTTCCTACATGCTCGACCCGTCCTCGCCAGTTCGCGCCCAGCCGATAGAAGCGCAGACTGTCCGATCCCGCGTCAATCTCTTCAATGAGCCGCGCGCGCAGAGTGGCCCACTGAGCCGCATTTACCTCGCATTCGAATAACGAGTACTGCACACGCTGACCAAAATCCTGGCAGAGCCGGGCCACCCGGCGCAGACGGCGGCGCCCCGCTGCGTCACCCGTGGTTACGTCGTATGCTACCAGCATCAACATGCCGGCTATCCCCTACCTGCCGCTACAGTCTTCGGCTACCAGCCCGTCCATTCGCACTCCTTCGTCAGCTACAATCGGCCGAGCGCCCGGTAACCGATTACCGCCACAGAAACGGAGGGTACGCATCGAGTTCACCGCGCAGATGTCCGGCCAACAGCGACGCCTGCACGAACGGAACGAGACCCATCGTGGTCTTCTCTCCGAGGAACGGATGACGAATCTCGTCCTTCTTGCGCTCCTGATACGCGACCAGGACAATCTCGCGCGCGCCGGGGCGCATCGTCACTGCGCCGCTGACGGAAGTCTCGAAATCGCGAGCATGGAGTTGCCGCCGGTTGATCAGCGACAACATCAGTCTATCGGCCAGCACCGGACGCAGTTCTTCCATGAGATCGAGCGCAAGGCTCGGACGCCCCGGGCGTTCGCGATGCAGATATCCGACGGCCGGGTCGAGGCCGACCGTCTCCAGCGCCGAACGGCAATCGTGCACCAGCAGCGTGTAGAGAAACGACAGAAGCGCATTCACGGGATCCAGCGGCGGCCGGCGAGAGCGGCGCGTGAACGCGAAAACGCGATCCTCGACTTGGAGCAAGTCGTCGACCACCGCGTAGTAGGTCCGTGCGGCCTCGCCTTCAATGCCACGAATGGCGTCGGTTTCCGATGTCCTCGCGCTGCGCCGCGCGGCGTCTGTCAACCGTCCCTCGCACGCACGCAGCCGCTCCCGACCGTCCGGCGCCATCGTGCGGCCGTGATCGCGCAGCGCCCGCCGCACAACCGTGCGCTGGTTCAGCAGCTTGCCCGTGACCATGTGGCCGGTCAGTTTCGCAGTGACAACGCTGTCGTCGGTCGCCCGGTACTGGGCCCGCCGCAACAGGACGTTCCCCGATGTCGGCCCCTCGATGCGGGCGAGGAACCGACCGTTGCGGCTGAGCATCGAAACGCAGACGCCGCGCTTCGCGCAATGGCCCATCAGCGCTGGCGTCATCCCGGTCGCACCGAAGCACACGATGCCGCCCAGCAGATGAACGGGCACCCGCCCGCGCTCGTCTCGCTCCACCTCCACCACGACGTTCTCTCCGTCCTTGCGCAGCCAAGCGCCGTCGGTTGTCACGTAGAGCGTGTTGAGATGCCGGCGCATGCTCCCCGCGTCAGCCCTCTATCGCCGTCGCGAGCCAGCGGTCAACGACTCCTGGTCCGTGCGGCTTGCGCGGCTGGCACAGTTCCAGCAAAGAACAAGCGTCGCATTTGGCGATCTCGTACTCTGGCCGCGGAGTCGAGCCAGACCGGAGCAATCTTCGAGTATCGGCGACCGTCCGCTCCGTCAGGCTGCGGAGATCACTGTCGAAGGCGACGACACGTCGCCGACGGGTGCGGCCATAGAAGATCGCCCCCTCGGGTACTGACCGGGCCAGCATCTCCTCAAGACACAGCGCCTGCGCACAGATGTTCGGCGTCAATTACTTTTGCCGTTCGACGACAATTATTTTTGCCGGTTCCGCTCGTCGTTGGATCGAGAATCACCAACCACGATCGCGAGCGATCACGGTGGAACGGAGGGACGACCTCCACCGAGAGTCGTGCCGGTCGTGCGGCCACGTGTTCAGTAGCCGGACGAGTCCGCCCGGCGGTTCATCGTGGACCGGAGCACGCCGCGGTCGGTCTGCCTCGATCCGCGCGGTCGCCCTGCCCCGGGTGGACGCCATCGCCTTCACCGGGTCGCCGCGCCCGCGTAGTGCTTCCGACCACGAGCGCTTCGCGAGGAGCCAAGCCCACCGCCGCGGCGGTGCTGGTGACGCCGGACCCCAACCGGTTTCCGGTCCGGCGCGCCATCTCCGAATCCGGCGGTCGACCGCGTCCCGTGAGCGTCGTCGACGGCCGGGACGCCCCGTCCAGGCCGGGCCGCAAGGCCCATAACTGCCCTCTGAGCCGCGGGGCGGCCGGTGTGTCACCCGAAGGGCCGTAGCGTCGCGGAGGACGCGCGCAGCGCGTTGACACGCCGGCCGTCCCGCAGCTACGCGGGCGCCGACCTCCCGGACAAGCTGGCCGTGTGTCCCGGGGCGGTCCGAACCGAGGAGCACCCGCAGGCATCAACGGCCTCCGGATGCCAGCGCCAAGTCCGGTCGTGGCCGCCAACCGGAAGCTGTCGCTGGTGGTCTGCTAGCCGTCACGCCCGAAGCCCCTGGGCAGCTCGACAGCCTCCAGTACCGACAGCTCCAGGTCGCAGACCTGCTCAAGCAACTCCGCGGTCGCGGACCCGGCGAGGGATTCCGGCAGCGCGTCTTGCCACGCCCGATACTGAGCGCCAGGAGCGTCTGCACCGCGTCATCCCACTGCTGTGGCCGGGAGCGCCGGTCCGCCGGCCGGCGGTACCGGGTCCGGGACGCACCGGCCTGCCGACGCTCCCGGTAACGCGCCTGCCGCTCCGCGTTCGTCAACGCCATGACCAATCCAACACCGTTACGTAACGGACCGGAGACACCCGGCTCGGCCCCCGGACGTTCATGACGTCGAGCGGCGGCGGGCTCGGGGCAACAGCGGACCGGGAGCCCGCCCGCGGGAGGCAGGCGCCGGCGGCGATGTCCGGCCCGACCGGTCTGTCCGGTAGCTCGGCACGTCGAACTCGAGCACCACCGCGTGGTGGACCAGGCGGTCGATCGCCGCCGCCGTCGCCATCTGGTCGCGGAAGATCCGGTCCCACTGGCTGAACACCAGGTTGCTCGTCACCATCACCGAACGGCGCTCGTAGCGCTCGGCGAGCAGCGTGAACAGCACCTCGGCTTCGTCCGGACTTTGCTGGACGTAGCCCAGGTCATCGAGCAGGATCAACTCGAAGAGGTCGAGCTTCCGGAGCGCGCGGGGCAGGTCGAGGTCGCGTTTCGCGCCCAGCAGTTCCTGCACCAGCGCGTAGGCCGGGGCGCACAACACGCTGTGGCCGGCCTCGACCAGCGCGTGCCCCACCGCGCACAGGGCGTGGCTCTTGCCGACCCCCGGCAGGCCGAACGCCAGCACGTTCGTCGCCGTCTCGAGAAAGGCGCCGGTCGCCAGCGTCTCCAACTGCTGCCCGACCGAGGCCGGTAACCGGCCGGTGTCGAGCGTCGCGAACGTCTTGCCCGGCGGCAGCCGCGAGGCGCGGCGCAACCGCGTGACCCGGCGCTGGCGGCGCGCTTCGGCTTCCGCCTCCAACACCTCGACCAGCACCCCCAGCGCCTCGGGGCAGCCGGCCTGCGTCAGCCGCGGCACGAGCTCCTCGGCCGCCGTCGTCAGCCCGAACTGCGTGAGCAGCGACGTGACCTGGGTGCTCGCCGCCGCCGTCATCCGACGCGACCTCCGGCCAGCAGCGCATCGTACTGCGCCAGATCCGGGCGGGGGATGTGGACCGTGGGGAGGGTCGGTACCGGCGGACGAACCTCGGCCTGAACAGCGGCGTAGTCGCAGGGGGCGCCGGCATCGAGCCTGGCCCGCAGCGTCGCCTCGACCCGCCGCTCGCTGGTCGTCGCCGCCAGGTGCAACAGGCGCACGTACTCGACATCGGCCCGTTCGCCGTGCGTCCGCCCGAGCGCGTCATACGCCGCCCGGAACACCAGCGACGGGAACAGCTCCTCCCGGAAACGATACCGCGCGAACGCCCCCCGGCTTCCGGACCAGGCTCCCGATGATGTGGCGGTAGTCGATGCGGTGCTCCGCCGAGCCCCGCAGCCGCGGCATCGTGCACAACACCCGGCCGCCGTGGAGGACCTCCACCGTCGACGGATGCTGGCGCGCCTCGACCGGGGTGACCGACCAACCGAGACGGCACCGAGTAGACCCGGCCACCGACCCGGATCGTGCTCCACTTCCGAACCACGCACCGGAACGTCGTGTACTCCGGAACCCGAGCCGACGGCAACGGCCGCAGATACGGGACGCTCCTCGGCCAGCCGAGCCGCCGCCGGTCCATTCCGCGCCTCGTCGACGACCGCACGCGCGAAGCGCATATACGCCGCCTCGTCGACGAAGTCACGCTCGCCCCGCAACCGCAACGCCTGCTCGATGGCCGTCAGCGTCCGGAAATGCGCCTGCTCCGCCACACCGTTCTCGTGCGGTTTCCCGGGCTGAATCCGCGACGAGCGCAGCCCGTAGTGGTCCAGCATCTGACGGAACCGCGCCGTCAACTGACGACCGCCGCTGCGCCGCAACTCGTGCGTCGCCGCCGACAGGTTGTCCGTGACGAAGCACCGCCGGCGCCGCTCCCAGCGTCCACAGTGCGCCCTGCAGACCCGACACCAGCGCCTCGAACGTCTCGCTCAGCGCCAGACCCACATACGTCCACCGGCTGTAGCTCAGCACCCACTCGAACAGCAGGTGCGGGAACGCCACCCCCCCAAGCGTCACCCCAAGGGCGCTCGCGTCGGTGAAGTCGAACGCCGCTTCCCGACCAGGAACCGCCGCCTGCTCGAAGTACACCTCACGGTCGGGGCCATACTGCACCCGCCACTCCCGCACCCGTCGCTGCAACGTCCGCAGTTGGCCCGGCTGAAAGCGACCCGGATACCGTCCGCACAGCGCCTGGAACAGCGTCAGCACCTGCAGCCGGCCGTCGGTGTCGGCCACCAGATGCGGCACGACCTCCGACTGCCACACGTCGGCGAACGGGTCTTCCCGCGTACGCCACGTCCGCGGCGCCTTCGCCGCCGACGGCAACGCCCCGCTCTGCCACTTGCGCGCCGCCCGCTCGCTCATCCCCGCCGCCGCAGCGGCCGCCGCCAACGTCTTACCTGCCATCCGCTTCTCGCGCAATCGTTGAACCTGCGCATCCGTGACCAACCCGTCCTCCGTGAGGAAAACGGGCAGGTGTCACACGCGCCGCGGGGGCTCCCGCGACCGGCCAATCGCCGCCTCGGCGACCGGCAAAAATAATTGTCGTTGATCACACAGAGCTGGTACTTCATTCGCGCGTGATGGCTCCCCTGGCCGACCGCGCTTGTACTCGACGGGATACAGTGACCCGTCGGCCCACATCTCGACGACGTCGGCGATTCCCGAAACGCCCAACTGCAACGACCGGACCGCGACGCTGCGCGATGCGCACCCCGCGCCGGCGCTCGTGGCCGCCGGTGTCGGCGTGCTGATGCAGCAGATGACCCTCGGCGGTAAAGCGGTTCTCCGCCCATTGCCGCTCGATATGGATGAGAGCGCAGCGCCGCGGGCAGTAGAGCATGTGCCGCAGGGCTGAGATCGGAATCAGCTCGTCCTCCGCTATCGCAGGCGCACCCGAGGGGGCCATCGGAATCAGATCCTGTCGATCACCGTGATCCCGGATGGCAGGTCGTTCTGGTCGACGTGAACGACGTAGTCGGAATATGACCGTGCCGGCCGCAGCTCGTGGTCGCCAAGCTCGTGTTCTTCAGCCCCGCAAACACGCTTGACCGTGACCCGCTCGAACAGGCGGTGAGCAGGCGCGTTGCCGAGGATGCTGTCGTGCCTGAACACGATCAGCCGCCGCGCACTCATCTCACCCCGCGCTGCGGAACGGTCGTGATCGAACATTTGCTCCAGTGCCGTCCAGACTAGTTCGAGGTCTTCTTCGGAAAAACCTGCCCCCTTGCCGGCGCCCCTGGCGAGACCGGCCGATACGAAGCCGTGGCCGCGATACAAACCGTAGGGCACGATATGCTTGCGCCCCATTTCGCCCTCTTCCTTGTCAACATCCGCTACGCGCGTGATGGCCTGCTCCAGGGGCAGAACGGCCTCCACGGACCGTGCAAAGGTGAGCTGCACCGGCCCGCGTATCTGTCCAGCGTTCGGACCGGTTGACATCACCGCACCAAAAGTTCGAATGTCGAAGTACTTGTCCGACAGCCAATCTTGGAGTTTAGTGACATCTGCCTGCGAACGGGCCTTCGCTTTAGTTGTGTCCCAACCACCCTTGGGCTTTTGGTAATCCGGTTGATCGTTTCGTTTGCACGCTTCGGCGATCAAAGGATTCAGTGGTCGTTTCTCCTGGAGAAATATATCACAGCCTTCTCTGCCGAGAAGTTGGATGTAGTTGCGCACCTTCCGTTTAAGGCATACGTCCGACACGAGCCCGTGGTTGGTTTCAGGATCCAGCCGTGGCAGGTTGCCTCCATCCGGGTCGCCGTTCGGGTTCCCGTTTACTACATCGAAGAGGTACACGAAGTCGTAGCGGTTGCTCAGCGCGGTCATGAATTGTCCTCGTGGTGGATCACGGAAGGCGACTTGGCTGGTGTGCTGTCCGTCGCCTGTGTACTGTTGGTCTTCCGTCGCGCGTTCCTCTGATGGTGGTACCCGATGGCGAAACGGCCCTGATCCTCCAGCGGCAGACTCCGCGGAAATGCGGTCTTCATTCCCGCCAGGATTTCGTCGATCTCCCGGTCGAACCAGTGCGCAAGCCGTTCTTTATCATCACTCTTGCGGAGCTTGGCCAGATGGCTCGCTGAGTTCCGCTCTAACAACGGGAAGAACGATGCTGGCGTCGCCGATGCGCCGCCGAAGTAGCTGTCCTTGATTGTCGTCTTCACGTTGCCTAGGGCTGCTTGCTGCACGCTCTCGTAGACCGCGAACAGGCGGCCGAGCCGATACGCCGGATTGGTTTCCTCACGGTTTAGAGCCACGTGGACGTCCTCCTTTGTGATTCCCAAGTGATGATCGCGTGCGAGGCACGCCTTGCAGATGGCCACTCGTAGACCCGTGATGTTCTTGTCGGCGCGCATCCGCCCGATGATCGCGGCCAGCAACGACCGCGGATAGCGTCCACCACTGAGTATGGCCCGCATCAGCGCGCCGCCGAGAGTGGGCGGGATCTTCTTCGCCTTGCTCTTCTTCGCCTTGTCCTGCACCGCTGTTTCCTGGAGCAGGCGCCATGCCGCGGGTGGGCTCCTCCAAGGAATGGGATCAAGGCGCAGATCGCGCCAGTGCTCGCGGATGTGGCGAGCGAGTTCCCCGATCGTGTTCTGGTGCCAGAAGCGAATGGACACCCGAGCCGCGTTCGGAGCAAGGCCGAGGATGCAGAAACGCGTATCTTCATGAAGCTTGGGATCGACCTGCACCAGCGGTCTGCCCTTCGCGACCGCAGCGAGCTTGTCTGCCACCTTCGCAGTCTCTTCTGCGTCGGTCGGAGCGACGGTCGGAGCGACGATCAACGAGAAGAGATCCTCCGCAGCGGCGGCGCTGGTGTCATCCGCCGCCGCTTCCGCCCAGAACACCATCGTCGTGTCGCCGATCCGGATGCGCCGACGACTGTCGCGTTCAAGCAAGGTGTTCAAGGCCGCGGTGTAGGCGAACGCGGCGTGTGCGGACACCGGCGCGTTGGCGCCGCGCTCCTTGCCGAACGACTTGAAGGCGTCCTTGTCGAACGACACCATGGACGCGCCGGAAGATTGCGCCCCGTCGACGCCCTTCACGGACGGATGCAGCCGGGCGATGGCCGCGCGCTCCCCGGTGACAAGGCACAGGCCTTTCGCGCTCTCGTCTTCTTTCTCCGCCAGATGATTCAACCAGATGTCCTTCAGGGAATCTCGTTCGTGGAGGAACTCCAGGGCCGCGCCATCCAGCCGGAACACAACGTTCGTATCCAGCATGTGTTCCGCATATCGAAGGCTCTCGAAGTCCTCGGCCCGCCAGCGGTCCAGAAAACGCAACAACGCCAGCGCGCCGTCGTCCTCGCAGGTCGCGAGCAGCCGCCGGTGAAAGTCCTTGAAGGCGGCGTGTTCGCGCACGACGGGGACCAGCGCCTTCGTATCGGCGTTGCGCTTCACGCCGAGTGAGAACGCGGTCTTGTCCCACAAAAAGTTCGGCAGAGGCTGTCCGGTCCGCTTGACGCCGCACGGCACGTCGCGGCGACTGGGCTTCGGCGTCTTCCCGGCAGTGTCGCGGAGGTCCTGCACATCCATGGGTTCGCCACTTGGCGAGAGCACGATGGCGTAGGAGATGTTCTCGCGCGAGAAGCCGTAGGGAGCAGTCGGGTTGGTCTTTTCCGCGGCGAGGCGCTGGTGCAACCCGACCAGCGAGTGCAGGATCGTCACGCTCGAACCTCATCGGCGTCTGGCGGCGGAACCTCGATCACGCCGTTGCGCAAGGCCGCACGGAAGAAACGGGGCGTCATCTCGTCACCGTAGTCGATGTCATGCAGCATCCAGCCGAGATCCTGGTTGCGTTGGTCCGAAGGCAGCTCGGATGGAGGCAGCGAGTCTTTCACGAGCGCAAAGTCGGCCGCGAACTCGCGCGTCCCCAGATACGGGCGGTGGAAGCACTGCCCTTGGGCGGCGCGGCGGTTGAACATGGCGAGGTGCTTGGCCTCGGTGTCTGCAGCGCCGGCGGCAGCGGTCAGCGCGAAGTGCGCCTCGATGACGTAGGCCACGTCGCGCAGCAGGGTCGTGGCGCGCTGCTGCCGGTCGTCCTCGATGAAGGTGTGGAGTCTCGTGGTCGCGCCGGCCTTCATCGCTTTGCGGACATTGCGCGGGGCGATCTTGCCACCCAGTTCGTTGCGCCGGAAGTTCTCGAAGCGGATGCGTTTCAGGACATGGATCCGGTCGACCACCCAGTGGATGGCCGGCTTCCAGTGAATCGCTTCGAGAATCCCGCGCGCTGCAGAGGGGGTCATCGTGTCGTAGGACACCCGCTCGACCTTCATCTCCGGCCGGGTGAAGCAGGCATACTCGCCCCAGACGTGCAGCTTCACCCCGTAGGCCATGACGACCCTCCGTGCCCGATCCAGGCCCCGCGGCATTCGAGCGCTCGTGTTCCCCTCGCCGACGAAACGGCCAGTGTGCTAGTCTGGCAATGGTGCGATGCTGCCCGGCAGCTCGCGGAGACGACATGAGCGCCTTGCAGTGTTATGCCTACAGACGCGGCCAGCGGTGGCACGCGATCTGCACGGATCTCGACATCGCGGTCGATGACGAATCCCTCCGGGCGGTCGTTGCGTCGCTCAAGACGTGCATCGACCTGTACCTGACACGTGTCGCCGAGTTGCCGTCGGAGGAACACACGCGCTTCCTGACACGGCGGGCGCCATGGCGCGTCCGGGCATTGCTGGTGGTGTCGACCTGGCTCCATCGTCTCCTGGGCGCCGGCGAGCGCCGCGCGCATTCGTTTATGCTGGAATTTCACGTCGCCGCGCATCCTCCTGGCTTACCTGCCGCCGAATACCCGCGCCCGTAGCCCGGACTGACGCGCGATGGACGCGAGCGTCGGTCGCGCCACCTCATCGCCCTCCTTGCCGGCGACCGTCACCAGGCGACGCTGCCCGCTCACGACGCCCTCGAACTGCCGGTGACTGCCCTTCCATCGCTTGCGGCGGAACCCATGGCGTTCCAGGATCCGCACGACGTCACGGACCTTCACTCTCGCCGACCCCGGCGCCCTTCGCCCTCGCTTTCAACCGCGTCTCATCGGCCTTGGATCCACGCCCCCCAGGAGAGCTTCCGCCCCCGGGGGCGACGGCAATGGGCACTACGTACACGTTTCAATCCACGCGGGCGTCAGCTTCGCGAACGTCCGAAACCAGCATAGCACACATGCACGTCGTGTACGTAGTTCCCACGCAACTCCGCGATCGACCGTCGCGAGATCCTAGTACACGAGCCCTTCAGCCGTCCGAAACGTTGGATCGTTCCACCTGAGCCCGACATGTTCGTCGTACAAGTCGAGATTCGCCAGCACGACGAATTGTCGCCCGAAGTCCTGCTCGCGCACGATTCTGGCGGCTCCGGCCGCGAGGAGAGCCTCGCGTCTGTCGCGCGGAACCTGCACGACGTATGGTTGAAGCCTGCGCGCGACGCGACCGGGGCGAGGCACGTGCTCCAGATCGCGGAGCAGACGCGCCGCCGTATCGTCGTTTCCGTCCTCTCCCGGCCAGGGCACCACCACCGGCGCCTGAACCTCCTCGATCAACCGGAACTCTTGTGCGATCTTCTCGAACGGGAAGTCGAGACTCGACTGCCGCTCGGCGCATTGCTGCAAGATCTGCTTCGCGTCAAGAGCGTCTTCGCCCTTCGTCCAGTAGAGCATCTGGAAGTAGGCGCGGATCGCGTCAAGGGACATAGAATCATTGGGGTAGCACAGCATCACGCTGCGCGCGGCATCAGCAAACTGCGCGATGTCCGGGGGTGGTTGCCGACCCTCTCCCTCAGCCGGCTCGAACACGAAGACATCCCCCTGGGGTCTTCTGCCCTCACGGTTGCAGCGCCCGGCGGCCTGAATAATCGATTCCAGGCCCGCTTCCGCCCGCCAGACCACCGGGAAATCGAGATCGACGCCGGCTTCGACGAGCGACGTGGCGATCAATCTGACCGGCTCGCCATCCCTGAGGCGCTGCCGTACCGCGTCGAGACGTGCTCGGCGGTGAGGTGCGCACATCAGGGTCGAGAGGTGACAGGAGCCCTCCGCATCGGCCAGCAGCTCGTACAGCTCCCGTGCATGGCGGCGCGTGTTGACGATGCAGAGGGCCTGGGACGATGCGTTCAACCGGGCCGCGAGCTCGGCATCGGCCATTCGCCCGACCCGGTGCAGTTGCGTCCGCTTGAGGGTCTCGTACAGGCGCTGCGGCTCGGGCGCCAACTCCCGCACGTGCTGGAAACCGCCCGCGAGCCCATCGGTCTCCCGCCACGCCGGCTGGGTGGCGGTGCAGAGCACGACGCTCGTTCGCCAGTTGCGGGCGAGTTCGTCGAGCGCGGCGATGCACGGCCGCAGGTGCCTGAGCGGCAGCGTCTGGGCCTCGTCCAAGACGACGACACTGTTGGCGACGTTGTGCAGCTTGCGGCAACGGGAAGGACGGTTCGCGAAAAGGCTCTCGAAGAACTGCACCGCGGTGGTCACGATAATCGGCGCGTCCCAGTTCTCCATCGCC
The DNA here is from genome assembly GCA_965200895.1 of Vicinamibacterales bacterium. Classification (GTDB taxonomy): domain Bacteria; phylum Acidobacteriota; class Vicinamibacteria; order Vicinamibacterales; family UBA8438; genus WTFV01. Next base: position 1,314,481 of record CBDAVM010000002.1, on the reverse strand, counting down.
AAGTGGAGCTTATCCCTGGACTCCCGGTTGCCGATGCTGTCCTCATCGAACGTACTGTGGTGCTCGATGACGAAGTCCACCAGACCGCCGTCGCCGCCCTCGAGCGCGTCGCGAAATACGCCGGCCGTCTGTTCGATGATGCTCATGTAGGGGATGACGTAGATGATGCGGTCGAGCCCGTGGCGCACGGCGTGGTCCAACGCGAAGGCGAGCGACGCCAGCGTCTTGCCCCCGCCGGTGGGCACGGTCAGCGCGAACACGCCGCGCGGCGCCTCTGCCGCCTGTCGTGCGTGGGAAAGCACGTCCGCACGCACACGATTCACGGCGCTGGGCGTTGCGTTCGACTGGAGATCATCGAGATGCGCATCGAGACGGCGAGACAGTTCTGCGAGGTCGGGGTACTGCCCCCGGGCCACCTGTGTTCCCTCCAAGCCCGCGTAGAATGCCTCGGTGTCCAAGTAGTCTGCGTCGACGAGCGCCGAGAACACCATGCGGATGAGGAACGCCGCGCAGAAACCGGCCGTGTCGTTGTCGCCCCGACGAAACGATGGAGAAGGCCTGTTGCGCAGTTTGATGGAGGGTGTGGTCAGAGCGGGAAGCGAGATCTCCTCTTTCCAGACTGGGTCTGGCGTCGACACTGCTGCCCGAAGACGATCCTCGAGGGCGGTCGTTCGGCGGCCGTTGGTTCCGTACCGCACGCCGCCTCCGCCGTCGGCGTTGCCCTTCACTCCGTTGGCGAGGCCGGCGTGGTGGCCCGCGACGCAGAACGCCAGCATCTTCCCGAGCAAGTCCCCATACTGGTCGACTGCAAGTTTCGCCCCTGGTGCGGAGTGGTCGACCGGCTCGGTGCTTCCTTCAAGCCGTGCCTGGAACTGATCGGTGTACTTGCCGAGGTCGTGAAGCAGTCCGGCCACCCGGCCGAGTTCCCCGAACCCGGTGGACTCGAGGAACGTGGCCGCGCGTTTCGCAGTGCCTTCCAGGTGCACCGAGAGCAGTTGCCAGTGCTCGCGATCGCCCTCCGTGCTGTGAGCAAAGTACCGCTGAGTCATTTTCGTCGGCTCTATTGTGAAGACGACCGTTGAGGTGGTCCCGGTTGTTTAGTTAGACAGGTTGAGGGCTTCGTTAACTAAGGTGTATTCCGGGTGCGTGATCATGCCCTCGTGGTCGCCGATCCCACACGGACCAAGGCGCTCCTGGTCGGTGCAGGTTCGTCTCCGATGAACAATGTCCATGATATGACGATGCGCTGTGGGGCTGTGGGAATCTCGCGGCCCGGACCGCCAGCGCCAGCGGCAGCGACCGTCCGCGAGATTTCCAAGGGCCTGTGGGCGCCCGCCTCACCGACGGTCGGATTCGCGGCTCCGCGTCGCGGGCGTCCCCAGGCCCGGCAGGTCCACAGTGCCCGCCGGATGCGGGGTGCGGGTCGCTCGCTGAGGCTGCGGCCCGCTCGGCCGCCGGATACGCCGAGGGAAGCCCCACGGCACGGCGGGCGCGCGTTCGCCTGTTCGTCCACGAGGTCAAGCATCCATGCACCACAGAGCAACGGTCGTTCGACGGCTCCCGTCGTCGACGTCGGCGCCGAGCCGTCGATGCCGGTCACAGTGTTCCACGCCACGAGACGGCCGTTACGTAACGACACGCAGTGAGCGAAGGCCGTCGATGCCCGGTCACAGCGGTCCACGCCGCGAGGGGGAGGGTTCACGCCGCCCGCTCCTCGCCGTAGACTTCGGCCGGCGTGCGTCCTCCCTGCGCCGAGTACGGGCGCTCGTGACTGTAGAACGTCATCCACGACGCGATCACCCGCTCGGCCACGAACCCGTCCGTCAACTCGTGCAGATACACCGCCTCGTACTGCAGAGAGCGCCACAACCGCTCGATGAAAACGTTGTCCAGGCACCGCCCGCGGCCGTCCATCGAGCACCGCGCGCCGGCCGCCGGAACCCGCTCGGTGAACGCCATGCTGGTGAACTGCGCCCCCTGGTCGGTGTTGCAGATCTCCGGCCTGCCCTGCCGCAGCGCCGCCTCCAGCGCGTCGAGGCAGAAGCCGCTGTCCATCGTGTTCGACAGCCGCCACGCCAGCACGTGGCGGCTGCCCAGTCCATGATGGCGACCAGATACAGGAAGCCGGCCGACACCGGAATGTAGGTGATGTCCGAGCACCACACCTGATTCGGACGCTCGATCACCAGCCCCCCGCAGCAAGTACGGGTAGACACGGTGGTCCGGCTCGGCGACGCTCGTGCGCGGCCGGCGGTAGACCGCTTCGAGACCCATCAGCCGCATCAGGCGCCGAACCCGCCGGCGCCCCACGGCGATACCCTCGCGCTCCAGATGGCGCGCCATCTGCCGACTGCCGTAGAACGGATACTGCGGCGACAGCGCGTCGAGTCGCCGCATCAACGCCAGGTTCTCCGCGCTCTCCTCACGCGGCTTGTAGTACGAGCGGCAGATGCCCAGCAGGGCGCACTGCCGACTGATGCTCAGCGTTGCGTTGCGCTCGACCATCTCGATGCGCACGGCCCGACTCAACGCGCCAGCCCGCGCAGAAAAAAATCCCGCTCCACCGTCAACTCGCCGATCTTCGCGTGCAGGTCTCGGACCGTGGCCTCCTGCTTCGATGTATGACGGTGCATGGTCCGATGTATGTCATGGATGCGGATGTGTTCATCGCAGCCAAGAACAGGTACTATGCATTCGACCTCTGTCCGGGCTTTTTGGGCGAGCTTGTTGCATCACTACGATGTCGGCAGGATTGTGAGCATCGACAAGGTTCGCGAGGAGCTTCTCCGCGGGCGGAAAGACGAAGATCTCGTGCGGTGGGTCAAGGGCGAACTGCCCGGGGCGTTCTTCCTCGCGACGAGCAGCGATAGAGGTGATGTCCGCCTACAGCGACGTGATGCTCCGGGTTCAGCGACCTTGCGTCGGCAGTGCGGGACGGTCGGCTCGCGCCGCTCAAGTCACCGTGCTACCATCTGCCCGGTCGGGCTCGGCGATGCTGGGCGGATGGTACAGCCGATCATGCGTCGGCGCACGACCTCCGGGGCAGATATGGACGCGCCACGCTATCGACTTCGGCTTGTCGGCCTGCGGGAGGACGCAGGGTGCGTCCGGGCGGCGACTCTCGAGCGCGTGCTGGCCGCCCTCCGGCAGACGGCGGAGCGGGCCACGCGGCTGGTAGTCACCGGGGCGGGGGCCGGGCGTGGCCGACGGCCGGACTGGCTCGAAGCGACCATGGACGTCATGGTCACCGGTCTGAGTTCCGGCTCGACGAACCTCGAGATCGCGGCGCCCCGGATCGGCCATGCCGCGCCCGAACCGTTCGCGCAGCAGGACTTCTGGCGCGACGGCCCGAAGTCGACCGACACGGCACTCGATTTCGCAGCGCGAGCGATTACGGAGGTCCAGAATGCGGAGTCCGTCGGCGAGTTTTTCGACGACTCCGTGCTGGAGGCAGTTCTCGAGTTCAGCAGCGCCGCCCGCAACGCCCGCGTTCACTATCAGTTGATTCCGCATGATCGCGACCGTGAAGGTTTCACGCTCGACGACGACGCGTGCGTGCGGATCGGCGAGCGGCGGCGCAGCCTGCCAGCGCCGAGGGCATTCGTCGTCAGCGGGACGCTCGATGAAATCCGGCACAGCAAACGCGGCTTCCGGCTCCTGGTCGGTCCACGGGGCCGCCTTCTCGGTCAGCTCGCCGCGGAGGCAACCGATGCCGAAGCACTGCGCCCGCTGTGGGGAAAGCGGGTCATCGTCTCGGGGATGGTTCACTTCCGCGCCGACGGCAGGCCGAGGTTCATCGATGCGGAACGACTCGCCAAGGGTCGCGAGGAAGACAGCGTGTTCGAGGAGCTGCCGTCCGTGGAGGTTCCAGATGCTCCCCTCCTGCCGCCGGCGGCGGAGCGGCAGGCCCGGTCGGCCGATTTCATGGCGCTCTGGGGAGCGTGGCCGGGCGACGAACCGATAGAAGACCTCATGGATCAGTTGGATTGAGCGTGAGGCGATGACCCGTTTCCTCCTCGATACGGGTTTGTTGCTCGGGCTCGCTCGGAAGGCGAACTGGGCCCGGGACGCTGTCCAGCAGTTGCGCGACAATCCCCAGGCGGTGGTCTGGACCTCTGCGATATGTCACGGAGAGATTCTCGCACTCGCGGAGAAGAACGGCTGGGGTAGTTCCAGGCGTGTCGATCTCGATAGGATTCTACGCCAGCTCCCGACGATCGACGTGGATCGCGGCGACGGCCCACGCGATCGGCGCGACATTGGTGTCCACGGACAAGGATTTCGAACATCTCGATGGGGTGTGGCTGGAGGTGCGCTACGTCCATCAGGCCATCGGGGTGACCCGGGCCGGAACGTAGCGCATCCGAGGTCGGGGTGAACCGCCGGCGCGGAGCCGCCCATGAGACTGCTGCACTACCTGGAGATTGGGAACTTCAAGCGGTTCGGCGACCGCCAGCGCATCGAGCTCGATCACCCGGCGGTGCTGATCGGGCCGAACAACTGCGGCAAGACGACGGCCATTCAGGCGATTGCGCTCTGGTCCCAGGCGGTGAAGACGTGGTTCGCGGCCAAGGGGCAGTCGCCGCCGAAGGAGCGTACCGCGACCGCGCTCAACCGCCTCGGCATCGCCTCGGTCCCGGTCCGCCGCACGCGCCACTTCTGGCACAACGCGGAGGTGCGCCGCGGCAACCGGAATATCCCGTTGGTGCTCACGGCGGGCGTTGCGCATGAGAACACCGTCGAGCCGGTGACGATGCGCTTCCGGAACCAGGGCGACGATCTCGTCTACTGCACGCCGGATGAGGCGACGCTCAACAAGCCGGCAGTCATCGCGACCGCGGCGCGTCTCCATGTCCGGCTGCTGTATCCGATGTCGGGTCTGGAGACGGAGGAGCCCATCCTGCAGCCCGGGCGCGTGGACGTGCTGCTGGGCCAGGGGCAGACGGCCCAGGTCCTGCGAAACCTCTGCCTGATGGTCTTCAAGGGTTCTGCGGACGACTGGGGCCGCTTGGCGGCGCTCATCCATCGCCTGTTCGCCGTCAAACTCGGCGAACCGACGGAGACCGTGCGCGGCAGCATTGACCTCGCCTACCGGCAGCCGGGCGTCCGGCTGCCCCTCGACATCGCGCTGGCCGGGCGCGGCCTGCAACAGATGCTGCTGGTCTTCGCCCATCTCTACGCGCACCCCCGTAGCATCTTCCTCATCGACGAGCCGGACGCGCACCTGGAGATTTTGCGGCAGAGGCAGGTCTACGTGCTGCTGCGCGAAATGGCGACCGAGAACGACTCGCAGGTCGTGATGGTGACGCACTCGGAGGTCATCCTGGAGGAAGCGCTCGATCACAACCTGACACTGCTGCTCGGCGGGACCACGGACGACCTGGCGCGGAAGGCGGACATCCGCAGGGCGCTTCGGTACTACGGGGCGGAGCATTACGTCCGCGCCCGCGAGTGTGGCTACGTGCTGTACGTGGAAGGCGGCACGGACGTGGACGTGCTGCGCGCGTTGGCGGAGCGCCTGGAGCATCCGGTGTTGGTGACCTGGGACGATGGCATCAATACGTTCTATGTCCGCAACAACCATGCCAGCCGGAACCAGGATGCGGAGCTGGAGCGGGCGGAGGGCGGCTTCGGCCTGCCGCCGCAGGAGCACTTCTTCGCCCTGCAGCGGATGATCCCCGGCCTGCGGGGGTTGGCGATCCGGGACAACGACGGGCAGGCGCGCGAGGACTCGGACAGGGGCGGGCTGCGGACCGTCTACTGGAAGCGCTACGAGGTCGAGAACTACCTGGTCACGCCCGGTGTGCTTCTTGCGTTCGCCGCCGACGCCCACGGGGATGCGCCGTTGTTCGACGGATTCAGGGCCGAAGCGGAAGACGTGTGCGACGCCCTGGTGCTGGAGCGCGTATTCGGGGGGCAGCGGGACGACTTCACAACGTGGAAGGGTCTGCCCGAAGCCGCCGCGCGCCTGTTGTGGGAGGCGCAGACGAAACGGGTGAAACTGAGCGACTTCGCTGAGGAGTTCTTTCGTCGCCTCGCTGAGCGTCTGGGGCACGCGATGCTGCTTCGGAAGGGAGAACTCCACCGCCTCGCGCGGCTTGCCCCGCGGGCGTCCATTGCGGCCGAAGTGGGCGAGAAGCTCGATCTGCTTCAGTCGCTCCTGGAGTCTGCGCGGCGGGGGGAGGAGTCGTAGGAGGGTATTGGCGCCGGCCTGCATCAGCGAAGCGGCCTTCGAGACGGTCATCGAATCGCACCTGCTGGCCGGCGGGCCCGTCGGTCGATTCATGGGCGCTCTTGCGGGCGTGGCCGCGACGAACAGGCAGGGCAGCAGGGCAGCATGCTGCAGTGCAAGCTGTGACGCGGGGCCGGCCGTCACGGCATTCGGTCGTCGTCTGCGACGTCGAGCGGCGAGCAGGAGTCGTCGTCGAGTACCAGCAGGTCGCGCGGATTCGCGAGCCGCCAGCGGCCACCCTCCTGGTGCAGGTCGCCCTCCAGGACCACACTCCGCCGCTCTGCGTGGGCGGCTGCAATATGCCGGTAGTCGGACGGCTCGAAATCCACCTGCACGGCGGCAAGCCTGCCGTCGATTACGGCCCGCAGGGTCACGCGGCCCTCGGGTTCCGAACGGTCGCGGGCCAGCGCGGACACATAGCCCTCGATGCGCTCGTCGACACGCTCCTGCCGTGCGCTCAGGTTGCGCGCCGCTTCCCGCAACACCGGCGCATCGGAAGGTTCGAAGGCGACCGTCACGCGCCGTTCGTCCTGGTCCTCGCGCAACGGGCGCGTGAGCGGGCAGACGGTCGACGACGCCGTCGACCAGTACCGGCGCGACCGCGACCCCGCGAGCCGATCTTCGCGTTCAAGCGCCGCGCGCTGGTGCACTTCGCCGTCGACACCGAGTGCGTGCGCATGACCACGCGGCTGGCCGGCGCCGCGACCCGCTTCCTGCCCTTCGACCGCGGCTGCGGGGGCGGGGCCGGCAATCCGCCCGACCCGCACGGTCATCGTGACGCCGCGATCCGGAGACCGGCGAGCGGTACACCGTCAAGCGCTACCGGAGCGGGAAGGCCGGCGCGGACGGGGCCGGGCAGCGCGAGCGCATTGTCCTGGAGCCGCTGAACCCCGACTTCGAGCCCATCGTGCTGACCGGCGCCGACGAGGACGCGGTGCGGGTCGTCGCCGAGGTGGTCGAAGTGCTTGCGGCGGCGCCTTCCGCCACGGAGGAATGAAACGAAAGGCCGGTCCGGGTGTGCCGCCCGGGCCGGCCTTCCTTTCTGTCTGCGGCCTCTGCCGCTGCGGCGAAGCCGGTTGCGCCCGCGGTGGAAACGGCGCCTACCTGAGGGCGCTCGGCTTGATCCGGAAGCCGGCGTCCGTCTCTTCCCGGAACTCGGCGTGGCACGACTGGCAGACGCCGCGCAGCTCGGCCAGTGCCGCGGTGGCGGCGTTGCGATCCTGGGAGCCGGAGGCGCGGCCGATCGACCGCGCCGCCTCGATGGCCTGCGTCGCGAACTCCACCGCCTGCGGCTGCTCCTGCGCCGTCCAGAAGGCTTCCACCCTGGCCAGCTCGGCCCGGATCTTGTCGGAGTCCTCGCCGACGTCACCCCAGTAGCTCGCGTCGATGTGCAGCGACGTGTCCGTCGCGAGATAGCGCAGCTCCTGCATCGCGGCCTCGTAGTCGCTCTCGGTGACCGCGTCCTGCGCGGCTGCCGGGATTGCGCCGAGGCTGATGGTCAGCACGACGGCCAGGGCCGCCGCTTTCTTCGTGGGGGGCACGATGGTCCTCCTTGTGTTGCTACTGGATGCGGAGGAGCTCGACATCGAAGACGAGCATGCCGGCCGGAAAGCCGGGGCGTCCGCCGTAGGCCAGGTTCTCCGGAATCCAGAACCGCCGCTTCTCGCCGGTCACCATCAACTGCACTCCCTCGGTCCAGCCTGCGATCACGCGGTCGAGCGGGAACATCGCGGGCGTGCCGCGCACCACCGAGCTGTCGAACATCTGGCCGTTGGTCAGCCAGCCGGTGTAGTGGACGGTGACGCGCGACGTCGATCGGGGACGCCGCGATCCCGTGCCTTCCTCGATGACCTTCGACGCGAGGCCGGAGGAGGTGCGCTCGGCGTCGTCCGGCGGCGCGGCGACGTCGGGCGGTGCGGGGATGGCGCGCTGCGCGCTGGCCGCGGCGGCGAAGCCGACGACGAGCAGCACGACCAGGATCAGCACGGACGACGACGAAGTGTTGATAATCATGGTGGGCGGATCTTATCCCACTATCATGGGGGTTGTTCCGGTGCTGTGCGGCGCGAATGACGCGTCCCCGGCGCGGGCGGGGTCGGCGGACGCCGATTCCGTTCCGCGCATGTTCCGAATTCCGGCGCGCGGTCCGAATCCCCCGCGCGCGGCGAGGTTGTGAACCGATGGTGAACAAGACCCTGGTGTCCCGTTTGCTCGCGTCCATGGCGGCGGCGTCGCTCCTGGCGGTTGCCGCGACGCCCGCGGCCGCCCAGTCCGACCTGACCGCCGGGACGGGTTGGCCGCAGTGGCGCGGACCGCTCGCCACCGGAGCGGCGCCGGCCGGCGACCCGCCGTCGCACTGGAGCGAGACGGAGAACGTGCGCTGGAAGGTGGAGATTCCGGGGTACGGTCAGGCGTCGCCTATCGTCTGGGACGATCGGGTGTTCGTCCTGACGGCGATTCCCGCCGGACCCGGGGACGACGCCGGCAACGGATTCTTCTCGCGTCTCCGGCGCCGCTTCATGGGGACGGTGCGCTCCGGCGACCTGCTGCACTTCGTGATCCTGGCGATCGACCGCCGGGACGGATCGGTGGTCTGGGAGCGGACCGCGGTGACCGAGCAGCCGCACGAGGGCCGGCACAACACGGGAAGCTGGGCGTCGGGATCGGCGGTGACGGACGGCGACGTGGTCTGCGCCTTCTTCGGGTCACGCGGCCTCTACTGCTACGACATGGAGGGCGCTCCGCTGTGGAATCGCGACTTCGGTGACATGCGGATCCGCATGGGCTTCGGCGAAGGCGCCTCGCCGGCGCTGCACGGCGACGCAATCGTCGTCGTGTGGGACCACGAGGGGCAGTCGTTCATCACCGCGCTCGACAAGCGAACCGGTGCGGAGTTGTGGCGCACCGAGCGGGACGAGAGCACCTCCTGGTCCACGCCCCTGGTCGTCGAGCACGCCGCCGGCGCCCAGGTGGTCACGAGCGCCACCGACGGCGTGCGCGGCTACGACTTCGACACCGGCGACCTGCTCTGGGAAGGCGAGGGGGTGACGACGAACGCCATTCCGTCGCCAGTGGCCGCCGGCGGCATTGCCTACCTGATGAGCGGATATCGCGGCAACCGGCTCTACGCCGTCGACCTCTCGTCGGCGCGCGGGAACATCTCGCGTGGCGGAGCCATCGTCTGGTCGCTGGATCGCGACACGCCCTATGTCCCTTCCCCGGTCCTGCACGACGGCATCCTGTACTTCACCAAGAGCAACTCCGGCGTGCTCTCGGCCTACGACGCGGCGACGGGCCGGAACCTCTACGGTCCCGTACGGCTGTCCGGTGTCCGCGACGTCTACGCATCGCCGGTCATCGCCGGCGGCCGTCTGTACGTCACGAGCCGCGACGGCGCCACCCTGGTCGCGAAGGCCGGCCCCGAGTTCGAGAGCCTCGCGCTGAACCGCCTGGACGACGGCTTCGACGCCTCGCCGGCCGTGGCCGGCGGGGAGATCTACCTGCGGGGGCGACAATATCTGTATTGCATCGCCGCCGACTGAGCGGCGGCGTCGGCAACGCTATAATCGCGCGGCGCGGCGAGCCCGGGTTGCGGGCGCCTGCGTGCGCCTCCGGATTCCGATGCGCATCATCTCGATCACCGCCGGCGCCGGCGGCATGTACTGTGGGAGCTGCATCCGCGACAACACGCTTGCGAAGTCCCTGCGCCGCCTCGGGCACGACGTGCTGCTGGTGCCACTCTACACGCCGCCGCGCACCGATGAGCCCAGCGTCAGCGAGCAGCGGGTCTTCTTCGGCGGCATCAGCGTCTACCTGGAGCAGTACTCCCGTCTCTTCCGCGCCACGCCGTGGCTCGTCGACCGCCTGTGGGAGGCGCCCTGGCTGCTGCGCGCCGTCTCGCAGCGCGGCGTGCAGACGCAGCCGGAGCAACTGGGCGAACTCACCGTGTCGGTGCTCGAGGGCCGGCACGGCCACCAGCGGAAGGAGTTGGACAAGCTCGTCCACTGGCTGCGCTCGGAGCCGAGGCCGGACGTGATCGACATTTCCAACTCGATGCTGATATCGCTGGCGCCCGCGCTGAAGGAGGCGATCGGCTGCGGCATCTGCTGCACGCTGCAGGGGGAGGACATCTTCCTGGATCATCTCGACGAGCCGTACCACTCCCGCGCGCTGATGCTCATCCGGGAGCACGCACAGTCGGTCGACCGGTTCATCGCGGTCAGCGACTACTACGCCGGCCACATGGCGCAGTACCTGCGGATTCCGGGCGCGAAGCTGGATGTGGTGCCACTCGGCATCCACGTCGACGGCTATCCGCCGGCCTCCCGCCGCGATTCGCGGCCCTTCACGGTCGGTTATCTCGGGCGCATCGCACCCGAGAAGGGCATCCACCTGCTCTGCGACGCCTACCACCGCCTGCGCGAGCAGGGCGAGTTCGACGGTTGTCGCCTGGAGCTGGCGGGCTATCTCGGACCGGAGCATCGGGGCTACCTGGACGGAATCGTGCGCCAGGTCGGCGAATGGGGTCTGGAGGACGAGATTCACTACCGCGGGGTGCTGGAACTCGACGACAAGGTGGCGTTCCTGCAGCGGCTCGACGTGTTCGCCGCGCCGGCGACCTACGACGATCCGAAGGGATTGTCCCTGGTGGAGGCGATGGCGTGCGGCGTTCCCGTGGTCGCGACCGGCCGGGGGACCTACGTCGAGCTCATCGAGCGCACGGGCGGCGGAGCACTGATTCCGACCGGGGATGTCGAGGCGTTGATGGCCGAGCTGCGGCGGCTGCGCGCCGACGAGGCGCTGCGCGCCGCGCTGGGAGCGCGCGCCGCGGCCGCGGTGCGGGAGCACCATGCGGCGGATGTCATGGCGCAGCGGGCGGCCGACGTGTACCGGCGCATCTGCCCTCAGCGGGCGGCGGAAACCGTCCCGACCGCAGTCGGCGATCAGTAGCCCAAGACGCAATCGGCGTTCGGCCGGCGCCCCGCAGCGCCAATCGGTGTCCTGGCGATGCAGTCGGGCGAGGGCCTCGGTCGCTCCCTCCGCGCCGGCCGGCGCCCCGCAGCGCCAATCGGTGTCCTGGCGATGCAGTCGGGTCCCTTGGGCGCCATGCGCCAGTCACCGCCCGTTCTTCGCGCCGGTTCGCCAGATCCAGAGGAGCGCAACCAGCACACCGACCCCGAGCAGGCGCCGGGGGCCTTCCACGAAGAGGACCGCGCCGTTGGCGATCATGAACAGGAAGGCGGCGCGAACGGCCAGGCTCCAGCCGCGGGGACGCCCTTCGTAGTGGGTCCTGCCGAGCTGCCACCAGAGGCCTTCCCCGACCCAGACCGCCAGGAACGCGTAGTTCACCCACAGGCCGCCGCCCCAGTCGAGCCCGACGAGTGCGTCGGTGCGCGCGGCGGTGTGGGCGTAGGCGGCCGCGTGGCTCCAGTCGTGGTGGATGGCGAAGGCCGCCGCGACGTGCGCGAGATGGACGAGCGCGCCCAGCAGCCAGATCGGGCGGGCCCACGTTGCCGGGGGGCGCCGGGTCCGGCCGTATTCGCCGGCGGCGTAGAGGAAGAGCGCAGCCCAGATGGTCGCGGCGACGGCGGGCGCGGCGGATATCGAGGGTGACACGCCCGCACGGTACACCACGGCGGCGCCATGGCGCCCGCCATATTCTCGGCGGCCGCGATGCGCAGACCGAATCACCGAGGTCCGATTGACCGGTAGAATGGGCCGATGCGGTGCACACGGCGGACACGACGGCGGACGGCGGGCGGTTGCCTGGCGTTGTTCACCCTGCTGTGGCTGGTCGGCTCCGCGGCGTCTCGCCCGGCGGGCGCGAGCGATGCTCCCGCTCTCGACCCCGCTCACCGGGCCAGAATCCTCGACCGGGCGGCGGACCTGCCGAGACTGCGGAGCCTGCTGGTCTCGGTCGGCGGTGAGCTGATCGAGGAGCACTACTTCAACGGCGCCTCGGCGCGCCGCTCGGCGAACCTCAAGTCGGCCTCGAAGACGATCATCGCGATCCTGGTCGGGATCGCGATCGACCATGGCCACGTGGCCGGCGTCGAGCAACCGATCGTCGACTTCTTCCCGGAAGAACTGGCCGATGCCGATCCGGTCAAGCGATCCATCACCGTCGCGGACCTGCTCAGCATGCGGTCGGGCCTTGAGACGACCTCCAACCGCAACTACGGGCGCTGGGTGGGGAGCCGGCACTGGGTGCGCCACGTCCTGACCCGGCCGCTGGTCGATCGGCCGGGGGGGCGGATGATCTACAGCACCGGCAGCACGCACCTGCTGTCGGCCATCCTGACCCGGGCCACGGGGATGAGCACACTGGAGTTCGGCCGACGGTACCTGGCGCGGCCGCTCGGCATCACGCTGCCCGCCTGGACGCGGGATCCGCAGGGTATCTACATGGGCGGCAACGAGATGGCGCTGACGCCGCGGGCGATGCTTGCCGTCGGCAACCTGATTCGGCAGGGCGGGACGAACGACGGGCGGCAGGTGGTCTCGCGCGCCTGGATTCGCGAGTCGACCATCCCGCGCACCCGATCGCGGTTCAGCCGCCGGCAATACGGGTACGGCTGGTGGATGCGCACCCTCGCCGGACATCCGACGTACTACGCGTGGGGCTACGGGGGCCAGTTCATCTTCGTGATTCCCGACCTTGATGCCGTCGTCGTCGCCACGTCGTCGCCGAATCCGGGCGCGGGACGGCGGAGCCATCGGCGGGAGCTGGACGACCTGATCAACTGTGACCTGGTGCCCGCCATCCGGCGAGCGGTGGCGGCGGAGTGACGGTTGCCCGCGCGTCGGCCGGCTCGCGCCGCCTCGGGCGTATGCGGCGGCGGGGGGTGAGAGAACGGACCGGTTGTGCGGGCGTCGGCCATCCGGCAGGACGGCGGCGGCGGGTCGAAGGCGGAAGGGCAGCCCGACGCGCGTCGGCGGTCGGCGCCGCATGGTCCACACCGCGGCGGGGCGGGCAGCGTTCATCCACGAAAGGGACGACATGACCAGACTGATCAAGTTGACGATTGCGGCCGCGCTCGCGGCCTGGACACTGGCCTGTGGCGGGGCGCCGGAACCGCAGGAGGAAGAGCCGGCCGGTCCGGTCGGCGAGCCGGCCGGCGAAGGATCCATTCTCAGAGTCGATCGGCGGCTCGATTCGCTCATCCCGCCCGGCGCAACCGTCGAGAAGGTGGCCGAGGGCTACACGTTCACGGAGGGACCGGTGTGGATCCGGGGCGAGCAGCGGATCCTCTTTTCGGACGTGCGGGCCAACGCCATCCACCAGTGGACGGCGGCCGACGGCGCCAGCCCCTTCATCGACCCGGTCTTCGAGGGCGACCGCGAGGGGCTGCGCTCGATCTCGTCCAACGGCCTGACCTTCGACGCCGAGGGCCGGTTGATCATCTGCGAGCACGGCAACCGCCGCATCTCGCGGGTCGAGGAGGACGGCAGTCGCACCGTGCTGGTCGACAGCTTCGAGGGGGCCCGCCTGAACAGCCCCAACGACGCCGTCTTCGGCGCCGACGGCTCGCTCTACTTCACCGATCCGTCCTACGGTCTGGAGGGGCTCGAGGAGTCGCCGCTGCGCGAGCTCGATTTCAACGGCATCTACCGCCTGCGTCCCGATGGCGAGCTGCAGTTGCTCGTGCGTGACCAGACGCGTCCGAACGGCATCGCCCTCTCGCCGGACGAGGGGACCCTCTACGTCGCCAACGCCGACGAGAACAACAAGGTCTGGATGGCCTACGACCTCGACGCCGACGGCGCCTCCAACGGGCGCGTCTTCTACGACGTCAACGACCAGACCGCGGCCGGAGCCGCCGACGGCATGAAGGTCGACCTGCGCGGCAACGTCTTCGCCACCGGGCCGGGCGGCGTCTGGGTGTTCGGGCCGGACGGCGTGCACCTGGGGACGATCCTCATGCCGGAGGTAACGGCCAACGTGGCCTGGGGGGGCGACGGCCGCACGCTGTACATGACGGCGAGCACCGGCGTCTACCGGATCGATCTGGGCACCGCGGGCGCGATCCCCGGCAACCCGGTCGTGGTCATGGAGACCTCGATGGGCAATGTCACGATGGAGCTCTTCGCGGACCAGGCGCCCGTCTCGGTCAGCAACTTCCTGCAGTACGCCTACGCCGGCTTCTACGAGGACACCGTCTTCCACCGGGTGATCGAGAACTTCATGATCCAGGGCGGCGGCATGGGGACCAACCTGGTGCCGAAGATCACCCGCGAGGCGATCACCAACGAGGCGACCAACGGGCTCAGCAACGAGCGCGGCACGATCGCGATGGCGCGGACGGCCGCCGTGCACAGCGCGACATCGCAGTTCTTCATCAACCACCGCGACAACGCGCGCCGCGGGCTCGACCACCGGAGCACCGCCCCGGACGAGTACGGCTACGCCGTCTTCGGCGAGGTGACCGACGGCATGGACGTGGTCGACGCCATCGCCGGGGTCCGCACGACCGCGCAGGGGGCGCACGGGAACGTCCCGGTGACGCCGGTGGTGATCAACGCGATGACGGTGCAGCCGTAGGGCGACCCGGCGTTCGTTGGATGCGCGTGGGCGTCGGCCGCTGCGTGCGGCTGCCGTCGCCAGCGCGGCCGTGCCGGCGGCCTGCGTTCGGCGGCGCGTGGAGAGCCGCACGCCGCGCGCAGGGGTGACGCGCACTGCGCATCGAGCACGACATGCGGCAGTTCAACACCGCCGGGCCTGTGGTGGCGGCGGACCACTACTTGATTCCGCCGCTCTCGCGGCTGGACGTCGACGAGCTGCTGGCCCTGGTGCGGGACCGGAAGCACTTCGTCCTGCACGCCCCGCGCCAGACGGGGAAGACCTCGGCGCTGCTCGCCCTGCGCGATCTGCTCAACGCGCGGGGCGACTTCCGCGCCGTGTACGCCAACGTCGAGAGCGGCCAGTCGGCGCGCGAGGATGTCGCCGAGGGGATGCGCGCGATCCTCGCGGAGCTCGCCTTGCAGGCCGGCATGACGCTCGGCGACGAGTCGCTGGAGGCGGTCTGGCCGGACGGACCTCGAGGCGCTGATGCGCGAACCGGACGACGTGATCCGCACGCGGCAGGCCAGGGGACTGGCAGCCCGCATCGAGCCGACGTTCACGGACGCGCGGCGCGCACCGCCCGGCGCTGAAGCCGCTATCACGATCCCGCCGATCGGCTCGTGTAGGATCGGCCGCGTGATCCACGACTACCTCATCGTCGGCGCAGGCACCGCCGGCTGCGTGCTCGCCAATCGCCTGTCGGCCGACCCGGACGCCTCGGTGCTGCTGCTCGAAGCCGGTGGGAACGACGACTACTTCTGGATCGACATCCCTGTCGGCTACCTCTACACCATCGGCAACCCGCGCACCGACTGGTGCTACCGGATCGAGCCGGACCCCGGACTGAACGGCCGCACCATCGGCTATGCGCGCGGTCGCGTTCTCGGCGGGTGTTCGTCGATCAACGCGATGATCTACATGCGCGGGCAGAAGAGCGACTACGACCACTGGGCGTCGCTCGGCAACCGCGGTTGGAGCTGGGACGACGTGCTGCCGGTGTTCAAGCGCTCCGAGGACTATCAGCACGGGGCCGACGCCTGCCACGGGGTCGGCGGCGAGCTGCGGGTCGAGGAGCGCCGCGTGAGCTGGGAGATCCTCGACGCGTGGCGGGACGCGGCGGCCGAGTGCGGTATTCCGAAGATTGCGGAGTTCAACCGCGGCGACAACTTCGGTAACGCCTACTTCCAGATGAACCAGCGCCGTGGCCGGCGCTGGAGCGGCACGAAGGCGTTCCTGCGCCCGATCATGCACCGTCACAACCTGACCGTGCGGACCGGGGCGCAGGTGCGGCGCGTCGTGGTCGTGCAGGGACCGGCCGGTCTGCGCGCGACGGGCGTCGAGCTGCTGACCGGCGAGCGGCTGGAGGCGCGGCGGGAGGTCATCCTGGCCGCCGGCGCGATCGGTTCGCCGCAGATCCTGCAGTTGTCGGGCGTCGGTCCCGGCCCCCTGCTGCAGCGCTGCGGCATCGACGTCGTGCACGAGCTGCCCGGGGTGGGCGAGAATCTGCACGACCACCTGCAGATCCGCTCCATCTACACGGTGAACAACACGGTCACCCTGAACCGGCGCGTGAACTCGCTGTTCGGCAAGGCCGCGATGGGGCTGGAGTACCTCCTGTTCAGGACCGGCCCGCTGACGATGCCGCCGTCGCAGCTCGGCGCCTTTGCGCGCAGCGACCCGTCGCAGCCGTCGGCGAACATCGAGTGGCACGTGCAGCCGCTCTCGCTCGACAAGTTCGGCGATCCGCTGCATCCGTTCGACGCCATCACGCCCTCGGTCGCCAACCTGCAGCCGACCAGCCGCGGGCACGTGCGCATCAAGGACGCGGACCCGCGCAGCGCGCCCGCCATCACCCTCAACTACCTGTCCACCGACGAGGACCGCCGGATCGCCGTCGCCGGCCTGCGGTTCACCCGCCGCATCATGGCCGCCGGGGCGCTTGCGCGGTTCGAGCCGCAGGAGTGGAAGCCCGGTCCCGAGGTCGAAAGCGACGAGGCGCTGTCGCAGGCGGCCGGCGACCTGGGGACGACCATCTTCCATCCTGTCGGCACGTGCCGCATGGGCCGCGACCCGCTCGCCGTCGTCGACGACCGGCTCGCCGTGCACGGCGTCTCCGGCCTGCGCGTCATCGACGCCTCGGTCATGCCGCGGATCACGTCCGGCAACACCAACGCCCCCACGGTGATGATCGCCGAGAAGGGGGCCGAGTTCGTGCGCGGGGGCGGCGGCAGAGCGTGAGCAGGGCGGTGAGCTACGAACTCCTGTTCAATCCCGGCGCCGGACTGCGCCCGCCTTACATCGCGGGACGAGGTGACGAGCAGCGGCAGTTGCGGATACATCTCGACCGTAGCGCAAGCGGACAGTCGGGGCAGTGCATCTACCTCTACGGGCCGCGCAGCAACGGCAAGACGACGCTGCTCCAGTGGCTGGCCGAGGAGGCGCAGCAACGCCATCCGGACGTTCCGGTCGTCAGGACCGCCCCCGGCCTCGAGCGCCGCATCGACGGTGCGACACTGGCGAAGGCGCTCTCGAAGAAGGCTCCATGGAGGAAGATCCTGCCGGACGAGTTCCGGTTGAGCGTTCCGGGCCTGTTCGGCATCGGTGTCCGGAAGCCGACCGCCGCGCAGACGGCCGTGGATCCGGTGGATCTGATCGATGCGGTTTCCGAACGGACGCCGTTCGTGCTCCTGATCGACGAGGCGCACACGCTCGACCCGAACTTCGCCCGGGTGCTGCTCAACGGCGTGCAGATCGCGCAGGGCCGCAACCGGAACGTCATGCTGGTGCTCGCCGGCACGCCCGACCTGGAGGCGATGCTGATGCAGGCGGGAGCCAGCTTCCGGACCAAGGGGAGGCGGATCCCGTTGGGGCTGCTGCCGGGCTCCGAGGCGGTCCGCGAGGCGATAGAGAAGCCGCTGGCCTCTCGGGGCTGGTCCATCGAGCCGGATGCCCTGAGAAAGATCGTCGCCGAGAGCGACCGCTGCCCGTTCTTCGTGCAGCTTTGGGGCGAAGCGGTCCGGAGCAGGGTGCACGGCGCCGAACGCCGCGCCGCTGACGTCGAACGGCAGGTTCGGGGATACCCGTGAGGTCGGCCTGCGAGCCCGTCGGGACCTCGATCAGGTTGGCGCTGCATGCGGCCTCGTCTTGACGGCGCTGGCGCGAATCCCGCAGCATTCCGAACGCCATGCGCCGTTTTTCGTCCTACGGACCCGTCGATACCGACGTCCACTTCTACGCGCCGCGGGAACGTCTGCTCGACACCGTGCTGTCCGCCCTGGTGGGTGAGAACCCGGAGCAGGGCGGCGGCTACGTCACCGTCTGGGCGCCCCGGCAGAGCGGCAAGTCCTGGATCGTCGGCCAGGCGGTGCGCCGCCTGCGCAGCGACCGGTCGCACCGCCGGTTCGATATCGTGGCCACCAGCGTCGAGCACCTGCGTACCGAGGCGGATGCCGGCGTGGCGGCCGGCGCGGTCGCTGCGGAGATCGCCGGCGTTCTGGGCGTCGACCTCCCACCCGTCCGTGCGCCGCGTGAGCTCGAGGCCGTTTTTCGGCGCGAGCGCCTTGCCAGGCCGCTGATCCTCGTGCTGGACGAGTTCGACGCCCTGCCGGACGAGGCGATCGGCGCCATCGTCGGCGTCTTCCGGAAGATCCACGGCCACCGGCGGCTGCAGGCGGATCGCGCGACGGACCGCAAGGACTTCCTGTTGCACGGCGTGGCCCTGATCGGCGTCCGCAGCACGCTGGGAATCGACAGCCAGACCGGATCGCCGTTCAACGTGCAACGCAGTGTCCACGTGCCCAACCTGACGCCGGACGAGGTGCGGGGCATGTTCACGTGGTACGAGAGGGAGAGCGGGCAGCGCGTCGAGCCGGCCGTCGTCGAGCGCGTGTACCGCGAGACGGCGGGGCAGCCGGGGCTGATCTCGTGGCTCGGCGAGCTGTTGACCGAGAGCCACAACCGGCAGGGGCCCGTCATCGCGGTGGAAGACTTCGAAGCCGCCTACGCCGATGCCGTCGACGCGCTGCCGAACGCGAACGTGCAGAACCTGATCGCCAAGGTCGGCAGGGCTCCGTACCGCGACGTCGTCCTCGATCTGTTCCAGACCCGCGAGAAGCGGCCCTTCCGATTCGATGCGCCCCACGTCAACTTCCTGTACCTGAACGGGGTCATCGACCGGGAGTCCACCGCCGATCACCGGCAGTACGTCCGGTTCTCGTGTCCCTTCGTCCAGAAGCGGCTCTTCAACTACTTCTCGGCTACGCTCGCCGGTGATGCGGGCGAGCTGTTCACGCCCTTCGAGGACCTGTCCGACACGATTACCGATACCGGCCTCGACGTGCGGCGGCTCGTCCGCCGCTACCAGCGCTACCTGCGGAAGAACCGCGAATGGTTGTTGCGGGACGCGCCGCGCCGCCGCGATCTCCGGCTGTTCGAGGCCGTGCACCACTTCCTGCTGTATGCCTTCCTGGACCGTTTTCTGCAGGCCCGCGGCGGCCGCGTCCTGCCCGAGTTTCCCGCCGGCAACGGAAGGATCGACCTGCTGGTTCGCTACGCGGGCACCGACTACGGCATCGAACTGAAGAGCTTCACCGACGCCTTCGGCTACCGGCGGGCCGTCGAACAGGCGGCGCGCTATGGCCGGCAGCTCGGCCTGCAGGCGCTGACGCTGGTCTTCTTCGTCGATGCGATCGACGATGCCAACCGGGCGGTGTACGAGGCGGCCCGAACGGACCTGGAGACGGGCGTGACCGTTACGCCGGCCTTCGTCGAGACAACCTGAATACGTTGCGTGAGGTGGGTGGATCGAACAGAGCGGACCGGAGCCGCCGCACTGGCCGGGCGCCCGGGAGATTGGGGCGGCTCGGCGCTGGAATTCCGGAGACCGTGGACCGCAGGAAGCCGGCCCCGGTTCCACCTGCGCCGGGCGACAGGGACTCAGGCGGAGCGGGATCCGGTCAGCCAGCCGACCAGCCGGCTCCAGAACCCGCCCTGTCGGTGAACGGGCACGAGTGCGGTCTCCTGCGTCGCGTCGGACGCGTCGGGCGCGTCGTCCGGGGCGGCTTCATCGGCGGCCTCGGCTGCGTCCGGCGACTCGGTGGCCGGTTCGTCGCCGAGGCTCCAGGACCGCAGCAGCGGCGGCCCGCCCAGGCGTACCGTCACCACCACCTCGCCCGGCGCCGGGACGCTCGGTGCGGGCAGCCCGTCGACCGAGCCGGCGCGCAGCGTCTCCAGCGCGGCGACCAGCGCGCTCTCCGCCACCTCGAAGTTCTCCGCAACGCCCCGGCCCCCGGCCAGGGCCTGCGGGACGTCGCGGAACGAGATCGTCCAGTTCGGCGCGCCGCGCTTGATGCGGCAGGGATAGCTCGCGATGCGTGCGGAGTGCATGGGCTCTCGTGACCGGGACATGGTTCGGGTGATGGGCCGGGACGATGACTGCCGTCCGGCACGCGGACGGCAGTCATGGTAGCGCGATTGCTGCGAGAACGCGAACGGGCGGGGCCGGCTACCGCAACTTCCGGAAGAACGCCCGGATGTCGTCGGTCAGCAGCTCCGGTTCCTCGAGCGCCGCGAAGTGTCCGCCGCGGGGCATCTCGGTCCAGTGCGTCACGTTGAAGGCCGCCTCGGCCCACGCCCGCGGCGGGATGAACAGCTCCTTCGGGAAGATGGCGCAGCCGACCGGCGTCTTGATGTAGCCGGGCTGGCTGGTGGCGCGCCGCGACTCGTAGTAGATGCGGGTCGACGACGTGATGGTCTGCGTCGCCCAGTAGATGGTGATGTTCGTCAGCAGCTCGTCCTTGGTGAACTGGCTCTCGACATCGCCGTCGCAGTCGCACCAGGTCCGGAACTTCTCGACGATCCAGGCCGCCAGCCCCGCCGGCGAGTCGTTCAGGCCGTAGCCGAGCGTCTGCGGCTTGGTGCCCTGGATATTGCTGTAGCCGCGCTCGTCGGCGAAGAACGCCTGCCGCTCCTGCGTGCGCGCGAGCTCCTCGGGCGGCACGCCGGCGGTCGGGTCCTTGGCGTCGGGCGGTGGCCCGGCGGTCACCATGTTCAGGTGCACGCCGACCACGCGGTCGGGGTGTTGCACGGCCTGCCAGCGGCTGATGATGCTGCCCCAGTCGCCCCCCTGCGTCCCGTAGCGGTCGTAGCCCAGCCGTTCCATCAGCTTGCCGATGATCGCGGCCATCTTCTCCGGGCCGTAGCCGCGGCCGGTCGGCTTGTCGGAGAAGCCGTAGCCGGGGATCGACGGCGCCACGACGTGGAACGCGTCAGCCGCGTCCCCGCCGTAGTTGGTCGGGTCGACCAGCAGCGGGATGATCTTGTAGAACTCCATGATCGAACCGGGCCAGCCGTGCGTGATCACCAGCGGCAGGGCGTCCTCGTGGGGCGATCGCTGGTGGATGAAGTGCACGTCGAGCCCGTCGATGTCCGTCTTGAAGTGGTCGAAGCCGTTCAGCAGCCACTCCTGGTCGCGCCAGTCGAACTCGTCCCGCCAGTAGGCGAGCAGCTCCTCCAGGTACTCGCGGTTCGTGCCGTAGTCCCACTCCGTGCCGGGGAGGTCGTCGGGCAGCCGCGTCCTGGACAGGCGGTCCCCGAGGTCGGCGAGCACCGCGTCGGGCACGTCGATCGTGAACGGCCGGATCGCCTCGGGATCCTCGGCGGCATTCTCGTCCTGCGCCGTGGCGGGTGCGGCGGCGAGAGCGAAGGCGGCCATCAGCATCAGCGGCGCGGCGCTGCGAATCGTGGCGAGTCGGAGCATGGTCATGAGCACACCTTTCGTTCAGGGCGGCTCCTATAATGCCACGACTGCATCAGGAGTTGGATCGTCCGTAGCGGAGCGCGCCGCGGCGCGGAGAAGGAGCCGGATGACATCCGACAGGCGCCACGGCCCAATCAGGAGGGACAGACGATGCTGAAGAAATGGCTCGCCCGCGCACTCGTCCTCGGCTGGATTCCCACGCTCCTCGTCGCCGGCGGCGTCCGCTGGTTCGACGGGCCGGCCGCCGCCGCGCAGGAGCGGACGCCGATCCAGGTGACCCGCATCTACACGGGCGAGGACGGGAAGACCCACGCCGAGGAGTACGACGTCCCGCTCACGTCGTCGCGCGGGGCCACCGAGCTGTCCGACCCGGTCGAGGTGACCAGCGTCCAGTTCCGCCGGACCTCGCCGGAGTACTTCATCGACTGGCACACCGCCCCGCGCCGCCAGTACGTCATCACGCTGGCGGGGGAGAGCGAGGTGGAGATCGGCGACGGCACGACGATCCGCCTGCACCCGGGCCACATCCTGCTCGCCGAGGACACCACCGGCCAGGGCCACATCTCGCGCGCCGTCGGCGACGCGGACCGGATCTCGATCTTCCTGCCGCTGGCGGAACAGTAGCCATGTGGGAGCTGCGCCATGCGCCGCTGTCTGTTTCCTGCCGATTGGCCGAATCTTCTCTGCGTCACGCGCGTCGTCCGATGTGTTGATGCGAACGCCTGTTGCGTGGGAAAATCCCACCCGTGAGAACGGTGCGAGCGGACGCCAGGAAGCGCGTGGTGGTTCCGGGGGCGGCCCCGGGTGACGTCTTCGAGGTGCAGCGGCCGGGGCCGGGGAGATACGTCCTGGTACGTCTGCATCGGCCGGATCCCGTGCCGGCGAAGAAGAGTCGTGAAGCGTGTCTGGAAGCCATGTCCGAATCACCGTTGCGCATGCGGATGTCATGGGAACAGTTGCGGCGGATCACCCGCGAACCATGACGCTCCTCGACTCGAACGTGCTCATCTACGCGGCGGAGCACGGATCGCCGCATCACGATTGGGCGCGGCGGACCATCGTCGACGCGGTGTCCACGGACGGTGCGGCCATCAACAGGCGCCGGCTGCCGCGCCACCGGGTGCGAGCGGCTTGACACCCTCATCGACGGCCATCGATGATGAGCGGTAGTCGGTGCGTCCGGTGCGGGAGAGGCCGGGGCGCCCCTGATCAGCGCCCGCGAGCCGCCCGAGAACTCGTGACGGCGGCGCCAGCAATATCGATCCGGTCCGGCTCGCGCAGGCCGGGAGGAGCCGACAAGATGCAGAATCCGCCCCGCAGGCCACGCAACGCATTCGGAATCGTGCTCGTGACGGCCGTCCTGTCTGCGCCGGGCGTCGTGTCCGCGCAGCCGTCGCGCGAGTTCGTCCCGGTGACCGACGCGATGCTCCAGGATCCGGCGCCGGGCGACTGGCTGACATGGCGCCGGACGCTGGACGGCTGGGGCTACAGCCCGCTCGATCAGATCGATCGCGACAACGTGCACCGGCTGCGGATGGTCTGGACGCGGGGCCTTGCCGAGGGGCGGCAGGAGGGCACCCCACTGGCCTACGGCGGCGTGCTCTACATGCCGCAGTCGGACGACGTCATTGAGGCCATCGACGCGGTGACCGGCGACCTGATCTGGCAGCACCGGCGCGACCTGCCCGACGACGTCTACGATTTCGTCGGCGGCAACGCCCGCAACAACCGGAACATCTCCATCTACGACCGGTTCATCGTCAACACCAGCGACGACGACTACATCTTCGGGCTCGACGTCATGACGGGCGAGATCGCCTGGGAGACGCGGATCTTCGACTACAGGGAGATTCCGGCCGGACACAGCTCGGGGCCGATCATCGCCGACGGGAAGGCGATCTCGGGGCGGAGCTGCCGCCCGCAGGGCGGTCCCGAATCGTGCGTCATCGTGGCTCACGACGCGCGCACCGGCGAGGAGCTCTGGCGCCGGCGCACGGTGCCCGCCCCCGGCGAGCCCGGCGACGAGACCTGGGGCGGCGTGCCGTTCGAGGAACGGATTCACGTCGGCACCTGGATCCCGGGCAGTTACGACCCCGAGCTGCGCCTGTTCTACCAGGGCACCTCGGTCACCTCGCCGGCCCCCAAGTTCATGCTCGGCGGCGTCGAGAACGCGCATCTGTACCACAACTCGACGCTGGCTCTCGACATCGACACCGGCGCGATCCGCTGGTACTACCAGCACCTCAACGATCACTGGGACCTCGACCATCCCTTCGAGCGCATCCTCGTCGACACGGCGGTGGCGCCCGACCCGTCCGATGTGCCCTGGATCAACCCGCGCATCCAGCCCGGCGAGGTGCGCCGCGTGCTGACCGGCATCCCCGGCAAGACCGGCGTGGTCTACACGCTCGACCGCGAGACCGGCGAGTTCCTGTGGGCGACCCCCACGGTCGCGCAGAACGTCATCAGCAGCATCGACGGCGCCACCGGGGAGGTGACGGAGAACGCCGAGGTGGTCTTCAACGCCGTGGGGCAGGAGGTCTTCGCCTGTCCGACCTGGAACGGCGGCAAGGACTGGGAGGCAGGCGCCTACAGCCCGCTGACCAACACGATGTACATGCCGCTGCGCAACACGTGCGCCCGCATGCTCGCGACGCGGACGTTCAACGACGCCACGCCGGCGGCCCCCACCGAGAGCCGCTCGACGACCTACGCCATCGCCTATCGCCACCAGTTGGCGCCGGGCAACGAGTTCGCGGGCACCGTGCGGGCCATCTCGGCGGAGACCGGCGAGACGGTCTGGCTCCACGAGCAGCGCGCGGGCACGCTGTCGCTGGTGGCGACGGGAGGCGGCCTGGTCTTCGGCGGCGACATCAACGGGCGGTTCCGGGCTTTCGACCAGGAGACCGGCGAGGTGCTGTGGGAGATCAACCTCGGCTCGCCGGTCAGCGGCTTTCCGATCAGCTACGCCGTCGACGGCCGGCAGTACGTCGCGGTCGGCACCGGCACCGCGGGGACGTCGTCGCACTTCAACCGGCTGACCCCGGAGTTGCGTCCGAGCTCGGGCAACACGCTGTTCGTGTTCGCCCTGCCTGAACGGTAGGCGGCGTCGCAGACATGGCAGTCAGAAGCCACTCGGCCTGGCGGGGGAGGCTTGGCCGTCTCACTTGACGTTCAGCATCGGATTGTCGGGCACGCGGGGAAGCAGCGCCTGGTTCGCGCAGTCGGCGATGAGGTCCATGGTCTCCAGGACGACCTGTCCGACGAGCGCCTCGCTTGACGGGGGACCGACCACGCAGTCGGTGCTCATGAACCGGTCGCCGATGCGGATGGTCAGCGGACCCGCCACCGGCCGCTCCGCGCTGCGCTCGTCAGCGTAGGTGACCATCACCGTGCGCCGGGTCGGCAGCCCGAGACGCTCGACGACATCCTCCGGCAGGACGAGAGAAACCGCACCCGTGTCGACGATCGCGTCGACCGCCGTGCGGCGGATGGTGGATTCGCTGCGGAGTCCCTCCTCGAAGATTCCCCGGTCGACGGCGTTCTCCAGCTCGGCGTTGACGGTGATCTGTCTCATGCTCCCGCGATCCTCCTGTTCTGATTCTACCGAACGTCTGCCGGAACACATTGACGGAAATCAACGTACAGCGCGTCGGTGCACCCATCGGCGGGCGCACCGATCGCACCTCCGAGAACCGTAACGAGTCCCCCGATCGTTCCGACGTCCGCCCGGCCGGGCGCGCCGCACTCGACGAGCCGCCGGCGCAGGATCTCTCGACAGCCGCCTGCAACCTGCCGTACGCTTTCACGACCTTGCGCGAGAAACGGGCGGCGACGCCGCGCCGCGCGTTGAGACGGAACCGCCGAGAGGAGACGCCGACGATGCCGAAGTTCGCCGCCAACCTGACCATGCTGTACAACGAGGTCGATTTCCTCGACCGGTTCGCCGCGGCGGCCGGCGCCGGGTTCCGGGGTGTCGAGTACCTGTTTCCCTATGACTTCTCGAAGGACGAGCTGGCCGGGCGTCTGGCCGACAACGGGCTCGTGCAGGTGCTGCACAACCTGCCGGCGGGCGACTGGGGCGCCGGCGAGCGCGGCATCGGCTGCCTGCCCGACCGGGTCGGCGAGTTTCAGGACGGTGTCGGAAAGGCCATCGACTACGCCCGCGCGCTGGGTTGCCCGCGCGTGAACTGCCTGGCCGGGGTCGCCCCGGCAGGCGCTGACCCGGCGCAGTTGACCGACACCTTCGTCGACAACCTGCGCTTCGCCGCCGGGAAGCTGGGCGAGGCGGGGGTCGAGCTCCTCATCGAGCCGATCAACACGCGCGACATTCCCGGGTTCTTCCTCACCGGCACCCGGCAGGCGAACGCCGTCATCGACGCCGTCGGGTCGGACAACCTCAGGCTGCAGTACGACATCTACCACATGCAGATCATGGAAGGAGACCTGGCGCCGACGATCGAGGGCAACCTGGCGCGGATCTCCCACATGCAGCTCGCCGACAACCCGGGCCGCCACGAGCCGGGCACCGGCGAGATCAACTACCCGTTCCTGTTCGACTTCATCGACCGGCTCGGCTACGCGGGCTGGATCGGGTGCGAGTACAAACCGGCCGCGGCGACGACGGCAGGGCTGTCCTGGATGGCTCCGTATGTCGGCGCCGGGGCCTCACGCTGAACGCGCCGGAAGGACACCAACGCATGGCACGGCGACACCGGGAATGGTGTCGCCGTTGAGCCGTCACGCTGAACGCGGCGGAGGGACACCAACTCATGGCGAATACAGGTTTCATCGGACTCGGCATCATGGGGCGCCCCATGGCGGGGCATCTGCAGGCCGGCGGACACACGTTGTTCGTGCACGACCTCGTTCCGATTCCGCAGGAGCTGGTCGACGGCGGCGCCACCGTCTGCGGCAGCGGCAGGGAAGTGGCGGAACGCTCGGAGATCATCATCACGATGGTGCCCGACACGCCCGATGTCGCCGCTGTCCTGTTCGGGGAGAACGGCGTGGCCGAGGGCCTGTCGGCGGGCAAGATCGTCGTCGACATGAGCTCCATCTCGCCCATCGAGACCAAGGGCTTCGCCGAGCGGATCAACGCGCTCGGCTGCGAGTACCTCGACGCGCCGGTCTCCGGCGGCGAGGTGGGCGCCAAGGCCGGCAAGCTGACCATCATGGTGGGCGGCAGCCAGGCGACGTTCGACACCGTCAAGCCCCTGTTCGACCTGATGGGCGCGAACATCACGCTGGTCGGCGGCAACGGCGACGGGCAGACGACGAAGGTCGCCAACCAGATCATCGTGGCGCTGACCATCGAGGCGGTCGGCGAGGCGCTGCTGTTCGCGTCGAAGGCGGGGGCCGATCCCGCCAAGGTGCGGCAGGCGCTGATGGGCGGGTTCGCCTCGTCGAAGATCCTCGAGATCCACGGCGAGCGGATGATCGCCCGCACGTTCAATCCCGGGTTCCGCATCAACCTGCACCAGAAGGACCTCAACCTGGCGCTCAGCGGCGCCCGCGCCCTCGGCCTGTCGCTGCCGAACACGGCGACCTGTCAGGAGCTGTTCAACTGCTGTGCCGCCAACGGCGGCTCGGCCTGGGACCACTCGGGCATGGTCAAGGCGCTGGAGATGCTGGCCGGCCACGAGATCGGCGAGGGCAGCGGGAGCTGACTGGGCGGGGCAGTCGCGCCGACGCCGACCACGAGACCGTCGTCCAACGCTGGCAGCGCGAGAACCACGCCACGGGAACTGCCGACGACTTCGGTCGGTTCCGACGATGACCGTCGTCGACACCACGGAACTCGGACGGCCGACGCAACGCAAGCTCCATGCGGCCTGGCGTGAGCTGCACGGCAAGCAGGTGCTCGCGCCGCCCGCGGTGGCGCGGGAACTCGCGCCGCTCGGTGCGGACCGCGAGCATCCCACGTACGCCGGTGCGCCTGCACCCTGAGCACTCCGGCATTCCGTCACCACCTATCGGCCGGCGGCGGCCGGAGCCGCGCGACCTCACCCCAGCCGCGCGCGCTCGCGCTCGACGAGTTGCCGGCGCAGGATCTTGCCGGAGGGCACCTTCGGGATGGCGTCGATGAACTCGACCCGACGCACCTTCTTCTGGGGGGCCACCTGCGCGGCGACGTGCGCCATGATCTCGTCGGCGGTGGCGCTGGCGCCCTCACGCAGCACGACGAAGGCCTTGGGCACTTCGCCGGCCTCCTCGTCGGGGCTGGGAATGACCGCGGCATCGGCGACGGCCGGGTGCGACTGCACCGCGGCCTCCAGCTCGGCCGGGGCCACCTGGAACGCCTTGTACTTGATCAGCTCCTTGAGCCGGTCGACGACGTAGAGGTAGCCGTCGGCGTCGGCGCGGCCGATGTCCCCGGTGTGCAGCCAGCCGTCGGCGTCGAGCATGGCGCGGGTCGCCTCCGGGTTGTGGAGGTAGCCCTTCATCACCTGCGGCCCGCGTATCCAGACCTCGCCCAGTGCGCCGGGGGCTGCGTCCCGGTGGGTGGCCACGTCGACGATGCGCCACTCGGTGTTCGGCAGCGAGGTGCCGACCGAGGTGATCCGCGTCTCCTTCCTCGGCGAGTTGGTGTGGGTGACGGGGCTCGTCTCGGTGAGACCGTACCCCTGACGGACGAGCATGTCGTTGCGCGCGGCGGCCCCGCGGGCCACCGACTCCGGCAACGGTGCGGCGCCGGACATGACGTTCTTCAGCGACGAGATGTCGAACTCGTCCACCAGCGGATGCTTGGCCAGGGCGAGCACGATGGGCGGCACCAGGTACGCCGTGGTCACACGGTGCTTCTGCAGCAGGCCGAGGAACTGTTCGAGGTCGAAGCGCGGCATCGTGACGATCGTGGCGCCGGCCTGCAGCGAAGCGCTCATGATCACCGTCATGCCGTAGATGTGGTAGAAGGGCAGGATCCCGATGAGCGTGTCGTCCGCCGCGATGCCTTCGTTGGCCGCGATCTGCGAGACGTTGGCGACCAGGTTGTGGTGCGTCAGCATGACGCCCTTCGGCAGGCCGGTGGTGCCGCTCGAGTAGGGCAGCGCCACGAGGTCCTCGCGCGGATCGATCTCCACCGCCGGCGGTTCGCCCCCGACCATCAGGGACGAGAACGGCGTCGCGCCGTCGGCCTCGCCGAAGACGAAGATCTCCTCCACGCCCGTGCCCTCCGCCCCCTTCTTCGCGGCGTCGAGAAACTGTGGGATGGTCAGGAGAAACCGGGCCCCCGAGTCCCGGAGCTGCCGATGGACCTCGTCGGCCGTGTAGAGGGGATTCATCGTCGTGACGATCCCGCCGGCGGTCGAGACGCCGAAGAACGCGGCGGCGTACTCCGGCAGGTTGGGGCTGTAGATGGCGAGGACATCCCCGCGCCGGAAGCCGCGCGCCGCGAGGCCGCCGGCGGCCGCGGACACGGCGGCCCGGAGCTGTGCGTAGGTCAGGGTCCGGTCGCTGGGGCCGTCGACGAGCGCCGGCTTGTCCGGCCAGCGGTCGGCGTGCTCGAAGACGTGCTCGTGCAGCGGCCGGACCGGGATCTCGATGTCGGGAAAGGGGCTCTTGTAGATCATCGTCCTCTCCGGCGCTCCCCCGCGGGAGCCGCGCCGAGCACCTGTGCGGGTCTCGGCCCACTCAGGTGAGCAACGTGCCGCCGTCCACCGGAATCACGGCGCCGTTGGTGTACGCGCCGGCCCGCGAGGCGAGGTAGATCGCGATGCCGGCCATCTCCTCGGGCCGCCCGATGCGTCCGAGCGGGCAGGCGGCGGTGATGTCGGCGCCGTGCCGCTGCAGCACGTCGGCGGTCATCCGGCTCTCGAAGAACCCGGGGGCGACGGCGTTCACCGTGATGTTGCGGGGACCGAGCTCGACCGCCAGCGTGCGCGTCAGGTGGTGCACGGCCGCCTTGCTCGCCGAGTAGGCGAACGTGCCGGTTCCGACGCGCTGCTGCACGTGGAGGCCGTCCATCGACCCGACGTTGATCACGCGGGCGGGATCGCCGTCCGCCGCGCCGCGCTCGAGCGCCGCCGTCAGGTCGCGCGTCAGCAGGAACGGTGCCGCCACGTTCAGCCGGAGCACCTTGTCGAACGCCGACGCCGGGTACTCGGCGTACGGCGCGCCCCAGGCCGCGCCGGCGTTGTTGATCAGGATGTGCAGGCGCGGCTCGCGCGCGCCCATCGCTTCGACGAGCGCGGCCCGGCCGTCCTCGGTCGCCACATCCGCCGGCAGCGAGTGACACGGTCCCAGGGCGGAGAGCTCGGCCGCCGCCCGGTCACAGGCGTCCCGCTTGCGCGAGGAGACATAGACGGTGACGCCCGACTGCACCAGCCCTTCCGCCATCATGCGCCCGATGCCCCGCGAGCCGCCGGTGACCAGCGCCACCTTGCCGGACAGCGAGAAGAGGGACGGGACGTCGATATCCGCCATCCCTTCAGTCCCACTCCTTCTCGACCCCGTGGCCGCGGGATGCGTCGCCGTGCAGCGGAGTGACGAACCCGAGCAGGCAGCCGTCCGAGCCGTCCTTCAGGCGGTGGCAACGCACCCGGACGGGATCGCCCGGCAGAACGAAGTCGCGCTCGATGCCGTTCCTGGCGAGTCCGGTCGGGTTGGTGGCCTCCATGGCCCACAGGGCCGGCTCGCCACCGTTGTCGGCAGGCACTTCCATGAAGATCCAGGAGTGCGGGTTGATCCAGTGGACTTCGGTGACCGTGCCCTCGATGTGCGTGAAGTCGGTGAGCTCGTAGTTGCCGTGCGAATGGTGCGCCCCGGTCGGGACGGCGATGGAAACGGCGAGGATCGCTGCGACGGTCGAGATCTTGAAGGTCATCATCGCACTCGGGGAGGTGGCGGAAAGCCGTTGGTGTATACCGACTCGTAGCGGATGCCGTTGCCGTCGGCGTCCAGGAAGCGCAGCGATTGCTGGAACAGCTCCGGACCCGGCCGACCCGGCGGCGCGGTGGCTTCCAGAATGTACAGGCGGTTCTCGTGCATGTAGATGGCGGCGAACGTGCGCGAGCCGTTCGCATTGGTGAGCTGCAGATGGCGTCCCTCGACCAGATCGACGAAGTTCCAGCCGAAGAACGTCGGCGTCGCGTCCCGCTGCAGGAGCTGCCACGTCGCATACTCCATGGCGCCCCGAACGTCGACGATCCACGACCCCGCGCCCGTGTAGTACGCACCCGTGCAGCCGGTGTGCACGTCGGGCGGGCATTCCTTCGCGCGCTCCGTATGGATGCGTTCCGCGTCGGTGTAGTCGACCACGGTGACCAGATAGCGGGTCGCCCCGTCCTCGTAGGCGTGAATCCGGGCCGGGAATTCGGCCTCGTATTCCGAGGTGAAGGTGGTCTCTTCCACGGAGGGCTCTCCGGGAAGATTGACGCTGAAGAAGTCCGGCCGGCTTTCGTATTCCGCCCAGCCCTGGGCGAAGAGCGGTCCCGGACTGCCCAGAAGCAACGTGGCCGCAACGAGGCGCGTGAGTCGCATGGTTCCTCCCCCCCGGATCTGTCCGCTGCCGCTGGCTGCGACTGTCTGCAATGCTGCCAGAAAACGGCCGCGCCTGCACAGTGCGACTGTCGCGGAATCTCCGGCTCGGCTATTCTGTCGCGACCGGTGACCGCCGGAGTCTCGCCCGGATGGAGGGGCTTGATGTCGAATACTGGCCGAAGCAGGGCGATGCGGTGGCTGATGATGATTGCTGCGATCTGTGTGGCGCTGCGCGTCGCGCCGGGAGTGGCCGCGGCCGGTGCGCTGAGTGTCGCACCGGGGGGCGCCGCGGCCGGTACGCACCGGGGGGCCGGATCCGGGGAGAGCTTCGGCGCCGCCGGACAGCAGGGGCCGATGCCCCGGATCGCGCCCGTGGATCCGGCCGACTTCACGGCATGGAGCGCGGAGGTCCGGGAGGGCATCGAGTCGTTCGGTGTCGATCCGGAGAGGGCGACGAACCTGCTGCGGACACTGGCGCGGCATCCGCCCGCGTTGCACGGCCTCGGACCGCTGGCCGCCTACCTGCGTCAGCGCTCGATGGTGCCGGCCGTCGACCAGGTCCTCATGGGGCTCCGGGTCGCCTGGCTCTGCCGTTCCGAAGCGCTGTGGGCCGAGCTGGCGGCCGAGGCCCGCTCCTTCGGTCTGGGCGACCGGGACCTGCGCCGGGTGGCGGAAGGGCCGGGCGCCGGCTGGGGTCCCTGGGACCGCCGGATGCTGCGTGCCGCCGACGAACTGTACCGCGACGCGTTCCTCGGCGATGCCTCCTGGGACGAGCTCGCGACGCGCTACAACGTGCCGCAGCTCATCGATGCGATCTTCAGCGGTGCGGAGTACATCCTGCTGGCGATGCTGGCCAACAGCCTCGGCGTGCAGCCGGACGAGCGGTTCGCCGACCGCCTGCCGGCCGATGTCGAGCGCACGATGGGCCCGGCGGGGCCGACGCCGGTGCGTCTCGACGTCGCGCGGCTGGAACCGCTTTCGCGGGATGCCTGGTCCGACGAGGTCCGCAGCCTCCTCGATCCCGACGACTCGGGTCGGCCCGTGTTGCGTCTCTACGCTACGCTGGCCCGTCACCCGGTTTTCTTCCGCCCGCGGGCGGTGCAGTCGGCATACATCCGGACCGGCGCCACGCTGTCCGACCGGGCGCGCGAGATCCTGATCCTGCGTATCGGCTGGCTCTGCGGATCGGAGTACGAGTGGTCGCAGCACGTGCGTGCGGCGCGACGCATCGGGATGACCGATGACGAGATCCGCCGGATCGCGGCCGGCGCGGAAGCGTCGGGCTGGGATCCGTTCGAGGCCGCGCTCATCCGCGCGACGGACGAGTTGCACCGCGACGACACCATCTCGGAGGCGACCTGGCGCGCGCTGTCCGCGCGCTACGGCGAGCCCGAGCTGATGGACGTGGTGATCACCGTCGGCGGCTATCGGATGGTGTCGATCGCGCTGAACTCGCTCGGGACGCAGCTCGAGCCCGGACGTCCGCGCTTTCCCGACGTGCCGCGCTGAGGACGACAGGCTGCGCCCGTCGGTCCGGTCGGTTCCCGTTGCCGGGCGACAGTGCTCCCGCGTCGGACCGGCGGGGCAGGCGCCCTCATGTCGAGGTCTGCCGTGGGTAGATCTGC
Source organism: Vicinamibacterales bacterium (assembly GCA_965200895.1). GTDB lineage: Bacteria > Acidobacteriota > Vicinamibacteria > Vicinamibacterales > UBA8438 > WTFV01. Next base: position 1,281,824 of record CBDAVM010000002.1, on the reverse strand, counting down.
TTCGTCTCGAGGATCTCGTAGCGGCCGAACACGTCTTCGACGAGGTAGGGATCCTGCGCGAAGGTCGCTCTCGCATCACCCAGGCTCTCCGCCTCGATGATGATCAGGCTGCCCAGTGCGTTGCTGTCGTCGTCGAGGAGCGGGCCGCCGTGGCGTACGCGCCCGGCCGCGTCGAGCCGCTCCATGTGCTCCAGGTGCGCCGGCCGGGCGCGCTGCCGGCGTTCCGGCTCGGGGTCGCGAGCGATCAGGGCGTACAACGGCATGGCTTGGGTTTCCTCCAGGGCGGTCCGGTGAGAAGCGTTCGACATGCCTGCCCGGCGGCAGGGGCGGCGACGTTCGCCGTATTGTAGGGGAACCATGCACGCCGCAATGCAATCCGCGCAGGCATCGCACCGGGAGGATCGCTGGACGATCGGGGCGTGGTGCCTCTACGACTGGGCCAACTCCGCGTTCACCACCCTCGTCGTCACGTTCGTCTACTCGGCGTACTTCACCTCCGCGTTCGCCGACGATCCGGGCCGCGGCACGGCGCTCTGGTCGCGCGGAATCACGGCGAGCGCGCTCGTCATCGCGGCGCTGGCCCCGATGGCCGGCGCGCTGGCCGACCGCGGCGGTCGTCGGCGATACCTGATTGCCTGTTCGCTGCTATGCGTCGCGGCGACGGTGGCGCTGGCTTTCGTGCGACCGAGCCAGCCGAACGCGGTCGTGATCGCACTGACGGTCTTCGTCGTCGCCAACGTGGCCTTCGAGCTCGGGCTCGTCTTCTACAACGCATACCTCTCCCGCATTGCCGCACCGGAACGGATCGGGCGCATTTCGGGCTACGGTTGGGCGCTCGGCTACGCTGGCGGCCTGCTGGCGCTCGTGGTCGCGCTGGTCGTCTTCGTGCTGCCGGAGACGCCGCTGTTCGGCATCCCGACCGAGGAGGGCTTCCACCTCCGCGCGACGAATCTGCTGGTCGCCGGCTGGTTCCTCCTGTTCGCCATCCCGGCGTTCGTGTTCCTCAGGGACGACGTCGTGTCCGGCGAGGGGCTGAGCATCCGCTGCGCCTTCGGCGATCTGGCAGTCACCTTCCGTCGCCTCCGGCAGTACCGGCAGATCGTCCGGTTCCTGCTGGCGCGGCTGCTGTACAACGACGGGCTGTTGACGATTTTCGCGTTCGGCGGAATCTATGCCGTCGGTACGTTCGGTTTCGATTTCACGGAGCTCATCACGTTCGGCATCGTCATCAACGTCGGCGCCGGACTCGGCGCGCTCGCGTTCGGTTTCATCGACGATCGCATCGGGGGCCGCGCGACCATCGCCTGGAGCGTGGCGGCGCTCGCGGCGGCCACGCTCATCGGCGCCCTGGCCCCGTCGCGCGAGTGGTTCTGGGTCTCGGCCATCCTCGTCGGTGTCTTCGCCGGGCCCAACCAGTCCGCCAGCCGGGCGCTGATGGCGCGCTTCATTCCGGCCAGGCACGAGTCCGAGTTCTTCGGCTTCTTCGCCTTCTCCGGCAAGGTGACCTCGTTCCTCGGCCCGGCCCTGCTCGGCGTGCTGAGCGACCTGTACAGCCAGCGGGTCGGCGTGGCCAGCCTGCTGCTGTTCTTCCTCCTGGGCGGCTGGGTTCTCTCGCGCGTCGACGAGCGGGAGGGCATCGTCGCGGCGGGGCGGGCGTGACCCGGCCGGCCCGGGCACAGCCCGTCAAGAGCGCCCGCGACGCTGTGCACACTGCGGCCGAAGCAGTGATACAGTGGAAATTGGAGTTGGTGATCGGAACGACGCGCCCTGGCGCACGGACGCCTCTGCGCACATCCATCGGGAGGCTGTCATGAAACGTCTTGTTACCTGGAGCACCGTGCTGGTCGTCGGTATGTTGCTGACACCCGGTGTCGTGTCCGTCGCGGTGGCGCAGGACGACGGATCGTGGATGCGCGTCGACATCATGCAGGTCCTGCCCAGCGAGCTGGACGATTTCATCGAGATGCAACTCGAGGAGGTCAATCCGGCCCTGCAGCGGGCCGGCGTGCCGTGGCGCTCGGCCTGGCGCACGGCGGAATTCGGCAACACCTACGAGCGACTGTTCGTGACGCCGATGGAGAGCCTCGCCGAGCTCGATTTCGGGGGGCCGCTGGCGCGTGTCCTCGATCCAGACCGCATGGCGCGGATCCGCGATCGCGTGCGCCGGACCCTCGCCGGCCGGCAGAGCTACGCGGTGCGGTATCGTCCCGACCTGAGCGTCGAGTCGGACGACGTCAGCGGTCTGTCTCTCGCCTGGATCACGAACGTGCAGGTGGCGCCGGGGCGGAGTGCCGACTGGGAGGCGTTCCTGCTCGAGAACCTTCCGCGGTTCCAGGGCGCTGACGTGGTCTTCGGCATCTACGAGCGCGTCTTCGGGCCGGGAGCCGCAGTGTGGCAGATCGTCGAGAATCACGCGAGCTTCGGCGAGCTCGATCGCCCCACCATTCTGGAGCGCACTTTCGGGGAGCGGGCGGATGAGGTCGCGGCGCGGTTGGCCGGCATGCTGTTGTCCATCGAACGCACCGTGCTGCGGTACGATCCCGAGCTGAGCTTCTCCGGGACGCCGGCCAGGTAGGCCGCGAGCCCGGAGCCATCGCGTCGCGAAGTAACGGCGGTCCGGCGCGCGGGAGGCCGAGCCGGACCCGCAGGTAGCGACCCGGAGCCATCGCGTCACGAAGTCACGGCGGTTCCGGCGAGACCCGGCGAACCATGCGCGAAGTGTACGGGCTGGACGGTCTGGAGCGTCTGGCCGGCCAGCAGATAGGCGCCAGTGACTGGCTGACCGTCACGCAGGCACTGGTCGACCGCTTCGCCGACGCCACGTTCGACCACCAGTGGATCCACTGCGACGTCGAACGCGCCCGGCTCGAGTCGCCCTACGGGGGACCTGTGGCCCACGGCTTCCTGACGCTCTCGCTGATCCCGGGTTTCCGCAGCCAGATCCTGGCCCTCACCGGCGTCTCGCGCGTCATCAATTACGGCGTGAACCGGGTGCGCTTTCCCAATGCGGTGCCGGTCGGCGTACGCGTGCGGGGCGTGCAGACGATCAAGTCGGTCGAGCGTACCGCGCCCGATTCCGCGCGGGTGGTCAGCGGGTTCGTGATCGAGATCGAAGGCGAGACGAAGCCGGCGTGCGTCGCCGAGACGGTCACGCTGGTGTTCGCCTGAGCGGATTGGCAGGCGGCCATCGGCGCAGCCGAAGTGAGGTCTCAGCGGCCGGAGCCGGCCGCCGAGACCCGCGTCCCGGACGCGCTATTCGGCCAGCGCGAAGACGAAGAGCGCGTTCCCTCCGACCGGGCGCTTTTCCTCCGGCATCAGATCGGCCGGGATCATGCCCTGCCAGCTCGCGCCGCCCGCCCCGACGGGCACCGCCACGTACTGCCGGTCATCGACCGCGTAGCTGATCGGGAATCCCTGCACGGAGGTCGGCAGGCGGCTGCGCCACAGGATCTCGCCGTCCGCCACGTCGAAGGCGTAGAGGTAGCGGTCCCAGCTTCCCGCGAACGCGAGGCCGCCGGCGGTGGTCAGCGCCGCGCTGTTGATCGGCGTCTTGAACCGCTGCCGCCACAGGACCTCGCCGGTGCGGATGCTCATCGAAAGCAGCTCGCCGAGCTGGCCGGGACTGTCGGGATGGAAGTGGTTGGTACGCCGGACCGGACCGGTGCCGCCGCCCCCCTCGACCCGTTCGACCGGCCCGAAGACGGCGGTTTCGCAGTTCAGGTTGATCGGGATGACGAACGCCTCGGTCTCCGGGCTGTACGACATGGCCCGCCAGCTCTTGAAGCCGGCGGTGCTCGGGCACCAGAAGATCTCCTGGTAGAGCTCCGGGATCATGCCTTCCCGGTGTGTGACCTCTCCGGTCTCGGGATCCACGTCGGCGAAGGTCTGGTAGCCCAGGTCGTGCGCGTTGCGAAACGCCCCGGTCTGCAGGTCGAGCTCCCACAGCACGGCCATCTTGCCCATCGTGAAGACGGAACGCTGCCCGTCGTAGTCGACCAGGATCCGCTCGAAGACCTCGTCCATGTCGAGGGTCTCGCCGGGAATGTGCTGGTAGTACCACTTCATCTCGCCCGTGTCTGGATCGAGGGCGAGGGTCGAGTTCGTGTAGAGCGCATCGCCGTCGGTGCCGCGGACCACGCGTGCCCACGGCTTGGCCTGTGACGTGCCGTGGAACAGGGTGCGGGTGACCGGATCGTAGCTGCCCGGGATCCACGAGTCGCTCCCGGCCCGGAACATGACCGGCAGGTCGCCCCACGTGTCGCCGCCCCGCTCGCCGGGCAGGGCGATCGTGGAGGTTCGCCACAGCTCGTCCCCGGTGCGCGCATCAAGTCCCACGATGTAGCAGGTGTCGTCGCGGTAGCGCCCGCAGCCGGTCAGTCCCGACACGACCCGGCCGTCGGCGACGATCGAGCCGCTGGAGTACTGGAAGCCGACCCCCCGGCCGACGTCGGCGTCCCAGACCGCCTCGCCGGTACGCGCGTCAATCGCGATGATGTGCGCATCGGCGGTGTTCAGGTACACCTTGTCCTCGTAGATGGCGATATTGCGGTGCTGCCGTCCCGGCGGCGGACCGCCGAAGCTGTCCCCCGGCGGAGGCGCGTCGCGGCGGTACTCCCACAGGAAGTCGCCGGTGGCTGCGTCGAGCGCCTGCACGATCTCGCCGGGGTTGGCGATGTACAGCACGCCGTCGTGCACCAGCGGCGTCGTCTGCTGGGATCCGGGTCCCAGGCTCCAGCTCCATGCCAGGCGCAGTTGGTCCACGTTGTCGGTCGTGATCTGGTCGAGAGGGCTGTAGCCCTGGCCGTCGAGCGTACGCCGCCAGCTCAGCCAGTCGGACGGCAACGGCTCGCGCAGCAGGGCGTCGGTGACCGGGGTGTAGTCCTCCACCTGGGCGCCGGCCGGGCCGGCGAGGCCGGCGACGAGCGCCGCGGCGAGGACGGTGGCGACGAACGGGATGCGACGTGTCATCGGCATGGCTCCGCGGTATCGGTCCGGACAGAATGCTCGCCGGGCGATTCGGGCTCGGTCACTGCTGCGCGGCGCGGGCGTCGTCGGCGCGCGCGCCGGCGAGGATGCCGTCCATGCCGATGTTGCCCTCGTGGCAGGCGTACTCGTAGACCGGCTCGTCGGTCCGGAACATCGTCACCTCGAAGGTCCACGGCTGCGTCCAGGTCGACGGGTCGTCCATCGTCGCCGCGTAGAGCAGCGTCTCGTCGTCGATGCGCGTGAAACGCTCGGTGAGGATCATGTCGGGACTCGACCCCTGGCGCTCGCTGAACGCGGTCAGGGTGTGGAAGTTGCGCGTCTCGACGACCAGCGTCTCGCCCTCCCACCGGGCGCGCGAATCGCCCCGCCACTGCGCCACGTGGCCGGGCAGGCGGTCGCGTCCGTCGAGCGGGACAATGCGCGCATCGTTGACCATCTCGTTGAGGATCACCACGTGGTCCGGGGTCTGGAAGATCTGCGCGTGGTTGTTGTACGCGCGCGGCTCCATCGGCGGCCCGGCGTTGAAGCCGAGGATGCAGCGCTCGCCGATGCTGCGGTCCTCGGGGCCGAAGGCGGGCCGTCCGCGCCGCACCGCGACGGCATCCAGGCGCGCCTGTCCATCCGTGGTCACCGGCGGGATGCGCCCGTTCGGCGGATCGACGATCAGCGACGTGCGCCGGTTGCTGACCGTGCGCGTCCCCCGGTCCATCCAGAAGTTGTTGTAGGCCCCCACGTTGCCACCGGCCTCGGTGCGCCGCGCCGCCGCCTGCAGCAACTGCTCGTTGCGGTCGACCGTCGCCTGCTCGGCGGCGGCGGCCTCCTCTTCGGTCAGGAACGCCTGGTCGCCGAGCGCCTCGGGGCGCTCCATCGGCGTGATGGTCCGGAAGTCCCAGATGCCCTGGATGTCCGGCGCGCCCCACGGTGTGCGCGGCGCCTCGTTCTGCGCGCCGGCCGACGCCGGCAGGAGCGCCGCGACCGCGGCCAACGTGAACCAGAGCACGGCATGACGAGCTCTCATCGGATCACCTCACTGAAAGGAGACACGCACGCTCCGCGCCTTCGACAGCGTCGATCTTAGCGTATTGCGGAGCAGGTCCGGCCGATCTGCCCCGCAACGCCGGCGGCCGGGTCCGGGCGATGCGGGGATCGGACGACGATCACGGGTCCGGCCAGGACGTCCGGACGATCTGCCGGACGACGATCACCAGTCCGGCGAGGGCCACCACGGCCAGGACGGCCGGTCGCGTCCAGCCGCGGTCGACCCAGCGTGCGGTGCGCCGCGAGAGGGCCAGCCCGGCCAGCATGCCCGGCAGCAGCAGCAGCGCCAGGCGCAGCTCGCCGGCGCCCAGCCGGCCGACCAGCCACAGCGCGGCGAGCGACACGATCGTGCCGATCACGAAGAACCCGGAGATCGTGCCCCGGATGCGGGCGCCAGACGCGTCCTGGTAGAGCAGCGCCAGCGGGGGGCCGCCCACTGCGGCGACCGTGCCGATGACTCCCGAGACCACACCGGCGGTCACGAGCGCCGGGCGCGTGGGCGCGAACCGCTGTCCGGAGACGCTCATCGCGACGGCGGCCAGCACGAAGACGCCGAACAGCAGCACGAAGGTGTCGGTCGCCGCGAACGCCAGGATGCCGCCGCCCGCGGCCGTGCCGGCCACGCGGCCGACGAGCGCCCACCCAAGGCCGCGTACGTCTATCGCATGGCGCTCGCGGTAGGTCATCAGCAGCGTGAGCACCAGAGTGCAGGCCAGCAGCGGCGCGGGCACGAACCGCGGGTCGAGGAGGATGAGGATGGGCGCGGCGAGCAGGCCCATGCCGAAGCCGATCGAGCCCTGCAGGGTGGCGCCGACGAAGACCAGCGCGCTGGCCGTGAAGACATCGAACCACGTCAAGGCGTTACAGTCTAACGGCACGGCGCGCCGGGCCTCCGCGTCCGGAAGCGGCGCTGCGGAGGCGGCAGGGAGGGAGCATGAAAGAGCCGACGACGACCATCGCGGAGCTGGCGCGCATCGGACGACCCTCTCATCGCCGTGCGGCCGGCGCCGTCGCCGCCGGAGGTGAACCTTGACGATCCCAATCCAGCGCCGCCGGCCCGGCGATGCCCCGGTCGCGCCGCGGCCGGCCGCCTCGGTGATGCTGATCCGGCCCGGCGCCGGGGGCATCGAGATCCTCTTTCTGCGCCGCAACCCGACCCTCGCCTTCCACGGCGGCTACTGGGTCTTCCCTGGCGGCCGTATCGATGCGGACGACGCCGATCCCGACGCCGCGGGCGACGAGGCCGCAGCGGCGCGCCGCGCCGCCGTCCGCGAAGCGCGCGAGGAGGCGGGGGTCGAAGTGACGCCCGACGTGCTGGCGTTCGCCGTCCACTGGACGACACCGGCGGTCAGTCCCATCCGCTTCGCCACCTGGTTCTTCGTCGCCCCGGCCCCGGCGGATCGCATCACCGTGGACGGCGGCGAGATCCACGCCCACCAGTGGCTGTCCCCGGCCGACGCGCTGGCGCGGCAGCGGGCCGGCGAGATCAAGCTGGCCGCACCCACCTTCGCCCTGACGACGCGGATGGCGGACTTCGACGACGTGGACACGGCGCTCGCCGCCGTGGCGCAGTGGCCCGAGGAGCGGCTGTTGGGCGACCTGCTCGACGTGGAGGGCGGACAGGTCGCCCTCTACCACCAGGACGCCGCGCACGGCGGCGGGCCGCTCGACCGGCCCGGTCCGCGGCACCGGCTGTGGATGCTGGATTCGGGTTGGCGCTACGAACGGGCGTTCTGAGCCGGCGCCTGCTTCGTGGCTGCCGTGTCGAGCACCGGATGACGGGCCGCTGGACCGGCCGGGTCCGCGGCGCCGGCTGTGGATGCTGGATTCGGGTTGACGCTGCGAACGGGCGTTCCAATCAGTGGCCGCCGGTTCGCAACACGACCCCGTCCCTCGCGAGATGCGGTGCTGGCCCGCGCCGAACCGTCGGGCGTCCCGTTCCTACTCTGCTTCGTCGGCGTCGAGCGGCTGGATCGTGCCGTACATCATCCCGCCATACGCGCCGTGGTCCCAGGTGCCGGCGTAGCGGCTGTCGTAGAAGACCACGCGCGCGCCGAACTCCTCGCCCAGGCCGGGGATGGCGAAGTCGGTGATGCTCACCATCGGCGTGTCGCCGGCCCAGACCATGGGCACGACCACCGGCAGGGTGGCGTCGACGCTCCCGTAGGTCATGCGCACGTCGAACCGCCAGCGATCGCCTTCGAGCTTCGTGACCTCGCTGATCTCGTAACGTTCGGGCAGCCCGTCGCGCCGTTCCTGTCCCTCGATGGTGAAGTGCCCGACGAGGACGACGTCGCGCATCCGCTCGATGAACTCGCGCTCGAGGTCGGTGAGCGACGCGGGGTCGGCTTCCTGCCCCCTCCCGGTGGTTGCGGTCAGCCATCCGAGGCCGAACACGACGAGCAGCGTGACGACGGCGGCGGCAACCTTGAACGCGGCGCCGGCGGTGACGGATCGGGCTTGGGCATTCATCGCATCGACCTCCCGGGACGCGCCAATTATAGCGCGCGGCCGGATGCGTTCCGGCGTGCGTGCTTCAGAGGTTCTTCCGCTGAAAACGTAAGTCCTTGAAACAGAACGGTTTACAAAGACATGCCGATTTCGTTCCCACGGATGATCCTGCTTCAACGAGCTCTTGATCGCAGCCGGCGCGTGTTCTCGGTGGCGCCATGCCAGTGGCTCTCGTGCCAGAGCCGCACCTCGTTGCGCAGCTCGTCGATCATGCCGGTTGCGTGAGCAGGCAGTCCGGTCGGGGCCGGAAGCGGTCGGCGATGGCCGCCGGCATGCGCTCCACGGGGTTGGCGTCGCAGACGATCGGCGTGCCGGCCACGACCTTGGCCAGCGGGCCGATCAGCGGGATGTGGTCTTCAAGCACGCGGAGGCTTCGCGTCCCTTGCCTCTTGCCCTTCATTCCGGCGCAGGGCAGTGATCGATTCGGCCTGGTCGAGGACGGGCTGCTGCCGTGGATGCCGGGACCCGCGGGCGCGGGATGTTCCGGTCCGCTCAGCCGGCCTCGCGCACCGCCCGCCAGCGCAGCCAGTGATCGGCGAGCACAAGGGCCACCATCGCCTCGGCCATCGGCACGAAGCGCGGCAGCAGGCAGGGGTCGTGGCGCCCCTTCGTCGAGATGGTGGTCGGCTCGCCGCCGCGCGTCACCGTCTCCTGAGGTCGCGGGAGGCTGCTGGTCGGCTTGACCGCGGCCCGCAGCACGATCGGCATCCCGCTGGAGATGCCGCCGAGCATGCCGCCGTGGCGATTCGTGCGCGTGGTGATATCCGGCGCGCCGCCACCGCTCGGGGTTGTGCCGACGTCGCCGGTCGGGTGGCGATTCGTGCGCGTGGTGATGTCCGGCGCGCCTGCTGCGCCGGTGGTGGTGGTCGCCCCGCGGATCTCGCGATCCGCCGCGTGGAAGACGTCGTTGCACTCCGTACCGCGCAGTGTCGCGCAGCCGAAGCCGATCCCGTATTCCACGCCGAGCACCGCCGGCAGACTGAACAGCGCCCTGCCCAGGTCCGCTTTCAGCTTGTCGAAGACCGGTTCGCCGAGTCCGGCCGGCACGCCGGTGGCGACAATCTCGGCCACGCCGCCGATCGAGTCCCGCTCGCTGCGCACCTGTTCGATGAGCGCCGCCATCCGCCCGGCCGCCGCCGGGTCCGGGCAGCGCACGATGTTCGGCCGGCCGTCCGGAAGGCGCTCGATCTGGTCCAGGGTGACCGCTGCCGGTTCGGGGATGTCGGCCGTCACCGCCCCCACCTGCTTCACGTAGCCGACGACGCGCCCGCCGAACCGCTCCCCGATCAGCTTCTTCGCGATGGCCCCCGCCGCCACGCGCACCGTCGTCTCGCGCGCGCTCGACCGGCCGCCGCCGCGGTAGTCGCGGAAGCCGTACTTCGCGTCGTAGCCGTGGTCGGCGTGGCCGGGGCGGTACTTGTCGCGGATGTCCGCATAGTCGCGGCTGCGCTGGTCGCGGTTGCGGATCAGGATGGCGATGCTCGTCCCGGTCGTCCGCCCGTCGAACACCCCGGACAGGATCTCCGGCGCGTCCGGCTCGTCCCGCTGGGTGACGATGGCGCTCTGCCCCGGCCGCCGCCGCGCAAGGTCTGGCGTCAGGTCGTCCACGCTCAGCGGCAGGCCCGGCGGACACCCGTCTACGATGACGAGGTTGCCCGGCCCGTGCGACTCGCCGGCCGTCGTGATGCGGAACGCCTGTCCGAAGCTGTTGCCCGGCATCCGATGGAGGATCGTACCCCACGGCGGCTGCATGCCGGCGCCGATCGGCCGCCGGCGGGGATCGCGACGAAGAGGTGTTCTCCGGCCGTACGACCTTGTTCCGCAGGTAGAGGTTGAGGCCATGGGCTTCGAACTGCCGTGGCACGGTCGCAGGATCGAATCGGAGCGTTCGCGTGCGTCCGGCGCGGGTGCGGATTTCGACGAACGCACCGCGGTTCTCGGTGTACAGGCGTAACCGCGTGTAGCAGGCTCCCAGCAGGGTCCGGCCCGACAGTGATATCGAGGTCGGTGCTGTTCCGGTGACACCAGCGGGCGGCGAGCAGTGTGCCGCCGCCGATCCGTGGTGGACCGGTGTTGGGGTCGATGGCGCGCAGGGTGTAGGCGTGCTGGGCCCAGGCCTGCAGCACTTCGACGAAGGTCGCCTCGGTGCCCCACATGCTGATCAGGGCGTACTGGCGCTCCGTCGGCGCCTCGGCGTGGACGGCGTCGCAGAACTCGCCGGTCGTCGGTCGCCTGCCCCAGCCGCAGCAGCTTCCCCGGAGGCGGCGGAAGACTGCAGCGCTGTTGCGGCCGGTCCTGGCAGGGTCGATGTCCGGGCAGAGCTCGGCGGAGGCGGCGGCCGGCGCGGGCTCGGCGCTGCAGCAGCGGGCGGGCAGGAGTTCGGCGGTGCGCCAGCGGTTGCGGAACGTCTCGCGGCGGCTGCGCTCTTCGATGGCCCAGCGGGTGAGGGCGGCGTCGGAAGAGCCGCTGTAGTGGTCGGTCAAGTACCGCCTTCCTCCAGATGCGGCCGGATGCTGACACGCAGTTCACCGTCCGCGCCGGCGTCGTCTGCTGCATGCCAACCCGGGGCATCTGCGTCCCCTGCCCGCGGAAGCCTGCCTGCGGCGACTGACGAATCCCGTCAGTCGCTCTGTCCGTCGCGCGCGATCACGCGCTCCGACAGGGCGAAGACATACATCGCGTTCGGCGCGCCCGGCACGCGGCCGCCGCCGACCGGGATGGCCAGGTACTGCCGGCCGTCCACGGCGTAGGTGATGGGGAAACCCTGCACCGGCGAAGGCATCCGCGTGCGGTAGAGCTCGTCGCCGGTCTCCACGTCCAGGATGTAGAGGTGGCGGTCGCCGTCGGCGGTCACCACCAGGCCGCCGGCGGTGGTCAGGGCCGCGGCCAGCGAGCGCAGGCGCGTCGAGTGGCGCCAGCGCACCTCGCCGGTGGCGATGTCCATCGCGACGAGGCGCCCGTCGTGGTCGGGACTCTTCGGGTGCGGCAGCCGTCCGGCCGACTGCCAGCCGGTCCAGCGCGGGTTGCCGTAGTAGTAGAGGTCGCCGGTCGGGTGCGGCTCGCGCGCCACCTCGCGGAACGTGCCCCGGACGCAGGTCGGGTGGATCGGGATGTAGAGCATGCCGGTCCCGGGGTGGTAGGCCGACGCGCGCCAGTTGCGGATGCCCTGGAAGTCGGGGCAGAACTCCAGCTCCTCGCCTGGCTCGGGGATCATCTCCGGCCGGTAGGTGGCCTCGCCGGTTCGGGGATCGACGTCGACCAGCGTCTGGTAGCCGAGGTCGTGCGCGGCGACGAAGGCGCCGGTCTTCCGGTCGAGCTCCCACAGGATGCCCAGCTTGCCCATCTTGAACAGCGACTGCCGGCCGCGGTGGTCGATGAGCACGCTCTCGAAGACGTCGTCGAGGTCGTGCGTCTCGCCCGGCACGAACTGGTAGTACCAGTCCAGCGCGCCCGTTTCCGGGTCGAGGGCAAGCACGCTGTTCGTGTAGAGGGCGTCGCCGTCGGTGCCGCGCGAGAGCCGCGCCCACGGCTTGGCCTGCGAAGTCGACCAGTAGGTGAGGCCGGTGGCCGGATCGAAGCTGCCGGGAATCCAGGCGTCGCCCCCGGCGCGGAACATCGTCGGCAGGTCGCCCCACGTGTCGCCGCCCGGATCGCCCGGCTGGGCCACGGTGGACGTGCGCCACAGCTCGGCGCCGGTCTGCGGGTCATGCGCGGAGATGAAGCAGGTGCCGTCCTTGTAGCGCTCGCAGCCGGTCATGCCGGCGACGATCTTCCCGTTGACGACGATCGGGCCGCTCGTGTAGCGGTAGCCGAGGCGGTTGTCGGCCACCACGTGATCCCAGGCCACTTCGCCGGTCCGCGCGTCGAGCGCGACGATGTGCGCGTCGTTCGTGTTCAGGAAGATCTTGTCGTCGTAGATGGCGATGGACCGCGTGCGGGCGCGGAACGAGTCGTCCGGCGACCGCTCGAACCGCTTGCGATACTCCCAGACGAGGTCGCCGGTGACGGCGTCGAGCGCCTGCACGACGTTGAGCGGGCCCGGCAGATACAGGATCCCGTCGTGGACGATCGGCGTCGGCTGCGACAGGCCGGCGGGCATCGTCCACGACCAGGCCAAGCCGAGCTGATGGACATTGTCCCGGTCGATCTGGTCGAGGGGACTGTAGCCCCAGCCGTCCAGCGTCCGCCGCCAGTTGATCCAGTCGCCCGGGTCGGGGTCGGCGAGCATGGCGTCGGTGACGGGCGTGAAGTCGCGGTCCTGCGCCGCAGCCGTGCCGACGGCCGCCGCCCAGACGGCAAGCAGCGCCAGCGCACCCACCAGTGGCCTCCAGGCCGGAGCGGTCGTCAATCGTGTCTTCGTGCGCATCCTCGCCCTCTTTCTTCAGGCCGTTCCGCGGGAGCCCCGCACACCGGACGTCCGGCGCCCGTCCGCCATCATACCCGCGTTCAGACGGTTGTCCGCTGCGGACGACGTTGGAAGGGCAGCCTCCGGGAAGTCCGGACCGTCGCCCGGCGACGCCTATAATCAAGGGTCAGGCGGGAGTCGATGTCGAACCGGACAGGAGGCGTGATCGGACAGAAAGTAAGGCGATACCTCGCGGGTCGGGGCGCCGACGACAATCTCGTGGCTGCGTACCTGTTCGGCAGCGTCGCGCGCGGTGACGACGGCGCCCGGAGCGACGTGGACGTCGCGGTCCTCCACCGGCGTGATCCGCCGCCCACATTCGACGGCCTGCCATTGCGGTTGGAAGGGGAGATCGAACGCGTCGTGGGTCGGCATGCGCAGGTGATCTCCCTGAACACGGCGCCGGTCGACCTGTGCGCCCGCGTCCTGCGCGACGGCGTGCTCCTGCTGGACTGGGATCCTGCTCTGCGGATCGCATTCGAAGTGCGGACCCGCAATATGTGGTTCGACCTGCAACCGGTAATTTGTGCGTACCGGCGCATCGCGGCGCCGGCCGGATGACCGATCCGGCACTGGTCGCGAAACGGCTCGCCATCGTGGAGACGTGTGTCCGCGAGCTGCGCGAGCTGGCTCGCCCGTCGGCCGTGTCCTCCGACATCCGCGAGGCGCGCTTCGTGGAGCACACGCTGCAGATCGCGATTCAGGCCGCGCTCGATGTCGCTTCACACATCGTCTCGGACGAGCGCCTCGGCGAGCCGCGCACGTATCGGGAACTTTTCGATCTGCTCGAGCGGGCAGGCTGGATCGAGCCGACGCTGGCCGGGTCGCTGCGGGACATGGCCGGCTTCCGGAACATCCTGGTGCACGGGTACGACACGGTCGATCTCGCCATCGTGCAGGATGTCGTGGAGCACCATCTGGACGATCTCCTGCAGTTCACCGAAAGCGTGCGGAAGCGCATCGCCGGATGAGCTCGCGGCCCCATGCCGCGATCACAGCTCTTGCAGGCGCCCCCGAACCGTGCGGAAGCGACCGATGCGCATCGGCGGATGGTGTGCACGGCGCGGCTGAATCCGCTGTTGGTGTCGTTCGTCTCCGGGTGGGTCCGTCGCGCACGTCGCGGCGCCCCGTCCGGTGATCTGTTTCTTCGGGGTACTCCGATGTCTGTCGTCAACGTCGTCTCCAACGGCCGCCGCACCCTGGCGGCCCGCAGTGCGCGCCTCCGGGCCGACGTGCGCGATGCCGTGCGCGCCGTGCCCCGCGACTACACCCGCGGCAGTCTCGGCCGCGCCGTCCTGCTGCTGGCCGTGCCGATGGTCCTCGAAATGGGGATGCAGTCGGTGTTCTCGGTCGTCGACGTCTATTTCGTGGGCCGTCTCGGCCCGGAGGCGGTTGCCGTTCTCGGCCTGTCCGATTCGCTCATCGCCCTGGTGTTCGCGGTCTCGATCGGCCTGAGCATGGGAGCCACGGCGATGGTGGCGCGGCGCATCGGCGAGGGGACGCCCGAACGCGCCTCGTCCGCCGCCGTGCAGGCCATCGTCGGCGGGTGCGCGGTGTCGTTCGTGATCGGCGTGGCCGGTGTCGTCTGGGCCTCCGATCTGCTGATGCTGCTGGGCGCCACGCCCGAGTTGGCGGCAGGCGGCCGCACCTTCACGTCGATCATGCTGGGCGGCTGCGTCACCGTGACGCTGTTGTTCCTGATCAACGGCATCTTCCGCGGGGCGGGCGATCCGGTGCTGGCGATGCGGGCCTTCTGGCTTGCCAACCTCGTCAACATCGTGCTGGACCCGATCCTGATCTTCGGCCTGGGGCCGGTCCCGGCCCTCGGCCTTGAAGGCGCCGCGATCGCGACGACGGTGGGACGCGGCCTCGGCGTCGCCTACCAGCTTCGAGCCCTCACGAGCGGCAACGGCCGCCTGGTCGTCGACTGGCGGCGGACGCGCATCGAGACAACGACCATGCTGCGCCTGCTGCGCGTCAGTGGCATCGGCATCCTGCAGTACCTGGTCGGCACGGCCAGCTTCGTCGGCCTCATCCGCATCCTGGCGCCGTTCGGCGACACCGTGCTGGCCGGCTACACGGTGGCGGTGCGCATCATCATCTTCGTGCTGCTGCCGGTATGGGGCGTCGGCAACGCGGCGGCCACCCTGGTGGGGCAGAACCTGGGCGCCGGCCGACCGGAGCGCGCCGAGCGCGCCGTCTGGTTCACGGCGCGGCTGAACACGGTGTTGCTGGGCGTCCTCGGCGTGGTCTTCGTGGTCTTCGCGCGACCCATCGTCGGGCTGCTGGCGACCGATCCGGAGGTCGTGGCGATCGCCGCCGCCTGTCTCCGCATCGTCGCCTGCAGCTACGTGTTCTGGGGCTTCGGCCTCGTCACCGTCGTGGCGTTCAACGGGGCCGGCGACACCACCACGCCGACCTGGATCAACTTCCTCGTCTACTGGCTGGTGCAGCTTCCGCTGGCCTGGGCGCTCGCCGGTCCGGCCGGCCTGGGGCCGAACGGGGTGTTCGTGACGGTCGCCGTCTGCCAGACGCTGATGGCGGTGGTCGGGGTGCTGGCGTTCCGGCGGGGTCACTGGAAGACCCGGGTGCTGTAGGGGCTCGCAGGTTCCGGGCGGGGTCACTGGAAGACCCCGGGTGCTGCAGGGGCGGCGCGGCTCGCGCCCGCGGTCGCCGACAGTTCACGCGGCCGGTTTCTTCCAGCGCGACAGCGCATAGGTGAGCACGGCCAGCAGCGCCTCGTCCAGGAACGGGATCGGGTCCGGGATCAGCAGGTCGATGCCCAGAAGGGCAGCGGCCAGCAGGAAGAGCTGCCAGAAGCGCAGGCGGTGGAGGAACTTGAGCATCGGGAGCGCTTCTGTTGCCGAGTCTCCTGGATGTTACATGCATGCCGCCTCCGCCGGACCCGCCCACCTGGAATGCCCAATGTGCTACGCTGCCGGGGCATGGGCATAGAGACCATCCTGGAGTACCTCAACGCGGTGCCGGTGCGGGCGACGTACGGGGCCGTCGGTGACGTGCTGGGCATCCGGCCGCAGGCGGTGCCGCGCCTCCTCGGTGCGCACCGGCCGGAGACTTCCTGGATCGTCAACGGCAGCACCGGCGAACCGACCGGTTACGCACCCGATGAAGTGGACCCGCGCCTGCCCGGCACGCACGTCATCCGTACGGGTGATGAGCTCCGGCGATGCCTGGAAGGTGGTGCGGCGGCCGTGCCCGACACGGTACCGGTGATGAACGGCATGGCGGCCCGGGGGGCGCTGGACCCGGAGATCATCGCGATGAGTGGAGACGCGAAGTGGATCATCGGAACCCTGGTGCCGGTCTTCATGCTGGTGGCCGGTCTCCTCTCGGCGCAGATCGCCAGTGTCAGCCGCAATCTCAACACCCGCATCGATGACGTGAACGACCGCATTGATGACCTGCGGACCGACTTCACGGCGCAGATCGCCGGCGTGCACACCCGCATCGACGAGGTGCATGCGGAGCTCACGGACGAAATCGCGGTTCTGCGCGACGACGTGCGCAGCTTTGCCGCCCGCCTGGACGCAGTGGAAACGGCGCTGGGCATCGATTCGGGGTCCGCACCGGCGTCGGACGCAGGCGGGCGGACGCCGGACGCCGATGCAGAAGCTGCTCCCGATGCGCCGGCTGTGAATCCCGATCCGCAGGCGGAACCCCCAACGGATCCTGTCGCGCCCGTGGTGGATCCCGTTCCACCCCGCGAATGACGGCGGAACGCGTCGCGCGGCCTCACGTGCCAGCCGTCCCGGCGCCCGTCCTCGCGGAGGGGAAATCTTGTCCGTACGGGCGCACCCGGCGACAATCGGGGCGTCGCCGGACGCCGCGATCCGGCACGATCGGCGCGCAGGATCGCCATGAAGCACCGCATCGTGGTCATCGACGACGAGGCCGCCATCCGCGACTCGCTGAAGATGATCCTGGAGTACGACGGTTACGAGTGTCTCCTGGCGCCGAGCGGCCAGGCGGGGCTGACGTGCGTCGAACGGGATGCTCCGGATCTCGTGTTCCTCGACGTCAAGATGCCGGGCATGGACGGCATCGACGTCTTGCGCAAGATCCGCGCCATCGACGAGCTGCTGCCCGTCATCATCATCTCCGGGCACGGCACGGTGAGCACCGCCGTGGAGGCGACCCGACTCGGGGCGTTCGACTTCCTGGAGAAGCCGCTGTCGACGGATCGCGTCAGCGTCACCATCCGCAATGCGCTGAACCAGCGGCGGCTGCGGGCGGAGAACCGGAGCTGGAGGCGGGCCGCCGAGGCGCGGCACGAGATGGTCGGACAGAGCCGGGCGCTGCAGGCGCTGGCCGACGAGATCCGACGCGCCGCTCCGGTGCGGAGCGCCGTGTTGATTCAGGGCGAGAGCGGCGTCGGCAAGGAACTGGTCGCGCGCGCGATCCATCGCAACGGCCCGCGCGTGCGCGAGCGGTTCGTGCAGGTCAACTGCGCGGCGATTCCGGACGATCTGATCGAGTCGGAGCTGTTCGGGCACGAGCGGGGGTCGTTCACCGGCGCGACCGAGAAGCAGATCGGCAAGTTCGAGCAGGCCGACCGCGGCACCATCTTCCTGGACGAGATCGGCGACATGTCGCTCAGGACCCAGGCCAAGGTGCTGCGGGTACTGCAGGAGGGAGAGGTCGAGCGGCTGGGATCGGCCCGCACGATGCGCGTCGACGTCCGCGTGCTGGCCGCGACGCACAGGAACCTGGAGCAGGCGATCGACGCCGGCGAGTTCCGCGAGGACCTGTACTTCCGTCTGAGCGTGCTTCCGATCCACGTGCCCCCGCTGCGCGCGCGGCCGGAGGACATCCCGTTGCTCGTCCGGCACTTCGCGACGCTGTTCGCGCGCGAGAACAACTTCAGGCCGAAGCCGTTCAACGAGGACGCGATCAACGCGTTGGCGCGGCACCACTGGCGCGGCAATGTCCGCGAACTGCGCAACTCGGTCGAGCGTCTGCTGGTGATGGTGCCGAGCCTGTCGGTCACGCTCGGCGACGTCCGCTCGGTGCTGCGGCTCGACGAACGGCTGGCTGCTCCGGGCGGCGCCGCGGCGAGCGCCCGAACACTGCGCGAGTTCAAGGAGGTCAGCGAGCGCAGCTTCCTGGTCGCCCGCCTGCGCGAGTTCGACTGGAACATCTCCCGGACCGCGGAAGAGATCGACACGCCCCGTAGTAACCTTTACAAGAAGCTGGACCTGTACCGCATCAGTCAGGAGACTGACGGCTAGGAGCTTGCGCCGCAGAACGCAGCGAGCGAAGTGCTGCGGCGCAAGGTCATGGAGCGGCGGGATGGGCCGAAAACGCCGAGCCCGCGAGGCGTTTTCGGGGCGCTGGGAGTCTGCGCCGACCATCGCGGCGTTGGTCCGGCGACGCGCGAATCCGCAGGGCGATATCCTGGCCAGCGGACGTTCTTTGACATTCCGCCGCAGTCGGCCGGGCGGCCGCTGCGTCCGGCGCGGCCCCGGCCGCGAACCGGACGGGGAGGAAAGTCCGAACTCCGCAGGGCAGTGCGCCGGGTAACGCCCGGTCAGGGCGACCTGAAGGAAAGTGGCACAGAAAACATACCGCCTCGCGCTCGGCGCGCGGCAAGGGTGAAAAGGTGCGGTAAGAGCGCACCGCGTCCGCCGCAAGGGGGATGGCAGGCTAAACCCCGCACGGAGCAAGACCAAATAGGGAGGCGCCACAGGGCGGCCCGTCCGAGGCCTCCGGGTAGGTTGCTCGATCCCGCCAGCGATGGCGGGGCTAGAGGAATGGCCGCCGGCGCGGGCCGGCGTGCCGACGGCTTGACGGCCCGCGTTACAGAATTCGGCTTACGGTCCGGCTGCGGCGGAACCTTTCGTGGATGCACGGTTCGGAGGTGACATGCGACGACGTTGGGTGAAGGTCTACTACGGCAACGCCCTCGACGTGATCCCGGGCATCGACCGCTCCCTGTTTCCGGTGCCCTGAACATCGTCAACATGGCACGCTACCTCGTCACCGGTGGCGCCGGGTTCATCGGATCCCATGTCGTCGACGCGCTCGCGGCGCGCGGCGATGCGGTCCACGTGGTGGACGACCTGTCGTCGGGCTGCCGCGAGAACCTGGCCGATCATCCCGCGGTGGAGCTGATCGAGGCGGATCTCGCCGATCGGGGGGTGGCGAGGGAGGCGGTGGCCGGTGTCGACTGCGCCATCCACCTGGCCGCGATCCCGTCGGTGCCGCGATCGGTGCGCGAGCCGCGCCGCAGCCACCGCGCCAACGTGGAGGCGACGCACGAACTGCTGCTGGCGGCGCGCGACGCGAGCGTCCGGCGGGTGGTGCTGGCCAGCTCGTCGTCCGTCTACGGGGAGTCCGGGACGCTCCCGAAGCACGAGGGGTTGTGTCCCGCGCCGGTGTCGCCGTACGCGCTGCACAAGCTGATCGGCGAGCAGTACGGGGCGCTCTGCAGCCGACTGTACCGTCTGGAGACGGTCGCGTTGCGGTTCTTCAACGTCTTCGGGCCGCGGCAGTCGCCGCAGTCGCAGTACTCGGGCGTCATTTCGCTCTTCACCGCGGCGCTGCTGGCGGGCCGGGCGCCGACGATCCACGGGGACGGCAACCAGACGCGCGACTTCACGTATGTCAGTGATGTGGTGCACGGCGTCCTGCGGGCCTGCGCCGCCCCGGCGGTTTCAGGACGAGCCGTCAACATCGCGCGCGGCGGCCGGATGTCGGTCAACGAGCTCTACGCGGCGCTCCAGCGCGCGACCGGCGTCCTTGTCGCGGCCCGCTACGACGCCCCCCGCCCTGGAGACGTGCGGCATTCACAGGCGGACATATCGCTCGCCCGCGATCTGCTCGGCTTCGCGCCCGTGGTGCCGGTCGAGGAAGGACTCCGCCGTACCGTCGCCTGGCATCGAGGGCAGACGGGCGGCGCCGCCTTCGGAAGTCTGCAGACCGCCGGCGCCGGCCTGTGAGTCCGGCGGCGCTCGGCGGACGCCGCGGTGCTGAAGGCTGGAGCGAATGCCGGTCAGCGCCGCTGGCGCCTCGAACGCCTCACCGGCCCGGCGTTTCGGCCATTCCCTCCGCTCCATGACCTTGCGCCGCGGAACTCACTCCGTTGCGTTCCGGTCCGCGCGCACTTCCGGTTCGACGTGCCGAACGGACAGCACCAGTCCCTTTGCGCCGACGACCTCCACCGCCAACTGTGGAGCGATGGGCAGGGCATCGTTCGCGCGGGCCCGCCAGAGCTCACCGCCGATGCGCACGTAGCCGGACGGCGCGAGCCGTTCGACCGCCACCCCGCGCCGCCCGATGAGCCGCTCGACCGGAGGCGTCTCGTCCACATCGTAGGCGCTGCGCAGCAGCGGATAGAGCGCCATGTCCTTGCCCATCCAGATGACCGGGATTGCGGGCCCGAGCCAGCCGGGCACGTCGAACGATCCGTGGATCCACCAGCCGGTGGCCAGGGCCAGCACCCACCCGGGCACCTGCAGGGCGGTATAGCGCCAGAACGGCGAGCGGCGCGGCGACATGACACCCATATAATCAGGTGGCCCTCGCCCCGGCAAGGGTGTTGCGGGAAGGAACACAGATGAGAATCGCTTTCAACGGGTCGCCGCGTCCAACGGTCGGAGTCGAGCTGGAGTTGCAGATTCTCGATCCCGAGACGATGAATCTGGTCGCCGGTGCGCCGGCGATCCTGCAGCGTACCGCCGATCGGTCGCACGTCAAGGCGGAGCTCATCGAGTCGACCATCGAGCTGAACACGGATGTGTGCGAGGACGTTGCCGCGGTGCGCCGCGACCTGGCCGAGCGGATCGCGCAACTGATGGCGGTTACCGACGACCTCGGCTACCAGTTGGCGTGCGTCGGGACGCATCCGTTCTCCAAGTGGGCGGAGCAGAAGATAACGGCATCGGAGCGCTACCACCGGCTCGTCGATCAATGTCAGTGGCCGGCGCGGCGCCTGATGATATTCGGCGTACACGTGCACGTCGGGGTCGAGAGCGGCGAGAAGGCGATCGCCATCAGCAATGGACTGACCACGTATCTGCCGCACCTGCTGGCGCTGTCGGCCAGCTCGCCGTTCTTCAACCGCGCCGATACGGGGCTGGCGTCCTGCCGGACGAAGATCTTCGAGAGCCTGCCGACCGCGGGGTTGCCATATCGCCTGCTCAATTGGGCGGAGTTCCAGCGGCTGATGATCACACTGGTCAACGCCAAGGCGATCGAGTCGATTCGGGAGATCTGGTGGGATGTGCGTCCCCACCACAATTTCGGCACCATCGAGGTGCGGATCTGCGACGGACTGCCGACGCTCGACGAGGTCATGGCGGTCACCGCGCTGATTCAGGCGTTGGTCGTCTGGCTGGGAGATCAGTACGACGAAGGGATGTATCTGCCCCTGCACCGGCACTGGATCGTGCGCGAGAACAAGTGGCGGGCAGCGCGCTGGGCTATGCAAGCCGAGATCATCGTCGATGAGGAAGGCAACCTGGAGCGCCTGGACGAGAGCCTGGTCAGGCTGGTGGAAACGGTGACGCCGGTGGCAAGACGCCTCGGCAGCGACGCAGAGCTGCAGCGGGTGGGCACCATGCTGCACACCGGCCTGAGCCATTGGCGCCAGCGGCGCATCTACGAACAGACCGGCGACTACCGGACGGTGATGAAGGCTCTCGTCCGGGAGTTCCGCGAGAACGCGCCGGTGCTGGCCTGGTCGGAGTCTGCGCCGTAGAAACCGGTGCCGGCTCCGGTGAGGTGTGGCTGGGTGGGTGAGGTGTGGCCGGGTGGGAGCGGAGCCCAGGCGACGACCTTCCGGCCTGGTCGCCCGAGTCTCACTCGCCCCAGGCCATCCAGCGGCCGTTCCGGTGTTCCAGCGCCAGCGGGAGGCCGAAGCAGCGCGACAAGGTGGCCGCGGTCAGGGTGTCGGAGATCGGTCCCTGCGCCGCCACCGTTCCGTTGGCGAGCATCAGGACGTGGGTGAACCCGCGGGGAATCTCGTCGACATGGTGGGTGACGAGGACGATGGCCGCCGTGGCGGGGTCGGTCGCGACCTCCGCCAGCATGGCGACGAGTTGCTCCCGGCCGGCGAGGTCGAGTCCCGCCGCCGGCTCGTCCAGCAGCAGCAGTGGCGGATCGGCCATGAGGGCCCGCGCGAGGAGCACGCGCTGCCGCTCGCCGGCCGAGAGGGTGGCGTAGCGCGCCGTCGCGAGGTCCGCGCATCCGAACCGCGCCAGCAGCCGCGCGGCCCGCTCGCGGTCGGCGTCGTCGTACCGGTGCCAGTACGGCGCCAAGGCGGCGTTGCGGCCCGTCATGACGAGGTCGACCGCCCGCAGGTTCGGGCGAAGCATGTCGGACAGCGCCTGGCTGGTCATGCCCAGCCTCGTGCGCAACTCCCGTACGTCGGTGCGTCCGAGGCGCTTGCCCAGCACGTCGACATCCCCCGTGGTCGGGTGCAGATACAGCCCGGCGAGGCGGCAGAGCGAGGTCTTGCCGGAGCCGTTCGGTCCGAGGACGATCCAGCGATCGCCCGGAGCGACCTCCCAGTCGATGCGGTCGAGAATCGTGCGCCGGTCGCGGACGAGCGAGACCCCGGTCAGGGCGAGCACGGGTCGTTCGGCAGGCATGCGGAGACAATATAGACCGTGAACCCGACGCGGCTGCTCGTGCGCCTGCCGAACTGGGTGGGAGACATCCTGATGGCCCGCCCGGCGGTCCAGGCGCTGCGTGCGCGCTGGCCGGATGCACGATTGGTGGGGATGGCGCGTGCGCGGCACCGGGCGCTGGTCGAGCGCTTCGGCGTCTTCGAACCTGTCGTCGAGGCGCCGGAGGGCGCCGGTCTGGCTCGTGCCGCGGCAGTCGGCGCCGCGGTGCGGGCGTTGCGGTCTCTGCGGTTGGACACCGCGGTCGTCTTCGCGCCGTCCTTCGAGGCAGGGTTGAGCGTATGGCTGGCCGGGGTCGGTCGGCGTATCGGTCACGCCACCGACGGTCGCCGTCTGTTCCTGACGGACAAGGTGGCGCCGCGGCCCGCGGCGCACCGGGCGGACGAGTATCTCGACCTGGTGCGGGTTCTCGACGCCGGCGACCCGCCGCCTGTCGCGTCGCCCCTGGCGCTGACCGGCGCCGATCGGGCCTGCGCGACGCGGCTGTTCGATACCATGGCGTGGCCCGCCGAGTGGCGTCCGCTGTTCGTGAACCCGTCCGCTGCAAAAACGCCGCGCGCGTGGTCGGATGACAGGTTCCGGGCGCTGGTGGACAGGCTGCGGGCTTCCGGCCGCGCCGTCGTGGTGCACGACCGTCCCCCTTTTGTCGCGCCGGAGGGTTGGGCCTCCGCCCGAGGCGTGGCGCTGGTTCGTCACGCGACGCTGCCGGAGCTGGCGGGGCTCCTCGAGCGCTGCGCCCTCTACGTCGGGAACGACAGCGGTCCGGCGCACCTGGCGGCGGCGGTCGGGATTCCCGCCATCACCATCCACGGGCCGTCGTCGCCGGATCGGACAGCGCCGTACGGCTCTTCGTCGGGCCCGCGGGTGGCCGTGTCGGCGGCCTTCGGCTGCTCGCCCTGCCGGGAGCGCTTCTTCGACGAGTGTCCTTCACCGCCGTCCGTCGACGGACGGCCGCCCTGTCTGATGGCGGTCGAGGTCGAAGCGGTCGCCATCGCCGTGCAACAGGTTCTGGAGAGGACCCTCACTCGTCCAGCTTCGCCCTGAGCGCATCGAGCTCCGCGCGCAGGCTCGCGATCTCGGTTGCCATCCGGGGGAGGCGGTGGAGGAAGCCCCGCTGCTTCTTGATGTCCTTGAGCGGTCGCGCCGGGGTCCCCCAGAAGGGCTGGCCGGCCGGGACCCGCTTCCGCGACGGAATGCCGCACTGCGCCCCGACGACGCCGTGGTCGTCGACGCGGCAGTAGTCGGCGATGCCCACCTGACCGCCGATCACCGCTTCGCGTCCGACGCGGGAGCTGCCCGCGATGCCGGTTTGCGCCGAGATGACCGTGTGCTCCCCGATGCTGACGTTGTGTCCGAGATGACAGAGGTTGTCGAGCTTCACGCCGTCGGCGACGACGGTTTCGTCCAGGGCCCCGCGGTCGATGCACACGTTGGCGCCGATCTCGACGTCGTCTCCGATCCGGGCTCGGCCCACCTGCGGGACCTTGATCTGCCGCTCGCCGTCGAAGACGAAGCCGAACCCGTCGGAGCCGATCACGACGCCCGCGTGGAGGATGGCGCGGTCTCCGATCGTCGTGCCGGGGTAGAGCACCACGCGCGGGTACAGGATGCAGTGCGTGCCGACGGAGGCCCCCGCACCGACGTATCCGCCGGGGTAGATGACGGTGCCCGCGCCGATGGCGGCTCCTTCCTCGATGATGGTCCAGGCGCCGACCGACACGTCCACACCGAGGCTGGCGTCGGAGGCCACCATGGCCGTCTCATGGACGCCGGGCGCCGGCAACCGGGGCGGCAGCAACCACTGCGCGGCGCGAGCGAACGCGACGCGCGGCCGATCGACGACGATCACGGTGCGGCCGGGCAACTCGACGTCAGGGATCAGGACGCACGATGCCCTGGTGTCGGCCAGCTTCGCCAGGTGCGCTCCCTCGGCGTATGCCAGCGCCCCGGGGGTCGCCCGCGCCAGGCTCGAGACGGTTCGGATTTCGAGGGAGCCGTCGCCGTGGACGCGACCGCCCACGAGGTTCGCGATTTCCTGCACCGTCTTCATCGATTCTCCCGCCGGATCCGGACTGCCCGGACGCCGGGCCGCCGGTCAGCTTCCGCCGAGGGTCAGCTCCGTCGCGCCCGGTGCGATTGTGACCGCATGGCGACTGCGCTCGGTTCCGGCCTGCACGACGGCGGTGTACGATCCGGCGGCCACGGCGTCGAACACGAACGTTCCATCGCGCGAGGCCACGGCGGCATAGGGTGACGAGGTCACGACGACGCTGGCCCCCATGGCGGGATGGATGTCGCAGGCGACGCGATAGGTGCCGGCGGTGTCGAAATGATGCTCGTACGTCCCGCCAATCGGGGTCGAGATGTTGAAGGCGGTCTCCTGGGTGTCGATGTTGTAGACGCGGACGTTGTGGAGCACGTCCTCGCTGTTGTGGAAGTGTACCGGCTGCCCCACGCTCGCCAGCAGCACCGGAGGCAGGAACTCCATGCCGAGCTGGTCCATCTGTACGGGCTCGTCGGGAGGGTCGAACGTGGTCTCCGGAACGGGCTCGAGGATCACGACGGTCAGGGAGCCGTCCAGTGAGGTCGGTGCAGTGCCCGTGACCTGGAGGCCGAGGTCGGCAGGGGGGGAAGCCTCGGCCGCCGCGGTGGCCGGCGACTCCATCGGCGCCGGCGTCTCGGGCGGGCCGCTCCCGCAGGCGGTGCAGGCCGCGATTGCAGCGAGACACGCCGCAGTCCGATGGCGTACGACCGCGCCGCGCAGAGTCCGGAAGGCGCTCCGACCACAGCTCATGCAGACAACTCCCGTGCGCAATTATACGAACATGAGGGTGTGGCTCAGGTAGCTCAGGCCGGGCGGCGTGCGCCGGCGGGAGTCGGACGCCGGATCGTCGCCGTTGGGCCTGATCGCTGCCGTTAGAATGAAGAGATGCTGCAACGAATCCTGCTCGCGTCCCTGGTCCTCACTGCGGGGGTTGCCCCGGCTTCCGCGCTGCAGGACCCCATCGATGCGGAGGTGGATCGCGTGATTGCGCGGATTACCGAGCTCCGCCATCGGATCCACCAGTACCCGGAACTCGGAAACCGCGAGTTCGAGACCGCGCGGCTGGTGGCCGACCATCTGACCGGACTCGGCTTCGATGACGTCCGGACGGGGGTGGCCCACACCGGGGTCGTGGCGGTGCTGCGGGGCGGCCGGCCCGGCCCGGTCGTTGCCGTGCGCGCCGACATGGACGCGCTGCCGGTGACCGAGGACACCGACCTGCCGTTCGCCTCCACCGTGCGGTCGACCTACCTCGGGCAGGAGGTGGGCGTGATGCACGCCTGCGGCCACGATATCCACGTGGCCGTGCAGCTTGGCGTGGCGTCGGTGTTCAGGGCGTTGCAGGCGGAGCTGCCCGGCACGGTGGTGTTCCTGTTCCAGCCGGCCGAGGAAGGGCCTCCGCCCGGCGAGGAGGGCGGCGCCGCGCTGATGCTCGACGAGGGGGGCTTCGAGGAGTTGCGTCCGGCAGTGGTCTTCGGGCTGCACGCCCGGGCCGGGCTGGACGTCGGCGGCATCGAGTACACGCCGGGAGGCGCACTGGCCGCGGTCGATCACTTCCGCATCACCATCCGCGGTGAGCAGGCGCACGGCGCCGCGCCGCACCTGAGCGTCGATCCGGTGGTGATGGCCGCGCAGACGATCACGGCGCTGCAGACGATCCGCTCGCGAAACCTCTCGCCGCTGGCCCCGAGCGTCGTCACCGTCGGTATCGTGCGCGGCGGGACGCGCTTCAACATCATTCCGGGCGAGGTGCACCTGGAAGGGACGGTGCGGACCTATGATGCGGAGGTCCAGGACACGGTCGAGCGCCGCATGCGGGAAATCGTGGACGGCATCACACGGGCTGGGGGCGGGTCGTTCGAGATCGAGTACGACCGCATCACCCCGGTGGTCATCAACGATCGGGAGCTGACCGCCTGGGCAGTGCAGGCCCTCGGTGAAGTGGTCGGGGCCGACCGCGTGTCGCTGGCCGATCCGTTGATGGCCGGCGAGGACTTCGCCCGCTTCGCCAACGAGGTGCCGGGGTTCTTCTGGTTCCTGGGCACGCAGAAGCCCGGCACGACATCGGGCGGTCACCATTCGCCGACGTTCCGGGCCGACGATGCGGCGCTGCCGGTGGGCGTGCGGGCGATGGCACACCTGGTCTGGCGTTACCTCGAACGCCGCTGAGCGGGTCGGCCCGGCGGCTCCGGCCGGGCGGTCTCGCAGGCCGCTGGGCTGGTTGAACGCCGGCACGGATCGGGCGTTCGTCGGGCGGCCCGGCGTTGCCGGCCTTTTCGGTGGGCCGTCGAGTCGGTTGATCGCAGGGCGGCCAAGACGATACACTAGCAATGCAAGTCGTGTGAGCCGTTCTGTGTGCGGTGCGTCCAGCGTGCCGCGCTTGGAGGGAGTACAGATGAAGAAAGCCGCACTGGTGTTGGTCGCGGCAGCCGCCGCGGTCGTGGCGCTGCCGAACGTCACCGTCGCGCAGACGGATGCCGTGACGTTCCACAAGGACATCGAGCCGATTCTGCAGCGCTCGTGTCAGGTCTGCCATCGGCCGAACAACATGGCGCCGATGTCGTTGATGAACTATCAGGAGACGCGGCCCTGGGCGCGGTCGATCAAGAACAAGGTGGTCGCCCGCGAGATGCCGCCGTGGCACGTCGACCCGAACGTGGGCATCCAGGAATTCAAGCAGGACCGCTCGCTGTCGCAGACCGAGATCGATCTGGTTGCCGCCTGGGCGGACGCCGGCGCGCCGCGCGGCAACCCCGCCGATGCGCCGGCGCCGGTCGAGCAGCCCGACTTCGGCGCCTGGGAGATCGAGCCCGATGTCGTCGTCACCTCGCCGCCGCACACCGTGCCGGCCGAGGCGGGTGACTGGTGGGGCGACTACATCGTCGACTCGGGCATTCCGAACGACCGCTACATCAAGGCGATCCAGACCAAGGCGGGCGACCTGCGCGTCGTGCACCATGCGCTCACCTACGCGGTCACGGATCCGGATGCGCCGCTCAACGACAGCTCGAACGACTTCTTCCTGAACGAGTACGCGGTCGGCAAGAACGCCGACAAGTACCCGGACGGCACCGGCAAAATCTTCGAGGGCGGCTCGCGCGTCCGCTTCAGCTTCCACTACCACTCGATCGGCGAGGAAGTGGTCGACCGGACGGATCTGGGGCTGGTCCTCTATCCCGAGGGCGAGGTTCCCGACAAGATCCTCTACTCGCGGCAGCTCGGGCAGGCCGGCGAGCTCGACATCCCGGCCGGACAGGTCACGCGGCACGACGGTTACGCGACGATGTATCTGCCGGGCCGACTGACCGGTTTCCAGCCGCACATGCACTTTCTCGGGAAGCGGCAGTGCCTGGAGCTGATCTACCCGGATTCGACGACCGAGATGGTGAGCTGCGTCAACTTCGATTTCAACTGGCACATCGTCTACAACTACGAGGATGACGCCCAACCCATCTATCCGGCCGGCACCAAGCTGCACGTCATCAGCTACCACGACAACACCGAGTCGCACCGCGGCAACGTGGACCCGCTGAACTGGACGGGTGGGGGCAGCCGCACCATCGACGAAATGGCGTTCGGGTGGATCAGTTGGTACGACCTGACGGAAGACGAGTACCAGGAAGAGCTGGACGCACGCGCCAACAACAACTAGGAGTCTGTTCCGCAGGGACGAACTGACCGCCGCCGACGGCGGACCGGTTCGTTGCGGCAGCGGAGGCACGGTCCGGACCAGAGCACTCTGCGGGGCGGCGCTCCGCAGAGTGCTTTTTTCGTTTGTAGACATAGACAGAGGGCATCAATGAGGACGCATTCCCGTTGGGTGATCGCTTCCGCCGTCGCGGCCCTGGCGCTCGGCGCGGTCGGCGCCGCTTCCGCGCAGGTCAACCCGCGCGACGTGCCGATCGTCTCGCAGCCGCAGCAGCGGTTCGACGGCGGACAGGACATCCAGCCGATCTTCGAGGGCTGGACGCGCAACGACGACGGCAGCTACCTGTTCCACTTCGGGTACCTGAACCGCAACTACCGCGAGCAGCCGAGCCTCCCGGTCGGGCCGGAGAACTACTTCTCGCCGGACGCCGAGGACCGCGGGCAGCCCACCTACTTCTATCCGCGCACCCAGCGCTACCAGTTCACGGTGCCGATGCCGGCCGACACCGGTCCCAATCCCGAGGACGGGATCATCTGGTCCGTCACGGCGCACGGCAGCGAGCAGCGGGCCTACGGCTGGCTGCAACCGGAATGGGAGATCGACGAGAACACGATCACGTCGAACTCGCGTACGGGGTTCGGACGCCCGGTCGAGCAGTTGTTCTCGAACCGTGCCCCGGATGTGGAGGTGTCGGCGAGCGCCGAGCGGGTCGGCGTCGGCGAGACGCTTACCCTGACCGCGGTGATTCGGGACGACGAGCTGCCGACGGAGCTGCCGCCGCGTCCGCCGCGTACGCGTCTGCCCACGCTCATTCCCCCGGAGGGCCAGTCGCGTGTACCGGACAACATCCGCTGGTACGAGAAGCCGCGGCCGCCACGCAACGGACTGTCGCTGCACTGGACCGTCTACCGCGGCCCGGACGACGGCGACTTCGAGCCGGCCGGCTTTCAGCGCTCGGTGGAGGAGAAGGAGCTCGCGCGGGAAGTGGATGGCGTGCTGACCGCTCCGACTTCTTCGGACAACCCGGCGACCCACATCGACGGGGACGGCTGGACATCGGCGACGTTCGAGACGACGGTCACTTTCGACTCGCCCGGTACATACACGCTCCGGGCCTGGGCGTCCGACGCGATGTTCGTGACGTCCGGCGACCTGACGGTCACCGTGCGGTGAGTCGCCGCGATCGTTCGCGGAGATGACCGAGGGAGCCCTCCGGAGGGCTCCCTTCGTCATGTACGGCCGGGCCCACGGCGCCGCGCCGTGGGCCCGGCCGTCATCCCCTGCGGCCGGTCCTGCGGGCGCCTGACGGGTCCGATGCGGCAGAGACCGCACGGGCCATCAGGAACACGGCGATCGCGAGGCTTGCCGCGCCGACCGGCACGAGGGCAATCCCGACGCCGGGGTCGCCGCCGTAGAAGGAGATGCCGCTGGCGAAGAACCCGGCCGGCAGCAGTACGGTGGCGGCGACCAGGGTCGTTGACAGCGAGGCGATACGAGCGCCCTCCGGGAGCGCCGGCAGCGCGCGCAGTGACAGGCCCGCGGCGACGTTGACGAGGCCGAGCAGCGCGCCGTGGGCGTGGGCGAGGGTCCACATCAGCCGGCGGGTTTCGTTCGACACGTCCAGATAAAAGCCGACCTTGAAGCCGTGCATCGTTTCCAGCGTTGCCCCGAGCAGCACGAAGACGAAGAGCGACCACCAGCCGACGCGCAGGTGGCGGCGAACGTAGTCGGGTCGCGAATGGGAGGGGTGGGTGGCCACCGTCGTTGCCTATTCCCGGAGAAAGAGCGGCCGGGTATCGCGCTGGTCGAACAGGCGCCGCATCGCTGTGATGTCGAGCGTGCCGTCGGGCCCGAAGAGCAGCTCGGAATCGCGTCGCGCCCGCGCGCGCGTGCTGTTGCGCCAGGCACGGAGCGCGCCGACGGCCGCTTCGATCCGCGCATCCCGATTGGCGGTGAAGTCGTACTGCAGGGTCTCGAAGCCGGGGACCCTGCGCAGCGACGCCGCCGCGATGAAGCGGATCGCGTCGTACGGGTCGCCGAGCAGCTCGCCCAGATAGGGCGGCATCCAGCTCGTGCCGGAGGCCTCCTGCGCCGGTCTCCAGCCGTAGCTCCAGGCAGTCAGGGCGCGCTGGCCGGCGTCGCCCCGCAGCAGCCAGAGGATCGATGCCGCGGTCGCCCCTTCGTCCTCGTCGAGGCGAGGCGCTGGTTGCGCGTACCAGGCAGCCAGATGGTCGGCCGACCACGCCAGGGTGCGATCCAGGTGACACAGGTTGCAGGCATTCGGCCGCCCGATCACGACGCTCTCGCGCACCGACGGGCTGGTCACGGTGTGACTCCGGATGGCCCGCAGCAGCCCGTACGAGGTGTACGGCATGTGGCAGTTGTAGCAGCGGCTGCCAGCCGATCCCGGGGCGTGGTTCGTATGCACGGACACGTCGTGGGCGATCGACGCGTGACACTGCGTGCACGCCGCATCGCCGTCCATGCCGGCCGAGACCTGATGCGTGCCCGCCCACTCGGCGACCGTACGCGGATCCTCCGGCGTCTTGTGCATCGTGTGGCACGAGAAACAGGAGAGGGTGCGTTCCGGCGTCGTCGCGTCGGTGAAGCAGGGCGAGTCCACAAGGCCGTTGTACTCGCGCCCGGACACGCGGACGAGGCCGTCCGCCCAGAACGAGCCGCGGACGAAGTCGGGGTCCGCGGCGACCAGCGTCCGCATGGCCTCCGACCGTCCGTTCACCCGCGGCTGGGCGATGAAGCGAGTCGTCCGGAGCTCGTCACCTGGCCTGTACGGCAGGCCGCCGGCGCTGGCCGCGCGTTCGCCCGCGGTGTCGGGGAATTCCCAGATGCTGTGGCACTGTCCGCAGACCTGCGAGGAGAGTTGCGGATCGAGCCGGGTCGGCTCGACGATGGTCGGGTCGGGCGCTCCGCCGGCGTGGAGCGCGTAGCGGCGCCACGGGTTCCGGTTGGCCGCCACGTGCGCTGCGGCCGGCCCGTGGCATGCCTCGCAGGCGATGCCGAGTTCGGCGACGGTGGTGTCGACCGCCTGGTCGCGGATCGATTCCGAGCGGAACGGCGTGTCGAAGCGGGTCTTGCCGTGGGTCGTGTGGCAGTCGATGCAGACGGCGTTCCAGTGCCCGTCGAGCATCGCCACCCCCTGTCCGGGCGGCGCCAGCACCACGGCGTTGCGAGGCGTCCAACGCTGCTCGTCGAGGAGATAGACCGCGGGCAGTACGTTGAGTGCGCGGTCGTGCCCTGTGGCGTACCAGTAGATGTTCTGGTGGTGCGAGCCGGTGATCAGCACCACCTGCCGGGTGATCCGCGGGCGCTCCCGCGGGTCACCCTCCCACCCGGGGTCGTCGAACTCCGCCCAGAACTCCTCGCCGCGGCGTTCGAGGCGCATCGGGCGGCCGTGCACGGCGTCCACCACCACCTCGTCGAAATCGGCGCGCACCGCCTGGGGCGTGGCGACCTGGGTCATCGTGCGATGGAACGACCCGCGCCACGTGGCGTATTGCGAAGGATGGCACGCCTGGCAGGTGTCGGAGGAGACGTAGCCGTCTTCCGGGACCTCGATGGGGCGATGTTCCACTGTCGCTTCGGGAACCAGGCGCGGCTGCGAGAGCGCTGCGGCCACCCCAAGGGCCGCCGCGCCGGCGAGCAGCAGCGCCACCGGTGCGCTGTTGCGGGATGTGGGCCGAGAATCCGGGGCCGGCCGGGACATGCGATGTGCCGGCGATTATATCGCTGCACGCCGGCCGCATCGCCGGGTGCGGCGGCAGGTGCGGCGTGTGACGTTGCGGGCGGGCGGTTGGACGCTCCGGATCGTCGGACGATTGACCGATGTCAACGCGGCGCCGCGCGCGACGTTCGGATGGTGGGCATTCAGCGGGCCGGTCCATGGCGATGATTGACCGATGTCAACGCGGTGCCGCGCGCGACGGCCTACAATGGTGGCATGGACTGGGGACTGGTCGCTGCGGTGGCGGCGGTGGTCGTTCCGGTCGGCGTGTTGGTCGTGACATTGGTCGTGACGTTGGTCGTGACGTTGATCAACCGGCAGATCGACGGTCTCCGCGCCGAGAACCGCGAGGCGCACGCAGGGCTCGGCAAGCGGATCGACGATGTGCGGTCGGACATGAACGCCCGCATCGGCGATGTGCGGTCCGACCTGCGCGCCTTCCTTGCGGCGGGCGGGACCAGGCCCGGGCAACGGCGGCGCCGACGCCGGTCTGTCGATGGCAAGGAAAGACAGCGAACTTCGTGACGCGCGTCGACTCCGAATAGCGTCAACGCCGGTGCCGTCTGTCGGATGGCAGTGCGGTCCCGACGTCGACATCGGGACCGAGGTGGGGAACAACGCTGGCGCCGGTCTGTCGATGGCCGGGGCGGCCGGTTTGACGCGCGCAACCCGAAGCACCCGCGCGGCGAGTGCTTCGGGTGCGCGCCGACGCCGTGCAGTTCTGTCCGCTCTAGTCGATGGCGAAGCAGTAGTAGAAGCCGTTGCCGCCGGTGGCCTGCAGGTTGGCCTGCCCGCAGCCGCGCGAGCCGTGCGCGGTGCTCCAGTGGGTCGGGTTGGCGCCGCCGCCCGTCCGGTCGTGGTGGCCGACCAGGGCGCTGCCGTCCGCCGCGTTGCTGGTCCAGTTGCCGCAGGTGGTGTCGCCCTCGCCCTCCCAGGCCGTGCCGTCGAGCTGCGTCCCGGTCAGGATGTCGTGCATGTTGGGCGTGTCGCCGCGGCCGTTGACGATTTCGCCCTTCTCGTTGAGCTGGGTCTCCTTCGTCAGGTTGTTGTCGCCGAGCAGGTTCTCGACGCTCGAGGCGATCTCGACGCCGTTGGCGTTGTGCCACGGACCGATGCCGATGCGATCGCGGGCGTTGACGCCGGTCGTGCCTGTGGTGCTCAGGTAGGCGCGCCAGGTCCTGCCGCCGGCGCCGACCGCGCCGGCCAGCGTCGAGCAGTGCGCATCGGCGCCCTCGAGGCCGCCGAGGTTGGCGCCGTCGCCGGGACCGGCGCTGGTGATGAAGAAGCTCATGCCGTTGGACTGCGTGGCCGCCGGCGCAGCGATTGCCGCTGCCAGCGCCACCGCCAACAGCAGGGCGATGCCGAACGAACGTGTACGTGTCATTGGTATCCCTCCTCGTGCGCGCCGCCGGGTGCATCTCTCGGCGACCGCACGCAAAACGGTGCGAGTGTAGCGCAACGGTCGTATTCGGGACACACGGTCGTGACGGCCATGTGTTCCCCCGCACGGCCGAAACGCCGAGCCAGCGAGGCGTTTCGGGGCCGCCGGGCGGGACGCATCGCCGCTCGAATGCCGCGGGGACTTTTCACCACGGGCTGGTAGTATTGGCGTCGTGAAGACAACAGCACTCGGGTTCCGGAGGGCGTGGATCGTCCCGCTGGTGGCCATCGGTCTGGCCGTCCCCGGCGCGGAGTCGGCGCAGAACCCGCGCGCGGTTCTCGACCGCGCCGTCGGCGACTTCGCGGCGGGCCGACTGGAAGAAGCGGCGGCCGGCTTCGACGAGGTCGCCGCGCTCGTGCCGCGCGCCGCGCCGCAATTGTGGCAGCGCGGTATCGCGCTCTACTACGTGGGTCGCTTCCGGGACTGCCGGGAGCAGTTCGAGTCGCATCGGCTGGTCAATCCCAACGACGTCGAGAATGCGGCCTGGCACTTCCTGTGCGTGGCCCGCGCGGACTCGCCGGATGCGGCCCTCGCGGCGCTCCTGCCGGTCGGTCCCGACTCGCGCGCGCCGATGCGAGAGATCTACAGCATGTTCCGCGGCGAGCTGACGCCGGAAGAGGTCATGGCGGCGGGTGAGCGCGCCGCGGAACGAGGTCGCCGGTCGGGGCTCTTCTTCGCGCACCTGTACGTCGGCCTGTACCACGAGGCGCTCGGCGCCGCCGCCGCGGCGCGGACCCACCTAGTGGCGGCGGCGGACGACCGGTTCGCGCCCGCCGGCGGGTACATGCACATGGTGGCCCGGGTGCACGTCGAACAGCTCGACAGGCCGGCGGCACGGTAGCGCGCCGGGACTCACGCCGTGCCAGGCCGGGGCGGCTTCGAGGCGCGTCAGCGTCGCCGGCCAGCCGGTGAGGGGCCGATCTGTCCGACCGTGCGCTCCCGCGGGAAAAGTGCTACTGTCGGCTTCCGGATTGATCGAGGCGGGCCGGATCCGCGAGGGCCGGCCCCCGGGAACGGGGAGCGAATGCGCAAGGGGAGGCGACGAGATGTGCAGTGACATGTTCTGTCGAGCCGGTATGGCGGCGGTCTTCGGTGCCGCCGTCTTGGTCCTCTCGGCCGGCGGCGCGGGCGCGTGGCAGGCGGTGGCCGTGGACGCCGACGACATCGGCGGCGTGGTGACCGGCCCCGACGGTCCCGAGGCGGGCGTCTGGGTGATTGCCGAGACCACCGACCTGCCGACGCGGTTCAACCGCATCGTCGTCACCGACGACGACGGCCGCTATCTGATTCCCGACCTGCCGGATGCGACCTACGACGTGTGGGTCCGCGGCTACGGTCTGGTCGACTCGGAGAAGGTCCGGACGCCGCCCGGCTCGACGCTCGACCTGACCGCCGTCGCCGCGCCGGACGAAGCTGCGGCCGCGCAGTACTACCCGGCCGGCCACTGGCTGTCGCTGATCGAGGTCCCCGACCGGGACGAGTTCCCCGGCACCGGACCGGACGGCAACGGGATTTCTCCCAACATGCGCAGCCAGGCCGAGTGGATGCGCACCGTGAAGTCGGGCGGCTGCACCGCATGCCACTCGCTGGGCAACCTAGCGACGCGCGAGGTGCCGGCCGAGCTCGGCGAGTTCGATTCGATGGTCGACGCCTGGGACCGCCGCATCCAGTCGGGGCAGGCCGGCGGCTCGATGTCGAACGGACTCGACCGCATGGGTCGCCGCGCCGCGCTGGAGATGTTCGCCGACTGGACCGACCGGATCATGGCGGGCGAGCTGCCCGAGGCGCCGCGCCGGCCGCAGGGCGTCGAGCGCAACATCGTCGTGTCGCAGTGGGACTGGGCCGACCCGAAGGCCTACCTGCACGACGAGATCGCAACCGACAAGCGCAATCCGACGGTCAACGCCTACGGCCCCATCTACGGCGCCCTGGAGGCGAGCGCGGACTACGTGCCGGTTCTCGATCCGGTGGCCAACGCGTCGAGCGAGATTCCGGTGCCGGTGCGCGATCCGGACACCCCGCTGGCGGCCGGGCCGCCGCTGGCCTCCTCGCCGTACTGGGGGGACGAGGCGATCTGGAACAGCCGGACCAACGTCCACAACCCGATGCTCGACCAGGACGGCCGCGTCTGGCTGACCTCGCGCGTGCGCGGCCCGCAGAACCCGGACATGTGCCTGGAAGGGTCCGATCATCCGTCGGCGCAGGCGTTCCCCAACGCGCGGGCCAACCGGCACCTGGCCGTCTGGGATCCGGCGACCGAGGAGATGACGCTGGTCGGCACCTGCTACAGCACGCACCACCTGATCTTCGCCGAGGACGAGAACAACACCCTGTGGACCAGCGGCGGCGGTCCGGTCATCGGCTGGCTGAACACGAAGATGTTCCTCGAGACCGGTGACGAGGAGGCCTCGCAGGGCTGGACCGCCCTGGTGCTCGACACCAACGGCAACGGGCGGCGGGACGAGTTCACCGAGCCGAACGAGCCGATCGATCCGACAAGGGATCGCCGCGTGACGACCGGCTTCTACGGCGTGGCCTACAACCCGGTCGACGGGACCATCTGGGGCTCGTCGCTCGGCTTCCCGGGCTCGGTGCTGCGTCTCGACCCGGGCGACGATCCGCCCAACACGGCGCTGCTCGAGGTGTTCGAGGTGCCGTGGGAGAACCCCGGCGCCGAGGTGCAAGGCTACTCGCCGCGCGGCATGGACATCGATCGCAACGGCGTCGTCTGGACGCCGCTGGCCAGCGGCCACATGGCCAGCTTCGACCGCAGCAGGTGCGCCGGCCCGCTGAACGGTCCGGACGCGACCGGCCAGCACTGCCCCGAGGGCTGGACGCTCTACGAGGAGCCGCTGCCGAAGTTCAAGGGCGTCGACGATTCGGGCAGCGCCGAGGGCAGCTACTACACCTGGGTGGACCAGTTCGACACATTCGGCCTGGGTGAGAACACGCCGATCAACACCGGCAACGCGTCCGAGGGGCTGCTCGCGCTGCAGGACGGCGAGTGGGTGATCATCCGCGTGCCGTATCCGCTCGGCTTCTACACGAAGTGGCTGGACGGGCGGATCGACGACCCGGATGCCGGCTGGAAGGGCCGCGGGCTGTGGGCGACCTACGGCACGCGGGCGCCGTTCCACACCGAAACCGGCAAGGGCACCCCGAGCAAGGTGGTGCAGTTCCAGCTTCGGCCGGATCCGCTGGCGAAGTAGACGGGCCGGGCTTCTGCACCGCGGCAGACGGATCGGGGCGGACGACGGCTGTCCCGATACGGGCCGCAGATGTCGGCGTGGCGTGCCTCACCCGGGCGATTCCGGGCGGTGCGTCGCGCCGTTCGTCTTTCGAGACGCCGGCAAGCAGTCCGTAGTGAATCCCGCGAGCACCGGGAGCGGCGAGGAGGCCGGCGCCTCGTGCAAGGTGCGGCGCGGCTCCGAGTGGTGAAATCCCCGCGCGCACCGAGAGCGGCGAGGCGCCCGCAGGGTACGGATGACAGGTGGCAAGAGGTGACGTCATGACGGTCAGGCGGGGAATCGCTGCGGTGTTGTACCTCTGCTCGCTCGCGGTCGCGGCGCCGGCGGGCGCGGAGGTCATCCAGGTGCGGATCACTTCCCGCGAGCCGTTCGCGGACGAGGTGCCGGACAAGGTGGGGCGCTACGAGCGGATCCGCGGGCGGGTCGTCTATGCGCTCGATCCCGAGCACGAGGCGAATCGGGCCGTCGTCGACCTCGACCGCGCCGCGCAGAACGGCGCCGGTCGCGTGGAGTTCTACGGGGATTTCGAGATCATCGCGCCCCTGGATCGCTCGCTGGCGCAGCCGACGGTGCTCTACGACATCAACAACCGCGGCCGGAAGCTGTGGGGCACGCAGCCGTTCTTCCTGCGCCGCGGCTATGTCTCGGTCTGGAGCGGCTGGATCGCCCAGGTGCCGCCCGAGCCGCCGCTGCTGCGGCTGGAAGCCCCCGTGGCGCTCGACGAGGACTACGTGCCGGTCGTCGGGACCGTCCGCGCAGAGATGATCAGCGACGTGGCGACCGAACGGCTGGCGGTCTCGGACCGGCGTCAGCTCGCCTTCGAGCCGGTCGCCGCCTCGTTGCCGCGCGCGACGCTGACCCGGCGGCTCCGCGAGCGCGACGCCCCCGAGCCGATCCCGCGCGACCGGTGGGAGTTCATCCTGACGGGGGCGGCGCGCGAGCAGGGGAGCGGGCTCATCGAGGCGGACATCCGGCTCGCGGGCGGCTTCGAGCCGGGCGTGATCCACGAGCTGACCTACGAGGCGTTCGGGTCCGTGGTGCAGGGCGCCGGGTTCGCGGCGATTCGCGACTTCGTGTCGTTCCTGCGCCACGACGACTCGTCGATGAACCCGCTGCGCGACGCCCGCGGTCGGCCGCTGGCTCGGCGCGTCATCGGGGAGGGGCGCTCGCAGAGCGGACGGGCATTGCGGATGTTCCTCCACGAAGGGTTCAACGCCGACGAGCAGGGGCGCATCGTCTTCGATGGCGTGATGCCGGTCATCGCCGGCGCCGGCCAGGGCTTCTTCAACCACCGCTTCGCATCGCCCACGCGGACCGCGACCGAGCACAGCGGCCACCTGTATCCCGTCGATGTCTTTCCGTTCGCGTACGGCGACGAGACCGACCCGTTCACGGGCCGGACCGACAGTCTGCTGCGGCGGGCGCGTGCGCGCGGCGCGGCGCCGAAGGTGATGCATCTCGACACGAGCTCGGAGTACTGGCACCGCAGCGCCTCGCTCGTGGTGACCGATCCGACCGGACAGCGCGACAGCCGGATCCCGGACGACGTGCGGGTCTACGTATTCGGCGGTTCGCAGCACAGCCCGGCCCGCGGCCCGTCGAACCGGGGGCAGTTGGCCCCCAATCCCAACGTCTACCAGCCGTTCCTCGAAGCGCTGTTCCTCGCCATGGACCGCTGGGTCAGCGACGGCGCGCCGCCCCCGCCGAGCGTGCATCCACGCATCGCGGACGGCACGCTCGCCGGCTGGAAGGCGGACCAGGCCGGCTGGAGGGCGCTGCCCGGCGTCCGATACCCGACGGCGATTCAGCAACCCGACCACCTGGACTACGGCGAGCGGTTCGCGACGATGCGTCGCATCGACAACCAGCCGCCGGTCAGATCCGGCCGGCGGTACGGCGTCCGCGTGCCGGCGCTCGACGACGACAACAACGAGATCGGCGTGCTGCGCATGCCGGCCGTCGTGGCGCCGGTCGCCACCTATACCGGCTGGAACCTGCGGAATCCGGCGATTGGCGCTCCCGACGCGCTGCTCCGGCTCGCCGGAGGGTACGTCCCGTTTCCGGGGACGAAGGCGGAGCGTGAGGCGTCCGGCGATCCGCGCCTGTCGGTCGAGGAGCGCTTCGGCGGCTTCGAGGACTACCGCGCGCAGATCATGCGGGCCGCCGGGGCGCTGGTGGCGGAGGGCTATCTGCTCGACGAGCATCTGGCGGACGTCGAGGCGCGGGCGGAAGCCAACCGTCGGCTGTTCGACCGGTAGCCCGCGGAGGGCTTGCCGCATGCGGAACGGCCCGCACCGATTCGTGGGGAACGCTCACGCCCGGTGCCGGTACGGGACGGGCGCGCACTTCGCGTCCGAGCGTCCCGTGCCGGGTGCGTATCGCGGGTCCCGGTCGCCCGCCGCCGGGAACAGCGGCGGTGGTGGCGGGGCGGTGGTCCGACCCGTTACAATTACAGGTTGCGCGCCGCGCCCGTCCGATGGCGCGCTCGAGGAGATCCCAGATGCGCAGACGATGCCTGATTTCGACCGGCCTGCTGATCGCCGCGGTTGCCGTGACCGCGCTCGCCGCACCGGCCGCAGCCCAGGACGATGCCTGGACGCTGCCGCGCACGCCCGACGGCCAGCCCGACCTGCAGGGCGTGTGGGCCAACAACAACGCCACGCCCCTGGAGCGTCCGCCGGAGTGGGCCGGCAAGGAAAGACTGACGGAAGAAGAGCTCGCCGAGCTCAGGGCCGCCGCCGAGGTGGCCGTGGACGACGGCGACGCGCTGTTCGGCGATCAGCTCGTCCTGGCCGCAATCCAGCGCACGCAGGCGACCTCCTACGACCCGACGACCGGCAACTACAACCAGTTCTGGATCGTCGAGCGCGACTTCAACGACCGGACGTCCCTGGTGGTCGATCCGCCCGACGGCCGCATCCCGGCGCTGACCGCCACGGCGCGCGACCGGCAGGCGATGCTGCGGGCGCACCGGCGTGACCATCCGGCGGATTCCTATACCGACCGGCCGCTCTCGGAGCGCTGCGTCACCTACGGGGTGCCGCGGCTCGGCGCCGGCTACAACAGCTACTACCAGGTCTTCCAGAGCCCCGATCACGTCGTCATCTACCACGAGATGAACCACGATGCGAGGGTGGTTCCGATCGACGGCACCCCGCCGCTCGACAACGACGTCCGGCTGTGGCACGGCGATTCGCGGGGCTACTGGGAGGGCGACACGCTGGTGGTCGAGACGGCGAACTACTCGCCGAAGGCGACCTTCCGGGGCCTGTCGTCGGAGCACCTGCGGATCACCGAGCGCTTCACGCGCGTCGGGCCGCAGACGCTGAACTACGAGGTCACCATCGACGATCCGACCACCTACACGCGGCCCTGGACAGTGCT
This sequence comes from Vicinamibacterales bacterium, assembly GCA_965200895.1. Taxonomy (GTDB): domain Bacteria; phylum Acidobacteriota; class Vicinamibacteria; order Vicinamibacterales; family UBA8438; genus WTFV01. Next base: position 1,241,729 of record CBDAVM010000002.1, on the reverse strand, counting down.
GATTCCGCTGATGGGGACGACCGACGCCATCTACGAGTACGCCTGCCACGAGGGCAACATCGGCATGGACGGCATTCTGGCCGGCCACCGCGCCGAGGAGCGCGAGTCTGCGGGCGGTTCGCAGTAGCACTTCGTTTCCCGTCCGCCGCGGCGGTACGCTTCCCGCCGTGGCGGGCGGTCGGTCGCCGCCGGGCGATCCCCCGTGAGGATTGCCGGCGCGGGCCGGTCAGTGACGTTGGCCGCCCGATCGCCGGGCGCGGGGCCGGCTTCGAAGCGGAGGATCCTTGATGAAAGTCTGCGTTGTCGGCGCCGGGGCCATCGGCGGCTACATGGCGGTGCGCATGGCCCGCGCCGGGCACGACGTCTCGGTCATCGCCCGCGGCCCGCATCTGGCCGCCATCCGCACCAGCGGCATGAAACTGATCGAGGGGGAGGGCGAATCGGTCGCCGACAACCTGACGGCCACCGACCGCATCCGCGATCTCGGGCCGCACGACATTGTCTTTCTGGCTCTCAAGGCGCACCAGATCGCTGCGGTCGTCGACGACCTGCCCGCGCTGATGGGTCCCGACACGTGCCTGGTGACGCTGCAGAACGGCATCCCGTGGTGGTACTTCCAGAAGCTGGACGGACCCTATGCCGACCGCGTGGTCGAGACCGTCGATCCCGGCGGCATCCTGTTCAACGCCATCGATCCCGACCGCATCATCGGCTGCATCGCCTATCCGGCGGCGACCATCGCCGAGCCCGGCGTCATCAGGCACATCGAGGGCAACCGCTTTCCGGTGGGCGAGCTCGACGGCAGCGAATCGGCGCGCGTGCAGCGGGTGTCCGAGCTGCTCACTGCATCGGGTTTCAAGGCGCGCGTGCTGACCGACATCCGCTCGGAGATCTGGCTCAAGTTGTGGGGCAACCTGACGTTCAACCCGATCAGCGCGCTGACCCACTCGACGCTGGTCGACATCTGCCGGTTCCCGCTCACCCACGCCCTGGCCGCGGCGATGATGACCGAGGCGCAGACGATCGGGGAGCGTCTGGGGGCAGGCTTCCGTGTGTCGATGGAGCGACGCATCGCGGGGGCGGAGAGCGTCGGCAAGCACAAGACGTCGATGCTGCAGGACGTCGAGGTCGGCAAGCCGCTCGAGATAGACGGCATGCTCGGCGCGGTCGTTGAGCTCGCGGAAGTGACCGGTGTGGAGGTGCCGACCCTGCGCGCTCTCTACGCGTGCGTCAGCCTGCTCAGCAGGACCATCGTGGACGAGGGGATCAGGATCAAGGGAACGCCGAAGTAGCGACGCCCGGTGCGGCAGCGCGTCTCGCGCGTCCGCGGTCGATGCGGCGGCGATGGACGGAAGATACGGAGACCGACATGAAAGCGCTCGACGGAGTTCGCGTACTCGACATGACCCACGTGCAGTCCGGCCCCACCTGCACGCAGTTGCTCGCCTGGTTCGGGGCCGACGTGATCAAGGTCGAGCGCCCCGGCGTCGGTGACGCCACGCGCGGTCAGCTCCGCGACATCCCCGATGTGGACAGCCTCTACTTCACGATGCTGAACCACAACAAGCGCAGCATCACCATCAACACGAAGTCCGAGACCGGCCGGGCCATCTTCACGCGGCTCATCGAGTCGTGCGACGTGCTGGCCGAGAATTTCGCCCCCGGCGCGCTCGACCGCATGGGTTTCACGTGGGAGCGCATCCAGGAGATCAACCCGCGGCTCGTCTACGCCTCGGTCAAGGGCTTCGGCCCCGGCCCCTACGAGGACTGCAAGGTCTACGAGAACGTCGCGCAGTGCACCGGCGGCGGCGCCAGCACCACCGGCTTCGACGACGGCCCGCCGACCGTCACCGGCGCCCAGATCGGCGATTCCGGCACCGGCCTGCACCTGGCCCTCGGCATCGTCACCGCGCTCTTCCAGCGCGAGAGGACCGGGCGTGGCCAGCGCGTCGTCTGCGCCATGCAGGACGGCGTGCTCAACCTCTGCCGGGTCAAGCTGCGCGACCAGCAGCGGCTCGCCCGCGGCCCGCTCAAGGAGTACCCGCAGTATCCGAACGGCACGTTCGGCGACGCCACCCCGCGCTCGGGCAACGCCTCGGGCGGCGGGCAGCCCGGCTGGATCGTCAAGTGCAAGGGCTGGGAGGACGACCCCAATGCCTACATCTACATCATCACCCAGGCCGCCGCGTTCGCCGGCCTCGCCCGCGCCATCGGCCGCGCCGACTGGCTCGACGATCCGGCGTGGAACACACCGGAGGCGCGCCTGCCGAAGCTGGAGCAGGTCTTCGACGCCATCGAGCAGTGGACGATGACGAAGACCAAGTTCGAGGTGATGGAGATCCTCAACCCCCTCAACGTCCCCTGCGGCCCCGTCCTCTCGATGAAGGAGCTGGCCGCGGAGCCGTCGCTCCGGACGACCGGCACCGTCGTCGAGGTCGACCACCCCACCCGCGGCCGCTACCTCACCATCGGCAACCCCATCAAGCTCTCCGACTCGCCTGCCGAAGTCGTCCGCTCGCCGTTGCTCGGGGAGCACACCGACGAGATCCTCGCGTCGGTGCTCGGGATGGACGCCGAGGAGATCGCGGCCGCGAAGGCGGCCCGGGCCGTCTGAGCCGGATACGGCCGCCCACGGTGACGGTGCGACCGGTGCGGAAGGTCCGCGGAACGCCCGGCGTCGTCGGCCCGCGTCGCCACGGCCGGGCTGAACGCCGCACCGCAGTCGGAAAGTTGGAATTGCCGTCTGGTAATCGACGCCCCCGGGAGGACGCCATGCGATTCGGACCCGTCCCGATTCTCTGCCTGACCATTCTCTGTCTGACCGTCGCTCCGCTGGCTCAGCCGCCCGACACGGTATTCCTGGAGGAGCTCACCTGGACCGAAGTGCGCGACAAGGTCGCCGCGGGTGTCACGACGGTGATCATCCCGACCGGCGGGACGGAGCAGAACGGGCCGCACATGGTGCTGGGCAAGCACAACTACCTGGTCCGGCACAAGGCGGGCGAGGCGGCTCGGCGGCTCGGCGACGCGCTCGTGGCGCCGGTGATGGCCTACGTGCCCGAGGGCAACGTCGATCCGCCGACCGGCCACATGCGCTTTCCCGGAACGATCACGACGCCGCCCGAGGTGTTCGAGCAGGTCCTGGAGTACGCCGCGCGGAGTCTCCGGCAGCACGGGTTCCTCGACATCGCGCTGATGGGCGACAGCGGCGGCAACCAGGCATCGCAGGCGGCCGTGGCCGAGCGGCTCAACCGGGAGTGGTCGGACACGCCGGCCCGCGTCCACCACCTGACCGACTACTACCCGGGGCCGGGAGACGACTGGCTCATCGCGCAGGGCGAACGCGCCGAGGACGTCGGGTCCCACGCCGGCATGCACGACACGTCGACCCTGCTGTTCCTCGATACGTCCCTGCTTCGCGTCGACCGGATGGCGCCCGGCAGACGTGGCGACGGCAGCGGCGTGTCCGGCAACCCGACGCGTGCGACCGCCGAGTACGGCCGGCAGATCATGGAGCTGCAGATCGACGCCGCCGTGCGGCAGATTCGGCGGCTGCGCCAGGCCAGCCGGCGAGATGAGTCATGATCGTCCCGCCCGCCGCCGTCACTCCGGCAGCGCGAAGACGAACAGGTTGTTCCCGGCGCTCGGCCGGATCTCCGGCGTCAGCCGACCGAACAGCGACGCGGTGCTCGCGGTGCCGGTGCCGACGGCGATGTACTGCCGGCCGTCCACGGCGTAGCTGATCGGGAAGCTCGTCACCGCCGAGCCGAGGTTGATCTCCCACAGCACCTCGCCGGTCTCCTGGTCCCACGCCTTGAAGCGGCCGCTGACGTCGCCGCCGAAGACGAGACCGCCGCCGGTGGCGACCAGCGACATCGTGGCCGCGCGCTGCTCGTGCAGCCAGACCGTCTCGCCCGTCTCGGCGGAGATGGCGTGGACGGTGCCCACCTGGTCCGTGCCGGGCGCGATCTGGTTGCGGACGGCGAGCGCGTAGTGCGAGGTGCCGGCCGCGGTGGTGGCCAGCATCCGCGCGCAGGCGTTGCGCAGCGGCATGTACATGGTGTTGGTCAGCGGGCTGTAGGCGCCGGCCTCCCAGTCCTTGCCGCCGTTCCAGGTGGGGCAGGCGAGCACCTCCTGGCCTTCCGCGCTGAAGACCAGCTCGGCGTTCTCGGTGACCGCGCCGGTGGCCCCGTCGATGTCGCTGATCACGTTCTGCGTGACGGTGTTCCTGGCCCAGAGGAACTCGCCGGTCTCGCGGTCGAGCGTGTAGACCACGCCGGTCTTGCCGGGCACCCCCGTGACGACCCGGCGGACCTCGCCGGGCTGGATGCGCGGGTTGATCCACGGCACCTGGCTGGCATCCGGTGCGACGGCGGTGTCGACCAGCAGCCGCTCGAACGGATGGTCGAGGTCCCAACTGTCGTTCAGGTGCTGGTAGTACCAGACGATCGCGCCCGTGTCGGCGTCGAGGGCCAGGGTGGAGTTGTGGTAGAGGTGCTTGTTGTCGACGCCGCCCAGCATGAACTTGGGCGCCGGCGACGTGACCGACGTGCCGACGTAGACCAGGTTCAGCGCCGGGTCGTAGCTCGGCACCATCCACGACCCGACATGCGCCCGTTCCTCGTAGGGCACGCCGCCCCAGGTCTCGTCGCCGGGCTCGCCGGGGGCCGGGATCAGACGACGGCGCCAGAGTTCCTCACCGGTCCGTGCGTCGTGGGCCATGATGACGCAGGCCTCGGGTCCGCGGCGCGGCCGGCAGCTCCGGCCGGAGATCACCTTGCCGTCGGCGACGATCGGGCCGGCCGAGTGGCGGGCCGGGTTCTGCGTGTAGTCGAAGAGCTGCGTCTCCCAGACCAGCTCGCCGGTGGCGGCGTGCAGCGCGAAGGCGTAGTCGTCGTTGGCAGTGTCGATGATCAGGTCGTTCCAGATGGCGATGTTGCGGTTGACGCTGATCAGGCCCCCCAGGTAGTCGTTGATGTCGTCGGGGAGGTCGCGCCGGTACTCCCACTGCAGGTCGCCGGTCACCGCGTCGATGGCCTGGATGATGTCGTTCGGGTTCGGCATGTAGAGCGTCCCGCCGTAGGCGATCGGCGTGCCCTGCTGCGCCCCCGGCGCCAGGGCCCGCGTCCAGATCATGCGCAGGTCGCCGACATTGTCGCGGTCGATCTGGTCGAGCGGGCTGTAGCCCCAGCCGTCCAGCGTGCGGCGCCACATCAGCCAGTCGCCGTCCGCCGGGTCCTGGAGCATGGCGTCGGTGACGGGAACGAAGTCCGACTCCGCGGATGTCTGCGCCCCCGCCGGACCGGTGGCCGACAGTAGCAGGGCAGTCACGAGCGCACAGCAGGCGGCGAGCAGCGGTCGATGCATGTGGTCACTCCTGCGGAAGGCGCGGCGCCGTTCGACGCCGCGGAACTTCGCGATTCTTTGCCTGGGGCGGCTGCGTCGTGCGGTTATTCGTCTGCGGCGCCGCGATCGACGGCGCGGTTCACGAGATCCTGGAACTTGCGACGCGGGTCGATGCCCCCGGGGCTCTGCGTGAACACCATGCCGATGACTTCTCGCGACGGGTCGACCCAGCCCATCGTGCCGTCGGAGCCGGCGTGCGAGTACGCGCCGCCGCCGGCAATCTGCCAGCCGAGCCCATAGGTCGTGTTCGTCCCGCTGGCGATCTCGCCCCGCGTCGCAGCCGCCACCGAGTCTTCCGAGAGCACCTGCGCGTCGGCGTAGCGCCCGCCGTTCAGGTACATCTGCAGGAAGCGTGCGTAGTCGGGCGCGGTCGAGATCATCCCGCCGGAGGCGCGGACGACGGGAAAGTCCGGCGGATCACCCGGCGTGAAACCCTGCCGGAACTCGACGCGACCGTCATCCTGGCGGCGCCCGCGATAGACGGTGGCCATCCGGCTCAGCTTCGTCCCGTCCTCGTGGTTCAGCGTGTCCGTCATGCCGAGCGGCTCGTAGATGCGGGTGCGGAGAAGGTCCTCGAGCGGCATCCCCGAGGCGACCTCGATGATGGCGCCGACCGTGTTGTAGCCGGCGTTGTTGTAGCTGTAGGAAACGCCGGGCGCGACCGCCGGCCCCTCGGCCCCGAACTTCGCGACGGCGCCGACGAGGGTCGGTGACTCGCCGTCCTCGAACGGATGGAAGATCGGACCGATGCGCAGCCCGGACGAGTGGCTCAGCAACTGGCGGATCGTGATGTCCCGTGAGCGCTCGTTGTCGAAGGACCGGAGATGGTCCGCGGCCGGGGCGTCAAGCGAGAGCCGGCCCTCCTCCTGCAGAATCAGGACCGCCGCGCCGATGACCGGTTTCGTGTTGGACGCCATCCGGAACAGCGTGTCCTTCTCCATTGGCAGCCGGTACGCCTCGTGCCGCCAGCCGACCGCCTCGTGCAGCACGATGACGCCGCGGCGCGCCACCATCAGCACCGCCCCCTTCAGCTCGTCCCGTTCGACGGCGTCCCGATAGAGCTGCACGGCCTGATCGAGCAGCGCGGCGTCCATTCCCACCGACGCCGCCGGACCGTAGGAGAGGGTCGTCGCCTGCTGCGCCAGAGCCGATGATGACCACAGCGACAGCGCCCAGATGACCGCGGCGACGGCGGAGAAACGACGGGTCGATGGCTTCATGGCGTGCTCCCGACAGCGTGGACTGCAGCCGGTGACCCGGGGCATGTCCCGTCACCGGAGATTCGGCAACAGCGGGTGGTCAGGCCGTTCGGACCACGGACGGCGCCCGTATCCGCGCCGGGCCCGTCACATGACCCTGCTGCGCTCGACCTCCCACTGTAGCACGCACCGCCCGAGTCCGTCGCACGCGACTCGCACGACACGTTCCGCGGCGTGGGAGCCGCACAGTAGTAGTAGACTGCCGGTGATGCAGCGGAACCGGGAAGAGGCGGAGCAGACTGGACACGGCACGCCCGCGCGGTGCTCGCCGCGCGCACAGCAGGCGGCGGGCGCGGTCCTGGCGCTGATGTTGGCGGCGCCCGGTGTGGCGCAGGAGCCGTCGCTTCCGCAGGTGCTCGCCCGCGCCACCGACCACGTCGAGGCGCTCCACGCGCAGCTCTCGGGCGTCGTGATGGAGGAGCGGTATCAGCAGCGAGCGTCGTCGCCGGGCTTCGGCCGCTTCGGGGCCGACTCCTACGAGCGGGTCACGCTGCGTTCCGACTACCTCCTCGTGCGACCGGAGGGTTCGGAGCGCTACTTCGGCTTCCGGGACGTTTTCGAGGCCAACGGGAGCCGCGTGCGCGACCGCGAGGAACGGCTGACGCAGCTCTTCCTGGACGGCACCTCGACTCGGGACCGGCAGGTGCAGGGCATCCTGACCGACAGCGCCCGCTACAACGTCGGCGACATCGAGCGCAACACCAACACGCCGACCCTGGCGCTGCTCTTCCTGCGGCAGTCCTACAAGCCGCGGTTCGCGTTCGAGCGGGATCGGGACCGGTCACCGAGCCTGGGCGTCGACGGGCCGGACGGCGACGACGTGTGGGTGGTGGCGTACCGGGAGACCTGGCCCACGAGCGTGATACGACGTCGTCGCGGCGGCAACCTGCCCGCCCGTGGCCGTTACTGGATCGAGCAGGCGACAGGTCGCGTACTGGTCACCGAGCTGGTGCTGGAGGACGACGGGCTGGACTCGCTCGTCATCGTGCGCTACGAGCGGCCCGAGGAACTCGACCACCTCGTACCGATCGAGATGCGCGAGCGCTACAACAACCGGAGAAGCGGTTCGCGGGTCGAGGGCACGGCCACCTACAGCCGCTTTCGCCGCTTCCGGGTGGTCGTCGAGGAGTCGGAACCCTTCCGGAATTGACTCGTCCCGCCACGAAGGGGAGCGCGAAGTGCCGCAGAAGACTTCCACCACGGTGCGCGCCGGCACGCCGGGCCGCGCGCTTCGCCACGGGCTGACGGGCCCGACGACAGGCGCGGTCCTGGTCCTGGTCCTCGCGTTCCCGGCGCCGGCGCAGGAGACGACCCTCTGGAGCGTGCTCGTCCGCGCGACCCTGTACGTGGAGGAGCTCCACGCGCAGCTCTCGGGCGTCGTGATGGAGGAACGGTACCAGCAGCGGGCCACCATGCCGGCCGCGTTCCGGCGGAGCGACAGCGCCGCCTTCCAGCGCGCGACCCTTCGGTCGGATTACCTGCTGGTCCAGCCGGAGGGGGCGGAACGCCATTTCGGCTTCCGGGACGTCTTCGAAGCGAACGGCAGCCGGGTGCGCGACCGCGAGCAGCGGCTGGCCCGGCTCTTTCTGGGTGGCGCGTCGTCGGTGGATCGGCAGGTGCAGGGCATCCTCGCCGACAGCGCGCGCTACAACGTCGGCGACGTGCAGCGCAACATGAACACGCCGACGCTGCCGCTGCTGTTCCTGCGCCGCTCGTACAAGGCCCGGTTCCATTTCGAGCGGGTCCCGGATCCGGTCCCGACCCTGGAGATGAACGCGCCGGATCCCGCGCTCGGCGCCTGGGTGATCGCATACTCGGAGACGGCCCCGGACACCGTGATCCGCCGGCGCAACGGCGTGAACGTGCCGGCCCGGGGCCGGTACTGGATCGATCCGGAAACCGGTCGCGTCCTGCTCACCGAGCTCGTCATCGAGGACGAGAACGTCGACGCGATCATCACCGTCCGCTACGAGGAGCCCGCGGAGCTGGATCATCCCGTGCCGGTCGAGATGCGCGAGCTGTACCACAACCACCTGAGCGGTTCGCGTGTCGAAGGCTCCGCGACCTACAGCCGCTTCCGTCGCTTCCGCGTGGTGGTCGAGGAGTCGGAGCCTTTCCGCGACTGATTCGTGGCGGCCACGCGGCTGTAGGTGGCCGGGGCGGTCTTCCCGGACCGACGACGTGCGTTGTGCGCGTCTCCGACCGTTCAGCGCGTCGCCTCCAAATGCTCGACGAGCGCCGCCAGCCCGATGGCCGTGACTCCGCCGGGGGCGGGCCAGCGGTCGGATCCGGCGTGCACCCGATACCGTTCGCGAGGCTGCAGGATGTCGCAGGCGCTGTGGAATCCCCGCGACACCGACGCCGCCGGCGACCGCTTGATCTCGATGACCATCTCGACCTCGCCGCTGCGTTCGAAGAGCAGGTCGATCTCGGCGCCGGTCTGCGTGCGGAAGAAGCGGGGCTGCCGGCGCCAGCCGGCCGCGGACACGAGGTTGTCGATGACGAATCCCTCCCAGCTCGGGCCGGCCACCGGATGCCCCAGAAGCTGCAGCCGGTCGCCGATGTCCAGCAGCGCGTGCACGAGACCGCTGTCGCGGATATAGGTCTTCGGCGCACGGACCAGCCGCCGGCCGACGTTGCCGGACCAGGGACGCAGGCGGCGGAGCAGCAGCAGGTCCACCAGCAGGTCGACGTATCGGGAGACGGCCGGCGCCGACACGTCGAGGCTGGCGGCGAGCCGGGCCCGGTTCAACGGCGAGCCCTGCAGGTGCGCCAGCATCGTCCACAGGCGGCCGAGCGTTTCGGCGGGCAGGCGGGGCGCGAACATCGGCACGTCGCGCTCCAGGTACGAACGGATGAAGTCCGCGCGCCAGCGCGCACTCTCGGCGTCGTCGGGCGCGGTCAGGCTGTCCGGGAACCCGCCGCGCAGCCACAGCGCGTCGCTGTCGATGTCGCCGGCGGCGGCGTCGCCGACAGTGACCGGCTCCATCTCCACGTGGGCGACCCGTCCGGCCAGGCTCTCCGACGTCTGCCGCATCAGATCGAGCGAAGCGGAGCCGAGCAGCAGGAAGTGCCCGGCGCGGTCGCCCGCGGCGCGCCGGTCGTCGATCACGCCGCGCAGCACGGCGAACAGGTCGGGGGCGCGGTGGACCTCGTCGATGACGCACAGCGTGCGGCCGGCGGCGCGCAGCCAGGCGTCGGCGTCGTCGAGCTTGCGGCGGTCGACCGGCCGTTCGAGATCGAGATAGAGCGCCGCACCTGCCCATTCGCGGGCGATGCGCCGGGCGAGGGTGGTCTTGCCGACCTGCCGAGGTCCGAGCAGCACCACGGCCGGCGTCCGCTGCAGCCGCTCGCGGACCTCGGTCTCGACGGTGCGCGGGATCAGCGTGTCCATGGGAATTCGACGTCGGACGTCGGTTCAATGCTGTGACCGAAGCACCACGACCGGCGACGGCACGTACGCGAACAGGGGAACTTCGACGTCAGACGGTCAGTGCAGTAGCTGTCCTTGTAAATCGAACGTCTGTCGTATGTTTTACACAATTACGCGCCAGCGTTCAATCACGACGCGTGGATGCGGGTGGTGCGCAGGCGGGGATACCGTGCCAGGGTGTCGTGGGTGCGGGTTCGCCGCGTGGTATCGTGGCAGTGTCCATGGGCTGCTGCGAGGCGACCAATCCGAACCTGCTCGGGGTGGTGTCCGACGCGTCGACCGAATCGGAACCGACCGACCGTCGCTGGCCGGCGGCGGGCTCCGGGTGGGACCGGCGCACGACGCTGAAGAGCCTGGTCGGCGCGGCCGGGGTCATCGCGGCCAGCGGCTGCGCCGGCGAGCCCCAGGACGGCATGACCGGCGTCCGCCTGGCCTTCTGCGGCCAGCTCCTGTGCGTCGTGCCCTACGAGGTCTCGCGGGTGCGCGGCCACTTCGCCGGGCAGGGGCTGGCCGTCGAGCTGATCTACACCCGCGGAGGCAATGCGGCGATGCAGGCGCTCGTGGGCGGCGCGGTCGACTATGCCGGCACCTCGTTCGACGTCGCACTGCAGGCGGCCGCCAACGGCGCGCCGATCCGCCGCGTGGCGTCCACCGGCCGGTTGCCGCTGTTCGCGCTCGCGACCGCTCCGGCGCAGGCCGGCGCCATCGACTCGGTGACCGCGCTGGAAGGCCGGACGGTCGGCATCTCCGCCCTCGGCAACGCCGATCACGCCCTGCTCCTGTATCTGCTGGATCAGGCCGGCGCCGAGGTGGACGGGGTGCAGTTCGCGGCCATCGGCACGAACGTGTTCGACGCACTGCGGATCGGCCAGGTGGATGCAGCGATGCTGCAGGAGCCGGCCCTGTCGCTGATCGTCGAGGCGGGCGGGCGCGAGCTGGTCAACTTCATGGAGATCGACGAGGCGCGGCGCCATCTCGGCGGTTCCTATGCGTTCATGGGTGTCTCGGTGCGGTCGGCCGAGCGCGACGCGCGCCGGCCGGAGATACGGAAGCTGGCCGTCGCTCTTGCAGCGGGCCTGCTCGATACGCGGACCCTGCCGCCGGCCGAGATCGTCGCCGCGCTGCCGGAGGCGCTCGTCGCCGGCGGTGATGTCGCCAGACTGGAGCGGGTCATAGAGCGCTACCGGCAGTCGTTGTATCCGGAGCGCGTCGATGTGGACGTCGAAGCCGCCGGACGGGTGATGCGCGCCCAGGAAGTTGCCGGTCTGCTCGAGCCGGGACAGGTCGATCTGGACATGCTGCTGGATCCCGGCGCACTGACCGGGTAGGCGCGCGGGAGATTTCAAGGTTGCGGCTCAGCGGCCGGTGACGCGTGGTACCGGCGCCAGGACATGCTCGTTCGTCGGCCGGGCGGCTCAGCGGCCGGACATCGGGCGTCGCAGCCCGCGCGCCCGAAATGCAGCAAACAGAAAAGAACATGTTGCGGGTCAGCGGGCTGGCGGTCGGTTATGGCGGAGAGCCGGTTCTCGACGGTATCGATCTGGACGTGGCGGCGGGGGAGTTCGCCACGCTCATCGGTCCCTCCGGTTCCGGCAAGACGAGCATCCTGCGGGTGGTGACCGGCCTGCTGGCGCCGTTGCGCGGCGCGGTCGAGCTTGATGTCGGCGTGCGCGATGTCGGCTTCCTCTTCCAGGACGACGCGCTGCTGCCATGGCGCACGGCGCGGCAGAACGTGGCGCTCGGACTGCGGATCCGGGAGGTCCCGCCGGATGCGGCCGACGAGCAGGCCGAACACTGGCTGGAGGTGCTGGGGCTGTCCGGCTACGGCGACCGCTATCCGGGTCAGCTCTCCGGCGGCCAGCGCAAGCGGGTGGCCATCGCCCAGGTGCTGGCCCTGCGGCCCCGGCTGCTGCTGATGGACGAGCCGTTCGCGGCCCTCGACGCCATCGTCCGCACCCGCATCGCCCAGGAGCTGCTGGAGTGGGTCGAGCGCGAACGGCTCACCGTGCTGCTGGTGACCCACGACCTGGAGGAGGCCATCAGCGCGTCGGACGTGGTGCACGTGCTGGGCCACGGGCCGCGCGCCGCGATCCGTGCGACGCACCGCGTCGGGATCCCGCGGCCCCGCCGCGTGCTGGAGGCACGCGGTCATCCCGCCTTCGCGCCGCTCCTGCGGCGTCTGTGGGACGAACTGGCGGCGGATGAGCCGACGGAAACCCCGACGGGCCGACCTGTGGTACCGGCGTCGGAGCGGCCGATGGAGCCTGCATGAGGCTGGAGGCGCCAGCCGCATGAACCATTGGCGCCGGTCTGCGCTGGTTCGCCGCGCCGCGGCGCTGCTGCTCCTGCTCGCGGGGTGGGAGGCGGCATCGCGCGCCGGCGTGCTGGACCCGTTCTATGCGCCTCCGCCGTCGGTCGTCGCGGAGGTCATGTTCACGCTGGCCGCCGGCGGCGACCTGTGGCCGCACCTGGGCGCGACCGCATCGGCGGCGTTCGCCGGCCTGCTCGTCGGCCTCGTGCTCGGCATCGCGCTCGGCTTCGCCGCCGCGCTCGTGCCGCTCGTCGCGGATCTGCTGGAGCCGGTGATGATCCTGCTCAACGCGATTCCCCGCGTCATCCTCGCCCCGCTGTTCGTCATCTGGCTCGGCATCGGACTGGCGTCGAAGCTGGCGCTGGCCACGATCCTCGTCGCGGTGCTCATCTTCTTCGCGGTCTACAACGGTTTCCGGGAGGTGGACCGGCGGCTGGTCGAGCGGGTTCGGACCCTGGGCGGCGGACGGCGGACGCTGGTGCGCGAGGTGTACGTGCCGTCGGTGACGAGCTGGGTGCTCGGGAGCTTCAAGGTCGCGGTCGGGTTCGCCTTCACCGGCGCCGTGGTCGGCGAGTTCGTCGCCTCGAGCCGCGGCCTGGGCTACCTGCTGCAGTTTGCGCAGAGCACCTACAACGCGGCGCTGACCATCGCGCTGATCCTCATCATCATGAGTGTCGTCCTGCTGCTGTTCACCGGTGCGGAACGGATCGAGCGCCGCCTGTTGCGCTGGCGGCGCCTGTGACAGCGCCGCCAGCCGCCGTCCGCATTGCCTGCGTCTCCCGGAGCGCGGTGCTCAATCGACGCGGACGACGGTCGCCCCCGCCAGTTGCGCGATGGCCGCCAGCGTGGTCTGGGCGGCGTTGAGGCCCAGTCGGAAGTCGTCGTCCGTATACGTGTGGAAGACGTCGGTCGGCTGGTGCCAGTGCGGGTTCCAGCCGGCCCCGATGTGCATGCCGCGCTCGTTCTCCCGCAGGCTGATCGACGGCGTGATGTTCATGAACGGCGTCGAGTCGGTGTTGCTCATGTGCGGGCCGACCATCGCCGGGTAGTCGGTGGCGTAGGCGTCGTTGGCTGCCTTGAAGACGAACGCCAGGTCGCGCGACTCGTCGGCGAGGTCGGAGTTCGACTGGAACTCGATGTTCACGTCCGCCTCGCGCCGCTGGTCGCGGCTCACCACGCCGTCCGGCCCCGGCGCGCCGTGGTCGAACAGCATCATGTCGTGCTGGATCATCCCCAGCCAGCGCGGCTCGGGATAGAGACCCGAGCCGGGCGGGTCCTCCAGTCCCTGCCGCTCGCGCCGCTGCTCGACGTAGGCGCGGCTGCCGTTGAGGCCGGTCTCCTCGTTGTTCCAGAGCGCGAAGCGGATCGAGACCTCTGTCCGCACGTCCGGGGCGCTGAGGATGCGCGCCAGCTCCATCACCAGCGCCGTGCCCGACGCGTCGTCGTCGGCCCCTTCGCCGAAGCCGTGGCCGTCCATGTGCGCGCCGAGGATGTACATCTCGTCGGGGCGCGTGGTTCCTGTCGTGGTGCAGTACACCTGCGAACGGTCGCCGTTGACCGGTTCCTCCAGGTTGAGCGCGCGCAGCGCCTCGTCCGGCTGCAGCAGGGGGTCGCGGACCACACCGGTACGGCGGCGGTAGCCGAAGATGGAGCTGCCGCCGGGGCCGCTCCCGTTGCGTCCGATGCGCCCGCCGGTCGGGGTAGGTTCGGTGGGGTTCAGGGGCGCAGTGCGTCCGGCGCCGCCCCCGCCGGTGCGGGGCGGCGGATCGTAGGTGTAGTACAGCCGCTCGGTAGGGCAGCCGGCCGCCGCAAGCTGCGCCTCGATCCAGTCGACGGCGTCACGGTTGCGCTGCGTCCCCTGGCGGCGGTCGCCGAATCGCGTGAGTCCCCTGATGACGGCCTTGTAGTGCTCCAGGTCGAGGCGCCCGACCAGCACGGCGATCGAGTCGTCGCCGCCGCCATCCGCCTGCCGACCCGCGCCGGAACTTCCGGTCGCGGGCACGAGCGCCATCCCAAGGACAACGGCCAGTCCGGTCAAGGTTGCGCGCATCGGTTCTCCCCCTGAACCCCGGTTTCGGCTGTGGGGCGCTGCCATTGTATGTTCTTCCTGCGGTCGATGCCTCCGTGCCCACCGTGCGTCGAGGTGCTGCCGGAGCTGCGGGAGCTGGTCTCGGATCTGCCCGCGGATCGATTCGCGCTGGTGGCGATCAGCGTCGATGCCGATCGGGACACGGTGCTCGAGTTCATGCAGGACGAGCCGATGCCCTGGACGAACTGGCACGCGGCCCTCATCGGCGACCTCGTGCGGACCTTCGGTGTCGAGTCCCATCCCACCTGCCTGCTCGCCGACGAGGACGGCAGGATCCTGGCCAGAACCCCCTTTATGGAGGACCGGTTGCGGGCGACAATCCGGTCGGCGGTGAAACGTCCGCTCGCGGACGCGGCGCGCCGGTCGGGATGACGCCGGCGCGCCGCGACCTCTGTGCTGTGCCGGTGTTCACTCGTCGTCCGGACGGGTCAGTTCGATCAGTTGGTCGCGGGGCGGCAACAGCCGCTGCCGCGCCCACACCCGCACCTCCTCCTCGTGCGTGAACAGGATCACCTGGGTCGCTGCGCTGACCGCGTGCAGGACGTCCAGCACCGCGCGCCTCCGCTCGGCATCGCACGCGGCCAGCACGTCGTCCAGGATCAGGGGACAGACCTCAGGGTCCCGGACGAGATGCCGGGCGAGCGCGAGGCGCAGGAGCAGGTAGATCTGCTCCGCGGCGCCGTGGGAGAGCAGCGCTGCCCGCCGCCAGACTCCATGGCGGCTGCGAACTTCCACCTCCAGCGATTCCGGATCGACCTTGCAGTCGATGTAGCGGTCGCCGGTGACCTGCGACAGCCACTCGAGGACGGTGGCGCGGAGCACGGGCGCGACGGTGCGGTGGACGCGCTCCTCGGCGCGCTTCAGGAAGTCCATGGTCGTCGCCAGCGTCCGGTCGAGCCGCTCGACCCGCTCCAGTTCGCACGTCGCGGCGGCCGCCGAGTCCTCGGCGTCGGCGATGCTCTGCCGGTCCGCCGCGAGCTGCTGCAGCTCGCCCCGGGCGGTGTGGCAGGCGGCGCGCGCGGCACCGGCCGCCTGTTCCGCGTCGGCCAGCCGGTCCGCCGGGACCCCTCTCGCAGCTTCCAGCGCCGCCGGGTCGACGCCCTCCGCGAGCCTTGTGGCCCGCGCGCGCAGCCGGTCCGCTTCGGCCCGCAGGTCTGCCAGAAGCTGTTGCCCCTCCGCCGCCGCGGCGGGCGGCGCAGAGGGAACGGCGCCCGCCGCGCGGCGCTTCGCCAGCCACCACCACGCCAGCAGTCCGAGTCCGACGGCGCCGGCGACGAGGCCGGGCAGAGCGAGGTCGACCAGAGCCAGCCCGCCGCCGGCCGCCATCGCCGCCGCGGCGAGGTACGCCGCCGCCGGGTGGGGCGGTGCGGGCCTTTCGGCGGCGGGCCGGGTCTCGGGCAACCCGGCGGAGAGCTCCGCGGCGCGCGCGGCGCGGAGCTCCGCGTCGTCGGCGGCCTCGGCCGCCAGTGCCGCCCGCAGCGTCATGACCTCCCGCTCGTGCACTTCGGCCTCGCGTTCGATCCGCTCGATATGACGCTGGCGCGCGAGATGCTCCGACTGGGCCCGCTGCGCTCGTTCCACGGCCGACCGGCACCGGTTCACCCGGTCGCGGGCCAGCCGCAGGGGTTTGCTCGGCGCCTGCGCCGAGCCGACGCGCTCGCGCCGGCAGGCGGCGAGCAGTTCGAGGGCGCGGGCGGCGGTCTCGTCGGCGCCCGCGCTCGCCGCGGCGCGCTGCAGGTCCTCCTGGAGCACGTCGGCGTTGTCCGTCAGCCGCAGGATCTGCGCCTGCCGGACGCAGGCCGCGCCGAGGAACGACCTGCGGTCGAGCCCGAGCCAGCGCGACCCGTCCGGCGCGCCGGCGAAGAGGATGTCGCCGGTGTAGTCCCGGTCGGCCAGGTCGGCGTCGACGGCCCTGGACCGAGCCTTGTTGGTGAGGTCGTGGCGCAGCTCGACGCGGCGACCGTCCTCCAGCGCCACCCGGGCCGAGACCGCCCAGGCGCCGCCGTCCCACGGCCGATGGCGGTTCCGGAAGAGCTTGTCCTCCCGGCTCAGCGCACCCTTGGCCTTCCGCATGCCGCACAGCCCGGCGTAGAGCGCCGCGTGCCAGGTGGACTTGCCCGCCTCGTTCGGTCCGTGAACGACGTTCAGGCCCGGCGCCAGGACCAGGGTCGCGTCCTCGAACGGCCCGAAGGGGTGCGCGCGCACCGATTCGTAGCGCATCGCTCAGAGCGTCTCCAGGTCGGTCCGACCCGCCAGCGCGCGCAGGCCGGCGGTCAGCACGCGCCGCTCCTCCTCCTCGTCGAGGCCCGCGTCGCCGACGTCCCGCACGAACTGGCCCCGCACCGTCTGTTCCCGGCGGATCTCGTCGAGGTCGTAGCCGGCGTGCAGGGCGCCGCGCCGGACGTGGACCGCATCGAACGGATCGAGAAGGACCTGGCGCAGATCCTCTTCCCGCAGATCGACGTCCGGATGCAGCTCGCCCTCGACCGTCAGCCGCGCCACTCCCTGCCGTCCGGCCGCCGCGTCGGCCACGCGCGCCCGTACCGCTTGGCTCGAGGCGCAGCCGCTGACGTCGACCGTCAGGTCGTGCGCCGCCGTCCGCGCGACGACGCGCCGTTCCCGCGTCACGGAACCGTCCGCGGCCACCGTCGCCACCACGGGGCCGCGCACGCCCGCTTCGCCGAAGGCCAGCGGATCCGGGTTGCCCGGATAGGTGTGGCGCGCCGCGTCCCGCGGCCGGTGGTAGTGGCCGAGGAACGCATGCGTCAGGCCGGCCCGCTCGATGTCCTGCGCGTCGAACGGCGCATGGGGCTGCTTGCCGCCGCCCTGTTCGGCGAGTGCGGTCCGCTCCGCGGCGTGGCAGAGGGCCACGTGCAGGCCGGGGCGGTCCGGCGCGAAGCCGTCGAAGAAGTTGCCGGTGTCGGCCGGCGCGCAGTGGGCGGCTCCCCAGAGCGTCAGGTCGTCGCGGAGGCGCTCGGGCCGGAGGTGCGGTTCGCGGAAGACGTGGACGTTGGGCGCCCAGTCGACGAGCGCGTAGAGACTCTCCGGACCGTACCAGTCGTGATTGCCCGGTGCGACGTAGACGGGGCAGGGAGCGAGACCGGCGAACGTCTCCTGCAGGAACCCGGCGGTGTCGGGGGTGACCCGGTCGTGCTCGTAGAGGTCGCCGCCGCAGAAGAGCGCATCGGCGCCGACCTCCCGCGCCAGCGCCACGATGGACTGCAGCGCGTCGCGCAACGCCTGCCGCCGGCGTCTGGCCGCCGACCCGTCGGCGCCCGCCCACGCGAACCCGGCGTCGAGATGGAGGTCTGCGAAGTGGACGATCTTCATGCGCGACGGCCGGGATGAACGCCTTTCCTGGTCAGGTGTCCCGAAAGCCGGCCTCTACGGCTCCTCGGCCGGCTCCACCGGCTCGATGCGCAGCAGGGCGCCGTCGTCGGCGTCGGTGAGCACGTAGAGAAGGCCGTCCGGGCCCTGCCGCACGTCGCGAATCCGCTGCCGGAGCTCGGTCAGCAGCCATTCCCGGGCCAGCTCCTCGTCGTTCTCGTTGAACACGATGCGCTCCAGATGTCCGGTGCCGGCGATTCGGCCGGTCTGCATCGAGCCGACGAACAGGTCGCCCTTCCAGGCCGGAAACCGGTCGCCCGTGTACCACGTCAGGCCGGACGGGGCGATCGACGGCGCCCAGAAGACGAGCGGCTCGTCCATGCCGGGGGCCCAGAACCCGTTGCCGACGCGGACCCCGGTGTACTGGCGCCCATAGGAGACGACCGGCCATCCGTAGTTCCTGCCGGCCTCGATCAGGTTCAGCTCGTCCCCGCCCTGCACGCCGTGCTCCACCGTCATCGGCGCGAAGGTCTCGGGATGCAACGTCAGCCCGTTCTGGTTCCGGTGCCCCAGCGAGTAGATCTCCGGCTTGAAGCCCGGCCGGCCGGCGAACGGGTTGTCGTCGGGGACCGCGCCGTCGTCCCGAAGACGCAACAGCTTGCCGGCGTGCGCGCCCGGATCCTGCGCTCGTGAATCGAGAGGATCGGTGCGGAAGGCGCCACCCACCGTCAGGTACAGCAGGCCGCCGGGAGCGAACGCCATGCGGGCTCCCGCAGTGGTGCCGCCGAACGGCTCGGCGACGAACACGTCTTCCACGTCGCGCAGCGCCATGCCGTCGAGACGTCCGCGGACGACGGCGACCGTGCCGGTCTCGTCCGGCAAGGGGCGCGTGTAGCTGAGGTAGACGAGCCGGTTCTCGTCGAACCCGGGATGCAGCGCCACGTCCATCAGGCCGGCCAGGCCTCTGGACAACACCTGCGGCACGCCTTCGAGCGGCTCGGGATCGAGCACGCCGTCCCGAATCATCCGCAGGCGGCCTGCGTCGCGCTCGGTGACCAGGATGCCGCCGTCGGGCAGAAAGGCCAGACTCCAGGGATGCGACAGTCCCCTCGCCACGACGACCACGCGGATCGCCTCGATGGCGTGCGTGTTGAGCACGAGCGGCTCGTTCGGCAGCGGGACGACGGGCAGACCCGGGGGCTCGTCGCCCCCGTCCTGCTGCGGTGCCGCCCCGACCGGGACGGTGAGCAGCAGGACGCCGGCGAACGCGATTGCGCCAACGAAGGGACGACGCGTGGACGGTGTGCTGTGGGTGTTGTCCATGGCGGCTGCCTCCATGCGACGCGACGGGTGGCGCGCTCATTCTACCGAAGTCCCATGCGGTGGCATGCGCCAGCACGCCGGCTGCGGCTGATAGAGTGAAGGCATGATGACGATGACCGATCCCGAGCGTCGTCGGATCCTTGTGCACACCGTCGCGGCCCTGGCGCTCGCCGGCGCCCTGACGGCCTGCCAGGCGCCCGCATCGGGAACCGACCTCGCGGCGCCCGACGCATCCGGTGGTTCCGGCGCATCCGCCGAGCCGCTCGACTCGCCGGCGCGGTTCACCGGGACGTGGCGGCTCGCACGGGTCGAACGCTATGACCAGACCGGTGCGCCGCTGTCCGACCTCATGCATTCGACCATCGGTCTCGCCGGATCCGTCGGCTTTCTGATGTCCGACGGCGAACGCATGGGGCTGGTCGTCCAGGAGGAGAAGGCGGTATCGAGCGCCGGGAGCAGCGGCCCTCCGGTCGACGACGCGCTGGCCGCCGTGGAGCGCTACACCGCCCGGTTCGGGCCGTACTCGCTCGACGAGGCAGAGGGGTACGTGTCACAGCAGATCGCGGGAAGCCTGAACCCGCGCCTGACCGGCGGCCGACTCGAGCCCCGCTACGAGTTCGCCACGGGTCAGCTCGTTGTCGTGCCTGGTCTGCAGTGTCCCGATTCCTACGTGACCGATCGCGGATGCGCCTACGGCACCACCGGCATCCAGTTGCGCAACGTCTGGGAGAAGCTTCCTCCGTCGGCCGATATCGGCGACGACGCACGGCGCTTTCTCGGGTTCTGGGAGTTCGATCGGATCGAGCGCCGGACCCTCGACGGCGCGGAAGTCGCGACGGATCAGTTCGCCGCGGGCTACCTGATCTACATGCCGTCCGGCTACATGGCGGTCCACCTGATGCGGCCCGAGCGCCGGCCCTGGGAGGGGCCCCGGCCCACCGCGCTGGAGGCGCACGCCGCGATGCGGAGCTACGCAAGCTACTTCGGTCCGTTCACCGTCGACGCCGCGGCGGGGGTCGTCATGCACCACCGGGCCGGCCATCTCGACCCGGACCGCATCGGGGTCGATGCGCCGCGCGCCTACGCGTTCCACGGCGACGACCGGCTCGTGCTCCAGCCGCCGGTGGCGACCGTCGACGGGAGGCAGGTGCGGACCAGCGTGTTCTGGAACCGGCTGAGCACGCTCACCCCCGGCGGCGGTCGCGACTGACCGTCGCGGCCTGGTTTTCCGTTGATGTCCGGTGGCGGCGACGTCCGGGTTCGCGGCGTCGGCGTTCCGCACGCGAACGGGCCCACGGGCCCCGGGCGATTGGTCGGACGCGACCGCCTGCCGTACAATGCCGTCCGACGCGCAACCGGGCCCATCACGAACCGCGTGGCGGGCCCGCGCGCCGAATCCGACAATCTCTGAGAGGGGGATCGTGATGCGCACACTCGCACTGGCTCTCGTCATCGGCTTCAGCTTCCTCGGCACGGCCAGCGCCGGCCAGGATGATCCGCCCGCGCCGTGCGGTCCGGCCGCCCAGTTGCCGGCCGAGCTGTCGAACAACGTGGGCGCCGACGCGCGCTGCTTCGAGATCCGCATGTACACGGCCCGTCCGCCGGTGGACGGCAACGGCGGCATCGACGAGCTGCACCAGCGGTTCCGCGAGGGCGAGGTCGCCATCTTCGAGAAGCACGGCGCCGAGATCGTCGCCGTCTGGCAGAACCTCGACAATCCGAACCGGCTGGTCTGGATGCTGGCCTATCGCGATCGCGCGCACCGCGAAGAGGTCTGGGCCGGGTTCCGCGACGACCCGGAGTGGCGCGAGCTGCTTGCGAAGTACCCGGCGCCGCTCGAGGGGATCGAGGTCTTCATGCTGAGCTCCTCCGACTACTCCAACCTCAAGTAACGGGCGGGAACGCTGTTCCCGCGAAACCGGGACCGGTCGGTGCGGGCCGTCGTGGGGCGTCACGGCGGCCCGCTCGCTTCGTGAAACATCGATGACGCGCAGGTGACCCGGAGGTTTCCATGACCGTTGATCCCACACGGCGCCGGTTTCTGCGGACGCTGGCGGTCGGCAGCGTCGTCCACCCGCTTCTGGCGGGCCGTCCCGCCGGTGCGCAGTCGCAACCGCAGGAGGGGTCGGAGGCGCTGTGGGAGGAGGTGCGCCGCCAGTTCGCCTTCCGCGACGAGCGCGTGCCGCTGAACGCGGCGAACCTGTGCCCGTCACCGCGCGTGGTGGCCGAGCGGGTGCGCGAGCTGACGCGCGACATCGACGTCGACTGCTCGTTCCCCAACCGCGCGAAGTTCGGCCCGCTGCTCGACGAGTCACGCGCGGCGGTGGCAGGTCAGCTCGGTGTTTCCGCCGACGAGATCGCCCTGGTGCGCAACACGAGCGAGGCGAACAACGTCATCAACGCCGGGATTCCCCTCGACGCCGGTGACGAGGTCGTGGTCTGGGATCAGAACCACCCGACCAACAACGTCGCCTGGGAGGTGCGCGCGGCCCGCTACGGGCTGGCGGTGAAGAAGGTGGCGACGCCGGCCGCACCGTCGGGCGTGGACGAGCTGGTCGGCGTGTTCGAGCGCGCGCTGACGCCGCGGACGCGGGTCCTCGCCCTGACGCATGTCTCCAACGTGAGCGGCCTGCGGCTTCCCGTGCGCGAGCTCTGCGAGGTGGCCCACCGCCGCGGGATCCACGTGCACGTCGACGGGGCGCAGAGCTGGGGCGCGCTGGACGTTGACCTGCGGCAGCTCGGCTGCGATTCCTTCACGGGCAGTGCGCACAAGTGGTTCATGGGACCGAAGGAGGTCGGGCTCCTCTATGTCCGCGCCGACCGGGTGGAGGAGATCTGGCCGAGCGTCGTTGCCCCGAGCTGGGGCGACGCCGTGGCGCCCCGGCCGAAGGGCGCGCGGAAGTTCGAATCGCTCGGCCAGCGTGACGACGCGGCGCTGGCCGCGGTCGGCACGACGGTCGCGTTCCACGACCGCCTCGGCATGCAGCGGGTCGGGGCGCGCGTGGTGGAGCTTGCGACCCTGCTCAAGGCCGGGCTCAAGGAAGCCGGGTTCGAACTGGTCACGCCGATGGAGCCCGAGCTGAGCGGCGGCGTCGTCATCGCGGTGGTGGATCCGGCGCGGCGCGGTGCGTTCGTGGACGCGCTGTACGAGCGCCACGGTATCGCGGGCGCGGCGACGGGCGGGCTTCGGCTCTGCCCGCATGTCTACAACACCCGGAAGCACCTGGTGCGCGCGGTTTCCGGCGCGAAGTCGCTTCGCGAGCAGTCGAGTCCGATCTGAGGGAGAGAGAGCCAATGCGCAGCCAGGGAATCATCGGTAGCATCGCGGCGGTCACCATGCTGGCGGCCGGAGCGTCGGCGGGTGTTCTGGTCGGGACCGCGTACGCCGCAGACGAGATCGAGGTGCAGGTGCTGTCGGGTCGTCCGGACACGGTGAGCGGCGGCGATGCGCTGCTGCGCGTCGACCTCCCCACCGACGTGGCGCTGTCCGACGTGCGCGTGGCCGTCAACGGCGCGGACGCGACGGCGGCGTTCCGTGCAGACGCCAACGGACACCGGCTGACCGGCATTGTCGACGGACTGTCGCACGGGACGAACGAGGTATCCGTCACCGTCGCCGGCGGCGAGGACCGCGCCGCGCTGGCGCTCGTCAACCATCCGGTCGAGGGTCCGGTCTTCTCCGGGCCGCACGAGCAGCCGTTCATCTGCGAGACCGACTCGTTCGAGCTGCCGTCGGGAGAAACGCTCGGCGCCCCCCTGGACGAGCACTGCTCGGTGGTCCGCCGCGTGGACTACGCCTACCGCGCGGCGGACGGAACCCTGAAACCGCTCGCCGATCCGGGCACCCTGCCGGCCGACGTGGCGACCGCGACCACATTGACCGGGGCCGAGGTGCCCTACATCGTGCGTATCGAGACGGGCACCATCAACCGCGCCGTCTACCAGATCGCGATGCTGCACGCGCCGGGGGCGGGAGATCCGGACCCGGATGCCTGGACGCCGTCGCCGGGCTGGAACCGCCGTCTCATCTACACGTTCGGCGGCGGCTGCGTGAACGGCTGGTACCGCCAGGGCCCGCGCACCGGCGGGGTCACCGACGACGTCATGCTGCGCCAGGGGTACGCGGTGGCGTCGGCGAGCCTCAACGTCTACGGCAACAACTGCAACGATCTGCTCGCGGCCGAGACCGTGATGATGGTCAAGGAGCGGTTCATCGAGGCCTACGGGCCGCCGCGCTACACCATCGGTTGGGGCTGCTCCGGCGGCTCGTACCAGAACCACCAGATCGCAGACAACTATCCCGGCCTGCTCGACGGCATCATCCCCGGCTGCAGCTTCCCGGACGTCGGTTTCGGCACCATGCCGATGATCACCGACGCGCGGCTGCTCGACCGCTATTTCCGGGAGACGTCGGTGCCGTTCACCGAGGAGCAGAAGCGGGCCGTCGCCGGGTTCCTGAACCTGGCCACCATGCCGAACGTGTCGGTCAACGCCGGCCGGGTTCAGGTGGGCGAGTTCTGTCCCGACGTCCTGCCCGAGGCGCTGCGCTATCACCCGACGGACAACCCGGATGGCGCCCGCTGCGACGTCTACAGCCACTACGTCAACGTCTACGGCCGCGACGCCGACACCGGCTTCGTGCGCCGGCCGCTCGACAACGCCGGCGTGCAGTACGGCCTCGGGGCGCTCAACGACGGCGTCATCACCGCGGCCCAGTTCCTCGACCTGAACCGGCGCATCGGCGGCTACGACCGGGACGGCCGGTTCCAGGCCGCGCGGACCGTCGCCGATCCGGAGGCGGTGCGGCTGGCCTACGAGACGGGACGGCTGACGAACGGGGGCGGGGGACTCTCCGAGACGCCGATCATCGACTACCGCGCCTACAGCGACGACCGCGAGAACGGCGACGTGCACGTCCGCTACCACTCGTTCTCCATGCGCGAGCGGCTGCGCAAGGCCAACGGCCGCACCGACAACCACGTGATGCTGGTCGAGGACGACCGCTACGGCCTCTACAGCAGCAGCAGTCCCGTGCTGCGGGGCGCCCTGGCGCAGATGGACCGGTGGCTGGCCAACCTCGAGGCGGACGAGGCGGACGGTCCGCGCATCGACCAGGTGGTCGGCGCCCGCCCGGCCGACCTCGTCGACGCGTGCTGGACGCGGGACGACGATCCGACCCGCATCGTCGAGGAGCAGGTCCGCGGCAGCGGCCGTTGCGAGGAGCTGTATCCCTCGGCGCCGGCCCCGCGGGAGGTCGCGGGCGCGCCGCTCGCCAGCGATGTCGTCAAGTGCGCGCTGCGGCCGGTCGACATGGGTGACTACGGCGCGGACTTCACGACCGAGCAGGAGGCGGAGCTGCGCGAGATCTTCGACGACGGCGTCTGCGACTGGACCAGGCCGGGCGTTGGGCAGACGGACCTGCGGGGGACGTGGCTGAAGTACTGACCGCCGGTTGTTCGGTGATGGCGAGCCACGTCGCCGGCGGCTTGGGGTCTGCGGGCGCTCGACTGCAGCGCTGACCAGGGTCGGCGCGCTGAGCGGGCTCGAGAGATCGGGCGTGGGTCGGAGTATCCGCAGACGGCGCCGAAACAGTGAGCGGAGAGCGGGGGATGTCATGCGGACGACGGGTGTCCGATGGGTCGTGCTCGCCGGTGTCGTCATCGGTGTGACTGCCGGTGCGGGGCCGGGGACCGCGCGTGCCGCGGCCGACGATCCGCCGCTGGTCGCGGCGGCGCGGGCCGGGGACATGGCTGCCGTGCGCCACCTGCTGGCGGCCGGTGTGGACGTCGACACGCCGGCGGTCGACGGGGCGACAGCCCTGCACTGGGCCGCGCATCGTGACATGGTCGAGCTGGTGCGTCTGCTGATCGACGCGGGCGCCGACGTGAGCGCGACCAACCGCTACGGCGTGCGGCCGATCGCGCTGGCCGCCACCAACGGGAGCGCGGCGGTGCTGCGACAGTTGCTCGACGCGGGGGCGGATCCGAACGCGTCGATGCCGGGCGGCGAGACGGCGCTGATGACTGCGGCCCGGGCCGGTCCCCCGGACGCGGTGCGCGTGCTGCTCCGCGCCGGGGCGGATCCGGACGCGCGGGATGACATTGGCGGTCAGACCGCCGTGATGTGGGCGGCGGCGCGCAACAACGCGGCAGCGGTCCATGTACTGGCCGAGCTGGGCGCCGACCTGCATGTGCGGACCGCCGGACCGCCGCCCGCGCCGAGCCGCAGCTACTTCCGGAGCTCCCCGCCGACGTCCTTCACCGCGCTGCTCTTCGCGGTCCGGGCGGGCGCGCTCGACGCCGCGCGCGCCCTCCTCGACGCCGGCGCCGACATCGACGACACCCTGTCGGACGGGCAGAGTGCGCTGGTCGTCGCCGCCGCCAACGCCCACTGGGAGCTGGCCGACTACCTGCTCGACCGCGGCGCCGATCCCAATCTGGCCGGCGCCGGCTGGAATGCGCTGCACCAGGCGGTGCGCACCCGCCGGCCGAACCCTAGCGGCGGCGTCGCCGGACCGATCCCGACCGGTCGTGTGGACAGCCTGGATGTCGTCCGCAAGCTTCTGGCCAGGGGCGTCGACGTCGACGCCCGCATGATGACCAACGGGATGAAGGACGGCCAGCGGAGTCGTCTCAACCGACTCGGCGCAACCGCGTTCTTCCTCGCCGCGAAGAACACCGATGTCGCGGCGATGCGAGTGCTGCTCGAGGGGGGCGCCGACCCGCTGATCCCGAGTGCCGACGGCACCACGCCGCTGATGGTCGCGGCCGGCATCGCCATCTTCATTCCCGGCGAGGATGGCGGGTCGCTGCCCGGGCAGGAGGACGAGGTGCTCGAGGCGGTGCGGATGTGCGTCGAACTCGGCGCCGACGTCAACGCCGCCAACTTCCGCGACGAGACGGCGCTGCACGGGGCGGCGTTTCGGGGCGTCAACCGGATCGTCGACTACCTGGTGGAGCAGGGTGCCGATCTCGAGGCGCGGACCGTGGAGGGCTGGACGCCGCTGGCCATCGCCAACGGCCTCAGCTATTCCGATTTCTTCAAGGCGCAGGCGCACACCGCCGACCTGCTCCGCGAGCGGATGGCGGCCCGCGGTCTGTCCACCGAGGGTCACGTCGTGGATCCGCTGGTGTGCCTCGACTGCTACCAGACGCGTCCCGACCAGGTGCGTGACGCCCTGGAGCGCGACCGGCGCATGGCGGCCGAGCTCGCGGCAGCGATGCGGAAGGGCCGTGGCCGGTAGAGCCGTCAGAAGATGCGCAAGGCACTCATTGCGATCGTGGCGCTGGCCACGCTGGGCTGGCTGTTCTGGCGGACGGTGCAGAGCAGTCTGGCGGAGCCTTACGTAATCGACGCCCGACTGGTCTCGGAGTGGACGCTGGCGCTGCGTGGTCCGATGCAACCGGGCGCCGGCCTGCTCGTGCTGCTGCCGTCGGACCAGCTTCGCGCCGAGCTCTTTCAGCAGATCTTCACCCGCACCATGGAGTCGATGACGTCGCCGTCCGTGTCCGCGTTGCCGCTCGTGCTGCACTCGGAGTATCGCGACGCGCTCGGCCGCGTGCTGACACCTCCCGACGTGCTCGAGACGGCCGCGGCGGCGGGTGTTTCAGCCGCCGTGCCCTCGCCGGTGTGCATCGGCGTAGTCCGGCGCGAGGGGGCGGGCACGACGCGGCAGCTCTACTACGCTCTCTTCCGGGCGCCGGAGGTCGGTCGTTTCCGCGTCGCGTTGGCGCGCCGGTACGTGGAGGCGGGCGGGACCGGCGCCTTCGAGCCGGAAGGGTTCCCGCTGGTGATGCCCATTGCCGCCTCCGACGCAGACTTCGCAGGCTGGTGGCCGCTCGACGTCAGCGCCGAGAGCGACTGCCTCGCGCCGTTGGTCACGCAGACGCCGTGACCGCCGCCGTGCGTGCGCGGCGCCGTCTCGCACGAAGAACGGTTGCCACATCAGGGTTCGCACCGCCGGGGCGCGATTCTGGCCTTCTTTACAGTTCGATGACAACTTTGACGTGTCAGAGATGACATTTACACGCGCCGTAAGTCAGCATTCGCGCATGTCACTCCACACACACGACGTACGCAATGACATCAGGACGTTCGGTCGGGAGGACGGGCGTGGTCTCGCTCCGTGGCTGGCGCTCCTGCCGGCGGCCCAGCTCTACCCGGTCGGAACGGTGCTGGTTCCACAGGGCGGTGAACCCGGTGACATCTTCTTCGTCGAGGACGGCCTGGTGAAGCTCGTGCGGATGGATGGGAACGGGCGGGAGCAGATTCTTGGACTGCGAGGTCCCGGTTGGATTCTGGGCGCCGCCTTCATTCTGGTGGGCCGGGCGCATCCGGCCAGTGTCGTGGCGGTGACTCCGTGCACGTTGAGACGGCTTTCGCGCGACTCGTTTCTGGAGCTGATGGCGGTGCAGCCGACCTTGTCGTGGCATGTGCACCGGATGCACAGCAGCGAGGTGCTCAGCCAGTTCCATCACATGGCGAACCTCGGAGTCAAGTCGGCGCGGCAACGGCTGGAACGCGTACTGCGACGATTCGTGGCGGTCACGAATCGGAACGGCGGCAGCAAGGACGTACGGCTGTTGTCGCCGTTGAAGCGCTGGGAACTGGCCAGTCTGATCGCCGTCACACCGGAGCACCTGAGCCGACTTCTCAGGCAGCTCCGCGACGACGGCGTCATTCAAGTCCACAAGGGCTGGATCGTGATCCCCGACATGCGACGGCTTGCATCCGACGATGCGGAAGGCTTCGGGGTGCTGACGACCCCCGTCGGAACGTACGGCCACGAACTGGCAAATTGAGCGCGGCGTGACGAGTTCCAACTGGCACGTGCGAAAACTACCTTGTGACGTGGCGCCGTTCGTGGCGCCACGTTTCGCGCGAACACATGGTTCCTGCCCGGAGCAGCCGCTCGCACCCGGGTCGTCGGGCTCTCGCGATGGGCAACTCGACGATTCCCGGTTGTCAAGGGTGGTATCTTGGCGTCGAGGAGTTTGCCATGCGTCGATTCAGAGGATTGCGCAGCCGATGCCGCCTGGAAATGGCTGCCGCCGTGGTTCCGCTGGTCGCGATTCTCGTGCTGCAGTTCGTTTCGAGTCGACGGCTTGCGCGGGTCGAGGGCATCGCCCATCAGACCATGGTCGCGCGATACCTGGAGGCTGTCGCCGCCGACGTTCGAAAGCGGTACGAGGGCGCCGCGCGCGATTTGCTCGACGTGTCCGGGGACGCCCTGGCGGAGAAGCGGTTCGAGGAGATCAAACGCCACTTCGAAGGCGTCGACACGTCGGTGGCCAGGTTGCTGTTCGCCGGGACGCTCCACGAGTGCTGGTGTCTCACACACTATTACGATCCGGCAACCGGCCGGATGGGCGTGGGGGCCGACGCTGGTGTGGAGAGGGTCGTACTCCGAATCAGCACTCTGCTGCGAGCCGCCGCGTTGCCGCAGCCCGAGGAACTTCGGGTTCATCTGGACAGGAACCGGGTTCATGTGGATGAACAGGACAGTGAAAACCGCGCCGTTTACCGGTTCATTTTCGGCGCCGATGCGGGCGACTCCCATGCCGAAGTCGCAGTAGGCGTCGTCGGATTCATAATCGACTCTCGGCGATTTGCGGCCGAGTACCTGCCGCAGGCCGTCGGCGACGCCATGGACAGGTTGCCTGCCGACGTGCAGCAGAACCTGATTGTCCGTGTTGCCGACGCGGCGGATCGCGTGGTGACGAGCACCCATGACGGCCCCGGGCAGGCAGACGTTCTGACGGTGCGTCCGGAATTCGTGTTCCGCGACTGGGAGCTGTCCGCGCGCAGTCGTCACACGGCGGCCGCACAGGTTCTGGCATCCAACGCGTTCACGAGTTGGGGGTTGACGGTCCTGATGTCCGTTGCGGTGCTGGGCGGCGTGCTGCTCACGTGGCGTGCGTTGAGCAGGGAGCGGAGACTGACGCGGATCAGGAACGAGTTCGTGGCCAATGTCTCGCATGAGCTTCGCTCGCCGATCGCATCGCTTGCGGTTTTCGGTGAGTTCCTGCGGCGTGGGCGTGTCGAGTCGCCGGACAAGGTCGTCGAGTACGGCCGTCGAATCGAGCACGAGAGCGATCGCCTGCGGCACCTGATCGACAACGTCCTGGACCTGGCGCGCATCGAGTCCGTGGAGACGCGATATCGCCTGGACGAAGCGGCGCTCGAAGACGTCGTGGCAACCGCCATCAACGCAGTCGATGCTCGTCGCGAGCGGGACGACTTCACGATAACGGTGGGTTGGCCGGATACCCTTCTGCCAGTCGTTCGCATCGATGCGCAGGCGATGACGCAGGTCATCGTCAATCTGCTGGACAATGCGATGAAGTACTCCGGCCGGTCGCGGCGGATTCGCGTCGATCTGTGGCGGTGTGAAAACCGGGTCGCGGTCGGTGTGACGGACTGGGGGGTGGGCATCGCCGCGGATGACCAGGAGCGGATCTTCCAGCAGTTCTACCGAACCGCCGCTGCGGTTGCCGACCGCGTGAGCGGGACCGGGCTCGGTCTCGCCATCGCGCGGCACGTGGTGCGCGCGCACGGCGGGAGTATTGAGGTCGCCAGCCGCCCGGGATGCGGCGCCAGGTTTACGGTGCTGCTTCCCGTTCCCGACGCCGTGATGCACCGGCGAAGCACCCGCGTTTCGACTGCGGTGGAGGGTGTGGGTCTCAAGGCTGGCGCCGAGGCCTGAGTGCATCCGGGAAGTCCGCTTCGACAGAGCCGCGCGGGAGGACCGAGTCAACGGTGGCGTGCGTGCCAGCCACCTCCCGTACCGCGACCGACATTCCATCAGGCGTCCTGAACCCGGTCCGAGGGAGTGCCGTGAGCAGAATCCTGATCGTCGAGGACGATCTGTCCCTGGCGAGCGCCCTCGCGGAGGGGCTGCAGTACGAGGGCCACGCGACGCTGGTGGCGCGGGACGGCGCATCGGCCTTGCGTCTGGCCGGCCAGCGTGGGATTGACCTCATCATTCTCGATCTCGTGCTGCCTGCGGTGAACGGCATCGAGGTCTGCCGGAGGCTGCGGTCACAGGGTAATCTGACACCCATCGTGATGCTCAGCTCGAAGAGCCAGGAGCTGGACAAGGTCGTCGGACTCAAGGCGGGCGCCGACGACTATCTCACCAAACCATTCAGCTTCATGGAGCTTCTGGCGCGCGTCGAGGCGGTGCTGCGACGGTCCCGGCAGTTCGCCGAGCAGGATTACATCCACACCTTCGGTGACGTGACGCTGAATGTCAGAACGCGGGAAGCGACGAAGAGGGGCCGGCCCCTGGCGTTGCTGCCCCGCGAGTTCCGGCTGCTCGAGTACTTCGTCGAGCACAGGGGGGAGGCAGTGAGCCGGGATCAGTTGCTCAATTCGGTCTGGGGGCACGACGCGATCTCTCCGATGACGCGCACGGTCGACATGCACGTCGCCAAGCTGCGTCAGAAAATCGAGGACGATTCATCGGATCCGCGCTGGATCATCACGATACACCGCGTCGGCTACAAGTTCACCGGATAGCCGACCCGGCAGTCCCGTCTCACTCGCGGGCGGTCGGGACCCATGATTGATGGACGTTATTCACCGACTTGACTGCCGACAATGCGCGACCCGCGCCGAACTGTCAGGATGGGCGGCGTTGGTTGGCTGTCGACAAGGGAGGTGGATATGCCCGAAAGAGTGAGAACCGGTCAGCAGAGAAAGCCGTACGTTTCGCCCCGTATCGTGGACTTCGGGACCATCGAGGCCATGACCGGCGACTGCTGGGGTCCGTGCCCGGACGGTATGCACGGTGGACAGGACTGGTAGGTTCGACATGCCGAGGGCTGTTCCGCGCCGTGGTGGAATGGTCCTCGGTGTCCAGGCGCTTCTGATCTTCGTTGTTCTCGATGTCGGTTTTCGCCTGTATGGTTTTCCGCGGGTGTGGCGGTTCGTGCAACGATGGAACCGGGAGGCGTGCACTGTCGGTGAATTGCCGACGTTCCCTCGGGTCGTGGAGCGGACAGTGCAGGCTGTGGCGAACGCCACGCGCTACTATCGGCGCAGCCGCCTGGACTGTCTGCCCAGGGCCATGACCATCTGTCTGTTGTTGCGGGCCCGCGGTATTCCGGCGACGCTGCACATCGGGGTGAAGCGTTATCCGTTCGGCGCCCACGCATGGGTCGAATGCATGGGGCGCGTGATCGACGATTCGGTGCACACGCAGAGGCACGAACCGTACTCGCCGATCATCTCGACGTAGATGCGCGTTCCCACACCACGTTATTCAGGCCATGAAAGTAATCGGCGGCATTCACAGACTCGACGGTGGCAGGACGGATCGTGCAGCCGTCAAGCGGATGCACTCGGCGGCCCAACTCGTGTTCCCGTCTCACCGGCGTTTCTGGATCGCCGATACTGTCGGCCTGGTCCAGGCTTCGCGTCGGAGGGACGTCTGTTTTTTCCCGGACACCGAGCCGCGGAACAAGGACCATCGAGGCGCCGTTGTCGTGTTCGATGGTTGTCTGGACAACCGCAGGGAACTGATTGGCGAGCTGCGCTGCCTCGGCGTCGGCGCCCGGAGTGACGACCCGGAGCTGACGCTGGCGGCATACGAGGCCTGGGGAGACGACTGCGCGTCGAAACTGGTCGGCGACTTCGCGTTCGGCCTGTGGGACAGCGGCCGACGCCGCCTGCTCTGCGTACGGGATCCGCTCGGCGTAAGACCACTGTATGTGCTCATCCGCCGTGAGCTCGTCTGCTTTGCAACGCAGCTCAGGCAGATCCTGGCCGTGCTGCAGGAGAGCCCGCCGTTCGACCTGGAGTTCGTTGCGGACCGACTCGCGCATGGCGTTGATCGCGCTGATGCCGACTGTACGCCGTATCGGGGCGTGTCGCGGCTGAGGCCGGGTCATCGCCTGGTGGCCGAGCACGGCCGTGTGCGGATCGAACGCTACTGGGAGTGGCGCATACCGGACGCCGAATCCGCTCGATCCCACAAGGAATATGTCGAGCGGTTCCGCCAGACGTTCCTCGAGGCGGTCGAGAGTCGGATGTGCGGCGCCGACGAGGTCTGGGCGGACGTTTCCGGAGGGCTCGACTCGTCATCCATCGCGAGCGTTGCCGCCCAGCGAAGTGGCGGTTCGCGCGTGCGTACGGTGAGCGTCGTGTTCAACGCATCGACACTCAGCGACGAGCGGAAATGGTCCACCGCCGTCGCGGGTGCGAACCGTGTCGAACAGCACTGCATCGACGGTGACGCCCACCATCCGTTGAGCCGGCTTCGGGAAGCCGTCGCGTACTGGGAGGAACCGCACGCAGCCTCCGCGTTCTTCGGTGTGCATGAGCGGTACGGCCGGTTGCTGGCCGGAGCCGGCGTGCCGACGCTGCTCACCGGCATCGGCGCCGAGGCGGTGGTCATGAGCAAGCGTCAGGTGCCGGTACACCTGGCGGACCTGCTGCGCCGCGGTCGCATCGGGCAACTCTGGCGTGAGATCGACAGATGGCAGCGCGTACTGAAGATCCCGTTGAGCAACCTGGTGTGGCGGTACTGCGTGCGCCCGCTCGCGAATCGGCCGCTGGTCAGTTGCGACTGGCTGCCGGACATCCACGACTGGGTCGAGCGTTCGTTCGCGCGCGGGTGGGACCTGCGGGCCCGTGCGACACGCGCGGGTATGCCGAGGTTCTGCCGCGGTGTGGCTGATCAGTGGCAGGTCGAGGCGGTCGGCCGCATCACCGGCTTCCTGCTGCGAGGTTACCTGGAGAAGTCCTGCGACATACGGTATCCCTTTCTGCACCGCCCGTTGGTCGAGCTGGCGCTGGGAACCCCGTGGAGTCTGAAGGCGGTGCCGGGAGAGCCGAAGGCCCTGTTGCGCCGCGCGATGCGTGGCGTCTTGCCGGAGGAAGTCAGACGACGTACGCAGTACACCTCGATGGGGCACGCAGTATATGCCGGTCTGCGCAAGGAGTTCCCGATTCTCGAGCAGATCGTTGCATCGTCGCTGCTGGTCGACCTCGGCGTCGTCAACCGCGAACGGCTGCAGTATGCTCTCCAGCTTGCCCGTCAGGGACACGCCTTCGATCTCGGCGGGCTGCTCTCGACACTGACGCTCGATGCGTGGTTGCAACACGCCGCGCACAAGGGAGACGCCTCGTGGCTCGGTTCAGCGGTTTGAAGGATGGGGCCGGCGACGTGCCCTCGAATGCGCCGTTGCGGCTCTCGGAGCACGCTCACTATGTTCGGATGGAGGAGCAGGTCATCGTGGCCGACATGCGGTCCGGGCGCTACCTGGGACTCGACGACGCCGGAGCGAGGGCGTGGGAATTGATCGGTCGGGGCTCCACACGTCGCGCGATTGTCGACTGTCTCTCCAGCGAATACGAAGTGTCCGCCGACCTGCTCGAGCAGGACGTGGCGCGACTGCTGCAGGAACTGCTCGCGCGACGGCTGGTCGAGTACGAGAGGTCGAAGTGACACGCGTCGCCAGCCGCAGGCCGGGTGCGCCTGTCCGCAGGATCCGCAGGATCGAGGCAGGGAGCGATGGCGGTTGGCGAGTTCGCCGGGAGGAGATGGATGCTGCGCCCGGTGAAGGGTGTGTCAGTCGACAAGCGCTCCATACACCGCATCGACGAAACCCTCCCGGAACCCGTTCCCGTACGCCGGCAACGCCGCCGCCATGATCACGGTCACCATGTCCTCCACCGGGTCAATGAAGAACCGCGTGCCGGACGAGCCGTCCCACCAGAACGTGCCCTCGCTGACCGGGTGGGGAGACGCGTCGGCGTCGATGACCACGCAGAAGCCGAGCGTCCAGCCGCGGCCGGGCTGCGGGCTGGAGAAACCGATCGGCAGGAGGGCGTCGGCGATGCGGTT
Organism: Vicinamibacterales bacterium; assembly: GCA_965200895.1. Lineage (GTDB taxonomy): Bacteria > Acidobacteriota > Vicinamibacteria > Vicinamibacterales > UBA8438 > WTFV01. The sequence goes on along the minus strand of CBDAVM010000002.1, from coordinate 1,207,730 downwards.
GACGGTCATCATGGCCACCGTCTCGGGCTGCAGGACGCGGGCGCCGTCGAGTTCGCCGCCGTTGATGAACATCCGGGCAAAGCGCAGGTAGTCACGGACGGTGGAGATCAGGCCGACGCCGCCCTCGATCAGAGCCGGCGGCTCGGTGAACGGTACTGCCTCGATGGCGTGCGGGCGGAGCTCCCCGTCGGGACCGGGGCGGTAGGCGGGGCCGAAGCGGTGGGCGCGTGCGGGGTCGACCCGGAACACCGTGTCGGTCATCCCGAGCGGTTCGAAGATGCGCTCCCGCAGGAACTCGTCGAACGGCATGCCCGACCAGACCTCGACGAGACGGCCCAGGATGGTGGTTGAAATGCCGTAGCGCCAGCGCGTTCCCGGATCCTCGAACAGCGGCACGCGGGCGGCGTTGCTGACCATCCGGCGCAGCGTGATGGATCGCAGTCGGATCTGCTCGGCACGGTAGATGGTCGAGCTGCGGCTGCCAAGGCCGGACGTGTGCAGCAGGAGGTGTTCGACCGTCATCGTGGTGCGCCGTGGCCGGGTCGCGGTCATGTCGGGGTTCGATGCGTCGAGAAAGACCCGCTGGTCCGCGAACTCCGGCAGGTACCTGGAGACGGGATCGTCGAGCTCGAAGCGGTCCTCCTCCCACAGGATCATGGCGGCCAAGCTGGTGATGGGGCGCGTCATCGAGTAGAGACGGAAGAGCGCATCGTCGCGCATCGCCAGGCCGCGCTCGCGGTCCAGCTCGCCGAGCGCTTCGAGGTACACGAGCCGGCCGCGCCGCACGACGGCGGCCACCACGCCGGCGATGTCCCCGGCGTCCACGTGGGCCTGGAGCCGGCGCGTTGCCGCCACGAGCCCCGTCGACGAGAGCCCGACCGATTCCGGCGTTGCCGCCGGCGCGGGCGGCGCCGTCGACGGGGACGGCCCATCCTGCCCGCGCTCGGCGCGGGCGGCGACAGGGTTCCCGCCGCCGGCGCCGACAGCCGTGGCGCGTGCGTGCGTGACCGCGCCGGCGGCGAGCACGCCGGCAGCGAGCGCCCCGGCGGTGAGCGCGACGAGAACGGTCCTCTCGCTCATCGCTTCGGTGACGGGGGTTTGCGCGGCACCGAGACGATCCGGATCGCGTCGGCGGGCTGCACGAAGTGCTCCTTGCCCTCGTCCATCGGGCGCTCGTGTGGTATCTGCTCCTCAGCCATCTGTCACCTCCTGCTGTTCGTGCGAACTTCTCGATGCGGCGCTCCCGGCTCCGGCCACGGCAGCCCCTGCACGGTGCACCATACCACCGGAACCACCGGAAAAAATTCCGCCTCCGGCTTGCCTTACGCGGCGTCCGGTGGCAGGCTGTGCGCTACGCGCCGCAGGGCGCGGTGTGTCGACTCGACGAGGAGTCTGAGGAGGACCCTGACATGAAGCGAAGACTGACTGCGATGAGCCTGGGCGTCCTGCTGGCCGCCGTCCTGGTGTGGGGCGGCATGCAGAGCGGTGAGGTCGGGGCGCAGGGCATGATCCCGAACGCGCCGCTGTTCGAGGTCGACCCGTTCTGGCCGAAGCCGCTGCCGAACAACTGGCTGCTCGGTTCGACCATCGGCGTCTCGGTCGATTCGGACGACCACGTCTGGATCGTGCACCGCGGCAACCTCGCGCCGAACGAGATTCCGGCCGCGCTCGACCCGCCGTTCGCCGAGGCCTGCTGTCACCCGGCCCCGCCCATCCTGGAGTTCGACCAGGAGGGCAACCTGATCCAGCACTGGGGCGGTCCGGGCGAGGGCTACGACTGGCCCGAGTCGAACCACGGCGTGTGGGTCGACCACAAGAACAACGTCTGGATCGGCGGCAACGGCGGCGACGACTCGCACGCCCTGAAGTTCACGCACACCGGCGAGTTCCTGCTGCAGGTCGGCGAGGACGGCTTTGCCGATCCGGACAGCAACTCGACGACGCGATACTCGAAGGTCGCCAAGGTCACCTTCGACGCCGAGGCCAACGAGGCGTATCTGGCCGACGGCTACGGCAACAAGCGTGTGGCGGTGGTCGACGGCGACTCCGGCGAGCTGAAGCGCTTCTGGGGCGCCTACGGCAACGTGCCGAGCGACGACGAGCTCCCGCGCTACGACCTGGCGAACGCGCCGGCGCACGGCACGGTCAGCAAGGACAAGTCCGGCACCCCGCAGTTCCGGAACCCGGTGCACTGCGCCGACCCGACCAGCGACGGCCTGGTCTATGCGTGCGACCGCCCCGGCAACCGGGTGCAGGTGTTCACCAAGGCGGGCGAGTTCGTCGAGGAGATCTACCTGATGACGAAGACGCTCGGCGCCGGCGCGGTCTGGGACATCGCGTTCTCGACCGATCCGGATCAGACCTTCGCCTATGTCGCCGACGGCATGAACGAGAAGGTGCACGTGCTGCGCCGCAAGCCGCTGGAGTACATCTACAGCTTCGGCAGCGGGGGCCGCATGGCGGGGCAGTTCTACGGCAACCACAGCATCGCGGTCGACTCGATGGGCAACGTCTACACGACCGAGACCTACGAGGGCAAGCGCGTGCAGCGGTTCAAGTACAAGGGCATGGGCAACGCCTCGGGCGATGTCGGCGTCCCGCGTCCGTAGCGGCTTCGTGCAGTCGTGGATACGAAGGGCTGGGACCGTTTGGGCCCGGCCCTTTCCTTGTACGCGGCACGATTCCGTACGGGTGCGGACCGGACCGTGCGTGCGGGGGGATGCAGGGTTGCTTCCCCGCGGCGCGCCACGTACCATGTGCATCATGGATACCCGGCCGTCAACCTTGCCTGGGGTGGCGTGCGGATTGCGCATCGTGAATGCGCGGTGAGGACACGACATGCGAACGATCTACGGGCTCGTATTGGTGGGCGCCCTGGCGGTTACAGGGTGTGCGGCGGAAGAGCCGGCCGGACCCCCGTTCGACATGCGGCACACGACCCGGGATCTGATGGCCGGGATGATCGACGCGTCGGCCGATGCGCTCTGGGATGCGGTGGGCACCATCTGGGACGAGAACGGCGAGAACTACTGGGAGCCGGAGACCGAGGAGGACTGGCTCCAGGTGACCGGCGCCGCGATGACGCTCATCGAGTCCGGCAACCTGCTGATGCTGGGTACCCGGGCCCGCGACACGGAGCAATGGTACACGTACTCGCAGGACCTGATGGATGCGGCCGCGGTGGCGCTGGAGGCCGCCGAAGCACGCGACCCGGACCGCATCTTCGACAGCGGGGAAGTTGTCTACAACGCCTGCAACAACTGCCACAACACCTATTGGATAGGCGACGAGCAGCGCGGCCGGACCATCCGCTGACTTTCGGCTCCATCGGCGGAGTTGTTGACGGCGGAGCATCATCCCGCGGAAGGCTGCCGCGGCGGGGCAGTGTTCCGCCGCGTTACCGTGCCGCCGACCCGGCAGGCCGTTCTGGCGACGACCGGGCCGGAAGGTCGGCAATCTCGGCGCTCGCCTCACGCTCGCAGAACGCCGCGCGGGTCTCGGGGGACAGGATGGCCGTGTTCGGGCTCCGCGCGACGTGCAGCAGGTACAGTCGATAGGCGGCCGGGTTCCGTCCCGGGTGCCCGCACAGCGTCACCGCGTCGCCGGGCGCCAGCGCCTCGCCGGTCAGCCCGGCCCGCGAGAGCCGGTTGGCGGCCCGCCATTCCACGGCCCAGGTGTGCGCGCGGCCGCCGCCGTCCACGATCCGGACGTGGAGCAGCGAGTGGGGATTCCCGAACAGGAACGACTCGACCTTTCCGGCGAGGACGATGGTGCGTTCCTCGTCGTAGATCTCGCCGATGGCGTGGTGTTCCGCTCCGTGGAGCTTCGGCGCGGAGAATGCGACGGTCAGACAGACGGCGACCAGAACCGGTGGGTTCCACTTCATGGTCGTTCTCCCTCGGGACGAGCGGGTTCCCGGCGTCGTCGTCGACGCGTCTCCGGGACGGCGCGGTCGGAACGACGCACCACAATGATAGTCCGCTCCGGGCGTGCCGATCCTGAAGATCCCCTGAAATCTCACTCGCCGCGGCCGTTCGGCCGTTATCATGCGACGGATGCCGACCAGCGTGGCCATCCCGGATGCCGGCAAGAGGCGTGTTGCCAGGTCCGAGCGCCCGTTGCGGGTGCTCGTCGTCGAGGACGAGCGGAAGGTGGCCGAGGCGCTGCGTCTGGGCCTCAGGGGCGAGGGCTACGACGTGGTCGTCGAAAACTCCGGCGAAGGGGCGTTCTTTCGTCTGACCACGGATCGCTTCGATCTGATCCTGCTCGACCTGCGCCTGCCCGGCCGGGACGGCATCGAGATCCTGTCGATCATGCGGCGGCGGGGTCTGCAGACCCCGGTGGTGGTCCTGACCGCACGTGACACGCTGGAAGATCGCGTCGTGGGTCTCGACGCGGGCGCCGCCGACTATGTCGTCAAGCCGTTCGCCTTCGCCGAGCTGCTCGCGCGGATTCGGGCGGTGGCCCGCCGGGGACGGCCTGCCGAGGCGGAGCGATTGACCGTCGATACGCTGAGCATCGACTGCGCGACCCACCAGGTGACACGAGCCGGCAAGACGGCGGAGTTGACGGCGAAGGAGTTCGACCTGCTGTTGCACCTGATGCGTCACGCGCGCCAGGTCGTGTCGCGTGACACCCTTGCCCGCGAGGTCTGGCGGGAGACCGCCCGCAGCACGACCCTCGACAACGTCATCGACGTGCATGTCTCGCGGCTGCGGAGGAAGATCGACGACGATCAGCCGGTTCGTCTGATCCACACGGTACGGGGTGTCGGGTTCGTGCTGCGCGAGGCCGGGAACCCATGACCTTTCCCTGGTTGTCACGCACGCTGCGGGTCCGGCTCACCCTGTGGTACGTGGCCATGATGGTGGTGGTGCTGGCGATCTACGCGGCGGTCGTGCTGCTGATCGTCACTCGCAACGCGTCGCGGGCGCTGGATGCGATGCTGCGCAGCGATTTCCGGTGGGCCGCGGGAATGGCCGAGCACGAGCCTGACGGGTCACTCACCTGGTTCGAGGGGGATCCGTGGAGCGAGGAGAGTCCCTGGCTGCAGGTGTGGGCCTCCGACGGCGCCCTGATCTACCGAACGGCGGTCGCCCGGCGGCTCCCGGTGCCGGAGAGCGAGGCGCTGCTCGACCGTGCCGACGGCCGCATCGTCTCGGTGGCGAGCGAGCCGGCGCCGTTCCGGATTCTGGGCCGGCGGACGGTCATCGGGGACAAGCCGGTCTTCGTCCAGGTGGGCAGGTCCGAGGCGCTCATGCGCCAGGAGGTGAGAGATCTCGCGCTCGTGCTGCTGCTCGGCCTGCCGCTGAGCGTAGCCGCCGCGGGCTTCGGCGGCTACTACTTGGCGCGTGGCGCGCTGGCGCCGATTGCCGACATGACGGAGCGGGCGCGCGCCGTCACCGCGTCCCGGCTCCGCGAGCGGCTGCCCATCGACAACCCGAACGACGAGCTGGGGCGCCTAGCGACGGTGTTCAACGAGACGCTCGGCCGGCTCGACTCCTCGTTCACGCAGATGCGCCGCTTCACGGCCAACGTGTCCCACGAGCTGCGGACGCCGCTGACGGCCATCCGGAGTGTCGGGGAGGTGGCCCTGCGGGAGCCGCGCGACGCCGCGTCGTACCGCGCCGTCGTCGAGAGCATGCTGGATGAGGCCGACCGGCTGAGTGGCCTCGTGGATCGTCTCCTGACCGTATCGCGCTCGGACAGCGGCGATAGGGGCCGCGCCGGCGACGCAATCGATCTGGCCGAGCTTGCCGACAACGTCATTGTCCATCTCGGCGTGCTGGCCGAGGAAAAGGAGCAGGCGCTGGTCGTCGTGCGTGACGGTCGCTCGACCTGTCGCGGTGACCGGATCGTGCTGCGGCAGGCGTTGATCAACCTCGTCGACAACGCGATCAAGTACACGCCGGCCGGCGGCGAGATCCAGGTCAGGGTCTCGGCCTTGAACGACAGTGCGGTCCTGGAAGTCACCGACACGGGGCCCGGCGTTCCCGAACAGCATGCACCGTACCTGTTCGACCGCCTGTATCGCGTAGCGGGATCCGGTGCGCCGGGAGCCGGGGAGGATCCGCACGGCGGCGACGGCGCGGGCCTCGGACTGGCGATTGCCCGCTGGGCCGTCGAAGCCAACCGCGGGCGACTCAGCTACGAGCGGGAACGGCGTGGCAGCACCTTCCGCATCACGCTGCCGGGAGACGGACGCGACGCCACCGCTTGACCCGCTTCAGCAAATCTTCAGAATCCTGCCGCACGCAAGTCGCTAGAATTCCGGACGGTGCATGAACGCGGAGACGGCGCTCGTGTCGAGGAGGAGCATCAAACGGGGAGAGCGCGCGGCTCTTGCGGGTGTCCTCCACGGCCGTCCGGAACTCCTGCTCGCTCCGCCGCAACAACTGCGGCTGAGGTGCTGCAGCGTGGCGAGTAACGAATCGCGGCGTAGGCTCCAGGCGGCGGTACGCTGGCTGATACTGATCCACCGCTACCTGGGCATTCCGCTCAGTCTTCTCTTCGTGGTCTGGTTCGCCTCCGGCATCGTGATGATGTACACGGAAGACATGCCGCGGCTGACGCCGGAGCTGCGGCTCGAACGGCTGCCGGAGCTGGACTTCGATCGCATCGCGCTGGCCCCGGCCGCGGCGGCCCGGCGGGCGTATCTGTCGCCGACCCCGCAGCGCGTCTCGCTGCTGACGGTCATGGACCGACCGGCCTACCGGTTCGACGGCGTGACCGTCTTCGCGGATACCGGTGACCGTCTGGGCGAGGTGGGGCCGGAATCGGCCGCCGCCGTTGCGAGTCGATTCACGGGGCGCCCGCTTGATGCCGTCCGGTACGTCGGCACCCTCACAGAGCCCGATCAGTGGACGCTGGTGGAGCGGCGGCAGCTTCCGCTGCACAAGCTCGTGATCGACGACGATGCCGCCACCGAGCTCTACGTTTCGCCGCGGACGGCCGAGGTGGCGATGCTGACCACGCGGCGCAGCCGGGTGCTGGCGTGGATGGGCGCGATTCCGCACTGGATCTACTTCACGGCCCTGCGCACGAACCAGCCGCTCTGGTACGACATCGTGGTCTGGACCTCAACCCTGGGGTGTCTGCTCGCCGTCACCGGGCTGGTGCTCGGCGTCACGCAGTTCCGGTGGCGCCGGCCGCGGGGAGACGCCCGTTCGACAGGCGGTCTGCGGGCGCGGATCCCGTACGCGGGCTGGATGCGCTGGCACTACCTCGCGGGCGTTGTCTTCGGATTCGTGACCCTGACCTGGGTCTTCAGCGGCCTGTTGTCGATGGATCCCTACGCCTGGAACAACGCCAGTGGCCTCGAGGTCCCGCGCCACGCGTTGTCCGGCGGTCCGGTCGAGCTGGCGCGTTTCCCGGCAATGGACAGTCGGGCATGGGTTCGCCTCGCCGGCGGGCGCCCGGTCAAGGAGATCGAGCTGCTGCGCATCCAGGACGAGCCCTACTACGCCGTGCGCGTGGGAGCAGGACCGGTGGAAACGGCTGGCATCCCGCCCGAGCGCCGGGCGAAGGTCGACGGAGGCAGGGGCGGGCGCGGGCCGCTGCTCGTCGCGGCCGATACCTTGGCGCTGCGCAAGGAGCCGTTCAGTGCCGAGTCGCTGTTGAAGCGGTTGACGGCGGCGGTTCCGGGCGTGCGGGTGATCGATTCCGAGCTGCTGGACCGGTACGACGCCTACTACTACGCGCGCGGCTACTCGCGCGAACAGCAGGCGCCGTTGCCGGTGCTGCGCGTCAAGTTCGGCGATCCCCTGGAGACGTGGATCTACATCGATCCCGCGCTGGGGCGGGTGGTGGGCAGCGAGCACCGGTACACCCGGGTCGAGCGATGGCTCTTCAACGGGCTGCACAGCCTCGACTTCGCGTTCTGGTACGACCGCCGCCCTCTCTGGGACATCGGCGTGATTGCACTGAGCCTGGGAGGCCTTGCGTCGAGCGGCATCGGCCTCTGGATCGGGTGCGGGCGCATCCGGCGCGCGGTCGGTCGCGGGCTGCCGCTGTCCTCGGTCGTCCGCCGGCCGCGGGCCGGCTAGAGTGAGTGCCCGTCTCGCGGATCGACGCCGAGCCAGTGCAGCAGCACGTCTGCGTAGATGTCGCGGAAGTCGACGGTGGCGTCGAGACCCCCGCGCGTGACCTTGCCGAGATCGGCCGGTTCGCCGAGCAGCCCCGTCCGCACGCCGCCGCCCATCACGAACAGCACGCCAGCGTCGGCCGTGCTCCGTGCCGCCGTCCTGGTTCTCGGCGACGTGGCGGCCGAAGTCGGAGAACGTCAACAGGAGCAGGCGGTCGAGCTGGCCCGACTGCCGCAGGTGACGGGCGAAGGCGCGCAGGCCGCGCCCGAGTTCGGTGAAGAGGATCCGGTGCTTCGCGAGCTGATCGACGTGCGTATCGAATGAAGCCGATGCAGGGGTGTCGAACGATCCGAGCGAGACGTAGTAGACACGGGTCGGGCAGCCTGTTTCGATCATGTCGCCCGTCCATCGCAGGGATTGGCCGAATGCGGTGTCGGGATAGCCGAAGCCGGCGCCCGTCCCGGCCCGTGCGCGATGGAGCTGGCGTGAAGCGTGCGCGAGTCCATTGTCGACCTGTCGAAGGTAGTCGAGCCGGGCCGCGCGCGGACCACGTGCCGCCTCGGAGATGGCTCAGCGCGGCGCGACAACGCGCGTCCACCACAGCAGGAGGCCGGTGACCGCCAGCACCCCGGGCGCGAGACCGGTAACGAGCCATACGAAGCGGATTCCGAGACCTCCGAAGTTCCCGAAGTGCAGCGGTCCGATCCAGGCCATGACGGTGTCGCCGAGCGTGGCTGCCGGCGGCCCCGGTGAGGCGAGCCATTCGCCCGTGTACTGGTCGAGGTGGACCGTCCGCAGGTGGCGGGAGCCGAGTGGCGTCGGCCGCCGATCGGCAAACAGCACCCGGAAGGACGCCTCGTCGGTAGTGGGCAGGACGACCCGGGCAACGAAGGCGTCCGGTTCCGCCCGGCGGGCGAGATCGACCATCTCCCGCCAGGTCGGGCGCGGCGCGGAGGAGGCGCCGTCGGGATTGGACTGCGGTGGGCTGACCGTGGTCAGAGGCGAGACCCGATCGACCGCCGCGCGGAACTCGTTGGGGAACACGAAATACGCCCCGGTGACGGCTCAGCCGGCGGTGAGGACGAGCGTCCAGACGCCCACCGCGCCGTGCAGCTCCCAGGTGACGCGGCGCCAGGGGCGGCGCCAGTCGACGGTCAGGGCGCGCCGCCATCCCGCCCGCGCCGGCCACCAGACGAACACGCCGGTCAGGCAGAGCAGCAGGAGGCCGAGGGCGCCGATGCCGTTGACGACGCGGCCGGTGGGGCCGGCGAGCGGGTCGAAGTGCAGGTCCTGCAGGGTGCGCACCACGGAACGCGCGGGCAGCTCGCCCGGCACGTCGGCGGTGACCGGGTCGATGAGCACGGTACGGAACCGGCCGCCCTCGGTGACGTAGGCGAGGTGGGTCGGCCGCACCGTGGTCGGCGCGTCGACCCCGGGCGGCGATGGAGGCCGCCCTTGCACCTCGTGGCGACCGTGCTCAGCCGCCGAAGTCGAAGCGACCGCCGGCGACGAACGCGCGCGGGAGGCCCGGGTACCCGAGCGCGCTGTCGTACGCCACGTCGGTCAGGTTGTCGATGCGCAGGAACAGCGCCAGCTCGGGGCGCACGCGGAACTGCCCGCCGGCGGTGACCAGCGTGTAGCCGGGGTTCACGGTGATGTCCACCCCGCGGCCGTCCGAGGCGCGCTGCAGTCCGAGGAACGCGCTGTCGTGACGGTCGCCCGTCACCCGCGTCGCCACGTGGAGGCTGCCGCGGCCCCGCGTGTAGCCAAGGCGCAGGTTGCCCGAGTGCCGCGGCCGGCGCAGCAGCGGCTGACCCGGCTGGAACTGCTCGCTCGTGCTCGCGTTGGTCACCACCTCGGTGTCCACCAGCGCGTAGGATGCGCTCGCCGTCACTCCGCCGAGGGGTCGCTGCATGCCGAACTCGAGCTCGACTCCGTCCGCCCGCGATCCGTCGATGTTCACGTAGTCGGCGACGCCGTCGCCCCCGAAGCCGAGCGAGGGCGAGTAGGCGATCTGGTCCTCGTAGTCGTTGCTGAACCAGGTGAAGCGCGCCAGCCAGCGCTGGTCGTCGAAGGTCAGCTCGGTCCCCGCATCGACGGTCAGCGCCTGCTCGGGGCGCAGCGACAGGTCGCCGTCGACCCACTGCGAGCCGTAGAGCTGGGAGAAGTTCGGGTTCTTGATGCCGCGCCCGACATTGGCCGAGACCTTGACCGACGAGAGAGCGCCCTCGCGGAACGGCAGGGGATAGCCGCCGGCCGACAATTTCGGGTTGACGGCGGCGCCGTAGAGGGCGTTGTCGTCGATGCGCGCCCCGCCGGTGACGAACCACGCGTCGGCGACGTTGAACTGCTGCTGCAGGAAGTAGGAGTGGTTCTCCACCATCTGCACGGCGTCGAGGGCGTTGGTCTCGCGATAGTAGTCGTAGCCGGCGCTCAGGACCTGGTCGTCGAGCCAGGTCGCGTTGAACTGGTAGCGGACGGCGGGTCGGCGCAACTGCGTCTCGAACTCGAAGGGGTAGTCGAAGCCGCTGTAGGGGCCGCTGCGCGCGAGGAACCGTCCGGGGCCGAGGCCCGAGGGGGCGGCCATCAGCGTGTCGAAGGCGGGCTCGTCGAGAAGCCGCACGAGCCGGGGGCCGGCCGGATAGAGGGCGCCGGGTTCGCCCTCGAGGAGGGCGAAGACGCGGTACTGGGGGTCGACGATGCCGTCCACCGACTGGCGCCCGGACCGGAAGTAGCTCACCGTCGCGGAGTGGTCGAAGCGGCGGGAGAGGGTCTGGTCGAAGTCGAGGTGCCACGTCAGGTCGTCGGTGTCGTAGCCGGTGCCGGTGTCGCCGGGGGCATAGGTGATCGGGCCGACGGAGTTGGCGCGGGCGTTGCTGTAGCGGAAGCCGGTGCGCAGGCGGGTGCTGTCGCCGAGGATGGCGCCGAGGTTGCCGTCGACCGCCTGCTGGTCGAAGCGGTCGAGCTCGGACAGGCGGTCCCCGAACGCGCCGGCGGTCCCGCGGTGGGCGACGCCGAGCTGGTAGTCGACGCGCCCGGCGGCGCCGCCGAGCAGCCGCAGGTCGCCGCGCGTCGTGCCGAACGAGCCGCCCTCGAAGGAGCCGGACATCCGGGGTCCGCTGTCGGGGGTCCCCCGCCTGGTGAAGATCTGGATGACGGAGCCGATGGCGTCGGAGCCGTAGAGCGCCGACTGGGCGCCGCGGACGACCTCGACGCGCTCGATCTCGGCGGCCGAGACGCGGCCGAAGTCGTAGTTGCCGCCGTTGGCGTTGACGCGCACGCCGTCTATGAGGACGTGGTTGTAGTCGGACTCGCCGCCGCGGGAGTACACGGAGGCGATGGAGCCCTCGCGCCCCGTCGACTCGATGTTCAGACCCGGGACGTAGCGAAGGACGTCGGCGACGGAGTGGCTGCCGAGGGTCTCGATGTCCTCGGTGGTGAAGACCGAGTGGGACTCCATGACCGACGCGGCGGTCTCGGCGGTCCGCGACGCGGTGACGACCACCGTGTCGTGCAGCGGAGCGATGTCGAGCCGGAAATCGACGGTCGCCGCGCCGGGGGCCGCCATCTCGGCCGCGCCGGTCACGAAGCCGTCGAGCCGCGCGGTCAGGCGATAGGGCGCGGTCTCGGGCAGATCCAGGCGGTACCGCCCGTCGTCGCCGGTGGACGCGGTCGACACCAGGCGGAGCCCGCGCCGCGCCTCGACGGTGGCGCCCGGCAGAACGCCGCCGGACAAGTCGGTGACGAGGCCCGTCACGGCCGCCGGTTCCTGGGCGGCGGTCGGCGCGATGACCAGCGCGCAGAGCAACGAGCAGAGCAAGACGCCGAGCGGGGCGCGATACCGCGTCATGTTGACCTGTTCCCTTCCTCGTTTGCGCCTCATCTGCGACACCGGCCTCCTCCGAGACCCGGGTAATCAGACGGAGACACGGGCATCGGACACGCCGCCGTCGTCGATCTCCACGCCGGGGCCGGGTAACCGGCCATGACGACATGGGCGGTCCCGGCCGGGGCAAGCAGCCCGGGGCGACCGTGGCGATAGTCCCTGCGCATTCGAGCGACGATGCATCCCGCCTGGCTGCGTTGCTCCGCGGTCGAATAGCCGATATGGTCCCTTGCCAGCCGGGCCTCCGCTTTCGGTGCGCGCAGAAATTCCGCCACGGGCCGCAAGGGCGCCGTCGATCCGTGTGCGGCGGGCTCGACACGTATCGCGTGGGAGTATAAGTGAGCGCGCTCTCCGCTGGTGTCTGAAACTTCTGAAGATTTCCTGAAGTCGGCAGTAGGGGCCGCCGGGGGATGTCTCGGCGGCGTCCATCCGCGAGGGCCTCGAGGAGACGCTGACGGTGCAGCGGCTCGGTCTGACGGGGGCGCTTGCACGTACGCTGCGGACGACGAACATCATCGAGAACCTGATGGGGAGCGTCGAGAGCTACACGCGGCGGGTCAAACGGTGGCGCGGCGGCCAGATGATTCAGCGTTGGGTGGCGAGCGCGCTGGTGGAGGCGGAACCGCGCTTCCGGCGGGTGCGCGGCTACCGCGACCTGCGCCATCTGGTCGGCGCGCTCGACGCGCTGGCTCCGCCCGACAGCGCGGTCGCTGACGTGGCGTAGAACAGGCGACTTCGGAGCGGAAACAGGGAGTCCGCCGCTCGCAAGTTCAACAACGAACGGGACAATCCCGCCGCCGGTGTCTGAAGATTCTCTGAATATTTCCTGAATATTCCCTGAAGTTTGAGCGCCGGCCGCCGCCAGTCTGCCGCCGTTCGGGCATGGTGTTCTAAGGTACGGCGGGGCCGGCGGGCATCGAGGCTCGATAGCCGGGGACATCGAATTTGCTGCTGCATGTCAACGGTCTGCTGTGCGCGTTGGCGGCGGCGACCTTCGCCACCGCGGCGAAGAATCGCCGCGGCGTTCTCGCCCTCGCGGGCGGCTTCGCGCTCGGCGCCTTCTGGCTCGAGCCGGAGCCGCGATGGACCGGCGCGATCGTCGCCGGCGCGGCCGGGTTGTCGCTGGCGCGTCCGCACGGCGCGCCGGGGGCGCTGTTCGTCGCCCTGGCGGCGGGGCTGGCCGGCGGGCTCTGGACCCGGGTGCTGGCCGGCTACGGTCTGCCGGCGTGGGCGGCGTGGCTGGCGGCGGCCGGCGTCATTGCCGTCGCGGTGTCTTCGTCGCGTCGCGATCCACGGTTCGCCCCGCCGACGGTCCGCGACGACGCGCTCGCTGCGCTCGCCGCCCTCGGCATGGCCGTCGCGGCGGCGCCCACGGTGGCAATGGGATGGCGGGCGGCGGCGGCGATGAATCTCGATGCGGACGGCCTGGCCCGGCCGGGCGTCCATCCCTGGGTCGTCGTGGGGATCGCGGCGATGGTCTCGCTCGGTGGACTGCATTCGCTCCGGAGGCGGCGGTGAACCTGCTCGGCGCGCTCGAGAACGGCCTGTTCGCCCTCGCCCAGGTGCTGCGCTTCCCGGTCATCGCGCTCCTGTGGGCGTCGGTCGGGGCCGCGGTGTTCATGGCCGGCGGGTGCGTGATGGAATGGCTCGCGCGCCGGCGGGAGCGCAGCGGCTTCGATCTCGCCGCGTGGCTCGACGCCGGTCCCGTGCTCGGCGCGCACGCCGGGCGACGGGCGGCGCTGCCGGCGGTGCTCCGGGGGCTGCTGCGGGACGTCGAGGCGGAGCGCTTCAAGCCGTCGTTCGGCGACGGCGGCCTCGAGCACCTGGTGCTCGAGCGCGAGGAGCGGGTGAGACGGACCCTGAACGGGTCCCGCCTCCTCGTCAAGGTGGGGCCGAGCCTCGGCCTGCTCGGCACCCTCATCCCGATGGGGACCGCGCTCGCCTCGCTGACCGCCGGCAACCTCGAGGCGATGGCGGGCCAGATGGTGGTGGCGTTCACCACGACCATCGTCGGCCTTTCGGCCGGGACCGTCGCCTACGTCATCCAGGTCGTCCGCCACGGCTGGGTCAACGAGGCCGTGCGCGAGCAGCGCTACCTGGCCGAGCGCCTCGCCGGCGAGCTGGCCCGCGACGCGGTGCGGGAAATTGCGTCGGAGGAAGCACACGATGGGACGCTTTCTGCACCTGCCCTCGCCCGCTGACGCCGAGGACGAGGATCCGCTCTCCGGCGTCGCGAACATCTTCGACGTGTCGGTGGTGTTCATCGTCGGCCTGATGATCACCCTGTTCTCCGTCTACCGCATCGGCGACCTCGTCGACCCGGACAGCGAGGTGACGCTGGTCAAGACCAACGCCGACGGCCTGAGCGAGATCATCGTCAAGCGGGGCGCCGAGATCACAGCGTACGAGCTGACCGGCGAGACGCTGGGCGGGCAGGGCGAACGCCTCGGCACCGCCTATCGCCTGGCCGATGGACAGATCGTCTACGTGCCCGACTGAGAGGTGCGGCATGAGGGGTGCAGCAATACATCCGCAGCGGCGCGCGGTCGTGCGGCGCGGTTCGGCGTCCGGCGGTCACGCAGGCCGGATCGCCTGCCTGGTGGCCGGAATCGCCTTGCTGACGGCCGGCGCGGCGGGTCCGGCGGCCGCCCAGGAGGTACGCCTCGCGTACCTGACCGGCGATTCCACGTTGCCCGGCATCCTGAGCGCGTGGAAGGCGGTGCTCGGGGAGCGTCCCGACCTGCGCGACCGCGTCGTGGTCACGCTGGTGACCGAATCGCTGCTCGACTCGGTCGATCCCGACGAGGTGCTGCGCAGCGACGTGCTCGTCCTGCACGTCCACGACCAGCACACGCTCGAGCGGTTCGACGAGACCTACGGCGTCGACCTCGTCGCCGGGGTTACAGGTCGCGGGCTGGTGCTCGGCGTCGGGGAGGGGCTGCTGCCGCGGGAGCACTACGTCGAGCGCGGTGTGGCCTGGGACGGCCGCGCGCGCGCCTTCTGGGAGCATTCGGGCTTCGCGAATCAGGTGGGGCTGCTGAAGTACGCGCTGTCGGCCGCAGGTATCGCAGGGATGACCGTACCGGAGCCGCAGCCAAGCCTGGAGGCGGGTTACTACTACCCGGACCCGGACGCAACGGCGGGAACCGGCGCCGGGTCCACCGGCCGCGTCTTCGCTGACTGGGAGGCGTTCGACGCCTGGCGGCGCGCCGCCGGCAGGCACCGGCCGGGGGCTCCGCGCGTGGCGGTCGGCTTCTACGGGTCCAACCACGACGACGGCGACACCGCGCTCATCAATGCCGTGATCGAGGAGATCGAGCGGCAGGGCGCCGAGGCGATACCGATTTTCGGCTATCCGGCCGGCATCGCCTTCGAGACGCTGCTCCGCGATGCCGACGGCGCGGCGCGGGCCGACGTCGCGCTGGCGTTCCTGTTCCGCTTCGCCGGTCCCGACGCCGGCGAGTCGCTGCGGAAGCTCGACATTCCGGTGCTCAGCCTGATCAGCCTCTACGGGCGGAGCGAGGCCGAGTGGCGTACGTCGGCGCAGGGACTTTCGATGTTCGAGGGGACGTTCCAGATCGCCGTGCCGGAGCTGGCGGGTCTGGTGGCCCCCACGGTGGTCGGAAGCAAGGAGCGCCGCACCGACCCGGACACCGGGTTGACCATCGTCGCGAGTCAGCCGATCGCCGCCCGCGTCACGATGGCCGTGCGGCGCGCGCTGGGCTACGCGGCGCTCGCCGCAACGCCGAACCGCGACAAACGCGTGGCGGTCCTCTTCTACAACTACCCGCCGGGGAAGGCCGGCATCGGCGCAAGCTACCTGAACGTTGCCGACTCGCTCGCGAACATCCTCCAACGGCTGCGGGCGGCCGGTTACGACCTCGGTGGAGACGTGGATCTGTCGTCCGGCGCACTGCTCGATCAGATGGTCGCCCGGGCGCGGAATGTCGGCGGATACGCTCCCGGCGAGCTCGATGCGCTGCTGGGCCACGGCCGGGCCACACGGACCTGGCTGGGGGACTATCTCCGCTGGCTGGACGGCTACGCGCCGGAGTTGCGGGAGAAGGTGATTGCCGACTGGGGCCGGCCGGAGGACGCGACCCTCATGGCCAGGGACGGCAGCCTGATCCTCCCGGCCCTGCGCTTCGGCAACGTCGCGGTGCTGCCGCAGCCGGCGCGCGGCTGGGGCGAGGACGGCGAGAAGCTGTATCACGCCAAGGATCTGGCGCCGCATCACCAGTACGTCGCGGCCTACTCCTGGCTGCGGGCCCCCGAGCCGGTCGGGTTCGGCGCCGATGCGGTCGTCCACCTGGGGACGCACGGCACACTCGAATGGCTCGACGGCAAGGACCTCGGACTGTCCGCCGCCGACGCCCCTGACGCGCTGATTGCCGACCTGCCGAACCTGTATGTCTACAACGTCGACGTGGTGGGCGAGGGACTGGTGGCGCGCCGCCGCGGCATGGCGACGCTGGTCGACCACATGGTCCCGCCGTTCGTCAGGAGCGGGCTGCTTCCCGAGCTGGCCGCCCTCGGCGAGAGCGTCGACGACTACCACAACAACGTCCACAAGAACGTGCAGCTCGCCGAGGCGTACGCGGACGAGATCCGCCGTCAGGCGGCGGATCTCGGGATGGTCAAGGACCTCGGTCTGGATCTGGGGACCGGGGCGGAGATCGAGCACGACACGCTGCATGCCCTCGAGGACTACCTGATCGAGCTGCGGGGGCGGAACATCCCGTACGGGCTGCACGCCTTCGGCCGCACGCCGGAGCCGGAGATGCGCGCCACCACCGTGGACGCGATCGTGTCGGTCGACCGCGACCTGCTGCCGGACGACACGACGGTGATGGCCGAGGACATGGAGCGGCGCATCGTCGAGTCCGGGCCGCGGGAGCTCGACCACCTGCTGCACGCGCTCGACGGCGGCTACGTTCCGGCGGGGAACGGCGGCGAACCCATCCGCAATCCGGACGCCTATCCCACCGGCAAGAACTTCTACGGCATCGACCCCGACAAGGTGCCCAAGCCGGCCGCCTGGACGCTCGGCGTCTTTCTCGCCGATCGGATGTTGAAGGACCACGTCGCCGAGCACGGGCGGTATCCGGAGAAGGTGTCGTTCGTGATCTGGGGCGCCGAGACGATGCGGCACGAGGGAGTGCTCGAGTCCCAGATCTTCCACCTTCTCGGCACGCGCCCGGTCTGGAACGCCCGGGGCAAGGTGGTCGACGTGGAGGTGGTTCCGGCGCACGAGCTCGGCCGGCCGCGCGTGGACATCGTCATCGCCTCGGCCGCCGAGGGCATGTTCAACAACGTCACCCGGCTGATGGACGAGGCCGTGCAGCGGGTGAAGGTGCTCGACGAGGCTGAGAACTTCGTCCGCCGTCACTACCTGGCGACCAGGGCGGCGCTCATCGACCGCGGGTACGCGGAGGAGGACGCCGAGCGGCGCGCCGGGGTGCGCATCTTCGACGAGCCGCCGGGAACGTTCAACCTCAACGCGTCACGCATCGCCGCGGCAAGCGGCACCTGGGACAGCGACCGGGCGATGGCCGACGAGTACCTGTCGAAGATGGGGCATGGCTACGGCAACGGGTTCTGGGGCGAGCCAATGGAGGACGTGTTCCGCCTGGCGCTCTCGGGGACCGAGAAGGTGGTGCACAGCAGCTCCACCATGCTCTACGGCGCCCTCGACAACGACGACTTCTTCATGTACATGGGCGGCCTCGCGGCGGCCGTCCGGAGCATCGATGGGGAAACCCCGGAGATGGTCGTGACCAACACGCGCGACCCGGGCCAGCCCGAGATGACGGGCATCGACAAGTTCCTGGGCGCGGAGTTCCGGACGCGCTACGTCAATCCCACCTGGATCGAGGGCATGCAGCGCGAGGGTTACGCCGGGGCCGGCGAGATGCGGGCGTTCGTCGAGTATCTCTGGGGTTGGGACGCGACGGCGCCCGAGACCGTCGACGACGCGATGTGGCAGGAGTCGTTCGCGGTGTATGTGGAGGACCGGCACGAACTCGACATGAAGGCGTTCTTCGACGAGCACTCGCCCCACGCCTGGCAGGACATCACCGGCCGCATGGTCGAGACGATTCGCAAGGGCTACTGGGAGACGGACGCCGCGACCCTCGAGCGTCTGCTGCGCGAGCACGTCGAGAGCGTCGCCGCGCACGGCGTCGGCTGCTCCGGGCACACCTGCGGCAACCCCCGGCTGCTGCGCTACGTGCTGGAGCAGGGCGCCGCGATGAACATCCCCGGCCCGGCGCTGGACTCCTACCGGGCGGCGATGGAGGCGGCGATCGGCGCCGACATCGAAACCGCGGCGGCCGAGGCCGAGGCGTTCGTCCGGTGGAACGAATCGCGTCCGGCGCTGACGACGATGAACATCGAGGGGCTGCGGATGGAGGAGTCGGCGGACGCTTCCGAACCGCTGCCCGCGCCGCCGGCCTCGGGCGCGGACGACGGCGTCTGGGCCCCGCTCTGGGTTGGCGCACCGCTCGTGGGCCTGCTCGCCGTCTGGCGCTGGCGCCGCCGCCGGGGATAGAGGGAGCGCACTCCTTGGCCGGGTCGTGTCCTGTGTCGCGGTGGGTTGCCGGCCTGCTTTCGTCCGCTCTCTGTTGCGCCGTCGCGCCGGCCGGCGCCCAATCGGGTTCCGTGCAGGTCAGCCGGAGCGGGCGGGGGGCATACGAAGCAAGCCTCGCGGCGCAGCCCCGCGGTTTCGCGGTCGCATGGCACGACACCCGCCACGGGTTGCCGGAAATCTATGCGCGGCTGGTCGACGACAGCGGTCGCCCCGTCTCCGACGAGTACCGCCTGACGGCGAGCGCGGGCCGCTCCTACGAGCCGAGCATCGACGTTCCCGACCCGGATATTTCCGACGACCTTGTCGTGGTGTGGTACGAGGTGGCCGCTGACGACTCCTCGTCGCGCGCACGGGTCGGCGCGTGGACAGCCGACGGTACGCGGCGCTGGGCGAGAACCCTGTCCGATCCCCGCCGCCGTGGGCGGGCGACGGTGGTTGCAGTGGCGGGCGATCGGATGCACTGCGTCTGGATCGAGGAGGCGCCCCGCGTGCGTGCGCGCGACGGTGTCGGGAAGAACGCGCCGGACAGCCCGGCGGCGGATGCCGATCGGGAAAGACGGGAGGAACAGCGGATGAAGCCGGAATTCAGGACACAGCAACTCGATGCGCAGCCCATCCTGGGCATACGAGCGACGACCACGATGGACGAGATCGCGCAGGTCATGGGTCCGCTGTTCGGCGAGGTGTACGGGTACATCCAGCAGCACGGCCAGACCCCGGCCGGCATGCCGTTGACCATCTATCACTCGATGGACGGGAACACCGTCGAACTCGAGTGCGCGCTGCCCGTCGCGTCTCCCATGGCCGGAACGGACCGCATTCGGGCGTGCGAGCTGCCTGGCGGGACCATGGCGACCGTTATCCACAGGGGGCCGTACGACAACCTGCCGGCCACGTGGGCGGCGTTGACGGAGTGGATGAAGTCGCAGGACCTCGAGGCGGCCGGAGCGCCATGGGAGGTCTACGTCACGGATCCCGGCGCCGAGCCGGACCCGTCGAAGTGGCGTACCGACATCTTCTTTCCGGTGCGCTGAGTACCTGCGCGCAGCGCCGGTGCGCGGGGACCGGCGTCGGGAACGATCGGGAGCGGGCGCGCGGGCCGGCGACGCGCAATCCGTTCGCGTGCGACTAAAGGGCCGGGGTGGCAGGCCGCCATCCGCGCAGCCTGCTCGCCCTCGGCCTGACCGGCGCCCCTACCGGAACCGCGCCGCGAGTTCGCGCAGGAAGTTGACGACGTGCCAGATCTCTTCGTCGCTGATCCGACCTTCCCACGCATCCATGTCGTAGGCAGGAGGGACGCCCTGGCGGATCACGTTGTAGACCTCGCCGTCGCTGTCGCCGTGCACCCACTCGTCGTCGATCAGATTGGCCGGCCTCGTTCCCGGCGACGGGTTCTGGCCGCGGCCGTCACCGCGAACTCCATGGCATGAGCGGCAGAAGCGGCCGTAGATCCGCAGACCGGCCCTGACCGATTCCTCCGTCGCCTCGATGGGGTTCTCCGGTATGTCCGCGGCTGCTTCCTCCTGCGCCTCCGGCACGCCCCCGGCCGCCTTCACCGTGCCGGGAGCAGCGGCTGCGAGCACGGCGAACGCGGCGCCGACAAGAGCCGGAACAGCCACGATTCGGGCAAGACTCGACATCGTCACGCATCCTCCTGAAGGTAAGTAGTTGCGCCATGAGTCTACAACGCGGCGGGACCGCCGTCCGGGCGACAGCCCCCCGGGAGTCCGTCGTGGAAGCCGGCAGGGAGTGCGCGCGGGCGCGGTGCAGCACGAGAAAACCCAATATATTGCCCGTGGGGCAAGCCGCGTTTGCTCAGGCGGTGTTCCGGGCGGAACGAGGCGGGCCGCGCGGTTCCGGCTGCCAGGGTGTGGTAGAAAGTGAGGTATAGCGATGTCATGGAATGCGGTGCAGTGGAGGTGCGCCGCCCCACTTTGGTGGTGGCCGGGGAGAGTCATGGGACGACTGAGTGCGACGAAGGTCCGGGCATTGAAGGAGCCGGGCCGGTACGGGGACGGTGGGACGTTGTACCTGGTGGTGGCCCCGGGCGGATCGAAGTCGTGGGTGCAACGCGTGCTGGTTCACGGGAGACGGCGGGACCTCGGTCTGGGTGGGTGGCCGGTGGTGTCGCTGGCGCGGGCTCGGGAACGGGCGTTCGCCAACCGGGTGTTGATCGCCGACGGTGGAGATCCGGTTGCGGCGAAGCGAAAGGCGAACGCGCCGACATTTCGGGAAGCTGCGGAGCGTGTCTGGGAAGCCATGCGGCCGCGCTGGCGCAGCGAGAAGACGGTCAGAAGCTGGATGCAGCAGATGGAGCGTCATGTGTTCCCGGTGATCGGCGACCTGCGGGTGGATCGGGTGCGGCGGGAAAACGTGCTGGACGTTCTCGATCCGCTGTGGAACACGATACCGGCGGCTGCGCGGCGGCTGCGCGGCCGAATTCGCGGAACGCTGGCGTGGGCCCGGGCGCACGGTTTCGTCGACGTGAACGTGGTGATGGACATCGACGGTGCGCTCGCGCCGATTCGGCGGGCGCCGCAGCACCATCGAGCGCTGCCGTACGGCGAGGTGGCCGAGGCGGTTGCTCTCGTCGAGGCTTCGGACGCGGCGGTGGTGGTCAAGGCGTTGTTTCGGTTCGTCGTGCTGACGGCCTGCAGGACGCATGAGGCGAGACTTGCGACATGGGCCGAGATCGATGTGGAACGGAGGGAGTGGAGGATCGCGGCGTCACGAACGAAGACGCTCATGGAGCATCGGGTCCCTGTGACCGATGCGGCGGCGGCGGCGCTCGAAGCAGTATCGAGCTTGCGGAAAGATTCGGGTCTTGTGTTTCCGTCTGCGGTCAGGGCGGGTGTGCCGGTGGGTGCAAGCGCGCTGGCGCGCCTTCTCGAGGAGAACGGGATCGCTGCGGTGCCGCACGGTTTTCGCACGTCGTTCCGGACGTGGGCGGCGGAACAGACCGACGCTCCCCACGCGGTCGCCGAGATGGCGCTCGGGCATCGGGTCGGGTCGGAGGTGGAACGCAGCTACGCGCGGTCGGATCTGTTCGAGAAGCGCCGGCAGTTGATGGAGCGGTGGGCGGAGTTCGTGACCGGCTCGTGTCAGGAGGGGCAGTCTTCGATCGTCACGGTTGCGGGAAGCCGGGAGACGCGACACACCTCGCGCGCACTTCCGCAGCAGTCCTCGGACGAGAGGAAGAACTAATGAGCGACAAAGCACAATGACTGAGTACGACATTGACGCCTGCGGGCGCATCATCGGGCGCGTCCCGGACGCGGCGGAGGCGGGGGAACCGGTGGGCGACTCGGTCCGCCGGCGGTGCGGTCCGTGTCACTGCGTGGCATATCGCGCTTCCGTGACCTTGTAGGCGTCTGCCGTGGTGGCTTTGTTGATCTTTTCGCTTACCTTCACGTGCACGTCCATCGGAGCGACGGCGCGGTGGAGACGGCGCGCGAGGTCGCTGTTTTGGCGGCGGATGTCGCCATCGGTTGAACCTTCTGCGTCAACGTTCTGCCACAGGTCGTGCCAGTCGTTTTCGAGAAGCTGGCACTCTCGGCGCGCCGCGTTCAGTACGGCGATCTTGGTGGCGTAATCCATCACGAAGTCCCAGATGATCAGGATCGCGATCGCCACATTCCAGAACACGTGCCATGCGTCGGGCAGTGCCTCCAGGAGCGTCGCAACGCTCGCGGTCGCTGACAGCAGCAGCCCTGAGCGCATGAGCAGTTGCGCCGCACGGTAGCGGGACTCCATTCTCTCTGCGTACCGGGACAATCTGGCGGCATCCAGCATTTCGTTCCAGACGGCGTGTCGCGTGCTGGAAGTGACCGGCTGCTGCGCGGCGTTTTCGTCCGTCGGAGCCTCCCTCGGGTGCCATTCTACGACGCCGCCCGGAGTCGGCGAGAAGGTCACGTCTCGCATGACCGGCACGTCGGACCACAGTCCTGGGATGAGGGCGCCGCCGATGACCATCGCCGCGCCGCCGTATTTCAGCCCCGCGCTGCGCTCCTTGTAAGGGATGAATGGCTGGAACTCGCCGGCGTAGACTGTGCGTGCACCGGATGTGGCCGTTGCGAGCCCCGCCGCTGCGCCGACGATGCCACCCTGTGGCAGCACCCGCCGCGAACGTCAGACAAGTGAGCTCGATGATGCAGGCAGCACGCACCAGCCCGGGGTCGAGATCGACAACCATCTCGATGAACCGGTCCGAAGCCAACAATTGAGCCGTCTCCCGTGTCAGCACGTCATTCGGTACAATTCCCGGCTGCGCGGGCTGTTTCGGGTCGATGAGCAGCATGGCTGCGCCGGCCGCCGCCAGCGCCAGCCCGATCCCGACACGGGCGCCCGAGCGCCGAGTCGCACCGAAGTCGCTCTGCAGTCGGGTCTCCGCGGCGAGCCTCTCGGCGGACGCCAGGATGGAATCCGACGCCTGTCCGTTTTCCTCGAGCCGGGCGCGATGCCGAACAGGAACGTACCGACGGTGAGTGTCAGAACCTGTCAGTGGCGCGCGCCTGATTGCAGGTCGCGTTGTCCATCGCTCCCTGCGCCTTCTTCGCGGCGGGGGTGAGCACCTGTCGGTGGCGCGCGCCTGATTGCGCAGTGGCGCGGTTGCCTCGGGTTTCCGGGTTGCCGACGCGGATGCCGTATGATGCGGGCATGGGTGCACGCATCGTTCCGGCCCTGTTGCTCGCGGTTCTCGGCGCGGCGTGTCAGGAGTTGCCGCCTGCGGTCGCCGCGCGGTCTGCGCCGCAGGCGTGCGGCGACCTGCTGTCCCGCACAGACTTCGACGTGAGCGTCATGGATGCCGAGCTCGTCGATGCCGGCGCGGCCACCGAGCACTGCCGGGTCGACGCCCTGATCCGGCCCAACATCCGCTTCGGCGCGAGCCTGCCCAGCGACTGGAACGGCCGCTTCGTCATGCGCGGCGGCGGCGGTTACGCCGGCCAGCAGCCGGTGATGGGGCGCCCCGACCCGCTGCGGGACCAGGGGTACGTCACCGCCTCCACCGACACGGGCCACGACGCGGCCGTGCATCCGCTGGCGACCTTCGCCCACGACGACCGGGCCGCCGAGGTCGACTACGCCTACCGCGCGGTCCACCTGACCGCGGTGGCGGTCAAGGCGCTGATCGCCGACTACTACGGCCGGCCGGCGGACTACGACTACTGGCTCGGGTGCTCGACCGGCGGGCGCCAGGGGCTGATGTCGGCCCAGCGCTTCCCGGACGACTTCGACGGCATCGCGGCCGGGGCGCCGGTGCTCGACTTCACGAACACGCAGATCGGCGGCGTCTGGTCGGCTCGCGCGCTGCGCGAGAACCCGGTCAGCCTGGAGAAGATCGCCCGCGTGGGCAAGGCGATCTACGCGGCCTGCGATCACCTCGACGGGCTGGAGGACGGTCTCATCGACGATCCCCGGCGCTGCGCTTTCGACGTGCGGACCGACTATCCGCGGTGCGGGGCCGAGGACCGCCTCGACTGCCTGACCGAGGGGGAGAGCACGGCCCTGGCGACGATCCACGACGGCGTCATCAGTCGCGGCGAGCCGTACTTCCCGGGCCAGCCGCTGGGTGCGGAGCTCGGCGACCCGCTCGGGTCACCGGCCGCACGGATCAGCGGCTGGGGCCGCTGGTTCGTGGACCCGGCCGGCGGGACGCCGCTGCTGGAGACCTTCGGCGTCACCTTCATGCGCTACATGGCGTTCCCGCGGGACGACCCCGACTGGTCGCTCGACCGGTTCGACTTCGACGAGGACCCGTACCGCATGGACGCCATCCGCCGCATCCTCGACGCGACCGATCCGGATCTGCGGCGGTTCCGCGACGCCGGCGGCAGGATGATCACGTACCACGGCTGGTCGGACACGGCGCTCAATCCGCTGATGGCGGTCAACTACTACGAGGATGTGCTCGCCACGACGCCCGACGCCGCCGCGTTCTACCGCCTCTTCATGGTCCCCGGCATGTTCCACTGCGCGGGCGGTCGCGGGATCAACCGGGTGGACCCGTTCCCGGACCTGGTGGCCTGGGTCGAGGACGGCGTCGCACCGGACCGGCTGGTGGGCGAGCGCGTTGACCGCGACGGCGCGGTGCTGATGACCCGGCCCGTCTGTCCGTACCCGCAGGTGGCGCGCCACGACGGAGCGGGTGATACGGACGACGCCGCGAGCTTCGTCTGCCGCTTGCCGGAGCCGGTCGCCGCTCCGCGCTGATGACCGCGACCTCCCGGGCCGCGTGGCGCGCGCGCGTCGGGCGTCGCGGTCGTGTGGCACCCTCAACGGTTGAACTCCATCGGAGGTGAGGCACGAAGATTCGCTCGTTCGTCCCGCTCGCCGGCTGCGTCCTGCTCGCGCTGCTGGTTGCCGCTCCCGCCGCCGCACAGTCGACCGGCGACCTCGCGCCGCTGCGCACCCGCACGGCCACCCGGACATCAGCGGCATCTGGGACTTCCGCACCGTCACGCCGCTCAACCGGCCGGAGGAGCTGGCCGACCAGGCGTTCTTTTCGGAGGAGGAGAGCGCCGAGTACGCCGCCGAGCGGGTGCTGGCCAACAACGCCGATCGCGACCGCGAGGAGCGGAAGCAGATCACCACCGACCGCGGCACCGTGAACGGGACCCGCGAGAGCCGCGACCTCGCCCTGGCCTACAACGACTTCTGGTGGGACCGCGGGGACAACGTGGTCGAGACGCGGCGCACCTCGCTCGTCATCGATCCGCCGAACGGCCGGATCCCGGCGCTGACCGAGGCGGGCGCGCAGCGCGCCGCCGAGCGCGTGCGGATCAACCAGCGGCCGACCGAGGGGCCGGAGGACCGTCCGCCCGGCGAGCGCTGCATCACCGGTTTCAATTCGGGTCCGCCGATGCTGCCCGCCGCCTACAACATGAACGTGCAGATCTTCAGCCGCGATCCCGCCGTCGCGGGGGGCGTCGTCACCCACGGCACCAACACCCTCGAGGAGACCGCCTATTTCCTCAACCTCACGGTTCGGCACGACCGGCCGGTGGTCCTCGTCGGCGCCCAGCGGCCGGCCACCGCGATCAGCACCGACGGCCCCCTGAACCTGCTGAACGCGGTGCGCACCGCCGCCTCCCTCGAGGCGCGGGGCAAGGGGGTGCTCGTGGTCATGAACGACGAGATCAACGCGGCCCGCGACGTCACCAAGACCAGCACCTACCGGGTCGAGACGTTCCGCTCGCGCGACCTCGGGTTCCTCGGCTATGTCGACGGCGACCGGGTGGCGTTCTACCGTGCCCCGACGAAGCGGCACACCGCCGACTCTGAGTTCGATCTGGCGGGGGTCAGCGGGTCCCCACCGTCGACATCGTCTACTCGTACGTTGAGCCGAACCCGGTGTTGATCGAGACCCTGATCGAGGCCGGGGTCGACGACATCGTGCTCGCGGGCACCGGCGCGGGCCTCGTCTCGCAGGTCGAGCGCGCCGCCCTCGACCGGATCGCCTCGCTGCCCGAGGCCGGGCGCCCGGTCGTCGTCCGGTCGAACCGGACCGGCAGCGGCCGCGTCGTGCCGCTCCCCGGCTACGACGCGCGGGGCATGATCGCGGGCGACACCCTCAACCCGCAGAAGGCGCGCATCCTCCTGATGCTCGCCCTCACGAAGACCCGCGACCTCGACGAGATCCGGCGCATCTTCCGGGAGTACTGATGCCGCAGGAGCTGTGGCGGCGGCCGCGTCGCATCCGAATCGGCGAGGCGCCGATGCGCATCCGGCCGACCGCGGCGGGGCCGGCGACCGATTCGACAGCTTCAAGAATTATGCGGGCTAGTGGTGTCCCCAAAACTGCTTGACGGCTAGCCGCGCCTTGAGTAGTATGCGGGTCGGCATGAGCCACCCCGCCGCAAGGCTGCCGCTCCACGCCGAAGACGGGAGCACGCTGGAGATGTGGGCGCGCAGTGCGACAGCGCCGCACCGCGTGGTGTCCCAGGCCAAGGCACTGCTGATGGCCGGTGACGGCGTTGCCGACAGTCGCATCGCGACCGCACTCGGCATCAGCCGGCCGACCGTGTTGGACTGGCGGGCACGGTTTCGTGCCGAGGGTTTGGACTCGGTGGGTGCGGTGCGCCCCGGCCGCGGCCGTAGACCCGAGATCACCGCCGACCAGGTGCAGGGCATCGTGCATTCCACCTTGCACGAGACGCGGGGCGCCACCCACTGGAGTTGCCGCTCGATGGCCAAGGCGGCCGGCGTGAGCCGCTCCACCGTCCAGCCCATCTGGGACGCGCACGGTCTGCAGCGTGCCGGAACCCGCGGTTTTGGCGGGTTTCCTGACAAGCTTGCCCGGACGAGCCCAAGATGTGGTGGTGATCGTGTGGGTGACCACAAGCCTTCACTCATCCGGAGCCGGGTCAGCTGGCCACAGTTTCTGCCCCGACAGGCGGCGCCCAGCCTGAGGACGGTTTCCAAGGACCTGTGGGCGCGCTCTTTGTGTCCACGGGTCCGGCAGCTTCGACAGGCCAGCCTGCAACGGGCCTGATGTGGTCGCGCGTGCGATAGGAGGCAGCAATGACGAAGCTTTTGTTCGGAGCGAAACACCTTAACGGACTGCTGGTCGCAGCAGCTACGGTCGCCGTACTCCTTTTCATGGAAGTTGGTGCCGTTGGACAAGAAGTCGGTGCCGTTGAACACAGTGTGTCGGCGCTGCCGTCGACTCAGCAGGCGCCGGGATACAACCCGACGACCCCGGCAAAAGTTGAGCTGGGAAGGCTGCTGTTCTGGGACCCGCTTTTGTCGGGACCCCAAGACGTAGCCTGCGCGACGTGTCATCATCCCCGAAACGCCTATGCGGAGGACCGCGACCTGTCGCTCGGCGTGACGGGCATCGGCCTGGGCCGCTTCCGGCGGCAGGCGCCCGGCAGTTCGATTCCGATCGTCAAACGCAATAGTCCGACGGTTCTGAACATTGCTTTCAACGGCATCGATGAATCGGGCCGCTACGACCCGGCGACTGCACCGATGTTCTGGGACATGCGCATCAGGAGCCTCGAATCGCAGGCGCTCGAACCGCTCAAGTCACTTGAGGAAATGCGAGGGAACACCTACCCGGAGGATGAGGCTGTCGCGAGAGTGGTGGAGAAGCTCCAGGCCAACGCCGAGTACCAGAGCCTGTTCGCCGGGGCCTTCGGCGGTGAACAGCCGGTCAACGCGGAAAACCTGGGCAGGGCAATAGCGGCGTTCATGCGGTCGCTGCTGGCCAACAACTCGCCGTTCGACCGCTACATGCGCGGCGACCGCAGCGCCATGACGCGGGAACAGGTCAGAGGAATGCAGCGCTTCGAGGAGATCGGGTGCATCAGGTGCCACAACGGGCCCATGTTCTCCGATTACAAACTGCATGTCATGGGCGTGCCCGACAACCCCGCTCTGCCCGCCTCCGACGGAGGCGCGCAGAGCCCTCCTTGCCCGGCAGCTCCTCAGGAGCCGCGTACTGCAGCGTCCCGAGCAGCGTGCGACAGCTATGCGTTTCGCACGCCGTCGCTGCGAAACCTCGAATTTACCTTCCCATACGGGCACAATGGCATGTTCCGGACGCTGCGCGCCGTCGTGGGGTTCTATGAATCCACCATCGCCGGGACCTCCCGGAACCCGAACGTCAGCTACGAGGAGCTCGATCAGCGGCTTCGCGAGTTGCAGAACGTGGACGAAGAAGACGTGGATCTGATCGAGTTTTTATTTGCTCTGAGCGATGGCTCGTTCGACCGGACGATTCCCGAGCGCGTACCGAGCGGCCTGCCCGTCGGCGGAAGCATTCGGTAAGACAGAATGCGCGCCGTCGTGGTATGTTACTGTTGGTTTGTCGACACCCTAGCTAGCGAGTGGAGGACTCACATGAAACCGACTTCTCTTTTTGTTCTCGGCGTAGTGGCGGTTGCGATGAGCGCGCCGGCGCAGGCGCAGGTCTACGAGGAGCGCCGGACCGATACGACAGACCCCATCGAAAAGCCGTTGCTCGCCGCTCCGAACGCGGCCATGGCCAGGGACGCCACGGTCATCAAGTGGATTCGGAATCCGGATGCGGGCGAAGAGGTCACGGCTGCCGACTTTACGTTTGAAGTTTTGAGGAGCGGCCCCGGCCGTATGGTTTGCTACGACCTGACCGGCTGGCCTGGAGAGCGGCCGTGGTCGGTGGAGTGCACCAGCAGCGACGCCAACCTGCCGCGCATCGCGCAGAATCGAGCGTTCGCGGAGATGGGGGCCAAAGCCGCGCCAACGCTGCCAGGTGGCAGGCCTGTCTTGTCGAGCAGCGGCACCGGAGGGATTAGGGAGCTGGTTGTGGCCGCCGGGGAAGAAGGAACGCGTGAGCTGCCCGAAGTCGGGTCCATGTGGTATAACCTCCGGGGCGACAGCCAGGACACCGCCATCTGGCACACGTTTATCGGCATGCCGAACTTCACGGCGGAGCAAGTCGGACTGCCGAACAACCGCGACGCGGGCGGCGCCTGGCTGATGTTTGAGGGCACGCCGGAAGCCCACATCATGTTGCCGGGCCGGTAAACCGCAGAGAGTTTCTCGGCCTCGGGGTTTTCGACCACGAATCAGGGGGAGGTGTGTGACACCTTCCCCTGATTTCCTTCAGGTTGCGAATGACCTCGCTTTGGGTGGAGCTTTAATGAAATATCTACTGACATGTCTTCTTGCCTCCGCTCTTCTTGCCTCCGCCACGATGTTTGCAACCCAGAGCAGACAGACGTTCTCAGGCACGATCACCGATGACGAGTGCCCCATAGCCGATCATTCCGGAATGCGGATGGGGTCGACCGACGCTGCCTGCGCCATCGCTTGCGTCGATGACCACAGCGTTCCGTTCGTTTTGTTTGACGGCAAAGAAGTCTATCGGTTGAGCGACCAGGAAAAATCAAGAGAGTTTGCCGGAAAGAAAGTAACAGTCGTCGGCACGCTGGACTCCGAGACCAGGACGATCCAGGTCAATTCAATGGCCGCGGCCCAGTGACTCTCGCGCTGCGTCCGCGGTTTCGAGGAGGAGGAGGGAGACCGATGACGAGGGGAGGGTGGCCGTCCACTTGAGCTCGCCGGTGGCCCGGTCGCGGCCTCGTAGAGGCCCGCGGTGGACGACCGCGTCCACGCCGTCGACATCTCGAGGGTTGACGAAGAAGTCGTTGCTCAGCGTGCCCGGCGGTCCGTGAATGGACGGAGACTCCCAGGCACGTCTCGAGGGCCCGCGTGGGTCGGTTGCGGGATGAAACCGGGGTGGCCGTGGCCTTGGTGACCGACGGGCAGCTTGCCGGGGCGGCCGCCAGCGGCGAGCGCCGGCGGGGTTCCGGCATCCCCGTGACCGTCGACGACCGCTGGCACGTCGGCTCGATCACCAAGTCGATGACGGCCACGTTGCTGGCCGTGCTGGAAGACGACGGACTGCTCTCGGCGGACGACACGGTGTCGGCGTTGCTGCCCGACATCGAAATGGCGGGCGGCTGGCGCGCCTGCACGCTGCACCATCTGCTGACGCACACGGCGGGGCGCTCCGACGAACTTCCCGATCAAGATGCAGCGCGTCTGGCCCGACACCGCCGAGGAGCTGGTGGCGGCGCGGCGCCGCTTCATCGCGGCGGTTCTCGCCAAGGAACCCAAGTCCCCCGCCGGCGAGCGCTTCGCGTACTCCAACGTCGGCTATACGATCGCCGGCCACATCGCGGAGACGGTCGGCGGCAAGCCCTACGAAGCTCTGCTGCGGGAGCGGGTGTTCCTCCCCCTGATGCTCGAGAGCGCGGGCTTCGGTCCGCCGCGAGGCGATGCCCCGGACCGGGAGCCGATAGGGCATGTCGTCCGGCTGCGCTGGTTCCGATGGCGAATGGACCCGTTCAAGACCCGCCCCGACAACTCCCCGGTGATGGCTCCCGCCGGGTGTGCGCACATGACGATCGGCCACCTGGCGCGCTACGGTGCGGCCCACCTGGCAGGAGGATTCGGGACCTCGCCGCGCCTGCTGCCGCGGTCGGCCTGGTAGCGGCTGCACACGCCGTTCCGCGACGACTACGCGAGCGGGTGGGTACGCTACGAAAGCGACCGGGTCGGCGGGCCGGTGCTCTGGCACAACGGCAGCAACACGATGTGGTACGCGCTGCTCATCCTCGTGCCTTCGCGGAATACGGTGCTGGCGTTCGCGACCAACGACGGAGCCATACGGCGGGCCGAGAACGCGTTCGGCAAGTTGGCCCGGGAGTTGACGGCGCCGACGCCGGGATTCTGAACCTTCGCGTCAGCCGACTTGGTCCAGGAACTCGGCCACGGTCTGGATGCGGACGCCTCGTGTTTCCTCGGGCCTGTTCATGAACCGGCCGGAAGTCCTTCAGGTCACCGGTCAGCAGAGCACGCCGGGCCGGGAGCCAGCAGGCGACCAGCGCCACGCCGACCGGCACCAGCGGCGCCACGATGAACGTCAGCCGGTCAGCGGTGGTGGCGCCGAGAGGAAGCTCCCCAGCATGCGGCTCGAAGCCGTCCGGCGACTGGTAGTGCCAGGGCCGATGCGGCCGGCAGGACGCGTTGCGCAGGCGCGCTACTCCGCGCGCAGCGCCGCCATGGGGTTGGTGCGGGCGGCCCGCCGGGCCGGGAGCCACGCGCCGGCGGCCCCCGCCGCGAGGAGAAGGGCCGCGGCCGTCGCGAACGTCGCCGAATCCGTCGGCGTCGTCGTGTTCAGCACGGGGGCCAGCAGCCGAGTCAGGGCGACGGCCCCGAGCAGCCCGAGGGCGGCGCCGGCGGCGGAGTGCAGCAGCGAGCGGCCGACGACCTGCCGGATCACCGCGCCGCGGGTGGCGCCGAGGGCGACGCGCACGCCGATCTCCTGCGTCCGCGCGCTCGTCTCGTAGGCCACGACCGCGTAGAGGCCGGCGCCGGCCAGGAGCACCGCGAGCAGGGCGAACGCCGCCAGCAGCGTCGTGAGGAAACGCGGCTGGGCGAAGGTCGCCGCGACCACGTCGTCCATCGCGTGCACGGTGACCGGCAGCGCCGGGTCGAGCCGCCACACCTGCTCCTTGAGCAGCCCGATGGGGCCGCGCCCTCGGCCGTCCGCACCAGCACGAACCGGGGCTGTCGCCACATGCCGCCCCGGCTGGCCCAGGGCAGGTAGATCTCGTACGGATCCGGCCGCTCCAGGCCGCCGAGGGCGTTCATGTGGACGCTGCCGGCCACGCCGACCACGGTGAGCCAGTCGCCGCTGTTCACCGCGGCCAACCCGGGCATCCGAAAGCGCTGCGGCGCCCGGCGGCCACAGCCGCTCGGCAAGATCGCGGCTGACGAGGGCGCCATCGGCCCGGGCGGCGTCGGCATCGAACCCGCGTCCCTCGAGAATCGGGATCTCGGCGGCGCGCGTTGATGGTATTCAGGTTGTACTGCTGCTCGTCAGTGCTGAGCTGCGCGGCGGTCGCGTCGTAGATGAGGTCCTTCTGTGTCGGACCCTGTTGTTTGGCCCGAGGTGAGGGGACTGCCGTGCACGCCGCCGGTCGACGATCCGGTGCGTGGGCTGGCCGTGTTCGTCGAGCTCCCAGTGACGCGCCGGGTACTCGTGGGGCGAGTTCAGGACCGGATGTTCAAAGAACCGGTTCGCCACCGCGGGCTGTCGCTCGTGGTGTTCGTTGAGCGGTGCGGCGTCGTTCATGGGCTCGATCTCAATCAGGTTTCGCTCAAGCGATCCGTCTTGATCAAGTCTGCTCCTCAGGGTCGTGCACACCGTGCCGTGTGGTCTCACGCTCAATCAGGATGCGAACGTACGTAGCTTTCGCCAATCCGTCACGGCGCGCCAGTACGTTCAGCACACGGTCCGTCTCAGCACTGACACGAACCGTGAAGGCGACATCGTTAGGCGCGGTGGTTCGACGGTTCTTCCGCTCACTACGGGGCAATCAGACCTCCCGTGGTCGGCCGATCGGCCGAGACACCATGATAGCATCTTTCGCAGATTCTGTCATCGCATCCTTCTTTCGTGCTATGATCGCCGATCCAAGGAATCGTCTCACCGGGTGTGCGGTCGGCCATGTGGCGTCTCTACCCTCGAAAAGCGTGTCCGGTTGATCCAGTGCCTAGTCAAGGGCAACCCCCGATGCCGGCCGCAGCCCGCATCTGTGGCGTTGGAATCAACACTGTCGTTCGGTTGCTGCGCGACATCGGCCCGCTGGCCGACCAGTACCATCACGAGAATGTCCGTTGGTCGTGTCCATTGATTTGGATCAGAGAACAGATGGTTACAGCACCGACCGTGCCGGCCGAGTGGCGGCGGCGGCAGGCGGAGCAGGCCCTCGCCTACCACTTTCTCGGCCGGTGCTTCCATGAAACGCCGCGCGCGGAGTGGCTGGCCGCGCTGGCCGAAGACCGGCTGTTCGAGGCGTGGCCCTTCCCCTCCCGCGACGACCGCACCGCCGCAGGGCTGGCGTTGCTGACCGCGTTCTGCGCGGGGTGGAACCCGGCCCGGCTCGGCGCCCTCGAGTGGGACTTCAACCGGCTCTTCGTCGGCCCCGGCGAGATGCTCGCCCCGCCGTGGGAGTCGGTGCACCGCAGCAAGACGAAGCTCACCTTCCAGGAGCCCACCTTGCAGGTGCGCGAGCTCTACCGGCGGTTCGGCGTCGAGGCGCCGGCCCTCCACCGCGAGCCGGACGACCACCTCGGACTCGAACTGGCCTTCGTGGCGACCCTGTCCGACGAGGCCGCCGCGGCCGCGGCCCGGGCGACACGACGCAGGTCGCGCAGTGCTTCCACGCCCAGCGGGAGTTCCTGCAAGGCCACCTGCTCGCGTGGGCCCCCGCCTGCCTCGGGCTCGTCGAGAAGCACGCCGAGGCCGACTACTACCGTGGCGCGGCCCGCCTCGCTCTCGGCTCGCTCGCCGAGTCGGCGCGCCTCTGCGGTGCCGGCGCGGGGCGCTGCGTCGGCCCGCCCCGCTGACGCATTTGCCCGAGTCGCCTTGTCTTCTCGTTTCGCGTCCGAACGGCTCTTCACCTCGGCTCGGGAACGACGCCTCTGGGCCTGGACGGCGGCCGTCGTGGCCGCCATCTACTCGACCCTCGGCCTCGCGCGGACGCTGGCCGCGGCGCTGGCCGACAGCGGCCTCGGCGCAGGCTTCTTCATCCTGTGCTGCCTGCTCGTCCTGGCCGCGGTCGTGACGCAGGGGCTGCGGGCGCGGCCGGGGGGCGCCGAGATCGGCGTCGCGCTGGGGGTGGCGGCCGCCTACATTCTGGTCTTCGTCCGGATGTCCATCCCGACCGAACGCTCGCACCTCATCGAGTACGGCGTCGTCGCCCTCTTCGTCCACGAAGCCCTCACCGAGCGGGCGAGCCACGGCCGCCGCGTCCCCGTCCCCGCTCTGCTCGCGGTGGTGGCGGCAGGCCTCGTCGGGGCGCTCGACGAGTGCATCCAGTTGCTGCTGCCCAGCCGCGTGTTCGACCCCGTCGACATGCTGTTCAACATCCTGGCGGCGACGATGGCGGTCACCGCAAGCAGCGCGCTGCGCTGGGCGCGGTCACGGCGACCGGACTCGAGAAGTACAGGCGGATGAGATGAGCCCGCTACGACGAGGCGACGGCTACGCTCACGCATCCTGCGCGACGCGCTCAGTGGCCGAAAGCGATGAAGAACGAAACCCGGTGTGATTTCTCGACTACGGCGCAGGTGGTGCCCTCGTCACGGCGGCGGTGACCGACGCGTCCGAGTGTGTCGACGACCCGGGCGTCGAGATTCCGGCCGTGAACGCCTGACGAGTCCAGATCTACGGGCGGAACGTGACGCGGATGGCCATCCGGGTGTCCACCGGCACGCCGTGGAGCAGCGTCGGCTCGTAGCGCCACCCGCCGACCGCCTCGACGGCGGCGCGCGCGAGGTCGGGGTGCTCCGTGGTCATCGTGGAGGGGTCGACCGGGGCGAGAATCTGCAGCACCTCGACGGTCCCGTCGGTCCTGATCAGTCCATCCAGGACGACCCTGCCCTCGAAGCCGCTGCCGCGCACGGACGCCGGGTAGACGGGGGCGACGTCCCGTATCTTGATGGGCGGCGCTATATGGTGGACACCCTCCGTTCCGGTTGTGACGAAGGCGCCATCGCGGGCGCCACGTCCGCCAGCGTTTTCCCACCGCTCTCGCCACGAGACGCATCGCGAGAGTCGCGGGAGCAACGCCGTGCGCGAGCACGAGGTCCTCGGCCAACTGCCGCGCATCGGTTGAATGATACCCAAGATCATGTTTTCATACACGATGCATGGCCACGATGATCCAGATTCGCAACGTTCCGGACTCTCTTCACCGACGCCTGAAGGCCCGAGCCGCCATGGAAGGCGTTTCGATGTCGCTCTACGTACTTCGGGAGATCGAGCGGGCGCTTGCCCGACCGAGCCGGCGGGAACTGCTCCAGGCCATCCGTGAGCAGCCGGAAGTCGTGCTCGATCGCTCGCCGGCCGACGTTCTCCGCGACGAGCGAGGGCGGCGTTGATGGTGCTGGATGCCTCCGGCGCCATCGAGTTCCTGCTGAACACGACCCGCGGCAGAACGGTGGGTGCAAGACTGGCCGATGACGCGGAGGTCGTGCACGCGCCCCATCTCATCGACATCGAGATCGCCCATGTATTGCGGCGATACGTACGGGACGGGACCCTCGACGAAGAGCATGCGGCTCGGACGCTCCGACACTGGCGCCGCCTCGATGTGGCGCGGTACCCGCACGAGCCGTTTCTCGACCGAGTCTGGGGCCTTCGCGACAACGTCACCGCGTACGACGCAATTTACGTGGCGCTGGCGGAAACACTCGGGGAACTGCTGGTTACCGCGGACCGAAAGCTGGCCGGCTCGCCGGGGCTGAACGTCCGCGTCGAGCTGGTATAGCGACCGGCCTATCGCCCGAGCCGCTCCTTCAGGTAGCGCCCGGTATGGCTGACCGCGTGCTGCGCGGCAACCGCCTCCGGGGTGCCCTCGGCGACGATCCGGCCCCCCTTCCTGCCCCCCTCCGGACCGAGGTCCACGATCCAGTCGGCAGCGGCCACGACGTCGAGGTTGTGCTCGATGACGACGACGGTGTTGCTGCCGGCGAGGAGCCGGTCGACGATGCTCATCGAGCCGGTCCCGCAGCGCGCGCGACGTGGCGCCGTCGGTCCTCACCAGGTCGTCGACACGGCCCGAGAAGACCACCTCGCCCCCGCCGTCGCCGGCGCGGGGGCCGATGTCGACTACCCAGTCCGCGGCGCGGATGACGGCGGGGTCGTGCTCGACCACGAGCACGGAGTTGCCGTGGTCGCGCAGGCGGCGCAGCATGGCGATGAGGTTATCGATGTCGCGCGGATGGAGCCCGACGGTCGGCTCGTCGAGGATGTAGACGAGGTCGACGAGGTCGCAGTCGAGCTGGCGCGCCATCTTGACCCGCTGGCTCTCGCCGCCGGAGAGCGTCGGCACTCCCCGGTTGAGAGACAGGTAGCCGACGCCGATGTGGATCAGGTGCCGGAGCGTCCCCCGCATCCGCGCCACCAGCGTCGCGACGACCGCGCGGATCGGCGCGTAGTCGTCGTGGTCGGCGAGGTCCGCGAGCACCCGGTCCAGCTCGGTCAGCTCGCACTCGACGAGCCGGCCGATGGTCCAGCCGCCGGCCAGCTCCACCGCCAGCGCGGCGCGGTTCAGCCGGGCGCCGCCGCAATCGGGACAGGGCCCTCGCGGAACAATCGCCGGTACGCCTCCCGCGCCACCTTCGGAATCTGGTCCTCGTTCTTGTCGATGTGGAGCCGCTCGAGCTTGCGGGCTACCCCGTCGAAGGGCCGTTCGTAGGTCTCGCCCTGGTGGACCTTCCTGACGGTCAGGCCGTCAGCCCAGAGGGCGGTGAGGCGCTGCATCTCGGCCTCGCTGAACCGCCGGAGCGGCTTGTCCGGCGGGACCACCCGGGAGCCGACGATCTCCCGCCAGTACCACTTGCCGATGTCGTAGCTCGGGTGCCGGATGGCGCCTTCCTCGACGCTCCGGTCGAGGTCGAGCAGCTCGTCGACGTCGATGCGGACGCGCTTGCCCAGGCCCTTGCACGCGGGGCACATGCCGTCGGGATGATTGAACGAGAAGCGGTGCGGTTAGCGGGTAGCGCGTGCACACCGAGCACGTGTTTGCGGCCCTCGGTGTCGATCTCGGAATGTGTCCCGGCCGCTGTGGTAGCCTGTTCTTGGATGGTCGGCCGCAGCCGGTGCGGCTACTCCAGGAGGTTTCATCAAGAAAGCTGCGTCGATCCCGTTGTTGGGGGCCTTTGGTCTTGGGCTCCGCGTGTGGGGACGCGTCGCTCGATGAGCTCCGCGGCGACGCCCAAGACGTCCTTGTAGACGCACGAGACCGAGCGCAGGCACTCGGAGACGAGGCACGGGACCGCGCGCACGCACTCGGAGACGGTGCGCAGGATGTGCTGGCGGGAGCGCGGGAGCGCGCGGGACGCCCTCGGCGAGATCTCGGTTGAAGAGGTCAGAGACCTCTGGGCAATGGAGTATCGTTCCGTCTTCGTGCCGGACAGCACCTCGGGACCGTCGATGCTCAGTTGAATGCGCTGGGTCGGGATCGGTGGGAGTGCTACCACGTGAGCGACGATCGCGGCGGGAAGACGTTCTTCCTCAAACGGCGGACGTCGACGGCGCTTGCGAACACGACGAATCTTCTGAGGCTGGCCGGGATCATGTTCTGAGCCGGTGGTGGCTGTAGCGGCGTGACGGCCTCGAGCTTCTGATCCGCTCGAAACCGATGATGAGGAAGGAAGCCGCCGAAGTCGCGCCACGCCTCTGAACGCGGCCGCAGCGCATGGAAGAAGCCCTGTTCCTGCGGCGGATACGGGAAGAGTTTCCGAACGTTACGTGGACGTCGCACCGGTACCTGACACACGGCTGGGACCATGCCGTCCTGATCCTCGACGAGGCGTTCGTTTTCCGGGCTCCCAAGGTCCCGGCGCACCGGGATGCGCTGGCGCACGAAGCCAAGCTGCTTCGATACCTCCAGCCGAGGGTCGACGTCGGTATTCCCGACTACGTCTACGAGTCCGCCGACGGCCTGTTCGCCGGCTACAGACTTCTTCCCGGTCGGGAGCTGGACGCCGCCACGTTCGGCCGGCTCTCCGATACGGCAAGGGCACGGATAGCAGAACAGCTCGCCACGTTCCTCACCGCGGTTCACGAGACCCCGAAACTCGTCGCCCGCGAGTGCGGCGTGCCCGAGCAGGACCCCGAGAAGAACCACGAGGAGCTCGTTCGTGACGTCGAAGAGCTCGTGCTACCGCGTCTCGCATCGCACGAAGTCGAGGTCATCCGTGCCTTCCTGACTGAGCTGGCCGGCGAAGTGAATCCGACCGGTCCGACCGCGCTCGTCCACGGTGATCTGAGCGGCGAGCACATACTCTGGGACGCGTCCCGGCAGCAGGTCAACATCATCGATTTCAGTGACTGCTCCCTCGGAGACCCCGCCCTCGACTTCGCTGGACTGCTCGCCACAGGGCAGCACTTCGCCCGATGCGTCGTGGACCGGTACCGCGGACTGAAGGATGAGGAGAGGCTGTGGCGAGCACAGTTTTACCTCCGCCGAACGGCACTGGAGACGATGGCGTATGCGCTGCGCGGGTACCCATGCACGTTCGAGCAAGGCTACGCGGAGTTCACCGCGCAGTTCCGGGTCGAACTGGCGAGAACATCGTCGTCGTCGAGCGCGTCTTCGAGTCCGGAGCCGCCAGCGTCAGAAGTTTCCCGGTCACGGCTTCGAACAGGGCATTGAGGGTGTCCCAAGCGTAGTTGAAAGTCGGTGGCGACTCCCGCCCGGCTGTGGTGTCAGTCGGGTGTTCATCAAGCGTGGTCGACGATCTGCTCCACGCCGGCGTGCCGTGGTCGACCATCGAGAGCGCGAACGGCATCGACCCGGACACGCTGCGCGCCCTGAAGCGTGCCTCCGTCACCACCGACGCGGCCCCGGACGGCGCCGAAGGACACTGATGCCGAGAGATGAACTCCTGTTCGATTCAGGCGCCGGACTTGCGCCCGCGGCGTGCTGACGACCGCGGACACAGGAGGTGACTGTTGGCGACAAGTGTAAATCTCCCATTTATGGCAACCGAAAACTGCACACATTGCTGGTGGTCGGGAGCCGGTTTGCGTCCCACGATGTTGGGGAATCCAACAGCGAGGGGGCGGGGCGCAGATGCATGGATGGGAGACGAGGATGCTGCTGAAGCACTACCTGGAGCGGGGCGTCTCGAAGGCGGCGTTGGCGAGACGCTTCGGAGTGAGCCGGCGCACGATCCACGCGTGGGTTGAGACGGGCCAGCTCGACCGCGACCTGTCGTCGGGCCACTCGCGCTACGCGCCGCGGCCAGCGGCGCCGCAGAAGCTGGCGCCCTACATGGGGATCATTACGGCGCGCCTGGAGGAGTTCCCGGAGTTGTCGGCCAAGCGCTTGTTCGACGAAATTCGGGCGTCCGGCTACCCTGGCGGCTACAGCCGCGTGCGGGACTACGTCCGGACGGTGCGCCCACGTCCGGCGGCCGAGCGGGTAGTGCGGTTCGAGACACCGCCGGGACATCAGGGCCCGGTGGACTTCGGGACGTTCGCGCTACCCTGGGGCCGCCGGCATGCCCTGGTGGTGGTTCTGAGCCACTCACGGCTGCTGTGGCTGCACTTCTACCAGCGGCAGACGATGGCGGTGCTGACCGCGGGGCTGGAGCGCGCGTTCGCGCGCTTCGGCGGCGTGCCCCGCGAGCTGTTGTTCGACCAGATGCGTGCGGTGGTGCTGTCGGACGGCCGGGTGGGCGGCGGCGAGTTGGTGCTCAACGCGGAGTTTCTGCGCTTTGCCGCGCACTGGGGGTTTCATCCGCGGGCCTGCCGGCGGTATCGAGCGCAGACGAAGGGCAAGGTGGAGCGGCCGATCCGCTATATCCGGGACGGCTTCTTCTACGGCCGCACGTTCCTCAACGACGACGACCTCACGCGCAGGCAGCGCACTGGCTGGAGCAGACGGCCAACGTGCGCCGGCACGGCACGACGGGCGAGCGTCCGGTGGACCGCTTCACGCGGGCCGAGCGTGAGGAGCTGCGGCCCCTGGCGGCGTGTCCCTACCGGCGCGTCGGCGTGCGCTCCACACCGGCGCCGGTCCCGCGGCTCGTGGCCGAGACGGTCAAGGTCGAGCGCCGCGCGTTGCGCGTCTACGCGGAGGCGGCGCGATGAAGGCCGCGGAAGGCAACCGGCGCGACCGGCTGCGGGCGATGCTGGCGGACCTGAAGATGCCGGGCGCGCTTGAAGCGGTCGATGGCGTGTTGGCCCAGGTCGACAGCGGCGCGGTGACCGCCGGCGAAGCGATCGAGTTGATGCGCAACGCGCAGATCGCGTTGCGCAACAACCGGCGGCTGCAGGCGGCGATGCGCTCCTCGCGTCTACCGGCCGTCAAGACGCTGGCGCAGTTCGACTTCAGCTTCCAGCCGAGCGTCAAGCGCGAGCAGGTCGAGAGCCTGCACGAGCTGGGATTCGTTGACCGCGCCGAGAACGTGATCCTGCTGGGTCCGCCCGGCGTAGGCAAGACGCACTTGGCGATCAGCCTCGCGGTGACGGCCGCCGAGGCCGGCCGCCGCGTCTACTACGGCACGCTGGCGAGCCTGATCAACTCGCTCAGCGAAGCGAGGGCCGCAGGCGAGTTGACCCGGCGGCTGCGGGTGCTGACGCATCCGGCGTTGTTGGTCGTCGACGAGATCGGCTACCTGCCGGTGACGCAGGACGGCGCCGTGCTCTTCTTCCAGTTGATCAACGCCCGGCACGAGCGGGCGTCGACGGTGCTGACCTCGAACAAGGGCTTCGAGGAATGGGGCAGCGTGCTTGGCGACGAGGTGATGGCAGCAGCGCTCATCGACCGGCTGTTGCACCACTGCCACGTGGTCAACATCCGCGGCAACAGCTACCGGCTGCGGGAACAGCAGGAGTGGCTGCGGGCCGCGGCAGACAAGCGCCGCGAGGGAGTCGCGACGTGACCACCAGGCCGACGGTCTCGCGACGCGTTTCGGGCCGGACTCCGGTCGCTCCGCTCCCTACGTCCGACCCGAAACGCGCGGTGGACACCAACGGGAGAACGTCAGATCCGACCGCGCCGGCCTCGCTGAAAGTGTGCAGTTTTCAGTTGCCAAAAGTGTGCAGTTTTCGGTTGCCATTGACACCGGGGCGTGAACCCCGGCGACACGTCTTCGTCCCGGATGTCGCCGTCCATCGCGCAGACCGCTCAACGAAGGCCGGGGCGTGAACCCCGGCGACACGGCATCGCCTCGATCAGTCGATCTGTGGTGATATCACGCTCAACGAAGGCCGGGGCGTGAACCCCGGCGACACGCCGTCGGCGCGCCAGTCTGTGTGATGCCCTTCGCTGACGCTCAACGAAGGCCGGGGCGTGAACCCCGGCGACACTCGGACTGTGGGTCAATGATCATCTCGAGAACGGCGAACGCTCAACGAAGGCCGGGGCGTGAACCCCGGCGACACGTGTGGATTGAGGGTGCTAAGGAACTGGCACGAACCCGCTCAACGAAGGCCGGGGCGTGAACCCCGGCGACACGCGCAGGAGCCGCAGCGCAATCAACTGGTCCTGTGGCGCTCAACGAAGGCCGGGGCGTGAACCCCGGCGACACCCACGCGGTTCTCGGCGCGCGCGCGTTCGATCAGGTCCGCTCAACGAAGGCCGGGGCGTGAACCCCGGCGACACTCGACCGCCGCGAACTGCCCGAGCACGCGCGCCTTCGCTCAACGAAGGCCGGGGCGTGAACCCCGGCGACACTCGGCTCTATCTTCCAATCGCTGGCACGTGGTCTCCGCTCAACGAAGGCCGGGGCGTGAACCCCGGCGACACTCAAGGCTCGCAGTTTGAATCGGAAGGGGTTCTGTCCCCGCTCAACGAAGGCCGGGGCGTGAACCCCGGCGACACGACACTTACCCCGGATGGCGAGATCGCGGTAC
Organism: Vicinamibacterales bacterium; assembly: GCA_965200895.1. Classification (GTDB taxonomy): domain Bacteria; phylum Acidobacteriota; class Vicinamibacteria; order Vicinamibacterales; family UBA8438; genus WTFV01. Next base: position 1,166,241 of record CBDAVM010000002.1, on the reverse strand, counting down.
TGGAGACGCTCAACGAAGGCCGGGGCGTGAACCCCGGCGACACCTTGTCCAAAGATCCTCACTCACGGCGTGCTGTGATCACGCTCAACGAAGGCCGGGGCGTGAACCCCGGCGACACGTCCAAGTCGCGCGGAATTGACTTCGCCATCTTGCCCATCGCTCAACGAAGGCCGGGGCGTGAACCCCGGCGACACCATCAAAGACATTGCCGAAGATGATCATGTCTTCTCGCTCAACGAAGGCCGGGGCGTGAACCCCGGCGACACCCACTTCCTCCCACGCGAGCCGCTTTGCCGTCCAGTTCGCTCAACGAAGGCCGGGGCGTGAACCCCGGCGACACTCGGACATTCCGGCCGGCCGCAGCAACGCCGAGCACGCTCAACGAAGGCCGGGGCGTGAACCCCGGCGACACGTGCAGCGCGGATAGCTGCCCGTCGGTGGGCCTCTCCGCTCAACGAAGGCCGGGGCGTGAACCCCGGCGACACGTGGTGTCCACAGTCGCCTCGGACGCTGCCGCTAGTCGCTCAACGAAGGCCGGGGCGTGAACCCCGGCGACACCTGATACACGGATGGCCGGTCACGGGGGCCGAGCACGCTCAACGAAGGCCGGGGCGTGAACCCCGGCGACACCGTGCTGCCGGCGGCGGCGGCGCCGGCGCCAGAGGACGCTCAACGAAGGCCGGGGCGTGAACCCCGGCGACACTCGGTTCTCGCGTGGGGAGCCGATTGGGAGCTTCACGCTCAACGAAGGCCGGGGCGTGAACCCCGGCGACACCTCTCCGGAGAGAGCGACAGCCGGACGGTGCTGTCCCGCTCAACGAAGGCCGGGGCGTGAACCCCGGCGACACCTGCGCCACAGATCCTCAATCCCATCTGGATCATCCTCCGCTCAACGAAGGCCGGGGCGTGAACCCCGGCGACACCCCTGTACACACCTTTGTTGTTGTCACGGTCGAATGCCTTCGCTCAACGAAGGCCGGGGCGTGAACCCCGGCGACACGCCGAACCGCCGCGCCGCGCCGCTTGATTCTGCGTCGCTCAACGAAGGCCGGGGCGTGAACCCCGGCGACACGCTCGAGGTCGGCCCGTTCGGCGGCGGGCTTATCGCCGCTCAACGAAGGCCGGGGCGTGAACCCCGGCGACACTGGCTGAGAAGAAACTGGTGGAAGGCGCGATCCCCACGGTCGCTCAACGAAGGCCGGGGCGTGAACCCCGGCGACACATGCCCTACGCGACTATCGGAGCCGAGCAGTACTGCGCTCAACGAAGGCCGGGGCGTGAACCCCGGCGACACGGCAAGACCACTCAGGAGGCGCGCAAACACTTTGAGCTCGCTCAACGAAGGCCGGGGCGTGAACCCCGGCGACACGTGACACGGCCGGTGCCCTCGTAGATCTGCTCGATCGCTCAACGAAGGCCGGGGCGTGAACCCCGGCGACACGCTGTGGACCACGGCCACCGGCGCCAGCCGTCCGCACGCTCAACGAAGGCCGGGGCGTGAACCCCGGCGACACTCGGGCGTGTCGAGCGTGATCATGTCGATGACTCGGCGCGCTCAACGAAGGCCGGGGCGTGAACCCCGGCGACACACGGTCCAGTCGCCATCTTTTCGGGTCGCCCACGCCGCTCAACGAAGGCCGGGGCGTGAACCCCGGCGACACACCCTCCGGGCTGTCGCTGAGGGCGTCGTCGCAGATCGCTCAACGAAGGCCGGGGCGTGAACCCCGGCGACACGTGAAGTCTTGGACAACACTGGGCTCGCCTTTATTCGCTCAACGAAGGCCGGGGCGTGAACCCCGGCGACACCTCCACAGGAAGCGGGCGAGCCCAATGGCCCGCCCTCGCTCAACGAAGGCCGGGGCGTGAACCCCGGCGACACCGGCGGCGCCGAACGCGCGTATCGCCCGCGCCACCTCCGCCGCTCAACGAAGGCCGGGGCGTGAACCCCGGCGACACCGACAGGCCGACAGCCAGCCGTGGATGGATGCGGTACTCCGCTCAACGAAGGCCGGGGCGTGAACCCCGGCGACACCGCCACCATGCGCTGGTCGGCGCCACTGGCGCCCGGCGCTCAACGAAGGCCGGGGCGTGAACCCCGGCGACACCGGGTCGTCCCTGACGGCGCGAAAGAAGTTGCAGATCGCTCAACGAAGGCCGGGGCGTGAACCCCGGCGACACTTCAAGACCGGCCAGTGCCGCCACGACCGCCTGGTAGCGCTCAACGAAGGCCGGGGCGTGAACCCCGGCGACACGCGTGTGTCGCCCGGATATCCGACCGTATCCACATGACGCTCAACGAAGGCCGGGGCGTGAACCCCGGCGACACCGGTATAGAGATCTACGGCGCATGCTAGTGCGCCTCGCTCAACGAAGGCCGGGGCGTGAACCCCGGCGACACGGAACACCATGAGCCTCATCGTGCGATGGAACGACGCCGCTCAACGAAGGCCGGGGCGTGAACCCCGGCGACACGGATCAGATAGCAGCACTGGCAACCGCTCTCGCGACTCGCTCAACGAAGGCCGGGGCGTGAACCCCGGCGACACCCCGCTGGCGCGGAATGTATTGCGCCAGTATCACGTGAGCGCTCAACGAAGGCCGGGGCGTGAACCCCGGCGACACTCGAATCGTCCCGCCGTAGATCGGTTGATAGAGCCGCGCTCAACGAAGGCCGGGGCGTGAACCCCGGCGACACACACGTCCGGCTCTGATGGCCGACTGGAAGGCACTTACACGCTCAACGAAGGCCGGGGCGTGAACCCCGGCGACACCCACATACCCGAAGCTACCTTGCTGCCGCGTGCCGCGCTCAACGAAGGCCGGGGCGTGAACCCCGGCGACACGTGTCACTCTTCGTCTCACTGATACCGGGATCTGCAACGCTCAACGAAGGCCGGGGCGTGAACCCCGGCGACACAACAGCACGGCTGCGGCCGTTGCTAGAGACTTCCACGCTCAACGAAGGCCGGGGCGTGAACCCCGGCGACACTCGCGATCTCGCGCGAGAACGGCCAGACGGCCGCTCGCCGCTCAACGAAGGCCGGGGCGTGAACCCCGGCGACACTTGCCTATTGGGACAGTCCCGGTGGTGTTAGTGGACGCGCTCAACGAAGGCCGGGGCGTGAACCCCGGCGACACCCCTGTACACACCTTTGTTGTCACGGTCGAATGCCTTCGCTCAACGAAGGCCGGGGCGTGAACCCCGGCGACACGGTGCGCCGCCTCGGGCGCCACGGCCGCATTCAGGCGCGCTCAACGAAGGCCGGGGCGTGAACCCCGGCGACACTGGCCGACATCGTGTTCATTGGCCCGTCATCGGCCGGCGCTCAACGAAGGCCGGGGCGTGAACCCCGGCGACACCCGCCTACAATACGTCCCTTATGATCCGTGTCAATCAGATCCGCTCAACGAAGGCCGGGGCGTGAACCCCGGCGACACTGCTAATCGGTGCGCAGCAAGGAGATTGCGGTCGAAGGAATGCGTTGGTGGGCAAATCCGAGCATTCGAGGCGGCTCCGCAAGGCTCGCGACGGACTTCCGCCACAGTACTCCACCCACAGTCTGCCGCGAAACCCGACCCGGACGGCGCGGTCGCGAGTGGCTGTCCAGAATCACTGGAGGTTCGCAGTGCGTCAGAGCATCCACGGTTGGCCAAGTTCGTGGGTCTGGTCTCGGCCGAATCGGCGCTTGGCGGCCTCGATCCGACCTGAGAAACGATAGATGATCACCGAATCGCGTTGACGATCGATGATGTCCTCTACCTCGCCGATCATCCGAGTCAGCCGCGTCGGCGAGAGCCGGCACTCGAAGACCGAGAGCTGCACGCGCTGGCCGTACTTCTCGCAGACCTCGGCGATACGTCGGAGTCGGGACGCCCCGACAGTATCCGTGTCCGCGATGTCGTACGTGACGAGCACATCCATCGCTTCACGGCAACACAAACGGAGGATACGCGGGAAGGTCACCCCGCAGGTGGCGCGCGAGCAGCGTGGCCTGCACTGCCGGCAACGCCCATCGACCTGTCGGCCTGTCGGTGACCGGGTGCCGGATCTCGGTTTCCTTGTGTTCTTCCCATGCTGCAATCAGGCGAGTTCGCCCGTCCTCGCTCAGATAGACGCCCCCCCCTGGAGTATCGACGAAGCTGTGAGCACCGACTTGCCGGCGGCGAATCAGCGAGACAACGAACCGGTCGGTCATGGCTCGCAGCTCTTCCGCCAAGTCGAGCGCGAGCGACGGCCTGCCCGCGCGAGGGCGATGGAAGAACCCCATCTGGTAGTCCAGGCCGACGCTCTCCGCCGCTCCGATGCACTCCGTCACGAGCAGGCCGTAGCAGAATCCGAGCAGGGCGTTGACGGGATCGCGAGGTGGCCGCCGGGTTCTGCCGGAGAACTGCAGCTCACTCGACGAGAGCGCCTGGCCGACTGCCCGAAAGTAGATTCTGGCGGCGTCACCCTCGATTCCCCGGACGCGGTCAGCCGTGTCGGCATCGGCCAGTCGAGCGATCCGCTCCCGAATCTGCTCACCGCGCGCCTTGAGTCGATCTGCTTCGACGGTGCTCTTCTCATCGCGCGACCAGCGATCGACCACGCGCCGGCTGTTCTGGAGCTTGGCGGCGACGATGGCCTTGGACAGACCGAGCGACCTCGCTTCGTCCGTCGCTGCCTGAAACAGCGCCGTACGCAGGTGCACGTTGCCACCGGTCCCGCCGCCCACGACGAACCTCACGGCCCCGCTCATCTGGAGCGCGACGACGCGCACGCCTCGGCGCACGCAGGCGTCGAGCGCCTGCGTGGTCACTTGCGCGCCGCCGAGGAGCACGAGGGCGTCGATGGATTCCAGGGGTATTCGCTGGTTGCCGTCCGGTGCTGACACGAGCAGCGTTCCGCGGCGATGTTGGACGCGGGCACGGTGGTTCCGAACGTACACCGTGCTCAGGTAGCGCATCCGAACACCACGTTGGTCATGTACCGGTCCACCTTGCGCGGCGCGCTGGTGAGCGCGGGCAGGCAGTGGTGCAGGAGTTGGCACTCCTCGCACCGCGGATCGTTGGGGGCCTCCGGCAGTTCGAAGGTCAGGAGCTGTAGCCGGATCTTCTCGATGACCGATCGCACCTCGCGTCGCAACGCCGGCGTGAAGTCGACCTGAGTCCGACGCCTCGGCCCGCCGTACCACACATGACCGTGGGTTATCTCGACGCCGAGCATCTCTTCGAGGCACAACGCCTGCGCGCACAGTTGCAGGTCGGCGGCCACGCCGTGCCGAACGCCCGACTTGTACTCGATCGGACGGACCTCCCGGCCTTCCACTTCGACTGCATCGGCGCGGCCCGACAGCCCCAGCGCCTCGGACCAGAGCGGAATGGACCGCAGCACGTCCCGTCCGCGTTCGCGGCGATGCCGGCCGCTGTCGACCCGGCGATGCGCGCGGGCGCCCTTGACGGTATGGGCGTTGTCACTCCATACGCCGTCGCAGTGGATGAGCGCGCACTGCCGGGGACAGTACGCGAAGTGCTCGATGGCGGAGATGAGAACGACCGGCTCGACGCTCACAGCGGTTCGGCCCCAATCGCCCTGGTGGAATCGGCCGCCCCTCGGGGCAGCAACTGCACGCTTCGCCACGCCGCATGGACGCCGACCCCCGGCCACGCGGCCTTCTTCGCCGGATTCCAGACGTCCAGTAGCGCATCGATGCCGGCGCGGTCGAGGGCTTGGCTCCAGGCTGGCCAATGGAAGCGGCGCGGGTCGCTGCCCGTCGGGATCTTCCGCCATCCTCTCTGCCTCTCCGCGTCGGCCAAGCGGCCCGGTCTCTTGTCGATGCCGCTGCCCCGCACCGGCAGGATGGCGAGGGCGAAGAACGCCAGCACTTCGACGACCGGATCCACCCACATCGAGGTCGCGTCAGCCTGCGAGCCGAGCCTGGTCTGGTCGAATCCCAGTCCGTTGTCGTTCACCCGCGGGCCACGACCTTCGAGCGAGTCTCGCATCCGGACCACGGTAGGCCTGACTTGACCGTGGACCTTGAACAAACGGTGATGCAGCCACTTGATCGTTCCTGGACCGGCAGGATCGAAAGGCCCATGCGCGACCTCCCCATTCTCGTCCAGGCACAGGTCGGTCATCGTCGACGAGAGCGTCCAGGAATACGGGTGACCTCGCGCCGCTCGCGCCCGCGTGCCGAACGACTCCACCGGGACCTTGCGCTGCAAGACACCGGCTTCCCGCCAGCTTTCGGCAATCGGCAGGTCGGCGAGCAGCGCGTCGTCGGGCCACGACTCGACCAACGCATCGACAGGATTGACGTCTGCCGCAGACAGCACGGCCCGCGGCTCTTCCGCCGTCCAGTGGAGCCGGATCCGGGCATCCAGCACCGTCGCTCCCACCGCCGCGAGCCAGCCGTTGAGCCAGGACGCGGGCCAACCCTGGCAGGTCACTTGCGTCACGAGCCTGCCTCCTCCGGGCGCGGGTCAGCGCCGGCCGACACGGCATGATCCGCACGGATCACAATCGCTTCGAGCAGCGCCAAGCCCCACGGACCGAAGCGTTGGTCGAGCCGCCGGAAACGGGCCGGCTGGCTCCAGTCGACGATGCCGAGATCCGCCGGGGCCGCGACGGCCACACACTCAACCGCTCCAGACACCTCTTCGGGCGTGCCGTCGGCGATCGGCGGGACCAGCGGCCGCCCCTTCCCGTGATGGCTGATCACGAGATGGAGCAGCAGATCCCGCAGCAGCGGATCGCCCCAGTCCGGGCGATGCTCCAGCCACGCCCGCACCAGACGCGCCGACAGGTCTTCGTGCCGTCCGCCACGGGGCCACCGCGCAGCGCTCCGCATCGCCTCCCAGAGGTGGCGGGGGGCGTTCGACTTGGCCACGAGCACGCCCCGTTGCCCGTCGGGGTCGAGCCAGCGCTGGAACCGGCGGTCCGCCTTGCCGATGTCGTGCAGCCGGCCCGCCCGCTCGACCACTTCGACGAGCCTGGGCGACAGCCCGATGCGCTCGGCGATGGCGCGTGCCCGCTCCCCCACCGCTTGGCCGTGCAGGTCGAGGTCGACGGCGGTCGGGGCCAGCGACGTCTCGTCGAGGTCGCCGTTGTGCGATTCCGGGGCGGGCTTCGCAACCGGCAGCCGGGGCACCTCCTTGCGGGCTTCCACGACCTGCGGAGTCAACGACTGCGTGAACGCCGACCATTCGGTGTCTTGCCAACTCGGCGGCGTTCGTGCCGCCCTGACGACCCTCAGTACCTCCTCGATTGCCTCGTTCCGTTCGTAGTGGTCGATGTCCTCGCCGTCGGCGGCGACACCGAGCGCCGTGTCGACCAACTTGGCGACCGAGACCCCGCACAGCCGCTCGATGGCTTGCGCGTCCAGCGGCAGTCCGTGCCGGTCGAGGGATGCGTCTACAACCGTCTCGGCAGCAGCCGGGTTCCACCCGAACTCGTCGAGCAACCCGCGATCGGTCGGCAAGACGATCTGGTCGCCCGGTCGCAGGTCGGCGGCGGACGTCGACTCGATCGTCACGCCGTCGGAAGTCAGGCGGCGGATCTCCTCGTCGCCGAGGGCACTGCGGATCTCGGCGATGGGAACATCGACGGCTTCGCGGTCGGTGGCAGGCGGCCACAGCCGGTCCCCCACGGGGGGGACATGCGCCCGCCAGATGAGGGACACCGAATACTGCACGCCGGAGATGCCGCTGAAGTACGGCTCCACCGGAGCCTCACCGTCCGGCGGGGTAGTGGTCTTGGTCCATTCCCACAGGATGCCCGGCAGCAGCTCCGGCGCTCGGCCGGGGTCGTCGCTCGGCGCCCCCAGGACCTCGGCCACCCGGCCGGGCGGCAGGTTCACTGTGTGACCATCCAGTCCGTCGCACGCATCCTGCAGCCGTTGGCGCACGATCTCGGGCTCGGAGCCGTAGACCAGCCACAACTCCTGCCCACTACCGGCGGCTTTCGCGCCTCGGCGCCCCTTGGCCGCGGGCAGATGCACATAGATGGCGCGCGCGTGCGCGCGCCTCCCCAGTCGATTCAGTCTGCCAAGCCGCTGCGTCAGGGCGCGGACGCCGCATGCCTCCGTGACCAGGTAATCGGCGTCGATGTCCGCGCCCACCTCCAAGGTCTGAGTCGCGACCACGATCAGATGGTGTCGCCGGGGGTGGTCCACGGGGCACTCCCCGACATCGAGGCTGGGCCGGCCCGGCCCTCTCGAATCGGGTTGCCGGTCACCTTTCGCGGCGCGGGCCGGCATTCCGTCCACCGGATCGAGGATCCGCTCGCGCAGTCGTTCCGCCTCTCGCTCGCGCGAGAGTCCGGTCAGGAGCAGCACCTCGGACCCGCTCTTCGGGGTCAGCTTGCGTAGGCGCTGGAACGTCTCGCGCGCGGTCCTGGGCGTGTTGGCGAACACGAGGCACGCGGCCGGACGCGACGCCCGCTCCAACAGGTCGAGCGCCGCATCCGCCAGGCACCGAGCGGCGTGACCGGTAGTAGGGCTCCGCAATTCGACGGGCTTGTCGGCGTCGAGCCGCTCGCGCACGGTGGGGTGCGCGTAGTCGGCGGCGTCGAGCAGGAACGGCTCGTCGCCCGGGTCACCGGTAGCGGTGAGAGCCGCGACGCTGGCTCGCGTGCGAGCCCCGCCGAGGACGTCCGGCGCGCCGGGCGTACAGGCGGCGAGCGCGGGGAACAGCGCCTTCAGGTGCGGGGCGAGGTGCGCCTCGTCGAGCAGGACGAGGCTGTCGGCGCCGGCCATCGCGGCATCGACCACGCGGAAGCGCTGGAAAGACCCGTAGCCTCGGAACAACAGTCGCGACCCGTACATGGGCAGGGTGCACAACGCGATGGCCGGCTGCGACGGATCGGTCGGTCTGTCCGCCGCGATGCCGCCGCGCAGCCGGATCACCTCGAGCGGCGCCGCACCGGGGTCGGCGGACAGGGAACGCAGGCGACAGGCGACCCGGGCGACGATCTCGCGCTCTCGGCCCGTCAGCCCGGCCGACTCGGGGTCGCGCAGGGCAGCGGCGATGGCTTCGGCATGTCCGGCCGTCGAATCGACGAGCAGGCGCCGATTCACGACCCACCAGATGCGTGTCGGCGCGGTGCGCTGCCCCGGTGGGCGATGCGCCTGCGATGCGAGCCACCACACCGCGATGTCGAGACAGGCGGTCTTGCCGAGTCCCGTGGGAACGCCGATGGAGCGCCACCGCTCGTTCGTCGCAACCTCGTCGGCGAGCCGCACCTGCCAGGGAAAGGGTGCACGATCGTCGTTGAGGGCGCGATAGAACTCGGCGAAGCTCGGCATCGGGGGCAACCGACCTCCCGTCGCGACCGTGTCCGCCATGATCATGCGCTCACGCTTCGACTATGGGCACGCAGAGCCCGAAACCGCGCTGTCGGCCCGAGCCGACCACGACCGGACCCGGCAGGTCGTGGTCGAACCACAGTTCGACGTGCGAGTACGGAAGCGCGGGTCGGCCTGGTCGGTTGACCTCGACCGGGGCGAGGTCGACCGCCCCGCGGACAAGCGGCGAGCGCAACGAACGAAAGGCAACGGGCTCGGGCAGCAGCGCGTGGCGGCACCACCGCGCCACTTCGGCCAGATCGACGCGACGCCTTCGCTCGTGGATAGCCGGGAAGGCCGTCGCCCAGCGGCGTGAACGACCGAGCCAGCGCTGCGGATTCGCCGCGAACGGGCGCTGCTCGTCGTCCCGGGGCACAACCGCTACGTCTACACCTCGACCCGTGAGCCGGCGCATCGCGAACGCCGCATCCCGGGCTCTGCGGCGGACGATGGCTTCGCAGCTTGGCGGCATCCACAAGGCCAGACCGTGAATCCGCCCGCGGGACCAGCGATGACCGACATCGGGAAGGGCCAAGTAGCGGGCTGTCTCGTAACCCGTGCCACTGAACCCGTGGCCGTGGAGAACCGGTGGCGGTTCGCCGTGGATCCGCTGGTGCTGGCTGAGGACTGCCTCCTTGAACAAAGCCGTCACCTGGGAGACGCGGCGCCCGGAGACCGCCGCACCGAGACGCAGCCACGCCACGACTGTGCCCCGACCCACCCGTTCCACCGAGCCGGGCGAGCGATACCGCACGCCGTGCTTCAATGCCGGAAACTGCGATCGGCTCGCCGAGGCGCCGCGCTCGCGCCATTCGTCGTACGCCTGATCGAGCACGTCGAGGTCGCCCTGCCTGGCGACGTTGATCACGATGTCGCCTGACGGGTCGGGCACGAGGGCGTCGCGCGGGGCGAACGGTGTGTCGGTCCGCGTCGTCGTGACGCGCACCCGTACCGGCGAGTCGGAAGCGCCCAGGTAGCCCACGCGGGCAGCGCGACGCCGCAGCGCATCGAGGAGCGCCCCGGTCGGCAACTCCACGTCCCACGAGTAGTCGACGTGGCGGTCCCGCGGCGCCGCTCGGAACCCTGGCCGGCTCAGCGCACCTGACCGGCCGACGTACTCCTGATGGGTCGCCTTGGTTGCGCTGCCCTTGTGCTCGACTACGTACCGAGGTTGCAGCTCCGTGTGGCAGCAATCGGTGTGGGCGCGAATGACGGGAGGCGGCAACCGCTCGAGCCACGCAAGCTCCCTGCCGTCCGTCACCCGGCAGTTCTCGCGCGTACCATCCGCCGCAACCAGCGCCGCAAACAGACGCGCGGGCGAAGGAGGCCACTCCGCACGGGTCAGGCGGCCGGTGTTGGCGGTCCCGTCCGGGTCTCCGCGAAACGTCCCGTGGAGCAGTTCCACCGCAATCGTGAGCATCAGTCGGCCAGCTCCGGCCACGTGGAGCGGATTGCCTTCTGCAGGTTGTCTTTGGGTTCGAGCATCACTGGCGGCTGGCCCCAGCCGTCGAGGGGTACGCCCGCGGCCCTCGCATGCGCGACCGCAGACCCGAGCAAGTCGCGCACCGCTCCGGCGCCGCCGAGATCGCACGGTTCGTCGTCTGCGCCGAGCCACGTCACGGTCGTCGCGCCGGGGCGCAGCTCCGCGCCCGAGCGTAACGCGAACCCTCGCCCGAACGCGAGGTGATGGGCGCACAGTCCCAGCGCCACCAGGAGAGCGCGAGCCGCCGCATCGGCCGCTGCGTTGTCGCCGCCGAGACTGACGCGACGGAGATGTGCGAACGAGACGGTCGCCCGTTGCGTCACGCGGGTGAACGAGACGGCGGCCGCCGTGGCGTCGCTGCCCATGAACGGCACCTGCCCGTGCCCCATCTCCGAGAGCTTGTCGCTCTTGCCGCCGTCGATCTTCGCGCCCTTGCCGATGCTCCAGTTCAGCCGGTCGTCGGGTTTGGAGGTCACGGCCTCCTCGGTGTTCAGGTTCAGCGGGTCGCCCTTCAGCCCGAGCACCTTGACGTCGGTCGCGGCGGGTCGCCAGCCGATGATCTCGGACACCCAGGCGCGAGCGTGCTTGCTGTTCTGCCGCTTCTTGCCCAGGTGGGACTGCCAGAATCCGTACAGGAGCGACTGCGGAAACCACGCCATCAACGGTCCGCAGGTCTGTGCGGTGGCGCCGAAGACGGCTCGTCCGAGCTCGGTCCTGGTGAAGTCCTCGCCGTTCAGCTTCGCATCCCGGAGGTAAGCATCGGCGTTGCGATGGGGAAACTGCAGACTCGAGAGGCGGCGGGGCAGGTGTGCCGGGAGATGAGGGAGACCGGACAAGTCGAGGACGAGCTCGGGGATCGACAACGCCTCTCGATGCTAGCGCAGGGCGTCTTCCAGGCGGTTGGCCTGCGAGGGGACGTTGTCGATGACGATGACGGGCGTCGCCTCGCCATCGGTCGGCGACGCCCACCGGTGATCGTGCTGGTAGGTCCCGCCCTCGTACACCGCCGGCTTGACCGGACCGCCAGCACCGGCCAGCGGCACGAGATCGGCGTCGATCCGGATACCGTCGTCGAACGCATCGTCCGCACAGCCGCCGAGAAGTCGCTCGATGTCGATTGTCCGCGCCATTTTGTCGCCTCTGTTTCTGGGAGATCGTCGAACCGCACCCAAACTCCAGGCCCAGTCCAGGCACTTGCAGAGGGCTGTCGAAGTCCTCCTTTTGGCTTGTCTCGGCCGAGGGCGCTAATGTCTGTAGGAATGCGGCCGGCATCGTGGCGGCGTCGATGGCCCACGGGGCGGTGAGGTGGTCCCGCTTTTTCGGACAACTGGTCAATTAACGAAGCCCGCAACCTGTCTAAACAACCGGGACCACCTCAGACTTCACGGTCCGTGGTGGAGTTCCCGCGTTCGTTCGCCGTCCTCGGCGGTCATCGGGCACCCGCGCATCGCCGGGCGGTACGTTGCGCTACACTAGCCGATGACCTTGGGGGTGAGCATGTTCCGAGCGCCGGCGTATGTCCTGTTTTCCGCTGTCGTGGCTGTCGCCGCGCAGGCGCCGGTTCCCGCCTTCGCGCAGACCGATCCGCGGGCCATCATCGACCGCGTCGACCGCATGCTGCGCGGCGATTCGAGCCGCGGCACCATCACGATGGAGGTCGTGACCGAGAACTGGGACCGCAGCATGACGATGGAGGTCTGGTCGCTCGGCACCGACTACAGTCTGGTGCGCGTGCAGCAGCCGCGCCGCGAGGCGGGCACGGCGACGCTGAAGGCCGAGGACGACATCTGGAACTACCTGCCCAAGGTCGACCGTTCGATCAAGATCCCGGCGTCGATGATGGGCGGCGCGTGGATGGGATCGCACTTCACGAACGACGACCTCGTCAAGGAGAGCCGGCTCATCGAGGACTACGACATCGAGATCGCCTTCGAGGGGGCCGATCCGGACGGCGTGGAGATCTGGGAGTTCCTCCTGACGCCGAAGCCGGAGGCCCCCGTGGTCTGGGGGCGCATCGAGTACCGCGTGCGCCAGGGCGACTACATGCCGCTGTGGACGAAGTTCTACGACGAGGACGGCGAGCTGGCCCGCACGATGGAGCACAGCGACTTCACGCGGATGGACGGGCGCCTGCTGCCCGCGGTGATGGACATGTATCCGGCCGACAAGCCGGGCGAGCGGACCACGATGCGCTACGAGGAGCTCGAGTTCGACATCGACGTCGATCCGTCGTTCTTCTCCCTCCGCAACCTGCAGGGCGGGCGGGGACGCCGCCGGTGAAGGAGTCGCCCTGGCCGCGCATCGGCTGGCGCAATCTCGGACGGAACCGCAAGCGGACCGCGTTGACCGCGCTCGGGCTCGGGGTCGGCTACTTCGCCTGCGTGTTCGTGATCGGGTGGTCCGAGGGGATCATGGCCGAGCTGGTCGAGAACGCCACCTCTCTCGTCACCGGGCAGGTCGAGATCCACGACGCCGAATACCGGCCGGACAGGAGCCTGTACGACACCATCGGCGGCCGCGAGGGCGCCGACGTGGAGGCGCTGCTGCACGCCATCGACGCCGACGAGGCGGTCGTGGCGGCGGCCCCGCGCGTCTACGCGGGCGGGCTGGTCAGCTCCGGGGAGGCGACATCGGCCGGGATGTTCCTGGGCGTCGACCCCGAGCGCGAGGTGGCGCTGACCCGTTTCCTCGATTCGCTGGTCGAGGGCGCGCTGCCGGTGGCCGGCCGCTACGAACTGGTCATCGGCGAAGAGATGGGCCGGCAACTCTCGGTCGGCGTCGGCGACGAGCTCGTCCTGGTGGGGTCCGGCGCGGACGGGTCGATGGCGAACGACCTGTACACCGTGGCGGGCATCTACCGGACCGGGCTGGTCGACTTCGACGCCTCGACCGTCGTGATGCCGATCGGCGACCTGCAGGAATTCGTGGTGCTCGATCCGGATCGGATCCACGAAATCGCGGTCGCGACCGCCGAGCCCGATCTGGCCCGCGACGCCGCACGGCGCCTGGCCGGCGTGCTTGATGCGCCGGCCCGACCGATCGTCGTCGCCTCCTGGGCGGAGCTGAATCCGGTGCTGGCCGAATACGTCGCCCTGGCGGACTCCTTCTACTGGATCATCATCGTCGTCGTCTTTGCGGTGGCCGCCTTCGGCATCGCCAACACGATGGTGATGGCCACCTTCGAGCGCCGGCGGGAGTTCGCGGTCATGCTCGCCCTCGGGTCGACGCCGCGGGCCGTCATGGGCATCGTGCTGTCGGAAGCGCTGGCCATCGGCGCCGTCAGTCTTGTCGGGAGCGCCGCGTTCACGTTTCCGCTGATGGTGTGGCTGTACAACGCGCCGCCCAGCCTGGAATGGCTCTACGGGAACGTCACGCTGCAGGGTGCGCTCCTCACGCCGACCCTGCGCGTCGGCTACGACGTCCCGACCTGGACCTGGGCGTCGGTCGGGCTCCTGGTCACGGCCCTGCTCTCGGCGCTCTATCCGGCGGCCCGCGCCGCCCGCGTCCCGCCGGCCGACACGCTGTCGGGGCTCTAGGACCGAATTGAAGATGCACGCAGGGGTTCTCGTCGTGCTCGCGATGCGCAACCTGCGCCGGCAACTGCGGCGGACGGTGCTGACCGCGTCGGCCATGATCATCGGCGGCGGCCTGCTGGTCTTCTCGCTCACCTTCGCCGACGGGAGCCACGAGCAGTGGATCGAATCGGGCGTGCGGCTGGGCACCGGACACGTCACGGTCGAACGGCCGGAGTTCCGCGTGCGTCGGCGGATAGACGACCGCCTGCCGGCCGCCGTGCGGCGCGCGGTCGAGGAGGCGTTCGCAGCGCCCGAGATCGCTTCGTACGTCGTCGCGACGTCGTCGAAGCTCAGCATCAACGGGCTGGCCAGCTCGGCGGCCGGGTCCCGTCCCGCGCAGATCATGGCGGTCGACCCGGTTGGAGAATCGAAATTCGGGATGCTCGACGAGCGGGTGGTCGAGGGACGCTACCTGGAGCCGGAGGACCGGCTGGCCGCGTTCGTCGGAACCGGGCTGGTCGAGAGTCTCGAGCTGCGCCTCGGGTCCCGTTTCGTGGTGCAGGCGCAGGACGCCGAGGGCGAGATTGCGGCCCAGTTGCTCCGCGTGGTCGGCATCTTCGGCAGCGGCGTCCCGGAGGTCGACCGGACGCTGATTCACATTCCGCTCGACACCGCCGGCGAGTGGCTCGGTTCGCAGCAGGACGTCACCAACGTCGGGGTCCTGCTGGACGGCAGCGCCGCCACCGCGCGCGTCGCCGACCGGCTGGAGCGCGTGCTGGCCGACCCGGTCGCGCGCGGCGAGGCGCGGGTGATGCGGTGGCGCGAGGCGGATCCGGCGCTCGCCGCGGCGGTGACCATCGACGACTTCGGCAACTATCTGGTCCAGGCGTTCCTGTTCACCATCATCGCATTCGGCATCGTCAACACCGTGCTGATGTCGGTACTGCATCGGCATCGCGAGTTCGGCGTGCTGCAGGCGCTCGGGTTGACGCCGGGGCAGACCGGCGCGGTCGTGCTGATCGAGGGGTTCACGCTGACGGCAATCAGCGGGTTCCTCGGCGTCGGCCTCGGCCTGCTGGGCACGTGGTACTTTCTCGGCGACGGCTTGGATCTCACCGCGATGATGGAGAACATGGACGAGATGACCTTCTCGGGGGTCGCCGTGGATCCGGTCATCGTGCCGCTGTTCACCGCGCGTCGTATCGTGCAGGTCCTGGTGTTCATCCTCTTTGTCGGCGCGATGGCGTCAATCTACCCGGCGTTGCGCGCGTCGAGAATCGACGTGACCGAGGCGATGAAGTTCGACCGCTGAATCGGTCGGACTCCTCCAACCTCCTCCAATCCCAATCAACCATCCCATGAGCTCCATCACCGACGCCGACAACGCGGCCGTCCGGACCGACGGGGTCTGGAAGATTTTCCAGCAGGAGGCCGAGGAGGTCCGGGCGGTTCGCGGCGTCAGCCTGACGGTGAACCGCGGCGAGTTCACCGCGCTGGCCGGCCCGTCGGGTTCCGGCAAGACGACGCTCCTCAACCTCATCGGCGGCCTCACGCGCCCGACCCGCGGGCAGGTCTGGGTGGCCGGGCGCGAGGTCGGCGGCATGTCGAACCGCGAGCTGGCCCGCCTGCGGCTCGAGCAGGTCGGGTTCGTCTTCCAGGCCTACAACCTGCTGCCGGTGCTAACCGCGATGGAGAACGCCGAGTTCCCGATGCTGCTGCAGGGGGTCGAGGCCGGCGAGCGGCGCAGCCGCGTCCGGGAGCTGTTCACCCGCACCGGGATGGACGGGCTGGAGGACCGGCGCCCCGGCAAGCTTTCCGGCGGGCAGCAGCAGCGGGTGGCGGTGGTGCGGGCGGTGGCGAGCCGCCCGGCGCTGGTGCTGGCCGACGAGCCGACCGCCAACCTCGACTCGGCGTCGAGCGAGGCGCTGCTCGACGTGATGGGCGAGCTGAACCGCGACCTCGGCGTCACCTTCGTCTTCGCCACCCACGACGCCCGCGTGATGGACCGCTCGCGCCGTCTCGTGCGCATGGTGGACGGGAACGTCGACTCCGACGAGACCCGCGCGTGACCCGCCGGCGCGGCGGGGCGGTCGTGCTGCTCGCCGCCGGTTTGCTGGTGTGCGGGGCGCCCCCGGCGGCGGCCCAGCCGGACTGGCTCACCGGCTACGTGCTCAGCGTTCCGCTCGTCAGCGCCGCGACGACGTTCTCCGACAGCAACGTCAGCAACTTCAACCGCTTCCGTCTGTCCACCGAGCCGGTGCTCGGGCCGCTGTTCTTCGAGGTGGCCTACGAGCACGCCGTGACGTTCCAGCGGAACGCCACCCCGCTCGGCCTCGGTCTCGGCGGGCTGACCGCCATCCAGAGCGGCGGCGAGTGGTTCGATCTGCAGGGCACGATCACGCGGCAGGACCAGGCGCACGTGCGGTGGCGGCACCGCTTCGACCGCCTCAACGTCGCCTGGGCGCCCACCGAGTCGGTGGAGCTCAGCGTCGGCCGGCAGGCGATCGGCTGGGGGACGACGCAGATCCTCACGCCGGCGGATCCGTTCCCCGCGTTCAGCCCGACGGATCCGTTCCAGGTCTTCCGGGCCGGCGTCGACGCGGCGCGCCTGCGGATCTACCCGGGCCCGCTGAGCGAGATCGACATCGTCTTCCGGCCCAGCCGCACCGATGCGGGCGAGGAGGTCACCGCGCTCGCCCGCGGTCTCACCTCGTGGAGGAACTGGGGGTTGTCGGCGTGGGGCGGCACGCTCTACGGCGATCCGGCCGGCGCGGTCGGGGCCACGGGCGGTGTCGGCCCCTGGGCCGTGCACTTCGAGGCGGTGCTCCGCAACTACGACGGGACGCTGGTCGGGCGGGGCGCGGTGGGGACGTTCCGGCTGTTCCAGATCGCCGAGCGGGACCTGACCATCGCCGCGGAGTACCAGCGCGACGGCCGCGGCGCGGTCGGGCCGCACGAGCTGTTCGCCGTGCTGCAGACCCGCGAGTTCCGCCGCGGCGAGTTCCAGGTGTTCGGCCGCGACGAGGCGGCGGTGACGGCGGCGTACCAGATCCACCCGTTGTGGAGCGTCACCGGCACGGCGATCTGGAGCCTGAACGACGGCAGCGCCCTGGTCTTCCCCGGGTTCTCGTGGTCGCTGAGCAACGAGGCGTCGCTGGCCGGCGGGGTGTTCGTCGGCGTCGGCGACGACGCCCTCGCGCCGGACCCGGCGGCGCCGGGCGGGTTCGCGCCGGCGTCGGTCTACGGCCTCGCGGGCGCTACCGGCTATCTCTCGCTGACGTGGTTCTTCTGACCGGCGACTGCCGGCCCGCGCTACGGAAAACCTTGCGTTCCGCCGCCCGGCGAGCGATCATGAGCATGACCCGGTGGGTCGAGCCGCGGTTTTGGTTTGTCCAGTCGTCCCGGAGGAGAGCAGATGCCTCACAGACACCTCGCAGCGTTCATCGTCGCGGCGGCGGCGTTGGCAGTTGCCGCCGGCGCCGCCAGCGCCCAGTCCGGCGGCGCGGCGTGGGAGCCGCCCCGCACCGCTGACGGGCAGCCGGACATCCAGGGTGTCTGGACCAACTTCGATTCGACGCCGTTCGAGGCCCCGGACGACATCGACCTGGAGCGGCTGGCGCCGCTCGCCGCGTGGTTCCCCGGCAGCAACACGCCGCAGCGGGCCCCCGCGATGCCGGCTTCCGAGGCGGACAGGCGACGTCCCCCCCAGGGGCCCTGGGGCGACGGGCCGGGGAGTGCGCCGCGCAACGCGCGCCGCCGCTCGATGGTGGTTGATCCGCCGACCGGCCGCATCCCGGTGCGGGATCACGCGCGCGCGACCCGCGACTACAACCTCATCCACCTGACCGACTCCTACATGAACCACACGCCGTGGGAGCGCTGCATCACCCGCGGCGTGCCCGGCGGCATCTTTCCGCCCGGCTACGGCGCCGGCTACCGGATTCTGCAGACGCCGGGCCACGTGATCATCCTCTACGAGATGATCCACGAGGCGCGGATCATCCCCATCGACGGGCGTCCGCTGCCGTCGGGCCGCATCCGGATGTGGAACGGGGCGTCGCGCGGCCGCTGGGAGGGCAACACCCTGGTCGTCGAGGTGGGCAACTACAACGCCAAGGGCGCGATCGCGACGAACATCGCCACGCGCGGCGCCCGCGGCCTGCCGCGCACCGAGGACCTGCGGGTGGTGGAGCGGTTCACCATCGCCGGTCCGGACACGCTGGAGTACGAGGTGACGATCGAGGATCCGGCCATATACACCGGCGTCTGGAAGGTGGCGATGCCGCTGAACCGCGACTCCACCTACGACCTCTTCGAGTATGCCTGTCACGAGGGCAACTACGGCCTGGCGAACAGCCTGAGCGCCGGCCGGGCCGAGGACCGCGAGGCCGCGGAGGGACGGTAACGCGGACCCGGGACGGTCTGCGCCAACGCTGTGGTCCGGGGGTTTGCGCCCACGAACGGTGGAGCCCCCGGCGAGGCTTGGTTGGGGACGATTTGCGGGGCAGGCGTGGGTCCGATGCGGCGCGCAGGGCGCCCGCCGCCGATGCATGACGAGGAGCGGAGGCACATGACGTTCCAGGCGCGGCGCGAGAATCGCGGGCGTGTGGCTACGCCCCGCCGATGCGGATGGCGCGTGGCCGCCGTGTGGATGGTCGTGGCCGCGATGGCTGGCGGGGGCGCCGGCGGGGCGTTCGCGGTGGTCGAGGCGACCGGCGGGGCGGCGGTCGGCGGACAGGCGGCCGGCCCACCGCAGGCCGGGGGTGCGTCGCCTGCCGGGGCGCAGGCTTCCGTCGACCGGGCTGCGGAGCCGCGCCGGATGTTCCGGCGCTACTGCGTCGGTTGCCACAACGACCGGTTGCGGACCGCGGACCTTTCCATCGCCGGCCTTGACCTCGATCACGTCGCGGCCGACGCCGAGACGTGGGAGAAGGTCGTGACCCGGCTGCACGCCGGTTCGATGCCGCCTCCAGGGCGTCCGCGGCCGGACGAGGCGACCTACCGGCGCGTGGCGGGCTGGCTGGAATCCGAGCTGGACAGCGCCTGGGCGGCTGCTCCCTATCCGGGGCGGATCAACGCCATCCACCGCATCAACCGCACGGAGTACCGCAACGCGATCCGCGACCTGTTCGCCCTCGACGTGGACGTCGAGTCGCTGCTGCCGGGCGACGAAACCGCCGACGGCAGCTTCGACAACTTCGCCGATGTCCTCGGGTTGTCGACCGCGCACCTGGAGCGCTATCTGTCCGTCGCGCGGCAGGTGACCCGGCTGGCGACGGGATTGCCGCCGCCGAGCCCCGGCGCCGACACGTTCGAGATCTCGATCCACATCGTGCAGGACACGCGGCAGGGCGACGACCTGCCGCTGGGGTCGCGTGGCGGGGTCGCCATCCCGTACCAGTTCCCGGTCGACGGGGTGTATCGGATCAAGGTGCTGCTGCGGCGCCAGTACCAGGACTACCTGATGGGGATGGGCTGGCCGCAGTGGCTCGATGTCCGCGTGGACGGCCGCCTGGTGAAGCGCTTCACGGTGGGCGGCGACGCGCCGGGCCGACCGGTCGCCGCCAGCTACGCCGGTGACGGCGAGCCGGGCTTCGCGGGGGCCGTCGAGTGGGAAGCGTTCATGCAGCGCACCGGCGACGCCAACCTCGAGGTGGACGTGCCGGTCGAGGCCGGGCCGCACGTCGTCGGGGTGTCGTTCGTTCGCCAGTTGTGGGAGCCGGAGGGGTTGCCGCAGCCGCTGCAGCGCGGTCGGGTGCTGACCAACGACCAGATCTACATGGGCTACGCGGCGGTCCGCTCGGTCGAGATCGGCGGACCCTACCTGGTGGCCGACACGATGACCGAAACGCCGAGCCGGCGGGCCATCTTCACCTGTGATCCGCAGGGCGTGGACGACGAGCACGCCTGCGCCACCGAGATCCTGGCTGCCATCGCCCGCCGCGCGTACCGCCGCCCGGTGACCGACGCAGACGTCGACTCCCTGCTCCGGTTCTTCGACGAGGGGCGGCGGGCGGGCAGCTTCGAGGCCGGGATCCAGTTCGCGCTCGAACGGATCCTGGTCGACCCCGACTTCCTGCTGCGCGTCTACCGCGATCCGATCGACCTGGATCGGGACACGTACGCGCTCAGCGACCTCGAGCTGGCGTCGCGCCTGTCGTTCTTTCTCTGGAGCAGCATTCCCGACGAGCCGCTGCTGCGGCTCGCCGAAGCGGGCCGCCTGAGCGACCCCGCCGTCCTTGAACAGCAGGTGCGGCGGATGCTCGCCGACCCGCGGGCGGTCGGGGCCCTCGTCGAGGACTTCGCCGCGCAGTGGCTGAACCTGCGGCGGGTCGGCGAGGTCGTGGTCGATCCGGTGCGCTATCCGCACTACGACGAGAGCCTGCTCGATGCCTTCGAGGAGGAGGTCGTCCGCTTCGTGGCGAGCACGCTGACCGAGGACCGCAGCGTGCGCGACCTGCTCGACGCCGACTACACGTTCGTCAACGAGCGCCTGGCGCGCCACTACGGGCTGCCGGGCGTCTACGGCAACCGCTTCCGGCGGGTCACGCTCCCGGACACCGATCGACGCGGCGGGCTGCTGGCGGCCGGGGCGCTGCTGGCGACGACCTCCTATCCCGACCGGACCTCGCCGGTGCTGCGCGGCAAGTGGCTGGTCGACAACATCTTCGGGCTGCCCGTGCCGGCGCCGCCGGCCGGCGTCAACACCGACCTGGAGGAGACGCCGGGCGAGGTCCCGGCGACGATCCGCGAGCGCCTCGCGCGCCATCGGGAGAGCCCGACCTGCGCGAGCTGCCACGCGGTGATCGACCCGCTCGGGTTCGCGCTGGAGAACTTCGACGTGATCGGCGGCTGGCGCGATGTCGACGAGCAGGGCCGGCCGATCGACAGTGCCGGGACGACCACCGGGGGCGTACCGGTGAACGGGCTGGCGGGGCTGCGCGCGCTGCTGCTCGACGACCCGGAGCAGTTCCCGCGGACCCTGACCGAGAAGCTGATGGCCTACGCCCTCGGGCGGCGGCTGGAGCACTACGACCGGCCTGCGGTGCGGCAGATCGTGCGCGACGCGGCGGCGTCGGAGTATCGTTGGTCGGCGATTGTCACGGGCATCGTACAGAGCCCGCAGTTCACGATGCGGGCGGCGCCGGCGAGCCGGGATTCTGCTGCGCCGTAGGATCTGCGCCGCAGGACAAGGTGCCAGATTCCTGGTGATGTCCGGTTGGGCGGGGAAGCGGAGCCGCAGGAGCGGTTCCGGGCCAGGACGACGCGGGTTTCTGCCGGTTCGGCCGGGCGGCGATCGGAGCCGCGGGACGATGGGTTGCGAGCTTGCCGGGCGCGCTTCGCGGCGCGCCGGCATGGAATCGAGACGGCGTGTGACGGTATGAGGAGACGGCGGACATGACCCTGACCAACAAGTCGTTGCCGCGGCGGACGGTTCTCAGAGGCATCGGCGCGACGCTCGCGCTGCCGTTCCTCGACGCGATGGCCCCGGCCGTGTCCTCGGCGCGGGCCGCCGCGAAACCGGTACCTCGATTCCAGGCGTTCTACGTCCCCAACGGGATGGCGATGCCGTACTGGACGCCGAAGGGGGAGGGGACCGGCTTCGAGCTGTCGCCCATCCTGGAGCCGCTGGCCCCGTTCCGCGACCAGATGATCGTGCTCTCGGGGCTCAACGCGAGCTGGAACTACATCCACGCCGGCGCTTCCGGGTCGTTCCTGACCGGCATGACGCGCGGCGGTCGCAACGAGACCGAGATCCTCGGCGAGGTCTCGATGGACCAGTTGCTGGCGCGGCACTTCGCCCGGGACACCCAGGTGGCGTCGCTCGCGGTCGCCCTCGACCGGCCGAACAACGCCGGCGCCTGCACCGGCAACCTGAGCTGCGTCTACACGCACACGATCTCGTGGCGCAGCAGCACGCAGCCGCTGCCGATGGAGTGGAATCCGCGTGCGGTCTTCGAGACGCTCTTCGGCGACAGCGGCAGCACCGATCGGGAGGCGCGCCAGGCCCGGATGCGCCAGCACAAGAGCCTGCTCGATGCGGTGACCGGCAGGCTCGCCGACCTGAAGCGCGAGCTGGGGGTGCACGACCAGGTGAAGCTGGACGAGTACACCGAGTCGGTCCGCGACGTGGAGCGCCGGATCCAGCGGGCGGAGGAGCAGAGCGACCTCGAACTGCCGGAGATGCGCCAGCCGCAGGGCGCGCCGCCGGCCTTCGAGGATCACCTGGAGCTGATGCTCGACCTGCAGCTTCTCGCGTTCCAGTCGGATCTGACCCGCGTCATCACGTTCATGATCGGCAAGGAGCAGAGCGCGCGCCCCTATCCGCAGATCGGGGTCCCGGAGGCCCACCACCCGCTCTCGCACCACAACAACGTCCCGGAGCTGGTCGCGCACATGTCGAAGATCAACCGCTACCACGCGGAGCTGTTCTCGAAGTACGTGGCGAAGCTGCGGGCGACCCCGGACGGCGACGGGACCCTGCTGGACCACACGACCATCATGTACGGGACCGGCCTGTCGAACAGCACGCGCCACTCGGGCGACAACCTGCCCATCATGCTGATCGGCGGCGGCGCCGGCCGGCTGCCGAGCGGGCGGCACATCCGGTACGGGAACGAGCCGTCGCTGGCCAACCTGCTGCTGGCGCTGATGGACAAGATGGATGTCCCGGTCGACCGCGTCGGCGGCAGTACCGGGCGTCTGCCGCTGGACACGCTGTCCGACCTGTAGTGCGGGGGCCGGCGGGAGAAGGGGATGCGTGGTACCGGGTGCTCGATCACTGCGCCCGCGATCTGACTGTAGTGCGGGGCCGGTGGGAGGAAGAGGATGCGTGCCAGTTGGTCGGGCGCCGGTGACCATCGGCTCGGGGCGGTCGTGATGGCGTCCGCAGGACGCCACTGGCGGTGGCGATGGCAGCGGCAGCCCGTCGCAGGCGTCGCCGTGTTCGCCCGCACGAAGTACAGCCGGCTGCGCAGGATCGCGTGGTGGCAGCCTGTCGCAGGCGTCGCCGTGTTCGCCGCGATCCTCCTGCCGGCGCCGGCGATCGCGGCGGCGCAGGTCATCGAGCCGGCGCCGGCCGGCGTGTCGGCATCCGATCCCGCGCCAAGCCTGATCGAAGCGGTCAGGGCGGGTGACGCCGCCAGGGTCCGCGCGCTGCTGGAGGCAGGCGCCGATGCCGGCGCGGCCGGGCTGGACGGCTCGACCGCGCTGCTCTGGGCGAGCCACCGCGATGACGTCGAGACGGTCCGGCTGCTTATCGAAGCGGGCGCCGATGCGAGCGCCGGCAACGATCTGGGCGCGACGCCGCTCTGGGCGGCCAGCGAGAACCGCAGCACCGTTGTCGTACGCATGCTGCTGGAAGCCGGGGCCGACCCGAACCGCGCGCTGCTGAGTGGCGAGACGCCGGTCATGGTCGCCGCGCGGGCCGGGAGTGCGGAGGTGGTCAGGTTGCTCGCCGCGGCCGGGGCCGACCTCGACCGACAAGGATCGCGAGGTCAGACGGCCCTCATGTGGGCGGCGGCGCAACGCCATCCCGAGGTGGTCGAGGCGTTGCTGGAGGTCGGCGCGGATCCGGCCGTCCGCTCGGACGTCTGGACGCAGGTCATGGCGGTGCCGCCGCACAGCCGGCCGGAGTACAACCGCGAGATTCCCCACGGCGGCAACACCGCGCTGCTGTTCGCCGTCCGCGCCGGCGACCTGCCGTCGGCGCGCGTCCTGGTCGCGGCCGGCGCCGATGTCGACGATGCCGACGCGTGGGGTGTCAGCGCGGCCACGTTGGCGGCGCACGGCGGTCACCGCGCGCTGCTGGAGTTCCTCCTCGAGAACGGAGCGGATCCGAACGCGGCCGACGCCGGCTTCGCCCCGCTGCACGACGCCGTGATGCGGAACGATACCGGGATGGTCGCGGCGCTGCTTGCGCACGGGGCCGATCCCAACCAGCCGTTGCGCACCTGGACGCCGACCCGCCGCGCGTCGCGCGACCTGCACTATCCGCCCCCGTTCGTCGGCGCGAGCCCCTTCTGGCTCGCGGCCCGCTTCGCCCGCACCGACCTGATGCGCCTGCTCGCCGATCACGGTGCCGACCCCCACTTCGTGCACGAGGTCGACTACATCGTCGACGGCCGCATGCAGTGGCGGACCGAGCGCACCACGACCCTGATGGCCGTGTTCGGCATGGGTGGCCGCCGCGCCCGGCCCTGGGTGCCGTACGGCGGTGCCGGCACGGCCGAGTTCCGGACTCTCGAAGCGGTCATGCTCGCCGTCGAGCTCGGGGTCGACATCAACGCGGTCGACGCCGACGGCAGCACCGTCCTCGACGAGGCCGAGGCGCTGCAGTACGAGAGCGTCGTCCGCTACCTGCTCGATGTGGGCGCCGCATCGCACCTGCCGCCCGCGGCGCGGTGAGCGGGCGGCCGTATAGATGGCCGCGGCGTCGGCGCTGGCTTCGCCGCCGTTATCGCGGGTGGCGCAGCACGTAGTCGGCCAGGGACGGGATGCCCGCGCGCCAGTCGTCGCCGCGCTGCGTCAGGAAGCCGTTGCCGGTGAAGATTGCCTTCGCGACGATCGCGTCGTCGGGCGAGATGCCGGCCCGGTCCAGCGTGCGGTGCAGTGCAGCCGTGCTGATGCTGGCGCCCGGCGGGCTGAGCTGCACCGTGATGGCCCGCACGGCGGCCAGCATGGCGTCGCGGGAGATGCCGTCGCGACGCGCGGCGTTCTCGAACTCGTCGTAGCGGTGGCTGTAGAAGTCGGCGCGCACCGTGTCCACCCGCGAGCGCGCCGCGACCAGCGCCTCGCGGTCGACCGTCTCTTCTGCCTGTCCAGCCTCCCACAGGGCCCGGCCCCAGAGCTGCAGGAACCAGGGATAGCCGAGGCTGTCGCCGGCGGCGTCGTCCAGTACCCCGTCGTCCCTTTTCCATCCCCGCCAGTGCGGGGCGTCGAGCGCCTCGCGCGATTCCGCCGCCGAGAGCAGCCCAGGCACGAGAAGCGGGGCGCGCTCGACGAACGAGGCGTTCACGGCGTCCGAGAGCAGGAAGGGACGGAGTCCGGGTGTGCCCGCCAGCAGCAGCGCCACCGGCGCGCCGCCGCCGGCGGACGCCTGCACGGCATTCAGCAGGACGTGCGCGACATCGGCCGGCAGGGCATGGGCCTCGTCGATGACCAGCAGCCGCGGCTCTCGACGGTCGCGCAACCGGGTCTTGATCTTCTGCTTCCACCAGGACGGGTCCGGGGCGCGCCGTTGCACCGCCAGGACGCCGAGGGTGGCGCCGGACACGTCCAGCGTGAAGCGGTCGGCGGGATCCGCGAGCTCACGGGCGAGACTCGGCAGATCGGACAGGTCGGCGCCGGTCATCCAGTGGATCGCGTGCGGGACCGCCTGCTGCAGATCGCGCAGCAGTACGGTCTTTCCCATCCCGCGCGGTGCCTGCAACAGATGCACCGGGCTGCCGCAACCGGCGCGGATATCCTCGACGATCGCCCGCAGCCGCCGCCGTTCGTCGTCCCGGCCGGCCAGCACGGGGGGGAGCGTCCCCGGGCCCGGGGCGAAGGGATTCCGGGGTGCGGTGGCAGCCATCGGGGGGAGTATCGTCTCGCTGACCAGGGCCTGACGAAGGGGACGCCACCGGCAGGCGCGAGAAGCCACGGAAAGAGGCGCACGCCATTGTAGCCCGGCGTCGTCCGGACCGGCATTGTTTCCTGGTCGTTCCCGAGTCCGGCGTCGTGGAGATGGACAACGCCGGGGCATCGTTCATCCGACAGACACGGATTGGCTGCAAGCCGCCCACGTTTCATGACGTCGGGGTGAGCGGAACCCCGATCCGCGGCCCGGACGAACGCGCGCCGGACGGTGGATGTCGAGAGGGGGCCGATCGCGTTGATGGCTTCGAGATCGGCCAGGGCGTCGCAGGCCAGTGCGCTCAGAGGGATCGTGCGCGTGCGGCCGCCCTTGCCGGTGAAGACGACCAATGTCTGCGCCGTTCGGTTCCAGTGCTCGGGGCGATAGCGCATCAATTCGCTGGGCCGCATCCCGGTGAACGCAAGCACACGGCACCGCACCTTGGCGGCGGACCCAGCGGCACGGGGCTGCCCCTTGGCCGTGGCCCTGCCCTGGTCGGACATCGCTGCAAGAATGCGGCGGACGGTGTCGTAGGAGAGCCCACGCACCTCCGGGGGCGGATTCCTGAACGGCGCAACGTCCCGTACGGGATTCAGGGCATCCCGACCGTCGAGCGCCACGTACAGCGAGAAGAGCGCCTGACGGTAGTGGTTGCATGTGGACGCTGCGTGGGTCCGCCGCAGGTCGGCGAGAGCGGCTCGCACGTCAGCCGTGGTGACGGCGTCTCGGCGGCGGTTTCCGAAGCGGGCCGCCCACCAATCCAACTGCTGCCGGCGCTCCGCCACGAGACGCGGCCGATCGGCGATCTGTCGCAGGAAGGGTTCGATGTCGGCAGCAAGCGTCCCCGCGGGTTGCCGGGTCAGTTCCAGCCCGACGCGGGTATCGAGGCGCCACCGCCTAACCGTGTCCAACGACGTGCCTACCGGAAAGCGCTTGAATCGCAAGTAACCGTTGGCACGGACATAGGCGTGGATCCGGCCGTTGGCGTCACGCCGGATGCCGGGTTCACGATGAGGTCTCATGGTCGTCAAGGAACGCCTGGATGTCCTCTGCCGAACACCCGGCCTGGGCGAGCGCGGAGCGCACATAGGCGTCCGTGAGCCCGTCGCGCATCGGGACGGACAAAAAGTGGGTGCCTCCCGCTTTGCGGTAAAGGTAGGTGCGCTTCTGCGTGGACTTGTACGCGTACCCCAACGCGCGAATTCTACTGATGAACCGCTTCCGGGGAATCATGCGACTGCATCAGCGCGGGGATGAACGGCACGTCGAAGCGGACGGCCTCGGCGTCGTCAAGGGGGCCGCCGCGAGCTGTCCACCCACGGTCAAGCAAGAACCGATCCAGATCGTTGCTCGACAGCAGGTCCTTGAGCATCGCCTCGAGGGTCAACGCGATATCCTCCATGAGTTCGGCCCACGTTTCCGATTCAACGGTCAGGCCGAGCGGATCGCAGATGCCGATCCAGTGTTCTTCGTCGGCGCGCCCGATCCGCCACGGGATCTCCGCCTCAATATGCACGACAGCCATTGGTGATTCCTCCTGGTCTCTCGATCCTACTCCATGCACATGCTCTTGACTTCGGCGGCAGGATCGTGCACGCGCATGGCAATGCCGAAGGCATTGCCATGCGCACGCGCGCGCGAACACCGCCCCATCGTCCGTCCACGCCTCACAGGAATGTCCTCGCGGCCCACCGGACCTCGCCGATGACGACGGCGTCGGCGGGCCAGGGGCGGGTCGGCCACGCCTGCTTGTTGGGGTTGTCGCTGACAAGCCGCCATGCGCCGGCTTCGTCGCGGGCCGCGCGCTTGACGATCAGGCCGTCGTCGGTGCGGACGACGAAGATGCGTCCGACGCGCCGTCGGCGGCTGGCGTGGTTGACCAGGATGGAGCAGCCGTCGACGAGGGTCGGCTCCATGGACTCGCCGAGCACATGGATGATCCGGCACTGCTCGGCGCGCAGGCCGTGGCGGGTGAGCCACCTTCGCCGGAACTTGACGCGGCCCGTGACCCGCTCGTGGTCGACGACGGCCCCGCCGCCGGCGGCCGATGCGATCTCGGAGACGCCTACATAGTCGCCGTCGTCGAAGGCCGCCGCGCGCGCCGCGGGGTCATCAAGTCCCCTGGCCGCGTCGAGCGCCCGGGCGAGCTCGTCGGCGGGCCTGGGGTCGTCGGTGAGTCCGTGCAGGTAGTCGGTGGACACGTCGAGGGCCCTGGCGGCGACTGCGAGCTTGGCGAGCGACCATCCGGACCTGCCGCGCTCGACCATCGAGATCGCCTCGCGGGTGTTGTCGGTACGCGCGGCGAGCTGGTGCTGCGTGACGGCGCGTAACGCCCGCGCGCTCCGCAGACGGTCTCCCAAGGTGCTCACCCCACCATAGTAAACCAACTTTACAGTTGACGGTAATCAACGGACTCTCTACAGTCCGAAGTAAATGTCAGTTACGTCATCGCGGAAGGTCCGCGTCCGCCTGACGGCGATCGGCGTGCCGCAGCACGCGCTGGCGAAAGGGCTGGGCGTGAGCCAGGCGACGTTGAGCCTGTGGCTGAACGGCTACCGCCGGCTGCCGGAGGGCTTCGAGGAGCGGGCGGCGGCGGCGCTGGACCTGCTGGAGCAGGCGGAGCGGGCGGCGACCGAGGCGCGGGCGAAGGTGCTGACGGGCGAGGGCGCGGACCGCGTCCGCGAGTGGCGGAGGACGACGTATGGATCGACCACGGCGCGACGCTGAGGGCGGCGAAGAGACCTTGCCGGCGGTCCTGCTGCTGGAGGACATGGCGGCGCTGCTGCGCTGCTCGCCTTCGACGATCAAGCGCCGCCTGCGGGCGCGGGTCTTCCCGGTGGCTCCGTTGGCGGGGATCGACAAACGGCCCCGGTGGAGCCGGGAGGCGCTGCTGCGGTGGCTCGCGGTCGGCGGTTCCGGGGAACCGGCCAGGACGCGGAGGCGACGGGCATGACGACTGCAACGACCGCACAGCGGCCTCGCTCGCCAGCGACCGCCTTACGGAGCACCGCGAAGCGGCCCTCCGCGTGTGGCGGAGCGTCGAGCCGGAGTCCGGCGATCCGGTGTTCGTCTGCCCCGCGTGCTGGCCGGAGGTGTCGGAGCACTGGGCCAGGCGGACCGACGTGACCGTCCGCGTGGTCCGGCCGCGCCCGGAGTGGGCGCGCTGCGGCGTTTGCGATCCGGAGGGACCGTGCTGACGGCGGGCGGCGAAGGCCGTGCATGGAGGTGGCGGCGCGCATCGGCGAGGTAGCGATGCCGGCGGATCGGCTGTTGCATGCACGGCTCGGGCATTCGGCGAAGGTGGCGCGCCTGTCGGAACTGGAGTACCGCGTGTGGACGACGTACGTGCTGGCGGCGGACGACTTCGGGGTGATGCGGGCGGATGCGGTGGCGTTCCAGGCGGCGCACGACGCGCTAGCCCGACGGCCGGTCGAAGAGGTCGCCGCCTGCGTCGGTCGCCTCGTCGCGGTCGGGCTGGTGGCGGCGTTCGAGCATCAGGGGCGCGCTACGTGTACCAGCGCGACTGGCAGGACTTCCAGCGGGTTCGGTTCCCGGCGCGGACGCTGCACCCGCTACCGGCGTCGGCGGAGGTCAGCGCGCGGACGCGCCACCTGTGGTCGGTCCATCCCGGCGGCGCGCGAGTTCCGGCGCTACCGAAGCGGTCCGGCGCCACTTCGGCAGTGGTTCCGCACCACTTCCGCACCACTGCGGAAGCCTGCGACACGGGCACGGATTCACTTCCGCACAACTTCGGCAGCACTTCCGAAGAACTTCCGTTACGCGCACGCGCGTACGGAACGGCTAACGGCTCATGGCTACCGGGAGAAGGGGGTGCGGGGGAAGAGGGGCCGCGGCGGACGGCGAAGGCTCCGCTGCGCCGGCCGGGCGGCGGGGCGCGGTCGACGGAGAGTCGGGGGGCGTATGACGCGGTCATGGAACGGGCGAAGCGGTGAGCGTGGGCTGCGGCAAGTGCGAGCGGACGCCGGGCTGGGAGGCCGTCGAGGTCGAGGGCGTCTCGCGTGTGCGGCGGTGCGGCTGCTGGGAGGCAGCGCACCAGGCCCCGCCGTCGACGCCGCGGGAGTTCCGGGATGCGCGGTGGGCATCGTGGCGGCGGACGGACGACAACCGGCACGCGCTGGCTGCGGCGCGCGGCTTCGTCAAGGCGGGCGACGCGGGGCGGGACCTGTATCTGCGCGGGCCGGTGGGCACGGGCAAGACGCGGCTGGCGTGCACGGCGCTCAACGAGGCATGGCGCGCGGGCGAACGGTCGGCGGCGTTCGAGCGGGTGCCGATGCTGCTCTACCGGCTCCAGCCGCACCCGGGGTCGGAGACGACCGAGACGTTCGACCGGCTGGTGGCCGCGCGGCTGGCGGTGCTCGACGACCTCGGGGCGGAGCGCGACGCGGCGACCGACTACACGCGGCGGACGCTGCTGATGCTCTACGAGGCGCGGCACGACGCGGGTCGTCGGACGGTGTGGACATCGAACAAGACGCCGAGCGAGGTCGGCGCGTTCATGGGCGACGACCGGCTGGCGAGCCGAATCGCGGGCCGCTGCCAAGTCGTCCACCTGGAGGGCCGGGACTGGCGGCTGGCGGGACGCGAGCCGGCCGGCGACAAGGACGAGCGGACGCGATGAGAACGCCGACACCGGACCGGGCGGGACCCGAGCGCCGGGACGAACGACCCGACGAGCGACGGGCGCATGGCGCTCGGCGGGGCCATCGACGGGAGTACGACGCAGGCCGGCCGCGGCGGACGTTCGAGGCGCGGGTGGACGGCGTGGTGCGGGACGTGGGGGCGTTCCGGGCGGTGGCGCTGCGGGACCTGGTGGAGCGGCAGTTCGACGGGCATCCGTACGCGGCGCGCCGGGGTCTCGGGTTGGCGGAGCGGCGCGGATGGGTCGAACGGCGGAAGGCCCGCGGCCCGGAGGGCGGCGAGTTCGCGGTCATCGTGGCGACGGCGGCCGGCGCAGATCGAGCGGCGGCGCTATGCGCGCGGCGGAACGGCTTGAGCAGCGGACGTTCTCCGGCGCGGTGAAGCCGTCGGAGATCGGGCACGACGTGGCGGTCTATCGGGCGGCCTGCGCCGCGGAGGCGCGGATCGAATCCGAAGGCGGCCGGGTGACGCGCGTGCGCATCGACGCCGAGCTCAAGGGGCTGCTGGCGGCCCGGGCGGAGCGGGTGCGGAAGGCGGGCGGCGACCGAGCGGCGGACGAGGCGCGCCGCCTCGTCGCGGCGGAGTTGGGGCTGCCCGTGCAGGACGGGCAGGTCCTCGTGCCGGACGCGCAGATCGAGTTCGAGGACGCGGCGGGTCGGGCCGGGCGTTGCCAGATCGAAGTGGCGTCGGAGCACTACCGTGGCCGCGCGATCCGGGCGAAGGCCAAGGCCGGCTTCGCGCTCTACGCGACGACGGTGCGGGCGGCGCGGGCGATCCGTCGCGCGCTTGGCGGGGGCGGCGACAACCGGCGCGGCGGCGGCCGGCTGCGGGAAGAGTGCGAGGTGATCGAGCTGTGAGGCCGTGGAAGGTGGGCGTCGGGTTGACGGCTTCGGCGGCGGCGCTCGGGTTCTGGGCGCTGTGGGTCGAGCTCACCTACCTGCACCCGTAGCGGCGGCGGGGCGCAGGAACCGCTCCTACTACAGTCACTTCGAGGGGCAGCCGGACCGCGGGCCGCAAGACGCCGTGCAGTACCTTCGCGCGGACGTGACCGCAAGGGCATATCACCGGGGATACGACGACCGGTTCCGCGGCGCCAGTCGCGACGATGCCGCCAGCCGGCGCAACCAGGTGGATTACGTCAAGGAGGTTACCGCCGTCGGTGAGGACGTGCAGGCCCAGCTCCGCTACACGCCCCGGCGCGAGACGGCTCGCGACGAGGAGCGGACGCGGCAGCCGGCCGCCTCGTTGGCGGCGGAACGCCAGCGGGATGTCGGGCTGAGTCGTTGATCGCCGTCCCGGCCGGCAAGAGCGATGGACCACGTGAACGCCGCCTGCGTCCGGTTCGTGCCGGCCTGCTGGCCGGCCATGTCGTCGCGCCGCTGGACGTGAGCGGTCGCGCCGGCGACGCGATCGGAGGAAGCGTCGGCTGGCACGATGCTTGCTCAACTACATGGTCAGGAGGCGATCACCATGATGAGACGACCGGACGTATACACGACGCTCGGCCACGAATGCGGATGTTGCGGGCATTGGCATCGGACCGTTCAGGAAGCCAAGCGGTGCTTGAAGGACTACCAGCGGCGCGAGTTCTCCGACCGCCGCGTGGTCGCCGTCGCGGCTGACGCGCCCTGGCCGCCGACCCGGGGGCGCGACCTGAACGACGCCGAGCTCGACGCGCTCTACGCGGGCGCCGGGTCCGGTGATGTGGCGTGACGCTTCCCGGCGGTCTTCGGGACGGGCGGGCCGCGGCCCGCTCGGAGTGGCGCGGCTCGTCGGCGAGAGCGAGCCGATGCGCGATCTCAAGCAGCGGCTTCCGCGGGTGGCGGCCTCGCCGTTCCCGGTCGTCATCGAGGGAGAGTCCGGCACGGGGAAGGAACTGATCGCCCGCGCAATTCATGAAGAAAGCCCCCGTAGTCGCGCCGCCTTGTGCCGGTCAACTGCGCCGTCCTCGGCGACGACCTGTTCGAGTCGGAGCTGTTCGGGCACGCCAAGGGCGCGTTCACCGGCGCCGCGCAGGAACGGTCGGGCTGCTGGCGCTCGCGTCGCGCGGTACGGTCTTCCTGGACGAAGTGGCCGAACTGACGTCCCGCGCCCAGGCCAAGCTGCTGCGCGTGCTCCAGGACGGCGAGATCCGGCGGCTCGGCGAGAACCATACGCAACAACTCGACCTGCGCATCGTCGCGGCCACCAATCGGCCGCTCGAAGCCGAGGCCGATGCCGGCCGGTTCCGCAAGGACCTGTTGTACCGGCTCAATGTAGTTCCCGTCACTGCGCCGCCCTTGCGCGACCGGGGGCCGGATATCGGACGGCTCGCTGTCCACTGCTGGCGCGACTTCGCAGCCGCGGCCGGCAGCCGGGCGACCCTGGCGCCCGCAACCCTGGCTGCGCTCCAGGCGCGGCCGTGGCCGGGCAATGTCCGCGAGCTCCAGAACGTGCTGGCGAACCTCGCCGTCACCGCGCCACGCTTCGGCGCCATCGGACCGGACGCCCTTTCGTCCGCGAGCCGCCGCGAGGTCTCGACGGACCGGCGGCTGACGCTGGCCGAGGCGCGGGACGATCTGGAACGCACGATGGTGCGTGACGCGCTCGGCCGACACGCAAGCGTCGCTCGGGCCGCCGGCGAGCTGGGCATTACGCGACAGGGGTTGTCGAAGCTGATGGCGCGGCTCCGGATCGACCGCTTCGACCCGAGCCGCGCTCAGTCGGCGCACGGACCCGCGCGGTAGGCAGGTGCGGCGCGCCGAGGCGGTTTCGCCGCCGATCGCAGCGCGGACCCCCCTTCCCGGAGGGATGATTTCGCCGGGAGCGACCCCGGCGCCAGGGTGTGACGCAGGAACACCCGTTGCGCCGCAAAACCGCAGGTCTTGCAGGGGTCGCTCCCGGCTTCTCGGGCGGCACAGGGCCGGTCCGCCCGCTTCTGTCATGGGAAGCGATCGGTCATAATTCGCGCAGGTTCGGTGCGACACTCCGGTCGACGTGATGTGATTCGGGTCGTGACCGCGGGACGTCGTCCGACTCACACGCCGTCGCGGCAAATCGATGCTCGCCGGCACGTTACGGGGCGTCGCTCGGCGCGGGTACGTGGATGGGTACAGGGTCGTCGACGATGCACGGCGGGTCCATCGGGCCGCTCGGATACGGCGCCGAGAGCGGTCGAGAGGCTGTGCTCGGCCACACTTCGAGCGCACGCCGAAGGGGGGCGGATCTGGAAGGGATTCCCGCACCGGCGACAGGTTGCCGGCGCGTCCGGGCAACGGCGGAACGGAGGACATCTTGACCAACAGCGATCTGCACTCGATCGCGAACTACATCTGGGGCATCGCCGACGATGTCCTCCGCGACCTCTACGTCCGCGGCAAGTACCGCGACGTCATCCTACCGATGACCGTTCTGCGCCGACTGGACGCCGTGCTGGAAGATAGCAAGCAGGCGGTGCTCGACGTGAAGGCCGTACTCGATGGGGCGGGCGTCGTCGAGCAGGACTTGGCCCTGCGGCAGGCGGCGGGACACGCGTTCTACAACACGTCGCCGTTCACACTGCGCGACCTGCGCGCCCGCGCCAGCCGCAGCCGGCTCGAAGCCGACTTCCGGGCGTGGCTCGACGGGTTCTCGCCCAATGTGCAGGACATCCTCGACAACTTCGAGTTCCGCCACCAGATCCCCCGACTGTCGAAGGCCGATGCCTTGGGCACGCTCATCGAGCGGTTC
Organism: Vicinamibacterales bacterium; assembly: GCA_965200895.1. GTDB lineage: Bacteria > Acidobacteriota > Vicinamibacteria > Vicinamibacterales > UBA8438 > WTFV01. The sequence continues at coordinate 1,131,936 of CBDAVM010000002.1, read as the reverse complement.
ACCTCGCCCGAGGTCAACCTGAGTCCCGACCCGGTGCAGAATGGCGACGGCTCGGTCCGACATCCCGGCCTGGACAACCACGCCGTGGGGTCGATCTTCGAAGAGCTGGTCCGTCGCTTCAACGAGAAGAACAACGAGGAGGCGGGCGAACACTGGACGCCGCGCGACGCGGTGCGGCTGATGGCCCGGCTCGTCTTCCTGCCCGTCGCCGACCGGATCAAGTCGGGGCACCTACCTGCTCTACGATGGCGCCTGCGGCAAGGGCGGCATGCTCACCGTGGCCGAGGAGACCCTGCAGGAACTCGCCGCTGAACGGGGCAGGCAGGTTTCGACGCACCTGTTCGGCCAGGAGATCAACGCCGAGACCTATGCCATCTGCAAGGCCGACCTGCTGCTGAAGGGCGAGGGCGAGGCGGCCGACAACATCGTCGGCGGCCCGGAGCACTCCACCCTCGCCAACGACGCGTTCCCGTCGCGCGAATTCGACTTCATGCTGTCGAATCCGCCCTACGGCAAGAGCTGGAAGACCGACCTCGGGCGCATGGGCGGCAGGAAGGGCGTGCGCGACCCGCGCTTCCTCGTCGAGCACGACGGCAACCCCGAGTACTCGCTGGTCACCCGCTCCAGCGACGGCCAGATGCTCTTCCTCGCCAACAAGCTCTCGAAGATGAAGCAGGACACGCCGCTCGGCAGCCGCATCGCCGAGGTGCACAACGGCAGCTCGCTGTTCACCGGCGACGCCGGGCAGGGCGAGAGCAACATCCGCCGCTGGATCATCGAGAGCGACTGGCTCGAGGCCGTCGTCGCCCTGCCACTGAACCTGTTCTACAACACTGGCATCGCCACCTACGTCTGGGTGCTGACCAACCGCAAGCCTGAACACCGCCGGGGCAAGGTGCAGTTGATCGACGCCACCGGGTGGTACCGGCCGCTGCGCAAGAATCTGGGCAAGAAGACCTGCGAGCTCGGTGAGGACGACATCGCCCGCATCTGCGACACCTTCCTCACCTTCGAGGAGACCGGGCAGAGTCGCATCTTCGACAACGCCGCCTTCGGCTACTGGAAGGTGACGGTTGAACGGCCTCTGCGCATCGCCGGCGCCGACCCGAACCGCGTCTACAAGGCAGCCGAGATGAAGGCTCTGAAGGAGAGCGGCAAGCGAGGCGCGGATGCCCCGGCGGTCATCCGCAGGGTGCACAAGCGGGGCGCGGAGGCCGACCCGCTGCGGGGTCTGTTCGCCGCCGTCGTCGACGGCCGGCCGGCCGTGGTGGAGTACGAGCCGGACCCCGACCTGCGCGACACCGAGCAGATTCCGCTCACCGAGGAGAGCGGCATCGAGGCGTTCCTGCGGCGCGAGGTGCTGCCGTACTCCGCCGACGCGTGGTACCAGCCCGACAGCGTGAAGGTCGGTTACGAGATCAGCTTCACGCGCTACTTCTACCGGCCGGAGACGATGCGGACGCTGGCCGAATCCAGGCCGACATCATGGCCCTGGAGCACGGGACCGAGGGTTTGCTGGCCGAGATCCTGGACACCGGCGATCACGACGAGACGCCGGCATGAGCAAGTTCATTCTCGAAGTCACCGGAGACGACGTGGGTGCTTCGGTCTATTGGTCAGGCAACTGCTTGTGCGGCTGGGCTTACAACCGAAAATACCGAGCGAAGCCGCATGACACGGCGGGAACGGGAAGGGGCACTACTTTGAAGCGATCGTTACAGAACGCATTCCAGTTGATTCTTGGGTTTGTTCTTCTCGGCCTGATTGCAATTGGGGTGTCCTGGACTATCGCGACGACATGGAATGCTCTGTCTGCGAATCCAACTATCGGCGCCGGCATTGCGGCGGCGGTGTTGACGGGTACCCTGGCAATCGTATCTACATTCCTAACGAAGCACTTGGACAGAAAGGCCACGGTTCTAGCTCAACTGAGAGAAAAGAAGATTCCAGTATACGAAGAGATCATTAGGTTGGTGTTTAGTATCGCTCTTGGTGGAAAGATAGACAAGGCTCCGCCCCAAGAACGTGAGATAGTGCGACAGATGGCAGGCATTACGGAAAAGCTAACGATTTGGGGTTCTGATGAGCTCGTCGAAGCATATTACAAGTTTAGGATGGCAAGCCTAAGACAAGGTGCCCCGGGGGCGCAGGATTCCCAGGAAGTGCTCGTCGCTTTGACCGATCTAATGCTGGCGGTGAGACGAGACTTGGGACACAAGAACAAGAACATCTCCAGAAGGAGAATTTTGGGGCTCTTTGTCAATGACGTGCCGGATAACATTGCTTGAGGTCCTGGGGTCCAGTCTGGAGTGTTTGGATGAAGTCGACCCGTGAATGGGAACGCCTCGTGGTTGGCAGCATTGCGTCGTATTCGGCCTACAGGGACTCCGGGGTTGAGTGGCTGGGGAAGGTGCCAGCGCATTGGGAGGTGCGGCGGCTGCGGAACGTCTGCGACCTGCGCGTGAGCAACGTCGACAAACACAAGAGGGAGGGAGAGGATCCGGTCCGCCTCTGCAACTACATGGACGTCTACCATAATGACGTGATTCAGGTCGACATGGCGTTCATGGCAGCAACCGCCACATCGGACGACCGGTTCCGCCTGCGCTCCGGAGACGTCCTGATCACCAAGGACTCGGAAGCGTGGAACGACATAGGGGTTCCGGCACTTGTGGCGAACGTCGACGATGACGTAGTATGCGGCTACCATTTGGCCCTCCTTCGGCCCAGTAGGCAATACCTCAACGGAGGGTTCCTGTTTCGTGCCCTTGAGAGTGAGTGCATCGCGTATCAGCTTCACGTGCGCGCGAATGGTGTCACGCGCTATGGCGTCTCGCAGGATGCAATCAAGTCGATTCGCCTTCCGATACCCTCCCTTTCTGAGCAAACCGCCATCGTCCGATTCCTCGGCCACGCCGACCGGCGCATCCGGCGCTACATCCGCGCTAAGGAAAAGCTCATTGGACTTACCGACGGAACTGGGCTGATCCGGGAATTCCGCATCCGCCTGATCGCGGACGTCGTCACGGGCAAGCTCGATGTTCGCGAGACGGTGACGCAGCCGGAGGTCGATGTGCTCACCCGCGCGTACGAGGCTGACGCGGAGGTGGCGACCGGTGCCTCAACCGATGAAGAGCGACTCGGGCCAGAGAGCGAGGGGGCCAACGCGTGAGGCGGGGGGCGCAGGTGCGAGCGGACGGCGCGCGTTGAGGACGCTGGAGCCGGCCGTGCTGCGCTGGGCGCGGGAACGCGCCGGGCTCGGGCCGGAGACACTGGCCGGCAGGATGAACGTGAAGCCGGAGCGGGTTCGCGACTGGGAACGGTCCGGCGAAATCAGCGTCTCCCAGGCGGACCGGTTGGCGCTGCGTACGCATACGCCCCTTGGCTTTCTCTACCTTCGTGAACCGCCGGACGACGACCTGCCGATACCGGATTTCCGTGCGCTGACAGGGCGACCGCGGCGACCGAGCCCGGATCTGCTCGACACGGTGCATCTGATGGCTCGGCGGCAGACCTGGATGCGGGAAGAGCTGATCGAGGACGGCGCGGAGCCACTGCCCTTCGTCGGCTGCTGCGGCAAGGGATCAACGCCGGCGCAGGCAGCGTCGGCGATGCGGGAACATCTCCGCCTGTCGTCAGACTGGGCGGCGCGGCAGCCGTCGTGGACAGAGGCGCTACGGCACCTCCGCGAGCGCGCGGAGGCCAGCGGCGTCCTGGTGGTCTTCAACGGCGTCGTGGGCAACAATACGCGCCGAAAGCTGAATCGCAACGAGTTCCAGGGGTTCGCGCTCGTCGATGGCTATGCGCCGCTGGTGTTCGTCAACGGGGCGGACTTCAAGGCGGCGCAAATGTTCACGCTGGCACACGAGCTGGCTCACGTGCTCACCGGCCAGACGGGGGTATCAAACCTCGATACGCCGGAGGCCCCGGACCAGGACACGGAACAGTTCTGTAATCGTTCTGCGGCGGAGTTTCTTGTTCCAGAACAGGAATTGCGCGCCCATTGGCACCGGCAAGGAACGCTGGATGCCGCGCTGCAACAGGTGGCCAAGCGATTCAAGGTCAGCGTGCTGGTCGCCTCCCGGCGGGCGCTGGACCTGCGCTTGATAGCGCGTGACGAGTTCCGGCGGGCTTTTGACGCGTACCAGGAGCAGGCGGCTGTGCGGCCGGACGAAACGACGGGGGGCAACTTCTGGAACAGCCAGAACGTGCGCATCGGCCTTCGGTTCGGCGCGGCGGTCAGCCGGGCTGTGGGGGAGGGACGGCTGTCGTACCGGGAGGCGTACGCGCTGACCGGCCTTCGCGGGGACACGTTCGACACTTTCGTGCGGTCGTTGGAGCAGACGCCGTGACGAACGGACCGTTCGTACTCGATGCAAACGTCTTCATCGAGGCGTACCGTCGGTACTACGGGCTGGATCTGTGTCCGGGCTTCTGGGAGTGTCTGCGTCACTACGGCGGACACCGGCGGCTGCTGAGCATCGACAGAGTCCGTGACGAGCTGCTGGTGGGAGGCGACGCGCTGTCGTAATGGGTGAAGGACGGGGATGAGGAGCTGTTCGTGTCCTCCAGCGGATCGGATGTGGGTGAAGCGTTCGCATCGATGATGGCCTGGGTCCAGAACAGCGTTCAGTTCCGCCCGAGGCCAAGGCAGAGTTCGCGGCGGCGGCCGACGGTTGGTTGGCAGCCTACGCGATGGTCCACGGCGCGGTCGTGGTCACGCACGAGAAGCGCAGTCCGCACGTCAAGCGGCGGGTGCCATTGGGCAACGTCTGCCACCAATTCGACGTCTCCACACAGGACACGTTCGCTATGCTCCGCAAGCTCGACGTCCGTTTCGACTGGGGGCGTAAGTGAGCGACGGCTGGCTCCCGATGCCCGGGCGTGCTGCGCGTGACGGCAGCGGGCGTCAGACGGGCAGTGTAGACGGCCAAGCAGGCGGACTGGGACGGGTGATGCCCACCGACACTACCGAACACGGCCTTGAACGCCTCATCTGCACGGCGCTGACCGGCCATCCCTGCGACCCGCCGCAGGCGGGGCGTGTGAGTGAGGCGCGCCCCGGCTACGGCGGCGTGGGCTGGAGCGCCGGCGATGCCCGCGACTTCGACCGGGAGTTCTGCGTCGACGGCGTCCAGCTCGCCGCCTTCCTGCGTGCCACGCAGCCGGAGGCCGCCGAAGCGCTGGCGCTCGAAGACGACAGTCCGACGCGGCGGAAGTTCCTGGCCCGGCTGCAGGGCGAGATCGCGAAGCGCGGTACGGTCGATGTGCTGCGCCACGGCGTCCGGCACGGCCCGCATGACCTCGACCTGTTCTACGGCACGCCGTCGGTCGGGAACGAGCAGGCGCGGGAGCGCTTCGAGCAGAACCGCTTCACCGTCGTCCGCCAACTGCGCTACAGCCGCGACGAGACCCAGCGGGCGCTCGACATCGGCCTGTTCATCAACGGGCTGCCGGTGTTCACCTTCGAGTTGAAGAACCGCCTGACGAAGCAGACGGCGGCCGACGCGGTGGAGCAGTACCGTCGCGACCGCGACCCGCGCGAGAAGCTGTTCGCGCTCGGCCGCTGCGTGGCCCACTTCGCCGTGGACGAGAGCGAAGTACGCTTCTGCACGCACCTGCGGGGAAAGGCGTCGTGGTTCCTGCCGTTCAATCGGGGCTGGAACGACGGCGCCGGCAACCCCGCCAACCCCGCCGGGATCAAGACCGACTACCTGTGGCGGGAGGTGCTGGCCCCGCGAGAGTCTGGCCGACGTCTTGGAGAACTACGCGCAGGTCGTCGAGACGAAGGACGAGAAGACCGGCAGGAAGCAGCGGACGCAGATCTGGCCACGCTACCACCAGCTCGACGCGGTGCGGCGGCTGCTGGGCGACGCGGCGGCTCACGGCGCGGGCCGGCGGTACCTCGTCCAGCACTCGGCGGGCAGCGGCAAGAGCAACTCCATCGCCTGGTTGGCCCACCAGTTGATCGGCCTGGAGCGGCAGGGCGCACCTGTCTTCGACTCGATCATCGTCGTCACCGACCGGCGCATCCTCGATCGACAGATCGGCGACACCATCCGGCAGTACGCCCAGGTCGGCGCGACGGTCGGGCGCGCGCAGCGGTCGGGCGACCTGCGGCGGTTCATCGAGGCGGGCAAGAAGATCATCATCTCGACGGTGCAGAAGTTCCCCTTCATCCTCGACGAGATCGGGAACGAGCAGCGCACACGGCGCTTCGCAATTCTCATCGACGAAGCGCACTCGAGCCAGGGCGGGCGGACATCGGCGTCGATCTCGGCCGCGCTGGGGAAGGCGGGTGAGGAGGGAGAGAACGAGACCTTCGAGGATCGCATCAACCGTGTGATGGAGTCGCGCAGGCTGCTGCCCAACGCCAGCTACTTCGCGTTCACCGCCACCCCGAAGAACAGGACGCTGGAGATCTTCGGCGCGCCGGACCCACAGTCCGACGGGGCCGTCCGGCACCGCGCCTTTCACCGCTACACCATGAAGCAGGCCATCCAGGAGGGCTTCATCCTGGACGTGCTGGCCCACTTCACGCCGGTGGCCGGCTTCTACCCGCTCGCCAAGACGGTGGAGGACGACCCGGAGTTCGACGTCGGCAAGGCGCAGAAGAAGCTGCGGCGCTTCGTCGAGGGCCACGACCACGCCATCGGACTGGAGGCCGAGATCATCGTCGACCACTTCCACGCGCAGGTCATCGCGAAGAACAAGGTCGGCGGCCGGGCGCGCGCGATGGTAGTCACGAACGGCATCGAGCGCGCCGTCCAGGACTTCCACGCCATCCGCACGTACCTGCAGAAGCGCAAGAGCCCGCACCGCGCCATCGTGGCCTTCTCCGGCGAGCACGAGTTCGGCGGCCGGCAGGTCACTGAGGCATCGCTGAACGGCTTCCCGTCCGGCCGGATCGCCGAGAAGATCCGGGAGGACCCGTACCGTTTCCTCATCTGTGCCGACAAGTTCCAGACCGGCTACGACGAACCGCTGCTGCACACGATGTACGTCGACAAGACACTGTCCGGCATCAAGGCGGTGCAGACGCTGTCGCGCCTCAACCGGGCGCACCCGCAGAAGCACGACGTGTTCGTGCTCGACTTCCTGAACGACGCCGACACCATCCGCGACGCCTTCGCCGACTTCTACCGCGCGACAATCCTGGCCGGCGAGACGGATCCGAACAAGCTGCACGACCTGCAGGCCGATCTCGACAACGCGCAGGTCTACTCGACCGAGCAGATCGACGATCTCGTCGAGCGCTACCTCGGCGGCGCGGACCGCGACGCGCTCGACCCGATCCTCGACGTGTGCGTAGCGCGTTACGTGAACGACCTCGACGAGGGCGCACAGGTGGCCTTCAAGAGCAAGGCCAAGGCATTCGTCCGGACCTACGGCTTCCTGTCGTGCGTCCTGCCGTACACGAATGCCGCCTGGGAGAAACGCTCGATCTTCCTGCACTTCCTGATCCCGAAGCTGCCGGCACCCACGGAGGAGGACCTGTCGAAGGGCATCCTCGACGCCATTGACATGGACAGCTACCGGGTGGAGAAGCGGGCGGTGCAGCGGCTCGTGCTGCCCGACGAGGACGCCGAGGTCGATCCGGTGCCGACCAGCGGCGGCGGCCGACCGTCGGACCCGGAGCTCGACCGGCTCTCGAACATTCTGCGGACCTTCAACGACCTGTTCGGCGACATCGCCTGGGAGGACGCCGATCGGGTTCGCCAACTCATAACCGAGACCATTCCGTCGCGCGTCGCCGGCGATGCCGCGTTCAGGAACGCCCGGCGCAACTCGGACGACGAGAACGCACGCATCGAGCACGCGAGGGCGCTGGGGCAGGCGGTGACCGACGTCCTGAAGGACGACACCGAGCTGTTCAAGCAGTTCATGGACAACGCGGGCTTCAAGCGGTGGATGACCGACGCCGTGTTCGAGCTGGCCTGCACCAGAACGGCGGGCCAGCCGGGTCCATCGCCCTCCAAGCCTGAGAACCGTCCCGACGGGGCAGCTTGATTGCGTCGCCGCGGCGAGGTTCGGCGAGATCGATCTGCACCGCCGGCCTCGATTCGAGATCGCTGGCCGCCGCCGTCCAACAGGCCCGCTTCGAAGCGGACGGCTGGCGGACGACGCTCGCTTGTCGGGCTGCGGCGCCGGAAGTCGCTGCTAACTTTTCTGCTAACTTTTGGTGCTCGGCAGGTGCGTTTTGGGGTGGTTTCTGACCCGTTCCGACCGGATAGGGGCTGGCGCCCGACTCGGCTGACGCGGGCCGAAAACACGCGAAAAACCGCCCATTTTACGGGAGGATGGGCGGTGCGAAGGTTGGCGCGCCCGACAGGATTCGAACCTGTGGCCTTCGGCTCCGGAGGCCGACGCTCTATCCAGCTGAGCTACGGGCGCCTGTCCCGGCGATTCGCACGCCAACCGATGATTCGGCGCCGGCCGGTGACCGCGTTGGCGCGCCCGGAGGGATTTGAACCCCCGACCTACGGGTTCGAAGCCCGGCGCTCTATCCAGCTGAGCTACGGGCGCGCATTGTGTATCGACAACTTGCAGCGACGGCTTCCGCTCCCTGCGTCGCATCCCGCCACCGTCGAGTGTGGAATAGCATACACCGTACGCGCGGGTCGCGGGGCGTGTCGTGCCGCCCGCCTGGTCCTTTATTCCTCATAGGCGAACGCCGCCTCCAGCCGCGCCGGCTCGGCCGTCCGCAGATCGGCCCAGAGATCGCCGACCTGCTCGACCCGGCCGAAGATCGAGCGCATCGTGAAGTCCTGCGGCCGCAGTCCCGCGGCGATGCCTTCATGCACCTCCGTCCAGGTCAGCGGCGTCGACACGCCGGCGAACGGGCTGGCGCGGGCGCTGTAGGCGCAGGCCAGCGTCTTGCCGTAGATGTTCTGCAGGTAGTCGATGTAGACGGCGTCCGGGCTCCGTTGCCTGACCAGGCGCTCGACGGTCGCGACCCGCGGATGTGCGGCGGCCACGACGGTGGCGACGATCTGGCAGAAGATCATGCCCGCTTCGTAGGGCGTTCCCGGCGGCAGCGGAATGAAGATGTGCAGCCCTTCGGAACCGGAGGTCTTGGCGAAGCAGGGGATGCCGAGCCGGTCGAGTTCGTCGTGCAGCCGGCACGCGACGTCCAGCACCCGGTCGAAGGAGGCCTCCGGCATCGGGTCCAGGTCGAGTGCGACCAGGTCCGCCGTCTCGATGTCCGGCAACGTCGAGAACCACGGATCCTGGGAGATCACCGCGAGCTGCGCCATGTAGAGCAGGGTCTGGAGCGAACCGCCGACCAGGTACGGGACCGCGGAGGCCGGCTTGTCGGGGCTCTCGCGGACGGTCGCCACGCGGAGGCCGTCCGGACGCGGCTCGGGTGCGCGGTGCTGGTAGAACGACTCGCCGTCGACTCCGTTGGGGAACCGTTTCATGACGAGCGGCCGGTTCGCGACGACCGGCAGCAGGTACGGAGCCATGCGGAGATGGAAGCGGAGCAGTTCGCCCTTGGTGATGCCCGGTTCGGGCCAGAAGATCTTGTGCAGGTTGCCGACGGGGATCCGTGCGCCGTCAGTCAGGACGAGCGTGCCGCGCCGCCGGCTCCGCTCCAGATCGTCGAGTTGCGCGAGCAGGTCGTCCAGCGCCGGTTCCGGGTGCGTGGGGTGAATGGCCGATCTCCTTCGGCCGGCGCGCTTCCGCCGTACCGGTCGGCCGGCGGCCGGGTCCGACCCGCGAGCCGTCGGCGGGCGCCGGGCGGGAAGCCGCACGTCCGCCGCCCGCTTGTCGTCCCGCACGCCGTGGTAGACGGGATGCCGCAGCACACCGTCCGGCGTCCACTGGCTGAACGACGTCTGCACGACGAGGACCGGCTCGACCCAGTGCCGCTTCTCGGACGGTTTCGGAGCGACCAGCTCGACGAACGGCGACGCGTCGATCGCCAACGGCGCGAGGAGACCGGCCAGGCGGTCGAGCTCGGCGTCGGTGAACCCGGTGCCGACCTGCCCCGCGAAGACGAGCGGTGCGGTCCGTGCACGGCGGCCCGTTTCCGGATGGTAGCCCAGCAGCAGCGCACCGAAATGACGGCGTGACCCGCGCGGTGCGGTCCAGCCGCCGACCACGAATTCTTCGGTCCGCGTGAACTTCAGCTTCCGCCACGACGGGCTGCGGCCGGCGGCGTAACGCCCGTCCGGCCGCTTGGCGATGATTCCCTCCCAGTCGTTCTCCAGGCCCCGGGCCGCCACTTCCCCGCCGTTGCCGACGGTGCTGTCGACCAGCCGTACCGCATCCGAGGCGTCGGTGCGCATCAGGCGTTCCAGCCGCCGCCTGCGTTCGGCGAAGCGAAGCGGTCGCAGGTCCTCGTCGCCGTCACGCAGCAGGTCGAAGACCATCAGCGCGACCGTGACGCGGCGCGCCGAGGCGCGAACCGCACCGCCGGTGGCGTGCAGCCGTTCCTGCAGGTGCTGAAACGACAGCGCCGCGCCCTGTTCGTCGGTCGCCACGATCTCGCCGTCGAGCAGCAACGGCCGGCCGGGTCGAGCCGTGCGCAGCGCCAGCGCCTCGATCAGGTCCGGGAACTGCGAGGTCTTGTCGCGGCCCAGCCGCGTGTAGATGCGGGGCGCCTCGGCATCGTCCAGCGCAACGAGTGCGCGGATCCCGTCGTACTTGGGTTCAAAGACCAGATCCGGTCTGGCGAGAAGTCGGGCGTGCGAGCTCGGCGGGGCCGATTCGGCCAGCATCGGTCGTACGCTGCGGGGCTCGTCGCGCCATACTGCGGGCGCCGCTTGCCGTCTGTCGGTGCGTCTGGGCACGGGAAGCTACCAGCATACGGGAACCCTGGCCGCGCGTGGCGAAAGTCCTCGCGGGGGTTCCACCACGGACGCTGGCGCTCTCGTGCCGATATAGTCAATGGAGCAGAGAGCAAGGAGCACGACCGATGGCCGCACGTCCAACCTGGAAGGGCTACCTGAAGGTGAGCCTGGTGACCGTCCCGGTACGGGTGTTTCCCGCGACCCATGCGACCGGCGTGGTCCGGTTCAACCAGTTGCACGCCGAGTGCCGGACCCGTATCCGCCAGAAGAAGTGGTGCGAGGAATGCGACCGGGAGGTGGACAAGTCCGACATCGTCAAGGGCTACGAGTTCGAGAAGGGCCGCTGGGTCGTCATCGACGACGAGGACATCGCCAGGGCGAAGACCGAGTCGACGCGCATCATCGACCTGAAGCGTTTCGCCGACATCGACGCCATCGATCCGGTGTACGTGGAGAAGCCCTACTATCTCGCGCCCGACGGGAAGGTGGCGGGCGGCGCGTTCGCGGTGCTCCGGGAGGCGTTGCGGGGCAAGGCGGGCATCGGCCGGCTGGCGCTCCTCGGCCGCGAGTACCCGGTCGCGGTGCAGCCGCGCGAGAAGGGCATGATGATGTTCACGTTGCGCGCGGCGAGCGAGGTGCGCCGGATGTCGGCGATCGACGAGCTCGAGGACCTGCCGGAGACGGTCGACGACGCCGAGGTGCAGTTGGCCCGTCAGGTGATCGGCAACTTCGTCGGCGATCTCGACCTGAGCGGATTCACCGACGAGTACCAGGCGGAACTGCGGCGCATCATCGACGCGAAGGTCGCCGGCGAGGAGGTGGTCGAGGCCGAGGCCGACTCTCCGGCCAAGGTGGTCAACCTGATGGAGGCGCTGCGCAAGAGCCTCGACCAGGTGAGTGCGTCGAAGAAGAAACCGGCCCGGGCGCCGGCGAAGCGCGAGCGGAAGCGGTCGCCCCGCGCCGCCGCGGCGGACAAGCCGGACTCCGCCGGCGCGGCGCCGGTGCGCCGCCGCAAGAGCGCGTAACGCGGCCGGGCGCTGTCGGGGACGAGACGGCGCGGCGTTCAGGGGGTGCGCGTCCGTTCCTGGAGACAGGCGAAGAAGCGGTCCATCATCATCTTCGAGACCCCGCCCAGCAGCCGCTGGCCGACCCGGGCGATGGTGCCGCCGACCTGTGCGCGGCCGGCCACGTCGACGTTCGTGCGCGCGCCGCCGTCGGTCTCCGCCAGCGTGATGTTCGCCGAGCCGTTCACGAACCCGGGCCCGCCCCTTCCCTCGACGACCAGCGTATAACCGGCCGGCGCGTCCTTGTCGGTCATGCGCACCGTGCCCTGGTAGCGTCCGGTGATGGCGGCGACGCCGATTGTCAGCGTGGCCCGCCAGGTGTCGTCCCCGGTCGGCTCCATGGTCTCGCAGCCGGGGAGGCAGCCGGCGATGACCTGCGGGTCGACCAGCAGGTCCCAGACCCGTTGGCGGGGCGCGTCGAACGTGTAGGTGGCCGAGACTTCCATGGCATGAGGATACAGAGATCGCGCCGCGAGCGCCGAGCTGGGCAGGCCGGGCAGCCGCGCGATCACGCCCGCGCCGGCAGCGAGGGTGTGAGCGGCGCGGGGCGGCGGGCCGGGCGGTGCGTCGGCAGGTCGTTGAGGTGGCGGGCCAGCGCCTCCAGGCTGGCGAGGTTGTGGACCGGCAGGAAGTCGTCGATGGACGGCAGCGCCGCCTGCATGCCGCGCGTCAGCGGCACGTAGTCGGGCGAGCCGAGCAGCGGGTTCAACCAGATCAGGCGCTGGCACGAGCGCTGCAGGCGGGCGATCTCGATCCGCAGCCGGTCCGGCTCGCCGCGGTCCCAGCCGTCGGAGATCAGCAGCACCACCGGCCCCCGCCCGCGCACCCGCCGCGCCCACTCCACGTTGAACGTGTGCAGCGCGTCCCCGATGCGCGTGCCCCCGCCGAAGTCGGCGATGGTGCGTGGCAGGCTCGGGACCGCGACCTCCGCCCGGCGGGTGACGAGCTGTCGGGTGACGCGCGTCAGGCGCGTGGCGAAGACGAACGACTCCACCCGGCCGAGGCGTCCGCTCCCGGTCAGCGCGTGGACGAAGTGGAGCAGCATCCGGCTGTAGCGTTCCATCGAGCCGCTGACGTCGCACAGCAGGATCAGGGGGCGCCGCACGGTCTTGCGCCGCCGCTCCGGCAGGACGACCAGCTCGCCGCCGTACTGCATGTTGGCCCGTACGGCGCGCCGCAGGTCCAGCGCCGGCCCGCGGCCGGCCGTCCAGCGCTTCGAGGTGCGCTCGCCCACGTCCCAGTCCAGGTCGGCCAGCATGCGCTCGGCCGCGGCCAGCTCGTCCCCGGTGAAGTGCTCGAAGTCCTTGGCGTAGAGCGACTCGCGATCGCTGTAGCTGAGCACCGCCATCCGTTCCACCCGGTAGGCGGCCTGCCGCTCCCCGCCTTCGCCCTCCGCATCGGCCTCCGGCGCCTCCGACTCGTACTCCGGCGCCCCCGAGCGGCGCGTCTCGCCCATCGCGCGCAGGTCCTTCCCGGTCCAGTCGCCGTGCGGCCGCCGCCAGAAGGTGCGAAAGGCCTCGTCGAACAGCGGGAGATCCTCGGCGCGGTGGACGAGCAGGCTCCGCAGCGTGTGGAAGAAGTCGGCCCGCCGCCCGATGTCCACGTGTGCGAGCGCCGCGGCCACCTCGCGCGCGCGGCCCGCCTGCACGCCGAGTCCCAGCCGGTGGAGCAGGCGCGTGAAGTGGAGCAGGTTGTGGAGGAGGAAGGACACGGGTCGGTGACCGCTTCAGGCGCGCGCCCCCGTACCCGGTCGGGCCGGTCGCGCCCCCGGCGTCTTCGCGCGGTTCAGCATCTGCTGGATCCGCTCGCCGCGGATGTTCTGCATGTCCTCCTGCGTCTTGAGGACGATGCCGAGGGTGCGGTCGATGGTGGCTGCGTCGAGCTCCTGCTTGTCGAGCGCCACGAGCGCGGCCACCCAGTCGAGCGTCTCCGAGACGCCGGTCACCTTGTAGAGGTCGGCCTGCCGCAGCTCCTGCACGAAGCCGGTCACCTGCTCGGCGAGCGCGGCCGGCGCCTCCGGCACCTTCGTGGTGATGATCCGCAGCTCCTTCTCGAAGCCGGGGTAGTCGATCCAGGCGTACACGCAGCGCCGCTTGAGCGCGTCGTGCAGCTCGCGGGTGCGGTTGGAGGTGATCACCACCACCGGCGGGGCGGCGGCCCGGATCGTGCCGAGCTCGGGGATGGTGATCTGGAAGTCGGAAAGCAGCTCCAGCAGGTAGCCCTCGAACTCCTCGTCGGCGCGGTCGAGCTCGTCGATGAGCAGCACCGGCGGGCGTTCGCGCTCCCGCAGCGCCTGCAGCAGCGGGCGCTCGATCAGGAAATCGGGGCCGAACAGCTCCCGCGCGCGCTCGCGGCGGTCGCGGGCTCCGTCGCCGGCCGCCTCGCCGAGCCGGATCTCGATCAACTGCCGCGCATAGTTCCACTCGTAGACGGCGTGCGTGACGTCGAGTCCCTCGTAGCACTGCAGGCGGATCAGGTCGGCGTCGAGGGCGGCCGAGAGCACCTTGGCGACCTCGGTCTTGCCGACGCCCGCCTCGCCTTCGAGCAGCAGCGGGCGGCGCAGCTTCAGCGCAAGGTAGATGGCCGTCGCCAGACCGTCGTCGGCGATGTACAGACGCTCGGCCAGGAGTTCCCTCAGATCGTCGATGGACTGAGGTTCCGATACTGCCATGACTGAGGAACGCAGCGTGACGTTGGCTTCATCGGCAGACTTGGCGCTGGAATGGAGCCGGCCGGATCAGTTTCCTCGTGTCCAAAATGGATCCGAGAGGTAACCTCAGGGAGGTTCGTCCGAAGAATGCGCGTGTCCGAGGATGTGAACGTCTGCCCAATGCGGAGCGTCTCCTGAACAGGTTCCGACGTCGTGTGCACCTGCTCAGAAAGCATCTCTGTCGCCGCGTATCGTTGACGCCTTTCCGCCAAATCCATGACGGCGTCGCCGCGCCGCCAGGCGTTACGCGCTGTGCTCTACCCGGCCCGCCCGGCCGCCGTCTCGATCGCGCGCTGCACGTACACCGGCGCCACCGCCTTGCGGTACTCGCCCGACGCGAAGACATCATCGCCGAGCAGGTCGTCGCCGAGATCGCCGCTCACGGCGGCCGCGGCGGCTGCGAAAGTCTCGCCCGTGGGCGCGTGGTCGTTGAGCGCCGCCTCGACCGCGCCGCAGCGCAGGGGCGCGGGCACGAGCCCGCCGATGGCCACCGCGGCGTCGGTGCAGATGGTCTCGGGCTCCTCGCCCTTGATCCGGGCCATCAGGCCGCGCCCGCGGGCGCCCCTGGCGAGCGCCGCCGCGACGCCGACGACGGCGTAGCGCGAGGCCGGGTGCGAGAACTTGACGTAGGCCGTGCCGCGGCCCGCCGCCGACGGGATGCGGATGGAGGTCAGCAGGTCGGTTTCGCCCAGGGCGGTCGTCATGAGGCCGGTGAAGAAGTCGCCGACGGCGATGGAACGCTCGCCGGCGGGGCCGACCGCCGTCAGGGTGGCGCCGAGGGCGGCGAGCACGGTCGGCAGATCCGACGCCGGATCGGCGTGCGCGACATTGCCGCCGATGGTGCCGCGGTTGCGCACGGCCGGGTCGCCGATCTGCCCGGCCGCCTCGGCCAGGGCCGCGGCGTGCTCGCGGACCGCCTCCGATGACGCGATCTCGGCGTGCGTGGTCAGCGCGCCGATGCGCAGGGTGTCGCCGTCGACCGAGACGCCGCGCAACTCCGCGATGCGCCCGATGTCGATCACCGTCGCGGGAGCGGCCAGCCGCAGCTTGAGGGCCGGGATCAGGCTGTGGCCGCCGGCGAGGAGCTTCGCGCCGGCGTGCTTGCGGAGCAGCCGCCCGGCGTCGGCCACCGAGTCTGCCCGGTAGTAGTCGAAATCGGCAGCAAACATGGCTCAGCTCCCCTTCGCTTCCTGGATGGCGCGCCACACCCGCTCGGGGGTGAACGGCATGTCCACCCGCTTGACGCCGAGCGGCTTCAGCGCATCCATCACGGCGTTGTAGACCGCTGCGGTCGACGCAATCGTGCCCGCCTCGCCGATGCCCTTCACGCCCAGCGGATGGTGCGGGGATCGGGTGACGGTCGAGATGACGTCGAGCTCCGGCAGGAGGTCGGCCCGCGGCAGGGCGTAGTCCATCATCGACCCGGTGACGAGCTGTCCGCCGTCGTCGTAGGCGGCGCCTTCCCACAGCGCCTGCCCGACGCCCTGCACGATGCCGCCGTGCACCTGTCCCTCGACGATGGTGGGGTTGATCTGCGGTCCGCAGTCGTCCAGCGCCGTATAGCCGGTCAGCTCGACGTGCCCGGTGCTCGCGTCGACCTCGACCACCGCAAGATGCGCCCCGTAGGGGAAGACGAAGTTGGGCGGGTCGTAGAAGGTCGTCGCCTCGAGGCCCGCCTCCATGCCCTCCGGCAGGTTCCAGGCGACGTTGGCCATCAGGGCGATGTCCTGGATGGTTTTCGCCTTGTCGGGCGAGCCCTTGACGAAGAACTTCCCGTCCTCGTAGTCCATGTCCTCGACCGACGCCTCCAGCAGGTGCGCCGCGAGCACCCGGGCCTTGTCGCGGATCTTGCGCACCGCAAGGGCCAGCGCGGCGCCGCCGACCGCCGTCGTGCGGCTGCCGTAGGTGCCCCAGCCCATCGGGGTGGAGTCGGTGTCGCCGTGGAAGATCTTCACGTCGTCGGCGTCGACGCCGATCTCGTCGGCCACGATCTGCGCGAAGGTCGTCTCCTCGCCCTGCCCGTGGGGCGACGCGCCGATGAAGACGTGCACCTTGCCGGTGGGGTGGAAGCGAACGATCGCGCTCTCCCAGAGGCCGCCCTGGAAGCCGATGGCGCCGGCCACCTGCGACGGCCCGAGGCCGCAGATCTCGACGTAGGAGCTGAGCCCGAGGCCCAGATACTTCCCGTTGGACGGTCCGGCCTTCTGTTTCTCGCGCAGCGCCGCGTAGCCGGTGTGGTCCAGCAGCTTGTCCAGCGCGCCGGGGTAGTCGCCGCTGTCGTAGCTCAGCGTGGTGATCACCTCGTGGCCGTCCTCGAACTTCGGGATGAAGTTCTTCCGCCGGACATCCGCCGGGTCCATGTCCAGCTCGTCGGCGAGCATGTCGATGAGCCGCTCGAGCAGGAACGTGGCCTCCGGCCGGCCGGCGCCGCGGTACGCCTCCACCGGGACCCCGTTGGTGTAGACGCCGTGGACGTCCTCCTTGAGCGCCGGGATCGTGTAGCAGCCCGACAGCATCAGGCCGTGCAGGATGGTCGGGATGCCGGGGGCGGCGGTGGACAGGTACGCGCCCATGCCGGCGTGGACGGTGCAGCGCAGGCCCGTGATCTTCCCGTCCTTCGTGGCCGCGATCTCGACGTGCTGCACATGGTCGCGGCCGTGCGTCGTCGCCTGGTAGTTCTCGCTGCGGGTCTCGATCCACTTGACCGGCCGGCCCAGCGTCTTCGAGCAGAACACGGTGATGAAGTCGGCGGGATAGGCGGCGATCTTGCTGCCGAAGCCGCCGCCCACTTCCGGGGCGATGACGCGCAGCCTGTCTTCCGGCACCCCGGTGACGACCGAGCAGAGGAAACGCACGATGTGCGGGTTCTGGGTCGTGTTCCAGAGCGTCAGCTCGCCCGTGGCCCGGTTGTACTGGGCCACCGCCCCGCGGGGCTCCATCGCGTTCGGGATCAGCCGCTGCTGGAGAATGCGCTCCCGGATGACGATGCCGTCGGCCTCCGCCTCCGCGAACGCGGCGTCCACGTCCCCGCCCGCCACGACCCAGTGGAACGCCTGGTTGGCGGAAATGTCGTCGCCGTTGATGTCCTTGCCATGGAGCTGCGGCGCGTCGGCGCCGGACGCCTTCTCGGGGTCGGTGACCGTGGGGAGCGGTTCGTAGTCGACCTCGATCCGATCGAGCGCGTCGTGCGCCTGGTACGGCGTCTCGGCCACGACCGCCGCCACGATGTCGCCGGTGTAGCGCACGACATCCTTCGCGATGCAGGGATAGGGCGCGACTCGCAGCTCCGAGTCGGGCACCAGCCAGGCGCAGGGCATCGGCTGCAGGGCGCCCTCGACGTCGGCGCCGGTATAGACGGCCAGGACCCCCGGGGCCGCCTTCGCCTTCTCCGTGTCGATGCGGGTGATCCGGGCGTGGGCGTGGCTGCTGCGGAGCATCGCCGCGTGGACCATCCCGGGCAGCGTGATGTCGTGCGTGTAGGCGGCGCTCCCGGTGATGAGGCGCGGGTCCTCGCGGCGGCGGATTCCGGAGCCGAAGATTCTGCTGCTCATGGCTGTTCTCCCGCTACTTTTCCGCCGCCGCCATCGTCTCGGCCGCGTCACGCACGGCGCGCACGATGTTCTGGTAGCCGGTGCACCGGCAGATGTTGCCCTCGAGACCGTGGCGGATCTCGTCGTCGCTCGGCGCCCCGTTCGTTCGCAGCAGCTCGTGCGAAGCCAGGATCATCCCCGGCGTGCAGAAGCCGCACTGCAGGCCGTGCTTGTTCCAGAAGCTCTCCTGGAGCGCGTGCAGCGTCTCGCCGTTGGCCAGGCCCTCGATCGTGGTCACGTTCGCGCCGTCGGCCTGCACGGCCAGCGTCGTGCAGGACTTGGCGGACACGCCGTCGAGCAGCACCGTGCACGAGCCGCACTGGCTCGTGTCGCAGCCGACCTTCGTGCCGGTCAGCTCGGCGAGGTCGCGGATGAAGTGGACCAGCAGCAGCCGGGGCTCGACCTCGCGCTCGATGAGGCGGCCGTTGACCGTGATTCGGACGGGGACTTTCACGCGTCACCTCCCAGGGGAGCGGCATTATATCGTTCGGCGGCGGATGTGCGCCACCTCCCCCGTCCCTCTCGTCGTCCCCTCGGGCGCTGACTTCGCTGCCGGGCGAGGCCGCTCCACGGGCTGCCCCTGCCTTCCCGATCTCGGGCCGCTGCTCGACAGCAGGCGATGCACGGACTTCGCGGACCGGACGCCGCCGGCTACCCGCCGCCGTTGCAGCGTTCGGCCAGCGCGTGCTTCTCGTCCACCCCGAGCAGGTCGTTGAAGCGCTCGAAGGCGATGAGCTGATCCGCTGCGCCCGCCGTCGTGCCCTCCGCGCGCAGGCGCCCGTACACCGTCTCCAGCGCGCAGGCGGCCGCGTACAGGCCCGAGACCGGATAGAGGACGAGCTGGAACCCGAGCGCGGCCAGCTCGTCGCGCGAGAGCAACGGCGTGCGTCCCTGCTCGACCATGTTCGCCACGGTCGGCCCGGGCGCCCTTCGGCCGACTTCGTTCAGCTCCGCGCGGGTGCGCGGCGCCTCGACGAACGTCGCGTCCGCCCCGGCCGCCCGGGCCGCCTCCGCCCGCGCGAGCGCCTCGTCGAGGCCGCCGTCGGCGATGGCGTCGGTGCGGGCGACGAGGAAGAAGTCGGAGCTGCCCTTCGCGTCCACCGCGGCGCGGATCCGGGCCCGGTACTCTTCGCGCGACACGACCCGCTTGCCGCGCATGTGGCCGCAACGCTTCGGCCACACCTGGTCCTCGAGAAAGCAGCCGGCCGCGCCCGCCGCGATCAGCTCGCGTACGGTGCGGACCACGTTCAGCGCACTGCCGTAGCCGGTGTCGGCGTCGACGAGGATCGGGATGTCGACGCTCGCGCAGATGCGCCGCGCCCGGTCGATGACCTCGGTCTGCGTCAGCAGCCCGAGGTCGGGTTCGCCGATGCAGGTGGCCGAGACGGCGTACCCCGACACGAACGCAAGCTCGAAGCCGGCCCGCTCGGCGAGTTTCGCCGACAGCGTGTCGTAGACGCCGGGAAAGACAATGCTTTCTGCGCGAGACAGAACGGAATGCACCCGCGTCGTCATCGGGGACGGCTCATTGCCGCGCCTCGGTTTCCAGCACCGGCGCGAACGCCGCCAGGTTCCCGGCGATGTCGGGTGCCGGCGTGAGGCCGAGCAGGTGGGCGAGCAGCGGGTAGACGTCCACCGCATTCACCGCGGGCAGCACCGTGCCGGCGGTGATTCCCGGGCCGGCGGCCAGGAAGATGCCGTGCATCTCCGGCAGCGTCGGATCCCAGCCGTGCATCCCGGCCGGTGGTCGGTCGTCGGGGGCGCGCTGCACCATGCCCAGCCCGGTAGGCATCACCAGGACGTCGCCCAGCCGCGGGTTGCCGCGGGCATGCAGGTGCTCCGGAAGCGCCTCGCGCAGGTAGGCCCGCGCGTGCACCAGCCGGTCGTTGAGCCGGTCGCGCAGGCCGCGGGCCCTCTCCGCGTCGCCGACGTGCAGGCTGAGCGAGGGGCCGGCTGCGACGATGCGCACTTCCGCAAGCTCCGCCACCGCGGGGAGGACCGTGGTCCGATCGGGGTCCGGTGCGGCCATCCCATGGTCGGACACCACGACGAGCGCGATACGTTCCGCGTGGGGCAGCGCGTCGATTCCCGCCATCAACGCGCCCAGGAGCCGGTCGGCGCTCTCGACGCTGCGTCCCATGTCCGCATGGTCCGGACCGAGCCGGTGGCCGGCGCTGTCGACGAGCGAGAAGTAGAGAGTGACCAGGTGCGGGCGTTCCGCCGGCGGCAGCTCCAGCCAGGCGAGGACCTGCTCGACCCGTTCGCGGTTCGGGAGGCGGCCGTCGTAGGGCCGCCAGTGGCTCGGACGCACGCCGCTGATGTCGGCCTCGGTGCCGGGAAAGAAGACAGCCGCCGCCACCATGCCCTGTGTCTCGGCGGTGACCCAGATGGGTTCGCCGCCCCATCACGAGCCGTCCTGCGCGTCGTCGGCTCGGCGGTAGCTGAACTCCACCCCGCGCGCCGGATCGAAGAACTGGTTGCCGACGACGCCGTGCGCTTCCGGATGCAGGCCCGTGGCGATGGAGTAGTGTCCCGGGAATGTCAGCGAGGGGAAGACGCTGACCAGGCCGGCCGCGCGCATGCCGCGAACCGCGAGCCGGTCGAAGTGGGGCGTCTCGAAGCGGTCGAGGTAGGCGGGGTGAAAGCCGTCGAAGGAGACGAGGACGACGTGCGGCCGCGACCGCACGGCCGGATGGTTGATCCCGCCGCTGCCGGGGGGCTGGCCGAGCGCCGATTCCCGCTCGGCGTCGAGACCCGCACCGCACCCTCCGACCAGGATGGCGGCGATGACGAGCCCGACGACCGCCGGCAGGGAACACGGCGTCATCCGCCGCACGCCGCATCGGAGGCGACGGTTCGCCTCCTCCTCCGCCCGGCGCCCGAGCGGAGGCTGTCTGTCGCCCGAGCGGCACGCGCCGCGATTCAGGCCGGGAACGATGGGGTGAGTGACGGGACTTGAACCCGCGACATCCGGAGCCACAGTCCGGCGCTCTACCGACTGAGCTACACTCACCACGAAGCCTGCTCGCGAAGCGGAAGCCTCGCCCACGGCACAATCCGTCATTGTAACACCCCGCAGTTCGTCCCGGCCGGAGACGCCGGAGACGTCCGGCGGAGACATCGTCCTCCGCACGTACAATGGTGCCATGCCGAAATCGGGAGATTCAGCGAGCGGTCTCGGCCCGCCGACGGCCCGGGTGGGTGACGACGCAATCGGCGCGGCGCGTGTACTGATCGAGGCGTTCCGCCTCACGACCGACGGCAGCGACGCCGAACGGATCATGAACGGCATCCTGGACGGCCTGGTGTCGCTGGTCGACCACGATGCGGCTGCAATCTACGTCGTGGATCCGTTGGGGGGGCGCGTATCGCACAGCCTCGCGCGCGGCTGCGTCAATCCGGTGCCGGTCGCCATGACCGCGCCGTTCGATGACCACGGCGTGGTCGGGCGGGTGCTGGCCTCCGGCGAACCGGTGTCGCTCCACGACCAGACCGGCGTGAGCGAGGGTCGCGAGCGGGCGCGATCTCGGCTGGTCGTGCCCCTGATCGGCTCCCGCGGGCGGGTTCGGGGCGCACTCGACCTCTGGTCGGACCGTCCATCCGGCTACGACCTGGCCGCCGAGGCCGTTGTCGGCGTCTATGCCTCGGCGGTGGCCTCGACCATCGAGAACGCCCGTCTCATCGCCGAGGTCCGGGACAAGCGCCGCCTCGACAGCGATCTCGCCGTCGCACGCGACGTCATGACGGACCTGCTGCCGCGCGCGATCCCGGCCGTGACCGGGTTCGACATCGCGGGGGCGCGCGAGTCGTCGCTGGCCGTGGGCGGCGACTACTACGAGTTCATTCCGCTGCCCGAGGACCGCTGGGGTGTCGTGATTGCGGACGTCGTCGGCAAGGGCATCGCGGCGGCGCTGCTGGTGGCGGCCACCCGGGCGTCCATCGCCTCGCTGGTCGGCCACGAGCTGGCCGTGCGCGCCATCATGCGCCGCGCGAACCGCTTCTTTCACGAGTCGGTCGAGGAGGGGCGCTACGTCACGCTCTTCTACATGGTGCTGGACGTGCCGGCCAGGAGTCTGCTCTACGTCAACGCCGGTCACGTCCCGCCGGTGCTGGTCCGGGCGAGCGGCGAGGTGGAACTGCTGGAAGAGGGCGGCGTGCCGCTGGGGCTGTTCGAGGCGCCGCGCTACTTCGAAGGCCACGCGACGCTGGGGCCGGGAGACGTCCTGGGGCTGTACACGGACGGCATCGTCGAGCAGACGAATCCCGAGGGGGAGGAGTACGGCAGCTCGCGACTCATCTCGACGCTGCGGGGAGCGGGAAACGCCGGTGCGACGGAGATCTGCAGCCGCGTGATGCAGGACGTGCAGCGGTTCGGCGCCGGCCGGCAGGTGGACGACCGCACGCTGGTGATCATCAGGTCGAACGCGGCGGCGGCCAACCGTCGGTCTCCGTCGTGACCGGAGACGGGCCGGACGGGAACACCCCGCCCGGCCCGGACTGTCGCTGGCGCACCGGTTCGGCCGCCTCCGTCGAGGATGCGGCCCGGCGCCGGATCGACGCTCAGTCGGCGTCGACCGTGTCGTGCGCGTAGCGCTGGTAGTGCGCGGCGAGGACGTCGCGGCCGAAGTCGCCGTCGAAGTCGCGCCACACGCTGTGGACGTGGTTCGCCCGGTTCTGCACGTTGTCGTATTCGATGAGGAAGGTCGGCCCCTGCACGCGGTAGTAGTGCGGCTCGCCCTCCTGGAGACTGCCCATCCAGGCGAACCGGATGCCGTCGAGACCGGCCGCCTTCACCTTGGCGAGGCGCTCGGCGGCGACTGCCGCCGGCTGTGCTTCGGCGTACTCCTCGATCAGCGCCCACAGGACGTCCTGCTGGCCCCGGCTCAGGTCACCGAACGCCACGCCGCGGTTCTCCTGTATCCCGGCCTGCCGGTCGGACGTGGTCAGGATGTCGCTGGGCGCCTCGTCGGAGATGATTGCGGCTCGGCGGTGGGCGTCCGACATCGAGGCGACAAGGCTGCGGGGCAGGATGTCCTCCAGCACCAGCACCCTCTCGCCGGCGCGGCTGCCCGCACGGACGTGGGCCGGGTTGGTGCCGAAGAACTGCGGCGTGCTGGAGCTGAGCATGCCGTCGTGGACGGTCCAGTTCTGCGAGATGTGGTGCCCCTCGTAGCGCCAGCCCCAGGTGCCGTCGGCCGTCGGCTCGCCGAAGATCATGAAGAAGTAGAGCTCGGTGTCGCGAATGGCGCGTCCCTCGCGGTCGTACAGAATCTGCTCGAGCTGACGGATGCGCTCGGACTTGTCGTAGCCCTCGGCGCTCAGGCTGGCCTCGACCAGGGCCAGAGCGGCCTTCTTCTGCGGTCCGCTCATCGCCCGGAGCGGAACGCCCTTGCGCTCCCGGGGGATGTAGTGCCAGTCGAAACGGTCGTCGCTGTCGAACGCGAACATCGCGGCGGAGCGCTGCTCCGGCGTCAGCGCGTCGAGGAACGCCTGCGCCGCCTCCGCCATCGAGGCGGTCTGGCCGGCCTTGTCCTGCATGGTGGCGGCTCCGGCGGTGACGATGGCCAGGACCAGGAAAACAAGCGGAACGAGTCGTGCGGACACCTTCATGGGTTTCCTCCTCCAGGGCTCTCCTTGGTGAGGCGAGCCTATAACCGGGGGCGGAGGGCGTCAAGAAGGCGTCAAAGGGATGGCGGCGATCGGGTGGGCGACGAAGTTCGTATGCGGACATCGCCCGGGGGCGGCGCCCTGCGGGTCCGTCCGCGAGTCCGGCGGACGTCGGTGGAGGATCCGGCCGGCGAACCGCCCTGCACAACACGATGCGGCCCTGGGGCCGGCCAACCGGGCGGCGCAGGTTGACAGAGGACCGGTGCACATCGTTGATGGCATGAACGTGATCGGGTCGCGCCCGGACGGGTGGTGGCGGGACCGCAGCGGGGCGATGCGCCGCCTGGTGGCGGCGCTCGACCGGGTCGCCGAACGGCGCGGTGGTGACTGGATCGTGGTCTTCGACGGCCGCCGGCGCGACGTGGGCGGCGTGCGCGTGGCCGTCGAATGGGCGTCCCGCCGTGGTCGCGACGCCGCTGACGACCGCATCGTCGAGCTGGTGGCTGCGGCAGCCGGCGAGCGCATCGTCTACACCTCCGACCGCCGACTGCAGGCGCGGGTCGCGGTGTTGGGCGCAGCCGTGCGCACGGCCGGCCGCATCCACGACCTGATCGACCGGTCTGCGCCGTAGAGGGGCGGGGCAGACGCAAGGTCCAACCGCACTGCCTGCCTGCCCGCCCGCACGACGTATCATCGCCCGATGCAGCGCTTCTTCGACACCGAGGGTCCGTCGAGGCGGATCTTCACGATCAGGTCCCCCCGCTGTCGCGCCTCGACCTGGAAGAGCTGCTGCTGCTGATCTTCGACCGCACCGCGGCTCGGCCGTGGGACGAGAAGGTGTTCCGCCGTCGGGAGACCAACGGCGGCCCGCCGGTCACCGTCTGGGGGATGTGAGCACAAGTCGGCCGCGATTGCGGCCGGAGCACTCGAAGATGAAAAGCCCCGGCCACCGTCCGGGGATGTGAGCACGGAAGTCACCCGTCCGTTCAGGTCCGGACGAAGTCAGGCCGGTGTACGGAGAGCGACTT
The DNA here is from genome assembly GCA_965200895.1 of Vicinamibacterales bacterium. GTDB lineage: Bacteria > Acidobacteriota > Vicinamibacteria > Vicinamibacterales > UBA8438 > WTFV01. The sequence continues at coordinate 1,107,141 of CBDAVM010000002.1, read as the reverse complement.
GTTGACGGTGCAGGTGCATCACCGTATCCTGCATCATGCGCACGACGGTGACTCTTGACGACGACGTCCATGAAGCGGCGCTCGGCCATGCCCGCGCCACCGGCCAGCGGCTGGGGCGCGTCCTGTCGGACATGGCGCGGCAGGCGCTGCGGCCCGGTCCGTCAGGCCGCGGGAAGGGCGCAGGGCGTTTCGCCGCGTTCGACGTGCCCGCGGACGCGGGCGTGATCCCTTCGACGCGCGTGCAGCAGGCGCTCGACGAGGATGGCGTCGTCTGAGGACCGGCCGCTGCTGCTCGACGTCAACGCCCTTCTGGCTCTCGGCTGGCCGAATCACCAGTTCCATCGGGCCGTCGTCGAGCGGCTCGAGCGGCGGCCCGCTCCTGCGTGGGCGACCTGCGCCCTCACGCAGCTCGGTTTCGTCCGGCTCTCCGCGAACCCCGCCGTCGTCGGCATCCGCCGAACGCCGGCCCAGGCGCTTGATGTGCTGTTCAGGCTGGCCGGCGACCGCTGGCACACGTACCTGGAGACGCTACCGGCGCTCCGCCGAGTCGAAGACGCATTCACGCATCTGCTCGGACACCGGCAGGTCACGGATGCGTACCTGCTTGCGGTCGCCGCGTCGCACGACGCGATTCTGGCGACGCTGGACCGGAGGTTCGCCGTCCACGATCCGGCGCGAGCGCGCGTCGAGGTGATTGCGACGTGAACACCCGCGCAGCCGCCGTGGCGGCGTCGGTGCTGGCCGTCGTCCTCGTCGGCCCGGCGCGGGCAGCCGATGAGCCGCACCCGCCCGTGGAGGCTTTGCGTTCGGCTGTCGCATCCGCATCCGCCGGCGGCCAGGAGCCGTCGGAGACCGTCCCCGCCGGGACACCGGCGCCGCTCTCCGGAGAACCTCTGGTCGCGCCGGGCGTGGTCATCGACGGTCCGCCGCCGCCGGTTCCGCCGGCCGTGATCACGCGCGCGGGCGGCCAGGCGACGATGCGCGCCATCCGGCTGCTGGCGGGTCTGCGCGTCGACGGCCGGCTCGACGAGCCGGTCTACGACGCGGTCGCGCCGGTCTCCGACTTCATCCAGCAGCTTCCGGACGAGGGTGCGCCGGCCACCGAGCGGACCGACGCCTGGGTGATGTTCGACGACGAGAACTTCTACGTCGCCGGGCGCTGCTGGGACAGCGCGCCGCCGAGCGAGTGGGTGGCCACCGAGATGCGCCGCGACGCCTTCAACATGCTGAACAACGACCTGTTCGGCTTCCTGATCGACACCTTCTACGACCGTCGCAACGCGCTGCTCTTCTATGCGAATCCGCTCGGCGGGTTCGTCGATCAGGCCCTGACCAACGAGGGCAACCCGAACCGGGACTGGAACCCGGTCTGGGATGTGCGGACCGGGCGGTTCGACGGCGGCTGGACCATCGAGATGGTCGTCCCCTTCAAATCGCTCCGCTACCGGCCGATGCGCGATCAGGTCTGGGGCATCCAGCTCCGGCGCACCGTGATGCGCAAGAACGAGTGGGCCTACCTGACCCTGATCCCGATCTCGGCCGCCGGGTTCGGCGGGCGCGGCGGGGTCTTTCGCGTGTCCGCGGCCGGCACGCTGGTCGGGCTCGAAGCGCCGCCCGCCGGCAACCACCTGGAGGTGAAGCCGTACGCCATCGGCGGACTGGCTCCCGCCGCGGTGGACGCCGCTGTCGATGTCCCGTCGGAGAGACGACTCGACGGGGACGGCAAGGTCGGGGTGGACCTGAAGTACGGCGTCACGCAGAACCTGACCGCCGACTTCACCTGGAACACCGACTTCGCGCAGGTCGAGGTGGACGAGCAGCAGGTGAACCTGACCCGCTTCAACCTGTTCTTTCCCGAGAAGCGCGAGTTCTTCCTCGAGGGGCGCGGCATCTTCGACTTCGCCCGCGGCAGCTTCCGCACCGCGCGCAGCCTGCGGCGGGGCAGCGTGCTCGGCGGGGGCGACGCGCCCACGATGTTCTACAGCCGCCGCATCGGGTTGCAGGGCGGACAGGCGGTGCCGATTCTCGGAGGGGGACGCCTGACCGGCAAGATCGGCGCGTTCGACGTCGGGGCGCTGAACATCCAGACCGGCAACGAGGCGATCTCCGGCGCGCTCGACACGAACTTCACGGTGCTGCGGGTCAAGCGCGACCTGCTGCGGCGCAGCAGCATCGGCGGGATCGTGACGAACCGGTCGCTGTCGCTCTCCGGCGACGGGTCGAACCAGGCCTGGGGCGCCGACGCCACCTTCTCCTTCTTCGACAGCGTCAACCTGCTCGGCTACTACGCGCGAACCCGCACCACCGGCGCGCCGGGCCGCGACGGAAGCTATCAGGCCCGCTTCGACTACGGCGCCGATCGATACGGTCTGGAGGTGGACCACCTGCTCGTCGAGGACAACTTCCGGCCCGAGGTCGGGTTCCTGCGCCGGCGCAACTTCCGCCGCACGTCGCTGTCCGGGCGCTTCAGTCCGCGGCCGCGGTCCATCGAGTCGGTGCGCCAGTTCGTCCTGGAGGCCAGCCACGACTACTTCCTGACGGCCGACACCGGGTTCCTGGAGACGCGCCAGAACCAGGTGGCCTTCCAGACCGAGCTGGAGAACAGCGATCAGTTCGGTGTTCGGCTGAGCGACAGCTTCGAGGTGTTGCAGGAGCCGTTCTTCCCGTCAGGCGCGGATGTCGGCATCCCCGTCGGCGGCTACGGCTTCACCGACGCGCGTTTCACCTACGCCCTCGGCCCGCAGCGGCTGCTCAACGGACGGGTCGAGCTGGCGACGGGCGGCTACTTCGACGGCGAGATCACGTCCGTCGATCTGAGTCGGGGGCGGGTCGATCTGTCGTCGCGTCTGTCGGTCGAGCCGAGCGTGTCGTTCAACTGGATCGACCTGCCGGGCGGATCGTTGCGCACCGATCTCGTGCGGTCGCGGCTGAACTACACATTCTCGCCGCGGATGTTCTTCAGTGGTCTGCTGCAGTACAACTCTGCGAATCGTACGTTGGGAACCAATCTCCGGCTGCGTTGGGAGTACTCGCCCGGCAGCGAGTTGTTCGTCGTCTACACGGAGGAGCAGGACACCGATCCGTTGCGGCCGGACCGCTACGACGGGATTCGCGACCGCGGGTTCGTGATCAAGCTCACGCGGCTGTTCCGAAACTAGCGCCGACCGGTCGCGCCCGGCACGGCGCGTAAACGCTGCCGGCACGTCGGTCCGTCTGACATACTTGTCGCGGTCGCGCAAACGGCATCCCCTGTCGGGCGAAGCGGTCGCGACCGACACTCTTGGTTGGCACTGCGTGCGAATTTCCATGCGGATGACACGAATCCTTTCGGGACTTCTTGCGGCGTTGCTGGCCGTCGCATCGCCGACGCCGGCTCGGTCTCAATCCGCGACGGCTGCCTCGCAGGGAGGCGACGCCCTCGTATTCGTGGTTCCCTTTGCCAATCTCGCCGGCAATCCGGCGGACAACTGGATTGGCGTCGGCCTCGCCGAGGCGGTCGCGACCGATCTCCAGATGGGCGGCGCCCGTGTCCTGCGCGCGACCGCCGCGGCCCTTGATGCCGGTGCGGCCGGGGCGCTGGAGGCAGGCCGCCAGGCCGGCGCTGATCGCGTGATCAGTGGCGCCTTCCAGCGAATCGGTGATCGGATCCGCATCACGGCGCTACTCGTCGCCGCGGCCGACGGCGCCGTGCTGCGGGCGTCCACGGTGACGGGCATGGCCGGTGACATCTTCGAGTTGCAGGATCGAGTCTCGGCGGAGCTGCGCGACGAGGTCCGGGTCGCCAGTGCGCAGCCGGTTCCGATCCCGGAGACGGCGCCTGCCGGGTCGCGGCCGGTTCCCTCGCGAGTTCCGGCCGCGGCGGTTCCGACCCCGGCGGCGGCGCCTGCCGCGTCGCGGCCGGTTCCCCCGCGAATTCCGGCCGCGGCCGGTTCCCTCGTCGATGCCGCTCTGATCGACGGGCCGCCCGCGCCGGTGCCGCCGGCGGTGATGAGCCGCGACGAGGCGGGGCGGACCACGGTGCGCGCGATCCGCCTCGAGGGGGGCATCCGGCTCGACGGCGTGCTCGACGAGCCGGTCTACGAGACGGTGCCAGCGATCACGGGTTTCATCCAGCAGGTGCCCGACATCGGCGCCCCGGCGACCGAGCGGACCGAGGCCTGGATCCTGTTCGACGACACGAACGTCTACGTGTCGGCGCGCGTGTGGGACTCGGCCCCCGAGAGCCAGTGGGTGGCCAACGAGATGCGCCGCGACACGAGCCAGCTTCGCCAGAACGACACCTTCACCGCCTTCTTCGACACCTTCTACGACCGGCGCAACGGCTTCAACTTCTACACCAACCCGCTCGGCGCCCGCGCCGACCAGCAGTTCACCAACGAGGGCAACCCCAACGCCGACTGGAACCCGGTATGGGACGTGCGGACGGGCCGCTTCGACGGCGGCTGGACGGTCGAGATGGAGATCCCGTTCAAGACGCTCCGCTACCGCTCGGAGCCGCCGCATGTCTGGGGCATCCAGCTCCGCCGGGCGATCCGCCGCAAGAACGAGTGGGTCTACCTGACGCGGTTGCCCATTTCGGCCGGCGGCGGCAGCGGGTCGGCCGGCATCTTCCGCGTGTCGGCGGCCGGGTCCCTCGTCGGTCTGGAACCGCCCCCCGCCAGCCGCAACATCGAGGTCAAGCCGTACGCCATCGGCGGGGTGGCGACCGACCTGACCGCCTCCCCCCAACTGATCGACGAACGCAGCGGGGACGGCGGCCTGGACGTCAAGTACGGCATCACCCAGAACCTGACCGCCGACTTCACCTGGAACACCGACTTCGCCCAGGTGGAGGTGGACGAGCGGCAGGTCAACCTGACCCGCTTTCCGCTGTTCTTTCCGGAGAAACGCGAGTTCTTCCTGGAGGGGCGGGGCATCTTCGGTTTCGCCCGTGGGGGCGTCACCGGGCGCTTCGGCGGCCCCGGCGGCGGCCCGGTGGGCGGGATCTTCGGCGACGTCAACGTGCCGCAGCTTTTCTACAGCCGCAAGATCGGTCTGGAGGAGGGCCGCGTGGTGCCCATCGTCGGCGGCGCGCGGGTGACCGGCAAGATCGGCCCGTTCGACGTCGGCGCGCTGAACATCCACGCCGGTGACGAGAGCGTTTCCCGCTCCGACCCGACCAACTTCACGGTCGTGCGCCTGCGGCGCGACCTCCTGCGGCGCAGCTCCGTGGGAGCCATGTTCACCAACCGCTCGGTCTCCCGCGTGGCCCCCGGGTCGAGTCAGGCCTACGGTGTCGACGGCACCTTCGCCTTCTTCGAGAACCTCAGCCTCATCACCTACCTCGCCCGGACCCGCGTGCCCGGACCGGACCACCGCGGGAAGGACACGAGCTACCAGGGCGCGTTCGAGTACGCGGCCGACCGCTACGGTTTCAAGGTCGATCACCTGCTGGTCGAGGACAACTTCCTGCCCGAGGTGGGCTTCCTGCGCCGCGACAATTTCCGCCGCACCTACGTCACCGGGAGGTTCAGTCCCCGGCCCGCGTCCCTCGAAAGTGTCCGGCAGTTCAGTCTGGAAGGGAGTATCGACTACATCCTGACGGCCGACGTCAACCAACTGGAGACCCGCCAGAACATCGTGGCGTTCCAGACCGAGTTCGAGTCCAGCGACCGGCTGACGTTCACCGCCACCGACAACTATGAGCTGCTGGTCGAGCCGTTCACGCCCCGCGGCGCCGACTTCTCCATCCCCGTCGGGGGGTACGGCTTCGCCGACGCCCGGGTGGCCTATGCCGTCGGTCAGCAGCGGCGCATCAACGGGCAGGTGGCCGTGAAGCGGGGCGCCTTCTTCGACGGGGATCTGACCACGGTGGAGCTGACGCAGGGCCGCATCGCGGTGCTGCCGCAGATGTCGGTGGAGCCGAGCGTCTCGTTCAACTGGATCGACACGCCGTACGGCGGGTTCCAGACGAACCTGGCCGTGACCCGCGTCAACTACGCCTTCAACCCGCGCATGTTCTTCAGCGGCCTCCTGCAATACAACTCGGCCGACAACTCCTTCGGCAGCAACCTGCGGCTGCGCTGGGAGTACAGCCCCGGCAGCGAACTGTTCGTCGTCTACACCGACGACCGCGACGTGACCGACGGGTTCCGGCCCGACCGCGGCTGGGACCTGCGCAACCGCGGCTTCGTGGTCAAGTTCAACCGGCTGTTCCGCTTCTGACCTGCGCGGCCCCGTCTGCGCCTGCGCGCCGCCCGCACGACCTGCGCCGGCACTCCCGTACTCGGCGCGACCCGGAGGCGTCGGACGACGAAGACGGGGCGCTGCGCCGCACGACCTGCACCCGCACTCCCGCACCTCGGCGCGTGACGCAAGCCGGTAGACTGTTGGCGCGCAGCACGCCGCCGCGCAACAGCCCTCGCCACCGAAGCGCGAGAGATGGCGGAAATGCAGGCACAGTTGACGTGGCTCGACCTGACGGCGAGCGACCGCGACAGGATGCGTCGCGTGCTGGATCTGTTCAGGGAGCAGGGCACGCTCGACGAGATGGGGCTGGGGAGCCTGCGAGACGCGCTCTCGGACGCCCTGTTCCCCGGCACGTCGTCTATCCAGACCCGACTGCGGTACGTCCTCTTCATCCCGTGGCTCTACCAGAGGCTGGAGGCTCGGCGGGTCCGGAGCAGCGATATGGAGCGGGCCGCACGTCACGAGCAAGTCGCTCTGATCGGGCCGCTGGAGCGGAGCGAAGATTCGCAAGGCGTCATTGGCGTGGTCGCTCGCGGCTCGCTGGTGAGGTTGCCGAGCTCGCTCTACTGGAGCGCGCTCACGCAGTGGGGCATCTTCCGGCCCCGGCGGAGCCAGGGGTGGTACCACGCGCACTTCGATGCACTGGTGAGTGGTCGCGGCGTCGTGGAGCGCGCGGACGATCCGGGCGTGATCTGGAACCGGGACGCCCACTGGCATCCCCGGCTGCCGGCGCCGCCGCAGGCGTTTCCCCGGGAGGCATCGTTCGCGTTGACCCATGACGAGGCCGACTTCCTGCGCGGCCGCGTGGAGGAGAGCTGCGCCGACACGCTGCTCGCCTGGCTGGTCCGCAACGGATCCGATTCACCGGCAGAGGACGTCTGGGACGATCCGGACGCCCGGCGCGCGCCGGGCCGCACCCGCGAGACGTTGGAGCTGGCGCGGCGGTTTTCGCTCCATGTGGAAGGCATGCCGTTGCTCTACAACCTGCTCGTGGCTGAACAGCGGCGTGAAGTCCTCGATTCGGACGAGGCGGCGTCGATCGAGGAGTTCCGTGCGGCCCTCGCGCAGTGGGCCGCGACGGAGGCCGACGAGAAACGTCCGTTCGAGCCTGATGCGCTCTGGGAGCTGGTCGCCCGGCGTGGTCGGCGCATTGCGTTTCCGCAACGCCGCTTCATCGAAAGCTGGACGCGCGGCATCGCGGCATGCGAGCCCGACAGGCTCGCCGACGATCATCGGTTGCGGATGCTGGTCACCGAACGCGAGCTGCGTCTCAAGGGCGCCCGGGCGCGGCTGGGCAATCGGAACCGCCTGGTGGACTGGAGTCCGGGGGTCGGTGTCGGTCGGATGGACTTCCGCTGGTTTCGGGTCCGGCAATTCCTCATCGACCTGCATCGGGGACTCGCGGCCTGATGCTCTCGCCGGACTCGCGCGCTGTCGCCTTCGAGTGGTTCCGCCCACCGAGCGGGTACCGCCTCGACTTCGCCGTGCTGACCACCTACACCCTCGATCTGGAAGCGCTGCTCGTGTTGCCGCTGTCGGTGCTCGCCCAACCCGACGGCGGCCTGGAGGAGATGCTGGCTGATCCGGCACGGCTGTACCAGGCGATCCGGGACGCCGGCGACTGCGTACATGCCTTCGTCGACGAAACCGGCATCGGGATTCCGCGATCCGCGCGGCCACTGTACTAGATGCTTGAGTCGAGCGTGCATCTGGTGGCCGCGCCGAACGGAGGCGCCTTCCATCCCAAGGTGTGGGCAGCCCGGTTCAAGCCGCTGGACGAAGCGGCGGAGGACGTGCTGCGGGTCGCCGTTCTGTCCCGGAACCTGACCTTCGAGCGCGCCTGGGATGTCGCCCTGGCGAGCGAGGCATCGCCTCGGGGCAGGCGGCGCGTCGCGGCAAGCCGGCCGCTGGGTGACTTCCTCCTGAAGTTGCCGCAACTGGCCACGAAGACGAACCGGATTCCGCAGGACGTCGCGGAGCGTGTGGGTGCGCTTGCCGATCAGGTTGCGCGAATCGCCTTCCCCGCCCCGGACGGCTTCGACTCGCCGGTCGAGTTCCATGCGCTCGGATTGTCGAGGCGCCGTCGATCCTGGATTCCGCCGTCGAGCGGTCATCGAACGCTCGCCCTGGCGCCGTTCGTCAACCGGACAGGGCTCGCCGCGGTCGGCGGTCTGAGCGGAAACGAGCGGATACTGGTGAGCCGGCAGGAGGAGCTCGACAGGCTGCCCGCAGACGCGCGCGCGCAGTGGGGGGAGATATTCGTCCTGTCCGATGCCGCCGCGGGCGAAGCCGAAGATGGACTGTCCGACGTGGACGACGACGCGTCAGCGACCGGCGAACATGCCCGCCCGTCGGGGCTGCACGCCAAGATGTTCGCGGTGGAGCACGGCTCGGACGTGACCTGGTACGTGGGCTCCGCGAACCTGACCGCGGCGGCGTTCGGCGGCGGCAACGTCGAGATGATGGCGTCGGTCACGGGCAGGAAGGGACGCAAAGGAGGCGCCAGCGGGTACGGCATCGATCGCTTCCTCGACGGCGGGTTCCGGAAGCTGTGCGTGCCGTATGAGAACGCGCATGCGATGGACGACCCGTGCATGACCGCCGCGCGGAAACGCCTTGAAGCAGCACGGGACGCCCTCGTCAACGCCGATCTGGGCGTGACGTGCGTTGCCGATGGCGAGCTCTGGACGTTGACGATCGACGGCGGCGTCCTCCCCGGTGACGATGTCGAGGTTGTGGTCTGGCCCCTCTCGGTTGCCGAGGATCAGGCCCTGCGGCTGGACGGGCCCTTGCGCTGGAGGCTGCCGGTTGCACGCCTGACGGCGTTCATCGCCTTTCGATTGCGCGTCGCCGTTCGGGGCGTGGACGACATCCGCATGACCCTGCGGCTACCCGCCGAGGGAATGCCCGCCGACCGCCTGCACCACGTGCTCAGGGGGCTGCTCGACAGCCCGGAAAAGTTCCTCCGCTTCCTGCGGGCGTTGCTGGGCGGGTTGGACGCCGTGCTCGGCTGGGCCGGGGATGACGGGAACGGAGAAGGCTCCGCTTCCTGGGGAGTCGGCGCCGGCGGCGATACCCTGCTCGACGACCTCGTCCGCACCGCTTCCAGAGACCCTGATCGCCTGAAGCCGGTCCGCCGTCTGATCGACGACCTGCGGAAGACGGAGGAAGGGCGGCGCATCGTGCCGGACGAGTTGTTCAAGGTCTGGACGGCCGTCGAGGAGGCGCTCGCGCGGGAGCCGCAGCCATGAAGAGACCATCCGTCGACGCGAGCCTCAGGCCGCTCAAGCCCTTTCAGCGCCGCACGGTGGAGCATGCCTTCCATCGCCTGTTCAAGGCGGAGGACGGCACGGGGCGCTTCCTGGTGGCCGACGAGGTGGGCCTCGGCAAGACGCTGGTCGCCCGCGGCATCATCGCCCGCACCATCGATCACCTCTGGAGCAGGGTGGACCGGATCGACATCGTCTACATCTGCAGCAACGGCGGCATCGCGCGCGCCAATCTTCCCAAGCTGCAGGTGGGCGGCGCGGAGGAGCGCTCGTTCGCCCTGGCGACCCGGCTCACGATGCTGGCGACGGAGCTGGCCTGTCGGGAGGGCGAATCGGGGCTCGCCGGCAGCAAGCTGAACTTCGTCAGCTTCACGCCCGGCACCTCGTTCAGGTTGGGACACTCGGCCGGCCAGGGGCGGGAGCGGGAGGTCCTGTTTCAACTGCTCGATCCGCTGGTGGGACCACGCACCGCGCTCATGAACTTCCTGCAGGGACGGATCGCCAGGAAGGACACGTTTCGCCGGCGGCTGAAATACCCCCGGCCTGTCGACGACACGATAAGGCGCCGCTTCGAGGCGGCGTTCCGCGAGGAGACGGACCTCCGGGGCAGGCTCCGCGAGCTCCTCGACACCTGGTTCCGGAGCTATCGGTCGTGGCCCGCCGAAGCCCGGCGCCCGCGGGACCGGGTCATCGCCGATCTGCGCCGCATGCTGGCCGACGCGTGCATCCGCGCTCTTGAGCCCGATCTCGTCATTCTCGACGAGTTCCAGCGCTTCAAGTCACTGCTCGGCGCGCAAGGGACCGAGCGCGATGCCGCGGCGGATCTGGCCCGGGAGCTGTTTCAGGCCAGGGCGCACGATGGCAGGCGGGTACGCACGCTCCTGCTTTCCGCGACGCCGTACAAGTTCTACACGGCCGACGCGGAGATCGGGCACGAGGAGCACTACGAGGATTTCCTGGCCACCACGCGGTTCCTGCTCGGCGACGACGACGCCCGCGTCAAGGAGCTCAAGCGGCAGCTTTCGCACTTCAACGCGGCGCTGCGGCGCGCGGCCGCCGGCGAGTCGGAGCAGGTGGAATGCGTCGACCGGGCGAAGCGCGCTGTCGAAGGCTTCCTGCGAGACGTGATGGCGCGGACCGAGCGTGTCGCCGCCAGTGAGGACCGGGATGCAATGGTGAGAGAGGATCGGCGCACCACGCCCGTCACATCGAGCGACGTAAGGCAGTACCTTGCCGCCGATGCCCTGTTCCGCGCCGTGGGCAGCCAGGATCCGATGCCGTTCTGGAAGTCGGCGCCGTATCTCGCCCACTTCATGCACGGCTACAGATTCCACGATCTCCTCATCGAGTCGATCGGTGCGCCGGGTCGGCCGGACAGGGTCGTCGATGCGCTTCGGCGACACGATTCCGCTTTCCTGAAGGCAGCGACCCTGCGGTCGTGGGGAAGCATCGACCCGGGAAACGCCAGGCTGCGGGAGCTTGTGGGAGAGCTGATCGACGAGGGACTGTGGCGGCTGCTGTGGATGCCGCCCACGCTGCCGTACTGGCCGCTGGAAGGACCGTTCGAGGGAAAGGAACACGCGACGAAACGGCTGCTGTTCTCGGCCTGGAACGTGGTGCCGGACGTCGTCAGCGCCGTTCTGAGCTACGAGGCGGAACGGCTCATGCTGGGAGGCCGGCTCAAGGAATACGACAACCCCGACAAGCAACAGGGGCCACTGCTGAGACTGACGCAGCCGGCGTCGGACGGCTCTCGGGGTGTCCGATCCCGTCATCGTCTGCTCCTGCTGTTGCTGCCGTGTCTGCCGCTGGCGGATCGGGCGCATCCGCTCGCTGCGCCGTCCGGGCGGGACCGCCGGGAGTGGGTGCGCGCGCAGGTCGACGAGCTTCTTTCGGACCCGAGGCTGCCGAACCCGCAGGACGGGAGAATCGACGAGCGATGGGAATGGGCCGCGCCGCTCCTGCTGGATCCCGAACTGCCGGCCTTTCTGCGGGCATGGCGCGACGGCCGGCTTCCCGTGGGGACGGACGGCGAGCCGTTACCGCAGCCCAATCCGGACGTCTTCGGTGCGTACGTCGGCGATCTGCTTGCGCTCGCGGTCGACCCGCAGGCTCTTGGCCGTCGTCCTCCGGATCTCGCGGCGCTGCTCACGGACGTCGCCCTCGGGTCGCCGGCGATTCTCGCGGCACGCAGCCTGAGAGTTGGGAGCGAGGTCGGTGACGACACGCGCCGCCGGAACGCGGCACTGATCGCCGGTGCGTTCTGGCATGTCTTCAATCGGCCGGCCGTCGTCACGCTGCTTCGCCAACTCGCCGCCGGGACCGCCGGCGTGCGCGACGACTCGGCCTACTGGCGGCTCGTCCTGCACTACTGCCGGCAGGGCAATCTGCAGGCGGTGCTCGACGAGCAGTGGCACCTGCTCCGGGATCAGGAGTCGTGGTCCGAGGACGCCGACGCCGACGAAACCGCGGACAGATGTGCGCGGAAGCTCGTTCAGGTGGTGCACCCGGCGCCCGCCCGTGTCCACGCCGAGTTCTTCCGGGCCGAGCGGGGAGAGTCCGGCGCAACCGTCCAACGCGAAGCGATCCGCATCCGCACCGTGTTCGCCCTGCGCTTCGGCCATGTCCGCACGGACGACGGCCAGCAGAAGGCGCACGAGAATGCGCGCCGCGAGAACCAGAAGGCGCACGAGAACATGCGCCGCGAGAATCAGTACATCGGTCAGGACGCCGTCCGGGCCGCGTTCAACAGCCCGTTTCGTCCGTTCGTACTCACCAGCACGTCCATAGGGCAGGAGGGCCTCGATTTCCATCCCTGGTGCCACCGCCTGGTCCACTGGAACCTGCCGGGCAATCCGGTGGATCTGGAGCAACGCGAAGGCCGGATTCACCGGTACAAGGGCCACGCCGTCCGCCGAAATGTCGCTGCTTCCCACGCCGACGACGCGTTCGCATCCTGGCGTACGGGTGATGACCTCTGGAGGTTGATGTTCGAGCTGGCCGACAAGGCCGCGCGGGCCGCCGGGGAGGGCGACCTGGTTCCGTACTGGGTCGCCCCCGGCGAACACCGGGTGGAGCGCCATGTGCCGCAATTGCCGTACACGGCTGAGGTCGAGGCGTTCGACCGGCTGAAGCGTCAGCTCGCAGCGTATCGGGTCGTCTTCGGGCAGCCGCGGCAGGAGGAGCTGATCGCGCTGCTGGGGCGCGCCGGCTTCGATGACGCGAGTCTCGGAAACTGGGCGGTCGATCTCTCGCCTCCGGTTGTTCGGGACGCAGGGAAGGCGTGACGCGGATTCGCCGCCGCGTGAAGCGCGTCGTTCGGAGCCCGGCGGCGCCGCCGGCTGGCCATGATACAGTCGCGGCGGGGTCGAACCGGCGTGGAGTGGAAGCGCAGATCCATCGAGCTGCCCGACGATCACGGATGGACCGCGAAGGATGGCCACAACGTCTTCGTGGCGAACCGGGGGGCGGTGCATTTCGAGTACCCGGCAGACTGGGTGATCAGGCCCGACGGCGATTCCATCTGTCTCTATGACCGGGAGCAGCCCGACGACAACATGCGCCTGCAGCTCTCGGTGCTGCAGCTCGGTCCCGACGGACTGAACATCGACTGGAGCGCCATGCCGTCGCTCGCCAGCCTCATGGAGGAGGCCGTGCTGTCCGGCGACGGGCGCCCGCGCACGCGGAAGGGTCCCCTGCGGAGCGCGTCCCGCCGCAACCTGGAATACCTCTGGCTGGAGATGGACTTCACCGATCCGGTCGGGAAGCGCAAGGCGCACTCGCGGACATGCCTCGCGCGCGGCGGGAACGTGCAGGCCTTCATCACGATGGAGTACTGGCCGGAGGATCGCCAGGCCGCCGACAAGATTTGGAACGATGTGCTCGAGACCCTGAAGCTCGCCGACTACCTGTACGCGGACAGGCCGCACTGACCTGCGTTCCCGGGCATGCAAGGCAATTCGCTTCGCATGGCCGGAGAGCAATCCGGCTCGCGGTCCCGATGAAGACGAGAGCTCCGCAACGAACTTGAGCGGCGCACACCAGTCAGTCTCGCCCGCGCCGGGTTGGCGACCGCCGCGCTCGCCGGGACGGGTCAGGCCGCCGGGCCGGCGGTTGCAGGCCCGGCCTGTCCCGGCTGACCGGCGTCCCGTTCGGCCTGACGGCCGGAGAGGAAGGACACCTCGCGGGCGAGCGCCTGGAGCGTCACGGTCTGCGCGCGCAGCGCGGCGGCCTTTTCGTCCGCGCGCTTGTCGGCGCGCGCTTCGGCTGCGCGCAGCGCGGCGACCTGTTCGTCCGCGCGCTTGTCGGCGGCTGCGACGGCCGCCTGCAACGCTGCGGTCTGCGCTCTCAATGCTTCGCCGAATGTATCCTCGGCGCGGGCGATGCGCTGGTGGATGTCCCCGTGCGCCTTCTGGTTCTCGCGGCGCGCGCTCTCGTGCGCCTCCTGGTTCTCGCGGCGCGCGCTCTCGTGCGCCTCCTGGTTCTCGCGGCGCGCGTTCTCGTGTGCCTCCTGGTTCTCGCGGCGCGCGTTCTCGTGCGCTTCCCGGTTCGCACGGTGCTGCATCCACGCGGTCGCCAGCACCGCCGCCGTCGGAACCGTCAGCGTCGCCCACGCCAGCCAGTCGGGCATGTCCATCGATTCTACTCCTGTTCCGGCGGCGCCGGCAGCTGTTCTGAATGAATCGAGCCCGCCGCGCCGCGCACGCTCGGTACGCAAGCAATTCCTGTACCTTGCGGCTCGGCGCTCCGGGCAGCATGAGCTGATGTGCGCCGGCTCGTGGAGCCCTCCGAGGGCGGCGAGAGCCTGCCGGCGGGCCTCGGCCTCCGCCGCGCCCGCCACGCTTACAGCCAGCGTTCGAACGGCATGGATCGGGCCTCTCCGTCAGCGCTACGCGAGCCCGAGGTTGCGGAGGATCGCCAGCGTCGACCGCGAGCGGTTCAGCCCGTACAGGTGCAGACCGGGCGCGCCGCCGGCGAGCAGCGCTTCGCACTGCCGCGAAGCGAAGTCGATGCCGAACGCGGTCACCGCCTCGTCGTCGTCTCCGAGCCGGTCCAGATCCGCCACCAGCGTGGCGGGCAGCGATGCGCCGCACAGCGCCGTGAAACGCTTCACCTGCTTCGCGCTCAGGATGGGCAGGATCCCGGGCGTGATCGGCGCGGTCACGCCGAGCGCGCCCAGGTGGTCCACCATGCGGAAGTAGTCCGCGTTGTCGAAGAAGAGCTGCGTGAGGATGAACTCCGCCCCGTGGTCGACCTTGTCGCGCAGGCGCCGCCAGTCGACCTCGCGGCCCTCCCGGCAGTCGGGATGGCCCTCGGGGAAGCCGGCGCAGCCGATGGCGAACTCGTCGGAGCGCGCCTTCAGGACGTCGATGAGCTGCCAGGCGTAGTCGAAGCCGCCGGCCGGTCGCACGAAGTCCGGCTGCCCCGGCGGGGGGTCGCCGCGCAGGGCCAGGATGTTGCGGATGCCGAGGCCGGCCGCCTCGTCGAGGAAGCCGTCCATCGCCGCCCGCGTGAAGCTGACGCAGGTGACGTGGGCCATCGCGGTCAGCCCGTGCTCCCGCTGCATGCGGTCGACGATGCCCAGCGTCCGCGCGCGCGTCCCGCCGCCGCCGGCGCCGTAGGTGACCGAGCAGAAGTCGGGCCGCGCCGCCGCCAGCCGGGGGAGCACCCTCCCGAACAGGCTCTCGTCGCCCTGCGGCGTCTTCGGCGGGAAGAACTCGATGGAGATGACCGGTCGGCCCGCGGCGCGCTTTTCGGCGTAGATGTCGGGGATGCGCCGCGCGCCGGATTCCCGGCGCCGCGCCTCCGGATCGGGAACCACGGTCGCGCCGTGCGTCCCCGACCCCGCGCCCGCGGCGCCGCGGCGCGGCGACTGCAGCTCCGAATTCACCGGGCCGCGCCGCCGCGACGGTGGCGGATCCGACCGTCTTCAGGAAGTCGCATCGTGTCGTCGGGCAAGTATACGGTCCGCCGCGCGCTGCCGGGGCAGCGCCGGCGCATTGCGAACCTGGAGCACCCCGGGCATGCTGACATGTCGGGTTCATGTTGGCGGCATCGGGCATGTGGAGAGCGCGCGGCGGCCGCCGCCACGGATGCTCGGGCGATGCGGGACACGTCCATTCGACCGTTCTGCGAGCCGGGTGCGCGCGGCGGCGGCCGCCACGGATGCTCGGGCGACGGAAGACGGCGCGGCGGCGCGGGTGACAATCGGCGGCGCGTGTTGCACAATGCTGGGCATGAGTGAGACCAGCGACCGCCGCTCCTTCGTGCCCTTCGTGCCCGAGTCGTCCACCCTGCCGGAGCTCACGTTCCGCGCGGTGCTGCTCGGCACCGCGATGGCCATCGTGCTCGGCACCGCCAACGCCTATCTCGGGATGCGGGCCGGCCTGACGGTGGCCGCCACCTTCCCGGCGGCGGTGGTGGCGATGGCCGCGCTGCGTCTGTTCGGGGGCTCGGTCCTCGAGGAGAACATGGCGCGCACCACCGCGTCGGTGGGCGAGGCGCTGGTCGCCGGCGCCATCTTCACGATCCCCGCCTTCGTCATCAGCGGGGTCTGGGACGAGCTCCGCTACTGGGAGAGCACCGCCATCATGCTGGTGGGCGGCGTGCTCGGCGTGCTGTTCATCATCGTGCTGCGTCGCACGCTGGTGGTCGAGGCCGAGTTGCCGTTTCCGGAGAGCGTCGCCGCCGCCGAGCTGGTCAAGGCGGGGCAGGGGGGACGGCAGACCGGTGCGAAGTTCGTCTTCCAGGCGATGGGCGTCGCCGGCGGGTGGGAGCTCCTCAAGAACAGCAACGGCGTCAAGCTGGTGGCGGACTCGGCGACGTGGTTCGTCTCGCTGGGGCAGTCGACCATCGAGATGCTCGGCCGGCAGGTGAGCTACGTCGGCGGGTTCCTGCTGCAGTCGCCTGCGGCGTCGCCGGCGCTCATCGGCGTCGGCTTCATCGTCGGCCCGCAGATCGCCGCCACGCTGTTCGCCGGCGCCGTGCTCGGCTGGCTGCTGCTGGTCCCGCTGGGCCTCTTCCTGAACCCGGGGCTCGCCGCGCAGGCGACCGACGCCGCCGGGTTCATCGAGCTGAGCACCGAGGTGTGGCTGCGGCAGGTCCGGCCGCTGGCTGTCGGCACGATGATCGTCGCCGCGTTCTACACGCTCTACCGGCTGCGCACATCGCTGATCGAGGGCATCGGACGCGCCCTGGGCAACGTGGGCGCGGCGCAGACCGGCGCCGCCGGCCGCCAGGACATCGACATCGACTTCCGCAAGACCGGCCTCGGCATCGCCGCGCTGGCCGTCCCGCTGTTCGGCCTCTACTGGTACTTCAGCGAGAGCTTTGGCGGCGCGCTGCTGCTGACCGTGATGATGGTCATCCTGGGCTTCCTGTTCGCCGCCGTCGCCGGCTACCTCGTGGGTCTGCTGGGCAGTTCCAACAACCCGATCAGCGGCCTGACGCTCAGCACCCTGCTCATCGCCGCCGTCGTCATGGTGGGCATCGGCGTCACCGGCTCGGGCGGCATCCTCGGCGTGCTGGCGGTGGCGGGCGTCGTCTGCTGCGCCTGCGGCATCGCCGGCGACATGCTGCAGGACCTGAAGGTGGGCCACATCCTCGGCGGCACGCCGTGGAAGATGCAGATCGGCGAGCTCGTCGGCGTGACCATCGCCGCGCTGGTCCTCATCTGGCCGATGATCCTGATGGATCAGGTCTACGAGATCGGCAGCGCCGAGCTGCCGGCGCCGCAGGCCGGTCTGATGGCGCTCATCGCCCAGGGCATCGTGGGCGGCGATATGGCGTGGCCGCTGGTCATCGCCGGCATGGCCCTGGCCGGCGTGCTCATCCTGATCAACGCGCCGTCGCCGATGCTGATCGCGGTCGGCATGTACCTGCCGTTCCCCTCGACCGCCGGCATCTTCGTCGGCGGCCTGGTGAGCTGGTGGCTGTCGCGCGCGCTCGACCAGCAGGAGGCGACCTCCGACGAGCGCACCCGCGCCACCAATACCGGCGTCCTGCTCTCGTCCGGCTTCATCGCCGGCGAGGCCCTGATGGCCGTGCTGCTCGCGCTGGTCGTCGGCGCCAGCGAGGCGCTGCCGTGGCTCGTGCTGCCGCAGATCGCCGACAGCGCGCTCGGCGGGGCGCTCGTCTTCGTCCTGCTCTACTACATGCTGGTCCGGATGCCGCTGAACGCGATGCGCGGCGGCGGGGCGTGACCGGGGGAGCGCGCCCGGGCCCGAATGCCGGGACGCGCTCCGGCAGCGCCGGTGCGCCGGATGCCGCATCCGGCGAGCGCGCCGGAAGTGCGCCCGCCGATGTCGCGTCCGCGCGCGCCGCCGCGTTCTGGAACGCCTGCCCGCGCCGGCGTCTCGAGTGGCTGGTGGCGGACGACGGGCGTTGCGTGGTTCTGCGCCCCAGGCTCGGCGAGAGCCGCATCGGCCGCTGGCTGGCCTCGAAAGTGGGGGATCCCTGCTACCGCATCCGCCTTGACGACGTCGGGACCTTCATCTGGAGGGCGTGCGACGGCGAGACGCCGCTCATCGGGGTGGCCGGTCGTCTGCGGACCGAGTTCGGGGAACGTATCGAGCCGGTCGAGGAACGGCTGGCGCGGTTCGTCGACGCCATGCGGCGGTCGCGCATGATTGACATGTGAGAGAGGGGCGCCCTGCGGACCATGAGCAAACGGCGCACGCTGGCGTATACACTGGGTGCAGCCGATGGGAGGGCGCGAGCGACGGACGCCGCGCCGCAGCCCGCGGCGGGAGCACGAGACATGTCCTGGTGGGGCTGGTTGATCGCAAGGGCGTGCGGTTGAACGTGGACACCACGCTGACGGAGCACGAGACATGTCCTGGTGGGGCTGGTTGATCGTCGGGATCGTGCTGGCGGGCGCGGAGCTGGCGGCGGACGCCGCGTTCTACCTCGTGTTCGCCGGCGCCGCCGCGATCGTCTTGGGACTGGTCGGGTTGGCCGGTCTCGGGCTGCCGGTCTGGGCGCAGTGGCTGGCGTTCGCGGTCCTGGCCGTCGCGTCGATGGTGCTGTTCCGGCAGAAGCTGTACGACCGGCTCCGGGGCGACCCGCCCGCGTTCGAACACCCGGCGCTGGGCGCAATGGTGCACGTCGGCGAGGAGGTCGGCCCCGGGAGGCGGACACGGGTGCCCCTGCAGGGAACGGAGTGGACCGCGGTGAACGTCGGTGCGGCGTCCATCCCGCGCGGGTCCGACGCCATCGTCGTCGATATCGACGGCGTTGCCCTGCACATCATGCAGTCGGAGGACGGGTCGGGCGGTTGAACGGCGCGAGGACATCGGCGCGGCGGCAACCGGGTCCGACCGTCTGCGGCCGGACGGGCCGGGAGCGGGTGGTCCCGCGTTCATCGCCCGTTGGCGGGCCGCAAGGGCGCGGAATATTGCAGCGACGCGCCCGCCGCCGCGACCGTGCGGCAGCCGGACGGGGCGCCTGAGAGGGAGAGCCATGATTGACGCGGGTCTGATCGTCGCCCTGGTGCTGGCCATCCTGGTGATCGCCGTCATCGCCAAGACGGCCGTGGTCGTGCCGCAGCAGAACGCCTATATCATCGAGAGTCTCGGCAAGTATGCGCGCACGCTGGAGTCGGGGTTCGCCCTCCTGATCCCGTTCGTCGAGCAGGTCGCCTACCGCCACAGCCTGAAGGAGCGGGCGATCGACGTCGAGGAGCAGATCTGCATCACCGCGGACAACGTGCAGGTCGGGGTCGACGGTGTCCTCTACCTGCAGGTGATGGACGCGCGCAAGGCGTCCTACGGCATCGGCGACTACCTGTTCGCGATCTCGCAGCTTGCCCAGACCACGCTGCGCAGCGAGATCGGAAAGATCGAGCTGGACAAGACCTTCGAGGAGCGCAGCCACATCAATCTGCGGGTGGTCGAGGAGCTCGACCAGGCCTCCAACCCGTGGGGCGTCAAGGTGCTGCGCTACGAGATCAAGAACATCAACCCGCCGCAGGACGTGCTGACCGCGATGGAGAAGCAGATGCGCGCCGAGCGGGAGAAGCGCGCCACGATTCTCGAGTCGGAGGGCGACCGCGACGCCAAGATCAACCAGGCCGAGGGCGAGAAGCAGCGCGTGATCAAGGAGTCGGAGGCCGGCCGGCAGCAGCAGATCAACGAGGCCGAGGGGGAAGCGGCGGCCATTCTGGCCGTGGCCGAGGCGACCGCCGAAGGCTTGAAGAAGGTGGCCTCGGCGCTCAGTGCGGAGGGCGGCGACAAGGCCATGCAGCTCCGCGTCGCCGAGGACTACCTGGAACGCTTCGGCAACCTGGCCAAGGCCGGCAACACGCTGATCGTGCCGGCAAACCTGAGCGACGTCGCCTCCATGATCGGCGCCGCCACCAGCGCCTTCCGGCAGACGTCGGATGACGGCGCGCCATCGACGCGGTAGGGCGGGCGCCTCGGTCGAACGGATGACGGCCGGCTGTTGCAATCTGGGGTCACATGTGCGGTGGAAGAGGTTCTCGTGTACGCCGGACAGCCCGTGACTACGCCGGACAGCGCCGTGACCGACCCCATCGGGCAGGACAGGCGTGGGCTCTGCGTCGCCGTTCCGGTCACGCACGGCGACCGGGCGCGTAGCGGTTGGTGATGGGCAGCCGCCGGTCCTTGCCGAAGGCGCGGGTCGAGATGCGCACGCCGGGGGGCGCCTGCCGGCGCTTGTACTCGGCCCGGTCCACGAGCTGCACCACGTGCTCCACCGTCTCGGCAGCGTAGCCGAGCGCCTCGATCTCGGCCGGGCTCCGATCCTCCTCCACGTACGCCGTCAGAATCCCGTCCAGCACGTCGTAGGGCGGCAGGCTGTCGGCGTCGCGCTGGTCGGCGCGCAGCTCGGCGGTCGGCGGCTTGTCGATGATCCGTTGCGGGATGACCTCGCCGTCGCGGTTGCGCCAGATGGCGAGGCGGTACACCCAGGTCTTGAGCACGTCCTTGAGCACGGCGAAGCCGCCCGCCATGTCGCCGTAGAGGGTGGCGTAGCCGACGCTCATCTCGCTCTTGTTGCCGGTGGTCAGCACCAGCCAGCCGAACTTGTTGGACAGGGCCATCAGCAGGTTTCCGCGGATGCGCGCCTGGAGGTTCTCCTCGGTGACGTCCGGCTCCGCGTCGGCGAAGGAATCGGCCAGGACCGCCGCGTAGTCGGCGGCCAGGTCCTCGATCGGCAGCTCCAGGAGCCGGACGCCCAGCCGCCGGGCGAGGATCGCCGCGTCGTCGCGGTTCATCGCGGCGGTGTAGCGCGATGGCATGGAAACGCCGGTCACCGCCGCGGAACCGATGGCGTCGGCCGCGATCGTGAGTGCGAGGGCGGAGTCGATGCCGCCCGACAGTCCGAGCACGGCCCCCGGAAAGCCGTTCTTGCGGACGTAGTCGGCGGTTCCCAGGGTGAGGGCGCGGTAGATCTCGGCCTCCGGCGCCGGCGGCGTCGCCATCCGCGAACCGGTGTTCAGGGCGGAGCGTGCGGCGGCGTCGTGTCGCGAAGGATGGACGCTGGACACGCGGCCGCCGGAGTCGTTCTGTCGTGGAACATGGACAGTGGACACGCGGCCGCTGCCCGGTCGGGGCGTGGCCGCCGTCGATCGGTCCGCCGCCGCCGCTGTGGATCGACCTGCGGTCATCGCTGTTGCCGATCGGTCCGTGGTCGGCGTGGCGGTCCGGCGCGCGCGGCCCCGGCGCAGTGCGCGGGCGGCGGGCAGGTCGATGTCCACGACGAGCAGGTCCTCCTCGAACTGCGCGCCGCGGGCGAGGATCGTCCCGTCCGGTCCGATGACGAGGCTGTGGCCGTCGAAGACCAGCTCGTCCTGGCCGCCGACGGCGTTGCAGAACGCCAGGAAGCAGCCGTGGTCCCGGCAGCGGGCCGCGAACAGCGCCTCGCGCTCGCGGCCCTTGCCCCGGTGGTACGGCGAGGCCGAGAGGTTGAGAACGACCTGTGCGCCGCCATTGATGACCGCCCATTCCGCCGGGCCGCCGGGCGCCCAGATGTCCTCGCAGATCGTGACGCCGAGTCGGGGGCCGTCGAGATCGAGCACCAGCGCCTCGTCCCCGGGTGCGAAGTAGCGGCGTTCGTCGAAGATCGCATAGTTGGGCAGGTGGTGCTTGCGGTAGACCGCCGCGATGCGGCCGTCGGCCAGCACCGCTGCGGCATTGTGCAGCCCGACCTGCGGGGGAGTGGTTCCGGCGCCGGTCAGTGCGGGCCGGTCAGGCGGGCTCCCCCGCCGGGTCGGCACGACCTCCGCGGGCAGGCGCCCGGCGGGCGCAGGTCGGCGGTCGTCGTGGCGCGCCCCCCGGTACGCGACTGCTGCACCGTGGACCGGCGCTCCGACGCAGGCCACGATGCCGGTGGCGCCGACGGCCAGCTCTTCGAGCGCCGCCGCGGTGTCCCGCACGAAGCCGGGTTTCAGCAGGAGATCCTCGGGGGGGTAGCCGGTGATGGACAGCTCGGGAAAGACGACGACGCCGGCTCGTCGCTCGCGCGCCTCGCGGATGCGCGCCCGCAGCACGTCCACGTTGCCCGCGAGGTCGCCGACGACCAGGTTCGATTGCGCAAGGGCGATGCGAAGCAACGCGGCGTGATTGTCGCCGATGACGATGTCCTTCCGCTTTGCCCGCGAGCTCGGCGACATGACATCGCTCATTGTCTCCGGACTGCGCTTGCACCCGGCCCGGGACGCTGCTTGGCCTTAGCGGCGCACGACGTGGGGGCGGGGCAGGTCGGTCAGTCCGATGGCCGCGGCGATCTCCCGGATCTTCTGCTGCACCCGACGCTGGTTGCCCGGGCCCATGCCGATCAACTGGCGTTGCGCCGGCGACAGGTACTCCAGTGTCTCGTCGGCGTACAGATACAGCGGCCCCCGCGCCACCAGCGCGGGCTGCCCTTCGATGACCGGTGCATTCAGCAGATGGGCCACGGCGCGCCACAACGTGTCGTCGAACGCGCTGCCCGGCTGGCCGAGGTCTTCGTAGGCTTCGTGCATCAGCGGACGCAGGCGCGTGTACAACTCGCCTGCCCACTCGGCGTCGAGGGAGGCCACCAGCGCCCCCACATCGTCGTACCGCGCATAGCTGGTCACGGAAATTCGCGCGGACGACGGCTCGCCGTCGATCTCGAAGCGCCCTTCGGGGCGCAGGAACGGCACGTGCTGCGAGGGATTGGTGCCTTCCGCGATGTTGTCGATGACGACGACGAACGTCCGGACGAGCTCGTCGGTGGCGAGCCAGCTTGCAAGCTCCGGATTCACGGACAAATCGCTGGCCAGCTCGCGAATCGCACCGTCGCTCTCGTTGAGCGGCGGCACCTCGATCTCGGGTTCGGGTTCCGGCTCGGGTTCGGGTTCCGGCTCGGGTTCCGGTTCGGGTTCGGGTTCCGGCTCGGGTTCGGGCGGCGTCGCTGCCACCACTTCCGGTTCCGGCTCCGGCTCCGGTTCCACGTCCACGAAGAGATAGCCGATGACCGCCACCGCGATGACGGCGGCGGCCAGCCCGGCGGCGGGCGGCAGTTGCCTGACGCGATCGAGCAGATCCTGCAGCAGCGTTGGAGTACCGTTGGTCATACCGGGACTTTCCGCCGCAACGTCCCGGGAGCGGGACGCTGTCGAGTCGAGTTCACGGCGGCCCTGTCGATGGCCGCCGTGAAGCATGCTACCACGGATACCGGGGCGCCTTCAGTCGTCGCGCCGCAGGAGCCAGCCGCGCAGCTCGCCGCCCGGATTGTTCTCGGTGTGGATCTGCACGTAGTAGCGTTCGCCCCGGAGCTCGGCGATCTGGGCCTCAGTGAGCGTCACCGTGTCGACGATCTCGCCCGCGTCGCCTCGGGCGTTGCCGAGCTGCACGGGGAAGGCCACCCCGCCGCGGCGGGCGACCGGCGCGTTGTGCACGTGCGCGGCGGTCACCCCGGAGCTGAGCCCGGCGAACCGTACGGTGATCGTGAGCTCGCTGCCCAGCAGCTCCGCGTCGACGGTGCCGGCCCCGGAAATGGCGGACGTGGTTCGCAGATCGACGGGCATGCGCGACAGGCGCTCGCCGTAGTGTTCCGCGTCCTGCGCGCCGACGCCGGCCGCGAAGCACACCGCGGCCAGGATGCACGTCAGGGTCTTTCTGCTGCTCATCGGTCCCCTCCTCGCGTGCTTGCGCCGACGGGTTGCCCGACGGCGCGGTTCTCGTCGCCGTCCGCGCCGAGCGGCTCCAGGATTTCCTCGTTGTGCTCCCCGAGGGCCGGCGGTGGGCGGTGGATGACGGCCGGTGTCCGCGAGAGCCGTATCGGGTTGCCGAGGCTCCGCATCGCGCCCAGGTCGCCGTGCGGGATGTCGAGCACCATGCTCCGTTCCCGCAGGTGGGCGTCCTCCAGCGCTTCGCCGAGGCTCCGAACCTGTGCGCACGGCACATTGTGGGCGCGCAGGCGCTCGATCAACGCGTCCCGCGTGTACGCCGCCAGACGCGGCGTCAGCTCGGCGATGAGCTGCGGTCGGTGCGCCATCCGGTCCGTGTTGGTGGCGTAGTCCGGGTGATGCTCGAGATCGGCGGCCCCGATGGCGGTGCAGAACTGCTTCCAGAGGCGCTCGTTGCCGACGGCGACGACGACCAGTCCGTCCGCGACCTCGATGGTCTCGTACGGGGTCAGCGTGTGGTGCTGGTTCCCCTCGCGCCCCGGCGCCTCGCCGGTGTGGAAATAGATGCCGGCCGGCAGCGCGAGCGCCGACGTCATCGCATCCAGAAGCGCGATGTCGACGTGCTGGCCCCGACCGGTACGGTCGCGGTCGCGCAGGGCGAGCAGGATGCCGCTCATGGCGTAGAGGCCGGCCAGGTAGTCCGTTATCGCCACCCCGACTCTCGTCGGCGGGCCGTCGCGGTGGCCGGTCACGTCCATCAGTCCGCTCTCGGCCTGGATGACCGCGTCGTAGCCGGGCAGGTCCTTCCTGGGGCCGACCTGCCCGTAGCCGGTGACGGAGCAGTAGACGAGTCGGGGATTCAGCGCGGAGACGGCCTCGAAGCTGAAGCCGAGCTTCGCCAGGCTGCCCGGCCGGAAGTTCTCGATCAGCACGTCGGCGGTGGCAATCAGCCGGCGCAGCGCATCGGCGCCGGCCGCGGACTTCAGGTCGAGCGCGACGCTCTTCTTGCTCCGGTTCAGACCGAGAAAGAACGTGCTCCAGCCGTTGCGGTGGGGCGCCCACGCCCGCGTGTCGTCGCCGTGGGTCGGCTCCTCGATCTTCAGCACCTCGGCGCCCATGTCGCCCAGCATCATGGCGCAGTAGGGGCCGGCCAGCACGCGGGTGAGATCGAGCACGCGCAGTCCGTCGAGAGGGGGCATCGGGTGCGGCGATTATATGCGGCGCCGCCCGTCCGTTCCGTTGAGCGTCCTGGGCTGATCCGGCGCGCAGCCGGCCGGTGCGGCTCGGGTTGTTCTCAATTCATGGCATCATCGTTCAGCAGAAGAGTCGCTGTTGCCCATGCGCCGTCCGCGCCGGGACGGGCGGAGAGCCGCGCCCTGCGTGCCCGGCGTCACGGCTGCACGTGACGGACGTGGGCGTCCACTGCGGCGCCACGCTGTCGATCAGGTTGCCGCAGTCAAGGCGCCGGACGCTACCAGACGCCACCAGGAGAGACCACGATGTCCCGCATCCAGCACAAGCTCGTCGTGAACTTCATTGCCGCCGCGGGTCTCGCCGCCGCCGGCGCATGCGCGACTCGCGCCGCCGGTCCAGCGGACGCCTGCACCGACCTGACCGCGCTGGCGCTGATCGATCTGCGGATCGGCGCGGCGGAGTACGTGCCGGGCGCAGCGGATGGGCCGGCCCACTGCCGGGTCGCGGGCACCATCGAGACGGAGATCAACTTCGAGCTGCTGCTGCCCGACGACTGGAACGGACGCTTCCTGATGGGCGGCGGGGGCGGTTTCGTCGGCACGGTGCAGAACCAGGCGCGGACGCTCTACGCCCACGGCGGGAGTCCCCTGCAGCGCGGCTACGCCACGGCCGGAACCGACACCGGGCACACCGGGAGCGGCATCGAGGCGAGCTGGGCGCTCGATCATCCCGAGCGGCAGGAGAACTTCGGCCATCGAGCCGTGCACCTGACCGCGGAGGCCGCGAAGTCAATCGTCGCCCACTACTACGAGCGTCCGGCGGACTACGCCTACTTCGTCGGCTGCTCGCGGGGCGGCGGACAGGCGATGATGGAGTCGCAGCGCTATCCGCAGGACTTCGACGGCATCGTGGCGGCGGCGCCGGCCTACGACTGGACCGGCATCACCGCCGGCTTCGTGCAGAACCAGCAGGCGATCCATCCCGACGGAGACCTCGACGCGCCCGTGCTCACGCCGGCCGTGCTCGAGCTGCTCGGGGCGGGCATTCTCGCCGCCTGTGACGCCGACGACGGCGTCGAGGACGGCATGCTCGCCGATCCCCGGCAATGCGGCTTCGAGCCGGAGGACCTGCCGCGCTGCGCGGGCGACCGGCCGGCCGCCGGCTGTGTCACGGCGGCGCAGCTCGCCGCGATCAACACCGTCTACGACGGGCCGACCTCGAACGGCGAGCCGATCTACCACGGCTTCAACTACGGTGGGGAGAACGACCGCGGCGGTTGGGATTCGTGGGTGGTGAGCGCGCCGCAGCGCCGGGCCGCCGGCGTCCCCAACGCCCAGTACGGTTTCGGCACCGAGCTGTTCAAGTACTTCGTCTTCGGCGATCCCGACTGGGACTACACGACCTACGATTTCTCGACCTGGAGGGAGGACGTGGCGGAGACGGCCGCGATCCTCAACGCGACGGACACCGACCTGCGCGCCTTCCGGGACCGCGGCGGGAAGATCATCTACTGGACGGGCTGGTCCGACTTGGCGCTCGCTCCGCTGGGCACCATCGACTACTACGAGCGGCTGGCGGCCGGCGACCCGACGGCCCGCGACTACGCGCGGCTCTACATGCTGCCGGGCGTGCTCCACTGCGCCGGCGGTCCCGGCCCCGACCGCGTCGACTGGGTCGAGGCGATTCGCGCCTGGGTGGAGGAGGGCCGCGCCCCGGAGCGGCTGGTCGCCTCGAAGCTCGACCCGGACGGCGCCGTGGCGATGACGCGGCCGCTGTGTCCCTACCCGCAGGTCGCGCTCCACGACGGCGCCGGCGATTCGAACGACGAGGCGAGCTTCGCCTGCGCCGCCCCGCCGGACTCCCGGTAGCGTTCTTCGACGTCTGCGTCGCGTGTGACTACAACGTCCCCGCGTCCCGATCCGGAAGGACCCGCCCCTGCGGCGGGCACGGCACGGTGAAACGGCGGGGCGGCAGACAGCACGCGTTCGGAGGAGTCAGAGGATTCGCCGCAAGGGCTCCATCGACGACGATCAGAGGACCCGCGAGGCGTTTCGGGGCGCTAGATCTCGCCCAGGTGCGCGATCCGACCGCTGCTGTCGCCGATCTGCTCCCGGCGCACGCCCAGGCGATCGAGCAGGGTCAGGAACAGGTTCGTCATCGGCGTGCCGTCGGCGTAGCGCACGTGACGCCCGCCATGCAGCGCGCCGCTGCCGCCGCCGGCCAGCAGCGTCGGCAGGTCGTCGTGGGTGTGCGCGTTCGAGTCGCTCAGGCTGCTGCCGTAGACCACCATCGAGTGGTCCAGCAGGGTTCCGTTGTCATCCTGCGCGTCCCGCAGCTTTCCGAGCAGGTAGGCGAGCTGCGCCACGTGGTGCCGGTCGATCATCGCCAGCCGGGCCATCTTCTCCGGGTCGTTCTGGTGGTGCGACAGCCCGTGGTGGGCGTCGGGGACGCCGATGGAGCGGTAGGTGCGGTTGCCCCCTTCGCGGCTGTACATCAGCGTGACCACGCGCGTCAGGTCGGCCTGGAACGCGATGGTGACCAGATCCGACATCAGCCGGACGTGCTCCTCGAAGGTCGGCGGGATGCCGTCGGGACGGTCGAGCACCGGCAGGTCGATCCCGTCGTGGCGCGCGTTGCCGATGCGCCGCTCCACCTCGCGCACTGAATCAAGGTAGTCGCCGAGCTTGCGCCGGTCGCCGGCGCCGAGCCGGGTGCGCAGACGGGCCGCGTCGTCGCGCACGAAGTCGAGCAGGCTGCGGTCCTGCCGCGCGCGGACCGCCCGCACCGCCGGGTCGGTCGTGTCGCCGTCGCCGAACAGCCGCGAGAACACGCGGCTCGGGTTGTTCTCGTAGGGCAGCGGGGTCGTCGGCGAGCTCCACGAGATGGTGTTGCTGTAGGCGCAACTGTAGCCGGAGTCGCAGCCGCCCACCATCCGCACGTCCTGCAGTCCCAGCTCCAGCGACGGCAGCGGCGTGCCGCGGCCGATCGTCTCCGCCAGCATCTGGTCGACGGACATGCCGTTGCGGATGTCGGCGCCCCGCGTCTTCTTCGGGTGCACCCCGGTCAGCCAGCTCGCGCCGGCGCGCGCATGGTCGCCGGGGCCGTCGCCGAGCGCCTCGCCGTTGCGGTGGGCGAGGCCGGTGAGGACGAGCAGGTCGTCGCGGAACGGCTCGACCGGCGCCAGCGTCTTGCTGAACGCGAAGCCCGCGCCTTCGGCGGCCGGGGTCCAGTCCTGCATGATGACGCCGTTGGCCGTGTAGACGAACGCGACCCGGGTGACGGGCGTCGACGCGGACGCGAACGCCGGCGTCATCGCGTCGAGGAACGGCAGGGCGACGGTGGCGCCCATGCCGTGCAGGAACGTGCGTCGGGGCAGCGCTTTTCCGGTGATCATGGCTCCGGAATCCTCCTGAGGCGGAATGGTACGCTATCGACGATGGCTGAGACCAGCGCCGAGAACCGGTACTCCGCGGCTTCGACCCGGCGGCGGATCGCGCGCACGGCCGGTTGATCGTACGACTCGAGGCCCCGACCGATGGCATAGGTCAGCAGCTTCGCGGCCAGCGTCTCCACGAACTCGTCGCGGCGGTCCCGCAGCACGCGCCGCAGACCCGCCGGGCCGTCGACGACGGCGCCGTCCGGCAGCGCCCCCGACGCTTCGACGGTCACGCCTTCGTCCTCGGTCCGGTAGGCGCCGACCGCGTCGAAGTTCTCGAGCGCGAATCCGAGCGGGTCGAGCTTCGCGTGGCAGGCGGCGCAGGCGGGGTTGGCCCGGTGCTGCTCCAGCGCCTCGCGCAGGCTGCCGGCGGAGGTCTCGGCGCCTGCGGCCAGCGCCGGCACGTCGGGCGGGGGCGGCGGGGGCGGGGCGCCGAGCAGATTCTCCAGCACCCACTTGCCGCGCAGCACCGGTGATGTGCGCGTAGGGTACGAGGTGACCATCAGGATGCTGCCGTGCGTCAGGATGCCGCCGCGCGCCGTGCCCGCGAGCGGGACCCGGCGAAAGTAGCCGCCGTCGACGCCGTCGATGCCGTAGAAGCCGGCCAGCCGCTCGTTCAGGAACGTGTAGTCGGCGTCGATCAGGTCCAGGACGCTGCGGTCCTCGCGGATCAGGTGCTCGAGGAACAGCGCCGTCTCGCGCTCGAAGGCGTAGCGCAGCGCGTCGTCGAATTCGGCGAACCGCACCGGGTCCGGCGTCCAGCCGGCCACGTTCCGCAGGTGCAGCCACTGGCCGCCGAAGTTGTCCACGAGCGCTCGGGCCTTCGGGTCGGCCAGCATCCGCGCGATCTGTGCGTCGAGCACGGCCGGGTCGCGCAGCCGGCCGCGCTCGGCCAGACCGAGCAGCTCCTCGTCCGGGATGCTGCTCCACAGGAAGAAGGACAGCCGCGACGCCAGGTCGATGTCCGACAGGCGGTGCGCCGACCCGGGATCGCCGTCTTCCGGTGTGCGGGGCGCCCGGAACAGGAAGCCCGGCGACACGAGCACGCCGCTGAGCGCCATCTCGATGCCGTCCTCGAAGCGTTCTCCGTCGGCGCGCCCGATGGCGAACAGGTCCAGCAGGGGATCGATGTCCGCCCCGGTCACCGGCCGCCGCCAGGCGCGGCGGGCCAGCCGCGTCAGGATCCGTCGTGCGCACGGCGCCTCGGGTTCACCCGCCGCGGGCCGGCAGACGAAGATGCGGCGCTGGACGTCGGTCTCGCCCGGCCCGGTCGCGTCGTAGGGGCCGCCCACGAGCACATAGTCCACCGAATAGTCGTTCGTTTCGGCGCTGTCCTCGCTCCGCGCGTACTCGGTGAGGAACCCCGCCCCGATCTCGTGCTCCCCGGCCGGCAGCGTCAGCCGCAACTCGAAGTTGCGGGTGAGCTGGTTCGCCTCCTCGGGGTCGAAGTCGGCGTCGATCAACCGGACCCGCCGGCCATCGACGCGGACGTCCAGGCGCGGGGCCGGCATCCCGGTGGTGCGCCGCCCGCCCACGCGCACGGTGAGCGTGTAGTCGGCGTCGAAGGCGAAGTAATGCCGGAAGAGGATGCCGCCCCGCTCGTTCGGCGGCAGCCCGTCGATGGCCTCGTCGGTGGTTCCGTCCGGCGGCTCGTGGCGTTCGATCACCGGCCGCGGCGTCAGGCTGCCGACCGCCAGCCGGCTGACGCGCCGCGCCGCCGCCACGTACTGCTCGACGTGCAGCGGCGAGACGGTCAGCACGTCGCCGATGTTGTCGAACCCGTAGCCGGAATCGTCCGCCGGCAGGTCGCGGGCGTGGTCGAGGTCGAGCCCCAGCAGGTCGCGGACGGCGTTGCGGTACTCCACCCGGTTCAGCCGGTGGATGGCGGGCGCGCCGGGGTCGGGGCTGGCGGTCGCCGCGCGGTCGAGTGCGATTTCGAGCCAGGTCACGAGGCCGGCGGTGGTCTCCGCGTCGGGGCGCGGGCGGTCCGCCGGGGGCATCTCGCCGGCGCGCAGTTTCCGGAACACCTTCTCGAGGACGGGAGCGTGGGCGGCAACGCGACCGACGTCGACACCCTGGAGCGACAGTCCCGCCGTCCGCGTGCGGTCGTTGTGGCAGGCGAGACAGTAGCGGCGGATCGTGTTCCGCAGCAGCTCGGGACCGGGTTCGGCGTCCTGGCCTCCCGTCCGGGCCGCCGCGCCCGGGACGGTCCCCAGGCAGAGGAACGCGCAGACCATGGCCACGGCGCGGGAGATTCGTGGTCCGTTCACGGGTTTCCGAGTGTAGCATTCGATTCCATGCGCAAGACACTCCGGTTGGGGCCGATGCGGAAGACCCTCCTGTGGTGCGGGTTGGCTCTGGCGTTCGGGTCGGCGTCGGCGCGCGTCGCCGTCGTTCCGGCGTTCGCCCAGGATGCGCGGGCGACCCGGGCGCCGGAGACGCTCGTCGAGGCGGTCCAGCGGCGGGACGCGCGCGCCGTGGCGGCGCTGGTCGCCGGCGGGGCCGACGTGAACGCGGCGCGCGCCGACGGGTCGACGCCGCTGGCGTGGGCCGCGCTCCGCGACAGCGCCGGCATCGTCGAGACGCTGCTGCGGGCGGGGGGCGACCCGAACCTTGCCGACGAGAACGGAGAGACGCCGCTGCTCTTCGCCTGCGGCAACGGGAACCTGCCGATCGCGCGCATGCTGCTGGACGCCGGGGCCGCCGTCGATGCGGCCCGGTGGAGCGGCGACACGCCGCTGATGGCGGCGGTCCATGCCGGGAACGAGGCGCTCGTACGGCTGCTCGTCGCGCGCGGCGCCGAGGTGAACGTGGCGGAGCGCCGGATGGGGCAGACCCCGCTGATGTGGGCCGCCGCGGGAGGCCATACCGCCATCGCACGCTTTCTGATCGAGGGCGGCGCCGATGTCGGCGCCAGGTCCGCGAACGGATTCCGCCCGCTCCTGTTCGCTGCCGCTTCCGGCGACGCCGACAGCGCCCGCGCCCTGATCGCCGCCGGCGCCGACCCGCATGTCACCGCCGCCGACGGGCGAAGCGCCTTCCTGATCGCCGCCGGGGAGGGCCGCGACGCGGTGACCCGCCTCATGCTCGATCACGGCGCCGATGTCCACGCCCGGGACCGCGAGGGGGGCACGGCGCTGCATGCCGTGGTCGCGCAGGGCAACGTCGCGATGGCGCGGGAGCTGGTGGAACGGGGCGCTGACGTGCATGCGCCGAGCGGCGGCGGCCCCGGCGCCGGGGCCTGGCGCAGCACCGGCGGCTTCACCCCGTTTCTCACCGCGGCGCAGGCCGGCGACGTCGACATGATGGTGGCGCTGCTGGCGCTGGGTGCCGACCCGGCGGCGGAGACCAACGACGGCGCCGGGGCGGTGCTGCTGGCCGCCGGCAGCCGCGACCTGGATGCGGTCCGCTTCACGGTGGAGCTCGGCCTCGACGTCAACGTGCATCCACCGGGCCGCCGCAGCGCGTTTCACGTGGCCATCCGCGCCGGCGAGGACGAGATCGTCGAATACCTGGCGCACAACGGCGCCGACTTCGCCGCCCTCGACCAGTACGGCCGCACCCCGCTGGAGGAAGCCGAGTTCGAGGCGCCGACGCATACCATCGAGCTGATGCGCCGGCTCGCCGCGGAGCACGAGGCCGCGATTCGATGATTCCGGCCTTCCCCGCACCGGTTGTGCCCATCCTCGTATGCTCGAAATTCGAATGACCCCCATGGGACAGCTCGACGGGTTTCTCGGCGCACTCCGTCCGCTCCTGGACACGCAGGGCGCCCACGCCGCGTGGATCTTCGGGTCACATGCCCGCGGCACGGCGTCGACCGGGAGCGATATCGACGTCATCGTCGTGGCGCCGACCGAGCGGCCGTTCGTGGAGCGGTTCCGCGACTACCTGCCGGCGATCGCGAACGCGGAGGTCGGCGTCGATCTGCTCGTCTACACGCCGGACGAGTTCGCCCGGATGCAGGCGGAGGAGCGCCCGTTCCTCGTCGACGCGCTCGCCGACGCCAGACAGATCCATGTGGGACGCTCGGGCGGAGGCTGAACGCTGGAGGCGGCAGGCCGCCAACGACCTGGCGTTCGCGCGCGTGGCCCTGCGGGAGCGGTTCCACGCGCAGGCGTGCTTCATTGCACAACAGGCCGCGGAGAAGGCCGTCAAGTCCATCGCCTACGGGCTCGGCGAGCGCACGGTGCTCGGCCACTCGCTGGTTGCGCTCATCTCGCGCTACGCCGACCGCCGGCCCGAGCTGAACGCCATGCAGGAGCTGGGGGGCATTCTCGATCAGTACTACGTGCCGACCCGCTACCCGAACGGTCTCGCCGGCGGAGTTCCTTTCGAGGCGTTCGGCGCGGCGCAGGCAACCGCCGCCGTCGACGGGGCCGACCGATTCGTACGACTCGCGGAGCAGTACGCGCAGTCTCCGGACTGAGGGCGTACGTCCGGCCAGGAGCTTGTGCCACGGAACGCGGCGGAGCGAAGTGCCGGAGGCGCAAAGACCATGGAGCCGGGCGGCTGGGCCGAAACGCCGGGCCAGCGAGGCGTTTCGGGGGCCCTACCGGTACGCCGCCGCCTGGATCTCGTACAGCTCGGCGTAGTGTCCCGCCGCCGCCATCAGCTCCTCGTGGCTGCCCGCTTCGACCACCCGCGCGCCGTCGAGGACCACGATGAGATCCGCCATGCGCACGGTGGAGAACCGGTGGGAGACCAGAAGCGTGATGCGGCCGCGGGATGACGTGTTGCCGTCTCCGCGGGGCGGCCGATCCCGGTGGGCGTCGGTGCTCGCGTCACCGTTCCCGCCGGCCGACCCGTTCCCTTCGGACGGTGCTGTGCTGCGTTCCTTCGCGGTGGGGGGGCCGTTCCCGTCGCCCCGCGCGGCGCCCGCGTAGCGCTCGAACAGGGCGTGCTCGGTCTCCGCGTCGAGTGCGGCGGTCGGCTCGTCGAGCACCAGCAGCAGGGGCTCGTCGCGCATGAAGCCGCGGGCCAGGGCCAGCTTCTGCCACTGTCCGACGCTCACTTCCACGCCGTTCGGCCAGGTGGGGCCGAGCTGGGTGTCGAGGCCGTCGGCCAGCGTGTCGACCACGTCCTCGGCGCCGGCGCGGGCGATGGCGGTCCGCGCCGCCGGCCGCTCGTCGAGTCGCGGCAGGTCCCCGACCCCGACGGTGCGCTGCGCCGGCAGCTCGAAACGGAAGAAGTCCTGGAACGCCCCGGCGAGGCGGGCGCGCCACGCGGCGGCCGGCATCCGCGCGAGGTCCTCGCCGTCGACGAGGATGCGGCCTGCGCTCGGCTCGTACATCCTGCCCAGCAGCTTGACCAGCGTGCTCTTGCCCGCGCCGTTCTCGCCCACCAGGGCCACGACGGCGCCCGCGGGCAGGGTGAGATGGACGTTCTCCAGCACCAGGCGGTCGGTGCCGGGATAGGCGAACGAGACGTTCTCGAGGACGATGTCCCGGTCGATGGACGCCGGGGCCGGCCGGTCGGCCCGCTCCGCCTGCGCCGCGGCGTAGTCCTCGAGCCAGGCGAGGCGTCGCGAGCCGTCCAGCCAGATGCCGCGCAGAAAGCCGATCTCGCGCACCGTGGCGCTGACGTAGCCCGCCAGGCGGGAGCCGGCGGCAAGCAGCAGCAGGACGTCCCCGGGCGCGGCCCGCAGTCCGGCGGCCACGAAGACGACCGCGCCGACGTAGCCGGCGCCGAACACGCTCCAGCCCAGGGCGTGCCAGCCGGCGCTGGTCCAGCGCGCGGCCGCGACCGGGCGGTACCAGCGCTCCCAGGCGGCGCGTCGTTCACGGACCAGGCGCCGGCCGATGCCGGTGACGCGGACGTCCTTGCCGGGCCCCGCGGTCGTGGCCGAATCGAACAGGTGCCGCGCCAGACGCTGCGCCTGCGCGCCCCGCTGTTCCGCCGCGCGTTCGACCCCCGGCCGCCAGGAGGCGGTCGCCACCGTCGGCAGCGCGCAGAGGCCCAGCAGCGCCAGCGCCGGATGAATCGACACCAGCAGGCCGATGGTCACCGTCAGGCGCAGGACCCAGCCGCCGGTGGAGAACAGGGACATGTACATGTGATCCAGCACGAACACCTGGTCGCGGAGGACGGAGAGTCGATCGAGGAACGCCGGCCGCTCGTGGTGCTCGACCGTGGCGACGCCTGCCTGCAACCCCGCGACGTGCGATTCGAGGGCGATGGTGACGCGGTCGCGGAAGCGGCGCTGGGTGCGGTCGCTGACGATGCGCAGCACCCAGGTCAGGGTCGCGGAGACGGCGAGGCCGGCCGCCGCGAGGAACACCAGCGTCGAGTCGTCGCCCAGCAGCCCGTCGGCCAGCAGCTTCAGCCAGACCGCCAGCAGCGCGTCGGGCAGGGCGGACAGCAGGGCCAGACCGAAGGCGACGGAGAGCAGGGCCGGCTCGGCTTCGAAGCCGCGGCGCAGCGCCCGCCACATCGACGGCAGCGCCGCGGGCAGATCACCGCTGCCGACGCGCGTCGGGTCAGTCGAGGACATCGAATCCCGCCTCTTCCTCTTCCGCGAAACGCTGCGCCTGCAGGTCGAACATCGTCCGGTAGCGTCCGCCCCGCGCCATCAGCTCGTCGTGCGTGCCCAGTTCGATGACGCGTCCCTGCTCCAGCACGCAGATCCGGTCCGCGTGCCGGACGGTGGAGAAACGGTGGGAGATCAGGATGGTCGTCGTCTCGCGGGTCGCCGTCAGGATGCGCTCGAAGATCTCGGCCTCGCCGCGCACGTCGAGCTGCGCGGTCGGCTCGTCGAGCAGCACGATGCCGGCGCCCTGCCGGACGGCGGCGAGCGCGCGGGCCAGGGCCACCCGTTGCCACTGTCCGCCGGAGAGCTCGGTTCCCCCGTCGTAGCCGCGGGCGAGGATGGTGTCCAGGTCGGCAAGGTCCGCGGCGCCCGCCTTCGCCAGCGCGTCGCGGACGACGGGCTCGGGCGCACCGCCGGGCGCGACGTTGTCGGCCAGCGGCAGCTCGAAGCGCGCGAAGTCCTGGAAGACCGCGGTGATCCGCTGGCGCCAGGATTCGACGTCCAACGCGCGGAGATCGACGCCGTCCACCTCCACAACACCGTCCTGCGGCTCGTACAGCCGGCACAGCAGCTTCGCCAGGGTCGTCTTCCCGGCGCCGTTCCGGCCGACGATGGCGAGGGACGAGCCGGCGGGGATCGTCAGATCGAACCCGTCCAGCACCGGTGCGTCCGGCCCGGACGGATAGGCGAAACGCACGCCCGAGAAGCGGATCTCGCGCGCCGGCAGGCCGTCGGCGGACCGCGCGCCGACCGTCAACGCGCCACGGGCGGCCATCGCTCCGTGCAGCCGCAGCACGGCTGTCGCGGGCGCCCCGGCGCCGTCGAGGGCCCAGGACAATCCGCCGAAGGCGATCATGCCGGCGCCGATGGCCGCGGTGGCGAACATCACCATCCGGTCGAGAGGCAGCACACCGGTCGTCACGTCGGCGGCCAGCGACCAGAACACGACGGCGTTGGCGGCCAGCACCAGGGCCAGGCTCGCCGCCACCGGCCGCTCGCGCAGCTTCGTCGCCTCCCAGCGCAGGTCGTGGAGGCGCCGCCGGTGGCGGCCGAAGCGTTCGACGATCCAGTCGGCGAGGCCGAACAGCCGCAGCTCGCGGGCGGCGGGGGCGTCCACCGCCAGCCGGTAGGCATAGTCGGCATGCCGCTGCGCATGGCGCACCGCGTCGGTCTGGCGGTCCTTCCAGACGCCGCTCTCGCGCAGCAGCCAGTGCGTTGCCAGCCAGGCCCCGCCGAGCAGCAGCGGGGCCCACCAGGCATAGGCGAAGAGGACTGCCGCGGCGGTCAGTCCGGCCAGCAGCTCCACGAGACCGGCCGCGATGAAATCCATCGAGATCGCCAGGGGCGGTCCGCTGATGCCGAGATCGAAGTCGCGCGCCATGGTCAGGTCGCCGGCCAGCTCGGGATCCTCCAGGTGACCGATACCCGGCGGCTCCACGCAGGAGACCGTCAACTCGTCGTAGAGCCAGGCCGCGGCGGCGCTGCCGAGGTTCTGACCCGCGGCAAGATGCAACGGCGGCAGCACCTGCAGCAGGACGAATACGATCCCGACGCCGGCCAGCGGCCAGCCCAGGTCTCCGCCCGCTTCGACGGCGCCGACGAGGACGCCCATCGCGATGGCGAACAGGGCCGGCAGCAGACTGCGCACGGCCAGCGCGCCCCACCAGATCGCGGCCAGAAACGGGTTGGCGCGCGGCAGGATGGCCAGGAACTTCCATTCCGGGCGGGCGCGGAGGCGTCGGATCGCAGCCGCCGGCGTGGTCATCCGTTCCTTCGTGCCCTGTGCAGGCGCGCAGGCGGCCCGCACCGCCGGGGGGTTGGGGAGGCGGTCATGCCACGTGCAGGTTGCCGCGCCCGCGCCCGGCGAACGAATAGAGGGTCATGCCGGCCCCCGTCGCCATGTCGACCGCCACGCTCGACGCGGCGCCGACCGAGACCATGGCCGGAATGGCCGCCATGAGCGCCTTCTGGACGAGCTCGAAACCGGCCCGGCCGCTGACGACGAGGATCCGGTCGCGGAGCGGCAGCTCCTCCCGCAGCACGAAGTGGCCGATCACCTTGTCGACGGCGTTGTGGCGGCCGATATCCTCGCGCACGCAGAGCAGCTCGCCGTCCAGGGCGGCGATCCCGGCGGCGTGGATGCCGCCGGTCGCCTCGAACAGCGACTGCGCCGCGCGGAGCCGCGCGGGCAGCGCCTC
This sequence comes from Vicinamibacterales bacterium, assembly GCA_965200895.1. Classification (GTDB taxonomy): domain Bacteria; phylum Acidobacteriota; class Vicinamibacteria; order Vicinamibacterales; family UBA8438; genus WTFV01. The sequence goes on along the minus strand of CBDAVM010000002.1, from coordinate 1,070,174 downwards.
GAAGAGGTCCGGATGGCACGCGACCGGTGCGATCGGCGGCAGCGCCTGATCCAGGTCGTCGATCGATGCCTTGCCGCAGACCCCGCAGGCGGCGGTGGCCCGGAACGCGCGCTCCGGCTCCACGGCCGCCGACGCCGGGGCGGAGCGGTCCGCGGGACCCGCCAGCGTGACCTCGACGCGGTCCCCCGCGAAGTCCGTCACCCGGATGCGCGCCGACCCGGCGGCGTCCGCGGACACTCGTTCGCCACCCACCACGCGGAGCGACGCGATCCCTGTACGACCGCCGAGCATTCCCTCGGCATGCAGAAAGCCCGCCGCGAGCTCCTCGTCATCGCCGGGCGTGCGCATCGTGACGACCAGGGGCCTGCCGTCGAGGCGTATCTCCAGTGGCTCCTCGACGACGATCAGGTCGTGTTCGAGCACTTCTCCCCGGCGCCGGACGGCGACGGACCGGAGCGCCGGCGAGTTCGCGACGTCGGGCGACATGCGTCGATCATAGTCCCGGCGGGACCTGCCACGGGGCATATGGGTTTGCCGTGCGCTGCACACGGGGGCGCACGGGGCAACCGCTGGCCGGCTCGCTGCAAACCCCCCGCAGGACTGCGCGAGGGCCTATACTGCCGGGAATCTGGAGGACCACGGATGCACAGTACCCATCGCCCGGCCGTCCGGGCCGCTCTCTTCGCGCTCCTGGCAACGACGCTTGCCATCACCCCGGCCTTCGCCCAGTGGACGCCGGATCGCCTGGCGGCGGACGGATCGGAGCTGCCGCGCACGCCCTGGGGCGATCCCGACTTCCAGGGCATCTGGAACAATTCGACGACGACGCCGCTCGAGCGGTTGACGAGCGAGGAGCAGGCCCTCGGGCGGCAGGCGCAGCAGGCCGTCATCGAGGCCACGCGGGGCACCGGCGCCGGCTGGCTGGAGCAGGCGGGCAACATCGAGCGCGAGTCGCTGATCATCGATCCGCCGGACGGGCGCATCCGGATGGCCGAGCAGGGGGTGCAGCGGCTCATCGACCGCGAGAACGCGCGGGCCGGGCGCGGCGAAGCCGATTCCTGGCGCGACCGCAACAACTGGGAGCGCTGCATCTCGCGCACCCTGCCGACCGCCATGATCCCGACGCTCTACAACGCCAACTACCAGATCTTCCAGACGCCCGATCACTTCGTCCTGTTGATGGAGATGATCCACGAGGCGCGCATCGTGCCCCTGGACGGGACGCCGCACGCCTCCGACTCCATCCGGCAGTGGCTGGGCGACGGCCGTGGGCGCTGGGAGGGGGATACGCTGGTCGTCGAGACGCTGCACTTCAACGGCAGGCTCGACGGCGGCGACTACCAGCCGTCGCATGTCACCCCGACCGGGCCGCGCGGGTCGGGCGAGACCCTGCGCCTGACCGAGCGCTTCACGCTGATCGACGCCAACCGCATCGACTACCGGGTGACGGTCGAGGATCCGCAGACCTTCGCCGTTTCCTACACCGCGGCCATCCCGATGCACCGCTCGGTGCCCGGGGTCACGCTGTTCGAGTACGCCTGCCACGAGGGCAACCACGCCATGGTGAACCTGCTGCGGGCCGGACGCGCCGACGAGCAGCAGGCGCTGGACGCCGCGGCGCTGGTCTCGCGGCAGCGGATTCAGGCCGGGCACCCCGGCGTGCGGGAGCCGGCGGTGCCGTTCGCGCCGATTCCGCAGGAGCGGTCACGGTAACGCAGGTTGCTCCCGGGAGGCGGTTCTTCTGCGCGGAGTCGGGGGGCGCCGCGGTCGTCTCCCTGGGATCTTGCGCGTTCACGGCGCCGTCAGACGGCCGGGCCGACGATGAAGACCAGGAACCAGAGCACGACGAGGACGCCGGCCGCGAAGCCCAGCGCCCATCCGGCGAGCAGCCAGCGCCAGTCGAACGGCAGCCACGCGAACAGTCGCTCGAAATCGGCGGGCGTCAGGTCGTCGGCGCGCCCGGCATCGTCCCGTGCGGCCGGCGTGCGCCGGCTGTCCACCCCGATGGCGCCGTGCGCGCGACGGCCGGGCCGCTCGCCCGGTTCGCCCTGGGGCGTCCTGTCTCCGGTCTGACGAGTTTCCATGCGGCTTCCCTCCGTCTCCCGAGTCGGTTCGGTCGTCAGGGCATCGCCCAGCAGGAGGCGGCGAGGGCGACCGGCGCCAGCGCGATCAACAACACCGGCAGCCAGAAGAATGCGGAGACGACGGCTGACGCCACGCCGACGACGAACGAGATGATCAGCATCGGCGCAAGCACCAGCCAGTGCCGGAGGGTGGTCGGCCGGCGCAGCGGGCCTCGTGCGGCGATCGCTTTCCATGTCCACATCGGATTCCTCCTGCGGGCGGTCCGCGATTCCTGGGACCTCCGCGAGCCGGCCGGCGCCGCGCGCTGCCGGAGATTGCGTGGAAGACGGCGCCCTGCATCCCGGTTCGAATGCAGGAATCGTGCCCAGGCTGATCGGCTGTCGGGTCCACCCGCGCCGGCGATGGAGACGCAGGCGGAACGGGATCCGGTCAGCCAGCCGACCAGCCGGCTCCAGAACCCCACCGATCGGCGAACGGGAAGCGAGTGCGGTTCACGACGTCGTCAGACGGATGTCCGGCGGTGACCCCGCGCACTTGTGCGCACGACGATCGGCCGGTGTGGTATAAACGCCTGTAGCGGGAGACACGACCCGGCATGGACATCTCCAGACGCACGTTCCTCAAGGCGGCGGCGACCGGCGGCGTCGCGGTCAGCGCCCTTGGCTTCGACCTGCGGCCCGCGCACGCCGCGGTGCGGCAGCTCAAGATCCGCAACGCCACCGAGTACCGCACCGTCTGCCCGTACTGCGCGGTCGGCTGCGGGACCCTCGCCTACGTGCACGGCAGCGGCGGTCTGAACACCAAGAACACCGTCATCCACGTCGAGGGCGACCCCGACAGCCCCATCAACGGCGGCACCCTGTGCCCGAAGGGCGCCTCGCAGATGGAGCTGGCCATCAGCCCCCGGCTGCGGCACCAGCCGCTGCTGCGGCGGGCCGGCGCCGCCGACTGGGAAGAGGTGGACTGGGACACGGCGATGGACTGGTTCGCGCGCCGGTTCAAGGACTCGCGCGACGCCTCGTTCCGCGAGCGCGACGACGCCGGCCGCGTCGTCAACCGCGCCGACGGCATCGCCTGGGTGGGCAGCGCGACGGTCTCGAACGAGGACGCCTACCTCATCACCAAGACCATGCGCGCGATGGGCCTGGTCTACATCGACCACCAGGCCCGCATATGACACAGCCCCACGGTGGCCAGTCTGGCCGCCACGTTCGGCCGCGGGGCGATGACCAACCACTGGAAGGACATCGGCAACACCGACGTCATCCTGGTGATGGGGGCCAACCCGGCCGAGAACCATCCGTGCGGCTTCAAGTGGGCGGTCGACGCGCGTGACAACCGCGGCGCGAAGCTGCTGACCATCGATCCGCGCTTCACGCGCACGTCGGCCGTCGCCGACCGGCACATGCAGATCCGGCCCGGTGCGGACATCGCGGTGCTCGGCGGGCTGGTCCGCTACGCCCTCGAGAACGACTTGCACCACGCGGACTACGTGCGCGCCCACACCAACGCCACGTTCATCGTCGGCGAGCAGTACGGCTTCGCCGACGGGCTGTTCGCGGGCTTCGACGAGGCGGCGAGCAACTACGACCGCACGGCCTGGGACTACGAGCGCGGTCCCGACGGCTACGTCCGCCGCGACCCGACGCTCGCGCACCCGCGCTCGGTCTTTCAGTTGCTGAAGCAGCACTACGACCGCTACACGCCGGAGGTGGTGGCGGACATCGCCGGCTGCACCGCCGACGAGTTCCTGCAGATGGCCGAGATCATCTGCTCGACGGGGCGCGCCGACCGCGTGGGCACCATCATGTACGCCGTCGGCTGGACCATGCACACCGTCGGCAGCCAGATCATCCGCACCGCGGCCATCCTGCAGCTCCTGCTCGGCAACATCGGCCGCCCCGGCGGGGGCATCAACGCCCTCCGCGGGCACGCCAACGTGCAGGGGGCCACCGACCACGCCATCGTCGCCGGCATCCTCCCCGGTTACCTCAAGGTGCCGACGCCGGGGCAGACGTCGCTGGCCGCGCACCTGTCCGATTCGACGCCGCAGCCGCTCGTCCCCGACACCGTCAACTACTGGGGCAACTACCCGAAGTTCTACGTCTCGCAGATGAAGGCGTGGTTCGGCGAGCACGCGACCGCGGAGAACGACTTCGCCTACCACCACCTCGCCAAGCAGGACGGCGACGCCACGTGGCTCACCATCTGGGACAAGGCGCGCGAGGGGACGCTGGAGGGGTTCGTCGCCCTCGGCTTCAACCCCCTGCTCGCCGGCCCCGACGTGCCGCGCCTGCTCGATTCGATGTCGAAGCTCAAGTGGAAGGTGGTCATCGATCCCTTCATGCTCGACTCGGCCGAGTTCTGGAAGGCGCCGGGCATGGACCCCGCCGCCATCGACACCGAGGTGCTCTACCTGCCGTCGTCCCACTGGATCGAGCGCGACGGCTCGTTCACCAACAGCGGACGCTGGGCGCAGTGGAAGGAGAAGGCCATCGACCCGCCGATCGGCGTCCGCTCGGACACCTGGATCCTGTCGGAGCTCTTCTGGCGGGTGAAGGCGCTGTATGAGGCCGAGGGCGGGGCCTGGAACGACGCCATCGAGCACCTGACGTGGGACTACCTGAACCCGCGCGAGCCGACCATGGCCGAGCTGGCCAAGGAAATCAACGGGTTCGACGTCGCCACCGGCCGGCAGCTCGACTCGTTCGGCGAGCTCGCCGACGACGGCTCGACCGCCGCCGGCAACTGGATCTACACCGGCAGCTTCACCGAGGCCGGCAACCAGATGCAGCGCCGCGGCACCGCCGACCCCACCGGTCTCGGCATGCACCACGACTGGGCGTTCAGTTGGCCCGCCAACCGCCGCGTGCTCTACAACCGCGCCTCGGCCGACGCCGAGGGACGGCCCTGGGACCCCAGCCGCGCCGGCATCGTCTGGAACGGCCGCGAGTGGATCGGCGACGTGCCCGACTACGGCCGCACCACGCCGCCCGACGCCGCCGGCGCCTTCATCATGACCGAGGAGGGCGTGGCGCGCCTGTTCAGCGGCGGCCACTTGGCGGACGGCCCGCTCTCCGAGCACTACGAACCCGTCGAGAGCCCGTCGCCCAACGCCCTGCACGACAACGTTCCCGTCAACCCCGTCATCCGCTGGTACGACGGCGTCCGCGAGTCGCTGGCCAGCGGCGACGACGACTATCCCTACGCCTGCACCGTCTACCGCGTGGTCGAGCGCGAGCACTTCGTCACCAGCAACGTCCCCCTGCTGGTCGAGGCCATGCCCGACTTCTTCGTCGAGCTTCCCGAGGGCCTCGCCGCCGAGAAGGGCATCGCCAACGGCAGCCAGGTCCGCGTCTGGTCCAAGCGCGGCCAGGTGCAGGGCACCGCCATCGTCACCAAGCGCATCAAGCCGCTGCGCGTCAACGGCCGCGTCGTCTGGACCGTCGGCATCCCCGTCCACTGGGGCTTCGTCGGCATCACCCAGGGCTCGATGGCCAACCTGCTGACCCCGTTCATCGGCGACGCGAACACCCGCTGTCCCGAGTTCAAGTCGTTCCTGGTGAACGTGGAGAGGGCGTGACATGGCCGATTCACTCACCATCCGCCGCGTCTCGGCGAGCCCCGACGCCTTCATCCCGATCAGCGCCCTGCGCTCGGGCGGGCCGACCTACGCGAAGCTCGTCGACATCGGGGCGTGCATCGGCTGCAAGGGATGCGAGGTCGCCTGCAAGGAGTGGAACGACCTCGGCGTCGAGCCGACCGCCAACTTCGGGAGCTACCAGAGCCACCGGGACCTGAGCCCGAAGACGTGGCTGCTGATGCGCTTCAACGAGGTGGAGGTCGACGGCCAGCTCAACTGGCTGATCAAGAAGGACGCCTGCCTGCACTGCGAGGAGCCGGGGTGCCTGTTCTCGTGCCCCGCCCCGGGCGCCATCGTGCAGTACACCAACGGCATCGTCGACTTCAACCAGGAGAACTGCATCGGCTGCCAGTACTGCGTCACCGGCTGCCCGTTCGACATCCCGCGCTTCGACGTCGCCACGCGCAAGGTCTCGAAGTGCAACATGTGCGTCGACCGGGTCGAGGCGGGGCTGGAGCCGGCCTGCGTGAAGACCTGTCCGACCAACGCCATCTCGTGGGGCAGCAAGCACGACATGCTGGCCCTGGCCGACAAGAAGGTGGAGACGCTGAAGTCGCGCGGCTACGAGAACGCCGCCGTCTACAACCCGGCCGGGGTCGGCGGCACGCACATGATGTACGTCGTCCCGCACGGCGACCGGCTGGCCGACTACAGCCTGCCGTCGGACCCGACCGCGAGCCCGGCGCCGATGACGGGGCTGGTGTTCCTGAAGCGGATCGGCGCGTGGTTGATGGGCTTCGGCGTGCTCGGCGCGCTGGTCCACTTCCTGCGCTACGGACCCGAGCGGCTCGACGAGCACGACGATGCCGAGCAGCGGCCGGCGTGAACCGGCGCCGCGTTGACCTGTTGCCCCTGATCAGGCTGTAGGCATGTCCAGCCAACTGCTTCAGCGCTTCACTTTCATCGAGCGGATCGTCCACTGGGTGGTCGGCGTCACCTTCGTCCTCCTGCTGGCGACCGGCCTCGCCTTCGCCTACCCGGCACTCTTCTGGCTGACCGCGCTGCTCGGCGGCGGCCCGTCGGCGCGGGTGCTGCACCCGTGGGTCGGCGTCCTGTTCACGGGCGGGATGGTGTTCATGATCGCCATCTGGCTGCGCGACATGTTCCTCAGCGACACCGACTGGCGCTGGCTGCGCGCGGTGCGGCACTACGCCACCCGCGACACGGCCAACGTGCCGCCGGCCGGCAAGTACAACGCTGGCCAGAAGATGTTCTTCTGGGTGCAGGGCGCGCTGGCGGTCGTCTTCGTGGTCAGCGGGGTAGCCCTCTGGTTCCCCGCGTCGTTCGGCGCCGGTCTGCTGCAGTGGATGCGGCTCGCACACTACGCCGCCACCCTCGGCGGCGGCCTGTTCCTCATCGTCCACGTCTACCTCGGCACCGTCGCCTATCCCGGCACGGCGCGCGCGATGATCGACGGCACGGTGACCGATCGCTGGGCCCGCCACCACCACCCGAGCTGGCACGAAGAGCAGACCCGTCCGTAGCGGCGTGCCGGCGCCACGCCGGCCGGACAACCGGGCTCGACCGGAGGACCGGCGCGCAAGCAATGACTTGCATGAGGCCCGGCATGGGCAACGCCGCGGCCGTGCTGGAATCACCGCCGCTGGCGCTGCCGATCAATCTCCCGGAGCGGTGGCCGAGGATCGGGCGGATCGGGTGTGAGGTACTGGGATGCATCGGCGCTCGTGCCGTTGACATATGGACATATGCCACATAGGCTCCGGTTCCTGCGCACCACCGCGCACCACCGTGCGACTCGACAATCGAGGCCAGACTGCGAACTCGTGGCCGTTGACCGCGACTTTACCCGGTTCGCCGGCCTGCGATGGCGTCACCCACTGCTGCCTTGAGCAAACTTTCCGCATTCGGCCGCCGCACCGAGGAACATCCGATCGGGTTGCGACGCCGCCGCGTGGCGCGCCTGCGGTCCGACCATCCGCACGCCGCCGAAATGCTGGCGTTCTACGACGACGTGCTGGTGTTGCAGGAGCCGCTGCACGCCAGGGCGCGGAAGTCGCGTTGGCTGCGCACGGTCGAGGCCGCCGACGGCCGCGCGCCGCGCCTGCGGCTGGAGAGGCTTCCCGAACGGTCGCGCGCGCGGGAGTTCCTGCGTTTCGTGCGGTCGGTTCCTGCGTCGGCGACCGAACTGCTGCGGGAGGTCGCCGCGCGGCTGGCGGCCGCGCCCGGCGCGGCGTCGGACCTGCTGCGCGCGGCCCTCGCCAGCGAGCCGGTCGACGCCGTGGCGGTCCGGCTCGAATGCGACGCGGCAGCGCTGGCGTTCTTCCCGCGGGCCTTCGTCCAGCCGCTCGCCGAGGCGCTCGCCGAGGCCGTGTCGCAGCAGGACGCGGTCGGCCACGGGGCCGGCGCCGGTTACCGGGGCGCGGCGGGTCGGGGGGCCGCCGCCGACGTGCCCGAGGATGGTGGCCAGGCGCGCGGTCAGGTCCGGGGGGCCGCCGCCGACGGTGGGGCCGCCACCGGCCGCGGCGCCGCCGCCGGCGGCCGGGATGGGAGCACGTCCGGAGACGCCTCCCGCGCCGTCTGCCCGACCTGCGGAGCGCCGCCGGTCGCGGCCGTGTTGCGCGACGAGCCGCAGATCAAGGGACGAAGGACGCTGCTCTGCTCGCTGTGCCTGACCGAGTGGACGTTCCCGAGAACGCGGTGTCCCGCCTGCGGCGAGGAGCGCGCGGAGAAGCGCCCGCATCACGTCTCGGAATCATGGCCGCACGTGCGCGTGGAAGAGTGCGGATCGTGCCGGTCCTACATCAAGGCGGTCGATCTGCGCGAGAATGGCCTGGCCGTTCCCGTCGTGGACGAGCTGGCGTCGGTGGAGCTCGATCTCTGGGCGGTGGAGCAGGGTCTGTCGAAATTGCGCACGAACCTGCTGGGGATGTAGCTTCGCCGCAGGCCGCTCGCCGTTTGCCCGGGCATGCAGTACCAGTTCGATCTGGCCGATGACAGGCGGCTGACCTTCGACGAGTTCACGAGCGAGCTCGCGCGGTGGCGCCGCTACGGCAAGGAGACGATCGTCGACGACTACGCGGGCCTGCCCATCTTCGTGAACGAGTTCTGGACGTCGAAACAGCGCGCGGCGCATTCCCTGCACGAGATTTCCTACCGCGCCTGCTTCAAGCCGCAACTTCCGCGGTTCTTCATCACCCGACTGACGGATCCGGGCGACGTCGTCTTCGATCCGTTCATGGGGCGGGGGACGACGCTGCTCGAGGCGGCGCTGCACCGGCGGGAGACGCTGGGCAACGATGTCAATCCGCTGTCGCGCGTGCTGCTGGAGGCGCGACTGGACCCGCCGGCGCCGGCGGAGGTGGACGCCCGCCTGCGCTCGTTGTCGCTGGACGGGCCCGCCGCGCATCCCGACGGGTTCGATGTCTTCTTCCACGAACGCACGTTGCATCAGATCTGCCGGCTTCGCGAATACCTCCGCGAGCGCCACGCGGAAGGACGCGCGGATGCCGTCGATCGGTGGATCCGGATGGTCGCCATCAACCGGCTGACCGGACATTCGAAGGGATTCTTCTCCGTCTATACGCTGCCCCCCAACCAGGCCGCGTCGATCGAGCGGCAGCGAAGGAACAACGCGCGCCGCAACCTGCAACCCGACTACCGGGACGTTGCCGCCGTGATTCTGCGCAAGACGCGTTCGCTGCTGCGCGACCTGCGGCGGCAGGAGCCCGCGGGACGCAATCACGGGTTCTTCCGCCAGCCGGCCGGCACGCCGTTCGCCTACGACGGGCCGCCGGTATCGCTCGCCGTCACGTCGCCGCCGTTCCTGAACATCGTGGACTACCGGGGCGACAACTGGATGCGCTGCTGGTTCGCCGGCATCGATCCGGATGCCGTCGGCATCACGCAGACCGGCAGTCTCGACGCCTGGAAGGACCTGGTCCGCGGCGCGCTCGACAGTACCGCCGCGATCTGTCGTCCCGCAGCGGTCCTCGCCTTCGAAGTGGGGGAGATTCGCGGCGGGGCGTTGCTGCTCGATCGGGTGGTCGCCGACGTGGCGCGCGAGACCTCGTGGGAGCCGGTATGCGTGGTCGTCAACGCGCAGGTGTTCACCAAGACGTCCAATACGTGGGGCATCGACAACAACCGGGCGGGGACGAATTCGAACCGCATCGTCGTGATGCGCCGGCGCTGACGATAACCGGGCGGGGACGAATTCGAACCGCATCGTCGTGATGCGCCGGCGTTGACGGTCGGCCGGACCGCTGCGCCCGGTCGGGCCGGGTGCCGGCCGGGCGCTGACCCCATACCGGCGGGGGCGCTGACCCTATACGGCGGATACGGCGGGGCGCTGACCCTATAATGGCCGGATGATCGACGCGTTCCTCTACGATGGCCTCCGGACGCCGTTCGGACGCCACGCCGGCGCGCTTGCGCCGGTCCGCCCCGACGATCTGCTCGGCGATCTGATCGGCGCGCTCGTCGAGCGCAGTCCCTTTCCGGCCGATCGGTTCGAGGACGTGATCGCCGGTTGCACGAACCAGGCGGGCGAGGACTGCCGCAACGTCGCCCGGCGGGCCGGGCTGCTCGGCGGCCTGCCGGTCGAGGTGGCCGGCCTGACGGTGAACCGGCTCTGTGCGAGCGGGCTGGCCGCGGTGGTCGACGCCGCGCGGGCCGTGGCGTGCGGGCAGGGCGACCTGTTCGTGGCCGGCGGCGTGGAGAGCATGAGCCGGGCGCCGTTCGTGATGGCGAAGGCGGAACGCGCCTACGGCCGGCAGCTTACGACGTTCGACACCACCCTCGGGTCCCGCTTTCCGAACCGCCGGGCCACCGCGGCGTTCGGCGACCACGCCATGTACGAGACGGCCGAGGAGGTGTCGAAGGACCTCGGCATCGGCCGCGAAGAGAGCGACCGGTTCGCCGCCCGGTCGCAGGCGCGCTATGCGCAGGCCCGGTCCGAGTGCTTCTACTCCGGCGAGCTGCACCCGGTCACCGTGCCGGGCCCGAAGCGCGGCCAGACGACCGAGGTGGCCGACGACGAGCACCCGCGGCCGGGGACCAGTCCGGAGAAGCTCGCCGCGCTGCGTTCCCTGGCGAGCGACGGCGTGGTCACGGCCGGCAACGCGTCGGGCATCAACGACGGCGCGGCGGTGCTGATCGTCGGATCCCGCGCGGTGGGCGAAGAGGTCGGAGCGGTTCCGCTGGCGCGTATCGTTTCGGCCGCGGTCGCCGGCGTCGAGCCCAGGGTCATGGGGCTCGGCCCGGTGCCCGCTTCGCGCAAGGCCCTGGCGCGGGCCGGGCTGACGCTGGCCGACATGGACGTCATCGAGATCAACGAGGCGTTCGCCACGCAGGTGCTCGGCTGCCTGAAGGCGCTGGAAATCGATCAGGAGGACAGTCGGGTGAATCCCAACGGCGGCGCCATCGCGATCGGGCATCCGCTCGGCGCCTCGGGCGCTCGTCTGACACTGACCGCCGTCCGGCAGTTGCAGCGCAGCGGGGGCCGCTACGCCCTGGTCACGCTGTGCATCGGGGTCGGCCAGGGGCTGGCCGCGGTCGTCGAGCGGGTCGGCCGGCCGTGAGTCATGGCTGGCAAGCCCGCTCGGTTGCTCGCCCTGTTCGGCATCTACGTGCTCGTCGCGCACGTGCTCCCGCCGCCTGAAGGCGTCGACGCCGCGGGCTGGCGCATCACCGGCGTCTTCTTCGCCACCATCGCCGGGCTGATGCTGCAGCCGCTGCCCGGCTCCCAGGTGGTGCTGCTGGGCATCACGGCGGTGATCCTGGTCGGGGGCGTGCCGATGGGGCGGGCGTTGCAGGGCTATTCCGCCGCCTCGGTCTGGATGGTGCTGGCCGCCATGATGATGTCGCGGGCGCTGCGCGAGTGCGGCCTCGCGCGGCGGATCGCGCTCTGGTTCGTGCGCGCCATCGGTCGGACGTCGCTCGGACTCGGTTACGCGCTGCACCTGACGGACCTGACCCTGGCCACCGGCGTGCCGTCGATCACGGCCCGGTCGGCGAGCATCGTCTTTCCCATCGCGCGCAGCATCAGCACGCTCTACGAGTCGGAGCCCGGAGCGACCTCGCGGCGGCTCGGCACGTTCCTGATGACGTGCATGTACCAGACGAGCACCATCGCCTCGGCGATGTTCTTCTACAGCAGCGCCGCGAACCTGCTGCTCGGCGATCTGGCGCGCGAGTTCGCCGGGGTGGAGGTCACCTGGGCGAGCTGGTTCATCGCCGGCCTCGCGCCGGGCATCGTATCGAGCGTCGCGGTGCCGCTGCTGCTGCTGCGCGTCGTGCCGCCGGACATCCGGCACACGCCGGCGGCGCGCGAGTTCGCCGAGGGCGAGCTCGACCGGCTCGGGCCGATTCGCGGCGCCGAGGCGGTCGTGCTCGCCGTGTTCGTCTTCCTCATCGGATTCTGGGTGCTGTCGTCGTACGTCGACTGGCTGTCGCCCGGACTCGTGGCCTTCGTCGGGCTCGGCGTGCTCTTCGTCACCGGCACCCTGACCTGGGATGCCGCGCTCGGAGAGCGCTCGGCGTGGGACGTCTTCGTCTGGTACGGCGGCCTGCTCACCCTGGGCGGTCTGCTGAACGAGACCGGGGTGACGGTGGTCTTCGCCGACTGGGTAGGGGCATGGTTCACCGGCGTGCCGTGGATCGCCGTGCTGGTCGTCACGCTGGTCATCTACTTCTACACGCACTATTTCTTCGCCAGCACCACGGTGCATGCGCTGGCGCTCTACGGACCGTTCGTCACGCTGCTCGTCGGCGTCGGGGCCCCGGCCGGGATCGTGGTCTACAGCCTGCTGTTTCTCAACAACCTGCAGGCCTGCCTGACCCACTACGGCACCACGACCTCGCCGGTCATCTTCATCGAGGGCTATGTCAGCCTGCGGGACTGGTGGCGCGCCGGATTCTTCGCCTCCGTCGTGAACCTGGTCATCTGGCTGGCGGTCGGAATCGCGTGGTGGAAGATACTGGGGTTGTGGTGATGGAGACCGATCCTCGACAGGCGTCGTCACCTCGGACGGACGGATACGGGAAGACATCGGCGTTCGGCGGTTGGGGCCGGACCGGCGTCCTGGCGCTGGCCGTCGCCTGCGCAGGGGGCTGCGCCGGGGGCGAGTCGCCGCCGTTGGGCGCGGTTGCAGAGGCCGTCCAGCCGCTCGATCTGGTGATCGCGGGCGGCCGGGTCCTGGATCCCGAGACGGGGCTGGACGCCGTGCGTCACGTCGGGATCCGCGACGGCGCCGTGGTGACGGTTTCCGAGTCTCCGTTGACGGGGGCCGAGACCGTGGAGGCCGCGGGGCTGGTGGTCGCACCAGGGTTCATCGACCTGCACGCGCACGGACAGGATCCGACGAGCAGCCGGTACCAGGCGATGGACGGCGTGACGACGGCCCTGGAGCTCGAGATCGGGGCATTTCCCGTCGACCGCTGGTACGAGCGTCGCGGCGGGGCGTCGCTCATCCACTACGGCGTGTCGGTGAGCCACCAGGCCGCGCGGGTGCGCGCGATGGGCAGCGTCTTCGCCCGCGGCAACGCGGACGGCACGTTCTCGCTGGGCGAGAGCAGCGACGACACGCTCTATCGCGCCGCGAGCGCGGACGAGCTCGTCCGGCTGCGGCAGCTCCTGGAGCGCGGCCTGCGCGACGGCGGCATCGGGCTCGGTTTCGGCCTGAGCTACACCCCGGGAGTGAGCCACCGGGAGCTGCTGCGGATGTTCGAGGTCGCGGCCGGGCACGAGGCGCCCGTGTTCATCCACCTGCGATCGTCGGGGGACTTCCGGCGCGGCGGCGCGCTGGCGCCGTTCCAGGAGGTGATCGCGAACGCCGCGGTCACCGGGGCGCCGCTCCACATCGTCCACATGAACAGCACGGCGGGCGAGCTTGCGGAGGAGGCGCTGGCCATGGTCCGCGGCGCCCGCGAACGGGGAATTGATGTCACGACCGAGGCCTATCCCTACACGGCCAGCGCCTCGCTGATCGAGTCGCCCCTGTTCGACGGGTGGTTGGATCGCCCGCGTCAGGCCTATCGGAGCCTGCAGTGGGTGGAGACCGGCGAGCGGCTGACCCCGGAGACGTTCGAGCGCTATCGCAGCCAGGGCGGCTGGGTCATCATGCACGGGCGCTCGGAAGAGATCAACGAGTGGATCGTCAGCCAGCCGGACGTCATCGCGGCCAGCGACGGCATTCCCTTCAGCCAGGGCCGCGCGCATCCGCGGGGCGCCGGCACCTTCGCCCGCATCCTCGGCCACTACGTCCGCGATCGCGGCGCCCTGTCGTTGATGGCCGCCCTGCGCAAGATGACTCTGCTGCCCGCGCAACGGCTCGAAGCGATCGTGCCGGAGATGGCCCGCAAGGGCCGGGTGCAGGTCGGCAGCGACGCCGACCTGACCATCTTCGACCCGGAGACGATCCTCGATCGGGCCACCTACGACGCGCCGGACCAGTACTCGACCGGCATCGCGCACGTGCTCGTCGCCGGCACCTTCGTCGTCCGCGACGGCGCGCTGGTGGAGGGCGTGCAGCCCGGCCGGCCGCTGCGCGGGCGGCATCGGGTGCAGGAGTAGCCGCGGAGACGCACCCGGGCCCCGGCTGGCTCCGAGCTCCTGGAGGAGGGGGACGCCGTCACCGTGGCCGAGGAGGCGGAGACGCACCCGGGCCCCGGCTGGCTCGGAGCTCCGGCCGGGAGTCGCGCCGGCGCGCGATTCGTCGATTCCGGCTTCTCGCGCTCGCGGTGACCTTTGCAGTCCGTGGCGAAAGGCCCCGCGGCATTCGAGCGGTGATGCATGGCGGACGCGCGGTCGAGTCTGGACGCCCGCGGGTTCGTCAGCGCTTCAGTTTCAGGCGCAGCGCGGGGTTGATCTCGTGCAGCAGCCGGGAGACGGGCGCAAGCAACGCTATGACTACCCAGGTTTCAGGCGCAGCGCGGGGTTGATCTCGTGCAGCAGCCCGTCGATCCGCTCCACCGTATCCGACGTGACCTCCCCGCTCCCGCCGCCGAGCGTCACCTCCAGCCGGAACGCCAGCGGCACGCCGGCCGCTGCCTTCACGATGTCCGGCAGCGCGTCGACGAGGTCCTGCAGCCCGGCGGGTTCCAGAACGGCCGATGACGTGTAGTCGGGCCGCCGTTCGGCGACCTTCGGCTTCACGGCGCGCGGGTCGAACCGCAGCGGCGGGCGCAGCCGCACGGTGGCTGCGCCCGAGGCGTCGCAGGGCCATGAGCCGCCGTCCGGCGCCGCCTCCAGCCAGTGCGCGGTGATCGCGTCGTCGACCGCGCGGCGGAGCACCGTCCAGGGAACGGGATGGCCTTCCTGGCCCGCCAGGGCGATGCCGAGCGCCAGCACCGTCGCTTCGCCCCCCTTCCACGCGTCCGGCGCGGCATCGGGCAGCAGCCGCTGCACCGGCAGGGGGGCAAGCGGCGCGCGCAACGCGGCGGTGCCGGTCAGCACGCCCGCCGGCAGCGGCTCGCCCTGGAAGCTGGCCGGTCCGTTGACGAGCCACAGGAGGCCCTGCTCTACGGCCTCGGCCACCGCCGCTTCCACCGCATCCGGCGGGCAGGCGGGAATGGCGACCGGTTCTTCGTAGCCTTCCCGCGGCATCATCACCGTCCGACCGCCCGCGAAGTACTCGGTCACGGCGGCGACGGTGACCGAGTCGCCGTTCCAGAGCGCGGGCAGGGTTCCGGGGGCGAGGACTCCGGGATCGAGCGCCGACAGCGTGGCCGCGCCGGGCAGGAAGAGTTCCAGGGCCGGCTCGGCGAGCGCCGCCTCGTCGATCGGCGTCCGCCACCAGGTCCTGGAAGTCCCGTCCGGCCGCGGCAGCGACGCCACGAACAGGCCGTCCCGCACGCCCCGCTCGATGGTGGCGCGAATCTCCTGCGTGCGCAGCATCTTCGGCAGCCGCGGGTTCCGGGCGAACGCACCCGCCAGGTCCTTCACGCGGCGTGACGGTTCGTCGTCGCGCCACAGGTCGTAGGGACCGCCCGGCAGCAGCGCTTCGGCGTTGATGGCGGTCTCCTGGATGCGCGCCCGCGGGTCGGCCCGCACCGTGGCGAACAGCGGGTCGGCGCCCATCGTCACCCGGAACGCCTGCGCCTCGTTGTCGGGATTGACGCCCACGACGATGGTCCACGCCTGGCGAATCGCCTCCGGGACGCGCTGTCGGGCCGCCGCAGTCCAGGCCGCGAGCCGGTCCTCGCGCACCGGGTCCAGGGGCTGGCCGCGGAGCTGCTCGTGCACATCCTCCCAGCCCAGGTACTCGCGGACGCGGGTGCGGGCGACATCGAGCCCGTCGGTCGACGGCGCCACCAGCACGACCGCGTTGCGGTGGACGCGGGGGCGGTCGGCGCCCGTCGTCTCGTCGAGGAAGCGGCGCGCCGCGCTCCTCGGCCGGCCGGCGCTCGACACCGCCGCCGGCGGCAGGATGGCGAAGTGGAAGTCGCCGTCGTCCTCGACGTCCCGCGGCCGCTCCGGCAGCAGGTGCGTGCGCACGCCGAACGCCCGCGTCCCGTGCGTCAGGCTCTTCGTCGTCCGCACCTCGGCCAGCAGCCGCGCCTCGACCGCCTCGGCCGTCACCCGGTTGGCGCAGGCGTCGTGGTGCATCTGCTTCAGGTTGGGCCGGTTGCCGAGCCGCCACGCCTTGGGCAGGGGCGGGGGGCCGTCGCCGCCGGCGGCGTCGCTCCCGAACTCGTTCTCGTCCAGGAACCACGACAGCTCCGTCCAGCGCCGCAGCCCGTGATCGAGTTCGATGCGGTCGGGCCGGGTGGCGCCGACCAGCGCGACCAGCTCCGGCGTGTGGGCCTTCTGGCCGATGGGCTGCGAACCGAGGAACACGGTGCAGACCGCCTGCTCCAGCTCGCGGTTTCTCAACCCCTTCCGTTCGTCCTGGATGGTCCGCGCCTTGTCCAGCTCGCCCTCCAGAATCGCGGCCCAGTCGTGGCCGCGGCTCTCGGTCACCTCGCGCGTCGCGATGCCCGTCAGCTCGCGCGCCGCCTCGGCGATGCCGCCCCGGTCGGGCGGCGGCAGGAATACGTTGGGGCCGACCAGCGGCGCGGTGTCCCAGGGCTCGGCGTCGCGCAGCGCGATGGCGAACGTGCGCAGGATGCCGCGCGTTCTCTGGAACCGGTCGAGCTGGGTCCAGCGCGTGTAGAACAGGTCGGTCAGGTCGGGGTGGAACGGGAAGCTGCGGGCGAAGCGATCCTCCACGCGCCGGTGGTCCTTGCGCACCGCATCGTCCACCGCCGCGAGGTTGCGCACCGCCGTCGTCACGTGCTGCCGGAACGCGTCGGCGTCCGCAATCGACGCCGGGGTGAAGAAGCGCCGCCGCAGCACCTCGGCCACGTCCTCCCGCTGCACCGGCTGGACGCCCTCCTCCTTCTGCCGGTTGAAGATCGCCGCGATCTGCGCGCTGATCCCCTTGCCGGTCTCGTCGCTCATGGCCACGTCCGAGGCCAGCAGCGACGCCACCAGCGCGCAGCGGTCGACCTTCGTCACCGCCTGGCACAGGTACTGGAAGAAGTCGATCAGCCGGCCGCCCCACGCGCCGTCCACCGCGACCTTGCCGCGGGCGAACATCAACACCTCGTCGACCAGCACCAGCGTCGCCAGCCCCTCGGCCTGCGGCCGCGCCAGCAGGTCGACCAGCAGCGGCTCGGCCGGCGGCGTCCCGCGTTCTTCGTCGAGCCCGTCGGCGTGCAGCGCCCGGATGCCGGCCGCGCCGGCGATCTGGAAGGCGAGCACGCTCCACGGCTGCTTCAGCCACCGTCGCTCGCCCTGCGGCCCGCGGACCTCCATGCCCTTCTCGACGTCCAGCTTGTCGAAGGCCAGCGCCGCCACCCGCGCCGTCGGCGGCGGCGCGCCGGCGTGCGAGCGGAACTGCTCGACCGCCGGCAGGTCGGGCAGCGCGCCGGGGTCGTGGACCAGGTGGCGCAGGGTCACCAGCGTATGCGTCTTGCCGCCGCCGTAGGTCAGCTCGAGCTGCCGCACCGCCTTCGTGTTGCGGCCCGCGAGTCGCAGCACGACATCCTTCGCCAGCTCGCGGAGCGCGAAGGTGGGGAAGGTCAGCGCGAAGAAGCGGGCCGGATCCTCGTAGATCGGCCGCCGCCCGGCCTGCATCATCACGTCGTGCAGGTCGGCGGCGAAGTCGGCCAGCGACAGCTCGCCGGTGCGCACGTCGTCGCGCAGCTTCACTACGCGGTGCCAGGGGGTCCAGGACGGTTTGCTTGTCATCTGTCTCTCGTCAGTTACGGACAACACAGGCGGTGCCCGTCGATTCGACGGGTTACGTTCTCACTCAGCCGCCTCCGACACCATCACGACAGCCATCGACGCCTCGTAGCCTCGCCAGCTCGTCGAAGTACGGTCCTTGGATCCCTGCCTCTGCCTCTGCATGCCGGTCCGTTCCAGGGTCAGGTCGACCAGCACCCACGACTCGATCACGGTTCGTGCTCGTCGCGCCGCGCCGTCCCCGGCATGGACACCGCCTCGTCTGGAATGCGGGGCAGCCCCTGACGCTGCAGGTACAGGCCGAACCGTTGCTGAATCCTCGTCAGGTACGGGTGCAGCAGTCGGCCGGTGCGTTTGCCCTTCAGGCACGAGAACTCATTCATGCTAAGTTTCCTGAAATCAAACCGAACGCTGCGTCCCTCGTGTACGGAGAACGCGACGGTTTCCCAGATCCTCTCGCTGAAGTGTCCCATCGTGAATGTTTTGTGAAGCTCGGTGTCTGACATCTTCCTTCCCTCGATGCAATACAGCTCCACGTCTCCGGCCTCCTGTCCGTTTCTGGGAACGCAGTCACAGTCCGGCCGAAGATTGAGCAAAAACTTGCCCTTGCCCATCCGAAACATGTCACCGCATCCGATCTCGTCCTCCGGCAAGGTCCGGGACGGCCGGACACTCGCCTCACCGATCAACGCGCGTAAATCCTCCCCGGGAACCTCGGCATCGATGGCACCGAGAAATTCCCCGTCGAATGCGCTTGTCTGCATGCGTCCCAGCAGACTGTCGTTGATCAGATGAGTGAGCGACCAGCTCGGGTCCACGCCGTCCTGTTCATATGTTTTCCAGAACACTCTGGGCCAATCCGGGCTTCTCTCGTACATGCGTCCAAACAGATCGCTCCTCGCGATACGAAAAACCCGATCCCAGGTCTTCAGCGTGTACACCGATGCATTTTCCTTATCCACTGTTCGATGTCGCTGAAGTCCAGTGAATCGCCGGCCACCAGCCCAGCCTTGTTGCGGATGAACACGAAGTTCTTTTCCGGTGATTCCTTCTGGAAAATGGTGTCGGGCAACCTCTCGATAACGTCGTCGGCACTCTCGTTGGTGAAGATGAAAACAGGGATGAAGTGTTTCCGGGCCTCGGTCAGGAACTGGATGTTCCTCTCCATGCCATCCTGTTCCAAACGGGCCGCGCCTCCCCGCCACAACTGCCAATCCAACAGAACGAAGCTGGCGGACCGCAACAGGCCGGCCCACGTCTCCTCCGGCGGCATCCGCTCGGTCGTATAAAGCGCGAGGTTCCACTGTTCTTCGATCTGCTTGGCGATCCGGAAAATCAGATCGTCGCGGTCGGCGGAACCGAACGCGTCATCGATGACCACACCGATTCCGGACATCAGTTCGCCGACGTTCATTGCGCCTCCTCCTGCACGAAACTGACGACGAAGTTGGCGCCCGGCAGAACTCTCTGGTGACCGTCCGCCATCCCGATGCGGTAACCGTACCGCTCCAGAAGCTGGCGCGCGATGTACAGCCCCAGGCCGCGTCCCTCCTGTCCCTTGCCGGAGTAGAACGGCTCGAATATGTATGGCTGGTCGTCGGGATCGACGCCGGGGCCGCTGTCCGGAAAGGTCAGCACGCCCCGATTCCCGTCGGCGGTGACGCAAATCTCGCGCGCGGTCGGGGCAACGGCCTCCAGCCAGTAGCAGGCGTTGTCGAACAGGTTGATGAGGACCTGCATGACCACTCCGTCTGTGGTGTTGGCCGTCAGCGGCGACCCGTGCACCGCGACCTTCCGGTAGCGCACGGCGCTTTTTTCGAGCAACGCTCCGTATATCTGGTGGATCCTGTCCAGCACCGGCTCGATTCTGAGCACCTTCCGGCGCCGCCGCGACGACTTGAACAGGATCTGAACGTCCCTCATCCCATCCGCAATCTGCTGCAGCACCCCGACGAGCATGTCGGCCCGCTCCTGCGTCTTGCCGCTGCCTGCGGTGCGGACGGACCGCGCAAGCCGCCCGGCGATGTCCTGCGCCCTCGTGAGCAGAAGCATGATGTCATGGGACGCCATTTCGACCGACAGCCCGACGCCGGCGAGATCCTCGGCCGTCTCCGCCCGTTGTGACAGATACGCCTTCTCCCGTTTGTACTCGGCGACGACCCTGGCGACCTTCTGGGCCTGTGATTCGTGTCCGGATTTCTGAAGACTCTCCTCCAGATCCGCGAGGTTCTTGGCGACTGCCGCGTCACGCACGACCCGGACGGCCTTGCGCTGCTGCTGCTGCTGTTGATGCCGGGCATAGGGATACTGCTTCACGTAGGACAGGAAGGCCCGCACGAGAAAGATGAGGTCCCGAACTGCCCCGCGGGTTTCGATCAGTCCCTCCCGGTTGGTCTTGTCCCTCAGGTTCGGGTTGCGCTCCTGGGTAATTTCGATCCAGCCAATGAGCTGATCGTTGCTGAAGAAATCTCCCGCACGGCCCGTGCCGCGCGTCACGTCGATGTTCAACCAGTCGTCGTCAGGGTCGCCGTACGGGTAGACCCGTACGCCGTCACGATAGAGGTAGATCCGGTGCTCCTTGAGTCGATTCTTTTCCTGCTGGGTCAGCATGTACCGGCCGTCGATGCCCCGTGCAAAGTCGAAAACGTAGAACTGAAACGAGAAGTCCCCACAAGCGTATGCGTCTGCTCCCTGAAAAGGTATCGGCATCTGTGCTGCCACGCCGCCAGGAGCCCGACGGAAGCGCTGTCGCCACACCCACAGGCCGGTCACTTTCGGGTCCTGCAGGCTGATCTTCTTCGGATCATCGTCGATCCGGAAGGAGAAATCCATGTCCTTCGAACGGAAAGCGCCGCGGATATTCAGCACCGCCTTGTCTTCGATCAGCGCCTTCAGCGATTCCGCCTCGTCGGCCGCCGGCGCCCGGATTTCACCATTACAGAAAATGGCGATCTCGAAACGTTCGGACGCTACGTGGCTTGTAAGCCGCGACACCGGATCCGTCAGGTTGGCGACGTCACGGCACAATCGCGTGACGATGTCGTCGGTCCAGTCTCCCTTGAGATCCCGAATCTCTATCACGGTACCGTGTTGTGCGCCCGGCAGTTTCTCGGGACGGGACTGGTGACAATCGATGGTGATCTCATCCAGAAAGATGTCCTTCGGCTGGCCGCCGTCCTCCGATACGAAGTCGTCATCGAATCGGGAAAAGTCGTACGCCAACACCGTTTCGAAGTCCGATCCGCGCTCGCGCGTCGTGACCGTGATCACCTTGCCCAGCTTCAGGACGGCGAAGCGTCCGATACCCTTCTCGCCCTGAATGACGCGATTCTTTTCAGGCGACTTCGCCCGGCCTTTCCGCTTGTCGAGGTACTTCTGGGGCGAGGCGGGATTCATCCACCGGGTTCGTATAGTCCGGAGAGACATCCCGACGCCGTCGTCACGTACGACGATGCGGGAAGCATCGTCATGTGCCATGCCCTCGCGAAAATCCTCGAAGCGCACCTCCACCCGGTCGGCGTCGGCGTCGTAGGCGTTCTTGATCAGCTCCACCAGCGCGATCCGTTCGTTCTTGATCAACTGATCGCCCAGCATCGTCAGCAGGCGGGCGTGGGGTCGGAACGTCAGCGCTTCGGTTTCCATTACTTGGCCCCGATGACGACGAACTCGTCGCCGTATACCCGTCGCCGGGTCGAATCGCGAGTGAACCGACCGCGGGCGTCCCGGTATGGGGTCATGATCTTCAGCGAGACCCGGCGCTGGATCTTCGTGGCGCGGAGCCCGGCGGCCTCCATGCAGTGGGCAAGGTGGGTCGCATTGTCAATCCGGACGTCACCGTATCGCGTGTTTCCTATCAGGAAGACGGCCATGCCGCCGTCGTTCAGCATTCGACCGCACTTGGCGACGGCAGTGCGCATGTCGAGAAAATAGCGCGCCACCCAACAGGCCTTTCGCCGGTCCACGCCAAGGAGCCTGGCGTAGATGTCCCGGGCGCCGGGGCCCAGGGCATCGACGGTGGATGGATCGGGTGGTTCCACACCGTACTGGTTGCCGACCATGTGCTTTCGTAACGCACGGTAGTCGGTCGCGTAGCGCAACCAGAGGGTCGAAAGCTGATGGATATCGGCGTAGTCGTAGGACGTCACGTACGGCGGACTGGTGACGATGAGGTCGGGTCGGCATCTCGGTTCGGCGGACGCCAGAAAGTTCCGGGTCCGGATGTTGATCCGTTGCCGGCCGGCGGGAAAATGGTTCTGCCGGTTGGCGTTGCGCATCATGGTGAACTGATCCTCGAAAGCCTCCATTACGTCGCGGGGTTCCTTGCGGGGGTCGAGCTGCGCCTTGATGGACTTCGTCAACCAACGGGAGGTCGACTTCAGGATGTTTGAGAACCCGCACAAGAAAAACGTTCGGTATGGACTTCCGACGGAAACCTGTTGCCGAATGGCCAGGTCGAGCCGAATGAGGTCGTCGATGTTGCGGTCGTCGAACCAGTGCCGCATGCGGTCGGTGATTCGCGCATGGTCGGCGGGGCCGGATGTCGTGTGCCGGAAGCCTTTCCTGATGGCGTCGAAGTGCCGCAGCAGCGTCTCGTCCCGATAGTGCCGGGTCTTGGCCCGTGCGATGAGTGTGGCGACGGGGTTGATGTCGCACCCCCAGAAATGTTTGCCGTTCTTCCTGGCTTCCACTGCCGTGGTGCCGCACCCGCAGAAGACATCGGCGACGACTTTCACATCCACACCCTGCTGTTCCGCATGACGCAGGGCCTTCGTGGTGATGAATGCGGGGAACTTCGCGGGGTAGGCGTGGATCCTGTGTATCGGATCCTCGCGTGTGTCTCCGAAATCCCAATCCGATGCAGCGTCGTCGGAGCGGTTCATGATCGGAACTGCAGCCGGGATGTCGAGGGGGATCCCGTGAGCGTTGCGGCAATCAGGCAGTCAACCTGGTGCAGCGTGACTCCCTGTCGGGCGAAGGCTCGGCGCCACGTGCGGGCCCGCACCCCTTCGGCCATCCCGCGCCGCGCCAGCGGCAGGCCGTTGAACAGGCGGCGCGCGGTCGGCTCTTCGCCGCGGCGCAGGCGGCGCCGGATTTTCTCGATGGAAATCACGCACGCCCACGGTTCGATGCCGGTCCGGGGCAGGGCAGACAGCCGCGCCGCGGCGGGATGGCCACGCAGCGCGTCGATGAGTACTGTCGAATCCAGCAGCAGAGGGGCCATCAGGTCAACCGGCGCGCCGTGGATCCGCTGGGTCACGCGGCGTACGCCAGCGCCTCGCGGATGTGTCAGGCTCCAGGTACGGGTAGGCGGTCAGCACCTCATCCCGGCCGTGTCCGGCAGCCAGCAGACCCACGATCGTGCCCACGGTCACGCGGAGATCCCGAATGCAGGGGCGACCCGCCCATGACGTCGGGGTCCCGCGTGATGCGATGCAGCCTGGTCACGGCAGCCAGTATATCCGCACGGGACGACGGTGTTCTCACGAACTGGCGGGCCACCGTGGACCCGAGTTTCGGGGGCGAAACGGTCCGAGTGCGCACTCGCTGCGGGCGCACGGCGAGAGTGCCGTGTCAACTGCTCTGCACGAGGGCCTCGATCCGCTGCGCCAGCGCGTCGAAGTCATCGGGACACTTGCGACGGATTGCGTCGATGCGACCGGCTGCTTCCTCGCCCAAGGCGCTCCGTCCACCGTCCGGGCCGCCGTCGACGCCGCGTCGGTGCGCCAGTACATCGAAGTACCGTTCCTTGACGTGCACCTCGGCACGCACGTCGCGCCAGCGCCATTCCGAAGGCAGTTCGAGACCAGCCAGCGCCCACGTCTCGATCTCCTCCCACGCGTTCGCGCCGAGAAACCCCTTGCCGAATCTCGTTTCGAGCTGATCGAGTCGCTGGCGTCGCCCGGCGTCGCCGTCACGGTCCACGCACAGCAGGATGAGCTGCACCCTGCCGCTGTAGCGGGCCACGATCTCGTCGATGCGTTCGGTCTTCAGCGCCTCGCCGACCCCGCCCAGCAGCGGGTCCTGACAGATCCGCACCGTCGCGTGCGGCTTGCCTAGCGTGGCGAGTAGCCTCGACAGCAGCGGCTTCAGGATGTACTGGTCCTTGCGGAAATCCTCGGGAACCACGAGAACCGTCATGCGTCCGTGTCCGTGGCGTTTTCCGTGAACGCGATCATGTCTTCCATCCAGCCTCCCGTCAGCAGCCGTCCCAGGCCCTGGGACTTTCGCAATTCGCCCGCATTCGGCAGTTTCGCCACCGGCCGGATGATCGCAGCAGTGGCGGCGTCGGGACGGCAGATGACGGAGGTGTCCTTGAACGTCCGGTCATTGACGGACGTCAGCAACGCGGGCGAGTGGGTGGTGGTGACCACCTGTACGGCGCCCGCGGCCGTCTGTTTCTCGATCAGCTCCAGCAGCAGCCACTGCCGCGCGGGGTGGATTCCGTTGTCGATTTCCTCGAAGAAATAGAACGTGGTCGGGTCGTCGGTGAGAAGCGCGGCCAGCATGGCCAGAAAGCGCAGTGTGCCGTCTGACACGCTGTATGCGGAACATGTCCTGTTCCCCTTCTCCAGCACGACGAGCTGCACCAATCCGGTGACCGGGTCGACCGGAAACTGTAGGTCGTCCACATCCATCGGCGTAAGCGCACGCACCCAGTCGATCAGTGTCCTTTTTCGCGCCGCGTCGGTGCAGATCTGTCGCAGCACGTTGGGCAGATTCTCGCCTCCGTCGCCGAGGACCGTCTGGCCGGGAAAGGACGGTTGTCGCATGCGGTCCGGAATCAGGTCGAGAAAACGCATGTGCGCCAGAGCGTCGAGCACCTTCTGGGCGATATCTTTGTGGACTCTTGCCGGCCGCTTGTGCTCCCGGATCTGTGTCAGGGCTGGCTGGTCCGCCCGAACTTCTACGCGATGCCCGAGCTTTCTCTGGGAGCCCGTCTTCCCCATGCGTAACGGCAGGCTCGACGGGTCGGATCGGGACAGCGGATCGCCCCATCCGGGATGGGTCGTGTACACGAGTTCCCCGCCCCCGGTTGAAAGTGTTTCGCGCACGACGCGAAACGCGCCCGAGTCCCCGGCTTGGCGCGAGACTTCAATGTGGTAGCGCCAGACAGGTCCGGCACTACGTTCGGGCCGCAGCCCGACATGCAGACCGAACCGCGCCCCGGACAACCCTTCGCCAGTGCGGGCGACCTCGTTGGGGGCGCCGCGGAGCGGCTGCCATTCCACCTGGCCGCCGGGTCCGTACCTGCCGCCGAGGATCTCCGACAGCGTGTAACCCCGGCCGATGCCGTGGAGGAACCGGAAGGCGTCACGGAGATTGCTCTTGCCGCTGGCGTTCGCGCCCATGACCACCGTGAACGGGCCGAGTTGGAGCGTCTCGTCGGCGAAGTTCTTGAAGTCGATGAGGCGAAGAGAGGTGATCATGACTCGTCTCCGAGCCGCAACGCGGCCTGCCGCGCGGGCGAGACACCGGCGCGGGCGGCGATGTGGTTCGACAGCGACTCCAGGATCGCCCGTTCCTCGGAGCCGGCCGGGGCCAGCTCGATCAGCGCCTGCAGCAGGCGGGCGAACAGCGCGTGGCGGGAGAGGCCGCGGTCGTCGAGACAGGCGTTGACCTTCGCCTCGTCGCCGGCTCGCCACAGGTGCATCAGGCGGTGCGCCTGATCGACGAGCGGCGCCGGGCGGCCGTCCGGGGTCGGCTGGCCGAGCGACTTCGCCTTCCGGCGGTTCCACGGCTTCAGCGCGACCCGACTGCCGCCGTCGCCGGAGCCGTCGGCGGCGCCCTCGTCGGCCGTGTCCTCCGGGTCGGGCTCGTCGTCCGAATCCGTCTCGCCGCCAGACGCGCGCCGCCCCCGGGCGAGCAGGTCGTGGCGGTTCGTCAGGTCGCGGTCCGACAGGTTGCAGGAGAGGGCATACAGGATGCAAGCGCCGATCGGCGCGTCGCCCAGGCCGAAGTCGTGGCGGTGCAGCAGGTAGAACGTCGTCACGTCGTCGAGCCCGCTGGCGGCCTCGGCGTCGCCGCCCCCGGTCAGCACACGGCCCACCACGAAGTCGACGACGAAGCGCCGCACGTGCCGCAGGAACGCCGACACCGTCATCTGTCCGCCGGCCGTGTCCGCCCGCTTGACGACCGGATGTTTCGAGAACGCCTCCAGCGCCGGTCCCGTCGCCGCCCACACGAAGTCGGGGCCGCGGATGCCGGCGTCCCAGAAGTCGCGCAGCCGCCGGGTGATGTTCTCGCGCATCTCGGCAAGCACGGCGGTGTCCCAGCCCGGCCGCGCCGCCGGCCGCTTGCGGCAGACGATCCAGATGGACGAGGCCAGCGCGGCGGATTGCATCGCCCGCGTGCGCGCCAGACGCTCGGTCTGGATGGGCCAGGAGCCGGTCACGACGAATCCGGCCCGAATGAGGGCGGAGACGAGCGTCTCCCAGGCGTCCGGCGACTTGTTGGCGAAGACGATTACGAGCCGGCCGTCGTCGCGCAGCGCCGCGTGGAACTGCGCGAAGGCCCGCGCCATGCCGTCTTCGTAGTTGCGCTTCGACGCCGCCCGGTCGCCGGCGAAGCGGGCCGCGTCGTCGATGAGCTCGCCGTCGTTCGCTGTGGCGTTCCACTTGGGGCCGAGCGGCGTCGCGAAGGCCGCGTCCAACTCCGGCGACAACCCCCGCAGGGCGCGCCGCAGCCAGACGTGGAAGAAGTCCATCAGGTCGGAGTAGGGGATGGCGTCGTAGTAGGGCAGGTCGGTGCAGATGAGGTCGAACTTGGCGCCGGATCGATCGCCCGATCCGTTCTGCCCCACGGCGGCGGAACGGCGCAGCACCGCCGGCTCGGGAGCGTCCTGCGCGGCAGCCAGCAGGTGCCCGCACGCCTCGGCGGTCCATTCGACCGCCTGGACGAAGCCGCCGCTGGTGTCTGTCAGCGGACAGGATTCCGCGAAATCCCAGACCATCGGCAGAGCGAAGCGAGCGAAGACGTGGCCGACCTGTTCCGCTCCAGCGGTCCAGGTCGCAAGTGTGCTCGACCGATCCGCCACGCGGCTGATGGTAGGCGTCAGGCTGGCGACGATCGCCTCCGGCCACGGTTCCGGCCAGTGTTCGGTCCTGGCCGTCTCTGCGTGGTCTGCGCGACCGGAGGTGCGCGGGTGCGCCGCCGGTCCGATCTCGCCTTTCGTCCTGGCCGTCTCTCCGTGGTCTGCCTGGGGCTGCGGCGTGGTCGGTGCACGCTCCGGCGCCGGCAGGTGCACCGCCGGTCTGATCTCGCCTTCGGTCCTGGCCGTCTCTGCGTGGTCTGCCTGGGGCTGCGTCGTGATCGACGCACGCTGCGGCGCCGAGTGCGGCCGGCCGGCCATCTCCGTGCCGATCGCGTCCGGCGGCGCGGCGGGCGGCGCGCCTTCGAGCCGAGGCTGCGACCCGCCGGCCATCGTCGCCGGCAGCCGGCGCATCTCGCGGCCGGCCATTTCTGCACCTACCGCGTTCGGCGGTGCTGCGGGTGGCGCACCTTCGGGCCGGGGCCGCGACCCGCTGGCCATCGTCGCGGGCAGGCGGCGAATCTCCTGCACGAACACGCCGAGCGCCAGGAGCTGGCGGTTAGTGAAGAGTGAGCGCCACGTATCGAAGCCGTAGCCATCCACCGAGAACGCGCGTGACGCTCCCACACCTGCCTTCGGCGTCGGCTCGGCCGGCAGGCCGAACGGGATCTCCGCGTAGAGCCGGTCGAGCGCCGCCTGCTCCACCTGCGCCGCCTCGCGCTCGCGGTCCGTCGGCCGGCGGTACTCCTTGCCCTTCGGACCGTCCACCACGACCGCGGTCATGACCGCGCCCAGCCGACCGGCCCGGCCATCGAGGCGCAGGTCCTCCATGGTGAGGATGGCCCGGCACAGCGGACACTGCGCCCCCGAGCGGCTCATCGTGCCCGCGCCGATGCGGCGGTCGTGCGCGCGCCGTTGCGCGGCGTTCCCTTCCCCGGGCGGCGCGTCCGCCTCGACGCCGAACACGAGGGCGGTGCGGTCGGCGTTCGGTTGCATCGTCAGCCGCACGCGCTTGGCGCCCTTCTTGGCCAGCCAGCGCGTCTTGAGCAGCGGGACCGTCGCGCGGCAGCCCTTGCAGGGGGCGGTGCGCGCCCACAGGTAGGCCACGGTCGGCTTCGCCACCCAGCGCGGGTTCCGCGGGTCCCGCAGGTAGGCGGCGTCGAAACCCGCGTTCAGCGATCCGACATCGGTGTTTCCCTCCGCGTCCGGCTGCAGCAGGGTCAGGGGGCGCGCCTCGAATGCCGTTCCGCCCGGCCTCGGCGCCTCGAACGCCGCATAGGTCGGATAGCGGCCGGCGAGCCGTCGCCGCGCCGCCGCCAGCACGTGGCGTCCCCACGCGCGCACCTGCCACGCCAGGTCGGCCTCCGGCGCCGGTCGGAAGCCGATCAGCGTTGGCGCCGCCGACCCGCCGTCGTCGCCCGCGGCCGCGATCCCGCCGGTACCCGCCGCCTCCCACACGGTCGGCCGTACTCCGCCGGCGCGGTCGCCGGGGACGCCCGCGGTCCTGCCGGTACCGGCCACCTCCCACGGGGTCAGCTTCGGTTCGCCCGGCGCCGTCCTGTCGCCGTCCGCGCCGAGGCCCGGCGCCGTGAACGCCAGGGATGCCTCGTGCGGCTCGCCACGGCGGGGACCGTCACCGCGGCCGCCGAGGCCCAGCGCCGCGAGTTCGCGCGTCAGCGCCTTCCCCTTCACGCCTTGCGCCTTGAGGAACGCGGTCATGAAGTCCCGGTCTCGCAACGCGAACCCGGGCAACGGCCGAGTCCGACCGGCGAGCCGCCGCGGGTAGTCGAGCGTGCACTTCAGGATGAACCACGCCACCGGATTGATGTCGGCCGCCGTCGCCGCGCAGCCAAGCCGCATCGCCTCCAGCGGAATCGCCCCGCCGCCCGCAAACGGGTCGAGCATCCGCGGCGCGCGTCCGCCGAAGCCCTCCCGTATCTGCGCCCGGAACCGGTCGAGGTCCGGCCCGTCCTCCCGCTTCCAGTGCAGGATTCCGCCCTGCGTCTCGCGCTTCCGCTTCGCCACCGTCCGGCCGCCCGCGCGCTCGTCTGATACCGTCTCCGCGACCTTCCCGGCCAGCCGCTGATAGATGGCCTGCCGCTCGGCCGGGTCGCCGGGATCCGGCAACAGCGTCGCGAGGAGCGCCGCCCGGCACGCGGCCAGCGGTCGACGCGCCGGCCAGATGTGCAGCGTCGAGATGTGCCCGTGCCGGACGTTCTTCTCGTGAACCGAGTCGAGGGATACCTGTTCCAGGGGGAAGGAGACCTCGATGAGACGCTTGGTGGTCACCCGGACTCTCCCGCCGCGTGCCGGCGCCACAGATAGCTGGCGAACGACGCGCAGGCCCCCAGCATGAACAACGCGTCGTCCTGCCCCACCCGCGCGTCCGTCCGGTCGAGCAGCGCATGACGAACGCCTTGTTCGTCCGATGTGTATCCGTAAAGTCCGCTGAAGGCCTGTTTGAGCGCGGGATGCAGCGTTCCGCGGCGCGCGAGGGCCTCCAGTGCCGGTCTCAGCGTCTTCGCTGCACCCGGATCGAGACGTCGAGCGACGGACTCGACGGCGTGGATGCTCTCCCGGACGCTCCCCGCCCAATCGCGCACATTGATGCTCTCCGATGCCCTGCGCAGGTGTTCCGCGCTGGCGTCAAGGCCTGCTTGTCGAAGCGTTTGGAGGGAATCGACAAGCGCGGCGCCTTCATTTGGCGTTGCCGCTGGAATGATGGTGGGCGGCGGTCCGATGTCGATTGTATAGGCCAGTCGGTACTCTGCGAATGTACTCTTCATCGCCTTTATGAATTTCGGTGGACACCGAGGATGACGCAACACGAACTCGATCAGGTCGAAGACCTTGTTGAACGGCAGCTCGTTGATGGCGTCCTTGAGTTCCTTGTAGACCCTCTCAGCGCGCGAATCCCACTCGTCCAGAGGCTGCAGATCGAATTTGAGGTGTTTCGCCCGCATGATTTCCGACCACGGGATGCCGATGAATTGCGATGTCCCGTGGAGCCAATCTCGTAACCGAGAGTTCTGGATATACGAGTAGAACAGGCTCCAGATAGCTGTCCTTGCCTCATCGGGAAGCTCCTCCAGCTTCAGCGGTCTGGGCACTTCTTCGTAGCCGTACGCCTGTGAGAAGCTCAGCGATCTCGGATCGCCGACGGCTTGCGCGGTCTGAACGGCGCGGGTGGGCGACGCTGTTGGTTCCGATGGACGACCGGGAGCCGCGGCCTGGTTGGCCCGGTCCCGTGCGCGACGAGCCGCCCGGTGCATGGCGGCCTCCGCCCCCGCCAGATGCGGATCGCGCCCGGTGCGAGTCGGATGCCGGTATTCGGTGCTCACTCTCAACCTCCTTCGGCGACCAACGTCGGCACGTCGCTCGATGTGTCATACACGGTCCATGCGTCCACGATGTCTCGATAGATGCCCTCGAAGTTGCGCCATCCGGCGTGGAACCGCCGGCGGATCACCGCCTCCGGCACATCATGGCCGCCCTCCTTCACGCGCTGGGCGACGCGCGCGATGGCGGCTTCGGGTGTCGGCAGGCGGAGGAAGAACAACGTGATCCGGTAGCCCTGTTTCCGCCAACACGAGATGTCTCGCGAGTAGCCGCGCCCGCTCAGGGTCGTCTCGAATGCGAAGCTGTCTTCGCGGCGAACATGTGCGTCGATCTGCTGCAACATCAGTCTGCCCGCCTGGGCGGCGATCCGTGTCGGCTGGAACGGGCTCAGCCCGGCCGCGATGAGATCCGCATTGACGAAGACCGGACATCCTCCTTCGTTCGGCAGGAACTCTGTGGCGAACGTCGTCTTCCCGGCGCCGTTCGGCCCGGCGATCACGAAGATCTTCTTGTCGCCCATGTGGTTCACCGCCTGCTCAGCCCGATAGCGAGGCGTTCCTGGGCGGCGGTGCACAGGCCGGCAAACACCAGTTCTGCGGTCACGAGCGCCATTCCCGAAACACGACGGTCAGGTCATCAACGAAGCGGGCGAAGGATTTGTCCGCTCCCGCCGCCCGTTCGATCTCCATCAATCGAACGATGTCTTCCGCGTACTCGAGCCCGCCCAGGAGAGGGACTACGCCCGCATCGCGGACGGCTTCTATAAGCAACTGCTTGTAGCGGTCGCGGTCGCACTTCTGATCCGGTGCGTTGCAACCGTGGCCGACGGCGACCTTGAATGCGGCGCCGTCGAGCAGCAGCCAGCGTTCGACGTGGGGATCCGGGATCGCGAGAACCACCGGGACCGGTGACTGGTTCGTATATCCTCGGATCTCTTTGACGCGCTCATTGATGTCCGCGCAGTTCGAATCCGTCGCCACGACGATCATGTCTGGCCACGGATTGCCCTGTCGCTTCAGGTCGCGCAAGTACATCCGGAGCTCTACGATTACTTTACCGTGACCGCCAACTGCGCTGTACCAAACAAGACGTACGGTTGCCTTGTTCCGGTCGGCAATCCGTTCGACCAACGACCCGATGATCTGCTGATGAGCGTCATCTTCGACGAACAGGGCGATCTCACGCATCGAAGTCACCCCGCAGGATTCGTTGCGAAACGGTGGTTCGTTCCCCTTCCTCGGAAAGGGCGTCATCGATGCCGCGGCGGCGTGCCAGTGGTCCCCAGGTGGCAAACGGTGTGATGAAAGTATGTCCATTCTTCCGTTGGACTACGAACAGCGAGTCGTTCGACAAGAGGTCGGGCAGAACAGGCGAATGCGTGGTGACGATGTACTGGCTCTGCTCAAGATGTTCGCGTGTCTTGAGTAGTCCCGCGATCAACTGTATCCGGCGCGGGTGCACGCCGTTTTCGGGCTCCTCGAAACCGATCAGGCCCGACTGGTCGTCGCCGCCCGCCAATGCGAGGAGTCCCAGCATGCGGAGCGTGCCCTCGGACAGGATGCGCGCCGGTATCGCCACGCCGCCTTCGCGGAGACGCAGCTCCACTTCGCCGAGATCGCTGATGTCCACTTCGATGCCGTCGATGTTCGGTATCAATGTGTGCAACGCCTTTTCGATGCCGCGGAACTGCTTCGGACTGTCGGCCCGCAGGGTGTTGAGGTAGGCGGCGAGTTCCTCTCCCATCAGGCCGATGTGCCGCACCTCCTTGACCGGATTGGCGGCGCGCATCCGCTCGCGTGGCTCGAAGTAGAAGAACAGCCAGCTCTCCAACTCCCGGCGCGCCGCGACGAGATGCGGGTAGTGCGGGGGATAGTGGGGCATGGAGAGGAGGCTGTGGTCCAGGAAACGGTCGTAGTGTGTGGGATGCTGCCCCTGTCCTTCAAGCCGCAGGTGGATCTTGTCGCCCTGCCGCTCGAAGAACGGTTTGCGCTTGCCGGTCGGCTCGCCCTTGCTGTTCAGCGCGGCCAGATACTCGTCGGCGACCCGCAGCACGCCCGATTTCGGCAGCATCTCGACCTCGATGCGGTATCGCAGATCCCGCTCCCGCACCCGCACCCGAGCGGACGCCTTGTCGGCATCCTGTGGCGTCTCCCGGCCCGGATGGCGCATGTCCCGGATCTGCCGATTGACGGCATCGACCACGCGGTCGGACAGCCGCAGGTCCGCTTCGATGGAGAAGGTCAGGCGTTCCTGTTCGATCAGCCCCCTGATGCCGCCGCTGCCGATGCGGAACGACTCGAGGGGCTTGCCGCGATACGGCGAGTCGAACGCCTCCTTGAGCGTCCGGCTCGAGCCGAGTTTCGAAAGCAGTTGCAGCGCGTCGAGGAAGTTGCTCTTGCCGGCGGCGTTGGGTCCGAACAGCACCGTCAGCGGTTCGAGCGTCACCTCCACGTCGGCCAGGGACTTGTACCCCTGGATGTGTACGCGCTTCAGCATGGAGTGCCCTCCGAGTCTGTGGATCGCATGCTCGGATTCATGAGGGCGGATGGGTTCGGGATGCGCTTCAGCCGCACCGCGGGGAGTCTCTTGAGCCCTGCGTTGAGCGGATCGACTTCGATCCCGGCGGACACCAGGGCGGTCATCCCGAGCCGCGGTTCGGCGTCAGCCTCACCGTAGAGGATCGTGCCACCGACGGTCTCGCCCATGAACTCGATTTCGGCCGTGGTGATGTCCACCGTGATCTCCTGGCCGTTGGCGAGTTCATAGACACGGCGGCCCTTCGGCCGGAGACCGATTGCCTCCAGGTGCGGTCGCGGAACCAGCGAGTCGGTGGCGCCGGTGTCCACCAGGAAGAGCCCCTCCCAGGTCCGGTCAGGCTCGGCGGGATTGCGGATGGTGACGGTGACGTGCGTGGCGCCCACTGCGTCCTCCTTTCGCAAGGTGGGGGGTGTCCGATCTGCTGCGGTCGGGATTCTCGGAGCATCATGGTCCATTCTGCCGGCTCGCCTCGGCCGCGGCCTGCACCGCCGCCGCCGAGACGGCATGGACCGAGAACTCGCGGCTGCGCACGAGCAGCCTGGCGAACGGGTCGCGGACCCGCAGCAGGCGGGGCCGGGGCGTCGCGCAGTCGTAGACAGCGTACAGCCAGTAGCCGTCGCGCAGGTTGCAGGCCTTGGCCCACTCGTTCTCGGAAAGTTCCACGTCGCCGCCCCCGGCCCGGCCCTTGACCTCGATAGCGCGCCGTTCGCCGGTGGGCGCGACGGACAGCAGGTCGAAGCCCGGCCAGTCGCCGAGGCCGGCGCGGCGGGCCAGCGCGGGGCGCGACACGTCGTGGACCGTGTGTCCCGCCGCCTCTTCGTGCGCCTGTGCGATTTGCATGGCGATCTCCTCGACCCGGGCGTCGTGGCGCCGCTGCTCTTCGGCGTCGGTCGTGGGCAGTACGAGGGCGTGGGCGATGAGCTCGGCGTCGCCGGCGACGACCAGCGCGGGCTCCATCCGCAGTCGGTCCAGGCGCCGGTCGCGGTCGACGGCGAGACGGCGCTGCTGCTCCTTGATGCGGGCCAGCTCGGACGCCGCAGCCGCGTCGCCGGAACGCGCCCGCCGGGTGGCGTGGGCGCGCCGGGCGATGAGTTCGGCCGACCGGTGGTCGCAGCCGCGGGCGACCCAGTCGAGACGCTCGGGAAGCGACTGCTCGATGCGCGCGCGGTGCTCGTCCACCAGCCGCGCGAGGGCCTCGCCGCCGAGCCAGTCGCGGGCCTCGCCGATCAGCCGCGCCGCCATCCGCGCCAGCGGCACGGCGCCGGGCGCGACGTTGCGCGCGCCGCGCAGCAACAGCAGATGCTCCAGCGGGCAGGGTTCGAGGGCGCCGTCGCCGGTCTGTCGCAGTCCCATCAGGCGGCTCTCGACGATCTCCGTACGGGCGTCGCGTGCCTGAGCAGCGTTCTCGGGCGCGAGTTCCGTTGCCGCGGCGGGCGGCGGGCGGCGCACGACCTGGATCCGCGCGAGATGGAAGAGGTACGGCGCCGCCGCCTGCGGGTCGACGAAGAACGCGCCGCGTCGGGCCTCGTCCTCGCACCGCGACAACAGGGCGGCGCAGAGGCGGTCGAACACCGGCTCGCCGGGGTGCAGCCAGATCACGTCCGACCGGTCTTCCGGCCGGTACACGGTGAAGCGGTGGTGCGCCTCGGGCGGGTGCATCTCCATGGCGCCGAGGATGGGATCGAGGCTGCGCGGGCGCTCCTGCGCGAGCCGGAAGACGCCGTCCGGGGCGCCGTCGACGCGCAGGTCGATGAGCGGGGCGGCGGCGGTGACGAAGCGACGGACGTAGCCGGGCAGCAGCCTGCGATACTGTTCCTGCTCGACGGCCGCCCGCAGCGCGGGCAGGCGGTCCTTCACGTCGCCGCCGCCGAACCGCGTCCGCTCCCGCTCGCCGAGCGCACGCACCTGCTCGGTCGTCAGCAGCCCTTCGATCCCGTTGACGGCGGCGACGGCGCCCTCGTCGGTGGCCGCCTGCTCCATGTAGTCGCGCAGCGACACGTTCTCGAAGAGCCGGCCCACGACGTCGAACACCTTGTCCGACCGGAGCTGCCGGCGGATGGCCTCCAGCTTGTCGAGCAGCGTCCTGATGACGCGCCCCTCCCGCGTCTCGCCCGCGACGAGGTTGACGATGACCACCGGGTCGCGCC
Organism: Vicinamibacterales bacterium; assembly: GCA_965200895.1. Taxonomy (GTDB): domain Bacteria; phylum Acidobacteriota; class Vicinamibacteria; order Vicinamibacterales; family UBA8438; genus WTFV01. The sequence continues at coordinate 1,035,204 of CBDAVM010000002.1, read as the reverse complement.
GTTGCCCGTAGCGGTGGATGCGGCCCATCCGCTGTTCGAGGCGCGCGGGGTTCCAGGGCACGTCGTAGTTCACCATCAGCCAGCAGAACTGCAGGTTGATGCCCTCGCCGGCGGCGTCGGTGGCCACCAGGTGGTTGGCCCCGCCGGCGTCGAGCGGACGTCGGAACAGCTCCACCTGCGCCTCGCGCTCGCGAAAGTCGAGGCCGCCGTGGATCAGCGCCACCTGCCCCGCGAAGCCGAGCCCCTCCAGGCGGCGCACCAGGAACATCGCCGTGTCGCGGTGTTCGGTGAAGACGATGATCTTCTCGTGCGCGAAGTCCGGATTGCGGAGCACGCCGCGGAGCTTCTCGAACTTGGAGTCCTCGCCTTCGTCGGCCAGGCGCCGGGCGTCGGCGAGCAGGCGTTCGACCTCGCCACGTTCGGCGCGCAGCGCGGCCAGCGTCGACGCGACCATGCCGCCGAGGGCGCGCTCCTCGAACGCCTCGTGCCCCTCGCCGGCGCCCGACTCGTCGGCGTCCTCGTCCGCCGTGCGGGTCTCGAAGAAGTCGGGGGCCGCCGCCAGGCGCCGCTGGTCGCGCTCGAGTTCCTCGGCACGGCCCGTGCGCACCAGCTCGATCGCCGCGTCCAGGCGCTCGATGCGGCGTTCGAACGATCGCAGCAGGGCGTAGGTCGAACTCGCCAGCCGGCGCTGGAAGACGCCCATCGCCAGCCGTGCCGCCGAGCGGTTGAGAACGCGCGCCCGGTTGTAGGTCTCGGCGATGTAGCGGGTCGTCGCGTCGTAGAGCGCCTGCTCGGCGGGGCGCAGCGCGTAGCTGATGGTGTCGCAGCGCCGCTGCGGGTACAGCGGCCGGCCGTCGAAGCGGACCATCTCCTCCTTGGTCCGCCGGATGAAGTGCCGCCGGCGCTGCGTCTCCGGGAACGCCTCGAAGGCGTCGAACGTGGGCAGCGCGTCCGGGGCCAGCAGGCGCCAGAGCGCGTAGTACGGGAAGTCCTTCCCCATGTGCGGCGTGGCGGTCAGCAGCAGCAGGTGGGGGGCCGACCAGCCGAGCGCCCAGCGCGGATCGTCGGTCGGCAGGCCGGCGAGGGCCTCGGCGAGACGGTAGCGATCGGTCTTGCGGACCGACAGGTCCGCGTGCCGATGCGCGGACAGCTTGTGCGCCTCGTCGAAGACCACGAGGTCGTAGGGGGCCGCCCCCGACGACGCCGCCTCGCGCAGCCGCCCGAACATCGGTTCGCCGGCCAGGGTGTCGACACTGACGATCACCCGGTCGCCCTCCGGACCCGCGAACGGATTGCCGCCGCGCGCGTCCGCGCCTCGGACGATCCGGAACGGCAGCGAGAAGAGCGTCCGCATCTCCCGCTCCCAGTTGCCGACGAGCCCGGCCGGCGGGACGACGAGCACGCGCGTCAGCAGGCGGCGGGCCAGCACCTCGCGCAAGTACAGGCCGGTCATGATGGTCTTGCCGGCCCCGGCGTCGTCGGCGAGCAGGAACCGGAGCGGCGACTGGCCGAGCATGCGCTCGTAGACGGCGATGCGCTGATGCGGCAGCGGATCGATGCGGGATACCTCGGTGGCGAAGGCGGGGTTGGCGAGGTGGCCGTACGACAGCCGAGTCGCCTCGGCCACCGCGGCGACCACCGCGGGCCGCGCCGTGAAGTCCGGCTCCGGGGCCTGCGCCTGCGTTGCGCCGGCGGCCGCCGGGGGTTCCGCGATTCCGGGCGCCAGCGTGGCCTCCAGGTCGAGGATCTGCCGCCACGCCAGCCGGGCGGGCCTGGTCTGGCCGTTCTCCCAGCGATTCACGGTCGCGAACGACACCCCGATGCGCTCGGCGAACTGCGCCTGCGTCAGATCGAGACGGTCGCGGATGGACCTGACGCGCGAGGGATAGTTGCCCGGGAGGGATCGGACAGACTGCTGCATTTCGATGCCTGACAGAATACAGGCGCGACCGTTTCGTTGCATGTGTTGTATAGCACATGCTATATGATCGATCAGCGCCGGGCTCGAAACGCCCGTCTGCTGGATTCCCGCCTGTTCGCGCGGTGAGAATCACACCGCGACGGCGGCTCTTGCTTCGCCGATGATCCGGACGACGAGTTCGGCGCCGGTCGTCGACTCGCGGGCGACATCAAGCGGCGTGCGCCCACCGAGGAGGAGGTGCGGCCGGTTGAGAAACCGTACCATCGCCGACTCGTCGCCGGCCCAGAGCCGCCGGGCTTCGACGAGGACCCGGGCGATGCCGTGGACCCGTTTCGCGCGTCAGTACCCCTCCAGCACGGGGAAGCGTTCGTCGTCCGGCAGCGGCTGCACGCCCAGTGCGTTGAGGGCCATCGACACCATGCGGTAGCGGGCGGCGGTCAGCGCGATGCTCATCATCTGGTGCGTGTCGTAGCGGGACGCAAGGTCGTCCCAGGTCTCGTCGGCGATCATCGAGTCGCGGAACATCTCGTTGGCGGCGTCGATGAGCGCGAGTTCGTTGGCGCCCCAGCCCGACTGGTCGCGGCCCTGCGCGATCCACAGCGGTTCGAGACCGTGGTCGCGCGCGCGGCCGACGCTGCCGACGTGCTTGGCCCATTCGTAGACCGCGCCGGAGTTCCAGCCCATGCGCAGGATGAGCAGCTCGCGGTCGTGCGGCGTCAGGCGCGAGCGCTCGGGATCGAGCACGTAGCGCGGGTTCCGGTTGCGGGCCTCCGCCATCGCCGGGTGGCGCTGGAAGGTGCGCGTGACGCGCAGCCCGTCGCCCTCCACCGGCTCGATGCGCGGCGTGGTCAGCGGCGGCTCCCGGTCCGGGACCACGACGCGGTAGCCGACATCGTCGACCGGCATGCGCGCGGCGGCCGGGACGCCGTCGTCCGGCTGGATGCCGAGCGAGTTGAAGAGGATGGCGTTGGTGGTGGTCCACGCCACGGTCATGACCGCGTCGACGAGGTTCAGCGTGTCGTAGCGCTCGCCGAGCGCCTCCCACGTCCGGTCGGTGACCGCCGCGTGGCGGAACAACTGGTCCGCGAAGCCGATGAGGATCGCCTCGAACGGGTCCCAGTCGTCGCCCGGACCCTGGGCGACCAGCATCACTTCCGCCGCGGTCAGGCCCGCCTCGGCCGCCCGGCTGGCGTGGGCCGCCCAGATGGCGCCGCTCTGGGTGAGCCACGCGGTGCGCAGGATGAGGATCGCGCGGTGGCGCGGTGACAGCGTCGTCTGGTTGGCGACGTAGTTGGTGAACGGCAGCACGCGGTCGGCCAGAGCCGGCACGCGGGCCAGCGTCCGCAGCACGTTGGCGGCGTGGCCGTCGGCGGCGTAGCGCTCGACCGCGGCGCGCTGCGCGTCGGTCATCTCCGCATCGGTCAGCGGCGGCACCCGCGCGTCGGTCAGTCGCACCGCCGGCACGATGCTGCCGGGCGCCTCGGTGACGGCGCGGGCCGGTTCGATGCGCAACAGCGCGCCGTTGTCCTCCTCGGTCAGGACGTAGAGGTAGCCGTCCGACCCCTGCTGCACATCGCGCACGCGCTGCTTCAGCTCCATCAGCAGCCACTCGCGGCGGATCTCCTGTCCGAGCCGGTTGAAGACGATGCGCTCGAGGTGGCCCGTGTGCTGCATCCGGCCCACCATCATCGAGCCGACGAACAGGTTCCCGCGCCAGGCGGGGAAGTGCTCGCCGTCGTAGAAGGTGAGGCCCGACGGTGCGATCGACGGCCACCACATGACGTGGGGGCCCGTGAACTCCGGCCGCCACGGCGTATCGGTGATCGGCCGGCCGCCGTAGGTCCGGCTGTAGGACGCGATGGGCCAGCCGTAGTTGCCGCCGGGTTCGATGATGTTGGCCTCGTCGCCGCCCTGCACGCCGTGCTCGGTGGCCCAGAGTTCGCCGGTGTCCGGGTGGAACGCGAGGCCGATCTGGTTGCGGTGCCCCATCGTCCAGATCTCCGGGTGGTAGTCGGGATCGCCGACGAAAGGGTTGTCGTCGGGGGCCGTTCCGTCGTCGTTCAGGCGCAGCAGCTTGCCGAAGTGGGTGCGCCCGTCCTGGGCGTACTCCCCGGTGCCGGCGAACTCGAACGCGCCGCCGACGGTCATGAACAGCTTGTTGTCCGGTCCCCAGATCAACCGCGACGCCGCGATGCCCCCGCCCCAGCCGTCGGCGACGAAGATGTCGCGCGTCTCGGTCAGCGCACCGGCCCCTTCGTCGAGGCGCCCGCGCGCCAGCGCCACGGTCGCGCCCTGCCGCCCGTCGCGCTCCTCCGCCTTCGAGTAGGTGAGGTAGACGAGGGTGTCGTCCTCGGGATGGACCACCACGTCCATCAGCCCCGCGAGCCGCACGCCGGTGAAGACCTCCGGCACGCCGGGAATGTCCCCGTCGAGGAGCTGCCCGTTGCGGATGACCCGCAGCGTCCCCCGGTCGCGCTCGGTGACCAGGATGTCACCGTTGCGGCGGAACGCCATCCCCCAGGGGTGATCCAGCCCGGTCACGATGGGCACCACGCGGATGCGCGGTTGCTCGGCCGTGTGGAGCACGACCGGCCGATCCGGCGGCGGCAGGCCCGGGACGCCCCGCAGCGCGGAGGCGCCGGCGCGGTTCTGGGCCCCGGCCGGGGTCTGGAGCAGCGCGGCGCAGGCGATGACGAGAGCCGCGGCGAGCGCGGTGCGGAACGACATGGTGCGGGTCATGGATCCCCCTCCGGTGGTGTGCGGACAACTCTACCGGAAACCGGCGCGAGAAGTGCTGCGACGGCTGTTCCAGCGCCGCGCGGGCGTCGTCAGGTAAGGATCAATCAAGGAGGCCGGACTGTGACGTTGGACTATCCGGTGATCGTCGAGCGGGAGAGCAACGGCACGTTCAGCGCGTGGGTGGCGGGATTGGGCAGCGGCCGCGGCATGCTGCTCACGCGTCGATCTCGTGCATCGGCGTCGTGCTGTTGCCGAAGCGGTCGATCTCCACGCCCATCCGCTGCAGCAGCGACAAGTGCAGGTTGGCCAGGTCGGTCGGCTCGGCGAACTCGATCGCCCGGCCGCTGCGGATGGTGCCTCCGCCGCGGCCGGCGAGCAGCGTCGGCAGGTCGTCGGGATCGTGCGCGTTGCCGTCGCCGAGGATCGCCCCGTAGACGATCATGGAGTTGTCGAGCAGCGTCCGGCCGTCCGGTTCCTCGATGGCCCGCAGCCGACCGAGCAGGTAGGCCACCTGCTCGTGGTGCCAGCGGATGACCTCCGAGTACATGCGCTGCTTTTCCTCGGGAGAGCTCCACGAGGTGACGCCGTCGTCGTCCTCCGTCTTCCCGGAGGCGTTCCTGTAGTGCGACAGCGCGTGCCACGTGCCCTGCACGCCCGGAATGAAGTTGAAGTAGCGGTTCGACTGTCCGTGGTCAAGCATGAACGTCACCACGCGCGTCGCGTCGGACTGGAAGGCGGCGACCATCAGGTCCATCATCAGGCGGATGTACTCCCCGTGATCGGACGGGATGCCCGGCTCGGGCGCCGTGAGGGTGTCGGTCAGCGCGCCGTCGGCGCCCATCGCGATCGAGCGCCGCTCGGAGAACTCGATCCGCCGCTCCAGGGCGCGGATCGACTCGAAGTACTCGTCGAGACGCACCTGGTCGGTCCGGCTGGCGGTGCGACGCAGGGCCTTCGCGTCTTCGAGGACCGCGTCCATCACCGTGCGGTTGCTCGCCCCGCCGGACGGCGGCCGGAAGATGCGGTCGAAGACGGCGCGCGGCTCCACCTCGCGCGGCAGCGGCCGATCCGGCGCCGACCACGAGATGCTGTTGCGCGACAGCGAGTTCGAGAAGAATCCTTCGCCCCGGGTCGACAGCTCCAGCGACGGCAGCAGTGTCTCCTGCCCGACGTGCCGGCCGGCGATCTGGTCCGCCGACACGCCGCCGGCGCTGACTGCCTGCCGGTCGTAGTCGAACCCGGTCAGCCAGGTCGGGGTGCCGCCGACATGCCCGTTGCCGAGCGGCGTCCAGACGTTGCGCGGGATGATCAGTTCGTCCCGGAACGGCTCGAACGGGCGCATCCACTCGTTCAGCTTCCGCAACCGCCCGTCCGGCCCCGTCTCGGCCGGGTGCCACGAGCCCCGCGCAATCCCGTTCGGGAAGTAGAGGTACGCCAGCCGCCGCGCGCTCGCCGCCGCGCCGCCGCCGAACGCGGAGACCGGGCGCATGATGTCGAGCAGCGGCAGCGCCACCGTGGCGCCGAGTCCGCGCAGGACGGTCCGCCGGGAGATGCGTCGTGTCGTCATCGGTCAGTTCCTCGGTCCGGCCGCGCGGGCTCGTGCGGACGGCCCCAGTGTAGATCACCGGGCGAAGACCGGGCGGGAGGCCGTGGTGACGGCCATCGCCGACTTCAACAGACGCCGTCGCATGGCCGAGCTCATCGAGTACGCCGGCACGTGCGCGGACCTGATGACGATCGACGAGCTTCTGTCGCGGCGCCGGATACGAGTGCAGTCCGTTGATCCGGATTGACACGTCGTCCTGGATTCATCTGCTGCGCCGCCTTCGGCGCGTCACGCCCGGACATCGGGGTCACGGGCGCCCGATCGTGGTTCATCGGTCACCGGTGACCATGCCCGGGCCGGCTGTCCGGCTCTTCTTGTACCGGAACGGATAGCTGGCGACGATCTCCTTCACCAGTGTCCTGAACCCGTAGTCGTTCGCTTCCAGTGCGGCGATGATCGTCCGCAGGGCGGGTTCGTCGTGGTACTCGAGCTGGCGGCCGAGCGCGTAGGCCAGCATCTTCGAGGCGGTCTGTCGGACGAGGTCGTCGTGGCGCTCTTCGAGCAGCGTGCGCTTCAGGCCGGCCGGGCCGTCGAACGTCGTGCCGCCCGGCAGGGAGCCGGCAGCCGCGATGGGTGTCCGGGTGTTCCGGTAGAAGCGCTTCTCGGTGAAGACGTTGGTGTCCTCGACGATGCGGATCTCGTCGGCCTCCGCCTCGGTCTCCACGCGCTCGCGGAAGTGGTAGCTGTCGCGCCAGCGGCCGAAGTAGTCGAAGTTCTCCAGGCTGAAGCCGATCGGGTCGATGCGGTTGTGGCACGCGCTGCAGGTGGGGTTGCTGGAGTGCAGCTCCAGCTTTTCGCGGAAGCTGAGCCGGCGCAGGTCACCGAGTTCCTCCGACAGGACGCCGGCGCCCGGCGGCGGTGGGGGCGGAGGCGTGCCGAGCAGCACGTCGAGCACGTAGTGGCCGCGCTTGACGGGACTCGTGTCCTTGTAGTTCGAGGTCAGGGCGAGCACGCTGCCGTGGCCCAGGTAGCCGCCGCGGTTCGGGTCGTCGAGCCGCACGCGCCGCATGTGCGCGCCGCGTATTCCCTGCATGCCGTAGAGGGTGGTGGCCAGCTCCTCGTTGACGTAGGTGTAGTCGGCGTCGATGAGCCGGCGGATCGGCTGGTTCTCGCGGACGAGCGACAGGAAGAACATCGACGATTCGTCGCGCATCGCGGTCATCAGCGTGTCGGTGCACCACGGGTTGTCGATGGGGTCGAGCCAGATCCGCGACCCGACGTGCTGGAAGCCGAGCCACTGGGCGGCGAAGCTCGTGCCGAGGGCGTCGGCCTTCGGGTCGGCCAGCATCCGGTCGACCTGCGCATCGAGCACCGCCGGGTCGCCGAGCGCGCCGCGGCGGGCGAGGTCGCGCAGCTCGGCGTCCGGCATCGAGGACCACAGGAAGTAGGAGAGGCGCGAGGCCAGGTCCCAGTCGCTGATGCGATAGGAGCCGGTTTCGCCCGCCGCCGGCGGCGTCTCGATGCGCAGCAGGAACTTCGGCGAGATGAGTACGGACTGCAGGACGACCTTCACCGCCTCCTCGAACGTCCGCCCCGACTGCCGGACAGCGCGGTAGCGGCCGACCGCGCGCGCCACGTCCGCCTCGCTCGGCGGACGGCGATACGCCCGCCCCAGGAAATGACGGAGCACCAGTTCGGCCGCTTCCTCGTCGCCGATGCCGCCGCCGGGCGTGGCGATGAACACCAGCTCGCGCGCGCGCCGCTCGGCTTCGGTCGCAGGCTCGGCCGGCAGCATCAGCTCCACGACCCGCTCGGCCGCCGCGATGTAGCGCTCCATCAGCGTCGATTCGAGGAACAGCGTGTTCGCGGTATTGTCGAAGCCGCTCGCACCGGCCAGCTCGGCCGGGAAGCGGTCGGTGAGGGTGAAGTTCGCGCCGACGAGATCGCGCAGCGTGTTGTCGAGCTCGCGGTGCGTCAGCCGCTTCATCGGCTCGTAACCCGGATCGTCGACGGTGGAGTAGTCGAAGTTGTCGATGGCGTCCGACAGCAGGGCGTGGAGCGTTTCGCGCTCGGCGGCGGCCGGCTGCAAGGCGCCGGCGGGCGGCATCTTGCCGACCTCCAGCGCGTCCATCACGCGGGTCCAGGACCCGCGGTTGCGCACCAGCGGGCGCTGGGCGATCAGCCCGTCGAGGTTGACCCCGGCGGTCTGGGTCTGCGCGCCGTGGCAGCGGAAGCAGTACCGCTCCAGCAGCGGCGCCGCAGGATGCCGGGCCGTGTCGTCAGCCGTCGGGCCGGCGGACGTCTGCGCCGACGCACGCGACCCGACGACCGCGGCAGCCGCGCAGGTGAGGGCGACGAGGACGACCCGGCAGCGGATCCCACTTGTCACGCGCGAACGCCTCCTTGGAACGGCCAACGGTAGCACAGCACGAGTGGTCGCCACCGTTGCCCGGTCCGCCACGGGCCGCGCCTCGATCATCGAGTCGCATCCACCGCGACGCAATCATCGAACTGGCGGCGCCGCCACGCCGAGCTCGGTGGCGACCGTATCCAGACGCTTGTCCATCGTCCACAGCACACACCCCACCAGGAGGGTGGACGCCAACAGGTGCATGTCGATCCAACCGAGACCCCGTCCGTGGATGCGCCTGACCTGAACGAGCTGCAGGACCTCGGCGTGCGAGGCCACCTTCGCCTGCGGGAGTGCGCCGAGCAGACCGAGGAAACGGTCGCGATTGGAAAGGGAGCCGCACTCGAGCTCCCCGATGACGAAGGGGTGACCGAGCACGCGGTCTGCATCGAGCAGCGAAGCGAGCGGATGGCCGTCGGAGCGCAGGTGGTCCACCCATACCGACGTGTCCGCCAGCGTCATCGACCGCCCGTCGGCGGCCTGCGCCGCGGCACTGGGCGCAGGCCCTTCTCGCTGCCGCCCAGGGCGGCGAGGCGGCGGGCGCTCTCGCGCGCGATCAACGCCTCCAGTCCGCGGCGCACCAGCGTGGTCTTCTCCTTGACGCCAGTCAGTCGCCCGGCTTGGCGGATCAGCTCGTCGTCGATGTTGAGCGTGGTTCTCATGCACCTCAATATGCACGAATCATGTGCATTTGGCAACGGCCTGTCGGGTCCGTTCATCGACCGGAAATGGAGGTGGCGAACCCGGCGCCGGGCGTTGTAGAATACCTGCCGACCGCCGTTCCAACCTCCGGAGGGTAGATGCCGCCATGCGCTGGCTGAAGTTCCGCTCCGCGGCGATTGTCGGTGTGTTCCTCGCGGCTGGCGCCGTCGGCCCGCGCGCCGCCGCTGCGCAGAGCTCGGCGTCCGCCGGGGCCGCCTCCGGCGATCAGGCGCTCATCGAGCGCTACTGCGTCACCTGTCACAACGACCGGCTCGAGACCGGCGGCCTGTCCCTGCAGGGCGTCGATGTGGCCGACGTCGCCGCGCACCGCGACGTCTGGGAGAAGGTGGTTCGCAAGCTCCGCGCCGGGGCGATGCCGCCCCGCCCCCGTCCCCGTCCGGACGCGGAGGCCTACGCCGGTCTGACCCGCCGGATCGAGGCGGCGCTGGATGCGGTGGCGGCCGGTCGTCCCGATCCGGGGCGCACGGCGACGTTCCGCCGCCTGAACCGGACCGAGTACCAGAATGCGGTGCGCGACATGCTGGGCCTCGACATCGACGTCACGGCGCTGCTGCCGCGCGACGACTCCGCCTTCGGGTTCGACAACGTCAACGCCGGCGGGCTGTCGCCGACCCTGATGGAGCGCTATCTGGCGGCGGCGCGGAGGGTCAGCCGGCTGGCCGTCGGCAGCGACCTGCCGGCGCCCGGCAGCCGCGTGGTCGTCGTGCCGGCCGACCGCACCCAGGAGGACCACGTCGCCGGCCTGCCGTTCGGGACGCGCGGCGGCACGGCGGTCGATCACACGTTCCCGGCCGACGGCGACTACGAGATCCAGGTCCGTCTGCAGCGCAACCGCAACGAGAACGTCGAGGGGCTGACCGAGCCGCACGACGTGGAGATCACCCTCGACGGCGAACGGCTGGCCCTGTTCACGATGGAGCCGAGCCGCAACTTCGTCATGCAGGCCAATGCGGCCTACTACGCGGACGAGGGCATCGACAACCACCTGAACGTGCGCATCCCGGTGCCGGCGGGGCCGCATGTGGTCGGCGCGACCTTCATCAAGAAGAACTCCGCGCTCATCGAGACGACGCGGCAACCCTACGACGCACACTTCAACATGGACCGGCATCCGCGGCAGCAGCCGGCCGTGCGGTCCGTGTCCATCGTGGGTCCGTTCGATCCGACCGGCGTGGGAGAGACGCCGAGCCGCGCGCGGATCTTCTCGTGCCGGCCGGCGGCCGGGGCATCCGACGCGGAGGCCGAGGAGTGCGCGGCCGCGATCATCGCCGGGCTGGCCCGCCGCGCCTACCGGCGCCCGGTCACGGTGGACGATCTCGATCAGCTCGTCTCCTTCTATGGCCGCGGGTACGCCGCCGGCGGGTTCGAGACGGGCGTCGAGACGGCGTTGCGCGCGCTGCTCGCGAGCCCCGAGTTCCTGTTCCGCATCGAGCGCGATCCGGCCGGCGTGGCGCCCGGTGCTCCCTACCGGATCAGCGATCTGGAGCTGGCTTCGCGGCTGTCGTTCTTCCTGTGGAGCAGCGTGCCGGACGACGAGTTGATCGACGTGGCGGCCGCGCGCAGGTTGAGCGACCCGGCGGTGCTCCGGGCGCAGGTGCAGCGCATGCTGGCCGACCCGCGCGCCGAGACGCTGACGACGAACTTCGCCTCGCAGTGGCTCCACCTGCGGAACCTGGACGCGGTGAGACCGGACGCCCGGCTGTTCCCGGACTTCGATGACAACCTCCGGCAGAGCTTCCGCCGCGAGACGGAGCTGCTGTTCCGGAGTGTCCTGCAGGAGGACCGCAGCGTCGTCGACCTGCTGACGGCCGACTACACCTTCGTCAACGAGCGGGTGGCGCGCCACTACGGCTTCCCGGGCGTCTACGGCGACCACTTCCGGCGCGTGGATCTGCCCGAGGGCAGCCCCCGGGCCGGCCTGCTGGGGCACGGCAGCATACTGACCGTGACCTCGTACGCCACACGGACGTCCCCCGTGCTGCGCGGCAAGTGGCTCCTGGAGAACCTGCTCGGCACCCCGCCGCCGGCGCCGCCGGCGAACGTGCCGCCCCTCGACGAGACCCGATCGAATACGCGCATCGTCTCCATGCGCGAGCGGATGGAGGCGCATCGCCGCAACCCGCAGTGCGCCGTCTGCCACCGGATCATGGACCCGGCCGGCCTGTCGATGGAGAATTTCGACGCCATCGGCCGCTGGCGGGACGCCGAGGGCGGCGCGGCCATCGACGCGGCGGGCAACCTGCCCGGCGGTGAGGACTTCGACGGGGTTGCCGGCCTGCGCCAGGCGTTGCTCGAGCGCCCGGAGGTCTTCGTCGGCACCGTGGCGGAGAAGCTGTTGACCTACGCGCTCGGTCGTGGCCTCGACCACGCCGACGCCCCGGCGGTGCGTGCGGTCACGCGGGCAGCGGCGGCCGACGACTATCGGTTGTCGGCGCTCATCCTTGGCATCATAGAGAGTTCGCCCTTCCAGATGAGGAGATCCCAGTCATGATGATCACGAAGACGGCGCTCCCCCGGCGGACGTTCCTGCGCGGCGTGGGGGCCACGATGGCCCTGCCGCTGCTCGACGCCATGGTTCCGGCCGCATCCGCCATGGCGAAGACGGCCGCGGCGGCGCCCCGGCGGCTCGGCTACGTCTACATCCCGATGGGGATGAACCCCGAGCCGTGGACGCCGGCCGAGGTCGGGAAGCTGACGAAGCTGTCGTCCTCGCTGTCGCCGCTGACGCCGCATCTCGACAACGTGAGCATCGTCACCAATCTGGAGATCGACGCCGCGCACATCTCCGGGAACCACGCCTCGGCGAACTCGTCGTTCCTCACCTGCGTGCGGCCGAAGCGCACCGAGGGCAGCGACTTCGTCAACGGCACGTCGGTCGACCAGATCGCGGCCCGGCAGATCGGCCACGAGACGCCGCTGCCGTCGCTGGAGATCGGCACGGATCTCATCGCCCAGGTGGGCAACTGCGACAACGGGTTCGCCTGCGTCTACATGAACAGTCTCTCCTGGGCGTCGCCGACGGCTCCGAACCCGACCGAGGCCGACCCGCGCGTCGTCTTCGAGCGGCTGTTCGGCGATGGCGGGACGCCCGCGCAGCGGCAGGCGGAACTGAAGACCAACCGCAGCATCCTCGACTGGGTGCTCGACGACATGGCCAGCCTGCAGTCGCAGCTCGGCACGGGCGACAAGCACCGGGTCAACGAGTACCTCGACACCGTCCGCGAGGTCGAGCGCCGCATCCAGCGCGCCGAGGCGTCGGCCGCCGACTCGCCGCTGAGCGACCTGACGCGGCCCACCAGCGTGCCCGAGGTCTGGGAGGACCACGTCAAGCTGATGTACGACCTGCAGGTCCTGGCCCTGCGCGCCGACCTGACCCGCGTCATCACGTTCCAGATGGCGCGCGAGGCGAGCACGCGGACCTACCCGCAGATCGGGGTGCCGGAGCCGCACCACCCGACCTCGCACCACGTCGACGATCCGGAGAAGCTCGCCAAGCTGGCGAAGATCAACCAGTACCACGTCTCGCTCTTCGGCTACCTGGTCGAGAAGCTCAAGACGACCGAGGACGGCGACGGGACGCTGCTCGATCACACGACGTACCTGCTCGGCAGCGGACTCGGCAACCCGAACGTGCACGATCACCGCAACCTGCCGATCGTCGTCGCGCGCGGCGCGGGGTCGAAGATCGCCGGCGGCCGGCACGTGCGCTACGACGAGCTGACGCCACTGGCGAACCTGCACCTGACGCTGCTCGATGACGTCGGCGTGCACCTCGACGAGTTCGCCGACAGCACCGGGCGCGCCGGCGCGGTGGTCGAGCCGCTGTCGCTGTAGGAGACGGATACGGCGGTTCCGTTCGTCGGCCGGGTCTGTCCAACGTGACGGGCCCGGCCATCTTCCGTTTGGCGGATCGCGATGCGGTGCCGGTCGCGCGCGTTCCAGTGGCGGATGTTTCGGCCGCTGGATGGACGGAAAGCCGTGTGTCGGCACACGGTTCGAGGGTAACGGCGGGTTCGGTCGGGCAACGTTCCGGCGCTCCGCGGCGGCGTTCCGGAGCGCGCCACCGGCGTGGATGTGCGTCGATTCGAGTGAGGAGTTTCCGATGCGCCATGTCATCCTGCGTCGTTCGATGCGCGCGTTCGTGGTCTGGTCGCTGGCGGCGGGTCTCGTGCTCGTCGGCGCGCCGGCCGCGCATGCGGCGGCGGATCCCGGCCTGATCGGCGCGATCCGGACGGTCGATGCGGCGGGTGTGCGCGCGGTGCTGGCGGGCGGCGTTGACGTCAACGCCGCGGATCCGGACGGCACGACGCCCCTCCACTGGGCGGCGCATGCGGACGACGCCGACATCGTCCGATTGCTGCTGGATGCGGGCGCCGACGCCGCGGCCGCGAACCGCTACGGTGTGCGTCCCCTCGCGCTGGCGTGCACCAACGGGAACGCGGCGATCGTGAAGCTGCTGCTGGATGCCGGCGCCGACGCCGACGCGACGCTGGCCGAGGGCGAGACGGCGCTGATGACGGCGGCGCGGACCGGGGCGCTGGACGTTGTCCGGCTGTTGCTGGATGCCGGCGCCGACGTCAACGCGGCGGAGTCGTGGCGCGGACAGACGGCCCTGATGTGGGCGGCGGCCGAGGGGCACGCACAGGTGATTCCGACGATGCTGTCGTACGGCGCGGACGTCGCGGCGCGGTCCTACAAGGGCTGGACGCCGCTGCTGTTCGCGGTGCGCGAGGGGCGCATCGGCGTCGTGCAGACGTTGCTGGAGGCGGGCGTCGATGTCGAGGAGGCGCTGCCCGTCACGCAGGAGACGCGCCGCGGCGGCACCAGCGCCGAGCGCTCGGCCACGGGCCTGAACGCCTTCCTGCTGGCGGCGGCCAACGCGCACTACGAGCTGGCCGCGCTGCTGGTCGACCGGGGCGCCGACGTCAACGTTGCCTCGCGCGGCTGGACGGCGCTGCACCAGGTATCGTGGGTGCGCAAGGCGGGCATTGCCGGCAGCAACAACCCGGCGCCCAGGGGCTCCGGCGGCATGACGAGCCTGGACTTCGTGCGCAAGATCGTCGCCGCCGGCGCCGACGTGAATGCCCGCGTCACCGTCCGGCCGCCGGCCGGCATCACGCGTCTCAACTTCCTCGGCGGGACGCCGTTCCTGCTTGCAGCGCGCACCGGCGATGCCGACCTGATGCGGCTGCTCGCCGAGCTGGGTGCGGATCCGCTGCTGCCGAACGACGACGGCACGACGCCGCTCATGGTGGCGGCAGGCGTGGGCACGGCGGCGCCGGGCGAGGATCCCGGGACCGAACCGGAGGTCTTCGAAGCGGTGCGGGTGGCTCTCGAACTCGGCGGCGACCTGAACGCAATCGACGACAACGGCGAGACCGCCATGCACGGCGCCGCCTACAAGCACGCGCCCAGCGTGGTCGCCCTGCTGGACGACGCCGGCGCGGACGCCGCGGTCTGGAACCAGCCCAACTCCCAGGGCTGGACGCCCCTCGACATCGCGACCGGCGTGCACCGCGGCATGAACGTCCTGAGCAGCCCGTCCACCGCCGCCGCCATCCGCACGGCGCTGGAGTCGGCCGGCGTCGCCCAGTGACGATCGGGCAGTAGCGCCCCCGGGCGGACGCCCCCGGAAACGCGGCGGTGAGCTCCGTCGACGGGTGTTCGAGTGGGTGCAGAGCCCACGCCGGAGTGCATCAGACGCCGGGTGCGGACGGCGGACGAGAGGATTGACCGTCGTGGTCGTCGTCCACTTCGTCGGCTGTGTCTGCGGGGACCACTCGGAACACAGGTACGGTCAGAGGTGGCATCCCCGCCGGCGAATCACCTCGTCAGCTCGCGTGATCCTTCAGTCGCGCCAGGAACCTCAGCAGGTCGGCGGGACCGTCGGCGGCCGCCCGCTGGACGCGCTTCAGGTCCAGCGACTCGTAGGCGTGGGCTACGATGTTGCGGAAGCCGGCGGCCTGCACCAGCCGGTCGGCGAGGGCGGGTTCGACGATCCCGGCGCGTTGCAGGCGCCGGAACGCATCCGCGTAGCTGCGCGGCGTGCCCAGTCGCAGGGCGACACAGGCGCTCATCGCCAGGTCGATCACGATCTGCGTGGCCTGCCACAGGTGCAGCACGACCGCGTCCGACGCATCGGTCGCCGGCTGGAGGCCGGCAGGCGGCGTCGGCAGGCGATCACGGACTCGCGCAAGGTGGCGCTCGACCGCCATGACGCGCTCGGCGAGCACGGCCCGGTCGAGCACGCTCACCGCGGCAGGGCCTCCAGGATCTCCGCGTACCCGCGTTCGAAAACCGGCGCGTTCTCACACCAGAAACGCGCCGCATCGAAGCAGTACCGATCGAATTGGCCGGCCACGGCCTCGTGCACGAGCAGTCCGTCACAGGCGGCGCGGTAGCGCAGCAGGCCACCAGCCAGATCGAGGTCCACCAGATCGATGTGATCGTCGTCCAGCGCCTGGACCAGCGCGGCCAGCAGCGCCGGGATCCGGGTCGCCGCTTTCGCGACGTACCCGAAGTCCCAGTCCGCACCGGGCCCTGCGTCGCCGCGCGCCCGCGAGCCGAACAGGATCAGCAGATCGAGACCGGCCGTTGCGCGCACCGCGGCGACCAGCGCATCGAAGACGGGATCGGGTAGCGGTCGCGGCATGCTGCCATCGTACATCGGCGCGGCGCCGTCTCGGAGGCAGCAGGATCGGACGGGCTTCACCGGACGGCCCGCCTGACGTCGGCGTTGCCGGGATCCTCGCGAGGCGGGCCGATGGATCGGGCAGGCCTTACCGGGAAGGCAGGCGCGCCCAGCGAAGCGCCGTGACCACTTCGCGGCCCTCGTCGTCCGTGCGCACGGGGGGCCGCAACGTCAGGTGCGTGTCGGTCAGCTCGTAGTAGCGCCGCGTGTCGGCGCCGTCGTCTCGCGGGTCCACGCTGCCGACGCGGTGGTGGGTCAGGTACCCCTGGTCGCGCGGCCCGGGGCAGGTGATGCAGCCGGCCATCTCGCGCACCGAGTACGGGCCGAAGTAGCTCACGTAGCTCGCGGTCAGGCGACGGGTCTCGTCGGCGGTCGGCCGTTCGCCGGCGTACGGCGCGCGACCGGGCCGCGTCATGTGTACCGACATGTGCCCCGACGGCGTGTAGAAGAGGTAGCCGGACTCGTACTGGTCGACCTCGACCGCGAAGCCGTCGGTCGTGTGGCGTGAGACCGATTCGATGCGGTACGCGCCGGCGATCTGCCGGTGCGTGGCGGTCGTCTCTTCCGCCGGCAGGTCGGGCTGTCGCACCCACGTGATCGACGTCCGCGCGCCATCCGTGTCCGGGGGCGGTTGCAGGGTCAGCCGGTCCCCGGTCAGGGTGTAGGCGCGCGTGCGGTCGGAACCGGCGTCGTGCGGATCGAGGCTCCCCGTGACGTGATGCGTGACGGTTCCCGCCGCGTCGTCCACGGTGAACCGTCCGAAGTACGACGTGTAGCCGCCGAACGGCGCGGAGGCGGCGCCCGCGGTCTGGCCGTCCACCGCGGGAGGCGTCCTCCTGTCGGACCGCATCACGGCCACGCCCATGTGGCCGGAGGCGTCGTAGACGAGGTACCCGACGCGGCCCGCGGGCGGCGCCTCCAGCGAATCGCCCTCGGCGCTGCGGCGCTCGATGCTGGCGAGCGCCCAGGCGCCGACGAGCTGCCGCTCCGACGCCGACAGGGGACCCCGGAAGGCCGACGCGGCGGTGTCCGCGGGATCGCCGGACCCGCCGCACGCCATCAGGCCGGTGACGAATCCGCCGACCAGCGTCAGACGGACAGAGCGGCCGCCAGCAGTGCTGCCGGGCATGCGCTTCGCAGCGTTACGGCTCGCAGGCCGGCGAGAGGCTCGCCACCGTCGTCACGTTGATCGCGTCGGCGGCGTCCTCGCGCCGGATCAGGAACCCCTTGGTCTCGACCCGGTGACCCTCGTAGGGATCCGGATCCGGGAAAACGTACATCAGCTCGAAGGTGTTGGTCCCGAGCGACATCGCCCGGGTGAGCGCCAGCACGTCGCCGGTCGAGGCGTCGGGGTCGCGCGTGCGGATCGGTTCGCTGCCGTCGGTGACGATCCAGGTCCGGTCGTCGCGGTCGAGGCAGCCGACCACCTGCACCATGGCGAAGTTCGGCACCGCGTCGGGACCGTCCGCACCGTAGACGAGGATGTCGCCGGCCCGCGCCGCGGTCAGCTCGGCGTCGCCGTGCGGGAACGCATTGACCTCGAGCACGTAGGCGATGACGTCCACGTACCCTTCCGCGCCGAGGCTGCCCGCGGCGCCCGGGGGCATCGTCCTCGCGCGCGTCAGCACGCCGTCCAGCTTCAGGCCGCCCCAGTCGCGGATGAAGCTCTCGCCGGCCAGCGGACGCGCGTTGGCCCCGGAGAGATCCTCCCCGTGACATCTGGCGCAGGTCGCCTCGTAGAGTTCCTTGCCGCGCAGCGCCTGTTCGGTGGAATAGACGCCGTCCCAGACCGACGGCTCCGCCGGCTCCTGCGCCGCGATCGGTATTGCGGCGGCAAGCGCCAGAACCCCGATGCGAACAGTCGCCACCGCGCGGCCCGGTCGACCGCGGGGCGCCGTGCGCGTCTTCTTGCCCGACGCCCCGCCAGCCCGGATACCGCCTGCGGCGCCGATCGCCGCCCTTGCGAAGGGTCGGGCGGCGCTAGCGGCCGAGGTAGTCGTCATCGCTGACCGGACCTTCCCAGCTCGTCTGGCCGCTGACGAAGGTGAGCTGGATCATGTGCTGATCGGGCGCGGCGCCGTGCCAGTGGACGACGCCCGGGCCGGCATGCACCGGGTTGCCCGGTTCCAGAATCTGCAGCGGCCCGCCGCGGACCTGGGTGCGTCCCTCGCCCTCCTCCGCCATGATGATCTGCCAATTGCCATGACTGTGCCAGTTCGACCGCGCACCGGCCTCGAACCGCAGGCGGACGGCACGGATGTCGGACGAGTCGGGCCGGGTCGGATCGCCGCCGACGAAGTTGCTCTGCGCGGCGGCGACCGAACCACCGGAATCGGCCGCGACGTAGTAGAGGGCTCCCGCGACGGTGAGGCACGCAATGGCGAGAACGAGACGGAGCTGCGTACGGGTTGTCAGCGTCATTCTGCCCACTCCCTTCGAAGATGTCGGGTCGTTGCCCGGGTCAGTCGAGCGTCCAGAGCGTCAGCGACGAAACGTCCTTGATGAAGAGCCGGTTGCCCGTGAGCGTCGGCGCCGTCCATGTCTCGCTGTCGGCCACCTCGTAGCGCTGTACCGGGCTGAACCCGTTGCGGCTGTGCGCCAGGACCACCAGCTCGGCGTCGTCCTCCAGCGAGAGGATGGTGTTGCCGGAGCGCAGGATCGAGGCGTTCTCGGCCTGCCGCGGAGGGCTGGTCCAGAGCACCTCGCCGGTGTCGAGATCGAGGCCGAAGTACTGGCCGCTGTTCAGATGCGAGAGGCCGTAGAGGACGCCCTCGTGGATGACGGCGTTGGTCATGTGGAGCGATACCTCGTCGGTGTGCCAGACATCGTTGGTGGTCCAGCCGCCGCTGCCCGGGCTGACGCGGAACGCGGTCACGCCGTTTGCGCGGCCGGTCTGAATCACCATGTCCTCGTGGAGGAGCGGCGTCTGTGACGTGGTGACCGCCGGCGTCGTGAACGGCCGGCTCCAGAGCAACGTGCCGGTCTCCAACGACACGCCGACGAAATGTTCCTGTGTGAAGACGACCACCTGCCGCGTTCCGCCCAGCTCGAACAGCATCGGCGAGCCGTAGGCGGGGCCGTCGCCGTCCCAGCTCCAGCGGACGGCGCCGGATGCAGCGTCGAATGCCGTCAGCGCGCCGTCGTTGTGGCCGCCGACATGGACGACGACCAGATCACCGACCACGAGGGGTGACATCGACGTGTGGAAGAGCGGCGTCAGACCCGTGCCGCCGTACTGCCAGAGCCGTTCTCCGCTGGCGGCGTCGAACGCGGTCACGGTACCGGTCATGCCGTGCGCGAAGAGTCGGCCGTTGGCGTAGGTCGGCGTGGACTTCGGACCCGCGCGATGGCGCGCGGTCGACGGGTTCATGCCGAACGGCGCCGCGTAGCTCGTCCGCCAGAGCGTCTCGCCGGTCGCGGCGTCCAGCGCGGTCATCACTTCATCGTCGCCCTGGCGGGTGAACAGGTACAGCCGATCGCCGATCAGCACCGGGCTGGCGTAGCCCAGCCCGATCTCCGCCGACCACTGCCGTTGCAGCATGTCCGGCCAACTCGCCGGCACGTCGAAGGCCGCCGCCACACCGTCGCGTTCCGGTCCGCGCCATTGCGGCCAGTCCTGCGCCGCCGAGTTCGACACGACACCGAACATCAGCGCCAGGACCGCCGCGGCCATGCATGTGCGCGCGAGAGATTTCATCGTTGCCTGCTCCAGATTCTCATCCGTGGTTCCGATCCCCGAAGCGTCACCATTGTACGAGCATTCGACCGCCGCCGCGAAGAATCCCTGCCCCGGTGGATCGCGGGCGGAGCCGCAGCGCCGCGGTTATACTCGCCGCTCGCGACGTGCTGCTGTCCGGCGTCGATGTCGTCCTCGGTCGTGATCGTCGGATCGGCGGCCGTGTGGGGATCGAGTGGGTGGCAGTGGGTGACGGTCGGATTGCAGTGGATGTCCCGGCGCGGGGACCAGGGAGGGCAACGATGCTGTACGCACGGATCGACCGGATCGCCGCGGTGCTCGTTGTCGCGTCGACCGTCTCGCTCGGCGCGGTGCAGGAGTCGGAGGAGGCCGATCTGCGGGGCGTCGTGCAGAGCGACGCCGGCCCGGAGGCCGGCGTGTGGGTCATCGCCGAGACCGACGATCTCGGCACCCTGTTCCGGAAGATCGTCGTCACCGGCGACGACGGACGGTTCCTCGTGCCGGACCTGCCCGACGCGGCGTACCGCGTCTGGGTCCGCGGCTACGGCCTGGTCGATTCCGAGTCGGTGACGGCCCGTCCGGGCGAGACCGTGACCCTGGAGGCGACGCTGGCCGCGACGCCGCAGCAGGCGGCGGCGGTCTACCCGGCCAACTACTGGTACTCGCTGCTCGAGCCGCCCGCGCCGGACGAGTTCCCCGGCACCGGGTCCGACGGCAACGGCATCTCGCCGGCCCTGCGCAGCCAGGCCGCCTGGGTCGACATCACCAAGCAGGGCTGCCAGCTCTGCCACCAGATGGGCAACCGGTTCACGTTCGACATCAGTCACCTCGACGGGTTCGACTCCGCGGTCGAAGCGTGGGATCATCGGGTGACGTTCGGTCAGCGCGGGGCGCAGATGAGCGGCGTCCTCAACCGCTTCGGCCGCGAGCGCGGGCTGGAGATGTTCGCCGACTGGAGCGACCGGATCGCCGCCGGGGAGGTGCCCGAGGCGCCGCCGCGCCCGCAGGGGGTCGAGCGCAACGTCGTGCTCACCATGTGGGAGTGGGCGGGCGAGACATCCTACGTCCACGACGAGATCACCACCGACAAGCGGCAACCGACCGTCAACGCCGACGGCCTCGTCTACGGCGTCTCGATCACCGAGGACACGCTGGTGGTCACCGACACGGCGCGGCACGAATCGATCGAGATTCCCATCCCGCTCCGCGAACCGCGCGAGAGGGTGCCGTCGATGTTCCCGACCGCGCCCGGCTTCGAGCCGTCGCCGTACTGGGGCGACGAGATCATCTTCGACGCGCCGGCCAACCCGCACAACCCGATGATGGATGCGCGGGGACGGGTCTGGCTGACCTCCACGATCCGCGGC
This sequence comes from Vicinamibacterales bacterium, assembly GCA_965200895.1. Classification (GTDB taxonomy): domain Bacteria; phylum Acidobacteriota; class Vicinamibacteria; order Vicinamibacterales; family UBA8438; genus WTFV01. The sequence continues at coordinate 1,014,110 of CBDAVM010000002.1, read as the reverse complement.
CGCGACAATCCGGACTGGTGCAGGGAAGGCTCCGCGCATCCGTCGGCGCGCTACTTCCCGGTAGAGCGCAGCGGGCGGCAGATATCGGTCTACGACCCGGCGACCGAGACGTTCACCCTGATCGACAGTTGCTACGGGACGCACCACCTGCAGTTCGCCGAGGACAACCGGGACACCCTCTGGTTCAGTGGCGACCCGAACGTGGTGGGCTGGCTCGACACGAAGCTGTACGACGAGACCGGCAACGAGCAGGCGTCGCAGGGCTGGTGCCCGACCGTGATCGACACCAACGGCGACGGGCGGATCACGCGGCCCTGGAACGAGCCGGGCGAGGCCGTCGACCCGGAACGCGACACCCGCATCGCCGGCTTCGCCTACGGGATCATCGCCAACCCGGTGGACGACTCGGCCTGGATCGCGCGGACCGGACCGTTTCCCGGCCGGCTCGTTCGCCTCGACCGGGGCGACAACCCGCCGGAGACGTGCATCGCCGAGGTCTACGAACCGCCGTCCATCGAGAACCCGGCCGTCGACCCGGCGCAGACCGGGCACGCGCCGCGCGGCGTCGATGTCGACCGCAACGGTGTCATCTGGACGGCGCTTTCGGGCAGCGGGCACATGGCCAGCTTCGACCGCAGCCGGTGCCGCGTCCGGAACGGACCGCAGGCGACCGGCCAGCACTGCCCGGAAGGCTGGACGCTGTATCCGACGCCGGGACCGCAGATGAAGGGGGTCGCCGATCCCGGCAGCGCCGACTACCACTACTACAACTGGGTCGATCAGTTCGACACGCTGGGGCTCGGGACCGACGTGCCGATCGCGCCCGGGTCCGGATCCGATTCGCTGCTGGCGCTGCTTCCGGAGACCGGCGAGTGGGTCGTGCTGCGCGTGCCGTATCCGCTCGGTTTCTTCGCTCGGGGGCTGGACGGCCGGATCGACGATCCGGACGCCGGCTGGAAGGGACGCGGCCTCTGGGCCAACTACGGCTCGAACCTGAACTGGCACATCGAGGGCGGCAAGGGAAGGCGGAGTTCGGTCATCCACTTCCAGCTCCGGCCCGATCCGCTCGCGGAGTGACGGCGCGTGGACGCACCTTGTCGCTGCATCGGCGGGCGTCCTCCGGATGGGAGCCACTGACTACAATAGGGAAGGGTGCGCCGGACGGACGCGAGCGCAGCGGCATGAACGACCGGCGAGAGGGGAGGACGAGATGCGCCATCGAATCGTGATGTTCGTCTGCGCGGTCGCGGTCGCCGTTGTGGCGGCGGCGCCGGCCAACGCCCAGAGCGAGCTGCCACGGACCGCCTGGGGACAGCCGGATCTGACCGGTGTCTGGGACTTCCGCAGCATCACGCGGATGGAACGCCCCGAGAACTTCGCCGATCAGGAGTTCCTGACCGACGAGCAGGTGGCCGACCTGGAGCAGCAGGCGCTCGATCGCCTGAACAACTTCCTGGATCTGCCGGCCCAGCGTACCGAGGTGGGGGGCAACGTCGACCGGCGCCCGGACGGCGGGAACGGCTCCTACAACCACACGTGGCTCGATCAGGGCCTCGAGGCGGTCGACACGGGTCGGACCTCGCTGATCGTCGACCCGCCGGACGGACGGTATCCGCCGTTGACGTCGGATGGCCGGCGCCGCGTCGATGCGTACCGCGAGCACCGGCGCAACCAGCCGGCCGACTCGTGGCTGGACTTCAGCACCTACGACCGCTGCATCCTGGGTTTCAACGCCGGGCCGCCCATGACGCCGAGCGCCTACAACAACAACATGCAGTTGTTCCAGACGCCGGACCACGTCGCGATCGTCACCGAGATGGTGAACACCGCGCGCATCGTCCCGCTCGACGGGCGTGCCCCGCTGCCGTCCGACATGCTCCAGTGGTCGGGCGAGTCGCGCGGGCGCTGGGAGGGCGACACGCTGGTGATCGAGACGACGAACTTCGATGCGCGCCGACAGTGGCGCTCCACCACCGGCAGCATGCATCTGACCGAGCGGCTGACCCGCATCGATGCGGATACGCTGCTGTACCAGGCCACCGTGAGCGACCCCGAGACCTGGGAGCGCCCGTGGACCTTCGAGGTGCCGATGAAACTCCTCGACGGGGAAAAGTGGGAGTACGCCTGCCACGAGGGGCACCACTCGATGCCGCTGATGCTGGGCGGCGCCCGGGCCCTCGAAGCCAGGGAGGCGGCCGGCGGGCAGTAGTCTGACATGCGGCCCGCCGGCGAGCCGTTCGCCGACCGCATCGAGGGCGCTTCCCCGAGTTCTCCGGCGCGCGAGTGGTTCCGCGTCAGAAGATGGCGACGGGCGCGACGGTCGAGCCGGTGGCGCCTTCGATCTTCAGCGGCTGCACGACGAACGCGAACTCGTACACGCCGGCTGCCGCCAGCTCGTCGAGCCGCATCCGCTCCACCAGGTGGATGCCGTTGACCACCAGCATGATCTGGTGGATCGGCAGCGAGATCTCCGGGTCCGGGTTGGGCGAGACCTCGACCGGCTGGTTGTCGGCGCCCAGGAGCATGGGGTCATGCTCCACGAGCCACTGCGCCGCCGCCACGCCGATGCCCGGATTGGTCGCCATGAAGCGCGGGCCGTCGGTGTCCCACAGCACGCCCCAACCGGTGTGGATCAGCACGGCGTCGCCCGGCTCGAGCGCCACGCCCTGCCGGTCGAGCGCCTGCTGCAGGTCGTCGACCGTGATCTCGTACGTATCCGGCAGCATGTCGACGCCCTTGAGCGCAGCCACATCGATGAGCACGCCGCGGGTCATCAGCGTGCCGACGTTCTCGACGCCGAGCCGCGTGAAGCCCGTCCGCGTCATGACCTCGTTCTGGTCGACGCAGTTGTAGAGGCTGTCGCCGATGGTCTGGTGCGTGAAGCCGTCGAACTGCGTACCCACCTGGCCCATCTCGGCGACGACCAGCTCCTCGTTCGAGCCACGCCGGTTCGAACCCGTGTACGGGCCGGTCGGCTTCATGTAGAGGTCGAAGTGGCGCGCGCCGAGCGGCATCGAGCTTCTCAGCACCTGTCCGAGCTCGATCACCCGGCCGGTCCGTATCAGGCGCGCCGCCCTGAGCACCGTCTCGGGTCCCATGTGGTTGGCCGCCCCCCGTTCGTCCCCGGCGCCCCACTTGCTGGGACAGCGTTCCTCGGCGGATGGCGGTGACCACGACTGGGCGGCGGCGGGCGCGGCGCCGGCTGCCGGAATGGCAACAGCGGCGGCAACGGCGGCGAAGGTCGTGAATCGCATGGACTTCCTCCGTGAGCAGTGTCTCCGGGCGCGCTGATTCTACTGAAACGTGTCGGTCGCGGCGCCGTGACCGCCGAACGGCCACTGCCGGGTGATGCTCCGGGTTCAGCGGAGTCCGCAATTCTTCGCGTCGCGGCGCGGTGACCGCCGAACCGCTACGGCCGGTCGTTCACCGAGAGGTAGTCGTCAATGAACACGTCGACGATCTGCAGCACGATTCTCTGCACCTGCGAGAGGTTGGCTGCACCGACCGTGCCGAGCGAGTCGAGATCCCAGGTGTCGACGAACCCCCTCTCCTGGTTGCCTTCGATGGTGACGAGCTGCTGGAGCGACACGCGTGCGAAGTAGGCGAACAGGCCGGTCGTGCTCCGGTGCGTCCCGACCCGCACGTAGAGATCGCCGGCGAGCTGCGAGCGGCCCAGTGGAACGCCCCGTTCCCGGAGACGGGCTTCGACGGCCGCTTCGATGCCGTCGCGGGTGAGTCCGGCCGCCTCGGCCTCGGCCGCCAGGTCGTCGACGAAGACGTTGACCTCGCGCACGTCGATCAGATAGTCACGCTCGTTCTCGTCCTGCGCACCTGCCGGTGGCGAGACCCCGAACCCGAGCGTCAGCAGGGCGGTCGCCGCCGCCAGGAGCCCGCGAATCGCTTGCATGCCTCTTCTCCCGACGTTGCTGGAATCACGCCGCCCATCATATGGGAGATAATGACCGGATTCGTCACAGGGGAGAGCGACACGATGACACGATTGCGATGGGGTGGAGCACTGGCCGTCGGGTCGGTCCTGGCCGGGCTCGTGAGCGGCGGAGCGGCGTCGGCGCAGGACGGCGGCTGGACGCACTGGGGCGCCGACGAGGGCAGCACCCGCTATGCGCCGTTCGATCAGATTGACGCGCGCAACTTCGAGGACCTGGAGGTCGCCTGGCTCTGGCGCGGCGACAACTACGGGCCGACCGTCGACAACGTCATGCGATCGACACCGATCTACGCCGAGGGCAAGCTCTTCACCGTCGCCGGCTACCGCCGTCAGGTCATCGCCATGGACCCGGCCACCGGCGAGACGCTGTGGACCTTCCGCGAGCCGCCGACGAAGCGCTGGGAGGACTCGATGCGCAAGAACTACGGCAAGGGCGTCGCCTACGACGTGGTGAACGGCGAGGGCCGCATCTACGTCGTCACGCCGGGGTTCTTCCTGCACGCGCTCGACCCGGACACCGGACGCCTGATCGAGAGCTTCGGCAACGACGGCACGGTCGATCTGCTGGCCGACTTCGGCTACGAGTACCACCCGACCGACGGGCTGCCGTCGACCGTCGGCTACATCACCAACTCGTCGCCGCCCATCGTGGTCAACGGCGTCGTCGTGGTCGGCAACTCGCACGAGCAGGGCTACCGGCAGACCCGGCAGGAGAACGTGCCGGGACACATCCTGGCCTACGACGCGGCGAGCGGTGAACACCTCTGGAAGTTCAACGTCATCCCGCAGTCGGAGAGCGAGTTCGGCTTCGACACGTGGGAGAACGACGCCTGGCGGTGGACCGGCAACGTCTCGGCGTGGGCGCCGCTGTCGGCCGATTCCGAGCGCGGTCTCGTCTATGTCGTCACCGACCCGCCGACCAACGACTACTGGGGCGGCTTCCATCCCGGCGACAACCTGTTCGCCACCAGCATCCTGGCCCTCGACGTCCGCACCGGCCAGCGCGAGTGGCACTTCCAGACCGTGCACCACGACATCTGGAACCGCGACAACCCGACCGCCCCGAACCTGCTCGACGTCACCATCGAAGGCCGCGAGGTGCCGATCCTGGTGCAGACGACCAAGCAGGCGTTCGCCTACGTCTTCAACCGCGAGACCGGCGAGCCGGTCTGGCCCATCGAGGAGCGTCCGGTCCCGCGCGGTCACGTGCCGGGCGAGTGGTACTCGCCCACGCAGCCGTTCCCGACGAAGCCGGCCGCCTACGATCTGCAGGACATCACCGAGGACGACCTCATCGACTTCACGCCGGAACTCCGCCGGCAGGCGCTGGAGATCCTGAACCAGTACGAGTACGGCTCGATGTTCACGCCGCCCCTGCACCCCGACAACGACCTCGGCAAGCGGGGGGCGATCCACTGCCCGGGGCCCGGCGGCGGGACCAACATCACCGGCGGCACGGCGGCGGACCCGGAGACGGGCATTCTCTACGCTGCGTCGATGACCCTGTGCGCGGCGCCGATCCTGAGCCCCGGCGAGGTGGGCGACGCCGCCGACCCGAACCCCATCGGCCGCACGGTGGCGCAGTACGCCACCGACAACGGCTTCCTGCAGGGCCCGCAGGGGCTGCCGCTCTTCAAGCCGCCCTACGGCCGGATCACCGCCATCGACATGAACACCGGCGACACGTTGTGGACGATCCCCAACGGCGACACACCCCCGCAGATCGAGAACCACCCGGCGCTGGCGGGCGTCGACCTGCCCAACACCGGGGTGCGCAGCCAGGCGCTGACCCTGGTGAGCAGGACGCTGCTGATGTACAGCGAGGGCCGCGGCGGCCGGCCGCTGCTGTACGCGGTGGACAAGGCGAGCGGCGAGCGGCTCGGGACGGTCGCGCTGCCGGCGCCGGCCACCAGCATCCCGATGAGCTACCAGCACGCCGGACGGCAGTACGTGGTCGTGCCCGTCGCCGGGGGGCGTGATCGACTGTCCGGCTCGCTGGTGGCGTTGGCGCTGCCCGAGTAGGCAGGAATGCTCGAGTAGGCAGGAAGAAGGGGGAGGATGGGTCGGTCGGATGCCGGGAGCCGGACCGACGACGACAGCGGCGATGACCGGTGTCGGGAGATGCACGGCATGATCCGTCGGACGCTCCTGCGTGCCGCAGCCGGTTGCTGCGTGGTTGCGCTGGCGCTGCTCGCGGCGGCGCCGGCGGCGGCGCAGCACTGGAGTTTCGACGCCCGCCGGATCGCCCTCGGGGATGCGACCCGCCCGTCGGGCCCGGCCCGGCCGGACAGCCTGCGGCGGCGGCCGTACCGCTCCATCCTGCTGCCGTTCCGGCTGGTCCAGATCCTGCGGGATATCGGCATCTACAACCCGTACGGCAGGAACTTCGCGCCGGTGCGGGCCACGACCAACCTCCTCAGCCCCCTGCACTTCGCCTTCGATCAGGACATCGAGGGCCCGGCGCAGATTCTGAACGACCTGCTGACCCTCGACCTCGACGACGACATCCGCACGTATCTCGACCTGCTCGATGTCCATCTGCCGGACCTGTCGGTGATCCTGGAGGTTGTGGAAGGGGTGCAGGGCGGGTCCGACGCCGCGTCCGGCGGCGGGGGAGCCTTCCTCCGCGGCCCGGGGCGCGGCGGCGCGGTCGTCCCGGGCGGCGCGCTCATGGGACGGGACCTCGCGACCGGCATCGCCGCCGGCGTCGCGCCGTCGCCGGATGCGTTCGACGTGTCGGCGATCCCCGACATCCGCATCCAGTTGCTGGACTCGAGCTGGAACGAGTCCTACCTGGACAAGTGGAGCCTGGCCTGGAACTGGGGGCGGACCTTCACGGTGCACGAGACGCCCGGCGGCGTCGTGCACGGCGTGTACGTCGGCGGCGGGCCGTGGCTGTCGCTGCAGGCCGACGCGGGGCTGGATGCGTCGTTCCGTTCGTTCCTCGACGTGAAGGAGGTCGTCCGCTCGGCCGCCGCAGGCGGGATCTCCCCGGATGTCCTGCATCTGGACATGGCGTTCGACGTGGACGCCCACGCGCTGACGCAGATGGCGGCGGCCATCACCGGCGGCTACCGTCTGCGCCTGCCGCTCCGTGGGCGCCCGGCCTCGGCCCGCGACGGCATCTACGTGGCCGTGAACTACAACCACCTGCAAGGCTTCCGGTACGAGCACTTCGGCGCAACGTTCGATGTGGCGTTCGACTCCGCCGCGGCGGGCGACGACGCTGCCGGACCGTCGGGGCATCCCGTGGGGGCGCTTGAGCGCCTGACCGGCCGGTCGGGGCGGGGGCTGGCGATAGACGCCGGGGTGCTGGTCGCCATGGACCGCTGGGACGTCGGCTTCGGCGTCGATCGGCTGGCGAACCGCATCACGTGGACGGATGTCCGGCGCGGCGTACTGCCGCTCGACGCCGGGACGCTGCAGGGCGGGGGCGGCGCCGGCGCGTTCGACGACCTCAAGAGCCCGGGCGCCCGGACGGCCCCGCGCCGCGTCACCGCGCCCGTGCGCTACACGGCCGACGCTGCCTATCACGCCCCGGACTGGACCGCGATGGGCACCTATGCCCGCGGCTTCGCGGGCCACGAGGTGCACGCGGGCCTGGAGTACCGGCTCTCGCACATCGAGTTGCGCGGTGGCGGCCTGTTCAAGGGCGACCGTTGGCACCCGACCGGCGGGGTCGGGTTCGAGTTGGCGCCCGGCTGGCACCTGGACATGGCGGCCTTCGGGACCAGTCTCAACCCGCGCCGGGCGCGGCGGCTGGCCCTGGCCGCGTCGCTGCGACTGGAGTGACGGCGATCGTGAGCGGCCGGGCGTCCCCGCGGTGGTCGACACCCGGCGGCTCCACCCTCGCCCGACAATCGTCGCCTGCGGCTCCGACTGCCGCCCAACCGGGCCTGACCAGGAGTCTGCACCGGTCGTACGGTGCAGACTCCCAGCACTAGCGCGGGAACCGCGGCAGCTCCGGCGCCACCCCCTCCGGCAGCGGGGTCCGAGCGGTGTTCATCACCATCGCCAGCAACTGGTAGTAGCCGAGGATGCCGATGGTGTCGATGACCCCCTTCTCGCCCAGGTGCTCCACCATCCGGGAGTAGGTCGGGTCGCTGACGCCGTGGGTGCGCAGCAGCTCCATGCAGAAGTCGTAGACTGCGGCCTCGTCGTCGGCCATTGCGGCCGGTCGGCGCCCGTCGGCCACCGCTTCGATGACGGCGGTGTCGAGTCCCTCGCGCTCGGCGATCGGCGCGTGCACGTACCACTCGTAGTCCTGCGTCCAGTGGCGCGCCGTCAGCAGGATGACGAACTCGCTGAGCCGCGGCGGCAGGGCGCTGCGGTAACGCACGTAGTCGCCGACGTTGCGCGCGCGGTTCATCATCTCGGGGCTGCGCAGCAGCGGCATGAACGGCCCGCCGAAGCGGTTCGTGTTGCGGGCGGCCTTGAACTCGGCGACGGCGGCCCGCTGCGCCGGGGTCATCTGGTCCTCCGACAGCGACGGCATGCGGTTCTGGGCTGTAACGGTCATGGCGTGTGTCAGGGTCAGCAGTACGGTGACGAGCGCGCCGGTGGCGACGCGGGACGGTCGGTGTCGAACAGGACTCTGCATGGCGGTATCCTCACTCCTGCGTCGCGGCCGGGACGCAGCGCCGGGACGCATCCGCCGCGCGCCGTGGTCGAGCGGCCTGATTCCGCCACAGGATGGCGCCGTCGATGACCAGGTGCGGCGGCGGCCGGATCGCGGCGGCGGTGACCTGTGGGGCGACTGTAACACGGAGCGCTTGCGCCCGCCGCGGCAGGCGTCTATGGTGATCGGATGACGGGCCGACGGCGGCTCGCCGTACGGTATTTCCACGTGGAGCACGGGAGGTTTCGATGAGTGGCCGCAGATTCACGACATGCGCGACGATGGCCGTCGTTCTTGCGCTGGCCCCGGTCGCGGCGTTCGGTCAGGACGACTACACGGCGCCCCGCACCCCGTTCGGACATCCGGACCTGTCGGGCATCTGGATGAACAACAGCGCGACGCCGCTCCAGCGTCCCGAGCAGCTCGCCGGCCGGGCGACGCTCTCGGACGAGGAGCTGGCCGAGCTGACGCAGACGATCGCCGAGTTCCGCGACGCCGAGCAGGCCGGCGACCTGCTCGGCGACCGACTCATCCAGCAGGCGCTCGGCAATTCCGAGTTTCAGGACTTCGACGTGATTACCGGCAACTACAACGCGTTCTGGCTGGTGGAGCGTCACCTGGACAACCGGACATCGCTCATCATCGACCCCCCCGATGGTCGCATCCCGGCGCTGACGGAGACGGCCACGGCGCGCGCGGCCGAGCGGCGGGCCTACCTGGCCGAGCATCCGTCGGACGGTCCCGAGGACCGCACCCTGGGCGACCGCTGCCTGCACTTCGATGCGCCGCGCATGGGCGCCGGCTACAACAGCTACTTCCAGCTCGTGCAGACGCCGACCCACGTGGCGATCTTCCAGGAGATGGGACACTTCACGCGGGTGATCCCGATCGACGGCCGGCCGCACATCGACGACGGCATCCGCCAGTGGGCCGGCGACGCCCGCGGTCGCTGGGAAGGGGACACCCTGGTCGTCGAGACGCTGAACTACTCGCCGCAGGCGCGCTTCAGCGGGTCGACCGCGAACCTGCATCTCGTCGAGCGCTACACGCGGGTCAGCCCCGGCGTGTTGCGGCACGAGATCACGCTGAACGACGCCGACACCTGGACGCGGCCCTGGACGGTGGAGCTGCTCCACGAGTCGACCACGGACCCGATCTTCGAGTACGCCTGCCACGAGGGGAACTACTCGATGCCGGGCATCCTCGGCGGCGCACGGCTCGAGGAGCAGGAGGCGGAGGGGCAGTGACGGGCGAGTTGTTCGACGAGGCCCGCGCAATGCGTGCGCGGTGATGGGATGCGGCGGCCTGCGCGGTCGCCCGCATCCCCCTCCGCGCTCGGACCTGGGAGTCTGCGCCGTGGAAACGGTGCAGACTCCCAGGCCAGGCCCGGTTGGGCGGCAATCGGAGCCGCAGGCGACGATGTCGGGCTAGCGGTCCCGCCGTTCGTTGTCGTACGGCGCGCCGGTGCCGGACGAGCCCATGAAGAACTTGCGGCCGTCCTCGAACGTCAGGTCGCGCGCATTGGCGCGGGCCGTGCGGTCCTTGCTCTGGTAGCCGTCGACGACCACCACCGTCCCCGGCTGCACGTAGTCACGCCGCAGGCCGCGGCGGAGCAGGGTGTTCGGCGTGCCGCCCTCGACCATCCATACCTCGCTGGTGCCGTCGTCGTTGGTCACCTCCAGGTGGATCCAGGTGTGGGGGTTGACCCACTCGACGCGTACGATCGGCCCCCGCAGGAGGACCGGCCGGTTCGGATCGAACTCGGCGCCGAAGGCGTGGTGGGCGACGACCGGGATGCTGGTCGCGGCGATGGCGAGCAGGCCGGCGGCGAGCAGGCAGAGCGTGATGCGTGACGGGCGGCGTGGCTTCGTGTGCATGGCGGTCACCTCGAGTGGTTGTGCTGGTTGATTGCTATGGACCGTGCAATGGGACACTGTTCCGGGTCATGAGCCGGACGCTTCACGATCAGCACGGCCAATTCCCTGATGGGCAGGTCTGTCGTATCTCCAACGACAGCCCCGCGATCTGTCGTTCGGTGTCGAGAGCCTTCCTGTAGCCCATGCCATTACCGGGGCGGCTCGGGTACCCGTCCCTCCCTGACGTCCTGTTCGAGGATCCGCGCCCCGCCCAGGATGCCGCGGAACGAGTAGTTGGCCTCGTGGCAGGCGTACTCGTAGACTCGGGTGTCGCTGGTCGGCCAGACGTACTCGCCGGTCCACGGCGCGGTCCAGACGTTCGGATCCTCGACCGTGAACCGGTAGAGCAGGGTGTCGGCGTCGAGCCGGGTGAAGCGCTCCACCACGTGCAGGTCGCGCGTCGCCTGCCGCAGCGCCGGCGTGTCGTTGAAATTGGTGGTGTCGACGACGAGGGTGTCGCCCTCCCACCAGCCGACCGAATCTCCCAGCCAGCTCCGGATCTCGGGCGCCGCGTGCTCGGCGTTCATCCGGATGACCCGCGCATCGTGCACCATCTCGACGAGGATCATCACGTGGTCGTCGGTCTGCACGATGCGCTTGAGGTTGTTGTAGAGGACGGGCAGCATCGGCGGCCCGCCGGTGGAGCCGAAGCCGAGCAGGCAGCGCTCGGCGAGCGGCCGGATCTCGGGGTCGTCGTAGGGGCCGGGGGCGTCGGGGCCGTTCTCGATCATCCACCACGCCGTGCCGGAGTTCGGGCGCGCGAACGCGCGGCGTTCGGCAATGCGTTCCCGCGCCGCAGCGGTCAGCGGCGGCTGCCGGCCGTTGGGCGGGTCGACGATGATCGACGTCCGCCACTGGCCGTCGATCCGGAAGGCGTCGTTCCCGCGATCGATCCAGAAGGTGTTGTAGCCGCCGACGTTGCCGGCTGCGCCGGGTGAGCCGTCGCCGCCGGTCGGCGGCGCCTCGCGGTTCGGATCGCTCGCCTCGTTGCGCCGCAGGTTGCGATCGAACTCCTGGCGCGCGATCTCGGCCGCTTCCTCCTCGGTCAGGAACGCCTTGTCGCCGAAGCGCTCGGGCCGCTGCAGCGGCGTCAGCGTCGCGATGTCGTAGGTGCCCGACAGGTCGGGCCGCCCGGTGGGGGTGCGCGGGATGTCGTCCGACTGGGCCGCCGCAGGCGCCGCCGTCAACGCGGCGACGGCGCACACGAGCACGGCCCGGTCCCGGAGTCGGTTGCGCATGAGAGCCTCCATCGATTCCTCCTGCCTCTGCGGCGGACTGCGTCGCCCTACGGTTGGCGCCCCTCGCGCACGTCCTGCTCGAGGATCCGCGCCCCGCCCAGGATGCCGCGGAACGAGTAGTTGGCCTCGTGGCAGGCGTACTCGTAGACCCGGTCGGGGGTGGCCGGCCAGACGTACTCGCCGCTCCACGGCGCGCTCCAGACCGTCGGGTCGTCGACGGTGAACTGGTAGCGCAGGGTGTCGGCGTCGATCCGCGTGAAGCGCTCCACCACGTGCAGGTTGCGCGACGCGCCGCCGAGTGCGGGCGTGTCGGTGAAGTTCGTGGTGTCGACGACGAGCGTATCGCCCTCCCACCAGCCGATCGAATCGCCGAGCCAGCTCCGGATCTCCGACGGTGCGTGCTCGGCGTTCATGCGGACGATGCGCGCGTCGTGCACCATTTCGACGAGGATCATCACGTGGTCGTCGGTCTGCACGATGCGCTTCAGGTTGTTGTAGAGCACCGGCAGCATCGGCGGCCCGCTGGTGGAGCCGAAGCCGAGCAGGCAGCGCTCGGCGAGCGGCCGGATCTCCGGGTCGTCGTAGGGGCCTGGAGCGTCGAGCCCGTTCTCGATCATCCACCACGCCGTGCCGCTGTTGGGCCGCAGGAGCGGGGCCAGCGCGGCCCGCGCAGCCTGCGCCTCGGCGGTCAGCGACGGCCGGCGGCCGTTGGGCGGGTCGGTGATGATCGACGTCCGCCACTGGCCGTCGATCCGGAACGCCGAGTTGCCGCGGTCCATCCAGAAGGTGTTGTAGCCGCCGACCGCGCCGGCCGCACCGGTCGATCCGTCGCCGCCGACCGGGGGCGCCTCGCTCGGCGGCGCGCTCTCGATGTTGCGCTCGGGCGGGATGCCGAACACCGCGGCCAGCGCCACCGGCTCGCCCTGGGCGATGGCCGCCGCCTCCTCCTCGGTCAGTGCGAGGCGGTCACCGAACGCGGCCGGTCGTTCCAGCGGCGTCAGCGTCGCCGTGTCGTAGGTCCCCGACAGGTCGGGCCGCCCGCTGGCGGTGCGGGGAATCTCCTGCGCGTCGACGGCGGCGCCGGCCGCGATCAACAGCGCCAGCGCCGCGCCTGCGAACCGATGTCCGAATGGGATGCGCATCCGCTCCTCCTGCATCTGCACGCTTCGTTCCGTTCGTTCATGTCTTCACCGCGGCAGGGGGTTTCGCCGCAGATCGCCGAACAGCAGCTCCTCGACGAACTCGACGCACTTGAAGTCCATCAGCCGCGCGCCCGGCTCGATCCGGCGATAGAGGGGCATGCTGATCGTCCAGGGCTCGGTGAAGACGTTGGGGTCCTCCATCGTCGCCTCGTACCGGATGTGGTTCGGGCCGATCAGCGTATAGCGCTCGACGACGCGCAACTGGTTCGTGTGGTGGCTGCCGGCGCGGTCGAACCACGTCTGGTCGTTCTGGCCGGTCACCTCGACGACCAGCGTGTCGCCCTCCCAGCGGCCCACCGACTGGCCCATCCACGAGTCGGTCTCGGCCGGTCCGACGTCCTCCAGGTAGATGTCGCGCACGGCTCCCGCGAACTCGTAGGCGATGAAGATGTTGTTCTCGTTCTGGAAGATCTGGAACGGGAAGGGCATGTAGGTGGCGCGCGGCACGCCCGGCATGTAGCACTTGATCTCCGGGTCGCGGTCCACCCAGTTGGCCTGGTTCTCCTCCTTCAGCGCGCGGGCTTCGGGCGTGTACGGTATGCGTCCGCCGCCGGCGATGACCCCCATGCCGCCCGGCACGGCGCCGACCGCGCCCAGTCGCAGGACCGGGACGTCGGGCAGCAGGCTGCGCGGCCCCTGGCGGAGCTGCATGGCGGGCCGCGCGATGTGCGGCTCGATGTCGTAGTGCGCCGAGCCGAGCGCCTGCCAGATGCCGTTCAGGTCCGGGTTGCCGTTCGCCAGCCGCGGCGGCTCGAAATCGCTCGACTGGGCGGCGGCCGGACCCGCCGCCAGCACGACAATACCGGCCAGCACCGCCGCCGCGGTGGTTGTCGCATGCATCGCCTTCAACATCACGGTCTGTGCCCCTCCTCGATTTTCGGCCGCGCGGCCCGGCTGCGGCCGCCGTCGACCTGCAACCATTGTAGGCCATGACGCGCAGCGCCCCGCGTGCGTTGCGTGGCGTTGCATCATCAACCACTGGAGAATCGGCACGAGCACCGTATCGGACGCCCCGTCGGTCACCAGCGTCGCCTGGAGTGTCATGCCCCCCGCTCGTTATGGGAGCCCGTCAGCGGCAGGTTCGGCTGCATGTCCGTGCGGTGCATCACGCTCGTTGCAGTGCGTCGACCTGTGCGAGCCCTGGGGGCGGCGCCGTGCGCCGCGTCGACGGTGTCGTCGATGTTCCGGAGGGGATTCAGGTAGGCCAGCAGGTCGCCACGGGTGACGGTGGGTTCGTCCGCGCCTTGCCCGTCACGCCACGTCTGCGGCAGGTGACGTATCGAGAGCCGTGACGATCCGGATCCGCCGTCGCGCTCGGCGTGCGCCACGAGCAGCGCATCGTCGCGAACACACGCCACGACGGACGGCGAATGCGTGTTGACAATCACCTGTCGCAACGGGTTGTCGGCATCCACCGCCTCTTCCGCATCGACGGCGAGTTCGCGCAGCAGCGCGATGACGGCCGGGATTCGCAGCGGGTGCATGCCGTTCTCGGGCTCCTCCAGGCAGAGCAGTCGCCGGCTCCGCGGATCCGCCTGCATGACGGTCAGGGCAAGAAACCGCAGCGTGCCGTCGGACAGTGCGCCGGCGACGTGCTCCGTGTTCTGGAGATCCGTCATCACGATGCTGAGGAGCTGTCGCTTTTCGTCGACGTCCACGGCGACGTCGCGTACGTTCTCCACGAGTTCGGAGAGCTTGTTCGCGATCCGCGCATAGACGTCGCGCTCGCCGCCCGGGTGATCGCGTTGCGCGGCCTGTGCGAGTTCGTGGAGCGTCGCCGGCAGGTGGGCCCCGGTGTGCCCGATGCTGTGCGGCGCAGTGAACTCGTCGGGCGCCCGCAGCGCGGTCGGCTCGAGCTGCAGTTGCGTCCAGGCGGCCATCTCCTGCCGCGCGAGCACCAGCGTGCGGTGCTCCGCCGCGTTGCTGGCGACACTCCGTGAGCCGTGCCGTTCCTCCTGTTGCGCCCGTTGTAATCGCCAGCAGGTCCCGTGCGGGGCTTGGAGCACGCGGCGCACGGATGCACGCGCGCCTCACTGCCGGACGAAGCGCTGCACGCGTTTGCCTTCCAGCGTCTCGCCGACGTAGATGTTGCCGCCCGAATCCACCGCCAGGCTGTGGGCCGCGGTGAAGCCGCCGGCCCGGTGCCCGCCGAAGCCGAACGAATCGACGATCGACAGATCCTCGCGCGCGATGATCCAGACCTTCTGGTTCATGCCGTCGATGTTGTAGAGATACCGCTGCTCCGGATCGGGCGAGAAGTCGACGTCGAACGCCGAGCCGAAGTCGAGCGTCCGCGGGGCGATGAGCACCTCGTCGAGGAAGGTGCCGTCCCGCTCGAAGACCTGGATGCGGTCGTTCACGCGGTCGCAGACGTAGACGAGGCCGTCGGCCGACAGCGTGGCGCAGTGCACGGGCCGGCCGAACTGCTGCGACAGGGGCGCGTCCGGGTCGTAGGTGTAGGCGTCGTCGGTCGGGACGTTGCCGTAGGCGCCCCAGTGCCGGCGGTACTCGCCGGTGTCGGCATCGAAGACCGCCACGCGCCGGTTGCCGTAGCCGTCGGCGATGTAGACCTCGTTGGTCTCCGGGTCCACGTCGATCTCGGCCGGCTGCCCGAAGTTCGCCGTGTCGTTGCTGCCCTGGCCCCGGCCCTGCGCGCCGATCTGCAGGAGGAACCGGCCGTGGCGGGTGAACTTGAGCACCTGCGCGTCGTTGCCGCCGCTGCCGCCCAGCCACACGTTGTCGAGGTGGTCGATGAAGATGCCGTGCTCGGACTGCGGCCACTCGTAGCCCTCGCCGGGGCCGCCCCAGGCCTGGACGACGTCGCCGTCCTGGTCGAACTCGATGACCGGCGGCGCCGGCCGGCAGCACTCCGCGAGCGGGGGATCGGCGTCCGCGCCCCGCTCCTGCTGGTTGAGGCTGCCCGGCCGGTGCACGACCCAGATGTGGTCGCGCGAGTCGACGGCCACGCCGACCACGTTGCCCAGCGTCCAGTTGTCCGGCAGCGGCTTCGGCCAGTACGGATCGAAGGCGAACCCGGCGCCGCCGAGCATGGAGTCGCCGGACTGGACGGCGCCGGCGGAGGAGGCGCCGCCCGGCGCCGTCGCCACGACGGCCAGCGCTGCGCCGAGCGCACAGAGCAGAAGTCCGTATCCGAGTCGTCGTTGGGTCATGGTCTGCCTCACTGCTTGTTTCGTCGAGGTCGCCGCCGCGTCCATCCGTCGGCGACTGCGTCACGTGCTTCGCTTCATCGTCGAGGTGGGCGCACGCCGTCGCCGGGGGCCTTGCCCGGATCGACGCGCATCTCCGCCGATTGCGTGGTTCAGGACGCGGGGCGGTCTCGAACCGCTCCTCGATCCTGCCCGGATCGGCGCGCACCTCCTCCGATGGGATGTGCCGGGAAGGTCCGGCCCCGTTCGCTCTTCGGGTCACTCTAATACAGTCCGGCGCGCTGCGCCGCGATTCTGTACGCTCGACGTGGCGGCGGGCGTCGCCGCGGGGGAGGGATCGACATGCGAGTGGGATTCATCGGCCTCGGCGCGATGGGGCGTCCGATGGCGCTCAATCTGTTGCGGGGCGGGCACGAGCTGACCGTCTGGGCGCGACGCTCGGCGTCCACCGACCCGCTGGTCGCGCGCGGCGCGGTCGGCGCCCCGACGCCCGCGGCGCTGGCGGCCGGTTGCGACGCCATCTTCACCATGCTCACCGGAACGGCGGACGTCGAGGCGGTCCTGCTCGGCGACGACGGTGTCGCCGACGGGGCCCGCACGGGCGCCATCGTCATCGACAACAGCACCATCGACCCGACTGCGACCCGTGCGATCGCCGCCCGCCTGGGGGAGCGCGGCGTCGAGATGCTGGACGCGCCCGTGTCCGGCGGCCCGCACGGCGCGCGCGACGCCACGCTGTCGATCATGGTCGGCGGCCGGGCCGACGCGCTCGAGCGCGCCCGACCGCTCCTCGACCGCCTCGGCACGAAGGTGCTCCACATGGGCGGGCACGGCGCCGGGCAGGCGACCAAGGCCTGTCACCAGCTCCTCCTGCTCGTCACCGCGCAGGGGGTCGCCGAGGCCCTGACCCTGGCCCGGCGCGCCGGTCTCGATGTCGGCCGGGTCCGCGAGGCCATGCTGCAGGGGATGGCGTCGAGCCGCGTCCTCGACTTCTTCGGCGCGCGGATGGCGGGGCGCGACTTCGATGCCGCCATCGAGAGCCGGCTCTACCACAAGGACCTCGACATCGTCCTTCGCCTTGCGCACGACCTCGGCGTCTCGTTGCCCGCCGGCGCGGTCACCATGCAGTTCATCAACGGCCTGCACGGGCAGGGTCGGGGGCGCGACGACCTGTCGGCGCTCGTCTCCCTGGTGGAGGCGCTGGGCGGTCCTGTCGGATAATGCATGCATTCATCTTCCACCGCGAAGGAGCTCATCATGATGCGCGCACACCGCCTTCCACTTCCGGCGGCCGTCGTCCTGATCGTCCTGGCGGGAGGCGTCGGCGTCGCCGCCCAGGAACGGGACGTCGCGCCGGTCACCGACGCCATGCTCCAGAACCCGGACCCCGCCGACTGGCTGAACTGGCGGCGGACCCTCGACGGCTGGGGCTACAGCCCGCTGGACCAGATCGACCGGGAGAACGTCCACCGCCTGCAGCTCGTCTGGGGCTGGCAGATGCACCCGGGCGCCAACCAGCCCACCCCGCTGGTGCACGACGGCGTGATGTATCTCGCCAACCCCGGCAATGTCGTCCAGGCGCTCGACGCGGTGACCGGAGACCGCATCTGGGAGTACCGGCGTGATCTCGACGACAGGGTCGAGTCGGTGCTGGCCCCGCGCAGCCGCTCGATCGCGATCTACGGCGACAAGGTCTACCTGAACACCGCCGACGCACACATCGTCGCGCTCGACCGCGGAACCGGCGCCGTGGCGTGGGACCACGAGGTCGCGGACAACGCCCTCGGCTACCGCTACACGAGCGGGCCGATTGTCGCCAACGGCCGGGTGGTGGCCGGCATGACCGGTTGCGAGCGCTACAAGGAGGACGTCTGCTTCATCTCCGCCCACGACGCGGAGACGGGGGCGGAGCTGTGGCGGACCTCCACCATCGCGCGCCCCGGCGATCCGGGAGGCGATTCGTGGGGCGACCTGCCGCTGCTGTATCGCGCCGGGGCGGACTCGTGGATTCCGGGCAGCTACGATCCCGAGACCAACCTGACCTTCTGGTCGACCTCACAGGCCAAGCCGTGGGCCAGCGTGACCCGCGGGACCGACGGCGACGCCCTGTACAGCAACAGCGTCCTGGCGCTCGACGCCGACACCGGCGAGCTGTCCTGGTACTACCAGTTCACCCCCGGCGAGACCCATGACCTCGACGACGTCTTCGAGAGCGTCCTCATCGATCACCGCGGGCGCCGCTCGCTCTTCAAGATGGGCAAGCTCGGCATCCTGTGGGAGCTCGACCGCGACACGGGGCGCTTCGTGGCGGCCCACGATCTCGGCTACCAGGACGTTCTGGACATCGATCATGGGACGGGCGCGGTGACCTACAAGCCCGAGATGATTCCGGAGGCCGGCGTCGAGATCGCCTTCTGCCCCGACTTCGGCGGCATCCGCAACTGGCGGGCGTCGGCCTACCATCCGGAGACGCAGGCGCTCTACATTCCGATCCACCCCACCTGCGTGAGCGGCGTGTTCACCGAGATCGAGCGGATCCCGGGCGCCCGCTACTACGCGAACACCGGCTGGCTCTCGCGCGGCAGCACGGTGCATCCGGACAGCGCGCCCCACCGCGGCCACCTGATCGCGATGGACATCAACAGCGGGCGCATCCTGTGGCGGCACTCGACGCTGACGCGCCCCGGGGCGGCGGCGTTGACGACAGGCGGCGGCCTGGTCGTCAGCGCCGACACGGACCGCAATCTGTTCATCCACGACGCGGCAGCCGGCGACGTGCTGTTCCACGTCCGGCTGCCCGGCTCGCCGCAGGGGTTCCCGATCACCTATGGGGTGGGCGGCCGGCAGTTTCTGGCCGTGCCCGTCGGCGGCGATCGATCAAACGCGATCCATGTCTTCGCGCTCCCGCCGGATCGGCCGTGACGGGCTGACCGCGAACTGCCGGTCGTGGTCGTGGGCGAGCCGGATGCGGGCGGACTCCACCGGCAGGCCGGAACGCACCATGACATCGGCGCGGCGTGCACGGCCCGTGCGGCCCGGCGACTCCGGCCGGTCGCGTGCGGACCCTCGCAGCCGAATGCCCGACAGCGCGTGGGACCGCCGCGGGACTCCCGGTCCGCAGTCTTTCCGGGATATCGTAGTGTGCGCACTTCAACGGAGGAGGAACCCGATGCACGGACTCGTGACGCAATTGCCGATCCGGCCGGCGCTCGTCGTGACGCTGGCGGTTCTGCTGCCCGCCATCGCGCTGGCGCAGTCCCCGGATGTGCCGCGCACGCCGTGGGGGGATCCCGATCTCGGCGGCGTCTGGGACTACTGGACGTTCACGCCGCTGGAGCGGCCGGAGGAGTTCGCCGACCGGGCGACGCTCACCGCCGAGGAGGCTGCGGTGGTGGCGCAGGAAGCGAACGCCGCCGCGCTGGCGCGCGATCTGGCTGCACCGCCGGGAGATCCGGGCGGATACAGCCAGGCCGTCTGGACGGACCGGGCGCGGGCGACGGCGCTGACGCAGACGGCGCTGATCGTCGACCCGCCGAACGGGCGGATTCCATCCCTGACGCCGGCGGCCGAAGCGCGCGAGGAGGCACGGCTGGCCGGGGACGGGCAACCGGTACGGATTCGGGTCGGGGGTTACGGTACGGCCGGTCCCGAGGAGCGGGGGCTCGCCGAGCGCTGCCTGCTCGGGTTCAGCACCGGGCCGCCGCTGCTGCCGGGCGGCTACAACAACAATGTGCAGATCTTCCAGACCCCCGACGCCGTGGTGCTGCTCATCGAGATGAACCACGACGTGCGCGTCGTGCCGCTCGACGGCCGCCCGGCCCTGAACGACGGCGTCCGCCAGTGGATGGGCAGCTCGCGCGGCCGCTGGGAGGGCGACACGCTGGTCCTCGACACGCGCAACTTCACCGATCGGACGGCCAGCTTCGCGCTGACCGGACTGGCGCTGGGCTCGGCGGGGGAGCTGCACCTGGAGGAGCGGTTCACGCGCGTCGACGGCGACACGCTGCTCTACGAGTTCACCGTCAACGACCCGGCCAGTTTCACGCGCCCGTTCAGCGGCCGGCTGCCGATGAACCGGAGTGATCTGCCCCTCTACGAGTACGCCTGCCACGAGGGGAACTACGGCATGGAGAACCTGCTTCTTGGGGCGCGGGCCGAGGAGCAGGAGGCCGCGCAGCAGTAGGGCGCGTTCCCGCCAGGAGTCTGCAGACTCCTGGCGAACCCGGCCGTGCCGTTCTGCAACGCGTCGCAGCGCCGGGAGTCTGCGCGGTGGAACGAGGCAGAACACTGGCGCTGGCGGTCGGGCGAAACCGCAGGGGCGGTGGCACGCGAGGGAGAACAGGCGCACGGCGACGCGGGAGGCGATGTGGCGGACGGAGCACCGAAGAGCGCGTACGAACTCGCGATGGAGAAACTGCAGCGGCAGGACGAGGCTGCCGGCGTGGAGGCGGTCGCGTTGACCCCGGCCCAGATCGACGCCATTGCCGAGGCCCGTCGCACCTGGGAGGCGCGGGTCGCCGAGTGCCGCATCCTGCACCAGTCGGCTGTGGCCGGGGCCGCCGACGCACAGGCACTCGCCGAGCTGGAGGCGAACCACCGGCGCGACCTCGCCCGCTTCGTCGGTGATCGCGACCGGCGGATCGAGCGGATCCGGCGGGGGGAGACGAACTGATCCTCGCTGCCTGCGCCGGTGACAGGGACCGGCGTATCCGGCGGGTCGGGGAGACGAACCGGGCCGCGATCCCGGATCGCGGCTGGCGGGACATGATATATGTCAGGGCGGCTCCGCTTCCGTGCTGTTATCGTTGCTGCGATGGGGAATCATTGCAGGCTCCACGGCCGGGACGCGGGGCCGGTGTCCGCCGATGATTGAGCGAGGCTGGTCCCTCCGGGCGCGGTTGCGGTGGCTCGAGTGGGTGCGCGGCGTCCTTGAGGACGCACGGGCGCTCCGGCTCGTGCTGCGCGACGAGCGGACACCCTGGTACACCCGCTGGACCGTCACCGCCGCGCTGTTCTACGTCGTCAGCTCCGCCGACTTCATTCCGCGCTTCCTGCGCGACATCGACGAGCTGTTCATGGCGGTCGTGCTGTGGATCGCCATCCGGTCCGTGCCGCACGAGATCATGGCCGACTGCAAGCGGCGCACGCTGATCCTGTATCCACCGTGATCGCCGGACAGCAACACCGGCAGCGTCATCTCGGGGCGTCGAGCACCACGAGCGTGGCGTCGTCGTCGAACGCGGCCGTCGGTCTGTCGACCCGGGACGCGAGTGGAGTGAGAACCTGGTCGGCCCACGAGTGGGCCGACGTCGGCGACCAGGATGCCGAACCGTGCGGCATCGGCCGTCAGCTCCCCGGCGTCCAGATCCGCGACTTCGGTTCGCCGGCCAGCGCCAGCATCAGGCCGTTCAGACGCGTCACGAATCCGGCCGGATCGTCGAGGTGGCCGCCCTCGGCCAGCATCGCCTGGTCGAAGAGGATGTGGCTCCAGTCCTTGAACCGGTCCTCGTCGGTCTCGTCCTTCAGCCGGGTCACGATCGGGTGCTCCGGGTTGATCTCCAGCACCAGCGGCACGTTCGGCACGGACTGCCCGGCGGCGCGGAGCACGCGTTCCAGGTTCGCGCTGATGCCGTCCTCCCCGGTCACGAGACAGGCGGGCGAGTCGACCAGGCGGTGGGTCAGGCGCACCTCCTTCGCCTTGTCGCCGAGCGCCTTCCCGATGCGCTCGACGAGCGGCTTCAGACTTGCCTCGGTCTCGTCCTTCTGCTTCGCGTCCTCCTCGCTGTCCGTGAGGCCGCCGAGGTCGAGGTCGCCCCGGGTCACCGACTGCAGCGGCTTCCCGTCGAACTCCGTCATGTGCGCCATGACCCATTCATCGACGCGGTCGTGCAGCAGCAGGACCTCGATGCCCTTCTTGCGGAAAACCTCCAGGTGCGGACTGTGCTGCGCGGCGGCGAAGCTGTCGGCGGTGACGTAGTAGATCTTCTCCTGCCCGTCCTGCATGCGCGTCACGTAGTCACCGAGCGGGACACTCTGCTCGGCGGTGTTGCGATGGGTGGAGGCGAAGCGCAGCAGTTTGCCGAGCCGCTCCTGGTTGCCGGGATCCTCGCCGATCCCCTCCTTGAGGACGCGGCCGAACTCGCGCCAGAAGTCGGCGTACTTCTCCGGCTCCCGTTCCGCCAGCTCCTCCAGCAGACCGAGGACGCGCTTGACCGCCGCGTTGCGGATGGCCTCCACGTCGCGGGAGTGCTGCAGGATCTCGCGCGAGATGTTCAGCGGCAGGTCGGCCGAGTCGATCAGGCCGCGGACGAAGCGCAGGTATCCCGGCAGCAGCTCCTTCGCGCCGTCCATGATGAAGACGCGCCGGACGTAGAGCTTGATGCCGTGGCGCCGCTCGCGGTCCCACAGGTCGAACGGCGCCCGCCGCGGGATGTACAGCAGCAGGGTGTACTCCTGCCGCCCCTCGACCCGCGCGTGGGTGCGGGCGAGCGGCGCCTCGAAGTCGTGGGCGACGTGCCGGTAGAACTCGTCGTACTGGTCCTTCGTGATCTCCGTCTTCGGCCGCGCCCACAGCGCCGACGCCTGGTTGACCTTCTCGGTGGTCTCGATGTCGCCGGTGTCCGCCTGCTTCCCGGCGACCTCCTCCTTCTTCATGAGAATCGGAAGCGTGATGTGGTCGGAGTACTTCTGCACGATGGTCCGCAGGGCCGGGCCGGACAGCAGGTCGTCCTCGCCTTCGCGCAGATGCAGCGTGACCGACGTGCCGCGCGCGTCGCGGGAGATCGGCTCCAGGGTGTAGTCGCCCTCGCCGGTGCTCTCCCAGCGCACGCCGTCGTCCGCCCCGAGTCCCGCTCGGCGGGTCGTCAGCGTGACCCGGTCGGCCACGATGAACGACGAATAGAAGCCGACGCCGAACTGGCCGATGAGCTGCGCGTCCTCGGTCCGGTCACCGGTCAGTCGCGCCACGAACTCGCGCGTCCCGGACCGGGCGATGGTGCCGATGTTGTCGATGACCTCCTGCCGCGACATGCCCACCCCGTTGTCGGTGACGGTGATGGTGCGCGCGTCGCGATCAACCTCCACGTGGATCGCCAGGTCGGGGTCCTCCTCCAGCAGCGCGGCGTCGGTCAGCGCCTCGAAGCGCAGCTTGTCGCAGGCGTCCGATGCGTTCGAGACGAGCTCGCGGAGGAAGATCTCCTTGTTCGAGTACAGCGAGTGAATCATCAGATCGAGGAGCTGACGGGCCTCGGTCTGGAACGGATGGGTGGTGCGGTTCGATGTCTCCGACACGGTCCTGCTCCTGAGTCCTGTCCGTTGAAGCGCCCAACCCATGAATCTACCACGACGACGCGGACGACGTGGCCGGCCGTGCGCTTCACGTGGCGGGCGAACGCGGCGGCGTCGGGTTCGAGGCGGGATCCGTCATCTCTGCACGTCAGCACCGCGCCCCGGCGTCTCCAGCAGGTCCAGGACCACGAGCGTGACGTCGTCCTCGAACGCCGGGGTCGGCTTGTCGATCCAGCGGCGGAGCTGTCTGAGCACCTCGTCCGCCCAGCGCTCGGCGGATTCCGCGGCGTGGGCGAGCAGCGTGGTTCGCAGCCGCTCTATCGTGAAGTCGGCGCCTGCCGGCGAGCTCGCCTCCACCACGCCGTCGCTGTAGAGCACCAGGCGATCGCCGAGCGCCATCGGGACCTGGGTGGTCTCGTACTCCACGTCGGGCACGATGCCCAGGGCCGGACCGAATCCTTCGACACGCGTCGCCGTCCGCTGACTGCGTGACAGGAGCAACGGAGGCGGATGTCCCGCGTTGGCGACCGTGACGCGCCGGGCCGCCAGATCGACGTAGGCGTAGACGACGGTGATGAAGTTGTCGTCGAGCTGTCCGTACACGTGCCGATTCATTCCGGCCAGGACGGCGCCGGGTTCGTGCGCCCGGTGCGCCTGGGACGACAGGCCGGTCTTGACCATCGAGGCGATGATTGCGGCCGGGATGCCGTGTCCGCTCACGTCGGCCACCATGACGCCGAACCGCTGGGCAGCCACCGGCAGGAAGTCGTACAGATCGCCGGCGACCGTGTCCATCGGACGGTAGCGCACGGCGCAGGCGCCCGCCGGCGGCCCGGTCCGCGGCAGCAGGGACTGCTGAATCTGCCGCGCCGTCTGCAGGTCGGCGTTCAGCGTCGCGAGCCGCCGCTCGCTGGCGATGGTGCGGCGCATCAGCGTGTGGTCCAGACACCCGGCCAGGCACAGTATCCCCATCGGGATGATCTGCAGGCTCCACGGCAGCCTCGCGTCCAGTGCAATCAGGACATCGTTGACGATCGACACGACGAGCACGAGCAGCCCGGTGCGGACCACCCCGTCTTCCGCCCCGCTCAGCAACCGTCCGGCCGCGACATGCCCCAGCACCGTGAACATCCAGAGCATGACCAGAAGGAGATGCCCGATCACGGCCGTGCCGGCGGCCCCGGCGGCGATGTCGACGGCGACGGCGACCGTGGCGTAGGCCAGATGCGTCTGCCAGATGCGCCGGAAGGCCGAGCGCCAGCCGGGGCCCCAGTGCTGTTCGACGAAGAGGAACGCGGCAACCGGTTGCAGGTAGCGGCTGACCGCGGCGATGTGCTCCCAGACGTTCTCGGGAAGGGGCGCGATGGTGCGGATCAGGGCGAGTTGCGACAGCGCATAGACGGCATACAGCGTCGTCGCGGACGAGAAGGCCAGCAGCGCCCCGCTGGTGGCGGGCCGGTGGAGCGCCGCTGTCAGCAGGCGCTGGAAGGCGATAGCCAACAGGACGGAGCACGCCGCGAGCGTCATGATCTCGACGCCGAGATCGTCGGGGAGCGACATGCAGCCTGATCGTCTTCCATCCCTGGCGCGGCGACAAGTGGCGACAGGGCGGCCAGCCGGTGCGGTTCCCGGCGAGGCGGAGGGCGCGAACCGGAGAGGGAATCGCGGATCTGCCGGGGGCGGCCGCGCCGTTCGGTCGTGCAGGCCGGGCGGCGACGATTTCGCAGCCTGCCGCGGAGCGGAGCGCCCGGGCTGCCCGGCCACGAACCGCTGCCGGCCGCGCCATTGACAAACGGCGCGTCGTGGGCGCAAAGTTGGGCTGCCGCTACAGGAGGGACAGACATCATGACAGTCAGCGTCGCAACCCGGCGGTTCGGCTCCCTCGGCGTCGTCGTGCTCGCGGTGATCGCCCTGTCGGCGGTCGCGGCCGGCCCGGCGCTCGCGCAGTCGGACGTCACGTTCACGAAGGACGTGCTGCCGATCTTCCAGGATTCGTGCCAGACCTGCCACCGCGAGGGCGCCATAGCGCCGATGTCGCTGATGACCTGGGAGGAGTCGCGGCCGTGGGCGCGCGCCATCCGCGAGAAGGTCGTCACGCGCACGATGCCGCCGTGGTACATCGACAAGAACATCGGCGTGCAGGGCTTCAAGTACGACCGCTCGCTCAACGACGAGCAGATCGCCACCGTCGCCGCCTGGGTCGACGCCGGCGCGCCGCGCGGCAACCCGGCCGACGCGCCGCCGCCGCGCACGTTCGCCGACCGCGACATGTGGCACATCGGCGAGCCCGACTGGATCGTCCCGATCCCCGAGCCGTTCACGGTGCCGGCCGACGGCGCCAACTGGTGGGGCGACTTCTACGCCGACTCGGGCCTGACCGAGGACGTCTGGATCAGCGCGGTCGAGACGAAGCCGTCGTCCGAGGGCTTCCCGGTGGTGCACCATGCGGTCACCCGCGTGCAGGAGACGCCCGAGGACACGGAGGGCGACTTCCTCAACGAGTACGCCCAGGGCAAGAACGGCGACATCTTCCCGCCCGGCACCGGCCGCCTCGTCAAGGCCGGCACGGTCATCCGCTTCAACATGCACTATGCATCCATCGGGGAGGACCGGACCGACCGCACCAGCGTCGGCCTGACCTTCTACCCGGAAGGCGAGAAGCCGAAGCACGAGCTGTTCTCGCGGGCGCTGGCGCAGAACTACGACCTCGACATCCCGCCGGGCGAGGACGACGTCCGCCACGACAGCTACCACCGGTTCGAGAACAACGTCCGACTGACCGGCTTCCAGCCGCATCTGCACAACCGCGGCAAGCGGCAGTGCATCGAGGCCATCTACCCGGACGGACAGACCGAGATGCTCAGTTGCGCGACATGGGACTTCGGCTGGCACATCGTCTACAACTACGCCGATGACGTGCAGCCGCTGCTGCCGGCCGGCACGATGATGCACACCATCACGTGGCACGACAACTCGGCCGCCAACCGCTGGAATCCGGATCCGCGGAACTGGGCCGGGTTCGGCCAGCGCTCGAGCGACGACATGAGCTTCACGTGGACGAGCTACTACGAGCTCGACGACGACGAGTTCGCCGCCGCGGTGGCCGAGCGGGAGGCGATGAACGCCAACAACGACAACTGACGGAGTCGTCATCATGGATGGTTTGCGTATCGTGCTGCTCGGCGGCGCCGCGGTCGCACTGGCGTGTGTTGCGGCGAGCGACGCGCAGGCGCAGCTCAAGTTCGACCGGGGCCGGAACGTCGCGCCGGTCTTCGAGGGGTGGGAGCGGAACCCGGACGGCACCTTCAACATGGTCTTCGGGTACATGAACCGCAACTACCGCGAGATGCCGCACGTGCCGGTCGGCCCCGACAACTTCTTCGAGCCGGGGCCGGCCGACCGCGGCCAGCCGACCCGCTTCCACGTCCGGCGCCAACAGTTCGTCTTCCGGGTGCCGGTGCCCGCCGACTGGGGGGACCGGGATCTCGTCTGGACGTTGACGGCCAACGGCCGGACCGACCGGGCGTTCGGGTCGCTGTGGCCGGACTGGGAGATCGACGACGGCGTCATCAAGGCGAACCGCGGGATGGGGGCCAACGGCTGGCCTGCCGACAACCAGTGGCCGCGCATCGAGGTCGAACCGGGAACCGACCTGGCGCTCACCCTGCCCGATACGCTGACCCTGACGGCTCGGGTGAGCGACGACGGGATACCGGGGCCGCGTCCGAAGCCGACGACCCCGGCCCGGATCGCGGCGGAGAAGGAGCGCCGGGCGCGGCCGCACCCGATCAACCAGGCCGTGGTCAATGCGTTCGAGGCCGGCGAGACGGGGCTGGCGGTGACCTGGATCCACTACCGCGGACCGGGCCGGGTGACGTTCGACCCGGCGGTCATGCACATCGAAGGGGGACGCGGCGGCGAGGTGGCGACCACTGTCACCTTCTCCGAGCCGGGGGTCCACGTCCTGCGCGGCCACGCGGACGACTCCATCAAGATCACCCCGATCGACGTGACGGTCACCGTCGACTGACCGCGCGGAGCAACCTCCGGCCATCCGCGGGCGCTCGGATGCGGGCGCCGCGGATGGCCGCTTCGTTGCGGGACAGGAAGGAGAGCCCGGCGCTTCTTTATTTGTTTCCACATGAAGGCGCTGCCCGGCCTTCCAGACTCTTCCAGACGGCGCGCCGGGGTCTGGACGCCAGGGGCCGGCGTGGACGCGTGGCGGGCAATGGGCAGGGCAGTGCGCCCGCCGAATCAGGAAATCCAGGAACGACAGGAGAGAGACCGTGATCGAGCGTTCACCGATGCGTACAGCGACGGGTCTTCTGGCGGCGACCGTGATGGCGGCGTTCCCGCCGGTGGTCGGCGCGCAGGCGCAGCCCGAGGAACGGCAGCCGGAGCGGCTCGCCGATGGCCAGCCGGACATCCAGGGGATGTGGAACAACACGCGGGCGATATTCACGCCGCTCGAGCTGGCGGACGAGCTGGCCGGGCGCGACGACATCTCGACCGACGAGCTGCAACAGCGGGCCGCAGCTCGCGGCAGCGGACGCATCGAGCGTTCGGAGTGGCGGGGCCACGAGAACAACCGCGGCGGGGTCGGTGGCTACGGGCTCTACTGGTTCGACTGGTACTTCGACAATCCCACCGACATCGGGCAGCCGGCGTTGATCGTCGAGCCGGCGACCGGCCGCGTCCCCGAGTACACCGCCGATGCGCGTGAGCGCATCGCGCTGAACATGGCGCAGCTCCACGATTCCTACGCCAACATGGAGACGGGCGACCGCTGCATCTCGCGCGGCGTGCTCGGCATGATGATGCCGACCGAGTACAACAACGGCACGCTCATCCTGCAGCCGCCCGGCTACGTCGTCTTCCACAGCGAGATGATCCACAACGCGCGCATCGTCCCCATCGACGGCGGCCCGCACCTCGACGGGGGCATCCGCCAATGGGAAGGTGATCCACGCGGCCGCTGGGAGGGGAACACGCTGGTGATCGAGTCGACCAACTTCCGCGCCGTGCGGAACATGCGCGGGCCGACCGCCGGCACCCGCTCGCGGCAGTCCGAGGCGCAGCTCATCGTCGAGCGGCTCACCGTCGCGGGCCCGGACCTGCTGCTCTACTCGGTCACGATGGACGACCCCGAGACCTACACCGGCGCGTGGACGGCCGCGTTCCCCTACGACCGCGACGACGACTACGTCCAGTTCGAGTACGCCTGCCACGAGGGCAACTACTCGGTGCCCAACGCGCTCGGCGGGGCGCGCAGGGAAGAGGCGGATGAGTCAGCGGGCGCGCTGGCGCGGTGACGCGGGGGAGCGGTTCACGCCGGTGGCCGCCGTTCGGCCCCGGTGCAGGAGGCGGAGGCCGGGGCGGTCAGCAGGGCATCAGTTGGTGACGCGGTCGGCCCGACCCTCGCAGGAAGGGCCGGGCCGACCGCAGGCTCGATACACTACAGGCCCGGCACCATCAGGTGGGCGCTCGACGTGCCCGCCTGCATGAGCCAGAGGCCGTCGGAGCGCCGCTGGTCGGGCAGGCCGACCGACTCGGCGGTCGCGTTGGGGACGGCGATCGTCGTGTGCGAGCGGGCGTTTTCCTGGTCGGGACCGTTCAGCGAGTACCAGACGGTCCCGAACTTCGCAAGCACGCGGGTGCCGTCCGCCTCGGCCGCGTCCATCAGGGCCCGGCGCGCGTCGGTGTCGGCCGCCTGCAACGCGAACTTGCGGTTCTGCTCGAAGCGGGGGAGGTTGCCTTCCGCGGAGCACTGAACCGCGAAGGGCGCGGTGCCCGGCACGTCCGAGCGGTCCCAGCAGACCAGGCCGTTCTCGCTCGCCTTCACGACGATCCGGTTGTTGTTCGCGTCCCAGCGGACGACGCCGGCCGCGGCGCGGACGCGCTGCGGGGCGGCCAGAGTGGCTCTTGCGATCAGTTCCTCGTCCGAGGACTGCGCGGCCGCCAGGGCCGGAGCGACCAGCAGTGCGGCGAGTGCGAACGGTAGACAGCGTTTCATGGTCGTAGCCTCCTTGGATCGCTACGGCCTCACCCGCACGTACTTCTGCAGGTTGCGCGGCCGCGGCTCGCCGCCGTAGATGTTGCCCGCGGCGTCCACCGCCACGAACTCGGCGCCGTTGCCGGCGACCTCGCGCGGATCGCCCCAGACGAAGGGGATGAACTCGTCGACCCAGCCGCTGCGGGCGTCGCCGATGCGGATGCCGAGCTCCCAGCCCGGGTTCTGCACGTCGTCGGACTCCGAGTCGGCGACATAGACGCGGCCGTGGGCGTCGAAGGTGATGCCGCTCGGACGGCCGAACTGCGTCCACTGGGCGAGGAAGTTCCCCTCCTGGTCGAAGATCTGCACCCGGTTGTTCGAGCGGTCGGCCACGAAGACCCGGCCGTCATTGTCGATGGCGATGCCGTGCAGGGTGCGGAACTCGCCCGGCGCGTAGCCGGTCATGCCCCACTCCATCAGGTAGTTGCCCTCGGCGTCGAACTTGACCACCCGGTTGTTCGTGTTGTCGGCGTGGCCGTCGGCGACGAAGATGCTGCCGTCGTCCGCCACCACGACATCGGCCGGCGCGTTGAAGTGGTCCGGGCCGTCGCCCGGCTCGCCGGGCGTGCCAAGCACCAGGAGGACCTCGCCGGTCGGGCTGAACTTGACCACCTGGTGCCCGCGGTCGCCGCCCTCCGGCGTGCGCGCCTCGCTCACCGCGTCGGTCACCCAGACGTTGCCGTCCGGGTCGACGTCGATGCCGTGCGGCCAGATGAACATGCCGCCGCCGAAGCTCTCGACCGCCGTGCCGTCGGGCGCGAACTTGATGATCGAATCGAGATCCGAATCCAGGCACTCCCACCCGAAGCGCTCCGGCCCCGCGTCGCAGCGCAGCACCGCCCAGATATGCTCGCCGTCGTTGTCGACGGTCGCGTCCCCGACCGCGCCGACGATCCGGCCGTCGGGGAATTTCGCCCAGCCGTCGACCAGGCGATAGGGATTCGGATAGGGCTGGCCGGCCGTGGCGGCCAGCCCTATCCCAAGGGCGAGGGCAACCGTGATCCCCAGGTGAATCCTTCTCAGCATGATTGGCACTCCCGTGCATAAAGGAACACGAACGCGATTGCGCAGCCGCTTTCCTCCGCAACTGCGCCTTCTCGTCCGGCGCCTGATTTTCTCCCTCCTCTATCCTCCCGACCTTTCTTCCTCCTTCCTGAATCCTCCCTACTTCTCCTGCGCCCGCTGGCCGCTCAGCGAGTTGGGGACCGCGTAGTTCCCCTCGTGGCAGGCGTACTCGTACTGCACGTACTCGTTGTCGCGCTTGTAGTTGAAGGCCACCGTCCACGGGGCCGTATAGGTCTCGGGGTCGTCCACCCGCAGCTCGTAGCGCAGCGTGTCGGGGTCGAGCAGCGTGAACCGCTCGACCACGTGGCGCGCCTCGGTCTGCGGGGCGCGCGAGCCGGGACCGCGCTGGTTGGCGACCGCCCTGAAGTTGCGCGACTCGACGATCAGCGTGTCGTTCTCCCAGCGCGCCCGCGGGTCGCCGTTCCACAACGCGATGCCGTCCTCGATGTGCGCGCCGGCGTCGATGGGGATGATGCGCGCGTTGTGGATCATCTCGCTCAGGATGACGACATGGTCCGGCGTGTGGAAGAACATCTTCCCGTTGTTGTACGCCGTCGGCATCATGATGCCGTAGGTGCCGCGCGAGAGGCAGCGGTCACCGGTCTCCATCGTCGCGTACGAGTCGTGCAGGTGCTCGCGGTGCCAGGCGACGCTCTCGGCCGCCTTCGGGGTGAGGGCCGGCATCCGGCCGCTGGTCGGCGCGACGAGCAGCGCCGGCGCGTCGACGCCGGCCGGCTCCTTCCAGAACCAGTCGAACCAGTAGTTGGCGTAGGCGCCCACGCCGCGGCTGTTCTCGTGCCCCTGCCAGGTGACCGCCTTGCGCGCGTCCGAGCGCGCCTGCACGAGGGCGTCGATCTCGGCCTGCGAGACGTCCTCTCCGGCCAGCGCCTCCGGCAGCTCCAGCGGGATGTGGGCCGAGCCGACGTTGTTCCAGGTGCCGTTCAGGTCGGGCTGCCCGTCGGCGAGCCGGGGCGGATCCCAGCCGCCGCCGTTCTGCCCGTGGGCGGGCGCCGCGGCGCCGCCGGTCAGAGCGAGCAGGATCGCGGTCAGGGTGAACGCGGCGCCGGTGCGGCGTGGTCGGGCGGCATCGCAGCCGCAGACGATGATTGCCGGGCGGGATCGAGCCATGGATGAACCCTCGCTTTCGAGCTGATGATACCGCACCGTCCGCCTTGCGCGCCGGCCCGGCGGGGGGCTATCGTAGCGACTGGAACGCAGGCCGGAAGGAGGTCTTCGGATGCGCAATCGATCCCTCGCGACGGGAGTCGCCATCGCGGTCGCGGTCGCGCTGCTGCCGGCGGCGGCCGTTGCCCAGACGCAGTCCGACGGCGAGCCGCTGACGCCGTGGGGCGATCCGAATCTGCAGGGCACCTGGTCGTACGCCTCGCTGACGCCGCTGCAGCGGCCGGCGGGTCTCGGCGACCGCGCGCACTACACCGAGGAGGAGGCCGCGGCGCGGAACTTCGAGGTGACCCAGGATCGCGAGCCGCCGCCGGGCAGCGTGGGCTCGTACAACGCCCTCTGGTTCGACCGCGGCCGGGTGAGTCCCGATCTGCGGACGTCGCTCATCGTCGATCCGTCGAACGGGCGCCTGCCCATCACCGCGGAGACCGCGGCGACGGCCGAGGCCGAGCGGGCCTATCGGGCGGAGCATCCGGCCGACTCGCATCTCGACCGGAGCAACTGGGACCGCTGCATCACCTACCACGGCGTGCCGCCGGTCTCGACGGGCTACAACAACACCTACCAGATCCTCCAGACGCCGCACACCGTGGCGATCCGCGTCGAGAACATCCACGACGTGCGCATCATCCCGATCGACGGACGCGACCGTCTCACCGACGACATCCGCCAGTGGAACGGCGACTCGCGGGGCTGGTGGGAAGGCGACACGCTGGTCGTCGAGACGCGCAACTTCAGCCCGAAGACCCAGCACCGCTTCCCGTCCTCGCCGGACACCGTCGCAGTCGAGCGCTTCCGGCGCCTCGACGACAACACCATCGAGCACACGTTCACCATCGAGGATGCGACGGTCTACACGCGGTCCTGGACCGGCATGCGGCACATGCCGCGGCTGCCCGACTACATCATCTACGAGTACGCCTGCCACGAGGGCAACTACGCGATGACGAACCTGCTGCTGGCCGAGCGGACCTGGGAGGCGACGGGCCGGCGCTGATGTATGGGGCAGTCGGGAGGTTTCCCTGCCGGCTGATCGTCAGCAGGCAGAGCAGCAGGAACAGCAACGGCAACATCAGGAAACCCCTGCCCTCCGGACTGCCCGTCGCCCGGCTCCATCGTCTGTATGAGGGATGACCGAATCCATGGCCGACGGGCGGGTTGCGGATGCCCGGACGTTACCCGCGCTGCTCGGGGCCCGGGCGCGGTCGAGCCCCGATGCGCCGTTCGTTGTCTTCGACGACCTGCAGGGCGGGGTGGCGGTGCGCACGTACGGCGAGTTCGCCCGGGCGGCGAACCGCGCCGCACACCTTCTCGCCCGCCTCGGCGTCGGCCGGGGCGACACCATCACGTTGCTCCTGGGCAACTGCCCGGAGTTCCTCGTCCTGTGGTTCGGCGCCGCCCGGCTCGGCGCAGTCATCGTCCCGGTCAACACGGCGTCGTCGGCGTCCGAGTTCGAGTACCTGGTCGGTCACTCCGAGAGCCGGCTGATCTTCACCCAGGCGGCGTGGCTCGACCGCGGGCGGCAGGTGCGCGCGCGCTGTCCTCGGGTGGACGAGGTGCTCGTGTGCGGGGGCGGCGCCCCGTCGCCGGAACTCGATTTCGGCCGGCAGGTTGCCGACTGCCCGGAGAAGCCGCCGGAGACACGGACGCTGTCGCCCACCGACGAGGCGGCCATCCTCTACACCTCCGGCACGACGGCGCGGCCGAAAGGAGTGCTGGTCACGCACGCCAACTACCTCTGCGCGGGTGAGACCGTGGCCCGCGCCCTGCGGCTGACGGCGGATGACCGGCATCTCGTCGTGCTGCCGCTGTTCCACGGCAACGCGCAGTACTACTCGACGATGAGCGCGCTCGTGGCAGGGGCCAGCGTGGCGTTGATGGCCCGCTTCAGCGCCAGCCGGTTCTTCGACCAGGCCATCGCCCACCGCTGCACCGTGTCGAGCCTGTTCGCAGCGCCGATCCGCATGCTGCTCGCCCAGCCCCGGCGGCCGGAGCTGGTGCAGAACCCCCTGCGCGCGGTGATCTTCGCCCAGAGCGTCACACCTGCCCAGCTCGCCGAGTGGGACGAGCGGTTCGATGCGCCCCTGCTGCAGCTCTGGGGCATGACCGAGACGATGGGACCGCCTGTCATCAACCCGCTCGACGGTGAACGGCGAAACATGTCGATGGGGCTGCCCGCTCCCGGCTACGCGGTGCGGCTCGTCGACGACAGCGGCCGACCGGTCGCGCGCGGCGCGATCGGGCAGGTCGTGGTGCGCGGCGAGCCGGGCCTCTCGCTCATGAAGGGCTACCACAAGAACCCCGACGCCACCGCCGAGACCCTCCGCGACGGCTGGTTGTGGAGCGGCGACAACGCGCGGCAGGACGAGGACGGGTACTTCCACTTCATCGACCGCGCCAAGGACATGATCAAGCGGTCGGGCGAGAACGTCGCCGCGAGCGAGGTGGAGGCGGTCATTCGCGAGCACCCCGGCGTGTTCGACTGCGCGGTGGTCGGCGTGCCCGACGCCATGCGCGACGAGGCGATCGTGGCCGTCGTCGTCCCGAGCGGCGCTGAGGCCACGGCATCCGCGGCCGGATTGACCGAGGAGGACGTAATCGGCTGGTGCCGGCAACGGCTGGCCAGCTTCCGCGTCCCGCAGTTCGTACGCTTCCGGACCGGGTTGCCGCGCACCGCGGTCGGCAAGATCCGCAAGCACGTGCTCCGCGCCGAGGCCGGGTTGCCATCGCCGCGGCGGGTGCGGGAAGATGCGTGGTACGAGACGTAACCGGCTCCATCCTGAATGAAGAGGTGATCCATGGAGCGTCGAACATGCGCGGCGGTGGTAGCGGTCATCGCGTTCGTCGGTCTCGCAGCGTTCCCGGCTGCGGGGCAGGATACACTGCGCACACCGTGGGGGGATCTGGATCTGCAGGGCATCTGGACCGGCTCGACGTTGACGCCGCTCGAGCGCCCGAGCCGGTTCGCGGGTCAGGATCTTCTCACCGAGGAACAGGCGGCGGAGCTGGAGCTGCGTGCGGACGCGACCCGTTTCGTCGAGCGTGAGGTCCGCGAGGGCGATCCCGGCACCTACAACCAGATCTGGTTCGATCCCGGAACGCGTCTCGTGGACCGGCGCACCGCGCTCATCACCGATCCGTCGGACGGGCGCATCCCCTATACGCCGGAGACGGCCGAGCGCAGCCGCCTGCAGGCGATCTACCGCGTCAGCGGCGAGCGCAACTCCTGGGTGGACGTCGACACCGGCGAACGCTGCCTCACCGACGGCGTGCCGATGTTCTGGTTGGGCTACAACCCGAACCACCAGGTCCTGCAGACGCCCGACCACGTCGTGATCCTGCACGAGATGTTCCGCGACCGCCGCATCATCCCGCTCGGGGGGCATCCGCACGGGACGATCCGGCAGTGGAACGGCGACATCCGTGGATACTGGGAGGGCGACACCCTGGTCGTCGAATCGACGCGTTTCGTGGACCGGACCACCGACCGCTGGGCGCAGACGTGGCGGATGCCGACCCACACGATGCACCTCGTCGAGCGCTTCACGCGCGTCGACGAGAGCACCCTCGTGTACGAGTTCACCCTGACCGACCCTGCGAAGTTCACGCGCCCGTGGAGCGTGCGGCTGCCGCTGACCACCAACCAGGCCTCGCGCGGCGTGACCGAGGGACCGCTCTACGAGTACGCCTGCCACGAGGGGAACTACAGCCTCACCAACGTGCTGTCCGGCGCGCGGGCTGAGGATCGGCCGTGAAGGTCATCGACTTGATATCGAACGCAAGCGATCCGGATCCGGCAGAACGGCTTCGTAACGGACCTTGCGGCGCGCTTCCTGCGAGCTCGTCCGAGGGCCGCAGCGGCGCTGGTGCGAGTTCGTTCTCCCTGATGTAGTCGACCGCATCGAGCACGGCGCTCGCCGCGTCCAACGCCGCGAGCGCCGCATCCAACGCCCGGTGCGCCGAGCGCACTGCACCGGCGTCCCGGAGCGTGTTGCCGGCCGCGCGCAGCGCCAGGGCGGCGTCCCGCAGCGACCGTCCGGCATCCTGCAACGCGAGCGCCGCGTTCAGGGCGTCGGTGAGCGTGGCCTGCCGCTCCAGGCGCGCGTGGCGCAGGCGGGTCCCGGCCGTCCGCGCCACGGCGGTCGCGCGCCGCGCGGTGCCGGACGCCGATTCCGCCTCCCGTGCGGCGGCCGACAGAGCCTCCTGCTCGCCGGTGTCCGCGCCCTGCTCGCCGCGCACGTCGGCTGCCGCATCCAGCGCCGACGCGGCACGGACGAGCGCATCGTCGGCTGCCCGGAGCGCCTCCGCGGCGTCGTCGAATGCGTCGACCGTATCGCTGCGCAGCGCCCACGCCGCCAGCAGGGCTGCGACGGCAGATGCGGCGGCGACCCAGACCGTCCGGCGGATCCGCCGCGCGCGGTCGTCCGTTCGTTCTTCCTGCATGATTCCCCGGGCCTGGAACCGTCGCCCGCGGCTCCGCTCTTCGCCCAGCCCTGATCACGAGTCCGCTCCGTGCTACGGCGCAGACTCCCGAGGCAGCGTGAAGGTCACCAGCATGTTGCTGCCGACCGGCGCCTCCATCTCCGGCGCGTAGGTGCGGAGCCGGTTGCCGACGCCGCCGACGGGCACGGTCAGGTACTGCCGACCGTTCACGGCGTAGGTCACCGGATAGCCGCTGATCTGGCTGCCGAGGATCGTCTCCCACAGGATGTCGCCGGTCTCGGCGTCGAAGGCCCGGAACCGGCGGTTCGAGTCCCCGAAGAAGACGACGTTGCCCGCGGTCGCCAGTGTCGTCCCGGCGTTCGGCGCGCGCTGGCTGTAGCGCCAGACCTCGCGGCCGGTCGAGATGTCGAGCGCCCGCACCTCGGTCAGGTCGCCGTCCGGCCCGATGTCCGGATCGGGAATCGAGAACCGGGGGCTGGCCCCCGAGATCGTGCGGGAGTTCGTCGTCTGGTTCAGGCACGAGCGGTTGATCGGGACATAGAGCATCCCGGTCACCGGGCTGTAGGACCACGACCACCAGCCCTTCACGTTGTGGCCGCAGATGATGAACTGGTCGCCCTCTTCGCGCGCCACCAGGTCCATGTTGATGTAGGTGGTGCCGGTCTCCACGTCGATGTCCGAGATCACGAAGCGCTCGGTGCTGGTGAACGGGAACGGGTCGGCCCAGAGGAACTCCCCGGTCTCGCGGTCGTTGACGAACAGGCCGCCCGGCTCGCCCAGCACCACCACCACCTTGCGCTCCTCGGCCGTGCCGGCCAGCTTCGGGTTGATCCAGCGCACCGCCTCCGGGTCCGGGTTGACCACCGTATTGATGAGGGTGCGTTCCTGCACGAAGTCCTGGTCCCAGTCGTCGCACGGCAGGTACTGGTAGTACCAGTCGATGGCGCCGGTGTCGGCATTCATCGCGAGCGTCGAGTTGGAGTACAGCTCGCACGGCGCGCTGTCGCCCACGTCCCAGGTCCCGCGCCGGACCAGCCGCGGATAGGGCAGCGGCACCGCGACGCCCCAGAACACGCGGTTCAGCGCCGGGTCGAAACTGCCGGGCACACCCCACGGCGACACGTGGACCCGGCGGGCGGTCGGCAGCGTCCCCCAGGTCGCGCCGCCGGGATCGTCGGCCCCGGCCGCGGTGTACGTCCGCCAGCGCTCGATCCCCGTGTCCGCGTCGTGGGCGGCCACGAAGCAGCGCGCCTCCAGGCTGGAGGGGCTGCAGGTGCGTCCGCTGACCACGTTCCCGTTGATGATCATCGCGCCGGACGAGTGACTGATTCCTTCGCGGTAGTCCGCCGTGCGCGACTCCCAGGCCAGCTCGCCGGTGCGGGCGTCGACCGCGATGATATGCGCGTCGGCTGTCAGGTGATAGACGTGGTTGCCGTACAGGGCGAGGTTCCGCGTGCGGTTGCCGAACTGCCCGTACTGGCGGATGTCGTCCGGTTGCTCCCGCGTGTAGTCCCAGATCAGGTCCCCGGTGGTGGCGTCGAGGGCCTGCAGGTGGTCGTAGCCCGGCTGGGCGATGTACATCACGCCGTCGTAGACCAGCGGCCGAATCTGCTGCGCCCCTTCATCCATCGCGCGCATCCAGGCGAGCTGGAGCCGGCCCACGTTCTCGCGCGTGATCTGGTCGAGCGGGCTGAACGCCTGGAAGTCGTAGGTGCGGTACGCCATCAGCCAGTCCGCCGGGTCCGGGTCGCGGAGCATCTCGTCCGTGACCGGCACGAACTCCTGCTCCTGTCCGGCGGCGGCCAGCTCGATCTCCACGACGGGGGCGGCGGGACCGCTCCCGGACAACCACAGCAGCACGACGACGATGCCCGCACACGCCGGCGTCAGTGTCTTCAGCATTTGCGTTCGCTCCTCCACCGTCCGAGTTCCGCACGCAATCGCTGCGTGCACCCCCGTCGCCGGGACTCATGATGCCGTACTCGGCGGAAATGCGCATCATCGGAAGCGAAGACGTGGCGTTCCCGCACGGGAACCCCGCCAATCGTCGCTTGCGGCCAGTGCCCGACGATACAGAGCTGGAACGGCGCGCATTGGCGGAAGGCATAACAGTCCGGCAATCGAGTGGCGGGCGGCGGTCGGCGCACCGAGCGCCGTGGTTGACGCCGGCTCGACCCCGCGCGCCGCCGACTCCTCCTCCGGGGCGCGGAGTTGCGCCGCCGCCAGGGTGTGGGCGCGCCGGTCCGTCCCAGCGGCGCACCCGTCAGCGCCGTGACGCCGAGCCGGCCGGCGAACTGCTGCTGGTCATCTTCGGGGACGCCGGCGGCGCCGCACTCCCCGCGCCGCGTCCGGCGCAGTCGCGCGTGCGCCGTCGTTCCGCATGGCGGGTGCGTCGGGATCGTTTCGCAAGGTCTTATGATAGGGCAGTGGAGCCGAGACGCATCGACCTGCTGATGCTGACCGTCGCGATGCCCGACCGGGCGGCGTGACGGGCGGATGGATCCGTCAGCCGAACTCGGTTTCGTGCGGATGTTGCGCCGACCACGGGTGTCGGCTATCGTGGCGAAGATGCCGGGGTCGAAGCCGGGAACCGGCAGCGCGCCGTGGTTGCCCCGCTGGTCGACCTCGGAGTGACGCGGGCCGACGTGGAGTCGAAGCCGGGAACCGGCAGCGCGCGGTGGTTGCCTGCTTCCACTGGAGGGGGTTGCGATGAGAGGTCGAGATCTCGTGATGCTGTTGGCGGCGATGGCGCTCGTGCCGCTGCTGGCGGGGCCGGCGGTCGGGCAGGGCGAGGCGCCCCGGACGTCGTGGGGCGCGCCGGATCTGCAGGGCGTCTGGGACTTCCGCACGATCACGCCGCTGCAGCGGCCGGAGGAGCTCGGAGACCAGGCGTTCCTGACCGAGGAAGAGGCGGCGAATCGCGAGCAGGAGGCCGTGGATCGCGACATTCGCCTCTGGGAGGCGGCGGCGCGCCGCACCGAGGCGGGCGGCAGCATCGGCGCCTACAACAACTTCTGGATGGACCGCGGCACCAACGTCATCGAGACCCGGCGCACGTCGCTGATCATCGATCCGCCGAACGGTCGCATGCCCCCGATGTCGGAGGACGGGCAGCGCCGCGCGGAAGAGCGCCGCGTCCGCCGGGCCGAACATCCGGCCGACTCGTGGCTCGATCGCAGCTCGTTCGACCGCTGCATCCTCGGCTTCAATCAGGGGCCGCCGATGACGCCGGGCGGCTACAACCAGAACATGCAGCTCTTTCAGACGCCGGACCACGTGGTGGTGCTCAACGAGATGGTGCACGACTCGCGCATCATCCCGATCGACGGCCGGCCGCGGCCCGGCATCGATTCCTGGACGGGCGAGTCGCGCGGCCACTGGGAGGGCGACACGCTGGTGGTGGAGACCATCGACTTCAGCGCCAAGCACAGTTGGCGGGGCACCACGTCCGACCGGCACCTGATCGAGCGCTTCACCCGCGTCGACGAGGACACACTGCTCTACGAGTTCACGGTCACGGACCCGGGGACATGGACGGCGCCGTGGACGGCGGAGGTGCCGATGCGGCTCAACGAGCTGCCGCTGTTCGAGTACGCCTGCCACGAGGGGAACTACTCGCTGGAGGGGATTCTCGCGGGCACGCGCGCGGACGAGCGGAGGGCGGCGGCGCAGCCGGAATCCCGGTAGCGACCTGCGCCGGCCCGACCCGGGCGGGTACAGCGCTGGTCGGGCTGTGGCTGGTCTGGGCGGGCGGGCTGTGGCTGGTCTGGGCGGGCGGGCTGTGGCTGGGTCGAGGGCTCTTCGGCGGCCCGATGCCGCCGCCGGGCGCGACTGCGCCGGGATGTTTGGTGCGGAAGGGGGGATTTGAACCCCCACGGGCCTAAGGCCCACAAGCTCCTGAGGCTTGCGCGTCTGCCAGTTCCGCCACTTCCGCGGGTGGGTGGGAGCCGGGTGAGAGTATAGCACCCGGTTCCGCTCCAGCGGTTGACGCGGGTGACGCCGGTTGCGGCGCGGCTCGCGCTCCCGGACCGCGATCGCTAGGGGTGAAGTCCGGCACCGGCGACGGTTGACGCCGGTTGCGGCGCAGCTCGCGCCCCTGGGGCGGGCGCCGCCCGCTCGCGCAAGCGGGCCTGTCTTTCTCCACCGACCCGCTCGATCCTCGGTTCCCGGGCGCGTCGCACCCGTATACTCGCCATGACGGCCGTGCGAGGCCGGCAAGGAGTGCGAACGTGGCAATCGCAAGAGGCGTCCGGTTCATCCTGTTGTTCATGATCGCGGCGGTCATCGTGTCGATGACGGGCGTGGCGGTCAGCTACTTCCTGCTCACCCGCGGGCCGGCGGTCGAGTCGGATTCCGTCCTCTGGCTGCGGATTCCCGCCAGTCTGGGGGAGCAGGCTCCGGACGACGTTCTCGGCCTGCTCGACCAGCGCGCGACGGTCGGCTCGGTCGTCGACACGCTGCGCAAGGCGAAGGTGGACGATCGCGTGTCGGCGGTGGTCGTGGTCCCGCCGTCCGCGCCGGGGCTCTGGGGAACGGTACAGGAGATACGGGCCGCGATCACCGACTTCAAGGAGTCGGGCAAGCCTGTCGTCGCCCATCTCGAATTCGGCATGGGCCAGGCCTACTACCTTTCGACTGCGTGTGACCGCATCTTCATGAGCCCGACCAGCCCCCTCATGCTCGTCGGCGTGGCGTCCTACGAGATGTTCTTCCGCGACGTCCTCGACAAGGTGGGAATCGAGGCGGACATGCTGGCCGCCGGAGACTACAAGACCGCCATCAACACCTACATGGAATCGGCGTTCACGCCCGAGCACCGGGAGGCGACCGAAGCGTTGAGCCGCGACTACTACGAGCAGCTCGTCGACGGCATCGCCGAAGGACGCGGGATGACGCGGGCGCGGGTTCGCGAGGTCATCGATCAGGGCCCCTTCGTGGCCGCCGATGCGGTCAGTCTCGGCCTGATCGACGAACTGGCGTACGAGGACGAGCTGCTCGATCGGCTGTCGTCGGACGACGAACCCGAGGCGCTCGGTTTCGCGACCTACCGCCGCGTCGAGCCGCAGAGCCTCGGCCTGAACAGCGGTCCGCGTATCGCGATCGTGTATGCGGAGGGGACGATCAACCTCGGGTCGAGCATGCCCGGTTTCCCCGGGTCCGCACGGATGGTCGGATCACGGACGATGACGAATGCGATCCGCGCCGCGCGCGACGATCCGTCCATTGAGGCCATCGTGCTGCGCATCGACAGTCCGGGCGGGGCGGCGACCGCGGCCGACATCATCTGGCGCGAGCTGTCGCTGGCCCGTGAGCGGAAGCCGCTTGTCGTGTCGATGGCGGACGTGGCGGCCTCCGGCGGCTACTACATCGCGGCGCCCGCCCACGCCATCGTCGCCCACCCCGGCACGCTGACCGGCTCGATCGGCGTGTTCAGCGGCAAGTTCGCCGCTGCCGGCGCCTTCGACAAGGTGGGAGTCGGCGTCGACGGCGTGACCTACGGCGCGCAGGCCGACATCTTCTCGCCGGTCGACCGGTTCAGCGACGCGGCCCGCGCGGCGATGCAGGCGCAGGTGGACGACATCTACGAGCGCTTCCTTCAGGTGGTCGCCGAGGGCCGCGCCATGTCGCGCGACGAGGTGCACGCGGTGGCGCAGGGGCGCGTGTGGACCGGCCGGCAGGCCCTGGCCCGCGGCCTCGTCGACGAACTGGGCGGATTGCGTCACGCGGTGATGCTCGCGCAGGCGCGGGCCGGCATCGATGCCGACCAGGAGGTGACGCTCGTGCCCTACCCGGGTCCCCGCTCGTTCGTGGAGATGCTCACCGGTGCCGTCAGGGCGCAGGCGATGGGACACGACGCCGGCTGGCTGCGCTCACCGTACGCTCGCCGGGCGTACGAGCACTGGGCGCAGTCGGAGCTGGTCGGGCAGGGCGTGCCGCTGGCGCTGATGCCCGGCGTGGCGGTGCGCTAGGCTGGGAGTCTGCACCGTAGAAACGGGGCAGGCTCCTGGTCAGGCCCGGTTGGACGGCAATCGGAGCCGCAGGCGACGATTGTCGGGCTGGGCCGGGAGTCTGCGCCGTGGAACCGGCGCGGACTCCTCTTCGGGCTACGCCTGTCCGAGGGCCTGCTCCAGTACGGCCAGGTCGATGGTGATGTCGAGACGGGCCTTCACGTTGTCCATGTAGGCGGTGAAGAACCGGGACTGGCGCTGAAGCAGGAGCTCGTCGCGCAGCGTGCCCCGGTTCTGCGCCAGGTCGGCCGCCGATGCCTCCTCGCGCTCGACGAGGTGCACGATGGCCGCGGCGTCTCCGGCCTGCACGACGTCGCTCACCGACCCCGGCGTCATGGCGAACGCCACCGCCTCGACCGCGGCGCTCGGACCCACTTCGGGAAGCGCGGATCCCCTGGTGACGAGGTCGCTCGACCCGACCGACCACTCGGCTTCCTCGGCGGCGGCGACGAAGTCCTCGGCCGCCTTCAGGGTCTCGGCCGCCGCGGCCGCGCGTTCCTGGGCCAGGGTCAGCGATTTCTTGCGAATCACGTCCTCCCGGACCTGGTCGCGCACTTCGTCGAGCTCGGGGACGTACGGGTCAGCGATGTCGATGACCGTGACGAACGCCGGACCGGACGGGGTCGGAATCGGTCCGGCCACCGCGCCCGGATCGATGGCGAACGCCTGGGCCGAGACTTCCTGCGCGAGACCGAGTCCGAGGATCGGCTCGCCGCGGGCGGCGAAGCCCGACTCCTGCAGCTCGTAGCCGCGGGCGGCCGCAGCCCGCTCGAGCGTCTCCGGCGTCGTGGCCTCCGCTGCAATCGCACGGGCCAGGGCGGTCGCCCGCGACGACGAACGCTCGCGCTTCAGCACGTTGTCGATCGCCCCGCGCACCTCGGCGAACGGCTGCGTGACCTCCTCCTGCTTCTCG
The DNA here is from genome assembly GCA_965200895.1 of Vicinamibacterales bacterium. Taxonomy (GTDB): domain Bacteria; phylum Acidobacteriota; class Vicinamibacteria; order Vicinamibacterales; family UBA8438; genus WTFV01. The sequence goes on along the minus strand of CBDAVM010000002.1, from coordinate 971,070 downwards.
GTCACCTGGATGACGTGGTAGCCGAAGGGGCTGCGCACCGGATCGGAGATCTCGCCGGCCGCGAGCGCAAACGCCGCGTTCTCGAACTCGGGCACCATGCGGCCGCGTCCGAACGGCCCGAGATCGCCGCCGTTCCCGGCGTTCGTCTCGTCCTCGGAGTGCTCGCGCGCGAGCGCCGCGAAGTCCGCCCCGGCGCGCGCCTCGGCCACCAGCTCGGCGGCGCGCGCCTCCACCTCCTCGTCATTGTCGCCTTCGACGCGCAGGAGAATGTGGCTGGCGCGTACCTGTCCGGGCGTCTGGTACTGCGACAGATTGGCGTCGTAGTACTGCCGCACCTCGTCGTCGGTCAGGGTCAGGCTGTCGAAGATGGCAGTCTGGTCCACGAGCAGGAAACGCAGCCGCCGTTTCTCCGGAATCTCGTAGTTGATCGATTCCTCCGCGAAGAGCAGCGCCACGTCGTCGTCTGTCGCCTCCACCGTGTCGCGGAAGTCGGCGGCCCGGAAGGCGACGACGTCCACCCGTACCCGCTCGTTGCGTCGCCGGTGCTCGTCGGCGACCTCGGCGTCCGACACGCGCACCCAGCCGGTGACCGCGGCCTGCAGGCGGTCGATCAGAATCTCGTTCCGGATCTCGTCCTCGAATCGGGCCGGACTGAGGGGGGGGCGCTGCTGCAGCAGCAGTTGCCGGTAGCTCGCCTCGCCGATGAACCGACCGTCGATCTGGAAGGCCGGCAGCGTCAGGATGCGCTCGCGGACCTCGGCGTCGCTCACCTCGAGTCCGAGCCGCTCGGCCTCGGCGAGCGCCGCATGGCCGTCGATCATCTGCTGCAGGATCTGGCGGTCGATGCCCAGCGAGCGGAGCACTTCCTCGGAGATCTCCCCGCCGGACTCGAGCCGGTACGCCTGGAGCTGGCGGGAGTAGATCTGCTGAAAGTCGGTCAGCGCGATCTCCCGGTCGCCGACGCGGGCGATCACGTCAGTGGGCAGCGCCCCGCCGGTCTGGTCCATCAGGCCGGGAACGTAGAGGAAGACGAACGCGAAGATGACGAGCGCGAGGCTCCACTTGAGCCAGCCCTTGTGGCGCCGCATCCGGTCGAGCATGGTCATGCCGTCATTCTACTATCAGATTCAGCTCCGGGGACTTCCGTCGCACCGTGTCGGTGTGCTAGGCTAGAGAACCAAGTTGCATGTACACCGGCAGTTCGACGGGGCGGTTCGGGTTGCCGCCAGCGTTCGGCAGAGTACCGGCAGGTGTTCCCGCTCGTTGCCGTCGGCCCCTCGACGAACCCCGCGAAGTCCGGTCGATCTCGCGACTCGTGTCGAGGGACTCGCACCGCGTCTGCGCAGTCGCCTGGCTCGCGTGGCCGCCATCGTCGACTTCATTCGAGAGGTCAACGCCCCGTCCGATCCGGGTCGCATCGCGGACGTTCTGATTTCCCATGCCGCTTCGTGGCTGCCGGGCACGCGCCGGGCCGTAATCGGGCCGTCGTCGTGCGGGGAGGCGGAGGTTCTGGCCGGGAGTGGGCTCGGTCCCCGGGAAGAGGCGTCAGCCCTGGCGATCGGGGCATGGGTTCTGCGGCGGTCGCAGTTCTGGAGCTCGGCCGACCTCGGCACGGACGGGCGCGTGCCGCCCGGGCCTGCGGTTTCGGCTGTGGCGTTGCCGCTGGCATGCCGGACGCGTACAGCGGCGGTGCTGGTCGTGCTCGACAGCCGGCCGGCGGCCTGCGCGCCACGGTTTCCCGGAGCGTTGCGACGGGTGCTGCACCTCGCTCTCGAACCGGCTGCGCTGGCCCTCGACAACGCCCGGCGGATTCAGTGCGCCGAGCGGGCGGCGGGCACCGACGACCTCACGGGTCTGTTCAACGTGCGCACGCTGACGGACATGCTTCGCACGGAAGCGGCGCGTGCGTCGCGCACCGGGCAGCCGTTGTCGCTGGCGGTGCTCGACCTGGACGGATTCAAGCGGGTCAACGACCGTCACGGCCATCCGTGCGGCAGCCGGGTGCTGATCGAGGTGGCTGCGTTGCTCCGCGAGGGCGTTCGGGAGACCGATTTCGTGGCGCGTCTCGGGGGTGACGAATTCTCGGTGGTATTGCCGGGCACCGGAAAGGGCGGGGCTTTCGTCGCCGGTGAGCGGCTGCGGGCGCGGATCGCGCGCCACGTGTTTCTGCAGCGCGAGGGACTCGACGTTCGGCTGACCGCCTCGGTCGGGGCGGCGACGGCGTCCGGGACGGAAGTGACAGCCAGCGCGCTGCTCGAGCGGGCGGACGACGCCCTGTACCAGGCCAAAGCAGGCGGGGGCAATCGCATGCGACGGACCGGGTCCCCGGCCGGGAAACGAACCACGTGACTCTACGTTCGATGCTGTCCTTTCTGTCGAGTGATCTGGCCATTGATCTCGGGACGGCCAACACGTGCGTCTATGCGCGCGGGCAGGGCATCGTCATCAACGAGCCGTCCATCGTCGCCGTGAACCACGTGACGGGACAGATCGAGGCCGTCGGCATCGAGGCCCGGGACATGGTGGGGCGGACCCCCGGCAACATCACGGCCATCAAGCCGATGAAGGACGGGGTCATCGCGGACTTCGACGCCACCGAGAAGATGCTCACCTACTTCATCAAGAAGGCCCACAATCGGACGGTGTGGGTGCGTCCGAGGATCGTCATCGGCATTCCGTCCGAGGTCACGCAGGTGGAGAAGCGCGCGGTCAAGGACAGTGCCTACCGGGCCAAGGCGAGCGAGGTCCACCTGGTCGAGGAGGCCATGGCCGCGGCGATCGGGGCCGGGATGCCGATCACGGAGCCGTGCGGTAACATGGTCGTCGACATCGGCGGCGGCACGACGGACATCGCGGTGATTTCACTTGCCGGCATCGTCTACAGCCGTGCCGTCCGCGTCGCCGGAAACGAGATGGACGAGGCGATTGCCCAGTACATCAAGAAGGCTCACAACCTGCTGATTGGAGAACGGACCGCCGAGGAGATCAAGACGAAGCTCGGGTCTGCGTTCGAGCTGGACAAATCGCTGAAGCTGGACATTCGCGGGCGCCACCTCATCGAGGGCGTCCCGAAGACCGCGACGGTCACCGACGTGGAGATCCGCGAGGCGCTTGCGGACACCGTGGCCGTCATCGTCGATGCCGTCCGTGTGGGCCTCGAGCAGACGCCGCCCGAACTCTCGGCGGACATCTACGACCGGGGGATTGTCATCACCGGCGGCGGCTCCCTGATGAAGAACCTGGACAAGCGGCTGCGGGAGGAGACCGGCGTGCCGGTGACCCTGGCCGAGGACCCGTTGCACTCGGTGGTGCTGGGGACCGGCCAGATGCTCGCCGATTTCGAACTGTTGCGCAGGATTGCGATTGACTGATGATCTGACCGTGGGCCCCGTCATGGCAGGTGCTCGATGAAGAAACGCCGGCGCGCTGGTTATGTCGTTCTGGCCGTTCTCGTCGCCCACTTGGCCCTGATCTCGGCCCAGGTCGACACCAGCTCCGGCACGAATGTGCTGCACGTCATGACCTTCGGTCTGCTGGCCGAGATGCAGCGTGCAGTGATCTCGACCGTCGCCGCCGGGCAGGCTCTCTGGGACCGGTACGTCTCGCTGCAGGGCGTGCATCAGGAGAACCTCGAGCTGCAGGAAACGGTGGCGCGCCTGGAACTGAGAGTGCAGGCGCAGGACGCGCTGGTGCAGCAGACCCACAGCCTCGAACGGCTGCTCGAGCTCGACCGCGAGAGCGATCTGATCACGCTGAGCGCCCGCGTCATAGGGGTCGACGCGACGCCGTGGTTTCGTACGGTCACGGTCGACCGCGGGATCCGTCACGGCGTACGACCGGACGTGGCGGTGATTGCTCCGGGCGGCGTGGTCGGCCGTGTGGTGCGCGTCCCCGGCATGCGAGCGGCGCAGGTGCAACTGATCGTCGATCGGAACGCCGCGGCGGCGGGACTCATGGAGCGTACCCGCGTTCCGGGCGTGGTCGTCGGGGCGGGCGACGGTCTTGCCCTGCGCATGGACTACGTGTCCAACCTCGAGGACGTCCGGGTCGGCGATGCTGTCGTGACCTCCGGTACCGATGGGATCTATCCTCATGGACTCGCGCTCGGAACGGTCACGGCAGTCGAGCGGGGCAGCGACCTGTACAAGTCGATCCGTGTGGAGCCCACCATAGAGTTCGACCGGTTGGAGCACGTCCTGCTCGTCACGAACGACGAGCGGCTGGCAGCCGCGGCCGAAATCCGATGAGCGCAGCACAGATCGCATTCGCGGCGGCGGCTGTGATAACGGCGCAGACGTCGCTGGCGTGGTTCGTCAGGGGCGCCGCCGTCAATCTCGATCTGCCGCTGATCGTCGTCGTGATGGCCGCGCTGTCGCGCGGACCGCTGGTCGGGCTGTGGACGGGAACTGCGGCCGGATTCGCCCAGGACGTGCTCTCGGGCGGCGTCTTGGGCGTGAGCGGATTCTGCAAGAGCGTGGTCGGCGTGGCGGTGGGACGGGCCGGGGAACGGCTGCTCGCCACCGCCGTCTGGCAGCGGAGCGTGATTCTCGCGGTTGCGACTCTTGTCCATGCCGCGTGTTTCTTCGGGATCTACATGGTCATCGCCGCCGCCACACGGATCGGAAGCTGGCGCGACGTGACGATGCAGGCCGTTGCCAACGCGGTGGCGGGAGGCGCGGCGATCTGCATTGCCCGCAACCTGCCGCGCGGTCGCCTGCGGGCGCGGCGCGAGCGGACGGGATTCACGGGCCGACAATGGCGGACGAGCCACGCGCCATGACGAGGCTGCGACCACGCTCGCGCGATGCTGGCAGGACTCGTGTCCTGTTGTCGCTGTTTCAGCATGCCGCCGCGCTGATCTTCGCCGCACTCCTCATCGTTTTCCTGCATCTGCAGATCGGCAAGCACGAGCAGTTCCTGGCCATGGCCGAGAACAACCACCAGCGGCATCTGTCGCTGCGCGCGCCGCGAGGCGCCGTGCTCGATCGCAATGGTGAGGTGCTGGTGGAGAACCGGCACTCGCTCAACATCTCGCTGGTGCGCGAACGGGTCGACGACCTCGATGGGTGGATCGCGCGGCTGGCGCGCACGACGGGGACGGATGCAGCGGCGATCGCCGGCGTCGTGGAGCGTCATCGGCACGACCCTTCGTCCCGGCCCGTCGCCGTGATCCGGGATGCGTCGCTCGCACAGGTGGCCGCCGTGGCGGCCCGCAAGATCGAGTTGCCCGGTCTGGTGATCGAGCAGGTTCCGACACGTCACTACCCGACCGCCACCTACGGTGCGCATGCGCTCGGTTACGTCGGCGAAGTGACCGATGTGCAACTGTCGCAGACTCATTTCGAGGGGTTGCGCAGCGGGGCAATCGTCGGCCAGACCGGGATCGAGTACGTCTACAACGCTCAGCTCATGGGGACGAACGGTGCGCGCCAGGTCATCGTGAACAGCCTGGGACGCGAGATCGAGACGATCCGCGAGGTTGCCCCGGTCGCGGGCGGGCAGTTGCAGTTGACGATCGACTCGGACCTGCAGCGTGCGGCGGAAGAGGCCTTTCTGGCGGCAGGATTCGACGGATCCGCCGTCGTCATGGATCCACGGTCGGGCGAAGTGCTGGCCCTCGTCAGTCGGCCGGCCTACGACCCGAACATCTTCGCGACCGGGATTGACGCCGCCGCGTGGACCGCGCTGACGGGTGACCCGCTCAAGCCGCTCCAGAACCGGGCCCTGCAGGGACGCTATTCGCCCGGATCGACCTTCAAGGTCGTCATGGCGATCGCGGCTCTCGAAGAGGGTGTGGTGACGCCGGAGGACGAGATACCGTGCCGCGGGGGCGGCGTGTTCTACGGGCGGTTCTTCGCGTGCCACTCGACGCACGGAAGCGTGAATGTGGTGGGGGCGCTGGCCCGGTCGTGCAATACGTACTTCTACACGGTGGGCCGGGAGCTCGGCATCGATCGGATCCACAAGTGGGCCACTGCACTCGGGCTCGGCGGGTTGACGGGTATCGATCTGCCGCACGAGGTGCGAGGTCTGATCCCCTCCCGGGAGTGGAAGCGCGCCAGGCACGGCGAACGCTGGTACGCCGGCGAGACCATCTCGGTCGCCATCGGACAGGGCCAGGTCTCGGTGACGCCGCTGTCGATGGCGGTGATGATTTCCGCCGTCGCCAACGGAGGCCGCGTGCCGGCGCCGCGCGTGCTGCGCGGAGCGTCGAGCGACGGGGCGGATCGGGTGGATTTCGGGGCGTCCCCGTTTGCATCGACGGTGGATCTGAAGCCGGAGACGCTTGCCGCGGTGCGGCGCGGACTGTGGACGGCGGTGAACGGCGTGGGCACCGCACGGCGCGCCCGTTTGCCTCGCAGAGACGTAATCGGCAAGACCGGCACCGCGCAGGTCGTCTCGCTGTCAGCTGCCAGGGCGGGACGGGAATCGGGCCCGGATCTGCGGGATCACGGGTGGTTCGTCTTTGCCGCGCCGCGTGACGATGCCCGCATAGCCGGCGTCGTCTTCGCCGAGCACGGCGAACACGGCTATCTGGCGGCGCCAATCGCCCGCCACGTCATGGACACGTTCTTCGCCAAGGAGGAGCGGCGGCCTCTGCCGCCATCTCCGCTACCGGCCACTCCACCTGCGACGATCGTCGCAGACGCCACGCGACCGGAAGCGGCGAGCGGAGGACAGTGATGTTCGAGCATCGCCTGGGCGTCTACATCGACTGGGCGCTGCTGGGCGCAGTCGGCATCCTGAGCGCCATCGGCGTGGCGATGGTGTTCAGTGCGACCTACGATCCCACGAGCGGCACCGTCGGTACGGAGTTCTATCGCCAGCTCGTGGCTCTTGTCGTCGGGGCGGCGGCCCTGGTCGTCTGCCTGATGGTGGACTATCGGACCCTGGCGGACCGCTCGCTGTTGATTTATGCGGTGCTGGTGGCGGTGTTGATCCTGACGCTGCTCGTCGGCACCGATCAGGGGGGCGCCCGGCGCTGGGTCGGCATCGGTCCGCTCAGCGGTCAGCCATCGGAGCTCGCACGTCTCGTCCTGGCGCTCGTTCTGGCTTCGGTATACGCCCGCAGCAGTCCGGGCCCGCGCGCGCTGCGCGACTGGCTGCTGGGTGGTGCGGTCGTCGCGCTGCCGTTCTTGCTCATTGCACGCCAACCCGACCTGGGGACCGCGGTCACCCTGCTGCCCGTGTGCCTGGCCGTCATGGTGTTTGCGGGACTGCGGGCCCGGGTCCTGGTTGTCGCCGCGCTGCTCGCCGTGCTCGCGGCTCCCCTCGTCTGGGCGTATGGACTCGAGGACTATCAGCAGCGCCGCATCTCCAGCTACCTCGATCCGGAGCAGGATCCGCAGGGCGCCGGCTACCAGCAGCGGCAGGCGCGCATCACCGTCGGCGCGGGAGGGCTCACGGGACGCGGGTACCTGCAGGGCACGCAGAATCAGTACAACTTTCTGCCGGTCGCGCACAACGACTTCATCTTCTCGGTGCTGGCCGAGGAGCTCGGCTTCGTCGGCGTGTCGGTCTCGCTGGGACTGTATCTGTTCATCATCGTGCGCTCAATCGATGCCGCACGGGTGGCCCGGGACACCACCGGCACGTACCTCGTGACCGGCATCGTCGCAGGTTTCACGTTTCAGGTCGTCTACAACATCGCGATGTCGGCGGGTCTGGTGCCGGTCAAGGGCCTGACGCTGCCGCTGACGAGCTATGGAGGCTCATCGATCATCGCGACACTGATGGGATTCGGGCTCATCCTGAACGTCAGGATGCGCCGGTTCAGGAACTGACATGACGTTCCGGCAGAGCAGCGGCGCCACGTGTTGCGCAGGCGCGCCGCGGATGGCGCCGCCTGCAGGCGCACTGCCGGGTATTCCCGTTGCCGGGCTGCGCGCACCGGATCGGTGCAGTCGCAGCGCGACGGGCCCGGATCCCCGGGAGAGCGGGACGAATGAACAAGGAATTGATTGTCTCCTCGAACCGCCACGAGACGCTGGCGGCCATTCTCGAGGACGACCAGGTGGCCGAGATTCACATCGAGCGCGAGCATCAGCGGGGGGTCGTCGGCAACATCTACAAGGGGCGCGTGAACAAGGTCCTGCCCGGGATGCAGTCGGCGTTCGTCGACATCGGACTCGAGCGCGACGCGTTCCTCTACGTTTCCGACGTCGTCGACACCATCGAGGAATTCGAACGACTCGAATCCGGTGACGGCGACGACCCGCCCGCGGGCGACGGGGAAGCCGATGGCGACGCGGCACGGTCCCGCGGCAACGGCCGGGGCCGGTCGGCCCAGCGCTCCGCGCAGCAACCGACGCAGCAGATCGACGACCTGCTGAAGGCGGGGCAGGAGATACTGGTGCAGGTGGTCAAGGAACCGCTCGGCACCAAGGGCGCGCGGGTCACTTCTCACGCGAGCATCCCCGGTCGCTTCCTGGTCTTCATGCCGACGGCGGACAACATCGGCGTGTCGCGCAAGATCGACTCGCGCGAGGAGCGCAGTCGATTGCGCGGCATCGTGCGTCAGTTCCGTGCGGAACACGGCTTTACCGGCGGGATCATCATCCGTACCGCTGCGGCGAAGCGCCCGCAGGAGGACATCGAGGGCGACCTGCGGTACCTCCACGAGCTCTGGTCCGAGATGCGCGGCAACATGGAGTCGCTGCAGGCGCCGGCTGTGATCCATCACGAGGAGCGTCTGGTCGCGAAGCTGATTCGCGATTTCCTCAACGACGACTTCTCGGCAATCCGCATCGACGATCGGGAGGAACACGCGCGCGTGGTGCGGCTTGTCGAGCGCATCATGCCGGGCATGGTGGAGCGTGTCCGCCACTATACCAAGACGTTCCCGATCTTCGAGGAGTACGGCGTTCAGGCCGAGATCGACAAGGCGATCCGGAGCAGGGTCTGGCTCAGGTCCGGCGGTTACATCGTGATCAACCAGACCGAGGCCCTCGTCGCGATCGACGTCAATACCGGACGCTACGTCGGGAAGCGGAGCGGAGGTCTGGAGAACACCATCGTCAAGACGAACCTGGAGGCGGCGAAGGAGATCGTGCGGCAGATCCGGCTGCGCGATCTGGGCGGCATCATCGTGGCCGACTTCATCGACATGGAGGACCGCAAGAACCGTCAGAAGGTGGCGCAGGTGTTCGAGCGGGAGCTGCGGCGTGACCGGGCGCCCTCGAAAACCATCCAGGTTTCCGACTTCGGCCTGATCATCGTGACGCGCAAGCGCGTGCGGCAGAGCCTCGAACGTCAGTTGACCGACCCGTGTCCGTACTGCTCGGGCAGCGCGGTCATCAAGTCGCTGTCGACCATCTGTTACGACCTGCTGTCGGAAGTGCGCAAGATCGGTCCCGAGCTGAATGGGCACGCGGTACAGCTCCGGGTCAATCCCGACATCGCACGTGTGCTCGAGCACGAACAGCGGGGTGTGCTGAGAGATCTGGAGGGCGTGCTCGGGCGCGGCGTCACTGTCAAGCCCGATGTTCGGCTCCACCACGAGCAGTTCGACGTGATGGCGACGTGACGGCGGCCTGGCGGCAGCGTGCGGGACACCGGTGGTAACCTGCCGCAGCGCCGAGGTCCGGCTGCCGTCAGGGACGAGGGAGATCCGGACCCCGCCAGCGCACGACGGAGAAACGGCGCACCCGGTCGCCGGTCACGCGGATGCCCTCGGCGGCGAGCAGCCCCCGCTTGACGGTGCGGTCTCGGTAGCCTCCCAGGCGTCCGCCCGCCCCGACCACGCGGTGGCAGGGGACGCCCGGTTCGACACACTCGCGCATGATGTTGCCGACAGCCCGCCAGGCGAGCGGTTGCCCGGCCAGGGCTGCGACGTCGCCGTAGGTCGACACGCGTCCGGCCGGGATGCGACGGACGGCCGTCAGGACGCGGCGCGCAAAGGCTGTTGTCGCCCGGCGCCCGTCACTGTTCGCGCCCATGTCCGATGGCTGCTTCTCCCCAGGCTTCAGTGTCCCGGCGTCGTGCGCCAGATCTCGTGGATGGCGTCGGCGTTGAGGAGTTTGGTGGCGTAGGCGATCTGGCCCGTGTGGAGGGCGTAGTGCGCCAACTGCAGGTTGATCACCTCGATCAACGTCATCGGCTTCGGCGTGCGCTCGGTCGTCTCGAGCAGACTTGCCGGGTCGACCCGGGCCAGCACGTCGTCGGCCTCCCCGATGGCCATGTCGAGTCCGGCCTGCAACTCCGCGGCCGGCAGCTCGCGCCGCTCCGCGAACTCCGCCGGCCGGTCCCGCACGAAGTCGCGCTCGCCGACGACGTGACCGATGTAGAAGCGGGTCGATCCGATGCAGTGCAGGACCAGGTTGCCGATCGCGTTCGAGGACTCGTTGGGACGCCACCAGATCTGCTCGACCTTGAGTGCGGCGAGGCAGGCGCGAATCTGTCCTGTCAGATGGAAACAGAGCCTCGTCCGGGCGCTGTCGAGGAACGTGGACTCGATGGTGCGGATCATGCTGCACAGCTTAGCAGCAGGCAGCAGCCATCCGCGCCTCAGCGCCGCACGACGGGCAGGTAGCAGAGCACCGCCATGAGCACGTCGTAGGTTGCCGACGCGGGTGGATACCAGCCGGGAACGATCTCCGGCGGCAGCAGCCCGGCAGCGTGCGCGAGGCCGGCCGCCGCGTGTGCTCCCCAGGCCGCGGCCAACGCCGTCAGCGCCCGAACCGGTTCCCAGGTGGTGACCAGGGCTGCGACCGCAAAGCACGCGGCGGCGATGGCCACGACGAGGCCGGTCCCGGTCACGTCGTCGTGCGCGAGTGCGAAGCCCATGGGAACGGCGGCCGTGAGCGTCAGCAGCAGCGCCGCGAACTGGGCGAGCCGCAACTCGGCGACCAGGCGCTGGCCGCTGGTCGGTTCGGCCCTCCAGGCGCCGAGTGAGAGCCAGGCGGCAGTGGCCCCGAAGGAGAGCAGGACGACGGCGAACGAGAGCACGGCGTCGGTCACGGGATTTCCGTCGGTGGCGATCCGCGGCGGGCCCGCCAGTATAGCAGCCGGCTGCCGGAGTTCCGGCGTCGGGTGGCATCAGGTTCCGGCGACGGGATAGGCTTGTGGACCCGGCGTCTGCGGGACCGGAAACGGCGCTGCCGCAAACGACGCCGGGCCAGCCGGGAACGGAGGCGTGTGGACATGGTGCACGAGAGCCGGCGGATGCGCGCCGTCGCGGCCGCGATCGCCGTCCTGCTGGCGCTCGCGGCCTTCGCACTGCAGGACTGGCTGCCGGGACGCCTGCGCGCCCTCATGGGCATCGCGGCGTTCATCCTGACCGCGGTGGCCTGCTCGGCCGACGTGGCGGCCATCCGCTGGCGCAGCGTCGCCTGGGGTTTCGGCCTGCAGGTCTTCCTGGCGGTACTGATTCTGAAGTTCGCCGTCGGCGGCGTCCGGCCGGGCTACGCGCTGTTCTCCGCGCTGGCCGCCGTCGTCACCCGCTTCCTGGAATTCACCAGCGTCGGGGCGCAGTTCGTCTTCGGTGTCCTCGCCGATCCGGCGGCGATGGGCGAACGGTTCTCCAACGGTCTGGTGCTGGCCTTCTCGGCCTTCCCGATCATCATCTTCGTCTCGTCGGTCTTCACCGTGCTGTACCACCTCGGCGTGCTGCAGGCGGCGGTGCGGCTGATGGCCCGCGCCATGATGCCGCTGATGGGCACGAGCGGGGCCGAGACGCTGGCTGCGGCGGCCAACGTCTTCATGGGACAGACCGAGGCGCCGATCATCGTCCGCCCGTACATCGCGCGGATGACGCAGTCGGAGCTGCTGGCGCTGATGACCGGCGGGCTGGCGACCATCGCCGGCAGCATGTTCGCCATCTACGTCGGCCTGGGCGCGGATCCGGTTGCGATGCTGACGACCAGCGTCATGGCCGCTCCGTGCGGGCTCTACCTGGCCAAGATCCTGCTCCCGGAGACCGGCGCGCCGGTGACCGCCGGCCGGGTGGTCGTCGATACCCGCCGGGAACACGTCAACGTGATCGACGCGGCGGCCGGGGGCGCCTCCAGCGGCATGCAGCTGGCCTTCAACGTGACGGCGATGCTGATCGCCTTCCTGGCGTTCATCGCCATGTTCGATTACCTGCTGGGCCTCGTCCGGCCCGGACTTTCGATGGCGGCCATCTTCGCCGTGGTCTTCGCGCCGGTGGCGGCGCTCGTCGGCGTGCCCGCCGGCGACATTGCGGCGGTGGCGGACCTGCTCGGCACCAAGCTCGTGACCAACGAGTTCGTCGCCTACATCAAGCTGAGCAGCGAGTACGCCGGCACGATCAGCGACCGCGCCCACACGCTGTCCGCCTACGCGTTGACCGGCTTCGCCAACTTCGGCTCCATCGGTATCGTGCTGGGCGGGATCGGCAGCATGGCGCCCGAGCGCCGGGGCGACCTGGCGCGCCTGAGCGCCCGCGCCCTGCTGGCCGGATTCATGGCGACCCTGATCAACGCCTCGGTGGCCGCTGTCCTGCTGTAGCGCCGCCGAACCCGTCGCAAGGCTCCGTGTTCGGCCCCGGCTCCACCGCCCCGGGACCTGCGCCGCCGAATTCACTCCGTTGCGTTTCTGCGGCGCAAGCTCCCAGCCCGATGTCGACATCGGGGTCTTCAATCGCGGCTATGATCCCGCCATGCTTCCCACCGTGGCCTGGCGGGACGACCGCGTCGTCATGGTCGATCAGCGCAAGCTGCCGAGGCAGGAGGTCTACGTCGAGGCGCGCACCGCCCGCGAGGTGGCCCGGGCCATCGAGAAGATGGTGATCCGCGGCGCACCCGCGATCGGCGTCGCGGCGGCGATGGGACTGGCCCTCGGCGTGACGAGGAGCCGGGCGAAGGGGAGCGCGGCGCTCGCCGCCGAGTTCTACCGGCTCTGCGACCTGATGGCCGGTACGCGGCCTACCGCGGTCAACCTGTTCCGGGCCATCGACCGCATCAAGGGCGTGTTCTCGGAGGCGGTGCGGGCGGGTCGCTCACCCGACGAGATCGGTGGGATGCTGGTGGCCGAGGCCGGGCGCATCCACGACGAGGACGTGGCCGGCTGTCGGGCGCTGGGCGGGCACGGGGCGGCGCTGCTGCCCGACGAGGGGCGGGTTCTCACGCACTGCAACGCCGGCGCGCTGGCCACCGGCGGCTATGGTACCGCGCTGGGGGTGATCCGCGCGGCGGTGGAGGGCGGCAAGCGGATCGCCGTGTACGCCGATGAGACACGGCCCTTCCTGCAGGGCAGCCGGTTGACCGCGTGGGAGCTGCTGCGGGATGGCATTGACACGACCGTCGTGACCGACGGCATGGCCGGGTCGCTGTTCCGGGGCGGCAAGGTGGACGTCGTCGTCGTCGGCGCGGACCGGATCGCCGCGAACGGAGACGTGGCCAACAAGATAGGCACCTATACGGTGGCGGTGCTGGCGCGTGAGCACGACGTACCGTTCTACGTCGCCGCACCGACCTCGACGATAGATTTGGCGACTGCCGACGGGGACGGCATCCCGATCGAGGAACGGAGTGCGCGAGAGGTGACGCACGTCGGCTCTTCGCGGGTGGCGGCGGAGGGCGTCGGCGTCTGGAATCCGGCCTTCGACGTGACGCCTCACCGGTTCGTGGCCGGCATCGTCACCGAGCGGGGGATCTGCCGGCCGCCGTACGGTGAGAGCCTGGCCGCGGTCTGCCGGCGGGACTGATTCGGTTGCATCCGATGAACATCCTCGCCATCGAGACTTCCTGCGACGAGACGGCCGCAGCGATCGTGTCCGATTCGGGGAATCCGGCCCGGCCATGGACCGTGCGGTCCAACGTGGTTGCCTCGCAGGTGGACATCCATCGGGAGTGGGGCGGCGTCGTTCCCGAACTCGCGTCGCGACAGCACGTACGCGACATCTGCGGCGTGGTCGAGCGCGCGCTCCGGGATGCCGGCGTGGAATGGTCCGACGTCGATGCAATCGCGGTCACCCAGGGACCGGGACTGGTCGGCTCGCTGCTCGTCGGTGTCGCCTTCGGCAAGGCGCTCGCCGCCTCGCTCGACGTGCCGCTGGTGCCGGTCCAGCACCTCGCCGGGCATATCGAATCGCTGGTGGTCGAGGGCGGGCGAATGCCACTGCCGGCCGTCGTGCTGGTCGTCTCCGGCGGGCACACCAACCTGTATCTGACGAGCGCCGCGGACGACGAAGGACTGTCGCATCGGCTGATCGGCCGCACCCGCGACGACGCGGCCGGCGAGGCCTACGACAAGGTCGCGTCGCTGCTCGGCCTCGAGTATCCGGGGGGGCCGGTGATTGACCGCCTCGCGCGCACCGGCGACGACCGCGCCGTTGATTTTCCCTTCGCCCGGATGACCCACGACGACCGCAACGCCGGTCCTGCGATGACGCGTCCCGCGGGGCTGGCCGAGATCCGCAGCGGCCGGCAGCTCGAGTTCAGCTTCAGCGGGCTGAAGACGGCGGTGAAGCGTCACGTACAACGCCGGCGCGAGATCCTGGGCCGCGACGGCAGGCTGCCGGACAGCGAGATCGCGGGGATCTGCGCCAGCTTCCAGCGCGTGGTCGTGAGGACGCTCCTCGACCGGACCTTCCTGGCCGCGCGGCGGTTCGGGGCCTGCAGCGTGGGCATCTCCGGCGGGGTCTCGGCCAACGCCCGGCTGCGCGCGGACGCCGCAGCGCGGGCCGAACGGGCAGGACTGCCGCTGTTTCTGCCGTCGTTGGCGCTGGCGACCGACAACGCGGCGATGATCGGGGCGGCGGGATTGCGGCGGCTGCATGCCGGGGTCACGGCGCCGCTGGATCTGAACGCCTCCGCGTCGCTGCCGCTCGACAAGGCGCCCGACCCGCAGCAGGGGGAACGACCACGGCGCCCGGAGGCACGCCGCCGCGTTCCCGGCGCGATAAAGTAGACGCCATGAACTGGCATGAACGGACACACTGGCGGATTCTGATCGCGCTGGGGCTGGGCATCGTCTACGGCATCATCGCGGCGCTTGCCGGCTGGGGCGGGTTCACCGGCGACTGGATTGCGCCGTTCGGCACGATCTTCATGCGCCTGCTGCTCCTGATCGCGGTGCCCCTGGTGCTGGCGTCGCTCGTTACCGGAGTGGCGTCGCTGGCCGATCTGCAGAAGCTGTCCCGGATCGGCGGCAAGACGATCGCCATCTACCTGGCCACGACCCTGGTGGCCCTGGTCATCGGTCTCGTCCTCGTCAATCTGATTCAGCCGGGCGCGTCGATTCCGGAGAGCCTCCGCACGAGTCTGCAGCAGACCTACCAGGGAGACCTGGCCGACCGGCAGGCGGCCATCGATCAGGCCATGGACGCCGGGCCGCTCCAGCCGCTCGTCGACATGGTGCCCGAGAACATCCTGGGCGCAGCCGTGAACAATCGGGCGATGCTCAGCGTGGTTTTCGTGGCGTTCCTGCTCGGCGTGGCCCTCATGCAGATTCCCCGCCCGCGGGCCCAACCGCTGCTCGACCTGTTCGAGAGTCTCAACGCCGCGATCATCGCCATCGTGGGGTTGATCCTGAAGGTGGCGCCGATCGGCGTGTTCGCACTGATCGCCGGCACCATCACGACCGTCGCGGGTGACGACCCGGCCGACGTGGCGCAATTGCTCGGTGCGCTCGGCCTCTACACCCTCACGGTGCTGGTCGGACTGGCCATCCACGCGTTCCTGACCTATCCGCTGCTGCTGCGGTTCTTCACGCCGCTCCCGCCGGTGCGCTTCCTGCGCGGCATCGCGCCGGCGCAACTGGTCGCTTTCTCGACGTCGTCGAGCGCGGCGACCCTGCCGGTCACCATGGAGACCGCCGAGCGCGACCTGGGAGTGTCGGAGGAGGTCGCCTCGTTCGCGCTTCCGCTCGGGGCCACCATCAACATGGACGGGACCGCCGTCTACATGTCGGTGGCGGCGGTGTTCATCGCGCAGACCCTCGGCATCGCGCTTGATGTCGGGGCGCAGGCGACCATCGTCTTCACCGCGCTGCTGGCGTCCATCGGGACGGCCGCGGTGCCGAGCGCCGGCATCGTCATGCTGGTCATCGTGCTCGAGGCGATCGGCGTGCCGCCCGCCGGCATCGCCCTGATCTTCGGCGTCGACCGGATTCTCGACATGTGTCGGACGGCGACCAACATCACCGGCGACGCGGCGGTCGCCACGGTCGTGGCGTCGAGCGAGGGGCAGTTGAGCCCGACCGCCCTCAACGGTCTCGCCGGCGCGGCGGCCAGAGGCGGATCATGACGCCGACGCGGGTCGATGCCTGGGCGCTGCTCACCGAGTTCACTGCCGGTGACGGCCTGCGGAAGCACGCGATCGCCGTCGAGACCGCGGTCCGCGGCTATGCACGCCTGGGCGGGGAGGACGAGGAGGCCTGGGGCATCGTCGGACTGATTCACGACTTCGACTACGAGCGCTGGCCGGATGCGTCCGACCATCCCTTTCGCGGCAGCGAGATCCTGCGCGAGCGCGGCTGGCCCGAGTACATGATCCGCGCCATCCTCTCGCATGCCGACTACAGCGGTATTCCACGCGAATCGCGGCTGGAGCATACCCTGTTCGCGTGCGACGAGCTGGCCGGCTTCATCACGGCCGCGGCGCTGGTCCGGCCGACGAAGAGCGTCCTCGATCTCGAGGTCCGCTCGGTGAAGAAGCGGATGAAGGACAAGGCCTTCGCCCGCGCCGTCAGCCGCGACGATCTGCGCAGGGGCGCGGAGGAGCTCGGGTTGCCCCTCGACGAGCACATCGCCAACGTCATCGGGTTCCTGCGGGCGGAGGCCGACGCGCTGGGCCTGCGGGGCTCGTTGTGACGCGTGCCGATCCCGGTCCGCAGAACCTGCGCGTCGCTCGTTCCGTATAGTCGTTCGACGTGGACGAGACAACGCAGGACACGGTCACGCAGGCCCGTGCGCCGGATCCCGGTGGAGACGTCCCGGCCGCGGCGCGGCTGGAGGCGGTTACCGTCACCTACGGTCGCCGACAGGCCCTGCAGGCCGTAAGCGCGGACTTCCAGCCCGGTGCGGTCGGGTTGCTGGGCCCGAACGGCGCCGGCAAGAGCACCCTGCTCCAGGCCCTGCTCGGCTTCGTTCGACCCGACGACGGCCGGATGCAGGTGCTCGGCATGGATGTCGTCGACCAGCCGCTGCAGATCCGGGCCCGGCTCGGCTACATGCCGGAGTCCGAGGCGTACATTCCGGGCGTCAACGCCGTCACCTTCGTCGCCTACTGCGGCCGACTCGCCGGTCTGCCGGCGGCCGACGCCATGCAGCGCGCGCACGCGGTGCTGCAGTACGTGGGTCTCGGCGAAGCCCGGTACCGCGCGGTCGATACCTACTCGACCGGCATGAAGCAGCGCATCAAGCTGGCCCAGGCGCTCGTGCACGATCCGGACCTGTTGTTCCTGGACGAACCGACGAACGGCATGGATCCGCGGGGACGCGAGGAGATGCTGGCTCTGGTCCGCGACCTCGCCGACCACAAGGGAGTGAACGTGATCCTGTCGTCGCACGTGCTGCCGGACGTCGAGGCGACGTGCGGCCGGGTGGTCGTGTTGCACCAGGGACGCGTTGTCGCCCAGGGTCCGATTGCAGAGCTGAAGGGGACCAGCCGCCGCGCCTTCGAGATGCGGGTCAAGGGCGACTCGACTCGGTTCGTCACGGGCCTTCGCGACGCGGGCATCGAGTGCCACGGCACGGACGACGACGTCATGCGGGTGCTGATCGGCGACGACCGCGGAGCGCGGGACCTTTTCGCGCTGGCGGTGCGGTACGACGTGCAGGTGCGCCACCTGCGCCCGAGCGTGCAGACTCTGGAGGACGTCTTCGCGCGAGCGATCGGCGAGTCCTGATGCCCATCCACGACCACGGCTACGCGCGCTACGCGGGGAACCGGACGCCGCCCGGCCGGGCCTGGGCCGTCATCGCCGGCGCCGGCATCCGGCGCATGTTCTCGGCCCGCCTGTTCGTGCTCGTGCTCCTGTTCGCCTGGCTGCAGTTCCTCGTCCGCGCGGTCATGTTCTACCTCGCCGCCAACGTGCCTCAGGCGGACGTGATCGCGCCCTCGCCGGCGACCTTCCGGGACTTCCTGGACCAGCAGGGGTTCTTCGTCTTCGTCGTGGCGGTCCATGTCGGGGCCGGGCTCATCGCCAACGACCGGCGCGCGCACGCGCTGCCGCTCTACCTCTCCAAGCCGCTGACGCGCCTGGAGTACGTCGCCGGCAAACTGGCCGTGGTGATGGCGTTCGTGGCCCTCGTGACCTGGGCCCCCGCGGTCCTGCTGCTGGTCCTGCAGACGATGTTCACCGGGAGCCTGTCGTTCGTGCGGGAGCATGCCTTCCTGATCCCCGCAATAACGCTCTTCGGGTTCCTCCAGGTGCTGCTGGCGTCGATCACCGTACTGGCGCTGTCGTCCCTGTCCACGAGCGCGCGTTACGTCGGCATCCTGTACGCAGGCGCCGTGATCTTCTCCGAGGCGGTGTTCCAGACGCTGCGGGGCGTCACCGGCGGCACCGGGCTGTCGTGGGTGTCGTTCGGCGCGAGCCTCGCGCAGGTGGGCGACGTCATCTTCCGCGTCGAGCCGCGCTACGACACGCCGTGGGGCGTGTCCCTTGCGGCCGTCACCGTGATCATCGCGGTTTCCGCCTGGGTGCTCGCCCGCCGTGTGCGGGGTGTGGAGATCGTCGCGTGAGCGCGCCGGTGATCGCCGCCCGGGGGCTGTCCAAGTGGTACGGCCAGGTGATCGGACTCAACGACGTCACCGTGTCGATTCCGCCGGGCATCAGCGGGTTGCTCGGGCCCAACGGCGCGGGCAAGTCGACGTTGCTGAAGCTGGTCACCGGGCAGCTCAAGCCGAGCCAGGGACAGGTGCGGGTGCTCGGCGAGCCGATCTGGGGCAATCCCGGCGCCTACCGACGCATCGGCTACTGTCCGGATCACGACGCGTTCTACGAGCGGATGACGGGGCGGGAGTGGTTGACGGGGCTGCTCGGACTGAGCGGCTTCGAGGGCGGCCGCGCCACCCGCGCCGTGGAACGCGCACTCGACACTGTCGGTCTCTCGAACGCCGCCGGCAGAAAGATCGGCGCCTACAGCAAGGGCATGCGGCAGCGCATCAAGCTGGCGCAGGCGATCGCGCACGAGCCGGAGCTGCTGGTGCTCGACGAGCCGCTCGCGGGGCTCGACCCGCTCGGTCGGCGCCGTGTGATCGACGTCATCAGGACGTGGGCGCGGGAAGGGCGCAGCGTCGTCGTCTCGAGCCACGTCCTGCACGAAATCGAGCTGATGACGTCGAACATCCTGCTGCTGAACAACGGGCGCATCCTGGCCGAGGGGAACGTGCACCAGATTCGCGAACTCATCGATGAACACCCCCATACCGTGCGCATCACGACCGACGATCCCCGGCGGCTCGCGCGTCACCTGCTCGGCTACCCGCACGTCATCGCCATGCAGCTCCATGACGGTGCGGTGGTTGCCCAGACGAATCGGCCGGATGCCTTCTACACCGAACTGACGACGCTGGCGGCCGGCGGTGAGGCCGGCGTGGTCCGGGAGGTCACGTCGCCGGACGACAATCTGCAGGCGGTCTTTTCGTATCTGGTGCAGCACTGATGGCTGTTGCGAGCGCCCCTCCCGCCTTCGCGGCCACCGCGCTCCGGGTCTTCGATCTCGGTCTGGGCCAGATGCTGTGGTCGCGGCGTACCGTGTTCATGGCCCTGGTGGCGGGCGGCCCGGTGCTGGTTGCCTCGCTGCTGCGGGTGCTCGCGTCGCTGCCGGTCTTCGACGGCGGAGCGGGCCGGATCGATGGACGGCCGGTGAGCCTGGACGGACCGGACATCTTCGGGCTCATGATCTGGACGTTCTACCTGCGCTTCACGGTGCCGGTGCTGGGCGTGTTCTACGGGACCGCGCTGATTGCCGACGAGGTCGAGGATCGGACCGTCACCTACCTGTTCACCCGGCCGGTCGCGCGCCGCGCAATCCTGGCCGGGAAGTACCTGGCCTATCTGGTCTGCACCGCGGTGGTGGTCCTGCCCTCCGTCATCCTGGTCTACTTTCTGGTCGTACCGCTGCTGGGGGGCAGCATCGGACGGAACTTCCCGGCCCTGCTGCTCGATCTCGGCCTCATCGGGGCGGGGCTCGCCGTGTACGGCGCGGTCTTCGCGCTTGTCGGCGCCTGGTTCCGGCGTCCTCTTCTGACCGGGCTCGTGTTCGTCTTCGGATGGGAGCCACTGGTCGTGGTTCTTCCCGGCTACATGAAGCACCTGAGCGTGGCGTACTATCTGCAGGGACTGGCGCCCCACGCCATGCCGCAAGGCGACGCGCTGAGCGTGATCCAGGCGCTGCTCACCTCCGTTCAGACGCCGCCGGCCACCTGGGTGAACCTGGTGGCGCTCGCTCTCATCTGGACCGTCGCGCTGTCGGCGGCGATGCGCGTCGTCGAGCGGCGCGAGTACGTGCTGGAGCAGTAGGGAAGGAACTTTCGGCCCGGGCGGCCGGTATACTGGTTGACGAAGACATGACCATGACGACACACACCCGGTATGTCCTGCTCGGCGGCGCCGGCGTGATGGCGGTCGGGCTCGTGGGAGGGCTGGCGGCGTGGGTCGGCAGCAGCCTGCCCTCGCTCGTCCTGGCGCAGGAACGGCCCGACGAATTGCAGTACGTTCCACCGGAGGCGACGGTACTGTCGTTCGCCAACGTACGCGAGGTGATGGATTCGGATCTGCGGCGGCGTCTTCGGGAGATCCGGCCCGAGCTGGACGGACAGCGCGAGTTCCAGGAACGCACCGGCATCGACATCGAGCGCGACATCGAATACGTCGTCGGCGGTCTGGTCCCGGACGACTCGAACCGGACGAGCGGCATCGCAATCCTGGCGGGACGCTTCGACGTGGACCGGCTCGAAGGGCTGGCGCTGGAGCACGGTGGCGCCGTTGCCGACTATCGAGGGCGCCGGTTGATCTCGATTGCCGGGGAGCCGGTCGCCATGGCGTTTCTCGAGTCCAACGTGATCGCGATCGGATCGGAGTCGGTCGTCAGGCGGACCATCGACCTGGCGTTCAGCGGCGGCGGCGGCGTCGACGCGAACGACTCGTTGTTGGGCCTGCTGCGTCACGTCGACAGCGGGAGCACGGCGTGGACCATCGGCCGACTCGACAACGAGGGCGATGGCGAGTGGCTTCCCGATGAGGTGGAGTCGCAGGTCTCGCAGGTCGCCGCGTTCGCGGTGGGGGCCCGCGTCAACGGCGGGGTGAGCGGGTCATTGACGGCGGAGGCGCGTGACGAGGAAACCGGTCGCAATTTGCGCGACCTGCTGCAGGGCTTCCTTGCCCTTGCCCGCCTGCAGCTCGGCTCGCGCCCCGAGCTGCGCGGCCTGCTCGACTCGATTCGCCTGACCTCGGCCGGCATGAACGTGACGCTGGCGTTCGAGCTGCCTTCCGACGCGGTGCTGGAGCTGCTGCCGGATCGGTCCGACGCGGATGCCGCGAACGCGCCATGACGCCGACCGCGTCCGCAGGCCCGCCACGTCTTCATTTCCTTCGGCATGTTGATGCCTGGGCGCCCGCCGCGGGAGCGTGCCGGCGTCGGCCCCGGCATCGTCGGGCGCCGGCGGCTTTGTTATGATCTGCGTTTGTGCGCTTCGAGGAAGGGCGCGCCGGTATCGCTTTGGGTTACGAAACCATCGGCATCGTCGGATGCGGGCTCATGGGCTCGGGTATCGCGCAGGTGTCGGCGCAGGCCGGCTACCGCACGATCGTGCGCGAGGTGAACGACGAGACCGTCACCGCCGGCATCGGTCGGATCGAGTCGTTTCTTGCGGCCGGCGTGGAGCGGGGCAAGGTCTCGGCGGGCGAACGGGACCGGATCCTGGCCAATCTCAGCGGCACCAGCCGGCTGGAAGACCTGGCGGACTGCGACCTGATCATCGAGGCGATCGTCGAGAACGTCGACGCCAAACGCGAGGTGTTCACGACGCTGGAGGGCGTGGTCGCCGCCGACACCGTGTTTGCGAGCAACACGTCCTCGCTCTGCATCACGGAGCTGGCGTCGGCAACCCGGCGGCCGGAACGATTCATCGGGCTGCACTTCTTCAGTCCGGTGCCGATCATGAAGCTGGTCGAGGTCGTTCGGGGCCTCGCGACCAGTGATCGGACCCACGAGGACATGTTCACGTTCGGCCGCAGCCTCGGCAAGGACCCGGTGACCGTGCCGGACCGACCCGGGTTCATCGCGAACCGGCTCCTCATTCCGTACCTGCTCGACGCCATCCGCGCTCACGAGGAGGGGCTCGGGACCATCGAGGACATCGACAAGACCATGTCGCTCGGATGCGGCTACCCGATGGGGCCGTTCACGCTGCTCGATTTCGTGGGACTCGACACGACCTGCTACATCGCCGGCATCATGTACGACGAGTTCAAGGATCCGCGGTACGCGCCGCCGCCACTGTTGAAGCGCATGGTGCTGGCCGGCCGGCACGGCCGCAAGACGGGCCGGGGCTTCTACACCTACTGATGCCGTTGCGGATGAACGAGGAACGCGTCAAGGCGGCGGTCGAGACGCTGCTGGCCGAGGTGGGGGAGGATCCGACCCGCGAGGGACTGCTCCGCACCCCCGGCCGCGTGGCCGAGGCGCTTCAGTTCCTGACCCGCGGTTACGGGCAGGATATCGACGCCGTGCTGAACGACGCGCTCTTCACGGTCGATTGCAGCGAGATGGTGATTGTGAGGGACATCGACTTCTACAGTCTGTGCGAGCATCACCTGCTGCCGTTCTTCGGCAAGTGTCACATCGCGTACCTGCCGCGGGACCGGGTCGTGGGGTTGAGCAAGATTCCTCGTCTCGTCGACGTGTTCAGCCGGCGGCTGCAGATCCAGGAACGCCTGACGAATCAGATTGCGGAAGTCATCTCGGACAAGCTGGATCCGCTCGGGGTCGGCGTCGTCATGGAGGCGACGCACCTGTGCATGCTGATGCGGGGCGTGGAGAAACAGAACGCCTTCGCGCTGACGAGCGCCATGCGCGGCGCATTCCGTTCGGACGCCCGCACGCGGATGGAGTTCCTTGAACTGCTCCACCTGCGCGGCGCCATGCGCGCCGCGCTCGATCCGGCCCGGGTCGGGGCCGGCGCCCGGGAGGTGGCACCGACATGAGGCAACTGGACATCCGGTGGTCGCTGTTGCCGGCGCTGGCCGGTCTGGCGATCGGCGCAGCGCCGGCCCAGAGCGGGCAGGGGCGTCTCGTCGAATCGGCGCAGGTGCGCTGTCCGGCGGTACTCGGTATCGGTGTCGAGACCGACGTCGTTTTCTGCGACGTTCTCGCCCAGCAGGATCCGGCGCTGGGAATCACTGTCGTCCTCCCGCCGCGGCGCGGTGCGGCGACGCTCTCCTTCAATCTTCACAACCGCCATACCTACTCCGAGGACGACGTCAGGCGCGGCCGCGCCTACACTCGGTATCTGGCCGAGGTGGCGGTCGCCTCGCCGGCCGGTGATGTGCTCGGTCGACGCTACGTGCTGAACGAGTTCCGCACGGCGGGAGATCTGTTCGACCGCATTGCGGGGGGGGCCGGACCGGAAGGGATCAAGGCGATCGCGCCGATCGGCGAAGAGCGGGTCTCCATCACGATTCCGGCCGGTCTGGACCAGGTGGTCATCGTGGGACAGACCCTGGAGTTGACCGGCGTAGACGGCAACCTGGAACGCATCTGGTCGCCGGGCCGGCCGGTCGCGATCATCAGCGAAGTGCAGATCGAGTACGCGTCCCGCCAGGGCGCGCCCTGAAAACCATGACGTCAATCCATGATCTGATCATCGTAGGCGCCGGTCCGGCCGGCTTGGCCGCCGCGATCGCGGCCCGGCGGGCCGGCCTTGCATTCCGTACCTTCGAGAAGGGAGTGCTCGTCAACTCGTTGTTTCACTTCCCCGGCCAGATGGTCTTCTTCACGACGCCGGATCTGCTGGAGATTGGCGATCTGCCGTTCGTGACGCCTCACGGCAAGCCGACGCGCGACGAGACGCTGCGGTACTACCGGCGCGTCGTCGACACCTTCGATCTGGCCATCGACTTCGGCTGTACGGTGACCGCGATTCGCCGCGGCGACGACGACGTCTTCGCGGTGCGGACGGCGCACGACGCGGGCGGTGAGCGGATCTGGCGCGCCCGGACGGTGGTCGTCGCCAGCGGTTGTTACGATCATCCCAATCAGCTCGGCGTTCCCGGCGAGGACCTGCCGCACGTCTCCCACTACTACACGGAACCGCACGAGTTCTACCGCCGACCGGTGGTCGTGGTCGGCGGCAAGAACTCCGCGGCCGAGGCGGCCCTCGACCTCTACCGGAGTGGCGCGCACGTCACTCTGGTGCACCGGCGGGCCGAGCTCGGGGCGTCCATCAAGTACTGGGTCAGGCCGGATATCGAGAACCGCATCCGGGAAGGCTCCATCGCGGCGCGCTTCGAGACCACCGTCGTCGAGATCCGGTTGCGGGAGGTGGTCGTCGAACGCGGCGGCGTGCGCGAGACGCTTCCGGCCGAGGGCGTGTTTCTGCTGACCGGCTACCTCGCCGATCTCGACTTCCTCCGCGGAGCCGGCATCCAGGTGGCCGACAACAACGTGCCGCGGCACGACCCGGAGACGTTCGAGACCAACGTGCCCGGTCTCTATCTGGCCGGCGCCGTGGTCGCCGGGGCCAACCGGGGCGAGGTGTTCATCGAGAACGGCCGCTTTCACGGCCGGGTCGTCGTGGAGCACATCGCACGCCGGCTGGGCCGCGAACCGGTCGGCGCGTAGCCGCCGACCTACTGCACACCGGTGCCGGAGAAAGGCTTTCCGGCCGCCAGCAGGCGCATCTCGAGCAGATCGATCAGCGTCGAGCACCGCTCGCAGGGGCCGTCCTTCTCCAGAAGCGCCTGACGTTCGATCGGCTCGAATTCCAGACACTGGGACAGGACGTTGATCAACTCGACGTCAGCCATGCCGGGCGGGATGCGCGATTCCGATCCGGTTCCCGCCGCCGGCCGGCCGAGCAGTTCCTCCAGTCGCTGTCGACCGGCGCGCAGACGTTCCGGCCTTCCCGCAATGGCAGGCTCGGGCAGGGCGTCGACCGTCGCGATGCGGTAGGGCCGTGCATGGTTTTCGTCCTCGACCCGAAAGCGTTGGATCCCGCGCAGCACGATGTTGTAGCGTCCCTCGGGAAGCGACGCCACATGGGTGATGCGGCCCGCGCAGCCGATCGGGAAGATTGGTGGATTCGGGTCGTCGTCCCGTTGCCAGCCGTCCCGGAGCAGCACCATTCCGATCAGCCGGTCGCCGTCGAGCGCGTCGGCCACCATCTCACGGTAGCGCGGCTCGAAGATGTGCAGGGGCAGGAAGACGGACGGGAAGAGCACCACGTTGGGGAGCGGGAAGATCGGGATGCGGTCGGGCAGGGTCGCGCTCGCCACTCAGTGCACCGTTCGGGTCTTCTTGTCCATGTAGTCCATCAGGACGTAGCGGCCCAGGGTGTACGGGGTCGTGAAGTACGCCTTGCCCCGGCAGATGGCCGCCACGCGCCGCACGAAGCTTACCAGCTCGTAGTCGCGCGCCAGCATGAACGTATTGATCATGATGCCGGCGCGCCGGCAGTTGGCGACCTCGGCGAACGTCTCCCGGATGATCGTCGGGTCGAGACCGAACGCGTTGCGGTAGATGCGTCCGTCGGCCCGTGTGAGGGCGGAGGGCTTGCCGTCGGTGATCATCACTATCTGGCGCATGTCCTTGCGCTGGCGTTCCAGGATGCGCCGCGCCAGGCGCAGGCCCTCGCGGGTGTTCGTGTACCACGGGCCGACGCGCACGCGCGCAAGCTGCCGGAGCGGAATCTCTTCCGCCGAGTCATGGAACAGGACCGCGTTCAGGGCATCGCCCGGATACTGGCTCCGGATCAGGTGGGACAGCGCCAGCGCCACCTGCTTGGCCGGCGTGAAGCGGTCTTCGCCGTAGAGAATCATGCTGTGGCTGCAGTCGAGCATGAGGACCGTCGCGCACGAGCTCTGGTACTCGCCCTGGGCCACCATCAGGTCCCCGTACTGCACGTCGATGACGCCGCCGCGACCGGCTGGCGCCCGCTGCACGGCGTTGCGGATCGTGCCGCTGGCGTCGATGTTCAGCGTGTCGCCGAACTCGTACGGCTTCGAGGCGCCGCCCGCCTCCACGCCGGTGGCGAGCTCGTGCGTGTCGTGCCGGCCGGCGCTGCTGCGCCCGCTCGATCCGAGCAGGTCGCGCAGGGCCCGGTAGCCGAGGAAGTCGAGGCTCTTGTCGGTGACCTGGAAGCGGGCCGTCGAGGCGTCCCGGCCGGGTTCGTCCCCGGCGCCCTCGGAGGGCGCCCCGTCGGCCTCCAGCGAGATGTAGCCCTGCGCGGCCATCTGTCGGATGAGCTCCTGGACGAGCTCCTCCAGGCGGGACTGCCCGTGCTCCTGGTCGGCGTCGGCGGCGTCCCCCAGCAGGCGGTCGAGCGCGTCGTCCGGGAGCAGGCCGCCGTTGAGCAGCGCGTCGAGAATCGCATCGTGCAGCGACTGCAGGCTCCGATCGTCGCCGTCACGATCGAACGGGTCGCCGTACGGATCGTGACGGTTGTCGAAGCCGCTCGACAGCAGCAGCCGGGAGAGCTTCGAGACCAGCTCGTCGAGGTCGATGCCGTCGAGTCCGTCACCGGTGTAGCGCGTATAGCGATAGCGCATCCGCCCGCGTCAGTCTTCCACAGCTTCAGTTGTAGTACTTCTTCCGGCTGCCGCGCGGCGCCGGCTGCCGGGGGTCGAGGACCGGTTCGGACGGTTGAGCCGCCGGCCGCGGCTTCTCGACCGCCTCGTAGCCGCCGCCGTCGCTGCGGCTGATCTTGCGCTGGGCGCACAGGCCCTCCAGCACGAAGTCGACGGCCGAGGCGATCTGCGCCGGCGGGTCCCCGGCTGCGACGCCGGCGCGCTCGGCCAGCTCCAGCAGGCCGTGGATCTGTGCGACGTCGGCGACGAATGCCTCGGACGACGTGGTGTCGCTCTCCTGCAGCGTGCCTCCCATCTCGAACCACTCGACGACCTGGTGGGTGTCGACGCCGTCGAACCAGCCGCCGAACACGGCCCCGACCGCAGCGCGAATGATCTCGCTCGCCACCGCGTCGGCGCCTCGCAGTTCGCCCTCGTACTCCAGCTCGAACTTGCCGGTCATGGCCGGCAGCGACGCGTAGACATCGGTGATGCGTGCCGCCGGCGCTTCCCCGGCGGCGATGGCGCGGCGCTCCGCGTTCGACACCACGTTCTCGAGGCAGGTGATCGGCATCCGCTGGCTCACCCCGGAGCGGCCGTCGATCTTCTTGTTCGTCCGCGCCTGGAAGGCGATCTCCTCGACCACCTCGCGCACATAAAGCGGCACCGCGACCTCGGCCGCGCCGCCGCGCACGACCCAGGCCTCCTGCTCGGTGATGGCCATGGCCTCGTGGCGGGTGCGTGGATAGTGGGTGCGAATCTCCGACCCGATGCGGTCCTTCAGCGGGGTGACGATCTTGCCCCGGGCGGTATAGTCCTCCGGGTTTGCGGTGAACGTCATGGCGATGTCGAGCCGCATGCGTACCGGATAGCCCCGGATCTGGATGTCGCCTTCCTGCAGGATGTTGAACAGGCCGACCTGGATCTTGCCGGCGAGGTCGGGCAACTCGTTGATCGCGAAGATGCAGCGGTTGGCGCGCGGCACGAGCCCGTAGTGGACGGTCAGCTCGTCCGAGAGCCGGCGTCCCGCCGCCGCCGCCTTGATCGGATCGATGTCGCCGATCATGTCGGCGATGGTCACGTCCGGCGTCGCGAGTTTCTCGACATAGCGCATGGAGCGATCGAGCCACGCGACGGGCAGGTCGTCTCCCTCCTCGCGGACGCGGGCGCGGCACGCGGCGCAGATCGGGGCGAGCGGATCGTCGTTGATGTCGCAGTCCGGCATGACCGGGATCGCCTCGTCGAGCAGCTCCGCCAGTCCCCGGATCAGCCGCGTCTTCGCCTGGCCGCGCAGGCCCAGCAGCACGAAGTCGTGCTGCGAGAGGATGGCGTTGGCCACCTGCGGGACGACCGAGTCGTCGTAACCGACGATGCCGGAAAAGAGCGGTTCGCCGGCCCGCAGCCGGCGCGTGAGGTTGTCACGCAGCTCGCGCTTGACGCTGCGGCGTGGAATCTCACCGGCCTCGACTGCCTGACGCAGGCTTCCCAGGGAGGTGGGCAGCATCCACCGATCTTACCGGAATCGTCCGGACCGCCATCGCGACGATCGCGACGGCCTCGGTCGTCGTCGGCATTGCCGCGCGGCCCCGCCGTCGCTACAATGCCTGTGGACCGTGGGTCGGTGCGCCAATCCGTCGTTCGGCGCGCGGTTGTCTGGTGCGGCCTGACCGGTTGCGTAATCCCTGGAGAAACGTCGCCATGAGCACTCTTCCCAAGTATCCCGGCGAGCGGATCACCGCCAACGGCAACCAGCTCGTGTCGTACCACACCGAGGCGCGCATCGCCGACGCGGGCATCTTCTATCCGATCACGCCGTCGACCGAGGGGGGCGAGCTGTACCAGCAGTCGTTCGCCGAGGGGCGCCTGAACGTCTTCGGGCGCAACACGCTGGCCGTCGAGGCCGAGGGCGAGCACGCCGCGCAGGGCGGGGCCATCGCCTACTCGGTATGCGGCCGCCGGGTGGTCAACTTCACCTCGGGGCAGGGCATCGTCTACGGCATCGAGCAGTACTACCACGCGCCGGGCAAGGCGTCGACGATGGTGGTCGAGGTCGTGGCGCGGGCGCTGACCAAGCACGCCCTGAACGTGCACTGCGGCCACGACGACGTCTACGGGGCGCTCGACGTCGGCTGGATCATCCTGTTCGGCAAGGATGCGCAGCAGGCGGCCGACCAGGCGCTGATCCTGCGCCGCGTCACCGAGCTCAGCCTGACGCCGGGCATGAACGTGCAGGACGGATTCCTGACATCGCACCTCGAACGGACGTTCTACCGCCACGAGTCGGCGCTCATCCGCGAGTTCCTCGGGGCGCCGGACGACATCATCGAGTGCCCGACCGAGGCGCAGCGCACGCTCTTCGGTCCGACCCGCCGCCGCGTGCCGCGGATGATCGACCTGACCAACCCCGTGCTCCTCGGGCCGGTGCAGAACCAGGAGCACTACATGCAGGGGGTCGTGGCGCGGCGGAACAACTTCGTCGAGCCGATCCTGACGTTCCTGGAGGAAGCCCACACCGAGTTCGGCCGCCTCACGGGCCGTTACTACGGGCTGGTGACGCAGTACAAGACCGACGACGCCGACACCGTCTTCCTGTCCCTCGGCTCGGCGGCGGAGAACTGCGAGGCGGCGGTCGACCACCTGCGACAGACCCGCGGCGCGAAGGTCGGCTCCGTCCACCTGAACGTGTTCCGGCCCTTCCCCGAACGGGCCGTGGTCGAGGCGTTGGCCGGCAAGAAGAACGTGATCGTCCTCGAGCGCACCGATGAGCCGCTGGCCGGCGACAACCCGATGGGGCGCGACACCCGCACGGCGCTGAACAAGGCGCTGAAGCTCAATGGGCACCCGGTCCAGGCCGGCTTCCCGGAGGTGACGCCCGACCGGATGCCGCGCCTGTTCAACGGCACCTACGGCCTCGGCTCCCGGGATTTCCGGCCCGAGCAGATCATCGGCGCCTACGAGTACGTCACCGGCGGCCGGGCGCGCACGGACGGGAAGACGGCGGCCGACGGCGAGTCGTTCCTGGTGCTCGGCGTCCCGCACCCCTACGAGGTGAAGGCCGACGAGACGCCGTCGCTGCTGCCGGACGGAGCCATCGCGGTCCGCTTCCACTCCATCGGCGGGTGGGGCGCCATCACCACCGGCAAGAACCTGGGCGCCATCATCGGCGACTTCAACGACTTCCTGTCGGCCCGCAGCGCCGACGTCGACGAGTACGGGCGGCCGAAGGAGGTCATCCACGTCAGCGCCAACCCGAAGTACGGCTCGGAGAAGAAGGGGGCGCCGACCTCCTACTTCCTGGTCGTCGCGCCCGAGCGCATCCGCGTTAACTGCGACCTGCGCCACGTGGGCGTGGTGCTCTGCTGCGACCCGAAGGCGTTCACCCACTGCAACCCGCTCGAAGGCATCTCCGAGGGCGGGGCATTGATCTGGGAGTCCGACGAGGAGCCGAAGGACGCCTGGGAGCGGCTGCCGCTGTGGGCGCGCTCGCAGATCATCGAGAACAGGATCCGCGTCTACACGCTTCCCGGCTTCGACATCGCGCGCAAGGCGACCAACCGGCCGGACCTGCAGCTCCGGATGCAGGGCAACGCCTTCCTCGGCGCCTTCTTCGCCGTCTCGCCGCTGCTCGAGGACTTCGAGATCAGCCGCGAGCAGTTCGAGGAGGTCGTCCACAAGCAGTACCGGAAGAAGTTCGGCCGCCTCGGCGACGCCGTCGTGCAATCGAACATGGAGGTCATGACACAGGGCTTCGGCCGCGTGCGCGAGATCCCGATCGGCGAGATCGAGGCCGCCGACCGGTCGACCCTGCGCGGGCTGCCGATTCTGCCGCTGGCGGCGATGCCGACCAACGGCGGCGGCGCGGGCTGCGCGACGTGCCGCTCGCACGATCTGCCCGAGGGGCAGGAGGAACGGACGCCGGTCACGCAGATCGCGAGCTTTGACGGCGAGTTCCGCTCCGACTACGGCTACGACCAGCCCGCCTCGCCGCTGGCCGCGATGGGCGTCATGGCGGCCGGCAGCGGCGACACCGCGTCGAAGTACGTCGCCCGCCGTGAGACGCCGCTGTTCATTGCCGAGAACTGTACGCAGTGCATGGAGTGCATCTCCGTCTGCCCGGACACGGCGCTGCCCAACTGCTCGCAGGACATCGACACAATCCTGACGACCGCGATCTCCAACTACGTCACCGACGCCGGCGAGCGCACGAAGATGCTCGCCGCGGTGCCGGCGATGGAGGAGCAGACACGGGCGGCGATGACCGCGGCGGTCAAGGCGAAGGAGAAGATCCCGCTGCCGCAGATCATCCGCGACGTGACCAATGGCCTCAACGGCTTCTCGGACGAGGCGAAGAGCCAATTCTTCGACGTCATCGACAAGCAGCCGCTCGCCTACAACAAGGTCAACGCCATCTTCAAGTCGGCCGAGCGCAAGAACCCGGGCAGCGGCGGGGTGTTCTCGATCTTCGTCTCCGACCTCTGCAAGGGCTGCGCGGCGTGCGTGACCGCCTGCGGCGACCACGATGCGCTGAGGATGGTGCAGGAGACCGAGCAGGTCAACGCCGACCACGAGACCGGCACGGCCTTCCTCGACCTGCTGCCCGACACCTCGCAGAAGTTCCTGGGCCTCTACAACAACGAGAACCCGACCGACTCGAAGACCGCCACGCTGCGCAACCTGATGATGGTGCGCCGCAACTACGACGCGCTGGTCTCGGGCGACGGGGCCTGCGCGGGCTGCGGCGAGAAGAGCGTCCTGCGTGCGGTGGCGGGGGTGACCGAGGCGTATCTGCGGCCGATCTTCCACGAGAAGGCGGAGCGTCTGCGCGCCGCGGCCTCCAGGCTCGACGCCGACGGGGCGGCGCGTCTGGCGGCCCTGGCCGAGCGCGATCCGGAACAGCACAAGCTGTTCGTGCGCACCGTGGCCCACATCCTGATGGGGCTCGGCGGCGACACCGACGACGACACGACGGCCCGGCTGGAGGCGCACGGTCCCATCCCGAACGACAAGGTGGTCGAGGTCCTCACCTCCATCATGCGCCAGGAGGCGTTCAACCACCAGGAGCTGCAGGCGCTCGACGGGCGGCTGCCGAACGGCCAGTCGGTCATGGCGATGGCCGCCCACACCGGCTGCAACACGGTCTACGGCTCGACGCCGCCGAACAACCCGCACCCCTATCCCTGGATGAACTCGCTGTTCCAGGACGGGTCGACCATCGGCTGGCTGATCGGCGAGAGCTTCATCATGGAGCACGGCCGCCGGTCGGTCATTCCCGAGCGGCTCGCGACGTGGCTCCTGGAGCGGGATGACGACATCATCGACGAGCAGCGCTACTACGAGTTCACCCACTTCTCCGACAACCTGATGACCGACGCGGAGATCAACGAGATGCCGCGGGTCTGGATCATCGGCGGCGATGGCGGGATGGGGGACATCGGCTACCAGAACGTCTCGAAGATGGTCCTGCAGAACCGGCCCAACGTGAAGGCCCTGATGCTCGACACGCAGGTCTACTCGAACACCGGCGGGCAGAACTCCGACTCCACGCCGATGCTCGGCGGCGGCGACATGAACGCGTTCGGCGCCGCGAGCCAGGGCAAGTGCATCGAGAAGAAGACGGTCGCCGAGACCTTCCTCGCCGGCCACGGCTCGCCCTTCGTCGCGCAGGTCTCCATCGCCAACGCGCCGAAGCTGTTCCGCTCCATCCTCGACGCGCTCGACTACCGCGGCACCGCCTTCCTGCAGTGCTTCACCACTTGCCAGCCGGAGCACGGGGTGGGCGACGACATGGCCCTCGACCAGGCCCAGCGGGTGCGCGACTCGCGCGGCGCGCCCGAGTTCGTCTTCAACCCCCGGATGGGCGAGACCTACGAGGAGGCGCTCGACCTGAAGGGCAACCCGAACCTGCAGGGGGACTGGTACAAGACGAAGTTCAAGGCCACCGGCGAGCCCTACCGCTACACCGTGGCGCACTGGTGTGCGACCGAGGCGCGCTTCCGCAACCACCTCAAGAAGATCAGGGAAGAGGAGGCCGCCCGGCTCATCCCGCTCGAGAACATGCTCCTGCGCCTGACCCAGAACGACGTCGTGTACCGGCGTCACCTCGACCCGGAGCACCGCGCCTTCGTGCCCGACTTCGGGGTCTACATCAAGACGCTGCCGGCCAAGGGCAACAAGCCGGTGATGATGAAGATCTCGCGCCAGCTCGTGCTCTTCTGCGTCGAGCGCCGCAAGGCGTGGCGTCTGCTGCAGAGCAAGGTGGGCATCCAGAACACCGAGTACGCCGCCCAGCGCGCCGTCCTCGCCGACGTCGACGCCGGGATCATCCCGAAGGAGGACCTCTTCGCCCGCGCCGAGGAGCTGCTGGAGGAGCGCGTGCTCGGCCCGGCGGCGACGAAGACCGCGTAGAGGCCGGGGATGCACGGCCGCTCATGATCAGAAGCCTGCTGCGAGCTCCTCCGCGGTGACGTACCGGGGCTGGATGTCGATCGGCACGCCGCCCAGCCGGTCGAGCACGCGCTGTACCTCCGGCCGCACCACGCCCAGCGTCTCCAGCACGCGATTCGCCTCGTCGTAGTCGCCTTGCGCCTGGATGGTCATCAGGCGGCGGGTCAGTCCTTCCACCGCGTCCCGGATGCGCGCATGGTTCACACGGAACCGTCCGTCCGGTCCGACCTGCACCGCGCCGGCGTCGAGGAAGGTGTTGAGTTGGATCGCCACGCCGCGCCCGTGGGCCTCGTTGATGCCGAAGCGGATCGAGCGGAACGTCGAGGCGAGGAACGTCGTGTAGATCGAGCGTTCCAGGGAGCGGTCGATGACACCCTTGTCGATCAGGAAGTGCAGCGCCCACAGGCCCGAGACGTCGGCCTTTGCCTCCTCGATGGTGCTGTAGGTCTCGCGCAGGGCCTGCCGGACAGTGGTTTCGCGCCCGTCGACGGTGGTGGAATGCGGCCCGAGCCCGTGCATCAGCTCGTGCATCAGGATGTGCGTGAAGAACGCGTCGAACGAGATGTCGCCCCGCTCGCTGGACGGCAGCGCCAGCGCCGATATCGGCGTCAACACCCACTGGAACTTCGCCTCCTGGACGTTCTTCAGCATGACCCGCTTCGAGCCGTGGTCGCGGATGACCCGCTCGTCGTTGGGCAGGTTGAACGCGGCGGTCTGCACGCCGCTGTTGGCGTCGCCAGCCGTGAACACGACGTTGACCACGCGGATCGGCGCCAGCGCGCCCAGCTCGGGGTCGCGCCAGGCGGGGTCGATCGGCAGGTTGTCCTCGAGATCCTGCAACTCCGCTCCGAAACGGGCGAGCTGCGCGGTTTCGGCGTCATCGCGGATGGTGACGAAGGCCTCGAAGGCCGCCTTGTAGTTGAACCATTCGTCCTCGTACACCTCGTAGGGGCCGATGGTCGGCTCGATGGCCGCGTCGAGCTGCATCCACGCCACGTCGCTCTCGTAGTATTCGTTCGACGCGAAGGCGTCCGCGCGGGTCCGCAGGTAGCGTGCAAGGGTCGGCTCGGCGGTCAGGTCGGCGGCGGCCCGCAGGTGTCCGGCCGCCACGGCGAGCGGTCCCTGATACGCCACGCTGTAGGGCAACGCGCGCAGCCCGCCCTCCGGCCCGCGCCGGATGACGGTGAAGAAGCCGGTGGCGGCCTCCCGCTCCGCTGCGGACAGGCCCTCGATCCAGGCCGCGACCTCGTCGCGCGTCGCGTCCGGCGGATAGTACGCAGCGCCTTCCGGCTTGCGCGGCGCCCCGGGGATGAACGCCCGGTTCCCCTCGACGCGGGACCAGGGCCCCTTGTTGACCAGGAAGAAGGCGAGCTGCGCCCGGCGGCTCGCACTCTGTTCGCCCTGCAGCGCGAGCAGCATCGCGGGGTTGCCGGCCCATACCTGCTCGAGGAACAGCGCGTCCATGACCCGCGCCGCGTCGATGATCCGCGCGAGTGCTGCGCGTTCGGACCGCGGCAACGAAGCGATGTCGGCTCCGATATCGACCGAGGCGAAGAGGGGGGTCATCGTGGCTCCCGACGGTTGGCCCTGTACGACGGGATCAGCGGCGGCGATCAGCGCAGCGAGGCCGATCGCGGCGCAGGCGGGTCTGATCATTTGCTCGACCTCCTACAATGCAGTGTAGACGAGGTTGGTGACCGGGACCCGCTCGACGCGCGCGGCGCCGGTTGCCTGCCGTGCAGTGTAGACGAGGGTACGTGCCCCGGACGCGGTCGGCGGGTCCAACGCGGCCGGGCATCGGGCGCCTTGCGGTCACTGCAGACGGGACAAATGACCGAGAAAACGCAACTGGCCATCATCGGTGCGGGGCCCGGCGGGTACACGGCGGCGTTCCTGGCCGCGGACCGCGGACTGCAGGTCACCCTGATCGACGAGGCGCCGCGCCCCGGCGGCGTCTGCCTGTACCGCGGCTGCATGCCGTCGAAGGCGCTGCTGCACGCGGCGAAGGTGGTGACCGACGCCCGCGCGGCGGTGCGCTGGGGCATCTCGTTCGGCGAGCCCGCCATCGACGTCGACCGCCTGCGGGCGTGGAAGGACGAGGTTGTCGCGAAGCTCACCGGCGGGCTGGCCCTGCTGTCGAAACAGCGGGGCGTGACCTGCGTGCAGGGGCGCGCGGCGTTCGAGGACGCGCGGACGCTGCAGGTGACCCCGGTCGGTGACGGCGCCGGGGGCGCGCCGCGGCGGATCGCGTTCGAGCACGCCATCGTGGCGACCGGATCCCGCCCCG
Source organism: Vicinamibacterales bacterium (assembly GCA_965200895.1). Lineage (GTDB taxonomy): Bacteria > Acidobacteriota > Vicinamibacteria > Vicinamibacterales > UBA8438 > WTFV01. The sequence continues at coordinate 935,642 of CBDAVM010000002.1, read as the reverse complement.
CCCGCCCCGCGGCGCTGGCCCTCGACGACCCCCGGGTGCTCGATTCGACGCGCGCCCTCGATCCGGACGGCGTGCCGGCGTCGCTGCTGGTGGTGGGCGGCGGCTACATCGGTCTGGAGCTGGGGACCGTCCATGCCGCCCTGGGGTCCACCGTCACCGTCGTCGAGATGACCGGCGGCCTGCTGCCGGGCGCGGACGCCGACCTCGTGCGGATTCTCGCGCGGCGCATCGCGAAGACGGTGCGCACGGTGCATCTGAACACGTCCGTGCGCAAGCTGGCGGCGGGCCCCGACGGCATCGACGCCAGGCTCGAACCGGCAGGGGGCGAGGCGCGGACCGAGCGGTTCGACCGCGTGCTGGTGGCGGTCGGACGCGCGCCGAACACGGAGGGGGCAGGTCTGGAGCGCACGCGGGTGGAGCGGGACGCCCGCGGTTTCATCCGCGTCGACGCGCAGCGCCGGACCGCCGAGCCGTCGATCTTCGCCGTCGGCGACGTGGCGGGCGAGCCGCTGCTCGCGCACAAGGCGTTCGCCGAGGCCCGCGTCGCCGTCGACGCCATTACCGGGAACGCGGCGTCGTACGCGCCGCGGGCGGTGCCCGCCGTCGTCTTCACGGACCCGGAGGTGGCCTGGTGCGGTCTCACCGAGGCGGAGGCCGCCGCGGCGGGCCGCACCGTCCGGGTTGCCCGGTTCCCGTGGGGCGCGTCCGGGCGGGCGCTCACCCTCGGCCGCGCCGAGGGCGTGACCAAGCTCGTCCTCGATCCGGCGTCCGGTCGGGTGCTCGGGGCGGGGCTGGTCGGCGTGGGAGCGGGAGAGCTGATCGCCGAAGGGGTGGTCGCAGTGGAGAAGGGGCTGACCGCCGCCGATCTCGCCGGCGCGATCCATCCGCACCCGACCGTCTCCGAGACGTTCGCCGAGGCCGCCGAGGTCTTCTTCGGGCGGAGCGCCCACGTCTACCGGCCGAAGCGGCGCTGAGGCCCCGCAGACGCCTGCGCAGCGCGGCCGTCCAACGCATCGGCCTGCTCGTGCGCGTGGTAGGAGCTGCGCACGAGCGGTCCGGACTCGACGTGTCGGAAGCCGAGGCCGATGGCGTGCTCCTTCAGCGCCGCGAACTCGTCGGGGTGGTAGTAGCGCGCCACCGGCAGATGCGCGACCGACGGCCGCAGGTACTGGCCGATGGTGAGGATGGCGCAGCCCACGCGGCGCAGATCGGCCAGCGCGGTCCGGATCTCGTCGTGCGACTCGCCGAGGCCGACCATGATCCCGGACTTGGTCGGCGTGGACGGGCGCCGCCGCCGCGCGTGGTCGAGCAGCCGCAACGCCCGGTGGTAGCGCCCGCCGGGCCGGGCGGTGCGGTAGAGGCGTTCGACGGTCTCCAGGTTGTGGTTGAGCACGTCGGGGCCGGCCTCGAGCACGCACTCCAGGTCGCGGTCGCGGCCGGAGAAGTCGGGAACGAGCACCTCCACGCGACAGGTCGACAGGCGCTGCCGGATGGCGTGAATCGTGGCCGCGAACACGGAGGCGCCGCCGTCCGGCAGATCGTCGCGGTCGACCGACGTGACGACCACATGACCGAGACCGAGCGCGGCCACGGCCTCCGCCAGCCGCGTCGGCTCGTCGGGATCGACGGCCCCCGGCGTGCCGTGGACCACGTTGCAGTAGCCGCATGACCGCGTGCAGATGCTGCCCAGAATCATGAACGTGGCGGTGCCGTGCTGCCAGCACTCGCCGATGTTCGGGCAGCTCGCTTCCCGGCACACGGTGTTCAGGGCGAGATCGCGGGTCAGGCGGGCGAGCCGCAGATAGCCGGGGCTGCCGGGCGCCCTGACCCGCAGCCAGGGCGGCTTGACGGCGCGGGGCAACTCGCCGGAGCGCGTCGGCCGCCCGCGAATGAACGCGACGGGAACGGGGGCTGTCATGCGGGGATCGAATCGTACCGCGGGTGGTCGGACCGCGTCCACCGGAGGTCGCGGCGCCGGGCCGCGGCGATCCGTCTTCGCGTCTTCTTCGTGTCTTCGCGTCTTCGCCTTGATCCCTGGCTGACCAGCCTGTTATTCTGTGGGCCGCAATACTGGTTGGCGTAGTTCGGAGGAAATGAATGGCCTATTCGATCTGTGAGCCGTGTGTCGGCACGAAGGACACCGCCTGCGTTGACGTGTGTCCGGTCGATTGCATCCACCCGCGCAAGGACGAGGAAGAGTTCGAAGCGGAGACGATGCTCTACATCCATCCGGATGAGTGCATCGACTGCGGCGCCTGCGTGCCTGCGTGTCCCGTCGAGGCGATTTTCGCCAACGACGAGGTGCCGGAGGAGTGGGAGAGCTTCATCGAGACCAATGCCGAGTGGTACGAGGGCAAGTAGGCGACGCTGAACGATAACGCCGTCCCCTCTTGTGGCGGCCACGGAATCCAGCCAGATGGGTCTCATCGATCATCGCTTCGAAGACAACTTCATCACGACCAATCTCGACCGGGTCCTCAACTGGGCGCGGCAGTCGTCCCTCTGGCCGATGGGCTTCGGCCTTGCGTGCTGCGCAATCGAGATGATCGCGACCTCGACATCGCGCTACGACATCGCGCGGTTCGGGGCCGAGGTCTTTCGCGCGTCGCCGCGGCAGTCGGATCTGATGATCGTGGCGGGCACGGTCACGAAGAAGATGGCGCCCGTGCTGCGGCGGCTGTACGACCAGATGCCGGAGCCGAAGTGGGTCATTTCGATGGGGAGCTGCTCCAACGCCGGCGGTCCCTTTCCCACGTACAGCGTGCTGCAGGGGGTCGACAAGATCGTGCCGGTGGACGTGTACGTCTCGGGCTGTCCGCCCCGCCCCGAAGCGCTGCTCTACGGGCTGATGCGGCTGCAGGACAAGATCCGCAAGGAAAACACGATCCTCCGCAAGGAGCGGGTGATCATGGCGGGGCAGACCGAGCCTGTCCTCGTCGAGGATCGGGGGTAGGTCGACGTGCTGTTCCTGGCCAAGTTCTTCCGGACCGTGTTCCTCGTGGACCTGCTCAAGGGACTCTGGGTCACCCTCAAGTACACCCCGCAGCCGGCGTTCACCTTTCAGTACCCGGAAGAACGACGGCCGGTGGCGCCCCGCTTCCGGGGCGTGTTGCGACTGCAGGTCGAGCCGGAAACCGGTGCGCAGACCTGTATCGTGTGCGACCAGTGCGCGAAGGTCTGTCCGGACGAGTTGATCAATCTGGGTGGCCACCGCGAGCCGGGGCACAAGATCAAGGTGCTCGACTACTTCGACTTCAACCTGTCCCGCTGCTCGTTCTGCGGCCTCTGCGCGGAAGTCTGCCCGACCAAGCCGGTGAAGGCGCTCATCATGAGCGAGGACTACGAGCTGGGCACCTACAGCCGGAACGCCCAGATCCTGCGCGTCGACGAGATGTACGACGGCGTTCCCATCGAGCACTACACGCGGTAGTGTCTCGTGCTCAGGTTGGCGCACCGGGATACCCGCGCACACCTCGTGGCCGCCTGTAGAGGCCGCCGATGAGCGCGGGCCTCACCCGGTTTCTCCACGGTGCGCGTGCTGTGGTCGGGTATCGCTCAGGGAGGATACGCATGCGGCTCTGTTGCCGGAGAACGTTCGTCGCGCTTGCGTTCTGCGTTGCGGCGCCAATCCTCATCGGCGCCGAATCGACCACCGACTCGGCGCGCAGCGAGGTGCGGCTGCAGCTCGCCGAACTCCTCTACGGCGATCAGCGGTACTGGGAGGCGCTCTCCGCCTACGAGAACGCGAAGCAGGGCGCTCGACCCGATCAGCTTCTGCGTGCGTCCGGCGGTCTGCTCAAGTCGCTTCTGCACATCGCGGAGTTCTCGCGCGCTCAGCAGGAGGCGGACTTCCTCTACAGCCTCGATCCCGTCGATTCCGAGTACCGGGCGTTGTACGCGGACGCGTTGTGGGCGTTCGGGCTCTTCAACGAAGCGGAGCAGGTATATCTGGAGATTCTCTCCACGGACCCGGACAGCGCCATGGCGCGCCACGGGCTCGGTCGCAGTCTCGTGGCTCGGGGGCGGCTCGAAGACGGGCTCGTGGAGCTGCAGGCGGCCATCGCCCGTGACCCGCGCGGCGAGTTCTATCACACCCTGGGCTCGTTGTACCGGCGCTTGCAGCGGTACGACTGGGCCGCAGACGCTTTCGAGTCCTACGTGGGATTTCTGACCGGCACCCGCATGGACCAGAAAATCGAGTGGGCCCGGTCCGAGATACGGTTCCTGCGATCATTCGGCGAGCGCGTGCCGGTCTACATTGCGCCGGAGCGGCTGGACACGGTGCACACCATCCCGTTCCGGCTCCAGCGCGACAAGGTCATCGTGCGCGGCCGTGTGAACGGGGGCAGCGAGATTGATCTTGTCGTCGATACCGGCGCCGAGCAGATGGTTCTCTCGCAGGCGACCGCACAGCGCGTCGGCGTCCGGCCGATCACCAACACCCTGAGCGCCGGCGTCGGCCGGGTCGGCATGCGCGGACTGGAGCTGGGTCGCGCGGACACCCTCGAGATCGGCAGCTTGGTCGTGGAGAACGTGCCGGCCCTGATCAAGAACCCGCCACTGCAGGGTCTGCCCGCGACTCGCAGCGAGAACAGCTTCTCACCGCTCGCCCTCGGGATGTCGGCTATCGTCGACTACGAGAATCACCGCATCGTGATCGCCCGCGAGCTGCCGCCGCAGCCGCCCGCGGACGTCGAGCTGCCGATGCGCTTCCACCGCCTCGCACTCGTGCGCGGCATCATCAACGGCTCGGTTCAGAAGAGCTTCATCGTCGACACGGGTGGCGAGGTCATCTCGATCAGCCTGAGCACCGCCAACTCGCTCGGCATGGTTCCGGTCCGCCATATCCCGCTGCGCGTCTACGGGACATCGGGGTGGGACGACGACGCGTTTCTGCTGCCCGGAGTCAACCTCGGCTTCGACCGTATCCGGTTCGACAACTTCTCGGTCGTCGTTCTCAATCTGCATCGCCCGAGCGCCCTGTTGGGGTTCCACATCGGCGGCATCATCGGCCACACCTTTCTGGGCGACTATCGCGTGGTCCTGGACCTGAACGACAGCGTCGTCCGGCTCACGGAGATCTGAGGCCCGGAAATTTCCGGCGCCGTCCGGAAAGGGCGGAGAGGTCGGATGCGCCGAAAGCTGCGGCTCCCGCTTCTCCCGCCCGCGGCAGACCTCTCCGGGATGTCCGCGTTCCAGGGTGCGGACTTCCCGGTTCGGAATCTCGTCCGGGCTCCGCTCCTCAGAAGTCGTAGCCGATCCAGAGCGAGAAGCGCACCTTCCGGAAGTAGTCGCTGCCGCGCAGGAAGCCGGCGTACTGCGCCTCGGTTGCGAAGACGGAATTTTCCCAGTTCTCGTTGAAGAGCGTCGGCCAGGACCAGTCCAGGTGGATCGGGAAGCCGATGGCGAACGTCGTGAGACCGAAGCCGTAGGCGGCGCGTGCGTTGTTGAGGCGGAACCCGCTCACGAGAACGGGGGCGCCGAAGACCGGCTCGCTGGTCCGTCCTTCCACGTCGGCCAGGTAATTCGCCCGGTACCCGACCAGCGGTCGGACCCACTCCTCGTGCGTGGAGAACAGATTCCACGGCTGGCCGGCTATGGCGGCGGCCCCGACGTTGAAGAAGAAGGTGCCCCGGATACCCCCCAGGATGCCGATCGGCGTCGCCATCGCTTCGACCAGCGGGAACCGCAGCTCGACGTTGGCGTGGAACGCCTTGTGGCCGAGGAAGTGCAGGTAGTCGTAGCCGCGCATGTCGCCCTGGCCGCCGAAGAACGTGAAGTCGGGAAAGTCCCCCCAACTCTTGAAGGCGCGCCCGCGGAAGGCCAGGACTCCGTTCTCGGCGATCCGCATGTAGTAGCGGGCGTCGAGGTCGACGGTCTGCCGCGACAGGAAGCCGCCGAAGCCGGGAGCGTACTCGTACCCCGCCATCAGCGAGTTGCCGGCGACCGGGCCGTACTCGCGGAAGACGGTCGTCTCCTGCAGGAAGCGCGTGCCGAACGGCATGAACGAGCCGTCGCGGAAGAGCGTGGTGCCGAACTGCTGGCGCTGGAACGCGTCGGACTGCGCCTGCAGCGCCTCGTTGGCGAACGACTCGCTCATGTTGTAGACGCCGGCCGAGAATTCGAGCCGCCGGAACCGGTCGAGCGGATAGATGCCGATGGCGCTCCCGCCGTTCGACCGCCGCGTCGCGATGGCGTCGTCGCGGCTCAGGAACGCAAGGCTGGGCGCGAAGTAGGCGCCGAGACCGTAGTAGTACTGCTCGGACGAGATCCCCTGCAGGGCGTACTGCAGCCGGCCCGCCATGTTCACGTAGGAGGCTCCGTACGTGCGGTAGGTCTGGATGGAGTAGGCCTGGATGTTGAACATCTGGTCGCCGAGCACGTCGGCGAAGGTGATCATCGTGCCGCCGAGCACGTCTCCGCTGTTGGTCAGACCGACGCCGAAGTTCGGCGCGCCCTGCATGTACATGTTCTCGAACCGGCCCTTGCGCCGCGAATTCGCCGGGTTGAGGGTGTGGGTCAGCGGCGCCTGGAAATCGATCAGGAGGCCGGGACCGCCGAAGTCGGAGGCGTCGGCGGTGTAGAGCGGTTCGTCGTACTCGATGGTGTGCAGGCCGTATTCCCCCCGGAAGTAGGTAATGAAACCGATGCGCGGCAGGTCGGAGTCCTCGTCCGGCGCAAGGACGAGCGGGTTGACCACGCCCGTCGCGTTGTCCGTGAGCTGATGCAGCGCGCCGTGTTCCAGATCGAGCGTCCAGAGATTGAAGATCTCGCCGTCGCGGGCCGTGTCGGGATCGATGGGCTGCGTCGGGTCGACGGCGGTCGACGAGAACACGATGGTGCGCTCGTCGATGAACTGTCCGCCGGTCTCGTCGTGTGTGCCGAAGGTCAGTTGCCGGCGCTGTCCGGTCTGCCGATCGAGCCGGAACAGCTTGTTGTTGCCGCTCACGCGCGACAGGTGGATGATGGCGTTCCCGTCCGGCGAGTAGACCGGCCCGTAGTCGGCCAGTGCGCTGTTGGTGAGGTTGGTGACTTCCCGCGTCTCCAGATCGATCTCGTAGATGTCGCCGACGGCGCGACTCAGGGCGGAGAAGACGATGGTGCGGCCGTCGGGCGAGAAGTCGGGAGATTCCGGCTCGTCGACCATCTCGAGGTCGATCAGGTGTTCGATCTCGCGGTTGACGACGTTCTGGACGACGAGCGCCTTGCCCTTCCCGTGGCGCGCGATGTAGGCCAGCCGGTCGCCGTCCGGCGACCACGACATCCACGGCACGGTGTTCCAGCGGAGGCCGGGCTGGCTGATGTAGTCGAAACCGAAGTCCTGATCGAAACCCTCGGTCAGGTTCAGGATGACCTCGCCGGTCCGCGACGACAGCAGCACGATGTCCGCCTCGCGATCCTTGCGGTTCACCGCCATCGCCGCGATCACCTCGCCGGAGGGCGACGCCTCGATCGAGAAGACCACCGGATAGCGGCTGCGCAGCGGGTCGGGCGCGAGGTTGCGCCCGTAGTCGGTCGGGCGTTCCTTGTCGCGGAACGCCTCGAAGCGGTCGTCCAGATACGCCTTGAACGCGTCGTCCCATTCCTCCGCTTCCAGGTCGAACGCCTCCTCGTAGGGATCCTCGCCGCCGCCGATCGCGTTGCGGCGGAGCGCGAAAAGGAACTGCCGGATCCCTTCGAGCCCCCAGCGCTCCTCGATGAACTCGAAGACCGCGTGGCCGAGGTTGTAGACGACCCGGCCGCTGGCGAAGCCGCCGTAGCGCTCGAACTCGGTCATCGACGGCACGATGTCGGCGACCGCCAAGTCGCGGACCTGCATCAGATCGAGCGGGCGCCAGACGCCGGCCATGAAGTCGGCGAGGCCCTCGTCGACCCACAGCGGTACGGTCTGCCGGATCATGGACCGGGGGATGATGTCGAACTCGAAGATGTGCGTCAGCTCGTGCGTGATCAGACGGTAGAGCCCGTCCGGCGGCTCGTCTATCGGCAGCGCGATGCGGTTGCGGTACGGCTCCGCGAACGCGCCCACCCCCTCGGGGCTGCCGCCGGGGAAGATGTTCTGCTGCTCGAACTCGCTGTGCGTCTTGAAGACGATCAGCGGGACGCTGAACGCCAAATCGTGGCGCAGGTCGGCGCTGAGCTGCTGGTACGCGCTCTCCGCGTAGGAGGCGATCCGCTCGAGGTGCTCCTCGAGCTCGGGATAGTAGTAGATGTTGAAGTGGTCCGTCTCGTAGATGTGCCACTCGAACTTGTCGTACTTGACGCGGTTCTTGCCCACGTACGGCGCGAACTGCGACTGGGCGCCGGCCGGTGCGGCGAGGGCCGCGATCAGGAGCACGAGCAGGGCAGTCGGCTGCCTGCGGGGGCGGGAGGATCGATTTCGCATCATGGCGCACCTCGCAACCTGTGGCCGGGTGGGTGTGGGCTGTCGACGCCTGCTTTCATCTTACCCCAAGCCCCGCCGCCGGCAATCACCAGTGCGGGTGCAAGGCGCGTGCCGCTCCCGGTGGGCGGGTGCGGCGTTGCGCGCGGTTCCCGCACGCGGTCCCCCGCACGAGCGGGCCGTCACCTGACGGGGACGACGCCGGCCTTCCCGAAGGACACCGTCGCGCCCGGTGCGGCGCTTGAGATTCATGCGCAGAAGGCGGTAATCTGGACGATGTGTGACGGATGGCTCCGTCACGGTACGTGCTGTCGGGCCGCACGGTCGGTGCGGGCGGATGGCGGAAACCGATTCAGCAGGAGTGGACATGACGATCAGCCGGTGGATGGTGGCGGTCGGCGCGGCGTTCGCCCTCGCGTTCCTGACGTTGCCGTCGGTGCGCGGCGTCCGGGCGGTGTCGTTCGCGCCCCTGGAGCGCTCCACGGCGCAGGACGGGCGCTGCGACGCAGACGCCGAGCCCGCCCCGCTCGACTTCACGTTGCGGGACGTCGACGGCGACGAGGTGCGGCTGGCGGAGTTGAAGGGCAACGTCATCCTTCTGAATTTCTGGGCGACCTGGTGCGGTCCCTGCAAGATCGAGATCCCCTGGTTCGTCGAATTTCAGCGCCGGTACCGCGACGACGGACTCGTCGTCCTGGGGCTTTCCGTTGATGACACGCCCGAACAGATCCGACCCTTCGCAGCCCAGCTCCAGGTGAACTATCCGATGCTGGTGGGACTCGGACGTGACGACTTTCTGGAGGCGTACGGTCCGGTGTGGGGGCTTCCGGTCACGTTCTTCATCGATCGGGACGGCACGCTGTGCCGCACGCACATGGGGATCGCCACCCGCGAGGCGTTCGAGCGCGACATCGAGAGACTGCTGTAGCGCGCGGGGCGCGCCGCCCGCGGCCGTCGGCGCCGGGGCGACATTCGACCGGGGGTTGCAGCTCGGGCTGTAGTATCATTTTCCATGCTCAAAGGATTCGAGCACGCTCGGCTTGCGTGCGGGTGCCGCGTCCGCTTTCGGGAGGGTGTCGAGGGCAGTCCGGTGACCGTGGTGATCGACAGCAAGGGACCGGTGTGCCGAGTGCCGGTGCACGTGGGCGGGCTTCCGGTCTACGACCATCGCGAAGCGCTTCGCCCTCCGACCAGGCTCATCCCGCCCCTCGAGGGCGACTACGAAGAGGAAGGTTAGGCGTCGGCTTGATGCCTCGGCTGTCCTCGGAACTCGAGGTCGACTGTCCCTGTTGCGGCTCCAGTCTGGTCATAGACACCAATCTGCGCCGCCTCGTCTCGCACCGACAGCCCCCGCGGGAGGACAGGCCGGAGCTGAACGACGCGCAGCGGATCCTGGCCGACGAGGCCGCGCACCGGGAGGCGATCTTCGCGCAGTCGGTCGCCGACGAGAAGGGGCGCAGCGCCGCCTTGTCGCGACGTTTCGACGAGGCGCTGAAGCAGGCTCGCAGAGAGCCGGTCACCCGGCCGACGCGCGACTTCGACCTGGACTAGGAGTCTGCGCCGCAGGGACGGTGCAGAACTCCTGGTCAGGCCCGGTTGGGCGGCAATCGGAGCCGCCGGCGACGATTGTCGGGCTGGGAGCTTGCGCCGTGGATTGCCGGCCCGGGACGCCGCGGGGCCGGCGGAACATCCTGTATACACATGCCTCGGTACCGCGTCGGAACCTCCGGCTACAACTATCCGGAGTGGAAGGGCTCCTTCTATCCGGAGAAGTGGCCGCAGAAGAAGATGCTCCCCTACTACGCGGAGCGTCTCGACACGGTGGAGATCAACTACACGTTCTATCGGCTGCCGACCGAACGGTTGCTCGCCGGCTGGTCCGACGCCACACCGGCGAGCTTCCGCTTCACGCTGAAGGCGCCGCGCCGCATCACGCACGAGGCGCGGCTCATCGGCTGCGCGGCGGTCACGCGCGCGTTCTGCGACGCGGCGGTCACGCTCGGGGACAAGCTGGGCGCGTTGCTGTTCCAGTTGCCCCCGTCGTTCCGGAGGAACGTCGACGTGCTGGCGCGGTTCCTCGACACCCTGCCGCCGGGCGTCCGCGCCGCGTTCGAATTCCGGCACGCCACCTGGCACGATTCCGCGGTCATCGACCTCCTGGTCGAGCGCGGGGCGGCGCTGTGTGTAGCCGACAGCGAACGCATGCGCACGCCGGCGCATGTGACCGCCCGCCACGGATACTTCCGGCTCCGCGATCAGGGGTACGACGATGCCGCTCTGGCCCGCTGGGCGGCGACCATCGCGGACAGTGCGGCCGGCTGTGAGGACGTCTACGTGTACTTCAAGCACGAGGAACGGGGAAACGGTCCGGCGTTCGCGAGCCGTCTGCTGGACCACCTCGCACGGGACTGACGCCCCGCGGCGGAGTCAGTCGACGTGGCGGAGGGCGAAGTCGACAGCTCTCCGCTCTGCCCAGTAGCCGTCGAAGCCGGGATCCGGACTGGTGTAGAAGCCGCAGTGTCCCCCGTGCGGCGAGATCGCGGTGGCGACATGCGGATTGGACGCGACCGCGGCGTCGCGGAACTGTTGGTGCGGCACGAAGGGGTCGTCCTCCGCACTGATGATCAGGGTCGGCGTCGTGATGCGGTCGACGACACGCAGACTGCTTGCGCGGTGATAGTAGTCGGCGGCGTCCCGGAAACCGTGGTGGGGGGCCGTGAACGCGTCGTCGAACTCGCGTATGGTGCGGATCCGGTCGAGGTGGGCGAGGTCGAACAGGCCGGGCAGGACGCGCGCCTTCCGCCGCATGCGGCGCTTCAGGTTGCGTACGAAGTGCCACTGATAGACGGCGTTCTGCCGCTGCTCGAGGGCAGCGACGCAACGCGCCAGGTCCATCGTCGGCGAGATGGCGCAGACCGCCCGCAGGACGCCCGGCGGGGTCGTGCCGGCGAGCCGGAGTCCCAGGTTGCCGCCCAGCGAGTAGCCGACCACGGCGACCGCCGGCAGGCGATCGACCTCGGCCAGCTCTCGAATGACCGCGGCCGGATCCGCGGACAGACCCGAGTGGTAGAGGCCCCGGGACAGATGTTCCGTATTCCCGCAGTTGCGCTGGTTGAGCCGCACGACGTTGAAGCCGCGGGAGAACGCCTTGTCGGCGAGGCCACGCATATAGTGCGCTTCGCTCGATCCCTCGAGCCCATGCAGCGCCAGCAGCGTCGGTCGGGTGGAGGACGACGACTGCCAGTGGCAGTGCGCCAGCACCCTCGCGTCCGGGGCGACGTCGAAGTACCGCCGTACCGGCGTCCCGAGCCGCGGAAAGCGGCGCGGCCGGGCCCAGGTGTACAGGGTCATCCGATGCCCGCCGTGGAGACCGCGGGCGGGAACGAACTCGCGAGGCCAGTGAGTGCTCATCCCGATGCGATGGTGCAACCGGAAAGCGTGACAGCATCCGCGTCGCCAGGCAAGCGGCTCGGGGTCGACGGGCGCGTGACGAGGCGTATGACATAATGCGCCGCGTGCAGTTGCGGGAAGTCAACGTCGGGTGCTTCGGCGGCGGGACCGGGCTGCCGAGCCTGCTCGGCGGCCTGAAGCAGAACCCGTGGCTTCGCGTGAACGCCGTCGTCACGATGTTCGACAGCGGCGGCAGTTCCGGTCAGCTCCGGGACGAGCTCGGGGTGCTGCCGCCGGGCGACGTGCTCAAGTGCGCGCTCGCGCTCGCCAGAAACGAGACCGAAGCCCGCCGCCTGCTGCTGTCCCGCCTTCCGGCGCTGGAGAACGGACGGCTTCGCGGACATACCGGAGGCAACCTGCTCCTGTCGATGATGGAGCGGTACAGCGGCGATTTTCTCGCCGCGGTCGACGGATTACGGACACTGCTCGACTGCAGTGGCCGCGTACTGCCGGTCAGTGTGGAGCAGTCGACGCTCTATGCGGAATACGAAGACGGTTCACGTGCGGCCAGCGAGGTCGGCGTCGACCGGGAGCAGACCGACGGGCGCCGGATCAGGCGGATCTGGCTCGATCCGGAGCCGAATGTCCACGAAGCCGCGTCGGAGGCCATTCGCGGCTTCGACGCCGTCGTCATCGGGCCCGGCAGCTTCTATACCAGTCTGATGCCGATCCTGCTCGTCCGGGGTGTGGCCGAGGCGGTCCGCGCGACCAGAGGCCCTATCGTGCTCGTGACGAACATCCTGACCGAAGGGCGGGGCATGCAGGGGTTCTCGGTGGGCGAGGCGGTGCGCCGGGTCGGCGACGCCATCGGCCGACCGGTGGACGTCGCCATCGCCAACAACGCCACGCCGCCGCCGGACGTGCTGGCGCGCTACGCGGCCGAGCACAAGGCGCTGCTGCCGATCGGCGACCTGCCGGCGGAGTGCGAGCTGGTCACCGGACACTTCTCGCAGCGCCAGATCGCCCGCCACGCGCGCCGGCGCCTCGCCTACGCCGTCTGGAGCGTGCTGGCCCGGCGTCTTCTCCCGTAGCGGTCCGGTGAAGTCCCGCCTGCGTCGATATTCGTCCAGCGACATGCAGGCTCATTGTGATCCACAATGGCCGGCATGCTGACGGCGGTCATCGTCTACATGTCGGTACTCGTGCTGGTCGGGGCTTGGCGGAGCCGCCGCATCCGGACGGGGGACGACTTCCTGGTCGCGGGCCGGCGCCTGCCGGCCCGCGTGCTGGTCTTCACACTGCTCGCCACCTGGATCGGATCCGGCAGCCTGTTCGGCGGGGCCGGACTCGGCTACCGCTCCGGGTTCGCCGCGCTGTGGCAGTCGGCCGGGGCGTGGACCGGCATCGCGCTCGTCTACTTCATCGCGCCGCGTGTGCGCCGCATCGCCCAGTACACCGTTCCCGACATTCTGGAGTTGCGTTACGGGCCGGCGGCGCGGCTGCTCGGGACGCTGACCACCGTGCTGGCCTACGCGACCATCGCTGCCTACCAGTTCCGCGGCGGCGGCCGGCTGCTGGCGCTCGTGGCGGGAGTCGATCCGGGCACCGGGGCGCTGATCACGGCGGTCTTCTGCATCCTGTTCACGTCGCTCGCCGGCATGCTGTCGATCGCCTACCTCGACGTCGGCAACGGTCTCGTGATGACCGTCGCCGTGATGTTCGGCGTCGCGTTCCTCATCGGCGACGCGGGCGGGCCGACTGCCTCGCTTGCGGCGCTCGAGCCGCACCAGGTATCGCTGTTCGGCGACATGGGCGCACAGGCGGCGTTCGCCCTGTTCCTGCCGACGATGTTCCTGCTGCTCGGCGAAGCGAACATGTACCAGAAGTTCTTCTCGGCGCGCGACGAGCGGGCGGCACGTCTGGCCGTGGGCGGCTGGATCGTCGGCACGATCGTGGTCGAGACCCTGATCGATTCGATCGGGATCTTCGGCAGTCTGGCCGTCGGCGGGCTCGGCGCGGCCGAGTCGGAGGAGATCGTCATTCGCACCGCCACCGACGTGCTGCCCCCGGTACTCGGGGTGCTGCTGGTCTGCGGCGCCGCCGCCATCGTGGTCTCCACCGCCAACAGCTTCCTGCTGACCCCGTCGACGAACCTGATCCGGGACGTCTATCAGCGGTTCGTCAATCCTGCCGTCAGCGACCGGCAGGTGGTGCTCTATACGCGAGTGATCGTGGTCGTGGTCGGTGTGCTCGGCTATGTCGCCGGCAACTTCTTTCCCACCATTCTCGCGATGGCGCTCTGGGCGTACACCATGTACGGCGCCGGCATCACCCCCGCGCTGCTCGGCGCGCTGCTCTGGAAGCGCGCGACGCGGGCCGGCGGCGTTGCCTCCATACTGGTTGGCATGCTGACGACGCTCGTCTGGGAAATCGTCGGCCTGGCGCGGGCGGTGGACGGCAACCCGGAGTACCTGTTCGGCTGGCAGACGGCGTACCCCGCGCTCACCCTCTCGATCGCGACACTGTTCGTCGTCAGTCTTGCAACCCCGCCGCCGACCCGTGCGGAGGTCGAGTTGCGGTCTGCCGAGACATGAGAGTCGCAGCCGCGGCTGCGGCGCCGCGGCAGTCGAACATGAGGTCGAGCACGGTCTCGGCGGTACCCGCTGCGAAGCAGTCACCGAGTGGGCGCGGGCGAGTGCAGGACGAGAAAACGCACTAAATTGCCCGTGGGCAAGGCGTTTTTTCAGGCGGATCGAAGTCGTGGGTGCAACGCGTGCTGGTTCACGGGAGACGGCGGGACCTCGGTCTGGGTGGGTGGCCGGTGGTGTCGCTGGCGCGGGCTCGGGAACGGGCGTTCGCCAACCGGGTGTTGATCGCCGACGGTGGAGATCCGGTTGCGGCGAAGCGAAAGGCGAACGCGCCGACATTTCGGGAAGCTGCGGAGCGTGTCTGGGAAGCCATGCGGCCGCGCTGGCGCAGCGAGAAGACGGTCAGAAGCTGGATGCAGCAGATGGAGCGTCATGTGTTCCCGGTGATCGGCGACCTGCGGGTGGATCGGGTGCGGCGGGAAAACGTGCTGGACGTTCTCGATCCGCTGTGGAACACGATACCGGCGGCTGCGCGGCGGCTGCGCGGCCGAATTCGCGGAACGCTGGCGTGGGCCCGGGCGCACGGTTTCGTCGACGTGAACGTGGTGATGGACATCGACGGTGCGCTCGCGCCGATTCGGCGGGCGCCGCAGCACCATCGAGCGCTGCCGTACGGCGAGGTGGCCGAGGCGGTTGCTCTCGTCGAGGCTTCGGACGCGACGGTGGTGGTCAAGGCGTTGTTTCGGTTCGTCGTGCTGACGGCCTGCAGGACGCGTGAGGCGAGACTTGCGACATGGGCCGAGATCGATGTGGAACGGGGGGAGTGGAGGATCGCGGCGTCACGAACGAAGACGCTCATGGAGCATCGGGTCCCTGTGACCGATGCGGCGGCGGCGGCGCTCGAAGCAGTATCGAGCTTGGGGAAAGATTCGGGTCTTGTGTTTCCGTCTGCGGTCAGGGCGGGTGTGCCGGTGGGTGCAAGCGCGCTGGCGCGCCTTCTCGAGGAGAACGGGATCGCTGCGGTGCCGCACGGTTTTCGCACGTCGTTCCGGACGTGGGCGGCGGAACAGACCGACGCTCCCCACGCGGTCGCCGAGATGGCGCTCGGGCATCGGGTCGGGTCGGAGGTGGAACGCAGCTACGCGCGGTCGGATCTGTTCGAGAAGCGCCGGCAGTTGATGGAGCGGTGGGCGGAGTTCGTGACCGGCTCGTGTCAGGAGGGGCAGTCTTCGATCGTCACGGTTGCGGGAAGCCGGGAGACGCGACACACCTCGCGCGCACTTCCGCAGCAGTCCTCGGACGAGAGGAAGAACTAATGAGCGACAAAGCACAATGACTGAGTACGACATTGACGCCTGCGGGCGCATCATCGGGCGCGTCCCGGACACGCCAGACCCGCAGCGCATGGGGCCAAGCGAATATGCTGCATGGACGGCCGGCCGCTGGTCAGCCTGGCGGCATGATGCATTGCGTCGGGCACGTGGTGCCCGCACACACGTCGAAGTCGAAGAAGCCATCGCGGCGGCGCGGCCTGACCGCCGGCAGCCGTAGACATCCCGGCGCAGCAGCAAGGCAACCAGCCGTTGGTCAGTTTGGCGGCACGATGCGCTGCGTCGGACGCGTGGTGCCAAGACACCCGACGAGATCGAAAAGGCTATTGCGCTGAAGGCCCTACGCGGTCGGCGCTTGACGCTGAATCCCGGCTGCCGACCGCATTCGGCCCTGCGTCGAGCTCCGGGCGCCACAGCGTGTCGGCGACAAGGTGGACGACATCGCCCGCTTGCTGGATCCTGCGGTCACGCCGAGGAACGATTCGGTTTTCGCGATCAGCGCATGCGCATCGAACACCCGGCTCCACACGACCAGGTTCGCGAACCCGGTTTCGTCCTCAAGCGTCATGAAGACCACCCCGCCTGCGGTTCCGGGGCGCTGGCGGCAGATCACGAGGCCGGCGTAACGCGTCTTCCGCCCGTCGCACATCGCCGAAACGGTGCGGGCATCGGGAAGGCCAAGGGCCTGCAGACGCTCCCGCAGGGCGGCAAGGGGATGGCCGCGCGGGCTGTGCGCACTGGTGCGGTAGTCCCACGCGATGGTCTCGTCGAGGTCCAGGCCGTCGAACGCCGGGGTTTCGTCCCGCATGGCATCAGCCGGCAACACCGGCGCGCGCGCACGGACAAAGCCGCGGACCTGCCAGAGCGCGTCGCGACGCCGTGTCTCGAGACGCCCCAACGCTCCCGCCTCGGCGAGACGGCTCGACACCCGCTCGCCGAGAGAGGTCCGGGCCGCGAAGTCGGCGACCGAGCCGAACGGCACCCCCCTGCGCGCAGCCTTAGTTAATGCGGGTCCCAGTCGCGCGATTCCGACAACCCAGGCGGAAGAGCTGCACCAGCAGACGCTGAACAAGCGAGATTTTCGCTCCCAAACGAAGAAAGACCTGGCAAGCGCAGCTAAGAACATCTTCTTCAAGAGCGAAGAGAGCAAGGCAGCCTACGACAGAGAACTCGACAACGCCGCGCATCGCGGACAACCGGAGACGGCGAACCAGGAACCGCAACCCGACCCGCAGCCTTCGGGACCGCGCGTCGACGGGGAGGCACTGCTCTTCGAGGCCGCATTGAAATTCGTCTTGACCGGCGAAGCCGAGAAAGCGATCTCGGTCGCGCGTCGACTTCCCGGGAATTCCGAGCAGTACCGCACACTCCGCCGCACGATCATCGAATTCTCAATCGACAGCGGTCACGCTGAACAGGTGATCGATTTCATCGCATGGTGCGAAACTCAGGAACCCCGAACAGACAGCTACACCGCCTTGCGCGGGACCGCGTACGCGAAAGCAGGGACAGAGCTCTGGCCAAAAAGCGACAACGGTCTGCCGATCGCGACGGCCGAGGAACACATCGACTACGCAGAACGTCACCTCGACACCGCACGCGCCTGCGCGAGCAAGGCGCCACACGATCAAGGGCTCAGACGGGCGATAGACGAACTCGAGTTCCAGATCCAGCACTGGACCCAAGAGAGCTGGAACGGGAACAACTTAGCAGTGCTCGGGGGAATCTTGATCACCCTGGCCTTCATGGGTGGCGGGCTGGCAATGGTGAGCATAGCCACCGACTCCGACGGCTTGACTCTCGGCGCCTTCGCTCCCGCGCTGACTTGGCTGGTATCGACGGTGACCTACTGCATGGGCGCCCGGGACCCCCGATGGAAGGTCGCGGCCGACCAGGGCGGCCAGCAGATTCCTATCTGGATACTGATCAAGGCGTTCTTCATCGCCAGCCAGATGCCGTTCTTCGCGACGTACTACGCCGTCACGAAGGTCGGTCCGAACCTCCTGACACGAACGACGGGGTACACGATCCCGAGAATCCCCGTCGGGAAATATCTGTTGTACGGATTCCTGCTATGGCTCGGCTGGGCGGTCGTGTCGCCCATCTGGGTCCTCATCTACGACAACCCGTTCGACCAGCAACAGAGCACCAGGGAGACACCTAGCGACACGGGCGGCACAGGAGGCCCTGCGCCCGAGCCCGGATCCGACCCCGGTGGCGGCGGGGGACGGGACGGAACCCCCCGCCCCGCCGCCCGAACCTCCCCCCCTGCACCACCGGACGTGGCGGCAACGGATCCCGACCCCGGGCGCGAGACGCCCACAGAGACAGCCGCCCCTCCGCCGGCGCCGCCGCCGGTCACCGGTACTCGTGAGCCCGCTGTTACCGCGGAAGTCACGGACCCCGAACCCCCGCCGGCCCCGCCGCCGGCACCGGTCCCGCCGCCGATATCTGAACCTGTCCCCATCGGCGGGAACGTTCAGATGCCCGAGAAGACTTGGAACGTCGTCCCGGAGTACCCGCGGATGCTCCGCATCCGCCGGCAGAACGGCATCGTGATTCTGCAACTCACGGTTGCCCGCGACGGCACAGTGTCGGAGGTGTCAGTGCTGCGGAGCGACCACGAAGACTTCGCCGAGGCCGCAGTAGCGGCTGCAGAACAGTGGCGGTACGAACCGACGACCATCGACGGAAGAGCAGTGAGTGTGACGCTCACCGACACCATCAGGTTCGAAATCAGACGCTGAAGCGACACCAGAACTGCAGGTCGTCTTTGGTTAGCGGGTAGCGCGTGCACACCGAGCACGTGTTTGCGGCCCTCGGTGTCGATCTCGGAATGTGTCCCGGCCGCTGTGGTAGCCTGTTCTTGGATGGTCGGCCGCAGCCGGTGCGGCTACTCCAGGAGGTTTCATCAAGAAAGCTGCGTCGATCCCGTTGTTGGGGGCCTTTGGTCTTGGGCTCCGCGTGTGGGGATGCGTCGCTCGATGAGCTCCGCGGCGACGCCCAAGACGTCCTTGTAGACGCACGAGACCGAGCGCAGGCACTCGGAGACGAGGCACGGGACCGCGCGCACGCACTCGGAGACGGTGCGCAGGATGTGCTGGCGGGAGCGCGGGAGCGCGCGGACGCACTCGGCGAGATCTCGGTTGAAGAGGTCAGAGACCTCTGGGCAATGGAGTATCGTTCCGTCTTCGTGCCGGACAGCGACCTCGGGACCGTCGACGCTCAGTTGAATGCGCTGGGTCGGGATCGGTGGGAGTGCTACCACGTGAGCGACGATCGCGGCGGGAAGACGTTCTTCCTCAAACGGCGGACGTCGACGACGCTTGCGAACACGACGAATCTTCTGAGGCTGGCCGGGATCATGTTCTGAGCCGGTGGTGGCTGTAGCGGCGTGACGGCCTCGAGCTTCTGATCCGCTCGAAACCGATGATGAGGAAGGAAGCCGCCGAAGTCGCGCCACGCCTCTGAACGCGGCCGCAGCGCATGGAAGAAGCCCTGTTCCTGCGGCGGATACGGGAAGAGTTTCCGAACGTTACGTGGACGTCGCACCGGTACCTGACACACGGCTGGGACCATGCCGTCCTGATCCTCGACGAGGCGTTCGTTTTCCGGGCTCCCAAGGTCCCGGCGCACCGGGATGCGCTGGCGCACGATACCTCCAGCCGAGAGGGTCGACGTCGGTATTCCCGACTACGTTTACGAGTCCGCCGACGGCCTGTTCGCCGGCTACAGACTTCTTCCCGGTCGGGAGCTGGACGCCGCCACGTTCGGCCGGCTCTCCGATACGGCAAGGGCACGGATAGCGGAACAGCTCGCCACGTTCCTCACCGCGGTTCACGAGACCCCGAAACTCGTCGCCCGCGAGTGCGGCGTGCCCGAGCAGGACCCGAGAAGAACCACGAGGACCTCGTTCGTGACGTCGAAGAGCTCGTGCTACCGCGTCTCACATCGCACGAAGTCGAGGTCATCCGTGCCTTCCTGACTGAGCTGGCCGGCGAAGTGAATCCGACCGGCCCGACCGCGCTCGTCCACGGTGATCTGAGCGGCGAGCACATACTCTGGGAAGCTATGCGGCCGCGCTGGCGCAGCGAGAAGACGGTCAGGAGCTGGATGCAGCAGATGGAGCGTCATGTGTTCCCGGTGATCGGCGACCTGCGGGTGGACCAGGTGCGGCGGGAAGACGTGCTGGGCGTTCTCGATCCGCTGTGGAACACCATACCGGCTGCTGGGTAGTGGTCAAGTTTGAATATGCGCCGTCTGTTCGCTACCCGCTGCGCCCACGCGCGGGGTAAAGTCGTCTGCATGAGCGATCAACGACCTGGACGGCGCGACGTGAACGAGGCGGCGCACCAGACGATCCAGTCGGTCATGGCGCGGACCGAACCGGCCAAGCCTGCGAAGAACTTGGCCCCCGTCGCGCTCGGGAAGCTCGGCGGGCTCAAGGGCGGGAAGGCGCGGGCGGCGGCCTTGATGCCGGGTGCGCCGGCGATGTCGATGACCTGGTGGCAGAGAGTCGGTTCGACCGGATCTCCTGAAGCAGGAGTGGGTGGAGCGGGCGCTTGAACGAGCGGGCGTCGGAAAGCAGGGGTCACGGCGTCGGGCAGCGCGTCAAGGCACCTTGTGCCTCCTTTGCTTCGCTGCGGCCTTGCGGGTGACGCGCCATTCGCTCTCGTGGGGGAGCCGGCTATGGCGTTCCTTATCGGAACAGGAAGGATGTGTCGACGGTGACTTTTCACAAGCGCGTCAATCGGTTCCTGGCGGAGTGGGTGAGTCTGATCAACGCACTCGTGGCGGTCGGGCTGCCGTCGATTGGCGCCATCGCGGCCGGCGTCATGGCGGGCAGCGCGGGATTCGGGGACTTCTCGGTCCTGGGTTTCCTGGGGGGCTTCATTCTGGGGGCCGTGGTCGGTATCCTGGTTGTCGGTCCGCTGTGCGGCATGCTCGCGGTGATGGTCGACATCCGGAACTCGCTGGCGTCGCAGGACGAGTCGTCGTAGGCTGCAGGGGTCGGCAGGCGGTACGTAGGACAGCGCTGCGGCCGAGGAGGACATCGCAGGCCGCGTCGAATCGGCCGACGAGGTCCGCAGCGAAATCGTCAGTCCGTGAAACGAAAGGACCAACGCCATGTTGCGAAGGTTCGTTTCTGTGTCTGTTCCGATAGCGGTCCTGGTCGGCGCTTGTTCGTCGCCGCGTGGTGCGGTAGACGGGATGCTCGAGCAGGCCGTGGAGGACGAAATCGTAGTTCGGGGGCTCTATCGTGCCGCTCATGTTGCGATGGTTGCTGCCAATGAGGCCATGGACCCCTGTCCTGCGATGGGTTTCGCGAGCATACCGGATGAGGTGTTGGAGCGGGTGTATTCGGAATCTGTCAAGCAACCATGCGGACACGGATCGGACGCAGCGTCACATAGAGATTCTTAACGATATCGCTCTGACCATACCGGAGGTGATGCTCTTGAGTTTGCGTGACAATTCGCCGACGTTTCTTACTGACAGCGTTGCGGCCGAGGAGGATATCGACGGCCGCGTGGATTCTGCTGAGGAGGTTCGCAGCGGAATCGCCAGTTTGATTGAAGCGCGACCTGCGCTGCTCGCCGAGGCCGAGCAGTACGTTGACAACTGACGAGGAGCGTCCAGCCCGGCTGCGGGCATCTTGTGCTCGGATGTGGCTTGCTGCGCGCGTCACCGCGCTGGATCGATCCGGTTGAGTTGCGGAGTCGCGACCCGCAGGGCGCACTCAACTTTCCGTGGTGGACCGACGGCGTGCGTTCGGGCGTCGTGCCGGCCGGTTCCAGAACATTGCCGGCCACCAGGTTGTTCGTGCCGGCGCCCGATCGTATCGAGCGGCCGCACGAGTTGCGGGTACCGAATGGTGTTGAAGGCTTCCGCAACCTCGCGGAAGGCTGATTCGGTTTTCGGTGGGCGTCACGGCGGTCCTTGAACGCGCGCGCCCCGAAGGATTTCAGGTGGCAAGGGTCTCGAACCTGGTGCCGACGCCGGAGCAACTCGAGCGCACGCTGAACGCCCATGGTAGCATCGCGGGACGCATCATGCTCGGCCTGGGCAGCGTCTACGAGAACATCCTCGGCGTGCTGGCGACATGCGGGTGGTTGGCCTGGCCACGGCGAGATACGCGTCCCGTGCGACAACCGCGCACTTGTCGAGGCGGCGACGCATCCCAAGGCGCTTGAGAGCACAGCCGAGGCTCTCGGAGCCCCGTGGCCTAGTGTCCCGTGCGCAAAGTTCGCCGACACGTCGTTGCCGCATGCGGGCCTTGGAAAACGGGGCGCGATCAATGGGCGGACGTGCAAGAATTTCGCGCACAGTGCACTAGACACCTGGGGGACGTCGAGGGCAAAACGGCGGCCCGCTCGGGCGCGGCGGCCGTCGTCGCCGTCGTTTGGAAGGAACCCGTCGCCGACAATTCCCGTGCGGAACTGGATGTGCGCGCCCAGACGCGGCTGGGTCTGGATGACCGACGCATCGAGCTTCCCGAGTCGCGATGCGGCCCTTTCGGCGAGCCGGTGCGCACCTTGAACATCCCTGGCTGGATGGCGGGGGACACACCCACGGACGCGACCGTTACCGAAGTGGTCGACCGTGACAGAGAGATCCGGTTCCGCTTCGGATCGAAGGGATACCGGTACAGCCGGTTCGGCCTCGCGCTGGCTCCTTAATTCACGTTGTCACGCCAAGACGACGGGGCGCACGGACGCGCAGCCCAACCGCTTCAACCGCGTCAACCGCCGCGCCGGTACCGGAGAACAGCGCTGCGCCCGTCCGGCTCTCCGGTCAACCGCACGCCTTCGCCCGTTGGCGCAGCGCCAATCCATCGACCGGTCATGGCGCGTCAAGTGCACCCCGCCAGTGCGGGGAAGAATCTGCCGCCGTGTTCGACATGCAGCAGGCAGTCGGTCCATCCCCGGTTCGCCCGGGGCCCGTTCCATAAGTGCGCCCCGCCAGTGCGGGGAAGAGTCTGCCGCCGTGTTCGACATGCAGCAGGCAGTCGGTCCATCCCCGGTTCACCCGGGGACCGTTCCATTACGTTCCGTTATCTGGGCGCGGCTGTCAACGATCGTCAAAAACTGACGAATTCTCGACACTTGTCGCATCGGGGCCGGTCTTCGGGATCGTGCTGAGCATCAACGATGATGGTTGTGGGTGCTGTGGGAGACCGCGGCCTGACGCGGGGTGAGGGCGCGGTTGCATCCGAACCGGACCCTTGTGACCGTCTCGCGCTCGGACAGACCGAGCCGGTCTCCGTGGTTGTGCCACGGTTCAGGATCGTTGTCCAGTTGGCGTTCCCGCCGCGGGCTCCGACGCCGTGGACCAGCCCCTCCGCCAGAGAACCTGCGGTCACTGCCACCGGCTCTTCGCTCTGTAGCGGCGTACTGGAAGGCCTCGCGCAGCGCGGCGTCGGTGTGCTGCGCGAGGCCCTTGCGGTGCGTTCGTTCTCGCGGCCGCTCAGCGGCGTCGCAGACGCAGGGCGCGGCCGAAGAGCAGCGCAACCAGGGCGCCGAGCGCCCAGGCCGGGAGCGCCGGCACCGGCTGGAGGTTGGATTCCCGGGGCGCGTTGCCGTCGAGCGGCGGCGGTGGGGCGGCGTTGTTCAGATGCGCCTGTGGCGTCGTCGTCTTCGGGCGCGTCCACGCACTCTCGCCGGCGGCGTTTCGGGCCCTGACGCGCACGATGTACTGCGCTCCGTTGGTCAGGCGTGTGACGGTGTAGCTGTTGTTGCTCCCTGCGTCGATCGGCTCGTTCCATTCCTTGCGACGCTCCCGGTACCGGACGGAGTACCCGGCTGCGGCCGCGCCGCCGGAGTCGGCGGGCGGGTCCCAGGATGCAGTGAATTGCCCGTTGCCGGGCCTCAGCGTCAATTCCTGCGGGACGCCCGGGGCGCTCGTCGCCGGAGTTGACGGTCCGGTAGTCGTTGGCCCGGTGGACTTTGGTCCTCGCGGTTGCTCGGGAACCCTCGGCACGCGACGCGGTCGTTCGGTGGGCGTGGCGCTTTTGATGTCCGACCACGGTCCGATTCCGGCCTGGTGTTGGCGGCAAGTGTAAATCTCCCATTTATGGCAACCGAAAACTGCACACATTGCTGGTGGTCGGGAGCCGGTTTGCGTCCCACGATGTTGGGGAATCCCACAGCGAGGGGGCGGGGCGCAGATGCATGGATGGGAGACGAGGATGCTGCTGAAGCACTACCTGGAGCGGGGCGTCTCGAAGGCGGCGTTGGCGAGACGCTTCGGAGTGAGCCGGCGCACGATCCACGCGTGGGTTGAGACGGGCCAGCTCGACCGCGACCTGTCGTCGGGCCACTCGCGCTACGCGCCGCGGCCAGCGGCGCCGCAGAAGCTGGCGCCCTACATGGGGATCATTACGGCGCGCCTGGAGGAGTTCCCGGAGTTGTCGGCCAAGCGCTTGTTCGACGAAATTCGGGCGTCCGGCTACCCTGGCGGCTACAGCCGCGTGCGGGACTACGTCCGGACGGTGCGCCCACGTCCGGCGGCCGAGCGGGTAGTGCGGTTCGAGACACCGCCGGGACATCAGGGCCCGGTGGACTTCGGGACGTTCGCGCTACCCTGGGGCCGCCGGCATGCCCTGGTGGTGGTTCTGAGCCACTCACGGCTGCTGTGGCTGCACTTCTACCAGCGGCAGACGATGGCGGTACTGACCGCGGGGCTGGAGCGCGCGTTCGCGCGCTTCGGCGGCGTGCCCCGCGAGCTGTTGTTCGACCAGATGCGTGCGGTGGTGCTGTCGGACGGCCGGGTGGGCGGCGGCGAGTTGGTGCTCAACGCGGAGTTTCTGCGCTTTGCCGCGCACTGGGGGTTTCATCCGCGGGCCTGCCGGCGGTATCGAGCGCAGACGAAGGGCAAGGTGGAGCGGCCGGTCCGCTATATCCGGGACGGCTTCTTCTAGTGCGGGGTCGCCTGCAGAACGCCCGCATCTGTCTCGCTCGGAGACTACTGGAGACTACTGGGTATAGGGGGCGCGTTGCCGCCGCTCCCCCCGTGTTCGATCGTCACTGCTTGATGTCGACGCAGGTGCTGGGCCTCGCCGGCGCGCGTGGGTAATGGCATGACGGGCGGTCCGCCGGTTCGGGGCGCGGGGGATGTATCGTCGGATTGCAGGTGGAACCGGTTCGGGCCGCGGGCGGGATTCGATCGACCTATTGCTGTACGGGTCTCTTGCGGGACTGTGCGCGCGCAAGGTCCAGGTCGCCGTTGGACCGCGGGAGCGTCGCCACCCACGTTTCGATTTCCCTCTCGGACCATCGCACCGCGTTGGGGCTGACGCGAAAGGGTTTCGGGAAGCGGCCGTCGCGTATCGCCTGGTAGATGGAGGCCTTGCTCAGTCCGGTTCGGCTTTCCACCTCCGGGCGCGTGAGCAGTCGGTCGATATCCGGGTCGCGCTCTGGCTGGCTGGCTGGCGGTGTCGCCAGATGCCACGCCGTGGCGGGCGGTCGGACGGGTGTTTCCGGCGGGTAGTGGTCGGTGTGGCCGCGCAGGCTCTTGATGAACTCGTTGGGGTCGAAGCCGAGCGCTTGCGCGATGTCGAGGAACTCGATGGGGTCGAGTGGCATTTCGCCGGTCTCGTAGTTCTGGATGTACGACGTCGGGCGTCGCAGGCGCTCCGCAAGCACGGTTCGCGAAAGATGCGCGCGCTCGCGCTGCTCGCGCAGCGCTTGGCCCAGCAGGGCGATGGACGATGCAGGAAGCGTTGTCGGGGCGGTACCTGGGTTGTTGCGGGAGGTTCTTGCGAGCCGCTTGGGCATGTCGAGGATCCTTCGGCGGGGTCAGTGCTTCTTCTGCAGACGGCGTAAGTGCTTTATACAGAACGACTTACAGCGTCGTGCACGTTTCGTTCCCACGGATGATCCTACTTCAACCGACGGTTGATCACGACGCACTGTACAAGATCGCACGTGCGGAACGGGTGGGCGCAGGCGGCTGACGGGGCGTGATTCGCGGTCGGCCGGCGGGCGGCGCCGGGCGTCCCCGGGTGTTCAGTCGACCGCGGTGGCCGGCGCGGTGCGTTCGAGGAGCTGGAGCAGCAGGCTGCGCATCTCGCGCATCTCGGTCTGCATTTCGGTGCGCAGCGCGCGTATCTCGGTGTGCATCTGGTTGCGCAACTCGCGAATCTCGATCTGCGCGGTGCTCACGTTCGCGTTGGTGTCGTCGATCCGGGCGTTGACGGTCGCATACTGTTGCATCAGCATGGCGTTCTGCTGGAACATCATCCCGACGAGCGTGAGTTGAAGCAGGCCGATGCCGATGACGGTGGTGACGATCCACTTGGCGTCGATCGAGAGTCTCGGCTTCGCGGGTCTGTCTGCGTGCTCGGCGGCGGGCGCGGTGGTGTTGGCCATGTCGTGCATGTCTCCCTTGACGTGATTCTACACCGGTGATGCGGGACGGGCGGGACGGCGGGTACGGCGGCGATCGTATCGCTCGGGCCGGCGCGCCTGGGCAGGTGGATTCAGACGCCGCCGTGCCAGCTCAGGATGCTCCCGTTGCCGATGATCATGCGGCCGGCGCTCTCGCCGTCGCTCGGCGTCGGGAACGGCTCGCTGCGCGTGCCGAAGACGGCCCGGACGGCTTCGGCGTCGCGTTCGCGGCCGAGGATGGCGTCGAGCACCTTATGATGCCCCCGCGATGTCGTCGGGAAAGGGGTTCGGCAAGCGGTCGACGATCCGGACGGTCTCGACGCTGACGTGGACGATGCGCCGGATGGCTGCGACGAAGTCCTCGGGCTGCTCGAACCAGGCGTTCGGGTCGTTCACGATCCCGCTGTGCTTGTCTTGCGTCACGCGGTAGCGGTCGATGAACCACTCCAGTGGTGTGCGGCCGTTGACCACGTAGCCGTGCGCCTCGGGCGGGATGCCGGCGAGCCGGATGTGGTCGTTTACGACGAGTGTCGTCCGGTCGGGGTCGGCAAAGTGCATCTTGCTTTTGTCGATGCGGAAGTTCTTGGCGTTAGCTAGTCGGTCCATCGCTGCCGGCACCGCGGGCGGGTATGGCGGCGTTGGCTGCGTCGGGAGCGTCGGCGCGGATGAAGCCCCAGCGGAGTTCGGCGAGCTCGCGGCCGGTCGGCGGGCTGCGGCAGACCAGGTACCGTTCACCCGGCGGGCTGTTCGTGCGATGTCGTGCGACCGCGGTTGGAGTCGGATCCTGGATGTGGAGGGCGTCGAGAAAGGGTCGGATGCCGAGCCGCTGGTCAAGTGTGGCGCACATGGTGTTGGGCTCTGGGTGGCCGGCAGTGGTTCAGTGGGCCGTGTAGCACGGGGGCGGAGCTCCCCCGGCGCTACGGCGTTGCCTTGTGGGATGGGATGGAGCGGATCCGGGCGAGGAAGTCGTCGAGCGAGGTCGCGGTGAGCAGGTGCCGGCCTGCGGTGTCGAGGGCGTGGGTGTCGGTCAGCGGGGCCAGCGCTTCGGCTGTCGGTGTTCCGGCGGCGGGACCGTATTTGGCTGCGGCCAGTTGACAGAGAGCGTTGACGTGACCTTTGGCGATCCCCTCGGCGATACCTTGGGCGATGTACTGCTTGGGCCACTCGGCGAGGCGTTCCTCGAGCGTCATCTGCAGTTCTCCTAACGTTGCTGACGGCGGGAGCGGCTGGTCCGGGGACAGCCGTCCTGCAAGCTGCTCGATCCAGATCCGGAACGTGTTTCTGAGTTCGTCGTTGCCGGGTCGTCGGCCGAGCAGCCCGTCGAGCGACGATACCACGTGTGGTAGGTCGGTGACGGACTGGATCTGCTCGATTCGTGCGAGCGCGGTCATCAGGTTGTCCGGTTCGATGTCGTTGGCGTCGGTCTTTTGCAGATCGACGAGCACGTATTTCTGTGAAAGCTGGTGTTCGCGCAGACTCTCGTCGGTGAGCGGGATCAGCTCTCGCATCGAGCGCGGCGCGCGCCAGGGGCGGTCGCCGTTGTGCACAACGATCGGAAGTGCGGCGGGGAGGCCCGTCGCCGGCGTGATGGATCCGTCGCGCATGCAGTTCTGGTACAGCAACGCGGTGTAGACCGCCATGCGGAGCGCCATCCAGTGGTCGTGGGTGGACTGGAACTCGAGCAGGATGAGCAGGTAGAGCGTCCGTCGGTTTTCGGCGTGGGCGTCCGCGCGGAGCGTGGCGGACCAGATGGTGTCGCCGGAGCGCTTCTGCAGGTCGTGGCTGATCATTTCGGAGGAGAGTCGCTGGAGCGACGTGTAGTCAATCTGGTCGGCGATCGGGGCCGGGCCGAAGGCCCGCACCAGGTCCTCGACCATGCGGGGGGAGGCGAAGAGCTTCTTGTACGTCTCGTCGTGCATGGGACCGTCAGTTGACCATCTTCGCGTTGCGGATGGCTTGGGTCTCGGATTCAGGTTGGGTCGTGCTGCGGCCGTGAGCTGATGTTTCCCCCCGTCGTTCTCCGGGACGGTTCGGGCTTCGACCGCAAGCTATGGTACGCCGGGTTGAACGTGGAGGTGCCTATGGAGTCGCGCGGCGGCCGGTTGGATGAAGGTTCCGTACAGCCGGAGGCGCTTGCCGGTGGGGACTCTGGTTGCCCGTTGACGACAGTGCTCGAACATCTTCGCGAGGCGGCGCTGGCGGTGGTGGACTTCGGTGCGGGGCCGACGTGGGTCCTGACGCTCGGGTCGAGCTGTATCGGGCGCGGGCCGCGACCGACCAGGCTCTCAAAATGATGGATCAGGTGGACAGCCAGGTACGGGCCGGACGGACGCTCTGGCGTTCGCCTGCCGCCATCGAAGAGATGAAGCGGCGCAGGTCGTCGGCGAACTGCCAAGGTCGCCCGACTTCGGGGGCCTGAACGAAGGCCCCGCAAAAGCCAGGAGTCCTCGGCCGGGAAACGCACCACGCGCGCAGGCCAGGGCGGCTTGTTCGCGAACATGCCCTCGAATGGCGCTGCCTATGGCCGTCCGGGGCGGCGACCGGAAACTACGGCTCCACCGGCTCGAACTTCTGTACCCGCCGACCGTAGGTGTCGGCCGCGTACACCGCTCCCCGGGTGTCGACGGCCATGCCGTGGACGCGCTCGCCGGCGTGATCGGCGATGTACGCGAAGCCGTCGTCGCCGCGGCGCGAGATGGCGATGTCCCAGGGGTTCCAGCCCTCGTTCGCGAACTCGCGGACGTAGTTGAGCTGGTTGTCGAAGACCTTGGATGCACCGGTTCTCGCGATCGATCAGGTAGAGGTTGTCGTCGGCGTCGACCGCGCCCTGGTGCGGCAGGTCCCCTCGCCGGGCCCGGCGCCCTTGTCGTCGGGGCCGCCCCGCCCGCGGCCGACCTGCTTGATGAACGTGCCGTCGGGCCCATAGAGGACCACCCGGTTGTTGCCGTAGCCGTCGGTGACGACGATGTTGCCGGCGCGGGTGAACAGGATGCCGGACGGGCTGTTCAGGTGGGTGGCGTCGTTGCCGGGCGCGCCGGTCACGCCGATCTGCATCAGCGCTCGTTCCAGCGTGGGGTCGAACTTGAGGATGCGGTGGTTCATGCGCTCGACCACCCACACGTTTGCCGTCCCAGTCGACCTCGCCGGAGTGCAGCATTCGGGCGGCACGGGTCGGCGGTGCGTCGGGGGTATACTCGGATGTTCTCATACGCAGCGACGGTCGACGTTCTCGACCGGCGGCCCGGGAGACGGTGATGATGCGATTCCGATCGAATCGGGCGGCGCTCGTTGTCGTGGCGGCGCTCGGGATAGCGTGGGCCGGACCGTCGATCGCGGAGGCCCAGGACACCTACCGGCTCGACGAGAGCTGGCCGCGATATCCCGGCGACATGGTCTTCGAGATGGGCACCGGCGTCGCGGCAGGCGCCGATGGGGTCATCTACACGATTTCCCGCGACATCGACCACTGGGCCGCGCACCCGCTGGCGATGAGCCGCTACAAGGGCAAGG
The DNA here is from genome assembly GCA_965200895.1 of Vicinamibacterales bacterium. Lineage (GTDB taxonomy): Bacteria > Acidobacteriota > Vicinamibacteria > Vicinamibacterales > UBA8438 > WTFV01. The sequence continues at coordinate 906,052 of CBDAVM010000002.1, read as the reverse complement.
GCACGGTCGCGAGGTGGGACAGCTCGGGCCGGTTCCTGGGCACGTTCGGCGACGATCAGGAGTTCATCGGTCCGCACTCGATGTACGTCGATCCCCAGGGGTTCGTCTGGGTCGTCGACCGCGAGGGCCATCAGGTCGTCAAGTTCACGCCCGGCGGCGACGAGGTGCTGTCGCTGGGCGAGTACGGGGTGTTTGGCGACGACGAGGGCCACTTCAACGGGCCCACCGGGGTTGCGTTCCTGCCCGACGGCCGGGTCGTGGTCTCGGACGGCTACTGGAACTCGCGGCTGGTCTGGTTCGACGAGGACGGCAACTACCTGCAGGAGGTCGGCGGGTTCGGCGGCGACCCGGGCCAACTCGCGGCTCCGCACGCCATCGCCCGCGACCCGGCCGGCCGACTCGTCGTGGGCAACGTGTGCGGCACAGCCCTGCACCCGTACGTGACAGCGCCGGGGCAGATCGCGCCCGAGCGTCTGGACCCCATACCCGGCTGCGTGAGCCGTTTCGAGGTGTTCACGCAAGAGGGGGAGTACGTGGGCCCTTGGGACGGCGTGCCCGAGCCGGGGCTCCCCCTGAGCATCGCGGCCTACGGCGACCGGATCTACGCCGGGGTGGCCGGGTCGCGGCCGGGGAGACAGGACATCGTGGTCGTCGATGCCGAGACCGATGACGAGGTCTTCCGCATTCCGGACGCCAACGTCTACGTCCACCAGATGGCGATGGCCCCCAACGGCGACATCTACGTGGCGTCGGTCTACCCGGAGCACGGCGGCGAGCCGCGCGGCGCCGAGGGGCCGTCGTTCGTGCGCTGGACGGCGGATCGATAGCGAGCGCGGCGCCGGCGCCTTCGGCGACTCGACGACCACGCGGACAACCAGCCCACCGCACTGCGCCCGCCCGGCGAGGCAGCTTTGCAGCGACGGCCAGGGGTTTGGCCGCCGATAGCCGAGGATCCCAATGGTCGCCGCACCCGCACGAGGAGCAGGAATCATGAAGAGTGGTCGCGCCAGAGCCGGCACCTTCGCGGCGGTTGGCCTGTCGGTGCTCGCGCTCGGTCCGACGCCGGGAGCGCAGGCGCCCACGCCGGTTCGGAACGACGTGCCGCGCGTGGGACAGCAGGAAGTCATCATGATGCGGCACGCCTATCTCGAGGCGGGCGGCTACGAGGCCTGGCTGGAGGCCAGCCGGTCGGGCGTGTGGCCCTGGTTCGAGAGGCTGGGCGCCCGCATACTGGGCGACTTCGAGATCGTCTATCCCGTGGGGGCCGACGCCACGCCCGGACAGGACGAGGCGCTGCGCTTCGCGCGTTACGCCAGCTACGAGCACTGGCAGGCGACCCGCGGCGGCGCCCTCGCCGGCGACACCGGCGGCGCCGCCCGGCTCGGCGGCGACGGCGGGCTGAGCGACGCCTCGCGCGAAGCGCTGACGACCCGCCGCCAGTACGCGCAGGGATCCCGCGGGGGTGTCTTCCTGCAGGGCTACCTGGCCGAGACCCGGCCGCTCTACATGCCGGGGCTCGTCGAACGGTACGAGCAGGTCGAGGGCAGGCCCGATCCGGATTCCTCCGCGCCCCACCCCGTCCGGCTGGACCGGGTGCGGCCCGGAGACGGCATCCTCGCTCTCGAGTATTCCCGCATCAGGAAGGACGCCTTCGAGGAGTATCACGCCATCGCCCGCGACCGGGTCTGGCCCTACGTGGAGAAGATCGGCGTACGGCCGGTGGGCCTGTGGCGGGTCGCCTACCTGCCGAACGGCGACGCGGTCGAGAGCGAAGCCTACGACGAGGTGTACTACCTGGCCCGCTACGCCGGCTACGCGCACTTCCTCGCGGTGCGCGACGACGCGGTCAGCATGGGCGGCGACGGACCCGATTTCGAGGCGTTCACACGCGCGACAGCTCGGCTGGACGAGCTCACCCTGGGCCGCTCCATCGAGTTCCTCCGGGGCGAGCCGTACGGCAGCCCGCCCCGGTATGCGCCGGGCCTCGACGAGAACTACCGTCTCGTCCGGTAGGAGCCTGGGCGCGGACTCCTGCAGGGTCGGTTGGGCCAAGCGGAGCCGCAGGTGGCGATTGGGGCTGAGGCACCGCTCGATACGGTTGTGCCACCCCATGCGACGCGCAGCCAGCCGTTCCGGGCGTCCGTCACTCAAGGCGTGGCAACCGCCGCTGGTGGCGGCCACCAGCAGTGGGGTGGCGCCGTAACGGTTGACCACGGCGGCGCTGGCGCCGGCCTCGAGCAACAGCCAGGGCGCGTCGAGGTCGTCGCGGTTGGCGGCCCAGTGCAGGGGTGATTCCTTCGGTGTACGAGCTATCGCACCGGCGACGACAGCGGCTCAGAGCCCGCCGGCCGCGACCAGCCAGCGGTACACGCCACGCACGTTGAGTGGGAAACCACTGTTCGTAGTTGCCCCCCACCCCAAGTCGCGCCGAGACAGGCGCTCTCGGCGGCCTCGTCCTCGGTCAACCCGGTCGCGACGGCGTCCCGGACCGCCGCCGTCAGTCCACGATCGCCTGCATGACGGCGTTCTGGGATGCTGAAGGCGCACCTCGACGACGAACAGGATGGCACGCTTGCCGAGACAAGAAGGGCCGGGTACTGTGTTCCTGTCGTCACCGACTTTCTACTACGGGCGGGACACTTCGGGTTTCGTCCGCCGGCGTCGACACTTCACTGGGGCTGCCCGGCGTCGGGCTGAATGGCTACGGGGCTGCATGCCCGGGCATCGCGGAAGAGGCGCTGCTGTCGCAGGCGGGCCGGCCAGGGCTGTTGCTGCTCGGCGGATACGGCGGCGGCGTCCACGACACAGACGAAGGTGGTCGACGATCTGCTTCGCGCTGGCGTGCCGTGGTCGACCATCGAGGCCGCGACCGGCATCGATCCAGAGACGCTGCGCGCCCTGAAGCGTGCCTCCGCCAACACCCACGCGGCCCCGGACGGCGCCGAGGACACTGACGCTGCGAGATGAACTCCTGTTCGATTCAGGCGCCGGACTTGCGCCCGCGGCGTGCTGACGACCGCGGACACAGGAGGTGACCGGTCCCCGCCCTTGGTCGCGGCGATGCGGTCGGCGCGGGATGGTGGGCGGGAAGCGGGCTGCGAGGAGAAGCGCGATGACCAGCGACGGACGCGAACTGGCTGCGGGTACGGTTCTGGACGAGTACCGGATCGAAGGGACGCTGGGGTCCGGCGGGTTCGGAGTGACGTATCTGGCGACGGACATTTCCCTGGGTCGGCGTGTGGCCGTGGAGGAGTATCTGCCTCTGGACTGGGCGTCGCGGGCGTCGGACGGGACGGTGGGTCCTCGCACGCAGTCGGCGTCGTCGGACTACGCGTGGGGCCTGTCGCGATTCCTCGACGAGGCGCGTGCTCTGGCGCAATTCGACCATCCCCACATCGTGCGGGTGTACCGGGTCTTCGAGGCGCTGGGGACGGCGTACATGGTCACGGAGTATGTCGAGGGGCGGACATTGTCGGCGTCGTTGGCGGAAGAGGGGCCCTGGTCGGAGGACCGGGTGCGTGGTCTGCTGGCGTCGTTGATATCGGGTCTGGAGCCCGTGCACGCTGCGGACCTGATCCATCGCGACATCAAGCCCGAGAACGTGATGCTGCGCGCGGACGGTTCTGCGGTGCTGATCGACTTCGGGTCGGCGCGTCAGGCGATGGGCACGAAGTCGCGTTCGGTGATGTCGGTTCTGACTCCCGGGTATGCGCCCATTGAACAGTATGGCGGGGACATCAGGAAGCAGGGACCGTGGACGGACATCTACGCGTTGGGTGCGGTGGTGTATGAGCTGCTGAGCGGTCGTCGCCCTCAGGATGCGACGGCGCGGGCCGAGGATGACGAGCTTCTTCCGGTGCGGGAGGCGGCTGCCGGCCGGGTGAGTGTCGGGCTGTCGTCGGCGGTGGACGCGGCGTTGTCGGTGTTCCGCTCTGATCGGCCTCAGGATCTGTCGTCCTGGCGTGCGCTTCTGTCTTCATCGGCGGATGCGGGTGTCGTCGCGCCGCCGCCGCATCCGGTGCGGGAGGCTCATCCGGAGGTTCCGTCGGCGGCGGGCCTCGCGTCGCCTTCGTCACCGATGGGGTCGCGTCCGGTGCGGGACGCTCCGGTGGTTCCGTCCGGGCGTCTGTTCGCGGGGGCGGAGGCGGCGGTTGCGGGCGACCAGGGCGTGAAGGTGGATTCGTGGCGCCGGCGGCTGGCGGTCGGTCTGGCGTCAGTGCTGGTGGTGCCAACGTTGGGGGTGATGCTGAGAGTCTGGCTCGGGGACAGCCCGGCGCCTGCGGTGCGTCAGTCTGAGGAGCGTCGGCCGGAGGACGCAGAGACCGCGTTGGGCCTCAATCGGGATGCGCGCCGGCTGATCCAAATGGGGTTGGCTTCGGAGGGTTTCGATGTGGGCGTGCTGGATGGTGTGTTCGGGCCAGTGACCCGTTCGGCGCTGCGGGATTGGCAGGCGGGTGCTGGTGAGGCGGTGACGGGACGCCTGACCGCGGCCACGGCGGCGGCTCTGCGGACAGCGGGCGAAGCGGAGGAACGGCGTCTGGCAGACGAGGCTGCGGCTGTGCGTCAGGCTGAGCCGCGTCAGCCGGGGCGTATTTTCCGAGACGGCGCCGGCGCGGGAGCAGGTGCAGGTGGCGCGGGCGCAGGTGGCGGTGACGCGCGGCCGCCTGTGCCGACATTGACGGACCGGGACGTGCTCATCGAGTTCTACAACGCCACGAACGGCTCGAACTGGAATTACAACAGGAACTGGAACAGCAGCGCACCACTCGAGCAATGGCGTGGAGTGCGCACGGACCAAACGGGCCGCGTGACGTACTTGGATCTCGTCGGTAACCAGTTTAGCGGTTCGATACCGTCTTCCCTGGGCAGTCTCACGAATCTGGAGAGGTTGGATCTCGTCGGTAACCAGTTTAGCGGTTCGATACCGTCTTCCCTGGGCAGTCTCACGAATCTGGAGAGGTTGGATCTCGTCGGTAACCAGTTTAGCGGTTCGATACCGTCTTTCCTGGGCAGCCTCACGAATCTGGAGACGTTGTATCTCTACGGTAACCAGTTTAGCGGTTCGATACCGTCTTTCCTGGGCAGCCTCACGAATCTGGAGACGTTGGATCTCGACGGTAACCAGTTGAGTGGTTCGATACCGTCTTCCCTGGGCAGCCTCACGAATCTGGAGCATTTGTCTCTCGACCGGAACCAGTTTAGCGGTTCGATACCGTCTTCCCTGGGCAGCCTCACGAATCTGGAGCATTTGTCTCTCGACCGGAACCAGTTGAGCGGTTCGATACCGTCTTCCCTGGGCAGCCTCACGAATCTGGAGCATTTGTCTCTCGACCGGAACCAGTTGAGCGGTTCGATACCGTCTTCCCTGGGCAGCCTCACGAATCTGGGGCGTTTGTCTCTCGACGGTAACCAGTTGAGCGGTTCGATACCGTCTTCTCTGGGCAGCCTCACGAATCTGGAGTGGTTGTCTCTCACCGGTAACCAGTTGAGCGGTTCGATACCATCTTCTCTGGGCAGCCTCACGAATCTGGATTACTTGTTTCTCCATAACAATCGGTTGAGCGGGTCCATTCCGGCTCCCTTGTGCCAGTTCGGGGGGCGCATCAACCCACAGCAAGGCGGCGTGAATCTCCCGTGTGAGTCATCGTCGTCGACGGCGCAGGGTCTGGCCGGGCTGTCGGTGAGCGATGCCCGGGCGGAGGAAGCGGCCGGCGCGGCGGTGGCCTTCGCGGTGACCCTGAGCCGGGCCGCGTCGACCCCGGTGACCGTCGACTACGCGACGCGGGACGGCAGCGCGCGGGCGGGTGAGGACACGCGGCGGCGAGCGGCACGCTGACGTTCGCGGCCGGCGAGTCGTCGAAGACGGTCGAGGTCGCGGTGCTCGACGACGCCCACGACGAGAGCGAGGAGACGTTCGTGCTGGCGCTGTCGAACCAGTCGGGAGCCCGTCTGGACGACGGTGACGCGACCGGCACGATAGAGAATGCGGACCTGCTGCCGGCGGCGCTGTTGGCGCGATTCGGGCGCGCGACGGCGCAGCATGTGGTCGAGCACATCGAGGAACGAATGGCGACGCCGCGGCAGCCCGGCTTCCGGGCGCGGTTCGCGGGGCGGGACATGCAGCCGGGCATGGAGCGCGACTTCGCGCTCGACTTCCTGTCGCAGTTCAGCCCGGCGGCGGGCGTGAACCCGGCGGGAGCGTCGTTGGGTTCGCACGCGCCCAATGTCGGCATCGGTCCGCCGGGCTTGGCGGGTCACGACTTGCGGATGGGCGGCGCGGGGCTCCTGCCCGGTCACGGCGCAGCGGGCGGCGGCGACCTCGCGGGCGCGGTGCTGCCGGGCGGCGACCTGCTGTCGGGGTCGGCGTTCGAGATGAACCGCGAGGGGCGCGGCGGGGTGATCTCGGTCTGGAGCCGTAGCGCCCGGTCGAGTTTCGGCGGCCGGCAGGGGCGCTGTCGCTGAATGGCGACGTGCGCACGACGATGCTCGGGGCCGACTACACCCGGGGGCGCCTGGTCGCGGGGCTGTCGCTGGCCCGAAGCTCAGGGCTGGGCGGTTACGACGGCCGGCACGCGGGGCACGTCGAGTCGGTGGCGACGGGCCTCTACCCGTAGCTGGGCTATCGGGTCAACGACCGGGTCTCGGTGTGGGGGGTGACGGGCTACGGCGCCGGCGCGATGCGGCTGACCCCGGACGGGGCGGGGGCGCTGGAGAGCGATCTGTCGATGGCGTTGGCGGCGGCGGGGCGCGGGGCGAGCTGGTGGGTTCGCGGGCCGGCGGCGGGTTCGCCCTCGCGTTCAAGGCCGATGCCCTGTGGGTGGGCACATCGGTGGACGGCGTGGACGGCGCGGCGGGCCGCCTGGCGGCGTCGGACGCCGCGGTGACACGGATTCGGACCGCCATCGAGGGTTCGCGGGGCTTCGCCATCGGAGGCCGGCTGTCGCTGCGTCCGAGCGTGGAGGTGGGTCTGCGTCAGGACGGCGGCGACGCCGAGACGGGGACGGGCATGGATGTGGGCGGCGGGCTGGCGTTCGCGGATGCGTTGACGGGCCTGTCGGTGGACGTGCAGGTGCGGACGCTGGTTGCGCACCAGGCGGCAGGGTTCACGGAGCGGGGGATGTCGCTGTCGTTCGGCTGGAACCCGACGCCGTCGAGTCCGCTGGGCTTCGCGGCGCGGGTGGTCCCGTCATGGGGCGGGGACGTCGGGGGCGCCGACGCGCTGTGGCGCGGGGGGCCGCTGTCGCAGTTCGGGTCGTATGGCGAGCAGGCCCGGACCGGTCGGGTGGACGCGGATCTGGGCTACGGTCTGCCGGTCGGCGGTCGCTTCGTGGGCACGCCGCGGCTGGATTTCGGGCGCTCGGCCTACGGACGGCACGCGTATCGGTTCGGCTACCGCCTCGGCGCACTCGGGACGGAGAAGCTGAACTTCGAGCTGGGCGTGGACGCGCAGCGCCGGGAGAGTCCGATGCGCGACGGCGGCGACCTCGGGATTCTGGGCCGAGCCCGCGTGCGCTGGTAGGCCGTCCGGCGGCGACAAGTGGATCTCCTGAAACAGGTGCGGGTAGATCTGACGCCTGAGTAAGCGGGGGTCGGTAGCGGAGACCACGGCGTCGGGCAGCGTGTCAAGGCGCTGTGCGCCTCCTTCGCTTTCGTTGCGGCCCTTCGGGTGACGTGTCGCCCGCCGCCGTGGGAGAGCGGTCTTCCAGGAGCGGCGCTGCAGCACCGGAGCGAACGCGCGGGTTGACAATGCGCGCGTTTTGACCGCCGCGGTCTGGACAGCTCGAACGTGTCGATGGCGCGCGGACACCGCGCACGCCATCGTTCGCCAAGCCGGGTCGCTCGTGGCATATTGCGCCGCACCCGCAAAGCGTCTCGCTTCCCCCCTTTGGACGCTGTTCCGGTAACCCGGCTGCAGGCGGCCATCGAAGCGTGCGTGTTCACTCGCGTGTCCGGGATCCAGCGTGTCCGGAGGCGGAGCGGCCGCGAACTGACCTGCTGGCATCGGGTCGTCGGTCGGGTTCGGCTGGTCCGCGCTGCAGCCGAATCAGTGCTCTGGAGCGGCGGTCGCTTGTGGTAGAAGCTGTGGGTTCGCCCCGTCTATAAGTGTAGAAAAAGGTAGTAAACACGGCGTCTTTTAGGAATTAGCGGGTTCCGCTGCAGGCACCGCCGCGGTTGCGGCGCGAGCTGCTACTGCTTCGCCGGGGGAGGGACGTACTCGGGCGGCGGCTCCGACCCCTCGCCGAAGAAGAACTCCTCCATCTGCCGAGCCACAAGCTGCTGGGCCTCCTTCTGCCACGGCATCAGGCGGTACTCGTTGAGGATCATCCGCATGCGCTCTTCCCAGAGCATCCAGGCCTCCTGCGACACGCTCTCGTAGATGCGCCGACCGAGATCGCCCGGCCACGGGGGCTCGTCGAGCCCCGGCATCTCCCTCTGGAACTTGACGCACCTGACGGTGCGTTCCCCGGTCGGCGTGTCGGCCATCGTCGGTCGTCCTCTGTTCCCAACGGGCGGTCGCTGTCGTCTTCCGGTGCTCCCCGGCGGGTTCTCCACCCGGCGGCGCCGGATTTGCGCGGGGCATGAGACAAAGACGAGTTTCCGCTCATTGTACCCGCCCCGGCAACGTCTCGCCCGCTACCGTCGTGCGCCGCGGCTCGCCCGGTGTGCGAGCCTCAGTGTAACTGCTTCGGCAAGGTCGGGCCCGTCCAGATGGCGATGTGCTGATCCCCGAGGTCGGCGGTCACCACGCGGGTGATCTCCACGCGGGCATCGTTGAAGCAGGCTCCGTCGCCCAGGTCGGTCAGCGCGTCGGACACCAGCGCGTTCGCGGTGCAGCCGTTCATGGTGCTGCGCCGCCACAGCCCTTTCGGAAGGCTGACCACGCCCGGCTTCACGTCCGGATTGACGGCGACGGCGCAGTGGATCTCGCCCTCGTCGTTGAAGACCCGCGCCACGTCGCCGGTCGACAGGTCCCGCGCCGCGGCGTCGCGCGGATGGATCTGCAGCCGCGCCTGCCGCGCGCGGAGCTCGCCGAGCGTGGAGGAGACCGTCTTGTCGCTGGCTGGCGAGACCAGCGCCAGGGGGTAGCGGTGGGGCGGCGGTTCCGGCCGGAAGCGGTAGAGCCCGACCGGGGCCGCGTGCTCGAGTACTGCCGGCAGCAGGTCGACCCTGCCGTCCGGCGTCCGCGGGAAGACGTCGACGAACTGCACCGGGGCGTCGGACGTTCCGCCACGGGTGATGCCGCGGCTCAGGAGCTCCTCGCCGGCATTGTCGGGCAGCGCCCCCGCCACGTGCATCAGCATGCCGGCATCGCTCTCGAGGCGCTCGCCGATCTTGATGTCGAGCCGCGCCGCCAGCTCGGCGAAGACTTCCACGTTGGGTCGTGATTCGCCGGCCGGCTCGATCACCGGCTGCACGAGCTGCACCGCGCCGTGCCCGTAACTGAGGGCCAGGTCGTACTGCTCCAGGAACGTGGTCGCGGGCAGGATGACGTCGGCCCAGCGGGCGGTATCGGTCATCACCTGATCGAAGACCACGGTGAACAGGTCGTCGCGCCGGAGCCCGGCCAGTACCCGGTTCTGCGCCGGCAGGGTGGCCAGCGGGTTGCAGTTGTAGACGAAGAGCATCTTGACCGGCGGGTCGTCGTACTCGGTCAGTGCACGGCCGAGCCGGTTCATGTTGACGAGGCGCGTCTGCGGCTCATCGGTCTCGATCCAGTCCTCTTCGGACAGCGGCATGGCCCGCGAGCTGCTCATCGAGTACCCGCCGCCGCGCACGCCGAACTTCCCGCCGACCGCCGGCAGCGCCAGCACCGCCAGGGCGCCGTTGCCGCCGTTCCGGTTGCGCTCCAGGCCCCACCCGCAGCGGATTACGGCGGGGGATGTCTCCGCATAGAGCTCCGCCACCTTCTCCAACAGGTCGGCGTCCACTTCGGCGACCGCCGCCGCGCGCTCGAACGTCCATTCGGACGCACGGCGCCGGAGCTCGTCCGCGTGGTGCGTCCACGTTGACAGGAACCCCTCGTCCGCGAAGCCGTGCTCGAAGAGGAAGCGGTGGATTGCCAGGGCGACGACCACGTCGGTCCCCGGGCGCACCGCCAGGTGGACGTCCGCCCGCCTGGCCAGCGGCGTCCGGCGGGGATCGATCACGACCACCGTCGCTCCGTTGCGCGCCGCCTCTCGCACGTGGGGCACCAGGTGGAATCCTGATATCGACGGGTTCGCGCCCCAGATCACGATCAGCCGCGCATGCCGGTAGTCCTCGTAGGCGACACCGGCCATGCGGCCGTAGAGCGCCGCGGTCACCGTGGTCGTCGGCGCGGCGCAGACGTTGCGTGCGAGGCGCGAGGCTCCGAAGGCGCGGAAGAGGCGCGCATCGGTCGTGTCCTGCGAGATCAGGCCGTTCGAGCCGCCGTAGGACAGGGGGAGGATCGCTTCGGCGCCGAACTCCCTGCGGATCGCGCGCATGCGCCCCGCGACGGCTTCGAGGGCCTGGTTCCAGGTGATCCGGTTGAAGCTCGCCGCGCCCTTCGCGCCGCGCCGCGATCCGGGGCAGAGAAGACGCTCCTCGCCGTAGACGCGCCGGTCGAAGCGGCGGACCTTGCTGCAGATGAAACCGTTGGTGCCGGCGTGGCGGGGGGAATGGTCGATCTTCGTGATCCGGCCCCGCTCGAGGGAGACGGCCAGGCTGCAGGTGTCGGGACAGTCGAGCGAACAGGCGGTCTCCACCGTCGATCGGCCCCAGATCAGGTCTTCTTCGGCGGCCATTCGAAAGTGTACCATAGGGTCTCGCCGCCGTCGGCGCGTCTCATGTACCTCTTCCTCGACGAGATCACCCGGCAGGACGAAGGCTCCGGCAGCCCGCTTCTCGACCGCGTGTCACTCTATGCGCGGTCGGGTGAGATCGTGTCCGTGGTCGGACCGGCTGGCGCCGGCAAGTCGCTGCTGCTGCAGTTCGTCGGCGAACGTTCGGACGGCCGCGACGGCGTGTTCATGGGCACGGGAGACGCGCGGGAGCCGGGTCAGACTAGGCCGGGACTGGTGCGTGGATGGCGCTTCCACAGCCCGGGCGACGCCTTCCCGCCGGCGTGGCGCCGCGAGCAGTGGCGCGGCGTGCCGATCCGGCGCTACGCGTTCCCGAACATGGCGCTCGACGGTTCGGACCGCGAGCCGCCGGGTGCGTGGGCCGAGGACGCCGGCAACGTCCATTTCTCCGTCACGTCCACCGACGGCGCGCGCCGCGACGTCGGGTGGAAGGGATCCGCGCCGAACGACGACGGCCTGCCGGACCTGCTGCTCGTCGATGATCTGAGCCACGAGCCGGCGTTCGCCGACGCGGCAGCACGCCGGGCATTCGTGCGCGACCTGCGCGACCTGCGCGCGCGGCCCGAACATCGCACGGTGATCTACGCCACCCGCGACGGCGACGACGCGCTGGCGGTGTCCGACCGGATGGCGGTGCTCGACCGCGGCCGGATCGTCCAGTCCGGCGCGCCGACCGACGTGCGCGACCGTCCCGCGAACGAGTTCGTGGCGCAGCTCTTCGGACGTCCCCGGATCAACCTCGTGCCGGCCATCCTCGAGAAGGACGGACAGGCGATCCTGGTAGGCAACCAGACCGTGTCGCTGGCCGGTCGCATCGCCGAGGAGTTCTGCCGCGACGTCACCGTCGGCGTTCGTCCGGCGCACGTGCGGCTGCACCGCGACGGCGCCGGCTGGCGCGGTCGCGTCGCCGCCAGCGAGCCGTACGGCGGGCGGTCGCTCGTGACGGTGGCCGCCGAGGGGGTGCGCATCCGGGCGCTGGTGGACGAGCCGTACGAGCCGGACGAACGGGTGGTCGTCCGCATCCTTCCGGAGCACTTCATCGTCTTCGACGATCGCGGCGTCCGGTTGGAGCAGTCGTAGGCGAGCCGCCGCCCGCCGTGAGACACCGTCCGTCTGGTCGACGGTCAAGCCGACGTTGTCCTGCTTCGCCTGGGCCTGCAGGTGCGCCCAGCGCGCCTCGGCCGGCACCCAGAAGACGTTCTCGGCGGCATACTCGTCGCGGTCCTCGGCGGTGTCGGCGCCCCACTCGACGCGCACCGCGGCGTGGCGTTCCTCGAAGGCGTCCGAGATGTACTTGAGGAAGATCAGGCCGAGGACGACGTGCTTGTACTCGGCGGCGTCCATCGAGCCGCGCAGGGCGTCGGCCGAGGCCCACAGCTTGGCCTCGTGCCCGACGGTGGCTCCGCCGTTGGGGGCCGTGTCCGCGCCGTCACGCGATTTGCCTGCTCGTCTTCGCGTCATGCTGGTGATCCACCGCACGGATCCCTGCCTGCCGGCGCCGCCAGATAGCGTATATCGCACATCCACTTCGTCGCATGCCGCGTAACCGGTGGGTCGCCCGCCGACCCCTCCCGCAGATCCGGACAGCCAACGGCGTTGCGTCCGCGCCCCGGAAAGGCGATGATCGAAGGTTGCCCGGGGTGGGAGGAGAGGCTGCGCGGCAGTGACGGGTCGCCGACCGGCGTGTCGGCAGCCGGGGTCGCGCGCAGATCGAGGAATCAGACGATGCGACAATTGCACATGACGTTCGGCGGAGCCGGTCGCCGGTCGGTACGCGCGCCGCGCTGTCGGTTGGGAGGCTGCGTCCCGCGCTTCCGGTTCGGCGCACTCACGCGGCTGGTCCTGGTCGCACTGCTCGTGTCCGCCGGCGTCGCCGGCGACGAGTCGGCGGCGCAGCCGGCGTCGCTCGACGATCTCGCCCGCCGCGCGCTGGCCACCATCGACGGAGAGCTGGGGGTCCCCGGCCTGCGCGAGCCGGTGGAGGTGCTCCGCGACGCGTGGGGCGTGCCGCACATCTACGCGCGCAACGACGACGACCTGTTCTTCGCCCAGGGCTACGTGATGGCCCAGGACCGGCTGTGGCAGATGGAGATGTGGCGCCGCTGGCGCGAGGGACGGCTGGCCGAAATCTTCGGGCCGGAGGCGCTCGACTACGATCGCCGCACGCGGCTGATGCTGTTCCGCGGGCCGTGGGACGAGACCGAGTGGACCAGCTACCACCCCGACGCCGAGCGGCTGTTCACCGCCCACGCCAACGGCGTCAACGCCTTCATCGAGCAGCACCGCGACAACCTGCCGGTGGAGTTCCAGCTCACCGGCGTCGAGCCGTCGCCGTGGACGGCGGAGACCTCCGTGCTGCGCTGGGCGTCGCTGGGCGTGCCGAGCGTGCGCGGGCACGCCCTCCACGAGATGCAGCTCGCCCTCGACGTGGCGCGTTACGGGGCGGAGGAAGCCAACCGGCGCTTCGCCCCCGATCCGTGGGACGACCTGAAGGTGCCGGACGGTCTCGACGTCTCGATCATCACCGAGGAGATCCTCGACGCGATGCGCGCCGGGGACGGCGACCCGTTCATCACGGGTCGCCTGCCGGCCCTCGAGATCGTCGAGCCGTACCGCGCCCTGGTCGCCGCCCCGGGGCTGCATGCGCGGCAGGTGGTGCCGGCGCCGTCCGCCGTCGAGGGCAGCAACAACTGGGTGATGACGGGCGCGCGCTCGCCGTCCGGCGTGCCGATCCTCGCCAACGATCCGCACCGGCGCATCGAGATGCCGGCCCTGCGCTACTTCGTGCACCTGGTGGCGCCGGGCTGGAACGTCATCGGCGGCGGCGAGCCGCCCTTTCTCGGCGTCGACGCCGGCAGCAACGCCCGCATGGCGTGGGGCTTCACCTTCGCCGGCACCGACATGGTCGACGTCTACGTCGAGGAGCTGCATCCGGACGACCCGAACCTGGTGCGCTGGCGGGACGGCTGGGAACCGCTGCGCATCATCGAGGAGCAGATCCCGGTCAAGGGCCGCGAGCCCGAGCCGGTGGTGCTGAAGTTCAGCCGCCACGGCCCCGTCTTCCACGAGGATCTGCAGAACCGGGTGGCCTACGCCGTGCGCTCGGTCGTGCAGGCGCCGGGCACGGCTGCCTACAAGGGCAGCTTCCAGCTCGCCCAGGCCGACAGTTGCGCCGACTTCTTCGAGCGCGCCATGCACTGGCTGGTGCCCACCCACAGCCTCGTCTGCGGCGACGCCGACGGCAACATCGCCCTGCAGGTCACGGGACTGACCCCCGACCGCGACGGCTGGAACGGGCGGCTCCCGGTGCCCGGCAACGGCGACTACGAGTGGCAGGGTTTTCGCGAGGACCTGCCGCGGGAGTTCAATCCCGAGCGGGGCTACGTCGCGACCGCCAACAACAATGTCCACCCGCCGGGCTACGAAGGGCGGCCGGTCTTCTACCACTCGTCGCGCGGCGTCGAGACGTCGCGCATCGCCCGTCTGCACCAGATCCTCGGGGCCGGCGAGGTGCTCTCGGTGGACGACCACAAGCGCATCCAGCACGATGCGCGCCTGCTCGCGGCCGAGCGCGACATCCCGGCCTTCCAGGGCTGGACGTCCGCCGACCCGGACGTGGAATGGGCGCGCGGCCTGATCGCGGCGTGGGACGGCACGGTCTCGCGGGAGAGCACGGCGGGCGCGCTCTGGGTGCGCTGGAACGCCGAGGCGGATGCACGTGTCCGGGATCCGGAGATGCCGACGTCCGAGCGCCGCGCCCTGATCGAGCAGGGGCTCGTCGCCGCGATCGAGCGGCTCACGGCGGAGCTCGGCCCCGACCGGGCAGAGTGGCGGCACGGCCGCGTCCACGCCAGCGCGCTGCCGCACATGCTGGCCCCGGCCTTCGACCTGCCGGCGGTGGAGCGTCCCGGGGGCTTCGGCGCGGTCAACGCCACCGGGGCCAACTTCCGGCGCATCATCGACCTTGCGGACCCGGACCGTTCCGTGGCAAGCAACGCGCCGGGGCAGTCGGCGCAGCCCGGCAGCCCCTTCTACGGCAACCTGGCGGAGAACCTGGGCAACGGCGAGTACTTCCCGCTGCTCTATACGCGCGAGGCGGTGGAGGAGCGGGTGGCGCACCGGCTGACGCTCCGGCCGGCGGACGAATAGCGAGGAGTCTCCGACGGCGGCGTCCGCGTCGAACCGGGATGATCGCCGGGCCGACCTGCGGCTGGAAGGCGGGGAGGACTGGTGCGGTCGCAGTGCTCTCCGCCTGCGGCGTGCCCCGTGGTCTTCCCGATCCGGCGTGAGCGGGATCGCCGGCGGCCCGCGGCCGGGAATGCCGAGATGTGGTGCCTGCGTCGGCGCGTTCCTGCGTTGCGCCGCGGGAGATGGCTCGCCAGCGGAGGTATCCGGGCCGTCCTGCGTCCCGGCAACGGAACACGGGGCGCTCGTCAGGGTCCGAGCACGGCAGAGGGAGACACACATCATGCACACATCGGCAGCCCGTCTCGTCGTTCTCGCATTCACCTGCGCCGCGGCGGCCGGTCCCGCCGCCACGCCCGCGACGGCGCAGAACAACGGCAACGTCAGCCTGTCCAGCGGCGTGGACATCGTCAACCAGTACTACTTCCGGGGCATCGTCCAGGAGACCGGCGGCCTCATCGCCCAACCGTTCCTCGACGGCAGCATCAGCTTCGGCGCAGCATCGATCACCGCCGGCACGTGGAGCAGCCTGCATTCGAGGACCGCCGCGGGATTCGACGGGGCCCCGGCGAGCTTCTACGAGACCGACTTCTACGCCGGCATCGGCGGCGCGGCCGGCCCGGTCGGCCTCGACGTCACCTACACCGCCTACATGAGCCCGCGCGGAAGCTGGGGCACCGTCAAGGAGATCGCGCTCGGCCTGAGCCTGGACAATGTGGCCGCCCCGTACGCGACGGTCGCGTTCGAGCTCGACGGCAATGCGGCGGGAGACAGCGGCGGCACGTATTTCGAGCTGGGAATCGAGCCGTCCGCTCCGCTGGATGACGCGCCGGTCAGCCTGTCGTTCCCGGTTGCCATCGGCCTGAGCCCGAGCAACTACTACAACCCCGGTGGTGTCAACCATGCCTTCGGTTTCTTCAGCGTCGGGGCGTCGATCGGCGTTCCGTTGAACGTGCCCGAGCAGTACGGCTCGTGGGAGCTGGGCCTCGGCGTCAGCGCCCTGGTGTTCGGCGACGGTCTCAAGGCAATCAACGGCGACGACAGCGGCGCGAAGATCATCGCGCTGTTCGGCCTCGGCCTCGGATACTGACGACGACGCGGCCGCGACATGCCGCGCAGGACCGCCGGTTCGTCTCCCGGCGCTCTGACGTGCCGGGCCGGATCGTCCACGTGGAACAGGAACGCCGGCGTTTCCACGGTGAGGACCGACTGTCCACGCGGGTCCACGCGGTCGACTCTCACCATGGACCGCTATAATGCGACGACACGCGTCAAGTAATGTGAAACGCGCGTTGTTCCACCCACGACGGGACTGTCCACACACTACCTACAGGAGCTTGCGATGAGTAACCGAGCATGCGCCGTCGCACTGATGATGCTCGCCCTCGCAGTCGGGGCGCCGGCGGCGGCCCAGTCCGAGTTCGAGCCGCCGCGCCTCGCCGACGGCCGGCCCGACCTGCAGGGGGTCTGGGACTTCCGCACGCTGACGCCGCTGCAGCGGCCCGAGGACCGCGCCGACCAGGCGCTGCTGACCCCGGAGGAAGCGGCGGAGATCGAGGCGGCCGCCGTGCAGCGGGCCATCGAGGCTGACCGGCCGAGCGAAATCCGCACCGAGCCGTTGCCGGTCGGCGGCAATGTCGGCGGCTACAACAACTTCTGGTTCGACCGCGGGGCCGGCGTGGTGGACGACCGCCGCACGTCGCTGATCGTCGATCCGCCGGACGGGCGGATCCCCGATCCGCGCCCGGAAGCCAGGCTCCAGGAGACCACGAACGACGACACGGCGCCGCCGGACCGCCCGGTGCGCTTCCGGGTGGGCGGCATCGGGACCCACGGCCCCGAGGATCGCGGCCTCGCCGAGCGCTGCCTGCTCGGGTTCAACTCCGGACCGCCGATCGTGCCGGGCGGCTACAACCAGAACATGCAGCTCTTCCAGACCCCGGACCACGTGGTCATCCTCAACGAGATGGTGCACGACGCGCGCATCGTGCCGCTCGACGGGCGCGACCCGCTGCCCGTGGGCATGCGCCAGTGGATGGGCAGTTCGCGCGGCCACTGGGAGGGCGACACGCTCGTGGTCGAGACCGCCAGCTTCACCGATTGGACCGCCAGCTTCGGTCCGTCGGTGCGCTCGGCGATCGGCACCGGCGCCACGATGCGCCTGACGGAGCGGTTCAGCCGCGTCGCCGAGGACACCCTGCTCTACGAGTTCACCGTCGACGACCCGACCAGCTTCACGCGCCCGTTCACGGCGGCGATCCCGATGAAGCGCGGTGCCGCGCCGCTGTTCGAGTACGCCTGTCATGAAGGGAACTACGGGATGCTCAACCTGCTGTCCGGCGCGCGCGCCAAGGAGCGCGAGGCGTCCGAGCAGTAGACCGGGCGCGACGGCCCGCCGGATGTTGTACGATGGGGCAAGGATTCGGTTGGCGGCCCCGGCTGCCGGTGAGGAGGAACAGGAATGCACACGCGCTCACGAATCGTCTCGGTTCTGGCGGTTATCGGCATCGCGGTCGGCGTGGCGGCGCCCGCCACGGCGGGCAACGAGGCGGCGGCGACCTGGTACGAGGACGTGCTGCCCATCGTGCAGGAGAACTGCCAGACGTGCCACCGGCCGTCGGGCCACAACATCAGCGGGCTGGTGGCCCCGATGGCGTTCACGACCTACGAGCAGACGCGGCCGTGGGCGCGCGCCATCGCCCGCAAGGTGGAGTCGCGGGAGATGCCGCCCTGGTTCGCGTCGGCCCCGAAGGGCGTCTTCGAGAACGAGCGCGGCCTGACCGACGGCGAGATCGACACGATCGTGCGCTGGGTCGACGCGGGCGCGCCGGCCGGCGACCGGGCCGCTGCGCCGCCGGCGCCGGTCTGGCCGGAGGATCTGCAGGACGGGTGGTCCCACGGGACGCCCGACTTCGTCGTCCGCATGGAAGAGCCGTTCGTCGTGCCGGACGATGCCTTCGACATCAACATCTCGTTCGACGTCCGGATTCCCGAGGATGTGGTGCCGGAGGACGTCTGGGTGCGCGGCTGGGAGCTGCGCACGGGCACCGAGGGTTCGGGCGTGCACCATATGTGCGCGTTCGTGCGGCCCGAGGACGGCAAGGTCATCACCGGCGCCAACAAGTCGGCGGTGGCTCTGGGCGGCCTACTGAGCTGCGTGGCCGAGGGCGGCGAGTCGGGGATGCTGCCCGACGGCTACGGCCTGCTGATCGAGAAGGGCTCGGTCCTCAACTTCAACATGCACTTCAACAAGGAGCCGGGCCCCGGCACGTCGTTCGAGAGCCAGGCCGAGGTCGGCTTCTTCGTCGAGGAGCGGCCGGTGGCCCATCAGGTCATCACCGACACGCTGGGCAACAACGGCTTCGAGATTCCGCCGAACCATCCCCGCTACCGGATCGGCATGGCCCGCACGCTCGAGAAGGACATCCTCGTGCTCAACCTCTGGCCGCACGCGCATCTGCGCGCCATCGCGTCCCGCTACACCGCCTTCTATCCGGACGGTACAGAGGAGCTGCTGCTCGACGTGCCGCACTACGACCAGAGCTGGCAGGTGACCTACAAGTACAAGGAGCCGAAGCTGCTGCCGAAGGGCACCCGCATCGAGGCGAGCTTCTGGTACGACAATACCGAGGAGCGCGGGGTGCGGCGCGGCTTCAACGCCGACCGCAGCGTCGGCTTCGGCCAGCGGACGAACGACGAGATGTCGCTCGCGTTCATCAGTTACGCCGAGCTCGACGACGGCGCCGCGACGACGAACGATCAGGATTAGGTGTTTTCACCCGGAGTCGCTGAAGAGTTCGATGCGTTCGATGCCCTGGAAGTCCGGTCCGCTGGCATGGGGTTTCGGCGTCTGTCTGCTGGTCCCGGTGGCTGCCGGGGCTTGGCAGGTCGGCGCCGGTTCCTCGCCGGCGGATGCCGTTCGCGCGGAACTCACGCTGAACCTGCGCCCGGTCGCCGTCTCCTTCGAGCCGGGGATCGAGGCCGACGATCCGCGGCATCGGGAACTGCTGACGGTCGACGGGTCCGCGTCGGGAACGCGGGTCCGCATCGGCGCGATCGAGGCCATGCCGTTGCTGCGCATCGGCACACTCGACGGCTCGCAGCCCGGCGGCAGCGAGTCGGCGAATCCCGCCACGAGGACGCTGGAGCTGTGGCTGGCGCGCACCGCCGGCGGCTGGTCGCTCGACCTGCGGGCGGAGCCGGAAGCGGATGCCGACGAGGCGGATGACGGCGCGGGAGGCGGGCGGGAGACGGACGCCGACGAGACGGATGACGGCGGGGAAGAAGAGCGCGAGACGGGCGCGGACACCGACGCCGCCGGCCGGGACACGATCGTGATCGGTCAGGTCCGGCTGGCCCGCGCAGCCGCCGAGGTGCAGGAGACGTTCTCCGCCGCGCTGGTTCCCACCGGGGAGAGTGCCGGGCAGTTGGCGCTGCGCTGGCGCGACCACCGCTGGACGGCCGATTTCCACTTTGCCGATCCTCCGGAGTCTGACGAGGACGGGGAGACGGCCGAGGCGGAGGAGAGCGATGCGTCCGGCTCGGGCGATCGCGTGTCGCAGGCCGATGACCCCGGCGGGCAGGAACCGGAGGAGGAAGAGGACGAAGGGCCCCGCGTCGCCAACGAGAGGGAATCGCTGCGGTTCGACAGCGACACGAGCGCCGGCTCCCGTTTCCTGATGCTCTCGGAGCGGCACGAGTCGGCCGTGGAGCTGCCGCAGGATGCGCGCCTCGCCGTGCTCTTCTGGCGGGAGCAGGGGGTGGATCTCGCGGATTACGCCGGGGTCGAGTCGCTCTCCGACGGCGAGGTGTTGCGGTTGACGCAGGCGGCGGTGCTGCGGCTCCGCAACGAGACGCCGCTCCGGTTCGGCGACGTGACCATTCCGACCGGCAACCTGGCCCCGGGCTTCGCCGGATCCTACGGCCTCTGGCTGAAGCGGCGCGGGGACGGATGGCGCCTCGTCTTCAACCACGAGGCGGACTCGTGGGGCACGCAGCACGATCCGGCCTTCGATGCCGCCGAGATCGATCTGACCTACGCGCAGGACGGAATTGATGACCGCCCGCTCGGGGCCGCCCTCCTGCCGGCGGCGGCGGGCGCCGGTCGGCTCGTCATCCACTGGGGGCCCCACCGGTGGGCGGTCGACTACACGATCCCGGAGTGACCCGGCCTGCGGCCGTCCGGTCGCATCCGTAAGACACGAGCGAATCCGGCGCCGGGAGGGATTTCCGGCGCATTCCTTCATCCACCACCGGCCAAGTCCTGGTGCACGAGTTCGCCCGGCCGGGCCTGCCTGTTCCTGGATCCGTCTCCGGAGACTGTCCAGATCCTCCGGTTTCAACGTCCGTCATCAAGCATCGTGCCGGCGCGCCCCGCGGCGCATCGAAGCGAGCGGCAGGTGCTTGGCCGTGGGCGATTTCTTCTTGAATTTCATCCGGTCGAACCCTACAATGCCGGGATGAATCCAAGCATGCGGGAGTGCATCCCCAGGATCGGAATCCTGTGCGCGGGGCTGGTCTTGGCGGGGTCGGCAAGTCTGCCCGCGGATCTCTCCGCACAGCCGATTCCGTCGGAGACGAGCGCTGCGGCGCCGTCCGCGGGTGCAGTGCCGGCCGGGGCGACCGACAGCCGGCAGTTGCTCAACCGCTACTGCGTGACCTGCCACAACGACCGCCTGGAGACCGCGGGCCTGAGCCTGCAGGAAATCGACACGCTGCATGTCGTCGAGGGCGCAGAGACCTGGGAGAAGGTGATTCAGAAGCTGCGCACCGGCACGATGCCGCCGTCCAACCGGCCGCAGCCGCCCGCAGAAGCGCGCCGGGCGATGCTCGACTGGCTGGAGACGTCGCTCGACACCGCGTGGGAGGCGAGTCCGCACCCGGGCCGCACGGAGACCCTCCGGCGGCTGAACCGCACCGAGTACCAGAACGCGATCCGGGACCTGCTGGCGCTGGACATCGACGCCACGGCGCTGCTGCTGCCGGACGAGAGCGGGCACGGCTTCGACAACGTGACGGTAGGGAATCTCTCGCCGGCGCTGCTTGACCGGTACATCTCCGCGGCGCGCCGGATCAGCCGGCTGGCCGTCGGGGCGCAGCAGGAGTCGGTCGAGAGCGCCGTGATTCGCGTGCCCCCGGACACGACGCAGGAAGCGCACGTGCCGGGGCTGCCGATCGGCACCCGGGGCGGCGTGCTCGTGTCGCACACCTTTCCCCAGGACGGCCTGTACGACATCCAGGTGCTCCTGGCGCGCAATCGCAGCGGCAACATCGGCGGCCTGCGCGATCCGCGGTCGCACGAACTGCAGTTTCTCCTCGACCGCATGCCCGTCGCGAGCTTCACGATCGCGCGGCCGGTCGACCGTGACGATACGCTCCTGGATCGCAATCTGAAGGTCCGCGTGCCCGTCGCCGCCGGTCCGCACCAACTGGGCGTCACGTTCGCCCGCGACGGAGACTCGGTGCCCGAGACCGAGCGCCAGCCCCTGCAGTCCCATTTCAACGAGACGCGGCATCCCCGCCAGACGCCGGCCGTCTACCAGGTGACGGTGACCGGGCCGTACGCGCCCCAGGGCGCCGGCGAGACGCCGAGCCGCAACCGCATCTTCGTCTGTCGGCCCGACGGCTCGGTCGACGAGGAGCCGTGTGCGCGGGAGATCCTCTCGACCCTGATGCGCCGCGCCTACCGCCGGCCGGTCGCCGCCGAAGACGTCGACGGGCCGATGGCCTTCTATCGGGAGGGGCGAGCCGCCGGCGATTTCGACAACGGAATCGAGAAGGCGCTGGCCGCCGTGCTCATCAATCCGGAGTTCCTGTTCCGCGTGGAGCTGGATCCGAAGGACGCGGCCGAGGGCGCATACCGCATCAGCGATCTGGAGCTGGCGTCCCGTCTGTCGTTCTTCCTCTGGAGCAGCATTCCGGATGACGAACTGCTGGATGCGGCGGTTCGGGGCGAGCTCGGCCGGCCCGGCGAGCTCGAGCGCCAGACCCGCCGGATGCTTGCCGATCCGCGGTCCTACAACCTGGCCAGCAACTTCGCGGGGCAGTGGCTGCAGCTTCGGAACCTGGCCTCGGTCAGCCCGAACCCGCGGCTGTTCACGGACTTCGACGACAACCTGCGCCGGGCATTGCGCGAGGAGACGGAACTTTTCTTCGACAGTGTGCTGCGCGAGGACCGCGGCGTGGCGGACCTGCTCGACGCGGACTACACGTTCCTGAACGAGCGGCTCGCCAAGCACTACGGGATCCCGAACGTGTACGGGACCCGCTTCCGCCGCGTGCAGCTCGATCCCGCCAGCCGGCGCGGCGGGCTTCTGCGGCACGGCAGCATCCTGTCGGTGACCTCGTATGCGACGCGCACATCGCCGGTAATCCGCGGCGTGTGGGTGTTGTCCAACATCTTCGGTGCGCCGCCGCCGCCGCCGCTGCCGAACGTGCCGGCCCTCGAAGAGAACGAGGTGGTCGCCAACCTGCCGATGCGGGAGCGGCTGGCCGCGCACCGGAGCAATCCGGTCTGCGCGAATTGCCACCGGACGATCGATCCGGTCGGATTCGCGCTCGAGAACTTCGACGCCGTTGGCCGCTGGCGCGATCACGAAGGGGACACCGCGACCATCGACGTGTCCGGGGGCCTGCCCCTGGTCGGCGAGTTCAACGGCATCGATGGCCTGGAAGCGGGATTGCTGACCCGCACCGACCTGTTCGCCGGCACGATCGCCGAGAAGCTGTTGACGTTCGCGCTCGGGCGGGGCGTCGAGTACTACGACCAGCCGGCCATTCGCCGCATCCTGCGCGCCACCGGGCAGGATGGTTACCGTCTGTCGTCGCTCGTAGTGGAAATCGTCAAGAGCGTTCCATTCCAGATGAGGAGATCGTCATGATCATCACGAAGAAGGCCCTCCCCCGGCGTACCTTTCTGCGGGGGCTGCAGGCCACCCTGGCGCTGCCGCTCCTCGACGCGATGGTGCCGGCGGCGACCGCGCTGGCCAACACGCCGGCCCGTCCGGTGTCGCGGCTCGGCTTCGTGTTCATCCCGATGGGATGCGACCATGGCCGCTGGACCCCGGCCGAGGACGGGCGGCTGGGGCAGTTGACCCCGATCCTGAGTCCGCTCGATCCGGTCAAGGAGCAGTTGACCGTCGTCACCAACCTGGAGCTGCAGCTCTCGTATCCGGGCACCCACGACACGTCCAACTCCGGGTTCCTGAGCGCGGCCTATGCCAAGCACACCGAGAGTTCCGACTATCACTTGGGGACCACGGTCGATCAGATCGCGGCGAAGAAGATCGGGCGCGACACGCAGCTTCCCTCGCTCGAGCTGTCGATGGACCTGAATCCACTCGCCGGCGTGTGCAACAACGGCTACGCCTGCGTCTACCAGAACTGCCTGTCGTGGTCGTCGCCGACGACGCCGCTGCCGTCCGAGGCGCATCCGCGCATCGTGTTCGAACGCCTGTTCGGCGAGGGCGGCACCGCCGCCGAGCGGCAGGCGGCGCTCAACAGCCGCGGCAGCCTGCTCGATGCGTTCAGCGCCGACATCGCGCGCCTGAAGCGCGAGGTGGGGGCCACCGACCGCGTGCGCGTCGACCAGTATCTCGACAGCGTTCGGGAGATCGAGCGGCAGATCCAGCGGGCGGAGAACAGCGCGGTGGACAACCCGATGCCCGACGTGGACCGTCCGGTGGGGGTCCCGGCCGCGTTTGCGGATCATGCACGGCTCATGTTCGACCTGCAGGTGCTCGCGTTCCAGGCCGACATCACGCGGGTGGTCAGCTTCCAGCTCACGCGCGAGCTGAGCAACCGCACATATCCCGAGATCGGGGTGCCGGACCCGCACCACCCGACGAGCCACCACGGGAACGATCCGGAGAAGCTGCTCAAGATCTCCATGATCAACACGTTCCACCTGTCGCTGTTCGCCGAGTTCCTCGAGAAGCTGAAGAACACGCCGGACGGCGACGGATCCCTGCTCGACAGCACCGTCTACCTGTACGGCAGCGGGATGGGCAACTCCAGTCTGCACGACCACGAGAACCTGCCGATCCTGGTGGCCGGCGGCGCCGCGTGCGGCATGAACGGCGGACAGCACATTCGGTACGCCGAGGGCACGCCGCTCGCCAACCTGCACCTGACGCTGTTGGACCGGGTGGGCGTCCACCTGGATTCGTTCGGTGACAGCGACGGCAGGATCGCGAACCTGGTCGACGCGGTGCCGGTATAGCGACGGCTCGGTCACTCGCAGGTGACGGGAGACGACACATGAATTGGCGACGACTGATCGCTGGATTCTCCGTTCTGATGCTTGCCGCGGCTGGCGTGGTCTCGGCGGCGGGGGAGGCCGACCTTGCCGATGCGGCCGAGCAGGGGCAGGGCAGGCTCGTCCGCAGCCTGCTGGCCGAGGGCGCGGACGTGAACGCTTCGCAGGTCGACGGCACGACCGCCCTGCACTGGGCGGCCTACCACGACGACCTCGACACGGCGCGGCTGCTGATCGGGGCAGGCGCGGACGCCAACGCGACGAACCGCTACGGCGTGCCGGCGTTGTCGCTGGCCGCCACCAACGGCAACGCGGCCTTCGTCAAGTTCCTGCTCGCCGCGGGCGCCGACCCGAACGGCGCGCTGCTGGGCGGCGAGACCGTTCTGATGACCGCGGCCCGGACGGGGAGCCTGGACGCCGTGCAGGCCCTGCTCGCCGCGGGCGCGGATCCGAACGCGCGAGAGCGACGGGAACAGACCGCCCTGATGTGGGCCGCCTCGGAGGGGCATCTGGGCATCGTCAACACCCTGCTCGCCGCGGGCGCGGATGTCCACGCATCGCTCCGATCCGGGTTCACCCCGCTGTTTTTCGCCGTGCGCGAGGGCAACATCGACGTCGTGCACCGCCTCCTTGAGGCGGGTGTGGATGTCAACGCGGTCCTGGAGCGGGTGAAGGACGGTCCCGACGCGGCGGTCAACAACGCCAGCTACCGGCCGGTGGACGACGGCATGAGCTCGTTGCTGCTCGCGGTTCGCAACGGCCATTTCGAGCTCGCCGTCGAGTTGATCGAGGCCGGCGCCGATCCGAACGATCAGCGCACCGGGTTCGCGCCGCTGCACACGATGTCGTGGGTTCGCAAGCCGGACGCGAGCGACCGCGGCGACCCGCCGCCGATCGGGTCCGGCAACCTGACCGGGCTGCAGTTCGTGCGCAAGCTCGTGAGCCTGGGTGCGGACGTCAACCTGCAATTGAACAGCGCCGTCCGGCCGCCGCACACCGCGTCGCGGCTCGGGATGGAAGGAGCCACGGCGTTCCTGATGGCGGCTGACCGGGCCGACGTTCCGTTCATGCAGTTGCTGCTGGAGCTCGGTGCGGACCCGTTTCTTCCCAACGTCGAGGGTTCCACGCCGTTGATGGCGGCGGCGGGGCTGGGCACGACGGCCCCGGAGGAGGAAGCCGGTTCGGAGGCCGAGGCGCGTGACGCCGTGGCGTTGCTGGTCGGGATCGGCGCGAACCTCGACGCCGTCGACGACAACGGCGACACGGCCGTGCACGGTGCGGCGTTCGCCAGCTTCCCCACCGTGGTGCAGCAGCTCGCCGACTACGGGGCCGACATCCACGTCTGGACCCGGCCGAACGAGCAGGGGCGCACGCCGCTGTTCATCGCCGAGGGGTTCCGCGGCGGTCTGCCGCGGCCTTCACGCGCCACCATCGAGGTGGTCACGTTCCTGATGGACGGCGCGGGCATTTCCACGGCCGGGCCGCGACCGGAGCTCATCGACCAGTACTCGCTGCCGGCGCAGCAACCGCAGCCGCCCGCGCAGCCTGACAAGCCCGAGAAGCAGGAGAAGTCCGGGCAGGGCGCCAAGGCGCAGCCGCAGGTGCGCTGACAGCGCTTTCGGAGAACCCGTCCAGGCCCCGGGCGGCTGGTCCGGTTCGACCACGCCGCCCCGGGGCCTTTTCTCTGTGCGCTCGACACGTACAGACGGCCGACGTTCCCCTCAGCGTTCTGTTCGACTTTCTACGTAAGTCATGTCACAAGAACAGTTTATGGGGGTACTGCCCGTTCCGATCCCCACGGATGAGCCTGCTTTCAACGGGCTGTTGATCGCATTGCCAGTATGCCGGCGTTCGCGGTCGACTCAGTTGTCCCGGGCCCCTTCGTCGATCCACTGCCTGAGGGTGGCGAGCGCCTCGTCGGTGATGAAGGGCCCGCCCGGGGGCATCCGTGCGCCGACGATCCCCGCGCGACCGTCGAGCTTGTGGATCAGGTAGCTGTTGTCGGCGTCGTCGGGTTCGACCAGGTCCAGTCCCACCTGGGCGCTCGTCACGTTGACCAGGCTCTGGAAGGAACGGCCTTCCGAAAGGTCAAGGCCGGCCTCGGCGGCGGTCGGCCCGTGGTGCCCGACGCACGACGGGTTGAAGATCTCCCGCTGGATGCTCGACAACGTGGCGGTCAGAACGCCGACGGCGGGGGCGGTCGGCGTGGTCGGGGCCGGCGTCGGCGCGGTCGGGGAGTCGCCTCCGCAGGCGGTGACTCCGGCGGCGACGAGGGGCAGCAGGCAACGAACAGCGATTCTCATCAGGACAAGCCTAGCGGACGGCGGAGCGACAGGTCCATCCCGCGTACCCTGCGGCGTTCGGGCCACCGCCGGCCGGCGACCGGCGCCGCTGCCAACGACGATCCGATTCATGCTGTCGGCACGCTACAGGCTACAGGTAGAGGTGCAACTGCGCCAGCAGGGTCCGCGTGCGGCGGCCGGCGAACGGCAGGCGGTCGTGGTACCAGGACAGGTGCACGTGCCAGTGGGTGCGGGGGTAGAAGTCCAGGCCGTACGCCAGCCGGCGGACCTCGCCCCGCGGGTCCGTGTCGGTCCAGCGCCACTGCGGAGAGATGCGGAGCCACACGCCGCGCAGGACCTCCACCGACGTCTGGTTGGCCAGGATGTAGGAGCGCTCGCTCGCGGCCAGCTTCTGGAGCCGGATGTCGGCGTGGGTCCAGGTCGTCAGCCATCCCGCCGGGGCGTAGCCGAGCGACAGCCCCGTATCCGTGCTCGCCGGGCGGGCCGCCGCGGCGCCGCGGCGCATTCCGGACGCCACGATGACCGTACGCGGACCGAGATCGACCTGCAACCGGCCGCTCGTCGTGAACCCGCCCCGGCCGTCGTCGTCGACGAGCGAGTCGGCGCGTCCCGGACCGGCCGCTGCCTGCAGCAGCGTGTGGTCGGTCGACAGGTTCACCTCGACGCCATAGACCTGGTCGTCGTGCCCGAGTCCCAGTCCTTCGCGCGTGAACGACGTGTGATCGGCGAAACGGACCCCGTAGGCGGGAAGAAAGCGCCCGCCGCGCACGGTCACCCCGTCCGTGGCCTGATAGGCAATCCAGTGCTCGTAGGAAACCGGCTCGCCGGCGCCGCCGCCGGGCGCGCGGCCGGCAGAGCCGTAGACCGTCCAGCGATCCTTCCGCCAAGCAGTCTGCAGATCGAGGTTCATGAGGAAGTTGCGGTCGGGGATCCGGCGCCCGGACAGGTCGACGTTCACGTGCGAGGGCCTGATGTCGAGGCCGAGCTGCAGCGGGCTCTCGCCCGACAGCGCGCCGAACAGGAACTGCTCTTCGCCGGCGCCGTCCGCCGGGACGCCGCCTGCTCCCTGCGCCCCGAACATCGAGATCTCCTCCCGCGACAACGACCGTCCGTAGGGCGTCAGCAGTCCGCCGCCCGACGCGGCGTAATGGCAGGCCGTGCAACGGGGATACTGCTTCGAGAGGAACGTCGGCTCGGCGGACGCCGGACGGGCGCCTCCGGCTGCGAGCAGTGCAGTGGCCGCCAGGACGAGCCCTGCCGCCGCCTTGCGCTGCGTGGCCGCCGTCATCGCCGGTCGTCCGCGGACGGCTCGCCGCTTGCCGCTTCGAACCGGACGGTGACCTCGAGCGTGTCGCGGACGCCGATGCCGAGGTACCGCGGGGGAGGGATGTCGAACGCGTTCAGGCTGAGTGAGAACTCGGCGTCGACCTGCAGGCGTCCGTCCCGCTGCCGCAGCTCCGCCTCGCCGGTGACCGCCCGCTGCACGCCATGCAGCGTCAACGCGCCGGAGAACCGCGTTCTGTGCCGACCGCCGCGCGCCGTCGGCGGCGTCTCGATCTCGATGCCGGAGAGAACGGCGCGCCGGAATGCGGGACCGCGTTCGATCATCAGATAGCGGTCCCGGAGGTGCGCGTTGCGCAACGCGATGCCGGTATCGAGCGTTGCGAGGTCGACCTGGATGGCGCCCGCGTAGGAACCGGTCTGCTGCGTCGTGCGCCGCAGGGTCCCGGAAAGGGTCGACGTGACGGCGTCAAAGCTCCCACCGACCGTCATGCGACAGCGGACCCGCACCTGGCCCTCGGCCACGCTCCAGGACTCGGCCGCCGTCGCGGGCCGTGCGTGGCAGAGACCGACAAGGATCAGGGCGAGCGCGGCGGGCAGGACGCCTGGGTGCGCCAGCAGCGGCGCTCCACTGTGCAGCCTTCGGCGTCGGACAGCGGGGGAGAGGACGCGCACGGAGGCCTGCCGCCGCCCCGCCGCCGTGATGCAACGGAAACCGGGGGCAAGGCACCGCCACGCCACGGTGAGGAGCACCGCGCCAGTGTACTGGACTCGAACAACGCGGTCGACTCGGAGCGCTGGTGATCGGCGAGTCGCCCGTGCTGGCCGGCAACTGCCAGCCGACCATTATGCTGGCGTTGCCGGGCCCGAGCACCAGTTCCCGTGGAGCGCTCGGGACGGCGGTCGGCGGTTCTGGATCTTCGGGTTCCTCGGGCTCGTCCGGCGGAGCGGTCGTCATGATCTTCTCACCCCACCAGGGGCCCGAGCCGAAGGCGTTGTTCGCCCGAACGAACACCTGATGGTGCGTCGAGTGCTGCAGCCCTTCGATGGTGTAGCTGGTCCCGTCCCCCCGTAGCCGGTGTCGGTTCGGCGACTGGCTTCGCGACCTGTTCGGCAGGTGAGCCGCGCCGTCGCGGCAACGTGTTCCCAACGCCGTTCCCACGCCCGCAGCGCAGACTTAGCGGTGACGTTCGGTCGCGGCGGTCGGCTCCAATGCGGCCAGCGCCTGCGCGAAGTCCGCGATGAGGTCGGCGGTCGCCTCCAGGCCCACCGACACGCGGATCAGGCCGTCCGCAATGCCCAGGCGGCGGCGCTCGTCGGCGTCCATCCCGGCGTGCGAGGTCGTGGCCGGGCGCGTGAGCAGGGTCTCGACGCCGCCGAGGCTCGGCGCCGCCACGGGCAGGCGCGCCGCGGCGATGAACCGGTCCGCCGCCTCGCGGCCGCCGGCGAGCTCGAAGCTCAGCATGCCGCTGAAACCGTCGAACAGGCGCTCTGCCCGCGCGTGGCGCGGATGGCTGGCCAGTCCCGGGTAGTTCACCCGCACGACCGCCGGCTGCTGTTCCAGCCACGCGGCTACCGCCAGCGCGCTCTCGTTCTGTTGCCGCACCCGCACGGGCAGCGTCTTGACGCCGCGGTGCAGCAGGAAGGCGGCGTGCGGGTCGAGCGCGCCGCCCAGGTGGTTCAGCCGGCGGCGGACGGCGGCGACCAGGTCGCCGCGTCCGATCACCGCGCCGGCCACGATGTCGGAGTGCCCGTTGAGGTACTTGGTGGCGCTGTGCAGGACGAGATCGAAGCCGTGCTCGACGGGGCGGAAGTTCACCGGACTGGGGAACGTCGAGTCGATCAGCGACACCAGCCCGTGGGCGCGGGCGAACGGCGGCACGGCGGCCAGGTCGGCCACGCGCAGCAGCGGGTTGGTCATCGCCTCGACGTAGATGGCCTTCGTGTCCGGCCGCAGTGCGCTCTCCCACGACGTGGCGTCGTCGGCGTCGATGACCGTGTAGCTCAGCCCGAAGTCGGCCAGGTCGCCGGTGACGAAATCGTGCGTCCCGCCGTACAGATCGGCCTGCACCAGGAGGTGGCCGCCGGGGGCGAGCACCGAGAGCAGCGCGGTGGAGATCGCCGCCATGCCGCTGGCGGTGGCCAGGGCCGCCTCGCCGCCCTCGAGCGCCGCCAGCTTGGCGTGCAGATCGTCGTGCGTCGGCGTGTTGTTCAGCCGGATGTAGCGCAGGTCGTGGTAGCTGGACTCGCCGGCGTACTCGAAGTTGGCCGACTGGAAGATCGGCGCCACCACGGCGCCGCCCCGTCGGGGGACGGGCTCGCCGGCGTGCACCGCCTTCGTCGCCAACTGCGTGGAACTGTCGGACACTGGACCGGACCTCTACTGTTCGAGCTGCTCCAGTGCGGCCAGGAAGTCGCTCCATGGTACGGGTTCGCCGTGCACCGGGGCCAGCGTCTCCACGTCGAGGTTCATGCGCTCCACCTGGGTGTGCAGGGCGCGCATCGACGGCAACTGCGCCGGCCGCGGCGGCTCGTGGGTGTCGAACAGGGCCGACTGGAACGCGATGCGCTCGGCCGGCAGGTACGCCATCAGCATCCCCGCGACGTGCCGCAGCGGCTGCACGTAGTAGACGCGCAGGATGCGGGAGTTGTCGGTGATGACGTAGTTCTCCTGAATCGCCTCGTAGTTGTAGCCCTCGGCCAGCTCCGTCGGCGGCCACTTCGAGACGATGTCCGGCTTGATGGTCCGCGGCTCGTAGGTCAGCACGTCGTGGTTCAGGAAGTCGAGGTTGATCATGTGGGTGACGATGGTCGACCCGACGTGCAGATACGTGCGCAGCCCCCCGATGTGATCGAAGTGCGGGTGGGACGCGATGACCCAGCGGATCGGCTTGTCCGGGGCCAGCTTCGTGATCCGGTCGATGACCCGCAGGCTGCGCTCCTCGTCGCCGGGCGCCTCGAAGACGGCCACGAAGTCGCTGAACTCGACCATGTAGCTGGCGGCGGGGCCGCCGCCCAGCCGGTACACTCCGTCGGCCAACTCGTCCACGGTGACCTCGACCGACCAGTCCGCCTCGGCCACCGACTCGGGCACCGGCGCCGGGTCGCCGCAGTCGTTGGGCCGGATATCGGGGAACGACCCGCCGTAGGCGTTGTGCCCGGTGCTCTGGCGGTAGAACTGCCAGTTGTCGTCCCAGCCCTGGTGCGAGTGCCAGTCGGTCGGCCACTTGACGTTGCCGATCGAGACGAAGTTCGTGGACTCGTGCTCGATGTTGAAGTCGCCCAGCGCGGGGATGTTCACCGTCGTCTTGAGCCGCTGGATCAGGTTCCGCGAATTGATGGTGGCGTCCACGCGGTACTTTCCGAACATCTCGATCGCGACCACGTGCATCTTCTCGGGCATGACGACGTTGCCGTCGCGGCCCTTCTCGATCTGCTCCCAGCGCCAGAACGCCACCGGGTTGGCGCCCGGCATGCGGGCGGCCTTGAGGAACCCGTGGGGGTTCAGCCACATGTCGAGCTGGTACACCTCGGCGATTTCGGGGTGCACCGCCACCGGCGGCCCGTCGCCGTCCCTGTGCCACGAGAACCGGCCGTTGGTGACGTGGGTCTGCCGCGTCTGCGTCTGCGTGGGGGTGCCGCTGCGCCAGCCGAGGCCGTACTTCCACGACGCGGGCGCGAGGCCCGGCTCGCGGTCGAACGTCTCCACGCTCGTGCCGGCTTCCCAGTTGATGGTGCGCGTGTAGTTGTCCAGCGAGCCGATGCGCGGCCAGTCGATGTTGACCGCGTTCTCGAACGTCTGGCCCACCGCGCCGGCATAGCCGCCGCTGCCGGAGTACGAGAGGCAGCGCAGGTTGGCCTCGCCGATCTCCTCGGCGACGGCGGCGAGCAGGGGCGCCGGGTCGACGAAGCCGGGCGGGAACTCCTGGGCCGTCAGGGGCCCCGCGGCCAGTACGAACAGAGCGGCGGTGCCGACGAGACGCTTCGCCATGATTCTCTCCTTCATCCCGCGCCGCCTCCCGCGGACGACGTCGGTGGGTTGCATCCGCAGCGGATATTCTAGCGCGCGCCCGCCCGCTGTCGCCGTGCACGGTCCCCGGTCAGGCGTCCCCTGACGGAGAATGTGCAGACGAGAGGCGAACCGGTCGCCGCACCACGCACAACGGTGGAGTGTGACGCCGCGGCGCTGCGGTTCATCCCCGTGGGCGCTGCTATCGGAAGGAGACCGTCATGTCCGAATCGGAGCTGACCATCCGCTCGCTGACCGCCCGCGCCGTAGCCGCACCCCTGGCCCGGCCGCTCCGCACCGCGTCCGGCGATGTCCCGCTGTCGCCGCTCCTGCTGATCGACATCGCGTCGGAGGCGGGGCCGGTCGGTAGGGCCTACGTCTTCGGCTACACCACCCTGGTGCTGCGGGCGTTGAAGGCGTTCGTGGACGATCTCGACGCGGTGCTGCGGGGACGGCCGGCGTCGCCGGTGGCGGTGGCCGACGATCTGGCCGCGCGCTTCCGCCTGATGGGACGCCAGGGGCTGGTCGGCATGGCGCTTTCCGGCCTCGACATGGCGCTGTGGGACCTGCGGGGCCGGGCGCTGGGGCGGCCGGTGGTGGAGCTGCTCGGCGGCGCCGCCGCCCCGGTGCAGGCCTACGACAGCTTCGGCATCGTCGATCCAGAGGCGGACGCGCGGGCGCTGGAGCGGAGCGTGGAGCAGGGCTTCCGGGCCATCAAGGTCAAGGTCGGGGTCGCCGACCTCGACTGGGACGTACGGAACCTCGCCGGCGTGCGCGAGGTGATCGGCCCCGACGTGCGCCTGATGATCGACTTCAACCAGTCGCTGACCGCGCCCGAGGCCCTGCGGCGCATCCGCGCGCTGGCCCGTTTCGACCTCGAGTGGGTGGAGGAGCCGGTCCCGGCCGAGGATCTGGCCGGACACGCCCGCGTCCGCGCCGCATCACCCGTGCCTGTACAGACGGGCGAGAACTGGTGGTTCGGGCACGACATGGCGCACGCGCTGGCCGCCGGCGCCTGCGACCTGTGCATGCCGGACCTGATGAAGATCGGCGGCGTGACGGGCTGGCTGCGCGCGATGGGGCAGGCCGAGGCGTCCGCCGTGCCGGTCTCCAGCCACCTGTTCGTCGAGGCCAGCGCCCACGTGCTGCCGGTGACGCCGCTGGCGCAATACCTGGAGTACCTGGACTTGGCCGGCGCCGTGCTCGCCGACCCGCCGCTGCCGGTCGACGGTTGCGTCACCGCGCGCGGCCCCGGCCTGGGGATGGACTGGGACGAGGCCGCCGTGGCCCGCTATCGGTTGTAGCGCCGCCCCCGCCGCGGGGATGCAGGGCTACTGGCGCGACAAGTCGCAGCGCGAAGTGGACTTCGTCATCCGCCGCGCCGGGCGGCGGGTCGATGCCGTCGAGTGCAAGGTCAGTCCCGACCACGCCGAGGCGACCTCCATCGCCGCCTTCCGCGCGCGTCATCTGGAGGGGGAGGACCTCGTCGTCAGCCCCGGCGTGAAGCAGCCGGGTCGCATCCGCCGCGGCGGCCGGGTGGCGCAGGTTCACGCCGCGGCCGGTGGTGAGGCCGCGCTGGTCGAGCGTGTTGATGACGCCGAGGCTCGTTTGCGCTCCGCGGCTGCGGCCGCGCAGGCCGCCGGCAAGGGTTGCCGGCGTCGGGGCGCCGCACGTTGCAGACGTCGGCGTTGCGGGGCAAGATTTCTCGTGCGGTTCGGCCCGGTACGGCGTTAGAATGCCGGGGTCGTACTGGACCAACACGACCGGGACCGGAGCGTCTTGCCCGCGTGCCGCGGTGCTCACGGTGCTCACCGCCGGCCGAAGAACCAGGCGCCGTCGCTCCCCGAGGAGGAATCGCATGAAGACGACACGCCGTGGATTCGTAGGAACCATCGCGCTGGGTGGCGCGGCGACCGCCCTGACCGGCGCTTCACCGTTCAGCAGGCGGGCGAGCGCCCAGACTCGGGAGGCTGCCAAGTCCGGTATCCATGATGGCGGCGTCATCCAGCTCAACCAGAACGAGAGTGCCCGTGGCCCCGGCGCGAAGACCATCCAGGCCATTCAGGCCCACACCAACAAGCGCATGGGCCGCGGCTATTCGCCGGATCACGTCGACGAGCTGAGAACGGTCATCGCCGACTACTACCAGGTCGGCACCGACAACGTGCAGCTCGCCACCGGCTCCACCCCCTTGTTGCAGGGCTCGGTACGGGCATTCTGCTCTGCGACGAAGGGCTTCGTGACCCCCATGCCCACGTACTCGACCAGCCTGGGCACCGCCCGACAGATCGGGATCGAGACGACCGAGGTGGATCTGGACAGCTCGCTCGCCATCGATCTCGATGCGCTGGCGGAGGCGTCTCGCGGCGCAGGCCTGGTCTATCTCTGCAATCCGAACAACCCCACCGGCATGGTACACGGACCCGGAGCCGTCGAGCGTTTCGTGCGCCGGGTGCTGCGTGAATCGCCGGACACCATGATTCACGTCGACGAGGCATACATCAACTACGCACGGCCGGGCAGCATCGAGACCGCAGTGCCGCTGGCGTTGGAAGACGAGCGCGTGTTCGTCACCCGGTCCTTCTCGAAGGCGCATGGCATTGCGGGCCTGCGTGTCGGGTACGGCCTTGCGCAGGAGCAGACCCTGGCCAGGATCCGCGGCGCCTGGGGCATGGGCGACGTCAACATGCTGGGCGCGATAGCTGCGATCACCGCGTTCGAGGACACGGAACACATCGATTGGGAAGTGCGGGAGAATGCCGTGATTCGCGACGGCGTCATCGCTGCCTTCCGCGACATGGGCTTCGACGTGCCCGACTCCAACACCAACCATATCTTCGTTGACATCGGGCGGCCCGCACGGGAGTTCCGCGAAGCGTGCCTGGAGCACAAGGTGCTGGTAGGCCGGGATTTTCCGCCGTTGCACACGACGCACTGCCGAATCTCGATCGGCAGTCGAGAGGAGATGGCCGTGGCAATGGAGGTGTTCAGGAAGGTCCTGGTGTAAGGGGAACGACGGAGCTGCGATACCAGCGCGTCGCCGCGACATTGGAGCCGGTGGACCGCGATTGGGCCGCCGCCCGGCGCGGGGCGATTCCGGTCGTCCAACACCGGCGCCACTGCCGCATGTCTCCTGACGATGGCGCCGCCAGGACGGGACCTGACGGAACCGCGCCGTTAACGGAATCTCCTTGAGCGCGTATGGGTAGCGGGGGGGCGAGTTCGACGCCCCGCAGCAGAGGAGGAGCATCGAACCCGGTCAACTGAACACCCGGTTTACCGCCAGCGGAAGATCCGCAGCGCGAGGGTGAAGCTCCCCGCGCCCCAGGCGGCGAGGATCAGCAGTTCCGGGCCGATGGCGAGCAGCCCCCGTCCGTCCAGCATCACGCCGCGCAGCGCATCGATCAGCGCCGTCAGCGGCAGCGCCTGGATGAACGGCTGCATCGGGTCGGGGAAGTTCGACGAGGCGAAGAAGACGCCGGAGCAGATCCACATCGGCACCATGACGACGTTCATGATGCCGGATACGCCCTCGACCGTCTGCGCGCGGCTGGCCGTCAGCAGCCCCAGCCCGCCGAAGGTCATCGCCCCCAGCAGCGACACCGCGGCGAGGTTGACGAGCGAGCCCTCGATCGGCACGCCGAACATCAGGCGGGCGAAGCCGATCAGCGCCACCAGCTCCAGGCCCAGCAGCACCATGCGCGCCGTCACCAGGGCGGCCAGGAACTGCGGGCGCCGCATCGGCGTCGCGATCAGCCGCTTGAGCAGCTTGCGGGTGCGCTGCACCACCAGCGTGAAGCCGATGCCCCACATGCCGGTGCCCATGATGTTCATGCCCAGCAGACCGGGGATCAGCCAGTCGATGTAGCGGCTGCCGGGGGCGATGACGGTCTCGTTGCCGGCGGCCCAGACGTCCTCGCGGCCGGCGGCGCGCTGCAGCAGATCGTCGACGGTCTGGCGGGCCAGCCGGCTCTCCGGCCGCGTCGGGTCGTAGCGGTAGGTCGGCGGGTCGCCCGGCGCCACCACGACGTGCGCCAGACCGTCGCGCAGCGCCGCCGCCGTCGTCCCGGCGTCGATGGAGACGACCTCCACGCTGTCGTGGTCCGCAAGGGCGTCGCGCAGCGCCTCCGCGCCGGCACCCGCTTCGACGGCGACCGCCACCGGCGCCTCGGACGGCGAGCGGAAGGCGATGCCGAGAGCCAGCGCCATCAGCAGCGGGAAGATGAAGACCCAGAAGATCATCTCCGGTTCGCGCACCAGGAGGAGCAGCCGGGTGATCGTCATCTCGACGAACGGATGGCGCGGTTCGGCGGCGGATCCGGTGTCAGTCATCGCGCAGTCGGTGACCCGTGAGCGCCACGAAGACGTCCTCCAGGGTGGCGGTGCGGGTGGACAGCGTCTCGATCTCGACGCCGGCCTCGGCGGCCAGTCCCACCAGGGCCGGCAGCGTCCGGTGCAGGGAGCGCGCCGTCACGGTCCAGCGGGCCTCGGCGTCGTCGGCGGTCGGGTCGTGGCCGTCGGCGAGTGGGTCCCGGCGGGCCTCGGCGTCGTCGGCGGTCGGGTGGCGGCCGTCGGGGAGTGCGTTCCGGCGGGCCTCGGCGTCGTCGGCTGTCGGGTCGTGGCCGTCGGGCAGTGCGGCCTGCCGTTCCGCCGCACTATTGCCCCGCACCGTGTCGACGTCGGGCAGTGCGGCGAGTCTCTCCCGCAGATCGTCGGATTCGAGCGCCGCGTCCCTGGCGAACGCGATCTCCACCACATGGGGCGCGCCGATGGACAGAATCAGCGCGTCGGGACTGCCCAGGGTGACGATCCGCCCGCGGTCGACGATGGCGACCCGATCGCACAGCGCGTGCGCCTCGTCCATGTAGTGGGTCGTCAGGAGAATCGTCCCCCCCTCGGCCCGGTAGCGCTGCAGCAGCGCCCACAACTGCCGCCGCGACTGCGGGTCGAGCCCGGTGGTGGGTTCGTCGAGGAACAGCAGCTCGGGCACGCCGACCAGGGCGCAGCCGACGGCGAGCCGCTGCCGCTGGCCGCCCGACAGCTTGCCGACCCAGCTCCGGCGCTTGCCCTCCAGCTCCAGCAGCCGCAGTACGTCGTCGACCGGCCGCCCCCGCGGATAGAACGAGCGGAACAGCCGGAGCGTCTCGACCACCGACAGCTTCTCGTCCATCTGCGATTCCTGCAGATGGATCCCCAGCCGCGCCCGCAGCGCGTCGTCGTCTTCGCCCCACGCCTGCCCGAGGATCCGCACGCGGCCTTCGTCGGGCGCCAGCAGCCCCTCCAGGATCTCGATGGTCGTCGTCTTGCCGGCGCCGTTCGGTCCGAGCAGGCCGAAGCACTCGCCGCGCCGGACCTCGAGGTCGAGACCGTCGACGGCCAGCACGTCGCCGTAGCGCTTGACGACGCCGGCGCAGGAGACGGCCGGCTCCGCGGGCTCCGTCATCGCCTCCTCCGGCGTCCGGGCACGTCGACCGCAGACACGTCAACCGCAGATGCTCGCGCGCCGTCACCGGCTCGACCGGCTCCGTCATCGCCTCCCCCGGCGTCGGGGATCGCGCGGTTCCGGACGCGGCCGCCGGTGGCAGGACGCCTCCCGCCGCGTGCCATCATCGCTCCAGCGCCGGCGTGGTCTTCGGGGGCTCACGGCGCTTCGTGCCCTGCTCGTAGGCGTAGCCGAGCTCGAACAGCGTGGCCTCGGTGAACGGCCGCCCGAGCATCTCGAGCCCGATCGGGAGCCCGTCGGC
This sequence comes from Vicinamibacterales bacterium, assembly GCA_965200895.1. Lineage (GTDB taxonomy): Bacteria > Acidobacteriota > Vicinamibacteria > Vicinamibacterales > UBA8438 > WTFV01. Next base: position 868,451 of record CBDAVM010000002.1, on the reverse strand, counting down.
GGTCAGCCCGGCCGGCAGGGTCAGCGCCGGGAACCCGGTGGCGGGACTCAGGAAGCGGTTGTTGCCCCGCGCGTACTGGTCCTGGGTGTTCGCGTTGGTGAGGGCATCGGGCGCGATCACGGTCGTCTGATGGTCGAAGGTCGCGTAGACGAGGGCGTCGAGGTCGTCGTCGGCCATCGCGGCCAGGACGCTGCGCCGCAACTCCTCACGGGCATGGAGGATCGTCAGGTAGCCCCGGTCGTTCGTCGACCGGCCGACCACATTGATGAGGCCGCGCGCCCGCCAGGGGGTGACCACGCCCGACACCAGGATGTCGCGGACGGTCTTGACCGGCGCGTTTGCATGCTCGGCCAGGTAGGCGTTCATCGCCGCCTCGGTCTCGAAGTTGTTGGTGACGTACACCCGCTGCGCCGACTCGAGGCCGGGGATGGTCACCGGATCGACGATGGTGGCGCCGAGCGCACGCATGTCGGCGAGGGCCTGGTCGATCAGGGCCCGCACCTGCCTGTAGTCCTCGGCGTCGGGGTTGGTCTTCGGATCCATCGCTTCGCGGATGACGCCGATGCGCGCGCCCTGCAGGTCGTCAAGGTCGAGACCCGCGGCGTAGGAATCGGGCACGTGCCCGACGGCATACGCGGTGACCGGGTCGTTGGCGTCGTAGCCGGCGATGGCGTCGAGCAGTAGCGCGGCGTCCCGGACGGTCCGGGTCATCGGGCCCAGGGTGTCGCTGGACGGGTTGGCCGGCATCATGCCGAAGCGACTGACCAGCGGCAGGGTGGGGCGCAGGCCGACCAGCGCGTGGACCGCGGCCGGGCCCCGGATGGACCCGCCCGTGTCCTCGCCGATGCCGACCATCCCGAAGTTGGCCGCGATGCCGGCGCCGGTGCCGCCGGACGAGCCGCTCGGGTTGCGGGTCGGGTCGTAGGCATTGCGGATGATCCCGAACGCGGAGCCCACGTAGCGCGACGCGAACTCGCCCATGTTCGTCTTGGCCAGGATGAGGGCGCCCGCTGCCTTCATCCGCACGACGATGGTGGCGTCGCGCCGCGACACGAACCCCTCGAAGAGGGCCGAGCCGTAGGTGGTGGGCAGGTCGCGCGTCTCCACCTGGTCCTTCAGCAGCACCGGAATGCAGTGCAGTGGACCGACCGGCCCCGATTCGGCGTAGGCCGCGTCCAGATCGTCGGCTCGTTCCAGCGCACGGGGGTCGACCGCCTGGATGGCGTTCAGGGCGGGGCCGGCCTGGTCGTACGCCTCGATGCGGTCGACGTACTGCTGCACCAGCGCCCGGCACGTCAGCTCGCCGGACGCGAACGCCGCGTGCACGTCTGCGATTGTCGCTTCCAGAAGCTGGAAGCCCTGGGCGCCGGCGACGGCCGGGGCCAGCAGCCAGGCGGCGGCCAGCACTCCCATCCACCGCCGTCCGCGCCGGCGTGTCTCGTTCCTGCGGCAGCGTGCTGTCGTGCGTGTGCTACGCGTCACGGTTTCCTCCCATTGTCGGCTTCCTGCCGGCATCGGGGGACTATGCCACGGGCCGCGCGCGTTGCAAAGCCGGCCGGGACGATTGTGCCGTCCCGCGGGTTCAGGCCGCCCGGGTGGCGGACAGGACCTCCGCCTGTTCCAGGACCGTGCGGGTAGCAACTCCTGCCGATCCGGCGGGTAGTCGTGCCTGCGCAGGGCGTCCGGTTCCTTGATCCGGGCGGGCGTCCCGCCGCGTCGCCAACGGCCGGTTCCGACAGGTTGTCGAGACGTCAGGGCGTCGGTCCGGTCGCTCACTGCCGCTGCAGGAGATCGTGGTACTCCAGCGCGGCGCCGAGCACCATGGCGCCGCCGCGGTCGTCCGCGCCGTTGACGGCCGGCCGGTCGAGGTAGTGCCGCCGCGTCGGACCGGCCCCGGTGCTGAAGCAGACGTCGACCAGCAGGCCGTCCTCGGTGACGTGGGCGAGCAGCGCGCGCCAGGCGCGGTCGATGACCGGCCGGTACGAGTCGTCGAGCCATCCGAGCCGGACCCCGCGCGCCATCGCGGTCAGAATCATCGCGGTGACGCTGGTCTCGCGGTAGCTGCCCGGCACGTCGACGATCTGCCGCCACATGCCGTCCGGCGCCTGCTGGGCCCGCATTTCCGCCAGGTGCCGCCGGTGGATGTCGAGTACGGCCGCCCGATCCGGATGGTCGACGGGGAGGACCGTGAGCAGCTCGGCGAGGCCGAGCGCGCCGAACCCGTTGCCGCGGCCCCATGCGATCGGGGCGTCCGCGTCATGATGGAACAGTCCCTGCGGTCGCTGCAGGCGGGCCGCGGTGGTGGTGACCAGCCGGACGGCGGCGGCAAGCCCGTCCGGGTCGCCGGCGCGAACCGCGGCGATCGTGCCGAGGAAGAAGTCGTCGCTCCACCCGGACGCGAGGCGAGGCATTCCGGGCGACGTCTCGGCCGCCGCGAGCGTGACCCCCTCGGCCGCCAGGCGGGCCGCGGCGTCACCGTCTTCGCCGGGCAGCCCTGCGAGCTGGCTGAAGATCATCGTGCCCGCCACCGCGGCGAACGAGAGCCGGTCGCCGAACAGCGGCCGGCCGCCGGACAGCCACGGCCGGACCTGTTCCGTCACCTTGTCGCGCAGCGCTGCATCGTCGTCGATCTCGGCGACCCGCAGGGTATGCACCCAGGCGAGGGCAGGGATGTAGCTGATGCCGGGCGCGCCGGGATAGCGCCGGGCCATCAGCCGCGCGACATCAAGCGGCGCACGCGCCATGCGGCGGTCCAAGGTTTCCCGCAGCGGTGATCGCCGGTACGTGGTTTCCGCCGCGCGAGCCAGGACCGCACGCATGGCGGCGGCGCCGTCGGCCGCCCCGGCCGTCGCAAACAGCGTGTCCACGAGCCCGAGTCCGGTGTGGTTCGCCACATGGGCGAGTGCTGCGGCCAGCGATCCGGCGGGTACTCCCTCGGCCTCGGAACCGTTGCCGGGGCGCACGCGCAGCGCGTTCCCTGCGCGCACCTCGACGACGAGGTCTGGCGCCTGGTAGGCGACCCAACGCCAGACGTAGCGGGTCTCCGGCCGGTCCGGATCGTCGAAGAACCCGTCGACCGGCGGGAACACGGCTGGCGGCCCGGCCGCGTTCGCACCCGGCAGCGCCGACGGGAGCGCGCTGACCAGCCACCGCGCGCGTTCCGCTTCCGGCGCCTCGGTCTTGAACCAGCGCACCGCGTCGAGCACGATACGGGCGGCGTCGGCATCCCCGTCGAGGCCGCCGACGAGTACGAGCCGGCGCTCGGGACGCGACGCGTCGAACGGCGACCCGTTCTCGAGGGTGAGCAGCGGCACGTCGTCCCGCGTCATGCCGGCGCCGCTGACGATCCGTGGCTCGCCCCCGAGCGCAGCGAGCGTCTCCATTGCTGCCCGCAGGTTCTCCGTGCCGTCGGCCGGCGCCTGCGCGCGTGTCTCCGCGGCGCCGGCGAGACCCAGCGCCAGCCCGGCCGCCAACCCGGCGGTCAGGGTGCGGTGCATGCTTCCAGAGGGTTCGTTCGTCACGGTTCACCCTTCATTGTTGTCAAACGTGCCGACCGCACGCCGTCGTGCAGCGCGCCGTCACTCTCCCGCCAGCCAGAACATGCATCCCGGACCGGAGCCGGCTCCGGTCGCGAACTCGTCGACCACCTCCAGCGTCTCCATGTCGATGACCGCCACCCGGTCGTCGCCCCGCAGGGCGGCATAGGCCACCGCGCCGTCCGGCCGCACGAGCAGGGCGTTCGGGGCGAGGTCGAGACGCGTGATCTCGGTGCGGGACGCGGCGTCCATGACCACCACGCTGGTGGCCGAATCCGAGACGAGCACGCGGGCGCCGTCCGGCGTGAAGGCCAGGCGGTTCGGATCGGCGAAGTTCATGTCCAGGCGCTCGCTGACCGACTTCGAGGCGACATCGATGATGGACACGTCGCCGTCGTTGCGGGTGGCGACCCAGAGCTCGGCGCCGTCCGGCGACAGATCGAGCCCTTCCGGATACGCGCCGTCGGCGGGAATCGAGGTCACCCGCCAGTCGGGCGGTCCGCCCGCCGCGCCCTCCACGATCGACACGGTGTCCGACTCGCGGTTGGCCGTGAAGATGGTGTCCCGGTCGCGGCTCAGGACCATCATGTGGGCGCCGTCCTGCCCCAGACCGAGCGTCCAGTCGACCGCGTCGGCCTGCGGGTCGTAGCGGGCGATCGACTTGAAGCCCTCGATGGTGAAATACAGCCTGCCGTCCGCGAAGCGCACGTCATGCGGCACACTGCCCGCGCCGATGTCCAGACGCCGCACCTCGGTCAGCGACGCCAGGTCGATCACCGAGATCCCCTCGCTCGGACTGGCGACGAACGCCAGCCGGCCGTCCGGCGTCGCGGTCACCTCGTGCGGATTGCCCACCGTCGGGACCTGTCCCAGTACGGTTCCCTCGGCCGGGTCCACGACGGCCAGCGCGCTGGCGTCCCGCAGCAGGACCAGCATCCGCGCATCCGCGTCGACCTGTGCTGCGGCCGGACCGACGCCGGCGGCCAGCAGGCCGAGCGCCGCGAACCATCCGATTGCCTGTGTCTGTGCACGCACGGGTCACTTCCTTTCCTCGACGCGCGCCGCCACGCCCGGGCGTCCGCGGACGCAACGCCAGACCTGTGATGGTTCGTCCGGCACCGGCCGCGGCGGCAGGCCCCGCCCGGGCGCTCCGCGGACGCGATGGCCGGACTGCACGTATCCTACCGCCGTACGGTCGGGGCCGGCGCCGTGGGGCGCGCCGATGTGGATTCGACGCCGACCGGGTAATGGAGGAGAGACGATGACCAGACCGGCGACAGTTTTCTGCCTTGCCGTGCTCGCGTGTCTCGCGGTGGTCTGCGGCGCGTCCGAACCGGCCGATCCACCGGTCGAGCCGCCCGCGCCGGACCCCGGCGCCGGCACGGTTCTCCGCGTCGATCCGCGCTTCGACGACCTCGTGCCGGCCGACGCCCGCATCGAGAAGCTCGCCGACGGCTATGTCTTCACCGAAGGTCCGGTGTGGGACCGCGCCGGGTCGCGGCTGCTGTTCTCCGACGTGCGCGGCAACGGCGTCTACCAGTGGTCCGAGGCCGAAGGGGCGAGTCCGTTCATCGAGCCGGTCTTCGAGGGCGACCGGACCGGCCTGCGGTCGGTCAGCTCCAACGGACTGACCATTGACGCCGAGGGCCGCCTCGTGATGTGCGAGCATGGCAACCGGCTCATCTCGCGGGTGGAGGCGGACGGCGCGCGAACCACCCTGGTGGACGCCTACGACGGTCGCCGGCTGAACAGCCCGAACGACGCCGCCTATTCGTCGGACGGCTGGCTGTACTTCACCGATCCGGGGTCGGCCCTGGAGGGACGCGACGCCTCGCCGCTGCGGGAGCACGACTTCAACGGCATCTACCGTCTGGGTCCGGACGGCGAGTTGGAACTGCTGTACCGCGATCAGTCGCGTCCCAACGGCATCGCGCTCTCGCCGGACGAGTCGATCCTCTACGTGGCGAACTCGGACCCGGAGCAGAAGGTCTGGATGGCCTACGACCTGAGCGCGGAAGGGGTCTCCAATGCGCGGGTCTTCTTCGACGTGAACGACGAGACCGCCGAAGGGGCGGCGGACGGCCTCAAGGTGGACAACGCAGGCAACCTGTTCGCCACCGGTCCCGGCGGGGTGTGGGTAATCGCGCCGGACGGAACCCACCTGGGGACCATCATGCCGGACGAGGTGCCGGCCAACGTGGCGTGGGGTGACGACGGCAGCACCCTCTACATGACGGCCCGCACGGGTCTATACCGGATCCGGTTGACGACCGCGGGTCCGATCCCGGGCCCATAGAGGGGCAGGGCAGGACCCGCGGCCACAGGTGGAAGCTCCCCCCGGAGTCGGCGGCGTTCGACGGGCGCAGACTCCGGGGCCGGGCGCCGAGTCCTACGGCTGGTCGGTCGCCCGCTCCTGGGCGCGCTCGCCGCCGAGGATGTTCGTCATGCTGTAGTTCCCCTCGTGGCAGGCGTACTCGAAGAGGAACGGCAGCTCGTCGGCCGGGAACGCCGCGAACGGAAACTCCCCGGAGAAGGCCTGCGTCCAGTGGGTCGGGTCGTCGACAGTGAATTCGTAGCGCAGGCTGTCGGGGCCGGACCGCGTGAACCGCTCGGTCACGGTGATCGTGTCGTCGGACTGTCCGTTCGCTATGCGGAGCAGGACCGGGTCGCCGCCGACCGCGCCGGCGTTGGCCGTCGTCCGCCGCAGGTTGGTCGTCTCGACGACCAGCGTGTCGCCCTCCCAGTATCCGCGCGCGTCGCCGTGCCACTGCCGGATGCTCGTCGGCACATGCCCGCGCCCGTCGATGGGAATGATGCGCGTGTCGTGAATCATTTCGGCGTAGATGACCACGTGGTCGGGCGTCTGCAGGACGATGAAGTTGTTGTTGTAGGCACTCGGCAGCATCGGCGGGCCGGCCGACCAGACCAGGCAGCGGTCGTTCAGCTCCAGGTCCTCCCAGGAGTCGAACGGACCGTCGACCGGATACGCTTCGTCGTGCGCCGTCTTGCGCGCCGCGGCGTCCGCGGTCCGCGTCGGCAGGCGGCCGTTCGGCGGGTCGACGATCAGCGACGTGCGATTGGTCGGCCGCGTGCCGCCGTCGAGCCAGAAGTTGTTGTAGCCGCCGACGTTGCCGCCGGCGACGGTGCGCCGCGGCGGCGCCACCAGCAGGTCCTGGTTGCGCTGGACCCGCGCCTGCTCCTGCTCGGCGATCTCTTCGTCGGTCAGGAACACCTTGTCGCCGAGCGCCTCGGGACGCTCCAGCGGCGTGATGGTCTTGTTGGTGTAGGTCCCCTGGAGATCCGGGTCGCCCCAGGGTGTGCGCGGGCCGTCCTGCCCGGCGGCCCCGGCGGGGGCCAGCACCAGGAGCACGAGGACGCCCAACGCGGCGCCGAGAAAGGACCGATTCATCTGACACCTCCCCAGAAATGGGCCTTGCGGCCGTTCCCATGCTTCGTTCGCGCCGGCCGATCTCTTCATTATATGCCCGCCGGATGCACGGCCCGCAATCCGCCAGCCCGACATTGGCGGCGCGTCGAACGGCGGGCTATCATCAAGGATCCGCATACGTTACCGCCGGGGGGATTGATGCGTGGAACGCTTGCTGTTCTCGTCACCGCCTGCGTGCTGGCGGCGCCGGCCGCAGCCCAGGAGGTCGACGAGGTGCTGCGTGCCGCCGCCGAGGCCATGGGCGAGGTGCGCTCCATCCGCTACTCCGGCGCCGGTTGGGTGGCCAACGTCGGGCAGAGCCACACGCCGGCGGACGACTGGCCCCGGTTCGAGCTCACCGCCTACGACCGCACGATCCACTATCCGACCGGTTCGTCGTACGAGATCTACAACCGCCGCCAGGGCGACTATCCGGCCCTGGGCGGCGGCACGCCGCTGCAGGGGGAACAGCAGCGCGTCTTCTTCACCACGGGGGAGTACACCTGGACAATGGCGGGGGACACGCCGGTCCCGCAGCCGGCCAACGCCGCCGTCCGCCAGCTCGACATCTGGCTGTCCCCGCACGGGTTCCTGAAGGCGGCGGCCGAGGCGGACGACGCCTCCGCGACCGAGCTGCTGCTCGAGGGACGCGCGCTGACCATCGTGTCGTTCACCGCGCCGGGCGGCTATCGCGTCAACGGCACGATCAACGAGGACAACCTCGTCGAACGGGTCCTGACCTGGGTGCCGCACCCGTACTTCGGCGACATGATCTACGACCACCGCTACACGGAGTACCGGGACTTCGACGGGGTGATGTTCCCCACGGTGCTGCACTCGCACCAGGGTGACCCGCGGATCCATCCCGGCCACAACTGGATGGAGATCACGGTGACGGGGGTGCATCCCGACTTTCTCGACGACAGCGATCTCGACCGGCTGGTGATCCCGGACGTCGTGCAGGAGGCGACGGTTCCCCCGGTGGTGGTCCGCTCGACCGAGATGGCCCCGGGCGTCTGGCGCGTGTCCGGCGGCACGCACCATAGCGTGGGCGTCGAGTTCGACGACTTCCTGGCGGTGGTGGAGGCTCCGCAGAGCGAGGCCCGCTCGCTGGCCGTGATCGCCGAGCTGCGGCGGCGCGTCCCGGACAAGCCGATCCGCTACGTCGTCAACACCCACCACCACGTCGACCACGCCGGCGGCCTGCGAACCTATGTCGCCCAGAGCGCCACGGTCGTCACGCACGAGGCGAACCGCGACTTCTACCTGGACGTGTTCCTCCATCCGGGCACGCGCTCGCTGGCGCCCGACATTCTCTCGGGCCTGATGCCGTGGTTCGCGCCCAACCGCATCCCGGCCCTGGAGCTGGTCAGCGACGACTACACGCTGACCGACGGCGAGCGGGTGATGAACATCCACGCGGTGCAGGACCTCGGCCACGCCGGGACGATGCTGATCGTCCACCTTCCGGCCGAGCGCATCCTGATCAACGCCGATCTCCACTCGCCGGCCCTGCCGACGGCCGCCGCCCGGCCCGGGGCGAACGCGAGCCGGCACACCCTGGCGGCGAATATCGAGCGGCTCGGTCTGGATGTGACCCGGCACGTCGGCGTGCACGGTCTGGTCGGCTCGCACGCCGACTTTCTGCGGATCGTCAACGGGGAATGAGCGCCGCCGGCATGCCCGGAACTGCGGAGGCAACCGTCACCGCGCAGGTGGCGGGTGTGCCGGCAGCGGCCGGCTCTCCCGGAGAGAACCCGTTTGATGAACGTCCGCCGGCCGATTTAGCATGGTATCTGTGTCGCGATCAGCAGCCTGCCCGAGGAGGACCCCCATGATGTCCGTATCCATCGCCCGGAAAGCCGTGTCCGCGTCCTGTATCGCAGGGGTCGTAACCGCCGGAGTGCTGCTGGCCGCCCCGGCGCTCACCGCCGGCGCGGAGGAGAACGGCGCGACCTGGACCCGCGACATCGCGCCCATCTTCGAGCGGAGCTGCCAGCAGTGCCATCGGCCCGAGTCGGTGGCCCCGATGTCGCTGCTCACCTACGAGCAGGCGCGTCCCTGGGCGCGGGCCATCAAGTACCGCACCGGCCGCGTCGGCAAGCCCGACGTGATGCCGCCCTGGTACATCGAGAAGGACATCGGCATCCAGCACTACAAGGGCGACGTCTCGCTGAGCGCGGCCGAGATCGCCGCCATCGCGGAGTGGGCCGACAACGGCGCGCCGCGCGGCGCGCCGGTCGCGCAGACCGCCGATGCCGAGGCCGCCGACGCGTCCGGGTGGGCGATCGGCGAGCCGGACCTCGTGCTGACATCCCCGGAGATCGAGGTCCTGCCGAACTCCCCCGACTGGTGGGGTCCCATCGGCGAGACCGAGACCGGCCTGACCGAGGACCGCTACGTCTCGGCCATCGAGATGCGCGAGGTCAATACCTACGAGGGCGCGCCGGAGCGCGACACCATCGGCGGGCTCTACGTCATCCACCACCTCGTCCTCACTCCCGTCGGCCCCGACGGCCGGCCGGTGCGCGAGGCCGGTTTCTGGCCGGTGCACGAGGTCGGCCGCAACGCGGACGTCTTCCACCCCGACTCCGGCAAGCTGCTCAAGGCGGGCTCGAAGATCCTGTTCCCCTCCGCGCACCTGCACTCGAACGGCCGCCACACGCGCGCGCACCTGGAAATCGGCCTCAAGTTCCATCCCGAGGGCTACGAGCCGACGCGCACGGTGCAGATCATCGGTCCGGCGACGCTCGACCTCGACATCCGCCCGATGGAGGCCGACCAGAAGTTCGAGGCCTTCACCACGCTGATGGAGCACACGAAGATGATGGTGTACGAGCCGCACATGCACGCCGCCGGCGTGCGGATGTGTCTGGACGCCATCTGGAACAACACCATCGAGACGCTGAGCTGCGCCGGCTACAACCACAACTGGGTGCGCGTCTACACCTACGAGGACGACCACGCGCCGCTGCTGCCCCGCGGCACCATCCTGCGCATCACCGGCTACTTCGACAACACGCCGAGCAACCCCAACGTCTCCGATCCGCGCAACTGGTCCGGCCTCGGCCACCGCTCGATCGACAACATGATGATCAACATCGGACAGGCGGTCTTCCTGAGCGACGACGAGTTCGCCGAGGAGATGGCCACCCGCCGCGAGCGGCTGGGCCTGAAGGCGGGGGAGACCATCATCGGCTGCCCGCTGTGCGGCTACGCGGATCTGCCGGGTCTTTCGTCGGCCACCGACGACGGCGACGCCGGGGGGCAGTGACGATGCCGGCGCCGACGTTGCCGACCTCGATACCCGGTACGGGACGGTCGCGGGCGGGCATGACGCGCGCGGTCGCGCTGTTCGTGCTCGCCGCCGCCGCGCCGGCCGCCGCCCAGGTGTATCCGCAGACGGCGCAGAGCATCGCGCCGGCCTACGAGGGCTGGGAGCAGAACGACGACGGCTCGTTCAACCTCGTCTTCGGCTACATGAACCGCAACTGGGACGAGGAGATCGATGTCCCGGTCGGCCCGGACAACCGGCTCGATCCGGGCGGGCCGGACCTCGGCCAGCCCACGCACTTCCTGCCGCGCCGCAACCGGCATGTCTTCCGGATCCGCGTGCCGGCCGACTTCCGGGACCACGGCGGGGAGGTCGTCTGGACCCTCACCAGCCACGGGCGGACCGAGCGCGCCTACGCCACGCTGCACCCCGACTACTTCCTCGACGACATCGCCATCATGAACAACAACGGCGCCGGCGGGCCGGCCGGCGGCGCCTACGACATCTTCGGCAACCGGCGGCCGGTGCTCGACGTCGAGGGTGACCCGACCCGGCAGGCCAAGGTCGGCGAGCCGGTGGTCCTCATCGCGCGGGCCGGCGACGACGGCGTGCCGAAGCGGCGGGCGATGCCGCCGCCGAGCTGGAGGCTCGGCCGGGGAGGGGCGGGGACACCGAACAGCGCCAGCGGCCTCCGTCTCGCCTGGATCGTCTACCGCGGCGAGAACCGCGTCGCGTTCGATCCCCCGCAGTTCGCCGTCTGGGAGGACTACCGCGAAGGCGCGAACTCGCCGTGGGCGCCGGGCTGGGCGCCTCCCGAGGTTCCGGAGGACGGCGCCTGGGTGGTCCGGGCGACGTTCAGCGAGCCGGGGACCTACGTGCTCCGCTGCATCGCCCACGACGGCGGTCTGGCCACGCACGCGGACGTGACGGTGACCGTCGCGCCGTAGCGGAAGCGCCTTCCGGTACATTCCCGCCGGCGCACAAGCGTGTCGTCACGTCGCTCCGCGCGTGGGGCGTCACTGTCGACCAGGCGTTCTTTCTCCGTGGGATGGACAAGTCGCGGATCCTGCGGACCTCTCGGCCGCACATCTTCTTCGATGACCAGAAGCTGCACCTCGACGCCGCCGCCGAGGTGGCGCCGTGCGTTCACGTGCCGGTCTTGGCCCGCCGGAGCGCGGGTCTCGGCATGCCGCGCGCCCACGAAACAGATGCGTGACGGCGACGCGGCGCGGCCGGCGCCATGGAGGTCCGTTCCGACGGCGCTTCCGCCGCCTGGCAACGTGATGCACGACATGCACACGGCGGTGCTGATGCGCGAGCATGGCGTCAGCCGCATCTGCACCGAGACGCCGGTTTCCGGTTCTCACCGTGGTCGATCCGTTGGGTGCGGGGGGGTGACGGCGCGACGTCGTGGACACCACTGCGGAAGGGCGAGGCCGACGACATGATCGTGACCCGCATCGAGGCCTTCGGCTTCCGGTCCCTGCGCTACGTGTCGCAGCGGCTCGGTCGCTTCCACGTACTCGTCGGACCGAACGCCAGCGGAAAGTCGACGTTCCTCGACGTGCTGGCCTTCCTCGGCGACCTGCAGCGCGCCGGTCTCCGGCAGGCGATCGCCGGCCACGCCGCGCTCGGCGTGCCCCTGCGCGCGGTCGACCCGCAGCACCTGACGTGGATGCGGCGCGGCGGGAGGTTCGAGCTGGCCGTCGAGGCGAGGGTTCCCGACGAAGTCCGCGAGCGACTGCATAACCGGTCGGCCCGTGTCTGTCGTTACGAGGTCACGGTGGACACGTCGGAGCCGGTGCGGGTCGCGGCGGAGAGGTTGTGGCTCAAGCCGGACGACGACGCCGGTCCCGAACCCGCGCGCACGGCGTTCCCGTCTCCGGCAGAGCCGCCCGTGCGGATCGTGGCCGATCCGACGAAACGGATTCCCACCGGCTGGCGGAAGGTGATCTTTCGCGGCGACCGGCCCGAGCACGTGACCTTCCGCGCCGAGGTGTCCAGGCGATCGATCGTCTTGCGCGTGCCGGCCGACCGGTCCGTGTTCACCCATCCGCTGCCGGACGACGAGCTCTTCCCGGTGGCGGCGGGTTTCCGGCAGATGCTCGCCGACGGCGTGCAACGTGTAGCGCCCTGGGGCGCCGTGCTGCGCCGTCCCAGTCCTCCCGGCCGCTCTGACGCGTACCTTCCCGACGCCTCGAATCTGCCGCACGTCGTCAGCGCGGTGGAGAATCAGAGCCCGGAGCGGTACGCCGACTGGATGTGGCACATCCGCGAGGCGTTGCCCGACATCGAGCGTATTGCGATCGCCAGACGTCCGGAAGACGGGCATCGGTATCTGGTCGTCCACTACCGCAACGAACTCGAAGCGCCTTCCTGGCTTGTCTCGGACGGTACGCTGCGATTCCTGGCGCTGACATTGCTCGCCTACCTCCCGAATCCGGGCGGCCCCTATCTCGTCGAGGAGCCCGAGAACGGAATCCATCCGGGGAACGTGGAGACGGTACTGGAATCGCTCTCCGCGATTCACGGTGCCCAGGTGCTCCTAGCAACCCATTCCCCGGCCGTCGCCCGCCTAGTCGGGGGTGACCAGCTTCTGTGCTTCGCGCGCGACGACCGCCGTGGTACCGATGTCGTGGCGGGTTCGGCTCATCCACGCTTGAGAGATCCGTCGGGTGTCGTGGATCTTGGCCTGTTGCTCGCAAGCGGGGTTCTCGGGTGAAGGACCTCGTCTGTGTCGTCGCCGACAAGCAGATCAGGGCGGCGATAGAGGGGTTGTTGCAGAGACCCTCTGCGCTCGGCATCCGGCGTGTCGAGGCGGAGATCCTTCTGCATCCGACCCACGACTCCGGCTGTTACGCCAATCCCGCAGACATTCTGCGCACCGCCCGGCGGGATGCCAAGCACGCGTTGATCGTCCTCGATTACGCGTGGGACGGTGTCCCCGCGGCATCCGGCGCCGAGCTGGAAGAGCGCATCGCAGAGAGACTGGGGCGCACCGGCTTGGCCGGGTGGGCCGTCCCGGTCGTGATCGAGCCCGAACTGGAGACCTGGGTCTTCAGCGATTCGCCGCACGTCCCGGAGGTGCTCGGTTGGAAGGGGCCGAGTTCGACGTTCCGCAAGACGCTCGAAGAACGAGATCTGTGGAAGGCCGCAGACGCCAAGCCCGCCGATCCGAGGGCTGCACTGGAGTACATTCTGAAACGGACGGGCAGGAGCCGCTCGTCGTCGCTCTACCGCAGGCTCGCCGGCAGGGTCAACACGGCGGGCTGTCGGGACCGCGCGTTCCTGCGGCTGAAGGGGCTGTTGCAGGACTGGTTTCCACCCGTCCCGCCGACAAGTGATGGCGGCCAACCCGGCGGCCCGTCCCGGCGCGTCGTCAGTTGCACGGCGCATGACGGCCCGATCGCACCGGAGACGGAGGATTCCCACCTGACGGTCGACGAACGGAGTACGAACACCGTGGAGGACGAAGTCAGGACCAGGAGAAAGCTGATCGAGGTCGCGCTGCCGCTCGACGACATCAACGCCGCCAGCGCGCGGGAGAAGTCCATCCGGCACGGGCACCCGAGCACGCTGCACCTGTGGTGGGCGCGACGACCGCTGGCGGCGGCGCGCGCGGTGATCTTCGCGCAGATGGTCGACGATCCGTCGGCGCGTGTGGAGCAGTTCCCCACAGAGAAGGCGCAGGCGCAGGAGCGTCATCGGCTGTTCGGCGTCATCCGGGAGCTCGTCCGCTGGGAGAACACGACCAACGAGACGGTGCTGGAGGAGGCGCGCGAGGAGATCCGGGAGAGCTGGCGTCGGACCTGCATCGACAACGCGGACCATCCGCGGGCCGAGGACCTGTTCGATCCGGACCGGCTGCCCGCCTTCCACGATCCGTTCGCAGGCGGCGGGGCGCTGCCGCTGGAGGCGCAACGGCTGGGGCTGGAGGCGCATGCGTCGGATCTGAACCCGGTGGCGGTGTTGATCAACAAGGCGATGATCGAGATCCCGCCGCGGTTCGCGGATCGGCCGCCGGTGAACCCGGCGGCGCGAGCGGACGCCACGGTCGTCGCCAGAACTTGGCGCGGGGCGCAGGGGTTGGCCGAAGATGTGCGCCACTACGGGCGCTGGATGCGAGACGAGGCCGAGAAGCGCATCGGGTATCTCTACCCGCCGGTCGAGATCACGCCGGCGCTGGTACGCGAGCGTCCGGACCTGAAGCCGTATGCGGGCCGGCAACTGACGGTCATTGCATGGCTGTGGGCGCGGACGGTGAAGAGCCCGAACCCGGCGTTCGCGGATGTGGACGTGCCGCTGGCGTCGACGTTCATGCTGTCGACGAAGAAGGGAAGGGAGGCGTACGTCGAGCCGGTGATAGAGGGGCGGGGTTATCGGTTCACGGTGAAGGTCGGGGCGCCGCCCGATGCGGCGGCGGCCAGGGCGGGGACCAAACCGTCTCGCGGAGCGAACTTTCGGTGCCTGATGACCGGGTCGCCGATCACGGGCGACTACATCAAGGCGGAAGGGCAGGCCGGGCGGATGGGCGCGCGCCTGATGGCGATCGTGGCGGAGGGTGATTCCGGTCGTGTCTATCTGACGCCGACGGTCGATCAAGAGGAGACAGCGACCAGGGCGACCCCGGAATGGGCGCCGGACGTCGAGTTCTTCCCGCAGGCGCTCGGTTTTCGCGTGGGCAACTACGGCATGACGAAGTGGAGTGATTTGTTCACTCGTCGTCAGACCGTCGCCCTCACGACCTTCTCGGATCTGGTGACCGAGGCGTGCGAGCGGGTCGAGCGGGACTGCCGTGCACAGCGCGCCGGCCCGCTCGCGGGAGCGGGGGCGGACGAGCAGGGCGGGGCGTCGGATGCCGTGCCAACCGGGCAGGATGCCAGCGCGGACATGTCCGCGTCCTGGAGGTTCCCGGCTGACCCTGGCGGTGTCGCGGCCGGGGAGGCGTCCGGGAACGCCGACCCGCCCGACCCGCCCGACCCGCCCGACGACGACCGGCCGCTGCGCGATGGCGGAACGGGCGCGGCGGCGTACGCCGACGCAGTGTCCCTGTATTTGGCGCTGGCGGTGGACAAGATTGCGGACCGAAACTCGTCCATCTGTTCGTGGGCGAGCCTGCGCGAGCATGCACGCAATACCTTTGGGCGCCAAGCTCTTCCGATGGTTTGGGACTTCGCGGAGAGCAATCCATTTTCCGATTCAAGTGGGAACTTCGAGGGTGGAATCGCCACGATCGCGTCAGGACTCGGTGGCATCGATCCCGGTGTCGCAGGCAATGCCCGGCAGTTGGATGCTCAACTCCAGCGCTACGTTGATGGAGTCGTTTCCACCGACCCACCTTACTACGACAACATCGGCTACGCCGACCTGTCCGACTTCTTCTATGTCTGGCTCCGCCGCATGCTGCGGACCATCTTTCCGGACCTGTTCGCCACCCTCGCCGTCCCCAAGGCCGAGGAACTCGTCGCCACACCCTACCGCCTCGGGAGCCGGGAGAAAGCCGAGGCGTTCTTCCTCAATGGCATGGCTCGAGCGATGCGTTGCTTGGCGGAGCAGACCCATGTGGCGTTTCCCGTCACGATCTACTACGCGTTCAAGCAAGCCGAAGCTGCGAAGGACGGGGGCATAGCATCGACCGGTTGGGATACGTTCCTTGATGCGGCGATCCGCGCCGGTTTTGCCATCACTGGTACGTGGCCGGTGCGAACGGAACTTGGCCGGCGGCTGCGCGGCATGGCCTCCAACGCCCTCGCCTCCTCCATCGTTCTCGTCTGCCGCCGCCGCCCGGCTGACGCACCGCTGGCGACGCGCCGCGAGTTCCTCGCCGCCCTCCGCTCGGAACTGCCGCGGGCGCTCGTCGATCTCCAGACCAGCAACATTGCCCCGGTGGACTTCGCGCAGGCGGCCATCGGGCCCGGCATGGCCATCTTCACGCGGCATGCGCAGGTGCTGGAGGCCGACGGCGCGCCGATGTCGGTGCGCGCGGCGCTGTTGGAAATCAACCGCGTGCTGGACGAGACGCTGGTCCGGCAGGAGAGCGACCTGGACCCGGACACGCGGTTCTGTCTCGCCTGGTACGAGCAGCACGGCCTGACGGAACGCGCCTACGGGGAGGCCGAGGTGCTGTTCAACGCGAAGAACACCTCGTTCGAGGGGCTGCAGCGCGCCGGCGTGATCACGGGCGGCAGGGGCAGGGTGCGCCTCGTGCGCCGTGACGAGCTGGCCCCGGACTGGGATCCGGCGACCGACTTGCGGTTCACCGACTGGGAGGGCGTGCAACACATGACGCGGTTCCTGACGGCCGAGCGCGGCGGCGGCGTCGCCGAGGCGGCGCGTTGCGTCGTCGCGATGGGGGCCACGCGGGCGGCGCGGACCCGTGCGCTTGCCTACCGCCTGTACGCGCTGGCGGACCGCAAGCGGTGGACGGAGGAGGCCGGCGCCTACAACGTTCTCGTCACCTCGTGGCCGCAGATCCAGGCGGAGGCCGCGCAGCTTCGCGCCGGCGTGGGGACGCAGGCCGGCCTGGCGTGGGAGACGTGATTGCGGGAGCGGTGGATGGCGATCCGACCATCGGCGGCGCCTTGAGATGGGAGCCCGGCCGAATCGTGATGGGGAGAACAGGATGACCGCCGCGGCGAACGAGAACCACCAGCGCGTCACCGAGGGGTTCCAGATACTCACCGGCGTGCTTGCGCCCTATGTTGCGCAGGAGTTGCGTGCGAAGTACGCCGACCAGTGGTGGAGCAGCGGCGTCATCGGCGTGCTCTACGAGGACCAGCGGCGTGACCTCCCGGCGGCGGGCGAGGATGAGACGCTGATCGCCACGCTCGACGCCGCCCGCTGTCTGCGGCTGCTGGACGTGCAGTGGCGCGAGGTCTTCCGGCAGAAGCTGAGCCGCGACCACCGTACCTGGGCCAACGAGCTGATGGGGACGCGGAACCGGTGGGCGCATCACGGGCTGCTCGACATGGCCGACGAGGACGCCTGGCGCGCCCTCGACACCATGACCCGGCTCATCGAACAGATGGACGCCGAGGCGACCGAGCGCCTGCGGGCGCTGGCCCGGACCGTGCGCTACGGCGCGGCGGGCCCCTCGACGGCGGCGCGGGCGATGGACCGGGCCGCCGAACGGCCGGTCGGAGGCCGGGCGGACGATCGCCGCGCATCGGAGTCGCAGGGTGCAGCGACCGGCGTGCTCGCCGTTGCGCCGCGCGCCGGGTTGCGACCGTGGCGGCTGGTGGCGCGGCCGCATCCCGACGTGGCGGCCGGCCGCTACCGGCAGGCGGAGTTCGCGGCGGACCTCGCACAGGTGGCGCGCGGTCGGGCCGAGGCGGAGTACCAGGACCCGGTGGAGTTCTTTGCCCGCACCTACCTGACCGAGGGGATGCGCGGGCTGATGGTCCAGGCGCTGCGCCGCGTGAGCGGTCAGGGGGGCGAGCCTGTCATCCAGCTCAAGACGGCGTTCGGCGGCGGCAAGACCCACTCGCTGCTCGCGCTCTACCACCTGCTGCGGGGTCGCGCGCCGGTCGACCGCCTGCGGGCCGCGCCGGAGCTGCTGCGGGCGGCCGGGGTGGAGAAGCTGCCCGCCGTGCGGGTCGCCGTGCTGGTCGGCACGGCCATCAACCCGACGCAGGAACGCCGGCCGCCCACGCTGCCGGGCATCATCATCCGCACGCTGTGGGGCGAGATCGCCGCGCAGCTCGCCGAGCAGGCCGGCGACCTGAAGCTGTACAACCGTGTGCGAGCGGCCGACCGCAAGGGCGTGCCGCCCGGGTCGGACACGCTGCGCGCGCTGTTCGACGCCTGCGGCTCGTGCCTCATCCTGGTGGACGAGCTGGTCGCCTACGCGCGCAAGATCCACGGCGTCACGGGGCTCGCGGCGGGCAGCTTCGACGCCGTGCAGACCTTCGTGCAGGAACTGACCGAGGCGGTCCGCGCCAGCCGGCGGACCGTGCTGGTGGCCACGATCCCCGAGTCCGACATCGAGATCGGCGGCGACGCGGGTCGCGAGACCCTCGCGCGCATCGAGCACACGTTCGGCCGCATGGAGGCCATCTGGAAACCGGTCGCCGCCGAGGAGGGCTTCGAGGTCGTCCGGCGGCGGCTGTTCCTGCCCCTCGACGACGAACCGGCGCGCGACGGCGTCTGCCGCGCGTTCAGCGCGCTGTACCGCGAGAACGCGCACGACTTTCCGGCCGAGTGCCGCGAGGCGCGCTACGCCGAGCGCCTGCAGGCGTGCTATCCGATCCACCCGGAGGTCTTCGAGCGGCTCTACAACGACTGGGCCACCCTCGAGCGCTTCCAGCGCACGCGCGGGGTGCTGCGCCTTCTGGCGGCGGTCATCCACGACCTGTGGGCGCGCAACGACGCCGGCCTGTTGATACTGCCCGGTTCGGTCGGCCTTGATGCCCCGTCGGTGCGCGACGAGTTGACACGCTACCTGCCGGAGGGCTGGACGCCGGTGCTCGAAGGCGACGTGGACGGTCCCAACGCCGGGCCGTCGCGCGTCGACGCGGAGAATCCCCGGTTCGGGCAGGCGGTGGCGGCGCGCCGCGTGGCCCGCACGGTCTTTCTCGGCAGCGCGCCGCACGTGGCGCAACAGCAGGTGCGCGGGGTGGAGGATGTGCGCGTCCGGCTCGGCGCCGTGCAGCCGGGCGAGCAGGTGGCCGTCTTCAACGACGCGCTGTCACAGTTGTCCGACCGGCTGACCTATCTCTACCGGCGGGAGCGCCGCTACTGGTACGACACGCGTCCCAATCTCCGCCGCACGGTCACCGAGCGCGCGCAGCAGTTCGCTTCCGACGACATCGAAAGAGAGCTCGAACGCCGCGTGCGGGAGGCGATCCGTCGCGATCGGGGCGAGTTCGGCGGGGTGCATCCCTGCCCGGGATCGTCGGCAGACGTGCCGGACGAGCAGACCGTGCGACTCGTGGTCCTCGGACCGGGAGCCACGCACGCCGACAAGGACGCCGAGAGCGCCGCGCGCCGACATGCCGGCGACATCCTCTCCGGGCGCGGTGCCCTCCCGCGCCAGCATCAGAACATGCTGGTGTTCCTGGCGCCGGACCGGGAGGTGATGGAAGGGCTCGAAGACGAGACGCGGCGTTTTCTCGCCTGGCGGTCGGTCGTCCATGATCACGAGGCGTTGAACCTCGATGCGCACCAGCGCCGCGAGGCCACCGAGGGTGAGAAGGCCAGCGTCGAGACCGTGCGGCTGCGGTTGGATGAGGCGTGGCGTTGGCTGCTCGTCCCCGTGCAGCATGCGTCTGATGCCGGGGTGAGCGGTCTCGAGTGGGACGATGCGCCGGCGCCCGCAAGCGGGGATGCACTCGTGCTCCGCGTCTCCCGCAGCCTGAGTTCGCGCGAGCACCTGATTGCGGCGTGGTCTCCGGCGCTGCTCAGGATGGAGCTTGATCGCTGGTTCTGGAAGGACAGGGAACACGTGTCCGTCAGACAGGTCTGGGAGGTCCTGTGCGCCTACTGCTACATGCCGCGGCTCCGTGACCAGTCGGTGTTCACGGCGGCGATTCAGACCGGCCTGACCAGCGGCGATTATTTCGGCTACGCGACGAGCGTCTCGGCGCAGGGCCGCTACGAAGGATTGACGCTGGGCGGGCCCGCGTCCGTCCACGTCGACGAGAAGAGCGTGCTGGTCAAGCCCGAAGCGGCACGCGCGCAGTTGGAAGCCGAGCGCGCCGTCTCCGGGAAGGGAGAGACCGGCGCCGCGATTTCATCCGGGCGGATCGGGAGGGAAGCCGGAGGCGGAACCTCGGGTGGCGCCGGCGGCGGAGCGTCGCGCGGCACCAGAAAGGAGGACGATGTCGCCCCGCCAGCGTTGCCGAAGCGCTTCTTCGGTACGGTTCGGCTCGATCCCCTTCGCGTCGCCCGTGACATGGGCGTCGTGACCGAGGAGGTCCTCCAACACCTGAACGCTCTGCCGGGAGCGGAGGTGGAGGTCACGGTCGAGATCTCGGCCACCGTGCCGGACGGCGTGCGCCCTGCCGTCCAGCGCATCGTCGTCGAGAACTGCCGGACGCTGCGGTTCGGTTCCCACGTGTTCGAGGATGAGTAGTCCTGTCCCGCTCCCGTCCGACTGTTGCGAGGGCCTCTCTGCGACCGTCGAGCCTCCCGGCGCGCTGGCAGGTCGTGGACCTCATCCTGTCACCGATCTATACTTGAAGATACGCCGCCGTTCTGACCCGAGATCGCCGTTTCCCCAGCTTCCCTTTGATGACGTGGAGGATTCCGTCTGCATCGCGTCATCTGGGAGCCGAAGGGTCACTGCGTTCATCAGCTATTCGCACGAAACACCAGAACACAAGGCCCACGTGAAGGATTTGGCCGACAGGTTGCGAAAAGAAGGCGTTGACTGCGACATCGACGTGTACCATACCTCACCGCCAAGGGGATGGCCCCTCTGGATGCAGGAGAAATTGCAGAGTTCGGATTTCGTCATCGTTGTATGCACGGAAACCTACGCGCGACGAGCCACTGGCAATGAGGCAACAGGACAGGGAAAGGGCGCGGCATGGGAAGGACGGTGTATTCATCAACACCTTTATGAGGCGGGAGAAAACCGCCGCGTCATTCCCGTGGTGTTCAACCCTGCAGACACCGCACACATCCCCGACACCCTCAAGGGCGCAACGTATTACGATCTCAGCTGTGAAGACGGCTATTCCGCACTTCACAGAGCATTGACAAACCAACCCCGCGTTGAGAGACCACCCTTGGGTCCAGTGGTTCCGCGTCTTCCCGATCTGGAACCGTGTGAATCCGACGCCATGGCGTTGCTGCGCGTGTGCCCAGAACCTCTGCCTCGCGAAGTAGTCGCTCGCGTACTGGACCAGACAGTTGTCGAACTGGAGACAACGCTTCATCGGATGGTCCAAGCAGGCTTTGTCAAGTTCGACTCGGGTACCGTACGGCTTGAGGACCCGTCGTCGGCTGGTATTGCTGAGCCCTCTGGTAGCGTAGTCGAATCCGCCCTTGGAGCCATACTCGATTTTATCGAGAAGAACCGCAGCGCCGGCCGAGCGCAATGCTTGAATGTCGTCGAGCTTGCAATGGTTGCAGATCTGCGCACTGCCTCTGTGCAGATGTCGCGCACGTTTCGGATGATACAGTCTTCGCTCAAGTCGTTAGGTGATAAACGCCGTGTGCTGAAAGTTGCCCGTCGTTCCATCGAAGCGTCAGGGGTTGCCTCCCACCGTGGGCTGGAACAAGTAAGGGACGAGGCCGTCGCGGCGATTTGTGGCGTTTCTTGGGTCTACCAACGGACGGGACGCTTGTTGGAAGCTCGAGTCGAAGCCGAACGCAGTCGGAAGCTCGGTCTGGACATCCACTGGAGTCGAAACACCGCGTTCTGCGACAAGTGCCTTGGGCGCTTGGCGCGTATGGAAGCTGAAGCCGCGCCGGAAGACGCAGGCAAACCGATGCTCGACAAGAGCGTGGAACTCTTGCTGCGTGCAATCGCCGGTTTTGAGAAGCTTGAATCAGGGGAAGAAGTAGGCGACTGCTACAGCTTGTTGGCACGTACACACCTCGTCGCCGGCGACAGACAGGCCGCACGCCGCGCCATAGAGGAGGCAAAAGAGCGTTTAGTTGATCCGACCAACAAGGATTACCTCGACTTGCAGATCGTAAGGGGCGATCTTTTCCGACACATAAATCGCCAACGTGCTCGGGATGCCTATTCTGAAGTGCTGGCGGCGATGAATGGCGACAACGATGCACAGAAGTCCGAGATTATGGCTCGTGCGCATCTGCACCGTGGACGAGTGCTGGCCGATCTCGGTGCCAAAGACGAGGCCGCAACTGATTTTCGACGGGCGGCGGAGATTTGGGATGATCTTGAAGATCCTATGGCTGATGATGCACATTGGGAAATCGAACGAATAGCGCCATGGATGGACAAGGAAACCAAGATGTCGTTAGCGAGTGAGCCCGTTGGCGTGCGGGTTCGAGCGGCTCGAATCATACAGAAGGAAATGGGGAAACGCCCGCCCGGAAGGTCACATCGAGAAAAGTTGCCTCAGAAGTACTTGGATGACGTCATCTGTCGGGCAAGGAGGCAACTTGCCGTGGATCGACCAGCATGGTGAAGAGACGAAAAACCAGCCTCAGTGCTGCTGAGCGCCGCATTCGTGCGCTTGCGCCTGATGCACCGACACTGGACGAGGCGGTCAAGCATGTGATGGCGGAACTCCTGGAAGACGTAGCGTGTCCGCCGACCGATCTCATGGGCATCGGACGAAGGCTCGGCGTGAAGGATATATTCTACGAGAGTTTCCCGGGATCCGGTGAGCTCCACAAGGAAAAGGACGGATATCGCATTGTCTGTTCGTCTGATCAACCACGTTCCCGTCAACGCTTTACGATCGCCCATGAACTTGGGCACGTGATACTGGAGAGCACAGGAAGGAACGCACCTCGAGAGGGAGACAGCGTGGAACGCGTTTGCGATATCATTGCGGCCGAATGCCTGATGCCGACGCTGGTATTTGAAGCCCGACTTCCTGCCGAACCTGTGCTCGGCGATGTGGCAAACCTGGCTCGCACGTTCGACACATCTGTAACTGCGACAGCGATACGCTGCGCGCAGTTACGGCCGATTTGCGTTTTCGGGGTGACTGGAGATCGCGTGACCTGGGGGCGTGGAGGAATTCGACCCGGTGCAGTGAAGTATTTGTTGGATCAGGTTCGGGATGGTGTACAGGCCGTCATGGCTGGTGAGCAACCCCGCAGACAGATTTACTTCTACGGCGATGGTTTTCGTGGCGGCTATCGCCGTTTCGACTGGATTCGTTCGGGCAGGGATAGTGCGATATTCATGCTGAGTCGGGAATCGAGTGAGCCATGATCCGAATCGTCAAGCTGCAGAGCCTCTTGCAACCTGAAGTTCGGTTCAGACGTTGTTCCCCGTTCGATCCTCACCGGGCGCTGACGCGCCTGAAATCAGTCCGTTCGCGGGCGGCGGCGCGCCCGCCCCGCCCGGAACAGCGCGCCGGCGGCGACGGCCGCACCCAGCGCGGGGACGAGCAGTACCAGCGCTCCCCAGGCGAGTGTGGCCTCGCCGCTGACCGGGTCGTAGTCGAAGCAGCGGAAGAGTACCTCGCCGGGCAGCGGATAACTCGCGATGAACTGCCCGCGCGCCTCGCGGACGACCTCGCCCAGGCGCGCGGCCGTCACCGACCCGCCCACCAGGAGGCGGGCGACCCGTCCGTTGTGGATGCCGACGAGCAGCGCCGGGTGATCGAACTGTTGCCGTTGCTCGTCCCATTCGAACCAGAAGCCGAGCGCGCGGGCCAGACGCTCGACATCGGCCGGAGCGGCCGTGCCGAGCACCCAGCCCGGAAGTCCGGCGACGCCCAGGTGCTCGCCCGTTCTGCGCATGTCGTCCGGCGTGTCGCGCGGGTCGAAGCTGATCACGACCCGCCGGACATCAGCGGGCAGGTCGAGCGCCGCGTCGGCGCGCCGCAGTGCGCGCAGGTAGGGCGAACAGATGCCGGCGCAGCGCGTGAAGATCATCGTGAGCACCAGCGGCCCCTCCCGCCACAAGGTGGAGAGGCGCCTGTCGCCGGTCGCCGTCCGCACGGTGACGTCGGGCACGCGCCGGTTGACGTGGCGCGCCTCGTCGGGCGGCCCGTCCGGTGCGGCGACGCCCACGCTCGCCGGCGCGCGCGGCGGCCGCTCGTCCCCCGTCGCGGCGGGCGCGGCGCCGCACGTGAGCAGGAGAACCGCTGCGATGCCGACGATTGCACGCCTGCTCGTCATGCGGGCGGCGACCTGCCGGCCCGTCATCCGCCTGCCTGTCATCCGCATCACGTCCGCAGCGCACGGACGCACAGTCGTCCGGTGTCCCACAGGTACAGCCCCAGGCCGCCGAACAGCACGAGAATGAAGACCAGCGAGACGAGGGCGAAGGACGACCCGCTCGCCAGCTCGGTCGGATAACTCGCGAACCGCCGGGGCACGGCATCGGCGCCGGCCAGATAGAACGAGAGCATCAGGCCGTACCCGCCCACGACCAGGTGCGCCGCCATGACGCGCGAACGCTTCAGGTTCTCCTTCTCGGAGGTGAGCGTCACCAGCAGGTGGTGCACGGCGCCGAGCGTCATCAGGACGACGCCCATCAGGTAGTAGGTGTGGAAGTGCGCCGGCACCCACAGTGTGTTGTGGAATGCCTGGTTGACCGTGATCGTCGAATCGATCACCGCGGCGACGCCGCCTATCGCCCAGCCCATGACGCCGAGGTACAGCAGTGTCGGCGCGAGGCTCCAAGCGGATGCGCGATCGGTAGGTCAGCAGCAGGGTGCTGAAAATGGTGACGACGGCGGCGGGCACCGAGACGAGGTACGAGCTGAGCTGGCCCAGCACCTGCAACCAGCGGGGCTGGGCGAAGTCCATGTAGAGGTGGTGCAGGTAGGCGAACATCACCAGCGCCAGCACCGTGTTCCACGAGAGGACGACCAGCGTGTTGGTCTTCCACGGCCGCCCGGTGTAGGCGGGCATGATCTCGTAGACCAGCGCGACGCCGAAGTACATCGTGATGTTCACGAGCATGTGGCCGAAGTAGAACGTGAGGTTCTTGATCAGCAGCGCGTCGTTGGCCGTCCCGCCGCCCAGGGTCTCCCAGCCGATGAGCAGCAGGATGACGACGGCGGCGACGAGCCCGGCGAGCACGCCGATGCAACTGACGGTGGCGATGATGACGATCGGCGGCGTGTCGGGTCCGTCGCGGCCGGTCAGATGATGCCACCCGAGGGCTTCCCGCAGCCGGTACCGTCCGGCGATGGCGCGCAGGACGTCGCCGGACCACAGCGTCCACGCCACGCCCAGCACGGCGAGCGCCATGAAGAGCGCCGCCGTGGCCCAGCCGGGCCACGTGCCGCCGGAGAAGAAGGGCAGCGGGTAGAGGAAGTACCAGCCGACGCCGAGCCGGCCGACGAGCGTCGCCGCCACCAGCAGCACGACCCCGACCACCGTCATGCCCAGTGCGAGCCGCGAGACGGCCAGGCTCGGACGCACGTAGCGCGTCAGCAGGAAGCTCATGGCGGCCAGGCCGGCCACGAACCAGACGCCCACCATGCCCAGCCCGTGCAGCGTCATCACGGCGTAGAACCACTCGGGCGGCGTGGCGGGGAAGAACCCGGCCTGGAGCGTGCGCAGGACACCGCCGAGCAGCGCCAGCACGGGAAAGAGCACGAGTCCGACGGCCACCCACAGGAGGGTGACGCGGGTCATCTGCGCCGGATAGCCGTCCGCTGTCGTCGTGTCGTTCATCACTCGGCCTCCCCGACGACCTGGATGACACCCCGCATCGCGTGGTGCGACAGGCCGCAGTACTCGAGGCACCATACGTTGTAGACGCCTGGTTCGTCGAAGCGCACGCGCAGCCGGTTGACGTAACCGGGCATGGCCTGCGTCTGCGCCAGCAGGCGGCCGTCGGGCGTGTAGACGCCGAACCCGTGGTTGACGTCGAGGGTGCGGACGCGGAACTCCACCAGGGCGCCCGCCCGGACCTCGACGTCCGGCGAGAAGTCGCGCTCCCAGGTCTCGAGCGATTCGGGCCCCGGATCCCCGGTAAGCGAGAAGGCGTACTGCCGGGCCACCACGTTGACGATCTGCTCCGGCGCGGCCGCCTCGACCGGGTACGGCAGCCGCGGCAGCGTCAGGATCAGGAAGATGCCGAGAATGACCATCAGCGACAGGAAGAACACGCCGCGCAGGCGGTTGGCGCGGGCGAGGTCGACCTCGCCCGGCCGGACGGTCGACCGGGCGACGACGAGGAAGACCGCCGCGATGACGGCGGCCGACACCAGGAACACCGACAGCGGGATGCTGATCGTCACTTGGGCCTCCCCCGGAGAGCGATGGAGGTTCCGACCGAACGACGACCATCAGCCCGCCGGTTTCTCGATGCGCGCTTCGCAACCCTGCCGCAGCCGCTCGGTCCCGAAGTCCAGGACGATCAGAGGCCCTCGGATTCCGGTCCCTGCGCCACGTTTCTCAGCCGCTCGGTCCCGGCTACTCCGGCCGGTGCGGCATCAGCTCCCAGTAGAGGTGCCCGCCGGTGAGGTCGCCGTCCTCGTTCTCCTGCGGCCGGCCGCCCAGCCGCAGGACGTCGCCGTCGAGCTGGTACAGCCGCTCGGCATCGGTCACCCCGGTGGTCGGTCGTGACCTGCCCTCCTGGTGATGGACCACGTACGGCGGGTCGGCGTCCTCGTGCACGGTGAAGCGGCCGAAGTAGCCCCCGTAGGTCCGGTAGGCCGCCACGGCCTCTTCCGGGGTCGGGGAGTCGCCGGCGTACGGCGTGCGTCCCTCGCGCGCCATCAGGTGCACCATCATGTGGCCGGTGGGCGTGTACAGGATGACCGAGCCGGCGCGGTCCTCGTTCCGCTCGCCGCTCTCGACCGGCTCGCCGTCCCGCACGGTGTACCGATCCGTGTACAGGAGCGCGCGGTGACCGAGGAAGCGCTGCGCCTCCGCCGAGAGCTCCACGTCCGGCAGGCGCTGCCAGACGACCTGTCTGTCAGCGTCGTGCTTCATGCCGCTGTCCGACGCGGGGGTGAGGATGAGCCTGTCGTCGACGAGGTCGTAGTAGCGCTTGGCGTCCACCTCGCCGCCGGGATTGATCTGTCCCGTACGGTGGTGGATCAGGTACCCGCCGTCCTCGTCCTCGTGGACGGAGAAGGGGCCGTAGTAGCCCGTGTAGCCCTGCAGCGCTGTCTGCACCTCCTCCGGCGTCGGACTGCTGTCGTCGGCGAAGGGCTCGCGATCCAGGGGCATGACGTTGACGGCCATGTAGCCCCGGTCGCTGTAGGTGATGTAGCCCATCGAGTTGAAGTCCGCCACCGGGACCCACTCGCCGTCGGCGTCCTTCACGTTGCGTCCGACGAGCTCGTACGTCCCGATGAAGGGGTCGCGCGCGCTTGCGCTGTCGACGGCCGCTTCCTCGGCGACCGGAGGCGTCTCGGCGGCGCACCCGCCGAAGGCGACAGACAAGGCGGCGACGACGACGAGGGTGTTTCTCCGGTTCCGCATGATGCTCCTCCTTCGTGTGTGTGGACACCTTCGTCGGCCGCGCGGCGCTGGCGGCCGGGTGTTCCGCGTCGTCGGGCCTGCGGGAGACGTGGAGATGGTGGCCTGCGCCATGGCTCGCATCCTCGTCACGTGCAACCGGGCGATGGGCGCGCACCTGCGCCTCATGCCACCCGGATGCCGCGCCTCTCACCGGCTACGGTACACCGGCTCGGACCGAGTCTCCGTCGGGCTGCGACCGCCGCACGGTGCTCCCGGCGACGGATGACCGGCGACCTGACACCAGTCGCGGAGTGCGCCTTCCCGGCCGCAGCCCTCATTCTAATGGGGAATGGACCGGCCGGCAGGCGCGGGCGCCGGTGGCCCGGCGCGTTGCACACAGCGCCTTGCAGGTCAGTCGACCCAGTCGGCGATGAAGATGTTCGTTTCCCCCTGCTGCGCGGCGTTGCGGTTCGAGGCGAAGATGAGCCTGGCGCCGTCGGGCGAGAACATCGGGAAGCCGTCGAAGACGTCAGTGAAGGTGATCTGCTCCAGCCCCGAGCCGTCGAGGTTGATCATGAACAGGTCGAAGTTGCGGCCTTCCGGGTTGTGCCAGTTCGAGGCGAAGATGATGCGCTCGCCGTCGGGGTGCCAGAAGGGGGCGAAGTTCGCCCCGCCGAGGTCGGTCACCTGCTTCAGGTTCGAGCCGTCGGCGTCCATGACGAACACCTCGACCGCGCCGGGCCGCCAGAGCCCCTGGTCGAGCAGGCGCTTGTAGTCGTCGAACTCGGGTCCGTCGGGGATCTCGCGCCCGCGGAAGATGATCTTCGAGCCGTCGGGCGAGAAGAACGGCCCGCCGTCCGGCCCCTGGCGGTGCGTGAGGCGGCGGACATCCGACCCGTCGCCGTTCATCGAGTAGATTTCCTGGTCGCCGTCCCGCACGCTCATGAAGACGATGCGGCCGTCGGGGCCGATCGTCCCCTCGGCGTCGTAGCCGGGGGATTCGGTCAGGTTGGTCAGGCTGCCGTCGGGCGAGGCCCGGAAGATGTCGAAGCTGTCGTAGGTGGCCCAGACGTAACCCATGCGGAAGCTGGGTTGAGGCGGGCACTCGGGGGACCCGAGGTGGGTTGATGCGTAGACGATAGACTCGCCGTCCGGATAGAAGTAGCCGCAGGTGGTCCGGCCCAGGCCAGTGCTGACCATGCGCTGGTTCGACCCGTCGAGGTTCATCCGGAAGATCTGGTCGCACGGCACCCCCTCGCGGGTGCTCTGGAAGATGATCTCCGACCCGTCGGGCGAGAAGTACGCCTCGGCGTTCTCGCCGCCGAAGGTGAGCTGTCGGACGTTCGCGAGATGGATCTCGGCCTCGACGGTCGGTGCCCGTTCCTGCCCGGCCCGGCCGGATCCGGACGGCGCCGCCACCAACGACAGCATCAGGATCGACAAGAACGGCAAAAAACGCTTCGACATGGTCCAGTCCTTTCGTACGACGCGGTCTTCGCCGGCCGCCCGGAGCAAGGCAGTCGAAGCCGCAGGTTGGCGTGCATGGTACGTCAGGTGATCGCGCGACGCCAATGCAGGCGCCATGGGGTTGCCGGCGGCGGGGCGGACCGGTGAATCCGCCGGTCGGGCCGATGTGGTGCGCGTGCCGCTCGGCAGGCCGAGCGCGTCACCGCGCTCACATCCCCGGCCGGCAGGGGCGTCCGCAGCGGACGGCGAGCACCAGCGGGCACGATCAGGGCGCCGGCTCGCGCCGGTACACAGCCTCGATCCGGCGCGTGAGCAGGTCACGCTCGAACCCGACGGGGGGACGGACACGCTGTCCGGGCGTCACACGGCTATTGGTGGCGAGACGCAGCGCCCGGGCCAGCCCGTCGACATCGCTCCACGGCGCCAGCAGATCGCCGCCCGGATGCCACTCGCGCACGCCGCCGCTGTCCCAGGCGGCGACCGGGACGCCCAGCGTCAGGGCCTCCAGCCCGACGATGCCGAACGGCTCCTGCCAGCGGGAGGGCATCACGACCACCGCCGCGCGCCGGTAGGCGGCGCACAGGCGCTGGCGGTCGAGCCAGCCGAGGACCTCGACGCCTGGCACGGGCGGACATCCCCGGCCCCTGCGTCCCTCCGTCTCGATCTCCGCCCGCAGCGGGCCCGTGCCCGCCACCACGAAGGGCAGCGCCGACCCCGAGCGCCGCCACGCGTCCACCGCGTCGCGGACGCCCTTGGCTGCGACCACCCGCCCCACGAACAGCACGCAGGGCGGCCCGTCCGCCGGGACCTCCGGGTCGAGGCCGTACGCCGCCGGGGGGACCACCGCGACCCGTTCCGCCGAGACGCCCGCCTGCACGAGTTCCCGCCGCATGTAGGCCGACAGCACCGTCACGCGCATCCGCTGCAGCGCCTCCAGCCGCGCCGTGGTCAGGGCCAGCACGTCCGCGAAGTAGCGCGCGTCGTCGAAGCAGCCGGCGCAGACCGCGCGTCCCATCGGGTCGTTGCAGACGCGTCCGTCTGCGGTCCACTTCCCCCGTCCCGGACAGAAGAAGCGGTGGTCCTGCACGGTCGTCACCGCGCCGACGCGGGCCGCCCACGCCAGCGCCACCGGGTTGACCACGTTGTGCACGTGCACCACGTCGGGCCGCAGGCGCGCCAGCAGGGGATCGAGATCGGCGTCGGCGCGCGTGCGGGCGTCGAGCCCCGGCACGATGCGCACCGGGCAGGGAGGACGCAGGGCGCCGCCGTCGTCGCGGCCCACGGCGAGGTGCTGCTCGTGCCGGTCGGCCAGCGCGTCGAGCACGCCGAGCAGGGCCAGGTCCGCCCCGCCGCGGTCACTCAGCCGGTCGGCGACATGGAGAATGCGCATGGTCCGGAGGACCGTGCGATGCAGAGATCCGCCGGGTCAATCCTGGCAATTCTCATTCAGACGTCTCTGCAGACCACGCTTCAATTTCCGTTCCCTCGTGCAGTTGCGCCTGTCGTGGCGCCGAGCGAATGGGCATCGCGCTCCAGACCCCGGAGGCAGCTCAACGGCAATCTACACCGTGAAACAGAAGTCATGCTCCATGAACCGCGCCACCTTCGCGCCCCGGAACACGTTCGCCTGGGTCCTGTCGACCGCTGACGTCAGGCCATCGTCGACGGGGTGCACATCGCGCTCCAGACCCAGGGTGAGCGACTGCAACAACCCTTCCCGCAACTCCGACTTCCGCAACCGCCGTCCGCCGATGCGCAACACGATCCGGGCCCGTGCGGCCAGCAGCGGCGCCAGCCCCTTCATCGACGCCCGAATGAACTTCCAGTAGTTTGCCTTGTCGTAGTGCCGATCGTCGCCCCGCCCTCGCGGCACGCCCGCGTCGCCACCCAGGAACCACAACCGCAGCCACTGATCCTCGCGGTAGTTCGTCGTGTCCAGGTACGGCGGCGATGTGATGACATCGGTGACCCGTCCTGCCAGAGCGGGAAACACTTCCGCACACCGGCGTGCATCAGCGTGGGCGACCACCGCCGTCCCGGCCGGGGGACGCGTCCGGAAGCGATAGACCAGCATCCGGTCGAGGATCTCGAACACATCACGCGCGGGCGGCGCGTATCCGTGACGCGCCCACCAGCGGACCGAGTAGTCCGGCTTCGTGCTGATCGTTCGCGGCATCCGGTTGCTGAAGCAGTTGGGCGAGCGGTGGGACTCGCCGTGCAGTGCGCCGAGGCACAGCGTGGCCAGGAACCGGTCGTCCCTGCGGCGCCGCCAGTCGAGGACGGACCGCAGGAACCGGACTTGCCGCAGGGTGTCCGGATGAAAGCAGACCTCGAAGAACCGATCGAGATCGCCCTGCCACCCCGCGTCGTTCGGCTCACCGCAAGCCTGCCGCAGTTCGTCGAGCCGCGCCCTGGCTTCCGCGAACGACGGTGGATCGCCCTTCGCGCCCGAGACGCACACCGCCACCGGATTCAGGTCGGAGCCGGCCGCCGCCCGTCCCTGCAGCAGCGCCTGGAAGACGGTCGTGCCCCGCCCGCAGTACGGATCGAAGACGACTCCGTCGTGCGGGCTCGCTGCCAGATGCTTCTCGACGAACGTCTCGGGGAACATCGCGAAGTACGGACAGATCGAGTGGAAACGGTGCCTCATGCCGCGCCCCTTGCCCGCCTGCGGTAGTCCGCGACCCAGTGCGCCGCTTCCGGCAGACGGTCGTAGCCTTCGACCGGAGTTCCTTCCTGCACGAGTGCACCGGCCTCGGCGACGCGGCGGGGCACGCGCAGCAGGTGCAGCACGTTCCCCATCACACGCACATCGTCGACGAACTGCTCGTCAGCCGCCGCGAACGGCAGGATCATGTAGGGGATGAAATCCGTCACCGGCTGGGTCCTGAACCACCGGCTCCTGAACGCCGAAAGATGGCCCTTGAGCGACTTCGCACGCGCATTCCGGCCGGTGGCGACCTGGGCGGCGGCGATGGGGAAACCCGGAAGCCCGTCGCGGTGCGGACGAGCGGCGAAGACGTCGACCCGGTCGTCCTTCGGTTGTTGCGGCGCGCCCTGCTGCGGCTTGACGTGTCCGTCGCCAAGTGTCCGCCAGATTTCCGCCAGCTTCTCGAGGAACCCGGACCCGTCCAACCGCGGAAACCCGAACGACCAGGCCGTGCCATGCATTTCCGCTGCCAGTGCTGCGGTGGCGAAGTATTGAAAGTACGCTCGCAGCTTCCTCACGTCGTCGGGATGGACGTCCGATCCGGCGAGGATCTGAGATGTCGGTACCAGATTCGACAACACCAGACACAGCACGTACGCCGCCTGTCCGAACGCGTCCTCGGCCGGCTCACACGTCAGGATGTCGCCACCCGGATCCAGTCGGAACGGGTACTCCGAGCCCAGGATGTCTTGGCGTTTCCAGAGCCGATTCACGGTACGGCCGACGCTCTCCTCCATACCGTCATGCATCTCATCGTCCACATCGGCGTGAGCCTCCGTCGTCCCGAGCAGTGCCGCATCGATCAGATCCGACGATCGCGCGCTGTCGTCGACTGCGAAAAAGGCGGTGAGCTCCAGGTAGTCGGCCATCAGATCGACGTCGATCTCATGCCCGGTTACCGAATCTGCGGGGAGGTAAAGCGCCATCACTTCGACGTGTCTGCTTCCTGGCGCTTCTTCCGCATGCGCAGGTGCACGGTTTCCGCCGCTTCGCGGACATCCTCGGCGATGTCGAGCAGCGACTGGTCCCGTCCGTCGTACGCCTTCAGCGCATTGGCCGCCTCCCGAATCGCATCCCGGGCACGCAGCAGGGACGCAGTGAACCGCCTCTCGGCGGGCTCCGTGCTCGCGTGCGCATCGTCGAGGCTGCCGGTCTGCTCCAGAACGTGCCGGCCCTCCGCGTGGGCGAGCACCTCGCCCAGCCGTCTGATGTCCGGATTCTGGGCCTGTACGACCGGCTGCACATCGTCGGTCTTCGATCCGTAAATCCAGACCAGCACCTGCCGCAGCCGATCCAGATGTTCCTGCGGCACCGGATCCGGCCTGGGATCGTGCCGGGCCCACCCCGATTCCAGCCCCAGGTACTCCATGTACTCTGACCGCGAGAGAGCCGTGTACAGGTGGGAGAAACTGAACCTCATCGTTTGCCGGTCTTCAACGTCGAACCGCTTCTCACGATGCGCCTGCTCCAGCACATAGATCGCCGACACCATGCGCTTGACGGTATCGTGCCGGTCGCCGATGGCCGCCGCGATCTGGTCAAGGCCCGCCCCGTCGGCTCGGCCCTTGCGGTACCAGTCCGCTGCGAACTGCGCCTTGGCGTACGCGTCCCACTTCGCCGGGCCGTTGATGTGCTTGAAGCCGATGAACGCCCGCGCGTCCTCCCGGCTGGCGACGGGGTAGACCGACACATGGTCGAGCGTGCCGCGAACCGCGTCGTCGAGATCCGGAACGGAGATGCGGGTCTTCTCGCGCGACGCAATCCTCCCCACCAGCGCCGGCTCGCGCAGGAGACGCAGCGCCGCCAGCCGGCGGTTGCCTTCCAGCACGACGAGGGCATCCCCTTCGTCGTCGCCATCGGCCCGCATCACCACGAGCGGCTCGATGTCCAGAAACCCGTTCGCGGACATCGACTGCAGCAGCTCGTCGAGCTCGGCAGCGCGGTAGAGGCGCGCGATGATCCACTCGTCGGATCGGCCGGCCGCCTCGCCGATCAGCCGCGGGTTGCCGCGGTCGAGCCGCAGCCGCTCGACCGGGACGCGGGTGGTCGTCTCATACTCCATCGGGTTCCCCAGTTGATCCCAGCGCTCCCGCACGCGGAACACCTTCATCACCACGTCGCCGAGGTGTTTGATGACCTTGACGGCGTTGCCGCCCGACCCGGGCGGTCGAACGGCGCCGCCCCCGCGGACGCGAGAGACAGCAGCGCCGCCGGCGCGGCCACACGGCGGCTGGCGCGCTGCAGCTTCTGGACATGTCCTCCCCCGCCCCCCGCCGCTGCCCGATAGTAGCAGCCGCGCCGCGCTGGTGGCAGCAACCCTGCGCCCGCACGGCGAGCAGCGCTGGGAGACCAGCCCGCCGTCGGCTGGATGTCAATGGTCACTCAATATTCCCCAGGTGTTGGAGTGCGCCTGCGTCGCTCAATCGAGTTCACGTGCTTCCGACGAGAGTACCGTGATCTTGGACGATGAAGTGATCTGAAGGAGCGGGCACATGCCTTGCAGAAGCCGGGAGAAAGCCACGGCGGCCCGGGGAGTACATCGAGCGAGGACCTCGTGGCGGACAGGTTCCGAAACCCCGGAAAGTGACCATGGAACCGAGGGATGCGCCGCTTCCACCGACTCAAAAGCCGGGCCGGAAATGGGAACGAGAATAGGCAATTGACTGCCGATTACACCTCGCGGCGCGTCGGATCGATGATCTCTGGGCCGGAGGCGTCGAGAAGAGGAGTCAGGTCGCCCGCGAACGCCAGGCCGGCCATCTGCGTACCGTGACCGTGTTCATCGTTGCTACCCCAACTTGGCTCGACCGTGTGCAGATCGCTGGAGTCGAGCGCTTGGCGCAGAAGCGGATGACCGCGGTTGACGCCGGTGTCGAGCAGGCAGACACGGGGAGTCTCATCGGTGTTGGCAGGAAACTGCGTGCGGGCCAGTAACTCGTCGTTCCATGCGCGCTGTTCGTCCGGCCGCAGGGAATCGAAGAACTCGGCGGTCTCCTTGGCCCGGCGGAGCTCGGCGATGCTGTTCAAGGTGAGAATCGAGCGCTGCATCCGGTCGCGGGATGCCGATACCAACAGCACGGTACGCTCGGGGAAGACCAGGTCGCCGGACGCGACGTGCATTCCCTGCGCTTCGGCTCGCTCTCGGAAAGCCGCGATCTGCGCCCGCCGGTCCCCGCGCGCCGGCAACCACACTTCCCACCGGAGCGAGCCTTCCTCTTCGGTCGGGAACTCTGCATCCTCGTCGGTCCAGAGCGCCTGCAGGGTGGCCACGCGGATCGCTCGAACCGTGTCGACGAGCGTCCGGTTGTCGCGGACCCGTCCAGCGCTGTCCCGTTTCTCCTCCAGGTAATCGCGGATGAGGCGCTCGAAGTGATCGAGCTTCCCGTCCGGCACGAAGACCGTTGCACAGGTGCGATCGTCCGTGTGTCGGACGTTCAGCAGTTCGATTCCGGAACGCTCGCGCGCCAGACGCTCGAACGCCAACTCGATCTCTGGGAAGCTCTCGAACTCGACCTGCAGCCCCAGCCCCTCGTCCATGCCCGCCGCCTGCTGCGCCTCCCGAGCGGCGTCAGCCTGCACGCGCAACGTGTCAACCTGACCCAGCAGCGCGCCACCGTGATGCGCCCTGTCTCGCTCCGGGACGACAGGGCGTTGTCCTCCTTGTCGAGGCGACCGATATAGGGCTCCGTATCGGTGCAATCCTTGCTTGAGGAAGAAATGCCGCTGCCGGCTTCTTGGGTTCCCGCCGTTCGCCATGTCGCGCCCTGCGTTACGCGGTGGTCTCCGTCAGCCCGGCGATCGACTGACGCTCCTTCAGCATCACGCGGATGTCCGCTTCCCGAACACGAGGCCGCTCGTGAATCAGAACATCCTTCAATGCTTCATCGGCGGCGTGAGCAATCTCGGCATAGCTCAGTCCGAACGCAAGGTCGGCGAGGGTCTTCCATCGGATCCGCTTTACTCCGGCCGATGACAGCCGGGTCTTGAGAAGCCGCGCGATCTGCGGCCGGTCGGGCAGGGCGTAGTGGAGGACGTCGTCGAAGCGTCGAAAGAGAGCGGAATCCAGTATGCCCGGATGGTTGGTCGCCGCGACAACGAGGCTGTGAGAGCGATCCTGCTCGATCATTTGCAGAAAGCTGTTGAGGATGCGGCGGATCTCGCCCACATCGTTCGGCAGCCCGCGTTGCGAGCCGATGGCATCGAACTCGTCGAACAGGTACACGCCCCGGGTCTGCGCCGTGGCCTCGAAGATCTGTCGCAGCTTGGCTGCGGTCTCCCCCATGTATTTGGTAATCAGTCCGTCGAGGCGCACCCGGAAGAGTGGGAACCCGAGCTCTCCTGCGAGGACGGACGCGGTCAGGGTTTTGCCAGTTCCTGGCGGGCCGGTCAACAACAACTTCCGCCGCGGCGCCAGGCCGCGTTCCACGATGCGCGCGGCATGCCGCTGTTCTCGAATTACCCGCTGAATCTGCGTCCCGAGGTCTGTACCCAGGACCATGTCTCCCAGTCGGGTGCTCGGGTAGGACGCTTCCAGCAGGTTCGCCAACTCGCCGCGCGGCCGCGCGATCGGAATCGCCGCTCCCGCCTCCAACCCGTTCTTCGCATCGTCGATCAAGGCCCGCAGTTCTTCGGCGAGCCGTCCGTGTCCGCGCCGCGCCTCGTGGGCCGCCACCTGCATGGCGACGGAGAAGAAGCGACCGTCATCGCCATCGATGTGGGACTCGATCAACGCCTTGACCTGTTCACCATTGGCCATGGAGCACGCTCCGCCATGCTGTGCCGGGCTCATCACGCCCTGGCGCTCCGCAACGTCGCCGAGCCACTCCCCAAGGATCCGTCGCAGCTCGGCGTCCCCACGACCGCCCAGCCACGCCCACAGCAAACCCACCACCTCGGAGACCTCGCCCGCCTCCTCCACGTTCTCGATCTGCGCCAGCAGCGTGGCCGCGTTGCCGTCCGGCAGATCATCCACCGGCAGCCCGCGAGCGTCAACCAGCAGGTAACCGTCACCAGCGTAGTCCATCGAGGCATGGCGGATGCCCGCACGCGGCGCCCGCCGTGACCGTCTATCGCCGCCGAAACCGGAGCCCGCCTTGCTCACAGAGTCGGAACGGCCCGGCCGCGGCGGATCAGCTTCGTCCTGTGATGGGGCAACGCCTGCTCCCGGCGCGCCCGGCGCCAACGACGCGACCCGGCCGTCCATGTTCAGCGGCGCGTTCCAGGCCGCCTCGCCGTTGTAGAACACGACCGGCAGGATGCGCGGCAGCTTGATCGCGGATCATGCGCCGCTCGCCGAACGCCGCCTTGTAGGTCGCGTCGTGTTTCATGACAACAACAGTTGTCGTTGGCGTCCCGCGCGAACTGCCGAACCGCCAGCCGGCGCCCGCTTCGGCAGGACGCTGTCAGGGCAGCAGCGCCGCCCGCGAGGCGGCCCCGCAAGCTGAAGTCGGCCGCTGCGGGGCGTCTCTCCGCGCACTCCTCACAACAAGCCAGGCAACTTGCCGGCCAATTCCCGGATGCCGATCGCTTCCACGTCGGCGTCAACCCGCTTCGCCACCGCGTGAAACGGCTGGCAGCCGCACGTCACGGCAGCGGACGGCCGGCGTGCGACCCTGGCAGCCGAGCGATCCGCATCGCCGTGGCGAGCCTGGAGCTACCGTTCTCCGACAATGCCAGAGCAAGAGGCTGGGTGGCCTGGGTGTCGCGCAGGGACTCCGGCAGGCAGCAAGGCAGTACAATCACGGACCGAGACACCGCGGGAGGGGACGAGGACGCCCGGGGCGCGAACGCCAGCCGAACCAGGACCAGGAGACGGGGTATGCCAATGGCGCCAGACACGAAAACGCCCGAGCTCGCTCCGAGTCGACTGCGGCCGGACGACGATGGACGCGAGATGTGCTTCAGCCAGGGGAAGCCGTGCGTGTACGAGTCGGAGACCGACGAGAACACGATCATCACGGAATGGCCCAACGGCGTCATCGAGCACATGGACGTCAGAACCCGGATGGTGACGCGGACGTGGCCTGACGGAGAAACCGACACCTTCTCGGCCAGCAGCCCGGAGAACCGCCGCTACCCATACGTGAAGTAGACGCGCACGTGCCAAAATTGACAATCGTGATCGGGGCGAACGGCGCCGGCAAATCTACCTGGAGCGCCCGCAACCGGGCACGGCTGCCAACGCACTTCTACGACGCCGACTCCATCGCACGAGGCCTGGGCGACTGGAACGATCCCGAGCGCCAACTTGACGCGCGCCGGCTCGTGGACGCCTCGATCCAGGACCACATCGAGAACAACGAGAGCTTCGGATTCGAGAGCACGTATTCGGCAAGTCCCGACCGGACATCGTCAAGAACGCGGCCACGCGTGGGTACACGATCGAAGCCATCTTCATCGGCACGACGACACCAGAAATCAACGCGCGCCGTGTCGCCAAACGCGTCACGGCCCGAACCGCGCACGACGTGCCCGTCGAAGAGATCAAACGCCGCTGGACGACGGCACAGGCCAACTTGGTTTCCACGGCGAAATCCATCTCCACGATAGACCAAGAGCCTTCCCGCGTTCATCGGAAACATGGGCCAACCTTGCGCAGGTTGGATGCGCGCAACCCGGAGCACCTATCCGCTTTGGGTTTCCACTTCCTCCTGGAGAACCGGAGGACGCTCCTGTAGACGCCATCTCCGAACGACGCTCTCAACATACTCGCCGTCATGGTCGGTTGCAGCCCAGCGTTTGGCGAAGGGGACATCGGCACTTTGCGGCTGATGCTCTTCGGCCAGATCGTTGAATCGCAACCGTACCGGCACCACGCTCCCTTCGCCCACGACCAGGGCCTCCTGGGTGCGCAGCGTCGGCAACACGTTGACGAGACTGCGCACCGAGTCCGGCAGCGCCCGCTGAACGAACTTCTGGTCCTGTTCATTGCTCATGCGCAGGGTCACCAGCGTGTTGCACTGCGACAGAATGGACTCGGCCAGTTCGGAAGGCCGCTGCGAGATCAGCCCGAGGCCCACGCCGTATTTGCGGCCCTCCTTGGCAATGCGCGACAACGCCTGTTTTGTCGGCTGGAAGGCGGCGTCATCGCCACGCGGCGCATAACGATGCGCTTCCTCGCATACCAGCACGATGGGCACCTGCACAGGTCTTGGGCTCCACACCGCGAAATCGAATATCATCCGGCACAGCATCGAAACCACGACATCCACCACATCCGAAGGTACGCCCGAGAGGTCGATGATCGAGAGCGGCTTCTCGGAAACCGGTATGCGCAGATACTGCCCGACGATATTCTTCAGGTTGTCCTGAACATCCGCATCCTGTCTGATCAGAAACGAAAACCGGCTATCCTGCTGCAAGACTTGCACCTTGTTCTTGACCTTCAGATAGGGGTCCTTTTTCGAATCCTGCTTTGGCGTATTCTTGTCAATATGGTCAAGCAGCTCGCTGAGCTTGTATGGAACCGGTGTATCAACGGTGATCTTGTCCGCAACGATCCCCTGCGTTCCGAAAACCCGCCGTGCCGCCAGGATCGCATCTTTGAGAATGTTGGTCTGGTTCGTCGCCACATGTTCCGTTTTGCCAATAAATAGCGCGACGCTCTCTTCGAAGTTCAAGAGCCAGTGCGGCAGATTCAGGCTTGTCGGATCGATGACTTCCGCATTGTCGGGGAACGCTCGGCGGTACTCATTATGCGGATCGAGAAGGATTATGTGCGCTTTCGGCGCCACATCGAGAATCGACCGAAGCAGCACGGTTACGGAGCACGATTTTCCCGATCCCGTCGTGCCCAGCACGGCGAAATGCTTGCCGAGCAGGTCGTCCGTAAGCAGATATACAGGCAGCGAAGCCGCCTGAGAAAGACTACCGACATGGATGCTGCGCTTCTCCGGGTGACGATAAATGCGTGCCAGCTCCGCCACGCTGGCGACAAATATCCCCTGACCGGGAAGAGGATAGGTTACAACGCCGCGCTGAAAGGTAAACTCACTTTCACCAAGTCCGGTGCGCACCGCTTC
Source organism: Vicinamibacterales bacterium (assembly GCA_965200895.1). Classification (GTDB taxonomy): domain Bacteria; phylum Acidobacteriota; class Vicinamibacteria; order Vicinamibacterales; family UBA8438; genus WTFV01. The sequence continues at coordinate 828,991 of CBDAVM010000002.1, read as the reverse complement.
GCCGAACAGTTCGGTCTCCAGCCATTTGGCAATGGAAGACGATTCAGGATGAGCGTTGCTAACACCATCGAGTAATGTCTCTGTCATACGCAACGCAGTCACGACCCCGAATACAAACTTGTCTCCGGATACGATTTTCACGATGGAACCTACTTGGCCCACCGTGTAGCGCCGGCTCCTGTACGTACGGTGCAGGTCTTCCACAGTGCCTTCAAGCTCGCCGATGACTTTCGATCCGGAAACTTCGACAACGCGACCGACTTTTAGTATTGGATCACTCATGCCGCTTTCCCCGCGATGAAATCGACCAGGTTCTCAAACTTCCAAAGATCGGCTTTGAGAATTGCCTCGGCGGCATCGTCATCAACGGCGTGACCGATAAATTTGCGGGTCTGGTCGTCGCCGCCTATAAAGGCGTTAAATCGGGAATCGCACCGCTTGCTATAAGCCTTTAGCCTCTCATCCTGCTTGCCGGGATCCTGTTCGGGGCCGATAAAGGCGATGACGGTCAGATTGCTGTTGTTGGCATTGATGGCGTCGCATATCGCTTCATTGATATGCTCGTCATTGAAGCTGTAACCAAGCACGATCAGGTAGTTGTTGACCGCCGCAATTCGTAACCGGTTTCTGAACCTGCCGATCAGTGTCTCATAAACGCCGAATTGGGTTTGAAGGTATTTCTGCTCGGAAGGGTAGACAACAAGCGGCTCATCCGCTGCGTCCTTATTCGCATTACGCCCGCGCCGGACATGTCCATTGCTATCACGCGTCCAGTTGATCGAACCGTGAAGCTTAAACACTCGGAAAGCGATGCCTGCACCCGCTTCATCGAAAGTCTCAGCTTCGAACCACGCACGGTTAGTGCCCCTAAATCCATCGACGTAAGGGAGCCTCAGTGAATCCAGACTGGCTTCGAGAAGCGTGTCATAGTTCAAACTAAAAATGTCACGGGGGCCGCGATCACGGGGACCTCGTAGACGCTGCAAGAACCGTTCGTGATATGAACCGGAATTCCAGTCGTCGGCGACTTCATTTACGATCCGCTTCTTGATATCGGTGAGCCAGGCATCAATCTCATCGACACTCAGGCTGTGACCGTCGGCACTGGTAATGGTGTCCAGAATATCTCGGTACCGGACCAGGTAATTGATCAGATCTTCGATGGTCGCCGAACGATCGCCGGAGGTCTTGAGCACGCCAAAATGCTCATTGAGCTTCGCGTCGGCACCTTTGAGGACGTTCTCGGTCAGTTTGCCCATGAGCGGCTTGCCTGCGTGCACGCTACATCCGGCCCCCAGCAAGAAGCAGGTATCATTACCTGTCAGCCACTCAGTAATTTGTTCTCGTACGTCAGTTGTCATTTTTCTCGCCCCGCAAAGCCCCTGTCGATCATTCCGGAATAGGCACTGATTTCGCGGTGTCCCAATCCGTCTCAGACAGATTGTACAACTCACCAACACGCCTTTCCAGTCGTGTCTTCAGCATACAGGGCTACGAGATCACTGATCTGGGGCGCCTCCTGCTGAGAGAGATCGGGCTTGGGGCGCAGTAACGTCGTTGCGCCTTCAACATGTGCAGTCTCGCATGGTGTCCTCAGCATCGCGCCGCGACTCACACGCGGAACACCTTCATCACCTCGTCGCCGAGATGGTTGATCACCTTGACGGCGATGCGGCCCGATGCCGGGCGGTCGAACGGGCGCGACGTGTCGCTGTGCAGTGAGGCCCAGGCGTCGGCGTCGATCTGGGCCCGGAGGGTCGTCCTGAGCGCCGCGTAGGGATCGTTGGCCCCGAGGAAGTAGGCGTGGCGGACGAAGAAGCTCTCCTGATCGTAGTCCGTGTCGATGAACCAGCAGGCGATGCCGTCGGCGTCGTCGCTGCGGATCTCGCCGGACTGTGGGTGGAAGACGTCCACGCCGTTGATTTTCACGTGCAGGCGGTCGGCCGTGGCCACATCGCCGCTGTCGTCGGCCGGCAGGACGTCGATGTCGGGCTCGCCGAAGACGACGAACAGGTTGCCCTTGCCGGTGTTCTTCAGCGTGTCGGCCATGTGCAGGTCAGCGTTCATGCGCGCCCGCAGCACGCGGATGCGGCCGTGGCGGTCGAACTCCGACGCCGAGACGTCGTAGTTGAACGCGCAGGCGATGAGCACGTCGGCTGACATGTCGGCGGCTTCGCGGGCCGCCTCCACGAGATCGGGGCGCGACACCGTGCCGAACTCCGGGCCGACGAAGACGGCGGCGCGCCGCTCCGGGGCGCTCTCGCCGCCGCCCTCGCGGTAGCGGCCGTCGGCGCAGACGTGCGCTCCCGGCCACGCGGTGAGCTCGCTGAACGTAATGCGGTCGTCCCGGTGCGCCTGCTGGACGCCGGCGGTGCGGAGCTGCTCCAGGATCATGCCGCTGAACGCCTGCTCGGCCCCGTAGCCCGCGCGGGCCTCGGCGGCGCGGTCGATCAGCGCGTCGTTCTCGTCCACGGCGAGCGTGCGGTGCGGCGACAGGCTTTCGACCGTGAACGGCCCGGCGACACGCACCTTCGTCGGGTCCGGGTAGGGCTTGTCATAGAGGTACTCGAAGTCGGCCTTCGCCGCGATGGAGGCGTCGATGGCCTGCTGACGGGCGCGGCGCGCCTCCCGGAAGGCGGCCAGCGCGGCCTCGGCCGCCGCGGGCCAGGGGCAGACGGGGCGTTCGGGGAGGGTCTCGAAGGTCCACGCCTGTTCGCGCGCCGCGTTCAGCTCCGCCAGCGCCCGTTCGGCTTTCCGTCGTTGCGCGGGGGACGCGCCCCGGCCACTGCCGCGTGAAGCGTCACCGTCACCCGGCTCGATGGACTCGCCACCCCCGGCGCCGGCCGCCGCGCGCGCTGCGGCGTGAAGCCGCTGCTGCGCGGCCGGCCACGGCGTGCCGGGTTCGCGCGGGACTTCCCACTCCAGGAAGCCGTTGGCCGGCGCCGGCTCGCCGGACGGCAGCGTGACCTCGCCGGACGCCGTGAAGTCAATCTGCTGGCCCTTCCGGCCGCCGGTGTCGACGGGGAACGGCACGTCGTGGCCCGCGAGGGCCGCGTTCAGATCGGCCAGCGCCACCTCCACGGCCGGCTGGTGCTGCTCGTGGAGCACGTCGATCTCGGCGTTGTTGGCGATGGACCTGAGCGTGATGTGCGGCACACGCTCGTAGACGAAGTCCTGGCGGATGTCGCCGTGCGTGGCCGACTCCGCGGGCGCGCGGCCGGCGAGCTCGGCCTCCTTGCGTTGCCCCTCCGCGCTGTCGGCGAGCAGGTGGTAGGGGTAGCGCGCGCCCATAATGCGCGCACGGGCCAGGGCGAGAGCAACGCGCGACGTGTCGATGGTGATCCAACGCCGGCCCCACTGCTCGGCGACATAGGCGGTGGTGCCCGACCCGCACGTGGGGTCGAGCACGAGGTCGCCGGGTGTTGTTGTAGCAAGAATGCAGCGTTGGACCAAGGGTGTTGGTGACTGCACGACGTAGACCTTGGGATCGCTTCTACTCTGAACGCCACCTACGTCGTCCCACAAGCTATTGACTTCTATCGCTCCAAAATCATCGAGAAACCGCACGTAGGCCAAACTGTCTCCGGTTACTTCAACTCGGTCAGCAGCTAGTAGACGCTGCATTCCGGTCTCATTTGTCTTCCACCGAACTTTCGATGAAGGCAAGATCGATCTTCCAACAACGCGAACCGGAACCATGACGCCGCGCCTACTCCCTTGTCCCGCCCGACGCTCTGGCTTGTGAGGTTGTCTTGCCGGTATACGCGAGCTCCAGGCGGGAACGAAGCGTCCGTCGGCTTCTCGTCGGTCACGAGCGTGCGCCGTGACAAGTCGCGTAGCACTACCCGATTGTACTTCTCGGCTCCCTCTTCCCCGAATTTCTTTCGAGTGAACTGTTTCTTGAACTTCAACGAATCAATGTTCTTGGCATACCACACCACGAAGCCAATCACACTTGAGAGGAATACACCCGTTGAACCGCCAGATGTCTTCGTCGCAATAATAGAAACAAAGTTCCGATCGAGAAACACCTCATCCATCAGCGCGCGCACGCGGTGCACGTTCTCGTCGCCGATCTGCACGAAGATCGACCCGCTCTCGGTCAGCAGGTCCCGCGCCACCGTCAGCCGGTCGCGCAGGTAGGTCAGGTAGGAATGGATGCCGTCGCGCCACGTGTCGCGGAACGCCTTGACCTGTTCGGGCTCGCGGGTGATGTGCTCGGCCTTGCCGTCCTTGACGTCGCGGCTGGTGGTGGACCACTGGAAGTTGGAGTTGAACTTGATGCCGTAGGGTGGGTCGAGGTAGATGCACTGCACCTTGCCGCGCAGCCCCTCGCGCTCGGCGAGGCTGGCCATCACCTGCAGGCTGTCGCCGAGGATCATCCGGTTCGACCAGTTGGCGTCGTGCCGGTAGAACTCGGTGCGCTCGGCGCCGGCCGGCAGGCCGTTGAAGTCGGCGAACAGGTCCGGCGTGGCCGCCTCGTCGCGCCGCCGCCCGTCGGCGTCGCGCTGCAGATCGTCAACGAGGGCCTTGGGGTGCACCTTCTCCTGGATGAAGAGCGGCGGGGCCTGCACGACCAGGTCCGACCAGTCCTGCACGTCCTTGCCGCGCCAGACGAGCTGCGGGTCGAGGTCGCGGTTGCGGCGTTCGTAGGCGACGCTGAGCGGAGTGCGATCCTCGTCGCGCAGGACGGCCTGATCCTCGGCGGTGGGGATGTTGGTGCGCGACGCGCGGTCGTGGGTGAACGCCGTGGCGGTCGGTCGCTTCGAGCCCTTGCGCTTCGTCATCCCGGCGATCCCGCGCCGGTATTGTGCGCGTCGCCCGCCCCGGCCGTCAATCCCGCGCGGGCGGGGCGAGTCGACCCGGCGGCCCCGCCACGCGCCGTGCATGGCGCCGGTACGACAATGCACGTGTGAAGTGTGCGGCGGGCGGCGAAGACGAAGCCGCTCCGGCGCTCACCGCGCGACGTTCGGCCCGCCACCCGGCCGCGCCTCGAACGGATCGTGCAACATCAGCGTGTCGACGATCTGGCCCGACTGCATGTCCTCCGTGTGCAGTGTCGTGCAGGCGCCATTCAGCGCGGCCCGCACGACGAGCGCGTCCCAGATGGACAGGTGATGCAGCCGGTGCAGGTCGATCGCCGCAACCAGATCCACCGGACCCAGCGTCACGACGTCGAAGCGGGAGTACTGCACGACGCGGCGTCTGGCGTCCTCGCTGCTCATCCCGAGCTTGCGCGTGGCGGCCGCGAAGAACTCCTGCAGTACCTGCAGGGAGACGACGCCGCGCCGCTCGCGCATGAGACGCCGCAACAGGTCGCGGGCGCAGGTCTGCTTGCGCGCGTCCCGCGCATCGTGCGCGTAAATCAGGATGTTCGTATCCAGGAACTCACGACCGCTCATGCAGCTCCTCGCGGGCCCAGGGTCCCTCGGAGCGATAGTCTTCAGCGGCCCACAGCGCATCGAGCTGCGCGACCACCGACTCGGGGTCGTCCGCTCGTGTCAACTCGTTCAGGAAGTCACGCACGAGCTGATTGAGGCTGCGGCCCCGCACGGCGGCGATGCGTCGGGCCTCCGAAAGGACGCGCTCATCGATGGACAGCGTCACATTTGTCTTTGCCGTCGCCATGGCCACATCGTATGTGCGCACATAACCCGTGTCAACTCACCCGGCCCGACCCCCATCCCACGTCAGCAGCCCGTGGTGAAACCCCGCGTCGCTCCGGGAACGGCGCGGCGCTCGACGACCAACGCCGTCAGCCGGGATGCAAGCGCCGTTGGCATGCAGCGGGACCTTGCCACGGGTTGTCAGGGGGCGCTACAACAACTCGACGTCACGACCGAAGTCCCGCGGGCGATCGCGGTCGAGTCCCTCCAACGGACCGGAGGCGAGCAGATCCTTGAAGCTGCCGAGCGCGGCGTCGAGATCCTCCCGGCAACGGTTCGGATCCGTCAGCTCGGCGAAGGCCCAGCGGCCGTGCGCGCCGAGGCGGTTGACACCGGGGACCCAGAACGCGTCCATCGTCTGCTTCTTCACCTTGGCATCCTCACCGCGAAAGCCCTTGATCTCGACTACCAGGTGTAGCGGATCGTCGCCGCCACCACGGTCGTCGCGGCCCTCGTCGACGAGGGCGATGAAATCGGGCACGTAGCGGCGGGCGCTGGCGCCCAGGCGGTAGGGAACGTCGAAGCCCAGCCCGGCGTTCTTCACCCAGGCGCGCACGCGCGGGTGCGCCCCAGGTCGCCGTCGCGGGCGGCCGCCTCGTACACACCCAGGCGCGCACGCGCGGGTGCGCCTCGAGAACGCGGCAGAAGTCCGCCTCCCACGCGCTGTCGCAGACGGCCTGGTTGACGTGGCAGCGGCGCGGGTCGGTGCGCCAGCGGATCGGTTTCGATGTGCTGAACCGCACGTGACGGGTCGATCCGACCGGCGTGCAGGGGTCGAGGGTGACAGCCACCGGGCGTTCCCGGTCGCGCTCGGCCAGGACGATGGCGTTGGTAATCCGCTCGCAGGCCTCCTCGGCCAGTTCCGGGTACAGGAGCTGCGCCGGCTGCGTGCCGCCCGTGCACACCAGATGCTCGTCGAGCCAGCGCCCCGCGATGCGCTTGAGCTGCCCGAACAGATGGAGCTTCGGCGCGCCGTCGCCGTCCCGCCAGTGGTCGACGAGCCGCCGCGTGAGGTGGAAGAGCAGTGTCGAACGCCGCAGCCGGCCGCTCGCGATGGTGTCGAGATCGACGCCCTCGCCGATGATGCCCTCGTTGCGGGTTCGCGTGGGGCCGACGCGCTGCGGGTCGAGCACCAGCGTGGCGTCGGCGTCGAAGCGCGCGTCGATGCGGTCTGCGGGCAGCTCCACGCGGTAGCCGGCCACGCGGGGGAAGGTGAGCTCGCAGGCGTCGCGGTCGGGGCTGACGGCGTGGATCAGGACGGTCGGTCGCGGCGGCTTCGGCTTGACGACCACCGGCTCGGCCGTGAAGTCGAACGGGATGCCGAGCACGTCGGCGTACTCGGGGTCGAGCCGGCCGTCGGCGTTGACGTCGTACGACTGCCGGCGCAGGGCGCGGCCGACGACCTGTTCGCACAGAAGCTGCGTGCCGAACGCCCGCACGCCGAGCACGTGCGTGACGGTGTTGGCGTCCCAGCCCTCGGTGAGCATGGCGATCGAGACCACGCAGCGGATCGAGTGGCCCAGCCGCCCGGGCCGGCCGACGGTGTTCATCACCTCGCGCAGGAGCTCCTGATCGGTGATGGCGTCAGCCTGCCGCCGGTCGCCGGTGCGCGCGACCCGCTCGCGCTTGAAGCGCTCGATGGCGTCGGCGGCCATCCGGCGGAAGTCGCGGTCGAGCGCCTCACCGGATTCGAGTTGTTCGCTGTCGATGAGCAGCGTGCGCGGGCGCGCAAGCGGGCGGCCGTCGTCGTCGAAGTTGCGGAACAGCGGCAGACGGCCGTTCTCCAGCGTGGTCGAGTCGTCGGCGTTCTCGCGGCGGAAGCCCGCGATGTAGTCGTGGACGAGCTTCGAGGTCGAGGTGTTGTTGCAGACGACGATGAAGCACGGCGGCGCCTCGGCGCCGGCCGCGCGCCACTGCTCGAAGACCCGCTCGTAGTGGCCGTAGAGCGCTTCGAGCGCCGACTGGAGCTCGACCGGCAGGCCGAGCGGGTCGCCCGCCCCACCCCTGCCGCGGCCGGCCTTCGGCATCTTCGGGCCGATGTGCTTCCAGAGCTCGCGGAAGCGCGGCATCTCGGCGCTGGGGATGTTGTCGGCGACGGGCACCCGGGGCAGCTTGACGATGCCGCACTCGATGGCGTCCATCAGCGAGAAGTCGCTCATCGTCCACGGAAAGAGCGTCCCCTCGGCATAGCCGGAACCGCGCAGGAAGAACGGCGTGGCCGACAGGTCGAAGGCGCGGCGCAACCCGATGCGGCGCCCGACCGCTTCGAGACCCGAAATCCACACCCGCGCCGCCTCCGTGTTCCGCCGCGCCTCGCGGCGCTCGTCGCCGCTCAGCCTGCCCTCGGCGTCGTCGCCGGCCTTCTCGCGGTAGCAATGGTGCGCCTCGTCGTTGATCGACGACCCGGTGCGTCGGCTGGCCGTGTTCGTCGAGCTCCCAGTGCCGAGCCGGGTACTCGTAGGGCGAGTTCAGGACCGGGTGTTCGAAGAACCGGTTCGACATCGTGCGTTTCCGCCGCGCGGCGGCTTCTACTGACGACGTGGGTCTTTCCTGTGAACAGTCTACGCCCGCGCCCAGGCGCCGTCAGAGCCGTTCAACCGGGTACTGCGGCAGGTAATTGTTCCAGGTGCGCAGGTTGAACACCGCGCAGGCGTCGGCGATCCGTCGTGTCCACGCGCCCGTCGCCGGCTTCTGCAACGGCAGCTTGCGCCTGAGATCATCGGTGCGAGCGAGAAGATCGGCGTCGGTCAAGGCGTCGATTTTCCGCACGCTCGCGCTGTCGGGTAACGCGATGCGGAGCCGTCCTTACTGTCCACGCGGTCACGCGCCTCGGCGACCGCCGGCGGACGCTCGGTCGCGGCCTTGTTCCCGGTCGCGCCAGCGACCGCGTCCTGGACGGGGAACAGCCACTCGGCGGCCGGGCAAAAGAACTTGCCGCGCACGCCGGCCGAGAAGTCATGGCCCGACTTCATCTGCTTGTCGCGTCATCCGCTGCAAGGTTGCCGACCGCGCGGGTGGCGGGCGGCCAGGAGGGAAGCACCAGAGCGGGCGGCCTCACTGCATCTGGCCGTTGCCCAGGCGCTCGATCAGGTCCGCGCCGTCGTCGCAGTCCACGATCCACTCGCCCACGCGCAACAGCCGCTCGCGGTCGGCCATGTCCTGCAGCAGGGCGGCCATCGACTCCGCCGTACCCGCGCCGAACTTACGCTCAGCCAACCGCCGCAGCAGCGCGCGCTGATCGGCCAGCCCTTCGGCGCGACCCCGGTCCAAGCCTTCGTCCAGTCCCTCGGCCCGACCTTCGACCAAGCCCTCGGCCCGGTACTCCGCCTTCCAGCGCTCGAACTTCTCCTCCAGCGTGCCACGCGCCCGCTCCGGCACCACACGGCCCATTTCATCCCGCATGTCGTCAAACTCCTCCGGGGCCATCACGCCCTGGCGCTCCGCAACGTCGCCGAGCCACTCCCCAAGGATCCGCCGCAGCTCGGCGTCCCCGCGACCGCCCAGCCACGCCCACAGCAAGCCCACCACCTCGGAGACCTCGCCCGCCTCCTCCAGGTTCTCGATCCGCGCCAGCAGCGTGGCCGCGTTGCCGTCCGGAAGATCATCCACCGGCAGCGCGCGAGCGTCAACCAATACGTAGCCGTCACCCGCGTAGTCCATCTCGACATGGCGGATGCCCGGCCGGACCGGCGGTGGCGCCTCGCCGCCGGAACCGGAGCCTGCCGGGCTCTCCAGGTCGCAGCGACCGGGCCGCTGCGGATCGCCTTCGGCCTGCGCTCGGGTGACGCCTGCGGCCGCCGCGCCGGCCGGCAGCGACCCGACCAACTCGGCCACGTTCAGCGGCGCGTTCCAGGCCGCCTCGCCGTTGTAGAACACCACCGGCAGGATGCGCGGCAGCTTGCCCGGGCCGAACTGTTCGCTGCCGAGCATGCGCCGGTAAGTCTCCCCGGCGTAGTCGCGCACGCGCAGCACCATCGTCCGGTCCACCCGTGACTGGAACTCCAGCAGCACGATCAGGCGCCGCAACCCCGACGCGTCGCCGCCGCCGGCCCGGGGATCCTGCAGCCACCAGACCTTGTCGCCGCTGCGCCGGCGGCGGTCTTCGGTGATGAACTCGGCGGGCAACTCCTGCAGCGTGTCGGCGTCGGCCGCCGCCAGCCAGCCGAACTGTTGCGGACTCTGCGACGCGATCAAGCGCAAGAGATCGCGGATCATGCGCCGCTCGCCGAACGCCGCCTTGTAGGTCGCGTCGTGTTTCATGACAACCACAGTTGTCGTTGGCGTCTCGCGCGAACTGCCGAACCGCCAGCCGGCGCCCGCGCCGGCGGGGCGCTGTCGGGGCAGCAACGCCGCCCACACGGCGGCCCACAAGCTGAAACCGGCCGCTGCGGGGCGTCTCCCCGCGCACTCCTCACAACAAGCTATGCAACTGGCCGGCCAGCTCCCGGATGCCGGTCGCTTCCGCGTCGGCGTCAACCCGCTCCGCCGCCGCGTGAAACGGCTGGCAGTCGCACGCCGCGGCAGCAAACGGCCGGCGGGCGACGCTGGCAGCCTGTGAAGCGGTGAGGATTCGTGAGGACTAGCTAGACGCGGGAGGAGAGCGTGGCGGCAGCGCGGCTCGCTCGCAGCCGGGTACGGCAGCGGTGCGGACTTGCGCGCCTGGCGCGCCTACGCGGGCTTGCGCGCCTTGAAATAGAACAGCGGCGTGAAGATGCCGAGGCGGCCGGCGTCCCTGGTGCTGTCCACGAGACGGTCGAGCAACGCCAGCACCTCGGAGGTGCCCTTGGGGACGAAGGCGAGGCCCTGCCGGGCTTGCGCCAGCAAGGCGGCGACGCGCCGGCCGCCGGTCGTTCCCGGCGAACTTACGGGTTTGGCTTCGCGCTGATCCAGGATGCTGTACCAGGGCGTTTCCGGGTCCGATTCCGGGGCCAGATCGCGTGCTTCCACAACCTCGAAACCAGCGGCCTCGAGGCCGGCGAGCACCGTTGCGGGGGCCGCCACGTCCGGGACGGCATTGCCCCGCTCGATGCCTTTCTTCAGGGCGCGGTGCTCGGCATTGTCCGGGTCGTAGCGCGACGTCATGCACCACTCGTAGCCCCCGAACAGGCCGCCAGGCTTCAGAACCCGTGCTATCTCGGAGAAAGCGCCCGCCTTGTCGGCCGTGTGGGCGGTGGCCTCGATCTCCGCCCAATCCCTGTCGTCCGGTGCCTCGAATCGCGGCATCGAAACTGAGAGCCCGGCCAGCAACCGCCACGCGTATTGCTGTACCTGCACCGTGTCGGCCGCGTCGGTGTCGACTCGGCCGAGGTCATGGAGCGCTCGTTGCACGAGCTTCTCGATCTGGTCGAGCCGGCCGCGAACTTGAGCGTCGAACTTGCCCGGGTGTGCGGACGAGGTCGAAGAAGCCGTGCGCGTCCGTCTGGATCGCAGCGAGGTCAGCCAGTATGGCAAGTTGCTCGGCGTACGGTTGCCGCCCTGCGACCACGAGGCACCACCGGTGTTCGGGTCCGTCCGTCGGCGCCCGGATGACGGCATCCACGAATGCCCGGACGAGCTTCTGCGTGGATTCGTCGCTCGACACGAGTTTCGGCGCACGCCGCACGGCAACCGCAAGCACGAGCGATGGTTCCTGCTCGTCGGAGCGGGCCGCGCTCACCACGAGATCGTCGACCGGGTGCTCGGGCGCCTGTTGGAACGCGACGCTCACGACGTGTCGGCCGTCGCCGAGTTCACCGGCGCCGTGACCGCGAACCAGGCCGTCGAGCCGCTACGCAGCGCGCCGGACGGAGCTGGCGCCGGGTCACCGCTGTCGGGGGCCGCACCCGAACCGGCGCCGGCCTGAGCCGGGATGGTCGGAGCGCGCACGGAAGAAGCGCGAGCGAAGGGGTAAGCGCGCGCACCGGGCGGACCGACGCCTGTCTCTCACACCGGGACAGCCGGCCCGATGAGAAGTCGCCGGGCCGGAAAGACGTGAAGTGTGTCCCGTGCCTTGTCGGGCTTTCGGAGGAAGAACAGCTCGGGACCCTGCACCCTGGCGTCAGCGGTCCAGGCTGTGCCGCCGCACTGCCTCCAGGAAGTTGCGGACCGGCTGCAGGCGCTCGGTCGCCTGTACGACACGGTCCATATCCAGCGTGACGTACTCGTGCACCACGATGTTCCGAAAGCCGGGGAGTCCGTCGAGGGCAGCGATTGTCGCCTCGTCGAGCAGGTCGATCCGCCCGAGGTTGCGGACGGCCTCGGTGTAGTCGGCGAAGGCGAGACCGTGGCGCGCCGAGAGCTCGCCGGCGATGTCGATCACGAGCTGACAGATGGTCAGCAGCGAGAAGAGCACGTCGTTGTGCAGGGAGAGATCGCGGCGCAGCGTCCCCGCGGAAATCCGCGGGCGCAGCTCCTCCAGGTGGTCGAGATGCTTCCGGAGCTCGGACAGGCGCTCGACGAGGAACGTCATCGGCCGAGCGCGTCGAGCGTCATCCGCCGGTAGCGTTCGAGGAACGGCGCGAGGTCCGCCGCGCGGAGCTGCACGTCGCGGCGGAAGTCGCGATCGAGATCGCGGTCGCGGCAGCAGATCTCGATCCCGGTCCACAGGATCCGCCGCGCGAACAGCGGCGGCGCGTCGTTGAGCACCACCACGTCGACCGTGTTGTTGCCGGTGGCGTGGATGAGATCGCTCGACAGCCGCACCCGCAGGTCGAAGCGCTCGCCGTGCGTCGGGATAAGCCGCCGGTTGAGCAGGACGCCGACGTCGACGTCGCTCTCGCGGTGCGCGCGGCCCTCGGCATGGCTGCCGAACAGATACGCCGACACGACGGCGACCGGGTGCGTCTCCCGAAAGTGGTTCCGCAGCCGTGTCAGGATCTGCCGTGAGCTGCCGTTCCCGTCGGCGTGGGGGGCGTCGCGATCCGACGCCCCGTCCTTCCTCCGCGACCTGGCGCCATCCCCGCGCGGCCCGCCTGCGATCGCTCGCCGCGTGATCCGTCGGGTCGTCCCGTTGGCGCCATCGCCCTGTGGTGCGCGCATCTGACCGACTCCGTCTCCGCCGCGCTACCCGGCGTCCTTCGGATAGCCGAGGTCCCGCAGCGCCGCGGCGATCTCGTCGAGGATCACCGGATCGTCGATGGTCGCCGGCACGGTGTACGGCTGCCCGTCGGCGATCTTCTTGACCGTCCCGCGCAGGATCTTCCCGGAGCGCGTCTTCGGCAGACGCGGCACGAGCGTGGCGGTCTTGAACGCGGCCACCGGGCCGATTGCGGCGCGCACGCGCTCGACCAGCTCCGGGACGATCGCATCCGCCCCGCGCGCGACGCCCGCCTTGGTCACCACGAAGCCGACGGGCACCTCGCCCTTGATGGGGTCGGCTACGCCGACCACGGCGCACTCGGCCACGTCGGGATGGAAGGCGAGCACCTCCTCCATCGCCCCGGTCGACAGGCGGTGCCCGGCCACGTTGATGATGTCGTCGACGCGGCTCATGATGTGCAGGTAGCCGTCGTCGTCCCGGAAGCCGGCGTCGCCGGTCAGGTAGAAGCCCGGATGGCGTGACAGGTACGACTGCCGGTAGCCGTCGTCGTTGTTCCATAGCGTCGGCAGGCAGCCGGGCGGCAGCGGCAGCTTGACGACCAGCGCCCCGATCTGCCCGGCCGGCATCTCGCCGCCGTCCTCGCCGAGCACGCGCACGTCGTAGCCGGGCACGGCGCAGGTCGGCGATCCGGGCTTGACCGGCAGCATCCCGAGGCCGACGCAGTTGGCGGCGATGGCCCAGCCGGTCTCGGTCTGCCACCAGTGGTCGATGACGGGGACGCCGAGCCGGTCGCGCGCCCAGATCAGCGTGTCGGGGTCGGACCGCTCGCCGGCGAGGAAGAGCGTCCGGAACCGCGACAGATCGTGCTTCCGCATGTACGCGCCGTCGGGGTCCTCCTTCTTGATGGCGCGGAAGGCGGTCGGGGCGGTGAAGAGCACGTTGACCCCGTGCTGCTCGATGACGCGCCAGAACGCGCTGGGGTCGGGCGTGCCGACGGGCTTGCCCTCGTAGAGGATCGTCGTCGCCCCGCGCAGCAGGGGGGCGTAGACGATGTAGGAGTGGCCCACGACCCAGCCGATGTCCGACGCGGCCCAGTAGACCTCGCCGGCGCCGACGCCGTAGACGTTCTCCATGCTCCAGTGCAGGGCCACCGCGTGCCCGCCGTTGTCGCGCACGACGCCCTTCGGCACGCCGGTGGTGCCCGAGGTATAGAGGATGTAGAGCGGGTCGGTGGCGGCCACCGGCACGCAGTCGGCCGGCGCGGCGCCGTCGCACGCCGTGCGCCAGTCGAGGTCGCGGCCGTCGACGAGCGGGGCCTCGGCCTGCGGGCGCTGCAGGATGATCGTCCGCTGCGGCTTGTGCGCCGAGAGCTCGATGGCGGCGTCGAGCAGCGGCTTGTAGGGGATCACCCGGTCGACCTCGATGCCGCACGAGGCGGAGAGGACGAGCTTCGGCCGCGCGTCGTCGATGCGGGCGGCCAGTTCCTTCGGCGCGAAGCCGCCGAAGACCACCGAGTGGACCGCGCCGATCCGCGCGCAGGCCAGCATGCCGATCACCGCCTCGGGCACCATCGGCATGTAGATCACCACGCGGTCGCCGGCGGCCACCCCCTGCGCGGCGAGCGCGCCGGCCACGCGCGCCACCTCGTCGCGCAGCTCGGTGAACGTGAAGCGGCGCACCGTCCCGGTGACCGGGCTGTCGTAAACGAGCGCGAGCTGCCTTCCGCGGCCTCGCTCGATGTGGCGGTCGAGGCAGTTGTGGCAGGTGTTGAACCGGCCGCCCGCGAACCAGCGGTGGAAGGGCGGACGCGCGTCGTCGCGCACCGTGTCCCAGCGCCGGTGCCAGTAGAGCGGCTCGGCGGCGGCGGCCCAGAAGTCCTGCGGGTTCTCCTGCGCCCGGCGGTAGGTTTCTTCGTATACGGAGGGCATGCGGCGATCCTACCGCAAGGCGCGCCACCTCCCGTGGCGTGGCGCGCCTGCGTGTCCGCCGGCGACCCTGCGCCCGGTCCGTACGCTACGCGGCGTTCTCAGACGGGGATCGCATTCAGACGGGGATCGCATGGAGCGAACGCCGTTCGTTCGCTGCCACCAGATGCGTGAGTCCCGCATCCAGGGTGGCGAGCTGGCCGTCGTGTTGCGCGGCGAGGGCGAGCAGGACCGCGTCCGTGATCCGGCGGTATCCCTGGATGCGGGCGAAGATGCCCTCGGGCAGCTCGGTGATGGAACGGTCGAGGCGCCAGAAGACGTGCGATTCCAGCCGCCGGAGTCTGCCCAGCAGCTTGATTGCCTCGGCCGCCGGCACGGACTGTCGGACGGCGGACGGGTTGCATGACACGCGCACGAAGCCGGCCTCGGTGAGCGGGCAGGTGGCCCAGCCGTTCCTGCGGGTTCTGGTGAACCACGACCGCACGGCCTCGTGATGGACGTGATTGGGCCAGGCCAGAGCGACGAGCGCGTTGACGTCCAGCCGGGTCATGGCCAGTCGCCGAGCGCTTTCTGCACGTCATCGCTGGTGATCGGCTCGGCGTCACCGGCGACCCGAAAGACCGGGATGTCGTCCTCCTCTCCGGTCCGGGGGCGCCGGAAACCGCGGCGCGAGCTCCGACAGGGCCTTGCCGAGGCTGGCGCCGGTTCTCGACGCCAGAGCGCGGGCGACAGCCAGTACGTCGTCATCGACGGTCACGGTCGTGCGCATGACGGCATCATGGCATCCTGTCATCGACGGGAGGAAGGTGCGCTGGAGCGGTTCCGGGCGCGGGTCGCGGCTTGCTGACGCCGGCCAGCGCATGCATATTATAGTGGCAGGGTTCGGTTCATCCGGTCGCGGTCGAGGAGGCGGCTATGGGCGATGCGGTCTCGCGGCGGGTGCTTCCGTGCGTGCTCGGGCTGGGGCTGGCGGCGTTCGCGGGCACGGCCGCGGCGCAGGACGCGCGGCTGATCACGGCCGCGGCGAACGGCGACACGGCGGCCGTCCGGGCGCGCATCGCCGAGGGAGCCGATGTCGACGCCCGCCGCGCGGACGGGGCGACCGCGCTGCTCTGGGCGGCGCACCGGGACGATCTGGAGATGGTCGACCTGCTGCTCGGGGCCGGCGCCGACGTGGACGCGGCCGACGACAACGGTGTGACCCCGCTGGAACGGGCGGTGGAGAACGGCAGTCGGTCCATGGTGGAGAGGCTGCTGGCGGCCGGCGCGAGCCCGCGCGCAGCGCGCACCAGCGGGCTGACGCCGTTGATGACCGCGGCGCGAACCGGACACCTGAAGGTGGTCGAGGCGCTCGTCCGCGGCGGCGCCGACGTCAACGCGGCCACGACCGAGACGCGGAGCACGGCGTTGATGTGGGCGGTGGCCGGATCGCATCCGGCCGTCGTGCGCGCGCTGCTCGACGCCGGCGCCGACCCGCACGCCTCCACCGCGGACGGGTTCACGCCGCTGCTCTACGCCGCGCACAACGGCGACGAGGCGATGGCCGGGATCCTCCTCGCCGCCAGCGTCGATGTGAACGGGACCGGCGCGGACGGCACGCACCCCCTGGTGTACGCCATCGTGGTCGGCCACGATGCGTTCGCCCGGTTTCTGCTGGAGCGGGGCGCCGACCCGAACGGCTCGATGGGTGGCGTGCGCGCCCTGCACGCAGCGGTGGGCAGCGTCACCACCTGGCACGGCGACTGGCGGCGGCGGCACGGCGACAGCCGCCGCCGCAGCCCGTTCGGGCGGCGCGGCCTGCACGCGAGCCGCGCCCTGCCGCTGGTCGAGGACCTGCTCGCACGCGGCGCGGACCCGAACGCGCGCATCGCCGCGTCGGCGATGCTGATGGACTACATCGGCTACCCGCGCAAGGGGGCCTTCGAGCCGTTCGCCTGCGGGACGGGCGACCTGCGCGGCGCCACCCCGCTGTGGGTGGCGGCCCACGAGGCCAACCGGCCCACCGTGCCGGACGGGGCCAGCGCCGACTACGTCCGGGACAGCGCCGCGCTCATCCGGGCGCTGCTGGCGGCGGGCGCCGATCAGCACCTGACGACCGACGACGGGACGACGCCGTTCATGGCGGCGGCCGGCCTCGGGCGTTCGACCTACCGGCCGCGGGAGCCGCGCGGCGTGCGGTCGCCGAGCGCCGAGGCGGCGGTTCGCATCCTCCTGGAGGCCGGCGCCGAGATCGACGCGGTCAACGAGGCCGACTTCACGGCGCTGCACGGGGCCGCCTTCCGCGGTCTCGACGAGGTGGTGACCTACCTGGTGGAGCAGGGGGCCGACATCGACGCGCGCGACTTCAAGGGCCGCACCGCGTACCGGCTGGCCGAAGGGGCGAAGCAGTCGTTCCAGTTCCAGAGCTGGCCGCAGACGGCGGCCCTGCTGGCTCGGCTCGGCGCCAACACGGCGCTGGGGATTCCCGGCACGGTGCAGGAGCGGCTGCGCGACGCGCCGCGGGCCGCCGGGCAGTGAGGAGAGGCCCGTAGCACCTGAGAAGCCGGGTAATTCCGGGTGGAGGGAAGTGTCTACGTTCGAGTTTGAGAGCAACGCACGACGTGAAGAGGAGACATGAGGACTGGCGAAAGCCGCTTGCGTAGCGTCGAGAATCGTGACCCACACGCCCGCCGCTGCCGCTGGACCCGCAGAATGCGGGGGACGCTCCCGGTTCCTGGACCTCAGTGCAGAACAGTTCCCTGGTACCATCGAGATCATCGACATCTTTCACGCCAACCAACCAGCGCATCAGCGAGGTCGCCGCCACCATCCAAGGCCGGGAACCGACACCGCCGCACACGCCGCACACTGGGCCGAGCAATGCAATGACCTCCTCGACGCCGGACTGCTCAGCCATCGTCCACGCGTTCGGCAACCACCTGAAGATGCCCGAAGCGCGGCAGTGCTTCGACTACCTGTTCCGCAACCGACGATGCATGCGCTACGCGCGATTCCGCGCCCGATGACTCCGCGTCTCGTCGGGCGTCGTTGAGGCCCGATGCAAGCATGTCGTGGCGCCCGTCTCAAGCGCGCCGGCATGCGATGGACCGTCGGCGGAGGTGAGGGCGAGTCGTGAGGACAGCACGGGCCAAGTTCAAGCGCCACGGCATGCGATGGACCGTCGGCCCCAACGCCATCATCGCCCTGCGCTGCTGCAAGCTTAGCAACCGATACAGGGACTTCTGGGAGCGACGGGCCGCAAGGCCGCCTGACCGCATCCCACAATCTGACGTGCACCCTCGGCAGGCCTAGCCGCCGACGAGCCGGGCGCCGACGGCGTGCAGGGCGTCGAGGCCGCGCACATCGTCCGGCCGCAGCGGGACGACGGTGCGCGGCAGCGCGGGGAAGGTTTCCTCGATCTCGCGCAGGTACGTCCGCTCCTGCGCGCGCCGGGCGTCGACGAACGCGCCGGCGGCGTCGGCGGTGTCCGGCAGGACGCGGTTGACGACGAGCGCCGACACGGGCAGGTCGAAGCGGGCCAGCGTGTCGACGACCCGCCGGCTCTCCAGGATCGACAGCCGGTCGGGGGTGACCACCAGCAGGAAGGCGGTGCCGGCGCGGTCGAGCAGCCGTTCGCGGGCGACGACGAACTTGCGGCGCCGCGCCTGCAGCGCCTCGCTGATGCGGGCCTCGGGGCTGTCCGGCGGATGGTCCGCGTGCGCGTCGATGAGCGACAGGTCGTCGCCCCGGCCCGGCGCGCCGCCGAGCTGCCCGAGCATCGCGCCGAGCCGCGCCGAGCGCTCGCGGTGGCGGAGCAGGCCGTCCATCCAGGCGCTCATCACCTCCGGCAGCGACAGCAGCCGCACCGTGTGGCCGCTCGGGGCGGTGTCGAAGACCACCAGATCGAAGCGCGCCCCGGCCGCCGCCATCAGCTCGGCGACCCGCTCGACGAGCGCCGCCTCGGTGCCCCCCGGCGCATGGGCGGCCAGGTCGAGCTGCCGGTCGACCTCGTCGTACAGGCGCGGGTGCACGAGTGTCTTCATGCGCGCCTTGACGCTCGCGATATGCGCAGCGGCGGCCCGGTCGGGATCGATCTCCAGGCCGGTCAGACCCGGGGCCAGCGCGGTCTCGGCGTCGCCGATGGCGCGCTCGAAGATGTCGCCGAGCGAGTGCGCCGGGTCGGTCGAGACCACCAGGCACCGGCGTCCGCGCTCTGCCGCGGCCAGGGCGAGGGCCGCGGCGGTGGTCGTCTTGCCGACGCCCCCCTTGCCGCCGACGAAGACGATGCGGCGGGCGAGCAGGCCGTCAGCAGCAGCGGAAGCGGTCACGCGGCGAGTACTCCTGACGAACTCCTCGGCGCGTGCGCGCCGCCCTCAGCAGCAGCGGAAGTGGTCGAGGGGCGAGTGCTCCAGCCCCATCCGCTTGTGCCACGCGTGGAAGCGCTCGAGCAGCAGCGGCTGGAGCTCCAGCGTGTAGTAGGCGGCCGGGTTCGGCACGCCCATCAGCTCGGCGAAGACGAACAGCATGAACAGGTCGTCCTCGTCGCGCCGCGCGCGGGCCACCGCGCCCCGGTAGGGCGCCGTGTAGAACTCGCCGAGCAGCGTGCGGAGTTGTGCGACCCGGCGACTCCACAATCTGGTCGGCGGCAGCATTCCTCTCACTTCGCGTCAGTCCAACCTGTTTCTCTCAGCTCCTGTTCGTATCTGCCGTTGTAGATCACCGCAAAGGCGATCCAGGATGCGATCATACCCAGTCCGGTCATCCAGATCGTGGCCATTGCGACGAGGAAGTTCCCAATCAACTGGATGGCCGCCCATTTGAGATCGCCTCTGAACAATGCAGGCAACGGGCCGAAGAACAACGTGGTCCATGAGAAGCCCGTGGGGACTTCCTTCACGACGTTGTTGCGCGTCATTTTCTTCATCGTTCTTCCAGAGGCCAATGCTGTTGCCGCCGGCTCGTCAGCTAACCCGCCCCCCACCGCGGCGGCGCGCCGCTCGCGCATCAGGGCCGACGCCGCCTCGAGCATGACGAAGATGGCGGTGATGATGATCACCACGTCGATCGCCACCAGCAGGTAGTTGCCCTCGTTGTAGAGGTTGCGCAACTGGTACAGCGCGCTCAGCAGCGCCATGGTGGTGACGAAGACCATCGGCGTCAGCGTGTAGCGCGACGGACGTCCCAGCTTGACGAGCATGACGCTGATGACCAGCAGGGTCAGACCGGCCAGCAACTGGTTAGTGGTGCCGAACAGCGGCCAGATGACCATGCCCCCGCTGCCGTCGGCCCCGCCTGCCCCGAAGGCCAGCACGAGACAGGCGCCCACGGCAATCCCGGTGGCCACATAGCCGTTCGTCAGGGCCGGGATGCGGTAGATGGCGCCCCATTCCTGGACGATGTAACGCTGCAGCCGGACGCCGGCGTCCATCGTCGTGCCCGCGAAGAGCACCGCCATCACGGCCAGCAGGGTCCGTGCGAACTCGACCGGCAGCCCCAGACCGGCGGCGGCGATGGCCGAGCCGCCCTGCACGAACGCGCTGATGCCCCCCACCGCGCCGAAGGTCTCGGCGTCCACGTACGCCGCGCGCCACTCGGTCATCGAGAAGCCGGCGGTCACCGCGATGATGGCGACGATGGCCAGCGCTCCCTCGCCCAGCGATCCGAGATAGCCGACGAAGCGGGCGTCCGTCTCGGTGTTGAGCTGCTTCGATGTGGTGCCGGAGCTGACCAGGCCGTGGAATCCGGAGATGGCCCCGCAGGCGATGGTGACGAACAGCAGCGGCATGATCGGCGGCGTCGCCGGCGGCAGGTCCGGATTGATGGCCGGCGCCACGATGGTCGGGCCCGCGATCAGCACGGCGCCGTACAGGATGCCGAGGCCGACGAAGAGCTGGATGCCGTTGATGTAGTCGCGCGGTTGCAGCAGCAGCCACACCGGCAGCATCGAGGCGACCGCGGCATAGGCGAAGAGGATCAGGATCCACTGCGCCGCCGGCGCCAGGCCGACGAAGGTTTCCGGCAGCGCGACCGGGACGGCTTCTCCGAGTGCGATCACCGCATAGAGGATGATGGTGCCGACCACGGTGGGCCAGGTGATGCCGACGCCCACCTTGTAGAGCAGCACCCCGATCGCCACCGCCACGACGACGGCCGTCCAGGCCGGAATCACGGAAGCGGGCGTGTTGACGAACTCCCCGGCGATGGCGACAGCGAAGACCGCGTTGACCATCAGCAGCAGGAAGAAGACGACGATCATGAACAGGTTGCGCGCCCGGTGGCTGACCACCTCGCCGGTCAGCGAGCCGACCGACAGCGCCTTGTTGCGGACACTGGCCCAGATGGCCCCGAAGTCGTGCACGCCGGCGAAGAACATCGTGCCGATGACCACCCACAGGAACGCCGGCAGCCAGCCCCAGACCACCGCGATGCTCGGCCCGATGATGGGCGCCGCCCCGGCCACCGCCGTGAAGTGGTGCCCCCAGAGCACCACGCGGTTGGTCGGCACGTAGTCGATGTCGTCCCGCATGGCGTGGGCCGGGGTCTTGAAGTCGGGATCGAGCCGGTAGATCTTCTCGGCGATGAACTTCGAGTAGAACCGGTAGCCGGCGAAGACCGCGATCAGGCCGATGGCCGCGAGGACGACGGCGTTCATGGTGTGCTCTCCTTGAGGTCGCGGACGGCCGGGTGGCCCGGCCGTCCGGTGGCGGCGCGCACGCCGCGGACGATGGCCTCGGCCGTGACGTCGGCCGCAAGGGCGCCGATGCGCAGCAGATCGCCGGGGACGGCCCGGTCGCCGGTCGACAGGGCGAAGATGGTGTCGCCGTCCACCGGGGTGTGCGCCGGACGGACCGCGCGCGCCAGCCCGTCGTGCGCCATCCGCGCGACCACGCCGAGCTGCGCCTTGTCGAGCGCGGCGTTGGTGGCGACGACGCCGATGGTGGTGTTCTCGCCGCGTCCGGCGCCCGGCGCCGCCGGACCCGTGCCCGGCGGTCGGGCGCCGGGGGCCTCCCGGCGCAGCACTTGCGGCGACGGCGGGCTCTGTCCGCGCGGGGCGGTCGCAGCCGGTGGGCGCAGCAGGGCGCCTGCGCCCACCAGGCGCTGGCCGTCGATGCTCCGCACGCCGGCGACCAGCGCACCGGTCGCCGGGTCGTGGATGTCCCCGACCGCGTTGACCGCCATCAGCGCGGCGACCTGCAGGCCGTCCGGCAGTTCGATGAGCGCGGTGCCGATGCCGCCCTTCATGGCGCGCTCCGGGCCCGCCAGCTTGCCGACGGTGGCGCCCGCGCCGGCCCCGACGCTGCCCTCGGCGATCCCGTCGACCGTCGCCGCAAGCGCCGCCCGGTATCCGCAGTCGGCGCCCGGCCGGACCGCCGGATCCCCGACGCCGAGGTCGTACAGGATGGCGGCAGGCACGATGGGCACGCGCGCGGTGCGCGTCCGATAGCCGACACCCTGCTCGTCGAGATAGCGCATCACGCCGTCGGCGGCGGCGAGGCCGAACGCACTGCCGCCCGACAGGACGATGGCATGCACCTGCTGGATGGAGTTGCGCGGATCGAGCAGCGCCGTCTCGCGGGTGCCGGGCGAGGCGCCGCGCACGTCCACCGCGGCGGTCGCGCCGCTGCGGGTCAGCACGACCGTGCAGCCGGTCGGCCGCGCCGCCAGCGTGTGGTGGCCGACCTCGATGCCTGCGATGGAGGTCAGCCCGGCGGCGGTGGACATGGGGCGTTGCGCTGTGGTGGCGATGGCGGTCATGATGCGGTTCGCTGCGGCGCCGGTGGCGATGGCGGTCGGCCCGCCGGCGGTCGTCATGGCGCGCTCCGATCCGGGACCGCTCCCGGCGACCGCAGCGGCTGCGCAGATGACGGCGGCACCGGCGCGCGCTGCTGGACTCGTCATCGGGAGTCGCATCGTACCCGAAATTGCCCGGAGGCATCTACCGGCGGCACCGGCCCGGAGTCCGGGAGCCGGCGTGCGGCGGGTCGGTCGCGCACCTGTGCCGGTCCGGCGCCGGGAGTGCGAGTCCGTGACGGAACACCATCCCGGCACGTCCGCGCCGCGCAGGCCGCCGCCGGACGCGAAGGCGACAGCGCAGACTGTCGCTCCGGGAATTGGGAGCGCCGCCGGCGTTCGATGCATACTGGACGGCATGCTCCACGGCGTTGCGGCCGATCTGCTGGTGGTGGCGCATCTGGGGTTCGTGGCGTTCGTCGTGCTCGGCGGCTTCGCCGTGCCGCGCTGGCCGCGACTGGCGTGGGTGCACGTCCCGGCTGTCGCGTGGGGCGTCGGCATCGAGCTGAGCGGCGCCGTCTGTCCCCTGACGCCGCTGGAGCACTGGCTGCGGACGGAGGCGGGCGCGGTCGGCTACGACGGCGACTTCATCGCGCACTATCTGCTCCCGGTTCTCTATCCCGCGGGGCTCACCCGCCCGGCGCAGGTCGTCCTGGGCGTGCTCGCGGGCGGGATCAACGCCACCGCCTACGGATGGTGGATTCTGCGGGCCCGGTCCGTGCGGCGCCAGCCCGGCGCCGGTCCCTCTCGCGCCGCTGCGCGTCCCGGGGGCGCGGCGGCATCTTGACAGGCCGCGGTGCATTCGAACGACAAGGACTTCGGCCGGTTTCCGGGTCTCCGCTGGCGCAACCCGCTCTGACGGCGCGCCGTGCGGGATGCGCGGCGGCTGTAGAATCGATCCAGGAAGAAGTCGTGCGCCAACTGCCGGGAACCGACGTGACGCTCTGCCTGCGCCTTGCCGCGCTCGGGTGCGCGGCGGCCGTGGCGTGGCCGGCGTGCAGCGGCGCGCCGGCGGATGTCGCCGGGACCGCCGGGCCGGCGGTTGCACCCGTTCCGGCGCCGGCGGCGGACGCGGGTCGCGCGTCCGGACGCGGTGCGGGCGACGGCGTGCGCCGTCCGCGCGTCGTCATCCTGGGCGACTCGCTGACCGCCGGTCTCGGACTGGCCGCCGAGGACGCCTACCCGGCCCGGCTGCAGGCGCGCGTCGATGCGGCGGGATGGCCGCTCGAAGTGGTCCCGATGGGGGTGTCCGGGGACACGACGGCGGGCGGTCTGCGCCGCCTCGACTGGGCGCTCGAGGGCGATGACGTGCGGGTGCTGGTGGTGGCGCTGGGGGGCAACGACGCCCTGCGCGGGCTGCCGGTCGAGCAGATGCGCGACAACCTCGAACGGATCGTCGACCGCGCGCTCGGCCGCGGGATCCGTGTCGTGTTGGCGGGCATGGAGGCGCCGCCGAACTTCGGCGCGTCGTACACGTCCAATTTCCGTGAGGTGTTCCGCGCCCTGGCCGAGAGCCGTGACGTAACGTTCGTGCCGTTCCTGCTGGAGGGGGTGGCGGGCGTGCCGGCGCTGAACCAGGCCGACGGCATCCATCCGAACGAGGCCGGCGCCGCTCGCGTCGCCGAACATCTCTGGCCGTCGCTGGCGCCGCTGCTGCGGGATGTCGCGGCCGGGCGGGAGAGCCGTTGAGTTCCGCTCGAACCGCGCGTTCCGGGTTCCGATTCCATACGCGCAGGGCCGGCAGGGAGGTCCCTTGCATCCGATGATCGAGTTGTCCGGCGTATCCAAGACCGTGCAGAGCGGCGACCGCGCACTGACCATCCTCCACCCGCTGGACCTGTCCGTGCCGGCCGGGCAGTCGCTCTCCATCGTCGGCCCTTCGGGCAGCGGCAAGTCCACGCTCCTGGGGCTCATCGCGGGGCTCGACACGCCGACGACGGGCCGCATCCGGATCGACGGGGCCGAGATCACCGCGCTCGACGAGGACCGGCTGGCGCGGCTGCGCGGGGCCCGCATCGGCTTCGTGTTCCAGTTCTTCCACCTCATCCCGTCGCTCACCGCGCTGGAGAACGTGATGGTGCCGCTTGAGATCGCCGCCGCTCCGGACCCGGCCGGCCGGGCGCGTCGGCTGCTCGCCGATGTGGGCCTGACCGACCGCGGCCACCACTACCCCTCGCAACTGTCGGGGGGCGAACAGCAGCGGGTTGCCATCGCGCGGGCGCTGGCCAACGATCCGCCGATCCTGCTGGCCGACGAGCCCACCGGCAACCTCGACAGCACGACCGGCCGCCACGTCATCGATCTGCTGGTCGACATCAACCGGACGCGGGGCACCACCCTCATGCTCGTGACCCATGACCCGGAACTGGCCGGCTGCACGGATGTCACGCTGGCGATGCGCGACGGCCGCACGGAGCGCGCCACGAGCCCGGAGGCCGTCCTGGAGCCGGCCGGCGCAACGGCCGTCTGACGGTCTGCCCCCATAATCATGGCTTTTGTCCTGCGGATGGCGTATCGGGAGTTGCGGGCCTCGTGGCGCCGCCTGATCTTCTTCTTCTGCTGCGTCGCCATCGGCGTCGGCGGCATCGTCGCGCTGCGCTCGCTGGTGCAGAACGTCCGCACGGCGCTGGCGGCCGAGGCGCGCGGCCTGACCGCGGGCGACATCTATGTCCGGACGGACCAGCCGTGGTCCGACGCGGTACGCGGCCGGATCGAGGCGCGGGTGGCCGAGGTGGCCGGTGCGGAGTCGACCGAGACGGTCGACACGGTCACGATGGCGCGCCTGCCGGCCGGTGCGGGGAACCGGACGAAGGTGGTCGAGGTGCGTGGCGTCGAGCCTGCCTTCCCGTTCTACGGCCGGTTCACGCTGGAGAGCGGCGCGGCGTACTCGCCGGCCCTGCTCCGCGACCGGGGCGCCCTGGTGGGTCGGGAACTGCTGCCACAGCTCGGTGTCGCGGTCGGTGACGAGATACTGATCGGCGACGAGACGTTCACGATCCGGGACTCGATCGTGACCGAGCCGGGGCGCCAGCTCGGCGGCTTCAGCCTCGGTCCCCGCGTGCTGGTGTCGCACGACGCGCTGGAGGCGACCGGTCTGCTCGGTTTCGCGAGTCGTGCGGAACGCCAGATTCTGCTGCGGGTGCCGGAAGAGTCCATCGAGCCGCTGGTTCGACTTCTGCGGGAGGACCTTCAGGAGGCGTTCGTCCGCACCGGCTCCTACCGGCGGACGGAGAACCGCATCGAACGCAACTTCTCGCGGGCGGAGAACTACCTCAGCCTGATCGGATTCGTCATCGTCATCCTGGGCGGCATCGGCGTCTGGAGCGTCACCCGGGTCTTCGTGCAGCAGCGGCTCCGCAGTGCCGCCATTCTGAAGTGCCTCGGCGCAACCGCAGGCAGCGTGCTCGCCGTTTATGTCGTGCAGGTCGCGCTGCTGGGGCTGGGCGGGGCGCTGCTCGGGATCGGCGTCGCCTGGGCGGTGCTGGCCGGCGTGCCTGATTCCCTGGCGGCGCAGGCGGCGGCGACCACCGGTTTCGGCGTGGTCTCGACCGAGCTGACCCTGTCGGCAGTGGCGCAGGGGCTGGCCGTCGGGCTGCTGGTGTCGCTGCTGTTCGCCCTTGTGCCGTTGCTCGATACGCGTCACGCCAAGCCGTTGCTGCTGCTGCGGCAGGGTGAGACGCCGGCCATGCTCCCCGGCGACCCCGTACGGATAGCCGCGACGGCGCTCGTGGGACTGGGGCTCGTCGCCGTGGCGGCGTGGCAGGCCGCCTCCCTGGAGGTCGGCGCCTACGTGGCCGGCGGCTTTGTCGGTGTGGCCGGCGCGCTGCATCTGCTGGGCCGGGCGTTGGTGCGCATGACGCGCCCGCTGGAAGCGACGCGCTGGTTCCCGCTCCGGCACGCCGCATTGAATCTGCGTCGCCCGGGGAACCAGACGCGGGTCGTCCTGCTCGCGGTGGGGCTGGGCAGCTTCTTCATCATCGGCGTGCATGCGGTGCAGGCGAACCTGCTGGCCTCGTTCTCGCTCGAGCTGCGCGACGACATGCCCGACATGTTCCTCATCGACGTACAGCAGGACCAGGCGGCCGGAGTGACGCGTGTTCTCCGGGACGCGGGGCTCGGCGGTCCCGGCGGCGCGGAGGCACCGGTCCTGATTCCGGTGCTGCGCGCCCGGGTGACTGCGGTGACCGGACCGGACACGTCGATCCAGGGCCGGCAGGAGGTGCGGCGTGCAGGGTTCGGGCGCGAGTACACGGTGACCTACCGCGAGCGGCTCGAGGAGAACGAGCGAGTAGTGGCGGGCGAGTTCTGGGACGCTGCGCCTGCGACCTCGCCCGAGGTCTCCATCGAGGACAGCCTCGTGGAGCGCGGCATGCGGCTGGGCGACACGGTGCGGTTCGATGTCCTCGGCCGCACTGTCGAGGCGCGTGTGACGAGCGTTCGCGCCGTCGACTGGGACGACTCACGGAGCGGCGGCTTCATGTTCCTCTTCCGCCCCGGCACGTTCGACGGCGCGCCGCACACCTACATCAGCTTCCTGCGGGGACCGGTGGAGGCGGACGCGCGCGGCGCGCTGCAGCGAAATCTCGTCGACCGCTATCCGAACGTTTCGGTCATCGACGGACTGGAGATCATCCGGACGTTTCGCCGGGTACTCGACTACGTCACGCTGGCCGTCACCGTGGTCGGCGCCATCGCCGTCCTCACAGGCGGCCTGATCCTGATCGGCTCGGTGGCGATGACGAAGTTCCAGCGGCTCTTCGACGCCGCGGTGTTCAAGACGCTCGGCGCGAACACCCGCCTGATTGCCGTGATGTACCTGTTCGAGTACGGCGTGCTGGGGACGCTGGCGGGGTTGGTCGGATCGGTCGGCGCGCTGGCGCTGACGTGGGTGCTCACGCGGCAGGTGCTCGACGTGCCGTGGACGCCGGCGCCGGCCATCAACGTCGGCGGGGTACTGATTACGGCGGTCGTCGTGCTCGTGGTGGGGGTGGCCTCCAGCATGGACGTGCTGCGGCGCAAGCCGTTGCTCACCCTGCGAGCGGAGTAGCCGAATCCGCTCCCGGCGTCTCGACGTCCGCACCGGCGGTGCGCTCACCGGCGGTGCGCTCACCGGCCGTCCGGGAGCGCGAACACGAACAGCGTGTTGCCGGCGCTCGGGCGCAGCTCGCGCGTCAGGCCGAGGAAACCGGAGGCGGTCGCCGCCGAGCCGGTGCTCACCGCCACGTACTGCCGGCCGTCGACGGCGTAGGTGATGGGGAAGCCGGTCACCGCCGAGCCGAGGTTGATCTCCCACAGCACGGCGAAAGTCAGAATGACACACTACCGGCCGCTCGACGCCGTTGATGCAGACGCTATAATGACGGCAAGAAGATGCGCTCGGCGACCGACCGGTTCCCCAGGGAGCCGTCGTCTGCGCCTGAGCGCCTTGGCAGGCCGGACATCATGGGTCCCGTTCGCACGTTCCGCAACGGCACGGTCGTCGCTGTCATCGCCTGGAAGCTCGCCGCGCTGGCGCTGCTGCCGGCCGCGCTCTGCTGCCGGGCGGTGATGGTCGCTTCCGAGTCCGCCGCGCCGGCCTGCTGCGAGGGCGGCGAGCACGGGGCCATGTGCCCGATGAAGCGCGCCGACCGGGGCGAAGGCGCGGACGCCGCTAGGCGCGCCGACGCCGGCGATGACCGGCCGCGCCTGATCGGGTGCAGCTCGCTCGACGACGCGCTCACCGGACTGCTCGGCCTCACCGAATTCACGCCCGACGCGTTCGAGACGCACATCCACCTTGCGAGCCTCGATCGCGTCAGCGCGCTCCGCGTCGCCGCTGACACCGTCGGCGGCGCCCCCGCCCCCCCACCCCCCCGCGTCTGACCTCCCTTCACAGACCGCATTCGCTCTTCGTTCGATGTCGGGTGGCGTCTCGCGCCGACCGCGGCGTCCGTGCCGAGGTTTCGGCGCGCCGCGGGCCGCAGCGGGGCGACCGTCCGGGTTGGGGGGGTAGTCGAGATGTCGCAGAGGTGTCGGGACGGGAGGAGGCGACGGGACGGGACGGGGCGGCGCGTCGGCGGGCTGCGGGCTGACCCGGGCATGCTGCGGGCTGACCCGGGCATCACGCAGCGTGACGCGTGGCGACGGGACGGGACGGGGCGGCGCGTCGGCGGGCTATTGTTGCTGTTCGGGCTGCTGGTCCCCGCCGCACAGGCGCAGGAGGCGGCGACGGTGGGCGGATCGGTGGCCGACGCACAGGGGCTGGCGCTGCCGGGCGTTGCGGTGGTGCTCCGCGCGCCGGGCGGCGCCTTCGTCGCCTCGGCGGTCACGGACCGCAGCGGCGCGTTCGGCATCGCGGGCGTGGTCGCCGGCGAGTACGTGCTCGCGGCCAGCCTCCTCGGGTTCGCGCCGTACGAGGAGCCGCTCACGGTCGGGCCGGGCGGCGCGCGCGCCGCGATCACGCTCGAGGTGGGGGGCTTCGCCCAGGAAGTGCGCGTCACCGCCCTGATGCCGGAACTGGCGACCGAGCTCGTCACTCCGGCATCGGCGATCGAACGCCGCGTGGCGCAGGACCTCGCGCAGTCGCTGCGCAGCCACGCCGGGGTGACCGCGGTGCGGCGCGGGTCCATCAACCTCGACCCGTCGGTCCGCGGGCTGTACGCCGAGCAGATCGGCGTCTTCGTCGACGGGACGCGCATCTTCGCGGCGGGGCCGGCCCGCATGGACTCGGCGCTGAGCCACATCAGTCCGCACGCGCTGCAGTCGCTGCGCGTGGTGCGGGGGCCGTATGCGCTGACCTGGGGCGCCGGCGCGCTCAGCGCCATCCAGGCCGAGACGTTCAAGCCGGCCTTCGGCGCCGGCGGCTTCGAGTTCGGGGGTCGCGCCGGCTACAACTACGGCGGCAACGGCGGGGCCAACGACGGATTCGCCAGTCTCCACGGCAGCTCCGAACGGCTGCGGTTCACCTTCCAGCACAACGCCCGCGTGGGCGGCGACTACACCGACGGCAACGGCGACACGGTGCAGGGCGACTACGAGTCGTTCGACACGCGCTGGGACCTCGGCGCGCGCCTCGGCCGGCGGACGCTGCTGGAGTACAGCGGCGGCTTCCAGCAGCAGAACGACCTCGACTATCCGGGCCGCCTGCTCGACGCCACGTTCTTCGAGACACAGTCGCACGCGCTGGCGTTCTCGCACGCGCCGGCGGCCGGGGTCCTGACGGAGGTCGCGGGCCGCGCCTACGTGAACCGCAAGGACCACCTGATGAACAACCACCACAAGCCGACCGCGCTGCCGGATCCGCAGCGGACGCCGCCGTTCCCCATCCGCGTCGATCTGCCGACCTCGGCGGACACGGTCGGCGGCCGGTTCCACGCTGCGCTGGCGGCGGGTCCGCTGCGCTACAAGCTGGGGTTCGACGCCTACCGGCTGGGGCAGAACGCCACGCAGACGATCAGCGACCGCGCGACCGGCGCGATCCACCACGACCGGCATCCGGTCTGGCCGGACGCGATGCTGACCAACGCCGGCGCCTACGCCCAGGTGCTCGTCGACCGGGGACGGAGCACGGTCGGCGCGACGGTGCGCATCGACCGCGAACAGGCGCGGGTGGGGCAGGTCACGTCGTTCTTCGCCGCCAACGCCGTGCCGGACTACGCGCTGCGCACGGCGGACGGGCAGTTCCACTGCGTCACCGCGCAGTGCAGGACGCCGACGTCCGGGCAGGGGACGCACGATCACGGCAGCGGCAGCCACGCCGGGCATGGCGCGGGACATGGCGCCGGTCACGACATGGGGCACGACGCCCACGCGGGCCACGGCGCGGCGATGCTCGTCCCGGGCGACCCGTTCGCGCAGACCAACGCGAACGTCAGCGCCGCCGCCAGCGCCAGCCTGCGCGTGACCGACAACTGGCTGGTCACGGCGGGCGCAGGCCGCGCGGTCCGCAACCCGTCGGCGCTGGAGCGCTACGCCGACCGCTTCCCGGCCGTGAAGTTCCAGACGGCGGCCGAGTTCGTGGGCAATCCGCACCTCGTCCCCGAGAAGAGCCTGGAGTTCAACGCGGGGACGACGCTGCGCCTTGCCGAGGCGGCGGTCACCCTCGACGTTTTCCTGCGCAACGTCGACGACTACATCACCGTGGCGCACGACCCGAACCTGGCCCGGCGCCTGCCGCTCAGTCCGGACCAGCTCTTCCGCTACGTGCAGGCCGACCAGGCCCGCTTCGCCGGCTTCGACCTGACCGCGACCTCCTCCGCCGGGCCGTGGATCGACCTGCGGGGCGGCTGGTCGTACGTGCGGGCCGAGGATCTGCTGTTCGACGAGCCGTTGTTCGGCGTGCCGCCGTTCGAGCAGCAGTATGCGCTGGATGTCCACAACCCGGCGCGGACCCGCTGGCTGGAGGTGCTGGTGACGAACACGGCGGCCCAGAATCGCGTCGCCGTGACGCGGTTCGAGGCGCCCACCGCGGGCTGGACGACGATCGACCTGCTCGCCGGCGTGCGCATGAACGAGGGGCTGACGCTGCGGGCCGGCGTGCAGAACCTGACCGACGAGTACTACGTCAACCACCTGAACTCGTTCAATCCGTTCACGCGCCAGCGGATCGCGGAGCTGGGCCGGAGCGTCTACATCGGCGCGGAGGTGGAGTTCTGAAGCAAGTGGCCGGTTCCTGGCGTGCGGGGTCACGCATGGGAGGCGCTGTGGCGCCGCGTGCGCGAAGGGTCGGTCCTTGGCGTGC
The DNA here is from genome assembly GCA_965200895.1 of Vicinamibacterales bacterium. GTDB lineage: Bacteria > Acidobacteriota > Vicinamibacteria > Vicinamibacterales > UBA8438 > WTFV01. The sequence continues at coordinate 797,893 of CBDAVM010000002.1, read as the reverse complement.
GGGGTCACGCCGAGCCTGTCTGGCGTCGCGCGGTCGCCGACGGGCCGGTCCCGGATCACGTTCATCCCGGCACGAGCGCCGGCCGATATTCCGGGCCGGTCGCGGGGCGTGAGGTTGCGTTCGGATGGCGGGCAGGCTCGGGGGCGAGGCAGGTCACGTTCCCGGGGAGAGCAGTCACATCGAAAACAGGGAGGGAACACCGATGCGCAAGTGGCAGACGTTGGGATGGAGTCTCGTGCTGGTCGTCGTGTCGGTCGCCGTCGTCGCGGCCCACATGCCGGTCCGGGAGACGGCGCCCGAGGACGGCGCGGTCCTGTCGGAGGCGCCGCAGCAGATCCGGATCTGGTTCACCCAGGCGCCGGACCCGGTCATCAGCCGGCTGACGCTGGAAGGGCCCGGCGGCGCGGTCGCCATCGGTGACACCGAAGTGCGGGACGACAGGTCGCTGCTGGCGGCGCTGCCGTCGAAGCTCGAAACCGGGACCTACACCGTGCGGTGGCGCACCGCCGGCGACGACGGGCACACCCAGCGGGGCGACTTCGCGTTCACGGTCCGCGCCGCGGACTGAGCGGCGAGCGCGGCCCGCTGTTCCGGTACGCCAGCCGTATCGAGTCGTGTTGACCACGACGACATGTCCGCTCCGCGCGGCATCGAGCCGACCGTATCGCGGGATGTCGATCACGATCACGACGGCATGTCCGCTCCGCGCGGCATGATGCCGCCGGACGAGCCGTTGCCATGGATGGTGAGGCATTCGCGATCGTGCTGCTGGCCGGCGCCAGGGTGGTGACCTACGTCGGCCTGATCGGTCTGACCGGCGCCGTCACGGTCCGTTGGCTGCTGCCGTGCGGGTCCGGCGCCGAGCGCCGACCGGCGCCGGACGCTGAGCGGCGCCTGGCGGCCCTCGCGGCGGGCGCCGGGTCGATCCTCCTGGTCGGGACGGCGGCGCGGCTCTACGCGCAGACCTGGTCGGTCTTCGGGCTGGACGAGCCGGTGACGCTGGAGCTGGTGCGGGTCGTCGGGTTCGACAGCCGGTGGGGCGGACGCTGGCAGCCGCAGGCCGCTTGCGCCGTGCTCGCCGCTGTGGCGGCCGCCGGCTGGAGCTGGTGGCCGCGGACCGGCGGGTGGATTGCGGCCGCGGCGACGGCGGGCCTCTGGGTCATGCTGCCGCTGACCGGTCACGCCGCGAGCTTCGACACGCCCATCCCGTGGGGCGCGCAGGTCGTCCACGGAATCGGGGCAGGCGTGTGGATCGGCGCGCTGGCGGCGGTCGTCGCGGTCGCGTTCCGCTTCGCCGCCGCGCCGGCCGGGCACCGGCGCATCGCCGATCTCGTGCAGCGGTTCTCGCCGCTGGCCGTCGTGGCCGTCGCCGGTCTCGCGAGCTCCGGCGCCGTCTTGGCCGTGCTCTACGTCGGCGCGCTGGCCGACCTCCGGACGACCGGCTACGGGCGCGTCCTGCTGCTCAAGATCGGATTGTTCCTCGCCACCGGCGCCGTCGGCGCGTACAACTGGCGGCGGGTGACCCCGCGGCTCGGCGACCCGGCCGGCACGCGGGCGCTGCTGCGCTCGGCACGGGTCGAGCTGGCGCTCGCCGCCGCCGTGCTCCTCGTCACGGCGGTCCTCGTGCATCTGGCCATGCCGCGCGAAATGGAGTAAAACAGCCCCATGACCATTCCTTTCACGCGTCGTCACTTCCTGCAGGCGGCCGGCGCCGGCGCCGGCGTCTGGGTTCCCTCGTCCGTGCACGGCTACACCGGGGCCGAGATGACCCGCCGCGCCGAGCAGACCGGGGGCGAGCTGATTCCACTGGGTCTCTCGATGTGGGATCTCGACACACCGGCGCTGGTGGTCGACCTCGACGCGCTGGAGGCCAATCTGGCTACCATGCAGCGCACCGTGACGCGCAACGGCATCGCGAGTCGGCCGCACGCCAAGACGCACAAGTGTCCGGCCATCGCCCGGATGCAGCTCGACACCGGTTCGGTCGGGATCTGCGTGGCCAAGGTCAGCGAGGCGCAGGTGCTCTTCGATCACGGAATCGAAAAGCTCCTGATGACGACGAGCAACGTCACGCCACTCAAGATCCGCCGCGCGATGAATCTGCGGAAGTGGTGCGACGGCTTCGTCCAGGCGACCGATACGGCCGCGAACGCCCGCGATCTGTCCGCCGCGGCCGAGGCGGCGGGGATAGTGGCTGACGTCGTAGTCGACGTCGACCCGGGCGGTCATCGGACCGGCATCACGCCCGGCCCGCCGGCGCTGGAGCTGGCGCAGCTCGTCGACCGGCTGCCCGGCCTGCGCCTCCGCGGCATGCTCTGTTACGACGGCGGCTCGCAGCACGTCAAGGGCTTCGAGGCGCGGCAGGCGCAGACGCTGGAACGGCTGGCGGCGGCGGCCGAGACCTGCGAACGGATGCAGCGCTCCGGCCTGAACACGGAGATCTTCAGCGGCGGCGGCACCGGCACCTACAACATCGATCACCAGACGCCCGGCTTCACCGACGTGCAGGTTGGAAGCTACGTCTTCATGGATGCGCAGTACATCGACATCGGCGGCGCGGACGACCCCGATGTCTACACGGACTTCCAGCCGGCGCTGACCATCCTGACCACCGTGCTCAACGCGCAGTACGAGGGCCGCGCGACCACCGACGCGGGCGCGAAGGCGTGCACCATCAACCGTCCCTGGGCGCGGGTCAAGGGCGAGACGGGCATGTCCTATACCTCCGGGTCGGACGAGTTCGGCTCGCTGCGTTACGAGGACGACGCCAGCCGCACCTACGCCGTCGGCGACAAGCTGGAGCTGATCGTCTCGCACTGCGACCCCGTGGTGAACCTGTACGACCGGATGTACGCGGTGCGCAACGGCATCGTCGAGGCGGTCTGGGCCGTTGCGGCGCGGGGGCAATCCACGTAGGCGGCCGGAGCCGCGCGGAATTCCGGCGGCCGCGTCTGACCGTCGCGGGATCGTGGCCGGAAGTCCGCTATAATAGGACCGCCTATGTGGACCAAAATGATGAACCGGCCTCGCAAGAGGCCGCCGAAGAAGATCGCCGTCATCGATCCCGAGCGCTGCTTCGGCGCCTTCGCCTGCTCGATCTGTCAGGCCGCCTGTCCGGTCGAGGACTGCATCATCGAGGAGCCGGATGTCTACGGGCGCATGGTCTGCGCCGTCCGCGTCGACAAGTGCATCGGCTGCGGCCTGTGCGTCACCGTCGGCAACCCGACGGCGCCGCAGCCGCGCGACTTCGGCTGCCCGCCCGACTACGACGCCATCGACATGGAGCCCTTGGAAGCCGTCGTTCCGCCCGAGCCCCAGCCGGAAGCGAAGGCGGGCGAGAGCGCGCCGGCCTCCTGACCTCCATTCGGGCTGCGGTCAGGCCCAGGTTCCGTCATCTGCCAGTCTCCGGAGGGCAGCGATTGTCCGCCGGAGACTGACGGAATTCCTGGCCGCTTGCCACAGGCTGCAGAGCGAAGCTGCTGGTTCGGGTAGCGTGAGCGTGTTCATTGCGCTTGGCCGTCGTGGTTGGTCCCGCGGTTCGGTGTCCACGCGTCTGCCATCGCGTTGAGCCAGTGGATGGTTCTCCGGGTGGGTATTCGGAGCTCGCGTATCCACCATGCGAGATCCTGGAGGCTGTAGGCATGGTCGGCCTCGGCGTCCATGATGCAGGGGATCGACGATTCGGTGGCGACCGTCCACGCGATGGTGTCGGCCCGGTTGGGTGCGTTTGCGGGCTCTGATTGCAGTCTCGACTTCGAGTGCGGTCGGTTTCCGTTTCCAGCCGTTGCAGACGCCGTGAACCAGCGCGTTGAGGGCCGCGCACGGTTGTCCGGGTCGGCGTGTCGGTTGCCCGGTGTCGTCGTCGGCGAACCAGCCGCTTTCGGCAGGGAAGCGGTCGAGTGGAGCCAGTGGGGCATCTCTCGACACGTCTTCTTCGACGAGTCGTCGCTGGATCTCGTTGTCGATCCACTCGGCTGTCGAGTTCTTCGGGGCCATTCGCGAGTTCATGGCAGCACCGGATTCAGGGTGGAGCATCCTCCACTCGTGGTTGTTCAGCAGGTCGACGTCGAGGCCGGCCGGGTTGACGAACCGGATCAGCGGCCGTGGTTCGGGGGATCCGTTGATCGGCGGCGGGTTGTCGGCAAGGTCGAGGCGGATGAAGGACGTGGTGGCTCGGGTGTGTCGGGAGACAGGTTGAATGATGCTGTGCGTGTCCGCCAGCAGGTGGGGGTGTGGTTCGTCTCGCTGAAGATGAGGTGGTTGCGATGCTCGCCGCAACTCTGTTTGGCGTACTCGCGTATTGCGTCGGCGCCGGGCGGCATTGTCGAAAGGTGGGCGTTGAGACCACGGGCCTCGAAGGTGTCGTCGATGGTTCCTGGTTGTAGTTGGCCTGTCTCGCGGCGACCTCCTGCAGTTGCGGTTTCAATGACGAGTGCTCCGTCTTGTGTGCGTATCGTCAGCTTGACGTACAGGGCGTTTCTTGTGGCGATTGTGGTTCGTTGCCCCAGTGTTCGGGCATCGTCGATTTCGTGTCGGGGTGTGCCGAGCAGTTGTGTTGCGGCGTCGGCCGCGAGTTGCGGTCCGTGCCAGTGCCAGGTATTGGCGATGGACTCGACAGTGGTCGCGGGGATCGAGTTGATTGCGGCCTCGAGGCTTCCGGGATCGTATTCGGCGGCTTTGAGGATGTCGTACGCGTCGCGCACGAGCGGCTCGTCTGCGCGTTCGAGCTTGCCGCGAATGATCTGTGCGGTTGACAGGAGTATCTCCGGCTTATCCTCGATCGTTTCCTTCTCGTGACCTTTTTTCAGTATCGGGGAGCGTGCCCAGATGTCGATGGCGCCGTTGTGGAACTGGATGATGAACTTGTTCCGTTCCGGGTTGTATCTGGCCTGTCCGCCCAGTTGTGCGATGTCGGTTGTGAAGGTGGTTGGTCCTGTCGCCGCGAGATTGGCAAGCGGGGTTCCTTCATCGACGGTGATGTCGATGTCGAAGCTTTGGCGATGGTTCCAGCGGGAGGCGAGAACAGTACCGCCTCCGATGCGGTATTCCGTGTGGCCGTCTTGCAGTTGGTTGAGGTGTGTCCTGATGGTTTCCCGGGTTCGCAACCATAGTTGTCGTGCCGGTTCCGGCATGCTCAGGGTCGGCTGGCGTGTCATCGGCGTAGGGTCCACCCGTTGAGGACCCTTGCACAACGGGGGCGGGTGATTCCCGCGCGGTGCAACGCGGCGACAAGCTCTCGCAGCGTGTACGCGTGTTCGGCCCAGGCGTGCATCAGTTCTTGCCAGGTAGCCTCGCTTGTCCAGGTGCGAAGCAGGGTGCGTTGTCGCGGGGTCGGCTCGGCGGCGTGAATTGCAGCGTGGAACTCTTCTGATGTCGGGCGTTCGGCCCACCCGGCACAGCTGCTGGCGAGTCGTTCTGCAACGGTCGCACTTCGTGGGCCAGTGCGGGTTGGATCCAGGCGCGGCCGCAGACGGCGGATGTCTTCAGGAGTCGGCTGGTCGTTCCTGCAGAACTCCGGCGGCACGAGTTCCGGGCGCGGCCGGAACCGGTTTTCACGTTCGCGTCGTTCGTTCATCTCGGCCGCGAAGCGTGCTTCGTAGCGTTTTTGCTCGTCAGCGGTCATTGGCGGGACGTAGCTGCTTCCGATCGTGTGACCTGTGGATTGTGGTCGGTGGCAGTTGGGGTGTCAAGACGAGGGCGGAGTCGTCCTCGTCGTTCAGAGAGCACGGATTTCGGGCGAATCGCGCCGCGGAAGATGATCGAGTTGTCGATGCCGTACAGCGGGTGGGTTCTGTGACGCCCGTAGATCTCGAAGAACATGCGGCGGTGGCCGTTCTCTCGTTTGGAGAAGCGCAGGCCGGTGCGCAACGCGTGGCGGTTGGGTCCGTAGCGCCGGATTCTCACGAACGGCGTGATGGCGCCCTTCCCGAGCACGGGGAGCCTCGACGACGAAGGTCAGGTCCGACGGGCTGGGAAGGTTCGGGGGGATTGACGGTTCGGTGTCGGTCTCGATGATAATCGAAGGTCTCGGAGTCACTGTCGTTGTTGTGGTCGGTGACCGTGTAGGTGTAGTCGGTCGCGGTCTGCGTGTTCGTCGGCGCGCCCGTGATCGTGTTGCCGGAGTCGGCGGCGTTGAACGTCAGGCCGGCCGGCAGGGTTGACAGCGTGTAGGTGAGCGGCGGATTCCCGCCGGTGGCTTCCGGCAGCGGATGCGGGGACCGAGGTCCTCGTCGTCGACGACTGGGGATTGGACCCCTGCACCGCCGAGAACCGACACGACCTGCTCGAAGTCCTCGAGGACTGACACGGCGTCCGCTCGACGGTCGTCACCGGCCAGCTTCCCGTCGACAAGTGGCACGGTGTCGTCGGCGACCCGACCCTTGCCGACGCGATTCTTGACCGGCTCGTGCACAATGCCTACAAGCTGGAGCTGAAAGGAGAGTCCATGCGAAAGCGGAGCCGACCGCCGACGCGAACGGGGAACTGCGACGAGGCATGATGAATCCCGCGTCGCTTCGCTCCGACAGGTGATCGGTTTGCGCCGGAACAGGTGATCGATTTCACCGGAATGCCCAGCCAGGAGTCCGGAGGGTGCGGCGGACCGGAACGCCGTAATGGGTTGCAGTCGGCGTCGGCGCGCCCGGCCGTTCCCCTTGCTGAAGCCATTGCCAACGTCAGTCTGCCGAACGGACCACTCTCGGCGGAATCGCTGGCGGCGACTGCTCCCCGCGGGCTGCTCCCGGTCCGCTGGTGCCCCGAGCCCACCGCCGCTTGACCTCGTGAACGTTCCGGCGTCCGGCAGCCGAGCAGCCCGTGGACCGCGCCAGCGGCATGCACCGCGCACGAGCACTGCGCCAATGTGTCACCGTCGAGGCAGTGCGTTCCACCCTGCTTTGGACGCCGCAAGCGCCGCCCACACGACCCACAGGCATCCTGCTTGGCGTGATCGCCGGCGCGTCCCGACACGGTGTTCTGGTACGACAGGTACCGGTCGAGGGCTGCGGAGATCCCGGCCGGTTCGTCGGTCCGGGATGTCGAGGGCGGCGCCGAGGCGTTCTTCGTAGTCGCCGGCCGCAGGGGCGGAGTAGAAGCGGAAGCTCGCGCCGTTGGTGATGAGGGCGAGCGGCGCGCCGGCGTGGAACGCGTACTCGAAGCGTTGCCGGTCGCCCGCCGAGCAGCCGATTCTGCGGAGGTCGTAGCTGGGCGTCTTCAGCTCGATGATGCAGCGCGGCTTGCCGCTGGGCGCACACAGCGCGATGTCGACCCGGCGATTCTGCAGCGGGAACTCGTTGCGGATCAGGTTCGGGTCGCAGACGGGCCAGTCGAGGTGTTCGAGGATGCGGTTGACGATCTGTGAACGGACTGCGGCCTCGTTCGGGTAGGCGTTGTCCGCGATGGCGTCGCGGATCTCGATCAGGGTCTCGGTCAGCGTGTCGGTCTTGGTTATGAGGATCGGTCTCGACCGGCGGAAGATGTACAGCGAGGCATGCTGCTACGCAGCCTGCCGGGTGATGAATCGGCCCAGCAGGGGAACTGCAAACGAGTACTTTCCATGGCGGTTCTTGTACACCAGGCCTCGGGCGGCCAGCGTGACGAGCATCTGGCTGACGTGGCTGCTGCTGAACGGTTTGTCCAGACACCGCCTGGACTCCTCGACCACATCCTGGACGGTGAACTCGTCGTCGCAGTTCTTGAGTCTGGCGATCACCGACAGCAGATCCCGTTGCCGGTCGGTGGCGCGCGCCCAGCGCCCGGCAAAGAAGTCCGTGTCGAGCTTCCGCTCGATCGCCGCGATGGGAACGGATGCCCGCTCGCCCTTGTCGATCCGTTGGATGAACGCGTCGTAGACCTCGCGGCAGATGAACTGGAGGAAGTACGGGTAACCCCCGGACGTCTTGATGATCGTCTGCACGGAATCGTCGGACAGACGCACAGGAGATGCCGCGTCGTCGATCGGTCTCCGAATGGCGTCTTCGCTCTCGCTGTCGTTCAGGCTCTTCAGGAACACGACCCTGAACATCCTCTCGGAGAACGTCCGGGCGTCGACCAGCTTCGGGAACAGCGTCGGAAGACCGGTCAGCACGAGCAGCAGCGGGAGGCCGATCTTCTGCAGCGACTGGAAGGTGTCGAGCACGAGAGACAGGGGATACTGGTCTTTCGTGGGCTGATCGGCAAGGTTCTGCGCCTCGTCGTAGGCGAAGACGATGCCGCGGACGCGCGGCGTCTGTGACAGCGCGCTCCAGGCGTGCTGAAGAACCGACTTGAGCTTGTCGAGCGGGAGGCCGGGTGTGCGGCGGTAGAGGCCGAACAGGGCCTCGTACCCGAGGGTGTGCGTGATGGCGTCGGTCTCGGTCCCGAACCCTGCCCGGCGCCGCTCCTCGGTAGCCACGACGATGCTGGTCGTGAGCGGCGACAGGTCCGTGCAGAACCGCGTGGCCATGTGGTCCTCGCTCACGCTGGTCGCTTCCGAGAGGTCGGTTCCGACCCACAGCCAGCCGCGATCGAGCGCGAGCTGCTTCAACGAGTCGAGCAGCACGGTCTTGCCGATGCCTCGAAGCCCCGTCAGGACGAGGTTGTCCAGGATCGTGCGCTGCTCCAGCAGTTGCACGAATTCCTCGCGCTCGACGTGACGGCCGGCCAGGTACGGCGGTGCGTGTCCGGCGCCGGGGCGAAACGGGTTCGAGAACTCGGCCATGTCGTCTTTATTGCGAATGAGCGTGAACGCTAATTTTATGGCGACATCTGAATTCAGTCAAGGTGCTTGCTGGTCCTGCATGGACGCGCGTCGCGCGCGGGAGCGACGACAGGTCGTGCGGCACGGCCGGCAAGTTGTCGAGATCCACACCGAAGTGCTCAGCGTGCTGTTCGATGAGCTCGCGCTCGGCCGGATGCAGGCCGTCCGCGTGCGCGATCTCTGACAGGGTGGCGACGTACAGCGCCGGCGACAGGCCTTCAAGCGGCGGCGACAGGCCTTCAAGCGGATTGTGCAGCGGCTCCATCGGTTACTCCTGCATGAAGGCGTCGAGATCGTCGGTCGTGCGCAGTATCTTCGCGTCCGGCACGCCGATACGGACGCTGGACGCCAGTCGGAGCGCCGTGTTCGCGTGCTGGTCGAAGGCCTTCTCGGTGAGGCGCTCCAGGTTGCCGAACCACGCGTCCAACTGCCCGATGAGGGCGCGGAACTCCTCGTCGAGCCGGGAGAAGGCGTAGCGCTCGTACCGGGCAAGCTCGTCCGCCAGCGCCGCCGCGGATGCGCCCAGCGTGTCTTGGAGAACTGACCCGACGAGCTTGCCGGTCAGGCTGCCGAGCAACGCGCCGAGCATCGGGATCGGTATCAGCGTCTGTCCGGCCGCGGCCCCCGGTCCCGCGATGGCGGCTTCAAGCCCGACGACCTGCGAGAGTTCGACGAACTGGTCGCGGTGTCGCAGGTCAGACGGATCCGCTCGGCGCTACCGTCCTGACATCTCTCCCTGCCGGCGCCTGCGCGCGCTGCCGGTTCACCTGCGGAATCATCTGGAACAGGATCTGGAAGCCCCAGCTCGGCGGTCGCGTTGCTGGAGACGCTCCGAGAAACATTTGCCGGCGATGTTGCGAGCGACGCTGCGGACAGCATCGGCGCCGAGTCCCGCGTCGCTGCGAGTTGCAGCGTCCACGGGCCGGCGAGCTCCACGCCCAGGCTCAGTTGGCGCGACAGCGCCGCCGTCCGCTGCGAAGCCCAGGGCTGGATCTTCAGTCCGCTGTCGCGGAGCACGTTGTACGACCGCCGCGTGTCCATGTTGAGCGTGTTGGCGTGGAACGCACCGCCGCTGCTGTCGGCGCCCGCGAACGACTGCAACCGCCTGTCGTTCCACAGCGCGCTCTGCCCGCCGCCCGTCGCCGACCGTTCAACCGAGGAGGAGCCTCGCGCGGTGGTATAGGCGCGGACCTGGAAGGTGTATTCCGTGCCGTGGGTGAGGCCCGTCACGATGTAGCTGGTGGTGGAGCTGCCGCTGCCGCCCATGTCGGTCCAGTTGCCGTAGCTGCCGGAACCGGCCTTGCGGCGGTACTGGTACTTGGTGATGTCGCTGTCGGACGGGTCGTCCCAGGCGCGTTTCACGCTGGTGGCGTCCGACGCCGAGGCCGTAAAACCCGTCGGGGCGTCCGGGCCGTCGCTGGTGGGCGACTCGATCACCACGGTGACGGTCGTGTCCTTGGCCAGATTCCAGTCCGTGCCGTCCGCGTAGTCGCGGGCGCGGCAGACATCCCCGCCGCCTTGCAACACCCGGTCGTCGTCCGTGGTCGTGTCGTCGTCGATGAAGGTCCGGTCGCCGACGGTCACCTCAAGCGCCATGAGGTTGGCCGCCGAAATCCGACTGGGGGTCGTCCGTATGCAGAACTGCCGGAGGGTGGTGGAGCCGGTGTAGGCCACGAACTCGGTGATCGTGTACTCGGTGCCGCTGCAGGTGAAGGCGATGTCGCCCATCGAGCCGAAATCCGGGTTGCGGTGCGTGGAGTAGCCGATCAGCGAGCCGCTTTCCCTACGGGTGGATGCCCCAGACTAGCTCGGCGAGGAACCCGGCCGGGATGCCGACCACGAGCAGCGCCAGACTGACCAGCAGGAAGCGCGAATAGATGGGCACCTTCAGCGCGCGGTGGCTCAGCGGGACCGCCACCGTCTCGCGCTCGTCGATCGCCCGGTACGCCTGTTGCAACCCGTCCTCGGTCGATACGTCGAAATAGTCGCCGCCGTACTCGCGGATGCTCTCGATCAGCGACGGCTGCTCCACCCCGGGCAGCGTCGTGCGCCCCCGGTCCGTGTTGATGTAGATGACGTAGGGCACCACGTTGCGCGCCGCCAGCGCCCCGAGCTCCGCCTCCGGAATCTCGTCCACATCGGCGTCGGTGATGATGAGCAGCGCGCGGTTGCGGTTCGCCCCGCGGTTGACCACCGATGCGTCGATGTCGAAGTGCCTGACGATGGACTGCAGAGCCCCGGTGATGTTGGTCGTTCCCTCCGATTCGATGATCCGGACCTTGTCCTCCGGCACGAAGTAGCGGTCGCGCCGCGTGCCCGGCTCGGTGGCGAGAATCTTGACGGTGACCCACGGCGCGTCGAGCACCTGGAAGTAGTACAGCTCGTCGTCGAGCACGAAGTCGTCGACCATGTAGGGATACGACGAGAACAGCCACAGCGATACGCGGTCGTTCTTGTCCTGCCGCATCCGCAGGAACTCGAGGTGGGCCTCGCGGGCCACCTCGGCGCGCGAGCGCTCGGTGTTGTTGAACTCCCAGGCCATCGAGAGCGACGTGTCGACGAGATCGATCCGCACGCGCGACTCGACGTTGCCGGTGATCTGTTCGGTGGACGTCAGGAAGGGGTCGGAAAGGGCCAGCAGACCCGTGGCGATTGCCAGACCCAGGATGACCTTGGGGAGCGCGCAGCAGGTGCGGCCGAAGACGCCGCGCCGGTAGCGGCGCGGAACGTCGTGCCCGGAATGCTGCCGGGCGTGGCGCCGGCGCAGCAGGACGAGGCGCCCGGCGGTGAACAGCGCCGCTGCCGTTACGAGCAGGGCGGCCAGGGTGGCCGTGCCGGCGTCACCGTAGCGCACCTGCGCGAAGTCGGTCTCCAGCAACTCGACGAGCTGCGCATCCAGGAATTCGGTGAACGCCGTCCAATCCGGTGGCACCGCTGTATCATACAGAGCGATGGCAGCAAACTGGTTCGCGGCGGCGGCGGTGCTGTGCGGACTCGGCGTCGTGCTGGGCGCATTCGGCGCGCACGGACTGCGCGAGCGGCTGACGCCGGAGATGCTGGCCGTGTTCGAGACCGGCGTCCGCTACCACTTCATCCACGCGTTGGGGCTGTTCGCGGTCGCCTGGGCCGCGTCGCGCTGGTCGGGCCCGCTCGTCGGCGCGGCCGGCTGGCTCTTCGTGGCCGGCATCCTGATCTTCTCGGGCAGCCTCTACCTGCTCTCGATCAGCGGCATCCGCTGGCTGGGCGCCATCACGCCCATCGGCGGCCTGTGCATGATCGTCGGTTGGGCGCTGCTGGCCGTCGTCGCCCTGCGCGCGTCCTGATTCCCGCTGCCGCGCACCGGGGCGCCGCGGGCCGACCGTCGGTCCCCGGCAGCGGTATGTGCTGCTCCGGTGCCGTGCCGTCGTGTCCGCGCTTCCGGCGCATCACAGCGACTCGATGAACGCCGCTGCCAGTTCGTCGGCCGGCCGCCGGTTCCAGGTCTCGTTGATCCCGACGAGGACGCGGCCCTCGCGCGGCGCGGCCAGGTGCACGCCCCGGATCTGCAGCCGCCGCCGGAACCCGTCGACGTCGCCGGTCATCACCCGCAGCCAGGACAGGTTGGTGCCGGTCGGAATCCGCTCGACCGAGAACGCGTCGTGGCGAGCGATCCCGGCGGCCCACGACGCGGCCACGTTGACGGCCTGCCGGAAGCGCTCGACGAAGCCTGGCAGGTGGTGGTGCGCGATCACGGCGAAAGGCCACGCCGCCGGCAGGCCCGCTCCGAACATGCGCCGGGTGTGGTACATGCCGTCGAGCAGGGCGCGCGGGCCGGCGAGAATCGCGCCGGAAGGCGCGTTGAAGTACTTGTAGAGCGACACGTACACGGTGTCGAAGGGCGCGGTGTAGTCGGCGATATCGCGGCCCTCGCAGGCCGCCTGCAGAAAGATGCGCGCCCCGTCGAGATGGAGACCGATCCCCTCGCGCCGCGCCAGGGCGGCGATGCGGTCGAGCTCGCGCCGGTCGAACGTGGCGCCGAAGTGACGGCGGACCGGCGTCTCGATCGAGATGACCCGGACCGGCGTGCGCACCCGCCCGCTCGCGGTGCGGTCGAGGGTCGCCTCCACCTCGTCGAGCGTGAAACCGGGGCGGCCGGCGCCGAGCGGGATGAGCGTGATGCCGCTGAGCGTCTGCACGCAGTCGCCCGAGTCGTTGTACAGGTGGCTGTCGGCCTGCACGATGGCGCGCCCCGTCCCGCCGGCGAGCGCTCGCACCGCGAGGTGGTTGGCCAGCGTGCCGGTCGGCAGGAAGACCGCCCGCTCCTTGCCGAGCAGCTCGGCGAAGGCATTTTCGAGCCGCTCGACCGCCCCGCCGTTGGAGTAGGAGTCGCGCCGGATGCCGCCGCCATCAGCCAGCGCGGTCCACAGCCGCGCCGTCTCCTCCGGCGTCAGACCCAGCCCGTCGCCGCTCATGCGGACGCTGCGGTCTGCGGCCACCACCGCGCCCGCCGCACCCGATGCCGTCCGTGCAAACGCCGAATACGGGGCGGTTGCCACCGCGCCGAACCCCACGCCGAGCGCGCCGAGCGTCAGAAATCGCCGCCTTTTGATGTCGGACATGTTCGTCACTCCTTCCCACCGTCCCCGATGCTCCGTCGCGTCCTGCCCGGCCGCTGCGCCGCTCTCGATGTTCGCACGGGTTCCACCATGACCCGTGCCGGCGGTCGCACGAGAGTCCATGACGACCGATGCCGGTGGTCACCACGAGGAATCCATGACGGGCTGCTGGATGGCGCTGCGGATGTCGGTTCGCGAGAAATCGCTGCCCTTGAACAGCAGGGGCAGGCCGCGCTGCCGGGCCAGCGCATACGAGAAGACGTCCCCGAGATTGAGGCCGGCGGCATGGCGCCCCCTGCCGAAGCGTCGGTACGCGGCCACCGCGATGGCTGCCTGCGCCACGTCGACCGACTCGACCACCACGAAGGGTTGGCGCAGGAACGCGCCGGCCGCTTGGAACAGTGCGTCGTCCCGCCCCGTCACGGCTGCCAGTTCCACCATCGAGACGGCGGAGATCAACGCGCGGCCGGCATCGGCGATTGCCAGTCGGAACACCGGTTGCTCGGGCTCTCGCAGGAGGATGGCGCAGATGGCGGACGTATCGACCACGATCATCTCGGCAACCCATGTTCGTCGTAGAGTTCTTCCTGCCAGACCCGCGACAGCGGCCCGCACTCTCCCTCTCGCAGCCTGCGATGCCGCTCGCGGTACCGATCGCCGGCCTGGGTGAGACGGTCGAGCGCAGCCAGGATGGCGTTCCGATCCGGCCGGGCCTGCTCGACCTTCTCCTCCAGCGCGTGTAACGCCCGTTCGATGACGGCGGTCTTGCGGCCGCGCCCGCGCAGGTCGAGCCGGTCGGCCAGGCGTTCGACGCGCTCGTCGAGATCGCGACGATGTGCGATGTTGATGGCCATGACCCTTGATCGTAGCATCAATTGTAGCTTCCGTTGGGGCGTCCGTGTCACACCGGGATCATCGCCGTCCGAAACGTCACCGGGCTTCTTGCTGCGGGCTGTTATGCTCTCTCCGGGAGGCTTACGCAATCCGGGAGGCTTACGCAATGAACTTGATGCGCGCACGGGCGGTTCTGCGGGTGGCGTCCTGGGGCCCGATTGTGGCGGTGGTTCTCGCGGCCCCGGCGGCGGCCCAGAACGTCGACTGGCGCCTGCACAACCTCGATCTTCACGGCAGCCGCTACGCGGAGATCGACCGGATCACGCCGGAGAACGCCCACCGGCTGACCCCGCGCTGGCTCTTCCAGCACGGCGTCATCGACGGGGTGAGCAACCAGACCACGCCGGTAGTCGTCGACGGGGTCATGTACCTCACCGACTCGCGGGGCAGCGTCTACGCGGTCGACGCCTACGACGGGCATCATCTGTGGACCTACGACGTGACGGATCTGCTCGGCGGGGGGCGGCGCGAGGGCTACATCTTCCGCCACCGCGGCGTTACCTACGAGAACGGCGTGGTATACAGCGCCGCCGGCTCGTTCATCTTCGCGCTCGACGCCGAGACCGGCCAGCCGATCGAGACCTTCGGCGACAACGGGCAGGCCAGCGTCATCCTGGACGTGTTGCGACTCCGCTATCCGGACGTGGAGACCGCCATCTCGATGGGCTACTGGTTCACGACCGCGCCGCAGATCCACGAGGGCGTGCTCTACATCGGATCGACGCGCAGCGAGAGCCTGATTCCGGGCGGGCACGTGCTGGCGGTGGATGCGGCGACCGGAGAGGTGATCTGGCACTTCAACACGATCCCGCAGGACGAGAACGATCAGGGCTGGGACATCGCCGGGCCGACCTGGGTGGGCGGCGTCCGCAACGGCGGCGGCATCTGGGAGACGCCGTCGCTCGACCCCGAGCTCGGCCTGCTGTACGTCGCGGTCGGCAATCCGTTCGGCGACAGCACCCGGCGGGACGGCATGAACCTGTTCACCGATTCGGTCCTCGCGCTCGACATCGAGAACGGCCAGTTGCGCTGGTACTACCAGCTTGTCCACCACGACGTCTGGGACTACGACAACGGCAGCCAGCCGATCCTCTTCGACATGGAGGTGGACGGCGAGCCGGTGCGCGCGCTCGGACAGGCCAACAAGAACGGCTTCCTCTACCTGCTGAACCGGGAGACGGGGGCGCCGATCCACTCGATCATCGAGACGCCGGTGCCCACCGAGACCGACCGCGAGGGCGAGGAGCCGTGGCCGACGCAGCCCATCCCGCACAAGGCGGACGGCGAGCGGATGGAGCCGGTCTCGCCGATCTTCCCCGAGCTGATCCCGCCGGAGCACGCGGAGGGGAAGACGCTGGTGCCGATCTTCACACCGATCGCGCCCAACCAGATCTTCGCGCCCGGCTTCGGCGGCGGGGCCAGCTACGGACCGATGGCCTACAGCCCCGACAGCGGCCTGCTGTATGTGAACGCCATCGACCGCCCGTTCGACGCCGGCCGCGGGCCGCGCATGTTCTTCTCGGCCTACGACCCGACCACCGGCGAGCTCGTCTGGCGGCAGATCCGCGAGGGCTACGGACAGGCCGGCCCGGTCGTGACCTCGGGCGGCGTGGTCTTCGTCGGCACCGGCAGCAACATCGCCGGCTACTTCTTCGCCTTCGACGCGCGGACCGGCGAGGAGCTGTGGCGCTTCAATACCGGGGCCGGGGTCTTCTCGTCGCCGGCGGTCTACATGGTCAACGGCGAGCAGTTCGTCACCGTGGCGTCGGGCGGCGGCGACCGGGGCCGGCGCGGCGGCGATCTCATCCTGAGCTTCGCGCTGCCGAAGCAGGATTGAGCGCCGGGCCGGGACAGCGAGGTGGACGCGTGTCGCGATGATTGCCGACCCGGCATGGGTTCCGGGCAGGCTGCGTTGGCAGTCCGTGGTGGAATCCTCGCGAGCACCGGGAGTGGCGAGGCGCCCGCCTGACAAGGCGTGAGGAGGGCGCAAATCGGGCATCTGTGACCCACGAACAACGCAGTCCAGGCGGGATCGTCGCTCGAAATGCCGCGGGGGCTGTCGCCACGGGCTGTTGAACTCATGAGCCGCATCCACGTCCTGCACGAGAACGACGCCTGGGTCGAGCCGCTGCGCGCCGCGTTCGACGAACTCCGGCTGCCGTACACCGAGTGGTTCCTCGACACCGGGGTGCTCGACCTGCGGGAGCCGCCGCCGGCCGGCGTCTTCTACAACCGGATGAGCGCATCGTCGCACACCCGCGGCCACCGCTACGGGCCGGAGTACGCCGCGGCCGTGCTCGCCTGGCTGGAGCGGCACGACCGGCGCGTGCTGAACTCGGGCCGCGCCCTGCAGCTCGAGGTGAGCAAGGTGGCGCAGTACGCCGCGCTCGAAGCCTGCGGCATCCGCACGCCGGCCACCGTGGCGGCGGTCGGCCGCGAGCGGATCGTGGAGGCGGCGGGCGAGTTCGAGCCGCCGTTCATCACCAAGCACAACCGCGCCGGCAAGGGGCTCGGGGTCCGGCTGTTCCGTGACCGGGAGGGGCTGGCGCGCTACGTCGACAGCGACGCGTTCGAGCCTGCGGTCGACGGCATCACCCTCATCCAGCAGTACATCGAGGCGCCCGAGCCGTACATCACGCGCGTCGAGTTCATCGGCGGGCGCTACTTCTACGCCGTGCGGGTCGATACGAGCCAGGGTTTCGAGCTCTGCCCGGCCGACGCCTGCCTGGTGGACGACGCGTTCTGTCCGGCGGGACCGGAGCCTTCAGGATCGGGGGCGACAGGATCGGAGTCTTCCGGGTCGGAGGCGCCCGGATCGGGGACGGGGCGCCCCGAGCCTTCGGGGTCGGAGTCCCGAGTGGCGGGGGCGAGCAGATCCAGGCCTTCGGGATCGGAGCCGCCCGGGACGGCGCCCGTATCGACGGGACCCCGCTTCCGTATCGTCGACGGCGTCGACCCTGAGCTCGTCGCCCGCTACGAGCGGTTCCTGGCCGCCAACCGGATCCACGTCGCCGGCATCGAGTTCATCGTCGACCGGGCCGGCGTCGCCTGGACCTACGACGTCAACACCAACACCAACTACAACAGCCGGGCGGAGGCGGAAGCGGGACGCTTCGGCATGCGGGCGCTCGCCGAATGCCTGGGCCGCGAGCTGGAGGCGCTCGACTCCGCGCCCGGCCGCTCGCCCGCGGGCCGCCACGGCGCCGGACCGGGAGGGCGCAGGACCCGGGCCACGCAGGCGGTTCCGCCGCGCGCAGGCGTCCGGGATGCCGACGCCGGCCTGCGGTTGCCGGAACGGGTGTAGAATCGCCCGTAGCCGGGCGCGGGTCGCGTGCCGCGCCGTCTCCGAAGACGAGAGGCAGGACCATGACGCAGAAGATCAACGGGAAGTCGATGGGGCGCGTGGCCGCGCTGGCCGCGTGCGCGGCGCTGGCGTGGGGCATGATCGGCGCGCCGTTGCAGGCGCAGGACGGGGCGGCGGAGATCCCGGAGCTGTCGGGTGTCTGGGACGGCGGCGCCCGGGTGCGCCCGGTGAACGGTCCGAACATGCCCTGGGTGCCGGGCGAGAACTTCCCCGTGCTGAACGAGCGCGGCCTTGCCTACCAGGCGGTGTTCGACGAGGCGATCGCGGCGAAGTACGACTGCGTGCCGTCGACGCCGCCGGCGCTGCAGTACGACCCCTACATGATGGAGGTCGTGCAGTGGCCGGACCGCGTCCTGTTCCGCTACGAGAAGGACGACCAGCTTCGCACCGTGTGGCTCGACGGGCGCGAGCCGACGCCGATGGACTACAGCCTGCAGGGCATCTCGGTGGGCCACTACGCGGGCGGCTCGCTGCACGTGACCACCACCCACTACACCTTCGACGTCAGCGGGTTCGACGACTACAACGGCATCCCCTCGTCGCAGCTCAAGAAGGTGACCGAGCGCTACTGGCGCGAGGGCGACGAGCTGAAGGCGACGGTGACCGTCGAGGACGAGCTCTTCCTGCGCGAGCCGGCGTCGTACACTACGCGCTGGCTGCCCGCGCCGGAGGGCTACAAGCTGCAGTCTTACGGCTGCGATCCGGAGATCGCGCGGATGCCGGTGAAGTTCATGGTGCCGAAGTATCGGTAGGCGGCCGTTCGAATGCGGCGCGCCTCGAAAGGATACGAGATGGCTGGAAGCGGGCGGAAGGAGGGTAGTTCGGTGAGAATCCTGCTCTGGACGGCGGCGGCCGCAGTGGTGATCGCGGCGTTGGCGGTGTGGACCGGTGCGCCGGCGGACGCGCATCATGCAAGCGCCCCGTTCTATGACAACACGAAGAGCGTCACGGCGGAGGGTGTCGTCACCCGGTTTCTTTTCCGCAACCCGCACTCGTTCCTGTTCCTCGACGGTGAGGACGGGAACGGCGGCGTGATCAATTGGGAGGTCGAGATGGGCACCGCCGTCTCGATGAGCCGCCGCGGCTGGACGCCGCAGACCATCCGCGTGGGCGATCGGATCCGCGTGGTCGGCCAGCCGTCCCGCGCCCCCGGCACGTACGGCATCTGCTGCGCGGAGATCCTGCGGGCGGACGGCGGTCCCATCCAGCCCGCCGACTAGCCCCGTCGCTGACGAGCGGCGGGGGTCCGGGTCCCGCCGCTTCCACCTGTCTGGCGGCGCGCGCGGGCGGGATCCGCGTTCAGTCGTTCTCCGGCGCCGCCGGCCGCGGGTCGGCGTGGCCGGGGTACCAGAAACGCGCGTGGCAGTCCTCGCAGGCGAGGTCGAGTTCGGTCCCGGCCACCAGCAGCGCGTCGACGTCGCGGGCCTCCACCGCGTCGAGCACGACGGCGCTCGTTTCGCGGAGTCCCTGCGCCGACGCCGCCCACGCGCGCCAGTCGTCGGCGACGAGTTCCTGGATGGCGTCCGGGTGCAGGTCGATCCCCGGCAGATCGGAGCGCGATTCCGGCGCTGCGATCCGGCGGCCCTCGATCTGCAGCAGGTTCGACGCCTCGGCCAGCGTGACCGCGTGGCCGCGCAGGCGAATCCAGTCGCCCGCGGTCTCGGGCCGCGTCTCCACGATGCCGTCCGCGGTGGCTTCGATGACCACCGCGTCCCAGACCGCGTCGGCGGCCGGGTCGATCATCGACCGCATCAGTTCCTCGACCGTCGCGGTCGGTCGCATGTCCGCCGCCGGAGCGCTCGTGCAGGCCGCAACGCCGGCCGCCGCGGCCAGGAGCAACAGCGTGAGAGTACTCTCCCGGCGCGCCGGCCGCCTGGGCACCCGCCAGGTGCGGGGCAGGCCCCGAACGTCCGCCATGTCCGCCATGCGTCCTCGGGGCGGCAGCCGGGCGGCTACAGGACCTCCGCCTCCGCCATGACGGCCTCGCACTTGCCGCGGATTTCGGTCGCGACCTCGAACGGGTCTCCCTGCTGGTACTCCGCGCGGAACAGCTCCACCGAGAGGGCCCCGGTGAACTCCTTCTCGGCCAGCTTCCGCAGGATGCGGACCACCGGCGCGATGCCGTCGCCGGGAATGATCCGCGAGTCGTTGTCGATCAGCTCACGCGGAGTATCGAGCAGGTCCTGGAAGTGTGCGTGGGCCAGCTCGCCCGGCTCGAGCAGGTCGAGGTCCTCGAACTTGCTCAGGCCCGACCAGAAGTGGAAGAAGTCGAGCATCGGACGCACGTTGGGGTGCGCCGCCGCGCGGATGACCTGCAGCGACGAGGTCAGCGTGGCCAGATGCGTCGACGTGCGGGTGAACTCGATCATCGCGGTCAGGCCGTACTCGGCCGCGATGTCGCCCGCCTCGCGGATGCAGTCCGGAGTCGCCGCGAAGTCGTCGGCGGTTACCGGCCGGCCGGTGACCGACGGCGAGTAGATCCTCTGCAGGCCCAGGTTCGCGAACTGATCACAGCCGCGCCGCCACGCCTCCAGCGACTCCGCCCGCGCCGGACCCGGCAGCCAGATGTCCTGCAGTACCACCGCGGCGGACACCGGCGTCAGATCGAGGTCCTCGAGCAGGCGCCGGGCGGCCGGCAGGGTGTCGTTCTCGAGGAATCCCTGCAGCAGCGGCGAGCCCAGCTCGACGTAGCGGATGCCGGCCCGCGACCAGCCTTCGAGCGAGCCGCGGAAACCGGCGCCGCTCGACGTGTTCTGGTGCATCGCGAGCAGCATCTTTCCGGGAGCGGCGGACTGCGCGGTGGCCACGCGCGCCAGGGAAGCGGCCAGGGGAGTCAACAGCATCGATCTTCTCGTCAGCATGGTCCTACTATACCCGCACGTCGGCTCCGGCGGTAGGATCGTGAGGATGATGGAATCACGCCCTGGCTGACGCCTGCCCTGCTCCCGGGGTTGTTCGCCTGCCTGCGGATCGACATCCGCGATCTGCGCAGCCGGTCCGGCGGTGCGGCTACTCGCCGGCGGGGAAGCGGACCACGGTGTTGCCGCGGCCCTCGTTGCGCTCGAAGAGCTCGAAGGCCGCGATGAAGTCGTCGAGTGCGTAGACCCGATCGGCGCGCGGCCGGATCGCGCCGGTCGCCAGGTAGTCGAGGATCCGCGCGACGTTCCGCTGGTGCGCCTCCGGATTTCGCGCGGCCCAGCCCGCCCACATGCTGCCCATGACGACGGCCGCCTTGATGAGCAGCAGGCCGGGGCGGATCGGTCTCTGTCCCGCCGTGAACCCGACCAGGCAGATCCGTCCGAGCGGACGGATGGACGAGACCAGGGCCGCCTCGAACAGCTCGCCCTGAACCATGTCCACCACCACGTCGACCCCGTCCGGATGACCGAGTTCGGTCGCTGCCTGTCGAACGTCGTTCTTGAACCGCCGGTAGCTCTGCCGGTCGCGGCCGTAGCACAGCACGCGATCGGCTCCGGCCGCGGCCGGCAGTTCCTGCTTCTCGGGGACGCTCACACCGGCGATGACCTGTGCGCCCATCGCCCTGGCCAGCTCCACCGCGGCCATGCCGACCCCGCCCGATGCGCCGTCGACCAGCACGAGACTGCCGGGGCCCACCTCGCCCAGGACCTTCAGCGAGTGGTAGGCGGGGAAGTAGTTCCGGCCCAGGTTGGCGCAGCGCTCCAGCGACACCTCGTCCGGCGCCTTCCACGCGGACGCGGCCGGGACGGCGACGGCCTCGGCGAGGCCGCCCAGGTTCATCTGGGCGATCACCCGATCGCCGACCTGCACGTGATCGACGCCGTCTCCGACCGCCAGCACCGTTCCCGCCGCATCCATGCCCGGGACGTAGGGCAGGTCCGGCTTGTGCTGGTACAGCCCCTGCGCCTGCAGGGCGTCGGGATACTGCACGCCGGCGAAGTGCGTCCGAACCACGACGTGGCCGGGCTCGCACACCGGTGCGGGTGTCTCGTCCAGCGACAGGACCTCCCGCAGCGGATCGGGCTTCGGTACGGGTCGGCCGGCCTCGTCGAGGCCGGCGTAGCGGTGGCAGCGGACAGCCTTCATCGTCTCCATGGCGATTCTGCGCGACAAGCTTACGGCATCCGGAGAGATGGCGTCGGCAGGTGGAACCCGCATCGCCGCCATCGCGGACCGCCCGAGCGGGCGCCCGCGCCCCCGACGCCGAGACCCTGACGGCGCCGGCCCGCTGCGGGCGCTCGACGAGACCCGCTCCGGAGCGGGTAGGATTGCCGCACGCAACCCGGGCGCACGGTGCGTCCGAGGTCAAGGCTTGGCTGGAGACATTCTCCGCACGGCAGGTTGGGAGGCATTCGTCAGATGGACAAGCAGAGGTTTCTCGTCACCGGCGCCAGCCAGGGCATCGGCGCCGCGCTCGTCTCGCTCGCCCGCAGGCAGGGGCACGAGGTCGTCTTCACCGGCCGCGACCCGGGGCGCATCGACAGCGTCGCGGCGGAGAGCGGCGCCCACGGCATCCGGGCCGACGTGGCGCGCGCCGGGGACAACCAGCGCACGGTGGAGACGTGCGTCGACCGGATGGGCGGCATCGACGTGCTGGTCAACAACGCCGGCGTCGGCTATCTCGCCGAGGTGGGCGAGATCGACATGGAGCGCATGCGGGCCCTGTTCGACATCAACGTGTTCGGTCTGGTCGACCTGACCAACCGCGTCGCACCGCTGCTCAGGGCGCAGCAGCGCGGCTGGATCTTCAACATCGCCTCGACCTCCGGCATGAAGGGCGGCGGGGCGGGCACCGTCTACGCCGCCAGCAAGTGGGCGGTGCGCGGCATCAGCCAGTGCTGGCAGACCGAGCTCCGGCCGCACGGCGTGCACGTCACCTGCGTCTGCCCGTCCGAGGTCCAGACGGACTGGATGGGCCGCACCGGGCGCAACAACCCGAACAAGCTGTACGCCATCGACATCGCCGAGGCCATCATGGCGGCGCTCAGCCTGCACCCGCGCGCGCTGTGGCCGGAGTTCGCCCTCTTCGCCAACAACCCCTGGAAGGAGGACTGAGGCGCGACCCGCGGTTGTCGCGCACCGGGCACGAACCGACTCGCCGCCCTCGATACCGGACGGAAGGATTCGGGAGCGACCTGCGGTTCACCGCGCAGAGGGTCGGGACGTTCGTCCTCACCCGTCGAGGTCGACCACCCCCCGGCCCACCATCCCGCCGGCGAGGATGCGGTCGATGGCGTCCGACAGCCTGTCGAGGGTGAGCGGCACGGCGAGCGCGTCGAGGCCGTCGAGCTTCCACGGCCCGGCCAGCCGGTTCCAGATCTCCGTCTTCTGCGCCAGCGGCAGCTCCACCGAATCGATACCGAGCAGGTTCACGCCGCGCAGGATGAACGGGAAGACGGTGGCGGGGATCTCGGGCGAGGCGACCAGGCCGCAGGCGGCGAGGCTGGCGCCGTAGCGCAGCGCCTTGACCGCGTTGAACAGAAGGGGGCCGCCGACGGTGTCGACGGCGCCGCCCCAGCGCGGTTTCAGCAGCGGCCGGTCGGCGCCCGCCAGCGCCTCCTCGCGCGAGAGGACCTCGCGCGCGCCCAGTCCGCGCAGGAAGTCGTGGCGCGCCGGCTTGCCGGTGACCGCGTGGACCTCGTAGCCGAGATGCGCGAGCAGCCTGACGGCGATGCATCCGACCCCGCCGGTGGCGCCGGTGACCAGCACGGGGCCACCGTCCGGCCGCATGCCGGCCCCTTCGAGCTTGTGCACCGACAGTGCGGCGGTGAAGCCGGCGGTGCCGAGGATCATGCTGGTGCGCGCGTCGAGGCCGTCCGGCAGCGGGACGGCCCAGCCGGCCGGAATGCGGATCTTCCGACCGAACCCGCCGGGCGTGTTCATGCCGAGGTCGAAGCCGATGGCGATGACCGCATCCCCCGGTGCAAAGGCGTCCGACGACGACTCGACCACCGTGCCCGCCGCGTCGATGCCCGGCGTGTGGGGGTAGCGGCGGGTGACGCCCGGGTTCCCCGTCGCCGACAGCGCGTCCTTGTAGTTGAGCGACGACCAGGCCACGTCGATCAGCAGGTCGCCGGCGGGCAGGTCGGCGATGTCTCGCTCGACGATGCTGCGACGGAACTGCCCGTCTGCGGTCTTCTCGACCCGGAACGCGCGGAACGCCGTCATCGCTGTCTCCTTCCGACGTACTCGGCGCACCGAGGGGCTGTCGATCGGTGGTCCATCGGTTCCGGCCGCCCGGAGGCGGCGTCAGGAAACATCCATCCGACCTGTCTGATCTCCGTACAGGCGGAAGATGATCCTGCAGGGCTGTGCCGATGTGCTGCTCGGCACCGGTACGAACGGCGACGTGAGCGTGATCAAGGCAGTCGCGCCGAGCCGTCGACCGGAAGCTCGGCCTTGTCTATCGAGGCGACACGGGTCCGGTGATGCCTGCATCAACTCTACACGTGCCGGGTTATGTCACATGTTGCCGGTTTCGTCCCGGCACGTGAATCTCGGCAAGCCCGGCGGCACGGGCGACGATCTCTTGCGGCGTTCCGATCCGCGGCCGACGCGGTCACCGCCAGTCACCGCCTCCGGGCGAGCGCCGTCCGGGCGCACGCGCCTCCGGCGAGCAGCCCGAACAGGTGTCCCTCCCACGAGACATGGCCGCCCTGCGGCAGCACGCCGGCGATCATCCCGCCGTAGACGACGACCACCACGACGGAGACGGCGATCGACGTCAGCCGGCGTTCGTAGTAGCCGCGGGCGATCAGGAAGCCGAAGTAGCCGAAGACCAGCCCGCTCGCGCCGATGTGCGCCGCGTCGCGTCCGAGGACCCACAGCGCCAAGCCGCCGAGCACGACGATGGCGAGCGTCACCGTCAGGTGGTAGCGGGCCCCGCGCGTCGCGACCATGCCGCCCAGGATCAGCAACGGGACGGTGTTGGCGGCCAGGTGGGTGAAGGAGCCGTGCACGAGCGGCGAGGTCAGGATGCCGGCCAGCCTGTCGATCCGCCGCGGGACGAGCGCCAGCGCGGAGATCAGGTTCGGGTTCACGTAGAGGGCGAACAGCGACACGGCCCAGATCAGGGCGACGCCCCCGAACAGCGCGGTCGCGCGCGACTTCCAGCGGGACAAGTGGGTCATGCGTCACGTTCCCGGTTCAGGATACCCGTTCCGCGTAC
Organism: Vicinamibacterales bacterium; assembly: GCA_965200895.1. GTDB lineage: Bacteria > Acidobacteriota > Vicinamibacteria > Vicinamibacterales > UBA8438 > WTFV01. Next base: position 773,159 of record CBDAVM010000002.1, on the reverse strand, counting down.
GGCGTCGGCAACCCGTGTCCCGACGGTCGCCCGGCGGCGAGGGGTGCTCACGATGCGCGACAGGTGCATGTCGCCCCCGGTCGCGCCGCGAACCGGTCCCGCCGGGCGCCGGCCGAATCGCTGATGCGCGGTGCCGCGGCGTCGTCGCCCGTCAGCAGTTCTCCCGCTTGTGGGCCGGGTCGGGGAACACGGTGATGCGCGACACCGGCGGCATCGGCGTCAGGGGCCACGGATCTTAAAATTCACCTGCATATTCTTTTTATTAAGTTCTGGTTGAATAATATTTCTTTCCGTGCGAGGATGACACGTGGCGCGCCGAGGCCGGCTGCCGACGTCGTGCCCGAGCTGCGGCGGCGATCTGCGGGTGGTCCGGCTCGCGTGCCCCGGCTGCGGGACCGCGGTTCACGGCGACTATCTGCTGCCGGCCCTGGCGCGGCTCGACGCCGAGGATCGGCAGTTCGCCCTCGCCTTCATCCTGCACAGCGGCAGCCTGAAGGAGATGGCGAGGCTCTACGGCGTCTCGTATCCGACGGTCCGCAACCGACTCGACGACCTGAGCGCCCGCCTGCGCGCACTCGTCGAGGCGCAGGAATCGGCCGCGACACCGGGCGGGGCGATCGGCGCCGCCGCAGGCGGGGCGATCGGCGCCGCCGCAGGAGGTGACACCGATGCCGCAGGAGACGACCGATAGCCCGCCGGTCCCGCACGAGATGACCACCGCCCGCTGGCTGTTCAACCCGTTCCTTCGCATCGCCGGCGGACAGGCGCTGGCCATCGGGTTGGCGGGCGTCGTCGCGACCGGTCTGGCCGCCGTCGCCGCCGGCATGCATTCCCCGGGACTGCTCGACTTCAACCCCGGACCGGGGCTGCCGCCCTGTTCTGTGGAGGCTTGGAAATGAGATCGGCGAGTTCGCGGACGGGCGTCGTCGTGCTGTTCGCCATCGTGGCGGCAGGATCCGCGGCGTGCGGCGACGACGGCGGGGGAGGCCCCGTCGCGCCCACGACCGTCGCGCCTACGACCGCGGCGCAGGCGGACGCAGCCGCCGCGCAACGGTCTATGGATGCGTGGCTGGTGCTGGTCGATGCCGGCGACTACGCGGCTGCCTACGCGGCCGCGGGGAGCTTTCTCCGGGAACAGGTGACTGCCGACGAGTTCAGGAACGCGTTGCAGGAGGGGCGGGCGCAGCTCGGCGTGGTCGAGTCCCGCACGCTCGGCAGCACGAGGCGCGCGACGACCGTGCCGTACACGCTGCCCGACGGGACCTCTGCGACGGCGCCGCCGGGGGACTACTTCGTCTTCGAGTTCGACACCGACTACGCGATGCGGCCGGACACCGTCGAGCGTGTCACGGCCGTGTCGGAAGCCGGCGGGTGGTCCGTCGTCGGGTACTGGATCGTTCGTTGACGGCCCCGGACCGGTCGCGGCGGGGACGAGAGACAGGATGGAGCGGTGTGGTGGAGTCCCGCATGCGGAAGTTCCTCGGCAGCGACCGTTCGTCGCTGGCGCCCGCGAGCTGCCGCCGTGACTTGACGTCACCTACAATGCGGGAGGAATGGGCTGACGATCCGATTGGCGCGACTTGGAGGGGCTGCGAAAGGTCGTTGACAGCGCCCGGTCGCCTCGCCGGCGCCGCCAAGCCCGTCGCAAGACGCCGTGTTCGGCCCCAGCCCCCACCGCCCCGGGAACTTGCGCCGCAACGCATTTCATTGCGTTCCTGCGGCGGAAGCTCCTAGAATGAGCCATCATGAAGATCCAGCGCGTTCCGGCGACCGTGCTGGTCGCCCTCGCGGTCGTGAGTCCGGCGGCGGGCCAGACGGCCGCTCCCGATCCGGCGGCGGCCGAGGAGCCGAACGCGCCGGTTGCAGCGCACCAAGCGCTGCTCGACCGCTACTGCGTCACCTGCCACAACGAGCGGATGGCGGCCCGCGGAACGATCCCCTTCGCCTTCGACGGGCTCGACTTGGCTGACGTCGGCGCCGGCGCCGAGACCTGGGAGAAGGTGGTCCGCAAGCTGCGGCTCGGCATGATGCCGCCGTCGGGGCGGCCCCGGCCGGACCGGGCGGCGCACGACGGCTTCGTGACGTGGCTGGAGACCGAGCTCGACCGCACGGCAGCGGCCGAGCCCTATCCGGGCCGCCCCGCGGTGCGGCGGATGACGTCGGCGGAGTACGTCAACGCCGTCCGCAGCCTGATCGATCTCGACGTCGACGAGAGCTGGCTGCTCTTTCCGGCCGACGATGTCGACCAGCAGGGCTTCGACACCAACAGCGAGGTCCTCTCGGTCTCGCCGGCGCTGTTCGAGCGCTACCTGGCCGCGGCCAACCGGGTGAGCCGCCTCGCGGTCGGCGATCCGACGATCGGGCCAGGCTATGTGGCCGCCACCTACAGCACACCGCGGTTGCGGTACCAGAACGACCGGGCGAGCGAGGAGCTGCCGTTCGGCTCGCGCGGCGGGATGGCGATCCGCCACTACTTTCCGCTCGACGGCGACTACGAGGTCCGCATCCGCCTGCGGCGGATGATCTACGACTACATCGTCGGGATGGGGCGCTCGCACACCATCGAGGTGCGTCTGGACGGCGCGCTCGTGGGGAGTTTCACCGTCGGCGACGCCGACCGGCACGGCTATCCTTCGGCCTACAGCTTCTTCGGGACCATCCGCGGCGACCCCGCCTGGGAGGAGTACGTCTCGAACGAGGCGGACGCCAACCTGGTGGTCCGCTTCCCGGCGCCGGCCGGTCCGCACGTGGTCGGCGTCTCGTTCGTCGACGCGCGCAGCGAGCCGACCGGCGTGCTGGAGCGTCGCCTGTCCGGGTTCTCGCTGAGCGGCCTTGGGTTTTACCACGGGAACGCTGCGGTCGAGCGCGTCGAGATCACCGGTCCGCACGACGCCACCGGCCCGGGCGACACGCCGAGCCGCCGGAAGCTGTTCACGTGCCGGCCCGCGACCGATGCCGACGCCGAGGCGGAGCAGTGCGCGCGGGACATCCTCGCCACGCTGGCCCGCCGCGCCTACCGCCGGCCGGTCACCGGCGCCGACGTCGACACGCTGATGCGCTTCTACGCGGCGGGTCACGCCGAGCGCGGCTTCGAGGGGGGCATCCAGAAGGCGCTCGAGCGGCTGCTGGTGGCGCCGGAGTTCCTGTTCCGGATCGAGCGCGACCCGGTCGACATCCCGGCGGGGGCTGCGTACCGCCTGACCGACCTGGAGCTGGCGTCGCGCCTGGCGTTCTTCCTGTGGAGCGGGATCCCCGACGACGAGCTGCTGCGGGTGGCCGAGCAGGGGCGGCTGAGCGCGCCCGGCGTGCTGGAGCGGCAGGTGCGGCGGATGCTGGCCGACCGGCGGGCTTCCGCGCTGGTCGAGAACTTCGCCAGCCAGTGGCTGCAGCTCCGCCGCATCCGGGGGGTGGTGCCGGACGCCGACATCTTCTTCGACTTCGACGAGAACCTGCGGGCGGACATGGAGCGGGAAACCACCCTGTTCCTGGAGAGCCAGCTCCGCGCCGACCGCGGCCTGCTGGAGCTGCTGACCGCCGACTACACGTTCGCCAACGAGCGGCTCGCCCGCCACTACGGCATCCCCGGGGTCTACGGCGAACGCTTCCGGCGGGTGCCGGTCGATGCGGGGCAGCGCGGCGGGCTGCTGGGCCACGCCAGCCTGCTGACGCTGACCGCCTATCCCAACCGGACCTCGCCGGTGCTGCGCGGCAAGTGGGTGCTCGACAACGTGCTCGGCATGCCGCCGCCGGAGCCGCCGGCCGACGTGCCGGCCCTCGAAGAGAACCACGGCGGGCGCAAGGTGCTGTCGATGCGCGACCTGATGGAGCAGCACCGCGCCAATCCCGCCTGCGCGTCGTGCCACCGCGTGATGGACCCGCCCGGTTTCGTGCTGGAGAACTACGACGCCATCGGCCGCTGGCGAGCCACCGACGAGGCGGGGGCGCCGGTCGACACGGCGGGCGCGCTGGCCGACGGCACCGAGGTCGAGACCCCCGCGGGGTTCCGCGAGGCGCTGCTGGCCTACGACGTCAGCATCGTGCGGACCATCACCGAGAAGCTGCTCGGCTACGCCGTCGGGCGCACGATGGAGCATCACGATCAACCGACCATTCGACGGATTGTCGCCGAGGCCGAGGCGGACGGCTACCGCTGGTCGTCGATAATCCTGGGCATCGTCAACAGCATGCCGTTCCAGATGAGGAGTGCGGAGTCATGATGATCACGAAGAAGTCGATCTCGCGCCGGGCGGTGCTTCGCGGAGTCGGCGCGGCGGTCGCCCTGCCGTTGCTGGACGGCATGGTGCCGGCGCTCAGCGCCCTGCGCAAGACGGCCGCGAAGCCGGCGGTCCGCTTCGGCGCGGTCTACGTGCCCAACGGCATGGTCATGCAGAACTTCACGCCGGCGACCACCGGCGCCGGGTTCGAGATGACGCCCATCCTGCAGCCGCTCGCGCCGTACCGTGACCGCCTGCTCGTGCTCTCCGGGCTCAACAGCACGCCGCCGCCGAACATCAGCGGCGGTTCGCATTCGCGCGCCGCCACCAAGTTCCTGACCGCCGAGCATCCCGGCAAGTGGATTCCGGACGCCGTCTCGATGGATCAGATCGCGGCGCAGGAACTGCGGAAGCAGACGCCGCTGGCGTCTCTGGAGCTCGGCCTCGAGGGCGCCAACTTCGCCGGCTCGTGCGACAGCGGCGGCTTCAGTTGCGCGTTCTCCTACACCATCTCGTGGGCCAGCGGCTCGACGCCGCTGCCGATGGAGCACAACCCGCGCGCCGTGTTCGAGCGGCTGTTCGGCGACAACGACAGCACCGATCCGGCGGCCCGGCGCGCCCGCCGGAAGGCGCAGCGCAGCATCCTCGACTCGGTCGGCGAGGATGTCGCCCGGCTGCAGCGGGAGCTCGGCGCCGGCGACCGCGTCAAGGTGGGGGCCTACCTCGACGCCGTGCGCGATGTGGAACGGCGCATCGAGATCGCCGAGATCCAGGGCGAGCAGGATGTGCCGCTGCTGGAGCGGCCGCGCGGCGTGCCCGCGACGCTGGCCGAGCACGCCGGGCTGATGTACGACCTGCAGCTTCTGGCCTGGCAGACCGACCGCACCCGCGTCTGCACGTTCATGGCCGGACACGAGCTGAGCGGCCGCACCTACCGCGAGATCGGGGTGCCCGACGCGCACCACCCGCTGTCGCACCACCGCAACGTGCCGGAGGCGCTGGCGAAGTTGACGAAGATCAACACGTACCATACGACGCTGTTCTCGTCGTTCCTCGATAAGCTGGCCGCGACGCCGGACGGCGACGGCTCGCTGCTCGACCACGCGATGATCATGTACGGCGCCGGGATGAGCGACAGCAACCGGCATTCGCCCTACGACCTGCCGATCCTGCTGGTCGGCAGCGGCGCGGGCCAGCTTGCGGGCGGCCGGCACCTGGTCTACCCGGCGCGGACGCCGCTGGCGAACCTGCACGTCTCGCTGCTCGACAAGCTGGGCGTGGACATCGACCGGATCGGCGACAGCACGGGCGCGCTGCCCCGGCTGGGCAGACCGGCCGGGCCGGCGGAGCGGCTGACGGGAGTGTAGCGGTCCGATGCGTCTCCGGCTGTCGGTCGTCATCGGTACGTTGGCGCTCGGATCGGTCGACGCGAGCGCACAATCTCTCGATCTGCGCCTGATCAGCGCCGTCAAGCTGCAGGACACCGCGGTGGTGGCGCGGTTGCTGGACGCGTCCGTGGATGTCAACGCCGCGCAGGCCGACGGCGCCACGGCGCTGCACTGGGCGGCTTATCTCGACGATGTCGAGACGGCGCGCCTGCTGTTGGAGGCAGGCGCCGACGCAGGGGTCGCCAACACGCACGGCGTCGTGCCGCTGGCGCTGGCCTGCACCAACGCCAACGCGGCGATGGTGGATCTGCTGCTGGCCGCAGGCGCCGATGCCAGGGCCGCCGTGGGGACGGGTGAAACCGTCCTGATGAGCTGCGCGCGAACGGGCAACGCTGCGGCCGTCGCCGCGTTGCTCGCGGCCGGCGCCGAGGTGAACGCCGCCGAGTCCACCGAGGACCAGACGGCGCTGATGTGGGCCGCCGCCCAGCGGCATCCCGCGGTGGTGCGGGTGCTGCTCGACAACGGCGCCGATGTGCACCGGCGGTCCCGCGTGCAGCGATTCGTCATCAGCCGGCGGCTGCAGTCGAACCTTCGCTACGGCGAGCTGGGCCGGCGCTACGGTACCGACGCCGAGGAGACCGACCTCGGCGGCTATACGGCGCTGCTCTTCGCGGCGCGGCAGGGTGCGGTCGATTCGGCGCGCCTGCTGCTCGCGGCCGGGGCCGGTGTCAACGACACCGCACCGGACGGTCGCAGCGCGCTGCTGCTGGCCGCGCACAGCGGTCACCGCGCGTTCGTTCAGTTTCTGCTGGAAGAGGGCGCCAACCCCAACGCATCCGCCGCCGGCTACACGGCGCTGCAAGCCGCCGTGCTGCAGGGCGACCTCGGCATGGTGGAAGCCCTGCTCGCCGCCGGCGCCCGGCCGGACGCGCAGGTGATCGAGGCGACGCGCGTCACCCGCAACGGCCAGGTGCTGATGATCGGCGACCATCTGCTCGGCGCCACGCCGTTCGCCCTGGCCGCCAAGTTCGCCGAGGGCGACATCATGCGCGCCCTGCTGGCCGCGGGCGCCGACGGCATGCTGCCCCTGCGCAACGGCTGGACGCCCCTGATGCTGGCGTCGGGCGCAAGCTGGCGCTACAACGTCTGGGACCGGCGCGACCGGGCGCTCCATCGGGACTTCGCGTTCCAGGCGGAGCACGCCGACGAAGAGGGCACGCTCGACGCCGTGCGGGTGGCCCTGGACGCGGGCGGCGACGTCAACGCCGTCGACGAGACCGGCAGCACCGCGCTCCACCATGTCGCCGACAAGGGCTTCCCGCGGGTCGTCGAGCTGCTCGTCGAGCACGGCGCCACGCTGAACGTGGCGAACCACCGCGGGCAGACCCCGCTGGCGGTGGTCCGGCGGGGGCGCGGCAACCTGGAGGCCGCCCCGGTGACCGAGGCGCTGCTGCTCGCGCTCGGCGCCGAGGAGGGGCCCGCCCGATAGCGTCTGGGACGGCGCGGGTCCGCGGCGGCTGGGCGCGGTGCAGCCGGCTCCAGCCCGGCGGCGCATGGCCGCCGTCACGCGTTCGACGCCCCGACGTGCGCCACGTCACTGAGCCGGGAACGGACCACACGAAGCCCTTGCGTCGTTCTGATGTGCTGGAAACGTCAAGAGGATGCTGTCCTTGTGGCGTCCAGGGGGAGAAGCTCTTGAAGCAGGGCGCCATCGCCAGTGGATCCGCACGACCGGAGAGCGGGATCGCCGTCCGCATGATCATCGGCAACGGGAGCATCCTGAGCTGGCACGGCGGCGTCTGAATCCACCTGCCCAGGCGCGCCGGCCCGAGCGATACGGTCGCCGCCGTACCCGCCGTCCCGCCCGTCCCGCATCACCGGTGTAGAATCACGTCAAGGGAGACATGCACGACATGGCCGACACCACCGCGCCGGCCGCCGAGCACGCAGACAGACCCGCGAAGCCGAGACTCTCGATCGACGCCAAGTGGATCGTCACCACCGTCATCGGCATCGGCCTGCTTCAACTCACGCTCGTCGGGATGATGTTCCAGCAGAACGCCATGCTGATGCAGCAGTATGCGACCGTCAACGCCCGGATCGACGACACCAACACGAGCGTCAACGCCCGCATGGACCAAATGCAAACCGACATGCGCGAGCTCCGCACCGAGATGCACACCGACATCCGCGATCTCCGCACCGAGATCCGTGAGATGCGCAGCCTGCTGCTCCAGCTCCTCGAACGCACCGCCCCGGCCACACCGGCCGACTGAACCACCCAGTTGCACCGCGGGCGCAACCCGCTGCCCGCGCGCGAGATCAAGCGCCGTCAGCCGCCTGCGCCCGCCCGTTCCACGGGTGCGATCTTGTACAGTGCGTCGTGATCAACCGTCGGTTGAAGCAGGATCATCCGTGGGAACGAAACAGATCCGACGCCGTAAACCATTGTGTTTACAGGACTTACGTCACAGTCAGAGGAACCCCTGATGCGCCTGTTCCGGATCTGCCATGCCGACCATCTCGAAGACTTTCGGGGCCTTGGAGCCAGCTACCGGGGTGGTGGGCGTTGGAACGAACCGGGCACTCCCGTACTCTGTTTCGCCGAGACGGCGGGCGTCGCGATGCTGGAGATGGCGAACTATCTGCCCTCGCCACGACTGGTGCCGGCCGGCTACCGACTGGGCGCCTACGATCTGGTGGGGGACCTCCCCCGGGAGTGCTGGACGGTCGAGGACCTGCCGCCGGACTGGTGACGATGCTCCTGCTGCTGGTCGTCACCGGATTGACCGCGTAACGGTGGCCGGACGAACCGTCACGGACCCGATATCCGGTCCACGTTGGAGCGCCGCGGGGGCGCCGGGGTCGAGCTCCAGACTGTCCTCTTGCACCCATCGGCAGAACCGGTGGGACGACTACTCGAAAAGCGGGAGTCGCGTTACCCGCCCTTCGGGTCCGGGCTCGATTCGCGGGGCCGGATTCGCGCGAGAGGTTGGCCGATCCGGAACGGCACCACGGTGCCGCGGGGGCGTTCCGAGCTCCGGGCCTCGGCCGCGTCGACCTCGAACGGCCGCCCGATGCGGTTGCCGGCGACATCCTCGAGGGTCGCTGCCGCGACGAGCTGGTACTCGCCCGGCCGCCACGGCGCACGCGGCGTGAACGTCCAGCGCGTCTCGCCCTGCTCCACCCGGATCTCCCCGGCCAGCCCGAGCGCACGGTGTTCGCATGCCCGCTGCACGACGTGACCCAGAATCTGATCAAGGCGGACCACGGTTACTGGGGCGCGCAGCTCTTCGCCCCGTACGTGGACGAGCGCGTGAGCTGGGGCATCAAGTATCACCAGGCGCTGCGCTTCTTCCCCGACTCGTCGGTCGGCTACGCGTATCCCGACATGTACAACCGCATCTTCGGGGTGGACTACGAGCCGGACGAGTACATCAAGAAGGACTACGAGTTCGCGCGGAACCATCGCTACTACATGGAGGCGCGGCTCGTCACCGTCAACGATCAGTGTGTTCGACGAGAACCAGCGCAAGATCCGCATCGAGGAGTTCACCGACGTCATCGGCCGGCAGTTCAAGCAGCCGAAGGAGGGGCTGGGGTACGACAACAGCCCGTCGCCCACATGTGGCGGTCGATCATCAATCCGGACCGGCCGCTGTAGCCGTCGTCGATGCATGGCGGCCGGCGGGGTTCGGGCGGCCCTTCGAACCCCGCGGCGGCGCGGTCGCGGGCCGCGCGCGTCGCTTCGTCCCGCCCTCCTCGGCCCCGCAGCCCCCACAAGCGTTCCCTCAACGAAACGACACCGTCGCGACGGCGGTCATGCTGCTCCCGGCGGCCGAGAGCTCGACTCGGCAGCGAGAAGACGCGGTGACCGTCGCCGAGCCTCGAATCAGGAAGGCCCGGGTCTCGCCGGTCCCGAGGTCGCCGAGGACCTGCTCGCCCAGCGTCTGGGTGTCCATGTACGCGGTGACGCGCGCGGATGACAAGGGCGTGACCGCTCGGACCGTACCTTCCACCGTGACGTCGACGAATCCCACGCCTTCGGCGTGACAGTTCGTGACTTCGAGTTCCGCGGAGAGCGTTCCCTGTTCGACGGTGACCGAGAACGCGTGGGTGGCGCTCAGGCCTTCGAGATCGCGGGCGGCGACGGTGACGGCCGTCGTGCCGAGGGCGACCGCCAGCAGCGTGGCCGTGCCGTTCGAGACGCTCGCCGTCGCGACGGCGTTGTCGCCCGAGGACACCTCGAAGGTCAGGGGGTCGCCGTCTGGATCGGTGAAGTAGTTGTTCAGGTCGATGGTCGCCTTCTCGCTCTGGTTCAGCTTCAGCGTCCGGCCGAGTATGGGGGCGGCAACCCGGGGGGCGCGGTTGGTCGGTGGTTCGGTGGTCGCGGTGAAGTGCTGCGAGGCGGTCAGGCCGGCGGGGTCGGCCGCGGTGACCGTGATCTCGGCCATGCCGGGACTCATGGCCCAGATGGTGACGATGCTCCCGGCAACGCTCGCCGTCGCGACGTCCGGGTCGCTGGAGGCCGCCCGGAAGGCCAGAAGGTCGCCGTCGGGATCTGCGAAGTGACCCTGCACGTCGAGCTGCAGGTCGCCGCCTGCGGCCACTGTCTGGTCAGGAATGATGGCGGACGCCTGCGGCGCCTGGTTGGTCGGTGTCGTGGGCGTCGTCGGCGCGACAGGATTGCCGTCCTGGCCGCAGCCCAGAGTGGCGGCGAGCATGCCGCCGACCACGAAGCGCAGGCTTGGATGTGTCATGGCGTTCCTCCGGTGGCCGGGCCATGTGGACGGGGGCGCCACAGGCATGAGCGGGCAATGGTCCGCCCGTGTCCGTCCGCGGTAACATGCCCGGCGCGAGTGCAGAGACGTTGTCGGGCTGAATGAACGCCTGCCGCGCAGCGGTGCCTTCGCGACAACAGTGGAAGCCGATCCCGGACCGCACGAGTCGACCTGGTACTGCCTGCGGCGGGACGGCGTTGCTCAACGCCGCGGGTGGATTGCCGACGCTTCGCTCCAACGGCTGCCAGACATGCTCGGCGCTCGCGAGGGCGACGTCGTGGAGGTCTGCGTATCGAGTGACTATCGGGCCGTCGCGCCCGAACGGGTCAGTCGCGTGTTCTGTAATCGCGCGCGGGGCGTGGCCGGCATGGAAATCGAATACCGGGGAGAGATTCTCCGCCTCGCTCCGACCCGGATGCTCGCCGCGAACCTGGGGTTTCCGCGGGCGCTGTCGAAGTTCCTGGCGCGGCGGAAAGCCGACGTCGCCGACTTCGCCGCGGACGGCGGTCTGCGTGTCTTTTCTGCCCGGCAGTTCCTGCTGACTAGCAGGGGCGGCGCCGAGGTCACGAAGCTGTTTCGCGGCAGCTCGCTGGTGCCTGCGTCGGAAGCCGCCGGCGAGGACCGCGCCGGAGACTTGGCGGCGGGCATCGCGGGATGGATGCTTCGCAACCAGTCGGCCGACGGTTCGCTGCCCTACAAGTACTGGCCGAGCCGTGGCGTGAACGCCCCTTCCGACAATGCGATCCGGCGTCTTCTCGCAACCCTCGCCCTTGCGCGCTGGGCGCGGTTGCGGGGCGGCGCAGTCGTGCGCGAAGCGGCCCTGCGTAACCTGCGCGCCAATTTGTCGCGGTACTTTCGGCCCATCGGGGGCGGGCGCGGCGCCATCGTGGAACGTACGGGCGCGAAGCTCGGCGCGGCCGCGTTGGCCGGTCTCGCGATTCTGGAGACCCCGGGAGCGGAAGAGTTCACAGGGGAGCTGGAAATGCTGGCGGCCGGAGTGGAGTCCCTGGCGGACGAGGAACGCGGATTCCGCACTTTCTTCTTTCCCGCTGCGCGCGATGGCCAGAACTGGAACTTCTATGCCGGAGAGGCGATGTTGTTCTGGGCGGAGGCGGTACGGCGCAGAACGGCGTGGGCGCCCACCCTCGAGCGTTGGGCGGCGACCTTCACGCGTTGCCGGGCTCGGCACCTGGAGGCCAGGAACCCGGCGTTCGTGCCATGGCACACGCAGGCTTGCGCCTCCATGCTCGATCAGACGGGGCGCCGGGAGCTCGCGGACTTCGTGCTCGAGATGAACGACGGGCTCCTGTCGCTGCAGCAGTGGGACGGGCTGACGGACGATCTGCGCGGGCGCTTCTACGATCCACGGCGGCCGGAGTTCGGACCGCCGCACGCGGCTTCGACGGGCGTGTATCTGGAGGGGCTCGTGGATGCGGTGAGGGTCGCCCGGACGGTCGGGGACGAGAGGCGGTCGGCCGCTTTCGAGCGCGCGATCGCGCGGGGCCTGAGGTCGTTGCGACAGTTGCAGTTTCGTAACGAATGGGACGCGTTCTACATCGCCAGGAAGGCCCGGGTCATGGGCGCGCTCCGCACGGAGGTGTACGACAACACGGTGCGGATCGATTCGGCGGCCCATGCTCTGGTGGCGGTGGTGAAGATCTCCGGGCTCGGACTTCAGTCCGCCGGAGGCAGGACGTAATACCCCCGGCCGTCGCCGGGTAGCACATCGAATATCAGATGTACGCGGGGTTCGTCGGTCGGGTTCCGGGCGTCGTGCCTGGTCTTGTTGTCGAAAGCCCAGAGTTCCCCAGTTCGCATCACGATGGTCTCGTCTCCGCAGGTCAGGGGACTGCCCCCAGGGCTGTGCAGCACGAGGTGGAAGCGGTCGCGTATGCGGTAGTACGCACCGGCGTCGACATGGGGGCGGACCCAGCCGCGCGGCTGGAGGGCGACGAGGGCGGCGCGTCCGAGCTCGCCTTCCCGCAGAGAGGCGATTTTCTGGCAGAACTTCAACGCGTGCGGAAAACGGCCCGCGAACCGCGCGTTGCGGCTCTCGTGCACGTCGTTGGCGTTGGTCGCCCCGGCCGGTAGAGGCTTTCTGGCGACACGAAGAAATATGTTGAGGGTGTCGCGTTGGCAACGGACCTTGCGCTGGCGACTGGTGTCGGCGAGCCAGAGATCGGACGCAGCGTCCAACTCGGAGCGAAACGGCTCGACGTCGACCTTCTCGGCGATGCGGGTAAAGCGAGACGTCACATCGGTGGTTGCCGGAAAAGAGGTGTTTTCCTCGGCACTTGCGGTTTGGCGCCGAAAGATGCTCATGCTGTCGTTCCTTCCCCGATTTCGCCCGTTTCCGGGCAACACACGAAGTAAGAGCCGGCGAAGCCGCCACGCCGTTTCGCCAGGCGGCAGCCGTGCGCGGCGTGTCGGCGAGTTCGATAGCGCCGGTCGCGGGTGGAGTGCGAGGACGAACGACAGATCGCGGCCTGCGTCGGCACGGCGTAGCGGCTAGTCGTCGTCATCGTCATCGTCGTCATCGTCATCGTCATCGTCGTCATCGTCATCGTCGTCATCATCGTCGCCGTCACCATCCCCGTCGCCGTCACCATCCCCGTCGCCGTCGCCATCCCCGTCGCCGTCGCCATCCCCGTCGCCGTCGCCATCCCCGTCGCCGTCACCATCGCCATCTCCGTCGCCGTCGCCGTCACCGTCTCCATCGCCGTCGCCGTCGCCGTCGCCGTCACCATCCCCGTCGCCGTCGCCGTCGCCGTCGCCGTCACCGTCACCGTCACCATCGCCATCGCCGTCGCCGTCACCATCCCCGTCGCCGTCGCCGTCACCATCCCCGTCGCCGTCACCATCCCCGTCGCCGTCACCATCCCCGTCGCCGTCACCATCGCCATCTCCGTCACCGTCACCGTCGCCGTCGCCATCCCCATCCCCGTCGCCGTCACCATCGCCATCGCCGTCACCATCGCCATCTCCGTCACCATCGCCATCTCCGTCTCCGTCGCCATCGCCGTCTCCGTCGCCATCGCCGTCTCCGTCACCATCGCCGTCGCCATCGCCGTCTCCGTCACCATCGCCGTCTCCGTCACCATCGCCGTCTCCGTCACCATCCCCGTCGCCGTCACCATCCCCGTCACCATCGCCGTCTCCGTCACCATCCCCGTCGCCGTCACCATCGCCATCTCCGTCGCCGTCACCATCCCCGTCGCCGTCGCCGTCGCCGTCACCATCCCCATCGCCGTCGCCGTCGCCGTCACCATCCCCATCGCCGTCTCCGCCACCATCCCCGTCGCCGTCACCATCCCCGTCACCATCACCATCGCCATCTCCGTCACCATCGCCATCTCCGTCACCGTCACCATCTCCGTCACCGTCACCATCTCCGTCACCGTCACCGTCGCCATCTCCGTCGCCAACGAAGGTGACAGGCACGGACCGGACGATGGTGATGGTGTCGGAGTCACCGCTCTCGGCGAGCTCCCGCGGGAGCATGCCGACGGCGCTCAGCGCGTCGCCGCTCCAATCGCCACCCCAGTCACTGTCCCAGCCGTCCCCATTGCCGCTTCCGTCCCCATCGCCGGGCCCGTCGCCTCCGGCCGCGGCAGATGGGCTCCTGGGTATGGCGGTGGGCGCGGTCGGCATCAGAGGCTCGCTGTCATCGCCGCTCTCGGCGAGCTCCCGCGGGAGCATGCCGACGGCGCTCAGCGCGTCGCCGCTCCAATCGCCACCCCAGTCACCGTCCCAGCCGTCCCCATCGCCGCTTCCGTCCCCATCGCCGGGCCCGTCGCCTCCGGCCGCGGCAGATGGGCTCCTGGGTATGGCGGTGGGCGCGGTCGGCATCAGAGGCTCGCTATCATCGCCGCAACTTGCGATGAAGAAGAGCACGAACGTCAGACCGCAACAGATTCTCGACAAGCGGGAGGGCGCACGGCCTTCGACCACTTCGTCAGCGGCTTCCGAGTCCGGTCCGGCATGAGCGGGGTTGTCAAGCATCAGATACTCCGCAATTGGGGTGTGACAGGCGCCACCTCCCTGGTGGACTCGACGTTTATCACGAAAGGCGGAACAGGCCCAAACCTGCAAGTGAGATTCAAGTTCGGTAAGACACGAGGGCAACACACTGCGACTGAGATTCAGTCGCAGTGTGCCGTCAAACGCCTGTGGCCGCGCGTTTGGCGGCGGTGTCACGAGCGGGGGGCGGCGCCGTCTCGGGCGGCCGCGGCGCGGGATTCACGGGGGAGCCGGGATGCGCGGAGGTCGGGCAGGCGGGCTGTAATCGGGCTCGCGTCACATTGTTGGCGGCAAGTGTAAATCTCCCATTTATGGCAACCGAAAACTGCACACATTGCTGGTGGTCGGGAGCCGGTTTGCGTCCCACGATGTTGGGGAATCCCACAGCGAGGGGGCGGGGCGCAGATGCATGGATGGGAGACGAGGATGCTGCTGAAGCACTACCTGGAGCGGGGCGTCTCGAAGGCGGCGTTGGCGAGACGCTTCGGAGTGAGCCGGCGCACGATCCACGCGTGGGTTGAGACGGGCCAGCTCGACCGCGACCTGTCGTCGGGCCACTCGCGCTACGCGCCGCGGCCAGCGGCGCCGCAGAAGCTGGCGCCCTACATGGGGATCATTACGGCGCGCCTGGAGGAGTTCCCGGAGTTGTCGGCCAAGCGCTTGTTCGACGAAATTCGGGCGTCCGGCTACCCTGGCGGCTACAGCCGCGTGCGGGACTACGTCCGGACGGTGCGCCCACGTCCGGCGGCCGAGCGGGTAGTGCGGTTCGAGACACCGCCGGGACATCAGGGCCCGGTGGACTTCGGGACGTTCGCGCTACCCTGGGGCCGCCGGCATGCCCTGGTGGTGGTTCTGAGCCACTCACGGCTGCTGTGGCTGCACTTCTACCAGCGGCAGACGATGGCGGTGCTGACCGCGGGGCTGGAGCGCGCGTTCGCGCGCTTCGGCGGCGTGCCCCGCGAGCTGTTGTTCGACCAGATGCGTGCGGTGGTGCTGTCGGACGGCCGGGTGGGCGGCGGCGAGTTGGTGCTCAACGCGGAGTTTCTGCGCTTTGCCGCGCACTGGGGGTTTCATCCGCGGGCCTGCCGGCCGTATCGAGCGCAGACGAAGGGCAAGGTGGAGCGGCCGATCCGCTATATCCGGGACGGCTTCTTCTACGGCCGCACGTTCCTCAACGACGACGACCTCAACGCGCAGGCAGCGCACTGGCTGGAGCAGACGGCCAACGTGCGCCGGCACGGCACGACGGGCGAGCGTCCGGTGGACCGCTTCACGCGGGCCGAGCGTGAGGAGCTGCGGCCCCTGGCGGCGTGTCCCTACCGGCGCGTCGGCGTGCGCTCCACACCGGCGCCGGTCCCGCGGCTCGTGGCCGAGACGGTCAAGGTCGAGCGCCGCGCGTTGCGCGTCTACGCGGAGGCGGCGCGATGAAGGCCGCGGAAGGCAACCGGCGCGACCGGCTGCGGGCGATGCTGGCGGACCTGAAGATGCCGGGCGCGCTTGAAGCGGTCGATGGCGTGTTGGCCCAGGTCGACAGCGGCGCGGTGACCGCCGGCGAAGCGATCGAGTTGATGCGCAACGCGCAGATCGCGTTGCGCAACAACCGGCGGCTGCAGGCGGCGATGCGCTCCTCGCGTCTACCGGCCGTCAAGACGCTGGCGCAGTTCGACTTCAGCTTCCAGCCGAGCGTCAAGCGCGAGCAGGTCGAGAGCCTGCACGAGCTGGGATTCGTTGACCGCGCCGAGAACGTGATCCTGCTGGGTCCGCCCGGCGTAGGCAAGACGCACTTGGCGATCAGCCTCGCGGTGACGGCCGCCGAGGCCGGCCGCCGCGTCTACTACGGCACGCTGGCGAGCCTGATCAACTCGCTCAGCGAAGCGAGGGCCGCAGGCGAGTTGACCCGGCGGCTGCGGGTGCTGACGCATCCGGCGTTGTTGGTCGTCGACGAGATCGGCTACCTGCCGGTGACGCAGGACGGCGCCGTGCTCTTCTTCCAGTTGATCAACGCCCGGCACGAGCGGGCGTCGACGGTGCTGACCTCGAACAAGGGCTTCGAGGAATGGGGCAGCGTGCTTGGCGACGAGGTGATGGCAGCAGCGCTCATCGACCGGCTGTTGCACCACTGCCACGTGGTCAACATCCGCGGCAACAGCTACCGGCTGCGGGAACAGCAGGAGTGGCTGCGGGCCGCGGCAGACAAGCGCCGCGAGGGAGTCGCGACGTGACCACCAGGCCGACGGTCTCGCGACGCGTTTCGGGCCGGACTCCGGTCGCTCCGCTCCCTACGTCCGACCCGAAACGCGCGGTGGACACCAACGGGAGAACGTCAGATCCGACCGCGCCGGCCTCGCTGAAAGTGTGCAGTTTTCAGTTGCCAAAAGTGTGCAGTTTTCGGTTGCCATTGACACACATCAGGAGGAGAATTCGAACCATCGGATGCTCGCCGCGGGGCTGGCCGTGCTGGCCGCCTTGCAGCCCGTGGAAGAAGTCCCTTGCTGAGCCGGCGTGTTCAGGCAACTCGGCGATGCGCGATCGAGTCGCCGAGCGCCATCGGCGTCCAGACCGACGCCCAAACGCGTGTCAGACGCCCGTAGTGGTCGATCAGACGCCCGATCAGACGCCAAATCGCCGAACAAGCCCGCCCCTGCAGGCTCCGGGGCGTGCCGACGCCCGTCAGACGGCGCAGCAGCAGCCCGAGATTGCAGCCCGCCGCCTGAATGAGCACACGCTTGCGCACGTTCCCATGACCGCGCACCCACACCCGCCGCAGACCACCCGTCTCATACTGGTGCGCGAATGGCCGCTCCACCAACTCTCCGCGCCGGCGGTGGAGACGACGACCGCGCTCGCCGCGATTGCGACGACGGTTCCCATACAACGCACGCTGCGCAGCCCGCTTCTCCGGCGGCGTCGCGCCCGTCTTCTTGTCCCGCCAGCGGCGACGACCACGCGACGGCTCCGAAATGTAGCTGCGAACCCCAATCTCGTCGAGCGCAACCCGCGTCGCGTCGCTGTGGTAGCCCTTGTCGGCCACAATCTCCTCAACACCCCCACCGTCCGGCCGAACCGCCTCCACCTGCTCGGCAGCCAATGTCGCCGTCAAAGGCAGTGTCGCCGTGTCGCCCGCAGACGCATCCTGCACCGTCACCGCCACGATGGCGCCCGTCTCCAGGTCCACCACCGCCTGTTCGGTCTTGTGCGCCAGGTGCGTACGACCGTCCTTCATCTTCGCCACCTTCGCGTCAGGATCCTGCGGAGAACGCCATTCCTGGTTCGACGTCTTCCGGTCCTTCCGAGAACGGTCGAAGCGCCCCAACTCCGCACGAGTCGGCGTCGGAATACCCGATGCCTCCGCCAGCCGACGCAGGAACGCCTCGTGCGATTCGCCAGTGTCCCGACGCTCGATGCTCCGCAGCGCCGCGTTCGCCTCAAGCGTCGTCGCGTCAATCCCGACCGTCTTCCCCTCCACAAGACCCGAATCCGACAGACGGGACAGAACCCACGTGAAAACCGCAGCGTGCGTCTCGTCGTCGATACGCCGACGCGTGCGCGACAGCGTCGAGTGTTCCGGAACCGCATCGGTCGGATCCAGGTCCAGAAACGCCCGAAGACTCAGAGAATCCGAAACACGCCACGCAATCCCACGCTCCGAAGACAGACCCTCGAAGAAGCCGATCAGCAGCAAGCGAAAATACCGACCAGGACGCAGGCTCGGACGGCCCAACCGCTCCGCGTAGAACGGCGCGCAAAGCCCCTCCACGAAGGCGTCGAATCCGAAGTCGTCCAGCAGCCGGTTCAGCCGCTCGAAGAAGGGATGTCCAGGGCTTGTCGGAAGGTCCGCCGTGCTCACCCACATCGGCGACGCCTGCCGCGCCGCAGGTTTCTTGCCCATCGCCATGACTCAGTGTTTCGTCTGACCTTGACGTAAGTCCTGTAAACACAATGGCTTACGGCGTCGTGTCCGTTTCTTTCCCGCGGATGATCCTGCTTCAACCGGCGGTTGATCACGACGCACTGTACAAGATTCCACGCCCGGAACGGGGCAGGCGCACGCGGCTGACGGCGTTTGATTCGCGGGCGGCGCCCGACGGCGCCGGGGCGCAACAGGGTGTTCAGTTGACCGGGTTGGCTGGTGCGGACCGTTCGAGCAGCTGGAGCAGCAGGCCGCGGAGTTCGCGGATGTCGGTCTGTGTGTCTGCGTGGCGTTCGCGGATCTCGGTCTGCAATCCGCGCACGTTGTTGTTGGTGTCGTCGATCCGGGCGTTGATGGTGGCGTTCTGCAGGAGCATCGTGCTGATGAGGGTAATCAGCAGGAGTCCAAGGGCCACGCCGGTGGCGACGATCCACTTGGCGTCGGCCGAGAGTCTCGGCTTCGCGGGGCTGTCAGCGTGCTCGGCGGCGGGCGCAGTGTTGTCGGCCATGTCGTGCATGTCTCCCTTGACGTGATTCTACACCGGTGATGCGGGACGGCGGGACGGCGGGTACGGATGCTGTCGGCAGGCACGAAGTCGGCCTCGCCAGTGACGGAGCAGTTCGTCGGGGCTGTGGTACTGTTCAAGGTGTTCGGTCTCGACGGTGAAGCGGCTGGCGATGCGGCCATTCTTCTTGCCGCCGACAGGGCGGTCGACGAACCAGGTGATGTCGCGGTTCGCCCGCTTGTCGCGGCGATCCTTGTAGGCAAGGGTCGCGGCGCTGACGTAGGGCATGCGTTCGACGACGAGGCCCGTGGCGGGGTCGCGTTCGCTGCCGGCGGGCCTCTCGGCCAGCGGTTCCTGTCCGGCCGCTTCGCGCAGCGCGTTCTCCTTGGCGAATCCGACAGCGCTGCCGACGAGCAGGTGCGCCGGGTAGTCGCGGACGAGGATGCGCTCACGCGCGACGGCGAGGCTTTCGCGCGAGCCGTCGACGGCGATCCAGCGCCGGCCCCACGTCTCCGCTACGACGGGTGTGGTGCCGCTGCCGCAGGTCGGGTCGAGCACGAGGTCGCCGGGCCGCGTGGTCATCAGCATGCAGCGCTGGATGGCGAGGTCGCCGGTCTGCACGGGGTAGCGCTTGTCGCTGGGCGAGATCTGTTCTCCCAGAGGTTGTTGAGGCGCTTCCCCGGCGTCTCGGATCGGAGGACGCGAAGGCGAAGCTTGTTGGCGTTCGCCGTCTTGGTCTCGGATACGTTCGTCCAGAGTCTATCGGCACTTGCGAGTGTGTCGAGACCTTGCGGTCAACTCTCCACTGCTGGTTTTCGAGTCCATCGGGACCGAACCGGATGCGTTCCAGGTGAACGGCTGGCCCTGTTCACCCTTGGAGGGTCCCTGGGAGAGCAACCGGCCCTGCACCAGAGAACAACGGTCCCGTCCGGGATGTTCCGTTTCGGATCGCGGCGTTCCTCAGTCTTGAGGGCACGGCGCGTTCCGTCGGGGAAGTCTCCTCCCTGTGTAGGTTGCGTTGCTATCGCACCAAGTTTCGATGTCTTGCTCCTCGTAGAGCGCCTGGAACGCCATCTCGTCGCGGTTCTTCGCATACCACAGGATGTAGTCGGCACACTGGGCGATGGACCTGCTGCTGCTGCCGCCGCCGGTGGTCGGGAACGTGATCGTGCTGACCCGGTTCTCGGGCCCGAACACCTCGTCGAGCACTATCGCGCAGCGGTGGACGTTCACGTCGCCGATCTGCATGAACAGGCTGCCCGACTCGCTCAGCAGCTCGCGGGCGAGCAGAGCGGTCTGGCGGATGCCGTCCAGGTACGAGTGGATGCCCTTCTCGTAGGTGTCGACGAACGCCCGCCGCTGGATGTTGTCGTTGCCGTAGCGGGCGTCGAAGTCCATGCCGTAGGGCGGATCGAAGTAGACCATCTGGACGGCGCCGCCGAGGTGTTCGTGTTCGAGCAGCGAGGCCATCGCGCGCCGCGCGTCGGCGTGGATCAGGCGGTTAGACCAGTTGCCGGCATGCTCGTACCACTCCAAGGCGGCGCGGCCGGGCGGCGGTACTCGTTGAAGCTGGCGAACAGGTCCTCTTGGCCGTTCGCCCGCCGCAGCGTATGGACCACGCCTCGGGGTCGATCTGCTCGGCGCGCATCCACCCGGGAGCTGAGCGACGACGAGGTCCGGCAGGTCGTCGGCTACCTCGACGCGCTGTCCGGCCCGCCGGCGCCTGCCGCTGCCGCTGCGGCGGCGGCCGTTCCCGCGCCCTCGGCCGGCTCCTCGCCGTCCGGGGCCGGGGCGGGGCAGACCCCGGCCGCCGCCGCGTCCGGCCACGACGGCCCCCGGACCCCGGAGGGCTACCCCGATCTGAGCGGCTTCTGGCAGGTGCTGAACTCGGCGGCCTGGGACATCCGTCCCCACAACGCCCAGGATGGCATTCCCGCCGGCCTCGGGGTGGTGGTGGGCGGCGAGATTCCCTACCAGCCGTGGGCGGCCGAGCAGCAGCAGGAGAACACGCCAACCGGCTCACCGCAGACCCCGTGCGGCAGTGCTTCCTGCCGGGGGTGCCGCGCATCACCTACATGCCGTTCCGTTCCGCATCCTGCAGACGCCCGACCACGTCGTCGTCACCTACGAGTTCGCCCACGCCGTCCGCATCATCTACACCGACGGCAGCCCGCACCCCCTGCCCAACGACTTCTGGATGGGCGACTCGCGGGGGCACTGGGAGGGCGACACTCTGGTGGTCGACACCACCCACTTCAACGGGCGCACCTGGCTCGACGCGGCCGGCAACTTCCACAGCGACGCCCTGCACGTGGTCGAGCGCTACACCCCGACCACGCCGTACCACATCGACTACGAGGTCACCCTCGAGGACCCGAACGTGTTCACCCGTCCGTGGACGATGCGCATGACGCTCTACCGCCGCATGGACGAGGGGCTGCAGATACTCGACTACGACTGCGTCGACCATCTCCTGCAGATGGCGGTCGAGCAGGGAGAGGGAGCACGATGATGAGCGTTCGACGAGCCTTCGGCGCGGCGTTGTTCGTCGCCCTGACGGCGCCCATGGCGGCGGGCCAGGACGGCGACTACGAGCCGCCGCGCACCCCGTGGGGCGACCCTGACTTCCGTGGCTACTACCTGCCCGGCGCGTCCCAGCCGATGGAGACCGCTGCCAACGACTCGTGGCGGCCGGCGGAGGGCGTCAACCGCAGGCAGGGAGCCGCGTTCTCCCGGTCCTTCGAGCCGGACCCCGCCGCGCCGCCGCGCCCGGGACGCATCGCGAGGCCGATGGTCATCGACCCGCCCGACGGCCGCATCCCCTTCCAGCCGTGGGCGTCGGAGCGCCGGGGCGAGGTGATGGCGCGGCAGGAGAGCCCGACGCCCCGGCCGGCGCCTCCACAGTCCCGCAAGGCGCTTGAGATGCTGTTCGGCGGCGGGTATCTCTTCCGAGAGGGCGACATGTCGTTCTTGCCGAGCATCGAGGTCGGCGTCGCCGGGTGGTGGAGTGACTCGTGGGGGATGGCGATACGCCGTTCCATGACAGTCGGGGAGCACAAGTCGTCGTACGACTACGGTAACGGCGTTCGCACCGGGGGGCAGCTACTTCCGCCACTGGACGACGACGCTGAGGTATCGGCGCGCCCTCACCCAGGCACTGGAGGTGAACGTCGGGGGTGGTCTGACGTTCGGATCCTATGACCATCTCACTTGGCGTCCGGACGGCGGCCGAATCGGCGGCCGGAGAGTCATCGTACGAGCCTCGGAGGCCTATTGGGAGAGGTGCTCGTCGGCAGGCGGATCTTGCCGCGTTTCTCCTCCGTGGGCGGTGTCTTCCGTCGCCGGTGATTCTACCGAAACCCGCCGCCCGCGCCGTCGGACGGGGCCGATAGGCCGACCACGCGAAAAGCGGGAGTCGCGTTACCCGCCCTTCGGGTCCGGGCTCGATTCGCGGGGCCGGATTCGCGCGAGAGGTTGGCCGATCCGGAACGGCACCACGGCGCCGCGGGGGTGTTCCGAGCTCCGGGCCTCGGCCGCGTCGACCTCGAACGGCCGCCCGATGCGGTTGCCGGCGGCATCCTCGAGGGTCGCCGCCGCGACGAGCTGGTACTCGCCCGGCCGCCACGGCGCGCGCGGCGTGAACGTCCAGCGCGTCTCGCCCTGCTCCACCCGAATCTCCCCGGCCAGCGGCCGGCCCTCCCCGGTGGCTACGTGGAGCGCGCGTTGCAACAGGCCGTAGTCCAGCGGGACCGGAAAGCGCACCGCGAGAGGGTCCCGTGTGCCGTGGGCCGGGAGGTCGAGGCGCCAGGTGTCGGGATCGAGGGCGCGCTCCCGGGGCGCACCCACCCGGTACTCCCGGCGGAACGGCTGCGCCAGCCGCTGACCGGCGGCGTCGCGCCAGTCGGCGTCGATCACCAGGGTGTACCGGCGCTCCGCCGCCAGCGGGCGGCCCAGCTCGGCGTTCGGCCGGATGCCGCGCTTGACCCGCCCGGGGTCGTAGAGGACGGTGAAGCGCGTGCGGTCCGCGTTCCACAGGTCGACGTCCAGCGGCAGGAACGGGTCGGCGACCGGCTGCCCGCGCTCGTCGAGCAGCCGGACGTGCGCGCCGCCCGCGCCCAGCCCCATCGGAGCCGAGAAGACGACGTACAGGCGGAGGTGGTTCTCCGGCACCTCGGGGCCGGTCGGGTAGACGGCGACCACGCGGGTCGACGGCTCGCGGTCGGGCGCGGGCGCCTCGACCGTCGCGCGGATTGCGCGCGGCGGGGTGGGCGCGGAACCGCCGCGCGCGGACGGGAGGGATGACGGATCGAACACCACCTCGTAGCGTTGACCCGCGTCGAACGGAAAACGCGGCGTGAAGCGCAGCGCGCCGGCGTGCACGGCGTAGTCGCCGAGGACCGGCGGCAGCTCCGCGGGGGCCGGACCCGCCTGCGCGACCTGGACGCGCAGGATGGCCTGCCACGCGTCGCGCGACAGGGCGGTGCGTTCGAGGTGCGCGAGGTCGGCGGCCGCCAGCCCCGCGACGTCAATGGTCCGCTGCCCGGAGGGTGAGGCGACCAACAGGATGCGCGGCGCGCCGGCGGCGCGTTCCGGCGCCTGGCCGCTTGTCTGCGAGCATCCGGCCGCGAACGCGAGGGCCGCCGCCATCACCGCGGCCGCCCTCGCCGCCTGCGTCATCGGATTGCAGGCGCCTACGGCAGCGCGGCGGCTTCGAGGTTCAGCCCGCCGCCGGCGGCGTCGACGAGCAGCATCGCCCGGGAGGCATCCAGCCGATCGAGCTGCCGCACGCCTTCGAGCGACTCGATGGTCTCGAACGGCACGCCGGCCGTATCGGGAATCGGGTCGGCGATGGCGTCGGCGGCGCCGAACGGCTCCGTCGGCACCTTCATCACCCCGCGCTGGTTGTTCGATAGCAGGATGTAGTCCTGCCCGTCCTTCTCGTAGACGATCATGTCGATGGGCCGGTTGCGGTTGCCGAACTCGGCGATCGTCGTCCCCTGAATCTTGCTGCCCGGCTCGAGCGCCGCGATGGGGAACTTCACGAGCGGCGTGCACAGGTAGCTGGCGACGATCGACGGCTCGCCGTCAATCTCGTACGGCACGAACGTGAACACGGGCGAGAACGTCTCGAGCTGGCCGTGCGAGCCGTGGTAGATCTCGACGCTCGTCCCCGCGTCCGCCACCCGGAACGGATACGGGATGACGCGCATCTTGGACGCGAACTCCTCGTTCGACAGGCCCGAGACGAAGAGATTGCCGTCGATGAAGGCCATGTGGGTGATGGTCTGCACGCCGATCAGCCCCGCGGGGTCGACCTGGTCGGGGTAGTTGGCGATGGGGATCTCCCGTCCGCCGGCGAGCACCAGCGGCGTCTCGGCCGGCGGCGGATTGGGCACCCCGATGCGCGTGTAGCGGACCTCGTCGAGGGAGACGACCTCCATCTCGCCCGCGCCGTCCACGCGCAGGAGGACCGGCACCGCCCCGGCGCCGAGCCCGCGCATCACCGAGAGCCAGGTGTTGCGCGTCCGCGGGTCGACCACCATGTCGGTGATCAGCAGGTTGGCGGCGTCGATGCCGAGCAGGGCGGCGACCTTCCGATCGATCGCGGGGACGTCCTGCGTTCCGGGCACCCCGCCGGCCATCTCCTCGCCGAGATGCAGGGCGGTGATGGACACCTCCTGGGCGTCGGCCGCGAAGAGGACGCCTTCGGGCCCGAACGCCAGCTTGTTGATGTGCTGGAACTCTGGCGTGACGCCGGTGGTCGCCTCCGAGTTGGCCGCCGACCGGGCGCCGGCGACGGCCAGGCCCAGGCCGATGACGAGCAGCAGACAGAAACGGATTGTGGACATGCAAGTCTCCTTCCAGCGCATCATACCGGTTGTCCCAATCCCCGGCGCGACCTGTCAGCGCGGGGCGACAGTCCCGCTGCATTCGATCGGCGCTCTCCAGCGCCACACGGCGTTTTCACCGTGGTCTGCCAGGGAGCGAGCGGAGCGAGAGCGACGAATCTCCACGCCATCAGGGCGCCGCGACGGCCGCGCGCCACGCGGCGGCGGCAGATGCCTTGAGCTGCTCGGCGTCGGCGGCCAGCAGGTACCCCTCGGCGGCCAGCGCGTCCGCCGCCTCGCCGTAGCGCTGCACGTACTCCGCCTCGCCGCCGGGATAGCGCTCTTCCAGGGAGAGCCGCGAATCGCCCGACGCCGTCCGCTCGTCCTTCGTCCGCGGGAACGGAATCGTGGAGCCGTTCACGCCGCACAGGTCGCCCTCGGCAAAGCCCGCCGCGCGAACCGCCTTGCCCATCGTGGAGAGCGGGGCCGCGACCTCCGGTACGAGCACGCCCGCCACGAGGTTGCCGTCGGCGTCCAGGCTCGGCACGAACAACGGGTATCGCTCGTCGCTCTCCTTCGGCGGCCAGACGGAGAAGTCGCGCACGCCGAGCGTGCTGATCGCGCCGTTGTACGGGCGGTCCGGGATGGTCGGATACTGCTCGCCTTGCCTCTCGACCGTCACCGCCGTGCCGTCGGCCACCGACGGCGCGCGCGTCGCCGGCGGCTCGACGCCGTCGCGCACCCATCGCACCGTCGCGTCGAACGCGGCCCGGTAATACGGCCACGGCCGCACCGGGTTGGCGGGGTCGCGGCACCCGGCGTCGCCCTGCAGGTGCGCGGTCCCGAGCATCCAGTAGCGCGCGTTCGGCGGCAGCTCCAGCCCGCGGCCCCTCGTGTCGGTGACGATGAGCGAGGCATGGGCGCCGTAGTACTCGGAGTCGGCGTCCACCTGGATGATGCGGGGGCAGGTGCCGGAGGCCGTGCAGGCGGCCAGCAGCCCGTCGGTCCGGCCCGTCAGCGCATCGGTGGTCGTCGCGAACGTGAACGGGAACTCGTCCATCGGGTAGTTGTGGTCCTCGTGCTGGCGCGTGTAGCGGCCCGTCTGCGCGAAACGGGCGTTGACCCACGTGCGGCGGGCGCCCGCGACGTACGGCGTCATGCCGTCGAAGACGCGGCGACCAGCCGGGTCCTCGTTGAAGCCCTGGTAGACCAGGTCCCTGATCATCCGGCCGCTCTGCGAGGAGCCGACGGCCACCACGTGGTCGAGCACCGGCATGCCGTCCACGAAGAGCGGGTTGGCGACGCCCCGATCGTCGGCGGGACGGTAGCGCGCGAACGACACGAGATCGCGGATGGCGCTGAAGCCCAGGCCGTGGACGATGGGGTCCCGGGCCTCGTACACGAACTCGTAGATGGTGCCCGCGTCGGTGCCCGCGGGGGGCGTGACCGCCACCGTCCTGTCGTCGACGTAGCGCCACCCGTCGGCCGGAACCGCCTGGCGCGGATCGTCCTGGAGCTGCCGGTGGGTGAGGGTCGCGGCGCTCTCGTCGAGCGTCGCCGCCGGGTAGGTCAGCCGCCCGAACGCGGCGCTCGCCGGGTCCTGCCACTCCTCCATCGAGGCGCCGGTGATGGTGCGGCCGTCGTCGGTGGCGAGCGGGAAGTTCGCCAGCACCGGGCGCGGGTCGCCGGCCCCCGGCGCGCCGTGGAGCCAGCCGCTCGACACATAGGTGTAGCCCTGGTTCATGAGAAGGGCGTTGCCGGCGTTCTCGGCCGCGTAGCCCCGCCCCGCCTCGTGGAAGTAGCCGAGGACGATGTTGCGGCCGCGGTTGTTGACCTCGTACACGAGGACGCCGTTGCCCCTGGTGATGTCGACCGGCTTGAGGATATCGACCTCGAAGGTGTACTCGACCAGCCCGTCCGCATTGCGCGGGGCGTTCTCGAGATCCACGATGCGCGCGTCGAAGGGGGCGGCTGGATCGGCGACGGCGGTGGCCGTTCCGAGCAGAATCTCGTACGGGCCCGCGGCGCCGAACGACCGGCCGCCGAACGCGGGCTCGCGGCTGGTGATGTCGAGCCGGGTGACGCGCGAACCCTCCAGCGCCGATGTCGCCGATTCCTGCGCCTCGCCGACGCCGTGGGACGTGCCCAGCCCAATCCCCAGTACGACCGTCAGCAGATGGTGTCGTGAACGCATCGCTCACCTCCGGCCGCATATTACCGCCTGCCGTCATCGAGGGCCAGCATGGTTGTCAGCGCCACCGGGCGGTGATAGCTTGGAGCCGCCGCCGTGCGGACGATTCAGCACGGGCGTCGCGAACCATCAGGGGCTGCGGCCAGGAGCCTGCGCCGCAGAACGGCGCGGACTCCCGGGGGATTGGGCCCCGGCGGCCGCAGGCGACGATGGGCGAGGAGGACGAGATGGTGGATCCGACCAGACGCACGATACTCAAGACGGGCGCGGCGGCGACGGTTCTCGCCGCCACGCGGGCGTTCGCGGAGCAGGCCGGCCAGGACGGAGGGGCCCCGTCCTTCTACGAGAACGGCCCCGTCCGCATCCGCTACGAGGAGGTCGGCTCGGGCTTCCCCCTGCTCGTCATCCCGGGCGGCGGGCTGAACTCGGTCGTCGCCGGCCTCGCGACCCACCCCTTCGACCCGATGGAGGAGTTCAAGGGCGAGTACCGCTGCATCGCGGCCGACCTGCGCAACGCCAACCGCGGCCGGTCGTCGGGCCCGCTGGAGATCGACCGGCCGTGGGACGCCCACACCGACGACCATCTCGGCGTGATGGATCACCTGGGCATCGACCGGTTCATGGTGCTCGGGTTCTGCATCGGCGGCCCCTTCATCTGGAACCTGCTGCGGCGGGCCCCCGATCGCGTGGTCGCCGCGGTGCTGGCGCAGCCGAGTGCGTGGAGCCCGGAGCACCCCACCCTGTTCTACGACAACAACATGGCGGGGTGGGGGCCGGATCTCGTGGCGCGCCGGCCCGACATCACGATGGACATGGTCGACCGGTTCCTGACCCGGATGTACCGCACCGATGCGGACTTCGTCTTCACGGTGACCCGGGACTTCGTGCGCGAGTTGCAGACGCCGATCCTCATCCTGCCCGACGACATCCCGGCGCATCCCTACGACGTCGCCATCGAGGCCGCCATGCTCGCGCCGCGGTCCGAGCTGAGCCTGTTCCCGTGGAAGCGGCCGGTGGAGCGGATTCCCCTGGCGGTGCGTCAGATACGGTCCTTCCTCCGGGCGCATCGGCCGGCTTCCGGGTAGGCCCGGCGACCGCGTGGACGATGACCTCCCGGCCCGATCCGGCGGCCGATTCGCTCGGCGAGGCCGGGCGGGCGCGGGTGTATACTGCCGATGGCGGCAGCCGACCCGGCGAGTGACCTCAGGCTGCCGGAGGAGAGGCCATGGGTGCGAAGAGACCCGACAGACGGGAATTCCTGCGAGGCGGCGCGGCGCTGGCGGGCGGCTTGACGGTGGGCGCGGCGGAGCCCGCGCTCGGGCAGGCGGCGCCGGAGCCGGAGCGGTTCGTCAGGGGCGATGCGGACACCATCGCCTACGGCGAGCGCTCGCGTTTCGTGACCTCGGTGCGCATACCGCACCCGCCGGGCGGCCGGGAGTCGCCCGACGCGTTCGGGCTCGTGTTCCACGTGGCGGCGCCGCTCCAGGATTCGGTGGGCACGATCACGCCGTCGTCGCTCCACTTCGTGGGCACGACGCGCGGCTCCCTCATGCCGGAGATCGACCCGAGCGAGCATCGCCTGATGATTCACGGCATGGTGGAGCGCCCGCTGGTCTTCACCATGGAGGACCTGAAGCGCCTCCCGTCGGTGACCCGCCTGCATTTCATCGAGTGCGCGGGCAACCGGGCGAGAAGCACGCACAAGGACGTGCAGGAGACGCACGGGATGACGAGTTGCGCCGAGTGGACGGGCGTGCTCCTGTCCACCCTGCTGAAGGAGGCGGGCGTCAAGGAGGGAGCGGCCTGGGTCGTCGCGGAAGGGACCGAGAACGTGAAGGGCGCGTCGAGCTTCCCGCTGGCCAAGGCCATGGACGACTGCATCGTGGCCTACGGCATGAACGGCGAGGCGGTGCGTCCGCAGAACGGGTTCCCGCTGCGGCTGCTGATTCCCGGCTTCGAGGGCATCTTCAACACGAAGTACCTCCGGCGAATCAAGGTGACCGACGAGTACTACATGAACTACAACGACTACGGGCACCTCAGCCGGAACGCGACGCGCGCCGCGCTGGGCTACCAGGTCGGGCCCAAGTCGGTCATCACGCGGCCTTCCGGGGGACAGCGGCTGCCCGGCCGCGGCTTCTACGAGGTCTCCGGCCTGGCGTGGTCCGGCGGGGGCGCCGTCAGCCGGGTGGACGTGTCCACCGACGGCGGCCGGAGCTGGAGCGAGGCCGAGATTCAGGGGACGGCGCACCGCATGGCCCACACCCGGTTCCGCCTCCCCTGGACCTGGGACGGGCAGGAGACCGTGCTCATGTCGCGCTGCACGGACGAAGTGGGTCAGGTGCAACCGACGCAGGCCCAGGTCGCCGCGCACTTCGGCGAGCCCGGCAATCCGAGGGTCGGGGTGCCCGGTCTCGACAACACAATCCAGCCGTGGCGGGTCGCCGGCGACGGGAGCGTTCACAATGGGCGCGCCTGACCGCCCGGGGCGAAACCCGGCGTTGCACTGCGCCCGGCGGGCGCCAGCAGGCCGCCGAGGCGCGCGCCTGACCGGTGTCGGGGTCTTCGCGCTGGCGATGCTGATGGGGGGCGCCGCGCTCGCGCAGGGGCCCACCTACGGCGTGGGACGGAACCCCACCCCGGAGGAAATCCGCGCCTGGGACATCTCCATCGGTCCCTCGGGTGAGGAGCTGCCGCCGGGCAACGGCACGGCCGGGGAAGGGGAGCGGATCTACCGGGTGCGCTGCGCGGGATGCCACGGGAGGGCGCTGGAGGGCGGCCGGGCCCCCCGGCGCGCGCCCCGGTTGGTGAAGGCCGAGCCGGGGACCGACGTCGACCCGTGGGCGGCGGGGCGCATCCTGCCGTACCGATCGCCCTATGCGACGACGGTCTGGGACTACATCAATCGCGGCATGCCGCTCTACCAGGAGGGAACGCTGAGCGCCGACGAGGTGTACGCGCTGACGGCCTTCCTGCTGTACCGGAACGAGGTCATCCCGGAGGACCTGGTGCTCGACGCCGAGAGTCTGCCGAAGATCGAGATGCCCAACCGCGACGGTTGGGCGCCGCTGCCCGAGTGGCAGCCGCGGTCGCCGAGGCTTCCGGGTTACCCGTTCTGAGGAGTGACGTTCCAGTTGTCAGTAGACGGCGCCGATGGACGGCGCAAACCCGGGGCGCGTGCCCCGAGCGGAAGGAGTGCGGCATGAGGCTGTCAATCAGGCGGCGGGGCTGGATGTGGATTCCCTTCCTGCCGCTGCTCGGTGTTCTCGGCGTGCCGGGGGCCGCGGCCGCCCAGGAGGGTTCGGCGGACGACCCCTCGCAGTGGGTCATGCCGAACGCCAACTACGCGGGCTGGAACTACAGTCCCCTCGATCAGATCAACGTCGACAACGTCGGGCAGCTCACGATGGCGTGGACGATGCAGCTCGGCGTCCACGATTCGTACGAGGCGTCGCCGCTCGTGATCGGCGACACGATGTACATCGTCACCCCCGAGCCGAACTACGTCTACGCGCTCGACCTCGCCCGGGACGGCTTCATCAAGTGGGAGTTTCGGCCCGAGATCGCCGACCCGGAGCTGACGAGGCGCAGCGCCTGCTGCGGCGCGCAGACCCGCGGCCTCGGCTACGCCGACGGCCGGATCTTCTACTCCACGCTCGATGGACAGGTGTTCGCGCTCGACGCGGAGACCGGAGAGGAGATCTGGCAGGCCGAGAACGCGACCGTGGCGACGGGGGAGACGGTCCCCGGCATGCCCCTGGTGGTCGGTGACAAGGTCATCGTGGGCGTGGCCGGCGGCGAGCGCGGCGTCCGCGGTCACGTCACCGCCTACAACATCGACGACGGCCGGTTCCGTTGGCGGTACTACAGCATGGGGCCGAACAACGAGGTGGGCATCGGGTCCCGCTTCGCTCCCTTCTATCCCGACGACCGGATCGACAACCCCGCGCTCGACACCTGGTCGGGCGACTCGTGGCGGCGCGGCGGCGGCGCCGTCTGGGGCTGGTTCACCTACGACGCCGAGCTCAATCTCTTCTACTACGGCACGAGCAACTGCGCCCCCTGGAACCCCGACTATCGCCGGGAGTGGGGCGTGGTCGAGCTCGACGAGGACGGCGGCCTCACCGGCTACCGGAACAACTACTGCGCGTCGATCCTGGCCCGCGACGCCGATACCGGCGACCTGATCTGGGCCTACAACATGACTCCCCAGGATCAGTGGGACCTCGACGAGCCCAACGTGAACCTCCTCGTCGACCTGGAGATCAACGGCGAGACGCGCAAGGCGCTGGTCCGCCCGGCCCGGAACGGCTACTTCTACGTGTTCGATCGCGCGACGGGCGAGATGCTTCTCGAGCCCTGGATGTTCGTCTACAACGACATCTTCGACGGCATCAACATGGAAACCGGCCGTCCGCGCTACGACATGACGAAGATGATGTTCACCGACATCGAGGATCGGCAGCGGTACCTGCCCGACGCCGCGAACGTCGCCATCGGCTGGTGCCCCGGCATCGCCGCCCGGAACTGGCAGAACGACGCGTACTCGCCGCGTACCGGACTCGTGTACACCCCGACCTCGAACAGTTGCGACCGTCTGAGAATGGTCGAGGGCGAGTACGTGCCCGGGAACGACTACACGCTGCGCGAGCGCGGCGGGCGCGCCCCGGACCCGCCCAACGCGGAGGTCGTCAACGAGCTGCAGGCCAACGACCCGGTGGCGGGCGAGACCGTCTGGCGGATTCAGTGGACGACCGCCAACAACGCCCCGGTCATGGCCACCGGCGGGGACCTGCTCTTCCAGGGCGGCCCCAACGAGGGCGTGGTGCGGGCGTTCGACGCCCGGACCGGCGACATCGTTTGGACGTTCCGGACCGGGAGCAACTTCCGGGCCTCGCCCATCACCTACCTCGGGCCCGACGGGCGGCAGTACGTGGCCATCATCGGCAGCCAGCGCCCGGGGAGCGTGCAGATCACGCCGGACGCGGAGCCGGACGCGGTTGACCGCTTCCGACGGGCGGGCAGCGCGCTCTACGTGTTCGCGCTCCCACCGTCCGGCGACTGAGGCCCGAGTCGGGAGATGCTCGGCGAGGTGCCCGCGGCCGGCCCTGGAGGCCGCCGGCGCCTCGCCGCTTGCGGCCGCGCGAGGGCGTCTCGGCTCGCCGGGCGCCCGATGCCAGACTCCCGGCGAGCCTTCCGGCCCACGGTGTTCGTCGCTCCGGAGCGGTGCGCTGGCGCTGCCCGCACCTGCCACTGCATGGTGGCGCTCGTTCCGCGGCCGGTGATCCTGCCCGCGCAGGTGCAGGAGGGGTGGCAGCACCCGTCGGGCCGCTACTTCTACATCGCCAGCAGCGACCAGCGCACGTCCACAGCCCGCGTGCGGCATCACTACCTGAACGCGTTCCGGGTCGATTCGTCGGGAGATCTCCAGCCGCACGGCGGGGCGGTGGAGCTGCCGCACCGGCCGATCCGGGCGGCCTCTGCCTGTACGACTTCGAGAACGGCCAGCTGACCAACAAGCAGACGGTGGCGCCGAACGGGAGCATGGCGTACCGCGCGCGGCACGCCGACTTCCATCCCTCGGGCCGTTGGGTCTACGTCGATCTCGAGACGCAGAACCTGCTGCACACCTACGCCATCCGGGCCGACGACACGTTCCACCCGGATGGCCGAAGAGGGAGTGTCTTTGCCATCCATGAGGGAGGAGGGTTCTGTGCGGAGTGAGGCTTGACAGGAACTGATAATCGAGTATCATGTCTCCATGCAGAGAGCAAAGCAACAGTTGGCCGTCCTGCAAGCCCTTGGCGCCGCGGACGGCCCCTTGTCCGCCAGGGAACTGTGGAGCCGCCTGAGCGGAACGGGTGTCGGCATCGCCACGGTGTACCGCGCTCTCCAACGGGGTGTCGAGGAAGGCACGCTGGAGTCGGTCGAGGTGTTGGGCGGCGGCGTTCGGTACGAGCCCAAGGACCGCGAGCATCACCATCACTTTCTGTGCTCGGCCTGCGACCACGCGTTCGACCTCTTCGGTTGCGTCGAGGGCCTCGAGTCCCTGGTTCCGGACGGGTTTCGAATGACGGGACATGAGGTGGTGTTGCTCGGGACCTGTGATGGGTGTGCCCATGCGGCATGACGCTCACCCGGGAGCGGTGGAATCGGTTGGGGTTCGTCGCGTCGACCCCTCTGTTCACTGTCTGATCGCTCTCCTCCTGTTCTCGCCCCGACTTCCGTGCCGGGGAGGGTGCTGATGCATCTGGCAGAAGGTGTGCTACCGCTCAGCCAGGCCATCGCGTGGAGCGCCCTGGCCGCACCCACCGTCTATTCGAGCCTTCGTCGCGAACAACGGATACGGCGCAACACACCGTCGTCCTCGGTCATCATGGCGGGCGCCACGAGCCTGCTCTTCGCCGGCACTCTGCTGCCGCTGCCGGTTCCAGTCGTGGGCGCCACCAGTCACATCTGCCTTACGCCGGTGCTTGGCCTGGTGGTCGGGGTCCGCCGCATCGTGTGGCCCACGTTCTTCGTGCTCTTGCTGCAGGCGGTCTTCTTCGCTCACGGCGGGCTCACGACACTGGGGGTCAACACCCTGACGCTCGGACTGTTGGGGCCTCTGACGACCGCCGGGCTTTGGGCATTGCTCCGGCGGCTCGATGTGGACGGGGCTCTCGGCCTCGCTCTCGCGTGTGGCGTCGGCGGCCTGAGCGTATACGTGGCGGACGCCGCGGTGCTCGCCGTGGCGTTGTCCGACATGACGGCGCCTGCGACTACCTTCGGCGCGGTGCTGCTCGGGTTCGCCCCTGTCCAGATCCCCCTGGCGGTTCTCGAAGCCGTCGCCTCCGTGGGCATCGTGCGGCTGTTGGGCAGGCGTCGGCCAGACCTCCTGCCGAACTCCCTGAGAACACTACGCGTCGCGTCCGCGCCCCTTGCGTCCGCCATGCTCCTGTTGCTCATGACCGGCCTGTCCGGATGTGCCTATGAAGGCATCGACGGAACCGTATTCGGTGCGGCCGCGGAGGAGTCGGGGCGACCGTTCACAGAGAGCATCCTCGACCTGAGCCAGGGGGAGCTCGGCCTCGCGATGTCGATCCTCATACTTTTCGGAGCGGGATTTGTCGCGGGGCGCAGCTGGGAACGAGTGCTCGCAGGAGGGCGCGATGCACCTCCACGCTGAGCACGATCTGTTCTTCGAGCGCCGCCAACCGCTGCGGGTTGCGGCATTCGGTATCGCGCTGACCACCAGCGTACTGATCTTCAACGCGGGCGCACGCAGTACGACCTTGTCCCTGATCGGCTCCGGGATTGGTGCGGTGCTTCTCCTGTTCGCACCGGCCCGTGGACACTCGAGGATCAGGCCTGCTCTCGCATGGACGCTGGCTCTCGTGACGCTCGCCCTGCTTGGTGGGGTCGCCCTCCATTCCAACGCGGACATCGTCGTCCAGAAGAGTGCCAGCGTCTTGTGCGGCGCCATCTGGATCCTCTGGCTCGGCACCCAGGTCGACTGGGCGTCGCTGCGACGACTCCTGCTTTGCCTTCGGATCCCCGAGGGCGTCGTGGCCAGCCTCGACCACGCGCTCATGCACGGTGTGCTCACCCAGCGTGAGTGGGTCCAACGGCGCGACGCGGCCCGCATTCGCCTAGGGTCACCGCGCTTGCCTCTGGCCGCTTGGGGACGGCTGCTCGGCGAGGGCGCCCTGCACGCCTTCGTGCGCCTGGAACGCGCCGAGGAGAACGCACTGCTGCGCCGTCCCTCCTGCGAAGACGTTCGGGCCCATGAGGGCGTCCACCTCGATGCCATCAACGTCGAACGAGGTGGGCAGTTGGTGCTCGAGCGGCTCGAAATGCGCTTGGAGAGAGCGGAGTGGCTGCTTGTGTGTGGGCCAAGTGGAGCCGGGAAGACGAGCCTGTTGCGGCTGCTCGCGGGGCTCGACGGACCTGCGCAAGGGACCATGACCCACCTCGGAAACCACGTGTCGCCCGGTGCGACGCTCCGCGCCCGGCTCCACCGACGCGTGGCGTTTCTCGGCCAGAACCCGGACCACCACTTCATCGCAAGCACCGTCGCGGAGGACATTTCCTGGGGCCTGCTTCGTCGTGGCGTTGAGCAAGGCGAGGCCCGACGCCGGTCCCGCGAGGTGGCCATGGCCTTGCGCATAGACCATCTGCTGGAGCGTGGCTGTCATCAGCTCAGCTTCGGGGAGCAGCGCCGCGTCGCGGTGGCCGGTCTTCTGGTGCTTGAGCCCGCGTTGCTCCTCCTTGACGAGCCCACGGCCGGGCTCGATCCCGTCGCTGCCCTCGATCTGCGCACGCTCGTTGTAGAGGCTGTTCGCCGGACGAGCGCTACCTGCGTCTGGGCAACCCACTGCCTCGCCTCAGTGCCGTCCCAGGCAACGCGCGTCGTCCTGCTGCGAGACCGGCGGGTGCTCTTCGACGGCTCCACGGCGGAAGGGCTGTCGGAACCGTGGCTCATCCGGGCTGGTCTTGCCGTCCGGGGGGAGAACGAAGCGCATGTTGATCAGCACGTCACCACGCCACCCGAACCTCGAACGAGCTCGACGTATCAAGAGAACATTGCGCAAGGCGATGCGCCTTTCGGATGACATGGTGGTTACGGTCACCGAGCTGGCCTGTTTCGAGGAAGGCTGTGGTCCCGTCGAAACCGCGATTGGCGTGCTTCGGCCCGATGCGCCGCAGCTTCAGTGCAAGTTGCACAAACCCATGAACGCCGTTGACGCCGGGGACCTGGTTCAAGTCTGCGCGGCGTGGGGATTCGATGTGGAGATTCCGGCGCTCGCGCCGCTGCTCAAGGAGAAATAGATGGACACGTCTCGACACATACCCGTTACGATTCTCACCGGCTTCCTCGGTTCCGGCAAGACAACCCTGCTGAACCGGATCCTGCAGGAGGAGCACGGCAAACGCGTCGCCGTGATCGAGAACGAATTCGGGGAGGTCGGCATCGACCAGGCGCTCGTCATCAATGCTGACGAGGAAATCTTCGAGATGTCGAACGGCTGCATCTGCTGCACCGTGCGCGGAGACCTGATTCGGGTGCTCGGCAACCTCATGAAGCGCCGGGACAAGTTCGACTACGTGCTGGTGGAGACCACGGGGCTCGCCGATCCCGGTCCCGTCGCTCAAACCTTTTTCATGGACGACGAAATTCGCGCGGAGTTCGCGCTGGACGGGATCGTCACGCTCGTCGACGCAGCCCACATCGAGCAGCAGCTCGGCCGAAGCGACGAAAGCACGGAACAGATCGCGTTCGCGGACGTCCTTGTTCTCAACAAGACGGACCTCGTGGACGACGACGCGCTCGACAGGCTCGAGGCCCGGCTCCGGGACATGAACCGAATGGCGAGAGTCATTCGCAGCGAGCGGGCGGACGTCTCCGTCGATGCAGTGGTCAACCTCGGCGCCTTCGACCTGCACGAGGTGCTCGTGCGTCGTCCCACTTTCCTCGAGCCGGAATATCCGTTCGAATGGACTGGAGTCTATTCGCTCGATGTTGGCCGCTACGAACTCAGTCTGGCCGACGGACCCGATCCGGCGATGTCTCTCGTCGTCGTACCCGACCAGGGCGCGGATGACTCCGCACTTCGCGAGGGTGCGGAGTGGTGTGTGCGCAGGTACGCCGAAACTGCGGAGCTCATTCGCCCGGGGGACGAGATGCCTGTCGGAAAGCACTTGAACCTCCAGCTCGACTCTCCAGGGCGCAAGTCGTTCTTCCTGGAGGTCGATACGCAGGTGAGGGTCGGCCTCTACGCCCAGCACACCGCGGAGGAGTTCGATCTGCAACTGACGAGCGCGAATGGAGCGACACGCAGGCCGGAAGACAGCCCGCGCGCAACGCTCCCGACCCACACAGAGAACGGCGCCCCGCGCATCAACGGAGCGGTTTGCGCCGAGGTCGAGCGAACCTGGGTCGCGCAGCATGAGCATGACGACGAAGTGGGCTCGATTGCAATCGAGCGGGAGGGCGACGTCGATGCGGACAGGCTCAACGAGTGGCTTGGCGAGCTGCTCCGTGAACGCGGCGTGGACATCTTCCGAATGAAGGGCTTCATCAGCCTCGCAGACGAGTCGCGTCGTTTCGTTTTCCAGGGGGTTCACATGCTCTTCGACGGACAGCCGGATCGTCCGTGGGGGGACGCACCCCGCCGCAATCAGCTCATATTCATCGGCCGCAACCTCGACGAGCAGTCCATGCGGCAGGGATTCGAGGCATGTCTGATTTGAATGTCGACAGCCCGGGAGGTGTTCTTCGCCCGGGCTGGTCCGCGAGGGTCGGGGACTACGCCATCGGCGGGGGCTGGACCCTGCGCGGTGAGGCGCTGGTGGTCGGCGATGCCGCCGGCGGCGTCTACGCATTCGACGGCAAGTCTGGCGCGACCATCTGGGCGCACCGCGGAGTGCATGAAGGCGGGGTGCTCGCGGTAGCGATTCACCCGAACCGGCCGGCGTTCGCTACGGCCGGCCAGGACGGGCGTGTCCTGGTCTGGGGCGCCGAGGGTCAGGTCAGCCTGGCTGTGGACGTCGGGAGCGGTTGGGTGGAGAACGTGGCGTGGTCGCCGGACGGAAAGTGGTTGGCGGCCTCCTGCTCCCGGCAGGTTCACGCGTATGATGCGGACGGCGTGAGAATCTGGCGATCTGATGACCATCCGAGTACCGTCAGCGCGATCGCATGGTCCGGTTCAGAAGAGCTGGCGACGGCCTGTTACGGTCGGGTGACGTTCTTCGACGCGTCCGGCGGGGAGCCTCGCCAGAAGCTGGAGTGGATAGGCTCCCTGGTCTCGATGGCGCTGAGCCCGGGCGGGGATATCGTGGCGTGCGGCAGCCAGGACAACTCGGTGCATTTCTGGCGCCGCTCCACGGAACAGGACTCGATGATGTCGGGATATCCCGGGAAGCCGACGGCCTTGGCTTTCGACGACACCGGCACCCTCTTGGCCACCGGCGGGGGCGAGGCGGTGACGGTCTGGAGCTTCCAGGGAAGCGGTCCCGAAGGCACGCAGCCCGGCGTTCTGGAACAGCATGCCGAAACCGTCACGACGCTCGCCTTCGCGCCCCGCGGGATGCGCCTGGCGTCGGGAGCTCGGGATGGCGGTGTCGTTGTGTGGTCGCTCGGGCGCGATGGGCAAGGCGATGCGGTAGGGGCTGCGCCTTTGGCGGATGTGGTGGGCGCCTTGTACTGGCGACCGGATGGGCGCGCGCTTGCTGCGCTCGACGCCCAGGGTGGCGCGACGGTGTGGCGAGTGGGCGACTAGAAGAGTACGAGCGCGGCGCGGGGCCTTGCCGAGCCGTCGCGTTCGTGTTCTCCGCCAAGCGGCCGGCGCCTCAGCCAGCGGTACGAGTAGGCAACCCCCATGAATGCTCAGACTCAACGCATCCGCAAGACGCTCAGCGGACGCGAACCCTTGACTACGGCCCGAGGGCGCGTTCTCGGGCAGATCGTGTTCTGCG
Organism: Vicinamibacterales bacterium; assembly: GCA_965200895.1. GTDB lineage: Bacteria > Acidobacteriota > Vicinamibacteria > Vicinamibacterales > UBA8438 > WTFV01. The sequence continues at coordinate 734,865 of CBDAVM010000002.1, read as the reverse complement.
AAGGCTGTTGCTGCGGTCGGACAGAAAAGGGGTTCGAACCGTTCCCCCGGGGTTGGATCAAGCAGCAGTGGAAAGACGAGAAGCTCAACAAGGCGGTGCAACTGACGATCTCCGGATGCCTTGGCCCGTGCGATCTGGCCAATGTCTTCTGTGTCATCTCGCCCAAGGGGATGCAGTGGTTTGGAGGCCTCCAGGAACAGTGGCAATACGAGCTGTTTGTGGATTGGGCCAATGCCTCGCGTGATGCGGGTGTTTTGCTGGAATTGCCCGCTGAACTGAGTCGCCACCGGTTCGAGCGATTTGCGGTTGGGTGCGGCTCTTTTGCAGAGAGGGCTATCTCAGTCATTCATGAAGGTCTATGGCGACGGACGCTCCGTCTTGGGTGCGCTGGGAGGGGGTATGGCGTCCGGCGGGCGCCCGGCCGGCCTCCCCAGCCGAGTCTCTCGGGCAGCAGGCCCGATCGGCGGTTCGGGCGCGGGGAGTGCTTCGTTCGTTTCCTCCGACGCCCTGTCAAGTTCTTCCGTGGTAGTGGATGAAAGAGCTGTCGGAGCCGACGCCGCCCGCGCATAACGGCATGGCCGCGTTCGCGGCCGGCGGCAGCCGCATGCGGCTTATTCGCAACCACGAAGTGCGTAGCAGCGGGGCGTTCGCCGACCGCCCGTCGTACGACGAGATCGGCGGGGTGGCACGACGACCATCGAGTTCGATACTGAAACCGGCACGGTGTACGACGCTGGAAGCCCGGAGCGCCGCGGCTTCCGGGCTACCCGTTTTAGGCCGGTGTCGGCCGTGGCTGCCGCGTACGGTCGGTCGGCGGACAGCCCGGCCGGAATCGGGCGCGGGCGGACGGGTGAGCGGGTCCAACTCGTCGTGCCGGATCCGGTGGCCGGATTCGATGCCGCGCCGTCACGGGAGGCGATGTTCTGGTGTGGGGTCATCCGCTGTTGAGCGGAGACATCGCCATCGTTGCCGTGCGCGCGTCTGGCGGTGGTGCGGCAGTCGGGGCGGCCAACGCCCGTGCATCCGGTCCGGCGCCCGCGGGCGCCGGCATCGGTGCAGCCGGCTCCATCCCGGCGCTACGGCCACAGCCCCAGCACCACCGACATGACGGCGATGGAAGCCACCTGGTACCCCGCGTCGATGAGCCAGACGCGGAGCGGCTTGTTCGAGAAGCGGTTGGCGGTCAGCCCGACGGTGGCGGAAAATCCCAGCCACAGGTGCAGGCCGACCCCGAAGATCGTGTGGACGCCGTCGCCGAAGTGGGGAGCGATCAGCGCCAGCATGGTGGCCATCACCAGCCAGCAGACGAACGAGATGGCGTAGGTCGGTCCCATGCCGGCCTGCATCTTCCTGATGTCCGCTTCGGTGTAGCCGTGCCCGGCCATCCACGCCTTCGCGAACAGCAGCGGCGAGTACCACAGCGCGCCGAGGCCGAAGGTGAGCACGGTCGCGAGGAGGACAGCAGGGAAGTTCACGTCCGACAGGTGCATGGCATCGTCCCTCGTTGTTCGTAGCGTTCGTGGCCGTCGTCGGGGCGACAGATCGGGACGCGCGCCGGCTCTGCGGATCACGTCGGCCCGGTCTGCTTCAGGAGCAGCCGAGCCTGCCGAGAACGGTGCCGCCACCTGCATGTCAACCATGCCCCGGAGCCCGTCCGCCGCCCGCCCGCCGCCGCGCCAGGACGGGCGCCGCCACGGCCAGCACGGCCAGCAGCAGCAGGGCCGCCGAGAGGGGACGAGTGAGGAAGACGGTCGCGTCGCCGCCGGCGATCGCCATCGCCCTTCGGAACGCCTGCTCGAGCAGCGGGCCGAGGACCACCGCCAGCACCGTCGGGGCGAGCGGCAACCCGTGGCGCCGCATCACGCAGGCGAGCAGGCCGAGCGCGTAGACCAGCCCCACGTCGAAGAGGCTGTTGTTCAGGGTGTAGACGCCGAGGGTGGCGAAGGCGAGCACCGCGGCGAAAAGCAGCGGCGTCGGCACGCGGAGAAGCTGCACCCAGATGCGGATGAGGGGCAGGTTCAGGATCAGCAGCAGGGTGTTGGAGACGTAGAGGCTGGCGATCAGGCCCCAGACGAGCGCCGCATCCTGCGTGAACAGCAGCGGTCCCGGTTGCAGGCCGTACATCTGGAAGGCGGCGAGCATGACGGCGGTGGCGCCCGAGCCGGGGATGCCGAGAGCCAGCAGCGGCACCAGGCTGCCGCCCGCACTGGCGTTGTTGGCGGCCTCCGGGCCGGCGACGCCCTCGATGGCGCCGTTCCCGAACGCCTCCGGCGTCTTCGACGCGCGCCGCTCGGCGTCGTAGGCCAGGAAGCTCGCCACGGTGGCGCCCGCCCCCGGCAGCACGCCGCAGGAGAAGCCGATCAGCGTGCCGCGGATCCAGGCCGGCCACGACCGCCGCCACTCCGCGCGGGTCAGGCGCACCGGGCCGCCGACCGACCGGCGCGGCTCGGCGCTCGCGGAGCCGTTCCGGTTGCCGCCGTTCGCGGTATCCGTCGGGGCGTCGGCCGACGGCCGCGCTGACGGACGGCGAGACGCGCGCCGCCTCTCCGGCGACGCCGGGCCCGACTGCCGCGCCCGTGTGGCCGCGTACCAGAACACCTCGCCGACGGCGAACAGGCCGACGGTGACCACGACGATGTTCAGGCCGCCGAGCAGTCCCGCCATCCCGAACGTGAAGCGCGCCTGCCCGGTCTGGACGTCGATGCCCACCGTTCCCAGCGCGAGCCCGATCAGCGCCGCGGCCAGCCCGCGGGCCGGCGACCCCTGCGACAGGCCCGCCAGCGCCGTGAGCGCGAACACCATCAGGGCGAAGTACTCGGCCGGGCCGAAGGTGAGCGCCACCTCGACGAGCAGCGGCGCAGTGGTCATCAGCATCAGCGTGGCGAACGTGCCGGCGATGAACGAACCGATGGCCGCTGTCGCCAGCGCCGCGCCCCCGCGCCCCCGTTGCGTCATGCAGTAGCCGTCGACCGCCGTCATGACGCTCGACGCCTCACCCGGCATGCGCACCAGGATCGAGGTCGTCGAGCCGCCGTACATCGCGCCGTAGTAGAGGCCGCCGAACAGGATGAACGCGCCGACCGGGTCGATGCCGAAGGTGAGCGGCAACAGCATGGAGATGGCCAGCGCTGGCCCGATGCCGGGCAGCACGCCCACGGCTGTGCCCAGGGTCACGCCGATGACGCCGAGCAGCAGGTTGACCGGCGCGAGCGCGGCGCCGAAGCCCACCGCGAGGTTGTCGCCGAGCTGCGCCAGGGCGCCCATGTCAGCGTCCGCCGAGGAGGCCCGCCGGCAGCCGGAGTCCGAGCAGCAGGCTGAACAGCGCATGGACGGACACCGCGACCACCAGACCGGCGAGCAGGTCGCGGCCCCACCGCCGGCTGCCCAGCAGGCGGGATTCGAGGGTGATGAACGCGGTGGTCGCGGGCAGGTAGCCCAGCGGCTCGAGCACGACGATGTAGACGAGGAAGAGGAGCGCGGTCGGCGCCGCGGCGCGCCAGTCGGCGGGGGGCGTTGCGGGAGCGCCGGCCGCGGAGGTTCCGTGCGCGGCCGAGGCTCCGGGGAGCGGTGGGGATCCGCTGCTCCCCTTCCGGCGGAACGCGATCCACAGTGCGACCGCCATCAGGGTGATGCCGATGCCGATCGGAAACACGCGTGGTCCGACGGCGGCGTAGCGCCCCTCGGGCTCCGGGATCAGAAAGGCGGCTGCGAGGTAGATGGCGCCGGCGGCTGCGAGGCCGGTCCCGAGGCTGCGTTCCTCGCCTCCGGCCCGATTTCCGGGACGCGCGTCGGCCGCCGCCTGCCGCCGGGCCATCGGCATGTTCCTCGATCCGGCGCGGCGCGTTCAGTGGTGCGTCTGACCCTGACGTAAGTCCTGTAAACACAATGGCTTACGGCGTCGTGTCCGTTTCGTTCCCACGGATGATCCTACTTCGACCGGCGGTTGATCACGACGCACTGTACAAGATCGCACCCGTGGAACGGGCGGTGCGGGCGGCTGAAGGGGCGTGATTTGCGGGCGGGTGGCGGGCTGGCCCGGCCGTGTAGCACGGGGGCGGAGCCCCCCGGCGCTACGGCGTTGCCTTGTGGGATGGGATGGAGCGGATACGGGCGAGGAAGTCGTCGAGCGAGGTAGCTGTGAGCAGGTGCCGGCCTGCGGTGTCGAGGGCGTGGGTGTCGGTCAGCGGGGCCAGCGCTTCGCCTGTCGGTTGCCCGGCGGCGGCACCGAACTTGGCTGTAGCCAGTTGACAGAGAGTGTTGAGCTGACCTTCGGCGCGGCCTTCGGCGCGACCTTGCGCGATGTACTGTTTGGGCCACTCGGCGAGGCGTTCCTCGATGGTCATTTTCAGTTCTCCTAACGTTGCTGAGGGCGGGAGCGGCTGGTCCGGGGACAGCCGTCCTGCAAGCTACTCGATCCAGATCCGGAACGTGTTCCTGAGTTCGTCGTTGCCGGGTCGTCGGCCGAGCAGCCCGTCGAGCGACGATACCACGCGCGGCAGGTCGGTGGCGGATTGGCTTTGCTCAATCGCGCGGCGGCCGGTTGGATGAAGGTTTCGTACAGCCGGAGGCGCTCACTGCCTGCAGCGGCGCCAGCGCGTCGAGGACCAGCCACTTGGCGATCTCGGCTGCGGCCAGGTCGTACACGGCGTCCACGACGACCGGCTCGGCCACCCGCGGCGCCGGCGCGCGGTCGTCGCCGGCGAGCCTGCGCACGAACTCGTGGATCTCCCGGTGACCGCGCAGGCGATGGGCGAGACAGGCCCAGCACGGTCCCTGCTCCGCCGGCCGAGAAGACCGGTCCGACGAGCGGCCGCTCACCCCGCGGGGCCAGCAGCATCCACGGCTCGCCGGACGCGATGCGGCGCCGGTTGACGTCGTCGTGGCGGCGGTCGAGATAGTCGTCGCAGACCGTCACGAGCAGGGTGGGTGGACGATTTCCGTGGAGCGGGCGACCTGACGTTTCGGAAGACGTGGTACGGTGGCAGGGACGACCGCGGCCGGAAGGTGATGGTGCACGGGTTCCGGTCGACGTATCGGGTCTGGGCGATGGAGCGCACGCAGGTGTCGGTCGAGATTGCCGAGGCGGTTCTGGCGCACGTTCCGACGGACCAGACGGTGCGGGCGTATGCGCGCTCGGACGTCTTCGTGGCGCGGCGCGAGCACATGCAGCACTGGGCGGAGTACGTCTGGCCGCTCGCCGACGGCGACGGCTTCTGCTGACGGTTGTTCCCACGGCATTCCCACGAACGGGGCCGGGAACCGTTCCTACAATCGGACCAACAATCCGTTTCTGCCGGAGGCGCCAGCGTATCGGTAACAAGGCCGCAAACCGTTTGTTCTCAGTGATTCACGAGTCAGCGAATCAGGCCGATGGCGCGCAGCGTCGCATCGACGGTGGCAACCTCGTCCCGCAGAAACGCCTCGAACGCCGCACCCGGCAGGAAGCTGTCTTCCCACTCGTTGGTGCGGAGGATCCGCTGCCACGCTTCGGACTCGCGCATGCCCTCCAGGGCCGTGATCAGCCACTCCCGCGTCTCGTCGTCCGTGCCGGGCGGGGCGGCGATGCCGCGCCAGTTGGACAGCACCACGTCGAGGCCGCTCTCGCGCAGGGTCGGCGTGCCGCTGTCGCCGACCCGCTCCGGCGCCGAGACCGCGAGCGCCCGCATCCGCCCCGACTCGGTGTGCGCCTTCCACTCCCCGACGCCGGAGACGCCCGCGCTGACGTGCCCGCCCATCACCGCGGCGGCCGCCTCGCCGCCCCCGGCGTAGGCGATGTAGTTCACCCGCCGCGGGTCGACGCCGGCCGCCCGGGCGATGAGCCCCGCCAGAATGTGGTCGATGCCGCCCGCCGATCCGCCCGCCCAGCTCACCGCCGCGGGGTCGCGGCGGAAGTCGTCGAGCAGCGCGTCGAGCGTGTCGTAGGGCGAGTCGGCCGGCACGGTGATCACCTCGTACTCGTTCAGCAAGCGGGCCAGCGGCGCCGTCTGCTCGAGGGATACCGGGCTCGCGTTGGTGCGGATGGAGCCGAGCATCACCTGCCCGAACACCATCAGGTTGTGCGGGTCGCCGCGGTGGCGGGTGACCAGGTCGGCCAGCCCGATGGTGCCCCCGGCCCCGCCGCGGTTGACGACCTCCACCGGGACGCCGGGAATCCCGGTCGTGGTCCACACCTGCTGGATCTGGCGCGCGGTCTGGTCCCAGCCGCCGCCGGGGTTGGCGGGCGCGATCAGGGTGAGCGGGCCGTCGGGGAATCCGGCGGCGGTCGGCGGCAGCGCCGCGGCGGGGCGTTCGGCGGCCGGGCCGGCGCCGCAGCCGACTGCGACGAGTACGAGGAGCAGGTCGGCGATGGTCGTGTTCGATGGCATGGGGGATCGCGCTCCGGTTCGAGCCATCAGCGTACCGCGATCCGTTGGCCTGCGTCACGCACGGCGCGCTCCGCCCTGCCCTTGCAGTCTCCGGGGCCGTCGGCGGCGCCGAAGCGGACCGTCGGCGGCGGTGCGGGGCGCGGCCCCGGAATTGACCGCGCGCCGCGGCGGTCGTAGCATGGCGGGCGTGACGGACAAGCGCGACATCCAATCCCGCCGGTCCAGCCGGCGCCTCCGGCGGCCATCCCGGTCCGCGCGGCCCACGCCGCGGAGTCCGGGCGCCGAGGAACTTCGAGAAGGCAGGTCCACCATGCGTCAGTCCCTGTTCGCGGCGTTCACGGCGGCGTTGCTGGCGAGCGCCGTTCCGGCCGCGGCGCAGTCGTCCGACCGGATCCCGGCCGAGGGCGGCGATGTCGTCATCACGCCGATCCTCCATTCGAGCGTGCAGATCGAGCACGCCGGCACGGTCGTGCACATCGATCCGTGGAGCGCAGGCGACCTGTCCGCGGCGAAGCCCGCGGATCTCGTGCTGGTGACCGATGATCCGGCGCACCACCTCGATCCGGCGGCCATCGAGCGGCTCCGCAAGCCCGGCGCCCCGGTCGTTCTCACCGCATCCGCCCATGCGGCGTTCGGTGACGGCGAGGTCCTCGCCAACGGCGAGAAGGGCGTCTTCGCCGGCGTGCCGGTGGAGGCGGTGCCGGCCTACGACATGACCCCCGGCCAGCCATGGCACCCGCAGGGGGAGGCGAACGGCTACGTCATCACGCTCGGCGGCAAGCGCCTGTTCTTCTCCGGGGTCGGGGAGTGCGTGCCCGAGATCCAGGCCCTCGAGGGCATCGACGTGGCGTTCATGCCGATGAACCTGCCGGTGGACCGCATGCGCCCGATCCCGGTCGCCGAGTGCGTCAAGACGTTCGGGCCGGAGGTGGTCTACCTCATCCACTACGACAACGCCACCGCGCGCTGGTTCGGCAACCGCGAGCTGCCCCGCCCGGACAACACCGAGCAGATCGCCGGCACGATCCAGGCCTTGCGGGACGCCCTCGAAGGTGCGCCGATCGAGGTGCGCGACGGCGACTGGTATCCGCGGTAGGAGCCCGCGGCGTGGACGTTTGTCCCGGACGCGTGCCGGGTGCGCGCGACATGACGGTGTTGCGCGCGCACCCGTGCCGCTCTCGCTCTCTCCGGCGTTCGGAAGGAAGGATGCCATGCGGCGTCTGTATCGCGTGGAGCCCGCTGAACGCGAGCGCATGACGCGAACGCTCGTCGCGGCGCTGGCAATCGAACCGGACCTGGAGTTCGCCTGGCTCCACGGCTCGTATCTCGGTGGCGGCGGCTTCCACGACGTCGACATCGGCGTCCACCTGAACGGGGCCGCGGACGTGCGGTTCCGACGGGCCCTGGATCTGGGTCTGCGACTCGATCGCGCCACCGGATTCCCGGTCGATGTGCGCGTGCTCAACGACGCCCCGGTCACCTTCCTGTTCCATGTCTTTCGGGAGGGGCGTCTGCTGCTCAGCCGGAACGACGAGTGCCTGTCCGATCTGATGGAGCGGACGGTCCGCGCATACCTGGACATGGAGCCGTTGCTGCGCCGGGCCACCATCGAGGCATACCGCGCGTGATGCTCAACCCGGACCTGATCCGCGCCCGGTGCGCGGAGATCGAGGACTCGGTGCAGCGGCTGGAGACGCTGGCCGGGGTTCCCCTTGCGGATTTCCTGGCCGATCGCGACGCGCAGGACATCGCGTCCTATCGCCTCCTGTTCGCCATCGAGGCCGCGCTCGCGCTCTGTTATCACGTGGCGTCGCGCCGCCTGCGCACCACGCCGGCCGACTATGCGGGTTGTTTCGGGCTGCTTGGCGAGGCGGGCATCGTCGCACCAGATCTCACCGAGCGGCTGCAGAGCATGGCGAAGTTCCGCAACCTGTTGGTGCACGTCTACTGGGAGGTCGACTACCGTCGGGTGCATGCCGTGATGCAGGAGAACCTGGGGGACCTGCGCGCGTTCGCGGCGGCGGTCGTCGCGCTGCTGTGCGCATGAGGGTCGGTGGCGGGAACCATGTTCCTGCGCCGCCGGCCGTCGTTGTCACGTTGCCGAGCCTGATCGCTGCTGCCGTTCCAGCCACGCGCGCAGGCGCGCGGCCTCTTCGGATGCAGAAGGATCGAGCTCGGCCTGATGGAACCGACTGCGCACGACGAAGCGGTCCATCTCGTCCGGCGGCGCATCGCTTTCGACGATCTCCCGCACCTTGCGGTGGAAGAATGCGGTCCAGTCCGGCTGGCGTCCGTCGAGGTCGGTGAAGCGGTATTCCTTCGCCAGCCCCCAGCTCGAGAACAGCCCGCCGCTCTTCTTCGCCACCTCCGGATCGGCGGCCAGCGCGGCGATGGCCCGGCCGACGAAGCAGGGCGTCTCGGACTCGGCGAAATAGGGATCCTTCTCAATGGCCTCCCGCCAGTTCGTTTCGGTGACGCCGAAGACATCGAGCACCGCCTCGGAGCGCAGGAACCCCGGCGTGATTGCCAGCGCCGTCACGCCGTGCGCGTGCAGGTCGGCGGCCATGGCGTAGGCGAGCCGGATGACGGCGTTCTTGGCGAGGTCGTAGAACAGGTTGCCGCGGTACCCGTGCGTGTCGCCGTCGGTCACCTCGACGATGAGCCCCGCGTTGCGCTCGACCATCAGCGGCGCACCGTGGCGGCTGGTGATGACGTGGCTGTGGACCGCGCGTTCGAGCAGCTCCCGTCCCTGGGCGACGGAGAGCGCCCAGAAGGGCGATCCCCACTCGGTCAGCGCGTCGCCGCCCCAGACGTCGTTCACCAGCACGTCGAGCCGATCCTGCTCGGCGCGCACCCGGGCGAAGAGCCGCTCGACTTCCCCCTCCACGGTGTGGTCCGTGCGGATGGCGATGCCGCGGCCGCCCTCCGCGGTGACCAACTCCGCGGTCTCCTCGATGGTCTCCGGCCGTCCGGCGGTTGCGGGGCGGCCCCGCACGCTGCGGCCCGTGCAGTAGACGGTGGCGCCCGCCGCGCCCAGCATGCGGGCGATGCCGCGCCCGGCGCCCCGCGTGGCCCCGGCGACGACGGCGACGCGGTCACGGAGAGGCCGGTCCGACATGCGAGTTCACTCAGAAAGTCCCCGGCAGGCGCGCGTCCAGCACCATCTCCTCGGTCAGCGTGCTCCCGAAGCCCGGCGCGGTCGACGCGAGGTAGTCGCCGTTGTCGGAACGGGGCGACATCGCATCAAGGATGGGCGACTGGGCCGGGAAGCTCTCGGCCATGGTGCAGGTGCGCGCGGTCAGCGCGATCGGCAGCCCCCAGACGCTGCCGCCGCGGTGCGGGATCAACTCCAGCCCGGCGCCCTCGACCAGGTCGCGGATGCGCTTGCCGGCGGTCAGTCCGCCGCACCAAGTGATATCGGGCTGCAGCACCTCCGCCGCCCGGTTGCGCACCAGGACGTTGAATCCGTGCTCGGTGTACTCGTGCTCGCCGCAGGCCACGCGCGTCCAGCCGGGACCGCCGCCGCCGATGCGTCGCACCAGCTCGGCGTACCCGAACACGTCGTCCGGGGACAGCAGCTCCTCCATGAAGTAGAGGTTGGCCGGCCGCAACTGCTGCGCGTAGCCGACCGCCCAGTCGGCGGTGCCGTTGCGCGAGACGCAGTCGATCATCAGGTTGGCGTCGGGCCCGATCATGTCGCGGGCGGCCAGGATCCGGTCGACGACCCGGCGCTGCTCGTCCGGCGGGGTGTGGGGGCCGACCGGCGTGCCGATCTTGAAGTTGCGAACGCCGCGGGCCAGCGCCGCCGGGATGTCGCCGCCGGTCTGGTAGATCGCGAGCCGCTCGCGCGGCCAGCCGCCGATCATCTCGACGACGGGACGCTCGGCAAACTTCCCGGCGATGTCCCAGAGCGCATTGTCGACGGCGCTCAGCGCCATGGGGAACAGCCCCCGCCGGCCGTAGAGGAGACCCGAACTGTACATCTGGTCCCAGCGCTGCTCGACGTCGAGCGGGCTCGTTCCGATCAGCAGGTGGCGCAGGTGCCCGCGGATGATCTCGACCGCAGCGGTCCCGCCGGCGCCCATGCCGAAGCCGACGATGCCCTGGTCGGTCTTGATGACGGCGATGATGGCCGACGGAAGCTGCTCGAAGGGGCCGCCCCAGCGCCAGCGGCGCGGGTCGTCGTCGCCGTCGAAGACCGGCGGATCGAGCAGGCCCTCGGACCGCTGGTTGATGTAGATGGGGTAGGCGTCGACCGCGCGGACCGTGATGCGCGGGCCCTGCATCCCGAGCGCGGCGCCGCCGGTCTCCGGACGTGCGGCGCCCCGGGGGCCTCCGGTCGCGGTCCGGCTCGCGCCGAACGACGCGGCCAGCGCTGCGAATCCGCCGATTCCACGAAGAAACCGCCGGCGCGAGGGCCGGCTGCTGCCGTCACAGGTGGCGTGGGACATGAGCCGAGTCTACACCGGCCGCATGGGAGTCGGGATGCCGAGCATGCCGAGCGCCGGGACCCTGGCGGCCGCGGATACAGCGGCAAGGGCGGGGGAGTGACGGTCAGCGGACCGGAGAGGCGATAATGGCCCGGTCGGATGCATGCTGGAGGACGAGGTAGCCATGAACCACTCACTGGAACGACGCGCTCGAAGGACGTGGACACCGGCGCTCATGGCGGCGTTGACGATGGTGCTGGCGGCTATCCGGCGATGGCCGGCTTCTGCGTGCAGGAGCAGGGCGCTCGTGGCGGCGACGACGATGTTGCTGGCGACGGGCGCGGCCTCGCCGGCCGCCGGTCAGGCGGCGGAAGAAGGCGTATATACGGCGGTTCAGGCCGAGTCCGGCCGCGCGATCTACGAGCGCGAGTGCGCCGTCTGCCACCAGTCCAACCTGCAGGGCAGCTTCGAGGCGCCGCAGCTCGCCGGGGAGAGCTTCCTGCAGTTCTGGGCGGATCTGGGTCCGGGTGATCTTTTCGTCCGCATCAGCGGCTCGATGCCGCCGGGGCAGGCAGGCTCCCTCACCGACGAAGCGTACCGGGATATCGTGGCCTACCTGCTGCAGGCGAACGGCGCGCCGGCGGGCGGCACGGCGCTGACCGGAGCGGTGACCGTCCCGATCGGGACGCTCGCAGGCGGCGCGACGGCAGCCGTCGCCCCGGCGGTCGGTGGCGCCTCCGCCGGGGAGGCGGCTGCCGCGCCTCCGCCGCCGGCTCCATCCGCCGCGCCGGAGCCGGGCGGCGTCACCGTGGCCGGCACGGTCGACGAGTACCGGCCGGTCACCGACGCGATGCTGCGCAACCCGGACGACGGCGACTGGCTGATGATCCGCCGCAACTACCAGGCCTGGAACTACAGCCCGCTGGCGGACATCGACCGATCCAACGTCGGCGAGCTGGAGCTGGCCTGGGTGTGGGCGATGAACGAGGGCGGCTGGAATGCGCCCTCGCCGATCGTCCACGACGGCGTCATGTATCTTGCGGGCATCGGTCCGGTGGTGCAGGCGCTCGACGCGGCCACCGGAGACCTCATCTGGGAGCATCAGGTGGAGGTGGCCACGACCGGCTACTCCGGCATGAGCCGCAACCTGGCCATCCACGGGGACAAGCTGTTCATGGCCACTCCGGACGCCCGCCTGATCGCCCTCGACGCGCGCACCGGCGAGCGGGTGTGGGATACGGTCATCGCCGATCACACCGAGGGCTTCCGCAACACCAGCGGGCCCGTCGTGGTCGGCGGGACGCTCGTGCAGGGCCTCAGCGGGTGCGACCGCTACACGCTGGAGAGCTGCTTCATCAGCGGCTACGACGCGGACACGGGCGAGCGCCTCTGGCGGTTCCACACTGTCGCGCGTTCCGACCAGCCGGGCGGCAATACCTGGGCCGACGTGCCCGACTACCTGCGCGGGGGCGGCGACACCTGGATCACCGGCAGCTACGACCCCGGCCTCGACCTGGTCTACTTCGGGGTGGCCCAGGCCAAGCCGTGGGTGGCGCTGAGCCGCGGGATGACGGTGGACGACCCCGCGCTCTACACCAACTCGACCGTCGCCCTGCGGCCGGGCGACGGAGAGCTGGCGTGGCACTTCCAGCACGTGCCGGGCGAGACCCTGGACCTGGACGAGGTGTACGAGCGGGTGCTGGTGGATGTCGGCGGCCGCAGGGCGGTCTTCAGCGCCGGCAAGCACGGCATCCTCTGGAAGCTGGACCGCGAGACCGGCGAGTTCCTCGGCCACAAGGAGACCGTCCACCAGAACGTGTTCGAACACATCGATCCCGAGACCGGTGCGGTCACCTATCGGCAGGACATCGCCGACGCGCGGTTCGAGCAGCTCGTGCCCGCGTGTCCGAGCACCGCCGGCGGGAAGAACTGGCACCCGATGGGCTATCACCCGGGATCGGGGCTGCTGGTCCTGCCGCTGGCGCAGTCGTGCATGGAGCTGGCGGCTCGCGAGGTGGCCTTCGAGCTCGGCTCGGGCGGCGTCGGGATGAGCGCGCGGCCGTTCCACGAGATGCCCGGCACCGACGGCCGCCTGGGCAAGCTGGCTGCCTACGACGCGGAGACGCTGGAAGAGGTCTGGAGCATCGAGCAGCGGCCGACGTTCCTGACCGGGGTTCTCACGACGGCCGGGGGACTGGCCTTCGTCGGGGACCTCGACCGCCGTTTCCGGGCCTTCGACGTCGAGACGGGCGCCGAGCTCTGGCGGGCGCGCCTCGGGACGTCCGTGCAGGGCTTTCCGATCAGCTTCCGGGCCGGCGGCCGGCAGTACGTGGCGGTGTCCACCGGCCTCGGCGGCGGCAGCCCGCGGCTGATGCCTCGAATGCTGGCGCCGGACGTGCGTCACCCGGGCAGCGGCAACGCGCTCTACGTCTTCGCGCTCCCCGACGCGGCAGAGGAAACCGTCGCGCTGCCCGGGGAGGAGTCCGCAGTGGTGGAAGAAGTGCTTGCGCTGGAACGGCGTATCGAAGAGGCCGTGCTCCGCGCCGATGTCGCCTTCCTCGACGAGGTCTGCGCGGACGACTTCACCTATACGCACGGGGACGGCTGGACCACCGGCGGCCCGGTGCTCGGCGTTGACGACAAGGGGGAGTGGCTCGCCTCGCTGGCCGGACGCTATTCCCTGCGCGAGGTCGATTCGCAGCAGGTGGAGATCCACGGCGACGTGGCCATGACGATGGGGCGGCTGCGGGCCCGCAGCGGTGGACCCGTCTCCGAACAGCGCAGCTTCAGCTTCTGGTACGTCCGTGTCTACGCCCAGCGGGACGGTGAATGGAAGTACCTTTCGCACCGCACGGTGCACGGTCCGGTCTACGAGGACTGACGGAGAAGACCCGATGGGCGCCCCGTCACGGTGCGTCATCGCGGCTGCCGCACGTGCAGATCGATGACGTCGGCCTGTACGAAAGGCGCCTGGGACGCGGGTGCGGTTCGTCCTCCGGTAAGAGTAGATGGCGGCGCCGGTTGTAGCCGACGCCGCCTGGACACGGCGAAGAGGTTAAGGAGACCATGGCCACCATGCCCACTTGAAGTTTACCACAAGATTCTCAGTCGTCCGGCGCGTCCACGCCGCGGTGCGGCACAGGTCGATTCGGGGGCGGGGACGTCCGGGTGACGGTGTTCGCCGACGCCTCGGCCGAACGGCGGGCGGCCCGCCGGGTGCCCCTGCGCCGGCTCGACGTCGACCCCGTGCTGCGCGATGCCCTGACACGCTCGGGGTTCGCATCGTCGGGTACTGCACCCTGGAGCCGACGAACGAGACGCGATCTTCGCCGGTTCCGGGCGTCGGCGCCGAAGCACGGCGCCGCCTCCGCGGGAGACGCAGGCTCCCCGGAGGCGCGATCAAGCTACGACGGGAGCGTCCAGCTCGCGGTGGGCAAACTCGACGACATCGGCCCCGCAGACCCGCCCGAACCGACCGCTTCCGGGTTCGCGGTGCGGATGGGGCTGCAGTTCCACTAGCGTCCCGAACGTCTCGCGGGCTCGGCGTCCAGACGGTGGTGACGGACTCGTGGAGCGGGGTGGTCGATGTGCGGGTGTACGGCGACGGCGATTTGAGGTGTTTCGGTGCGGGTGGTCAGTCATCCTGCTCAGTCGTTTGAAAGCGTACGTCACTTTCGCGCGGGCGAGCCGTTCGAGGCCGTTGGCCGCCGGCGTCATCCGTGCTCCGTCGTTGAAAGCGTACGTCACGAACGTCCGCGTCGTGCATCCGCGGCCAGGCGGGCGTAGATCGCCGCATGCTCCGCGGCCATGCGGTCCGGGTGGAAGCGTTCGAGGGCGCGGCGGCGGACCCGCTTGCGATCGAGCGCGACGATGTGCGCGAGGCCCGTCACCAGGGCCTCGAGGTGGTCGAAGACGCCGCCGGTGATTCCCTCGTCGACGAGCTCACCCACGGCGCCGCGGTCGAGTGCCGCCACCGGCGTCCCGCAGGTCATCGCCTCGGCCAGCACGAGCCCGAACGGCTCGTCCGCCTGCACCGGATAGAGCAGGGCGCGCGCGCCGCCGAGCAGCTCCGCTCTGGCCGACGGATCGACCTCGCCCCGGTAGACGACCCGACCACCGTCGACGAGCGGCGCAACGACCTCGCGATAGTAGTCGTTCTCCGCGGCTGCGAGCACGAGCCGAAGGCCCGCCTGCCGCGCCGCGCCGATCGCTTCCAACACCCCCTTGCCCGGAGTGAAACGGCCGAGGAACAGCAGGTAGTCGTCGGGTTCGAACCGCAGGGGCAGTGCGGCCGGGTCGACGGCGTGGTGCACGATGCCGGCCACCGTCAACCCGCGCAACCGACGCGCCTGGGCGGCCGAGACGGCGATGAAGGGCGCTTCGGGATAGTGCGACCAGAGCGCTGCCTCGGTCTCGGTCGGCCAGTGATGGACGGTGTGCACGAGCGGCGTGGGCGACAGGCGTGCGTACGGCAGTCCCAGCGGGGCATACTCCGCCTGGGCGTGGATGACGTCGAAGCGCGAGCCGCGCTCGACCGCCGCCGCCAGGTTGAACAGTTCGCACAGCTCCCACGGCCAGAGTGATTCGTCCGCGTTGTAACCGCGTGGAAAGGTGGCGTGCAGGGTCGCCGGCGTGTCGGACGATCCGACCGCGAACAGGGTGACGTCGTGGCCGCGCGCGACCAGTCCCTTCGCCAGCAGGTCGGTCACCGTCTCGATGGAGCCCGAGCGGACGGGCGGTACAGACTGCGCCACGGGAGCGACCAGTGCAATCCGCATCAGGTGCCATCCGGACGGGGGATGTCCCGTTCTCTGTTGAAGTTCGCGGGTGGCTGACTCCCTTCCTCACTCTCGCGAGAGTATGTTACGCCACATGCTCGACGCCAGTGTCGGGCGGGGCCAGCGCGTCGAGGGCGCTGACCAGTTTGGAGCATCTCGCGGAAGCCCCGAACCTGCGTCCAAACCCGCCGGCCGGCGCCGACCCGACCAGCGCTTCGACCTCGTCAGCGACAGCGGGCCGCCCCCCGAGCGTCCGGCGCGGCGCAACGGCAACCGGCCCCTCCGTAGCGCCGACAGCTTTCGTTCCCACGGATGATCCCAACTTCAACAGGTCGTTGGACGTTACGGTTTGCCAGCCGCTCAGCGGCGTCGCTCAGCGGCGTCGCAGGCGCAGGGCGTGGCCGAAGAGAAGCGCAACGAGAGCGCCGAGCGCCCAAGCCGGCAGTGCCGGCACCGGTTGGAGGTTCGATGCCTCCGGCGTGTTGCCGTCCGGCGGTGGCGCCGCGTTGTTCAGGTTCTCCTGCGGCGTGGTCGTCTTCGGCAGCGACGGTCGGCTCTCGCCGACCGCGTTGTGCGCGACGATGCGCACGATGTAGTTCGTGCCGTTGGTCTTTCCCGTGACCGTTCGACTGGTCACGTTGCCGACGTTGATGGGGTCTTCCCATTCCTGACCGCGTGCGCGGTGGAGCAGCTCGTAGTGTGTGATGGCTGATCCTCCGGCGTTGTCCGGAGCGCTCCAGCTTGCTGTGAACTGGCCGTTCCCTGGGCTCAGCGACAGGTTTCCGGGACGCCCGGGGACAGTGGCGTCCTCCGGTGGGTCCGGGTCCGGGTTCGGGTTCGGGTCTGGTCCCGGGCTGGGGTCGGGGTCGGTTCCGTCCTCGCAGTCGGAGCCCGGCGTGCCGGTCGCGGGCAGCGATGGTGGGGATTCGCCGAAGTCGTTGTGGGCGACGATGCGCACGATGTACTCGACGCAGTTCGTCAGGTTGAACAGCGTGCGGTTCGCGTACGGGGCGTCCAGCGGAGTCTCCCAGCCGTGACCGCGCTTCCGGTAGTGGACCTTGTAGTGGCTCGGCGCCGCGTGGCTGCTGTCTGCGTCCCACTCGGCGAACAGTGCCCGGTCCTGTTCGACGAGCGACAGGTCGTGCGGACGTCCCGGCGGGCCGTCGGGCGGATCGCCCACCACGGGCGCCGTCTCGCTCGGCGTCCATTCGGAGTTTCCGTACTGGTTCGTCGCCCTCAGGCTGATCTCGATCGTCGTCCCGACGGTTTCGCCGGTGATGGTGTAGTCCGTCGTTTCGGCGTTGGTCGTCGCCGTTGACCAGGACGTTGTTCCGGTCTGGCGCCAGCGGACGCCGTATCCGGTGATCTCACCGTAGCCGTCTTCTTCCGGTGGCGACCAGTCGAGCCAGACGAGTCCGTCGTTCGACGTGATGATGAGGTTTTCCGGCGGGTCCGGCGGCCCGAAACTCCCGGTCGTGACGGTTCTTTTGCGCCACGCGCTGTGCGCGTTGTCGAGGATCTCGTCGTCATTGTTGGGGTTGAGGACGACTGTGCGCACGAACACCGCGTACTGCGTTCCGGACGATAGACCGGTGATCGTGTGGCTGTGCGCCGTCGTGAAGTTTCCGGTCGTCGATTCCAGCGGTGCGTCGGCCCCCGGGTCTGTGTTGTACCCGGTTTCCCACGAAGCATCCGGCTGCGGGTGGTTCTGTTCGGGCAGCCAGTTCATGTCGATGCTCGTCGTTGTATCGCCCCGGGAACAGCGCTGAAGGATTGGACCGGGGCGGGACGCAGCGCGCCGACAACCACGCTGCTGTACGACCCGCAGAAAATCGGGCTGGCGGCTGTGCAGTTGCGCACGCGGGCTTCGTAGCGGTGGCCGCGCAGGCGGTTGTTGCCGGTAACGTAGACCTGGTCTGCGTTCTTTGTGCGGAAGTACCCGCCGGGCCAGTTCCCGCCCGGGCGGCGGGTTTGCAGATTGATGTGGCTGATGTTGGAGGGCACAGTGCTCGAGTCGAGCGCGACCGACAGCGCTCCGGTTGCGGTGACGTCGTTGCCGTCGCCCTCTCCGTAGACGCTGGTGATCGTAGGCGTCCCGAAGTTTTGCGGGCGCAGATCATCGCGAATCTGCGGTGCCCGCTGCGCCCAGAGGGCTTCGGGAATCCCGGTGGCAAGGAGGAAGGCGGCGGCTGACAGAGCGGTGGTGGTTGTGCGTATCTTCATCGCGTCCGTTTTTCGTGGTTCGGGTGATGGTCGTGGTTCGGGTGATGGTACGGCGACGTGAAGGTCGTCAAAGTTCAGGGGGCCCGGTCGCTCGGGCAGGTCAAGGGCTCGTTCATGCCTCCCCAAGGCGCTGGAACACCCTTAACCAGTTGTCCAAGAGCGAAACAACGTCAGTGTGGGTGGGTGGTCGACCTCGCTGAGGCGGTGCGGCTCTTCCTGGTGTTCGTGGTGTGACGGGCTGTCGGTTCAACGAGGCGGCGGGAGCGAGGTCGTCGGCGATCGACTGCGAGTCGGCGGTATTGTGCCGCCTCTCAGGAAGTGCCCCATCCAAGGTCAAGGAAGCCCTGTCGCTCGTCGAGGCGCTGGGCATCGCTCGCGTCGGGAACGGGCACGAGCTGCTCCCAGAAATCGTCAGGCAGTCAGTCGAGCGCTACCTGGAGGACTTCGACCGGGACCACTTCACAGGCTCGCGGTCGGTCGCGTAGTCCACCACCAGCCGGATCGCCGCTGACGGGTCTGCGCCGAACAGGGAAAGGCCCGGCGTGTGGCCCGCCCCCGGATGCAGGCTCGCGTTGACTTCGATGGTCGAGCCGGCAGGCAGGTCGATCGGGGCGTCGAACCAGTAGCGGGTAGGCCAGGCGGTGTCCGGCTCGCGCAGGAAGAGCAGCGGCACGCGGGCTCCGCCCGGGGTCACCGCCACTACCTGCACGTTGCGGGCTTCGACGGCGACCTCCGGCAGGATGGCGAGCGCGCTCAGGTCCTCAGCCACGTGCTGGCTGAAGGCCAGGGTCAGTCCGTCCGCGGGCTCCGGCGACGACACGAGCATCGACTCCACGGTCCTGGCGCTGTCGTCGCTCAGGTAGAGCCCGATGCGGCTCTGGTCGACGAACTCCTCGTACTCCGTGATCCAGGTCTTCTTGTAGTGCACGCGCGCGACGATGTCGGCGCCGGCCGGCAGATGCCGGACTGCTGCGTCCTGCAGCACGCTCGGCCGTCCCGGAGACCACAGCGCGAGCGGCGCGGCGGTGGGGAAATCGCGCCCTGCCACCTCCGCGAACCCCGGTCCGGCGTCCTCGGCATCGAGTGCCCGGGCGGTCCCGGTGGCGTCGATGTAGAGGGCCACGTCACGGACCACCGCGGCGGCGCCCGGCATCACGTCGGCGCCGGTCACGAAGCGGTCCGCGGTGTTTCCCGCGGTCAGCACGAAGTAGCGGACCAGTTCGTTCGTACCCGCGTCCACGGTAAAGGGCTCCGGCATGTCGAGTTCCAGGTCGGGAGCGCCCAGTGGCCACTCCGCAGGCGGCCCCGGCGGATCGGGACGCAGCGAGCGGGGGCCCTGCGGGTAGCCGCCGCTGGACCACTCCAGGATCATGTCCATCTGGTGCGCCGGCAGGGCGTGCCCGTTGCGAAAGTCGCCGAAGCCGTCCTCCGCCTTCCACGGAGGCATCCGCAGGCCGAGGACCTCCTCGCGGATCGACTGCGCCCAGGGGTAGGCGCTCTGGTACGAAACGAGCGACATCGGGGCGATGCCCCCGTCACGGTGGCACGACCCGCAGTTGTCGCGGAAGATCGGGAACAGGTGCTCGTTGTAGTTCCAGCGCGAGGCGATCGGCGTGTGCGTCTCCGTCTCCTCGGTCTGACCGCCGACCACGACGAGCGCCACCGCAGCGCCCAGACACCAGCGACCGTATCGCATTGTCATCGCTCCCTCTCCCTGGCGCCTCCCGCCGTCCGCCCCCGCCCTACCGCGCCGCCACGCCCGCGTAGACCTGATTGATCCCCTGCACGGCCTCGCTGAAGATGTCGTGCGCTTCGCTCACCTGCTGCTTGTTGCCAAGGTCGCCGTACCAGTCGAGGAGCCACGCCGATCGCACCAGGCTGCGCACCGCGATGCGCACGGCGTTCCGGCCGGCCGGCGGCAGCGCCTCGGCGCGCTGATCGAGCGCCAGGGCGAGTTCCTTCGACTGCAGGGCGGGGATGAAGATCTCCGTGAAGCGGCCCTCCGCCACCAGGCGTTCGATCTCCTCGTTGCGGGCGCTGATGCCGCTGACGATGTCCAGGGTTCGCTCGGGAATCCGCGGGCGGATCCGCTCGGCGAGCGGCAGTGTCACCGGAATGTCCGGGACCGTGGCGACACTGACGGCCGGCGCCGCGGACGTGAACTCCGCAAAGATGAAGTCGAACCGTTCTTCCGGGAAGTCTTCCGCCATCTGGATCTTGGCGATGAAGTCGGCCGGCAGCGCGACGTCGCCGACCTCGGCCTCCAGATACGCCCCGTCGGGGGAGGGCAGGAAGGCCGCCGAGGCGACCTCGATGAACTCGTCGGTCGCCGCATCATAGTCCTCCTCCAGCACGACGCGCCCCATCCACAGGGTCACGTCCACCGGCTCACGGTAGTTGTCGGTGGCGTAGAGCCGGAAGACGCCGGCCTCCGGATACGTGCCCTCGATATGGTGGAAGCTGTCGGGCGCCATGAACACCCGGCCGCCGTGCCGCGGGCTGTGATCCATGTGCGCGCCGGGCGCCGCGTCGACGACGCCGCAGGTCAGCATCATGGAGCCGTAGTAGGGGTTGCGGACCGGGCCGTCGATCTGCACCCAGTTCGATCCGCCGTCGTACATCGGGCAGTACGCCCGCGCGAAGCCGGCGGGCAGATCCATGCCCGCGAGGAACTCGGACAGCGGCTTGAACGCGCTGCGCATGGAGGCGATGTCCTCCGCACCGGCCGCAGCCTCGGCCAGCGGACGGATGACGCTGTCCGCGATCGCGATCAGATTGGCCAGCGCGCTCTGCGCCCCGTCGAAGTCGTCCGCCGCCAACGCTTCCTGGGCACGGACGTATTCGCCGACCTGCGCGGCGAAGTCGGCCTGAGCGGCGGCGGTCGACGCGTACGCCGCACGGTGACTGGCGGGGAAGATCAGCGCGGCGCCCAGTATGCCGGCGATAACGGCAAGGTGCTTCACTTGAGACATGGAATCAATCCTCGATGTGCGGCGAGCTGCCGAAGCCATCGCTGTTTGCAAGCACTGTGCGAGCAGACATTATAAGCCAAGCGGCGCTCTGCGGGCGGGTGCACGACACTAGCGCGCCGAAGCGGATGCCGGCGCGACCGCACCCTGGATCCCTCCCTGCCGTCTCCTGCATGACGGAGGCCGACCGCCCGGCCGATACAACGGGCGTGAGCGAACAGCTTGCCGACGCCTATCTGCATGATCTGAAGGCCGGGCGGCGCCTGGCCGTCAATACCGTGACCAGCTATGCCCGCGATCTGGTATTGCTGGCGGGATTCGCCGAGTCGCGCGGAACCGACCTCGACCGGCTCGACCGCCGCGACCTCGAGACCTTCGTGCGTGACCTGATGGCCTCCGGTCTCGCACCGCGATCCGTCGCCCGCACGGTGGCCTGCGTGCGTGGGTTCTACAGGTTCCTGCAGCTTGATGGCCGCATTGCGTCGAACCCGGCGGACGACCTGCGGGCGCCGCGCTCGTGGCCCGCGCTCCCGAAGTTCCTCTCCATCGAGGAGGTCGACGCCCTCATGAGTCAGCCTGATACCCGCAACGCGATCGGCATCCGCGACCGGGCCCTGATCGAGCTGCTCTACGCCACGGGTCTGCGGGTCTCCGAGCTGGTGTCCCTGCAGCCTGGCGATCTGCACCTCGACGCCGGCTACCTGACCTGCCTGGGAAAGGGCGGCAGGGAACGCCTGGTCCCGATCGGCAGCGCGGCCGTCGAGTGGCTGCGCCGCTACCTCGCATCCGCCCGACCCGCGCTGCTCGGCCCGCGGGCCTCCGATCGGGTCTTCGTGAACGCACGAGGCGGGATGCGGCTCACCCGCGTGGGCTTCTGGAAGAAGCTCAAGCAGTACGCGCGGCAGGCCGGCCTGTCGAGAGATCTGAGTCCGCACGTCCTGCGGCACTCGTTCGCGACGCATCTGCTCGAACGCGGCGCGGATCTGCGATCCATACAGACCCTGCTCGGTCACGCCGACCTGTCCACGACCCAGATCTACACGCACATTCTCGCGGCGCGGCTGAGGACAATCTACGATGAATGCCACCCGCGCTCGTGATTGACCGGGCGGTCGTTCCTTGGTTAGGGTATGCGGTTGATGTGGGCGCGCGGGACCTCACCTGCGCGGCACACCCGTTCCGCGGCCCGTGCCGTGGGCCACCCCACCGGATTGACGCCGCATCGATTGCCGCGAAGGGAGATACACCGCACATGCGCCGGACAGGCCGTTACCTCTTCACCTCCGAGTCGGTCACCGAAGGCCATCCGGACAAGATCGCCGACCAGGTCTCCGATGCCGTTCTCGACGCCGTCCTGACGGACGATCCGACCGGACGCGTCGCCTGCGAGACGTTGCTGACCACCGGGCTCATCGTGCTGGCCGGCGAGATAACCACAACCGCCCGGGTCGAGTTTGCGGACGTCGCCCGCCAGGCGGTGCGGGATGTGGGCTATACCCGAGCGAAGTTCGGCTTCGATGCGGACACCTGCGCGGTGCTCTCGTCGCTGCACGGGCAGTCGCCCGACATCGCCATGGGAGTCGATCCCGGCGGGGCCGGCGATCAGGGCCTGATGTTCGGATACGCCTGCAACGAGACTCCCGAGCTGATGCCCCTGCCGCTGATGCTGGCGCATCACCTTGTCCGTGCGTTGTCGAGCGTCCGCCGCGAGGGACGCCTGCGCTACCTGCGTCCGGACGGCAAGTCGCAGGTCACGGTGGAGTACGACGGTGACCGGCCGCGGCGCATAGATGCGGTGGTCGTGTCGAGCCAGCACAGCGATCAGGTCTCGACGGAGCAGTTGCGTGACGACATCACCCGCGAGGTGATTCACACCACGGTCCCGGAGTCGCTGCGCGACGAGGCCACGAAGATCTACGTCAATCCGACCGGGCGTTTCGTCACCGGCGGTCCGCACGGGGACGCCGGCGTCACCGGCCGCAAGATCATCGTCGACACCTACGGCGGGATGGCGCCGCACGGCGGCGGCGCATTCTCCGGCAAGGATCCGACGAAGGTCGATCGGTCCGCGTCCTACATGGCCCGCTACATCGCGAAGAACTGCGTGGCGGCAGGGCTGGCCGACCGCGTGCAGGTGCAGCTTGCCTACGCCATCGGCGTGGCCGATCCGGTCTCGGTCCTCGTGGACACGTTCGGCACCGGAAGGATGGAAGAGGAGCGGCTGAGCGCACTCGTGCGCGAGCATTTCTCGCTGACGCCGAAGGGCATCATCGAGACGCTGGCGCTGCGGCGGCCGATCTACCGCAGTACGGCGGCCTTCGGACACTTCGGGCGGACGGACCCGGAGTTCACGTGGGAAAGGACCGACAAGGCGGCGGCGTTGCGCGCTGCCGCCCGGCTCCAGGAGTCTGCGCCGTAGCCGCAGCCGCAGCCGCAGACGACGCCGGACACCGGCCACCGCGAAGGACAACGCATCGGCGGCCGCGCGTCTCGCGCGGGCGTCACGTCTTCGGAGGAGCCCGCCATGCACTGGCTCGCAGGGCGCTTCACACGTATTTCGACAGCCGGCGCTCTGGCCGTGGGGGGCCTCATCGTGTGGGCCCTGCCGCACGCTTCGCAGGTCGTCGAGCTCGACTCCTTTCCGGTGGCGGAGTCGTTTGCCTCCACGACCCTGCGCGGAGCGTTCCACGTTCACAGCCGCTGGTCGGACGGCAGTGGCACGGTGGACGAGATTGCGACTGCCGCCGCGGCGGCCGACCTCGACTTCGTGATCCTGACCGACCACGGCGATGGGACGACTGCCCGCCCACCGTCCTATGCGCGGGAGGTTCTCGTCGTCCACGGCGTCGAGATCAGCACGGACGGGCACTACGTGGCCCTTGGACTGCCTGCTGCGCCGTATCCGCTGGGCGGCGATGCCCGCGGCGTGGTCGAGGACGTCCGCCGCCTGGGCGGATTCGGGGTGATCGCCCACCCCACCTCGCCGCGGGCGGCGTTGGCCTGGTCGGACTGGTCGCTCCGTGTGGATGGCATCGAGTGGCTCAACGCGGACAGCGAGTGGCGGGATGACGGCCTGATCGATCTGTTGCGCGCTGCCACCGGCTACTGGTTCCGGGCGCCGGAGAGCCTGTCGTCACTGCTGGCGCGGCCCGAGAGCGCCCTGGAGCGGTGGGACACGCTGGCCGCCGAGCGGCCGGTCGTCGGGCTCGGGGCGACGGATGCACATGCGCGGGTGGCGCTGGGTGACGACGACGACGGATACGGCGGGGCGATCGAGGTGCGGTTTCCCGGCTACGAGGTCACCTTCCGCACGTTCGCGATCCGGGTGGAGCTCGATCGGCCGCTGACCGGCGACGCCACCGACGACGCCGAGAACCTCATCGAACAGGTGCGCGCGGGTCGCGTCTATACGGCCGTCGACGCACTGGCGAGTCCCGTGCGCTTCACCTACACGGGCCGCACGGCCGACGGCCGGACCGTGCGGATGGGTGAGCGTGCGTCCCCGTGCGAGGGACTGACGCTGAACGTCGCACTGGCGGCGCCGGCCGACACCGCCATCCGGCTCCTGCGCGACGGCCGTACCGTGGCGCAGGGAACGGGATCCGGGCTCCGGTATCCGGTCTCGCCAGGCGCCGTGCCGGCAGCCTATCGCGTGGAGGTCATTCTGCCGGAGGCCCGCGGCCGGCCGACCGTACCCTGGATCGTCAGCAATCCCATCTACGTCGGCGCCGTGGCCGAGGCGCGCGCCGTACCGGAGGCTGCCGGCAGGTCGCTTCCCGCTCGCGGAGAGTCCTGGCAGGTCGAACGCAGCATCGACGCCGCGGCCACTGTGACGGAAGTCGGCAACGGTTTCCGAATCGCCTTCACCCTCGGGAACAGCGGCGACACCTACGCCGCTGCGGCGCGGGCGCTTCGCCCGGGCTCGCTCGCCGACGTCGGGGCGCTGCTGCTCGACGTCGAAGCCTCACGGCCCATGCGGGTCTCGCTGCAGATCCGGCAGCAGCGCGACGGCCGTCTGTCGCCGCGCTGGCGCCGTTCGTTCTACGCCAGCCCGGAACGCCGGGTCGTTCGTGCGCCGCTCGGAGAGTTCGCGCCCGCGTGGTCCGACGTGCCGGCCCTGCCCGATCCTGCGGCGGTGGATGGACTGCTCCTCGTCGTCGATACCGTCAACACGGCGCCCGGTGCGAGCGGCGTGCTCACGATCGGAGACATCCTGGTCGAACCACGGGACAGCCGCTGAGTGCACTCAGGGCGTTCCCGCGCTACGTGCGAACCGTCAGCAGGAAGTACCCGGCCGAGGCGCCGAAGAACAGGTTCGGCGCCCACGCGGCGGCTGCCGGCAGGAGCACGCCGGCGCTGCCCAGCGCCCCGAAGACGCTCAGCACGGACCAGTAGGCGAACGCCAGCACGATGCCGACGCCGACGCCGTACAGCGCCCCTCGCGCACCGGTGATCACGGCGAACGGGACGGCGATGAGGGTGAGGATGACGGTGACGAAGGGAAACGACGCCTTGCGATGGAGATCGACCACGAGGTCGGCGACGTCGAAGCCCCGCCCGCGCAGGTCCACGATGTACCCCTCGAGCTCGCGGAAGTTCATTAGCTCCGCGTCGGTTCGCTCGGCCGCGAAAACGGCCGGCGATGGGACGGCCGGCAGCGCCCGTTTCGCGTCATTGCGATAGGAGGAAAATGTCTTTTCGGGCGTCGAGAAGTCGCGCGACCAGACGTCGTGGCCCTCCCACTCGTTTTCGTACGCCGCGTACGCCGCGTACGTACGATGCGCCAGCGACCTGAGGCCGGTGTCGAACCGGTAGACCGACAGGCCGTCGATTGCCGACCGAGCCGCGTCGAAGTAGCGGTAGTGATAGATCACGCCGTCGTTGTAGAGCCACTGGCGGTTCAGCAGATCAATCGTCTGCGTCCGGCCCGTTCGAATCTCGCGGTTCAACATCTCCGCGGTTCGATTCGCATGCGCGAGAACGGTCTCGCCGAGTGCGAACAGGCCTCCGCTCCAGACGACGCTCAGGCAGAGGATCGGAGCCGCCGCCCGGTACAGGCTGATCCCGCACGCCTTCATCACGGTGAGCTCGCTCGTCCGCGTGAGCAGGCCGATGGTGACCAACGTGGCCACGAGGCCCGAGATCGGCAGGACGTAGTAGATGAACTCCGGCGTTGCATACCAGAAATACCGCAACAGCATCGCACCCGTGGCCTGTTCCTTGAACAGCTTGTCCGACAGGTCGATGAACGTCGTGATGTAGAAGATCCCCAGCAGGCCGACGAACGCCAGCCCCATCCAGTGCAGGTACGTCTTCGCCACGTACCAGTCGAGGATGCCGACACCTGACGGCGAGCCGGCTGCGATCGTGACGAAGGGCACGCGACCAGCAGGCTGCCGGGTGGGGGAGTCCGGCCGGCGCCGCCGTCGAAGCCATGGCAGCGACCAGTCCGGCGACACCGACCGCGCACGTCGCAGCAGCAGCGCGACACCGGCGAAGCCCAGGAGGATGTTCGGCAGCCACATGGCTGCGTGGGCGGGCACCTGCTGTCCCTTGGCAAGCGCCTCGGCCTGGTACATCAGCACGTAGTAGGCGAATATGACGCCGATGC
This sequence comes from Vicinamibacterales bacterium, assembly GCA_965200895.1. Taxonomy (GTDB): domain Bacteria; phylum Acidobacteriota; class Vicinamibacteria; order Vicinamibacterales; family UBA8438; genus WTFV01. The sequence continues at coordinate 708,489 of CBDAVM010000002.1, read as the reverse complement.
CGAGTGCGAAGCTCGCCGCGCGACCATCCGTCCGGTTGCTCACGCCGAATCCCACCCCCAACAGCACGAAGACGAGGCATGCGACGGGAATGGAGAACTTCTTGTGCGCCTCCATGATCGGCGCGTGGGGCGAGACGCCGGCCTGACGCATGGCGGCGGCCTCCTCGTTGAGCTCCGGGATCGTCATCTCGCGCAGGCCGCGGTCCGGTCCGTCGGCAGGGAAGAGCTCCTCGGTATCGAGCTGGATCCGCAACTCCTCGAACGCGTGCACCTCGTAGTCGCGCCCGTGGACCGGATCCACCCGATGGCGCTCGCCGTCCTCGAGCACGATTGCCACCTGCTGTCGTTCCCGATCAACGGTGACCCGGCCGTGCCTGGCGACGTAGATGTCGGGCTGCTCGGGTCGCTGGACGTCCGCGAGAAACACGTCCGACCAGCCGTTGCCGACCGCGGAGACCTGCTCGACGTAGAGCACGACGTCGGGAAAGTCGCCGACGTAGAACACGTGCGGCTTGACCTCGCCCTCGGCGCGGTTCGCCTGCACGCGCATCAGCAGTTCCCGGAAACGCTGGTTGGCGTCCGGCACTACCGAGAGCAGGAGGTGGCAGTTGATCGCCGCCGCCGCCACCGCCACGACCAGCAGGGGAGTCAGGATCCGGAACAGACTGATGCCGCAGGCCTGCATCGCCACCGTCTCGCGGTCGCCCGACATCCGCCCGAGCCCCATCAGGACGCCGACCAGCAGGGCCATCGGGATCGTGACGGAGAGCGACTGCGGGATCAGCAACAGCAGCATCTCGGCGACCTGTCGCCCGTCCACTCCGATCCGGATCAGCTCTTCTCCCTGGTTCATGATCGGCGGCAGGAGCATGAGGAAGGTGAAGAGCAGCAACGCCAGGCAGAAGGGGAGGACGACCTCCCTGACGATGTAGCGACTGATGATGCTCGACACGGCGCCCCTCCCGGTCAGGTTCTCACGGCGAAGGGCGCCGCTGTCAGCGTGAGGATGAACGTGATGCCGAGCATGAAGCGTGTTCCGGGCGCACCGCAACCGGCGGCGCGCGGTGCGGCGTCAACCGATTCTACAACTTCTACAACCGAACGCCGTGGGCCGCCCGCGTCAGCGGGCGCGGGCCGTCAGCCGGCGGCGCGGCGCGGATTGCCGGCTTCCGTTACGCGGATCCGATGCGTCCGATAATGGGTGTTATGTTAACTTACGGCTGCCCGAACCCCATTTCACTGGCTGATCTCCCGCAGTCCGTCCGTTATTCGTCGGATGCGCGCGGATCGTCCGACCGGCGCAGATCGTCGATGATCCCCTCCAGGGCCGCGATCAACTGGTCGCGGGGCACCTGCGTCTTCCTGAACGCCAGGCGTAGACTGAACGTCCGGTTCGGCGGTGCGTAGCGGTACACGAACGGCTTCGCACGGCCTTCGGCGCCTTTGCGTTGTGCAGCCGCTTCGCGCGCCCGCCGACGGGTCGCGGCGCCACCGTCGCGCGTGATCTGCTCGACGAAGGCGGCCATGGCCTCCGGGCTCCGTTGACGAACGACCTCGAGCAGGACGGACTTCGACGTGATGCTCGCAAGGCGGCACAGGCGCTGTACCTCCTGCGGCATGGCATTGAGACTGAGTGACTCGGTGATTGACGTTCGAGACCGGCCGAGGCGCCCGGCGAGCTGCTCGTGCGTGTACCGGAAACGCCCGACCAGCGCCTGCAAGGCCTCGGCTTCTTCGAATGCCGTCAGGTCCTTGCGCTGCAGGTTCTCGATCAGCGCCAGCTCGATGCTCTCGGATTCGTCTGCGGAACGGATGATGACCGGGAGCTCCTCGAGTCCCAACTGGACCGCCGCCTGATAGCGTCGCTCGCCGGCGATGATGCCGTACCGCTCGCCGCGAGGGCGCACGATCAACGGCTCGATGATTCCCTTCTCGGCGATCGACGCCTTCAACTCCGTGATGTCTCCCATCATCTGACGCGGCTGTTCCGGGTTCGGGTCCAGGCGGTCGATCGGCACCATGCGCCCGATGGGCTGGCCGGACGACGCCGGCAGCGTTTCCACGTAATGCGCCTCGTGACGCATGCCGACGGTCTCCGGCAAACCTCGTCTAGACACGATCCATGACCTCCTCGCACAGGCTGTAGTAGTCCGTGGCGCCGGTCGAATGCGGTGCGAAGGTGAAGATGGACTCACGGTAGGCCGGCCCTTCCTCGAGCCGCACGTTCTTCGAAATCACCGTGCGGAAGACCTTGGGGCCGAACGCCTCGCAGATGCGATTCTTGATGTCGCGACCCAACAACGTCCGCCGGTCGTGCATCGTGATCAGCACGCCGAGAATGTCGAGTCGCGGGTTGGCTCGGGACTGTACCCGCTGCACGGTCTCCAGCAGGTCGTCGGTGCCTTCGAGGGCGAAGTAGGACGACTGGATTGGAATGAGCAGATGCGTGGCGGCCACCAGCGCGTTGACGGTCAGCAGCCCCAAGGCCGGCGGGCAGTCGATGACGATGAACGAGAAGCGTTCCCCGAGGATGTCGAGGCGGTCCTTGAGACGGAAATGGGCGTCCAGCTCCCCCACCAGCCGCGCTTCCAGCTTGGCCAGGCTGATGCGGGCCGGTGCTATCCACAGATTTTCCTGCGGGGAGGGCCGAATCACGTCCGACATGGCGCAGTTGTCGTCGATCATCACCTCGTACACGGACCGAATGGTCTCTTCACGCGCCACGAAGGAGATGCTGGTATTCGCCTGCGGATCGAGATCGATGAGGAGGGTCGATTCCCCGCGGAGGGCGAGCGCCGAGGCGAGATTGATGGCCGTCGTGGTCTTGCCCACCCCGCCCTTCTGGTTGGCGATCGCAACGATCATCGCTGTGCCTTGGCGGAGAGAGAAAGACGATACCGCGACACGGAACGTGTCGGAAGCATGGAGGATGACGGAATTCTAGGAACGGGCCGGCCGTGTGTCAAGATCGGCCAACCCGCTGTGCAAATCGGTGGGTCTGCAAGCATGCGTCGGCGGATGTCGGCCGGCCGACATCCGCCGACCGCGACCGTCGGCGACTACATCTTGTACTTGCCGAGATCCTCGGGATCGAGGTTCTCCAACCACTTGGCGAGGCGCTCGGAATCGGCCTGGTCCGGAGCGAAGTCGAGATTCTTGGCGTTCCGGACGACGGTGTCCTCCACGTAGATCGGCGCGCTCACGCGGAGCGCCAGGGCGATGGCGTCGCTCGGGCGGGCGTCCACGGCGACGACCTCCTCCCGGATGCGGACGTAGATCAGGGCGTAGAACGTGTTTTCCTTGAGATCGCAGACGACGATCTTCTCCACCGATCCGTTGAGGTCGTTGATGACGTTGCGCAACAGGTCATGCGTCATGGGCCGCGGCGTGGTCACGTTCTCGATTTGCAGCGCGATCGCGTTCGCCTCGAAAATGCCGACCCAGATCGGGAGGACGTGCTCGCCGGCCTCGTCGCGCAGGATGACGATCGGCATGTTCGTAATCGGGTCCACCATCAGTCCCTTGATCGTCATCTCGATCTGCATCACCCCACCCCGTCGCCGCTGCCGGGCGGTGGCTCGACCGTCGGAGACAACCTGCCCCAGAGACTGTTCGGACCGGCGCGCTCGATGCGGACGTCCAGCAATCGGCCGATGCAGGTCGAATCGGCCGGAAAGTTCACGACCGTGTTGCCGCTGGTGCGCCCGGCGTACTCGCCGGCATTCCGGCGGCTCGGTGCGTCGGCGAGCACCGTGACGGTTTGTCCGATCATCGCGTCGTGCAGCTCCTGCTGAATCGTCTGCTGGCGCGCCTGCAGGACCGCAAGACGCCGCGCCTTCTCGGACTCCGGCACATCGTCAGGCATGCGGGCCCGCGCAAGGGTGTTCGGTCGCTCCGAGTACTTGAACGAGAACATGCCGTGGTACCGGACGGTCTCCGTCAGGCTCAGCGTCTGCTCGAAGTCTGCCGTGGTCTCCCCCGGAAACCCAACGATCATATCGGTCGACACCGTGACCCCCGATACCTGCGTCCGGATCTCGTCGATCAGCGCAAGATACCTCTCGCGGGTGTGACGCCGACGCATGCGACTCAGCACGCGGGTGGAACCGGACTGCACCGGCAGATGCAGATGCTTGCACACCTTGGGCAGATCGCGGACCGCTTCGATCATCCGCCGCGTCACGTGCCGCGGATGCGGACTCGCAAACCGGATGCGATCGATGCCGTCGACATCGTGAACCTGCTCGATCAGCCCGGCAAAGTCGCATTCCGCGGCATCGGGCGCCTGGTAGTGATTCACTATCTGGCCGAGCAGGTGCACCTCACGATGTCCGGTGGCGGCTGCCGCCGAGACCTCGGCAACGATTTCGGCCACCGGCCTCATGCGTTCATGGCCACGGGTATACGGCACCACGCAGAACGCGCAGAAGTCATTGCAGCCCTCGATGACCGTCACGAAGGCCTTGACCGCATCCTCGCGCACTGCGACGCCGAGCGGAAACGAGATGTTGTCGTACGGATTGGTGTCGACTTGCGGGCGGCCGGTACGCTCGGCTTCGTCGATGGCCTGCGGCAGCATCGCCAGCGCCTGCGTGCCGATCACGACATCCACCGTCGCTGCCCGATCGAGTATCCGTGCCCCTTCCTGCTGGGCGACGCAGCCGGTCACGGCGACGAGCGGCCGCTCCTCGCGAGCACGATGACGGAACCTGTCGATCCGCGCGAACAGCTTCTCGGCCGCCCGCTCCCGCACACTGCAGGTGTTGACGACAATCAGATCGGCGTCGTCCGCCGACTCCGCCCGTACGTAGCCGGCCTGCTGCAGAAGTCCTCCGAGCCGCTCGCTGTCGTGCACGTTCATCTGGCAGCCGAACGTCTCGACCGCATACGTCCTGGCCATGGTCTCTCCCGAGCGCCTGATCGAGGCGCTCTCCTCTCACACCGGTCCGCGTTGCGGCTGCGGCGTTGCGCGCCTCGACTCCAGCAGTTCCGCGGCGCTCGCGCGAGCCGTCGAGGTGTCGGAGCCGGTCATCAGACGCGCCAGCTCCCCTACCCGTTCGACCTGCGCAAGCCGTTCGACCGCGGTTCGCGTTCGCCCTTCCTCGATCCGCTTCGAGACGCCGAAGTGCGCCGTGGCGTGCGCGGCCAACTGCGGCGCATGCGTTACGCAGAGCACCTGGCAGTGCATGCCGAGCGTGCGCAGCCGTTCCCCCACCCGGTCTGCGGCCCGACCGCCGATGCCGGCGTCGACCTCATCGAACACCAGCGTCTTCCCCGCGGCGTCGGTTGCCACCAGGGTCTCGAGGGCGAGCATCACCCGCGACAGCTCGCCGCCGGAAGCGACTCTCGCAAGCGGGCGCGCGTCCTCGCCCGGATTGGCGGACAGGAAGAGCTCCACGCGATCCATGCCCTGCGAGCTCCAGCGCTCTTCCGGAAGGCCCGTGTCGACGCTGACGTCGACGCGTACATCGGGCATGGCCAGGGGCCTCAACCCGGCTTCGAGGGCCGCTGCAAGCCGCCGGGCCCCGTCTGCGCGTCGGGCCGACAATGCGCGAGCGGCGGCGAGGTACGCGCGTCGGGCCGCGCCGGCGTCCGACTCCAGCGTCGTCCGTCGCGCGTCGTCCCGGGTCAGTCTCTCACGCTCTGCGGCAATCGTCCGGCGCCGTTCCAGTACCGCGTCCAGAGCCCCGCCGTACTTGCGCGCGAGCCGTTCGAGCTCTGCGAGTCGCGCTTCCACCTCTGCCAGCCTGTCCGGCGACACCTCGATCGTGGCGCCGTAGGAGCGCAGCGCATTCGCGAGGTCCTCGAGCAGCGGAACGACGGTTTCCCGAACCGGGACCTGCTCCATGAACGCCGAGTCCAGTCCTGCCAGTTCGTCGACCTGTCGCCACACGTTGCCGAGTGCAGACATCACCGAGTCGTCCCGCTCGTACAGCGTCGCGTAGGCGCCGCCCGCGAGAGTCAACAGCCGCTCGGCGTTCGCGAGCCGGCGGCGCTCGTTCCGCAGCCGTTCGTCCTCGCCCGGTTGCGGGTCGACGCGGTCCATCTCTCCAAGCTGGAATTCCAGGAACTCGATGCGCGCCGCCAGCTCGTCCGCGCCGGTCCGCGCCGCTTCGAGGCGCGCCTTCGCGTCCCGCCAGCGCGCGTAGGCGGCCGCGACCTCCGCGGCGAGCGACTCGAGTCCGGCATGGATGTCCAGCAGCCTGACGTGCGACCGGGGCGCGAGCAGAGCCTGGTGCTGGTGCTGGCCGTGGATGTCCACGAGACGCCGGCCCAACGTCCTGAGCGCGGACGCGGTGGAGAGTGCGTCGTCGATGAAGATTCGCCCGCGGCCCTTCACGGGGATCTCCCGCCGGACGATGGTCTCCTTTCCCGCCCGGTCCTCGAACGTCGCCTGGACGACGGCCCTGGCGGCGCCGGTGCGGACCAGATCGCCGCTGCTCCGCTCCCCTGCCAGGAGCCCGAGCGCACCGATGATGATCGACTTGCCGGCGCCGGTCTCGCCGGTCAGTACGTTGAAACCGTTGTCGAGCTCGATGTCCAGCCCGTCGACGATGGCGAGATCGCGGATGCTGAGGAAACGGATCATGACCAGCGGCCGTTCGTCTTTGTCGGCGTTCCTGCCGCCCGGGCCGGGCATCGTCCGGGCTCGGGCGGTCGGGGAAGGAAGCGTCATGCTAGCACGTTTGACAGCGGTCGGGCTGCATGGTAGGGTTCCTCAACTAGCGCCTTCCCAGCGGCGCGCCATTGTCAGAATTTGACGGGAGGAATCGAGGTGCGTATCCTTGGATACCATGCCTTTGCCTTCCTTCAGGCGCCCGTGGCGAGCGAGCCTGCGGAAGGTTTCGGCGATTTGCTGGGGCTGATTGCACGTCAGTCTCTGGTCGGCCACCTCGTGCTGGCCTCCCTGCTTGCTTTCTCCGTCGTTTCCTGGGCCATCATCCTCTTCAAGCTCTGGCAGTTCCGGCAGGTCGACGCACAGACGTCGACGTTCGTCGCCATCTTCCGCAAGAGCCGGAAGTTCTCCGAGGTGCAGTCCGTGTGCAAGTCGCTCGCGGCGAGCCCGCTCACCGGAGTGTTCCAGGCCGGTTACGTGGAGCTGAACTCGCAACTGCGAGACACCGAGGCCCCGCGCCGCGATCCGCTTGCCGGCGGCGCGCCGCGACCGTCGCTCCGGAGCTTCGAAGCACTCGACCGGTCCCTGCTGCGCGCCACCAACGTCGAGGTCAACAAGCTCGAACGCCATGTGGCGCTCCTCGCCACGACCGCGAGCATTACCCCGTTCATCGGTCTGTTCGGGACGGTCGTCGGCATCATCATCGCGTTTCAGGAGATCGGCGCGACCGGCTCGACGAATCTCGCCATCGTGGCCCCGGGCATCGCCGAGGCGCTGATCGCGACCGCGGCCGGCCTGTTCGCAGCGATTCCGGCGGTGTACTTCTACAATCACCTCATGCACCGCGTGAGGCTCACCGCCTCCACGATCGACGACTTCTCGCTCGAGTTCCTCAATATCGCCGAGCGGTACTTCACGGGGTGAGGTTCGGGTCAGGATGCCGACGATTCAACCGATCGAGAGCGGCGGGGGGGGAGGCGGCCGGCGGCGCGGCCGCCGAGCAGCCACGTCGCTGTCCGAGATCAACGTCGTGCCGCTCGTGGACGTCATGCTCGTCATGCTCGTCATCTTCATGATTACTGCGCCGATGATGCAGCGGGGACTCGACGTTCAGCTTCCCGAGGCGCGCCGGGCCGAACCGCTGATGTCGGAGCGGCTGTTCGTCACCGTGCCGCTCGCCTATCGAACCGAGGGCGTCGTGCAGTTGGGCGACGACACCGTCGGTATCGACACGTTGCCGACGCGCCTGCAGGCGGCGCTCGAGGATCGCGAAGACAAGTCGGTTTTTTTGCGCGGCGACAGCGAGATTACCTACGGGGAGTTGGTCTCGGTGATGGACCAGCTCAAGGAAGGGGGCGTCGAGGACGTCGGGCTGGTGCTCGACCTGCCACGCCAACGGTGACGGTGTCTGGTGCAGGAAGCAGCTTCTGAGGTCATGACGGCGCGGTCGGGCGGGCACGACGAGCTTCGTCGCACGGGGATGGTGTCGCTGGCCGCTCACGTCGTATTCCTTGCGGTCGTCGTGTTCGCGCCCGAGGGCTGGCTGGCCGGCTCCCCGAACGATTCGGCGTTCGACGTCATGACGATTCGCCTCGGCGGCCCGCAGGGACCCGGTGAAGGAGGCCGTACCGCCCTGAGCGGCCGTCCCATCCAGCAGGTGGTTTCGCTGCCGGAGATCCGTCGCCCGCAGTGGATCCAGCCACCCACTGCTGCCCCGCCCAGGATGATCCTGCCGGTGCCGGAAGCCGTTCCCGCCCGCCGGGTTGAACCCGAGGTCGCGGTCGAGACGGCGCCGGCCGAGGCGCGCGGGCGCACGCCCACGCGAGGGGCGGAGGCCCGCGAGGGATCGGCCATGGCCGACACCGGCGTCCAGGGAACGGCAGAGGGACTGTCGGGCGGCGGGCTCGGCGGCGACGGGGCCGAGATAGACGTCGGAGACTTTTGCTGCCCGCGCTACCTTTCGATCATGATGGCAGCGATCAGGAGAGGCTGGGACAGGAATCAGCGGGTCACCGGGTCGGTCGTGGTGCGCTTCACCGTTGACCGGAACGGTGCAATCGACGGCGTGCGGGTAGACCGCTCCAGCGGCTATCTCGCGCTCGACACGAGCGCCCAGCGCGCCGTCCTGCTGGCGCGCGCGTTGCCACCGCTTCCCGTGGACCATCCGGACGACGATCTGCCGGTGCGCCTCACGTTCGAGTATCAACCATGACCAGACCAGTTCCTCGGTGCCTGTCCCTCGTGGCGGCGGTCATGACCGCCGGATCCCTGCTCCTCGCCCAGCAGTCGCCGCCGCCCGATCCGCCGTCGCGCGGGCGCGCCAGCGTAGACCTCATCATCGGCGACCGAATCGGCGCCCAGCCGCGTCTGGCCGTGCCTGACTGTCTCGCCCTCACGGGCGACGCCGAGACCCTGGACGCGGCCTCGACAATCGCTCAGGTGCTCTTCGACGATCTCGAGTTCGAGCGCGAGTTTCGCATGCTGGCGAGAGACACCTACCGCACCATTCCGCGGGCCCGCAGTCTGACCGATCTGCCGCTGGACGCCTGGCGGGAACTCGGCGCGGAGGGCGTCGTGAGCTGTTCGGTGAGCCGGCAGGCGGACGGGCAACTGCGTGTCCGTGCGCGACTGTTCAACGTCCGCTCGCGGGACTCGACGCTGGGAGTGGAATACTCCGGGTCGTACCGCAACGTCAGGGTGTACGCACATGAGCTGGCGAACGAGATCCACCGGCAGCAGCGGGGGCTCGAGGGCATCGCGCGCAGCCACCTGGTCTTCGTCTCCGATCGCGACAGCGAATCGGTCCTCGGACTCGTGCCGAACCGGCAGACAAAGGAGATCTACGTCGCCGACTACGACGGCGCGAACGCGCGCCGCGTCACCGTCAGCCGGTCGCTCAACGTGACCCCCACGTGGGCGCCGAGTGGCCGCGCCGTGGCGTACACGTCCTACCGCTCCGGGCAGCAGGACGTCGTCGTTTCCCACATCTACGAAGGACGTCTCGAAACGCCCGCCGCCGGGAGCGAACGCGTGCACAACTGGCTGCCCTCGTTCTCGCCGGACGGGAGCCAGATGGCCTTCAACTCCAACCGCGACGGGAATCCCGAGCTGTACGTGATGAACGTCGACGGCACGAATCTCCGGCGCCTGACCAACCATCCCGCCATCGACACCAGTCCCACCTGGTCACCGCTCGGGCACCAGATAGCTTTCACCTCCGATCGCACCGGATCGCCTCAGATCTACGTCGTTGGCGTCGACGGCACCGGTCTTCGACGCATCACGTTCGAGTCCTATTGTGATCGACCCACGTGGTCTCCGAGCCCGTACAACGAGATCGCCTATGCATCGCTCACCGGTCCGGGATACGACATCAAGGTTGTCGATCTCGCCACGAACGAGGTGCGGCAGATCACGTTCGGCCAGGGAACCAACGAGAGTCCGAGCTACTCGGCGAACGGTCGCCACCTGGTGTTCTCGTCGACCCGCGGGAGCGGCAACAAGCAGATCTACACGATCGGGCGGGACGGGCGCGGGCTTCGCCAGATTACCTTCATGGGAAACAACGAGATGCCGAGCTGGTCGAGATGACCGGGCCGTCGGCCAGAAGAGGCAGGCGGCGCGGTCTGTTCCGGTCGCAACCTGGAGAGAACATTCAGATGAACGCACACCAACGACTGCAGCCGCGCCGCCTCCTGGTGGGCGTCGCTGTCGTCAGCCTTTCCGCCTGGTCATGCTCCCGCAATCCGGCGCCCGTGGAACCGGAGGTTCCGGATCCGCCGCCGGGAGCCGAGCAGGTCGCGCTGGTGACCCCGCCCCCACCGCAGATGCAACAGTCGGCGACGTCCTCCCCTTCGCCGCCTCCCCCCCTGCCCGAGGAGGAGATTGCGGCACGCCCCCTCGAAGAGATCAACCGCGAGGCGCCACTGCAGCCGGTATTCTTCGGCTACGACAGCAGCGAGCTCAATGCTGTTGCCAGGAGCGTGATCGAAACCAACGCCGATGTCCTGGTCCAGAATCCCACCTGGACGGTCGCGGTCGAAGGGCACTGCGACTCCCGCGGCACGCCCGAGTACAACCTGGCCCTCGGCGAGCGCCGGGCATACGCCGTCCGGGACTACCTGGTCGGTCTGGGAATCGCGCCCACCCGGGTGCAGACCATCAGCTACGGCGAGGAGTTCCCGTTCGTTCCCGGAGACTCGGAAGAAGCCTGGGCCTCGAATCGTCGCGCCCATTTCGTCGTCACCGGGCAGTGACGCGGCGGTTCATCTGGCGTTCGCGGCCACGGCGGAGTACAGTATCGGGAGATCTCACGACGCCCGCCCGGCGTATCCCCGCGTTCGTGGCGAGACGTCGCGCCAGGGAACTGATCGATCTACGGGAGACAAGCTGATGACACGCTGCGCGGTCGGGCTGCTGCTCGTGCTCGTGACCACAACGACGGTCGTGGCCGCGGACCGAGAGCACGAGCAACTCATGGCGGACATCCGGATGCTGCACGAGCACACGATGCGCCTGCATCTGATGATCAACGGCATCATGGACTCGGTCGAGACGCTCTCGGCAAACCAGGAAGCGCTCGGAACCGCGATGCGGAGAGCGTTCGCCGACCAGCGCCTGATCATCGGCAACGTGGGCTCCACCGCCCGCGTGCTGCGCGAGAAGCTGGACGAGACCAACGTCAGGATCGCGGCGTTGTCGCAGGAAATCGAAGCTCTGCGGGTCTCGATTCCGCCGCCGCCGCCGGTCCAGACGACGGAGTTGCAGGGCGCTCCGGAAGGGGCGCGGCCGAACGCCGCGACCCCCGATGCTGCCCCACCCTCCCCGACGGCGCTCCCGGTCCCCGGCGGCTCGCCGCAACGGCTGTACGACACGGCGTGGGCAGACTACGCCGCCGGCCAGTGGAATCTGGCCGTGACCGGCTTCGAAGCGTACATCTCCACGTATCCGCGCTCCGAGATGACCGACGACGCGGCCTTCTACATTGCGGAGACCTACTTCCTGCAGGGCGAGTTTCAGGGCGCCGTCGAGGCCTACGAACAGGTCGTCCTGAACTACCCGAACGGCGACAAGGTGCCCGAAGCGGCGTACAAGCGCGGGGTCGCGCTCGACCGCCTTGGCGAACCCGACCGCGCCCGCGAATCGTTCGCGCTCGTCGTGGCGGACTTTCCGGACAATCGGATGGCCGCTCTGGCCCAGCAACAACTGGATCGGCTGAGCCAGTGAGCCGGCCGTTCCGCAAGCAGACAACGGTGACGGCATCATGGGCAGCGTGAACAAGGTCATACTCGTCGGCAACGTCGGTCGGGACGCCGAGCTGCGTTACACGCCGGGTGGCACGGCGGTGGCGAATCTCAGCATCGCCACCACCGAGACGTGGACGGACAAGAACAGTGGAGAGCGCCGGGATCAGACCGAGTGGCATCGGGTGGTGCTCTGGGGCAAGCAGGCTGAGACTCTCAACGATTACCTGAAGAAAGGGCGTCAGATCTACGTGGAGGGACGCCTGCAGACGCGCCAGTGGGACGACAGGGACGGCAACAAGCGCTCCACGACCGAGGTGCGGAGCGACCGCGTCGTGCTGCTCGGCCGCCGGCGCGACGATGCGGGCGGCGGCCGGCAGGGCTCCTATGAGGAGCCGTCGTCCTCACCCGCCCCGCGAACGGACCCGGGTGGCGGCGGCGCGGAGTTGACCGAGGACGACATCCCGTTCTGATGTGGAGCAACGCCAGCGATCAGGCCCGAACGGTCCGCCGGCTGGCGCACGGGGTCAGGGTCAGGCGTCCGTGGTTCCTTCGCGGCCGTAGCGGTCCTCGATCCTGACGACGTCGTCGAGTTCGGGGGTTGACACTTCGAAGACATCACTGTCTTCGATTGCGGTCATCCGGTGCACGGCGCCCGGGTTGATGTGTGCCCGGTCGCCCGGCGTCATCTCCCAGCGCCGGATCCGATCATCCTCCCGCAACTCGAACTCCAGCCGCCCCCTCCAGAGCAGCAGCGTCTCTTCCTTGCGGTTGTGGTACTGCAGGCTCAGCGCGTGGCCGGCCTGGACGTGGATCACCTTGCCGACGTAGCGATCCGTCTGCGCCCAGATCAACTCGTACCCCCACGGCTTCTCCACCCGCTTCACGCCGCCTTCGCTCGCCACTGTGCGTCCCCGGTCCCGCTCAATAGTGCACCCGGCGCCGGCTCGACGTCGGGATCTTCAGTTCTTCCCGATACTTGGCGATTGTCCGCCGCGCCAGCACCAAGCCCTCGTCCTGCAGCAGGCGCACGATCCGCGAGTCGCTCAACGGCTTCCGGGGATCCTCCTGGGCGACGATCTTCCGGATCCGCTCCTTGACCTTTACCGAGGACACGCTCTCGCCGTAGGCGCTGCTGATGCCGCTGTGGAAGAAGTACTTCATCTCGAACACGCCCTGCGGCGTGTGCATGTACTTGTTGGTCACCACCCGGCTCACCGTCGATTCGTGCATCCCGATGTCGTTCGCGACATCGCGCAGCACCAGCGGACGCAGATGCTCGATCCCGTGGTTGAGAAAGCCCCGCTGGAAGCGAATGATGCTGGTCGCGACCTTGTGTATGGTCCTCTGTCGCTGATCGACCGACTTGATCAGCCATTTCGCGGACTCGAGTTTCTTCTTCACGTACGCCCGCGTCTCCTCCGAGCTCTGGCTGGCCTTGCTCATCATGCGGCGGTAGACCGGGCTGATGCGGAGCTGCGGCACGCGTTCGTCGTTGAGGACGGCGACGTAGTCGTCCTCCACCTTGATCACCGACACGTCAGGAATCACGTAGCGCGACTCGACCGGGTTCAGCCGGCTGCCCGGCTTCGGATCGAGGCGCTGCAGTACCTCCACATGCTGCCTGAGCGCGGCAATGCTCAGGTCGAGCTTCCGAGCCAGCTCCGGAATCTGGTGCTGCTGCAGCAGGTGGAGATGCTCCCTGACGATCGTCGCGCAGGTCGTGTCTTCGAGGCCCCGGTGTCGGATCTGCAGCAGCAGGCACTCCCGCAGATCACGGGCGGCGACGCCGACCGGATCGAGCGTCTGGATGAGCGCCAGCGCACGTTCGACCTCGGCGGGCGGCCAGGGTCCCATCGATGCGATTTCGTCCATCCCGACGTCCAGGTAACCGTCCTCGTTCAGGTTCCCGATGATGGCGGATCCGATTTCCCGCAACCGGTCGTCGTCGGCCTGCTCGCCGAGTTGCCGCAGCAGGTGATCCGACAGCGACGTGCCGGTCGACAGCGTGTTCTCGATCGGTGGGAGTTCCTTGAAATCGGTCGGCGTGCGGGACCGATAGCCGTCATCCAGGTAGTCGCCGAAGAAGTACTCGTAGTCGGCGTCCTCCCAGGCGTCCTGCCCGTCGGCGGCGGGCGCCTCGGCGCCGTCGGCGCTGCCGTTCCCGAGCGGTTCCGGCGGATCGGCCGGCGGGGCGTCGCCCGCGGTCTCCTCCGATACCTTGTCTTCCGTCGGGGCGGCAGCGTCGGTCCCCTCCGTCAGCGGCCCGTCGTCCGGGATCTCCTCCAGCACGGGATTCTCGACCATCTCCTGGGTCAGCAGGTCCACGAGTTCGACCGTCGACATCGGCAGCAGCTTGATGGCCTGCTGCAACGACGGCGTGAGGACGAGTTTCTGCGAAAGCCGGGTCTGGAGTTTCTGCTGAATGGCCATCGATGCGTGAACGGGCGGGTGTACCTCACCAACAAGCTTAGTCCAAACGAAATCCCGCGCCCAGGTAGATGCGCTTGACGTCCTCGTCTCCCGCGAGCGCGTCCGGCGTCCCGCTCCTGAACACGTCCCCATCGTGGATGATGTAGGCGCGGTCGGTGATCCGCAATGTCTCCCGCACGTTGTGATCCGTCATCAGGACGCCGATCCCGCGTTCCCGGAGGTGAAAGATGATGTCCTGAATGTCGCTCACCGCGATCGGGTCGATCCCCGCGAAGGGCTCGTCGAGCAGCATGAACGAGGGTGACATCACCAGCGCCCTGGTGATCTCCACGCGCCGGCGCTCACCCCCCGAGAGCGAGTGCGCGCGCGCCTTCGCGAGAGGCGTCAGGCTGAGCTCGGCCAGCAACTCGTCCGCCCGCCGCCGCCGTTCCGCGCGCTTCAGCTTCAACGTCTCCAGAATCGCAAGGATGTTCTGCTCCACGGTGAGGCCGCGGAATACGGAAGGTTCCTGCGGCAGGTAGCCGATTCCGCTTTTCGCCCTGATGTACATCGGATCGGTGGTGATGTCCCGCCCGTTGAGCACCACCTGGCCCGAATCCGGCGCGGTAAGCCCCACGACCATGTAGAACGTCGTCGTCTTGCCCGCGCCGTTGGGTCCCAGCAGTCCGACCACTTCGCCAGGACGAACGTCGAGACTGACGCCGCGCACTACCGTGCGCCGGCCGTAGGACTTCGTCAACGCAAGCGTCCTGAGAAAAGCCATGTCGGCGGTCGGTGAACGGGTGCGCCTCGATCCGGACTGCGGTTCCCGGATCAACACCCGCTGGCGGATGCGGTCCGTTCGGCGGACTGCCCATCGGCCGAGACCGAGTCGCCGGTCGTGTAGAACGTGACGAACTGGCCCGTCGTCTCCCGACAGTCGCCGGCCATCCGCTCCACGACGCGGACAGGCGTCCCGGTCAGGTCGTAACGGCCCTGGCGGTCGTCGTACATCAGCGTGGTGGCAGTCACGCTGCGGGTTTCCAACTCGAGCGTGACTTCATCGACGGCCTGAATCCGATCGAGGGTGCGAGCATCCTCGTGAAGGAACAGCTCGATCGTCCCGCCGTTGAGAGTGGACTGCGGACTGCTGAGCGTGGCGCCGGCCGCGTAGGTGAGCTGGCGCCCCTGATTGTCATACGACAGCGTACCGCCGGTTCCGATGGTGGCCGTCTCGACCGCCTCGTCCGACTCCGCGTCCTCCTGCAGCATCGTCGTCCGTGTCTGCACGGCGTCGCTGGCGGTGATGTTGCCTGTCGTCTCGTCGATGACGATCCTCTCGCCGCGGAACTCGGTGCCGCCCTGCCACAATCTGGCTCCGCTGCCGTAGGTTGCCAAGGACTCGTCGGCGTCGTACCGGAACTGCTGGGCCACGAAGTGGACCGGGGCCCCCTCGGCGAACAGTCCGGGACGCACGCCGGGCGTCTGGTCGGCGGCTCCCGTTTCGCTCAGCACCCCCTTGACGTCCGTCGTTGCCTCGATGTGCCGGCCGTCGAGGTCGATGGCGATGGTACGTGCCTGAACGAAGCCGCGCTCGTCGTCCATTCTGGGCGTCAATCCCTCTTCCGCCATGTCCAGGGTGAACAGCGCTTCCTCCGGGGCATACGTCGCCTGATCCGCCCGCGCACGGATGTCTCCGGCCTCGAGCGAGACATCGCCGAGAAACAACGTCTGCGCCAAGCGACCCAGTCCCTCCGCCAGCAGCGCTTCCAGGCGCTCCGCGCGCATGATCCGATCGTCCTCCGGGGAAGCCCCGCGTCCCACATCGGACTCGCGCATCTCGACGTTCCCGTCGAACACGGCGGTCAGCTCCTGCGGGGACTCGCCGTCCCCCGCGGACCCGGTCGGCGGGACTGCCGGTTCCTGCCCCGTCTCCTCCTGCCCTTCCGAGTCCCCTCCGAGGTCGAGCGTCTGCGCGCGGATGCGACGCCGAGCCCTTTCGTCGGCGGGGAACGTCAACGTCACGCCCTCCCTCGCGCGAAGCTCCTCGATGCCCGCGACACCCGCCGCCAGCGCCACCTCGACGAAGCCGCCGTCAATCGCCGGGCCCTGTGCTCCGGCCCCGTCACCGAAGAGCTCGACCCGCGCCCCACCGGTCATCGTCGCCTGCTCGGGCGCGCCGTCGCCGTAGGACACTTCAATCGTCGGAGCCGCAAGCTCGCGGAGCTGCCCGGGGCCGGTGTCTCGTCCCTGGAGGCGCGCCTCGCCGCGCAGGGTCGCGCGTTCCAGCGCACCTTCGCGGTAGGTCACGGTGATCGCCTGCGCCGACATCTCCCGCAGGTCCGTTTCCGCGACCTGCCGCCCGAGGACGCGCGCGCCTCCTGTCAGCTCGATGACGTCGATCCGCGAAGCGTCCGGCTCGAAGCGCACCACGACCGTGTCGGCCTGCATCCGTCGTCCGGCCGCCTCGATCACCGCACCGTCGACGAAACGCATGACGCCGGAGAGTCGGTCGACCTCGGCCGTGCCCGCCGCAATCCGGGTACGGGACGCGTCGGTGTCCGTCACCGGATGCAGCTCGACAACCGCGCGCCGGTCCAGATGTACCAGACCGCGGCGGCGGTCGTAGCGCGCCGCGTCGCCTTCCAGCCGCATCCAGCCCTGCTCGAATCGAGCCGGCTCCGGCATCGTGACCATGCCGGTGGCGTCGACATACGATGCCTCCGAGGTACGGCCGGAGAGGCCGTCTCCCGTCTCGATCGTCACCGTGTCGGCCAGCCTCCACTCCCCGGTCGCCTCGACTCCGGCCGCCTCGCCGCTGCGGATCCGGAAGCCGGTTCCATTCTCGCCGGCGGGGGCGATGACCTCGACTCCGAGCAGGCGGGCCGACCCGTCGTCATAGGCGAACTGCCGGTCCGCCACGATCACCGAGCCATCGCCCAGGGTGATGCGCGAGCCGCTGCTCTCCAGCATGGCGGTGGGATCGACCGGCACGACCGGCGGGGGGAGCGGTGATCCGCCCCGGTCGGACATGCTGTAGAGCAGCGTGACGGCGAGGGTCACGGCGAAGGATGCGAGCCCTGCCCGGGCGGGGCGTTGCCAGACAGCCATCGTCCTGATCCATGCTAGCGGTGCGCTTCCGCGTCGGCAACGATCAACTGCAGGAAATGATTGCCCTTGTAGGTGTCCTCACCAAGAGAAAACGCGACGTTCAGGGTGCGGTGCCGCTCGAAGAGGGCGGCGCGCTCGGCGGCGCGCCAGGCGATCGCCCGAAACACCGCGCGTCCCTGCCGCAGAGTCATCCGGAGGTGGCGCTTGTTCATCGTATGCGGTCCGTCTGTCACCTCGACCGGCGCGGCGTGGAAAACGGGGCGCAGGTTGCCCCGTCCGAACGGCTCCAGCGCCGCGAGGTCGCGGAGCAGCCCGCCACGGACATCCGTGAGGGACAGGGGGGCATCGACAGTCAGCCGAGGCACGAGATCCTGCGGCTCGAGCCGCTCGTTGGCGTACGTCGCCAGGCATCGGCGCAACTCCTTCAGGCGCCGCGACTCGACGACCATGCCGGCCGCCTGCCGGTGCCCTCCGAAACGCACGAACAGATCCGCATGCGCCTCGAGCCCGGCCAGCAGATCGAAGCCGGGAATGCTGCGACCCGAGCCGTGCGCCTCCTCCCCGTCGACCGACAGTACGATCGCCGGACGACCGAACGTCTCGACCAGTTTCGACGCCACGATGCCGATCACCCCGCGGTGCCAGCCCTCGGCCCACACGACGAGCAGGTTCTGTGCGCCGATGTCGGGGTCCCGCTCGATGATCCGGCGCGCGTCGGCCACGATTCCGGCCTCCTCTTCGCGCCGCCGGGCGTTCTCGGCGTTGAGCGATTCGGCCAGGGTCTTCGCCTGCGCCGCCTCCGAGGAGCGTGTCGAAAGCAGCAACCTCGTCGCCAGGTCAGCCGAGCTCATGCGGCCCGCCGCATTGATCCGCGGCGCCACCTGGAACGCCACGTCGTCGCTGGCAATCCGCCGCCCGCCCAGTCCGCTGGCATCCAGCAGCGCCTGCAGGCCAACGGTGTGGGGACCCGTCGAGAGCCGGTCCAGCCCTATCTTCGCAAGCACCCGGTTCTCGCCTCTGAGCGGCACCGCGTCCGCCAGCGTGCCGATGGCCGCCAGCTTGACGAATCCCTGCAGCCAGGCCGTGCGACCGGTGCGCTGACACAGCGCCTGCACGAGCTTGAACGCGACCCCGACGCCGGCCAGGTCCTTGTCCGGATAGGAACAGTCGAGACGGCGTGGATTGAGCACCGCGAACGCGGGCGGCAGTTCCGTGGCCGGCTCGTGGTGGTCCGTCACGATCAGATCGACGCCCAGCTCGCGCGCCCGCGCCGCCGCCGCGACGCTGCGAATGCCGCAATCGACCGAGACGATGACCCGTATGCCCTGTGCGTGCAGGCGCTCGACCGTCTCGGACCGCAGCCCGTAGCCGTCCTGCAGCCGTTCGGGAATGAAGTGGCTGACGTCCCCCTGGAGCAGTTCCAGAGCGCGGCGCAGCATCACGGTGGAGCTGACCCCGTCGGCGTCGTAGTCGCCGTGCACGGCGACCGGTTCCCGCCGTGCGACGGCGCCGAGAAGCCTCTCCACGGCGCGATCGAGATCGGTGAGGCGTGACGGATCATGCAGATCGTCGAAGCTCGGATGCAGGAACCTGCGGGCCGCGGCCGGTTCCGCGAAACCGCGCTGGACGAGCAGCCGGGCCACGGTCCGATGCAGCGACAGCTCCCGGTGCAGTCGGTCCACCGACGAATCGTCGCAGGCCGCGTGGTTCCAGACCGCCCGCCGCCGCGCCGCGACCCCGGCCGTGGGGGTCGGTCCTAACCCCACGAAACGGCGCCCTTTCCGCACGCTCTCTCGACATCCTCGACCAGTCGATCCGAGGGCTGCACACGGACCCGGTTCAGTCGCGCGCGCACCCTGAGCGGCGGCATCTGGCGTCGCAGTTCGACCTCCAGGACGACGCGTCCGTTGCCGTGGTGACGTCCGAAGATCTCCCGCAGCGCCTCGAGCGTCGCTCGATCCGCCGGCGGCGCAGCGAGCCGGATGGCCAGTGGTCGTCCGGCGGCACTCAGCAGCGCGTCGACGGGACGCGCTTCGCTCACGACGAGGCGCGCCGTCTCGTCGTCCACCTCCAGCTTGCCTTCGACCGTGACCAGTCCGTCCACTTCCAGGGCCTGGCCGTACTTTCGGAAGGCCTCCGGGAAGACGACCGCTTCGAGGCGACCGCCGCGATCCTCGATGGTGACGACGGCCATCGGATCGCCCTTCCTGGTCTTCAGGTCCCGGCGCTGGCTGACGATGCCGCCCACCGTCACCGCCGCGGCCGACTCGGTCAGCGTGTCGATCGATCGCGCGCCGGCACCATCGAGCTCCCTGCGGAACCGATCGATGGGATGGCCGCTCAGGTACAGGCCAAGCGCCTCCTTCTCGAACGCGAGCTGCTCGCCCTCCGTCCACGCCGGCGCGTCCGGCAGTCGCATCGACATGCCGTCGGGGTGCACCGCCTCCGATTCCCCGAACAGCTCGTGTTGTCCCTGGACACGGTTCCGCTGGCGCCGGTTGCCGTGCTCGATGGCGCCGTCCACGGCCGCCAGCAGTTGCGCCGAAAGGCGACGCCGGCCGACGCCGTTCTCCTCCGCGCCGTCGCGACGACAGAGGCCATGGAACGCACCGGCCTTGACGAGGCTCTCGATGACCCGCTTGTTGACCAGCCGCAGATCGACGTCCTCGCACAGACGGTTGAGAGACGTCAGCCGGCCGGCGGCCCGTCTCACCGCCAGAATCGACTCGATCGCACCGTCGCCGACGTTCTTGACCGCTCCGAGACCGAACCGGACCCCGGCCGGGGTCACCGTGAACGCCCAGTCGCTCTCGTTGACGTCCGGCGGCAGGATCTTCACGCCGAGATCCCGGCACTCGCCCAGATACATGCCGAGCTTGTCGGTGTTCTGCCGTTCGATCGTCAGCAGCGCGGCCATGAAGCACGCCGGGTGGTTGGCCTTCAGATACGCGGTGTGGTAGGCCAGCAGCGCGTAGGCCGTCGAATGGCTCTTGTTGAAGCCGTATCCGGCGAAGAACTCCATCAGGTCCCAGATGCGTTTCGCTACCGCCTTGTCCAGGCCCCGCTCGACCGCGCCGGCCAGGAACTTCTCCCGCTGCGCCTCCATGACCGCCGCACTCTTCTTGCCCATCGCCTTGCGCAGCACGTCGGCCTCACCCATGGTGAAGCCGGCGAGGTCGCTGGCGATGCGCATGACCTGTTCCTGGTAGGCGATCACGCCGTAGGTGCTGCGCAGAATCGGCTCGAGCCGCGGCGTGTCGTACTCGATCTCGACCTTGCCGTCCTTGCGCGCGATGAAGTCGTCGATGACTCCCCCCCGCAGCGGCCCGGGACGGTACAGCGCGTTCAGTGCGATGAGGTCCTCGAACCGCTGCGGCCTGGCCTTGCGCAGCGTGTCGCGCATGCCCGAGCTCTCGAACTGGAAGATCCCGAGCGTCTGGCCGTCGCTGAAGAGCCGATAGGTCCGGTCGTCGTCGAGCGGAATCGTTTCGAGTCGGATGGTCTCGCCGGTCGAACGCAGCACATGGTTCACCGCGTCCTGCAGCAGCGTGAGCGTGCTGAGCCCGAGGAAGTCCATCTTGAGCAGGCCGACGCGCTCGACCTCCTTCATCGCCCACTGGGTGGTTACGATGTCGTCCTTCTTGTAGAGCGGTGCGAACTCGGTGATGGCATCCGGGGCGATGACGACCCCGGCGGCATGCACGGAGGCGTGACGCGTGACTCCTTCGAGCCTGCGCGCTACGTCGAGCAGCTCCTTGACCTGCGGTGTGGTGCGCTGCAGGTCCCTGAGCGGCCGACTCTGGTCGAGCGCCTTGTCGAGGGTCATGTCGAGCGTCTGGGGAATCTGCTTCGCGACGCGGTCGACCTCCCCGTACGACATGCCGAGCGTCCGCCCGACATCGCGCACCGCCGCACGCGCCTTCATCGTCCCGAAGGTGATGATCTGGGCCACGTTCTCGCGCCCGTACTTGCGGGTCACGTACTCGATGACCTCACCCCGCCGCCGCTCGCAGAAGTCGATGTCGATGTCGGGCAGGGACACGCGTTCCGGGTTCAGGAAGCGCTCGAAGATCAGGTCGAACTCCAGTGGATCGACGTCCGTGATGCGCAGGCAGTACGCGACGAGGCTGCCCGCGGCGGACCCGCGTCCGGGACCCACGGGGATGCCCTGCTCACGGGCGTAGCGGATGAAGTCCCAGACGATCAGGAAGTACCCCGCGTACCCCATCTTCTGGATCATCTCGATCTCGTACGTCAGCCGTCGCTCGTACTGCTCGAGGTCGTGTCGGAGCACGCCCTGCTGCTGCAGAGTCCGCAACCGCGGCAGCCGCTCGTCGAATCCTGCCCGGGCCACGCTGGCGAAGTAGTCGTCCGGCGACTTGAACGGCGACGGCACGTCGAAGTTCGGGAGGCGGTGGACGGTACCGGACAGGTCGACGTCGCAGCGCTCGGCAATCGCCACGGTGTTGCGCAGCGCCTCCGGGAAGTCGCCGAAGACCGCCGCCATCTCCGCAGGCGTCTTCAGGTAGAACTGATCGCCGTGGTAGCGCAGCCGCTTCTCGTCGGTCACCTGCTTGCCGGTGCCGATGCACAGCAGGATGTCGTGGGGGTGATGGTCCGCCTGACGCAGGTAGTGCACGTCGTTCGTGCAGACGAGCGGCAGCCCCAGGTCGGTCGCGATGGACGGCAGGCCCCGGTTGACCACCTGCTGGTCGTCGATGCCCTGGTACTGCATCTCCAGAAAGAAGCTGTCCGCGCCGAGGATGTCCCGGAACGACGCGGCGGCCTCGCGGGCCTCCGATGCCCTGTCCCGGCAGAGGTTGGTGGCCACCTCTCCCTTGAGGCAACTGCTGAGTCCGATGATGCCGTCGGCGTGGGCGGCGAGCAGCTCCTTGTCGATGCGCGGCTTGTAGTAGAAGCCCTCGGTGTAGCCGGCCGATACGAGCTTGATCAGGTTGTGATAGCCGGTCAGGTCGGCCGCGAGCAGCACGAGGTGGTTGGCCGTCTCCCCGGGGACGCCGCTGTGATTGCGGCGGTCGCCGTTGGCGACGTACACCTCGCATCCGACAATCGGCTTGACGCCCCGCCGGCGGGCCTCGTCATGGAACGTGATGGCGGAGAAGAGATTGCCGTGCTCCGTCACGGCGACCGCGGGCATCTCGAGCCTGGCCACCTCGTCGAGCATCTCCCCGATGCGACACGCCCCGTCGAGCAGGGAGTACTCCGTGTGCAGGTGCAGGTGAACGAAGTCGGTCATGGTCGCGGTCCTATTCCCACTCGATGGTGGATGGCGGCTTCGAGCTGATGTCGTAGACCACGCGGTTGATGCCATGCACCTCGTTGACGATACGGGAGGACACGAGGGCCAGCAGATCGTGCGGCAGCCGGGCCCAGTCCGCGGTCATGCCGTCGCGGCTCTCGACGGCGCGAATCGCGATGGTGTGTTCGTACGTGCGTCCGTCGCCCATCACGCCGACGCTGCGAACCGGAAGCAGCACCGCGAACGACTGCCAGAGCTGGCGGTACAGGCCCGCCCTCCGAATCTCCTCGGCCACCACCGCATCCGCCCGCCGGAGCAGTTCCAGACGCTCGGCCGTCACCTCGCCGAGTATGCGTACAGCCAGACCGGGTCCCGGAAACGGCTGACGCCAGACGAAGTCATCGTCGAGACCGAGCTCTCGACCGAGCTGTCGGACCTCGTCCTTGAACAGCTCCCGCAGCGGCTCGACCAGCGAGAACCGGAGGCGCTCGGGCAGGCCGCCGACATTGTGGTGGCTCTTGATGGCAGCCGAGGGCCCGACGACCGGCACGCTCTCGATGACATCCGGATACAGAGTTCCCTGGGCCAGGAAATCGAACCTGCCCAGTCTGGCGGCGACGGTCTCGAAGACCTCGATGAAGGTCGCGCCGATGATTTTCCGTTTGCGTTCCGGGTCCGTGACGCCGGCGAGCGCGCCCAGGAACTGCACCGACGCATCCTCGCAGACCAGGGGCAGGCGCATGCGACGAGAGAAGCGCTCCTCCACCTGAACGGCTTCGTCCAACCGCAGCAGGCCGTTGTCGACGAAGATGCACTTCAGGCGGTCACCGACCGCCCGATGGACGAGCAGCGCCGCCACCGTCGAATCGACGCCGCCGCTCAACCCGCACACCACGTGGCCGGTGCGGCCGACCTGCTCGCGAATGCGGGTGGCCGACTCCTCTACGAACGAGGCCATCGTCCAGTCGCCGGTGCAGCCACAGACGTCGCCGGCGAAATTCTGCAGTATGCGCGCGCCATGCTCGGTGTGGGCGACCTCGGGATGAAAGAGCAGCGCGTAGAGACGGCGAGCCGGGTCCGCCATCCCCGCCACCGGCGCATTCGCACTGGTGGCGACGACGGAGAAGCCGGGCGGGGCTTCCGCCACGACGTCCCCGTGACTCGCCCAGACCCGGATCTCGTGCGGCACTCCCGCGAACAGGCCGGCCGGCTCCCGCACCGTCACCGCCGCATGCCCGTACTCGCGTTCCGGCGCGTGGCCTACGCTGCCCCCCAGGGCCGAGGTCATGACCTGCATGCCGTAGCAGATCCCGAGCACCGGCACCCCGCCGGCGAAGAGCGCCGGGTCGCACCGGGGCGCGGCCGCGCTGGAGAGACTCGCCGGGCCGCCCGACAGAATCACCCCGACCGCACGCCTGGCCCGAATGGCCGCGGCGGAGATCGTGAACGGTACGATCTCCGAGTACACCGACAGTTCACGGAGCCGGCGAGCGATGAGCTGCGTGTACTGGGAGCCGAAATCGAGAACCAGAATGGTCTGATGGGTCACGGGCACATGCTGCTCTCGCGGCGCCGGCTCTCGCCGCCGCGCGGGGTTGCACCACGGAGCGCCGGCGGCGGGAGGGTCCGGCGCGGGCCGCTCGACTGTCGGTATTATAGCGGGGTGACCGTCCGGCGCATCACATCGACGGCGGCGCTCGTCGCGATGTCGTTGCTGGCGGTCGCTCACCCCGCCCCGGCATGGGCGCAGCCGACGACCCGCTTCGAACCCTCCTTTCTGCTGCCGGTCGACGTGGCCTGGACCACCGACCTGGGCGGCAACCTGCGTCATGAGCCCGGGTTCGACCGCGAGCGCGTCTACGTCGCGCTCGGAAACGACAACGTCGTTGCGGTGGATCTGGTGACGGGCGAGCGGGTGTGGACCGTCGAGCAGCGGCTCGACCACGCCCCGGTGGCCGGCGACGGCGTGGTCTTCGTTGCCGCGGGAAGCCGCCTCGACGGTTGGCGAGCCTCCGACGGCGCCCCGCTCTGGACCGCCGAGTTCGACTCCGCCCTCGTGACCCCCCCGCTGTGGAACACCGGTTGGCTCGTGGTGGCGACCGAGAGCGGACAGATCGCCGTCCTGCGGGGCGTCGACGGCACGGAACTGTGGCGCCGGAACATCGGGAGCACGCCGACGGTGAGGCCCGCGATTGCAGGCGACCGGCTCTTCGCGCCGCTCGTCGACGGCCGTATCGTCGTGCTGGCCCTGGCCGGCGGCGCCCTGATCTGGGAACGCGAGATCTCCGGCCGACCGCAGGGCATTCTTCCCCTGGATGCGCTGTACGTCGGCTCCACCGACAACCACCTGTATCGACTCGCGCTCGATGACGGCGCCATCGACTGGGCTTGGCGAACCGGAGGAGACATCATAGGGACGCCCACGGCTGACCTGGAACACGTCTACTTCAACGCCCGGGACAACGTCCTGCGGGCGCTGGACAGGCGCAACGGCGCACGCCGCTGGCGCCGGTCGCTCGCCGGACGCCCCACGGATGGACCGGTCCGGGTCGATGCGGTGGTCGTGGTGGCCGGGCTCTCGCCAACCGTCGAGCTCTTCGACGCCGAGACCGGCCTGCCCCGCGGGCAGTACCTGACGTTGAACGAACTGGCCGCGATGCCGCACGTCGTCCCACACGCCCGCCCCCCGGCGCCCCACCTGGTCCTGGTCACCGGAACGGGCGACGTCATCGGCCTGGCGGCGGCGGCCGGGCCGCGGCAACTCTCCCTGGAACTGCCTCCCGAACCGTTTCTGCCGCGGCCGACCGCCCTGTCACTGGCCGACTTCGTCGACCGGTTCCCGGTGCACCGGCCGGGTGGCCCGCCGCCGGCGTTCACGTCCACGATCCGGTCGCCGCCCGGCGGCGACGACGCGTCCGGGCCGCCGGACTCGCCCGGTCTCTCCGCTCCGCCCCGGTAGGCAGCGATGCGTCCGCTGTCGTGGCCGGGAGTCGTGCTCGTCGCCGCCGGCAGCGCGGCCCTCGCGGCGGGCCTGGGGGCGCTGCTGGAGCCACTGCGGTTCGGAGCCACGCCCGACGCGACCTTCGACCGGGTCGAACAGCACGTTCGCCGACGATTCGACGACCTGGCCCGGACGCTGCAGCGGACCGCCGTCTCGCTGGCCACCGATCCACGTCTGTCGAACGGGCTGACAGGCGATCGTGCGGCCCTCGTCCGCCTGTTCGAATTGACGCGGAACGCGGTTCCCGCGGCAGCGGACGACCTCGCGGTGACCATCTACGACGCGACGGCGACACCGCGCGCCTGGACCGGTCGACCATCCGAGCTGTCTCGCGAGCATGTCCTGTCCGAGTCCGGATTCCACGTCGTTTCCGGTCCACCCGGCCTGCGCCTCGTGTACGTGGAGCCGATTCTGGTCCTCGACACCAGCGCCGGTCGCCGCACGCGGATCGGGTCCGTGTCGACCGAACGCGTTCTGCTGGCCGAGACCGGTCTGGCAGTCGAAGAAGGGCCGTCGCCGCTGATGTCGCCGCTGGCCCCGGTCGGACTGCGGGCCGCCGCCGGCACGGCGGTTTCGGCGCCTGGCCGCCGCCAGCTCACGCTCGCGGCCCCGAGCGGCGAACCGCTGCTCGAAGCATCGGTCGCGGACGCCGATCTGGACCGGGCCCGCACGGCCTGGCGCCGGTCCGCACGGGATCTCGCCTTCCTGCTCGCCGCCCTGGTGCTCGGCCTGGCGGCGCTGCCCGAACTGGGCCGTGCGCCCCGCAGACCTGATGCCGGGACGGTCCTGCGCGACACCGCGGTCGCGGCGGGCGCACTTCTTGCCGCCGGCGCCCTGCTGTGGACCGCCGCTGCTCCGGGACCGCTCCGACCCGCGCTGTTCTCCGCCGCCGTCTACACCTCGCCGCACCTGCCCGGCCTGCTCCGGTCGCCGGCGGACCTGCTGCTGTTCGGACTCCTGCTCACCGCGGTTGCAACCACGGCCGCCCGATTCGCTGACGTGGCCCGCACCGCCTGGCGCCGCCGGCGCTGGCGCGCGACGCGTGGCGGCGTGATACGGGCGCACGCCGCGGGCGGCGTCGTGGTGGCGCTGCTGCTGGGCGCCTACGAGGCGCTGCTGGCCGACACCGTGGCCGGTTCGGTCGCAGACCTGCTCCAGTGGACCCGCAACCCGCTGGATTCATCGCGCATCGGCCTGCTGCTCGGCCTGCTGCTCGCGGCTGCCGCGACGGTCTGGCTGGGCGCCTCCGTGCTCCTCGTGGTCGAAGCCCGATGGAATCGCCGCCTGCACGGCGTGACGCCGGCCGCCCTCGGCAGTGCAGCCGCGCCGGGACTCCTGACCGGGCTGGTCCCTGCGATCCCGACGGCGCCGTACGTGGCGCTGCTTGCCGGCGTCATCGGCACGTCGCTCGCCGCCGCGCACATGCGTCCCTGGTTCCGGCATGCATCGGAGTCCGGACGACTGGCCGCCATCTTCGGGCTGCTGATCGTCCCCGGCGTGCTCGCGTACCCCGCGGTCGCGGACCAGGGGCTGGCGGCCAAGCGGCGCCTCATCGAGAACGAGACAGCCCCGGCCACCGTGGGGCATCCAGAGGAGATCCTGGCGAGTCTCTCGCAGGCGCAACGCGAGATCGACGCGCTGCTCGGACGCCCACCGGTGGCCCCGGACGTCTTCCGGGCGACGGACGGCGGACCGACGCCCGACGCGGCCTTCTCCGTCTGGCGCCAGACGGAGCTTGCGAGGCTCGGTCTCACCTCGGCCATCGAGCTGTACGGTCCGGACCGCTCGCTCGTGAGCCGCTTCGCGTTGAATTTCCCGTATGCGTCGGCCGTCCCGTCGTTCCAGAGCACGACCTGCGACTGGGATGTCTACGGCGAGGTCTTCCCCGCGGGCGCGGAGGAGCGCCGGGTGCTCCATGCAGAACGGGGGATCTGCCTGCCGTGGCCGGGTGACATGCCCGCGGCCGACGCCGTCGCCGGCGCCGTGGTCGTGCATGTGCCGCTCGACTACCGGACGCTGCCCTTCATCCCGTCACAGAACCCCTATCGCGATGTGCTCCGCGCAGTGCCCCGGTCGCCGGACGCACGCCCGATGGACACCGACGTCGAGCTGGCGATCTACGGCTGGGGGCTCAGTCCGCTCTTCACGTTCGGGCCCGCCGCGTGGACCATAGACGATGCGCTCTTCGAGCGGATCTACGCGTCGCGGGAACCGTTCTGGACCACGCTCAGCGCTGGCGGGCGCACCTCGGCCGTGCACATCTCCAACAATCGCGCCGGCATCTATGCGCTGGGCTACCCCGTGCCCACACTGATCGACCATCTGATCAGTCTCGCCGAGATCGTGGCGCTGACCGGCGCCGCATTCGTCGTGTGGGTCGTCGTGCTGGCGCTGGTCGGCCCGCTCACCGCCGGCCGGGGCCGGCTCGGGCGGGAGTTGGTCCGCGAACTGCGCATCAGCTTCTACCGCCGTCTCTTCCTGGCGTTCGTCGCCGTGGCGGCGGTTCCCGTGCTCGGTCTGGCGGTCCTGATTCGCAACTACTCTACCGCCCAGCTCCGCTCCGATGTGGAGGCGGGTGCGGCGCGGACGGCCGTGGTCGCCCAGCGCGTGATCGCCGAACTGCAGCAGGCGGCGGATCCGGCGGCGACCGTCGTGACCGATGATCTGCTGGTCTTCGTCAGTCAGATCATCGAACAGGATGTCAACATCTTCGAGGGTGCACGCCTGATCGCCACCAGCGAGCGTGACCTCTTCGCCTCGGGTCTGCTGCCGACCCGCACACCGGCCAGCGTCCATAACGCGATCGTGCTGGCCCAGGCGCCGACGTTCGTGACCGAGGATGCGTTCGGCGCACAGGACTACCTGGTTGCCGCAGCGCCGATCCGGTCCGTCGGCTCCGACGCCATCCTGACGGTTCCGCTTGCGTCGCGGCAGCGCGACATCGAACGCCAGATCCGCGATCTGGATCGCGGCATCCTGCTCGGGGTGACGCTGCTCGTACTCCTGGGAGCCGGCAGCGGCTTCTACATCGCGGAACGCATCGCCGACCCGGTCCAACGCCTGACCCGCGCCACCCGGCGCATCGCCCGCGGCGACTTCGACGCCCGCGTCGCGACCCGGTCCGCCGATGAGATCGAGCGCCTGATGACGGCGTTCAATCGGATGGCCGGAGACCTCGCGGTCCAGCGCCGGCGTCTCGAACAGACCCACCGTCTGGAAGCGTGGGCGGAGATGGCGCGACAGGTCGCCCACGAGATCAAGAACCCCCTGACCCCCGTTCAGCTTTCGGCGGAGCATCTCGTGCGCGTCCATCGCGACCGCGGCGAACCGCTCGGCCCCGTGCTCTGCAACTGTGTCGATTCGATCCTCGGACAGGTCCGGCTGCTCCGGCGGATCGCGTCGGACTTCTCCAGCTTCGCGTCCTCGCCCCCGGTGAAGCGCGAGTCGACGATGCTTGCCGATGTGGTCGAGGAGGTTCTCGCCCCGTACCGTACCGGACTCACCGGCCGCATCGAGTTGACGGTCGACGCGCCGGCGACGTTGCCGGAGGTCAGGATCGACCGTACGCTCGTCGGGCGCGCCATCACGAACGTGATCGAGAACGCGCTGCATGCGATGCCGGGGGAAGGCCGACTCGTCGTCTCGGCCACCGCCGGGGCGCAGGAGATCGTGCTGGTCGTGCGAGATACGGGAGTCGGGCTCGACACGGCGCTGCTCGCGCACGTCTTCGAACCCTACTTCTCGACGAAGGTCTCCGGTACGGGCCTCGGGATGGCCATCGCCAGGCGGAACGTCGAGCTGAGCGGCGGCGCCATCTCCATGGACAGCCGGAAAGGAGAAGGGACCACTGTCACGCTTCGCTTCCCGGTGGAGAGTGCACGCGCGCCCGGCGGCGACACGCCGTGAGTGAATGTGGACGCTGTGCCCCCGGGCCACGCACGCCCGTCAGGCGGATCGTTTCGCCGCCGCGATGTCGGGCTCCGCCGGCGAGGTCGGATGGGACGGGCGCCGCTGGCCACGGTTCATCGCCGCACCAATCAACCCCGAGGCGAGGTACGCGTACGCCATCACCACGAGCACCGCCTGGGGCTGCGCGGCAATCGCGGCAATGACCGCGGCGATCACGAGCGGCGTGAGATAGGAGCGGCGCTGCCCGGGAATCAGCGCACCGAAACTCCTGAACCGCAGGCGACTGACCATCAGGGCTGCCGGCGCCAGCACGATCGGCAGCGCTGCGAGCGCCGCCCCGGGCTCGGCGAAGCCCACCGGATAGGCGAACACCGTTGCGGCGGGCACGCCGGCCGCGGCAGGGCTCGGCAGACCGATGAAATAACGCTTGTCGCCCTCCTTGCCCTGGATGTTGAAGCGCGCCAACCTCACGGCCGCCGCCGCGAGCCAGAGGAAGGCGACGGCCCAGCCGAGGCGGCCGAGCGGTTCCAGCCCCCAGGCGAAGACGAGTGTCGCCGGGGCCACCCCGAACGAGATCACGTCGGCCAGCGAGTCGAATTCGACACCGAAGTCGCTCGTCGCCCCCGTCGCCCGCGCCACCCGGCCGTCGAGTCCGTCGAGCACGATGGCGAACCCGATGAAGGGCGCGGCGGTGAAGTACTCGCCGCGCATCGCGAAGACGATGCACGCCCAACCGCAGAACATGTTCGCCACGGTGAAGAGACTCGGGAGCAGGTACGCGCCCCGGCGTAACCGCCGTGGAGGAGCGGTCACGGGGCGAAACATCGACAGCACTCTGCTCATGACTTCAGTTCCCGCTCCCTGCCAGACGCGCCACCACGGTTTCTCCGCCGCGCACCGTTTCGCCGATGGTGACGGCGAGATCAGCCGACGCCGGCAGGAAGACGTCCATGCGCGATCCGAACTTCATGATACCGAACCGCTCGCCGCGCGCCACGTCCATGCCCGGCGCCAGCCGACAGATGACCCGGCGCGCAAGCACCCCGACGACCTGTCTGAAGACGACCGTCTGCCCCCGGTGATCGAGCCGCACCTCGCTGCGCTCGTTCCTCGCTCCCGAACGCCGGTCGTAGGCAGGCAGGAAACGTCCGCGCCGATGCGTCACCTCCAGCACCCGCCCGCCGACCGGGGTCCGATTGACGTGCACGTCGAGGGGCGACAGGAAGATGCTGACCTGTTGCCAGGCGCCCGCCGGCGCCGCATCGGCCTCGGCCGGGCCGGCGTGCAGGATCCGACCATCGGCGGGTGCGAGCACCGCGTCGCTTCCCGCGTCGACCGGCTCCCGCCGATCCGGATCCCGAAAGAAGAAAAGGAATCCGGCCGCCAGCGACCAGAAGACCGCGCCCGGCAGCCAGACCAGATCGAGCCATGAGAACAGCGCGCCCAGCCCGGCCGCGCCGGCGACGAACGGAATCCCGGCTCGATCGATCTTCATGCTCATGCACAGGGAACGTCGCGGGAACGATGCCGTCGACGCGCGCGGGCGACTTGTCGGACGCTCTGCTGCTGTCGGTTGCAACGCGCGCCTTCAGTCACGGCCTGCTAGCGATCGAGGAGAGGCTCGCCGTTTCCGACCCGGGGCGTCAGGTGACGCCGCAGGATGTACTCCATGCGGTCCTTTATATGGAGCTTCTTCTTCTTGAGCGTCGCTTCTTCCATCTGTTCGGCGCCGGACCGGTACGGGTGACCGAGCAGTTCGGCGAGGCGGCTCTCCAGCGCCCGATGCTGCTCGGCCAGATTACGGTACTCGTCGTCTTCCTCCAGCAACACCTCGCGCGCGTGTTGCTCCTGGGTCATGTTCCCTCCTGGCCTGGAACTCCCCGCTCGGGGTGCGGCGGGCCGGGTGGCCACACGGCAGCCGCAAAGTACCACACGCCCCGAGCATGTTTCAAGGCTGTTTCAGGATCTCCGCTCGCGGGCGATGACCGCATCGGGACGTCGAACGTAGAGCGGCTGAACGGCATGCGGGGAGACCCCCTGATCGCGGCGCGCGAAGGCGATGCGGGCAATCACCGGCGCAAGCGGCGGCGGGTTCTCCACCAGGACGGTCACCGGGCCGAGCACCTGTTCGAGAAGCGCCCGCGTCGCGGTCACGCCGTCGCCGACGACGTCCAGCCGCCGCCCGGCGAGCTTCGGCCGCCACGACTCCAGTATCTCGGCGGGGTCTCCGACTCGCGGGCCGGCGAGACAGGCGGCCGTTCCGCGGTCGTACAGCGCCGCGAAGACGTCGCGCCGGCGCCCCTCCATCCAGGCAAGGACGGCATCGCCCGCTCCGGGTGCGTGCGCCAACGCCTCGAGGGTGGCGACCGGGATCACACCGCGACCATGAACGAGGGCGAGCGCCTGGATCGTCGCCAGTCCCACACGCAGACCCGTGAATGACCCCGGACCGGACGAGACCGCGAACAGATCGATTCCGGACACGGCCACGCCTGCCTTCCCAGCGAGAGCCAACAGGTCCGCCGGCAGCCGTTCGCCGTGCGTGCGGGCGGCGTCTCCGGTTGCCGCCGCCACGACGCTGCCGTCCTGCGCCAGCGCCATGCTGCCGCCGCGCGTGCTCGTGTCGAGCGCCAGTATCCACATCGGGCGCCGCCGCGGGGGACTCGCCATCACGCGATGCTACCATCGGGCACGATGACGCCCACCGTCAAGGCGCCGGCCGCCGCGGCCAGGGGCGCCACCCCCGCGATGCGCCAGTACCTGGAGGCGAAGCGACAGCATCCCGACGCGCTGGTCTTCTTTCGCATGGGAGACTTCTACGAGCTGTTCTACGAAGACGCGGTCACCGCGGCCGAGGCCCTGGAACTGACCCTCACGTCGCGTTCCAGGGACCGCAGCGGGCAGGAGATCCCGATGTGCGGGGTCCCGTGGCACGCCGCCGACACCTACCTCGCCCGCCTGGTCCGGCAGGGATTCCGGGTTGCGATCTGCGAGCAGGTCGAGGATCCGCGCAAGGCGCGGGGTCTCGTGCGCCGCGAGGTCGTACGGGTGGTCTCTCCGGGGACGTTCACCGACGCCGAGGCGCTGGCGGCGTCCGAGCCGGCGTTTCTCGTAGCCGTCACGCGGGCCGGCGAGGGAACGGCCACGGTCTTCGGGCTTGCCACCGCCGACCTCTCGACCGGCGAGCTCCGGGTCACCGAGCACCGCGGCGCGTCCGCCGCCGTCGCGGCGGTGGACGAGCTGGCCGCCGTCCGGCCGCGCGAGATCCTGCTGCCCACGAGCCTCGAGGCGGCCTCGCTGCCCGGTCTCGACCAGGTCGACGCGCCGACGACCCGCGTCGAGCCCTCGCTCTTCGACCTCGATCGGGCGCTGCGGACCCTGGTCGAGCAGCTCGGCACGACGTCGCTGGAAGGCTTCGGGCTGAGACCGGAGCAGCACCCGGCGGCAATCCAGGCTGGGGGCGGCCTCGTACAACATCTGCGGGACACGCAGAAGACCGATCTCGTGCATCTGAGGACGCTGGAGTTCCGGACCCGCGCCGACCACCTGGTCATCGACGCCGCCACCTTCGACCACCTGGAGGTCATCGAGGGCGCCGCGGGGGGCCGCAGCGGCTCGCTTCTCGCCGAGCTCGATCTGACGAGCACCGCGATGGGGGGGCGCCTGTTGCGCGCCTGGCTGCAGCGGCCCCTCGCCGCGCGCGAGGCAATCGTCGACCGTCTCGACGCGGTGGAGGATCTGTTGCGCCAGGTGGCCGCCCGAGGGCGTCTGCGGGCGGACCTGGCCGGTGTCCAGGATCTGGAGCGCCTGATCGCGCGCGTGGCGCTCGGGACCGCCGGGCCTCGGGATCTGGTTGCGCTCGGGCGCTCGGTCGGCATCGCCCCGGCCGCCCGCGCCCACGCAGCGGAACTGCAGGCGCCGCTGGTCGGTGCGCTGCTCGACACGTTCGATGACCTGCGCGACGTGCACGACCGCATCACGGCGACGCTGGTCGACGAACCCCCGGCGCTGACGCGCGACGGCGGGTCGATCCGCGACGGAGTGGACGCCGAGCTCGACGAACTGCGCGCCGTCAGCCGGGACGGCCGGCACGCGATCTCCGCGATGGAAGCGGCGGAACGGGAACGAACCGGTATCGCGTCCCTCAAGATCCGGTTCAACCGCGTCTTCGGCTACTACATCGAGGTGTCGGCCGCCAACCTGCACGCCGTGCCGGACGACTACCATCGCAAGCAGACGATCGCGAACGGCGAGCGCTACATCACGGCGGCCCTTAAGGAATACGAAGAGAAGGTGCTGGGTGCGGACGAGCGGCTCCTCGTTCGGGAACAGGAGGTCTTCGACGAGCTGCGGCGCTCGATTCTCGGCGAGGCCGTCCGGGTCCAGCGCTGCGCGAGGGCGCTGGCCGCCATCGACGTGCTGGCCGCGCTGTCCGAGGCGGCGGCCCGGCGCAACTACGTCAAGCCTCTGGTGCAGGACGATGGCGACATGAGGATTGCCGATGCCCGGCATCCGGTGGTCGAGAGCCGGACGGCGTCCTTCGTGCCGAACGATGTCCGGCTGAACGACACGGATCACCAGGTCGTCGTGCTGACCGGCCCCAACATGGGCGGCAAGTCGACATACCTGCGGCAGTCCGCCCTCATCGTCCTGATGGCCCAGGCCGGATCGTTCGTGCCCGCGCGCGAAGCGACCCTGCCGATCACCGACCGGATCTTCGCCCGCATCGGCGCCGCGGACAATCTCGCCCGCGGACAGTCGACCTTCATGGTCGAAATGCAGGAGACGGCGCGCATCCTGCACCAGGCCACCTCCCGGAGTCTCGTGTTGCTCGACGAGATCGGCCGGGGCACGGCGACCTTCGACGGGCTCAGCATCGCCTGGGCGGTGGCCGAACATCTCGCCACCAGTTCGAAGGCCCGCCCCCGGACGCTGTTCGCCACCCACTACCATGAGCTCACGGACCTCGCCGATCTCCACGAGGGAGTCGTCAACTACCACGTGGCCGCCCGGGAATGGCGGGACGACATCGTCTTTCTGCACCGGGTCGAACCCGGGCGCTCGGACCGCAGCTACGGCATCCAGGTCGCGAGACTGGCCGGCCTGCCTCCGGCGACCGTCGCCCGCGCCCGCACCATCCTCGCCGGGCTCGAACGCGACGAGCTGTCGCGCGGGGGGCGGCCCTCGTTCAGCGGCGCACCGAGCGAGCCGGTCGGCCAACTCGGGCTCTTCCAGCAGGCGCCGCCACCGATGCACCGCGATGTCGCCGAGCGCATCACGACGCTCGATCTGGATCGACTCACGCCGCTCGAAGCCCTCGCGATCCTCGGCGAGCTGCAGGCGGCGCTCGCGGAGTGAGCGGTCTTCCGACCATTCCCTCACCGACGCTCCGCACTTCGGCGGCGCGTCGGATCCACCCTGGACGAGGCGCAGGGCCGGGGCAGGCTCGCCGTTGACGCCGACTACCCCGAGGAGTCCGGCCACGTCGTCCGCGGGGGAGCGACTCGTGCCTCGCCCGGAGCCCAACAACGTCCACGGGGCTGCTGCTGCGTGATGCAGTGCACGGCCCCCAGTCCCAGGATCAGATCTCCGGCATGGATGCCGACCACCTCACGGGTCGGGAACAACTCGGCCAGGACGCCGAGGGCCACGCGGTCGGCCGGGTCGTTGAAGGTCGGCACGAGGACCACGTCGTTGCCGATGTAGAAGTTCAGATGGCTCGCCGGCAGACGCTGTCCGTCGAAGAAGAGCGGCCGTGGCATCGGCACCGTCACCACGCGCAGCGGGCGCCCCTGCAGGTCGCGCATCGTCTGCAGGCGCCGCAGATTCTCGGTCAGCGCCGCGTGGTTGGGGTCGCGGGCGTCGTGCTCGACCGCGGCCACGACGGTGTCCGGCCGCACGAAGCGGGCCACGTCGTCGACGTGCCCGTGCGTGTCGTCGCCGGCGATGCCTCCGCCGAGCCAGAGCACGCGCTCGATCCCGAGCGCGTGCTGCAACACGCGTTCGAGCCGGGACCGCGGCAGCCCCGGGTTCCGCGCCTGGCGGCGGCTCAGCAGGCACTGCTCGGTCGTCAACAGCAGGCCCTGTCCGTTCACGTCGATGCTGCCGCCTTCGAGAACCACGCCCTGCGGGCCGTCCTCCGTCTCCGTGGCAATCTCGAAGCGGCGCATGTGGAGTCGCCCGGCGATTGCCGTCGGCAGCGCGTCGTCACGCGCCCAGGAGCGGTAGCGGGCCCAGCCGTTGAACCGCCAGTCGGTCGCCGCGACCGTGCGCTGGTCGCCTTCGCCGCGGACGACGAAGATCGGTCCGCAGTCCCGGATCCACGAGCGGTCGGTCGATATGACGTGGGCGTCGATCCGCCGGGGATCGACGCCCGTCCGCCGCAGGCGCCGCTCTGCCCGCCGCCGAACGGTCTCGTCGTGGTAGACAATTGCGACGCGCTCGCCGCGCAGCAGATGACGCACGATGTCCGCGTAGCACCATTCGACCGCTGCGGTCTTGACATCCCAGTCGGCGCGGGCATGGGGCCAGACGAGCCAGGTGGCCTCGTGCGGCTCCCACTCGGCCGGCATCCTGAAGCCCCGGGGTCCGGGCGTCAGGGTGCTCACCGTTCGCCGGCGGACCGCCGGCGGCGGTCGATCCCGCAGCGCGTCGGCGGGACCGGATGCGGCTCGTCGAGGTACCGCTGCGTGATCGGCGCATACGTGTCGATGCGGCGGTCACGCAGGAAGGGCCAGGCCCGGCGCTGTTGCTCGAGGCCGCGCCGGCTGCACCGCGCAACCAGCACGCGAGGCGTCTCGCCGGGAGCGCGCGCAAGGACCCGCCCGCCGGGAGCGCAGACGAACGACTCGCCCCAGAATCGCAGGACGCCGGCATCCGACTCCTCGATCCCGACGCGATTGACCGCCGCCACATAGACGCCGTTGGCAATGGCGTGTCCGCGCTGGACCGTGATCCACGCATCGCGTTCCGCCAGCCCTTCCGCGCTCGGTGCGGTCGCCCCGGACCAGCCGATCGCGGTCGGATAGAAGATCACCTCGGCCCCCTGGAGCGCCGTGAGGCGCGCCGCCTCCGGATACCACTGATCCCAGCAGATGAGGACGCCGACACGGGCGTACCGCGTCTCGAAAACGCGGTAGCCGAGGTCTCCCGGCGTGAAATAGAACTTCTCGTGGAACTGCGGATCGTCGGGCACGTGGATCTTGCGGTAGATGCCGAGCAGGTCGCCCGACGCATCGATGACCGCCGCGGAATTGTGATAGAGCCCCGCCGCCCGGCGTTCGAACAGCGGCACGATCAGCACGACCTCGAGTCGGCGCGCGAGCGGCGCGAAGCGCGAGGTCACCGGTCCCGGGATTCCCTCCGCCAGGTCGAAGCAGGCATCGTCCTCGCACTGGCAGAAGTACGGTGTGGCGAACAGCTCCTGCAGGCAGATGACCTGGGCTCCCTGCCCGGCCGCGTCGCGGATGCCGTCCTCCGCCGCCCGGTGGTTGCGGGCGACCACCGGCGAGCACGTCATCTGCACGAGGCCGATCGTGAATTCACCGGCAGCGGGCGCCGGCCCGTTGGGCATGATGTCGCTCGGCGGCGAAGCGGGACCGGCTATCGGTCGGCCGCCAGCCGGTCCAGCTCGCGCTCGGCGTCGAAGCGGTAACCGGAGGCGGGAAACTCGTCCACGAGCCGCCGGTACGCCAGCGCCGCCTCGGCCGACTGGCCCGCGAGCTGATGCGACTGGCCGAGCCGTATGAGCACGGCATCCACCGGAAACCCGGCATCCGTCACGCGTGATTCGGCTTCGAGCAGAGTGATCGCGTCCGCGTACTCGCCGGACTGCAGATGGGTCTCGGCGCGCCCCAGGCGCGCCATCCTCCCGTAGATGCCGTCACCGGCAAGCTCGATCAGTCGGTGGTACTGCTCGCCTGCTTCCGTGGTGCGGCCCAGCGTGCCGAGTGCGACCGCCGCCTGATAGCGAGCCGCGATTCCCTGTGGCAGGCTCGGATACGAGTCCGCCGCCTCGAGCAGTCGCGGCACGGCGGTCTCGAGCTTGGCCGCCTCCGACGGATAGGCGCCCGCAGGCGTTCCAGACCCGGACTGCCCGGCGTCCGCGGAAACGACCGGGGCCTCGACGACGGCCATGGCCTCGGCGAGCAGCTCGCTCGCCCGCGACGTCCGCCACTGCTGCCAAGCGAATACCGCCGCGCCGATCACGAGGCCGACCCCTACCGCCGCGCCGACGATGACCCACCGGCCGCCGCGCGCGGAATCCAGCATCATCCGCAGCCGGACGGCCAACGGATCCTCTTTGAGGTGATGTCTCTCCGTTCTCTTCATCGCTCGGTCGCCGCCAAGCCAGAAATTGTAACAAATGTGCACCAGGCCTGTCCCCGCACGACCCGCACGACCCGAGGATTTGCCGTCGGCGGGTATTGAGCGGGCGCTGATCGACCGATTGCTCGGGTAGGAGGCCGCGCGGTTCGGATGTCGAGCCGGGCGGGTGGCTGTGCTAGACTACCCGCCCGCGGCAGCCGGAGGAGCGCTCCCGGACCCCGCGACAGCGCCCGCGCGGACCGCCGTTCGCGAACAGTTCCCCTTCTGTCCATGGTGACGAGATGAGCCACGACGTTACAGCACTGTCGAGACGGCGGTTCCTTCGAACGACGGCGATGTCGCTGGCGGCGGGTGCGGCTCCCGTCCCCCTTCGCGGGCAGGAAGCGCCGATGCTGCTCCCGCCCTACGTGGCGGACGTCGATGGCAGCGGCGCGGTCAACGGTGTCGACGAGGACATCGTGAGCACCGCCCTGTATGCGCACCGCGGGTTCGGTCTTGCGCCGCGCACCGGCTTCGACTATCGGGCCGACGTGCTCGGGCGCGCCGCGATCGAACCGCTCGTGGTCAATGCGGTCAGCCATTCGGTCCAGCGGTACGCGGAATCCACGCGACCGCCGCTGCCCCGGCCGATTACCGTCGCCTGGCACTACGGCTGGTACAACACCCTGGACCGACCGCCGGGCAGCCAGACCGTGCGCTTCAAGGGAGGGAACTACCGCTCGTTCGATCCGCAGGCCGAGACGACCTTCAACGAGTTGAAGAACGAGTTCGGCATCACCGTCGACGCGCTGAGCTGGATTCCCCGACACGCGAACAACAACAACAACACCAACTACCACAAGGGATACCTCCAGGCGTCGAACGTGGGCACCCGCCACGCCTGCCTGCTCTACGAGAGCACGCTGGCGCTACCCGTCTGGGCGGAGCGGATCAGTTTCCATTCCGACCAGGTGCAGACACGCTTCCAGGTCGACTTCCGCGAGATGGCCCGCTTCCTGGCGCGCGTCCGGGACCAGAGCCCGGCCCGCATCTTCACGCTGGACGGACGCCCGGTGATGTTCATCTTCGGCACGCACTCCTGGGGCTCACTGCCGCTCAATCCCACGGAGATCGCGGCCATGGAACGGACCATCGGGACTGCGCTGGAAGGGTTCGCAGAAATCTACGGCGAGCCCCCCTATCTGGTCGGCGAGGAAATGCAACTGTCCGCGACGGGCACGTTCTCGGACGACCGCCGTGTCCGCAGCGGGTTCTTCGACGCCATCTACATCTATCACCACGCGTCCAACCTGAAGCGCGGCACGGAGCAGCGGCTGCGCATGTCGCCCAACTACATCCGGAACCAGATCGCCATCCTGAGCAACACGTACGCCGCCAGCAACCACCTGCGGAGCCGCTTCACCGGGCGCCGTCTGCTGGTCATTCCCAATCTCGCTCCCGGGTTCGCCAAACCGGGACATCCGACACTGGAAATCGCGCGCGGCGGCTATGCCGACTTCATGAAGCTCATCAAGGAAATCCACATGGACGGGCACATCATGCAGCACTGGTCGGACGACCTGGGCGGGACCACATTGCCGGCGCCCGTCTACGTCGTCGGTTCCTGGAACGAGGAGTTCGAAGGACATTGCCTGTTTCCCTTCGAGTTCAACCTGTCGGTGCCGAACGTGGAACAGCACGGCTTCGATGCCGCCATGGCGCTCAAGGAAGTGTTCGGCTGGAACCACTACGCGTTTCGCGACATCGCGGCCACCGAGACCGAGGCCGTCTCCCGGTCCTGACTGAGGTGGTCCCGCTTTTTCGGACAACTGGTTAGTTAATTAAGGTGTCTTCCAGAGCCTTGGGGAGGCACTGGGATGACGACGAGACGACGGGATTTGGGATTTCAAAGGGAGCGGGTGAGAAAAGGCTGGCGCGCGTGCCCGGATTCGAACCGGGGGCCTGCCGCTTAGGAGGCGGCTGCTCTATCCATCTGAGCTACACGCGCACGTTCGGCTGTTCCTTCAGCGCCGTCAGCCCGTTACCGATCCGGACGTATTCTTCGTATCGCTGCTGGTAGGCCTGCAGCTTCTCGTCCTCGAGGGCAGCCAGCCGGGCCCGCCCCGTCGTCGCGTCACCGCCCGCGGCCAGCAGCTCGTCTTCGAGTGCGCTCGCCCGCTGCTTGAACTCGACGTCGTGCCGACGCTCCCAGGCCAGCCACTCCGCTGTCCAGCGCGCGTGCGCATCGTCGATCACGTCGCGCGAGAACGGGAACATCTCGCCGGTCCGACGCTCGATGGCGCCGACCACATCCGGAAACATCCGGCGCACGTTTTCGGCCGCGGAGCGCCACGCCAACAGGTCGCGCGGCTCTCCGCGCACCGCGGCCGGAGCCAGGTTGGTCAGCAGCACGGCGGCGAGATGCTCCTGATGCTGCCGCCGGCGATCCCGGCGGGCGCGCTCGGCAACCAGCACGACGATGCCGATCAACGCGCTGAGGAGAATCTCGATCATTCCACCAACGGGCGCCACCACCGGCTCGGCCTAGTAGTGCACCGCCACGAAGATCTCGTGTCCGGCCAGCCGCTCGCGACCCCGCAAGGCGTCGAGCTCGATCAGGAAGGCGAACGCGCGCACCTGGCCGCCGCGCCCCAGAACGAGGTCGGCGGCGGCTCGTGCCGTCCCGCCGGTCGCCAGCAGGTCGTCCACAATCAGTACCCGCTGGCCGCTCTGCACGGCGTCCTCGTGCATCTCGAGCGCGTCGGTGCCGTACTCGAGCGCGTACTCCACGCGCGCGGTGCGCGCCGGCAGCTTCCCGGGCTTGCGCGCCGGCACGAAGCCGGCCCCGAGGCGTTCGGCCACCGCCGCGCCGAAGATGAAGCCCCTGCTCTCAACCCCCACCACCTTGTCGATGCGGGTTTCCCGGAACGGTTCCACCAGGCAGGCAATCGCCCGGCGCAATCCGGCCGCGTCGCTCAACAGCGTCGTGATGTCCTTGAACAGTATGCCGGGCTTCGGGAAATCGGGGACCTCCCGTACCAGATGTTTCAGATCGTCCATCGTGTGTCCCGATGCGCCCTCACGAGCGCACCACGAATCCGCCGGCAGCGTCCAGCGGCGCCACGTCCTCGACGGTGACGCCGAGAACCCTCGACAGCGGCGGCCCCAGACGCAGAGCAGCCTGGAAGCGCTCCATCGCCTCGCGGTCACCTTCGCCGACCGCTTCGACACGACCGTCGGCGAGATTGCGCACGAAGCCGCGCACCCCTTCGCGGCGGGCCGCGCCGGCCGCGAACGCCCGAAACCCGACGCGCTGTACGCGACCGCTCACGAGCAGACGTCTGGTCACCGTCATCGGCAGGCCCCGCCGATCGAAGCGCCGTGATTATAGCCGACCGCCAGGATCGTCGACCGGCTCGCGTGCGCCTCGTCCCCCTGCGCCGGAGCGTGTGCTACGCTGCCGCTGAAATGGAGGTTGCCATGAGATACATTGTCGGTCTGTTGCTCGCCACGCTGCTGGCTGTTCCCGCCGCCGCACAGTTCGCCGAGGTCGGGTCGCTCGACTTTCCGACGTCGGCCCGATCCGAGGAGGCCCAGAGCCATTTCCTGCGCGGTGTCGCGATTCTCCACAGTTTCGGCTGGAAGCAGGCCATCGAGCAGTTCCAGGCCGCCCAGGCCATCGAACCGGACTTCGCGCTGGCCTACTGGGGCGAGACCCTGAGCTACAACCACCCCCTGTTCGGCGGCGGTCCCAACCTCGACGAGGAGAACCCGCGCGCCGTGCTCGCACGCCTCGGCGCCACGCCCGCGGAGCGCGCCGCCAAGGCGCCGACCGACCGTGAGCGGGGCTTCCTGGAGGCGGTCGAGACGCTGTGGAGCGAGGACGGCGCCTACGACGAACGGCGTGTCGGCTACATGGAGGCGATGGGACGGCTCTACGACCGCTACCCCGACGACCACGAGGTGGCGACGTTCTATGCGCTGTCGATGCTGGCCGGGTCGCGCGCTCTCGGCGATCAGTCGCTGCGCCTGGAGGTGCGGGCCGGCACGATTGCGATGAAGGTGTTCAACCAGAACCCGAACCACCCCGGCGCGCCGCACTACACCATCCACGCCTTCGACGATCCGATCCACGCGCCGCTGGCGCTCGATGCGGCGCGGCGTTATGCCGAGATCGCGCCGGCGGTCTCCCACGCCCGCCACATGCCGACCCACATCTTCATCCAGCACGG
Source organism: Vicinamibacterales bacterium (assembly GCA_965200895.1). GTDB lineage: Bacteria > Acidobacteriota > Vicinamibacteria > Vicinamibacterales > UBA8438 > WTFV01. The sequence goes on along the minus strand of CBDAVM010000002.1, from coordinate 666,398 downwards.
CATGTGGGACCTGGTGTCGAACCACAACCAGTCGGCGCACGAGGCCGCCGTCGCGCTGTGGGAGCCGGGCGACAGCGTCGGCGACGCGGTGCACTCGCTGGACTGGGGCCAGTACGGCGACCTGCAGCGCGGTGACTACGACAAGGCGCAGGTGTGGATCGGCCGCCTGGAGCGGCTTATCGACGACAGTGACGGACAGGCGCGCGCGGTCAGCACGCTGCCGCTCGTCAACGCCCGCTACGTCGTCGAGACCGAGCAGTGGCGGACCCGGCCGATCACGGACGACTCGTCCATGCACGAGCTGCTGGCCACGGGACTGAGTGCGGTCCGTACGGGGGACATCGACACCGCCCGCGCGGCGGAGGCGGCGCTGGCGAAGGCCGCCGAGGGCGGCGGGGCGCAGAACCGCATCGCCCACCGCGAGGTCGCCGCGTCGATCGCGGCGGCGGCGGGTGACGCGGACGCCGCGGTCGCACTGATGGACGAGGCCATCGCCGTCGTCGAGACGCTGCGCCTCCCCAACGGCGCGGCCAGCCCCGTCAAGCCGCCCTACGAGCTCTACGGCGAGATCCTGCTGGCGCTCGACAGGCCGGCCGACGCGCTGGAGAAGTTCGAGACGTCGCTGCTGCGGATGCCCAACCGGATGCGTTCGCTGCTCGGCGCCGCCCGCGCCGCCGCCGCGGGCGGCGATGCCACGGTCGCGCGCGAGCACTACGCGACCCTGGCCGACTTCTGGATCGGCGCGACCGACGAGCCGGGGTACGCCGAGGCGCGCGCGTTCCTGTCGGAGACGAACGAGAACTGACGCGCCGCAGCCACACGCTGCCGGTCCTGCGCATCCTGTGCATGGACCGGCAGCGCCTCCCCCGAGCGCTTGCCGTAGAAGGTCGTCGGAAGTCGGCGCGCTCGGTCTCCGGCCTGCCCCGGCGCTCACAATACGCGGCAGTACGGCAGCTACGCCTTAGACTGTTCAGGAAGGAAAGGTGGTCGGGGCGAGAGGATTTGAACCTCCGACCCCTCGGTCCCGAACCGAGTGCTCTACCAGGCTGAGCCACGCCCCGACAAAGAGATTCTACCGTACTCCGGCGCGCGCGATCCTCCGAGCCACGAATCGGCGGCGGCGTGCCACGCCGGCGCCACGCGCGATCGCGCGGACGTGCTGCTCGACCGCGCACGTCGTGGCGCGGGCGGCCATCTCACCGGCCGGTCGAGCAGCTCCCACTCGTTGAACATCATGGCGACGCTGGGGGGCGTGCTACAGTCGGACGTGCAGCCGCCGCCTGCCCCGTCGGCGCCCCGTCTGCGACTTCAGGACTACAGCGACGCCGTGGTCGAGGGATGGAGCGACGACGAAATCTACCGGGCCATTATCCACGAGGTCCCGCGACTGTTTCACGCCCTGGGGCGAAACGACCAGCGGGAAGCGCTGCAGGCTGCTCCCGCACCGACCGGAACCCACTGGGATGCGCTGCTCGCCGCGACCGTCGAGCACGTGGCGGCCCTGCACGATCATCCACCTCCCGGCTGGGTGTCGGAACCTGGACGGTTCCTCGCGGCGCCGTGGGTGGCCTGCACGCTCCCGGCGGTGCGGAACGAGTGTCTCGCCTACGCGCCGGCGGCGTTCATCCGGCACGGCGCGCTGCCCGACCCGCTCGACCTCGACGAGCGCGGTGGAGAGCCGCATGTCTGGATCCCTGGACCGTGAGCGGCTGCTCGGCCTCTTCGGCGATCTGGCCGAGAAACTGCGGCGACGAGGTATCCGGGGGCACGTCTACATCGTCGGCGGCGCGGCGATGACCCTGGCTTTCCGGCGCGAACGGACCACGAAGGACGTCGATGCGCACATCGGGAACCGGGGTATCGAACACGCGGGCATCATGGAAGCCGTGCGGGAGATCGCGGCCGAGCAGGGACTGGCGGAGAACTGGCTCAACGAGCTGGCGACGATGTTCACGCCGCGCGGCGAGGATCCGCGGGCGCCGACCCTGTTCGATTCGCCGCATCTGGTGGTGACCGGTGCATCCGCCGAGCATCTGCTCGCGATGAAGCTGCACGCGGGACGGGTCGCGGACCGGAAGGACATCGAGACGCTCGTCCGCCATCTCGGCATCAGGACCACCGACGAGGCGCTGCGCCACCATGCGCGGCTCTTTCCCGAGACGCCGGCCAGCGGCCGGGCGCGGGTCTACGTCGAAGAGGCGATACGGCGCGCATCCGCGGGACCGTGAGGCGCTATCGGGCGCGCCGGGCGGCGGCTCGAACCGGCCGCGCAGGTGTTCTGCGGCGCAGATGTCGCCCGATGGAATGCACGGCGGCGTCCGGTCGGAGCGCGCGGCCGCATCCGCAGGTCCGGGCTATCATTGCCCGCCATGCTGCGCTCCGCGCCGCCGTTCGACGCGGTCCTCCTGATCAGCTTCGGCGGCCCCGAGGGCCGCGACCAGATCCGGCCGTTCCTGCAGAACGTCCTGCGCGGTCGGAGGGTGCCGCCGGCTCGTGTCGAGGCGGTCGCCCGCCACTACGAGCTCTTCGACGGGGTCTCGCCGCTCAGGGCGATCACCCGGCGTCAGGCGGCCGGCCTGCGCGAACGTCTCGCCGCCGGCGGCCCGGACCTGCCGGTCTTCGTGGGGATGCGCAACTGGCATCCGTTCCTCGACGACACCCTCGCGGAGATGGCGGCGTCAGGCGTCCGGCGGGCGCTGGGGATCATGCTGGCCGCCCACCACAGCCATTCGAGCTGCGGACAGTACCGCCAGAACGTCGCGCAGGCGCGGCGAACGTTGCGCGAGCGCGGGACGGTCGACGTCGAGGTGCTGTTCGCACCCGGGTGGCATACGCACGACGGGTTCGTGGCGGCCAACGCAGCGCAGGTCGCCCGCGCCCGCGATGCGCTTCCCGCCGGGGTCCGTGACGCCGCCCGCATCGTGTTCACGGCGCACAGCATCCCGGCGTCGATGGCCGCCGCCTGCCGCTACGAGGCGGAGCTGCGGGAGACGGCGGCTCTCGTCGCGGCGCGCCTGGGAGCCGACGACTGGGACCTCGTCTACCAGAGCCGCAGCGGGCGCCCCGAGGACCCCTGGCTCGGACCGGACGTCTGCGACCACCTGCGGACCGCGCACGCCGCCGGCCTGCGCGCGGCCGTGATCTCTCCCATCGGCTTCGTCGCCGACCACATCGAGGTGCTGTACGACCTCGACACCGAGGCCGGGGCGCTCTGCCGCACGCTCGGCCTGCCGATGCGCCGCGCAGCGGCCGTCAACGACCACCCGGCGTTCCTCGACGCCCTCGCCGACGTGACGCGCGCCGCCTGCGCGCGGGCCGCCGCCGGCCGGCCGCTGCCGATCGTCCCGGCCGTCCCGCCGACGCGGATGGAAGGACCGCCGGTGGCGCGCTGACGTGCTGCGCCGACAACATCACGACCGCCGCAGCAGCGCCTCCAGCTCCGCGATCCGCGCCTCGGCGGCCTGCCGCGCATCGGACTCCGCCTGTCGCGCCTGGGCGGCTTCTTCCGCCCGCGCCTCGGCGGCCTGCCGCGCGTCGGACTCCTCGGCCGCCGACAGCAGGTAGGCCCCCGCAGAGGGATCGTAGAAGCGCAGGTCGCCGTCCGCATCGTGCAGCTCGAGTCCGAGGACGGTGCTCCCGAGCACCCGGCCGTCGTGCGGCGTCACCGGATCGGCCAGCGGATCCATCTCCGTGTAGGCGCCATCGAGCAGGCGATACGCCCGCAGGCGCTCGGGCATCCACCTGCCGTAGGGGTCGTACAGCCAGTACTCGGCGATGCCCATCGCCTCGTAGATGCGCCGTTTCGGGCCGAGATCCCGCTTCCGCGTACGCGGCGAGAGCACCTCCAGCACGAAGGCCGGCGCCGGCTCCTCCCACACCTTGATGCTGGTGCGGTCGCGACCCGGCCGGACGCCGAAGGCGACGGCGTAGTCCGGCTCGACGAAGGCGTTGCGGTTGCCTTCCTCATAGTGCAGGGTCATCAGGCCGTCGGCGGCCACGTCCGGACGGTCGGCGTAGCGGCGCTCGAGGACGTTGCAGGCGTGGACGATCTGCTGCCGGTGGCGGCGGGTCAACGGCCGGGTCTCGATGTAGGGATAGCCGTCCTCGTCGTAGCCGAGGACGGCGCCGAAGGGCAGCAGGTCCGTGCCCGAGGCGAGCGACTCCGCCCCCGGCGCCGCGCCACCGGCGGCGCCGGGGGTTGCCGCGGGAGACGATTCGCGCCGCACGGGCGAGCCGGCCGGCGCGGTCGACGGGACGGAGCGCTCACGTCGCTGCAGCATGCAGTTACCGTCTACGCGACGGCGGCCGGCGCGCAGTACTTGTCGAACGCTGCGGTGAGATCGCGGGCGATCACGTCCGCTTCCCGGTTCTCGATCTGGTGCCGCTCCATCATGTAGATGAGCTTGCCGTCCCGCAGCAGGGCGATGGCCGGGGAGGACGGCGGGTAGCCGGTGAAGTACTCCCGCGCGCGCGCGGTGGCCTCGACATCGGCGCCGGCGAAGACCGTCGCGATGGCGTCGGGCTTGGTCGCATGCTGCAGGGCCAGCGCCACACCGGGCCGCGCCCGCCCGGCCGCGCAGCCGCAGACCGAGTTGACCACCAGCATCAGGGTGCCGGCCTCGCCGCCGGTCACCGCCGCGTCCACGTCCGCGGCCGTCCGCAGCTCCCGGACGCCGAGCCGCGTCAATTCCTCGCGCATCGGGGCGATGAAGAACTCTGGATACACGCTTGCACTCCTTTCGCGTCACGCGCGCCCACCGGCGGCGGACGATGCATCGTCAACCACCAAGCCTAGCATGGTCCGCCCCGCCGGGGGCGCGTGGAGCGCGTGGATGCGTGGGGGCGCGTGGATGCGTGGGGCGCGTGGATGCGTGGGGGCGCGTGGATGCGCGGCGGCTCGGCGCGCGCACGACGGCTGCAGCAGCGGCTCGGCCCGGCGCGCCGGATCAGCAGGGGGTGTCTCGTCAACTTGCGCGCACCGCATGGTCCGCGCCGCTGCGGGCGGCGATGCGGCGGTTGAAGGCGGCCAGCACGGCCAGGGCGATACCCCACTGCGCGACGCAGGTGCCCACGCTGTAGATCCGCAGCGGGTTCCACCACCCCTCGGGGTCGTACACGGTGGCCGCCTGGTACATCCACCAGGCGAACATCGCGGCGAACTCCACCGGGACGAGGTACTTCAGGATCCATGCCCAGAGCCGCCCGGCCCGGCGGCCCGCCGGGTGGGTGTTGACGAGCTCGTCGCGGAAGCGCTCCACGCCGTAGCGGATCGTCGCGACGGCGATGAACAGGCCGCTGACCATCAGCGCGAGGCCCCACACCCAGTCCTGGTTCTCGAAGACCGCCAGGCTGACGGCGGACGGGAGTCCGCAGACCACCGCCGCGGCCACCACGAGCGGAACCGCCCGCGCGCGGGCGACACCCGCGTCGATGAGCACGCGGGCGCCGAGCTCGACCATCGCGATGAGCGACGACAGGGCGGCGCAGAACATCGCCACGAAGAAGAGCGGCAGGAACAGGCCGCCGGCCGGCATCCGCGCGAAGACCTGCGGCAGCCAGACGAAGGTCAGGCCGGTGTTCCCCGCCGCCAGCGCCTCGCCCGCCGCGCCGGCGGGCAGGATGGCGAAGGCGGCGGGCAGGATGGCCATCGCCGCGAGAATGGAGGCGACGTTGTTCCCCAGGCCGATGGTGGCGGCGTTGGTCACGACATCCTCGCGCTCGCGCACGTAGACGGCGTAGCAGAGGATGAGACCCCAGCCGGCCCCGGTCGACCACGCCGACTGCGTCAGCGCCTCCAGCCAAGTGCGGTAGTTCGTCAGCGCGGCGAGGTCGGGCGTGAACAGGTACGCCAGCCCCGCGCCGGCGCCGGGCAGGGTGACCGAGCGCGCCACCGCGAGCAGCAGCAGGACGAACAACAGCGGAATGAGCACGCGGTTGGCGCGCTCGATGCCGCCGGTCACCCCGCGCGCCACCACGAGGCCGGCGGCGGCGGCCGCGATGCAGTGGAACAGCGCCGGCTGCCACACCGAGGCGCTGTAGGCCGCCCAGTAGGCGGCCGGATCGGCCCCGGCGAGGTCGCCGGCCGCCGCCGCCACGGCGTACTTCAGCATCCAGCCGGTGACGACCGAGTAGTAGAACATGATCATGACGCTCGTGACCGCGACGAAGCCGCCCATCCAGGCGGTCCCGGCGCCGGTCAGCCGCGCGAAGGCGCCGACGGGGCCGCGACGGGCGCCCCGGCCGAGCCCGAACTCGGCGATCAGCAGCGGGATCGACCAGGCGAACAGGAACAGCAGCCACGGGACGAGGAAGGCGCCGCCGCCGTTTTCCGCCGCGATGCGGGGAAAGCGCCACACGTTGCCGGTGCCGACGGCCATCCCGAGGCCGGCCAGCACGATGCCCCAGCGCGACGAGAAGAAAGCGGACGTCTTCATCGGTTGCTCCCGCGGTCTGGACAGGTCGGATGCTGCTTCGCACGGAGTGTAACCACTACGCCCGCTCGCCTCTCGCCTCTCGCCGGGCGCCTGCGGATCGGCCGGAGGCCACATGACCCGGGACCATCGCTGGTGCGGTCGGCGTCGGGCCGCCGGAATCCGACCACGGCTGCGTCGTCGATTTCCCCGATGCGCTCCCGGCTGTGGTATCCAATAGGGTCGCGCCCGGCTCCTACACGATCCAGGCCAGCAAGCCGGCCTACATGACGCTGAGCTACGGCCAGCGGCGGGCCTTCGAGCAGGGCACGGTCGTCGAGGTGCGGGCCGGCGGGGCGCTCGACGGCGTCGACTTCGCGCTGCCCCGCGGAGCGGTCATCACCGGCACACTCTTCGAGCCGTTCGGCGAGCCGGCGGTGGGCGTCTCCATCCGCGTCCTGCGCTACGAGTTCGCCGACGGCGGCTGGCGGCTCGCGGGCGCAGGCCGCGCCGGGTCGCCCTTTCCCGCGGTGACCGACGACCGGGGCGTCTTCCGCGTCTTCGGCCTGCCGCCCGGTTCGTACTACGTGCAGGCGTCGCCGCGAAGTCCCACCCGGCTGCGGGGGGTCGGCCCCCGCGAGTACGCGCCCACGTTCCATCCGGGGACGACGAGCATCGAGGCGGCGCAGGTCGTGGAGGTCGACGTCGGCGAGGAGGTGACCATCGACTTCCCCCTGACGGCGGTCCTGACGGCCACGGTGACGGGCCACGTCATCGACGAGTACGGACGGCCGGTGACCACCGTGCCCGCGGTCAGCCTGATCCCGGACGGACGGCCGGGGACGGGCGGCAACCGCTCGTCGAGCCGTCCGGACGCCGCCGGCCGCTTCGTCATCAGCTCCGTCCCGCCGGGGCGCTACATCGCCTACGCCGTCGAGACCGGGCCGCCCGGCCGGACCCGTTTCGCCACCGCCGCCGTGTCGGTGTCCGGCGAGCACGTCGACGGCCTCTGGCTGACCCTGAGCTCCGGGGCCTCGGCCCGTGGACAGATCGCGTTCGACGCCGAGGCGGCGCCCGACTTCGCCCCCGACGCGCTGCAGCCGTTCACCATGCCGCGCGCCGGCGGCCTGCAGCTTCCCGTCGGCCGCGGCATCGGCCGCGTCAACGACGACTGGAGCTTCGAGATCCGCGGCATGGCTGGACAGCAACTCGTCCGCCTCGCCGGACTTCCCGAGGGTTGGGCGCTGCGAACGGTGGGGCTGGCCGGCCGCGACATCACCGACACGCCGATCGTCTTCTCCCGGCAGATGCCGACCACCGGGCTGCAGATCGTGCTGACGGACCGGCTGACGACGCTCACCGGCGCGGCCCTCGACGCGGTGCACCGGCCGACCACGGACTACACGGTCGTAATCTTCCCGGAGGACGCCGCCCTGCGGGTGTTCCCCTCGCGGTTCGTCCGCTCCGCCCGCCCCAACCAGGACGGCGAGTTCAGCGTCTCCGGTCTGCCGCCGTCTCGCTATCTCGCCTACGCGGCCCAGGCGATCCCGCGAGGCGCCTCCACGAACCTGGAGTTCCTGGCCGAGATCGCGCCCGCCGCCGAGCGCTTTTCCCTCGGCGACGGCGAAGCCCGGCGCATCTCCCTTCCGCTGCGAGCGGCCCCGTAGTCCCCGGCTCGGCCCTGGCGGCCCGATGCGCGCCGCGGCCCGCCGGCGAACATCACGGTCGCGTGAGCGGTCCTCCCGGCGCGACCCTGGCCGGCCGATGCGCGGCGCGGCCCGCCACCGTCCCGCCTCGGCTGCGTCCGGCGGCGGGCGCCTGCGCCGCCAGGCGCGGGCGCCCCATCGACAGCGTTCTGGTCCGCGAGCCGTGCGGCGTCCCGCCGCTGGAACCTGTCGCGATATTATGCGTATGATATAAATGTTCCTAAGTCTTATGGACTTAGATATTGACCCGATCGTCCGGCGCGGCCGGCCGCACGTGCACGGGCGCGGCGGCCTGCGCCGGCGGAGACAGAAGCGCGCGGCGCGAGACGGAACGTTCGATACGAACGGTGGCGGCCTGCGCCGGCGACCGGCGCCTTGTCGGGGCGACCATCGCCGGGCGCGGCGCGGCGCGGTGTGAGGTGAGCAGATGCACATCAACCGACTGACAGAGAAGGCCCGCGAGGCGGTGGCCGGGGCGCAGCAGGTGGCCGAGCGCGCGGGACACCCGCAGGTCGAACCCGAGCACCTGCTGCTAACCCTGGTCGAACAGCACGAGGGCGTCGCGCCGGCGCTGCTGCAGAAGCTCGATGTCGATCCCGCGGCGCTGGCCGCCGCGGCGCGGGCCGCGCTCGACCGGCTGCCGTCGGCGACCGGCGGCGCCGCCCCCGACGCCTCCGCGCGGCTGCGCGGCGTGCTGACCGCGGCGGCGGCCGAGGCCGAGCGGCTGACCGACGAGTACGTCAGCGCCGAGCACCTCTTTCTGGCGCTGGCCGCCGAGACCGGCGCGGCGCCCGCCGCACGCCTGCTTGACGAGCGCGGCCTTGCCCGCGACCGGCTTCACGAGGCGCTGACCGCGGTCCGCGGTTCGCACCGGGTGACCGATCCCAACCCCGAGGGCAAGTACCAGGCGCTCGAGCGCTACGGCCGCGACCTGACCACCCTCGCGCGCGGCGCGAAGCTCGATCCGGTCATCGGCCGCGACGAGGAGATCCGCCGCGTCGTCCAGGTGCTTTCCCGGCGGACCAAGAACAACCCCGTGCTGATCGGCGAGCCGGGGGTCGGCAAGACCGCAATCGTCGAGGGACTGGCCCAGCGCATCGTGCGCGGCGACGTCCCCGAGGGACTCACCGACAAGCGGCTCGTCGCTCTCGACATGGGCGCGCTGGTCGCCGGAGCCAAGTACCGCGGCGAGTTCGAGGAGCGGCTCAAGGCAGTGCTCAAGGAGATCACCGACGCCGACGGGCGCATCGTGCTCTTCATCGACGAGCTGCACACGGTGGTCGGCGCCGGGGCGGCAGAGGGGGGCATCGACGCCTCGAACATGTTGAAGCCGCTGCTCGCCCGCGGCGAGCTGCACACCATCGGCGCGACCACCCTCGACGAGTACCGGAAGTACATCGAGAAGGACGCCGCCCTCGAGCGGCGCTTCCAGCCGGTGCGGGTCGCCGAACCGACGGTCGAGGACACCATCAGCGTCCTGCGCGGCCTGCGCGAGCGCTACGAGATCCACCACGGCGTGAAGTTCAAGGACGCGGCGCTGGTCGCCGCCGCGGTGCTCTCGAACCGCTACATCAGCGACCGCTTCCTGCCCGACAAGGCCATCGACCTCATCGACGAGGCGGCCTCGAAGCTGCGCACCGAGATCGACTCTCTGCCGGTGAAGCTCGACGAGGTCGAACGTCGCATCATGCAGCTCGAGATCGAGCGCGAGGCATTGCGCAAGGAGACCGATGACGCCTCGCACGGCCGCCTCGAGCGCCTGGAGAAGGAACTCGCGGATCTGCAGGAGGAGCGCAACCGCCTGCGGACCCAGTGGGAGCACGAGAAGGCCGAGATCCAGGGCACACGCCGTCTCCAGGGCGAGCTCGAGGCGCTGCGGCACGATGTCGAGCGGGCGCAGCGCGAGGGCGACTACGCCCGCGCGTCGGAGCTGCAGTACGGACGGCTGCCGGTGCTGGAACAGCAACTGCGCCGGAGCCGCGACACGACCGCCTCCGGCTCGCGCATGCTGAAGGAGGAGGTCGACGAGCAGGACATCGCGGCGGTCGTGAGCAAGTGGACCCACATTCCCGTCAGCAGGCTCGTCGAGGGCGAGATCGAGAAGCTCGTCCGCATGGAGGAGCGGCTGCGCCGGCGCGTGATCGGCCAGGACGACGCCGTCGCCGCGGTGTCGAACGCGGTACGGCGCGCCCGCGCGGGACTCCAGGATCCGGACCGGCCGCTCGGCAGCTTCATCTTTCTGGGACCGACCGGCGTCGGCAAGACCGAGCTGGCGCGCGCCCTGGCCGAGTTCCTGTTCGACGACGAGCGCGCGATGGTGCGCATCGACATGTCGGAATACCAGGAGAAGCACGCCATCTCACGGCTCGTCGGCGCCCCGCCCGGCTACGTGGGCCACGACGAGGCGGGACAGCTCACCGAGGCGGTGCGGCGGCGGCCCTATTCGGTGGTCCTGTTCGACGAGGTCGAGAAGGCTCATCCCGACGTGCTGAACGTCCTGCTGCAGCTTCTCGACGACGGCCGCCTGACCGACGGCAAGGGACGGACCGTCGATTTCCGGAACGTCGTCGTCATCATGACCTCGAACCTCGGCAGCGAGTTCATCGCTGCGCGCGCCGAGCACGGCCGCGACCTCGACGAGAACACGCGACGTCGAATCGACGAGGTGGTGCGGGTGCACTTCCGGCCGGAGTTTCTCAACCGCATCGACGAGATCACCGTCTTCCACGCACTGGAACGGAGTCACCTGGCCGAGATCGCGGGGATCCAGCTCGGTGCGCTGGCGCGCCGCCTCGCCGACCGCCGCGTCGCCATCAAGGCGACCGACGCGGCGCTGAACCGGCTCGTCGAAGAGGGATACGACGCAGCGTACGGCGCGCGGCCGCTGCGGCGCACGATCCAGCGCCGGGTGCTCGACCCGCTGGCGATGGAGCTGTTGCGCGGGAACTTCGCGGACGGCGACGCCGTGCTCGTCGATCGCCGCAACGACGGACTGACGTTCGAGCGCCGGGCGGCGACCCCGGCGGAGCAACCGCAGTCGACCGTCGACGCGTGAGACGCGCGCAGCTCCGTATCCCTACTGTCGGCGCGCGACGGCCGGTGGCACAACACGGACGCCGCCGGCTGCGCGCGTCGCTCCGGAAGCGGCGGCGTCGGAAGCTCAACCGGCCGCGCGGACGGTGGACTCGAACCCCTCGCGGTTGTGCGAGCCGTCGCAGAACGGCTTGTTGGCCGAATGCCCGCAGCGGCAGAGCGTGAACGGCCGGCGGGCGATCGGAAGCTCGTTGCCCTCGGCGTCGACGACGCGCACATCGTCGCCGTCGACCAGGCAGGGACCGTTGTCTCGAATGCGGATCGTCGCCATCGTCATCCCATCTTCTGCATCGACGCCAGGAAGTCGGCGTTCGATCGCGTCTTGCCCATCTTGTCCAGCAGCAGCTCCATCGCCTCGACCGACGACAGCGGGTTGAGGACCTTGCGCAGGACCCACACGCGGTTCAGGTCCTCCTTGCCGATCAGCAGCTCCTCCTTGCGGGTGCCGCTCTTCTGGATGTCGATGGCCGGGAACACCCGCTTGTCCACCAGCTTGCGGTCGAGGTGGATCTCCATGTTGCCGGTGCCCTTGAACTCCTCGAAGATCACGTCGTCCATGCGCGACCCGGTGTCCACGAGCGCGGTCGCCATGATGGTCAGTGACCCGCCCTCCTCGATGTTGCGGGCGGCGCCGAAGAAGCGCTTCGGCTTCTGCAGGGCGTTGGAATCGAGACCGCCGGAGAGCACCTTGCCGGAGGGGGGTATCACGGTGTTGTAGGCGCGGGCGAGCCGGGTGATCGAGTCGAGGAGAATGAAGACATCCTTGCGGTGCTCCACGAGCCGCTTGGCCTTCTCGATGACCATCTCGGCCACCTGCACGTGGCGCTGGGCCGGCTCGTCGAAGGTCGACGAGATGACCTCGCCGTCGACCGACCGCTGCATGTCGGTCACCTCTTCCGGCCGCTCGTCGATGAGCAGCACGATGAGATAGACCTCGGCGTGGTTGCGGGCGATCGACTGCGCGATGTTCTGCAGCAGCATCGTCTTGCCGGTGCGCGGGGCGGCCACGATCAGGCCGCGTTGCCCCTTGCCGATGGGGGTCATCAGGTCCATGACGCGCGCCGAGAGGTTGTCCGACGTCGTTTCGAGCTGGGCCCGCTCCTGCGGGTACAGCGGCGTGAGATTCTCGAAGAAGATCTTGTCCCGCGCCTGGTCGGGAGATTCGAAGTTGACCGCCTCGACCTTGATGAGGGCGAAGTAGCGCTCCCCTTCCTTCGGCGGGCGGATCTGGCCGGAGACGGTGTCGCCCGTCTGCAGGTCGAACTTGCGGATCTGCGACGGGGAGACGTAGATGTCGTCGGGCCCCGGCAGGTAGTTGTAGTCCGGCGCACGCAGGAAGCCGAAGCCGTCGGGCAGGACCTCGAGCACTCCCTCGGAGAAGATGAACCCGCTCTGTTCGGTCTGCGCCTTGAGGATCTGAAAGATCAGTTCCTGCTTGCGCATGCCGGTCGCGCCGGCGACGTTCAGATCCTTCGCCACCTGGGTGAGCGCGCCGATGCTCATTTCCTTGAGCTCGCCGATGTTGAGCGTGTCCTTGCCTCGACGGGCGGGCCGGGCGGCCTCGGCGGGCGGCGCTTCCGTTGCGGCGGCGCCCTGGGGGGGGCGTGAGGATGAACGTTTGTTGTTGGTCGGCATGTGTTGACTGGAACTCTCGATTACGGGTTGACTCGTCGGGCCGTGAACGGCCAGGTTGCGAAAATGGGAGGGACGGTTTCTCCGGGGCGCCGCCCGGAGCAGGACTACAGGTTCCGGATATCGATTCTGGCCGCGCGTTGTCTCGGGCCCGCCGCGCCCCGCTCGCCCCAGCGCGATTCCCTCACGACAGAATGTCGAACACGGGACGGACTGATCACTTCAGTCGAGATGCCTGTCGAGGATGTGTCCAGCTTCGCGCCGCCTGGCCCGACAACCGCCGCCGCGGCTCCGACAGCCGCCCCAACCGGGCCTGACCACGAGCCTGCGCCCTTCCTGGCGGCGCAGATTCCCTAGCATAGGAAGCTGGCCGGAAGCTGTCAACCCCTGCATCGTGGCCATCCCTCAGTAGAGGGCTGGCGACTCGTCGATCGCGAGGATGCTGCACTGCAGGCGGGCGTCAAGCCCGAGGGCTTCCGCCCGGCGCAGCAGAGAGTCGCTCTCGGCGCCCGGGTTCACCCACAGCTCCCGGATGCCCTTTGCGGCGATCTCGTCCAGCACCTGCTCGCCCACCGCCGGATGGACGTACAGGGTGGCAACGTCCACCGGGCCCGGCACGTCGACGACCGAGGCGTACGTCGGCAGGTTTTCGATGCGATCGGCGTCCCGGGCGTGGCGGGGATTGATCGGCACGACGTCGTGCCCGGCCTGCCGGAACGCCCGCACCGCCTTGTTCCCGAACTTGGCGCGATCCCGGGAAGCGCCGATGACTGCAACCGTCATGCAGCGAGTGTCGCAGGTCCCGCGCGCAACGGCAAGCCGTCCGGCGGTTCCGGGCCGGGTGGAATGTACAATCCGCCGCGGTGCCCCGTCACGCGCTGGTTCTCGTCGGCGTCTGCGCGCTGACGTTCTTCGTCGGGTTGGGCAGCCCGGCCCTGACCGACTCCGACGAAGCCTTCTATGCCGAGAGCGCCCGCGAGATGATCGAGCGGGGCGACTGGCTCACGCCCTATTACAACGGTGAACCCCGCTTCGACAAGCCGGTGCTGTACTACTGGCTGGCGGCCGTCTCGTACGGCGTCGCCGGCCCTTCTCCGGGGGCGGCGCGGTTCCCCGCGGCGCTGGCGGGCGTCGGTCTGGTGCTCGTCACGTTCTTCTGTGCGCGGCGCTGGTACGACGCTCCCACGGCGCTGCTGGCCGGTGTGATCGGAGCCACCAGCGCCGGCATCGTCGCCATGGCCCGGCAGGCGCTGCCCGACCTGCCGCTGGCCTTCTTCGTGACGCTGGCCACCTGGGCGGCTCAGATCGCGCTGCTCGACGATGCACGGCGGCCGGTCGGCCCGCGCGGGCGGCTCGGCTGGCTGCTCCTGGCGGCGTTGGCGGCAGCCGGCGCGTTCCTCGTCAAGGGTCCGGTCGGTCCGGCGCTCGCGACACTCGTCGTGCTGCCGCTGGTCGCCCTCGACTGGAGGCGGCACGGCGTGGTCCTGCGGGTGACAGCGACCGATCTCGGGCTGGCCTCGGCGGTCTTCCTGCTCGTCGCACTGCCCTGGTACGTGGCGATGGCGGCCGAGCATGGCGCCGGCTATCTCGAACGGTTCTTTCTCGCCGAGAACTTCGAACGGTTCGCCACCGACCGCTACAACGCGCCGCGCCCGGCGTGGTACTACCTGCCCATCGTGGCCGGCGGGCTGCTTCCCTGGTCCCCGTTCATGATCCTCTGGGGGGCGGCCCTGCGCCGCGCCTGGCGCCGCCGGGCGCTTGATCCACGCGCTCTCCGGCTCGTGGTCTGGGCCTGTGCGCCACTGATTTTCTACACGCTGTCGGTCGGAAAGCAGCCGCGCTACATCCTGCCGCTGCTGGCCCCGTTGGCGATACTCCTCGCGCGCGCAATGACCGGCGCCCTCAGGGACCCGGCCGCGGCCCCGAGGACCGTGGCCGCCGGCGGGGCCGCAGCAGGCGCCAGCGTCGTGCTGATCGGCGTACTGATCCATCGCGCCCGGCCGCTGCTCGTCGAGTGGAGCGCCCCGGTCACGTCGAGCGTGTCCGCGAGCATCCTGGTGGCCGGAATCCTCGTCGCGGCCACCTCGCTCGCCGCGTGGCGGCGCGGTCCCCACGCTCTCGCACGCGCCCGCGGCATCCCGGCGCTGGTCGCCGCGGCCGCCGTGGTGATGGCGATCGGAGCGCATCTGGTCGTGCTCGCCTCACCCGGTCCGGCCCCGGTCGAGCGTATCGCCGCCATGCTCACCGCGACACGGACGGCCGACGAGCCCTACGGCCGCCACCGGGTATTCGACCGCAATCTCGTCTACTACACGCGCACGCCGCACGTGGAGCTGCCGCTCCACCGGGCCGCGCGCGACTTCCTGCGATCGCCCCGGCGGGTGCTGTGCGTGCTGCGGGCGGAAGACGCCGCGCGGCTCCGGGAGAGCGGTATCCGCCTCCAGCGACTCGGCGAGGTGCGCTACCTGAACACGGGCAGCCTGAACCTGCGCACGCTGCTCAATCCCGACCCGGAGCGCTACCTGCAGAGGGTCGTGCTCGTCGCCAACCACGAGGAGTCTGCGCCGTTCTCACGGTAGCGCGGCGGCGAAGCGCTTCAGGCGCACCGTCCCCTCCTCCAGCCGGTCGAGCGATGTCGCGTAGGAAATCCGCACGAAGCCGGGCGCATCGAACGCCTCTCCGGGAGTCAGGGCGACGTGGGCCTCGGCGAGCAGCCGCGTGGCGAAGTCCGCGGAGGTACGGATGCCGTCCGGCGACAGCAGCTCCGACAGGTCAGGGAACAGGTAGAACGCACCCGCCGGCGGTACGATGCGCAGGCGCGGCTCGGAAGCGAGCCAGGTGATCATCCGGTCGCGGCGCGCGCGGTACTCGGCCAGCATGGACTGCACGCACTCCTGCGGTCCGGTCAGCGCGGCGAGAGCCGCATGCTGCGTGACCGAAGACACGTTGGAGGTCGCATGGCTCTGCACGGTCCCGGCCGCCGCGATCAGCGGCCGGGGCCCGATCGCCCAGCCGCAGCGCCAACCGGTCATCGCGTAGCTCTTCGACGCGCTGCCGATCAGTACCGCCCGGTCAGCCGCCCGGGTCGCGACCACCCGCACGAGATTGTGGGGGGTATCGTCGTAGATGAGCTGCTCGTAGCAGAGATCGATGATGAGCCAGACGCCGGCCGCCTCGGTCTCGCGGGCGATCGTGGCCAGCTCTTCCTCGGCGATCAGCGCGCCGGTCGGATTCCCCGGGGAATTGAGCACGATCGCGCGCGTGCGCGGCGTCACCGCGTCGAGCACCCGCGCCGCGGTCACCGCGAAGCCGTCCTCCGGAAACGTCCGCACCAGCACCGGCTCGGCCTCGGCGAGCCGGATCTGCTCGATGATGGTGGGCCACGCGGGCGCATGTGTCACGACCTCGTCGCCGCGGTCGAACAACGCCAGGGCCACGTTGAAGAGCGCCTGCTTGCCCCCGGCCGTGGCGATTGCCTGGTCCGAACCGTACGTGACGCCGTAGGCGGCGGCGTACCGCGCACAGATGGCCTCTTTCAGCTCCAGAATGCCGGCGTTCGGCGTGTACTTCGTGAACCCGCGCTCGATGGCCTCGCGACCGGCCGCGCGCACGTGCTCCGGCGTTGCGAAGTCGGGCTCGCCGGCGCCGAGATCGACCACGTCGACCCCCTGGCGCCGCAGGCGGTCGGCGGCCAGCAGAACCTGTTGCGTCTGCGAGGCCGATACACGGCCGAGTCGTTCCGTCAGAGCGTTCATGGGATCGTTCCCGCGGCGCTGCGCGGAGCGCCGGCCGGGTCAGGTCTGCAGGCCGGGAGCGCGGGCGTCGGCCTTCTCCCGGAGGCGGGTCTCGACCACTTCGGGCACCAGACCGTCGAGCGAGCCTCCCAGTGCGAACACCGTCTTCGCCAGGCGCGAGCTGAGGTACGTGTACCGTTCGTCCGGCATCATGAACACCGTCTCTATCGACTTGCTGAGCCGCCGGTTCATGAGCGCCATCTGCATCTCGTACTCGAAATCGGAGATCGCCCGCAGACCCCGCACGATCACGTCGGCGCCGCGTCGGGCTGCGTAGTCCACGAGCAGACCGTCGAAGGTCTCGACCTCCACACTGCGATCCGCCCGGAACACCTGCCGCGTGATCTCCACCCGCTCCCGCGCGGTGAACAGTGGGGACTTGTCCATGTTGACCAGGATCGCGATGACGATCCGGTCGAACAGGCGGGCCCCGCGACGGATGATGTCGACGTGACCGTTGGTCAGCGGATCGAACGAACCCGGATAGACGGCCAGCCCGCTCCTAGGTTCTGACATGGAAATCAAGGATGCTGTCGCCGGCCCTCACCCGCCGGGTGTGCGTCAACGACGCTGCGACCACCCTTCCCGATCGCCGCGCCCTCTCCAGCACCACCCGACCGCCGGCCGCGGTCCGCCGGCCGGCCGCGGACAGTATGGCACCGATCGCGCAGTCATCATACTCGTACGGCGGATCCAGCAGCACGAGATCGAACGCTGCGGCGGCGTCCACGCCCCGCAGCGTCTCCGGCAGCGTCCCCCGGATCACGGTGCCGCGGTCCGCAACGCGGCAGCGCTCCAGGTTCGCCTCGATCAGTGCCACGGCTCGGGCGTCATGGTCGACGAACGTCACGCGCGCGGCGCCGCGGCTGAGCGCCTCCAGCCCGAGCGCCCCGGTTCCCGCGCAACCGTCCAGGACCACGGCTCCGTCGATCGTGTCGCCGAGGATGTCGAACAGCGTCTCCCGAAGCCGGTCCGATGTCGGGCGCAGGCCGGACCAGGTGGGCGATGGCAGCCGCCTGCCCTTCAACGTCCCGCTGATGATGCGCATCCGACTCAGGCCACCCCCGTCAGGCCGAAGCGCCGGTCCCACTCGTGCCGCACGGCAGTCAGGCGGGTCTCGTCCGCATCGGGATCCGCGAGCCAGGCCACCGCCGCGCGGCGGGCCTCCTCCATCAACCGGTGATCGCGCAGCAGGTCACCGACCCGCAACAGGGGGACGCCCGACTGCCGTGTCCCGAAGAAATCTCCGGGTCCCCGCAGCTCCAGATCGCGCTCGGCGAGCTCGAACCCGTCGGTGGTCTCCGTCAGCGCCCGCAGCCGGGCGCGCGCGGCGTCAGAGAGCCGTGACGCATGGACCAGGACGCAATGCGACTGCGCGGCGCCCCGCCCCACCCGGCCGCGCAACTGGTGCAACTGCGCCAGGCCGAACCGCTCCGCCTGCTCGATGACCATCACGGTCGCATTTGCCACGTCGATGCCCACCTCGATCACCGTCGTCGCCACCAGGACGTCGAGCGCGCCGGCAGCGAACGCAGCCATCGCACGCTCGCGCTCGCCGGCTGCGATCCGCCCGTGGACGAGGCCGATGCGGGCGTCCGGCAGCACGCGCTCCCGCAGCTCTGCCGCTCCCTCGGTGGCCGCCCGCAGGTCCAGCTTCTCCGATTCCTCGATGAGCGGATAGACCACGAACGCCTGCCGGCCGGCGGCCAGCTCCGCCCGGACGAGGTCGTGGACCTCCGCCCGGCGCGACTCGCTGCGGGCCAGGGTCCGAACCGGCTGCCGGCCGGGGGGCGGCTCGCGGATCTCGGAGGTGTCGAGATCGCCGTACGCGGTCAGCGCCAGCGTGCGCGGAATCGGCGTCGCGGTCATCACCAGCACATCGGGGTCGTAGCCCTTGTCGCGCAGGGTCGCCCGCTGCACGACGCCGAACCGGTGCTGCTCGTCGATGATCGCCAGACCCAGCGCGCGGAACCGGACGTCGCCCTGCACCAGCGCGTGGGTGCCGACGACGAGCCGCGCGGCGCCGTTGGCGATGCGGCTGCCGACCTCGCGGCGCGTCCCGGCCGCGAGGTTGCCGGTCAGCAGGGCCGTCGCGAACCGCGAGCGGGAGAGGACGCGGACGATGCTGGCGTAGTGCTGCTCGGCCAGGATCTCGGTCGGCGCCATGAACGCCACCTGCAGTCCGTTCTCCAGGGCGACCAGGGCGGCGAGCAGCGCCACGATGGTCTTGCCGGAGCCGACATCGCCCTGCAACAGGCGGTTCATCGGGCGCGGGCGCTGCAGGTCGTCCACGATCTCCTTCAGGGCCCGGCGCTGGTCGCCGGTCAGACGGAACGGCAGCACGTCGCGGGCGGCCTGCCGGATCCGATCGTCGACAGCGATCCGGCGCGGCTTGACGCGGTGGTCCGCCTCGCGACGCCGCAGCAGCAGACCGACCTGGAAGAAGAAGAACTCCTCGAAGATCAACCGCTGCTGCGCCGCGGTCCGATACTGCTCGAGCGCGTCGAGCGACGTGCCGGGCGGCGGAAAGTGCACTTCCGAGAGCGCCTCCCGCCGCGGCGGGAACCCGAGTCGGCGGCCGACCGCGGCGGGCAGCGGATCGTCCACCTCCGCCGGCAGACGCTGCAGCGCCGCGTGCACGACCCGGCGGAGAGACTTCGGCGTCAGCGCCCCGATCTTCTGGTGGACGGGCACGATGCGGCCGGTGTGGATCCGCTCGCCCCCGGCGTCGTCCCCTCCATCGGCGTCGGAGAGAATCTCGTAGTCTGGATTGGTGATCTGCAGGCCGCCCGCAGGGCGCCGCTCGATCCGGCCGTGCAGCACGATCCGTTGCTGCGCCGTGAACACATCCCTGAGAAACGCCTGATTCAGGAACGCGACGCGCACGCGGCCCGACGTGTCCTGCACGAGCATCTCGAAGATGCGGAACCCCGGGCGGCGGGTGCTGCGCAGTCCGCAACGGAGCACCGTGCCGACGATCGAGGTCACTTCGCCGGATCTGAGGTCGCCGATGGGTTGCAGCCGCGCGCGGTCCTCGTAGCGGTACGGCAGGGTGAGGAGCAGATCCTCCACCGTCCGCACACCGGCCGCGGCGAGCTCGTCGGCGCGCCGGGGACCGACACCTCTCAGGTACTGGACGGGGCTCTGCAGAGCGTCCGCGCCGTGCGGATCGCTCACTGCACGATCACGATCCGCTGCGGCTCCACGAGCACGGCGTCGATGCCGCTCGGCAGCGCAATCGGCTCGCCCAGGTCGATTCCGTCGGGATACTCGTCGGACCGCGTGTAGATCCGCACGAGCTCGTTGACCAGGGTCGCGGGCACGGACAGCGAGCCGACGTGCGTCGACTCGATGTCGATCGTCACTCTCCGGCGGGCCGACCGTACGACTCCCGTCGCCGTCACCGGCAGTCTCCCGCTGAGGAAACGGAGCGGGTTGAACCGGCCGGGCGACTGCTGCTCGCGCACGGCGTCCAGATCTACCGTGACGGTGACGGTCAGGCGCCCCCCCGCCTCCATTTCCAGTTCCGGCGCGGTCAGGCCCGGGGGCAGCCGATCCGCGCCCTGGAACCGCAGGAAACCGTTCACGGCCCGCTCGCTGATGACGACGCGCCGCTCGCGGCCGCGACTCGGCGTGCCCGCGTTGAGCAGAATACGGGCCAGCGCCGCTTCCAGCTCCCGCCCATCCGCGGCCGTCAGCGGCCCATCTCGCGGGACCGGCGACGACCCGATCATCCGTTCCGCGGCCGTCAGCGGTCCACCTCCCGGGACCGGCGACGACGACCCGATCACCAGTGCGATGGCGAGGATGCGGTGCACCGGGCAACTGTAGCATGCGAGCATGGCGTCTCCCGGCTCGTCGGGGTTCGCCATCGGCGATGCCGGCATCTCGACATTCGCCGTTTGTATGCCGTAAGATATGTCCTGGCGGGACCGGGTCATCACGCCCTCAGGGAAGAACGTGCAACCGCTCACGAGGCGCCAGCGAGAGATCCTGGATTATCTGGCCGAATTCATCGAGCGCCACGGTTACAGTCCGAGTCTCGAGGAGGTCGGTCGGCGGTTCGGACTCTCGTCGCTGGCCACGGTGCACAAGCACCTCACCAATCTGCAGGAAAAGGGGTTCATCAAGCGCGCGTGGAACCGGAGCCGTTCCGTCGAACTCGTGCCCGCGGGCACGGGCGGGCGGGTGATCGAGATCCCGCTGCAGGGCTACGTCGCGGCCGGCAGCCCGATCGAGGCGGTGGCCTCACCGGAGACCGTGGCCGTGCCCGAGAATCTGACCGGGACGCGCACCACGTATGCACTCCGCGTCCGCGGCCAGTCGATGATCGACGAGCAGATCCGCGACGGCGACATCGTCATCGTCGAAGATCGCAGGACGGCGGAGAACGGCGAGATGGTGATCGCGCTACTCGACGAGTCGGAGGCGACCCTGAAGACCTTCCATCGGGAGAACGGCCGCATCCGGCTGCAGCCGGCGAACCCCGCGATGCAGCCCATCCTGGTGGACGCCGACCGGGTACACGTGCAGGGCGTTGTCATCGGCCTCATGAGAAGATACTGAGCAGCGTCCGCCAGTCGTCGGCGGAGGCGGCGCCCGCGCCGGAGCGGGTGTCGAAGCAGACCGACCGAGGAGAGAATGGCCGAACGCAAACAGATCAACTTCACGATCGTCCCGGACGAGCCGAGCGACGTTGCGCGCACCTACGCGAACTTCTGCGCCATCGCGCACACGCCCTTCGATTTCACGCTCACGTTCTGCGAGGTGTTGCCGCCGTCCGAGACGGAGGTGCGCGAGGCGGACAGCGACGATGTGGAGACCAGCTCCGTGCGGCAGCTTCGCGCACCGGTGCGCGCCCGGATCGTGGTGCCGGCGCAGTTCATTCCCAGCCTCATCACGGCGTTGCAGGAACACGCACGCGCCTTCAGTGAGGCGCCGCCCAAGGTCGCCTCGCCCGGGGACGCGGTGCACTGACGCCGAGTGCCGTGACGGACCAACGGTTCGAGGAGCTCGTCGCGGAGGCAATGGATCGAATCCGGCGGTTCTTCCGCGAGGAGATCCCGCAGCTCTTCGACGAAGAGACGTGGAACGTCGCCGTGGTGGTCGAGGACGAGCCTTCGCAGGAGGTGCTCGCCGAGCTTGGCATCGAACCGCCGGACACGTTGTACGGGCTCTACGAGGGCACGTCGATGGCGGAACGTGAGTGGTGGGGGCAGGCCACCCAGCTCCCGAACCGCGTCATCATCTTCCGCAACCCCATTCTGGAGGACGCAGAGGACGACGACGACATCGTGCGGGCGGTCGGCGAGACGGTCATCCACGAGTTCGGCCACCATTTCGGGTTCAGCGAGGAGGAGATCGACGAGGTCGAAGCGATCTGGGCCGAGGACTTCGACGACGAGGCCGACTGATGCGCCGCGCGCGGTGAGGCGGCGGCGCCGGCTCGGCCAGCACTTCCTGGAACCGGCGTGGGTGCGAAAGGTCGTCGCCGTCATCGCCCCCGCCCCGGACGATCTCATCATCGAGATCGGCCCCGGGCGGGGGGCCATGACCCTGGCCCTGGCGGATCGTGCCCGCCGCGTGCGGGCGATCGAACTCGACGCGCAGCTCGCACGCCGATTGCAGCTCCTGGTCCCGGCCAACGTCGACATCGTGCAGTCCGATTTCCTGCGCGTCGATCTGATCGAGACGGCGACTGCGCTGCGTCGCGCCGGCGACCGGCCGGGCGGCGTCATGCGCATCGCCGGCAACCTGCCGTACGTCGCGTCCGCGCCGATCCTGCTGCGTCTGCTGCACGAGGCCCGCGCAGCCGGGATTCGCGATGCGGTGGTCATGCTGCAGCGCGAGGTGGCCGAGCGTGTCGTCGCCGACGCCGGGTCGCGGGCATACGGTCCGCTGGCGGTCACGAAGGCCCTGCACGCCGACGCCCGCTGGCTGCTCGACGTGCCCCCCGGCGCGTTCCGGCCCGTACCGCAGGTCCAGTCCGCCGTCGTGTCCCTGCACTTTCGCGATCCGGTACGCACCCCCGTCGACGCAGCCGGTTTCGAGTCGCTGGTGAGACGGCTGTTCACCCGGCGGCGCAAGCAACTGGTCAACGCGCTCGTCGCGTTCGCCCCCGTCCGCGGATGCGACCCGCGGCTCGTCTGCCGTGCCGCGGGCCTGTCGCCGAGCCGGCGCCCCGACACCCTTGACCTGCCGGAACTCATTGAACTGTCTGATGTTCTGGCCGCCGTGCCGCGCTGAGTTCCGTGCTATACTGTGGCCCGTTCCTGCCCGTTGCGGGCATCCCCAGCAGCCCGCAGGTGGACCGCGGCGCCGGGATCTCCGACCCGGCCATGCGTGTGGCCTCGCTGTTGCGAGGCGTGGACGCCCGATCGCTGAGGTGATGGGCGGGCGGCGTTACCGCCACCGCGAGCGGCGGTTGCCGCACAGATAAAGACCCAACATGATCCGTGGCACGGGGCGTTCGCCTGAGGTCGAGGTTCTGCTTCTCGGCGGCGTCGGCGAATTCGGCATGAACATGATGGCCGTCCGCTGCGGAGCGGCGAGCCTGCTGGTGGACGCCGGCGTGATGTTCCCGGGGCCGGAGCACTTCGGCGTCGACCTGATCATCCCCGACGTCAGATCGCTCGCCAGCGAGATCGGACCGCTGTCGGCGCTGCTGCTGACCCACGGTCACGAGGATCACATCGGCGCCGTTCCCTACATCTGGGACCTGATCGAGGGACCCGTCTACGGAACCAGGCTGACACTGGCGCTGCTGGAGCGCAAGCTGACCGAGCACGGCTGTGACGCGTCGGGGCGGCTCGTGACGGTCTCCGCGTCGGAAACGGTCACCGTCGCCGGCCTCGACGTGGAGTTCGTCCAGGTCGCCCACAGCATTCCCGACGCGGTGGCGCTGGCCATCCACACGCCGGCCGGCACGCTGCTGCACAGCGGCGACTTCAAGTTCGATCAGACGCCTCTGGACGGCCGCCCCACCGACACGCACCAGCTTGCCGATCTCGGCCGGCGGGGCGTGCTTGCTCTGTTCTCGGACAGCACCAACGCGACGCAGCCCGGCCATTCCGGATCCGAGCGCCACGTGGCGCCTGCCCTCGAGGCGATCTTCGCCGGCGCCCCTCGCCGACTCGTCGTCACGACCTTCGCCTCGAGTCTGCACCGCATCCAGTTGCTTGTGGACCTCGCCGAGCGCTTCGGGCGGCAGGTCGCGTTCGTGGGCCGGGGGGTGGTCGAGAACACGGGGCTGGCCGCCAGGCTCGGCTATCTGCGCCTGCCGGCCGGCCTGCAGGTACCCGAGACCGACGTGCCGCACCTGCCTCCGGAGAAGCTGCTCTGCATCGTCACCGGTTCGCAGGGCGAGCCGTTCTCGGCACTCTCGCGCATGGCGGTCGGCGCCCACCGCCACGTTCCGCTGGAAGAGGATGACGTCGTCGTCTTCTCGGCGCGCGCGATTCCGGGCAACCAGCACGCCATCGAACGACTGAGGAACCACATCGCCCGCCGCGGCGCGCAGGTGGTCGACGACAAACGCGTGCACGTTTCCGGGCACGGCAGCGAGGAGGACCTGAAACTGATGCTCTCGCTCATCAGTCCGCGCTGCTTCGTGCCGATACATGGGGAGTACCGTTATCTGGCGCATCATGCGCGGCTCGCCGAGCAGGTGTCCGGCGGCCGCACGACGGTGCTGCTGGCGGAGAACGGAGGACGCCTCCGCTTCGACGAGTCCGGCGGGTGGATGGATGAGCCGGTTCACACCGGGCGGGTACTGATTGACGGCACCCGAACCGGCGAGGTCGCCGACGAGGTCCTGCGGGACCGCAGGCACCTGGCCGGCGACGGCGTCGTCGTCGCGGTCATGGTGATGAATGCTCACACCGGTCGCATCGAACAGGACCCGGAGCTGATCACCCGCGGGTTCGTCATCGATGCAACCACCGGCGCGCTGCTCGACGCCGCGGCGGCCAGGCTGCGGGCGCTGGCGGAGGCAGCCAGCCGCGAGGAACGTACCGACGAAGGGGTCATGGGCGAGCGCGTACGAGTGGAGCTGCAGCGGTTCTTTCGCAAGCGGAGCGGCCGGCGCCCGCTCGTGCTGCCGGTCATCATGGAGATCTGAACCGTGGTTGCCACCACTGTGTCCCGTCGCGTGAGCGAGACCGTCGGCGTCGTGCTCTTCGCCGCCGCCCTCGTCTGGCTCGTGTCCCTGGCGACATACGACGCCGCCGATGCCGTCTGGTTCTTCAATCCGGACGGCGCGACCCCGCCCGTCAACATGGTCGGCCGCGTCGGCGCCTTTCTGGCCGAGGTCTCGTATCAGCTCGTGGGCCTCACGGCGTTTCTCATTCCCGTACAACTGATCGTGATCGGGTGGCACGCGTTCTGGTGCCGATCGGTCGGCGCTGCGTACACGAAGCTCCTCGGCCTCGGTGCAATCGTCGGCAGCAGCGCGGGGTTTCTCAGCCTGGCGTTCGGGCACATCGTGGAATCGCCCCGCCCCATCGACGCCGGCGGCTACGTGGGAGCGCTCTTCACCAGCTTCCTCGCCGAGTACTTCAATCGGTTCGGGTCCATCATCATCATCCTGACCATCCTGTTCCTCGCCATCATGCTGTCGACCCAGGTCTCGCTGGGACAGCTCTTCTCCGCTGTCGGGCGCCGCCTGTCCTCGGTCGCAGGGGCGCCGCGCACCGCCGTCCGCGGCTGGTGGGTGCGGCGGCAGCGCGAACGGCAACGGCGCGACGTCCTGAACAAGCACCTGGCCAAGACCGGTTCGTCGTCCGCCCGTACCGAGATTCTCGCCCGAAGTCAGGCGCCGGAACGCCCCCGCCGGAGCGCACCGGTGAAGGCGAAGACCAGAGCGGGAAGGAACGCGCCGGAGCCCGCATCGGTACCTGCCGACAGCGCCGGGGACGTCGAGCTCGACCCGGTTCCTGCGCCCCCGCCCGCGCCCGCCCCGCCGCCGTCGATCACGACGCCGCCGGAGCCGATCGAGCCGGCTCCGCCGCTGGCGCCCGACATGTCGATGCTGGAACGACGCAGCCGCTACACCTCGCCCCCCATCTCGCTGCTCGACTCGCCAAAGGGGACGCAGACGTTCGACGAGCGGCAACTCATGGAGCGCGCGCAGTTGCTGGAGGAAAAGTGCCGGGAATTCTCCGTCGACGGCTCGGTGGTCCAGATCCACCCCGGTCCCGTCGTCACGACGTTCGAGTTCAAGCCGGATGCCGGCGTCAAGTACAGCCGCGTCACGGGCCTTGCCGACGACCTCTGCCTGGCGATGCAGGCCGAGTCCGTGCTCATCGAACGCATTCCCGGGAAGTCCACGGTGGGCATGCAGATTCCGAACGCATTGCGCGATCAGATCTCGCTGCGGGAACTGCTGCAGTCGGAGCCGTACACCCGATCGTCGTCGAAGCTGACACTGGCGCTCGGCAAGACCATCCACGGCGAACCGGTTGTCGCCGACCTCGCCACGATGCCGCATCTGCTGATCGCGGGAGCCACCGGCACCGGCAAGTCGGTGTCGCTGAATGCGATGCTGACCAGCATCCTGTACCGCGCGAAGCCCGAGGATGTCCGTCTGATCCTGATCGATCCCAAGCGTCTGGAGCTCGGGATGTACGCCGACATCCCCCACCTGCTGACGCCGGTGGTCGTCGAGCCGAAGCAGGCCAACAACGCGCTCCGGTGGGCCGTCCGGGAGATGGAGGACCGCTACAAGCTGCTCGCCGCCGAGGGCGTGCGCAACATCGGTCAGTACAACCGGAACGTGCGCCGTCAGATCGAGGAGGGGGCCGCGAACCAGGCGGAGACGACAGACGAGGACGATGGAGCGGGCGCCGAGACTCCCACGCCCCTGCCCTACATCCTTCTGGCCATCGACGAACTGGCCGACCTGATGATGGTGGCGAGCAAGGAGGTCGAGGAGTCGATTGCGCGTCTCGCGCAGATGGCCCGCGCGGTCGGCATTCACCTGATCCTGGCGACGCAGCGTCCGTCGGTTGACGTCATCACCGGGCTCATCAAGGCGAATCTGCCGTCGCGTATCGCCTTTCGGGTCTCTTCGAAGGTGGACTCGAGAACCATCATCGACGGCAACGGGGCCGAACAACTGCTGGGCAAGGGCGACCTGCTCTATCTGCCGCCGGCCTCGTCCCGCTGCGTCCGGCTGCACGGCCCCTACATCTCCGAGCGTGAGACCGCTCGTCTGTGCAGCTTTCTGCGCAAGCAGGGCGCGCCAGGCTATGACGAGTCGATCACCGCCGACGAGCGGGCGCCCGAAGCAGCCCCCGCAAACCACGACGATCTGTACGACGAGGCCGCGCGGATTATCGTCAGCAGCGGTCAGGCCTCGATCTCCTACCTGCAGCGCCGTCTCCGCATCGGATTCAGTCGAGCGGCCCGGCTTGTCGACATGATGGAGGCCGACGGCCTCGTCTCGGCGGGCACCGCGGGCAAGCCGCGCGAAGTGCTTGTCAAGCCGGACTATTTCGACCAGGTGGATCTGCAACTGCGGTAGCCCGCTCAGGCGTGCAGGGAACCCATGCCCGTGCCCCCGCCCGCGGGAACCGCAGGGAGGAGCGCCACGCGCAGCAGTCCGGCGTCACCGCCGTCCACGTGGGACGGGGGGAGAACGGCCGGACGGACTCAGCGGCCGGGGGTGCCGAGGCCGAGGCGGGTGGCGCTGGCGGTGCCCTTGATGTCCGCGCCGCGCAGCTTTCGCATCCAGATGAGGAGTCCGGCCAGTGACAGCCCGAGGAGGACGGCGACGAAGCCGAGCACCCCCACGACCGAGAACGCGCCGAGCACGACGTCGATGACCGTGGTCTGCTCGGTGGTGGGTTCGACCATCTCGTAGACGAGCGGCGTCACCGGCTGAGACTGGACGACCATTCGAAAACAGCCTACCAATTCCGGTCGCCAATCGCCAACTCGGTCAAGGTGCGCACCATGACGCCGGTGGCTCCGGCTGCGGCGTCCTCGCGCGGCTTCTCGATCCAGGCGGTGCCTGCGATATCCAGATGCGCCCAGGGGAGCCCGCCCGTGAAGGCCTCGAGGAATGCCGCCGCGGTACACGCCCCGCCCTCGCGCCCCCCGATGTTCTTCATGTCCGCCAACTCGGAGCGCAGTTGTTCGCGGTACTCCTCGTAGAGGGGCAGCGGCCAGGCCCGCTCCCCGGCGCGGGCGGCTGCCGCCTGCAGGGCCTCGGACCACTCCGGCGGCCGGGCGAAAAGGCCGCTGGCGGCGCCGCCGAGCGCGATCACGCAGGCTCCGGTCAGGGTGGCCACGTCGACCAGATGCGTGGCGCCGCATTCCTGCGCGTACCAGAGCGCATCACCGAGAATCAGCCGTCCCTCGGCATCCGTGTTCAGCACCTCGACCGTCTTGCCGCCGGCGCCGGTCAGGATGTCGCCGGGCCGCGTCGCGCGCCCGCCGGGCATGTTCTCCGCCATCGGCACGATACCGAGGACGCGCCGGGAACCGCCCAGCGCTCCGATGGCGCGCATGGCGCCGACGACCGCGGCGCCGCCGGCCATGTCGCTCTTCATCCACTCCATCCCGGCCGCCGGCTTGATGGAGATGCCCCCGCTGTCGAAGGTAACGCCCTTTCCGACCAGCCCCAGCACCGGTTCGGCCGGGGCGCCCGCAGGCTCGTGACGCATGACGAGCAGTCTCGGCGGCGCATCACTTCCCTGGCCGACTCCCAGGAGCAACCCCATGCCGAGCCTGCGGATGGCTGCCTCGTCGAGCACGTCGGCAGACACGCCGACCTCGGCAACCGCTGCCGCCGCCCGCTCGGCGAACGCCGCGGGCCGCAGCAGATTGGACGGCTGGTTGGCCAGTTCACGGGCCAGATTCGTCGCCATGCCAAT
This sequence comes from Vicinamibacterales bacterium, assembly GCA_965200895.1. Taxonomy (GTDB): domain Bacteria; phylum Acidobacteriota; class Vicinamibacteria; order Vicinamibacterales; family UBA8438; genus WTFV01. The sequence goes on along the minus strand of CBDAVM010000002.1, from coordinate 637,887 downwards.
CGTCACGCCGCGCTGGACCGCTTCGGTGACGCCGGGCCCGCCATCCGCGGCCGGCCAGACGACGTCGCAGACCGGCGCCGCGCCATCGGCGTCCGCCTCGCTCTTGTATCGGGTGTCGCAGAAACCGCCGGTGACGACGCCCTCCCCCACCGCCTGCGCCAGTTCCACCGGCTCCGCCTCGCCCCGGCAGACGAAGGCGAGCCTCGATACGCGCCGCGCGCGACCGACCCGCGCCGCCACTGCCGCTGCCTCACCCAGGCGGGTGGCCAGCCGGTCCGGCCCGGGCGGCGCGCCGACCAGCAGAATCCGCGATGCGCGCCAGCCGTCACCGGTCAGAGCGGTCTCGAACGTCTCTCGCCGCTTGCCCCGGAACGCGCCGGAGGCGCGTGCGTCCGCGATCGCGCCAGCGGCGGCGGCGTCGAGACCGGGAAGATCGGCGAGCGTATCGGCGGTCGCATCGCCCAGTACGGGGACCGCCAGCAGCGTGGCATCGGCCGCCGACGCGGCCACGCCGCTGGCGCCGGCAGGAGTCGGATCCGGAATCGGCATCGGGCGATTATACGGTCCGGGAGTCTGCGCCTTCCACGCGGCGCAGACTCCCGGAGACCCGGACGTACATCGATCCCGACACCGACGCGGCTTGAGCAGGTGGTCGTTTCAGGTCAGAATAAGGTGTTCTCTGTCTGAGAGGTTGCCAATGGACCGTTCATCACCCTGGTGCCGCCGCACGCTTCTCGCCGCTTCCGTCGGTGTTTTCTCGGTCGTCCTGGCCGGCGGTCCGGTGGCCGACGGACACGCATCGTCCCGGCAGGGCCCGGACGACGATCCCCGGCTGCGGCTGCGGGCGACTCCGCGCGTCGCCTTCGCCCCGGCCAGCATCCTCTTCGTCGGACAGCTCCGGGGCGGGCCCGACGACAACGAGGAGCTCTACTGCACCACCATCGAATGGGACTGGGGCGACGACACGGTCTCGCAGAGCACGCCGGACTGCGATCCGTTCGAACCCGGCCGCAGCGAGATCCGCCGGCGTTTCTCGGTGCGTCACACCTTCGACTACCAGGGCCGGTACGAAGTGCGCCTCAATCTGAAGCGCCGGGACGATATTCTCATCTCGGCCCGCACGCGAGTCGAGGTGCGCGGCAACCGGTTCCGGTTCGAGTAGCCGACCGGGTCCGGCCAGCGTCTCGACGCGCTCGGGCGCGAGTGCGGACAACCGACCGGATCGGTCATTCGCCCTGCGGTGCGCGCCGGCGGGCGGCGAGCGCGGCCCGCCACCGGGAAGCCGAGTCGAAGACACGGTCAATCGTCCGTCCGTCGGCCAGACTGCCCCGGATCTTCTGCAGCTCGGAGATCAGCGCATCGAGCGCGACGCCGATTTCGTCGGCGTTCGTGGTGCAGATGTCCCGCCAGATGTCGGCCGGGCTCGAGGCCAGCCGCGTCGTATCGGCCAGCCCGCGTCCGCTCAGCCCCAACCCGTCCTCACCGATGGCGTCCCCCACCACGTGCATCAGCACGCTCGCGGTGAGTTGCGGCACGTGACTGAGGAACGCCAGCAGTCGGTCGTGCGCGTCCGGGGCGAGCACATGGGGGACGGCGCCGAGCCGGGTCACGAACTGCCGCAGCCGTTCGAGCGCTGCACCGTGGCGGTCGTCGGATGGCGTGAAGAGCCAGGGCCGGTCGCGGAACAGATCGGGGCGCGCATGATCGATGCCGCTGCGCGGGGCGCCGCCGAGCGGATGCCCGCCGATGAACGTCAGGCGGGTCGGCAGCGCACGGGCGGCATCGACGACATCCCGCTTCGTGCTGCTCACGTCGGTGACGACCGCGGGGCCACGGACATGTTTCTCCAGGTCCGCCAGCAGGGCCAGATTGGTGCGCACCGGGGCGGCGAGCACCACCAGATCCGCCTCCGCCATCACAACCGGGTCGTCTGCAGCCACATCGATGGCGTGCCGCAGCATCGCACGCTCCAGCACTCGCTTGTCGTCGACGCCGATCACCAGGCCGGCAGGCCATGTCTCCCGCACGGCGAGAGCCAGGGATCCGCCGATCAGGCCCAGTCCGACGATTGCCACCCGCTCGAACACCGGGGGCGCCGACATGGCTGTGCCCGGCTGAATGACCGGCAGGCTGCGAGGCGTGTCCGCCATGACCCAGGAACCCGACTCAGACGTGGGACGCCGCCGCGCGGCGGGCGACCGGTTCCACGCAGATGCTCCGGCCGATGGCCGGGGCGATGATGCGCAGCTCGGTCATCAGCCGTTCGAACTGGTCCGGGAACATCGACTGCGCACCGTCACTCTGCGCGCGATCCGGATCGGGATGCACCTCGATGAGCAGCCCGTCGGCGCCCGCCGCCACCGCCGCACGGGCCATCGGAGCCACCTTGTCGCGCAGGCCGGTCCCGTGGCTCGGGTCGACGACGATGGGCAGGTGGCTCAGCTTGTGAATGACCGGGATCGCGGAAATGTCGAGCGTGTTCCGCGTATAGGGCTCGAACGTTCGGATGCCCCGCTCGCACAGCACGACATCGGTGTTGCCGCCGGCGAGCACGTACTCCGACGACAGCAGCCATTCCTCGATCGTCGCCGAGATGCCGCGCTTGAGCAGGATGGGGGTCCGCGACCGTCCGAGCTCGCGGAGCAGCGTGTAGTTCTGCATGTTGCGGGCGCCCACCTGCAGCATGTCGGCGTACCGGTCGACAAGTTCGATCTGGCTGACGTCCATCACCTCGGTGACCAGCTTGAGCCGGTGCCGGTCGCAGGCGGCGCGCAGCATCCGCAGACCCTCTTCGCCGAGGCCCTGGAAACTGTAGGGAGAGCTGCGGGGCTTGAAGGCCCCGCCGCGCAGCATCTTGGCGCCGGCCCCGGCTACCGTCGCCGCCGCCGTATCGACCTGTTGCTCGGTCTCGGCCGAGCACGGTCCGGCCATCACGATCACCTCGTCGCCGCCGATGCGGAACTCCCCCAGGGACACGACGGTGGGCGTCGGCCTGAACGTCCGGCTGGCCAGCTTGTACGGCTCCGTGATGCGCAACACCTGCTGGACCCCGTCCATGACCTCGATCAGCCCGGTGTCGAACTCGCGGTTGCCGCCGACCGCGCCGAGCACCGTCTTGAGGGCGCCGGTCGAACGATGCACGTCGAAGTTCCGTTCGACGAGCGTGGCGATGACGTGCTGAATCTGGTCTTCAGACGCCCGTTCCTGCATGACGACCACCATCGCACTGTACTCCCCGGCCTCCCCGGCCCGGATCGCGGACCCGGCTCCCGGCCTGGTGTCACCGGAACGGGTTGACCGCCGGATCTCCGCCGGCGCCGTGCCGAAATGTCGTCGCACGCGGGAGGTGTCCGCGCAATTGCGACGCCCGTCCCGGACACGCAAGGTCAATCCCGGGACACACGGCTGCCGTCGCCGGGTTCGCCCTCGTCCCCCAGCCGCTCGAGGCGGCGCGACTCGTCGATGATCCGCTCGAACAGCCTGATCATGGCGACGTCGGCCAGCGGGCCGTGGTTGACGCGCCGCACGTGCTCCAGCACGGCCCGTTCCCGGCCCGGTTGATAGACTTCCATTCCCACCTGTTCCTTGAGCCGACCGATTTCGTTGGCGCAGGTCGCCCGTTCGTTCAGCAGGCGCACCAGCAGCTCGTCGAGCTCGTCGATCCGCTGCCGATAGCGATCCAGTTCCCCCGCGATGCGCTCCGGAACCGGCTGATCGCCCGGCAGCCTGCGTTCCGCCATGTCACCGTTGCCCCGCCGTCGCGGTGACGGTCGCAGACGGGGCGGCGACGCCGGCGGCACCGCGCAGCCACGTTACATAGCGCTCCACATCGTCGAGCAAATGATTCGGCGCCGCCTGTGCGATGACCTCGACCAGCGCGCTGCCGACGACCGCGGCGTCCGCCCAGCGCCCCACTTCCGCCACGTGCTCGGGCCGTGAGATCCCGAAGCCGAGCGCTATCGGAAGATCCGTCGCGGACCGTATCCTGCCGACGAGCGCCTCTGCTCCCTCGGCGATCGTGCCGCGCGCACCGGTCACCCCGAGCCGGGAGATCCCGTACAGAAAACCGCGGCCCAGCGCCGCCGCCCGTCGAATGCGCTCGTCCGTCGTCGTCGGGCTGAGCAGGAAGATCGGATCGATTCCGTCGGCGAGCGTCGCCTCCCGAAAGTCGTCCGCCTCTTCCATCGGAAGATCCAGGGCCAGCACGCCGTCGACGCCGGCCGCCGCGGCCCGTTCGACGAAGCGGGGCGTCCCCATGCGAACGATGGGGTTCGCGTACGTGAACAGCACGATGCCGGCGGAGACATCCGGTCGCACCGCCGCGACGAGGTCGAGCACCCGGGTCAGGGTGGCCCCGGCGCGCAGCGCCCGTTCGGACGCCCGCTGAATCACCGGTCCGTCGGCGAGCGGATCCGAGAAGGGCACTCCCACTTCCAGCACGTCGGCGCCGGCACGGTCCAGCGCACGCAGGATGTCCGCGGATCGCGGGAGATCGGGATCGCCGGCTGTCGTGAACGTCACCAGCCCGCGCCGGTCGCGGCGCCGCAAGGTCTCGAACGTACGCTTCAGTCGCGACATCTGTCCCTACCCTTCCGCCGCCTCGCGTTCCCTGATGGCGTCCACGTCCTTGTCGCCTCGCCCGGAAAGGTTCACGGCGATGATCCGCTCACGCCCGAGCTCGGGCGCGAGCCGGCAGGCATGCGAAACCGCGTGGGCCGACTCGAGAGCCGGCAGAATGCCTTCCGTGCGGGCGAGCAGGCGGAACGCCGCGAGCGCCTCCTCGTCGGATGCCGAAGCGTACTCGGCGCGGCCGAGGTCACGGAGCCACGCATGCTCGGGCCCCACCGCCGCGTAGTCGAGGCCGGCCGACACCGAGTGCGTCGGTTCGATGTTGCCGTCCAGATCCTGCAGCAGGTAGCTGCGGGTGCCCTGCAGCACGCCGGCCACCCCGGTGGCGAACCGGGCGGCGTGACGTCCCGCAACCAGCGCTTCTCCGCCGGCCTCGACACCGACCAGCCGCACGTCCGTGTCGTCGACAAAGCCATCGAAGATGCCGAGGGCGTTGCTGCCGCCCCCGACGCAGGCCACCACGACATCCGGGGGCCGCCCGGCCAGCGCGTCCATCTGGGTGCGCGCCTCCCGGCCGATCACGGACTGGAACTCGCGCACCATCAGCGGATAGGGATGCGGACCGAGGACCGAACCGAGCAGGTAGTAGGTGTCCTCGACGTTGGTCACCCAGTCGCGCATCGCCTCGTTGATGGCGTCCTTGAGCGTTCGGCTGCCGGCGTCCACCTGCGAGACCCTGGCCCCGAGCAACCGCATGCGATACACGTTGAGGGCCTGCCGCCGCATGTCGTCGGCGCCCATGTAGACCTCGCAACCCAGACCCAGCAGCGCGCAGGCGGTGGCCGTCGCGACGCCGTGCTGTCCGGCGCCGGTCTCCGCCACCACGCGCCGCTTCCCCATGCGGACCGCGAGCAGCGCCTGGCCGAGCGCGTTGTTGATCTTGTGGGCCCCGGTATGCGCCAGATCCTCCCGCTTGAGCAGTATGCGCGCCACCCCTTCCGGTCCCGCCTCGGGCTCGAGCGCGGCGCGCAGCCGCGTCGCTTCGTAGATCGGGGTGGGCCGACCGACGTAGCGCCGCAGCAGCATCTCCAGTTCGGCCGTGAAGGCGGGGTCCGCACGGGCCTCGTGGTATGCCTGATCGAGTTCCTCTACCGGTGCGACGAGGGTCTCCGGTACGAACCGGCCGCCGTACTCGCCGAAGTACCCGCGGGCGTCCGGATCGCGCCGCCCGAAGCTGGGAGCCGTCATGCGCGCCCCACCTCCTCGAAGAAACTGCGCAGCCGGCCGGCATCCTTCCGTCCGGGTCTCGCCTCGATGCCGCTCGAGACATCGATACCGTAGGGTCGGACGGTGCGCAACGCCTCGCCCACGTTCTCGGGACACAGGCCACCGGCCAGAAAGATCCGCCGCCGGGCCGCCACATCGGCCGCCACGCCCCAGTCCACGGTGCGGCCGGTGCCTCCCTTGCGCACGGGATCGCTCGCATCCAGCAGTACCGTGATGCGGGACGGCACCCGCGCCGCGGCCGCGCACGTTCCATCCCCGGCGACCGGCACCGCCTTCAGGACGCGATACGGCAACCCGTCGCACAACGTGGGCGACTCGTCGCCGTGGAGCTGCACGGCGGCCAGCCCCACCTGCGCCGCGATCCGCTGCACCTCGGCCACGGTCGGATCGACGAAGACGCCGACCGGGGCGACATCCGGCGGCAACGCGCACGCGATGGCGGTCGCCTGTTCCGGTTCGACGTACCTCGGGCTTCGCGGCCAGAAGATGAAGCCGACGGCCGATGCTCCCAGATCGGCGGCCAGCAGGGCATCGTCCCGCCGCGTGATGCCGCACACCTTCACTTTCGCACCCGGCATCGTACCCGTCTCAGACCGTGACCCGCTCCCGCCGGCCGCGGGGCACAGGCTCGACCGCAGCGAGCAGTCGTGCGAGCGCCGGTCCGGGTTCGGGGCGACTCATGAGCGACTCGCCCATCAGAAACGCGTCGTACCCCGCACCGCGCAGCTCCTGCAGATCCGCCGGGGTGCGCAGTCCGCTCTCCGCCACCGCCACCACGCCCTCCGGAACCACCTCGATGAGGGTCCGCGAGGCCTCCAGGTCGACAGCCAGCGTCCGCAGGTTGCGGTTGTTGACACCGACCACCGCCGCTCCGGCCGCGAGCACCCGCTCGAGCTCCCTCCGATCGTGGACCTCGGCCAGCACCGCCAGCCCGAGTGCGGACGCCTCGGCAAGGAGCCGTCCGAGCGTCGTGTCGTCGAGCCCGGCGGCGATCAGGAGCGCCGCGTCCGCGCCGGCCGCCCGCCCTTCCATCAACTGGTACTCGGACACGATGAAGTCCTTCTGCAGGACCGGAATGTCCACACGCCGGCGCACCGCCCGCAGGTGGTCGAGCGCGCCGTCGAAAAAGGCGGGCTCGGTCAGGACCGAGACCGCGGCGGCGCCGGCCGCCGCGTAGCCGGCCGCTATCGCCGCCGGCTCGTAGTCCGCCCGGAGCACGCCGCGAGAAGGCGACCGGCGCTTGCACTCGGCGATCACGCTGCAGCGGTCCGGGGCGGCCAGCGCCGCAGCGAACCGGTCGCCCCGCGGCTGCCGTTCCCCTGCCGCCCGCTCGATGTCGCGCAGCGGCCGCCGCGCCTGTCGTTCCGCTACCGCACAACGCGTCGCGGCGATGATGGTCTCCAGCAGGTCCGCCGCCGGTGTCGGCGAGGCAGTCGTCACGCTTCCGCCTCCGGCTGCTGCGAACCCTGCGCCATCCGCTCCAGCGTCGCCCCGGCCCGACCGCTCCGCAGCGCGTCGAGTCCCATGCGCACGCCGTCCGCAAGCGACTCGACCCGGCCCGCTACGAACAGTCCGGCGGCGGCGTTGGCGAGCACGAAGTCGCGTGCGGGTCCCGCCTCGCCGCCGAGTACCTGCCGCGCGATGCGCACGCTGGCTTCCAGCCCGTCGACGCGGAGCCGGTCAAGGGGAGTCGGGACCAGGCCGAAGTCGGACGGGTGCACGTAGAAGGTCGAGACCGTCCCGTCGTGCACCTCGCAGACCTTGGTGTGGCCCGTTGCCGAGATCTCGTCGAGCCCCTCCGCGCCGTGCACCACCCAGGCGCGCTCGGAGCCGAGCTCGGCCAGCGCGCGGGCCACCAGATCGGCCAGTTCGGGACGCGCCACGCCGACCACCTGCCGCCGTGCCCCGGCCGGGTTGGTCAGCGGACCGAGCACGTTGAACGCCGTCCGGATGCCGAGCTCCCGGCGGACCGGGCCGGCGTGGCGCATCGACGGATGAAAGGTGGGCGCAAACAAGAAGGCGATGCCGGCCTCGTCGAGACAGCGTTCGACCACCGCCGGAGCGGCGGCGACGTTGACGCCCAGCGCCTCGAACAGATCCGCGCTCCCGCAGCGGCTCGACACGGACCGGTTGCCGTGCTTGGCCACCTCGACGCCGCACGCGGCGAGCACGATGGCCGACAGCGACGAGACGTTGAAGGTATGTGACCGGTCGCCGCCCGTGCCGCAGGTATCGAAGCATGCCTCGCGCGGACGCGACAGCGACACCGCATGCGCCCGCATCGTACGCGCGAGGCCGACGATCTCGTCGGGACGCTCGCCCTTCATCGCCAGTGCGACGAGAAAGCCGGCAATCTGCGCCGGTGTCGCGGCGCCCGCCATCACCTGCTCCATCGCCTCCGCGGCCTGCGCCGCGGTCAGGTCCTCCCGCCTCAGGAGCGTGTCGAGCGTCTCACGCATGACGTTCACCTGCCTCGCACGCGAGAAAGTTGCCCAGGATGCGCCGGCCTTCGCCCGTCAGCACCGACTCCGGATGAAACTGTACGCCGTGCACCGGCCACTTCCGATGGCGGACGGCCATGATGGCGCCGTCCTCGCGCGCGGTCGCCGCCACCGCCAGCTCGCCGGGCACCGACGCCGCGTCGATGGCGAGCGAGTGGTACCGTCCGGCCGGGAACGGCTCGGTCAGCCCGGCGAACACGCCCCGGCCGTCGTGCTCGACGGTGGATGTCTTTCCGTGCAGGAGGGCCGGCGCGGCGGTCACCGCCCCGCCGAACGCCATCCCGATCGCCTGGTGCCCGAGACAGACCCCCAGAATCGGCACCCGTTGCGCGTAGGCGCGGATCAGATCGATGGTGATCCCGGCCTGCTCGGGCCGTCCCGGTCCGGGCGAGACGACTATCCGATCCACCGCGAGCCGGTCGACGTCCGCGACCGTCACCGCGTCGTTGCGGACCACGTGAAGCGCTGCTCCCAGCTCGCCGAGGTACTGCACGAGGTTGTAGGTGAAAGAGTCGTAGTTGTCGATGACGAGCACCATCAGCCGCTCCTCGTCCCGCTGGCCGACGGCCCGCTGCCGCTCTCGGCCATGCGCAGCGCGCCGAAGAGGGCCGACGCTTTGGCCCGGGTCTCCTCGTACTCGGCCGTCGGATCCGAGTCGGCCACGATTCCCGCGCCGGCCTGCACCCACGCGCGCCCGTTGCGGATCACGATGGTGCGGATCGTAATGCAGCAATCGAGATGGCCGGCGAAGTCGAGGTAGCCGACCGCACCGGCGTAGATGCCGCGCCGCGTCGGCTCGAGCTCGTCGATGATCTCCATCGCCCGGATCTTGGGCGCACCGGACACGGTGCCCGCCGGGAAGCAGGCGGCGAGCGCATCGAGCCGGTCCTGCCCGTCGGCGAGCTCGCCCACGACCCGCGAGACCAGGTGCATCACGTGCGAGTAGCGTTCCAGGGCCATGTACTGCGGCACGCGGACCGAGCCGTAGGCCGAGACGCGGCCGATGTCGTTCCGTCCGAGATCGACCAGCATCACGTGCTCCGCCCGTTCCTTCTCGTTCGCCTGGAGCTCCTCGGCCAGCTTCGCATCCGCTTCGGCGGTCATCCCGCGCGGGCGCGTGCCGGCAATCGGGTGCGTCTCGGCCTGCCGGCCCTCGACGCGGACGAGCATTTCCGGCGACGACCCGACGATGGACACGTCACCCAGGCGGATGAAGTACATGTAGGGTGACGGGTTGACGTACCGCAGGGCCCGGTAGACGGTGAACGGGTCGCTGGCGATCTCGGCTTCGAAACGCTGCGACAGCACGACCTGGAAGATGTCTCCGGCCGTGATGTAGTCCTTGGCGCGGCGCACGGCGCTCTCGAACGCCGGTTGCGTCGTGTTCGACTGCAGCGAGATCTCCCCCTTCGCGGCGGGCGGCGATTCCGAGAGCTGGCGGCCGAGCTCGGCCTCCAGGAAGCGGATCCGCGCGAGCGCGAGGTCGTAGCATGCCTGCAGATCGCAACCCGCCTCCACCGCGGCGTTGGCGATGATCAGGATGCGGTGCTTGACATGGTCGAAAGCCAGAACCGTGTCGAACAGCATGAACGCTGCGTCGTCGCCCGCTTCTGCCGGCTTCGGGTGCGCGGCCCGCGCCCGTTCGAGGGTGGGTTCGAACCACGCGGCGCTGTCGTAGCCCAGAAAGCCGACGGCTCCGCCGACGAAGCGCGGCAGTCCCGGCACGCGCGGCGACTGGTACCGCGAGAGCAGCCCCCGCAACGCCTCCAGGAACGGCTCGGGCAGCTCTTCGGTCCGGCCGCCCTGCTCGCGGATGGTCCTTCCCGCCGCCGACCGCAGCACGAGGAACGGGTCCTTGCCGAGAAACGAATAGCGCGCCAGGTGCTCGCCGCCGGCCACGCTCTCGAACAGGAAGGCGTGATCGGCGCTGTCGGCCACCTTGAGGAACGCCGACACCGGCGTCAGCAGGTCCGCCAGCACCTCGCGACAGACCGGCACGAACGTCGCGTCGCGGGCGAGGTCGCGGAACTCGTCGAACGTCGTTGCAGTCATCGTCTCCCTGACCGAGCCCTCCTCACGCCGGCGGTTCCGCGGACCGCGACTGCCTCGCCCGGCGCACGAGAGCCTCCTCGGCCGCCTGCCGGAACAGCTCGGCGGACGGCGTCACGCCGGTCCACCAGGCGAACTGGCGCACCGCCTGCGCCACGAGCATGTCGAGACCGCCGATGGTGCCGCATCCGGCCCGTCCCGCGTCGGCCAGCAGACGGGTCTGCGACGGGTTGTAGACCAGGTCGTACACCAACTGTCCGTCGAAAGGTCCATCCGGCAGGGGGCTCCGCTCGACGTCGGGCCAGGTCCCGAGCGGCGTCGTGTTGACCAGCAGGTCCCAGGAACCGGGTCGCGGCGGCAGCGGCGCCGCAACGCTCCCCGGCGCCACGGTCGCCACCTCCGCTGCACGCTCCGGACGTCTCGCGCAGACCGTGACGGCAGCGCCCTCGCCATGCAGCGCGAACGCGGCGGCGCGGGCCACGCCGCCCGCCCCGAGAACCGTCGCCCGCGTACCGGCCAGACGCATGCGGTCGGCCAGCGGCGCCAGCAGGCCGGACACATCGGTGTTGAGGCCCTCCCACGCGCCGCCGTCGACCCGTCGCAGCGTGTTGATTGCCCCGACCGCCCGGCTGGTGGCGTCCTGCTCGACCACGTGCGCCGTGACCGCCTCCTTGAACGGCGCGGTGACGCTGGCCCCGCGCAGTCCCACGGCGCGCGCGAAGGTCAGGAAGTCGTCCACGCCGTCGGCTTCGAGCGGCAGATAGACGGCATCGATACCGGTCGCCTGAAAGCCGGCATTGTGCATCGCAGGGGACAGGGAGTGACCGATGGGCGCTCCGAGCACGCCGTACACGGCGGTGCGGTCCGAAATCTCGTGGAACCGGAACTGCCGCCGCATCCGGTCGAGGTCGAGCTGGCCCGGCGCGACCCCTGCCCCCGCGTAGGTCCAGCAGGAGCCGAGACGGCCGGCGAGCACGCGCGACGGGATGCCCGCCGCTCCCATGCCGATCAGCACCCGCGGCTCGTCCCCGCTCGCCAGCGCCGTCACCCGCAACGCTTCGGTCAGGCTGCCGACCGCCGCGGCGATCTTGACCACGTCGGCTCCGGCGCCGCGCATCGCCCGATACCTCGCTTCCAGGTCCGCCGGTACGCCGTCGAAGGCGTGGAACGACAGGACCACGCCGCGGCCGCGGCGAACCGCCAGAATGTCGTCCGCGAATGCCGCCCCGTGCTCCACATCGACGTACTCGGCGCCGAGGCGGCAGGCCGCCAGGAGAATTTCCCGACGCTCGTCCTCACTGCCGACGAACCCGCCGCCCTCCCACATCGGACGGCAGGTGACCACCACCGGCTGCCGGCGGCCCGCCAGCGCGCCGGCCACATCGGGCCTGGAAACGGTGTCGAGGCGCAACTCGACAAGGTCGGCGCCTTCCTGCGCGTCACGGCGCGCGCGCAGCTCCGACATCGTCCGCGCGGCCACTGTCGCGCACAGACGCGGCCTGCCCTCGACCTTGGATTCCACTGCCCACAAAAAAAGCCTCTTCACCCGCGGGGTTGAAGAGGCTGCCTCGCCCTGCCTGCCACCTTCGGCCCGTCAGCCGGCCCCTCCATGCAGCGTGGTGAACGTGCAGCGCCAGCGGTACGCCCCACCCCGACCCGATCCGCATGCGCCGCCGGTCTCGTTCACGGTCGCGCTTGTCATCGCCGCCATTGGTGCTCAACCGGCCCCATGGGCCGTGGCTTCGACGGTAACAGAGGCCGATCGACGTGTCAATTCCGGTTGTCGCCGGCCGCTTGGCGGTATGATGATCCGGAACGGAAGTCACGATGACATGCATGCCAGCCCGTTTGCCGTCGCTTGCCGCGGGCATCGCCCTCGGCGTCCTGACCCTGGTCCCGCTGCCGGCCGCCACGTCGCGGATGCCGGTCGACGAGATCGAGACGGGGATGCAGGGCGTTGGCGTCACGGTGTTCGACGGGACGACGCGCGAGCAGTTCGATGTGCACGTGCTCGGCGTTCTGACCAACGTCCTCGGTCCTCGACGCTCGCTCATCGTCGCCCGCCTGGACGGGGGCCCCCTCGCGCAGACCGGCGTCATCCAGGGTATGAGCGGCAGCCCCGTCTACATCGACGACCGGCTCGTGGGCGCCGTCTCCTACGCGCTCGGCTCGTTCTCGAAAGAGGCCATCGCCGGCATCACCCCGATCGGGGAGATGGCCGCGACCGACGCGACCCCGTTACGGGCGGCGCGCCGCAGGGCCGCGGCGCCGCCCGGGGGACGCGCGGTCACGCACGAGGCGCTCGTCGACGTGGTCGCCAGTGTGTTTCCGCCACGCGAGCCGTTCGCCTGGCGGCCCGGCGACGTTCGCGGGGCGGGCATCGCTCCCGGCGATGCGGGGCGCATGGGTGCGCTGCTGCGGCCGATTGCGACGCCGCTGGTGCTGAGCGGGTTCACACCCGAGATTCACGACCTGTGGACCGCGGCGTTCGAAGCGGGTGGTCTGGTGCCCACCGTCGGCGGCTTCGCGGGCGGCGCGACATCCATCGAGGACGACGGGCGTCCCCTGGAGCCGGGTGACCCGATAGGCGCCAGTCTGATCCGGGGCGATCTGGCGATGGCGGGAACCGGCACCGTCACCCTGGTGGAAGACGGTCGTGTCTACGCCTTCGGCCATCCTTTCTACAACCTCGGCCCGGCGCAGTTGCCCATGACCAGGGCCCGTGTCACGACGCTGCTGCCGAGTCTGGCGATCTCCTCCCGCCTGGCGACCATCGGCCCGGTGCTCGGCACCATCGATCAGGATCGATCGACCGGCATCTACGGGAGTCTCGGCAGTGGCCCGGACCTCATCCCGGTCACGCTGTCGATTTCCGCCGCCGATCGCCGCCTGGAGGAACGCTTCGAGTTCGAGGTCATCGACGATCCCCTGTTCACACCGATCCTCACCCTCACCGGCGTGCTGAACACGTTCCTGTCCTGGACGCGCGACGTGGCACCGGCCAGCACCTACGAGGTGGCCGGGACCGCGACGCTGGGAGGCGGACACCGCGCCGTCGCCTTCCGCAACATGTACACGGGGCAGTCGTCGGCCTTCAGCGCCGCGCTCTCTGCGACCATTCCGCTGATGTCGCTGCTCGGGAACCGCTTCGAGCCGGTCGCGGTCGAACGGATCGATGTCGCGGTCACCACACACGAGGAGCCCCGCACGGCGACACTGGAACGGGTCAGTATCCACGCCGACCGGATCCGGCCCGGTGACGCCGTTCCCATCCGGATCGTCGCACGCACGCTCGATGGTGATGCGCTGGAGAAAGCGGTCAGCGTCACCGTGCCGCGCGACGCGAACGGTTCCCTGCAGCTCCTGGTGGCGGACGCGGCGACGCTCGACCGGCGCGAGGCGCAGGCCGGACGGCAACCCCACCAGGCGCGCTCGCTGCCGCAATTGATTGGCGCCCTGAACGCGGGCCGACAGCAGGACCGCCTCTACGTGCAGTTGCTCGCGTCACGGCCCGGCGCCGTGGTGCGCGGGCAGCCGCGGACGGGGCTCCCGCCGTCGGTGCTGGCCGTGCTCGAGGGCGACCGCGCCGCTGGCGACGTGACCCGCCTGCGCGAGGCGACCCTCGGCGAATGGGAGGTCCCGATCGACTTCGTGACCTCCGGCTCACGCCTGCTTCCCCTCAGGGTCGAAGCGGAATGACGGTCCGCGCCTGCCGGTCCACGGTCGGACTCGCGACGCTTGCGATCACCGCAGTCGTGGTCGTCTCCCTGGCTGCGGTGTCACCCGCCTTCTGGCGCATCTCCACGCAGGAGGAGTTTCTGCGCGGGACCGCCGACAACGTATCCGTCGACGCGGGCGGGCGCCTGCTCCTGGGGCCGAACGCCGAGAACATGCTGCAGACCGGCGTCCCGTTTCTCTGGTCGCTCGTGGCCGCGGACGACGCGCTGTGGGTCGGCGGCGGCCCTCCCGGTGTGGTCCACCGGGTGACTCCGGAAGGTCGGAGCACCACCGTCGTGGACGGGGCGGCGGGCGACGTCCAGGCGCTGGCGGTCGGCGGGCGCGGTGCGCTCTTCGCGGCAACGTCCCCGGACGGCAGGATCGTGACCGTCGACGCGGGCGGCGGGCAGCGCGAGGTGTTCGATCCGCCCGAACCGCATGTCTGGGCGTTGACGACGACGGCCGACGGCACGCTGTACGCGGGTACGGGCAACCCGGGCCGCATATACCGGATCCCGCCGGTCGGCGGCGCGGAGCTGTTGTACGACACCGGCGCCGCACACGTGCGATCGCTGGCGGTGGATGCCGATGGACTCCTCGTCGCCGGGACCGGTTCGCCCGGTCGGGTCCTGCGCGTCGACCCGGGCGGGCGCGCCTTCGTGCTCCTCGACACCCGTCACGACGAGATCACGTCGATCCGAGTGGCCCGCGACGGTGCGATCCTCGCTCTGGCCGCCGGCGGCGCACCGGCGCCGGTCACTGTCAGCCAGCCGGCCGTGACAGGTTCTGCGGCGGCGCCGGCCGTGACCACGAGCGTCTCGGTCACGGTGACGGCCAGCGCCACGGCCGGCGCCGCCGCGCCCCCTCCGGTCCCGAGCGCCGGCGCCGCCGCACCATCCACCGCGGCCGGCGGCGCCGTGTACCGCATCGCACCGGACGGCGTCTGGGACGTGATCTGGCAGTCGACCGCCGACACACCCTACGACGCGGCGCTCGACGCGGCTGGCCGCGTGATCGTGGGCACCGGTCCGGACGGCAAGATCTTCCGTGTCGAGGGCCTGCCGCGGACCACGGTGCTGCTGGCGCGAGCCGCGGCCCGGCAGGTCACGCGCTTCGCCGCAGGCCCCGACGGCCTGCTCTACTACACGACGGCAAACCCCGGCTCCCTCTACCGGCTCGCGGCGCACCGCGCCGGTCGCGGCACCTACGTCTCCGAGGTCCACGACGCGCGTACCATCGCGACGTGGGGCACGATCCGCTGGCGGGCGGACGCCCCCGGCAGCAGTTCCGTCCGGCTGCAGACCCGATCAGGCAACACCGCAGTCCCGAGCGAAACCTGGAGCCCGTGGTCGGCGTCCTACGCCGGCCCTTCGGGAACGGCCATCAGCAGCCCGAGAGCGCGCTACCTCCAGTGGAGAGCACTGCTGACCGGTGACGGTGACGGCTCCACCCCCTCGCTCTTCTCGGTCACCGCCGCGTATCTGCCGCGCAATCTCGCGCCGGAGGTCACGCAGATCACGGTCCACCCGCCCGGACAGGTCAACCTGCGGGCGTTTCCCACCGACCCGCCGATCGCCGGGCTTGATGCCGAGCGTGACCCCGCGGCGCCGCCGCTTGCGGCCGGCACCGCGCAGGCCCCGACTCTCGGCCGGCAGGTGTATCGCAAGGGCCTGCAGGCCTTCGCCTGGCAGGCGCGCGATCCGAACGACGACCCGTTGGAGTTCGAGGTCCGCTATCGCGAGGAAACGGCCACCGAATGGCGGGTGCTGGAGCGAGACCTGACCACGCGCCTCTTCACCTGGGATACGACGTCGACTCCGGACGGCACCTACATCGTGCGCGTCGTCGCCTCCGATGCCGTTGCAAACGCACCGGGCCAGGCCCTGACCGCCATGCGGGACACCGCCCCGTTCGACGTCGACAACACGCCTCCCCGCATCGTCGTCGAGGATGTGACGCCGTCCGGGAATCAAGCGCTGGTGCGCCTGTCGATCTCCGACGCGCAGTCGACTGTCGAGCGCGTGGAGTACACGGTGGACGCCGAGCGGTGGCGGGCCGCCTACCCCGCCGATGGCATCGCGGACCAACGCGAGGAACGCTTCGTCGTCACCGTCCCTGCCGGCGAGGTGGAACGGCTGGTGCTGCGCGCCACCGATGCCATGAAGAACACGGCGACAGTCGGTGTTCGCTGACTCGCGCCGACGGCCGGCGGCGCGGCGCCTACGCGAACGCGCCGGGCGCGGTGCCCCGGAAGTCGGACCTGGCGGTGTCCGCGAGGATGGTCACCTGCTCGACCACCCAGACCATGTTGACCGCCACCGGTGCGCCCCGGTACTCGGCTGGCAGGAACCGGGCGCCGGAGGCCGAGTCCAGCAGGTCGTGCCAGCTTCCGGGCGCCGGTCCGCTCGACGCGAGCACTTCCAGACCGGAGACCGTACCCTCACGCGTGACGACGACGGCAAACGTCACGCCGGTCGGACTCCCCGGCAACGGCATCGGCTCCGGCAGGGTCAACAGCACCGCGTCGGGACTCAACTGCGGCGCGACCATGCCGGTTCGAAGCTGCACCGGGTTCTCGTTCGATCCCGGATTCGACAGGGCCTCCATCATCGCGGCCAGCGAATCCGGGCTCTGCACGGTGCTGACCACGCTGGCCACGACCCACGCGCACACGGCGGTGGCCACGCAGGACACGCCGGCCAGCCAGACCCTGTGGATGTTGTCCGCCAGCCCGCGCACACCCGTCGTGCGGGCGACCTCACGCTCGGCCGCGATGCGGCTCAGCACCATGCCGCCGGCTGCCCGCAGGCGCTCCAGCAGCTCGTCGTCCAGGGGTGCGCCGTCGGCCACCAGGCGCACCGCCCGGCTCAGCGCCCGCCCCTCGTCCGCAATCCGAACGCAGGCCGCACACGCATCGAGATGGCCGTCGACGGCAATCCTGTCGTCCACGGAAAGCTCGTCGTCGAGGTACGCCGCCAGCCGCCGCCGGGTCCATCCGCAGGTCACCTTGGCCAGAGCTCCTTCATCGATTCGCGGAGCGCGGCACGCCCGCGCGCGAGTCTAGACTTGACCGTTCCCACCGTTACACCGAGCGAGAACGCGATCTCCTGGTAGCGCATGCCGTGGAACTCCCGGAGGACCAGCGTCGAGCGTTGGTCGAACGGCAACATCCCGATGGCCCCGCGCATGCGCGCGGCAAGCTGCCGCCGCTCGATCCGGACATCGGCTCCGACCTCGCCGGTGGCCGGGGGCTCGCCGTGGGTCGAGGTGTAGTCCTCCAGCGACACCTGCGCGTCCCGCCGGCGGCGCATCCAGGACCGTTGCCGGTTGCGCGTCTGATTGATGACGATGCGGTAGATCCAGGTTCTCAGCGTCGCGTCACCGCGAAAGTTGCCGAGGGTCCGAAAGACACGCAGGAAAACCTCCTGCGAAACGTCGAGCGCCTCCTCGCGATCGCCCAGCAGCGCGAGAGCCAGCCGGAACACCATCGCCTGGTGCGCTTCGACCAGTTGCCGACAGGCGTCCTCGTCGCCTTCGACGCAGCGCTCAATCAGCGACGTGTCGGTCGCCGGAACCGCAGACCAGTCGACAACGGATGCAGATCGCAAGAGCTCCACCGGAAGCCGCGCGCGCGACGGTTGCCGTCGCTCCAAGGGTCGCGTACCCGCGGCCCGAGCGCAAGTGCGGCCGACGACCCGCGTCCCGGGCCCTCGATGACTTGGACACCGCCGAGGGTCGGCGGTTCCATCGTTCCTGTTACGATCGAATACTCAGGGCTCCGGCGCGTGACCACCCACCGATGCTGAACGGCCTTTTCGTAACCGTCGTTCTCGCCTCCGTCCTCCTGGCCGCCGGCACCGGCCGGATGGAGGAGGTCACCGGATCGATCATCACGTCGGCGCGCGGTGCCGTCGACCTCGCGATCGGGCTCGTGGGCGTCATGGCCTTCTTTCTGGGCCTGATGCGCGTGGCGGAGAACGGCGGCCTGATGGCGACCATCGCGCGGTTCGTCCGTCCCGTCATGCGCCGGCTCTTTCCGGACGTCCCGGACGACAGCCCCGCGATCAGCGCGATGATCCTCAACATCGCCGCCAACATGATGGGACTCGGCAACGCGGCGACGCCGTTCGGCATCAGGGCGATCCAGGAGCTCGACAAGCTGAACAGCCGGCCCGGCACCGCCACCAATGCGATGGCGCTCTTCCTGGCGATCAACACAGCGGGGCTCGCGGTATTGCCGAGCGGGATGATCGGCGTGCGCGCGTCGCTCGGATCGCAGGACGCCGCCGGCATCTTCTTCCCGACCTGGTTCGCGAGCGGCTCGGCGACGATCGTCGGCGTCACCGCCGCGCTGCTGCTCTGCCGACTCGGACGCTACCGCCGCACGGCGCCGCCGCCCGTCGCCGCCGGGAGCGCGGCGCCGCGGGCCGGGACCGGAGTCGAACCGCCGGTCGCTGCCGGCGCGGGGACAGTCGCTCCGCCGGGAGCGCCCGAAGCCGGGGCCACAGGTTCGCCGGGAACGCCCGCTGGCGCCACGGCGCAGGCCGCGCCCGAGCGGTCCGCCGCGCGGGTGTGGACTGCACGGGCGTTCTGGGTCGCACTCCTGCTGCTGGCCGGCCGCGACCTCCTCGCGCGCCTCGGGTCGGAGACGACGGTAGACGCGTTTCGCGGGATGACCTCGTTCTGGATGCTCCCGGCGCTGGTCTCCTTCCTCGTCCTCTACGGGTGGGTGCGCGGCGTCCGGGTCTACGACTCGCTGGTCGAGGGCGCGAAGCAGGGCTTCGATGTCGCGCTGCGCATCATCCCCTACCTGGTCGCCATTCTCGTCGCGGTCGGGATGTTCCGCGCGGCGGGCGGCATCGACGCCATCGTCAGCGCGCTCGGGCCGCTGACGATGGCCTTCGGCATGCCGGCCGAGGTCCTGCCGATCGCCCTGCTGCGCCCGCTGTCCGGCTCCGGTTCGCTCGGCGTGGCGGCCGAGATCATCCAGACGCACGGCCCGGACACGCTCATCGGCTATCTCGCCAGCACCCTCTACGGCAGCACCGAGACGACGTTCTACACGCTGGCCGTCTACTTCGGCGCGGTGGGCGTGCGGAACACCCGCCACACGCTGCCGGCCTGCCTGCTCGCCGACGCCGCCGGCATACTCGCGGCGACGTTCATCGTCAATCTGCTGTTCGGGTGAGCTTCAATGAGGCCACGGGTATTCCCCGGCCGAAACCCCGGGGTGACGAAACCCGCTCGGTGACGAGGGGCGCTGCAACCGGCGGCCGTGAGCCTGTGAGCTACGGGTCGAACGGGATGCCGTTTAGCGCCGCTTCGTCCTCCGGCAGCGCCGTCTCGCCGGCCGGCAGGCGGTTGCCGCGCAGAATATGGGCGACGATGTCGGCCGTCTGTCCGGGGGTCAGCGTGCCCGGCGCGTCCTGGGGCATCGTCTCGCGAATGTACCCGAACAGCTCGCCGAGCGAACGGCCACGCCAGGTGTTCCTGAAGTTGTGATCGCCGAGCAGGGCGGCCATCTCCGGGAAGAAGGCCCGGATTGCACCGTGGCACACCGAGCACTGGTCGTCGTACAGAACCGCGCCCCGATCGGCCTGTTCTGCAGAATAGACGCCGTCCCGCACGGAAGGCCCGGTCGGCTCCTGGGCCGGAACGACTGCGACGGCCCCGGCCACCAGAGCCAGGGCCGCCGCACCGTGGAAACGAGGAAGATGGCGCATCGCGATGCTACTGATCGAGGATCAGCGTGGCGTTGCGCTTCGGCACCTGCCCACCGGTCGGAATCTCGGCGATCTTGTCCACCGAGGCAATCTCGACCACGGCGACGCTGTTGTTCCCCGACAGCGAGACATAGGCGTACTTGCTGTCCGGCGTGATGGTGATCCAGTTCGGCGAGTGGCCCACGCGGACGCCGCCGACCAGCTCCAGCTCCGGCAGCGTGTAGACGTAGACGCTGCTGTTCAGGCTGCTGTTGGCCACCAGGTACCGGTTGTCGGGAGTCACGCCGATCCCGTGGGCGGTGTTGCCACCGTGTCCGGGCGTCCGCTCGTCGGGCGCAACCTCGGGATACTCGATGCGCCGGACCTCCTTGCGGGTGGCGAAGTCGACGACCCCGAAGCCGTTGAAGTTCGAGAGCTGCGCGTAGATGTGCCGCGTCGAGCCGTCCTCGTTGACGTCGAACGTCATCGGGCGGATGCCGAGGTCGAAGTACGTGGTCCACACCGGCCGGTCGGTGGCGGTGTCCACCACGGTGATGTTTCGCGCGCCGATCATGCCGGCGACGGCGTACTTGCCGTCCGGCGTGACGTAGGTGTTGTGCACGCCGCCGTGAACCGAGATCGTCGCGATGATCTCCTGCGACTCGGTGTCGAGCACGTCGAGGGCGCCCGGGGCCTGCGCGATGGCCGTGTAGACCTTCCGGCCGTCCGGCGTGATCGCGATGTTGTTGGGCCGCCCGCTGAGCGGCACCTGCTTGACCACCTTCAGCGCCTTCACGTCGACGATGTCAATCGTGTCGTCGGACTCGTTGGCCACGTACAGCCAGTTGCCGTCGGGCGACGGCGCCGCGCCGTGGGCCCGCTCGATGCCGTCGACCACGCCGACCACCTCGTTGGTGACCGGATCGATGAAGTGCACGTTGTCGCCCGCGCTGTTGGTCTGGACGATGCGCACGGTCTGCGCCGCCGCGGTCACGGGCAGGAACAGAATCGCTGCCGCCGCCAGGTAACCGATCGACCGGTGTGTCTTGGCCATCCTAGAAACTCCTGTCTTGTTGATGCGTTCGCCCGGTCCTACTGCCCGGCCGTCTCGCCGTTCACCCAGGCCGCGAGAGTCCGGAACCACGGATCTTCCTGCGAGCTGAACTGCCGCCCGCCGTTGTGAAACTCGTCGCCGCCCGCGTCCGGCTCGAGCGGATGCATCAGCAGCCGGCTGGCCAGCGGATCACCGGGCACCACGAGCCGCGACACGGCCTCGAAGTTGGCGCGCGACTGCTCCTCGTTCCAGGTGTCCTGCCCGCGCGCGAGCTCCTCCAGGAAGCCGACGCGCCCGCCCTCGGCATGGCAGACGACGCAGCGCGTGAAGCCGGCCTTGCGCTCCAGAAAGATGGGTTGCACCTGGGTCCGGTAGTACTCGAAGTCGAGCTCCACGTTCGCTCCGGCCGGCTGCTGCCCGAGCAGCGCCGACAGCGCCAGGATCATGATCACGGCGAGTCCTCCTTCCTTGGTACACGGCAGAACGCGCGCCAACGGGCGGCGCCTGCATCGACTCGTCGTGCGATTCTACCACTGCGGGTGGGACGCATGGGACAGAACGTCCCGGAAGTCCGGGAACGAAGGAATCGACCCCCGGCAGCACAGACCTCCGACCTGGAACCTGGACCGTGCTCCGTCGGCCGGGAGCTGGCGTGACCGTGTTGTCCGTTCGGGGCGGGCGCGTGACCGCCGGCGATCAGCCGTTCACACGGGTGAACTTCCGGTTTCGCCGTCCGCCGACGGTCTCGGCCGCATAGAGGTCGCCCCGCGAGTCGATGACGATCGTGTGGGGAAAGTGACTCCCCCGCCATATGGCCCGGGGACATCTCCCGTCTTCATGACGCCGCTCCGCGCTGCCGGAACCGGCGACGGACGCCGAGCAGCAACAGCGCCAGCCCCACGACCGCTGGAAGCGGCAGCGCGGGTACGGAGGCAGGCGCGGCGCAGTCCCCCGCGAATTCGTCCAGCGTCGCCAGCCAGGCCTGGAATTCGTCGTCCTGCGGCGCGCACAGTCCGGCGTTCGTCTCGATCCGCAGCCGCGCCAACCACGGCAGTTCCATCAGTTCCCGGGGAAGCTCGCCCGTCAGCGCGTTCTTGTGCAGCCGCAGCTCCCACATGTTCTCCAGCCTCGCCAGCGTGGCCGGCGCCGGGCCGCTCAGGACATTGTTCGAGAGGCGCAGGATGCGCAGCCCGGTCAGGTTGCCCAGCTCGGGCGGGATCCCGCCGTGCAGGACGTTGTTCGAGAGACGCAGTTCCCGGATCTTCTCCAGGTTGCCCAGATCCGCCGGAATCGTGCCGCGCAGGTTGTTGCCCCCCGGACCGCACAGGTCGAGTATCGTCACCCGGCCGTCGTCGTCGGTCCACACGCCGTACCAGTCGCCCAGCGGGCGGTCGCTGAGCCAGTTCGTGTTGTCCTTCCAATCCTCGCCGCCGGCCGCGTGGTACAGGGCGATCAGCGCGTCGCGATCACCGGCGTGAACCGGCGTGTCCGCGTTCGCCAGCGCGACGAACCCCGACAGCGACGGGCCGGGCGCACAGGAATCCGCCCCCTGCGCCCGCGCCTCGCCGGCGAGCCCCAGTCCCAGGATGGCCAGCAACGGCGCGGCGACAGGAAGTCGCACGCAAACGGAAGTTGTCGAGTCGGTCATCTCTTCTGTCTCCCTGCCGCCCGCGAGCCGGCGGCACAGCCATCATAGCAGCGGATGATGTCAGCGCCCCCTGCGGCGGACCGGGCGGCGGCCTGCGCTACAGTAGGCCGAGACAGAGAACCAAGGAGGTGTCATGCACGCGACTCACACTGCACGCCGTCGGTCGACGCGGTCTCGCCCTGCCCGGCTGACAATCGCCCCTATGGCGGCGCTGGCGATCACGGCGGGGCTTGCGGTCCCCGACGCCCGCGCCCAGGAGCGGACCCGCATCAACAAGGTCATCGAGGCCATCGAGCAGGGACGGCCCGCCATCGCCAACCAGGACTGGCGCTTCGTCGACATGGAGCACTCGCCCTTCTCGGCCGCCGGGATCGTGGAGGCCTTCGCCGAAGCGGATCAGGACCGCGACGAGCAGGGCCGCATGCGCCTGACGCCGATGGTGCGCATCCCGCAGGAGGGCGACGAGGACTTCAAGTGGGCCGTCAAGCAGGTCCTCGACCTCGGCGGCCTCGGCGTCATCGTGCCCCACGTCGACACCGGTGCGGAGGCCGTGCGGCTCGTGCAGGCCGCGCGCTACCCGCCCATGCGAGACGACGCGCAGCCCGAGCCGCGCGGCGAACGCGGGTGGGGACCCGGGCGGGCCACCCGCCTCTGGGGCGTGGACACCGCCGAGTACCACGCGCGCGCCGACGTCTGGCCGCTCGACCCCGACGGCGAACTGTTCGTCGTCGCCATGGTCGAGTCCGCCGAGGCGGTCGCCAACATCCAGGACATCCTGGCCGCGCCGGTCAGCGCCATCATGGTCGTGCCCGGCGACATGAGCATCGACCTCGGTCTCGGCCCCGCTCCGGGACCGGAGAACCATCCCGAGGTCGACGCCATGTACGACAAGGTCCTCGAGGCCTGCAAGGCGCAGGACCGCGTGATCTGCGGCTGCGGCGACGGCGCCGTCCGCCTGCAGCAGCGCATCGACGAGGGCTGGCAGTTCATCCTGCCGCTCGGCGGCTGACGCTACAGGGAGTACCGGGGGCGTCCCGACGCCTCCGGTCTCCCGGTCAGCGCCTCGTCGTGACCCACGAGGGAGCTCGTGGGTCGTTCAGCACCTGCACGCCGATGACACCGCCGGCCAGAATCACCTGTCGCGCCGTCTCACTCTTCGCGCCCGTTCCCTGCGCGTGGCTCAGCACGTTGGTGTCGATGAAGGCGCTCATCGGTGGTGGGCTTCAGCGCAACTCGATGAGCCTGGGAATCGCCGCGCAGGCCATCGTGAAGTAGTGCTCGTCCTTCTCGACGCCGATGCTCTCGTAGCCGACGGCCTCGGCCGCGGCAAGCGTCGATCCCGCGCCGGCGAACGGATCGAGCACCACGCCTTCCCCCAGCGGCAGCACGGCGCGCACGAGGGTACGCAGGAAGGCCTGGGGCTTCAGGCTCGGATGCGGCGCGAGTGCGCGTTCCGCCGCCCGCGTGGGAGCCGACCGGATCACGTCGCCGAACGGCCGGTCGGGGGTCGGACGGCGGAAGCCGCCCGTCTTCCACCTGCGCAGGTTGTCCTGCACACGTCCTTCTGTCGGCCTGCGGTAGACCAGCCACGGCTCCCACATCGACCGCGGCATCACGCTGACGGCGCGAAACTCGTCGTGAGCCGCCTTGGGCCGGTCGCCGCCGCGCAGGGTCATCGTCAGACGGATGATCTCGCCCCGGCGCTCGAGTCCCGCATCGGCGAGGGCCATCGATACGATGTACGAGACGAGCGGATTCGAGGCGACAACGACATGCGCACCCGGCACGAGCTTCGGCAGCAGCAGCCGCGCCCAGAGCAGGAAGAACGACCCGATGTCGTCGAGCTGCGGCGGCGTCAGCGTGGTGAACCGCGGCAGCGGAGACCGCGCGTGCCCGTCGAATGACGGGGGGATGCGCCAGACACCGCCCCGCCCGCGCCGCAGCTTCGCCTGCTGATTCGCCGTGTACTCGTGCAGGCCGTACGGCGGGTCCGTCACCACGGCGTGCAGCGAGTCGGGCTCGCGCTGTTCCAGCCAGTCGAAGCAGTCGGTGTGGAAGAGCGCCGCCCGACCGAAGCGCGCCGTACGGCGCTCGGTGCCGTCGAACAGTGCGCCATTCTGGTCGGAGAACAGCCGCCCCTGCAGCCGGTAGCGCCCGCGCGACTCCCGCGCGAACACCGCCGGCGTGTTCAACCGCAGATACGATCGCACCGACGACGCCGGCGTCGGGCCGGCGACCAAGTTGACGCGATCGCCGATCTGCTGCACCGACAGCGGCCGGGACGCCGCGGACATCACCCGCAGGATGGCGTCGCGGACACGACCGGGTTGGCTGCGCGAGGGAACCGGCGAATCCATTACGAGATTTCTAGACGTCTGGACGTCAGACGTCAACAGGTCCTGGGCGCAAGCGGCGAACGTGGGGTGACCGGACGATCTGCTTCAGGGAGCCATACGGCGGGCGGGATGCGGGCGCAACAGACCCGCACCCGCCGCCCGATGCCGGTCCTACTTCGCCAGCGGATGCGGCCGGACCTGGAACTTGACGGCCTTCTGCAGGGTGCCGGGTCCGCCCTCCAGGTGCCAGGCGGCATAGTTGGAGTAGCTCGACCAGAGGCCCTTCCCCTTCCAGCCGGCGTCCGGGTCGTCGATGCGGCCGACCGACGAGCGCGAGAAGAAACCCATCGGATACGGGATGCGCATCGTGACGAACTCGCCGGTGGACGGCACGAAGACCTCCAGCGAGTCGGTGTTGACCACGCCGTAGACCGGCGTCTCGGGGCCGAAGCCGAGCACGTCGTGGTGGTCGATCTGCGTCAGGTAGCTCTCGTCCGAGTTGATCGGCATCTCGGCGTTCGCGTACGTCGGCTTGTCCATGCGGTGGAACGTCCAGCCCTCGGGACAGCTCTGCCCGGTGGCGGTCGGTCCGTTGGTGACGGTGCAGACGCTGCGGTCGAAGGACGCGAAGTGGCCGCTGCCGCGCCAGTCCTGCCAGACGATGCCGTCGCGGGTCAGGTGCAGTCCCCCGCTGCCGTAGGGCGGCGGGTTCACGATGCTCGGCGGCGGCATGTAGACCTCGGCGATGCAGGTCTCGGGCGGATTGTCGCCCAGCTCCAGGCGCACCAGGGTGTTGTCGTCGCGGCCGTTGTCCGAGCACCAGACGCTGCCGTCGGCGGCGTTGACGGCCGGCGAGTAGCAGCCGTAGGCGATGCGGTGGTCACGGGGCGGATCGACGGCCTCGTGCGGCTCGGTCCAGCCGGGGGTGATCACGCCGTCGCCGTTGGTGTCGATGACCGTCGGGCACCAGCCCTGGGACGCTTCGGCGTCCTCCGTCTCGTCCCACAGCTCGACGTCCACCCAGCCGACCCCGTCGCGGAAGCCGTAGTAGAAGCGCTCGTCGTGGCCGAGCTGGTTGTGGTCGGCCGAATAGCACGTGTCGATCTCGCTGAACTCCTCCGTCGGCGGGTCGTACAGGAAGACCTGCCGCGTGCCCACCTCCAGCGGGAAGTAGGCGGCGAACGCATTGGCGTCGTCCGTGCAGAAGCCGGGCTGCTCGTCCGGCGCCCGCACGCGGCCGGTCAGCCAGACGCGGCCGTCGCCGTCCATGGCGACACTGCGCGGATCGGAGGATCGCGCCCAGATGGGATCGTCGCCGTAGTAGGGCGAAGTGGGCGTGTCGGTCAGGATGCGCGGCGCCCCCGACGGGATGGGAATCGCGGTCGCCCGGTGCTCCACCGGGTCGATGACGGCGAGGATGTCGCTCGGCTGTACGACGCCGTAGACGAGGCCGTTGGCGTTGACCGTCCCGTCGCGCACATCGGAGGGGGTGCTGTCGGTCCGCCCGTCGTACTCGGTGCCCCAGTCCCAGAGGGTGACGACGACATTGCGCTCCGCGCCGGTCGGGCGCGGCGGGGTCTGGGTCGGCGCCTCTCCCGACGCGATGCGATCGGTCCAGTCGGAGAACATCGCCCGCTGCGGACCGAGCCGCCGGAACGCCCCGGCCATCGCGGAACCCATCGGTCCCATGGCCACGCGCCGGTCCCAGGCCTCCAGGTGCGAATCGACGCCGTCGAGGATGCTGTCGGGGATGCGGCGGGTCGCCTCGTTGCCGATCTGGTGGCAATTGAGGCAGCCGGTCACCGAGCTGCCCAACTCCTGCTGCGGATGCTCGCCCTCGGGCAGCTCCATCATCGACAGCCACCACGCGGCGGGATAGACCTGCGCGGCGGCCAGCGCGTCGGGGGCCACGACGGCTTCCAGATCAAGCGCCTGCCCCGGCGTCGCCGACACGCGCGCCGAATCGACCAGACCGTAGCCGCGCACGAAGATCTCGTAGTTCGCCTCCGGCAGGTCGGGCAGCACGTAGCGGCCGTCGTCGTCGGTCGCCACGATGCGGATGAAACGGGTCGGCAGGTCGGTGGTCTCGGCGACCACCCAGACGCCCGCCTCCGGGCTCGCGGTGCTGGTCACCACGCCGCCGATGTCGTCCGCGTCGAGTTCGATGCCGGCGGACTGGGCCAGCCCCTCCCCGCCGATCGGACTCGCACCGAGGGCAATCGCCACCGCGGCCGCGGCGGCCGCAACACCTGACGCCAGAGTCGATTGCATGCGTCTCCTCATCGATGCCTCCTGCTTAGTACTCCATCGCGACGATTCCGCCCTCCGCGGTCCACTGGAACCGCATGGCCGGCACGTGCCCGCCCTCGCCCTCGCCGGCCTCGTAGACGTAGACGAGCGCCTCGGCGTAACGACTCTCCAACGGCGCCAGCAATTCGCGGGCGACCTCCGACGCCGTCTCCGGATCGGCCACCTCCACCTCGAGCGTGATGACGTCATGCGCGGTCGCCATCTTGAGGATGCGCCACGCTTCGTTGACGACGCCCTGCTGGTCGAACGCCGGCGGCGCGGGCTCGGCGGCGGAATCCTCCTGCACACATCCCCCGACGACGGCGCACAAGGCCGCCCAGATCACGATGCCGCCTCGCCTGCCGGCCTTCACGTGACTTCCCGTTCAGCCATCCGCTCGGTGCTACGCGTACTGCTGTTGCTGGCCCAGACTCGCGAGGAACGCGTCGATCCCGGCCTGCGCCACCACCTCGTCCTGGTCGGGCGTCCCGGAGCTGCACCCGATGCCGCCGACGATCTGCCCGTCGACGAACAGCGGCAACCCGCCCGCCACGATCATGAACCGCCCCTGGTTGCTCACGTGGATGCCGAACGCCGGACCGCCCGGTCCGCTCACCTCGCCGTACGCGCGTGTCGAGCGCCGCGCCGCCGCCGCCGTGAATGCCTTGTTGATCGCGACATCGATGCTCGTGATCCGGCCGTTGTCCATCCGGTGGAACATCAGCAGGCTGCCGTTGTCGTCCGTGATCGCGATATCCATGTCGACGCCAATCTCGCGCGCGCTGGCCTCGGCGCCGGCCATGATGACGCGGGCGTCGTCGAGCGTCAGTTTCTGTACGGTCTTCATCGCACGTGTCCTCCTCCGGGTGCGAGCATAGCACCGAGCCGGCCGTACGAGGCCGGCGCGCGGAGTTTCGGTAACCCTGGGACCGGGTTGACGCTCGGGCTGTCGTTTCAGTGAGGTGGGCATCGCCTGTTCGGCGACCGGTGCGCGGCCGTCTTGGTTAGGCAGGTGACGAAACCAGACGAGACGGCGCAGCCGCGGCGCGAAATCGGTTGCGGAACGCAACGGATGGAAGCTGGGAAGAGGAACTGCGAGGGTTGGTTTGTAGAACATATGTATTATATGCTCTGAACATGAGCCAGGCACGGGCGGGGAGGACCCGCGACCGGGTGTTCCGGTTCGTTCGCGACCGACTGCTCGCCGGCGATCCGCCGACGGTGCGCGAGGTGCAGCAGGTGTTCGGCTTCCGCACGCCGCAGACGGCGCGCTATCACCTGGAGAAGCTCGTCGCCGAGCGGAAGCTGACGGCGGCCCGGGGCAAGGCCCGGGGCTATCGCCTGTCGATGGGCGGCGAGCCGGCGGCGCCGGTGGGCTGGGTGCCGCTGCTGGGGCGGGTCGAGGCGGGGCATCCGACCGAGGCGGTCGAAGACGTCGAAGGCCATGTTCCGGCGCCGGCCGGCCGCGCCGAAGAGGGGCTGTTCGCGCTGCGGGTGCAGGGGCGCAGCATGGTGGGGGCCGGCATCCTGCCCGGCGACCTGGTGATCGTACGGCGTCAGCCGACCGCCGACTCGGGGGCGCTGGTGGTGGCCCTGGTCGACGGCGAGGCGACGGTCAAGCGGCTGCGCCGGCGGGACGGACGGGTGGAGCTGCATCCGGAGAACCCCGAGTTCGCACCCATCCGGTCCGACCGGGAGATCGCCCTGCTCGGCAAGGTCGTCGAGGTGCGCCGCACCGTGGATTGATGAAGATGCGCGACGGTTCACCGTTGTGTCGCCCCTCTGCTGGTCACGAGGGTATGCCCGCGCTGTGGTCCGATGGGCGCATGGCTTCGCCTCCGCTCCCGGATGGGTCGGCAGCCTGCGGAATCTCGCGTCGCGTCGAGATGGGCGAAGCGAGGGATGCCTCGCGACTCGAAGGCGGCGGAGATCGGCGCGACGGTCCGCGCAGGTCGTGGCGTCTGGCCGCCCTCGCCGGGCGTCTCGCCGAACTGTCGAGCCGGGAGGGCGCGGCGGGGCTGACCCTGGCGTTCTCGCTGGTGCTCGACGCCCAGCGGGCCGGCGAGCCGGTGGGTTGGCTGACGGTCGACGAGAGTGGCTTCTTCCCCCCGGACGCGGCGCGGGGCGGCGTCGACCTCGACGCCCTGGTCGTCGTCCGGTTGCCGGCGGCGCATCAGCTTCCGCGCGCGGCCGAGCACCTTGCGCGCTCGGGCGCCTTCGGCCTTCTCGTGCTCGACCTCGGCAAGGCCGCCCGGGTGCCGGTGGCGATGCAGATGCGCCTGCTCGGCCTGGCGAGAGAGCACGGGTCGGCGGTGCTGTTCCTGACCCGGAAGCGGGAGGACGACGCGTCGATCGGATCGCTCGTGTCGCTCAGGGCCGAGGCGCGGCAGGCCCCGGCCGCGGGTCCGGCGCGGGCCGGGGAGGACGCCCGCCGCGCCGGGGTCGGTGCCTTCACGTGCACCGCCCGGGTGCTCAAGGACAAGCGGGGCGGACCCGGGTGGCGGCATGTCGAGGTGTGTCGTGGACCGGATGGCCTGTGTTGACGTGCCCGCGCTGCCCCTCCAGTTGCTGATGCGCCGGCATCCGGGGTGGGCGGCGCAGCCGGCGGCGGTGGTCGACCGCGACCGGCCCCAGGGGGTCGTCGAGTGGGTGAACGAGCCGGCCCGCCGGGCCGGGGTGCTCCCCGGCATGTCGTACGCGGCGGGGCTCTCGCTGGCCGGCGGGCTCCGCGCGGCCGAGGTGTTCCCCGGCGACGTCGCGGTCGGCGTCGATGCGATTGTCGGCCTGCTCCGGCGGTTCACGCCGGGCATCGAGCCGTCCCGCGCCTGTCCCGGCGTGTTCTGGCTCGACGCCTCCGGGCTGCAGCCGCTGTTCGTGTCGCTTGCGGACTGGGCGCGCGGGGTCCGGGCGCAGCTTCGGGCGGCCGGATTCCGGAGCCGGGTGGTGGTGGGGTTCACCCGGTTCGGCACGTATGCGCTGGCGAGGGCCGGGGCGGAAGCGGACCGCCGGGGGCAGGACGTCCGGGTGACGGTGCTTGACGACGCCGCGGCCGAGCGGCGGGCGGCCCGCCGCGTGCCCCTGCGCCGGCTCGACATCGACCCCGTGCTGCGCGATGCCCTCGACACGCTCGGGGTCCGCACCGTCGGGGCGTTCCTGCGGCTGCCGGCCGCCGGCGTCCGCCGGCGCTTCGGCGGCGAGGCGCATCGGCTGCACCGCGAGGCGGCCGGCAACCTCGTCGTCCCCTTCCAGCCCGCGCCGGCGGTCGAGCCGCTCGCGCGCCGCCTCGACCTCGACGCGCCGGAGACCGAGGTCGAGCGCCTGCTGTTCCGGGTCGAGCAGGCCCTCGACCCGCTGCTCGGGGTGATGGCGGCGCGGCAGGAGGCGCTGGCCGGCCTTGAGCTCCGCCTGCGGCTGGATACGCCGGCCGCGGCGCCGCGGATCGAGCGGGTCGAGCGCATTCGCCCCGCTGCCCCGACCCTCGACGTCCGGCAGGTTCTGAACCTGGTGCGTCTGCGCGTCGAGAGCATGACCCTGTCCGCCGGGGTTATCGAGATCGGCCTGACGGTGTCGCCGGCGCGGGCGACCCGCGAGCAGTTGCGGCTCTTCCAGGCGGGGACCCGGCGCGACCTCCGGGCCGCCGACCGCGCGGTGGCCCGCATCAGGGCCGAGTTCGGCGACGGCGCGGTGGTGCGGGCGTCGCTGGCCGACGGCCATCTGCCCGAGGCGGCCTTCGCCTGGCGGCCGCTGGACCACGTCGTGCGCCCGGTCCCCGTCCCGGCCGGCGTCCTTTGGCTGGTGCGCCGCTTTTTCGCTGCCCCGCGCCGGGTGCCGTCCCCGCGGCGGCGCGAGGTGGACGGCCGAGTGCCGCCCCGCGCCGGTCGCGATTCCGCGCCGACCGCGGCGGATCAGGACCCTGGTCTGCCGGCAACTCGCGATTCCGCGCCGGCGGAGGCAGCTCGGGACCCTGGTCTGCCGGCAACGGCGGCGACCGGCCGGGTCGACGAGATGCGCGGGCCCTGGGTGGTGTCGGGCGGCTGGTGGAGGACCCCGATCGACCGGGAGTACTACTTCGCCGGCGCCGCCGGGCGCGCCTGGCGCTGGATCTACTACGACCGCCGCCGCCGGGCGTGGTTCGAGCAGGGCGCGGTGGAATGAACCGCGGGGTGATGGGTAAGGTGGAGAGTTACGCGCCGCTCTGGTGCAAGAGCAACTATTCGTTTCTGGAAGGCGCCTCGCATCCGGAAGAGCTGGTCGAGCGGGCCCACGCCCTGGGTCTGCCCGGCCTCGCGCTGACCGACCGGGACGGCGTGTACGGCATCGTGCGCGCCCACGTGCGGGCCCGCGAGCTCGGCGTGCACCTGATCTGCGGGGCCCAGATGTCGCTGGCGGGCGGGGCGCAGGTGGTGCTGCTGGCCACGGACCGCGCCGGCTACGCCAACCTCTGCCGGCTCATCACCCGCGGCCGGCGGCGGCGCGCCAAGGGCGAGTGCAGCGTCACCGTGGACGAGGTCTGCGGGCACGCCGCCGGGCTGCTGGCTCTCTGGCCCGGCGTCCACTGGGCGGCCGAGGCCGACGCAGCCCGCGACCGCCCGGCCCTGGCCGCCCTGCGCGACGCCTTCGGCGACCGGGCCAGCGGGCTGCTGGCGCGCCACCGCCTCGCCGGCGAGACGCCCCGGGAAGGGTGGCTGCGGACGCGGGCCCAACAGATCGGTCTGCCCCTGGCGGCGGCGACCGAAGTGCTCTACCACGACCCGGCGCGCCGGGACCTCCAGGACGTGCTGACGTGCATCCGGCACGGCGTCAGCCTCGCCCGGGCGGGGCGCCGCATCCGCGCCAACGCCGAGCACGACCTGAAGGCCCCGGCCGCGGTCGCCTCGCTGTATCGCGACGACCCCGCCGCGGTGGCGCGCACGGTCGAGATTGCGGCCCGGTGCCGCTTCTCGCTCGACGCCATCCGCTACCGCTATCCGTCCGAGCGCCTCCCCGCCGGCGCCACCTCGTCGGGCTGGCTCCGCCGGCTCACCGAGGAGGGGGCGCGCCGGCGCTTCGACGGCCGCGTCCCCGCCGCAGTGCGGGAGCAGATCGGCAAGGAGCTGGTCCTCATCGACGAGCTCGACTACTGCGGCTACTTCCTCACCATGTGGGAGATCGTCGAGTTCTGCCGCCGCCACGGCATCCTCTGCCAGGGACGGGGGTCGGCCGCCAACTCGGCCGTCTGCTACTGCCTCGGCATCACCGCCGTCGACCCCACCCGGGTCGATCTGCTGTTCGAGCGCTTCCTGTCGCGCGAGCGGGCCGAGCCGCCCGACATCGATCTCGACATCATGCACGAGCGTCGGGAAGAGGTGATTCGGTTCGTCTACGAGAAGTACGGGCGCGACCGGGCGGCGATGGTCGCCAACATCGTCCGCTACCGCGCCCGCTCGGCCGTGCGCGAGGTGGGCAAGGCGTTGGGGCTGCCCGAGACGGCGGTCGACCGGCTCGCCCGACGGTTGTCCCACTACGACCCGGTCGACGGGGACACGGTGCGGGACGGGCTCGACAGCGACGGCCCCGCGGCGGGCCACCTCGTGCGGCTCGCCCGCGACATCCAGGACTTTCCCCGCCACCTGTCCATCCACCCCGGCGGGTTTCTTCTCGGCCACGAGCCGGTGCACGACCTGGTGCCGATCGAGAACGCGGCCATGCCCGGCCGCACCGTGATCCAGTGGGACAAGGAGGACATCGAGGACCTCGGGTTGTTCAAGGTCGACCTGCTGGGGCTGGGGGCGCTGACCCAGCTCGACCTGTCGTTTTCCCTGCTGGAGCGGCATTACGGCCGCAGGCTGTCGATGGCGACGATTCCCGAAGGGGACGAGGCCACCTACGAGATGATCGGCCGCGGCGACACCGTCGGCGTCTTCCAGATCGAGAGCCGGGCCCAGATGGCGATGCTGCCGCGGCTGCTGCCGCGCAACTACTACGACCTCGTCATCGAGGTGTCCATCGTCCGGCCGGGGCCCATCAGCGGCGGGATGGTGCACCCGTACCTGCGGCGGCGCAACGGGGAGGAGGCGGTGGAGTACCCGCACCCGTGCCTCGAGCCGGTGCTCGAGAAGACGAAGGGCGTGCCGCTGTTCCAGGAGCAGGTGATGCAGCTCGCGATGGTCGCCGCCGACTACACCCCCGGCGAGGCGGACCAGTTGCGGCGCGACATGGCGGCGTGGCGGCGCAGCGGGCGGATCGAGCGCCACCGCGAGCGCCTCGTCGGCCGGATGACGGCCAAGGGCATCGCCCCCGAGTTCGCCGAGCGGGTGTTCGACCAGATTCGCGGCTTCGGGGAGTACGGATTTCCCGAGAGCCACGCGGCCAGCTTCGCGCTGATCGCCTACGCCACGTCCTGGCTCCGGCGCCACTATCCCGACGTCTTCACCTGCGCGCTGCTCAATGCGCAGCCGATGGGGTTCTACGCGCCGGCCACCATCGTCGACGACGCCCGGCGGCGCGGCGTCGACGTGCGCCCCATCGACGTCACGCGCAGTGACTGGGACTGCACCCTGGAGCCGACGAACGAGACGCGGTCCTCGGCCCCGGGGGCGGTCGGTTCGGGCGGGTCGTCGGGACCGATGCCGTCGAGTCCGCCCCCCGACGCCTTGCCGCGCTCGCTCGACCACGCCTCCGGGAGCCTGCGTCTCCCGCGGATGCGGCGCCGTGCTTCGGCGCCGACGCCCGGTTTCGCGGTGCGGATGGGGCTGCGGTACGTCAAGGGGCTGTCCGAATCGCGCGACTGGGCCTGCATCAAGGCCGCGCGGGGGAGGGCGCCGTTCGACTCGGTCGCCGACTTTGTGGCCCGGACCGGTCTCGACGAGCGGGTGTCGAGCCGTCTCGCCGAGGCGGGGGCGCTGGCCGGTCTCGAGGCGCGGCGCCGCGACGCGCTCTGGCAGGTCCGCGGCCTCGTCCGTGCGCGCGCGCCGGTCCTGCCGGCCGGGGCGGCGGGGGACGAGACCCCGGCGTTCGACGACCTGGACCGGGGCGAGACCATCGCATGGGACTACCGCACCAGCGCACACAGCCCGCGCGGCCATCCCCTCGCCGCCCTGCGGGACTGCCTGAAGGCCCGCGGCCTTCCCGACGCCCGCACCGTCTCGGCGATGTGCGACGGGCGGAAGACGCGTTACGCCGGCCTCGTCATCTGCCGCCAGCGCCCCGGAACCGCGGGCGGGGTGGTGTTCATGACGCTCGAGGACGAGACCGGGTTCGTGAACCTGGTCGTGTGGAGCCGGGTGTTCGATGCGCATGCGCTGATCGCGAGAACCGCATCGTTCCTCGGCGTGACCGGCAGCATCCAGCGGGCGGGCGGCGTCGTCCACCTTGTCGCCGACACGCTGTGGCGCCCCGAGCTCGACGCGGGGCCGAATGCGGTCGGCAGCCGGGACTTCCACTAGTCCACTAGTCGGCCGCACCCAGGGCGCGCAACAGGTCCGCGGTGCCGGTGTCGCTGTAGTCGGTGAGGCTGCGGGTCAGCCGCGCCGGAGCCCGTGCGGCAAGCGCCCGGTCCAACGGCGTTTCCCCACCGTTGTTGACGGCGTCCAGCCGCGCCCCGCGGCTCACGAGGTAGCGAACCACAGTCCGGAAGCCGTGGAAGGCAGCCATGTGCAGGGCGGTGTCGCCGGTCGCGCTGGCGGCGTTGACGTCGGCGCCCAACTCGACCGCCACCTTCACGGCATCGATGCCGCTGACCATCACGCTCCGTCTGTCCGGATCCTGCGTGAGGGCAAGTTCCATTTCGGCCGAGTCCATCTCGCGCCCCCGACGGTCCTTGCCGGCCCGACCGAACCCCCGGGTGAGCATGCCGGCGGCGGCCATCAGCGGCGTCACGCCGCCAGCAAGGCCGGCGTGCGGGTCCGCCCCGCTCTCGGCCAACCGGCGCATGATGTCGCCCCGGCCGAACTTGGCTGCGAGAAAGAACGGCGTCGCCCCGGTCCAGGCCATGTCCAGAGAGAACAGCTTGCCCTGCCGCGCGTAGCGGGTGCCGCGCCGCAGACGGGCGTTCGGATCCGAGCCGTGGGCCAGCAGCGCCTGGACCAGCGCCGCATCCTCCCTGAGGACCGCCGCGTGCAGGGGTGTGTAGCCGGCTTCCGTCACGTTCGGATCGGCGCCCGCCTGGAGCAACAACGCAGCCAGGGCGCCATGGCCGCTGTGGGCCGCCACGACGAGTGCACTGGTTCCGGCCGGCGCGGTGTCGTTCGGATCGGCGCCCGCCGCCAGCAGCAGCTCGGCGGATGCGGCGTCGCCGCTGCGCGCCGCAAACAGCAGCGGCGAGTACCCGCCCTCGTCCACGACGACCACTGCGCCCTCGCTGCTCGTGCGGGGGGAATGCGCCGTCACCACGGGCCGGACGCGCGAACGCGCATGCACGTCCGCGCCCGCGTTCAGCAGGGCTTCGACAACCTTCGGGTGTCGCTGTGAGACGGCCCACATGAGGGCGGTCTGTCCCTCGGTAGACTCTCGCGCCTGCACATCGGCGCCGTGGGCAAGCAGCGCCTCCACCGCGCCGATGCTTCCGGTGCGGGACGCCGTCATCAGGGCGGTCTCGCCGCTCGGCAGGACCGCTTCGGCCGTTGCCCCGGCAGCCAGCAGCATGCGCACCAGCGCGGCGCTGCCGTTCTCGCACGCCAGGTAGAGCGGTGTGGCTCCGAGCTCGTTCGAAGCATCGGCCACCGCGCCCGCCGCGATGAGCAGTTGCGCCGTATCCAGATCGTCGAGGTAGGCCGCCCAGTGCAGCGCCGTCGCCCCGTCGGGTTGGCGCGCATTCACGTCGACCGGCTCCTCCAGCAGCGCTCGCACGACGCGTCGATCGCCGTCCCGGACCGCGTCGATGAGGCGCAGATCCGGCTGCTCCGCTGCGACCGAAGCAGCCAGCAACGGACCGAGACACGCGGCGACCGCGTATCGGCTCATGTCAACGCCGCGCATGTTGGACTCCCCTGTCTCCGTCAGATCACCTCGGGCGCCGATCTTCGCAGGCCCGGCGCACCTGCGGAACTGACTCCGTTACTCCCAGCGCCCCGAAACGCCGCGCGGGCTCGGCGTTCGGCCCATCCCCCCCGCTCCATGAGCTTGCGCCTCAGCATTTCGCTTCGCTGCGTTCTGCGGCGCAAGCTCCTAGACGCCCGAGAGCTCCTGAATCTCACCCGTGCTCACCCCGAAGTGCTCGACCGGGACCCCGAGCCTGTCCATCAGCGTCACGTGCAGGTTGGACATCGGTGTCGGGTCCGGACACTGCAGATGCTGTCCGCAGTGGAGCGTCCCCGCGCCGCCGCCCGCGAGCAGGATCGGCAGGTTCTCGGAAGAATGCCGGTTGCCGTCGCTGAGGCCCGCGCCGTACAGCACGGCCACGTGGTCGAGCAGCGAGCCGTCGCCGTCGGGGGTGGCCCGCAGCTTGTCGAGGTAGTAGGCGAGCAGCGACGTGTGGTACGTGTTGATCCGGGTGAGCTTCTCCAGCTTGTCCGGATCCTGCTGGTGGTGCGACGTCGGGTGATGCGCCTCCGGCACGCCGATCTGCGGGTAGGTACGGCCGCTGTACTCGCGGCTGATCATGAAGCTGATGACGCGGGTCAGATCGGTCTGATAGGCCAGCACCTGCAGATCGAACATCAGCTTCGCGTGTTCGTCGAAGGCGGCGGGAACGCCCAACGGCGGCGCGATCTCGGGCAGCTCCTGGTCGACCTGCGCCTCGGCCTTCTGGATCCGGCGCTCGATGTCACGCACCGCCTCGAGGTACTCGCCGAGCTTCAGCCGGTCCCGCGGCCCGAGGTCACGGCCCAACGCGGCCACCTTGTCCGTCACCGCGTCCAGCAGGCTGCGGTTCTGTTCGATGCGCGCCAGCCGGGCGGCGGCATCCGTGCCGCCGGTGTCGCCCAGCAGCCGTTCGAATACCGTCCGTGGATTGGTTTCCATCGGCAACGGTGTCGTTGCGCTCAGCCAGCAGATGGTGTTGGTGTACGCACAGGTGTATCCGCCGCCGCATGTCCCCACATCGTCGCCCGACTCCAGGGCCAGTTCCAGCGAGGCGAGCTGCGTGTGCCGGCCCGCTTCCCGCGCCACCTGCTGATCCATCGACACCCCGGCCTCGAGCTGGGAACCCTGGGTGCGCTTCGGGGGCACACCGGTCAGGAAGCTCGTGGCTCCCGTCTCGTGGATGTTGTCCGGCCCCTTGTTGCTGAGCCCCGACACCACCAGCAGACGGTCCCGGAACCGCTCCAGCGGCTGCAGGATCGGCGTGATCTCGAATCCGGCGCCCGCTGTCGCGGGAGTCCACTGCTCCATCACGATCCCGTTCGGGACGTAGACGACCCCCAGGCGCCTGACCGGCCTCGCGGCGGTTCGGCCGAGGGCGGTCAGCGCGGGCACCATGCCGTCGAGCAGCGGCAACGCCACCGCGGCGCCGAGCCCGCGGAGTACCGTGCGGCGGGGGAGAGCTTTCCTGCTGATCATCATGATTCTGATCTCCGCATCTGAAACGGTGTGCTCTCGACGATCCCGAGCACCAGGGAGGACCACGTGTAGTCGTCCGCACCCGCGTCGCGAATGATGGCGCGGACAGCAGGCATGTCGTAATGCTCCAGCCCGCGGCCGAGCGCGTACGTGGCGAGCTTCTCGGTGACGGTCCGGACGAACTGCTCCTGACGGCTCAGCAGGACCCTCCTGAGTCCCGCCAGTCCTTCGAAACCGGTGCCGTCGGGGAAAACGCCCGATGCGTCGATCGGTCCGCCGCCCTCGCCGGTGCCGCGCCACTTCCCGATGGCATCGAAGTGTTCCAGGGCGAAGCCGAGCGGATCCATCGGCGCATGACAGTTCGCGCAGACCGGGTTCTCGCGGTGCTGCTCCAGCCGCTCGCGCACCGAGGCCGGTCTGCCGCCCTCTCCCCGGTCCGGCAGCGCCGGCACGTCCGGCGGCGGTGGCGGCGGCGGCGCGCCGAGCAGGTGTGACAGCAGCCAGTGCCCCCGCAGCACCGGAGAGGTCCGCGTGGGATAGGACGTGACGGTCAGGATACTGCCGTGTCCGAGCAGGCCGCCGCGTACGCCGTCGGGGAACGTCACCCGCCGGAACCGGCTGCCGTAGACGTTCGGAATTCCATAGTGCCGGGCCAGCCGCTCGTTGGCGAACGTGTAGTCCGCGCGAACGAGGTCCAGGACGCTGCGATCCTCGCGGATCTGGCTGGCCACGAACAGCTCCGTCTCGCGCCCGAACGCCTCGCGCAGGTTGTCGTCCCACTCCGGGAAGAGCTCCGGCGTCGGCACGACGCTCGACAGGGTTCGCAGGGCCAGCCACTGCACAGCAAAGCCGTCGACGAGGGCCTGCGCGCGGGGATCGGCCAGCATGCGCCGGATCTGCCGCTGCAGCACGTCCGTATCGCGCAGCTCGCCGCGGGCGGCGATGTCGAGCAGCTCGTCATCCGGGATGCTGCTCCACAGAAAGAACGAGAGCCGCGAGGCCAGCTCCAGGTCGCTGATCGGGTGTATCGTGCCGGGCCTGGTGTCCACCGGGTCGCGCTCGACGCGGAACAGGAACTCCGGATCGACCAGGATGCTTTCCAGGGCCCGCTGGACCCCGGTCTCGAAACCGCCCGTCCGCCGCCCCGCCGCGAAGAATGCCAGCAGCGTGCCCAGGTCGGCCTCCGTCACCGGCCGTCGGAAGGCCCGCTGAGCGACGGTGGCGAGAATCTCCCGCGCACACGCCTCGTCGCCTGCCCCAGGCGCGGGCCGGCACACGAACAGCCGCTCCCGACTCGGGGTCTCACCGGCGCCGGTGGCGTTGAACGGACCGGCGATGCTCACCTGGTCGACCGCCGCCTCCGGCGCTTCCGACGGGGAGCTCCAGCGCTCGGCGATGGCCAGCACCTTCCCGGTCGCCCGTGGCTGCAGCACCCCGTCGCGCTCCGAACGGCCCTGCACGAAGGAAACGCCGAGCACGCGCGGCCCGGCCTTCGCGGAGATGCGGACCGAGAGGTGCTCGTCGGCGTGCAGCGTGTACTCCTCCCAGGTCCGGTCGCCGAGCACGGCGCCCGCGAACGTCCGCGGCGGCGGCGTTCCGGGCGCGCCGCCGATGTCGAACAGCGCCACCCGCTCGCCGTCGAGGCGCACCTCGAGCTGCTGCCGGTTCTGCAGGCCGCGCACGTAGTCGTAGAGCTGCCGTTGCAGCCGGATACTGACGTCATACTCCGCGTCGAGCGGAAAGTTGTGACGGATCGCGATGCCGCCGCGGGAGCCGAACGGCAGGTCCTCGTCCATGCGCTGGTCCTGGAACCGCATCGCGGGGACGACATGGGTCTCGGTCGTCGGCTCCATCGTCGAATCGCCCACGGCCAGGCGACTGATCCGGCGCGCCGCGAAGAGGTAGCGGTCGAGCAGCGCCGGCGACACGGACAGGATGTCCGCCATGTTGTCGAAGCCGAGATCCGCGTTGTCGGCAGGCAACAGCCTGGTCGCGTCGATCTCCAGTGCGAGCAGGTCGCGCACCGCGTTCGCGTACTCCCGCCGGTTCAGGCGATGAACGGTGGTGCGGCCGGGATCGGGATCCGACGCCGCCGCCTGGTCCAGGGCCGTTTCGAGACCGGCAGCCACGGCCTCGTAGGTGGCCGCGTCGGGCCGCCGACGTCCAGCCGGCGGCATCGCGCCGGTCCGCAGCTTGCGCACGACCTTTTCCCACGCCGCCGGATGGTCACCCACCCGAGCCGGGTCCATCGTGTCCAGCGCCAGACCGGCCGTCCGCAGTCGCGCGTTGTGACAGCCGACGCAGTAGCGGCGCAGGACCGGCCGCACCGACCCGGCGTCCAACGCATCCCGAGCCGGGGGACGCGCCGACGGCGCGGCGGCGACGGGGCGGACGTCCTGATGCGTGGCGGCGTGCGCGGCGTGGTGACCGACGCCGGCGGCGGTAAGACCGAGCCCGATCACGCAAGCGGTCAGGATCCTCGACATCGTCCTATCCTCGGGTTCGTGGCGCGACCACGGTCGATCCTCTCGCCTCCCGACGCTGCTCGACGACTGCGTGACAGTGCCGCTATCTTAGCCTGCCCGCGGCGTTTCGGCGAACGGAATCTCGATCCGACGCAGGACTGGAAGACTTGGCGGAAGGGCGTCTACGACGTGGATGGGTTGCCGCCGGCCCTGCTCGTCACCAGCAGCGCCCGCCTGGACGCCTTCCGCAGAACAGGAGACTCCCTCGCCGGCCGCTACTCCATTTCCGGCTGCACCCCTTCGACATGCGGGAGGCGCTGCGATACACGGATCTGCCGGCGGACCAGGTCCTCGACCGCCTGCTGGACGTCGGCGGTTTCCCGGAGCCGTTCCTGCGCGGGTCGAGATCCTGGTACGCCCGCTGGAAGCGTACGCACATCGACGCCATCCTGAAAGAGGACCTGCTCACCCTGTCCGCCGTGCGGCGGCGAATCACCGGGTGCGAAGCGCGCCTCCCGACCGCGGAGTCAGCGCCGCGTGCCGGTGACGTCGGTCCGCACGCTGAAGAGCGTCTTGCCGGCCGTGATGTACAGCGTCCGCAGGTCGTCGCCCCCGAAGGCGA
Source organism: Vicinamibacterales bacterium (assembly GCA_965200895.1). GTDB lineage: Bacteria > Acidobacteriota > Vicinamibacteria > Vicinamibacterales > UBA8438 > WTFV01. The sequence continues at coordinate 597,172 of CBDAVM010000002.1, read as the reverse complement.
CGTTGGTGATCGTGTCCTCGTGGATGGGGATGTGCTCAAGGAGCTCGCCGGACGGTGAGAAGACGTGCACCCCGGCCACCGTGTCCAGCGTCTCGCTCGTGCCCCGCAACCGGTTGAGCCCGGCCGCGACGTAGAGGTTGCCCTCGCTGTCGATGGTCATCCCGTCGCCGCTGCGGCCCGGATAGAAGTCGTGAAAGACGCGCATGTTGCTCGCGGTGCCATCCTCGGCGAGGTCGTAGGCGCGGATCATGCGCGCGCCCCCCTCCTGCTGCGCGGTCTCGATCAGGTAGAGAGTCGCGTCGTCGGGCGATATCACGATGCCGTTGGGCCGCTCGATGTCCGGTTCGGTGAGGATACGCGCGATGCTGCCGTCGGGGTCGATGCGATACACACCATGCACGCCGGTCTGCTCAGGCGTGACGACGGGCCCCGGTCGGTCGGTGAAGTAGATGCGTCCCTGTCCGTCGATGGTCAGGTCGTTCGGCTGGTGAAGCTGCTGCCCTTCGAAGTGGTCGGCGAGGACCTCGATCTCGCCGGTCTCGATGTTGGTCCGGGTGATGCGCGGCAGGACGTCGTCGCCGTTGCCCCCTTCGCACGCCAGCAGTCGCCACTCGCTGTCGAAGATGAGGCCGTTGGCGCGGTGGCTCGGCTCGCGGTACGTGGTGACGGTCCCGTCGGTGTCCATCTTCAGGATGCGCCCGACGACGCGCAGGTCCGTGAAGTAGACGGCACCGTCGGCGTCGACGGTCGGCCCCTCGGTGAAGGAGATGGTCGCCTCCGTCACCACCGCGCGCCCCGACTCCTCCTGGGCGGAAATCCCGACGCTCGCCACGACCGCCAGTGCCACCGCCATGCATCCCATCCACGCGCGCTTCGCCACCATGTCCGCCTCCCTGTTTCACTTCGATGCGCGCCGACAGCTCAAGCGTCGTGAACCGCGGCGGCGCATCGACCGACCCCGCATCGACCGGCCCCGCTCCGCCGTGCGCCCGGCCACTGCCCCGACCCGTCAGGGGGCCACGCGTTCAGGGACCGGGACGCGACCGCGCGGGCCACCTGTTCACGACCACCCCCACGCACCGGACTCCTCGTCCCACAACGCCCAGCACTCCTGGGCGATTCCCGCCTCCAGGATCTCGTCGGGCAGCCGCGACATGGAGCCGAGCGGCTCGACGAGCTCGCCGTCCGCGTACCACGACGAGACGACGCGCCCCTGGATGGGGGCGCCTTCGACTGCCGGGGGCTCGACGGCCATCGAATCGATGCTCACGCGCCAACGGATCTCGTCGTCGGGGCCGCGCGTCCAGGTGAACGTCAGCTCGTCGCCGGTGAGCTCCATGTCGCTGATCGAGGCCACTCCGGCGATGGTCGCCGCGAACGACGCCCGGAGCGTGTCGGGGTTCGGACCGCCGCCGGCGCAGCCGGCCGACAGCCCCACCGCGAAACACGCCAGCGCCCCCACCAGGCGCAGGGCGGCGCCACGCGCCGGAGCGGGCGCCCGCCGCCGGCACGCGTCGCCTGCCGCAGCGGCGCGTGCCGGCCCCGGCAGATGCAGAGATCGCGTGATCCGCCGCCGGCGCGCAGCAGCCCACGCACCGGGGCGGGCCGGCGTCCTACTCCCGGACATCGAGTTCATCGAGGATCACCTGCACGTAGGCCTGCAACCGCGCGGGCGGCGGACTGCCGAAACCCGCGAACCGCGACGGCACCTGCCAGCCGGCCGCGATCGCCGCCGCCGACTGCCCCGCGTTGCGCCCGGCGCGCACCGCGGCGACAAACGTCTCGACGAAGTCGGCCATCTGTTCCAGGTCGCCCGGCGTCATCTGGGTGCTGTGGCCGGTGATGATGAGGTCGATGTCGGTGACCGTCTCGTGGGCGTTGCGCAGCGTCCGTGCGTAGTCGACGCCGCTCCCGCCGTTGCTCGCGTCCATGATCGGCACCTGCCGGCCGGGGAACATGTCGCCGGCGTGCATGACCCGCAGGGACGGGAACACCACCCAGGTGTCGCCGCCGGTGTGGCCGCGGCCGAAGTGGTAGAGGTCGACCTGGTCGTCGCCGCTGCCCAGGGTCAGGCGGTCGTCGTAGGTCCGGGTCGGCAGACCCTGGCCGCCGCTGGTCGCGAAGACGTCCGGGAAGTCGCCCGGGAAGCCGGTGACCGGGTTCCACTCCTCCATCAGCCGCCGCGCGGCGGTGTGCGCCACCACCTCGACCGACGCCGGGAACTCCACGTTGCCGCTCACATGGTCGAAGTGCGCATGGGTGTTGATGATGGTCGTCACCGGGTTCGGCGTCAGCTCCGCGATGCGGTCGATCAGCGGCTGCCCCCAGCCGGCGACCTTCGTGTCGACGAGCACGACGCCGTCGCTGGTCACGAACGCGGCCGAGTTGCCGCCGCCGCCGCGCAGCACGTAGAGGTTGTCCTTGATGCGCTCGACCTCGACGACCGGCCCGCCCTGTTCCGCCTCGGTGACCGCCAGCGACACTGCTCCGATGAACAGCAGCGCGCCGAGCGCCGTCGCCCGCTTCGTCCCTCGCCCCCGGTTCATCCGTCTCATGCCATGCCTCCCGACAGGAACACCCGCTCCACGAACCAGAATGCGCCGGCCGCAATCACCGCGACCGAGCCCGCGACGGCGATCCGCTGACCGGCCACTGCGCTGTACGCCCGGATCTGCGCCAGGACGGCGGCGACGACCAGGACGACCGCGAGCTGTCCGATCTCCACGCCGAAGTTGAACGAGAACAGCGACCAGCCCAACGCCGCGCTCGGCAGCCCCATCTCGCGCAGTACGCTCGCGAACCCGAAGCCGTGGATCAGCCCGAAGACCAGCGCGATCCAGACCCGCATGTCCTTCCCGCCGCGCGCCAGCAGGTTGTCGAGGCCGACGTAGACGATGCTCAGTGCGATGATCGGTTCGACCAGCCGCGCCGGGGGCGCCACGACGCCGAGCACCGCCAGCGACAGCGTGATGCTGTGGGCGACGGTGAACGCGGTGACCACCAGCAGCAGTTGCCGCACGCTGCCGCCGAGCAGCAGCAGGCCGATGAGGAACAGCAGGTGATCCGGGCCGATCAGGATGTGGTGCACGCCCGACGGGACGAACTTCTGGAGCACGGCCCACACGCCCTGCCGGGTGCCGAGGAAGTACTCGTAGTCGGTCGTCCCGCCGCCGAGGATGGCCTGCGTCGTCAGTGCGGCATCCTCGTACACATTGAGGAACGTCTGGTGCTTCGGGTCGTAAGGGAACAGGTCGGCGGAGACCACGACGGCGCCGATCCCGTCGTCCAACGTCCTCTGCGCGCGCAGGCTCACCGACTGCCGCTCCGCCAGGATCCGGGGTTCGGACCAGCGATCCAGCGCCAGCGGGCGCCCGTCGACCGCCAGCGTCAGACGCTCGCCGAGGAGCGCGCCGAGCCGCTCGCCGCGCAGCCCCAGGATGTCGGGGTCGAGCACCAGCGCCGGGTCGTCGATGTCGAACTCGTAGGCCACGTCCCAGACATGGGCCACCACCGTGACATCGAGCGTCCCGTCCGCGATGCGCAGATCGACGAAGCTGAACGGCGCCGGGTGCGCCGCGACGGATGCAGGCGCGCCGACCGAGGCGGCCAGGACCGCAGCGACCAGGGGGTACGCAGCGACCAGGGGGTACGATGTCCACCGCGTCATCGTCGTTCATGGTAACCGATGCCGGGCAGTCACCACGGAACGGACCGGAAGAAACGAGAATTTGACCGACAGATGGCGCTGACGCGACGCGGCGCGCGATCTGCGGGCGGTGCGAGGCGTGCGAGGCTCAGGGCTCCGGGTTGACGATCCGGGCTGCCCGCTGCAGCCCGTCGGCCGCCTGCAGCACCTTGGCGCGCAGCCGCGGCGGCAGATCCCGCTGGTCGGCCAGGTACTGCTCGACGATGACGGCGGCGCCCGCCGAGCGATGCCCGCCGAGCGTCGCGTGCAGCCACCGTTCCGGGAAGAAGATGTCGCCCGTGCGCCGGACCTCCTCCAGCAGGTCGAGGCTCGGCCGGATGTAGGCCTCCGACTCGCGCGCCCGCAGCGGGTGGTGCAGGAAGCCGAGCGCGGTCAGGACCCACGGCTCGCGGGCCCGGTTGGCGGGGTCGCGCAGGGAATCGAAGAACCGGTCGCGCACGCTCCGGTCGGCCGCCAGAGCCGGCATGACGAACTCGAACGCGGCGCGGCGGTCGGGGTTGTCGATGCGATCGCGCTGTGCGACCAGGATCTCCGGACTGCCCGGTGCGGCCCGCACCGCGAGTCCGTGGGCCAGCGCCGTGAGGTCCCGCTCCGCGAGCGGCACACCGGGCACGTCCTCTTCCCCGCGCCAGATGCGCTCCAGGCGGGCCACCGCAGCAGCGGAAAGGGCAACGTCACGGTAGGCGCCGAAGTACGCCGCGGCCAGGCTCCGGCTGTCCGACGCCGCGATCCGACGCCACAGCAGCGCCTCGATCCCCGGCGCCAGCGCCGCGCGCCGCTCCGGCGTCAGGTGTCGCCAGTACGTGGCGCTGAGGTAGCCGAGGATGCGCGAGACGTTCTGCTCGTCCGTCTCCGCCGGCAGCGCGCGCTGCGCCAGATCGATCAGCGCCTCGGGAACCACCTCGCCTTCGAGCAGCGCCTCCCAGAGCGACACCCAGCCGATGGCCCGCGTCAGCGCGTCCTCGATGTCCGGCAGCGCCGCGAGCAGGTGGTCCCGCGTGCGCGCGTCGAGGACCATGAGTCCGTAACCGAGGCCGCTCCCGTTGGCGAGCACGTAGTCGGGCGCCGGCCGGCCAGTCGCCGCCGCGACCACCGCCGCCGCGTCCCGCAGGTGCAGCGGCAGCAAGTCCGACGCGCCGTCGGCGTACCCCAGCCGCAGGTCGAGCCGCTGGTTCCACACGCGGCCGGCTCGCGCGGATGCGGACTCTCCGGGCGCCGCCGGGTCGGCGGGACCGACCGCATACGGGTTCCATCCCGGCCCGTCCGCCGCCGGATCGGGCCAGAGGCGCGCGCCACTGTCGTCCGGCGACTGCCGGACCACGAGTTCGGCGATTGCGTCCCCGTCGGTCTCCCAGGCCGCCTCGACCCGCGGCCGACCGCTCTCCTCCACCCACGTCCGGCTCCAGGCGGCCAGGTCCTCCGGGGTCCGGGCGTCGAGGATGGCGATCAGGTCGTTCCAGCTCGCATTGGCGTAGGCATGCGCCTGCAGGTACTCGCGCAGGCCGTCGCGCAGAGTCTCCTCGCCGATCAGCCGTTCCAGATGCGCGAAGACGATCGGCGCCTTCTGGTAGATGATGGCGCCGTACAGGGTCCCCGCCTCGTTCAGGTTGTCGAGCGGCTGCCGGATGGGGTTGGCGCCCGCGGTGCGGTCCACGCCGTACGCCGCCGGATGGTGCGCGAGCAGGAACCGCAGGTCGTGGTCGACCTCGGGGAACGTCGGATTGACGATCTTGGCGGCCATGAAGTTGGCGAAGGTCTCCTTCATCCATACGTCGTCGAACCATGTCATCGTGACGAGGTCCCCGAACCACAGGTGGGCCGTCTCGTGCGCGATGAGGCTGGCCCGTCCGAGGTGCGCATTCTGGGTGGCGCTGTCGTCGAGCAGCAGGGCGTCGGCCCGGTAGAAGATCGCTCCCGGATGCTCCATGCCGCCGTACTGAAAGGCCGGCACGAGCACGAAGTCGAACTTCTCGAAGGGAAACGCGATGCCGGTGTACGCCTCCAGCCAGGCCAGGGCGGACGCGTGCAGGTCGAAGATGGCGTCGGCGTTGCGCTCCACCCGCGCGCGGTCGGTCTCGCGATGGAACATCGCCATCCGGCGCCCGTCGCGCTCCACCTCCTCCACATCGAAGTCGCCCGCGGCGAAGGCGAACAGGTAACTGCTGATCGCGTGGGTCTCGGTGAACGTGAGCAGCGCCCGGTCGCCGTGCACCTCGCGCGAGGCCAGCGACCCGTTGGCCACCGCACGCCACTGGGCCGGCACCTCGAGCCGCAGCTGGAACCGCGCCTTCAGGTTCGGCTGATCGAAGAGGGGAAAGGCGACGCGCGCCCGGTCCGGGACGAACAGCGTGTAGAGGAAGTCGTCCTGGCGGTTGAGCGATCCGTCGCCCGCGGTGAACTCGATGTCCACGACATTGTGTCCGGGCGACATCACATCGGCCGGCACGATGACGTGCTCGTCCCGCACGCCGAAGTCCACCGGGGCGCCGGCGACCCGAACCGCGTGGACGTGTTCCGGGGGCTGGGTGAAGTCGAGGACCAGCGGACCGACCTCGGTCAGGGTGAACGAGGCGGTGACGCTCCCCGTGATCGGCTCGCGGCGCGCCGCGGGAATCTCGAAGCGGACGTCGTAGTGCAGGTTGAAGATCGTCGCCGCGCGCCGTTCGGCCAGCGCCCACGGCACGCCGGGGCCGACGTCGGACGCGCCGCTGTTGCAGCCGATCACCATGCTCGCCAAGCCCAGGCAGGCGGCCGCCCACGCCGCGTCCGAAGTCATGCGCACCTCACTGCCGGAGCACCCGTCTCCGGCGTCATCGGCGGGCGTCCGTCGCAGCCGTGCTACGCTTGGCGCGCCGCCGCACCGGTCGGCCTGTCAGGATAGCACCGCACACACCGGCCCGGATCACAGCGATCACAACGTGTGGCGCGCCGCGTGGCGACGCCGCTCCTGGCCATACCGCACACACCGGCCCGGATCACGGCGATCACAACGGGATTGCGCCGTCGTCCGCCACTACAGCGACCTCGGCGGCGTCGGCCGGCCCACACCGGCCCGGGCAACGGTCGTCCGACCAGGCCGGCCGGCAGGACGCACAGGGCCAGGCCGGCCGGCAGGACGCACCGGGCCAGGCCGGCCGGCTGGCGCGTCCCGACTCCGCCCGCCGAGACCGCCAGCGGCTGAACGAGGTCCGGGAAACGCACCGCCCGCAGGTTGCGCGCGATGTTCCCCATGCGGCATAGTGCTGTCGTGACACAGCCAATCCGCACGACCGCGATCCTTCCGGCCCTGCTCGCGCTCTCCGCCGCCCCGACCGCCGCGCAGAACACCGACTGGGACACCTACCTGGGCGACGTGGGCCGCCGCCACTACTCGCCTCTGGACCAGATCAAGCGCGAGAACGTCGCCGCCCTGGAGGTCGCCTGGACCTACGACTCCGGCGCGCTGCGAGCGGGCAACTCGACCATGTACACGAGCCCGCTCGTCGTCGACGGAGTGCTCTACGGCCTGTCGCCGCGGCTGGTCGCATTCGCCCTGAACGCGGCCACCGGCGAGGAGCTGTGGCGCTACGACCCGGGCATCGAGGGCGCCCCCCAGCGCGGCCTGATGTGGTGGGAACGCGAGACCGGGAGCGGCCCGGCGGCGCGTCTCTTCTTCACCGGCAACGACGCGCTGGTCGCGCTCGATCCGGCCGTGGGACAGCCGGTGGTCGACTTCGGCGACAACGGCGTCGTCGACCTGTCGGCGACCGTGGACGGAGACGGTCCGCTGCGCGTCACGGTGCCGGGCATCGTCTTCGAGGACCTGATCGTGATGGGCTTCTCGACGAGCGAGGCGGCCGACGCACTGCCGGGCGCCATCTCGGCCTACAGCGCCATCGACGGCTCGCTCGTCTGGCGGCATCACAATGTCCCGCCCCCGGGCGCGCCGGGTTCGGAAACCTGGGCCGACGGCGCCCTGGACGCGGCGGGCGGCGCCAACACCTGGACCGGCATGGCGCTCGATGCCGAGCGCGGTCTGCTGTTCGCGCCGACCGGATCGGCGACGCCCGACTTCTACGGCGCCTCGCGCGTCGGCGACAACCTCTTCGCCAACAGCCTGCTGGCCATCGACGTCCGAACCGGCGAGCGCCGCTGGCACTTCCAGACGATACGGCACGATGTGTGGGACCGCGACCTGCCGTCGCCCCCGACCTTGGTGCAGCTCGAGCGCGACGGCCGGACCATCGACGCGGTGGCGCTCACCAGCAAGTCGGGCCACCTGTTCCTCTTCGAACGCGAGACCGGCGAATCGCTCTACGACATCAACGAGGTCACGGCCCATCCCAGCGACATCCCGGGCGAGGTGGTCGTGACGACGCAGCCGGAGTCGGCGATAGCGCTGACTCGGCAGCGTTTCGAGATGACCACACGGAGCCGGGAGTCGATCGACTTCGTGCGCGCCATCTGGGACCGGCTCGACCAGCGGCCCTGGGCGCCGCCCAGCCTGCAGGGGACGATGATGTACCCCGGCTACGACGGGGGCCAGGAATGGGGCGGCTCGGCGTTCGACCCGGCGACCAGCCGGCTGATCGTCAACTCGTCGGAGATCGGCGCGATCCTGCAGCTCTACGAAGTGCCGGTCGGTTTCAGCTCGCGCGGTGTCTACGCGGAGCACTGCGGCGTCTGCCACGGCGCCGACCGCGCCGGCAACGCGGTCGGTCCCAGTCTGATCGATGTCGCCGAACGGCTGACCGTACAGGAGATCAACGACGTGGTGCGCAACGGGCGGGGCCGGATGACCGGCTTCGCCCACCTGGACGAGATCGAGATCCGCGCCGCGATCCGCTACGTCCGCAACCCGGAAGCGGAGGAGGATCTGCCCCCGTCGACCGAGGTGGACTATGCGTTCGGCGGCTACACGTGGCTGCGCGACCAGGACGGGCTGCCGGGCAACCGGACGCCCTGGGGCACGCTGACGTCGGTCGATCTGGCCACCGGCGACTTCGACTGGCAGGTGCCCTTCGGCGACTACCCGCAGACCGTCGGTCAGGGACTCGGGTCGGAGAGCTACGGCGGGCCGGTGGTCACCGCCTCGGGACTGATCTTCATCGCCGCAACGCCGGACCGGAAGTTCCGGGCCTACGACACGCGTGACGGCGCGAAGCTGTGGCAGGCGGATCTGCCGGCCGCCGGCTTCTCGACGCCCGCGGTCTACGCCGTGGACGGCCGGCAGTACGTGGTGATTGCCGCCGGCGGCGGCCGCATGGGACCGCCGTCCGGCTCGGAGTACGTCGCGTTCGCGCTGCCCGAGCGGTAGGCGGTGTTCCGCGGGCCACATCATGTCGCGACGGCGTTGGGATTACGCCTCGCGACCTGCTCGATCAGTGTGTCGAAGAACTGATCGAACGTCTGCGACATCGCCCGGATCGCTGAGTCCGCGCCGAAATCCACCTCGACCAGCACGAAGTCCTCGACCGTCCCGGTCGTCCAGGAGGGTGGTCTGCGGCCAGACAGCGTGGTCACACGTTCTCGAAAAAGCTGGCACCACGTCGAGCCGTGCTTCGTGGACATGCTGTCTTCCGCGATGTTGAAGATCATGATGTACCCGATCACGATCTCGGGCGAATGAAGCTGCGTGTTCGTGACCTCGCCGATCATGTCATCGATTCGATTCGGCACGGTGCCGCCGAGGTTCCTCAAGAGTGACTTCAGGGAGATCCCCAATCGGTACTTGCCGTCGTAGCACCACGCGACGTCCCATTTCTTTGGCCGACCGGCGCCGGGAATCGACGCCTCCTTCTCCACATCCTTCAGCCCGCGGGACATCAGTTCCTGGACGCAGAAGTCCGCCAGCACGTCAAGCCGCGCCGTCGATGTCGCCTTTCGCTCCGTGACCGCGATTCGGTACAGATCGTCGACGGCGTCCTGGGCGGTGATCATGCCGGGCCGCCTACGCGGTGGCTGGCCATTCCGTGTCGATCCCGGCGGCGGTCACGTCGGCGGGACTCAGCAGGCTGGCCGTTTCGGTCCGCAACCGTGTCAGCGCCTGTTCGTGGTACACCGGATCGACTTCGATGCCGATGCTGTTGCGGCCGCATGCGGCCGCAGCGATCTGGGTCGACGCCGTTCCGGTGAAGGGATCGAGCACCGTATCCCCGACGAAACTGAACATCCTGATGAGACGATCCGCCAGCGCGACCGGATAAGGTGCGGGATGGTCCCGGGTTGACGCACCGGCGATGTCGGCCCATACCTGCCGGAACAGCGTCCTGAAGCTCTCTTCCGACAACAGACTGAGCGTACGCGCAGCAAGGCCCGGCCTTCGGTAGCCGCCCGGCTTGCGTTGCATGAGGATGAACTCGACATCGTTCTTGATGACGGCATTGGGCTCGTAGGGTTTGCCCAGGAAGCCCCCGGTTCCCCGCTCCACCTCATGCGCTGCGTTCGCGATCTTGTACCAGATGATCGGCGCCAGATTGTCGAACCCGAGAGATCGGCACCGGTCCTGAATGGAGGCGTGCAGGGGAACCACGGTGTGCCGTCCGCCATTTCTGCGCCGCGACAGACAGACGTCGCCCACGACGCAGATGAGCCGCCCTCCAGGCACGAGCGCCCCGTGGCACACGCGCCAGACCGCATCGAGCTGTTCCAGAAACTCGTCGTAGTCGGAAATCCAACCCAGTTGGCCTGCACCCCGGCGGTACTCCTTGAGGGTCCAGTACGGCGGCGAAGTGAGCACGAGGTGAATCGACCCGTCAGGAAGCGTCGCCTGGCGGGCGTCTCCGAGCAACAGCCGGTGGCGGGTCGGCACCTGCCCCACGGCAGCCCGGATCGCCGCCATCGCGGACGGATCCTTCGCGATCCGCGGCAGATCGCGCGCGGGGTCCTCCAGTTGCCTGAGAGGTTCCGGAACGAATGCGTCGACCGGACTGTCGGCGCTCATGTCGCGTCCCACCCGCCGGCCGGCCCGGACTGTCCGGGCCGGCTCGCGCCGACGCACTTCCTGCCGCCTACTGGCCGAGCTCCTCGTAGATCGCCGCGATGGCGGCGGCCATCCGCTCGGTGCGGTAGCCCGCGTACTGCCCGGTCAGGTCGATCGACGCGGCGGCCTCCTCCACGCTCTGCCCCGCCTCGATGGCCCCGCGCACGGCGGCGAGCAGGTCGGCGGTGAAGCGCTGGTACTGCTGGAGCGACTCGGGCGTGGTTACCGGGATGTGACCGGGGACGACGGTGTCGTAGCCGTCCACGTTGTCGATCAGCGCCTGGAGCGTGTCGGGGAACGAGACTCCGCTGCCGCCGTTGCTGCGGTCGAGGAACGGCGCGTCCCGCCACGGGAACATGTCGCCCATCTGCAGGACCCGCAGGCCGGGATACAGGATGAACGTGTCACCGTTCGTATGGCCGGGACCGAAGTGGTAGAGCTCGATGCGGTCGGCCCCGGAGCCGAGCGTCAGCCGGTCCGTGTAGGTCGTGTCCGGCATCCCGTGCGCCGTGTCGCCCTCGAACATGCCGAGCCGGCCCATGTTGGCCTCGGTGTTCTCCTGTACGACGATCTGCACCGACTCGGGGAAGAAGGCGTTGCTCCCCACGTGGTCGCCGTGCGTGTGCGTGTTGATGATGGTCGTCACCGGCTTGTCGCTGACCGTGCGGATGCGGTCCATCAGGGCCTGCCCCCAGCCGGGCAGCTTGGTGTCGACCAGCGTGATGCCGTCCTCGCCGATGTGGACGCCGGTGTTGCCGCCGCTGAACGCCGAGCGGTCGAGCGGGCTCGAACCCGTGATGACGTACAGGTTGTCCCGCACCTGTTCGATGACCGTTGCGTCGAGCGCCGCCTGCGACAACGCCTGCTCCGAACTGACCACCGCGGACAGACCGCCGATGGCGACGACCGTACCGAGCACCAGCATGCGTCTCATCTTCTGCCTCCACGTTCCGACGCGAATGTGCCAGCCCGCGGCGCGGACCCCCCGGTCTCCGGCGACGGCCCCACCGCACCCGGCACGATTGTACGGCGCTTTGACAGGCGAGCCCGGCCGCACACCCGTGACCCTGCCGCACCATTGGTCAGGGGCCGTCAGTCGTCCAGGTCGAGGGGGCGCCGCCGACGGCTCCCGGCGAATCCCGTGGCGCCCTACTCGAATACGACGCGTTCGAAGCTCGGCGGCTCGTCGTCCGCGAAGTGCGGGTGGACGACGAAGACGTCGTCGCCCACGACCGCGGCCGTCGTCGCCTGTTCCTCGTAGCTCGCGATCCCGGCGATCTCGGCCGTCGCCCAGTCGTCGTCGCTCGTCAGCGCGACCACGCGGTTGGCCGAGTTGCTGACGATGGCGAGACGGCCGGCCGTCCACACCATGCCGTCCTGTCCAGGCACCTCCTCGGGCAGCGTCACCGCCGCCGCGGCGGCCGGATCGTCGAGCGGCACCTTCCAGAGCGCCGCCCCGCGCGCCACGAGAAGGTACCCGCCGGGATGGTGGACGATGCCGTTGGGGCCGGCCCCGCCATCCTCGAAGCGGTGGAACACGCTGGCGGCCTGGTCGGCGTCGACACGGTAGATGACGTTCATCCGCGTGTCGGTGACGTATGCCGCGCCGTTGTCGGTCACCGCGACATCGTTGGCGAAATGCATGGCGTCGTCGCCGGCGTCGACCGTCGCCGCCAGGTCGACCATCGCGATCCGCTCGCCGCTGGTGAGGTTGTAGATGCCGAGCTTCGCCTGGCCCACGCCCCCGTTCTGGAAGACAGAGCGGTCGGCGTTGGCCACCAGCAGCCGATCCCGCGCCTCGTCCGCCTCGATGCCGACCGACGAGACCAGCTCGGCGTCCTCCACCAGCGCCTCCACCCGGCCGTCGGCGTGGATCCGGAACACCGACCCCTCGGTGAGCGAGCCGGTCAGGAGGCGGCCATTCAGCATGTCGTATTCGACGCCCTCCGGGATGAACCCGCCGCGGCTGGCGACGATCACGTCCGGCAGGGTCTCGGCCGCGGCCGGCGCCGGCGGGGGCTCGACCTCGGGTATGGCGACCGCCGACTCCGGCGGGGGCTCGCTGCCGCATCCGGCGATCAGGGTGCAGGCCGCCGCGATCAGAAACAACTGGTTGCGCATCGGATACTCCAGACTGAACCGTTCCTCGCCACGTCAGGTTCTGGCTGGGAGTCCGCGCCGCAAGAAGTTCTTCGGCGTTTCGGCCCATGCCCCCCGCTCCATGACCTTGCGCCTCAGCACTTCGCTTCGCTGCGTTCTGCGGCGCCAGCTCCTAGTATAGGATGGCGCAGCCGACGGTCGATTCCCGGCATCGAGGAAGGACAGACCATGCGCGACTTCCTGGCCCAGACGCTGGCGGAGAGTCCGACCCGCGAGTGGATGGTGTACCTGCTCGGCAACGTGCCGGGCCTGCCGCCGATCGCGCAGTCGTTCCACATCATGGGGATCGCGACCGTCGTCGGGTCCGTGATGATGGTGGACCTGCGGTTTCTGGGCCTCGCGCTGCCGAACCAGAACGTCAGCGAGATGATCCGACGACTGCTGCCCTGGACCTGGTACGCCCTGGCCGTCAACGCCGTCACCGGGCTGCTCTTCGTCCTGGCGCGGCCGCTGCGCTACTTCTACAACCCGGTCGCCACCTTCAAGTTCTCGCTGCTGCTGCTGGCTGTCGCGCTGGCGTTCGTCGTCTACTGGATGAACCGGAAACAGCACGGCTTCTGGGAGCAGTCGACCAGGCGGCTGCTGGCGGCGCGGATCATCGCCGTCGTGTCGCTCCTGCTGTGGATCGGCGTCATGCTCGGCGGGCGCTGGATCGCCTACTCCGAGTACATCACCGACCCCTTCGAGGTGCCCTTCGAGTGGGAACTGCTGGCCGCCTACCCGTCGATCTGGCAGTGGATGCAGGACCACCCCATCTCGCAGCACATCGGTTTCACATGGTGGTTCCCGCTGCTGGAATCGATCCACGTGATCGCCATCGGCCTGGTGGTCGGCTCGATCCTGACGGTGGACCTGCGGCTGCTGGGTCTCGCGGCCCTGCGGTATCCGGTGAGTCAGGTGACGGGCAAGCTGCTTCCCTGGACATGGGCGGCGTTCGTCGTGGCGGCGATCACCGGCTTCGGCATGTTCGTCACGCGCGCGCCGGCCTACGTCGAGAACCCGGCCTTCCAGGTCAAGTTCCTGTTGCTGCCGGTGGCGTGCATCAACATGGCCATCTTCCATTTCTGGACGTGGCGCGGCATCGCCGCCTGGGACACGGCGCAGGAGCTGCCCCTGGCCGCGCGGGTGGCCGGCGGCGCGTCGCTGCTGCTGTGGGCCGGGATCATCATCGCCGGCCGTTGGACCGGCCACATCATCTGATCCGATCCGGACCCGTCCGCGGGTCGCGACCGGCCGTCGAGCGGCTGCGCCTGGCGCGTGGGGCCCGTGCGCAGCGCCGCCGACCGGAACCGCGCTTACAATCGCGTCGAGACCCACACGACTGTATTCCGGGAGGACGCCATGTCACGAATCTGCCGCCTCGTCGCGTTCGTCATCGCCTCCGCACTCGGTTCGGCCACCGTTTCGGCGCAGGACGAACGCGATGACTTCCACCACCTGGGGCAGATCAACAAGGCGTCGCTCGTCATGCTGACCGAAGCCGGGCTGGTTCCCGAGACGCTCGGGGCGGCGATCGCCGCCGGGATCGCGCAGGTCATCGTGGAGCAGGACGCGCCGGGCGCGCGCCGGTCCTCCGACTACCTGGTCTTCGAGGAGCGGCTGGTCGAGACGGCCGGCCGCGATGCCTCGCGGCTGCACACCGGCCGCAGCCGACAGGACATCGGCTCGACGTCCCGGCGGCTCGCGCTGCGGGAGGCGTTGATCGAGACCTACGAGTCCCTCCTCGCACCCCGCGACGCGCTTCTGGGGCTGGCCGAACGGCACACCGCGACGGTGATCCCCGGCTATACCCACGGCGTGCAGGCGCAGCCGACCACCCTGGCGCATCACCTGCTGGCGTTCGCCGCGGCGCTCGACCGCGACGCCGAGCGCCTCGAGGAGGCCTACGCGCGGGTCAATCGGAGCCCCCTCGGCGCGGCGGCCCTCGCCACCTCCGGCTTCCCCGTCGACCGCGAGCGGCTCGCCGCCCTGCTCGGCTTCGACGGCGTCGTGGAGAACGCCTACGACGCCAACCACGTGTCGTCGAAGACCGAGCTGGCCTCCGCGCTGGCCATCTCGGCCGTCGCCGTCGGGCAGTTCAGCGAGGACGTCCACGTGCAGTACCACGATCCGGCGCCGTGGCTCCTGCTGGATCGCTCGCTGACCGGGATCAGCAGCATCATGCCGCAGAAGCGGAATCCGATCGCGCTGGAGCGGCTGCGCCAGATCGCCAGCACCGTCCTCGGCGACGCCCAGACCGTGTTCCTCACGGCCCACAACACGTCCACCGGAATGATCGACTACCGCGGCGCCGAACAGGTCCTCGAAACGACGGTGAAGGCGCGCCGGATGTATGCCCTCTATGCCGACGTCGTCAATGGCCTCGAGGTGAACCCGGAGCGGTCGCTGGCCGAAGTGGACGCCGACTACGCGACCATGACCGAGGTGGCCGACACCCTGCTCCGCCATGCGGCCGTGCCGTTCCGGGTCGGCCACCACTACGCCTCGGAGTTGACCGAGTACGGCCGGGCGCACGGGAAGCGGCCGAAGGAGCTGACCGCCGAGGAGCTGCTGCACGTCTACGAGGAGACCTACGGCGAACCGTTGCCGGTCAGCGTCGACCGCATCCGCGAGGCGCTCGATCCCGAACGGATGGTGGCCGGACGTCGCGGCCTCGGCGGCCCCCAGCCGGCCGAGACGCAGCGGATGGTGCGGGAGGGAGGCGACCGCCTGGACGCGAGCCGCCGCTGGCTCGATGAGGCGCGGCGCGCGCTGCAGGATGCGGAGACGGCGCTGGAAGCCGCGTTCGCAGCGCTGGTCGGGGCAGCGGCCAGTCCGCGGTAGTTCGGACCGTCTGCAGGCCCAGGTGCTGCGCGAACGGCTCGAAGTCCCGGTCGGTATGGAGCAGGCGACAGCCGCGCTCGATGCAGAACGTCGCGATCAGCGGGCGCACCGATGGCGCCCGACACGTCCGCGTGCGTCGTCCACCTGTTGGGAGGTCCTTCACATGACATTCGTTCGACTTCCGCTGCCGGTCGCACTCGCCCTGCTCCTCCTGCTCTGCCGGGCCGCTCCCGGAAACGCGGCCGCACAGGCTCCGCAGCCGCAGGATCCACAGCCCGAACAGACCGCCGATACCGACGGAACGGACGACGGTGACCGCGGACGCCGCCCGGGCCGCGGCCGCGGTGGCGACGGGATCAAGGCGTACGACGAGGTGGTCACCGACGAGACGGAGAGCGACGACGGCGTGTTCACCGTGCACCGGCTCGACGACAAGGTGTTCTACGAGATCCCGGTGGCCGAGCTCGGCCGGGAGTTCCTCTGGGTCAGCCGGATCGCCCGGACAACCGAGGGCGTCGGCTACGGCGGGCAGGCGCTCGGCAACCGGGTCGTCAAGTGGGAGCGGCGCAGGAACCGGGTGCTGCTGAAGAGCATCTCCCACGCCATCGTGGCGGATGCGGAGCGGCCCATCGCGCGCGCCGTCGAGGCCGCGAACAACGACACCATCATCAGGGCGTTCGACATCGAGGCGCTTTCCGACGCCGGCGCACCGGTCATCGAAGTGACGCCGCTCTTCGCCACCGAAGTGCCGGAGTTCAGCGCCCGGACGCGGCTGCAGGCGCGCGGGTTCGCCCGGGACCGCTCGTTCGTCGAGAGCGTCAGGGCGTTTCCGACGAACATCGAGGTGCAGGCCACGCACACCTACACCGTCCCGCCGCCGTCGGGGGCGGCGGGACGGAACCGCCCGCGGACCCCGTTCCGGCAGCGCGGCATGCGGCCGGGCAGCGCCACCGTGCTGCTGCACCACAGCATGGTGAAGCTGCCGGAGGATCCGATGCAGCCGCGCCTCTTCGACGAACGGGTCGGCTACTTCACGGTCCGGCAGATCGACTACGGCCGCGACGAGCACCGCGCGCCGCGCCGCCGCTACATCACGCGCTGGCGGCTGGAGAAGCAGGATCCGGCCGTCGCGGTCTCCGATCCGGTGCGGCCGATCACCTTCTGGATCGATCCCGCCACCCCCACGAAGTGGGTCCCCTACATCGCGCAGGGCGTCGAGGCGTGGCGGCCGGCGTTCGAGGCGGCCGGCTTCAGCAACGCCATCGTCGCGCGCGAGGCGCCCACCCCGGACGAGGACCCGGACTGGAGTCCCGAGGACGCCCGCCACTCGGTCATCCGCTGGCTGCCGTCCACGGTCGAGAACGCCTCCGGACCGCACGTCCACGACCCGCGCACCGGAGAGATTCTGGAGGCCGACATCCAGTTCCACCACAACGTCATGAACCTGGTGCGCGACTGGTACTTCGTGCAGGTCGGGCCGCTCGACCCGCGGGCGCGGACGCTGCCGCTGCCCGACGAACTGATGGGCGAGCTGCTCGCCTACGTGGCGGCGCACGAGGTGGGCCACACCCTCGGTTTCCAGCACAACATGAAGGCCAGCTCGCTCTACCCGCCCGAGAAGGTGCGCGACCCCGACTGGGTGCGGACGATGGGCCACACCCCCACCCTGATGGACTACGCCCGGTTCAACTACGTGGCCCAGCCCGAGGACGGCATCGCGGTCGAGGACCTGATTCCGAAGATCGGCCCGTACGACGTATGGGCCACGAAGTGGGGCTACGCGCCGATCCCGGACGCCGCAGGTCCGGACGACGAGCGGTCGACGCTGGATGCGTGGGCGCGCGAACAGGACGACACGCCGTGGTACCGCTTCTCCACCCCCGGCGCGCAGAACGCCGATCCCGGCCAGTTGACCGAGGCGGTCGGCGACGCCGACGCCGTGGCATCGACGGCGCTGGGACTGAGGAACCTGGAGCGGGTCGCCGCCATGCTGCTCGACGCCACCGCGACCGCGGCGGCGGCCGGCGAGCCGTACGACGACCTCGACGAGCTGTACGGGCGTCTCGTCGGGCAGTGGGCGCTGGAGATGAACCATGTGGCGGCGGTCGTCGGGGGCGTCCGCTCGCAGCAGAAGCACGTCGGGCAGGAGGGCGTCCGCTTCTCGACGATCCCGCGCGAGACGCAGGCCGAAGCGCTCGCGTTCCTGAACGAGCACGCCTTCACGACGCCGATGTTCCTGGTCGACCCCGAGATACTGCGGCGCATCGAACCGGCCGGCGCCCTCGAACGGATCCGCGCCGGCCAGGCCCGCGTGCTGCGCTCGCTTCTGACTGCCGGCCGCATTCGAAGGCTGGTCGAGCAGGAGGCGATCGACGGCGACGCGGCCTACTCCGCCACCGATTTCCTCGCCGACCTTCGGGCCGGATTGTGGTCCGAGCTCGACGCGCCGGAGGTGCGTGTCGACGCCTGGCGGCGCAACGTCCAGCGGCTCTATCTGGAGCTGGTCGACGATCGGCTGAACGGGCGGCAGGCAGCCGGCGGCGACGCCCGGCCCTTCCTGCGCGGCGAGCTGCGGGCGCTCGACCGCACCATCGACGCGGCGATCGCACGCGTTGCGAACCGCGCGACGCGCTTGCACCTGGAGGACGTGCGGGACACCGTGGCCCGTACGCTGGACCCGCCGGCGTCCTCGCCGTCGACGACCGGCAACCGGGCCCTGGCAGGACCCGACGAGGAACCGGCCTGGCTGCCGTTCGATGTCCGGACCGATGACGCGACACACGACGCGGCGGCGTGCTGGCGCGACTACGCGGTGCGTCTCACGCCCTCGCCCGTGGAACCGTGAGACGATTGTCGGGCTACCGGCTCGGCGTTCCTGCACCCGGTGCGAACCGCGCCCGAAGATAACCGGCGAAAGCGGTATCGAACGCCGCCGACGTTATGCCGAGTACCTCCTGGTAGGGGCTTGCAGCGGTGCCGAACGCCCGCAGGAAGGCGCTGACCGCGGCCCGCCCCCACTCGGCTTCCACGAAGTCGAACGCCGCGTGTCCGAGCGCGTACACCACGCGTGGATTCTCGAATCCGGCGCGACCCTCAGCGGTGGACAGCACCGGGAGGTCGCCGGACTGCACGAGGCCGCGCAGGATGCCCTCGTCGACTTCCGACCAGGTTCCCGCCCCGTAGTCGGCGAGGCCCTCGTCGACCCAGACCGGCACGCTCGCGCCGGCGTCGGAACGGGGGACGGCCGCGAAGGCGAAGACATGCGTCAGCTCGTGGGCGATGCGCGCGACGAGGTCGTCGCCCCACTCCTCGACGAGCACCACGATCCGGTTGCCGACCGGCTCCGAGAACGAGGCGATGCCCGTCAGATCCGCTCCGGGAGCGATGTCCTGCCGTTCGAACTCCTCCCGCGTGGCGAAGAGGATCAGAGGCGTTCTGAACGACAGGTCGTCCGCCAGGCGTGCGCTCACCCGACGGTACGCGCGCTCGGCCGCCGCCTCGACGCGGGCGATGTCGTCCGCCAGCACGTCGCCGTAACGAATCTCGAAATGCGCCGTCTCGGAGGTCTGCCATTCGACGTTCGCCGCCGGGCGAGCGACCTGCATGCTCTGCGGACCGAGCGGGCCGGCGGCCTGCGCCGCGTCGCTCGCTCCGTGGCGCGGCCACACCGCGGCGCCGACCAGGATGCAGAGAGCCAGAGCCAGGGCCCAGGACGTGACCCGACCGCCAAGGCGCGGCCGGGTCACGGGCGGCCGATCCAGAATCCGCCGCACCCGCCCACCGAGCGGGCCGTCGGTCGCACCGAGCGCCGGCATCGCCTCACGCCCGCGCCATTCCTCCAGGGCCGCCAGGGCCGCGGCGTAGCCGATGCGGTCGCCGCTCACCCCGAGAGCCACATCGTCGCAGCAGTGCTCCCGTTCGACCCGAATCCGGCCCGACACCCACCAGACCGCCGGGTGAAAGAAGAGGACGGTCTCCCCCAGCGACTGCAGCAGGTTGACGAGGTAGTCGTGCCGGCGGATGTGGGCCAGCTCGTGCGCCAGGATCGCCTCGACCTGCGCAGGCGTGAGATTCGCGAGGGCCGCGACCGGCAGCAGGACGATCGGCCGCATCCAGCCGACGACGGTCGGTGCGCCGACCAGCCGCGACTCGACGGTGCGCACGGCTCCCGACAGGCCCAGGCGTGATGCCAGCCGCGCTGCAACCTCCTGCCAGCGCGACGCCGGGGTGGCCAGGCCGGCTTCGTACAGTCGGTGCACCCGCCAGAGTCCGCCGCCCATCCGCACGAGCAGCAGGGAGACCCCGGCCAGCCAGACGGCGACGATGGCCGGCAGCGTTGCGGCGAGACGTGCGTGGACTGTGTCCATCGAATGGCGGCCGACGAGCGCGTGGGCGACCGGCGAACCGTTCGCCAGCGCGCGGGTCGCCGCCCGGTTCGGGTGTACGAGCGGTTCGGCCGCGCGCGCTGCCTGCCAGAGGACGGTCGCCGTCACCATGGGAGCGGCGAGCAGCGTCATGAGGCCGCCGGACGCCACGAGGTAACGCGTGTTGGCCGAGCGGCGCCGGCAGAGCCACAGGACGCCGGCGACGGCGAGGCCGAGAAGCGCTCCCTGCCACACGAAATGCAGCAGCGTCCAGCCGGTGACGTCGATCCAGTCCCTCATCACGCTCCCTCCCGCTTGCCTTCCTGTTCCGCCAGCCACTCACGGATCTCGGCAAGCTCCTCGGGCGACGCCCGCTTCGCAGCCAGCGCCTGCATCACCAGTCGGCCCGCCGAACCGCCGAAGGCCCGATCGGCCAGATCCCGCACGAGCTGCCTCTGGATCGCCCGCTCCGATCGCGCCGCGCGGTAGACGTGCGTCCGAGCGGACTCGTCGCGGCGCACCAGGCCCTTGTCGGTCATGATCTGCAGCAGCTTCAGAACCGTCGTGTACGCACTTTCCCGCCCTGTCTCCTCGGCAACCTCCCGGACCGTGCTGGGACCCTGCGCCCACAGGACACGCAGAATGGCAAGCTCGGCGTCGGTCGGCCGTCGGCGGGCGGACATGGATATCCCATTCTACGAAATTTTTCGTAGAAAGAAATCATACGAAGTCGTTCGCAGAAATGTCAATACGAAGATTCTCGTACGTCGACCGCCCGGGATTTCGGAATCCCGCCAAGACGTGGTGTCGAAGGGGTCTCCTGCAGTTGGCGGGGCACACCCGGAGAGGCTGCGGGCAGCACGCCGGACCGTGGATCACTTCCCGTTGGATGGCGGGGTCCGTCTCGCGATCCGTTCCAGCCGGGGCTGGATGGACGACATCACGGCAGCGAACACGACCAGCCCCCACCCCACCGCCAGGATCGCCTGAATGCCGACGAGCAGCCACGCCCCGGGCGAGACGGGAACGATGCCGGGATAGTCCTGGGCCAGCGCGCGGAAGAACGCGAAGGCGATCCACTCGCCGATCCCGGCGTCGGCTGCGCCCGTGAACGCGTCGGGGCTGAAGCGAGCCAGCATGCCGCCGAAACCGGCGAACACGATGATGATGGCCAGATAGCCGATCGCGAAGCCGCCAATGGGGATCCACATGACCCGCAGATACTCGGTGAGCTGTCGGTAGACCTGCAGACGCGGCTGCAGCCATATCGCAGCCGCGCGAGCGGACAGGAAAATGGCAATCGGGATGACGACTGTCGCCAGGGGTACCGTCACCGCGGCATGCACGAGCGCGTCCGCCTGCGGTCGGCCATTTCGCATTCCTTCCTGCATCACCGCGTCGATCGCGTACGCCACCACGGCCACGGCTCCGAGCGCCAGCAGAACCGGCGGCCGTGCGAAGGACCGCCCGTCCGGACTGCCCGCGAGAACGCCTGCGATCAGGGCCGTCGGCGGTGTGACCAGGAAGCACGACAACAGCCCGCCGATGCCCAGCGCCGGCAGCAGGCCCGCGCCGATCAGGCTCGACATCGTCAGCGTCTCGACGACCGCGTTGCGGTAGCCGTGCAGGAGCGGGGTCCCGAGCCCGTGGACCAGACCGACGGCGAGCGCCACCAACGGAGGCACGATCCAGATCACGCCACTGCCCGGCACGAGTCCGGCGAGCAGGGCCGCGGTCATCCCGGCAAGGACGCCAACGAGGATGCCGGCCGAGCGTCCCATCCGCCCGCGCACGCGCAGACTGAGTCCGACGCCGACCGCCAGACCGCAACCGGCCCCCAGCAGCACGTCGTTGTGCACCGCGGTCACCGCATAGGCGAAGGGAACGACGACGACACTGACGGCGACCGCGACCTGCAACGAGCACCACGCCCGGCGGACGAGCCTGTCGGGCCGTGTCGGGACGCTCGGCCATGTGATTTGCGACATGCGTTCCGATGAGCGTAGCACGGCCAATCATGCGAAGATGGCCATGCGGGCCGATCGCGACCCGACACGGAACGTCGGCATCTGCCGGAACGGGCCCGGGCTACCGCGGAGGCTCGGGAGCCGTCGGCGAGGTCGCGCCCAGTTCCCGCAGCAACGCCTCCATGTCCGGCCAGCGCCGCCCGAGGTTGGCGTAGAAGATGCCCTGGGCGATGGTCAGGGGCGTCCAGCCGCGCTCGTTGACCGGGTTCAGCGCCGCGCCCTGCTCCAGCAGGTAGAGGACCAGCTCCGGCGAGCCGCGCATCACGGCGCCGTGCAGCGCCGCGTCCCCGTTGTCGTCGACGGTGGAGATCGGATCGCCGAGTTCGATCATCAGCTTCACGGCATCGAGCGCCTCGGCGGCGCTGCCGGGGCTCTCGCTCGCCGACCAGATGCCGACGCCGGCCGCCACGAGCAGCGCGGTGGTGCCGTCCTCGTTCGCCAGCAGCGGGTCGGCGCCGAGTTCGAGCAGCAGATGCATCATCTCCAGATCGACGGCCTTGGCGGCGAGCAGGAACGGTGTTGCGCCGCTGCGGTTCAGCATGTTGCGGTAGCCGTCGCGCGGCTCCGCCGTCTGGCGGGCGTTCACGTCGGCCCCGTGGGCAACGAGCGCGCGGGCCAGCTCCAGGTCGGAGACGGTTCCCGTCGGGAACGCGGCCGGATTGTTGTAGTGCCGGTTCGGGCGGCGGGTCCAGACGAGCTGGTGCAGCGGCGTCCAGCCCGGCTCGGCCGCGGTCGGATCGGCGCCGTGCGCCAGAAGCTGCAGCGCCACGTCGTAGTTCGCGTTGATCACCGCCAGGTGCAGCGGGCTGGTGCCGTCCGGCAACGTGCGGTCCACATCCGCACCGGCGGCCACCAGCGCCTCGACGGCATCGCCGTGGCCCGCGCGGACCGCGAACGCGAGCGGTGTGAAACCGCCGTCGGAACGCGCATCGACGTCCGCTCCCGACGCCACCAGGGGCGCGAAGACCGCCGGGTGGCCCTCGGCCGCGGCCCACATCAACGCCGTCTGGCCGCGCCACCCCTCCCGCGCGTCGACGCGGGCGCCGCGCCGCAGCAGGGCCCCGACGCTGTCGACGACGCCGGTTCGCGCGGCGATCATCAGCGGCGTCTCGCCCTGTGGCGAGGCCCGGTTCGGGTCCGCCCCGGCGGTAAGCAGCACCTCCACGGCCGCCGCATGTCCGCCGCCCGCGGCCAGCGCCAGCGGCGTCACGCCGAGGCGGGTCGTCGCATCGGGATCGGCGCCGCCGTCGAGCAGCCGCGCCACTTCCACGGCTTCGCCCGCGTGCGCGGCCCGGTGCAGCGGCGCCGCATCGTCGGCCGGCTGCGCGACCGCCACCGCAACCCACGCCGACAGGAACACCACCGCACCGAGGAAACTCCGCGCCCGGTCCGCCGGCAGCCGGTCATGCATCATGCATTTGCCACACTACGACAGCATTGATTCCGAACGTCCTTCCTGCTGACTTCCCCGGCTGTCGGCTCCCAACAACGCCATGGCGGCGCCGAAAATCCTGGCGGCGTGTGAACCGTGCCCACTTGCCACGACAGCCGACGTATCCTACACGCCCGCCAGCGGCGCCAGCTCCTTCAGCCGCCCGGTGCTGTCGCCGAGGCCGTCGTCGAGCCGCACGCCGGCCTTGTCGAGCTGGCTGACCAGCAGGTTGGTCATCGGGGTGTCCCGCGGGTACTGCAGGTGGCGCCCCCCCTGCAGGTGTCCGCCGCTGCCGCCGACCAGCATCAGCGGCAGGTCGTAGTGCAGGTGCTTGTTGCTGTCGCTGAGCGAGGCGCCGTAGAGCAGCAGCGCGTGGTCGAGCAGCGAGCCGTCGCCGTCCGGCGTCGCCGCCAGCGTCTCGAGGAAACGGCGGAACAGCGTCACGTGATAGGTGTTGATCTTCGCAAGCTGGGCCAGCTTCAGCGGATCGTAGCGGTGATGCGAGATCCCGTGGTGCGACTCCGGGATGCCGATCTCGGGGTAGGCGCGGCCGTTGAGTTCACGACCGAGCATGAAGGTGAAGACC
The DNA here is from genome assembly GCA_965200895.1 of Vicinamibacterales bacterium. Classification (GTDB taxonomy): domain Bacteria; phylum Acidobacteriota; class Vicinamibacteria; order Vicinamibacterales; family UBA8438; genus WTFV01. The sequence goes on along the minus strand of CBDAVM010000002.1, from coordinate 573,113 downwards.
CGCGTGATGTCCGCCTGCCAGGCCAGGGCCGTCAGGTCGAACATCAATTCGACGTGCTCGGCATAGGACTCGGGGATGCCGACGGGCCGGGCGAGGGCCGGCAGCTCGGTGTCGCTCTGCTCGGAGAGCTGGATGCGCCGCTCGATGGCGCGCACCGCGTCGAGGTACTGCGTCACGCGGGCGCGATCGCCCGCGCCGACCTCGCGCCGCAGCCGGGCGAGGTCGTCGGCGATGGCGTCGAGGATGCTGCGGTCGCGACGGAACTCGGCCCGCCGGTCGGTCGTCGAGCCGCCCTCGCCGAAGAGACGCTCGAAGACGACGCGGGGGTTGTTCTCCATCGGCAGCGGCGTCGTCGGGTCGCGCCACGCGATGGTGTTCATGTAGATGCAGGAATAGCCGTTCTCGCAGTTGCCGACCAGGAAGTCGCGGTCGATGGCCAGCTCCAGCGACGGCAGCGGTGTGGTCCGGCCGAGCTGCGCCGCCGCAATCTGGTCGGCGGTCATGCCGGCCCGCACGTCGGCCCCCTCGGTCTCCTTCGGGTGGACGCCGTTCAGCCACGTCGCGGTCGCCCGGGTGTGCTCGCCGTTGCCGTCGCCGAGCGCCTCGGCCTGCCCCTGGGCGAGTCCGCTGAGCACGACCATCCGGTCGCGGAACGCATCAAGCGGGCCGAGCGTCGGCGACAGCTCCAGCGCCGTCTTCGCCGCCGGAGTCCACGACTCCATCGCCATGCCGTTCGGCAGGTAGACCCAGCCCAGCCGGCGCACGGGTTCGGCGGCACGCACTGCACCGAACCCGGACAGTGCCGGGGTCATCGCATCCAGCATCGGCAGCGCCAGCGCCGCGCCCACCCCGCGGAGGAACGTGCGCCGCGGCAGCGTCTTCCTGGTGATGATCATGATCCCGCTCTCCTCATCTGAACGGCAGGTCCCCGACAACCGGCGAAGAAAGGACGATCAGGGTCCCGCTCTCCGCATCCTGAACGGCATGCTCTCGACGATACCGACGACGAGCGACGAGAACCGGTAGTCGTTCTCCGCGGCGTCCCGCACGATGGCGCGGACCGCCGGCGCGTCGTGGTGCTGCAGGCCACGCCCGAGCGCGTAGGTCAGCAGCTTCTCGGTCAGCGTGCCGACGAAGCGCTCCGGCCTGCGCACCAACGCCTCGCGCAATCCCGCTGCGCCGTCGAAACGGGTGCCGTCGGGCAACTCGCCCGAGGCGTCTATCGGCGTGTTCGCGGCGGTTCGGGTGCGGAAACGACCGACCGCATCGAACTGCTCCAGCGCGAATCCCGGCGGGTCCATCAGCCGGTGGCAGCTCGCGCAGACCGGGTTCGCCCGGTGGCGCTCGGTGGCCTCGCGCATCGAGAGCGTCTCTCCGCCGGCCGTGGTCTCCTCCAGCGCCGGCACGTCCGGCGGCGGCAGCGCGGGCGGCGTCCCCAGCAGGTTCTCCAGCACCCACTTGCCGCGCAGCACCGGCGACGTGCGGTTGGGATACGACGTCACGGCGAGGATGCCGGCGTGGCCCAGCAGGCCGCGCCGCGCCGCGTGGGTCACGGGAACCCGCCGGAAGTGGCTGCCGTAGACGCCCGGCATGTCGTAGTGGCGCGCGAGCCGCTCGTTCACGAACGTGTAGTCGGCGGTCAGCAGATCGAGCACGCTGCGGTCTTCGCGAAAGACACTCTCGACGAAGAGCTCGGTCTCGCGCCGCATCGCCTGCCGCAGTCCCTCGCCGACATCGGGAAAGCGATCCTCGTCCGGGACGACGGCCGGTACGTTCCGCAGATACAGCCACTGGCTCGCGAAGCTCGTGACGAGCGCCCGCGCGCGCTCGTCAGCCAGCATCCGGCGTACCTGCTGCTCCCGCACGGCCGGATCGCGCAGCCGGCGGGCGGCGGCGAGGTCGAGCAGCTCGTCGTCCGGGATGCTGCTCCACAGGAAGAACGACAGCCGCGACGCCAGCTCCAGGTCGCTGATCGCATAAGGGATCCCGGGCGCCGCGCCGACGGGGTCCCGCTCGACCCGGAGCACGAACTCCGGGCTGGCAAGGAGCCAGCGCAGGGCCATCTCGATGCCGGCGTCGAAGCCCGCCTCGCGGCGTCCCTCGTCGAAGAATCCCAGGAGCACATCAAGGTCGCTGCCGGTCACCGGCCGGCGCCACGCGCGGCGCGCGAGGTTCGAGAGGATCCGGTGTGCGCACGCGGACCGCTCCCCCCCCGCCGCGCTGTCGGGACGGCAGACGAAGATGCGCCGGCGGCTCGGAGTCTCCTCCACCGGCGGCCCGCCGGCGGCGGCGAACGGCCCGGTGACGGTGACGCTTCCCAGATACGGCTGCACCCGGGTGTCGCCGCCGGTGATGCTGGTGTAGGGCCGCCGGTACGGCTGGCGCAGGCTCTCCGGGTAGGCCGCGGTCTTCCGCACGAACGTCGCCCGCAGGTCGTGCGGTCCCGCCGTGACCGGGAGGCGGAACGCCCAGTTGCGGTCGATGGTCTGCTGCCGGGCCCGCCACGCGCGGTAGTCGTCACTGTCGCGCGGCGCGTCCGCGGGCGGCGGACCGCCGACGGTAAACGTCCGGACCAGCGCGCCGTCCAGGCTCACCTCCAGCGTGTGCGGAACTTCGAAGACGGCCAGGTTGTCCCCGGCGTTGCGGGCCAGCCGGATGCGGACCTCGTAGTCGGCATCCTGCGGAAAGGTGTGGCGGAACGCGCCGCCGCCGCGGGTGCCGAACGGCATCCCGGCCACCTGGTCGTCCTGCGGCAGGTCGCTGGCGAGACGGAAGACCTCGGCGGTCGCCGAGGGCGGCGGCCGTCCCACCGCCACGCGGCTGATCCTGCGCGCGGCGGCCAGATAACGCTCCAGCAGCGTCGGCGAGACGCCGAGCACCCCGGCGATGTTGTCGAAGCCGTAGCTGGCGCCGTCAGCCGGGAGGAGCTCCGCGACGTCGATCTCCAGATCCAGCAGATCGCGCACCGCGTGGTGGTACTCGGTGCGGTTCAACCGGTGGAAAGCCTCGGTCCGTCCCGGGTTCGGATCGGCGGCCGCGGCTCGGTCCAGCTCGGTCTCCAGCCAGCCGACGAACCGGTCGTAGGTCGCCGCATCCGGCCGCGGGCGCGGCGCCGGCGGCATCGCCCCAGCGCGCAACTTGCGGACCACCGTCTCCCAGACCTCCGGCGCGGCGGCGATCCGGGTCACGTCGTATGTGTCGAGCGCGAGGTCGGCGGTGCGCAGGCGGTCGTTGTGGCAGGCGACGCAGTAGCGGTCGAGCAGCGCCCGCTGCCAGCCGGCGGCGAGCGCGCCCTGCCGCCGCGCGACGGGCACAGAACCCGACGCCGCCGGTCCCGACGCCCGAACCGGCGCCGACGCGATGACCAACGCGGCCAGGGCGCCGCACAGCAGTGGTGCGACGCGACGGACAACCGGAGTCCGCGTTCGGTGTGTGGGCATGGCCCGGTGCGACATTCCGTAGTATCCGGGGAACGTCCGACGAGTGTCAATTTGGTCACCGGCCCCGGGAACGGGCAGACTCAGCGCACCAGCAGGTCCACGCCGGAGGTGAGCGCGCGATGCCACGCCGGCTGTTCCGACTGCAGCCGTTCGAGCTCGACCAGCGTGTAGGGAAAGAGATCCAGGCCCACCGGGAAACCGTCCGGCAGATCCAGGTAGTCGCCGATCCGCTCACGGAACGGCTTGTCGGAGCGCGCCAGCACGATACAGACGTCCACGTCGCTTCCCGGCGACGGCGTCCCGTTGACGCGCGAGCCGAACCAGGCGATGCGGCGCACCTCGGGCCGGCGGTCAGCTATCCGGCGCGCCCACCGGAGGACCGCCCCCCGGACCGCCGTCTGGTTGTTCGGTATGATGACGAGCGACGTCGAGGATCTTCCCGGCGCACGCGATGGCGTCGTCGGAATCCTTCCGCATGTAGAAGTCCACCGGCGCGCCGCTGTCGAATCCATTGGGATACCGCGTCGGAATGTAGTGCTTGTCGAGCGTCCTGGCGCAGTCCATCAGTTCCACGCCGATCACGTCCTCCGGCGCGACCGCGCCCAGCAGCGCGGTCACGGTATGGCCCCATGCCTCGGCGCCGCGCTGCAGCAGGACCGCCTTCAGCGCCTTCTCGGCGGCCTGCTGCGCCGCGAAGCAGGCCCATTCGTGCGCGCCGTCCTCGCGGGCGCGCCGGGCGTGCCGGAGATCGGCGCCGGCCTGACGCAGCCAGTCTCCGTGTCGCGCGGCCACGGTTCATTGTAGCGGCAGGACCGACCGGCCGTGGACGGCGGACATCTGCCGCCGGCGCCGCGCCACGACAGCGCCCCACCGGATAGACTCTCCGGCGTGCCCTGTCACACACCCGCCGGCAGGACCGGCCGGCGGCGGGCCCGCACCGAGACGAACGGCAGAACGCCCCGGCAGTGGGCGGGTGCCCTCGCGACGCACCTGTGGTCGCACGCCCGCATCGAGACGAACGGCAGGGACGGCGCACGCGGCGTCCGGACAGCTCGGGTCGCCCGGACCGCGCATCACGCACAGGAGGGAGAGTAACGTCATGACACGACGCACCATCGTTCTGGCCGCCACCGTCGGCCTCGGCGCGCTCTCGCTGGCGATCGTCGCCGCGCAGGACGCGCCGATGATCATCGAGGTCGAACAACTCGAGGACAACCTGTACGTCCTCCGCGGACAGGGCGGGGGCGGCAACACGGCAGTCTTCGTAACCAGCGACGGGGTCGTCGTCGTCGACTCCAAGAACCCCGGCTGGGGCCAGTCGATCCTGGACGCGATCGCCGAGATCACGGCCAACCCGGTGACCACGCTCATCAACACGCACAGCCACCACGACCACGTGAGCGGCAACGTCGCGTTCCCCGCCAACGTCGACATCGTGACGCACGAGGTCACGGCGGCGAACATGCAGGTGATGCGGGCCTACAGCGGCCGGACCGAGCCGCCTGCCAACGTCTTCGCCGACTCGATGGGCCGCGGGCTGCCGACGCAGACCTTCTCGGAACGCATGTCGATAGGCGTCGACGACGACCGGGTCGACCTCTACCATTTCGGTCGCGGGCACACCGGCGGCGACGCCTGGATCGTCTTCCCGGCTCTGGGAACGCTGCATTCCGGCGACATCTTCCCGGGCAAGAACCTGCCCTTCCTTGACGCCAACAACGGCGGCAGCGGCGTCGACATTCCGGACAGCCTGCAGAAGGCGCACGACAACATTCCGGGCGTCGACACCATCATCACCGGGCACAGCACGCAGATGACGTGGGCGGACCTGCACGAGTACGCAGCGTTCAACCGCGACTTCCTGGCCGCGGTGCGCGCCGGGCACGGCGCGGGCCACAGCGTGGACGAGATCGCGGCGGCGTGGACGATGCCGAACGGCTACGAGGGATATCGCGCCCCCGCCCCGGCCGGCCTGAGGAACAGCGTCCAGGTGATCGTCGACGAGCTCGAAGGGAACTGAGTCCGGCCGAGAACGGCGCGGCTGCGACAGCCGCGCCGCCCGCCACTGCACTGCAGGTCGCCCAGCGCGCCACTCTCATTGCTTCACCGTACGCCGGCTCTGCACCGACAAGGACTCCAACTCCGTCCTGTCTTCACGATCGTCAGCCCCCCGCAGCGATCTCGTCGACTACAGCCGACTCGACCGGCGGGGCGGACCGCTGGCAACGGGAGCCATCACCTGACCGACGACTCGGCGTAGTCGTCCACCGGCGGGCAGGCGCAGACGAGGTTGCGATCGCCATGCGCGTCGTCGACACGGCCGACGGCCGGCCAGACCTTGTTCTCGGCGACGAAACGCAAGGGAAAAGCCGCCGCCTGCCGGCTGTAGCCGTGCGGCCACGCGTCGGCGGCCACGTCCGCCGCGGTGTGCGGGGCGTTCTTCAGGACGTTGTCGACCGGGTCCGCCCGGCCCGCCGCGATGTCCTCGATCTCGTCGCGGATCGCCAGCATCGCATCACAGAAGCGATCGAGCTCCTCGAGCGGCTCGCTCTCGGTCGGCTCCACCATCAATGTGCCGAGCACCGGGAAGGACACCGTCGGGGCGTGGAAGCCGTAGTCCATGAGGCGCTTGGCGACGTCCTGCGCGGTGATGCCCGCCCGCTCCTTCAATGGGCGCAGGTCGAAGACCAGCTCATGGGCGACGCGGCCGTTCGCGCGCGTGTAGAGCACGTCGTAGCGGGACTCGAGCCGCGACTTGATGTAATTGGCGTTGAGGATGGCATGCTCGGTGGCGGCCGTCACCCCGTCGGCGCCGAGCAGACGGATGTAGCCGTACGAGATGAGCAGAATGCTGGCGCTGCCCCACGGAGCGGCGGAGACGGGCGCGATCGCGGTTCCGGATCCCGTCTCGGCGAGCGGATGCCGCGGGAGGTACGGCGCGAGGTGGCGGGCAACGGCTATCGGCCCCATGCCGGGCCCACCTCCGCCATGCGGAATGGCGAACGTCTTGTGCAGGTTGAGGTGGCACACGTCGGCCCCGATGCGCGCCGGCGATGTCAGGCCGACCTGGGCGTTCAGGTTGGCGCCGTCCATGTACACCTGCCCGCCCTGTTCGTGGACGGTGCGGCAGATGTCCTGAATTGCGTCCTCGAAGACGCCGTGCGTCGACGGATAGGTGATCATCAGCGCGCCGAGCCGTGGCCCGTGCGCCGCGGCCTTCGCCCGCAGGTCCGCCAGATCCACGTTGCCGTCCCGGTCGCAGGCCACGACTACCGGCTGCAGGCCGGCCATGACCGCGCTGGCCGGATTGGTCCCGTGCGCGGAGGCGGGGATCAGTACGACGTTGCGATCGGGTTCCCCCCGCGCGCGGTGGAACGCGCGTATGACCAGCAACCCCGCGAATTCCCCCTGGGCGCCCGAGTTGGGCTGCAGCGACACGGCGTCGAAACCGGTGATGGCGCGCAGAAATCCTTCCAGCTCCTCGATGATCCGCCGGTAGCCGCCGGCCTGCGCGGGCGGCGCGAAGGGATGGACGTTGCCGAACTCCGGCCAGGTCACCGGCTCCATCTCGACGGCGGCGTTCAGCTTCATCGTGCACGAGCCGAGGGGAATCATCGACGTGTCGAGACCGATGTCCCGGCGCTCGAGCCGCTTGAGGTACCGCATCATCTGCAACTCCGACTGATGGCGGCTGAAGACCGGATGAGTCAGAAACGGCGTGGTCCGGCGCAGCGCCGCCGGCCAGTCGGGGTCCGCCGGCGGCGCGTCCGGCACGGGGTCCGGGGAGGACGCGGCGCCGGCGGCGCGCGCGAAGACGTCGACGATCGCCCCGATGTCGGCCGCGGTCGTCGTCTCGTCGAGGGCGATGCCGATGTCACCGCCGGAGTGATAATGGAAATTGATCCGCGCGGCCTCGGCCGCGGACCGCACCGCCGCAGTCCCGGCACGCCCCGGGTCGACGCGCAGCGTGTCGAAGAACGCGTCGTGACGCGGCGTGGCGCCGAGCGCCGCGAGTCGGGCGGCCAGTCGCCGCGCCAGCCCGTGCACGCGCAGTGCGATCGCGCGCAGGCCGGCGGAACCGTGATAGGCCGCGTACATGCCGGCGACATTGGCCAGCAGCGCCTGGGCCGTGCAAATGTTCGACGTCGCCCGTTCGCGCCGGATGTGCTGCTCGCGAGTCTGCAGCGCCATCCGATAGGCCGGGCGACCGCGGGCATCGACGGAGACGCCGATCATGCGTCCCGGCATCTGGCGTGCGTACGCCCTGCGGGCGGCGAAAAAAGCGGCGTGCGGCCCGCCGTAACCCAGCGGGACACCGAAGCGCTGCGCGTTGCCGACCACTACGTCCGCGTCCATCCCGCCCGGCGGGGTCACCAACGTGAGGGCGAGCAGGTCGGAGGCCACCACGACCGCCGCACCCGCCGCGTGGGCCCACGCCGTCACCGGGGCGAGGTCGCGCAGACGGCCGGAGGCGTCGGGCGATTGCATCAGCACTCCGATCAGGCGGTCCGCCGGCTCGCCGTCTCGCACCGCGGCGTCGATGTCCGCCACGTCGACCCGAATACCGAGCGGCTCGGCGCGTCCCTGCACGACCCCGATGGTCTGCGGAAAGCAATCGGAGGAGATCAGGAAGCGCCGCGCGTCGGGCCGTTGCCGTGCCTGCAGCCGGAACAGCATCGTCATCGCCTCGGCCGCCGCGGTGGCCTCGTCCAGCAGCGACGCATTGGCGATCTCCATGCCCGTCAGATCCGCCACAGCGGTCTGGAAGTTCAACAGCGCCTCCAGCCGGCCCTGTGCGACCTCGGCCTGGTACGGCGTGTACGGGGTGTACCAGCCGGGGTTCTCGATCAGGTTGCGCAGGATCACCGGCGGCGTCACGCAGCCGTAGTAGCCGAGGCCGATGAACGACCGCCACGGCTCGTTGCGGGCCGCCAGTGCGCGCATGCGGGCCAGGAAGGCGGCTTCCGATTCGGCGTCGGGCAGGTCGAGAGGCTCGGCCAGCCGGATGCCGGCCGGGATCGCCTCGTCAATCAGGGCCGCGGGCGACGGCGTCCCGATCACGTCAAGCATGCGGTCGAGATCCGTCGCGCGCGGCCCGATGTGGCGGTCCGCGAATCCGGTCGGGGCGTCAGTCATGCGGGCTCAACCGGCCCCGCCCACGAGCTCGCCGTAGGCGGCCGCATCCAGCAGCGCGCCGACGTCGTCGGGATTCTGCAGGTCCAGCACGATCATCCAGGTCGCATGCGGATCCTGGTTGACGGCCTCCGGGATATCCGCCAGCGCCGCGTTGACCTCGACCACCGTACCGCTGACGGGACAGTAGAGATCCGATACGGCCTTGACCGACTCGATGGATCCGAACTGCTCGCCCTGCTCGAAGGCGCTGCCCACCTCCGGCAACTCCACGTAGACGACGTCGCCGAGCTGCTCCTGCGCATACTCGGTAACGCCGACGCGGGCGCGGCCATCCTCCACCCGGATCCACTCGTGGTCCTTCGTATACTTCAGTTCCTGCGGATACATCTCGCCTACCTCGGGCGCCTGTAGAACGGCATCCGCACAACCCGCGCACGCAGGCGCCGGCCGCGGACGTCGATGGAGAGCTCCGTGTCCCGCGCCGCCAACTCGACGGGGACGTACGCCATGCCGATGGACTTCTTCAGATACGGCGTCAGGGTGCCGCTGGTGACGCGGCCGACGCGGTCGGCGCCGGCATAGACCGCATGGTCATGCCTCGCAATCCCTCGCTCGAGCATCTCGAAGCCGACCAGCCTGCGGCTCGGCCCGGTCTGCTTCTGCGCGAGCAGCGCCTCGCGGCCGATGAACGACTCCTTGTCCCATCCGATGGTCCAGCCGAGCCCGGCCTCGAGCAGCGTCGTCGTCTCGTCCATGTCGGCGCCGTACAGACGCAGTCCTGCCTCCAGCCGCAGCGTGTCGCGGGCGCCGAGCCCGACCGGGCGCAGCCCGTGCGCAGCCCCCGCGTCGAGCAGGACCGACCAGAGCGTCTCCGCCTGCCGCGGCGGCACGTACAGCTCGAAGCCGTCCTCGCCGGTGTAGCCGGTCCGGGAGATCGTGGCGCGAACCCCCGCCACTTCGCCGGTCGCGAACGCGTAGTACTCGATGGCCTCCACCTCCACCGCCGTAAGGGCCTGCAGGATCGTTGCAGCACGCGGTCCCTGCAGCGCGAGCAGCGCGTAGCGGCTGCTCGCATCGACTGCCGCCGCATCGCCTGCGCCTCCGATCTGCCTGCGGATCCAGGCCACGTCCTTCGCGATGTTGGCGGCGTTGATCACCAGCAGGTAGTGTCCGACCGCGAGCTGGTAGACGAGCAGGTCGTCGACGATCGTGCCTTCCGGTGTCGTGAGCGCGGAATACTGGGCGCGCCCCGGGACGAGCTTGCGGGCGTCGTTCGACGAGATACGCTGCACCGCGGTGAGCGCATCGTCGCCGGCGATCTCCACTTCGCCCATGTGGCTGACGTCGAAGAGCCCCGCCGCGGCCCGCACCGCCTGGTGCTCCTCGGCTATGCCGCTGTACCGGACCGGCATGTCCCAGCCCCCGAAGGGAGTCATCCGCGCCCCCAGGGCGAGATGCCGGGCGTGCAACGGAGTAGTCTGCAGGGAATCGGCCGGAGTGCGGGCCATCGTATGATGGAGGATCGCCGGAATCGACGTGCCGGCTCCGGGACGGCACTTTCCAACCGTACTACGCGATCGCGGAGAGGGTCAAGAACGGCTGCGGGTCACGAGCGGTCCTCGTCGTCGGGCGGAAACCGCTTCCCCTTCCGCCGCCCGTCGCTGCCGCCGCCCGACGTCCGTGCGGACCGGTCCGTCGTGCTGTCGCCGTAGCGCAGGTAGGCCTGCAACGTGTGGTAGCTGATGCCCAGAACGCGACAGGCCTGCCGCTTGTTGTTGCCGCAGCGGTCGAGGACGATTCGCGCGTAGCGACTTCCCCACGCCCGCATCGAATCCTCCCGCAACAGTGACGGTTGCAGGTGTCGCACGTAGTCACCGGTGATCGTCACCGGCAGGTCCTGAACCCGAATGCGCCCGGCTCCGGAAAACGCCAGCACATGCTCGATGACTCGGCGCAACTCCCGCACATTGCCCGGCCAGTCGTAGGCCATCAGGGCGTCCACGGCACACGGGGCCAGACAGCGCTCGGGTGTTTCTCCACACTGCCGGAGAAAGTGCCGCGCAAGCAACGGGATATCGGAACGGCGTTCGCGCAGCGGCGGAACCTGAATCTCGACCCCGCTGAGGCGGTAGAACAGGTCCGCCCGAAAGCGCTGCGCTTCGACCATGCGGTCCAACTTCTGGTTGGTGGCCACGACCAGTCGCAGGTCGAGGACCCTCGTACAGTGCGATCCCACGCGTTCGACGGCCAGCTCCTGCACCACGCGGAGGAGCTTGGCCTGGGCCCCCGCGGACAGATCGGCGACCTCGTCGAGAAAGACCGTGCCCTCGTTCGCAAGCTCGAACTTGCCGGCCCGTCCCCGTACGCCCGTGGCTGTCCGATCCTCGATGCCGAACAGTTCCGCCTCGACCAGCGTGTCGACGATGGCGGCGCAGTTGACGGCGACGAACGGACCTCCCTGCCGCGCGCTCTGCTCATGGATCTGCCGGGCGACCAGCTCCTTGCCCGATCCGCTCTCGCCCTCGATCAACACGGCGAAATCGGTTGTCGCCACCCGGGCAATCTGGTTTCGCAATCTGACCATGCGCGGTGCGCGACCGATCAGCCGCGACGGTGATTCGGATGCCTTCATGCTCGCTGAGTCCCCCCGAGGTTCGATGCTGTCTTGTGCAATCAACATCGATGCCAAAGTCGGAAGTGCGCCGGATGCGGGCGATTCGACGCGGTTGCCCCGCGCCCCGATCGGCGAGCGAGGCGGATGGGTAGCCGCTACTCACGCCGAATCGGATCTGCTGCTCCGATGGGAACCATCTACTCTGCACGCAATCACCGTGTGCGCCACCTTCGCGCGTGGAAATCGAACTGGAGGATGCGGACGCGAGCCGTGGCGCCGAGGATGCGCACGGCGACCTGATGTCCCTCCCGGCTTCTCAGATACAGCGTGCCGGAGGTCGCCGTACCGAGCGGCGTCACGCTCAGGATGTCACTGGCGCCGAGACGGATCGGGTCGGCCCCGCTCCCGGCCGGTCTCGTGCGCCCGATCACCGGCGCGGCGGGACTGAGTTCGAAACGTACGCCGCTGAAGTGATCGCCGAGACGGGTCGTGTCGTCAATCGGCGGGTCGACCCCGCGGGTGATGTCGGCCGTCCGCACGCCGTTGCCGTTCGAGTCCACGTAGCTCCGGAAGCCGACGCCGTTCGTGTCGGTGGTGAACCGTATGCCGACCGCTGCGCCCCGCCGGGCGGCGCCGGCGCGAGCGAGCATGATCCGCCCTCCGAGGTACCGGGCAGCGTCGATGACCTGCTGCTCGTGCCGGCCTGTGGTCACCAGCGGCGCCGAGATGCCAATCACAACGACGACGATACCGGTGGCGATCACCGTCTCGACGAGTGTGGCGCCACGCTCGTGGTCGTGGAACACGGTTGTCTCCTCTGGAATGGCGTGGCAAGGCCCCGACGGCGGAGCCCTGCCACCCCGGACTACCGGTTCGCGGGTTCGTCGACACGAATGAGCGGCCGCAGGCGCAGGAAGGTCCTCTCGCCGATCCCGCGAACGTTCATCAGATCCTCGATCTTCTCGAACCCGCCATGCTCCTCCCGGTACTCGATGATGCGTTGGGCCGTCCGCTCGCCAATCCGGGGCAGAGTCCGCAGCTCGGCCGCCGTCGCCGTGTTCAGTTCCACCGTTTCCCGCTGCTCCGGCTCCGCGCTCTGGAGCAGGCGAACGCCGGGCCCGGCCAGCGCATGACCGTGGAATGTCATGACGAGGAATCCGACGCACACCAACGTGAGTACGAACGCGCGTTGCATGATCAACCTCCCGGTACCGGGTGCTGCCGGACGGCGGCCGTCCGTACCAGGCCCGCGCCGGGTTCCGCCCGGAACAGCACCCACGAGATGAAGGCATCGAATCGGCCGACCTCCCTCGGCGGGACCGCTTCTCACCACAGCAAGATGCACGCCATCCGCTGGACAACGGCCGTCGCAGGGTCGATCTCCTGAACAACCTGCCCGCCCCGCGCAGCGCCTTCTGCGCCCGGCGCGGCTGACAACGGGCCGTCGCAGCGCCGACCTCCGACTGCACGACTGTCGTTCCCGGTCGCGTACCGGATGGATGCGCACGGGACGGAATCGCCGGAACCGTCGCCGCGGGTTGCCCGGGTCGGCGCAAACCCGCGACGGAGACAGGTGATGTGTCGGACGTGGTGGACGTTTCGGCCTGTCACCGCGGGTTGCCGGTACCGGCGAGCCCGCGACGATGGACGGGCGCCGCGGGTCGGCGACGCCCTGTCTCCTGACCGCACAGGCGCCGCCGATACGCACAGCGGGCGCGTCGCAGGGCGCCGGCGGCGCGCAGGCAACCGCCGGAGACACCCCGGCCGACCGCCTGCGAAACGACGTGCTTCATACGACGCCGGACGGCATCCCGTCTGCTATCATCGGGTGTTTGGCCAGATGTCGATGAGCGTAACAGGCAACCTTGCGGTGCTCGGCGCGCAGTGGGGCGACGAAGGCAAGGGCAAGATCGTGGATCTGCTCAGCCCGGCCTTCGCCGTGGTCGCCCGCTCGCAGGGAGGACACAACGCCGGCCACACGGTGACCGTCGACGGCAACGAGTTCATTCTGCACCTGATTCCCTCCGGCATCCTGCATCCCGGCGTCACCTGTGTCATCGGCAACGGGGTGGTGATCGACACCGCGGCGCTCTTCGCCGAGATCGACCAGCTCCACGTGCGCGGCATCGACACCACCGGCCGCCTGCTCGTCAGCAGCCGCGCGCACGTCATCCTCCCCTACCATCGCGACATCGAGGCAGTATCCGAGGATCGGCTCGGGGCACAGCGTATCGGAACGACCTCGCGCGGCATCGGACCGAGCTACCAGCACAAGGCGGGCCGTTGCGGGATACGTATCGGCGACCTGGCTGACGGCAGTCCCGGCAGCCGTCTCGCGGGACTGATCGAAGCCAACGTCGCGGAACGGAATCGCACCGTGCCGGGGTCCGCACTCGACTGGCGGCAGGTTCTGGAGGGAGCAGCCGACATCTGGGAGCGGCTGCATCCTCTCGTGGCCGACACGTCGCGCTATCTGCACGACACGCTGCAGGCAGAGCGGCCCGTGCTCTTCGAAGGCGCACAGGGCACCATGCTGGACGTGGACCATGGCACATACCCGTACGTCACGTCGTCGAACGCGACGATCGGCGGGGTGTGCACGGGACTCGGGGTCGGACCACAGGCCATAGGCGGCGTGCTCGGCATCGTCAAGGCCTACACGACCCGCGTCGGCGAGGGACCGTTTCCGACCGAGCTCGACGAACCGGAGGCGGAATGCCTCCGGGAGTGGGGCCGCGAGTATGGCGCATCGACCGGACGTCCGCGGCGCTGCGGTTGGTTCGACGCCGTCGGCGTGCGCTACGCGGTGCGCCTCAACGGGATGACCGCGCTGGCCATGACGAAGCTCGACGTGCTGGACCATCTCGATGAACTCCGCATCTGCACCGGCTATCGACGCGGCGGCGAGGTACTGTCCGATCCGCCGGCAACCATCGGCGAGCTCGCGTCCTGCGAGCCGATGTACGAGACCATGCCGGGGTGGGCCGGGTCCGGACGAACCGCGGGGGTCACCGACGAGCGCGACCTGCCGACCGCGGCGCGAGCCTACCTGGAACGCCTGGAGACCCTGAGCGGCGCCCCGATTGCCATCATCTCGACCGGTTCGGATCGCGGCGACACCATCGTGCGGCAGAGCTCCCCGATGAGCACCTGGCTCGGCGTGCATGCAGCGAATCACGCCCACTGATCGTCGAGGTTCTCATGGCTTCCATGCGGAACGCCCGGGTGCGGCGGTGACCAGACTGCGGGCGGCGCTGTTCGCGAGCCTGCTGGCGACGGCGATGGCCGGTTGCGCGCAGGAGGCGCCGGGCCCGACGGCGACGGAAGCGGACGCCTTCGTCACCGCCGCCGAAGCTCGCCTGGGTGCGCTGCGGCGGGAAGCGGTACGCACCGCCTGGTTGCGCGAGACGCTCGGCGACACCGAGACTGTCACGGCGGCAACGGCGGCAGACCGCGCACTGACCTCTGCGAAGGCCGAGCTCGCCCGCGGCGCCGCGCGGTTCGACGGACTCGATCTGCCGGAAATGACGGCCCGCAAGCTCACGCTCCTGAAAACGGCGCCGACAACCATCGCACCGCATCGTCCCCCGCTGGGTAACGAGATGGCTTCCCTCGTGGCGGCGCTCGAGCGTACGTACGGCGCCGGCGCCTATTGCGTCGGCGCCGGTGAGGACTGCGTGGATCGGACCGCTCTGGAACGAACCGTCGCCGAACTGCGCGACACCGATCCGTTGCTCGAGCTGTGGACCGAAGGCCGCGCTCTGGCATCGTCGATGCGATCTCGCTACGCGCGTCTGGTCGAGATCGCGAACGCCGGAGCCGTCGAGCTCGGCCATGCGGACGCCGGCGAGCGCTGGCGTTCCGCGTACGGTCTGCCCCCGGACGCCTTTCGGGCGGAGCTGAACAGACTCTGGGGCCAGGTACGGCCGCTCGTCGAGTCGCTGCACTGTCTGGTGCGCCGCGAGCTCGGCGACGAGTACGGCACCGCGATCGCGCCGCCCGGGGAGGCCATCCCCGCTCACCTGCTCGGCGACCTGGGCGACGGAAGCTGGTCCAGCGTCTACGACCTGACCGCCCCGCGCCCTCGCGGCCGCGGATACGATCCGACCCGCCAGATCGAGCGCAACCGGGTAGACCCGACCGACATGGTGCACTACGGCGAGCGCTTCTTCCGCTCGCTCGGCTTCGAGCCGTTGCCGGCCACCTTCCGGGAACGATCCCGCTTCGTGCGGGCGGCCGATAGTGAGGTCCCCTGCCGACCGCGCGTCTGGAACCTCGATGGCGGGGACGATCTCCGCGTCACGATGTGTCTGGAGGTCTCCGGCGCCGACTTCGCCGCGGTTCATCGCGTGCTGACGCGGACCTACTACGAGCGGGCGTACCGGTCACAGGACCTGCTGTTCCGAACCGGCGCGAACGACTTCTTTCCGGCGGCGATCGGCGACGCGGTGGCGCTGGCGGTCACGCCCGCGTATCTGGTCGAGCTGGATCTGCTGGATCGGGCCCCGGCCGCCGCCCACGACGTTCCTTTCCTCCTCCGCAGGGCGCTCGGCGAGATTCCCGCCCTCGCGTTCGCACTGGTGGCGGACCGCTGGCGCTGGCAGGTTTTCTCAGGCGAAGTGGGCCCGGACCGTTACAACCGCGCGTGGTGGACGCTGCGCGAGGCGTACCAGGGGGTCCGGGCTCCGCTGCCGCGGAGCGAGACCGACTTCGATCCCGGCGCAGCCCAACGCATCCCGGCCAACGAGCCGTACGTCCCGGACTTCCTGGCCCGCATCCTCCAGTACCAGTTCCACGGCGCGCTGTGCGCCGCGGCCGGCGACGACGGCCCGCTCCATCGATGCTCGATCTTCGGCAGTGCCGAGGCGGGTGCGAGGCTGCGAACCATGATGGAGACGGGAGCCAGCGCCCCCTGGCCGGTCGCGCTCGAGGCGGTCACCGGTTCACGACGGATCGACGCCTCGGCCCTGCTGGAGTACTTCGCGCCGCTTGTGGCCTGGATGGACGAACAGAACGCCGGTCGCTCGTGTGGGTGGTGACAACCCGCGGACCGTCCTCACCCGCCGCCGGCGTACTCGGCGTCGGTCACGGCTTCGAGCCAGGTCGTCGTCGACGCGATGTTCACGGCCAGATGGGTCATCGGACCGTCCGCCGCGGCGCCGTGCCAGTGCCGTTCGCCGGGCGCGATGCAGGCCACGTCGCCGGCCGCGATCTCGCGCACCGGCTCCCCTTCCTGCTGCAGCCGGCAGCGGCCGTCGAGCACCACGAGGACCTGCGGCCCGCTGTGCGTATGCCAGTGCGTGCGGGCGGCGGGCTGAAACTCGACCCGGAAGGCCTTGATCGCCGGATCGTCCGACAGGCCGGGCAGACGCGTCATCCGCGCCTGCCCGGTGAAGGTGTCCGGATCGGACTTCTCGGACGCCAGCGCCGCGAGTCGGGCAATCCGCATGGGTCGCTCAGGCCGCCGTGGCCGGCCGGCCGCCGTGCCGCCGGATCATGTACACCGCGCCCGCAGCGATGAGGGCGACGATCAGGGTCCCGACGTTGAGCAGGCCGCTCGACACCACGAGGTAGCCGACCGCTCCCGGCAGCAGCGCGTAGTAGACGAACGGGATAGCGGTCATGCGGATGACCGAGCCCTCGCGCCCGAGCAGGCCGACGACGGCCGAGGCCGCGACGACGTTGTGAACGCAGATCATGTTGCCGGCGGCGCCGCCGATGGCCTGCAGGGCCACGATCCAGGTCGGATCCACGCCGATCCGCTCGCCCATCCCGAACTGGAACAGCGAGAACATCATGTTGCTGACCGTGTTGCTGCCGGCCACCGCCGCGCCGATGCCGCCGATGAACGGCGCGAAGATCGGCCAGACGCCGCCGACGAGCGCCGCCACGCCGTCGGCGAGCACGATCGGCATCTGCTCGTAGCCGGCCCCGCCACCGCCGCTGTTCAGGAAGACCTGCACCATCGGCACGGTGAAGACGAGGGCCACCGAGGCCGACGCCGACACCTTGAGCGACGTGGACCACGCCTTCGCATAGCGGGCGCCCGGAATCCGGTGCAACCCCAGGGTGATGAGCGAGGTGACGATGAAGAGCGTGCCCGGCAGGAAGAGCGGCTGGAAACTCGCCGTGATCGACGTGCCGAATATCTCCGGCCAGCTCACGACCCAGCCGGTGAGGAAGGCGCGGAACTCGGGGACGAGCCGCGACGACAGCAGCAGCCCGGCGACGACGCCGTACGGCAGCCAAGCCTTCCACAGGCGCATCGAGCCGTCGTGCGCCACGTCCTGCACCTCGACCGATCCCGTCCACTCCGCCGGCCAGTTCTCCCTGCCGTCGAAGTCCCACGCCTCGTCGGGTTTCGGGATGAGGAAGCCGGCGCGCGCCGCGCTCACAACGATGACCAGTCCGACCACGCTGCCGACCAGGGCCGGAAACTCCGGCCCCAGGAACCAGGCGGCCGCAAAGTAGGGCACGGTCATCGCCAGTGCCGCGAAGATCGCGAACGGCCAGATCTGCAGGCCCTCGGCCAGCGACCGGCTCCGGCCGAAGAAGCGCGTCATGAACGAGACCAGGATCAACGGGATCAGCGTCCCCGCGATGGCGTGCAGGATGGCCACCTTCAGGCCGATCAACGCCAGGAAGTCCGTCCATTCCGCGTAGCCCGCCTCGGCGGCGAAGGCGACGATCTCCGGGTTGGCCCCCTGCCCGAGGCCGGTGTTGACGCCGACCATGATCGGCGTGCCGAGGGCCCCGAAGCTGACCGGCGTGCTCTGGATGATCATCCCCGCGGTGACGGCGGCCATGCCGGGGAACCCGAGACCGACGAGCAGCGGCACCGCGACCGCGGCCGGGGTCCCGAACCCGGCCGACCCCTCGATGAAGGCGCCGAACAGCCAGGCGATGATGATCACCTGCACGCGGCGATCCGACGTGATGCCCGTGAATCCCTGCCGGATGGTCCGGATGGCCCCGCTCTCCTGCAGCGTGTTGAGCAGCAGGATGGCCCCGAAGATGATGTACAGCAGGGTGAACGCGATCACCAGGCCGTTGACCGTGGCCGCGGCCACCTGCAGACCGGGCACCTGCCAGACCAGCAGGGCGAGCGCGACGGCCACCAGATAGGACAACGGCATCGCCCGGCTCGCCGGCCACCGGAGCCCGACGAGAAAGACGGCGACGGTGATGATCGGCAACAGCGAGAGAATCGTCAGCATCGAGGGCGTTCCTCCTCAGAGGCGGCCTATGGTACCGGAAGACGGATCAACACACAACACACACAACGGCCCCGATCGCAGGCGCGTGGTATACGATTGCCGCATGGCGCGCGTGGTGACCGTGGCCAGAGCCGAGAGCTTCGGTCCGGGAGCGCGGAAGAAGATCTTCGCCGGCGACCGGCGCATAGCCGTGTTCAACGACCGCGGCACATTGCACGCGGTCGACGACGCGTGCACGCACGCGGGCGGCTCGCTGTTCGAGGGACCGTGCGAGAACGGGATCGTCACCTGCGCCTGGCACGGGGCTCGGTTTCGGCTGTGCGACGGCAAGGGTCTCGGCCCGCCTGCCTACCGCGGGCTGACGGTATACCCGGTTGCCGTGGCCGACGGCGTCGTCGTCCTGACCATCGACGACGCCGCGGAATCCGGACCGTAGAAACGGCGCAGACTCCCCGGGAACTCTGGTGGGCTGTCGCCCCGGGCGAGCGCGCGACGACGGAGGGGTCGCGAACGAGCGCTCACGAGGGCGCACGCTCGGACTGCGGGGCCGCACCCTCCGGGAAGAACTCGTCGTGAACGGCGCGCACCGCCTCTTCCAGGTGCGTGTCGGCGATGACGCAGGCGATCTTCATCTCCGAGGAGCTGATGCAGTCGATGTTGATGCCCTCGCGCGCCAGGACCGCGAACATGCGGGCGGCCAGGCCGGGAGTCGACGCCAGCCGCGACCCGACGATGGAAATCTTGGCGACATCGCGGTCGACAGCTCCCGCCGTGGCCAGTCCACGCGACTTCCAGTCTTCGACGAGCCGCATCGCGCGCTCGACGAACTCGTCGTCGAGCACGAAGGTGATGCGCCCCAGGCCCCGGGTGGTCGCGCCCTGAATGATGAGCCGTACGCTGATGGACTGCGCCGCCAGGTCGCGAAAGATCTCCGCGGCGAGCCCCGGTCGGTCCGGCACGTCGATCAGGGTGACCTTGGCAATCTTCCTGTCGCTGCTGACCCCGACCACCGCCGCCTGCTCCATCACCATCTCGTCGCCTCCACGGATCCACGTGCCCTCGCCGTCGTGGAAGCTCGAGCGCACGTGGATCGGGATCCGGTACGCCATGCACACCTCGGCCGCCCGGGGGTGCAGGACCTTGGCGCCGCTCGACGCCATCTCGATGGCTTCCTCATAGCTGATTTCGCGCCACTGCGTCGCGTGCGGCACGGCGCGCGGGTCGGCCGAGAGCACGCCGTCGACATCCGTACAGATCTCGCAGACACTCGCTCCGAGCGCGGCCGCCACGGCCGCACCGGTGATGTCGCTGCCCCCGCGGCCCAGCGTCGTCACCTCGTGGTCCCGGGTGATGCCCTGGAAGCCGGTGATGATCACCACCCGTCCCTGATCCAGCTCGGACAGGATCCGCCGCGTCTCGATCGATTCGATGCGGGCGATATTGAACGCGTCGTCGGTCCGAATCCCGCACTGCGAGGCGGTCAGCGAGATCGCGGGGACGCCCTGGTACTGCAGCGCCAAGCCGAGCAGCGAGACGGATACCTGCTCGCCGGTCGCCAACAGCAGGTCCATCTCGCGACCGCCCGGATTGTCGGACACCGCATGGGCCAGCGCCACCAGATCATCGGTCGTCCTTCCCATGGCCGAGAGCACGACGACCAGTCGCGGACTGTGGCGACGGGCCAGGGCCACCCGCTCGGCGATCGCGCGAATCCGCTTCGCGGTGGCGACCGAGGTGCCGCCGTACTTCTGGACGATGACCGGTGGCGCGGCTGCCGGAACCGTCACCGCTGCGCCCCGTCCGCCAGCGCCGTCTGCGCTGCACCCGACGCAGCATCGAGCTGCGCTGTCAATTGGTGCAGGAACAGGCCGACATCGGTCACGATACCGGCGGTCTGCGACGAGCCGCGGTCCGCCAGCTTGGTGACGACGGCGGGGTTGATGTCGACGCACACGACCCGGACATGTGACGGCAGCATGTTGCCGACCCCGATGCTGTGCAGCATCGTCGACAGCATGACGACCATGCTCACGTCAACCAGCGCAGCCGTGTAGCGGTCCTGCGCCTCGACGAGATCCATGATGGTGTCCTGCAACGGCCCGTCGTCGCGAATGCTGCCGGCGAGCACGTAGTCGACATCGTGCCGGATCGCCTCGTACATGATGCCCGACCGGAGGAACCCCTGACCGACCGCCGCACGCAGGCCGCCGGCGCGGTTGATCGCGTTGATCGCGCGCATGTGGTTGCGGTGCCCCTCCTCCACCGCGGTGCCGGCGTCGAGGTCGATGCCGAGCGACGTGCCGAACAGCGCGTGCTCGGCGTCGTGCACCGCGAGCGCATTGCCGGCCAGCAGCACATCGACGAATCCGCGGCGGATGAGGTCACAGAAATACGCTGCGCCGCCGCTGTGGACCACAACCGGACCGGCAACGAAGGCGATGCGCCCGCCCTCGCGCTTCACGTCCTGCATCATCGCCAGGACCCGGGCCACGCTGACCTCGACGCGACGCTCGGTGGACACGTCGTTCACCATGAATGCGAATCCCAGCCGGTCGCGTTCCCGAAACTCGGGAGAGACCCGAATGCCGCCGACGCCGCAGACGACTGCGTCGCCCACCGCCACGTCGCGCAGCTTGCGGCACACTGCCCGACCGTCCTCGATCACGATCACCGCATCCATGCGCTGGCGTTCGGCCTCCAACCACCGTCCGCCGTGCCGCACGTAGGTGCGATGGTTCGTTGTGGAATAGAAGTCGTCGGGTACGCACCCGTCCTGCTCGGAGGGCCTGAGGACCGCGTCACGCTCGGGGGTCGGATGACAGCCGAGCGGCATCAGGTCTTCGAGCAGCTCCGCCAGGACAGTCTCGTCCGGGGCCGTCACCTTCAACTTCAGATGCGAGTACTCGTCGTTGGTCCGGCCGATTTCGAATCGCAGGACGTCGAAGCGCGCCCGGCGCTCGATCACCTTGTCGAAGATGGCGTTCAGCAGGTGCGAATCGACCAGGTGGCCTTCCGCTTCGACGATCTCGCTGCGCTCGGGTCGGGACATCGTCAGCCGGACACCGGTTGATGGTGCGCCGCTGCAGCGCCCGCCGGCCGGGAGCGCGCGTCAGGCGGTTGGTGTTCCGCCATGAAGGCCTCGAACTCCGCGAGCGAGCGGCCGAGAGCGGTGGGCGTGGCAAGTGACGGCGCCATCACGTCCGCCGTCTTGTAGCCGTTCCCCGTGATGCAGACCACGGTGCTCTCGTCACGGGGAATGACCTCCTGCTCGACGAGCTTGCGGGTGACCGCCAGTGTCGTGCCGCCGGCCGGCTCGGTGAAGATGCCCTCGGTCCGGGCGAGAAGACCGATGGCGTCGATGATCTCCGCGTCCGTCGCCGCAGCGCCGCCGCCGCCGGACTCGCGCACCGTCCGCACCACGTGAAACCCGTCGGCGGGGTTGCCGATGGCGATGGACCTGGCGAGCGTATCCGGTCTGACCGGCTCCGGATAGTCGAGCCCCTCGTCGAGCGCATGGATGACCGGCGCGCATCCGGCCGCCTGCGCAGCGTGAATGCGGGGCGGCTCGCCGTCCACGAGACCGGCGTCGACGAGATCGTTGAAGCCGCGGCCGATGCGCGGCAGCAGCGTGCCGCCGGCGACGGGACAGACGAGGTGGCGCGGAAATCGCCAGCCGAGCTGCTCGACGATTTCGAACCCGTACGTCTTCGCCCCCTCCGCATAGTAGGCCCGCAGGTTGATGTTCGCGAACGCCCACCCGTAGCGATCGCCGACCTGCGTGCAGAGGCGGTTGACGTCGTCGTAGTTCCCGTCGATGGCGACCACGTGCGGGCCGCTGACGGCGGAGCCCAGGATCTTGCCGGGCTCCAGCGTCCGCGGAATGAAGACGTAGCAGGTGAGGCCCAGCCGCGCCGCGTGAGCGGCCACGCTGTTGGCGAGGTTGCCGGTCGACGCACACCCGAAGACGTCGAATCCGAGCTCGCAGGCCCGCGTCGCGGCCACCGGCACTACGCGGTCCTTGTACGACAGCGTCGGATGATTGACGGAGTCGTCCTTCAGGTAGAGCTCGCGCATCCCGAGCTCGGCGGCCAGTCGGTCCGCGCGCACCAGCGGCGTGAATCCGGAGGACATCCCGGTCCGCGGCTCGCCGTCGATCGGCAGAAACTCGCGGTAGCGCCAGAGATTCGTCGGGCGCGAGGCGATCAGTTCGCGGGAGACGGCGCGCCGGATGGCGTCTCGGTCGTAGGTCACCTCGAGCGGCCCGAGGCACTGGTCGCAGACGTAGAGCGCCTCGGCCGGGAAAGGAGTTCGACACAGGGAGCATTGAAGGCCGGTGAGATGGCTCATTGGCAGCGTTCTCCGCGTGGCAGAATCGGCATCCAGACCGGCGGCCGCGCATGGAAGTCGAACGCCTCGATCTCCGACAGCGCGGCCTGCACGGCTCCGGAGCTGCAGGGCTCAAGGGTCACGACGAAGGGCAGGGCCGATTTCGGCCAGTCCGGCTCCTGCAGTACCGAGTCGATATTCAATCCGTGGCGCAGGAAGACTGCGGCAAGCGAGGCAATGATACCGGGCCGATCCACGATGACGAAGCGCAGATAGTGGGAAGCCTCGAATTCGGCCTCCACCCGTGCATCCTCCACATGGCGCCAGCACCGGCGTGCAGTGACGCCGGCTCGTGCGATCGCCTCGAGGTCGGAGACGACGGCCACTGCAGTCGGATCGCCGCCGGCGCCGAATCCGCGAAACGCGGTCTCGCCGCCATGGGCGCCGTCGACGATCACCACGTTCTGGCTGCCCTCGGCGCGGGCGAGCGGCGACGTCAACGGCACCAGCATCGGTTGAACGGAGGCAGTGACGTCCGGCCCGCCGTCCATCGCCTCCGCCCGCGACACCTGGCGTATCGTGCACCCGAGCCGCTGCGCGTAGGTGAAGTCCACCGGCTCGACCGGCCGAATCGACCGCAGCGGGATGGCCGCGGCGGCGATGCGTCGACCGAGACCGATTGTCGAGAGAATCGTCAGCTTGGCCTGCGCGTCTCCGCCGTCGACGTCCGCCGTCGGGTCCGCCTCCGCGTAGCCGCGCTCCTGGGCTTCCCGCAGCGCCTCGTCGAACGAGACGTGGTCGGCTTCCATCCGCGTCAACATGTAGTTGCAGGTGCCGTTCAGCACCCCGAGCACCCGCTGCAGCCGGTCGCCGGCCAGACCTTCCCGCACCGCCCGGACGATGGGAATGCCTCCGGCGACCGCCGCTTCGAACAGCAGGTGGCGCTCGCGGTCGGCGGCAACCTGCAGCAGCTCGGCTCCCGCGTGGGCCATGACCTGCTTGTTCGCGGTCACCACCGACTTGCCGGCGTCGAGCGCGCTGCGGATCCAGGCGCCGGCAGGTTCGAGGCCGCCGACGACCTCGACCACGACGTCGGCGTCGGAGCGCAGGACGTCTTCGTAGTCGGACGTCCAGGTGACGGTCGGCGGTACCCAGTCGACGACCTTGCGCTCGACACGCCGGTTGCAGACGTGCGAGAGAACCAGAGGGCGATGCCCTCCCGCGCACAGGATGCGCGCCACCGATCGCCCGACCGTTCCGAATCCGACCAGGGCGACTCTGACCAAGGGAATCTCCGCCGTTCAGAAAAAAGGCCATCATCCTGCTTGCGGATGATGGCCCCGGGATCACTACAATGTGCCGGCTGCGTCATCCGCTCCGCGATTGCGCGTCGAGCGGCGCGGTCCGGTCGGCCATGGTGGATGGGCAGCCGGTCGGCATGGCGTTGACGTTCCACATGATGGTTCGCTGGGCACGAGACAATCGATCTTTATACTCTGTCCTTCTCGGAGCCGTCAACCGGCGCCCCGGCCGGCTCTGTCCCGCGTCCTGCCGCGAGCGCGCGCAGGACGGCGACGGTTGAGGCTTCACATGTCCTCGAAGTGGAAGGACCTGCCGACCGAGGCCATCAATCCCGCCAGCATGGCGATGGACCGGGCATCCACCGAGGAGATGATCGGCCTGATGCTGCGCGAGGATCGGAAGCTCCTCACTGCGGTGGCGCGCGAGAAGGCGCGGATCGCGACCGCCTCGGACCTCATTACCGCAGCGCTCCAGAAGGGCGGACGCCTGATTTTCGTCGGTGCGGGAACGAGCGGTCGGCTCGGCGTTCTCGAGGCGGCGGAGATGGGACCGACGTTCAGCACCCCGGCACACCTGGTACAGGCGATCATGGCGGGAGGCAGGGCCGCCTTCTTCCGGTCGCAGGCGGGGGTCGAGGACAATTTCGAGGACGGCGCGCGCGCCGTCGCCCGTCTGCGTCCGACACGCAGGGACGTCGTGGTCGGCATCTCGGCGAGCGGGATGACGCAGTTCGTCCGCGGCGCCCTGACCCGCGCGCGCCGCAACGGCGTCAAGATCGTCTTCGTGACCTGCTGGCCGGGAACCGAGCTGCAGACGTTCGTGGACATCGTCATCTCCCCCGCAGTGGGACCGGAGGTCATCGCGGGCTCCACCCGTCTGAAGGCCGGCACGGCGACCAAGATGGTGCTCAACATGCTGACCACCGTGGCCATGGTGCATCTGGGCAAGACCTATGGGAACCTCATGGTCGATGTCGACGCCGGTTCCGAGAAGGCGCGCGACCGCGCGCGCCGCATCATCACGACGGTGACCGGGCTCGACCACGAGGAGGCGGGTGCGCTGCTCAAGCAGGCGCGCTGGAACGTGAAGGTCGCCATCGTCATGGCGCACGCGCAGGTCGGCTATGCGGAAGCGCTCGGCCGCCTGAAGCGGGCGAACGACTCCGTGCGGACCGCCATCGGCGACGAGACCGACGGACCACTGCGCAACGCGTTCGACCCGCGGTGACGGATGCTGGTCGACCTGACGGTGGTCGTCGGCTACCTGGTGCTGGCGGTCTGGGGCGGACGCCGGCTGTCGCGCGGCCGGTCGACGCTGCGGGACTATTATCTGACCGGCAGACGTGTCCCGTGGTGGGCCGTCATGGGCTCGATCGTCGCGACCGAGACCAGCACGATCACCGTCATCGGAGTTCCCGGCTATGCCTTCGGCGGCGATCTGACGTTCCTCCAGCTCGCCCTGGGCTATCTGTTCGGCCGCGTTCTGGTGGCCGTGGTGCTGCTGCCGGCGTACTTCAGCCGGGATCTCCTCTCCGCGTACCAGTTGCTCTCGGCGCGGGTCGGGCAGGCGTTCGGCCAGTGCGCGGCCGTGGTCTTCCTGCTGACCCGCAACGTCGCCGATGGGCTGCGCCTGTTTGCAACCGCGCTCGTCGTGGCCGCCATGCTCGGAACGGTTGCCGGCACGATCGGACTCGGGAACCTGCCGCAGACGCCGGTGGTGATCGTCGCCATCCTGATCATCGCCGCGGTCACGCTGGCCTACACCCGGCTCGGCGGCATGACCGCCGTGGTCTGGATGGACGTGGTCCAGCTCGCCGTCTATCTCTGCGGCGCGCTCGTTGCCGTCGCCACGTTGCTCGCCGGTCTTCCGGGCGGCCTGCAGGAGGCGTGGGCGGCAGCGGCGGCGGCGGGCAAGCTGCGGGTACTCGACTTCGCATGGGATCTGCGCAGCGACTACACGTTCTGGTCCGGCGCACTCGGCGGGGCGGTCTTCATCGCGTCCACGCACGGCACGGATCAGATGTTCGTGCAGCGGTACCTGTGCAGCCGTTCGCTGGCCGACGCCCGCCTCGCGCTCATCGCCAGCGGGATCCTCGTCTTCTTCCAGTTCGCCCTGTTTCTCGGCATCGGCGTCCTGCTCTGGTCCTTCTACGGGACGGGGGAGGCGCAGGCGCTGGCCACGATCACCGCCGGCGGCGTCGTGCAACCCGATCGCGTCTTTCCGCTCTTTCTGATGACCCATCTGCCGCCGGGGCTTCGCGGACTCGTGCTGGCGGCGGTCGTGGCGGCCGCGATGTCCACCCTGTCGTCATCCCTGAACTCCTCGGCGGCGTCCACCGTGGCCGATTTCTATCTGGCCCGCGGCGGCCGCGCACGTTCCCAGACTCAGGCTCTGCGCGTGTCGCGGTGGGCCACCGCGGCATGGGCTGCGGTGCAGGTGAGCGTCGCGGTCGCCGCCATCGGCATGTCGCAGCGGATCATCGACGACGTGCTGGCGGTACAGTTCTTCAGCGGCGGCCTGATGCTCGGCATCTTCCTGACCAGCGTGCTCATCTCCCGGCCGACACCGGGCGTGGGGATCGTCGGGCTCGCGGGCGGTCTGGTCACGATCGCGGCCGTGAGTCTGTGGACCGACCTGTCGTGGCAGTGGTACGTGCTGGTCGGCGCGGCCGCCACGCTCGGCGCCGGCTGGGTCGCCGCGCGCCTGCGGGGTGTGCAGTGACCGGTCCGGCCGCCCCGGCGCGGATCCTCGACGACGCGGTCGCCGACGGCGCCTGCCCGGCCGCGGTGGCCGAGGTCGGATGCCGTTCGGGACCCCGGTGGCGGCATGCGACGGGACGGCTCACGTTCGACGCCGGCAGCCCGCCCGCGACCGAGGAGACGATCTTCGACCTGGCGTCGCTGACGAAGGTCATGGCCACCACGACCCTGGCGATGCGCCACGTCGACGCCGGTCTGACCGGGCTCGATCTGCCGATCGCCGCGGCGCTGCGGACGTGGCGCGGGGCGGATCGGGAGATGGTGACGGTGCGCGACCTGCTGGAGCACACGTCGGGTCTGACGGCGCACCTGCCGTTCTTCCGCGACCACGTGGGGCGGGCGGAGTTCGAGCCGGCCATCGCGCGTCTGCCGCTGGAGTATCCGCCGCGCACCCGCTCGATCTACAGCGATCTGGGCTTCATCCTGCTCGGCTTCATCCTCACGGACCGGCATCCCTCGAAGACAGGTCTCGCCGACCAGTTCGACGAGGTCGCGGCAATCCGCGGCTGGGGAAACGTCCGATTCCATCCGCCGCCGGGATGGCGCCCCCGGACCGCGCCGACCGAGCAGGATCGGTGGCGCGGTCGGACGCTCATCGGCGAGGTGCACGACGAGAACGCCTGGGCCCTGGGCGGAGCGGCGGGACACGCGGGACTCTTCGGCGATGTCGGCTCGGTCGGCCGGTTCGCCCGCGACATCCTGACCGGCTTCAGCGGGGACGGGCGGCTGGCGTCGACAGCGACCTTCGATCGGTTCCGCACGCGGACGACGGTACCCGGCAGCTCGCGCGCCCTCGGCTGGGACACCATGCTGCCGACCTCGTCGTGCGGTACGCGGCTGTCTCCGGAATCCGTCGGACACACCGGATTCACGGGCACATCGCTCTGGATCGACCCGGCCGCCGATCGCTACATGGTCCTATTGACCAACCGGGTACACCCCTCCCGGTCCAACGAGGCGATACTCGCCCTGCGACCGGCGTTCCACGACGCGGTGATGGCGGCGCGCTGAACGATGGTCCTGACCCCGATCGACTGGTTGGTGCTGGCGCTGGTGCTCGCGACGCCGGTCGCGGTCGGCATCGCCCACGGCCGGGGGGCCGGACGAAACCTCTCCCAGTTCTTCCTGTCGGGCCGTGATCTCCCGTGGTGGCTGGCGGGCACCTCGATGGTGGCGACGACCTTCGCTGCAGACACCCCGCTGGCCGTCACCGGCATCGTGGCGGCCAGCGGCGTCTCCGGCAACTGGCTGTGGTGGAATGCGGCGCTTGGCAGCATGCTGACCGTCATCTTCTTCGCCCGGCTGTGGCGCCGCGCGGGCATCCTGACCGACGTGGAGTTCGTGGAGCTGCGCTACACGGGCCGCGCCGCGAGCGCGCTGCGAGCGGTCCGCGCGCTCTATCTCGGGCTGCCGGTCAACTGTCTGGTGATCGGTTGGGTGAATCTGGCCCTTGCCAAGGTGCTGTCGATCGCGCTCGGATGGGAACGGCTGACCGGGGTGCTGGTGGGGCTGGCCGCCACCGGCGGTTACGCCGCTCTGGCCGGTTTCCGCGGTGTCGTGGCGGCGGATCTCGTGCAGTTCGCGATCGCGATGGCCGGAGCCGTTGTCCTCGCCGGCTACGCGCTCGCCGCACCGGGGGTCGGCGGCATCGACGGCCTGCGGACCGCGTTGCCAGACTCGACGTTCCGGCTGTGGCCGGCCGTCGGGGCGTCGAGCCAGCCCGCCGACGCCGCCGCGGTGCTGGCTCTGCCGGTCGTGTCGTTCGTCGCCTACCTGGGGATACAGTGGTGGGCGAGCTGGTATCCGGGCCAGGAGCCGGGCGGTGGCGGCTACGTGGCGCAGCGCATGATGTCGGCCCGCGACGAACGTGACGCGGTGCTGGCGACGCTCTGGTTCACGGTGGCGCACTACTGCCTGCGCCCGTGGCCCTGGGTGCTGGTCGCACTCGCCGCACTCGTTCTCTACCCGGATCTGGCCGACCCCGAAGCGGGCTATGTCCTCGTCCTGCGCGACCACCTCCCGCCGGGGTGGCGGGGCCTGCTCGTCGGCGCCTTTTTCGCCGCCTACATGTCGACCGTCTCCACACAGCTCAACTGGGGCACGTCGTACCTGGTCAACGACGTGTACAGGCGGTTCGTGCGGCCGGACGCCAGCCAGATGCATCTCGTCCGCGCCTCCCGCCTGACCACCGTCGTCGTGATGGCGGCGAGCGGAGCGCTCACGTTCGGTCTCGAATCGGTCCGTCAGGCCTGGGAGTTCGTGCTCGAGTCGGGCGCCGGAGTCGGCCTCGTGCTGATCCTGCGCTGGTACTGGTGGCGGGTCACCGCGGTCTCGGAGCTCGCGGCGCTGGCCGCCGCCGCCGTCGGCTTCGTGTTCGTGCGGTTCTTCACCACCATTCCGTTTCCGGACTCGCTGCTCTTTCTGGTGCCCTGGACCACGGTGTGCTGGCTCGCCGCCACACTGGCCGCGCGCGCCGAGCCGTTGCCGCATCTGATCCGCTTCTACCGGCGCACCCGGCCCGCCGGCCCGGGCTGGAGACACGTTGCCGCCGCCGCGGGCGGGCCCGCGCCGGCACCGCTGGCGCCCGAGCTGCGGCGCTGGGCGGCAGGCTGCGCGGCCGTCTACCTGACGCTGGCGGCTACGCACGCCGTGCTGTTCGGTTCGGTCGTCGGCGCCGCCGTCCTGTTCGCCGGCGCCGCCACGCCGGGCGCCTGGCTCATCCGGAACCTGGCCCGCACCCGGCGTGCGCGCCCGTGACCCGCTCTCATCGCGTCCGGTCGCCGGGACGCCGGCGCAGGCCGCCCGAACGACCTGAGAGCCCGCTGTCGGACCGACCACCGAAAGTGTCCGACATTCCCGGTGGCGGCTGCCCCGGTCCACCACCCGCCGGGCCGGTCGCCGGGACCACGTTGATGAAGATCCACTCGCTGTATCTCGACCGTCCGTTGTACAGCGCGATCGAGGCATTCTCGCTGCGGCTCACGACGCCCGCGATGTTGCCGTCGACGCCGCCGGATGTGTTGTCGTCCCGGTCTCCGAACGGCCTGACTCCCTGCATGAATCCGGATCGCTCCCGTGCCTCGTCACCCTGACGGCGGCGCAGCGGACCGTCTCCGGCGGCGCCGGGCGCGTCGTCCGCCGCTTCTCCGGCGGCGCCGGGCGCGTCGAGTTCACCCAGCTCCGACTGCAGGATGAACCGGAACTCCCCGTCCGTGGTCATCGGATCGCGGTAGGCGCGGCGCAGGAACCGTCCCTCGACCAGCGTCTCGACGTCGGGCGGATAGGCCCCGGGGGTCTGCCTCTGGTAGAGCATGATGGCGCGTGCATACTGCTCGCCGCGGAAGATGAGCTCCGCCTCGCGCTCACGCTGCGCCGCATGGTTCCAGACGGGAAGCGCCACCGACAGCATGACGCTCATGATGCCGAGGCTGACCAGCAGGGCCGCCATCGCGAAACCCTG
The DNA here is from genome assembly GCA_965200895.1 of Vicinamibacterales bacterium. GTDB lineage: Bacteria > Acidobacteriota > Vicinamibacteria > Vicinamibacterales > UBA8438 > WTFV01. Next base: position 542,859 of record CBDAVM010000002.1, on the reverse strand, counting down.
CTGCCCCCGCACCGGCCCGCGCAGCGTTGCCGGGTTCCTACCAGTCGGCATAGGCCGTGCCGTCGAGGGCCACTCCCTCCGATCCGCTCTTCACGTCGTAGACGCCCGTGACGAAGGGATCCGCCAGATCCGGTTCCGCCGGCACGACCATCCACGTCTCGGACGAGCGGGTCGTCGGATCCTCCGGAATCGCACGCAGGTACCCGGCGCTCACCAGGGCGTGGAGATCCGGCGGGTACTCGCCGAGGTCGGCGTAGTACTGGTCGATGGCGTCGCGCATGCGGAAGAGGTCCTCCTTGAGCACCGCCTCGCGCGAACGCGTGACGGCATTGCCGTAACCGACGAGAGCAATCGTCGACAGGACCGTGATGAGCGAGATCACGATTGTCAGCTCGATGAGCGTCCAGCCCCGCGCACACCGCCAGCCCGGCATCGCGTCACCAGTCCCGATAACGCGTGCCGTCGAGGGCCGTACCCCGCGACTTCGTGTAGACGTCGTACACGTTGTTTCCCCCCCAGCGTGTGGCGTCCGGATCGTCCTGGTACGAACGCAGGCCCCAGTCGGTGCTCTTCGTCATCGGATCGATCGGAATCCGCCGCAGGAAGCGCAGGACGCTCCCCGTGTTCTCGTCGACCGGCTCGACGCCCTCCACCAGCGTCTCCAGGCTCGGCGGATAACCCTGGTTCCCGGGCTCGATGTCCGCGCCCCCGACGACCCCGAGGTCCACCGCGTCCTTGTAGCGATCAATCGCCGTGCGCATCTCGCGCAGCGCCCGCCGCAGCTCCGTCTCGCGCTGCCTCTGCATCGTGACCTGCGCGAGCGGCGCGACCGCGGATGCGAGGATCAGCAGGATCGCGCTGACGACGAGCAGCTCGATGAACGAGTACCCGCCCGCCCTGCGTCTCGTCGCGCTGCTCATCGTTGCGTGGGCCTCGTCGCCGGCCGTGCCGGAGTTGCCGCGCCGCCCGCCCTACGACTCGTCGCGCTGCTCATCGTCGCCGTCCCAATAGTAGGTCGAGAGGCCCAGGCTCAGCACCTCCCCTGCCTCCGTCTCGTCGCCCTGACTGAGGACGATCTCCTCGATGACGAGAAACGCCGGCGCCGTCTCGATCGCATGGATGAACCGGCGGATGTCGCGGTACGCGCCGCTGAGCAACATCGACACCTGGAGACGCGCCAGGCGGCTGCCCTCCTCGCGATCCGGCGCCGAGGCGCGTCGTTCCATCACCAGATGGTGATCACCGGCCAGGGCTGCGAGTCGGGCGAACGTGAGTGAGCGTGCGCCGGCCAGATCGCCCGGCAGAATCTCGTGGCGGAACGCACGCAGCTCGGCCTCCGCCCGGTTCCTGTCCTCAGCCGCCAGACGGGCGATCTCGAAGCGCTGCCGCGCGGTCTCCAGATTCGCCGTCGCCGTCGTCGCGCGCCGGTCCGCACTCTCCACCCGGAGGGTCCAGGGGTAGACGGCAAGGCCGTAGAGCCCGGCGTCCGCCAGCACCCCGACCGCCGCCAGACCGACGAACAGGCGCTTCTCGGAGACCACCCGCCGGATGAGGGACAGGGTCGGGGTCATCTGTCCCCCGTCGGTTCGCGCCCGTCGTCCCCGGTCTCGTCGAGGCGCACCAGACGCCCGCGCAATCGCGCCCGGTACATGCCCCCGTCGTCGAGTTCGCCCTGCCGGGCCAGCACGTCCGCGACGGCGCCGCTCGCTTCGAGTCGGCGGATGAACTCCTCGATGTCCGCCACGGTGCGGCCGATCACGGTCAGATCGACGCTCGTCCCCTGTTCGTCCGCATCCGGACGCACGGCCGTGAGCATCACGTCGGACGGCAGGGTCCGCTCGATGACGTTCAGGAGGGCGGACCAGGAAAACAGCCTCCGCTCGATGAGCCGGTTGGTCTCCTCGGCCGCGACATGCAGGGACGCCAGCGCGTCCGCGGGTGTCTCCCGCTCGTAGCGTGCCGTCCGCGTGGCAACGGATGCGGCTTCGCGTTCCAGGGCCTCGGCCCGCAGGGTCAGCGCGCGGTGCGTGCGCGACAGCTCCGCGAGACGCATGCCGCCCAGCACGAGCACTGCGACCACCGTCAGGCCGACGCCCCCCAGTACCAGGTGAACGGCGCGGTCGTTGTAGAACGGACGCGTGGCCAGGTTCATTCTCTGCCCTGTCACGTCGATCGCGGCCCGGATTCCCGCAGCAGGACCCCGACGGGCGCCGCCAGTCCGTCCAGGGCGGCCAGGTCGAGCCCGTCCGGCTCGGGCACCAGCGGCGCAATGCGCGCCGCCATCGGTTCGACCGCGACGGCGAGCCGATTCTCGATGACGCGCCGGATGGCGGCAGCGCCGTCCGGCGTCGCACCGCCGCCGGCGACGAGTGCGCACGAGAAGCCGTTGCCTCCGAGACGATCCTCGTAGTACATCGCAGTCTGGTGGACGAGGTCGCCCAACGCTTCGCCATCGGTCGTGACCGTCCGGAACAGCAGCGGGTGCCGGCCCCGAACGACGGCCAGGGTACTGGAGCCGGTCCCGATGTGCACGAGCAGCCAGTCCGCCCCGCCGTCGCCCACACCGCGCGCCAGGGCCGCATCCAGCAGACTGAAGCCCAGCAGATCGACCAGGCCGGCGTGGGTCCCGGCGGCCGTACAGACCTGCTCGTACTCCTCGACCACCGCGCGTCGCGCCAGGACCACCACGAACTCCTGTTCGCCGGCAGCCGTCAGCCGGCCCCGGCTCCAGTCGACCTGCGCCTCCTCCACGTTGAAGGGCACAGTCTTGCGGACCTGCCAGCGAATCATCCCCTCGAGGTCCGCCGCGCGGGCGGGCACCGTGGTGAACCGCACCATCGACACCTTCGCGGCGCCGTCCGGCAACAGCAGCGCGACCCGGCGCGGGCGGCGCGGAAGCTGTCCCAGTACGTCGTCGACGGCTTCCGCCACCGCCGGCGGGTCCGCCAGATTCGGGCCCTGCAGGGTCGGTGTGACGGCACCCGCCGGCAGCACCGCCCGCGCATGGCTGCGCACCGTCACCTCCTGCCGGCGCGACTCGACCTGCACCGCGATCACCTGCTCCGGCTCGATGGACACCGCCACACTCGGACCGGGCGTCGTCAACAGCGAGCGCAGCACGTCGTGCGGCGGCCTAGGCAACGAAGGTGACCTTGTTGATTTCGTGCAGCGTCGTCCGTCCCTGCAGCACCTGTTCGACCGCGGACTCGCGGAGGAAGCGCATCCCGGCACTGCGCGCCGCCTGCTTGATCTCGGACGTGGACCGCCGGTCGAGGATCAGCTCCCGAATGTGGTCGGTCAGATCGAGGAGCTCGCAGATCGCGGTCCGGCCCCGATAACCGGTTCCGCCGCATTCGATACACCCGCCTCCCGCATGGAAGATGTGCCGGGCCGCGACCGCCGGGTCGATCTTCGCCTCGCGCAGCTCCTCTTCCCCGATGGTCACCGGATGCCGGCACTCCCGACAGATCGTGCGGACCAGGCGTTGGGCCAGGACGCAGTTGAGGGCGGAGACGAACTGGTACGCCTCGACACCCATGTTCAGGAACCGCCCGAGCACGTCGATCACGTTGTTCGCGTGCACCGTGGTGAAGACCAGATGCCCCGTCAGTGCGGACTGAATCGCAATCTGGGCCGTCTCCGGATCGCGGATCTCCCCCACCATGATCTTGTCCGGATCGTGGCGCAGGATCGACCGCAGGCCGCGGGCGAACGTCAGCCCCTTGCGCTCGTTGATGGGGATCTGCGTGATTCCCTTGAGCTGGTACTCGACCGGGTCCTCGATGGTGACGATCTTGTCCTCCGCGGAAGCGATCTCGGCGAGGGCGGCGTAGAGCGTCGTGGTCTTGCCGCTGCCCGTCGGGCCGGTCACCAGCACCATGCCGTACGGCTCGGCGATGGCGCGGCGGAAGTGCTTCAGCTCGTCGGCGGGGAACCCGAGGATGTCGAGCCGCAGCTCCCGGAACTGCTCGCTGATCGACTCCTTGTCGAGGATGCGGATGACCGCGTCCTCGCCGTGAATGCTGGGCATGATCGACACGCGAAAGTCGATGCTCTTGCCGGGCATCCTCAGCTTGAAGCGGCCGTCCTGCGGCACGCGCTTCTCGGCGATGTCGAGCTCGGCCATCACCTTGATGCGGGAGAGGACCGCACTGTGGAACTGCCTGTCGATCGGCCGCATCGCCGTCTGCAGCACGCCGTCGATGCGGTACTTCACGTGCAGGGCGTCGTCCTGCGTCTCGACATGGATGTCGCTGGCCCGCCGCTGGATGGCCGTGTAGATCATCGAGTCGACCAGCTTGATGACCGGACTGATGTCACTGGTGAGGCGCTCGACGGTCAGGCTGTCCTCACCGGCGTCCTCGTCCCGCAGGAGCTGCAACTGGAAGCTCTCGGTGGCTTCGTCGAGTACCCGCTGCGAGCTCTCGCTCCGCGTGAGGATCGACTCGATGGCGGACGGCGTCCCGACGGTCACGGTCACCGGCGCCCCGAGCAGCAGCGCGACATCGTCGATCATCGGCAGATCGGTCGGATCCGACACGATGATCTCGAGCGCCTCGCCCGTGCGTCGTCTGGGTACGAAGCGATAGCGCAGCATCAGGTCGGCGGGAATCGAACGGAGGAGATCCTGGTCGACGTAGTACCGTTCCATGTCGACGTACTCCAGGCGGTACCGTTCGGCAAGGGCGCGCGCACGCGCGACCTCCGCGGCGGCGTCATGCGGCGCGGCCGGTCCACGGCCCGCGGCGTTGCGCCCCGCGTCCACGGATGCGGCCGCCGGCGTGTGAGCGTCGCTCATGAAACGATGGCGCCGAGTTGCAGCAGCGGCCAGTACAGCGCCAGAAGCAAGGCGGCGATCACGATGCCCATGATCACCAGCAGCAACGGTTCGATGAGCGTCATGAAACGCCCCAGCGTGGTCTCGATCTCCTCGTCGAAGAAATCGGCCGCCGCGTTCAGCATGTCCTGCAGCGCCCCTGTCGATTCCCCGACCTCGACCATCTTCACGGCCACCGGCGGAAACAGCCCGCGCGCATGCATCGACGCGGAGAGCGCCCGGCCCTCGCGCACCTCGCGCGCGATGCGCTCGACATGGCGCGAGACGCAACGGTTGCCGACCGAGCGCGCCGTGACGTCGAGGGCCTTGACCAGCGGAATCCCCCCACCGAGCAGGGTGGCCAGCGTTCGCGCCAGTTGTGACGTCGAGAAACGGGTGGCCACATCGCCGATGAACGGCAGCCGCAGCAGCAGGCGATCGAGCTGCGCGCCGCGGGCCGGCTGACGGCCCCGGACCCATGTCGCACCGGCCGCGGCGGCCGCCGCCGCCAGCACGATCAGCCAGAAGAACTCGGTGATGACGGCGGAGACACGGGTCAGCAGGCGCGTGGCGAACGGCAGCGTTGCGCCCATCGAGTTGTAGAAGTTGGTGAACTCCGGCACGACCCGCACCAGGATGATGGCGACCACGACGCCGGACAACGCCAGCAGGATGGCCGGATAGATCAGCGCCGACAACGTTCGCCGACGCACGCCGGCGATGACCTTGGCGTAGCTGACGTAGCGGCGAAGCGTCTCTTCCAGATTGCCACTCTTCTCACCGGCCAGGAGCGAGGCGGTGTACACCCCGGGAAAGAGATCGTCGTGGCTGGCGAATGCATCGGAGAGTGACGTCCCGCCCCGCACCTGCTCGTGGACATCGTCGAGGACCGTCCTGAGCACCGGCTGCTCGGTTCGCTGGCGAAGGATGTCGAGCGATTGCAGCAGCGGCATTCCGGCCTTGAGGAGGGCGGCCAACTCCTGGTTGAAGACCGTGAACTCCCGCTCGCCCGGCCGCCGTTTCCTCGGCAGCGAGACGCTCGACCAGCCGAATCCACCTCGTTGCCGGAACGACAGGAGAAAGAGCCCGTCCTTCTCCAGTTCCTGCCGCAGGCTGACCTCGTCGTCCGCAACACGGACACACTCCAGAATCTCACCGGAAGCGGTTCCGAGGCGGCAGCGAAACTCCATCGGTGCATCGGTCAGTCGCCACCGCTCCAGCCGGTCTGCGACAGCAGCACGTTCAGGACCCGGCGCACGAACCTGCGAGTCTGCGGATAGGGTGGGATGCCGCCGTGCTGCCGGACGACCGATTCGCCGGCGTGGTACGCGGCCAGCGCATCCAGGGTGAAGAGGGGACCGAACTCGTCGAGCAGCGCCCGCAGATGGCGTGTGCCGGCTTCTATGTTGGCTTCCGGATCCAGCGGGTCGGCGACCCCGTAGCGCTTCGCGGTGATCGGCATCAACTGCAACAGCCCCATCGCGCCGGCAGCCGAGACCGCATCGGCGCGGTAGCCGGACTCCACTTCGATCAAGGCGTGCACAAGACGCGGGTCGACGCCGTGTCGATCCGCGGCCTGCTCCACCAGACGTGCGTACGGTCGCGCCGACAGCACCGACGGCAGTCGCCACGACCGCACATTCCGGGAAGCGCCTGCCGATGCGTCGCGTTCCCGCCCGCCGCCCGCGGGGGTACCGTGCAACTCGACCGGCTCGGGCTCCGGGGCCGGAACCATCCGCGGCTCGAGAAAGACGGTGGCATTGAGCCGCGACGCCGGCAGGACCGATGCCCCGAGATAGTCGAGATCGCGGAGAGACATCAACCTGTCCCGGGCAACATCCGGTCCATCGACGGTGATGAAGACGACCGGCGCCCAGGCGAAAGTCAGCATCAGTGCCGCCCAGCAGAGAATCAGTCCACGTTTCAGCAACATGATTTTCCAGCCCACAGTCGACACGCCGCCCCCCGAACCGGTCGTGCGTTTGTCCAGGGGGATCCGGCTTCGAATCGGCCGCCTCGGCTACAGCGGCTCGAAGTACATGTAGAAGACGCGAACGCCGAGCTCCCGGGCGTCCTGCGCCTGACCGTCGACGTTCGCGGGTGTGAAGGTCCGATCGATTCGCAACTCCAGTTCCACGAAGTCCCCGGTTCCCAGATCGGTTGCAGGAATCTCCTCGACGAGGTATTTCACCTCGTTCGTATCCACCTCCAGTTCGTGCAGCATCCGGTCGCCGATCACGAGCGACAGCCGTGGTGCGGACTCGAACATGTCCGGACGGCCGTCGAACTCCAGAACGAGCCTCGAGTCACGGTTCGGATTCCTGAACGAAACAACGCCCCGGTCGGTCGTCCAGCGCCATTGCCGCCGTCCGTCGCTGCTGAACTCCGCCGGGTGCCATCCCTCGCCATACGCGATGAAACTGCTCTCGTGCTGCGGCTCGAGCCGGATGCTCGCCACGCGGTAGGCGGACTGGCCGAGATCCGCTCCCGCGAGAGGAACGCGGTCCCCGTCGACGACCGAATAGAGGCCTGCGGCTATGACCGCCTCGCCGATGTAGGGATACATCGGAATCGTCACGCGCCGTTCATACTCTATGGACTGCCCCGGTTTCCATTCCGACGTCGGCACCGGTGGGTCGTGATCCTCGGTCCAGAGCACATCCTCACGGTCATCCAGAAAGTGTACGAACACCCGGTAGTCCTCGGTCGGTCCCTGCTCGAGGTCGGGGGCGACGACGAAACGGAATTGCAGGTGGAGGGGCGCGCCGAGCGGTACGGCGAACCGATCCACTCCCAGGGTGATGGCCGCTACCGGCGACGGAGCCTCCGCGCAGCCGAACGCAATCATCGCGCATACGACGACGGCCATCACTCCCGGTGCGTACAAGCAGGACCCGCGCATCCGCGGCATCCTAGCGTATCGAGAGCTTCCCGGGCAATCTTCACGCCGCCCGCCGACGCAGCGTCGATCGCGCATCCGACGCATGCCGGCGTGTCAGCACGTAATAAAACTCTCCGCCATGCGTATTCACGTAGCCCATCGCGCGCCCACCGCATGACCGCATGCAGCGCATGCCGGCGTGTTGCGGGCATCTCCGACAATATGCTAGCCTGCCGGCCGTTCCCGGTCGATTATCCGTCACATCATGGATGGCCGGAGGAGTGACCAACCGCATGACACTCGAAGCGCTCGGCATGGTCGAGACCAAGGGCCTTGTCGGTTCCATCGAGGCCGCCGACGCGATGGTCAAGGCGGCGAACGTGCTCCTGATCGGCAAGGAGTACATCGGCGCAGGCTACGTGACGGTACTGGTGCGCGGTGACGTCGGCGCGGTCAAGGCAGCGACCGACGCGGGTGCGGCAGCGGCCCGCCGAGTCGGAGAGCTCGTCTCCGTGCACGTGATTCCGCGGCCCCACCAGGAGGTCGAGAAGATCCTGCCGGCGCCCGCGGACCAGCCCCGGGAGTCTGCGCCGTAGAAACAGTGCAGGCTCCTGTTGCTGCCTGGCGGGCGGGAAGCGAGGCCCGGCGGCGACGATTTCGGGCGGGCCGCTTCCCGGGCCCTCGGCGGCGCGGCGACGTGACTGACGCTCTCCTCCATGCCTGCTCTCGATTCGCTGTCCGACCCGGATCGGCGTTCCACCGAGGAGGCGCGCAGCCTCGCCGCGCGGGCTCACGACGCCCAGGCCGCTCTGGCCGAACTCGGTCAGGAACGGATCGACCGGATCGTCGCGAGCATGGCGGAGACAGCCGCGAAGCACGCCGAGGCTCTCGCCGCCGCCGCCGTGGCCGAGACCGGATTCGGTGTGCGTGCGGACAAGGTCCGCAAGAACCTCTTTGCCGCCCGCACCGTGTACGAGTTCATCCGGCCCATGAAGACGGTCGGCGTGTTGCGTCATCTCCACGATCGGCGGATCGTGGAGATTGCCGAGCCGTTCGGCGTGGTCGCGGCGATTGCGCCGTCGACCAATCCGACATCGACCGCGATCTACAAGCTGCTGATCGCGATGAAGGCGCGTTGCGCGATCGTGCTCAGTCCGCATCCGGCGGCGGTCGACTGCATCGCCCGGACCGTCCGACTGCTGGAGGAGGCGGCGCGGGCCGCCGGCGCGCCGGCGGGCGCCATCGCCTGCATGCGCTCGGTGACCATCGCGGGCACGCAGGAGCTGATGCGTCACCCGCGGGTCGCGGTGATTCTGGCGACGGGGGGCATGGGCCTGGTCCGCGCGGCCTATTCGGCCGGCAAGCCGGCCTACGGCGTGGGCCCGGGCAATGCGCCGGCATACATCGAGCGTTCCGCCGATGTCGCCAAGGCGGTGCGTGACGTGCTCACGGGCAAGACCTTCGACAACGGTCTGCTGTGTTCCTCGGAGAACTCCGTGGTCGTGGACACGGCTGTCGCCGAGGAGGTCCGTCGCGAGTTCGAAGCGCGGGGAGGTCATTTTCTGAACCGCCACGACGCCGACGCGCTCTCCAGGGTGCTGATCACCCCCGGGCGGCTGCCGCATCCGGAGCTGGTGGGCCGCAGCGCCGCGGACATCGCGGAGCGGGCCGGGCTCCGGGTCCCCGACGGGACACGGGCCCTCATCGCTCCGCTCGATGGCGTCGGCCGGGATCATCCGCTCTCCATCGAGAAGCTGTGTCCGGTGCTTTCGTACTACGTGGTGGAGGACTGGCGGGAAGGCTGCGAGCGATGCCGGCAGATCCTGAGATACGGCGGCCTGGGCCATACCATGGCGGTCCACTCCCGCGACGAGTCGGTCATCCTCGAGTTCGCTCTCCGCAAGCCCGCATTCCGCGTCGTCGTCAACACGCCGGCCACGCTCGGCTCCATCGGCATGACGACGGGACTCGACCCGTCGATGACCCTGGGCTGCGGCGGCTACGGGGGCAACGTCACCTCGGACAACATCTCGCCGCGGCAACTGCTCAACATCAAGCGTCTGGCCTACGAGACACGCTCCGCGTCGCAGGCCGCCGCAGCTCTCGTTGAACCGGCGCCAGACGACCGGGACGACTCCACGAGCGGCACGGAACGGCGTCGGGCCGGACTCGATGCGCGTCTGGTGGCCGATCGCGTCGCGGGACTCCTGGACGATCCCCGCAGGACGGCGCCGGACGCGTCGTCTCGGGAAGCGGAGCCGCGGCAGCCGCCTTCCGGCGCCGTGACCCCGGTTCCGTTCGTCTGCGAGCAGGATGTCCGCAGCGCCATCCGTGACTCCCGGCCGATCGTGATCGGGGAACGTACGATCATCACGCCCGCGGCGCGCGACCTCGCGGAGCAGCACGGCGTCTTCTCGGGCACCGGGCCGTACACCTCAACCGGCAAGGCGCAGCCGTAACAGCGTCCATACCGCCGACAGGAAGTCGACCCATGAGATCTTCTTGCCTTCGGCGAAGCTGCGTCCGTTGTAGCTGATCGGCACCTCGTGAATCGTGACGCCTCTCTTCAGCAGCTTGGCGGTGATCTCCGGCTCGACATCGAAGCGCTTGCAGGAAATGCGGAGTTCCTGGAGCAGGTTCCTGCGGATCAGCTTGTAGCACGTCTCCATGTCGGTGAGGGCCGATCCATACAGCAGGTTGGTCAGGCCGGTGAGCAGCCGGTTTCCGATCACGTGCCGCACGGACATCTTCTGCCGCGGGATACGGAAGCGGGAACCGTAGACGGCGGCGGCCCTACGGTTCTCCACCACCGCCAGAAGCGCGGCATGGTCGGCGGGGTCATACTCCAGGTCCGCATCCTGGACGATGACGTACTCGCCGGTCGCTTCGGCGACACCAGTGGCCAGCGCGGCCCCCTTGCCTCGATTGGCCGCATGCGCCACCAGCCTGATCCGACCTGCGGACCTGCCGGCACGTTCCGCGAGCAGTTCGCGCGTGCCGTCGGTCGACCCGTCGTCGACCACGATGATCTCGGCATCGATTCCGGTGGCCTCGACCCGGTCGAGCACGGTGAGGACGGTGGCGCGCTCGTTGAAGACCGGAATGATGATGGAGAGCTGCATGCCGCGGCTGCCGCGCAAGGATCATATCCGATGGGTTGACGCCCGCAGATTTCGACATCAGGTCACGTCGGCGGGAGTTCAGAAACCGCAACGAGGCGGCGAACAGCGCAGGTCAGGACGGTGAGCCGGGCTGGAACGCGGTTTGCTTGAGCGTATGCTCGCGTGCTCGGGAAGCTGCAGTCGGCGTCAATCATCGGAGTGGAGGCCCTGCTTGTCGACGTCGAAATCGACGTGTCGGGCGGTCTCCCGGCCTTCGCTGTCGTCGGCCTTCCCGATTCGACGGTGCGGGAGAGCCGCGACCGGGTCCGCAGCGCCATACAGCATTCCGGCTTCCGGTTCCCCGAAGGGCGAATCACCGTGAACCTCGCGCCGGCCGACGTGCGCAAGAGTGGAGCGTCGTACGATCTGCCGATTGCGCTGGGATTGCTGGCCGCCGTCGGGGTCCTGCCACCCGAGCGGTTCGAGAATCTGCTCGTGGTCGGCGCGCTCTCGCTCGATGGGCGGGTGCAGCCGATACGCGGGGCATTGCCGGTCGCGCTGCTCGCCGCCGGTCACGGTCAGCGGCTGGTACTGCCGGCCGCCAATCAGGAGGAAGGGAGCATCGTCGAGCGGGTCGGCCTGCACCCCGCAGCCTCGCTGGCGCAGATCGTTGCGGACCTGAACAACGGAGCACCGCCTGTGGTGCCCGCGCGCGTCGAAACCGGGTCGGACACGGTGCGGGCGGTGCGCGATCTGGTCGATGTTCGGGGCCAGCACAACGCGCGGCGGGCGATCGAGATCGCCGCCGCCGGACGACACAACCTGTTGCTGGTCGGACCTCCCGGCGCCGGCAAGACCCTGCTTGCGCGGCGCCTGCCCGGCATCCTGCCGACGCCGAGCTTCGACGAGGCGGTCGCGTCGACGGCCATCCATTCCGTGGCCGGGCTGCTCGATCCGGCCGCCGGACTGCTGGTTCACCGTCCCTTTCGGGCGCCGCACCACAGCGCTTCGGACGTGGCGCTCATCGGCGGCGGGCGCGATCCGCGGCCCGGAGAGGTCAGCCTGGCTCACAACGGCGTCCTCTTTCTGGACGAGATCGTGGAGTTCGATCGTCGTGCGCTCGAAGCGCTGCGGGAGCCGCTCGAGGACGGGGTGGTCCGGATTGCGCGCGCTCTGCGCACCGTTACGTTCCCGTCGCGATTCCTGCTCGTCGGGGCCATGAACCCCTGTGCGTGCGGGTATGCGGGCGAGTCGTCCGACCGTTGCCGCTGCAGTCGGGCGGACATCGATCGGTACCACGACCGGTTGTCCGGTCCCCTGCGCGACCGGATCGATCTGACGGTCCGGGTCGAACGTGTCCCGTTCCGGCTCCTGGCCGACGATACCCCCGCCGAGGATTCGGCGACCGTTCGCCAACGGGTTCGCCGCGCCCGGGAGCATCAGGATGCCCGCTACCGCGGTGAGGCGTTCCGCACGAACGCGGATCTCGCAGGACCGGGGCTCAGGGACCATGGCCGGCTCGACACCCCGAGTCTGGCCCTGATCGAGGGGGCGATGCAGCGTCTGGGACTCACCGCACGCGGGTTCGACCGCATCCGCCGCGTGGCGCGCACCATCGCCGATCTGGACGACTCCCCCGCGATCCGGAGATCGGATGTTGCAGAAGCGATCCAGTACCGCGTGTTACACTAGGCGTATCCGGCACGGATCATCCCAGGGACCGGGCAGGCTGCACGAGGGCTTGCCGCGCCTTCCTTCGGGGTCAGTCAGGGAGCATTTTCCTTCATGATTCGACGGCGTTACGCTTTCATCGTCGCCGACCGTGCAACCGGCACACTCCATCGCTTCACGGTATCGGTCGGGCTCGCCGTGCTCATCGTGACCATCGCCGTCGGCGTTCCTCTCGGCTGGATCCTCCACGCAGGCCGGGGGACCCACGCGGAGATGCTGCGCCTGCGGTTGAACAACGCCCGCCTCGAGATCGAGAACTCGGGGTACCGCGCCGTCGCGTCGGACCTGATCGGCAACATCGCTTCGCTCCAGGCGATCATCGACGACCTGGCGGCGCGCACGCCGCTGGACGCGGCGCGGCTGCGGGCGTCGGTCGAACGCCTGCCGGCGACGCTGGCCGCCTCACTGCGCCCGGACGCCTCGGTTCCGATTGCCGGCCAGACGTTCGGCATTCTCCGCCACCTGCTGGATTCGCTCAACCGGGAGTTGCAGGTCGTGCGGCAAGGCGTCGCGCTGCGCGAGGCATTCGCCGAGGCGCTCCCTACCCTGTGGCCGGTGGACGGCTGGGTATCGGCAGGATATGGCTATCGCCGCGACCCCTTCACCGGACGCCGTGACCATCACCCGGCGATAGACATCTCCACGCGACCCGGTGAGCCGGTCCACGCGACCGCCGCGGGCCTCGTGATGGAGGCGAAGCGCAACGGCGCCTACGGCAACCTGGTCGAAATCAGCCACGGTTTCGGACTGCTCACGCGCTTCGGCCACCTCTCGACGTTCGCCGTCGAGCCGGGCGACACGGTGCAGCGCGGCGACCTGATCGGGTACGCGGGAGCGACAGGCCGCGCGACCGGCAATCACGTTCACTACGAAATCTGGGTGAACGGGCGCACCATCAACCCCTTGCGACTGATCAGCCCTGCCGACACGCTGTCCGCGAACTAGGCGGCGTCGGCATCATGACAATGCTGGACACCTTACTGGCAAAGGTCTTCGGCACCCAGAACCAGCGCGATCTCAAGCGAGTTCAGCCGATTGTCGCCGCTGTCGGGGAGCGGGAGGACGATGTCCGCGCGCTCTCCGACGAGGAGCTCCGTGCGCAGACGCCGGCGCTGCGGGAGCGGCTTGACCAGGGCGCCGAGCTGGACGACCTGCTGATCGACGCCTTCGCGGTGGTGCGCGAGGCCGGGCGGCGCATGCTCGGCATGCGGCACTTCGACGTGCAGCTCGTCGGCGGCATCATGCTGCACCGCGGCAGGATCGCGGAGATGAAGACCGGCGAGGGCAAGACCCTGGTGGCCACCCTCGCCGCCTACCTCAACGCCCTGGCCGGCAAGGGCGTGCACGTGGTCACGGTCAACGACTATCTGGCGCGACGCGATGCGGACTGGATGGGGCGCATCTACCGATTTCTCGGCATGACGGTGGGCGTCATCCAGCACGACCTGCGCGACGCGGAGCGGCACGCGGCCTACCGCTGCGACATCACCTACGGCACCAACAACGAGTTCGGTTTCGACTACCTGCGCGACAACATGAAGTTCGACGTCGCGCAGTTCGTGCAGCGCGGCCACCACTTCGCGATCGTGGACGAGGTGGACAGCATCCTGATCGACGAGGCGCGCACGCCGTTGATCATCTCCGGGCCGGCCCAGCAGTCGACGGAGCTCTACTACGAGGTGGACCGGATCATTCCACGCCTCAAGCCCGGCGCCGTCACCCAGGGCAACGTGCCGGCCGAGCGGCGGGCGGAGCTCGAGGACACCGGGGACTTCCTCAAGGACGAGAAGCACAAGACGGTCTCGCTGACCGAGAGCGGCATGGCCGTCTGCGAGAAGCTGCTCAGGCACCGCCTGCAGCCCGGCGGACTGTACGACCCGGCCAACATGCCGCTGCTGCACCACATCAACCAGGCGCTGCGCGCGCACAGCCTCTTCGAACGGGATGTGGACTACATGGTCAAGGACGGCCAGGTGGTCATCGTCGACGAGTTCACGGGGCGCCTGATGCCGGGGCGCCGCTGGAGCGACGGGTTGCACCAGGCGGTCGAGGCGAAGGAGAAGGTCAAGATCGAGCGCGAGAACCAGACGCTGGCCACGGTCACCTTCCAGAACTACTTCCGCAAGTACGACAAGCTGTCCGGCATGACGGGAACGGCCGAGACCGAGGCCACCGAGTTCGCCAAGATCTACGAGCTCGACGTCTTCTCGGTCCCGACCAACCGCGAGCTCATCCGCATCGAGGAACCCGACCTCGTCTACCGCACCGAGCGGGAGAAGTACGCCGCCATCGTCGAGGACATCATCGAACAGCAGGAGGCGGGCCGGCCGGTCCTGGTCGGCACCGTCTCGATCGAGAAGTCCGAACGCCTGTCCGGACTCCTGAAGCGCCGCGGCATCAGGCACGTGGTCCTGAACGCGAAGTACCACGACAAGGAGGCCGAGATCGTCGCCCAGGCGGGCCGTTCCGGCTCGGTGACCATTGCAACGAACATGGCGGGGCGCGGGACCGACATCCTGCTCGGGGGCAATCCCGAGCACATGGCCCGCCGTCAGGCGCTGGCGGACGAGGTGGCCGAGCGCCTTCCGGAGGAAGAGGCGAAGTTCGTCGACGACGAGGATTACGTCTACTTCGTGCACGACGGGTTCCATCGTGTTCCGCGGCCCGCATGGGAGCAGCTTCAGACCCGCTACGGCAAGCAGACCGACGCCGACCACGAGGCGGTCGTCGACGCCGGCGGACTGCACATCATCGGTACCGAGCGGCACGAGGCGCGGCGCATCGACAATCAGCTCCGGGGGCGGGCCGGGCGGCAGGGAGACCCCGGCTCCTCGCGGTTCTATCTCTCGCTCGAGGACGACCTGATGCGCATCTTCGGGTCGGACCGCATCCAGGGGCTGATGGACCGCCTCGGAATGGAAGAGGGAGTGCCGATCGAGCACGGCATGGTGACCAAGGCCATCGAACGGGCGCAGAAGCAGGTCGAGGCGCAGAACTTCGCCGTCCGCAAGCACCTGCTGGAGTACGACGACGTGATGAACAAGCAGCGCGAGAACGTCTACGCGCTGCGCCGGGAGCTGCTCGAGGGCACGATCTCCATCGAGGACGACGAGGAGATCGACACGCACGAGTACGTGCTGACGCTGGCCGAAGGGGCGATCGACGAGGCCGTCCAGACGCACTGCGGACGCGACGTCGATCCCGAGGAGTGGGACCTGTCCGCCCTCCGGCAGAGCGTCGCCGAGCTGTTCGGTCTCGATCGCGAGGCGCTCGACGCACTCGACTTCGACGACAAGAACCCCGACGAAATGCACGACGCTCTCTGGTCGATGGCGCGGGAACTCTACGAGGAGCGGACGTCGGCGCTCGATGGCGGCGTGCTGCATCGGGTGGAGCGTGATCTGATGCTGCAGGTGGTCGACTCGCAATGGAAGGACCACCTGTACGGCCTCGACCACCTCAAGGAGGGCATCGGTCTGCGCGGGTACGGTCAGCGCAATCCTCTCGTCGAGTACAAGCGCGAGAGCTTCACGATGTTCCAGGCGATGAAGCAGCGCATCGACGAGGAGACCCTGCGCTATCTCTGGCGCCTGCGTCCCGTGCTGCGCGACGGTGACGGCAACGGCAACCGGCCGTCCCCGGTCCCGGCGCGACAGGCGACCCCGCTCTCGTTCAACGACCCGAGCCGGTCGGCTCCGGCCCTGGGCGCTGCAACCGCCAGCGGGGCGGGGCCTCGTCCGGCCCGTACCGGCGGCGACGACGCGGCCGTCAAGACGGTCCGCCGGGACATGCCGAAGGTCGGACGCAATCAGCCGTGCCCCTGCGGCAGCGGCAAGAAGTACAAGAAGTGCTGCGGGGCCTGACCCGGTGGTTGCACCATGACAGTCAAGACCGAGACATCCACCGAGCGTCTGACCAGCGCCACCGTCGAGACCGCCCTGACGTTCGACGACGTCCTGCTCCGCCCCCGCCACTCGACCGTACTGCCGCGCGAGGTTGACGTCAGCACGCGGCTGACGCGACGCATCCCGCTGAACCTGCCGCTGCTCAGCGCCGCCATGGACACCGTGACCGAATCGCGGATGGCGATCGCCATGGCGCAGCTCGGCGGTATCGGCATCGTGCACAAGAACCTCGACATCCAGGCGCAGGCGTCGGAGGTGGACCGGGTGAAGCGTTCGGAGAGCGGCATGATCGTCAACCCCATCACGCTCTCCCCCGAGGCGCGGGTGTACCAGGCGCTCGAACTGATGAAGAAGTACCGCATCTCGGGCGTGCCGATCACGGCCGACGGCCGCAACGAGGGGCGTCTGGTGGGCATCCTCACCAATCGCGACCTGCGGTTCCACGGTGACGTGCAGCGCCCCATCGCCGAGGTGATGACACGCGAGAACCTGATTACGGTTCCGGTCGGGACGACGCTGGCGCAGGCGAAGGCGATTCTCCACCAGCACCGCGTCGAGAAGCTGCTCGTCGTGGATCAGCAGTTCAATCTGCGCGGCCTGATCACGGTCAAGGACATCCAGAAGGCGATCAAGTACCCCAACGCGTGCAAGGACTCGCTCGGCCGCCTGCGCGTCGGCGCGGCGGTGGGCATCGCGGCCGACGCGCTCGAACGCGCCGAGGCGCTCGTCGCGGCCAACGTCGACGTTCTCGTCCTCGACAGCGCTCACGGGCACTCGCAGAACGTCATCGACACCGCGGGGCAACTGCGCCGGACGTTTCCGTCCGTGGACCTCATCGCAGGCAACATCGCGACCGCGGGCGGGGTGCGCGCCCTCGCCGAGGCAGGCGTCGACGCCGTGAAGGTCGGCATCGGATCCGGTTCCATCTGCACGACGCGGATCATCGCGGGCATCGGGGTGCCGATGGTCACCGCGGTCGCCGAGTGCGCCTCGGCCGCCGCCGGGTACGACATTCCGGTCATCGCCGACGGTGGAGTCCGCTATTCCGGCGACATCACCAAGGCCCTCGCCGTCGGCGCCAGCGCGGTGATGATGGGCAGTCTGTTCGCCGGCACCGAAGAGAGTCCGGGCGAACTCATCCTCTACCAGGGCCGCAGCTTCAAGGACTACCGCGGGATGGGTTCGATCGGGGCGATGCGCAGCGGCAGCACGGATCGCTACTTCCAGAAGGAGTTCGACCTGTCGGCCCCGGAAGACAACCAGCAGAAGCTCGTGCCCGAGGGCATCGAGGGCCGCGTCCCCTACAAGGGCAGCGTCGCCACGATGATCCACCAGTTGGAAGGTGGATTGCGGGCCGGCATGGGCTACTGCGGGGCGCCGAATCTGGAAGCGCTCCGACTCGACGCGGAACTCGTCCGCATCACACCGGCCGGTGTGCGGGAGAGCCACGTCCACGACGTGGTGATTACGAAGGAAGCCCCCAACTACCAGAGCGAATAGCGAGTCAGGCGGGCGCCGCCCGCCCGACCGTGATGGCGCGCTCGTCTCCGCCCCGGTCCGCGATACGCACGCGCACGGCCGG
This sequence comes from Vicinamibacterales bacterium, assembly GCA_965200895.1. Taxonomy (GTDB): domain Bacteria; phylum Acidobacteriota; class Vicinamibacteria; order Vicinamibacterales; family UBA8438; genus WTFV01. The sequence goes on along the minus strand of CBDAVM010000002.1, from coordinate 524,843 downwards.
ACTCGGGGGACTCGGCAGGCGGTCCGCCCACTCGATGGCGACGATGGCGTTGCCGGCCAGCATCTCGTCGAACAGCGGTTCGAGATCGCGGACCTCGTCGCCGGACAGGCGGTACAGGTCGACGTGATGGACGAGTCGGCGACCCGAATACTCCTGCATCAGCACGAACGTCGGGCTGCTGACGTCCTCGGGGGAGCCGCCGGCGCCTTCGACCAGTCCCCGCACGAAGGCGGTCTTCCCTGCCCCGAGCTCGCCATGGAGGAGCACCACGGCCGGCGCATCCAGGGTCCCGGCGAGCTCGCGAGCGATCCGCATCGTGTCGGCCTCGGAACGGCTGATGTGTGTCGTCTTCACCGGCTGTCGCTCCGACCGGTCAGTTCCGCGACCGCCGGCCCCAGCCAGCGTGCGATGTCGCGCGCCAGCAGCCCGGTCTCCCCCATCCGTCGCGCCGCCAGGTCGCCGGCGAGACCATGGAGATGGACGGCCAGCGCAACCGCCGTTTCCACGTGCTGCACCTGGCCCAGCCACGCCGCGACGACGCCCGTCAGCACGTCGCCGCTGCCGCCCTTGGCCATCCCCGGGTTGCCGGTGGTGTTGATGCGCACAGCGCCGTCCGGGGCGGCGATGACCGTCCGGGCGCCCTTGAGCACCACGTGAACGCCGTGGTCGATCGCGAACCCGTGCGCCGCGCCGACCCGGTCGCGCTGCACCTCGGCGACCGTCGTGCCCGACAACCGCGCCATCTCGCCCGGATGCGGCGTGATCACCACGGGCGCATCCGCGCGCCCGCGCAGCCGGTCCGGCGCCGCCGCGCACGCGGTCAACGCGTCGGCGTCGAGCACGAGCGGCCCGCGATCGGGACGGTCGAGCAGCGCGTGCACGATGGTCCGGCATCCGGCGCCGATGCCCAGTCCCGGCCCGGCCGCCACCACGTCCCACGCCCCCCCCAGCAGCGCGCCGAGACCGTCGCCGGTAGCGACACCTTCCCGGTCCGGCAGGCCCAGGGTCATGTACTCCGGCTCGCAGGCCACCACGTCCTGGCAGGACGCCGGCGTGGCAACCGTCACCAGGCCAGCTCCCGCCCGCAGCGCGCCGAGCCCGGCCAGCCTCGCCGCCCCTGTCCTGCCGCGCGATCCCGCCACGATCAGGACGCGCCCGAAATCGCCCTTGTGCGACTCCGCCGGACGCACCGGCACGGCCGAGCGAATCGCCCCGGCCGCGAGCACCTCCATGCGAGGGACGCCCGGATCCGCGAGGACGACCTCGGGAATGCCGATGTCCGCCACGATCACCCGGCCGGCGGGAGCCGGGCGCAGGACGAGGGGCAGCTTCGGGGCTCCGAACGTGACGGTCAGCGCCGCCCGGACGCAGGGGGCGTCCCGGCGTGACAGGTCGCTCAGGAGGCCGGACGGCAGGTCTATCGCCACGACCGGACCTCGCGCCGCGTTGACGTCGCCCGCCACCGTGGCGAGCAGACCCGTCAGGGGGCGTGTCAACCCCGTCCCGAACAACGCGTCCACCACGACGCAGCCGGTGTCGAGCCGTGCCCGGCAGCGGCTCCAGTCGCCGACGCTCGCCACCTCCACGAGCGGGATCGGCAGCCGTCGGGCCCGTTCCAGGTTCGCGCGCGCGTCGCCGGTCACCTCGCCGGCGCACCCGAACAGGACGGCGAGGACGTCCCATCCGCGCTCTCGCAGCAGGCGCGCGACCACCCACCCGTCGCCGCCGTTGTTCCCGCGCCCGCACAGGACCGTCACCGACCCCGGACGGCTCTCGACATGCGACGCGATGGCCGCGACGACGGCCTCGCCGGCGCGCTCCATGAGAAGCAGCGACGACACACCGTGATCCTCGATCGTGCGCCGCTCGGCTTCGCGCATCTGCGCCGACGTCAACACCCGCATCGGGGGAATCCTACCCGGTGTGCGTGGTGCGGCGAGCGCGCCCGGTGGCGCGCGCGGGGTGGGATCCTCACTCGTAGCGGACCGCGTCGACCGGCTGCAGCCGGGCCGCCTGCGCGGCCGGGTGGATCCCGAACGCCAGCCCGACGGCCGCCGACACCGCGACGGCCAGTCCCACCGCCAGCGACGACACGGCCGTGGGCCACGCCGCGTACGCCGTGATCGCGTACGCCGTGGCGACGCCCGCCACGATGCCGAGCACCCCGCCGGCCACCGTCATGATGAGGCTCTCGATGAGGAACTGGACGACGATGTCGCGCGCCGTGGCGCCCACCACCCGCCGCAGGCCGATCTCCCGCGTCCGTTCGAGCACCGAGGTCAGCATCGTGTTCATGATGCCGATGCCGCCCACGAGCAGCGACAGCACCGCCACGCTGCCGACCACCACGTTGAAGGTCCGCTGTGTGCGACGATGCTGCCCACCGTCTGCCACGAGACCCCCATCGGCCGACTGACCGTCGTGCCGCGCACGGCACCGCCATCGCGTGGGTGCGGGTCGATTCGGTCCACCAGGGCGACCTCGACCACATCAAGGGCCTCTACCACGTGAACCTGGGTCGACGAAGGTCACCCAGTTCCAGTGCGTCGGTTCGGTCGAGCACCTCCACGCGGCCTGTCTGACGCCGGTCCTCGAAGCCCTGCTGCAAGCGTTCCCGTTCGTCCTCCACGGCTTCCACACCGACAACGGCTCGGAATACGTCAACCGCGAGGTCGCGGCCCTGCTCCAGGCGCTGCACATCGACGAGTTCACCAGGTCGCGACCGCGCCGCAGCACCGACAACGCCATGGTCGAGAGCAAGAACGGCACGGTCATCCGCAAATCCCTGGGCCACGGCCACATCCCCGGCCAGTGCGCCCGGATGGTCAACGCCTTCACACAGCAGGTGCTCTCCCCCTACCTGAACTTCCACCGCCCCTGCTTCTTCCCCAGACAAGCCGTCGATGCGCGCGGACGGATGCGCAAGTACTACCGCGACAACGACATCATGACCCCCTCCGAGAAGCTCAAGTCCCTGCCCGGCCCCAACCGCTACCTGAAGCCCGAAACGACCTTCGACCAACTCGACGCCCGAGCCTACGCCATCAGCGACAACGAGGCCGCACGCAGGCTCAACAACGCCGTCGCTCCTTACGCCGGACGGCCAACCCGACCTGCAGGGCGTCTGGAACTTCTCGACCGCCACTCCGATGGAGCGGCCCGAGGATCTGGCCGATCAGGCGACGTTGACTGCCGAGGAAGCGGCCACATGGGAGCAGCAACTCGCCGAGCGGCGCGCCGCCAGCGAGTCGGAACGCGAGGACGCCCCGCTGGGGGCGCGGCTGGGCTATTCGGTCCGCATCTGGTTCGAGCACGGCGATACGCTGTCCGAGCAGCGGACCTCGCTCGTGATCGATCCGCCGAACGGACGCATTCCCGCGGTGCGGCCGGAAGTGGAGGCAAGGGCGGAGCTGCGCAGCATCCTGCGCGGGCGGTACGCGCATGGCCCGGAAGATCGCGGTGCCTCGGAGCGCTGCCTGCTCGGTTTCAACTCCGGACCGCCGATGACCCCGAGCGCCTACAACAACAACGTGCAACTGTTTCAGACGGCCGACCACGTGGTCATCCTCAACGAGATGGTGCACAACGCGCGCATCGTTCCCCTCGACGGCCGGCCGCACCTGCCGGCCCATCTGAAGCAGTGGGTCGGGGACTCGCGGGCGAGCTGGGACGGCGATACGCTCGTGATCGAAACCCGGAACTTCCTCGGCGAGACCTCCCTGCGGGGATCCAGCGCCAACCTGCACCTGGTCGAGCGTTTCCGGCGCGCCGGGCCCGACACGCTGGTCTACGAGTTCACGGTCAACGATCCGACGAGCTGGACGGGCCCGTGGACCGCCCAGGTGCTGATGACGCGCACGGATGAGCCGCTGTACGAGTACGCGTGCCACGAGGGCAACTACTCGATGCCCAGCTCGCTCTCGGGCGCGCGGGCCATGGAGGCGCGCGAGGCGGCGGCGGGCGACGATTCACCCTGACGGAGTCCGTCGCGCCACCAGTTGCGGACCTCGGCCGCCGCGTCGCAGGAAGGCGGACGACGCTCCTGGTGCGCCTCCCGGACGGCCGCACCTCGCCCACGCATTGCTATACTGGCCTCACTGGCACCGATGCTGGCTGGGCTGTTCGATGGGCCGATTCGCGGTGGAGCGCGGCGAGCGCGTGCTTCCACCGCCATGGTCGTCGGGTTGGTCGTGGCGACGAGCCTGGGAGCGACCGCCGGGCCGGCGCGGGATCAGGACCCTGCAACTCTTTCCCCGGTGGCGGAAGCGCTCGCCGCCGTCACGTTCAACAGGGACATCGCACCGCTCTTCTTCGAGCACTGCTCCACCTGTCACCGCCCCGGCACCGCCGCTCCGTTCAGCCTGCTGACCTACGGCGACGCCAGGCCGTGGGCACGCGCCATCAAGCAGGCGACCTTGACGCGGTCGATGCCGCCGTGGAAGCCGGCGGCAGACCACGGCGGTCCGTTCATCGGCGACCGCCGGTTGAGCGACGCGCAGATCGATCTCATCACCCGGTGGGTCGATGCCGGGGCGCCCGCCGGGGACCCCGCCGACCTCCCGCCGCTACCGGAGGGGCTCGGCGGCTGGCGGTTCGGCGAACCCGACCTCGTCATCGAAATGCCCGAGCCCTTCCTGCTGCGGGCCGACGGGGAAGATGTCTTCCGCAAGTTCGTGATCCCGATCCCGATTGCCGGGACGCGATTCGTGAAAGGCCTGGAGTTCCAGCCGGCCGTCCGAGGCGTCGATTCCACCTGGACATCGAACCCCAGGGTCATCCACCACGCCAACATGCGGCTCGATCCCACACCTGCCTCCCGAACCCTGGACGCGAGAGACCCCGAACCCGGCTTCGACGACGTCACGCCGTTCGACGCGCAGTTTCCCGTCGGCCATCTCCTCGGCTGGACGCCCGGACAGGACCGGCCGCTGGTTGCCGAAGGGATGGCCTGGCGTCTGGAACCCGGTACCGACATGCTTCTCGAGCTGCACCTGATGCCGAGCGGACAACAGGAGATCGTGCAGTCTCGCATCGGGTTCTACTTCACCGATGATCCGCCAACGAAGATCCCGTTCACGATCCGGCTGGGAAAGCAGAACCTGGACATCCCGCCCGGAGCGACCGACTATCGCAGCCTGGATCGGTACGTTCTTCCGGTCGACGTCGAGGTGCACGGCATTCATCCGCACGCCCACTACCTGGCCAGGGAAGTGAAGGCGCGGGCAACGCTTCCCGACGGGACGAGTCGGTGGCTCCTCTACATCAGTGACTGGGACGCCTCCTGGCAGGACTACTACTTCTACGCCGAACCGCTCCTGCTTCCCAGGGGTAGCGAGCTGACGATGGAGTTCAGGTTCGACAACTCCGCTCGCAACCCGCGCAACCCGCACTTTCCCCCGCAGCGGATCACCTGGGGCCCGAGGTCGTCGAACACGATGGGCGACCTGTCCATTCAGGTCCTCGCGCGCAGCGCCGCCGACCGTGAAGTCCTCGCCGGAGACCGCCGGCCACTGGAGATGGCGGAGGACATCGTGGGATTCGAGATGGTCCTGGCTGCCGATCCGGACCAGGTGACGGTGCACGACGACGTGGCGCGCCTCTACCTGCTGTTCGGGAAGGCCGAGGAGGCCCTCGCCCACTTCCGGGAGTCGGCACGCCTGGAGCCGGCGTCTCCCGCCGCGCAGTACAACGTGGGGACGACATTGCTGCAACTGGGACGGCTCGAAGAGGCCATCGCCGGTTTCGAGCGCGCGCTGCGGCTCGATCCCGAGTACGCCCCGGTTCACAACAACCTGGGCGCGGCGCTGCGATCGCAAGGCAGGTTGCGGGAGGCGACCCGTCGCTTCCGCCAAGCGCTACGGGTCCAACCCGATGACGAGGACGCGCTCTACAACCTGGCGAGCACGTTGACGTTGCAGGGCGAGTTCACCGAGGCGATCACGCTCTACCGGCGGGTGCTCGAGTTGCTGCCCGACTCGCCGGAGCCGTTCGCGGAGCTCGGGTGGCTCCTCGCGACCCATCCCGACCCCACGCCTCGCGAGGTGCAGGAAGCCCTCAGCCTTGCGGAACATGCGGCACGGCTCACGAGCCGCCAGGACGCGCGCGTGCTCAATACGCTCGCCGCGGCCTATGCGGCGGCAGGCCGGTTCGACGAGGCCGCAGCAACGGCCCGCGCGGCCCTCGCGGCGCCGCAGGACAACCAGAGCGAGCTTGCCGCCACGATCCGACGGTTGTTGGACCTGTACACGGGAGGCCAGCGGTACCGGCGGCCGCGCTGACCTGCGACGCCCGGGGCACGGCCCCTCCTCCGCTGCACGCTACCTGAATGCCGTTGGATCGAGCCGCAGGCCCCGCCGGAGATTCGCGGCGCGTTCCATCTCGCCCTGGCCCGCCAGAGCGTCAGCCAGACCGGTCAGGGCGGCCGCGGAGCTCGAGTCGAGTGTGAGCGCCTCGGCGAAATGTCCGGCTGCTGCAGCCCAGTTCGCCGCTTTCAGATCGAGGAACCCGAGGTTCACATACGTCACGGGATCCCGCGGGTCGGCGCGAAGCGAAGCCCGTAGCGAACGTCGAGCCCGGTCCATCTGTCCGAGGCTGCCGTAGGCGGCGCCGAGCAGGTTGTGCGTCCGGGCGTCGTTCGGGTCGCCGGCGACGGCCCGCTCTCCAAGCGCCGCCGCTGCGGTGTATTCCCGGCGCAGGAAGCGGAGAGCCGCCGCATGGTAGAGGGTCCCGGAACTGCCGGGATCCATGCGTTCCATCAGGCGCACGATCGGTTCGAGGCTCGCCGCGTCTCCCAGGTCTGCGAACAGCGACGCGAGCTGTTCCCGCGCGGCCGGGCTGGAGGGCTCGAGCGACAGGGCTTCCCGTGCCGCGGCAACCGCGGCATCGAACGCTCCCTGCAAGGCGCGCACACGCGACAGCTCCAGTCGGAGCGCAGCGGTCGCGGGATATTCGGACACGAGTTGCTCCAGCAGCCGGGCGGCGTCGCGCTCGCGTTCACTCCGTGCCGCCGCGTCCACCAGGCCCGTCAGTCCCTCCCGGTCGGACGGGACCATCCGGACGGCTCTCGCCAAGTCGCCATAGGCAGTGGCGTAGGCGGCGGCGTTCAACTGCATCAAGCCCCGGTTGCGCCACTCCCGCGCTGTCGCCGACTCCACGGCCGACCGGATTGCAAGGGGTGGAGTCAGCCGATTCGAGAGGGCCCGCAGGTTGCGGGCATTCTCGTTCTGCGAGCGGATGCCTCCATAGAGCTCCCGGGGGGCGGAGAACTCCAGCCGGTTGCGATCGTCGGTCTGCAGAGGCGCGCGGGCGCTGTAGTGCTCGAGATCCCTCCCGCTTCCGACGAAGAGCGAGAGCACGCTGAAGGGGTCTCGCACACCGACGGCAGCAAGAGCGGCAGCAACGCCGGGTCGCTCCCACGCCGTGGCGATCCGACCCAGGCGGGGCTCCAGCGGATCCACGCTGCCGATCAGGAGCACGTCGCCATCGCCCACGAGCCACAGGGCGCCGTCCGGGAATACCGACAGGAAGGTCCCGATGATCGAGCGCAGATCCTCGTCGCTGATGCCGTACGTATGAGCCCACTGGCACAGGATTCCCTGGGGCTTCAGCCTGTCGCGCGCCGCCTGAAAGAACTCGCGCGTGAAGAGCGTCGCGACACCCGCCATCCAGGGATTGGACGGCTCGGAGATGATCACGTCGTAGCTCTGCGACGACAGCAGCAGGTGGGAGCGGCCATCGGTCAGGATCAAACGGGTCCGCGGATCAGCGAGAGCGGCGTCGTTCTCGGCCTCGAACCAAGCGGACGCCTCGACGACCTGAGGCGAGATCTCCAGCATGTCCACCCGCCTGACGGGGTGCCGCAAGGCCGCGCCAAGGGTGACGCCGCTCCCCAGCCCGATGACGCCGACGTCCTGCGGATCGGGATGCAGCAGGAGCGGCAAGTGAGCCAGAAGACTCTGGGTCAGCATGTCGAAGGCGTTCGAGGCATCGACCTTGCCGTCGATCGCGAGCGCCAGGCTGCCGGCGGTTCTGCGCACCGAGACGGTACCGGCCGCTCCCTCCTCGTAGTAGAGAACCTCGCCCGCCTCCAGGGCCGCTTGCAGGTCCTGCGTCGGCACGTTCGGCACGTTCCAGTACGTACCACTGGAGATCAACGCGCGATTCCAGTCCGGCAGCACAGTTCCCACGCCGATGCCCGTCAGCGCGACAGCCGCCACGGCGATCCTCGCTCTCCGGCCGACGTCGGGCGCCAGCAGCAGGAGGCCGCCGCCGGCGATGCCCAGCGCACCCGCGGCCAGGACTGTCTGCTGCAGGCCAAGCATGGGGATGAGCACGAAACTTCCGAGCAACGCGCCGCCGATCGCCCCGACGGTATTCACCGCGTACACGATCCCGGCGTCGAACGGGACCGTTTCCTCACGCCGGGCCGCCACCGCAACAGCCAGGGGGAACGCTGCGCCGAGCGAGACGGTCATCGGCAACAGCAGTCCGGCCGCGAGCGTCACCTGCACGGCCACTACCGACACGAACGGCGCATCGGCCGAGGCACGCGCCATCGTCAGCGACAGCGGTGCGATCAGCCACAACGCGCCGATCTCCCCCAGCGCAGGGAGAATCAACGTCACGGCCAGCCAGGCGATCCGATGTCGCGACCACCGGGTCAACCGCGCGCCTATTGCCGCGCCGCAGGCGAGTCCGCCGATGAACGTGGTCAGCATGGCGCTGAACGCGTAGGTCGTCGGTCCGATGACGAGGGCCAGGATGCGAGTCCACGTGACCTGGTAGGCAAGGGCGACGAACCCGGACAGGCCGAGTGCCGTGGCGGCCAGCCCTGTTCTTCCGACGAGGGGCGGCGGGGCGGCACGGCGTCCGGCGACCGCCCTCTCCCCCGCCCTGGGGCGCCGCCGTTGTCGTCGACGAACGACGTGCAGGCCCGCGGTCGATCGCAAGGTGGGCGCGATCTCCGGCGATCTCTGACCTGACCCGGTCGACAGCGCCAGCCCCAGCGCCGCCGCGCCGGCGGCGACGTTGACCGCCACGCCGACCAGAGTGGCGCCTCGAAGCCCGAGATGCGGCAGCAGGACGAAACCGGTCAGACCCGCGCCGAGGGCCGCGCCCAGCGTGTTGAGCGCGTAGAGGGCGCCCGTCTCGGTCCCCGCGTCCTCGGCCCGACCGGCGAACCACCGCACGGCCAGTGGAAAGGTCGCCCCCATCGCCGCGGTCGGGATCAGCAGCACCGCCAGGCTGGAGAAAAGGCGGCTCAGGCCGAACCAGGCGCCCCCGTCGCCGTCCGCGTACGCGGCGGCGAGCATCGGCTGAAGTCTGGCGAGCGCCACGGGAACGAGCAGCGCGCACGCCGCGATCGCGCACTCGAGAAAGGCATAGAGGCGCAGGGCCTGTTGCCGCGAGAGTCTGAACGCGAATGGCCCGGCAAGCGCCGTGCCTCCGGCCAGCCCTCCCATGAACGCCGCCAGCACGGTCCCGATGGCCGCGACCGTGCTTCCCATGTGTAGAACGAGCAACCGCGACCAGACCACCTCGTAGACGAGGGCCGCCGCACCCGACATGCAGTAGATGAGGAGAAAGACGTGACGCGCTCGGGGTTGTCCCATGAGCTGCCGAGCCTCGATGAGCGCTCGTCTCGCCTCCACGGAGGCCGCTGCGCGACTTCCGAGACCATACCACGGAGCCACGGAGCATTGCGTTTCTCCGGGGGCAGGCGTAGAGGATACTTGTGCGCGGTGTCGCCAGCACACAGGGCCTGACGGCGCGGGAGCTTCGAGCCCTGGAGCGGCGGCAAGCTGCCTGTGGATTCAGGTCTCACGGCTTGCCACCCAGGCCGTCAGCCGATGCCTGCCGGAATGCTCGCCGTCATGGCGGCCGGCGGCAGGGATCGCGTTGCCATCGTGCGGCTACCGCGACGCCCCCCGCACTCTCGTCCCTCCCCAGCCGAATCGGCGCGGACTCTCGGTCACAAGCGTACACACACAGTACGGTTTGGAGGTGTTCAGATGCCGTATCGCATGCTCGGTACGGGCCGGACAGGTCTGGCGATCTGTCTCGGTCTGACGCTCTGCCTCGTCGGCACATCGGACACGAATGCCCAGGTAGTAAACGCGTCCGGCATCGAGGGAATCGTGACGGACGCGACCGGCGGCGTGCTGCCCGGCGTGACGGCGACGCTCGAGAGCCCTCAGTTGACCGTGCCGCAGGTCGTTCGGGTGACGGACGGCGAGGGGGCCTACCGGTTCACCGATCTGGGCATCGGGACGTACACGATCACGTTCGCGCTGCCCGGCTTCTCGACGGTCATCCGCGAAGGGGTCCGGCTCACGGATCGCTTCACGGCGCGGATAAACGTCGAGCTGGAGCTCTCTACCGTCCAGGAGACCATCACCGTGAGCGGCCAGAGCCCCGTCGTCGACGTGACGAGCGCGGCCACCGTGCAGACCCTGACCCGGGAGGTGATCGAGTCGGTGCCCAACTCGGGCAGCCAGTTCGAGCTGATGGCTATGGCCCCCGGCATGCGCGTCGGCCGGATCGACGTCGGCGGCAGCACGATGGCCAACTACCAGTCCGCGCGCGCTTATGGCCAACGCGGCCAGATCACGCCGACCCTCGACGGGATCAACACGCGGCAGTACACGTCGTCGATGGGTTCCTACTACGACTACGCGTCCCTCGACGAGGTCACCATCACGGCCGTCGGCAACACCGCGGAGGTCGCGACGGCCGGCATGAACTTCGCCGCCATCATCAAGTCCGGCACCAACGAGTTCCACGGACGCTACTTCGGCGCGTACCAGAACCGGCGGATGCAGTCGGACAACCTGGATGCGGCGCTGATGGAACGGGGTGTCACGCAGGGTAGCTCGTTCAAGGACTACAGTGACATCTCGGGGTCTCTGGGCGGTCCCATCTGGAGGGATCGGATCTGGTTCTACGGCGACTACAAGCGGCAGCGCAAGGCGCAGAACGAGGTCAACTTCGCGCTCGACGGCGGTCCCGACGGCATCTACCTGACGCCGGACGACACGACCGAGGACGGGCGCGGCGACGGCCGGCGGGAGCTCAACAGCCAGACCGTCAAGACCACGTTCCAGCTCTCGCGGGGCTACCGGATGGATGCGTTCTACCACCGCAGCGGCAAGGTCATGCCCGAGCGGTACGGCACCCAGTTCCGGCCGCTGGAAACGACGAACGACTATCTCTTCAACCCGCAGACCGGCAAGGTCGAGCTCAACGGCACGCCCAGCAGCCGGCTCGTGTACACCCTCACGCTGGGTCGCCACTACTACTTGGCCGACTATCAGCCGCGGGCCGGCGTCGACACCCCCACCCGCTTCGACCGCGTCTCGCGCCTGTACACCGGCTCGGCGGCGCGGGCCGACAGGCGCCCCCGCAATCGCTGGCAATACCTGGGAAGCGTCACCTACTATCCCGGGGGCGCCCACGCCATCAAGACCGGCGTCCAGATCTATCGGGAGACGCACGGCACGGGCCAGGCCAGCCACGCCGGCGGCAACTTCGTCCTGGAGTACGAGGGAGCGACCCTGTTCGATACGGGGATGGTGGGGAATCCGTACCGGGTCCGGTTGTTCAACTACCCCCTGGACCCCACCAACCGGGTGGACGTGAACTCGGCGTACGTCACGGACGAGTGGCGGGTGAGCAGGCGGCTGACCGCGAACATCGGCCTGCGGTTCGACCACTACGCCTCGTACGTGCCGGAGCAATTCAAGGGTTCCGACGATTTCGGGCTGTTCTTCCAGGGGCAGGTCGACCGGCTGAACGTGGTGGATTGGAAAGGGCTTGCACCCCGCATCGGGCTCGCCTACGACCTCCGCGGGGACGGCAGGACCGTGATTCGGGGCGCGTACAACTACTTCCAGCAGTCGCTCGGCGACAGCTTCGCCTCGACGTACAACCTCAACGCGATTGCCTCGGCGACGTACGTCTGGAGGGACTCGATCCCCGACAACACCTACACGCCGGGAGAAGTGGACCTCAGCCTGAACGGCCCCGACTTCGTCAGCATCACCGGCGCCGCCAACTCCATCCTGCCGAACGACCCGAAATACGGCCGCGAGCTCTACCAATCCAACACGCAGGAGCTGTCGTTCGGCGTCCAGCACGAGCTGATGCCCTCGGTGGCCGCCCGCGCCGTGTACGTCTACAAGCGCGAGGCGGGTCTGTTCGACACGCGGGGGTCGACGGCCTCGGGGACGCAGGGCGGGCCGAACATCCTCCGCCCGCTCAGCGCCTACACCATCCCGGTGAGCCGTCGGGATCCGGGTCCGGACGGGGTTCTGGACACCGGCGACGACCCGGGCACCATGATCCACTTCGCCGACTACGGAGACGAGTACCGGGGCGCCGAGTTCGTCGGGAACCAGCGGATCAACTATCCGGTGCCGGATTTCTACCACAGCTACGAGTTCACGCTGGAGAGACGGCTGCGGGACGGGTGGCAGGGCCTCGTGTCGTTCATCGGCACGCAGAACCACCGCTGGCTCCCGAACGCCGCCCTGACCGACTTCGTTCCCCCGCAAGTCGCCCTCCATGGGCTCGACGAGACCTGGGAGTGGGGCCTGAAGGCGCACGGCAGCTACATGTTCCCGGGCGACGTCCAGCTCGGCGTGTTCTATCAGGGCCTGAGCGGCTTCCCGATTCAGCGGACCGCGCGGTTCCTGCGGAACGACCCCGACGGGCTGTTCCACTTCCGCAACCAGGGCACCCAGACGATCCGGGTGGAGCCGTACGGCGCGTCGAAGCTCACCGCCCAGCACGTCTGGAACGTCCGCCTGTCGAAGTTGCTGGACCTGGGTCCGGGCCGGTTCCAGCTCGCGGCCGAGGTGTTCAACCTGTTCAACGCGAACGACATCCTGCGCATCCAGCAGGTGTCGGGCTAGCGCTACATCACGGTTGACTCAGGAACGGTCCGGCGTTGGTCGCCCGGTCTACGTCGATTCGGGTTGCGGTTCAGGGTGCGCGGGCGGCTTGGGCTCCTCGTACCATCATCTGTAGTTGCACGCAGGCGCGCCACAGCACTTCGTTGCCCGGCAGCGGTCTACGCTTTGTCGGTCGCCAGCCGGCGATGCGCGCCAGCAGCATCACCCAGGCGCGGATGTCGGGCGGCAATGGCCGGTCTCGTTCGGCTGGCGGCAGCAGTCTTTCGGCCTGCACGACGGCTCCGATCACGCGCTTCTCGTCGTCGGTCAGGACCTGGGCTGCCGGCGTGTCGGGCGCGTCGCGCGCGTAGCCCCTGAGGGAGCACACCCGCCAGGCGGTGATGGCGTCGAAGGCCAGGCACTTGGCCAGCGCGTCGGCTTCCTGCAAGCGCCGGTCCTCGATGCGGGCGCCGCTCTTGAGCACCCGGAAATACTCTTCGATGCCCCAGCGGGTCTCATACCAGCCGACAATGCGCTCGGCCCATTCGGCCGTCGGGCCGCCTTCGCTCGACACCAGCAGCCATTCGAGCGGCTCGTGTCCCGGCGGCGGGTCGGTTTCGAGCACCCGCACCACCCAGGCCGTCAGCGGCGCCGCGTCGGTCTGGTCCTTGGGCGGCTGCACCTGCACCCGCCCGATGCGCAACTCGGTCCGCGCCGTGCGCGCCTCGCGCGCCCGCTTGCCGCCCTGCGAGTCGATGTGCACCGGCCGGTTGGTGCGCACCGGGGTCTCGAAGTCCGGCTGAGACGCCAGCGGCCGGAGCATCATCGCCCGCAACCGCTCGTCCCATACTTTCACCCGCCGCCGCCGGCTGGCGCAGGCCCGCACCACCAGCCCCGCTTCAGCCGCATGCTGCGCCTGCCACTGCAACAGCGCATGGATGTCACTCTCGCGGTCGCCGACCACGACCACCCGCGTGCCCGGACACGCCCGCCCCAATTCGCGACCCTGGTCGAATCCCCGGAACCAGCGCCGGCTCTCCAATGCGCGCTCGGACGTGGGCGCGCCATCCGGCCGCGCCCACGTCTCCAGACCGCTCACCCCCAACGGCCGGCGCCCCTCGGTGAACGCCACCGCCGCGTGCACGAACAGACCCCGACCGCCGCCAGACCGTTCTCCCAGCGGCCCCAGCCCGGTCGTGCTGTCCCGAAGACCCGTGTAGTTGAGCGTCGTCGTGTCCTGCACCAGCAGCACCACCGACTCCGCACGGCTGCGCTCGACCAGCGCCTCCCGATGCGGTTGCAGAATGTCCGCGCTACTCACCGCTCCATTGTGCAGGAAACGGTAGGCCGCCTGTTGCTCGGCGCTGCCGGCAAACACCGCCGGCAGAGGCGCACCAGGATGTTGCTCCCAGGCCGCACCCATCTGCGCCAGACGACGACGCAGCCGACCGTCGGCCAGGTCCGAACGCGAATACTCGCACCGAGACCAACTGCCGGCGCCCGCAGCCTCCTCCCCCAACCCCGGAAACGAACCCAACTCCCTGGGCGCAGCCCGACGCAGCGTCTCCGCCCAGTCCGGGGCCAGGCCCCGAAGCCAGACATCCTTCGGCTCCACAGAAACCGATGACCCCGGAGGACGACCCGCCGTACGGCCCACACACCGCCAGCCCGACGCCCGATAGCTCGTGCCACGACGAGACGACGCCACGCACGTCTCCACCAGAACCGGACGAACCCCGTGACACAATGCCCAGTCCGACGCCAAACGACCCACCGCACGGCCCAGAACCTGCGACGCCAAGTGCGGAACACGAACCCCGGGAAGCAGCAGGAATCGGTCGTTCAATACCACCTGACCAATCCGTGCCCCCCGCGTCCGAGCGTCCCAGCCCAGATGCGCGTCCCGAGGACCCAGACGAAGCGGAGCCGACACAAAGCTCAAAACACCCAACGCGCCCGCCGAAGAATCCACCAGATACGTCACCCGGCAGCCCGGAGCCCGACAACGGCCCAAAGGATGCGCAGCCGCCAGAAGTGCACAACACCGCTGACGCGCAAGCGCCGTCTCCGCCAACCGCAGGTGAACCTCCCCCAACGACGACAGGCTGCCCGCAAACTCGGTCAGCGAAATCTCAGACCCGACCCCGACCACACAACCCAACGGCGGACCCGGCTGCGCCGACGGCAGAGGCAGGCCCAGCTCCGCCGCCAAGCCAGGCAAAGCCTTCCGCGCCGACGCCGAGCACAGCGACCCACGCGCGTTGCGCCACCCGTCGCGTTCGCAAAGACCACGGCTCAGCGCCGCACGCGACAACGACCCCCGAACCAACTCCTGCCGCAGCCAGCCCACCGTCTCCGGCTGCAACATCCGCAGGCCAACACGCACAGAAACCTTCTACACTGAGCCACGGCCTGTGTCAACTGTGATTGAGCGCTAGGGTGTCGGGCCCGTCGTTCGGCAACGTGCTGGAAAACATCCCGCCGCGGATCGCGCGGTTCAGCGCCACCTACGATTTCTAGCCTTGCAGTTCGGCGGACCGGGCCGCGTCCCGACCGGGGCGCGGCCCGTCGTCGGAAGCCGGAGGGCCCGTCGTCGGAAGCCGGAGAATGTCTCGATGTGTGGAACGAAGCGGGTTATCGAGCTGACCGTCGGCGTTGCGCGCCAGCCGGATTCCCGATGCAACCGCAAGGTCGCGCCAGGAGCCCGTGGCGAAGGCCCTGCTGCATCCGAGCAACGATGCATCCCGCGCGAACGGCGTCGATTCCCGGTCGTCGCGGCGCTACTTGCCGGCGCACTGGTCTTCTGTGCCGCTCCGGCGTTTGCCCAGGGCCGGCCTTCCGGGCCGGAGCGCTTCGAGGGACGTATCGCGAACGCGGGCACCTTCGGCAACGCCGGCAGCAACTTCTTCAGCATCCAGGTCGACGAGTACACCAGCGACGAGGAGTTCATCGAGTTCCTGGAAATCCTGGCCGGCGGGGGTCCGCGACGGCTGGAGGATGCGTTCCTGCGATCGCAGAAGGGGCGGATCGTGATCGACAGCCTGGGCTACGACATCGCCCTCGCACGTTCAGCGCCGACGGAGAGCGGGCGCGTGGTTCGGGTGTTCACCGTGCGGCACCTCGGTTTCGACGAGTCGGTGGGTCGGACACGGAGCCGTGAGTATCCCTTCGGCATGATCGAACTCCAGCTCAACCACAACGGTAGAGGCGACGGCGTGCTGGTCGTGGCGGCCCGGCTTCATCTGGACCCGGACGGGAGGCTCGCGGTCGAGACCTTCAGAGAGACGTTCGGCACACCGGCGTTTCGACTGCTGAACGTGGAGGCGAGGTGACCGCCGCCTCGACGAGAGCCCACCCCTGACCGTAGCCGGACGGAAGCCGGAAAGACAATCCGCCAGCCGTCCTTCACCGGCCCCAGCCGGTCCTGCCGTCTCGTTCCTCCGTGCTCAGATCCCCGCCAGCGGACTCGGGGGCGCATCGAGGTCGAGCGGGCCGCGGCTGTTGGCGATCCGCTCGACGGGCACGCCGAGCTTGTCCAGCACGGTGACCAGCAGCGACGCCGCCGGCTCGTGCTCGTACCGCAGGTGACGGCCGCCCCTGAAATGAAAGTGTTCCCGCGATCCGATCAGCATCAACGGAAGATTCTGCGAGTCGTGGGTGTTGCCGTCCGCCATCCCCGCTCCGTACAGGAGCAGCGAATGGTCGAGCAGCGACCCGTCGCCGTCGGCCGTCCGGCGCAGCTTCTCCAGGTAGGACGCGAACAGCGAGGCGTGGTACCTGTTCAGCTTCGCCAGCAGCGCCATCTTCTCGGCATCGTCCTGGTGATGCGACAACGGATGGTGAGCCTCGGCGATGCCGATCTGCGGGTACGTCCGCCCGCTGTACTCGCGGCCCAGCATGAACGTCACGACCCGTGTCAGATCGCACTGGAAGGCCAGCACCTGCAGATCGCACATCAGCGCGCAGTACTCTTCGTAGTCCGCCGGGATCCCGCCGGGCTGCTCGACCAGCGGCAGATCCATCGCGCTCTGTTCCTCGGCGTTCTGGATGCGCCGCTCCACATCGCGCACGGCCGCCAGGTATTCGTCGAGACGGGAGCGATCGCCCGAGCCGAGCTCCCGCTCCAGGTCCGAGAGCGACTCCAGCAGCGAGTCGAGAATGCTGCGGCTCCGTCGCAGGCGCACCCTGCGCTCGGCCGGGTCGGTCGTCCCGCTGTCGCCGAAGAGCCGCTCGAACACCACCCGGGGGTTGTCCTCGGCGGGCGCCTGCGTCGTGGGACTGGTCCACGAGAGCGAGTTGATGAAGGCGCAGGTGGTGTTGTCGCACGTGCCGACGAGGTCGAGGCGGTCGAGCGCGAGCTCGAGCGAGGCCAACTGCGTGTGTCGGCCGAACTCCCGGGCCGCGATCTGATCGATCGATGTGCCGGCCTCGATTCCCTGGGCGGTCCGCTTCCCGACCACGCCGGTCAGAAACCTCGTCGCCGCGGTCGTATGGGTGCCGCCGCGATTCTGCACGCCATCGAGCCCGGAGAACACCAGCATGCGGTCCTTGAAGGGCGCGAGCGGCTGGAGTACCGGCGACAGGTCGAGCGGACCCTCGGCGGGCGGAGTCCAGGCGGGCATGATCATCCCGTTGGGCACGTAGACCACGCCGAGGCGGCGGGCGGGCGCCGCCGGCGTCTTCGCGAACGCGGTCAGCGCGGGCACCATCGCATCCAGCAGCGGCAACGCCACCGCGGCGCCCGTGCCGCGCAGGAACGTACGCCGCGGCAACGCCGTCTTCGTGATCATCATGGTCGGGCTCTCCGCTTCGTTGGAACCGCTCTCCGCGCCGGTTGCACCAGGGTCCGCATGGAGACCGGCATCTCTCAGGGATTGGCCGCAGCCGCCGACCGTGCCGGCGAAGGATCCACGGCCGCGCGTCGCAGCTTGAACGCCGGGCTCCGGACGATGCCCAGAATGATATCGGACAGGCGATAGTCGCTCGCGGCGGCTTCGCGCACGATGCCGCGCACCGCCGGGCGATCGTAGTACTCGAGCCGGCGGCCCAGGGCATAGGCCAGCAGCTTCTCTGTCATCGCTTCGACGAACTGACGGTGTCGACTCACCAGATACGTGCGGAGCCCGGCCGGGCCGCGAAACCGCGTGCCGTCGGGCAGGACGGCCGAGCCGTCCACCGGCGTTCCGTCCTCCGTGTCGCGCCAGCCGCCCACGGCATCGAAGTTCTCCAGCGCGAACCCCAACGGATCCATCGGCGCGTGACAGGTGGCGCACGCGGGACTCTCGCGGTGCCGTTCCAGCCGCTCGCGCACCGACGCGGGCCGGCCGTCCTCCCCACGGTCCGGGAGACCCGGCACATCGGCCGGCGGCGAGGGCGGCGGCGTGCCCAGCAGGCTCTCGAGCACCCAGCGGCCCCTCAGCACCGGAGAGGTGCGATTCGGATACGACGTCACCGTCAGAAAGCTCCCCTGGCCGAGCACTCCCCCACGCGGGTCGTCGTCGCCGAAGGTGACGCGCCGGAAGTGGCTGCCGTACACGTTCGGGACGCCGTAGTGCCGCGCCAGCCGCTCGTTCATGAACGTGTAGTTCGCGGCCAGGAGATCGACCACGCTCCTGTCCTCCCGGAACACGCTGTCGACGAACAACCGGGTCTCGCGCTCGAACGCTTCGCGCAGGTTCTCATCGAAGTCGGGAAAAGCGTTCAGGTCGGGGGCCGCGCTCGGCAGATTGCGCAACGTGAGCCACTGGCCGACGAAGTTGTCGACGAGAGCCCGTGAGCGGTCGTCGGCCAGCATGCGCCGCACCTGCTGCTCGAGCCCGCCGGCAGCGCCGAGCTCCCCGCGGACCGCCGCATCGAGCAGCTCGGCGTCGGGAATGCTGCTCCACAGGAAAAACGAGAGACGAGATGCGAGCTCGAGATCGCTGACGGCGTACACGGTTCCCGGGGCGAGGTCGACCGGCTCCCTTTCGATGCGAAACAGGAACTTCGGGTCGGCCAGGAGCCGCTCCAGCGCGAACTGGATGCCGTGGTCGAACGTGCCCTCGCGGCGGCCCTCGTCGTAGAACCGCAGGAGCATCCGCACCTCGCGCCCGGTCGCGGGCCGCCGGTACGCCTCACCGGCGAGCGCCGTGATGATCCGCTCCGCGCAGGGTTCCTCTTCGCGCGGCTCCGTCGGTCGGCAGACGAAAATCTTGCGCCGGCTCGGCGTATCCCCGGGGCCCAGCACCTCGAATGGGCCGCGGATGGCGACCGTGTGCACCCACGGGTTGCTCTCGAGCGATTCGTCGCGCTCGGGATACCTCTGCGGGTGGGGAACGCCGTCCTCGACCTCGGTCGGACGCCCGAGGAACGAAACGCTCACCAGACGCCAGCCGGCCTTCGCCGGGAACCGCACTTCGAGGCCGGCGTCGGCGTTGCGCGCGTACCGCTCCCACTCCGGGCTTCCGAAGATGTCGCCGACGAATCCGGCCGGCGGAGCCCCACCGGTCTCTTCGCCGCCGATGACCGAAGACAGGACCCGTTCGCCATCCACCCGGATCTCGACCTCGTGCGGCGAACCGAGTCCGACGACCACGTCGAACAACTGGCGGTACAACCGGACCTGGATGGCGTACTCGCCGTCGACCGGAAAACGATGGCGAATGGCGGCGCCTCCCCGCGAGCCGAACGGCAGGTCCTGGCCCAGATAGTCGTCCTGATCGAGCCGGACCCGGTATTCCTCGGTGGCGGGGGCGCCCGGCGGCAGTCCGACCGCCAATCGGCTCAGCCTCCGTGCCGCCGACAGGTACCGGTCCAGCAGGGTCGGGGAAACCGACAGCATGCTGGCGGTGTTGTCGAAACCGTGCTCGTCCGCGCTGTCGGCCGGCAGCAGCGACGTGACGTCGACGTCCAGGGCCAGCAGATCGCGAACCGCGTTCCGGTATTCGGCGCGGTTGAGGCGGTGGACGCTGTCCGTCCGGCCCGGGTCGGGGTCGAGCGCGGCGGCGCCGTCCAGCTCCGTTTCGAGCCACGCGAGCACGCTCTCCGCGAGCGTCCGGTCGGGACGCGGCCGACCCGGCGGCGGCATCGCGCCACTCCGCAGCTTCCGGATGACTTTCTCCCAGACCTCCGCGCCTTCGGCGACGTGGACCGCGTCCATCGCCTGCAACGACAGGTCTGCCGTCCGCAGCCTGTCATTGTGGCAACCGACGCAGTAGCGGTTCAGTACCGGACGCAGTGGAGAGGATTCCGCCGGTGAGACCTGCGGACGGGAGGGCGACGTCCGGCCGGCCGACATCGCAGGCAGAAGGACGAACCACACCGCCGCCATCAGCCCGCCAACGGAACGCCAGCGTGACATGTTGCCTCCCGAGATCCGGTCCAGTCCGGATTGTAGCATTGCTACCCGAGTGGCGCTCGTCGTTTCGGCTTCATTTCCCGGTTGGCAAGAGTCACGTCCATCCCGAGACGCCTGGCCCGCGTACCTCTGCCGCCGCTGTGCACAACAGCAACCCCAGGGCACTACCGGGCGACCGTGGTAGACTCGGCGAACCGCCCGGTTTCTTGCTCGCGTACATGTCGAATCTCTGCACAGGAGGGCACGGACATGCGCATTTCGACGAGACGGTTCTGCAAGCGGTCGATCGGGCTGCTGGTGGTCGTCGCGACGCTTGGAGCAAGCGCCGCCGATGCCCAGTTGATTCAAGCGGTCAAGAACGGCGATGCGACCGCGGTGCGCGAGCTCCTCGGACGAGACGCCGGCGTGAATGCGCGCCAGGGCGACGGTGCGACCGCCCTCCACTGGGCCGCCCACCTGAATGACCTCGACACGGCGGACCTGTTGATCCGGGCCGGCGCGGCCGTGAACGCCACCAACGATCTGGGCGTAACACCGCTCTGGGTCGCGACGACAGGCGGCAGCGCGGCAATGGTCGCGAAACTGCTGGAGGCGCACGGCGACCCCGACATCGCGCCGGACACGGGCGGCACACCGCTCATGGTCGCCGCCCGCCAGGGCAACCTCGGTACGGTACGGTCGCTGCTCGCCCACGGCGCCGACGTGAACGCGCGGGAGGGCGCACAGGCGCAGACCGCGCTCATGTGGGCCGTCGCGCGACGGCATCCGGAGGTGGTGCGCGTCCTGCTGGACGCCGGAGCGGACCTGCACGCCCGAACGAAGTTGTCACGCCGGCACGTCCTGTTGTGCTGCCAGAAGAGTCTGGGCAAGACGGAGGGAGCCGTGTGGATCGAGCAGGGCGGCTTCACGCCGCTGCTGTTTGCCGCGCGGCACGGGGACCCGGCCTCGGCTGCGATCCTGATGGACGCCGGCGCGCCCGTCGATGACACGGCCGCAGCAGGCACTACCCCGCTGGTTATCGCAGCCCAGCACGGCTTCCACGAGGTTGCCGCGGTCCTGCTGGAGAGAGGCGCGGACCCCGACGCCGCCGGCGCCGGCCAGGCAGCCCTGCATTGGGCGGCGTTGCGCGGCGATCGCGAGATGGTGGAGATACTCCTGGGCCACGGCGCCGACCCGGACGTACGGCTCACTCGGGGCTCCTTCCTCAAGCACGACAGGGGGGCGTTCGCCTTCGACAAGTTCCTGATCGGCGCGACGCCGTTCGTGCTGGCCGCCCGGCGAGCCGATACCGGGATCCTGCGTCTGCTGGCGGCCGGCGGCGCAGACACGTCGCTGCCGCTACAGGATGGCCGGACGGCGGTCATGGTTGCGGCAGGTGGGAAAAACACGGGGCTTCGTCGGCTCCGAATCGCGGAACGGCAGATCCGGGAAACGGTCCGGTCGGCCCTCGACCTCGGCGTGGACGCGAACGCCGCCAGCCTGTCCGGCGACACCGCCCTGCACGTAGCGGCCGGCAACAAGTTCGACAGCGTCATTCGGCTACTCGCCGAGCGCGGCGCGCTTGTGAACGCCCGCAACCGTATGGGACAGACGCCCCTGACAGTCGCGCTCGCGCCGCCCGAGCCCCCCGACGGATCGGCCATCGGCGGCGCCGCCCTCGGGCGATATCGCGAGATCTACGCGGCCTGGGTGGCCAGCCGGGGTCAAACGCCCACGGCTAACCTGCTCCGCTCATTGGGCGCAACCGAATAGCCTGGGCGCGCATCAGCCTATCTGAGACCCGCCAGGGTGATGCGCTCGTCGCCCCGCGCGGCAGTCGGTCATTGCTCCACGCGGCGACAGAGAAACACGCATGCAGATAGCCATCGACGTCAACGGCCGGCTCGGCGAAGGCGAGAGCGCCAGCGTTCCGGTGCTGGACCGCGGATTCCTCTTCGGCGAAGGGGTCTACGAGACGCTGCGCACCTACAACCGGAAGCCGTTCCTGCTCGACCGGCATCTCGCCCGGCTGCGCGCCTCGGCCGAGCGCATCGCGCTCGAGCCGCCGCTTGACGACACGGCGTTCGCCATGCGCATTCAGACCACCATGCGGGCGGTGGATGCGCCCGGTGAGCGCAGCATCCGACTGCTTCTGACCCGCGGCGCCGGCGAACTCAGCTACGACCTCGCCAACTGTCCCCCGCCCACGGTCGTCATCATCGTCCGGCCGCATGCGGAGATCCCGGCCGATGTCGCCGAACGCGGCATCGGCATAGTTCTCTCGTCGGTCATGCGCAACCACCCCGAGGCCCTGAGTCCGCGGATCAAGTCGAACAACCTGCTCAACAACGCCCTCGCGATGCAGGAGGCGCACCGGGCCGGCGCGACCGAAGCGCTGATGTGCAACCATCGGGGCGAGCTGGCGGAGTGCGCGCAGTCGAACTTCTTCCTGGTCCGCGGCGACGCAGCCCTGACTCCGCCGATCGCGGCGGGCATCCTGGAGGGCGTCACGCGCAACTTCGTGTTCGAGGTGGGTGCATCGGTCGGCATTCCGGTCCGGGAGGAGACCTTGCGTCCCGCCGACCTCGCCACGGCCGACGAGCTCTTCGTGACCAGCACCACCCGCGAGGTGCTCGCGGTCACGCGCGTCGACCGGCGCCCGGTCGCCGACGGCCGAGCGGGACCGGTGACGCGGGCGCTCGCGGCGGAGTTCCGCCGTCTTGCCCGCGAGATGAGCGCCGGTATGGCGGGCGTGCTCGATTGAGTCCGTCTCCGGCTCTGGCGCGAAGCCCTACGCCGGCACCGGCAGCTCGACCGTGTGGAACGCCTCCAGCGTATCGATTGCCTCGAGCGGCTGCCGGTCGACATCCCATCGGAACTGGCGCAGCACGATGCGGTCCGGAAGAAAATCGGCGATGGTGAACCCGTGGTCCTCTATCGGCGCCACCGATTCCTCCATGTCCAGGTGCTCGGGCGGCGTGGCGCCGACGCCGCGCACCACCGACGGGAAGCCTCTGACGGAGGTCCCGATCGGGCCGCTCAGCACCGCCGTCACCGGCCTCGCGTTGAGATTCAGGGCGCCGGCGCGATGCATTCGTCCCATGCCGATGGCGTGCAGGTCGCCGCTGACCACCAGCGGCACGCGCTCCCGCTGGCCCGCGACCGCTTCCACCAGCCGGTCGTGCTGCCGCAGCCAGCCCTCCTGCCAGTAGCCCTTGGCGATGGCGGCGGTCAGCTCGCCGGTCTCGCGGTCGAGCACGTCCGGGTACCACTCGCCCCACTTGCCCGCACTCCAGCCGAAGGGGTTCGACGGCGCGTGGACGAGGTGCCGCGTATCGGTCGCGCGGGTGCGCTCCAGCAGCCAGCTTTCGACCTGCCGGTCGATGAAGACCGCGTTCGGCCCCGAGAGGCTCACCGTCCGGCGCACGTCATAGAGCAGGATCTCGGTCAGGTTGCCGTAGCGCAGGGTGCCGAAGCTCTCGGAGAGATCGCCGCGGTCACTCGTTCCCGACCACGGCAGGCCGGCCGGGCGCCGGGCGTCGGGAAGAAACTCGGGGTAGTAGAGCTGCTGCGTGGCCCGCGCGAGCTGCAGTTGGAACCAGGGGATCGGGAAGTTGGCGATCTCGTCGGTGACCGCGTCGTTCTCCCAGTGGTCGTGGTCGTCCTGCAGGAAGAGAATCGGTGTGGACCGGAAGTCCGTGCCGTAGACCGGCACGATCTGCGGGCCCGCCGCCGCCTTCATCGCCGTCTCGTTGCTGGCGCCGAGTACCGAGGCCGAGAAATCGAAGTTCGACTGGCGGCCACTGGGACTGAGCCGGCCGGCGTTCTCCCCCTGCCAGGTATGCAGATCCCAGTAGATGTGATCCCCGTTGGCGATCGCCGCGTCCGGCTCGAGCGACAGCGCACGGCGCAGGAGGCGATTGCGGATGGCGGTGGGGAGAAAGCCGCTCCGCTCCCCGATTCCCGCATAGGTGCCGCCGGGGCCGCCGGCGCAGGTGAAGAAGAGCATCCGGAAACGCTCGGGACTGGCGTCCGGCGCGGGAAAGGTCGACAGCGGCCACGGCTCGCATAGCGCCCTGCCGTCTGCGCCGACGAGCGACAGCTCGTAGCGCCGGGCCGGATCGAGGCCCGTGACGTGGAACTGCCAGTACTCCCCCGCCGTGTCGTTCATGCGGCCGGGGACGTTCGTGCCGCCGACCCGCAGCGTCGGCGCGGCCGACAGCGGCCCATCGAACGATGCCTTCAGCAGCACGCGCGAGTCGCTGACGGCGGGCAGCAGGTGACGCACGCGTCCCGCATCCCAGCCCCGAGCCGCCGGCGGCGCGCCCTGCTCTGCCAGCAGGTCGAGCGGCAACCGCCCGAAGAAGGCGGCGCCCAGAGCGCCCGCGCTCCCGGCAAGAAATCTGCGCCGATCGATCGCCCATGGCGTGGTCATGCTCAACCTCCGCGCAAGACCGGACAGCCGACAAACGGGCCCCCTCACGGGAGCGAGAAGGCGACCAGCTCCGCGATTCTCTCCTCGTCCAGAGCCGCCACGACCAGATACTGGCGGCCGTCCGCCAGGTAGGTGATCGGGAACCCGGTGGTCGGTCCACCCGGAAGCCGAATCTCGTGGACCACGTCACCCGTCCGCTTGTCGTACGCGCGGAGGACCGGCGCGCCGCGTTGCCCTTCGCCCGCAAACAGCAGGGTGGAGGTCGCGAGCAGTCCCGAGCTCTGCGTGAGGATTCCGGTCGGCGGCACGTCCACGCCCTGCAGATCCGGATGCTCCCGGATGTAGTCGGGCGTCTCGCCGTGCGGAACCTGCCACAGCATCTTTCCGACGGTCAGGTCGATCGCGGTGATCCGGCCGTAGGGAGGTTTCAGGATGGGCAGATCACGGACCGTCGGAACACCCCGGGAGAACGAGATGTGGTACCGCACACCGGTTCCTTCCGTACCGTCCGTCAGGCCGAACAGCGTCGGCCGCGTCTGCGACGGTACGAAGAGGAGCCGCGCCTCGACATCCACCGCACCACCGGGCCAATTGACGCCGCCACCCGCACCGGGAAGTCCCAGGGTCCCGAGGTTGCCGCCGGGCTCGATCAGCGACGGCGGCGTATAGAGCGGTCCGAGCCGGATCTGTTCCACGATCCGCAACGCCTCGGCCCGCAGCTCCGGCGTGAAGTCGATCAGGTCGTCCTCGGTGACGCCCTGGCGCTCGAACGCAGGCGGCCGGGTGGGAAACGGCTGGGTGGGAGACGCCCGCTCGCCCGGTACGTCCGACGGAGGCACGGCGCGCTCCTCGATGGGCCACACGGGTTCACCGGTCTCGCGGTCGAGCACGTACGCGAACCCCTGCTTCGAGAGTTGCACCAGCGCCCTGATCGGCACACCGTCCGCCTCGATGTCCACGAGAATGGGAGCGGTGGGGATGTCGTAGTCCCAGAGCTCATGGTGGGTGAGCTGAAAATGCCACACCCGCTCGCCCGTCTCCGCGTCGAGCGCCAGCACGGAGTTGCCGAAGAGGTTGTCCCCGGGACGATAGCCGCCGTAATAGTCGTTCGTGGGCGTCTCGGTGGCCACGTAGAACAGGCCGAGCTCGGGGTCTGCCGTCACGGGCGCCCAGTGCCCGACGTTCCCCGTGTACTTCCACGAAGCGTCGAGAAGCTCGGGCCGCTCCTGTACCCAGTCGTGGGTGCCGGTGGGCACGTCCCAGAGCGCCTCGTCCGCCTGCAGCCAGGTCTCGACGCCGAATTCACCCGCCTTCGGGACCGTGTTGAAGCGCCAGAGCATCCGGCCGGTGCGGGTATCGTACGCCACGATGTCGCCGGGCATGTTCATGGGCCACACCTCGTTCGGCGACGCCCGGGTGGGAATGCTGCCGGTATGCAGCGAGATCGAGGCCACGAGCGCGTTGCCGAGAATCGCGGGCGGCGACGTGTTGGCCACCCGACCCGCTCTCTCGGCGGCCGGCCGCTCGCTCCAGCGCAGGTCGTCCATCATGTCCACCACGCCGGCGGCGCCGAAATCGTGCACGAGATGCCCCGTCCGGGCATCGAGCGCCACCAACTGGAAGCTCGGCGTCACCACGAAGATGCGCTCGTCCCCGGCCCCGTCCGTCCAGTAGGTCACGCCGCGCCCGGCGCTCCGCGCCACCGGCTCGATGATGTCGCCCCAGCGACGCTCGTTGTCGCCCGGGTGCCAGTTCCAGATGGGCTCACCGGTAGCGGCATCGAGGGCAATCACGCTGCGCTGGTTGCCGATGGTCGTATAGAGAACGCCATTGACCACGATGGGACTGATCTGCGTCCGGCCGGACGGCGGTGGCGCGCCCTGGTCTCGCGCACTCCAGCGCCAGGCCACCTCCAGGTCCGCGACGTTGCCCGCATGAATCTCGTCGAGCGGTGAGTAGCGGGTGGCGCCCGCGTCCGCCCCGAACACACGCCACTCCCCGCCGTGGGCGCCGTTCTGCGCGCTCACACCGACGGTTCCCAGGCCCGCGACGACCGCAACCGCCGTGCAACGGACCAGCAAGTGGCGACCGGAAAACCTTCTACCCATGGCTGTTGACGTTGCCTCCTCACCGACCTCACCGACTCGACCGCCGTCCCTCCGGCGCGGAGGCGCCCGAACCGCGAAAACAAGGATCCTCACGGTGGGTCCGGGCGCCGACCGAGGCCGGCCTCGCAGGGCGCCCGGCAGCGAGAGGCGGACGAGCTACCGCGCGTCGGGCTCGCGCACGATGTCCGGCGGGCTCGGTTCCGCGCCCAGCGATCGCAGCAGTGCGGCCGTGGTGTCGGACTTCGCGAAATTGCCGCCGGTGTGGATACCCTCGGCGATGACGAGCGGCGTCCAGCGCCGGTTGTTCCTTGCGTCGATGTCGGCGCCGCGATCCACCAGGAACTGCACGATCGAGTCCGCGCGCTCGCGCCATGCGGCGCCATGCAGCGCCGTGTCGCCCTTCTCGTTGGCCAGGTTCACGTCGCCGCCCATCTCCACGATGAGGTGGAGCGCATCAAGTGCTTCCGTTTCGGTCGAGCGCGTGATGCCGGGCTCGTGGCCGATGCCGGCCGCGTGCATCAGCGGCGTCGTCCCGTCGACAGTGGGAATGAAGGGGTCGGCGCCGGCATCGAGCAACGCGCGCATCACCGGAAGGTCGTTCGCCTTGGCCGCGATCGCGAACGCCGTCGCCCCGCGCATGTTGCCCAGATGCCCCTTCACCTGGATGCCGAACCCGGGCGTCCGCGCCGTCCGGCGGTCCGGGTCCGCACCGTGCTCGAGCAACGCGCGTACCATCCGCAACCGGTCGGGTGCATGCAGGCCACCGAACGGACTCCACTGGTTGCCCTCGGCGACGCCGTTGGAAAGGTCGTTCAACTCGGTGTCCCACTTCCCCGCCGCCCAGTGCAACGGCGAGAAGCCGGGTCCGAGGTTCGGATCCGCGCCCCGGGCCAGCAGGAACTCCGCGTGGTGGAGGTGCCGGCGCACCGTGGCGACCACCAGCGCGGTGGTTCCGTCCACCGCCGAGGCATTGACGTCCGCGCCCGCATCCAGCAGCGCCTCGGTGGTCTCGCGGTAGCCCTCCCGCGCCGCGAGCACGAGTGCCGTGTAGCCCGTCGTCGTCCGCGCGTTCACGTCGGCTCCGTGATCGATCAGCATGCGGACCACGTCCGTATGCCCTTCCCACGCAGCCCACATCAGCGCCGTCTGGCCGTTCGCGGCCTCGCTCGCGTCCACATCGGCGCCGCGATCGAGCAACGGCGCGATCGCGTCCGGCACGCCGCCGCGCGCACAGGTCATCAGCACCGTCTCGCCCGTCGCCTGGGCGCCGTGCGGATTCGCGCCCGCGGCGAGCAGCCGCTTCACCATCCCGGGGCTCGCGTTCGTGCAGGCCAGGACGAGCGGCGTGACGCCGTAACGGTCCGCCGCGTCCACGTCCGCACCGGCGCCGATCAGCAGATCGGCCAGGTCCATGCGATTCCACTGCGCCGCCCAGTGCAGGGCAGTGAAGCCGTCGGGCTGGACGCCGTCCACCGCGGCCCCGGCCTCGAGCAGGTTGCGAACCGCTCCCGCGTCCCGGTTCCGGGCCGCGTCGACCACCCGCAGGTCGGGCGGGGCCGCCACGGCAAGGGTGGAAGACAGCAGAACGACGATGGCGACGCTCGTGAGTCGGATGGTTGCAGGCATCTCTTTCCGTCCTTCGAATCCGTACCCGCGGCACGAGCAGCGGGCTGATCACATCACGCCGAGTCCTCGCCTCACTGCGCATTCGGGAACCCCGGGCCCGGACACCTGAGTCTCCCTCGCCGCCGCGGCGTCCGCATGCGCACTGCACTACCCATTCGGCGGCCCCGGGCCCTCACGGACCCGGCGCCGCCTCTCCGAACGACAGGCAGACTCCCGGTTCTCAGACTCCCGACAGGATCGGCAGCGCGCCGTTGCTGTCGCCGAGCCGCTCGGCCGGCATCCCCATCTTTTCGAGCAACGTCAGGTGCATGTTGGCCAGAGGCGTGCCCTCCGGCAGCCGGACGTGACGGTCACCCTTCAGCGTGCCGCTGCCGCCGCCCGCCACGACAATCGGCAGATCGAGCGGATCGTGCGCGTTGCTGTTGCCCATGCCGGCGCCGTAGATGACCATCGACTGGTCGAGCAACGTCCCGTCGCCGTCCGCCGTCGCCCGCATCTTCTCCAGGAAACGCCCGAAGATCTGCATGTGGAACGTGTTGATCTTGGCCAGCTTGACCAACTGCTCCTCCCGGAACCGGTGGTGCGAAACCGGGTGGTGCGGCTCCGCGACCCCGATCTCGGGGTAGGTGCGGACGCTCTTCTCGCGACCGAACAGGAACGTGCAGACGCGCGTCAGGTCGGCCTGCCAGGCAACCAGCATCAGGTCGAACATCAGGTCGGCGTACTCCTCGAAGTCGCCGGGAATGCCCGCCGGCTGCGCCACCTCCGGCAGGGCGCGGTCGCTCTGCGACTCGGCGATCTGGATGCGCCGCTCGATGTCGCGGACCGAATCGAGGTAGCCGGCGAGCTTCGAGCGGTCGCTGCGGCCGAGCTGCCGCTGCAGGTCGGAGATCTCCGCGTGCACCGAGTCGAGGATGCTCCTGTCCCGGCGCAGCGCGCGCGCCCGAGCCGCGGGCTCCGTGCTGTCGACGCTCCCGAACAGATGCTCGAAGACCGCGCGCGGGTCGGTCTGCATCGGCACCGGCGTGTTCGCGTCGCGCCATGCGATGGTGGCGCTGTAGGCGCAGCCGTAGCCGTCCTCGCACTGCCCCACCAGCTCGTTGGCTTCGAGCGACAGCTCCAGGGAGGCGAGCTGCGTGTCGTCCCGGAGCTCGCGCGCCGCGAGCTGGTCCATCGACACGCCCACTTCCAGTGTGCTGTTCGTCCCCGACGCCTTCACTGCGTGTGCGCCCGTCAGGTAGGCCGCCTGGCAGCGCGAGTGGTCTCCGTCGCCCTCGTCGAGCCGCTGCTTGGCCTCCTTGTTGGCCATGCCGCTCAACACCAGCAACTGGTCCTTCACCGGGGTCAGCGGCGACAGGACCGGGCTCATCTCGAGGCGGCCCTCGGCGGGCGGCAGCCAGCGCGCCATGCTCATGCCGTTCGGCACGTAGATGGCGCCGAGCCGCTTGACCGGCCTCGCCGCGGTGTTCCGAATGGCGGCGAAGGCGGGCACCATGCCGTCGAGCAGCGGGAGCGCGATGCTCGCCCCGAGGCCCCGCAGCATCGTCCGGCGCGACAGCGACTTCTTCGTGATTACCATCAGAGACTCCTCATTCCCGGTCGAGCAGTTTCGACGCGACGGCTATTGCTGCAGAACGACCGCCGCCTCCTCGCGCACCCTGCGCATCTGGAAGGGCGGGCTCTCGACGATACCGAGAATCAACGACGACCAGCGGTGGCCGGCGGGCGCCGCCTCGCGCAGGATGCCGCGCACCGCCGGGATGTCGTAGTGCTGGACCGGCCGTCCGAGGGCATAGGTCAGCAGTTTTTCCGTGAACGTCCGCACGAACTCCCCGCTGCGGTCCAGCAGGGCCTCGCGGAACTCCACCGGGCCGTCGAACGCCGTCCCGTCCGGCAGCAGGCCGGAAGCGTCGATCGGCGTTTCGCCGTCCGTCTCGCGCCAGCGGCCGATGCCGTCGAAGTTCTCCAGCGCGAAGCCCAGCGGGTCCATCCGCAGGTGACAGGTGGCGCAGGCGGGACTCCGGCGGTGGGTCGCCATGAGCTCCCGAATCGAAGCCGGCTCGTGCCCGTCACCGGCCGCTTCCTCCAGCGCCGGCACATCGGGCGGCGGCGGCGGCGGCGGCGCACCCAGGATGTTGTCCAGCAGGTACTTGCCGCGCACCACCGGCGAGGTCCGCGTCGCGTAGGACGTGACGGTCAGGACGCTGCCGTGGCCCAGCAGCCCGGCCCGCCTGGGATCGCCGAGCGGCACGCGGCGGAAATGCGCCCCGTACACGTTGCGCACACCATAGAACCGCGCCAGACGCTCGTTCAGGTACGAGTAGTCGGCCGTCAACAGCTCCGTGAGCGGACGGTCGTCGCGCATCTGGCTCTCGAGGAACAGCTCGGTCTCGCGCTTGAACGCCTCGCGCAGGTTGTCGTCGAACTCCGGATAGGCGCTGGCGTCGGGATCGACGGCCCGCAGGTTGCGGATGTGCAGCCACTGGCCGCCGAAGCTGCGGGCCAGAGCGGCGGCCCGCGGATCGGCGAGCATGCGCCGCACCTGGGCATCGAGCACTCCCGGGGCACGGAGCCTGCCGGCCGCGGCGATGTCGAGCAGCTCGTCGTCGGGAATGCTGCTCCACAGGAAGAACGACAACCGCGAGGCCAGCTCGATGTCGCTGATCCGGTACACGCCGTCGGCGGCAGGCTGCACGGGGTCGCGCTCGATTCGGAACAGGAACCGGGGCGAGACCAGCAGCCGCGCCAGGGCTTCCTGGATGCCCCGCTCGAAGCCCCCCTCCTCGTACCCGGAACCGTAGAACTGCAGCAGGGTCTCGAGATCGGCATCGGTGACCGGCCGCCGGTAGGCCTTCCGGGCCAATCTGCCGAGAATCTCCCTCGCGCACGGCTCCTCGTCGGCCTCCCCGGCGGGACGACAGACGAAGATGCGGCGGCGGCTCGGCGTGTCTCCGGGTCCGGTCGGGTCGAAGGGGCCCTCCAGCCGCACGGTGTCGACGTCCATGCGCGGTGCTTCGTAGGTGGAGCTGGTGTGCCGCGGAGGCAGCAGGGTGGGCGCCATGCCCTCGGTCAGCACGCTCTTGCGGACGAAGGCCACGCCGAGATCGTGCATGCCGGCCGAGGCCGTGAAGCGCACCTCCAGCGAGTCGTCCGCGGTCAGGTGATAGTCCGACATGCGGTAGATGCCACTCCGCGCGCAGCGCGGGTCCGAGGAATCGTCGAGGCACTCGCCCCCGATGGTGAACCGCGTGACGAGCGCGCCGTCGAGCAGCACGTCGATCTCCTCCCGCGTGGCGATGGCCCGGATGCGCGAGTTGGTGAAGTTGCGCCCGAGCCGGATCTTCACCAGGTACTCGCCGTCGAGCGGGAAGTAGTGGCGGACGAGCGTGCCGCCGCGCGTGCCGTACGGCAGGCCCTCGTGCATGCGGGCGTCCTGCCGCAGTCCGCGCGACAAATCGAAGGTCTCCACCGACGGTCCGATGGCCGGATCGCCGACGGCGAGCTGCGCGATGCGGCGCGCCGCGAACATGTAGCGCCCGAGCAGGGTCGGCGACATCGACAGCACCTCGGCGATGTTGTCGAAGCCCTGGTCCGACTCGTCGGCCGGCAGCAGCGCGGTCGGATCGATCTCCAGCGCCAGCAGGTCGCGGACGGCGTTGCCGTACTCGAAGCGGTTCAGGCGATGGTCCGCCACCCGGCCCGGATCGGGGTGGGCAGCGGCGTGGCGGTCGAGCCCCGTCTCCAGCCACGTCGCGAACGCGTCGAGCACGGCCGGCTCGGGACGGCGACGGCCGGCCGGCGGCATCGCGCCGCTGCGCAGCTTGCGGACCACCTTTTCCCAAATCTCGGCGCCCGCGCCGACGTGCTGGGTGTCGGCCACGTCGAGCAGCAACCCGGCGGTCCGCAGCCGTTCGTTGTGGCAGGCGACGCAGTAGCGGTCGAGGAAGGCGCGCGCATCGGACGCTGCCGACACGGCGCCGGCGGAAGCCGACTGCGCCGTCGGCGCCTGCGCCGGTTCGGTCCCGGCGGCAAGCAGTCGCGCGGCGCCCAGGGAGAACGCCGCCGCCAGGACGACGATGCACCCCAACGGAACGACGCGTGTCGGCCTGAACATCCTGTCCTCCTCCTCCGATCCGGACGGTACACCGCGAGGGGCCTTCCGGGACGGCCGTCGGACTGCGAGCTGTTCCGCGCAGTATAGGCTGTTCTCGCCCGCTTTCGTCAAGCCTCGGCCGGCCCGGAGGGCCGGTGGCGCGCCTCGCGGTCGTAGCGGCGCTCGAACTCGCCGCGCGTCAGTCGGTCGCCGTTCTCCAGCAGCCGTGCGGCGGTCGAGCGCGCTGCTCGGCGGCGGTCGAGCGGGGAGGCGGACGAGACGTTCGGCGATCCCATGGTGGCGCAGTCCGACCCGCGGGTGCCCGCGTCCCGCCGCGCGGCGCCCGCAGCATCCCGGTGCAGCATCCCGGTATAGCGGCGGCTCCGGCGCGACGGCATGCGGCGCAGCGGCGCACCGTGGTCTTGCGCCGCGCCCGCACTCTCGATACAGTGCGGAATCGCTACGGGGAGGTCACCATGCCCAAGTCGACACCGAAGGATGCGAACGTCAGTCGGAGAGCCTTTCTGAGGCAGGGCGCGACCGCCGGCGTCGGCGCCACGGCGCTGGCCGGCCTCGGCGGGCGGACCAGCGAGGCGGCGGCGCAGGACTTCTGGGATCTGTCGGCGGACCTGGTCACTATCGGCGCCGGCACCGCGGGACTGGCGGCGGCCGTCTCCGCCCTCGATCACGGCGCCTCGGTGATCCTGGTCGAGGAGAACGTCGACATCGGCGGGCACGGCATGTGCTCCGGCGGCAACGTGCACCTCGGCGGCGGCACCAGCAACCAGAAGCGGCACGGGGTCGAGGACTCCGCGGACCAGGTGTTCATCGACTGGATCCGCCACGACCACATGCAGAGCCGCTACAGCGACCGGGACCTCGTGCGCGCCTTCGCGGACGAGAACGCGCCCACCTACGAGTTCCTGATCGAGAACGGCGTGCAGTTCCAGGATCACCTGGTCGGGCCCACCCAGGCGTCGCGGGTGCGCCGGCAGCAGCGGACGATCCAGTGGCCGGTCGCCGGCGAGCGGGTGACGCACCATCCCACCCGCGTGGGTTCCGGTCTGGTGCGGGCGCTCGAGAAGAGCGCGCGCGCCAAGGGCGCCGAGGTGCTGCTGCGCCACAAGATGACGAGCATCGTGCGCGAGGGGCCGGCGTCGGGCCGCGTGCTCGGGATCACCGCCAGTCACGACGGTCGCACGGTGAACATCCGCGCCACCCGGGGTGTGCTGGTGGCCACCGGCGGCAGCACCAGCAACGTGACCCTGCGCCGCACCTTCGACCCGCGGCTGACCCAGGAGTACCAGGTGGCGGGCGAGCCGTGGTCGCGGCAGAGCGGCGACGGCGAACTGGCCGCGATGGCCGTCGGGGCGGCGCTCTGGGGCACCGCCAACCAGACCTGCGAGGAGGGAATCGCGATCTCGAAGACGCGCCACATCGGGTGCCAGTGGGGCTATTCGAGTCTCATCTGGCAGCCGGACAGCCGCATCTTCGATCTCGCCCGCGCCTCCGGCCTGACCGTCATCGACTGGCAGGACCTGATCCTGGTCAACCAGGCCGGCCGGCGGTTCTGGAACGAGGTGGACGCCCGCTACGACTTCTTCGCCGCGGCCATGGCGTGGAGCGGGGACGGAAACAAGCTGAACGGCGGCGGGCCCATCTGGGCCATCTTCGATCAGGACGCGGTGGAGCGGGAGGAATGGGATCCGCACCCGCCGAACGTCGACCCCGACGGCTGGTTCTTCCGGGCCGACACGCTGGCCGAGCTGGCCGGCGCGATCCGGAACCCGTACCAGACGCTGTCGATGTCCGGTGTGACGCTTGAGGAGACGGTTGCGCGCTACAACTCCTTCGTCGACCTCGGCGAAGACGAGGACTTCGGCAAGCCGACGCCGCGTTACAAGATCCAGAGGCCGCCGTTCCACGCCGCGTGGTCGACGCCGATCCTGCACGATTCGCTGACCGGGCTGCGCACGAACACGGAGGCGCAGGTCATCGACACCCGCGGTCAGGTCATCCCCGGCCTCTACTGCGCCGGCGAGTCGCAGGGAGGCTTCGCCCAGCACGGACTCGGCCGCTGCCTGGTCTTCGGCCGCATCGCCGGGCGCCACGCCGCGCAGCACGGAGGCGCGGCCTGAGCGCCATGCACGGGGACGCGAAGCAGCGCCCGGTCGCGCACGCTGCGCCACCGGGCGGAGAACCGGGGACGGCGCCCCATCCGACGAGCATCGCCGTGTGGAGCGTCCCGTCGCCGGTCGTCGTCCGCCGCCGGTTCACGGCCCGGGTGGGCGTGAAGTGCGCGGCGGGGTGTCCGCTCGCGGGCCGGTCGGTGGTCGTCCGTGACGAGACCGGCGCAGACATCGGACGGGGACGGCTCGGCGAGACGCCGGCGCCCGGCACCGAGGCCCTGTACGCGGCGGATGTGGCGCTCCCGGCCCCCGCCAGCGAGGGCGTCCACACCTGGAGCGCCGGATTCGACGGGGCGGAACCGGAGCCGGCCCCTCCAGCAAACGGCGCGGCGGGGCCGGAGTCCGCGCCGGCGCACGCGAACGCCACGGCGACGTTCAGCTTCCGCGTCATCCTGCCGCCCGAGCACATCGTGACGGTGACGGTCCGCAGCCGGGACGCCGATACGCCACTGGCCGGCGCCGAGGTGCGGGTGGGCCTCCACCGCGGCTCGACCGATGCGGGCGGGCGGGCGCGGATCGACGTGCGGACCGGCAGCTACGACCTCCATGTGCGCAAGCCGGGTCATGCGCCGCATACCGACCGCGTGACGGTGACCGGCGACCTCACCCTGCAGGTAGGGATGTCGCCGGCCTCCGACCCGGACCTCGACGAGGATCAGGTCTGGATGTGACGGTGGCCGCTCGGGAGCGGAGTCCATCGCCTGCATGGGAACACGCTCACGCACCGTCACCACTTCAAGTTCTGATCCATCGCTCTCGTCCTCCGGCCGAGAGCAGGTACTCGCCATCTCGACGACCAGCGTGTCGCCCTCCCAGCGCCCGCGCGAGCGGCCATCCAGCCGCGGGCGCCGGACGGCGGCGTCGGGCGGCCGTCCAGCGGATACTACAGGGCCGGCGTTTCCACGGCGAGATCCGATCCGTGGTACCATGTCGATGCGAGTCAGGAATCGCGAGCAGGTTCTTCACCCGGAAGCCCGCTCAGAGCAGCGGGTAGCGCCGGCACGATCGCCGGCTTCCCTCCTCCAAGATTCTCCTGAGAACGCCCGCCGTGCCGGCGGGTGTCCACCGGCAATGTTCCGCGTCCGGGTGGGCGCGGAACTGGAGCACAAGACCCGAATGAAGTTCGCCGAGCTGGGCCTGCGCCCGGAAATCCTCCGCGCGGTCGACCGCGCGGGTTACGAAACCGCCACACCGATCCAGGCGCGCGCCATTCCGGCTGCGCTCGACGGCCGGGACCTGATCGCCTGTGCGCAGACCGGCACCGGCAAGACGGCGGCTTTCCTGCTGCCGATCCTGCAGCGCCTGGCCGGCGATGCGCCCGGCCCACGGCCGCGCGCGCTGGTGGTCACGCCGACGCGCGAACTGGCCGCCCAGATCGCCGAGGCGGCCCGACAGTACGGCCGCCATCTGCGGCTGCGCAGCACCGCCATCTTCGGCGGGGTCGGCATGAAACCACAGGAGCGCCGGCTGCGCACCGGACTGGACCTCCTCATCGCCACCCCCGGCCGGCTGCTCGATCACGTCGGCCGGGGACACGCACGGCTCGACCGGGTCGAGACCGTGGTCCTCGACGAGGCGGACCGCATGCTGGACATGGGCTTCCTGCCCGACATCCGGCGTATTCTCGGGACCCTGCCGGCGGACCGCCAGAACCTGTTCTTCTCGGCGACCCTGCCGGACGAGATCGAGGCGCTCATCCGCCGGACGGCCAGGAATCCCGCCGTGATCGAGGTGACGCGCCGGGCGACGCCGGTCAGCTCCATCCGGCAGGTGGTTCACCCGGTCGCCACCACCAGCAAGCGGGACCTGCTCACGAAGCTGCTCGACAACGCGGCGATGGGACCGACCCTGGTCTTCACGCGCACGAAGGCCCGCGCCAATCAACTGGTGCGGCGCCTGGAGAAGTCCGGACGACGGGTGGCCGCGATTCATGGGAACAAGAGCCAGAGCGCACGGACCCGTGCGCTGGCTGGCTTCCGCGACGGCAGAATCGACACGCTGATCGCCACCGACATCGCCGCGCGCGGCATCGACGTCGAGGGAATCAGCCACGTCATCAACTTCGACCTGCCGCATGCCCCCGAAGACTACGTGCATCGCATCGGCCGCACTGCGCGGGCCGGGTCGAGCGGCCACGCCGTCTCGCTGGCGGCGCCGGAGGAACGCCGGCAACTGGCGGCCATCGAGCAACTGGTCGGGAACTCGATCCCGCGCGAGACCGTGGCGGGATTCGACGTCACGCTCGACGCCGCGCCGCCCGGGCGCCCGCGTCCGAAACTCCGCAGCAGGCGCGGCAAAGACCGAGCGGCCCGCGCCGCGGGGTCGGGCGCCGGTGAGGCGCGCAGCCGGGCGCGCGGAAAGCATCGCGGTGGAGACCAGCAGGCCCGCGCCGGAAATGACGCAGGCGACTCACGAGGGCGGCCTGCGCGCCGGCGACGTCCCGCCGCGTGACTTGAACCGGGACGGGGCGGGCGGCCCACGGAATGTCGGCCACACCCTTGCTGCGGTCCGTGAACCGGGCGGCGCAGCCCAAGCCAGCCAGGCCCCTCGGCCAGGCCTGCCGCGGTCCGCGAACCGGGCGGGCGTGACCTATTCGAAGTGGACCTCCGCTATCGCGATGCCGCTCTCGCCGGCCACGGCGTACAGCAGGAAGATGCGGCCGCTGTCCGCATCCTCGTAGATGGCCGGATCGCGGAGCTGGTTGACGTGCCCGTAGGCGGTGCTTCGCACGGACGGCTCCAGCGGCGCGTCGGCCCCCTCCCAGTCGAACGCGGGCCGCAGCACCTCGACGCCCGGGGTCTCCTTCCAGTCCATCCAGTCGCCGGCGAGATCGATGGCGCTCAGCTTGATGCGCTCGGGCGCCTCGCCCACCTCGGTCCAGAAGACGAACAGCGTGTCGTCCC
The DNA here is from genome assembly GCA_965200895.1 of Vicinamibacterales bacterium. Lineage (GTDB taxonomy): Bacteria > Acidobacteriota > Vicinamibacteria > Vicinamibacterales > UBA8438 > WTFV01. Next base: position 487,284 of record CBDAVM010000002.1, on the reverse strand, counting down.
GCTTCAGCAGCGCCGCGTGGCGCATGTTCGGGTTGAACAGCAGCGGCCCCGCCTCGAAGCCGCCGAGCGGCTCGCGCGAGCGGTAGAACCGGCCCGGCATCGACATCGCGTAGGTGTAGCCGTCATGCGCGAACACGCGCATGTAGGTCCGGCCGAGCCGCTCCGGCCGCGCCTCGAAATGGATGCCGTCGGCCGAGGTGGCCACCCGCGTCACCTGCGTGCTGACGTCGTCGAGTCCGTGGAAGTACATGACGATGCGGCGGTTGGTGTCGTCGACGTGCACGTCGGGCGAGGCGATGTGCGGCGCCGTCGCCTCGAACAGCCCGTCGTGCGACATCGGCACCCCGCGGCGCTCCTGCGAGGCGCGCAGCCGTTCCGCCACGTCCGGGGCGACCTCCGGCGGTTCGGTCAGGAAGTGCGAATCGGCGATCTGCAGACTGCCCGGCGGATGGACCGTCCACGGTCCGAGCAGGTCGTCGGCATACGCCAGACGGATGTACAGCCCCTTGTGATCGGCGAAGTAGAGGTAGTAGGCCCCGAGCGGATCCTCGACCCATTCCGGCACCCGAATCAGGGACGGCCCCTGGATGTTCACGCCGATGCTCGGATGCAGGTCCGGCGTGATGATCGGCGCATCGAGCAGGCGCTCGACGCGCACGTCCGGCTCGGTTTCCTGCGCGCCGGCCGCAGACAGCCCGACAACGATGGTTGCAACCGCTGCACCGGCAAGTGCTCGCATCGTCGTTGTGCCGGCACGAACTCGCGTCATCTCCACGTCGTTACTCCCGCAAGGACCGTGTGATCGGCACCGCATCGTCGGCGCCCTCACGGGCGCAGCTCGCGACCGAGGCTCTCGAGCCGCCGCGCGCCGGCCAGGATGCCGTGAAGGCCGTAGTTGCCCTCGTGGCAGGCATACTCGAAGAGCGTCTCGTCGGTCCGGCGGAACGGCATCATCACCGTGTAGGGCGCCGTGTAGACGGTCGGGTCGGTCACGGTGAACTCGTAGGCAACCGTGTCCGGATCGATTCGCGTCAGCCGCTCGACGAGGTGCATGTTCGGCCCCGTGCCGCCGCTCTGGCCGCCCCGGAACTGCGAGGTCTCGATGACCAGGGTCTCGCCTTCCCAGTGCGCGCGGGACACGCCGGCGAACTGCGGGAACGGCGGCTTCGCGATGTCGCTCTCGATCGGGATGACACGGGCGTTGTGCACCATCTCGTTGAGGATGGTCACATGTCCCGGCGTCTGGAAGATCATCACGTTGTTGTTGTAAGCGCTCGAGCGCATCGGCGGGCCGGAGTTGAAGCCCATGATGCAGCGGTCGGCCAGGCTGCGGTTCTCGTAGGAGTCGTAGCGGTGCTCCTCCTGGTAGGCGCGGCGCTCGGCCGCGGCCAGCACCGCCGCCTCGGTCATCGGCGGCAGCCGGCCGTCGGGTGGATCGACGATCAGCGACGTGCGCTTGTCGGAGGTCAGCTCGATGCCCCGCTCGTACCAGAACTCGTTGTACGAGAGCACGCCGCCCTCCGAGCGCGGCCGGTAGCCGGCGGCGCCCTTCTCCGGATCGAAGAGGTCGCGGTTCAACCGCACGCGCTCGGACGCCTCGAATGCGGCCGCCTCCTCCGCATCCAGCCGCTCGACGCCCTCGAACTGCGTGGGCCGCTGAAACGGCGTCAAGGTGCGGAACGTGAACGTGCCGGACACGTCCGGCTGGCCGTCCGGGGTTCGCATCGGCATGGTGCGCTCGCCGGACTGCGCGGCGGCCGGTTGCGGCGCGAGCGTGAGCACGACCGTCAGCGCGATGAACGCCGCGAGACATTTCCTGAGCATCGTCCAGCCTCCCTGCGCCGGCGGCGGCCGGCGTCTCGATGTGCAGCGCACACAGCCCGCAGAATCACTGCCGGGCGCCCGAACCGTCGGATAACGGATCGAGCGCCGGCATCCGGTTCACAGTAGACGCGGGCGCGTGGAAAACGCAAGCATCTCCTGTTCTTCACGACCGTATCGGTACTCCCGGGTTCCAGCGGACGCAGCGCGTGGAACGCAAGCGTCTCAGTCGTCCTCGGCCACCCGGTCGGGATGTGCCGCCATCCAGGTCCTCACGGCCGCCGCCATCTCCTCGATGTCTCCGAGCCGCCCGGTGAGAAGGTCGTACAGCTCGGGCGCCGTGACCGCGTCGTAGCCGTGCACCAGACGGTTGCGGTACCGTCAGCGACGACCGCGCGGCTGACGCGCCCTGCGATCATGTCCCGGGGGTGAGCAGCATCGCGCGGCGCGCCCGCTCGAACGGCAGCAGGTCGCCGGCGCGCCGCAGCACGTAGAGGTCGAACAGATCCGCCTCGACCTCGCGCCGCGCGAAGATCCGTTCGCCCCGCACGATGGCCAGCGCGAGGAACGCTCCGGCCCGTCCGGCGTCCACCAGATCGACCGGCGCGCCGGTCGCACGGTGCAGGGCTTCTTTCAGGGCGAGTGTTCTCGCGAGCTGCCGCGATCCGTAGAGCACGCCGACATCCAGATCCGAGTCCGGCCGGGCCGCGCCGTCGATTCGCGAACCGAACACGTACAGTGCGCCCACATTCCGCTCACGCTCGGCGACGGCCCGCAGGGATCGCGTCCACGCATCCGGCAACATGTCCGCAGTATACGCTTCGATGTAAGGAACAGCCGTGAAGACCGTGAAGACCACTCCCGCGGCTCCCGGCCACCCCGCCACTGCGGCGATCGGATGCGGGAGCCGGTCACTCCGGCAGCCGGAACGCGACCAGTGACGGCGCCTCGCCACCCACGGTGACGGCGATGTACTGCCGGCCGTCGAGCAGGTAGGTCATCGGTGTGCCGATGGCTCCGCCCGGCAGGTCGACGGCCGCCAGCATCTCGCCGGTCGCCTTGTCGTAGGCCGCGAGCCGCGGCCCGCCGTCGGTCCCGCCCGCGGTCAGCGCCTGCACGAGCAGGGTCTTCGTCAGCAGGGGTCCGCTGCGGCCGCTGTCTCCGCCCAGCGACGGCAGGTCCAGGTGCCGCAGCAGCGGGTGGTTGCGGATGCGGTCCCCGTCGCCGAGCGGCGTCATCCAGACGTGCTCGCCGGTGTGCATGTCGATGGCGGTCATCCGCGAATAGGGCGGCTTCCACAGCGGCAGCCCCTGCGGCATGACCGGCGTCCGCCGCGGGTTGCCGCCGTCGAGGAACGGCGCGCCGCCGCGGCTGAGGACATAGCGCAGGTTGGAGTCCTCGTCCGGTTCCGGTTCGCGGAAGCGCATGACCGAGTGGGCGTTGCGGGACGGGATGTAGAGGATGCCGGTCTCCGGATCGACCCCCGCCCCGCCCCAGCTCGCGCCACCGCCGGCGCTGGGGCGGAAGACCGTGCCATTGAGCGACAGCGGCGTGTAGAGCGGGCCGAGCCGGAAACCTTCGACGGCCTCCACCGCCAGTTGCCGGATCTCGGGCGTGAAGTCGATCAGGTCGTCGAGCGTGGCCCCCTGGTATTCGAAGGGCGCCGGGCGGGTCGGGAACGGCTGCGTGGGCGACAGGACCTCCCCCTGAAGGTCGGTGTCGGTCGCCACCGGCCGCTCCTCGATGGGCCAGATCGGATCGCCGGTCACGCGGTCGAACGCATAGACGAAGCCCTGCTTGGTGACCTGCGCCAGCGCCTTCACCGGGCGGCCGTCGACGATGACGTCCAGCAGGTTGGGACCGGTCGGATTGTCGTAGTCCCACACCCCGTGATGCACCATCTGGAAGTGCCAGACGCGCTCGCCCGTCGCCAGATCGACGCAGACGAGGCTCTCGGCGAACAGGTTGTCGCCCACCCGGTGCCCGCCGTAATAGTCGGAGGTCGGCGTGCTCGTCGGCAGGTACACGTAGCCGAGCTCGGGGTCGGCGGCGATGTTCCCCCAGACGTTCGTGTTCCCCGAGTAGCGCCACGCCCCGTCGAGCCACGTGTCGGCGCCGAACTCGTCGGCGCCCTGCGGCACGGTGTGGAAGTCCCACTTGTGGCGGCCGGTGCGCGCGTCGTAGGCGCGGACGAAGCCCGGCGCGTTCTCCCGCCGGAGCAGGTAGTCGTGCACCGACGAGCCGACGATGATCGTGTCGCCGACCACGAGCGGCGGCGAACGCGACGGCGGCGGCAGGCGGCTCGGGTTCTCGCGCGCCCGCGGGATGCCCGCCTCCAGGCTGACGCGTCCGCCCGCGCCGAAGTCGGCGGCCGGCAGGCCGGTCCGCGCATCGACTGCGGTCAGGAAGCCGTCGCCCGTGCCCCAGATGATCCGCGCCCGGTCGCCGTCCTCCCAGTACGCCACGCCGCGGTGGTTCCACGGCGAGGGCAGCGGCGGGCTGCCCGCCTCGTAGACGCGGGGATTGTGGACCCACAGCGTCTCGCCGGTGCGCGCGTCGATGGCCGCCGCCTGGTACAGCGGCGTCGCCAGGTACAGCACGCCGTCGACCATCAGCGGGGTCGCCGAGAGGCGCGCGATGCCCGGCCGGGTCACCCACAGATCCGGATTCTCCGCCTCAAGGTGCTCGAAGACCGTTCCGGCCGCGACGAGCGAGACGCCGTCGCCGTCCGCGACCGGCAGCAGCGCGTCGGCGGTGCGCCAGCGCCACGCCGGCTCGAGGGCGGCGAAGTTGTCGCCCGTGATCTGATCGAGCGGCGCGTACTTCGTGCCCCAGGCGTCGGCGGCGTAGGTGCGCCACTCGCCGCCCGTGGCGCCCTGCTGGGCCGCGACGGGCGCCGCCGCGAGCAGCACCGCCAGCAGCGCGCCGACCACGTTCCGAGTCTGCTGTCTCATCCGACACGCTCCGGCGTTCCGGCCATCGGTCTGCGGAAACCGTCCGCGGTTCCGGCGCCGACCGCCACGGAACCACGGGATGATGCCGCTCCGCTCATGACGACACTGATGAACGAAGGCGATCATACCTGCGCTCGATCCCCCGGGAACTGCCGCATCCACACCTGTCCGCCGCCACGCCGCGGAGAGCGCCGCGCTCAGCGCAGCACCGCCCGGCGCGCCGGCAGCGCATCCGCCACGCGGAGCTTGATGAACGCCTGCCGCGTGACACCCGGACTGCGCGCCTCGCGACTGAACCTACCGCAGCTCGTCGAACGCCACGCCGCGCGCATCGAGGGCCGCGGTCAGCAGGCGTCCGGCGTTCACCGCCGCCGGCCAGCCGGAGTAGAAGGTCACGTGCAGCACCACCTCGGAGAGCTCCTGCGGCGTCACGCCGTTCTGGTCGAGCGCGCGGTCGATGTGCAACCGCAGCTCGTTGGTCACGTACAGCGCCTGGTTGACGGCCACGGTCACGAGGCTGCGGTCGCGCTTCGACAGCAGCGGCCGCTCCCAGATGTCCCCGTAGAGCAGGCTGTTGCGCAGCGCCCCGAGGCGCGGCACCGCGCGGTAGGCGTCGCTGAGGCCGCCTGGCGTCGTGATCGCCGCCGCCGGCGGCGCCGCCCGCGGCAGGTCGCCCAGCGTCAATCCGCGCGCCTCGAACGCCTCGGCCGCGGTCAGCGACGCCTGCACGCCGGTCGGCCAGCCGGCGTAGAAGGTGACGTGCAGGATGATCTCGGAGACCTCCTCCGGCGTCAGCCCGTTGTCGAGGCCGCGCGGGATGTGGATGGCCAGCTCCTCGCGCGCCAGGGCCTGCAGCACGGCGATGGTGATCAGGCTGCGGTCGCGCTTCGAGAGCTGCGGACGCTCCCAGATCTCGCCGTAGACCAGCGTGTTGCGCAGCTCGCGCAGGTACGGCGAGCCGGCGTACAGGTCCGGCGCGGGCGGCGGGGCGGCCTGCGCCGCTGCGGCCTCCTGTGCCGCCGCGGGGGCAACCGCGAACGCGCTGGCGGTGATTGAGACGAGTACTGCGAGTGCGGCGATGAGCAGCCTTGCAGCTTTGGATGTCTTCATGGTCCTTTCCCTTCCTTACAATGCGTGGACGACGGCAGTGAAGAAGCGGCGCTAACCAGTCTGGGCAATGGCTCCGTCGAGGTCGCTGGCGACGACGTAACGCGGGCGCGATTCTCGCGCGCGCGACGCCCGCGCCAGCGCGTTGAAGTGCTCCCGTCCGCATGTGATCCTGGTGGATTCGCCGAAGCGCAACTCGTCTCGGGACGTCGAACCCTTGGTTTCGACCACCAGGTACAGCCGCTCGGCCCCGTCCTGTTCGACCAGCACCGCCCAGTCCGGGTTGTATCCGCCGAGCGGTGTGGGCACCTGGAACCACGATCGGACGGGTGGCGCTGATCAGGTCAATCGGGCCTTTCGCCGCCTGTCTTCTCGCTGTCCTGGTGTACAGGTTGTTCACGTCCTTCTTGTTGATGGCGCCGACCGTCACCACCATGACCCGGATCTCCGAGCTGGTGGCGAAGTTCCGCACCTCGCCGAGTCGGGACGAGTCGTACAGGAAGTAGTTGAACGGTTGGCCGGCGTAGAGACCGCGGAAGTGCTCCTCGGTGATCTGCAGGCTCTTGTAGACCCCTTCCTTGATCGCCACCGACGGCACTACCACGACGAACTTCACGAAGTCGAAACGCCGGTTCAACTCGAACACCGTCCGCAGGGAGACGTACGTCTCGCCGGTTCCCGTTTCCATCTCGGCTGTGAAGTCGCCGGAGTCGAGCGCCGCAGACGGCTCGAGGCCCGTTGCTTCCTGCCCTCGGAACACGTCGCACACCGCGTCGATCGCGAGTAACTGGTAGTCGAGGTCGGGGCTCGAAGTGGAGCTTCATCCGCGCGTCCCCGGAGGATTCGGCCTGCTCAGGCGAGCATCAGCCGCGCGCCCTTCGGTACCGGCACCGGCTCGCCGTCCTCGCGCGCCGTGTCTATCCACAGTCGCATCGCCGCGTTGATCTCCCGGAGCGCCGCTTCCTGCGTGTCTCCGTGGGCCATGCAGCCCGGAAGCTCCGGCACCTCGGCGACGAACGCATCGTCCTCGTTGCTCCAGTACAGAATGATCTCGTACTTGTACATCACTCCTCCCCGCTCAACCCGTACTTCCGCAGAATCCGCCGGACCTGCCGCACCTGATACGGTCTCGCATGGCCGCCGTCCCCCTGCAGGTTGACCCGTTCGGCGACGCCCGATCTCTTGAACACGTGATGGCTCCCCTGAATGCGCTCCCGGAACCCTAACTGACCGCAACAGATTCCGCAGGTCGTCGAAGCGAATGTTGGCGTCCGATCGGCCACCGACCACACGCTTCCGCGTCCACTCCTGCCGCGTCATGGTCGCCGCTCCACGCCCCATCTCTACAAGCTCTTGACGTCGGTGATGCCCCGCTGCTTGGCGTCTCGTGTAGGCACAATCTCGGCCGCCGACGCGTGGAGGGCCGCGAGGCGGTCGCGATCTGTTGCCGCTGGACCGTCAGCGCGAAGGCCGTCACGGAGTTCTCCATGCGCTTGAGCAGGTTGACGCGCACTCAGTGGTGCGTCTGACCCTGACGTAAGTCCTGTAAACACAATGGCTTACGGCGTCGTGTCCGTTTTCGTTCCCACGGATGATCCTACTTCGACCGGCGGTTGATCACGACGCACTGTACAAGATCGCACCCGTGGAACGGGCGGGTGCGGGCGGCTGACGGGGCGTGATTTGCGGGCGGGTGGCGGGCTGCGCCGGGCCGTGTAGCACGGGGGCGGAGCCCCCCGGCGCTACGGCGTTGCCTTGTGGGATGGGATGGAGCGGATACGGGCGAGGAAGTCGTCGAGCGAGGTAGCTGTGAGCAGGTGCCGGCCTGCGGTGTCGAGGGCGTGGCCGTCGGTCAGCGGCGCCAGCGCATCGGCCGTCGGTGTTCCGGCGGCGGCGCCGAACTTGGCTGCAGCCAGTTCACAGAGCGTGTTGATTTGACCTTCGGTGTGGCCTTTGGCTTGCCCTTTGGCGAGCCCTTCGGCGAGCCCTTCGGCGCGCCCTTGCGCGATGTACTGTTTGGGCCACTCGGCGAGGCGTTCCTCGAGGGTCATTTTCAGTTCTCCTAACGTTGCTGACGGCGGGAGCGGCTGGTCCGGGGACAGCCGTCCTGCAAGCTGCTCGATCCAGATCCGGAACGTGTTCCTGAGTTCGTCGTTGCCGGGTCGTCGGCCGAGCAGCCCGTCGAGCGACGATACCACGCCCGGCAGGTCGGTGGCGGATTGGCTTTGCTCAATTCGTGCGAGCGCGGTCATCAGGTTGTCCGGTGCGATGTCGTCGGCGTTGGTCTGCTGGAGATCGACGAGCACGTACTTCTGCGAGAGCTGGTGTTCGCGCAGACTCTCGTCGCTGAGTGCGCTTAGCTCGCGCATCAAGCGGGGCGCGCGCCACGGGCGGTCACCGTTGTGCACGACGATCGGGAGTGCGGGCGGGAGGCCGGTTGCTGGCGTGATCGTTCCATCGCGTATGCCGTTCTGGTACAGCAGCGCGGTGTAGACCGCCATGCGGAGCGCCATCCAGTGGTCGTGGGTGGACTGGAACTCGAGCAGGATCAGCAGGTAGAGCTTCTGTGCTCGTTTGGCGTGGGCGTCCGCGCGGAGCGTGGCTGACCAGATGGTGTCGCCGGAGCGCTTCTGCAGGTCGTGGCTGATCAGCTCGGAGGACAGTCGTCGGAGCGACGTGTAGTCAATCTGGTCGGCGATCGGGGCCGGGCCGAAGGCCCGCACCAGGTCCTCGACCATGTGGGGGGAGGCGAAGAGCTTCTTGTACGTCTCGTCGTGCATGGGACCGTCAGTTGACCATCTTCGCGTTGCGGATGGCTTGGGTCTCGGATTCAGGTTGGGTCGTGCTGCGGCCGTGAGCTGATGTTTCCCGCCGTCGTTCTCCGGGACGGTTCGTGCTTCGACCGCAAGCTATGGTACGCCGGGTTGAATGTGGAGGTGCGCATGGAGTCGCGCGGCGGCCGGTTGGATGAAGGTTTCGTACAGCCGGAGGCGCTCACTGCCTGCAGCGGCGCCAGCGCGTCGAGGACCAGCCACTTGGCGATCTCGGCTGCGGCCAGGTCGTACACGGCGTCCACGACGACCGGCTCGGCCACCCGCGGCGCCGGCGCGCGGTCGTCGCCGGCGAGCCTGCGCACGTACCTACAGATCTACAGGGTCACCGCGCGGCCCTCGAACTCCCTCAGAACCCCGGACGCTGCTCCCAGTCGCACAGTTCCGGTGCGGTCCGCAGCCAGTCGAACGCCGGATCGCCGATCGGGCTGCCCGGCGGGACCGCAGGCGCGGGGACCGCCGGGGTCGGCGCGGGTTCGGCCGGCCGCTCGAAGAACCGGTCGATCTCGACCTGCAGGCGCCGGTGGTACTCCCGCTCCACCGACAGGGACGGGATGCGCCGGCGGATGCGCTGCAGCGCGTCCGCCGCGTGCGCGCGCACCTCGGCCATCGGCGCCCGGTCCGCCAATCCCATCAGCCGCTCGGCTAGGACGCGGCGCACCGCACGCTGGATCGCGCGTTCATAGGCGGTGTCCGCCCGCGAGTCGAACCCGGCCCCGACCAGCGCCTGGAGCACCTCGGCCAGTCCCGGCAGTGTCTCGTCGAGCAGGGCCTGCTGGACCAGCCGCGCCGCCCGCGCGGGGGCCAGGACCTGCGAGACGGTCAGGTCCGCCGCGACGATGGCCGGGGTCAGCGCGTCGAACACCCCGCCGGTGCGGCGCGGGAACAGCTCCCGGTGCAATCCGTGGCCGGGCGGACGCGGCGGGATGCGGTCGAGGATGCTCCGCGGCAGCGCCAGCTCCACCGGTTCGAGCGTGCGCAGCAGCGCCGCCAGGGCCGCCCGCTGCCGGTCCCCGGGGACGGGGGTCTGCGGCGCGCGGCCGTCGCCCCGGAACGCGTACGTGTAGTCGACGCCGCCGAGGGCGGACGCCGCCGCGTCCACCTGATACCGGTGGTGGAGATACAACGGCACGAGCGCCTCTTCGATCGTCGCCAGCGGCCGGCCGGCGGGGATCACGCGCTCTCCGAAGCGGCTGAGGGCGACGCGGCGCACCTGGAGCATGCGCTCCAGCTCGGCGGCCGGATCGGTCCCGTTGGCCCACAGGTGGACCCGCGGGTGCATGGCGGCGTCCTGGTTCGTCAGATACCGCAGGTCCCGGTTCCACGCCTCGTCGAGCAACGCCGCCAGCGCGGCGTCCGCATCCGCGTCGGGCGGGAAGTCCTGATAGCCGTAGGCGATGGCCACCCGGTCCCAGTCCCCGATGCCCACGGCGTAGGCGTCGGACAGGTCGATCCGCGCATCCGGCCCCAGGGTCACCAGCGGGTGCGGATAGTCCATCACCGAGATCCGCCCCCGTGCGCTCGCGTAGTAGTTGTGCCCGAGCCCCAGCGTATGGCCGACCTCGTGGGCCGACAACTGCCGAATGCGGGCCAGGGCCAGTTCGGCCAGCGCCGGCGGCTCCTCGTCGCCGGCAGGATAGGGCGCGAGCAGCCCCTCGGCGATCAGGTAGTCCTGCCGCACCCGCAGCGAGCCGAGCGTGACGTGTCCCTTGATGATCTCGCCGGTGCGCGGATCGGTCACCGAGCTGCCGTAGCTCCAGCCGCGCGTCGAGCGGTGCACCCACTGGATGACGTTGTAGCGTACGTCGAGCGGATCGGCCCCCTCCGGCAGCAGCTCCACGCGGAACGCGTCCCGGTAGCCGGCCGCCTCGAAGGCCTGGTTCCACCACCGCGCGCCGTCCAGCAGCGCGGAGCGGATGGGCTCCGGCGCGCCGCGATCCAGGTGGTAGACGATCGGCTCGACCGCCTCGCTGACTGCGGCCGACGGATCGCGCTTCTGCAGGCGGTGGCGGCGCAGGTAGCGCCGGGTCAGCGGCTCGCCGAGCGGGACGGCGTAGTCCTCCCAGGCGACGGCGCCGTAGCCGGCGCGCGGATCGTGGGGCCGCGGCGCGTAGCCGTCGTCGGGCAGCGCGATGAGCGACTGCCGCTGGCGGACGGTGACCGAATCGGCGCTCGGGACCACCGCCTCGATGGCGCCGCGGCCGAAGCCGGGGCCGTCGCCGCGCCGCTCGCGGGCGAAGGTCAGCGTGGCCTCCAGCTCCGTGTTGCGCGGGAACGCCTTCGTCCGCGGCAGATGCACGGCGCTGCGCCCGGGGTCGAGCCGGTAGACGCCCGACAGGCGGTCCGCCACACCATGCGCGTCACGGAGCAGGAACGGCGTGGCGTCGACGAGCCAGCGGTCGCCGCTGCGCGCGGCGGCCGTGAACCCGAACAGCACGGAGGTGGCGAACGCGTCGTCCACCGCCCGCCGCTCGTCGGGGTTGGCGCTGCCGGCCCGGAAGCGGGTGTTGGGCTGCACCATGAGGATCTTCCGGCCCACCCGCTCGAAGCGCACGATGCGCGAGCCGCCGAGCTGGCCGCGATCGAGGCCGATGTCGTTCGATCCCACCCCGGCGGCCAGCGCGACGACATACAGTACCTCCTCGTCGAGCCGGCCGATCTCGAGCCACAGCGTGCCGGCGTCGTCGTCCCAGTAGAGCGGGAAGAAGCCGTCGAGCCGCTCGGAGCCGGCCGTGCGCGCCTCGATGGTCGGCAGGCCGCCGCCGCCCTGCGCGGTCGCCGCCGCCGGTGGAAGCCACGCGCCGGCGGCGACCGCCGACGCCAGCACCACGGTGCAGATCCTCATGACGCCCGCTCCTTCGTTACACGTCGTCTCGCCCGGAGGCGCCGGGCAGATCTCCGTCGTCACAGAACAGCATGAAACGGTATGATCAAACAAGGTGCCATCTTCATCAGGTCGAGGAAGGCACCGACGCTTCGTTCGGGAGGGAGTGACCAAATGACGTGGCAGAGAGCGGGCCTTGCGGCCGCCATCGCATTCGGACTGACGCTGGTGGAGATGTGGCCTCACGCCATCACCCTGGTCATCGCCTGCATCGCCTTGTACGTGATCTCCAGGACCCTGGCCGGCAAGGCCGTGCTGGCGGACGGAACGCCCATCACCATGCAGAGCGGCGTCCCCGTGGCCGCCGTCCTGCTGGGGTTGACGCTGGTGGACCTGTGGCCCCACGCGATCACCCTGGGAATGGGCATCGCGATCTTCTGGGCCATCAACGCCCGCCTGGGATCGTCGGCCTGAATCGGCCTGACCCGTCAGGCGCTGTCGGGCCAGGAGCCGAGCACGGGGCCTTGGCGACGCTACTCCTGCGGAGCCGCCTCCTGCTGCTGCAGGCACAGGCTGACGATCTGGTCGCTCCCGAACACGTCGAAGGACAGCTCCCGGTCGCCCACGCGGACGGTCAGGCTCGCGGCGTTGCGCAGCATGCGGAACATGAAGTCGCGACCGGAACCGCTGGCGATGGCCAGGAAGTACCCGCCGGACTGCCACCGGACCGCGACGTTGCGCTGCCCGCCGGGCACGCCGCGCATCGTGACTCCCGCGGGTCGACCCGACCGGCCGGGCGAACTGGAGGGCCGCCCCGGTACCCCGGGTCAGGCACTACAGGAGAATGGAGTCGCCGGCTTCCGTGAACAGCCGGAACTCCTTCCCACCCTCGACATCCGTCTCGTTCCACTGCGCCTGTCCGGCGACCGGAACTGCACCGAGCGTCGCAAGCGCGCCCAGCAACACCATGGCCGTAACCGTGCTCTTCATCGTCATTGCGGGTCCCTGTTTCCGAACGTGACCAGCGCCGGCATGTCCGTGTCACGGCTCATGCCTGCCGCCCGATCCTCCATCTGCTCCAGGCACTGCTGGACTATCGCGGCGCTGCCGAACACCTCGAACGTCGCGGCCTGACCGGAGACCCGGACGTAGAGGCTGGACGCGGTGCGCAGCATCGCCAGCGTGAAGTCGAGACTCCGGCCTCCCGCGACCTGGACCGTATACGGGTTGACGGGCTCGACCGCGACGTTCTCACGCGCGCCCGGAATGCCGCGCACCATCGCCCGTTGCGTCGGCTCGACCCCTTCGGCGAACTCGAATCCGGCGCCGAGCCCCTGCAGGCGGCACGCGAGGATGATCACGTCGCCCTGGTCGTTGTGGAGCTGAAACTCCTTGCCGCCACCTTCGAGATTGCGCGCTTCCCACAGTTCCTGCTGCCCGACGGCGGGAACCGCACCGATCGTCGTGAGGACTCCGAGCACCGCCAGCGCCGCTGTAGCTGGCCTCATGATCTTCCTCGTCAGAACTGCCGCCTCGGGTCCCCGATCAGCGCCTCCTGCTGTTCGATGCACTCCCTGACGGTCGATTCGCTCCCGAAGACCTCGAAGTTGGCGTCCTGTCCCGAGGCCCGCACCGAGAGTCTGGAGGACGACTGCAGCAGATCCAGCGTGAAGTCGCGGCCACGCGCACCCGTGACCTGCAGCAACTGCTCGGTGACCTGCGCGACCTGGACGTTCTCCCGGCCGCCGGGCGTACCCCGCACGGTGGCTCGCTGCGTCGACTCGATCGGCTCGGGAAACTGGAATCCGACGGCCTGTCCGTTGACCATGCACAAGAGCACGATCGCGGCCCCCTCGTCGTTGCTGAGCTGAAACTGCTTGCCGCCGCCCGCGACGTCCATCGAGGCCCATTGCGCCTGCCCGGCAGCCGTCGCGGCGCCGATCGTCGCGAACAGCCCGAGCACGGTGACCGCGGCAACTGTCATCTTCATGCGTCCCTCCTTCGGGGCAGCCTGGCACTGCCTGCTCCTTCGACTCTACCGGAAAGCGGCGCGCGTGGCGACAGGTATTGCCGGTCACGACAGGCGTCGCCGGTATCACGCGCCGGGATCAGGCCAGGTCGAAGCGATCGAGATTCATCACCTTGTCCCACGCCGCCACGAAGTCGCGCACGAACGCCGGCTGCCCGTCCTCGCAGGCGTAGACCTCCGCGATGGCGCGGAGCTGGGAGTTCGAACCGAAGACGAGATCGACGCCGGTGCCGGTCCACTTGACCTCGCCCGTTCCGCGATCGCGCCCCTCGAACACGTCGTCGGATGCGGAGGACACCTCCCAGGCGGTGTTCATGTCGAGCAGGTTGACGAAGAAGTCGTTGGTCAGCGTCCCGGGCCGCTTCGTGAAGACACCTCGCTCGGACTGTCCGACGTTCGCGTCGAGGACGCGCAGGCCGCCGACGAGCACCGTCATCTCGGGAGCGGTCAGGGTCAGCAACTGCGCCCGGTCCACCAGCAGCTCTTCGGCGGCGCGCCGGTGTCCGTTCCCGACGTAGTTGCGGAACCCGTCCGCGGTCGGCTCCAGCACGGCGAACGACTCCACGTCCGTCTGCTCCTGCACCGCGTCGGTGCGCCCCGGCGCGAAGGGAACCTCGATGTCGCACCCGGCGTTCTTCGCAGCCTGCTCGACGGCGGCGCATCCCCCCAGCACGATCACGTCGGCGAGCGAGACCCGCTTCCCGTCGGCCTGCGCGCGGTTGAAGTCGTTCCGGATTCTCTCCAGGACGCCGAGCACGTTCGCCAGCCGGGCCGGCTGGTTGACCTCCCAGTCCTTCTGCGGGGCGAGGCGAATGCGCGCTCCGTTGGCGCCGCCGCGCTTGTCGCTGCCGCGGAACGTCGAGGCCGACGCCCAGGCGGTCGCGACCAGTTGCGAAACGGTGAGCCCCGAACCGAGGATCCGGCTCTTCAGCGCGGCGGCGTCCTGCGCGTCGATCAGCGCGTGATCGACGGCGGGAACCGGGTCCTGCCACAGGAGCTGCTCGTCGGGAATCTCCGGGCCGAGATACCGCGAGACCGGCCCCATGTCGCGGTGGGTCAGCTTGAACCAGGCGCGGGCGAAGGCGTCCGCGAACGCGTCCGGGTTCCGGTGGAAGCGCCTCGAGATCGGCTCGTAGATCGGGTCCATCCGCAGGGCAAGGTCGGTCGTCAGCATGACCGGGGTGTGCCGCTTCGACGGATCGTGGGCGTCCGGCACCGAGCCGGCGCCGGCGCCATCCTTCGGAACCCACTGGTTCGCGCCGGCGGGGCTCCGGGTCAGCTCCCATTCGTAGCCGAACAGGGTCTCGAAGAAGCTGTTGTCCCACTGCACCGGGGTGGGCGTCCAGGCGCCCTCCAGCCCGCTCGTGATGGCGTCGCCGGCCTTGCCGCTGGCGAAGGTGTTCTTCCAGCCGAGGCCCTGCTCCTCGATGGAGGCGCCCTCGGGCTCGGGGCCGACGTGGCGGTCCGCGTCGGCGGCGCCGTGGGTCTTGCCGAACGTGTGCCCCCCGGCGATGAGGGCCACCGTCTCCTCGTCGTTCATCGCCATCCGGCCGAACGTCTCCCGGATGTCCCGGCCGGCGGCAACCGGATCCGGGTTGCCGTTGGGCCCCTCGGGATTCACGTAGATCAGGCCCATCTGCACGGCGCCGAACGGGTTGGCGAGCTCGCGGTCGCCGCTGTAGCGCTCGTCGCCGAGCCACTCGGTCTCGGCCCCCCAGTCGATGTCCTCCTCCGGCTCCCAGACGTCCTCGCGCCCGCCGGCGAAACCGAACGTCTTCAGGCCCATCGACTCCAGGGCGCAGTTGCCCGCCAGGATCATCAGATCGGCCCACGAGAGCTTCCGGCCGTACTTCTGCTTGACGGGCCAGAGCAGACGGCGCGCCTTGTCGAGGTTCGCGTTGTCGGGCCAACTGTTGAGGGGCGCGAAGCGCTGCGTGCCGGAGGCGCCGCCGCCGCGGCCGTCGTGGATGCGGTAGGTGCCCGCGCTGTGCCACGCCATGCGGATGAACAGCGGCCCGTAATGGCCGTAGTCGGCCGGCCACCAGTCCTGCGACGTCGTCATCAGCGCCTCGATGTCCTGCTTCACGGCATCGAGATCGAGCGACCTGAACTCCTCGGCGTAGTCGAACGCCCCGCCCATCGGATCGGACAGGGCCGAGTTCTGGTGCAGCACCTTCAGGTTCAGTTGCTTCGGCCACCAACGCAGGTTCGCCGCGGCACCGGCAGCCGTGTGCCCCACTACCGGGCACCTGCCCACGCTCGTCGTCCGGTCCTCAGCCGTGTCGTGCATGTCCTTCAACCTTTCCGTTCCTGCGTGTTCCGTTCCCGCCCGCGGACCGATTCCCGGCAGCCCGGGCAGTACCCCCAGTAGATGACCTCGGCCTCGTCGATCGCGAAGCCGTGATCCGCTTCTGCGGTCAGACAGGGCGCCTCGCCGACAGCGCAGTCGATGTCGACCATGACGCCACAGGTGCGACAGACGAGATGATGGTGATTGTCGCCGACGCGATCCTCGTACCGCGCGGGCGACCCGGCGGGCTGTATCCGGCGGGCCAGTCCCCTTTCGACCAGCGTTCCCAGGGTGTCGTACACCGCCTGCCGGGAGATCGAGCCGATGCTGCCCCGCACATCGTCGGCGAGTTCGTCGGCGGTGGCGTGCGGGTGGATCGACACCGCCCGCAGCACGGCGAGCCGCTGGGCGGTGACCTGCAGCCCGTGCCGCCTCAGGAGCCGCTCGGCGTCCTCGGTCACCGACAACAGTTCACCCTATATTCTGGACAAAGTCAAGTATCAGTCTGAATCGAATATCGGAGTACTACCGGCAGCTCGACCGGGCGAGCCGCGCCGAGGCGGGCCGGGACAAGCAATCGGGCACGGCCTGGCGCATCGCAGGAGGTGAAAGCAGGAGGTGAAGGGTGGCCCGACCGGTCTTCCTGCAGCGCCGGCGGCCAGACCTACCCCCGGTCCGTTGGGTGGTGAAGGGGCCTGATCGGTCCTCCAGCAGACGCCGTGCTAGGATCTGAGGAGGCTTGGCGATGGCAGTGGGCCGCTAGCTCAACTGGTAGAGCAGCAGACTCTTAATCTGCGGGTTCGGGGTTCGAGTCCCTGGCGGCTCACCACTTTTTACCGGGGAAAAACGTCACTTTCGGCAGTCGACGCTGGACGAGGTCTTCGCCAGCGGCCAGGGGTCCCGCCCGTCGGAGCAGAGGCCACGATCCGAGACCTGCACGCAAAGATCGCACCCCGAGACAGGCGCTACCCGGTCCAGACCGGCGACCTCGCCATCCAGCGCTGCATGCTGATGACCACGCGTCCCGGTGACCTCGCGCTCGACCCGACCTGCGGGAGCGGCACCACACCCGTCGTAGCGGAGACGTGGGGGCCGGCGCTGGATCGCCATCGACAGCTCCCACGAGAGTCTGGCCGTCGCCCGTGAGCGCATTCTCGTCCGCGACTACCCGGCGCACCGGCTCGTCGGCAGCGCTGCCGGATTCGCCAAGGATAACGCGCTGCGCGAGGCGGCCGGACAGGAACCGCTGGCCGAGAGGCCCGCCGGCAGCGAGCGCGCCCCCGCCACGGGTCTCGTCGTCGAACGCATGCCCTACGTCAGCGCCGCGACCCTTGCCTGCAAGGATCGCCCCGACAAGCGGGCGAACCGCGACATCACCTGGTTCGTCGACCGCCCCGTCGGCGGCAAGAAGAACGGCCGCATCGCCAGCCGCTTCACCGTCGAGACCGGGCACCTCGAACAGTACCGCAGCCCAGACGAGATGCTCACGCCCCGCGAGCAGCGCCGCCACGTCGACTGGCATGACCGCATCCTGCGGATGCTGAAGGGCGCGGCCGGCGAGGCCGGTCGGCAGGAGCCCCCGCCGCAGATTCCGACGTCACTGGACTGAGTGCGGCGCTACCGCACGCGGGGCACGGCCGGCGACCAGCCGTTGCTGCGCAGCCGGTCGCGGTCCACCGCGGCGTCGCACCGGAACGAAGGTCCTGCGGATAGACTACAGGGATGCACGCCATGCGGAGCGCGGTCGCCACGGCACGGAGCGCGGTTGCCATCCTGATCTGCTGGACCGTCCCCGCGCCGGCCGCCGGCCAGGCCGAGGTGACGTACGACGACGTGGCGCCGCTGTTGCGCGAGCACTGCGTCCGCTGTCACCGGCCGGGCGGCCTGGGGCCGTTCAGCCTGCTGGCCTACGAGGACGCGCGGGCGCGCGCGGACCGCATCGTCGAAATGGTTGCGGCGCGGCGGATGCCTCCCTGGCGACCGGTGCGCAGGTATGCCGCGAGAGGCTTCGAGGGGGAACCGCGCCTGACCGACGCCGACATCGGGACGCTGCGGCGCTGGGCAGCGGCCGGTGCGCCGGCCGGGCGCCTGCGCGGCGCCGGGCCGTTCGAACCGGAGGCGGAGTGGCCGCTCGGCGAACCCGACCTGGTCGTCTCGATGGCGGAGCCGTACACCGTCGCGCCCGGCGGTGGCGTGGAATACCGCAACTTCGTCCTCCCGATCGACATCCCGGCGCCCCGCTGGGTGCGCGGCGTCGACATCCGGCCGGACCGGGCGGCGGAGGCATCCATCCAGCGCGTGCAGATAACGCTGGACGACACCGGCGCGGCCCGCCGGCGCCAGCAGGATCAGGACCGGCCGGGGTACCCCGGACTGGCGCCGGATCACGGCCGGTTCCCGCCTGGAGACTTCCTGGTGTGGGCCGGAGGCCGCCGCACGGCAGCACGGGAGGAAGACGTCGGGTGGCAGCTCGATCCGGGCACCGACCTGCTCCTGCAGCTCGGGCTGCGATCACGCGAACGGCCGGTGGATGTACGGGCGTCGGTCGGACTGTACTTCACCGACGAGCCGCCGGCGCGGCGCGGCGTGGGCGTCGTCCTCGACGCGCCGGCGCTCGACATCCCGGCCGACGAGCCTGCCCATGTCATCGAGGACCGCTACCGCATCCCGGTCCCCGTGGACGTGGCGGGCGTCTACGCGTACCTGCACCGCCTGGGCACCGCGCTCGAGGTCACGGCCGAAGTTCCCGACGGAGCCGCGCTGGGCCTCCTGCGGATCGACGACTGGCAGTTCGACTGGCAGGACGGCTACCGCTATACCGAGCCGGTACGCCTGCCGGCGGGCACGCTGGTCCGGGCCCGGTTCACCTTCGACAACTCCGCCGCGAACCCCCACAACCGGTCGAACCCGCCCGTCCGGGTGCGGTACAACCCGGACGACACCACGCCGCGGGCCGAGGTCTTCCTGCAGGCATTGCCGGCGCGCGTGGACGACGAGGCGGCTCTGGTGGAGAACCTGCTGCGGAAACAGGCCCGCAACGACCTGCTCGGTCTGCAGGCGATGCTGCGCGCGGACCCGAACGACTACCGCAGTCACACGGACCTGGCCGCCCGCTATCTTTCCCTCAACCAGTTGGCGCTGGCCCGCGAGCACCTCGACACGGCACTGTCGCTGGCCCCCGACCACGCGACGGCGCGCTACAACCTGGGCTCGCTGCTGGTGGCGGAAGGCGACACGGCCGGCGCCATCGATGCGTTCCGCGAGGCGGTCCGCATCCGGCCCGAGTACGCCGCCGCGCACAACAACCTCGGCGCCCTGCTTGCCGCCACCGGCTCCGTGACCGAGGCCATCGTCTACTACCGGCTCGCCCTGCAGTTCGGCTCGCGCGACGCCAGCGCACACTACAACCTGGCCAACGCGCTGCTGGCGACGGGCGGCACTGACGAGGCCATCGACCACTTTCGCGAGGCGCTGACCCTGACGCCCGACGATCCGGACGTCCACACCAACCTCGCGCGAGCCCTTGTCACCACCGGCGACCTTGCCGGCGGCATCACACACTACGAGCGGGCCCTCGACCTGAATCCACGGATACCGCTCGCGCTGGTCGGCCTGTCCTGGCTGCGGGCGGCGGCCCCGGACTCGACACTCCGGTCGTCAGCCGACTCGCTCGCGCTGGCGCAGCGCGCGGTGGCGCTCATCGGCAATGACCACCCCGAAGTGCTGGACACGCTCGCGGTGGCCTATGCCGCGGTAGGACGGTTCGACGATGCGCTGTCGACCGCGCGCCAGGCCGCAGACGCGGCCCGCGGCACCCCTTTCGAGGGACTCATACCGGCCATCGAGGGACGCGTCCGCCTCTACCTGACATTCCGGCCCTACCGCATGACCGTCCCCGACCCCTGATCGGCGCCGGCGCGTCCGCATGCCCGCCGGACGAACGTCTCCACCGCCGAGAACCGCGGTTCGACCGGCACCTCCTCCGGCAATCCGGGCACGTCGACCCGATTGGCCAGCCAGGCGATGCACGGGCGCTCGTAGCGCAGCGCCAGGCGGGCCTCACTCGCCGTCCCCGCCGATCCGGGAAGCACGATGACGACGTCGGACGAGAGCACGTTCAGGTGGTTCCGCGAGGCGTGGCCGGCGCCGTCCGCGCCCACCTGGTCCAGATGCGTGCGCACCGCGATCTCGACCCATGGATTCGGGTATCCCGGCGGCGCAGCGCCTCCCTGCCCGCCCGCGGCGGCCGGCAGGATGCCGATGGCGGCGCCACGGCGCTCCGCCACGCGGACGAAGGCCTCGGTGACGGCGGCCATCACACCCGGACCGCCCCCCGTCAGCAGGTGGAATCCGGCCCGCGCGATCCACTCCCCAAGGCGATGCGCGCGTCTTCTGTGGGGCTCGCGGCCCGACCCCATCACACCGACCACGGGCAGCCGCGGAAGGGGCTCCATCAACGCCCACTATAATGTTTTCGATGCACCGCGCACGGTTGATGGGACTGCTGTTCCTGCTCGTTCCGCCCGCAATCGGTCCGGCGTCGGGGTGCGGCGCTTCCGGCGGGGCGGCCTCCGATACCGCCTCGGGCACGGAGACCGTCCAGCTCCGCGTCGAACACCGCTCCGAGTGGCGGCAGCTCTGGATCGAGGGCACGACCGACCTTCCCGACGGCGCGTTCGTCGACTACGAGGTGACGCACGAGATGGGCGGCACCACACCGGCGGAGGACTGGCCGGCCACGAACCTGATCGAGTCGGGCCGGGCCACGGTCACCGGAGGCCAGTTCTGGACGCGCATCAATACGTTCAACTGGCCCCGCGGCAGCGTACGCGTCGTGGTGCGGTTTCCCCTTCCGCCGCAGCCGTCCGACATCGCGGCGCGCTACGGGGCATTCGGGGAGCGCCTTGCCGGCGACAATGTCATCACCGTGGCCGGCGGCAGAATGATCGAAGTCGAGCACGTCGTCGACCACCGCCGGTAGCCTCCTCCGGGACGGCGTCCGCCGGGCCGCCCGCGCGGCGGATCGCGGCTGCCGTCAGGATCCGGGGGCGGGATGACGACGCTCCAGGTGCCGCCGGCGGATACGCGCCTATTCGTAGTAGCGCCTGTACATTCCCCGCCGGAACAGGAACCCGCCGAGCGGCCCGAGCCAGGCGAGCACGTGGTACTTGTAGCCGAGGTCCATCAGCTCGATCAGGTTCCCGTCCATGTCCTTCGCGAAGAAGAACGAGTGGCCGCGCGGCGAGCGCTCCGGCCGACCGACGCACTCGACCCCCTTGGCGACGAGGTAGTCGTGCCACTTCTGCGTGTTGCGGACGTTGAAGGCGATGTGGGTCAGGCCCACCCGGTTCCACGGAATGTCGACCGGCCGCTGGTGGGGTTGGAACTCGAAGATCTCCAACACCGCGCCTCCCGGCACGCGGATCCAGCCCACCTTGCAGCTCGGGGCGGCCGCGTCGACACCGAAGAAGCTCCGCACGCGATCCGACGGCTGGTCGGCGACCCCCACGAGCGGACAGCCGAAGACGTCCCAGTAGAACTTCACCGCGGCGTTGAAGTCGGAGACAGTGATGCCGGCATGGCTGAAGGATCGGGCTCTCACGACAGGCTCCTCAGTTCGGTCTCGGCGATGTGGTCGGCCACCCGCAACGCCTGCGCCGCGATGGTCAGCCCGGGGTTGACGGCGGCCGACGACGGAAAGAACGACGCGTCGACCACGAACAGGTTCTCCACGTCATGCGACCGGCAGAAGGGATCCAGCACCGACGTCCGGGGATCGGTTCCGAAACAGAGCGTCCCGCACTGGTGGGTGGTGTTCCTGGTCCCGTGCGAGTGGGTCATTACCGCCAGGTACCCGAGGCGGCGCAGAATCCGTCGCATCTGGCGCACGAGCCGGCGGTGCGCCCGCCTGTTGTTGGGACGGTAGTCCAGCCGGATGCGGCCACCTACATCGACGACGACGCGGTTGTCCTGCCGCGGCAGATCCTCGGACAGTGCGAGCCAGTCGACCCCGCGCGCCATCCAGGCGTCGTACGCCCGGACGGGCACCCAGGGGACGACCGTCTGCCCCATCACGCCGTGCGTCCGGCCCTGCGCCTGGATCTGGCCGAGCGGATGGCGCGTCCGCGGCCCGCTGAAGTAGAAGTCGTTGATCCCCACCGTCTTCTGGAACACCGCATGGTTCAGCCGAAAGGGATGGAAGCCCTGCATCATGGTCGCCAGGTGCGCCATGTAGCGGCGGCCCAGCAGCCCCGAAGCGTTGCCCAGTCCGTCGGGGTGGCGGTCGTTGGCGGAGCGCAGCAGCAGCACTGCCGAGTTGACCGCACCACACGAGACGACGACCAGCGGCGCCTCGACCCGCAGCGTCTCCCCGTCGCGCTGGACCTCGACGGCGGCGACCCGCCGGCCGCGGGCGTCGGTGAGCAGACGGCGGGCGAACGCCCGTGTCCAGAGCGTGACGTTCTCCTGTCCGGTCGCGGGCCGGACGCAGCAGACCTCCGCTTCGCTCTTCGCGTGTCGCTGGCACGGGAACGAGTTGCAGGTGTTGCAGAGGATGCAGCCGTCCGGCGCACCCGGATCGATCAGCCCGAGCGGGAGCGGCGACGGATGCAGTCCCTGTTCGCGAAGCCGCTCGACCGTCTCGGCGATCTCGCGCGCGTGCGGGATCGGCGGGTGGGGATACGGCCCGCGCGGCGGCTCCGTCGGGTCGTCTCCCGCTTCGCCGTGCACCTGGTAGAGCCGCTCGGCCCGTTCGTAGTAGGGCGCCAGCGTCGCGTAGTCGATGGGCCACGCGGGCGAGATGCCGCCGAGGTGCTCCACCGGCTCGAAGTCCTCCTTCCGCAGCCGGTACAGGACGCTGCCCCAGAACTTCGTGTTGCCGCCGACGCAGTAGTGGGTGTACGGCAGGAAGGGCCGCCCGCGGCGGTCCAGCCAGGTTTCCGTGGTGCGGTAGCGCAGGTGCTTCCAGACCGCGGTCGGATCCCAGTTCTCGGGCTCCCGCGGGACGAACCCGCCGCGCTCCAGGATCAGGATCCTGGCCCCCGTCGGCGCCAGGGCCTGCGCCAGCGTGCCGCCGCCGGCGCCGCTGCCGACGATGACGAGGTCGAAGCACTGGCGCATAAGATCTGCCGTCAGCCCTCCACCACGACCCCGGGATCCGGACCCGGAGAGGCATCCGCCGTAGCGTAGATGCGCTCCATCAGGCGCTGATCGGCCATCGCCGCCTCCAGGTTCATCTGCGGGGCGCCTCCGGTGCGGATCGACCGCGCGAAGTCCCGGTACATGGCCTGGTAGCCGCGGATGTCGCGGAAGCCGGGGAACCGCACCTCCGGCCACGCCCGCGCCCGCCCGCGCACCAGGACGAAGCCGCCGTTCGACTCGAAGGTGATGATGCCGTCGCGTCCGAACAGCTTCGACAACCGCACGCCGCGCAACAGCGACGGGACCTCGCGCGAGTAGTGCAGCGACCCGACCGCGCCGTTGTCGTAACGGAACGCCGCCAGCATCGTCTTGGCGCGGGCATCCGGCCCCGTTTGCGCGGCGGGCGGGGGCCGATAGCCGTGAACCGCCGTGATCGTCGGTCCCAGGCTGTTGGCGACGTGCAGCCAGTGGATCCCCTCCTCGAAGAACGCGTCGCCGCCCGCCAGCGCCTCGTCGTTGCGCCAGTCGCCGGCCGCCTTGAACTTGCGCACCAGCGTCGTGAAGTGGGCCAGGATCAACTCGCCGATCGCGCCCCGGGCCAGAAGCCGGCGCAGGCACAGGGCCAGCGGCTTGTAGTGGTCGTTCTCTCCCACCAGGACGACCCGACCCGCACGGTCGCGCGCTTCCCGGACCTGCTCGTAGTCGGCCAGCCGCGGGAATGCCGG
The DNA here is from genome assembly GCA_965200895.1 of Vicinamibacterales bacterium. Lineage (GTDB taxonomy): Bacteria > Acidobacteriota > Vicinamibacteria > Vicinamibacterales > UBA8438 > WTFV01. The sequence continues at coordinate 463,563 of CBDAVM010000002.1, read as the reverse complement.
CTTCTCCACCAGCACGTGCTTCCCGGCGGCCAGCGCCTGCAGCGTCAGATCGAGATGCAGCCGCGGCGGCACGGCAACGACGACGGCGTCGACGCCGGGATCCTCGATCGCCGCGCGATAGTCCCCGAAGCTGCGGATTCCCCCGTGCCGCGACCGGTACGCCTCCGCCCTCACGCGGTCCCGACTGGCGTAGCTCGGGACGCACTCGCCTCCGAGTCGCCGCAGGTGTCCGCTGTGGACCCCGGCGATGAAGCCGCAGCCGAGGAAGGCGACGTGGACGGACATCGGCACCGCGTCATTATCGGGTACACCACACGTCGACCCTGCGGTGTGACGAACTCGACGCCCGCCTGACTGCCCGCGCCGCGTACCGGACGGACGAAGCCCGCCGCCGCGTCAGTCCAGCCCGCGGCGCACCAGCAGCGGTCGCACGTCCGGGTCTGCGCCCCGGAAGTCGCGGAAGAGCGTCAGCGCGTCGACGCTGCCCCCCTTCGACAGCAGCGTCCGGCGGAAGTGGTCGCCGTTGTCGCGGAGCAGGCCGCCGTTCTCCTTGAACCACTCGACGGAGTCGGCGTCGAGCACCTCGCTCCAGATGTAGGAGTAGTAGCCGGCCGAGTAGCCGCTGCTCCAGATGTGCGAGAAGTAGGTGCTGCGGTAGCGCGGCGGCACCGCGGCCAGGGCCACCCCCGCCGCCTCCAGCGCATCTGCCTCGAACGCCTCGACGGCAGCGGCGGCCGGGATCTCGTCAGCCGTCAACTGGTGCCAGGCCTGATCGAGCAGCGACGCGGCGAGGTACTCCGTGGTGGCGAAGCCCTGATTGAACTGCTGCGCCGCGAGCACCCTCTCGAGCAGGTCGGCCGGCATCGGCTCGCCGGTCTCGTGGTGTACGGCGTAGTTCTCCAGCACTTCCGGCCAGGTGGCCCACATCTCGTTGACCTGCGAGGGGTACTCCACGAAATCGCGCGGCACCGACGTGCCCGCGAAGTACGGATAACGCACGTCGGAGAACAGGCCGTGCAGGGCGTGGCCGAACTCGTGGAACAGCGTCGTCACCTCGTCGAAGGTCAGCAGCGTCGGCTCGCCGGCCGGCGGCTCCGGCACGTTGAGGTGGTTCGCCACCACGGGGGACGTGCCGAGCAGGTGGGACTGCGACACGTAGGCGTTCATCCAGGCCCCGCCCCGCTTCGACGGCCGGGCGTGGAAGTCGCCGAGGAACAGCCCCAGCGCGGACCCGTCGGCGTCGAACACCTCCCAGACCCGCACGTCCGGGTGGTAGACCGGCAGCTCGGGCCGCAGTTCGAAGGTCAGCCCGTAGAGCCGGTTGGCGGCGAAGAAGACGCCGTTGTGGAGGACGTTGTCCAGCTCGAAGTAGGGACGGAGCTGCGACGCGTCGAACGCGTAGCGATCGGCCCGCACCTTCTCGGTGTAGTAGGACCAGTCCCAGGCCGCCAGTTCCAGGTCGGCGCCTTCCGCGTCGGCCATCGCCTGCAGATCGGCCGCCTCCCGCTCGGCGTTCGCCACCGCCGGCGGGGTCAGGCTGGCGAGCCGCTCGTTGACCGCCTCGACCGTCTGCGCGGTCTGGCGCTCCAGGATGTAGGCGGCGTGGTTCGGGTAGCCAAGCATCGCGGCCCGTTCGGCCCGCAGCCGGGCCATCGTGGTGATCACCTCGCGGTTGTCGTACTCGCCGCCCTGGCTCCCGCGCGCCAGCGACGTACGCATGATGCGCGCGCGCAGGCCGCGGTCGTCGAGCGACGCCAGGGCCGGCTGGCCGCTGGTGTTCAGCAGCGGGATGACGTACCGGTTCTCCAGGCCGCGCGCCGCCGCGGCCGCGGCCGCCGACGCGATCCGGTTCTCCGAGAGTCCGACGAGTTCCTCGCGGGTCTCCACCACCACGGCCGCGGCGTTGACCTCGTCCAGCACGTTCTGGGTGAAGCGGCTCGACAGCGCCGCCAGTTCCGCGTTGATCTCCTGCATCCGCTCCTTCTGCGACTCGGACAGCCGCGCCCCGGCCCGCACGAAATCGACGTGGTACTCCTCGACGAGCCGCCGCGACTCGTCGTCGAGCCCCAGGGAGCCGCGCTGGTCGTAGAGCGTCTGCACCCGCGCGAACAGGTCCGCGTCGAGCAGGATGCGGTCGGTGTGCGCGGCCAGCCGCGGCGACATCTCGTTGCGGACCGCGTTGATGGCGTCGTTGGTGTGCGCGCTGGCGAGGCTGAAGAACGTCGACGCCACACGATCGAGCAGCCGTCCCGAACGTTCGAGCGGGACGATCGTGTTCTCGAAGGTCGGCGGCTCCGATCGGGAGGCGATGGCCTCGATCTCGGCGATCTGCTCCGCCATGCCGCGCTCGAACGCCGGCGCATAGTGCGCGTCCTCGATCCGGTCGAACGGCGGCAACCGGTACGGCAGCGTGCTCTCGGTAAAGAACGGATTGTCGGTCATCTCCTGCTGTCCGGCGACCTCGCGCACGCCACCCTCGAACGGGACGCCGATGCCGGGCACCAGCGCCGCGACCACCGCCGCTACTTTCACGGACTTCCCTCGCATGCCCACACCCTCCCGACAGGAAAACTGTTCCGCAGCCGTCAACGATATCAGCTTCGGGGGCGCGGTTCCGCCGCGCCGGCACGAAGCAGGCCGCCGGCGGTGTGCCTCCGGGCCGGCGCGTCCGGCCAACCCGGCCCGCCGCTCGACACCGTGAGATAATTGGCCGGTGACCGTTTCGTCGGGGCCCCTCGCCCCATGAGAGCGCCCGCCGACGCCGGCGCCGCCAACTCCCTCCGCCGCAACATCGCGATCGTCGCCCACGTGGACCACGGCAAGACCACGCTGGTCGACGCCATGCTGCACCAGAGCGGCGTCTTCCGCGCGCACGAGCGCGTGGCGGAGCGCGCCCTCGACAACATCGATCTGGAGCGCGAGCGCGGCATCACCATCATGGCCAAGAACACGGCCATCCGCTATCGCAACCTGATCATCAACATCGTCGACACGCCGGGCCACGCCGACTTCGGCGGCGAGGTCGAACGCACCCTGACGATGGTCGATGGCGTGCTGCTGCTCGTCGACGCCTCCGAGGGGCCCCTGCCGCAGACCCGCTTCGTCCTGCGCAAGGCGCTCGAGCAGGGACTGCCGCCGATCGTCGTCATCAACAAGATGGACCGGCCCGACGCGCGCCCGGCCGAGGTGCTCGACGAGATCTACGACCTGTTCATCGACCTCGACGCCACCGACGCGCAGATCGAGTTCCCGGTGCTCTACGCCAACGCGAAGGCAGGCACGGCCAGTAACGACCCCGCCGTGCCGGGACGGAACCTGCGCCCCCTGCTCGACGCCATCGCCGAGCGGATGCCGCCTCCGTCGGGCGATCCCGACGCCCCGCTGCAGGTGCTGGTGGCCAACCTCGATGCGAGCGACTACCTGGGACGAATCGCCATCGGCCGCATCGTCAACGGCCGGGTGGCGACCGGCGACGCGATCGCGGTCTCGAAGCTGGACGGCGCGGTCGAGCGGACACGGGTCACGAAGCTGTACGTCTTCGACGGCCTGCAACGGATGGAGGTGTCACAGGCGTCCGCCGGCGACGTCATCTGCCTGGCCGGGATCGACGAGATCACCATCGGGGAGACCATCACCAGCACGGACGATCCGCGGCCAATCCCGCCGATGCACGTGGACGAGCCGACCGTCTCGATGGTCTTCGGGGTCAACACGTCCCCGATGGCGGGGCGCGAAGGCCGGTACGTCACCTCGCGCAATCTCCGCGACCGGCTCGCGCGGGAGTTGGTCGGCAACGTGTCGATCCGGGTCGAGGACACCGACGCGCCGGAACAGGTGCAGGTGGTCGGGCGCGGCGAGCTGCAGTTGTCGATCCTCATCGAGATGATGCGGCGGGAAGGCTACGAGCTGCAGGTCTCGCGCCCCCGCATCGTCACCCGGCGGCGGAACGGGCGGACCGAGGAGCCGGTCGAGGAGCTGGTCATCGACGTGGCCGAGGACTACCAGGGCGTCGTCATCGCGCAGCTCGGCAACCGGCGAGCCACGATGACCCGCATGGTGAACCACGGCAGCGGCCGGGTCCGGCTGGAGTTCCGGATCCCGACGCGCGGGCTCATCGGCTTCCGGTCGCAGTTCCTCACCGACACGCGCGGCGCCGGCGTCATGCATCACCTGTTCGCGGGCTGGGAGCCATGGAACGGGCCCATCCCCGGCCGGCCGACCGGCGTGCTGGTGGCCGACCGGGCCGGGAAGGCGACCACCTATGCCATCTACAACCTGCAGGAGCGCGGCGAGATCTTCCTCGACGCCGGGACGCCGGTCTACGAGGGCATGATCATCGGGGAGAACGCGCGGCCGGCCGACCTGGACGTCAACGTGACGAAGGAGAGGAAACTGACCAACATGCGCTCGTCCACCGCCGAGGAGGCGCTGCGGCTGGTGCCGCCGCGACTGCTGAACCTGGAGCAGGCGATCGAGTTCATCGACGACGACGAGCTGGTGGAGATCACCCCCCGCAGCATCCGACTGCGCAAGGAGGTCCTGGCCGCGAACCTGCGGCCGAAGCGGGCAACGTAAGGACGAATCCGGCCGTGAGCCGTCTCCGTGCTGCAGCCGAACGGCCGGAGCGGGAGCCTCATCGACATCGTCATCGCCGTCGGCGGCCGCGATTCGGGCGGCGATCGGAGCCGCGGGCGGCCATTGTCGGGCTACGATCCCGTCCATGACCCAGGACACGCCGGAAGTCATCGAGCTGCGGGCCGGTTCGACGCATCTGGCCGTAGCGCCGGAGGTCGGCGGCTCCATCACCCGCTACGCCTCGGACCGCGACGGCGCCTCCATCGAGTGGCTGCGCTCGGCGCCGCCCGACGCCATCGCCAGCCGCGCGGCCGGCGGCATGTCGAGCTTCCCGATGGTGCCGTTCTCGAACCGCATCCGGGACGCGGCGTTCCGTTTCCGCGGGCGGACCATCCAGCTTCCGCAGAACTTCCCGCCCGAGCCGCACGCCATCCACGGGCACGCCTGGCGCGAACCGTGGACCGTAACCTCCAGTTCCGACGCGGCCCTGACGATGGAATACCGCCATCCGGCCGACTCGTGGCCCTGGACGTACGTCGCGCAGCAGGCGTTCGACCTGACCGACGCGCGACTCCGGATCCGCTTCACGGTGACCAACGAGGCGAGCGCACCGATGCCGGTCGGCTTCGGCCTCCATCCGTACTTCATCCGCACGCCGCGCGTCACCGTGCGCGCCGATGTCGGTCGGATGTGGGAAGCCGACGCCGGGCTCATGCCGGTCACCCTCGCGCCACCGCCCCCGCAGCTCCTGCCCGGCGGCGCCGGCCTGAATCCGGACACCACCACGCTCGACAACAACTTCGTCGGCTTCGGCGGGCAGGCCGTCATCGACTGGCCCGAGTGGAACGCGCGGCTGCGGATCGACGCGGACCCGGTCTACGCCTGCCTCGTCGTCTACACGCCGGCGGGCCGGGACTTCTTCTGCGTCGAGCCGGCGACCAACTGCATCGACGGCTTCAATCTCGCCGACGCCGGTCGCACCGACACCGGGGTCGTCGTGCTGGCGCCGGGCGACACCGCGGCCGGGGATGTGACGTTCACGCCGGAGACGGCGTGAGCCGATGGCGACCACGGACGCCGCTCCGCCGCCGGCAGGAGCCTGACGGCCATGTCCATCGAGGCCCACTTCGACATCGCGTTTGTTGCGGCGATGGCCCGCCGAGAGAAACAGATCCAGCAGAACTACCGCCCGATCATCGCCGTGCACAAGTGGTTCGCCCGTCGGCCGGGTACGCTGTTTCGTGGCCTGACGCTCGCCGAATTCGGCGAGCGTCCGCTCTGTGGTGCGTCTGACCCTGACGTAAGTCCTGTAAACACAATGGCTTACGGCGTCTGGCCTGTTTCGTTCCCACGGATCCTACTTCAACCGACGGTTGATCACGACGCACTGTACAAGATTGCACCCGTGGAACGGGCGGGTGCGGGCGGCTGACGGGGCGTGATTTGCGAGGCGGGTGGCGGGCTGCGCCCGGCCCCCCCCCCCCCGGGTGTTCAGTCGACCGGGCTGGCTGGTTCAGTCCGTTCGAGGAGCTGGAGCAACATGCCGCGGAGTTCGCGGATGTCGGTCTGCATGTCTGCGTGGCGTTCGCGGATCTCGGTCTGCAAGTCTGCGTGGCGTTCGCGGATCTCGGTCTGCAAGTCTGCACGCATCGCGTGCATCTCGGTGCGGAGCTCGCGCACGTTGTTGTTGGTGTCGTCGATCCGGGCGTTGATGAGCAGGAGCGCGCTGCTGGTGAGAGCTACCAGCAGGACTCCGAGGGCGATGCCGGTGGTGACGATCCACCTGGTGTCGGCCGAGAGTCTCGGTTTTGCGGGGCTGGCTGCGTGCTCGGCGGCGGGCGCAGTGTGGTCGGCCATGTCGTGCGTGTCTCCCTTGAGGTGATTCTACACCGGTGATGCGGGACGGCGGGTACGGCGGCGACCGTATCGCTCGGGCCAGCGCGACTGGGCAGAGGCCGTGGATTCAGACGCGGCCGTGGCGCCGCTCAGGCGCTGCTGTTGTCGATGATCATGCCGCTGAACTCCTGCCTGGTGCTATAGGCGGCCGGGCTCGGCGGCGCGGTCGATCAGCGTGTCGTTCGCGGCGTGGGTGATGAAGAGCTGATCGATGGAGGCCCCGTCCCCGCCGCCACTGAATGCGCGCGGCGTGATGGCGCTGGCCTCGCGGTCGAACGTCCAGAAAGTGCGGGGTCGCCTGCAGAACGCCCGCATCTGTCTCGCTCGGAGACTACTCGGTATATAGGGGGCGCGTTGCCGCCGCTCTCCCCGAGCTCGGCGCGGAAAGCTCGAGCGAATCCTCGACATGTTCGATCACTTCAGCGGCGACGATGCGGGTGCGGTTCATGCTGTTGCCGCGCACGGTGAGCAGGTAGTCCGGCCGGGGCCGGAACCGGTCGGCGATGGCCGCCGGCATGCGCTCGACGGTGTTGGCGTCGCAGACGATCGGCGTGCCGGCGGCGACTTCGGCCAGCGGTCCGATGAGCGGGATCTGCTGGTCTGGAGGGCGTCGAGAAGGGGTCGGACGCCGAGCCCCCTGGTCAAGTGTGGCGCACATGGTGTTGGGGTTTGGGTGGGACGCCGTTCGAGCGTCCCGATCGCGGGAAGCGCGCGATTGGATCTCACAAGGTGTAGCACGGGGGCGGAGCTCGATGAGGTCTGGGGAGGTCAAGATGTCGAAGACTGGCCGGACGACGCTGTGCGCGCTGCTCCTGGTCGTCCCCGCAGTGGGCACCAGCGAGGCACAACCACCACAACCACCACCGAGTTACCCGGCACCGACGATCACCCGGGTTTACGGACCCGGGGATGGGAGCAGCACGAACGTCAGAGGCGATCTCCGCGTTGAGATCGACGACGCACCTCAACCGAAGGTGCGCATCTGGTACCAGCGAGGAAGCGATGACTGGCAGAACCAAACCAGAGACAGCACGAGCGACGACGTCTACGTGATCAATGCGTGGCGAGGATATCGATACAAGGTCTATGCAGAGAACTGCGACAATAGCGATCCAATCGTTTGCGGAGCTGTATCTGCCACTGTGGAAGGAGCGATCCCATCGATTCCAGTAAAAAGCATATCACCAGTCGGAGGAGGCGATACATCCATCAGGTTCAGCTGGTCGAACGAAGGAGAACCGCCATCCAGCGTGTCGTACCAAGTGGGGTACAACACCGACACGAATGCAACCGCACCGCTCGATGACAGCAAAGGATTCACAACCGCGGCGCCGTACGAGTTCACGGGACTGTCGCGACGCACCGCGTACCGGATGTTCGTCAGAACCGTCGTCCGTTCATCAACGGACGACAGCGCTATCCTCGACAGCGCGACCAGCGTCTGGAAGTGGTCGGCAGCGTCAACAGTGCCACCACCGCCCGGACTCGAGCTCACGCGAGCGAGCTCATCGTCGCTGTCGTTCTGGTGGCACATCGACGGAAACAACTACTGGCGCTACCGATACAAGGAGACATCGGACAGCTGGCCTGCAGACCAGAACAACATGCCGATGGGATACACCGACGTCTTCTCGAATGTAGCGACAGCCCACCTCTACGATCTCATCTCGGGCACGAGCTACGACATCCAGGTAGGTGCGTGCACGAGCACCGCACACGACACGTGCAGCCTGCCGTCAGAGGCCACAGGGTCGACGACGGGGTCTCCACCGGGTCCGCCGCCGGACCCTCCGCCAGCGCCAACGAATGTGCGAATCAGCCATTTGGATCAGGCGTCTACGATGCTCCAGGTCGACTGGAACACGACCGAAGAAGGACACTGGTCGCACGTACGATACAAAGAAAGCACAGCGTCCGACTGGAGTGAGTGGTCGGGCAGTATACGCGCGGGCTGGTACCGCATGTTCGAACTGACCGCAGACACCGTGTACGTCGTGCAAGTCAAAGCATGTCTCTACTGGCCGGACAACATCTGCAGCGACCCGGTTGAAGTGACGGGAAGGACACCGCCCGAACTCGTGATCCCGACCGTCCAAAACCGTCCTGTGGTGGGGGAAAACGAGGTGCGTCTCTGCTGGGTGTCAGGGCAGGCAAACCAGATGAGCGGGTTCCGCGCCCAAGCAGCGTCAGCGAGGGGTGCCGCGGCTTCGTCAGGATGCGGCTCGTCCTCGAGCTCTCTTGACGTCGCTTCGAGATCGCTCGATGTGACGGCTTCTGCAGATGACGACGATTCGACGGATCCGAACTATGAGGTCAGTTGGGCCGAAGAAGAGGCCGACTGGAGCACCAGTCAAAGCGTGGTGGTCTCTGGAACGACCGCTCTGATAGATGGCCTGACCGACGGTCAGGAGTACAAGTTCCGGGTCCGTGAAACGACCGGTGAGGCGAACAGCGGCTGGTCGGACGAAGTGCACGCTACACCTGGGCCGGCGACGGTGTCGACCGAGTTCCCGGATCTGATGCTGGCACACGACCAGATGCACGACTTGGACATGACGGAGTACTTCAAGGGCAGCAACCTCGAGTACTCGGTCCTCGTCACGACGACGCACAACCAGACGGGCGTCGTCCGAACCGCGCCAATCAATACGGTGGCGCGCAACAAGGTGCGCGGCGCTTGGGACGAGGACGTCCTTACGTTGACGGCCGGCCCGACCGGCGACCACGAGTTGACGCTCGAGATCACAGCGTCGAACAACGTCGGAGCCGCCAGCGACAGCTTCGAGCTCACGGTCGGCGCCGGCGACGACGACCCGGGAGACGGCGACGACCCTGCGACGTTGGTCCAGGAGTTCTCTGATTTGTCGTTGGCTAACAGCGTGACGCATGAGCTCGACATGGGCGAGCACTTCACGGGTTCCGGGGTGACGTACGGCGTGATGGTTACCACGACGAACAACCGCACCGGTCAGGTGCGAACTGGCCCGATCAACACCGTGGCGCGCAACAAGGTCACCGGAGGCTGGTCCGGAGAGGTTTTGACGCTGACTACGGGCCCGGAGGGCGAACACGTGCTCGGGCTGGAGATCACGGCAACTGACGCCGCTGGCGGCACTGCCAGCGATGATTTTCAGTTGACAGTGGGAGCCGCTGACGCTGAGATTCTCCGGCATGCAGCCCCGGTGCCGGCCCTCCCGGTCTTCGCACAGTTGGTGCTTGCCGCGTTCATGATCATCGCCGGGACCCGTTTCAGACAGAGAAGACGCTGAGGCCCACGCGTTCACAGCGGATCGCAACCGCCATCGATTCGTGAAACCTGACTGTACTGTACAGTCGGTTCACAGTCGGTTTCCGGTGGAGGTTCCGATCTGAAGGGCCGGGGTGTGGTGTGGCGTGGCGCAGCGGTTGTTACCGGCGGGACCGGACTGATCAGGTGCCGGTAACGGGCCAGGGTCACCTCGGGGGGCACCGAGCGCACCCCGCCGCTGCTGCGCGCGTGCCTGGGACTCGGCCGCAACCGCACCGGCGCCGGCGGGCGGTCGGGGCGATACAGCGCCTCGTCGCCGCAGGCGCGGCACTGCGGGGCGGCGGACCGTCACGTGCTGCCCGCTCTGCAGGCCGAGGACGTCCAGCGAGATGACGTTCTCGTGCAGCGGCGCCAGCGCGTCGAGGACCAGCCACTTGGCGATCTCGGCTGCGGCCAGGTCGTACACCGCGTCCACGACGACCGGCTCGGACACCCGCGGCGCCGGCGCGCGGTCGTCGCCGGCGAGCCTGCGCACGAACTCGTGGATCTCCCGGTGACCGCGCAGGCGATGGACGAGACAGGCCCAGCACGGTCCCTGCTCCGCCGGCCGGAAGACCGGTCCGACCAGTGGCCGCTCACCCCGCGGGGCCAGCAGCATCCACGGCGCGCCGGACGCGATGCGGCGCCGGTTGACGTCGTCGTGGCGGCGGTCGAGATAGTCGTTGCAGACCGTCACGAGCAGGGTGTGGGTGGACGATTTCCGTGGAAGCGGGCGACCTGACGTTCGGAAGACGTGGTACGGTGGTCGGGTTTCGGTGCGGGGTCGGCATGCAGAACGCCGCATCTGTCTCGCTCGGAGACCACTGGGTATGGAAGCTGGCCTTCCGTGCAAGCAAGGCTGGCATCCGTGCATGCAAGGAGGATGAAGATGGGGAATTTCGAGAGCATGATGGTGACGGCGGAGGACATCCGGAAGAAGATCGTCGACAGGGCGGGCGAGGATACCGACTTCCGGGCGGCGTTCGTGGCCGACCCCAAGGCCGTCATCAGCCGCGAATTCGGCGTGGAGTTGCCGGACAGCATGCGGGTGCACGTGCATCAGATTGACATGCAGAACGCCCACATCGCCCTGCCGCCAACGCCCGAGCTCGACGAGGAACAGCTCGAGAACGTCGCCGGCGGCTGGTGTGAGTTGTGCTGCTAGGTTGATCGCTGAAGGCAATCCGGAGAGCGTCCTTCAGATCAGGACCGGCAGGGGGTTGAGCTCCCCCCCTCCGCGAGCGAGGCGGTGAGACCCCCGTCTCGCCCGGCACATCGTACAGGCCGCCCGCCGCCGCTGGGCGCAGCGGCTTTAGTTAGTTAGCAGGATGCGGTGCGTCACAGAGCTCTCTTGACATCGCGTCGAGATCACTCGAGCGGCTTGCCTCGCAGCCGGGCACGTCAGGGGTGAGCTTGGCGCGCGCCTACGCGGGCTTGCGCGCCTTGAAATAGAACAGCGGTGTGAAGATGCCGAGGCGGCCGGCGTCCCTGGTGCTGTTCACGAGACAGTCGAGCACCGCCATCACCTCGGAGGTGCCCTTGGGCACGAAGGCGAGGCCCTGCCGGACTTGCGCCAGCACGGCGGCGACGCGCCGGCCGCCGGTCGTTTCCGGCGAACTTACGGGTTTGACTTCGCGCTGATCCAGGATGCTGTGCCAGGGCGTTTCCGGGTCCGATTCCGGGGCCAGATCGCGTGCTTCCACAACCTCGAAACCAGCGGCCTCGAGGCCGGCGAGCACCGTTGCGGGGGCCGCCACGTCCGGGACGGCACTGCCCCGCTCGATGCCTTTCTTCAGGGCGCGGTGCTCGGCATTGTCCGGGTCGTAGCGCGACGTCATGCACCACTCGTAGCCCCCGAACAGGCCGCCAGGCTTCAGAACCCGTGCTATCTCGGAGAAAACGCCCGCCTTGTCGGCCGTGTGGGCGGTGGCCTCGATCTCGTAGGCGGCGTCGAACGATTCGGCCTCCGCCGGAATGTTCATGAAGTCGCCCTTGAGGAGCTCCGTCTGATGCTGCAAGCCCGCCTCCAGGTTGTAGGCCTTGCACTTTTCGAGCTGATACGCGTGGTTATTGAGTCCGACGACGAAAGCGCCGGAGGCCCTGGCTATCGTCCGCAACGGACCGCCCACGCCGCAACCCACGTCCAGCGCGCGCATGCCCGGCTGCAGCCCGACAGCATTGGCCAGGAACACCTGGTGGCGGACGATCGAGTCCCGGTACGATTCGCCCCGTTTGCGCGGGGCGTAGTGGAAGGAGTCGCCCCACCCATATTCGCAGAAGTCGGTGATCAGGTCGTAATAGTCGTTCACCATCTCCATGCGCTGCGCGTTGCGCGCATCCACGGTGCCGCCGGCGGTCTCGTCGTGCAGCTTGTTGTATCGCGACACGACCGGCGCGAGCCCCTGCCTGGGCGGCGCTGCGGGCTTGCGAAGCTGGTCTGACATCGGTTCTGGTCCCCTCCATCCGGCGCCGCGGACTGCAGCCGTCGCCACGGTCGCCGCCGGCCGGCTGTTCAGAAACGGTAGCGCAGGCCGAACTGCATCTCGCGGGCGGGGCCGGCGCTGAAGATGCGGCCGAATGATCCTACTTCAACCGACGGTTGATCACGACGTACTGTACAAGATCGCACCCGTGGAACGGCGGCATGTCGAGGTGTGTCGTGGACCGGATGGCCTGTGTTGACGTGCCGGTGCCTGCGTGTGCGTCGCCGAACCGGGCGACGACGATCTGTCCGGACCGCGCGTCGGGCGTCTTCTTGACGGCGACGATGGTGCCGTCGTGGATGCAGGTTGCGGCCATGCTGTCGCCGCGCACGATGAGCAGGACGCTGCCCCGATGATCATGCGACCGTCGATCTCGCGGTTGCCCGGCGTCGGGAACGGCTTGCTGTGGGTGCCGCGCACGGCGCGGATGGCGTCGGTGTCGCGGCGGCGGTTGAGGGGTGGTGTTTGGGCACCCGCGGTTGGCGACCGCGGCGGACGAGGGAACCGGATGTGCATCGGTATGTTGGCTGTAGGTGGGCGTACCGAACTGGGCGAACCGGACGGTGTTCACGGGGGACAACCTGGATGTCCTGCACTCGATGAACAGTGAGAGCGTCGACCTCATCTACCTGGACCCGCCGTTCAACAGCAACAAGATGTACTCGGCGCCCATCGGCAGCAAGGCTGCCGGGGCCGCGTTCAAGGACACGTGGACGCTCGACGACGTGAAGCTTGAGGAGGTCGACTTGATGTCGGCGCCGCATCCTGCCGTCGCTGATGTCGTCCGGGTCGCGGGATCGACTCACAGCAAGGCCTACATGCTGATATACCGGCATCGCCCACTTCTGCGGGATCAACATGGGACCTCGTCCGAACCTTTGCTATTCGTGGCGTGGGTACGAGAATCCTCACCCGAGTGGTTGGCGTATCACGAAGGACCGGCTGGAGGCCGAATACCAGGACGGGAAGGTCGTCATCCATGACGACGGTCGCCTGGAGCGCCGACGATTCTGCGACCTCGAGAAAGGGGCTCGACTCGGCAGTGTCTGGACGGACGTCCAACCACCGGTGACACCAGAGTTGACCGGCTACCCGACGCAGAAGCCTCTTGCTCTCCTCGAGCGCATCGTCAAAGCGTCCAGCAACGAGGGGAACATCGTTCTCGATCCGTTCTGCGGTTGCGCGACGACGTGCATTGCCGCCGAGAAGCTTGGCCGAGAAGCGTGAGGCGAGCCTCCGGAGGCTCGCGGTGTCGGGGCTGAGACGCCGTTCGAGCGTCCCGATCGCGGGAAGCGCGCGATTGGATATCACAAGGTGTAGCACGGGGGCGGAGCTCCCCCGGCGCTGGAAGGGCCGCGGTTCGAAGGGGTACGTGCTGCGTCAGCGCCTCGACAGCGTGATGCAGCACGCCGTCGCCCACAAGTACCGGCAGGACAACCCGGCGGCCGAGCTGAAGGTGCTGCTGCCGAAGGTGAAGCGGGAACCGGATCACCATCCGAGTCTCCCGCATAAGCGGGTCGCCGACGCGGTGCGGGCGGTACGGGCGGCGGACGACGTCGACGAGGCGGTGCGGCTCCTGCTGGTGTTCATCGTGTTGACGGCGTGTCGCTTCAACGAGGCCGCCGGCGCGACGTGGTCGGAGATCGACTGCGAGTCGGGGTTGTGGACCGTTCCGAAGGAGCGGATGAAGAACGGCCGCGAGCATCGCGTGCCGCTGTCGAGGCAGGCGCTCTGGATTCTCGATCTCTGTCGGGGGCTCGGGCGTTCCGACTCGCTGGTCTTCGCCGTTCGGAAGGGCCGTGTTGCGCGGAAGGTACTACCATACTCAACATTTCAGCCTGTTCTCTTCGCGCTCGACGCCGCCGGAGACTACGCGCCGAACGGTTGCGGCAGCAAGCGGGGCAAGCGGGCTGCGCCGCCCCGCTCGTCGAGTACAATACCGGGCGTCACACGATCGATAGCGGACGGTGACGGCACGAATCGAACCAGTCCAGCATGACCGCCGAGACCACAGTCTTCAACGAGCACTCCGATCTGCGCTTCGAGCACGGCACATTGATCTTCCCGATGCCGGTCGAGTGCTACGACCGACTGATGGACAGCAGGCAGTTGCCGCGCAGCGCGTGCTACAACGGCGCGCGGGGCGCCCTGGAGGTCGACGCGGTGCCCAACGGCCGCTATCACGACCCGCGGGCCGACGATTTGTTCAGATTGCTCGAAGCGTTGCGGCGGCGCTCCGGCGCACACGGACACATCGGCACCACCGCGCCCATCGAGGATGAGGAGGACCGGCGTCACCCGGACGTGCAGCTCTTCGTGCGCCCGACCAAGCTGGAGGCGCTCAGAGGGCCGGCCGCCCCGCCCCGCCCCCCGACCTCGCCATCGAGATCGACACCACGCCGTTGAATCCGACACGGACGGAGCAACGTCTCGCGGCATATCGACGGCTCGACGTACCCGAAGTCCGGGTCTGGTCGCGCACCGGCGGCACCGATGCCCGGCCGGAAGGAACCGCTGTCGTTCTCATCTCCGAACCCGACGGCTGGCGCGAAGCGGGTGAGTCCGCGGCGGTGCCCGGCGTGCGTCCGCGCGATCTGGAGGAACTGCTGCGCGAACCGGACGACATCGCCCGCTCCGAACGCGCCGACGCCCTCGCCGTACGCCTCGCCCCGGCGTTCAGCCGCCGATACGTCGACTGACCGTCCGCGCGGCCACGCTTCGGATCTACCGGGCCGGGCGCGGGCCGCCCGACTCGTGACCAGGGAGGATGTGATGACCAGTGGCCGGGGGCTTCGACTCCACGCGACGAGCACCGCCGTACTGACCGTGCTGACGGTCGCAGTGGCGATCACTGCGCCGCGCCCCGCCGCCGCGCAGTCGCAGGCCGACACCGAGTGGCGGCACTTCGGCCACGACGCAGCCAACACGAAGTACTCGCCGCTCGACCGGATCACGCCGGCCAACTTCACCGACCTGGAGATCGCCTGGCGCTGGACGTCCATCGAGACCGAGGTGACGCACGAGCGGGACGACATCCGGCCGGGGCCGTTCAAGTCGGTGTCGCTGATGATCGGTGGTCTGGTCTACCTGAGCACGTCGCTCGGGCAGGTGGCGGCGCTCGACGCGGGCACCGGCGAGCTCGTCTGGTCCTACGACCCGCAGACCTACGACCGGCTCGACCGGCCCGCCAACATGGGATGGCAGCACCGCGGCGTTTCCTACTGGGAGGACGATGCGCGTGATGACGCCCGCATCTTCATCGCCACCCACGACCTGCTGCTCGTGGCGCTCAACGCCCGGACCGGCGAGCAGTACGCCGACTTCGGGGCGGACGGCGCCGTCGACCTGAGCGCGTCGCTGGGCCGCGCCATCGACCGTTCGCGCTTCACCCACTCGCAGCCGCTGGCGATTGCCGGCGACACGGTCATCGTCGGCAGCATCGTCCAGGACACGAGCCTCACCCGCCGCGAGGCGGATCCGGGCCACGTGCGCGGCTTCGATGCGCGGACCGGCGAGATGAAGTGGATCTTCCACACCATCCCGCAGGGTGAGGAGTTCGGGGCCGACACCTGGCACGGCGAGTCGTGGCGCTACAGCGGGCACTCGAACGTCTGGGGCACGATGGCGGTGGACGAGGAGCTCGGGTACGTGTACCTACCCACCGGCACGCCGACCAACGACTGGTACGGCGGCATGCGGCCCGGCGACAACCTGTTCGCCGAGAGCATCATCTGCGTCGACGCCGAGACCGGGGAGCGGATCTGGCACTTCCAGGCGGTCCACCACGGCCTGTGGGACTACGACTTCCCCACCGCCGGCAATCTGCTGGACATCACGGTCGACGGGCGGAAGATCAAGGCCATCGCACAGTCGAGCAAGCAGGCGTTCACCTACGTCTTCGACCGCGTGACGGGCGAGCCGGTGTGGCCGATCGAGGAACGGCCGGTGCCGCAAGGCAACGTCCCGGGCGAATGGTACTCGCCGACACAGCCCTTCCCGACGAAGCCGGCACCGTTCGATCTGCAGGGCATCACGATCGACGACCTGGTCGACTTCACGCCCGAGCTGCGTGCGGAGGCCGTCCGCATCGCCGGCCGGGCGCAGCTCGGCCCCATCTTCACGCCGCCGCCGGTGCGCGGGCAGGGGCGGCCGATCATCCAGTCGCCCGGTCCCGGCGGGGGCGTCAACTGGCCCGGCACGGCCGTCGATCCGGAGACCGGCCGACTCTTCGTTCCCTCGCAGACGCGGCTGCGGGCGGTGGAGCTGGTGGAGTACCCGCCGCCGGCCACCGTCGGCTACTTCACCGATCCGTGGGCGGTCCCCGTGCCCGGCCCGCGCGGACTGCCCCTGGTCAAGCCGCCCTACAAGCGCGTGACGGCCATCGACCTGAACACCGGTGAGCACGTCTGGATGGCCCCGCACGGCGACGGCCCGCGCAACCACCCGGCCATCCGGCATCTGAACCTGCCGGCGCTGGGCGGCCACGGCGGCATGCACGGCGGCGGCCCGCTGGTGACGAAGACGCTGCTCGTCGTCAACTCCGGCGCGCGCTACGTCGAGGACCAGATCGCCTCGGCGCAGGCCATCAGCGCGTACCACAAGGACAACGGCGAGTACCTGGGTTCGGTCGAGTTGCCCGCCATCCCCTACGGCAACCCGATCACCTACCTGCACGAGGGCAAGCAGTACATCGTGGTGGCCGTCGGCGCCGGCAACAGCGAGACGGTCAGGCCGGAACTCATCGCCCTGGCGCTGCCGTAGCCGCTGCGCCTCGGGGCGCGCGATCGGATCGACGCCGGCGACGCCTTCCCTATGGCCAGAGTTCCCCGGCGGCGACCGATGACGCGAAGCGGAGGGCGGGCCAGATCTCGATGCCGTCCGCAGTGCGGAACGACCGGTCGCCGGTGTAGACCAGCACGCGCCGCGCCAGGCCGGGCAGGGCGGCGACGGCGCGCAACCCCTTGAGCAGACCCGTGTGGTAGCGGTCGGTCGCCTTCACCTCGACCGCCAGCCACTCGCCGCCGCGCCGCAGCAGGACGTCCACCTCCGCGCCGGACCCGTGCGGCGCCCAGTACATCATCTCGTCGCAGAGGTCGCCGACCTCGGCGTGTGCGCGCAGCGTCGTCACCACCCAGCACTCCAGCAGCGGCCCGCGCTCCTCGACGGCGAGATCGCCCAACTGGCGCTTGACTGCTCGCACCAGGCCGGGGTCGACCCAGTAGAGCTTCGGCAGCCGGCGCTCCCGCACCCGCACGCGCGCCTCGTGCGCCGGCAGGCGGTGCACGAGAAGGGTGTCCTCCAGGATGTCGAGGTACCCCTGCACGGTGGCGCGGGCGACGCCGGCATCGCGGGCGATGCCGGACACGTTGACGACCTGGCCGTTGAACAGCGCCGCCACGGGCAGGAAGCGGGCGAAACCGGGCAGGTTCCGCACCAGCGCCTCGGCGCGGATCTCCTCCCGCAGATAGAGGCGCACGTAGGCGTCGAGCACGGCGCGCGGGTCGGCGCTCGTCCAGACGAGCGGAATCGAGCCGTGGCGCAGCACGCGCTCGAGGTCGAAGGCGTCGCCAAGCTCGGCCGCGGTGAGCGGGAACATGGTCTTCGGCAGCGCCCGACCGGCCAGCAGATTGACGCCGGCGGCCTTCAACTTGCGTGCGCTGGATCCGAGCAGGGCGAAGCGCAGCCGGCGGGTCTCGATCAGCCGGTGCACCTCGTTCAACAGCGCGGGCAGCCGCTGCACCTCGTCGACGACGACCCGGCGCCCCGGGTCGAGGTGCTGGACGGACTGGGCGAACAGCGACGGGTCGGCCAGCAGATCCTGGTACAGCCGCTCGTCGAGCAGATCGAGGTAGACGGCGTCCGGGAAGGCCGCGCGTGCCCACGTGCTCTTGCCGACGCCCCGCACCCCGAGCAGGAAGAAGCTCTGCTCCGGCGGCCGGATCAGGCGGTTGAAGGCGCCAACCATGCCGTCAAGAATAGACGAAAAATGACGACATGGTGTGCAACTACAGAGCGCTGACGGCACCGGTCCGGCCGCTCACGCTGCGTGAAGCCGGGGACCACCCGTCGCGTCGGTCGCCAGGAAGCCCCGTACCGCCGGGCCGTGCATCACGTCTCGCCGCGCCGGTCCTCAAGATGCTCCTGCCGGCGGTCGAGAAAAGCTCCGACCGCCGGACGGCATCACGGTACCAGCCGGCGGATGACCCCGTCGTGCTTGTTGAGCAGGAAGACCTGCCCGCCGGGGCCGGTATCGATGCGCACATCGGCGCGCGTGGCCGGCGGCCGGCCCTGACTGCGGTTCTTCTCCTGGATCATCTGCAGCAGCGTCTTCGTCTCCCCGCCGTCGTCGAACAGGACGCGCCGCATCCCGTCCTGGCCGCCCGCCGGCAGTTGGTCGGCGGAGAAGTGGAACACCTCGCCGCTGGGACCGTCCCCGAACAGCACCCGGTCGGCGAGCTGGGGAATCGCATCGTCCCGGTAGACGACGAGCCCGGTGGCCATGGAGCTGCGCTGGAACAGGGGATCGAGCTGTCCGTACTCCACTACCGGGAACGACAGGCCGGCCTCGCCGCGCGGATCGACCAGGCTGACCGCCTGCCGGCTGATGAAGCGGAAGCTCCCCTCCCAGTCGTTCCAGCCGAGGTTGCCGCCGCGGGGCACGAGGCTGATCTCCTCGACGATGTTCTGGCCGATGTCCGCCAGGAAGAGGTTGCCGTTCCGGGCGTCCCAGGCGAAGCGCTGCGGATTGCGGACGCCGTAGGCGTAGATCTCGCCGAGCGCGCCGTCGTCGCCGTCGCCCGCGAACGGGTTGTCGGCGGGAATGCCGTACTGCCCGTTGGCGCTGTTCGAGCCGAGCGGATCGATGCGCAGGACCTTGCCCAGGATCGAGCCGAGGTCCTGCGCAAGGTCGAGCGGATCTCCCCCGCTGCCGCCGTCGGCCGATCCGATGTACAGGAGGCCGAAGTCCGGATCGCCGGGCGCCGCCAGCGGGTTGAAGCCGAGCTGTCCGCCGTTGTGGTTGCGGAACGGCTGCTCCACGCGCAGCAGCTCGCGCGGCGGGCCGCCGTCGTAGACCGCGGCGATCGGATCGGCGGCCGTCCACTCCAGCAGGATGGTGTCCTGCGCGTCGGCGCCCCCATCGGGCGTGAAGTCGGCGGGCGGGCGGGTGTTGCTCGTATCGGTGTACGTGTAGAGCTTCCCGAACCCCGGCGTCCCGCGCAGGCCGAACTGCGGATGCAGGGCGAAGCTCTGGAATCCGCGTTCGCGGCGGGACGCCTCGACGTCGAGTCCCCAGCGCGGCTCCCGCAGATCGAGATAGCGCGTCACGGCCTCCCCGTCGTGGCTGACGGTGTAGACGAGACCCCACATGTCGCTCACGAAGAGGCGTCCGGTGCCCGGCTCGTCGACCAGCCGCATCATGCGCGGCGGCTGGCCGTCGACGAGCGGGAGCGCGGCGAACTCGACGACGCCGACCCTGATGACGCCTTCGGTCGCCGGAATGGGATCCGGGAACGGGTCGTTGGTGGTCTGCCCGGCGGCTGCGGAGGCCGCCAGCACCACCGCCGCCGCGCCGAGACGCACGCCCATGCCGTGTAGTGTCTCCATGTAGCCTCCTGACGCCATCCGGGGCGGCGCCCTTTACTCTTCCGAAAGCGCAGAGATGCACCCGTCATGCGCATCATGCCCGTCACCACGCGAGACGGAGCTCCTTCGATTCGGGGCGTGGCGACGAAGGTTCCGTCGTTCGGAAGCGGTGGTGCGTGCGCGGCGCATCGTCAACGCCGCGCACGCCGCCGAGGGCGCGTGGCTCTGCAAGCTCTCCGGCCGGTCGCCGGGATGTCCCTACCGCCCGTCGTAGACGTACTGCACGGTCGTCCGCAGGCTCTGTTCCGGCGCTGCGAAGTCGCTGTACTCGTCGGGCACGCGGTAGGCGGCGACGATTTCCTCGACGGACCGCCCGGCGGCCCTGCCGTTCTGCGCCTTGCGCACCACGTCATTGAAGAACCCGCTGAAGTCGACGAACTCGGCCCAGGTAACCGGCGTCGGGTTGTGGCCCGGAATGACGATGTCCACGTCCGGGATGCCGGCCACCGCCTTCTCCAGCGTGGCGCCGAACTCGGTGGCGCTGCCGTTGCCGTTGGCCACGTCGATGAACGGCAGGCCCTTGCGCTGGAACATGTCGCCGGTGTGTAGGGTGCGCGCCGCCCGGAAGACGACGAACGTGTCGCCGTCGGTGTGCCCGCGTCCGAAGTGGTAGAGGTCGATCTGATCGGCGCCGGCGAACAGCGACATGCGGTCGGAGTAGGTGGTCTGCGGCAGGTACTTCGCGTTGTCGCCCTTGAAGGCGTCGCAGTTGGTCACCGGCTGGCAGGTGTCGCGGGCCATCTGCGCGCGGGTGTTCTCGTGGACCACGAAGTCGACCGTGTCGGGCAGCTCGGTGTTGCCGCCGCTGTGGTCGAAGTGGGTGTGCGTGTTGATGACGGTGGTGATCGGCTTGTCGGTGATCCCGGCCACGTGGGCGATGATGTCCTGCCCGTAGCCGGCGATTTTCGTGTCGACGAGTGCCACGCCGTCGTCCATGACGAAGATGGCGGTGTTGCCGCCGCCGCCCATCCCCTGCACCGTGGAGGCGTTGGCGAGCATGTAGAGGTTGTCGGCGATCGTCTGGACCTCGAGGTCCACCCGCCCCTGCCGCGCCTCGTAGGTCGCCGCCGTCAGAACCACGCCGACCAGAGTCAGGATTCCCATGCACACGCTACGTTTCATCTCCGTTTCTCCCCTCCGGCGCCGGATGCGGCGCCCGCAAAACTATACTTGCGCTTCCGGACTCGAGCCGGATTCGCGCCCGGGAGCGCCACCATGCACCGAGAGCGACGGACCATGACACCCACGCCGCGGTTCGGGAGTGCCACCATGCAGCAAGAGCGATCGACCATGACACGCACGGCAGGACTGCTGCTCCTCTTCACTCTGGGCCTGTCCGCAACACCCGCGGCCGGGCAGACGGGCGACCCGTTCGACCTGCTCATCCGCGGCGGGCGGGTCGTCGACGGCACCGGAAATCCCTGGGTGCGCGCCGACGTCGCAGTGCGTGGGGACCGGATCGCACGCATCGGCCACCTGCCCGACGCCACCGCGGCCCGCATCGTCGATGCCGAAGGGCTGGTGGTGGCGCCGGGGTTCGTGGATCCGCACACGCACGCGGTCCGCGGCATCTTCGACGTGCCGACGGCGGACAACTACCTGCTGCAGGGCGTGACGACGCTGACCGAGGGGAACGACGGCAGCTCGCCGTGGCCGATCGGCGAGCACCTGGAGCAGATGGCCGAGCTGGGGATCAGCCCGAACTGGGGAGTCTTCGCGGGCCAGGGGACGATCCGCCGCGAGGTCATGGGCAGCGACGACCGCGCTCCGACGCGCGACGAACTCGACCGCATGCGGACGCTCGTCGCCGACGCGATGCAGGAGGGGGCGTTCGGACTGTCCACCGGTCTGTTCTACGTGCCGGGCAGCTTCACGTCGACCGAGGAGGTGATCGCGCTGTCCGCGGTCGCGGCGGCGCATGGCGGCATCTACATCTCGCACATGCGCGACGAGGCGCTGCGGCTGCTCGACTCGGTGCGGGAGACGATCCGCATCGGCGAGGAGGCGGGCATCCCGGTGCAGATGACCCACCACAAGGCGATCAGCCGCGACATGTGGGGCCGCAGCACCGACAGCCTCGCGCTGGTGGACGCGGCGCGGGCGCGCGGGGTCGACATCACCATCGACCAGTATCCCTACACGGCCTCGCAGACGGGGATCACCGCCGTGGTGCCGCAGTGGGCGCAGGCCGGCGGAACGCAGGAGCTGATCGTGCGGTTGCAGGACCCGGAGACACGCCGGCGCATCCGCGGCGAGATCGTCTACCGCATCGAGCACGACCGCGGCGGCGGCGATCCGGCCAATATCGTCATCGGCCTCTGCGAATGGGACCGTTCGCTGGAGGGCCGCAGCCTCGCCGACATCCTCGCCGGGCGCGGGATCGAGGTGACGGTGGCCGCCGCCGCCGACCTGGTCATGGAGATCGTCGAGCGCGGCGGGGCCCGGGCCATCTACCACGCGATGGACGAGGGCGATGTCGAGCGCATCATGCAGCACCCGGCCACCGCCATCGGCTCGGACGGCGGCGTGTCGGTGTTCGGCGCCAGCGTGCCGCACCCGCGCGAGTACGGCACGTTCGCCCGGGTGCTCGGACGCTATGTGCGCGAGCGCGGCGTGCTGACCCTGGAAGAGGCGGTGCGCAAGATGAGCGGCGCCACCGCCGGGCGGCTCGGCCTGCAGGATCGCGGCCTGCTGCGCGAGGGCTTCTTCGCCGACATCGCGGTCTTCGACCCCGCCCGCGTCATCGACCGTGCGACCTTCGCGGATCCGCACCAGTACGCCGCCGGCGTCGAGTACGTGCTCGTCAACGGCGTCCTGGCCGTCGACGGCGGCGCGCACACCGGCGCGCGACCGGGCCGCGTGCTGTACGGGCCCGGCGCGCGGTAGCTGCTGCGGAGCCGTGAGCAACGGTTACCCGCTACAGCGCCACGGCGGTGTCCACACGGCGGCCAGGGCGGACCGCCCGGCGGCGGCATCACGGCGTGCGGTCGAGGCCGCAACCGGGGACGGTCACGGGGCACACCGGCGCCGGACGGCTCGGACGGAGACGGCGGATCAGACCGTCACGCTTGTTGAGCAGGAAGACCTGCCCTCCCGGGCCGGTTCCGAAACGCAGGTCGGCGCGGCTGGCGACCGGCTGTCCCTGCGCAACGTTGCGCGCGCGGATCATCTCGAGCAGGCTCGCCGTCATGCCCTGGTCCTCGAACAGTACACGGTGCATCCGCTGACCGCCGTCGAGCGCGACGTCGGCCGGGGCGGCGAACACCTCGCCACTTACGAGATCGCCGAAGAGGAAGAGATTCGCAAGCTGCGGAACGGCGATTCCGCGCTGGATCACGAGGCCGGTGATGGCGACATCGTCCGCCTGCAGCAGCGGGTCGCGATGGTCGTATTCGACGATCGGATACGTCATCCCGGGGTCGGCGCGCGGACCGTCCAGATGCACGGCGTACGGCTGCACTCCCTGATCATGGCGGAAACTCCCCTCCCACACCTTCCAGCCGAGATTGGCGCCCGGTGTGACCGGGCTCACCTCTTCGACGACGTCCTGGCCGATGTCGGCGACGAACAGGGCGCCGTGCAGCGGGTCCCAGGCGAACCGTTGCGGATGCCGCATGCCGTAGGCGTATATCTCACCCAGCGCGCCCCCGCCGGCGAACGGATTGTCGGCCGGGATGCCGTAGCGGCGGTTGGCGCTGTCGCCGCCGAGCGGGTCGATCCGCAGGATCTTGCCGAAGACCGATCCGAGATCCTGCGCCAGATCGAGCGGATCCCCCTGGCTGCCGCCGTCGCCGATGCCGACATGGAGCAGACCGAAGTCGGCGTCTCCGGGCGCCGCGGTCGGATTGAAGGCGATCTGGCATCCGTTGTGGCCGACGAACGGCTGTCTTATCCGCAGCAGCTCGCGCGGCGGGCCGCCATCGTAGGCGGCGGCCGAGGGCTCGCGGGCCGCCCACTCCAACAGAACCGTGTCGGTCTCCGGCACCACCGCGCGTCGCTGCCTACGGCGAAGTCGGGGGTCGGGACCGTGTTGCGCGTCTCGCTGAGCGTGTAGAACCGGCCGAAGCCGGCCGTGCCGATGTCGTTGAACTGCGGATGAAAGGCGAAGCTCTGAAAGCCGCTCCCGGCGCGAAAGGACCCGACGTCGAGATCGAGCGCCCAGCGCGGGTCGCCCAGGTCCAGATACGGGGTCACCGCCGTACCCGTGTAGCTGACGCCGTAGAGCACGCCGCGGATGTCGTTGACGAACAGGCGCCCGGCGCCCGGCTCGTCCAACAGCAGCATCATGTGCGCCGGCTGGCCGTCCGAATCGGGCAGGACGGCAAACTCCTCGAGGCCGACGGTGATGACCCTTCCGGTGTGCTCGATGGGCGTCGGCCACGGATCCCGGTTCGTCTGCAGGCCGGTCCGGGCCGCGGCACGGGTGACCGCCGGCGTGACCTCGAGGTCTCCGTGCTCCTGCTGCGCCCCGTACGTCACCGTCGCCAGCAGCACGCCGGCCAGCGTCAGGATTCTCCGACGCACCCCACGCCTCAATTCTGCGGCGGCTCGAACTGCGGGTACTCGATACCCACCTGCTCCAGGTACGTGTCGTAGCGCGTCGGGTCGAAGTAGAGCGCCTCGAGCTGCGGCTTGAAGCGCTCCATGATGTCGCGGTTCAGCCAGATCGCCGGCTCGTCCTCGGGGCGCAGGAAGGTCGTGTACTGCCGGTCCTTCGTCTGGTTGTCGAAATAGTCCTTCGCCTGCTGCACAAGGTCGGGCTGCAATACGAAGTCGAGCAGGGTCAGCGCCTGGACCTTCGCCCCGGTGGTCGCCCCCTGGTGGGCGATCGGCGTGGCCATGGCGATGGTCTTGTTCCAGTTGTGGCCCGCGCCGCCGGGGATGTTGGACGGGAACCGCAACGTGGCGGTCGGCACGACCCACGAGACGTCGCCGATGTCGTCGGAGCCGCCGCCGCGCCGCTCGTTGTCGGGAATGCGCTCGGCGCCAACCAGCTCGTCCTGCGCCTCGGTCAACAGGCCCCGCTCCTCGACCCCGAGCATCTTCTGGACGGCGCGGGCGAAGCGCTGGTCGTCCTCCGACCAGTCGGGCATCCCCACCCGCCGGATGTGGGTGAACATCGTCTCGGCAACCACGCGGTTGTGGTGCTGCGGCCAGGCCGCGCCGAGGACGCGCGAGGTGACCGTGGTGTCGGTCATCTTCGCCGCGCCCTCGGCCATCGCGTCGCCGATCCGCCACATCCGCATGATGTTGTCGTAGTCGCTCTCGCGGAAGAAGTACCAGACGCTGGCGCGCGACGGCACCACGTTGGGCTGGTCGCCGCCGTCGCTGATGACGTAGTGCGAGCGCTGCTGGATGCGCAGGTGCTCGCGCCGGAAGTTCCAGCCGATGTTCATCAGCTCGACCGCGTCGAGCGCGCTCCGCCCGTTCCACGGATCGCCCGCGCCGTGGGCGGATTCGCCCTCGAAGGTGTATTCGACCGAGACCATCCCGTTGCCCCGGCTGTCGCCCCAGGCGGTCGACATCGCGCTGCTGACGTGACTGTAGAGGACGATGTCGACGTCGTCGAACACGCCCGCCCGCACGAAGTGGGCCTTGCCGCCGAGCTGCTCCTCGGCGATCCCGGGCCAGATCAGCAGCGTGCCGGCGAGCTCCTCCCGCTCCATGATCTCCTTCACCGCGAGCGCCGCGGCGATGTTCAGGGCCTGGCCGGAGTTGTGGCCCTCGCCGTGCCCCGGCGCCCCTTCGATCTGCGGCTGGCGGTACGCCGCGCCGGGTATCTGCGACGACCTGGGGATGCCGTCGACATCGCTGCCGAGCGCGATCACCGGTCGTCCGGAACCCCACCGGGCGAGCCAAGCGCTCGGCATGCCGGCTGTCCCCAGCTCGATCTCGAAACCCTCCCGCTCGAGGATCCCGGTGAGGTAGCGCTGGGTCTCGAACTCCTGGAAGCCGAGCTCGGCGAAGCTGAACTGGCTGTCGATCATCTGCTGGATGAAGGCGCGGCGGCCGTCGACGCCATCGAGTGCCTCGGCCCGAAGCTGCTGCAGGCGCGCGTCGGCCGCTTCCTGCGCCTCGGCGGCGGAACGGGGCTCGGCGGCGGTCAGGCGGGCCCTGCCCGCGGTGGAGACGGCGACGACAACGGCGGCGGCAACGACGATCGGTCTCAAGAACATGAAGCGCACGATTGTCCTCCTCGACAACTCGGAATGGGCGCTGATCGGGTCGCGCACGGCCGGCGCGGAGGGCGTAGCCATGACGTTTCTCCTCGCGACTGGTTCGAGCTGAGGTCCTCCGACTCACCCCTCGCCGAGCTCGTCGTACGCCACGCCGAGCACGCCGCTCAGGCTGAGCAGTGCGAACGGCGACACGTGGTCCTCGAAACCGGGCAGCGACTCCGTGCCGACGATCTCCTCCCGTGACCGGCCGGCCTGCATCTCGCGGCGGGTCAGTTCCAGCGCTGCCGTGAAGTAGTCGCGCAGGTGTGCGAGATCGGCCTGGTCGCCCGTCACCCCAGCGCCGGGCGTCCCGTGTCCGAAGATGTAGACCGTGTCGGCCGCATGGTCCGCCGACACCCGCTCCAGCACCTCGATCCAGCCCGCGATCCGGGCGCCCGAGGCGCGGTCGACGAACGGGTGCAGGCGGTTGAACATCAGATCGCCCATGTGCACGACGTTGGCCTGCTCGAAGGTCACCACGCAGTCGCCGCTCGTATGGCCGGCGCCGTGATAGCGCGCCGCGACCGTCTCGTCACCGATCGTCGTCCGCCATTCGTCGGTGAAGGTCTCGTCCGGATAGGCCTGGGTATCCTCGTTCCCGGCCTGCTCGGCCGTCCGCCGCTGCCACGCCGCGCTGTTCTCGTGGGCGACGATGGAGCCGACCACCGGCCGGAACGTCTGGTTGGCGCCGACATGGTCACCGTGGTGATGGGTATTGATCAGGACGTCGATCGCGTTCGACGACCGTTCCCCGATCCCGTCGATGCACGCCGCCGCGGCGGCGGCGTTCTGGCTGTCGATGATCAGAATCCCGTCCGCGTTCACGAGCCACCCGATCGTGCCGCCCTGGCCGTTGAAGATGCCCACGCCCCGGCGCAGGTCCTCGAACGACGTGGTGAGCCCCTGCCACCCCGCGAGAGGCAGATTCCCGAATGCCGCCGCCGTCACCGTCATCCCCGACATCTTGAGAAACTGGCGTCTGTCCATGATTCGAGCTCCCTCCTGCTCTCACCCGTTCGGTGTTTGCTCCCCACGCGCACGCCCTCTCTTCGGGATTCCACGGGACCGGTGCGCCCCGGGCTCCCTGGCGTACGGAACGGTCGTGCACCATCATAGACAATCAGGTCGCCGACGGGCCCACGAGTAGAATCGACCGGGACCGGCCGCCGCCGCGTCACCGGGGCACCGTCAGCCGCGGGGGCGCGACCTGGCGGAGCGCCCGGCCGTCGCCACATCATGCGTTCGAGCAACGGCGTCGCCGTTCGCGCGGCCGGCGCGGGAGAGATCCGATGAATGAAAGACCGCTCGGCGTCGGCGCATCGCCGGTTCCCGTACCTCGAAATCCACGACAGGCATCGTGCAGGTGGACCCGTGATCCTCTGCGCGGTGGCGCATCGCGGGTGTGCGTACGCCGAGGTCCACGAACCTGCGGCGTCGGCATGGCCGCGCCTGCCGACGATCGCCGATCGCCGGCCGCACATCTGTCCGCCGCGACCGTCGCGCTGACGCTCCTCGCCCTCGCCGCACAGACCGTCGCGCAGGAGGCGCCGCCGCCCGATCCGCCCGTGGTCCGGGTGCTCGCCACCGGTGGCACCATCTCGGGCGCCGGCGCCTCACCGACCAGCCTGACCCGGTACCGGGCGGGCGCCTTCTCGGGCGAAGAGCTCGTCGCGGCGGTGCCGGCGCTGGCGCAGCACGCCACCATCCGCGTCGAGCAGGTCGCCAACGTCGGCAGTCCGAACATCACCTTCGACGATTGGCGCACGCTCGCCCGTCGCATCGACGAGATCTTCAGCGCCGAGCCGGACACCGCCGGCATCGTGATCACGCACGGGACGAACACGCTCGAAGAGACCGCCTATTTCCTCAACCTGACGGTGCGACACGACCGGCCGGTAGTGCTGGTGGGCGCGCAGCGGCCGGCCACCGCCATCAGTGCCGACGGCCCGCTGAACCTGCTGAACGCGGTCCGCACGGCAGTCTCGGCGGAGGCGCGAGGCAAGGGTGTGCTGGTCGTCATGAACGACGAGATCAACGCCGCCCGCGACGTCACCAAGACCAGTACCTACCGCGTCGAGACCTTCAACTCGCGAGAGCTGGGGTTTCTCGGCTATGTCGACGGCGACCGGGTGACCTTCTACCGGGCGCCGACCAGGCGTCACACCGCCGATTCGGAGTTCGATCTGGCGGGAGTCGCGGCGTTCCCGCGGGTGGACATCGTCTACTCCTACGTGGAGGCGAACCCGGTCCTGATCGAGGCGCTGATCGAGGACGGTGTCGACGGCATCGTGGTGGCCGGGACCGGCGCCGGCGGCATGTCGCGCGGCGAGCGCGAGGCGATCGAGCGCGTGACCGCGCTGCCCGCCGCGGCCAGGCCCGTCATCGTGCGTTCGAACCGGGTCGGCAGCGGCCGCGTCCTGCCGCGCACCACGAACGACGAGCTGCAGATGATCGCCGCCGACACTCTGATCCCGCAGAAGGCCCGCATCCTGCTGATGCTCGCCCTCACCAGGACCCGCGATCTCGACGAGATCAGACGGATCTTCCGCGAGTACTGACGCGTCCGCCGCCTTCGCTCCGGTGTCGTCGTTCCGCCGCGAAGCGAAGAGCACATCCAGCGCGCCGCCACGGGTCACCGCGCGGGAGTCGCCGATTCGCGCTCATCGACGGAGCGCGAAGACCCAGATGACGCCCCCCTGGGGCACCAGCTTCGCGGCGTCGAAGTGCGTGTTCACCGCCCGTTGCATTCCTGCTGCGTCCACTCCCCAGCCGGACTGCACCGCGATGTACTGCACCCCGTCGACCGTATAGGACGAGGGCACCCCGATAACGCCCGAGTTGGTCCGCTGCCGCCACAGGACCTCGCCCGTCTCGGCATCCAGGGCCCGGAAATACCGGTCGTTGGTGCCGCCCGCGAAGATCAGGCCGCCGCCGGTGGCGAGAATCGGCCCCCAGTTCTGGGACGTGGCGAACTCGTGGGTCCACACCTGTTCGCCGGTGGCGAGATTCCAGGCCTGGATCTCTCCGATGTGGTCGGCGTCGTCCACCACGAACACCGTCTGTGACGCACCGGTGAAGCCGCGCCCCGGCACGTAGTCCACCTCCACGCCGACCATGGTCGAGCAGAGGTTCTCGTTGGCCGGGATGTAGAGGTATCCGGTCTGCGGGCTGTAGGCGGCCGGCGGCCAGTCCTTGCCCCCCCAGAGCGACGGGCAGAAGGTGGCCGGCTTGTTGGTGCCCGGCTTGCGCTCCAGGTCGTACTCCGGCCGGCCGGTGACCGGATCGATGGCGGTGAACACGTTCTGGTCGACGTACGGCTGCGCATCGACGAAGCCGATGGAGTCCGCCCGACGTTCCAGCATCCACAGATAGCCGTTGCGGGCCGGGTGCACGAGCGCGGGAATGGTGCGCCCGTCGCGCGGGACGTCGATCAGGATCGGCGCGGAGACTTCGTCCCAGTCCCACGAGCCGTTGTGGTGGTACTGGTGGTAGCCCTTCAGCTCGCCGGTGTCGGCGTCGAACGCCACGACCGAGTTCGTGTAGAGGTTGTCGCCCGGTCGCTGGTCGCCGATCCACGGGCCGGGGTTGCCGGTGCCCCAGTAGGTGATGTTCAGCTCCGGATCGTACGAACCGGTGATCCAGATCGACGCCCCGCCGGTGCGCCACGTCTCACCCGGCCAGGTCTCGATGCCCGGCTCGCCCGGTCCCGGGATGGTGTGGGAACGCCACACCTCCTCGCCCGTGTCCGGATCGAACGCCGCCACGAACCCGCGGATGCCTCGCTCGCCGCCCGAGGGGCCGACGAGCACCTTGCCGTTGGCCACCAGCGGCGCGATCGTCATGTAATACCCGGTCCGGTAGTCGGCGACCGCAGTCTCCCAGACCACCTCTCCCGACACCGCGTCGAGGGCCACCACGAACGCGTCGTGCGTCGTGTAGAAGACCTTGTCGTCGTACAGGGCGACGCCGCGGTTCGTGCGATGCGGGTGGGCCATGTCGTCCGGGAACTGCCGGTTGTAGATCCAGAGCTGCTCGCCGGTGCGCGCATCGATGGCGATGACGCGGTCCTCCGGCGTCGTCACGAACATCACGCCGTCGTTGACGATCGGCGGCGCCTCGTGACCGGACGTCACGCCGGTGGACATCGTCCAGACGGGTACGAGATCCGCGACGTTCTCTCTCGTGATCTGATCGAGGGGACTGTAACCCTGGCTGTCATAGGTGCGGCGGTACATGAGCCAGTCGCTCGGATCTCCCTCCCGCAGCCGCTCGTCGGTCACGGGGGTGTACGAGACTGCCGGCTCCTGCGCCGACGTCACTTCCGTTGCCAGCGTGGCGGCCAGCGCACCGGTCAGCGCGATCGCGCCCCATCTCGGCCCTGTTCTCATCTGCTTCTCCACCTTCCTGCGTGCACTCTGCGCCCGTCCCCGCACGACGGGCAGGACTGGCAATGACCAGCGCCCCGAAACGCCCTCGCGGGCCCGGCATTCCGGCGCATCCCCCGTTCCATGACCTTGCGCCTCGGCACTTCGCTTTCGCTGCGTTCCGCGGCGCAAGCTCCTGGCCCGACAATCGTCGCCTGCGGCTCCGATTGCCGCCCAACCGGGCCTGACCAGGAGCCTGCACCGTTCCCGTGGCGCAGACTCCTAGCCGTCCAGCGTGGTCATCAGCACCCACATCGGGTTGTTGCCCACCTCGTAGGTTTCGAGAGGGGTCAGATCGCCGCTCTCGTGATCCACGCGGTAGGACGCGAGCCGGCCCGACTGCTGGCCGGCCGCGAACAGGAAGCGCCCGTCCGGATCCAGGCCGAACGCACGCGGCACCGGTTCGGTCCCCACCCGGCCGGCCGCCGTCAGCCGGCCGGTGGTGTCGTCCACGCGGAAGCTCGCGATGCTGTTGTGGCCCCGGTTGGGCGCGAACAGGAACTCGCCGGTGGACGAGATCCGGATCTGCGAGCAGGTGTTGTTCCCTTCGTAGCCCGCCGGCAGCGTCGGAATGGTCTGCAGCGGCGACAGCGTCCCCTTCTCCGGGTCGATGGCGTACGCCGTCACGCTGCTCCCCTGCTCGTCCGAGAAGTAGACCACGTCGAGGAACGGGTGGAACGCCAGCGCCCGCGGCCCCAGGTACTCCTCCGGACCGTGGAACGGCGGGTCGTTCGGCGTCAGCCGGCCCGTCTGCTCGTCGAAGTGAAACTGGTAGATCCGGTTCGGTCCCCGGTTGGCGATGTGCGGCACGTAGGCGAAGCGGTTCGAGCGGTCCGTCAGGATCGCATGCGCCCCGTGCGCCGTGAAGCGCCACTCGACGGGCGGAAACGCGGCCACCCCGTCGTCGTTCACCGCATGCACCGCGGCCGTGCTCTGGTAATAGTAGGCGGAGAGCACGAACCGCCCCGTCCGGTCGGTCGCCACGTAGACCGGCTCGCCCTGCAGCGGCGTCGCACCGAGGAACGACAGACTGCCGGTCTGCTGATCGACGCGGTAGCTGGCGATCTCCTGGCTCCCGCGCCGGCCCACGTAGAG
Organism: Vicinamibacterales bacterium; assembly: GCA_965200895.1. GTDB lineage: Bacteria > Acidobacteriota > Vicinamibacteria > Vicinamibacterales > UBA8438 > WTFV01. The sequence continues at coordinate 431,942 of CBDAVM010000002.1, read as the reverse complement.
CACGCGCTTGTCCGGCGACAGCGCCAGCGGCGCCGGCCCGCCCTCGATCTCCACGTCCTCCTGCCAGCTCAAGGCGCCGGTGGACGGATGCATCGTGAAGATGGAGATCCTGTTGTCATCCTGGAGCGCGACGTACATGTGATGCCGCGTCTGCCGCCTGCTCATCGTTCACCTCCTGCACGAGCCGGACCGTCCTGCTGCCGGTGCATCGTCCGGGTTGCTGTTGGCCCACCGTCTGAAGGCCTCGATCTCATCACGCACGCAACCGATGGCGTAGGCGAGCACGGTAGCGTCGTCGATAAGGCCGAGCCCGGGGACGCCGTCGAATACCAGATCGAACGGAACAACGAAGTACAGCACGGCTGCGGCAATGAGCACGATCGAGTCGATCGGAATGTCCCGGTAGTCCCCGCGACACCAGCCGCGCAGGAGATCGATGAGGGTCTTCAGATCCTCCCGGACCCCGTAGAGTCGCGCCGGACGATGGCCGAGACGGCTCGCCTTGTTCAGGGCCTGCGTGACCAGGCCGACGAGTTTGTCCGGCCGGGCGACCAGCTTCCCGGCCCGGCGGCGAAATCTCTCGAACAGCGGCGGCGCCGATCTCCCCATGGCACGCTTCGTCCTGGCGAACACCGCTGTTTCTGCCGGCCGCGCAGCCTCGGAGCGCGGCCGGCAGCGACCGGCTGCCGCCTACAGCTCCCGGACCCGGACGTTGCGGAACTTCACCACGCCCAGGCCGTACTGCAGGGCGATGGGACCGTCGGCGAACTGCGTATCCTCGACATCGACCATGTGCAGCCCGTTCAGCGTCACCAGGATCCGCGAGCCTTCCACGCGGATGTCGTAGCTGTTCCAGCGGCCGCCGGTCATGACCACGCTGCTCGGCGCCGCAATGTGGACGATGCCGCCGGTCCGGTAGGTCTGATCGGCGCGCGTGTCGTAGATGTTCACTTCGTACGAGTTGCGGTCGTTGACGGCCGTCGGATCGGCGCAGCGGACGAAGATGCCGCTGTTGGCCGGCTCGTCCACCCAGAAGTCCAGCGTCAGGTGGAAGTCGGTGTACGACTCCTTCGTCACGAGGAAGCCACTGCCGCTGTCGGCCTGCACGACGTCGCCGACGATCTCCCAGTTGGCGTCGCCGATGGGATTGAACGCGTCGAGGTCGGATCCGTCGAACAGCGCCGTGAAGTCCTCCTGGGCGGAAACGCCGGGCGAATGGAAACCGGCAACCCCGATGGCCAGCAGACCGAGAACAACGAATGATGCGCACTTCATGTGAAAGCCTCCTTCCAGGTTTCGTGACAGGCGCGAGTATAGCCTGACCCGTGGTGACGCAGCCGGCTGGCGGAGCGCCGGGAGACGCGCGCCGCCAGCGCGACCTGGTCCCGTAACCGGATAGCGGCGCGCCGGGAAACACCTCCCCCTCGTCCTGTTACGCCCCGGCCTGGAGTCGCGTCGCCGCGCGTCGCCGATCACGGACACCGCCGAGGGCTCCGAGAGGCACACACGGCCGAGCGACACGGAGTTGCATCACCGCTCGCCGCCGATCACGAAGCAACTGCCACGGCCGGGCGCTCCCCGACGCTCGCCGGCCTACGCGAGCAGCTCGAGCAGCGCCGAGGACACCGCGTCCGGCCGCTGCGGCGCCAGGTCGTGTCCGGCCCCTTCCACGATCCGGCGCGCGACGAGGTTGGTGAACCGACGCTGGTCGCCCGTCGGATCGGCCGACGGTCGGCCGAAGCCGCTGTCGTTGCCGCGCAGCACGATGGCGGGCACGGTGATGGGCGGCCGTTCGGCGAGGCGTCGCTCGACGTCGAGGAAACGCTCCTCCCCCGCCGCATAGCCGTGGCGGTGGCGGTAGGAGTGGATCACCACGTCGACGAAGTCCGGATTGTCGAACGCCGGCGCGGAACGGTTGTACGCCTCGTCGGTGTACTCCCAGGTCGGCGACCACGTTTCCCAGAGGTAGCGCACGATGGCGTGACGGTTCGCCTCCAGGCCGGCCCTGCCCCGCTCGGTGTTGAAATACCACTGGTACCACAGGCGCGCCTCGGCCGCCGCCGACGGCGACGGCGCCGACGGCGACACCGTGTCCTGCACGGAATAGCCGCCGACGGCGACCTGCGCGCGCACCCGTTCCGGATGCAGGATGGACGTGATGCAGGCGGCGCGGTTGCCCCAGTCGAAACCGGCCAGCGCCATCCGCTCCAGGCCAAGGGCATCGGCGAAGTCGGAAACGTCCCGGGCTATCGCCGCCTGCTCCGCCATCCGCGGCGCGTCAGGATCGCGGAAGCGCGTCGCGCCGTAACCGCGCAGGTAGGGAACCAGCACCCGGTAGCCCGCCTCGGCCAGCGGCGGCACGACGCCGTCCCACGCCCGCACGTCGTAGGGGAACCCGTGCAGGAGGACGATCGGAAAGCCGGCCGGGTCGCCGCTCTCCTCGTAGCCGATCTCCAGCACGTCGGTCTCGACCGCACGCAGCACGGCCGGCGCGACACCGCCCGGCGACTGCGCGCCAACGCCGCCGGACCGCACCGAACCGCCCGCCACCGCCACCGCGACCCCCGCGCGCTTCAGGAACTCTCTCCGGCTCGGCGTCATGACCGTTCCTCCTCGGCGAACAGATGGGACACTACCAAACCGTCATGATCGGGGGTGCCGCTCACCCCGACGTCATGAAACGTGGGCGGCTTGCAGCCACCGAAGTATCAGCTCGTGGCGGTCTGCCCGCGCGTCTGGCATCCTCAAGAGGCGGAAGCGGGAACAGTCGTCGCAGCTTTTCTCGGGGCAGGATGGACCTTTCCCCGTTGTCCAAACGGACGCCGCCGCGCCCGGCATCGAGCCCCGAACCGTCCCGGCCGAAAACCGTGGACGAGCAGCAGATCGAACCCCGCCTCGCGGGTGTTTCCTGCACCGGGTCGGCCCTCCCGCTTCCGCCATCCAGGAGGGTACCCGATGACAAGCAATGGCGTCGATACCGTGGACACCGAATCGCTGCCCGTCGATGACCTGCACGTGGTCGAGCCGCGGGCGGCGGGCCTTGAGGCGGTGCGGGCCACGGTGCCGCGGGTCGGAGCGCGCACGGAAGAAGCGCGAGCGAAGGGGTAAGCGCGCGCACCGGGCGGACCGACGCCTGTCTCACACACCGGGACAGCCGGCCCGATGAGAAGTCGCCGGGCCGGAAAGAGGTGAAGTGTGTCCCGTGCCTTGTCGGGCTTTCGGAGGAAGAAACGCGCGCCGTTTCATCCTGGGCCGGCGGCCGGCTCACAAGCCGGCCGCCGGCGATACCGCGCACTACCCCGCACCGTTGTCACTTGCGGATGCTGTAGAGCTTCGAGCTCGTGCGGATCAGCAGCCGGTCGCCGACGATGGCCGGCGACGCCATCGCCATCTCGTCCAGGCTGTTGACGCCGATCACCTCGTACTCGCGGCCGGCGCGGATGACGTAGGTGTCGCCCTGCTCGCTGAGCGCGAAGACCTTGCCGTTGTAGGCCCACGGCGACGAGGTGAAGCTGGCCCCCACGCGGATCCGCTGGCGGCCGTAGATCGGCTCGCCGGTGCGGGCGTCGTAGGCTTCGAAGAAGCCGCGGTCGAGCAGGCTGTAGTAGATGTCGCCGTAGATGAGCGGCGAGGTGTTGTAGTTGCCGGCCCGCGGCTGGTACCAGGCGACATGCGCATTCGACTCCTCGCCTTCGGCAAGGGTGATGTCGCCGCTCGCGCCGGGACGGATGGCGTAGGCCGGGCGGTGCTCGTCGCGGAAGTAGCCGGAGTTGACGAAGACCAGACCGTGGGCGGAGAAGGGTGTCGCGATGGCCGCCCATGACATCCGGCCGTCCATCTCCCACAGCAGTCGTCCGTCGAGGTCGTAGGAGCGGATGCGGTTGACGCCGGAGGTCACGATCTCGGTGCGCAGATCGTTCTCCCACACATAGGGGGTGGCCCAGGACGACACCTCGTCACGCGGCGTCCGCCACAGTTCCTCGCCGGTGCGCTTGTCGAGGGCGGCCAGCCACGACTCCTCCTCGTTGTCGTAGAGGAGGATCACCTTGTCGTCGTACACCACCGGCGACGAGGCCGAGCCCCACTCGGAGCGCGTGCGCCGGTCCGGGATCAGGACGCTCCAGACCTCGTTGCCCTCCATGTCGAAGGCGTAGAGGCCCAGATCACCGAACCGGACGTAGACGCGCTCGCCGTCCGTGGTCGGGGTCTCCGACGCGTACGTGTTCTTCATGTGGCGGGGAAAATCGGGCCGGCCCTGCCGCACCGAGTGCTCCCACAGGACGGCGCCGGTCCCGAGATCCAGACAGTAGACCCGCCAGTCGTGCTCCAGCGGCACCGGCTCGGGACGCCCGCGGGGGGCATAGAGGCCGGGTTTCGGCTGCTCGAAGTCGCCCACTGCGGTGACCGTGGTCAGGAAGACCCGACTGCCCCAGACCACCGGGCTCGACCAGCCGAGTCCGGGGATGTCGGTCACCCACTCGACGTTCTCCGTCCGGCTCCAGGTCTCAGGCAGGTCCGGGTTGTCCGTCACCGCGGCGTTCATGGTCGGCCCGCGGAAGTGGGGCCAGTTGTCGCTGGCCGCGGCCGGCTGCGCCAGCGCGAGGGCCGCCATCGTCACCAGGACAGCCGGTGTGAACACCATTCGCTTCATCGATCGACCTCCCTGTATCTCGGCCGGGCCGGAACCGCGCGGCTCCGGAGGAATCGCCCCATCATCGCATGCCGGCGCGGCGCGCGCCGCTGCACGCGGCCATCTCCACCCTGCGCGGCGACATCTACCGCGCGATGCCGTTGCAGGCGAGCGCCATATCGGGGCCGTGGTCGCCATCCTGCGCCTGCTCGGCTGAGGCATCGCTAGGCGGCGGGTGCGTTCGCCTGCCAGCGCCTCCGGCACGCATGTGATCCGACCTCGTGCGGTGTCGTACAGAAGAAGGGCCCCGACCCGTCCGGATCGGAGCCCCTCCAGGTTGGCCTGCGATGGTGGCGTTGGGATTCCCCGTCAGCGGGGCTCCCGCCACCCGTCGGAGTGCGGGAGGTCCCTACGAGGACGCCACCTCCGCAGAGCCCGTACTATGGTCGTCCACTGGATCACCTCCTTGCTTGGGCGCACCCTACCACGGCGGGTCCCAACCCGCCCGGCCGCCAGCGTCGCCCAGACCCGCCGGCCGCCGCCGCGCCGGTGGCGCGGAATATCCCTCTATCGTCGGCCACCCGGCGCCGGTTGTCAATGCCCGGCGACCACGCCGCCGAGCCGCACCGCTCTCGCGCCGGCGCCGCCCACCCGGCAGCCTGCGGCGCGCACTGCCGTCGAGCCCTGCGGAGCCTGCCGGGCCAAGCGCGCGGATCAGCACTGACGGAATGCGGATCGCATCCTCGACACGGCGCTGCGGAGCCTGCCCGCGCCGCGGGATCAGCGGCCCGGAATCATGATGTGCGCCGACGAGGTGCCGACCTCCATCACCCAGGAGCCGGCCCGCGTGTAGCTGCCCGGTCGGGGTAGCCGAGCGACTCGCCGGTGGCGAACGGAACGGCAATGGTGATGTGCATGCTCGCCGACTCGGCGTCGGCGCCGTTCAGCGTGTAGTAGACGCTGCCGAAGGCGGAGACTTCGCGGGTGCCGTCCGCCTCGGCCTCTTCCCGCAGCGCCCGGATCTCCTCGGCGGTCCCGCCGGACATGTTGAACGCGCGGTTCTGCTGGATGCGGGCCAGATTCGCCACGCTCGTGCACTGCACGCTGAACCCGCGCCCCGGCTCGTCCGAGCGGTCCCAGCAGACGAGGTCGTTCGAGCCCTCGCGGAGCACCGTGTAGTCGCCGCCGGAGTCGAGCTTGATCACCATCGCATTGGCCCGCAGCGCGGGCGGCGCGGCCATCAAGGCCCGGTTCATCTCGTCCTCGGCCGACTGCGCGGCCGGGAACGCCACGGCCAGCGACAACGCGCACAGGGTGAGCACCAGTCGTCTCATCGGTCTCCTCCAGTCACAAATCCAACGATGAACCGCGCGGCGGGAACCGCCGCACGCCCCTATCGCACGTCGGCGCGCCGCGCCGGAGAACGCATTCGCTCGCCTGTCCGCTTGCGTCGCGGTTCGATTACCATCGGAGGAGGCGCCAGCGCGTGCCGCTGCCGCCAACCGACCAGCCCGAGGCCCAGGGACCGCGTGTTCTGCGCGTCGATGGCTGACGCCAGCGCGTCCCGCACCGACAACCGATCAGCTCGAGGAGACTCCGTCATGATCCGCCGATCCGCATCCCTCACCGCCCTGCTCATCGTCCTCGCGATCTTCGCCGGCGTCCGGACGACCGTCGAATCGGGAAGCGCGATGCGTTTCTCCGGGGAAGCCGGGTTCCTCGCCGCCGATGCCGGCCTGCCCGTGGCCAGCCCCGAGAGCGCCGGCATGTCGGCGGAGCGTCTGGCCCGTATCGGCCCCGCCGTCGGGGCCTACGTCGACGACGGCCGGCTGGCCGGGGTGATGACGATGGTGGCCCGCCGCGGACAGGTCGTCCACTGGAAGGCCGCCGGCCGGCGCGCCATCGACACCGAAGACCCGCTGGAGCCGGACGACATCTTCCGCATCTACTCGATGACAAAACCGATCACCAGCGTCGCCGCCATGACGCTGGTCGATGAAGGGGCGCTCGCGCTCGACGATCCGGTCTCGAAGTTCATCCCCGCGTTCGCCGACGTGACGGTGCTCGCGGACGACGGCCAGCGCGCCGCCCCGGCCCGGCCGATGACCGTCGAGCACCTGCTGACCCATACGTCCGGTCTCAGCTACGGCTTCTTCGGCAACTCGCAGGTGGACCGGATCTACAACCAGTCGGGTTTCTTCTTCAGCGCGGAGGGCCTCGACGACTTCGCCGAGCAGGTCGCGACGCTGCCGCTGCTGGCCAGCCCCGGCGAGCGGTGGAACTACAGCGTGTCGACGGACATCCTCGGGCGGGTGGTCGAGGTCGCCTCCGGCCAGCCGTTCGACGCCTTCCTGCAGCAGCGCATCTTCGACCCGCTCGGCATGACCGACACGGGCTTCGTCGTCCCGGACGACAAGCGCGAGCGCTTCACCGCCAACCACGACCGTCCGGACGGCGTCCTGCAGGTCGTCGACTCGCCGGTGGACGGGGAATACACCGAGGCCCCGCCCTGGCTGTCCGGCGGCGGCGGGCTGACCTCGACCGCCTCGGACTACGTCCGCTTCGCACAGATGCTGCTGCAGGACGGTGAACTCGACGGCGTGCGCATCCTGGCGGCGGAGACCGTCCGGGCGATGCGCTCGAACCGCCTGCCGGACGCGTTGACGCCGATCCGGCTCGGCGACTACCTGAGCCCGGGTCACGGCTTCGGCCTCGGCTTCGCAGTGGTCGTCGACGCCGACGCCAGCCCGGAGCCGGACAACGACGGCGCGTTCCGCTGGGCCGGCGCCGCCAACACCTACTTCTGGATCGATCCGGCGGCCGAGCTCGTCGGCATGGTCTGGATGCAGTTCGGCCAGTTCGCAGCCTACGACATCGAGCGGGAGTTCCAGACCCTGGTCTACGAGGCCCTCGAATAGAGGCCCGCCCCGCGTACGGGCGCACGCCGGGGCGGCCAGGTGGCGCGCGCCGAGTGCGTGGCAGGTCTCGACCCGCGTACGGCGCACGGCCGTGACGGCCCCGCGCGGATGCAGCGTGCGCGCGACCGGCGCCCGCCGCGGACAGGCCGCCGGTCGCCGCGGCGCAGATGATCCCCGGTCAGTCGACGATCGCCTGATAGGTCATCGTCGCCAGGTCGTCGCGGATGCGCAGGTGCGTGTACGGCCGCATCTGCGTGAGCATGATGCCGATGAGCTCCTCGGACGGATCCACCCAGAAGATGGTGCCGAAGGCGCCGCCCCAGTAGTAGGAGCCCTCCGAGCGCGGGGTGGCCGACGGTCCCAGATCCGTCACGATGGCGTAGCCGAGGCCGAAGCCGTAGCCCGGGCCGGCGAGCCAGATGCCGAAGTCGCCGGTGTGGTTGGCGGTCATCAGCTCGATGGTCTTGCGGCTCAGGATCCGCACGCCGTCGAGTGCGCCGCCGTTGAGCATCATCTGGTGGAAGCGGAAGTAGTCGCGCGCGGTCGACACCAGACCGCCGGCGCCGCTGAAATAGACGTGCGGCTCGCGGACGAAGCGGCTGTCGGCGGTCGGCGCCTCGGTGAGGACGATCTTCCCGTCGTCGTTCGGCCCGTAGAGGGCGGCGAAGCGGTCGAGCTTCGACTTCGGCAGGTAGAAGTGGGTGTCCCGCATGTCGAGCGGCTCGAAGATGCGCTCGCGGAAGAAGGCATCCAGCGTCTTCCCCGACATCACCTCGACGAGCCGCCCCACCACGTCGGTGGCCCGGCCGTACTCCCACCGGTCGCCGGGGTGGAAGTTGAGCGGCAGCTTCGCCAGCCGCTTCACCATGTCGCCGACCGTGTCGTGCGGCCGCCGCTCGGCCGTCATCGCCTGGAAGTCCGGCTGCGCAAGACCACGGTAGGTGTTGGCGAGCCCGGCGGTGTGGGTCAGCACGTGCTGCACGGTGATCGGTCGTGCGGCGGGCACCAGCTTGTAGCGTCCGGTGAGCCGCTCCTGCTCCGGCGCCGGGATGGCCACCTGCATGTCGGCGAACTCCGGCAGCCACTTCGAGACGGGATCGCGGAGCTGGAAGTGTCCCTCCTCGTAAAGCATCATCAGCGCCACCGAGGCGATCGGCTTGGTCATCGACGCCATGCGGAAGATGGTGTCGTGGGTCATGGGCCGACCGCCCTCCACGTCGCGATGGCCCTGCGCCGAGAAGTTGACCACCTTGCCGCGCCGCGCGACGAGGGTGACCACGCCGGCCACCTCCTCGCGGTCGATGTAGGCCCGCATCACCCGGTCGAGCCGTTCGAGACGCGCGGACGACATGCCCACCGCCTCGGGCGCCGCCGTCGGCACGCCGTCCATCACCGGCAAATCGGCCGCCGCGCCGTGCAGACCGACCACGGCCGTCATCAGACAGACGACTCCGAACACCGCTCCCCGCAGAACTGACGCCTTCATGAGAACCTCCCCCGCCGGATCCACGCCGCGCGTCCCGGACTTCGGCCGCGCGCGCTACTCGTCCAGACCGAACGTGTAGACCGTGTTGCCCACCGACATCGTGACGTACTGTCTCCCGTCGACCGCGTAGGTCATCGGGTTGGCGTTGACCGGCCCGCCGAGCGGGATCTGCCACAGCGCCTCGCCGGTCTCCTCGTCGAGGGCGAAGAAGTAGCCGTCGACCGTCGCGCTGAATACGAGTCCGCCGGCCGTGGCCAGCACGCCGGAGCGGGCGCGCGGCTTCATCTCGAACTCCCAGCGGATGTCGCCGGTGGCCGGGTCGATGGCCCGGATGGCGCTGCGGTAGTTGTCCATCGGCTGCGGCGACTGCACGCCGCCGCCGGTGTAGCGCTCGCCCTCCACGTAATCCTCGTCACGCAGGAAGAACTCGCCCTCGCCGTCGAACGCGTTGACGTAGAGCAGCCCGGTGCGCGGGCTGAACGCGGGCGACCACCAGTTGGTGGCGCCGCCAGCGGTCGGCGCGACCACCGTCCCGTCGGGCGACGGGAACAGGCCGGGCCGCCGGATCGGACGGCCGTTCTCGTCGAGCCCTTCCGCCCAGGTCTGCAGGGCGAACGGCCTGCCGAGCAGGAACTCGCCGGTCTCGCGGTCGAGCGTGTAGTAGAAGCCGTTGCGGTTGGCCCAGAGCATGGCCCGCCGCGGCCCGTCCGGCATCTCGATGTCGGCGAGCACCGGGATCTGGATCGCGTCCCAGTCGTGGACATCGTGCGGCGTGAACTGGAAGTACCACCGCATCTCGCCCGTGTCGCCGTCGAGGGCGAGCACCGAGTCGGAGTACAGGTTGTCTCCCAGCCGCATTTCGCTGCCGTAATCCGGGCCGGGGTTGCCGGTGCCCCAGTAGACCAGGTTCAGCTCGGGATCGTACGAGCCGGTAATCCAGGTCGGCGACCCGCCGGTGCGCCACGAATCGCCCAACCACGTCTGGTTGTCGGGATGGTCCGGTCCGGGGATGGTGTAGGTGCGCCACGCGCGCTCGCCGGTTGCGGCGTCGTAGGAGTCGAGGAACCCGCGGATGCCGAACTCCCCGCCGGCGATGCCGGTCACCACGCGGTCGCCGACGACGAGCGGCGCCGCCGTCTTGCTGTAGCCGCCCCGGTAATCGGCTACCTCCGCGTCCCAGACCAGGTTGCCGCTGCGCGCGTCGATGGCGACCAGGTGCGCGTCGAGCGTGCTCATGTAGAGCGTCTCGCCGAGGATGGCGACGCCGCGGTTGTTGCGTCCGCAGCAGATGCGCAGGTCGTCGGGCAGCGGGTGCTCGTAGCGCCAGAAGGGGCGCCCGCTGGTGGCGTCGACCGCCGTCACGTTGCTGGGCGATTCGGTGATGAACATCACGCCGTCGACCACGAGCGGGGTCGTCTCGGTGCGGTCGAGCTGGCGGATGTTGTAGGCCCACTTCAGCTCCAGGTCGGCGACGTTGCCGCGGTCGACCTGGTCGAGGCGCGAGAAGCGCCTGCTGTCGAGCGTGCCGTTGTACATCAACCAGTTGTGCGGCTCGTCGGCCGCATTGCGCAGGCGCTCCCAGGTGACGGGTGCGAACTGCGGAGTACCGATGTCGGCCGCCGGGTCCTGCGCGGTCGCGGGCGCGACGAGGACGACGGGGGCGAGGGCGAAGAGGACCATCCGTTTCATCGGGTTCGACTCCTGCCTGTTACGATACCGTGAGGTTGATGCTCTCCTGCACGGTCGAACGGAAGGTGACATGAAGACTGCGGTCTCGAAGACCTGCATGGCGCACGTGTCAGCGGGAGCGGACCCCGACGCGGCCCTCGCCGCGGCGGAGGAATGGGCGAGCTCGCCGCCGAGATCCGGATTCTCCGCTGGATGGTCGGGAGCGTGATCGGACTGCTCCTGGTCGTGCTGGCGATGCTGTTCCGGATCGCGCTGCGGTTGCCGTCGTCGTGACGCCTCGCGCCGCCTCTTCGGATCGCCCGGCGCTGCCGCCGCCATGACGCCCGCGCCCTACTCCGGCGCGGGAAAGTACGCCACCATCCCGCCGCGGTTCGTCCCCAGCCAGATCTCGCCGCCGATGCGGATCGCCGCGGTCGACGAGGCGAAACCCTCCAGGCGCGGGTGCGTGAAGATGTGCCTGACCTCCAGCGTCTCGGGATCGATCACCGCGACGTTCGACGTCTCCTCCGGCGTCCCGAAGTTGCCGTGTCCGGCAGCCAGAATCAGCGCGCCGTCGTCCACGTAGCGGAGATTGTCGGGCCGGAAGGGTATCGGCACCACGTCCTTCTGCCGCGGCGGTCCCCCGCGCGACAGCCGCGTGAGCTTTTCTCCGCGCCACCCGGCCACGAACAGCCAGCGTCCGTCGGGCGAGATCTCCAGGCCGTTGGGCGTCGTGTCGTCGGTGCCTGGGATCACCGCCCAGCCGCCCGCGGCGCTCCACGTCCAGACGTCCCCGGTGGACGTGCTGGTGGCGGCGAAGCCACCCTCGGGAAGCGCAACCACCGAGTTGAGGCGCAGGCCCTCGGGCGCCACCGCGCACCCCACCCAGGCCAGGGTCATCGGCGCCGCGCCGGCGTCGAGCTCGAACACCTCGATGGACTCGCGCCGGCCGTGGTGCACGACGTACAGCGCGTGCACGTCGCCCTCCCCCGGCTGCAGGTAGAGACCGTGCGCCCGGAACTCGTCCTGATCGAGCTCCGCCGCGTCGAGCGGACCCGGACACGACGGGTAGGCCGCCGCGTCGAGCCGCTCGATGCGGTCCGCGGTCGGGAAGAGTACGGAGGTGGTCTTGTCGGCCACGTCGATAAGGTGGATCCGACCGCCTTCCTGGTTCCCCGACACGACGACCCACGCGTCCCCGGGCACGACGGCCAGATCCTCGGGGCCGATCAGGTCGCAGATGAACCGGATGTCGCCGACCGGCTCGCAGCCGGCAGCCGTCTCCTCCTGGGCCGGCGAGGCCGCCGCCGACAGGCACACCGCCGCGACCGCCAACCATGATCTGCTCACGATCTCCTCCTCTCCGCCCGGCCGCGACGCCGTCGGCCCCGGTGAACGCATGCGGCTCCGCGCAGCCGGGACGGTCCCGGATTGGCGCGCGCGAACCTGTCCGGTGTGACGACGGCATGATACCGCAGCATGGCGCGCCTCTGCGCCCGCGGCGAACCACAGAAACGCTACGCCACGCGGTACAGGAGCGCCTCTCGGGCCGCGACCCGCCGGCAGTTCTCGACCGCCACCGCGAGGCTCCGCTCCAGCGTCTCGCGGGTGAGCCAGGCAAGGTGCGGCGTGCAGACCACGTTGTCGAGCTCGAGCAGCGCGGCGTCGGCGGGCGTCGGCTCGATCTCGAAGACGTCGAGGCCGGCCGCAGCGATGCGGCCGGTCCGCAACCCGTCCACGAGCGCCGCCTCGTCGATCAGCCCCCCGCGCGCGGTGTTGACCACGACCACGCCGGGCTTCATGCGGGCGATGGCGTCCGCGTCGATCAGCCGCTCGGTGTCCGCGGTCAGCGGGACGTGGAGCGAGACGACGTCGCTTGCGGCGAGCAGCTCGGCGAGTTCGCGGCGCTCGCCCACCGCATCGGTCTTCGGGCCGCGGCTGGCGAACAGGACGCGGGCGCCCAGCGCCTGCAGCACCGGCGCGAGCCGGCGCGCCACGGCACCGTAGCCGACCAGCCCGACGGTCCGGCCGCAAACCTCGCCGTAGCGGTCCTGCAGCGACGCCGACAACCCCCAGCCCCGCCCCGCACGCGTGGCGGCGTCGAGCTGGCTCACCCGCCGCAGCGCCCCCAGCATGAGCAGGAGCGTCATCTCGGCCACCGCCTGCGAGTTCGTCCCCGGCATGTTGCAGACGGCGACGCCCCGCCGGCGGGCCGCCTCGAGGTCGATGGTGTTGACGCCGACCCCGATCTTCTGGACGAGGCGCAGGCGCGGAGCCGCGGCGAGGACCTCGGCGGTGACCGGCTCGAGCAGGTGCCAGAGCACCTCGGCCTCCGGCAGCAGCGCGGCGAAACGGTCGCGATCCGCCATCGGGCAGACGGAGACCGACAGTCCCTCGCCCTGCAACGCCGCGAGCCGCCGCGTCAGGTCGGGGCCGGCGGAATAGTGGTAGACGACGTTCATCGCATCCCGGTCGCGCGCCGCTCGCTATCATACGCGGACGGTGCCAGAACCCGACGCCGTCATCGTGGCCGCGCTCCGGCGCATGGGCGTCGTCGGCGCCGGCGACCGGCCGCCGGCCATGACGCCGCTGGCCGGCGGCGTCTCCTCGGACATCTGGCGGGTCGATCTCCCGACGGGGCCGGTCTGCGTCAAGCGCGCGCTCCCCAGACTGAAGGTCGACGCGGTCTGGGAGGCCCCGGTCGAACGCAACCGCTACGAGTGGGAGTGGATGCGCGAGGCCGCCCGAATCGCCCCGGGGAGCGCGCCGCCGCTCGTCGCCCGCGACGCCGAGGCGGGCTGCTTCGTGATGGGGTTCCTGGAACCGGCGGCCCACCCCCTGTGGAAGGCGCAGCTCCGGGACGGTGTCGCCCGCGAGACGACCGCGCGGGCGGTCGGTGAGCGCCTGGTCGCGATCCACAACGCCACCGCCGGCCGCGCGGACGTTCAGGCCCGCTTCGCCACCGATGACATCTTTCACGCCATCCGGCTGGAGCCGTACCTGGTCGCCACGGCCGCCCGGCATCCCGATCTCGCGGACCCGCTGCACGCCCTCGTCTCGCGTACGGCCGCCACGAGGCGCGCGCTGGTGCACGGCGATGTCAGCCCGAAGAACATCCTGATCGGTCCGCACGGTCCCGTCTTCCTGGACGCCGAGTGCGCGTGGTACGGCGATCCCGCTTTCGATCTGGCGTTCTGCCTGAACCACCTGCTGCTCAAGTGCCTCTGGACGCCGTCGGCGACGGCCGGTTTCCTGCGTGCGTTCGACGCGCTGGCCGAGACATACCTCGCGGGTGTTCAATGGGAGCGGCGTGCAGGGATCGAAGCGCGGACCGCGCATCTGCTGCCCGGCCTGTTTCTCGCTCGCGTCGACGGGAAATCGCCCGTCGAGTACGTCACGGCGGAATCCGACCGCGAACGCGTACGCCGCACCGCCCGGCCGTTGATCCGCGGGCCGGCGGCAACCCTCGCGGCGGTGCGGCGGGCCTGGCAGGCGACCCTGGCCGCTGCGGCATAGTACCGGTCTGCGACCTCGCCAAGGAGAAGGCGGACCTTGCGCTCGCACACGATCACCCAGGTCTCCGCCCGCCGCGTGTGGGACTCGCGCGGGCGTCCGACGGTCGAGGCCGAGGTGCACCTCGACGGCGGCGTCATCGGGCGCGCCATCGCGCCGGCCGGAGCCTCGACGGGAAGCGGCGAGGCCATCGACCTGCGCGACGGGGGGACGCGCTTCGGCGGCCACGACGTGACGGCGGCGGTGCGCGGGGTCAAACGCGAGATCGCCCCGCGTCTGCGCGGGCGGGACGTGGCGGATCAGGCCGCGCTCGACCGCGCGCTGGTCGAACTGGACGGCACCGGCAACCGGGGCCGGCTGGGCGGGAACGCCCTCATCGCGGTCTCGATGGCGGCGCTCCACGCCGCCGCCGGCGCAGCGGGCCGCCCCCTCTGGCGACACCTGCTCGGCGACCGCCCGGCCCTGCTGCCGCTGCCCCAGATCCAGATCTTCGGCGGCGGCGCCCACGCCGGGCGGCGGGTCGACATCCAGGACTTCATGGTCATGCCGGTCGGGGCCTCCACCTTCGCGGAGGCGATCGAATGGACGGCCGACGTGTACAGGGCGGCCGGCGCGCGGATGACGCGGGCGGGACGGCTGTACGGGATCGCCGATGAGGGCGGCTGGTGGCCGGCGTTCAACACCAACGAGGAGGCGCTGGAGTACCTGCTGCGGGCCATCGAGGACACGGGACGGACGCCCGGTGACGAGCTCGCCATCGCGCTCGATGTCGCCGCCACCCAGTTCCACGCCGACGGACGCTACCGCCTCGGTCTCGACGACCGCGCCATCGACAGCGACGCGCTCATCGAACTGCTGCTCGGCTGGCTCGAGCGCTATCCGATCGTGTCCATCGAGGATCCGCTGGCCGAGGACGACGTCGCCGGCATGCAGCGCTTCGCGGCGGCGGCCGGCGACCGCGTGCAGACCGTCGGGGACGACTACCTGGTCACCAGCGCCCGGCGGGTCGAGCAGGCCGCGCGGGACCGGACCTGCAACGCGCTGCTCGTCAAGCCGAACCAGGCCGGTACGGTGACCGAAACGCGCGCCGCGCTGGAGGCCGCCCGCGCCGCCGGCTTCGCCACCATCGTCTCGGCCCGCTCCGGCGAGACCGAGGACGTGACCATCGCCCACCTGGCCGTCGGCTGGAGCGCCGGGCAGCTCAAGGTGGGCTCGTTCGCGCGGTCCGAGCGGATGGCCAAGTGGAACGAGGTGCTGCGGATCGAGGAAGCGCTGGGCGGGGCCCCGTTCGCCGGCGGCGGCATCCTGGCGCGGCGTGGTTCAGCGCAGCACACGCCTCGCGACAGCGCCGACACCTCGACACGCGCCCCGGGCGGAGCACGTTGACGTTCGGATTCGCGTCCCGCCGGCGCCGACCTCGACACGACCACGACGCCGCTCCGCGTTCGCCGTGGGGCGCTGCGCGCCCGCTCGACTGCCTGCCGGAAGGAATGACAGAATCAGCAGGTTCGGAAGAATCTCTGGAAACGTGTGCAGCGACAGAAAGTGAGGCGACAGTGATGAGAATTTCCAGTCTGGCGGGGATCGGCCTGGCCGCCGTCATCGGACTCGGTGCGCCCGCGGCGGTGGGCGCGCAGGGCGACGACGCGGCGGCGGCGTTCGTGCAGGTGGCCACCGGCTACAGCCTGACCCCGAACATCACCTACCACCGGGCGGGCGGGCAGGACCTGACGCTCGACGTCTACCGGTCCCGCGCGGCGTCCGAGCCGACCCCGACGCTGATCTACATCCACGGCGGCGGCTGGACCAACGGCAGCCGGCAGGCGTCCGCGCTGACCTTCCTCCCCTACCTGGAGATGGGCTGGAGCGTGGTCAACGTCTCGTACCGCCTGGCGGACGCGGCGCACGCGCCGGCCGCGGTAGAGGACTGCCGCTGCGCGCTGCGCTGGATCTACCGCAACGCCGAGCAGTTCAACTTCGACCTCGACCGGATCGTGGTGACCGGCAACTCCGCCGGCGGCCACCTGTCGCTGACCACCGGCATGCTCCCGGCCTCGGCCGGCCTCGACCGCCAGTGCCCCGGCGACCGGCGCCGCATGTGGACCACCGGCGCCACGTCGACCGCGCCGCTCAAGGTCGCCGCCATCGTCAACTGGTACGGCATCACCGACGTGTACGATCTGGCCCACCGCACCCCGGGAACTTCCGGGAACTTCACCGAGGCGTGGCTCGGGAGCCGTAGCGACCGCGACGACGTTGCGCGGCGCGTCTCGCCCACCAACTACGTGCACGGCGACACGCCGCCGATCCTGACCATCCACGGTGACGCGGACTCGATTGTACCCTACGACCACGCCACGCGCCTGCACGAGATGCTCGATGCGTGGGGCGTGCCGAATCAGCTCGTCACCATCGAGGGCGGCGGACACGGCGGCTTCAGCCCCGACGAGAACCAGCGCATCTACGCGGCGATACGGGCGTTCCTCGGTGAGCATGTCCTCGGGCCGGAGATGTCGAACGACTGAACATGACCCGCGGCGGCGGCGCGTGGGCGACGCCGGTACGCCGCTGACCGATCGAGTCGAGCGACTGAACATGACCCCGCGGCGGGCGGCGGCACTACCGTCGCCGCGCCCGCCGCCCCATCTCCGCCGTCCTGCTCGGATCGCAACCGGGTCAGGGACGCGGACGGGTCGGCCGCGGCGCCCCCCTCAACCCAGCGGCGGATGCTGCAGGTGGTGGTCGGTGGCCGCCTGCCAGGCGTGCGCGAGCCGCAGGATCTCCGCCTCGCCGAAGAGCTTCCCCGTGAAGCGCAGGCTCGTCGGCGAGCCCTCGTGGAAGCCGCCCGGCATGCTGATTTCCGGGTGTCCCGTGAAGTTGGTCAGCCCCAGGTTGCTGCCGACGAACAGGTCGAGGTCGCCGAGCGCTTCGTGGACCTGCTCGATGACCTGCATCCGCAGGCGGTTGGCCTGCAGGTAGTCGACGGCGCTGACGAAGCGCGCATCCCGGAAGCGGTCCGGCCAGCGGCTCTGCTCCGGCGGCTCGCGCATTCCGTCGAGGTCGCCGTTGACCGTGGCCACGTCGAATCCCGCGGCCGCCTCGGTGCCCACAATGAAACCGAGGGCGCCGGCCGGCACGTCCGGCAGGTCGAACGGGACCAGGGTCACGCCCAGGCCGCGCAGGACGTCGAGGGCGGCCCGGTTGTTCGCAATCGTCTGCCGCTCCTGCGCTGCGCGCCCCGGGGCCTGCGGATTCTCCTCTACGGCGTCCTCGTCGAAGCTCGACCGCAGGTAGCCCACCCGCAGACCCGCGAGGTCGGCCTGCGCATCCCAGTTGAACGGCACGTCGAGCAGGGTGTTGTCCCGACCGTCGGGTCCTTGGATGACGTCGAACACGAGCGCGCAGTCCTCGGCGGAACGGCACATCGGACCGATCTTGTCCAGCGTCCAGGCCAGCGCCATCGCACCGTAGCGACTCACCCGCCCGAACGTGGGACGCAGGCCGGTAACTCCGTTGCGGGTCGACGGCGAGATGATCGAGCCGCGCGTCTCGGTCCCGATGGCGAACCCCACCAGCCCGGCCGCGGTAGCCGCTCCCGAGCCGGCGGAGGACCCGCTCGCCCCCTGCTCCGGATTCCAGGGGTTCCGCGTCCGGCCGCCGAACCAGCGATCACCGGACGCCAGCGCGCCCATCGACAACTTGGCGACGAGAATCGCCCCCGCCTCGGTCAGCCGCGTATACACGGTGGCGTCGGCGTCGACGGTCTGTTCGCGGTAGGGCGAGGCGCCCCACGTCGTGCGCGTGCCGCGCACCGCGAGCAGGTCCTTGGCGCCCCACGGGATTCCGTGCAGCGGGCCGCGGTAGATGCCCGCCGCGATCTCCTCGTCGGCCCGGCGCGCCTGCCGCCGGGCGATCTCGTCCGTGTAGCTGACCACGCAGCGCAGGGTCGCGTCGTGCCGCCGCAACCGCGACAGGTACAGCTCGGTCAACTCGGACGGCCGGACTTGGCGCGTCTCGACGAGCTTCGCCAGGTGCGTGACCGGCAGGAACGCCAGTTCCTCGTCGGTGACCGGCATCTCCACCGCGATGTCGGCCCGCCGCATCGGACGGCGCTCGGCCGGCAGCGTCATGCCCGGCGGAACCGGGTTGAACACGAGGGCCGGCTGCACGGCGTTCCCCAGGTTCGCGGCGCGAAGGGTCCCGACATCGGGCCGGCCGCCCGGCCGGTTCAGTCGCTCGGCGATGCGCTCCAGCTCGTCGCGGGTAAACTCCAGCCCGGCGATGCGCTGGGCGGCGTCGAGCATCTCGACCGTCACCTCGCCGGCGTCCTGGGCCACCGCCGCAAGCGTGCCGGGCAGCAGTGCGGAGGTAATCCCCGCCGCCGACAGGCCGGTGATGAAACGCCGCCGGTTGAGTGCGAGCTTCTGTTCGTCCATGGTAAAAGCGAGCCTCCGGGACGCGTCCCGTCGGAACCCGTCCGTGGGGAGACGGGACGTGATTCCGACCTACAGTACACGATTCCATCTCGTCCCCCGCACTGGGCTCGCGCACGCCCCCGAACGCGCCGGGGCGCCTCGCCGCGCTCGGTGCCGGCGAACGCCGCCACGTCCCGGATGTGGTGAGCGGGCAGTGTTCGGGTGGACGCCGCAGCGCCTTCATCGGTCGTCACGAATGCTCTCCTCCTGAAGCCCGGCGGCGTGGATCGTCAGCATGACCTCCGCATCGTCGGTGTTCCGGGTCGGCCTGCGCATCAAGCATTTCCATGTCCATCTTGTTTAGATTTAGAACAAGATTGAGAAGTTACCCGACATGATCGCGTAACAGCCGCCAGGCTGCCTGCTCTCTTGCCGGGCGGTACCGCGGGTGTCCGACGAGAAACTCAGATCGAGTGTGGTAGTCGTGCCATTCCTGAAACGGATATCGACGTAGCCCGACGCCTCCCACCGACGGCGCACGCACGGGTCGCGGCCTCATCCGCCGGCCGCCTCGGGGCCGTCGCGCGGCGCCGTGACGCGCCGGATCAGCTCCGGCAGGCTCACGAAGCGAACCGTGATCCCCCGGTAGTCGCGGACGTGGGAAATCGTCGTGTCGTCAGTCACCACGAAGTTGGCGCCGCGCGGATACCGCCGGCGAAAGGCCTGCAGGTTGCGGGCGTCGAAGCCGGCGGCGCGCCACTTGCATTCGATCGCCGCGGGCGCGCCGTCCCGCCCGCCGACGACGAAGTCGACCTCGTGGCCGCGCTTGTCGCGCCAGTACCGCACGCGCCCCTGCGCTGTCCGCGCCAGATACTCGTTGAGCACGTAGTGCTCCCACAGCAGGCCGCGGTCCTCGTCCCGCAGGCGGTCCCAGCCCTTGAACAGGCGCACGAACCCGGTGTCGAACCCGTAGACCTTGGGCGCCGCCACGATCTCGGTGGCGAGCCGCGTGCTGTAGGGTCTGACGACCTGCACGATGAACGTGTCCTCGAGCACCCGCAGGTAGTTGACCACGGTGGTGCGGCTGACCTCGCAGGGACGGGCGAACCGCGCGGCCTCGAAAACGCCGCCGCTGCCGGCCAGAACCAGCTCGACGAACCGCAGGAACGACCAGCGTCGCTCGAGGCGGAACAGCTCCTGGATGTCACGGGCCTAGTAAGAGTCGAGCCACTCCTGATACCCGTGTTCCGCGGGCGCCTCGGCGAGGTAGAAAGGCGGCAACCCGCCGTTCCGGAAGCGGTGGTCGATGCCGCGCGCGCCGAACTCCTGCTCGTCCTGCAGGATCATCGGCGTCAACCGCAGATCGCGCTTGCGGTCGGTGAGCGTATCGCGGAAGCGCCGAGAGGCGCCGAGCGACGACGACCCCGTCGCCACGATGCGCGCCCGCGGGTGGTGGTCCGCCGCGATCTTGAGCAGCTCCGACGGGTTGGGCAGGCGCTGAATCTCGTCGACGACGATCCGCCGGTCGCCGATGTCGCGGAGGAACCGCTCCGGATCGTCGAGCACGCGCCGGTGGCTGGGCAGTTCGCAGTCGAAGTACTCGACCTCGGGCAGTGACCGGCACAGGAAGGTCTTGCCGACCCGCCGGACGCCGGAGAGCCAGACCACCGGCTTCTCCCACCACAGGTGCTCGATGGCCTCGATCCAATGGCCTCTGCGTACCATTCGACATCAGGATGTCATATGGCGCTACCAGAAGCAATTCTGACAGCGTTTGGTATCGCCGCCTGTCCGTTCAACCGCGGAGCGAACCCGTAGAATAGGGCCGTGTCTCCCCTGCTCGCCGCCCTGATCTGCATCGCGGCCTACCTGGCCGCCTACCGCCTCTACGCGCGCTTCCTCGCCGAGCGGGTCTTCACGATCGACCCGGCGCGCCCGACCCCGGCCGTCCGCCTGCGCGACGAGATCGACTACGTGCCAGCCAACCGCTACGTGCTGTTCGGGCACCAGTACGCGTCGATCACCGGGCTGTCGCCGATGCTGGGGCCCGCCATCGCGGTCATTTGGGGCTGGCTGCCGGCGATGCTGTGGGTGGTCGTCGGCGCCATCTTCGTGGGTGCGGTGCACGATTTCGGCGCGCTGGTGGTCTCCATCCGGGCCCGCGGGATGTC
The DNA here is from genome assembly GCA_965200895.1 of Vicinamibacterales bacterium. Classification (GTDB taxonomy): domain Bacteria; phylum Acidobacteriota; class Vicinamibacteria; order Vicinamibacterales; family UBA8438; genus WTFV01. The sequence goes on along the minus strand of CBDAVM010000002.1, from coordinate 411,141 downwards.
GCTCGGGAAGGTGACCGAGAACCTCGTCGGGCCGCGCGGCAGGACGCTCTTCCACCTGGTCATCTTCTTTCTGATCGCGCTGGCGATGGGGGTGTTCGTCCACGTCATCGCGGTGCTCTTCTCGCCCGACTTCTACCCGCAGGCGGTGCTGCCGAGCGGCGCGCTGATCGTCGTCGCCGCCGCGATGGGCGTCGCCGTGCACCGCGGCGGGTGGAGCATCCGCAGCCTGACCGTCGCCGGCCTCGCCGTCGCGATGGGACTGGCGGCGCTCGGCATCCGCCAGCCGGTCGTCGGACCGTCGCTGGCGCAGTGGAAATGGCTGCTGCTGGCCTACGCCTTCGGGGCCAGCGTGCTCCCGGTATGGCTGCTGCTGCAGCCGCGGGACTACCTCAACAGCCTGCTGCTCTATGTCGGCATGGGCGCGATGTACGTCGGTTTCGTCGCCACCAACCCGTCGTTCGCCGCCCCGGCGGTGGACCTCGCCCCGATGGGAGCGCCGCCCATCGTCCCCTTCGTCTTCGTCGTCATCGCCTGCGGTGCGGCCAGCGGCTTCCACGCGCTGATGTCGTCCGGCTCCACCGCCAAGCAGCTCGCCTCCGAGGGCGACGCCCGCTTCGTCGGCTACGGCGCGATGATCGGGGAATCGCTCCTCGGCCTGATGGCGGTGCTGGCCTGCACGGCGGGGTTCGTCTCGCGCGAAGCGTGGGCCGAGCGCTACGTGAGCTGGCAGGCGGCCGACAGCCTCGGCAACAACATCGCCGCCTTCATCCGCGGCACGACGCACTTCCTGCAGACGCTCGGCATTCCCGAGGCGGTCGGCGGCACGTTCGTCGCCGTCATCGTCGTCTCGTTCGCCCTCACGTCGCTCGATTCCGCCACCCGTCTGCTGCGCTACAACGTGTCCGAGATGGGCGACACGCTCGGCGTCGGCGCCCTCTCCAACCGCTACGTCGCGTCGGGTGTCGCGGTCGTCGCCATCTGGGCCTTCGCCTTCATCCAGGTGGACGGCGAGTTCGCGGGGCTGATCCTGTGGCAGCTCTTCGGCACCACGAACCAGCTCCTCGCCGGCCTGGCCCTGCTGGCCGTCACCCTCTACCTGCTCCGCCGCGGCCGGCCGCTCGTTTACACGGCGGCGCCGATGGTGTTCATGCTGTTGTCGACCCTGACCGTGATGAGCGTCAACCTGGCCGACTTCTGGAGCGCCGGCCAGTGGCTGCTGCTGGCCACCGGCGCGACCATCTTCACACTCGCCGTGTGGCTGGTGGCCGAGGCGGCGCTGGCGGTGGTCCGCTTCCGGCGGCAGCCGGTGCTGGACGGGCTGGAGGTGGTGTTCCGGGAAAAGTGAACCCGCCGGCCCACGAACTGCTACGCCGGCAGGATACCCAAATCGCCCAGAGCGGCATCGAGATCGCATTCGAACTGTCGAAACGATTTCGATCGTCGCAGGACGTCAAGCGACTGTCGTTGGGCGATGGCAGGCAGGAGCGCTGCAGCCCGTCCCTTTCGAGGCCCTCGCACAGAGCGGAGCGCCGAGTCGAGGCAGGTCTTCGGATTCGGATGCGCCTCTGCCTGCTCCGCGCCCGCCGGCAGCTCGTAGTACCGATGGATCGCCGCGATATCCGAGGGTGTCGAGTACCGCTCGCGGATCGGCCAACGCCCAGGACTCCGTCATGGAGTCCGGTCGCAGCAGCACGCATCGCTCTGCAGGAAACCCGCACAGTGCGTGCATCTTCTCGCAGTAGGCGGCGCTTCGGCCGGCGATCTGCTTCCGTTGGCCCCGGCCTCCCGTGTCCGCATGCACGAACACGATGTGGAACGCTTCGCGACTGCCGCACGCCTCGGCGGCGACTGCCTCTACCGATCGCTCCCTCCCACCGAGGACGACGCTGGGCCGTGAACGGGTAAGCCCTGAGAAACCCTTCTCCGTATCGCTGGAGACTTCGCGTCTCATCCGCGTTCTGGAAATCCGCGTCTTCGTTTCCGGCGCCAGCGTGGATACGACGTCCGAAGCCACGACCCTCTTTCCCGGACCGTCCTGACGGATCTCGATTACATCCGATTCACCCTCCGATTGCCGGATGCGTTCGGCCCCACCACCGCCGTGAACGGACGCAGGTCGAGCGTGAATCGCTCGAAGGTCTTGAAACCGTCGATCTCGATTCGCGTGATCACGAACGGACCACCCGGCCCGACGGCAGGACCATTCGTTGGGCGCACGCTTCCATGCGGCGTAGTCTATTCGCAGCGTCCGATCGATGGCCAAGCCTGACCCGGTGGGTCGGGCATCCGATTGTGGCTGATCCTGTTGCGAGAAGGCGTACCACGGTCAGTCAGGCCGCCGCCGGTCGCGAGCGGCCTGTGGACACCGCTCGATCGGCAGCGGTAGACTCGCTGTCCACGTACAGCACCGCATGAGAGAGCACATGCTGGCGATTCGGTTGCCCAGGGAGATCGAGCAGCGTCTGACCGAACTGGCCCGCCGGACCGGACGCACCAAGACCTTCCATGCACGCGAGGCGATCCTGACCCACCTCGAGGACCTCGAAGACCTCCATCTGGCCGAGGAACGACTGGCCGCGCCCGCCGGACGATGGTCTCACGAGGACCTGGAGGCGGAGGTTGATCTGGAACGTTGATGGGACGAGCGTGCCCGTCGCGAGCTTCGGCGGCTCGATCGCGTCGCGCAACAGACCATCCTCCGCTACCTGTCCGAACGGATTCGGACGGACGCGGATCCCCGGCGTTTCGGTCGCCCGCTGCGTCACGACCGCACGGGCATGTGGCGCTACCGCATCGGCGCCTACCGCCTCGTCTGTCGCATCGAAGACGAACGGCTGGTCGTACTGGTACTCGGTGCAGCCCACCGCCGCAACCTCTACCGCTGAGGTCCGCTCGCCGCCGCCCATGCACGGCGTCCGACCGCGGTCTCGTCGGCGTCACGCTGTCCGGCCTGCCGCCGAAGCCCGGCGTCCGACCGCATGAGTCCTGACCACGTCATCGAGGTCGACGCGCTCCGCAAGGCGTACGGCGCGACCGTCGCGGCCGACGACGTCTCGTTCACCGTGCGGCGCGGCGAGATCTTCGGCCTCATCGGACCGAACGGCGCCGGCAAGACCACGACGATGGAGTGCGTCGAGGGGCTGCGCGCGCCGGACGCCGGCCGGATCGCGGTGCTCGGACTCGACCCGGTCCGCGACCGGCGGGCGCTGCAGCTCCGCATCGGCGTGCAACTGCAGGAGGCGCAGCTCCAGAAGCGGATCAAGGTGCGCGAGGCGGTCGCCTTCTGGCAGTCGCTCTATCCGACCGCGGCCGCAGGCGGCCCGCTGTTGCGGCAGCTCGGGCTCGACGACCGGCGCGACGCCTGGTTCATGACCCTGTCGGGCGGGCAGAAGCAGCGCCTGTTCATCACCCTGGCGCTGGTGAACGACCCCGAGGTGGTGTTTCTCGACGAGCTGACGACGGGCCTCGACCCGCAGGCGCGGCGCGCGATCTGGGACCTCGTGCGCGGCATCCGGGGCCGCGGCAAGACGGTCTTCCTGACGACCCACCTGATGGAGGAGGCCGAGCGCCTGTGCGACCGCGTGGCGATCCTCGACCACGGCCGGATCGTCGACCTCGACCGACCCGCGGCGCTGGTCGAGCGCCACTGCCCGCAGCGGACCGTCGTCGTCGCGACGGACCTTCCCGCCGCCGGCGACCGCTTCGCTGCGGTCGAGAGCGTGACGGCGGTCCGGAACGAGGGGAACCGCTACACGATCGACGGCCGGGGCGACGCGCTGATCACCGACATCATCCACGCCGTCTCCGAGCACCGCATGCCGGTCTCGGAGTTCCGCACCGTACTGCCGACGCTGGAGGACGTCTTCCTGACGTTGACCGGCCGGTCGATCCGCGGTTGAGAGCGGCGGCGAGACGCACGATGACGCGCCGCATGCAGGCCGAGCCTCCGCGGCTGTCCGGAATCGGAGACGGCGGGGGCGCCGAACGAACGATGACGCGACAAGGCGCGAGGCGAACCGGCGGCGCATCGGTGGACCGGGCGTCTGCGGCGGCAGTGTCCGGGCAGGAGGAACGACGATGCGGCATCTGGCGCAACTCGTGTGGCTCGAGACGAAGATCTTCGTCCGCGAGCCGCTCGGCGTCTTCGGGTCGGTCGCCGTGCCGGTGCTGCTCTTCCTCGTGGTGGGCCGCATCGCCCTCGGCGGCGGCGATGCGCGCGCGGCGCAGGACGCCGCCCCCGGCGACATCGCCTTCCTGCGGACCGACCTGCCGGTGTTCGTCGCCGTGCTGATCACCCTGAGCGCCGTCCTCTCGCTGGTGACCATCATCGCCATCTACCGCGAAGGCGGAATCCTCAAGCGGCTGCGGGCCACGCCGGTGCGTCCGGCGACCATCCTGCTCGCGCATGTCCTCGTCAAGCTGATGTTCACGGCCGCCACCCTCGGTCTGATGGTGCTGGTCGGCCGGCGCTTCTACCCGGTTGGCGTCGACGCCCCGCTGGCCGCGTTCACCGCCGCGCTCGTCCTCAGCACCTGGAGCCTGCTCTCCATCGGCTTCGTCATCGCCAGCGTGGTCCCGACCGCCCGCTTCGCGCAGCCGCTCGGGGCGCTGCTGCTCTACCCGATGATCCCCGTGTCCGGGCTCTTCACGCCGCTCGACACGCTGCCCCCGGCCCTGGAGACGGTCGCGCGATTCCTGCCCCTGACCTACGCCGTATCGCTGCTGCGCGGCATCTGGAGCGGCGAGCCGTGGTCGGCGCATGTCGGCGACGTGGCGGTGCTCCTCCTGGTCTTCGCGGTGGCCACCGCCGTCGCGTCCCGGGTGTTCCGCTGGGAGTGACCGCAGACTGCCCAATTCCCGCCGTCAATCGCCTCCGGTCTTCCGAACCAAAGCGTCTTTCTCCGTCAGCAAGGAACCTTCTGTTGCAGCACACCTGGCCGGGCAACGTGCGCGAGCTCCAGGCGGCGAGCGCTACCAGACGCTCACCAACTGGGTGCGGCGCTACGGCGTGACCCTTCCGCCCCACGCACGGAGCCGATGACGGCACGGTGCCTGCCCGAAGGTGGCACGGTGCTTGCTTTTGGAACGAAGATACTCGACCTTTACAGCTCCTGCGGCAGGAACGCTGACCGGATCGCAACGCAGGTCAGCATTCCAACATCGACGATATTCCGATGCGCGTGGATCGGGCGCGGATGGATTACCGCCGCCTGAAGAAGGTTGTGACCAAATGGAGCGACACGACTTCACACGGATGGAAGTCGATGAACTCGCCGCTGCCTTGGCCGCGAGACAGCCACGGCAAGAGCCCGAACTCGTCACCACGAAGACCGGGTTGCCGGTGCGACTGTCCGATGTCGGCGTCGGCATCTCCCAGATCCTGCCGGTCGTTGTCGCGGCGCTGGACCCCGACCGTACCGGTATCGCCCCGTGGTGGGCCGCCCGGAGCCCATCGATCATGCTTGCGCGCACAGGGACCGATTACGAAGAACAGCTCCGTCTGGTGCTCCGCTGGTCGAACACGATTCTCTTCATCGATCCGCACCTGGATCCGGAGAAACCGGGATATGGCGATTTCGGAACTCTCCTCGCAAGCGCCGGAGGTCGGAGACCGTCGCCCGACATCGAGATCCACCGTGCTGCTACGAGAGATCAGGCCAACATCGCAGGTTTCCGATGCGCGACGACTTCGAGCGGCGTTTCCGCAAAAGACTCGCTATTTGCTGAGCAACCTGATCGGGATATCGCTCCCGAACGGCTTCGACACGAAGGCGAACCATCGGACCACTTGGCTCCGTCTCGGACGGTCGAACTGCGACGACATCCGGCGGGAATTTCATCACAGGACGGTATGCTTGTGCGCTCGGACGCGTGCTCGACCGTGAGGGCGCGGACCCTTCCGTCGTCATCCACGTCGAGCAGGGTGTTCTCGTCCAGATCGCGCGTCTCGACGCCGCCGGGACGAAACTCGATATACAGCGTGTCCGTTCCACGTAGTACCGAATCTTCATGGCTCGATGCCTCTGTCGAAGAACGCATCGTGAACGGTCTCGCCGTCCCGGAGCAGAACCACTCTCAGGAAGCGTCCGCCGGCCTCCGGTATCCGCGCCCAGCGACCTGTAGGTCGCCCGCGCCGGCGCCGACGATCAGCGTCGGTCGCGACGCGCCGCCCGCCGACACCTCGATGTCGCGCGGCGCGGCCGGGGCGTGGGCCACGCCGACCGGTTCGGGCATGCCCTCCCGGGAGAGGTCGAATACGTAGAGGCCCAAGGGGGAGTCGGTCGCGTAGGCAATGGTCCCGACGGTGACGACGTCGCGGGCGTAGCCGTCGAGGAAGAACGACCCGATCCCGGCCGGCGCGGTCTCCTGCTGGCGCAGCCCCTCGGTCGTCATCAACTCGCCCAGCCTGAGAAGACCGGTCGCGACGGCGTCGCGCTGCTCCTCGGCCATGCCGCCGATACGTGTCCCGTTACTCGAGCGCTACACCACCCGGCCTCGGCCGCTTCCACAAGATTCAACAACTCGGGGCTGTGCGTCGTGAGGAGCACCTAACTCCGATCGCTGGCCTGCCGGAGATAGTCCATCAACAGCGGCAGCGCGCCGGGATGAACCGTCAGCTCCGGTTCCTCGACGCCCACCAGCGGCAGCGGAGGGTCCTGGAGCAGGGCCGTCAGGATCCCGGCGACACGCAGCGTGCCGTCGGACTCCTGCGCCGCGTCGAACCACTTGCCCTGTCCGTCCGCCCCGTGGCGGAACCGGGCCACGAGATAGCTCGCCGCCTTGCTCACCTTGATGTCATTGACGTCGCCGGTAAGCTGACCGAGCCCCGCCACGACTTCCGGCTTCCAGGTCGACGACTCCTGATCGCGCAGGATCGAAACCCAGTTGTCGCCGTGTCTGTGCATCGGTCTGTCCGGACTGTACGTCTGAGGGCGCCGCAGCGTGTCGGGTAGATCGAGTAGATCGCCACGCTGGAGATCAGGTCGAACAGCGGTCGGAACGGTTCGTCGCCCGCCACCGCCGGGAGCGCGAGAACCGTGTCGCTGACCTTGGGTTCGAGCCCCTCGGGGCCGCGCCAGTCCCCCCGCTCCACCTCGAATCCCGTCACGCCGCGGTCCGTGGACAACCACGCCCTCTCGGACTTGACGCGGAACTCCGCTCTCCGATCCCCGGTGATCTCGAATTGCGCGGCTCTTCCATGCTTGCTGTCACCGCGGTCGAGGGCACACGGCCGCGCACCTCATGCTCTGCCGCCGTCCCCGCGTCGAACAGCCGGTCGTCTTCACTCCCGGGACTACCGCCGCCGCAGCACCATCACCCACCGGTCATGCCCCTCGCGCTCGCTGTCGCCGACCACGGCCAGGACGAGCGGACCGGCCGCGGAGACGTCGCGCGCCGGGCGGGGCGTCCGATAGCTTCCCGCCGCCACCGGGTTGGCCGGATCCGACAGATCGACCACCTGTATGCCGGCGTCGGAATCGGCCACGTAGGCGAGGTCGCCGTCGAGAGAGACGCGGGCGGCGCGCCCCGGGGTCCCGAACGACGAGAGCTTGCGCGGGGCGGCCGGGTCCGAGACGTCGTAGACCTGCAGGTCGCCCGCACCGGCCCCGACGATCAGCGTCGCCCGCGACCCGCCGCCCGCCGACACCTCGATGTCGCGCGGCGCGGCCGGGGCGTGGACCACGCCGACCGGTTCGGGCATGCCCTCGCGAGAGAGGTCGAATACGTAGAGGCCCGAGGGGGAGTCGGTCGCGTACGCGATGGTCCCGGCGGTGACGACGTCGCGGGCGTAGCCGTCGAGGAAGAACGACCCGATCCCGGCCGGCGCGGTCTCGTCCGACACGTCCACGAGGACGAAGCCCTCCATGTGGTCGATGATGCCCACCTTGCCGCTCGCGACGTCGCCGATCTTGGTCTGCCCGAGCGTCCGGTGCTGCCCGAGCAGGGTCGGGGCGTCCGGGTCGGAGATGTCGAGGATGCCGAGCCCGAAGAAGTTGGCCCCGACGTAGGCCCGGTCCTCGGTCAGGCGGAAGCCCCAGATCTCCTGCGGGAAGGTGTACGAGCCGCGCGCCGCCGGGTTCGCCGGGTCGGAGATGTCGTGGATGGTGAACGTGTGGCCGCCGGACACGTAGGCGTACTCGCCCTGGATCCGCACCAGCTCGGCAGGTCCCGGAATCTCCCCCACCGGCGCCAGGGTCACCGTCTGGGCCCCGGCCACGCCGGCTGCGGCCAGCAGCCCGACCGCGGCCGCAACCACCGCGACCTTCCACGCCGTCATCGCCCCACCTCCTCGCGCAGGCCGGCTCGCATCGCTGGAAACCGGCGTCGTCGTACTCGTTCGCCGTATCGTCACTGCCCGCCTCCCTTCGCGATCCGGTAGAGCTTCGACTGCGTGCGGATGAAGAGGCTGCCGCGGGCGATGGCCGGGGTGGCCAGCGTCATCTCGTTCAGCGCGTTCTTGTGGAGGATCCCGAACTCGGGACCCGCCTTCACCACGTAGGTCTCGCCGTCCTCGCTCAGCAGGAACAGCTTGCCGTTGTAGGCCCACGGCGAGGCGGTGAAGCCGTTGCCGATCTCCAGCCGCCGGCGCCCGTAGATCTCCTCGCCGGTGCGGGCGTCGTGCGCCACCAGGAAGCCGCGGTCGAGCAGGGTGTAGTAGATGTCGCCGTAGACGATGGCTGTCGTGTTGTAGGTCCCGAGCAGCGGATACGACCAGGCGATGTCCTCCGAGGAGGTGAGCGGACCGGGGAACCCGGACGTGATGCCGCGCCGCATCGCGTCCTCCGGGAAGAGCGAGATGTCGCCCGCCGCGCCCGGCCGCACCGCGTAGACCGGTCGCAGGCCGCCGCCGGGGTAGCCGGAGCTGATGTAGACGAGGCCGTGGCTGGCGAAGGGCGTCGGGATGGTGAGCCCCGACATGCCGTGGATCTCCCACAGCAGCTCGCCGTCGAGGTCGTAGGAGCGGACGCCCTGCGTGCCGGCGGTCACCAGTTCCGTGCGCAGGTCGTGCTCCCAGACGAAGGGCGTCGACCAGTTCTGGCCGCGCTCGTCGCGCTCGAGCTCCCAGATCCGTTCGCCGGTGTTCTTGTCGAACGCGGCCACGAACGAGCGGGTGGTGTTGTCGTTGACGATGTACAGCCGGTCGTCGTGGAGGATCGGCGACGCCCCGGTGCCCATCTCCAGCGTGGTGTTGTAGACGTCGAGTTCGCGCGTCCAGATGGTCTCGCCGCTCATGTTGAAGGCGGCGAGCTGGCCGACGGCGCCGAAGTAGACGTAGACGCGCCGGCCGTCGGTGACCGGCGTCTCCGATGCGAAGCTGTTCTTCAGGTGCCGCTTGCCCGGCGGCGGGGCGCTGAACAGCTCCCGCTGCCAGCGGATGCGGCCGCTGTGAAAGTCAAGGGCGTAGAGCAGCCAGCGGTGCTCGTTCAGCGACGCTTCCGACCCGTTCTCCATGCCGGGGTCGTAGAGCCCCTTGATGGGCTCCGGTTCCTCGCCGGCGCTGATCGCGGTGCTGACGAAGACGGTGTCGCCCGCGACCACGGGCGAGCTCCAGGCCAGCCCCGGGATGTCGGCCGTCCAGACGACGTTCTCCGTCTCGCTCCAGCGCTCCGGCAGATCCGGATCATCGGGAACGACGCCCGCGGCCGGTCCGCGGAACTGCAGCCAGTCCTCCTGTCCCGCGGCCGCGGCTCCCGCAACCAGCAGCACACCCACTGCGACGACGATGATCCGGCGCATCGGCTCCACTCCTTCCCTCCCGTTCCGGCGGGGCGCGGGGACCGCGCCTCCCGCCGTCCTGGCCACAGCTCTCGACAGGGCGGATTCACACCCCGGTCCGACGGGCGCGCGTCCTCCGCGACGTTGCGCGCCGCCGTCGAGACCCGAGCCGCGTTCGTGCAACGGCGCCGCTCGGGCCCGCGGGCGCCGACGACCGACCGCGAGCGTCCGGCTGGCGCGTGACGAGCTGCGGCGCAGCAAACGGACAGCTCTTCCGCCCTGCCTACTGTACGACGCCCGATTCGCCTGTCAAGACTGTGAAGCAGCCCGTGGCGATAGCCCGCGGCGTTCGAGCGGCGATGCCAGGAGGCACACCGCGTGAGGAGGCAGCGATGACGAGTGGCGAAGAAGCCCCCGCGGCATTCGAGGGCGATGCATCCCGCCGGGCTGCATCGTTCCGGGGTCGAATATGGCCGATATGCCCCCGCGTCGCGCTCTGCCAGCCGGGTGCCGCGTCGCGATCGATGCTCGCCGGGATCCGCCACGGACTGCAAGGCCCAACGGAACCGGGACATAATAGAGGGTCGTTCATCGTTCTCATCAGGAGGTATCGGATGCGGTTCCGACCGTCCGTTTCCACCAGTTTCGTGTCCGTTCTCGCCGTCGTCCTGCTCGCTCCCGCCGCGGCAGTCGGTCAGGACGCCGCGACCGACGCCTGGCGGGCGCCGCGCACCACGGACGGACGTCCCGACCTGCAGGGCGTCTGGGACTTCCGCAGTCTGACGCCGCTCGAGCGGCCCGAGACGCTGGCCGACCAGGACGTCTTCACGACCGAGGAGGCGGCGCAGTTCACCGAGGAGCGGCTCGCCGCACTCGACAAGGACCAGCCCGGACCGGACGGGCGGATCCCGCTGTCGGGCGGCTACAACGACTTCTGGTGGGACTACGGCCGGCAGCTCACCGACGACCTGCGGACCTCGCTGGTCGTCGATCCGCCGAGCGGACGCGTGCCGGCGCTGACGCCCGCTGCGGCCGAGCGCGCCGCCGCCCGCCGGGCCGCCCTCGGCCGCGACGCGCACGGGCCGGAGGACCGCGGGGCCTTCGAACGCTGCATCCTCGGCTTCAACGCCGGCCCGCCGATGAACCCGAGCGCCTACAACAACAACATGCAGCTCTTCCAGACCGGCGACCACGTCGTCATCCTCAACGAGATGGTCCACGACGCGCGGATCGTCCCGCTCGACGGCTCGCACCACCTGCCGGACGGCGTGCGCCAGTGGCGCGGCGACTCCCGCGGACACTGGGAGGGCGACACGCTCGTGATCGAGACGCGCAACTTCACCGCCCGGACCTCGTTCCGCGGGACCGGCCCCGGGCTGCGCCTCGTCGAGCGGTTCACGCGGGTCGCCGACGATACGCTCCTCTACGAGTACACGGTCACCGATCCCGAGTCCTTCGAACGGCCGTGGTCGGTCGCCGTGCCCATGCGGAAGAACGACCTGCCGGTCTTCGAGTACGCCTGCCACGAGGGCAACTACGGGATGCTGAACCTGATGGTCAGCGCGCGGGCCGAGGACGCGCGCAAGGCCGCGGAGGCCGGCAGATGAGGGCGTCGCCCCCTTCGCTGTCACCCGCGCTGCGCGCCACCCTCTTCGTCATCCTGGTTGCACTGCCGGCCGCCGCGGCCGCGCAGGAGACAGGTGACGGGGCGGGCCTGCGCACCGCATGGGGCGCCCCCGATCTCGGCGGCGTCTGGGACTTCCGCACGCTGACCCCGCTGGAACGCCCCGCGGTGTTCGGCGAGAAGGCGGTGCTGACCCCGGAGGAGGCCGCCGCCTTTCGCAGCCAGGTGCTTGCGAGCCGCAACGCGGACCGGCGCGACGGCGGCGCCGCGGCGGACGTGGAGCGCGCCTACAACGACTTCTGGTGGGACTGGGGCGACGCCCTGACCGACGACCTCCGCACCTCGCTCATCGTCGATCCGCCGGACGGCCGGATCCCGGCGCGGGTCGCCGGCGTGGACGAGGCGGACGATGCCCGGCGGGCGGCCCGCCGCCGGCCGGTGCGCGAGCGCGTCGTCTTCGGCTCCCCCGCCCACGGACCGGAGGATCTGGGCCTGTCGGAACGCTGCGTGCTCGGGTTCAACGCGGGGCCGCCGATGCTGCCGAGCGCCTACAACAACAACATCCAGATCCTGCAGACGCCGGATCACGTCGTGATCCTCAGCGAAATGATCCACGATGCGCGCATCGTGCCGCTGGCGGGCGCACCGCACCTGCCGGGCGGCGTCCGGCAGTGGCTCGGCGATGCGCGCGGGCGCTGGGAGGGTGACACGCTGGTCGTCGAATCGACCAACTTCACGGCCTCGACCGGCAGCTTCTACACCGTCGTCCGCGCCTACGGGTCGGGCGAGACGCTGCGCCTCGTGGAGCGCTTCACGCGCGAGGACGGCGGCCGGCTGCGTTACGAGTTCACCATCGACGATCCGGCCACGTTCACGCGGCCGATCACCGGCATGATCCCCATGCGGCGCAGCGACGCGCCGCTGTTCGAGTACGCCTGTCACGAGGGCAACTACGGCATGACCAACCTGCTCGCCGGGGCCCGCGTCCAGGAGCGCCGGGCCGACGCCGCCGACGCTGCGCCGGCGCGCTGACGAGACATGTTTACGCCACCAAGGAGCAGATTCGATGCACAGATCCACGAACCGCCGCTTCGCCACCATCGCCGCCATCGCCGCCGCCATTGCGCTGGCCGGAGCGACCGGCGCCCATGCGCAGCTCGAGCGCGTCATCGACCCCGACTGGACGCCGCCGCGCACCGCCGACGGCCAGCCGGACCTGCAGGGCCTGTGGGGCAACAAGACCATCACGCCCATGGAGCGCCCCGCCGACCTCGAAGGACGGGCCTTCCTGACCGACGAGGAGATCGCCCAGCGCAACCGGCAACGCGCCCTTGACGAGGCGGCGCGCGACGCCGCGCCGGCGCAGCGCTACCAGGCCGGCGGCAATGTCGGCGGCTACGGCAGCTACTGGCTTGATGCCGGCGACACGGTGCTCTCGACCGGCCAGACCTCGCTCATCGTCGATCCGCCGGACGGGCGGGCGCCGATCCGCGAGTGGGCGCTGGAGAACAAGGCCCACAACCTCGCCCACAACGGCGACCACTATCGGAACATGAGCGTCTGGGACCGCTGCCTCTCGCGCGGCGTGCCCGGCTCGATGCTGCCGGCCGGCTACAACAACGCCTACCGCATCGTCCAGACCCCGGACCACTTCGTCATCCAGCACGAGATGATCCACGACGTGCGGATCATCCCGTTCCGGGACCAGCCGTTCATCGACGACAACATCCGGCAGTGGATGGGCGACGCCCGCGCCTACTGGGAGGGCGACACCCTGGTCGTCGAGACGAAGAACTTCCACAACCGCGGCTGGATCGCCTCGAGCGGCGCCGGCGCCCGGCTCAAGGGGATCGCGGTCAGCCGGGCCCTGCACGTCGTGGAGCGTTTCCGGCGCGTGTCGGAGGACACCATCATCTGGACGGTGACCATCGAGGATCCGAACGTCTACACGCGTCCCTGGACGATCCAGATGCCGCTGACGGCAGAGCCCGACTACGACATCTTCGAGTATGCCTGCCACGAGGGGAACTACGCGGTGCCCAACGCGCTGAGCGGCCAGCGCGTCATCGACGCGCGGGCGGCGGCGACCGAGGACCAGTAGTACCATACCATTCGGCGTTCGGGACCCGCGGCGGACGCGGATCCCGAACGCCCGCCGATTCTGCAAGGAGATGCTCATGCTGTTCCGCGCAACGATCGTCGCCCTCCTGCTGACATGGACGCCCGCCGTGACGGCGCAGCAGGACACCATCGCGGTGAAGTGGCAGGATGCGAAACGCGAGCTGCAGGAGGACCAAGTTGTACTCGACCTCTCTCCGACGTACAGGGAGTGGGCGACAGCCTACAGGGCTAGAATCGACACCTATGAGGCCGAGGTGAGGGCGCTCCGCAACAAGATCTCCCACGCACTGCCCGAGGCTCCGTCCGCCCCGGATGAGATTCCGGTGATCTCTGTCTTCATGGAGAGAACCACCAAGACCGCCGACGGCCACGGTTTTTTTGGAACGAAATGGGACCAACGGGAAACAGCCACCGTGGATCTTCTTGAGGTCTACCCTGACGTGTACGTCGTCCTGGGGGTGAACGGCTCTACGTCGGTAAAAGCGCCCCTGGGAGACTGGCGCGAAGAGAAGACGGGTATACCGGACTTCTATCCTCGGAACCTGTACCCGGGACGCGCCCTGATTCATGGAGATGTTCGTGGAGACCTCCGATGAAAGACGACACCAGCCGCCCACGTACGAAGCCAAGGTGCGTAGCTGGATCGCCCTGTCCATCACCTTCGCCTTCGTGCTCATACCGGCAATCGGAGCGGTTCTCTACGCGTTCGGCCGCGTCGGCCTCGCCGAGCTCGCCACATTTCTTCAACACAGCCTGTGTTACATCGGCATCGCCATGGGAGCGATTCTGGGGTACTACTTTCGCTGAACACCGGCTTGTTGCATGATCGCCATGGGAGCGATTCTGGGGTACTACTTACATGGACCGTAACCAGGCGAGGGCGCATCGCTCGCGCGCCACATCTCCGCTGTCTCCCGTTCACTGCACATCGTTGGTGATGCGGTAGAGCCTCGACTGCGTCCGCAGAATGAGACTCCCGCGGGCGATCGCCGGCGTCGCCAGCGCCATCTCGTCGAGGTCGTTGGTCCCGATAATGGCGAACTCGGGGCCGGCCTCCATCACGTAGGTGATCCCGTCCTCGCTCAGGGCGAAGATCTTCCCGTTGTAGGCCCACGGCGACGCGGTGAAGCCGTGGCCGGGGGCTATCCGCCGGCGGCCGTAGATCTCCTCTCCCGTGCGGGCGTCGTGGCACAGCAGGAAGCCGCGGTCGAGCAGCGTGTAGTAGTAGTCGCCGTAGACGAGCGCCGAGGTGCTGTAGGTGCCGAGCAGCGGCTGGTACCATGCGATGAAGTCGTTGCCGCTCTCCCCTTCGGCGAGCGAGATGTCGCCCGACGCGCCGGGACGGACGGCGTAGACCGGCCGCGGGAAACCGCCGGGATAGCCGGAGCTGAGATACAGCAGGCCGTGGCCGGTGAACGGCGTGGGGACGACGTTGACGGTCATCCCGCCGAGCTCCCAGAGTTGGTGCCCGTCGAGGTCGTAGGAGCGGATCTTCCGCCGGCCGGTGGTCACGATCTCGGTACGGAGCGCGTTCTCCCAGACGAACGGCGTCGACCAGTTCTCGGTCTCGTCCCGGTCGATGCGCCAGACCTGCTCGCCGGTCGCGGTGTCGAAGGCGGCCAGGAACGAGCGGGTGGTATTGTCGTTGACGATGTACAGCCGGCCGTCGTGGAGCACGGGCGAGGCGGCGCTGCCGAACTCCTGCCCGCCGTTGAAGGCGCCCACCTCGGCCGTCCAGACGGTCTCGCCGCTCAGGTTGAGGGCGGCCACCAGTCCGATGGCCCCGAAGTAGACATACACGCGGCGCCCGTCGGTGACCGGCGTCTCCGACGCGAAGCTGTTCTTGATGTGCTTGAGTTCGGGCGGGGCCAGACCGGCGAGCTCGCGCGCCCAGCGGATGCGTCCGGTGGCGAAGGAGATGTCGTAGACCATCCAGCGGTGCCCGGCCGTGGAGCGCTGCTTGCCGAACTCGTCGCCGGGATCGTAGAGCCCCGGCACCGGCTGCAGTTCCTCTCCCGCGCTGATGGCCGACGTCACGAAGACGTGGTCGCCCGCCACCACCGGCGAGCTCCAGCCCAGGCCGGGGATCTCGACCGACCAGGCCACGTTCTCCGTCCTGCTCCAGGTCTCGGGCAGGGCCGGATCGTCGGCGACCGCCCCGGCGCCGAGCCCCCGGAACTGCGGCCACTCCGCCGGCGCCTGGGCCGGGACCGAAGGCCCTGCCCACCCGATCGCCGCGGTCACCACGAGCGCCGACGCTGCACGCCGCTGTTTCGTCGTCATCGTTGGAAGCCCCCTGCCTCATGCTAACCCGACAGTCTCTGCCTGCGGCGACGGCGCCGTCCCGGCCAGCCGCGCGGCCCGTCGCGGGCCCGCACTGCGCCGTCGATTCCCGCCCGCCCCCGTCGCAGGTCCGGACGCCGGCGGCGGACTGGCGGCCGGCGCCGCACGAAATGCACGCCGGCGCGCGCCAAAACTGCTATGTTTAGGTGTTCGTGGTCATGAGGAGGGAATGGTGAGCAGACGAAGCCTTCACCTGACGGTCGCACTCGTCGCCGGCTTGGCGCTCCTGGCCGGTACGGCGTCGGCGCAGGATGCGTCCTGGACGGCGCCGCGAACCCCGTTCGGCCAGCCGGACCTGCAGGGCGTCTGGGCGAACAACAACGCCACCCCGCTCCAGCGGCCGGAAATGCTCGGCGACCGCGAGTTCCTCACCGACGAGGAGCTGGCCGCGCTGCAGTCCCGCGCCGAGGAGCTCTTCGCCCTCGACGGCGGCGACGCCGCCTTCGGCGACAGCGTCTTCACGGCCGCGCTGGCCGAGTTGGAGAACTTCACCTCGCGCGATCGGGCCACCGGCAACTACAACCAGTTCTGGATGGTCGAGCGCGACTGGGACAACCGCACGTCGCTGATCGTCGATCCGCCGAACGGCCGGTTGCCGGCGCGCACCGCCGCGGCCACGATGCGGGCCGAGGCGGCTGCCGCCAAGCGACAGCGCCACGCCGTCTGGACCGACGACCGGAGTCTCGGCGAGCGCTGCGTCAGCTTCGGGGCGCCGCGCCTCGGGGCCGGCTACAACAGTTACTACCAGCTCTTCCAGACCCCGGACCACGTCGTCATCCTGATGGAGATGGCGCACGACGCGCGGATCATCCCGCTCGACGGGCGCCCGCACGTGGATGACGACCTCCGGCAGTGGCTCGGCGACTCGCGCGGCTACTGGGACGGCGACACCCTCGTCGTGGAGACGAAGAACTACTCGCCGTTCGCCAACTTCATGGGGGCGGCCGAGCACCTGCACATCACCGAGCGCTTCACCCGGGTGAGCGAGGACGTGCTGCAGTACGAGGTCACGGCCAACGATCCGACGACATGGGAGCGGCCCTGGACGGCCATGATCCCGCTGCGCAGCAGCCCGGACGCGCTCTACGAGTACGCCTGCCACGAGGGCAACATCGGCATGGAGGGCATCCTCGCCGGCGCGCGCCGCATGGAGACCCAGGAGGCGCAGGCCGCCGCCAGCCGCTGATCCGCCGCCAACCAGCGTCCTTCGGACGGCCGCCATTCCGATCCGCGAATCCGGGTGGCGGCCGTTCTGCTATTCTGGCGGGCAGGCGTCTCTCGACCGGATCGAGAGTCATCATGACCGCCGCCGATGCAGCGGTTCACGACGGTCGGCGCCGGCAGGAAGGGCATCCTCGTCGGCGTTCGAGCGAACAATGCGACGGCGGCCGGCGGCGGGTAATGGCCGCATCGCCGCCACGCCCGGCAGCCCGGACGGGCGCGGACCGGCAGCGGCGCTGCATGGCGTGGCGACTTCGCGGCCGGCACATGGCCGATCACCAGGAGGGAAATCATGGGCACGCGCAACTCGCGCCGACCCGGGACACTGCTGCTCGCGATGGCCAGCGCGATGCTCGTCGCCAGCGCCTTCGCCGTCTCCCACGCCCAGTCCACGGGCGGCGCGGCGTACACCGCACCGCGCACGGGGTGGGGCGTACCCGACATCCAGGGCATCTGGACCAACGCCACCCTGACCCCCATCGAGCGGCCCGAGGCGATGTCGGGGCAGGACGTGCTGACCGCCGAAGAGGCGGCGGCGTTCGAGACCTCTTCGGCCGAGGCGCGCGCCGCATCCGACCGCTTCATTCCGGGCAACGTCGGCGCCTACAACCAGTTCTGGATGGACGGCGGCAAGGTGATGACCGGCGACCGCCGGACCTCGCTCATCACCAATCCGCCCGACGGACGCATCCCGTGGACCGACGCAGGGCGCGAGCGGCTCGCGGCGGATTCCGCGAAGTACGGCGTCGGCCCGTTCGACTCGTGGACGGACGCCGACACGGGCGAACGCTGTCTCACCGACGGCCTGCCGTTCGTCCCGTTGCAGGGCTACAACATGAACTACCACATCCTGCAGTCCGAGGGGTGGGTGGCCATGCTGAACGAGATGTTCCACGAGTTCCGGCTGATTCCGACCGACGGACGGTCGCACATCCCGGTGCACGTCGGACAGTGGCTCGGCGACTCCCGCGGGCGGTGGGAGGGTGACACCCTGGTCGTCGAGACCACCGCGTTCGCCGACCGGCGCGACGACCTGTGGCGGGCGACGTGGCGTGCGGCGCGGCCCGGCCTGCGGCTGGTGGAGCGGTTCACGCGCGTCGACGAGCAGACGCTCGACTACGAGTTCACCATGACCGACCCGGACATGTTCACCCGGCCCTGGACGGCGCTCCTGCCGATGACCACCGACCACGAGTCGCGCGGGGTCACATCCGGTCCGATGTACGAATATGCCTGTCACGAGGGCAACTACGGCCTGCTGAACATCATGCGCGGCGCGCGGGCGGAGGACGCGCAGTAGGTCGCTCCGCGGCGGCCGGACTGTCGTCCACCGCGTCCGCACCCGTCGGACCGTGACCGATCCCGGTCGGTCACGGTCCGACGGGCTCCGCCCGGTAGAATTCGGGCGCCGGGTCGTCGCAGGGCGATTCCCGTCGGTGTCCGTCGAGATGATCATCCGTGTCTTCACCTGACCATCCGCCCGGCAGCCCGTCGGGCGGATGGCGCCGCAACGCCACGCCCGAAGACGTCTACTACGCCTATCGCCTGCTGCTGGGGCGTCCTCCCGATCCCGCCGGGTACGCTCACTACCAACGTCTCGTGGACCGTGGCGTCTCGCTCGAGTACCTCACCCGGAGCTTCGCCACCTCCGACGAGGCCCGTGAGCACCTGCAACCCACGCCGGTCGATCTCGGCGATTGCCAGGTCTGCGTGCAGAAGCGCGACACCGAGTTCGCCCGGAACATCCTGGCCACCGGGGACTACGAACCGCACGTGCGGCGCGCCGTCCGCGACCGCGTCGACGCCGGTGACGTCGTCGTCGACATCGGCGCCAACGTCGGGTGCATCGCGCTGATGGCGGCCCGGCGGGTCGGCGCCGGAGGTCTGGTCGTCGCCGTCGAGCCGAATCCCGACAATCTCCAGATGCTGTACGCCGGCATCGTGCTGAACCGGTCGGACAACGTCCGCGTACTGCCGTACGCGGCGTCGACCGCGTCGCAGGTGGTGTCGCTGAGCGACAACCCGTCGAACACGCACCTGCTCGCCGCGCGACCGCCCGCAGCCCGCAGCCTGTACGCGCAGACGGTCATCCTCGACGAGTCCCTGGCCTGGCTGCCCCGGCTCGATCTGGTCAAGATCGATGTCGAGGGATACGAGATCGCCGCCTTCGACGGATGCAGGAACCTGCTCGAACGCCACCGGCCGGCGCTGGTCGGCGAGTTCAATCCGCGCTGCCTGATCGAACTGCAGCAGCACGAGCCGGCCGTCCTGCTGGAGCGGGTGCTGGCCCTCTATCCGAATGTACGGGCCATCAGCGCGTTCGGCGACGACGAACGGTTCGCCGACGCCGCCGACCTGCAGGCGTACTGGAACCGCCGGAACCGCGAGGTGACCGCCGCCGGCCTCCTTCCGGAAGGACTGCTGCACTTCGACCTCGTCGCAGAGCGCGACCGCCCGCGCCGCCTTCCGTGAGTCGACGGGCAGTCGGTCGGCTCCGCGCCACGGTCGGCGGGGAATCGGGGCGGCCGGGTCCGGCTGTCGCCTCCCTGCTCCTGCCCTGCCGGCGGTCGCCGGGGAGAAGACGGGCGACGGGGTGTGGGACGTTGTTCCACACCCCGCGCGCGCATCGGAACCGGCCGGCATCCGCGTCGGATGCTATCGTTGTCCCTTCCGTCCGCGAAGCCGTCAGGAGGATGCCATGCCCCCGTTCCGCTCTCGCCCCCGCGTTCTCGCCGCCAGCCTCGCCCTGACCGGCGCGCTGGCCTCGTCGGGCGCCGATCGGACGCTGGCCCAGGTGCGCCCGGACGCCCCCGGCGGCGCGCCGGTCGTCCGCCTGGACGAGCCGCGCATTCCGCCGCTGCCCGCATCCGAGTGGACCGCCGCGCAACGGGCGCTTGTCGAGAAGTACGCCCCGCAGGTGCGGATCGGCAACGCCTTCCGCACCATGCTCCGCGTGCCGGAGCTGGTCGAGGCGGTAATGCCCTTCGTGCTCTTCACGTCGATCGACTCGACCCTGTCGGCGCGCCACCGCGGGCTGCTGATCCTGCGGACGGCCTGGCTGACCCGGTCCAGCCACCTCTGGGCGGACCATGCGCCGACCGCCCGGGCGGCCGGCATCCTGCCGGACGAGCTGCGCCGCATCGCCGCGGGACCGGATGCGGCCGGCTGGGATCCGTTCGAGGCCACCCTGCTGCGTCTTGCCGACGAGCTGTACGTCAACTCGTCGGTGCGCGACGCGACCTGGGACGCGCTGGCCGGACGCTACGACCTCTACAACCTGTTCGACGCGGTGATGGCGGTCAACGAGACGACTCTCGTCGCAATGCTCTACAACTCGTGGGGCGTGCAGCCGGACGACAACGCCTACGCGCGCTTCCCGGCCGACGTGCCGTACCGACTCGACGTGCCGGCGCCCGAGCCGCCGCTCGCCACGCCGCGCGTCGCGCCGCTCGAAGGCGATGGCATCCGGGTCCGCCGCACGTTCGCCCGCTACCCCAGGTTGCAGGCCGCCCGGAGCGGGCAGTCCGGCTACGTGAACCGGATCTCGCCGCTGACGCCCTATTTCCGCGAGCTGCTGATCCTGCGCATCGGCTGGAACTGCCAGGCCGTCTACGAGTGGGCCAAGCACGTCGGCAGCGTGGGCCGCGCCCGCGACCACGGGCTCGATCCGGAACGGATCGCGCTCGGCGCCGGCGCCGGGTGGAACGCCTTCGAGGCGGCGCACATCCGCGCCGCGGACGAGATCTACCGCGACGGCATCGTGTCGCAGCAGACCTGGGACACGCTGGCCGAACGCTACGACACGCGCGAGATGATGAGCGTCGTGATGACCGTCGCCAACTACCGCCTCGTATCGATGGCTCTCAACGCGCTCGGCGTGCAGCCGCAGGAGACCGACGAGCGGTTTCCTGACGTGGCCGCCCGGTAGCCGCTGCCCCGCACTCATGCGCAGGCGCCACTACCGCCGAAGGAAGAGCGCCTCCATGCATCCGCTGCGTCGTTCCCGCACCTCGACCGCACTGGCCGCCGCGCTGACGACAGGGGCGGTAGCCGCCCTGACGATGACTTGGCCCGCCGCCGGGCGCCAGCAAGGGCCCGCTCCGCGGGGCATGCTCCTGGCCGCCGCCACCGCGGCGACCGGCCCGTCGGAACTGCGCCGGCTCGACGGGCTGGTGGATGCGCTGGCGAACACGAACGAACTCGTCCTGGCGTCGCGATACGCGGATCGCCAGCTTCCGGAACGCACGCACGAGAGCTTCGTGCAGTATCACGAGGGCGTCCCGGTCCACGGCGGCAGCGTCTCGCGGCAGCTCGCCAACGGGGTCACGGTGTCCATCCTCGGCACCATCCACGAGGGGCTCGGCGTCGACACGACGCCGCACCTGTCGCCGGACGCCGCGATCGTGCTGATCGAGAGACTCACAGGCGCCGCTCCGGTCACCGACGCTCCCCCGACACTCGTGATCCTGCCCGTTCCGTTCGGCGAGCACGCGTATGTGCTCGCCTGGCGCGCGACGATGCGCGATCTGCGGAGGTACTTCCTGGACGCCCACCGCGGCGTGATCGTGTACGAAGAGGGCCTGCTGCGGGAGCAGGCCGCCGTGGGCGCCGGCCACGGCATCCTCGACGACCGCAAGAAGGTGAGCGTCTCGCGCGCGGGCGGCGGCTTCCAGGCGTACGATCGCCTCCGCCCGGCGGAGATCATCACTCTCGACCTGCGCCACGACAAGACACGCCGCGACGAACTGCTGTACCGACAGTACGGTTCGGGCTGGAGACCGAGCGACGTGGCCCACGACACCGACAACGACTGGCGCGACCCGGCGGTGGTCGACGCGCACGCGCACCTCGGCTTCACCTACGACCATCTCGCCGCCCGCCACGGCTGGGGCGGCATCGACGGGCGCGACGGGCGCATCCTGGGCATGGTCAACATCGGCCGCGACTACGCCAACGCCTTCTTCGCACCGCCGCCGTTCGGACCGGAAGGCGCCGGCGTCGTCGGCTTCGGCCAATGGGAACACGGGACGCCGATCGTCTCGGCCGACATCATCGGCCACGAGGCAATGCACGGTGTCACTCACTTCTCGGTCTCACAACGCACCGGCGAGAAGTACGGCCTGCTCGACACCCTGTGGGGCGTCCTCGGGCCGTCCGACTTCACGGTCGACGGGCGGACGTTCCACTGCGGGGACCGCTGGACCTTCACCCGCGGACGGTTCGCCGAGCGGATCTTCCAGCTCGTCTGCGAGGAGGGTCGGTTCCTGCTGCTCGCAAACGAAGGCGGCGCCGTCAACGAGGCGTTCTCCGACATCATCGGCACGGCCGTGGAGTTCTCCCTGCACGAACCGGGCATCGGACCGCTGCGCGCCGACTACCTGGTCGGAGAGGACACCGGACGGACGGCCCGTTCCCTGGCGCGCCCGCAGTCGCTGACGCTGGGCCACAGCGCCCTGCGCTACCCGGACGCCTACAGCGGCTTGGTCCGGTTCGCCGTCGGGGTCTTCGAAGACGACCGGCCGCCGTACTTCTTCTTCTCGGACATCGGGTCGGTGGACGGCGGACATACGATGGTCTCGTTGCCGTCGTTCGACTACTCCGGCGTGCACTGGAACTCCACCATCCTGAGCCATGCCTTCCACCTCGCCATCGAAGGCGGGCGCAACGCCACGACCGGCCGGACCGTCGCCGGCGTCGGCGGCGGCAACCGAGCGGACGTGGAGCGCGCCTTCTTCCGGGCGCTGACCGACCTGCTGCCCGCCTCCACGAACCTGACGCTGACGGCGACGGTCATCCGCCAGTCGGCGATCGATCTGTTCGGACATGCCAGCCCCACTCACACGGCGATAGACCAGGCGCTGCACGCGGTCGGCCTGTGACACCTCGCGCGCGCTGCGACCGGTGTACGGCGCACACATCTCGCCGTCCTGCGCATTCCGGACCGGTGACGCCTCGCGCGCTGCGGACCGCGTGACGACCACTCCTTCCGTGGTGTATAAGATTCGGATCATGCGCAAGGATCCTTCTCGATCGCCGTACATACGCGGTCCCCGGCCGACATCGCGTCAATCCCTGAACCGGCGCGCGTTTCTCGGCATGGCCGTCGCGTCCACGACGCTTGCCCCGGCGCTGGCCGCCACGCAGCAGACGAGCCTGCCGCCGTACGAACCGCGCGACTGGTCCGGGCAGAACCCGCTGCACTATCCGGACCCGGACATCATCGCGCTCGACCCGCGGTTTCGGCCCTACATCCTCTTCAACACGCCGATCCGCCGCCACTACATCGGTACGCTGTGGGCGGAGGGGCCGGCCTGGAACGGGAGCGGGCGTTATCTGGTCTGGAGCGACATCCCGAACAACCGCCAGTTGCGCTGGCTGGAGGAGGACGGCCACGTCAGCGTCTTCCGCAATCCCTCCGGCCACAGCAACGGCAACACGTTCGACCACGAGGGCCGGCAGATCTCCTGTGAGCACGGGAACCGGCGGGTGGCGCGCTACGAGCACTCCGGCGAGGTGACGGTCATCGCGGACCGCTTCGAGGGAAGCCGGCTGAACTCGCCGAACGACGTCGTCGTCCACCCCGATCGCAGCATCTGGTTCACCGACCCGCCGTACGGCATCCGGGGCAGCTACGAGGGCTTTCCGGCCGAACAGGAGCTGCCGCTGTCGGTCTACCGGGTGGACGGCGTGACCGGCGCGATCACCCGCGTCACCGACGACATCGGCGCGCCGAACGGCCTCTGCTTCTCGCCCGCCTACGACCGGCTCTACGTGGCCGACACGGGCAGCGGGCAGGAGGTGAAGGTCTGGGACGTCGACGGCGAACGGCTGGTCAACGGGCGAAGCCTCGTGCAGCTCTCGGCGCCGGGCGATCCCGGCGCGCGGTCGGTTGCCGACGGCATGCGCTGCGACACCGACGGCAACGTCTGGGCCGGCGCCGTCCCGGGCGTGCAGATCATCGCCCCGGACGGAGACGTCATCGGCATCATCCGGCTGCCGGAGCGGTGCGCGAACGTCTGCTTCGGCGGCACGCGGCGCAACCGGCTGTTCATGACCGCGAGCCAGTCGCTCTACTCGGTCTACGTCGGGATCCGGGGCGCGGGCATCGCCTGAGCGACGCCGAGGGGGGGGCCTCGGCGTGGACACCTTCATCGTCCCGCCCGGCTACGCGCGCAGGTCGTAGCAGAGCAGCCGCGGTCCCGCCCCGGTGAGCAGATCGCGCGCGTTCTGCGTCACGTAGAGCAGGCCGCGCGACAGCACCGGCAACCCCCACGACTCGCGGGCCGCGAACAACCAGCCGCGGGAGATCTCGGTATAGCCGTCGGGGGTCAGATCCATCCAGAGCAGGTGGCCGAGCTCTCCGAGGCACAGGAACTGCCCGTCCGCCGCCAGCAGCGATCCGCGCGCCGTGCCCAGGATCTGCTCGTATTCGCGCCCGCCGCTCGTGAAGGTCTCGCGCCATTGCGGCGCCGCGCGCCACGCCACCTCCCCCGTGGCCGCATCGATGCACGCCAGCGAGGAATCGCCCATGTTGCGCCCGTCGAAGCCGTAGAGGTGGCCGTCCCGGTGAATCGGCGTGTTGAAGTGCAGCGCGAACTCCCGGGTCGTCCACACCACCTCGGGCGTGAAGTCGGGCCGCACGGCGACCAGCGCCCCGCCGGCGCGGTAGCTCGCGGTGATGAACACCTTGTCGTCGAAGACGACCGGACACGCGGCGTTGACCGACTCGTAGGTGCGGCTCCGCCACGGGAACGCGAAATCGACGTTGCCGTTCGCCGGATCGATCGACATCAGCCCGCCGGACGGCGGTCGCGACTCGCCGCCGGCGAAGACGAACACGCGGCGCTCGCCGTGCACGTCGGCCGGCACCGGCGACGCGTAGCTCGCGCCCCACTCCTCGCCCGCCCGCCAGGCCTCCTCGCCCGTCTCCAGATCCAGCGCCGCGACGGTCGGTCCCCCGGGCGCTCCGATGTTCAGGATCAGCAGACCGCCCTCGAGGAGCGGCGTCGAGCTGATGCCGAAGAAGTCCTGCCGCACGCTGTATGCGGTGCGCAGGTCGGAGCGCCAGACGACGCGACCGGTCTCCAGCTCCATCGCATGGATGCGCCCCTCGGCGCCCACCGTGTACACCCGCCCGCCGGCGGCGTCGATGACCGGACTCGACCGCGGTCCGTTGTTGTAGCCGTAACGATCGCGGTACGCGGACGGATAGCGGAGACGCCAGTGGGTGGCGCCGGTCTCGGGGTGCAGGCACTCGACGATCTCTTCGTCGCCGACCCGGTGCAGGTAGACGAGACGGTCCCCCTGGATCGCCGGCGAAGCGTAGCCCGAACCGGTGGGCATCTCCCAGACCAGCGGCGGCGGAAGCGCCCGGCTCAGCCGCGTCTCGGTCGACACCGCGTTGTGGGTCGGCCCGAGAAACGACGGCCAGTCGTGGGTGACGGCGTCGGCGGCGAGCGGTCGCGGCGCGCGGTGCACGATCGCCGGACCGGACCCCGCAGGTCCGTCGCCCGGCTGCCGAGCGCCGGGCCGGCGCCCGGCGACGGAGACCCGCGGCGCCAGCAGGGGCGCAGCCAGCGCGCCGAGCACCGAGCGCCGCGACAGCCGGCGCCCCGAAGCGAACGTCGGATCCGGACGGGACATTCGGAACCGCGCCGCCTAGTGCGGCCGGTACGAGAGCACCAGGAACGCGCCGGCCGCCGCCATCAGAATCCCCAGGAAGAACAGCGGCGACGGACTCTGCTGCGGCGGGTTGTAGAGCATCGCGACGAAGACGCTCACCACCGGCGCCCCGGCGAAGACCAGCGGCGGGACCACGGTCGGCCGGCCGCCGTTGACGAGCGCGAGCACGATACCCAGGGCGCCCAGGGCGCCCAGCACGCCGGCGGCGAACGTGAACGCCATCCCGTTCGGGTTGTCGGTGAAGATGCTCCACGAACCGGCGCGGAGCACCATGACCCCGGGCACGGCGATCGCCACCACCACGTAGGCGAGCCCCACCATCAGGAACGCGTGCACGCCGCTGCTGCCGAGCGCGAGCTGTCCGCGGTGGAGCGTCGGGATGTAGGTCCCCCAGCTCAGCACCGTCATCACGACGAAGGGCAACCAGTTGCGCATGGATCAGCGGACCGAGGTCACGGCCTGCGTGTCCTTGCGGCGTGCGCCGGCCATGATGCCGTGCATGCCGATGTTGCCCTCGTGACAGGCGTACTCGAACAGCGGGCCGTCGGTGCGCCGCATCGGCATCAACGCCGTCCACGGTCGGGTGAAGTTGTTCGGATCCTCGACGGTGAACTCGTACATCACGGTGTCGGGGTCCACGCGCCGGAGGCGCTCGATCACGTGCGTGTCGCGGGACGATCCGCCGAGGCTGGTCTCGCGCAGGAAGTTGTGCGTCTCGACCACCAGCGTCTCGCCCTCCCAGCGCCCGCGCGAGTCGCCGGACCACTGGCGGAGCGCGCCGTGCGGCCGGCCGTCGATGGGGATGATCCGTGCGTTGTGCACCATCTCGTTCAGGATGACCACGTAGCCGGGGACCTGGAAGATCTGCACGTTGTTGTTGTACGCGCTCGACACCATCGGCGGCCCGGCGTTGAAGCCCATGATGCAGCGGTCCGCGAGGCTGCGGTCGGTGTAGTGATCCGCGAAGCCGTTGCGCAGGTTGAGCCGCCGGATGCGCGCCGCCGCCTGGTAGTCCGCCGTGAATGGAATGCGCCCGCTCGGCGGGTCCACGACCAGCGACGTGCGCTTGTCCGAGGTCAGCTCGACGCCCCGCTCGTACCAGAACTCGTTGTAGGAGAGCACGCCGCCCTCGGCCCGCGGCTGGTAGCCGGCGCTCGGCGCGCCCGTCTCCGGATCGAACAGGTCGCGGTTGAGGCGGATCCGCTCGGACGCCTCGAACTGCGCCGCTTCCTCCGCGCCCAGCCGGTCCCTGCCCTCCAGGGCCGCCGGCCGCTGCAGCGGCGTCAGCGTCCGGAAGGTGAAGATGCCGGAGATGTCCGGCTGGCCGTCCGGCGTCCGCAGCACGCTGCCCGAAGCCGGCTCCTGCGCGCCAGCGGACCCGGGAACGATACACAACACTGCCCCGATGACGGCCAGCACCGCCGTTGCTCGCAGACTCATTGCCTCTCCTCCGTGGATTTCAGTCCCTTCCCCCCGGTGCAACGGCAGATAGTACCCCGGAATCGCGCCCGGTTCCAGCCGTCCGTGGTGAATCCCCGCGAGCACCGGTAGAGCGGTGAGGCGCCCGCACCCGGCAAGGCGTGAGGAGGGGGACCCGCGCGGCGCACGGACCCGGTCATCAGGGGGCGTGCGGCTCAGGCGGCTCCTTCTTTCGGTCGTCGGCATCGCCTACACAACGGCCAGGCCCGACCGCACGAGCGCCACGAACCGGCGGGCCGCATCCAGATCCTCACGCGCGTGACGCTCGGTCACCACGAAGGCCGGAGAATAGTCGGCTTCCTCCCGAGACTTCTGCAGTCTCGCGATCAACCGCGAGCACTCCGGATCGAACTGCCCGGTGCGTACGAAGTGCAGATTGAACAGATGCTGTGCGCCGCGGTGGGAGCGGGGCTCGTAACCCTCGGCGTGCAACTGCGCCCGAATCGCGTGGAATACCGCGAAGTACACTCGCCCCGCCGCGATGCGCGGCAGTCCGCTCGCCAGGAGCCCCTCGGCCGCCCGGAGTTCTTCGGCGGCAAGGTCCAGTTCCGTCTGGGCGCTCTCCCGACGACCGTCGGCAGTCACAAGGGCCCGCCCTCCACAGGCCCCCAGCGCGCGCGCCCCCGCCCGTCGAGGGTCACAGCGGCTGTCCGTCGTGCTCGATGTCCCGAATCAACAGGCGTTCCTGGGCCCGCCAGCGTTCGAACGTCGCCCGGTCGAACACGGTCGGCGACAGCAGAACGTCGTGGACGAGTCCGATGTCGGCCGCCAGGTCGACGACATTGCGCTTCGTGTCGCCGTCGGCGTGCTCCAGCACGACCGCCACGTCAACGTCGGAATCCTCCCACATCTCGCCGCGCGCACACGAACCGAACAACCGGACATCCACGAGGGCGGCGCCGTAACGCTCGCGCAGCGCCGCGGCGAACCTCCGCGCTGCGGCGAGCGCGCCCCCCGGCATCCCGTCCGTCGCGCGATCCACCGATGCGGCTCAGTCGTTGACGCGCTGCGTGTCCTTGCGGCGCGCCCCGGCCATGATGCCGTGCATGCCGATGTTGCCCTCGTGGCAGGCGTACTCGAACAGCGGGCCGTCGGTGCGCCGCATCGGCATCAACGCGGTCCAGGGCGCCGTGAGGTTGTTGGGGTCCTGGACGGTGAACTCGTACATCACCGTATCGGGATCGACGCGCCGGAAGCGCTCGATGACGTGCGTGTCCTTCGACGAGCCGCGCAGGCTGGTCTCGGTGATGAAGTTGTAGGTCTCGACGACGAACGTCTCGCCCTCCCAGCGGCCGCGCGAATCGCCCGACCACTGCCGCAGGCCGTGGCGCGGCGCCTCGGCGTCGATGGGAATGATGCGCGGGTTGTGCACCATCTCGTTGTAGATCACGACGTGGCCCGGGATCTGCATGATCTGGACGTTGTTGTTGTAGGAGCCCGCGGTCATCGGCGGCCCGGCGTTGAACCCGAGGATGCAGCGGTCCGACAGGCTGCGGTCGGTGTAGTGGTCCGCGAAGCCGTTGCGCAGGTTGAGCCGGCGGATGCGCCGCGCCTCCCGGTGCTCGTCGGTATAGGGGATCCGGCCGTCCGGCGGATCGACGATCAGTGATGTCCGCTTGTCGGCGGTCAACTCGATGCCCCGCTCGTACCAGAACTCGTTGTAGGACAGGACCCCGCCCTCGGCCCGCGACTGGTAACCGGCGCTCGGCGCCCCGGTCTCCGGGTCGAACAGGTCGCGGTTCAGCCGGATGCGCTCGGACGCCTCGAACTGCGCCGCCTCTTCGAGGCTGAGCCGCTCGCGCCCCTCTAGCGCCGCCGGCCGCTCCAGCGGCGTCAGCGTCCGGAACGTGAAGGTGCCCGAGATGTGCGGCTGCCCGTCCGGCGTCCGCATCACACTGTCGTCCGCCTGCGCGGCCGCCGGGGCCGGCGCGAGCAGCACGACCGCCGCCAGCGCGAACAGGGCTGTCAGTACACGATGATTCATCGACTCGCCTCCCTTTGGTCTGCGGGCGGTCAGGACATCCAGGACCGACGCATCCATTCGCCCATTGTAGTCCCCTCTGCCCCGCGCCGGCGCCTAATCGCCCGCGTCCGACGCGATGCGGTAGAGCTTCGACGCGGTCCGCAGGAAGAGGCTGCCGCGGGCGATGGCGGGAGTCGCCATCGCCATCTCGTCGCCGAGCGAGTTGCGCCAGAGCACCTCGAACTCCTCGCCGGCCTGCAGGACGAAGGTGTCGCCGTCCTCGCTGAGCGCGAAGATCTTGCCGTTGTAGGCCCAGGGCGAGGCCGTGAAGAGGGTTCCCGCAGTGACGCGCCGCCGCGGGTAGACCGGCTGGCCCGTGCGGGCGTCGTAGCACATCAGGATGCCGCGGTCGAGCAGCGTGTAGTGGTAGTCGCCGTAGACGAGCGACGACGGGTTGTAGGAGCCGAGCTGCGGATGCGACCAGACGATGTAGTCGTTGCTGGTGCTCCCCTGCCCCAGCGA
Organism: Vicinamibacterales bacterium; assembly: GCA_965200895.1. Lineage (GTDB taxonomy): Bacteria > Acidobacteriota > Vicinamibacteria > Vicinamibacterales > UBA8438 > WTFV01. The sequence goes on along the minus strand of CBDAVM010000002.1, from coordinate 381,469 downwards.
GATGTCGCCGCTGGCGCCGGCCCGGATGGCGTAGACCGGCCGGTTCGTGTCGGCGATGTAGCCGGAGTTGATGAAGAGCAGACCGTGGTCCGCGAAGGGCGTCGGAATGACGAGTGACGACATGCCGTGCAGCTCCCACAGCAATTCGCCGTCGAGGCTGTAGGAGCGGACGCCGCCCGTGCCGGTCGTCACGAGCTCCGTGCGCACGTCGTTCTCCCAGACGAAGGGCGTCGACCAGTTGGTGCCCTCGTCGCGTTCGGTGCGCCAGATCTGCTCGCCGGTGGCCGCATCGAAGGCCGCCACCCACGACTGCTCGTCGTTGTCGTTGACGACGTAGAGCCGGCCGTCGTGAAGCACCGGCGAGCCGGCGGCGCCCCAACTACGCCGCGGCAGCCATTCGAGCGGGACCGACCACGTCTCGTTGCCCTCGAAATCCAGTGCGAACAGGCCGATGTCGCCCAGGTAGACGTAGACGCGCTCGCCGTCGGTCACCGGGGTCTCCGACGCGAAGGTGTTCTTCTGATGCGCGGTCAGGGTCGGCGCCGCCGTGTGCAGCTGGCGCTCCCAGCGCACCGCGCCGGTCTCGAAGTCGACGTCGTAGAGCACCCAGCGCAGCGGCTCCGCCTCCCTGTCGATGTCGGCGCCGGTCATCGAACCGCCCAGCGATCGCGCCCGGTAGGACTCGATCGGCATCGGCTGCGCGTCGGTGGTCCCGCTGACGCGCGTCACGGTGAGCACGAAGACGTGCTCGCCCCAGACGATGGGCGAGCTCCAGGCGCGCCCCGGGATGTCGATCCGCCAGGCGATGTTCTCGTCCGGTCCCCAGCGCTCGGGCAACGCCGGGTCGTCGGCGACCACGCCCGCCACCCCGCCCCGGAACTGCGGCCAGTTCGTCTGGGCCGGGACACCCGCCGCCACCGACAATGCCAACATCGCCATCAGCGCCACTCGCGTCGTCTTCACCACAGCCTCCTGAGCGTCTTCGTTGTCGAGCCCGGCTCATTCTACTGCGCCGGCGCCGCCACCGCGCCAGCGCAGCGGCTGGCAGCCGCTGCCGTCGCCAACGGAAGACCCGGTTGCACCCGGCGGCGGCCCGCCGTCTGCCCTCGAATCAAGCGCCGTCAGCCGCCGCGCTCCGCCCCCGCCCGCGCTCCGCCCCCGTGCGATCGACTTCAACAACCCGTTGGAATCCAGGTTGGAAATCCTGCTCGAAGGCCGTGGATCGGACAGTGCTGTAAGATCACGGGTACCGTACCCGTCAGGCGTGTCCTTCAAGGGTCCCGATCTCATGCGCATACACCTGATCAACCCCAGCCACATCGCGTTCGGGCTGGCGGTCATCACACCGCGTTGGCTCTACGTCCTCGCGCACGCCACCCCCCGCAAGTGGGGTGACCCGCACATCGTGGACGAGACGCTGGAGCCGCTCGACCCGGAGTCGATCCAGGCCGGCGACATCGTCGGCATCGGCATCCACACCGGCAACGCGCTGCGCGGTTACGAGGTGGGGCGACTGTGCCGCGCGCGGGGCGCGCACGTGGTGTTCGGCGGCATCCACGCCACCCTCTATCCGGACGAGGCGCACGAACGGGGCGGCGCGCACGCGGCGGTCAAGGGCGACGGCGACGGCGTCTGGCCGCAGGTACTGGAGGACGTGGTGGCCGGACGGCCGGAGCGCATCTACGAGGGCGGCCGCGTGCCCGGGGCTTCCCTGCAGAAAGCGCGCTGGGACCTGATGCCGCGCGACCGCTACATGTGGGCCTCGGTGCAGACGGTGCGCGGCTGCCCCAAGCACTGCTCCTTCTGCTCGGTCTGGCGGACCGACGGCCAGGAGCCGCGCCAGCGGACCGTCGACGCGGTGCTCGAAGAGATCGTCGAGCTGCGCCGGATGGGCTTCCGCTTCATCGCGCTGGCCGACGACAACTTCTATCCCGTGACGCTCGAGGACTTGGCGATGGCCCGCCGGCGCAAGGACCCCGCGCGGCTGCACGAACTGGAAGCACTGCGCGAGGAACGCTTCGAGCTGATGGAGCGGCTCGCGAAGCTGCCCAGGGACACGGTGTTCTTCACGCAGATCACGATGGAGGCGGCCGAGGACCCGGCGTTCCTCGACGCGATGCGCAACGCGCGCATCCGCGGCGCCCTGATCGGGGTCGAGGCGGTAACCGAGGAGGGCCTCAAGGACGTCTACAAGGGCTTCAACCTGGCCGGGGACGCCCTGGTCAACCAGCTCCAGCAGTTCCGCGAACACGGCGTCCACGTGCTCGGCTCGTTCATCTTCGGACTGCCGAGCGACCGGCCGGACAGCTTCGAGGCGACCGCGGCGCTGGCGCACGCCGCGGACATCGACTTCGCACAGTTCCTCACCCTGACACCATTCCCCGGCACGGTCGATTTCCTGAAGTGGGAGAAGACCGAGGCGCGGGAGATTCCCGACGTGGACGGCGTCCCGGTGAGCCGCTACTGGCTGATTCCGCCCATCAAGCGCCCGAAGATCTTCTCGCCGCACCCGGCGATGACGGCCGAGGAGATCCGGATCGGCACGCAGCACGCCTGGGATCGCTTCTACTCGCTCGGCAAGGTCTGGCGTCGTTCGCGCTGTGTCCGCTCCATGCGCTACAGACTGGCGTTCCTGCTCGTGTCCAAGCTGTACCGCCAGATGTACGGCAACACCGGCATCGCCACCGACAGCGCCCGTGTCTCGCGCTCGGCCGCCTGGGCGCGCTGGCTCGCCATCCCGCTCAAGCGCCTGTTCTCGGCCGCCCCGATGCCGGAGCTGCAGGTACCGGCGCGGTAGAGGAACACCGGAACCCGGCTGTGACCCGTCCTCGAACGGCGCCGAGGGCGCCCAGGTAAACGGGACCGGTAGCAGCATCGTCTCCCAAGGCGCCGCGGCGATGCGAAGGCAGCGGAATCGCCAGACGGCGCCGCGGTGAGGTAAGAGCCTATGACTGCCGTCCTGCAGCGTGCAACGCGTGCGGCCCTACCAATCCTGGCCCTGGTCGCCATCGCGCCGGCGATTGCAGGTGGCTCGCGCGTTCTCGCGCAGTCGAACCCGCCAGCTACCGACCCGCGCCAGGCAGCCGTGCTTTCCTTCATCAACATCTCCGGCAACTCCGGGGACGCCTGGATCGGCACCGGCATCGCAGAAAGTGTGGTGTCGGACCTCAACCGTGCGGGGATCGGAGCCGCCCGCGCGGAGACCGCGTCCGTGCCGCGGGCGACGGAGGTAGGTCTCGGATCCCCGGAAGCCATCCTCGAGACGGGCCGGACCCTGGGCGCGTCCTGGCTGGTGACCGGCGCCTACCAGCGGGTCGGCGTTCGCCTGCGGATCACGACCCGGGTGTTCGACGCCGGCACGGCCTCGCTGGTCGACGCAGTAACGGTCGATGGCGAGTTCGACGAGCTCTTCGACCTGCAGGACGAGATTGCCGCGCGAATCCGCCAGGCGCTGGAGACCGGCCCGCGGCGCACCGCCGCGCAGTCCCCGCCGCCGGCTCCGGCTTCGGCGCCGGGCCGGTTCGAGCCGCCGCGTTCCGGTCCCGACTCCCGGACCGGTTTTCCCGGACCCGGGCCCGGCCCGATGGCCGGCAGACCCGGACGTGGACCCGGTCCGATGGCGGGTCGTCCCGGGCGCGGCCCCGGCGGGCCGTTGAGCGGTCGTCCCGGACCTCGACCCGGCGGTCGCGCGCCGGAACCCGCGACCCCGCCCGCCGCCGGACCGCCGCCGCAGCCAGCCGGTTTCGCGGCCGCAGCGCCGACCGTGATCATCGACGGACCGGCGCCGCCGGCCGCCCCGGAGGTCGTCTCCCGTGACACCGAGGGCCGGGCGACGGTGCGGGCCGTGCGCCTGAGCGCGCCGCTGCGGGTGGACGGCGTGCTCGACGACGGCATCTACGAGACCGTCCCGTCCATCGAGGGCTTCGTGCAGCAGCTCCCCATCGAGGGCGCGCCGACGACCGAGCGCACCGAGGCGTGGGTCTTCTTCGACGACGACAACGTCTATGTCGCTGCGCGCCTGTGGTCCAGCGTGCCCGAATCACAGTGGATCGCCAACGAGATGCAGCGCGACTCGTTCCAGATCATCAACAACGACTACTTCAGCGTCGGGCTCGACACGTTCTACGACCGCCGCAACGGCGTCGCCTTCATGCTGACACCCATCGGCGGCTTCTTCGACTACGAGATCACCGACGAGGGCAATCCCAACAACGACTGGAACCCCATCTGGGAATCGAGCACCGGCCGTTTCGACGGCGGGTGGACGGCCGAGATGGCGATACCGTTCAAGTCGCTCCGCTTCCGGCCGGGGGTCGGGCAGGTCTGGGGCCTGCAGCTCGGACGGCGCATCCGCTACAAGAACGAGACCACCTACCTGACCGCCGTCCCCATCTCGGCCGGCCCCGGCATGTTCCGGCTGTCGGCGGCGGGCACGCTGACCGGCCTCGAGGTGCCGAGCGGCAACCGCCGGTTCGAGATCAAGCCCTACGCCATCGGGTCGGTAAACTCCAACCTGACCTCCACGCCGCAGATCCTGAACGAGGGAGCGGGCGACGGCGGCGTGGACATCAAGTACGGCGTGACGCAGAACCTGACCGCAGACTTCACCTACAACACCGACTTCGCCCAGGTCGAGGCCGACGAGGCGCAGCTCAACCTGTCGCGCTTCAACCTCTTCTTTCCCGAGAAGCGGGAGTTCTTCCTCGAAGGGCGCGGCATCTTCGACTTCGGCCGGGCGGCCGGCAACACCGGCGGTCAGTTTCGCGCCACCCGGCTCGGCGGGTCGGGCTTCTTCGGCGGCGGCGACGTACCCACTGTCTTCTACAGCCGCCGCATCGGACTGAGCGGCAGCGAAACGGTGCCGATTCTGGGCGGGGCGCGATTGACCGGCAAGGCGGGCCGCTACTCCATCGGTGCACTGAACATCCAGACCCGGGACGTGGACGGCGTCGCAACCGGCACCAACTTCTCGGTGCTGCGGGTGAAGCGCGACCTCCTGCGCCGGAGTCGGATCGGCGGCATCTTCACCGGCCGCTCGGTGTCCGTTGACGGCACCGACACCAACGAGGCCTACGGCGTCGACGCCGCCTTTTCGTTCTACGACAACGTCAACTTCTACGGCTACTACGCCCGCACGCAGACGCGCGGGCTCGAGCCGGAGCCGGGCGCGGCCGGGAACGAACAGAGCTACCAGGCGGCGTTCAACTACGCCGGCGACCTCTACGGACTGCAGGCCGAGCACCTCGTCGTGGGCGACGCCTTCAACCCGGAAGTCGGCTTCGTGCGGCGTGACGACTTCCTGCGCAACTACGTGCTCGCCCGCTACAGCCCGCGACCGACGATGGACGCGGTGCGCCAGTTCACGTGGGAGGGCAGCTACGACTACTTCGAGAACGGCGCGGGCATCCCCGAGACGCGGATCGCACAGGGCATCTTCGGTATCGAGTTCGAGAACAGCGACCGGCTGAGCGCCAACTACGAGCACCGCTACGACTTCGTACCGGAGGAGTTCAATGCGGCCGGCATCGTCCCCATCCCGGTCGGAGAGTACGACTACCAGAGCATCTTCCTCTCCTACGCCATGGGACAGCAGCGCCGGGTGTCGGGCAACCTGTCACTCTGGAGCGGCGACTACTACCATGGCCACATCAACGCGATCGGCTACCAGCGCGGCCGCGTCGAGATCACGCCCCAGTTCTCTCTGGAGCCGGGCCTGTCGGTCAACCGCATCACGCTTCCGGACGACGGGATATACACGGTGCCGCTGGTCACGAGCCGCGTCACCTACACATTCACGCCCCGGATGTTCTTCGGCGGGCTGATCCAGTACAGCCCGGTCAGCGACACGATCAGCGCCAACCTCCGCCTGCGGTGGGAGTACCAACCCGGCAGCGAGCTGTTCGTCGTCTACAACGACCAGCGCGATGTGGCGGACTTCTCGTTCGGCGCGCGGCGCTGGCCGCAACTGCAGAACCGCGCGTTCGTCATCAAGTTCAACCGCCTGTTCCGCTTCTGAGGCGCACGGCGGGCCGCGACACGCAGCCGGGAGACGGCCTTCGGACGTCGCCTCAGTCGAAGATCTCGTCGACCGCCATCCGGAGCCCTTCCACGGCCACCGATGTCAACACGTCGCTCCCCCGCCGCACCTGCTGGTCGCGGTACCCCTGCGGTCCCGGCGCGCCGCAGACGGTCACCTCGCGGGCCTCGGCACCGACCAGCCACGCCTCGGGGACGCCCGCCTGCGCGTACCGCGGAAGCTTCCGCTCCCGGTCGTGGCGCAGGGAGGAATCGGCCACCTCGATCACGAGCAGCGCGTCGGCCGGCCCCGGATGGTGGTCGGCGTAGCGCGGGCCGAGGCGCGCGACGGTCAGGTCGGGCTGCGGCTCGGAGCGCCGATCCAGCCGCACCGGGTTCTGCGCACTGACGTAGGCCCTGCCGGCCAGACGCGTGACGAGCAGTTCGAAGAGGCGGTTGACGAGCCAGGCATGGAGCGGGCCGATGGGCGTCATGTCCCAGATCTCCCCGTCGAGCAGCTCCACCCGGTCGTCCTCGGTGAAGATGCCGGCCTCGCCCATGCGCGCGAAGTCGTCGACGGTGAAGCGATGACGCCGGACGGCATCCGGATCCCACGCCCGCACGGGTTCGACGACGGCTGAGGGACGTGCTGCGGACGACATGGCGTCCATCATAACAGCGAGATTGCGAGGGCCGGAAGATACGGGACGCGGGCGCCCGGCCACCCCGCACCGCCTCCCGACAGTGACTGGGGCTGGCGTCAGAGCGGCGAATGGATGGGGGCCGCAGGCGTCGGATGCTGCATCTTCGCAGCGCCGGGAGCGCCTGCGGCCACGAGGCGGACGGCTCAGTCGCGGTAGCTGCTGACCGGCGGAAGCTGCGCGCCGGTCAGCCCGGTCGGCTCCTCGCCGGCGACCACCGGCATCCGCAGGGTGCCGATGCCGTCGATGCTCGCCTCGACCACCTCGCCCGGCTTCAGGTAGCGATCCTCTTCGCCGCGGGTATCCGCGGCCCCGGCCGCGGTGCCGCCCGACGTGCCGTTGTTGATCACGTCGCCCGGATACAGGGTGATGATCGACGAGGCGTACTCGATGATCTCCCACAGCGAGTGGATCATGTCGCCGGCCCGCGCGTCCTGCAGCGTCCGTCCGCCGACGCTTAGGGTCTGCCGCAGGTTGGCCATCGGGTCGCCGTAGAACTCCTTGGGCGCGATCCACGGCCCTTGCGGCGCGAACGAGTCATGGCCCTTGCCGACGAACCAGTCCGAGCGGGTGGCGTTGCCGCCCGGCGGCCGGCCCCCGCGGTCGGAGACATCGATCGACACCATGTAGCCGAAGACGTAGTCCTGGGCGTCGTTCGCCGAGACGTACTTTGCCGTGCGGCCGATCACCGCACCGAGCTCGACCTCCCAGTCGGTCCGGTCACGCCCGTGGGGGATGACGATCGGCTCGCCGTTGCCGACCACCGCGCCGCGGCTCGGCTTCAGGAACAGATACGGCACGCCGCGCTCCTCGCGCCGCCGGCGCATCTCCGCCGCCCGCTCCTCGGGGCTCGCGCCCTCGCTGACGTGGCTGTAGAAGTTGACCGCGGCGTTGAGGATCTTGCCCGGGTACATGATCGGCGGCCGCGTCCGCAGGGCGCTCACGTCGTGGACGTAGGCGGCCCGGTCCGCGCCCATGAGCAGGTCGTTCCCGACGACATGGTTGACGATCTCGTACAGGCGGTACTTGAGACCGTAGTCCCAGCGCCCGATCAGCTCGAGCATGTCCTCGGGCATCGGCACCGTGGGATACGCCGGATCCGCTTCCAGCGCGGCGTTGGCCTGCTCGATGTCGATGACCAGGCTGTCGCGCAGGACGAGCCCGACGTGGGGCACGCCGTGGATGTCGAAGGTGCCGACCTTGAACCACTCGGCCACTTCGGCGTCCGGCCCCTGGGCCGTGGGAACGATCGGGACGAACAGTGCAATGACTGCCGTCAGGACAAGAATTCGTCGCATGATTCTCCTCGTGGGTATCGGGGTGGACCAGTGATGCGCGCTACGGGTTGTACTCGCGCCCCGACCCTCTGTCAAGACGGAGGGAGCCGCTCCCGGTGGGCCGTGCACCGGTCGGCGCGGGAGGATCCGGGCCGACACGCGTCAAAAGCGTACCGCAGCCGCGGACACGGCGTGAGTCCCCGGCGGCGGGTGTCTCCACGGTGCGGTTGCCCGGGGCCACAAGGTGAGGGGGACGGCGCGATCCCCCGCGACCGGCGGCGGGTGTATTCTGCCGCACGGAAACTCTCGCGAGAGAAGCCGGGCTCGGGAAGCCGCGACAGCAGGCGCCGGCCCGGCGGGGAGGTACAGATGATCCAGCGAATCGACAAGTTGCCGGCCGTACTCGTGACCGCCCTGGCGCTCGCGACCCTGGCGCCAGCGACGGCCGCGGCGCAGGCCCAGGGACCGGATGCGGACTGGACGACGCCGCAGACGCCGTGGGGCCATCCCGACATCCAGGCCATCTGGAACAACGGCACCATCACGCCGCTGGAACGCCCGGAGAACCTCGCGGAGCAGGCGTTTCTCAGCGATGACGAAGTGGCGGCGCTCGAACAGCAGGCCCAGGCGCGCGTGGATCGCGAGAACGCGCCGAGCGTGGTGCGCACCGAGCCGCTGCCGGTGGGCGGCAACGTCGGCGCCTACAACAGCTTCTGGACCGAGCAGAGCACGTCGGTGGTCGGCACCAACCGCACCTCGCTGATCACCGACCCCGAGAACGGCCGCCTGCCTTCGCTCACCCCGGAGGCGCTCGCCCGAATCACCTCGGCGGAGTCGCGGCGGCTGGCGGACGTGCAGAACGGCGCCGCGCCCGCCAACGGCCCGGAGGAGATGGGCCTGAGCGAGCGCTGTCTCTGGTACCGCGGGATCCCGTCGATCCCGACCGGCTACAACAACAACTACCACTTCTTCCAGGGACCCGACTACGTGGTGATTCTGCAGGAGCACATCCACGATCTGCGGGTCATCTACCTGGACGAGCGGCCGCACCTGCCGGCCGGCATCCGGCAGTTCGCCGGCAGTTCGCGCGGTCGCTGGGAGGGCGACACGCTGGTGGTCGAGACCACCAACCTGCGCGAGCCGTTCATCCGCCGCTGGAGCCGTCCCGAGCACTCGCTGTCGCGCGGCCGGCTCAGCGAGTCCGCCGCCGTGACCGAGCGCTTCACGCGCACCGGCCTTGACACGCTCGACTACACGTTCACCATCGACGACCCGGAGACATGGACGAGACCCTGGTCGGGCGCCCTGCCCTATGCGCGCCAGGACCAGCCGATGTTCGAGTTCGCCTGCCACGAGGGCAACTACGGAATGATGAACATGATGACCGGCTCGCGCGCAGAAGAGGCCGCCGGCAGCGACGGTCCGTAGCCCGGAGTCGTCGGCGGCCGCGCCGCCTCCCGCCCAGCCAGGCCTCACCAGGAGTCTGCACCGTTTCCACGGCACAGACTCCTGGCCCGGAAGTCGTCGCCGGCCGCGATCCCGTTGCAGCGGAATCGCGGTCGGCCGGCGTCAGTCCCGCGGGGAACCGTCGAGCAGCGGCTCGAGCGGGAGCAACTCTGCACCGTTCTCGGTGCACACCGCGTAACGGCTGGTCTCGCCCGCGTACAGGGACACGCCGGCGTGGCGTCCCTGCCGGTCCAGGATGTAGAAGGAGAGGCCGAACGCCGGCAGACCGCGGCGATTGAGCAGGCGGGACTCGACCGTGTTGCTCTGCACGCGGCGGAGCGCCTCCATCCCGGCGTCGGTGGGATGCATCCCGGCCCGCATCCGCTCGACAATCAGGAACGACGCCAGATTGTAGAGATTCGCCTCGCCGCGCCCCGTCGAGCCGGCGGCGCCGACCTCGTTGTCGACGTACAGTCCGGCACCCAGGATCGGCGAGTCGCCCACCCGGCCCGGGATCTTCCAGGCCAGCCCGCTCGTCGTCGTGACCCCGGCGATCCCGCCCCCCGCATCAATGCCGTCGCAGTTGATGGTGCCGTACAGCTCCTCCTCGGTGAGCACCCCGTCGGCCAGCATCCCGTAGTCGACGTCCCGACCGCGCGCGGCGCTGTCCGGAGCTGCGCTCCGGTCGGGATCCAGGTAGTGGCCGGGGTCCGTGCGGCGCTTCCAGTCGAGCCACATCCGTCGCGACCGTTCGGTGTTCAGGTCGTCCTCGATGGTGAACCCCAACTGCCGGGCGAACCGTTGCGCACCGGCCCCGACGAGCAGGTGGTGGTCGGTCAGATCCGCCACCTTCTGCGCCACGTTCGACGGCGTGCGGACGCCTTCGAGCGCCGCCACGCCCCCGGCCCGCCGCTTCGGCCCATGCATGCAGCACGCGTCGAGCTGCACGACCCCGTCCGCGTTGGGCCGCCCCCCGTAGCCGACGCTGGCGTCCTCGGGGTCGAGCTCGACGATGTTCACCCCGGTGATCAGCGCGTCGAGCGCGTCCGCTCCCGACGTCATCAAGCGAAATGCGGTCTCCACGCAGGTCTCGGTCCCGCCGTTCCGGTAGCGATGACCGTTCCCCGACGCGATGACGACCGGCGAGACGCTGCGTGATGTCCGCACCGCCGGCGCCCGGCCGAAAGCCGGGTCGGGCACTGCTGCGGCCACAGCGGCTGTCGCGGACGCCACGAACTGGCGGCGATTGAGCCTGGGTGCCATGAAGCGCTCCTCTCTTACTGGTTCGGAAATGACCATCGCTGCACGAAAACGGTTGGATCGAGCCCGGCACGGCGCTATCATGACGGATGCTCGTGACAATGAGGAAGCAGTGCGTCCGTCTCGCGGCCGCAGTGTTGCTGTGCATCGCGTGGGGCGACAGCGAGGCCGCCGGCAGTTCCGATCTCCAGCTCGTCAACGCGGCGAAGAACCGCGACTGGGCCACGGTCGGCATTCTGCTGAACCGGGGCGGTGACGCCAACGCGCGTCAGGGCGACGGCGCGACCGCGCTGCACTGGGCAGCGCATTGGAACGGCCTCGTTGCGGTGGAGCGGTTGATTGAGGCCGGTGCGGACGTGGACGCCGCCAACGAACTCGGCGCCACGCCGCTGTGGGTGGCCTGCGCGAGCCGCAACACCGAGGTCGTGCAACGGCTGCTGCTCGCCGGCGCAGACCCCGGCCGCGGGCTTCGCACGGGCGAAACGGTGCTGATGCGCTGCACGGCGACCGGCGATCCCGCGGCGGTGCGGGCGCTGATCGAGCACGGCGCCGAGGTCGACGCCACCGAACCGGAGAACGGCCAGACCGCCCTGATGTGGGCCGCGGCCCACCGGCAGCCGGACGCGGCAAGGATGCTGCTGGCGCACGGCGCCGCGGTCGACGCCCGCACGATCGTACGGCGGCAGTTCCGCGGCACGGGACTGCGCAGCACGACCAGTCCGGCCGGCGCCACCCATTTCGACGCCGGAGGCTTTACGCCGCTGCTGTTCGCAGCGCGGCACGGCGACGTCGAATCCGCCCGCCTCCTGCTCAACGCAGGCGCGGACGTCGACGAATCCGGTGCGGACGGCAACAGCGCGCTCGTCCTGGCGGCCATGAGCGGCCATCCGCGCCTCGCGGAGTTTCTGCTGGCCCGTGGCGCCAATCCCAACGCCGCGGGCGCCGGTTACCGCGCGCTGCACGCGGCGATTCTGCGCCCCGACCGGTCTCTGGTGAGAATGCTGCTGGCCCGCGGCGCGGACCCGAACGCCCGCCTCATCCGCAGCACGCCGGTGCCGCGCTGGACCTACGAGTTCGTCTTCACGCTCCGGGAGAAGGGCGCCACGCCGTTCCTGCTTGCGATCAAGTACCTGGAGCCGGAGATCGCGCGGATGCTCGCCGCGGCGGGGGCGGATCCGCTGGTGCGCACCGAGGACGGCACTACGGCGCTGATGGCGGCGGTGGGACTCGGCCTGAGCCGCAGCACCACGCGCCGCAGTCGACTGATCGCGCCGGAACTGGTCACGGCCCAGTGGAGCGACGAGGATCTCGTGCTGGAGACCGTCAGGACCGCCGTCGACGCGGGGGGCGGCGAGCTCATGCACGAGACAATCCGGGCGGGCGAGACCGCCCTGCACGCCGCCGCGCGGTACGGATTCACGAGCGTTGTCGACTACCTGGTCGGCCTCGGAGCCGATCTGGACAGAGCGAGCGAGGACGGCACGACGCCGCGCGATCTGCTGGAACGCCATCTGCAGCGAATGGCGACCCGGGACTGACGCGAACCGCCGGAGCAGACACGAGTCCGGGCCCGGAAACGAGGCGGGCACTTCACGGAGGCGCAACTGATGTCACGCTGGATACTCGCAGGCGTGGGGCTGGCGGCCCTGATTGTCGCGGCGCAGCTCGACCTGCGCGCGGAACCCCGACCCGCCGCGCAGCACGAGGCAGAAGCCAGCGCCGAACCCGGTGCTGCGGAAGCGCGGGCCCTGCTCAACCGCTACTGCGTGGCCTGCCACAACCGGCGCACGCGGACCGCGGGGCTGGCTCTCGACACCCTGGACGTGGCGCACGTGGAGACCAGCGCGGCCACCTGGGAGCACGTGATCCGCCGGCTGCGCGCGAACGCGATGCCGCCGGCCGGTCGCCCCCGCCCCGCTGCCGCCGCAACCCGCGAATTCATCGAGTGGCTGGAGAGCGAACTCGACCGGGCAGGGCTCGAGAACCCCGATCCCGGACGGCCCGCCGTCCACCGCCTGAACCGGGCCGAGTACGCCAACGCCATCCGCGACATCTTCGGCCTCGAGATCGACGCGGGCGCCCTGCTGCCGGCCGACGACGAGCAGGAGGGTTTCGACAACATCGCGGACGTGCTGTCGGTCTCGCCGACCCTGATCGAGCGCTACCTGGCCGCGGCGCGCCGCATCAGCCAGCTCGTTGTCGGCGATACGAGCCTGCGCGCGGTGGCGGAGGTCTATCCCGTGCACGGCGCGCTCGACCAGGACGGCGTCGTCAGCGACGACCTGCCGTTCGGGTCGCGCGGCGGCGTCGCGGTCCAGCACCACTTCCCGGTTGACGGCGAGTACATCATCCGCATCAGCCTGCGGAAGCAGGAGTACGGGTACGTGCGCGGCCTCGGCCGGCCGCACGAGCTCGACGTGCGCGTGGACGGCGAGCGCGTCGGCGGCTTCACGGTGGGCCGCGAGTGGGAGCCGGACCAGCGTCCGCCGATGGGATACGCCGGCAAGTTCGAGGACATCTACGACTCGAGCTCCTTCCCGGAATGGGAGCTGTACGCACTGCATGCCGACGAGGGGCTGGAGGTGCGCACCCCGGTCACCGCCGGCCGGCACGTGGTCGGCCTGTCCTTCCACCGGCGCTCGGCCCTCCCGGAAGGCATTCTGCCGCTGCCGGTCGACCGCTCCTCGTACTCGTACGGGCAGAACGAGTTCCAGGAGGGTTATCCGGGCGTCTCCGAAGTCCAGATCATCGGCCCCTACAACCCGACCGGCGCCGACGGCTTGCCGGGCCGGGACCGCCTGTTCGTCTGCGAGCCGACCGGCGGCGCCGCCGCCGAGGAGACCTGTGCGCGAACGATCCTCTCGCGTCTGGCGCGGCAGGCCTATCGCCGACCGGCCACCGGGGCGGACGTCGAGACGCTGCTGCCCTTCTATCGCGACGGGCGCGCCGAGGGGAGCTTCGACGCCGGCATCCAGGCGGCGGTCGAGCGCATCCTGGTGGATCCGGAGTTCCTGTTCCGCATCGAGACCGACCCGCCGGACGTTGCGGCCGGCAAGCCGTACCGCATCAGCGACCTGGAGCTGGCGTCGCGCCTGTCCTTCTTCCTGTGGAGCAGCATCCCCGACGACGAGCTGCTCGACGTCGCGGCCGGAGGGCGGCTGAGCGAGCCGGCGGTACTCGACCGCCAGATCGAGCGGATGCTGGCCGACCCCCGCTCGACGGCGCTCGTCGAGAACTTCGCCGGCCAGTGGCTCCAGCTCCGCAAGCTGCGCAACGCGACGCCGGACACCGCCACCTATACCGCCTTCGACGAGAACCTGCGGGAGGCGATGTGGCAGGAGACGCAGATCTTCCTGGAGCACGAACTGCGGACCGACCGGCCGGTCGTCAACGCCCTGCGAGCGAACTACACCTTCATCAACGAGCGTCTGGCCCGCCATTACGGCATCCCGGACGTGCACGGCGTGCACTTCCGGCAGGTGGAGTATCCCGACGCCTCCCGTGGCGGGCTGCTCGGACACGCCAGCCTGCTGACGATCACGTCCTACGCCAACCGCACGTCGCCGGTGGTGCGCGGGGTCTGGCTGCTGGAGAACGTCCTGGGTACGCCTCCATCCCCCGCGCCGCCCGACGTACCGAGCCTGCCGAGCGCCGTCGAGGGCGGCGTCTCCCGCTCGGTCCGCGAGCGGCTGGAGCAGCATCGCAACAACGCGATCTGCGCAAGTTGCCACAACACCATCGATCCGCTCGGGTTCGCGCTCGAGGAGTTCGACGCGATCGGCCGCTGGCGGGCCACCAACGGCGGGGGGACGCCGTTCGACACCGGGATCCCGATCGACGCGTCGGGCACCCTGATCGACGGCACCGAGCTGCACGGACTGGCCGGGCTCCGCAACGTGATCCTGGAGCGCGAGGACCAGTTCGTCGAGACCGTCACCGAGAAACTGCTGACATACGCCCTCGGCCGCACCCTCGAGCACTACGACATGCCGATCGTCCGGCAGATCAGCCGGCAGACGGCACCCGGCGATCTCACCTGGTCGGCGCTGGTGTCGTCCGTCGTCAAGAGCACACCGTTCCTCATGCGGAGGTCAGAGTCATGATCATTGTCAAGAAGGCCGTTCCCCGCCGGACCGTGCTGCGCGGCATCGGCGCCACGCTGGCGTTGCCGCTCCTCGACGGGATGGTGCCGGCGCTCACCGCCCTGTCGAAGACCGCGGCCAGGCCGATCGCACGTTTCGGCACCGTCTATGTACCCAACGGCATCATCATGGCCGGGTGGACGCCGGCAACCACGGGAAACGGCTTCGAGTTCACTCCCACGCTGAGACCGTTGGAGGCGCATCGGAATCAGTTGTTGATCCTGAGCGGCCTCGACAACACCGGCGCGATGTCCCGCACCGGCAACTCCGGCGCCCACGCCAAGCCGGCCGGAGCGTTCATGACCGGGGTGGAGCCGCTGCGCACCACCAGCAGCTCCAGCCTGCAACTCGGCACCTCCATGGATCAGATCCTGGCCCGGGCCGTCGGGCAGGAGACGCCGCTGCCGTCACTCGAACTCGGCCTCGAGGGCACCGACACGGTCAACGGGGTCGGCACCTGCGACGTCGGTTTCAGTTGCGCGTACCAGAACCGGCTGGCCTGGAGCAGCCCCACGACCCCGCTGCCCATCGAAGCGAACCCGCGCGTGGTCTTCGAGCGGCTCTTCGGCAGCGTCGAGAGCACCGACCCGGCGGTGCGGAAGTCCCGACTGCGCCGTCAGGGCAGCATCATCGACTCGGTGCTCGACAAGGTGCATTCCCTGCAGGGCGATCTCGGACAGCGCGACCGACTGAAGCTGGGCGAGTACGTCGATTCCGTGCGCGAGATCGAGCGGCGCATCCAGAACGCCGAGGCGCGCGGGCGCGAGCTGCCCCTGGTCGACTCGCCGGCCGGCATCCCGGTAAGCTACGACGAGCACGCGCGACTGATGTTCGACATGCAGACCCTGGCGCTGCAGACCGACACCACCCGTATCATCACGTTCCAGATCGGCCGCGAACAGAGCGGCGCGACCTATCCGCAGATCGGCGTCTCCGACTCGCACCACCCCATCTCGCACCACGGCGGGGACGAGGCGAAGATCGCCAGCCTGCGGAAGATCAACGCCTACCACACATCGCTCTTCGCCTACTACCTCGACCGGCTCGCCGAGACGCCGGACGGCGACGGCTCGCTGCTCGACCACGTCGTCATCCTGTATGGCAGCGCCATCAGCGAGGGCAACCGGCATGACATCCGGAACCTGCCGATCCTGCTCGCGGGCGGCGGCGCCGGCCGCATCCAGGGCGGCCGTCACGTGCAGTACGCCGAAGGAACCCAGCGGCTCACGAACCTGCACCTGACGCTGCTGAACACGCTGGGGGTGCCGACGGAACAGTTCGGCGACAGCACCGGCGAGCGGCTTGAGGAGCTGTCCGGCGTCGCCACCGCCACGAACTGATCCGGCGCGACATCGGATTGCGTGCCCGCGGAGGCCGTGAAGCTCACGGCCCGCGGGCATGTTCGGTCCGCCGACTGTCCCGGGTCCACGGGCGTCGTGAAACCCTGTCACGACGCCCGTGGCCTCACAAATGCATCGCCACTTCCATTTGCGGCGGCGACTGTCACCACGGGCCGCCAAGGCAGCGTCGCCTGCGGCAGCACCGATTCTGCGGCGCGGAACTCCCGGTTCGACGACCCCGCGCCTTTGTCAGAACATCGCGATCGGATTCACCGGTGAGCCGGTGCCGTTCGGGATCGGCAGCGGTGCGATGGTCACCATGAACTCCCAGCGGTTGCGCTCGGCGGCGGCGGCGGCAAGCGCCTGGAAGTCCGCCCGGTCGAGCACCTGGATGCCCAGGATCGTCAGCGCGAAGTTGTGGAGCGCGGTCCGCGGCAGGTCGCCCGCCGGCTGCGGCGCATAGCCGGGCGTCTCCCAGCCCGCCACCGCCACGTCGCGCTCCTTCAGCCACGGGATGACGTGGTTGTCGAGACCTGCCGCTTCCAGACCGGTGTCGAACGGGCCGAGCGCGTCCTGCCGTGCCCAGCGCCCCCAGCGGATGAGGAACGCGTCGCCGGGACCGACCGCCACACCGGCCATCTCCTCCCACGCCTCCAGGTCCTCGACCGTGATGCGCGTCCCCGGCTCCAGCCACGGCACGCCCTTCAGCCGCGGGATGTCGTACAGCACGCCGCGGGTGACGATGCCGTTCTTCATCGTCATGATGGAGTTCCTCGCCGCGCCGCCCTCCATCGTCACCAGTCCGTCGACGTCGTAGCCGTTCCACATCTTGCCGTCGAAGAAGACATGGGCGAACGCGTCGAGGTGCGTGGTGCCGGGGCCGTGGATGCACGGATAGGCGATCTGGTCGCTGGCGCCCGTCCGCGTGGCCCGCACCATCCTCCATTCGACCGGGCACGGCACATCGGCGCTCTCGTAGTTCTGCGCGTTCGACGCCAGTGAGACCGTGAAGCCCTCGGTGACCAGCGCCGCCGCCGCGGCGCGCCTGGCCGGGGTGATGAGGTTGAACGCCCCCAGCTCGTCGTCCGGTCCCCAGCGGCCCCAGTTGGAGAGCTCGACGAGCCAGCGATCGAACTGCTCCTGACTGACGAGCGGGGCCGGGGGCGATTCCTGCGCCGCGGCCGGAGGCTGCCCCGTGATCGCAAGAGCTGCCGCCAGGACGCCGACAACGACCGTGCCGGTCCACCGTGCCTTCATCTCTCGACCTCCTCGCGGGTCATCCGGCCCGCAACTGTGCGTTACACATGGCAAGCCGATTCGCGACACCCGAGCCTGACCGCGGCCCGTGCAGGCACCTTACCACCGGGAAGCGTGAAGCGGTCGAGCGGCTCCGGCGGCGTGGCGGCGTGGACGAGGTTCGGGGCCATCAGAGGCGGTCGAGCGGCTCCGGCGGCGTCGACGAGGCTCGGGGCCCGTCAGCCGCTGCCGCGAAAGCGCGCTGGCAGCCTTGAAGGTCAGCTCCTGCCTTCGCGGATCACGTCGGCCGACGGCCCCCGGACGTCCCACACCAGCCCCAGCCACGACAGCAGCACCACACCATAGTGGGTCATGTCGACCTCCCACCAGTAGAAACCCTGACGCTCGGAGGCCGGATAGCGGTGGTGGTTGTTGTGCCAACCCTCGCCGGCAGTGACCAGGGCCAGCCAGAAGCTGTTGCGGCTGGCGTCCCGCGTCTCGTAGCGCCGGCTGCCGAAGCAGTGGCCCAGGGAGTTGACGGCGAACGTCACGTGGTAGAGCAGCGTGGTGCTGCAGAAGAACGCGACGACCACGAGCTGCGCGCCGCTCGTCCCCAGTGCGGGCCACGCGGCGTCCAGCCATTGGCCGAGGGCGAACAGCGCGACGCCGAGGCTCACCGGCGCGACGTAGTGGTGCGCGTCGAGCCAGCGCAGTTCCGGGAATCGGGCGAAGTCCCGGATCCACTCGATGCGCGTCCGGTCGTTGCCGGCGGCCATGATCCAGCCGGCGTGCGCCCAGAGCATCCCCCGCACCCCCGGCGGGTGAACATCCTGCTCGGTGTCGGAGTGTCGGTGGTGCCAGCGGTGGTGCCCCGCCCACCAGAGCGGCCCGTGCTGCGCCGCCGCGGCGCCGAGCCACGCCAGAACGAACTGGAACGCGCGGCTGGTCCGGAACGCGCGGTGGCAGAAGTAGCGGTGGTAGCCGGCGGTCAACCCGAACATCCGCGTGAACAGCGTCACCAGCCCGACGAGCACCGCCACCGGCGACATGCCGGTCCAGAACACCAGCAGACAGGCAAGCTGCAAGGCGAGGAACGGCACGTTCCTGAACCACTGGATCCGGTCGGGATCCGCAACGGCGGCGGCGCTGGCCCCCGGTTCGACGGTCACGCTTGCATCCGACACGTGGGCACGCTCCCTCCATGTGCACTGGCGGTGCGCACAAGCGCTGGATCTTACCGCAACTCCGTTCGTGCCAAGCGTTCACGGGCATTCACCCCCTGGCGCAGCCGGCGGCCGCCGGCACGTCCGGGCAATACCGACTGGCGGACGCATCCCGCCGCCGGGCGCATCCCGCCCGCTCGGAATCAGCTTGGAGTTGCCGCAACGCCCGGCCAATCGACATCCTGACGGGGCCGGAAGCGACCATCCAACAATCCTGTCGTCCCCCCCGCCAACAGCGGCTGGCAGCGGTAGCGGCGGCAGTAACGGCCGCACGGGGTAGAATCGACGAGCGGGTCGGGTGCGCGGGTGCACCCCGACAGGAGAGCGGCGGGCGTACGCCTGACCGGCTCCGGGCGCTGCGACGGGCTGCAACGCCCCCGTGGCGCCCGCAACGGCGCGGGGAGCAGGAAAGCAGACGATGGCGGTCCTGTTGTCCGAGACGTACGAAGCGTTGAAGGAAGCGGGCGCATCCGAAGCGCGCGCGGGGGCCGCCGCGGAAGAGATCGCCGCGTTCGAATCGCGGCTGGTTCGCGTGGAGACCGAACTTCACTGCCCGACTCGCCGCAGCCCCCGCAGGAAGGCATCCGGCGCCACGAAGCGGGTGTGGTACTTCCGCCAGTCGTCGGCGTGGCGGCGGAATACGGGATCGTCTTCCAGGGCCGGCGCCTCGGCCGGGTAGTCCGGCTGATCGTGCGACGGCAGGGGGCCGACGGTCTTGGCGTGCGCGGTGTTGAAGTCGCCGTCCTTGACCCAGCCGTCGGTGACGAGGACGAAGTCGCGGCGCCAGCCCTCGGGCGGAGCCGGCGGGGCCTCGAAGCGGAGCCGGAGCTCGTCGCCGGCGTTCATGATGACGTAGCGGTCCTCGACTTCCGCCAGCAGTTCCCGCACGTCGCCGAAACGGGTGTGGTAGCCGACCAGGTCGCGCCAGCGGGGCCGGAGGCTGGCCAGCTCGTAGCGCGGCAGCTCGAGACGGCGCGGGCCGACGTACTCGGTCACGTTGTAGCCGCGGTAGTCGAGATCCGCAACGGCGGGTGCGAGACGCCGCGTTTCGAGCCGCGCGTCGTCGCGCAACGGCGCCCAGACGATCCGATCCCAGTAGATCTCCAGGTTGGTGCGCAACCGCAGCCGCCGCGGATACCGTCCATCAGCCAGCCGCTCCACCGGGATGACCATCGTCTTGAGCTTGCCGGCCGGGAAACCCAGGTCGGCGTGCATGACCGTCCAGCGCCCCCGCCCGTCGAGCGCCTCCACCGCCACCCCGCGGGGCGCCGGCAGGCTGCTCTGCCCGAGGGCGACATTGATGCTGCTGTCCGTCGGATAGATCCAGCCGTAGGCCAGCAGCCGGACTGCCGCGTGCACGTCCGCTTCGGGACCGAGCTCGATCTCCAGGAAGTGATCGCGCGTGATGCCCTGGTGCGTCCCCCGTTCGAACGTGGCGACGTAGCGCCCGTCGCGCTTGCGGACCAGGTCGCCGACATCCTTGCCGGCGTCGTCCCAGGCGCCGGCGATCGGCTGCAGCGCCCCGGTGACGATCGGATCCAGCGGGGCCGGATCGCGGGCGAAGCGTTCGTCGACGAAGACTTCCGTGTCCGCCGGGTGGTCGATGACCAGCAGC
Source organism: Vicinamibacterales bacterium (assembly GCA_965200895.1). Lineage (GTDB taxonomy): Bacteria > Acidobacteriota > Vicinamibacteria > Vicinamibacterales > UBA8438 > WTFV01. Next base: position 361,214 of record CBDAVM010000002.1, on the reverse strand, counting down.
GACGCGTGATCGACGAAGTGGGTCTCCCAGAGCTCGGCGGTGATGCGCAGGTCGTACCGACCGTCGCGCGGGGCGAGCTGATCGCCGCGGATGAGCACGCGGTCCTCGGTCTGCGTGACCCCGGCGGTGTCCTGGGCGTTGATGCGCATCCCGAGCGGAGACCGCCAGAGAACGTCGGTGACGAAGCGCAGCCCGGTGCCGTCGTCGGCGAAAAGCCATGGGCACGAACCCTTCAGCCGCTGCTCGGCGACGAACTCGCCGCGCGCCGGCAGGTCGAAGTCGGCCTGCACCACGCCGTTGGGCCACGCCACCCGGGCGACGTCGATCTGCGGCTGCTCGCCCAGCCCGAAATGGACCGGGGCGCCGGTCAGCACCTGCTTCTGGACGAGCAGTCCGGCGCGCGCCTCGATCTCGCCGCCGACCCCGAATGCGTTGATGCGCTGATCGCCGGCCGCAACATGCGCCCGCGGACGGATCTGCTGCCAGCCGTAGCCGGCCTCGCCACGGCCGAGCAGCCGCACCGGCGCGCCGTCCTGCACCCCGACCAGGTCGAGCCGGCCGTCGGCGTCCAGATCGACGACACCGAAGATCTCTGCGGCGATCGGCGCGTCGAGCTCGTCGTCCCGCAGCGCGGATCGCTCGTCGGCCAGCCAGACGCGCGTGCCCGTCGGCCCCGAGCCGAGCAGGTCGAGGGCGCCGTTGTTGTCGAGGTCGGCCAGCAGCAGCCGGCCGGCGCCCGGCGCCGTGTCCGCCGCCTCGGGCCAGACGGCCACGCGCTCGCGGTCCCACGTCCCGTCGTCCCAACTGGCTCGCCACACCCCACCGGCCGCGTCGAGGGTGACCAGGTCCAGCACCCCGTCGGCATTCAGGTCTCCGAGGGCCAGGGCCGCGACGGTCGCGGCGGACTCCCATGCCGGCCACGCCGCGAAGCGCCCCGCCTGCAGGTTCTCGCGCGGATGCACGCCGCCCGCCGCGTCCAGCAGAACGGCGTCCGGATCCCCGTCGACGTCGAGATCGCCCCAGACGAAGCCGCGCAGGCCGGCCACCGCGGGAAACGGCCGTACCGGGTCGAACGTGCCGTCGGCGTTGTTTCGAAGCACCCACGGCGCATCGGCCCGCGGGCCGTGGACGATATCGAGGTCACCGTCCATTTCGATGTCGGCCGCCCAGGCGCCGTGGCCCGCGAGGCTCCCCATGTCGATGTCATCCGCCGGGGACGGGGTGTTCTGCTCGAACCCGCCGTCCGCGCGCCGTGTCAGCAGACTGAAACCGCGCGCACCGACAACCGCCAGGTCCATGCGGTAGTCGCCGTTCCAGTCCAGCGGAAGCAGCGATTCCCCGGCCGGGCGCGTTCCGGAGGCGTCGCCCGGAAAGAGGAACTCCCGGCTCGCATCGGCCCCGTCGGCGGGGACCTGCCGCACCGCCTCGCCGTCGGTGACGACGATGACCGGCGCCGTTTCGTCGCCGCCGTGCACTATCGCGACCGCTGCCGCCGCCGCGCCTGCCGCCGCCGGCTCGATCGGCTCGACGACGTAGGAGAGCGTTTCGTCCGGCGCCGCCGCGGTGGCCGCAGGTGAAGGCATCGCCAGGAAGCGCATCAGCGGCGCCGCGATCTGCTCGGCGCTCACGCTGACCAGCGCGAGATCCTCGCGGAAGGCCGGGGTGCGGACCAGAACGTTGCGGAGCAACTGCGCCAGGGTCGCGGCCCGCCCCGAATCGCCGCCGGCGGCGGCATCGGACAGTCCCCGCAACTGGTCGACGGCCAGCTCCGGCCACGCGGCGCTCAAGCGGGTCAGACGGTCGATCGTGTCGTCCAGGACATCGCGGTCCTCCGTGCGGGCGGCCCAGCGCGCCCGCTCCAGCAGCACCGCCAGGTTGTCCGGCCGCCGCGCCAGCACCTCCTCCAACCACTGCCGTGCTTCTGGCAGGTCGTTCTCGACCCCGCCCCGCTCCAGCTCCTGCGCCAGGGCGAAGCGGGCCCGTTCGTGATCGGCGTCGAGGGCCGCGGCGCGCCGATACTGGGCGACCGCCTCGTCGGACCGCCCGCTGAAGCTGGCGAGCTGGCCCTGCAGGAAGGCGACCTCGGCGCTGTCGGGCGCCAGCGCGTAGGCGCTCTCCAGCGCTGCGGTCGCACCCTCGTCGTTGCCGACGCCCACCTGCGCCACGGCCAGATTGGCGTGGATGGCCGGCTCGCGCGGCGCGAGCTCGCTCGCCCGGACGAACTGATCGCGCGCGTCGCCGAGCAGCCCGACCTCAAGCGAGGCGAGCCCGCGGTAGAAGATGCGTACCGTCTCCCGGTACTCCGCCGAGCCGGCCGACGGCACGCCGGCGGGTGCACAGCCGAACCAGTACGCCGTACTCGCAACCACCAGGGCCAGCGCTGCGTGCGCGAGTCTCCACCCGGACTGCGTTGTTCGTCGGTTACAGATGCCCAATATGCGCCCTCCTCACGTCCTGCCGTCCTGCCGGGCGGGCGGCGCGCCGCTCCCGGTGCCTGCGGGGATTCCGCCACCGACTGCAGGGCGATCCGTCGAGCGCAGGAACCCTGATATACGCACGTTCTCCACCCTTGATCCCTGCTATTCTTGCCAAACGCAGCATGGTCGGCAAACTCCCCGGCGCCGTCGTTCCGGCCGCCGCCCTGACCATCGGGCTGGCCATCGGCATGGCTGACGGCCCGGTGTCCGCACAACCGGCCGAAACGTCCGCGCCGGCCCCGCTGGTCCTCTCCGGCGCTCGGCCCGACCCGCAGACCGGCACGCTGACCGTCATCGGCGCGGGCTTCGGCCGGTTGCCCTTCGTCACGCTCGACCTGGTACCGCTCGCCGTCCGTTCGGCCACCGACACCGAGATCGTCGCCACGGCGCCGATCTCCCTGATGCCCCCGGGCGACTACGTGTTGACCGTCAGCCGCGGCTCCGCGGTCGGACAGCACGCCTCACTCGACGTCGCGCTGCACGGCGGCTCGGCGGCCGGCGGGTCGTCGCCGGCCGAGCGTTCCGGCATGGGCGCAAGGCCCGGGCCTGCGCCCGCAGGCGGGACCCGCGCCGGCAACGGCCCCGTCCTGGCCGCCGAGCCGGGCGCGGTCGCCGCGACGGTCGGGGATCGGGTCATCACCGTGGCCGAAGTGGACCGCGCGTGGCGCCGGCGGGATCCGGGCGGTTTCGTCGCACTCGCACGGGAGATCCACGACACCCGTTGGCGCTTCACCGACGCCCTGGTGGCCGAGGAGTTGATTGCCCGCGAGGCGGAGGCCCAGGGTCTGACGCCCGAGACGCTGCTCGCACGGGAGATCCCGCTGCGCATGGTCGAGATGCCGGACTCGGCCGTCCGCTCGCTCTACGCCGATGTCGGCCCCGCCGCCCGGGGCGCCAGCTTCGACCAGATGCAACCGGCCCTGCGCGCGTGGCTGGAACGGGTGACGGCGCGCGAGCTGGCGCGGATGAACTACCTGGAGGAATTGACCGCGATCTCCACCAGCGCCGACCTGGCGCTGGAGCCGCCCCGGATCACCGTGGAGCACACGGTGCAGGACGCGGCGCTCGGTCCCGCAACCGCCCCCGTCGAGCTGATCGGGTTCGGCGATTTCCAGAGCGCCGACTACGTGCGGTTCGCTGCGGTATTCGCTCGCGTGCGGGAGACGTACGGAGACCGGATCCGGATCGTGTTCAAGCACCTGCCGCCGCCGGACAACCCGGCTTCGATCCAGGCCGCGCAGGCCGCGCAGTGCGCCAACGTGCAGGATCGATTCTGGCCGTTCCACGATGCCCTGCTGTCACGGCCGGCGGTCCTCGATGGGGTCCGCCTGCGGCAGGCAGCGGGCGAAGCCCGTCTGGATGCCGCCCGATTCGACGCCTGTCTCGCGAACGGCGCGACGCGCAGGACGATCCTGGATGCCCTGGAGGAAGCGATCCGCTACGGCCTGCACACCAGCCCCAGCTTCCTCGTCAACGGCCGGCTCGCGCCGGAGCCGCCGCCCTTCCTGCCGCCATTCGAGTTCTTCACGCGTCTTGTGGAAGAGGAGCTGCTGCGGGAGTCACGACGCGGACGCTGACCGAGGCCAGCCGACCGCGCCGAACGGACCTTCCTGCGATGATCGGCCCCTCCCCGGAAATCCCTCAGGGCATTCCGGACTCCTCCATGAACGCTCCGACCCCCTCCGCGACGACGATCCTGCGGTTGGGGCCGACATCCATGAACCGCTGCACGACACCCGACGGCCACGTCACTTCCAGCGCCTCCACCAGCGGGTCCGCACCGAGGCCGAACGTCAGCGGCAGCTCGCTCTGCGAGGCGTAGCTCGAACCGCTGCGCACCATCCGCGATTGCCGGCCGGAGGCGCTGGTGACCCGTACGACCGCACCGATGCCCCGCCGGTTCGAGTCGGCGCCGCGCAGCCGGACCCGGAGCCGGTTGTTGCGACTGCCCCCTTCGTTGCGCAGCAGCCTCGCCGGCCCCTGCAGCGCGGTGAGGACGAGATCGAGATCCCCGTCGCCGTCGAAGTCCGCGTAGGCGGCGCCCCGCCCCATCGCCGGGCGTCCGAACGCCTCGCCCACGGCCCGCGAAATGTCGTCGAACGAGCCGTCGCCCCGGTTGCGCAGCAGCAGCGGCGGCTGGGCGAGCCGCGCCCGCGAGTCCAGCATCCCTTGCGACTCGTCGGTACCGCCGTTCGCGGCGAAGATGTCGAGATGGCCGTCGAGATCGACGTCCAGGAAGAAGACCGCCCAGGTGACCGACCGGTAGCTCGCCCGCCCGACGGTGGTGCGCGGGCCGGCGTCGACGAAGAGCCCGTCACCCCGGTCGCGGTACAGGCCGAGCATCTCGTGGAGGAAGTTGCCGACAACGATGTCGGGCCGGCCCGAGCGGTCGTAGTCGGCGGCGTCGACCCCCATGTTGGCGCGGGCCCGCCCCCGTTCGCTCAGGGCCACGCCGGCGCGCAGGCCTTCGTCGACGAACTTGCCCGCGCCGTCGTTGCGGTACAGCTTCGCCGGCACGCGGTCGCTGCCGACGAACACGTCGGGCCAGCCGTCGGCGTCGTAGTCCAGAACGGCGACTCCCATCGCCTTGTCGGTGGGATCGTCGAGACCGGCCTGCGCCGTGACGATCTCGAATCGCCCGTCCCCGAGGTTGCGGTACAGTGTCGGCGCGAGCGGCCGGTACGCATCGGGACCACAGTATCCGGGCGGATTGCCGCAGCCCGTCTCGGACGCCGGAGACCAGTCCACGTAGTTGCCGACGAACAGGTCCACCCACCCGTCCCGGTCGTAGTCGAGCCACGCGGCGCTCACCGAAAAGCGGCCGTCCCCGATGCCGGCGGTGGCGGTCACGTCGCCGAACGCGCCGTTCCCCGCGTTTCGATACAGGCGCCCGCCGTCGACCGTCGTCATGAAGATGTCGTCGCGCCCGTCGTTGTCGAAGTCCGCGACCGCGGCGCCCAACCCGTAGACGTGAGCGCCGTCGAGGCCGCTGCCGGCGAAGACGTCGATGAACCGGCCGTCGCCGTTGTTCCGGAACAGCCCGTGGCGGGTCGCGGAGGCCGACCGCCAGTCCCGGCCGTTGACGAACAGCAGGTCGGGCCACTCGTCACCGTCGATGTCGAGCACGGCCACCCCGCCCCCGAACAGCTCGGGATACCAGTGATTCCCGCTCGCGCCGTTGTCGTGCGTGAAGTCGATGCCGGACTGCCGCGTCACATCCGTGAACGTGACCCGCGCGGGCGAATCGGTCTGCCCGGCCGGGCTGGTACCGCCTGCGCCGAGCACGAGAACTGCAACCGTCAGCAGGACCGGCGGCCGCGGCCGGAACCAGGTGCCGATACGCCGACGGCGAGCAGCACCGAAGATTGATGACGTCAGCAGGACCGATGGCCGCGCCACCCATGACCGCGCCCCGCACCGGACACCCTGCGGCCGGAATCGGAGGGCGCGTCCCCGAACGCCGTCCGTCACGGCACTTCCCCGTCCGGCCACGGCGTGCGACAGGCTTCTCCCCGCGCGTAGCGGCGGAGGTTCTCCTCCAGCCGGGGAATCACGCCCGTCAGGCCCGCGCGTCCGGCGCCCGTGACGAGATCCCGCTGCAGCGCCGCCGCCCGCTCGTGGGCGCCCACCTCCGCCATCGCCATCGCCATCGTCTCCCCCAGCTCAAGGGTGCGCCCCTGCGAGGCGAGACGGTCGACCATGGCCAGGGCCCGTTCGCCATCGCGGACACGCTCGTCCGGCGCCGCGGCCAGCAGTCGCGCGAGGGCATGCGCCACCCCCGGATCGCCGGGATACGCGTCCACCGCGTGTTCCAACCGGGTCCGGGCGTCGCCCCAGCGGTGCAGGACGACCAGGGTCATCGCCTCTCCGAAGACCGCCTCGACCCGATCCGGGTGCATCCGCGACACCCGCCGGTACTCCGTGAGCGCGCGCTCGGGAGCTCCCGACCGGCGCAGACTGTGGGCCAGCCCGAGGCGCGCCTCCATGTACGAGGACCGCGCCCGCAGCGCGGCGGCGAAACGCTCGGCCGCTTCGCGGTACCGGCCCTCGTCCTGCAACAGCACGCCCAGGCTGTAGTGCGCCTGCGCCAGCCCGGGTGATTCCGCCGCGGCCCGCTCCAGCTCCACGCGCGCCGTCCGGAGATCGCCACGCAGGTACAGCGCCGTCCCCAGGCGGTGCCGGAGCTCCGCGTCGGCAGGGTCCATCTCGATGCCGCGCCGGAACGCGGCGACCGCACCGTCCCAGTCCTCGCGGTTGAGCGCCTCGATGCCGCGCGTCTCGTAGGCCTGGGCGCTCTCCAGGAGCCGATCCAGGTCCGCCATCAGCGGATCGGCGGGTCGGATGTCGGCCGCCTCGCGCAGCCGCAGGTGCTCGCGGGCCCGCTCGGACTCACCCAGGCTGAGGTAGGCCTGACCGAGCGGGTAGTGGGCCGCGGTCGCCGACGGCTCCAGCGCCAGGATCTCCTCCAGCGCCCGGGCGGCCGCTTCGAACTCCTCGCGCATCAGGGCGGTGCGGGCCAGGCCGAACCGGGCGGAGAGCGAACCGGGGTAGAGCGACAGCGCCTGCGCGAACAGCGGCCCGGCCGCCTCGGCGTCGCCCTGCGCCAGCCGGACATCGCCCAGCCAGACCAGGATCGCCATGTCATCGGGCTGCAGCCGGCGCGCCGTCTCGAAACGATCGGCCGCGTCGTCGAGCGCACCGGCCTCGCGGTGCAGGTGGGCGAGATAGTAGGGCCAACGCACGTCCCCCGGCGCCAGCGCCTGCGCGTTACGGAATGCCGGGAGCGCCGCGTTCGGGAACTCCGCCGCCATCAGCACCATGCCCAGCGCGCCGTAGGTCTCCGCCGCGCTCGCAGTGGGCGTCGCGCCGTCTCGTTGCAGGTGTTCGACTGGCCGCCAGCGGGCCTGGACCTGATCACGAACCGGGTCGCTGACCCGCAGGAGATCCGGCAGCGCCACCGGTTCCAGCCGCACGTCGGCCGCGACACCCCCGTGCCGGTCCGCCGCCTCCATCCCCGGCGGGCCGCCCCCGCCGCAGGCGGCCGTCAGCAGCAGCAGCAACGGTGCGGCAGGCGCCCGGCCCCGGAAGTGGAGCGGCGATCGTGCGTTGATCATCGTCGGTTCTCAATTCCGACCGGGTCCCCGCCCCCCTGCTCCAACGTCTACCAGCGGTCCATCGACAGCGCCGGCCACCTCTCGGTGCGCCCGTCGGGCCAGTGCACGGTTACGTCGGGTGCGGCTTCCGACCTGCCCAGGCCCACCAGCACGCGCGGGTCGTTGGCCGAGGCGTAGCTGCCGTCCGAGCGCGCGCGACGCCCACAGCGTGGGGAACCCCGGCCGCTGCACGGCCACCCGCGCCCCGAGCATGTCGCGCCCCCCGGCGCCGGTCAGGCGCAGGCCGAGCCGGAGGCACGCCGGCGACAACCCGTCCAGCGCAGAGAACGGACCGAAGCAGGAGTGACGGCCGGAATGTCCTGAAAGAAACGTGCCCATCCTGCCGCAGATTTCGTCGAGCAGCGCAGCCGGGGAACGGCCGGAAGCATGGAACCGCTTCTCTCGGCCGGTCCCCTGCCGCCGGCGATGCATCCTCGCACGAGAGCAGGGCGCGCCGGGCGGCCGCGCGGGCATGCGGCCGTCCGGCGCAGCGGTCCGGTCAGGAACAGAACAGGGTGCAACCGTCCCGGCGCTCGCGGCGGGTCGACGGGGTGGAATCCTCGACCGTGCGATCGATGACCATCATGGCCAAGCTGATTCCGACGCCGGCGGCGACGAGCGCCCACACGTTGCGGGCCCGCATTCGACCGCCATCGCTCTGTCCCGCCGCGGACTGCTGCGCCGCCGGCCGCGTCCGTGCCGCCTTCCCGACGAACGATTCGGCGACCGGCGCATCCCGATCCGCCGCCGGACGGGCCGCGGTCACCTCCGCTGCGGCCTGCAGCGCCGAATCCAGCAGGTGTCCCGCGAACGCCGACGGCGCACTGGCGATCAGCATCGCCAGGGCCAGCGCCGCCACCCGCATCCAGCTTCTCTTCGCAGTCATCGTCTCCCTCTCCTCTCGACGCGTTGCGAACACCCGCGCCCCGAAACCCGCTTCGCTGCGTTTCTGCGGCGCAAGCTCCCGATTCAGAAGCGCAGGTTCGCGTAGACCTGCAGCACCCGCGCGTCGAGCACGGTGATCGGCCGGCCGAACGCGATGCCGATGGTGTTCTCGATCGACTGGACCGAGTTGGAGTTCATCGCGTTGTAGAGGTCGATGCTGGTGTCGAGGCGGATGTCGCCGAGATTGAACGTGCGGAGGAACCGCAGGTCGAGCTGCGTGAACCGCTTGGTGAAGTACTGGTTCGGCGCCGTGATCGCCAGCGTCCGGGTCGAGCCGCCGGAGAAGGCGGTCCGCGTGCTCGTCGGATCACAGTTGCCGCTGCCGTCCGCCCAGCAGTGGATGTCGGCGTTGGTGAAGTCGCCGATCGCGTTGATCGGCGTGCCCGGCGTGTTCTTGTAGATCCAGCTCAGCGTGAAGTCCGACGGCAGCGGAATATCCCCGTGCATCCGGAAGTCGGCCAGGTTGCTCCACGTATGCGTATGGCTGCAGTTCGGCCCGCCCGCGGGCAGCGCGTTGAACAGGTCGCGCGGCTGGTTCGGCTCGTCCACGGTGAAGCAGTTGTTGACGGTCTGCGTCCCGAGGTCGAGGCCGCCGGTGACGCGAATGCCGTTCGGCAGCCGGCCGTCGACCGAGAAGACGAAGCCGTTCCAGACGCGGGTCTGATCGCCGTACTTGTCGGCGAGCGTCACCAGCCGCTTGCTCTGGCCGAACAGGTCCGGCCGGACGTCGTAGTAGCCGCACAGCACCTGGTTCGGCGAAACGCTGTCGACCACATCGAACAGCCGCCCGCCCGACGGCGCCGTGATGCAGTACTCGTCGTAGTGGTCGGGGCTCGTCAGCAGGTTGTCCGACACCCAGTAGCCGCCCGACCAGTTCCGGTTGTAGCCGGCGCTGACCGACAGGCCGGTCAGCAGCTCGCGCTGCATCTCGGCCAGGAAGTCCCACGTATAGGGCCGGTTGTCGTACAGGACATCCGGGTCGAACGTGGTGGCGGGACACGCCTCCGGATTCGCTTCCGAGCATCCCTCCAGATTGCCGAAGACATAGTCCCCCGGCTGCAGGTCCGGGAACTGGCCGTAGTTGGCGTTGTCGATGGGACCGCACTCCCCGTTGGGAGCGAAGTCCCGCGTGTCGCAGTCCGGGATCCAGTTCTGGTTCAGGTCCTGCCAGGCCCGCCACGCCGACGAGACCGATGACGTGAACGGGTGGAATTCGCGCGTCAGCCGGCTCCGCGTCAGCTCGTTGAAACGGCCCATCGACACCTTCACCGCCGTCCGGCCGTCTCCGGTCAGGTCGTAGCTGATGCCGCCGCGCGGGTTCACGTCCGTCCAGTCCGGCACCCCCCGCAGCTCCGGCACCGTCCGGGCCGGGACGAAGGGTCCGGCGTCCAACTGGGCGGCCGGAAAGCCCATCGTGACGTAGTCGGTTCGAATCCCTCCCGTCAGGGTCAGGTTCCCGACCGTCCACGAGTCCTGGACGTAGAGGCCCAGCTCGGAGTGCATCCGCTCCTGCTGGAAGTACGGCTGCGCATAGTAGTAGAGGCGCAACGGGTTGCCGTTGAACAGCAGCCACCACAGCGTGTCCGCGTGGCCGGTGGTCCGCTCCTCGTCGTTGAACGCCTGCTCCAGCGTCACGCCGAGCCGGAAGTTGTGCGATCCGGTGACGTACGACATCCGGAAGTACTCCATGCTCCGGCCGGTCCGCGCGCGCGGCGCGATGTTGAGCAGCGGCGATCCCCAGCGGTAGCCGGTGCCGGCGTCGCGGATGTGGCGGTCCTGGCCGTCGACGACCCCGGTCGCCGGGAAGTTGATCCAGTTGGCCGTCTGCCAGCCGCCGCCCGCCTCGAGCAGCAGGCGCGTGGTGACGGGCGAGGTCCACGAGCCCTGGACGACGCCGTTGGGCCACATGTCCCACCCGTTCTCGTTCTCGATGGCGAACTGACCGGTGTAGCCGGTGGTGCAGCGGCAGTCCTTCTGGATGTCGAGGAAGCTGGCGAAGCGGTGCCGCTCGGCCGCCTGCCAGGTGAGGCGGACGGCGTGGGTCCGGTTCCAGTCGTAGTCGAAGGCCGGGCGGCTGGGGTCGCGCTCGTGGAAGATGGTCCGCGTGTTGTAGAAGCCGGGCGTGCCGGGTCCGCCCCGCAGGCCGAACGGATCCTCGATCTCGTGCGGCCCGGCCGTTCGAAGATCGGGAAACGGCGCGCCCGCCACCCCGAACCCGTTGTGCCCCTGCAGGGCGTTGAAGAAGCCGCCCGGGGGCTGGATGCGCCGGCCCCAGCGCGCGATGGAGCCGTAATACCACGCCTTGTCCGTCACGATCGGGCCGCCGATGGTCCCGGCCGCGCGCCAGATGTTGACCATCTGCGGCGGCTCGATGCCGAACTCCCGCAGCTCCGGGGTCAGGTTCTCCGCCTGCATGCCGCTGCCGGAGTACTTCGTGTTGAGCGACGCGGTGAAGGTGTTGCTCCCCTCGCGCGGGATGGCGTTGATCGTGGTGCTGCCGGAGCCGTTCTCGGCGCCCATGCCGGCGATCTCGACCTGCATCTCCCCGATGGTGTCGGAGTTGGTGATGTAGCCGGAGCCCGAGGCGGTGCCGATGTAGTACTGGTTCCGGAAGCCGTTGAACGAGGCGCGGGTGCCCGGCTTGCCGTGGTAGAAGCGATAGGCTCCCTGCGCCGACCAGGTGTCGCGCGTGCCGCCGACATCGGCCCGGTCCTCGGTGAAGCCGGGGGTCACCTGGGCGATGGTCTGCAGGCCGTAGTTGCCCACCGGGAGCACCTCGAGCTCCTCGGTGTCGAGCACCGCCTGCTGGCGGACGGTCTGCACGTCGACCACCGGCGCCTCGCCGGTGACGGTGATCGTCTCCTCGACCGAGCCGACGGCCATCTGCGCGTCGACCGTCGCCGTGAACCCGGCGCCGATGGTGATTCCGTCGCGGACGACCGTGGAGAAGCCCGGCAGCGTGAACGTGACCGTATAGTCCCCGAGCGGAAGCTGCACCACGCTGTAGAGCCCGGCGCCGTCGGTGAACGACACCTGCGGCGCGCCGAGAGCCGGCGACGTCACCTCCACGGTGACGCCGGGCAGCACGCCGCCTGTGTTGTCGGTCACCTGACCCGAGATGCCGCCGAGCTGCTGCGCCGACGCGCCGCCGGCCCCGACGAGGACCGCACAGAATACGACGGGAATGGAGACACCGCCACCGAGCCGTTGCCTGAACGCATGCGACATGGACACCTCCGAGATCGAACGGAACCAAACGCCGCCGTTGCTCGTCCGATCGGTCAGATCGACGGCCTGCGCGACCGACATGCTTGGCGATACAAGACGACCCGACCGGCCGGGATATTTAACTAACTAACGGCCGGGTCCGGTTCCGCAGTCTCCTGTTCGCCATTTGCACGAACGTGCTCCATCTTCGTCGTGCGCGCATTCCGTTACAGACGCTCGGGGCGTCGCGGAAACGGACGCCGCGCAACCCCGCATCGACGGCGAAACCGTCCGTCGCGGGCTGTTCCCGAAGGCTATCAAGTCATCCGAAGGCTATCAAGTCATAGTGTAGACCGGATCCAGCCCGAGATCGCCGGCTCCCGCCGGCCGCTCCCGACCGCCGCCCCCGACTTCCCGGCCGCCGAATCCGGCGGCCGGGAAGTCGGAGTGAGTCTGCGTGTCGTCGCCTCGGGGGCAGGGAGCCGCCGGCGGCTGCGCTATACTGCCGATCGTGACCATGCAATCGAAGATGGGCGGTTTCTCGCTGGCCATCGCCGTGCTGCTTGCCGGCTGGCCCGGCCCGGTCGAGGCGCAGCCGCCGGTGTTCCGCTCCGGAGTCACCCTGGTGACCACCGACGTCATCGTCCGCGACGGGGACGGGCAGTTCATTCCCGACCTCACCCGCGACGACTTCACCATCTACGAGGACGACCGGCCGCAGACCTTGGCGTCGCTGGTCCTGGTGCACGGCGGGCGGGTGTTCAACCAGTTGCTTCCGCCACCGCCGGTACAGGAAGGACTCATCCTGCCGGGGCGGACCCCGACGGCGGGAACCGCGACGCCGGGGCGGATCTTCGTCATCTTCGTCGACGACCTGCACATCCGGCCGCCCGACACGCCGCTGATCCACCGCGTGATGGACCTGCTGCCCGAGACGCTGATCCACGACGGAGACGAGTTCGGCATCATCTCCAGCGGCAAGTCGGCCATCCGCGTGCAGATGACGAGCGACCGGAACCGCCTGCGGGCGATCGACCGGGCGGTGGGCGAGGCATTCGATCCGCGGCAGTTGATCGACCGGGCGACGCAGCTCTCGTCGCTCGGCGAGTCGCGCTGGCGCGCGCACGTCGCCTTCAAGACGGCGATCGAGACGGTGCGCGGTCTCGAGCGGATCCGGCACCGGCGCAAGGTCTTCCTGTATGTCAGCGCCGGCTACAACTTCAATCCGTTCGACGACAGCCGCGTCAACGCGCGCATCGAATCGATGCAGGAGGTGGGCTTCTTCGAAGGCATCGATCTGCCGGAGTTCGACGAGCCGGCCCTCGATCAGTTCGCGACGGTCGACGCGTTCGGCGAGGTGTTCAGCGACTCCGAACTGCACAACGAACTGCTGCTGCTCGTCGACGCGGCGAACCGCGCCAACGTCTCGTTCTACACCATCGATGTCCGCGGGCTCACCACCATCCCCGATCTCGACTTCGACGTGCGGACCACGGAGTGGAACGAGTACATCCGCAAGCAGCACTCCTCGCTGCGCACGCTGGCCGAGCTCACCGGCGGGATGGCGGTGGTCAACCGCAACACGTTCCGCGAGGCGTTCACCGAGATCGACGCCGAGACCAGCGACTACTACGTGCTCGGCTTCTACTCTTCCAACCCGGACGAGACGCGGCGGACGCGGCGCCTGCGCGTCGAGGTGGCGCGCGAGGGGGCGCAGGTCCGGTCCCGCACCCACTACAGGCTGCCGTTCCCGGATGCGACTCCCTCGGCGCCGCCCGGCGCCGCTCCCGTCTCGCCCACCGAAGCGCCCGGGTCGGCGCGGCGGTAGCGGGCGGGTCGGCGGCGCGACCTCATCGCTCGATCGGGCTCGTCTCGACGATCCCGGCGCCTTCCTCGATCGTGATCCGCCGATTGCCTTCGACCGGTCCCGTCTCGTCGATCGCACCGCCCGGCCAGACCACCCGCACGGCGTCCACGCCCGGCGCGTCGCCGAGCCCGACGGTGACCGGCAGCTCGCTCTGGGAGGCGTAGCTCGAACCGGTGCGCACCCGCCGCCAGCGGGTCTGCCCGGCCGCCGTCACCTCGACGCGTGCGCCCACGCCGTCGCGGTTCGCGCCCCTCCCGACGAGCCGCACCCGCAGCAGGCCGCCGCCCGCCGTATCGTTGCGCAGCAACCGCGGCGCCCCGCCGTTGGCGGTGATCACCACGTCGAGGTCGCCGTCGCCATCCGCGTCCGCGTACGCCGCGCCGCGCCCGACCAGCGGCGCATCCAGGCCCTCGCCCGCCCCGGTCACCTCCGCGAAACGGCCGCCTCCGGTGTTGCGGAACAGTTGCGGGCGCTGGGCGTGGCTGACTCGCGACTGAACCCGCCCGACGTCGTCGGCGACGTGACCGTTCGCGGCGAAGATGTCGAGCCGCCCGTCGAGATCGACGTCGAAGAAGAAGCAGCCGAAGGTCAGCGTCAGCAGCGTCGCCCGGCCGAGCGGCGAGCGCGGTGCCTCGTCGATGAACAGGCCGTTGCCCTCGTTGTGGTACAGGGCCAGCATCTCATTCGAGAAGTTGCCGATCACGAGCCCCGGCAGGCCCGAGTCGGCGTAGTCGGCCGCGTCCGCTCCCATGCCGGCGCGGGCGACGCCCGTCTCGCTGAAGGCCACCGAGGCGGTCACCGCGATGTCCTCGAAGGTGCCGTCGCCCCGGTTGCGGAACAACTGGTTCGGCTGCGTGTCGTTGGCGACGAACAGGTCCATCCAGCCGTCGGCATCGCTGTCGAGCATCACGACACCGAGCGCCTTGGCCGACGGCGATCCCACGCCGGCCGCCCCGGTCACGTCCTCGAACGTCCCGTCGCCCCGGTTGCGGTAGAGCGTGGCGCTTTGACCCGGGTAGGACTCCGGCGTGCAGTAGGACTTGGTCTCACCGTCGAGAGTGCAGAAGAGATCGGTCTCCGCGGTCCACTCGACGTAGTTCGCGACGAACAGGTCCAGGTATCCGTCCCGGTCGTAGTCGAACCACAGCGCGCTGGTCGAGAACCCCGGATCGCCGACGCGGGCCGCGGCCGTCACGTCGGTGAACGTGCCGTCCCCGTTTCCCTTGTGGAGACGATTGGGACCGAGGGCCGTCAGGTAGAGGTCGACGTGCCCGTCGTTGTCGTAGTCGGCTGCCGCGCCGCCGATGCCGTAGACGGGATTATCGAGCCCGGACCCGCGGGTGACGTCGGTGAAGGACCAGTCGCCGTCGTTGCGGTAGAGGGCCGGCGGGGTGCCGGGACCGCGCCGCGGCCAGTCCGTCGAGTTGACCAGCAGCAGGTCCTGCCGACCATCGCCGTCGGCATCCAGCCAGATCGCTCCGGCGCCCAGGGTCTCCGGCAGGTACTTCTCGCCGAAGGCGCCCGTGTTGTGGGTGAACCGGATGCCCGCTTCCGCGGTGACGTCGGTGAGGACGACGGGCGCCGCGGCATCGGCCGCCGCCCCGGGACCGGACGCCGGTTCCGGCCGTGCGTTCGCTGGCGCCTCGTCGACCGGACCACCGCCGCAGGCCGCGGCCAGGACTGCGGCCAGGACCGCATTCGACCAACCACCGAAGCACGCGCCCAGGATCTTCATGCGGGAAGAACGGCCGCGAACCCCGACCGCCACCAATCAGTCTACAGCGACCCGGTGCAGACAAGGCGCAACAGGTCGATGATGTTGCGATGGAAGCATGGACCCCGCCACGGCTGTCGTCGTCGCATCACCGCCCTGCTCCTCACCGGCGCCGGCACTACCACCGTGATCCTCATGGGCGTGTCCCGCATGGTCGACCGCGTGAACACCCGCATCGACAACGGCATCAAGAGCGTGCAGCGGGATCTCGGAGCGCAGATCGCAGCCGTCAACGCCCGCATCGACGCCGTGCTGCCCGCCGACCGGGCCCCGGCCGGACGACCGGACCCGGCAGCGCACCTCAGCGCGTCCTGTCCCCCGCGTGCAGCGCCGGCCCGACCCGTCCGCCGTGCTCGTGTATCGCCTGCCGCTCGTTGTTGTCCTCCGGCGAGGCGCGGCGGAAGGGGCCGGTGATCGCCTGTGCCGCCTCGTCCGCCTTGAAGCGCTCGTACAGCGCCCGCTCGCGGGCGGCCTCCCCGGGACGGCCCGCCCCCTGGTGGCTGAGCATCAGGTTGTAGTGCGCCTGCAGGTCCTCGGGATCGATGCGCAGCACCTCTTCCAGGACGGCCACGGCCTCGTCGAATCGCCGCTCCAAGAAATGGATGCGGCCGATCTGGTTCAGCACGACGCGATCGCGCGGGTACTGCGCCCGCGTCGCCTCGAACTGCGCGAGCGCCTCATCGTAGCGTCCCAGCGCCCGCAGCGCCGTGCCGAGGAAGTAGTGCGCGCGGGCGAGTCCCGGCGACAGCTCCAGCGCCTGCTCCAGCAACGGAATGGCGGTCTCGACGTCGCCCTCCTGGAGGCGCGCGCGGGCCACGTTGACCGGGCCGTCCGCATACCGCGGGTCGATGGCCATCACCCGCCGGAAGGCCGCCTCGGCGCCTCGCAGGTCCCCCTGCAGCAGCAGGCCGATGCCGTAGTCGTTCCAGCGCTCGCGCAGCCGGGCGACCGTCCGGACCTCCGCGCCGGAGGGACTCCCCGCCGACGGCTGCGTCCCGGGGGCGGCGACATCCGCGGACCGCGCGACGGACGGACCCGCCGACGGCAGCGCGCCTGCAACGACGCCGTCGGCCGACACACCCGACGGATCCACCGCCGGCAGCGGCGCGTCCGCGTCGATCACCTCGAGTGTCGCCTCCGCCTCGGCCATCACCGTGGTCGGGATGTCCGGGATCGACTTGATTCGACCGGAGACGTCGCTCGTGTCGCCGGTGAACCGCCACTCGGCATCGTCGTGGTCGGCGGTCGGGGGCGGCGCCTGCGGGTCGCGCACCCCGGCGTAGGCCCACTGCGTGTTCCACCAGGAGAACTTCCGGTAGTTGACCTTCGCGCGAAGGAGAATGCGGTCGCCCGCGTCTGGAGGGATCCGCAGACGGTAGTGGACCGTATCGGCGGCGCCCGGCGGGATCAATCGGACGTAGGCCACCGACCGGGTCATCCAGGCGTTGCGCTTGTTGATGGGATTGCCGTGCGCGTCGAGCTGCAGGCTGCGGTAGAAGTGCGCGCCCGGATCCACCGGTCCGCTGCCGCCATCCGCCGCCGCGCCGCTGTGCAGCAGTACGCGCCCCCGGTCGTCGACCGCCTCGAACTCGACCCAGACGTCGAACGCGTCGACCGTGCCGCCGGGAAAGAAATGGCCCACCTTGCGCGTGCGGACCACCACCTCCACCCGCACCGATTCACCGCGGCGGACGGCGACCGGCGCCAGGTCGAGCGGCGCGACGACTTCGGCGGGCGTCGTCACCACCCCGCCCGTCCCGAAGCCGGCCGATTCCTCGCCGACCGCGAACGTGCTCGCCAGGCGCGGCTCGGCCGCGCGGTCGTCCGGCGCCCGCGGCCGCGCGATCTCCTCCGCCCGGGTGATCCCGAACACGTCCACCGAGATCTGCCCGGCCCGCAGGAAGTCCTGCACGATGCGCAACTGTTCCCCGTCGCCGTTGACGAAAGGCAGCGCCGTGTTCGCCCCCGGGAAGCGGTGCGAGCGCACGTAGCCGCCGTCCGCCGCCGGATCGTCCGAGCGCACCAGCGGCATGTGGCAGTCGTTGCATGTGAGCGGGGTCTCCGGGTAGTAGAACGACCGCGCGCCCTGCCCCGACACACCCGACGCCTGCCAGTTGTCGTACTCGTTGAAGCCGCGGATCCATCGATAGCCGTTGACCGGGACGTCCAGGTGCACCTTGTGGCAGGTGGCGCAGAACTCGGCGCTGTCCTCGCGGTGGAACGGCTTGAGGAACGTGCGGCGGTGCGGCTCGGGAGCCAGCTCCGTCACCAGGTCGTGCGCCCAGCGCAGCACGGGAGCGTCACTTGCAGCCAGATCGTGCAGCGGCGGGTACTCGACGACGAAGTCGCCCTGCCCCATCGTGCTCCCCACGTGCACGATGGAGTGGCAGGAGGTGCAGCCGAGGCCCGCCTGCGCCTCCGGCGTGTCGATCTGCTCGCGGATCGGTCGGTCGAAGCGCCCGTTGAAGAACACGGCGTGGTCGTGGCAGCCGGCGCACCACTTCGACGGGCGCGTGCCCACGACGTCCTGCATGTACTCGATGGAGCGGCGGTACCACTGGTTGTTGAACGAAGAGAAGTGGTGCGCCGAAGCGTTCCACTGCTCGTAGATGTCCCGGTGGCACCGGCCGCACGTCTCGCTGGTCAGGAAGAAGTCCGCCGGAATGAGGTCGCCGCTGGCGGTCCGGGCGGAGGACGGGAAGAACGGGCTGTCCGGGCCGGCTCCTTCGCCGTCCATGGTCGCCGGCGGGCGCAGGGGGTTGACGATGCGGTGCGTCTCGCGCCAGTCGGCGTCCCACGCCGCCCGCAGTGCGGGCGTCGCGAGCGCCGCCAGAGCCAGGGCGACCAGCCCCCCCCGGATCACCCACACCGACGCCGGGAGTTTCGCGGCCGCCCGCCACACGTGGGTACCCACGAGGGCCATGCCGGCCGCCGACACCACCACGTGCAGATCGAGCAGCCACTCGTACGGTCGGGTCGCTCCCAGCACGAGCACGCCGCAGCCGAGCAGCAGCCCGCCACAGAGGAAACCGAGACCGGTCGCCAGAAGGCGTCCGCAGGATCGCACACGGCGCCTGGCCCACAGACCGGCCGCCGCCGCCAGGGCGAGGCCGAGCAGCGGATGCGCCACCACGTTGACGACGTACGCCAGCGACGCGCTCGGCGCGGCGACCAGCCACATCGTGTTCAGCAACAGGACCGCAGCGCCGGCAAGCAGGAAACCCGACAGGCGTTGCGGTGCGCCCGGGCGCCACCGCCCGACTCGCGCGGCTCCGACTCGAGTCGTTTCGGTCACGATTCCCGCCAGTTGCAATCGTAGCTGCCGGGCATGATCGTACCAGCAAACTCGACATCGCGTCGACCATCGCGGTCCGGTGCAGGAACGGCAGAAGTTCGCGTCGGCGTGGACGCAGCTCGACGTCAACGCCGGTACACGTTCCCCTTGCGCCGCCTGCCACCCCGGCTCTTGCCGGCCGACTCGTGGTTACCCGGACGTCCGTTTGGACAACGGGGAAAGGTCCATCCTGCCCCGAGAAAAGCTGCGACGACTGTTCCCGCTTCTGCCGCCGCGCCGGTCCACTACCCGAGCAGCGACGGCAGACCCATGGCCGAGAACGACGTCCAGCGCAGCGCCATCATCTACAGCATCAGCGCCCTCACCCGTCACTTCAGGAGACGGCGGGACGTCTACGTCTCCGGGGACCTGCTGATCTACTACGAGGAGGGCAACCCGCAGGTCTCGATCGCCCCGGACGTCTTCGTGGTCTTCGGCGTCGAGGACCGTCAGCGGCTCAACTACAAGCTGTGGGAGGAGGGCGCGCGCCGGCCTCGTGCTGGAGGTCGCGTCGCCCAGGACCTGGCAGGACGACCTCGGGCGAAAGCGGGAGGTGTACGCCCGGCTCGGCGTAGGCGAATACTGGCAGTACGACCCGGCCGGGACACTGCTGCCGATGCGTCTGCAGGGAGCACATCTGATGCCGTCGGGCTACGTCCGTCAACTGACGGCGACAGGGCCGGACGGCGCGCTGACGTTGCGCAGCCGGGTGCTCGGTCCGGAGTTGCGGGCCGCGCCGGGCCGCGAGATGCGATTCCGGGACCCGGCGACCGGGCACGAGCTGCCGAGCTACGACGAGGAAGCCGAAGCACGCGCAGCCGAGACCGAGGCCCGCAGGGCCGCCGAAGCACGCGCCGCAACCGCCGAGAGACGTGTGGCCGAGCTGGAAGCGATGCTGCGCGCGCGCTCCGGTTGAAGATCACCGATCATGTGACAGGACGCACCGGCGGCCTTCAACCGGCCGGGCGGGCGATGTAGTCGTGCTTGAACACGGGAGTCACCGTATAGTCCAGCGCTTCGAGCTTGCGCCAGGTCACCTGGATCCGCTCCCGGGCATCCGCTGACGCCGTCGCATAGTCCTGACCACCGGCTATCTCCAGGATGATGACCGGACGATTGCGACGGATCGTGTCCACGGCTCCGTCGAGGACTTCGTTCTCGTAACCCTCCACGTCGATCTTGAGCAGCGACACCCGTTCGAACCCGAAGCTGTCGAGCGCCCGCAGCTCCGCCCGATCACCGCCATGCCCGACGCCCGTGCCGCCCTCGTTGCCGCTGGTGGCAGGGTTCATCTCGATGATCCGGGTTTCCCCGGCGCCCACGGCGTAGGGCAGAATCACGGCATTGTTGACGCCGTTCAGCGCGAGATTGTGATGCAGCTCGCGGTAGATCTTGCGTTGCGGCTCGAAGGCGTAGACACGCCCCCAGGGGCCCACGAGACGCGACATGGGTACCGTATGGGTGCCCATATGGGCTCCCACTTCCACCACCACCGTAGCCGGATCGACATACCGCTCGAACAGCTCGATGAGATGCCGTTCCCACGGGTAGCCGGCGACGATGACCTGCTTGATCATGTCGGTGGGGTCGTCGACGAAGAAACGGTACCCTCCTTGCACGGCGTGAGGCTCGTAGTCCCCGATGGGAAACGCGTTGACGTAGTCCCGCATCTCGGCGCGGTCGTCGAGCAGCACGGGAGACACGTCGACGATCCGTAGCGGCGTGTACTCGGGCGGTTCGGCGCACCGACCGGCCAGCAGGGCCGCCGCCCCGACCAACAGGATCGCCGCGACGGTGCGAAGGAGGACGAACACACGTTCAATGTACCATGCCGGCCGCGGCGACACGGCGACACGGCAACACCCGGCTCGTGTCGCGGACGCAATCGCCGTCGTGGGCCTGGACACGCCCGATGCGCATGCGATCCGCGGCGACGCTACGTGGCGGTTGGAGAGGCGCGGCGACGCCACGGACCGTTGTTCCGCGTGACAACGCAGGCGACGAACAGCGGCCGGGGTTCAGCCGACTCATCGCGGTCACCGGTCGGTATTGTCCCCCGCCGGCGTCAGCACCGTCGTCGACTCCGTCACCGAATCGATCTTCGCCCGCGAAAAGAAGATCGGGAAGTAGCGGTCCCGCGCCCAGACATCGAACAGGTCGCGGTAGTGCGGGCTGTCCGGATCGCCGGCCTGTCCCGGCGTGTTGAGCCCCACCGAATTGTCCCAGTTCGCCGTGTCCGCGATGATCATGAACGACGCGCCGGAGGTCTGGTTGTCGCCGCCGCCGGTATTGTGCACGGTGCCGCCGTAGCCGCCGCGGGGGAAGGGGCCCACGTCGAGCCGGCGCCGCAGGTCGGCGTTGACCGCGGCGCTCATCGGGTGACGGATGAGCGCATGCTTGAAGCGCTCGCCGCCGTACTGCCAAGTGGTCATGTCGGCGGCGCCGAAGCGGTCGCGCAGACCATCGAGCGCCGCCGTCAGCGTGTCGCGCAGGAGGGCGTCGCGGCCCGCGAGCGGATCGTCTCCGAAGCGCCCGTCGGGGGCGGTCAGCCAGTCGATCAGGCGCTTGGTGTTCACGGCCCGGATGAAGTCCCGGGCGGCGGCCGGAACCACGGTGCGATGCACCTCGGCGCGCAGCTCGCGCTCCCAGCTCACGTAGATCGCGGCCTCGACCGAGTCCTTGTCGAGCACCGCGTCCCAGTCGAGCAGCATCCGGCGCGCGCGGTCCGCGCGGCCGTCGAGCCCCGGCAGGTCGTCCAGCAGTTGCACCAGGTTGCGGGCCGCGATCGACAGCTCGTCCATCATGAGCTGCATGTTGTCGACCACGGTCAGGTGCCGGGCGTTGGCCAGCACCTCCTCGACCCGCGCCGCGCGCATCTGGTCGCCCCAGGTATAGTGCAGCGCCTCCCAGTGGGGATAGGTCCCCGGAACGTCCAGCAGGGTGTAGTTGTTGGCCGTCCCGAAGTAGCCCTTCGGCGGATTGACGACGCTCGGCAGCGCCTCGATGGGCAGGAACCCGTCCCATTCGTGGCGTCCGTCGCCGGGCACCGGCACCAGCCCGCTGTGGTTCGGGCGGATGGGCGACACGCCGACGGCCTGGTAGCCGATGTTGCCGGCGCGGTCGGCCCACACCATGTTCTCCGACGGGATCCGGCTGTAGCTGCACGCCTCGACGAACTCCTCCCACGTCGTCGCCTGGTCCATGCGCAGGCTGGCCAGGTAGGGCGCGGAGCCGTAGTCGAGCCAGGCGGCGGCCACCGCGTAGGCCACGTGGTTGTCCGGGTCCTCGAAGACGACGGGGCCGTGGCGCGTGTACTTCAGCTCGACCTGCGCGTCGGCCTGCCCGCGCACGGGGACCGTGTCGGCGATGACCGTCATCTCCTCCCAGCGGCCGAGGTGGCGGTACTGGTTCGGGTTGGCCGGGTTGGTCTCGTAGACGTAGAGGTCCTCGTTGTCCTGGCCGAAGACCGTCAGGCCCCACGCGCCGTGCTCGTTGTGGCCGATGGACACGCCGGGCAGCACCGGCTCGCCGCCGCCGATGACGTTCCAGCCGGGAGCGACCAGATGCACCCAGTAGCGCAGCGACGGGGCCGACTGCGCGCGGTGCGGGTCGTTGGCCATGATCGGATAGCCGCTCAGCGTGCGCGTCCCGTGCACCACCCAGTTGTTGCTGCCGATGGCGTCGAGGTCGTTGCGCTCCAGGTCGATCTCGGACGGCATCGCGGCTGCGAGCCGCTCGAACGACTCGCGGTCGCCGCGGTGGGCGACGGCGATGTCCTCCGGTTCGAAGGTCAGCGCCCGGCGGTGCGCGCGGTACAGGTCGAGGATGCGGTCGTCGAGCAGCGACACGTCGATGGCGGGATCGATGGTCAGGTCCGGATCGCCAATGTAGTAGTTGAGCTCGGCGACCGCTTCGGGGCCGAGCGCGGCCACCGCCCGCGCGTTGTCGAGCTCCTGCGTCACGTTGGACACCAGCCCCTGGTGACGCGAGACGACGACTTCCGGCGTCCAGCGCCCGGGGGTGATGCCGAGCAGCTCGAACTCCAGCGGCAGCAGGTCCGGATCGTGCTCGGTGCGCTCGATCCAGGCGTTGACGCCGTCGACGAAGGCCGGGATGATCGCGTCGCCCCGGTCGTGGTACTGGCGCATCTCGGTCGCGAGGTCGCCGCGGAACCGGAACAGCCGGGCGCCGATGTCGCGCCGCAGCTCGCGCGGGCCGAGGATCTCGGCCACCGTGCCGGTGGCGCGGCGGCGCCAGATCTCGAACTGGAAGAGCCGGTCGCGCGCCGCTGCGTAGCCCTGCGCGAAGAACAGGTCGTGCTCGTTCTGCGCGTAGATGTGGGAGATGCCCCAGCGGTCGGTGACGATCTCCACCGGCGCGAGCAGGCCGGGGGCGGCCAGGGTCTCGCGCGGCGCCTCCGACTGCGCGCCGGCTTCCGACGCGGCCACGAACACGCCCACGGCAGCGATGGCCATCCGGAACACCAGCGCCGCGACTCCACGTCTCGCCGTCTTCGTCATTACCAGCAGCTCCTCTCGCCGGCAGCGAACCGGATCGGAGTGGCCTGCCCCGTTCACACGGGCACGCCGCGATCAACCGAATCAGTGCGCCAGGATGATCTGCCCATCGGGCCATTCCACGTCAGCACACACAGGCTGAGCACGTCCCGGCCGATGAGGGCGAGTAGCCCCTGGCCACTCAGCTCACAGCCGATTGGTGGCGAGATATGGAACCGCGGCAGCCTGATCACCTCGTCCTGTTTCTGGACCTTACTTGATCAGGAACGGCACATTCCCGAACCGGGAGAGCCCCCGCTCGTAGGCGGCTTCGTGCGTGTCGAACGTGTCGACGAGCGCCAAATTCGCTTGGCTGAATAGGTCCATGGGACTCTCCGCCCGCTCGCAGGCGGCTTCGTGCGTGTCGAACGTGTCGACGAGCGCCCTTCCGCTGATGAGGGCGTACTTCCCCTCGTGCTCGGCCGGAAGATGATCCCGCCGCTCCTCGAAGTACGACAACTCGACGCTCAGGATCTCCTCCCCCGTCATTGTCCCTACCGGTTCATGTTAGCAGGCGACCGCACGATCTCCGTCGCGTGCGGCATCTGCCGGGAGCCCGGACCCCATCGGATCGTCGGACAGCCGCATCCGGCGGGCTGAGCGCCATCGTCGGCGACCCGCGTCACCGCCATCGATCGACAGGCACGTGAGCGAGCACGCCGCATCCGGCGCGCCTGAACGCCCCGTCGACGGCTGCCGCGGAAGCGAACAGCGTGACACGGCCCAACGCGCGGTAAATTACGTTCCCGGCAGCGGCCGGACGCCGGCCGCGCGGTCGACTCGCCGTCGCCTCGGATTCTGGGGCATCATAGATGGTTATGCACGCTACCGCGAAGAACTCCAGGCACCCCCTGATTGCCTCCGAGGACTGGTGGGCCGTGTGGCTCGCCGGGCTCGTCATGGCCGGCGTGGTCGCCGGCGCCATCGGCGCCGTGCCGGGCGTCGGGCGCTGGACGGCGCTGCCGACCGAGGCCCTGGCGGGCCGCGCGGGCGGTCTGGCCGCGCTGGGCGTGGCCATGGCCGCGCTCTCGGCGCTCGCCGTACGCGTGATGGGACAGTCCGCGCGGCGGCACCTCGTCGCCTTCGTTCCCCTGTTCGTCCTCGCGGTGGCCGCCTACACGCTGGCCAACCAGGTCGGCGTGCGGGCCGCAGGATTCGGGTACGCCTTCTGGGCCCTGCTGATGGGGCTCGCCATCGCGAACACGGGCGGAACGCCCGACTGGCTCCGGCCGGCCCTGCGCAGCGAGCTGTACATCAAGACCGGCCTCGTGCTGCTCGGCGCCGAGGTCCTGTTCGGCAACATCCTGCGGCTCGGCGCGCCGGGGCTCTTCGTCGCGTGGTTCGTCACGCCGGTGGTCATCGTCTTCATGTACCAGTTCGGCGTGCGTATCCTGCGCATCGGCAGCCGGTCGCTGGTGATGGTCATCGCCGCGGCCACCTCGGTCTGCGGCGTATCGGCCGCCATCGCGGTCGCCGCCGCGGCCCGCGCCCGCAGGCAGGAGCTCACGCTGGCCGTCGGCATGTCCCTGATCTTCACCGTGGCGATGATGATCCTGATGCCGCTCGGCATCCGCTGGACGGGAATGGACCCGGTGGTCGGCGCGGCCTGGATCGGCGGCACCGTGGACGCCACGGGCGCCGTCGTGGCGGCCGGCGCCATTCTCGGCGAGCAGGCAGAGCAGATCGCCGCCGTCGTGAAGATGATTCAGAACACCCTGATCGGCCTCGTCGCGTTCCTCGTGGCGGTCTTCTGGGTGACCCGGGTCGAGGCAACGAACGAGCGCAGGCCGGACGCGATGGAGATCTGGCGCCGTCTGCCGAAGTTCATCCTCGGCTTCGTCGCCGCCTCGCTGCTGTTCTCGTTCGTGCTGACGCCGTCGCTCGGCGAGGCGAGGGTCGCCGCGGCCCTGGACCTGACCTCCGACGTGCGCGGCTGGCTGTTCTGCCTGGCCTTCGTCAGCATCGGCCTCGAGTCGAGCCTGCGTGATCTGGCCCGGCACACCTCCGGCGGGCGCCCCATTCAGCTCTACCTGACCGGTCAGACATTCAATCTGGTCCTGACCCTGCTCGCCGCCCATCTCGCCTTCGGCGGATTCCTGTTCGGACGCGTCTCGCCGGTGGACCGTGCGGCGCGCGAGGGAGACCGGCCGGCAACGGTGATCGAGCACAACCTCGCGACGGGCCGCGACGCGACACCCCTCTTCTACACCGATGTCGATGGGTGGCGCGACTACCGGGCGTCGAGTCGGCCGGAAACGCGCCCGGCGCCTGCACCGGAAACCGGACCGAACCGCCAGGAGCCTGCGCCACGGAACGCAGCGAAGCGCAGTGCCGAGGCGCAAGGTCATGGAGCGGGGGGATGGGCCGAACCGCCGCACCAGCGCGGCGTTCCGGGACGCTAACGCCCCGCCCGAAGGCGCCGGAAGTACTCCACCTGGAACTCGCGCACGTTGCGATTGTGCTCACGCAACGTGTCGGAGAAGGCGTGGGTGCCGTCGTTGCGGCTGACGAAGTAGAGGTACGTCGCGTCGGCCGGATTCAGGGCGGCGTGCAGCACGTCGCGCCCGGGAGCCGCGATCGGGCCGGGCGGCAGCCCGCCGTAGCGGTAGGTGTTGTAGGGCGAGTCGATCTGCATGTTGGCGCGCGTGAGGTTGCCGTCGTACAGGCCGGCCTGCTCCAGGGCGTAGATGACGGTAGGGTCGCTCTGCAGCGGCATGCCGATCCGGAGCCGGTTGTTGAAGACCGACGACACGAAGGCGTGCTCGGCGCCGCTGCCGGTCTCTCTCTGGATGATGGAAGCCAGCGTCACCGTCTCGCGAACGCTCAGGCCGCGCTCGGCGGCGCGCGCGCGAAGCCCGTCATCGAAGACCACCCGGAACTGGGCCACCATGGCGGCGACGAGATCGTCGACCGTGGCGTGGCGGGGCAGCGAGTAGGTCTCGGGGAACAGATACCCTTCGAGGTCGGTCGCGTCAGCATCCAGGTCGGCGATCAGGGCCGTACGGGATGCCGCCGCCGAGAACGCCTCCGCGGACCCCAGTCCCCCGGCCTCGACGATGGACGCCATCTCCGGCAGCGTCAACCCCTCGGGAAAGGTGATGGGACGCAGGTGGACACGGCCGTCCGCGATCTTCGCCACCACGGCCAACGGCGACATCGGGGTGTCGAAGTAGTACTCGCCGGCCTGCAGGTCGCGATCCCGCCCGCTGCGCCGAACCGCGAAACGAAAGAGCCACTCGTCGGCGACCACGCCTGCCGCGACCAGTCGGGTCCCGATCACCGGGACCGAGTCACCCCGCTCCACGTCCACGAATACGCCCCTGTCGGGAATCCCGCGGTGCGGCGTTTCGAGGCGAACCAGCAGCTCCTGCCAGGCGAGCGCCGCCGCGCCGGCGCCAAGGAGCAACAGGCAGGCCAGTGCCAGCAGGAACCGCTTCAGCATGTTTCCGCGCTTCCTCTGGGCCGGCGTCCGGATCGCCGGCCGGAGATCGCTCGCCGTGCTTCTCGACCGCCAGTTCCCCAGGCTTCTCGACCGCCTGATCGAGAAAGTCCTGCAGGATGACGGCCGCCGCCGCCGCGTCGAGCCGACGTTTCCGCTTCCGCCAGTCGCGCTCCCGCACGGCGAGCCGGGCCTCCGCCTCGACGCTGGTCAGCCGTTCGTCCTGCAGCCTCACCGGTACCGTCGTCAGAGCGCGCAGCGCCTCGGCGAAGGCCAGGGCGCGCGCAGTCTGCTCATGCGGCGTTCCGCTCAGCGCCCGCGGCACACCGACAACGACCAGCGCGAGCCCATCCGGCTCCGCAGCGGTCTCGGCCGCCACGACCGCGACGGCGGCCGCCCGATCCCGCAGCGATCCCCGTGACGCTACCACGCGCAACGGACGGGCGAGCGTCCCCGATGCATCGCTCACCGCGAGCCCGATGCGGCGCTCCCCGTAGTCGATGCCCAGTACCCGCAGGCCCTCGCCAGTCATGAACCACTCCCCGGCGTGCCGCACCCCGCGATACAGGGTACGTCCCGACCCGGCGCGGTGTCTATCGGGTGGGACTTCGGCGTCGTTGGCGTCGACGGGCCACCGCCAAATCCGATACAATGCCTTGCTTGTCGGTGTGCATCGCACGGTTCGCAGGTTCCGCCGATGCCTGCCGCGGGTCGCGGCCTGCGGCGCCAGAGGCCCAGTGAATAGCGAGGTCACGCTCGTGAGGATCCGCCTCATCGTCTTCTTCGCGTCGATCCCGATCATCGCCTTCACGCTCATCGGGGGGTACTACGGCCGCGCGGCGGCCGGAGAGGAAGAACAGACCTACCGGCACCTGCGCGTCTTCGAGGACGTCGTGTCGCTGATCTCGAACAACTACGTCGAGCTCGTCGATCTCGACGATGTACTGCAGGGCGCGCTGCGGGGTCTGGCGGAGGGACTCGATTCCGACAGCGCCTATCTGTCGCCTTCCGACGTGCGCTGGGTCGAGAGGGGGCAGCGGCTGCCGGATGGACGTATCGGCCTCGAAGTCACCCGGCGGTACTACCTGCAGGTGATAGCCGTGCGTGACGGATCGCCGGCGGCCCGGGCCGGAATCGCGCCGGGCGACTATGTGCGCGCCATCGACGGGGATCCCACCCGCCTGCAATCGGTCATCGAGGGCAAGCAGCGGCTCCATGGCGAACCGGGCACGACAGTAACGCTGTCGCTGATCCGCGGCAGCACCCAGGAGCCGTACGACATCGATCTCGTTCGCGAGCGGCTCGCGCGCGCCGTCGTCGGCGGGCGGCTCCTCGAAGAAGCCGACCGCGTCGGTTACCTGCGAATCCCGGTCTTCGACGAGGAGGTCGCCGCCGCCATCGCGGACAGCGTCGCCATGCTGGAGGCAGACGGCGCAGGGCATCTGATCATCGACGTCCGCAACGCAGCCGAGGGAACCTACCGCGCGGCAATCGAGGCGGCGCGCCTCTTCGTGGGAGAGGGCACGTTGGCCATCCGCGAGGAAAACGACGACACCCGCACGCCCTTCGAGGCCACGGCCGGTCAGGAAGCAATCGCGCTGCCTGCGACCCTGCTGACCAACCTCGGATCGTCGGGTCCGGCCGAGGTCTTCGTGGCGGCGCTGGTCGAACACGAACGGGCGACGACCATCGGCCAGCGGACAGCCGGGCGCACCAGCCTGCAACGTCTTGTCCCGCTGTCGAACGGTTTCGGACTCTGGTTGTCCTGGGCACGCTACGTGACAGGAGCGGGCGAGTCGATCCACCCGTTCGGCATCGAACCGGAAATCGGTGTGGCCCTGCAGTTGCCGGAGCTCGGCGAGCCATTGCCCGAAGAGGACGTGGTCCTGAAGCGAGCCATCAAGGAGATCGTCGAGGAGGAAATCGTCGAGGTCGCCGCGGAGGCCGCCTAGTGCTGCGCCGTAGAACGGTGCAGGCTCCTGGTCAAGGTCCGGTTGGGCGACAATCGGAGCCGCCGGCGACGATTTGTCGGACTGGGAGTCTGCTCCATCGCGAGGCCCCGGCGGTTGATGCTTGATGCGACCGGCCCGGCGCAGGCCGCGCCGGATGCGGGTGCCTGCGTCGGGAGGTGGTGCGTCATGGAGCAGCGACGCGACCGCCGTTCACGGCGACACCCCGCCCGGTTGACGCCATTCGCCGGTATGGGCGAACATAGAATGCATTGATGACCGGAGCACGAGCAAGACGGTGTCCTGCCTGCGTGACCACCTCACCGCGCCGGCTCAGCGTGTCGGCTGCCCGCAGCGATTCGGCTGGCAGGATCGGCTGGCAGTGTTCGGGGCATCCCCGCAACCTGCTGATTCCAAAGGATAGGCGCGTAGCTCAGTTGGTCAGAGCGCCTGCTTGACATGCAGGAGGTCGGCGGTTCAAGTCCGCCCGTGCCTACCAGGTTGGCCAAGACGGTCATCCGACCGGTCGACACCGCATGAACCAGATCACCATTACCCTGCCGGATGGCTCCACGCGTCCCGCACCCGCGGGGGCACCGGTGTCGGCGGTGGCTGCCGACATTTCGCCGCGCCTCGCCAGACAGGCCCTGGCCGCCGTCGTCGACGACCGCATGGTCGACCTGTCGTATCCGCTCGATGGCAACGCCACGGTGCGATTCGTGACCCCCGACGCGCCTGAAGCGCTGGAGCTCTACCGTCACAGCACCGCCCACCTGCTGGCCGCGGCGGTGACCGCGCTGTTCCCGGAGGCTCAGTGCGGCATCGGACCGCCGATCGACGATGGCTTCTTCTACGACTTCGTCGTCGACCGCCCGTTCGTGCCGGAAGACCTCGAAGCCATCGAACGCAAGATGGGCGAGCTGGCCAGGAAGGACCTGCGCTACGAGCGGAAGATGATGTCGAAGGCCGAGGCCAAGGCCTTCTTCGACAAGCGCCGCGAGCCGCTGAAGGTGCAGTTGATCGAGGAGAAGGGCGGACCGGTCGTCTCGTGCTACACCATCGAGGACGCCTTCATCGACTTCTGCACCGGCCCGCACGTGCCGTCCACCGGGCGGCTCAAGGCGTTCAAGGTGCTCCACAGCTCGAACGCGTACTGGAAGGGAGACGCGCGGAACCAGCCGATGCAGCGGATCTACGGAACCGCATTCTTCAAGGCGTCCGAGCTGACCGCGCACCTGACGCGGGTCGAGGAGGCGAAGAAACGGGACCATCGCAAGCTCGGCAGGGAGCTCGGCCTCTTCACGTTCCACCAGTGGGCGCCCGGCGCGCCGTTCTGGCAGGCCAGGGGCGCGACGCTCTACCGGCTGCTCGCCGACTACATGCGCGATGCACTGACCGGCGAGGACTACCAGGAGGTCCGGACGCCGCTCATCTTCAACAAGGCGTTGTGGGAGACATCGGGACACTGGGAGCACTACCGCGAAAACATGTTCCTGATGCAGTCCGACGGCGAGCCGGCAGCCGCGGCCGGCAACGGCAAACTCCCCGACTCGGCGACGGCCGGCACGGGACGAGCCGAGTACGCCCTCAAGGCGATGAACTGTCCCGGACACATGCTCATGTTCGCGAGCGAGGGACGCAGCTACCGTGACCTGCCGCTCCGCTTCCACGACCAGGGCGTGCTGCACCGGCAGGAAGCTTCGGGCGTGCTCAGCGGCCTGACCCGCGTGCGCCAGTTCTCGCAGGACGATGCGCACTGCTTCATCACCGAGGATCAGATCGGCGAAGAGGTGGAGCGGCTGATGCGGCTCGTCGACCGGATCTACCGGGACTTCGGGCTGGACTATGCGGTGGAGCTCTCCACCCGCCCGGAGAAGTACCTGGGCGAGCTGGAGACCTGGAACCACGCCGAGGCGCAGCTCCGCGGCGCCATCGAGGCGGCAGGCACGCCGTACACCGTCTCCGAGGGAGACGGCAGCTTCTACGGACCGAAGATCGACGTGCACGTCACCGACGCGATCGGGCGCCGGTGGCAGTGCGCGACGATCCAGCTCGACTACCAGATGCCGCAGCGGTTCGGGCTCAAGTACGTCGGCGCCGACAACGCCGAGCACACCCCGGTGCTGATTCACCGGGCCATCTTCGGCAGCTTCGAGCGGTTCATCGCGCTGTTGATCGAGCAGTACGCCGGCGCGTTTCCTCTGTGGCTGGCGCCGGTGCAAGTGCGCGTCCTGAACATTGCCGACCGGCACGCCGACTACGGCCGGACCGTGCAGGAACGGCTGACGGCCGCCGGCTTCCGCGTGGAGCTCGATGATCGACGCGAGAAGATCGGCCTCAAGATCCGCGAGGCACAGCTTCAGAAGATCCCGCAGATGCTGGTGATCGGCGATCGCGAGGTCGACAACGGCACGGTGGCGGTACGCAGCCGCACCAAAGGAGACCTGGGCGCCCGCGCCCTCGACGAGGTGATACGGGCGTTCGAAGAGGAGGTCCGCCTGAAGCGGGCCCCGGCGACAGAGTAAACTAGCGGTTCGCCCAGAGTGGCGAACGCTGTCACGAAGGGAGCACGGTATTCCTCCAGGACGCGGCCCGCGCGGGCCACGCCGCGATTTTCGCCAGCCCCGCACACGAGTCAACGAACGGATCCGGGTCCGCGAGATCCGGGTCATCGACGACGGTGGTGAGCAGCTCGGCGTGATGCCGCCGCCGCAGGCGCTCGCCATTGCGCGGGAGAAGGGGCTCGACCTCGTCGAGATCTCGCCGACCGCCCAGCCGCCCGTCTGCCGGATCATGGACTACGGGCGGTACCAGTACGAGGAGCAGAAGCGGACGCGGCAGGCCAAGAAACACCAGAAAACGATCGAGGTCAAGGAGATCAAGTTCCGGCCGAAGGTCGACGAACACGACTACCAGTTCAAGAAGAAACACGTCGAGCGCTTCCTGGCGCACGGCGACAAGGTGAAGGCGACCATCTTCTTCCGCGGTCGCGAGATGGCTCATCCCGAGTTCGGGCGGCACATTCTCGAACGGCTGGTCGACGAACTGCAGGAGGTCGCCACGCAGGAGACGCTGCCTCGCATGGAAGGCAACCAGATGCACACGATCCTGTCCAGCAGGACGGTGTCGAAGAAGGGACGCTAGGAGTCTGCGCCGCAGGAACGGTGCAGGCTTCTGGTCAGCCCGGTTGGGCGGCCATCGGAGCCGCCGGCGACGATTGCCGGGCCGGGAAGAACGCAGGGACGTTCGGGAGAAGGGCACGCATGCCGAAGCTGAAGACGCATCGTGGCGCGGCCAAGCGGTTCAACACCACCGGTACCGGCAAGGTGACCCGCAAGAAGGCGTACTCGCGCCACATCCTGACCCGCAAGACCACGAAGCAGAAGCGCGGCCTGCGCGGCACCACCACGATGGACGCTGCCGACGAACCGCGGGCCCGGCGCATGATTCCGTACAAGTAGGGAGCAACCGAGAAAGATGCCTCGAGTCAAGCGCGGCACCGTACGGCGGGCGAAGCGGCAGAAGCTGCTGGCCCGCGCCAAGGGCTTCTATCAGCGGAAGAGCAAGCTCTATCGAGCCGCCAAGGAAGCGGTTGACACCTCCCTGAACTACGCGTTCATCGGGCGGCGACGCAAGAAACGCGACTTCCGGCGCCTCTGGATCACGCGCATCGGGGCGGCGGCCCGCCTGCACGGGCTGAGTTACAGCCACTTGGTCAACGGCCTGAAGCGGGCCGGCATCGGCCTCGACCGCAAGGCGCTGGCCGACCTCGCCGTCCGCGAGCCGGAAGCGTTCGCGCATCTTGCCGAGCAGGCGCGGGAGGCGCGCGCCAGGGCGGCCTCGTAGCGCCATGCCCGCTCGTCACGCCCCGCCGTCCGCATGCCGCGCCGCTCACCGCACGGTGCGGCGTCTGCATCCGGCCGGCCCGAACGGACGCCGTTGATGGCCGTTTCGTCCACCGTCGACGACGTGAGGGCCGCGTTCGCCGTCGAACTCGACCGGGCGGACACGCCGGATCAGCTTCAGGAGCTGCGCCACCGCTACCTGGGCCGCAAGCGCGGCGCCGTCACGGCGCTCCTCAAGTCCATCTCCCAGGCCCCGCCCGAGTCGCGTTCTGCGCTGGGAAGCCGGACCAACGCGCTGAAGCAGGAGATCGAGCAGGCGCTGACCGAGCGCCGCAAGGCGGTGGCCGCAGATCCTGCCCGCGCGCCGGATACCGCCGGGAACGAGGAGACAGGCGCAGACGTCGAGGATGTGCGGGCCGCGTTCGCGACCGAGCTCGACCGAACCGCCACGCCGGAGATCGAGCAGGCGCTGACCACACGCGGGACCGTCACCGGCACGACCCTTCCCGCAGACGTCTGCGACGTCACGCTGTCCGGCCGCCCGATCCCGCTCGGACACCGCCACCCACTGACCGTCATCCGCGAGGAGATCGAACAGATCTTCACGAGCCTCGGCTTCGAGATCCTCGAGGGCCCCGAGGTCGAGGACGACTACCACAACTTCGAGGCGCTGAACATGCCGCCGGAGCATCCGGCCCGCGACATGCAGGACACGCTGTACCTGGAAGGGCCGCTGCGAACCCGGAGCGGGCCGGCCGGCACCCTGCTGCGGACCCACACCTCCGGCATGCAGATCCGCTACATGGAGACCCACGAGCCGCCGGTGCGGATCATCGCGCCCGGGCTCGTCTACCGGCGGGACACGCCGGACCTGACCCATTCGCCGATGTTCCAGCAGGTCGAGGGGCTGCTGGTCGGCGAGGGCGTGACGATGGCCGATCTGAAAGGCACCCTGGAGTGCTTCCTGCGGCAGCTCTTCGAGCCGGATACGCAGGTGATGTTCCGGCCGAGCTTCTTTCCCTACACGGAGCCGAGCGCCGAGGTGTTCATAAGCTGCGTCTTCTGCAGCAGCAACGGCTGTGCGGTCTGCAAACGAACCGGCTGGCTGGAAATCCTCGGCAGCGGCATGGTGCATCCCGCCGTGCTCGAAGCAGTCGGCTATGATGCCGAGCGCCTCACCGGCTGGGCGTTCGGCGTCGGCATCGACCGCATCGCGATCCTGAAGTACCGCGTGGAGGACATCCGCGCCTTCTACGACAACGACCTGCGGCTGCTGGAGCAGTTCCCGTATTGAGAATCCTGGTTTCCTGGCTGCGTGAGCTCGTCCCGGTCACGGTGGGCGTCGACGAGCTGGCCGACGCACTCA
Organism: Vicinamibacterales bacterium; assembly: GCA_965200895.1. Lineage (GTDB taxonomy): Bacteria > Acidobacteriota > Vicinamibacteria > Vicinamibacterales > UBA8438 > WTFV01. The sequence goes on along the minus strand of CBDAVM010000002.1, from coordinate 327,302 downwards.
CCGCGCACGGATTCGAGGTGTCCGCGGTCGAGCCCGCGCCTCGCGTTCCGGACCGGCCGCCGCGGGGAGAGGACGCGATCCTCGATCTGGAGATCAACACCAACCGGCCCGACTGCCTGTGCGTCGCCGGCATCGCCCGGGAGGTATCGACGATCTACGGGCATCCGGTCACCTGGCCGGCGCTGGCCGCAACCCCCACCGGTGACGAGGCGCTGCCGGTCGCCATTGAGGACGACACGCTCTGCCGCCGCTATGCAGCGTCCGCGGCGGAGGTCACCGTGGGTCCGTCTCCGGCCTGGATGGCGGCGCGGCTCGAAGCCGCCGGGATCCGCCCCGTCAACAACGTCGTCGACGTCACGAACTACGTGATGCTCGAGCTCGGTCACCCGATGCACGCGTTCGACCTCGACCGGCTGGCGGGCGGCGAGCTGCGGATTCGCCGCGCCCGGCCGGCGGAAACGGTACGAACCCTGGACGGCGTCGAGCGGAAGCTGGAGCGCGACATGCTCGTCATCGCCGACGGCGTGCGCCCGCAGGCGGTGGCCGGCGTCATGGGGGGCGCCGATTCCGAGGTGACGGATCGGACGGTGCGGGTCGCGTTCGAGAGCGCGTGGTTCGAGCCCGTCTCGGTACGCCGCACGAGCCGGCGGCTGGGGTTGTCCACCGACGCCTCGTTCCGCTTCGAGCGGGGCGCCGACATCGAGGCTCCGGTGCGCTCGATGCGGCGCGCGCAGCAACTCCTGAGCGAGATCGGCGGCGGGGGGCCGCGCGGCCCCATCGCCGACTGCTACCCCGCGCCGCACGCCCCGGTCACTCTCGTCCTGCGTCACGCGCGGGTTGGCCACGTGCTGGGCGTCGCGGTCGAGCCGGCCGCCGTGCAGAACATTCTCGCGCGGCTCGGGTTCGACGTCGCGCAGGCAGCGCCGGACGGCGACAGCGGCGTCCGGTGGCGCGTCACGGTGCCGGCGCACCGCGTCGACGTCGGCCGCGAGATCGACCTCATCGAGGAAGTCGCCCGCCACCACGGCTACGAGCGTCTGCCGGCGACGTTCCCGGCCCTGGTCCGCCCGCCGGCGCCGCCGAGCGACGGGCTCTCCCGCCAGCGGCTGCTGCGCCGCGTGCTGACCGCCGGCGGCTGTTCGGAAGCGATCACCTACAGCTTCATCGAGGAGGCCGCGGCGCGGCCCTTCGCCGACGATCCGGACGAACTGGTCCGCATCGCCAATCCGCTGTCCGAGAAGTTCGCGGTGCTGCGCCCGTCACTGATTCCGGGCCTGCTCGATGCGCTCATCCACAACCGCCGCCGCGAGCGTCACGATATCCGACTCTTCGAGATCGGTCGCCGGTTCACGGCCGCGACGGGCGAGACGGCGGGTCTCGCGGTGGCGCTCACCGGCGCATCGACAGCCAGGCACTGGAGCGGCGGTGAACGACAGACCGACCTGTTCGATGTGATCGGCATCGTCGATCGCGTGTGCGACGCCTGCGGGGTGACGCCGGTGTATGCACCCGCCACGCGCAACACGCTCGTCGCCGACCGCGCCGCCGCCGTGCTGGCGACGCCGCCGGGCGCCGCGGAGCCCGAGCGGCTCGGCTACGTCGGGCAGCTTGCCGCACCCGTCGCCCTGGCCCGCGGGATGCCGGCCGACGACGCCATCTTCGTGGCCGAGATCGACCTGGCCGAGATCGCGCGGTCCGGCGGCGATCGACGCCGCATGGCGGCTGCGCCGCTTCCCCAGTACCCGTCCATCGTCCGCGATCTGGCCGTGGTCGTCGATGCGGCCTTGCCCGCCGGCACGGTTCGTGACACGATTCGGGCCGTTGCGCCGGAAACGCTGCTGGACGTGCGCGAGTTCGATCGCTACGCCGGCAGGGGTATTCCGGACGGCCGCATGAGTCTGGCGCTCCGCCTGACGTTCCGCGCCCCGGACCGGACGCTGACCAACACGGAGGTGCGGCTGGCGATGAAGCGAATTGTCACCGCGCTGGCCGACGCGCACGACGCCACGCAGCGGTAGTCGCGCCGGCGGGCACGATCCGCAAGCTGCGAAGGAGCAGAAAGTCACAAGATGTCAGAGACTGCCCAGTACGTTGATCTCGCCACCGTGGATCGCCTGGCCCAGAAGGTGACGGTGCTGGTACAGATTCTCGAGCGGACGCGCCAGGAGTTGGCGGAGTCGCGGGCCGACAACCAGCGGCTGAACGAGGAACTGAGTGCGCTGCAGGACCGCCTGACCGACGCGCAGAAGGACGCGGCGGAGGTCGAATCGCTGCGCGCGGAGCGCGAGCAGGTGCGCTCCCGGGTTTCGGGTATGCTCGATCAGCTTGAAGCCCTCGACCTGTAGCGTCGGGACGGAGTCACGCCGGGGCCGCGCAGAACGCGATGGACGAGACGACCGATTCCGGCGTCACCACTATCGAGATCCTGGGTCGCGAGTACCCGGTCCGCAGCCGGCTCGATTCCCATGAGGTGGCGCGGTTGGGCGCGTACGTCCGCGAGAAGATGGAGGCAGTTGCGAATCGCGCCCCGCGCCACGACCTCGTGCACGTGGCGGTGCTGGCCGCCCTCAATATCGCGGACGACTACTTTCGAAGCCTGGGTGGCCATGCGGACGACGAGCGCCGCGTCCTGGACCGCATGCTGGCCATCGAGGCCATGGTGGAACGCGCCGTCAGCGATGCGCGCGCCACGCCGGACCAGCCGGAACCTCCCGAGTCGTCACCGGAACACGCCGCCTGACCGGCTCGCCTTGCCCCGCCTGCGGCTTCGTTCTAAGATCCGGGGAGAAACGGAGCATGGCACGTGTGTTTGATTCCGAGATTCCCTGCAGTACGCGTGATGGCCTGGAGGCTCGTTTGAGCCATTGTTGTATCGAAGTGAACCGCGACGCTTCGCTGTGTGCACGCCTCGGCCCGAGGAAGCCTAGAGGCGGGGTTTGATATAGCGGTTCCACCTGCACGTGCAGGTTCATACGACCTCCCCACACGGTAATCGCGGGGGTTCTTCGGGTTGCGTCCCGCGACCGGGCATGCGGTGCCGACTCCGTGCGAGTCGCGCATGCAATTTTCTCCGGTTGTCGTCGCCGGCCTTGCGGCCGCCGTCGTCGGGTCGATCATCTTCATCGTGTGGGTTGTCACACGCCGGAGGATCGCCGCCCGTACGGTGGGCCTCGCCCGCGAGGAAGCGCAACACCTGTTGCGGAACGCCGAACGTGAGATCGGCGCCCGCCGGAAGGAAGCGGAGCTCGCCGCCCGCGAGCAGGCGCAGAATCTCTGGCACGAGACCGAGAATCAGGCGCGTCAGCGCCGCGAGGAGCTGGCCGCGCTGGAACGCGATCTGAACGACCGCAAGCGTTCGCTGGCCGAACGCAGCTCGGGAGTGGATCGAGCCGCGCGCGAGTTGCGGGCTCGCGAAGACTCCATTATCGAGCGAGAGAGAGCGACCGACGCGGAGGAGACCCGCTGCCGCGAGCTCGCCGAGCAGACGCAGGCCGAGCTCCAGCGGGTCTCGGGCATGACCGCCGACGAGGCGAAGGAGCTGCTCGTCCGACAGCTCGAATCGGACGCCCGGCGCGATGCCGCCAACCTGGTCAAGCGGCTGGAGCACGAAGCGCGCGAGACGGCCGCCGACAAGGCCAGACACATCATCACGCAGGCGATCCAGCGCAGCGCCGCCGACCACGCCATCGAGACCACGGTGTCGGTGGTCGACCTGCCGAGCGACGATCTGAAGGGCCGCATCATCGGCCGCGAGGGACGCAACATCCGGGCCCTGGAAACGGCGACCGGGGTCGAGTTGATTGTCGACGACACCCCGGGCGCCATCATCCTGTCCAGCTTCGACCCCTACCGCCGGGAGATCGCCAAGCGGGCCATCGAGCAGCTTGTCGCCGACGGTCGCATCCATCCTGCTCGTATCGAGGAAGTGGTGGAGAAGGTCCGGGCAGCAGTTGACGAGGCGACCCTCAAGGAAGGCGAGTCCGCCGCGTTCGAGCTCGGGATCCACGACATGCATCCCGAGATCAACCGCATGATGGGCCGGCTGAAGTTCCGGACCAGCTACGGCCAGAACGTGCTGGCGCACTCGAAGGAGGTGGCCTATGTCGCGGGGGTGATGGCGCGCGAGCTCGGCCTCGACGCACGTACCACCATCCGGGCCGCCTTCGTGCACGATGTCGGCAAGGCGATGGACCGCGAGCTGGAGGGCACGCACCTGCAGATCGGCATCGACTTCCTCCGCAAGCACGGGGAGACCGAGGCCGTCGTCGATGCGATGGCCGCCCACCACATGGACATCGACTGGCCCTCGCTCGAATCGATGCTCGTGCAGGCCGCCGACGCCATCTCCGCCGCCCGGCCGGGCGCGCGGCGTGACATCCTCGAGTCGTACGTCAAGCGGCTGGAGAACCTCGAGGGCATCGCGGATTCCTTCAAGGGCGTCTCGAAGTCCTTCGCGCTGCAGGCGGGCCGCGAGATCCGGGTGATGGTCGAGAGCGAGCGCATCTCCGACGAGGAGGCGGTCTGGCTGTCGAAGGACATCGCCAAGCGGATCGAGAACGAGCTGCAGTACCCCGGCCAGATCAAGGTCACCGTCATCCGCGAGACCCGCTCGGTGGAGTACGCGCGGTAGACGGCTGTACCGGCCCACCCGCCTCGCCCGACAGACGACAGCAGTCGGAGGAACCCCGGCCGTGCCGAGCGCCACCGTCGCCGACATCGGCGAACACGCCGTCATCGAACGCATCCGCGAGCGGGCGCCGGCGGCCCGCATCGGCGTCGTCACCGGCATCGGGGACGATGCGGCGGTCCTCGATCCGGACCGCGGCGCGCTGACCGTCGTGACCACCGACACGCTCGTCGAAGGCGTCCACTTCGACCGCACGTACAGCACGCCCGCCGACATCGGCCACAAGGCGCTGGCCGCCAACCTCAGCGACGTGGCCGCGATGGGCGCGGCGCCGCGCCACGCGCTGCTCGCGCTGTCGCTGCCGGGCGCTTGGCCCGTCGCGGACATCGACGAGCTGATCGGGGCGCTGCTCGCGCTCGCGGCCCGCCACCGGACCGGCCTCGTCGGCGGCGACGTCACGGCATCGTCCGGCCCCCTGGTGGTCGGCGTGACCGCCATCGGCAGCGCGAAGCGCCGACGGGTGCTCGGCCGCGGCGGGGCCCGACCGGGCGACATCGTCTACATCAGCGGCGCCATCGGCGCAGCGGCGGCCGGTCTCGCCTCCCTGCCGGCGACCGCCCACGGCGCGGCGGCGGAACGGACCGGCGACGTCGGCCCGCGGGCCGACGTGCTCCGGGGCGGCGCCGCGCCGGAGGAATGCCGGCGGCGCCACCGCCGCCCCGACCCGCGGGTGGCCCTGGGCGTCGCGCTCGGCCGCAACCGCGCCGCCCGCGCCTGCATCGACCTGAGCGACGGGCTCGCGGACGCCGTCCGCCGGATCGCCGCCACGAGCGGCGTCGGCGTGCGGCTGGAAGCCGAGGCGCTCCCCGTCCACCCCGAGGCGCGCGCCTGGTTCGAGGCGGCCGGCCTCGATCCATTGCGCGCGGCGCTGGCCGGGGGCGAGGACTACGAGCTCGTCTTCACCAGCCCGCCTGCCTTCCGCGGCCGACTCCGCCACGTGCAGCGGCAGATCGCCGGCCTGCCGCTCACCCCGATCGGCGTCGTCACGAAGACGCGTGAGGTCCTGCTCCGCCGCAACGGCAGGGACGAGCCGCTGCCCGCCGGGTACGAGCACTTCGCCCCCGCACCCGGACACTGACGGGAGCACATCGGCGGCGCGCCGGTCCCGACGGCGCCGCACCCATCGCCAGGTTCGTCGAGGGCGAGCTGCGAGGCCGGTTCGACGTTCCCGATCCCTTGCCAGTGCGAGCCTGCGTGCACCCCGTCAACTGGTCGCCTCCCGCTCCTGGTCCCGATACTGCAACTGGTAGAGCGTGTGGTACAGCCCCCGGCGGGCGAGCAACTGCTGGTGGGCGCCGGCCTCGCGCAGCGCGCCCCGGTGGAAGACGAGGATCTGGTCCATGTCCTGCACGGTCGACAGCCGGTGGGCGATGGCAATGGTGGTCCGCCCCGCCATCAGCACGCGCAGGGCGTCCTGGATGAGCCGCTCGGTGTCGGTGTCGACGCTGGAGGTGGCCTCGTCGAGCAGCAGCACGTCAGGGGCGAACGCCAGCGCGCGGGCGAAGCTCAGCAACTGCCGCTGGCCGACCGAGAGGCTGGCGCCGCGCTCGCCGACCTCGCTCTCGAACCCGTCGGGCAGGCGCTCGACGAAGCGGTCGGCGTGGACGCTGCGCGCCGCGGCCCGCACGTCCGCCTCGCTGATGGCGTCGTTCCCCAGGCGGATGTTCTCGCGGACGCTGCCCGAGAACAGGTAGACGTCCTGCAGCACCAGCCCGAAGCGCCGCCGCAGATCCGCCAGCGGCAGCTCCCGGATGTCGACGCCGTCGATGGTGATGCGCCCGCGGTCGACGTCGTAGAAGCGCATCAACAGGTTGATCAGGGTGGTCTTGCCGGCCCCGGTCGCGCCGACCACGCCGACCCGTTCGCCCGGCGCGACCTCGAACGATACGTCCCGCAAGACGTACTCCGCGTCGCGGTACGCGAACCAGACGTGCTCGAAGCGGATCCGCCCGCCGCCGGCGCGCGCCGCGACCGGTGACGCCGACGTGATCTCCACCGGCGCGCGGTTCCTGTCGGGCAACGCGCCAGCGACCGCCGCCGGCGACGTGATCTCCACCGGCGTGTCGAGCAGCGCGAAGATGCGTTCGGAGGACGCCATCGCCGACTGCAGGATGTTGAACTTCTCGGACAGGTCGCTGATCGGCTTGAAGAAGCGCTGCGAGTACTGCAGGAACGCGACCAGCGCTCCGAGCTGCACGGTGTCCTGCAGCGCGCGTCCGCCGCCGTACCAGATGATCAGCGCGGTGGCGACGGCGCCCAGCAGCTCGATGGCCGGGTAGAAGGTGGCGTAGTAGAAGATGGACTCGACGTTGGCGTCGCGGTGGGCGCGGTTGATCCCGGCGAACTGCTCGAAGTTGCGCGCCTCCCGCCGGAAGAGCTGCACGGTCGCCATGCCCGTGATGTTCTCCTGCAGGAAGGCGTTGATGCGCGCCAGCTCGGTCCGCACGCGGCGGTACGACTCGCGCGCGTTCATCCGGAACCAGTGCGTCACCCACGCGATGGCCGGCAGGACGGCGAAGGTGACCAGCGCCAGGCGCCAGTCCATCCACAGCAGCACGACCATGATGCCGGCGAGCAGGAAGATGTCGCGGAACACGGTCACGACCCCGGAGGCGAACAGCTCGTTGAGGGCATCGACGTCGGAGGTGACCCGCGTCATCAGTCGGCCGATCGGGTTGCGGTCGTAGAAGCGGAGATCGAGACGCTGCAGGTGGCGGTAGATCTCCATGCGCAGATCGAACATGATGCGCTGCCCCATCATCTGCATCGTCCACGTCTGGACGTACTCCGCCACGAACGAGCCGGCCAGCACGAGCAGGAACGCGAGGGCGATGCCGTCGAGCCCGTCGATGTCGCCCGTCGCGATGTGCTCGTCGATGGCGATCCGCGTCAGCCAGGGCTGGGCGAGCTGCAGCAGCGAGCCGGCCGAGATCGCGGCCAGGGCGATCCCCACCGCGGTCCGGTGCGGGCGCAGGTAGCCGAGCAGACGCCGCATGAGGCGCGCGTCGTACGCCTTGCCGAGCGCCTCGGGTTCGTGAATGGACATCTCCTCCGCGTTCGGCGCGCCCAGCCCGGCCGGGCCCGCCGCGATTCCTCGCGCCCCACCCGGCGGCGGCCGAGGACGGCGGCGTGACGGCCGGGATTCCGCGGCCCCGCTACGATTCCTGCAGCGCGTCCTCCAGCAGTTGCCGGCGGTGCAGTCCGGCGTAGAGGCCGTCGGCCGCCACCAGCTCGGCGTGTGCGCCGCGTTCGACGACGCGGCCGTCGTCGAGCACGAGGATCAGGTCGGCGTCGCGCACGGTGGAAATGCGGTGGGCGACCAGGATGGTCGTTCGCTCTTTCGTCACCTGCCGCAGCCGCGCGAGGATCGCCTCCTCGGTATGCGTGTCGACCGCCGACAGCGCGTCGTCGAGGATCAGGATGCGGGGGTCGGTCAGCAGCGCGCGCGCCAGCGCCGCCCGCTGCTTCTGTCCGCCCGACAACGTGATGCCGCGTTCCCCGACCTCGGTGTCGAGGCCCTCGGGGAACCCCCCGACGTCGGCGTCGAGCTGCGCCAGGGCCACCGCGTCCGCAACCGCGGCGGCGGCGGGTGAAGAACCACCATCCGGCGGCGCCGCTCCACCCGGAGCCACCGCGTCGGCGACCGCGGCGGCGGCGGCGGGGGCCGGCCCGCGGGCGCCGAAAGCGACGTTGGCGGCGATCGACTCCGAGAAGAGCAGCGGCTCCTGGGGCACGTAGCCGATGGCGCCGCGGAGCGCATCGAGCGGCAGGTCGCGGACGTCGACGCCGTCGACGAACACCGTCCCCGGCGGCGGATCGAACAGGCGCGGGATCAGGTCGACCAGCGTCGACTTCCCGGCGCCGGTCGGACCGACCAGGGCCAGCACCTGCCCCGGCTCCACCTTCGCCGACACCCCGGCGAGGACCGTCCGTCCGTCGTAGGCGAACGTCAGGTCGCGGAACTCGACCACGCCGTGGATGCGCGCCGGCGCGACCGGGTCGTCGGGGTCGCGGATTGCCGGCTCGACCTGCAGGATGTCGAACATCCGCTGCCACGCGGCCAGTCCGCGCTGCAGCATGTTGGTCACCCAGCCGAAGGCGATCATCGGCCAGCTCAGCATCGCCACATAGACGTTGAAGGCGACGAAGTCGCCCAGCGACAGACGGCCGTCGATGACGTGGCGGCTGCCGATCCACAGCACGACCAGCGCCGACAGGCCGAGGAAGAACGCCAGGGTCGGGTGAAAGGCGCTCTGCAGCCGGATCATGTCCCGGCTGCGCGCCACATAGTCCGCGTTGGCGGCGCCGAAGCGCTCGATCTCGCCTTTCTCCCGGCGGTACGCGCGGACGACGCGCACGCCGGCCAGCGCCTCCTGCACCACCGCGCTCATGTGCGCTAACTGCGCCTGGATGCGTTCGGACCGCCGGTAGATGGCGCTGCCGAAGCGCTGCACGACGATCGATACGACCGGCAGCGGGAGCAGCGCCAGCAGGGTCAGCGCGGGCGACAGCGACAGCATGAGCGCGAGGGCGACGACGAACGTGAGCGAGGTCGAGGCCGTGTACATGACGGCCGGCCCCGCCAGCATCCGCACCGCCGCGAGATCGTTCGTCGCGCGCGACATCAGGTCCCCGGTGCGGTTGGCCTGGAACCAGGCCCGCGGCAGCCGCTGGAGATGGCGGAAGAGAGCGTTCCGCAGGTCGAGCTCGATGTTGCGGGACGCCCCGATGATGATGCGCCGCATCAGGAAGCGGCAGACGCCGCCGGCCAGGGCGAGGCCCACGATGGCGGCGGCGTACGGTGCAAGCGCCGGTTCCGCCCCGGCGGCCGGCGCGGCGCCGGCCGCCAGACTGTCGACCGCGAGCTTCAGCACCCACGGCGCCAGCAGGCCGATCGCGGTGGCCAGGACGAGGAACACCGAACCGGACAGGAACTGCCGACGGTAGCGGAACAGATAGGGGAGCAGCGCGGACGCGGCGGGCGACATCGACCTCTTGAGGATAACAGGCCGCCGGCGCTGTCCCGCCCGTCCCGCCCCGTCCCCGGAAGTCATCATCGGTCACAGGGTGACCGGCAGGTACTCGGTCAAGGTCGGCGTCGCCGTGCTGATAGTTTTCGATGACAGCTTCGCGGACCGAAGTCATGGATTGCATCCGACCGTGAGGCTGGGATTCTGTACGCCCGGGGAGCCGAGACGGCAGGGTGTTCGCTGCGCGTCGATCTCCGGCACGTGAAACCGCCGCCAGTGCTACGGTAGCGTCATGTACCTCGGCATCGACCTCGGCACGTCCGGCGTCAAGGCGATCGTGGTCGACCGCGAGCAGGCGGTGCGCGCCACCTTCACGGCGCCGCTGACCGTCTCGCGGCCGCGGCCGCTGTGGTCCGAACAGGATCCGGCCGACTGGTGGAACGCGTCGGATACGGCGGTGCGCGCGGTGCTGCGCGACCTCGACGGCCACGCCGTCGAAGCGGTCGGCCTCTCGGGCCAGATGCACGGCGCCACGCTCCTGGCCGACGACGACAGGGTGCTGCGGCCGGCCATCCTGTGGAACGACGGGCGATCCGAGCGCGCGTGCCGGCAGCTCGCCGAACGCGAACCCCGCCTGCCGGTCATCACCGGCAATCTCGCCATGCCGGGCTTCACCGCGCCGAAGCTGATCTGGGTGGCGGAGCACGAGCCGGAGGTCTTCGCGCGCGTCGCCCGGGTGCTGGTGCCCAAGGACTACCTGCGGCTGAGAATGACCGGCGATTACCTGTCCGACCGTTCCGACAGCGCAGGCACGCTCTGGCTCGACGTGGCGCGTCGCGACTGGAGCGAGGAGATGCTGGCGGCCACGGGTCTGACGCGCGCCGCGATGCCCGGGCTCGTCGAGGGCAGCGAGGCCGCCGGGACGCTGCGCGCCGAGGTGGCCGGGGCCTGGGGTCTGCGGCGCGTCCCGGTTGCGGGCGGTGCGGGCGATCAGGCGGCGGGCGCCATGGGAGCCGGCGTCGTCGGCGGCGGTCGGGCCTCGCTGTCGCTCGGCACATCCGGCGTGCTCTTCGTTGCCGACACCGAGTATCGCGCCGCCCCCGAGCGCGCCGTCCACAGCTTCTGCCACTGCCTCCCCCACACGTGGCACCGGATGTCGGTCATCCTGAGCGCCGCGTCGTGCCTGTCGTGGGCGGCGCCGCTGCTCGGGTTCGGGGACGTGCCGACCCTCCTCGACGCCGTCGAGGCCGAGGACACGCCGTCCGACGTCCTGTTCCTGCCGTACCTGTCGGGCGAGCGGACACCGCACAACGACCCGAGCGCCAAGGGGGTCTTCTTCGGACTGCACCACGACACGACCCCCGCCGCTCTCGGACGCGCCGTGCTGGAAGGCGTGGCCTACGCGTTCGCCGACGCGCGAGACGTGCTGTTCGAGCGCGACGAGTCGCCGACGGAAATCGCGGTCATCGGCGGCGGATCACGCAGCGGCCTGTGGGGGCGAATCCTTGCCAGCGTGCTCGACCAGGAGTTGACCTACCGCGCCGCGGCCGAGGTGGGCCCCGCGCTCGGCGCCGCGCGGCTTGCCCGGTTGGCCGTGACCGGGGAGACCGCGGCCGGCGTGGCGACCGCACCGCCCGCAACCGACGTCGTCGCGCCGGACGCCCGGCTGCGCGAACGGTACACGGCGGGGTTGTCGCGCTACCGCGCCCTGTACGGCGCCCTGCGGGATGAATTCAGGAGAGGAGCCGTTTCGTGAGCGTACCGTTCTTCGACAATGTCGACCGCATCGCCTGCCAGGGACCGGACACCACCGACCCGCTCGCGTTCCGCTACTACGACCCGGACCGCATGGTGCTCGGCAAGCGGATGGAGGACCAGCTCCGGCCGGCCGTCTGCTACTGGCACTCGTTCAACGCCCCCGGCGTGGACATGTTCGGCGGCGGGACGCTGGACCGCCCGTGGCTGGCGGGGGCGAACAGCCTCGAGGCATGCGAGCGGAAGCTGGACGCCGCGTTCGAGTTCTTCACGAAGCTCGGGGTGCCGTTCTTCTGCTTCCACGACCGCGACATCGCTCCCGAGGGCGCCAGCCTGGCCGAGAGCAACGACCACGTCTCGCGCATCGCCGACCGGATGGCGGCGCGGATGGATGCCACCGGCATCCGTCTCCTCTGGGGCACCGCCAACCTGTTCAGTCACCCCCGCTACGCGGCCGGGGCGGCCACGAATCCGGACCCGGAAGTCTTCGCCTACGCCGCCGCGCAGGTGAAGCACTGCCTGGAGGTCACCCACCGACTCGGGGGCGCCAACTACGTGCTGTGGGGCGGGCGCGAAGGCTACGACACGCTGCTGAACACCGACCTGGGGCGCGAGGCCGACCAGCTCGGGCGCTTCATGAGCCTCGTGGTCGAGCACAAGGAGAGGATCGGCTTCGACGGCGTGCTGCTGATCGAACCCAAGCCGCACGAGCCGACCAAGCACCAGTACGACCACGACGCGGCGGCGGTGCACGCCTTCCTGCAGAAGTACGACCTGGACCACGCCATCCGGCTCAATATCGAGGTCAACCACGCCACGCTGGCCGGCCACAGCTTCCAGCACGAGCTGGCCTACGCCATAGCCAACGACCTGTTCGGCAGCGTCGACGCCAACCGCGGCGACCCGCAGAACGGGTGGGATACGGACCAGTTCCCCAACAGCGTCGAGGAGACCACGCTGGCGCTGTACGAGATCCTGCGCGGCGGCGGCCTCGGCGCCGGTGGTTTCAACTTCGACGCCAAGCTCCGGCGGCAGAGCGTCTCGCGTGACGACCTGTTCCACGGCCACATCGGCGGGCTCGATACGCTCGCGCAGGGGCTGCTGGGCGCGGCGGCGCTGATCGAGCGCGGCGAACTCGCCGCGTTCGTCGAATCCCGCTACGCCGGCTGGCGCGGCGACCTGGGACGACGGATCCTGGATGGCGCGAGCCTCGCCGATCTGTCCGACCACGTGATCGCGAACGCCGTCGAACCCACCCCCGTATCGGGACGCCAGGAGCGGCTGGAGACCATCGTCAACCGCACGATCCGCCGCTGAGGGACCCGAACCGCGCCCCGACCGGGCTCTGCGACAGCCGCTCCGACGCGTATTCCTGCGGGTGTGTCGGCGGGGCGCCGGCTTGTGCTTTAATGTCCTTCGAACACGATGTGGACATCCATCGGGCGCGCGCGCGGCTGGAGTTGCTTCGTTGCGTTTCTGGCGCTCGTCGGCGCGGTGACAGCCGCCACGCGGGCACAGCCGCAGCGCAGCGACCCCCAGCGGCCACGCGTCGCCATCACGCCGGACGACGCCGCCCTCCTTCTCCCTCTCGACGACTTCTCGCCGCAGTTCCTCGGGATGTACCGCAAGGCGATGCGCATCGAGGACGAGATACGGGGCCACACCGAGCAGTACGGCGTCGACTACGACCTCGCCCGGGCGGTGCTGATCCAGGAGTCAGGGGGCAACCCCGGCCTGACATCCGTCGCCGGGGCGGACGGCTACTTCCAGGTGATGCCGGCGACCTTCCGCGGACTGCGGGTCGACACCAACATCGAGGCGGGCATCAAGTACATCAGCCAGATGGTCCGCCAGTTCGGGCGCGAGGACTACGCCGTGGCGGCCTACAACGGCGGGCCGGGGCGGGCGCGCAGCGGGCGCCCGCCGCTCGAGACGCTGCAGTACCTCCTCTCCGTGGGCGCCTACCGCAATGTCCTCAAGTTGCACGAGTCCTCCGTCCGGCGCCACGCGGCGGGCATCGCGCTCGAGCCGATTCAGGAGGGCGACGACTGGTGGTCTCTCGCACAGCGCACCGGCCGCTCCGTGCTGGAGTTGCGGATGCACAATCCGTTTCTGGCTACGCGCGCGTTGCGGGCCAATCAGTTCATCGCCTATCCGCTGGAGCCGCGGGGAGACCTGCTGACGCCGGCCGGTGACGACCACGTCGAGTACCGGACACGGCTCGGTGACAACTACATCCACCTGGCGTTCGTGCTCGATCTCGATCGCGACGAGCTGCGCGAACTCAACGCCCTGTGGCACCTGCAGCATCTGCCGGCCGGACAGGTGCTGCGGCTGCCGCTCGCCTGGGAAGGCAATCACGAGGAGTACGTGGTGCAGGAAGGTGACGACCTGCAGACGGTGGCCGACCGCCTGGAGTCGACCCCGTGGCGCATCATCCGCGACAATCGTCTTCTCTGGGATGAGCGCCTGACGCCGGGGACCCGGCTGCGCGTGCGGTCCGCACAGCCGCGGGCGACCACCGTCACCCACCAGGTGGCCCGCGGCGACACGCTCAACAGCCTCGCCCGGCGCTACGGCACCACGGTGCGCGCCATCCAGGACGCGAACTCGATGGGCAGGCGGACCGTGATCCGGGTCGGCCAGCGGCTGCAGATTCCCACGCGGAACTGAGGGCTACGGCGCCGCCCGAACGGCTTCGCGGGCGAAGGCCGCGGCCCGCTCCGCTGTCAACGCTTCCAGGCGTGCCCCCGCGTGCCGCACAAGCAGCTCGACCGTCGGAATCCAGCGCGCGCTGTGCGTCCCGCGCCTTCCGGCTCCCTCGTCGGCGTACACCGACACCAGCGGCTCGCCCCCGACCAGCACCGGCACGGCGACACCGGCGCAATCTTCAGGCAGCGTCACGAAGACAGGAGGGCGACCCTGCGAGGCGTCCTCGACGCCGCCGGCGACCGACACGCTGCGCCGCTCGTCGATGGCTCGCCCGGCGGCGCCGGCGTCCGCGGCGGTGAGGACGTGCGCCGCGTCGTCGCCCGGTGCATCGAAACCGACGAGGCGCCAGCACCGCAACCCGCCGTCCGCCACCACGAAGACGGCGGCCCGACCGCCTTCAGCCCCTGCCAGATCGGCCAGCGCGTCGAGAACCCCGCTCAACGTGGTCTGCTCGTCCAGGCGACGTACCGCATCGAGCAACCGCGACACCACGCCCGACGCGGCCTGTTCGCGCGCCACATCGACCGCCGCCGAGATCGCCTCGGCGCGCTCCGCCATGGCCCGTCTGCGCTCCCGAACCAAAGCGGCCTCGTGCTCGGCCTCGGCCTCGACCCGCACCTCCTCGGCCCGCGTGGCCAGCTCCTGCGCCAGGTTGCGAACCTCCGCCGCCACGGTGTTCTGCAGGCGCGGAACGACCGCCCCCACCACTTCCTCGACGCTTCGCGACTCGGCCATGCCTGCCCTGGATTATAATGGTTCAGTTACGTGTACCCGATGGGGGCGACACGGCTTCGACGGGGGTCATGGAACTGCGGGATGCATGCCGAGCACCATCGACTCGTTAATCCGATGGAAAACCAAATGTAACTGCGGACACGCAGCTTCCTCTCGCTGCCTAATCAGACAGCGCGCCTGTCCTGACCACGCCCGCGGGCCGGGAGTCAGGCGTCATACAGCGGGCTGGCCATGGCGCGCGGCACCGACACGCCACGGCGAGATTCATCGGGGCTCTGCTCTCTGCGGTTTCCGCCGCCCTTCGACGCAGGGAGCGAGACATCCAAGGGCGGATACGCATGTAGATTCCCTCGGTGCCGGGCCTTCGGACGCGGGTTCGACTCCCGCCGCCTCCACCACCCACCTGCCTGCCCTGCAGCCCGCTGCGCATCCGGTTCGGGCGGTCACCCGCCCGCCAGGGAATGCGACACCGCCTTCACCAGCAAGCCCGGTGAGGGACCTCGACCCCGCGGTGCTTCGCGTCCTTCCCGCGGATCTTCACAAACAAGAACAGGGAGCCGTTTCCGGCTCCCTGCTCGGTCATCAGCCCCGGCGGGTCGTTACCGCCGGGGAGGCGTAACGCAACCCGGTCAGGTCCTGCGAACCGGTTCCTCTGCTCCAATCAGGGCAGATCGAAGCGGTCCAGGGTCATCACCTTGGTCCATGCTCCGACGAAGTCATGCACGAACTGCTCCTGCGCATCGTCGGCCGCGTAGAACTCGGCCACCGCGCGCAGCTCGGAGTGGGATCCGAAGATGAGATCGACCGGCGTGGCCGTCCACTTGAGCTCGCCCGTGGCGCGATCGCGCCCCTCATAGAGGCCCTCGGTGGACGACTTGTTCCACTGCGTCGACATGTCGATCAGGTTGACGAAGAAGTCGTTGCCCAGAGTGCCGGGACGGTCCGTGAACACCCCGTGCACAGAGCCTCCCGCATTGGCGTTCATGCCTCGCATGCCGCCGACGAGTACCGTCATCTCCGGGATCGTCAGGTTCAGCAGCGCCGCCTTCTCCACCAGCATCTCCGCCGGAGATCGAGCCCCGACGCCGGCGAAGTAGTTGCGGAACCCGTCAGCGATCGGCTCGAGCAGGGCAAAGGAGTCCACATCGGTCTGTTCCGGCAGGGCGTCCGTGCGACCAGGCGCAAAGGGTACGTCCACGTCGACCCCGGCGCCTGCTGCCGCCTGCTCGATGGCGGCGGCGCCGCCGAGAACGATCAGGTCCGCCAGAGAGACCCGTTTGTCACCCGACTGCGCGCTGTTGAAACCGCTCCGGATTCCCTGCAGGGTCTCCAGCACGCGGTGCAGCTCGGTCGGATCGTTCGCCGGCCACGCGTTCTGCGGCGCCAGACGAATACGCGCCCCGTTGGCGCCACCGCGCATGTCCGTCCCGCGGAAGGTGGACGCCGAGGCCCAGGCGACCCTGACCAGTTCCGGGATCGACAACCCGGAATCGAGAATCCCGGCCTTCAGCGCGCCCGCATCCTGTGCATCGATCAGTGTGTGATCGACTTCCGGAACGGGGTCCTGCCATACGAATTCCCGATCAGGCACCAGATCGCCGAGGTAGCGCGAGGTCGGGCCCAGATCGCGGTGCGTCAGCTTGAACCACGCCCGGGCGAAAGCGTCCTCGAACTCCTCCGGGTTCTCGAGCCAGCGCGACGTGATCTCGCGATACACGGGGTCGACCTTCAGCGCCAGGTCCGTGGTGAGCATCATCGGCGCATGCCGTTCCGACGGGTCATGGGCATCCGGCACCAGATCGGAAGCGGCATCGTCGGCGGGCTTCCACTGGATCGCGCCAGCGGGGCTGCGGGTCTCCACCCACTCGTAGGTGTACAGGTTCTCCAGGAAGTTGTGGGTCCAGGCCGCCGGGTTGATCGTCCAGGCGCCTTCCAGCCCACTGGTGATCGTGTCGGCGCCCTTGCCGGCGCCGAAACGGCTGCGCCAGCCGAATCCCTGTGCCTCGATGTCGTCGCCCTCGGGTTCGACACCCACGTACCGGGACGGATCAGCGGCGCCGTGGGCCTTGCCGAAGGTATGGCCGCCGGCAATCAGCGCAGCCGTCTCCTCGTCATTCATCGCCATCCGGCCGAAAGCCTCGCGTATGGCGTGAGCGGCCGCCTGCGGGTCCGGATTGCCGCCCGGGCCCTGGGGATTCACGTAGATCAGGCCCATCTGCGTGGCGCCGAAAGGACGGCGCAGTTCTCCGTCCTCGTTGCGCCGATCGGCGCCGAGCCACTCTCCCTCGGGTCCCCAGTTCACGTCCTCCGGTTGCCAGGCGTCGATACGGCCGCCGGCAAAGCCCAGGGTCTCGAAGCCCATCGACTCCATGGCGACCGTACCCCCGAGAATCAGCAGGTCCGCCCAGGAGATCCTGCGACCGTATTTCTGCTTGATCGGCCAGAGCAGTCGGTGCGCCTTGTCCAGGTTTGCGTTGTCGGGCCAACTGTTGAGCGGCGCCAGGCGTTGCAGCCCCCCGTCGGCGCCGCCCCGGCCGTCGATGGTCCGATAGGTTCCCGCACTGTGCCAGGCCATGCGAATGAAGAACGGCCCGTAGTGACCGAAGTCCGCCGGCCACCAGTCCTGGGACGTCGTCATGAGGGCTTCGAGATCCGCCTTCAGCGCATCCAGATCGAGAGTTTCGAACTCCTCCGCATAGTTGAAGTCTTCACCCAGGGGACTGGATGCCCGAAGCGTCTGGCGCAGCGGATCGAGGCTCAGCCGATTGGGCCACCAATAGTCATTGGTCGGTGCGCCGTCCTGGGCAACTGCCGGGCTGACGGGCATTACCAGAAGGATCCCGATCGTCAGCAGGGCAATTGCTGACATCGTTCGCTCGAGCATCTGGGTCGTCTCCTTTCGACAAGCCGGCGCATCATTCGTTCGGCCAGGGCACACCGATATCGCCGGCCGGACTGCCCATCCCGGTGTACTGGAACCGCTGTACCCGCTTGCCCTCGAAGGTCTCCGTCGTATAGACGTTGCCCATCGAATCGACCGCGATGCTGTGGTTGCCGAAGAACTGGCCCGCCATGCGGCCCCCGCTGCCGAAGCTGTAGATGTACTCCAGCGGCTTGCGGCGCAGTACGTGCACCTGCTGGTTGACGCCGTCGGCGACATAGGCGAAGGTCTGATCCGGATCGGTCGAGAACGCGATGTCCCAGACCGCGCCGGAGCCGAGTGTCTTCGTCATCAGGTAGATCTCCTCGACGAACTCGCCCGCCTTGGTGAACACCTGCACCCGGTTGCCGGGGCGGTCGCACGCATAGACCAGGCCGTCGCTGGTCGGGTCGGCGCAGTGCACCGGGTTCCGGAACTGCGGGGTGCCCGACTTGTCGCTGCTGACGGCCCCGTGCGCCGGCGTGCTGTCGAGGTCGTAGCGGGGCAACGGGTCGTCGCTCGGCCGGTTGCCGTAGGCGCCCCAGTAGCGCTTCAGCTCGCCGGTGTCGCCATCGACCACCGCCACGCGCCGGTTGCCGTAGCCGTCGGCCAGGTACGCCTCGTTGGCCTCGGCGTCGAAGGTGACCTTGGCGACCCGTGAGTAGCGCGTCGTCGAGTTGCTGTCCGGCTCGGGGTGTCCGTCCTCGCCGATCTGCAGCAGGAACTCGCCGCTGTGACTGAACTTCAGGGCGTGCGAGTCGTCACCGCCGTTGCCGCCGATCCAGACGTTGTTCATCGGGTCGACCCACACGCCGTGGTTCGACTCGGGCCAGTCGTAGCCCTCGCCCGGACCGCCCCAGTGCTGGATCAGGTTGCCCTCCTGGTCGAACTCCAGGATGGGCGGGGCCGGGTGGCAGCAGGCCTCGGCGAACGGCGGGTCGAGCGCGGCCGGAATCTCGTTCGGCGCGAGGTTGCCGCGGTGCACGATCCAGACGTGGTCGTCCGAATCGACCGAGACGCCGATGGTCGAACCGAGCAGCCAGTTGTTCGGCAGCGGCTTCGGCCAGAACGGGTCGACCTCGAACAGCGGCGCGTTCGGGATCATGCCCTGCGCCCCGACCTCACCGCTGTCGGTCCGTTCCCATACCAGAAACGCCGCCAGCAGCGTACCCATGCAGAGGACGATCAGTCGCGACTTCATGTCAGTTACCTCCATTCACGGCCATCGACGCCTACATTCTACGCCCCGCTGCCCCCCGGCGCGAGTCCTTCGCGTCAGGGATCAGGCGGCGGAACCGGACTTCCGCCAACGCCGGACCACGCGGTTCCACCACATGTACCACCGGTGACGAACAGTACGGGCGGCGCGAGTCCGATCAGCGCCCGGATCGCCTTGGTGGCCGCGTTGCAGAACTCCCGGCAGTCCGGGATGCCGCGCCCGCCGAGCATACCGCAGTGGCGGGACGCGGTTGCCCGCGGTCGCCAATCGCGTAACAATTAGGGGTGATTCTCCATGGGCACGTACAATTTCGCGAGTCTCGCCGATGCCGCGACATCCCGAAGCCGGCCTCGCCGCACTGGAGGCGACCATTGACCAACCGGCAGGTTGCCGAACAGATCGGAGCGCTGGCCAAACAACTCGGCCGCATCGAGAAGCGGCTCACGGAGGTCGAGCAGCGCCTGACAGCGCCACTCGACGATATGGTTCGTGAGTTGAAGGTTCAGAAGGAGAGACTCGCCAGCGTCCAACGCAGCGCTGCCGCACTCCAGGCCGAGATGAGCATCGTGAAGCATTCGGTGGTCCCCGAAGGGGTCCGGCCGGTGAGCATCCGTCGCAGCCTTCAGAAGCCGCCGCTCGGCAGTTGAAGAGATCCAGGAACGCGGCCGGCGCCGCAAGCGAACCGGAACGCATCGCGCTGCCCCCGGGGGTCGTCCCTGGCCGCAGGCGCCCACCGGCCGCGATGCGTTCCGTCGGAGCCGCGTTACGCGAGCGCCCGCTCGAACAAGGCGAGCAGCCGGCTCCAGGCCCGCTCCGCCTGCGCTTCGTTGTATACCTGCGTATCCGGCGGGCACCAGCCGTGCAGCGCCCCTGCGTACACCTCGATCTCGGCCGGCAACCCCGCCTGCGCGAACGCGTCGCGCAGAACGTTCTTCGCCTCCGGCTCGTTCTCGTCGTCGTTCTCGGCGATCGCGAACAGGTAGTGCGCCTGCATCTGCGGCACGAGCAGGTGCGGGCTGTCCGGCTGGTCGGTCACGAGGCCGCCGCCATGAAAAGAGGCGCCGGCGCCGATGCGGTCGGGCAGGGCCGCGGCCGTGCGCATCGTGATCGGACCGCCCATGCAGTAGCCCATCGTCCCCATCTTCCGGTTGCTGTCCACCGACGGCTGGCTGTCGAGGAAGCTGACGAAGGCCTCGGCGTCCCGCACATGGGTCTCGGCGTTCAGCGTCGCCATCAGGGGCCTGACCGTGGCGGCCACTTCGGCGAAGTTCGTCGAGTCCACGATGGGCGCCCGCTGCGAGCGGTAGTACTGGTTGACCACCAGAACGGAGTAGCCGGATTCCGCGAGCCGCCTGGCCATCTGCCGCTTTGCAGGCCGCAGGCCGAAGGCGTCGGGCCAGATCAATACGCCCGGATGTGCCCCGTCGACGGGATGCACGAAGTAGCTGTCCGCCACGCCGTCGGGGGTCGTCACATCGATCTCGGCCTCGGTGACGTCCTGGGCGTTCGCCGGCCGGGGCAGCAGCATCGCCAGCCCCGCGCCGGCGGACACGGCGCCGAACTCCCGCCGCGTCATCGCCTTCGCACGCAGGTAGCGGGTGCTGTCGGCAACGGTTCTCTCATCGCACATCTCGACCTCCTTCTCGTTGGGAATGCTTGCCGGGCGGGGCGCGCCCTCGCTGCGCCCTCCCGACCCGTGGCGCGCAGCACGAAGTCCACTGCGGTGGATCCCACCGGGGCTGCGAACCTCGTCTGCGCCAGCCTCTGATTCTACGCGAACCCTCGCCCGCCGGGCCGCCCGGAAGGTGATACGGTGAAGATGCCGTAACGAGAGGACCATCGTCCGACAGGTCCGCGAGCGGGGCCGTGGCGAGAGGACGCAAGCAGCGCACTGCGGTCGTCGGCGTCAACGAGCAGGGCAACAAGGCCGTCCTCGTCACGGTCGCACCGGACGGTGAACTGCTGGATCGCCGCCGCATCGCCCTGACGGATCGCGAACTGCCGACGCACCCGCACCACCACGAGGGGTCGTGGGCGGTGGGTCGTTACCGGAACAGCCCGTGGGCGCGGGAGATTTCCCTTGCCGAGGCCATCGCGCTCGTCGAGCGCGTGCGGGAGTCGGCGGCGCGCGGTGCGCGCGAAAGCCTGGCGGCGCTGGACGCAGCGGTGCCGGCGCCGATCACGCGGATCGCGATCCGCGCCTGCCCGGAGCTGCCGCCGACCGTCGCGGAACGCATCGCCGACAACCGCGCGCAGTCCGTCGCCGACTCCGTGATGTATCGCGGCGCCCTCGCGGCGGCGGCCGAAGCGCGTGGCTGGTCCGTGCACTGGTACGACCGCAAGCGCGTGTTCAGGGACGCCGCGACCGTACTCGGCTGCGGGGACCTCGACGCCGTGCTCCTGGCGATGGGTCGTTCGGTCGGGCCGCCCTGGCAGGCCGGACACAGGATGGCGGCAGCGGCGGCGCTTGCAGCCGGGGAACGGGCCACGCGCTGAACGACCGCGGGGGAAGGCAGGGCGCCCGGACCGACGCCGGGCGCCCGAACGGTCGAGGGCGCAGCTACTGCCTGGCCGCCGCGGCAGCGGCCTCGTCGGTCCGCGCGCCGGTGAGCATCGTCTCCATCGAGTAGTTGCCCTCGTGGCAGGCGTACTCGAACAGCGGCAGGTCGCTGCGCACCATCGGCAGGTTCACCGTCCACGGCGCCACCCAGGTCTCGGGGTCGATGACGGTGTACTCGTACTCGAGGGTGCCGTCGTCGACGCGGGTGAACCGCTCCTCCAGGCGCATGTCGGCGCTGGCGCCCCGCCAGTTGCGGTCGACGTCGAAGTTGGCGGTCTCGACCACCAGCGTGTCGCCGTCCCAGTGGCCGCGCGAATCTCCCGACCACTGCGCGAGGCTCCCATCGAGCCTGTCGCGTCCGTCGAGGGGCACCACGCGGACCGTGTGCACCATCTCGGTCAGCAGCACGACGTGGCTCGGCGTCTGGAAGATCTGCACGTTCTGGTTGTAGCCGCCCGGCGTGATCGGCGGGCCGGCGTTGAAGCCCATCAGGCAGCGATCGGCGTTGCTGAAGTCCGTGTAGGAGGCCTGAATCTGGTCGCTGAACGAGCCCCGGCCCGCCGCCCGGCGCGCCTGCCCGGCCTCGGTCATCGCCGGCAGCCGGCCATTCGGCGGATCGATGACGAGCGATGTGCGCCGCGTGCCGATGACCCGCGTGCCCCGGTCCATCCAGAAGTTGTTGTAGCCGCCCACGCTGCCGCCCGCCTCGGTGCGCCGGGCGTCCGCCTCCCAGAGCTCGATGTCGCGCGTGACGGCGGCCTGCTCGCGCTGCGCCGCTTCCTCTTCGGTCAGGAACGCCTTGTCGCCCAGATCCTCGGGCCGCTCCATCGGCGTGATGGTGCGGAAGTCCCAGACCCCCTGCAGATCCGGCGCGCCCCAGGCGGTCTGCGGCGCATCTCCCTGCGCCAAGGTCAGAGCCGGCAGTACCAGCAGTCCGACCAGCGCGAGCGCCAGCCCCGTCGTCGATCGTGCACATGTCATCACAAGACCTCCACAGTTCAGTACGGATCCCCGGTTGATCGCCTACCATAGCACGAGCGGGCGCGGCGGGGCCGCCGGATCCGGATCGGCCGCTGCGGGACGCGCCGGCAGACGGGAGATGTCGATGACGGAGAGGCAGATCGAAAGCGTCACCATGATCGCGGTCGCCGCGATCATGGTGCTCGTGTACGTCTTCATGACGCCGTGGAACCGGATCGCGGGCGTCCGGATCGGCGGGACCGAAACCCTGCCGCCGGGCGACTGGCGCACGGTGAACGACCACCGCATCATCCAGCTCAAGACCGGTGGTTTCCCCCCGTTCGTGGTCAACGTCGTGTACGTCGGCGCCGAGGACGGCGTGATCACCGCCACCCGGCCCGACGGCGGGTACTGGGCGCGGCAGGCGCGGGCGAATCCCGACGGCTGGCTGCGAATCGGTGACGCCACGTACGCCATGACGGCGACCGAGATCCTGGGCGACGATCGCTTTCCGCTGCTTGCAGCCTATGGCGAGAAGAACGGCATGCGCATGGATGCGGGCCCGTCGGGCGGCATGATTCAGGGACAGGCCGAGCCGCTCAGCACCTGGGAGGTGTTCTTCTGGACGCCACGGTGAACGGGCACGCGGACAGCGGCACGGTAGCGATCACCGGAGCCAACAGCGCCGTCGGCCGGGCGCTCCTCGCGCGGATCGCCTCCCGGAACATGCTGCGTGCGGTGGCGGTGGTGCGCCGGAAAGCGGTGCTGGACAGCCTGCCCCGCTCGCCGCGCATCAGGCCCTGCGTGGTCGCCTACGATCAGCCGGAACGGCTCGTCGAAACGCTCACCGGCGCCGGCTGCGTGGTGCACCTTGCAGGCATCCTGTTCGAGAGCCGCACGTCGACCTACCGGATCGGCAACGTCGAGAGCACCCGCACCCTGGTCGAGGCGGCGCGGGCGGCCGGTGCGCGACACATCGTCTTCGTCAGCTCGCTCGGCGCCAACCCGCGCTCGAACAACGGCTACTTCCGCTCCAAGGGCGAAGCCGAGCGGATCGTGCTCGGCTCCCGCCTTGCCGCCACCATCATCCGGACGCCGCTGCTGCTCGGTCCGGACACCGCCGGCGGACGCGCGCTGCTGCGCGAAGCGTCGGCCCGGTCCGCCCGCGTGCTGGGCGGCGGGTCGCAACGACTGCGTCCGCTCGACGTCGACGACCTGTGCAACGCCATCCTGCACTCCTGCCGGGAACCGCCCGGCGGGGTGCGGATCCGGATAGCCGACCTGGTCGGGCCCACCCTCATCACCCGGCGCGAGTTGCTGCAGCGGACCGCGCGCCTGCTGGGCAACGAGCTGGTGGTCCGCTCGACACCGTTGTGGCTGGCCCGACTCGGGGCCGGCCTCACGAGCCTGGTCCGGCGCGGCGGACTGACGCCGGACGTGATCGAGGTAATCACATCCGACGAGACGGGGTTCGGCAGCGCCGAGGCGTTTCTGGGAATCGGCCTCACGCCGCTGACCGACACGTTGGAGAAACTCTGCCGGCACGCCGGCCGATGACGCACACGATGATGCATGCACCCGCTGCTCCACCCGCGCCCCCGGACGACGCCGCCCCGCCCGCTCCTCCGAGCCGCGGCCTGGCCGGCCGCGCCGCCTTTCTCGCCCTCAGCGCCGCCTGCTTCGCCTATCTCTACTTCCGGCTCGACGGCGCCGCGGCGCGCGAGGGACTCTCGCTGGCCGACTACATGGCGGCCGTGTTCGCCAACGTGGAGTGGGCGCCCTGGCTCGCGCTGATGGTGGCCTACTCGGGCCTCTACTTCTGCATCGACACCCTGGTCGTCACCCGCGCCCTCCACTGGTTCGTCTCGCCGATCCGCTACCGCGACCTGCTGCCGATCCGCGCCAGCGCCTACATCATCTCGCTGGTCAACGAGCAGGTCGGCAAGGGCGCCATGGCCTACTACCTGAACCGACGCCACCGCGTCCCGGGCTGGGAGGTCGGCTCGGTGATGCTCTTCGTGATGTTCTGCGAGGTGTTCTACCTGCTCTTCTGGGCAACGGTCGGCTTCGCCCTCAGCGGGGGCGGGCTGCCGCCGGCGTTCGGACTCGTGCCCTGGCTGGCGGCCGGGGCGGTGCTGTTCCTCATCGCCTGGATCCTGTACTTCCGCGGCGCCCTGTGGCCGGGCAGCGGACTGCGCGACAGGCGGATCCTGCACGCCTTCCGGACCGCCACCCTCCGGCACTACGCCCTGTTCGTGGCGCTGCGGTCACCGGCGCTGCTGGCCGCGGTGATCGTCTACACCGTCGCGTTGCGTCTGTTCGGGGTCGAGGCGTCGTTCGTGTCGCTGCTAGGCTACCTGCCGGTCGTCTTTTTCGCCGCCGCCGTGCCGACGCCGATGCGGGCTGCCGCCATCACGTTCTGGGTGATCCTCTTCCCGGAGAACGAGGGACAGATGGCCGCGTTCGGCTTCGTGCAACACAACTTCTTCATCCTGTTCAATGCCCTCATCGGGGCGGCGTTCTGGCCGCGGGCACAGCGGGAACTGTTCGGGTGACCCGGGCCGGGCGGCGGCGAAGCCCGACCGCGCAAGGTCCGCCGACTCGCGAGCATGCGGTCCTGAACGGCATGCCGTCGACTCCCGGGGGAGACCGGATGGCAATCACGGCTCATTTGCTCACCGGACTGCGGCTCGCGCTGGCTCCCCCGCTCGCCGTGGCCTACGCCCGGCCGGACCTCCTCGGCGCCGGCCTGGCCGCGTTGCTGCTCGCCGCGGCGATCGCCAGCGACCACCTCGACGGCGTCGTCGCCCGCCGGCAAGGTACGGCGTCCGCCGGCGGGCGGCTCTTCGACCACGCGACCGACTGCCTGTTCGTGACCGCCGGGCTGACCGGCGCGGCGCTGGCGGACCAGGTCCCACTCGTGTTGCCCGCGCTGATCCCGGTCGCCTTCGGGCAGTACGTGATCGACTCCTACTGGCTCCACAACCTGAAACAACTTCGCATGAGCACGATCGGCCGCTGGAACGGGATCGGCTACTTCGTCCCGCTGGTCGTGCTGGCGGCCGCGCGGCTGGAGGCGGTCCCGGCCCTGACGCCGCTGTTAACCGCGGCAGCCGGCCTGGTCGCCTGGGTGCTGGTCGCGTCGACCGTCGTGTCCATCGTCGACCGTGCAACGGCGGCCCGCCGAGGGCACAGGCAGTAGCACGCCGTTTCAAATCGCGGTGAACCGGCCGGGGCGGGCGCCGGTGGCGGGCGATCGGCCGCTCGTCGATCGGCAGGTGGACGACGGCGTCGGCGAGTCCCAGTGCCTTGCTTCCTCTTTGCCTCCAGCACGAATACTCGTGTACAAACGAACGCGAGCCCACTGGCCGGAAAGGATCGCCACCAATGCCCTCGACAACTGCCGCCGCGGTGCGGGATCTGCGTTACGAGCCCGAGGAACAGCCGCCGCCCGCGCTTGCTCTCGGCCTTGGCTTCCAGTTCGCGATGCTCACCGTGGCCGGCATCGTGCTGACGCCGGCCATCGTGGTGCGCGCCGCGGGAGGCACGGAGGACTTCCTGGCGTGGGCGGCGTTCGCGGCCCTCGCCATCAGTGGAGTCACGACCGTGCTCCAGGCGGTGCGGGTCGGCCGCATCGGCTCCGGCCACGTGCTGCTGATGGGCACGTCGGCCGCCTTCATCGCGGTGTGCGTGACCGCGCTCGTCGAAGGCGGGCCGGGGCTGCTGGCGACGCTGGTCACCCTCTCGGCACTGTTCCAGTTCGGCCTCTCGGCGCAGTTGTCGCTGCTCCGGCGGATCCTCACGCCCACGGTCTGCGGCACGGTGATCATGCTGATCCCGGTCACGCTGATGCCGATCATGTTCGGCATGCTGGGCGACGTGCCGGAAGGGTCGTCGCCGGCCGCCGCGCCGACCATTGTGGCCGCGACGCTCATCGTCACGGTCGGGGTCACGCTGCGCGCCACCGGCGTAGCGCGCCTGTGGGCGCCGGTCATCGGCATCGCCAGCGGCTGCGTGGCCGCCAGCGCGTTCGGGCTGTACAACACGCAGCTCATCGCCGAGGCGAGCTGGATCGGACTGCCGGTCGGTGGCTGGCCGGGATTCGATCTCGAGTTCGGCGTCGCCTTCTGGTCGCTGCTGCCGGCCTTCGTGTTCGTCACCCTGATCGGAGCCATCGAGACCATCGGCGACAGCGTCGCCATTCAGCGCGTCTCGCGGCGGAAACCGCGGGCCACCGACTACCGCGTCGTGCAGGGCGCGGTCACCGCCGACGGCGTGGGGAACCTGCTGTCGGGGCTGGCGGCGACGGTGCCGAACACGACCTATTCGTCGAGCGTCTCGGTGACCGACATCACCGGGGTCGCCTCGCGCACGGTCGGCGTCTACATCGGGACCACCTTCCTCATGCTCGCCTTCCTCCCGAAGTTCATGGGCCTCATTCTCGCCATTCCGGGCCCGGTGGCCGGGGCGTACACCATCGTGCTCATGTCCACCCTGTTCGTGCTCGGGATGCGGGTGGTGGTCGAGGACGGCGTCGACTACCGCAAGGGGATCGTGGCGGGGGTCGGATTCTGGATCGGCCTGGGCTTCCAGAACGGGCTGATCTTCGCCGACCAACTGGGCGCCTGGAGCGGACTGCTGGAAAACGGGATGACCGCCGGCGGCCTCGCGGCAATCGTCATGACGCTGTTCCTGGAGCTGACCCGACCGCGGCCGCACCGCCTGCGAACCGCCCTGACGACGGACGCCTATCCGGCGATCGACAAGTTCCTGACCGAGTTCGCCGCGACCCGGGGCTGGAACGAGAGGATGACGGACCGGCTGCGTGCGGTGGGTGAAGAGACGCTGCTCACGCTCATCCGGCGGGAAGCGAAGAGTGGCGAACGGCGCCTGCAGGTCAGCGCCCGCAGCGACGGCGGCGCCGCCGAGCTGGAGTTCGTCGCCGCCACCCGGGAGTCGAACATCGAGGACCGCATCGCCCTGCTCGGAGATCGCGTGGCCGGACAGGCAGCCGAGCAGGAAGTGTCGCTGCGGCTGCTCCGCCACCTCGCCTCGTCCGTGCGCCACCAGCAGTATCACGAGACCGACGTGGTGACGGTCCGCGTGGAGGCCTCCGCCTGATCGCACCGCGGCCGGGGCGCAACGCGGTCTGCGCAACATGCCTCGCGGCCGGTTCCACGGGAACTGTAAGCTGAATGCGTGGCTGCAAGCGGGAACGAGGGCGCTTCGCCCTTTCTCACCGACTACGACCTGCACCTGCTCGCCGACGGAACGCACTACCGGAGCCATGACAAGCTCGGTGCGCACCTGGCGCGGCGCGACGGCGCCGGCGGCGCACACTTCGCGGTCTGGGCCCCCAACGCGCGCGCCGTGGCGGTCGTCGGGGACTTCAACGGCTGGGACCCGCACGGCCACCCCCTGCGGCTGCGGCCCGAGGCGGGAATCTGGGAGACTTTCGTTCCGGGTGTCGCGAGCGGCGCCCTCTACAAGTACCACGTCACGCCGGGTGGCGGCGGCGACGCGGTACAGAAGGCCGACCCCCATGCCTTCGCCGCCGAGCTCCGCCCCCGCACGGCATCCCGGGTCTGGGATCTGTCCGGCCACGAATGGGGCGACGCCGCATGGATGGCCGGGCGGGCGGCCCGCAACGCGCACGACGCGCCGATCGCCGTCTACGAGGTGCATCTCGGCTCGTGGATGCGGGTCCCCGGCGAAGGAGGCTGGCTGACCTACCGGGACATCGCCGGGCGCCTGGCGGACCACGTCGCGGATCTGGGCTTCACGCACGTGGAGCTGCTGCCCGTCGCCGAGTATCCGCTCGACGAGTCGTGGGGCTACGGCACGCTCGGCTACTTCGCGCCCACGAGCCGCTTCGGCACCCCGCAGGAGTTCATGGAGCTGGTCGACACGCTGCACCGGCGCGGGATCGGCGTCATCGCGGACTGGTCGGCGGCGCACTTCCCGAAGGACATCCACGGCCTGGCGCGGTTCGACGGCACCTGCCTCTACGAACATGCGGACGCGCGCCAGGGGGAGCACCCCCACTGGGGCTCGCTGATCTTCAACTACGGGCGCCGCGAGGTCGGCAATTTCCTCATTTCGAGCGCGCTGTTCTGGTTCGAGCGGTACCACCTCGACGGCCTGCGCGTGGACGCGGTCTCCTCGATGCTCCATCTCGACTACGGGCGAGAGGACGGCGAGTGGATTCCGAACGTCCACGGCGGGAACGAGAACCTGGACGCCGTCGACTTCCTGCGGCGCCTGAACGAGCGCGTCCACGCGGCCCATCCCGGAGTCATGATGGTGGCCGAGGAATCCACCGCCTGGCCCGGGGTGACCCGCTCCGCGGACGCCGGAGGGCTGGGCTTCGGCTTCAAGTGGAACATGGGATGGATGAACGACACGCTGGAGTACATGTCGAAGGATCCGATCCACCGCAGCCACCATCACGACGCGCTGACGTTCAGCGTGACCTATGCCTTCCGCGAGAACTTCGTCCTCCCGTTGTCGCACGACGAGGTGGTGCACGGAAAGGGCTCGCTGCTGTCCCGCATGCCGGGCGACGAGTGGCAACGGCATGCCAACCTGCGCCTGCTCTACGGCTTCCTGGTCGGCCATCCCGGCAAGCAGCTCCTGTTCATGGGGGACGAGATCGCGCAGGAACGGGAATGGACGCACGCCGAGAGCATCGACTGGCACCTGCTGGACAGGCCCCTGCACCGTGGCATGCACGCCTGGGTCCGCGACCTGCATCGGTTCTATCGCGCGGAGCCGGCGCTCCATGAGCTGGACGCCGAGCCGTCCGGCTTCGAATGGATCGAGTGCGACGACCGTGCGCGCAGCGTGTTGAGCTTCCTGCGCCGCGGCCGCGCCGGCGAGCCGATCGTCGTGGTCTGCAACTTCACCCCGGTCGCGCGGCACGACCATCGCGTCGGCGTCCCCCACGGGGGAGGATGGCGTGAACGGCTCAACAGCGACGCCGCCTGCTACCGGGGCAGCGGTCTGGGCAACGGCGGACACGTCGTTGCGGAAAGCCGACCCGCGCACGGGCGTCCCTTCTCCCTCCGCCTGACGCTGCCGCCGCTCGGTGTGTTGTTCCTGAAAGGTGATCAACACACCGAATTGCAGACCCCACCTCACACGAGCACCAGCGCCCTCGTAAGCTGCTCTGCACGATCAGGCCCGCCTTGTGAGCCTGCCCAGTCGCGCTGGCCCGAGCGATACGGTCGCCGCCGTACCCGCCGTCCCGCCCGTCCCGCATCACCGGTGTAGAATCACGTCAAGGGCGACATGCACGACACGGCCGACAACACCGCGCCGGCCGCCGAGCACGCAGCCAGCCCCGCAAAGCCGAGACTCTCGGCCGACACCAAGTGGATCATGGGAACAGGAATGACCATCGTCCTGTTGCTGATCAGCCTCGTCGGCATAATGATTCAGCAAACCGCGACCATCAACTCCCGGATCGACGACATCAACAACACGATCCACACGCGGATCGGCGACACCAACAACAACGTGCGCGAGCTCCGCACCGAGATGCACGCGATGCGTGCAGACTTGCAGACCGAGATCCGCGAACGCCACGCAGACTTGCAGACCGAGATCCGCGAACGCCACGCAGACTTGCAGACCGACATCCGCGAACTCCGCGGCATGTTGCTCCAGCTCCTCGAACGGACTGAACCAGCCAGCCCGGTCGACTGAACACCCGGGGGGCGCCCCGGCGCAGCCCGCCACCCGCCTCGCAAATCACGCCCCGTCAGCCGCCCGCACCCGCCCGTTCCACGGGTGCAATCTTGTACAGTGCGTCGTGATCAATCAATCCCGCGTCAGCCGCCGGTGGATCGCCTGCACCGTCTCGATGGTATCCGCTTCGGCCGCCGTCTTGTCGTCCCGATACCGCTTGACGCGGGCGAACCGCAGCGCGACGCCGCCGGGGTACTGCGGGCTGGCCTGCACGTCGTTGAAGGCGATCTCGACCACCAGCTCCGGCCGCACGAACACCGCATGGCGGTCGCGTCCGATCTCCAGCTCCAGGAACCGGCGGGTCTGCCATGCCAGGAGCGCATCGGTCAGCCCCTTGAAGGTCTTGCCGAGCATGACGAAGCCGTCGTTCGCCGGGTCGCGCGCGCCCAGGTGCAGGTTGCTCAGCCACCCGCGGCGGCGCCCGCTCCCCCACTCGGCGGCGAGCACCACGAGGTCGAGCGTCGCGACCGGCTTGATCTTCAGCCACCCCGCCCCGCGGCTGCCCGCTGCGTAGCCCGCGTCGAGCGCCTTGGCCATCACCCCTTCGTGGCCGGCGCGGCGGGCCGCGTCGACGAACGCCGACGCCTCGCCGGGATCGGGCGCGAGCACACGGGGCACGAGCGACCGGTCGCTCGTGACCTCCGCCAGCGCGTCCGCGCGCCGACCGAAGGGGTCGTCCATCAGGTCGTGCGCGTCGACCAGCAGGCAGTCGAAGAAGAAGGGCGTCAGCGGCAACGTGCGGCGCAGCGCCGCGACGTCCAGCTTGCGGCCGAAGCGGCGCATCGTGACCTGGAACGGAAGCGGCGTCCCGTCAGGCCGCAACGCCAGCACCTCGCCGTCGAGGATCAACCGCCGCGCCGGCATCGCGCGGACCGCTTCCACCACCTCGGGGACGGCGGCGGTCACCTCGCGCAGGTGGCGTGTGAAGACCCGGACCCCGGTCCCGTCCTTGTGCGCCTGCACGCGGGCGCCGTCGAGCTTGTAGTCGAGAGCCATGGCGCCGAGGCGCATCCGGGCCTCGGCGACGCTCTCCGCGGACTGCGCCAGCATCGGCTGCACCGGGTGGAAGACGCGCAGCGTGAACTGCGACAGGTCCGGATCGGCGCCGGACAGGGCGACCCGGGCCACCGGCGCGAGACCGCCGGCCAGCATCACCGCGCGGCGGACGCGGGCCGCCGGCAGCCCCGCGGCCCGCGCCGCGGCGTCGGTAAGGACGCTCTCGAGCGCGCCCTGGCGGATCTCGCCGTGGAGCAGGCGAACGAGGAACTCCTGCTCGTCGGCCGTCGCGCGCACCAGCAGCTCGCGCAGTTGCCCGACGCGGGCCGCCATCGAGCCGGACCCGGTCGTCGTCGCGACCCGCTCGAACGCACGGTCGACGTCGACGAGGGTCAGCGCGGGCGCCGACGCGGGCGGCGTGGAACGGATTCGGCCGAGCGCGGCGAAGCCGACCCCGATGCGCCCCTGCGTGGGCGCGCCGCAGAGGAAAGCCACCGCGATCTCGACCTCGCGCGGGGCGAGGCGCCGCAGCAGGGCGGCGAGGCGGCCGATCTTGTCGAGACGACCGCCGGCGTCGCGTACGCCGCGGGAGGTCGCCACGAGGTCGGCCAGCAGCGTGTCGTCCATGATCGACGGGTCGCCCGCCGCGGTGGACTATACTGCGGCGGCGCACATGGGCGAAGGCATCCGCTGTCGCCCGGACACGGGGGCGCAACACGACCGCGACGCCTGTGATGCACGTTCCGGAAGATCGCGGCGCGGGACGGGTCGGCTGCGGTCCCGACGACTCCCCCACGCCGCCCGTGACACGCTCTCCGGACGATCGCAACGTCGACTGGACGGGCGTCCGCCCCGACGACTCCCCCATCGCGCCGCTCGACAGCCGGTCGTTCGTCGAACGCCTGCGGAAGCTCAGCGCGCGCGCCCGCGACCTGACCCTGCTCCGCCGGGCATGGACGGAGCAGCAGTCGCATGACGCGCGGCTTCATCGAGATCCTGAACGCGCTTCACGACCATCGCATTGAATTCGTGATCGTTGGCGGTGTCGCCGCCGCGCTGCACGGCGGTTCACGCGTGACGTTCGATCTCGATGTGGTTCCCAGTCTGGCTCCGGATTCCTGGCGGGCCGCGGTCGATCTGCTGTGGTCACTCGGCGCCCGTCCCCGCATCCCGGAGCCTGTCGAACGGATCCGCGACGTCAAGCACGTCCGTCGCTGGCGGCGGGAGAAGGGTATGCTGGCCCTCAACTTCCACACCGGTGACGGCGGCGCCGAGGTCGACCTGCTGGTAGGGGAAAGCGATGCGTTCGACGAGCTCAAACGGCGGGCGATCGCGGTGACGGTCGATCAGCGCACGTTCTTCGTGGCCTCCATAGACGACCTCGTCGCCATGAAGCAACGCGCGGGCAGACCGCGGGATCTGCTGGACATCGCCGAGCTGCGGAATATCCAGAAGCGGCGCCGCTGACCTCGGCAGCTGCAACACCTCTGCCACGCAGTTCATCAAGGCGGTGCTCGTCTCGTGGTTCCTGGTGCCGGCGGCCGGGGCATCGTCGACTGCCGCGTGACGACGTTCGATGTGTGGCCACGGCTGGATGGGGCAACTCCGGGAAGTCGTCGCCCCCGCGGACTTCCGGACCGCCCTCACCGGGCCACCGCCACACATCGCGATGGGGACGGCGGTACTCCACTCCACAACAGCCGCTACCACAATGGACGGCCGGAGCGCGATATGGAACCTGCGCCGCTCGCCGTGGGCAAAGCTGGCGCTGGCGAACAGCGCGCCGACCAGCGTGTCGACCAACAACCCGACCGACACATTGGGACAGATGTCGGCGGGGCCGGCCGTGGGGACCCCCCCGTCGTTGTCGACCCAGCCGGATTCGAGCCAGGCGCCTGCGAAGATCGAGCCCCCGAACAGATCCGGCATTCGCCCGAGCCGGTGAAGATAGCCGGCCCCGGCATAACCGGTCCGTACCCCCCGGAACTGGTCCCGCTCGAACACGCCGAGACGAAACGGGCCACCGAGGGTGGACTGATAGAAGGGCGAGAGTCGGTCATCGGGGTCACCGGACGCCATGCTGCCAACCATCGACAGAAAGACGCGGCCCTCCCGGCCGAGGGGCAGGAAAGTGCTGCTCGTGAATCGAGCTTGCGTGAATGGAGCTTGCGCGAATCCCGACGGCTGCTCCGGCGCGGCTACCAGCCAGCGCGCCTCCGTCTCGATCCGCGTGCCGCTACGAGGTACGAGCCAGTGGTCCTGCCCGTCGTACACCCACCTCACCCGCGCGCCGTGCTCCAACCCGTCGATGTTCCCCAGGCAGTGCTTCATCCCGTCGATGTCCGGCAAGCAGTGCTCCATCCCGTCGACGTCCGGCAAGCGGGACGCGTCGACCATCGCCGCCTCGTATCCGGCCCGAAGCTCGCTCGCGACGCCGAAGGCCACACCGAGGTCCGCCCCGAACCGCGTCCGACGGGTTCGGTAGCCGGCCATCGGCTTGCCGACGACCGACACGCGCTGTCGCCGGCTATGCCACTCGACGCGGGGCGCGACGAACATCCGCGATCCGGCGACGGGCAGATAGTGCTCAAGCCGGGCGCCCCGATCCCGGCCAAGCGCCAGATCGAACCTGAGCTCGGCGTCGCGCGTCCCGGCATCCAGAACCGTGACGCGGGTCCCGACCGACATTTCCATATCCGTGACGCTATCTTCGACGCTATCTTCGACATTCTCGACCCCGACCCCGAGATTCAGAAACGGGGGACCATGGGGCTTGTCGCGAGCGCGAATACCAATCCCCATGCGGTCGCCGTCTCGCAGCAGGTCGTAACCGAGGGCCCCCAAGCGTCCACGGCCGGCCAGCCGGGTCAGGCGCAGGTCAAGCTCGTTCGGGTCCAGCTCCGTCCCCAGCATCGGTTCCACGGCCCGAGAGACCTCGTCGGCCGCCTGGTCGTGCACGCCCTCCACCCGCACGAACTGCGGTTCGACGAGTGATGGAGTCCGACGAGCCCGCCGCTCGTCAATGTGCCGCTCCCACTCGGCAGGTGACAGCGCCAGGTAGGCCAACGCGCCGCCCGCGGCGGCCGCCGCCTCGTATCCCAGCGCCCGGATCGTGTCGAACTCCCGCCAGTCGAAGGCCAAGACTTCATCAAGCTCCGGCGTGATGACGTGGTCGGCGTGGCGATCGAGCACGCCGCGTGTTCTCTCCACCATCATCACGCCGAGCGCCTGGTTCGCCACGCTGACCAGAGACTGCAGATCTTCACGCGTCCCGAGCGGTTCGCTGGCGTCGACGGCGATGACGACGTCCACGCCCATGCGGCTGACAACGTCGGCGGGGACGTTGTTGAGCAACGCGCCGTCGGCGAGCAGGAGACCGTCGCGCTCCACCGGCTGGAACACACCGGGAACCGACATCGTCGCGCGCAGCGCACTGGCGAGAGAACCGCTCCCGAGTTCGACGACCGTCGCCGCTTCCAGGTCCGCGGCGACGGCGCGGAACGGGATCGGCAGCGCGTCGAATTCGAGCGGGGCGGCGTAGGGCAGCGCTATCCGGCTCAGCAGCAGCTCCACCGCGTGGCCCGGATCGAGGCTCGCCACCAGCCGCAAGCCACCGCGCAGACCGAACTCCGGCCGCACCGGATACCCGCGGCGATCCTCCTTGCGCCGGAAGGATTTCTGCCCGTACTCCACCTCGCCGAGGAACATCCGGTCCCAGTCGATGTCGCCCACCACGGCGCGCACCTCGTCCGCCGACCGGCCCGTAGCATAGCCCCCGCCGACAAGCCCCCCGATACCCGTGCCGGCGATCGCGTCGACCGGAATCCGATGCTCTTCGAGCCATTCGAGCACCCCCACGTGGGCGAGCCCGCGGGCGGCGCCGCCGCCGAGCGCCAGCCCCACGCGAGGCCGGTCCGCCGGCTGCTGTGCGTGCGCCACGGACCGGTTGGCTGGCGGCATCAGGACCGCGTGCACCACGAAGGAGATGAGAACGGCGGCAAGCTGCCCCACCCGCTTGAAGTGCAACGTCGCGCCACAGCTCCGCAGGTCGGCGTGACACCGCGCCGGCACGTGGCAGCGTTCCGGCATCAATGGCAATGGCACCTCTGTATCTCCTTCCTCCCGGTCCTGTCCGTGTCCGGTTCGGGAGTGCCGCAGCAGCGCCCGCGCCGATGGTAACCTCGATCATCGCGCCGTCCAGGACAGCCGTTGTCGCTTGAAGTGTGACATTCCGGATTCCGGGCTCCCTGGTCGCAGACTGCGGAGGCGACCGGACTTCCGGACCGCCCTCACCGGGCCACCCGCCACATCGCGATGGGGACAGCGGTACTCACTCCACAACAGCCGCTACCACAATGGACGGCCGAGCGCGATATGGAACCTGCGCCGCTCGCCGTGGGCAAAGCTGGCGCTGGCGAACAGCGCGCCGACCAGCGTGTCGACCAACAACCCGACCGACACATTGGTACGGATGCAAGCGCGGCTGGTCATGGGGACCCCTTCGCGGGGCAGCCCGCTCGTCTCCAAAGGAGCAATGGCACAGATGTCGGCGGGGCCGGCCGTGGGGACCCCCCGTCGTTGTCGACCCAGCCGGATTCGAGCCAGGCGCCTGCGAAGATCGAGCCCCCGAACAGATCCGGCATTCGCCCGAGCCGGTGAAGATAGCCGGCCCCGGCATAACCGGTCCGTACCCCCCGGAACTGGTCCCGCTCGAACACGCCGAGACGAAACGGGCCACCGAGGGTGGACTGATAGAAGGGCGAGAGTCGGTCATCGGGGTCACCGGACGCCATGCTGCCAACCATCGACAGAAAGACGCGGCCCTCCCGGCCGAGGGGCAGGAAAGTGCTGCTCGTGAATCGAGCTTGCGTGAATGGAGCTTGCGCGAATCCCGACGGCTGCTCCGGCGCGGCTACCAGCCAGCGCGCCTCCGTCTCGATCCGCGTGCCGCTACGAGGTACGAGCCAGTGGTCCTGCCCGTCGTACGCCCACCTCACCCGCGCGCCGTGCTCCAACCCGTCCGGGCAGTGCTTCATCCCGTCGATGTGCTGCCAGCAGTGCCCCATCCCGTCGTTGTTCGACAAGCGGAACGCGTCGACCATCGCCGCCTCGTATCCGGCCCGAAGCTCGCTCGCGACGCCGAAGGCCACACCGAGGTCCGCCCCCAACCGCGTCCGACGGGTTCGGTAGTCGGCCATCGACTTGCCGACGACCGACACGCGCTGTCGCCGGCTATGCCACTCGACACGGGGCGCGACGAACATCCGTGATCCGGCGACGGGCAGATAGTGCTCAAGCCGGGCGCCCCGATCCCGGCCAAGCGCCAGATCGAGCCTGAGCTCGGCGTCGCGCGTCCCGGCATCCAGAACCGTGACGCGGGTCCCGACCGACACTGCCATGGCCGCGACGGGATTCTCGACATTCTCGACTCCGACCCCGAGATTCAGGAAGGGGGGACCATGGGGCTTGTCGCGAGCGCGAACACCGATCCCCATGCGGTCGCCGTCTCGCAGCAGGTCGTACCCGAGGGCCCCCAAGCGTCCACGGCCGGCCAGCCGGGTCAGGCGCAGGTCAAGCTCGTTCGGGTCCAGCCCCGTCCCCAGCATCGGTTCCACGGCCCGAGAGACCTCGTCGGCCGTCCGGTCGTGCACGCCCTCCACCCGCACGAACTGCGGTTCGACGAGTGATGGAGTCCGACGAGCCCGCCGCTCGTCAATGTGCCGCTCCCACTCGGCAGGTGACAGCGCCAGGTAGGCCAACGCGCCGCCCGCGGCGGCGACCGCCTCGTATCCCAGCGCCCGGATCGTGTCGAACTCCCGCCAGTCGAAGGCCGTGACGCCATCGAGCTCCGGCTTGATGACGTGGTCGGCGTGGCGATTGAGCACGTCGCGTGTTCGCTCCACCATCATCACGCCGAGCGCCTGGCCCACCACGCTGACCAGAGACTGCAGATCTTCACGCGTCTCGAGCGGTTCGCCGACGTCGACGGCGATGACGACGTCCACGCCCATGCGGCTGACAACGTCGGCGGGGACGTTGTTGAGCAACGCGCCGTCGGCGAGCAGGAGACCGTCGCGCTCGACCGGCTGGAACACACCGGGAATCGACATCGTCGCGCGCAGCGCGCTGGCGAGAGAACCGCTCCCGAGTTCGACGACCGCCGCCGCTTCCAGGTCCGCGGCGACGGCGCGGAACGGGATCGGCAGCGCGTCGAATTCGAGCGGGGCGGCGTAGGGCAGCGCTACCCGGCTCAGCAACAGCTCCACCGCGTGGCCCGGATCGAGGCTCGTCACCAGCCGCAAGCCACCGCGCAGACCGAACTCCGGCCGCACCGGATACCCGCGGCGATCCTCCTTGCGCCGGAAGGATTTCTGCCCGTACTCCACCTCGCCGAGGAACATCCGGTCCCAGTCGATGTCGCCCACCATGGCGCCCACCTCGTCCGCCGACCGGCCCATAGCGTAGCCCCCGCCGATAAGCCCCCCGATACTCGTGCCGGCGATCGCGTCGACCGGAATCCGATGCTCTTCGAGCCATTCGAGCACCCCCACGTGGGCGAGCCCGCGAGCGGCGCCGCCGCCGAGCGCCAGCCCCACGCGAAGCCGGTCCGCCGGCTGCTGTGCGTGCGCCACGGGCGGCGTCACGACCGCGTGCGCCAGGAAGGAGATGAGAACGGCAGCAAGCTGCCCCATTCGCTTGAAGTGAAACGTCGCGCCACAGCTCCGCAGGTCGGCATGACACCGCGCCGGCACGTGGCAGCGTTCCGGCATCAATGGCAATGGCACCTCTGTATCTCCTTCCTCCCGGTCCTGTCCGTATCCGGTTCGAGAGCGCCGCAGCAGCGCCCGCGCCGATGGTAACCGAGATAACGCCGTTCCAAGGCTTGCGAGCCTCACGGCGAGTGGCGCGCTATCCGCATTCTCCGTGCAGGAAGGCGACCCGGCAGACCCGGCAGACTGGTTGGCGTCGGTTCTCCCCACGACGCGAGTCGACCAGCGCCGCCATCGCGGCCGGACCGAGCCGACGCGCCTACCTCGGGGGAGCCGCGGGGACTGCCTTGTCCATGAGGTAGCCCCCCTGGCTGATGCCGAAGAGCGCGAGCATGCCCTCACCGACATCCGGCAGGGCATCCGGAAGCTCCTCCGACCGGAGGAGCAGGGTGGCTATGGACACGCCGTACGAGATCAGGAGGAGGACCGTGAAGAAGAACATCTGGATCTTCGCCAGGTTCAGGTGCGCGACATCGGAGACTTCCTCCCCGATGAACAGGTCCGACCAGTTCGCGTCCTCTACTCTCTTCTTGACCACGATCCGGCCCTCGACCCGGACGGTCTCGGCCAGCCCCTTCCGCTGACTGTCGAGCGCCTCCCGCTGCTCGTCCGCGTCCAACGCGAGCCTCGGATCCTTCTTCTTGTTCCTGATGAGGGGGGAGCCGACCAGCGACGGCGTGCTGATCCCCATGAGAACCCAGACGGTCTGCGGTATTTCCACGTCGAGCGCGGTCAGCGGATCCAGCTCGGCCGCCCTGGTAACCGCCAACGTGCCGTAGGCGGACAGCACGAGCACCGTCCAGACCATCATCTGGAAACGCGACAGACTGATCATGTTGCGCTCGTCGATGAAGGCCCCACGCCAGACTCCCGTGATTCCGAGCCCGGCAATCATGACGAAACCGATGAGGGCGACGACGACGATGAGCCACGACGCGTGCAGGCCCCATGGCCGCGTGATCGCCATCCAGCCCAGGAACGCCATGATGAGTCCAAGGGATGCCGTGTGCCACCACTCCCAGGAATCCGCAGGAAGGACGGTTTGTCGGGAATGCTTGTCCGGACGATCCGCCGGAGGCGCTGGATCGGACATCTCAATCTACCTCCTCGCGGGCTTCCGCCCGACGCGGCGCACGGACACGGTGCGCTGTTGCACGAGGCGCACCGGAGCGAGGGGGCAGGCTGGCGCCAACCCTCTCGTCTCCGCGTGACTTCCAAACGATGTCCTACGCGAACATGCCGAGCGTGTCGAACCTGTCGCCGAGCACGCTCTCCGACCTGCGGTAGCCGAGGTACTCGTCTATGAGCGTGGCGTACACCCGCCGGAAGTCGGTGGTGTACTGCAGGTTGTCGCCGAGCACGAGATCCGTGAGGCTGACCGGCTTTCCGTACTGGCCGCCCTTGACGCCGCCGCCGAGCACGAAGGCGACGTTCGCGGTGCCGTGGTCGGTGCCGAGGCTCGTGTTCTCCGGGACCCGCCGGCCGAACTCGCTGTGGATGAAGACGGCCACGTCGTCCTGCTTTCCGAGGCGCTTCATTTCCTCGAAGAAGCCCCAGACCGCGTCGCAGCAGTACTGCACCTGGCGGTTGTGCGGGCTCTCCTGGTTGACGTGCGTGTCGAACAGGCTGTTGCGGAGCCGCACGTAGTAGAGCCGCGCCGGGAAGTCGTTCTCGATCAGCGCCACGACCTTGTCGAGATCGAGCAGGCGCAGATCGTTGCCGCGCGAGCGGGTGTAGTTGTCCCAGGCCTGGCTGACCAGGGCCGACGCCTCGCGGGCGCTCTGGTTGACGTCGAGCAGGAACTTGTGGACTTCGCTGCGCGCCGCCTGTCCGTTGCCCAGCCGGTCGATGTACTGACTCTGCGGATGGAAGAAGTCGCGGCGGAACGAGCCCGGATCGTTGAAGACGACCGGAACGTGCTCGTGGGCGCGCACCGCGAGCGACTGCGCCGAGGCGATGTTGACCAGGAAGTTGGGGGATCCGGTCGGATCCAGGGCGTCGGCAGTGCGGCCGTACCAGCCGTAGGCCTCCCCGCTGTTGGGGGCCCCGGTGTGCCAGAACGAGCTGGAGGCGAAGTGCGAGAACGACGGCTGCTCGTAGCCGCAGCCGTGGATGACGGCGCAGTTGCCCTCCTCCCAGAGCCGATGCATGCCGACCATCGACTTCTGGAAGCCGAAGTGCTCGTCGGCCTTGATCACGTCCTGCTCGCGGACGCCGATGGTGGGGCGGCGCCGGTACAGCTCGTCGTCGCTGTAGGGCACGAACGTGCTCAGACCGTCGTAGCCGCCGAACCACTCGAAGACCACGAGGATCTTCCCCTCGGTGGCGGCCAGCGCCTCCGATGTCGCGCCGAAGAGCGGGGGCAGGGGGCCGAGGCCGCTGCCGAGCAGGCCGAGACCGATGCCGCGGGCGCCGATCTTCAGCGCCTGGCGGCGGGACACGCCACTGGAATCACACAGCTTCTTGCCGCGGTTGGTCAGGGTCATGGTCATGCACCTCTCTGTGGTCGAGTCCCTCAATCGATCTGATACTCGGGCGTGCTCATGATGATGTGCGTCACCATGCGCAACGGATCTTCCATGTAGGTCCGGGCGCGCGCCAGATCCCGGGTTCCCAGCTCGCCCTCCAGCAGTTCCACCAGCGCGTCGCGCAGCCCGGCCGCCACCGGCATCCGCAGGAACCGTCCCAGCAGGTGGTCGACCGCCTCGTCGGTGGTCGTCGCCCCCGAATCCAGGACCATGCGGGTCATGTCGAACTGCGCCGCACCGCGCGGGGTCGGAATCAGCTTGCGCACCGCTTCGGCCCAGGCCCGGTAGCCGGAGACGCGGGTGTTGAACAGCTCGTCGCGCTCGAGCAGCGACAGGTCGAACGCGGTCATCTGGTTCGGGTCGCCGTCGATGGAGATGGCGGCGCCGAAGTCGTAGCCGTTGCGCAGGCGCTCGCCCACCACACCGTCCCCGCTGCGGGCGAGGAAGCTCGGATCCCGGAAGTCGATGACGTCGGGAAACAGGTAGTTGAAGGCGACGTTGCCCCGCTCCTGCAGCAGCGCCGGCGTGATCCAGGAGCGGCCCTGCGCCCAGCCGGCGACCGACGGCGGGTTCAGCAGGTGCTGGCCCAGGGCGATGGTCGTGCTGTTGAAGTCGGGCACGCCCGGCACGTCGGGGGCGCCGAGCTGCTTCAGCATGGCGATGACGTGCTCGACCGGACCCTTGATGTGGGCGCCGTAGCTGGCCTCGCTGTAGAAGTCGCGCGACAGGAAGATGGTGCGCAGCAGCGGCTTCAGCTCGTAGCCGTTGTCAAGGAAGACGGCGCCGAGTTCGGCCTGCAGTTCGGGCGACGGGTCCTCGCGGACGAAGAAGCGGTAGATCTTCGAGGCGATGTACTCGGCGGTGATCGGCTGCTCCAGGATGATGTGGAGCACGTCGACGCCGTCGAAGTTGCCGGTGCGGCCCAGGAAGGTCTTGGGGCCGTCGTCATGCTGCTCTTCGTTGACCACGAAGTCCAGGTTCACGAAGTTCCAGCCCGTGAACGCCCGCGCCGCCTCGCGGACATCCATCTCCGAGTAGTTGCCCACGCCCATCGTGAACAGCTCCATCACCTCGCGGGCGAAGTTCTCGTTGGCGGCCCCCTTCACGTTCACGCCGGCATCCAGGTAATAGAGCATCCCGGGATCCCGGGCGACGGCGACGAGCAGCTCGCCGAAGTTCCCGGCCGCATGCCGCTCGAAGGTCTCGATCTGCAGCAGCATCTTCCGGTAGTCGCGGACCTTGTTCTGGGCGGTGGCGAAGTGCCCGTGCCAGAACAGCGCCATCTTCTCCTGCAGCGGCCGGTTCGTGTCGAGCATCCGCTCGGCCCACCAGTAGCCGACGCGGCGGGTCTCCAGCGCGGTCGCGCGCAGCCAGTAGAAGAAGCGGTCCGAGACCGGCTGCATGTGGCGGTTGACGAACTCCGGCTTCACGCGGATGCCCATGCTCGCGCCGAGCGCCATCGCCCGGTCGGTCGCGGCGGGCCGGCTCGGCGGGAAGTGCATCAGCGTCTCGTCCCAGAAGCCCGAGTGCTCGAACGGCTCCAGTTGGTCGTTCGGAATCTCGTCGTAGTCGACCAGGGCGCTGACCGCCGCTTCCGGCGTCATCTCCGCCAGCCGCCGGACGTCCTCCGGCGTGCCGCTGAAGCCGGCGCGGCCCAGCAGATGCTCGGCCCGGTCGTAGCTCCAGTCCGCCTCGGTGATCGGGGTCAGGTCGCCGGTCCACGCCGCAGGCCCCGGCTCCCAGTCGTTCGGATTGGCCGCAGCGATGCCGCCGGCGACGCAGAGCGCAAGCGCCGTGCCGATCACCGTCACGCAACGAGGTCGCGTCTTCATGGTCGGTCCTTCGTATCCGTTCGTGGGTGTCACATCGG
Source organism: Vicinamibacterales bacterium (assembly GCA_965200895.1). Classification (GTDB taxonomy): domain Bacteria; phylum Acidobacteriota; class Vicinamibacteria; order Vicinamibacterales; family UBA8438; genus WTFV01. The sequence continues at coordinate 284,871 of CBDAVM010000002.1, read as the reverse complement.
TGCGGGCGGCCCGCGCAACGAGGGCGGTCTCCATGCGGTTCGATCCTTCTTGAGGACAATCAGGCGCCGGTCATCGTGCCCTGGCCGCGCATCAAGGGCGGGTCTCCATGCGGTCGGTCCTCCCGATGCTCCAGTCCAAGCCCCGGCGGAACCCCACCCATCATCAACCCTGATCGCTCCATTCTGCGCGTCTGGACGGCTTTGTCAAGCCAAGGCGCCCGCCACGAGGACATCATCCCCGACGCGATCGTCGTCTGCTCATGTCAGGAGATGGACCCCGATGTAGCCGATCTCGATCTCCCGTGTCCGCGCATCGAACCGCAGGTGTATCCGGGCTCCGCTGCCGAACCGGGCATGCCATTCGAACAGGACCCTCGAACCGCGGCGGGACCGGAAACGGCGGGCCTCACGCAGGGCGGGATGCTGCATCACCGATTCGCTCTCCGGCGTCACTCTCGTCGTCCAGGGCGGGGCGGGTCCGCCGGCGGTCCGCCATTCCGCCGCCGCCGCGTCGAGGTCGGCCAGTCGGTTGACGAGCGTCGGGAGCCACCCGGCGTTCAGCGCCGCGAGGTGATCCTCAACATCCGGGCCGAATGTCAGGTGTGGAAACACCTGCTCCCATCGGTTCCACAGGTCGCCTGCGTTCGAACATCGGTGGCGAAGCCGCGTGCGGTGGCGGTCGGCGATCGGACCGGCGTGCACCGCCCGCGCAAGGTTGTCGATCTCTTCATGCGCATCCGCAAACCTGCCGTCGGGCAGCAGCTCCTCGAAGTCGACCGGGAGTCGATCGCGGTCCCAGACGGGCTCGGATGGCATGCCGACGCAAATTGCGTCCGTGACGGCGCACAGCACGAGCGGGGCTCCGTCGTCCGGCGGCAACCTCTTCGCCTCGCACATCCGGAATCGATCACTGCCGCGCGAATAGCCGAAGCGCCGGGTCCAGGGTGGATGCGCCTAGTCGCCGTGGAGGGTTAATCCGACGACCTCGTCGCCGGCATCCTCGAACAGTACGTCCGAACCGGCCCCCAGATCCGTCAGGGCGCCGCCCAGTACGAGTCGGCCCTCCTGCAGGTCCCCGGTCTCGAACGACTGTCGCAACACCAGCAGCGCCTGGATCACGCTGCTCTTGCCCATCCCGTTCAGGCCGCACAACAGGTTGAGCGGGGCGCACGGCAAGTCGAGATTCTCGAAGCACTTGAAGTTGGTCAACCCGATCCGCCGCAGCATCAGACGAACTCCTGCACCAGATCGCGGACCGCGCTGAACCGCTTCCGTATCCGCTGGGGCATGGCGGTTCCTTGCGAGATCGCCTTGTCGAACTCCGGATCCTTCAGTACCGTCCGAAACTTTTCGACGATCTCGGTGCGGTGGCCGACAAGCCGATCGATATCGTTCGAAGAACAACGCGCCAACTGGACACCCCACGCCTCGAAAAGCGACTTGTTGATCCGGGCACGTTCATTGGAGATGTTTCTGAACGCCTTGCCCCCGAAGATACGCGTCGCGGCCAGCATCGCCTTCTCGAAATCGGCGCGGAGCGAGTCCCGCTCGCCGGGAGTCATGGCGTTGATCCGCTTCATGATCCCAACGAGGTATCTGTCCAGAGAGCGGCTTCTGTACTGCTCCCACGGTCCGATGTGAAAAGCGAGGAATCGCAGCACGCACTCGCGGTCGAGCATCCGATCCGGCCTGATCGACCGATTCGTCGCGGCGGTGAAGGCGTCGGACCCCGCCAGTGTCTTCAGGAAATCGCGCACCGGCCCGGGGTGCAGGGCATGACGGATTTCCTGCGCGTTGAGCTTCATGCCGCCGGTGTTGATGCGGCTGAAGATGTTGAACATCACTTCTGGTGGTGTTCCCGGCTCGATGACGTTCACGACGAGTTGCGTCTCGCGGATCCGGCGCTGCATCACGCGCGGCAGTTGCTTGAAATACTTGTCGTCGAGCTCCACCCGGTACTCCAGCCCGGTCAACGCGAACCGGTCGGTGATGTAGTCGTACAGGGTGGACATCCGCTGAACGCCGTCAACCACCTCCCAGTTGTCGTCTGCATCCGCTGCGACATAGAACACGGGAATCGGGATCCGCAGCAACAGGGACTCGATCAACCGACTCTTGTTGACCGGTTTCCAGATGCCCCGCATTCGCTGAAAATCAGGAGCCAGATCGATCTCCTTGTGTGCGATACGCGCCACGAGTTGATCGACGAGGACCTGGACCGTACGAACCTTGATCTTCGACGGATCGAAAGGCTCCTTGATGAAGGCATCCGGATCGTCCCGTTCCTCCTCGACACCGCTGTCCGGTTCTATATCGTCATCGTCGTCTTCATGCGCCGGTGGGTGACCTTCAGCGTCGTCGCCGGGCTCGATCGCGACGGGCGCGGGCAGCGGTCGGGCGTCGTAGTGCTGCTTCCACGTGTAGTACGTTGTACTAGCCGTATTTCTGTTCCCGCCCTCGGCCGTGAAACGCTCTATGACCTCGCTGCGCTCCGCACAGCGACCCTTCTCGCGCGTAATCTGCTCGGCGATATCCCAGACCCGTCCCGTCTGCGTCCCAGACAATGGTCGTTCAGCGCCTCTGTAGGCGTGCATCAAAGTCTGGATTCATGGCCCCTGGGTGCTGCGTGAATCGCTTGGGCGCCAAGCCCCCAAATCATGCTATCACGGCACCGCCGGGCGCCCGATTGCGCCGTTCCATCGGGAATCGCGCCCCGAGCAGAAGGTCGTCGATGCGGCCGAGGCCGGGCAAAGCGCTCCCCCAACTGGACCTGGACCGCCGGGCGCCTCGGATTCGGCGCCGGCATCAATGACCAGATCCCGTCGAGCAGTTCGCAGGGCTTGTCCGGCGGCGCCGTCCGGTAGTCCTCGCAGGTGAACCTGAAGGCCGACTGCGCGGTGGATACGTTCCCCTCCAGTCGCACCGTCGCCCGGGAACGCTACAGGACCTCGTCCATCTGCAGGCGGAAACCCGGCAGCACGGGATCGGCGGACAGGCTCGCCGGCTCATCCAGGCGCTCCGGCGGTACCCCGGGGCGGTACACGAAGACCACGCCGCCCGGCGGATCGATCAGCCAACCGAGACGCGCGCCGTTGTCGACATACTCCTGCATCTTGTCCCGGAGCGCCGCCAGACTGTCGCTCGGCGAGCGCAGCTCGACCACGAAGTCGGGGCAGAGCGGCGGGAAGGATCGACGCTCGTCGTCCGTGAGGACGGCCAGGCGGGCGCTGTCGACCCACGCGGCGTCCGGCGAACGGACCGCACCGTTCGGCAACCGGAAGCCGCCGGAGGAATCGAACGTCCGGCCCGTCCCGTCGCGCTTGGCCCAGCGGCGCAACTGGAAAGCGATCTCCGCGTTCCTGTCGCTGGAATCCCCTCCCGCCGGCCCCATGATGGCGACCTCCCCCGCCGCCGTCCGCTCGATGCGCAGATCCCGATTGAGCCGGCAGAACTCGTAGAACCGGTCGTCGGTGAACCCCATCGGCGACGGGAACCGGATGAGCAGGGCCGATCCGCTCGTCGACCGAACGCGGGGCGCCGACCGGGTGGCGGTATCCATGCGCGATCTCGGTTTTCGGAACGCCGCCGGAGCCCGGCCGGGCAGGCGCACTCCGTTCCATTGTAGGCCCTTCCGGCCCCGTCGAGCCGGCTGCCGCGGTGAACCGCAGCACTGCCCGCTTGCCGAATCCCCCGGATGCACTACCCTCCTACGGGGCGGCTTCCGGCAAGCGGGAGAACACCATGGACATCCTCGGCCTCCGTCACGAACCGCCGCGCGGCCCGGTCGGTCAGATCCTCACGCACGAACCCTGCAACCCCTTCCGCGGCCGGGCGGAGCCACGCGACCGATGAGCGCCATCCTCCCCATCGACCCGCGCAGCCTGCTCTGCGGCCGGGGCATCGAATCGGCGCGGGTCGAGTTCAAGGCGGCGTGGGACCCGCGGACGACCGGGTTCCAGGTGCTCAGGACGATCTGCGCCTTCGCCAACGACCTCCACAATCTGAACGGCGGCTACGTGGTGCTGGGGGTGGCCGAACGCGACGGTCGCGCCGACCTGCCGCCGAAAGGCCTGACGCCGGCCGAGATCGACGCCGCGCAGGTCTGGATTCGCGGCCAGTGCAACCGGATCGATCCCCCCTACGATCCCATCCTGTCACCGGAGGTCGTCGACGACCGGCCCATCCTGGTGCTGTGGGCGCCCGCAAGCGACCGCCGCCCGCACCGCGCGCCCGAGGGGGAACACGGCCCCAGACGCTACTGGGTGCGCCTGGGCGCCGCAACGGTCGAGCGCCGGGAACACCTGGTTCGCTCCCTGGTCGCCCAGACGGCCCGCGTCCCCTGGGATGACCGCGCGCAGTTCGACGCGCGCATCGAGGATCTGCGCGAGCAGAAGGTGCGCGAGCACCTGCACGCCGTGTCGAGCGGTCTGGTCGATGAACCGGCCGCCGCGCACATCTACCGCCGCATGCGCCTCACCCGTCGCGTCAACGAACACGAGGTCCCGCGCAACGTCGCGCTGCTGTTCTTCGCGGACGATCCCGCCGCCTGGTATCCCGGCGCCCGCATCGAGGTCGCCCACTTCGCCAGCGACCACCCGGACGAGGTGCACGCGGAGCGGGTCTTCCGGGGCGGCCTCGCCGACCAGCTCCGCGACTGCCTGCGGCATCTTGCGGGGCTGGTGACGACCTACATCCGCAAGTCACACGACGTTCCCGAGGCGCGCCGCTGGACCAGCTACCCGCCAGCGGCCCTTCGCGAGGCCCTGGTCAACGCGGTGTACCACCGCAGCTACGAGCCGGAGGTCCTGGAACCCACGAAGGTGTACGTCTACCCGGGCCGCATCGAGTTCATCAGCCATCCCGGTCCCGTTGAGGGCGTCGAGGCCCGGCATCTGGCGCCCGGGGCCGCGCCTCCGGTCGAGATTCCCGCGCGCAACCGCCGGATCGGCGAGTTGCTCAAGGAGCTGCGGCTCGCCGAGGAACGGCTGACCGGCGTGCCCAGGATCCACCGCGCCCTGCGGGAGAACGGCTCGCCCCCGCCGGAGTTCGACTTCGACGACCGCCGCCGCTACTTCCGGACCCGACTATGGATGTGCCCGCGGGAACCCGGGGAGGCGTGAACGCGCCTCCGCGCTCTGCCCGGCCGCGGAATCCCGTACCGGAAGGCCGCGGTGGCGAAACGGGCCCCGTTGCGAGCGCCGACACCACCATGCCGGCAGCGCACTGATTCGGTGCTGCGCGTCCTCGCGCCTTGTCGGGCGGCCGCCTCGCCGCCCTCGGGGCGACGCCGGCGCCACCACGGCGCGCTAACTGCTGCGCGACACCACTCGGAACGACCACCAGTGGTCCGGCCGCGGCGAGCCGAGCGGCGCCGGAGGATTGGCCGGCGCTTCGAGATTGTGGAGCTTGTCGAGCCGGGCGGACCACGCCATGTCCAGCTCGTCCGGGTCGAGGGCGCGGGTCAGGGTGACCGGGTAGACGTCGCCGTCGAGCCGCAACCGCGCCCGGCCGTCCTCGACCGCGAAACCGGACCAGCGCTTGCCGTCGCAGTTCGAGCAGCTCAGGTACAGGTCGCCGCTCTGGTTGGCGAAACAGTTCAGGTTGATGGCGTGCGGCAGCAGACCGGCCCGGACCTGGATCTGGCACAACGTCACCTGGTTGGCGAACGTCCAGTCGGACACCGCCTCCTGCTGCTCGTCCCCGAACAGGTAGGCCCCCGGCGTGTAGTTGCACGGACACGTGGCCGACCAGCCGAGGAATCCGACCGCCAGCACCACCGCCAGAGCCGCCGGCACGCTGATCGCCGGCCGCGCCAGCGCCTTGTCGAGCAGATCACGGAACGCGTTGTCACTCATCGGTCAGTCTCCTCTCGTTCTCACCCTCGCCGACCTCGCCAACGCGGGAGGCAAGTCAGCCGTCGGTGTACGGCCCCGGTCAGGTCCTGCTTCCCGCCCGTCGCCAGCAGCGAAGGTCGCACTCGCCCTGTCCGCCCGCCTCCGCGTTCTGGTCAGGTCCTGCTTCCCGCCCCCTCGCCGGCGGCGTCGGTTGCGAGTCCGGGCCTGACCAGCGTCGGCCGCACGCTGTCCCGCGCCCAGGCCGGACTCGGGGTCTGCACGACCGGCTGCAGGTTCGCAGCCTGGAACGACCGCGCCACCTGCGCCGCCGGCGGCGCCCCGTACGCGGTGGAGCGCTGCCTGGGGATGCGGCCCGCCCCACAGATGAGGGCCTCCATCCGCCCCGGCGGCAGCTCCTGGCCGAAGCCGGCGCCGGCCGCCCGCGTGATGCTCTCGTTCATCAGGGTGCCGCCGAGGTCGTTGACGCCGGCGTTCAGGCACGCGCGCACGCCGCGGGGCCCCATCTTCACCCAGGACGCCTGGATGTTGGTCACCAGCGGGTGGAGCGCCAGCCGCGCGACGGCGTGCATCAGCAGCGACTCGCGGAACGTCGGGCCGCGGCGCGCCAGGCCCTTCAGATAGATCGGCGCCTCCATGTGCACGAAGGGCAGCGGCACGAACTCCGTGAAACCGCCGGTGCGCGCCTGCAGCGCCCGGATGCGCGCCAGGTGCCGCGCCCAGTGCCGGGGGCGGTCGATGTGGCCGTACATGATGGTCGCGGTCGTCCGGAATCCCACCCGGTGCGCGGTCTCCATCACCTCCAGCCACTGGGCCGTCGTCAGCTTGTCGGGGCACAGGTCGCGCCGCACCTCGTCGTCGAGCACCTCGGCCGCCGTGCCCGGCAGCGTTCCCAGCCCGACCGACTGCAGTTGCCGCAGGAACGCCTCCAGCGACACGCCGAGCGTGGCCGCGCCCTGCCAGACCTCCAGCGGCGAGAAGGCGTGGACGTGCATCTCCGGCACGGCCGCCCTGACCGTCCGGCAGATGTCCAGGTAGGTGGCGCCGGTGTACTCGGGGTGGATGCCGCCCTGCATGCAGACTTCGGTCGCGCCCCGCTCCCACGCCTCGACGCTGCGGCGGGCGATCTCGTCGAGAGCGAGGTCGTAGGGAGCCCCCCGCAGGTTCTCGCTCAGCCTGCCCTTCGAGAAGGCGCAGAAGCGGCACTTGAAGTAGCAGACGTTCGTGTAGTTGATGTTGCGGTTGACGACGTAGGTGACCTCGTCGCCGTTGACCTCGCGGCGCAGCGCGTCGGCCGCCCGCACCACCGTCACGAGGTCGTCGCCCCGCACCGAGAACAGGGTCGTGATCTCCGCCTCGTCCAGCCCGCCGCCACGCGCCGCCTGCTCGCACAACGTCCGCACCGCCGCGCCGGCTCCGCCGGGCGCCAAGCCCATCGGCGTCGCCGGACCCACGGCCGGGGCGGCAGGACGCGGCGGCGTCGGACCCTGCAGCCGCCCGGGAAGCGCATCGCCCTCCTGCTCGCGACCTCGACCACCCGCGACAGCGGGCGATGCCGGGATCTCCAACCGATTGAGAAGCTCGCCAGGCAACGCGGCGTCCGGATCACCCGGCGACCAGGCGCCCTCCCGCGCGAAGCCCTCGGCGTCGGACGCCCGCCGCACCGCCGGGCGCAGCGGCTCGGCCACCCACTCGTCGAGCTGCCGCACATAGGCCGGATAGACCGTCAGCCGCTCGGTCAGCGCCTTGCCCTCGCGCGCGGTCTCCTGCGCGAGCCGCTCCAGGTGCGGCCACGGGGCCTCCGGATTGACGTGGTCCGGCGTCACCGGCGACACGCCGCCCCAGTCGTTGATGCCGGCCCGGATCAGCGCGCCGAAGTGGTCCGGGGTCAGATTGGGCGGGGCCTGGATCGCCATGTCGGGACCGAAGACGAGGCGCGCGCAGGCGATGGTCCACTGCAGGTCCTCGAGCGGCGGGTCGGGCGCTCCCGCCATCCGCGTGTCCGGCTTGGCCCGGAAATTCTGGATGATGATCTCCTGGATGTGGCCGTACTCGTCGTGCAGGTCGCGCAGGGCGAGCAGCGATTCGATGCGCTCCTCCCGTGTCTCGCCGATCCCGATCAGGATGCCGGACGTGTAGGGGATGGCCAGTTCCCCGGCCATCCGCATCGTCTCCAGACGCGCGTCCGGGTCCTTGTCAGGCGATCCGTGGTGCGCCTGACCCGGTTCGAGCAGCCGCCGCGAGACGCTCTCCAGCATCATCCCCTGCGACGGGCACACCGCGCGCAGGGCCGCCAGTTCGGCTCGCGTCACGACGCCGGGATTGGCGTGCGGCAGCAGCCCCGTGGCGTCGAACACCGCGCGGGCGGCGGCCACGAGGTACGCGATCGTCGTCGGGTGCCCCAGCGCGTCCAGCTCGGCGCGCGCCTGCGGGTAGCGCAGCTCCGGCTTGTCGCCGAGGGTGAAGAGCGCCTCCCGGCATCCCGCCTCCGCGCCCCGGCGCGCCACCGCGACGGCCTCGTCGAGGGTCATGTACGCCCGCTCGCCCGGCCGCGGCGGTCGGGCGAACGTGCAGTAGTGGCACACGTCCCGGCACAGCGTCGTGAGCGGGATGAACACCTTGCGCGAGTAGCTGACGGCCCGGCCGAACCCGGCGTCCCGCAGCGCCGCAGCCCGGCGCATCAGGGCCGACACGTCGGTCTGCCGCGCGAGATCGAGGGCGGCTTCTCGTGACGGTCGGGCGCAGGGGGTGACATCCATCGCGGGTTCGCGGGCGGTGGCCGGCGCTGCTCGCACAGGCTTATACCACGTCGGGCGCGGCGCTGGATACTGCCGTGGAGATGTCATGACACCATTACATATCATGCTATGATGTCAATCATGCGCAGTACCGTGCGGATCGAGGACGACCTGATGCTCGAACTGAAGGCGCGCGCCCAAGCCGAGTCCGTCTCGCTGACTCGCATGCTCAACCGCACGGTGCGGGCCGGCCTGGCGCCGCGGAGTCCGGGCGGCGGGCGTCAGCAGCCGTTCAGACAGCGCACGTTCGCCCTGGGCGGACCGCGGATGCACCTCGACAAGGCGCTGGCGCTGGCCGCGGCTCTCGAAGACGAGGAAACGGTTCGCAAGTTGTCGCTGCGCAAATGAAGATCGTCGATCTGAACGTCCTGCTGTACGCCGTGAACTCCGACGCGCCGCACCACCAACGCGTACGCGGGTGGTGGGAACACGCGTTGAGCGGCGACGAGACCATCGGCCTGCCGTGGGCCGTAGTGGTGGGATTCCTGCGCGTGGCCACGAATCCGAAGGTCTTCCCGCATCCCCTGACGCCGGAGACCGCCATCGGCCAGATCGACGCCTGGCTGGCGCACGAGGTCGCCTCGCCCGTCATGGAGACGCGCGAACACTGGCGAACGCTACGCGAACTGGTCGCCGACGCCGGCGTCGCGGGCAACCTGGCGGCCGATGCCCACCTCGCGGCGCTCGTGATGACGCACGGGGCCACGCTCGTCTCGTGCGACGCGGATTTCGCGCGCTTCGGCAACCTGCGCTGGGAGAATCCGCTCCGACGCGCGCCGCGAGCGCGGGTTCGGTGAGGCGCCACACCGGTGGCGGATCAGCGCATCAGAACCGGACGCTCAACCCCACCTGGCCGCGCCGCGTATCGCCGAGGCCGCTGCGCAGCGTCCCGTCGAAGTTGAAGAGCAGCGAGCCGAGCGCGGTGTCGACGAAGTTGTCGGCGTTGGTCAGATTGAAGACCTCGACGAGCGGCTCGATGACCGCGCCGTTGCGCAGCGGGAAGCGGCGCGAGACGCGGATGTCCCAGGTGAAGAAGGCGTTGTCGCGCCGCAGGGTGTTGCGCGTCAGGACCGTCCCGTCCGCGCAGAGGCGGTCGGCCGGCTGCGCGGCGCGCACGCCGGGGGCGGCGCACTGCGCCGAGACGGGCGAGGCCGACAGATACCGCACGACGTTGTTCCACTGGACGTCGCCGGGCAGGGTGGCCAGCAGGTAGCCGCTCACCTGGTGGCGCCGGTCGCGGTCCGACCAGCCGTACTCGGGCGCCAGGTCGGCGGCGTTCGCATAGCGCAGCGTGAACGGGTCGCGCTCGTTGTCGTCGTCCGAGCGGTCGAAGGCCAGCGTGTAGTGCGTCTCGAAGGTGAGCGGCCGGCTGCGGACCGCGCCCCGCCCGCGCAGGCCGAGCGTCACCCCGTGGTAGCGCGAGCGCGCGCTGCTCTCCAGCACCGTCAGCGCGTTGATGCCGCCCCCCGACGGGTGCGTGCCGACGCCGAACGGCGAGCCGAACACCGGGTCGTTGCGGTTGACGAAGCGGAACAGGTTGTCGGTGCGGGCGTGCACGAAGGTGGCGCTGGCGGCGACGCCGCGCCCGAGATCGCGGTCGAGGCCGGCGCTGAACGACCAGGTGCGCGGCAGCTCCAGGTTGCGGTCGGTGACCTGGATATCGGGCAGGAACGGCGGCGTGGTCGACGCGTCGATCAGCTCGTCGATGGCCGGCACCGGACCGAGGAACGGCGCGGCGGCGCTGCTGCGGAAGAGGTTCTGCTGGAACGCGCCGTTCGACGAGCGGTGCTGCGCGAAGACCAGCATCGGGATGCGGGCGACGTACGACCCGCCGTTGGCCCGCGCCACGGTGCGGCCGTCGCCGGCCAGGTCCCAGGCGAGTCCGACCCGCGGCTGGAAGTTGTCGAGATCGTCCGGGATGCGGCCGTCCGACGGGAAGCCGGGATCGTCGAGGTACGGCGCATAGAACGTGTCCTGTGGCTCGACGAACATGTCCGGGTGCCAGGTCCCCTCCCAGCGCAGCCCGAGGTCGAGCGTCACCCGGTCGTGCGGATGCCAGGTGTCCTGCACGAAGACGCCCAGCTCGCGCGTCTCGAACTGCTGCCGCCCGAGCCGCTCGGGAGCGATGCCGGGCACGGTCGCCGCCTGCAGGTACAGCAGCACCGGCCCGACCACGCCGGCGTCGGGCGGACAGACGCCGACCGCGCTCGCCGATCCGTCCGCACAGGTGACGAAGCGGTTGCCATGCTCGACGAAGCCCATGAAGCCGTCGACCGAGTCGAAGACGTAGCGGCTGTTGGCGAAGCCGATGAACTGCTGCTCGACGCGCGTCCGGTTGTACTCCACGCCCGCCTTGAACAGGTGGTTCCCGGCCGCGAACGACACGTTGTCGACCACCTGCAGCCGCGAGTCCCAGGACGGATCGATGGGCAGGAAGAACGGCAGCCCGATGCGGAATCCGTCGGCGAAATCCATGGCGATGTCGGGGAACGGCCGCCCGCCGAGCGCGGCGAATTGCGGCGGGCCGGGCAGGGCCGCCCCCGCAGGCAGCAGCGGCCCGTCGTACCAGGCGGCCGGTCCTCGCGCGCCAACTGCACGCGCAGCTCGTTGGAGAGCGCATTGGTGAGCATCGACCGCAGGCTGCCGTTGACCGCGTGCGAGCGGTCGCGCTCGATGCCGTTGGCCGACGCGCCCCACGCGTCGACATCGAAGGTGCCGTTGACCTGCTCCGCCCACGTGTAGTTGTACTTGAACGAGGCCTGATGCCGGGCGTCGAGGTTCAGGTCGATCTTGGCGAGCAGGGACCGCGCGTCGTCGGTGCGGCGGATGGGCCCGAACTCGTCGTCGAACAGCCCGGGCCAGCGTGTCTGCAGGAAGCCCTCGAGCCGCGCCAGGTTCTCCGGGCTGACGACGCGCCGGGTCTGCTGCTTGGTCTCGGCGGCCTCCTGCTGGTCATAGGCCAGAAAGAAGAAGGCGCGGTCGCGCACGAGCGGGCCGCCGAGGGTGGCGCCGGCCTGGTTGCGGCCGAAGTCGGGCTTGCCGCCGCCGCGCGCCGCCCGGTAGGGGGCCGCGATCTCGTCCCACTGCCCGAACCAGTGGGCCGAACCGTTCAGGTCGTTGCCGCCCGACTTGGTGATCACGTTGACGAACCCGCCGGCCGAGCGGCCGAACTCGGCCGTGGCGCCCTGGTTCACCACCACCAGGTCCTCGATGGCGTCCTGGTTGAAGGTGAACGCGGGCCGCTGGCCGCCGCGCTGCTCGCCGAAGAAGGGATTGTTGAAGTCGGCCCCGTCGACGATGAAGTTGTTGAAGATGCCGCGCTGGCCGGCGATGTTCAGCTCGTCGCCGTCCGGCCCCTGCGAGATCGACGCGCCGGGCGTCAGCAGCGTCAGGTCCAGGAAGTTGCGGCCGTTGCTCGGGAGGCCCTCGACCACGTCCTCGGCGATGCGCTGCGAGCGCGTGACGTCGGTGGTGTCGATGGGTGACGGCGCCTCGCTGACCACGTTGACCGTCTCGGCCGCCACCACCCGCAGCTCCACGCTCAGGTCGAGCGTCCCGCCCACGCGCAGGACGGCGCCCTCGATGCGCTCGGTGCTCAGGCCGGCGGTGGCCGGGGCCACCGTCAGGTCGTACGCGCCCGGCGGCAGCAGCGCGCGCACGAAGGTCCCGGAGGCCGACGACTCCACCGTGGTCGCCAGATCCGTCCCGCGATGCTGGATGACGACGACGGCGCCCGGCACCGGATCGCCGGCCGGGTCGCGCACCGCGCCGCGGATGACGCCGGTGGTGGCGCCGGCCTGGGCGGCGAGTTCCGGCGTGTCGAGGCCGACGAGAACGAGCAGGACGACGGCGGCCGCGGCCGGCGACCGCCGTCGGATCGCCGGGAAGCGAAACGGGTGCACTACGGTCGGAAGCATGGTTGTGTGACGCCTCGATGAACTGACAGAACGACTCGCCGACGCTTCCGCGTCAGCGGCGCCTCCGCATCCCGCAGCCGAGCAGAACCACGAACAGCATACACAGCCCCGCGACCGGCAGGGCCGGTGTCGGCTCGGGCGTCGTCGGCTCGGAAGTCGTGGGGGTTGCCGTGGCGGTGTCCGACCACGCGCTGTCGCCCGCCGCGTTCGTCGCCCGCACCCGGAAGCTGCAGGTCACGCCGTTGGTCAGGCCCGTGATCGTATGGGTCGTGTCGGTTCCAGTGTCGTTCGCATCCCTCCACGACCCGCGGGCCGCAATGTACTCGACCGTATAACCCGTGACCGCCGACACGCATCCGCGCGACCGAACAGCCGGGTGAACCACCCATACCCGGTAGTCTCCGAGCGAAACCGGTACTGCGGGCCTTCGAGCCTTGCAGCCCCGTGCAGTGGAATCCCCGCGAGGACCGCGAGCGGCGCGGCGCGCGCCCTGCCCGATCGGCGCGCCACGGCGGCGCGGCAGCCCCGGGTCTGCGATGCGCCCGCAGCGTCGACCGCCTGCGGCCGATCGAGGTCCGCACGCTCGTCGAACGGCCAAGGCCGAACGACGTGTGCGCCGGGGACTGCAGGCGCTGCTCCCGGCCGTGCAGTACAGTTGTCGTCATGGTTCCTGTGGACAGCGAAAAGACTGGACATTGCGACGTACGTCCAGCCGTGCGTCCGCAACCACCTGCGGAGGGTCAGCGCGCCGCGCCGGCCGGCGACCGTCGCGACGTGTGTCCAGCCATGCGTCCACAGTCATCGAATCTGCCGGGATGAAGCGCAGAACCGTCCGGCGACCGGCCGCACGACAGCAATGAGCCCCGCAGGCGACCCGGCCGACACGCCCTGGACCGGCTACGAACACTGGTGGACGCTGTCCGAGTGCGTCCGCCTGCTGCACGGCGCCACCGAGACGCTGCGCATCGAAACGCTCGGCGCGGGGCGCGCGGCGCTGGCGGCGACCACGAGCACGCGGCGCGAGCTGCACCATGCGCGGCGCGCCCCGGCGGGACGCGCATGGCCCCTGGCTGCGCTCGTCGCCGGCAGCGCCGGCGTGCTGCGGACCGCCGGCGACCGTCTGGCGGGCAACGACGACCGGTTCGTCTTCGTATCCGACAGCGGCGCGCCCGAGCTCGCCGACCTGTGCGCGCGGGCGCGGGACGCAGAATCAGCGGCGGCATTCGACCACGACCTGCAGAACGCGCGGACGCTGCGGGCCGGTCTGGCGCAACTGCTGCGCTGCTGGATCTGCGACCTGCCGGCGGCGGTCGAGCGGCTGCAGCGACTCGATGTCCGCACCGTCGGCGAACGCGATCTCGAACGGCGCGTGCGCTGGGGCCTGCAGGCCCTCTTCCTGGCGGAGGAGAACCGCATCGCCGCCGATCTGCTCGCGCTCCTCGCCGACGTCGGGCAGCGGGCCGTCACGCGGCGCGAGATCGTCGAACGACTCGCCCGGCGCGGCTGCCGCCCCCGCCGGCTGGACGCCCCGCAACAGGCGGGCGCGGCGGTGGCGGCGGCGACGGACCGCTACCTGGAGAGCGCGCGCCGCCTGCTGATCGGCGGCGCGGTCCGGCCGCGCGCGGCGGCAGCGAAGCTGCGGGCGCGCCTGGAGGGACCGGCGAGCGAGAGCGTGCTGACCGGCCGAACCGGCGCCGGCAAGACGGCCTGCGTGGTCGCGGTGGTGGACGCGATGCGCGCCCGGAACGTCCCGGTGCTGGCGTTCCGCATCGACCACGTGGTCTCGGCCGCGACCACCACCGACGTCGGACGCCGCCTCGATCTGGAGGAGTCGCCGGTGCTGACGCTCGCCGAAGCGGCCCGCGCCGCCGGACGCGCCGGCGTCCTGATCGTCGACCAGCTCGACGCGGTGAACAGCCTGGCCGGCGCCGAGGCCGATCCCTGCGCCCTGGTCGAGCAACTGCTGCACGAGGCGCGCGGGAGCCGCGACCGGGCCGAGCTGCACGCGGTGGTCGTCTGCCGGGCGTTCGACTGGCGAAACGATCCGCGCCTGCGGCGGCTGCTGCCCGTGGCCGAGGCGCAGATCGACGTGCCCGCGCTCACCCGCGACGAAGTGCTACGGATCCTCGCCGACGGCGGCTGCGATCCCTCCTCGTTCGGCGAGCGCGAGCTGGCCGTCCTGCAGCTTCCCCAGCACCTCGCGCTGCTGCTGCGGAGCGGTCCCGGCGCCTCGCGCCCCGCGACGTTCAGCACCGCGACGACGCTGTTCGACCGCTACTGGACCTCCAGTCGGCGGGCGGTCGCCGAACGCGCGGCCCCGCTCCCGGACCAGTGGATGACGGCGGTGGGCACCCTCTGCGACGAGATGACCGCCGCCAGACAGCTCACGGCGCCCTGCGAGCGGCTCGACGAGGTCTCCCCCGCCTACCTGGAGCACCTGGCGGCCGAGGGCGTGATCACGGTCGACGGGCGGCGCTGCGGGTTCGGGCACGAGACGTTCTTCGACTACTGCGCCGCCCGCGTGTCGTTCAGCCGGCGGCAACCGCTGGCGCAGACGCTCGCGGACTCGGAACAGCATCTGCTCCGCCGCGCCGCGGTGCGGCAGGCGCTGGGCTACCTGCGCGACGCCGACTCGGCGCAGTACGTGCGGGAGCTGGGCGACCTGCTCGCCGATCGGCGCATCCGCGCGCACGTCAAGGATCTGGCGTTCGCGTGGCTCGCCGACGTCCCGGATCCGACCGAGCAGGAATGGAGCCTCTGGCGCAGGTGGCTGGACCCGGCGCTGGACGCGGTGGCGGCCGGCGCGCCCAACCCGGACCGGTTGTCGGCGCTGGCGTGGCGGCGGTTCCTCGATTCGCCGTCGTGGTTCCGGTTCGTCGACCGGCGCGGCGTCGTCGAGGGCTGGCTCGCCGCGGACAACGAGCGGCTGGCCGCAGCGGCGGTGAGCTATCTGGGACGGCACGTGGCCGCGGCGCCGGACCTGGTCGCGGCGCTGCTCGAACCCTACGCCGGGACGGGCGGCGCATGGCCGGCGCGGCTGCGGTTCTTCATGGAGCGGGCCGACCGGCACGCCAACCGGCGCCTCTTCGAGCTCTTCCTGCGGCTCGTCGACGACGGCACGCTCGACGAGGCCCGCGACCGCGACGCGGCGCACGGCACGTTCTGGAGCATGCTCGGCAGCCTCGGCGAAGACCGTCCCGAGTGGGTCCCGGAGGTGCTGGCCCACCGGCTCCGCCGGCGGCTGGCGATCATCCGTTCGGCCGGCGAGGACCTCGGCAGCCGCGAGCTGCCCGGGTACGACGCCGCCGCGGCGCGGCTGTTCGACCGCGCGGCGCAACACGCCGCGCCCGCCTTCGTCGAGCACGTGCTCCATCCGGTGCTCGAGATCTCGGACGCCACCCTCACCGGGGAACGGCCGCCGAAGCACGACGCGGTGTGGCCCGTCGTCGCCGGAACCGCGTTTCCGGAGGTCGATCACGCCTGCCTCGCCGCACTGTCGACGGCGCTCGCCACTCTCGCGGGCGACGCCGGAGCGGACCTGCAGGCGGTGATCGCGGACCTGCGCCGCCGCGATACGCACATCGCCAACCACCTGCTGCTGGCCGTCTACCGCGGCGGGGCCGCGCACCGCGCGGACGAGGCGGCGGCGCTGCTGTGTGACGAGCCGTGGCGTTTCGAGTGCGGCTTCTCGGACAGTCCGCAGCGCTTCGCGACCGAGACGCTGCAAGCCGTGCTGCCCCACTGCAGCGCCGGGAGCCGCGAGCGCATCGAGGGCGTGCTGCTGGAGTACGTCGCGCCCGACGAGCGCGGACTGCGCGGATTCCGACATGCCGGACGTGCGCGTTTCGCGCTGCTGGCGGCGATTCCGGACGAGGCGCGCAGCCCCCGCGTGAACGCGGACCTGCAGGCGCTGGAGCGCCGGTTCGGGAAGCGCGAGGCCGATCCGCGCGCGATCGCGGTCGATGCGGATGAACCGCCGATCGACGACATCGCCGCGCCGGCTCTGGACGACGCGCAGTGGCTGAGCGCCATTGCGCAGCACGGCCCGCAGACCGCCGCGCCGGCCGCGCACGCCGAGCTGCCGCAGGACCGCGCCTGGGACCTTGCGCGGCGCCTCGAAGCGCAGGTCGGGACGGATCCGGACCGCTTCGCCCGGCTCGCGCTGCGCCTCCCCGCCGACGCGCACCCGGCCTACCTGGAGCGCATGCTCACCGCGCTGCGACACGCCGCGGTCGAAGCGGATCTCAAGCTGCAGGTCTGTCTCAAGGCCTTCGCGGAGGCGCGCGAGACCTGCGGCCGGCCGCTCGCCGGCGCACTGGGCAGCCTTGCAGACCCGCTGCCCGCCGACGCGGTCCGCATGCTCCACTGGCTGGCCACCGAGCACGCGGATCCGGTCGCCACGACGTGGCAGGTGGAGGATGTCGGCGTCGACTCCGTGCGCGGGAGCGCCGCCGCCGCCATCGCCGAACTCATCACCCGCGACGCGGCCTGCATCGAGCGCTTCCGGGTCACCATCGAGCGCCTGATCCACGACCCGAGCGCGCCCGTACGAGCCTGCGCGGCGGAGACGCTGCAGGCGGTCACCGGCCACGATCCGGCGCTCGGCATGGCGCTCTTCCACCGCCTGGACCTCGCCGACGACCGCCTGCTCGCCACGCCGCAGGTCTACGGTTTCGTCCGCGCCGGTCTGCGCGACCGCTTCACCGATGTGGGGCCGCTCGTCCAACGCATGCTGCGCTCGGCCGAGCCGCACGTCGCGGAGGCCGGCGCGCGCCTGGCGAGTCTCGCCGCCCTGGAACACGCCGGCGCGGCGGCTCGCAGCGCTGCCGCGGCGTCAGGCGCCGATGCGACCGCGGTCCACGGGAACGACCCCGCCGCAGGCGCGGCGCAGACCGCCGAGGCGGGCGCGGTCCACGGGAACGACCCCGCCGCAGGCGCGGCGCAGACCGCCGCCGGAACGCCCTTCGCCATCGACGACCTGCCCGCGCCGGCGACGAGCGCGGCCGGCGCGGCCCCGGCCGCGCACGACGTGACGGACGCCGCCCCGCGACCCCGCACGCCGGCGGAACTGGCCGCCGACGCGGTGCGCGGCAGCGCGGCGCAGCGCCTTGGGGTGGCGCAGGTCGCCGCCGCCAACCTGGCCACGGCGGACTACCGCACGTGGTCCGCGGCGACGCTGCGCACGCTGTTCGACGACGACGACGCCGGCGTCCGGCGCCAGGCGGCAGCCTGCTTCCGACACCTGCAGGACACGCCGCTCGACACCCACGCCGACCTGATCGAGGCGTTCTGCGCGAGTCAGGCGTTCGCCGACGACTCGGCGTCGATCCTGGACGCGCTGGAGGCGTCCCACGAACGGCTGCCGGGCGCGACCTACACGGTCTGCGAGCAGTTTCTCGAGCGTTTCGCGAACGAGGTGCGCGACCCGCGCAGCCCCCGCCACGCCGAGGCACTCACGGTCGCCACGCTCGCCTTCCGCACCTGCCAGCAGCACCAGCACGACGAGTGGACCGGCCGGGCGCTGGACCTGATCGACCGCCTCTGCCTGGAGCAGATCGCCGACGCCCCCGACGCGCTGGAGCGCTTCGAGCGATGAGCTGCGCCGTGGTCTCCCCGCCGGATCGCAGCCGATGCTGACGAAACTGACCGTCCGCAACTTCAAGCGCTTCGGGGAGGTCGAGATCGAGCTCGGCAGTCCGGTGGTCTTCATCGGTCCGAACAACTCCGGGAAGACGTCGGCGATGCAGGCGCTCGCGCTATGGGACATCGGCGTCAAGCGCTGGAACGAGAAACGCGCCGGGAAGAGCACGCCGGAGAAGCGACCCGGTGTGACGGTCAATCGCCGAGATCTGGTCGCCATCCCGGTTCCGGACGCCAACCTGCTCTGGCGCGGGCTGCACGTCCGGGACGTGCGGCGGGTCGCCGGCCGGCAGACCACCAGCAACATCCGGATCGATCTCGTCGTCGAGGGCGTCACGAGAGACCGGGCGTGGACTTGCGGACTCGAGTTCGACTACGCCAACGAGGAGTCGTTCTACTGCCGGCCGCTCCGCCTGCCGGCCCGCGCGACGTCTGACCGGACGCAGGCGCCCGGCGAGGCCGGTGTCTCTTCGTCGCAGAACGCGCACACCGGGGCAGCGCCCGACAGCGGTAAGCGACGCATCGCCGCGCCGGTTGGCGGCCGGAGCGCGGCGGCCATCGCGCGGATGCCGATCCCCGACGAGGCAGGGGCCGTCCGCATCGCCTTCCTGCCACCGATGTCGGGCCTCGCCGCCACGGAGACGCGGCTGGATCAGGGCGCCGTGAACGTGCGGATCGGCGAGGGGCGCACCGCCGAGGTGTTGCGCAACCTGTGTTTCCGGATCCACGAGGAGGCGCCGGAACGGTGGCCGGAGCTGGTGGAGCCCATCGAGCGCCTGTTCGGATCCACGCTCGACCCGCCGCGCTACGTGGCCGAGCGCGGCGAGATCGCGATGACCTACCGCGAGCGGGGCGTGCGCCTCGACCTGTCGGCGTCCGGACGGGGCCTGCAACAGACGCTGCTGCTGCTGGCCTACCTGCAGGCGAACCCGGGCGCGATCCTGCTGCTGGACGAACCCGACGCGCACCTGGAGATCCTCCGCCAGCGTCAGATCTACCGTCTGCTCACTGACGCAGCGGACGCGAGCGGCAGCCAGATCATCGCCGCGAGTCACTCCGAGGTGCTGCTCAACGAGGCGGCCGGACGCCACGTGGCGGTGGCGTTCGTCGGCGAGCCGCATCGCATCGACGACCGCGGCAGCCAGGCCCGCAAGGCGCTTCGGGACATCGGCTTCGACCAGTACCACCAGGCGGAACAGACCGGCTGGGTGCTCTATCTGGAGGGAGCGACGGATCTGGCCATCCTGCAGGCGTTCGCGAGGCGACTGGGACACCGACGCGCGGAGGCGGCGCTCGAACGGCCGTTCGTGCACTACGTCGGCAACCGGCTCCCGGCGGTGCAGCATCACTACCACGGCCTGCGCGAAGCCCTGCCCGGACTGCGCGGGGTGGCCCTGTTGGACCGTCTCGCGAGAGAACCCCGGGACATCGCGCCGGTCGAGTGCCTGCTGTGGAAGCGTCGGGAGATCGAGAACTACGTCTGCTCGCGGGCCACGCTGGAAGCCTACGCGAACGCCTCCGCGCCGCCGGACGCGCCCGGCCCCCTGTTCACGGCGGCCGAAGCTGTACGACGACGACGCCTGATGCGCGAGGCCATCGACGAGATCGAGTCGGCCATGCAGACCCTGGGCCGAGGCTCGCCCTGGGGACCCGACACCAAGGTCAGCGACGACTTCCTGACGCCGCTCTTCGAGACCTGGTTCCAGCGGCTCGATCTGCCGAACCTGATGGCGAAGACACACTTCCACGAGCTGGCGGAGCACGTGCCCGAGGACGAGATCGACCCGGAGATCGGCGAGAAGCTGGACGCCATCGCCGATGTCGCCGAGAGCGCGAAGGACACCGCGAATCGGGAGTGACGGCTCCGTCTGCACGTCTGCACGTCGACCGGGTCAGGACGCCACGAGTCGCCGGCGGCGTCGAGCTCGGCCCGAGCGTACCAACACCGTCGGGCGGGCGCGCGGGGCGACGGCCTCACTGCCCCGCGCCGCTCCCGTACACCGCGTCGGTCATCGGCTCCAACACCGCCAGACGGCTGCGCGCGCGCGGCGACGGCCTTACTGCCCTGCGCCGCTCCCGTACACCGCGTCGGTGACCGGCTCGAGCCACGAGATGGCCAGGTGCTCGCCGGCCTCGTTGGGGAACGTGATGGAGACGTGCGTCAGCGCCTCGCCGGGCGTCGCGCCGTGCCAGTGGCGGACGCCGCGCGGCAGGTGCGCCGTCTCGTGCAGGCCGATCTCGCGGACCGGCTGGCCCTCGACCTGGTAGCGCAGGCCGCCCTCCTTGACGAACAGCAACTGCTCGCTGTGCGTATGCCAGTGGGTGCGGGCGCCGGCCTCGAAGCCGCGCGACGACACCCGGACATCCCCGGCGTCGAGCCGGAAGGAGACGCCGGTGAACGGGTTCTCCTGCCCCGCCGGCGCCGGCTGGCCGATCCAGACCATCGCCGCGGTGGCGATCACCCCGACGAACAGGCCGACGCGCATCCGATCCCGCTGCTGCCTCGCGCTCATGCCGCTCCTCCTGATGTCGTCCTGCGCCCGCGCCGTGGCCGGCGATCCGGCCCGGCCGGCGTGCTGTCGGCTATCTGACCGCGAACCGGGGGTCGGAGTCAACGCGGCGGGGGCGACGCAAGGGGCTGCTTTCGGGCCTGCGACGATGGCATTGGTGTCGGCCATGTGACGTTATATGGAGGATTCGGGATGCCGGTCGCCTTGCCTGGACCGTGGCGGCCACGGTGCCGACGTGCCGCACTGAGCGCATCGACCGCATCCTCGAAATCCTCCAGGCCCGCCCGGCCGACGCCTGACCGCCACGACGCGCGCCGCGGGGCGCGCCCGACACCCGGCGCGAGGCTCGCCCAGTTTGGTACGCCCACCTACAGCCAACATACCGATGCACATCCGGTTCCCTCGTCCGCCGCGGTCGCCAACCACGGGTCCCCAACGCCACCCCGCCACCGCCGCCGAGCCGCATGAACGATGTCGCAGCGCTCGACGAGCACCACGAGCGCCAGCCCATCCTGCACTCGCCGTACGACGAGCCCGACCGCCACTGGGCGCTGGCCGGGACGATCAACCCTTCCCGCCGGCCCGCCGACCAGCCCGTTCCGATGGGCACGGTCCGGCATCGGCAGCTCCACCTGGCCGACCGTGTCAGCGCCGCCGGAACCGCAACCGGCATGATCGACGAGCTGCGCAACGAAGTGCGGCTCTGGCGCGAGAGCCACTGGCACGACGCCACCGAGACCCGCACGGATGGGCAACCGCTTCGACAACGAGCGCTACCGACGACCGGGCGGCGTGCGGTCCCCCTACGTCCGCTCCACCCGGGACAACCCGAAGGTTCGGCTGGTCCGGAAAGGCGACACCGTCCGACAGAGCTGGAACGACCTCTTCACGACACGCCGGGAGAACAACCGGGTTCGACGAGCCGCCGATCGCGAAGCCATCAAGCAACAGCTTGCGGAGGCTGAAGACACGAGCGACGGAACCGAGCCGGCAGTGCGGTCTGCTCGCAAGCTCCACGTCGCACGGGGCGCTGAAAATGCTGCAGTTGACGCGTCTGGCGGTGCATGTCGCCACGACGCCGTCCAACACCACAAGGAATCGACACGAATCCCCGTCGGCTCGACGGGCCAGGACCGAGAACCGACCCGACAACCGGATTGAAGAACGACCGACTGAGAGAAACGCTCGGGCCGCTGGTGCGAGGGCCCAGGGAACCAGAACGAGAAGAACGACGGCCGAAGAGATCGGCATCACGACAGCCACCCTCCTCCGCATCGAATCGGGCCGGCTCCCCGACGTACCCACATTCGGAGCAGTCTGCCGCTGGCGCAAAACCCCGCCAGCCGAGCTCCTGAACCCGGAGAAACCGCGAAAGACGAACCGCGGCAAGGTTGAACGACAGAGGGTTGGCCCGTCCTCGACCGGGACCGCCTGGAGCGGCGCGAAACCGCCGCTCTGCTCGCGCGGATGCTCATGTACTGCGCAGCCCGCGAGCGCTCGAAAACCGGACCAGAAACGGCCTGAGCCAAGCCCGCCAACGTGGTACAGTGGCGGTCGAATCCGACGACGGACTCAACGTCGAAGACAGTGGAGAAACCAGTGAAGAAGACGCTCATCGGCGCACTGCTCGCCATCGCCGTCAGCCCGGCGGCGTACGCCCAGGACCCGGTGACCATCAACCAGGACCCGGTGACCATCAACCAGGACCCGGTGACCATCAACTGGGTGATCGCTCATGCCACCGACGACCGACGGGTCAACATCGTGGCCAACAACGCATCCAGCAGGACGAAGCTCTGCGTCTGGCACTGCGGCGGCACGCTGGGACCGCTTTGCTCGACGAGTTCTCTCGTCGACCCGCCGGCCAACGACAACACGGCGTTCATGGCGCCGGCGTCCAATGTCGATGGCGTCATCTCCGGTCTCCGGTACCAATTCCGGATCGCCGGCTGCTCGGACAACGCCGGCACCAACTGCCCCGAGGCCGCCAACCCGATCATCACCGAAGGCGCTTCAAAGCCTGAATCGCCGGGCTGGATCATGACGACGCCGGACGAATCCGTCCGCACAAGCGAACGGGCAGTACGGTACAGTCAAGTCCCACAGACGAAGCGGAACACGCACGACCAGCGCACCAATTCGCCAAACCAACCACCACCGAATCGGAGCGAGACACGATGAAAAGACTGACCACTGCCCTGCTGGCACTGTCGGCCATCACGGCGACGCCGCACCTGGCATACGCCCAGAATCCGGTCACGATCACGGAAGTCGAGGCACACGCGACCGACGACAGACGCGTCAACATCACCGCGAACAACGCATCGAGCTGGATGAAACTGCGCGTCTGGCACTGCGGTGGAAGCCTCGGCCCCCTGTGCTCGACGAGCACGGTGATCAACCCGCCGGCGAACGACAACACCGCGTTTGTGGCGCCGGCGACCGACCAAGACGGCGTGATCTCCGGACTGCGGTACCAGTTCCGCATTGCCGGCTGTTCCGACAACGCCGGCAACAACTGCCCCGAGGCCGCCAACCCCATCATCACCGAAGGGGCCTCGAAACCCGAATCGCCGGGCTGGATCATGACGACGCCCGACGAAACCAGCGTCGGAATCCGCTGGGGCACCCCGTTCTGGAACCAGGACGTCACCTACGAAGTCGGGTACAACACCGACACGACCGCGAACGCGCCCACCACATCAACCGTCGTGCGCCAGACGGACGACCGGCACACGTTCACAGGTCTGGCCGCGAACACGAACCACAAGTTCTTCGCACGCGCAACGGTACGAGACAGCAACGACAACGCGGTGCTCGAAGGCGCGGTAAGCGCCTACGCAACAACGACGGTGTCGACGACAAACCCACCGAACGACGGTGCGCCGACAATCCAGAGCATCACCAAAACCAGCACGGGTTTCCGGGTCAACCTGAGCGGGTACGACAGCGACACGACACATCACCTGATTCGCGGCGCGTACAACGCCGGCAGTGACAGATTCCTCGGTGCAACGCGTCAGCCGCATCCCACGACATCGTGCCGCCATACGCCGGCACACGGTACGACGTGACCGTAAAGAACTGCAACGACGACGACTGTTCGTCGTGCACCGACAGTTCGACGTCGAATACGGTCCAGGGCGCAAGCGTTACCGGCCCGCCGATCGGACTGTCCGTCTCGAATCCGCAGACGGACAGTCTGACGCTCGGCTGGACTCCGCCAACAGGAAACTCCAACGACCACACGGACACGGTCTTCCAGGTCGGGTACAGCACGAACCTGAACGCCAACAGCCCATCCACGGTACTGGCAGACGAAAGCCAGTCCAGCCCCGCAACGGTGACCGGACTCGCCGCCGGGACCGAGTACAAGCTCTTCGTCCGGAGCGTCGTCATGGACAGCGCCGGCGCCGAGATCCTGACGGACGCCGCAAGCGCCTACCAGACAACAACCGGCACGACCGAGCCGGCCGAGCCGGAAGGACCCGAAGACGCCGAGCTGACGGACGCGTTCGCCGATCTCGCCCTCGACCACGACGAGGTCCGGACACTCGACATGTCCGATCACTTCAGCGGCGACGATCTGTCGTACGAGGTGATGGTGACAACAACCCACAACGTCACGAAGGTCGTGCGAACCGCGCCGATCAACACCGTGGCCCGGAACAAGATCCGGGGCTCCTGGTCTGACGACGTGCTCACGCTGACGGCCGGAGCCGCAGGCGAACACGTCCTGACCCTGGAGATCACGGCGTCGAACGACGGAAGCAGTGCGAGCGACAGTTTCGAGGTCACCGTCGGCATCGAGGCCGAGGACCCTGAAGAGACAGACGATCCCGCAACCCTGATTCAGAGCTTCCCGGATCTGTCGCTCGCCAACAGCGTCACGCACGATCTGGACATGACCGCGCATTTCAGCGGTTCCGGCCTGAGCTACGGCGTGATGGTGACGACGACGAACAAGCGCACCGGACAGGTGCGGAAAGGCCCGATCAACACCGTGGCACGCAACAAGGTCACCGGGGTCTGGTCAGGCGACGTGCTGACGCTGACCACCGGCGCCGCAGGCGAGCACGTGCTGACGCTCGACGTCACGGCGACCGACGCCGCTGGCGGCACAGCCAGCGACGATTTCCAGTTGACGGTGGGCGCGGCAGCGAACGCGGGGAACGCGGCAAACTCACCGCCCACGGAAATCCGAGGCGTAACTCCCGTGCCGGCGTTGCCGCTGCTCGGACAGCTGCTGCTCGCCCTGTTCATGATCGCCGCCGGCGGCCGCCTCCGCCTGAGAAAGCGCTGACGCGAACTCGTTGTCACCACGCCAAAGGCCATCCGAGACCAGGAGACACCGACGCGAGCCAACCGCAACATCCGCGGCATCACCATGCTCACACTGCTGGCAGTCATGTCGATGGCGGCCCGGTCCTCGCCCAAACAGCCCCACCGGTGCCGACCTGGGTGGATCATGCCGCTGAACTCCTGCTCGGTGCTGTAGGCGGCCGGGCTCGGCGGCGCGGTCGATCGATGGAGGCCCCGCCCCCGCCGCCACTGCATGCGGGCGGCGTGATGGCGCTGGCCTCGCGGTCGAGCGTCCAGAAAGTGCGGGTCGCCTGCAGAACGCCCGCATCTGTCTCGCTCGGAGACTACTGGGTATAGATAGGAGGCGCTTGCCGCCGCTCCCCCCGAGCTCGGCGCGGAAGGCTCGAGCGAATCTCCGGCGGGCTTCGGCCATCGCTGCTGGTAACCGGAGAAGTTCGGGGTTGGACCACCGGTGCCGCCGGCGAGCACGTGCTGACGCTCGACGTCACGGCGACGGACGCCGCCGGCGGGACGGCCGACGACGATTTCCAGTTGACCGTAGGCGCGGGAGCAAACGCGGCAAACGCGGCGAATTCACTGCCCGTAGAAGTCCGCGGCGTTACGCCGGCACCGGCGCTGCCGCTGCTCGCGCAGCTGCTACCGGGGATCTTCGTAATCGCTGGCGGCAGCCGCCTCTGCCGCAGAAATCGAGAACCCAAACCACCCGACACCAGGAGACCTGGATGCAAACCAACATCGGGAAAATCGCCGTCCTCACACTGCTGGCCGTCGCGTCAACGACGGCCGCAGCTTTCGGCCAGACTGCCCCACCCGCCCCGACGTGGGAGGATCCGCCGTACGGAACGGGCGGCGAGACCGGATCAACCGGCAACATCGCCTTCGTCCTCGGGAACATGAATTCTGCCGTCGAGTACGTCACGCTGCGGTCGAAGAGAAACGGGCAGGCGGCCCAGCAGTGGAACTGCATCGTCAGAAGCGGCAACGACTGGTACCAGATCACGGGCCGCGACCGCGGCTGGCGCCACCGGATCGGAGCGAGAGCAGCCGTCCCGTACGGCGGCGCATGCCTGAACGGTCCGTGGATCACCGCCATCGGCGCCGCGATACCGAACCCGCCGATGAACGCCACCGCGAGCCCGGGAGCCACGACGGTGACGCTCGGCTGGACCAAGCCGAGCGGCCACAACGAGACGTCGTGGCAGCTCGGCTACAGCACCGACACGTCAGACACAGAACCGTCGACGATGGTCGCGGGGTTCACGACCAGCTCCTCACAGATCATCACCGGCCTGACGGTCGACACGGAGTACAAGCTCTTCGTCCGAAGCGTCGTCCTGAACGCCGACCAGGACGAGATCCTGCCCGGCGCGAAGAGCAGCTGGCTGACGACGACCACGACGACGACATCGACGCTGCCGACGATCACCGACGTCGAGGGGACCGGAGACGGGAACGACTCGTCGGCCCAGGGAACCCTCCGCGTCACCATCGACAGCACGACGATTCCGTCCGGCACAACCCACATCCGTCTGCGGCCGCGCCAGAGCAACAACAACTTCGACAACGTGTTCCCGGCGGTGAACACGAACCACGTCTACGACATCGCGAACCGCGTTCGCGGGTACCGCTACGAAGTGCAGGCCGCCGCCTGCACCGGACCGAGCGTCGCGAACTGCGGGAGCCTCGGAACCGGCGTCTGGGGGGCACTGCGCCCCGGGCCGCCGACAACCCTGAGCACGCCGACCATCCAAAGCAACAGCATCACCCTCGCATGGACCGGCCCCACGGGGTACCCGGACGGCTTCTTCGAGACCGGCTACAACACGAACACGAGCGCGACCGAGCCGCAACCGGAAACGATCGGGTCATTCACGCAGACCCTGCAACGCGAGATCACGGGACTCTCGCCGAACACCGAGTACCGACTGTTCGTCCGCACGACAATCAACCACGCCAACGACATCCTCGGGGACGCCGTGAGCGTGTGGAAACACATCAACAAAACGACCTCCGTACCACCGCTCGCCGCGCCGACGAATCTCACACTGACGCCCGGAAACCAGCAGATCCACGCCGAGTGGACCGCGCCCACCGGCACGGTCACCGGGTACGACGTCGAGTACCGAACGCCGATCGGGGAATGGACCGACGCCGGCCATACCGGCACGGACACGGAACACACCATCACCGGCCTGGAGAACGACGAGGCGCACGAGGTGCGGGTACGCGCCAAGAACGACAACGGCGCGGGACTGTGGTCCATCGTCGAGAAGGAAATCCCCTTCGAAGAGGGACCACCGGCGAAGCCGAGAGACCTGACGCTCTCGCCCGGCGACGGCGACATCACCGCGACATGGCTTCCGCCGGGGGACGACGGCGGAAGCGCCATCACCGGCTACACCATCCGGTACAAGGCACGAAGCGCCTCGGACTGGACCGAATGGGAAAGGGAAGCAGAGCCGACTGAAGCCATCATCAAGAACCTGACGAACGGCACCGAGTACGAAGTCGGCCTCAAGGCAACGAATACCCACGGCGACAGCCTGTGGACAGCCACCGAAAGGTCCACGCCCGGCGATGGTCCAACCCCCGGGCCAGGTCCGGATCCGGAACCCGAAGCGCCGCCGAACCGGCCGCGCAACCTGAGTCTGACCGCGTACAACGGAGCACTCGGCGCATCCTGGGATGCCCCCGACGGCGGCACAGCCGTCGACGCGTACAACGTGCTGCACCGTGCACGCGGCCAACAGTGGAACGACCCGATCGACGCCGGGTCCTCCACGAGCTACACGATCACCGGTCTGACCAACGGAACCGAGTACATCGTGCGGATCACCGCACGCAACGACGCCGGCGAAAGCCGGCCATCACTGCCGGAAAGAGAAACTCCCTCGACCAGCGGCGGCAGCCCGCCGAGCAACCCGAATCCGAACCCTGGCCCGGAGCCACCGGACGGGGCCACCGCGCCCGGACGGCCGCAGAACCTTACGCTGACGCCCGGAAACGGCCAGTTCACCGCCTCGTGGAACGCTCCTGAGAGCGACGGCGGTTCCGCCATCACGAGCTACACAATCCACTACCGAAGACAAGGACAGGAGTTCGAGGACGAACCGGCCGGGACGGGAACAAGCCACACCGTCAGCGGCCTGAACAACAACGCACGGTACATCGTCCGCGTAAGCGCGACGAACGCTGTCGGAACCGGCCGGCCGAGCCTCCCGGCCAACACAACACCGCAGGCGCACCTGCGCAACGCTGCCCCACCAGCAACTACGAGCGCGTCCGCAGAACGCGAATCCAACGTGCAGCCGGTACCGGCGCTACCGGTCTGGGCTATCGGCGCCCTGATGGCGCTACTCTTCGGTCGAGCGCTGCGTCTCCGACGCCGCTGAGCGGGCCTGCAACCGTAACATCCAGCGACAGGCTGTCGGCGGTATCACCATCCCGGCAGCCTGTCGCTCGGTCCCTCACTCGTTTCGCGATCGCGATGCACCCGACCCCGCCAACTCAGCCGAACCGGGCGTCAGCGTTCACCGTTGAGATCATGCCCCAGCACTTCGCCCAGAGTCGCCACTAGTGCCCGGCAGCGTGCGGAAATCCGGTCCGCGCCCCGCATCTCCCGCATCTGGCGGTGAACCGCCGGCCGGCTGGCAGTGACGTACTCAACGTCGGCCGCGGGCTTGCAGCCAGGGTCGGGCGGTCGGTTGTCGGACGGGCCGGTTCGCGGTTCGATGACCACGTCTGTTCCCGGCGTCGAGCGCGTCTCGGTCTCTATCGTCTCTACCGCAGCACGGTGCTCATCGGCGCGCCCGCGTAGCCGGTCATCTCCAGGTAGCCGACTCCGGCGACGGGCGCGCCGGCGCGCGTCCCCCGCACGTCGATGACACCCTCCCAGTAGGTCACGCCGGTCGACCGGCCGGTCCGCAGCTCCTGGGCATCGATCGCGGCCGTCACGTCGAGAACCAGCCCTTGGGCGGGAACCTCGACCCGCCACGCCACGGGATAGGCCGCACCGCTGACCGGCGACATCCAGCGGCGGCCCGGCGTCAGGCGGAAGTCGTCCACGCGCAGCCGAACCGGCCCCGCCGGGGTGACCAGCGTGCCGCTCGACCGCGGGTCGCGTGCGCCGTCGGTGCGGCGCATCACGTAGACCATCAGATCGGTGCCATCGTCAAGCTGGATCGAGAACCAGTCCCAGCCCGCCTGGGCCGGCTCCAGGAAGCTGGTCCCGAACTCGTGGTCCATCCAGCTCAGGCCCTCGACGTCGAACGTCTCGCCGCCGACCGTCAGGCGACCGCTGGTCCGCAGGCGGGTGAACGAGTAGTAGTGCGACGCGTTGCCGGCCGAGGCGCCCTTCTGGCTGAAGCCGTTCGCGCCGTGCAGCACCGGCGGTGCGACCGGATCGAGTCGCAGGTCGATGGCCACGGCGCCGTCGTCGCTCGCCGCCGTGAGCCGTTGGATCGAGTGCCCGCCACCGCCGAACGTCACGGCGTCCGCGTCCCGTGACGAGGCGTCGCAGGACGCGCGCCGGGTCTGTCCATCATCGGACGTCACCGCCGGTCCGTCGCGACCGACCGGCCGGCCGGCGGCAGCCGCCGCTTCCGCGCTCGCGGCGGCGTCGTCAACCGCGCGGCCGGCGACAGCCGCCGCTTCCGCGCCCGCGCCGTCCTCGATCACCGCCGCCCAGCCGTCGTTCCAGACGTGCAGCGTCTCGGCGCTCGCCCCGGCCCAACCGACGCCCGCCCGGTTCAGGCGCTCGAAGACGTGGTGCGCGCCGTCGTCGACGTCGGTCACCGCGAAGTGGGCCATGTACAGGTCGCGCACCGCCCAGCGCGACGGGTTCACCGGCCGCCGGTCCACGCCGACGCGGAAGAACGTGAGCTGGTACCCGAAACGCCGCCCGTCCGCCGCGCGCAGATTGCCGGTGTAGTACCACCACTCGATGCGGTGGTCGGGGTGCGCGGCGTGGTCGCAGGGAAACGACAGCGTGTAGCCTGGATCGACGGCCCTCCAACCGCGCCGGTCGACGCCGGCGCCATCGCCGTCCTGTACAACGGCAGGCGCGCCTGACGCGATCAATGCGCCAACTACTACTGCCGCCCTTGCGACGCTCCGCTCACTGCGCCTGCCCACCCGTTTCCCCATACTTCCCTGACGATATCAGCCATGCTGCCCCCGCCGCGCAGGCACGTCCCTCGGGCCGCGTCCTCTTCAGCCCCCGTTCCAGGCGATGGGCGGGCCGTTTCTCGGACTCGCTCGCCCCGCGATCAGGCGCTCACCCGACGCTCGCCGTCCATCAGCAGAAGGGTCACTGGCTCCTGATCCGATCCCGGGCGCCCGTCGCCGACGTTCTCCTGCCACTCCCGATCCCTCCCGTTCTCCGTTCCGTCGGTCCTGTCACCGCGTCCCTCCGACATCGCCCAGATCGAACCGGGCGGCCAGGCGCGCCGGATACAGGCCGGCCAGCGCCGAAGCGGCGACCACGGCCACCGTCGCCTGGGCCAGGAATCCGACCGGCAGATGGAACTGGATCGTCCAGCCGAAGCTCTGCACGTTGATCACGTAGATGAGGATCAGCGACAGGGCCAGCCCCACCACGAGGCCCACCGCCTGGGTCAGGACACCGAGCGCGCCCGCCTCGATGACGATCAGCCGCCGGAGCTGGCCGCGGTCGGCGCCCACCAGACGCAGCGTCGCCAGCTCGCGCCGCCGTTCGAGCACCAGCGTCAGCAGCGTGGCGGCCACGCCGAACAGCGAGACGCCGACAGCGATGACCTCCAGCGCCCAGGTGATGGCGAACGTGGCGTCGAAGATGCGCAGCACGTTGGCGCGCAGCGCCGCGTTGGTGGTGATGAACAGCCGCCGCTCGGGGCCGAGCGCGTCGCGCAGCTCGTCGCGTACGGCCTCCGCATCGGCGCACGGCGCCAGGTACACGGTCAGGCCGCTCGGCCGTTCCGCGCCGAAGTGGCGCTCGAATGTGCGGACGTCCATCACCGCCAGCCCGCGGTCGCTGGAGTAGTCGAAGTAGACCGCCGCGACGCGGAACGGTATCGGACCGGCCGGGGTGGGCAGCCGGATCGTGTCGCCGACGCCCGCGCCGTGGCGCAGGGAGAACGCCTCGGAGACGACGACCGCATCGTGTCCGATGGCGTCCGCCATCGCCGACGCGCCGTCCGCCGGCGCCTTGAACTGCAGGCCCCCGCGTGCGAGCCGCGTGGCGAAGCGGCCCGCCCCCACGGTGATCGTCGAGCCCCCGTAGGGCAGGTCGAAACCCTTGAAGCCGTCGATGGCCTCCACCGCCGGATGGCCGGCGATGGCCGCCTCGGCCGCCGCCGATATCCCGCCCCGCGCGCCGACCGGCGACTGCCGCACGGTGGAGACGAAGAGGTCGGCCTGCAGGGTCTGGCCGATCCAGTAGACGACGGTCTCGCGGAAGCTGCCGACCATGATGGCGATGGCCGCCATCATGGCCAGGCTGACGGCCAGGGCCGCCACCGAGATGGACAGCCGCGGGATCGCCGCGCCGAGGTTGGCGTGGGCCAGGCTGCCGGCCACGCCCAGCCAGCGGGCCAGGGCCGCCCCGCACACGCGTCGGAACCCGAACAGCACCGCCGGCATCGCCAGCCCGGCCCCGAGGACCACGGCCAGGGCGGCCAGCATGCCGAACACCGGCAGGCCGCCGACCGGCCCCTGCGCGGCGAGCCAGCCCCCGGCCGCGAACAGCGCCAGCGGACCGACGACGGACCGCCGCGGCAGCCGCGCCCGCGCGTCCAGGTCGTCGTCGCCGCGCACGGCGGCCAGCGGGGTCAGGCGCGTCGCCTCCAGCGCCGGGGCGGCCGCGGCGACGAGCGCCAGCGGCACCCCGACCGCGAACGCCAGGCCGACCATCGCCGGATCGAGCGGCGGCACCGTGGCCGCCGACGCGATCCAGAACTGGCTCACCGTCGAGGCGGTCAGCCGCACCGCGCCGTGGGCCAGCAGCCAGCCGAGCGGCGCGCCGAGCGCGCAGCCGACCAGCGCCAGCGCGGCGGCCTCCCCCAGGAACAGCCCGACGACGGCGGCGCGGGTGACGCCGAGCGTGCGCAGCAGGCCGATCTCGCGGCGCCGCGTGATGACCGACACCGACACCGTGTTGTAGACGAAGAACAGACCCACGAGGAGCGCAATCAGGCTGAGCGCGGTCAGGTTGAAGTGGAACGCAGCCAGCATCCGCTCCACCTCGGCGCCCCGCGACGACGGGCGGCGCACGGTGAGCCCCGCCGGCAGCCGCGCGGCGATGTCCCGCTCGGCCGTGTCGATGTCGACGCCGTCGGCCAGCCGCACGTCGACGCGGTCGACCCGTCCGAGCCGGTCGAGCGCCCACTGCGCCGCTGCGATGTCCATCAGCGCGAAGGCGCCGTCGAGCGCGCGCGCCGGCCCGTCGTCGCCGAGAATGCCGGCCACGCGCAGCGGCGCCGTCCGGTCGCCGGCGACCAGCGCGATCCGGTCGCCCACCGCGAGGCCCCGGCGGGCGGTGAACGGACGGGTCAGGACGATCGCCTCCGGATCGGTCAGCAGGTCGAGAAAGCCCTGCGTTGTGACCTCCCGCGGCGCATCCCCATCGACCAGCGGATAGTCGCGGAAGGGCCGGTCGCGCAGGATGTCGACGCCCAGCAGGCGCACTGTCTCGAACACCGCCCCGGCGTCCGCAGGCGGACCGGACGCCTCCGGCGTCACCTCCAGCAGCACGTCGGCGTCGATCACCGGGCTGACCAGGCCGTACTCCCGCAGCCAGCCCAGATCGGCCAGACGCGTCTCGTCGAGCCCCACGCCCGGTACCGTGATCGCCAGCGACGTGCGGCCGGCCAGCGCGTCAAGCGCGGTGGAGAAGCCGCGGACGGAGCTCGTATTGGCGAGCTGGATGGCCACCACCACCGCGACGCCCACCGCGAGGCTGGCTGCGGTCGCCGCGCTGCGCAGCGGCTGCTGCCGGAGATTCCTGATGATGAAGGCCCGGAACAGCCCGGCCGGCGCCGGGGCGCGCCGGGGCGCGCCGGGGCGCGGAGCGGGCGGATTCGCGGATTCGCCGAGCCGGCCGGCCGACATCGGGAATCGACGCGCTGACGTCACGGTGCCGATCCCGCGACGGCGCGCGGGCCATGCGCCGTGTCCCGATCGCCGGCGCCGACCGAGGGCGGGGAATCGGCGCCGCGCTCCCCATCCGGCGCGACCACGGCCGCCGGCGGCGGCGGCCCGACCCGCACGATGCGCCCGTCGCGCATCTCCACGGTCCGGTCGGCCGCCGCGGCCACCGCCCGGTCGTGCGTGGCGAGCAGCAGCGCCGCCCCCGTGTGGCGGTTGACTTCCCGCAGCAGGTCGAGGATGCGCGTCCCGTTGTTGCTGTCGAGGTTGCCGGTCGGCTCGTCGGCGATCAGCAGGACCGGCGCGTGCACGACGGCGCGGGCGATGGCCGCCCGCTGCGCCTCGCCGCCGGAGAGCTGCGCCGGTGCGTGGTCGAGGCGCTGCGCGATGCCCACGCGCTCGGCCCACTCCCCCGCCCGCGCCAGCGCCGCGGTCCGCGGCAGGCCGGCAAGCAGCAGCGGCAGCGCGATGTTCTCGGCCACGGTCAGCGTGGGCAGCAGGTTGAAGAACTGGAAGACGAAGCCGATCCGCTCGCGCCGCAACCGGGTCAGCGCGTCGTCGTCGAGCGCCGCCAGCGGGCGGCCTTCGATGCGCACCTCGCCTGCGGTGGGACGGTCCATCGCCCCGCACAGGTGCAGCAGCGTGGACTTGCCGCAGCCCGACGGCCCGACCACCGCGGCGAAGGTCCCCGCGTCGAGCGTCAGGTCGACGCCGGCAAGGGCGGCGACGGAGGCCTCCCCCCGCCGGTAGCGCCTGCACAGGTCTCTCACCTCCAGCAGCGCCGCCCCCTCAGGTGCATGCGTAACCATTGACTCGTGGTCCCACCAGGAATACCATCATACCATGTTGATTACCATCGACCGGGCCGGCCGGATCGTGGTGCCGAAGTCCCTGCGCGAGCACTTCAACCTGGTCGCCGGCACGAAGCTGGAAATCGAAGCGGCCGGTGAGGGGCTGCTCCTCCGCAAGGTGAACACGGGCGACGCCCTGATCCGCAAGCACGGCATCCTGGTGCATCATGGTACGGGGCGGGCGAGC
This sequence comes from Vicinamibacterales bacterium, assembly GCA_965200895.1. Classification (GTDB taxonomy): domain Bacteria; phylum Acidobacteriota; class Vicinamibacteria; order Vicinamibacterales; family UBA8438; genus WTFV01. The sequence continues at coordinate 250,672 of CBDAVM010000002.1, read as the reverse complement.
GTGGATGTGGCGGCGTTCATCCGGGCGGAACGGGATGTGCGAAGCCGCCGGATCCCGTCCGGGGACGCCGGCTAGTGCGGGTGCTCTTCGACACGTCGGTGCTGGTGCCGGCCGTGGTCGATCAACTGGCCAACCACGAAGCGGCGTTCCACGCGCTGCTGACGTGCACCGACGGCGCGCAGGAAGGGTACTGCTCGACGCACGCCCTGGCCGAATGCTTCGCCACGCTGACGGCCCTCCCCCTCCCGCGGCGCATCCTGCCCGTGGAAGCCGCGCGACTCGTCGAGGAGAGCATCCTGCAACGACTGACGGCGGTGCCGCTGGGGATGGATGACTACGCCGATGCGCTGCGCCGGGTCAGCCTGTACGGGCTCGCGAGCGGCGCCGTCTACGACGCCCTGCACGTCTGCTGCGCGGAACGGATCGCCAGCCAACGCATCCTCACCTATAACCTGCGGGACTTCGAACGACTCCGGCCGGCGGGCATCGTCGTCACGGCGCCCTGACGCGGTCTCGCGCATGGCAGGCGCCTCGGGCGGGCCCTCCCGGAAGGTCGCGGGCAAGTCCGACGACGGGATCCGCTCTCGCCGGACGAAGGCGACGTCGGGGGCGAGCACGGTGTCGGGATCCCGCGCCAGGACGAAACCGGTCTCGGCGCCGCAGACCCCGCCCCGACGATGGGCGACCGCGAACGCGGGCCTCGCGCCCTCCAGCCGCTCGGTGTCGCCGAACATCGTCAGGATCACCCGGTCCCAGCGTCCTGTCGCGGGGGACAGGCGGCGAGCCGGGGACCGGCGCACGGCTCCCGACGGCGCTTCTACCGGGCCCAGTACGGCGGCGGCTCGCGGTAGACGTTCTCCAGGTGCACCGCCGCCGACGCGTAGTCCGCCAGGCCCACCGTGCCCGCCGGCCCGTTGAACTCGATCGGCGCGTCCACGGACATCTTCCCTGCGCCCTGATCCTGTGCATCGAGGTGCAGCTCGACCACCGTGAAGAGTGCGGCGGCGGGACCCGACCCGTCGCTGCCGGTCCACGGCCCGGTGCGGTCCCACCGCCCGAGCGGACGGTCGGTCACCAGGACGATCCGCTCCGCGCCGTCCTTGTCCTCGATGCGGTGCGCGTACTTCAGGGCGTAGCCCAGGCTGCCGCCGGTCCAGATGAAGCCGACCGTCTGCAGATCCTGGAGCGCGCTCTCCAGGTCCTCGCCCTCCCCGGCCGTCTGTCCGGGGGCCGGGGTGATCAGGGACACAATGGCGCCGCGATCCTCCTCGGCCGTCCAGCGGAGCACGTTGATCCGCAGCTCCACGCCCTCGGAGCTCACGGCGCTGGTGGTGACGCCGCGGAAGGTCTCCACGTCGTCGGACTGCGCCACCGCCAGAGTGGGCGCACCGACCGCTGCCACCGCGAGCAGACCGGAGACGACGACTCGACTCACCAACGCTGCGCGTGCAGACATGACATACCCCTGTTTGAGAAGAATGATGCGATCGACGCCCAAGTATTCCCGTCCATCTGTGTCCGTGTCAAGAGTCTTGACCCAAAGACAAATGGCGCTACACTCCCTCTGATGGAACGTGGCCCGGTGGACGTGATGATCGAGCGCTGGGAGCGGGAGCACCCCGATCTGGACGCGTCGTCGCTGGCGATCATCGCCCGGCTCACACGGCTCGCGCGGGCCATCGCCGAGGACGCCGCGGCCAGCCTGCACGAGTTCAACCTGACCGAGGTCGAGTTCGAGTTGCTCGCCGCCGTCCGCACCGCACCCGACTGCCGGGCCGCGCCCCGCACCCTGCTGCAACCGCTGATGGTGACGTCGGGCGGACTGACCAACCGGATCGACAGACTCGAGGCGGCGGGCTGGATCGTGCGGGCGCCCAATCCGGACGACCGCCGGGGCGTCTTCCTGGAACTGACGCCCAGCGGGCGCGAACTGGTGGACCGCGTGACCGCGGCCTACCTGCACAACCAGCGGGAACTGCTCCGGGAGGCGCTCACCGACGGGGAGCGGAACCGGCTGGCGCCGCTGCTTCGCAAGCTGCTCGACTCGCTGTCGGCTCGCAACACCCGGCGGAAGCCGGCCTCACGTCCGCCGGGCACGAGGTCCACCCCGTGAGCTGACGTCAGGACAGGGTAACGACAACGTCCAGCGCGTCGCCGTCGCGCAGAATCGTGACGGTGACCTCGTCGCCGGGCCGGTACCGGTCGAGGATGGCGCGCAATTCCCCCTGCGACATGACCGGCGCGCCGTCGATCGCCTGGATCACGTCGCCCACCTGGGTGACCTGCCGACCGTTGCGTGAGAGCTCCGTCCCGCGCAGCCCGGCATCCGCGGCTCCGGTGCCGCGGTCGACCCCGACCACCAGCACGCCGGCGGTGCGCAGCCGGCCGAGCACGAAGCGGCTCAGGTAGCCGCGCCCGTCCATCCTGATGCCGAGCCGGGGCGGCGTGTACTCGCCCGTCTCGATAATCTGCGGGACGACACGGTTCACGGTATTGACAGGCACGGCGAATCCGACGCCTGCCGATGCGCCCGACGGACTGGCGATCTGCGTGTTGACGCCGATCAGGCGTCCCGCGCTGTCGAGAAGCGGTCCACCGGAGTTGCCGGTATTGATGGCCGCGTCGGTCTGGATCACGTCCTCGATCGGCGTGCCGTCGAGTCCTTCGATGCGCCGCTCGAGCGCGGAGACGATCCCGGTCGTCAGCGTTGCGCTCAGCCCGAAGGGATTGCCGATGGCGTAGACGCTCTGTCCCACCCGCAGCCGGTCACTGTCACCGACGGATACCGGTTGCAGCGCCGCCGCGGGCGCGTCGATACGCAGCACCGCCAGATCGTGAGAGAACGACAGCCCGACCCACTCGGCGTCGTACGTCGTCTGGTCGGACGTGACGACCTCGATGGCATCGGCGCCTCCCACGACGTGGGCATTGGTGATCACATGCCCGTCGTCGTCCCAGATGAAGCCGGTACCGGTACCCTGCGGCACCTCGCCGCCCATGGGACGCCCGAACCAGTCGGTGCGCCTCGCCAGTGTGGTGATGTAGACCACCGAGGGACTCGTCCGCTCGAACAGCTCGACCGTCGCCCGCTCGTCCGGCCGGAGGTCGGCCGGGATCGGCGGCGGCGGCCGGCGCGGTTGCCCGGCTGACGGCAGCGGCGCGGCGACCCGGTGCGCCGGCGCGAGCGGCCGCATGTCGGGCGCGCAGGCGGCGACGGCCACGACGGCCACGACGAGCACGACGAGCGAAAGCGCCGTACCGCAGCGGTCGACCCGGCCTGCCCACCGGCGATGTCGTGCGTGTCTCATGATCTCGGGCTCTTTCTCGTGGCGACCGGTCAGATGAGGACCAACTGTCCGCTGCGCACCCAGCCGACCTTCCCGTCCTCCAGCACGATCTCGACCCACGCTGCACTGCGCCTCTCGACCCGCACCTTGGCGCCCTCGTGAACGGTGAAGATCAGCAGCGCATCGTCGTCCGACGGCGCGCTGTGGACCGCCGCCTCCTCGGCCATGATAACCGCCTCGTCGGGCCGCCCCAGCCCCAGCTCGCGGGCCAGCAGGCCGAGGCCGAAGGCCAGCGTCACCACCCCGGCCGCCGCCCCCGCGCGGCGCGACCAGACCAGCAGGGAGTCCCGTCGCGCGACGATGACGCAGATCGCCGCCGCCATCGCCGTCAGCCAGGCCAGCGTCACCACCGCAATCAGCGCGGGACGGGGCAGCAGATCGACCCACCAGTGGGCGACACGGAAGAGCCAGAAGCCCGGCAGCGGCGTCACCTGGTCCACCGTCAGCGACCGGGCCAGCTCCAGATTCGCCCTGACGTCGTCGTCGCGGGGCATGATCCGTCGCGCCCGCTCGTAGTGGAGGATGGCCGGGCCGAGCTCGCCCAGCCGGAACCGGGCGTTGCCCAGGTTATAGTGCAACTCGCCGCTCTCCAGGCCGTTCTCCAGAATCCGTTCGTACAGTTCGATCGCGCCGGCGAAGTCCCCCTCCTGATAGAGCCGGTTCCCCTCGTCGAAGAACGCCTCCTGCGCAACAAGCGGCCCGGCGTGCAGCGCGGCGACGAGCAGGGCCGCTGCGGACGTCCGCTGGAACACCGTGCCGGTCATGACCGCAGCGCCTCCCCCAGGACGGTCATCGCCTGCTCGGCTTCTTCGAGCAGCGCCGCCGTCTCGCCGTCGTTGTCGTCGCCCGCCGACGGCGGCGCGAACCGCTGCTGGTCGCACCGGTCGAGACACTTCAGGTACTGCTCGACCACTTCGCCGGCCACGCCGCGCGCTGCGAGCTCCCGTCGGATGTCGTCCTGGACGAGCCCCGCCTCGGCCACGTTCAGCGAGTCGCCGAGAAAGCCGAGCAGGGCCTGGCTGATCCCTGCCACGAAGGCCTGGTGCTGCTCGGGCGCGCGCAGCCCCCGCGCCTGCGCCAGCCGCGAGCGCGCCAGCTTCGACGCGCGGCGGCGGCGGGCATAGGCGACGTTGCCTTCCAGACGCCGGCGGTGGCGCCGCAGCACCAGCGCGCCGGCCACGCCAAGGGCCGGCACGACGAGCACGGTCCAGAAAACGGCGCTCCGGAACAACTGCCGGTCGATCGGTACGAACGCCGAGGTCGCCACGCGAATGAACCGGATGTCCTGCCGGGCCGTCCCCGGCCGCGTGCGGCCGCCCCCGATGAGGACCGGACCGCCGCCCCCCGCGTCGCCCGTCACCTCTACCGTGAGGGGATCCGACGCGGCGACGGCGTACCGCCCACCGGCCGCATCGAAGTAGCCCAGCTCGACCGCGGGAATGGTGTGCGAGCCCGGCGCGCGCGGCACCAGGACGTACGCGTAGCGCCTGATGCCGCTGACGCCGCTGACGCCGCCGGCGTCGAGATCATCACTGACCTCGGGGGGATAGACATCGAAGTGCGGCGGAAACGCCACCTCCGGAGCCGGCAACGTGCGCAGGTTGCCGGCTCCGCGCACGTCGAGACGGAACGTGAGCGCCTCGTTCGTCACCGCTTCCGTCGCGTCGAGCGACGTGGTCACGTCCAGGTTGCCGACCAGGCCGGTGAAGGCCTCCGGCCGACCCGCGGCGGGCAACGGGCGCACCTGCATCTCGATGGCGTCGGATGCGACGGTGACCGGCACGCTGCGTCCGAACAGCCCGCCGCCGAAGGGATCGAACCCGAACGGATCGCCGAACCGCCGTTCCGAGCGGACCCGCACCCGGGCCTCCAGCGCCAGCGGCTCTATCGTGCGGGGTCCGGGTCCGGTCGGGAAGAGCGCGGCGCGGCGGACGGCGGTGGTCGTGTACTGCACCCCGCCGCGCACCACCTGCTCCATCCGCGGCGCGCGCGGGGCGGCGATCTCCTCGACCCAGAAGCCGGAGGCGCCCGGCGCCCGGACGATGCCGTACGACTCCACGTCCACCCGCGTGAACAGGCGGTACTCGACGAGCACCGGCTCGTTGACCCAGGGTTCGCGGGTGCTGACCGACGCCTCGACGAACAGATCCTCCGGTCCGATCTCCACCCCGCTCCGGGAGCGGTCCGGCGCGCGGCGCGCCGACGCGCTGCCGGCCGGCGTCACGCGGATCGTGAGCGGATCGGTCGCGTGCTCCTCGCCGTCCACCCGCATCCGCACGGGACCGATCGCGTGGGTACCCGCCGTTGTCGCCCGGAAGCGGTACTGGTAGGTGAACGACGTCGACGAGCGGCCGTTCACGAACTGCATCGACGTCCGGGTGCCGACGCCGAGATAGACGGCGAAGTCGGACAGGTCCGGCAGGCGCGGCTCCTCGTCCGCCCGGCCGGCCCCGGCCACCTCGACGTGCAACGTGAACTGCCGATCCACCGCCACCTCGGCACGCTCGAGGTAGGCGCGGACCTCCACCTGTTGCGCCGCCGCCGCAGCGGACAGTCCCAGGCACAACCCGACGAGGGCGATTCTTCTCACCACGGTCACGAGGGCGACTCTTCTCACCACGGTCACGAGGGGCCGTCCCGTCACCAGGGCCGCCGCGGAGACCGGCCCGGATCGGCGGCGCGGCGCTGCCGCCTGATCTGCCCCGGGTCCTCCGTAATCGCCTGCAACAGCCGCTCGGCTTCCTCGCGGCTCATCTCCCCGGGCGGCGGCTCCGCGGCATCGGCTTCCGGAGCCGACGGCTCGGCCTCGGGCTGCCGGCCATCGTTCGGCCGGTCCTCCTGCTCGTCCTGCCCCGGCTGGTCCTCGGGGTTCTCTGCCGGCGGCTGCTCGCCCGGGGCTTGCGAGTCCGGCGGCTGCTCCCCGCGGGGTTGCGAGTCCGGCGGCTGCTCCTGGTCGTCCGGCCCCGATTCCCGCTGGTCCGGATTCTGTCGCGAGTCGTCGGGCGAGTCGGATCCCTGCTGCTGCCGCTGTCGGTCCAACTGCTCCAGCGCCACTTCCAGGTTGTGCTTCGCGTCGGCGTCGCCGGGGTTGCGCCGCAGCGCCTCCTTGTACGCCTCCAGAGCGTCCCCCACCTGCTGCTGCCGGTAGAGCGCGTTCCCGAGGTTGTACCAGGCCTGCGCCTCCAGCGCGGGGTCGGCGGCCTCGATCGCCCCGCGGTAGGCGTCGACGGCGCGCTGGAACTCGTCGGACCGGTACAGCGCGTTGGCGTCGTTGAAACGGATCAGCGGCGAGTCGGGCGCGTCGCGCAGCGCCTCCAGGTACTTCTCGTGAGCCTCCTCGAAGCGGCCTTCATGATAAAGGCGGTTCCCCTCCTGCACGTCGGCCCGCCCCGCCTGGGCCGCCGAAGACGACGGCAGTCCGATCACGGCCGCTGCCAGCCCGACGACCACGATGGCCACCGACGCCCCCCGCCGGTGCTCCCGCATCAGCGCAACCTCCCGACCCAGGCGTCCGCAACGCGGCGGCGCACCGGGATGAACGCCTCGGCGACCAGCAGCAGCAGCGCCAGACCGAGAAAGATCTGGTACTGCTCCTCGTAGAGGGTCACCTCGCGCGACTCGATTTCGTCACCCTCGCCGCCGGTCAGCTCGTCCACCAGCCGGTCGAACGCAGCCCCGGAGCCGGTGGCCGCGTGGTGATAGGCGCCCCCGGTCCGTTCCGCCACCCGCCGAAGGGTGACGTCGTCGAGCCGCGTCGTGACCACGCTCCCCGCCTCGTCCCGGAGGAAACCGTTCGGGGCGCCGGTCTCGTCGAAGCTCGGGACCGGCACGCCCTCGATGGACCCCATGCCGACGGTGTGCACCCGCACCCCGGCCTCGACCGCGCGTTCGAGCGCGGCGTCGAGCCTCCCTTCGTGATCCTCGCCGTCCGTCATGACGACGAGCTGGCGGCTCCGTTCCCCCGCCTCGCCGAACCCGTCGAGCGCCACATCCAGCGCCCGGCCGAGATCGGTCCCCGGCACCGGGACCAGATCCGGCTCCATGGCGTTGAGGAAGAGCGCGGCCGCCGCGTAGTCGAGCGTCAGCGGGCTCTGTACGAACGCCTCGCCCGCGAAGGCCACGAGTCCGATGCGGTCCCCGTCGAGCCGCTCGATCAGGCGCCCGACGGCCAGCTTGGCCGCGGCGAGACGGCTCGGGGCGATGTCCTCCGCGAGCATCGACGCCGACAGATCCAGCGCCACCACCACGTCCTGCCCCTCGCGACGCACGGTCTCGACGCGGTCGCCGAACTGCGGGCGGGCGAGCGCCGTCACGAGCAGCACGACCGCCCCCAGCAGCAGCACCGCGCGCGTCCACTGTCCGCGCCGGCTGACCGCCGCGGTGAGCCGGTCGGTCCGCCCCGGCTCCCCGAAGCGCTCCAGGGCGCGCCGCCGCCGGCCCGCGGCCCACCACTCCAGCGCCACCAGCGCCGGCAGCAGCAGGTACGCGTACAGCAGGTGTTCGACGCCGAAGCGGAACATCAGCCCAACTCCTCCGCCGGTAGCGCGCATCGCGGCTGCGCGGACACCCGGCTCCCGACCCCGTACAGGCTCACGGCAGCCGCCGCAGCACCGTGCGACCCAGCGCCATCTCCAGCAGCAGCAGTCCGAGTCCGGCGCCCAGCGGCAGGTGGAACAGCTCGCCGTAGCGCGTGAACGAGGTCAGCTCCATCTCGGTCGTCTCCAGCGCGTCTATCTCCTCATAGACGCGCTCCAGGCTCTCGCGGTCGGTGGCGCGAAAATAACGTCCTCCGGTCAGCGTCGCCAGCGCCTCCAGCGCCTCGTCGTCGATGTCGACCTGCATCGAGACGGTGCGCCGGCCGAACAGCGGATCGTCCACCGGGACGCGCGCCGCGCCGCGGGTGCCGGCGCCGACCGCGTAGATCCGCACGCCGAGCGCCTGCGCCATCTGCGCGGCGGTCGCCGGATCGATGGCGCCCCGGTTGTTCCGGCCGTCGGTCAGGAGCACGATCACCTTCGACTCGGCGTGCGAATCGCCGAGCCGCTTGACGGCGGTGGCCAGCCCCATCCCGATGGCCGTCCCGTCCTCGATGACGCCCACCTCCAGTTCCCCGATCAGCGTGGTCACCACGCCGTGGTCGAGGGTGAGCGGCGCCTGCGTGAACGCCTCGCCGGCAAAGACGACGAGTCCTATCCGGTCGTTCAGCCGCCCCCGCACGAACTCGGCCGCCGCCTGCCGGGCCGCGCCGATGCGGTTCGGCTCCAGGTCCTCGGCGAGCATCGAGCTCGACAGATCCAGCACCAGCACGATGTCGATACCGTCGGTGGCGACGTTCTCTGCCGTCACCCCGGTCTGGGGCCGCGCAAACGCCAACACCAGCAGCGCCAGGGCCAGCAGGCGCAATCCGAACGGCAGGTGCCGCCAGCGTCCGGTGCGGCGCCGGTCCGCCCGCACCAGCCGGTCCACCGCCGAGTACCGCACCGCCCCCTGCGTCCGTTCGGCCCGCGTCATGTACCACCAGACGAGGAGCGGCAGCAGCAGCAGCAACAACAGATGGTCCGGGTCCACGAAGCGGTCGATCATGCCGTGCCCGCCTCCGCGGGAGCAGGTTCCCCGTCCGTCGCGGCATCCGGCGTCGGAATCACCTCCCGCGTGCGGTCCACCAGGCTTCGCCCCAGCGGGACCACCTCGCCGCAGCGCTCCAGGGTGGGCCGATCCCGGGCGAACTTCACCAGGTCGCAGCGCTCGAGCAGCCGCCGGAGATCGGCGATCACCTCCTGGTCGACGTCCCGGCTGCACAGGCCGTCGAGCACCTCCCCCGTCGTCATCTCCAATGCGTCCACGCCGAAGCGCCCCTCGACGTACGCCCGGACGATATCGGACGCCCGGATGTGGAACGTCTTGATCTCGCCCCGCTCGGGCAGCCGCTCGGCCTCCAACGCACGAATTGCTTCCCAGGCAATCTCGTGCGGCGGACGCGGAGGCTCGGGTGGCGCAAGGATGCTGGCCGGCCCACGCCGGCGGAAACGCCGCCAGCACCCGTACGCGATCCCGGCCAGCAGCGCGAGCCCGGCCAGCCACGGCACGAGGGTCAGCACATTCAGCGGCATGTCGAGCGGTCCCCTGATGGCGCGGATGTCGCCGCCGTCGTCCAACCCCACGCTCGCCACGGTGACCGACGCCGGCTCGGTCTCCAGCGTCACCACGGCGCCATCGGCGTCGACCACCTCGATCTCGACCGTCGGCACCTCCAGCTCGCCCAGTTCGAACGCGGTGAGAACGAGCTCGGCGCTCGAGACCTCGCGATCTCCCGCGACGCGCGGACCGTCGAGGCGCCGCTCCAGCACCTCGAAGTCCCCGAGGTACTCCGTATCGGGCCAGGCGACCGACGCGCCGGCGTCGTGCTCCACGGTCACGGTGAGCCGCACCCGATCACCCACGGCGATCCGCGCCGGCTCCAGGGTGGAACCGGCCACCGGCGCGCCGGTCTGCGCCCGGGCTGGCGCACCGAGTGCGGTGACGAGCAGCAGCGCAGCGGCCATCGACCTCCGCTTCATCGAAACCGCCTCGCCCGCTCCCGGAAGAACCGCATCAGCCGCTCGGTGTACGGACGGTCCGCCGACACCTCGACGACATCCACCCCGGTCCGCCGAAAGAGCTGCGTGCGGGCCTCTGCGGCAGCCCGCGCGTCGGCCGCGAACGCCTCCTGGAACGCGCGGTCGGACAGGTTCACCGTCACGCGCGCCCCCGACTCCGCGTCCTCGAAGTCGACGAAGCCGATGCCGGGCAGTTTCGCCTCCCGCCGATCCCCGATGCGGATCGCGACCAGATCGTGCCGCCGCGCCGCGACGGCCAGCGCCTGCTCGTGCCCTGCGGCCAGAAAGTCGGAGACGACGAACACCACGGCGCGGCGCGATACGACCCGCGCCAGGTACTCCAGTGCCGCGCCGATGTCCGTCCGCCGTCCCTCCGCCCGCGTGTAGAGCAGCTCGCGCAGCACCCGCAGCACGTGCCGCCGGCCCTTGCGCGGCGGAACGAACTTCTCGATGCGGTCGCTGAACAGGACGAGTCCCACCTTGTCGTTGTTCCGGATGGCACTGAACGCCAGGATCGCGCAGATCTCGGCCGCGACCTCCTCCTTCATGCGCCCGCCCGAGCCGAAGTCGCCGGAGCCGCTGACGTCGACCAGCAGCACGACCGTCAGCTCGCGCTCCTCCTCGAACACCTTCACGAAGGGAGCCCCGGCGCGGGCGGTGACGTTCCAGTCGATATTGCGGATATCGTCGCCGTACTGGTACTCGCGCACCTCGGCGAAGCTCATGCCCCGGCCCTTGAAGACGGAGTGGTACTCCCCGGAGAACACGTCGTTCACCAGACCGCGGGTGGCGATCTCCACCCGCCGCACCTGTTTGAGGACCTCGCGCGGGATCATGGAGCGACCTCCGCGCGACGGGCCCCTCGGCGCGGTCGCCGCACCCGGACCTCCTGCGGGCTCATGGTCGGCCTACGGCACCTCCACGCTGCCCAGGACCCGGTTGACGACATCGTCCGACGATACCTCCTCGGCCTCCGCCTCGTAGGTGAGCAGCACGCGGTGACGGAGCACGTCGAGCCCGATGGAGCGCACGTCCTCCGGGGTCACGTAACCGCGGCGACGGAGGAAGGCATGGGCCCGCGCCGCACGGGTCAGGTTGATCGTGGCGCGCGGCGAGGCGCCGAACGCGATGAGCTGGCTCAGGTCCTTCAGGCCGCAGCTCGCCGGCTCGCGAGTGGCGAACACCAGATCGACGATGTAGCGCTCCACCTGCGGGTCCATGTAGATCATCTCCACCGCGCTCCGCGCCCGGCGGATGTCGTCCGGGTGGACGACGGGCTGGATGGCGGCCTGCTCGCCGGTGGCCATCCGCCGCAGCACCTCGATCTCCTCGTCCCGACCCGGATACCCGACCACGACCTTGAACATGAACCGGTCGACCTGCGCCTCCGGCAGCGGGTAGGTCCCCTCCTGCTCGATCGGGTTCTGGGTGGCGAGCACCAGGAACGGCTGGTCGAGAGGGTATGTCTCGTTGCCGATGGTCACCGTCCGCTCCGCCATCGCCTCCAGCAGCGCCGACTGCACCTTGGCGGGCGAGCGGTTGATCTCGTCGGCCAGAATCAGGTTGGCGAAAATCGGCCCCTTCTTCGTCCGGAACTCCGAGTGCTGCGGATCGTAGACGAGGGTCCCGATCAGGTCGGCCGGCAGCAGGTCGGGAGTGAACTGGATACGGCGGAAGGTGGTGTCGACGGCCGCGGCCAACGTCCTGACGGTCAGGGTCTTGGCCAGCCCCGGCACCCCCTCCATCAACACGTGGCCGTCGGCCAGCAGCCCGATGACCAGCCGCTCGACCATGGCGCGCTGCCCGACGATGACCCGCCCGACCTCGCCCAGCAGCCGCTCGACGAAGGCGCTCTCCCGGTGGATGGTCTCCTGTATCGCTTCGATGTCGTGGTGCATGCTTCGCTGCGTCCTGCGGCGCAAACTTCATAGATTGCCACACGCGAATGTCGCTTGCAATCAAGAATCTTGACACAGAGTCATGCTGCATGGTACCTCTTGATGTCGCACTCGTCCGTTCCGGGCTCGGTCCGACGGCGATTACGCAACGCGGACAGACACTCCTCAGCGTGGGACGGTATGCTTCGGGGCAAGATCATGAACGAGCTGAACAAGACGGCCACCTTCATCGGCATCGCCCTCGTCCTCGGCGTCGTGGCGTTCGCCAGCGCCCCGCGCCGGGCGGCGCCCGACCTGTTCTTCGACGTCGGCGAGGCGTTCTTCCCGGCGTTCACCGACCCGGACGCAGCGGCCACCCTCGAGGTGATGGAGTTCGACGAGGAGACCGCCTCGGCCACCCCGTTTCAGGTGACCAACCAGGGCGGGCTGTGGACGATCCCGTCGCACCACGACTACCAGGCCGACGGCGCGGAGCGGCTGGCCAACATCGCCGCGGACATCATCAGCCTGGTCAAGGAGGATTTCCGCTCGGACAATGTCGCCGACCACGAAGCGCTGGGGGTCATCGATCCGTCCGACCTGACGACGTCGACCCTGATCGGCCGCGGCACGCGCGTGACGGTCCGCGACACCAACACCGAGATACTCGCCGATCTCGTCGTCGGCAACCGGGTCCCGAACCGGCCGGGGCTGCGCTTCGTGCGGATGCCCGAGCAGAAGCGGGTCTATTCCGCCCGTTTCGAAGCGAACATCTCCACCCGCTTCGAGGACTGGATCGAGCGCAACCTGCTCGAGGTCGAGCGCGACCAGGTCGATCACATCGTGCTCAACGAGTACACCGTCGACGAGGTCACCCGGCGGGCCTCGGCGCCCAGCGAGTTCACGCTGGACAAGGTCGATGACACCACCTGGGACGGCTCCGGCGTTCCGGAGGACCAGCAAGTCGACTACGTCGAGGTCAACCGGCTCGTCGGCGCCATCATCGGCATGCGCATCGCGGGCGTGCGTCCCAAGCCGGCCGGAATGACCGGCAATCTGCGCGACGCCGCCATGGCCGGCCGCATCGACCAGACGGACATCATCGATCTGATCAACAAGGGCTTCTACCCCACCGCCGAGGGGGGCCTGCTCTCCAACGAGGGCGAGCTCCTCGTCCGCACCACCGAGGGCGTCCTCTACACGCTGCGCTTCGGCGAGATCGTCTACGGTCGGGGCGACGCCATCCTGCTCGGCAGCGACGAGAGCGACGACGAGGAGGCCGGACCGGGCGAGAACCGGTACGTCTTCATCACCGCGGAGTTCGACGAGGCGGCCCTTCCCGAGCCGGACGCGTCGGACACCGACGCCCATGCCTCCTGGGAACGGCGGGTCGCCGAGGGACGCGACAAGGCCGAGCGCCTCGCCGCGCGCTTCGCCCGCTGGTACTACGTCGTCGCCGCCAGCAGCTACGACCGCATCCACAAGCCGCGAGAGGACTTCCTGCAGGATCGGGAGGCGGCGGACGCCGCTGGCGCATAGGATTCCGAGACCACTCCACATGGCGGTCCGGACCGTTCCGGCGGCATCCCATCCGCTTTCGTAGGCCGCCACGCCTGTCCCCGCTCCCGCTGCCGCCTCACGGATCCGAAGCCGCCAGCGCCGCCGGATCCGTCGCAAGGGCTCGGTGTTCGGCCCCGGCTCCCACCGCCCCTGGCCGGTTCCACGTCGGTTTCCTCGACGATCGCCACCCGGTGCTCGATTTGTCGGGTACGCTTCGCGGCGATGATCGTCGATCCGTACTTCTACCTGGCAGCCGCGGTCGCCGTTCTCATCGTCGGGATGGCCAAGGGCGGCTTCGGCGGGGGTATCGCCGTCGTCGGCGTGCCGCTGATGGCGATGGTCGTCAGCCCCTTCCAGGCGGCCGCCGTCATGCTGCCGATCCTGATGGTGATGGACGTCCTGGCGATGCGCGCGTACTGGAACCGGTGGGACTGGCGCAACCTGCGGATCCTTCTGCCGGCCGCCATGCTCGGCACGCTCGTCGGTTTCGTGACCGCCCGCGCCATCTCGGCCGACGGGTTGCGCGTCCTGGTCGCCGTCGTCGCGCTGGTCTACGCGGTGCAGTACTTCCGGCGCCGGCCGGGCGACCGGACCCGTCCGCCGCGCACCGGCCCCGGCGTGTTCTGGGGCGCCACGGCCGGGTTCACCAGCTTCTCGATTCACGCCGGCGGGCCGCCGCTGCAGGCGTTCCTGCTGCCGCAGCGGATGCACCGGACGACGTTCCAGGCCACCAGCGTCCTGTTCTTCTTCGTGGTCAACTGGTCCAAGGTCGGCCCGTACTACCGGCTCGGCCAGTGGACCACGGACAACCTGCTGACCTCGCTCGTCCTGCTGCCGCTCGCGCCGGTCGGGGTCTTCCTCGGCCGCTATCTGCACGACCGGGTGGACGACGAGCTCTTCTTCCGTGTCGTGCACGCGTCGCTGTTCGTGATCGGCGTCAAGCTGCTGTACGACGCATCCGGGGCGTGAGTTGTACCTATAATCGTTGTCGGATGCCTGACCGGAACCGGGCCGCCATCCTGTCCACACAACGCTTTTCGCCGCAGAACCTCGTTTGCTTCGTGCTCCTTGTCTGCTTCGCTCCGGCCGCCTGTCGCGGACTGCAGTGGGAGGACTACATGGAGGCCGCCCACCACGCCCGCCAGGACGGCCGCTTCCGCGAGGCCGAGGAACTGCTTCTGGTGGCCGCCGACCACGCGGCCGACTTTCCCGGCGACGACCTGCGGCGGGCGATGACGCTGAACGACCTGGCCGCGATCTGCATCGCCGAAGGGCGTCATGCCGAAGCCGAGGTGCTCTTCCGCCAGGCGACCGAGGTCATCGAGGCGGCGCTGGGCCCCGAGCATCCCGATCTGGCCGCCCACCTCGCGACGGTCGCGGCGTTCCATGCCGAACAGGGGATCTACACGGAAGCGGAGCCGCGCTACGAGCGCGCCGTCGCCATCCTGGAGCCGGTACTCGGCTGGGCGCATCCCGAACTCGCGGACCACCTCGCCGCACTGGCGTCGGTCTACTACCGCCAGGGGCTGCATGCGGAGGCCGAGCCGCTGTACGAACGCGCCCTGCCGGTGCTGGAGCTGGCTCTCGAACCGGACAACGTACGGCTGGCGGAGATCCTGGAGGAGTACGCCGCACTGCTGCGGGCGACAAGCCGCGGGGCCGAGGCCGTGCCGCTCGAAGCGCGGGCCCGGCGGATCCGCGCGACGCCGTAGGCTCCCTCGACATCGTGTGGCTGCGTGCGCCGGACCAACTCAGTTCCCGTGCCAGATCGAATACGCCATTCGCTCGACGTGAGCGGCCAGATTGCGTTCGTACCCCAGCCAATGGCTGAACTCGGGAAGCTCGACCGCCTCCTTCAGTTCGTCCACCGACCTGCCGGCCTGCATGCCTTCCCAGACCGCGTCGAAGAGCGCCTCGTTGAAGCGGAGATCTTCCTCGAATTGCGCCGGCGACGACTGCGGCATGTGGCCCGAAATGACGAAGTCGAACTCCAGCTCGTCGCGGACCCGCCGCAGGGTGTTGAGAATGGCGACATAGTTGTGCGCGTGCAGGCGAAAGGGTTCGTTCACATAGCCTTGCAGGTGCCAGTCGACAGCGACCAGGACCCTTTCTTCCGGCATGTGGATCACGCTCATGCAGTCGCCGTCATTGGGCCCGAAATAATGCAGGTCCACCGTCCTGCCGCCGAGCGTCACACGCTTCGTGTCGCTATAGGTCGTGTCGGGCAGCACCACGCGGTCTTCCAGATCCCTGCTCATCAGCTCGACGCACTTCTCGTGCGCGATGAACTCGGCTCCCTCCTCCTCGAAGATCCGGCCGCCTCGCGAGTGATCGAAGTGATCGTGCGAGTAGATCACCTTCCTGACCGGCATGTCGGTGACCGCGCGGATTGCCTCGCGCATCGCTGCGGCCCGCTCTTCACCCGACGGGTCCGTGACGATGACGCCTTCGTCGGTGACGACGACGAGACTCGAGTAGAGGTTCTGGAAATAGTGATACACGCCCGCCGTGATCTCCGTCATCACCGGCGTGCCGGGGTCGGGTTGCTGGGGATGAACCACGCCGGTCATCAGCACGACGGCCAGCGCCACTGTCGGCAGGATTCTCATCGTCTTTCCACTCCAGGTTCGAACCGGTCCACGAGACAATGACCAGGCGCCTCCGCTGCGCATGGTACCGCCATGATCGGCGCCGCCCCCGATGCGTGTCAAGCGTGTCAAGGGTCACGCCTGCGCTCATGCCGCCCCTGCGCGGTCGGCCGGCGCGGTCGGCGGCCTGCTGCTCTCTCGCGGCGACCGGCATCACGGTGCGGGGATGGCGTTCCGGTCGATCCGTACGAGCTGCTCGTCGCCGACCCGATGGACCTGGGCCCACGGTGCCGCTTCGAAGAAGTCCACCAGCGAACGCCGCATCGGTGCGGGCGCGGTTCCATGGATCGCCACCAGATCGACGCCCAGCTCCGCGAGCGTCTCCACGGCGCGGTTGTCGGGCAGTGTATTGAGCGCTTCCATCGCGGATCGGAATCCGCGCGGCTCGGCGCCGCTGAAGCCGTTCACGATCCGGGCCCAGTGGTGTGTGGAATCCAGCATGTACACCGCCTCGGGCGTGGCGTAGTCGCGCAGGAAATAGTGAATCGGCAGGTGCAGCACGACCGGTGCGGGTTGCTCTTCGGGCCAGAACCGCTTGATGGCACGATCCAGACGGCTCACCTCGTAGGGCTGCGGCTGGAACGGAAGGCGATAGGGGTACACTTCCGCCAGGAACATCACACAGGCCAGAGCGACCGCAGTCCAGGCGACGATCGGCCTTCGGCATCGCGCGGCCAGACCGGCGATGGCCGCCCCGGACAGAATCATCACGCCGAAGTAGAGCAGGAGCGAGAACCGCTGGGTTGCGCGCAGCGCCTTCAGAAAATCCAGGCCGGGCAGCTCGGAGAGATAGAACAGCGGCAATCGCGTCTGCTCCGCGGAAATGAATCCCTGGGCCAGTGCGAAGCCGGTTACGACGAGGCAGATTCCGGTCGTCGTCCATCTTCCGCTCATCGCCGGAACCTGCACCGAGTCTTCGGCTGCCCGTCGCGGGCGTCGGAGGACGAACCCGGCCAGAGCCAGCACGAGCGGCGTGTAGCCGACGTACAGCGTCTGTTCTCCCCAGATCCACGGGCCTGCCTGCCGCAACTGGCCCGCGAACGTCGCCCGCGGCGGTTCCAGGTAGTCCGAGAGGGACACCCGGTCGCGGGGGGCGAGGGCTTCGGCGGTCCGATCGCCGAGGAGGGTCGCGTCCATGCTGTTTCGGTAGGGAATGGCCGTGGGCAGCACGATGGCGGCACACAGCGCGGTCGCCGTGGCGGCGAGCGCCGTGTGTCTCAGGGTCCATCGCGTCCGGCCGACATGCAGCAGAAACAGCACGAGAACGAGAACGGCCGTGACCGCGGCGAGATACCAGCTCACGAGCGCCTGGGCGGTGACGCTCGCACAGAGCGCCAGCGCGCGCCCCCATGTCGGCAGCCGCAGGAACCGGATCAGTGTGACGGCGACGAACGGCATCCACTGGAAGGAGGAGAATGTGCAGGTGTCCGAAGTGATGGATCCGGAAGAACAGGAAACCCCAGAAGATGCCGGCCCACAATCCCGCGTGGCGAGACCCGCCGACCTCCCTCAGGAACCAGTCGGCGCCGACGCACGAGAGGTAATAGGCGAGGAAGATCAGCAGGTTGTAGCCGAACCACGGGCTGTCGGACAGCAGCGAGAGCGGTGCATTGATGAGGGCGAGCGTCAGCATGTGATCGGAAAGGGCGACCACGTTGGGATGGGGATGAAACGTATTGCCGTTGAAGAGATTGGACGGATCGGTGTGGAGTGCGCGCGAGACCCACTGCAACTGCCAGTTCATCAAGGCGGGATCGCCCTCGAGAACGCCATGGCTGTCGACGTCGGTGAGCAGGAACACCTTCGAGCAGAAGATCGCTGACAACACCAGGAAGAGACCGTGCATCGCCGCCGCGCCGGCCGGGCCCGACGGGCACGGCGCGGATGCAACGGTCGGGGTGCGGACAGGCGACCCCGGGTGGCTGCGGACGCCCCCCCGCGCCCGCTTGAAGAGGAGGCACGCCGCCAGGACGACGGGCGTTGCCCAGACCACGGGAAGCAGCCGCGCCAGCCAGTGCGCCAGGGCCGCCAGATGGACGTCAGCCGGCGCCGGTGGTTCGTGGAACAACCGGTGGGGTGCGAAAGTGGACATGACGCCCGGCGGGGCGAAGCGCGGGCGGAGGCGCTGTCCGGCCGGCGTCACACCGACCTGCAGGTCGTACGCGCCGCCGTGCTGCTGGTACTCGATCCGCAACTCGTGCACGCCGGCGGCGACGGCGACCGTCCGCCTGATCGTGTGCATGTCGTCGGGCGGCGCGCGCCGGATGATCAGCTCGTCGTCGAGCCAGACATCGAGCCGATCGTCGCCGGCGCCGGCCAGCTCGACCGTTCGCGTTTCGGGCACGTACCAGAAGCCGCGCCAGCGGACGCTGAAGAAACGGCGTGGCAACCGTGGATGCGTCGCCAGGAAGTCCAGATTCACTGCGCTCGCCCGGTCGGCCACCAGCGGCGGACCACTGAACGTCGTGCCGGCGTACACCCGCCGGTCGAGGCCCGTGAGCATCGTCGCGTGCCGGCTGAGGACGAACAGGAGGACGGTCGACAGGACGGCCAACGCCAGGCAGCCCGCGACGAGCATTCTCACGGGACACGGAGACCATCGCGCAGCCGGAAGACCGGCGAACCGCGACCGCGATGCAGCGTCAGGCAACGTGCCGGATCCTCGATGAGCGCGCCCACCACCTGCTACCGCGCCACGTAGGTGCTGCGGGCCAGCACCGTCCCGTCCACATCGTTCACATCGACCTCGATGGGGTGCTCGCCCGGCTCGACCTCCGGCCGTTCGGTGAACAGCACGTAGCGCCCGGTGATGGCGTTGGCCACGCGATCGATCGCTCGCCGCGGCGGCCGCAGGTAGGTGCGCACGAAGAGGCCGCCGGTATCCCCGGCCACCCGTTGCAGGCCGTGCTCGAAGGTGTGGTAGTCCGCCTGGGTGACGTCCAGCGTGAAGACCGAGGCGCGCGCCGCCTCCAGCGCCGCCCGCGCCTCGTGGTAGCGATCGTCGAGCCTCGACCCCACCATCCCCAACACCACCCGGAGATCTCCGAAGCCGTAGCCGATCAGGACCACGGACTTGGCGCCGGGCAGGGGTTCGAGCGCCCCGCCGAGCGCACGCAGCGCTTCCTGGATCTCCCAGGTTCGCCGCCCCTCCTCCTGACTGAAAGTGGCCAGCAACGACGGTCCGTCACGCGGCGCCGCCAGGACGGGCGGCCGGCCGAACAGGATCTCTTCGGCAAGCACCGTCCCGACACGGTCGAGATCGTCGGTGAAGTCGAGCCAGATCTTCAGGTGGGAGTCGAACGACAGCACGGCGACCCGGTCCGCCGGCGCGACCCGCGCCAGCAGGCGGTCGCTGAACATCAACAGACGCAGCAGCCCCAGGGCGCGGCTGTGCACCAGGCTCTTCTGCACCACGAAGACGATCAACTGCCCGCGGCTCTCCGGTTCGAGATGGCCCGCGATCGCCGTCGACGCGACAGGCGCAGCGGACGGGTTCCGGTCTGCCGGCACGGGCGCTTCGGTTCGCACTTCGGTCGTCGTCGACGCGACAGGCGCAGCGGACAGTTCCCGGTCCTCCACATCCTCCGCATCCGGGCCGACCCAGAGCGCGGACTCGACACGGACCGGCGTGTCGTCGATGCGGACCTGGAAGTCGTCCGGCGCCAGCCCCCGGATCGGCCGGCCGTCGTCGTCGACCACCCGCACGTCGATGATGACGCGGGCGACGTCGACCCGCTCGACGACCGGCGGCGGCTGCGCCGCGCCATCGTTTCCGGCGAGGCACCAGAGCACGGCGAGGACCGCTGCCCGGCCCGGCAGCCCGCGGCGAACGTCCCCGCGGCATTCGAGCGGCGATGCATCCCGTCCGGCGCCCTGAAACGCCTCGCGGACTCGGCGTTCGGCCCATCCCCCCCGCTCCATGACCTTGCGCCTCGGCACTTCGCTTCGCTGCGTTCTGCCGCGCAAGCTCCTGGACTGCGGTGTTCGTCGGTTGCAGATGCCCAATATATGCGCCCTCCGCGCGCGCCCGGATGGGGTATTCTGCCATCACGGGACCGTCGCGAGATGGATGCGAAGCTCAAGCACCTGGAGCTCGGGCCCACGCCCGCGCCGAGCCGTCGGCGCGCTTCCGGCCGCGCATTGAACGCGCTTCGCATCCCGGCTAAGCTGGCGCCATGAAGCTCCAGCAACACGTCTCGACGCCGGCCACGCTCCTGCTCGTCATCATCGCGACCGTCGCATTCCTCGTCACGCCGCTGCAGGCGCAGCAGGGCGACCGCGAGTTCGTCCCGGTCACCGACGCCATGCTCCAGGATCCCGACCCCGACGACTGGCTGATGTGGCGCCGCACCCTGAATACATGGGGCTTCAGCCCCCTCGACCAGATCGACCGCGACAACGTCGCCGGTCTCCGGCTGGTCTGGACCCGTCCCCTCGGCCCCGGCCTGCAGCAGGGCACGCCGCTCGTCCACGACGGCGTCCTCTACATGCCGAACCCGCGCGACATCATCCAGGCGATCGACGCGGTGAGCGGCGACCTCATCTGGGAGCACCGCCGCGAGCGCCCCGACGACCTGGCCGACTACATGATCGGCAGCCTGATCGACACCAACCGCAACATCGCCATCCACGGCAACTACCTGTTCGACAGCACGTCGGACGACTGGGTGATCGCCATCGACGCGCGGACCGGCGAGGTGGCCTGGGAGACGATGGTGCTCGACTACACCGTCAACCCCGCGAACCAGACCTCCGGCCCGATCGTCGCCGACGGCAAGGTCATCTCCGGGCGGAGCTGCTCGCCGCGGGGAGGCCCGAACGCCTGCGTCATCGTCGCCCACGACGCCGCGACCGGCGAGGAGCTGTGGCGCCGCCGCCTCATTCCGGGCCCCGGCGAGTTCGGCGACGAGACCTGGGGAGGCGTCCCCTTCGAGGAGCGCAGGCACGTCGGCGCGTGGATGGTCCCGAGCTACGACCCCGAGCTGAACCTGGTCTACATCGGCACGTCGGTCACCTCGCCCGCCCCGAAGTTCATGATCGGCGGCGTCGAGAACACGCACCTCTACCACAACTCCACGCTCGCCCTGAACGCCGACACCGGCGAGATCGAGTGGTTCTACCAGCACCTGAACGACCATTGGGATCTCGACCACCCCTACGAGCGGCTGCTGGTCGACACGGTGATGGCGCCCGACCCCGAGCACGTGTCCTGGATCAACCCGCGGCTGCGGCACGGCGAGGCGTACCGGGTGATGACCGGCATCCCCGGCAAGACCGGTGTCGTCTACACCCTGGACCGCGCCACCGGCGAGTTCCTCTGGGCGACCCCGACGACGGCGCAGAATGTCATCACGCACATCGACGGATCGACCGGCGCCGTCACGGAGAACCCGGAGCTGATCTTCACCCGCGAGAACAACGAGATGCTGATCTGCCCCTCGTTCGTCACGGGCGGCAAGGACTGGGAATCGGGCGCCTACAGCCCGATCACCAACATGATGTACTTCCCGCTCCGCAACGCCTGCGCCCGGATGCTGGCGGTTGCCGACGGCAGCCTCTACAACCTCGCGCAGCGGATCGTGAACGCCCCGGGCACCGATCAGGTGGGCACTGTCCGCGCCATCGACGCCTCCACGGGCGAGACGACCTGGCTCTACGAGCAGCGGGCCGGCACCACGTCGCTGGTCGCCACCGGCGGCGGCCTCATCTTCGGCGGCGACAGCAACGGCCGCTTCCGCGCCCTGGACCACGAAACGGGCGAGGTGCTCTGGGAGGTGAACCTCGGCTCGCAGGTAACCGGCTTCCCGATCACCTATGCGGTGGACGGCACGCAGTATGTCGCCATCAGCACCGGCTCGTCGCTCAGCACCCGGGACAACCTGCGCCTGACGACCGAGCTGCAGCCCGGGACGGGGAACAACCTGTTCGTGTTCGCCCTGCCGTAGCGCTCGTCTGCGGCCGAACGGGAGTGGATATTCACGCTCGCGGCGCAGTCAGCGTGAGCGACATCGCCATCGAGAACCGCGGTTGACCGTCCTCTGCCTGGACACCAGCGCATTGCTCAAGCGCCATGTGAACGAGGC
The DNA here is from genome assembly GCA_965200895.1 of Vicinamibacterales bacterium. Lineage (GTDB taxonomy): Bacteria > Acidobacteriota > Vicinamibacteria > Vicinamibacterales > UBA8438 > WTFV01. Next base: position 228,561 of record CBDAVM010000002.1, on the reverse strand, counting down.
GGGCAGGGCTGGAGACGTGGCCGCGGGCGGGTAATCCGCTTTCATGAGTCGCACCACCGAAGCCTTCTCGCGCGTCAAGATCGACGCCCTGCTCCGAGACGCGGGCTGGAGTCTCACCGACGGGGCAAGCGTCCTCTTCGAGCACGTGCTCCCGGACGGGTCGCGAGCCGACTACGCGCTCTGCGACCGGTCCGGCCGCCCGATGGCGGCGGTCGAGGCCAAGCGCGCCTGCGTCAATCCCATCGAGGCGCAGGACCAGGGCCGCCACTACGCCGAGCAACTCGGCGTGCCGTTCGTGTTCCTGTCGAACGGAGAGGAAGTCCGGTTCCTCGATCGCGAGACCGACGCCCACGCGCGGAAGGTCGCCACGTTCTACGCGCCGGACGACCTGGAGCGGCGCATCGCCGCCCGCCGGAATCGGCGAGAGCTGTCCGCCGTCGCGATCGACCGGCGGATCGTCGATCGCAGATACCAGATCGCCTGCATCGAGGCGCTGTCGGCCAAGGTGTCGCACGGCCGGCGCAAGCTGCTGGTCGAGATGGCGACCGGGACCGGCAAGACCCGCACCGCGGCGGCCTTCGTCAAGCGCCTGTTCGAGGCGGGGCTCGTCACCCGCGTCCTGTTCCTCGTGGACCGCATCGCCCTCGCCGGGCAGGCCGAGGACGCCTTCAACGACCACCTGCGCGACTACCCCTGCCACGTGCTGCGGCCCGGCCGCGGCTTCGACCGCACGAAGCGGATCACCATCGCGACGTTGCAGACGATGATCACGGAGTACCGCGACCTGTCGTCGGGCTACTTCGACCTCGTGATCACCGACGAGTGCCACCGGTCGATCTACGGGCAGTGGAGCGGCGTGCTCCGCCACTTCGACGGCATCCAGCTCGGCCTGACGGCCACGCCCTGCACGGCCGAGGCCGACACGCCCGACCCCGACGACGGCCGCTTCGTGCGCGACACGCTGCGGTTCTTCGAGCTCGCCGAACCGACGTTCCGCTACACGCTGCGCGAAGCCGTCCGGGACAGCCACCTGGTTCCCTACCGCATCTACCGGGCGCTGACCGTCAAGACGGCGGCCGAGGGCGGGTTCGACGTGTCCCGCGAGGAGCTCGACTGGACGGCGATGGACGCCGCCGCCCGCGCCGACCTCGAGGCGCTGTTCGCGTCGTCCGACCGCATCACCGTCGACCCGCGCGCGCTGGAGCGAACGTTCACCATCCCCGAGCGCAACCGCGCCATCGTGCGGGAGTTCCGCGACGCCCACGAGAAGGGGTTCATGGGCCGGGACGGCATCCGCCGCTGGCCGACGTGGGGCAAGACCATCGTCTTCGCGGTGACGAGACGCCACGCCGAGACCCTGGCGGCGATGTTCGACGAGCACTTCGCCGACCTGAAACCGCATCCCGCCACGCGCTACGCAGACTTCGTGGTCAGCGATGTGGGCGGCGGGCCGGCCCCCGACGCGAGCGCCATCATCCGGCGGTTCAAGGACGAGGAGTTCCCGAAGATTCTCGTCAGCGTCAACATGCTCGACACCGGCTTCGACTGCCCCGAGGTCGTCAGCCTCGTCATGGCGCGGTTCACGCGCAGCGCCATCCTCTACCGACAGATGCGCGGGCGCGGCACGCGCAAGGCGCCGCACATCGGCAAGACCGACTTCACGATCTTCGATTTCGTCGGCGTGACCGACTTCCACGGCGACGACGACCGCGACCTGGCGGACGGCCGGATGCGCGAGCGCAGCCCCGACTATCGCGCCGGCGCCCCCCGCCTGCTGCTGACCCTCGACGTGGACGACCAGATCGACCCCGCCAGCCGCGACTGGCTGACGCTGGACGAACACGGCCGCATCGTGCGCACGCCGGAGCACGAGACCCGCGCGGCCGAGGTCGGCCTGCGCTTCGAAGCGTGGCGCAACGGCCAGGCGTTCGATGCCGAGCAGGCGCGCTGGGCCGGTCTGATCGGCAGCCGCATCCGCGCCGACGCCCTGCACATGGACGCCTTCGGCGACTACGACTTCGACGAGCACCCGTTCAAGGGGCTCGGCGGCTACGACCGGGCGCAGCGGGTGTTCGGCGGCCCGTCCGCCCTCGACCGCCTGATCGCCGGCTTCAACGCGGCCGTGTTCCCTTCGGCCGGCGCGGCCGACGCCCCGGGCGGCGACGCACCCGCCGCACCGTGACGGTTTCGCCATGCCCCTGACGCCGGAACTGCGCCGCGCCATCGACCGCATTCGCGACTATCTCTTCGCCGGGGGCTACCCCGACCCGGCCCAGAACGCCGAGCAGCTCAGCTTCCTCATCTACTTCTACATGTTCGAGGCGGCGGACGCGGCGCGGGTCCGCGCGGCCCGCCGTCCCCGCGCGAAGCCCTACGCCGGCGCCTTCGCGGGCGACTGGACCCTGCGGAACTCGCGCAACGCGCACGAGCCGGGCGTGCAGACCGTCCCGGCCGAGCTCCTGCGCTGGTCCAACTGGGCCAATGCGCTCAACGGCCAGCGGCTCGTGTCGTGGGTGCGCGAAGAGGTCTTCCCCTTCCACGCCGGCATCGCGGCCGAGGGCGTCACCGACTTCATGGCCGACGCGCGGCTCGTGATCGACGAGCCGACGGTGCTCTCGCAGGTCGTCAGCCACGTCAACGACCTGCACCTCGAGCAGGTGGACGCCGACACCAAGGGCGACCTGTTCGAGCACGTGCTGCGGCAGATACGCCAGGCCGGCGAGCTCGGCCAGTTCCGCACCCCCCGCCACGTCATCCGCACCCTCGTCCAGCTGGTCGACCCTCGGCTCGGCGAGACCGTCCACGACCCCGCCGCCGGCACCGCCGGCTTCCTCGTCGGCGCCTACGACCACATCCGGCTCGCCAACTCGTCGCCCGCCGGCATCGAAGAGATCGAGGCCGACGGCAAGACCGTACGGCGCGGCCTCGGCGACACCCTGGGCCGCGCCGCCGTGCGCCAACTGCACGAAGCCACCTTCTTCGGCCACGACGTGGACCCGCGCATGGTCCGCCTCGCCACCATGAACCTCTCGCTGCGCGGGCTCGACCGCGTGCGCATCGTCCGCCGCGACGCCCTGACCCGCGCGCTCGACCGCTCGACGAAGGTCGAACTCGGCCTCCCGGCGCCGGGGTTCGATGTCGTCCTCGCCAACCCGCCGTTCTCCGGCCGGCTGGACGCCGACAGAATCGTCGAGGACGTGAAGATCGGCCGCACGCGACAGACCGAACTGCTGTTCCTGCAGTACTTGCTGAACCACCTGAAGGACGACGGACGCTGCGGCGTCGTGGTGCCCGAGGGCGTCCTGTTCGGCTCCACCGGCGCCCACCGCGAGCTGCGCCGCAAGCTCGTCGAGAACAACCGCGTCGATGCCGTGCTCTCCCTGCCCGGCGGCGTGTTCAACCCGTACTCCGGCGTCAAGACCTCGCTGCTCGTCTTCCGCAAGGGCGGAGCGACCAGGCGGGTCATGTTCCTCCACGCCGACAACGACGGCTTCAAGCTCGACGCCAACCACGACACGCCCATCGACGCCGACGACCTGCCCGGACTCGTCTCCGCGTTCCGGGACCGCGAGGCGCGGTGGGCGGCCTGGAGCAGCCGCGACCAGGAGACCGACTGGACCGAGAACTGGTGGTTTGCCGACGCCGAGGCGATCCGCGGGGCCGACTTCAACCTGAGCGCCGGGCGGTATCGGCCGCAGAGCCGGGCGACGGAGGAACATCGCGACCCGCTGGAGATCCTTGACGAGCTGAAGGCCATCGAGCACGAGATCCTCGGAGAGATCGACGAGTTGGCCGCGGCGGTGCGAGAGGCGGTCGACGGATGACCTCCTACGATCACGTCCCGCTCGGCGAGATCTGCACGATAAATCCGAGGACGAGGACGCCAGCATGTTCCGCCGACACGCCCGTCACCTTCGTGCCGATGGCGGCCGTGGACGCCAGGACCGGAACGATAGCCGTCCGCAAAGACCGGCCTCTCGCAGAAGTCCAGAACGGGTCTACCGCATTTCAGGACGGTGACGTCCTGTTCGCCAAGATCACCCCGTGCATGCAGAATGGCAAGGCGGCGTTGGCCCGTGGCCTGACCAACGGCCTCGGCCGGGGTTCCACGGAGTTCTACGTTCTCAGGCCCCGCGATCGAGTGCTTGGTGAGTACATCTGGCACTTCGTCCGCCAGCCGCGATTCCGGGACGCCGCACAGAGAAGTTTCACGGGCACGGCCGGCCAGCAACGGGTCCCTCGGTCGTTCGTCGAGAACGTCCGGGTTCCGCTGCCACCACTGGACGAGCAGCGGCGAATCGTGGATATCCTGAACCGGGCCGCGCGGATCGAGGCGTTGCGAAGGCGAGCAGCCGAGCGGTTGCGGGAGTTCGTGCCGGCGCTCTTTGTTAAGATGTTTGGAGATCCGGTTGAAAATCCGATGGGATGGAAAGTCCGATCATTGGCAGATCTTGTTCAGGAGTTTCGTTACGGGACATCGCGGAAGTGCTACTACGACCCAGCCAGCGATGAGAACGCCATTCCTGTCCTCCGCATTCCCAATATTCTTCAAGGTCACGTCGATTGGACTGACCTCAAATACACGTCTCTCCCGGCCACTGAACGCTCAAATCTGAACTTGGAGCCTGGCGACATTCTATTCGTAAGGAGCAACGGAAATCCAGATTACATTGGTCGGTGCGCCGTTTTCCGCGATCGACGGCCGGCCGCGTACGCGTCTTACCTCATCCAAGCCCGACTGAGGAGGGATGGCGACGTATCCCCCGAATATGCTGCCAACGCGCTCTCATTACCGACCACGCGACAGACCATCGCACGAATGGCACGAACCACTGCCGGCAACTACAATATCAATATCCACAACCTCGGGCGCGTCCAGATCCCCTGCCCAGAACTGAAACGCCAACAGATGTTTGTCAACTGCGTCACAAAACTACGGACTATCGCGAGCACTACAACTACTGCTTCTCGAGTGTCGTCCGATGTACTCCTGTCGTTGACATCCCATCTGTTCGGACCAGCGTGAAACGCTGTCTCCCCCGCCGAGCCGATCATTTTCTTCTCGCTGAGTTGTTTTGCCTCGCACCGAGAGCGCTAAATAGTTCCCGCCACTTGGCGTAAGTTTCTACGTTGACATCTTGTTTCGACCGAAGCAATTTAGATTTCACTCGCCTCGCGACATCAACTTTCCAACCGCGCGCAAGCCTTATGCCGTACTTGGCTGCGTAGTTTTCTATCTGTGGAATAATAGGCATCTCTGAATCCAGGGTGTCAACTAAATCTTCATCGATATCCGAAGGCTTCTCAAGATACCGATCTACGATCTTTCCGATGAATTCCTGCGGAAAAAGATCCTCGACCTCGCAGTTTGAAATCTGAACAAAATCACCAATGCTCAAGACGCGCGCGTCTTGCCCCCTGTAGAGACTGTCCTTCAGCGCGTTAGCAAATTTACGACCGGCTTCGTCCGCGTCCAGAAGCACGAATGGCAACTCATCATTTCGTCCCATAACCAATGCACTGACAACCTTAACTCCCCTGACTCCACCAGCCGGCAAAAACACTGTTTCACGAGACGGACAAAAGTCTCCGCGACCAATGAGATAGCTTTGATGGCTGACGCATAGTGTTGATCAGAAGGTCCTTCAACGACCACCGGTTGGCATCCGAGCAAGAGTGTCTCCGAAACGGACATACGCAGCGCCGCATATGCGGCATAGACGGACTTCGAGCGATAGGAATCGTCCGATGGAGCTCGAAGATCCGATGAAACTCTGGTGATGCCGGCCTCGTCCGTGTAGACGGCGCGGGCGCGGTCCAGATGGTCTGCGTCTACCATGAACGGCGACTGAGCAGTATAGATCAACTGGTTTGTTTTGCCGAGACCGTCAAAAAACTCCGACAGGTCACCCTGAGCCAGCGGGTGCAACGTGAGACCAGGTTCATCGAGGAGGAGAATCGCGTCCTCGTGCGCACCCTGACTTTCCACGAGAAATACCAAGTAGAAACTGAAGAACCACTGTAGGCCTGTGCTGCGAGACTCAAGTTCGATGTCTTCCGGCCGTTTGTCATCGGACACCCAAATCCGAAAATGGTTACCGTCCGCAGCAAAGCGAAATCGATACTGACCTTGCTTCCACCATTCGCGAAACCGATCCGTCAGTTCTGTGGAGGCCGACTGAAGCAATATGTCTCTTTCTCGCTTGACATTCGCAATTCTGTCAATGTCTTTCTGTCGATCAGGCGTGACGTCCGTTCCCGGCGCGGGTTCCACGTCCTTGCCCATTTCCGCTATCTCTTCTGGACTGAGTTTCACGAAATCAAACAACACCTTGAGCGTTCTAACCTGCGCTTGTTCTTTCTGGCCGAGATCTGTGCGATTTAGATTCTCGGAGACATGTGGAAGATAAATCTCGGAATCGAGGTTGCCATAGTTGGAATAATAGACAAAAGATGGCATAGTGCCAAAAATTAGACGTGCGAGATCATGGCTTTTGGCTTCATCAAGACGTTTTTCTAGATGCTTTTGCAACTTATGCAAGCGAGCGGCACTTACCGAGTGCGGTGATTCGCTGGAAACATCAACTGTCGCGGCCTCGCGGATCTCTGTCAACTCCTTGGCCGCCACTGTCTCGCCACAGTTCACTACAACGTCGTGTGCGGCACCCAAAGCGTCGTTGATGGATTGTCGAAGGGGATCGTCCTCGGGATCGTTCTCGATATCGCTTCGAGCTGCCTCGATAGCGCTCAAGACTTCTTGCCGAGGCACGGCTTGTGCCTTGTTATCTGTATCGTAGGTCAGGATTGAAGCCAGTTCTTCGGTCTCGTTTTGGGTGGTGGCCTCCGCATCAGGCGGAAGGGAGAAATGATACTTCCCGTCGAAATCGCGACTTACGATGATTTCCTTAACTCGGTCGTCTGACACGTCCAAGAGTTCCGTAATCTGACGACAAAGATTCGACGACACCCCGAATCGCGCCTGTATAAAGATGGGCTTCTTTTCCAAAACGCGAATCTCGTGATACCGCTTGCGCGGGTAATCCGCCATCGGATCGATTGCGCCTCCCCGGGCTGGCTTCAATTTCCACAGCGGGATCAGGACGTTCGTTTTTCCGGACTCGTTGGTGCCGATCAACCCGGTCACTTGGTCGACGTCAACCCAACCGCTGTCGTCTACAGAGCGGAACTCGCGAACACGAAATGCCAAGAGTTGCATGGTCACTCCTCCAACGAATGCGCCTATCGAGACAGCGCGTTTCGGTTCAGATCGTATTTGAATCCATTCGGACGCAGGTTGGAGCACGCGCTATCGTCCTTTCCGCTGTGACGGCCGGAGCATCTTCGCGACCATCGTCCGGCTCAGGTTCCGCGCCCGCGCGAACTCGCCCTTGAGCAGAACGAACACGCGGGCTCGCTCGGCTTGCGAGCGGAGCAGCCCGAACCCGTCGGCGGCGGTGGGCTTTGCGTGGTAACTGGCGTTCAGATCGCGCCCGAACACGTCGCCCAGAGTCGCCACCGCGCGTCGCACCAATCGGGCCGCCTCCGGTCTTCGGCGCAGTGCATCGCGCAGCAACTGAATCCCGAGCATCGCGCCTCCGCTCGTCAGCAGGGCGCCCACGAACGGCAGAGGCTCGGCCTCGTCCTCGGCTTCCAGCGCGGCCCGAACCATCTGTTGGCGACTCCGCAGATTGCGGACGAGCGCGCCAACGACAGCATCCACTTCGGGGGAACGCGTTCCCGGCAGCGTACGGAAATCCGGTCCGCGGCTGTCCCGGCGCGGCGGCGCGTTCAGGTAGAAGGCGAGCAGCGGCCGGCGGTAGTGCCGCGCCATCTTGACCAGGATCGGTCGCGTCGGCTCGTTCTCGCCACGTTCCAGCGCGACGAGCCGATCGACGGCGGCCACACCCCGAGCGTCCCCGATGCCGACCTTGACGGCGGCGGTCTGGAGCGTCAGGCCCGCGGTCTCGCGCGCCCACACGAGGATTCCCGGATTCACTGGGGGCATGTAGCTCAGACCGCCGCGTAGACGCTCCCCCACGACGACGCGACACGCAGCGTCGGAGGCGACGTACCGATTATTCGCTGCAAGTCTTGCCGGATCAAGGCGAGGTAGCTCGCAAGGCCATCAACGCCGGACACCCACTGGCCGTTGGTCAGGTGTCTCGACCAGCGTTGCCATTGGCGCCCAAGATACGTTTCGACGACCTCGGTTGCGGGCGGAGCCGCGCCGTTCGCCAGGCGAACCGCCGGGGAGAACCACCACATGTCGGGAGGGATATCCGAATAGCCGGGAGTGAGCCGAACCAGGAGATCGGCTTCACGTCGGTCCAGCCCGTTCGGTAGCCGCCACCGAGGCATCACGACGCAGATCATGCCGGACTCGGTCACGATCTCGTGCGGCACGCCGCGTTCGTTCAGATACGCGATGTCGGATTGCGGCAGAGTCATTGGCGGATGCTGCGTTGCATTGGGGGTCCCACGGGAGAGCCGGGGTTGATCGTGTTGGGGGCGGTGAAAAAGCGCAGCCCTCGTGAACGGTGACCGAGTCGTCGTCCGTGATCTTTCGGTCCGGCTGGCCGGGAACGATCTGAAACAGGTCGCGCTCGGGCGAGATCGGAGGCGCCGGGAGGCGGCGGAGCTGTGCTCCGGTGATCTTCTCCTCCCGCCACTCGTACTCGGTCCGGTCGATGCGGATGCTGAACACCTTGGGCTCAGGACGGACCGTGGGTGCCGTGCGGAAGCGCCGCCCGTCGGCGACTCTGACCGAGTCGTCGTTCTTGATCCTCCGGTCGGGCTGGCCGAGAACGGACCTGGAACAGGTCGCGCTCGGGCGGGATCGGAGGCGACGGCAGGCGACGGAGCTGCGCTCCGGTGATCTTCTCCTCTGGCCATTCGTACTCGGTTTCGTCGATACGGATGGTGAACATCTTTGTTTTCCTCGGCGGTCCGTGTCTCGAACTGGATTTCTCTGCTGACCCGAGCGGTCCCGGGGCGTGACACCAAGACACCACGGTTGCGTGGCGGTTGACAACCATGGCCCTCCGGCTGCACAATCGGCAGCCATGAGACCAGTCAAAGCGATGACGATTCGCCTGTCTGCGGACCAGTCGGAGGAGTTGGACACGATCGCAGCCGTGGACGGACAACCGATTGCACACGTGATCCGTTCGGCAATCGCAGAGCACATCGAGGGCCGCAAACGCGACACCGCGTTTCAGGGCATGCTCCGGCAGCGCATTGAGCGCGAGCGGCGAATGCTGCCAAGTGACGAGGAGTAGAGGGGTTATCGACTTGGCCCGATGTCTCGCTGGCGGTTAACGAGGAACCGAGGGTGCTCGGCGTGTGGCGGTAGGCCGCACCCTGTGAAGTGGTCCCGGTTGTTTAGACAGGTTGAGGGCTTCGTTAATTAATAAAATCCATCATTTCCATGAGAGGTACGGAGAAACGGCTTCTCGTTTAAGGAGCGCGTCTTCGCCCTGCCCGACGAGCCGGCCTGACGCCCCGTGCGCTTCAATGACCACTTCCGCCCGTGTAGGGCACGCGATCGGTAATGTCGATCCCGACGGACGAACCTTCACCGCGGGCTGCCACGCCATCACCGCCAGCGTGATAATCTTTCACGAACCGTTGCAGACGCGGCAGAAAAGACGATGAAGCGCATCCGGACCCGACAGGCCAGTCCTTCGAGTCCGACGCTGGAGGCCACTCCGCAACGAACGGTAGTTCGTGCATCCGGTGCACCGTCAGGACGTGCCGAGATGTGCGCAACTCCAGTTTTTCATTCCGCAGAAAGTCGGCGACGAGATCGGCGAACACGGCATCGTGCCCACGGTAGAGCGAGATGTGCGGCGTGTACCCGTAGTCCTTGATCGGATAGCTCGGTTTCCACCAGACCCTGCGAAGATTCGGGCTGTCGACGCGAAGGAAAAGGACCTCCTGATCAGGGTTGGTGAACCTGCCGACGCCGCCAATCCGCAGCACGTCGTGGCGCAGAGTCTCCCGGATCTTCCGAAGACGAATAGGATCGATCCGGTGTTCGTACGGCCCACGCAGCGTCAGATGGACCGGCCCACGCGGTTCGGCGCCGGACAGAACCCGCTGCATGTTTCGCAGGAACCCGTCGACGCCAGGATCCCTGATCTCCAGGAAGATGAAACTCGTGCCGGTCATGGTTACAGGATGAGATAACGTCGAAATTCGGGCCGAATCCGCTTATGGGTCAACGCGGAGTAGAGAAAAGCGGAGAACGCCTCAGCCCGTTCGTTGACGACACGTTTCTGGCGGTCGTCCCTCAGGAATTCCTCGACGTCGTCCTCCTCTTTCCAGGATGATCTCCATCCTGGCCAGCGACCCGGCGCAGAACACCGTGATATCGGAGTTCCGAATACACCCGCACGACGACAGAGCATCGCGGACCTTCGACAACTGATCGCCGGATCTCTTCCGCCGTTTCGACAGGCCGGTATGTCGCTCGAGTGCATCAACGCACGAGGCCTGAGTGATTGTGCTCATCGGTACCGCCCTCGTCGCAGGCAACTTGCCGTTCGCCGCCACGCATACGAGGAACATGATTGTACCTCCTTCCGCCGGAGAGTGTCGACGGGATGTTCGTCGACGTGCACGAGCACCCGGCGGCGGTGAAGAGCCGCTGCTGCGGTGTCTGATCCGCACGAAGCCCAGCATGACGATCGTCTCGCGGGCGGTGGCCCCGGACGGTGTGGTGGACATCTTCCCCGCGGCGGGACTGCAGAAGCCGGACGTGTCGGTCCTGTCGGAGGAGTTCCTGGACGAGGTGCGCGGCATGCGCCGGCCGAACGGAACGCGCCATCTCGAGCCACGGTCCGAGAACGCTGACGGCGCCCCCACCGACCCCCGCACGACCTGCGGGCTGGCTGCCCGAGAGTTGCCGCCGCAGCGTGCTGCAACCGCGCACCGGCTGCTGCATGACATAATCGCCGCGGACGCAGGCCCCGACCCGCAGGAGGAGGAGCCATGACCGCGCGGTTGCTCTCCGTGTCGTCGTTGGCGTTGGTCTGCATGCTGGGCCTGCCGGAGACAGGCGCCGCACAGTGCGACCCGGACGGCGACGTCGAGTTCGTCTGCGGCCCGGTGAACGCGGAGGACCTGGCCGCGGTGCCGGAGTCTCCCTGGGTCATCGTGTCGAGCATGGCGGACGACGGGCGGCTGTACGCCACCGACACGCGCGACCACACGTCCCGGCCGATCCATCCCGTCGAGACCTCGACACCGCGACACGACACGGCGCTGTACGGATCCTGCCCCGGTCCCGACACCAGCGGCTTCCGGCCGCACGGACTCGGCCTGCGCCCCGGCGATGACGGCCTGCACACGCTGTACGTCGTGCGCCACGGCGCGCGCGAGTCGGTGGAGGTCTTCGAGCTCGATGCGCGCGGCGCCGCGCCGGCCGTCACCTGGATCGGCTGCGCGGTGGCCCCGGAGGGGGTCGGCCTGAACTCCGTCGCGCCGCTCCCCGGCGGCGGCTTCGTCGCCACCAACTTCCAGCCCGCCGCCGGCGAGCTGTGGGAGTGGCAACCCGCCGCCGGCTGGTCGGAGGTGCCGGGCGGCGCGACCGCCGGACCCAACGGGATCGAGGCGTCGCCCGACGGCCGCTGGCTCTACATCGGCGGCTGGGGCACGCAGTCGCTGATCCGCCTGTCGCGCGGACAGACGCCGGTCGTGGTCGACGCGGTCGAGGTCGGCTTCCACATCGACAACGTGCACTGGGCGCCCGACGGCACGCTGCTGGCGGCCGGCCACGCCGGGAGCGGACCCGACTCGATCTTCGCCTGTCTCGGACAGGGCGCGTGCGACGGGGTCACGTCGCGGGTGGCGAGGATCCTCCCGAACAGTCTCGCCACCGAGGAAATCGTCCGCTATCCCTCGAACGAGCGGATCATTCTCGGCACGGTCGGCATCCAGGTCGGCGACGAAATATGGGTCGGCGGGATCGGCGGCGGCGAGCGCATCGGGCGCTTCCCGGCGCCGGCGCGCTGAGCGGCGGACGCACCGTCCGCGAGGAACACTCCGGCGGAGCCGGCAGCGGTTTCCGGCAGGCGGAAAGGATCCGACGAGACGATGATGACCAACGGCATCCAGAAGTTCACCGTCTTCGCCCTCGCCATCCTCGTCTCGTGGATCGCCGGCGTGAACGTCACGCCCACCTGGACGGTCGACCGCGTGACCCTGGATGTGCAGACCGACGATACGGGCCGGCTCTTCTACCTGTCCGAGGGCAGCCCGGTGTACTTCGAGCCGACGCCCATCGACGAGGCGCAGCTCGATCCGGAGCGGCTGCGCGGCGCGGCGGCGCCGCCGGTGACCGAGGAGTTCGTCTCGGCGGTGGAGATGCGCGACGGGCGGGCGGAGACCGCCTACTACCAGCTCCGCGCCCGGTCGCACCGCGGCTGGTGGTCGCTGCTGCCGGCGGCGGTCGCGGTGCTGCTGTGCTGGCTGACCCGCGAGCCGGTGACCTCGCTGGCCACCGGCATCGTCTCGGGCGCCCTGCTGCTCGGCTACTACGACATCACGGGCGAGGTGATGATCCCCTCGCTGGCGACGACCAACGCGGCCGGCGTGCTGCTGCTGTACCTCTGGCTGCTCGGCGGGCTGATGGGAGTCTGGTCGCGCACGGGCGCGGCGCAGGCCTTCGCCGAGTTCATGACCGCCCGCTTCGTCCGCGGCCCGAAGACGGCCAAGCTCGTGGCCTGGGCGCTCGGCATCGTCTTCTTTCAGGGCGGGACGGTGAGCACCGTGGTGGTCGGGACGACCGTCAAACCGATAGCCGACAAGGAGCGCGTCAGCCACGAGGAACTGGCCTACATCGTCGACTCCACCGCCTCGCCGATCGCCTCGCAGCTCGCCTTAAACGCCTGGCCGGGCTATGTGCAGGCGTTCATCTTCGTCTCCGGGGTCGGCTTTCTGGCGACCGAGGCGGACCGCATCGCCTTCTTCTTCCAGAGCGTGCCGTTCTGCTTCTACGCGATCTTCGCGGTCCTCGGCACGTTCCTGTTGAGCATCGAGAAGCCGATCTTTCTCGGCCGGCGGCTCGGCGCCGCGATGCAGCGCGCGCGCACCACCGGCAAGCTCGACGCCGACGGGGCCGATCCGCTCAGCGCCCGCGAGCTGCAGGCGAGCCAGGTGCCGGCGGGCTACACGCCGCACGTGCTGGAGTTCTTCGTGCCGCTGGGCACACTCATCGCGATCGCCGTCGGCACCTTCATCGCCTACGGCACGCCCAACGTACAGTGGGCCTTCGGCTCGGCCCTGCTGCTGGCCGCCGGCATGGCACTGGCCAAGGGAATGTCGCTCAAGGACCTCATCGCCGGGTTCCACGACGGCATCAAGGGGGTGGTGCTCGGGTCGGTCATCCTGCTGCTGGCCATCACCATCGGCGGCGTCAGCACCCAGACCGGCGGCGGCATCTTCCTGGTCGCGCAGCTCGGCGACGCGGTGCCGTATTTCCTGCTGCCGGTGCTGCTGCAACTGATGACGATGGTCATCGCCTTCTCCACCGGGACGAGCTGGGGCACCTACGCGGTGGCCTTCCCGCTGGCGATGCCGCTGGCGTGGGCGGTGGCCGGCGCGCAGGACCTGTCGCACCCGGAGCTGTTCATGACGCTGTGCTTCGCCTCGGTCATGGACGGCAGCGTCTACGGCGACCAGTGCTCGCCGATCTCGGACACGACGGTGCTCAGCTCGGTGTGCACCGGCTGCGACCTGATGGACCACGTGAAGACGCAGATCCCGCAGGCGTCAATCGCGGCGGGGCTGGCCGCCGTCTGCTGGACGGTGCTCGCCATCTTCACCGCGTAGCCGCGGAGCGTCCGTTGCGCGCGCGGGCCGCTTCCCGTAACTTCGACGCTCTACACGCCCGCGTCCGAGAGCGTTGCGCGCGCGGGCTCTTCCCGTTACGGTCGATGCCATGGCGATGGTGCTGTCGAAGACGTACGATGCGCTCAGGGCCGCTGGCGCACCGGACGACAAGGCTCGCGAGGCAGCCGAGGAGAGCGCCGGCTTCGAGAACCGCCTCACCGTCATCGAGTCCGACGTGAAGCTTCTCAAGTGGATGGTCGGGTTCAACCTGACGTTGTCGATGACCATCGTGGCGCTCCTGTTGCGCATGCTCGCGAGTTGACCGGGCGCCGCGGCGGGATCCCGGCGGCCCCAACGTCCGCCGCGCCACGATCATCGACCGGGCGAACACGCTCGACATCGAGGCGCTCCGACCGTAGGCGACGCCATCGCTCGCCGCAACCGATCCGGGTTGCTGGCCGGGACCGCGTCCGTGTAGCGTCATCCCATGCGCATCGGCATCCCCACCGAGATCAAGGCGGACGAACACCGCGTCGCCATCACGCCGTCGGGCGTGGCGGCATTCATCGCGCGCGGACACGAGGTCGTCATCGAGGCCGGCGCCGGGATCGGCAGCGCCATCCCCGACCGGATCTACCGCGACGCCGGGGCCGATGTCGTTGCCGGCCCCGCATCCGTATGGGAACGCGCGGACCTCGTCCTGAAGGTCAAGGAGCCGCTCGGCCCCGAGTTCGACCGCATGCGGCCGGGCCAGATCCTCTTCACCTACCTGCACCTGGCCGCCTCGCGCGAGCTCACCACGGGGCTGCTGGCGCGCCGCGTGGTCGGCATCGGCTACGAGACGGTGCAGCTCGCCGACGGAACGCTGCCGCTGCTGGTGCCGATGTCGGAGGTCGCCGGACGGCTGTCGATCCAGGCCGGGGCGACGTCGCTGGAGATGCGCTCCGGCGGCAAGGGCCTGCTGCTGCCCGGCGTCTCCGGCGTCCGCCGCGGGCGGGTGACGATCATCGGCGCGGGCGTGGTCGGGCTCAATGCCTGCGTCGTGGGCGTCGGCTTCGGCGCCGACGTGACCATCATCGACATCGATCCGCTGCGGCTCGCCTACGTCCGCGACGTCGTCCAGGGGCACGTCACCACGCTGATGTCGAACGCTGCGAACATCGAGGGCGCGGTGGCGTCCGCCGACCTCGTGCTGTGCTCGGTGCTCATCCCCGGCGCCCGCGCTCCGCGCCTCGTCACCCGCGCGCACCTGGCGCAGATGGAGCCCGGGTCGGCCCTGGTCGACGTGGCGGTCGACCAGGGCGGCTGCGCCGAGACGAGCCGGCCCACCACCCACCACGACCCGCGCTACGTCGAAGAGGGCGTGGTCCACTACTGCGTCTCGAACATGCCAGGCGCCGTCCCGCACACGTCGACCTACGCCCTGACCAACGCCACGCTGGCCTATGCCCTGGGCGTCGCCGACCGCGGCTGGCGCGCCGCCGCCGAGCGCGACCCGGCGCTGGCCAGGGGGATCAACGTCGCCGACGGACAGGTGACGCACGCCGCGGTGGCCGACGCGCACGGACTCGACTGCGCCCCGCTGGCCGGGACGTAGGGTCGAAGGTCGGCACGATTCACTGGACGCCCCGGTGTTCATCACTGGATGCGAGTCTGGGTCACGAGGAAAAGGCGGATGCCGGGATTCGTGTTTGCCGGCAGGAGCCTTGCAGCTTGCAGACCCACCGGAGGAACCCGCTTCATGAGGTTGCTGAGCACGTCGGTGTCGAACAGATACACGATCAGTTTTCCAAATGACGTCCGGTGTCGGCGCGCCGCGCCGCGTAGATCTCCTCCACCAGCTCGTCGACGTCCCGGTCGTCGATTTCGCGCCAGGCACCCACCAGCGCCAGGGCTCCGCGGGTACAGCCCGATTCCTTCGCGAGCGCATCCATCTCCGCCATCAACGCCGCGCATCCTCGACGGCGCCGTCTCCCTGTCCTCAGGTCGGCAACAGTTTATTGAACGTATCGAATATCCGCTGAAAGCGTTCAACCTCCGCGTCCGTGAGTGCCTTCGCAAGCGCGGCCTGGTGGTCGATCGCAGACTACGGCTGGCAGATTCTCTTCGTGAATTCCTTGCAGCAACGACCTGAGGCGCTTAACTTCGGGGGTCTGCTCGGCTTCACGGAGGCCTTCTACAATCTCGCCAACAGGTTTCCCCACCATATCGTCGACGGTCGATTGGGGCATGCCCGCTGAGCGCACGAGATGCGATATCGTCGCGTCGTGGTTCACCGTGAGTCGACTGGGTGTCCTCTTATTCGAATACCCCTTCTCCAGAGTAAAGCTTGGGTCCTTCGTGAGGCAATCTGAGCCGAAGGTCTCCTGGACCGTGGAAATATCGTCGGGATCGAACTTGAACGTCGCGCGGACGACCGTGGCGTGCTCTCGACGGCCGTTCTTCACGTCTTTTTGTAGGCGTTCATAGCGCGACGCGGATAGTCGTTCGTGACGTCAAAATCGCCTTCGGTGTCTACGACGGGATTCAGGCGGTACAACGCCTTCAACAACGCGGTTTTTCCCGATTCGTTTTTGCCGACCAGACAGGTCACGTCGCCGATTTCGAACTCGGTTGAGTCCTCAATGCTCTGGAATTCGGTAATCCGTACTTTGGTGAGTTTCATGTTGTCAATCCAGGTCAGCGCATCAGTCGTCCTTGATCAGCCCCAACTCCCGCAGCGGCTCCAGTACGCCGTTCTCCAGCCTGGCAGCGTCCAGGCCCGCGTCCGACTCCGCTTGCACGGTGACCGATACGCGGCCGGCCTCGTCGGCGAGGTTGGCGAGGGCGTTCCAGGCGTTGTAGAGCGAGTCTCGGTCGGCGACGAACGACACGTGGACGTTGCGCACCGGGTCCTTGCGTTGCGTCGGTGGGTCCGTTGTGCCGGGTCCGTCATGTAACTGGCCCGCACCGCCGCCGGACGGCGGGTAGACGACGTTCTTGCCGCTGTCGTGCTCTGTTCCGCCTGGCGACACGGGGGACGGACCGGATCTGTCGGGCAGCGCGGTCGGCGCGATCAGCAGCCCGGAGTCGACGTCGATCTCGTCCTCGGCGACGCTCTTTCGGAACGCGATCCGGGACCAGTCAAGCTGGTAGCGCCCATCGTCGCCCTGGTTCGGCCGACCGGTCGCGTAGGCGAACAGCCCGGTCTCGACTCCCCGCACGATGGCCTTTCGCACGACGTCGCTCGACAGCAGCCGCGGGAAGCCGAGGAAGGCGTAGAACCCCTCCGTCACCTTGTCCGTGGCGATGCCGGGCGCCCCGTCACCGAGTTGGAAGAGGTCCACAATCTTGCCGGGCGCGAGGGTCTCGAAAACCTTGCGCTGGACCGCAGTCAGCAACTCCATCAGGCGCTGATGGATCAGGGCGCGCCGCTTCTCGCCGAGCGTTGTCCGGAGCGGCCGGCCGCCTACCGCGACCGAGTCGAGCGACAGCGCGCCGTCGCTCGAGGTCGGCAACCAGACTTCCGCGTACAGCCGCAGCAGCCCGGACTCGACCGCGGCCTTCTCGGTGGCCTCGCGTTCCCGGAGCTGGCTCTTCTGGGCGTCCGTCAGGTTCAGCTCGCGCCACTTCCCGCGCACACGCTCGATGGCGAGCAGGTAGCGGACGGCCCGGCGCAGGATCCCCACCTGATCGGGGTCCGCCGGCGCGAGGCCGATGCCGTTGCGGAACTCGCGCGCGCGGTTACCGTGATTTTCGCAGAGGTCGCGCATCGTCTGGAGACGCTCCGGCGCGGACGCGGCGGCAGCCTCGAGGGGGAGGTACGCGATCAGGAACCGCGGCTCCCGGTCAGGTATGTCCGCAGGCTTCGCCGGCCACAGGATTGCCGACCGCTGACCGGTGAGTCGCTCCTCGAGCAGCTCCCTGATGCGGCGCCGAACGGGCCCGTCGTCCCGCGCGACGAGCTCGGCTTCCTGTTCGATCAACAGCGTGACGTTGGGGTCTTTCTTGAAGCAGTAGCGCGCGCCGTCGAAGTGCAGGTAGAGGCACTGCTCGCGGAGTTCCTTGAGGCACGCCTGAATCGTGGTGCTGTCAAGGTCGGGAGCGGCGCACACGCGCAGCAGGTCCGATTCGCTGATGCCGGGCGGCAGCGGATCACCCTCGCCTTCGTCGGTCCGCCGCAGGCCGCCGAACGAATGCATGAGCATGCAGGTGGCCAGCCGCGCCGCCGGTCGCCGGCCCGACTCGGCGGTCACCTCCCGGGCGCGGCGCGTGTCGATGCGCCGCGTCCGCGCGTTGGCGCCCGTGAAATCGTGCTCCAGGCAGGGCTGGAAGTCCTCGCGCTGCCCGACCTCCTTGAAGAAGGCGAGCCGCACGTCGCCGTCGTCCAAAGGGACGTCACCCGGCCCCAACAGCAGGCGGGACGTCCCCGCGCGATGGGCGGCGCGCAGACACGCGGCCAGAAAACGCAGGGCGCCGCGCGTGCGCTGAAACTCCGGAATGGCCGCCCAGCGTTCGCGCATCACGTCGATGAGGGCGGGATGGAACGGATACGACGCCCGGATGCGCTCGGCGAGCGCCGCGCCCTCCTCGTCGGCCTGCTGCCGTTCGCCGTCGCTCCGGGCGTAGGCGCGCCGTGCCCGGCCGACGACATCGCCGTAAGCCTCGGCAGCCCGGCGGGCGGCGGCGGGCGGAGGAGGATCGGCGAGCAGGCGCCGTTGAATCACGTGAAGGATCTCCTCGCCCTCCACCGGCTCGCGGCGCTGGTCCTTGCGCGCGGCCAGGTGGTCCACCGTGTCCAGCAGCGCCGTGTATTCGAGCGACTCGCGCTTGCTCGACTGCAGCGAGAAGACGAGAACGGCGTCCTCCACGCCGCCGACGGCAACGGTCAGCCGCTTCAGGAACGAGAGCGTCTCGTCGCGCAGCGTCGTCTGTTCCACGGACACGCCGCCGGCGCTGATCAGGTACTCCAGCAATTCGTCGATCAGGATCAGGCTCGGGCCCTGACGGAGCAGCGCGACGATCATGTCCGCACCGGGCGCGACGCGCGTCTCGTCCTGCCGGCGAAGCAGGTCATAACCCGCCTGCCCGCCGAGCGCCCACGCCATCCAGCCCCACAGGGTCCGGGCCCTGAAGCCCGCCTGCGGCGCTTCCTTCCGACGCTGGGGTCGAAGAACTGCCCGTCGACCACGGCGGTGCGCACGCCCTCGGGGCGCGGAAGGCCCGTCGCTTCAGGTACGGCGTCCAGCGCCGCTCGCGTGCGCGCGCCGTGCAGCAGGGCCGCCAGTGTGTGCGACTTGCCGCCACCGAACGGCGTGACCAGCTTCAGCACCCGGTTGCCCTGCTTCCCGGACAGGCGGCCGAGCACATCGGCAAGCAGTGAGTGCAAGCCGCTCGTCAGATACGAGGCGCGAAAGAAGGCGTGCGGGTCGCGGTAGACAACCGGCACGCGCGGCAGTGCGTTCGCTGGCAGGCGCAGATCGGATCCGATCAGGTGGTCGGACAGCGCACCGAGATCGAGAGCGAAGACATCTTCCGAGAACTGGTCGGAGATGACGTCCGGATGCAGCGCGACGCATTCGAGCCACGGTCGGGTTCGGTTCATGTCCACACTCCGCCGGCGGTCCGCCGCGGGCACCGGCGACAACGACAACAGATTCTACTCACGCTTCCTCTTCAGCCGACCGGCAGCCCAAGCTGACCGCCACGATAACGGCCGGTCCACACATCAGGCCGGCGCCTCAACGTCGCCGTGCCTCTTGGTCGTCTGCAACGAGAGGACAGCCCCCATATGGTGATTCAGGGTGCTTGAGCACAGCGGTCGAGGGCGGCGCGGAAGCGACCGATGATGCGCTCGTTGATGTGCAACGGGTTGGACGCCTGCATGCGACGCGCGATCTCCTCGGCGCGCTCGCGGGTCACCCAGCCGCCGGCGACCAGATCGATCAGCAGCCCGAGACCGTAGCGCGTCTTCACGCCGTGGTGTTCGCAGAGCCGCCGCAGCGCGGCGTCGTTCGTGACGCACGTCCAACCCTCCGCACGACAAGTGACCAGGCAGAGCCGGTCGTTGAAAGAGACGCTCGACTTGATGGCGGCTGCCTGGAGCATGCGCTCCGTCTGGACGATGACGACCTCAATACCGAGTTCAGCGCATGCCTCTGCCGTGACCCCGTGGACTTCATCGAGTACCGAGGGAATGACGACGATCCTCCCCACGTGCCGACCCACGAGCTCCAGCGCGGACCACCCCGCCTCGCGATAGTCGATGAGCACGTTGGCGTCAGCCAGCAGGACGGTTCGTACTGCCGGCATGCGCGTCAGCCCGACCAGGCCCGTGCCCGCGTGCGCAACTCGCCGAGGCTGACGCCCAGTATCTCCGCCGCGCGGCCGAGCGAAATGCGTTCCGCTTCCACCGCCTGGCGGACAAGCCGCGACAAGCGATCTTCGATGAAATCGTGCCGGGAAAGGCCCGCCGGTTCGCCGGCGCGGTTCCAGTTCCACGCGAACTCGCTCGACGCCAGCGGCGCGGGTTCGTCCGCCTTCCGCAGCGTCCGACCGAAGCTCTTCCGGTGCTCGTTCTGAAATCGCGCCCACAGGTCACCGGTTTCGCGCTCCGACTCGATCAGCCGGTACAGCACTGTCCGGTAGCTCACGCGGAAGATCCGCTTGATCTTGAGAACGCGTACCAGCAGCGGGTGGCCGCGTGTCCCCTCCCACGCTTTCGAGAACGCCGCATCGGGCATCAGGAACTCGCTGGCAAAGGCGTCCGCCTCTCGCTCGGTCTGCCTCGGAAGCTCCGTCGCCGCGCGCTGGTACTCCGCCGGGTGCAGCAGCAGGTGTCCCAGTTCATGGGCCGCCGTGAAGATCCAGCGCTCGACCGAGATCCGTTCCCAGGTGTTCACCACCACTGCCGGACCGCCGTCGACCTCTCCGACGCTCAACCCGAAGAAGGAATCGCGGCGCGTGTCGAGCAACAACACCTTGACCCCGTTCTCTTCCAGCAGTCCGCAGATGTCGCGGATCGCCTGTTCCGGCCCCAGCCCAACGCTCCGGCGTGCCGCTCGCGCGACCGCCTGCGGCTCTCCGCGCCCTGCCCCAACTGCCTGCCCGAATGAGAACGGCTCGCGCGCGTTCAACGCCTCCTCCAGCCCCACGTGCGCGTCCAGCCACTTGGAAACCTCTGCCAGGATCTGCTCACGCGCATGAGCGCGCGCCCGCGCCCGAAATCGGACACTCTCCAGTGGCCGGACGGCAGTAACGAGATCTCCCACTCGCACCTCCAACGCGGCCGCGAGGCCCGCCAAAGTGCGCCACCGCGGCGCCACCACCGCGCGCTCGATCTTGCCGACCGCCACCCGCGACAACCCCGCCTTGGCGGCAAGATCCGCCTGCGTCAACCCCCGATCCCGCCTCAACCGAGCCACGTTGGCCGCGATGACCGCCTCCCCTTCCACGCCCGCCCCCTTCCTCTTGACGCGTGCCGCGTGCGTATGGTAACATTTTTTCATGTTTCGTAGTAATGTTATCTATAGCCCAACGTCACCCGCCACTATCGGCGGCTACTGTGACGCACGGCCAACCCGGAGGAAATATGACCATGAAGCAACCCTCGGCGCAAATCCCCTTGACGAAAAATCTTTCTCGAAACGACTTTTCATAACGGGCCTTCTGGAAGAAATTTGTCAAGATCTCGAGCTCACACCCACACAGTTCAAGAACGCCCAGGATCGATACGCCGCCGTCGGCAATTGGCTGGATAACCCACTCGACCCGTCTCTCCACAACTCGACCATCTACCCGCAAGGCTCACTGGCGCTCCAGACCACGGTCAAGCCCCTGGCGAGAGACGAGTACGACCTCGACCTCATATGCCGCCTGCCCCGGAGTACCGGCGCCGACCCCGGCCAGATCAAACGCAAAATCGGCGACCGACTTCGCGCAAACGAGCGATATTCCAGCATTCTCGAGGAAAAGACCCGCTGTTGGCGGCTGAACTATGCCAATGAATTCCATTTGGACATAGCTCCATCGATTCCCAACCCGAACTGCGCCCTCGGCGGCGAATTGGTGTCCGACAAGAAACTGCGCAAGTGGAAACCGACCAACCCCAAGGGCTATCGCGCGTGGTTTGAGCGTCACGCCGCGCTACGGCCCCAAGTCGCCACGCACGATTTCGACGCCCGTGTCCGAGCTGACATCGAGGCGCTTCCGTTACCGACCACTTTTCGCGGGCTGCTTCGCCGATGTGTCCAGCTTTGCAAGCGACACCGCGACATCATGTTCCAGAAGAAGGACCCAGATCTCGCACCGATTTCCATCATACTCACCACGCTGGCGGCCAAGAGCTTCGCCGATTGCATCACGCGCAAATACCCCACGGAACTGGACCTGCTGATCGACCTGCTGCGCCGAATGCCAGGTTTCATTCAGAGAACGAACTCCCCGTGGGTAATCCCAAACGAAACGACCACGGGCGAGAACTTCGCGGAGCGATGGAACCAAGATTCCCGACGGCCCAAGGCGTTCAGGGAGTGGCATACGGCGGCGCTTGTGGCGCTAACCTCGCTTCTTTCAACCGACGGTCAGGACCGCCTTTCTTCACGGATGTTCACCACCTTCGGCAACGTCGGCAAGCGGGTGGTAGATCGGCACACAGAAACCGTCTCGAAGGCGAGACTCCGATCAGGTCTGTCCGTAATGGCGCCCATCGGCCTGGGAATCGGCGCTGACCGGGCCACGAGTGTGCGGCGAAATACCTTTTTCGGCGCTTGAGTGGAGTAGTCCAGGAATGCGCCGAACTTACCCCGCTCCGAAGGCGCCGCACAGCGCGGCGCTCCAGTACACTCGACTTGGGCACAGTTCTATCTGCCCCGGGGTTGGGCGCCTGCGACGTGATCGCCTTCGGTGGGAGTTCGAGGCACGACCGACGCCGATTGGGCGAACCTATCGCTTCAGGCTGTCGTACAGGCTCGGTCACGCGCCCGAGGTCGTCGTGCTGGATCCGGACCTGCCGTCGTTGGCGGGCGGACGGGCTCTGCCGCACGTATACAGCCAGACGCCGCCGAAGCTCTGTCTTTACTTGCCGGGCTCCGGCGAATGGTCGCCCGACATGCTGCTGGTAGACACCATCGTTCCGTGGTCCTACCTGTGGCTGTTCTATTTCGAGGACTGGCTCGCGACCGGTGCCTGGAAGGGAGGCGGCGCACATCCGCAGGGCGTGGAATGAGTGCAGCACGGCGAATTCTCGCAATCGACGGAGGCGGCATCAAGGGCGTTATCCCGGCCGCGTTTCTCGCTGCGGTTGAGAACGCCACAGGGAAGCGCATCGTAGACTACTTCGACCTGATCGCCGGGACTTCCACCGGTGGCATAATTGCGATCGGGCTCGGCATGGGCATGAGTGCCCAGACCATTCTCGACTTCTATTTGCAGAACGGGGCCTCCGTCTTCGGCAGGGAGGCAGGCGCCGGATGGTGGGCCAACGCGGCGGCGAGATTTCTGCGGCGCGTTCGCTGGGTGTTCCGGCCGAAGTACCGAAGTCGGAAACTCGAAGGCGCCCTCCGGGAAGTTTTTGGCGACAGCCGGCTTGGCGACAGCCAGACGAGACTCTTGATCCCGGCCGTCGATGCACAGCGTCGAGATCTGCATGTGTTCAAGACCGCTCATCACGAGCGGTTCAAGATGGACTGGCGGGAGGGCGCCGTTGAAGTCGCCCTCGCTACGTCGGCCGCGCCGACCTATTTTCCGGACGCATCACGCCGGGTGGGGTTGGCTTGGTGGACGGCGGCGTTTGGGCGAACAACCCCGTCGGCATGGCCGTGGTGGAAGCTGTCGGCGTGCTCGAGTGGCCGATGGAACACCTGCACGTGTTGAGCCTGGGCTGTTCGGAAGAACTTCTGAAGGTTCCGCTGTCGGCCGGATGGGCCACGCTGGCGCCCAACGCGGTTGACCTCCTGATGCTCGGTCAATCGCGATGTTCCATCGGCACCGCCAAGATACTGCTCCGGGATGCGGAGCGGCGGCGGCTGTACCGGTACGATCATGTCGTGAATAAAGGTGAGTTCGCGTTGGATTCCACAGACGACGTCGGTCGCCTGATGGGCATCGGGACTGGATCGGCGCGGTCGGCGCTGCCCGAAGTGGCGCAAGTCTTCATGCAGCAGAAGAAGCAACCATTTGTGCCTCATCACGGGCCCCAGCGGATCAACGAACAGACAGTCGCGGCCTCTCCGACGGCGACGCGGCGGTAGGGACTGGACGGTGGCGGCGTGACGGTCGTGCGGTAACTGGACGGCGATGGTCAGGAGGGATCGCCTGACTGCCAGAGGCCGAGTTGGCCGTCGGCGGCGTCGGCCATCTCGCGCGTCAGGTCCGCTCCCTCGACGGTGCCGCGCCAGTTGGCAGTCAGTCTCGACAACGCGTTCAGTTCGGCAGTCGGGCTCGCGTCTTTCGCGCCCGGCCGGTCAAGGACGGGCGCGCAGAGCGCCTGACTGACGAGGCGGAGCTGCTCCAGGTTCGGCCGCGCCGCCTTCAGGAATGCCGGCAGCTCGCGCGGCTGGTGGTCGAGCAGCCAGAGCACGCGGTGGAGCGCGTCGATGAGCGGCGCCGGCCGACCGTCGGCGCCGATGCCGAGCGACTCGTCATCGCCGCGTTCCGCATAGTTGCGCACGCGGAAAGCGCTCGCTTTCGCCTTCGTCTTCTCGACGAGGGCCGGCGCGGGACCGGTCAACCCGCCGGGGCCGTCGATCTCGATGCCCTACGGGTAGCAGAACACGTAGACATCGCCGGCTTCGATGCTCGACTCGCGATAGGTGAACCGCCACAGGATGTAGAAACGGGTGACCGCGTCGATCGAGGCGACAGCGGCGCCGCGCAGGCCGAAGACCTCGTCCAGCATCACGTCGAGCACCACGCCCTCGACCTCGCGCAGGTACGTCTCGGCCGGCACCGGGTCGCCGTTGGCGTACTCGACACGGGCGTACCGGGTGTAGGCGCGGAGGCCAGCGCCGACGGACGCCATCAGCAGATCGGCGCCGCCGAGACCCGCGCCGCCGTTCCAGAGGCTTCCGACCCGCTCGGTCGCGATCTCGTGCAGCAGCGGCGCCACATCGTCTTCATAGCTGCCGGTTCTCGTTACAAGCCGCGGGCGGGCCACGATGAAGATCGAGGAACGCAGCGCGGCGTCGCCCTGGTGGGCGGCTCGCGACTTGGTCTCGGTCTCGACCGGCCACGCTTCCGTGACCTCGAAGCCGGCGTCGCGGAGCGCGTTGACCAGCGTGGCCCATCCGGCGGTGGTTCGATGCGCGTAGACGAGGGTCAGAACGCCGTCCGGCTTGAGAACGCGCCGCGCCTCGCCGAGCGCTTCCGCCAGACGTCCCTCGAAATGCTGCCAGGCGGCCTCCTTCGTGCCCCCCTGGCGGTAGGCCGCGGCCACGCATTCCTGCCGCTTCGGGGTGAGCTGCGAAGCGAAGTGCTCCGGGAAGAGCGGCTGGAGCGCCGGCTGAAGCCAGACGTAGAAGGTGTCCGACAGCTCCGCGTAGGACTCGTTGTCGTAGTACGGCGGATCGGTGATGACCGCGTCGAAGCTCGACGCCTCGAGCCCCACCGTGGCCAGCCTTGTCGCGCTTCCGCGAAGCACGGTGGCCGGACGGCCGGCGTCCGCCTCCCGCTCGATGACCGCGGTGACGTAGTCGAGCGCCGACTGCCAGCTCCCGGAGCTCCCCGCGAAGACGTTCACCTCGGGGTAGTCCCAGGTCATCGCGATACGCTTCATGGACGTGAGACTTTCGACTGTTTCTCTTGCGTTGTTCCAACGCGCCAGCGCGTTGAACCGATCGGTCAGTCGGCTCATCCACAGCGCCAAGTAGACCGTCACCGCTTCGGCTCGGTGGGTCTCGAAGCCCTCCTGAAGCATGTCCCGGTGGGCGATGCGGATCTGCCTGATCCACTCCAGAAGCACGGCCCGCTGCCGCGAGGTGTAGGCGTCCCGGAATCGGTCGATGCCGTAGAGGTAGCTCTTGCCGGTGGCGAGGCCCGCGTTACCGGTCGGCGGGATCAGGGCGGCCATCGTAGTCACCCCAAGCTCTCGCTCGAGTGCCCTTGCCCGCTCCTCGGCGGCGCGCTGGCGCGCCTCCTCCTCGTCGAGCCACGAGTCGTCGATGAAGTAGAGCTTGCCCGGTCCGAACGGGTTCACGCAGATGACGCAGAGGAGCCGCTGGCCGAATCCCCGTGTGCTGCCCCACGCGCGGACGTATTTCGCGGGGACCGCCGAGCCACAGCACAGGCATCGGGTGGCGGTTCCGCGCAGGCCCTCGCCAGGATCGAATCCCAACCCGGCCGGGTCGGACGCTTCGACCACCGTGAACTCGACGCGCCTTCGGCCCGGTTGGGGCACGGGTCGCAGCGCGACGTAGCCGGATGCCTTCTTGCGCAGCCAGGTCTGGTGATAGAGCGGGACGACGGCTTCGCACTGCGGGTTGGGGCAGAGTACGGTTCGGGCCCAGAGGAACACGAACGGGGTCAGTGTTGGCGAGGCTTCCACCGTGCCATCGAGAACACCCTGATTGATCGCCTCCGCCCGCAGCTTCTCCGGAACCGGAATCTCCGGATAGAGGTCAACGACGGCAAGTCGGGTGCGTTCAGCAACTCGCTCGGCCCACCGTCGCACGTCCCGGGACAAGGTGTGGCCGAATCGTTGCGGGTACTCGCAGGTCGCCTTGAGGATCAGGAAGGCGACGGGATTCAGGTCGAGGGCGTATGCATCACAACCGAGGCGAAGGGCCTCCAGCGGTATCGCGCCGCCGCCAGCGAAGCAATCGAGAACGCGGGGCACGACCGTGCGATCACGGCTGATGTTCCGGCGTGCCTGCTGCACGATGCTCGCCGGAGTGCCCCACCGGCACAGGTCCTTCAGGAAACCTTCCTCGGCATCGCGTTCGTCGGCAGAGTCGTGGGCGTCGACCAGCGCCGCGTAGATTGCCGCCCGGCAGGCCACCAGCGGGCGCCGTGCCCGCCACAGATGCAGGGTCGAGATGTGACCCTTCGTCCGTGGCTCTCCGGACGCCTCGGCACTCAGCCAGTCGATGGGCAGGTAGTCCTCGATCAGCCGCCGGTCGTCCGCGGGCGTGGTCATCCGCCCGCCCCGGCAGGCTGTCCAGAAGCCGCGTCCCCCACGCTGCCTGTTTCTGGACGAGCCACTACAGAGCCGATCACGCGCCGGCCAACTGGCCCAGGTGATGGTTCTGGATTTGGTGCTGGATGACGGCAGGATGCACCTGGTACTCGCGCGCCAGATCGTCGGCTTCGCGAACGGAAATCGCGCCCCCGACCTGCGCCCTGAGAGCGGCGGCGGGGGCCAGAAATTCGGCGGCGAAGGCCCGCGACGCGCGCTGGTCCCAGGTGTGCGCGGCCGTGACGAGCCGCCTGGCGGGCGTGTCGGTGAAGTGGTGCAGGAAGAGCGAACGCGCCAGACGGAACCGCTCCTGGGGAACATCGGCCGCGGTTGCGGCCACGACGACGGGCGCGCCGCTGTCGCTGTGCTCCACCACGGCGTCCAGCGGACTGGCGGGCGTCGTGGGCGCCGTCAACACCGGAGAGTGCGCCCAGCCGAGATCGTGCATGACTTGGCGCATTTCCGCGATGGTCTCGTCGGGCGCTGCGGACAAGTGCTGCCGGAGCGCCTCAGCGCACGCATAGCCGGTGTCATGCGCTGACGGCTGTTCGAGGCCCGACCGGGACGGTGGCGGGCCACCCCGCGTCTCGCCTCTGCCGGCGCCGCGGGCGGTGTGATGCGCGCTTTCGATCCAGCCCAGGTCGCCGGGCAGTTCGTCGACCGTCGCCACGTCAAGAAGGTCGTTTCTGATGTCGCATTCCACGGTCGAGACTGCGGTCCGCAGCAGTGCCTCTCGCTCGTCGGTCAGTTCATCGGGATCGTAAGGATCGAGGCCGAGACGGGCCGACCAGCCGCAGATTTCGCGCTCGTCCGGCGCCGCGCCCGAAATGGCTGCCCAATCCTCGCGCACCTCGTCGATCTCCGGCGCCTCCAAGCCGTCGAGGCGCGCGAGCACGCGGTCCACGAAATCCGTGAGGCCGTGCGTGGTGTCGTCCAGGGCCAGGCGGGCACGTCCCTCGTTAGCGAAGCGCAGGAACGGGTGGACGGCATCGGCCCCGTCCTGCAGCCAGTTCGCGGCTACAGCGTCGCCGTCCCGAAACAGTACCAGGTCAGGCAGCGCGCCACCCTCGCCGACAGCCAGCAGGCTGTGCCGCTGCACCCAGGCTCGGTGGCGGGGATTGCGGGCCAGGTCGATGGAACCGTACCGCCGCTCGAACGGAGACGCCTCGTGGTGGAGGAACCACCAGTTCTCGACCACCCAGCGACACAAGGGAAAGGCGGGCCCGTAGATACCGTTGCGCGCACCCGGCTCACGATTGTCGCTGGCTCGCGTGACGATCTGTCCGTCCACCTCGATGGTCAGCAGGCACCAGGTGCGCGCGAGCAGCGCATCGCGCACACCTGGCGCCTCCCGCCACTCCACGCGGAACTCGATCATCGGTCGTTCTCCCGGTGCAGCCGGTCGTCCGGATCATGCGGACGCTCGGCGTCCGTGATCCGGTAGCCCTTGTACGTTCCAGCGGGCCCGTTGATATGCCGCGCCTCGAAGAGCGCACCCTCGAGCCATCCCCAGACGTATCTGGGAAAACCCTGCTCGACAGTCGCACTGACGCAGCCGCGGCGGATGGCTTCGGCCAACGCCGCCTGCACGTTCGCAAGATCGATGGCCGGGTCGCACGGCGTCGCATCCGAACGAAGGGCCGGTGGACCCGCAGGGCTCGGATAAGGCTTGTGCTCCGCGCTGCCGACGTACCGTGCCTTGCGAGCCACGGATTCGAGCGGTTCGTCCGAGGTCCAGACCCCGATGGCGCGCGGTCGTTTTCTCCTGTGTCGCATGGGCCAACCCTGTACATATCACGAACCCACCCACAGGCGGCCGGGTCGGATGCAGTCGGGGGGCAGGCGGCCATCACATCGCGGCGGCGCGCTGTGCGGGGGGAGCGCCTGCTCCATGGCGGGAAGAGTGGTGATTTCTCGACGCGGTCAGGGGATGTTGGCGGCCCGGTTGCGGATCTGGTTGCAGACGGAGGAGTGAAAGGACGGCAGGTCGCTGTCGATGCCGCGCCCCGCGATCACCTGCTGGTACTGGGCGAGATCCATCAGGCAGAGGGCGGTCAGCTCGAAGGTTCGGTTCAGGTGGGCGAACTCTTCGGTCACGGCGGTTCGGACGGTGGCCATCTCGTTCCGAATGGCTTGGCGTTCTGCGGCTGCCTCTTCCCGGATGGCTTGGCGTTCTGCGGCTGCCTCTTCCCGGATGGCTTGGCGTTCTGCCGCTGCTTCTTCCCGGATGGCTTGGCGTTCTGCCGCTGCTTCTTCCCGGTCTGCGACTGCTTCTTCCCGGATGGCCTGTCGGTCGTCCGCGGCCGCCTGGAAACCTGCCGCCATCTCGTTGCGGATGGCCTGTCGGTCCTCGGCCGCTTCTCGGAAGCCGGCGTTCATGTCTGTGCGGAGGGCGTCGATGGCGTCGCGCATGGCGGCGCGTTCATCTGATGCCTCGTTGAGGCTGGCGAGGATGACCGACAGTGTGTTGTTGTCGTCGGCGCGGCGGTCGGCGCCGGATTCGGTGTACATGGGCGTGACGGCGGTGGCGATCAGGCCAATGAACCCGCAGATGAGGGTCAGGACGAGGATGCGGGTGTCGTACTGCATGCGCGTCCACCAGAACCCACGGGGCGTCTTGGCGTCTGACGAAGCCGCGGGTTGCGCCTGGGTCGTGTCGTTCATCTGGTTGGCTCCGTGCCCGTAGCGCGCAGCATGTTGTCAGGCGAAGCCGGTGGACGGCGCACGCGGTTTGGTCCGCAAACCACCATTCCCCTAGATTCGCACACGCATCTCCGCCGGTCAACGGGGACCCCGGATTCTGGCGGATCGGCACGTTCGGATAGCCCTCTGGCGGCTGTAAGTGTCACGAGCATAAGCAGATCGGGAGCATGGTGTTCCTCGACCGGGTGCCTGGTCGTGTCACTTGCCCCATGAAACCCTGGGGGCGACAGCGTGCTCTGCTGCACGGGTAGCACGGCGTCGGTCTCGCGAGGCGCTGGATATCGGTTCTGCGCGCGGCACGAGCGACGAAACGGGCCGAATGCCCGTTTCCTCGGCGACCGGCGGCGGCGGCGTTCATGGCTCTTCGGTTCCCTGCGCGCGCGACGCCTGTTCGACGGCGACGGCCGGCACGTCGTAGTAGCGGGCGGCCACGACCTCCTGCTTCGCGTGGTCGAGGCGCTTCGCGGGGTTGCGGACCCTGAGCGGCGCCGGATCGGGGGCGTCGAGCGGGTCCCAGACGACGTACAGCCAGTACGAGTCGCCGAGCTGCTGGGCCTTGTACCACTCGTTGACGGTCAGCCGCACGGGTTGGCCGCGACGGCGGCCCTTGACCTCGATGCGCCGCACGCCGGCCACGGGGTCGCGGTAGCCCGTCTGCGGATCGGCGGGAGCGAGGCTGCGGATGTCGAAACCGATCTTCAGGTGGCCGACGCGTTCGCAGGCGCGCCCGTGGGACTCCTCGTAGGCGACCACGACCTCCTCGGCGGCGACCTCGATGCGGCGCCGCAGGTCGGCGTCTGGTTCGACAGCCACGGCGGGCTGCCCCTCGGCCGCGGCCGGCAGAACGAGGCAACTGGCGACATGCCGCACAGGCCCGTGGCGGGCGAGGCGCAGCCGTTCGATGCCCGCAAGCCGATCGGCGCGGGTGCGCTGGAGATCGTCGAGGTCCTGCTCGGCGCGTTGCCGGGCCAGCGCCACCTCGGGTTCGGCGCCCTCGCGCCTGCGCAGGGCCATCACCCGGTCCTGCGCTGCGCGAACGCGGGCGGTAAACGACCTTTGGAGGTAGTCGCCCGCCACGTCGGCGTAGCGCCCGCGCTCGGCCTGCACCTGCTGCCGGCGCTCCATCTGCACCGTGGTCTTCACGTGGTCGCCGACCGGGCCGAGGTCGATGACGGGCAGCGTCTCGGGTGGGTCGGGATGCGCCGGCAGGTCGAGGAGCACGTCGGGCGGCACGGTGCTGTAGCGCTCGGCGGCGGGCGCCCCGTCATCTTCGCGCACGGCCACGAGTTCGGCATGGATCGTCGCGTTTCCGCCGGCGGCGTTCTGGCCGCGGACGGTGACCTCGTAGAAGTGCAGCCGGTAGGGCGCGTCGGCGGCCGGATCCGTGCAAACGGCGGTCCCGCCCACGACGGTCCGCAGGCGCTCGCCGAGCTTCTCGTCCAACGCCGCGTAGAGGGGATGTCCGGGGCCAAGCAGCACGGCGTCCAGGTGGTGGTCCTGCTCCACGTGATCCTTGTAGAACGTGAGCTTGCGGTAGCTCGTCTCCGGTGGGCCGAGCCGCCGGACAGCGGCCAAGCGGTCCGACCGCAACTCGGCGCGCACATGCTCGATGCGCCACAACCCGTCGGCCCGCGCTTCCACCCGCAGGCCCACCGCGCGGGCCGCGCTCAGGAAGTGCGACTCGACGTAGCGCGGCATCAGCCGCCGTTCCTCGGCCTCCAGGTTCGCCTGTGCGAACGCCGAGAAATCCACATGGGCCCGCGCCAGCGCGATGCCGGTCGCCTCCTCGTACAGGCCCAGCAGCTCCGGCTGGATGCCGTCGATCACGTCGAGATAGTCGTCGAGCCGGCGCGGGTCGTACGCCGCCGAGCGCAGCAGGTCCGGCACGTTGACCTTGTTCAACGACAGCACCTCGCCCACCACGTCGAACACCCGGTCGCCCAGCGCGTCCCGCATGCGGTCGAGCTTCTGGAGCAGCCGCTCGAGGATGCGCCCCTCGATGACCGGCTGCCCGTCGGTGGACGACGTCGCGACGAAGTTGAAGGCGTACACGTCGCGCGACTGCCCGATGCGATGGATGCGACCAAGGCGCTGTTCGAGCCGGGTCGGGTTCCACGGCAGGTCGTAGTTGACCATCAGGTGGCAGAACTGCAGGTTGATGCCCTCGCCGGCCGCCTCGGTCGCCACGCAGATCTGCCGGCTCGTGCGGAAGTCCTCCTGAGCCTTGCGGCGCTCGTGCGGGTTCATGCCGCCGTGGATCTCGCAGGTCGAATAGCCCCAGGCGGCGAGGTGCTCCCGCAGGTGGATGAGCGTGTCGCGGTGCTCGGTGAAGACCAGCAGCTTGCCGCGACCGTCCTTGAGTTCCGCGAACTCGGCCCGCTGCAGGCAGTCGCGCAGGGCGACGAGCTTCGAGTCGCGCCCGCTGTCGCGCACGCGGCCGGTGTGCGCCGTCAGCTCGCCGAGCGCGGCCACCTCGGCGCGCAGCCGGTCGAGCTCGGTCGCCGCGGTCGTCTCGTCAAGCAGGGCGTCGCGGTCGTTCTCGTCCAGATCGTCTTCGTCCTGCTCCGCGTCGGACAACCTCCCGATGAGCTCGGCCAGCCGCTTCGCGCGCCGGGCGGGCGGGAGGCGGTCGAGTTCCTCGACCAGATCGGCGAGCTTCGCCCGCCGGCGGCGCAGCGACTCGTGGATGGCGCGGGTGGAACTGGCGAGGCGCCGCTGGAATACCGTGCGCACCAGCGCCACGCTGTTCTTGCGCTTGCCCGCCGCCTGCGGCAGGAACTCGTTGATGTAGTCCGTGACCGCGGTGTAGACGGCGTATTCCTCGGCCGCGAGCTCGAAGCTGATGGTCTGCACGTGGCGGTCGGGGAAGAGGCGCCGCCCGTTCACATCCTTCAGGTCCTCTTTCAACCGCCGCAGCGACCAGGGGCAATCTTCGCCAAGCCGCAATATCTCGCGCCGCAGACGCCCGGCGTCCTCGCCGACGCGGTGTGGCTCGGGGAACAGGTCGCGGTCGAGCAGGCGGAGGAAGTGCGCGAAGCGGTCGTCGTCGCCGTGGTGCGGCGTGGCGGTCAGCAGCAGCAGGTGGTCACAGTGTTCGGAGAGTTGCTCGGCGAGCTGGTAGCGCTTCGTACGCTCCACGTCGTCGGCCCGGCCCGCCGAGCGCTTCGTGTACGCGCTGCACTTGTGCGCCTCGTCGACGATGACCAGGTCCCAGCGCTGGCGCCAGACGCGCTCGCGGACATCCTCCTGCTTGGCGTAGTCGATGGAGGCGACGACCTGCGACTCGCGCTCCCACAGGTTCGGCAGTTGCTGCCGGTCGTTGGCGGCGTGCACGATCTGGAAAGGCTCGCCGAAGAAGCGCAACAGCTCGTCCTGCCACTGAATGGTCAGGGGCGCCGGGACCAGGATGAGACAGCGGTCGATGGCCTGCCGGAGCTTGAGCTCCTTGATGAGCAGCCCCGCCATGATCGTCTTGCCCGCGCCGGGATCGTCGGCGAGCAGGAAGCGCAGGCGCGGCTGCGGCAGCATGCGCCGGTAGACGGCCTCGATCTGGTGCGGCAGGGTGCGAATGCCGGACAGGCTGACCGCGAACTGCCGGTCGTGGGCGTGGGCGAGGCGGATGCGGGCGGACTCCACGAGCAGGCGAACCTGCTCGGCGTCGGCAGGCTTGACGGCAGCCTCCGCGGGCGCGTCGGTCGCCAGCAGCCCGGCCAGATCCACCGGCGAGAGCACCGTCTCGTCGATCTCGCCGTCCGCCAGCCGCACGCGCAACTCGGCGCCCGCGTCGAGCGGGCGGATACTCTCGACGAGAACCTCGCCGGCGAAGTGTCCGGGCAGGGCCACGCGGCGTCCGACGAGGCTGACCAGCGCTGGGTCTGCCGGGACCATGGATGAAGATGATAAGCCCGCGACGGCATGGGCAGTCGACTGCCCATCGGCTACCGAGGAAAGGTGCAACCTCCACCGCACCAACTGGCTGAACGGCTCAGTGCGGTACCCGTTCCGCGCGCACGCTACGGAGAGAGAAACATCGTCAACACTTCGGTACCCTGACGTTGCGGCCTGCTCTACCCTGCGCAGCGCACGTCAGCGCCGCACAGCCGCATGGCGGCGTGGCTGCGGCTGGCGCGGCAAGCCGCATGGGGCTGCGTAGCGCACGTCAGGGGCGCAGCGCCACGTAGCCGCGGCGGGCCCGCACGCGGTGCTCGCCGCCGCGGACTCGGACCTGGATGCGGCGGTAGCGCCCGTCGGGAGGCCGCGCGGGGGTGTAGGCGAGCGTGTACTGGTGGTTCAGCTCCTCGGCGATGCGTTCGGTGGCCGGCGCGAGATCGGGACTGTCCGCTATCACCTCGGCGTAGCCGCCGCTCTCGGCCGTGAGCTCGCGCAGCAGGCGTGCGTTGACACGGTCGTTGATGGGCCGCCGCTCCGGGGCGTCGATGCCCACGGCGTAGACGAACGCGTCGCTCAGCCGCATCTGCCAGCGCACGTCCTCGCGGGTAACGTCGCTGGCCGTGTCCGACCCGTCGGAGATGAGCACGACGGCGGCGCGCTCGTGGGCCCGGTCGGCGAACAGCGGCAGCGCCATCATCAGCGCGTCGTAGATGGCGGTCGCCCCGTACGGCCGCACGCCGTCCAGCCGCCCCCGCAGCCGGCGCGGCCCCAGCGTCCACGGCGCCTCCAGCTTCGGGTCGTGGTTGAAGACCATCAGGAACACTTCGTCGCCCGGCTCGAGCAGGTCGACGAGGAAACGCCGCAGCGCCGCGCGCGCGTCGTCCATGCGCTGCCCGAGCATGCTCTGGCTGACGTCGAGGATCACGCCGAGGCTGACCGGCACGCGACCCTGCTCGAACTGGGTGATGCGCTGCGGCCGGCCGTCCTCCAGGATCTCGAAGTCGTCGCCGGTCAGGTCGCCGACAAGGCGTCCCTGTGCGTCGCGGACGGTGGCGGTCACCCGGACCAGATCGACGCCGGAGCGGAAGCGGGGCACCGCCGGGCGCTGCTCCTCCGCCGGCGCAGCTCCGCTGACGAGCACGAGGAGCAGCACGCCGGCGAGAACGACGCAGGGGGCGGATCGCGAGCCGTCGAACACGCGTTGCTCCTCCCGGACGCTGGCGACGTCATTATAATCGGGGCTCCGTGAGCGCGCCCTCCTACGTCCACGGCGCCGCCGACACGCCGCTGCTCGGCGAGACCATCGGCGCCAACCTGCGCCGCACCGCGGCGCGCCATCCGGACCGCGACGCGCTGGTCGTCCCCTTCCAGGACTTCCGGGCCACCTACCGCGAGCTCTGGGAGCTGACCACGCGCCTCGCCCGCGCCCTGCTCGCCCGCGGCGTCGCGCGCGGCGACCGGGTCGGCATCTGGGCCCCCAACCGCTACGAGTGGGTGGTCACGCAGTATGCGACGGCGCGCGTCGGCGCGGTGCTGGTCAATGTGAATCCGGCCTACCGCGCCCATGAGCTCGAGTACACGCTGAACCAGTCGGGACTGCGCCTGCTGCTGCACGCGCGCCGCTTCCGCGCGACCGACTACACGGCCATCGTCGACCGCGTGCGCGCCCGCTGTCCGGCGCTGGCCGAGACGGTCGTCCTCGACGACGGGTGGGACGCGCTGCTGGAGGCGGCGTCGGGCGCCGACGAGGCGGCATTGGCCGAGCGGGAGGCGAGCCTGCGCTTCGACGACCCGATCAACATCCAGTACACCTCCGGGACGACGGGCGCGCCGAAGGGGGCCACCCTCTCGCACCACAACATCCTGAACAACGGCTGGTTCTGCGGCGAGGTGCTGCGCTACACGGAACAGGACCGGGTGCTGATCCCGGTCCCCTTCTACCACTGCTTCGGGATGGTGATCGGCAACCTCGCCTGCACCACGCACGGGGCCTGCATCGTCGCGCCGGCCGAGAGCTTCGATCCGGCCGCCACGCTGGCCGCCGTCGAGCGCGAGCGGTGCACCTCGATCTACGGCGTGCCGACGATGTTCATCGCCCAGTTGCACCATGACGACTTCGGCCGCACCGATTTCTCGTCGCTGCGCACCGGGGTGATGGCCGGCTCACCCTGCCCGGTCGAAGTGATGCGGCAGGTTCGCGAGCGCATGAACGTCCGGGAGATCACCATCTGCTACGGGATGACCGAAACCTCCCCGGTATCCACCCAGACCCGCGTCGACGACCCGGTCGAGAAGCGTGTGGGCAGCGTCGGCCGCATCCATCCCCATGTCGAGATCAAGGTGATCGATCCCGAGAGCGGCCGGATCGTGCCGCGCGGGACGGCGGGCGAGCTGTGCACGCGCGGCTACCTGGTGATGCTCGGCTACTGGAACGAGCCGGAGGCGACGAGCGCAGCCATCGACGCCGCGCGCTGGATGCACTCCGGCGACCTGGCGACGATGGACGACGACGGCTACGTGAACATCGTCGGCCGCATCAAGGACCTGATCATCCGCGGCGGCGAGAACGTGTACCCGCGCGAGGTGGAGGAGTTCCTCTACACGCATCCGGACGTGGAGGACGCACAGGTCATCGGCGTGCCGTCGGCGCGCTACGGCGAAGAGGTCATGGCCTGGGTCAAGCCGAAGGCCGGCGCCGCGCCGACCGGCGACGCGCTCCGGGCGTTCTGCCACGGCGCCATCGCCACCTACAAGATCCCCCGCTACTGGAAGTTCGTCGACGCCTTCCCGTTGACCGTCACCGGCAAGGTGCAGAAGTACCGCATGCGGGAGATCGCCACCGCCGAGCTGGGCCTCGAAGGCGAGGCGGGCGCCACCACTGCCTGAGCGGCCGGGTCGGTGCAGCCGGCCGTATTGAATCTCGAAGGCGAAGCGGGCATCTCCCGTTCGCCAACCGCTTGTCCACCGTGGCCTTGGGTGGCGTGGAGTCGCCGAGCGGCGCCGACGGTGACCGCCGACCGCCAGCGGCCCGGGCGGCGTCTACCCGGTGGGCGGCGTGTGGCTCACCATCCAGGTGACCCCGAAGCGGTCGGCGCACTGGCCGAAGTAGGAGCCCCAGAACATATCCTGGAGCGGCATGATGACCGCGCCGCCGGCCGACAGCCTGGCGAACAGCTCGTCGCACTGCGCCCGGCTGTCCGCCTCGACGGCGATGGAGAAATTGTTGCCCGCAGCAAAGGGCGGACCGAAGCCCGCGGCGACATCGCTGCCCATCAGCTCGCTCGATCCGATCGGCAGGGACACGTGCATCACGCGCCCCTTCTCCTCCTCGGACACGGGCGGCATCTCCGGCGGACCGTCGGCGAAGGTCTGGAGCGCCGTGAACTCGCCGCCGAAGACGGAACGGTAGAACTCGAAGGCCTCACGGCAGTTGCCGTCGAAGTTGAGGTAGGTGTTCAGCGTCATTGGATGATGTCCTCCCGGAGCGGGTGACAGCATAGCCCAACCGGTCCGGCGGCGCTTGCCGACCGCACGTTCGTCCGGCCCGGTGCGCCGCCCGGCACGCGGCGCGTGATCCGGTCACCTGTCCCGACCACCCGCGCGGGCTCCACCTCCAGCGCGCCCCGCGGGCCGTTGTAGGACGACTCGCGCGGCAGGCTGCCGGTCTCCATCAACGCGTCGTATGCCTCCGGCGACATGGGGAAGATCAGCGCTTCGTGCTCGAAACGCAGATCGGAGCGTTCGCGAAAGAGGCGCGACATCTCGTCGCCCATGGGGACAGTCTACCCGCTCGATCCGGCGCGGTCACGGTCCGCATCGACCGACGCCGGTGCGTCAGCGAACGGCAGGGTCGCAACCCACGCGGCGATCCGGCCACCGGCGCGCATGCACGCCCGACACCACGCCGACCACGACCGCGCCGTGTGTCGCAACCCACGCAGCGATCCGGCCACCGGCGCGCATCCCGCCACCGTACGCGCTACGATCCGGCGGTGCGCCGTTCCCGTGTCGCCGCGCTGGCAATCGCCGCCGTCGTCGCAGTGGCGCCAAATCCCGCCGCCGGCCAGTTGCCGGCCGGCGCGGTGGACGGCACGCCGGCGGCGAGCCGCCCGGGACGCACACCGCCGTCGCCGGTGCAGGCCGGGACCACCGCGGTCGACAGCACGCCACCGGACACGCGGCAATCGCCCCCGTATCGCGGGCTGCAGGCGGGCGCCGCCGCGGTCGACATCACGCCGGTGCTGTGCGACGACGCGGCGCCGGACGCCTCGGTCGCGCAGTTCGATTCCGACCGCGGCTGCTTCCGGTGGATCCACCTCGCCGGGTTCAGTCCCTACGTGCCCTTCCGGGACGGGAACCGGCTGGCCGAAGGGGTCCACGACCCGATCTGGGCGCGCACACTGGCGCTGCGGGACGCCGACGGCGAGACCCTGGTCCTTACGGCCGCCGACCTGCCCGGCCTCGGCCGCAAGCACACCGGCCGCATCCGCCGCCGCGTCGCCCGCGAGCACGGCATTCCGCAAGCGCACGTCGTCCTGCACTCGACGCACACCCATTCGGCCCCCGACGCCAGCGGCTACTGGTCCACCCTGATGCCCGGACACAACCGCCGCTACACGACGTGGCTCCGCGAGCGGCTCTTCGCGTCCATCGAGCAGGCGCTCGACGCGCTGCGCCCCGCCGTACTGACCACCGCCACCGCCACCCACGCGGCCTGTCAGGACCGCCGCAGCGGCGCGCTCAAGACCGAGGACGCCTGCCGGCTGCCCATGATCAACAACGCCATCGACGACCCCGCCGCCGGGTACGACCGCTTCGTGCTGCAGCGGGACCTGCGCGATCCGGTCGTCGGCAACACGCGCATCGTCGCGGCCGGGCTGACGGCGGCGGAGACCGGCGAGACCATCGCCACGCTGGTCAACTGGCACAACCACCCCGACACGCTCGGCAGCGCCAACCGGCTGCTGTCGAGCGACTACCCGCACTACCTGCGCGAGTACGTCGAGCGCGCGCGGGGCGGCGTGGCGGTGTTCGTGGCGGGCACGGTCGGCAACCAGATGAGCGGACTGCGCGGCACGCCGGTCCCGCTGTGGGACGAAGCGGGCCGGCGCGTCGTCGAGACGGCGCCGGACGGCGCGGCGCGACCGGTCCTGGTGACCGACGGGTGGGAGAAGATCCGTTCGACCGGCTACGAGATCGCCCACGCGGCGGTGACGGTGCTCGACGCGGCGGTGCCGCTGGCGGACCCGGATCTGGCCGTCGTCACCGAGACCTTCGACACGCCGGTCGACAACGTGATCCACCTGCTCGGCACCTGGTCGGTGTGGCACCACGACGTCGAGCCCGAAGACCGCCTGCGCTACCACTGGCCCGACTGCTGGGGGCTGCTCGGCTGCGTGCGGGCCGAAGCCGCGCTGATCGAGATCGGCGACCTGAGCCTGCTCACCGCGCCGGGCGAGATCGATCCCGCCTACGCGCTGGGCCGCGCGGAGAGCGTCGCCGACTACGGCCCGGCATGGGGCGCGTGGCGCTTCCCGGCGATGGACGGGGTCGTCCACCGGATGCCCGGCCGGCACCACGGCTTCCTCGGATCGGCGCAGGACTACCTCTCGTACCTGGTGGCGCCGGCGGACAACACGGGCTGGTGGAACTTCGATCACCCCAACCACTACGAGGAATGGGTGACCATCAGCCGGCGTCTGGGCGAGGACGTGCGGCGCGCCTGGCGGAAGCTGCTCGCCGAGCGCAACGCGGCCCGGGACGACGCGCCGGCGCCCTGACAACCGGCGCAGACCGAGGGCCCGCGGCACCGCGCAGACCGCCCGGACCATGAGGAAACCGTGAGACCGGGACCGTGGAGCGCGTTCGAGCGAGCCGCATACGACACCTGCGAGCCCGACCTGACGGCGTCGTGGTTGACGCACCCCGGCGAGACGCTGTCCGGGCTGGCGGGCCTGACGGCGGCGGTCCTCGTCTGGCACGCCTCGTCCGGCGTCCCGGGCGGCGCGCCCGCGCGTCTGCTCCCGGCCATCCTGGCCCTGCTCACGGCCGCCTCCATGCTGTTCCACGCCTCGTTCGCGGCCGTGTTCCAGCGGCTCGATCTCGCCGCGATCCCGATGTTCACGGGCCTGCTGCTGGCGGCGGCGCTCGTGCATCGGGGCCACGCACCGCACCACCGGTGGCGGACGCTCTACGTCCTGTTCGCGGGCGGCGGCGCGGTGCTGCCGTTCATCGCCACGGCCGCGGGCTACGTCGTCGTCACGGCCCAGACCGCGGCGCTGCTCTGGCTGTGGCACAAGCTGGCAGGCACGCACCCGGCCATCCGGACCGACCTGCAGACGACGGTCCTCCTCCTCCTGCCGGCCGCAGCGCTGCTCGGCCTGGGTCACCTGGGTCTCGCCTGCGTTGATGCCGGGAGCGTCTGGGCGCACGTCGTGCAACCTCACATCGCGTGGCATCTGGCGGCGGCCGCCGCCTGCGTGTTCATCGCCCGCATCGAGCGTGCGCTCGAACGCGACGGCCCCTGGTCGCCGCGACCGCCGACACGGCGCGCAGGCACTGTCGGTTGACGCGGGTCGAAGCGATCACGGGGCGCGACAGTCACATGCCTGCGCCGCGCGGGTGAGAGTGAGACTGCCGACCCAGCCACCAGCCGCCGAGCGCCAACGGCAACAGGCAGGCGGCGCCACCGCCGAGCGCGGTCGCCGCGACGGCCGCCGCACCGACGCACCCGGCCACGCTCCGCACGACCAGCGCCAGCAGCACGCCGCCGCACGCGCCCGCCCCACCGAACACGGCCGCGCCGGCCAGCGCGCGGCGCCAGCCGCTCCCGCCCAGAGCCGGACCGAGCGCGCCGACTGCCGCGTACGACAGCGCGAATCCCGGCGTGAACCCGACGACCAGCCCGGTCAGCGGCTCGCCGCCGCTCAGCGCCGGCACGCCGCTCAGTACAGCGAACGGGATCCAGAGCGCCGCACCGAAGGCCGCGCCGAATCCCACCCGTTGGCTCAACCGGCCGCCGAGCGCGCCACCCGCGACGACGCCGCCCGACGCACAGGCGAGCACGAGTACCGCGAGCGGACGCAGCAGCGTCCCGCCGCGATAGAGGTCCAGGGCGCCCAGCCCCGGCAGCAGCACGAACCACGCGGTGAACGGGACGAGCCCTCCGGCGGCGAAGGCGCATGCGGTCCGGGCCGCCGTACGACATCCGCCAGCGCCGGACGAACGGCGCGCGGGCGCGGCCCGAGGATGCGCGGCGCGGCGCGCGGACTGGCGCATGACACTCAGAAGACGATGTCGGAGAAGGCGGCGCCGACCCAGCGTTTCGGCCGGCCGTCCGCACCGGTGACCGGATCGAGGGCATAGCCGAGGTCGAACCGGACGCCGCCGCGGCTGGCCAGCCGGTGGCTGCCGACGAGCAGGCTGATGCCGACCCCGGTTCGCAGGTCCCCGAGGTCGACGGCGCGCCCCTTCGGCCAGACGAAGCCGCTGTCGACGAATCCGGCCACGCCGAACGAGAACAACTGCCAGACGTCGTCCGCGAAGAAGGCGCGCTCCTCCAGGGTCAGCAGCAGCGATCGCGAGCCGGTGAACTGCCGCACCGGATAGCCGCGCAGGCCGGTCTCGGCGCCGAGCCGCAACTGCACTTCCGGGTCGAGGTTGCGGCCATGACGGTAGTCGAGCTTGCCCACCAGCGCAGTCCGCCGCGAGTGCTTCTGCAGGTAGCGCGCACGCACCTCGGCCACGCTGTTCCGCCAGGCGCCCCGTTCGCGCCGCCCGCCGAACGCCGCCCCCAGAATCACGAAATGGTCATCCCGGAGCCGCAGTCCGTGCCGATGTCCGACCGAGACCAGCATCGCCTCCTGCCCGCCGAAAGTCGGTGTCGACAACCACAGCACGGCGTGCGATTCCGTTCCGAGATTGAAATCCTCGGTCCGCTCGAACTGGTTGACGTGCGTCAGCCGGACGAACCGGTGCGTCACCGCTCGAAGGCCGATCTCGGGACCCGTATGGTCGCGGCGCTCGCCACCGACCTGTGATCGGTGGGAGCGATAGGCACCGTGCACGCGGACGGCATGATCGTCGCCGCGACGCAGCGCGTGACCGGCTTCCATGTCGACGAACTCCCCACGCAGGGGCAGCCGCTCGACCTCGACACCGTGCTCGACGATCGGCTCCGTCCGCATGACGCTGACGATCCCGGCCGAGAACGCCCACGGATCCCGAAGCGACAGGTAGCCACGGTCCACCGCGACAAGCCCCTCGTGGCCGTCGCTGAGGTTCGCGCCCGACGCCTGCAGCCCGACGTTCGATCCGAGCAACTGCGGGTCCTGATAGCGAACCCGATCCGTCACCCGATCCAGGTTCTGCCGGTGCGACACGGTGATCGACTTGCCGAACCCCAGGAAGTTCTTCTCCGAGGCGCCGATCTCCCAGATGGTCCGGTCCTGGACCTGCGAGAAGTCCAGGCGGGGCGCCAGAGACCAGCGGTCCCAGGTCGTCACGACGATGTCGATCCGCTCGGGCCGCTTGTCCAGATCCTCGTCCACCTCGACCATCTCGACCCGCGCGTCCCGCAGGAACCACAGGCCTCGCAGGTTGCGTTCCGTCTGTTCGATCAACTCGCGGTCGAGTGGCTCGCCGGTCTCGAAGAGCAGTTCCCGGCGGATGACGTGATCGCGCGTGCGGACGTGAATGCGGTTGGCGATGCGGTGGAGTGCGAACAGGCCGCCGCCGCGCTCGTCGAAGACCTCCTGACCGACGATCTCGATGACGCCGATGACCGGCGGAGGCGCGTCGGCCGGCTCCGCCTGCGCCCGTACAGGCTCGGCCGCCACGACCAGCAGGACCGCCCCCAACCCGGCGACGAACGGAACGCGCAGAGCCACCGACCGATCTTACGACGGACTAACCTGGCCGAATTCTTCGTCCTTCAGCCGGAACCCGGCGGCCAGCTCGGGCTCGCGATCGTCGTGCAGCACGCGGTGGGCGATGTACTCGCCGAGCACGCCCATGCCGGTCCGAATCCGGCGTCCCATCAACCCGGGCAGGAACTTCGGGAACCAGACTTTCGAATGCGGGTCGGGAAACAGAAGAGACAAAAAACCCTGGACTCCCGAAGCTCGTTGCCGAACTCCAGAGGCCCAGGGTTTCGATATCTGGCCCCAGAGGGACCGACGCGTTCGTTCAGAACGACGCGCGCCTATTCCGGCTCGGTCGGGTCGCGGCCGTCACGCGGCGCGCCCGTGCCGGACGAACCCATGAACAGCTTGCGGCCGTCGCGGAAGGTCAGGTCGCGACCGTTGCCCTTGTTCGATCCGTCCTTGGCCTGGTAGCCGTCCACGATGATCTCGGTGCCCGGAAGCAGCGAGTTCCGCGTGAAGCCGCGGCGGAGCAGCGTGTTCGGCGTGCCGCCCTCGACCATCCAGACGGTCTTCGAGCCGTCCTCGTTGGTGACCTCGACATGGACCCACGCATGGGGGTTGATCCACTCCATCCTCACGACCACGCCCTCGAGGTGGATCGGCGCATCGGCGTCGAACTCCGCCGAGAACGCGTGGTGCGCCACCACGGGAACCGCAGCCGCGGCCATTGCAACGGCCACAACCGTAAGGATTACCTTTGCTCGCATCGGTTTCGCCTCCTGTTTGACAGCAGAATGGGTTGGGGCATTATGCCCCACTCCCCACGTGTTCGTCAACCACATAGCTTCCGTCGCCGGCGATCTCTACCGCGGGCCGGGCGCCTCCCCCTCGTAGGCCGATCCGTAGCCGCTCGGACGGTAGGTCGGCGTCAGGTCGGGGTCCTTGCGCAGGTGACCGTACATCACCTCCTCTGCGAACTCCACGCACTTGTACTCGAGAAGCTGCATGTTCTCGTCGATCCGGCGGTAGAGCGGCAGGCTGATCGACCACGGCCGCGTGTAGGTCTCCGGATCCTCGATCGTCGCCTCGTAGTTCAGGTGGTACGGGCTGGTCGCCGTGTAGCGCTCGACCACGCGGATCTGGTTGCTGTGGTGGTTGCCGTTGCGGTCGAGCCACGTGTCCGGCATCTGAGCCGTCACGTCGATGACGAGGGTCTCACCGTCCCAGGAGCCGAGCGAGTGGCCCATCCAGGCGTCGACCGGCGCCTCGAAGTCGGGCCGGTTCATGTAGACGACGCGGCTGGCGCTGGCGAACTCGTATGCGAAGAGGATGTACTCCTCGGTCTGCACGATCTGGAACGGGTACGGCTGGTAGGTCGCCCGCGGGATGCCCGGCATGTAGCACTTGACGGCAGGGTCGCGCTCCACCCAGTGCTGCGCGTTCTCCTGCTGCTGCGCGCGCGCGGCGGCAGTGTACGGGATCTCGCCGCCCTCGACGATGCCCAGGCCGCCGGGCACCGAGAACACGGCGCCGAGCTCGACGACCGGGCCGTGGCTGGCCGCGTGCGGCTCGATGTTCCAGTGGTGGGCGCCGATCGCCTGCCAGATCCCGTTCAGGTCCGGCACGTCGCCGTACGCCGCCCGGGGCGCCATGTATCCGTCCTGGCCCGCCACGTTCGCCGAGCCGATGGAGAACACCATCGCCAGCGCCAACGCGCCGGCCGCCGCCGTGGCAATCATCTTGCCGTTGAACCTCTTCAGATTTCGCATTGAGGATGTCTCCCCGCCACGACCGCCACACCGGATGATGTCGCGAGCCGCCAGCAGACTGGTCCAGGCGCCCTCCTCCTCGGAGAGCCGGAACGTGTTGACGAAACGGGCGATCTATACATGCGGCTTTCGGGGGCTGTCAAGGCCGGCCCGTCAAGCCGC
Source organism: Vicinamibacterales bacterium (assembly GCA_965200895.1). GTDB lineage: Bacteria > Acidobacteriota > Vicinamibacteria > Vicinamibacterales > UBA8438 > WTFV01. Next base: position 184,189 of record CBDAVM010000002.1, on the reverse strand, counting down.
GCCTAGCGCCTACGAGAGCAATCCGATCAGCCGCGCTCCGACAGCCACCCCGGTCCACACCGCGATGGAGAACATCCCGGCCGCCTTGGGCCACACGGGCCCGAGCTTCTCCTCGTCCATCCGGGCCATCCGCCGCCGGACCGTGAACGCGAAGATCAGACCGAGCACCAACAACTCCATCTTCCACCAGAAGAAGGGACTGTAGTACTGCTTCAGCGCCGTGGACATCACCGACGGCCAGCCGGTGACGAGAAGCGCGACGAGGCCCCAGACCATCCACGGCATGGCGTCCTCCGACACCTTCGCCAGCGGCAGCCGGGTGAGACCGACGCCGAGCAGCCGGAGATCGACCACCAGCACCGCGCCGGCGAACACCGCCAGCGCCAGGAGGTGCATCACCTGAACGATCGGTGAGAACCACGTCTCGTTCAGGATGTACGCGCTGAACGGATGCTCCTGCATCCAGAGGAAGAACGGCTGCAAGGACATCTTCTAGCCTCTCAGACCCAGGTCGCGCCACCACTGGGGCACGAGATCCTGATACGCGATCATCCGACCGACGACGATTATCGAGGACCAGAACGCGATGGACAGGACACCGGCGACCTTGGCTGCGAACGGCGGCGACGGATCGTTGTCCCACTGGTCGACCGTCTGGTAGGTCGTGGCGTGGAAGTACCACATGTTGAGTCCGGCCAGGACCAGCAGCACGTTCTTCGTCCAGAAGTAGAAGTTCGAATAGAACCGCATCGGGTCGCTGAACAGCAGCGCCAGACCGGTGACGATGCTTATCGAAAAGCCCACCATCTGCCACGGGAACAGCCGCGCCTGGACCTGGGTGATCGAACTGTTGTAGTTGCCGAGCCCGGCCAGCCGCAGGTCCATCATCATGATCAGGCCGGCGAACATGCACATCCCGATGACGTGCGAGGTGAGCATGATCGGATAGGCGTTGAGCGACTCCCGCAGGGCGACACTCGACTCCATCGCGCCAACCCACTCGAACCAGCTTCGCATGCGTCAGGCTCCTCCCACCGGTTGTCGTCATCCGTGCGCGGCAGGCTCACTCGGCGGGCGGCGTGCAGCGCGGCGTGGGCGGATCCGTGTAGCTGTCGCGATATACGCCGTGGCAGTTCGAGCAGGCCTCGGCGACCTCTCCGGTCATGAGGATGACGTCGAAGTCGTCGTACACGCGAGCCTGCGCCCACTCGTACGCCGTCTGACCCGCCGCGCGGAGGCCGGCGACGTACTGCTTCCAGTCGTCGCGCTCGACCGGGGCCGGCGCACCGATGCGGCCGGGCTCGTCCTCGTTGAGCTCGCAGTTGCGCGGAATCTCGATGAGGTTGGCGGCCTCCACGAGCGCCACGGCAGCGTTCTCGAGGGCCTCCCACCCGGTGTAGATGGTGGCGAACCGTGCGGAGGTGGAGTCACCCTCGACCGCCTCGACCGGATCGTCGGGATTGTTCGTCTGGGCGTCGAAGATGATGTTCGAGTTGGGGAAGAGAATGCCGCGCATCACCTCCGCCAAGTCGCCGAACGGCTGCGGCTCCTGGGCTCCGGCCGTGCCGGCGGTCAGCAACATCACGATGCCGAGGACACTCAGTACACGCATTCGATACCCCTCCCGGATCCGTAGAACCAACCAGCCGTTCAGCCGACTGGCCGGGGCGCGCAGTGTACTCCGTCGCCCGCGAACGGGTCAACCGCGAAGACCCGGCCGCCCGCACCGAAAGTCCCCGCGGCATTCGAGCGCCGATGCATCCCGCCCGGACTGTGTTGTTCGTCGGTTACACGGCCCGGCTCTACGGGCGCCGCCCCGACCCGGAAGACGAGATCACGGTCGTGCTGGGGGCGAGCGAGGGCATGGCGGCGGCCTTCTGCGCGCTCTTCGAGCCCGGCGACGGCGTCGTGGTGATGCAGCCCTGCCACGAGCTGTATCCGTCGCAGGCGGCCATCTTCGGCCTCGTGCCGCGGTTCGTGACGCTGCGCGAGGACCGCGACGCCCGCACGTGGCGGCTCGACCGCAACGAGTTGCGCGCCGCCGCCGCCGACCCTGCGGTCAGGGCGATGGTCATGAACACGCCCCAGAACCCGACCGGCAAGGTGCTCGGCCACGACGAACTGGCGTTCATCGCCGAGCTGTGCCGAGCCCACGACCTGCTCGCGATTACCGACGAGATCTACGAGCACATCGTCTTCGACGGCCACCGGCACCTGTTCCTGCCTGGCTTCGAAGGCATGGCCGAGCGCACCGTCGTCGTGAACTCGATCTCGAAGACGGGGCGCGCGACGGGGTGGCGCATCGGCTGGGTCCTGACCCCGCCGCGCTCCCCCCCCCCGGCTGCGCGCGGTGCACGACAACCTGGTGGTGCAGGCCCCGACGCCGCTGCAGAAAGGCGCGGTGGCGCTGCTCGACCAGGAGCGGACGTTCTTCGACGGCGTCGCCGACGGTTATCGGCGGAAGCGCGACCTGCTCGTCGGGGGGCTGCGCGACGTCGGATTCACCGTCACCCCGCCCGAGGGCGCCTACTACCTCTTCGCCGACTACCGGTCGGTGCCGGCGCTCGGCAACCGGTCGCCGACCGACGCGGCGATGCACCTGGTGGAGAAGGTCGGCGTGGCGACGGTGCCCGGCGACAACTGTGCTTCTTCGCCTCGATGACGAACCCCTGGGCACACCGTTCCAGCATGCGGCGGATGTCCTTGAGCCGGACGGTTCCGAAAGAAGACACGCCTATGCCGCGAGGGCAGGCTCCTGATCGAGCTCGTTGAGGGCGGTCGTGAAATCGGCTGGCGCCTTCTTCACGACCTCAACGGAGATGGGCGTCTCCGCGGGCAACTTGTCCAGGTCACGTCCGGCCGCCCCCAAAGCGAACCGATTGGCTCGGTGGGCCTCGACGGCTTCGCGCCAAGCGGCTTCCACCGGGGGATTGGGCTGCCGGGCGAACTGCCTCACCTGGCGGCGAAGTCCTCGAAGCTCGAGGCGTCCTCGGCGATGTCGAACAGGACTGCCGTGAATGCTCGCCGGAACGCGGCGTGAGCCTCCGCGATGGTGGCGCCCGAGGCGGCGAGATCGCCGGGGCTGACGCCGTACATCCAGGCGCCATCCTGCTCGGTGACCGCCAACACCCGCCCTCGCACCCGTACTTCGGCGAGGATCAGGTGCACGCCGAGCTCGCGGGCCCGCACGTGGGCGCGCACGATGCCGTACACGCCGTCCCGGTCAGTCAGCGCGAGGCCGGGCAGACCCAGGGCGTGGGCCCGCTCGACCAGCTCTTCCGGATGCGGGGCGCCTTCCAGAAACGAATAGTTGCTCTTGCACCAGAGCGGTACGTAGTCCACGGGCCGGCACGGCGATGGGTCGTCACGCATCTTCCAATCAACCCACGGTGCGCCGCACCTCGATGACCTTGCCGAGCACCGAAATCTCCCGGTCGGACCGGATGACTTCGAACTCGGGGTTCTCCGGATGCAGCTCCACCCGTCCGTCCCGCCGGCGCAGCCGCTTGACCGTCGCCTCGCCGTCGACCAGGGCCACCACCAGCGCCCCCGAGTCGGCGGTCGGCTGACGCCGTACGATTACCAGGTCGCCGGGCAGGATGCCGGCCCCCACCATGCTGCGCCCCTGCACCCGCAGCGCGAACAGCCCCTCATCGGCGCGGCCGGCCGGCGCCGGAACATGGCCTTCGACGTCTTCGACCGCCTCGGTCGGATGCCCCGCCTCGACCCGTCCCAGCAGCGGCACCCAACCCACCGGCGCCGCCGGCTCGCCGCCCATCGACAGGCGATAGCCCCGGGCCGCCGTCAGCTTCCGCTCGGCGACGAGCTTCTCCAGGTGATAGCGCGCCGTCTGCGGCGTGCGGAAGCCGAACACCTGCTGCACCTCGCGCACCGTCGGCGGATCGCCGGCGAGCAGTCGGTCGCGAACGAACCGGAACACCCGGTCGCGGGTCCGTCCCAAACGTGCTTGGCTCATGTCCAGAGAAATAATACATATGTATGCTTCAAGCCAACCCTCGCAGTTCCCGGCAACAGGCACAGAACACGCAGCCGCCGCACGCTCGACGCCGGATCACGCGGTCACGCCAACCGGGTGTGGCCCGGCCCGACCACCGTAGGCGCGCCCCAACGGCGTCGAAATCCTTGGCATTCGGCGGCTCGCCAGAGAGTTCGGAAGCGAGCTGGTGCGCGCCATTCTGTCCTTCGAGTCGCATGTGGAGCCGATGCTTGACGAAGAAATCCGCCACTACATCGATCATGCCGAAGGAAGGCCGCCGGGCGGTCGTGAGTGGCGCGATGAAGGAATGGAACTTCATTCCCGCAATGGTGTTCGGCGCGTCGTTGGGCGGCCTGGCGACCTTGTCGTTTCGCAATCCGCAAGGCCGTTCGACGTGCCCGACGAGGTGGGAGACGGCCGCCCGAAGCTCGTCGTGTTCGCCTACGACGGTCTGGCCGTGGGCGAGACGGTCGACGAGGTCCCCGAGCTGGTCGAGCGCATGTACTCCCGTAGCGGCGCCGAAGGCTCGGCGCTGCGCCGCCTGCGCAACCATCTCGTCTTCGTCGCCGCCGACGGGCGCGCGAGCGACGGGATGCGGCGCCGGATGCGGTCGCGACTGGCGTTGCAGCGCCTGAAAGAGCCGGACCGTCTCGCCGACCTGGCCGAGCACCAGCAGGAGAAGATCCGCGATCTGGAGGCCCGGTCCGAGCAGGAGTTGGCCATCGCGGTCCAGCAGTGCTATCGGCACGTGTTCTATCCCTCGCGGAACCGCATCGGCGCGCGCGACGTGAGCCTGGCGCACACGGCAGTCGACATCCCTTCGGCCTCGAACAAACCCGGCGCAGGCCAGCAGCAGATTGCGCGGGCGCTGCGCGACCTCCGGAAGCTGCGGTTCCACGAGCCGGACGCGCCGGCCTACGTGCGCGACCGGACCCCGCTCCGGAAGGGCCAGATGACGACGCTGGCGTTGCGCGACGAGTTCCGGCGGGACCCGGCGCTGCCGATGCTGCTCGGAGACGACATCTTCATCCGAGGCATCCGGCGCGGCATCGAGCAGAGCGACTACGTCTACCAGCGGCACGACCTGCTGTTCGGCGCTGGCGATCCGCCCGCAGACATCCAGATCGACGAGCACGCGGTGGTCATGACAATGGCCTATGCCAGAAACAAGGGGATCTGGCCGCGCTCCACGCCACCGCCAACCGATGCGCCGCTACCGGATCGGTCGCCGCCGGACCCGTCGCCACCGGACCCGTCGCCACCGGACCCGTCGCCGATCCACAACGTCGCCGCGATGTCGCCCACCACCACCTCGCGCGCGAGGTCGACGATGGGCGCGAAGCCGGCGCCGATCAGGACCGGGGCCGCGGGCTGGTCCGGCAGAAGCTCGGCCAGATTCGATAATCATCGTGCCGAGCTCCGCCCGCACCTGCTGCAGGGTCGATCCGTCGACGATGCGGGCGACCCCGTTCAGGCCGAACGCACCAAGTTGCGCGGCGCCGCGGTCGAGGACGAGGGGCCGCCAGAGTTCCGCGGCCGGCCGCGAAAAGCTGAACCCCGGGGGCATCCCGCCACGACCTCCACGCTCGCCCCGTCGACGTCGACCACGTCGCCCACCACGTCCGGGGTCGGCCCGAAACGCGTCCTCCGCAGCCCGTCGCCGAGGACGAGGACCGGCGCCGCCCCGGGGCGGTCGTCCTCGGGGGTGAAAGCCCGGCCGAGCTGCGGGGAGGTTCGCAGCACGTCGAAGAACGACGCGGTGACGAACGCGGCCTGGACGCGCTGCGGGTCGTCGGGGCCGGTGAAGCTCGCCTGCCCGTCGCGATATGCCGCCACCCCGTCGAGGGTGCGGCTCTCGTCGGCGCAAAGGAAGTGCAGCGCGTCCGACGTCGGCAGCTCGTCGAGCTCCGACAACCCCGGCGCGACGTGCCTCAGCATCACCAGCCGCTCCGAGTCGGGGACTGGCAGCGGCCGCAGCACCACCCCGTTGACGACGGTGAAGATGGCGATGTTGGCGCCGATCCCGACGGCGAGAGTGGCGAGGGCAACGAGGGTGAAGCCGGGGTTGGCGGCGGCGCGCCGCCACAGGAGACGAAGCTGCATAAAGTGAGACATCCCTCTACCAGCGCGACGCGCGGCCACCACCGCCGGCCACTGAGGTCACCTTCCCGCCGCCATCGCCCGCAACCTCCGCCTCCAACCCCGCGGGACAGGCGCCCAGCCGGACGGCAGTCCCGGTCAGCCCCGACTTGTCACTCGTCGCCTGCAGAGGATCGTTGGCGCAGATCAGCGCGCCTCATCGGGCCGCCAGCGACTCCGGCGGCGTAGCACGACTGGCAACCGTTACTCGCCGGATCGATCAGGACATGCTCGCGCAGCGTCAGTGTCCTTCGGCGCCGTCCGGGGGCGCGTCGGTGTCGGCGGAGGCACGCTTCAGGGCGCGCAGCGTGTCCGGGTCGATGCCGGTCGCGGCCTCGATGGTCGACCACGGCACGCCAGCGCGAAGCAGATCGTCGACCACCTTCGCCTGCCCCTGCCGGATGCCCTGCTGGACGCCCTTTTGCATGCCCCGTCGAATGCCCTGTTGGACGAGTTGTTCGGCGTAGTCCATTGCGGTTCCTCCTGCCGGGACCTCCCGGCGAAACGCATCGGCGAAGCGCCGCCAGTGACCTCGCGGAAGTGTCGCGTGCAGATAGACGACATACGGCAGCAGCGGGTCGATGTCGTCCGGCGCCGCCGCGGCGTTGAGTTCAGCGAGCAGCCGCAGCGCGCCGCGCGTCGCCGCCCAACTGTCGCGCTGCGCCGCCATCATCGTCAACTGCGCGATGCGCCCGCGCAGCGTGCCACGCACCTCCTCGGGCCCGATCGCCGCCTGGTCGATCAGGATGTGCTCGAATTGCGGCCCCCACGGCCAGTGTCGGTCCTCTTCAGGAAACAGCGTCGTGAACCCGGTCGGATGCGGCCATCCCTGCCGGCCCTGGAAGAACACCACCGGCAGGATCGGACGCAAGGTCGCGTCGCTCGCACGCCGTTGACGGTCGCGGTCCCAGACCCGACAGCAGTACGTCAGCAGACGCAGGCGCATCCACCGGTCGGGCGTCGACTGATGCTCCAGCAGCACATACAGCCACATCGCCGAGCCGGTCTCGCGTTCGACCGCGAACAGCAGGTCCGATTCGAGTTCGCGCAACCGTTCGTCCACGAAGCGGCCGTCCTGCACCGCCAGGGTGGACCAGCGCAGCGACCGCACGACCCGCGCCGGCAGGTACGCCTGCAGCAGTCCGGTGGCGTCTTCCGGGTCGGAGAACACCGTGCGGAACAGGTGGTCATGTGGCTGAGGCGGCACGTCGTTCATCGTGACGTCTCGATCATCGCATGCTCCGCCGGCGGGCGCAGCCTCTCAGATCCCCCGCAAACGCAGCTTCTCGACACCCGGGTTGGCCGCCGCCAGATGACCCCGCCGGTCGCGCCTGCACGTCGCTTCGACCAGGCGCTCCAGCACATCGAGCGCCGTTGCCTGCATCCGGTCGCCGAGCAGGAACCGACGGCGGCGAGACGACACCCGCATCCGCCGACGAAGACAGAAGCGCACGCCAGGACGACAAGTCCTGCGGCCGGTCAGAGCGGAACACCGACAGCGCCGCGTCCACCGTCGACGACAGCCCGCCGCTCACCCGGCCGCCAGCCGCCTCCCGCACCGGAAGAAGCCCGTCATCCTGAGTCCGCTCCGTCGCACCCTGCGGGCGACGACCGCTCAGCAGCTCATACGCCACCGCACCCAACGCGTAGATGTCCGTCCACGCTCCCTGCTTCCCGATGTCCATCCCATACTGCTCGATGGGCGCATACCCGGGAGTCAGAACCGACATCACCGAACGCGACTTCGTGCCCATCGCCTGACGCGCCGACCCGAAGTCGATCAGCACCGCAGAACCGTCCGCGCGCAGGATCACGTTCTCGGGCTTGATGTCGCGATGGATCAGGTCCGCCGCATGCACCGGCTCCAGACCCGATATCAACGACGCCAGCAGCCCACGCACCCGGTCCTCCGACCAGGGTCCCTCTGCCGCCAACGACGCCGACAATGTCCGCCCCTCGACATGCTCGGTGACCATGTACGCCGTCCCCAGCGCCTCGAAGACCCGGTACACCCGCACGATGTGGGGATGGTCGAATTGCGCCAGAGCACGCGCCTCGTCGAGGAATCGCGACAGGCCCCACGCGTAGTCCGACGACGCCGACTGCGTGTGAGGACCCACCGTCCCGTCCGACGCCCGCGACGCCCAGTCCAGAGGCAGATACTCCTCCACGGCCACACGCCGACCCAGGGAAATGTCCGTCGCCAGATACGTCACCCCGAACCCGCCGGACCCCAGCGTCCCTTCGATCCGGCACTCGTCCAGAACCGTACCCGCAGGCAGTTCGCGCCCGTCGCTGGTCATCGCGCTTCTCCTCGCAGCCCGCTTCCCGCCCACCATCCCGCGCCGACCGCATCGCCACGACCAAGGGCGGGGACCGGTCACCTGTCAATGGCAACCGAAAACTGCACACTTTTGGCAACTGAAAACTGCACACTTTCAGCGAGGCCGGCGCGGTCGGATCTGACGTTCTCCCGTTGGTGTCCACCGCGCGTTTCGGGTCGGACGTAGGGAGCGGAGCGACCGGAGTCCGGCCCGAAACGCGTCGCGAGACCGTCGGCCTGGTGGTCACGTCGCGACTCCCTCGCGGCGCTTGTCTGCCGCGGCCCGCAGCCACTCCTGCTGTTCCCGCAGCCGGTAGCTGTTGCCGCGGATGTTGACCACGTGGCAGTGGTGCAACAGCCGGTCGATGAGCGCTGCTGCCATCACCTCGTCGCCAAGCACGCTGCCCCATTCCTCGAAGCCCTTGTTCGAGGTCAGCACCGTCGACGCCCGCTCGTGCCGGGCGTTGATCAACTGGAAGAAGAGCACGGCGCCGTCCTGCGTCACCGGCAGGTAGCCGATCTCGTCGACGACCAACAACGCCGGATGCGTCAGCACCCGCAGCCGCCGGGTCAACTCGCCTGCGGCCCTCGCTTCGCTGAGCGAGTTGATCAGGCTCGCCAGCGTGCCGTAGTAGACGCGGCGGCCGGCCTCGGCGGCCGTCACCGCGAGGCTGATCGCCAAGTGCGTCTTGCCTACGCCGGGCGGACCCAGCAGGATCACGTTCTCGGCGCGGTCAACGAATCCCAGCTCGTGCAGGCTCTCGACCTGCTCGCGCTTGACGCTCGGCTGGAAGCTGAAGTCGAACTGCGCCAGCGTCTTGACGGCCGGTAGACGCGAGGAGCGCATCGCCGCCTGCAGCCGCCGGTTGTTGCGCAACGCGATCTGCGCGTTGCGCATCAACTCGATCGCTTCGCCGGCGGTCACCGCGCCGCTGTCGACCTGGGCCAACACGCCATCGACCGCTTCAAATGCGCCCGGCATCTTCAGGTCCGCCAGCATCGCCCGCAGCCGGTCGCGCCGGTTGCCTTCCGCGGCCTTCATCGCGCCGCCTCCGCGTAGACGCGCAACGCGCGGCGCTCGACCTTGACCGTCTCGGCCACGAGCCGCGGGACCGGCGCCGGTGTGGAGCGCACGCCGACGCGCCGGTAGGGACACGCCGCCAGGGGCCGCAGCTCCTCACGCTCGGCCCGCGTGAAGCGGTCCACCGGACGCTCGCCCGTCGTGCCGTGCCGGCGCACGTTGGCCGTCTGCTCCAGCCAGTGCGCTGCCTGCGCGTGAGGTCGTCGTCGTTGAGGAACGTGCGGCCGTAGAAGAAGCCGTCCCGGATATAGCGGATCGGCCGCTCCACCTTGCCCTTCGTCTGCGCTCGATACCGCCGGCAGGCCCGCGGATGAAACCCCCAGTGCGCGGCAAAGCGCAGAAACTCCGCGTTGAGCACCAACTCGCCGCCGCCCACCCGGCCGTCCGACAGCACCACCGCACGCATCTGGTCGAACAACAGCTCGCGGGGCACGCCGCCGAAGCGCGCGAACGCGCGCTCCAGCCCCGCGGTCAGCACCGCCATCGTCTGCCGCTGGTAGAGTAGAAGTGCAGCCACAGCAGCCGTGAGTGGCTCAGAACCACCACCAGGGCATGCCGGCGGCCCCAGGGTAGCGCGAACGTCCCGAAGTCCACCGGGCCCTGATGTCCCGGCGGTGTCTCGAACCGCACTACCCGCTCGGCCGCCGGACGTGGGCGCACCGTCCGGACGTAGTCCCGCACGCGGCTGTAGCCGCCAGGGTAGCCGGACGCCCGAATTTCGTCGAACAAGCGCTTGGCCGACAACTCCGGGAACTCCTCCAGGCGCGCCGTAATGATCCCCATGTAGGGCGCCAGCTTCTGCGGCGCCGCTGGCCGCGGCGCGTAGCGCGAGTGGCCCGACGACAGGTCGCGGTCGAGCTGGCCCGTCTCAACCCACGCGTGGATCGTGCGCCGGCTCACTCCGAAGCGTCTCGCCAACGCCGCCTTCGAGACGCCCCGCTCCAGGTAGTGCTTCAGCAGCATCCTCGTCTCCCATCCATGCATCTGCGCCCCGCCCCCTCGCTGTTGGATTCCCCAACATCGTGGGACGCAAACCGGCTCCCGACCACCAGCAATGTGTGCAGTTTTCGGTTGCCATAAATGGGAGATTTACACTTGCCGCCAACAGCGACTGCGCGACGCTCATCTCAGCGTGGATGGGTCCATCCCCGCGCGTGCGGGGAAAGCGCCGTAGACTGTCGAGATCGAACCCTCCACCAGGGTCCATCCCCGCGCGTGCGGGGAAAGCTCCACCCGCAGTTGCAGCACGTCCTGCTGCGTGGGTCCATCCCCGCGCGTGCGGGGAAAGCCAGATCCCGTTCTTTCAGGGACTCAGCATAGTCGGTCCATCCCCGCGCGTGCGGGGAAAGCTCAAACCGACACCGGCAGGCATAGCCAGAGTCAGGTCCATCCCCGCGCGTGCGGGGAAAGCTCGCCTACCAGCGGAAGCGGCACGGTCCACAAGGGTCCATCCCCGCGCGTGCGGGGAAAGCCGCTCGCCAGCGGCGACGGGCTGAAGGCTGCGGGGTCCATCCCCGCGCGTGCGGGGAAAGCGACAGCATCGAGCTGCGTGGTGGGCCATCGACAGGTCCATCCCCGCGCGTGCGGGGAAAGCGTGTCGACGAGGCCGTTGCTCAGCAGCGGCTCCGGTCCATCCCCGCGCGTGCGGGGAAAGCCGGAAGTTGCGAAAGCAACTGATACCCTCATGGGGTCCATCCCCGCGCGTGCGGGGAAAGCAAGATCACGTACCGGCACTGGAAATGAGAGACAGGTCCATCCCCGCGCGTGCGGGGAAAGCGCTGAGGGAGACGCTTGATGCCCAGCGGAATCCGGTCCATCCCCGCGCGTGCGGGGAAAGCGTCCGCGGGCCACCGCGGATCTCCATCGAGTCGGGTCCATCCCCGCGCGTGCGGGGAAAGCGCTGTCGATGAGTGCCCATGCTGTCTGCATGTGGGTCCATCCCCGCGCGTGCGGGGAAAGCCTGATCTTCTGCCTCGGCGTCTTCCTCGCGGTCGGTCCATCCCCGCGCGTGCGGGGAAAGCTCCGCGATGCCTGTCACGTCTGCCGGCGGCGCCGGTCCATCCCCGCGCGTGCGGGGAAAGCGTCCCGCGCGTGCAGAATCCGGTGCTCGGCGCCGGTCCATCCCCGCGCGTGCGGGGAAAGCGCGCGCTACGTCAGCGGCGCCGCCGATGACGACGGTCCATCCCCGCGCGTGCGGGGAAAGCCAACTCGCGGCGGCGGCGGACATGCTCATCGACGGTCCATCCCCGCGCGTGCGGGGAAAGCCGCATTGTTCCAGCGCACGATGGTGGCCGTCGTGGGTCCATCCCCGCGCGTGCGGGGAAAGCGAGGCGGTCCTAGATCGCGCGGCCCGGCTGACGGGTCCATCCCCGCGCGTGCGGGGAAAGCCGTGTGATCCGGGACGAGTCTATGCGTCAGTCGGGTCCATCCCCGCGCGTGCGGGGAAAGCCACTGGAACCCGGTTTCATCGGCGCGCGACATCGGTCCATCCCCGCGCGTGCGGGGAAAGCGGGAGCCTGACGAGATGGCAGCGGTCGGTACCAGGTCCATCCCCGCGCGTGCGGGGAAAGCGTCCCGCGCGTGCAGGATCCGGTGCTCGGCGTCGGTCCATCCCCGCGCGTGCGGGGAAAGCTCCATCGAGTCGTTGTCCGTCGTCAGGCGGAGCGGTCCATCCCCGCGCGTGCGGGGAAAGCGGCTGCAATTGGCCCCCGGCTCGCTGACGGAGGGGTCCATCCCCGCGCGTGCGGGGAAAGCGCCGCGTGGATGTCGTCACTCAGCATCGGCTCCGGTCCATCCCCGCGCGTGCGGGGAAAGCGCCGCGGAGGGACCGATGGCAACGAGCTGCTCGGGTCCATCCCCGCGCGTGCGGGGAAAGCAGCTACGCCTACGTCACCGACGACCCGGCCCAGGGTCCATCCCCGCGCGTGCGGGGAAAGCCTTGTCCGCGTTGCTGTAGACGTCCCTGATGAGGGTCCATCCCCGCGCGTGCGGGGAAAGCGGCCATCGTGCTGTCGCCGGCGAGCGCTGCGAAGGTCCATCCCCGCGCGTGCGGGGAAAGCTCGTCGCGTTTCGTCCACTGCCACGCGCCACGGGGTCCATCCCCGCGCGTGCGGGGAAAGCGTACGCTCTGTCACCAGCCGAAGGCGAGCATCGGGTCCATCCCCGCGCGTGCGGGGAAGCGCGCCACTCTGGCCCTTGACTTGCAGCACGACGGGTCCATCCCCGCGCGTGCGGGGAAAGCTTCGCTCCATTACGCCAGGCGGGACCTCGGCGAGGTCCATCCCCGCGCGTGCGGGGAAAGCGCGCACCCGAGCCTGATCCCGCCGCACGCGCCGGGTCCATCCCCGCGCGTGCGGGGAAAGCGTGGTGACGTTCACCGCCATGGCGACGTTGCACGGTCCATCCCCGCGCGTGCGGGGAAAGCGGGGCCAGGAGAGACGCGATGGATCGATATCGAGGTCCATCCCCGCGCGTGCGGGGAAAGCCGTGTCCGGCCAGCAGTCCGATGGCACGGGCAGGGTCCATCCCCGCGCGTGCGGGGAAAGCGTGACGGACAGGTCTTCCATCGCACCCGAGTACGGTCCATCCCCGCGCGTGCGGGGAAAGCTGGGCGCCCTCGTCGAGCCAGCCGAGCGTCCCGGGTCCATCCCCGCGCGTGCGGGGAAAGCCGCGGTCTGGGCGACAGCGAGCCGCGTGCGCCGGGTCCATCCCCGCGCGTGCGGGGAAAGCGTCCAATCCAAATTGAAAGATATGGATGATGACGGTCCATCCCCGCGCGTGCGGGGAAAGCCGGCTCAGCGGCACCGAGGCTCCGTCGTCATCCGGTCCATCCCCGCGCGTGCGGGGAAAGCCAGTGGACGAAACACGACGACTGGTGCATGCAGGGTCCATCCCCGCGCGTGCGGGGAAAGCTGGCGCATCCCCCCTGTGCGCGGTGGTCACGGCGGTCCATCCCCGCGCGTGCGGGGAAAGCTCAGCATCGACCTGGAAGAGGACGTGCACGACGGGTCCATCCCCGCGCGTGCGGGGAAAGCGTCGAGGATGAGATTCGGCGTGCGGTCCCCTACGGTCCATCCCCGCGCGTGCGGGGAAAGCCTGGTCTGCTCCAGGTGGATGCAGATCGGGATGGGTCCATCCCCGCGCGTGCGGGGAAAGCTTCCATCGGGTCGATTCGAGCGCAACCGCGGCCGGTCCATCCCCGCGCGTGCGGGGAAAGCCGAGTCGTCGATTTTCCGCTGGACTCCCTCCCAGGTCCATCCCCGCGCGTGCGGGGAAAGCGGCGCAGAGATGAGTGTCTTGAGCGCCTGCTCCGGTCCATCCCCGCGCGTGCGGGGAAAGCGTGACGGCCTGCCCGTCAGCCGCGGCCGCCACGGGTCCATCCCCGCGCGTGCGGGGAAAGCTATGCCAATCCAAAGGTTAGTTCACCGTTTCTGGGTCCATCCCCGCGCGTGCGGGGAAAGCGTATGCGATCTCGATGGCTACATCTGCAACTTCGGTCCATCCCCGCGCGTGCGGGGAAAGCATCCTACACCGGGTCCAGCGCGGCGACCGTCACGGTCCATCCCCGCGCGTGCGGGGAAAGCCTGGGTCAGCGGCTCGCCGTCGCAGCGCGCCACGGTCCATCCCCGCGCGTGCGGGGAAAGCGGAAAGGTGCGCTGGTACCGCCGCATGTCCACCGGTCCATCCCCGCGCGTGCGGGGAAAGCTCCAAACAAAAAGCGAAAACCACCCCCCAACGACCGTCAGGTCGCTTTTCCGCCCCTCCTGACGAGATACAACCCGTCGTATTCGAACAACTCCTTTGGTGGCTCGCCCAGCATCAAGACGCCTTGGCGCTCCGTCGTGGTCGGCGCAGCCCAAGTCATCACGACAGCCCCCTGCTCGAAGTAGGCCCACCAGTCACTCAAGACCGTCCATACGCGCTCGCGGACGGACGATGACATGTCGGGTTGGGTGTAGACGCCCGGCGCGATCTCCAGCATGCAGGATGCGAGAAACCCGCGATAGCGGGCGGGAACGTCACGGGTCACGACCACGCACATCGGCATCGAACAATTCCTTGATACGGCTGATCATCCCGGAGATGAGCTTGCGTCGCCTAAATTCCCGTCCGGCGAGTCGCCGGACGCGACGTTCGAGAGGCTGTGACTGATCGCGTTCATGAGCGCGTACGGCGCTGAAGGCTACCGGCAGCGTGACCTCGCCGCGATACAGGTCGGCGACGTCGAGCACGAAGGCAATCCCGGAGTCCTCGTGGATGAACCCCAGTTGCGGAAGCGCGCCGACTCCAGTGACCGCTACGGTCGCTGCAGCCTCGACGGCTGTCGCCGCATGGTTGACGGCCTGGTTCGGAAGGTCGGTTGCCTCCGGATCGGCTCGATCGTAACGGCGGCCCCTCCATGTCACGCCGTATTGCTGCGCGAGAGTCTGGTATAGCGCCCGCATGCGTGCACCTTCGATGCCGCGCAGGGCCTCGATGTCGCGGTGCGGCATCACCTCCTCCATGCGCCAAGCGTACAGACGGCGGGCGAGCGCGAGACGAGAGTCCGGGTCTGCCCACACGCTGGCCTGCCGGCGGGCGATCGCCGATTTGTCATGCCCGATGGCCGGTGCGGTGTAGGCACGGACACCGTCCTCACCGACCGCCACCAGGCAGGTCCCGTGCCGCGCGCACAGGCGAAGCGCGTCGTGACTCACGGTGCTCCCAGGGCCAATCAGCAGGATCGACACCATCTGGAACGGTATGGTGTAATCGCCCCGGTCCAGATCGCCACCGCCGATACTCTGGAAATGCAGTGTTCCGTCCTCGACCACCAGATGACCGCGAGAGAGCCAGACAAGGCCGTGGCGATCGACGTGTGGAATACGCGCGGTCTCAAGTCCGAGACGACCAACCAGAACCACGGATTCGTTCCTCCCTCTGTCGTCAAGCGGGCCTGAGAAGGAGCATGCCAAAGCCAAAGCCGCAGTGGCGCCCGACACCCGTCGCCAGCAGCGCCGAGAACGCCTTCGGGTCGACGACATCCAACAGTCCGTTGAACCGAACGTCCGGTCTCGTGAGCCACTGCGGAGAGCGACGACCGTTCGCGCCACGGGGCCGGCGCAGAAGGCGGGCGGAACGGTAGGATTCGACTTGCACTGAACCCGTCAACAGTCGCACGGTTGGCGCCTTCTCTGGCCGGGCCGCGAGCCGTTCAGCGAGCCATTCAATGTAGACGCGGTCTCGTTGAGGAAGCGCGCTGTCGAAGGCCCGGGCGACGGCGACCTGATAGGCATCGACCTCCCGTCCCTTGAGGAAGGTGACCGCCGGCAGATTCGTTCGGCTGGTTGTCCTGAACGGCTCCATGATCCGCCGCACCGGGCAGGCGCGGAGCTCGAAACGAAGCCGGAGATTCATCGGCCACCGACCGGGCATCGGTCTGGATCGTGCACGATCCCAGTCGATCAGGGGCCACAGGCCGTCTTCGGCAAGTTCAGCCAGCGTGCGCAGCGTCTCCAGCGATGTCTGTGCGTAGCCAAACAGTTCCATCGTACCAGTGGGGTCGGATCCGGCCCCCGCGCGCCGGCGCTCGCGCCTGCCCAAGGGCGCCACGGCGAATGGGCGCGGCGCCTGCCGGCCGAACAAACCGGTCAACGCAGCGTGTAGTGCGTAGCCGAATTCGGCGTCCCGGGGACGCCCGCGCCCGTCGCCCGGAGGAGTGTCCAGGTAGCCGCGGTCGAGCGCCCAGGCGGTGAAGGCGCGCAGGTTCACCGGCAGACGCAACAGGTGCAAGGTGTTCATGGGGTTCCTCCCCGATCGGCAGCGGGCGCGCTGCCCAGCGTCAGCAACCCGCGGGCAACGATGCGTTCGCCGCCGTGCAACTGGTTGTGCCAATCCCGCTGGTCGATGACCCGGTGTGACGAGGTGCCCTTTTCCGCCAACAGGGCCGCACGGTCGCCCACCGGCCATTCCGCGGGAAGCTCGCGTGCGTCCAATCCTCTGGCGATGTTCTCCCATTGCTCCGGGAACGCGGTCGGGACGCGAGCCAGTCCGTCTCCGAGTTCGGTGACGCCTTCGATAATTCCGACGAACAGTCGCGTGGAGGGCAGGCAGGGATTGCGCCCGATGACGAGCGGGCGCGCCGGCGCGATCAACGCCGCGCCGACGGTGCTCAGGGTCGGGGCATCGTCAGGCGGAGTAAGAGAAACGACGCTGATGACGTTCGCGTCGACGCGGTACCGGCGGAGCCGGATGTGCGTGCCGTACTTCGCTTCTGCCCCCCCCAACCGGTGTTCCGCACCTCTGCGCGTCGTCCACGCCGGGTTCCGCAGATGCGGTTGGCCGAGGTCGACCGTCTGGTAGTCCAGGAGCTCGTCGCCCGCGTGGACGAGCGCGCTGGCGACTGACAGCCGATCCTGCAACGCCTGCAGTCGGTCCGTCGCGTCGTGCGAATAGCCGAGTGCGTTGGCCAGCAGCCCGGTGATCTGACTCAGCGTCGGGAACCGTCCGGTCGGCCCGATCTGGTCGACCTGCGGTCCACCGAAGCTCATGAGCGGCGCCTGCAGGTGCAACACGAGGACCTGCATCAGGCCGCCTCCTTCACGTGCCCGGCAGCCCACGCGGCGAGCGCATCCAACGTCACTCGCTCGCCGCCGTTGGAAAGTGTCGGTTCATCGATCATGGTCGCCAATCGGCGATCGTCGTGCACCCCGTACATGCCGTCGTAGCGGCCGAGGTACTCGTCGATGGCCGCGGCCGCAAGGCGTTTGGCGTCCCTACGCTCGACCGCCTGCATGAAAGCGTTCGCAAGGGTACGCGGCTGCCTCGCACCAGCCTCGGCCAGCACCAGCTCGGCGCAGGCGTAGGGGGCCGTGGCTCCGCGCTTCGCGCCGGGAGAGACCGTGGCGATCAGGTGCACGAGCCGCTGCAGGACCTCCGCTGCCAGTTCGCGGTCTCCGGAGAGATTGCTGACAAGTTGGCGCAGATCGATGACGACGTAGCTGTAGAAGAGGCCGCTGGTCAGTTCGCTCGTATTGATATGGCCCGATCCGAGTTCACCCTCGGCCCTTACCAGATCGTCGAGCGCCGAGAAGTAGTCCGGCTCGGCCTCTTCGTCGTGCACGGTAAAGCTGTGGGCGACATGCACCGCGGCATCACAGCGCGCCATGAGATCGGAGGTCACCATGCGCCCGAAAATCGCGGCGTCGAGCCCGGAACCCATGACGAGCGCCTTTAGATTGGCCTTGTTATCCCGGTTCTTGAAGTATTCGTCGACCTTCCTGGCGCTGTCGCCCGCGTCCTCCGCCGCGAGCTCGGCAGCGAGACCCGTCAGAAAGGCGATCTCGGGCTCGCCCAGTACGATCACCTGCTCCGTGTTGAGCTCCGTGAGAGCCTCGGAAACGGCCTGATCAGAGGCGGCCTGATCAGTTGCCGCGCCAAGGGTTGCGGAGGTTGTGGAATCCCTGGCAACAGGCGCGCTCCTCGCCTTGCGCGCCTGTTGCGTCTTGATCTTGTCACCCAGCACCGCCGCGCGGATGGGTTTGAGAACGTTGACGATCTGTTGCATCGTCAGTCCTCTCGCTTTCAACCGGCCCGCGATCTCGTTGCTGAACACCCGGCGGGAGCGGATCGACTTGCCGCTGCCGAGTTCCTGCAGCGACCAGTCGCCCGTCGCTTCCCGCCAGTGCCGCTTCAGGCATTGGGAAGAAACGCGAACGCGGTCGGTGCCGCCGAAGGGCAGGCGCTTCGCCCGCCCGACGTCATCCCGGTTCAGCAGCGTCGCCGCGAAGCCGGTGAGCGTGTGGATCTGAAGGAAGCGTGCGGTCATGATCGATCTCCTCACTGGTTCGACTGTCTCTTGGCGGCTTCACGGAAGTAGTCCCGCGCCATCCGATGGCGCACGCCGTCTGGCCGCGTCCATCGCTGCCGTGTCCATCGCGGAGACATGCCGCCAAGCAACAAATGCGCCGGTTGTTCCCAGTTGGCCTTCACGCCGGCGCGAGCGAGCCAGGCACCGGCGACACGAAGCTCGCGCATCAGATCCGAGCCCCGTGCTCGCAACAGCCTGACGAAGCGGGGTTCGGAGTACTGCGTGGCAGCGAGAGCCACACCGAACGGCTGATCGAACGCATGCGGTTGCGGAGCCATCTCGACCATCGATCGGATGAGGGCCGCCCAGGCTCGGTCGATCTTCTCGACTACGTGGCGGTCCGGTTCACGCCATTCCTCCGGCACCTCCTGCAAATAGAGGTGCCAGAAGGCAGCGGGCAGGTCGTCCTCGGCGATCCGCCGCAGTTCTGCCAGCGCGCCGGCACCACGCCGGTCGGCATCCAGATACGCGGACAGTCGGGCAACGACCCGGCCGAGACTGTCCGGCGCGGTAGCGCCGACCGGCGTGTCGTCGCCCCTGGAAGGGTCGCTCATGATCTCGATCGATCCCGCCGGCTGGACGAACCGCCGACGTCCCTCCTCGTATGGGCGCTGCTTGGGATCGTTGGTCATACGGCCTCCTTGGATGCAGGATAGGCTTCGGGCAGATGTTTCCGTAGTCCGCCGAACAGTACGGCTTCTGACGCCGCGCGCGCCTTCTCTCGGCGGGCGCTCGGCGCCGCCATCGTTCGCCAGACACTCCGCGCCAGTCGGAACGCCTCGTCGGCGAGGAATCGCTGCCATTGGCGGTTCGCGTCGTCCGAACCGGTGTCGGCAGCCCTGAACAGATATTCGAAGAACTGTTCGTCGATCGTCCTGTCGTAGCGGTCGAGGCTCGACGCTGCATCGGGCTTCTGGAAGTTCGGATCCTCCGGACCCTGCAGGTAGACCAGCACCGCCTGCCGCAGCACTTTTCTCGCGGCACTCGCCATGTTGACCATCCTCTTTGACAGATCGGCGAGCATGAGTTCCGCAGCGGCGTCCTCGTCTGCATCGAGGGGCAGATGGGCCACGACTGACCCCGGCAAGGGAATGATGCGTTCGTGCAGTCCCTCCGTCTTTCCCTGTCCGCGAACCAGCACCGCCATGTGGATCTCCGAGTCGCGTCCTCTCTCGCCGGGCAACTCCTTCAGGGCCAATGGCTGCCTGAACGCGCTGTTGTCGAACAGGATTCGCTGTGCGAGCCGATAGTCGAACCCGTTGCGACTGACCGTCAGGGCCGTCGGCTCCGTCTCGCTCAGATTGATCGGGACCCACGGATCACCGACATTGCCCTTCAACGCCGCGGCGTGCGTTCGCGCCTGTTTCGCCGGCCGCATCAGCGCCGTGATCGGACCGTCCTCGGTGGCCGTCAGCCGCACGCGCCGGCAGACCTCGATGAAGAACGGGTCCAGATCGGTCATCGTCAGGGGCGTGTCCGTGTCCCACGGCCGAAGCCACGTCAGCGCCAAGCCTCCGGTAGATCGGTAGAGGTCGTCGCCCACACCCTGCAGCAGGTCCGCTCGGCGGGCGAGCAGCATGCGGATCGCACGATCCACTCGTCGCCCCCAGCGCCGGTCCGGCCGCCGGTCCACGAGTACACGGCTGGACATTCCCCCATTCATCCGGGCGATGCCCGGGTTGCCTCTGCCGGAATATCCCTGTGCCGTCTGCAGGGTCACCAGCGCATACAGCCAACGGTGCGGCGGACTCCGGACCGCCTGCTCGCGTTTGCGGTCGTGGTTCTTCGCTGTCACGAGCACGTCGAGCGTGTCCGGCGTCGAGGCGGCCGGTCTGAACTTCCCGATCACTTCGGTCGGCGGCTGGAGGAAGGCGGGAAGCGTCGCGTCATCGACGACCAGACTCCACGCCGCGTCGGCGCAGTCCGCTGTGAGGCCGGTCAGCAGCTCTCTCCAGACATCAGGATCGTCAGGTACCTTCGAGATCCCGCCATTGAGCAACGCCAACGCGCCGACCTGAGCGAGGAACTGGTACCACGCCTGCGCCTGATGTGCCGTCAGGCCCGGAAAGCCGCCCACGTCGTCGCGGCTCAGCCGGTTGAACAAGCCGGGCAACGTCAACGATTCCCGCGATCCAGCGGACTCGATCGGCACTATCGGGTCGATCAGCAGATTGAACATTGGTCGACCTCCTCCAGCGGTCGGCGCATCGCGCATTCCATGGGAGTCAGATTACAATACTGCGTTTTGTATGTCTATGGAAAACCGGTTTTTCGATGGGCACCTTCCGGACGGACGATCTCCCCCGTGCCCACGATGGAGCACCGCCAGATGCCGGAACGCCAGAAACACCGCCGGCGGCCTCCCGCCGCGCCCATAATGGAACGGCCCCCGGGCGAACCGGGGATGGACCGACTGCCTGCTGCATGTCGAACACGGCGGCAGACTCTTCCCCGCACTGGCGGGGTGCACTTGAGGCGCCATGACCGGTCGATGGATTGGCGCTGCGCAACGGGTGAAGGCGTGCGGATGACCGGAGAGCCGGCCGCCCGGACGGTCGCAGCGCTGTTCTCCGGTACCGGCGCGGCGCTTGACGCGGTCGAAGCGGTTCGGCTGCGCGTCCGTGTGACCCGTCGTCTTGGCGTGAAAACGTGAATTAAGGTGCCAGCGTCACTGACGGCCTCCGCCAGCGCGCGCGAGGCCGAACCGGCTGTACCAGTATCCCTTCGATCCGAAGCGGAACCGGATCTCGCCGTCACGGTCGACCACTTCGGTAACGGTCGCGTCCGTGGGTGTGTCCCCCGCCATCCAGCCGGGGATGTTCAAGGTGCGCACCGGCTCGCCGAAAGGGCCGCGTCGCGACTCGGGAAGCTCGATGCGTCGGTCATCCAGACCCAGCCGCGTCTTGGCGCGCACATCCGGTTCCGCACGGGAATTGTCGGCGAGGGGTTCCTTCCAATCGACGGCGACGACGCTCGCCGCGCCCGAGCGGGCCGCCGTGTTGCCCTCGACGTCCCGCAGGTGTCCAGGCCACGGGTCTCCGAGAGCCTCGGCCGTGCTCTGGAGCGCCTTGGGATGCGTCGCCGCCTCGACGAGTGCGCGGTTGTCGCACGGGACGCGTATCTCGCCGTGCCTGGCCAACCACTCGCATGTCGCCAGCACGCCGACGATGTTCTCGTAGACCCTGCCCAGGCCGAGCATCGTGCGTCCCGCGATGCTGCCATGGGCGTTCAGCGTGCGCGCGAGTTGCTCCGGCGTCGGCGCCAGGATCGAGACCCTTGCCACCTCAAATCCTTCGGGCCGTGTGCGTTCGTGGCGATGCAGTCGTCCGATGCGTTGCAGAAGAACGTCTCCTGGGGCGATGTCAGTCACAAGCCAGTCCGCGTCGAGATCGAGTGACTGCTCGGCGGTTTGTGTCGTGACAGCGACGACACCCCTGCGAGCCCGGAAGGCCTCTTCGAGCGCACCATCGAGAAGGCGACGATCCTCGGGCGAGAAACGACCGTGGTGGGGAGCGATCACGCCTTGGCACCGCAGGACGGGTGCGCCGATCCGTTCGAGGCGTTGAACCGTCTCGATCGCGTCGCGGACCCGATTGCGTATGAAGAGGATCACCGCGCCGGATTCGGTCGCGGTCCCGAGCCGCTCGATCAGCCCCGTGCGGTCTGCTTCCGCGTCGAGCAGCTCCACCGTCACGCGTTTCAGCCGGGCGCCGTCCGGTGGAAGCTCCTGCAGGTCTTCGTCGTCGCTCGTTTGGAACGACGGATAGCACAGCCGCGCCGCGCTTGCAGGATCGGGAGCCTCGTGCTGCTCGAACCGTTCGCGTAGCAGACGCAGGCGGGCGTACGAACCGAGCGTCGCCGACATCAGAAGTACATGTCCGCCAGCCGCCCGGTGCTGGTCCAGCACGTTCCGCAGGAGCCGGGTCATGTAGGCGTCGGAGGAGTGCACCTCGTCGATGCAGAGTAACAGCCGCAGCATCGGGCCGGAGCGGAACGGGGCGTGCCGCACGCGGAGTCCTCCGAGGAGTACCTGATCAATCGTACCAACCATCACGGCGCCCGAGAGATAGCGTTTGGCGTTCTCGACTGCCCAGGTTCGCCCCTGTACGTCGTCCGGCCAGAGCACACGGTGTTCATCCGGCAGACGTTCGCCGTCGGCGGCGTCGACGCGCAGGTAACCGGGAACCGCCAAGCCGACTGGCGGCGCGTTGTCCCCCAGCCACCGCCGGATGCAGTCCCGGACGCGGGCATGAATCTGGACGGCTGCCGCGCGTGTGGGCAGGGCGAAGTAGAGCCCGTCAACCTTGCCGGCTCGGAACAGGCGCAGGAAGTGGACGAGCGCAGCTTCGGTCTTGCCGGAGCCGGTCTCCGCCTCCAGCACGGTCACTTGACCTGAGACGGGAAGCCGGCCGCCCAGCAACGCGGCTTGCGCAGGTCGCGGCGCCTCAAGCCCGGGGAACAGGGTCCGAAAGTCGAGGGAAAGTCGGCCTGCCGCGACGCGCGCACCGCCGGGATCGATCCCATACCCTTGCAGCGAACGCGAAGCGCGATCCGTCGCCCAGGCGATGCGCTGCGGACCGGACAGCGCGCCGGGCGGACACTGAAACACCGTCTCGTCGGATCCGATCCAGTCAGCCAATGTCACGAGACCGGCGAAGGCATGCTGGAAGCGCGACTGACTCGGAAGAGGCGCATGGGGCGGCTTCCCGAATGCTTCGGGCGTCATTTGCGCAACGGTCTCGACCAGCGCCGCCAGTGCAGACAGTGGATCGTAATCGCCCCTCGCGCTCCACAGGGCGGGAGCGGGGCTCACGTCGTGAATCTGGGGCAGGCTGCCATGATGCGCGAGAATCACGCCCCAGACTTCACGTTCCGCATCACGGTTCTCGAACCACGAGTGCGGAACTCCGAGCGTCCGGCGCACGGCTTTGTACAGGGAGCGATTCGCTTCGGTGAAATGTGGTACGCCCCCGATGATCGCCCACAGCGGCCCAATGTGTCCCGCGGATGGGTGCTCGCTTCGGAGCTTCCTCTGGAAGCCGTGATTCACCTTGCCGGCGTCGTGGAGTCCGACCAGGAAGCAGAGCCGGGCGACGTCAACATCATCAAGTTCGCGCTCGGCCAGCGCGCCCAACCGCGCCCGGATGGTCGGCAGGCGCAGCAACGCGATAGCGACGGCAGCGACGTCGATCGAATGATCGACGAGGCTGAGCCAACCGCCGACCGCCCCATGCCCCCGCGGAGACTTCGCCCACGCTTGTACTGATTTGCCGGGGAGATTTTCCGTCATGGCCGGCTGATGCGATACGCTCGGGAACGCAAGGCCTCAGGGCGCGCCACCGCCAACTCCCGGTGCGACAGCGCCTGCGCCGTCGGCCTCACCGCCTGCTGCGACGGCCGCGTCGTGCTCACGCGAGCCTACCGGATCCGACCGCCCACGGCCCGACTCACGTTCACTCGCCTCCACGGCCTCGGCTGGGCGGACGTTCGGAACGCACCCACCTTCGCCGAGCTGTGGCCGACGCTGCGCGCCTGGATTGACGACGCTGCGTTCGTCGCCGCCCACAACGCGCCGTTCGACCGCAGCGTCCTGCACGCCTGTTGCGCCCGCTACCGACTGCTCCCGCCCCGGACGCGGTTCACCTGCACGGTGCAGCTCGCCCGCGCGCAGTGGGGCATCCGCCCGACCAGGCTGCCTGACGTCTGCCGCAGGCTCCGCATTCCGCTATTGCACCATGACGCGAAAGCGGATGCGCTGGCCTGCGCGCAAATCGTGCGCGCTGCGCAGGCGGCCGGCTGGCGACCGCAGGAGCGGCGTTCCCGCCGGAGATCATCCCGAACCGTGGCGCGACCGCCAACGGCGACTCGCGACGCCGTGGTCGCACGTCGCACCGCACCGCGCGCCGTGCTTGGCGTCGTACGCACCACCGGTCGGACGGAGCCGACAAATCGACCGTACCAGGCGATGCTGGCACGCCTCTTCCATGCAGGGTGGCGGACGCTTCACGACTGCATCCGCGCGTGTATGCGCTGACAGTTGCGCCCCTGGCGCTCGATCGATCGGCGGAACAAGCGGTTACACAGATCTGCTGCACGGTGCGGTCTGCGCGCAACGCCTCAAGCACGACCCGCTTCTTGAAAGCCGCCGTGAACCGTCGCCGTCGTCTCGTCGTCATTCCAGTGCCTCCCCAAGGCTCTGGAATACACCTTAACCAGTTGTCCGAAAAAGCGGGACCACCTCACTCGGCGCCAACGTGCTGTTCACCTACCGCGTCCATGCCGGCACCGTGTTCTTCGTCGGCTACGACGACCACTACCGGCAGGGCGACCTGATCGACCCCATGCGGTTCCCCACCACCACCCTGCGCCAGGCCAACCGGGCGTTCTTCACGAAGCTGTCGTACCTGTTCCGGTACTGACTTCGCGGGCGGTCCAGCCCGGCGGGGCAGACAATCAGTCACGACGGCGGGCGCCACGCTCGACGAACCTGCCCCACCTGTCCCCTGTCGCCCGTCGTTCTCAGCGACTGTCGTATCCTGTGAGCCGTGCCGACCTTCCTCTGCCGCGTGTGCGAGACCTCGTTCGACGTCCCCCAGGCCGCGCTGGACCGCTATCCCGGTTGGCAGCCGCGGTACTGCCGCGACCACTCCCCCCGGAAGCCCGCCCGTGCGTCGAGGAAGACGACGTCGGGCGCGCGTCGCACCGGCTCCAGGCGCGAGGAGAACCTCACCGTGGCCGAGGCCCGCGCCAAGTACTCCACAGGCCCCGCCTCCGGGGTCTTCACCGACGGCAGCGCGTCGCCGAACCCGGGGCCCGGCGGCTGGGGGGTGGTCTGGGTGGACGACGGCCGCATCGTGTCGGAGAAACACGGCCACGACCCCGACACCACGAACAACCGGATGGAACTCCGCGCGCTCATCGAGGCGTTCGCCATGCTGCCCGAGGACGCCCGGATCAGCGTCTACACCGATAGCCGGCTCTGCGTGAACACCATCACCCGGTGGGCGCCGGGGTGGGAACGCCGGGGATGGAAGAAGAAGACCGGCCCCATCATGAACCTCGAGCTGGTGCAGGAGCTGCTGGCCCTCTACCGTGCTCATCCCGCCTGCGATCTCCGCTGGATCGCCGCCCATGCCGGCCACCGCTGGAACGAGTACGCCGACAGCCTCGCCACCGCCTGGATGCGCTCCGCGCGCTGAGCCGCCGCATCGAGTACTGGAACCCCGCCACACCGCCAAGGTGTGCGAGATCCTCGTCGAACGGCTCCTCCCGCGTCAGGGCGTGCTGCCTGGCCACGCCGCCCTCGGCGGCGCCCCTCCCGAATACGCGCCTCTCGTGCGACTGCCAGCGCTCGCCGAGCGTCCCAGCCAGGTCGTTCAGTACCTCGGGGTGTGTCGCACGCTCCACCAGCATCCTGTTCATGGTCGGGATGGTCCACGTCCGGTGCTCGCCAACGAGTCGCCGCGTCGCTTCGAGACCAGGGAGGTTGACGTAGACGCCGCCACGCTCGGACAGCCCCATCCCGTGTTTCAGCAGCGCGCCGTCCAGTCCCGTCTCCAGCCCGGCTTCCGGTGTCAGCACGACCCACCGCGGCGTCTCGCAAGAGCGTGGTCGATCCGCTCGCGGGTGCCGGTGCAGCCGGCCGATACGCTGCAACAGCACGTCCACCGGGCAGAGATCCGTCATCAGCAGGTCGGCGTCGATGTCGAGCGACTGCTCCAACGTCTGCGTGCCTATCACCACCACGCCGCCCGGCGCGCGCTGCGTCTTCCCGATCGTCCGTTCGACGGCGTCGTCCAGCAACCTGCGGTCCTCGGCCGCGAAGCGGCTGTGGTGCAGCGCCGACCTCCCGGCTACGCTGCCTTCGTGCCGATTGATGCTGACGGCCCGCCATGACCGCCTTCGTCGCGATCGACTTCGAGACCGCCAACTCCCGGCGCGACAGCGCGTGCGCCGTCGGCCTCACCGCCTGCTGCGACGGCCGCGTCGTGCTCACGCGAGCCTACCGGATCCGACCGCCCACGGCCCGATTCACGTTCACCGGCCTCCACGGCCTCGGCTGGGCGGACGTTCGGAACGCACCCACCTTCGCCGAGCTGTGGCCGACGCTGCGCGCCTGGATTGACGACGCTGCGTTCGTCGCCGCCCACAACGCGCCGTTCGACCGCAGCGTCCTGCACGCCTGTTGCGCCCGCTACCGACTGCTCCCGCCCCGGACGCGGTTCACCTGCACGGTGCAGCTCGCCCGCGCGCAGTGGGGCATCCGCCCGACCAGGCTGCCCGACGTCTGCCGTCGGCTGGGCATTCCACTGGTGCACCACGACGCGAGGGCGGACGCACTGGCCTGCGCGCAAATCGTGCTCGCTGCGCAGGCGGCCGGCTGGCGACCGCAGGAGCGGCGTTTCCGCCGGAGACCATCCCCCGTGACCCGGCCGCCAACGAAGACCCGCGGCGCCGTGGCCGCATGTCGCACGGCGCCGCGCGCCGTCGTCCGGACCGCACGCACCGCGGGTCGGACGGGGTGGACGAACCGACAGCACCGGGCGATGCTGGCGCGCCTCCTCCGTGCAGGGTGGCGGAGGCTGCGCGACTGCATCCGGGTGTGTATGCGCTGAAAGTTGCGCCGCCGGCGACCGGTCGAGGGGGAGGAAACGCGCAGTTACACGGATCGATCGGGCCGCGCCCCCGGCGGCCGGAGCCCGTTCGTCGCGATCCGGCGGCCCGGCCGCTCGACGAGCACAGCGGTCGGGCGCGAGTCCTCGCCGGCCTGCGAATCGGCGGTCTCGCGCACCCGTACGGCGCGGCGCTGCCGCCGGCGCACGATCCGCGCCACCGCCGCCACGCGTTCGCCGTTGGTCATGCCTGACCGGACGCCGTCCACCGCCTCGCAGACGTCCGCAGCGGTGAGCCCGCCGAGGACATCCGACGCAGGGATCGGCCGCGGCGGCGCGCCGGGCGCGAGGGCGAGAAAGTCCACGCCCGGCGCGTGGGTCGAGTTCATGCGGATTCCAGCAGCCGACGGCGATGCATCCCGCCTGGACCCACCTTCAGAGGTCCGCGCGGCGGGGCAGCGAACGGGCTTCCCGGCTACGGCGTCGTAGTACCATAACGCATGATTCACATGCTTCAGGCGACGTTGTTCGCCGCCGCCGTCGTGCTCCTGGCGCACGTACCGGCAGCGGCGCAGGAGCGGGAGCCGATCGACGTCTCCTCGCTCGGACCGCAGGTGGGCGAGAAGGTGCCGGACTTCGCCCTCCCCGACCAGCACGGCCGCATCCGCACGCTCGACTCCGTCATGGGGGAGCAGGGCGCGATGCTGGTCTTCCATCGGTCCGCCGACTGGTGACCATACTGCAAGGCGCAGCTCGTGGAGCTGCAGGACCGTCTCGGTGAGCTTCGGGCGCAGGGACTCGGCGTGGCCGCCATCAGCTACGACTCGCAGGAAGTGCTGGCCGCATTCGCGGAGCGGAAGGGCGTCGGGGACGTGCCGCTGCTCTCGGACGACGACTCGTCGGTGATCCGCGCCTTCGGCATCTACAACCACATCGCGGAAGAAGGCATCGGTCCGAATCGGGATGACAAGGACGTCAAGGCCGACGTGGCGCAGTACGTCTCGGTCTTCGGGGCCAACCCGATGATTGTCGGCACCCCGTTCCCGGGCACCTTCATCGTCGACCGCGAGGGGCGCGTCACGTCGCGCTTCTTCGAGGAGTTCTACCGCGAGCGCAACACCGCGGCGAACATCATGCTGAAGCTCGGCACGCCGCTGTCGGGCATCTCCGGCTCCTCCGGCGAAACGGCGCACCTGGAGATTTCCGCGTCGCAGAGCAATCCGGACATCACCGTCGGCAGCCGTTTCCACCTCGCTCTCGACATCACGCCCAAGAAGAACATGCATGTCTACGCGCCGGGCGCCGACGACATGGGCTACCGCGTGATCGGCCTGCAGCTCGACACGCCGAGCTTCCTGCGCACGCTGCCGGCGGAATATCCGGCGTCGGAGATCTACCACTTCGAGCCGTTCGACGAGCGGGTGCCGGTGTACCAGCGACCGTTCCGGCTCGTGCAGGAAATCGTGGTGGAGGGCGATCCCGAGTCGACGGCCCGACTTGCCGAGCTCGACGCGCTGACGCTGACCGGCCGGCTCGACTACCAGGCCTGCGACGACCGGGTCTGCTTCAACCCCGCGTCGGTCCCGCTCACCTGGACGCTGGCGGTGCAGCCGCTCGACCGGACGCGCGCGCTGCAGCAGGACTAGGAGTCTGCGCCGTAGAACGGTGCAGGCTCCTGGTCAGGCCCGGTTGGGCGGCAATCGGAGCCGCAGGCGACGATTGTCGGGCCAGGTTTCGCCGGCGGGCGGCGAGAGCCCCTCGCGCCCGCCGGTCGAGCCGCGTGAAGAAAGACGGCGCTGTCCCTCCTTACGGACGGCGCCGTCTCTCCCCCGCCCGGCGCCGTCTCCCCGCAGCCCTTCCTCGAACACAGCAGCAGACGACCGGCATCACCCAGCGCTGACGGTAGCCGGTCAGCGGGCCGCCCGCCACGGTGCGTTCCCTGCCGCTGCAAATCGGATCGGCTCCCGGCAGATCAGCCCACGCTGACGGACACGGCATCGCCGCGTTCCCCGTTCTCGGCGCGCCCGCGGGATCCGCGCGGACGGCTCCGATCACCCTTGACTCGGCGGCCGGCCTGCGCCATCATGTGGCGAACAAAAGGCGAATGACACATGCCTGAACAGATGCCGCTGCTCGACGTCGGCGCCCGACCGACCCTGCGCGAGGTCGCCGGCGCGGTGCGGGAGGCCGGTCCGGGCGGGCTGCCGGGCGGCGTGCGCCGCGGCGACGGGGCCGTCTACCAGGAGGTGACCTGCCGCTCGGCGCTCAACCGCGTGGAGGGGATGCCCTTCCGCTGGACGCTGAACCCCTACCGCGGGTGCACCCACGGTTGCCACTACTGCTTCGCCCGCCGCTACCAGTCGCAGTTGGAACTCGGCGCGGGCGACGACTTCTCGTCGGTGGTGCTCGTCAAGACCAACTTCCCGGAGGTGCTCGCCCGCGAGCTGGCGAGACGACCCCTCGGCGGCGAGACGATCGCCTTCGGCACCGCCACCGACCCGTACCAGCCGATCGAGGGCCGCTACCTGCTCACCCGCCGGGCGCTGGCGGCGCTCGTCCGGCGTCCGGCCCTGGTCGGCCTGATCACCCGCGGACCGCTGGTGGTGCGCGACACCGACCTGCTGGTGGAGCTCTCGCGCCGCGCGCGGTGCACCGTGACGTTCAGCGTGCCGACGGTGGACGAGGACGCGTGGCGCTCGCTGGAGCCGGGGACCGCGCCCCCGCGCCAACGGCTGCGCGCCGTGCGGCGGCTGCGCGACGCCGGCGTCGACGCCGGCGTGCTGATGGCCCCGATCGTGCCGGGTATCAGCTCCCACCCGGCGCGGATCGAGCGCACGCTCCGGGCGATCGCCGACAGCGGCGCGGCCTACGTGGGTGCGATGCTGCTGCACCTGGAGGAGGGCACGCGCCGGCACTTCCTCGGGTTCCTGGCGCGCGAGTACCCGCAGCTCGTCGCCGGATACGGCCGCCTCTACGCGGGGAAGCACGCCGCCGCGTCGTACGCGACGCGCTTCCGCACCGTCGTGGGCGCGCTCCGGGCGAAGTACGGGCTCGAACGGGACCGCCCGCAGGACGCGGAGAGGCGGACCGCACAGCCGGGATGCTCTCTCGACCACGGGACCGCCCGTGCGCCGACGCCTGACCGCCCGCACCGGCAGGGCGGCCTGTCGTGGTAGCGGCAGGCCGGTCAGCCGGAGACGGCCATCCCCTCCTTCGGCCGGCGCAGCAGCCCCGCCAGTCCCTCCTCGAAGAGGGTGTAGACGACCGGCACCACGACCAGCGTCACCAGCGTCGACGACAGCAGCCCGCCGATGATCACCCGCGCGAGCGGGGCCTGCAGCTCGGAGCCCTCGCCGATGCCGAGCGCCATCGGCACCATGCCGAGGAGCGTCGTCGTGGTGGTCATCAGGATCGGGCGCAGCCGCGTGCGCCCCGCCCGCTCCACCGCCGCACGCAGCGGCATGCCGTCGCGCCGCCGCAGGATGTTCGTGTAGTCGACGAGCAGGATGGCGTTGTTGACCACGAGCCCGCCGAGCACGATCATCCCCATGAACGCCTGGATGCTGAACGGCGTCCCGGTGACGAGCAGCGACGCGACGATGCCGATGCCGGCCAGCGGGATCGACAGCAGGATGATGAACGGGTCGCGCAGCGACTCGAACTGGGCCGCCATCACGGCGTAGACCAGGAACATGGCGAGGATCAGGACGACCTGCATCTGCCCGAAGGACCGCGCCTGCTCCTCGACCTCGGCGCCGAAACCGACCGCGAAGTCGGCCGGCGCCTCCATCTCCGGGATGCGGGCGTTGAGGGCGGTCACGGCCTCGCTCAGCGTCGTCTCGATCTCGGCGTTCACCCGGACGATGCGCTCCTGGTTCTTGCGCTCGATCTCCTCCGGACCGGACTCGGGCCGCACCGCGATCACGTTGCGCGCCGGGATGACCAGCCCCGTCGGCGTGCTCAGCGGCACGTCGTTGACGTCCATCGTCCGCAGCCGGTCCTCCTCGCGCAACCGCACGACGATCGGGTACTCGTCGCCCCGCTCGCGGAAGAAGGCGGCCTCGGTGCCGGCCACCCCGGTGCGCAGGGCGTCGGCCACCTGCGACACGCGCAGCCCGAGCAGGGCGGCCTTGGCGCGGTCGACCTGGATGGCGAGCTCGGGGCGCCGCTGCTCGTTCGCCATCTCCGCGTCGGCGATCCCGGGCGTGCTGTTCATGATCGCCACGGCCCGTTCCGACACCTGCCGCGCGTCCTCCAGGTCGTGCCCGCGGATCTCCAGCGCCAGGCGGGCGTCGTCACCGGAGCCGCTGCGCATCAACCGGGTCATCATGCGGTTGCCGCCGGACGCGCGGGCGCGGACGATGGCGCCGGGGATGGTGTTCAGCGAACGGCGCAGCGCCATCGCGATCTCGTTGCTCGTTCTGTCCCGCTCGGTCTTCTCGGTGAGGGTGACGGTCATCGATCCGCGGTGGCTGGAGCCGCCCCCGAACGGGCCGCGCCCTCCCCCCACCTGGTTCGTGATGTTGACCGCCTCGGGCACCTCGGCCCGGATGCGCTCCTCCAGCTCCAGCATGACGTCGCGGGTCCGCTCGAAGCGGGTCCCGATGGGCAGTTGCGCGTAGACGCGCACCTCGCCCTCGTCGACCTCCGGGGTCAGCTCGACCGGAATCGTCGGGGCCAGCATCACCGTCACCCAGACCAGCGCGCCGGCCACCAGCAGCACGGTGGGCCGGTGGGCCAGGGCCTTGTGGATCCCGCGCTGGTAGAAGTCGTCGATGCGCTCCAGGGTGCGCTCGCTGAGCGTCTGGAAGCGCCCGACCACGCCGCGCCGCTGGTCGGCGGGCGGCGGCAGCCGCAGCAGCCGCGAGGTCATCACCGGCACGAGGGTCACGGCGACGAACAGCGACATCGCGAGCGCGATCATCACCACGATCGCCAACTGGCCGAAGACGATGCTCGACACCCCCGTCAGGAACAGCAGCGGCAGGAAGACCGCCACCTGCGTCAGCGTGGAGGCGAGGATGGCGCCGCTGACCTCCTCGGCGCCGTCCACGCTGGCCGCCATGCGGTCCTTGCCGCCCTCCATGTGGCGGAACGTGTTCTCGAGCACGACGATCGAGGCGTCGACGATCATGCCCACGCCCAGCGCCAGGCCGCCGAACGTCAGCGTGTTGAGCGTGAAGCCGGAGAAATGGATGAGGGCGAACGTGCCGATGACCGAGATGGGGATGGCGGTGCAGATGATGAGCGTCGTCCGGACGTTGCGCAGGAAGGCGAACAGGACCACCACCACCAGCATCGCGCCCCACAGCACGACGTTGCGCACCGCGTTGATCGAGCGCTCGACGAAGATCGCCGAATCCATGCGGGTGGAGAGCCGGACGCCGGGCATCTCGGTGTTGATGCGCTCGATCTCGTCGCGCACGGCGCGGGCCACCGAGACGGTGTTGCGCCCCGACTGCTTGCTGATCATCATCTGGACGGCGGTCCGCCCGTTGATGCGGATCAGCTCCTCCTGGTCCTCGGTGCCGTCGCTCACCTCGGCGATGTCGCGCATGTAGACGGGCACGCCGCCGCGGGTCATGACCACCACGTTGCGGATGTCCTCGAGGCTGGCGAACTGGCCGGGACTGCGCAGCAGGTAGGTCATGTCGCCGTCGTCGAGCTCGCCGATGGGCACGTTCTGGTTCTCGCTCCGCAGCAGCGCGATGATCTCGTTCACCGCGAGGTCGAGCGCGGTGATCTTGTCCCGGGCCAGCTCGACGCGGATCTGGCGGCGGAGGCCGCCCCGCACGGTGACGGTGGCCACGCCGGGCACCCGCTCGAGGCGCGGCGACAGGTCGTTCTCGGCCATCTCGCGCAGCGCCACCGGCTCCAGATCGCCCTCCAGCCCCAGGAACATGATCGGGGCGTTGGCCGCGTCGAACTTGAAGATGACCGGCGGCTCGGCGTCCTCCGGCAGCCGCGCCCGCATGCGGTCGATCCGCGACCGGAGGTCGTCGGCCGCCTCGTTCAGGTCGGTGCCCCAATCGAAGTTCAGCCGGATCTGGCTCTGCCCCTCCTGCGAGGTCGAGACCACCTCCTCGAGCCCGGCGATCGCGGCCACGGTCTGCTCCATGGGCCGGGTGACGAGCTCCTCCATCTCCAGCGGGCCGACGTCCGGGTAGCTCACCGTCACGGTGAGGCTGGGGAACGTCACGTCAGGCATCAGATCGACCGGCAGGCGGGTCAGGGCGACGACGCCGATCAGCACGATGGAGATGCTCAGCATCGACATCGTGACGGGGCGGCGGACGGCGATTCTCGGAAGGCTCATGACGGCTCCAGTCTCGACGACACGGATGGCGGCCGGCGGTCGTGCGCCCGCGGCGCCGATGCCGGCCGGCCGGGCCGCGCCGGGGCCTGCACCGGTCTGCAGCGCAGGCTCCCGGCCGGTGGATCGATCAACGCGCCGGCGGCGCTGCGGCGCTCCGCGCGAGAGCGCGTTCCGCTACGCCGTCACGCGACGCCGGCTCTCCCGCGGCGCCGGGCGGCGGCGGCGTGATGCCGAGCGCTTCGAGCACGGTGTTGCGGGGCGCCGGGCCGCGGGCCGCGGCAGCATCCCCGGACGGCGGCGTCGCCGCGACGCCCGGCGCGGTGCGCCCCGGACGGCCCGGCGCGGCGATGTCGTCGCCGGCCGGCGTCGCCGCCGCGGCGTTTGTCCGCGAGCCCGCGCCGACCACCGGCGCTCCACCCGCAGAACCGCGACCGGCGCGGCCGACGACAGTGCCGGGAGGGCCACCCGCAGAACCGCGACCGGCCGGGTCGGCGGCAGCGACGGGAGGGCCGCCCGCCGGGCCGCCGGGCATGGCACCGCGGCCCGCCGACACGGATCCGGCCCGCGCCGCGCCGGGCGGCGTGGCGCCTGGCGCCGCACCCCCCGATCGCGCACCGGTCGCCGGGCCCGCGCCGGGAGGTCCGCCCCGTCCGGGGCGCCCGCCGCGCGGGCCGCCGGCGTCAGCGAGCAGAATCGGATCGCCGTGCTGCAGACCCGCAGCGCCCGTGGTCACGACCCGGTCGCCCTCCGACAGCCCCTCGACCACCTCCACGTGCAGCTCGTCCTCCAGCCCGGTGACGAGGGAGACGAACTGCGCCGTAGGCCCGCCACCGCTGGAATCCACCCGGAACACGCCGCGCGCGGAGGTGCGGACCACCACCGCTTCGCGCGGCACGACCAGGGCCTGGCTCTTGTTGCCGACCACGAGGCTCACGCGGGCGTACATGCCCGGCTTCAACCGGAAGTCCCGATTCGGAACCTCGATCTCGATCTCCGCGGTACGCGTCGCCGGATCCAGGACCGGGGCGATCCGGGTCACGCGACCCTCGAAGGACTCCCCGGGAAACGCATCGACCTCGATCCGCGCCCGAACGCCCTCCTCGACCAGCCGCAGGTCGCGCTCGACGAGGTTGGCCACCAGGCGGACGAGACGGATGTCGACCACGGACACCACCGCGGTATTCGACGTCACGTAGGCGCCCGGATCGAGGTAGCGCCGGCCGATGAACCCGTCGACCGGCGAGACCATGACGGTGTTCTCCAGGTTGATGCGCAGCTCCTCGAGCCGCGCGCCGGCCTCGTCGAACTGCGCCCGGGCCAGATCGAGCTGTGCGTTGGCCGCCTGGTAGCGCGCCTCGGCGTCATCGAGCTCCTGCCGCGACACCAGCGCGCGGGAGAACAGGCTCTGGGACCGGTCCCGGGTGGTCCGGGCCAGCACCAGATCGGCCTCGCGCTGACGGACCGTCGCCCGCCCCACCTCGAACGACGCCTCCGCCTGGCTCACCTGCTGGCGGAGCTCGTCGTCCTCCACCCGCGCCACCTCCTGCCCCTGCGTCACCGGATCACCGAGGCGCAGGTCGAGCTGCCGCAGGCGGCCGTTGATCTTCGGGGCGACCTCCACGCTGGCCGCCCCCGTCAGGTTGCCGACGATCCGGAGCTGCTCGGCGATGTCCGCGCGCGCGACATCCGCGGAATTGACGCGCATCGCCATCGCGCCGAAGGCGCCGCGGCCGCCCCCCGGTCGGAACCCGCCGGGAGGCCCGC
Source organism: Vicinamibacterales bacterium (assembly GCA_965200895.1). Taxonomy (GTDB): domain Bacteria; phylum Acidobacteriota; class Vicinamibacteria; order Vicinamibacterales; family UBA8438; genus WTFV01. Next base: position 149,109 of record CBDAVM010000002.1, on the reverse strand, counting down.
CGCCCGGGCGCCCCGGCCCCGACTCGCCGGCGGGGGTGACGCGCTGATAGACGAGAACGCTGGCCGCGCCCACGGCGACGAGAAGGAAAGCACCGATATACCTGGATACCATCGTCGGATCCTAGCGTCCCGAAACACCACAAACGTCGTCTGCAGATCCTGCGAATGCCGCCCAAGCGCATCTGCCTGGCAGCACTGCGCGCTACGGCGCCGACTCTGCCTGGCGTCGAAGACGCCGGGACCGTGCGGATTCGTTTACGCAGCACCCCTCCCGGGTCCTGTCCGCCGCGCCGGAGCCGCTACCGGATCTCGAGGTCATAGACCCGCCGGAGCTCGCGATCACGACCACGCCGGCCGCCGTCGATGCGCGTGGTCACCGTCAACCGGCGCTGGCCGAAATCCGTGTTCCGCACCTCGTAGCGCTGGCGCACGCGAAGCTCCATCCGCGACTGCAGCTCGATTTCCGCCTCCAGGGTCGCGCCGCGCCAGCGCGTCCGGCGGGTGACGCGCGCACTCCGGCCGGCAAGCCCCGAGTGCTCCCGGCCGTCCGGAATCAGCCTGACGACGCGGCGGTCGCCGTAGGTGAGCACGATCTCGTCCGCGTTCGCGACGATCGTCATGCGACGCGGCGCGGTCATCAGGTCCCGCATCGCCTCCTGCATGTCCGCCCGCATGCGCGCCATCTGCTGCGGGTCGCCGTCGAATCCGCCGACACCACCGCCGCGCCCGCCGAAACCGCCCCGGCCACCGAAGCCGCCGCGCCCGCCGAAACCGCCGCCGGGACCCCAGCCGGGACCGCCGAAACCGCCGGTGCCCGGCCGCCCGCCGTCCCGGTCGCGCCCGCCCGGCTGCGGCCGGAGTTCGTCGCTCAGATCCTCGTTGATCGTCCACGACCCGGCGAGCGCCTGCTCGTGGCCCTGGCCCGCGCGCGCCGCAACCGCCGCGCCCGTGGCCCCCGCCGAGAGGACGGCAAGCGTGACCGCTCCGGTCAATCCGGCCGAGATGCGCTTCATTCTCCTGGACATCCAAAGGCTCCTTGGCTCTGCTCACTCCATGACCGCACCCGCCCCATGATCGCGCGGACGCTCGATGCGCCGATTCCGCTCACGCGGCCCGCTCGCCCGGGCGGTCGACCGCGAGCCGGAGCTCGTCCACGACATCGTCATGGAAGCGGGAGAACTCCGCCGGCGTCCGCGGGGTCCCGTTGGCCAGCGCCGCGGCGATGGCGCGCCGAAAGATGTTATCCGGGATCCTCGCGGTCAGGGACGTGAACGCTTCCAGGGTCATGGCGCTGCTCCACTCGTGCGGTCCGTGGATCAACAGACCGCGCAAGGCCGCGCCGTATTCCCGCGCGGGGCGTCAGAAGCGGAACAACCGGTTCATCTTGACCACGAACCCGCGGTTGCGCAGGTCCGAGAACCGGTTCGGCCGCAGGGGATCGGTCTCCCGATCCTCGGTGTAGACCACGAACAGCTCGCTGCCGGGCGAGTACTCCCAGCGCAGCCGCAGGTTGTTGCTGACCGTGTTCGTGCTCGAGTTGTACTGGATCAGGCCGCTGAAGAACATGCGCGGCGTGAAGGTCCAGTTCACGCGCGACACGACGAGGTCCGTGCGGAACGATCCGTACGGGGAATCGATCCAGTTGACCGAGGCGCTCGGCTCCACCGAGAGCCTCTGCGTCACCTCCATGCGCCCGCGGCTGAATCCGACCGAACGGATGCGGCCGTCGAAGTAGTCGCCGGCCAGCACCGAGAAGGTCCCATTGAGACGCCGCTGGGCGCCGGGCGAATAGGTGGCCTCGACGTCGAAGAAGCGGTAGCCGCCGACCGGAAAGACCACGTCGTCCGGCCCCGGGGTGAACGCGCCGTGGAGGAATTCGTAGTTGTCGGCCACGGACACGCCGAACCGGTCGCTGTTCTCGAGCTCGGTCGAGAACCCCAGTTGCGACTGGCGGGTCTCCACGATTCCCAGATCGGCGGTCTCGATGTAGTCGTAACTCCCTTCGAGCCGGAACTGGCGGATGCCGGCCAGCGACTGCGGCCGCGGGCTGAACCGCGCCCGCGCGTAGCTGCGGCGGAAGTTGTCGCGCCGGAGGAAACCGACCTCGGGGATGAAGTTCTTCTCGACCAGGAGGTGCTCGGCCTGCAAGCCGTAGCGGTCACCTCCGTAGTCGAAGCGCCCCTGGTAGCTCAGGTCCTGTCCCCGCCGACCGGGATCGGGAACCTGGGTCCGCGCCACATACCCCAGCAGGTTGACGTTCTCGTAGAACGAGAACGTCGCGTCGGCGCCGTACGCCTGACTGGAGCCGTCGCCGGCGATCGCGACCGAACGGTTCGTGAAGATCCCCCCTATCGCACTGCGGCGCAGGATATCGCGCTTCACGCGCACGACGGTGAAGTTCGTCATCTCCGCCCGCGCCAGCGCGTCCTCGTCGGTCTGGATGTTGAGCGCGCCGACATCGAAGGCCCCGATCTTGCCGGTCACGCGACCGCCGCCGACAATCGGAACGACGGACCGGTTCTGCAGGCCGATCCGGCGGCTGTAGAAGATGGTGGGGGCGTTGCCGCCGCCGAAGAAGCCGCCCCCGCTGCTGCGCAACGCGCCCCCGAAGCCGCCCGAGAAGCCGCCGCGCGCGAAACCGAAGATGCCGCGGCCTTCGAGGAAGAACTCGCGCTTCTCGGGAAAGAAGAGGTTGAAGCGGGTCAGGTTGACCTGCTGCTCGTCCACCTCGACCTGCGCGAAGTCGGTGTTCAGGGTGAAGTCGGCGGTCAGGTTCTGCGTGACCCCGTACTTGACGTCGAGGCCGCCGGTTCCGTCTCCGACATTGCGGGTCGGCGGGTCGGCGGCGAGGTTGGTGCTGACGCCGCCGATGCCGTACGGCTTGACCTCCAGGTTCCGGCTGCCGCTCGGGGCGTCGAGTCCGACCAGCGTCGCCGCATCGGAGACGCGGAAGATGCCGCCCGGTCCCGACCCGGCCGAGATGGGCAGCGGGGTGATGTAGTTCCACTCGTTCTTGCGCCGCACGTTGCGCCGGAGCTGCACGCCCCAGATCTGGGACGGTCCCGGGCGGTAGCGCAGCGACTTGAACGGGATCTCCATCTCCACGGTCCAGCCGCCCTCGAACCGCCCGCTGCGGACGTCCCAGACCGGGTTCCAGTCGCTGTTCGGATTGCCCTCGTTGGTGATCTGGAAGTCGGCGATCGCGCCGAGGGGATTGGTGTAGAACGCGACCGCGTTGCGGCGGTCGTAGAAGGTGTCGAGAATGACGGCGAAGGTGTCGTTCTGGCGGAGCTGGCGGGTGTCGCGGCGCATCTCGTTGGCCACCCACTGGCTCGGCGGCGCCGAGTCCCAGATCCGACCCGCGACATAGATGTTATCGGCGTCGAACAGAATCCACGCCTCGGTCCTCTCGGTGGCGGGCGCCCCCTCGTCGGGCGCCTGCTGGATGAAGCCGGTGATGGCCGGCACGGTGTGGTAGACGCGCTCGTCGAGCTGTCCGTCGAGACGGATCGGGGCGTCCACCTCGACCGCACGGATGGTGGCGCGCCGCTGCGCGTCGCGGCGGATGACGTCCGGCGGAAGCGGCGGCGGCGGTCCGTCGATGAACCCGGGGGCGCCGCGCATGGCCTCGAAGCCGGCCACGCCGGCGGACGGAAACGCAGCCGCGCCGGCCGGTGGTGCGGCCGCCGTCTCCGCGGGCCGCGCCGCAACCGTTCCGCCCGGCCCGCCCGCCGCGCGCCCGGGTCGTTCCCGCACCGGCGGGGCAACGACTCCGCCCGCGCGCGGCGCGCGAGACGGTGCGGCGGATCCGCGTCCGGGCCGGGTCCCCGTGCCGAACGATCCTTCCCCGAATGCCGTCGCCCCCATCGGACGGCCCGGCTCCTGCGCAACGAGTACGGAACCCGGACCGCCGTGCGCGTCCGCAAGGGCCAGGAGCTCGGCCGCCACACGATCCTGAAGCGCGAACAGCTCGTCGACGCCGCCGTCGACCACCGTCGCGCCGACGGCGACCCCGCCCGGCGCGTCGATCAGCCTCGCCGTTATGCGCATCCGGTCGCCGACGCGCTGGTAGCCGCCGCCCGCCACCCACCGCGCCCCGACGGCCCGGCCGAGCGTGACCAGGTGCGTATCGGAATCCACGGATCGACCCGCGGAAGCCTGGGCCCGCAGCGCCTCCAGGAGCGGTCCACGCCCGACCGGGGTCAACGGCGGGCGCCCGTGCAGCGCCACCGTCACGGTTTCGGCCAGGCCGGCGCCGATCCAGTCGTCATCCGGGACGCCGCTGATGTTGACGAAGGGAAGCACGGCCACCGCGACCGGCGCCTCCACCTGCGCCCGCACTGCAGCGGAAGCGAGCCACCCGATCACGATGCACGATGCGATCCGGGCTGGCGCTGCATGCAACATGCATCGGTAGACGCCGGGTCGAGAGCGGCCGTTTAGCCGTCCGTGGCGGCATCCCCCGTGAGCGCACAGACGATCGAGCAGCCCAGAACGGGGCGTCCGCGTTCATCGGCGACCCGCATCACGAAGCGCCAGAATTTCGCCGACGGTTCCTGACCAGCCGATTTGACGTCGCAGCCGACGCATGTCCTCACGGCTGCCGGATCGCGATTCGCCAGCTCCTGTGCACAGGGCGACACCCCGGCTACAGGAGTCGGGGAAGCAGCACCGCCACGTCGGCGTGCAGGGTGGCGAAGCCGGAATCAAGCGTCGCAACGCAACCCCCGCGCCGGCGAGCCAGTTCGGCGAGCCAAGCGTCCGTCACCTTTTGTGACCCTGCAGGTTCCGATGCGGCACATCCAGATAGTCGACTGGATCATCCCACCATTCGTGGCCCGGATGCGCGCACACGGCACGCAGTGCCTCCCCAGGCCGCAGCCGCACTGCCCTCGACGGCAAGGCGCATGTGCACGCGCAGCAGGGTGCCCTGCGTGGTGGGGACAGGTGGCGAACCGGTCCTTCCTCAGCCCGGCGAACCACTGAGGCCACAACCCACGCCAGCCAGATACATGTGTTGAGTAAGACTACTCAATACAGTATCATTGTGTATGCACTTCGACCGCTCCCAGGTCGAAATCCTCCGCCAGCGTCTGGAGGCCGGGCCGGGGCTGATCCAGGCCATCTTCGGGCCGCGGCAAACCGGCAAGACGACGATCGTCCGACAGGCGCTGCAGCGGATCCGTCTGCCGGGGCGCTACCACGCGACGGACGCACGCGACCACCGGACGCTGGACACGCTGTCGGACGCACCGTTCGTGGATGCCCTGGATGTCTCCGGCGCACGCGACGCCGACTGGCTGGTACGGCGCTGGGAGGCGGCGCGCCGGGAAGCCGAGCAGTCCCCATCCGGCGCCGTGCTGGTGTTCGACGAGATCCAGAAGATTCCCCGGTGGTCCGAGACCGTCAAGGGGCTGTGGGACGCCGACCGCGCGGCGGACCTTCCACTGCACGTGGTCGTCCTGGGCTCGGCCCCCCTGCGCATGCAAGCCGGGCTGAGCGAGAGCCTCGTAGGACGCTTCCAGCCGCTCCGCGTGACGCACTGGTCGTTCCCGGAGATGGCCGAGGCCTTCAACTTCGACCTGCCAGCCTACGTGTTCTTCGGCGGCTATCCCGGTGCCGCCGCCCTCGTCGGAGACCCACTGGAGTGGCGCGACTACATCCTGCAGGCGCTCGTCGAACCCCATATCGAGCGGGATCTGCTGGCGATGACCCCGGTCAACAAGCCGGCGCTGCTGAAACGGTTGTTCGAGCTCGGCGCCGCCTGCTCGGGAGAGATCCTTTCGTACGACAAGATGGTGGGCCAGCTCCAGGACGCCGGCAACACGACGACGCTGGCGCGCTACCTCGACCTGCTCACGACCGCCGGTCTGCTCGCGGGGTTGCAGAAGTACGCCGGCAGGGCGCCGCGCATCCGCCGGTCGAGCCCGAAGCTCAACGTGCTGAACACCGCGCTGATGACGGCCGGCTCCGGTTATACGTTCGAAGAGGCGCGGGCCGACCGGACGTTCTGGGGGCGCATCGTCGAGAGCGCGGTCGGCGCGCACCTATACAACACCGCAGCGTCGGACACCCGGGTGCACTACTGGCGCGAAGGGTCGCACGAAGTCGACTTCGTACTGCAGCGGGGTCCGAATCTGGTCGCCATCGAGGTGAAGAGCGGGCCACCGCGCGGGAAACCGCGCGGTCTCGGCGAATTCGACGCGCGGTTCCACCCGCGCCGCTCGCTGCTGGTAGGAGACGGGGGCGTTCCCCTCGCCAAGTTCCTGGCCGCGCCTGCGAGCCGCTGGTTCGAAAACCCATGACCAGCTTCGTTCCCCGCCGGTGCGTGGAATTGACGGTCCCGGACGCGGCACCGACGGGGTCCGCGGCCACGGAGCGGCGCCGGTCCGGAGACCGAGACCCCACCCCGCGCGCCCGCGCGGCGTCCCGACCGCTCTCTGCGTTCAGGGACGCGCCCGCCTACGTCCTGCTCGGCGACCCCGGCGCGGGAAAAACCACGGCGTTCGAGAGCGAGTCCACCGTGCTCGGCGACGCGGCGGCGTTGATCTCCGCGCGCAACTTCCTTGCGCTAGACGTGAACCGCTGGCGCGGGAAGACCCTCTTCATTGACGGCCTCGACGAGGTGCGCGCCGGTTCACCCGACGCGCGGACGCCGCTCGACGCCATTCGCGGACGGCTCGACACGCTTGACAGGCCGCGGTACCGCCTGTCGTGCCGTGAGGCGGACTGGCTCGGGAGCAACGACCGCCGACATCTTGAACTGGTCGCGCCGGACAAACAACTGACCGTCCTGCACCTCGAACCGCTGGCGGAGACGGACGTTGCGGCGCTGCTCGAGAATCACTTCGACATCGAAGACGTCGCCCAGTTCATCAAGACGGCCCGACAGCAGGACCTCGACGGTCTGCTCGGCAATCCCCAGACCCTCAGCATGCTGGCGCACGCCGTGGAAGCGGGTAGTGATTGGCCGGCGAGCCGACAGGAAACCTTCGAACACGCCTGCCGCCAGATGGTCATGGAGCACAACGAGGAACACTGCGCGGCACGATCCGCGGCCGCGGCGGCCGGGCGCGAATCAATGCCGGACCACCTCCTCAACGCCGCCGGGTTCCTGTGCGCGGTCCAATTGCTGTCGGGTGTCGTCGGCTACACCTTGCACGGGATCGGCGACGACGACTATCCGGATCTCGATGCCTGTCAGCAGGCATGGCGCTCCCACGATGGCGGCGAGCGAAGCGAGTGCGCTCCCCTGCGCAACGCACTCGGAACGAAGTTGTTCAGGGCGCAGTCGACCGGCCGTTTCGCGCCCGTGCACCGGCACATCGCCGAGTTCCTGGCCGGGCGCTTCTTGGCGCAACTCATCGACAGACGGGCATCGGCAGATCGCCGCCCGGGTAGCCTGCCGGCGGGGCGCGCAATCGCCCTCCTCACCGGCAGCGACGGCGGCGTGGTAACGCCGCTGCGCGGGCTGTCCGCTTGGCTCGCGGCGCATTCCCAACACGCCCGGCGCGACCTGATCGATCGCGACCCGGTCGGCGTCGGCCTCTATGGTGACCTCCACCGCTTCGACGACCACGAACGACGCGCCCTGCTCGCAGCGCTGCAGCGCGAGGCCGCCCGACTCGCATTCGCCTTCCAGACCGCGGCGGCGTTCACGGCGCTCGCCACCCCGGCCATGGCCAACGCGTTCCGCGCCGTTCTTACCGACACGCGCCGAGATTCCGATCATCGAGACTCCGTCTACTTCATCCTGAGTATCCTGTGGCACGGTTCACCACCGGCGAGCCTCGACGATGTGCTGCTCCGCCTAGCGCGGGACGACACGTGGCCGGCCGTCATTCGCGACCTCGCCCTGGAGGCGCTCACGCGCCACCCTCCGTACAGCACAGAAACAACGGACGCCCTCCGCGCATTGCTCGCGGAAATCCGTGAACGAACGGTGTTCGACCCCAATCAAGAGCTCCGCTGCATTCTGTTACGCGCTCTCTACCCCGACCACCTGTCGCCGGCCGATGTGTGGGAGCACTGGCCGAGCTCGACCGCCGGGCGCAGCATCAGTCCGCCAGAGTGGCGGCTGACCGAACACGTGGCGCAGTGCCCCGACGCCCACACCGCCGAACATCTCGATCGACTGGCGGCGCGAATCGAGCCCCTGCGCATTGGCCGGCAACCAGGGCTGATGCCGCCAGAACCGTGGATCGCGCTGCTGGCCCGCGGACTGGAAGCGCACGGCGACGATCTGGAGACCCCGCGCCTCTACAAGTGGCTGGGCGTGGGCCTGGACGGCAAACCCGACAACAGCAGCGAGACCGCCGCTGCCACGGGACGCATCCGCGCCTGGCTGGAGGCGCGCGGCGAAGTAATAAAGGCGGTGTTCGCGGAGGAGATACGTCGCTGCGCCGCCGCTTCCGACCACGACCGGTTCGAAGCCGCCTTCGACGTCTGGGCGCGCCTGTACAGCGCGAACCTTCCCTCGGACTTCGGTCGATGGTGCCTCAACCAAGCCGCGGCGGCGACCGATCGCCGCATCGCAGCCTACTATCTGCGGCACGTCTTCGACGCCGTCGGAAACGGCGAAACCAGCCTGACGATCGAGCAGGTGATCGAGAAAACAAACGCGCATCCCGCGCTGAAAGCGGTCTTCAACGAAGAAAGCGTCTGTCCTGTCCACAAGCAACTTGCCATGCGCCGGCAAAACATCCGACACCAGCGGCGCATCGAAGGCGAACGACGGGAACGACTGCGGCCCTGGGTCGACGAGGTTCGCTCGCACGCGGACGCGCTGCGTGCGAACCACTGCCCGCCGCCGCTGCTGCACCAGTTGGCGCTGATGTACTTCGGCCACACTTCCGAGGCTCACGGGGAAAGTCCGCGCAAACGCCTCGCCGGCGCGCTCCAGGATTCGACTCTCGTCGACGCCGCGCTGGCCGCCCTGCGCGGCGCCCTCCACCGCGACGACCTGCCCGATGTCGACGCCATCGTGCGCCTTCGGGAGCAGAACCTTCAGCACTGGCTCGCCCTGCCGTGTCTGGCGAGCTTCGCCGAGCGGTCATCAGCCACGGACGACCCGTCCTCCCCGGGCACGCCACCCGCCGGCGGCGCTTGCCGACCGACCGACTCGCCAGCCGGCGGGGCCGCTCCGTCGCACCGACCGCTCGGCGATGGCGGCGATGGCGCCGCTTCATCGCGACGCCCGAATGACCCGCCCGACGTCGCGGTTCCACCGTACCGCTCCCTCGACGACCGGGCGCTGCGGGCGCTGCTCGCGTTCCACTACACCGGCGCCGGCGTAGGCGAGCCGCCGGGCTACCGCGCGGTCGTCGCGACGCGGCCGCAGCTGGCCGCGGACGTACTGCTGCGCTGTGCTCGGGCCGGGCTCCGGACCCGCCGTGCGCACGTGCACGGCCCGTATGCGCTCGCCAACGATAGCAACCACGCACAAGTGGCCCGTATCGTGAGCCTCCCGTTGCTGGCAGCCTTCCCGGTCCGCAGTGCGGCTCATCAGACGGGCAACCTGCAGTACCTGCTCCGGGCGGCGTTGCAGCACGCCGACGGCGCAGAGTTCGCACAGCTCATCGCCACCCGGCTGGCGAAGCCTAGCCTGAACCTCGCCCAGCGCGCCTGCTGGCTCGCGGCCGGACTCGTCGTGGCGCCCGAGACGCACCTGCCGGCGGTGAACGATTTCACTGCCGCGAGCGAGCGCCGCATACGGCATCTAGCCGCAGCCGTCGACGATGCGCACTGGCCCGGTTCGTTCGTCGACCGCCTGGACGCGCCGGCCCTGCAGGTGCTTGTCCAGCGGCTGGGCAGCTCGTTCGGACCGTCGCGCCCCGACACCGACGAGGCGTACGAGGTCACGCTCGACATCCGATCGTCGGACCTCGTGCGGCGAATGATTGAGCGCCTGTCCGCATTGCCATCCGCCAAGGCCACCAAGGCACTGGACGCACTGGCGCAGGATGCACTCCTCTCCCCCTGGCGTTGGGAGCTGAACCAGGCACGGTACCGTCAGCGGGTGGTTGCCCGCGACGCCGCCCATCGACCTCCCACCGTCGCCGCGGTCTGCCGCACGCTCGACGACGGGCCGCCCGCGAACGCCGCCGATCTCGCCGCCCTCGTCGTCGACCGCCTGGACGAAGTCGCCAAAGGAATCCGCACCGGCAACACCAACGACTGGCGGCAGTACTGGAACGAGGCCCATACCCGCCAACCGGACAAACCGAAGCACGAGGAGTCGTGCCGCGACGCCCTGCTGTCGGACCTTCGGATGATTCTTCCAGAGGAAGTCGACGCCCAGCCCGAAGGGCGCTACGCCAACGACAAACGGGCCGACATCCGCGTCTCCTACCGCGACTTCAACGTGCCGGTGGAGATCAAGAAGCACACGCACCGGGATCTGTGGAGCGCCGCGCAAAACCAGTTGATGGCGCGGTACACGTCCGACCCGGCCACTGACTGGCACGGCGTCTACGTGGTCTTGTGGTTCGGCGAGGAATCCGACCTTCCCAAATCTCCCGACGGCGCGCGACTCGCCACTCCCGATGCGCTGCGCGAGCGCCTGGAAGCGGACCTCACACCGGCCGAGGCACGCCGAATCACGGTGCGGGTGATCGACGTCAGCCGAGGCGCCGGCACCGATCGGCCGAAGTGACCGCGACGGCCACGAGGGCGAAAATACGGAAACTGGCCAACGGGTCAGCACCGCCCTGTCCCGACCTCATACAACGTGGTTGTCAACCCAGCGTCCTCGACGGCGTGCTCCGCCCGGGCTGAACACCCGAGAGAACGCCCTGGCCCAAGCGACCCGCCGACCGAGTCACCGCCAACCCGACATGGCCGACACGACCGCGCCCGCCGAGCACGCAGACAGACCCGCGAAGCCCAGACTCTGGATCGACGCCAAGTGGATCGTCACCACCGGCATCGGCATCGGGCTGCTGCTGCTCACGCTCGTCGGCATGATGTTCCAGCAGAACGCCATGCTGATGCAGCAGTATGCGACGCTCATGCAGCAGCAGGCGACCATCAACGCCCGCATCGACGACACCAACGCGAACGTGAGCACCGCGCAGATCGAGATTCGCGAGTTGCGCAACCAGATGCACACCGAGATACGCGCGCTGCGCACCGAAATGCAGACCGAGATGCGCGAGATGCGCGAGATGCGCAGCCTGCTGCTCCAGCTCCTCGAACGCACCGCGCCGGCCACCGCGGTCGACTGAACACCCGGGGACGCCCGGCGCCGCCCGCCGGCCGACCGCGAATCACGCCCCGTCAGCCGCCCGCGCCCACCCGTTCCGCACGTGCGATCTTGTACAGTGCGTCATGATCAACCGCCGGTTGAAGTAGGATCATCCGTGGGAACAAAACGTGCACGACGCTGTAAGTCGTTCTGTATAAAGCACTTACGCCGTCTGCAGAAGAAGCACTGATGCTGCAATCCTCGGCCTTGGCGAGCGATACGGCCACCGTGTAGAGGTCGGGCTCGAGGTTGATCGTCAGTCTCATGCGCGATTGTGGTGCGATGGTGTAGTGGTGTCAATGGCGCGCGGTCGGGCTGGGGCCAACGCCGCGCGCCGCCGGCCCGCCGCAGCCTCCCGGCTCGCGGTACGCTCGGCGCGAAGACGGATCACGACGCCCGGCTGGTGACCAGGATGACGATGTTGCGAGCATCCAACAGCCAGCGGATCGCGTCTCCCCCCGACCTGTAATCGACGGTCGCTGTTCTCCGCACCCGCTCGAGACCCGGACCCATGCGACCACCGGCCATTGCCCACCGTGAACGCGTCGCGCAGCGGCGAGGCTGTCGCGGCGCGGCCTGGCTCGCGGCGCTGACCCTGACCGCGTGCGGCGCGGGACCTGATCGGCCGTCGGACGCGGCGCACCGGACCGGGGTGGACCCGACGCCGCCGAACATCCTCTGGATCGTCGCCGAGGACCACGGCCCGCACCACGGCAGCTACGGGGACGCCTGGGCGGTGACACCGAACCTCGACCGGCTGGCCGCCGACGGCGCCCGCTTCACCCGCGCCTTCGCCGTGACGCCGGTCTGCGCGCCGGCGCGCGCGGCGATCATCACCGGCATGTACCCCACGTCGATCGGCGCGCACCATATGCGGTCGACCGCCGTGCCGCCCCCGCATGTCAAGGGCTTCACCGAAGGGCTGCGCGCCGCCGGCTACTTCACGACCAACAACGCCAAGACCGACTACAACTTCTCGCCGTGGCTGCCGACCGAGACCCGCCGCGCGGTGCGCGAGGCGCCGCTCGGCCTCTGGGACGAGAACGGCGAGCACGCCCACTGGCGCAACCGGGCGCCCGGCCAGCCGTTCTTCTCGGTGTTCAACCTGGGCGCGACGCACGAGGGACAGGTCCGCATGCCGGACGAGCGCTTCACGGAAGTGACCGCCCACCTCGCGCCGGCCGCCCGCCACGACCCGGCCGCCGCGCCGCTGCCGCCGTACTTCCCGGACACGCCGGAGGTCCGCCGGGACGTCGCGCGCTACCACGACCTGGTGAGCGTGATGGACGCGCAGGCGGGGGAAATCCTGGCCGCGCTCGACGCCGACGGGCTGGCCGGCGACACGGTGGTTTTCTTCTACGGCGACCACGGCTGGGGGCTGCCGCGCGGCAAGCGCTGGGTCTACGATTCCGGGCTGCACGTGCCGCTGCTGGTCCGCTGGCCGGGCCGCATCGCGCCCGGTACGGTGCGCGACGACCTGGTCAGCTTCATCGACCTCGCGCCGACCGTGCTCGCGCTGGCCGGGGCCCGCGTTCCGGAGCACATGCAGGGACGCATCTTCCTCGGCGACGCCGCCGCGCCCGAGCCGGAGTACCTGTTCTTCACCCGCGACCGGATGGACGAGACCCGGGACCGCATCCGCGCCGTCCGCGACCGCCGCCACAAGTACATCCGGAACTTCGCGCCGGAGCTGCCCTACGCCCAGCCCATCGCCTACATGGATCGGATGCCGACGATGCAGGCGTGGCGCCGGCTGGCCGCGGCCGGCGCACTCCGGGGTCCGCAACGCCGCTTCCTCGCCGCGACCAAGCCGGCCGAGGAGCTCTACGACACCGCGGCCGACCCGCACGAGGTGGCCGACCTGGCCGGCGACCCCGCCCAGGCCGAACGGCTCGGGCGGATGCGCGCTGCGCTCGACGCGTGGATCGAGACGACCGGGGACCTGGGCGCCATCCCGGAGGCGGAGCTGGTGCGACGCTTCCGCCCCGACGGCATCTACCAGACGGCCGCGCTGCCCGAGGCGGACCCGCCGGGCGGCATGTTCCACTACCCGCCGACCGTGGCGCTGACCTGCCCGACGGCGGGCGCGACCATCGAGTACACGACCGAGCCGGGCGAGACGCCCCGCTGGAAGCTCTACACCGGTCCGTTCCGGATGCTCGACTGGACGCTGCGTTTCCGCTGCGGCCGCCTCGGCCACTTCGACAGCGGAACCGTGGAGCACGATTTCCACATCGACTACAACTGGTGGGATTGATCCGCCGCCCGGGCCGCCGGCGGACCGCGGGAGAGCACTGTCTCAACTCCAGGGTCGTTGCGCCGTGATCGGGGCGCAGGGGTGCGTCCGTGACGCGGTCGACCGCCTTCGAACCCGGCGGCCCGGCGTGGACGCGCCCGATACGATCCTGTACGGTTCCCCTCGTCGGCGATTCCTGTCGTTGACCACCGCCCGGCTGGCGCCACAGCCGGGCGAGGAGTGCCTGCGCTGCGCCGGGAGGACAGCCTCCCGAGGAGGACCCATGAATCGCTTCCTTTCCACGTTCCTGATCCTGTCCGTGATCGCGCTCGGATTCGCCGCGACCGCTTCCGCCGACGTGGTCCGCGTGGTCGTGGACAGTCGCGCCGACGTGGCCGGCGGCATGGCCTACGGCCTCGCGGGACCCTACGAGAAGCTGGCCGGCATGGTCCACTTCGAGGTCGATCCGGCGAATCCGGCCAACCGGATCGTCACCGACATCGACTTCGCGCCGCGCAACGACCGCGGCATGGTCGAGTTCCGCTCGAACTTCTTCCTGCTGAAGCCGAAGGACGCCGCACGCGGGAACGGAACGGTCCTCTACGAGGTGTCGAACCGCGGTGGCAAGGGGATGCTCGGCACCTTCAACAACGCCGCCGGGAGCCGCGATCCGCAGACCGCGGCGGAGATGGGCGACGGCTTCCTGCTCGAGAACGGCTTCTCGCTGCTGTGGCTCGGCTGGCAGTTCGACGTGCCGCTGCGCGACGGACAGATGCGGCTGCACACGCCGGTGGCGACCGGCGACGGCAACCCGCTGACGGGTCTGGTCCGCAGCGAGGTGATCGTCAACCAGCGCGCGTACGACCGTTCGCTCGCCGACCGCAGCCACATCGCCTACCCGGTGGCCGACCCCGATGACCCGGCCAACGTGATGACCGTGCGCGACGGCGTCGACCAGCCGCGGCGCGTCGTCCCGCGCGAGCGGTGGCGCTTCGCCCGGCGCAACGACGACGGCTCGCTCGTCGCCGACCCGACCCGCGTGTACCTGGAGGGCGGCTTCGAACCGTTCCGGATCTACGACATCGTCTACGTGGCGCAGGATCCGGCCCTGGTCGGCCTCGGACCCGCCGCGATCCGCGACATGATCTCGCAACTGAAGTACGAGGCGACGCCGGAACTGGATCTTCCGGCCGGGGCGATCGAGCACGCCGTCGCCTGGGGCGTCTCGCAGAGCGGCCGGTTCCTGCGGACGTTCCTCCACCACGGGTTCAACGTCGACGAGCAGAACCGGCGCGCGTTCGACGGCATCATGTCGCACGTGGCCGGCGGCGGTCGCGGCAGCTTCAACCACCGCTTCGCGCAGCCGTCGCGCGACGGCCACCCGTTCCTGAACAAGCTCTACCCGAGCGACATCTTCCCGTTCACCGATGTCGTGCAGCACGACCCGGAGACCGACATGCGGGACGGCCTGCTCGCGGGCATCCAGCCGGGCCACATGCCGAAGGTCTTCTACACGAACTCGTCCTACGAGTACTGGGGGCGCGCCGCGTCGCTGATCCACACCACCATCGACGGGACGGCGGACGCGCCGCTGCTCGACAACGTCCGCATCTACTCGTTCGCCGGCGGGCAGCACGGCCCCGGCCGCTTCCCGCCGCGGCGCACGATCGGCCAGGAGCTGAGCAACCCGAACGACTATTCCTGGTTCCTGCGCCCGCTGCTGCTGGCCATGGACCGCTGGATCGACGACGACGCGGCCGTCCCGCCGGCCAGCATCTACCCGCGGATCGACGACGACGACCTCGTGGCGCCGGAGGATCTGGACTTCCCGGCGCTGCCGGGCGTGGGTCAGCCGGCCGTACCGCACCTGGCCTACCGCGCCATCTACGGGCCGGAGTTCCGCACCCGCGGCATCGCCTCGGTGCAGCCGCCGCAGGTGCTCTCGGCGTTCCCGATCCTGGTGCCGGGCGTGGATGCGGACGGCAACGAGACCGGCGGGCTGATGATGCCGGAGGTCGCGGTCCCGCTGGCGACCTACACGGGCTGGAACCTGTTCCACGCCGAAGCGGGCCCGACCGACGTGCTGTCGAGCATGCAGGGCTCCTACATCCCGTTCCCGCAGACGGCCAGCGACCGCGAGCGCACGGGCGACCCGCGGCTGTCCATCGAGGAGCGCTACCTCAGCCGCGCCGAGTACCTGGGCCAGGTGACCGACGCCGCCCTCGCCCTCGTCGATGACGGGTACCTGCTGGCCGGCGACCTCGCGCCGATCCTGGCCCAGGCCGCGCGGCACTGGGACTACCTGATGGAGGAGGACGCCGGCAACGACGATCAGTGACGCCGGCGGCGACCGTCAGCCGCGGAGAAGCGCCCGGGGGACGACTCCCCCGGGCGCGTGCGGTCGCCTCTTCACCGCTGACCGCAACACCGACCGGGCCGGGAACCGTCGAAGAGGAGACACGTATGCGCGCCCCCACACCGGTGTCCGTCTGTCTCGTGATCCTGGCCGCGTTCGCCGGCGGCATCGCCGTCGGCGCGCAGGTGCAGATCCGCCAGCAGGCCCCGACCGACCGCGCGGTCGACTTCCCGCTGGCCGCGCTCGAGGCCATCGTGGCGGAGATGGACACCGAGCAGCGCCAGACCGTGCGGCTGCTCGAAGGCGGGAGCTACAACGTCAAAATCCGCCGCATCCGCGGCGGCGAGACGGCGCTGATGCACCCGCGCACCATCGACGTCTGGGTGGTCCGCGAGGGCTCCGGGACGCTCGTCACCGGCGGGCAGATCGTCGACGAGAATGGCGAGCCGGCCGAACAGCGCGGCGCGGCGATCCGCGGCGGGGAGGAACGGGAGATCGGCCCCGGCGACCTCGTCTTCATCCCCGCCGGCGTGCCGCACGGCATCCGCGAGACGGACGGCGTCACCTGGTTCAACATCCGCTTCGACACGCTGCCCTGAGCACCCGGCGCGGACGTCGTCCATGTGTGCCGCGTTTGGTGCCGCGGCGGACGCAGTCGGGAAAGATCCTGCGCTACAACACCGGCTCCGGCGGCGGTGACCGGAAGGGCTCGGGAAGCCGCCGAAGCAACCGACCCGCGCGAGCCCGACATGGTGTCGGCGCGTGCTATGGTGAGCCAGTGGACCCTCTGGGGCAAGCTCCGGTCGCGGCTCCGGCCACGATGCAAGTCGGACGGTTCGGTTCCACTTTCCACGTGCTGCGCGCCGACGCCGGGACAGTGGCCGCTCTGGCCGCCGTCGACTGGAACCGGTCGTTCCGCCGGGTCTGCCTCGACCCGGTGGGCGGACTCATCGTCCTGATGTCGCCGTCCCGGCTGCACGACGAGCTGACCCGAATCCTCGATCATGTCGTGGACGTGGCGGGGAGCGCGCTGACCGGCGCCGTGAATGAACTCCTGGCCGCCCGTCTTCGCCAGCCGGGTTCCCCTCCCGGCACCGGCATGGAACCGGATTGCGCGTTCTACCTCGGCGAGCGGGCCATCGCCTATCGCGAGGCGCTTGCCGCCGGGAAAGAAGCGGCCGATGCGTTCTTCGATGAGAACGCGCCCGATCTCGTGGTGGAGATCGAGATGACGAACACAGCAGCTCAGAGCAAGATCGAACGCTACGGCGATCTGGGGGTGCGGGAGCTCTGGCGGCTGGAAGTTCGATCGGGCTCCGGCATCCCGCGAACCGAGTTCCTCGCCCTGCGTCCCGGTACAGCGCCGCACCGGCTCTCCTCCTCCGACGTCCTCCGGGGCCTTACGCCCGCCGATATCTCGGAGGCGGTGGCTGACGTGCGGCTCGGCCTGACCCGCGACGAGCGCACGGAGGCCGTGGCCCGCATCGTGCGCCGCCGCCAGCGGGCCAGCGTCCGCGTGCGCGACGCACAGACAACAGTTGCCACCGTCGCCATCTGCCCTGAGCGCGCGGATCAGGCGACGATGCACAGCGGGCCATTCGGCTCCACGTTCCACGTGCTGCGCGCCGACGCGGACACGGTGACGGCGCTCGCCGCCATCGACTGGAACCGCTGGTTCCGCCGCGTCTGCCTCGATCCGTTGAGCGGCCTTATCGTCCTGATGTCCCCGTCGCGACTCCACGAGGATCTCGGCGGGCGCCTCGACAACGTCGTGGACGTGGCGGCAAGCGCGCTGACCGGCGCGGCGCGGGGACTGCGGTCGCCGCGTCTGCGCGCGCCGGACGCTCCCGCCGGCACGGGCATGGAGCCGGACTGCGCCTTCTACGTCGGCGAGCGCGCCCGCGCCTACCGCGCGGCCTTCGCCGGCGGCGGACACGCAGCGGCCGATGCGTTCTTCGAGAACAACGCGCCCGACCTGGTCGTGGAGGTCGAGATCACGAACGCGGTCGACGGCAAGATCGGGCGCTACGGTGATCTGGGCGTGCGAGAACTGTGGCTGCTGCACGCCCGGGGTGGCGCCGATGTCCCGCGGGTCGAGTTCCTCGCCCTCGGCGTCCGCACGACGCCGCGTCCGCTCGCCGCCTCGACCGTCCTGGCGGGGCTGACTCCCACCGATGTCCGTGAAGCGCTCGGGGCCCTGCAGGGCATGCTGACCCGCGACGAGCGCACGGAGGCTGTGGCCCGCATCGTGCGCCGCCGGCAGCGGGCCAGCGTGCGCCTGCGCGAGGGAGAAGCAGCTGCGCATCCGAACGCTGGCGACGTCACGACCCATTGCCCTGCAGCGATCAATTGACGGCGAGGATCGCGACCAGCTCAACTACAAGCACCGGTACACTGCTGCCCGAGCCGCTGCTGGGCTGGCGCCTGACGCCGTCGGGCTTCGTCTGGCAACCGGTGTTTGACGGGGCCCGACGGCGCCCGGTCGCTGCAGAGCGATGTGCCCGCCCTGCAACTGCGTGCGACGCCCGGACGCCAGTTGCGCTTCCACGACCCGGCGACCCGCGAGGATCTGCCCAGCTACGACGAACAGCTCACAGCCCGTACCGCGGCAGTCGAGCCGGCCCCGGCGCACGTGACGCACGTGACGCAACGGAGAGAAAGGGTGCCATAATGGTTCGCACGATGCGGGAGAGTTTCCGGTCGTGTCTCGGTCTCGGCTCCACGTGGCGGCGATCCGGCGGCCCGTGGCTGCTGATCGCGCTTGCCGCAATCACGATTGCCGGCGCGTCTTCCGCGGCCGGACAGACACCGGCGGCAGCGGGCGTATCGCCGGCCGTCGCGCTGTCCGCCGAGGCCGCGCCGTTCTTCGCCGAGCACTGCGTCGTCTGCCACGGCAACCGCCTCGGCACGGTGAACCTCAACCTGGAGCGGCTCGCCGGCGCGCTCGATCCGCGGGCCGGCGCCGCGGGGCCGCCCCCCGCCGGCGCCGGCGTCGATCCGCAGCTCGATACCTGGACGCGGGTGCTCGGCAGGCTGAACGCGGGACAGATGCCGCCGCCGGGACGCCCCCGACCGGCGGCGGAGGCGCTCGCGCGCATCACCGCGTCCATCGAGGCGTACCTGGCCGACGCCGGTCATCGGCGGACAACCGATCCGGGCCGCGTGACCGCGCGGCGGCTCAACCGGGTCGAGTACGACAATACGGTTCGCAGCCTGCTCGGCGTCCACGGCAGCCCGGCCGACGAGTTTCCGATCGACGACTCCGGCTACGGCTTCGACAACATCGGCGACGTGCTGTCGGTCTCGCCGCTGCTGATGGAGAAGTATCAACCGCTTCCACGTCCCCGCAACTGCAGACTCCCCTGAATATCGACGTCAAGCGAACCTGACGCATGACGGGCAGCAGCAGGTTCGGTGGAATCGGTGCGAGGAACCCATGACAGCCACCATCGAGCGTTTCTTCGGACTGGCGCAGCGCGGCACCGACGTGCGGACGGAGGTGACGGCGGGCACGACGACGTTCCTGACGATGGCCTACATCGCCTTCGTCAACCCGCAGATCCTCTCGGACGCCGGCATGCCCTTCGACGCGGTGTTCGTCGCCACCTGCGTGGCGGCGGCGCTCAGCACGCTGGTGATGGGGCTGTACGCCAACTACCCGATCGCGCTGGCGCCGGGCATGGGGCTCAACGCGTTCTTCGCCTATGGCGTGGTGCTCGGCATGGGTCACTCGTGGGAGGTCGCGCTGGGCGCGGTCTTCGTCTCCGGCGTGCTGTTCCTGATCCTCAGCGTGCTGCCGGTGCGGCGCTGGATCGTCGAGGCGATACCGCAGGGACTGAAGCTGGCCATCGCAGCGGGGATAGGCCTGTTCCTGGGGGTCATCGCGCTGCGCAACGCCGGCATCATCGAGGCGAGCGAGGCGACGCTGGTCACCACCGGCGAGCTGCTGGCGCCCGCCCCGGTCCTGTCCCTGCTGGGCTTCTGCGGCATCGTGGCGCTGTCGGCGCGCCGCGTTCCGGGCGCGGCAATCATCGGGATGCTGGTCGTCGCCATCGCCGGTCTGGCTCTGGGTGTCTCGGAATGGCGGGGCCTCGCATCGCTCCCGCCGGATCCGATGCCGACGCTGCTGGCCCTGGACATCGCCGGCGCGCTGCAGGTCGGCATGATCGCGGTCGTCCTGACGTTCCTCATCGTCGACCTGTTCGACACGACCGGCACGCTGATCGGTGTCGCGCACCAGGGGCGGCTTCTCGACGAGCGCGGACGGCTGCCGCGCATGCAGCGTGCGCTGATCGCCGACTCCACGGGTACGGTGGGCGGCGCCCTTCTCGGGACCTCTCCGGTGACGAGCTACATCGAGAGCGCCGCGGGGACCAGCGCGGGTGGACGCACCGGTCTGACCGCAGTGGTCGTGGCCGGCCTGTTTCTGGCCTGCCTGTTCCTTGCGCCGCTGGCCGGGTCCATTCCGCCCTACGCGACGGCGTCCGCCATCCTCTATGTGGCGTGCCTGATGACGCATCCGCTGGTGGACGTGAACTGGGACGACGTGACCGAGTCAGCGGCAGCGATCATCACGGTGCTCGCCATTCCGCTCACGTTCTCCATCGCCGACGGCATCGGCCTCGGCTTCGTGAGCTACGTGCTCATCAAATCGATGGCGGGACGCTGGAACGAGTGTTCACCGACGCTGATCGCCGTGGCGCTGCTCTTCGCGATCAAGTTCGCCTGGTTGTGACGGGCTGACGCGCGTCCGCCGCACTCGGCCATGGGCGCTGCTGCTTGCCCTCGGCGAAGCCGCGAAGCGGCCGGCGCGGTCAGCCGGGGTCCGGTCAGGGACGCGCCTTCCGCCACGCCCAGGCGGTGGCGATCATCTCGTCGAGGGTCCTGTACCGCGGCTCCCAGCCGAGCACTTCGCGCGCGCGGTCGGCCCCGGCCACCAGCCGCGCCGGATCGCCGGTCCGCCGGGGAGCCGCAACCGCGGGAATCGGATGGCCCGTGATGCGCCGCGCCGTCTCGACGACCTCGCGGTTGGAGAAGCCCGTCCCATTGCCCAGGTTGAACGCGCCGGCTCCGATCCGGTCGATGTGGTCGAGCGCCAGCACGTGCGCCTCGGCGATATCGGCCACGTGGACGTAGTCGCGGATGCAGGTGCCGTCGGGCGTGTCGTAGTCGCCGCCGAAGATGCGGATCTCGGGACGCAGGCCGAGAGCCACCTCCAGGAGGATGGCAATGAGGTGCGTCTCGGGTTCGTGGTGTTCGCCGCGCTCGACCGTGGCCCCGCAGGCGTTGAAGTAGCGCAGCGACACGTGCCGCAGGCCGTACGCTGACGCGTACCATGGCAATGCCTGCTCGAACGCCAGCTTCGACGCGCCGTACGCGTTGACCGGCCGCAGCGGCGCATCCTCGCAGATCGGCGTCCGCTCGGGCTCGCCGTAGACGGCCGCAGTCGACGAGAAGACGAGGCGGAAGACGCCTCCGGCGCGCATGGCGTCCAGCAGATTCAGACCGCCGGTGACGTTGACCGCGAAGAACTTCGCCGGCTCGGTCACCGACTCGCCGACGAGCGCCTCGGCGGCCAGATGCGCCACCGCGTCCGGGCGCACCGCCGAGAACACCTCCGCCAGCCGCGTGCGGTCGCGCAGATCGCCCTCGAAGAAGCGCGCACCGGACGGTACGGCCGCGCGGTGTCCCTGCGAGAGATCGTCGAACGCCGCGACGGCGTGGCCGAGCGCGAGCAGCCTCTCGGCCACCACGCTGCCGATGTAGCCGGCCGCGCCGGTGACGAGAACGGTCATGGCTGGTCGGGACTCGTGGTCGGGGGCCGCCGCGGGAGCGGACCCGAGACTCGGTATTATTCACGAGCGCGATGGTGTGCGACAAGGTCGCATCCACCGTTGGTTCCGTGGAGGGAGAACACCATGCATCGTCTCGCCGATCGCCGCCGGGCCGGGCTTCGAGCCCCCCGGTGTCGAGGTCGTCTCACCGTGCGCCGCAGGGCGGGTAGCGCCGCGCTGGCCGCCGCGGTCGCGTTGTTGGCCGCAGTCGCCGGGCAACCCGCAGGGACCACGACAGTCCGGAGCGTTCCGACTCGGCCGGCCGCTGCCGCGCCCGGCGCGGAAGCGTCCGGACAACCGGCGATGACCACGGCAGCAGTCTACGATGGGGCACGCATCCTCGACGGCACGGGTGCGCCGCCAATAGAGGCGGGGCGGTTGGTCGTCGAGCAGGGCGTGATCACCGCGGTCGGCCCGCAGAACGCGGTGGAGGCGCCGCCGGGAGCGGCGGTCGTCGATCTGCGCGGCCGGACGATCATGCCGGCCCTGGTCAACCTGCACGGCCACGTCGGCTTCCAGCGGGGGCTGACCTACGACGCCGCGAACTACACGCGCGAGAATGTCGTCGATCACCTGCACCGCTACGCGTACCACGGGGTGGGGGTCATCGTCTCGCTCGGCACCGACGCCGGCGGCCTGTGGAGGGAGATCCGGCGGGACCAGGAAGCCGGGACCCTCGGCGGCGCCCGTCTCTTCACCGCCGGACGCGGACTCGCGCGACCGAACGCGGGCCCCGGCGCGGCGGCGCTGCGGCCGTCCGCTCTCGGCGTCACGAGCGCGGAGGACGGGCGGCGGTACGTCCGCGAACTCGCCGCCGCGGGCGTTTCGTTCGTCAAGATCTGGGTCGACGACCGCGGCGGTTCGGTCGCCAAGCTCGAGCCGCTGCTCTACCGCGCGATCATCGACGAGGCGCACCGGCACGGCCTCGACGTCATCGCCCACGTCTTCTACCACGACGACGCCGAGGAACTGGTGGCCGCCGGCGTCGACGGCTTCGCCCACCTGGTACGTGACCGCGAGATGGACGACGCGCTCGTCGCCGCGATCGTCGAGCAGGACGTCTTCGTGATGCCGAACATCGGCATCTCGGAGCGCGGCCGGCACACCGCGCCGCCGCCGTGGCTCGATGCGCCACTGCTCGCCGAGACGGTGCCCCCCGACGTGCTCGCGCGCGCCACGGCCGGTTTCACCAATCGCGCCCCGGCCGCGGCGGAGCGGGCCGCGCGTTCGTACGAGCAGATGGAGCGGAGCCTCGCCAGGCTCCACGCGGCAGGCGCGGCGTTGGTCCTCGGCTCGGACTCCGGCGTGCAGGACCACTTCTTCGGGTTCTCGGCCCACCGCGAGCTGGAGCTGATGGTGGCGGCCGGACTGTCCCCGATGGATGTCATCGTGACGGCCACCAGCCGCTCGGCCGACCGCCTCGGCCTCGACGACTCGGGCCGCCTGACGCCGGGAGCGCGCGCCGACTTCGTCGTGCTGGCAGCGAATCCGCTGGATGACATCGCCAACACCCGCCGGATCATCGACGTCTACCTGGGCGGGGCGGCTGTCGACCGCGCGGCGCTGCGGGTCGGCTGGGCCGCGCCGTAGCGGGCGGTCCCGCCACGACAGCGCAGAAGCGTCGATGCTTCGCGCGCAGGTGTCCACGTCCGTGCCGTGCGGGCGCGCGGCTGCCTCCTGGCGACGGCGGAAGTCAGTTTCCCGTCATCGGACGGTCAGCGGTCCAGGAAGACCGCCTTCGGGACGAACGCCGTCACCACCTGGGTCAGGTCGACGGCCTCGGCGACGCGGAAGTCGACCGCGATGCTCGTCAGCGAGAACGCCTGCGGGCGCGTCAATCCCTTCTCGGCAACCAGGAACTCGACGGTCGCCACCACCGCCTTGCGCAGCGCGCGGTCGAGGTCGAGGTCGATACCCATCAGAATGTGGTGCGTGGCGTTCTCGGCGCGCGGGCCGTCGATGGTCCGCCCCTTGTGCAGCACGAAGCGGAAGTCGCCGCTCAGCGACTGTTCGATGGCCGTCCCGCTGACCTCGCCGTCGCCCTGCACCGAGTGGGGGTCGCCGACGTAGAAGCGCGCCCCGGGATGGAAGACCGGCAGATAGAGCGTGCTGCCGGCGACGAGGTCCTTGACGTCGAGGTTGCCGCCGAACGCCCCCGGCGGCCGGGAGGACTGCACGCCGGGCGCCGTCACGCCGGGCTGCCCGACCGTCGGGTTCTCCGGGGCCACCGCCATGACGCCCATGAAGGGCGCCAGGGGCACCTGGATGTCGTCGGCGAAGAAGGCCACCTCGCGGCCATCCGCCTCGCCGGTGCGGATGAAGTGCCGCATGGCCGGCATGTCCAGCGGCTCGTCATCCGGCGTCGTGCCGGGATAGTCGGGACCGAAGACGCCGCTCGCCGGGCCGGTGTTGTTGATCCCGTAGGGCGCCCGGGTGCGCAACGAGAGAATCTGCACTTCGAGCGTGTCGCCCGGCTCGGCGCCCTCCATGTGGATCGGCCCGGTGATGACGTGCCCGCTGCGCCCCTCGCGCGGCCGCTCCGGGCGCGTCTGCCAGAAGGCGACGACGTCAGGCAGCACCTCGTCGGGCGCCACGCCGAACCCGGCGAGGTACGCCTGCGGGTCCTCGGCCTGCGTGGTCCCCGCATGGCTGAGCGTGTCGATGCGCACCGTATCGCCGGACTGCACGGTCAGCACCGGCGGGCGGTCGATGGGGTACCAGCCCCAGACGAGGTTCTCCGGCGTGGACCGCACGTGGTGCGCCGGGGCGGCCGATGGTGCGGCGGGCGGCTGGCCCGCTGCGCCGCCGGCGCCCACAGTGGCGATCAGTCCAAGAACGGCGACGGCGACCGGGAACCGGCGGGCGACGGCCGGCCGGCCGAGACGCACGGCCTGTCGCGGTCGGAGCAAGGAGAATGAGCGCATCCGCCTCCGGGTGATCGTACGCATGCAGGTGACGGTAGCACATGTAGAATGACGTGAGGCAGGATTCCGACCGGGCGCGACCGGCGTTGGCGAGGAGGATGGTTGTGCGACGACGACACGGGTTCGGTTCATGGTGCGCGACGGCGCTGGCCGGCGCGGCGCTGCTGGCGGCGGGGAGCGGAACGGCCGAGGGCCAGCAGGTCCATGCCGGGGAGTACGCGCAGGCCGACATCCTGTTCGGCATGCAGGTCTACGGCGAGGCCTGCGTCGTCTGCCACGGCCCGGACGGCGACGTGGTCGACGGCGTGAACTTCCGCACCGGGCAGTTCCGATCGGCAGCGTCCGATCCGGACCTGATGCGCATCATCGCCGCCGGCATCCCGGACACGGCCATGCCGCCCGGCGACTACAGCGCGTCCGAGCTCACCGGCCTGGTGGCCTACCTGCGCACGATGGGCGACTTCGATCCGGGCGACGTGACCGTCGGGGACGCCGCGCGCGGCGAGGCGCTGTACGGCGCGTCCGACTGCGCGGGCTGCCACCGCATCGGCCGCGCGGGGGCGCGGACCGCGCCCGACCTGAGCGACATCGGCGCCGTGCGCACGGCCGGCTCGCTGGCCGAATCGCTCGTCGATCCGACCAGCGCGATGCTGCCCCGCAACCGCAGCATCCGCGCCGTCGGCAACGACGGCGCCGTCTACTCCGGGCGGCGGCTCAACGAGGACACCTACACCGTGCAGATCATCGACGAGAACGAGCGTCTCGTCTCGCTCGTCAAGGACGACCTCAGCGAGTACACGGTGATCACGACCTCGCCGATGCCATCGTACGCCGAGACGCTGACCGAGCAGGAGCGCGCCGACGTGCTGGCGTTCCTGCTGACCCTGAGGGGGATGAACCGATGACCCGCCCGACGCCTGCTGTCTGCACCACCCGGTCCGCGTCGTCCGTCGCCGACCCGGAGGTTCTGCACGCCCCCGGCCGTGCCGAGCTCGTCGCCACCGCCCGGTCCGCGTCGTCCGGCACCGTCCGGCGGCCCGAGCGCCTCGCCGACCGGTGCGGCCACGACGCGACCGCGTTCCGGCCCCGGTCGTCCGCCGCCGCCCGGCTGACGCTGGCCTGCGCGCTCGTCGGCCTGCTGCCGGTGGCAGGGGCGGCGCAGGTGACCTTCGAGCGGCTGCTGAACGCCGCCGACGAGCCGCACAACTGGCTCACCTACTCCGGCAACTACGACAGCAACCGCCACACGACCCTCGACCAGATCACGCTCGACAACGTCGACCGGCTGGAGCTGCAGTGGGTCTTCCAGGCGCAGTCGCTGCAGGTCTTCCAGACCACGCCGCTCGTGGTGGACGGCATCATGTACGTCACCGAGGCGCCCAACACGGTGCTCGCGCTCGACGCGAAGCACGGCCGCGTCTTCTGGCGCTACGAGTACACCCCGTCACAGGAGTCGCGCCCCTGCTGCGGCCGGGTCAACCGCGGCGTGGCGATCCTCGGCGAAACGCTCTTCATGGGCACCATCGACGCGCAGCTCATCGCCATCGACGCGGTCAGCGGGCGTCCCCTGTGGCAGACCGCGGTCGCCGATCCGGGCGCCGGCTACGCCCTGACCCTGGCGCCGCTGATCGTCAAGGACAAGGTGATCGTCAGCGTCGCCGGCGGCGAGTACGGCATTCGCGGCTTCATCTCCGCCCACGACCCCGAGACCGGCGAAGAGGAGTGGCGCTTCTACACCATTCCCGGCCCCGGCGAGCCGGGCCACGACACGTGGGAGGGCGACGACTGGCGCTACGGCGGCGCCTCGGCCTGGATCACCGGCTCGTACGACCCCGACGTCGACCTCATCTACTGGGGCATCGGCAATCCCGGCCCCGACTGGAACCCGGCGCAGCGGCCGGGCGACAACCTCTACTCCGACTCGGTCGTCGCTCTCGACCCGGACACGGGCGAGCTGGAATGGTACTTCCAGTTCACGCCCAACGATCCGTACGACTACGACTCGGTGCAGGTGCCCGTGCTCGCCGACTTCCCGGCCCAGGACGGCAGCACCTTGAAGCTGATGCTCTGGGGCAACCGCAACGGCTTCTTCTACGTGCTCGACCGCGAGACCGGACGGTTCATCAACGGGCAGGAGTTCATCGAGCAGACCTGGGCGGAGGGTCTCGACGACAACGGGCGGCCGATCTTCATTCCGCAGGAGCCGGGGACCACCACGTATCCCGGCGTACAGGGCGGCACCAACTGGTACTCGCCGTCCTACAGTCCGTCGACCCGGCTCTTCTACCTGTCGGCCTGGGAGGGCTACGGCTCGGTCTTCGAGGCGCAGGAAGCCGAGTACGAGGAGGGACGTCTGTTCCTCGGCGGCCGGCCCGCCCCGCCCATTCCCGGGGGCGCGCTCCCCAGCCTCGCCCGCGGTCCGATCAACACCTGGACCGAGGAGGCCGGCACCGGCGCCGTCATCGCCATCGATCCGGCCACCGGCGAGCAGGCCTGGAAGTACGAGATGACCGACGTCACGAGCAGCGGCATCCTGACGACGGCCACCGACGTGCTCTTCACCGGCAACCGGGAGGGCTACTTCCATGCCTTCGATGCGCGGGACGGCGCGCTGCTGTGGCGGAAGACGCTCGGCGGGATGATCGCCAACGGCCCGATCAGCTACGCCGTCGACGGCCGGCAGTACGTCGCCGTCGCCGCCGGCAACGGGCTGTTCGTCTACGCGCTGCGGGACTGAAGGCCGGCGTCGCGCTCCCCGCCCGGCGGGTTCACACGCCCGACGACTGGCGCTCGACTGGTTTGTCCTTTACAGAGTGACAAATCAAGCTATATCGTCACTCCTGAAGTGACAGTTTCGCGGGAAGTCCTGCAGGCCAAGCTGGACGAGTCCCTGGCCGCCCGGCCCCGGCGTCTCACGCATCGGGACATCCGGGTTCCAGCCATCCCCGGCAAGGCGTTCGCCGTCATCGGCGTGCGCCGCAGCGGCAAGACGTCGTTCCTGGCGCAGTGCCGCGCCGAGCGCCTGGGCGCCGGCGCGCCCGCCGAGTCGCAACTGCTGCTCCTGCTCGAGGACGAGCGGCTCGCCGGCCTCACCGTCACCGACGTGGGCTGGCTGGTCGAGGAGCACGCCCGCCGGTTTCCGCGCCTCCACGCGGAGGGCCGGCTCACCCTCTACCTGGACGAGGTCCAGTCCGTGCCGCGGTGGGAGGGACTGGTGCGCCGACTGATGGACACCGGCGGCATCGAGGTGTTCCTCACCGGCTCGTCGGCCCGCCTGCTGAGCCGGGAAGTGGCCACCAGCCTCCGCGGCCGGGCGATGGAGGTGCTGGTCCATCCCTTCAGCTTCCGGGAGGCGCTGCGACACGCCGGCGACGAACCGCCGGGGCGGACCGGGGCGGCGCCCTGGCCGGCTGCGGCGATCGACCACCGCCTGCGGCGCTACCTCGTCGAGGGAGGCTTTCCCGAGGCGCAGGGGGCCGACCCGCGGGATCGGGCCGCCCTGCTCGGCGGCTACGTGGACGTTGTCGTGCTGCGCGACGTGATCGACCGGCACCGGGTGACGAACCCGCTGGCGCTGCGCTGGCTGCAACGGCAGTTGCTGGCGCATCCCGGCGGCGGCTTCTCGGTGAAGAAGCACTACGACACCCTGCGCTCGCAGGGGATCCGGGTCGGCAAGGACACCCTGCACGCCTTCCTCGGCCATCTGGAGGACGCCTTCCTCGTCCGCACCGTCTCCCTGCACGCCGCCTCCGAACGCCAGAGGATGGTGAATCCCCGCAAGGCGTACCCGGTGGACCCCGGACTGATCGCGCTGTTCGCACAGAGCGGCCGCAGTCACGCGGGCCGCGCGCTGGAGACCGCCGTCCTGCTGGAGCTGGAACGGCGCGGCTGGGAGGTTTCGTATGCGCGCACCGCGGAAGGCTGGGAGGTCGACTTCTTCGCCCACCGCCCCGGCGAGCCGCCGATGCTCGTACAGGTGAGCCTCGACACCGGCGACGACGCGACGTGGGAGCGGGAGGTGCGGGCGCTGCGGTCTGCGGGCCGGACGTACGGCGATGCCCGTCTCCTGCTCGTGACGCTGGATTCCTCACCGCCGCAGCGGCCGCTTCCGGACCGCGCAACCTGGGCGCCGGCGGCCCGCTGGCTGCTCGGTGATGACCACGTCCGTCCAGCTCCTCCCGGGTAGAGCCTCGATTGCAGGCCGGCGGGCCGCCGGCTGCCCGGCGGTGGCCACCGAGACTGCGCGGCAACCGGCGCGCGGTCGAGCGGCGGCCGGCTCCCGGACGCGTCGGCGCGATCCCGCTACGCCGGCGCAGGCTCGGCCGCGGCGGACCGCGCGCACTCGGTGAGGTACGCGAGAGCGGCCGAGGCGCCGCCGGACCGGTGGGGGACGCCGGACAGGGCCAGGCCCATCTCGACGCCCGCCAGCGTGCCGAGCAGACTCAGGTCGTTGAAGTCGCCGAGGTGGCCGATACGGAACACCTTGCCGGCCAGAATGCCGAGTCCCACGCCCAGGGCCATGTCGAACCGGTCGCGGATGACATCGAGCAGCCGCCCGGCGTCGTGGCCCTCCGGGGTCAGCACGGCGGTGAGCGACGAGCTGTACTCCGCCGCGTTGACGCACAGCAGGTCGAGCCCCCACGCCCGCACGGCGCGGCGGGTCGCCTCGGCGTGACGGTCGTGGCGGGCGAAGACCTGCTCCAGCCCCTCGGCCTGCAGCATCCGCAACGCCTCGCGCAGGCCGAAGAGCAGGTTGGTGGCCGGGGTGTAGGGAAAGAACCCCTTCTCGTTGGCCGCCAGGATAGGACCCCAGTCCCAGTAGCTGCGCGGCAGCCGGGCCGTCGCGTGCGCGGCCCGCGCCCGCTCTCCCACCGCATTGAAGCTGAGACCGGGCGGCAGCATCAGC
Organism: Vicinamibacterales bacterium; assembly: GCA_965200895.1. GTDB lineage: Bacteria > Acidobacteriota > Vicinamibacteria > Vicinamibacterales > UBA8438 > WTFV01. The sequence continues at coordinate 119,608 of CBDAVM010000002.1, read as the reverse complement.
CCCTTCTGCGACGCCCCGACGGTGACGTCCACCCCCCACTCGTCGTGCCGGTAGTCGATGGACGCCAGCGACGAGATCGTGTCGACCAGCAGCAGCGCCGGATGGCACGCGGCATCGAGGGCGCGCCGGACGGCGGCGATGTCGCTCGTCACGCCGGTCGAGGTCTCGTTGTGGACGACGCAGACCGCCCGGATGGCGTGCGCGCCGTCCTCGGCGAGACGCGCCTCCACCTGCGCCGCATCCACGCCGCGCCGCCAGTCGCCCGGCAGGAACAGCGGATCGAGCCCGAGCCGGGTCGCGATACCCTTCCAGAGCGTCGCGAAGTGGCCCGTCTCGACCATCAGCACCCGGTCGCCCGGCGACAGGGTGTTGACGAGCGCCGCCTCCCACGCCCCCGTCCCCGACGCCGGGAACAGCACCACCGGCTGGCGCGTCCGCACGACCGCCGCCATCCCGGCCAGCACCTCGCGCGTCAGGTCGGAGAACGCGGGGCCGCGGTGGTCGATGGTCGGCGCAGCCATCGCGCGCAGGACACGGTCGGGCACGTTGGTCGGGCCCGGGATCTGCAGGAAGTGTCGTCCGCTCGCATGTGACATGGGGCTAATCTAGCGTACCCGGCTGGCCCACTCCGGGAATCCCGTCGCTGCCGGATCCGCCCTCCGCCAGGAAAGCTCCGCCCGGCGCCGCACCTTGCAGCCCGTGGCGCCACGGACTGCCTGGGACCAACGGGGATTTATACTGCGCCGTATGAGTGACCTCCGGACCGCTCTCGAAGCACGGCTCGCCGGTGAGGTCCGCTTCGATGCGGTGTCCCGCGCCCTCTACTCCACCGACGCCAGCATCTACCAGATTCAGCCCCTCGGGGTTGCCGTCGTCCGCTCGCGCGAGGACATGCTGACCGCGCTGGAGTGCGCCCGCGCCCATGGCTGCTCCATCACGGCGCGTGGCGGCGGCACGTCGCAGGCCGGCCAGGCCATCGGCTCCGGGTTGCAGATCGACACGTCGAAGTACTTCAACCACGTGCTCGAAGTGAACGTCGAGGAGCGCTGGGCGCGCGTCGAGCCGGGCATCGTGCTCGACGAACTGAACGCACAGCTCGCCCCGCACCGGCTCCGGTTCGCGCCCGACATCTCCACCGCCAGCCGCGCGACGATCGGCGGGATGATCTCCAACAACTCCAGCGGCGCACGGTCGGTGCTCTACGGCAAGACGATCGATCACGTGCTCGACCTGCATGTCGCCCTGGCCGACGGCTCGGTCGCACACCTGCGGCCGTTGACGCGTGAAGAGCTGGACACCGCCTGCATGGCGGACACCCTCGAAGGCAACTGCTACCGCACGGTCCGCCGGCTGGCGGCGCAGCATGCGGACGAGATCGACCGGCGCTACCCGCAGATCCTGCGCCGCGTCGGCGGCTACAACCTGGACGCGTTCACCCCGGCCCGCACCGGCGCCGGCGAGCCGTTCAACCTCGCGAGGCTGATCGTCGGCTCGGAGGGAACGCTGGGATTGATTCTCGAGGCGCGCCTCAACCTGGTGCCGCTGCCGAAGGCGAAGGTGGTGCTGACCATCGAGTACGACGACCTGCTCGACGCGCTCGGCGAGACCCCGGCGATCCTGGCCCACAACCCGTCCGCCGTCGAGGTGATGGACCACTCGATTCTCGATCACGCCCGGGAGAACCCGACTCTGGACGCGATGCGGCGGGCGGTGCTCAGGACCGACTGCGGGGCGTTGTTGTGCGTCGAGCTCTACGGCGATTCCCCGCAGGAGATCCGGCCGCGCGTCAACCGGCTGGAATCGAACATCCGCGCCCGCGGCGTCGCCGTGCACACGTCGTGCGCCGTCGCACCGGCCGACCAGGCCCGGATCTGGAAGCTGCGCGAGTCGTCGCTGGGCCTGTCGATGGCCATGAAGGGAGACGCCAAGAGCATCTCCTTCGTCGAGGACACGGCCGTCGCCCCGGAGAAGCTGCGCGACTTCATCGAGCGGTTCCTGGAGGTGGTCCGGCGGCACGGAACGACCGCCGGCGTCTACGCCCACGCGTCGGTCGGCTGCCTGCACGTACGTCCGGTCGTCAACATGAAGACCGCCGCCGGCGTGCAGCAGTTCGAGGCGATCGCCAACGAGATCGCCGACCTGGTGCTGGAGTTCGGCGGCGCCCTGTCCGGAGAGCACGGCGACGGGCTGGTGCGCGGTCCCTTCATGGAGCGGATGTTCGGCCCTGAACTGTACGAAGCCTTTCGTACCATAAAGCAGACATTCGATGAGCAGGGTCTGTTCAACCCGGGCAAGATCGTCGACGCACCGCCGCTGACCGCCAACCTGCGCTATGGCCCGGACTACCGTACGCCGAACCCGGATGCGGTCTTCGATTACCGCGAGCATGGCGGGTTCGGACGTGCCGTGGAGATGTGCAGCGGCGTCGGAGCCTGCCGCAAGACGCTGAGCGGCACGATGTGCCCGTCCTACATGGCGACGCGCGACGAGGCGCACTCGACGCGGGGGCGGGCCAACACGCTCCGGTTCGCGATGAACGGCGGGCTCGGCAACGGAAACAGCCCGCGCGATGCCGGACTGGGCGACCGCGACGTCCACGACGTGCTGGACCTGTGCCTGGAGTGCCGCGCCTGCAGGACCGAGTGTCCGACCGGGGTCGACATGGCGCGCTTCAAGAGCGAGTTCCTCGCCGACTACTGGCGGCGCCACGGCACGCCGCTGCGGGCGCGTGTTCTCGGCAACATCCGCACCCTGTCGGCCCTGGCCAGCCGGGTGGCGCCGCTCGTCAACCCGTGGATCGAGCGCGACTGGGTGCGGGCCCTGAACGAGCGGCTGTTCGGCATCGACCGGCGGCGGTCGCTGCCCTCGTGGGCGCCCCGCACGCTGGCCCGAGCATGGCGGCGGCGACGTTCGGCCGCCGCGCCCGCCGGCGCCCCGGACGTCGTCCTGTTCAACGACACGTTCACCAACTACTACGATCCCGAGATCGGCCTGACCGCCGCCGACGTCCTGGAGGCGGCCGGGCTCAGGGTCGGACTCGGACCGCACGCCTGTTGCGGCCGACCGCTCATCTCCCAGGGCCTGCTGTCATCGGCGCGTGACCGCGCGGCAGCCGCGGTGCGCAGACTCTACCCGCTGGCCGTGGCCGGAACCCCGATCGTGCTGCTGGAACCGAGCTGCCTGTCGGCGCTCACCGACGACGTCCCGGATCTGCTGCGGGGCGAGGCGCAGCAACGGGCGCGTCAGGTCGCGGCTCGGTGCGTCCTCTTCGAGGACTACCTGAACCGTCGGCTGAGCGACAGCGGCGCGGCGCTCCCGCTTCGGCCGGGCCCGGAGCGGATCCTGCTCCACGGCCACTGCCACCAGAAGTCGCTCGGTCTGGTCGCACCGGCCAGGGCGCTCCTGGAGCGGATCCCCGGCGCGCGCGTCACCGACCTGGACTCGGGCTGTTGCGGCATGGCCGGATCGTTCGGCTACGCCCGCGAGCACTTCGAGATCTCCCGGCGGATCGGGGAGCGCCGGCTGCTGCCCGCCGCCCGGGCGCTGGAGCCGGGGAGCGTTCTGGTGGCCGCCGGCACGTCCTGCCGCCACCAGGTGCACGACTTCACCGGCGTCCGCGCGCAGCACCCGGCGGTGCTGCTGCAGTCGCTGCTGGCGTGACGACCGGCGCCGGGACGGCAACCTGCGTGCACGCGTGCAGCATGAGTCGGCCGGGTGGACGGGTGTGGGAGTCGGGACGTGACCGGTTCCCGGGCCGACGCGCGACCGCGACCCGCATGCCGCAGGCGCGCAGGCTGTGCGCCGCGGCCCGATACGCATAGAATGAGGCGGCGGAGGGAACGTCATCCATGCCCATCTACGAGTACCGCTGTGGCGTCTGCAACCACGAGTTCGAGGCCGTCGTCATCCCGCACGGCGACCCGCCGGCGTGCCCTGCCTGCGCCAGCGGCGACCACCTCGAACGCATGATCTCGATGTTCGCCGTCAGCTCCGACGGCACACGCGAGATGAACCTGAAGTCGGCGCGGAAGCAGGCGGCGAAGGTCCGGCGGGACAAGCAGGTGGCCGAGCACGAGGCGATCCACCACCACCATCACTGACGCTCCTGCGCAGCAGACCCGGCTCCTTCCGGAACCGGCGCTGGCGCTCGGCGGGCGATCACCCGGCCACCGGCCGTCCGCCAGGCCCCACGCGCCCGGTACGTTCGTGGAGCGTACGCTCGGCCGGCGATCACCCGGCCACGGACCGCCAGTTGCGGGCGAGGTGCCCGGCCGTCCGCCACCCGAGCGCCTGCGCGGTCAGCGTCGGGTTGTGCGACCCACTCGTACCCATGACCGACGCGCCCACGATGCCGAGGTTCGGAACCTCGTGCGAGAAACCCCAGCGGTCGACGACGTTCGTCTCCGGGTCGTCGCCCATGCGCGTGCCGCCGTAGGCGTGCGTGGACGGTCCCATCGTACCGAGTCCCTGGCGGACGATCTCCACGGCGCCGGCCGCCCGGAACCACTCCACCATGCGGTCCTGGACGAACGCCGCGATGCGGCGCTCGTTGTCCTTGAAGTCGGCCGTGATGCGACAGACGGGATCGCCCAGCGGGTCGGTCACCGTCGGGTGCAGGTCGAGGTAGTTATCCTCGTAGGGCAGCGTCGACTTCTGGAGGTAGCAGTTGGTCCAGCGGTCGGCGTTGTCGGCCACGAACGCCTTCCACGCCGAGCCCCAGCGCGGCGCCCGCCCGAAGGTCGGCATGCGGGCCGCCGCGATCGGCCGACGGTCCGAGTAGACCCACAGGTTGCCCCCGCCGATGAAGTCCAGGTCCGCGTGGTCGAAGTTGTCGGCCGCCCAGTCGTCGACGGCGACGCCCTGTGCGGGCAGGCCGTACCAGCGGTTCAATCGGTGCGGGAACAACGCCAGGACGCCGGCCCCGGTGGCGTGCGTCATGTAGTGCCGGCCCACCTGGCCGCCGTTGTTCGACAGGCCGGCAGGGTACGCGGCCGACTTCGAAAGGAGCAGCAGGCGGACATTCTCGTAGGTGTAGCCGGCCAGCAGCACGACGTCGGCCGGCTGGAAGTACTCCTCGCCGCCCTTGAGGTAGCTGACGCCGGCAGCGCGTCCGTCGCCGTCCACCTCCACGCGCCGCACGTGCGCCTCGGTGACCACCTGCAACCGCCCGGTCTCCTGCGCGCGGGGGATCGTCGAGACGGCCGTCGAGTTCTTGGCGTCGAGATGGCAGCCGCCGCGGTCGCAGAAGCCGTGATAGGCGCACGCGGCGCGGTCCTGGTAGCGGACCGAGTTGACGGCCGCCGGTCCGGGAAACGGATGCCAGCCGAGCCCGCGGGCCGCCTCGGCCATCTGCTCGATGAAGCCGGTCCAGCGCAGGGGCGGCATCGGGTAGGGCCGGCGGCGCGGCCCTTCGAAGATGTTGCCGCGCTCGTCTGTCGCGCCGCCGATGTTGCCGGCCTGCCCGGAGACGCCGATGGCGTACTCCACGTGGTCGTAGTACGGTTCCAGCTCGTCGAGGCCGAACGGCCAGTCCTCCACCGTCGTGCCCACCGGCAGGCGCGCCGCGCCGTAGCGCCGCGTGGTGGCGCTGACCACCTCGAAGTCCCAGGGACTGAGGCGCCAGCTCTGCGCCCAGTAGTGCAGCGACGTGCCGCCGACCGCGTTCATCATCGGGTGCAGCGCGCCGCGCGGCGAATCGGGCGACGATACGCTGCGGCGATGCACCGGGATCTCGCGGTTCGCCTTCTGCACCGACTCGGGCCAGCCGCGGTAGTTGTTGAACAGCTCGTCCGGCGCGTGGTCGCGCGCGCGCAGCCACGTCCCCGCCTCGAGACCGACCACGTCCATGCCGGCCTCGGCCAGCGGCAGCACGGCCACCCCGCCCACCGCGCCGAGACCGACGACGACGACATCCCGCTTCGGCAGTTCAACGGCCACGGGTCCTCCGTTCGCGGGCGGCGCTGAACGCCGGATAGTCGTACGCGGATACCTGCCGGGACGGCGGCATCCGGTCGATGCGCTGCAGGTCGGGGGTGACCATCGTGCGCACGCCCGGATAGCCGAGCAACCGCCAGCCGACGAAGTCGACGTTGCCGCCGTGGGCCGGGTCCGAGAAGGTGCCCTCGATCGTATGGGTCAACACGAGGTTGAAGAAGCCGGCCGCACCGGGCCCGAATCCGGGTGCGGCGTCGGCCTCCACGTCCCGGAGCAGCGCGTCCCGAGCGGCCGGATCGAGCGCCGCGAAGCGCGCTCCCTGCGACGACTGCGCGTACGTGTCGAGGGCGGCGAGACCGTCGCGGTACACCCCGCGCGACGCGGCCAGCGGTCCGGCGAGCCCCCGGTCGATGTAGGTGGCGGCGCCGGCCTCGAGGGCCCCGGGACCGCGTTCGTCGGCCGGAATCAGACGCGCCACCACGGCCTCCAGGGTCGCCGCCTCCCCGACCGTGAGGGTCTCGAACGACGACGCCGGCGTCTGGACGACAGCGCCGCCGGCTCGCCCCGCCGGCAGAGACGCGACGGCCCCGGCCACCACGACCCGCTTGAGCATCTCACGCCGTGACAGATCAGCCATCGTGTCTCCACGCCCTCCCCGGGCGTTGCTCAACTCCCACCGGCCCGCGACCGCCCGCGCAGGTCGATGTCCCGACCCGGCGCCCGGTGGTCACTCACTTATACCCGCCCGCGTCCTCCCGGAACAAGTGGGACCGGCGGTATCATCCGGTCGGTCACTTGCGACCCACAGGAACCCGTGGCGGACGAGACCGGCGTGCTGTTCTTCCCGCCCGAGCGGGTGCCGGACGTGCTGCGGGGCGCCGCAGAGCAGGCGGCGATCGAGGAACACGAACGCAACCTGCTGCGGTCCGGCGAGCACCGTTTCCGCGACGTCTATCCGCTGTCGCCTATCCGCTGTCGCCGGAACTGCGTCGCGAGTACGAGCGCGACTGGTAGCGGTTGCGACCCGCTCCGCCACAGCCGGTTGCGGGTGATGGCCGCGACCGGTGGCGGCGGTCACGTTCGAACCGCCGGCTGGTCGCGACGCGGCCCGGCGCCGCCGGTTGCTGGTGGTGGGGGGTTGCGTTGCACCGGCGCCGTGGGCCATACTGTTTGTCCCCCAGGGGGGCCGCCCGCCCGATGCGGGCGCGCCCGGATGCCGCTCGCGGCTCGGCGTCAGTATTCTCGACCCGGGCGGTTTCGTTGAACTCGGCCAGTCCGTGAACCTGGGCCGTGCCGTACCACACGGTCCGCGGGGTTCTGCGTCGTCCGGTGCGGCGAGGCGGCTTCGTCGATGCACGGTCGTTGCAACGCCGTGCCGGCGGGGAGTTTCTTCGCCACGCGCTCGCGGCGGACCTCACCACGGACCATCATTATTGGCGCGCGCCGCGCGGGCGCCGCCGGAGGCAGGCACATGAACAAGCCCACGATGTCGACGCCGTCAGGTCAACGACGAGTGAAGTACATCCGACGACTGGATCATGTGCCCGAGATCCCCGCGGACGAGCTCGCGCGGCTGCAGCCGGTGACCGAGGAGTACGTCTTCCGCGCCAACGACTACTACCTGAAGCTGATCGACTGGGAGGACCCCGACGACCCGATCCGGCAGTTGATCATCCCCCGCGCGGAGGAACTGAACGACTGGGGCCGGCTCGACGCCAGCAACGAAAGCGCGGTAACCGTCGCCCGCGGCGTGCAGCACAAGTACGTCGACACCGTGCTGCTGCTGTGCAACGAGGTCTGCGGCGCCTACTGCCGCTACTGCTTCCGCAAGCGGCTGTTCATGGACGACAACGACGAGGTGACCAACGACGTCACGGCCGGGCTGGCCTACATCGCCGAGCACCCGGAGGTCTCCAACGTCCTGCTGACCGGCGGCGATCCCCTCCTGATGAGCACGCGGCGGCTGGTCGAGATCTTCGAGGCGCTGCGCGGCATCGAGCACGTCCGGATCATCCGCATCGGGTCGAAGATGCCGGCGTTCGACCCCTGGCGCGTCCTGCGCGACGAGGACCTGCGCGCGGCCTTCCGGAAGTACTCGACGCCGGAGAAGCGCATCTACCTGATGGCGCACTTCGACCACCCGCGCGAGTTGACCGACGAGGCGATCGCCGGCATCGACGCCTGCATCCGCGACGGCGTCATCTGCGTCAACCAGTGTCCGCTGATCCGGGGCATCAACGACGATCCGGACGTCCTGGCCGAGATGTACTCCAGGCTCTCCTGGATCGGCTGCCCGCCCTACTACCTGTTCCAGGGGCGACCGACCGCGGGGAACGAGCCCTACGAGGTCCCGATCGTCGAGGGCTGGCGCATCTTCCAGCAGGCGCTCCGGCGGGGCTCCGGACTGGCGCGGCGGGCGAAGTACTGCATGTCGCACGAGACCGGCAAGGTGGAAATCGTCGGCGTCGACGAAGAGCGCATCTACCTGCGCTATCACCAGGCCAAGAACCCCGAAGACCTGGGGCGCTTCTTCACGCGGCGGCGCGACGACGAGGCCTACTGGCTGGATCAGCTCGAGCCGGTCGAGGCCGAGCTCGCCTGCGCGACCTGAACCCCGCCGTCCCACCGCGACCGCACGACGGACGGCGCCCGCGACCGCTCGGCGCACACGGCCGGGCGAGGGCGCATCCCATCGCGGTTCCCGCCCGGCACTCGCTGACGACGCGCCCCGAGAACGTCGTTCTCGGGACGGGAACGCCCGCCCACCTATTGCAGCAGGTCGAACAGGTGCGTGTACTTCAGGATCACGCTGCGGCCGCTGCCGGGCAGAATGAAGTCGCCGAGGCCGTCGCTCTGGTTGTAGACGAAGAACAGGCCGGTGTTGCCCTCCTGCAGCCACCCGAAGCGGAGATTGACCGACCACCGCCTGGCGCTGTCGTTGTACTGCACCAGCGCCTGGGTGAACACGCGGGGTGAAAAGTTGTAGGCGATGCGGCTCGACGACAGATCCGTCTCGACGTAGCCGGCCGGCAGGTCGATGTAGTTGCGGGTCCACCGCAGCTCGACGTTCAGCGCCTCGCCGCGGCGGAAGTTGAACGTGGGACCGGCCACCAGCAGGTTGCCCCCGAAGAATCCGCTCTTCTGGAACCGGAACCCGTAGCCCATCGGAGCCGAGCGGTCCGACGTGTAGTTGAGGTTGATCTCATGCCAGTCGTAGGACCCGGGGATCACGGGCACTCCGGAGATACTGAACTCGCGGGTCACGCCCTCCTTCCGGATGTTCCAGGCGGTGATCGCCCGCGAGCTGTCCTCGAACTCCCAGGCGTTGTCCATGTGGAGCAGCGACGTCTCGATGAAGCCGGTCTCGATGTCCCAGAACCGGTTGAACGTGACGTGCGGTTGCATTTCCTGAATCCGGAGCCGGTTGGCCGGCGGCCGGGACGTGTTGAATATCCCGGCGTCCACCTTGCGGAACCCGGTGCGCCGCACGAAGCCCACCTCCGGGTTGAAGTCCCGTCCCATCTCCATGGCGCCGGCGCGCAGCCGCCAGGCCTCCGTGTTGTAGTCGAACGCGAGATCGAAGGCGTGATCCTGGTCGAAGCGCCGGCCGTCGCGCAACGGCGTCTCGGTCCTGGCCGCGAACCCCGAGACGAGTCCGTTCTGTCCGAAACCCCAGCGCCCGTCGAAGGCATAGGTCCGGTTGTGGTTGTCGGTCCCCGCCAGCGGTCCGGTGGCCTGGCGGTTCACGAGCAGCCCGCCGATGCTCGACCGGTTGGGCAGATCGTGCCGCAACCGCGCCACGGTGAAGTTGTTGGCGGGCGTCCCGCTGCCGACCGCTTCCGTCTGCATGTTCAGGAAGCCCACGGTGACGTCCTCGGAGACCCTGCCCGACAGCCGCGCGCCGCCCAGGATGGGAATGGCCTGTCCCGCCTGGCCGATGCCGATGCGCCGGCTGAAGAAGAGCTCCGTCTGGCCGGGGTCGTTGAACGCCGCCCCGCCGCTGTTGGTCACCGTGAAGGCCCCGGCGTTCTCCAGGAAGAACGGACGCTTCTCGGGAAAGAAGAGCTGGAACCGATCCAGGTTGATCTGCTGGTCGTCCACCTCGACCTGCGCGAAGTCGGTGTTGTAGGTCAGGTCGAGCGCCAGCCCGGACGTGACGCCGTACTTCAGGTCGCCGCCGAAATCGCCCAGTGCGAGGGTGCGACCGTCGGGGCGATCGATGCGATTGACTGTCTCGCCGATGACGTAGGGGGTCATCTGCAGCGTGCGCCAGAGCCCCTCGGGCGCCCGGACGCCGCCCAACTGTCCGGCGAGCGAGACGCGGAACAGATCGTACTGCCGCGGCAGCGGCGCCCAGTACGCCTGCTCGTTGCGCCGCCGGATGTTGCGCTGGAAGTTGACGCCCCAGGTCTGCTCGCGGCCGGCCGGGAAGCGCAACGTGCGGAACGGGATGGCGAACTCGGCCGTCCAGCCCACGTCGGAGATGGCCGTGCGCACCTGCCACACGCCGTCCCAGTTCTGGTTGAAGCCGCCGCCGGCGCCCCGGGTCTGGCCCCCGAACCCCATGCCGCTGCCGCCCGCCCCCTCGTTGACGAGCTGCCCGTCGTACTCCTGGCCGGAGGGGCTGGTGCCGAAGATGAAGCCGTTCTGCCGGTCCAGGAAGGTATCGAGGATCAGCTGGAAGCTGTCGCTGTCGGCCAGCGACGAATCACGGCGGCTGTCGGTGACGATGATCGACGACGGGTCGCTGTCGTAGCAGACGACGCCGAAATAGAGAGTGTCCCCGGTGTAGACGATCCGGACCTCCGTCCGCTCGGACGCCGGCCGGCCCTCGTCCGGCTGGGTCTGGACGAACCCGGTGGCCGCCGGGGCGTCGGCCCAGGCGGGATCGTCGAGCACGGCCCCGTCGAGCACGGGCGCCACCACGGACTCGACGGCGGTTGCGATGCGTCCGCCGCCGATCGCGGCGATCTCGAAGCCGGCCGCCGATTGTCCGGTCGACTCGGCCGCCGGCGCGGAAGCCCGTTCGGTAGCGGACTGCGCCGAAGCGGTGGCCGGCGCGCCGAGAGCGACAGCGATGATCAGAGCCCGCAAGAACAGAAGCGCGTCGCCCCGCCCCGAGACGGTCGGACCCGCCCCTGGCAGCCCGCGGCGAAAGTCCCCGCTGCATTCGAGCGGCGATGCATCCCGCCTGGACTGCGTTGTTCGTCGGTTACGTATGCCCAATCTGCGCCCTCCTCACGCCGTGCCAGGCGGGCGCCTCGCCACGCCCGGTGCTCGCGGGGTTTCACCACGGACGGTCGAAGAGCAGGACCGCACCCGCCGCCCGCATCGACTCGGCCCGCCAGCCAGGAGTCGGAACACTGCGCGCGGCCGGCAGCCTCAGTCGAGAACGTCGAACAGGTAGCTGTACTTGACGATCACGCTGCGGCCGGCGCCGAACGGCACGTAGTCGAGAAGGCCCTCGGTCTCGTTGTAGACCAGGAACAGCCCGGTGTTGGCGTCCTGCAGCCACCCGAAGCGGAAGTTCATCGACCAGAGTTGCGCGCTGTCGTTGTGCTGCAACAGCGTCTGCAGGAACACCCGCGGCGAGAAGTTGTAGCCCGCCCGCACGCTGGTGAGGTTGGTGATCGTGCTGCCGGACGGCAGATCGATGTCATTGCGGCTGTAGCTGAGCTGCAGGTTGAAGATCTCGCCGATGCGGGCCCGCACCGACGGGCGCAGGGTCACAATCGAGCCGCCGAAGAACCCGCCCGCCTCCGCCCGCACGCCGGCGCTGACCGGTGCCGAGCGATCGTAGTAGACCGAGGAGCTCACCTCGCTCCAGTCGTAGCGCCCGGGCGGAATGGCCAGCCCCGAGACCGAGAACGTGTCGAAGACGTTCTCGCTCCGGACGTCGTAGGCGATGCCGGCCGACGAGCTGTCCTCGAACTCGCCCTGGAAGTGGGTGTGCAGGTACGTCGTCTCCGTGAGCCCGTCGAAGTTCCAGAAGTGGCTGTACGACATGTGCGGTCGAAGCTCCTGGAACTTCAGGAACCCCTCGGGCCGCGACGTGTTCTGGACCGCGAGGTCGTAGTTGCGAAATCCGGTCCGCCTGACGAACCCGACCTCGGGATTGAAGTCCTCCCCGTTCTCCTTGTAGCCGCTGCTGATGCGCCACATTTCGGAGTTGTAGATCCCGGAGAGGCTCAGGGCGTGATCGCGGCCGATCCTTCCGGGGGTCTGCGTGCCGCCGTAGAAGCCCGACACCATGCCGTTCTGACCGATGCCCCACCGGCCATCGAGCGCATACGTGCGGTTGTAGTCGTCCGCGCGCGAGAGCCGGCCGGTTCCCTGTCGGTTGACGAAGAGCCCACCGATGCTGGAGCGGTTGGGCAGGTCGCGGCGCACGCGGGTCACGGAGAAGTTGTTCGCGCCGGCGACGCCCTCGACCCCCTCCGTCTGCATGTTGATCACGCCGACGGTGAGATCGTCGCTGACCTTGCCGGACAGGCGGGCGCCCGCCTGGATCGGGATCTGCGTACCGGCGTCGCTGATCCCGATCCGCCGGCTGAAGAAGAGTTCCGTCTGCCCGAGCTGGCGTCCGCTCGCCGACTGGTTGTTGACGGTGAAGATCCCGGCGTTCTCCAGGAAGAACGGACGCTTCTCGGGGAAGAACAGGTTGAAGCGGTCGAGATTGATCTGCTGGTCGTCCACCTCGACCTGCGCGAAGTCGGTGTTGAACGTCCCGTCGAGAGTCAGGCCCGAATTGATGCTGTACTTCAGGTCGGCACCGTATGCGTAGTCACCCCGCATCGACGATGCTCCGCCATCGACGCCGCGGCGCACGCCGGTCTCGCCGATGGCGTACGGGGTCATCTGCAGGTTGTTGGCGAGTCCGGCCGGCGTGGCCAGTCCGGCGAGCTGTCCGGCCATCGACACGCGGTAGAGGTTGTACTGGCGCGGCAGCGGGGCCCAGTAGGAGATCTCGCTGCGGCGCCGGATGTTGCGCTGGAAGTTCACCCCCCAGGACTGGAACTCGCGCGCCGGATAGCGGACGGTCCGGAACGGGATGGCGAACTCGGCGCTCCAGCCGATGTCGGAGATCGCGGTCTGCACCTGCCAGGCGCCGTCCCAGTTCAGGTTGAAGCCCCCGGCGCTGCCCCGCGAGAAGCCGCCGCTGCCGGACCGGCGCGACGAGCCGCGCGAGCCCCCCTCGTTGATGACCTGCCCGTCGTACTCCTGCCCGGCCGGCGTCGTGCCGAAGACGAAGCCGTTCTGCTGGTCCTGGAAGGTGTCGAGCACCATCTGGAAGCTGTCCGCGTCGGTCATCGACGAGTCGCGCCGGCTGTCGCTCATGATGATCGACGCCGGATCGCTGTCGTAGCAGACCACGCCGAAATAGATGGTCTCGGACGTGAACAGGACGCGGACCTCGGTGCGTTCGGTGGCCGGCCGCCCCTCGTCCGGGAACGTCTGGCGGAACCCGCTCACCGGCTGCGCGGCGGCCCAGACGGGATCGCCGAGCACGTTGCCGTCCATCCGCGGTTCCTGCTCGACGCGCGACGCGCGCACCACCTTGATCGACGACTGGGCGGCGAGCTCGAACCCGGCGACCGCGCGGCCGGTGGCGACCTCGCCCCCGACCGGCGCGCTCTGGGCGCCCACCGGCGACCCGGCGAGCACTCCCCCCGTGGCCGGCGCGTCGTCGCCCCCGACCGGCGCGCTCTGGGCGCCGGCCGGCGCCGCGGCAAGGCATGCCGCCGCCGCCAGGGCCGCGCAGCAGGAGAACCGCCGCACCGCGATCGTCACACGGATGCGCACAGTGGGTGTGTTCATGTCTGGACCTGTCGCTCCGGACGAAGAACCGGATTTGCTCCGTTCACGGCGCTCGTACGTGTCGGCCCGGCATCCCCGACTGCCGGTACGTTGCAGTTTATCGCAAACGCCGTCAAGCTACCGGCTGCAGGCGCAACGGGCTTTCGGGAAGGCGAGACCCGCGGAGCGCAGATCGCTGATGTCTCTGCACCTGACCGTTCTCTTCGTCTATGCCGCGGTTCTCATGGCCATCGGCCTGTGGATCGGGCGGACGGTGCGCAGCTCGACCGACTTCTTCGTCGCCGGCCGGCGTCTGGGTCCCTCGCTGCTCTTCTCCACGATGCTCGCCGCCAACATCGGGGCAGGATCGACGGTCGCCGCGGCAGGGCTCGGGTACGCCAACGGTCTGAGCGCATGGTGGTGGGTGGGCTCGGCCGGTCTCGGGTCGATCGTACTGGCCCTGTGGATCGGACCGCGCATCCGACGCATCGCGGCGGAACGGCAACTGCGCACGCTCGGCGACTACCTGGAGTACCGCTTCGGGCAGCAGGTGCGGGCAACCGTCACGATCCTGCTGTGGATGGGCACCCTGTGCATCCTGGCCGCCCAGATCATCGGCATCGGCTGGATCCTGAACGTGATCGTCGGGCTTCCACCATGGCTCGGCTGTCTCATCGGCGGCGGCGTCGTCATCGTCTACTTCACGGCGGGCGGGCTCCTGACCGCCGCCTGGGTCAATGTGGTGCAGCTCGTGGTGCTGCTGGCCGGATTCGTCGCAGTCCTGCCGCTTGCGGTCGTGGCAACCGGAGGGTGGAACAACATCCACGAAGCGACCCGCCATGTCGACGCCTACTGGAACGTCTGGCAGGGCGGCAACTCCGGCTGGTTCTATCTGGTGATGCTCGGTCCGGCGTTCATCGTCTCGCCCGGACTGCTGCAGAAGACCTACGGGGCGCGTGACGATCGTACGGTGCGGCTGGGCGTCGGACTGAACGCGGCGGTCCTGCTGCTCTTCGCCGCCATGCCGCCGTTGCTCGGGATGATTGCCCGGGCCGTCGAACCGGCCCTCGACAACCCGGAACTGGCGCTGCCGATCCTGCTCATGGACGTGCTGCCGCCGGCGGTCGGGGCACTCGGCCTCGCGGCGTTGTTCTCGGCCGAGGTCAGCTCGGCCGACGCCATCCTGTTCATGCTGGCGACGTCGCTCTCGCAGGATCTGTACAGGCGGCACGTCGCCCCCGACGCGAGCGACCGGCGACTGCTGACCGTTGCCCGCTGCGCGGCCGTCACGGGCGGAATCCTCGGCACCGGGCTGGCCATCGTCGCCGCGTCCATCGCCAGCGTGCTCCAGCTCTTCTACACGCTGCTCACCGTCAGCCTCTTCGTCCCGCTGCTGGGCGGTCTGTACACCCGTTTCCTCGGACCGCGGGAAGCCATGGGCGCCATTGCCGGCGGCGTGGGTACGTTCGTGGCGGTGCAGGTGACGGCGGCGGGTGAGCCCGTGCTCGGGATGACGCCCGCCATGATGGGTCTGCTCGGCGCCCTCGTCGGCTGCGGCCTCGTCCTGGCCGGCCGATCGAGAGCCTGAGCGGCGCGCCGGCAACCTCGAACGGAGGCAGTGGTCGGTCAACCGCGGACCTGCGCGGCGGTGCGGCTGGCCGCGGCCCGTACCGCTTCGGGGATCGTCTGCGCCGCGATGTCGCCCGCCGCTGCGTACCGATCCAGCCGGTCCAGCTCGGCAACCAGACGGGCCGCGAACGCGGCCGGCGCGCGATCGATCGAGCGCGTCAGGTCGGTGTGCGGCGGGCAGCACCGCACGCGAATGTCCGGCGCCTGGCGGGCGAACGTGGCCGCGCAGCGGCGCATCACGAACGGCTTGGCCACGAGCAGCGCCGAGGCGACCGCGATCCGCTTCCGGCGGAGCGCGGCCAGCCCGTAGAGCACGTTCTGGAGCGTGTTGCCCGCCTCCGTCTCCGTGACGATGGCCTGCTGCGGCACGCCATGCCGCAGCAGGCGGTCCCGGAAGACGAGCGCCTCGGGCTGGTCGAAGACATCCCGCGTCATGCGACCGTAGTGACCGCTGACCAGGACGACGGGGGCATGGCCGGCCCGGTACAGCTCGGCGGCGCGGACAGGGACGGCGATCGCCTGGCTGCCGAAGACGAAGATCACGTCCGCACGCGCAGGCGCATCGGCAACCGCGAGGTAGTCCCAGAGTGGACCGATGATCGGCTCGAATTCGTCAACGGATCCCATAATCGGGGTGCGTCCAGCCGGTGCTATCATGAACACTCCATGCTTCATGCGACGCGGCTTCCAGACGTTCGCGCCGCTCGCACCCTGACGCGGGCCGTCACGACCCTGGCCGCGGCTCTCTGCCTGTTTCCGCTCGGCGCCCAGGAGAGGGCCGGCGGGCTGACACTGATCACGCCCGACGGCCGCCGGTCCCTCGACACGGTCGGCATCCAGGGCGGCGAAGCGATCGCCCTCGACGATCTCGCGGCGTTGTTCCGGTTCGACATCGGAGAAGATACGGGAGAACGCACGCTCACCGTCAACACCGGTGGCGGGGCGGTCGTCCTGACCGCCGGTCAGACCCTGGCGTCGGTCAACGGACAGCTCGTATCGCTCGACGCGCCGGCGCGTCGGGTCGGCGGACGCTGGTTCGTCCCACTCGACTTCATCGGCAGCGCCCTCGCTCGCATCCACGATCAGAGGATCGAGCTCCGCAGCCGATCGCGCCTGCTGCTCGTCGGCGAGGTACGGGTGCCCCGCGTATCGGTCCGGTACCGGCCGCGGGCGCAGTCCGGCCGGCTGACCCTGCAGATGACTCCCAACACCTTTCACGAGGTGATCGAGGACAACGGCCGCCTCCTCATCCGTCTCGACGCCGACGCGATCGACGTCGTGCGCGCGGCGCAACCGCGCGGCGACGCCGTGCGGTCCATAGAGGTGCTCGACGATCTTCCGGGACTCGCGATCGAACCGGGGCCGTCCTATGCGTCGCATCGCATCCTGAGCGGCGAATCCGGCAACTCGACGCAACTGGTGGTCGACCTCGAAGGCGCCGCCCCCGCGGTGGCCGAGGCGCCGACGCCGACGGGGGAGCCGGCGAATCCGGGCCCGGGCCCCGACCCGAGCGACGCGGTTCCGGTCCCTGATTTCACGGCCCCCACCGAGATTCGCACCATCGCGATCGACCCGGGCCACGGCGGCGCCGACGAAGGCGCGCACGGGCCGGAGGGAACCCGGGAGAAGGACGTCACGCTGAGCGTCGCACAACGGCTGCGCACGCTGCTGGAGCGCAGCATGGGCGTCCGCGTCATCCTGACCCGCACCGGCGACACCGTCGTCGCCCTGGATCGACGAGCCGCCATCGCCAACAACGACCGCGCGGATCTGTTCATCAGCCTGCATGCCAACTCGGCGCTGCGCGACGTGGTGACGGGCGCCGAGGTCTACTACCTCAGCATCGACGAGTACGGCCAGGAAGCGCGGGAGCTCGCCGACCGCGACGGGCGCTACCTGCCGGTGTCGGGCGGCGGCATCCGCGAGATCGACGTGATTCCGTGGGAGATGGCCCAGGCGCGCCATCTGACGCCGTCGGCCGATCTGGCCGCCTTCGTCAGCAGCGAGCTGGGCCGCCGGGTGCCGTTGAGTCCGCGGCCGCTCCAGCAGGCCCCTTTCCGGGTCCTCGTCGGCGCGAACATGCCGGCCATACTCGTCGAGATGGGATTCATCTCGAACCCGGAGCAGGAACTGCAGATGACGCAGCCCGATTTCCAGACCCGGGTGGCCGAAGCCATCGTGGCGGGCGTCATCAGGTTCCGGGACCACCTCGCGACCGGACCCTACGAGCCGGACGCCGCCACGAACCGCGACGGAGATGAGGGTGCGGCGACCGACGGCGATGCGGACGCGGAGGCTCGCGACCAGCCGGGCGCGGCGGCGGGGCAGGGAAGCATCGGACACTGATGGCATCACCGGATCCGGAACGGCGGGGCGCGGGACGCGAGAGCTACCGGCGGGCGTATCGGATCGCGGGCAGCGTGCTGCTCGCACTGACGATCGGCGCCGGGACCCTGACCCTCATCCTGGTCGAGCGCTGGGAATCGACGGCCGGGACATCGTCCGCGACCGGCGGCGCCAGCGCCGGCGGCGGCGCGACATCACCGTTCACCGCGACGATGTACTACGTGGCGGCGAACGGGCTCGGCCTGGTCCGCCGGGAGATCGAGGTGCCGTACGGCACCGACACGCTGTCGCGGGCGCGGATCATCGTGGAACGGCAACTCGCGGGAGCCCCTCGGCAGTTGCTGTCGCCGTTTCCGCGGGGGACGCGCCTGCGCGCGGCCTATCTGGCCGACGATGGCATCCTCTTCGTCGACCTGAGCGGCGAGGTGACGACAGAACACTCGGGCGGCTCGCTCGACGAGCTGCTCACGGTCTACGCGCTCGTCAACGCGCTGACGACCAACATCGCCGAGATAGGCGCCGTACAGATACTCGTGGACGGCCGCGAGGTGGACACCCTGGCCGGCCACATCGACCTGCGCCAACCCCTGACTCCGAACCTGACGTGGGTCCTCGATCTGCCTCGCCCGGAAGGCGCCACCCCGTCGGCCGAGGACGGTGACCCGGCGCCGGACGGCGGAACCACGGACACTGCTACCGGGGCGGTCGACCGCGTGGACACGGGGAGCTGAAGGGATCGGTGGCATCCGAGCCGCACGACGCGATCCGGTCTACACTCTCTCGCAACATGGCCACGCCGGGTACGCTCATCGATGCACCGCGTTTCGACGGCCGGCACGCCGCCGACCTGCGTAAGACCCGCATCACTCCCCACTACGTGGTGCACGCAGAAGGGTCGGTGCTGATCGAGGCGGGCCTGACGCGCGTGATCTGCACGGCCAGCGTCGAGGACCGCGTGCCGCCGTTTCTCCGCGGCAAGGGCACCGGATGGGTGACCGGGGAGTACGGGATGCTGCCGCGCTCGACATCGACGCGCTCGTCCCGCGAGTCTTCGACCGGCCGCGTCGGCGGCCGCACGCAGGAGATCCAGCGCCTGATCGGTCGCTCGCTGCGTGCGGTCACCCGCCTGGACGATCTCGGCGAACGCACGGTGTGGGTCGACTGCGACGTGATCCAGGCGGACGGCGGCACGCGCACTGCGTCCATCACCGGCGGGTTCGTGGCCCTGGTCCTCGCCCTGCACAGGCTCCGCGAGTCCGGCACGATCGCGCGCCTGCCGATCGACGACTACGTGGCGGCGATCAGCGTCGGCATCGTGGACGGCCGACCGCTGGCCGACCTCGCCTATGCCGAGGACTCGCAGGCGGAGGTCGACATGAACGTGGTCAGGACGGGCAACGGCCGTTTCATCGAGGTGCAGGGCACGGCCGAAGGCCAGCCGTTCGACCGGGCGGCGCTCGACCATCTGCTGGCGCTGGCGGAAGACGCCATCGCGCGCCTGGTCGGCATGCAGCGGGAGATCGTCGGCGAGTTCCTGTCCCCCGCCACCGCGTGACGGACGATCCGTCGCCCACGACGATTGTGCACTCGCAGGCCCTTCAAACCCTCGTCGTGGCGACGACGAACCGACACAAGCTGACCGAGATCACGCGCATCCTCGACGGCCTCGACTGGGCGGTCGAGCCGATCGCCGCCTGCGCGACCGTGCCCGCGCCGGAGGAAACCGGCCGGACCTTCGCCGAGAACGCGCGCCTCAAGGCGCTGCACTACGCACAGGCGGTGCCGTACCTGACGGTCGCGGACGACTCCGGACTCGAGATCGACGCGCTCGACGGCGAACCGGGAGTCCACTCGTCGCGCTACAACGGCGCCACCTACACCGAGAAGTTCGACGTCATCCAGGCCCGCTTGCGCGAGCGCCGGGCCCGCGCCAGCCGCGCACGGTTCGTCTGCGCGGTAGCGGCGGCGCGACAGGACGGCATCGTCTTCGAGACGATCGGCACGATCGAGGGCCGCATCGCCGAGAACCCGGCCGGCGACGCCGGCTTCGGCTACGATCCGATCTTCTTCTACCCGCCGTACGGGTGCACGCTGGCCGAGGTGTCGGCGGACCGCAAGGCGGCGGTGAGCCACCGCGGGCAGGCCTTCCGCAAGCTGCGCGAGTTCCTCGCCTCGCACAGCACGTAGCGGTGGCGGTCCCGGGTAAGCCTGTACCCGAACTCATGCAGAGGACCGGTGCGGCGCCTCGCCCCCGCCGGCGGACGACGCACGCCGGGGGAGCAGGATCGTGAACACCGACCCGCCGCCGGGACGGTGAGCCGCTTCGACGGCGCCATCGTGCAGGGTGACGAGGTGCTTGACGATGGCGAGGCCGAGACCGGTTCCGCCCGGATTCCGCGCCCTGGAATGCTCGACCCGGTAGAAGCGCTCGAAGACCCGCGTGAGGTCGGTATCCGGAATGCCCGGTCCGCAGTCGGAGACCCGCAGCACGACGCCGGTTCCGGTATCGTCGGCCGCGGCATCGAGTTCTATCGCACTCCGCTCGGGCGCGTAGTGCGCCGCGTTCTCGACGAGGTTCTTGACGACGTCGTGAATCTTGCCCTGGTCGACCACCAACCGCTCCGCGCAGGGGTCTATGTGCGGCTGCACCTGCAGTTGCTTCGCCTGCAACACGGGAGCGAGCTCCGTCGAGACACTGGCGAAAATCGACGCCGTGGCGCACGGGCCCGGACGCAGCACCTCCTGCCCGGCATCGAGGCGGGCCAGCCGCAACAGATCGGTGACCAGTCGCTCCATCCGCGTCGTGTGGCGGGCCACGATGTCGAGGAACCGCCGTCGCGCGGCAAGCTCCGTCTCGTCGGCCAAGGCGTCGATCGCGCCCCGAATGGCCGTCAGCGGCGTGCGCAGCTCGTGCGAGACGTTGGCGACGAAGTCCTGACGAATCTGCGCCGCACGGCGATAGTCGCTCACGTCGTGCAGCACGACGACGACGCCGGGCGCATCCTGCTCGGTGTACGGCGCGGCGCTCGCCAGACAGACCCGCACCGGCTCGGTGCTCAGCGTGATCTCCGTCTGACTGGAACCGCCTGCTTCCAGCGCCCCGCCGATCTGCCTTGCCACCTCGGGGTGGCGAATCAGCTCCACGTAGTGGCGGTCGACCGGCGTCTCCTCGATCTGCAGCAGACGGCGCACGGCGTCGTTGGCCATCTTCACCTGGCCGCGCGCGTCGACGACGAGCACGCCCTCGGTCATGCTCCCGAGAATCGCATCCGTCAACCGGCGGTTGCGCGACAGCTCCGCGAGACGGCGGCCGAGCTCCTGCACCGACGCGTCGAGCGCGCGGGCGACCGTGCCGATCTCGTCGTCTCCGTACTCACCGATCTGCGGCGCAAGGTCTCCCGCCGCGTAGCGCCGGGCCACCGCCGCGATGGCGTTGACGCGCCGGCTCATCGCCACCGACGTGACCCACGCGAGAACCAGCGCCCCGGCCAGGGCCAGCAGCAGTCCGCCGGCCGTGCCTCGCTGGACGGATGTGATCTGGTCGTCCACGGCGGTCAACGGCAGCGCCAGGCGGACGAACGCCACCCTCGGGTGCGCGACCCGCACGGCCGCGTACAGCAGGTCGCGCTCCACCGTCGTGCTGTAGCGACGCGTCACACCGATGCCGGCGGTCCGCGCGAGCTCTATTTCGGGCCGGGCGCCGTGATTCTCCATCGCCGCCAGCGATGCGCCATCCTCGGCCGTGTCCCCGACGACACGTCCACCCGGTTCGATGAGGGTCACCCTGGCGCCCAGGCTGCTCCCGAGCGAATCGGCCTCGCGGTCGAGCTCCGCCACCGTGGACGAGGTTCCGCTGCGCACCACAAGATCGGCCACCAACCTCGCCTCGGCGACCAGGTCCGTCTCGATTCGATCCAGGAGCTGCCGCTCCAGCAGCCAGGCCACGAGCCCCGCCGCCAGCAGCAGGCTGAGACCCGCGATCCCGAAAGCCGCGAGGAACAACCGGGTGCGCAGTCTCATGTTCCGGACGGCGGACCTGGATTCTCCTCGACCAGCTTGTACCCGAACTGCTTGACGGTGACGATTGCACCGGCCAGCTTCGGCAGCTTTTCCCGCAGCCGGCGGATATGCACGTCGACGGTACGGGTACCGCCGGTGTACCGGTAGCCCCAGACGTCCGAGAGCAGGACGTCGCGCGACAGCACCCGACCGCGATGGTCGATCAGGTAGCGCAGCAGCAGGAACTCCTTTGCCGTCAACCGCACGTCGCGGCCGTCACAGGTCACGATGTGGCGGTCGGTGTCCACGGTCACGAGACCGAAGCGCAGCAGGCTTCGCGGCGGCGGCTCGCGCCGCGCCCGCCGCAGCACGGCCCCGATGCGTGCGACCAGCTCCTTGGGACTGAAGGGCTTGGTGACGTAATCGTCGCCGCCCAGCTCCAGACCGACGATGCGGTCGGTCTCGTCGGTCCTGGCCGTCAGCATGATGATCGGCACGCTCGACGTCCGCGGGTCGGCGCGCATGGAACGGCAGACGTCCAGGCCGTTGCGGCCCGGGAGCATCAGATCCAGCACGACCAGTGCGGGCGGACGCGCGCGGACCACGGGCATGACCTCGGCGCCGGAGGTCAGGATCTCGGCCGCATACCCCGCCATGTGGAGGTGGTGCGCCACCAGCTCCGCGATGTCCTGCTCGTCCTCGACGACGAGCACGCGCTCGGCCCCGTCGGCCGACGGCGGCGTGGCAGTCGGCGGGTCGGAATCGGGCGCCACGGTGGTCAGTGGTTCAGGACTCAGTGGGCCTCCTCCCCTCCTGGGCATGGTGCCGGATATCGCAGCCGGACACCATGAAGATCACTTCTTCGGCGATGTTGGTGGCATGGTCGCCGATGCGCTCGAGATGGCGGGAAATCAGGATGAGATCGAGCGCGGGCTCGGTCGTGGCCGAGTTCTGCACCATGTAGCGCAGGAGTTCGCGAAACACCTGATCCTTGAGCCCATCGAGCATGTCGTCGCGGTCGAGCACGTCATACGCCAGATTGGTGGCATGCCGCACGTAGGCGTTCAGGGCGTCCCGCAGCATGCCCTGCGCATGGTCGGCCATGCGCGGGATGTCGATGAGCGGCTTGACCGGCGGATGCTGCAGATAGGCGAAAGTCGCCTCGGCGATGTTGACGGCCACGTCGCCGATACGCTCCAGATCACCGTTGATCTTGACGCCCGAGACGACGATCCGCACGTCGGTGGGCGTGGGTGAATGCTGGACCAGCAGGTCGTAGCAGCGTTTGTCGATCTCCATGTGCAGGCGGTTGATCGGCTCGTCGCCGCAGAGAACCTGCTCGGCCAACCGCAGATCACTCTCCACGAGCGCCCGCACCGCCGCCCGTACCTGCTCCTCCGCCTCGCCGCCCATGGCGAGCAGGCGCGTCTTCAACTGGTTGAGTTCATCGGCGGCACGCAGCTCGGCGCCATGAACCGAATCCAAGTCGCACCTCGTCGGACAGGGTATCCCAGCGCCGGCCGGACCGCAACACGGGCAACGCCCGGCGCCATGGTGCAGGCTCCCAGCCTGGACGGCAGCGTTTGCCGGGCTGTGACGACAGGGTAAATTGTACGCAACTCGCCTGCTCAGCGTGGATCGGAACCGCGTCGACGCGCCTCGAGTGTCTCGATCAACAGATCCAGGACCTCGGTCACCTCGCGAGGATCGCGTACGCGATAGCGCGCGCTGGTCGGCCGATCGCCCTGTTCGACGACGATCGGGATACCGCAGCCGTTCAGCAGCTCGAACGCGTGTTCGTCGGTCTCGTCGTCGCCGATGCAGATGGCCGCTCCCGGATCCAGCGACAGCGCCCCGAGCAGCCACGCGACGGCGCTCCCCTTGTCCCAGGACACATCCGGACGCAGTTCGAACACCTTCTTGCCCCGCTCACGGCGCAGTTCGGGATAGCACCGCGCGACATCCGCGACGACCTCCTCGACCGCCGGAGCCCGCCGCGCGTCGACGAGCCGGTAGTGCGTGGAGACGCTGTACCGCTTGCGCTCCACGAGCACCCCGGCGACACCGGACAAGCCGCGCCGAAGGTCGGCCTCCGCGCCGTCGAGAGACGGGAGCACGGTTTCCGCCGCCGCGTAGCGCAGGCCCGTGCCGACCGCCCCCTCGATATCGAGGCCGTGACAGCCGGCGTAGCCGATCTCGTCGAGCCGCACGAAGCCGCGCACCACCGCAACATCCCGGCCGGTGACGATGGTGACCGGACAGCACGAGGCCAGCCGAGAGAGCCTCGCCCGCGTGGAGGGACTCAGCGTGGCCTGCTCCGGCCGATCCGCGATCGGCGTCAGCGTGCCGTCGTAGTCGAGAAACACCCCCGCCGCCCCGCGGGCGACGGTCGACAACCACCCGGCGCGCACGTGCGGATCAAGGGCCCAAGGCAGCGCGTGCGTGGTTCGCGCGGCGACGCGCGCCGGGCGTGGCGACGCCGGCAGCCCCGGGCTCGACATGCTCTTACGCCGCATCGCGCACTCGTGTGCAGTCGGCGCTACCGGGAAAGCCGTGCGGCCACCGCCTCGGCTTCGCCCCACACGCGCAGGAGGTTCCCGCCCCACAGTCGGGCGATGTCCTCCTCGCTATAGCCGCGGCGCACGAGCTCGACGGTGACGTTCAGCGTCTCGCTCGCGTCGCTCCAGCCGAAGACGCCGCCGCCGCCGTCGAAGTCCGAGGCGATCCCGACGTGCTCGATGCCGATCAGCGCCACCGCGTGGTCGATGTGGTCGACGAAGTCGACGACCGTGGCGTCCGGCCAGCGCGCGTCGAGCGCCTCGATGCGGCCGATGTAGTCCTCGTACGGCTCGGCCCCGAGTTCCTCCGGCTGCTGGCCCGGGATCATGCCGAAGGCGCCGCGGATGTTGCGCATCTCGGCGGCGCGCCGTTCGGCGGTCTCCGAGAGGAACGCGCCGAGCGCCACGACCTGCACGACGCCGCCGTTGTCGGCCAGCGCCCGGAGCTGCTCGTCGTCCAGGTTGCGGGGATGCGCGTGCAGGGCGTGCATGCTGGAATGCGAGGCCATGACCGGCGCCTCGGACAGCCGCACGGCGTCGAGCATGGCGGCCTTCGAGATGTGCGAGACGTCGACCAGCATGCCGAGGCGGTTCATCTCGGCGATCACCTCCTCGCCGAACACGCTCACCCCGTCGTGTTCGGCCGCCGCATCGCCCAGCGCCTCGCGGGGCGTCGCCGAGTCCGCGATGTCGTTGTGCCCGCCGTGGGCCAGCGTCATGTAGCGCGCGCCGAGTTCGTGGTAGGTCCGAAGCAGCGACAGATCACGACCGATGACGTAGCCGTTCTCGATGCCGATCGCCGCCACCAGCCTGCCGGCGGCGGCGATCCGCTCCACATCGGCCGCGGTGTACGCGATCTCGATCTCGTCCGGGTACAGATCCTCCGCCATGCGGTGAATCGCCTCGAACTTGGTCATCGCATCCGCCCCGGCCTGCGCCTCGTTCTCGGGCGTCCGTGCCGTCTGGCCGACGTAGACGATGAAGAAGCCGGCGTCGAGCCCCCCGGCGCGCATCTTCGGCAGGTCCACCTGGAAGTCGCCGGACACGCCGGGGTCGACGTCCCGGGTGGCGAAGTTGAGCGGGATGTCGATGTGCGTGTCCAGCGTCAGCACGCGCTCGTGGATCGCTGCCGCGCGCGTGTTGAGCGCCCGTTCGGCGCGCTCCTCCGGCGTGCCGAGGGCGCATCCCGCGGCGAGCGCCGCCGCCAGCGCGAGCGCCGTCCCCTGTGCCGTCGTGTGGGCCATGGCCCCTCCTGCCACTGTCTGAGCATATCCTACCCGCCGGACCGTCCGCCCACCGCCCACCGACCGAGTCCGACCGTTGGCCCGTCCGCGCCATCCCCCCAAGCGAGCCCCATGCGGGTCGGGCACTCTGCCGTGCGTTTGGCCGATTCACCGTCTGCTCGCAGCCAAGCGAGCCCCATGCGGGTCGGGCACCCTGCAGCCGAAGTCCAACCGTTCGGCCCGTCCGCGCCATCAGGGCCTGCATACCCCGCAGCTCGCGGCGCCACGGCGGTCATGGTCGGCCGCTCTCCGTTCTCCGCCGAGTCCCCACCGACCGCGCATCGGTCGAGCGGCTCCGAACACGCCCGACTGACAGTGGTCAAGGAATAAACATGTGTTACAGTGGTTCACGCCCTGTAACCTGGTGGAACCACCATGAAGGGAGTTGCCAATGTCGAAGTACCAGCCGTTGACGAACCACCTGCGCCGCTCGGGCAGCGCTGCCGTGAGGATGACCTTCGAGGACATCGAACGCGTGATCGGAGCGGCGCTGCCGCCGTCGGCGGCACGGCGGGCATGGTGGTCGAACAATCCGACGAACAACGTGATGACCAGGGCGTGGCTTGCGGCGGAATACCGGTCGACCCGCGTCGACCTGGAGAACCGCACGGTGGTGTTTGTGCGTGTGCAGCAGCCCGTCGCGGCGAAAGGTCGTCGGGGCGGCGGGTTGCAGCGTGACGATGACGCCCCCGTTGCGCTCGCGGCGCGCAGCGGCGCGACACGCCGTCACGACCCGAACGCCGCCGCAGAAGGGAACGCCGGAGACGCCGCCGTCTCCGGCGGAACGGTCGTGCAAACCGGGACGGCGGCCCCACCCGCCGGCAACGGGGGCGCCCCCGACGATGACTCGGCGCACGAGGTTCCCGCGCGCGCCGGCTGGTTCGCCGGATTCTACGGCGGGCTTCGCGGCACCGTCACGATTCCGCCGGGAACGGACCTGACAGCGCCGATCGACGAGGAGTGGAAAGCGGGTGGCTACCGATGACCTCCGATGTTCTTCTCGACACCTGCGCGGTGATCCGGATCGCGCATGGCGACCCGTTGCGCGAACCGGCCGCAAGCATGCTGCCGAACGACTCCACCCCCGAGGCGCGGGCGTTCATATCGCCGATCTCGGCCTGGGAGGTCGGCATGCTGACGGCGCGCAACCGGCTCGTGCTGGCGCTCGACCCGCAGGCGTGGTTCGATCGCGCGTGCAGCTTCCCGGGCGTATCGCTCGCGCGGATGCCGCCGACGGTGCTCATCGCCTCGTCGCACCTGCCGGGGGCGCCGCCGCGCGATCCCGCGGATCGAATCCTCATCGCGACGGCGCGCGCGTTCGGCTACACGCTGGTGACGCGAGACGAGGCGCTGCTGACGTACGGCGGCAGCGGGCACGTTCAGGTCATGCCGTGTTGACGTCACGGCGGCGACCTCCTGCTGCTCCTGCTGCTGGCGGCAGGCGAACCGGCGCGATAGGATCGACGTGATGGTCGCCGCCGGCGGGCGCTTCGCAGACCGCTTCTCGCTGCCGGCGGAGTTGCACTATCTCAACTGCGCGTACATGGCGCCGGTGTCGAAGCGGGTCGCCGACGCCGGACGCCGGGCGATCGAGCGCCTCGGTACGCCGAGTTGTTTGCAGGTCGAAGACTTCTTCGAACCCGCCGCCCGCGTCCGCAGGCTCTTCGCCCGGCTGATCAACGCACCCGACCCCGACCGCGTCGCGATCATCCCGGCCGTCTCGTACGCGATGGCGACGGCGGCCCGGAACACGCCGCTGGCTGCCGGACAGACGGTCGTCGTCGTCAAGGAACAGTTCCCCAGCGCGGTCTACGCATGGCGGCGGGCCTGTCGCGAGGCCGGGGCCACGCTGCGCACCGTCGCGGCGCCCGCCACCGGCGGATCGCGCGGCGAAGCATGGAACGCAGCGCTGCTCGACGCCATAGACGACAGGACGGCGGCCGTGGTGGCGCCGCCGCTGCACTGGACCGACGGCCTGCGCTTCGATCTCGACGCCATCGGCGGGCGGGCGCGCGCCGCTGGCGCCCGGCTCGTCGTGGACGGCACGCAGGCGGTCGGCGCGCTGCCGTTCGATGTCACACGCACCCGTCCCGACGCGCTCGTCTGCGCCGGCTACAAGTGGCTGACCGGCCCCTATGCGCTCGGCGTCGCCTGGTACGGCCCCGCCTTCGACGGCGGCGCGCCGCTGGAGGAGAACTGGATCACCCGCCGCGGCAGCGACAGCTTCAATGCGCTGGTCGACTACCGCGACGACTACCAGCCGGGCGCCATCCGCTACGACGTGGGGGAACGCTCGAACTTCGTCCTGCTGCCGATGCTCGAGGCGGCCCTGGCACAGGTCATCGAGTGGGGACCGGAGACGGTCGCGGCCCACACCGGCGCCCTGGCCGCGCCGGCGGTGGCGCGGCTTCGCGCGCTGGGCTGCCGGATCGAGGACGAGCGCTGGCGGACCGGACACCTGTTCGGCGTGCGCCTGCCGGCCGCGGTCGACGTCGGGCAGCTCGGCCGCGACCTGGCGGCGCGGCAGGTGTCGGTGTCGCTGCGCGGCGGCGCGGTCCGCGTCGCGCCGCACCTGTACAACGACGTGGACGACCTCGACGCGCTGATCGAGGTCATGGCGGACGCCGTGCGCACGTGACAGGAGGCGCCGAACCCCGGCCGGGCCATCGCGCTATCGCGCGACCGCCGGCCAGGGACCCGCCACGACGCGATCGAGCGGCCCGAGCGCAGGCCGGGGGCGGTACGCCTCGCGGGTCGCCAGATCGTAGGCGTCGCCGGGCGCCAGGAAGTAGAACAGGCCGCCGGAATCGAGCCGCCGCCGGTGGTCGTAGATCGCGACGTAGCCGCGGCCGATGACCTCGAAGCGGTCGCCGCGCACGACGATGGCGGTGTCCTCGTCGATGCCGATGCCGAGCAGATCGGGGCGGGCGCGGATCACCTCGATCAGGTCGAACTGCCGGTTCCGCCGCAGCAGGTGCTGATCGACGCCCACGCCGCGCAGGAACCCGAAGCCCTCCTCGTGGTCGCCCATCATGATGGTGTTGGTCCGCGTGTCGCCGCGCACGAGATAGGAGCCCAGGATCGTGGCGCCGGCCGAGGATCCGCCGATCACGCCGCCCCGGCCGAGCACCTCCCGCAGCGCCTCGTGCACCTGCGTGTGCAGGTAGGCGTCGGCCAGCCGCCACTGGCGCCCGCCCCCGAACCAGACGCCGCCGGCACGGCGCAGCGGCGCCACGAACGCCTCGGTGTCGGCCGTGTCGCGATCCGTCGTGTGCAACACCGTGAGGCGGGTCGCCCCGACCGACCGGAACGCATCGGCGCCGGGCCAGGACTGATCGTACGACGCCGCGCCGCCGGCCGTCGGGATGAGGACTATCGGCGCCTCCGGGCCGCCGGCAAGCTCCAGAAAGCGCTCGACGATGGCCGGATCCTGCAGGTTGCCGCCCACCAGCACGAGCGCACCGTTCGCCGGCCCGACCTGCTGCGCCGCGACGGGCGCCGCCGCGGCGGTCAGCAGAGCCGCGAACAGCCGGACCGCTGCCCCGATCATCAGCGCCCCCCGCGGGCGGGAAGCAGTTCGAGCAGCGCGAGGGGGTCGACGCGGGCGTCGTTCAGGCGCACCGTCCAGTGCAGGTGCGCCCCGGTGACGCGGCCGGTGGCGCCGACTCTGCCGACCACCATGCCCCGCCGGACGCGGTCGCCCTCCGCGACGTCAATCGCGGACAGGTGCGCGAAGAACGAGTAGAGCCCCCAGCCGTGGTCGATGATCACGACGTTGCCGGAGAAGTAGAGATCGGTCGCCAGTACCACCACCCCATCGTTCGAGGCCTTGATGGGGGTTCCGGTCGCGGCGCGAAAATCCGCGCCGCTGTGGGGGCTGCGCGGCTGGCCGTTGAAGATGCTGCGGCGGCCGAAGGCGCTGTTCGCACGTCCCGGCACCGGCCGCACGAATCCGTCGCGCCAGTACCGCACCGCCGTCGAGACCGGAAAGAGCGCCGCCAGGTGGTCCCTCTCGCG
The DNA here is from genome assembly GCA_965200895.1 of Vicinamibacterales bacterium. Classification (GTDB taxonomy): domain Bacteria; phylum Acidobacteriota; class Vicinamibacteria; order Vicinamibacterales; family UBA8438; genus WTFV01. The sequence continues at coordinate 90,045 of CBDAVM010000002.1, read as the reverse complement.
CAGGATCCGCTCCACCACGTCGGGCGGCGGATCGACGTAGCGCGGCTCGACGCGCAGAATGCGGGTCGCGAACTGCTTGGGCTCTACCGAGAGCGGGTAGACGGCCTCGGCCCGGGAGCCGTCGACCGCCGTCGCCCGGACCGTGACCTCGTGGTCTCCCGGCTCGACATCGAGATCGATGCCGACCAGCGTCGACCAGACGTTCACCGGCCCGGCGGGGAAGAAGCGCAGTTCGGCGCCGAACGCCGAGGCCTCGAGCGACGCCGGCGCCTCGGACGTCCGCACGTTCAGGATGACGATCTCCCCCGGATGGAGACCCCGCGCCCGGTGCGTGACGTTGGCGATCAGATCCGATTGCCCCTCGCCCGCCCCCGCGGCCGATCCGCCGAGCAGCATCGCGGCGACCACGGCCCCCACCGGGACCGCAGCCCGCCGCCGGGACACGAGACGAGACATTGGCCGCCGTTCAGATTTCACCACGGACTCCTCCAACCCGCCGACCGTCGCAAGACTCCGTGTTCGGCCCCAGCCCCCACCGCCCCGGGAGCTTGCGCCGCAGAACTCGCTCCGTTGCGTTGCTGCAGCACAAGCTCCTAGCCGAAGAGGGTTACTCCGAACACGCGGGCCATGACCACGACCGCGGTCAGGCCGGTGAACACGAACAGACTGAACCACGCGAAGGCCCGCACCAGCGGCGACGGGTAGAACGCCGTGTCGGTCTTCGGAATCACCGTCACGCAGTAGTACACGTTCAGGAAGAAGATGACCGGTGCGATGAAGAACGCCAGCGCCGACGAGACCAGCACCAGAAACACCGGGCGCGGCAGTCCGGCCAGGATGAGCACGGCCGCGATCAGCGAGTAGAACATCGTGATGCGGTAGATGTTGTACTCGGAAGCCGCCGTCCGCCGGTGCGCATCGGTCAACTGGTCCGCGGCGATGCCGGGCAGCGCCGCCGTGGCCCGGAACAGGTTCCGGCAGCAGGCCGCCACCACGCGCGGCCAGCCGTCGAAGTAGTTGAACGCCGTGGAGAAGGTGGCCGCGAAGGCGCCCAACAGGAAGATCAGCATCATCCCCGGGCCGATGCTGTCCGTGAAGATGCGGGCGATCTCGCCGATGACGGCGTTCCCCGCCACTTCGCTCGGGTACAGCCAGACCGCGGCCAGCAGCAGGAAGATGACGGCCAACAGGAACGACACCACGTGGCCGAGCGTGAAGTCCCAGAGCCCGATCCGGAACCAGCGCCGGCAGTATTCCTGCGCGTGCTCGGGCAGCGCCGACACGTCGACGGCCAGGTCCCCGCTGCTCGAGCCGAACGGATCGAACCGCTTCGCCAGCCCGTCCTGCTCGAGCTGCTCGCGGATGCGCCCCATGCCGACCCGCTTCGCCTTCCCCCACTCCGACGCCTGGAGCGAGACGTCGATGCCGGTCGGCAGCAGTCCCAGGAACGCGGCGATGACCAGCCACGAGCCGGCCGGCGTCTCGAAGACGAAGAAACGGCCCATCGCCGACATCGGCGCCGGCTCGAACAGGTAGACGCCGACGGTCGAGACGAACAGCAGGCCGGCCAGCACCTTGGTGGACAGCTCGACCGCGGCGTAGCGGCCGTAGAGGATGATGCCGACCGACAGCGCCCCGAGCCCCAGGCCGTACACCCAGGTCGGCAGCCCGAGGTCGAAGTACTCGGAGAACACGAAGTAGAGCACCGCGGCGGCCGCCGCCAGTCGCCCGGCCTGGCCGAGCGCGCACTGGACGATCGTCGTGATCAGCACGTACCAGACCGGCCACTTGCCGGGCGCGGTGGTGTAGGCGTCGAGCATGCTCCGGCCCGTCGCATTGGTGAACCGGAAGGCCATCTCGAAGCCGTAGTACTTGAAGATGTAGGCCACCGGAATGCACCAGAGCAGCGCATACTCGAAGCGACCGCCCGCCGCCGGCGCGGTGACGAGGTGGCTGGTGCCGATCCCGGTCATCATCAGGATCAACCCCGGCCCGAAGTGGCGAAGCAGCCCGCGGGGGTTCGTGTCCGGCAGCGGGAGCCGACGCAATGCATCGGACGCCGCGGATTCGGAACGCGCGGGAGCGGACGGCGGCGGCTCTTGCGGCATGGCGGGAATCGTATCAGACGGCTCGGGACCGGCGGGACCCTTCGCGGCAAGGAACGGCCGGGGCCGTGCGGCCGAGGACCGTCGCCGGTCCTGCCGATCCGTCGTCGCGCCGCCCGGCGATCACGCAGAGGCCGCGCCCGGCAGCGGCGACTGGTAGAGCGCCCTGCCGACGAAGAACGGTCCCATCTGCTGAATGAACTCCGCCGTCTGGCGGGTGGCGCGCATGTCCTTGACGAGCCGCGACAGCGGGTACAGCTCCGCTCCGATGAGACCGATCACGAACTCGTTGTCGTCCCGGTCGAGACCGTGGCACTCGAGCCGCACATCCACCGCGTGGCCCGCCTCCCCATAGCGCCGCCCGAGCATGCCGTGCTCCATCAGGATTCTTCCCTGCTCGGCGCGGGGAAGCTTGTTGAAGGCGCCGATGCGCCGGAGGGGATACCAGACCGCCCACGGATGGTCAGGGCTGAGCACGTTGCGGGGCACCTTGCGCAACAGGAAGTCCTCGAGATCGGCCTCGCGCCCGGACGAGTATGTGCGGCCGAGCATGGTCATCTCCGGCCGCGGCGTCAGACTCCGGAACCCGACGCCCGAGAGGAGCCTGCGGCCTTCCCCGGCGAACAGGGCCGGGTCCTCGCTCATCAACAGCACGCCGATACCGCGCGGATCGTTCAGGTCCGCGTAGACTGCCGCGTCGAGGCCGCTCCGCTGCACCTCGGCGATGAGGCCGTTCGGCGGCGGGCAGCCGGTGAACACATGAAGCTGGACGAACAACCGGCGGGTCGAAGTCTGCGGCACGCCGCGCACCGGTGCTCCATGCTCGCGCAGGTCGGGAGCGCCTTCCTCACGGCCGCCGCCACGGACCGCAACGCCCGGGGGCGGACCGGCGGCGGCGGGTCGTACGGCCGGGGCGGTCGGTGGTTCCGTTGGCGTGATCGGGTCGGACATCGCGGCGATTCTATACTGACGGGCGGCGCCGACCTGCGCGGGAACACCGTGAGTGCGTCCCCTGACGGCCGGCGGCGCCATCTGGCTGCATGGCGCTCCCGCATCTGATCGCGATCGCCGGCGCCTCCGGCTCCGGCAAGACCACGCTGGCCCGACGCGCCGCCGCCGCCCTCGGTCCGCCGGACGCCGCCGTGCTGCCGTTCGATGCCTACTATCGGAACCGTCCGGACGCCACCGCCGAGGAACTCGAAGCGGTCAACTACGACGCGCCGGAGGCCATCGACGCAACCCTCCTCCGGACGCACCTCCTGGAGCTTCGCGCCGGCCGCTCCATCGAACGGCCGATCTACGACTTCCGCACGCACCGCCGCGCGCGGGCCACATGGACCGTGCAACCCGGCCCCTGCCTGGTGGTCGAGGGCATTCTGGCGCTCTGCTGGCCGGAGCTGCGAACCCTCTATGACACGACGGTCTTCATCTCCATCGACGAGGCCACCGCGCGGGCGCGGCGCATCGCGAGGGATACGCGGCACCGGGCCCGGAGTCCGGCCTCGGTGCGCCGGCAGTGGGAAGCCACGGTCTGGCCGATGTACCTCCGTCACGTCGAGCCGACCCGACGGTTCGCAGACGTGACGATCGACGGCGCTGCTCCGCTCGACGCCTCCCTCGACGCCCTGCTGGCGCACCTGCGGTCCGCATGAACAGGGTCCCGGGCAGGCGACGTCGATTGCGCCGAAGGAAGGCGCCGGCGCAGACGACGACGCCCCGGCGGGTGCTGAAGGAATGTGTGTTCAGGGTATATTCGGGAGATCGATGCACGCCAGGACGATGACGCCATTCGACCCGTTCGACTTTCACATCCCGACGCGCCTCGTGTTCGGGGCGGGCGCCGTCGATCGGCTCGGGACGCTGGCCCGCGACCTCGGCTTCACACGCCCGCTGCTGGTCTCGGACCGCGGTCTCGAGGAAGCGGGGCACGTCAACCGCGCGCTCGGTCTGCTGCGCGACGCAGGACTGGCGGTGGAGGTCTTCGACGACTTCCACGTGAACCCCGATGCGGCCATGGTGGAACGGGGCGTTTCGTTCGCGCGGAAGTACCGGCCGGATTCGGTCATCGGCCTCGGCGGCGGCAGCTCGCTCGACTGCGCCAAGGGGATCAATCTGCTGTTGACCAACGGCGGCCTGCTCGCCGACTACCGTGGCTACGGACGCACCCACGCGCCGCTGCTGCCGATGATCGCCGTCCCGACCACGGCCGGCACCGGATCGGAGGCGCAGAGCTACGCGGTCATCGCCGACGCCGAGACCCACATGAAGATGGCGTGCGGCGACCCGCAACTCGCCTTCCGGGTGGCCGTCCTCGATCCCGAGCTGACCCTGTCGCAACCGTCCGCGGTCACCGCCGCCGGCGGGTTCGACGCCATCGCCCACGCGGTGGAGACGGCGGCTACGAAGCGCCGGACCGCGGTCTCGGCGCTCTTCTCGCGCGAAGCGTTCCTCCTGCTGAACGCCAACTACGAGCGGGTGCTCGAACGCGGGGACGACATCGCCGCGCGGAGCGCGATGCAGCTCGGTGCGTTCTACGCCGGCGTCGCCATCGAGCAGTCGATGCTCGGCGCCGCCCACGCGTGCGCGAACCCCCTGACCGCGCGCTACGACATGACGCACGGGGTCGCGCTGGCGATCCTGCTTCCCCATGTGGTGCGGTGGAACGCGCAGGCCGCCGACGATCTCTACCGCGGCCTCGTCAACGGAATGCCCCTGGCCGCCACGTCCGGCGGGGCGGGGGACCGGCTGGCGGATCGCCTGATCGAACTGGGCCGGTCGGGCGGGTTTCCGGCGGACCTGCGGACGACCGGCGTACCGGAGCAGGACCTGGCGACTCTCGCCGAAGCCGCCGCCACGCAATGGACCGGCACGTTCAATCCGAGACCCCTTGGCACGCATGAAGCGTTGGAGGTATACCGATGCGCCTATTGAGTCAGTCACACCGCCTGTGGTTTCCTGCAACCTCCTCGGCCGCCGCGCTTGCCGTCCTTCTGTCGCTGACCGGCGCCGGCATGGCAGCCGCGCAGTCGGCGGCCCCGCCCGACGCCTGGACGCAGTTCCGCGGCACCGTCGGCCTGACCGGGGTCTCGTCGGCCACCGTGCCGGAGAACCCGCGGCTGCTCTGGTCGTTCGAGGCGGGCGAATCGATCGACTCGTCGGCCGCCATCGCCGACGGAACCGTCTACGTCGGCACCTACACGGGCGAGCTCGTCGCGCTCGATCTCGAGACCGGCGACCTGCTGTGGCGCTACAAGGCGAGCGAGCGGATGGGCATCGGCGAGTCGTCGCCGGCCATCGGGCGCGGCATGGTCTTCGTCGGCGATCTGGCGGGCGTGCTGCACGCCGTCGACGCCGAGACCGGCGAGGAGGTCTGGACCTACGCGACGCAGGGCGAGATCAAGTCGTCACCGGTGCTGTCCGGCGACCGCGTCCTCATCGGATCGTACGACGGCTACCTGTACGGACTGGAAGCCGCCACCGGCGAACTGGCCTGGCAGGTGGAGACCCAGAACTACGTCCACGCCACCCCGGCCGTCGCCGACGGCGTCGCCTGGTTCGGCGGCTGCGACGAGGTGTTCCACGGCGTGCGCATCTCGGATGGGACCGAGATCGCGAGCGTCCCGGCCGGCGCCTACACCGCCGCGTCGTCCGCCATCCACGACGGGCGCGCCTACTACGGCACGTTCGACAACCAGGTGGTCAGCCTCGACCTGGCCACCGGCGGCATGGTCTGGCGCTACGAGCATCCGCGGCGGCACTTCCCCTTCTACTCCTCGGCGCTGCACGTCGACGGCACCGTCGTCATCGGCGGGCGCGACCGCATGGTCCACGGCATCGACGCCGAGACCGGCGAGATGCGCTGGACGTTCATGACCCGCGCGCGCGTCGACTCGTCTCCCGCCGCCGCCGACGGCCGCGTGTACATCGGCTCCGGCGACGGCCGGTTCTACATCCTCGATCTGGAGAGCGGCGAGAAGCTCTGGGAGTTCGACACCGGCGCGCCGCTGTCGGCGTCGCCGGCCATCGCCGACGGCAAGGTGGTGATCGGCTCGCAGGACGGCGTGCTCTACTGCTTCGGGTGAGCGCCGCGGGGTCGCCCCAGGGGACGCGACGGCTTACGCGTAAGTGAAGATACTGCCCGCGTCGAACGTCGTCCACCAGCACCACCACCCGCCGGCCCGTGTTCGCATGCAGCTCTTGCCGAAACGCCGCGGGCGCGACAGGAAGAAGTGCTTCCCCTCGTCGACCAGCCGGTGGGCGAACCGGGTCTTGTCCACGTAGCGGCGGCCCTCCTCGCGGATCCGGGTTGTGCGGGCCGGGACGCTGTGCGCCGCGCGCCTGCACGGCCCCGTCTTGTCGATACCGACCGATCCGGTTGTGCGGGCCGAGACGCTCTGCGCCTCCGCGCGGGTTGCGGCGCGCCGGGCTGGTATGATCCGCATCATGAGTGATGCCGCAGCGGCGGCCGCGGCGACCGTGCAGGAAACCGAGGTCGGCAGCTACTTCGTGGCCAACTACCCGCCGTTCTCCACCTGGACGGCGGACGCGGTGGCGGACGCGGCGCGACCCGCCCTCGCCACGCCGGGCGCGGCCGACGTCCCGCTGGGCCTGTACCTGCACATCCCCTTCTGCCGCAAGCGCTGTCACTTCTGCTACTTCCGCGTCTACACGGACAGGAACGCGGCCGAGGTGCAGTCGTACCTGGACGTGCTGGGCCGCGAGTGGGAGCTGTACGCCGAGCAGCCGGCCATCGCCGGTCGGCCGCTCGACTTCATCTACTTCGGGGGCGGCACGCCGTCGTTCCTGTCGGTGCGGCAGCTCCGCGGCCTGGTCGACCGGCTCTCGGCCGTCACGCCCTGGTCGACCGCAAGCGAGATCACCTTCGAGTGCGAGCCGGGCACGCTCACCGAATCGAAGCTGCGCGCCATCCGTGCGATGGGCGTCACGCGGCTCAGCCTCGGCGTCGAGCACTTCGACGACCACATCCTGGAACTGAACGGCCGCGCCCACCGCTCGGCCGAGATCTTCCGGGCCTACGATTTCGCCCGCTCGATCGACTTCCCGCAGATCAACATCGACCTGATCGCGGGCATGCTCGGCGAGACCGACGAGAAGTGGCGGGACGCCGTGCAGAAGACCGTGGCGCTCGATCCGGACAGCGTCACCATCTACCAGATGGAGCTGCCGTTCAACACCACGATCAGCAGTGACCGGCTGCGCGGCGCCGGGCAGTTTCAGGAAACCGTTGCGCCGTGGGCGACCAAGCGCCGCTGGGTGGACGAGGCGTTCGCCGCCCTCGAACGGGCCGGCTACATGGTGGGCAGCGCCTACACCGCGGTGAAGCACCCCGGACGCACGAGCTTCGTCTACCGCGACCGCCTGTGGCAGGGCGCGGATCTCGCTGGCCTCGGCGTGGCGTCGTTCGGACACGTCAACGGCGTCCACATGCAGAACCTTGACTCGTGGGGCGCCTACGCAGCGGCGGTCGAGGCCGGGCACATCCCGCTCAACCGGGCCTACCGGCCGACCGACGAGGAGCGGCTGATCCGCGAGCTGGTGCTGCAACTCAAGCTGGGCTCGATCCGGCCCGCCTACTTCCAGGCGAAGTACGGGATCGACGTGCGCGAACGGTTCACCGACCCGTTCGCCTCACTCGCCTCCGACGGCTTCCTGGCCGAGTCGAGCGCCGAGGCTGTACGTCTGTCGCGCGCCGGCCTCCTGCGGGTCGACAGCCTGCTGCCGCGGTTCTTCCTGCCGGCGCACACCGACATCCGGTACACGTAGGCACAATGGGACCGCTCGACACCAGCGTCAGATCGCACTTGGACTTCTACCGCAACGCCATTGAGAAAGCTCTCAACGCAGACGTTGTTGCGTTCGCAGGCCCGATCCTCCCCGGACTCGACCGCCGCCTGCGAGACGCGATAGAAGCGCGCGGCGACAAGAGGGCTTCGGTCTCGGTGATCGTGGACACACCGGGAGGCATCGTGGAGGTGGTCGAGCGGATGGTGGCGACGCTGCGTTCGAACCATGAGAACGTGACCGTCATTGTGCCCGATCGGGCAATGTCCGCTGGCACCATCTTCGCCCTCAGCGCCGACCGGATCATGATGGACTATTTCTCATGCCTGGGCCCCATCGATCCCCAAGTAGAAAAGGCCGGAGAACTAGCGAACAGACAACCCTGTACTCGTCCGTGCGGTCGTATTTCGACCTGCTGAAGGACTACATGGGTCGTCACGAATGACGCGCAACCCATCCTGACGACGCCTACAGGTTCGTTATGGCGACATCGGAAGCCCCAGTGGCAAGCCGCCAAGCCGAAGCGGGAGAGCACGATATCCTCTACCCTCTCGACCTGGTCTACGAGCGGGCCGGCATCGAGATCCCACGGGCGGAGGTGGTGCAACCGGACGACATCCCGCTCCCCTACCGCGCGCTCCTGGCGCACGACATCGACATGACGGTGACGCTCGAGCGGCACTTCGGCGGGCGCGTGGTGCTGCGGCCGCTGTCGACGTTCACCGAGGACGGCTCGTACTTCCGGCGGGTGCTGCTGGTGCAGGAGTATGCCGGGCAGCCGGTGGAGATGGGGGCCATCCGCATGCGGCTCGACGTGTTCACCGATGACATCCGCCGGCAGATTCTGGAGAACGAGATCCCGCTGGGACGCATCCTCCGCGACGGTGGTTTCGAGTACGAGAGCCGCGTCCGGGCCTTCCTCGCGGTCACCCCGAACCCGGAGATGATGGGCGTCTTCTGGATGCGGGAGCCGCGCGTGCTCTACGGCCGGCGCACCGAGGTGGTGCGCGGCGACAAGAAGATCGGCGACATCTTCGAGGTGCTGCCGCTCGTCATACGATGAAGGGGATGGACACCCGAGAGCGCTACGACTGCATCGTCATCGGCGGGGGGCCGGCCGGCGCCACGGCCGGAACCGTGCTGGCGCAGCACGGCCGGCGTGTGGCCGTCCTCGAGCGCGAGGCATTCCCCCGCTACCACATCGGCGAGTCGCTGATGCCGTATACGTGGTTCACCTTCGAGCGGCTCGGCGTGCTCGACTGGTTCGAGCAGGCGGCGTGCCCGAAAAAGTACAGCGTGCAGTTCGTCTCGACGACCGGCAAGGTGTCGCAACCGTTCTACTTCTTCGAGACGATCAAGCACCCGTGCGCGACGACCTGGCAGGTGCTGCGCAGCGACTTCGACCGCATGCTGCTCGACAACGCGCGGGCGAAGGGCGCCGACGTGCGGCAGGGGACCGTGGTCCGCGAGCTGCTGATGGACGGCGACCGCGCGGTGGGCGTCCGGGCGGCGGGCCCCGACGGCGAGCCGTTGACGCTGCGCGCCGACGCGGTCATCGACGCGTCCGGCCGCGACACGTTCCTCGCCTCGAAGCTCGGCTGGAAGCGGCGCGACCCGGACCTGACGAAGATCGCGATCTTCACCTACTACCGCGGCGCGAAGCGCGACCCGGGGCTGGACGAGGGCGCCACGACCGTCGCCTACGTCCCCGAGAAGGGCTGGTTCTGGTACATCCCGCTGCCGGACGACATGGTCAGCGTCGGCGTGGTCGCCGAGGCGGACTACCTGTACCGCGACACCCGCGACCCGGAAGCGATCTTCGCGCGCGAGGCGGCCGACTGCATCTGGATCCGCGATCACCTGCGCACGGGGGCGCGCTTCGAACCCGTGCGGGTGACCGGCGAGTTCAGCTACCGCGCCGCGTCCATCGGCGGCGACGGCTTCTGCCTGGCCGGCGATGCGTTCTCGTTCCTCGACCCGGTCTTCTCCACCGGCGTCTTCATGGCCCTCAAGAGCGGGGAGATGGCGGCCGACGCCGTGCACCGCGGCCTCGACGCGGGCGGCGTGACCGCGGAGACGTTCGTGGACTACGAGCGCGACATGCGCTGGGCGCTCGACCAGTTCCGGCAGCTCGTCCTGTCGTTCTACAACCAGACGTTCAGCTTTCGCGACTTCATCCGCGCCCACCCCGACCTGCAGCCGCGGCTGGTGGACGCGCTGGTCGGCAACGTGTTCGCGGATCTGGGACCGCTGTTCGAGGCGCTGCAGGAGTTCTCGGCGCGGACGTCGCGGCCGGAAACCGCCACGCCGGTGGAGCACTCGCCCGCATGACGCAGGTTCAGTCCAACCGTCGATGCGCGCCAATGGCCAGCGCCCACATGGCCGATGCGCGCCAACGGTGACCGATGTGTCCAGCGCGCACACGACCGATGCGCGCCGACAGCGCCGACCCGGGTAAGGCGCGGCCAGCCGGGAACGGGTTCCTGAACGCGGCGCGGCGGAACAGGAGACACGACATGGACGAGACCACGTTGACAGTCGTCGGGTTCGGGATCGCGATTCTTGTCGCCATCGGCACCGCCAACCGGCGCACGCAGAACCGGATCGATGTGCAGGGTGAGAAGCTGGAGAAGAAGATCGATGCGCAGGGTGAGAAGCTGCAGGAGAAGATCGACGCCCAGGGTGAGAAGATCGCCTACCTCCGAGAGCGAATGGCGAAGGTCGAAGGGTTGCTGGAAGGGTTGCGCGAAGCGATCACCGGGAAGCGCGCGGCGTAGTTGTTGAAGCGGCCCGGGTGCACCCTGGGGCCGCGGTTCCTCCGCCTTGCAGTCCGGGCTGCACGACACGCGCCCGTCGGCCGTGCGCCTCACGCCCTTACATCCGCACGCACACGAGCCGAGTAACGCCCGCTCGACGGTCCCCCGCCCGCAGTCCATCGCCCGGGCGATCGACCTCGGAATCGACCTGCCGGCGGCGCCGGCCCGGTGACGCCTGCAGCAAGTCACATGCCGCCGGCCCGACGCGGGCTTCCCGCCCGGGGGAGCGCGGGCGGGCGGCATAGAATGTGCCGGTGGTCAGCGAGTACCGGCTGAAGCGCCGGGTGCAGTTCTACGAGACGGACACCGCCGGCATCGTCCACTTCTCCTGGTTCTACCGCTACATGGAGGAGGCGGAGCACGCGCTGTGGCGCGCCGCCGGCCTGAGCATCGCGCCGCCTGACGCCGCGGTCGGCTTCCCGCGCGTGGCGGCGTCGTTCGACTTCCACCGGCCGTTGCGGTTCGAGGACGAGTTCGAGGTGCGCATCCGCATCGCCGCGATCGGCGCGCGCTCGATCCGCTACACCGCGCACATCACGCGGGACGGGGCCGCGGTCGCCACCGGCAGCCTGACCATCGCCTGCATTGCCAGAGAGCCCGGTGCGCCGCTGCGGTCGACCGAGATTCCGCCGGAGATCGCCGGGCGGTTCGCGGTCGCGCCGCCGCAGGCGAGCGCATGACCGCCACCGCGCAAGCCTCCGGGAATGCTCCGTTGATGACCAGCCGCACAACCGCACCGCCGGCCGGAGAATGTCAGCCGCGCGCGGCACTGGAAGCGCAGCAGGCCGCGCGACTCGGGACCCTGCTCCGGAAGCTGCGGGGCCGGAACGTCTTCTACGACCGCAAGCTCGCCCGCGCGGGGATCGACGTGGAGCGGATCGCGCTGCCCGCGGATCTGACCGCGTTGCCGTGCACCACGAAGGCCGAGCTGGCGGCCGACCAGGAGGCGGCGCCGCCGTGGGGGACCGCGCTGACCGAGCCGCTCGACCGCTACACGCGCTACCACCAGACGTCTTCGACCACCGGACGCCCTCTGCGCTGGATCGATACGCCCGAAAGCTGGCAGTGGATGCTCGACTGCTGGAAGGCGGTCTACCGCGCGGCCGGGGTCACCGCGCGCGACCGGATCCTCTTTCCGTTCTCGTTCGGCCCCTTCCTCGGCTTCTGGACCGGATTCGAGGCCGCCACCCAGATGGGCGCCCACGCGATCCCGGCCGGGGGGATGACCAGCGGACAGCGGCTCGCCCTGATCGACACGCTGGCGCCGACCGTGATCTGCTGCACGCCGACCTACGGGCTGCGGCTGCTCGACGTGGCGCGCGAGACGCGAGGACGCGAGACGCTGACCGACAGCTCCGTGCGCGTGATGATCGTCGCCGGCGAGCCCGGAGGCAGCATCCCGGCCACGCGGGGACGCATCGAGCGGGGCTGGGGAGCACGGGTCATCGACCACCACGGGCTGACCGAGGTGGGTCCGATCAGCTTCGAGTGCCGGGAGGCGCCCGGGTTCCTGCATGTCAACGAGCGGGAGTTCATCGCCGAGGTGGTCGATCCGGACACCGGCGCGGCGGCGGCGGACGGAACGCGGGGCGAGCTGGTGATCACCAACCTCGGCCGGACGGCCAGCCCCGTCATCCGCTACCGGACGCGCGACCTCGTGGTCCGCACCCGCGAGCGCTGCGTCTGCGGACGCACGCTCGCCCGGCTCATCGGGGGCGTCGTCGCACGGGCCGACGACATGGTGAACGTGCGCGGCGTCAACGTCTATCCGGCGGCGGTGGAAGCCGTGCTGCGCGGCATCGACGCGGTGGTCGAGTACCGCTGCACGGTGCGGGCGGCAGGAGCGCTGCGGACCCTCGAGGTCGAGGTCGAGGTCGCGCGCGGGGTCGAACCGGCGTCGGTCGCGGCCCTGGCCGCCGACCGGCTGCGCGATGCGCTCGGGCTGGCCGTCGCGGTCACCCCGGTGGCCGGCGGCGCGCTGCCGCGCTTCGAGATGAAGGCGCGCCGCTTCGTCGTCGAGGGCGGAGCGGCGCGCGCGAACCCGGAACCGGCGGCCGGCAACCGGAGACCGCGTCGCCGGCCGGCGTAGTGGACGGCCTCATCCGGCCGGTGCAGTGGACGCCGCACCGGTCGGGCGCAGAGGAATTGCAGAACGCATCGTCCGCCCGGAGCCGTCAGGAGAACCCGATGCACATCACCGGAATCGCGAACATCATGCTGGGAACGTCCGACCTCGACCGCGCCCGGGCGTTCTACCGGGACCGGCTGGGCCTGTCCGTCAAGCAGGAGATCCCGGGCTTCGTCTTCCTGGAGACCGGCCCGACCACGCTGTGCCTCAGCACGGCGCACGCCAGGCTGGCCGAGCAGCCGGGACCGACCGAGATCGTCCTGTCGGTGCCGCACGTGCGCGACGCCTATGCGGCGCTCCGGGAGAACGGGATCGAGTTCCTGCGCGAGCCGGCCAACGTCGCCGGCGCGTCGTGGGCCGCCGCCTTCCGCGATCCCGACGGCCACCTGCTGTCGATCTTCGGACCGGAGTGAGAAGCGTAGTAGCATGGTCGCAACGGACGGCAGTCGCGATGCGGTCCGCGGCGGTTCGACGAGCAGCGCCGGCCGACCCGAGGCCCCCGCGCCGTCCCGGCCCGAGGAAAGGACATTTCCGTGCGTCGATTCAACTTTCGGCATCCCACGTGTGTTGCGAGCGTCGTGCTGTGCCTTGCCGCAGCCGCCTGCGGAGGCGGCGGCGAAGCAGGCGACGAGGCGCCGTCGCGCCGGTTCCTGAGCATGGGCACCGCCCCGCCGGGAGGCGCCTTCTTCGTCGTCGGCAGCGCCCTTGCAGAGGTGATCAACGAGACGGGCGGAGACTTCGGCTACAACGTAACCGCCGAGGCGACGAGCGGCTCGCAGGAGAACATCCGGCGGCTGGCGAGTGGCGAGCTCGACTTCGCGCTGTCGAACGCCGCCATCACCTACTTCGCGGTGCGCGGCAGCGAGGGCTGGGACCGCGCGTACCCGGTCCGCTCGGTCATGACGCTGGCGCCGAACGTGGCGCTGTTCGTGACGCAGGCCGACTCCGGCATCACGCGCATCGCCGACCTGCGCGACCGGCGCGTCACCGTCGGACCGGCCGGGGCCGGCTTCGAGTACTTCGTCGGTCCGCTCCTCGAGGCGCACGGCGTTACCTACGACGACTTCTCGCCGCTGAACGCGACGCAGCAGGCCGCCGTGGACATGCTGACCGACGGGTCCGCCGACGCGACGTTCCTGGGCGGCGCGGTGCCGACGGCGTCCATCACACAGGCCGCCGCGTCGATGGAGCTCACCTTCATCCCGTTCGGGGACGACGAGAAGCAGGCCCTGATCGACGAGTACCTCTTCTTCCGACCCGCCAGCATCCCGGCCGAGACCTACCGCGGGCAGGCCGAGCCGTTCGAGGGGCTCGACGTCGGGTCGATGCACGTCATCACGTCGGCCGACGCGCCCGACGACTTCGTCCACAACGTGACCCGACTGCTCTACGAGAACCGGACCCTGGTGGTCGAGAAGCACGCCGCGGGCCGCGCCATCAACCCGGCCAACGTGGTGCGCGACACCGGGACGGCGTTCCATCCCGGCGCGATCCGCTTCTACGAGGAGGCGGGGATCTGGCCGCAGGCCGCACCGTGACGCCGGAAGCCCCGCCCGCGCGCGACCTTCGGGCGCCGGCGAGCAGCGCGCTCGGCGTGCTGCTCTGCGTCTTCACGCTGGTCGAGGTCAACTATCCGCTGCTGGCCCCGCAGAGCCGCCTGGCGTTCTTCGCCCTGGTGGGACTGACGCTCTGCTTCCTGAACGTCCCGGTCCACCCGGCGCTGCGGGACGATCCGCGGGCGCGCGCCAGTGACGTCGTGCTGGCGGTGCTGGCCGCGTGCTGCTGCGGCTACATCGTGGTCCAGACCGATCCGCTGTTCTCGGGGTGGTGGATCGACGGACAGGCGCTCGGCAACCGCGCCGGCTTCGAGACCGCGTTCGACACCGCCATCGGCCTGATCGGGCTGCTGCTGGTCGTCGAGACGGCGCGGCGCGCCCTGGGGCTGGCCCTGCCGCTGCTCGCCGCTGCGTTCATCCTCTACGCGCTGTTCGGCTCGGCGTTCCCCGACTGGCTGTTCCCGCACCGCGGCTACACCGTCCCGCGGGTGGTGGCGCAGACGTTCCTGCACAGCCAGGGCATCTTCGGCGTGGCGTTGAACGTGATGTTCACCTACGTCTTCCTGTTCGTCATCTTCGGGGCGTTCCTCGAGGCGACCGGCGCGACGCGGTTCATCGTCGACTTCGCCGAGCGGGTGTTCGGCCGCAGCTCGGGCGGGCCGGCCAAGGTGGCGGTGCTGAGCAGCGGCCTGATGGGATCGCTGTCGGGCAGCGCCGTCGCCAACACCGCCACGACCGGGACGTTCACCATCCCGATGATGCGCAGCGCCGGCTTCCAGCCGGTGACGGCCGCCGGCGTGCAGGCGGCGGCCAGCTCGGGCGGGGCGCTCATGCCGCCGGTGATGGGCGCCGGCGCCTACATGATGCTGGAGATCGTCGACCCGCCGGTGACCTACCTGGAGATCATCCGGGCCGCGCTCATCCCGGCCCTGCTCTACTACCTGTCGCTGATCCTCATCGTGCACTTCCACGCGCGGCGGATGTCCATCGCCGCCGAGGGCGCGCCGGCGGGGACGGGGACCGGCAGGGCGGCGGCGGGCGGGGACGCGGCAGGCAGGAGCGCGGCCGACGGGGCCGCGCGGTCCCGCGCGGCGGGCGTCGTCTTCGGCTCGGCCCTCGGCAGCCTCATCCTGTTCCTGGTGCTGGGCTACACGGCGTTCCGCGCCGTCACCCTCTCGCTGGTCGTGATCGTCGCGGTGAGCAGCGTGCGCCCCGAAACGCGCCTCGACATCCGCTCCACGCTCCGCGGCCTCGCCGCCGCCGCGCGCGGCGTCGTGCCGCTGGTGGCGGCGGCGGCCTGCGTCGGCATCATCATCGGCATCGTCACGCTGACCGGGGTGGGGACGCGCCTGCCGGCGACGATCATCCCCCTGGCCGAGCAGAGCCTGTTCCTGGCGCTCGTGCTGATCATGATCTCCTCGATCGTGCTCGGGATGGGCCTGCCCTCGGCCGTCTGCTACCTGCTGATGGCGACGCTCATCGGCCCGGTGCTCGGCAACCTGGGCGTGATTCCGCTGGCCGCGCACCTGTTCATCTTCTACTTCGGGATGATGTCGATGGTCACGCCGCCGGTGGCGCTGGCCGCCTACGCCGCCTCGTCCATCGCGGGCACGCGCATCATGCCCACCGGGCTGGCCGCCTTTCGCTTCGCCCTGGTCGGCTTCACGCTGCCCTACATGTTCATCTACCGGCCGGAGCTGCTGATGCTGACCGTTTCGGGCGAGCCGGCCGGCTGGCTGCAGATGCTGCTGCCGGTCGCCATCGCCACGCTGGGCGTCACCTGCTTCGCGGCCGGCATGGCCGGGCAGTTGCGGAATCCGTTACGCCTGCCGCTGCGCCTGGCGGTCTTCGGTGCGGCGGCCCTGCTGCTGGCGCCGGGACCGACCCTGGATCTGGCCGGCGTCGGCGTGCCGTTGTTCGACGTGGCGGGCGTCGGGCTCTTCGGCGGGGTTCTTGCCGCGAACCGGCCCGACGGGTAGGACTGGAGCCGGCCGGCCCCATGGACTTCAGCAGCTATCCGCGTGATCCGGCGTTCTACGACGAGGCGCTGGAGGCGGACGGCGCGCCGCGGGCGCACTGCCTCGCGCTGCACGAGACCCTGGCCGGGATCTCCGCCGCGGAGCTCGGCGAGATCCAGGATCGGGTGACCCGCTCGTTCCTCGACGAGGGCATCACCTTCACCGTCTACGGCGACGGCGAGGCGGACGAACGGATCATCCCCATCGACTGCATCCCGCGCATCCTGCCGGCCGCCGAGTGGGAGGCGCTGGAGGCCGGCCTGCAGCAGCGCATCCTGGCCCTGAACCGCTTCCTCGCCGACGTCTACGGCCCCGGACGCGCCATCGCCGACGGCGTCATTCCCCGAGGACATGGTGTACGGCTGCCCGCAGTACCGCGAGCAGATGCGCGGCGTCGTCCCGCCGCACGACGTGTGGGTGGCGGTCTGCGGCACCGACATCGTGCGGACCCACGACGGCTTCATGGTCCTGGAGGACAACCTGCGCGTCCCGTCGGGCGTCTCCTACATGATCGCCAACCGCAAGGCCGTCAAGGCGAGCCTGCGGCGGCTCTACCGGCGCTGCCGGGTGCGCGACGTGGAGCACTACGGCGACCTGCTGCGGACGACGCTGCGGGAGCTGGCGCCCCCCGACCGGCCCGATCCGTGCATCGCGGTGCTGACGCCCGGCGTCTGGAACGCGGCGTTCTACGAGCACATGTTCCTCGCCCGCGAGCTCGGCGCGGAGCTGGTGGAGGGCCGCGACCTGCTGACGCGCAACGGCTTCGTCTACATGCGCACCACCGAGGGACTGCGGCGGGTCGACGTGATCTACCGCCGCGTCGACGACGACTTCCTCGATCCGCAGGTGTTCCGCTCCGACTCGATGCTCGGCGTGCCCGGTCTGCTCCAGGCGCACCGGCTGGGGAACGTGACGCTGGCCAACGCGCCGGGGACCGGCGTCGCCGACGACAAGAGCGTCTACGCCTGGGTGCCGGACCTGATCCGCTACTACCTGGGCGAGGAGCCGCTGCTGGCCAACGTGCCGACGCGCATGTGCCGGCGGCCCGAAGACCTCGAGTACACGCTGGACAACCTCGACCGCCTGGTCGTCAAGCGGGTCGGAGAGGCGGGCGGCTACGGCATGCTGGTGGGACCGCACGCCACGCCCGCCGAGCGCGAGGCCTACGCGGCCGAGGTGCGGGCCGATCCGGCCGACTTCATCTCGCAGGACGTGCTGGCGCTGTCGCGGGCGCCGTGCCTCATCGACGGCCGCCTCGAGCCGCGCCACGTGGACCTGCGGCCGTTCGTGCTGCGGGGCCGGCAGACCCGCATCGTGCCGGGCGCCTTCTGCCGCGTCGCGCTGCGCCGGGGCAGCCTCGTGGTGAACTCGAGCCAGGGCGGGGGCGGCAAGGACCTCTGGGTGCTGGAGTCCTGACCATGCTGTCGCGCAGCGCCGAGGGACTGTACTGGCTCGGCCGCCATGTCGAACGGACCGACGACTTCTGCCGGCTGCTGCGCGAGCAGATGGGTGCGCTCGTGGACCGGCCGCTGCGCGAGATCAACTTCGGGTGGCGGCGGATCTACGGCGCACTCGGCCGGCGGCTCCCCGGCCCGACCATCGGCGTCGACGAGGGCGACGACGACTTCGCGCTGGCCGACTCGTACACCCTGGCCGACGACGTCACCTTCGAGCGCGCCAACCCGGGCTCGATCCGCAACGCCTTCTCGAACGCCCGCGAGAACGCGCGCCAGATGCGCCACTGCATCAGCGGCGAGATGTGGACGCGGTTGAACCTGGCGTGGCTGCGGCTCGGGGCGCAGCGCATCGAGGACATCTGGAAGCCCGCGCCCGAGACCTATTACGCCGACCTCGCGCACGAGATGGACACGTTCGCCGGGGTCGTCGACGCGACGCTGTACCGCGACGACGGCTGGCGCTTCCTGCAGCTCGGGCGTCTGGTCGAGCGCGCGCAGTTCACGCTCGCGCTGCTGCTCGCGCACGTCGACCAGGTGCGGAAACTCGAACCCCCGACCGACGGCGAGTGGTCGAGCCTGCTGCGGGTCTGCCAGGCCCTCGACGCCTGCAAGCGCCGCCACGGCGCCGAAATGCGGCCCGCGCGGGCGCTCGACCTGCTGGTCGACGACCCGCACCTGCCGCGCTCGCTGCGCCGCGCCCTCGACGCGGCGTCCGAGACGCTCGGCGCCATCGCCCTCGGCCCGGGTCCCAGCGGTGCGGCCCGCCGGTGCGCCGACGACCTCGCGGCGGCGGTCCGACGGCCACCCGCCGACGCGCAGACCCTGGAGATGCGCGCCGACCGGCTGCGGCGCATGGCGGCGGACTGCTTCGCGCTGCACGATCTGGTTCTCGCCGCCCATGTCGGTTACTATAGCTATGGCGCGCCGCTGCGGTGAGCCGCCGGCCGCCGCGTCATCGCAGCGCGGCCCCGGCGGCGCCAAGCGGCGCCTCGCAGCCTCGCGTCGCGGTCGTGCGCGCGGCAGGGCGACGCGGCCGACGTGATGCGGATCGACCTTGAAGCGACGCACGGGACAGGACCACCGCCGTCGGGCCGCCCGGCCCGGAAGAGAGGTGACACACAATGACCGAGCTGTCCGGCTCCGAGCTTCGATTCATCTTCAACACGTTCTCGTTCCTGCTCTGGGGCGGCCTGGTGATGTGGATGGCGGCCGGGTTCACCATGCTGGAGTCCGGCTCGGTCCGCACCAAGAACGCCTCGGTGATCTGCCTGAAGAACATCGGCCTGTATTCGGTTGCGGGCATCGCGTTCTACGTCATCGGATACAGCCTGATGTACGTCGATGTGGGCAGCGTGATCGGCTCGTTCAGCCTGCTCCGCAGTCCATCGGCCGACGAGCTCGCACTGCTCGCGGGAACCGAGGGCGCGCGGGAGGCGGTGATTGCGACCGACTACGCGGTGATGTCCGACTGGTTCTTCCAGATGGTCTTCGTCGCAACCGCCGCCTCGATCGTGTCGGGCGCGCTGGCCGAGCGGGTCAAGCTGTGGTCGTTCTTCGTGTTCACCCTCCTGCTGACCGCCTTCATCTACCCGATCGTCGGGGCCTGGACGTGGGGCGGCGGCTGGCTGAGCCAGATGGGCTTCCAGGACTTCGCCGGCTCGACCATCGTCCACGGCACCGGCGGCTGGGCGGCGCTGGCCGGCCTGCTGGTGGTCGGCCCGCGGCACAACAAGTTCCGCGCCGACGGCACGGTCACGAGCACGCCGCCATCCAATGTCCCGGTGGTGACACTCGGGGTGTTCATCCTCTGGTTCGGCTGGTTCGGCTTCAACGGCGGCTCGCAGCTCGCGCTGGGCAGCGCGGCCGACGTGCTGGCGATGAGCCACGTGCTGGTCAACACCAACCTCGCGGGCGCCGCCGGGGTCATCGCCGCCATCGCCGTCTCGCGGCCCATCCTCGGCCGGGTCGACCTGCTGGCCGGCCTGAACGGGGCCATCGCCGGCCTGGTCGCAATTACCGCCGGCCCGGACATCACCGGTCACTACTGGGCAATTCTGATCGGCGCGATCGGCGCGATCATCTGCACCGCCGCCATGAAGCTGCTGGAGCGGCTGAAGGTGGACGACGTGGTCGGGGCCGTGCCCGCACACCTGTTCGCCGGCGTCTGGGGCACGCTGGCCACGACGATCGCGGCCGGCGCCAATGTCGGCGTGCAGCTTCTCGGGGTGGTCTCGGTCGGCGCCTTCGCGTTCGTCACGTCGTGGCTGGCGTGGTTCGCGCTGGAGCGGACACTGGGCGTCCGCGTGTCGGAGAAGGTCGAGCAGATGGGCCAGGACGTGGCCGAGCTCGGCATTGACGCCTACCCCGAGTTCGTGCTCATGCCGGAGCGGGAAGAGTGATTCCGGCCACCGGGGGCGGGCCATCGACAATGACCAACAGACGCAGCCGGAGGGAGTCGTCGGCAGTGGCGGCCGAGGC
Source organism: Vicinamibacterales bacterium (assembly GCA_965200895.1). Classification (GTDB taxonomy): domain Bacteria; phylum Acidobacteriota; class Vicinamibacteria; order Vicinamibacterales; family UBA8438; genus WTFV01. The sequence continues at coordinate 69,685 of CBDAVM010000002.1, read as the reverse complement.
AGCCGGAGCGGGGGCGGGCAGTCGGAAGTGACAGCAGACGCAGGCAACGAAGAGAAGGCAGGGCAGCAGCGCGGCGAGTCGCCGCCGGAGCCGTCGAGCGGAAAGCATATCTGTGTCTATCTCGGCGGCAACATCGGCCAGGCGCAGCGCTACATCGCCGAGGCCGCCGCCCTCGGCCGCATGATGGCCGCCGAGGGCATCGGGCTGGTGTACGGCGGCGCGCGGGTCGGCCTGATGGGCGTGCTGGCCAGGGCCATGCTCGCCAACGGCGGCTTCGTCACGGGGGTCGTGCCGCGGCAACTGTCGTACCAGGAGCTGGCCCACGAGGGACTCAGCCGGCTCTACGAGGTCGACACGATGCACGAGCGGAAACACCTGATGCAGCAGCTCTCGCAGGGGTGCATCGCCCTGCCCGGCGGATTCGGCACGCTGGAAGAGATCTTCGAGGCCCTGACGTGGTCGCAGAAACCGCTGGAGCTGCACGAGAAGCCCTGCGTCTTCGCGAACATCGACGGGTACTACGACCACCTGTTCAAGTTCCTCGACCACGCGGCCGAACGGGAACTGCTGCGGGCCGAGAACCGGGCGCTCGCCCGGCAGGCTCCGACCGCCACCGGGGCCCTGCAGGCGATTCAGGAAGCGTGGGCAGAAGAAGAGCAGGCCATGCTCGACGTGCTGAAGGCGTACGACACGTGACCTGCACGCCCTGTCGGGCGTGCGGCCGGGGGGAAGCGACGCGGCCCGGGCGCCGGCGGCCATCCCGGTGGGCGGTCTGCAGTACCCGGGATCCGACATGCAGCGGCGAGTCCTTCGACGCATGCCGCCGGCGGTGGTGTCGCCGGGTTCCTCTCCGCCGGCGCCGCCGGGGTTCATTTCCCGGTGCCGCCGCCCTGGCGCTGAGCACCTTCGTGCGCGGCGGGGTTCCTCTCCGCCGGCAACCCCGGACCGCCGCTCAGGCCGAAGCGGTCAGCGCCAGCGCGCGGGACTCCTTGATCGGAATGATCCGATCGAAGCCGCTGATCCGAAAGACCTCCTCGATGTGGTTCTTCATGTCACAGAGGACGAGCTTGCCCTCGTTCGCCTTCAACGCCTTGGCGGCGATGAGGAGCACGCGCATGCCGGAACTGCTGATGAAGTCGAGACGACTGAAGTCGACGATCAGCCGGCGTTCGCCGCTGCCGATGCGATCCATGACGACGGACTCGAACGAGCGCGCGTTCCCGCTGTCGAGCCGTCCGACCGGCAACAGCACCAGCACGTCGTCGCTCAGTTCTTCCGCAACCTCGATGTCCATGGGATGCTCCTCTCCGTGCAGGGCGACCGTTACCGGGCCTCCCGCGTGAGATCGTGTTCGAGTGTCAGTCGATTCTTCCCGTCCACGTAATCGTACCGCACGCGATCGGCGAAGGTCTTGATCAGGTGCAGGCCGAGCCCGCCAACCGGCCGCTCTTCAACGGGCGACGACAGGTCGGGATGCGTATCCTCCGTGGGATCGAACTTCCTGCCGTTGTCCTCCATGATCAGAATGAGCGACTCTTCCAGGACCTGCAGGATGACTTCGATCCGCGGACGGGCCACGCCGCGAAGACCATGGTTCACGGTGTTGGTGATCAGTTCGTCGAGCGCGAGGTTGATCATGTAGACCTGCTGATCAGGCAGCTCGTTGGCGTCACCGAACTCCTCGACCATCTCCGCCAGCCCACGTACAGCCGACAGCCGCGGTGACAGCGAAACCCGTAACTCATCCGTCTTCGCCACACGCATGCTCGTCTCACCTGTCATGTCGGCGTCGATTCGACGCTACGGGACACCTCATTCTGCGTCGTTCGTCAGGTCGTGCTGCATGGTCAACCGATTCCTGCCGGCGACGAACTCGTATGTGATGCGGTCGGCGAAGTTCTTGACCAGGTGCAGTCCCAGCCCGCCGACGGCCCGCTCGTCCAGCGAGGACGTGACGTCGGCGTGGGTCTCCTGGGTGGGGTCGAACGGACGCCCGTTGTCCTCCATGGTCACGGTCAGCGTCCCGGCGTCGACCCGCATCGTGATCCGTATCTCGGCGTCGGCCCGGTCTTCGAGCCCGTGCGTGACGGTGTTGGTGATCAGTTCGTCGAGGGCCAGGTTGATGACGAACACCTTCGGGTCGGGAAGGCCGTTGGCGTCCCCGAACGTCTCGACCATGCTCGACAGCTCGCGGACCTCCGACAGCCGGGCCGGTATCGTCACGTCGAAATCTTCAGCCATCAGCACCTTCGCACCGGGACGGCGATACTGTAGCAGAACCCGGACCGTCCCGGGTCGTCCCGGGTCGTGGAACCGGGCGTGGGTTCAACGGACCCGCCGCAGGACCAGACAGGTCATGTCGTCGGCGGCCGGAGCGCCCGTCGAATAGGCCCCGATCCGGCTCCACACGTGGTCGACTATCTTCTCGGGAGAACGCGACGCGGCGCCGTCCAGGGTGGCCTCCAGCCGCTCCTTCCCGAACAGTTCACCGCGCAGGTTCACCGCGTCGGTCAGGCCGTCGGTATACAGGAACAGCGCGTCGCCGGGACGCAGTTCCTCCCTCCGGCTCTCGTACTCGAAGTCGTCGAGCACGCCCATCGCCACCCCGCCGGTCGCCGGAAGCGGACGCCGCGCGTCGTCGCCCCCCACCAGGTACGCCGGCTCGTGCCCGGCGCAGACATACTCCATCACCGCACGCTCGACATCGACGAAGGCCAGCACGCCGGTGACGAACAGCCCCATCGGGTTCTCCGCGCACAGCCGGCGGTTGGCTTCGGTGGCGATGGCGCCCACGTCGAAGTCCGTGCTCTGCGACGCCGCCGCGCTGATCGCGCCCTGCGACGCGGCCATGAACAGCGCCGCCGCCACCCCCTTGCCCGAAACGTCGCAGACCGTGAAGAACATCCGGCCCTCGGCCGGCTCCAGCACATCCACGAAGTCGCCGCCCACCTGCTGGGCCGGCGTCATCCGCGCGTAGGCCGCGATGCGCCCGAAGTTGACGTTGCCCTCGCGGACCAGGGCCGCCTGCACCACCTTGGCCATCTCCAGGTCCTGTTCCATCGCCCGCTGGGCCAGGCGCAGACTGCGGTTGCTCTGCTGCAGCTCGTCGGTGCGAGCCGCCACCATCATCTCGAGCTGCTCCTCGCGGTTGAACACCTGCACCGTCATCGCCTCGAACACTCGCGCCAGGCTGCCCAGCTCGTCCGTGCGACGGATCACCGCCTCCATCGGACCCTCGTCCGGCTGACGCCCCGCCTCCACCTGACGCGCCGCCGTCGCGATCACCTCGATCGGCTGCGTCAGCCACCGCGTGCCCCACAGAGCCGCCGCCGCCGTGAACACCAACAGAACCAGAGCAATCAGGCCCGTGTTCCGGAACTCCGTCCACACCGTGTCCGCGATTTCGTCCAGGCTGACCGCAAGGGCCAGACCGCCGATGGGGATGCCGCCGGCGTTGATGATCGGCGAGGCCACCCAGATGCCCCGCTCGGCCGGAGAAAACAGGCTCAGGCTGGTCTCGCTCACCGACTGACCCTGCTGCATCGCCCGCCCGACGACGGCCTCGGCCCGACGACCGTAGCTGCGGGTCGCGTCCGTCGCCTGGCCCTGCGTCTGTCCGGCGCGCGGCGCCGCCGCGGCCAGTTCGCGGTCCAGGTTGACCACCCACAGCGCCTCGAGGTTGCGAGACTGCACCAGCAGGTCCGCCTCGCGCTGGTACACCGAGTAGAGCAGATTCCCCGCGCTGCCCTCGATGGGAATGCCAACCTGAACCACCCGCGGGGAACCGGCCCCGGCAACCGCCACATACTTGTAGACTTCGCCGTCGCCAGCCCGAGGAGCCGTCGCCAGCTCCACGCTGCGCTCCGAGCCGCTGATCAGAGGCGCAAGCTGACCCGCATACGGCAGCCCCGCCGGAGCACCCGCCAACGGCGGAACCAGACTCGAATAGACCACCGCGTGGTCCGTGTCCACAACCCGGATCTCGCCGATGATCGTCGAACCCACGACGCGACGAAGACGGGCCTCGATCTCGTCCGAAGACCAACCCGCTTCCTCCGCCGCAACCACCAGGTGGCCCACCAGCGTCGCGTGCACCAGCATCTGCTGCCCGATGATCCCCTCCACCACCGCCGACACGTCCGCCCGCTGCGTCGCGTAGACGTTGGTCAGGATCTCCTGCTCGCCGAACACCAACTGGTTGCCGACCTGCACGACCCGCGACTGATCGACCCCGCCGACGCCCACATACTTGTAGACCTGCTGATCGATCTCGCGCACCTGCGCCGGCTGCGTGATCACGTCGCCGTCGTCGACCCCGTCGAGAAGCACATAGAACTTCGACGCCTGCGGCTGCACCGCAGGGTCGGGATCGAAACGGAACGGAACCAGAACCCCGTCCCCGTCCCGGACGTTGGTCAGATAGGAGAATCCGACGCTGTCGGTGATCCAGAATTCGTCGAGAACCGTGTTCGCCACCACCGCGTCGAGCGTCTCGATGATGCGCGGCGGGTCGTGTCCGGCCTCTTCGGCCGCGGCCACCAGATGCGCCGCGATGCGCGCCTGCGCGATCATCTGGTCGTCGAGGGTCGCATCAAGCGTGCGGGCCACGTTGGCCAGAGAGATCTCGCCCATGTCGGCGAAGCTGGCCGACAGCAGCTCGGCCAGGTGCACCGCCGACGCCTCGGCCTCGTCCCGAAGCGCAACCGCCGAGTTGTAGAGCATCGTCGCCGAGGTCGCCGTGATGGTGACCGCCAGCAGAGCCGCCAGGGCGAGGAAGCCGCGAACCACGAGGCGCAACCCCTGCTTCACCCGGCGGACCTCGGCCGTGGGGGTGTCCAGCGCTGGCGTGAGGATCGAGTTCATCTCAGCCTCCTCCGATCACGGAACGTCACATGCGCCACATCACCCACAACTGCGCGACGTTGTCGTCGACCGCCGCACCCAGCTTGTTCCACCAGTACTGATACTCCACGCCCAGGAAAAGCTGGTTCGCCGCGCCCGCTCCCCCCATCGCCTTCCCGATGTCCCAGCCGAGCTGCGGCTGCGCCAGGATCCAGCCCTTCACGTCGCCGCCAAGCTCGTTCTTCGCGCCGCCGATGTACTCCGCGTGGCCCGTGAACCAGAACGACTGGCTCCCGATATCGAACGCCGCGCCCCAACTGACGTCGAACATGAAGCTGTCGCCCGTGCGCGGAGCGCCGCCCTTGTCGATTCCGCTGCTCGCGTCGATGAACGCGGTGAAATCGGTGTTCAGGAAGACGAAGCCGGGCACGTCCCAGGAGAGCCGAGCGCCCGGCAGCCACTTGAACACATTGGCGTCGCCGTCGAAGTTGATGCCCCCGATCAGCGCCACGTCGCGAACCGGCCCGGCGCCGACGGTCCGCCCCGACAGCTTGCCGAAGCTCAGCGTCGGATACCACTCGCCGTAGAACTCCAGGTCGTTGAAGCCGTCCGCAAAGCCGTCCTCAAGAATGTCGATGAACACGAAACTGTCGCCCAGAGACCAGCTCGACGCCTGCTGCACCGTCAGGATGTGCGTGAGCGCACGATGCGCCGTGAACGGGTTGGACAGGCGGCCGTACTGGTAGTGGAACTCGGTCTGGGCCTGCACCGCCGCCGGTCCTGTCAGGATGACGGCAGCGACCAGCACCCGGAATGGCAGCGAACGGATGCGCGCGAGATTTGTCATGGACAAATGATAACGCGACACGTCGCGGGCCGTGGTCATCGCCCGGTTAACGGGGCAATCCAGGTCCGCCGCGGCGCGCGTGGGCGGCGGCCAGCGCGGCCTGCACGGCGGCGACGCGGTTGCGGCTCACCGGCAGCAGGCGGCCGTTGGTGAGCCGCAGCAGCGTGCGATTTCGCTCGCGCACCGTCGCGACCATGTGCCGATGCGCGGCCCAGAAGGAACGGTGCACCTGCATCCCTTCGGCGCCGAGCTCGGCGATCGCGTCCGCGAAACGCGTGAGCACGAGGCACGATCCACCGGTGGTATGCACCTCGACGTAGTGGTCGCTCATCCGGAGGTGGACGACGTCACGGCTCACGGTATCGGGCAGGCGTTCGTGGAACCGCGTCAGCCGGGTGGTCGGGTCGGGGGTGCCGGACGGCGGCTGCGCCTCGCTGACGTACTGGAGCACGACATGGTGGACGAAGAATACGGCTATCGCCACCACGATCACCACGGTCTGGAAGATTTCCCACAGCCAGTCCCAGCTCCCGACGCGATCGGGAAAGAACAGCGTGTCGACGGTCTGGACGACCGCCGTGCACACCAGGCTCTGCACGATCAGGGACACCCCCATCCCCGGCGCCATGTCGATGAGCGAGCGGAAGCGCAACAGGTAGAGGTTGATGACGGTGGTCGAATAGCAGACCGGCGTCGCGATGGCGGCGGAGGCGGCCCAGTATGCCAGACGCGTCCCGAACCCGAGGCCCGCGGTGCCCAGGGGCGCGAAGATGGAGGTCACCAGGACGAACAGGGCGGTGATGGCGGTGACGAGCCCGAGCGTTGCCGGGACCAGCATGTGGCGGTACGTCAGGCGCCACAACCCTGCGGTCGTGAACAGGCGCACGGTCGCCGACCAGTCCGACGCACGCCCGCTCCGCAAGCGGCCCCCGGCGCTTGCGGAATCCTGTCCTTCCGTCCCGAGCCCGACGCGCCGTCCGACGGCCGCACGGTCCGATCCCCCGCGCATGGTCTCCTGCACGGCGGCGAGGCGGCTGCGGCTCACGGGCAGCAGATGATCGCCGGTGACCCGCAGCAGCGCGCGATCGCGGCGCCGCACGATCCCGACCACATGCCGATGTGCGGCCCAGTAGGAGCGGTGCACCCGCATCCCTTCGGTGCCGAGCTCGGCGATCGCATCCGCAAAGCGCATGAGCACGAGACACGATCCGCCGGTGGTATGCACCTCGACGTAGTGGTCTCTCATCCTGAGATGGACGACATCACGGCTCACGGTGTCGGGAAGCTGTTCGTGGAACCGCGTCAGCCGGGTGGCCGGCGGGTCCACGTCGTCGTCCTCCTCCGGCGGCGGCGACCGGGAGAGGTGCTGGAAGACCAGGTAGTGGATGAAGAGTTTGTTCAGCGCGACGACCGACGCCACGGTCACGAACAACTCACCCAGCCAGGGCCAGCCGCCGACGCCGCGGTCGGGAAGAAACACGGAGGCAAGGGTGTGCGCCACCGTCGTCGCCGCCAGGCTCTCGGTCAGCACCGCCATCCCCGTGCCCGACGCCAGACCGAGGGGCGAGCAGAAGCGCATCAGGTAGAGCGCCACCGCGGCTGTCGCGTAGCAGACCGGGAAGGCGATGGCGGCGGTCAGCATCCAGTACAGCAACCTGACCTCGAACGTCAGGAAGCGCGACGCGCCCAGCGGATCCAGGATGGTCGTCGCCACGGCGAACAGCGCCACCGTGAACGCAGAGGTGGCGAACGTTCGCGGGACCAGCACCTGACGATACGCCCAGCGCCACCAGCCCGGCGTTCTGCGCAGACGCTCTGTCTCCGACCGGCCGGACGCGCCCGGTTCCGTCATCCCGCAGTCCCCCGGCGCCCCCCGGCGCCGCCGCATCGCCGGATCCCGGCGCCGGCCGGTGAACGACTCGTGCAGATGCTTGTCGCCAAACGGCAGCGGCACGATGGTCACCACGCAGGGCGCCCGTCAACCGCGCTTCGCAGGGTGACCGTCCGCGCGCGTACGCCGCGCGGCGGGGAATCCTCCACAACGCGCATGTTGCCGGGAACGGTCCTGCAGGCGCAGGAGGCGCCGCAGGACCCGCTGATCTGCGCTGGTGCGCGGCAACGCATGCCGCGACGCTTCGTGAATTGTGTCACGTATTTCATCGATCCGTTCACGAATCGCCATGCGACGCACTGGACAGGCGCGACGACAACTGTGAAGATCAACGGCATGGTCGCGCTTCCGGGGACGGGCGTGCCCCGCCCCCGACGGGTGGACGGTTCGAAATCAAAGGCATCGCCCGGCATGACGACGACAGCTTCACCGGTCATGTTGTTGAAGGCCAAGGCCACGCCGCCGGCTCCGATCGACGGCTATTTTCACCGCCCCGCGCTCGAGCGGCGGATTGAGCAGATGCTTGTGCAGCGGCGCCTCGCGGTGCTGAGAGCGCCGGGCGGGTTCGGCAAGACGGCCCTGCTGGCCGATGTCGTCAGGCGCCAGCGGGAGCGCGGAGTCCTCGCCGCGTGGATGACGGTGGACGTCGACGACGAGCCGGACCGTCTGGCGGCCTATCTCGCCTACGCCTTCGAATGCGCGGGACTCGAGTTGCCGGCGCCGCCTGACGCCGCCGCGTGGCGCGCTGCGCCACAGGCGGTCGCGCTGCTGGCGCACGCGATAGAAGGACACCCGGCGCCCTGCCTGCTGGTGCTGGACGATATGGAGCGGCTGCCGCACGAGGCGGTCCCCTTTCTCGAACTGCTGTTGCGGGCCGCCCCCGCGAGTCTTCGCGTCGGGCTGGCGATGCGGGCCAATCCGGGGTTGGACCTGAGTGCCGCCATCCTCGCGGGGCAGGCGGAACTCGTTCGCGCGGACGACCTGCGGTTCACGCGGTACGAGGTGGCGCAGTTCTTCGGCGGCGAGCTGTCGCGGGGGGACCTTGCGACGGTCCTGGAGCGGACGGGCGGGTGGCCCGTGGCGCTGCGCATCTGCCGCACCATGCGCTCGGTCGAGCCCGGGCTGATCATCACCGGCGACGAACCCATCACCGCCAACTTCGTCGGCGTGCGGCTGCTGCGGGATCTGACGGAACAGGACCTCGCGGTGCTTCTCGACCTGGCGGTCTTCGATGATCTGGACACGGGCGTGGACGAGGTCCTGGGATCGGACGAGGCCCGACGCCGGCTGAACGCTCTCACCGTGCTCGACGGTCTCGTGTTGACCGTGGAGCAGCACGGCGCCGAGCGCCGCGTGCTGCACCCGCTGATCAAGAACTACTGCGCGGAACAGGCGCTGCTCCGGAATCCCGACCGCAAACGGGAACTGCACGCGGCGCTCGCACGTGTCATGGCGCGCCGCGGCGAGCTGATGTCGGCGCTGCGCCATGCCAACGAGGCGCGCGACGGCCGACTCCTGGGCCAGATCCTCGATCGCGAGGGCGCGTTCCGCGTGTGGCAGCGGGAAGGACCGATGCGGTCTGTTCGCGGTCGACCGGTACCTGGCGCCCGATGTGCTGGATGCGTTTCCCCGGTTGGCGCTCCTGCGTTGCGTGGTGCTCGCGCTGGCGGGCAGATTCGTGGAGGCGCGGGCCCTGTACCGTCAGGTCGGTGGCCGCACCGACGGATTCGCGCGCGACCGCGAAGGCGGTGACGACATCGGACTCGCGGTCGACAGCGTGTTCGTCAGGACACTGCTGGCGGGCATTCGCGACACGGGGGTCGACGAGAATTCCCTTCCCGACTCCCCCGGCCCCGACGGCAGAATCGACGTGCGGAGCGGGTGGCGCCTCCTGCGGTGCGTCGTGCACCATCAGGCGGCGGAGTTCGACGCCAGCCGACAGCAGGGCCGGGAGGCGCGGGCGCTCTTCGAGCGGAGCGAAGCCCGCTACGGCGAGGTGTTCACGTCGCTCTATATGGGCATGGCCGCGATGGCGCAGGGGCTGGTGCAGGAAGCCGCCGCTGCGTACGGCCGTGCGCGGCGGGTCGCGAAGCGTCACGTCGACGGCGATGCCTGTCTGGCCGGCAACTGCGATGTGCTGCTGACGGAGCTGGACGTGGAGCGCAACCGCGAGAAGGCCTTCCAGCAGCGCCCGGTCCCCTATCCGTGGGCGCGCGGGTCCTGGTTCGACGTCGATGCGGCGGCGCTCGCCATCGAGGCCGAATTGCGGGGCGGTCGGCCGGGCGGCAGCAGCGTCGACTTCCTCGGCGAGGCGCTCGAACGGGTCGAGTTCGCCGGCATCACGGGCATGGACCGGTACCTGCCGGCGCTGCTCTGCTTCCACCTGGCCGCGGACGGACTGGTCGATCGGGCGGAGCAGTCGTGGCGGGACTACGGGCTGCCGCACCGGGTGACCGAACTGACCGATCCGGAGGGCCGGTCCTGGCGGGAGATGGAGGTTCTGTCCTGTGCGCGCATCCGGCTGCTGATCGAGACCGGCGCGTTCGACGCGGCGGTCGATCTCGCCCAGCGGACGTGCGCCGCCGCCGCGGCCTGCGGGTTGATGCGCACGCGGCTGCGGGGGCTCAGCCTGGCTCTGCTCGCCGAGGAGCTCGCGGGGCGGCGGGAGCGCGCGGTGGACAGACTCGTCGAGTACCTGCGCGCGGCGCAGACGGCGTTCTATCCCCGCCCGCTGGCGCGCATCCGCCGCCTCGTCCACCCCGTGCTGGAGGAGCTGCGGGCGACGGCCGGCGATCCGGCGATCCGCAAGGTCGCCGACGCCATGGCGCCGCACGTGAACCCGGCCGCGTCGGGCGCAGCGGTCCTTTCCAAACGGGAAATGACCGTGCTCGCGGCGCTGGAAGGGAACCTGCGGAACAAGGAGATCGCCCGCAGCATGGGTGTCTCCGAGGACGGCGTCCGCTACCACCTGAAGAACCTCTACCGCAAGCTGAAGGCGCGCGGCCGGCTGGACGCCGTCCGCTGCGCGCGCGCGCAGGGCCTGCTGGCCGCCGAAGGCGCATCGGACTTCGCCAATTGAATCGCGCGCCGATGCGCGCGGCCGGGTTCGATGCGCGGATCGGCGGGGCGGCCGCCGGCATCCCGGTCGGCCTGCGCGACCCCGTTCCTGACGGGCCGGGCGGACGGCTGGCATTTCCGATTCGAATACAGGTCCGCCGCGCAGCGCCGCGGGTTTCTGCTCGCTACGCCCCGAAGACCTCACCTGTCCGCTGTCCACGTCGCCCGCCGTGGCGGCGCCGGGCGTGGCTTGCGGGCGGACGGCGACAGGACGCAGCGACCACCTTGCTCCGGATGCGATACGTATTCCTTGTCCTCTGCAGGCGGCTGCGGCGGACGGCGACAGGACGCAGCGACCACCGGTAGTTGGCCCGGGTCGCCGCCGCGAGGGGTGCTACCGGGCGCTCTCCGCGACCTACCCCCCTCTTCCCCGGGCGCATTGCACTACCGATCCGACCGGTAGGTTCCGGCGCGCTGCGCAAGTGCTTCGCGCTACCCGGTTTTGCCGCAAACCTTCCTTGTCGACGGGATCTCCGGGCGGCGATGCTGTAGTCCCAGTGGCCGGCCGGCCAGCTTCGCGCGGCTCGGACGGACGGTACGGGAGGAGGTCAGTTGGAGTCACGGAGGCTTCGAATCGGTCTGGCGCTCGGCGCCGGAGCCAGTCACGGTTGGGCGCACATCGGCGTGATCAGGGAGCTTGCCGCGGCTGGCATCGTGCCGGACATCGTATGCGGGACGTCGGCGGGAGCACTCGTCGGCGCGCACTACGCCGCGGGCCGGCTCGACAAGCTGGAGCGGTGGGTTCTGGGGTTGACGGTGGGGCGCACCCTGGATTTCCTGCGGCTGAAGCGCGGCCACAGTCTCTTCAGCGAGAGACTCCTGCGCGAACTCGGAGAGAACTTCCGCGGACAGCGCATCGAGGATCTGAACGTTCCGTTCGCCGCCGTGGCGACGGAGCTGGTGGGTGGCCGGGAGTTCCGCATCCGGACCGGATCGATCGCGCGGGCGGTTGCCGCGTCCGGGGCGTACCCGCTCCTGTTTCCGCCCGTCCGGGTGGAGAACCGCTGGCTGATTGACGGCTGCCTGGTCAACCCCGTGCCCGTCTCCGCCTGCCGCGCCCTCGGCGCCGACGTGGTGATCGGCGTGAGCCTGCGGAAGACGGACGAGCGTCGGGCGGTCGCACTCGCCCGCACGGAGCAGGAAAACTGGCGCGTACTGTTCACCGACCAACATCGGAAGGAGGCAGTCGAGGACGCGAAGACGGCGGACCGCACGCCGTTCGGACGCGCCGTCGGCACGACCGCGGCGCTCGTCGACCGCCTCTCGCAGGGGCAACGCGCCGTCGCCGGTCGCGAACGCCGCGCGCCGGGCATGCTCTCGATGCTCGCGCGCTCGGTCGTCGCCTTCAACCGTCTGCGCGGCCCCGGGACCGCGAACGCGCGGGCCGACGTACTGCTCACGCCACGACTGGGCCGACTCGCACTGGGGCCGGAGGAAGCGCAGCGGGCGATCACGGCGGGGCGCGCCGCCGTCGTTTCCCGCGCCGAGGCCCTGGCCGGGATCGTGTCGGCGCAGTCCGCGTCCCGGCTTCCCGATCACGCGACGGCGAGCAGCTTCGACGGGCGGTACGAGTCCGAGAGCAGGACTGCGTTCGGCGCGATCACCGCCTCCACCGGGCCGACAGCCAAACGTGCGATCGCCTGATGGTGCGCAAGAGCAGTCGGCCTGACGCCGCATGCCCATCCTATCGGCGTTTGCGGCCAGGCGCTATACCCCCAACGCGGGATAACCAATTACCTCTGGCTCTAGCGATCCGGTCGCCCGACGGCGGCCGGCGGAGACTCACGCGATGCTTCATTTCGAGTTCACTGCGCCGAACTTCGCCGCCGCCCTCGTTATCGGCCACCTCTTCAACACGGTGGCCGCCTGGGCCATTCACTATCTTCAGCACCAGAGCATCCTCGGTCTCGACTTCTGGCGTATCCACCATGCCGCCCATCACGAAGGGCTGAAGCACACTGAGGACGGGCGCCTGCTGCAGTTCCAGGCCATCGGCCACGCCGTGTGGGCGCTGATGTTCGGGTTCCTTTTTCTGCTCTACCACCTTCTGCTCACGCCATGGCTGGCGTGCTAGCGCTCAATCACAGTTGACACAGGCCGTGGCTCAGTGTAAAAGGTTTCTGTGCGTGTTGGCCTGCGGATGTTGCAGCCGGAGACGGTGGGCTGGCTGCGGCAGGAGTTGGTTCGGGGGTCGTTGTCGCGTGCGGCGCTGAGCCGTGGTCTTTGCGAACGCGACGGGTGGCGCAACGCGCGTGGGTCGCTGTGCTCGGCGTCGGCGCGGAAGGCTTTGCCTGGCTTGGCGGCGGAGCTGGGCCTGCCTCTGCCGTCGGCGCAGCCGGGTCCGCCGGTGGGTTGTGTGGTCGGGGTCGGGTCTGAGATTTCGCTGACCGAGTTTGCGGGCAGCCTGTCGTCGTTGGGGGAGGTTCACCTGCGGTTGGCGGAGACGGCGCTTGCGCGTCAGCGGTGTTGTGCACTTCTGGCGGCTGCGCATCCTTTGGGCCGTTGTCGGGCTCCGGGCTGCCGGGTGACGTATCTGGTGGATTCTTCGGCGGGCGCGTTGGGTGTTTTGAGCTTTGTGTCGGCTCCGCTTCGTCTGGGTCCTCGGGACGCGCATCTGGGCTGGGACGCTCGGACGCGGGGGGCACGGATTGGTCAGGTGGTATTGAACGACCGATTCCTGCTGCTTCCCGGGGTTCGTGTTCCGCACTTGGCGTCGCAGGTTCTGGGCCGTGCGGTGGGTCGTTTGGCGTCGGACTGGGCATTGTGTCACGGGGTTCGTCCGGTTCTGGTGGAGACGTGCGTGGCGTCGTCTCGTCGTGGCACGAGCTATCGGGCGTCGGGCTGGCGGTGTGTGGGCCGTACGGCGGGTCGTCCTCCGGGGTCATCGGTTTCTGTGGAGCCGAAGGATGTCTGGCTTCGGGGCCTGGCCCCGGACTGGGCGGAGACGCTGCGTCGGGCTGCGCCCAGGGAGTTGGGTTCGTTTCCGGGGTTGGGGGAGGAGGCTGCGGGCGCCGGCAGTTGGTCTCGGTGCGAGTATTCGCGTTCGGACCTGGCCGACGGTCGGCTGCGTCGTCGTCTGGCGCAGATGGGTGCGGCCTGGGAGCAACATCCTGGTGCGCCTCTGCCGGCGGTGTTTGCCGGCAGCGCCGAGCAACAGGCGGCCTACCGTTTCCTGCACAATGGAGCGGTGAGTAGCGCGGACATTCTGCAACCGCATCGGGAGGCGCTGGTCGAGCGCAGCCGTGCGGAGTCGGTGGTGCTGCTGGTGCAGGACACGACGACGCTCAACTACACGGGTCTTCGGGACAGCACGACCGGGCTGGGGCCGCTGGGAGAACGGTCTGGCGGCGGTCGGGGTCTGTTCGTGCACGCGGCGGTGGCGTTCACCGAGGGGCGCCGGCCGTTGGGGGTGAGCGGTCTGGAGACGTGGGCGCGGCCGGATGGCGCGCCCACGTCCGAGCGCGCATTGGAGAGCCGGCGCTGGTTCCGGGGATTCGACCAGGGTCGCGAATTGGGGCGGGCGTGTCCGGGCACGCGGGTGGTCGTGGTCGGCGACCGCGAGAGTGACATCCATGCGCTGTTGCAGTGGCAGGCGCAGCATGCGGCTGAAGCGGGGCTGGTGAGCGGGCCTGCGCCAGCCGGCGGCGGCGGGTGAAAGTATGGGACGAGCGGTTGCGGGCGATGATGCTCCGGCCGCTGGCGTCTCAGCCGGACTTCGAGACCCCGGTGCGCACCAACCGGCCGGTGCACATCGACTCGCAGGGCGGCAAGCGGGCGCGCGAGGCGCGCACGGCGCGGACCGAGTTGCGCATCGGGCGGGTGCAGGTGCAGCCGCCCAAGGACCAGACCGACGCGGCGCCGCTGACGGCCTGGGTGGTGCGGGTGCTCGAAACCGACCCGCCGCCGGGACACGAGCCGCTCGAATGGCTGCTGGTGTCGAGCGAAGGCGGCCCGACGGCCGAATGGGCCGAGCGCATTGTCGGCTGGTATGAGACCCGCTGGGGCATCGAAGAGTATTTCCGGGTGCTCAAGAGCGGCGCCCGCATCGAGGACCGGCGCTTGCAGGAAGCCGACGCGCTGGCCAAGTGCCTGGCCTTCGACGCCATCACCGCCTGGCGGGTGTGCTCCCTCAGGGGCTACGCGCGCGACGCGCCCGACACGCCGGCAGCCCAGGTCCTGACCGACGACGAGAAGCGCGTGATCGGAGCCGTCGTGCAGGCCGAAAGACTGCTGCCGCCAGCCGAACGAGACCGGCCATTGCCGCCCGACATCCGCGCCTGGGTGATGCTGCTGGCGCGCATCGCCGGCTGGCGACCGACAAAGCGTAGACCGCTGCCGGGCAACGAAGTGCTGTGGCGCGCCTGCGTGCAACTACAGATGATGGTACGAGGAGCCCAAGCCGCCCGCGCACCCTGAACCGCAACCCGAATCGACGTAGACCGGGCGACCAACGCCGGACCGTTCCTGAGTCAACCGTGATGTAGCGCTAGGCTGGCGTGGACGTTCGTGGCCGAGGGTGCGTTGGGCGTCGCCTTCGTCTACTACTACCACCGCGAGTACGACAATCCGCGCTCGTGGCTGAACCGCTTCGCGTGGTTCCGCCGCTGCCGGGCCTGGCACAACATCCACCACGGCCACTTCGCGGACTTCTCGCGCAGCAGGAACTACGCCATCGGCGGACCGCTGACGGGACTGCTGATGGACCGCCTGTTCGGGACCTTCCTGGACCGCGGAAGCGCCGTACGGGTCCGTGCGGAGGGACGGCGACGCCCGGCGCCGGTGATGCCCGACCCGCCGCGGCGGGTCGGGGTCATCGCGTCCCGGATGCGGAAGTTCGGGTGGCGGGTGCTGTACGGGTTTCTCGCGCGCCGGTTCCCCCACCGCCGACTGGCACTTCATGAACTACGGCTACGAGGACGGGACCGAGGGGCCGCCGCTGGGACCGGAGGACGAGTCGCACCGCTCCTTCATTCAGATGTACGCCCGCGCCCTGCAACCGGCGGGGCCCGTCGGCGGCCAGGACGTGCTGGAGGTGGGCTGCGGGCGCGGCGGGGGGAGCGCGTGGATCGCGCGCACCCGGGGGCCGCGTTCGATGGTCGGCGTGGATCAGGCGGGCGGTGCGATCGCATTGTGCCGGACCCTGCATGCCGCGCCGAACCTGCGGTTCGAGAAGGGCGACGCAGAATGTCTGCCGCTTCCCGACGGTTCGTTCGACCTGGTGCTGAACGTGGAGTCCTGTCATCACTATCCGTCGTTGATCTCCTTCTTCGACGAGGTCGAACGCGTGCTGCGGCCCGGCGGCCGATTCTGTCTGGCGACCTACTGGGAGCCGTCGAAGATCGACGGCTTCCGACACGCACTGCAGGAGACGACGCTGGAGGTCATCGAGACCGAGGACATCACGGCGCATGTCGTCCGATCGCTGCGGGCCACCAACGCGATGAAGCTGACGTTCATCACGCAGCAGGTCCCATGGTTCCTGAAATGGCTGTTGCGGCGCTTCGCCGGCGTGGAGGGCTCGGAGATCCACCGCGGGTTCGAGGACGGACGCATCCGCTACGTACGCTGCGGAAACGCGGCGCTGCGGTCGGCGGGTCGGACGGGCAGCCGGCCGTCGACGCCGGTCGGAGCAATGACCGCGGGCGCGATGCCGCGGGCGCGCCCGCGTCGGGCGATGGGCAGTTGGCCGTCGGATCGGTCGCGGGCGTCGCCGCCGCGGCCGGCGCGCGCGCGTCCGGGTCGGGCGAAGGACAGTCACCGGCGGCGCCCGCCGCCCGCGCCGCCGCGCGCAGCGGGCGCGTCACCCGGCCGGAAGACCCCGCCGGGAGCGCCGCGCAGGACCGCGCGTCCTACTGGCGATCGGTCGTCGCGCCCTACGAAGGGCCCGACGACCGCCGCAGCGCGGCGCAGCTTGCGACCACCGCGCTGTTGTACATCGCAGCCTGGCCGCTCCTGCTGTGGAGCCTCGAGATCGGCTACTGGCTCACGGCCGTCCTGGCCCTGCCCGCCGCGGGCCTCGTGGCGCGGCTGTTCGTCATCCAGCACGACTGCGGGCACGGTTCCTACTTCCGCTCGCAGCGGCTCGCCAACGCCGTCGGCTTCATCATCGGCGTGCTCATGGCGACGCCCTACCACTACTGGCGGACGAATCACGCGCGACACCACGCGCGATCCGGGGATCTGGACGCACGCGACTTCGGCGACATCGCCACGCTGACCGTGGCGGAATACCGGGCGAGGACGCCCTGGCGGCAGTTCCTGTACCGCGTGTACCGCAATCCGGTTCTGCTTGTCGGCGTGTCAACGACGTTCCACTTCGTGGTGCTGCAGCGGTTCCCGTGGAGCATGCCGCGGACGTGGAAGCGGGAATGGCGCTCGGTGTGGTGGACCAACGCCGCGCTGGCCGCACTGGTCGCGGCGTCCTGGTTCACCGTCGGCGTGGGTCCGGTGCTGCTGATCCAGGGCACGCTGATGGCGTACACCTGCGCGCTCGCCGGGTGGATCACCCACGTGCAGCATCAGTTCGAGGACGCCTACTGGCGCCGCAGTGACGCGTGGGACTTCCACGACGCGGCCCTGCAGGGCGCCTCGTGGCTCGTGCTGCCGAAGCCGCTGCAGTGGTTCACCGCGAGCATCGGGCTGCATCACATACACCACCTGAGCAGCCGCATTCCCAACTACCGGCTGCAGCGCTGCGTCGACGAGAACCCGGCGCTGCAGCGCGCCCGCCGGATCACGTGGCGGGACGGTCTGCGGTCGCTGCACCTGGCGCTGTGGGACGAGGAGCGGGGCAGGCTGATCTCCTTCCGCGAGCACCGTCGGCTTGCGCGCACCGGAGCAGGCGCCGGGCCGGGCGCCGACGCGTCGTCGTCCGCGCCCCCAGCGTTCGGTGACCCTTCGAACGCCGTGGCGTGAGCTGCGGCGCGATTCTCTACACGACACCGTCAAACCCGGTCCAGCACGGAGGCACCACATGAACCGAACCTTGCGATCCGCACTCCCGGCAGCCGCGCTCGTGCCCTGCCGCCGCATCGACTCGCTCGGTGGCGGACGGCACAACCTCGTCGGGATCGGCGCGCCGGAACACGACGACGACGCCTGCGAGGTTACCCTCGACGGTTGATGGCCCCCGCAAGCCGGCCGGTCCGGCGTTGTCAGGCCGGCCGCTTGTCGCCACCGTCGTTTCCAGCATATTTGATACGTCATGCGATTCGCTGAAGAACTGTTTCTCTTTCTCCTTGATGAACCGAACGGCGCCCTGCTGCCGGTCGCCGAGCGGACACTGCATCTCGCCTTCGCCGGGGCGGTGCTGATGGACCTGGAACGAACGGGCCGCATCGACACCGACCTCGACACGCTGATGCTGGCCGACACGACGCCGGTGGACGACGACCTGCTCGATCCGACGCTGGCGGACATCGTTGCGGCGGACGAGTCGCACGACCCCATCTTCTGGGTGGAGCGCGCGGCCGACCGCGGCGTGCAGATCCGCGAACGGACGATGGAGCGGCTCGTCGAGCGGGGCGTGCTGCTCGCTCCCGAAGCGGACGGTTTCCTCGCGTTGAGCCAGGCCGTGGCGCGCACCCGCCGCTACCCCGCGGCCGGTGACGACCCCGCGGGGGGTGACGACGCCGGGCGCGAGGACATCAGGCTGCGGCTGATGCGCGTGCTGTTCGATGACGACATCCCGCATCCGGCCGAGATCGCCGTCATCAGCCTGGCGGAAGCCTGTGACGTGTTCCGGTACGTCATGACCGCCTCCGAGTTGGCTGCGGCCCGCGACCGCATCGCGCTCCTGAGCCGGATGGATCTGGTCGGACAGGCCGTGGCCAAGCTGGCGCGCGTCGTCAGGCCGCTCAGACGCGCGGACTCCGATGCGCAGCACCCGGACCCGCCCGCGGCGCGGGGCCGGCCGCTGGTCGGCAACGCGCTCGCGATGATGAGCGACGCCACCGGCTTCTTCACCGCGCAGCACCGGAAGCTGGGGTCCGTGTTCCGCATCCGGATCTTCTCGAACACCCACACCGTGCTCGCCGGCCGCGAGGCCAATCTGTTCATGCAGCGACGTGAGCGCTTCCACCTCGGCGCCGGCGACATGTGGAAGGCCTTCAGCAAGGAACTGGGGGCGTCGCGCTTCCTGCTGGGCATGGACGGCGCCGAGCACCTCCGGTTGCGGCGCGCGATGAAGGACGGATTCTCCCGCGCCCGGTTCAACGACCGCATCGCGGATCTGGTGGAGATCGTCCGGCGCCAGATTGCCGAGTGGCCGCTGAACGATCCGCTGCCGGGCTTCCCGACGATGCAGCGCATCGCCACCGAACAGGTGGGCATGGCCAGCGGCGGGTACTCGGCGCGCGAGTACGTGGACGACCTGGCGTTCTTCTTCAAGAAGCTGGTGGCGACCCGCGTGCTCCGCCGCTACCCGGCGCCGTTGTACACGCCCAGGTTCAAGCGGGCGCTGCGGCGCGTGGAGGAGTTGTGCGATCAGGTGCTGGCCTCGCACCAGTTGGAGTACCGCGAACGGCCGAACGACCTGATCGACGACCTGATCACCCTGCACCGGGCGGACCCGATGTTCCTGCCGGAGACCGACCTGACGATCGGCGCGCTGCTGCCGTTCATCGTCGGCATCGACACCTCGGCGAGCACCATGTCCTTCATGCTCTACGCGCTGCTGAAGCACCCCGACCTGTGGGAGCGGGTGCGCGCCGAGGCGGAGGCCCTGTTCGCGGGAGACGGGCCGACCGCCGAGAAGATTCGCGGGCTCGACGTCACGCGCCGGGTGGCGATGGAGACGCTGCGCATGTATCCGGTCACCGCCGGACTGCGGCGCACGGTGGCCACCTCGTTCGACTTCGAGGGTTACCGACTGAAGGCGGGCCAGCCGGTCGTCGTGGCGACGGCCGTGACGCACTACCTGCCGGAGTACTTCCCCGCTCCGGAACGATTCGACATCGATCGCTATCTGCCGGAGCGCGCGGAACATCAGCAGCCCGGCGTGTACGTTCCGTTCGGCGTCGGGGCGCACCGCTGCCTCGGCGCAGATTTCGCCCAGGGGCAGATCGCCCTCACGCTGGCGACGCTGGCGCACGACACGCGGATCGCCCTCGATCCGCCGAACTACGAGATGCGGACGTTCCCGCAGCCGTTCAACAGTCCCCGCAAGCAGTTCCGCTTCCGGCTGCTGGAGCGCCGGTGATCGACGCGATGACCTGCACGCTGGCGGATGCGGCTGCCGGACCTGAGCGGGACGAGTGGTTCCGGCCGCGGGCAGGCCGTCGGCATTGACGTCCGACGCAGCCGGAACGGAGTGAGCAGTCTGAAATGATAGCAATAACAGAAGCAGGCAACGAAGAGAAGGCAGGGCGGCAGCGCGGCGAGTCGCGGCCGGAGCCGTCGAGCGGGAGGCACGTCTGTGTCTATCTCGGCGGCAACGTCGGCCGGGCGCAGCGCTACATCGACGAGACCGACACCCTCGGCCGCATGATGGCCGCCGAAGGCATCGGGCTGGTGTACGGCGGCGCACGGGTCGGCCTGATGGGCGTGCTGGCCCGAGCGGTGCTGGCCGGCGGCGGTTTCGTCACGGGGGTCGTGCCGCGGCAACTGTCGTACCAGGAGCTGGCCCACGAGGGACTCAGCCGGCTCTACGAGGTCGACACGATGCACGAGCGGAAGCACCTGATGCAGCAGCTCTCGCAGGGATGCATCGCCCTGCCCGGCGGATTCGGCACGCTGGAAGAGATCTTCGAGGCCCTGACGTGGTCGCAGAAACCGCTGGAGCTGCACGAGAAGCCCTGCGTCTTCGCGAACATCGACGGGTACTACGACCACCTGTTCACGTTCCTTGACCATGCCGCCGAACGGGAACTGCTGCGGGCCGAGAACCGGGCGCTCGCCCGGCAGGCTCCGACCGCCACCGGGGCCCTGCAGGCGATTCAGGAAGCGTGGGCAGAGGAAGAGCAGGCCATGCTCGACGTGCTGAAGGCGTACGAGACGTGGCCCGCACGTTCCGTCGGGGTGTGCGGGCGCTGACCGTAGAGGACACTGCGGACAACGCGGCCGGCAGCGTGGCCCGCACGCCCCTGTCGGCGTGCAGCCGGGAACCGGTGCTCAGGCCGAAGCGGTCAGCGCCAGCGCGCGGGACTCCTTGATCGGAATGATCCGATCGAAGCCGCTGATCCGAAAGACCTCCTCGATGTGGTTCTTCATCTCGCAGAGGACGAGCTTGCCCTCGTTCGCCTTCAGCGCCTTGGCGGCGATGAGGAGCACGCGCATGCCGGAACTGCTGATGAAGTCCAGACGGCTGAAGTCGACGATCAGCCGGAGTTCGCCGCTGCCGATGCGATCCATGACGACGGATTCGAACGAGCGCGCGTTTCCGCTGTCCAGTCGTCCCACCGGCAACAGCACCAGCACGTCGTCGTTCCGTTCTTCCGCAACCTCGATGTCCATGTGATGCTCCTCGCAAACCGCGGGGCGGCCGACCTACTCGGCCTCCCGCGCCAGATTGTGCTCCAGCGTCAGTCGGTTCCTGCCGTTCACGTACTCGTAGCTGATACGGTCCGCGAAGGTCTTGATCAGGTACAGGCCGAGCCCGCCGATCGGCCGCTCTTCAACGGGCGACGACAGATCCGGTTTCGTGTCCTGCGTGGGGTCGAACTTCTCGCCGTTGTCCTCCATGATCAGGACGAGCGATTCTCCCCGCACCTGCAACGTGATCTCGATCAGCGGACGGGCGACGCCTTTCAGGCCGTAGCTCACCGCGTTGGTGATCAGCTCGTCGAGCGCGAGGTTGATCGTGTAGACCTGCTGATCAGGCAGTTCGTTGGCGTCACCGAACTCCTCGACGCTTTGCGCCAGTCTGCGCACGGCCGACAACCGCGGCGGCAGCACAACCCGCAATTCATCTTTTCTGGCCACGTATCGCCCTCCGGCGCACCGCATGTTCGCCGCCGCCCGACGGTTGCGCCGACAGCGCGTCGAAACATGCCCCCCCGGATTCCGGATCCGGCCCGTCCCCGCTGCAACCGCCGAATCCTCAGACCTCGGCCAGCGCGGACTCGCGCGTGACCCGGATCGGGATGATCTGATCGAAACCGCTGATCCGGAACACCTCGTGAATATGTTCCGCCATGGCGCACAGCACGAGCTTCCCCTCGCTCGCCTGCAGTCTCTTGGCGGCCATCAACAGGACACGCATGCCGGAACTGCTGATGAAGTCCAGACGGCTGAAGTCGACAAGCAGCCGTTGTTCGCCGCCTTCGATGCGTTCCATGACGATGGACTCGAAGGAACGCGCGTTCGCACTGTCGAGCCTTCCCACCGGCAGCAGCACCAGCGCCCCGTCGTCCCGTTCCTCGGCCACTTCGATAGTCAATTCATCACCTGTCCTGTCGGCGTCGATTCGCTGCTGCGGGACGTTCATTTCGCAGCGTCCGTCAGATCATGCTGCATGGTCAACCGATTCCGGCCCGCCACGAACTCGTACGTGATGCGGGCGGCGAAGTTCTTCACCAGGTGCAGTCCCAGACCGCCCACCGCACGCTCCTCCAGCGAGGACGTGCCGTCGGCGTGGGGCTCCTGCGTGGGGTCGAACGGACGAAGTCTTCAGCCATTCAGCACCGTGCGCACCGCAGGACCGCGATACTCCAGCGAACCCCGAACCCACCCGGGGGCATCAAGGTCATCAGGACCCGCGGGGTTCAACGGACCCGCCGCAGGACCAGACAGGTCATGTCGTCGGCGGCCGGAGCGCCCGTCGAATAGGCCCCGATCCGGCTCCACACGTGGTCGACTATCTTCTCGGGAGAACGCGACGCGGCGCCGTCCAGGGTGGCCTCCAGCCGCTCCTTCCCGAACAGTTCACCGCGCAGGTTCACCGCGTCGGTCAGGCCGTCGGTATACAGGAACAGCGCGTCGCCGGGACGCAGTTCCTCCCTCCGGCTCTCGTACTCGAAGTCGTCGAGCACGCCCATCGCCACCCCGCCGGTCGCCGGAAGCGGACGCCGCGCGTCGTCGCCCCCCACCAGGTACGCCGGCTCGTGCCCGGCGCAGACATACTCCATCACCGCACGCTCGACATCGACGAAGGCCAGCACGCCGGTGACGAACAGCCCCATCGGGTTCTCCGCGCACAGCCGGCGGTTGGCTTCGGTGGCGATGGCGCCCACGTCGAAGTCCGTGCTCTGCGACGCCGCCGCGCTGATCGCGCCCTGCGACGCGGCCATGAACAGCGCCGCCGCCACCCCCTTGCCCGAAACGTCGCAGACCGTGAAGAACATCCGGCCCTCGGCCGGCTCCAGCACATCCACGAAGTCGCCGCCCACCTGCTGGGCCGGCGTCATCCGCGCGTAGGCCGCGATGCGCCCGAAGTTGACGTTGCCCTCGCGGACCAGGGCCGCCTGCACCACCTTGGCCATCTCCAGGTCCTGTTCCATCGCCCGCTGGGCCAGGCGCAGACTGCGGTTGCTCTGCTGCAGCTCGTCGGTGCGAGCCGCCACCATCATCTCGAGCTGCTCCTCGCGGTTGAACACCTGCACCGTCATCGCCTCGAACACTCGCGCCAGGCTGCCCAGCTCGTCCGTGCGACGGATCACCGCCTCCATCGGACCCTCGTCCGGCTGACGCCCCGCCTCCACCTGACGCGCCGCCGTCGCGATCACCTCGATCGGCTGCGTCAGCCACCGCGTGCCCCACAGAGCCGCCGCCGCCGTGAACACCAACAGAACCAGAGCAATCAGGCCCGTGTTCCGGAACTCCGTCCACACCGTGTCCGCGATTTCGTCCAGGCTGACCGCAAGGGCCAGACCGCCGATGGGGATGCCGCCGGCGTTGATGATCGGCGAGGCCACCCAGATGCCCCGCTCGGCCGGAGAAAACAGGCTCAGGCTGGTCTCGCTCACCGACTGACCCTGCTGCATCGCCCGCCCGACGACGGCCTCGGCCCGACGACCGTAGCTGCGGGTCGCGTCCGTCGCCTGGCCCTGCGTCTGTCCGGCGCGCGGCGCCGCCGCGGCCAGTTCGCGGTCCAGGTTGACCACCCACAGCGCCTCGAGGTTGCGAGACTGCACCAGCAGGTCCGCCTCGCGCTGGTACACCGAGTAGAGCAGATTCCCCGCGCTGCCCTCGATGGGAATGCCAACCTGAACCACCCGCGGGGAACCGGCCCCGGCAACCGCCACATACTTGTAGACTTCGCCGTCGCCAGCCCGAGGAGCCGTCGCCAGCTCCACGCTGCGCTCCGAGCCGCTGATCAGAGGCGCAAGCTGACCCGCATACGGCAGCCCCGCCGGAGCACCCGCCAACGGCGGAACCAGACTCGAATAGACCACCGCGTGGTCCGTGTCCACAACCCGGATCTCGCCGATGATCGTCGAACCCACGACGCGACGAAGACGGGCCTCGATCTCGTCCGAAGACCAACCCGCTTCCTCCGCCGCAACCACCAGGTGGCCCACCAGCGTCGCGTGCACCAGCATCTGCTGCCCGATGATCCCCTCCACCACCGCCGACACGTCCGCCCGCTGCGTCGCGTAGACGTTGGTCAGGATCTCCTGCTCGCCGAACACCAACTGGTTGCCGACCTGCACGACCCGCGACTGATCGACCCCGCCGACGCCCACATACTTGTAGACCTGCTGATCGATCTCGCGCACCTGCGCCGGCTGCGTGATCACGTCGCCGTCGTCGACCCCGTCGAGAAGCACATAGAACTTCGACGCCTGCGGCTGCACCGCAGGGTCGGGATCGAAACGGAACGGAACCAGAACCCCGTCCCCGTCCCGGACGTTGGTCAGATAGGAGAATCCGACGCTGTCGGTGATCCAGAATTCGTCGAGAACCGTGTTCGCCACCACCGCGTCGAGCGTCTCGATGATGCGCGGCGGGTCGTGTCCGGCCTCTTCGGCCGCGGCCACCAGATGCGCCGCGATGCGCGCCTGCGCGATCATCTGGTCGTCGAGGGTCGCATCAAGCGTGCGGGCCACGTTGGCCAGAGAGATCTCGCCCATGTCGGCGAAGCTGGCCGACAGCAGCTCGGCCAGGTGCACCGCCGACGCCTCGGCCTCGTCCCGAAGCGCAACCGCCGAGTTGTAGAGCATCGTCGCCGAGGTCGCCGTGATGGTGACCGCCAGCAGAGCCGCCAGGGCGAGGAAGCCGCGAACCACGAGGCGCAACCCCTGCTTCACCCGGCGGACCTCGGCCGTGGGGGTGTCCAGCGCTGGCGTGAGGATCGAGTTCATCTCAGCCTCCTCCGATCACGGAACGTCACATGCGCCACATCACCCACAACTGCGCGACGTTGTCGTCGACCGCCGCACCCAGCTTGTTCCACCAGTACTGATACTCCACGCCCAGGAAAAGCTGGTTCGCCGCGCCCGCTCCCCCCATCGCCTTCCCGATGTCCCAGCCGAGCTGCGGCTGCGCCAGGATCCAGCCCTTCACGTCGCCGCCAAGCTCGTTCTTCGCGCCGCCGATGTACTCCGCGTGGCCCGTGAACCAGAACGACTGGCTCCCGATGTCGAACGCCGCGCCCCAACTGACGTCGAACATGAAGCTGTCGCCCATGCGCGGCGCGCCGCCCTTGTCGATTCCGCTGCTCGCGTCGATGAACGCGGTGAAATCGGTGTTACAGGATGCGTACGAGGCTCGTCACCTGCCAATGATACCGGCTCTCGCCGTCACGTCCCGACAGCCACCGCGAGATGTTCAATCCGAGCGCGAGGTGGTTCGATCTCGAGCGCCGGCTCAACAACCCGGCCCGGGCGGTTCGATCCGAGCGCGAGGTGGTTCGATCCGAGCCGCCGGGCGGATGTTCCGCCGTGCATAGTACGATGCCTCGATGCCCGCCTCGCGGAGGGATCTGCTGCGTCGCGTGTTCGGCTACGACCGGTTTCGGGGGCAGCAGGAAGCGATTATCGAGCACACCATCGCGGGCGGCGACAGCCTGGTGCTGATGCCCACCGGCGGCGGCAAGTCCCTCTGCTACCAGATTCCGGCCCTCGTCCGCTCCGGGGCCGCGGTCGTCGTTTCGCCGCTCATCGCGCTGATGCGCGATCAGGTAGCCGCGCTGCTGCAGGCCGGGGTCCGGGCCGCCTGCCTCAACTCGACGCTCTCCTTCTCCGAGGCGCTCGACGTCGAGGCCCGCCTGCGAGCCGGCACGCTCGACCTGCTCTACGTGGCCCCGGAACGCCTGCTCGGCGAGCGCACGCTGGCCCTGCTCGACGAGGCCGACATCGCATTGTTCGCCATCGACGAGGCGCACTGCGTCTCGCAGTGGGGCCACGACTTCCGGCCGGAGTACCTGCAGTTGGCCGCTCTGCGCGAGCGGTTCCCGCGGCCGCCGTGGATCGCGCTCACCGCAACGGCCGACGAGCCGACGCGGAGGGAGATCGTCGAGCGGCTGGCCCTCAGGGACGCCCGGGTGTTCATCGCCGGCTTCGACCGGCCGAACATCCGCTACCGCGTCGCGCCCAAGCACAGCCCGCGCGAGCAGCTCGCGCGCCTGCTCGACACCGAGCACCGCGGTGACGCCGGGATCGTCTACTGCCTGTCCCGCCGGCGCGTGGGCGAGACCGCCGAGTGGCTGCGCGGCCGCGGCGTCGACGCCCGCCCCTACCACGCCGGGCTCGATGCCGACGAGCGCAGCGCCGCCCAGGACGCGTTCGTGCGCGGCGAAGGCGTCGTCATCGTCGCGACGATCGCCTTCGGGATGGGCATCGACAAGCCGGACGTGCGCTTCGTCGCCCACCTCGATCTGCCGAAGAGCCTGGAGGCCTACTACCAGGAGACCGGCCGCGCCGGGCGCGACGGCCTGCCCGCAACCGCGTGGATGGCCTACGGCCTGCAGGACGTGATCACGCTGCGGCAGATGGTCGACGGCTCCGAGGCGGACGAGGCGCGCAAGCGGATCGAGATCCGCAAGCTCGACGCGATGCTCGGCTACTGCGAGCTGGCCACCTGCCGGCGGCGGGCCCTGCTCGCCTACTTCGGCGAAACGCGGGCCGAGCCGTGCGGCAACTGCGACAACTGCCTCGATCCGCCCGCGGCATGGGACGCCACCGAGGCGGCGCAGAAGGCGCTGTCGTGCGTCTATCGGACGGGACAACGCTTCGGGGTGCAGTACGTGATCAGCGTGCTGCGGGGCAGGGACGACGAGCGCATGCGGCGCTTCGGCCACGACCGGCTCCCGACCTTCGGCGTCGGCGCGGACCTCGACACCGCGCAGTGGCGGTCGGTCATTCGCCAGCTCGTCGCCCGCGGGCTGCTGCGCGTCGACATCGAGCGATACGGCTCGCTGCGGCTGACGGCCGACGCGCGGGCGGTGCTGCGCGGGGAGGCACAGGTCGAACTGCGCCGCGACGCCCTGCCTTCCCGCGGGCCGCGGCCCGACCGCGCCGCGCCCGGACGCGCGGCGGAGCTGCTCGACACGGACGGCCGGGCGCTTTTCGATGCGCTGCGCGCCCACCGGCGCGCGCTGGCCGCGCAGCAGGGAGTGCCGCCGTACGTCATCTTCCACGATGCGACCCTCGTGGCGATGGCCGCGCGCCAGCCGGTCTCGCTCGCCGAGTTCGCCGCGCTTCCCGGCGTCGGTGCCGCCAAGCTCGACCGCTACGGCGAGTCGTTCCTCGACATCGTCCGCGCGCACGGATCCGAAACCCGGACGCCGGACACTGCGTCCGGCCGGGAAGCCGCCCCGTAACCGTGCGTGGTGGAATCTCCGCCGACACCGCGGCCGCGTGGCAGTGCCGGCGCCGGTGATGCGCGGGCGCAACGGTGGCGCCCGGGCGGGTGGTGTCCTCGCACCCGCCGGCGCCGGCGATGCGCGGGCGCAACGGTGCGTGGTGGAATCCCCGCCAACACCGCGAGCGGCGCGGCGACCGCCTGGAATCGCGGCGGGAGCGCCCCGCGCGGGCGAACGCGATCCGCGGGGGCGATATCCGGCGCCCGCGGCGGTTATGATGGCGAGGTCCATGCCTGACACGACACCGCGGTTTCCCGTCCGGGCCGCACTCGCGCTGTGCGCGCTGCTGTTCTCCGCCGCGGCCGGGCCGGCGCGCACGGCGGCGCAACCCGATCCCGCTGCGGCGCTGCCCGCGGCCATTCCGATCTTCCCGCTCCAGGACGTCATGCTGTTCCCCGACGCATCGCGGCCCCTGCACATCTTCGAGCCGCGCTACCGCGAGATGGTGGCCGATGCGCTCGCGGGCGACCGCATCATCGGCATGGTCATGCTGCACGCGGGCTACGAGGACGAGTACGCCGGAAATCCGCCGATCTACGACATCGGCTGCGCGGGCGTGATCTCGAATGTCGAGCGGCTGGACGACGGCCGCTACAACATCGTGCTGCGCGGACTCGTCAAGTTCCGCGTCGTACGCGAGGATCACAGCCGCTCGTACCGCGTGGCGGAGGTTGATGCGCTTCCGGAATCCCTGGACGACGCCGACCGCGCCGCGCTCCGCGGTCGCCGCCCGCTGCTCGTGCAACTGCTCGCGTCCGTCGCGCCGGGACAGGCGCCGACGCCCGACGAGCTGCCCGACGAGCTGCTGGTCGACGGTCTCTCCCAGTTCCTGGGAATGAGCGCGCTCGACCGGCTCGACCTGCTGCGGCAGAAGGGACCGCTGGCCCGCGCCGAGGCGTTGATCGGCCTCCTCGAACGGGGCGAGCTGTCGCGTTGACATGCCGCCCCCGGGCGGGCGGCGTCTGGATTCGAGAAGAGAGGTGAAGAGCAATGGCCAACGGTAGAAGCGCGTCCGGCGGGCAGGTTGTACAAGGTCACGTCACGCGGCGCCAGGCGCTCGCCGGCGTCGGCGCAGTGGTCGGATCCGCGGCGATTCTGCGGGAGCTGCCGGGCGCCGCGCCAGCGCTGCGGGCCGCCCCCGCGCAGACTCCCGGTACGCCGGCCGAGCGGGCCGCGGCGATCGGCCCCTACGACCCGGCCTGGCTGCCCGCCGGCGTCCGCTCGCGTTTCGTGCACAACGTCAACGGCCTGACGATGCACGTGCTGGAGGCCGGCTTCGAGACACCGGGACGCCCGGCCCTGCTGCTGCTGCACGGTTTCCCCGAGCTCGCCTACAGTTGGCGGCACGTGCTGGCGCCGCTGGCCGACGCCGGCTACCACGTCATCGCGCCCGACCAGCGCGGCTACGGCCGCACCACCGGCTGGAGCGCCGACTACGACGACAGTCTGCGGCCCTTCAGCCGCCTGAACGCGGTGCGCGACGCGCTGGCGCTGGTCTCGGCGTTCGGCTACCGCACCGTGGACGCGGTGATCGGCCACGACTTCGGCTCCCCCATCGCGGCATGGTCCGCGGTGGCCCGGCCCGACGTCTTCCGCGCCGTCGCCCTGATGAGCGCCCCGTTCGGCGGCACACCGACTTTCCCCTTCGACACGGCGGACGACGGCCCGCTCTCGGACCCGCCCGGCGGCCCCGACATCTACGAGGAGATGGCGCGCCTGCCCCGCCCGCGCAAGCACTACCAGCGCTACTACCGCACGCGCGAGGCCAACCCGAACATGTGGCGGGCGACGCAGGGTGTCCACGACTTCATGCGCGCCTACTACCACCACAAGAGCGCCGACTGGGCCGACAACCGACCCTACCGGCTGGCCGGATGGACGGCGACCGAGGTCGCGAAGATGC
Organism: Vicinamibacterales bacterium; assembly: GCA_965200895.1. Taxonomy (GTDB): domain Bacteria; phylum Acidobacteriota; class Vicinamibacteria; order Vicinamibacterales; family UBA8438; genus WTFV01. The sequence goes on along the minus strand of CBDAVM010000002.1, from coordinate 40,344 downwards.
CGACCTACTACATCATGGACCTCGACATGGGCATGGCCGAGACGGTGGCGCTGCACATGCCCACGCCGGCCGAGATCGCCGCCAACCAGTGGCTGCCGGACCGCGAGCTGCACGTCTACGCCGTCGAGTACGAGCGCAACGGCTTCCAGGGCGGCCTGCAGTGGTACCGCTCCGGGGTCATCAACGACGAGCCGCTCACCTTCGCCGGCCGGACCATCGATATCCCGTCGCTGTTCATCGCCGGATCGAGCGACTGGGGCGCCTACCAGCGGCCCGGCTCGCTGGAGCGGATGCAGCAGAGCGCCTGCACCGACATGCGCGGCGTCCACTTCGTCGACGGGGCCGGCCACTGGGTGCAGCAGGAGCAGCCGGAGGAGACGACGCGGCTGCTCCTGGAGTTCCTGCAGGACGCCCGGGCGTCCGCCGCGTAGATGCCGTGCGGGCTCCCGGCGGGTTCGGACCGGGCGGCTTCGAAGCCGCAGCCGACGCGGTGCGGAACCGTGCAGCGCCTCCCGGCCGGCGCCGGCGCCGGCCCGCCCGCCGTTGGCGGGCGGGCCGGCCAGGTACAATCCGCCGATGGGCAAGCGCGAGCGCCTCGCCGCGGTCATAGCGGGCACATGCGAGTGGCTGTCGGCGCGTTCCTTGCGTGCGCGGCTGCTGACGGACGCCGTGGCGGAACGGCTGTTCCTGAACGCGCATGTGTGGCGTCCGACAGGCCGGCCGCGCTTCCCGCCGGAACAGCTCGCCACGCGGACGGACGAATTCAACCGGGCCGCCGAGCGCTACTTCGCGGAACGCGACGACCCGGCAGCCCTGCTCGGCAAGCCGTACACCGACACCGTGCACTTCGCGCGCTACCTGTTCGACGTCGGCGTCCTCGCGTACTGGCTGCGCCTCAGCCCGGGCGAGGTCGTCGCCGAGCTGGGCGCGGGCACCTGCTGGCTGTCGCACTTCCTGAACCGGTTCGGCTGCCCGACGATCTGTATCGACGTGTCACCCACGGCGCTCCGCCTGGGGCGTGCGCTGTTGGAGCGTGACAACCTCACCAACTGGGACCTCGAGCCGCAGTTCCTGCCCTACGACGGGCATCGCCTGCCCCTGGCCGACGGACAGGTGGACAAGATGGTGCTGTACGACGCGTTCCACCACATACCCAACCAGGCCGAGATCCTGCGCGAGATGGCGCGGGTGCTCAAGGACGGCGGGGTGGCCGCGATGTGCGAGCCGAGCGGGGCGCACAACGCGACGGCGACCAGCCGCATGGAGACCGACGAGTGGGGGGTGCTGGAGAACGACGTGGTGGTGGAGGACCTCGAGAAGCTGGCCCTCGACTGCGGCTTCGACCGCGTCAGCATCGTACCGCTCGCGCTGCCGCCCGCGATCGAGATTGCACCCTCCAGCATCCGCGACTTCCTGCGCGGCCAGGGGCCTTCGCCACCATTGGAGCGCCTGGTGCCACGCTTCGGAGCCCCGAGCTACATCCTCCTGTACAAGGGCCGCTACCTGCCCACCACACGCCAGCCGCAGGTGGCGCGGGCGGCCATCAAGCCGCGGCCGGACCATCTGGAGGTCGGCGTGGGAGAGCGCCCGGCGCTGAGCGTGCGTCTGGCCAACACCGGCGACACACGGTGGTTGAGCGCGATTCCGGATCAGCCGGGCTGGACACGCCTGGGCGCCCACCTGCACGCGGACGCCCTCGGCACGCGGGTGATCGACTACGACTGGTATCGCGGCGCGCTGCCCCGCGACCTGCTGCCCGGCGACGAGGTCACCCTGCAGGTGAAGCTGCCGGCCCTCGACGAGCCCGGCACGTACCGCGCCGTGCTCGATGTGGTGGCGGAGCGCGTGCTGTGGTTCGCGCACCGCGACTCGCTTACCGCGGAGGTCCGCATCGACGTGCGGCCGCCACGCGCAGCCGCCGCACAGGTGGCTCAAGACCAGGACTGACAGCCTGGTACGCCCGTGTCCGGGCACCCAACCAGGGGGATGAAAGCGGCTTGACCACCCTGTTTTTCAGAGCAGAACAGATCGAACGTTTCCTGCCAATCACGCCGCGTCCCGGCACGTCGGCGCGGTGGTCGAATTCCCGGTTGGGGGCGCAGGCTGAATCCGCGGCGCGGCCCGGAGAACCTGGATCGGAGCTCCATGACAGCCGGGCGCCGTCGGCGGGCGGGGCGGGCCGGCCAGGTACAATGCGACGATGGGTAAGCGCGAGCGCCTCGCCGCGGTCATAGCGGGCACATGCGAGTGGCTGTCGGCGCGTTCCGTGCGTGCGCGGCTGCTGACGGACGCCCGTGGCGGAACGGTTGTTCTTGAACGCGCAGATGCGGCGCCCGACAGGCCCGCCGCGCTTCCCGCCGGACGGCTTGGGAGCCGGCGCCGATGACGCCCCGGAGCGTCGAGACCACCGTTGCGCGGTTCACGCTGGCCGCCCTGCCGATCCTCGCGGGGACCGAGACGTGGCTCGCCCGCGCGGAGGGTCTGACGGACCCGTTCCGGCTCGTCGACGTAGCCGGCTTCGGGCTCCTGCTGTGGGGCGCGCTCGTGTCGCTGGCCGCGCGCCCCGCGGTGGCGCCCGGCGTGCTCTGCGCGGCCTGGGCCTGGACCGCTTCGAGCGGCTGGCGGACCCTGGCGCGCCACATCGACGCCCTGCAGCGGGGGGAGCCGGTGGACGCGCCGCTCGTCTGGCTGCGCGGCGTCGGGGAGATCGCGGCGCTGGTCAGCCTGGCTCTGCTGCTGCTGCTCGTCGTGGAATCGCGGAGGGCGCCGGGAGCCGGTCGGCGCCGGAATGACGCGGAGGAGACGGGATGAAGCGTCGCGGCGTTCGGTCCCGGTGCACGCTCCTGGCCCTGCTCCTCGTGTCGATCCCGGCCGCCGCCGCGCCTTCGGCCGAACACCGCGTGGTGATCGTCGCCTACGACACCAACGACGTGCGGCTGCCGATGGCGCTCGACGCCATCGCGTTCTGGAACGACGTGCTGGCCGACCTCGGCCTCGACGTGCGCCTGGTGGAGGAGCTCCACATCGCCTCGCCGGTCACCCGCACCCTGGAGAACTACGCGCGGTCGATCTCGCAGCGGGCCGGACGCCTGCGGGGCGGGCCGGGCGAGCCGGATGCGCCCGCCGCGATCACCGACTTCGGCGTCGAGGCCGTCCTGCTGCTGTCGCGCCAGGATCTGATGTCGTTCGCCTGGCCGCTGCCGCGCCGGCCGGGCCACTTCGTGGCGATCGAGGAGGACCGCACGGCGATGGCCGTCAACCCCAACATCGCGCGCAACATCATCGCGCACGAGATCGGCCATACCCTCGGCCTGCGCCACAACCGCGATCCGACCACGCTGATGTGCGGCCCCTGCCGCACCCACGAGCTCGCCGTGGACCGGCCGGAGTACATGCGTCTCACCGAGCGCGATCGGCAGCGGCTGGTCGCGCGCTACAGCCCCGCGGCGCCCGACGACCGCCGCTGAGCGGTCCGCGTCGGCCCCTCGCACCCGGCACGGCATGGCTCGGCTCGGCCGGTTCGGTCCGGTTCTCCGCTGGCGGCAATCGGCTATGATCGGGCCGCGGCAGCGGCGGGCCTGCTCCTGCCGGTGACACCCGCGCCGAACGTTGTACTGGCGAGCCCCGTGCATGAAGGAGTGACACGATGTTGAAGCAGAAGCGGTATCTCGTCGCGATCCTCGGTCTGGCGGTCTTCGGGCTCGGCTACGCGGCCGGCCAGTTCTCCGCGTTCGAGAGCGTCGCGCAGGCGCAGTCGGAGCGCATCTTCGAGATGCGCACCTACACGGCACACCCGGGCCGGCTCGATGCGCTCAACGCCCGGTTCCGCAACCACACCACGCGCATCTTCGAGAAGCACGGCATGACCAACGTCGGCTACTGGACCCCGCAGGAGGCGCCGCTGGCCGAGAACACGCTGGTCTACATCCTGGCGCACGACAGCCGCGAGGCGGGGCAGGCGAGCTGGGACGCGTTCCGGGCGGATCCCGAGTGGGCGCAGGTGGCCGAGGAATCGCAGCGCGACGGCCGCATCGTGCAGAACGTGGACGTGCTGTGGCTGGAGGCGACCGACTACTCGGACATCAAGTAGCGCGGGCCGAAAATCCGGGTACCGGTACCGGGGCGCCATGCGTCCCGGTACCGCCCTCACCGTGCGGGCGGGGCTTCGGGGGATGCCCCGTTCTCTGTTGAACGGTTCGCCGGTGGTTGACTCCCGTCCTCGCAAAGCCCCGAACCCGCCGGAAGCGCTTCTCGGCCTCGACCAGCGCGCTTGCCACCCCCGGTGCTGGATCGCCATCGCGCCTGTGCGGGCCGCTGCCGGGCGGTCCGCGCCGGAGCGGACGGCTGGCGCGAGGATGTCAGAACCCGCAGTGATCGGACAGCGTGGTGATCGAGGTGAGATTCAGCAGGTCCTCGTCGCCAGCCGCATCCGGGTTGAGCAGGCCCTTCGCCCACACCTTGTGACCCGTGCGGTCGTCGACGCCGAACTCCTCCAGGGTGCCGATCAGGCGGATGGTCCGTGCGCCGAGCGGCGTGTCGTCCGGCGGCTGCTCGGGCATTCTCTCCTGCAGGGCCTCGGGCTCGGTGGCGCGCACGAGGCGGAAGCGGCCGTTGTCGCCGCTCTCGACGCAGCCGACGGTCGTCATGATCGGCATCGGCTGGGCGGCCGATGCGCTCGACAGCGAGACCAGCAGCAACAAGACGAACGCAGCGGCGAACGGACGCCAGCCGACAGGACGCCGCAGGACCGGCCCCCTCATCGACATGCTGTTCGCGTTGCCCGACAGCGGCATGTGCATGCAGCGGCCGGCAGGACGCCGCAGGACCGGCCTCCTCATCGACCCTCCGCACCCGCTGCGGTCGCCCCGGAGATGTCCTTGGTCCACCACGCGGTGCCGAAGTTGGTGAACGGCCCGCCGTCGACCGAGATGCGCGACTCGACCCGGTAGTTGACCGGCGACACGAGGCGGGTGACCAGCCGGAGCTGCACCTGCCGGCCGGCGACCTCGAAGGGCGGAGTCTCGTAGTGGATGGTGTAGAAGCCGCCGAGGTCGCCGCCGACCCGGCCTGCCTTGAACAGCTCGAAGCCGCGGCTGTCGACCTCGTAGCGGGCGAAGACCTTCTGTTCGGCCAGGTAGATGATGCGCGAGTCGGCCGTGAACGGGCCGTCGGGACCGTCGGCCTCGATGCGGCTGGTGTAGTAGCGGCCGTCGCCGGCCGAGAAGACCTCGACGCCCCGGATGGCGCCGCCGGGGCCGAGGGGGCTCTCGGGCACCCGCCACTCGAAGTTCCAGACGCCCGGGAAGTAGGCCCCGTAGTCGAAGAGGGGAATCTCGTCGCCGCTCTGCGTGGGGCGGCCCCGATCGGGTATCTGCCCCTGGGGCCGCTGCGGCTGTCCCAGCGCCGTCGCCGAGGCGACGAGGCCCAGCACGAACGACAACACCACTACCCGCCGCATCGATCAGTCCTTTCCGGCCCCGCTGCCCTTCCGCGGCAAGTCACGGATTCTGCCACTTGTCGGCGTTGAGCAGGTAGCCGAGCCGAGGCGACAACCCCGGCCCGGCCGCCGCCCGCCTACTCGTCGTCGGTGGTGGCGAGCTTCGTCAGGTCCTGGCTCTCGATGGTGTACTCGGTGAACGCCTGGTACATCTCGTCCCAGCTCTGCTGGCCCCAGTACACCTCGAGGTGGGGACCGGGGTTCCAGCGGTTGCCGAGCGAGTTGTCGTAGACCCCGATGCCGGTGATCTTGCTGCCCGCCGGCAGGTGGAGCGGCTCGGCGAGCTCGTAGTGGATCTGCCAGTTGAAGTCGAACTCGGGGACGTCGAGAATCGTCTCCTCGCGGCCGTCGGGATAGGTCACCACCCACCGCAGGCTCTTGCCCCGCAGATGCATGTGGGGCGAGAGGCCGTACAGCGTGATCGGCTCGCTGATGGGGGTGATGCCGGTGATCTTCCAGTCGTCGGTATAGGGCGGGATGTTCGGGATCGCCCCGCGGCGCACGCGGCCGGTCTCGGGGTCGCGGACCGGCTTCACCTCTTCGCCCTGCACGATGTAGATGTCGGTGCCGAAGGGGTCGGTGGGGAACGCGTTGCCGGCCTGCCGGGTCAGCACCTCGTGGGTCACCGGCACGGTGTTGAACCAGATGCCGAGCTTGGTGCGCTCCTTCGCCTCGACCCCGATGGGGTTGTAGTGCATGGTCCAGCGGATCCACTTGTCGGCGGCGAGCCGCTTGCCGGTGCCGGGGCGGTGGCGCTCGACGCCGCGGCCGGGCACGTAGGAAAGCAGCTTGCTCGACCCGGGCAGGTTGACCTCGTTGAACACCTGCTGCGCGACCTGGCCGGCCGACTCGGACGAGGCCTCGGTCTCGGAGGCGGGCCGCGTGGGCAGCGGCGCCCGCAGGAGCGAGTTGCCCTCCAGGTCGTGCAGCACGCCGTCGATGACCTGCGTGCCCCACGGGAGGTCGACGGTGTAGGCGCCCGAGTGGTGGACGACCCGGTAGTCGCTCGGCCGCATCTCGAGGACCTCCGCGAAGCGGTCCTCGTCCCACGGCATCTCGGTGTAGAAGTCGATGTAGTCCTCTTCGCCCTCGGCCGCCACCGTGTACTCGACGGGCAGCTCGAAGACGTAGTCGGGCTCGCCGCCCTCGTAGGTCCATCCGGGCGGGAAGTCGGGCGGCTCGGGCAGGTCGGCGAGGTTGCCCCGCGGGGCGCCGGCGTCGACCCAGGCCGCGATGGTGTCGATCTCGTGCTGCTCGAGATAGCGCTCGTTCCGGAACTTCATGCTGTTCCGCGGATCGGCGGGCCACGGGGGCATCTCGCGCGAGACCACGAGGTCCTTGACGGACCGGGCCCAGGGGCGCACCTCGGCGTACTCGATGAGGGTCATCGGCGCGATGTTGTTCGGCCGGTGACAGGTGACGCAGTTCTCGTAGAGAATCGGCGCCACATCCCTGGTGAACGTGGGGACCGACCCGGGCGCCTGGGCCGCCGCGAGCCCCCCGCCGGCGCCGAACGCGACCGCCAGCACCACCGCCGAAATGCGCATCCGCATGGCAACTCCTCTTCCGGGCTCCCTCGACAACCGGCTCCCGCTGCAACCGCCGGCTCGTCGATGCCCGAACCTCGGTCGATGGCCGGCTCGACGTCCCTGGTCGCGTCGATCACGACAGTTCCGGTGCTCGCCACCGGTTCTTCACGATATCACGGCTCCACCCTTGCCCACCTGGTTGGCCACTGATGGCGGTCCCGCCGCGGAGGCATCGGTCATGACGTCGCGCCGCGCGGTGGTTCGCGCCCGCGCCGCCGCACGCGGACACCGATGTCATCACGGTCCATTCGGGTGCAGGAAGTGACAACCATGCGGAAGAACGGACGGTTGCCGGCAGAGCGGGCCGCGCGACATCCGGCGGAACGGACCCTCAGAACCGCGAGGCGGCGATCCAGGTGTCGGACCGCGCCCAGCTCTCCTCGAACTCGGCGTCCACCTCCGGCGACGCCTTCCCCTGGGCTTCCAGCGCCTGCCGGAGTCCGAGCAGCGACCAGCCGTTGTTCGGATGGTCGTCCAGCTCCGCGCGGTAGACCTGCTCGGCGTCGGCGAAGCGCTTCGCCTCCAGCAGCGCCGCGCCCAGCCAGTGGCGGGCGGCGAAGGGCAGCGGCTCCGGCTCGGAGTACTCGAGCCGATCCTCGACCTCGACGGCCCGCTCGAACGACTCGATGGCGGCGTGCAGTTGACCGGCGGCCCGCCGGATCTCGCCCTCCAGGACGCCGCCCACGGTCTTCAGCAGCAGCTCCGCCGAATCGAAGCGGAAACGCGCGTTGGTCTCGCCGGCGAGCTTCATGACCCGGTCCAGGTAGACCTGCGCGAAATCGGCGTCGCCGTTGCGCAGGTGCGCGTACCCCCTGGCGAAGTCCCACAGGCCGGCCGAGCCTTCCTGCGCAGGGCGCTCGGTGACGGCGAGCACCTCGTCGAAGCGTCCGAAGCGGAGCAGCGTCAGTACGTGGAACACGCTGTCGCCGGTCAGCTTCGCGTAGTCCCTGCCGGCCTGGATCGCAATCGCCCCCTGGCCGTCCATCGACGCCGCGAACAGCAGCATGTGCAGGTTGTGGCTGGGGTAGATGGCCACGCCCTCGCCGACCTCGGCCTTCAGGTCCGAGTGCCAGGCGTCGAGGTTGGCCCGCACGCCGTCGCCCCAGCGGCCGATCTCGTTCCAGGTATGCGACGGCATGTGGTTGATGTGGCTGGCGCCGGGAATCGCGGCGCCGAGGTGCTCGGCGCAGGCCGCCGCCCGCCCCGGCTCGACGGTCGACTCGGTGGCGTGGATGTAGAGGTGGCAGGCACCGGGGTGGGCGATGTCGCGCGCGAGGACACTCTCGAGTACGCCGTGCAGGCGCCGCACGTCGGGGTCGTTCAGGTCACGCGTGCCGCGGCGCGGCTCGAGCAGGAACAGCGCATCGGCGTAGAGGGTCACCGCGTCGAGGTCGTCCGGGAACGCTTCGGCCACGCCGCGCATGGCTTCCGCGTAGGCCTCGTCCTGTTCGCGCCGCGTCGCGGGGTCGAAGTCCTCGACGTAGCGCGCAGTGATCGCGTCGATGTAGGCGCGCTCCCGGGGGCTCGCGCCGTCGATGCGCGCCACCGCCTCCTGCATCGCCGCCCACGCGTGCGGCGCCTCGAACGGGCGCATCGGGCCGTTCAGGTACGAGCCCCACGCCCAGGCCTCGCCCCAGTAGCAGATGGCGCAGTCCGGGTCGTGCTTCCACGCCTCGCGGAAGGAGCGCACCGCATCCTCCTTGCCGAAGGCGTACATCAGCCGGAAGCCCTGGTCGAAGTAGGCCTGCGCCTTCTCGTTCTCCGACGAGATGGGGTGGTGGTGATCGCCGAGCGCCGACTCGAAGAGCGGCATCGGCTCGCTGAAGCTGTCGGGCAGCTCGGCCGAGGCGTCAGCGGCCCCGTCGTGGTCGTGCTGCGCCCGCGCGGGACCGGCGAGAAGCGCGCCGGCGACCAGGACGAGCATACCGAGGAAATGGACAGGTCTGCGGTTGGTCATCAGGATCTCGTTCCTTCGCATCGGGGTTGATCTCGACCTCGATCATAGCGCCCGTCCGCCGTTCATCGCGCGCAACGGGGGCCGCACGTCACGCATCCGCAGGTCGGCGACCCGCGCACCGCAGCGATGGTGCGGTATGCTGGACAGCATGACACGCCGGGTCGCCCTGCTTGCGGTGGCGTCGCTTCTTCTGTCCGGCATGCTGGCCGCCGCCGCGGCGCAGTGGGGCTGGGGCGTCGGAGAGGGCAACATGCCCGCACGCTTCCCGCCCGCCTCGATGCCGGACCGCGGCTTCTCCTTCTGCAAGCTGATGTACGACCAGGTCCGGTACGAGGCCCTCGGGATGGGCTGGTCGACCGACTATCCCTACGCCGGCATCAACCTGATGCACCGGATCGAAGATCTGACGACGACCGAGATCAGCAAGGATCGCCGGGGCGATCCGAACCACTGGGTCGTACGGCTGACCGACGACGAGCTGTTCAACTGCCCGTTCGTCATGGCGGCCGATGTCGGCACGATCGGGATGAGTACGGAGGAAGCCGCACGGCTGCGGGAGTACCTGCTCAAGGGCGGCTTCCTCTGGGCGGACGACTTCTGGGGGCCGCGCGCCTGGGACCACTGGGTGAGCGAGATCTCGCGCGTGCTGCCGCCGGCGCAGTACCCCATCCGCGACGTACCGCTCGATCACCCGGTGTTCCGTGCGCTGACCCACGTCGAGAAGGTGCCCCAGATCACGTCGATCCAGTTCTGGTACCGGGCGCGGGGCCGGACGACGTCCGAGCGGGGACGCGACAGCGACGTCCCCCATTTCCGGGCGATCAGCGACGAGCACGGCCGGTTCCTGGTGGTGATGACGCACAACACCGACGTCGCCGACGCGTGGGAGCGGGAAGCGGACGATCCACGCTTCTTCCAGCAGTTCTCGCCCGACGGCTACGGACTGGGCATCAACGTGGTCCTCTACTCGATGAGCCGCTGAGACGGTCGGCAGGCGGCAGCGCGGGGATCGGGAGCAGGCCCATGACCACAGGGCGGGAATGCCGGCCGCAGGGGAGTTCTGGCGTCGGCGCAGCGGTAGGGGCGGCGATTGGCGCCGTGACCGGCGCCGCCCTGGATCAGCCGATCATCGGTCTGGCGGTGGGCGCCGGGCTTGGCGCCGCCCTGGTCGCCGCATGGCGTGCCGCGTCGCCGCCGTGACCCCCAACGGCAGCCTCGGACAGGCCCCGGATCCCGCGGCGCAAGCAGGCCCGACGGCGCCGCCCCTCGACCCGGCACCGGTCCGTCGTACAATGCCGGTGGCCATTCACCCGTAGGCCCGATCGCGATGCGGGAACGGTTCGCCCCGGCTCCGCGACCATGCCCGGCAGGCACGGTCCCGAAAGCCGGCGGGCCGTTCGGAGTTCACCCCGGTGGAGACCGCCCCATGACTGCACGCTTCTCGCGCCGCGCGTTTTTCGGCAGCGTCCCGGCCCTCGCCGCGCTCCCGGCCCTGTCCGCGCACGCCGCACCGGCCGCGCGCCTGCCGCTGGGCCAGGCGGAGCTCGGGCTGCGCATCACCGGGATGGAGCAGATCGTGGTGCGCGCCACCGCCCGCACGAACTGGATCTTCGTGCGCCTCTCGGCCAGCGACGGCACCACCGGCCTGGGCGAGGCATCGATGGGACGGCTGACCGGGCTGCCCGAGCTGGCCGAGTTCTTCGAGCTCGTGCGCGACCGCTCGCCGTTCGAGATCCAGCGCTACCGGCAGCAGGGCCGGGCGCGGGCGGCGACCGGCGACCGGCGACTGGCGACCGCGTTCAGCGCCATGGAGCAGGCGCAGTGGGACCTGGTCGGCAAGGCGCTGCAGGCGCCGGTCTACGACCTGACGGGCGGCGCGCTGCGAAGCGAGCTCCCTGCCTATGCGAACATCAACCGCGCCACGTCGGACCGCACGCCGCAAGGATTCGCGGCCAACGCACGGCAGGCGGTAGCCGACGGCTTCCGCGCCATCAAGGCGGCGCCGTTCGACGGGTTCCCGTCGCTCGACCGCCCGGCCGCCGAGGTCGAAGCCGCCACCGAGCTGGGCATTGCCTGCATCGAGGCGATGCGGACGGCCATCGGTCCGGACGTGGACCTGAAGATCGACGTCCACAGCTTCTTCGACGTGCCGCTGGCGATAGAGGTCGCCGGACGGCTGGAGCCCCAGAACCTCTCGTGGTACGAGGAGCCGGTGCCCCCGACCGACCTGGAGAGCACCAGGGCAATCAAGGACGGCATCCGCCAGACGATGGCCGGCGGCGAGTTCCTGTTCGGCGTCGAGGGCTTCGCCCCGCTCTGCCGCGAGCGGGCGGTCGACATCATCATGCCCGACGTCAAGCACTGCGGCGGGGTCGCCGAGCTGGGGCGGATCGCCACCGTGGCCGAGCTGCACGACGTGCTCGTCTCGCCGCACAACCCGAGCGGACCGGTCAGCACGATGATCTCGGCCGGCGTCTGCGCCGGGCTGTCGAACTTCGACATCCTGGAGTACCAGTGGAACGAGGTGCCCTGGCGCGGCGACCTGGTCGAGCCGCCGGAGCGCTTCTCCGGCGGCATTCTGCAGGTGCCCGACGGGCCCGGATTCGGCACGACGCTCAACGACATCCTGGCCCGGGAACACGCCTGAGAAATCGGAGCAGCGGAGGAAGCGGACGCGATGGAGATTCGGGCGGTCGACGGCCTGGAAGTGATTGACTCCCGCGGGAATCCGACGGTGGAGGCGCGCGTCCACCTTGCCGACGGCACGGTCGCCGAGGCCCGCGTGCCCTCGGGCGCCTCGACCGGCGAGCGCGAGGCGACCGAGCTGCGGGACGGCGGCGCGCGCTACGGCGGCAAGGGCGTGCAGCAGGCGGTGGCCAACGTCAACGGCGAGATCGCGCGGGCGCTCGCCGGCTGCGACGCTGCCGACCAGCGCGGGATCGACCGGCGGCTGATCGACCTCGACGGCACCCCGAACAAGTCGCGGCTGGGCGCCAACGCCATGCTCGGCGTGTCGATGGCCGCGGCGCGGGCGGCGGCGGCCGCGGCAGGCATTCCCCTCTACCGGCATCTCGGAGGCGACGACGCGGCGATCCTGCCGGTACCCTGTCTGAACGTCATCAACGGCGGCCGGCACGCCGACAACACGGTCGATTTCCAGGAATTCAAGATCGCCCCGCACAACGCGCCGTCCTTCGCCGAAGCGCTCCGCATGGGCATCGAAGCCTTCCATGCCCTGCGGACCCTGCTCAGGAACCGCGGCAAGTCGACCGGTATCGGCGACGAGGGCGGGTTCGCCCCCGACCTGGCAGGCAACGAGGAGGCGGTCGAGCTCATTCTCGAGTCCATCGGGAAGGCCGGCTACCGCCCCGGGGCCGACATCGCGATCTGTCTGGATCCGGCGACCAGCGAGATGTGGCGCGACGGCCGCTACGTCGCCTTCAAGTCCGACCGGTCCGCACGGACCACGGACGCGATGATCGAGCTCTGGAGCGGCTGGACCGACCGCTACCCGATCGTGCTCATCGAGGATGCGCTGGCCGAGAACGACTGGGACGGCTGGGCGCGGATCACCGCGGCCCTCGGATCGAGGATCGAGCTGGTGGGCGACGACCTGTTCTGCACGAACCCCGCCATCCTGCAGCGCGGCATCGACGACGGCGTCGCCAACTCGATCCTCGTGAAGCTGAACCAGATCGGGACGGTGTCGGAAACGCTGGACACCGTGCGCCTGGCGCAGAGCAACGGCTACGGCGCCTACATGTCGCACCGCTCCGGCGAAACCGAGGACACCTTCATCGCCGACCTGGCCGTCGCCACCGGCTGCGGGCACATCAAGACCGGCTCGGGTTGCCGCGGCGAGCGGACCGCGAAGTTCAACCGCCTGCTGCGCATCGAGCACGAGCTGGGCGACCGGGCGCGGTTCGCCGGACTCGGCGGCTTCCGGCAGTCGGCAATCGCGTCGTAGCGCGCGACGGCGGGACCCACCGGGCACGGACGCCGCGCGGCGATGCGGGGAGCGCAGGCGACGGCTGCCGCGCGGGTGCGGCCCAGCCCGCATCGAAGGGCGTCAAGCACGGGCTACGAGCCGACCAGTCAACGGTGTCTCCGCGAACTGCCTCGGGCGCCCGGCCGGCGCCGGTCGAACCACTCGTCCGGCGGTACTACGACGAGCTCTGGAACCGGTTCGACACGTCGCTCATCCCGCTCCTGCTGACCGAGGACGTGACGGTGCGCGGCGCGCTCGGCCGCCACGCCGCAGGCCGTGCGGCGTTCGCGGACCACATGGCGCTGGTGCGCGGCGCGTTCCCGGACCTCCAGCAGACCATCGTCGAGATCGGAGTGGACGCGGTGGGCGGCTCGGCGTTCGTCCGCCTGCGCTGCCGCGGCACGCACCGGGGCCCACTGTTCGGCCTGCCCGCCACCGGACGCCGCGTCACCGGCGACGGCGCGGCCCGCGTGGAGACCCGCGACGGACGCATCGCCGACGTCTGGGTCCTCGGCGGCCTGCACGACCTGCTGCAGCAGCTCCGGAGGGAGCCGCGCTGACGGGAGCAGGAGCAGACACCCCCCGGACCCGGGCAGGCGCAGCGCGGCTGCCGGTTCAGACGCCAGTCGTAATGGATGATCTGGCGGCGCGTGCAGGGCGCAGTGGCGGCTCAGCGCGGCTGCCGGTTCAGACGCCAGTCGTAATCGTACTCAATGTCCCCCGTGAAGTCCCGCAGCACCGCCGCGAGGTCTTCCTCGGCGTACTCGACGAGGTGCGCGATCACCTCCTCCTCGGTTTCGCCGAAGTCCTCGGGGTACCACTCGTAGATGCTCGAGAGCACCAGGAAGTCCTCGTCCACCACGTCGACGCCGCGCCTGCTGTTCACGTAGGCGTGCGCGCCGGCCTCGAGCAGCTCCTCGGTGTTCTCGGCGGTGAAGGCCGTCTCGATCAGGTGCGGACAGGTGTAGGCGGCGCAGTTCACTGCGTAGTGGATGCGCCTGTCCCGCCAGATCGGGCGCAGGATGCCGTGCTCCATGTGGTCGAGAGTCAGGTCCTCACCGGCGACATTGGCGCGCACGTCGCCCCAGGGACCGGTGTACGGCACCACGCCCTCGTGGATGTCGCGGATGGTGTCCACGGGATACTCGTCGACCACGACCTTCACGGTCAGCGCGTTGTAGAGGTTGATCCAGTAGGCCATCTGTTCCGCGCGCGTGTAGACGCGCGGATCGAGCGCCTGCAGGTACTCCACGTAGCCGGCCAGCTTGTCGGCGTCGGCCGCGTTGGCCTTGAGGCCCTCGTAGTCGACGAGGTTGACGCCGTCGGCGTCGGCAGCGACGTAGCCGTCGAGGATGTCCTGCCACGCGCCGTGATCGATGCGCTCGACGTTGGACTCGTCGCTCGCGTCCCAGCCTTCGATCTCCACCGCCTCGGGCGGGCCGCAGGCCGCAACGGTCAGCGCCGCGCAGAACAGGCCGGCGGCGAGCAGGCCCCCGGCCGGCAAGCGACGCCCGGGGACGATGTGGACAGTGCCGTACGTCCGGACAGGCTTCATGTATCGTCTTCCTCTGTCCCGCACCGCGACCGGCTCGGCGGGACGCGCCGCGCCGTCGGGCTTGCGGTCAGGCTCTACTGCGCCCGGTTCGCACCGCGACGCGGACGCCCCGGTGTGACACCCGCCGGCAGGCTTCGAACGGCCGCTCCCTTCGCCGCGCCGAGGCACCGCGCCAACCCGCAGCCTCGACGCTCGCACCGTCGGGCTTCATGACCGCGCGCCGCCGCATCCGCCGGTGCTCCGGCGGGCGGGAGGACGCCGGCAGTACAACCGGGAGATGGAATACAGGATGCCGATGCTGGCGCCGATGACGCCCCGCACGGTCCCGCCGACCTTGGATCGGCCGGAACGTCGCCGCAGCGAGTCGACCGGCACCTCGACGACGCGCAGATGCTTCCGGATCGCCTTGATCTGCATCTCGACGGTCCAGCCGTAGGCGGTGTCGCGCATGTCGAGCGCGTGCAACGCGACGGTACGAATGGCCCGGAACGGCCCGAGATCGGTGACCTGGCGCCCCCAGAGCAGACGAATCAGCACCGACGCCACGCGGTTGCCGGCAATCTGCGGCAGCGACAACGCGCCGCGCTCCACTTGTCCGAGCACCCGGGAGCCAATCACGAGATCGGCGCCGGTCGCGATGGCCCGCAGCAGGTCGCGGGCCTGTTGTTCCCGGCATGACCGGTCGCCGTCCACGAACAGAATCACGTCCACGGGTCGGAGCGCAGCGATGGCGGCCAGGCAGGCCCGGCCGTAGCCGGGGATCTTCTCGACGACCACACGCGCACCCGCCTCGCGCGCCCGCGCCGCCGTGCCGTCCGTGGACCCGTTGTCGCACACCACGAGGTCGTCGACGATCCGTCCTCCGCCGTCCTCGCGCAGCTCCAGCAGGCCCCCGACCACGGTGCCGATGTTGCCCGCTTCGTCACGGGCGGGAATCACGACTCCGACCGTCGTGCCTTCGTACATGACCGTCAGTAGAGGCCGCCCAGGCCCACGTGGCGCATCGGTCTCTGCTGCGCCTCAGTTCTGCGACGGCGACTCCGGCGGGAAGTAGCGGGCCAGCGTCGCCGCGGCCGGCTTCGGGGTCAACCTCGACACGACGACCATCAGCAGCGCCGATCCGATGAGCATCGGCAACACCGGCATGTAGCCGAGAACATCCGTCCCGCCCGGCGTGCGGGTGATCACGTCGACGCCGGCCAGCGTCCAGACCGGGACGACGGTCCCCGGCGGCGGGGCCGGCACGACGGCCTGCAGCACCGCGACCGCCGTCATGGTCGCCGCCGTCCAGACGACCACGGCCAGCGCGCCCCACTTGGTGCTGCCGCGCCAGAAGAGCGCCGCGACCAGCAGCGGCAGCAGTGTCGTGAACCCCGAGAACGCGTACTGGACCGCGATGCCGAAGATGCCGGGCGGCGCCTGCAGCGCGATGACGTACGCGACGAGCGCAATCAGCACGACGAACAGCCTCCCGGTCTGCACCTGCACCGCCGATCCGAAGCGGGCCTTCCCGCCGTAGTAAGCGAATACGTCCTCGGTGAACATGGTCGACAGCGCCAGGATCTGCGAGTCGCTGGCCATCACCGCCGCCATGATCCCGGCGCCGAGCAGTCCCGCCAGCCAGAGTGGCGCGTAGTGCTCCAGCATCAGGATGATGACGTCGTCGCCAGCCGCGGCGCGCTGCAGGTCCGCCGTCTCCGCCGGCGCCAGCGCCTCGCGCTCGGCGGCGAGCGTGGCCCGCGCTTCCAGCTTCGATTCGATGCCCGGCACGTCGGTCATGGCGTTCGCCGCCAGCCCGAGGAAGGTGCACGGCAGCCAGATGGCCAGGATGCAGAGCGGATAGAAGACGACGGTCTTCCGGAACTGGCCCATCCGCCGCGCCGTGAGGCAGAAGATGGAGATGTGCGGGAACATGATCGACGACAGCGGGATCAGCATGTAGCTGAAGAAGAACCGCGGCGACACCTGCTCGCGGGTCAGCAGCCGAGCCGTCTCCGGCGCATCGGCCAGCCGTTCCATCGCCTGCGGAAAGCCGCCGATGCTCACCCCGATGAAGACGATGGCGGCCGCCCCGAAGGTCAGGAAAAGCACCGTCTGGAACGTGTTGACCCAGGCCGTCCCCCGCATGCCGCCGAAGAAGACGTAGCTCATCACGACGGCGGCCACGACCAGACCGCCGAACCAGTACGGCACCGCCCCGCCGCTCACGGCGTTCAGCGTCGTCCCCCCGCCCATCACCGCGATGACGATGTAGGGCACGAGCAGCGTCGCCTGGACCGCGAAGATGGCGGTGCCGATGTGCCCGCACTCCCAGCGGTCGCGGTACATCTGCACCGGGGTCATGAAGCCGAACCGCTTGCCGAGCGCCCAGACCCGCGTGCCGAACAGGTACAGCGTCAGGGGAATCACGAGCGCCGAGGACGAGCCCATCAGGCCGTAGGTCACCACGCCGTTGGCGAAGGCGTGCCCCGCCGAGCCGAGGATGGTGAACGCCGTCATGTTCGTGCCGAAGAGCGACAGCAGGAAGACGTACTGCCCGAGCGAGCGGTCGGCGAGGAAGTAGCCTTCCGCCTGCTCGCGGCCACCGGCGCGGCGGAAGGCGAAGATGCCGATGTAGAGGACGACGCCCAGATAGACGAAGACGACGACCGCGGGGATCACGTGCGCTCTCCCGGCCCGGCCGGAGAATCGACGGCTCTTCCCGACGATTCCGCGTCCGCCTCGAGGTGCGCCGGCCAGGCGAAGCGCACGAGCGCCCACATCAGCCCCGCGACCGCCAGCGAATAGGCGGCGTGGTAGAAGAGGCCGACCGGGAGAAACCCGAAGACCAGCGGCCGCGCCGCGTTCCAGAACCAGAAGTCCTGGTGCAGCAGGTAGAGGACGAGGACCGCGGCGGCGAGCAGGCAGTTTCGCATTTTCCCGTGGCGAGTGTAGGCGACGCCCGTCGTGACGCGCAACGGGGAGACGAAGCCGCCGCGCCCGGCATCCCCCGTCCCCCGGCGCCCGCATCCTCGCCCGCGGGCCAGGTCGTGACGGGCGCTCCGCCGCGGCGGGTATGCCCGCCGGCGCGGAAACCGGCCTGCGCCGCACTACGCCGGTCGCAGCCGCGAGAGGAAGCGCTCGAGGTCGTCGACGGTGGCGCGTCCGTCGCCGGCGAGAAGTCCGTTACCCGCCACGCCGCCAGTGGTCAGCGGCGCAGCGCCTGCGGTCGGTGACGACCAGGAGCATGCGCTGCAGAACTCTGCAGAACGCAACGGGCTCGCGGATTCCGCTACGGCTTCCCGGTCCCGCTTGATCGATCGGACCGCCGGGTATACAGTTAACCCGGATCGCTACTGAGACTCAATCTCACTGTCTTCGTCGTGACATGCAACGGGAGGCGCCGATGACTCGTTCCGCTCCGTCACTTCTGCTGACCGGGTTCGCACTGGCCCTGGCCCCGCTCTCGCCCGGTCCGGCGGCTGCGCAGGACGGCGCCGCCGAGACATGGCGCCCGCCGGACCTGATCGACGCCGTCGCCAGCTTCGGGGCGGTCACCCACGACGGCGCGCTGTACGTCTACGGCGGTCACGTCGGCCGCACGCACGCGCATTCCATCGAGAACATCAGCCCCGGGTTCCGTCGGCTCGTGCTCGAACCGGGCCGGACATGGGAGGAGCTCGCCCGGGGGCCGCTGCTGCAGGGCGCGGCCCTGGTCTCCGACGGCGACGCGATATACCGCGTCGGCGGGATGACGGCCACCAATCCCACGACCGCGGAGCCGGAGGTGCTCCGTTCGAGCCGTTCCGCCGCACGCTACGTCATCGCGGAGGATCGCTGGGAACCGCTACCGGATCTGCCGGCGGGACGGTCGTCGCACGACGCGGTGGCGGCGGGCGGCGTGCTGTACGTCGTCGGCGGCTGGGAGCTGCGCGGCCCGGACGAGGATGCCGTCTGGGCCGACACGGTGCTGGCCCTCGACCTCGACGACGCCGCCGCGTGGCGGGCGATCCCCGCCCCGTTCGAGCGGCGGGCGCTCGCCGCGGGAATCGCCGCCGGCCGCATCTACGCCCTCGGTGGACTGACGCCGGACCGGGGGCCGCTGCTGCGGGTCGACGTTCTCGACATCGCGACCGGCGCGTGGTCGCGCGGCCCGGACCTGCCGCGCGCCGGCAGCCTGCAGGGGTTCGGGGTGGCCGCCGCGAGCCGCCGTGACCGCGTGTTCATGAGCCAGGCGGACGGCAGGGTCCACAGTCTCGGCGCCGGGGCCGAGGCCTGGGAGCATGTGACGACCCTCGCCGACCGACGCTTCATGCACCGGCTCGCGCCGTTCGGCGACGGGCTGCTGGCCGTCGGGGGATCGTGGCTTGCCGGACATCTCGCCACGATCGAAGTCGTCTCCACCGGCGACGCAGATGCGCCGGCCGGCGCCGCGGCGCCGCGGCGGGGCGTCTCACGCTGGCCGGGCTTCCTCGGCGGCCGGGACCACAACGTCAGCCGGGCCGCCCGCCTGCCGCTGACCTGGTCCGACGACAGCGTCACGTGGCGGATCACGACGCCGGGCTTCGGCCAGTCGAGTCCCGTGATCTGGGACGACACGGTGTTCCTCACCTCGCTCGAGGGCGCCAGCAAGGAGACCCTCTTCCTCACCGCGGTCCGTCTCGCAGACGGCGTCGAACAGTGGCGGCGGACGTTCGACGCCGCCGAGGCGTTCGAGTGGAACGACTACGTGTCGAAGGGCGCGCCGACGCCGGCCGTCGACGCCGAACGGCTCTATGCCTTCTTCGACAGCGGCGACCTGCTGGCCCTGACCCACGACGGCCGGACCGTCTGGCATCGCAGGCTGGGCGCCGAGTACGGGACGGTCGGCGGCAACCACGGGGTGGGCAACTCGGTCCTGCTCACCGACGACGCCGTGGTGGTGCTGCTCACGCGCCGCACCTATTCCTATCTGCTGGCCGTCGACCCGGCCACGGGCGAGACGCGCTGGAAGACGGACCGCGAGCCGGGCGTCGCCTGGAGCACGCCGGTGCTCGCGCCGGGCGGGAAGGAGATCGTCGTCAGCGCATCCGGACGCATCGAGGGCTTCGCCGCGGACACCGGCGAGCGGCTCTGGTTCTTCGAGGACCTGCGGGGCAACCACGTCCCCTCGCCCACGGTCACCGAGGACCTCGTCCTCGTCGGCGGCATGGCCGTCCGGGCCAACCTCGCCCTGCGCCGGGGCCCCGGCGGGGCGCTGGGTCCCGATGACGTGGCGTGGACGGCCGGATCCGGATCGAACTTCGCCTCGCCCTTCCTCTACCGCGACTGCGTCTACCAGGTGAATCCGGCCGGGGCCGCCCGCTGCCTGGCGCCGGCGTCGGGCGCCGTCCGCTGGACCCATCGCCTGCCCGCATCCATCTGGGCGACGCCGCTCGGCCACGAGGATCTGGTCTACTTCTTCACGACCGAAGGCGTCACGCAGGTGCTGCGCGCCTCGGCGGAGGCGCCCGAGGTGGCGGCCACGAACCACCTGTCGGTCGATGCGCCGGTGACCGGGTTCGCCGCGGTGGACGACGCCATCGTCATCCGCGCCGGCGCCGAGGTGATTCGCGTCGGCCGCGCCGCGGAGTAGACGCGACAGCCGGCTCTGCGCAGGTACTGCGCGCCTCGTGGCGCATCGTCGGGCGCCCGTGGAACAATGGGTGATTCACGCACCCATGCGCCCCATGTCCCACAGTCGCGCCATCCTCCTGCTGGCGGCGGCGCTCGTGTCGGTGTTCGGCGGCTCGCCCGCCCGCGCCCAGGACGACGCGCCCGGCCGCCAGCAAGCCGTTCCGCCGACGGCCGACCCGGATGAACGGACCGATCCGGGTGGACCGGATGAACGGTCCGACGGGGAATCGCTGACCTTCCTCGATGCGGTGACCGTCACCGCGACGCTGCGGCCGGCGCCGGTGCAGGACACCCCCGGCATGGTCTCGGTCATCGATGACGAGGCCATCGCGGAGCGTCTGGTCCAGGACTTCGCCGACCTCGTCAAGTACGAGCCGGGCGTCTACGTCGAGAACAGCGTGACGCGGCTCGGACTCAACGGCTTCAACATCCGCGGCATCGGCGGCAACCGCGTGCTGACGCAGGTGGACGGCGTGCAGACCGCCGAGCAGTTCGAGTTCGGCCCCTTCTCCGCCCACCGGGCGGGGCTCGACGTCGATGCGCTCCAGTCGGTGGAGATCGTGCGCAGCGCCAGCTCGGCGCTCTACGGCAGCGACGCGATGGGCGGCGTCGTGTCGCTGTTCACCAAGGACCCGGACGACTACCTGCGCGGGCGGCGCTTCCACCTTGGCGCCAAGACCGCCTGGGACGGTCGCGCGGACGCGCTGAGCGGTACGGTCTCGCTGGCGGCGGGCGGCGAGCGGCTCGCCGGATCGCTCTTCGCCAGCGCCGACCGGGGCCGCGCGATCGGCAACCGGGGGACGGTGGAGACCGCGGACCACACCCGCACGGCGCCCAATCCGCAGGATGTGGCGGGCTCGCAACTGCTGGCCAAGCTGGTCGTGACGCCGACGCCCGGCAACGTGCTCCGCACCGCGGCCGAGGCCTACGACACGCGCGTCGCCACCGAGTGGTACTCGGACCGGATACGGGTGGCGCTGGGCGACCTGCGCTACGACACGCTGGACTCGGACGCCGTCGACACGCAGCGCCGCCGGCGGGTCTCGCTGGACCACGCGCTGGCCGGACGCCGGCTCGACCATCTCTCGTGGCGGGTGCACGCCCAGACGAACGACACCGCGCAGGTCATCGACCGCAGGCGGCGGACCCTGGTGGACGGCGCCCTGGTCCCGACCCGGCGCCACGGCGCGCTCCGCTACGAGCAGACCGGCCTCGGCGCCGGGGTGCAGCTCCGCGAGCACCTGCCGGGGCCGCGCGACGGGGTGCTGCTGACCGCCGGGGCGAGCTGGGCGCGCGACGCCTTCGACAACCTGCGCGACCGCACCGAGACCGTCACTCACAGCGGCGCGCCGGTCCCCACGGACCTGATCTTCCCGAGCAAGTACTTCCCGCGGAGCACGGTGACCGAGACCGGCGCGTACCTGCAGGCCGAGTTCCTGCTCGGCCGCCTCACGCTCGCGCCCGGCGTGCGGTACGACCGCTTCGCGCTCGACGCCGACCAGCACGACCCGGTCTACCTGGCCAGCCTCCACCCGGAGGCGGTCGACTTCGCCGACGCCGCGGTCTCCCCCAAGGTGGGCGCGGCAGTGCGCCTGAACGACACGCTGACCGTGCACGGGCAGTACGCCGCCGGGTTCCGCGCCCCGCCCTACAACGCCGTCAACGCCGGCTTCACGAGCCTGGCCGCCGGCTACACGGCGCTGCCGAACCCCGACCTGCGCGCCGAGCGCAGCGACAACCTGGAGGTGGGCCTGCGCGCCGCCCTCGACCGCGCGAGCCTCGGGGCGACGGTCTTCGCCAACTGGTACGACGGGTTCATCGAGCTGCAAACGCTGGGGCAGAACCCGGCTACGCGGCTGCTGGAGTTCCAGAACCGCAACCTCGACGCGGCGCGGATCGCCGGCGT
Source organism: Vicinamibacterales bacterium (assembly GCA_965200895.1). Taxonomy (GTDB): domain Bacteria; phylum Acidobacteriota; class Vicinamibacteria; order Vicinamibacterales; family UBA8438; genus WTFV01. The sequence goes on along the minus strand of CBDAVM010000002.1, from coordinate 18,218 downwards.
CGAGCTGCGCGCCGAGGCCTACCTGAGCGCCAGCGTCGTGCTGCGCGGCGCCTACGCGCGTATCGAGGGCGTGGAGATCCTGCCGGGCGCCACCGGCGCAGCGATCGCCGACAGCACGCCGCTCGGCTCGGTGGCGCCCAACGAGGGCGTCGTCGGCCTGCGCCATGCGCCGGCGTCCGGCCGCTGGGGCAGCGAGGTGTCCGTGCGGCTGGTCGAGTCGGCCGGCGGCCGCTACGACGAGGACTGGTTCGCCCCGCCCGGCCACGCCGTCGTCGATCTGACCGGCTTCTTCTCGGCCCGCTCGCTCACGCTCCGCTTCGGCGTGCTCAACCTCACCGACACGAAGCACTTCGCGTGGTGGAACGTGCGCGGCCGGCCGGCGGACGACCCGGTGATCGACCGCTACTCCAGCCCCGGGCGGAGCGTCGTCGGCTCCCTCGGCTACGACTGGTAGGCGCCGGGGCGCCCGCACCGACAGGGGCGGACCGGCGCGAACGCGACGCGGACCGCCGGGGCGCCCGCGCGTCCGCGGGGGGCCGGTGTCGGTTCCGGGACTCGCGGCAGGCGGCTAAGCGATAATGGCGCCATGCCCAGTACGAACCCGTGGCCTCCCGCAGTGCGGCCGCCTGCCCGGCGCGCGACCGTCGCCGTTCTGGCCGTGTTGGCCGGCGCGTCGGTCGGTGCGGACCGCGCGTCCGCCGACGACGACGAACCGGGGCTCGGCCCTCCACCGCTGTACGACGAGGTACGCGAAGCCGCGCCGGCGCCGGCCGGCCACATCCGCGGGGGGCGGTTGTGGATCGACCGCTTCGAGTTCGAGATCGAGCGCGGCGACCTCTACCTGACCCCGCCGGCAGGCGGGCGTTCCCGGGTCGCGGTGTTTCTCGGGCGCGGAACGATACGCGCCTGGCCACCGGACGGCGTGGAGCACCAGCAGTTGCGGAAGCTCATCGACGAGGACTTCCTGGAGGAGGAGTTCGAGCGGTTCGTCTTCTGGTTCACCGGCGACCTCGACGAACGGCTGCGCGCGCTGGTGACCGACGCGCCGGCGTCCGGCGGAGGCCGCCGGGCCCGGCGGCAGCAGGGGCGGGCGGCCGACCTGCTCGAGGACCGCCGGGAGGCGCTGCTCGAAGACCGGCTGCGGAACCCCGACGCCCGCGTCGCGTTCGACCTCTGGCGCGCCGCGTCGGGGCTCGCGTCCGCCGACCGCTCCTACTTCTTCGCCGAGATCGACGGCCGCGAGCACGACTGGTTCTCGATCGAGATCGAGCCCCGCGACCGGGAGGAGGTCGCGATCGGCAAGTTCGATCGGCGCCGCAAGCTGCTCGACGTCTGGATGGGTTTTCACGCGCTCGACGAGTTCGAGCCGGCGACCGTCGAGCCGACCCTGGGCCGCTTCCCCCGCGATCCGCGACTGGAAGGCCCCATCGATCCGGAAGCCGAGCGCGATGACGACGAGTGGAGCTTCCGCGACTACGGCCTGTCCCCGCGCTATCTCCTCCCCGACGAGGAGCGCTGGCGCCCGCGGGTGCAGGTCTCGCGGACCGACGTCGACATCGCCATCGAGGGCAACGGCGACGCGCGGGCGAGCGTGGCGCTGGTGATGGAGCCGCTGCTGCCGCTGGCCGCGCTGCGGCTGAGCATCTCGCCCTTCGCCGACGTCACCGACGTGCGCTGGCGGACCGACCTGCCGCCGGAAGTCGACGACGCGACGCGCGTGGCGCTGCTCGCCCCGGACCGTGCGCCGCCGTCGCTGGTGGCCCCGCGCGAACCGGACGATGCCGACGAGCCGCCCGGCCCCGACGAGTCGACCCCCATCGCCGGCGAGCAGGTCCACTACGTGCAGGCGACCCACGACCGGCGCTTCTCCGAGGACCTGCACGACCCGTGGCTGACCGTGCTGCTGCCGCGTCCGGTCGCCGCCGGCGAGCGCTTCGTCCTGGAGATCGCCTACGAAGCGGAACTGATCGAGCGGCTGCGCGACGCATCCGGGTACGTGCTGAAGGACACCGGCCTGTGGATCCCGCGGCATCCGGACAACCGGCTGCGGCGCTTCGACCTGACGTTCCGCGTGCCCGAGCGATTTCGAATCGCGAGCGGCGGCAGGTTGATGGACGAACGGGTCGAGGACGACACGCGCATCATGCGCTGGGTGACCAACCGGCCGGTCCGGGGCACGATGTCGTTCCACATGGGGCGGTTCGAGGTGGACGAGGTGACGCACGACGACCTGCCGCCCATCGCCGTCTACGCCGACCGCAACCACCTCGGCTTCGCGCCCGGCAACCGCCAGAAGACCCTCGACGACCTGGTGGGATCGCTGCGCACCTACATCGACTACTTCGGGCCCTATCCGTTCGACTCGCTGCTGGTCACCGAGACCCGGACGACCGGCGGACAGGCGTTTCCCGGACTCGTGCTGCTGACCTTCTACGCGTTCGGCGCGCTGCACACCGGCGAGTCGGAGCTGTTCCGCGCGCACGAGGTCGCCCACCAGTGGTGGGGCGCCGGCGCGGACTGGGAAACCTACCGCGACCAGTGGATCCCGGAGGGTTTCGCCAACTACTCGGCCGCACTCTACGTGCTGGCCGGACTCGGCGAGGAGGATCAGTTCCGGGACATGCTCGACGCGTGGCGTCTGGACGCCCTCGGCGAGGTCAACGTGGGCCAGGCGTACGGCAAGCGCTACGGCTTCCGGCCCGAGGTGATACGCGAAAGCGACGGCCACGAATCGGGACCGCTGGTGGTCGGCTTCCGGCTGCGCACCACCGACACGCCGTTCGACTACCGCCTGCTGGTCTACGAGAAGGGCGCGTTCATCCTGCACATGCTCCGCATGCTGCTGATGGACCTCGATACCGGCGATGACCGGCGCTTCCGCGACCTGATGCGCGGGTTCATGCGTGATCACGTGGGCCGGGTCGCGAGCACGCGTTCGTTCGAGGCGGCGGTGACGGAGGCCTTCGGCGAGCCGATGGACTGGTTCTTCGACCAGTGGGTCTACGGCATCGACGTGCCGACGTACCGTCCGGACCTCGATGTATCGCCGCTACGCGACGCCCGAGAGCCGTTCGTACTGCACGGCACCGTGCGGCAGGAGGACGTGCCGCCCGGCTTCCGGGCGGAGGTTCCCGTTCGCCTGGAGTTCCGCGGCCACGATCCGCTGGTCCGGCGAATCCTGATCGACCGGCCGGAGGTCGAGATTCAGATTCCGATCCCTGCCGAGCCGACCCGCATCGAGTTCAACTACCTGCACGGCGTCCTCGCGCGCGTCCGCCGGTGACGGCGCCCCGACAGTGGATCACGACTCGACCGAGCCGGCCGAGCTCTCGGCTCGGCCTCGCACGACGTCCTTGATGGCGTCGGGGCTCAACGTGAATCGCTCGAGGGCCGCCTGAAGATCAGGCGCTCGCCCTCCACGGGAGGACGGCGCGTCGGATCGGACCCCGAGGCCGCCCGCGGCGCGGTGGGGTACAATGGACTTCCCGCGACGCCGGCACACGGATCCTGCGACGCGCATCCGTCATGCGTGACAAACGAGAGGTCCGCGCCTACATCGACGCCCACCGGCAGCGCCGTCAGAGCAACAAGGTGCTGCACGGGCATCCATCGCCCGTCTTCTGGCTCGACCGCGACATCCCGGTGCCGACGGTCATGCAGAACCGCCGGCCGGGGGGACGCGGCGTCCGCAAGAGCATCAACCTGTACGTCGGCACGCCGTACTGTCTGCCCACCGACCCCGGGCGCTGCGGCTTCTGCCTGTTCCCGACCGAGATCTACCGCGACCGACAGCAGCTCGACACCTACCTCGCCTACCTGACGCGCGAAGGAGAGATGTTCCGCCCGTACCTGGAGGGCGCCGAGCTGGCGAGCATCTACTTCGGCGGCGGCACCTCGAACCTCTATCGGGCGGACCAGTACGCGGCGCTGATGGACATCGTGCGCAGCGTCTTCGACGTGCCGTCCGGCATCGAGGTGACGCTGGAGGGCATCCCGCAGACGTTCAGCCACGAGAAGCTGGCCGCCATGCGGGAGTGCGGCATCAACCGCATCAGCATGGGCGCCCAGCAGCTCGACGACGAGCTGATCAAGGCCAGCGGACGCAGACAGACCGCCGCCCAGGTGTTCCAGACGCTCGATTCCTGCCGGACCCTGGGCCTGCCGGTGAGCGTCGATCTGATCTTCGGCTGGCCGAACCAGACGGTCGACCACATGCTGCGCGATCTGAAGGCGCTGGTGGATGCCGGCCTCACCCACCTGACGCACTACGAGTTGAACGTCGCCGGACGCACCGACTTCTCTCGCAACCGGCGCAACGAGCTGCCGTCGACCGAACAGAACCTCGAGATGTACCGCATCGGCCGGGACTTCCTGGTGTCGGAGGGTTTCACGCAGGTGACCCCCTACGACTTCGAGCGCCGCGGACCGTTGTCGAGCAGCTATCTGTACGAGGAGCTGTTCCGCCAGCCGTTCCGCGAGGATGACGGACAGCTCGTGGGCTACGACGCCTGGGGCTGGGGGTTCGCCGGCATCTCGTTCTTCTTCGGCACGCCGGACGACCCCGGCTGGGCCTACATGAACCAGACGCGCGTGGACGACTACTTCCGCGACCTCGACGCCTGCCGGTTTCCGGTCATGCGCGGCTTCCGGTACTCGGCGGCCGACCTTCGGCTGCACCTCCTGTTTCAGGAACTGCAGAGCCTCACGGTGGATCGCCGGCGCTACCTGGCGCTGGTCGGGCGGGATGCGGTGGATGAACACCGTGCGGTGTGGCACGCACTGGTCGATCTGGATTGGGCCACGGTCGACGACGACCTGATCACCATCGAGGGTGACGGTGCCTTCTACCTGCCGCTGATCCAGAACGCCCTGGCTCGCGACCGCCTCGATGTGATGCGCAGGGCGCGGCGTACCACCGGCGGTCTCCGCGAAGAACCGGCGCGGGCCGCCGAATCCGACGCCATCGGCCTGGCGGCAGCCCGCGCGAGCTGAGCTCCCTGCGCGCACGGGACGCACCCTGTCTCAACGAGCATTCCGACCTGCGCATCAAGGACGGCGTTGATCTTCCCCATGCCGCCGACCATCCACGACCAGTTGGCGGAAGCCCGGACGTTGCCGCGCGGCGCGTGTCACCACAGCCCGCGAGGCGCACTGGAGGTGGACGCAGCGCCCAACGGGCTCGACGCCGCCAATGCTGCGAGCGGCGGTGCTACCCGACGGACATGTCCGGGTCGGCCGCCGCGATGGCCAGCGTGTGCCGGGCCGACGCGATGACGGGCCGCTCGATGAGCTTGCCGTCGACCAGCAGCACCCCGCCCTGGTTGTGTTCGTAGGCGTCGACGATGCGCCGCGCCCAGGCCACCTCGTCCGCCGACGGCGAGAACGCCGCCTGGATCACGGCCACCTGCGTCGGGTGGATGGCGGCCTTGCCGTTGAAACCGAGCCCCCGCGTGCGACGGCTCTCGGCGGCCAGGTCATCGAGCGCAGGAACGTCCATGAACGGCGAGTCGAGGGCGCCGACGCCGGCGACCGCCGCGGCGACCACCACCCGCGAGCGTGCGTGGAGGGCGGCGTCCCAGCCGACCTCGCAGCCGACATCGGCCGCGAAGTCTATCGCGCCGAAGAAGACGGCCGACACCGTGGGGGTCGCCGCGGCGATGGCCTCGGCGGCAACCACGCCGCGCGCCGTCTCGACCATGACGATGAGCGGCAGGTCCGCCAGGGTGTCGCCGAGCGCCGCCGCCACGCCGCGGATCTCCTCCGGGCCGTCGCACTTCGGAAGCATCAGCGCATCCGGCCGGATACCGGAGCGCCGGACCGCGTCCAGGTCCTGCTGACCGAGCTCGGTCTTCGGATCGTTGATGCGCAGGCTCACCTCGGCGCGCACGGACTCGCGCCCGGCGAACAGGGCCAGCGCCTTCTCGCGCGCCTCGTCCTTGGCGGCGAACGAGACGCCGTCCTCCAGGTCGATGCAGACCGCGTCGACGCCGGTGGCGAGCGCCTTCGGATAGCGGTCGGGACGGACCGCCGGGACGAACAGCAGGCTGCGGCGCACGCGCAACGCGGGTTGCTTCGACATGGTTTCGTTTCCCGCCGGATGGAGACCGACGGATCTCCTCACGCCAACTGCGGCGCCATCTCGACGGCAAGTCGACCGGCGAGATCCCGCACCGACGACGCCGTGTCGAGCCCCCGCAGGCAGTCGAGCGCGGCAGCGGCCGCCGCGGAAGGCACGGCGCGCAGCGCACAGGCGGTGAACTTGCCGTCCCGCTCGTCCCGCGACGCCGGGCGGGCAGGATAGCCGCGGGCGCCCCGGACGAAACGCTCCAGCGTCCGTCCGTCGGCGAGCCGCAGCGTCACCCGCGCCTCGGTGAGGGGCGGCGACTCGCGGCCCAGCCGCTCGTCCGCCCGCATGGTCACGCGCGGAACCAGCCGCGCCACCACCGGATCCCGCATCGCCGGCGGCTCGAAGGTCTCGATGCCGACCCCGCCGAACGCCAGCGCCGCCGCCGCGCAGTAGTGCAGGCTGAACTTGCCCTCGAGCCCGGTGGCCGGCCGGTCGTGAATCAGCACCGTCGGCACCACCGGATCGACGTCGACCTCGACCGCCTCCACGTCGCGCGGATCGATGCCGTGCTCGCGGCGCAGGTCGATCAGCGTGTCGATGGTCGGGTGGGTCGCCGCGCACGACGGATAGAGCTTGACGGTGATGCCGCCCTCGACGATCTCCCAGCGCCGGCCCAGCGCCTCGATGGCCTCCGACAGGTCCCGTCCGGCGCTGCCCATGGCGACCAGGAAACCCTGCGGGCCGTCGATGGCGCGCTCCGACGCCGTGAACCCCTCGCGCGCGAGGAGCGCCGCCAGCACGCCGTTGCGCGCGGCCAGCCCGCCCTGCAGCGGCTTGACCATCGTCCCGAAGTTCTCCTTCAGGCCCGACGCCTCGGAGGCGGCGATCGACAGCGCCCGCCCGGTCGCGTCGGTGTCGAGACCCAGGACACGGGCCGCCGCGGCGGCGGCGCCCACCGTGCCGATGGTCGACGTACAGTGCCAGCCCTGCTCGTAGTGGGCCGGGTTCATCACCGCGCCGAGCGCGCACTCCACCTCGAAGCCGACCACGTAGCCCTCCAGCAGCGCCCGTCCCGGTGCGTCGACCGCCTCGGCGGCGGCCAGGCCGGCGGCGACGAGCGGCGCGCTCGGGTGCGCCAGCGTCACCCAGCACATGTCGTCGAAGTCGAGCGCGTGGGCGGCCGTGCCGTTGGCCAGCGCGGCGTACGTCGGACCGGCCGTGCGGTCCGTTCCCAGCACGCCGCACGCGCCCGGCCCGCCATCCGCCTGGGCCACCCGCTGCACGATGCGCGCGGCCGGCTCACATGCGCCGGCCAGCGCCACCCCGACGGTGTCCTGCACCGCGTCCCGCGCCGCCGCACGGGCGGCAGCCGGCACGTCGACCGACGAGACGAACGCAGCGAACCGGGAGATGGCGGTCATCGCGTCCTCATGCCTCCCTCGGATTCCGCAGCCGCAGTGAAGTGCAGGGTCCGAAGGCCGTCGTTCGCGGTTGCGGCGCTGCACCGGGCCGCCTGCCCATCAAGGCCCGACGACGGCCCGCCGCGATCATCCGCAGCCCCCTGGTCGCCACGCGCTGGATTGTGGCGTTCATTCCTTCACCTCCGGGCGGGCGCCGGCGTACTCGGGCACGTGCCCGCGCCGGTAGACCATGAAGGTCCGCTTGTAGGTGATGACCACGGTGCCGTCCTGCTTGAAGCCGCGCGTCTTCACGGTCACGATGCCGACGTTGGGCCGCGACTTCGACTCGCGCGTCGCCAGCACCTCGCTCTCCGAGTAGATGGTGTCGCCCTCGAAGACCGGGGCCGGCAGCCGCACCTCGTCCCAGCCGAGGTTGGCCATCACGTTGACCGACAGGTCCATCGTCGACTGGCCGGTCACCAGGGCCAGGGTGAAGGTGGAGTCGACGAGCCGCTGCCCGAATTCGGTCTTCTCGGCGTACGCCGTATCGAAGTGGATCTTGTTGACGTTCTGGGACAGCAGCGTGAACCACACGTTGTCGGCCGCGAGCACGGTTCGGCCGAGGGGGTGCCGGTAGACGTCGCCGACCTCGAAATCCTCGTAGACGCGACCGGTCCAACCTTCCTTGACGGGCATGCATTCGCTCCAGTCTGCCCGGGGCGCAGCCTCCGGGGGGCTCGGATCCGGCGATTATAGCCCTCATCGTCGATGACCGACCACGGAAACCTAGCGCTACATCACGGTTGACTCAGGAACGGTCCGGCGTTGGTCGCCCGGTCTACGTCGATTCGGGTTGCGGTTCAGGGTGCGCGGGCGGCTTGGGCTCCTCGTACCATCATCTGTAGTTGCACGCAGGCGCGCCACAGCACTTCGTTGCCCGGCAGCGGTCTACGCTTTGTCGGTCGCCAGCCGGCGATGCGCGCCAGCAGCATCACCCAGGCGCGGATGTCGGGCGGCAATGGCCGGTCTCGTTCGGCTGGCGGCAGCAGTCTTTCGGCCTGCACGACGGCTCCGATCACGCGCTTCTCGTCGTCGGTCAGGACCTGGGCTGCCGGCGTGTCGGGCGCGTCGCGCGCGTAGCCCCTGAGGGAGCACACCCGCCAGGCGGTGATGGCGTCGAAGGCCAGGCACTTGGCCAGCGCGTCGGCTTCCTGCAAGCGCCGGTCCTCGATGCGGGCGCCGCTCTTGAGCACCCGGAAATACTCTTCGATGCCCCAGCGGGTCTCATACCAGCCGACAATGCGCTCGGCCCATTCGGCCGTCGGGCCGCCTTCGCTCGACACCAGCAGCCATTCGAGCGGCTCGTGTCCCGGCGGCGGGTCGGTTTCGAGCACCCGCACCACCCAGGCCGTCAGCGGCGCCGCGTCGGTCTGGTCCTTGGGCGGCTGCACCTGCACCCGCCCGATGCGCAACTCGGTCCGCGCCGTGCGCGCCTCGCGCGCCCGCTTGCCGCCCTGCGAGTCGATGTGCACCGGCCGGTTGGTGCGCACCGGGGTCTCGAAGTCCGGCTGAGACGCCAGCGGCCGGAGCATCATCGCCCGCAACCGCTCGTCCCATACTTTCACCCGCCGCCGCCGGCTGGCGCAGGCCCGCTCACCAGCCCCGCTTCAGCCGCATGCTGCGCCTGCCACTGCAACAGCGCATGGATGTCACTCTCGCGGTCGCCGACCACGACCACCCGCGTGCCCGGACACGCCCGCCCCAATTCGCGACCCTGGTCGAATCCCCGGAACCAGCGCCGGCTCTCCAATGCGCGCTCGGACGTGGGCGCGCCATCCGGCCGCGCCCACGTCTCCAGACCGCTCACCCCCAACGGCCGGCGCCCCTCGGTGAACGCCACCGCCGCGTGCACGAACAGACCCCGACCGCCGCCAGACCGTTCTCCCAGCGGCCCCAGCCCGGTCGTGCTGTCCCGAAGACCCGTGTAGTTGAGCGTCGTCGTGTCCTGCACCAGCAGCACCACCGACTCCGCACGGCTGCGCTCGACCAGCGCCTCCCGATGCGGTTGCAGAATGTCCGCGCTACTCACCGCTCCATTGTGCAGGAAACGGTAGGCCGCCTGTTGCTCGGCGCTGCCGGCAAACACCGCCGGCAGAGGCGCACCAGGATGTTGCTCCCAGGCCGCACCCATCTGCGCCAGACGACGACGCAGCCGACCGTCGGCCAGGTCCGAACGCGAATACTCGCACCGAGACCAACTGCCGGCGCCCGCAGCCTCCTCCCCCAACCCCGGAAACGAACCCAACTCCCTGGGCGCAGCCCGACGCAGCGTCTCCGCCCAGTCCGGGGCCAGGCCCCGAAGCCAGACATCCTTCGGCTCCACAGAAACCGATGACCCCGGAGGACGACCCGCCGTACGGCCCACACACCGCCAGCCCGACGCCCGATAGCTCGTGCCACGACGAGACGACGCCACGCACGTCTCCACCAGAACCGGACGAACCCCGTGACACAATGCCCAGTCCGACGCCAAACGACCCACCGCACGGCCCAGAACCTGCGACGCCAAGTGCGGAACACGAACCCCGGGAAGCAGCAGGAATCGGTCGTTCAATACCACCTGACCAATCCGTGCCCCCCGCGTCCGAGCGTCCCAGCCCAGATGCGCGTCCCGAGGACCCAGACGAAGCGGAGCCGACACAAAGCTCAAAACACCCAACGCGCCCGCCGAAGAATCCACCAGATACGTCACCCGGCAGCCCGGAGCCCGACAACGGCCCAAAGGATGCGCAGCCGCCAGAAGTGCACAACACCGCTGACGCGCAAGCGCCGTCTCCGCCAACCGCAGGTGAACCTCCCCCAACGACGACAGGCTGCCCGCAAACTCGGTCAGCGAAATCTCAGACCCGACCCCGACCACACAACCCAACGGCGGACCCGGCTGCGCCGACGGCAGAGGCAGGCCCAGCTCCGCCGCCAAGCCAGGCAAAGCCTTCCGCGCCGACGCCGAGCACAGCGACCCACGCGCGTTGCGCCACCCGTCGCGTTCGCAAAGACCACGGCTCAGCGCCGCACGCGACAACGACCCCCGAACCAACTCCTGCCGCAGCCAGCCCACCGTCTCCGGCTGCAACATCCGCAGGCCAACACGCACAGAAACCTTTTACACTGAGCCACGGCCTGTGTCAACTGTGATTGAGCGCTAGCACGGAAACCACGGAAACCGAGAACCTGTCCTGATGTGAATCCGCAAGCGCCAATCCGTCCGCACGATCGGGGCAACCTCGGATTCGTTCCGAAGGCGGCAACTCCATTGCGCACCACCTGCTCCACCGCGATCACGCGCGGAGGACGGCCGACACAGACGCAGCTCGATTGCGCATCCGCCCCCCCACCGGCGGAAGCGACCGGCTCTATCTGCTGCCGGCGTCCGGATACGAGGTGTTCCGGCCCGTGTACGACACCCTGGCGGGGATGGGATTCTACAACCTGAATCCGGCGCAGATCCGCGAGGTGAGCCCGGCGCGAATCGTCCCCATCGTGGAAGGGGACGGCGAAGTCCAGGCCGTGCCCGCGGGCCGGCTGGATGGGCAGGTCGTCGAAACGAGGTCGCGTCACGCGATCCCCGCCTCGCGCCACGCGGCGACGGTGGCCGGTGCGTAGCCGAGCTCGGCGAGAATCGCCCCGGTGTGCTCGCCCACCTCGGGAATGGCGCCCATGCGGGGCTCGGCGCCGTCGAGGGCGGCCGGCGGCAGGGTCGCCCGCAGCGGTCCGGCCGCGGATGCCACCTCGCGCCAGCGGTCGCGGGCGGCGAGCTGCGGGTGCGCGGCGAGCTGCGCCACGGAGTTCATGCGGCCGTTCGCAATCTGCGCCGCGTCGAGGCGGGCGACGATCTGTTCCGCCGTCAGGGTCCCGAACACCTCCCCGATGGCGGCCTCCAGCGCATCCCGGTTGGCCACCCGCCTCGCGTTGGCGTCGAAACGCGGATCGGTCGCCAGGGCCGGCCTCTCCAGCACCTCGGCGCAGAAGCGCACCCATTCGCGCTCGTTCTGCAGCCCCAGGAACACCGTCTCGCCATCGGCGCCGGTGAACGGGCCGTAGGGCGCGATGGCGGCGTGCCGGGCGCCGCTGCGGGCCGGCGGCGTGCCGCCGTACAGCGTGTAGTAGAGGGGGAAACCCATCCATTCGCCGAGCGCTTCCAGCATCGAGACCTCGAAGGTGGCCCCAACGCCGCTCCGCTCACGCCGGAACAGCGCGGTCAGCACGCCCGAGTAGGCGTACATGCCGGCCGCGATGTCGGCCACCGAGATGGACGACTTCACCACCTGGTCGGGCGTCCCGGTAATCGACACCAGCCCGGCCTCGGCCTGCACGAGCAGGTCATACGCCTTCTTGTCGCGGAACGGCCCGGTGGCGCCGTAGCCCGAGACGTTGCAGACGATGAGCCGCGGCCGGCGCCCGCGCAGCGTTCCGGCGTCGAGACCGAGCCGATCGGCGGCCCCGGGCGCCAGGTTCTGCACGAAGACGTCCGCCCGATCGATGAGCTTCGCCACGACCTCGCGCGCCTGCGGCCGCTTCAGGTCGAGGGCCAGCGACTCCTTCGAGCGGTTGAGCCAGACGAAGTGGCTCGACAGCCCCTTGACCGTCGCGTCGTAGCCGCGTGCGAAGTCGCCCCCGCCCGGACGCTCCACCTTGATGACCCGTGCGCCCAGATCGGCGAGCTGGCGGGTGGCGAACGGCGCCGCGACGGCCTGTTCGAGGGTGACCACCGTCACGCCGTCGAGAGGGGCGGTCCCGACGCCGGCCGGGCAGTCGCCCGACTGCTCGCTGCCGTGAGGGCCGGGCGGAGCGGCCATCAGAACGACCGCGGCAGGCCGAGTACGTGCTCGGCGATGTACGAGAGGATCAGATTCGTCGAGATCGGCGCCACCTGGTAGAGCCGTGTCTCGCGGAACTTGCGCTCGATGTCGTAGTCCTCCGCGAAGCCGAAGCCGCCGTGCGTCTGCAGAGCCACGTTGGCCGCTTCCCACGACGCGTCGGCCGCGAGCAGCTTGGCCATGTTGGCCTCGGCCCCGCACGGCTTCCCCGCGTCGAACAGCTCGGCCGCGCGGGCCCGCATCAGGTCGGCCGCCTCGACATTGACGTGGGCGCGGGCGATGGGAAACTGCACGCCCTGGTTCTTGCCGATCGGCCGATCGAAGACGATCCGCTCGTTCGCATAGCGGGCCGCACGCTCGATGAACCAGCGGCCGTCGCCGACGCATTCGGCGGCGATCAGGATGCGCTCGGCGTTCAGTCCGTCGAGCAGATACCGGAAGCCGCGCCCCTCCTCGCCGATGCGGTTGGCGGCCGGCACCTCGAGGTTGTCGAAGAACACCTCCGTCGTCGCGTGGTTCATCATCGCGCGCAGCGGCCGGATGGTGACACCGTTGCCGACCGTGTTGCGCAGGTCGACCAGAAACACCGACAGCCCGTCCGTCTTCCTGACGACATTCTCGCGGGGCGTCGTGCGTGCGATCAACAGCATCAGGTCGGAGTACTCGGCGCGCGAGATCCACACCTTCTGCCCGTTGACGATGTAGCGATCCCCGTCGCGCACCGCCATGGTCTGGAGCTGCGTGGTGTCGGTGCCGGTGGTCGGCTCGGTCACCCCGAACGCCTGCAGCCGCAGCGCGCCGCTCGCGATCTGCGGCAGGTACTCGCGCTTCTGCGCGTCGGAACCGTGCCGCAGCAGGGTCCCCATGATGTACATCTGGGCGTGGCACGCGGCCGCGTTGCCGCCCGAGCGGTTGACCTCCTCCAGGATGATCGCCGCCTCGGTGATGCCCAGCCCCGAGCCGCCGTACTCGTCCGGTATCAGGGCGGCCAGGTAACCGGCGTCGGTCAGCGTGCGGACGAACTCCTCCGGATAGGCCTCCTCGCGGTCGAGGTCCCGCCAGTACGAATCGGGAAACCGCCGGCAGAGCTCGCCGACGGCGCTCCGCAAATCCTGATGCAGTTCGATATCCGGTCCGATCACGCTCCTCCTTCGGTATCGGTGCGGCCACATTCTACCGTTCCGGCAGCGTAGCGGGCGTAGCGGGCGTAGCGGCCCGCACCGGTCGCTGGCCCGGCTTGTTCGCCCCGCACCCGACGGCGGCCGGACGCCGCCGATTGCGAGTGGCTGCAACGGCGCCCGCTGGTCCGGCTTGTTCGCCCCGCACCCCGACGACGGGCCCCACGTTGCCTGTCGGGCGTCAGCGGAGCACGCCGCGCCGCCGCGCCAACAGACGGCGGGCAGCAGTTCACGAGCTTCTGATATTCTTGCACGATGGTCGGGTCGTCAGGGTGGACGTCCCCGAGGCCGCTGATGCGGTGCCGTCCGCGTGGTGCAACATGCCAACCGGACCGCGACGACATCCAATGGACTTGACCACGACGCCCACCGGAGGATCCGCCGCGTCCCGCCCTGCACACGCCGGCGGGTCGAGCCGCACCGAGGCGCTCGCGCGGCCCGTGCGTCCGATCCGCCCGTTCCTGAAGTGGGCCGGCGGCAAGCGGCAGCTCCTGCCTGCGCTGCGGGCGCATTATCCGGCGCAGTTCGGAACGTACCACGAGCCCTTCCTCGGAAGCGGCGCGGTCTTCTTCGACCTGGTCGCGCGCGGCGGCCTGCGCCCCCACCGCGTGCGGCTGACCGACATCAATCCCGACCTCGCGGGCTGCTGGCAACGTCTGAGCGACGTTCCCGACAACGTGATCCGCGAATTGCGGATGCTGGCCTCCGACCGCGCGGCCGCACCGGAGACGCACTACTACCAGGTCCGGGACGAGCGATTCAATCCCGCGCGGGAGGCCATCGGCAACGGGAGCGGGCCGCGCGCGGCCGACTACACGGCAACGCTCGCCGCCATGCTGATCTACCTGAATCGCACCGGCTTCAACGGCCTGTTCCGGGTGAACAGCCGCGGCGCGTTCAACGTGCCGCGCGGCCGGTACCGGAACCCGCGGGTCTGCGACGAGGCGAACCTGCGGCGGGTATCCGCCGCGCTGCGAGAGCTGGATGCGGTGATCGAGCACGCCCCCTACGACCGTGTCCTCGGCGCGGCCGAACGGGGAGACTTCATCTATCTCGACCCGCCCTACGCCCCGCTGAGCCCCACGGCGTCCTTCACCTCGTACACCGCCGACCGCTTCGACCACGGGGACCAGAACAGACTGCAGCAGGTCGTTATCGCACTTGCGGAACGCGGCTGCCACGTCCTGTTGAGCAACTCGACCGCGCCGGAGATCACCGCGTTGTACGACGGCAACGTCGATGCCGAACGGGCCGGCCTGCGGGCGCACCGCGTGCCCGCGCGCCGGGCGATCAACGCCGACGCGACCCGCCGGGGCGCGATCGCCGAGTACGTGATCACGAACATCCCGGGACGGACGACGTAGTAGATGGCCGGCGGCCGCCAGGCGCCGTCGAGCGGCGCCGCTCTGGAATCTGCGGTGTACGCGATGGCCCACGAGATGGGTCTTCGCACAGCCCGGCAGGTGCGGGTCGGCCGGCGGCTGTGGGGAGCCGTTCGGAAGATCGACCTCGTGCTCCGTTCCACCAAGACCGCACAGAGTCTCGGCGTCGAATGCAAGTATCAGGGCAGCGGCGGGTCGGCGGAGGAGAAGATCCCGGCCACCATCCAGGACATCGGCGCGTGCGGTCCGTGGCGGAATCCCCGCGAGCACCGAGAGCGGCGAGGCGCCCGCCTGGCAAGGCGCGACAAGGGAGCATATCGGCCATATGCGACCGCGGAGCAACGCAGCCAGGCGGGATGCATCGTCGCTCGAATGCCGCGGGGACTTTCGCCACGGGCTGCCTGGCCCATCCCGGGCATCGTGGTGTTCGCCGGAGACGGGTTCTCGGACAACATGCGCTCGTATCTGCACTCGACCGGCAGGGCCGTCGCTCTCGAGGATCTCCGCGACTGGCTCGCGCTGTTCTTCGGCCTTCCCGATTCCGCCGGCCGGGCCACGGACTGAGGATGGCGATCACCCTCGGCTCCGAACGCCTGCTCGCCTCCGGCGCCCTCGACGGCGCGCGCGTGGGCCTCGTCTGCAACCCGGCATCGGTCGACCACGCCTTCCGCCACGTCGCCGACCGGTTCGCCGACCGGCCCAGCGTCACGTTGGCGGCGCTCTTCGGGCCGCAGCACGGCTTCCACGCCGATGTGCAGGACAACATGGTCGAGACCGCGCACGCGCGGCACCCGCGGCTGGGCGTGCCGATCCACTCGCTCTACAGCGACACGCGGGAGCCGACGGCGGCGATGCTCGACGGTCTCGACAGGCTGGTGATCGACCTGCAGGACGTGGGAACCCGCGTCTACACCTACGTCTACACACTGGCCAACTGCCTGCGGGCGGCCCGGCGGTGCGGGCTGCCGGTCGTCGTGTGCGACCGGCCCAACCCCATCGGCGGCGAGGCGGTCGAGGGGCCGGTGCTCGAACCCGCATTCGCCTCCTTCGTCGGGCAGTTCCCGATCCCGCTGCGGCACGGCATGACGATTGGCGAACTGGCGCGGCTGTTCAACGACCGCTTCGGCATCGGCGCCGACCTCGAGATCGCGCCTCTCGAGGGGTGGTCGCGCGCGATGTACCACGACGAGGCGGCCGCCCCGTGGGTGCTCCCGTCGCCGAACCTGCCGACCCTCGACAGCGCCATCGTCTACCCGGGGATGGTCCTGCTCGAGGGGACGATGCTGTCGGAGGGGCGCGGCACGACCCGGCCGTTCGAGTTCGCGGGCGCGCCCGGCGTCGATCCCGACCGATTCACGACGACACTGAACGCCTGGCGCCTGCCCGGTGTCCACTTCCGGCCGGTGACGTTCGAGCCGACGTTCCAGAAGCACGCCGGCCGGCCCTGCGGCGGGTGCCAGCTTCATGTCACCGACCGGCGCGCCTTCCGGCCGGTGCTGGCCGGCGTCGCCGTGATCGCGGCGTGCCGGGAGGCCCTCGGCGACCGGTTCGGCTGGCGGGAGCCGCCGTACGAGTACGAGCACGACAGGATGCCCATCGACATCCTGGCCGGCTCGCCCGCGCTTCGGCGCGCCATCGACGCCGGCCGGACCGCCGCCGACCTCGCCTCGGGCTGGAGGGACGAGGTTGCGGCCTTCGAAGCCATCCGGCGAAGGTTCCTTCTGTACTGAGCCGGCGGGCGACCCTGCCGTCGATTCGCGCGGCGCGGACGACCGGCCGAGTGATACGATTTCAGGTCCGGCTCATGGGGAAATCGACCGGCCTTCGCGTCGATAGCGCCGTCTGGATCGTCGGGGCGCCGACCCGCGTGCTGGCGGCCTTCTTCGATGCGCAGGCTCTGGCCGCCTGGTGGGGCGTCGTGCGCTCGGTCACCACGCCGCGTCCGCTCGGCGTGTACGCCCTCGAGTGGGTACACGGGAGCGGCCGCGCCGGCGGCGTGTTCCATGGTACCGTGATGGAGTACCGCGTCGGCCGCGAGCTGTTCGTGGCCAACGCCTACTGGTTGCCCGCCGGCGGCGAGCCGCTCGGTCCGATGGGGCTCGAGGTCACCTGCAGCGTCGACGGATCGGCCACCCGGGTCCGGGTCCGTCAGAGCGGCGCGGACGACGGCACGAAGTGGAAGCGCTACCAGGACGACATGAACTCCGGGTGGCGGGTCTCGCTCGACGCCCTGAAGCACTACATCGAGAACGGTGCGGCGACGCGGCCGCCGGCAGGGAAACGGCGGCGCAGAAGCCGGGCCTGACGATCCATCCGCCGGTCACGCTCCTTCCCACACCGACCCATGGCCACGGAACGCATCGTTGTCGTCGGCGGCGGCGTCGTCGGCTCCAGCATCGCCTGGCACCTGAGAACCGGCGGCTTCCAGGGCGAGGTCGCCGTCGTCGAGCGCGACCCGACCTACCGGCGCGCCTCGTCGTTTCTGGCGATGGGCGGCGTGCGGCAGCAGTTCGGGTCCGCCGAGAACATCCGGCTCGCCCGGCACGGCATCCGGTTCTACGAACGTTTCGACACCACGATGCGGACGCCGACACACCAGCCGCGGGCCTGGTTCCGGCAGCGCGGCTACCTGTTCCTGGCGAACGACGGGAATGCCCGGCGGTTCGAGCGCCGCTACGCGAGCCAGCGCGCGCTCGGGGCGCGCGTCGAACGCCTCGACGTCGACGCCGTGCGCGCGCTGGTGCCCGACCTGGCGGTCGACGACATCCGCTTCGGCATCTTCGGCCCGGAGGACGGATACGCGAACCCGCGCGAGGTGCTGGCCGGCTTCCGGCACGCGGCGGCGGCGGCCGGGGCGACATACGTCACCGGGGAGGTGACACGAATCCGGGTCTCCGGCGGGCGTGTCGACGGCGTGACGCTCGACGGCGGCGCAACCCTGGACGCACGCGCGGTGGTCAACGCGGCCGGCCCTTTCGCCGCGAAGCTCGCGGCACTGGCGGATCTCGATCTGCCGGTGACACCGGTACGCCAGCACCTCTTTCGCTGCGCCCTGCCCCAGCGCTGGCCCTACCGCTTCCCCGTGGTGATCGATCCGGGGGGCGTCCACTGGCGGCATGACGACCCCGTCGCGTCCACGGATCCGGACCGGATCATCGTCGCCCGCACGAAGCTCGACGAGCCGCCGGGCGAGAACTTCGACTGCGACCGGATGCGGTGGACGACCGACTTCCGGCCGCCGCTCGTGGCGCGCCTGCCGGGCTTCGAAGCGGCCGAGCTGGTCGAGGGCTGGGCCGGCCTCTACGAGATGACCC
>CBDAVM010000001.1:267500-2799742 GCA_965200895.1 Vicinamibacterales bacterium | reverse complement strand
GTCCATCCCCGTGCGGCGGAGGTTCATGTCGACGGGTACTTCGTCGGCATCGTCGACGAGTTCGACGGGCTCTTCCAGCGGCTGCGGATCGAGGAAGGGCCGCACACGGTGGAGTTGCGCCTCTCCGGTTACGAGCCGCTCACGCTCGACGTGCTCATCGTCCCGGGAGAGAAGGTCACTTTCGAAGGCGACCTGATCCCGCTTCCCTGATCCCTCACGGTGGGGCGGTCGTGCCGCTGACGACCGCCCGCCACGTTCGGTGCGCCGGGCCACCCGCCAGGGCGCGCCGTCGAGATGTCGTGTCGTAACGCTCACGACCGTCCACGCGGGGCGCCGCAGCTCCAGCACGCCGTGAACTGCTCCTCGATCGTCTCGCCGCACGATCGGCACCGCCAACCGCCCGAGCCCTCCGTTTCCGGCGGTTGGCGCCTTTTCGCGGCGTACTCGTCGGCGATCTCGAGCGCGCGGGCGTAACGGTCGGGATCGTCGTCGAGCACCCAGACCGAAGGACGCGTCTCGACATGGAAGAGGCTGCCCCCCTGCAGCGGCACCATGTCGTCGCCCCGGATGATGGCGTCGATCCCCTCCACCTCGAGCAGGCCGCGCAGAACGTGCGCGTCGCCCGGACCGTCCGCCTCGTAGATCTTCTTCAGATCGGCCATCGCTCCCTACTTTAACCACGAACCACGGGCAAGTACGCTGCGTATACTCCGGTGATGGCTGCCGACCGGCGCGAGGACGACTTCTTCGAGGTCTATACGAAGGGCCTCACCGGCGAGGACGTTCAGCGCCTGTTCACGCGCGATGCACCCGACGCGTACCGTTTCTTCACCCGGCACATCGACGAAGCTGCGTTCGCGGAACTGCCGCCGATGCAGCGGTTCGGCCTGCGCGTACGCCTCCTGTTCCTCGCCTTCACGCTGAAGCTGTCGCCCGCCCGCCGGGCGCTGTTCGGCTTCTCCCTCGTGGCGTTCGCCGCCGGACTGCTGGAGCTGTTCGAGGGAATCGGCCTCGTACGCGTTCCGCTGGTGCCGTTCCTGCTGTACGTGCCCCTGCCGGCACTTGTCTGGGCGGACGGCACCGGGTGGCTGACGATCGGCTTCGTGCTCGTCAACCTGCTGGTGCTGCTGGAGGTGGCGGATCGGCTGAGCCTGAAGAACGACCTCGAGGTGGCCCGCGAGATTCAGCTCGCAATGCTGCCGCAGCGGACCCACGCCATCCGGGGCCTCGAAGCGGCCGGGCGCACACGGCCGGCCAACACCGTCGGCGGCGACTGCTACGACATCCTCCGGCTGCCCGACGGCCGCCTTCTGTTGATGCTGGGCGACGTCTCCGGCAAGGGCAGCCCCGCCGCGCTCCTCATGGCGCTGGCCATCGCGATGCTGCGGACCCTGGGCGCGGAGAATCTGCCGCTCGTCGGCCTCGTGGAGCGACTCAACCGGCTGGTCTGCGAACAGACCCCCGGCTCGCGGTTCATCACCATGTTCGTCGCCGCCATCGATCCCGCCACCTGGACGCTGAGCTACATCAACGCCGGCCAGACTCCCCCGCTGCTGCGCCGGCGGACCGGCGAGATGGAGCCGCTCACGACGGGAGGCATGGCCCTGGGCATGTTCGACCACGCCACCTACCGGGCGGCGGAGCTGACTCTCCTCCCCGGCGACCTCCTGGTGGCCTATAGTGACGGCGTCACCGAGGCGGAGAACCCGGCCGGGGTGCCGTTCGACGAGACCGGGCTCCGGCACCTGATCGAGACGCATCACGACGAGGGGCTCGATCGCCTCGGCGAGACGATCGTGGCGGTGGTGGAGGCGCACGCGGACACGGCGCGGCTGGCCGATGACGTGACCGTGCTCACGGCGCGCCGCCTGCCGCCGGCCGACGACGACGTGACGCATCCGGCCACCCCGGCCACGTCATGACCTGCGCGGTTCGTCGAGCGTGTTCCTCGTCCTCTTCCCGGTACCGCAGTTCGCCGGCATGGCCGGAGAGGTCGCGCAAGGCGCTGCGATCCGGGTTCACCGCGATCCGCTCCCCCTGCGCCTGCGCCTGATCCCAGAGAGCGCCCAGGTCGTGCCTGAATCCACACGCCGGCCCTGGGCGACAATCAGGGCCTTCAGACCCTGTTCGACCGCCTGCTGAAGAACCGTGCACCGGATCTTGTAGTGGGCGTTCTTCCCGAGGACAGCGGCGGCGGCCAGGGCGTCCCGTGCGGACTCCAGCAGCATGGCCGCCCGGTCGGGCTTGTAGAGATGGCCGCCCGGTCGGGCTTGCAGAGTCTGCTCCTGACCATCAAGAGGCTTTCGGAAGTGTACTGCGGGCCGATGGGCAGCGGCTCGACGCCGGGCCGCGTGTAGACGGTGCGCCCCTCTTCGAGGGCGGCGCCCTCCACGTAGCCGGCGCTGCGGCGCCGTTGGTGGGCGGTTCGCGCGTCGGTCGAGATGACGTCGATGGCGATGTTCAGCGCGCTGTCGTCGCCGTAGCACTCCCAGCGGTCGTGGCGCCTGTCGTCGGCGAGGTCGGAGGCCGGGCGAATGACGAGCAGGTCAAGGTCGCTCCCCTCGCGCATCTGGCCGCGCGCCGCGGAGCCGAACAGAATGATCTGGTCCGGGTGCAGGCGCTCGACGACGAGGTCGACCGCGGCCTGGATCTGTTCGGGGCGTGGCTGCACGCCGCATTTGCAGACACTATATCCAGATGCCGAGCACCGCCATGCCGGCCAGGCCGACGACGATCAGCACGAACTTGACCACGCGGTCCTCGTCCGCCGTCGGCATCGCCACGTCGTCGTCCCCGCTCAGGGCACTCTGTACGAACCGCGCGACGCGGTCGTCCCGCCGCGACATCTCGACGTTGATCACGTCGAGTATGGCGACGTAGATGAACGTGCCCGCCGCCAGGGCGTTGAACACCCCCTCGAGCAGCTCCGCCGTGGGTCCGGCAAGCAGACCCGACGCCACGGTGCCGAGCACGATGCCGCCTGGGGTCATCAGGGCGAAGATCGACAGGATCCTCCACAGGCGGCGCCGGTCGGCGCCGGCGGAGGCCGCGCTGGCCATCAGCGCGAACGCCGCCGATCCCTTGTGGCAGAGAATGCCGACCATGACGATTACCGATGTCGCGATCGCGGACTCGAGACCGAGAGCCACGCCGGCGATGACGGAGTGAATCGACAGCACCACCAGCAGAATCAGCGGGTAGATCGGCGCGCGGCGTTTCCCGGCCTGCTCCGTCGGCGCGAGATGTTCGAACACGACGCGATCGAGCAGCAGCAGCATGCCGACACCGGTCGCCGCAAGCAGCGGCGCCACGGGATACTCGGCCACCTCCTCCAGCACCTCGCCGGCCTCGGGCAGCAGGTGGATGAAGCCGGCGCCGAGGAAGATGCCGCCCGCGAGCGAGTTGCCGAGCGACAGGAACCTGCGGCCGTGCCGTCGGCGCGCCGCCAGGAACGGGATGACGCCGCCGAGGAAGGCGACCAGCAGTATCGCCAGCGCGGCCACCCCCTTGATGGTCAGCAGTGACATGGCGTTGCTCGTGTCCACCGGCGTCCTCCTGTTCCGTCGGCGCAGGCCGCCGGTGCATCCGACATCCGCGCCCACATCCAGCCGCCAGGCGTGTCGGCTCGCGCCTCGACCTCGTGTCGCCAACCCGCATCCAGCCGCGACGCGGGATCACCGTGTCCGGTCCGTCACTGCGGCAGGGCGAAGACGAACAGCACGCTGCCGACGCTCGGCCGCAGCTCGGGCGTCAGGCGCCGGTTGACGCCGCTGCCGGCGCCGGTGTTGACGGCCATGTACTGCCGCCCGTCGACCGCGTAGGCGATGGGAAAACCGACGACCGGCGAGCCGAGGTTGACCTCCCACAGCACCGCGCCGGTCTCCTGGTCGAGGGCCTTGAAGCGCCCGTTGACGTCGCCGGCGAAGATCAACCCGCCGCCGGTGGCCATCAGCGGCATGGTGGCGGCCCGCTGTTCGTGCACCCAGGCCGTGCGGCCCGTCTCGGCCGAGACCGCGTGGATGGTCCCCAGGTTCTCCTCGCCGGGCGTCAACTGGTGCCGCGCGGCCAGCGCATAGATCTCCAGACCGCCCTGCCCGCCGGCGGTCAGCGCCCGCGCCCGCTCGCTGCGCACGTTGTCGGTGGCGAGCATCCGCGCGCAGGTGTTCCGCAGCGGCATGTACATGGTGTTGGTCAGCGGGCTGTAGGCGCCCGCCTCCCAGTCCTTGCCGCCGGCCCAGGTGGGACAGGCGAGCACCTCCTGCCCCAGCGCCGTGAAGATGACCTCGGCGTTCTCCGTCACCTCGCCGGTGGCTCCGTCGATGTCGCTGATCACGTTCTGGGCGACGGTCGGGGTCGCCCACAGGAACTCGCCCGTCTCGCGGTCGAGGGTGTAGACGAGGCCGGTCTTGCCGGGCACGCCGGTGACCACCCGGCGGACCTCGCCCGGCCGGATGCGCGGGTTGATCCAACTGACGACCTCGGGATCGGGGGCCACCGCGGTGTCGACGAGCAGGCGCTCGAAGGGATGGTCGAGGTCCCAGTGATCGTTCAGGTGCTGGTAGTACCAGTGGATGGCGCCGGTCTCGACATCGAGGGCCAGCGTCGAGTTGTGGTAGAGATGCGTGTTCTCCACCCCGCCGAGCAGGAACTTGGGCGCCGGCGAGGTCACCGACGTGCCCTGGTAGATGAGCCGCAGCTCGGGGTCGTAGCTGGCCGGCATCCATGAGCCGACGTGCACCCGCTGCTCGTAGGGCACGCCGCCCCAGGTCTCGTCGCCCGGCTCGCCGGGGGCGGGCACCGTCCGCCGACGCCACAGCTCCGCGCCGGTCAGCGCGTCGTGGGCCACCACCACGCACGATTCCGGCCCGCCCCGCGGCCGGCAGCTACGGCCGGAGATCACCCGGCCGTCGGCGATGATGGGGCCGGAGCTGTGGCCGGCGGGTATTTCCCGGTAGTCGAATATCCGCGTCTCCCACGCGATCTCGCCGGTCATCGCGTCGAGCGCGTAGGCGTAGTCGTCGTCGCTGACGTTGATGATGAACCGGTCGTAGATGGCGATGTTCCGCATGCTGCGGGCATTGCCGCCCACGTACTCGTAGACGTCCTCGGGCAGGTCCCGGCGGTACTCCCAGAGAAGGTCGCCGGTCGCCGCGTCGATGGCCTGGATGACGTCGCTGCCGTTCGGCATGTAGAGGACGCCGTCGTAGGCCAGCGGCGTCACCTCCTGCGTGCCTGGCATGAGCGCCCGCGACCACGCGAGCCGCAGCGCGCCGACGTTGCCCCGGTCGATCTGGTCCAGCGGGCTGTAGCCCCAGCCGTCGAGGGTGCGGCGCCACATCGGCCAGTCGGCCGGGTCGGGGTCCTGGAGCATGGCGTCGGTGACGGGCACGAAGCCGTCTTCCGACTGCGCCTGGGACGCTGACGGGGCCGCCGCCAATGAGACGAGGCAGAAAACCGCGATCAGCTCGACTGGTGCAGCGGGATGCAGTCGAGGCATGGGAAGCCGCTGGTTCCGACCGGAACGGTATCGCAACATGCCAAGCCTCCCCTGTCTCAGGCCGACACGAAGCCGGGCACCACGCGCCGACGCCGTGGGCGGCGCTCAGGTCAGCACGGATGATAGATGGTACAGGTGTTCTCGCCCGGCGCACGAACCTGGCGGCTGCTGGCCGAACTCTGCACACGGGGTCAGGCCCGCGGAGCCCTGGTGATGGACGCGCATCTGGCGGCCCTGGCGGTGGAGCATGGCGCCTGCATCGCGACGGCGGACCACGACTTCACGCGCTTTGCCGGCGTCCGGATCCTGAATCCGGTGGACGCCGGACGCGAGTCGAACGAAGACCGAACTGCTCCGCGCGTCGCCGGCGCGGTCGTGCCCGACCCGTCATTCCGCCGCTCACACCCCGCGCTGCAGGTACGGCAGGAACGCCGTGGCGAGGCCCAGGAAGGCGAAGAAGCCGAACACGTCGGTCATCGTGGTGATGAACACCGCCGACGCCAGGGCGGGGTCGATCCGGAGCGCCCGCAGGGCGATCGGGATCAGTGTCGCCGCGACGGCCGCGATGAGCAGGTTGATCACCATCGCCAGGGCCAGGATGGCGCCGAGCCAGGGATTGCCGAACACGCCCCAGGCGACGCCCGCCCCGGCGCCGCCGAGGACGCCGCCGTTGGCCACGCCGACCAGCGCCTCCTTGCCGAGCACCCGCCGCGAGTTGCCCCACGTCAGCTCGCCCAGCGCGATGCCGCGCACGATCACCGTCAACGTCTGGGTGGCCGCGTTGCCGCCCATGCTCGCCACCACCGTCATCAGCGCCGCCAGCGCCACGACCTGCTCGACCGTGGCCTGGAATTCGCGCACGACGAGCGCGGCCAGGGTGGCCGCGACCAGGTTCACCCCGAGCCAGGGCAGGCGCTTGCGCCATGCCTCCCAGGGCGACGTGAACACGTGCTCGTCGGCTGCAACGCCGGCCAGGCGCAGGATGTCCTCGGTGGCCTCGTCCTTGATGACGTCGATGACATCGTCCACCGTGATGATGCCCACCAGCTTGTTCTCGTCGTCGACCACCGGAATCGCCAGCAGGTTGTAGTTGGCCACCTCCTGGGCGACCTCCTCCTGATCGGTGTCCACGCGGGCCTTGATGAGCTCCGACGTCATGATCCGCTTGAGCGGCGTCTCCGGCGAGACCAGCAGCAGACGGCGCAGCGACACCACGCCGACGAGATGGCGCCGCTCGTCGACGACGTAGAGGTAGAAGACCATCTCCACCTCGCGCGACCGCTGCAGCGCCTCGATGGCCTCGCCCGCCGTCAGGTCCTCGGAGAGCGCGAAGACCTCCGGATTCATGATGCGGCCCGCCGTCTGGTCGCCGTAGGCCAGCAGGTGCTGCACGTCGCCGGAGTCCTTCCGGCGCATCCGCGCGAGGACCTCGGTCGACAGCGCGTCCGGCAGCCGGTCGATCAGCGCCGCCGCGTCGTCGGTCGGCAGATCGAGGAACAGCCGAGCCAGCTCGTCCGGGGGCCGATCCGCGAGCAGCGCGTCGCCGACCTCGGCGTCCAGCTCGCTGAGCGCCTCCATCGCGAGACGGCTGTTCCTGGCGACGAGGGTGTCGAAGGCGGAGCGCCGCTCGGCTTCGGAGAGTCCGCTGAAGACCTCGGCGAGGTCGGCCGGGTGCTGTTTCTGGAGAAGGTTGAGAAGGTTAGCGGTTGCACCAATCCGCTGCAGTCGCTTGACTGAATCGAGCACGACGTCGATTCGGCGGAGAGGCGGCATGATTCGGGTCCACGAGGCGGCTCGGCCTCCCACGAGACAGCCGGATGTTGGATCGTTGTCCCACTGGTCCAGACACGAAGCAGGGCATTGTACCACGTAACGTCCGGCCCGCCTGCTGTATGTATTGTATGTTGGGCATACCGGACCGAGGAGCAATGGCACGCACGGTCTCGGGGCCGGCCGGGGCCGTCAATCCGGTCGCGACGGGCAGGCCGTGAAGGAGGTCCCATCGACGTCTTCGGCAACACGCACGGTCTCAGGGCCAGCCAGGTCCGCCGGCTGGAACGGCTGTTTCGGCGGCGTGTGCCGGCTGACCGGCTGCTGACGCACGACCTGGCGCGCCAACTGACCGAGCTCAGCAGCGAGGTCCGGCGGCAGGTGGGCGTACTGCTGGACAGGCGCGGCGATGTCCGGCACGTGATGGTGGGCGACGCCCGCTCCATCACGCTCCCCGACTGGGGGCGGCTGCGCGCCGGGGAGGGACGCCTGCGCGGGCTGCGCTGTCTCCACACGCACCTCGCCGGAGAGGGGTTGACCCGCGACGACCGGACCGACCTGCTGCTGCTGCGTCTGGACGCCCTGGTGACGATCGGGGTCGGCGAGGACGGGCTGCCGACGCTGGCGCACATCGCTGCGTTGAAGCCGGCCGGCGACGACGGCGACAACGTGGAGCAGCTCCCGCCGGCGCCGCCGGCGCAGATCGACCTCGACTTCCGCGCCTGGATCGGTGAGCTCGAGGCCCAGCTCTCCCGCGGCCGTGACGCCCGCGCGGTCGGCGACGGCGAGCGGGCGGTCCTTGTCTCGGTCACCGCCGGCCGTCGCGCCCACGAGCTGGAGTTGCACGTCGCGGAGCTGCGCGAGCTGGCCCGTTCGGCGGGCGTCGAGATCGCCGACGTGGTGACGCAGAACCGCCCGCGCGTCGATCCGAAGACCGTGCTCGGCTCCGGCAAGCTGCAGGACCTGGTGGTCCGGGCGTTCCAGCAGGATGTCGACCTGGTGATCGTCGACCAGGACCTGACGCCCACCCAGGCCCGCAACCTGGCCGCCCGTGTGGAGCTGCGCGTGATCGACCGCACGCAACTCATCCTGGACATTTTCGCGCAGCACGCGACCACGCGCGACGGCAAGCTGCAGGTCGAGCTCGCGCAGTTGAAGTACCGCCTGCCGCGGCTCGCCCAGCGCGCCGATGTCGCGTTGTCGCGGCTGGCCGGAGGCATCGGGGGCCGGGGACCGGGCGAGACGCAGCTCGAGGTCGATCGCCGCCGTACCCGCGACCGCATCACCCGGCTGGAACGCGCGCTGCAGACGCTGGCCGGCCAGCGGGCCGCCCGGCGGCGCCGGCGCGGGCGCCGCGACGTGCCGGTACTGTCCATCGTCGGCTACACCAACGCCGGCAAGAGTACGCTGTTGCGGGCGCTGACGAAGACCGACGTCCCTGTCGCCGACCAGATGTTTGCGACACTCGACCCCACCTCGCGCCGCCTGCGGTTCCCGCGCGAGCGGGAGGTGATCGTCACCGACACGGTGGGGTTCATCCGCGACCTGCCGTCCGACCTCGTGGCCGCCTTCCGGGCCACGCTGGAGGAACTGGCCGACGCCGCGCTCCTGCTGCACGTCGTCGACGCCGCCGCCCCGGACTGCGACCGGCGCATCGAGGCGGTTCGTGGCGTGCTGCAGCAGATCGACCTGACCGCCCCCGAACTGCTGGTCTTCAACCAGATCGACCGGCTGGAACCGGGAGCAGGCGAGGCCATCGCGCGCCGCCACGACGGGGTGGCGATCTCTGCGCTCGAGCGGACCGGCCTGCAGGACCTGCTGCGGCGCGCCGAACGGGTCCTGTGGACCGAGGACGCCGACGCGGACCGGCCGAACGCCGGCCGCCGACTCGCCGACGCGTAGCCATCACGCGCCGGCCGCAGAGCCTGACGGCGGCGTCGGGCCCGTTCCGCCGGTGCTCATCGGGGCTCATCGCAGCGCCCGCCCCCCGCTCGGAGCCGTCATCGTTCCAGGCCCAGCTCCCGCAGCACACGCTCGTTCTCCCGCCAGCCGGGCCGGACCCGCACGTGCAGATCCAGGTACACCCGCGTACCGAACGCGCGTTCCAGCTCCTGGCGCGCGTCGACGCCGATCCGCTTGATACGGGCCCCGCCGCGGCCCAGGACGATCGGCTTGTGGGTGTTGCGGTCGACGATGATCGAGCAGTACAGCCGCAGGGCTCCGCTCGGGTCGGCCTCCTCGAAGCGGTCGACGATGACCGCGGTCGCGAACGGCAACTCCGCCCACGTCTCGCGCAACAGCTTTCCGCGCACGGTCTCCGCAACCACGACGCGCTCCGGCTGATTGGTCACGTAGTCGTCCGGAAAGAGCGGCTCTCCCTCCGGCAGGAGGTCCCAGAGCTCCCCTTCCAGCTCGCGCACGCCGTCACCGGTCAGCGCCGAGATCGGCACGAGGCCGGCGAAGTCCCGCTGCTGCCGGTACCAGTCCATCAGCGGGAGCAACCGTCGCTTCGCCATCAGGTCGATCTTGTTGAGGGCCAGGACGACCGGCGTCGTCACGCGGTCGAGCAGCTCCAGGACGAACCGGTCGCCGCGGCCCGTCGGGATGGTCGCATCCAGCACCACGACCAGCACGTCCGCCTGCCTGATCGTCTCCACCGCGTGGTCCACCATCCTGACGTTCATCCGGTGCATCGGGCGGTGGATACCGGGCGTGTCGACGAACACGATCTGGCCGGGGCGCTCCGGAGAACCCTGCTTCACGCCCAGAATGCAGGTGCGGGTGGTCTGCGGCTTGTCGGAGACGATGGCCACCTTCGTCCCGACGATCCGGTTGATCAACGTCGACTTGCCGGCGTTGGGGCGGCCGAGGAGCGAGACGTGACCCGCTCTCACGCGGGAGTCTCCATCGGCGCCGCGGAGCTGCGCCGGAGCCGCACCCGATGCAGTCGGCGCCGCTCGGCCTCCAGGACATCGACGCTGAGGCCGTCCACCTCGAACGACTCGCCCGCCTGCGGCACCCGGCCGAGGCGCGCCAGCAGATAGCCGGCCACGGTCTCGAAGCCCTGCGGTTCGATGGTCACGTCGAGACGCCTGCTCAGGTCGTCGACGTTCACGCCGCCGGCGAAGACGAAGCTTCCCGCTCCCTCGTCCACGATCGGATCGACCTCCACCTCGTCGTACTCGTCGCGGATCTCGCCGACGATCTCCTCGATCACGTCCTCGATGGTGACCAGGCCGGCCGTGCCCCCGTACTCGTCGTGCACGATGGCGCTCTGCACCCGCGCCTGCTGGAGCTCCTTCAGCAGGTCCGCCACCCGCTTGGTCTCCGGCACTGTGTGCGCGGGGCGGAGCAGCCGGCCGACCACCCGCTCCTCGCTCGGGGTACCGGACAGCGCCACCAGATCCTTGGCGAACACGAACCCGAGTATCGTATCGAGGTTGCGCTCGAACACCGGGAGGCGGGAGTACGGCTTCTCCAGGAACAGGGCGCGCAACTCGCCGAGCGTGGCGTCGGCCCCGACGGCCGCGATGTCCGGCCGTGGGGTCATCACCTCGCGCACCAGGGTCCCACCGAACTCGAAGATCGACTGCAGCAGCTGCCGTTCCTCCTGCTCTTCCCGCTCGGCCGGGCCATCGACGCTCTCGCGGTCGTCCTGTGCCGTCGACACGCCGCCGTTGGCAGCGGTGACGCCGTTCATGCGGCCGCTCGCCCGCCGCAGCAATCGGATGAGCGGGCGCGTCAGCGGCTGCAGCACGGCCACCGGCACCTCGAGCGACGGCAGCAGCGCCTCCAGGACCCGCTCCGGGTCGCGCCGTACGATGACCGCCGGCAACAGGTACCCGCACACCAGCACGAATGACACCAGCCCGGCCACGAGCAGCGCCAGCGTCGCTGCGTCGCGCGCACCGACGGCGACCGTCAGCATGACGGCCACCGCAACGAGGAGCACGCTCTGCAGCACGCGCACGGGAACGAACAGGCGCAGGGGATCATCCAGGTACCCGAGCCGGTCGAGCCGACCGCGCCGCTCGGCGCCCAGCCGCAACGACAGGCGCATCAAGGTCGTGAACGCCGCCTCGACCGCACCGACGTAGACCGTCGCGCACGCGAGCAGGAACAGGGCCAGCGGGATCACGCGAGCCCTCCCCGGCGGCGGAGGCGCCGTTCCAGGCGTTCCATCTGTCCCGTGTCCCTCTCGTGGTCGTAACCGAGCAGGTGCAACAGGCCGTGCAGGGCCAGACAGCGCACCTCGGCGCCGAGCCGGTGGCCCGCCGCGCGCGCCTGGCGGCGGGCCACGCCCGTCGCGATGACGACATCGCCGAGGTGCCGCACGCCGACGCCTGGCGGGCCCGCAGGCGCCCCTTCCCCGGGGACGGGGACCGGCAGGCCCGCGCGGGCCGAGCCGGGCAGTGCGCCGTCGATCGGGT
The DNA here is from genome assembly GCA_965200895.1 of Vicinamibacterales bacterium. GTDB lineage: Bacteria > Acidobacteriota > Vicinamibacteria > Vicinamibacterales > UBA8438 > WTFV01. Next base: position 2,788,045 of record CBDAVM010000001.1, on the reverse strand, counting down.
CCGGAGCGGCTGCTTCCATACCGGCCAGCGCATCCACCTCGCCGTCCGACGCCGGGTCGCTCAGCGGATCGATGCCGGCGTCCGGCGCCACCCCGGACGTGGCGGGAAAGGAGAGGACATCGGTCACGCGATCGATGCCGCGGAACTCGCGGTTGAGATCGCGCATCTTCCGGTCGCAGACCATCGCGATGACGACCTCGCCGCGCGCCGACGGCGGCGCAATGTCGGCCAGCCATCGCCGCAGGCGATCGGCGCGCCGGACGCGCCCGCGCCCATCCGTCACCACGACCCGCAGGTGACGACGCAGGGACCGGTCAGGGTCGGGTTCCGAATCCAGACCGTCGATGCTCATGGAGACTCGGGGGAATCGCCGGCGGGCGCCGGAACGAACCGCTCGTAGGCCTTCACGATGCGCTGCACCAGCGGATGGCGCACCACGTCGCGGTCCGTGAAATGCACAATCGACACCCCCTCGACGCCACGCAGCACACCCAGCGCCTGCACGACACCCGACGTCTGTCCGGCGGGCAGGTCGATCTGCGTGATGTCGCCGGTGACCACCGCCTTCGACCCGAAGCCGAGGCGCGTCAGGAACATCTTCATCTGCTCGGTCGTGGTGTTCTGCGCCTCGTCGAGGATCACGAACGCATCGTTCAGGGTCCGTCCCCGCATGAAGGCGATCGGGGCGATCTCGATGACGCCGCGATCGAGCAGGCGCCCCACCTTGTCGGTGTGGAGCATGTCGTACAGGGCATCGTACAACGGCCGCAGGTACGGGTTCACCTTCTCCTGGACATCGCCCGGCAGGAAGCCGAGCTTCTCTCCCGCCTCGACCGCGGGGCGAGCCAGGATGATGCGACTGACCCGCTTCGCGGTCAGGCAGGCCACCGCCTGCGCCATCGCCAGATACGTCTTGCCGGTGCCGGCCGGCCCGATGCCGAAGACCACGTCGTGGCGCTCGATGGCGTCCAGATAACGTCTCTGACCGAGCGTCTTGGGCGTTACCTGCCGGGTGCTCGACGCCCGCAACGGCGTGCGCAGGAAGAAGTCCCGCAGGTCGATTTCCGTGTCCTCGCTCACCATCTCGGACGCGCGCCGCACATCCTCGCGCGAGAAGTGGTAGCCCGCGCGCAACAGTCCCGTCAACTGATCGATGACCCGCTCGGTCTTCGCCAGACCGGCGGCGCCGCCGGTGACCAGCAACTCGTTGCCGCCGGTCCGGATCTGGACGTCGAACTGCTGCTCGAGCTGTTTGAGGTTCTCGTCGCGCGAGCCGAACAAGGTCTCGATCCCCTCGTCGGGGACCGGTATCTTGACGAGGGAGGGTGTAACGATCGGAATTCCCCTAGACCTGGAAGCCAGCGGCGGAATTCCGCGCGACACCCATACCGGCGAGAATGCTGTCCAGCAAGGTCGATCAATCCATACCACGCGCCGTGACCGCCGGTCAAGATCGGTTGCGCATGACTTCCCGGCCTCAGTCCAGGTGCAGCTCGCGCAACTGGCGCGGGTCGACCGCGGACGGCGACCCCGCCATCAGATCCACCGCGGCGGCCGTCTTCGGAAACGCCATGACGTCGCGGATCGACGACTCGCCGGCCACCAGGGCCACGATCCGGTCCAGACCGAGGGCGATGCCGCCGTGCGGCGGGGTACCGTACCGCAGCGCGTCGAGGAAGAAGCCGAAGCGGACCTTCGCCTCCTCATCGCTGATCTTCAGCAGGCGGAAGATGCGGGCCTGCAGGTCCGCCGCGTGGATTCGGATGCTGCCGCCGCCGATCTCGTTGCCGTTCAGCACGAGGTCGTAGGCCCGGGCGCGGACCGCGGCCGGGTCGTCCTCCAGACGGTCGACATCCTCGGGCCGCGGCGAGGTGAACGGGTGGTGCATCGAGACCAGCCGCTGCTCGGTCTCGCTCCATTCCAGGAGCGGAAAGTCGACCACCCAGCTCAGCGACGTCCGGCTCTCGTCGATCAGCCCCTCGCGTTCTGCGAGCCGCAGGCGGAACTGGCCAAGGAGAACCGACGCCTCGTAGCCCGCGCCGCCGGCGATCAGGATCAGGTCGTCGCGCCCCGCGCCGGTCGCGTCGACCACCTGCGCCAGGGCGTCGGCACCGGCCGCCTTGAGGATCGAGCTCTGGACAGCCCCCTCCGGCGACTGCCGCACCCAGACGAGCCCCTTCGCGCCGAGCGCCAGCGCCTCGTCCACCAGGTTGTCGATCTGCGCGCGCGCCTGCCGGCCGGCGCCCGGAACGACCAGCGCCCGGACCGACCCGCCCCCGGCGACGAGCTCGCGGAAGACCTTGAAGCGGCCCTCGCGAAAGATCTCGGAAACGTCCCGGATCGGCATCTCGAAGCGCAGGTCCGGCTTGTCGCTGCCGTAGCGCGTCATGGCTTCGTCGTAGGTCAGACGCGGGAACGGGGCCGGCACGTCCTTCCCGACCACCCGAAAGACGGCCTGCATGAGCCGCTCCACCGCGGCGAAAACCACTTCCTGATCGACGAACGACATCTCGATGTCGATCTGCGTGAACTCGGGCTGCCGGTCCGCACGCAGGTCCTCGTCGCGAAAGCACCTGGCGATCTGGAAGTAGCGGTCCATGCCCGAGACCATCAGGATCTGCTTGAAGATCTGCGGCGACTGCGGCAGGGCGTAGAACTCGCCGGCATGGAGCCGGCTCGGCACCAGGTAGTCACGCGCCCCTTCCGGCGTGGACTTGGTGAGCAGCGGCGTCTCGATTTCCCAGAACCCGTCGGCGTCGAGGCTGTTGCGGACGGCCATGGTGATGCGGTGGCGCAGACCGAGGTTCTCGCGCATCCGGGCGCGGCGCAGGTCCAGGTAGCGGTAGCGCAGGCGGACCTCCTCGGAGACCGGCGTCTCCTCGTCGATCTGGAACGGCGGCGTCCGGGCCTCGCTCAGCACGGTGAGGGTCCGGGCCTCGACCTCGACCTCGCCGGTCGCGATCTTCGGGTTGAGGGTCTCCTCCGAGCGGCGCTCCACCGGCCCGGTGACCGCGATCACGTACTCGGGCCGCACCTGCTTCACGCGCGCCAGCACCTCGCTGCCGTCCCGGGCGACCACCTGCGTGATCCCGTGCCGGTCGCGCACGTCCAGGAACGTCAGTCCGCCGAGGTCGCGGATCTTGTGGACCCAGCCCATCAGCACCACCTCGGCGCCGACGTCGCCCGGCCGCAGATCGCCGCAGGTATGGGTGCGGGTGCACGGAACGGAAGGTGTCTCTTCTGTCACGGTCGTCTCGTATCGGATCCTGCCTACGCGCGCCGGGTGTCACGGTACGCGGTCGTGATCGGGTGTATCGGTCTCTCTCGGCGATATCGGCCGGCGGGCGCGGCGCATCACCCCCGCGACGAACCTGCCGGGCACGACCCGGTTGCCGACTCGGCATATCGGCCGGCGGGCGCAGCGCATCACCCGCTCATCCGCTGCACGACCTCGGCGCGGGCGACGGCGGTCTGCCCGCCCGATTCCATGTCCTTGACGGTCACCTCGCCGCGCGCGATCTCGTCATCGCCCAGGATGAGCACCCGGCGCGCCCCCGATCGGTCGGCCCGCTTCATCTGCGCCCGCAGCGAGCGGGCGTCGTAGTCCACGAGCGTGGCCACACCGGCGCGACGCAGGTCGCGGGTCAGCACGTGCGCGACCGGCCGCGCCGCCTCGCCCAGCGCCACCACGAAGGCGTCCGGCACCGGCGGCCCGGGCCCCTCCGGCATGGCCAGCACCAGGCGCTCCATGCCGGCGGCGAAGCCGATGCCGGCCCGGTCCGGCCCTCCGAGCTGCCGCACCAACCCGTCGTAGCGCCCGCCGCCCAGCAGCGCGTTCTGGGCACCGAGCGTCGATCCCAGGACCTCGAAGGTGGTGCGCGCGTAGTAGTCGAGCCCCCGAACCAGCCGGTGCGAGACGCGGTGGTCGAGCTGCAGGGCCGCCAGTTGCGCGGTGACCGCGGCGAAGTGTTCGCGGCACGCCTCGCACAGGTGATCCGTCGAATGCGGCAGCGCGTCGACGATCGGTTGGCACGCCGGCACCTTGCAGTCGAAGATCCGCAGCGGGTTCGTCTCCGAACGCCGCCGGCAGTCGCCGCACAGGTCGGACTTCCGCTCCCCGAGCGCCTGCAGCAGCGCGCGATCGAACCCCGGCCGGCACGCGCGGCAGCCGACCGAGTTGACGACCAGCTCCGCCTCGTCGATCCCGAGCGCACGGACCAGAGCCGCCGCCATCTCGATCACCTCGGCGTCGAGCGTCGCGTCCGCGACCCCGAAGACCTCGACGTCGAGCTGGTGGAACTGCCGGTAGCGCCCCTTCTGCGGCCGCTCGTAGCGGAACATCGGCCCGAAGCTGAACAGCTTCACGGTCGGCAGCGCCTGCTCGAGCGCATGCTCGACGTAGGCCCGCACCATGCTCGGCGTCGCCTCCGGTCGCAGGGTGACCCGCTCGCCTCCCTTGTCCTCGAAGGCGTACATCTCCTTCTGGACGATGTCGGTGGTCTCGCCCGTCCCCTTCGCGAACAGCTCCTCCCGCTCGATGACCGGCGTGCGGATCTCGCGATAGCCGTAGCGGGCGCAGACGTCGCGGATCATCCGCTCGGCGTGCTGCCAGCGCTCGATCTCGCCCGGCAGGATGTCGTGCGTGCCTCGGATGGCCGGAATCATCGGACCTGAACCGCTGCAGTTACTGGATATCGGACGGGACTCGCAGGAACGTACTGCCACGCGCGATGCTTCGGAGCCGCGCGCGGCGCCGGAGGATGGCCGTCTCGCGACGATTATAGCCCGCCCCGCGTGTCCGACGGTCCGTCGGGTCCGTCAGTGTGCCCGTCCGGAGGACACAGGCTCTCCGCTCGCACCCGTGCGGCGCAGGCGGAAGTCCTTTCCAATTGGCGGCCCGCAACGCCATCCGGCAGACCATGCAGGCCGGGTTCGAGGCCGCCGCACAGGACAGGAACGCCATCCGGACAGCCCTGCGCGAGCCGGGCGACAGGATCGACGGCACGCTGCTGCTGGCGGCGCCGTGCCTGATCGACGTCGTGCGGCATCAGGCGCCCGCCGGCACGTCCGACGGGGCCACCACACGAAGCCGATCCTCCTTCACCTCGGCGAGTTGCGACCGGCTGGAGAGCCGCGCCGACGGCATGCAGTGACGGCCGGCCGGAGCAGCCCGTCCATGCCCATCCCCGGCTCGTGGTCGCAGCCGTCGCCGGAGTGCTGCAGCACTCCGGCGCGCCGCACACTCGCCGCCCTGCCCCGCCGACCCGGCGCTACTCGCCGGGCAGGCGATAGGCGATCAGCTCGCCGGGAAAGCCGGCCCCGCCGATGGCGGTCACGATGTACTGCCGCCCCTCGTGCAGGTAGGTCATCGGCGACCCCGACACGCCGGCCGGCATGTAGACGGCGCCGACCTCCTCGCCCGACGCCTTGTCGTAGGCGCGCAGCATCGCTCCCACTTCACCTGACGGCGTCGTGAAAGTCCCCGGCTCGCCCGCGATCACCAGTGTCCTGGTAATCAGCGTGCCGACCCGGCCGATGCGGCCGGTGCGCGGAATGTCCACCCCCTGCAACGCCGGGTGATTCCGCACGTTGTCGGGGGTCTCGCCGTGGGCGATCTGCCAGAGGATGTCCCCGGTCGCCAGATCGATGGCGCTGATGCGCCCCCACGGCGGCCTGATGAGCGGCAGCCCGCGGATGGTCAGCGCGCGCAGGGGCGCCCGCACACCGGGCGGGTTGCCCCGGATATAGTTCATGTCGGAGCGTTCCGGGTCGTTGACCAGCCCGAGCGAGGTTACCTGCGTGAACGAGTACTGGTAGAAGATGCCCGTCTCGGGATCCACCGAGCCGCCCGGCCAGTTGGTGCCACCCCCGGCCGACGGCAGCATCAGGGTGCCGTAGGGACCGTCCGGGTCGGCGACCACCGGAGGGGTGAAGATCGGCCCGATGCGAAAGTTGGACACACGTTCGACCGCCTCGGCGCGCAGCTCCGGCGTGAAGTCGATCAGGTCCTCGATGCCGACCCCCTGCCGGTCATAGGCCGGAGGATGCGTCGGGAACGGCTGCGTCAGCGCGAGCAGCTCGCCCGGCACGTCCGACGGCGGCATCTCGCGCTCCTCGATGGGCCAGAGCGGCTCACCCGTCACCCGGTCGAAGACATACAGCCACGACTGCTTGCTCGGCTGCGCGATGAGCTTGCGCGCGACGCCGTCGATCGTCACATCGACCAGGATCGGCGCGCAGGGGAAGTCCCAGTCCCAGACGTCGTGGTGGATGGCCTGGAAGTGCCACAGCCGGTCACCGGTCTCGATGTCCACCGCCACGATGCTGTCCGAGTACAGGTTGTCCCCGTGCCGGTGCCCCCCGTAGTAGTCGTTGGTCGGCATCTCGGTCGCGAAGTAGACGATGCCCAGCTCCAGGTCCGCGCTGATCTGGCCCCACACCCCCGTGTTGCCCGTGTAGCGCCACGACTCGTTCAGCCACGTGTCGTTGCCGAACTCGTCCGCACCCGGGATCGTGTGGAAGATCCACTTGCGGACGCCGGTGTCCGCGTCGAAGCCCCGCACGTAGCCCTTCGTGTTGCGCATCGAACGCGGGGCGCTCCCCGGCACGTGCGCCGCCCCGATGACGATCGTGTCGCCCGCCACCAGCGGCGTCGCGTGCAGGCCGATCTCGCCCGACAGCGGATCGATGTCCTGATCCATGTTCTGCATCAGGTCGACGACGCCGCCGGCGCCGAACGCCGCCAGCCGCTCGCCGGTTCTCGCGTTCAACCCGATCAGCCGGTAGCCCGGCGTGACATAGAAGATCTGTCCGTCACCGCCATCGTCCCGGTACGCAAGTCCTCGGCCCGAGCGCCGCCGCGGGGCCACCTCGGCCCGCTCGCCCTCGTCGAGCCGGTGCATCCACAGCAGCTCGCCGGTGCCCGCGTCGGCCGCGATGACGGCCCGGCGCAGGCCGGCCGTCGAGTAGATCACGCCGCCGACCATCAGCGGCGTCGCCTGGAGGTTGAACTCCGGCTCCGGTCCGAAGTTGGCCGTCCGCAGCCGCCAGGCGACATCCAGGTCGTCGAAGTTGTCGGCCGTGATCTGGTCCAGCGGCGCGTAGCGCGTGTTCGCGATGTCGCCGCCGTAGCTGCGCCACTCGCCGTTGTCGGTCTGCGCGGCCGCCGGCGACACGCCTGCCGCCAGCACCCCGCCGAGCACGACCACCGCCGCGATCCCGATTCTGCACGCTGGCATGTCATGACTCCTCATGCTTGTCCCGCTCGGCTCATTCATCCTCGCCCGTCCCGACCCTACTGAATGAGTGGATTCACCCAGCCGGCCGGCAGCACCTTGTCGGGGTCGGGTCGGATGCTCAGGTAGGTGACGTGATCCGGGATCGCGGTCCAGCCATGGAACACCCCGCCCGGGATCACCACGATGTCTCCCTCCGAAACGTCGCGCACCCGGCCGCCCTCGGCCGCGGCGCGGTAGCTCTCACCCACCAGCACCTGCACGATGTGGCTGTCCTCCGGAATGTCGCCCCGCTCCGTGATCGTCCCGCCCGTCATCAGGGTGCCGCTCCCCGACACGATGTAGTAGACCTCGGTCACCAGCGTGTGCACGATCCCGCGCGCCGGGCCGTCGTCCGCCTCAAGCGCGTCGCGGTGCAGGATACCGACCGCCACGTTCGACTTCCCGATATCGACCACCTTGACCTGCCGGTCGACGCCCCCTTCGGGCGCGTTCCTGACCGCCATGTACTCCTCTCGCGTCACGTCGGTCGCGATCGTGCTCTGCGCGGTCGCCGGCGGCGGCGCGAGCACGGCGACGGCGAGCGCAAGCGTGAACCCGAACAGCACCCTGGACATGGACTCCCTCCTGATCGTCGGCCGGACAATCATTCTATCGCCTCCGATCCGCCATCCTGCGGCGCAGGTCTACGCCCGCTCGAAGCGCTTCTCGATTTCCTGCCGTGACAGCCGGAGCAGGACCGGACGCCCGTGCGGGCAGACCGTGGAGTAGGCGGTCCGCCGCAATTCCTCCAGGATGTACATCATCTTCTCCATCGTCAGGCGGTCGTTCGCCTTGACCGCGGCGTGGCATGCCGTGCTGGCCGCGATGCGACCGATGGCGTCGGCGACGCCTGCTCCACGATCGAGCCCCTCCAGGTCCTCCGCCAGGGCACGGATAGCGTTCTCGCACGCGCCGCGGCTCAGCAGGGCGGGGACCGCCGCCACGCGGACGCTGTCGCCGCCGAACCGCTCCACCTCGAAGCCGAGGCGGGCGAGGTCGTCCGCATGCGCGGCCAGCGCGTCGCGGGCGCCGGCCGGCAGAGCGATCAGCAGCGGCTCGAGGAGACGCTGCGACTCGAGCGACCCGCGGGTCAACCGTTCGGTGACCTGCTCGTACAGGATGCGCTCGTGGGCGACGTGCTGGTCGATGACCACCACCCCGTCGTTGTCGACGGCGATGATGAAGGTGTCCCGGAACTGACCCAACGGCATCAGCGGCGGCGGACCAGCGCCGCCCGCGAGATCGGTCAGGTCGGCCGCGGTTCGGCCCGCGTCGCCCGGCCAGCCCCGATCCGGGGCGGCAGGGCCGAGCGTCCCGGTCGACGCGGTCGGAGCCGGCGCGCCCGCCGTCCCGGCGGACCGATCCCGCACGACGCCGGCCGGATCGTTCTCACCCTCCCGGCGACGAAAGACGTCGGTCACCGGCGCCCAGCGGCTCGCCGCCCCCATGCCGGCGACGATGCCCGGAATCGCGGGATCGCGCGGCACGGCCTGCGTTCCGGGGGACGCAGAGAGCGACACCTGCGGCACCGCCTCCTGCCCCAGGGCGTCGGTCAGCCCGCGCCAGACCACCTCGTGTACCAGTCCCTGCTCCACGAACCGTACTTCCGCCTTGGTCGGGTGGACGTTGACGTCGACCCGGTCGTGCAGGAGTTCCAGGAACAGGTGCACCTCGGGGCTGCGCGGCTTGATGGTGGCGCGGCTGTAGGCGTCGTTCACCGCGTGCAGGATGGTCCGGTCCCTCACCGCACGGCGGTTGACGAACAGGTGCTGGGGACCGCGAGCCGACCCCTCGGCGGCCAGCGCCGCCGCCAGACCGTGCAGCCGAATGCCCGCCGCCTCCTTCCGCACCTCGACCAGACCCGGCCGGTCCCCGTAGATCTGGAAGAACCGGTCGGCGAAGGTTGTCACCGGGGGATGGTCGAAGAGCGTGCGCGGGCCGCTGCGCAGCCGAAAGCCCACCGCGGCGTGGGCGAGGGCGAGCTGCGTCAGCGCGCGCGAGATGTGCCCTGTCTCGGCCCCGTCCGACTTCAGGAACTTGCGCCGTGCGGGGACGTTGTAGAAGAGATCGCGGATCTCGACGGCGGTGCCCTCCGGGAGCCCAGCCGCAGTCACCCGCGCCCGCCCCCCGCCGTCGACCGCGACCTCGACGCCGCTCGACGCGCCGCGGGCGCGCGTGCGCAACCGGAAGTGTGACACCGAGGCGATGCTCGGCAGCGCCTCCCCCCGGAAGCCGAGCGTGGCGATTGCAGTGAGATCGTCCAGGCTGCCGATCTTGCTGGTCGCGTGGCGCTCCACCGCCAGCTCCGCGTCGTCGGGCGCCATCCCCTCGCCGTCGTCCTCGACGCGGATCAACCGCTTGCCGCCGAGCTCGAGGGTCACAGCCACCCGCACGGCGCCCGCGTCCAGCGCGTTCTCTACCAGCTCCTTGACGACCGAGGCGGGACGTTCGACCACCTCGCCGGCCGCGATCTGGTTGGCCAGCCCGGGGGGCAGCCGGTTGATCCTGCCCATCAGCCGTCGGCTACCGGCGCACCGCCCGCCGTCCGGGGGCCGTGCGCCGCCGCGGGGTCGCGCCGGTCCATGTTCCCTTCGGCTACCGACGCGCGAGCGCGGCCTGCGCGGCCGCGAGCCGCGCGGTAGGCACGCGGTACGGCGACGCGCTGACGTAGTCGAGGCCGACATCCTCGAAGAAGTCGATCGACGCCGGGTCGCCGCCGTGCTCGCCGCAGACGCCGAGTTTGAGCGCCGGCCGAGCCGCGCGGCCCTTCTCGACCCCGATGCGCACGAGCGCGCCGACGCCCTCGGTATCGATGGTCTCGAACGGGTCGCGGGTCAGGATGCCGCGCGCCTGGTAGTCCTTGAGGAACTTGCCGATGTCGTCGCGCGAGAAACCGAAGCCCATCTGCGTGAGGTCGTTGGTGCCGAACGAGAAGAAGTCCGCCTCGGCGGCGATGGCGTCGGCGACGAGCACCGCGCGCGGGACCTCGATCATCGTGCCGACCAGGTACTCCACCTGCGCGCCGGCCGTGCCCATGGTCTCGGCCGCCACCCGGTCGACGACCGCCTTCTGGTCGTGGAACTCGCCGACATGGCCGACCAGCGGGATCATGATCTCGGGCACCACCTTCACGCCCTCGGACGCGAGACGGCAGGCCGCCTCCAGAATGGCGCGCGTCTGCATCTCGGCGATCTCCGGGTAGCTGATCGCCAGCCGCACGCCGCGGTGCCCCATCATCGGGTTGAATTCGTGGAGCTGTTCGACGCGCCGCAGCAGCGCGCGCCGCTCGGCGAGGCTCGCCGCGGCGGCGCCCTGCGCCTCCCGGCGCGCGATCTCGACCATCAGCTCCTCGCGCTTGGGCAGGAACTCGTGCAGCGGCGGGTCGATGAGGCGGATGGTGACCGGCTGGCCCCGCATCGCCTTGAAGACGCCGTAGAAGTCCTCGCGCTGCAGCGGCAGCAGCTCGTCGAGGGCGGCGCGGCGGTCGGCCTCGGTCTCGGCCAGGATCATGCGCTGGACGATGGGGATGCGCCGCTCGCCGAAGAACATGTGCTCGGTGCGGCACAGACCGATGCCGCGGGCGCCGAAGGCGTGGGCGGTGGTCGCCTGATCGGGCTGGTCGGCGTTGGCGCGGATGCCGAGGCGGCGGACATCGTCGGCCCAGCCGAGCAGCGTCGAGAACCGCCGGTGGATGTCGGACCGCTCGGCCGCCATCTCGCCCGCGACCACCTGCAGGATCTCGCTGGGCCGCGTGGCCACGCGGCCGATCTTCACCTCGCCGGTCAGGCCGTCGAACGACACGTAGTCGCCCTGCTCGAAGCGCTGCCCGTTGACCGTCACCATGCGCTCGGACTCGGAGACGTGCAGCTCGCCGGCGCCGACCACCGACGGCTTGCCCATCTGCCGGCCGACCACCGCGGCGTGCGAGGTCATGCCGCCGGTGGCGGTCAGGACACCCTGCGCGACGTGCATGCCGTGGATGTCGTCCGGCACGGTTTCCTTGCGCACGAGCAGCACGTCGCGGCCCTGCCCCGCCCAGCGCACGGCCTCGTCGGCGGTGAAGACCACCTCGCCGCAGGCCGCGCCCGGCGAGGCGGGCAGCCCGCGGGTGACCGCCGGAAGCGCCGCCCAGGCGTCGGGGTCGAAGACCGGCGCGAGCAACTGCGTCAGCGCGTCGGGGTCGACCATGCGCACCGCGTCGGCCGGCTCGACCACCCCTTCCGCGACCAGGTCGGTGGCGATGACCACCGCGGCGTGCCCGGTGCGCTTGCCGTTGCGCGTCTGCAGCATGTAGAGCTTCTCGTCCTCGATGGTGAACTCGAAGTCCTGCACGTCGCGGTAATGCCGTTCGAGGCGCTTGGTGATCGTGCGCAGCTCCTCGTAGGCGCGCGGCATCACCTGCTCGAGCTCGCGGATCGGCTGCGGCGTGCGGATGCCCGCCACCACGTCCTCGCCCTGCGCGTTGATCAGGAACTCGCCGTAGAACTCGTCGGCTCCGGTCGCCGGGTTGCGGGTGAAGCCGACGCCGGTCCCCGAGCGGTCGCCGGTGTTGCCGAAGACCATCTCCTGCACGTTGACCGCGGTGCCGATTGCGTCCGGGATGTCGTAGATGCGGCGGTACTCCTTCGCCCGCGGGTTCTGCCACGAGCGGAACACGGCGTCGCGCGCCATCCGCAACTGCAGCCGCGGATCGAGCGGGAACGGCCGGCCGCTCTCGCGGACCGCAACGGTCTTGAAGCGGCTGACGACGCTGCGCAGCGCCGGCTCGTCCAGATCGGTGTCGAGCGCCGCGCCGCGCTGCTTCTTGACCGCCTCGAACTCGTCTTCGAAGGCCTCCTTGGGGATCTCCAGGACGACATTGCCGAACATCTGGATGAAGCGCCGGTAGCTGTCGAAGGCGAAGCGGCCGTTGGCGGTGCGCGCCTTCAGCCCCTCGACCGCCTCGTCGTTGAGGCCGAGGTTGAGGATCGTGTCCATCATGCCGGGCATCGAGAACTTCGCGCCCGAGCGCACCGAGACCAGCAGCGGCCGGTCGGTCGATCCGAGCCGCTTGTCCGCGAGTTCCTCGAGCCGCGCGAGGTTGCGCTCCATCTCCTCGTCGATTGCGCCGGGCACCTGCCGGCCGCCCGCGTAGTAGGCCGTGCAGGCCTCGGTGGAGACCGTGAACCCGGCCGGCACCGGCAGCCCCGCGCGGGTCATCTCGGCGAGGTTGGCGCCCTTGCCGCCGAGCAGATCGCGCATCGTCCGGTCCCCTTCGGCGGCGCCGCCGCCGAAGAAATAGACGAACTGCGGCGCCGGCGCGGCCGCGGCCGGCGCCGCCGGGGTCGTGCTGCTGGTGGTCTTCTCGTCCGACGCGTTCTTGGCCATGCGTGTCTCGTTCCGGCTCTGCTGTTCCAGGGTTGTTCGCCGGATCTCCAGGGGCCGCCGGCGATGGTCGGCGCGGTTATTCTAGCGCGAACGCCCGCCGGCGATGGAGGCGATGAGGAGACGATGGGCACCGGACGGCGGGGTACGGCGGGGGTAACGTGGGAAGCGACGGACGAGCTGGTCGCCGGCGGCGACCGCGCCGCCGACGCGGACCGGCTGCGGGCGGCGCTCCGCAACGGCGGCGCGGACGAGGCGCCAGCATGAAGCACATCCTCGACCTTGCACTCCGCGACCGGGCCGGAACGGCGGCGGACGAGGCCCGCGCATGAGACGCATCCTCCACGTCGCACTCCGCGACTTCCTCGCGACGGTGGCTACTCGATACTCGGCGCCGGATCCTGTTGTACCATGCCGAGTCGGGTCACAATGGGGCAGACGGGTCAGGTTACCGATGGTGAACGTCCGGACCGGTCGCCGAGCTCCGCCTGAACGGCGAACGGACGGCATCCGGAGGACGGCGTGGGCGGGACACCGACCGCGCTCGCAACCATCAGTGAGGAGTCGGACACACGACATGCGAGCACGAGAACACGGACGGAGAACGCCGCTGCGGGCGCTGCCGGCTGCGGCAGCGACACTGTCGATGGCCGCCGCGCGCACCCGCTCGGCGACCTCGCCGCTGCGGGCGCTGCTGGCCGCAACCGTGATTATCGCCGCTGCGGGTGGTCTGCCCCGCGACGCCGCCGCGCAGGACTGGGCGCAGTGGCGGGGACCGCTGCGCGACGGCACGGTGACCGGTTTCGATGCGCCCGCGAGCTGGCCGGCGGAGCTCACCGGGCAGTGGACACGCGAGGTCGGCTTCGGCTACGCGACTCCCCTGCTGGTCGGCGACCGCCTCTACGTGTTCACCCGTCAGGGGGACGAGGAGGTGCTGCAGGCGCTCGACGCGGCCACCGGCAATACGCACTGGCGCACCGCCTACGCCGCCCCGTTCACGATGAACCCGGCGACGGGTCCGCACGGCCCGGGGCCGAAGTCGACCCCCGCATATGCCGGCGGCCGGCTCTTCACGCTGGGGATCAGCGGCATCGTCTCCGCTTTCGACGCCGAGACCGGTGAGCGGCTGTGGCACAGGCCGGCCCCGCCCGTCGAGCCGCTTTATCACACCGCAATGTCGCCGCTGGTCGTGGGCGAGCTCGTCATCCTCCATGTGGGCGGACACGAAGACGGTGCGCTGACGGCGTTCGACGCGGCCACCGGCGACGTGCGCTGGGCCCTGGAGGGCGACGGCCCGGCGTACGGTTCGCCGCGGCTGTTCACGCTCGGCGGCGCGCGGCAGGTCGTCGTGTTCACGCAGACGCGTCTGGTCGGCGTGTCGTTGGAGACCGGGGCGCTGCTCTGGGAACGGTCCTTCACGACGCCCTTCGACACCACCTCCCAAACCCCGCTGCGGCACGGCGACCTGGTGATCGAGGCGGGGTTCGAGCGCGGGATCACGGGTTTCCGCGTGACGCCGTCGGCGGCCGGCTGGTCCACCGCGGACGTCTGGCGCACCAACGAGGTCTCCCTGCACATGACCAACGGCGTCATCGCCGACGGCGTGCTCGTAGGGCTCTCGCACCGCAACAGCGGCCAGTACTTCGGCCTCGACCTGGAAACCGGCGAGGTGCTCTGGACGAGTCCTCCGCGGCAGGCGGAGAACGCCGCGATTCTGCGAGCCGGCGAGACGATCCTGGCCCTGGAGGACGACGCCGAACTCGTCGTGCTGCGTCACAGCCGCACCGCGTTCGATCCGATCGCGCGCTACGCGGTCGCCGACAGCGCGACCTGGACCCAGCCGACGCTCGCCGGGAACCGCTTGTACGTCAAGGACGTCGATACACTGACGCTCTGGACGGTGGACTGAGCGGAACTCCGCGGTCAGGGCGCCGACGTCTCCGGTACGATCTCCGAGACGTCGGCGAGCAGCAGGACGACCTGCTCGACCTGCTGCATGAGGCGCAGGCGGGCGCGCCGCAACGTCGGGTCGTCGGCCATCACGAACACGTCGTTGAAGAAGCGGTCCACGGCGGGGCCGATCCGTGCCGCCTCGGCGAACGCCTCGCGGAACCCGGCGCCGGACCTGACGGCGCGGTCGATGCTCGACCGCCGCGCCCCGAGCTCGTCGAGCAGCGTCCGTTCGGCCGGTTCGATGAGCGCCGATTCGAACGGCTCGCCCGGCGCGGTGCCGCCGGCAAGCTCCCGCGCGATGTTCTTCACCCGCTTGAAGAGCGTTGCGAGCGTCCGGAAGTCGGTTGTCTCGGTGAATTCCGGAAGCACCTCCAGCTTGCGGCGCGCATCCAGCGGCCGGATCCCGTCGAGCCCCTGGTGCGTCACGGCGCGCACGTTTCGACGGTCGAACCCGCGCTCTTCGAGGACATAGCGGAGCCGTTCGAGGAGGAAACCGGTCAGCCTGGACCCGTCATGTTCGGGATGTTCCCGACGGGCAGGATCGAGAATCTGTCCGACGGACACACGGGCGTCGAGCCCGGCCAGCTCGGGGAGGTCGATGAGGATCCGCAGCATTCCCTGGGCCTGGCGGCGGATGCCGAGCGGGTCACGGGAGCCGGTCGGCTTCTCCCCGGCGCCGAACAGACCGACGACCGTGTCCACCTTGTCCGCGAGGGCCACGGCCGCCCAGCTCACCGCCGCCTCGCCCAGCGCGTCCCGTGACGGCGGGTCGTCGGCGCCGATGCCGAGCGGAAGGTAGTGATGGTAGACGGCCTTCCAGACCGCCTCCGGTTCGCCCTGCTCGCGCGCGTAGACGCCGCCCATGACGCCCTGCAGCTCCGGGAACTCGCCCACCATGTCGGTAGCCAGATCGGCCTTGCAGAGCGCCGCCGCCCGCCGCGCCGCGACGGCGGCATCGGCGCAGCCGAGAACCTCTCCCGCGATCCGCTCCGCGAGCGCCGCCACCCGCTCCGACTTGGCCCGGTAACTGCCGAGGCGCTTGTGAAACAGCAGGGTGTCGAGCCGATCGAGCCGGTCGTCGAGGCGCTGCGCTCGATCCGCGTCCCAGAAGAACCGCGCGTCGCGCAGACGGGCCACCAGCACCCGTTCGGCGTTGCGGGCGATGCGCTCGCTGCGGGCCGCGTCATCGCCCGGCGTGTTGGTCACCGCGAGGAAGCGGGCCGAGAGCCGGCCCTGTTCGTCGACGACCGGGAAATAGTGCTGGTGGTGCACCATCGTGGTCGAGAGCACCTCGTCCGGCAGGGTGAGGAACTCCTGCGGAAAGGCGCCGGCCACCACCGCCGGATGCTCGACCAGATCCGGAACCTCGGCGTGGAGCGCCGACTGCCGGTCGAGCGTCGCCACCCTGCCTCCCACCGCGGCGGCGGCGGCGTCGAGCGCACGCAGGACGCGGTCGCGCCGGTCTCTGCGATCGAGCAGCACGCAGGCATCCGCCAGACGTTCCCGATAGTCGGCGAACGACCTCACCTCGACCGCGTCTCCCGGCGCCCCCTCCCTGGAGAAGAACCGGTGCCCGTAGGTGACGCGGCCGGCCCGGACCGGCGCCACGCCGGGCGCCCGTGCGCCCGGGGTTCGGCCGATCTCGAACGGCACCACGCGCGAGTCGTACAGGAAGACGAGCCAGCGAATGGGCCGGCCGAAGAGGAACTCGCCGCGACCGTCGTCGAGTGCTCCGTCCCAGCGCATCGCCTTCGGAAACGCCAGATCGCGCAGCGTGGCCGCGAGGACACCGCCCAGCACCGCCCGGGTGGCGTCCCCGGCCTGCCGGCGATGGCAGGCAAGATACTCCCCTTTCGGCGTCCGCACGCGCTCCAACTGCGAAATCTCCACCCCCTGCTTGCGCGCGAACCCGAGCGCGGCCCGGGTCGGCTCGCCGTGCGCATCGAAGGCGGCGCGGACCGGCGGACCGGTCACCGTCTCCTCCAGGTCGGACTGCCGGTCGGCGAGCTCGGCCACCGTCGCCACGAGCCGGCGGGGGCCGACGAACGTCTCGACCGGCGTGCGGCGTTCGATCCGGACCTCGTCGAGGCGCGCACTCAGCCGGTCGGCGAGCTGCGCCTCGATGCCCGGGATCCAGCTCGCGGGCATCTCCTCGCAACCGATTTCCAGGAGCAGCTCGCGGTACTCCATGCTCATGCGCGGCTCCGCTCCCATTCCGCGTGCGCCTCGGCGATGGCGACGGCCAGCTTCCGGACACGCAGGATGTAGGCGGCGCGTTCGGTGACGCCGATGCTGCCGCTCGCATCGAGCAGATTGAAGGTGTGCGAGCACTTCAGGCAGTGGTCGAGCGCCGGCAGGGTCAGACCCGAGGCGAGCAGCCGCTCGCCCAGCGCGTAGTAGCGGTCGAACAGGTCGCGGTGCGTCCGCCCGAACTCGCCTTCGGGCAGGTCGACCTGGCCGAAGGCGTACTTCGACTGCTCCACTTCCTCGCGATGCCGCACCTCGCGGTAGGAGACGCCGGGCGCCCAGGCGAGGTCGTACACGTCGTCCACCCCCTGCAGGTGCATCGCGATGCGTTCGAGGCCGTAGGTCAGCTCGACCGGGATCGGCGCCAGGTCCATGCCGCCCGCCTGCTGGAAGTAGGTGAACTGCGTGATCTCCAGCCCGTCGAGCAGCACCTGCCAGCCGATGCCCCACGCCCCCAGCGTGGGCGACTCCCAGTTGTCCTCCTCGAAGCGGACGTCGTGGCGCGTCGGATCGATGCCGCATGCCTCCAGGCTGTCAAGGTAGAGCCGCTGGGCGGCATCCGGGGACGGCTTCAGGATCACCTGGAACTGGTGGTGCTTGAAGAGCCGGTTCGGGTTCTCGCCGAAGCGGCCGTCCGCGGGCCGGCGCGACGGCTGCACGTAGGCGACGTTCCAGTGGCGGGGACCGACGACGCGGAGAAACGTCTCCGGGTGCATCGTCCCCGCCCCGACCTCGACGTCGAGCGGCTGCTGCAGCAGACACCCACGCTCCGACCAGAAACGGGAGAGCGTGAGAATCAGGTCCTGGAGGGTCATGACGGACGCGCGACGCGAATGGCGAATTGTAGCGTAGAGGCGCAGCCTCGCGGCGCAAGCGTACCTTCCCGCCGGCAGACAGGCAACCGCGGCCCCCTGCGGCCCCCCTCCCGGTCGTCCGGTCCACCGGCCCTCGGATGCGGCGGCGGTACAATGGAACGCATGCAACAGGGTCAACTACGGCGCGTCGCGGCAGGCGCAGGGATCGGGCTGCTGCTGGCGTGGAGCGGCGGCGCCCACGCACAGGACTGGCCGCAGTTCCGCGGGCCGACCGGGCAGGGCCACGCGCCGGACGCGGCGGTTCCCATCACCTGGAGCGAGACCGAGAACGTGACCTGGAAGACGCCGGTCCCGGGCCGGGGATGGTCTTCGCCGGTCGTCGCCGGTGGCCGCATCTGGTTGACGACTGCGTTGACCGATACGGCTGCCGGCAGTTCGCTCCGGCTGCTGTCCTACGACGTCCGGACCGGCGACAACAACCTCGACGTGCAGGTGTTCGGCAGCGACGCGACTTGGCTCCTCAACCCGAAGAACAGCTTCGCCTCGCCCACGCCGGTCCTCGACCCGGACGGCGAGCACGTCTACGTCCACTTCGGCGCCACGGGAACCGCGGCGGTCAGCACGGCCGGCGACGTACTCTGGCGCACCCGCTTCCCCTACACCTCGCAGCACGGGAACGGCGGCTCGCCGATCCTGCACGACGGCCGGCTGGTGGTGAGCATCGACGGCTACGACACCGCCTATCTCGTGGCGGTCGATGCGCGCACGGGGGAGGAACGCTGGCGGTCGACGCACCGGGATCCGGTATCGCAGGCCTACTCCACACCGCTCGTCATTCGCGTCGGAGACCGCGAGCAGATCGTCAACGTCAGCGCCTTCCGCGCCACGGCGCACGACCCGGCGACCGGGCGTCCGATCTGGCGGGTGCGATACCCCAACGGGTTCTCCAACGTCCCGCGCCCCGTCCACGGCCACGGGATGGTGTTTCTGTCCACCGGCTTCCAGTCCCCGACGCTGCTCGCGGTCCGCGCCGACGGCAGAGGCGACGTCACGCGGTCGCACGTCGCCTGGCGGCTGCGTCGCGGGGCGCCGCTGACCCCCTCTCCGATCCTCGTCGGCGACGAGCTCTACATGGTCACCGACTTCGGCATCGCCACCTGCGTCGATGCCCACACCGGCGACGTCCACTGGCAGCGGCGGCTGGGCGGCAACCACTCGGCCTCGCCGGTGTTCGCCGCCGGGCGCATCCACTTCCAGAACGAGGAGGGCGTGACGACCGTGATCGCGCCCGGGACCGAGTTCCGCGTACTGGCCCGCAACCGGCTGGACGGTGCGATGCTGGCGTCGATGGCGGTGGCGGACGGCGTGCTGTTCATCCGTACCGACACGCACCTGTACCGCATCGACGAGCAGCCCTGACGCAGCGCCGCGGCTACTCCGCCGGCAGCCGCCAGGCGATCAGCTCGCCCGGGAACCCGCCGCCGCCGATCGCCGTGACGACGTACTGCCGGCCCTCGTGCAGGTAGGTCATCGGCGCGCCGGTCACCCCGGCCGGCATGTAGACCGCGCCGACCTCCTCGCCCGACATCTTGTCGTAGGCGCGCAGCATCGCCCCGACCTCGCCGGACGGCGTGGTGAACGTACCCGCCTCGCCGGCGATCACCAGGGTCGGGGTGTTCAGCGTGCCGACGCGCCCGATGCGGCCCGTGCGCGGGATCTCGACGCCCTCGAGCAGCCGGTGGTTGCGGATGTTGTCCGGGGTCTCGCCGTGCGGCGCCTGCCAGAGGATCGCGCCGTCCTTCAGATCGATGGCGGTGATGCGGCCCCAGGGCGGCTTGACGAGGGGGATGCCCTCGACCGTCAGCGACGCCGCCCGGGCGGAGATGCCCTCCCCGCGCCCGCGGATGAAGTTCATGTCCGAGCGCTCCGGGTCGTTGACCAGCCCGAGCGAGACCATCTGGGTGAAGGTATAGAGGTAGACGATGCCGGTCTCGGGATCGAGCGAACCGCCAGGCCAGTTGGTGCCGCCGGCCTGCGACGGGAGCATCAGGGTGCCGTAGACGCCGTCGGCCTCCGACACGGTGGGCGGCGTGAAGATCGGCCCCATCCTGTGCCGCGACGCGATCTCGATGGCGCGCCGGCGCAGCTCCGGCGTGAAGTCGATCAGGTCGTCGACGTCGACGCCCTGCCGGTCGTAGGCCGGCGGCTTCGTCACGAAAGGCTGGGTCAGCGCCAGGAGTTCGCCCGGCACGTCGGACTGCTCCACCTCGCGCTCCTCGATGGGCCAGATCGGTTCGCCCGTCACCCGGTCGAAGACGTACAGCCACGACTGCTTGCTCGGCTGCGCGATGAGCTTGCGCAGCTCGCCGTCGATCATCACATCGGCCAGGATCGGCGCGCAGGGGAAGTCCCAGTCCCAGACGTCGTGGTGGATGGCCTGGAAGTGCCACAGCCGGTCACCGGTCTCGATGTCCACCGCCACGATGCTGTCCGAGTACAGGTTGTCCCCGTGCCGGTGCCCCCCGTAGTAGTCGTTGGTCGGCATCTCGGTCGCGAAGTAGACGATGCCCAGCTCCAGGTCCGCGCTGATCTGGCCCCACACCCCCGTGTTGCCCGTGTAGCGCCACGACTCGTTCAGCCACGTGTCGTTGCCGAACTCGTCCGCACCCGGGATCGTGTGGAAGATCCACTTGCGGACGCCGGTGTCCGCATCGAAGCCCCGCACGTAGCCCTTCGTGTTGCGCATCGACCGCGGCGCGCCGCCCGGCACGTGCGCCGCCCCGATGACGATCGTGTCGCCGGCCACCAGCGGCGTGGCGTGCAGGCCGATCTCGCCCGACAGCGGATCGATGTCCTGATCCATGTTCTGCATCAGGTCGACGACGCCGTCCTCGCCGAAGCCGGACAGCCGCTCGCCCGTCCGCGCGTCGAGGCCGACCAGCCGGTAGCCCGGCGTCACGTAGAAGATCTCGCCGTCGCCGCCATCGTCGCGGTAGGCCAGTCCTCGCCCCGAGCGCCGCCGCGGGGCCACCTCGGCCCGCTCGCCCTCGTCGAGCCGGTGCATCCACAGCAGCTCGCCGGTGCCCGCGTCGGCCGCGATGACGGCGCGGCGCAGGCCGGCCGTCGAGTAGATCACGCCGCCGACCATCAGCGGCGTCGCCTGGAAGTTGAACTCCGGCTCCGGCCCGAAGTTGGCGGTCCGCAGCCGCCAGGCGACCTCCAGGTCGTCGAAGTTGTCGGCCGTGATCTGGTCCAGCGGCGCGTAGCGCGTGTTCGCGATGTCGCCGCCGTAGCTGCGCCACTCGCCGTTGTCGGTCTGCCCCGCCGCGGGGGTCGCGCCGGGGGCCAGGAGCCCGCCGAGCACGACAAGCGACACGATGCCCATGCGATGTGTTGACACGTCCGGACTCCTCTCACGCACCCGCGAGGTGCGTCGGCGCCTCGATCCTGCCCCGTCACGACCACTCTGCCAGCGCGATGCAAATGCGGCTCCGGGACGCCCGCCGCGTGGCGAAGGATAGCAGGTTGCGCCAGCCGAACACCGCGCCCGCACCCTGCGGACGCAATTCACCCGCAAGCCATCCTGTCGGACCCGACGAGAAGCGAACCGCAACCGGTCCGCGCGCAGCCGAACGTGGCTCATACACATTGCACATAAATGCATTGTTGTGCTATGTATATGATCCCGGCGCGCAACGCGGCATGCCGGAGCACGACACGATGAACATCGGCAAGGACCTGGTGGCCGCCTCGGCCGCCCCGCTCGTCCTCGCCATCCTGACCGAGGGCGACAGCTACGGCTACGCCATCATCAAGCGGGTCAGCGAACTGTCGGAGGGCCGCCTGCGGTGGACGGACGGGATGCTGTACCCCGTGCTGCACCGTCTGGAGCGGCTCGGGCACGTCGAGGCGCGCTGGGCCACCGCCGAGACCGGCCGGCGACGCCGCTACTACCGCATCACCCGGGCGGGACGGGCGCACCTGGCGATGCAGCGGGCGCAGTGGCAGGTGGTGGACCAGACGCTGCGCGGCATCTGGCGGGCGCGCACCCCGGGGTACACGCCCGCCGCGCCGGCGTGACGGCGGGACAGCCCGCCGCGCCGCCCGAGGGATCGGGCCGGCGGGAGGCCGCAACGCGAACGCGGACGAGACGATACGACAACGCGCGACGGGACGCGACCGGCGTTTCCGTCGCGGGCGTTGAACACGAGGACGGGACGACCATGACGATGCAGGACGAGACGCTCGAAGCACAGATCGCACAGTGGCGGGCCTACCTGCGCCGCCGGCCGGCAATCCGCACGTCCGATGCAGCGGAGCTGGAGAGTCATCTCCGCGACCAGGTGACGGCGCTCGGCGAGGCGGGTCTCGCGGCGGACGAGGCGTTCCTGGTGGCCGTCAAACGGATGGGCAACCTGGATGCGGTGTCGCGCGAGTTCGCCCGCGAGCATTCCGAGCGGCTGTGGAAGCAGCTCGTGACGGCGCCCACGGAGACGGCCGAGGCGGAGCGGACCGCGTCTTCGGTCGAGACCGCCGTCGTGGTCGGGCTGGCGGCCGCCGCCGCGCTGGCCGTGAAGCTGCCGGAGCTGTTCGGCTACCCGCCGCTGGTCAATCCCGACGAAGAGTTCCTGCCGTTCTACTTCCGCAACCTCGGTTTCTTCGTGCTCCCGCTGCTCGCCGGCTACTTCGCCTGGAAACGGCGGATGGACCGGGCGGCGGGCCTGCGCCTGGCAGTGGCGTTCGCCGTCGGCGCCCTCGCCATCAACGTCTTTCCGTTCACGCCCTACGGTCACACCCAGACGCTCGCAGCGCTGCACCTGCCGATCGCGCTGTGGCTGGCGGTGGGCGTCGCCTACGTCGGGGGGCGCTGGCGCGACGCCGCCGGACGCATGGACTTCGTGCGCTTCACCGGCGAACTGTTCATCTACTACGTGCTGATGGCGCTGGGCGGCGGCGTGCTCACCGGATTCACCCTCGGCGCCTTCGCCGCCATCGGCGTCGATGTCGAGCGGTTCGCGCAGCAGTGGCTGCTGCCGTGCGGCGCGATGGGCGCGGTCATCGTCGGCGCGTGGCTGGTGGAGGCCAAGCAGAGCGTCATCGAGAACATGGCGCCGGTGCTGACGCGCCTGTTCACCCCGCTGTTCGCGGCGGTGCTGATCGCCTTCCTGGCGACCATGATCTGGACCGGCAGCGGCATCGACTTCGAGCGCGAGGTGCTGATCGCCTTCGACCTGCTGCTGGCGATCGTCCTCGGCCTGCTGCTCTACGCCGTCTCGGCGCGCGATCCGCAGGCGCCGCCCGATGGGTTCGACGCGCTGCAGCTTCTGCTCGTGGTCAGCGCCCTGGTCGTCGACGCCGTGGCGCTGACCGCCATCGCCGGCCGCATCTCCGAGTTCGGGTTCAGCCCGAACCGGGTGGCGGCCCTGGGCGAGAACCTGGTCCTGCTGGTCAATCTCGTCTGGTCGGCCTGGCTGTACGCCCGCTTCCTCGGCGGCCGCGGTTCGTTCTCCGCGCTGGAGCGCTGGCAGACCGACTATCTGCCGGTCTACGCCGTCTGGGCCGCCTTCGTCGTCGTCGTCTTCCCGCCCCTGTTCGGCTACCAGTGAGACGCCGACCTTCCGCTGCCCGTGTGCTGCCGACGTGCGCACGATATCCAGGTCGATTCTGCAGAGTCACTCCGTTACGCCTGCTCGACGCGGCGGACGAGGGCCTCAACCACCTGCCCGGTGTCCGCATCGCCGCCGAGGTCACGGGTGACGACCTCACCCTCCGCGAGTTGCGCCTCTATCGCCCCGGTCAGGGCCGCGGCGGCCCCGGTCTCCTGCAGGTGATCGAGCATCATCGCAGCCGTCCACACCTGCGCGATCGGGTTGGCGATTCCCTTCCCCGCGATGTCCGGCGCCGACCCGTGCACGGGTTCGAACATCGACGGCGCGGTGCGTTCCGGGTTCAGGTTGGCGCCCGGGGCCAGGCCGATCGAGCCGGCGATGGCGGGGCCGATGTCCGAGAGGATGTCCCCGAACAGGTTGCTTGCGACCACCACGTCGAACCAGTCCGGGTGCTGGACGAAATGGGCCGACAGGATGTCGATGTGGTACTGGTCGGTGGTCACGTCCGGGTACTCGCGCGCGAGCGCCGCGAAGCGCTCGTCCCAGAACGGCATGCTGTGGATGATGCCGTTCGACTTGGTCGCCGAGGTGAGATGCCGCGCGGGACGGCTGCGGGCCAGCTCGAACGCATGGCGCAGCACGCGGTCGACGCCGCGGCGGGTGAACACCGCCTGCTGCACCGCCATCTCGTCGTCCGTGCCGGCATAGAGCCGCCCGCCGATCTCGGAGTACTCCCCCTCGTTGTTCTCGCGCACGACGACGAAGTCGATCTCGTCCGGCCGGCGGCCCGCCAGGGGGGAGCGGACGCCGGGCAGCAGACGCACCGGCCGCAGGTTGATGTACTGGCCGAACGCCCGGCGGATCGGGATCAGCAGGCCCCACAGCGAGACGTGGTCGGGGACGCCGGGCCAGCCGACCGCCCCGAGGAAGATGGCGTCGTGGCTGCGCAACCGGTCGAGGCCGTCCTCGGGCATCATCTGCCCCGTGCGCGCGTAGCGCTCGCAGCCCCAGTCGAAGGATGTCCACCGGCAGTCGAAACCGAAGCGCCGGCCGGCGGCGTCGACCACCCGCATCGCCGCCGGCACCACCTCCTGTCCGATCCCGTCGCCGGGTATGACCGCAATCGAATAGCTCGCCATCGGGACCTGTTCCTCCTCTCGGCGCGCACGGCGACTGGCGTGCGCCGCCGGCCGCGCGCGGCCGCCGTTCCCGCTACCGGTGCGGCGACGCGCTGCGCTCCGATCCGGACCACAACCGCCCAGGCGCTTCACCGCGCACTTCGGAAGCCCTTCCCGCCCCCAGGGTGCGTCACTGTCGTCGCGGCGCGCGCCAGAGCGGTGTCTTCACGGCCCGGTTCCCCCCGCGCACGCCGGTCACCGGACGACGCCGGCCGCACGCAGCGCCGCGATCTCCTCCTGCCGGTAGCCGGCGCCGGCGAGCACCTCGTCGGTGTGCTGGCCGAGCAGCGGCGCCGGCCGCCCCGGCGTCAGCGGCGTGTCGGAGAGCTTGATCGGCGTGCCCAGCGTCGAGAGCCGGCCCAGCGTGGGATGCTCGGTCTCGACCACCATCTCGCGCGCGCGGACCTGCGGATCGTCCATCACCTCGCGGTAGTCGTTGATCGGCCCGCAGGGGATGTCGTGCGCCTCGAGGCGCTCCAGCCAGTGGCGCCGCGGGTGCCGTGCGGTGACGGCCTCGATGCGCGCCGCCAGCGCCTCGCGGTTGGCGACGCGGTCCGCGTCGCCGGCGAAGCGCGCGTCCTCCAGCCACTCGGGATGGCCGAGCAGCTCCGCCAGCCGCCGGAAGATGCGGTCGTTGGCGGCGCCGAGCGTGATGTGGCCGTCGGCGCAGCGCACCGCCTGGTAGGGCGCGCTCATGCGGTGGGCCGAGCCCAGCGGTCCCGGCACCACGCCGCGCGAGAACAGCTCGGTCGCCTCCCACACCGACAGGGCCACGCCGGCGTCGACGAGCGCGGTGTCGACGTACTGCCCCGCGCCGGTCCGCTCCCGCGCGTGGAGCGCGGCCAGGATGCCGCAGACCGCGAACAGCCCCGCCCCCAGGTCCGTCAGCGGCACGCCCACCTTGACCGGCGGACGGTCCGGCTCGCCGGTCACCGACATCAGTCCCGACACCCCCTGGGCGACCAGATCGAACCCGCCCCGGCGGGCCGCCGGGCCGGTCTGGCCGTAGCCCGAGATGGAGGCGTAGACGAGCCGCGGGTTGCGGGCACGCAGCGCGTCCGGGCCCAGCCCCAGCCGGCCGAGAACGCCGGGGCGGTAGTTTTCGACGAACACGTCGGCATCCGACGCCAGCCGCCGCAGCACGTCGGGGCCGCCCGGCGCCTTCAGATCGATGACCACGCCGCGCTTGCCGCGGTTGACGGCGTTGAACGACGCGCTGTCGCCGCCGCGCGCGCCCGCCATCCGGCGCGACGAGTCGCCGGCCGGCGACTCGACCTTGATCACGTCGGCGCCCATGTCGCACAGTAGCATTGCGCAGAACGGGCCGGCCATGACCTGCGTGACGTCGAGCACGCGGATGTCCTGCAGCGCACGCGTCATCGGTCCGCCTCCGGGACCGGCGGGCAGGGCGCCGCGACGCCAGCGTCCGCCAGTCTCGCGCACCGCGCGCGACGGGCGAGCGGCATGGCCGGCGCCGGGGACGCCGCCTCGCCGATGTCCGGCAGGACGCGCGTCATCGGCCCGCACCCGCCGCGCCCCGGGCGCGGCGCAGTCGAAATCGGGCGGCGCCGGGGCGTCCGCCCTTCACCCGCCGCGCCCCGGCGCGGCCCTGGAGGTGCCCGTCGTGCCGTCTCCCCATGTCGTCCTCGATCGGGACGGCCCCGTCGCCACCATCACGTTCAACCGGCCCGAGGCGCGCAACGCCATGACCTGGCCGATGTACGACGCGCTCGTCGAAGCGTGCGAAGACATCGACCGCGACGACGATGTGCGCGTCGTCGTGCTGCGCGGGGCCGGCGGCCGGGCGTTTGTCGCCGGCACCGACATCGCCCAGTTCCGGTCGTTCCGCACGGAAGAGGACGGCCTGGCGTACGAGCGCCGCATCGATGCCGTCATCGACCGGCTCGAACGGGTGGCCAAGCCGACCATCGCGGCCATCGATGGCGTCACGACGGGCGGCGGCTGCGCGATCGCCGCGGCCTGCGACCTGCGCGTATGCACCGACCGGTCGCGTCTCGGAGTGCCCGTCGCCCGCACCCTGGGCAACTGTCTTTCGGCAGCGAATCACGCCCGCTTCCTCGATCTCATCGGTCCCGCGCGTCTGAAGGAAATGCTCTATACGGGCCGGCTCTTCAGCGCCGCCGAGGCCGCCGCGGCCGGTCTCGTCAACCGCGTCGTCGCTGCGGACGAGCTCGACGCGGTCGTGCGAGAATACGCCGAGACGATGGCCGCCAACGCCCCGCTGACCATCCGCGCCAGCAAGGAGATGATCCGCCGCGTGCAGGCCCACCGCCGCATCGAGGCGTCGCTCGGCCGCGACCTGATCGTGAGCTGCTACACGAGCACCGATTTCCGCGAAGGCGTCCAGGCGTTCCTCGACAAGCGCCCGCCCCGCTGGACAGGCCGGTAGATTCTACCGTGAACAACGACAGGACTCCGTCCATGACCAGACACCGCCCCCCCGGCGACGGCTTGACCCGCAAGGCGTTCCTCGAAGCGACGGGGGCGGCCGCCGTCGCCGCGCTGTGGCCCGGTGCGCGCGCCCGCGCCCAGGCAACGGCGACGCAGGACGCCCGCGAGCGTATCGCCCGGATCGTCCGCGAGTACGACAGCCAGGGCGACCATCGGACCGGATCCCCCGTGGACGCCGAGAGCGGACGCTGGCTGGCCGACCGGGTCGACGATGCCGGCCTCGCGCCCGACATCGAGTGGATGGGGTTCTCCCGCATCGACATCCAGGCCGCGTACGTACAGGTCGGCGGCCGCCGCGCCGAGGGGATACCGCTCTTCGACGGCGGCACTACGGACGCGGCCGGCGTGACCGGCGCGCTGGGCGCTCTCGACGGCGACGGCGCCATCGGCCTCGGGCACATCGGACCACGCGCCGGGACGCGCTTCCAGTCCTACCGCAGGGTCACCACGCATCGGGCGGCGGTGACCGTGACCGGTGGACCGGCCAACGGCGTACCGGAAGGACTCGCCCTGCTGAACGCGCCGGACTTCAAGGAACCGTTCGGTCCGCCGGTGCTGCAGGTTGCAAGCCGCCATCGGGCGTGGCTCGACGACGCCGCGGCAGCCGGTGCGACGGCGCGGGTCGTCGCCCATGTGACCCGGCGTCCGGAGGAGGTGTTCAACGTCACGGCGACGCTGCGCGGCACCGAGCCCTTGCAGGCGCCGCTCTTCGTCATGACGCCGCGCAGCGGATGGTGGACCTGCGCTTCTGAACGAGGCGGCGGGATTGCGGTCTGGCTCGAAATGATTCGCGGGATGACCGCGGCGCCGACGCCGCGGCGCACCACCGTCTTCCTGGCGTCGACCGGTCACGAACTGGGGCACTACGGCCTGGAGGAGTTCCTGCGCACGCGGTCGCGCCTCGTGCGGGGCGCCGCCGCGTGGATCCACCTCGGCGCGAACTTCGGCGCGGCGGTCGGCGGCGATCCGCTCCTGCAGGCGTCGACGCCGGCGTTGCAGGAACGCGCGCTCGCGGCGCTCGGGCGCGCCGGCGAACCGCCCGCGCGGCGACGCCCCGCCGGCGAGGCGCCGGCCGGCGAGGCCCGCCACATTCACGCCGGGGGCGGCACGTACCTGTCGATCATCGGCGACAACGGGTTGTTCCACCACCCCGGGGACCGCTGGCCCGATGCGGTCGATCTCGACCGCGTCGCACGCTATGCCCGGGCCTTCACCGACATCGGGCTGCAGTTGGCCAACGCCTGACCGCAGCGGACAGGAGCCGCCGCGCCCGGCCTCAGCGCCTTGCGGGCCTTCTCCTCGTTCGCGCTCCGGCCAGCGCGTCCGACACGAGCGAGGTGACCGTCGCGAGTCCACTCGCGACGTCACCATCGAGGTGCAGGCGCAGCCAGCGCCGCCCCCGCGCCGCGAGCACGGCACAGTCTCCGGCAGCCTGCGCCGCCTCGACTGCGCCGAAGGAGAGCTCCTCGCCCGCCACCGGCACGTCCTCGACATGGGCGCCGGTGAGTATCAGGAACAGTCCGTCGGCCGGACCGCCCTTGTGCGCCTGGCCCGTGGAGTGCAGGAAGCGCGGTCCGAAACCGACCGTCGTCGCCGTGCGCGTCGCCGCCCGCACCTGGTGGCGCAGCTCGTCGAGCATCCGCCGGTGGGTATCCCGCATTTCGAGGTAGGCGAGCACGGCGAAGTAGCCCCCGGGCCGCAACCGACGCAGGTGCGCCGTGAGCCATTGCTGCAGCGGGGCTTCGGCGCCCACCGACCGGCGCAGCGCGGTGGAGTACGGCCGCGCCACGTACGCGGAGATGATGCCCGCATCGTGGGCCAGCTCCGCCACCGGGCGCGGCGGCACCCGACGCCCGCTCGCTGGTCCGCGACTGGTGATGGCGCGAGTCGCCGCCTTGCTCGCCTCCACGTCGGGCTGATCGAATGGGTGCACACCGAGCACGGCGCCTGCCACCGCCGTGGCGAACTCCCAACGGAAACACTCGGCCGTGATGTCGTACTTGTCGCGTACGCGGATGCGGACCACCGGATGACCGGCCCGGACCAGCGCCTCGAACGCTTCCTCGCGTCGTTCGTCCGACTCGTCCTGCAGACTCGTCGCCACGAACACGCGGTCGTCGCCGTAGACGGCCGGATCGTCCAGCCGCTCGCCGTCCACGGGTATGATGCCATGTCCGTTCTTGCCGGTCGACTCGGCCAGCAGTTGCTCGATCCACGCGCCCAGTCCATCCAGTCCGGGGGAAGTGACCAGTGTCGCCTTGTCGCGCCCGGCGCGGGCGGCCAGCCCGAGCAACAGACCGAGCTGCACGCCGGGATTCCCGGACACCGGCGATTCGGGGCCGCAGGCTGCCGCCATGCCCCTCGCCCGGCTGAGCAACAGCCGCACGTCGAGGCCGACGAGAGCGGCCGGCACCAGGCCGAAGTACGAGAGGGCGGAGTAGCGCCCGCCGATGGTCGGCTCGCCGTGGAACACGGCCCGGAAACCGCGCTCGGTCGCCCGGCGGTCAAGCGTCGAGCCCGGATCGGTCACGGCGACGAACCGGGCACCCGCCGCCTCGGCGCCGGTTCGCTCTCTGACCCGGTCGAAGAAGTGCGTGTGCAACAGACTGGTCTCCAGTGTCGTACCCGACTTGCTGGAGACCACGAACAGGGTACGGTCCAGGTCCAGCGTCGATTCGAACGTCCTGACCTGGTCCGGGTCCGTCGAGTCGAGAACTCGCAGGTCCACCCCGCCCGCAGGTTCGAAGACTCGCTGCAGCATTTCGGGACACAGGCTGGATCCGCCCATGCCGAGCAGGGCCGCCGAAACGAGACCGTCCCGGCGCACCTGACTTACGAACGCCTCCAGCCGCCGCACCTCGGGACCGTCCGGCGCCGGCACGTCCAGCCAACCGAGCCAGCGTCCCTCGTCACCACCGGTCCAGACGGTGGGATCCCGCTGCCAGAGCCGTCCCAGACGCGCCCCCGCCGTCCACGAGACAACCTCCTTCTCCACTGCGCCATGCAACGCCGGCGGCGCAAGGACCTCGCCCGTCAGGTTCACTTCGGCCACGTCCGCTCCCTCGGTCGTCGTTCTCCCGGGCAGCTCGCCGCAGCTTGCACCGTCCGGGGCTCCCGGCCACCTTTGCCGTTCGCATTCCGGCCGATCGGCGTGCGACCACGCTGCAGGCGCCGCTGCAGATCTGCCGTCAGCCGCCCCAGTTCAGCGCTGACCGCCACTCGATACTCCACCGGCCCCTCCAGCCGCGAGACGTCCACCGGCAACTCCTCGACCGCCCGGAGCGCACGTTCGCGGATCTCCTGCAGGACCGGAGCCGGTCGCATACGTCGTCCCCGCCGCATGACCTGCTGCAGCAGCGCCCGCCCCCGTCGCGGCGGCGGCTCGTCGGCCCCGGCAAGAACGTCGTGGGTCGCCCTGCCGCGATCGGTGACCCGCCACACCTGTTTGACCCCGGGATACGTTCTCTTGCCGGGACTCAGTTTGAGCACCGGTTGCGGCAGCCCGGCGCACTCCACCTCGACCAGCTTGTAGACACCCCCGAGCGCCGGCGCATCGGACGATGTGCTCAGGGCCGTGCCGACACCGAAGGCGTCGATCGGGGCCCGCCCCGCCACCAGCTCCGCGATCCGCTGCTCGTCGAGGTCGCCGCTCGCGAAGATCTGCGTCGCTTCCAGACCCGACGCGTCCAGCCTCGCCCGCACCTTCCGGCTCTCGGCCGCCAGATCGCCGCTGTCGATACGAACGCCGACGGGAGCGAGCCGCGCCGCCGCGATCCGGTCGACGGCCCGCTCGCAGTCGTAGGTATCGATGAGAAGTACCGTTCGATCGCCGTACCGGTCCACGAACCGGACGAACGCCTCGGTCTCCGTATCGTGGCTCATCACCCACGAGTGCGCCATCGTGCCGGCGAGCGGCAGACCGTACACGAGACCCGCCTCGACGTCGGAAGTCCCGGTGCAACCGCCCACGAACGCGGCTCGGCCGGCGAGCACGCCCGCCTCGGCGCCATGCGCGCGGCGCGCGCCGAATTCGTACACCGGGCGTCCGGCCGCCGCCCGGACCATGCGCGACGCGCGGCTCGCCACCGAGGTCTGAAACAACACCGTGGACAGGAGCGCCGTCTCCACGAGCTGCGCCTCGATGAGAGGCGCCGTCACCCGCAGCAGCGGCTCGTCCGGAAAGACCGGTTCGCCCTCCGCCATCGCCCAGACGTCGCCGGTGAACCGGAACCCGGGCAGGTAGCCGTCGAAGAACCGCGCCGGGACGCGACTCAACTGCGGCAACCCACGCAGGTAGTCGATCTCGGGCGCCGTGAAGTGGAGGTCATCCAGGTAGGCGAGCGCCGGCTCGAGTCCCGCCGCCAGGAGATATCCTCGCCTGGCCGGCAACCCCCGCACCGACAGCTCGAACGACGCCGATCGGCTTGTCCCGGCATCGAAATGGCCGGCCGCCATCGTCAACTCGTAGAGATCGGTGGACAGCGCCGTCGGCATCACGGTGTAATGTACAGTCAAACATGTCGTCAGCCGTCCGCAGTGCGCTGCTCGTCGTGGATGTCCAGAACGACTTCTGCGCCGGCGGTACGCTGGCCGTTCCACAGGGGGACCGCGTCGTCGATCCCATCAATCGCCTGCTCGTCGCCTGCAACGCGGCGCGCGCCGCCATCTTCGCCTCACGCGACTGGCACCCGGCCGCCTCGTCCCATTTCGCCGGCCGGGGCGGACCGTGGCCCGTCCATTGCGTCGCCGACACACCCGGCGCCGCGTTCCACCCGCGGCTGTGTCTGCCGCCGTCCGCGGCGGTGGTCAGCAAGGGACAGGCGCCCGACAGTGACGGCTACTCGGCCTTCGACGGCACGCTGCCGACCGGCGAGACGCTGGGCGCGGCCATCAAGGAACACCAAGTCGGCCACCTGACGGTCTGCGGACTCGCCACCGATTACTGCGTCCGGGCGTCGGTGCTCGATGCGCGGGCGCGGGGGCTGGACGTCTCGGTGGTGCGCGACGCCGTCGCCGCGGTGGACCTGCGCGCCGGCGACGAGACCGCGGCCATCAGCGAGATGGAGGCGTCAGGCGCCCGGTTCGTCAGCCTCGACGAGGCGCTGGCGCACTTCGCCCCCCCCTGACCGCGTCCGCGCTCGTCGGGCCCCGGCGTCCAGACGCCGCGTAGCGCGGGATTTCCCATCGGTCGGTGCGCCTCAACGAACCGGGCGCCGTACAAGGGAACGGCGCGCCGCAGGGGGCGCGCCGTGAACCTGTCCGCGCTCTCCGGGATTCACCACCCCCGGATCAGTTGCCCCGGATCGGCGACGGCCCGCCCTCGAAGGTCAGCATGTAGTCGCGGATCGCCTCCAGTTGCCGCGGCCCGTCGCTGTCGAGCTGCGGGTAGGGTGAGGTCGGAAAATCCGTCCAGAACATCGGCATGCGGGTTCCCGGTTGGATCTCCAGCGGCGCTCTCAGCCAGTCGACGATCCAGTCCGGCTGCAGCCGCTCGCGCGCCATGCGCAGGTCCGGTGCGAGGTTGTCGGTCGGCTGATCGGCCGGGATGGTGTCCAGCACGTGGCACTGCTGGCACCGGAGCAGCTCGAACAGCTCCTCCCCTTCGCGCGGCACCGCCGCCGCCGACAGTGTCTCGTGCGTCCGGAACTCGCCGACGGTGTCGGAGATGGCGCCGAAATAGTCGATCACGCCGTTCCAGTGCGCATCGTCGAGGCCGAACGTCGGCATGCGGACGTCGAGCCACGGGCGGATGGGAATCGGCCCCTGGAGGAACGCGTACATCCAGTCCGGCTGCACCTTCGCGCCCTGCGGGGTCAGCATCGGCGGCGCCAGCGACGGATCGTCCACCAGGTTCACGTAGTCGCCGCCGTCCGCCTCGATCTCGTGACAGGCGATGCAGTTGCGGCGCCGCACCAGGTTGCGGCCCTCGCGCAGCGCATCGGCGCGGGCCGACCGCGGCGCCTTGGCAGCCAGCGGCTGCACGTCGCTCTGGAAGCTCATGATGGCGGTCGAGAACAGCCTGGCCTCCTCCTCGCTCATCCCGAAATCCGGCATCCGCAGCTTCTCGAGGGGCTGCAGCACCCGGTTGCGGTCGAAGGCGCGCGGATCGCGCATCTTCTGCTTGAACCACTCCACCTTGGTGTGCGGGATGTCGTGGACGAAGGCGAAGTCGAGCCGCGGCAGCAGCTTCGAGCCCTCCTCCGACAGCTCGATGCCGATCGGCTGCGCGCCCTCGAAGCCTGCGATCTCGTGGCAACTGAAGCAGCCGTAGCGGCCGATGACGCGCTGGCCGAGATCCAGCCGCTGCTCGTCGAGCGACATGCCGCTCACCAGCTCCTCCGCCTCGGCGGCGGGCAGGATCGACCGGACGTAGTCGAGCAGCACCGCGGTGATCTCGGCACCCTCGTAGGTCGCTTCGGCATCCCGCCCCGCAGGGCCGGTGAGCGTGCTCAGATACGTCGCGATGTCCGCCGCCTCGCGGTTGGTCAACCGCAGATCCGGCATGTACGTCTCGCTGCTGAAGTGCGCCGGATCGCGCACCCAGTCGAACAGCCACTCGTAGCTCGTCTTGTTGCCGATGTTCTGCAGCGGTTGCCCGAACGTGCGCCGCGTCCCGGCGGCCAGACGGTCCTGATCCTCGGTGATGTGACAGGCCAGGCAGCCGACCGACTCGACGAGCGCCCGGCCGCGCTCGACGCTGCCCCGCGGCGGGAACATCACCGCGAACTCGTGCTCGGCCGAGTTCGCGAAGAGATACGCGACCGTGGCGTCGATCTCGACCTCGTTGCGGACCGCGTCCTCCGGGCTGTCGGTATTCGAGTTGTACCAGACCCGCGGCATCCACGTGCTCGGCTTGACCGCGCGGGGGTCGCGGATCCAGTTCGCCACCCACTCGCGCGTCAGCTTCGCGCCGATCTTCGTGAGGTTCGGCCCCGGCTTGCGCAGGTCGGTGAAGCCGCGGGTCGTATGGCAGGCATAGCAGCCGGCCCGCTCGTACAGCCCGTAGGCCAAGTTCAGGTCGGACGCCTCGGGGACGTGGACGGTGTCCTGGTGGCACTTGGCGCACGACGCCTCGGTCATGTCGGTGGGCAGCATCGGGTAGTCCCACAGGTGCGGAACTTCCCAGCCGTACTGCTCCTCCCAGGCGTGCATCTGCGCCTCGTCCCCGGGGGTGTGCGAGGAGTGGACGAAGCCGAGCGACTGCCCCATGCCCTCGTGGCAGACGGTGCAGCCGATGGTCTGCAGCGGGTGCGGCGACGCGCTGCCGATGTAGGTCTCCAGGTTCGGATGCGTCGTGTACGGCTGCGGATACGCCTCGTAGCCCTCGCGGTCGATGGCGATGTGGCAGGTCTGGCAGCGATCCATCTTCTGGAAGCGGATGAAGTTCAGCTCGTCGTGGACGTCCGGGGTGATGGTCTGCTGCACCGTCAGACTCGGCGCCATGAAGTCGAGCAGCGGGGCGTTGAGCAGCACGTCCCCGACGAAGTCGACCTGCAGGTCCTCGACGAGCGCGGCCAGCCGCGTCGCCTCGGCGGTCAGCTCGCGGATCTCGGTGTCCGCATCGGACACGCCGCCGGTGTACTCGCCGATCTGCGCCCGCAGGTCGTCGCGCCGCGCCACCAGCTCCTCGACGCGCAGGCCGAGCTCGACCCAGCGGTCGTACATGGCGTCGATCGCGGGCCGCTCGTCCTCGGCATCCTCCGGATGCTCCAGCCGGTGCTCCTCGTACGCGTAGCGCGCGACGTCGTAGTCCGCCTTCTGGAAGTTGAACTCCTGGTTCGCCAGGTAGTAGGCGGCCTCGACGTCGGCCAGCGTGCTCTCGAGTGCGGCCACCTGCTCGGCGTTGGTGTCGAGTTCGGCCTGGGCCGCCGCCCGCTCCGCGTTCAACTGCTGCAGGCGCGCCGTGTCGATGCCCGCCTGGGCGGCCTGCAGGTTCAGGGAGGTGACGTACCCCTCGAGCAGCACGAACTGCCGCTGGTAGCCCTTCCACTCCCGATCGTAGTCGTCGAAGACCATCCAGATGGTCGTGAAGAACAGGAACAGGCTCGACGTCGCGAACACGACGTTGAGGAAATCGATGTTGTAGGCGTGTCCTACGCTTTTTTTGTTGGCCATGGCGGGTTCAGATGTTGAAGAACCACTCCGGGATCGAGACGACGTACTTCAGGTTGACCACCCAGCGGCTGAACATCTTGATCGGCAGCGACAGCATCATCAGGAACAGGAACGCCCCGACGTAGAAGCGCGCCGGCCCCATCTTCTCGTAGTACCGCCGCAGCACCGTGCGGGCGAGTAGCACCGGGAGGACCGTCACGTAGGCCAGCGACAGCACGATGCCGAGCCCCTCCCGCACGAGGATGTTGTCGGGCAGGGCGCTCCCCATGCCGCGGACCCAGAGGTACTCGGACAACTGCACGTTGTTCAGCGCCTCGAGCTTGTGGACGTCCCAGTACTCGAAGGGCCCGAAGAAGTTCCAGTTCGGACCCCGCAGGAAGGTCCCGAGCACGATCAGCGCCGACCAGAGAATCACGAAGCCGAACAGGAAGATCGTGACCTCCGCCCGGCGCTCGTTGAAGGTGTAGTAGCCGTTGCCCTTCGGGTTCGTGTCGATGTAGGGGATCGCCATCAGGCCGACGATGATCAGACTCGGCAGCACGACGCCGGCCAGCCACGGGTCGAAGTAGACGAGCATCTCCTGCAGACCCAGGAAGTACCACGGCGCCTTCGACGGATTCGGGGTGTTGGCCGGGTTGGCCGGCTGCTCGATCGGGGCCTCCAGCACGATGGACCAGACGACCAGGATCGCGGAGCAGAGAACCAGCGAGATGAGCTCGGTGTAGACCAGATCCGGCCAGACCCACACCCGGTCCGATTCCTGCTTCTCGATGACGTCCTCGCCGGCCGCGGTGCGCTGATCGTTGAGCACGGCCTGGCGCATCGAGTACCACGTGAAGAACACCACGAGGAAGATCAGCGCGACGATCGGCACGTTGTCCGGCTTGGCGATGATCAGCACGAAGTTCTCGTCGGTCATGCCGAACAGGAAGAAGGCGCCGAGGAAACCCATCAGGCCGTAGCCGACCGAGAGCTTCGCGAACGCCTCGCGCTTCCAGACGATCAGCACGAGCGCGACCACCGACAGGACGAAGAACAGCCGCGGGTCGGCGACGAGGTTGAAGAATCCCTTTATCGCTTCCATGGTTCGTGATCTCCTGCGTTCAGGCGCGGCGAGCCCCTAGAGCGGCCCCGAGATGCCGCCGTCCTTGCGCACGCGCCAGAAGTGCACGGCCATCAGGAACCCGATCACCAGCGGCAGGGCGACGCAGTGCAGGACGTAGAAGCGCAGCAGGGCGCCCTCGCCCACGAACGTGCCGCCGAGCAGCGCGAAGCGCGCGTCGTCGGCCGCGTGGATCAACTGCACGTCGCCGATGGCGAGCAGCGACGCGCCGGGCCCCTCGTAGCCGAGGAACGGCGTCGCGCGCGCCATGTTCGACCCGACCGTGATCGCCCAGATCGCGAGCTGGTCCCATGGCAGCAGGTAGCCGGTGAACGACAGCAGCAGCGTCAGCACCAGCATGATGACGCCGACGTTCCAGTTGAACTCCCGCGGCGGCTTGTACGAGCCGGTCATGAAGACACGGAACATGTGCAGCCACACGGTGATGACCATCGCGTGGGCGCCCCAGCGGTGCATCTCGCGCATGATGCCGAGCGGGACGTGCTCGCGCAGGCCTACGATGTCGGAGTAGGCGTACTCCAGCGTCGGCCGGTAGTAGAACATCAGCAGCACGCCGGTGAACGTGAGGACGAGGAACAGGAAGAAGCTCAACCCGCCCATGCACCATGTATAGCGCAGCCGCACGCCGTGCTTCTTCAGCCGCACCGGGTGCAGGTGCAGGAAAACGTTCGACAGCATGACCAGCACGCGGTTGCGGTCGTTGATCGGCGCGTCGTGCCGAAAGACCGACGCCCAGATCTGCGTCTCGGTGAGCCAGTTCCAGGCGCGCTCGAGCGCGCCAGCCTCCGGTTTGATCGATTTCGCCTTCGCCATGATTCAGCAGCTCTGACTTCTTCTTCCTAGCGCCCCGAAACGTCTCGCGGGCTCGGCGTTCGGCCCATCCCCCCCGGCTCCATTACCTTGCGCCTCGGCACTTCGCTTCGCTGCGTTCCGCGGCGCAAGCTCCTAGACGGACAGGAACGCCTCAGGGTCGGTCCACTGTCCCAGCTCCTCCTGGAACTTGCGCGCCTTGTCGATCAGGATCTGTCCGTCCTCGGCCATCACGATCCGTGCGCGCTCGAGGGGCCGCGGCGCCGGTCCCTCGAAGTTAATGCCGGTCGGCCGGAACCCGCTGCCGTGGCACGGACACTTGAACTTGCTCTCCGCCGACAGCCAGTTCGGCGTGCAGCCGAGGTGCGTGCACGTCACGAGCAGCGCGTAGAAGCCGGACGACTCGTGGTAGTCGTCGAAGGGGGTGCGCACCACCCAGACCCCGAAGCGGTCCTTCCAGCGCTCGTCGACGCCCTCGCCGTACTCGTCCGGGAAGCCGATCGTGAACTGCTGAGGCGGCTCGTTCAGCACGTTCGGAAACATGAAACGGCCGGTCGCGGCCAGACAGCCGGCCGTCGCGGCGGTGAACGAACCCCACGCCAGCCCCATCCATCCCCGGCGCCCCATCAGCGGCGAGGTGTCGTCCGGCGTGCGCGGCACCACCCGGTCCGCCAACCGGGTGGCGGCGCCGACGAGCGCCGCCGGCGCGGACGCCCGGGCCTCGGTCTCCGCTTCGGCCGGCGCCTCCGCAGGCGCTTCGGGCTTCTCGCGGAACAGCAGAATCACCACGATGTGCGCGACGAACATCGCGACGCCGGTGACGAGGACGGCAGTCAGGGGATTCACGCGTCGTGCCTCCGTCGAAATCTCACGGTCATCGGTTCTCTACCTGGAGCGGCATCGCTCAGAAGCGTGTCAGCCTGGTGCTCTGGTCGAGCAGGTCGACGGTCTTCATCGCCAGCTCACGGACCCGAAGGTTCTCGTCCGTCTCGCTGAGCGCCACTATCGGCTGCCGCAACTCCACCGCGCGCAGTGACGCGGCCGCCTGCAGACCGCTGACGATCACCTCGCTGACCGGATCGAGGGGATCGTCGGCGCTCGCCCGCCGCGTCACCATGCGTGTGACGTACTCGCGGTCAAGCATGCGGCGAATCACGGTCACTCCCTCGCTGCGGCCGTGCCTGGCCAGCGCCACGGCGGCGTTCCACTGCACGTCGGCCGCCGGGTCGTCGAGCGCATTGCGCAACGTGGCGTGGTCGCCCGACCCGGTCAGGGCGCCGAGCGCGTAGACCGCCATCTTGCGCACCCCGGCATCGTCGGAGCGGTACATCGCTTCAATGTCGTCCACTGTCGACTCGTCGCCGAGCGATGCCAGAGCCCAGATGACGCTGATGCGCGTCTCGGTGTCCGGATCGTCCAGAGCCGACGACAACTCGCCGACCGCCTCGGGAGGCGGCGCCGCCAGCCGACCTATTGCCAGTGCCAGATAGCGCCGCACCCGCGGATCGTCACCCGCCGAGTCGACGAACGCCTGCACGATGGCCTCGCCGAGCAGCGGATTCTGCTCCTCGGTGCGCGGATCGCTCAACAGACGCGAGAGCTCGTAGGCGGCTGGCCAGCGCCGCTCGCGACCTCCCGAGCGCACGTCGGACAGCAGCTCCGCGGGGGTGCGCTCGGTCGTGAGCAGCATGCGAAAGCCGCCGTACACCAGAACGATCACGCCGACGACGGCAAGCGGAATGAGAAAGAATTGAACGGCGAGCGCCGGCGCCGCGGTGAGTGGACTCAGACGCGGCTCGGCTTCGCGCTCGACCAGCTTCGGCATCGCAAGTAATGAAGCCCGGCGGGTCGTTGTGGCACGCGCGTGTCGCGCCGCCTCCGTCAGGCGGTAAATGCTACTACGCGGCACCGCCCCGGTCAAGGCCCGAGCGGCGCAGCGCCGCCCCTACCTCGTATATTGTCAGTGACTTAGCCGGAACTCGCCCATTCCCGGCCTCACCCGATCTCGACGCCGCGGAAGAAATAGCCGAGTTCGGTCGCCGCCGTCTCCGGCGCATCGGAACCGTGCGTGGCGTTGCGCTCGATCGACGTTCCGAACTCCCGCCGCAGGCTGCCGGGCGCTGCCTTCGCCGGATCCGTGGCGCCCATCAGATCGCGCCAGCGCCGAATGGCGTCATCCGCTTCCAGCGCCAGGACGATGGCCGGCCCCGATGACATGAAGGCGGTCAGGCTGTCGAAGAACGACCGCTCGCGGTGCACGGCGTAGAAGCCTTCCGCCTCCGCCTGCGTCAGTTTGACCAGGCGCACGCCGCGCAGGGCGAAGCCGCCGCTCTCGATGCGCTGCAGGATGGCGCCGGCGTGCCGATTGGCGACGGCATCCGGCTTGATGATGGCCAGCGTGCATTCCATGGCTACCGGAGGCTCTCCATGATGTCGTCGAGCACCGCCTTCGGGGGCCGCACGCGCTCGGGCGGCAGCGTCGCCAGCGGTTCGTCCACGACGTTCAGCACGTCGAGGAAGTCGGGCTTGACCGGCTCCACGTAGATCAGGCCGGTTGCAAACTCGCCGCGGCTGCGCGTCTCCTGCAGCGCCCGCAGCGCCTGCTTCCTGCTCAGCGGATCATAGTCGGCGTCGAGCTTCTTCAGGTACAGCTTCGACCCGTCGTGCATGACGACCTCCCGCGTCGTCCCGGGCTCGTGGTCGATGCTGATGTCCTCGAAGAAGGGTACGAAGTCGAGCTCCTCGAGCGGGTCGTCGTGCTCCTTCGCGTAGGCGTAGCTCTTCGTCGATCCCTCGTGGTTGTTGAAGGTCACGCAGGGCGAGAGCACGTCGAGCATCGCCGTGCCCCGGTGACTCAGCGCCGCCTTCAGGATGGCGTCGAGCTGCTTCTTGTCACCGGAGAACGAGCGGGCCACGAACGAGGCGCCCAGCTCTATGGCCAGCGCGCAGGTATCGATCGGCGGCAGGTCGTTGACGACCCCGGTCTTGGCCTTCGACCCCAGATCGGCCGTCGGCGAGAACTGCCCCTTGGTCAGCCCGTAGCAGCCGTTGTCCTCGATGATGTAGATGATCGGCAGGTTGCGGCGCATCAGGTGCACGAACTGGCCGATGCCGATCGCCCCGGTGTCGCCGTCGCCGCTGACGCCGATCGCCACCAGGTTGCGGTTGGCCAGCAGTGCGCCCGTCCCCACCGACGGCATCCGGCCGTGGACGGCATTGAACCCGTGGGCCGAACCGAGGAAATAGGCCGGACTCTTGCTGGAGCAGCCTATCCCGGAGAGCTTGACGACCCGATCCGGCGCGATGCCCATCTCGAAGCAGGCGCCGATGATCCGCTCCGAGATCGCGTTGTGCCCGCACCCGGCGCACAGCGTCGTCTTCGAACCGCGATAGGCCCCGGCCTCGAGGCCGACCCGGTTGACCTTCTTACGTACCGGCGATGTTGCGACAGCCACCGTATCCTCTTCCCGCGACAGCCGGCGCCGGTCTTCCACCGGCCCGACTTTCCTTGCCGTCCCGGGCTTTCGGCCCGCGCCGCCCGACCGGCGGCGCGCCAGCCTCGCCTCCGGGTTCCGCTACTCGCCGCCCACCCCGGCCGCGCGCGGCACGTGCGACGTGTCGGCGCCGGTCTTCTGCACCCGGTAGCCCTCCTGGATCAGCACGCTGTCGGTGATCGACCGCGCGTCGATCGGCATGCCCGAGTAGTGCAGCACGCTCCGCAGCCGGCGCACCAGATCCGGCTCCAGATCCAGCTTCATCAGGCTGAGCATCTGGCCGTCCCGGTTCTGCTCGATGACGTACACACGCTCGTGGCGCTCGATGAACGACGCCAGGGCGGGCCGGAACGGGTACCCGCAGACGCGATAGTACGAGGTGTCCAGGTCGGCCTCCGCCTTGAGCTGGTCCCGGCTCTCCACCACCGCCCAGTGCGAGGTGCCGTAGGCGATGACGCCGATGGACGCCTGGCGGTTGATCTCCACCACCGGCGCCGGCATCCAGTTCCGTGCGCTCTCGAACTTCCGCGCCAGCCGGTCCACATTGTTCCGGTAGTCGTCCGGCCGTTCGCTGTACTGCGCCCACTCGTTGTGCCCCGAGCCGCGGCAGAAGTACGCCGGCATCCCGTCGCCCGGGATGCTGCGGTACGGGACGCCGTCGCCGTCCACGTCGCGGTAGCGTCCGAACCGCCCGATGCGCTCGAGGGTCTCCTCGTCCAGCACCTTGCCGCGGTCAAGCGGCTTCTCCGGATACGGAAACGGGTCGGACATCCAGGTGTTCATGCCCAGGTCCAGATCGGTCATCACGAAGACCGGGGTCTGGAAGCGCTCGGCGAGATCGAAGGCCTCGATTGCCATCGAGTAGCACTCGCCCACCGAGGACGGGAACAGCATCAGGTGCCGCGTGTCGCCGTGCGACAGGAAGGCGGTCGAGAGCACATCGCCCTGGGCGGTGCGTGTCGGGAGGCCCGTGGACGGACCGACCCGCTGCACGTCGAAGATCACCGCCGGTACCTCGCCGTAGTAGCCGAGGCCGGCGAACTCGCCCATCAGCGAGACGCCGGG
Source organism: Vicinamibacterales bacterium (assembly GCA_965200895.1). Taxonomy (GTDB): domain Bacteria; phylum Acidobacteriota; class Vicinamibacteria; order Vicinamibacterales; family UBA8438; genus WTFV01. The sequence continues at coordinate 2,746,523 of CBDAVM010000001.1, read as the reverse complement.
ACCGGACGTGGACGTCATGGCCCGCGCGCCCGCCCAACCGGCGCCGATGGTCATGCCGAGGGCCGCGATCTCGTCCTCGGCCTGCACCACGGCGAACGTCGCCTTGCCTGTCTGGGTGTCGATGCGGTGCTTCTGCAGGTAGTCGATGAGCGTCTCGCAGAGCGAGGACGACGGCGTGATCGGATACCACGCCACCACGGTCACCCCGGCCATCATCGAGCCGATGGCGGCAGCCGAGTTGCCGTCGACGAGCACCTTGCCCTCGGTCGCGTTCATGGGCGCGATGACGTACGGATCCCGCTTCTCGAGATGCTTCTCGGCGTAGGCGAACCCCGCCTCGAGCGCCTGCTGGTTCAGCGCCACCGCCTTCGGCTTGCCGCCGAGCTGTTTCTGCAGGGCCTGCTCCATCCCGTGCAGATCGATCTCCAGCAGCCTGGCCAGCACGCCGTCGTAGATCATGTTGCGCACGAGCCGGCGCAACTTGACGTCGGTGCAGACGCCCGCGACGAGCTGGTTGAACGGCACCGGGTAGAAGATCAGGTCGCTGCGCACGCCGTCGAGGGCGAGCTTCTCGTCGTACACCACCGCCGCGCCCGGCTGCAGCGACAGCACGTCCTCCCGGGCCGTCTCCGGGTTCATCGCCACCAGGAGGTCGATTTCCTTCTTGCGGGCGATGTAGCCGTCCTTGTTGGCGCGAATCGTGAACCACGTCGGCAGGCCGGCGATGTTCGACGGGAAGAGGTTCTTGCCGGAGACCGGCACGCCCATCCGGAAGATGGAGCGCAGCAGCACCAGATTGGCGGTCTGGCTGCCCGAGCCGTTGACCGTCGCCACCTGAATGCTGAAATCGTTGACGACCCGCCCGGCGCTCGGAGCGACGGGAGCTTCCTGAACCACGACTTCAGCAGGCGCCATGCATCCTCAGCTCTGGTAGAGCGGCAGCCGCTTGTCCACGCACTGCCCCGTTTCGCATCAGTTCAACCTGAAATACTAACACGACGCGCTCGCGCAGGCCTGCCTCTCCCGCCTCCCCCCGCCATCGCGGGCAGGGCAGGAGCGCCGCCGAGGGCGTCGGGGCCGCGACTCAGGCTCCCGGGCCCAGTCGGCGAGCCATTGCCGAGCCGATGTCCGCGGGACTCCTCACCACGGTCACCCCGGCCGCCTCGAGCGCCGCCTGCTTCCGCGCTGCCGTTCCCTCGCCGCCGGCGATGATCGCACCGGCGTGCCCCATGCGCCGGCCGGGTGGCGCAGTCTGACCGGCGATGAACCCGACCACCGGTTTCCGAAAGCCTTCCATGATGAACGCAGCGGCATCTTCCTCGGCCGTGCCGCCGATCTCCCCGATCATCACCACTGCCTCGGTCTCGTCGTCCGCCGCGAACAGTTGCAGCGCGTCGACGAAGGTGGTGCCGATGAGCGGATCCCCGCCGATGCCGATGCAGGTGGACTGACCGAGCCCCAGCCGGGTCAACTGGTGCATCGCCTCGTAGGTGAGCGTGCCGCTCCTCGACACGACGCCGACGCTCCCCCGGCTGCCGATGTGTCCTGGAATGATGCCCGCCTTCGCCCTGCCGGCCGACAGCACGCCGGGACAGTTCGGTCCGACGAGACGCGTCCGACGCCTCTCCAGGAATGCGATGACCGGCAGCATGTCGCGAGTCGGGATCCCCTCGGTGATGCAGACCACGACATCGAGGTCGGCGTCGGCGGCCTCCAGGATGGCGTCGGCCGCAGCGGATGGAGGGACGAAAATCACGGATGCATTCGCGGCCGTATCGTCGACCGCCCGGCGCACCGTATCGAAGATCGGCCAACCCTCGTGAGTCGTCCCCCCCTTGCCGGGACTGACGCCGCCGACAACGGTCGTGCCGTAGTGCGTCGCCTGCCGCGCGTGAAAGGTCCCTTCCCGTCCCGTCAGGCCCTGCACCAGCAGTCGCGTCCGTTCGTCGATGAGCACCGCCATGATCCCGTCCTGACCTCAGCCGGCGGCAAGCGTCACCACGCGCTCGGCCGCCTCGCTCATCGTGCCGGCCGTCGTGAAGTTCAGACCGCTCTCGTCCAGCATCCTCCTGCCCGCCTCGACGTTGGTGCCCTCCATGCGGATGACCACGGGCAGCTCGACCCCCAGCTCGCGGACCGCCGCGATGACGCCCTCGGCCAGCACGTCGCAGCGCAGAATGCCGCCGAAGATGTTGATGAGCACGGCGGTCACGTTGGGGTCGGCCAGGAGAATCCGGAACGCATTCCGGATCTGGTCGGCGTTCGCACCTCCGCCGACATCAAGGAAGTTGGCCGGCGCCCCGCCTGCCAAGTGAATGATGTCCATCGTGGCCATCGCCAGACCGGCGCCGTTGACCATGCACCCGATGCGACCGTCGAGCCGTACGTAGCTCAGGGCGTGCCTGGACGCTTCGACCTCCAGCTCCTCTTCTTCCGTCGTGTCCCGCAGATCCCGCAACTCGGGATGCCGAAAAAGGGCGTTGTCGTCCAGGTTCACCTTGGCGTCCAGCGCCAGCACGTCCCCGCCCGTCGTCACGACCAACGGATTGATCTCGACGAGCGAGGCGTCGAGGTCCCGAAACGCCTGCGAGGCCGCCAGCATCACGGCGGCTGAACGGCCGGCAACGGGCGGCTCGAGACCGAGACCGACAGCCAGCCGGCGGGCCTGGAACGGCAACAGGCCGGCCACCGGATCCAGTGCCTCCCTGAGGATGAGTTCCGGCGTCTCGGCGGCTACCTGCTCGATTTCCATCCCGCCGGCCCGGCTCGCCATCAACACCGGTCGCGCGAGTGCACGGTCGATGACGAGCCCGACGTACAACTCGCGATCGAGTTCGAGCCCCTCCTCGATCAGCAGACGTCCCACCCGCCGCCCGGCGGGACCGGTCTGCGCGGTGACCAGCGTCATGCCGAGCATCGCCTCGGCGGCGCGTTCGGCCTCGACAGCGTCGGAGACCACCTGGACCCCGCCTCCCTTGCCCCGGCCGCCGGCATGAATCTGGGCCTTGACCACCACGCGCCCACCGAGGCGTTCGGCGACGGCGCGCGCCTCGGCGACCGTGAACGCCGCCCCGCCGCGGGGAACGGGCACCCCGGCCGTCGCCAGAAGCTTCTTGGCCTGGTATTCGTGGATCTTCACTGGGCCGGCATTCCGGAATGGGTGGAAATCATGACGGCAGGCTCCCGCGGCGCCCCGCCCGGGGACGACGCACCCTCCGCACCAGGAGCAAGGGGCTGGCGACCCGGGAGTCCCCTCACGGGCAGGCAGGATCCGCGATTCCGTGCATCAGGACATGTCTATGACCTGCACGAGCTCCTGCACCGCGGCCGCCGACTTCCTCAGCGCCGCGTTCTCATCCCCGGTCAGTTCGATCTCGATGATCTTCTCCAGACCGTTCGCTCCCAGCTTGCACGGCACCCCGACGAAGAGCCCGTGAATGCCGTACTCACCCTGGAGGAAGACCGAGCACGGCAGGATTTTCTTCTTGTCCTTGAGCACCGCCTCGACCATCTCGACCACCGCCGAGCCGGGCGCGTAGTAGGCGCTGCCGGTGCCGAGCAGCTTGACGATCTCGGCGCCGCCATGCGCCGTGCGATGCACGATGGCATCGACCCTCTCCCGGTCGAGCAGCTCGGTCACCGGGATCCCGGCAACGGTGGAATAACGCGGGAGCGGCACCATCGTGTCGCCGTGTCCGCCGAGGACGAACGCGTGCGTGTTCTCGACGGACACGTCCAGCTCCTGCGCGATGAAGGCGCGCATGCGCGCCGAATCGAGCACCCCGGCCATGCCGATCACGCGCTCGCGCGGCAGGCCGCTCTTGCGGTACACGACCTGCGCCATCGCATCCAGCGGATTGGTGACCGGCATGATGATGCAGTTCGGAGAGTGCTGTATCACCTGTTCGGTCACGCTCGTGATGATCGCGCAGTTCTTCGTCAGCAGATCGTCGCGGCTCATGCCCGGCTTGCGCGCCAGCCCCGCCGTGATCACGACGATGTCCGACCCGGCCGTGTCGGCGTAGTCGTTCGTGCCCAGCACGCGAGCGTCCGAGCCCTCGACCGGGCAGGCCTCGAGCATATCGAGCCCCTTGCCCTGCGGCACCCCATCGAGGATGTCGAGGATGACCACGTCGGCGAGCTCCTTGTCCGCTATGCTGCGTGCGGCGGTGGCGCCGACGTTACCCGAACCGATAATCGAGACCTTGCGATTCATGCTGATCCTGCTCCAACTCTTCTTACATGTTCGCGATGACGGCGTCCGCGAACTCCGACGTCCTCAGCTTCGTGGCACCCTCCATGAGGCGCTCCAGATCGTATGTCACCGTCTTCTGTCGAATGGTGCGCTCGATGCCGTCCTCGATGCTCGCCGCCACCTCGCGCCACCCCATGTAACGGAACATCATGGCGCCCGACAGGATGACGGAGCTGGGGTTGATGACGTCCTTGTCGGCGTATTTCGGCGCGGTACCGTGGGTCGCCTCGAAGAATCCGACCTCGTCGCCGATGTTGGCGCCCGGGGCGAGGCCGAGGCCGCCGACCTGCGCCGCGCAGGCGTCCGACAGGTAGTCGCCGTTCAGATTCGTGGTGGCGATGACATCGTACTCGGCCGTGCGCGTCAGGATCTGCTGCAGCATGCTGTCGGCGATACGGTCCTTCATCACGATCCGCCCGTTCGGCTCGCCGTCCCACTCGCCGATGGTGCGGTCTCCGAACTCCTCCTTCGCCAGCTCGTAGCCCCAGTCGCGGAACGCTCCCTCGGTGAACTTCATGATGTTCCCCTTGTGGACGAGCGTCACACTCCTGCGACCGTTGTCGATGGCGTACTGGACCGCCTTGCGAACCAGCCGCTTGCTGCCGGTGATCGAAATCGGCTTGATCCCGATGCCCGAATCGCGCCGGATCCGCTTGCCGAAGGACGTCGACAGGTAGTCGAGGAGCTGCTCCGCCTGCGATGATCCCTGCTCCCACTCGATTCCGGCGTAGACGTCCTCGGTGTTCTCCCGGAAGATGACGAGGTCCATGTGCTCCGGATGGCGCACCGGCGATGGAGTGCCGGCGAAGTACCGCACGGGGCGTACGCAGGCGTAGAGGTCGAGCAACTGCCGGATCGACACGTTCAGACTACGGATGCCGCCGCCGACGGGCGTGGTGAGCGGGCCCTTGATCGCGACCCGGTAGGCTTTCGCCGCCTCGAGCGTATCCGCAGGGAGCCACTCGCCGGTCCGCTCCTTCGCCTTCTCGCCGGCCAGGACCTCGAACCAGACGACGCGCTTCCGGTCGCCGAACGCCTTCTTCACCGCTGCATCGAAGACCCGCACCGACGCGCGCCAGATGTCGCGGCCGATGCCGTCGCCCTCGATGAACGGAATGACGGGATGGTCGGGTACGACCAGCGCACCGTCGCGCCCGCGGGTGATGGCCGTGCCTTCGGTGGGGGGAACCAGATTCGTGAATTCGGGCATGATGCGCAGTCTCGGCCGCTGGCCACGGGACGCACCCATGGAAGGACCGCCTGGGGCCAGCAGATCCGTTCCCTGCGGCCCGCTCCGGGATAGTCAACAGAAACCGTGGAAACCTTGTGGAAGAATCGTTCATCAGGCGAGGGCGACCCGCGTCCTCCGGCCCGCTCCAGCGACTTGCACCATCCTGGTGCGGATGCCTTCCCGGACAGCGGCCAACCGACGCCAAGCTTCGGCGTTATTGTACTGTAAAGGTGGTTACGCGTTCCGCGCCGGCCTAGCCAGACTCATGAAGATTGTGATCCCGGACACCCTCCCGGCGGCCGCCGTGTCCCTGCTCGAGGCCGAGGGATGGACGGTGGACACGCGGACAGGACGCTCTCCGGCCGAACTGCGCGCCGACCTGGGCGACGCCGACGCCCTCATCATACGCAGCGCCACGACGGTCACGGCCGAGCTGCTCGCCGGCGCGCCCCGGCTCCGGGTGGTCGCCCGCGCCGGTACCGGTGTGGACAACGTCGACATCGAGGCCGCCAGCGACCGTGGCGTCGTCGTGCTGAACGCACCCGGCGCGAACAGCGTCAGCGTCGCCGAGCACGTGTTCGCCCTGATGCTCGCCTCGGCCCGCTCCGTCGCCCTCGCCGACGCCCAGATGAAGGCCGGGCACTGGTGCAAGAAGAGCCTGCGGGGCTCCGAGCTGCGAGGCAAGACGCTCGGCGTGGTCGGCCTCGGCCGCATCGGGCGGGAGGTCGTGCGGCGGGCGCTCGCTTTCGACATGGTGGTCGTCGCCCACGATCCCTTCATCGCCGCGCAGATGGCCGTTGACCTCGGCATCGAGCTGATCGCCCTGCACGCGCTGGTCGAGCGGGCGGACTTCATCACCCTGCACCTCCCATCGAATGCAGCGACCCGCAACCTTCTGAACCGGGAACTTCTGGCGCGCTGCCGCCGGGGTGTACGCATCATCAACACGGCGCGCGGCGACCTCGTGGACGAGGCGGCGCTGGCTGCGGCGATCCGCGAGGGTCGCGTGGCCGGCGCGGCGCTCGATGTCTTCCGTCAGGAGCCGCCGCCGGACACCGCCCTGACCGGCCTGCCGCAGGTCATCGCGACGCCGCACATCGGGGGGGCGACCGCCGAGGCCCAGCAACTCGTCGGTCTCGAGGCGGCGACCGGCGTGCGCGAGTACCTCCAGTCGGGATTCGCCCGCAACGCCGTCAACTATCCCTCCATCGCCCCCGACGAGCTGCGAGCCCTGCGCCCGTATCTGGTGCTGGCGGAACGCCTGGGCAGCCTCCTCGGCCAGCTTGCGCAGAGTCCGATCGCCGGCCTCGGCCTGCGCTACTACGGCAGGCTCGCCGACGAACCGCACGAGATGCTGGTGAGCGCCACCCTCGTCGGTCTCCTCGGACAGGTGCTGTCACAGGAGGTCACACTCGTCAATGCCCGCACGGCAGCCGAACAGCGCGGTCTGGAGGTCATCGAATCGCGCAGCTCGCGCCCACGGAACTTCACCAGCCTCATGTCGCTGAAGCTGCACACGGGCGCGGGCGAGCTGTGGGCCGAGGGCGCCGTGTTCGAGCCCGAACAACCGCGTCTGGTGCGGCTCGACGGGGTCGAGGTCGAGGCGCCGCTCGAAGGCGCCCTGATCGTGGTCCGCAACCGCGACCAGCCCGGCGTGATCGGGGAGGTCGGCTCCATCCTCGGTCGACACGGCATCAACATCGCCACCTTCGCGCTCGGCCGCGGGGCGGGCGGAGCAGTCGGCGTGGTGCGCGTCGGCGCGCGCGGCCCGGCGGAAGCGGCGCACCACGCGGAGCCCGAGGTGACCCACCACGTACTGCAGGAGATTCGCGGGATCACGGCGATCGATTCGGCCGCCCTGATCAGGCTGTGACGTCCGTATCGGCCGTGGAGTGGGGGACTGGGCCGAAACGCCGAGCCTGCGAGGCGTTTGGGGGCGCTACGGGAGGGTGATGCGATGGCTCGCCCCGCCCCCGTCGACGAGGATCACGCTCGACGGCCCCACGGCGTCGACGCGGTACCCGCCGGGAACGCGATCTCCGCTGCGAACCAGCAGCACCTCCCCGCCACGCGTGGTCAGGATGCCCGTCCGCTCGGAGCCGTCTTCCGAATCCGCTGTCGCGATGCCGATGAGTTGCACCGCCGGTCGGCTCGCCCGCGGTCTGCGGGAGGTGAACGGAGCCGCGGACCGGGACGGCGGAGCGAGCGTCTCCGGACGCGGCGGCGGTGGAGGTGGCGCGAGGGAGAATGGATTGCGAGGGCTCATGCGGAGCGCGGGCGCTTCGGCCAGCCGCTTGCGCAAACGCTCCATGTCCGCGGCCAGATCCGCTGCCGCCGTCGAGGGCGGCGCGGCTCCCGGGCCGGCGGGAGCGACCGGCGGCGGCGCGGGCGCAGCGACTGGCTCGGTCGGTGCGGTGGTCGCGGCGGCGAGCCACGCCGCCACGAGAGCGCCTCCAACGGCGAGCATTGCAATGCGTGGCGACGACATCGACATGCTGTCTGATGCATGAGACTACCGTACTTCGCGGCGGCCCCGGCGGGTGACACCGGCACGGCCTTCCTGGGAGTCTGCGCCGCAGGAACGGCGCGGGCTCCCGGTCAGGCCCGGTCGGGCGGCATCGGAGCCGCAGGCGACGATGGTCGGGCTGCCCCCCTGTACGGATTGCCGGCCGGCGTGGTAATATTCGCCGTGCACCCTGCTGTGCCGATCGCGGCGCGGGCGGCGGCCACCTTTTCCACTACCACTGTCGTCATTCCGGCGCGTTACGGTTCGACCCGGCTGCCGGGCAAGCCGCTGCTCGACCTCGGCGGGCGGCCGATGATCGAACACGTGCATCGCTGCGCGGCGAAGGCGCCGGGCGTCGAGCGCATCCTCGTCGCCACCGACGACCGGCGCATCGCCGACGCCGTCGCGGCGTTCGGGGGCGAAGCGTGGCTCACCCGCCCCGATCACCCGACGGGCAGCGACCGGCTCGCCGAGGTCGCCCGCCGGTTGACCAGCGATATCGTCGTCAACCTCCAGGGCGACGAGCCGCTCATGCCGCCGGCGCTCATCGAGGCCGTGGTCGGTGCGCTCGCCGCAGACCCCGGGCTGGGAATCGCCACGGCCCGCTGCCCGATCACCGATCCGGCGACCCTGGCGGACCCGCACGTGGTCAAGGTGGTCGTCGACGCGCGGGGCGACGCCCTGTACTTCTCGCGTGCGCCCGTCCCGCATGCGCGCGAGGCGGCACCGGAGCGCAGGACGCTCGGCCACCGGCACATCGGACTCTACGCCTACCGGCGCGCCTGTCTGCTCGAGCTGGCCCGGATCCCGCCCACGCCGCTGGAGCGTCTCGAACGCCTCGAACAGCTCCGGGCGCTCGAATCGGGCTACCGCATCGGGACCGTCGCCACCGACGAGGCCCCGATCGGCGTCGACACGCCCGCCGACCTCGAGCGGGTCCGCCACCTGGTCGCACCCGAGCCCGCGCATGCCTGACCGCCCGGATCCGACCCCCCACCCCGTCAAGTACATCTTCATCACCGGCGGCGTCGTCTCCTCGCTCGGCAAGGGGCTGGCCGCCGCCTCCATCGGCGCACTGCTCGAAGGACACGGCTACCGCGTCACGCTGCAGAAGTTCGACCCCTACGTGAACGTGGATCCGGGGACGATGAGCCCGTATCAGCACGGGGAGGTGTACGTCACCACCGACGGCGCCGAGACGGACCTCGACCTCGGGCACTACGAGCGCTTCACGAACACGGTGACGACGCGCAACCACAACTGGACGACCGGCAAGATCTACCTGTCGGTGATCCAGAAGGAGCGCCGGGGCGACTACCTGGGCCGCACGGTGCAGGTGATCCCGCACATCACGGACGAGATCAAGGACGCCATGCAGGTGGTCGCCCGACAGGGCGGCATCGACATCGTGCTGATCGAGGTCGGCGGCACCGTCGGCGACATCGAGAGCCAGCCGTATCTGGAGGCCATCCGCCAGTTGCGTCAGGACCTCGGACGCGACCACACGCTCTACGTGCACCTGACGCTGGTGCCGTTCATCGGCGCCGCCGGCGAGTTGAAGACCAAGCCGACGCAGCACAGCGTCCGCGACCTGCGCTCGCTGGGCATCCAGCCCGACATCCTGCTGTGCCGCACCGACCGGGCGCTTCCCCGGGACCTGCGCCGCAAGATCGCGCTGTTCTGCGACGTGGACGAGGAGGCCGTCATCACCGCGCGCGACGTCGACAGCATCTACGAGGTGCCGCTGGCCCTGTCCGACGAGGGCATCGACCGCATCGTGCTGCGGCGGCTGGGGCTGCCGTCGACCACCGAGCGGCGCATGGAGGCGTGGGAGGAGCTGGTCGAACGCATCCGCAACCCCGCCGACGAGGTCACCGTTCACGTCGTCGGCAAGTACGTGGGGTACGAGGACTCCTACAAGAGCCTCAACGAAGCGCTCTCGCACGCCGGTTTCGCACAGCGGTTGCACGTGCGCATCGAGTGGGTGGAGGCCGAGGCCCTCGAGGCCGACGACGGCGACGACCCGCTCCGCGAGGCGGACGGGGTTCTCGTGCCGGGCGGGTTCGGGCGCCGGGGCAGCCGCGGCATGCTGCGCGCGGCGGGGGTGGCGCGCCGGCGCGGGATTCCGTACTTCGGGATCTGCTACGGCTTCCAGTGGGCCGCCGTCGAGTTCGCCCGCAACGTCTGCGGCATCGACGACGCCGACTCGACCGAATGCAACCCCGACACGCGCAACAAGGTCATCTACAAGCTGCGGGACCTGCTCGGCGTGGACGACCTCGGGGGCACGATGCGGCTCGGCAGCTACCCGTGTGAAGCGGCTCCCGGCACGGTGCTGCGCGAGGCCTACGGGAAGGTCTCCCTCTCGGAGCGGCACCGCCACCGCTACGAGTTCAACCCCGCCTACGAGTCCCCGCTGACCGCCGCCGGGCTGGTCGTCTCCGGCCGCTCTCCGGACGGCAGGTTCGTCGAGGCCATCGAGCTGCCGGACCACCCCTGGTTCGTCGCGGTGCAGTTCCATCCGGAGTTCCAGTCGAAGCCGCTGGCCCCGCACCCGCTCTTCGCCCACTTCGTCGCCGCCGCCCACCAGCACCGGCTCTGCACACAGGGGACTACCGAATCGCTCGCCTGACCGAGACCCGCGCCGTCAGGCCGCGGCGCGAAAGGCGCCCCGCTCACCGGGCACCGACCCCCGGTCAGTCCTCCAGGCCTCGCCGACGCACAGTCCCACCGTTCCGGCCCACCGGCCGCCTCCGTCCACGGCGCACCGCGGCGCACCCGAACTGCCGGGGGCCGCGAATATAATCGGCGGGTGCGGACCGTTTCCGTCGGCGGCGTGCGTTTCGGCGGCGGCCAGCCGTTGGCCCTGGTCGCCGGCCCCTGCGTCATCGAGAGCGCCGGCCACGCCGGGGAACTCGCCGAGGCGATCCGCGGCATCGCGGCGCGGGTCGGGATGCCCTTCGTGTTCAAGGCGTCGTTCGACAAGGCGAACCGCACGTCGCTGGGGTCCTTCCGGGGGCCCGGACTCGTCCGCGGCCTTCAGATTCTCGCGGATGTCAGGGAACGGATCGGCTGCCCCGTGCTGACCGACATCCACGAGCCGGCCCAGGCGGCGCCGAGCGCCGAGGTGGTCGACGTGCTCCAGATCCCGGCCTTCCTGTGCCGGCAGACCGACCTGATCGTGGCCGCCGCCGCCACCGGGCGGGCGGTGAACCTGAAGAAGGGACAGTTCCTCGCCCCGCTCGACATGCGGCACGTCATCGACAAGGCGGCGGCCGGCGGCAACTACCGGGTGCTGGTCACCGAGCGGGGGACGGCGTTCGGCTACCACAACCTCGTCGTCGACATGCGCGCCTTTCCGCAGTTGCGCTCGCTGGGCTTCCCGGTCGTCTACGACGTGACCCACAGCCTGCAGTTGCCCGGTGCCGGGGACGGGGCCAGCGACGGTCAGGCCGAGTTCATCGAGCCGCTCGCCGCCGCCGGAGTGGCCGCCGGCGTCGACGGGGTGTTCTTCGAGGTGCACGAGCGCCCGGCCGCGGCGAAGAGCGACGGACGCAACGCGCTGCCGCTCGCCCGGCTCGAGCCGCTGCTGCAGCGTCTGGCCGCCATCCGGGACGCGGCGCAGCCGGTCGCCGCGGGGGAGGCGACGTAGGTGCCGGCGGGCGCGCAGCCGACGACGGACCCGCAACTGACGACGGCTCCGGCCATGACGCGGCCGGGCGGGACTCGCCCGACCGAACCTGCGGCCGACGCCGCGCCCGCGGTCCGCCAGCGTGCGCAGCCGCGCGAGGCCGCCCGCCCGCCGGGCCGCATGGCCGGCACCGGGCCGACGACGGTGACCGACCCGACCGCGCAGCGACGCGAGTCCCTGCGGGAGCTGGCCCGCCGAGTGCTGCGCATCGAGGCCGAGGCGGTCGCCTCGCTCGCCGAGCGCGTGGACGACCGGCTCGACGCGGCGGTGGCGCTGCTCGCCGCCTGCGACGGGCGGGCGATCGTCACCGGCATGGGCAAGTCGGGCATCATCGCCCGCAAGCTGGCCGCCACGCTGTCGAGCACCGGCACGCCGGCCTACTTCATCCACCCTGCAGAAGCCGTCCACGGCGATCTCGGCGCGATTCGGTCGGACGACATCGTGATCGGCCTCTCCCACAGCGGCGAAACCCCCGAAATCCTGCGGCTGCTGGAAACCATCCGCAGGCTCGGCGCGCGACTGATCGCGTTGACCGGCTCGCCCACCAGTACGCTCGGCGAAGCAGCCGACGTGACTCTCGACTGCGGCGTGGGAATGGAGGCCTGCCCACTGAACCTGGTGCCGACCGCCAGCACCACGGCCGCGCTCGCCCTCGGTGACGCGCTGGCCATGGCACTGCTCGTCCGCAAGGGCTTCCGAAAGGAAGACTTCGCGCACCTGCACCCCGGTGGGCAGCTCGGCAAGCGGCTGCTGCGGGTCGAGCGTCTCATGCACACCGGGAAGGACCTGCCGACCGTGGCGCCGTCGGCCGGGGCCGGCGAGGTGCTGGTGGCCATCGACGCCGGCGGCTTCGGCATGGCCTGCGTCGTGGACGACGACGGACGCGTCGCCGGGATCATCACCGACGGCGACATCCGCCGGCGCCTGGCTGCCGCGTCCCCCCCGCAGGGGCAACCGGCGTGTGACCGGGGCGGCCGGGGCGAGCAGGACGACGCGGCGAATGTCGCATCGCCCCTCGACGGGCGACGGGCGCGCGACCTGATGACGCCCGGGCCGGTCACCATCGGTCCGGCGACGCTGGCCGTCGAGGCCCTCCACCGGATGGAGAGCCGCCGGATCACGTCGCTCCTCGTCGTCGATGGCGACCAACGCCTGCTCGGCGTGGTCCACCTGCACGATCTCTGGCGCACCGAGCTCTTCTGACAGCGACGATGACCGACACGCTGGCGCTCCTGGCCGCTCTCGTCGCATTACTCGTCGGGCTCGCCATCGGCAAGGCCTGGGAGCGCTACAAGCTCCACGACGGCCGCTGGATAGACCGCCGCAAGATCCGTGAATCGCCACACTACATCCTCGGGTTGAACTTTCTCGCGTCGAACCAGATCGACCTGGCCATCGAGGAGCTGAGCAAGGCGATGGGCCTCGATTCGACGGCGCTCGAAATCAATCTGATCCTGGGGAACCTGTATCGCGAGCGTGGTCAGGTCAGCAAGGCGATCCGGCTGCACCAGCGCCTGTTGCAGCGTCCGAAGCTGAGCACCATGGAGCAGGCCTACGTGCAGCTCTGTCTCGGTCTCGACTACAAGCGCGGCGGCTTCGTCGATCGCGCGTTCCAGTCGTTCTCCGAAGTGATTCGACTCGATCCCGGCAACCAGTACGCCCTGCTCAACCTCGAGAAGATCCACGAGGAGCAGCAGGAGTGGCAGGAGGCCCGCGCAATCCGACAGCGCATCACCAACAGCGCCCCGGCCAGTGAGAAACCACGCGATCAGGCCATTCTCGCCTTTCTCGAAAACGAGCTCGGTCTGCAGTCCGTCCGCGACGGCGCGCCCGAACAGGCCATCCGCCACTTCGAGACCGCGCTCGATCTCGACAGCCGCACCGTGCCGGCGTCGCTCAACCTCGGCGACGTCTACATGGCCCAGGGACGCACGACGGATGCCATCGCGATGTGGGAACAGATCAGCCGCACCGCGCCGGAGCGGTCGTATCTTGCCTTCGCCCGGCTGGAGAAAGCCTACCGACAACTGGACGGCCCGGAGCGCTTCGTCAATCTGTGCCGGCGCCTCATGGCCGCCAACCCGCAGGACTGGCGGGCGCGCCTGACGCTCGGACAGCATTTCGCGAATCGGGGCGACCCGACCCGGGCGCTCGATCTCTTCTTCGAGTCGCTCGTGCACAACCCGCACGCGCTGGCGGTTCACCAGGCAATCTGGCGCGCGTTGACGACGCTCGATTTCGATCCGCTCCTCGTACGCCGCTACGTCGAGCTGACGCACGATGCGGTCTTCTACCTCGACCCGCACGTCTGCATGCGCTGCCACTACCGCAGCACGGAGCTGCTCTGGCAGTGCCCGCAGTGCCACGAGTGGAACACGTTCGTGGAGGAGCGCATCGCGCCGGCGGAAGAGCTGGAGGAGGCGCCGGCCTGACCGCGGTTCGCCCCTGTTCCGGACGATGCTCACCGGCGGCATCGGCAAACCGGACAGCGAGGAGCGCATCCTCCGCGCGGGACTGACATGCTCCGAGTGGCGCTCACCGGCGGCATCGGCACGGGCAAATCCTACGTGGTCCGTCGGCTCCGCGACCACGCCGTGCCCACCATCGACGCCGACCGGCTGGCTCGCGCGGCGGTCCAGCCGGGTCAGCCCGCCTGCGCGGGGATTCGCACCCGGTTCGGACCCGCCGTCTTCGCCGCCGACGGCTCGTTGGACCGGACCCGTCTCGGCCGGCTGGTCTTCGCCGACCCCGCCGCCCGCGCCGCCCTCGAAGTCCTGATCCACCCGTTCGTGCGGCGCGTCGTCGACGACTGGTTCCGTCGCTGCCGCGCACACACCGCCGCGCCCTTCGCCGTGGCCGACATCCCGCTGCTGTTCGAGACCGGGCGCGCGGCGGAGTTCGACCGCGTCGTGGTGGCGGCCTGTGAGCCGGCAACCCAGCTCGAGCGGGTCATGGCCCGTGACGGGCTGCCCGCGGCCGATGCGCGCCGCCGCATCGCGGCGCAGCTTCCCATCGCCGACAAGGTCGCGCGCGCGGACGCGGTGGTGCGGACCGACGGCTCGTTCGCGCTGACCGACCGCCAAGTGGCCGCATTGTGTCGGACGCTGGCGGCCGGGGGCTGACGCACGTCAATCCAACCCCGGAGACGCAGGTCCGGCCATGAACCCGGCATCCGGCGTGGCGCGAGCGGCGGGGATACGGCCCCGCCCCGGCGACAGGATACGGCCCGCCCGAACCCGTGACCGCGTTCACGGATGCAGGCCCAGGCGCCGTTCCGCCGCCTGCACCGTGTTGGACAGCAACATGGCTATCGTCAGCGGTCCGACACCGCCCGGCACCGGCGTGATTGCACCCGCCACGTGCGCCACCTCCGGGTGCACGTCGCCGCACAGCACCCGGCCGCGACGTTCGAACGCCGCCAGTTTCTTCGAGGCGGCACCGAACAGGGAGACCACCCGGTCGCGTTCCGTCAGGGTATTGGTGCCGACGTCGATGACCGTCGCGCCCGGCTTGACGAAGGCCGGCTTGACGAAGGCCGGGCGCCCCACCGCCGCCACCAGCACGTCCGCCTGGGCCGCCACCTGCGGCAGGTCGACCGTGCGCGAGTGACAGATGGTGACCGTGGCGTGGCGGTGCAGCAGCAGCAGCGCCAGCGGCTTGCCGACGATGTCGCTGCGGCCGATCACGACGGCCCGGCGGCCGGTGAGCGCGACACCACACCGGTCGAGCAGGGCCAGGATGCCGGAGGGAGTGCACGGCGCGAGGGCCGGCGTCTGCTGGACGAGCCGCCCGACGTT
Source organism: Vicinamibacterales bacterium (assembly GCA_965200895.1). Lineage (GTDB taxonomy): Bacteria > Acidobacteriota > Vicinamibacteria > Vicinamibacterales > UBA8438 > WTFV01. The sequence goes on along the minus strand of CBDAVM010000001.1, from coordinate 2,731,043 downwards.
GACGGGATGGAAGCCGTCGACGTCCTTCGCCGGGTCGATCGCCTCGAAGACGCGCCGCTCGGCGTCGGCGCCCATGCCGGCCGGCAGCGGCGACTGCACCAGGATGCCGTCGATGGCCGGGTCGGCGTTGAAGGCCTCGACCACGGCGAGCGCCTCGACGAAGGCGGCCGACTCCGGCAGGCGATCGAGCCGCGTCCGCATGCCGAGCGCCTCGCTGCGGCGGATCTTGTTGCGGACGTAGACCTCGGACCCCGGATCGCGGCCGGCGAGCAGCAGGCCGATAGCCGGCGGGCGCCCGGCGGCGACGCGCACGGCGTCGATGCGCGGGACGAGCGCGTCGCAGATTCCGGCGGCGACCGCGGCGCCGTCGAGCACGCGCGCCGACGATGCGGCGGCGTTCATGCGTCCTCCCGGTCGCGCACGGCGGCGCTGGCCGCCCTCACCCCGCTCATCCTTGGGAGTCTAACGCGGGTTCGATACAATGCGCCCGTCGGCGGGGCGCGCGCGACGCAAGCGGCTCGCCCCCGGAGGTCTCCCGGAGATGAGCACGAACGCGGCGCGCGGCATGTGGAGCTCCCGGGCCGGTTTCATCCTGGCGGCAGCCGGATCGGCGGTCGGCCTGGGCAACGTCTGGGGCTTCCCGACGCAGGTCGGACAGGGGGGCGGCGCGGCGTTCGTGGTCGTGTATCTGGCCTGCATCGTCCTGATCTGCGCGCCGATCCTGGCCGGCGAGATCGCGCTCGGCCGCCGCACGCGGCAGAGCCCGGTGGGCGCCTTCGAGGCCCTGGCGCCCGGCCGCCGGTGGTGGCTCGTCGGCGCGCTCGGCGTGCTGGCCGGCGCCGGTATCCTGTCGTTCTACTCCGTCATCGCCGGGTGGGCGGTGGGCTACATCTGGTTCACGCTGACCGGCGCCGTCGGCGGCAGCCCGGACGAGATCAGCCGCTTCTTCGGCGAGTTCACGGCCAACGGCGCGCTGAGCGCCCTGCTGGCCCTGCTGGTCATCGGGACGACGGCGCGGGTCCTGCTCGGCGGCGTGCGCGCGGGCATCGAGCGGGTGACCAAGGCGCTGATGCCGCTGCTGCTCCTGCTGCTCGTCGGTCTCGCGATCCGGGCGGTCACGCTGCCCGGCGCGGGCGCCGGCCTCGCCTACTACCTGCGCCCCGACCTGACGCGGCTGGCCGACGTGGGGGTGTTCACGGCGGCGCTCGGGCAGGCGTTCTTCTCCCTCAGCCTCGGCATGGGGTGCATCCTGACCTACGGCAGCTACTTCGGGCGCCGCGACGGCATCGCCTCCTCGGCGCTGTGGATCGTGCTGCTCGACACGTCGATCGCGCTGCTGGCCGGCTTCATCATCTTCCCCGTCGGCTTCTCCATCGCCGGGTTCGACCCGTCGACCAGCGGACCGGGGCTGATCTTCACGGTGCTGCCGCAACTGTTCGCCACGCTGCCCGGCGGCGCGTTGTTCGGCGCCGCCTTCTTCCTGCTGCTGAGCGTCGCCGCGCTCACTTCCACCATCTCGCTGCTCGAGGTGCCGGTGTCGCACTGCGTCGATGCGCTGGGCTGGACGCGGCAGAAGGCGGTCGCCGCCGTGGCGGGCGCCATCGCCGTGCTGGCCGTCCCGTCGGCGCTCGGCAACGGCGCCGTGGAGGTGTTCACGCGCCTGCCGGGACTCGGCATCGGCTTCCTCGACCTGATGGTGAACGTCTGGAACGAGTTCGCGCTGCCAGTCGGCGGCTGCCTGACGGCGATCTTCATCGGCCGGATCTGGCGGGCCGACCGCGCGCTCGAGGAGCTGCGGGCCGAGGGGGCCTGGCTCCCGGTCCCGCACGTCTGGGTCTTCCTGATCCGCTGGATCTGTCCGGTCGCCATCGCGGCGATCGTCGTCGCCACCCTCGCGTCGATGCTCTGACCCGCCGGGGACCACAAGCGACTGGAGCAAGCCGTGCAGACCCTGACCGACCAGGTGACCGCCATCGACGCACTGGTGTGGCAGCCGTTCGCCATGCCGCTGGTGCTCGTCGTCGTCGGCCTGCTGATCTCCATCCGCACCGGCTTCATCCAGGTGCGCTGCTTCCCGCTGGCGGTGCGGCGGACGCTGCAGAGCGCGGTGGCGAAGCCGGGATCGGGGTCCGCCGGGTCCATCACGTCGTTCCAGGCGCTGTCGACCGCCCTGGCCTCGACGGTGGGCAACGGCAACATCGGCGGGGTGGCGACCGCCATCCTGATCGGCGGCCCCGGCGCCATCTTCTGGATGTGGGTCACGGCCGCCGTCGGCATGGCGACCAAGTACGCCGAGGCGGTGCTCGGCGTGCGCCACCGCGTCACGCGCGAGACGGGCGAGCTGGCCAGCGGACCGATGTACTACATCACCCGCGGCGTGCCGCACGCGGCGACCGGCCGGGCGCTGGCGTGCATGTTCGCCTTCTTCGGGGCCGCGACGTCGCTGTTCGGCACCGGCAACATGGCGCAGTCGAACACCATCGCGCGGACCTTCACCGAGGCGGCCCGCGACCTGACCGGACTCGACGTGCCGCTGTGGATCCCCGGCCTGCTGATCAGCGCCGCGGTCGGCCTCGTGCTGCTCGGCGGCATCCGGCGCATCGCGGCGGTGGCCGAACGCCTCGTGCCGTCGATGATCGTGCTCTACGTCACGGCTGCGGTGGCCTACGTCCTGCTCCACGTGACGCAGATCCCGGCCGTGCTGGGACAGATCGTCGCCGGCGCCTTCCAGCCGGCCGCCGCGTTCGGCGGCTTCGTCGGCGCGTCGGTCGCGCAGGTCATCGCCGCCGGCGTCAGCCGCGGCGTGCTCTCGAACGAGGCCGGGATGGGCAGCGCGCCCATCGCCCACGGCATCGCCAGGGTCGACCATCCGTCGGAACAGGGCGTCATCGGCATCTTCGAGGTGTTCATGGACACCATCGTGGTCTGTTCGATGACGGCCTTCATCATCCTGACCTCCGGGCTGTGGACCGACCCGGCCTACGCGGGGGCGAGCGGCGACCTCACCGCGGCGGCCCTGGGGACGTCGATCCCCTTCGCCTCGCTGGTGGTGGCCCTGTGCTCGTTCCTGTTCGGCTTCTCGACCCTGATCGGGTGGGCGTACTACGGCGAGAAGTGCATCGAGTTCCTGTTCGGGTCGCGCATCATCCGGCCCTACCGCGTCGTGTTCACGATCATGGTGCTCGCCGGCGCGGTGGTCTCCGTGCCGCTGGTGTGGGCCATCGGCACGATGCTGAACGGCCTGATGGCCTTCCCCAACCTGATCGGCATCGCGTTCCTGGTCGGCACCGTGCGCTCGCTCACGCTGGACTACTTCGGCCGGTCATCGACGTAGCCGGCAGCGGCGGCGCCGGGCCGCGCCCGGGACCACGCAGCGAGCCGGTCGATCCAGGCGCGCACGCGGGCGGCGGGGTCTCCCGCAGCCAGCAGATCGCCGATCACCGCAACCGAAGCCGCGCCGGCCGCCAGAGCCTCCGGCGCCCGCTCCAGGGTGACGCCCCCGATGGCCACCACCGGGACCGGCCCCGCGCGGGCCGCCGCCTCACGGATCAGTGACAGACCCACCGGGCGATATCCGGTTTCCTTGGTGGCGGTCGCCCAGACGGGACCGACCGCCACGTAGGTCACCGGTCTTGCCGCTGCATCCGCGAGCTGGTCGACCGTGTGCGTCGACAGTCCGACGACCGCGCGGGCTCCCACCACGTCTCGCGCGTCCTCGACCGGCAGGTCTTCCTGTCCCAGATGCACCCCGGCCGCACCGCATACTCGGGCCACGTCGGCGCGGTCATTGACCACGATCGACGCTCCGCATCCGGACGCCCGCGCGACGACGGCATCGCACCATCCTTCCAGAACACCGCTCGCGACGCCGGGCGCTCTCAGTTGCAAGAGCCGGGCGCCGCCGTCGAGGTACGCCGCCGCGAGGTCCGGAACCGCCCAGCCGTGCCGGGCGGCCAGGCCGGCATCGACGATGGCGTACAACGGCGGCAACCCGGCGCCCATCACGCTCCGGCGGACACCAGGCTGTCCGTGTCGAGCAGGCTGCGGCACGCGGGCGTGAGCACTTCGATGCCCGCCTCGATCATCAGCACGTCGTCCTCGATCCGCACCCCGCCGAGGTCGGGGACGTAGACGCCGGGCTCGACCGTGAACACCATCCCGGACGCCAGGGTCAGGTCGTCCGGACCCGTCGCGCCCGTGCGGCGCTTCCCGACCCGCGGCAACTCGTGCACCTCGATCCCGAGTCCGTGCCCCGTGCCGTGCCCGAAACAGTCCCCCAGCCCATGACGTTCCAGCACCGTCCGGGCGGCTCCGTCGACCTCGCTCGCGAGCACCCCGGGCGCAGTGGCGGCCATCGCCGCCGCCTGCGCTTCCCGCACCGCCCGGTGCAACCGCGACTTCTCCGCATCGGGCGCGCCGACCGACACGGTTCGCGAGACGTCGACGCAGTACCCCTTATGGACGCCGCCGAAGTCGAGGATGACGAGGTCTCCCCCGATCAGCTTCCGCTCGGTCGGATACGCATGCGGCAACGCACCGTTGGGACCGGAGGCGACGATGGAATCGAATGCCGGCCGCTCGAAACCCGCCTCTTCGATCAGCCGGTCGATGTCCCTCGCGACCTCGATCTCCGTGCGGTCGCGCCGCGCGCAGCGGCAGACCGGACCGACGATGGCGGCCAGCATCCGGCCCGCCTCCCGCAGTACCTGCGTCTCGTGGCGATCCTTGACCATTCGCACGCGCTCGACCAGTTCGACGGTGGGGATCAGGTCCGCCGCCAGCGTCTGCTGCAGCCACGTCCATCGCCGCACGCTGAGATGGTCGGCCTCGATCGCAGCCCGCGCCGCCGGCCGGCGCTGCAGGAGTTGGCACAGGGTCTCGTCGTAGGTGTTCTCTACCGGCACCACCTCGAGCTCCGCGGGCGCGATTCCTTCCTTCAGGAGCCGGTTCACCGCTTCGATGTACCGAAAGTCGATGATGAGCCGGAGCCCCGGAGGACGACGCTCCAGGACCAGGATGCCGGCGCTCGCGCGCAGGTTCAACAGGTAGAAGAGGTTCGGCAGGGCGGTCACGACCAGCGAGTCGAGATCGCGCTTCGCCAGCTCCTGCCGCAGCGCTGTCGCTCGAGCGGTGAGCCGTTCCCGTGGGGCGAAGCGCATGCCGCGTCATTCTACGATGGCCCGCCCGGTGGTCGCGCCGGTCGTCCCGGCGGCCGAGGCGGGCGGCGAGACCGTGCCCTCCGTCGGGGGAACGCCATCGACGACCTGTACCGTCGACGACGCCGCACCGGTGAGCCCGGTGTCGTCCGTCACGTCGAGGACGACCGTATAGGTATTTGCCGCCGGGTACATGTGGCTCGTCGTAACGCCGCTCCCCGAACTCCCGTCCCCGAAGCGCCACCGGTAGGACACGATGCGCCGGCCGGCCGTGGCAGTCGACAGGCTCGCGTCGAAGAACACCTTCGCACCGGCCGCGGCGGGGACCGGGGAGACCGTGAACGAGGCGCTCGGCGGGGTCCCGGCCGCGACGGTCACCGTGGCGGTCGCATCCGCCGACCGGTCGAACGTATCGGTCACGGTCAAGCGCACCAGATACGTGCCCGCCGTCGAATAGACGTGTGCGAGTTGCTGTCCCGACGCGCGGGCGCCGTCGCCGAAGTCCCAGTGGTAGGCGGCGATCCGGTTGGAGGGATCGCGGGTGCAGCCGACCGCCGCCGACTCCGCGGCCGGGCAGTCGACGGCGCTGAACCGCACCTGATCGAGGACCGCCGGCGCCGACGGCGTGAACTCGAATCCAGGCCGCACATCGAACGGAGGAAGGACGGTGCCGCGCGGAACGAGGCGAATGCGCACCCTTCGCCCGACCGCGTTCCCGAAATCCCCGGTAACGGGAGTGACGACCACCGTCACGACGCGGCCGTGATCGACGTCGCCGGACGCTCCGCCGGACGGCGGGGGCGCTCGATACGAAAAAACGGCGCGGCCGGCCGCATCGGTCACCACGGACCTCGCGGAGAGCCGCCCGAGGTCGTGCGGGATCGAGCCCTCCACGATCCGCGCCGTGAGCCGCAGGTTGCCAGCGGGCGCCCCGTCGAAGCCGGCTGCCGTAGCGACGATCACCGCCTGCGCCGCCCCGTCGACCGGCAGGACGTCAGGGGTGGCGCTCAGGCGGATGGAGAGCGCCAGCGTGGACGGTCCGGTGGGCGGACCCGGATCGTGACCGTCCTGGAGACACCCGGCCAGACAGGCGGCCAACACGATACCGGCGACCGGCCGGACCGCCGCCACTGCTCCGCACAATCGATCCTGCATGTTCGATTCACCTCGTGACCGGCGTCGCATCGCCCGTACCCGAATTGCTCGCGCGTGCCGGTCGAGGCATCGTTCGATTCACCTCGCGGCCGGCGTTGCATCGGACCAGTCGGCGAACTGGATCGTGATCGCCCCGGTCGCTTCGATCCGCGCGCCGCCATGATCACGACCGTGGAAGGTGACGTAGGCCAGCGTGTTGATGACCACGTCGCCACCCCCATCCCGCAGCGTGACGAGCGGCGGCTCGAGCTTCGCGGAGGCGCGCACGAGCACGAACTCGCCCTTCTGGCCGTCGAAGGAGGTCGTCAGGGTCAGCGCCCCGTCCCACGGGTGCGGCACATCGACGCCCGGCACGTTGCGCCCGTCACTGCGCGCGTATCGCACGCGGTAGCGCTCGATGGTCGCGAAACGGGTCGCGGTGGCCGCCGTCGGACTTGTTGCCACGGAAGAATCCCTGGCGACGAGCCGCAACGTCACCTGCGCCGTGTCCTGGACCACGGACCCGCCGGTCAGGACATCGGACTCGACGAACGTACGATTCGCGTCTCCGGCCGGTTCGTCCGCTGCCGCGCTGATGCGTTCGACGATCAGGACGACGCTGGAGCGCGACGACGGACCTCCCGCACCGCACGCCACGGCCATGGTGAAACCGACCACCGCGAGCGTGACCCGGACGCGGCTCGTTCCCCCCGCTCCGGCTCGTCCCGACGCAATGCCTGCAAGATCGCGCTGCACTCGATTCGCCCCCATGCTTGCGGCCGCCCGTCAGCGCACGATGCGCGGCGTGAGAAAAATCAGCAGTTCATCCGTCCGTCGGCGCTCCGCCCGGCTGCGGAAGAACCAACCTATGATCGGCACGCGGTGGATCCCGGGTACAAGGCGGTTCGATCGCGTCCGGGCGCTCTCGTAGATGCCCCCGATCACCGTTGTGGCCCCATCCGCGACCTGCACGGTCGTGCTCGCGCTCTGCGTCACAATCGGCGGCACGCCGTTCACCTCACGAGCGAAGTCGGCGAAGTCGTTGCCGATCTCGATCCGCATGATCACGGTGTCCGCAGTGGTGATCTGGGGCGTCACGGCCAGGCGTAACGCCGCATCGCGAAAGGTCACCGTCACCGTGTTGTTCGCCACGGTCTGAATGGGGATCTGGTCGCCCTGGGTGATGACGGCCTCCACGTTGTTCTGGGTGGTGATCCGCGGATTCGACAGGATCTTCACGTGCCCGTCGCTCTCCGCCGCCGAGAGCACCACGTCCAGATTCAGAGAGCCGTCCATTGCTCCGAGCGCCAATCCCAGGGCGGCGCTCGGCGAAGCTGCGCCCAGGTCGACCGCCGTTCCACTGTTCTCGGTATCGACGGCCCGCGGGTCGGCGCCGGCCGCGGCGGGCCCCTGTTCACCTCCGGTGCGGCCGCTCAGCCCCCCGCGGTTCGGAAAGGCCAGCGCGGTGGTGTTGCCGATCTCCGGCGCCAGCCGCCCGGCGATACCCCATTGCACGCCGAGCTCGCGCAGATAGTCCTGGCTTGCCTGCACGATTCGGGCCTGAATCTGAACCTGCGGTTCCGGGCGATCGAGCTCGTCGATCAGCTTCTGTGCGGCGCCGATACGCTCCTGCAGATCCGCGATGATGAGCGTGTTCGTGCGGCCGTCGATCTGGACCTGCCCCCGCGCCGACAGCACGGTCCGGGTAATCAGCTCGGCCAGGTCGACCGCACGCGCGTACCCCAGGGGACGGGTCAGGACGACCAACTCCCCGGCCAGCGCCTGCCGCTCGGCTCGGACGCGCCGTTGCTCGGCCTCGGCGGCGAGCGTGGCCAGCGGAGCGATCCGTACGACCGTGCCGTCGACCTCGTATCCCAGTCGGTTCGTGCGCAGGATGACGTCGAGAGCCTGGTCCCACGGCACGTCGACCAGCGCCACGTCGACGGTGCCCGCCACCTGCGGGTCGAGCACGAGGTTCAGGCCGCTGATCTCCGCGAAAGTTCGCAGCACCGAACGCAGATCGGCGTTCTGGAACTCCATCGAGACCGGATCGCCGGCGTACTCGCCGGAGCCGCCGAGTTCACCCTGCGAGATCTCCTGCGCACGCGCGGTGCCGACGAACCTGTCGCTATCCGGCGGCGCCTGGCTTCCACCGACCGCCGGCAGTACCAGCAGACAGGAAGCCAGCCTGTACCGCAGCATCCTGATCCTGCTCATCGCTCCTCGCCCGACGCCGCGCTCAGCGTCAACCGCACGGTGCGGTCACCAGCGTGCGCCGCCGCACCCCCGTCGTGCCGGATCAGCAGCACCCCATCGGCCGTCACCGACCGCACGGATCCGTCGAACAGCGTCTCGCCGCCCCGGAACACCAGGCTCCTGCCGTCGTCGGACTCCAGGACCGCGACGTACTCGCCCGCGGTCCGGACGAGACCGCGCAGGGTCAGCTCGTCGACCGCGATTCCGGCCCGGCCGCGAGGCCGCGCCGGGGCAGCCCGGCGCTGGCGCCGGAAGGGACTCACGAAAGGGTCACGGCGCGGCTCGGAGTCGGAGGCGCCGACACCGAGCGAACGAACCGGGTCGCCGCCGGGAACGGCAGCCGGCGGCGACGGAGGCACGCCCGCGGCCTGCCCGATTGCAGGTCCATCGTCCGCCGCCAGCGCTCCGGCCAGCAGCAGCACACGCATCGCCGCACGTCCCATCGGCTCAGCCTCCCTCCCTCATCCGAGACCTGCGTCCTCGGCCGACTCGTGCACGACATAGGTCGTGGCCGTGCACGTCACCGCAATCGTTGCCGCCGGTGTCCCCGCGGGGAGGGCGCGAACCGACACGCGGCCGACGGTGACGACCCACGGCAGCCGGCCTACCTCGTCCAGGAACCCGATGAGCTCGTGGAATCCGCCGGTCAGCTCGAGCCGCACCGGCCACTCCTCGAACTGCTCGCCGACGCGCACCGCATCCAGGGTGAAGGCCTCCACCGTCAGACCCGCTTGCCCCGCGACCCTCTGCAGCCCCCGGAGGACCGCGGACGCCTCCCGCGGCTCCGGCAGCGCGCGACGCAACGCTGCATCGCGGCGGCGCAGCCGCTCGACCTCGGCATCGAGCTCCGACAGGCGACTGGCTGCGCGGCGCGCGCGGACGATCTCGTCGCGACGCTGTTCGAGCTCCACGCGCCGCATGGTCAGTGACTCACGCTGCGGCCCGATCCACAGAACGCGGAACGCGGGCAACGTCGCCGCCGCCACCAGTACCCCTGCCGCAAGCAACCGCCATCCGGTTCCCTCCGGGAAACTCCAGTTCATCGCCCCTCCGCCCCCTGGAAAGACAACCGGAACTCGAAGCGGACCATGGCCTGGCGGCCGGACCACTCCCCCCGTTGGGAATCCACGATCTCCACCGGCGCGCCGAACGCGCCATCAGCCTCCAGGGCCGCGGCATAGTCGGAAACGGTCGTGAGAGTCGCGGCATGGCCACGCACGATCACGACGCCGGCCTCCTCACGCACCTCGCTCAGCCACAGGTCGTCGGGAAGCCGGCGGCTCAGACGTTCGAGCATCTGCGCAGCAGTGTTCCGGTGAGCGTGAAGTTCCTCGACGAGGGCGAGACGGTCGCGGAGATCGGCACGCCGAGCCTCCGCATCGCGCACGCCTTCGATGGCGGGCGCCAGACTCCGGAGGATTGCCTGCGCCTCGGCCAGCGCCCGCGACACCTCGGCCGTCTCCGCGCGCAGCGCCCAGGACCACCACCCAATCAGGACCAGCGAGGTGACCAGGACCGCCGGGGCTCCGAGGGTGGGCGTCCACTCCCGCCACCACGCTTCCGGTCTCGCGGCACGATCCTCGGCAGCCAGCAGGTTGATGCGGATCATCGGTCCCCCGCCCGCCGCAGGGCCAGCCCGGCGGCCACCCCCGCCGTCGCGGCCACGTCGGCCGGGTCCTGGCCGACCGGGCTGACGTTGCCGATGGTCATCGTGCGGAACGGATCGAACCGCTCGAGGGGTGCGTCGAAGCGCCGCGCCATCGTCGCAGCGAATCCCCTTCCCCGCGAGGCGCCGCCACTGAGCACGATGCGCCGCAGCCGCCCGGAAGTCTGACTGGTCGCAAAGAAATCGAAGGTCTTCTCGAGCTCCAACAGAAGGTTGTCGGTAGCCTCCTGCACGACCGGTTCGTTGTCCGCCGGGTTCTCGCCGCCGGTCTTCAACGTCTCGGCCTCTTCGAACGACAGTCCGTGCGCGATCCGCAGCGCGTCGGTACAGGCGTTGCCCCCCGCCGCGATGTCGCGCGTGAAGACGGAGCGGCCACCGCTGACGATGTTGACGTTGATCGTGCTCGCCCCCGCGTTGACCAGCGCGACGGGACCGCCGCCGTCCAGGCCGCCGTTCATCTCGTACGCGTTCTGAAGGGCGAACGCGGCCACGTCCACGACGGCAGGCACGCACCCGGCCGCGGTGACGGCGGCGGCGTACTCCGCGACGGTGCTCTTCTTGGCCGCCGCCAGCAGGACGACCATGGCAGAGCCGCGGTCGCCATCTGCTTCCGTACCGACCACCTGGTAATCCAGGTTGACGTCACTCAGATCGAACGGGATGTGCTGCTCGGCCTCCCAGGCAATCGCGCCGTCGAGTTCGGCGGGACTCATTCGCGGCACCGTGATCTCCCTGGCGACCACGGCGCTGCCCGGCAACGACAACGCTACGTCGCGGCCGCGAATTCCGGCCGCGTCGAACAGGCTCCGCATCGCGCCCGCCACCGCGGTTCGATCGAGCATCGCGCCCTTCACGACGCTCCCCGCCGGCAACTGCCGAACCCCCACGCTGGCTGCGACCCTGCCGTCGACGAACTGCGTCAACTCCACTGCCTTCACGGCGCTGGAACCGATGTCGACCCCGACCAGCGACGTCGGTCGCCGCAGCAAGCGCGAGAGCGTTCTCATCGGTGCGACCACGGGTCGTTCCGAAAGCAAACATCATGCCGCTCCCCGACGCCCTGCTCGGATCAGCGCGATGAAGCCCCGGACGTTCTTCGCGCACCCGGTTTGCGCAACCGGCGTTTCCGACACGCCCGACCGGGTCGCCGGCGAAGAAACTCCTGACGGTTGGGAGGCTCTCCCCGTCGCAGCAGCTTCGCCGTCGTCGTCCGAACGTCTGCGCCTCCGCTCGACCCGGGCGCGGGCATGGTCGGCTTGACACCGGCTCCGTCGAGTTTGTAGGATTCGCGGTTGTACCGAGTAGAATTGGTAGGAATACGTGTCCACTTACGCTCCCAGCCGGAAAGAGATCGTGCGCGACTGGCATGTCATCAATGCCGAGTCGCAGATTCTCGGGCGAATCGCGACCGTGGCGGCACGCCTGTTGCAAGGCAAGCACCGTCCGCAGTACACCCCCTATCTCGATACCGGAGATCACGTCGTCATCGTCAACGCGGCGCGTGTTCGGATGACCGGGCGCAAGGAAACCCGCAAGCTGTACCGCTCGCACAGCGGCTACCTCGGCGGGCTGCGCTCGGAACGCGCCGGCACGGTACGTCGCAACCATCCGGAGCGGCTCGTCGAGTCGGCGGTGCGCGGGATGCTCCCGAAGACCAAGCTCGGCAAGGCGATGTACCGCAAGTTGAAGGTATATGCCGGCCCCGAACATCCCCATGCGGCCCAGAAGCCGACCCCCTGCGAGGTATCGTGAGCGCAGCACCTGCCCACTACGGAACCGGACGGCGCAAGACATCGACCGCACGCGTATTCCTGCGACCCGGCGGCGGTGCCTTCACCGTCAACACGGTGTCGCTGGAAGATCGTTTCCCCACGGCGTCGCTCCGGACACGGATAACCGAGCCCCTCGCGCTGACGGAGTCGACGGACAAGTACGACATCTTCGCGACGGCGGCCGGTGGCGGCGTCTCCGGGCAGGCCGGCGCGCTGCGTCTCGGGATCGCCCGCGCCCTGGTGGAAGCGAATCCCGAGTTGCGGGCTCCGCTGAAGAAAGCGGGCATGCTGACGCGTGACCCGCGAGGCAAGGAGCGCAAGAAGTACGGACTGGCTGGCGCACGCAAGCGATTCCAGTTCAGCAAGCGGTAGGAACCCCGGAACGGCCGCCGCCAGGTCGTGCGCGCCGGATGGAGGAAGCTTGACGCCGTTGACCATGCAAGAACTGCTGGAGGCCGGGGTCCATTTCGGTCACCAGACCAAGCGCTGGAACCCGAAGATGAAGCAGTACATCTTTGGCCAGCGCAACGGGATCTACCTGATCGATCTGAGCAAGACGTCCGAATGCCTCCGCGTGGCGGAGGACTTCGTGATGCGCCTCGCCTCGGAGAACCGCACCCTCCTCTTCGTTGGTACGAAGCGGCAGGCCCAGGATCTGATCGTCGAGGAGGCGCAGCGTTGCGGCATGTACTTCGTCAACGAGCGCTGGCTCGGCGGGCTCCTGACGAACTTTTTCACCATTCAGAGGAGTCTGGACCGCCTCCGCGAGCTGGAAACGATGGCGGAGGACGGCCGCTACGAGAGCCTCTCCAAGAAGGAAGTGGCGCGCCTCGAAAAGGAGAAGCGGAAGCTGCACCGCAACCTGGACGGCATTCGCCAGATGTCACGGCTTCCCGACGCCGTGTTCGTCATCGACACGCGACGCGAGAAGATCGCCGTCGACGAGGCGCGCAAGCTGCGGATTCCGATCATCGGCCTGGTCGACACCAACTGCGATCCCGATGACGTCGATTACGTCATCCCGGGCAATGACGATGCGCTCCGTGCGATCCGGCTCTTTGTGACCCGGATCGCGGACGCCGTCATCAGCGGACGAGGCCTCAAGGAGGCTGCCGAAGCGGTCGACGACGGGGCGCATCAGGTCGCATCGCCACCTGCCGCCGAGGCTGCGCCCGCGCCGGCATCCGTCTGACGGCACCAGTTCCCGGTCCGTCGCTCGGGCGGACCGCTCCCTTTCCCCTACAACGCGAGAGATCGAGGCGATGGCAATCAGTGCGGCGCAAGTGAAGGAACTGCGGGACAGGACCGGCGTCGGTTTCATGGAGTGCAAGGCCGCACTCACCGAGGCGGCCGGCGACATCGAACAGGCGGTCACCCTGCTGCGGACGCGGGGCCAGGCGAAAGCGGCCAAGCGAGCGGGCCGAACGACCTCGCAGGGAATCGTCGGACACTACATCCATCAGGGAGGACAGGTCGGCGTCCTCGTCGAAGTCAACTGCGAGTCCGACTTCGTGGCGCGCACCGACGATTTCCAGACGCTCGTGCGCGAAATCGCCATGCACATCGCCGCCGCCGATCCGCAGTACGCCAGCCGCGAGGAAGTGCCGACCGCGGACCTCGAACGGGAGCGCAGCATCTACCGGGCCCAGTTCGAGGGCTCGAACAAGCCACCGGCGATCGTCGACAGGATCGTCGAGGGCAAGCTCAACAGCTACTACGAACAGGTCGTGCTCGTCGATCAGCCGTCCATTCGCGACCCGAAGACGACCATCGGCGCCATGATCACGGCCGCGATCGCCAAGCTGGGCGAGAACATCACGGTCGCCCGCTTCGCGCGGTTCAAGGTCGGCGAAGCGTCCAGCTAGGAGCTTGCGCCGCAGGAACGGTGCAGGCTCCTGTTCAGGCCCGGTCGGGCGGCAATCGGAGCCGCGGCGACGATTGTCGGGCTGGACTATAATCCCAACCGGCTGCGCACCGTATCCGAGGATTCCTTCTACCGCACGGAACGGAGCCGGCTCGGTTTGCCGATGACAGGACGAGCCTGTCGGCGTGTCCTCCTGAAGCTCTCGGGCGAGGCGCTCGTCGGAGAGCAGTCCTTCGGTATCGACTCGACCGTCGCCGAACGGCTCGCGTGCGAGATCGCGGCGGTGCAGGCGCTTGATGTCGAAATCGCCATCGTGATCGGCGGAGGCAACATCTTTCGCGGCCTGGCCGCGAGCGGCCGCGGCATGGACCGCGCCACCGCCGACTACATGGGGATGCTGGCCACGGTGATGAACGCGCTGGCGCTCTCCGACGCCCTCGAGCGGAACGGCGCATCAACGCGCGTCGTCACCGCGATAGAGATGCGCGAGGTCGCCGAGCCGTATGTACCGCGGCGGGCCGTCCGCCATCTGGCGAAGGGCCGCATCGTGCTCTTCGCGGCGGGCACGGGCAACCCCTACTTCACCACCGACACGGCGGCGGCGTTGCGCGCGATGGAGATCCGGGCCGACGTCCTGCTCAAGGGAACCAAGGTCGACGGCATCTTCACCTCGGACCCGCTGACCGACCCCACGGCGACGCGGCTCGAGCGGATCTCGCACCGGCAGGTGATCGAGCAGGGACTCCAGGTGATGGACGCGACGGCGATCTCGCTGTGCATGGACAACGGTATGCCGATCGTCATCTTCAACCTGCGTACGTCGGGAAACATTCGCCGCGCGGTGCTCGGAGAGCCGGTAGGTTCGCTCGTGACCGCATCGCTTCCCGGCGACTGTTCGGAGGTAGCCACATCATGACCGTCACCGATCCTGAATCCGCCCACGCGGATGCCGAGCGGCGCATGGACGGCGCCGTGGAGCATGTCCGCCGGGAACTCGCCGGCGTGCGCACCGGCCGGGCATCCGTCAACCTCCTCGACAGCGTCCGCGTGGACGCCTACGGCGCCCGGATGCCGCTGAACCAGGTGGCCAGCCTGTCGGTGCCCGAATCGACGCTGATCGTGGCGGCGCCGTTCGATCCTTCGCAGATAACGGCCATCGAGAACGCCGTACGCAACGCCAACCTCGGGTTGAATCCCAGCAACGACGGCAGGATCATCCGGATTCCCGTGCCTGCTCTCACCGACGAGCGACGCAGGGAAATGTCGCGGCTGGTGCACAAGCTCGCCGAGGAAGGTCGGACCAGCGTACGGCAGGTGCGGCGCGACACCAACGATTCCCTCAAGCGACTGCTGAAGAACCACGAGCTCTCCGAGGACGACGAGCGGCGCGCGCTCGACGATATCCAGAAGCTCACGGACGCTCACGTCCGGAAGATCGATGATCTGCAGAAGGCGAAGGACGCAGAGCTGCTGGACCGCTAGGAGCTTGCGCCGCAGCGGCCCCTGCGAGTCGTTCGGCGCTGTCGCCGGCGCACGTCATCATGTCCACTCTGACGCACCTCGAATGCTCGGCGGCCTGCGGGGCCGGATTCCTCGATCCGGAACGGGCTCAGCGCCTGTGCGCCTGCGGTGCGCCGCTGCTGGCGCGCTACGACCTCGAAACTGCGGCCGGCGGCCGGACTCGCGAGGCGCTGCGGGATCGCCCGCCGACGATGTGGCGCTATCGGGAGGTGCTGCCCCCGTCGGGAAGCGCCGGTCCCGTGACCCTCGGCGAGGGCTTCACGCCGCTGGTGCACGCGAAACGCCTCGGGGCCACGGTCGGCATGGACCGGCTCTACGTCAAGGACGAATCCGCCAACCCGACCAACTCCTTCAAGGCCCGCGGCCTCTCGGCGGCCATCACGGTCGCCCGCCGACTCGGGACAACCACGGTTTCCGTGCCGTCCGCGGGTAACGCGGCCAATGCGGCGGCGGCTTACGCTGCCTGCGCGGGACTGTCGGCCAAGGTCTTCATGCCGAACGACGTCAAGACGCCCTTCATCCGCGAATGTGAGCTCTATGGCGCGGAGGTAACGCTGGTTGACGGCCTGATCACCGATGCAGGCCGGGCGGCGGCCGAGGCGGGCGCCTCACGCGACTGGTACGACGTCTCGACATTGAAGGAACCGTACCGCGTCGAGGGCAAGAAGACGATGGCCTACGAGATCGCCGAGCAGCTCGGCTGGGAGTGGCCGGACTGGATGATCTACCCGACCGGTGGCGGAACCGGCATCGTCGGCATGTGGAAGGCCTGCGCCGAGCTGGAAACGCTCGGCTGGATGCCGTCAGGAATACGGCGGCCGCGCATGGTCTCCGTGCAGGCCGAAGGCTGCGCGCCGATCGTCCGCGCGTTCCGTGCGGGCGACGAGCACGCGGCGCCCTGGAAGGACGCCCGGACGAGCGCCGACGGCCTGCGCGTCCCTCGAGCCATCGGCGACTTCCTCATCCTGCGCGCCCTGCGCGAGAGCGGCGGCGCGGCCGTGGCTGTCAGCGACCGGGACATGATCGCGGCGATGCGCGAGATCGGGGCGGCCGAGGGCATCAGCGCCGCGCCGGAGGGCGGAGCGACCCTGGCCGCCCTGCGTACGCTCCTCGCCCGCGGGACGATCGCACCATCCGACCGGGTCGTGCTGTTCAACACCGGCGGCGCCCTCAAGTACCTGGACCTGCTCGGTATAGAATGATCGATTGTGGTTGTGGACGCCCACGACCAGTGTATCCTGCCGCAGTACGACAGGGACGGGCCGCTAGCTCAGTTGGGAGAGCGCCGCGTTCGCAACGCGGAGGTCGTGGGTTCGAGTCCCATGCGGTCCACCAGCCATCACTCCGCCGGTCATGCTGATGACGAACACGCCGTACCGGGCCGTGCTGCGTTGCATCCAGGGCTGCGCCGGCGAGCATTCCCTCCTCAAGCCGATCTACCGGTGTCCCACCTGCAACGACCTGCTTGAGGTGTTTCACGATCTGGCTGCGCTCCGCAACCGCTCTGCCGGCTCCTGGATGCGCCTCTTCGACGAACGGTACAAGCGGACGACCTGGCCTTACGGATCGTCGGTCTGGGGCAAGAAGGAATGGGTCTGCCCCGAGGTGGATGTCGACAGCATCGTGTCGATGGACGAAGGGGGAACCAACCTCTTCTGGGCGGAGCGGTTCGGGCGGGAACTCGGCATCAGCGATCTGTGGGTGAAGCTGTGCGGCAACTCCCACACCGGCTCCTTCAAGGATCTGGGGATGACCGTGCTGGTCTCCCTCGTCCGGCAGATGATGCGAGACGGTGTCGCGATTCGGGCCGTAGCGTGCGCCTCGACCGGAGACACGTCGGCGTCGCTCGCCGCCTACGCCGCGGCGGGCGGCATCCCGGCCATCGTGATTCTGCCGCGCGGCAAGGTCTCCACGGCACAACTCGTCCAGCCGCTCTCGAACGGCGCCACCGTGCTCGCCCTCGACACCGACTTCGACGGCTGCATGGCGATCGTCAAGCGGCTGTCGACCGAAGAAGGCATCTATCTGGCGAACTCGATGAACAGCGTCCGCCTGGAGGGACAGAAGACGGTGGGCATCGAGATAGTCCAGCAGTTCGACTGGGAGGTACCCGACGTCATCATCATTCCCGGGGGGAATCTCGGAAATGTGAGCGCGCTCGGCGCCGGATTCGACATGCTGGAGGCGCTCGGCGTGACCACTCGCCGTCCGCGCATCGTCGTCGCCCAGGCAGCCGCCGCCAACCCGCTGTACCGCGCGTACCGCAACGACTGGAACTTCACTCCGATCAAGGCGGCTGCGACCCAGGCCTCGGCCATCCAGATAGGCAATCCCGTCTCGATTGACAAGGCCATCCGGACGCTGCGGCGGTACGACGGTGTCGTCGAACAGGCAACGGAGGCCGAACTGGCCGATGCCTCGGCTCGTGCGGACCGCACCGGCATGTACAACTGCCCCCACACGGGAGTCGCCCTTGCGGTGCTCACCAGGTTGCGGGCGCGCGGCGACATAACGGCGAGCGACCGCGTCGTGGTGATCTCGACGGCGAACGGACTGAAGTTCACCGACTTCAAGCTCGCCTACCATCGTGCGGCGGCGGCGGAGCTGCAGCCGTGTCTCGCCAATACGCCCATCGAGTTGCCGAACGACTACGACGCCGTGCGGAGGGCCGTCGGAAGCATTACGCAGAACTGACGGGAGGGCCGTCCTTGACACTGTCGGCGGACGCCATCGACAATACATCATGCCCGTTCCGCGCATCACAAAAGAAGAGTTGCAGGCACGCATCGAAGGCGGCGATGCAACGGCACCCGTGGTAGTGGACGTACGCCTCAAGTACCCGTACGAGCACAGCACGATCCGGTTGCCCGGCGCCATACGGCTCGCCCCGCCGGACTTCGACCCGTCGTCACTCCCCGGGGGCCGCGACATCGTCACCTACGACTCGGACCCCGAGGAACTCGTCGGCGCGCGCGTTGCCGCCGAGTTGATCCGCCGGGGACGCCGCGCCAGCGTGCTGCAGGGAGGCATCGTCGATTGGCTGGCCGCCAAGCTTCCGACGGAGAGCAAGGACGCCCCCAAACAGAAGCCACCGCAGGCCGGCGCCCTCAAGGGCTAGGAGCTTGCGCCGCAGAACGCAGCCGAAGCGAAGTGCCGAGGCGCAAGGTCATGGAGCGGGGGGATGGGCCGAAACGCCGAGCCAGCGAGGCGTTTCGGGGCGCTGGGAGCTTGCGCCGCAGAACGCAGCCGAAGCGAAGTGCCGAGGCGCAAGGTCATGGAGCGGGAGGGGATGGGCCGAAACGCCGAGCCAGCGTTCGGGGCGCTGGCCGAAGCCCGGGCGGCGCGCAGGTACATGGCATTGATGCGTCGGCTCCGCGTCGCGATGGTGCTGCTCTGCGGCTGGGCGATGCCTGCGGCGGCCGGCGCGCAGGTCGCCGCTGCCCCTCCCCTCGACCAGCTTCTGGAGCGGTTGCAGGCCCATTACGACCGCATCGCGGACTTCTCGGCAGACTTCGAGCACCGCTACGCGGGCGGGGTGCTCCGGACCAGCGCCAGCGAGCTGGGCACTTTGTACGTCAGCAAGCCCGGCCTCTGGCGATTCGAATACGCCAGCCCCGAATCCAAGCTCTTCATCTGCGACGGCATGACGATCCATTCCTACTTCCCGGCCGACCGCCAGGTGATCGTCACTCCCCTTCCCATGAGCGCCGGAGCATCCACGCCCGCCGCCCTCCTGGCCGGCGAGGGCGACCTCCGGCGCGACTTCGCAGCCCGCTATGTCGCCGCGCGGTCGCCTGACCGGGTCTGGTCCATCGAGCTGACTCCGGTCCGCAACGACGCCGCCTACGAGTCGCTGACCCTGGCCATCGATCCCGGCACCCTGGACATTGTCGAGATGGCGACCACCGATTTCCAGGGCGGGGTGTCCACCTACGTGCTTTCCAACGTCAGGCGGAACCAGGGTCTGCCCGATACGCTGTTCGTGTTCGACGTCCCGGCCGGCGTCGAGGTCATTGCCGATGACAGCTTCGTCCGCTAGCGCCGCCGAACCCGGCGCGGCGCAGACTCCCGGCCGGCCGAAGCTCCCGAGGCGCCTCGTGGTGCTCGTCACGGTCACACTGGCGGCCGCGGCCTGCGCGACCGCGGGCGCCCTGCGCGACGGACAGCGCGCGGAGCGGGAGCGCGACTACGATCAGGCGGTCATCGCCTATACCCGCGCGCTGCAGGAACGGCCGCACGACCGCAACATTCAACTCGCCCTCGAGCGCGCCCGCCTGAGGGCCGCCCAGATGCACTACGCAGAAGGCAGGCGGCTGGAGCGGGAGGCACGGTGGGAGGACGCGCTCGCCGAGTACCGGATCGCGTACGACCTGAACCCGGGCATGGCCGATATCGAACGTGCCATCCGCGCCATGCGCGACGCCGTGCGCGAGGAGCTGGCGGCCCGGCCGGAGGGACAGACGGCGCTCGAGGCGCTCATCGACAGCACGCTCGACAGCGCGCCGCCCGGCCTGGACCTGCCGCGGGGCATCGTCCTCCCCGCATCCGTCGTCTTCAGCAGCGAGAGCTCCCGCGCGGTCTTCTCGGCCCTCGGAAGCCTCGGCGACATCAGCATCGTCTTCGATGCACAGTTCCGCGATACGCCGTTCTCCGGTGATCTGCGCGACATGACGTTCGATGCCGCAGTCGGCGTCGTCGCCGCGAGCACCGGGAATTTCTTCCGCGTAACCGCACCGGGTACCGTGACCATCATCCCGGACACGCCGGCCAAGCGCCGCGAGTACGAGGAGGAGATCATCCGGACCTTCTACCTCAGCAACGCGGACCTCGCCGAGACCATCGACCTGCTGCGTCTGGTGGTCGACACGCGCAGGCTGGCGCCGGTGACCGCCACCAACGCCATCTCCATCAAGGACACCCCCGAGCGCATCGACGCCGCGGCGCGGCTGATCCGGACAATCGACAAGGCGCGCCCCGAGGTCGTCATCGAGGTGCAACTGCTCGAGGTGGACCGGCAGACGCTCCGTGACTACGGCCTGCGGTTCACCTCGATCGGTGAGAATTCGACAATCAGCGCCGGCGAGGCCGGCGGCAACGCCGAAACCGGTCTGGGACTGTCCGTCGACGACGTACGACGCGTGAGCGGATCGAACCTGTTCGTGGCGAACCCGAGCAGCCTGCTGGTGCGCCTGCTCGAGACGAACGGGAACACGCGCATCCTCGCCAACCCGCAGCTCAGGACATCGGACGGCGTGGCCGCCGAGGCGCACTTCGGTGAACGAGTACCCGTGCCGGTGACGACGTTCACGCCGATCGCGGCCGGCGGCATCAGCCAGCAGCCCATCACCTCCTTCAACTACGAGGAGATCGGCGTGAACATAGAAATCACGCCGCGCGTCCATCACAACGACGAGGTCTCGCTGGCGATACAAGTCGAGATCAGCAACATCTCGGGGACCGGCTACGCGGATGTGCCGCAGTTCGGCAGCCGGTCCATCCTCACGATGATCCGCCTGCGAGACGGGGAAACCAACATTCTCGCCGGCCTGATTCGTGACGACGAACGAGAGACGCTGGAAGGCATCCCCGGTCTCAGCCGCATCCCGATCCTCGGACGTCTCTTCGGGCGCACCAGAACGGAAACCGAGGAGACGGACATCGTCATGACGCTGAAGCCTCACATAATCCGCCCCCTGGCTCTTGAAGAGCACGACCTGCGGCCCTTCCGCGTCGGAGCCAACGCCGTGGTCGGCGGAGCGGGAGGCGGTTCGACGGCGCCGGGGGCGGGACGAGTATCACCGCAGCAGCCCCCGCTGCGGGTGAGCCCCGGGCGCCAGCTTCCCGGAGCGCCGACAACGGGTCTCCAGCGGCCGATCGCCCCACCGCCACCGGACCCGCGCTGAGCCCCGGCCGCGAGGGGGCGTCAGACCTCGACGGCGACGCGCGCGCCGAGCGACCGCAGGCGGTCGACGATATTCGCGTAACCGCGCTCGACCGTCTCCAGCGGGCTGATGCGGCTCTCCCCGTTCGCCGCCAGCGCCGCCGCGATCAGGGCCATCCCGGAACGCAGGTCGCGCGTGTCCAGAGTGCGCCCGTTGAGCGCACGGCCTCCCTCCACGATGATCCGGTGCGGGTCGCAGAGAAAGAGGTTGGCGCCCATGCCGCTCAATTGCTCGAGAGCGAACAGGCGCAGCTCGTACATCCAGTCGTGCATGAGAGTCCGACCGCTGGCCTGCGTCGCCAGCACGGTGACCAGACTCACCATGTCGCTCGGAAACCCCGGCCACGGCGCGGTGGTGATCTGCCGCACGGCCTGCGGCCGCGACGGCCTGACCGCGAAACGGTCGCCGTCGACCCGGCAGGGGACCTGCATGCGCCCGAGTACGGCGGTGACGGGCTCGATATCCGGACCCTGCACGCCGCCCACCTCGACCTCTCCTCCGGTGATGGCGGCGACCACGGCCCAGCTTCCGGCTTCGATATAGTCGCCACGCAGTCGGTGCGTGGTCCCTCGCCGCCGCGCACCGCCCGCGACCCGCACCGTCGACGTGCCCGCCCCCTCGATCTCGACGCCCATACCCCGCAGACAGGTGCACAGCTCCACCACGTGAGGTTCACAGGCCGCGTGGCGAATCTCCGTCACGCCGGGCGCCGCCGCCGCGGCCAGGATGGCGGTCTCCGTGCCCGTGACCGATGCCTCCTCCAGATAGAACGACGCCGCGACCAGTCCCTGCGGCGCCTCGAAGACGTGACGCCGGCCTGCCACGACGTCGCGCACTCCCATCGCGCGCAACGCCTGCAGATGAGCGGCCAGCGTGCGCCGGCCGGGGAAGTCTCCGCCCGGCGGGGCCAGCGTCGCCCGTCCCAGCCGCGCCAACAGGGGACCTACCAGCAGCACCGAGCCGCGCAATCGTCCGACCAGCCGTGGATCCGGCTCGTCGCTGCGGACATCCGCGCACCGGACCTGCAACGTCGTGGTACCGATGCCCTCCACCTCGGCGCCGAGTCCGCGCAGCAGCTCGGCCATCACGCGAACGTCGCCGATCCGCGGCACGTTCGTCAAGGTGCACGGCTCGTCGGTCAGCAGACAGGCGGCCAGCAGTGGCAACGCCGCGTTCTTGTTCCCTTCGACGTTCACCGACCCGCTGAGTCGATGGCCGCCTTCGACAATGAGTGTCGCCATGCTGTCGCTTCGGCGTCTCCGGTCAGGTCGACGCGTCGAACTCCCCGAGAAATACGACTTCCGGGGCCAGCGTGACCCCGTATTTTTCGGCCACATCCGCCCGACAGCGCTCAATCAGCATCCTGACGTCGCGCGCCCGCGCCCCCGGAGCGGTGACGATGAAGTTGGCGTGCACGTGGGACACGCGCGCCCCGCCGAACGCGCAACCCTTCAGGCCGGCACCGTCCACGAGCGCTCCCGCCGCACACGACACGCCGGTCGGGAGCCGCACGCGGCCGGGGTCCGGATTGCGAAACACGCAACCGGCGCTCGGCGCCTCGAGCGGCTGGGTGCGCTTGCGGAAGCGCAGCGAGGACCGCGCCTCCGCACGCAGATCGGCCACCACGGCTTCGCTCACGCCGAACTCGGCCCACAGTACGACCTCGTTCGTCTCCTGCACGCGGCTCTGGTCGTAGCCGAAACCCATCCGATCGCGCGGGACGCGACGGACGCCGCCCCCCGGCTCCAGGAGGCCGACCGCCCCGACCAGTTCGCTGATCAGTCGGCCGCGAAAGTGTGCGTTCCCGCACATGGCGCCCCCGACCGTCCCGGGCGTGCCCGCCCAGGCCTCCAGACCGGCAAGTCCGCGGTTGATCGTCCAGCGGACCAGCCCGTTGAGGGTGACCCCGGCCGCCGCCCGCACGACGCCCGGCGCCGTCTGCACAATCTGACCGTGTCGGAACCGTACGACGAGACCGCGCACCCCGGCATCGCTGACGAGCACGTTCGAACCGCCCCCGAGCAGGGTGACCGGCAGGTCGAGCGTGCGGGCCGCACCGACCGCCGCTGCGATCTCCTCCCCGCAGCAGGAATCCAGGAACCAGTCGGCCTTCCCCCCCACGCGCAGCGTCGTCAACCGCGCGAGCGGTTCGTCGCGGCGGATACGTCCCGGCTCCAGCGCGGCGCCGAGCAGCGCCCGCAGCTCCCGGTCGACAGCTTCCCGCCGCTTCCCGCCCCGCGACGCAACGACCGCGGGGACCGCCGCCGGGGTCACCGCTTCATGTGCTCTCACGCTCGCACCCGGATTCGGACTCCACCAGCGCCTCCCGCGCGGTTCGATGATCGCAGGGCGCAAACTCGATCCAGTCGGACGGCGCCAGTTGTCCGAGCAGGGGAACGTCCGCCGTGATGACCGTCGCCACGCGCGGGTACCCGCCTGCCGTCTGGCGATCCGCCATGGCGACGATGACGGCGCCGGACGGCACGACCTGGACGGCGCCGATCGGAAACCCCTGAGACAGCAGACTCACGCGCTCGGCGCCGACAATCGCCGCGCCGTCCAGACGATACCCCATCCGATCCGACTCCGGACGAATCGTGTAGCGCACGGTCTCGAGCCGGCGCAGGACAGCGGGGTCGAACAGACCGGCGTGCGGACCGGGCAGCACCCGTACGAGCGCCCCCCCCAACGGCATGCGCCGGCTCCAGCGCGTCGCCGTCGACTCCCTCCGCGGCGCGCCGCCCCGCGAGGGACCGACGGCCAGCCGGTCCCCGGCCCTGAGCGCCCGCCCCGCCAGACCGCCCATGCCACTGCGCAGGTGCGTCGACCGGCTGCCGAGCACCGCAGGCACGGCGAAGCCGCCCGCTGCCGCCAGATACCCCCGCGCCCCCGCCGTGCGCCGACCGAACGCCAGCGTCTGGCCGGGTTCGACATGCAGCAACGTGTCGGTCGACACCGCACGGCCATCGAGTCGGAGATCGAACGTCGCGCCGGCGACGCCGACCCGCATGACGGTCTCGAAACGCAGTACCGGACCGACCAGGGTGATCTCGAGCGTGGCGGCCTCGTCCGGATTGCCCACCAGCCGGTTCGCCCGACGATGAGCGGTCACGTCCATCGCACCCGATACGGACACGCCGTAGCGCTGGTATCCCCAGCGACCGGTGTCCTGTACCGTCGTCAGCAGGCCGGCGTCCTCGACCACCAGTCCCGGCCCGGCGCCGGTCACCGCGACCCGCTCTCCAGCCGGTCGTACGCCGCCTCGTCAATCGCTTCGAAGCGCACCAGGTCTCCGGCCGCCAGGAGAAACGGATTGCTGCGAGTCATGTCGAAGATGCGCACCGGGGTCCGACCGATCAACTGCCAGCCGCCCGGCGACGAGACCGGATAGACACCCGTCTGCCGACCCGCGATCCCGACCGAGCCGGCCGGCACGTGTACCCGCGGCGCAGCCCGCCGCGGCGCCGCGATCCGCGGGTCCACTGCACCCAGGTAGGCGAACCCCGGTTGGAACCCGAGCATGTACACGCGATACGCCGCGCCGCAGTGCCGTTCGACCACCTCCGCCTCGCTGCAGTGCGCGAACCGCGCGACGTCGGCAAGATCCGGTCCGCGTGCGGCGCCGTAGCATACGGGCAGCCGGATCTCGCGCTGCGCCCGGTCCGCTTTCCGGGCGGCCGCCACTGCGGCGTCGGCGGCGAGTCCTCGCAGCACGGTGACCATCTCGTCGATGTCGCCGGCCAGCGGATCGAAATGCACGGTGACGGTCGCGAACGCCTCGACAACATCGCGCACACCCGGCACCGCCCGCTCGCGAAGAGCCTCGGCCACGGCGATGCAGCGGGCATTGATGTCGGGATCGAGACGCGCCGGATAGGTCAGCACCAGAGCAGAATCCCCGTCCCGGGACAGCTCCCATTCCTCCGGCGCGGTTCCGGCCATCTACGCATCCGCCTGCGGGGCCGACGCGCCCAGACGCCGGCACAGCGTGTCCCGCAGCCCGCCGAAGTCTCCATTCGACATCAGCACGACCCGATCCCCCGCCCGCGCCTCGCCGACGATCGTGTCCGCGATGGCCCCGACGGTGGCGAGATGCCTCGCGCGCGTCCCGGCCGCCGCCAGATCCTCGACGAGCCGGGTTTCCGACAGCCGCTCCCCGGCGGGCAGCGCCGACCGAAAGACAGGGGCCACGAGCACCTCGTCCGCGGTCGCGAGCGCATCGGCGTAGGCGGCCTGAAAGACGCTCCGGCAGGAAGTCGCCGACCGCGGCTCGAATACGGCCCAGACGCGGCCGCCCGCCGCGGCCGCCCGCAGGGCAGCCACGGTCTCCCGCACCGCGGTCGGGTGGTGCGCGAAATCATCGTAGACCGCGACGCCCCGCCCGATCCCGCGCAGATCGAGTCGCCGCCGCACGCCGCAGAAACCGCCGAGAGCCGACGACGACGCCTCCGGACTCACCCCCACGGCAGCTCCGGCCGCGACCGCCGCCAGCGCGTTCCGCACGTTGAAGGCGCCGATCAGAGGCAGCTCGACGCGGGCCACCGTCCTGCCTCCGTGAGCCACATCGAAACGCGTGCGATCCGCACCGTGCTCCACGCCGATCGCCCGCCAGTCGGCGCCGGGGTCGATGCCGAAGGTCTCGACCCGGCAATGCGCGGCGTCGCGCAACTCCCGCGCTCCCGCATCGTCGTGCCCGAGCAGCACGCGGCCGTTCGCCGGCACCAGCGCCAGGAAGCGGCGGAAGGCGAGACGGAGCGCGGCCAGGTCCGGATAGATGTCGGCATGGTCGAACTCCAGGTTGCCGACGATGGCGACGAACGGCAGATACTTCAGGAACTTGGCCGTCTTGTCGAAGAAGGCGCTGTCGTACTCGTCGCCCTCGATCACGAACAGGTCGCCGGCTCCCAGACGGAAGCTCGCACCGAAGTTGCGCGGGATGCCGCCGACGAGGAAGCCCGGATCGGCACCGGACTCGACCAGGGCCCACGCCGTCATCGACGTCGTCGTGGTCTTGCCGTGCGTGCCTGCCACGACGACGGGCCGCGCGTCCCAAAGAAACCGTTCGCGCACCATCTCGGGCAGCGAGACATACCGCATCCGTCGCGCCAGCACCGCCTCGACCTCCGGGTTGCCGCGCGACACCGCGTTGCCGATCACGACGACGTCGATATCGTCAGTCAGGTGTCCGGCGTCGTAGCCCAGCAGCGGCGTGATGCCCTGTGCAGCCAGGAAGCCGTCCATCGGCGGATAGGCCCGGGCATCCGACCCGCGGACTTGCAGTCCCTGGTGCTTCAGCATGGCGGCCAGGGTGGCCATCGCGGTCCCGCAGATACCGATGAGGTAGACGCTGGTCATGCGACCGCCGCCTCCTCGACGATCAGCCGGCCGGTCCCGGCGGTGTCGACGGTCACATCGACCCCGAGCGGCACCGTCAACAGCGGCCCGGCCGCATGTCCCGTCGGCAGCCCGAACAGCACCGGTCCCGGCACGTCGTCGAGCAGGTCGGCCAGCACCGAGCGCGCAGTCAGCCCGGCCTCGGGTTCATCGCATCCGGGAAACTCCGCGCAGACCACGGCGCCGGCGCGAGACAGTACGCCCGACTGGCGAAGCTGCACCAGCATCCGGTCGAGTCGGTAGGGCCGCTCGTCGACGTCGTCGAGCAGGAGCACGAATCCGGGTGGCGGATCGAAGGCCCACGGCGTCCCGAGCGATGCCGCAAGCTGGGTGAGCGTTCCGCCGAGCAGAGGCCCGCGAGCCCGCCCCGCCCGGAGCACTTCCAGACCGTCCACCGCAAGCTCGCCGCAGGGCCGGGGACGCATCAGGTGGCCGAGCAGGGACTCGCGGTCGTAGCCGGCGCCGCCCGCCGCCAGGTGCACCAGCATCGGTCCGTGGAAGGAGACCAGACCGCACTGGATGGTCAGGTAGTTCAGCAGCGCCGTCACGTCGCTGCAACCCAGCAACACCTTGCTCCCGGCTCGCATCTCGTCCGCGTCGAGCCGTGGAAGCAACTGCGCGCTTCCATAACCGCCGCGCACGGCGAGCACGCCCGAGATCGAAGGATCACGCCAGGCCGCCACGAACGCCCGCGCCCGCGCTTCCGCGGACCCGGCGACATACCCTTGCCGGGCGAAGACGGTGGGTTCGAATGCCGGCGTGAACCCCAGCGCCCGCAGCTCCTCGACGCCACGGTCGAACACCGCCCGATCGAACGGACTCGCCGGCGCGATCAGCGCGATGCGATCACCCGCGCGCAGCGCCCCGGGCCTGCGCATCCCCTACCGGGCCTCCCGCATCAAGCCGCTGATGTCCTGGTGTTCGGCGCACCCGACCACGGCGTTCAGCCGCTGCTCCGCAGGGGGGCGCCACCGGTCGTCGCCCTGCAGGAACCGCTCCCTGGCGCGCTGCTGCCGCTCCAGCGCCTCCCGGACGCGCGGTTCGGGCAACGAACCGTCCTCGATGGCGTGAATCAGGCCCTCGATGACTGCTGCCTGCGCCGCCGGGTCGGGCTCGCAGAGCAGCAACAAGTCGCATCCCGCCCTGACGGCCTCGACGGCCGCCCGGGTCGGCGCCCGGTGCTGCGCAATGGCCCCCATCGCCAGGTCGTCCGTCACCACGAGCCCGTCGTACCCCATCTCGTCCCGCAGCAGATCGGTGACCACAGCCGGGGACAGCGTCGCCGGCGCTGCCTGGTCGAGGGCCGGATACCGGACATGGGCAGTCATGATCGCGGTGACGCCGGCCTCCAGCGCGGCGCGAAACGGCCGCAGCTCGACCTCCTGCAGACGATCCGGATCGTGTTCGACGACCGGCAGCTCCAGATGGGAATCGCGGCTCGTGTCCCCGTGACCGGGGAAGTGCTTTCCGCAGGCAGCCACCCCCTCGGCCTGAAGCGCGCCGATGAGGACGGCCCCGAGACGCGCGACCTCGGCGGGGTCCTCCGACAGCGCCCGATCGCCGATCACCGGGTTGGCCGCGTTGGTGTGCACGTCGAGAACCGGGGCGTAGTCCAGCGTGATGCCGACGACCCGCAGCTCGCGCGCGAGCGCACGGCCGAAGCGCGCGGCCAACTCCGGGTCGCGGCGCCGTCCGAGCGACGCCAGAGGCGGCCACTCCGTGAACGGCGCCCGCAGGCGCTGCACCCGCCCCCCCTCCTGATCGACGCTCACCCACGGTGGAACCTCCGAGAGCTGTTTGACCTCGTACGCCACCTCGGCCACCTGAAGCGGCGCTTCGACGTTCCGCGCGAACAGGATCACGCCGCCGAGATCGAACTCCCGGGCAATCGCGCGCAGCTCCACCGGCAGCGTGACGCCTGCGAAACCGGCCACCACCAACTGTCCGATGTGCCGCTCTGAACCTGTAGGCATGCAGTGGACCGCGGATCGCGCCGCGGTGGCTCCCGGACCACCGGCCGAAGTCGGCCCGGACGTGCGGGCGGGCGTTCACGCGGGCGAACGACCGTTGAGGCTCATTATAATTCGCGCGTGCAGGTTCACGCGTCGGCGCCCACGCGAGTCGATCTGGCGGGCGGAACCCTTGATATCTGGCCGCTCTATCTCTTCCACGAGAATGCGCAGACCCTGAACGCGGCCATCACGATCCGGGCCGAGTGCCGGCTGACCCCCAATGCCGCCGGCCGGCTGCGCATCATCGCGGAAGACACCGGAGCCGAGGTCGAGGTCACCCACTGGTCGGAGTTGGGAGAAAGCCGGGCTTCGCGCCTGGTGGCCCGCATTCTCCGTTACTTCCGGGCCGAGGGACTCACCGTCCACACCCGATCCGCTGCCCCCGTCGGAGCTGGACTGGCCGGCTCCTCCGCCCTGAACATCGCCCTCTGCGCGGCGCTCGCGCGCTGGCAGGACCGGCGCCTTGCGGGCGAAGCCCTGATCGAGCTGGCCCTCAACCTTGAGGCCCAGGTGCTCGGCGTGCCGACCGGCGGACAGGACTACCGGCCTGCCACCTACGGGGGAGTCGCGGCGCTCGAGATGGGCCCGGCCGGCGTGAGACGGGTTCCGCTCGACGTGGACACCCGCACCCTGGCGAGCCGAACCGTGCTCGCATTCACGGAACAGTCGCGCGACTCCGGCATCAACAACTGGGAAGTGACGAAGCGCCGCATCGACGGCGATCCGGCGGTCACCGCGCTGTTCGACGAGATCCGCGATGTCACGCTCGGCATGCGACAGGCCCTTGAGGCCGGTCGGTGGGACGACGTCGCTCGCCACGTCGCGTTCGAATGGGACGTTCGCAAGCGCCTGGCTCCGGGCGTCACGACCCCCCGCCTCGATGCGCTGATCCGCTGCGGCCTGGAGGCGGGCGCCGACGCGGCCAAGGTCTGCGGCGCGGGCGGCGGGGGCTGCCTCCTCTTCCTGGTCCCCCCCGATCGCACGGGCGCGGTCGAACGCGCTCTGGCCGACGCGGGAGCGCGCGTCCTCGACTGCGGCATCGACACGCAAGGTCTGCGGGTCAGCGGCGGCTGACCGGGGTCGGCAATCCATGCCGCGACGACGCGACCGGCACGCGCTTCGGCGGAGCGCACCCGATCACTCGGCGATGAAGCTCAGGTAGTTCGACGGCGTGACCCGCACGTTCACCACCTGGCCGGGCGCACCGAGCAATCGCCCCGGGCGCTGGTTGATCGTGAACGCGAACGCCCCGGCGTCACCGATCCGCAGATCGATCGCTCCCCGGGCGACGATCACTTCCCGTTCGCCCGCATTCAGCACCCGCGAGATCACCGGGTCTCCATCGGCGGATGCCTGCACCCAGCAGTCCGCCGTCGGGCTTATCTCGAGCGTCAGGCGCCCGGAATCGACCGGCGCCGTGGCTGGCGGATCGCGAGGCCTCGGCGACGGGACCGTCGACGCAGCCGCCGGCGGATCGCGAGACTCCGCCGGCGCAGGCGCGGGCGGATCGCGAGGCTCCGCCGGCACCGCCGCGGGCGGCGACGGCAGTGCGGCACGGGACGGGCTGGACGGCTCGACCCGACCGGCGACCGCCTCATCCGGCTCCGCCGGCTGCCGATCCTCCGGCATGAAGACGGCCCACAACCAGACGACCAGCGGCAGTGACAGCAACGCGAACCAGATCAGTCCCTTCGCCGTCCGCCTGGCGAACTTCTCGTTCGTGCGCCCCTCGACGGTCGCATGCGGGTTCGCGACGAAAGACTCCTCCGGGAACCTGGCTTCGAACCGGACCAGCATCTTCTGCGGATCAAGGCCGACCACCTCGGCGTACGAGCGCACGAAGCCGCGCGTGAAGATACCGCCGGGAAGATTCTCGATCTCGTCACGTTCGAGCGCCTGCAACTTGGAGACGGGTATCTTCGTGGCGGCCGAGACCTGCTGGAGGGTCATCCGGCGTGCGGCACGCGCATCGGCCAGGACCTTGCCGAACGACTCGGGAGTGGAATCAGCCACGAGCCGGCACGTTAATCCAGGGTTCCGCGCCTGTCAAACGCGGTGTGCAGCGCCTGCACTCGAGCCGCGATCCGTGCGCGACGGTCCGGGGACGGCGTGAACCGAAAGAGCCGGATGCCGGCCACGCCCGCCGCACCGGTCGCCGCCACTGCCGGCCCCTCGGGCACTCCCACGCCGCCGATCGCCAGGACCGGCCGGGCGGATACACGCACCACATCGTGCAGTGCATCGAGCCCGAGCGGCGGCCGGCCCGGTTTCGACGCCGACCGGAACACGGTGCCGGCCAACAGATAGTCGACTCCACCGGACTCCGCCGCGCGGCGTGCGCCGGCCACGTCGTGCACGGACCGACCGACGATCCACTCCCGCGGGCCGAGCGCGCGAACGCGTGTCACCGAGCGTTCGTCGTCCTTCAGGTGCACTCCGTCGGCGCCGGCCGCGAGCGCCACGTCGGGCCGGTCGTTGACGACGACGCGGGCCGGCGTGGGCCGCGTGCATTCCACCGCACCCCGCACGAGGCCGACGAGTCGATGGTCTGCCAGGCCCGGCTCCCTGATCTGCACGAGATCGACGCCCGCGTCCGCGCAGTCGGCGATCACGTCCAGAAGCTGCCGCAGCACCAGGGTCTCGTCGCCCCCGACGGCGTCGGTGAGCGTCCGGCGATCAGTCACGAGGCAGACCAGCCCGCGCGACGCAAGTGGTTTCCGGACGCGATCCATTCGCGTCACCGGGCGCGCGGCCGGAACGAGCGCCGGTGCACGTCCGAGTACCCGAACCGGGAAACGGCATCCAGATGCATGCGCGTCGCGTATCCCTTGTGCCGATCGAAGCCATAGCGCGGGTCCGCCGCGTGCAGCCGCACCATCTCCCGATCCCGTGTCACCTTCGCGACGATGGAGGCCGCCGCGATTGCCGCACAGCGGCGGTCGCCGCCGGTGATCGCACGTTGCGGCATGTCCAGGCCGGGAACCGCAAAGCCGTCGATGAGAGCGAATGCCGGCGGCGGATCCAGCGCCGCCACCGCCCGCCGGAGCGCGTCCAGCGATGCGCAGTGCACGTTGAGCCGATCGACGTCGTCCGGCGATGCCTCGGCGACCGCCCAACGGGAGTACGCAGTGATCTGCACGTAGAGTCGTTCGCGCTGGGCTGCGGTCAGCAGCTTGGAGTCGCGTACGCCGACGACGCGCCTCCGCGGATCGAGCACCACCGCTGCAGCCACCACCGGCCCGGCCAATGCACCGCAGCCGACCTCGTCGGCTCCCGCGACATGCGCGAAGCCCTGCCGCCGCAGCGCGTTCTCGATGGTCCGCCGCGCCACGGGCCGACGCATGGTCCGGCCGCCAGCTCCCCTAGCGGCGCCGGCGCTCCCGCATGCGGGCCGCCTTGCCCCGCAGCTTCCTGAGAAAGTAGAGCTTCGCCCGGCGTACGCGGGCGGAGCGCACCACCTCGATCCGGCTGATCATCGGCGAGTGCAGTGGGAAGATCCGCTCGACGCCCTGACCGAACGATACCTTCCGGACCGTGAGCGTCGACCCGGAGCCGCGCCGGTGCTGGCCGATCACGATCCCCTCGAACACCTGGATCCGCTCCTTCTCGCCTTCGGTCACCCGCACGTGCACGCGAATCGTATCGCCCGACCGAATGTCCGGTCGCTCGACGAGCTGGTCCTGTTCCACCGCTTCGATGGCCTTCATGCCTCTGTTCTCCTGGCGCAGCGTCGTCTGCGTCGGCCCGGCGGCGCAGACTCCTGGTTGATCCTCCGCGCCTGAAGCTCGCGAAGGCACTCCCGCTCCTCGTTGTCGAGATGCGCATGCCGCAACAGATCGGGGCGCCGGCGGAGCGTGCGCTCCACCGCCTGGCGCTTCCGCCACCGCCGGATCTCGCCGTGGTCGCCCGATACCAGGACTTCCGGCACCGCATGCCCGTTCAGCCTGGCCGGACGCGTGTACGTCGGACAATCCAGCATCCGACGCACGAACGAGTCGATGGCCACCGACTCGGAGTTGCCGACGACGCCCGGCACCTGCCGCGACACGGCATCGATCACGACGGCCGCGGCCAGCTCGCCGCCGCTCAGGACGTAGTCGCCGACGGAGATCTCGTCGGTCGCCACCTGCTCGCGTACGCGCTCGTCGACGCCCTGATAGCGCCCGCACAGCAGGACGACATGGTCGAGCCGGCTCAATCGGACCGCCACGTCGTGGGTGAGGGTCTCTCCCTGCGGCGACATGAGGACCACCGCACCCGGCTTCCCACGCCTCTGTTCCACGTGATCGACCGCGCGCAGGAACGGCTCCACCTTGAGAACCATCCCCGGTCCCCCGCCGTACGGCGCATCGTCCACCGTCCGGTGACGGTCCGTCGTGAAATCCCGCAGATCGTGGACCACGACATCCAGCAACCCCTTCTCGCACGCCCGGCCTACCACCCCGACGCTCGTGACCTGCTCGACGAGACCGGGAAAGACGGTGACGACGTCGAACTTCATCCGCGCATCCCCGCCGCAACCGACCGCGAGCCCCGGCCACCACGGTTGCCGCGGGCCTTCCGGGTCCTCACCCGATTCACCTCGAGCAGCCCGTCCGGCGGATCGATGACGATGGAACGGGCCTCCGTATCGATCGACACGCAGATTGCGGCCACCAGCGGAACATCGACATCGCAACCTTCCCGCCGGACAATCAGGCGCTTCGCGCCGGCCGGCCCCTCGACGCCGCCGACGACGCCGACCGCTCCGCCGGTGACGGTCCGCACGGCGCAACCGACCAGCTCATGCTCGTACCACGTATCCGCCGGCAGCGGTTGCAGCGCGGCCTCCGGCACCCGCAGCTCCGCGCCGCGCAACCGCTCGGCGCCTCCCAGGGTCTCGATACGGTCGAACGCGACCACCGGACGGCCGCCGTGGAACCATGCCTCCCGGATGCGTACCGCGATCGGCTCACCGGCCCGCTCCAGGAACAGTGTCCCGCCCGCACGGAAGCGCTCTTCCGGAAAGTCGGTCCGGGGATTGACCACGACCTCGCCATGCCTGCCGTGGGTCCGCGCCACGACGCCGACGACGGCCATCTCCCGCCAGGATCCGGGTTCCACCCCGCGTTCTACTCCTCGCCGTCGAGAAAGTCGACCGCCGCCCGCGCGCCGTCACGTTCCGCCGCAATGTCGGCCAGTGCGCGGACCGCCGACGCGGTCCGACCCCGGCGTCCGATCAGCTTGCCGAGATCTCCCGGGCGAGTCGTCAGTGCAATCCACACGCTACCGCGGTCGACCCGTTCCTCCACCCGGACCGCCTCGGGGTGATCCACGAGCCCCCTGGCGATCACCTCGACCACATCGCGCGCGCGACTCACGAGACCGCCGACTCCGCCGGCTCCTCGCTCGCCGCCGCCTCCTCGCCCGCCGCCGCGGCCGGGTTGCGGGCGATCAGCGTGCGCACCGTGTCGCTCATCTGCGCCCCCTGCGCCACCCAGTGCTCGATCCGGTCAAGCTTGACGGTCAGCGCCTCCGGCTGGGCCGTCGGGGCGTAATGCCCCACGACTTCGATCGCACGTCCGTCGCGCGCGCTGCGCGAATCGATCACCACCAACCGGTAGAACGGACTCTTCCTGGCTCCCTGCCGCCGCAGTCGAATCGTCAGCATCCTCTCTCCTCCGCCTCTCGTCCCGCCGACGCCAGCGCCCGAAACGCCTGGCGCACGGCCGCGGCCCGCGGCATCATCGCATGGTCGGCAACGCCATGCGCCGTCGCTTCCCCTTTTTTCGGTTCACGCCGCCGACGGTCTTCAACATCTTCCGCATCCGGGCGAACTGCCTGAGCAGCAGGTTCACGTCCTGCACACTCGTTCCGCTGCCGCGGGCGATCCTCCGCCGCCGGCTGCCGTTCAGGACCGCCGGGTTTCGCCGCTCCTGCGCCGTCATCGAATCGATGATCGCGACCATGCGGGTCATTGCACCCGTATCGACCTCCGCCTCCGAAACCCGCGAACCGAGTCCCGGAATCATGCCGAGCACCTGATTCAGCGGTCCCATCCGGCCGACGGCCCGGAGCTGCTGTTTCAGATCGTCGAGCGTGACCTCGTTGCGCCGCATGCGCGCCGCCATCGAGACCGCGTCGTCGCGGGCGATCGCCTGCTCGGCCCGCTCGACGAGGCTCAGCACGTCGCCCATGCCCAGCAGCCGCGACACGAGCCGTTCCGGCCGGAACGGCTCCAGATCGTTCACGCGCTCCCCGCTGCCGGCGAATGTCACCGGCACGCCCACGACCGACACCACGGACAGCGCGGCTCCGCCCCGCGCGTCACCGTCGAGCTTGGTCAGGATCACACCGGTCACGCCGAGCCGGTGGTGAAACTCACCGGCGCTGCGCACCGCATCCTGGCCGGTCATCGCATCGGCCACGAACAGCAGGTCGGACGGCGACACTGCATCGCGGATGGTGACGATCTCCTGCATCAGCTCGTCGTCCACGTGGAGGCGGCCGGCCGTATCCACGAGCACGACGTCGAAGCCGAGCTGCCGCGCCTCGGACACGGCGGAAATCGCCCGGCGCACGGGATCGCCGGTGTCCGTCCGGTGCACCCGGAGTCCGGCATCCCGCCCGAGAACTGCGAGCTGCTCGATCGCGGCCGGTCGACGGACGTCGGTGGAGACCAGCATCGGATGCCGGCCCTGGCCGGTCAGCCAGCGTCCCAGCTTTGACGTCGTGGTGGTCTTGCCCGAGCCCTGCAATCCGACGAGCAGGACGACCTGCGGCCGCTCGCTCGTGGTCGAGAGTCCGCCGCGGGACTCGCCGAAGAGACGCAGCAGCTCGTCGCGCACGATGGCGACCACCTGCTGGGACGGGGTGAGACTGTCGAGCACCTCCCGCTCGGTCGCCCGATCCCGAACCCGGTCGATGAACGCCTTGACGACCCGGAAGTTGACGTCCGCCTCGAGCAGCGCCAGTCGGATCTCGCGGAGCGTACGTTCGACCGCCTCCGGTGTGAGCCGCACCTCCCGGCGCAGCGACCCGAAGACATCCTGCAAGCGTGAGCCGAGTACCTGGAACATCGGAAGGGCCCGCTTCTGCGGGGACCACTTCGTGAGAGGCCGTAAATGACTCTCAGGAAACTGGTTATTCTAGGCTGCGGCGCCCGGTGGCGTCAACCGGCGCGACCCGCCCGGAGTGCAGTGCGGTCAGACCGACGACAGACGGTGGCCGAGCTTCTCCTTCTTGGTGCGGAGATAACGCTCGGTGAACTCCGTCGGTTCGATCTCCAGGGGGACCGACGCCTCCACCGCGAGCCCATAACCGTCGAGGCCGATGAACTTCCGGGGGTTGTTGGTCAGCAGCCGCATCGTGCGCACGCCGAGATCACCCAGTATCTGGGCGCCGATCCCGTAGTCGCGCTGGTCCGCCTTGAACCCCAGATGCTCGTTCGCCTCGACCGTGTCGAGCCCCTGATCCTGCAGTTCGTAGGCCCGGATCTTGTTGGCGAGCCCGATGCCGCGCCCCTCCTGGTTGAGGTACAGCAGCACGCCCCGGCCCTCGACGGCGATGCGCTCCATGGCCCGCGCCAACTGCACACCGCAGTCGCAGCGCATGGATCCGAGCACGTCGCCGGTCAGGCATTGCGAATGGACACGCACGAGGACGCTCTTGCCGTCGCCGATCTCCCCGCGCACGAGCGCCACGTGGGTCCGCCCGTCGATGAGACTGTCGTAGGCGGTCATGGTGAAAGCCCCCCGCTCGGTCGGAAGCTGCGCCGTCGCAAGCCGCTTCACCAGACGATCGTGACGCATCCGGTGCTTGATGAGATCCGCCACCGTGATCATCAGCAGATCGTGCCGCCGCGCGAAACGGTCGAGATCCGGCACGCGAGCCATCGTCCCGTCGTCGTTCATGATCTCGCAGATGACCCCGGCCGGATACAGGCCGGCCAGGCGCGCCAGATCCACGGCCGCCTCGGTCTGGCCGGCGCGCACGAGGACGCCGCCGTCGCGCGCGCGGAGCGGCGAGACATGACCGGGTTTGGCGAGGTCGGCCGGGCGGGTCGCCGGCTCGATCGCCACCCGGATCGTCGCTGCGCGGTCAGCGGCCGAGATGCCGGTCGTCGTGACGTGCTTCGCATCGATGGGCACCGCGAACGCCGTCTCGAATCGCGACGTGTTCTCGCTCACGATCATCGGGATGTCGAGTTCGTCGAGGCGCTGCCCGGTCATCGAGAGACAGATCAGACCCCGGCCGTAACGGGCCATGAAGTTGATCGCGTCCGCGGTGACCTTCTCTGCGGCGATGGTCAGGTCACCCTCGTTCTCGCGGTCCTCATCGTCGACGACGATGACCATGCGCCCGTCGCGGAACGCCGTCACCGCCTCGTCGATGGTCGCGAAGCGCGCGCGCGGCGCATCGAGTCCGGACTCGGCGGCCAGCTCGTCCGTGTTCCTGTCGGTCATGGTCCGACCCTGTCTCCGCTCCCGGCGCCGCCGAACGCTTCGACGGCTCGCGCCACGTACTTGCCGATGATATCGCACTCGATGTTGACGGCCTCGCCGATGTTGCGGACGTGGAGATTGGTGTGCCGCCACGTATGAGGGACGATCTGCACGGTGAAGCGATCGACTTCGAGACCGGCCACGGTCAGGCTGATCCCGTCGACCGCAACCGAACCCTTCGTCACGAGGTAGCATCCGAGCTCCGCGGGGAACCGTATCGTGATCCACCGGAAGTCGGTGTCCTGCTCGACTGCGGCCAGGGTCCCGACTCCGTCGACATGTCCCTGCACGAAGTGGCCCCCCAGCCGATCGGAGGGCAACAGGGAACGTTCCAGGTTCACGGTCGCCCCGGCGCGCAGATCCTGCAGGCTGGTGACGCGCAACGTCTCCGGCGAAACCTCCGCCTCGAACCCCGCCGCATCGAACTCCACCACCGTGAGGCAGACGCCGTTGACGGCAACGCTGTCGCCGAGGGCCAGGCCCGCCCTGTCGGTCGCAATCCGGACCCGCCGACCGGACGCGAGCTCCCGGATGCCGGCAACCACCCCGAGCGCCTCAATCAGTCCTGTGAACATCTGCTTCCATCAACAGGTCCGGCCCACAAGCGCGGACGGACAACGTATCGATGCCGCCGAAGACTGCGCGGCGGTCCATCCAGGCCACGCCCGGCGGCCCCAGCTCCACCGGGGCGACGAACACCTGGACCCGGTCGACAAGCCCGGCCTTCCACGCCGCCTCGTGCATCCGGCGCCCGCCTTCCAGCACGAGGCTCGTCACCCCGCGCCCGGCAAGCCGACCACAGGCGTCGCGGAGGAATCGGCCGGCATCCAGGCATTCGATCGCGGCCCCGGCGTCGGCGAGACGCGCCCGCCGCTCACGGTGCTGCGCGCTCGCGGAGTCCACCGTCAGCACAACCACCGGTCCGGCCTCCAGTGTACCGAAGAGGCGCGCCGCCGGCCTCGTGCGCAACCGGCGGTCGAAGATGACGCGCGTCAGGGGCCGCGCTCGCGGCGTCCCGCGCGCGGTCAACAACGGATCGTCCACCGCGACGGTGGTCGACCCCACCCCGACCGCGTCGACCTCGGCCCGCAGCGCGTGCACGACCCGGTTCGCCACGGGCGATGTCAGCGCCGTCCGCACGCCGGGCCGCGCCGCGATGCGTCCGTCGAGACTGACGGCGACCTTCATCGTCACGAAGGGCCGCCGCTCGGACACCCAGGTGACGAACGCCTCGTTCAGACGCTCCGCTTCACGCGTGCGGAGCCCGACGTCGACGGCAACCCCCCGCCGGCGGAGGAACTCGATACCCCTGCCGTTGACGACGGGATTCGGGTCCGGCATCGCCACCACCACCCGGGCGACGGCCGCTTCCACGATCCGGTCGACGCACGGCCCGGTTCTCCCACGGTGACAGCACGGTTCCAGCGTGCAGTAGAGCGTCGCCCCGCGCGCAGCCCCGCCGGCCTCGGCCAGCGCGCGGACCTCCGCGTGATCGCCGCCTGCCCGTTCGTGGTAGCCGGACCCGACGACGACGCCGCGATCGTCGACGATGACCGCCCCCACCATCGGGTTCGGGCTCGTACTCCCTCGCCCCCGGCCGGCAAGGCGCAGGGCCTCGAGCATGTACGCGTCGTCCTGCGCGGTCAACGACATCGCCCCCCTCGACCTCCGTGGCGAGAGAATCCGTCACCATGCGCGCTCGAACAGCGCATCGACGTAATCGTCCGCCGAGAACGGCAGCAGGTCCTCGATCCCCTCACCGACCCCGATGTAGCGAATCGGCACACCGAGTTCTCCGGCGATGGCCACCGCCACACCGCCCTTCGCGGTGCCATCAAGCTTCGTCAGGACGATTCCGGTAACGCCGGCCGTCTCCAGAAACTGGCGCGCCTGGGCGATACCGTTCTGTCCCACGCTCGCATCCACGACCAACAGCACCTCGTGCGGCGCTCCGGCCGCGGCGCGGCCGGCGACGCGGCGTATCTTGCCCAGCTCGCCCATCAGATCGGCGCGTGTATGGAGCCGACCGGCGGTATCGACCAGCACCACGTCGCGCCCCCGCGCTCGCGCCGCCGAGATCGCGTCGAAGACGACCGCAGCGGCATCGGCGCCGTCACGAGCACGCACGATATCGACGGACGCACGTTCGGCCCACAGCGCGATCTGCTCGACCGCGGCCGCGCGAAACGTATCCGCGGCGCAGATGAGGGCCACCTGGCCGTCGAGCC
Source organism: Vicinamibacterales bacterium (assembly GCA_965200895.1). Taxonomy (GTDB): domain Bacteria; phylum Acidobacteriota; class Vicinamibacteria; order Vicinamibacterales; family UBA8438; genus WTFV01. The sequence continues at coordinate 2,691,615 of CBDAVM010000001.1, read as the reverse complement.
GGCAGCGATGCGCGAGCTTGCCGACCGTGGTGGTCTTGCCCGTCCCATTGACGCCCACCACCAGCACGACGCGCGGCGGGGGAACCTCCGCCGCAGGCGCGACAGCGCCGGCGAGGATACCGAGGACCTCGGCCCTGACGCGTTCCCTCAGGTCGCCCGCGCCGTCGCCGCCGCCGACTCGCGCGACGATGCGTCCGGCCGTCAGCACGCCGACATCCGCCTCGATCAGCAGCTCCTCGAGGGCCTCGAGCGTCTCGGCGCTCGGAGTACCGTCAGTGGTCGCGGAGCCGCTGGTCAGGCGGTGCAGGCGACCCGTCCAGCGTTCGGCCGTGCGCTGCAACCCTGCGCGCAGGCGAGCGACGATACTCATCCGTCGAGCTCCGGGCGCTGCCGCCGCAGCATGAGTTCCTCCATGGCCGCGCGCGGGGTCCTGCGGCCGGCGATCACCTCGGCCATCTGCGACGTGATGGGCAGTTCCACTCCTTGTCGCGCGCCCAGATCGAGCGCCGCCCGCGTGGTGCGGACCCCTTCGGCCACCATCCGCATCCCGCCCACCACCTCGTCGAGTGAACGCCCCTTGCCAAGCTCGATGCCGAGCTGCCGGTTGCGGCTGAGCGCGCCCGTGCACGTCAGTACGAGGTCTCCGAGACCGCTCAGGCCCGCCAACGTGTCGCGCCGGCCGCCCAATGCGCACGCGAGGCGCGAAATCTCCGCCAGGCCGCGGGTCACCAGCGCGGCGACCGCGTTGTGGCCCAGGCCCAGCGACTCGATACCACCAGCGGCGATCGCGATGACGTTCTTCAGCGCGCCTCCGATCTCCACGCCGACGACGTCGTCGCTCGCATACAGTCGCAGGCGGTCCGACCGGAAGTCCTGCTGTACGGCCGCGACCGCCTCGGCCCGCCGGCCCGCCACCACGACGGCGGTGGGCACACCTCGCCCGACCTCGGCCGCGAAGCTCGGCCCGGACAGTACCGTCACGGGCCGCACGTCCCCCAGCTCCTCTTCCATCACCTCGGACATCCGGAGAAGTGTTCCGTCCTCGAGACCCTTCGCCGCGCTGACAACCGTCGCATCCGGTCGAAGGTACGGCGCCGCCCGCCGGAGCACCTGGCGAGCGCCGTGCGACGGCACCGCCGCAACGACGTACACCGCACCGTCAACCGCGCTGTCCAGCTTCGCAGTGGGGCGTACGGACCGCGGCAGTTCGACTCCGGGCAGATACACCTCGTTGCAGCGGCAGGCGCCCAGCCGACCGACGAGATCCGCGTCCCGTCCCCAGAGGCGCACCTCGCGCCCGCAACGGCCGAGATGGATGGCCAGCGCCGTGCCCCAACTGCCGCAGCCGACCACGGCCACCGGTCCGCTCACCGTCACGCGCACGTCCCCCCGCTGCACAGTCGTGTGGAGATCCGGCCCTGGCCGCGGGCCGCGCCGGACCGGCGCCCGGTACTGCTGCAACTCGATCCCGGACGCGTACCGAGTATGCACGATCTCGGGAGTCGCATGGGTCATGCGGCGCCGGACCGCAGCGTCGCCGCGAAGAAGAGACGCACCTACTGCCCCTTCGCGGCGGGCAGCAGCGCCCGACGGAGGAGGTCGAGCGCAGCCTGCGACGCCTGGAACTTCACCCGCTCGCGATCGCCGGGAAGCTGGACGCGCCGGATGCGCGGCGCCGTTCCCGGTGCAGCGAGAGCGAGACAGACCGTGCCGATCGGCTTGGCGGACGTCGCCCCGCCCGGACCGGCAATCCCGGTTACCGCGAGCCCGAACTCGACGTCGGCCGCCTCCCGAGCCGCCCCGGCCATCGCCCCGGCCACCGGCTCGCTCACCGCGCCGTGGGTCTCGATGAGCTCCGGCGCGACCCCCAGGGCGATCTTCGCATCGTTGCTGTAGAGCACCCAGCCCGCGTGTACGTACGCCGAACTGCCCGGGACATCCGTCAACCGTGATGCGACCAACCCGCCGGTGCAGGATTCGGCGATCGCGACGCGCGCTCCGCGGCGCCGCAACAACTCGCCCACGACCTCCGGCAGCGACCGTCCATCGGCGCTCACGACACAGCTCCCGAGGGCGGCGGACAGATCGGCCACCGCCGCATCAAGGACCCGCCCCGCCGCCTCGGGATCGTCGCCGACCGTCGACAGGTGCAGGTCGATCTGTCCCAGCGACGCCAGGATCGTCGTCTCGACCCGTGGCTGCCGCGCGCCCAGCGGTTCGTAGATCGGCCGCGCCAACTCGTCGATATGGGATTCGGTTCGCCCCGTGGTCCGAATCATCCGCCGCAGCACGCGCCGGCCGCCGGACGCGGAGGCCAGCCGGTCGGCCACCAGCCCCTCGAACATCGGCCGCAACTCGCGCGGGGGGCCCGGCAACAGGACCAGGCGCACCTCGCCCGCGGCCAGCCACAGCCCGGGTGCGGTGCCCCTGGGATTCGCCAGGATCTCGGCTCCGCGCGGAACCGCTGCCTGGCGGCGGTTGATCTCCGGCATCTCCAGACCGCGCGCCGTGAACCGGGCGCGAATCGCCTCGACGATGGCGGGCGACTCCCCGAGCGGCAGAGCGAGCAGCTCCGCCACGACGTCACGCGTCACATCGTCCGCCGTTGGTCCCAGCCCGCCGGTGACGATCACGACGTCCCCGGTGCTCATGGCGTGACGCAGCGCGCGCGCGAGACTCGCCGGTTCATCGCCCACGACGAGCTTCTGGACGACGTTGATCCCGACCGCGTTGAGCTGCTCGGTGATGAACAGGGAGTTCGTGTCGGTCCGATGCGGCGTCAGGAGTTCCGAACCGACGGCAATGACCACGGCGGCCGACGGGTTCCAGCCGCTCTTCACCGTCATCCCGGCGTCACCCCCGGCGCGACGGCGGCCAGCACCCGGACCGTCACGCAGGCGTAGAGACCGGCGACGACGTCGTCGGCCATCACTCCCCATCCTGCGGGCAGGCGTTCGGCCGCGCCGGCAGGATACGGCTTCGCGATGTCGAAGACCCGGAATGCCAGGAACCCGGCAAGCAGCCCGACCCAGGTGACCGGAATCCAGAACAGCGCGATCAGCATGCCGGCGACCTCATCGATGACGATGGCCCCCGGATCGCGTCGGCCGCAGTGCCGTTCCGCCTCCGATGCCGACCAGACGCCGACAGCGAGCACCACCGCCAGGAGCAGCGCCTCTGCGCCTGCCTCGCCGGTCAGACGGACCAGGAGCAGCAGGCAGACACCGACCGCCGAGCCCCACGTACCGGGCGCCACCGGAGCCAGCCCGACAGGACCGGCCGTTGCGACCAGCAGCGCGATACGGGACATCAACCCGAGCCGGCCACACCCGGGCGGGTCGGCCCGAACCTGAGCATCCACATGTGCATCGGGAGTGGCGGCGTCTCGCTTCTCCGGAACCTCGTCGAGCGGAGCCGCTCGCCGGAAAGTGATGCGATTATGGAAGGAGAACCGGAGGGCCGTCAAACCGCCCGATCGATGATCGAAGCGATTCCCAACATCAGCGAGGGCCGGCGGGCCGAGGTCGTGCGGGCGGTGGTCCGGGCGGTCCGGGAAACACCCGCCGTCCGGGTGCTGGACTGGTCGTCGGACCCCTCCCACAACCGATCGGTCATCACGCTGGCCGGCGAGGCGGACCCGCTGCGGGAAGCAGTGCTGCGGCTCTTCGAGGCCGCGGTCGAGCGCATCGACCTGCGCCGGCACCGCGGTGTGCATCCCCGTATCGGTGCGGTCGACGTCGTGCCGTTCGTGCCCCTGGGAAAGACTCCCATGGAGGCCTGCATCGAACTCGCCCACGCGACCGGACGCGAGGTGGCCGAGCGCCTGCGCGTGCCCGTCCTGCTGTACGAAGCCGCCGCCACGGCGCCGGGCCGGCGCCGTCTGGAGCACCTGCGGCGCGGTCAGTTCGAGGGACTCGGAACGAAGCTGCTCCAGCCCGGCTGGCGCCCGGACTACGGTCCGCCGCGGCCCCATCCTTCGGCCGGAGCGGCCGCGATCGGGGCGCGCGGACCGCTCGTGGCCTTCAACGTCGACCTCGAGTCGGACGACCTCGACCTCGCGCGGCGGATCGCGCGGACGGTCCGCACGAGCGGCGGCGGGCTGCCACACGTGAAGGCGATGGGCGTGCGTCTGGCGTCACCGCAACGGCGCCTCGTCCAGGTATCCATGAACCTGACCGACTACCGACGCACCCCGCTGTCAGCCGCGCTGGCGAGCGTCGCCCGGGAAGCCGCCCGCGAGGGAGTCGAGATCGCCGGCACCGAGCTGGTCGGTCTGGTTCCACGAGACGCGATCGACGGCTCCGCCGGCGGGACGCCCATGCTCGATCTCATTCCGCCGGAACGGACGATCGAGGCGCGGCTCGAATGCCGCTCTCCTTTTCCTCCTGCCCGTCGAGCAACCCCTTGAGCTCCTCCATGAACTCTCCGATGTCGCGGAAGTCCCGATAGACGGACGCGAACCGCACATAGGCCACCTTGTCGAGGGCCTTGAGCTCGTCCATCACGGAGGCGCCGACGTCCTCGGTGGACATCTCCTTGTCGGGCCGCTCGTGCAGCGCCGCCTCGACCCGATTCGCCACCGCCTGCAGAACCGCCACGCTCACGGGGCGCTTCTCGCACGCCTTCAGCATCCCCGCAATCACCTTCTGGAGATCGAACCGCTCCCGCGTGCCGTCCTTCTTGACGACCATGTACGGAATCTCGTCGATCCGTTCATAACTGGTGAACCGGCGCTCGCAACGGGCGCACTGGCGGCGGCGGCGGATGGCGTCGCCCTCGCGGCTCTCGCGCGAGTCGACCACCCGGTCGTCGAGGTGACCGCAGAACGGACACTTCACGTGTTCGTTCCTCCATCCGCGTCCGGAGCCGGCCCCGCGGCGCCCCTGACGAGGTCTTCGATGCCCGCGAGATGGACACCTTCGTACGCCATCAGGACAACGCCCACGATCGTGACCGGCAGAAAGGAGATGACATGCGCCACGAGACCCGCCCCGACCGCACTCTCGGTGCTCGCCGCGAACAGCGTTGTGGCGCCGACCTGGAAGGCGGCATGGTAACCGCCGACCCCGGCCGGAGTCGGTACCGCCACGCCGATGACCACCAGCACGAGCACGATGCCCGCCCCGGCCGGCGACATCTCCACACCGAAGGCCACGGACACCAGCCAGAGGCCGGCCGCGATCGACAGCCAGACCACCAGTGTCCACACCGTCGCTCCCACGAGCGGGCCGGGCCGACGCATCACGCCGAGCCCCTCCGAGAAACGGTACGAGAGCTGCGCCATCCGCCGCGAGAGCCGGTCGGGAAGTATCGCAGTCAGGCGCGCCACGCCGCGGCCGACCGTCGCCGGGCTCGTGGCGGCCGCGCACGCCAGTCCCAGGGTGCCCAGGGCGAACCCCGTCGCGACGACGGCCCCGAAGTACAGCGCCGGGAGCAACCCGCCGTCCTCGACGCCGGGAGGAAATTCGTACACGATGACCGAGAACCCGAAGATCGCAAGGATCACGGCCAGGTCGAGCAACCGCTCCAGCACCACCGTGCCGATCGCCGCGCTCACACTGAGTCGTTCGTGGCGGGCCAGCACATACGGCCTGAGCACCTCGCCGATCCGCCCCGGCAGAATGGCGGTCGCCGCGAACCCGATCACGGTCGCCCGCAACGTGACCCCCAGGTGAACTCGACCGAGCGGCTCGAGGAGATGGCACCAGCGCACGGCCCGCGCCAGGTACGTCACCACCATCGCCAGCCCGGCGAGCCCGAGCAGATCGAGCCGGGCGCCCAGCACCGCGTCCGCCACCCGATCGAGATCGGCACCGCGCAGCACGAACACCATCAGGCCGACGCCGAGCAGGCCGACGATGGCGGTACGGAGGTGTTTTCGCATCCGGCACCGACCGTACTACATTTCGTTTGCCGTCGCGGGGTCGTCCCGGTAAGCTAGCTGGGACCTTCATCCCGCACGAGGTTTTCCAGTTGTCATCGAGCGCATCGATCTTCGAAACGTCCCTCGACGGCGTCGCCGTTCACCGCCGCGGCAAGGTCCGCGACATGTACGAGGTGGGCGAGCACCTGCTCATGGTCGCCACCGACCGGATCTCCGCGTACGACGTGGTTCTCGGCTCTGCGGTGCCGGACAAGGGACGGGTCCTGACGCAACTGTCGGCGTTCTGGTTCGGTCGCACCGGACACATCGTCGGCAATCACCTGGTCTCGACCGAGCCCGGCGAGTATCCGGACCCGCTCGGTGCGCATGCGGCACTGCTCGCCGGACGCTCGATGCTGGTACGCCGCACCCGGCCCATACCGATCGAGTGCGTCGCCCGCGGCTACCTCTCCGGCTCCGGCTGGAAGGAGTACCAACGGAACGGGCAGGTCTGCGGCATCCGGCTTCCCGCGGGACTGCGCGAGTCGGATCGGCTGCCCGAACCCATTTTCACCCCGGCCACCAAAGCCGAGACCGGACACGACATCAACATCAGCGCAGCCGAGGCCGGCCGCCTGGTGGGTGCGGATCTCGTGGCGCGGCTGCGCGCGCTGACCCTGGCGCTCTACGAGCACGGCGCAGCCCACGCGGCGGCGCACGGGATCATCGTCGCAGACACCAAGTTCGAGTTCGGCGTTGTCGCCGATCAGGGCCGTGAGGAGGTCATACTGATCGACGAAGTGCTGACGCCCGACTCGTCGAGGTTCTGGCCGGCTGAGCGATACGAGGCGGGCGGGCCGCAACCGAGCTTCGACAAGCAGTACGTGCGCGACCACCTGGACCACGTCGCATGGGATCGGCAACCGCCGGGGCCGGTGCTTCCTGATGACGTGGTCGCCAACACGCGCCTGAAGTACGTCGAGGCGTACCGGCTGTTGACCGGTCGCGACCTGGACGCTTCCGACTAGGCCCCGCCGCCGTGCACGAGGAACTCGACCGTCTGGTCGACGAGATGCTGGCCAAGGGCATCCGCTACGAGGACGCACAACGCGAGATCGAAAAGCGGTTCATCAGCCGGTCGCTCGAGAAGTCCAACGGCCGGCTTGGTCACGCCGCGAGACTGCTGGGTATCCACCGCAACACCCTGAGTCGGAAGATCGCCGCACACCGCTTGAAGAGCAACGGCTGACGCCGCCCCGGCCCTGCAACGACCCGGAGTCGGAACGATCGCCGCACGCCGCTTGACGCGCGCCGGCTTCCTTGACGCTGATCCCGAGCCGCCGCTAGAATAGCAGACTCGGTGGGCGACTGCTAAAACCACCAGGGGGAAGGATCGCGCGGCAGGACTGTCGTGCGGCTGGCGGAGTTCTTCAGAAAGGGAGTGCAGAGTTCATGGCTGCCAAGGTACGACCACTTCACGACCGCATCATCGTCGAGCGCATCGAGGAAGGCGAGCAGCAGGTCGGCGGCATCATCATTCCGGACACGGCAAAGGAGAAGCCGCAGCAGGGCAAGGTGATCGCGGTCGGCAACGGGAAGGTCAAGGACGACGGCACGGTGACGCCGCTCGACGTCAAGGCGGGTGACACGGTGCTGTTCGGCAAGTACTCCGGTCAGGAGATCAAGCTCGACGGCGACGAGTTCCTGATCATGCGCGAGGACGAGATCCTCGGCGTCATCGAGAGCGACTAGCGGCGACCACGGTAATTTCAGTGATTGGAGCTCGACAATAATGGCCAAGCAGATCGTCTACGGACAGGATTCGCGCCAGAAGATCATCGAGGGCGTCAACCAGCTCGCCAACGCCGTCAAGGTCACCCTCGGCCCGAAGGGCCGCAACGTCGTCCTCGACAAGAAGTTCGGCTCGCCCACCATCACCAAGGACGGCGTCACCGTCGCCAAGGAGATCGATCTCAAGGACCCGCTCGAGAACATGGGCGCGCAGATGGTTCGCGAGGTTGCCAGCAAGACCTCGGACATCGCCGGTGACGGCACGACCACCGCGACCGTGCTCGCACAGGCAATCTACCGCGAAGGCGCGAAGAACGTCGTGGCCGGCGCGAATCCGATGGAGATCAAGCGGGGCATCGAGACCGCGGTCGACACCGTCGTCGGCAAGCTGCGTTCGATGTCGAAGAGCGTCGGTGGCAACATGATCGCGCAGGTCGGCACCATCTCGGCCAACAACGACGCCACGATCGGCACGATCATCGCCGAGGCGATGGACAAGGTGGGCAAGGACGGCGTCATCACCGTCGAGGAGGCCCGCACGCTCGAGACCTCGCTGGAGGTCGTCGAGGGCATGCAGTTCGACCGCGGCTACCTCTCTCCGTACTTCGTGACCGACGCCGAGCGGATGGAGTGCGTCCTCGAGAACCCGATCATCCTCATCCACGAGAAGAAGATCAGCTCGATGAAGGATCTGCTGCCGCTCCTCGAGCAGGTGGCGCGTCTGAGCCGGCCGCTGCTCATCATCGCCGAGGACATCGAGGGCGAGGCGCTCGCCACGCTCGTCGTCAACAAGCTGCGCGGCACCCTGCAGGGCGCCGCGGTCAAGGCGCCGGGCTTCGGGGACCGTCGCAAGGCCATGCTCGAGGACATCGCCATCCTGACCAACGGCAAGGCGATCACCGAGGACCTCGGCCTGAAGCTCGAGAACCTCCGCGTCGAGGACCTCGGCAAGGCCAAGAAGGTCACCATCGACAAGGACAACACGACCATCGTCGAGGGAGACGGCACGCAGGCCGCCATCGAGGGGCGCGTCAAGCAGATCCGGGCGCAGATCGAGGAGACCACCTCCGACTACGACCGCGAGAAGCTGCAGGAGCGGCTGGCCAAGCTCGTCGGCGGCGTCGCGGTCATCAAGGTCGGCGCGGCCACCGAGACCGAGATGAAGGAGAAGAAGGCCCGCGTCGAGGACGCGATGCACGCCACGAAGGCGGCGGTCGAGGAGGGCATCGTCCCCGGCGGCGGCGTCGCCCTGCTCCGCGCCGCCGGGGCACTCGAAGAGGTCCAGCTCGACGGAGACAAGCAGATCGGCGTCAACATCATCCGGCGGGCGCTCGAGGAGCCGATGCGCTGGATCTCGCAGAACGCGGGTTTCGAGGGCTCGATCGTCGTCCAGAAGGTCCGCGACGCCGGTGACGACGAGGAAGGCTTCAACGCGCAGAGCGAGCAGTACGAGAACCTGGTGTCGGCGGGCGTCATCGACCCGACGAAGGTCGTCCGCACGGCCCTCCAGAACTCCGGCTCGATCGCCTCGTTGCTGCTGACGACCGAGGCGCTGGTCTCCGAGATCCCCGAGGAGAAGAAGGAGCCGGCCGGCGGCGGCATGGGCGCCCACGGCGGCGGCATGGGCGGCATGTACTAGACCGGAGCCGAACCCGGGACTGCTCACGGATCGCTGAACGCCCGGACAGGCCGCACGCCTGTCCGGGCGTTCTCTTTCCGGTCCGGCCGGTTTGCACCGCTGCCGACGCCGACGGCCGGCGGCTCAGCGCAGGTTGAAAAACAGTTCGAGGCTGACGAGGACCGCGACCGGCTCGCCGAAGCGCATCCCGGGCGCGAACCGCCACTGCCGAGCGGCGGCAATCGCCTGCTCGTCGAGGCCGAACACCTTGTCCAGCGACTTGCTGACGGTGACGTCACCGACCTCTCCACTCGGCAGAACGACGACATCGAGCGAGACGGTGCCCTGGATACGGGCCCGCATCGCCTCGGCGGTGTACTGCGGCGGCACTTCCCGCAGCAGCCGCGGAATGGTGAGTCCGGCCGCTCCCGGGCGGTAGACGCCGCCCCCGACTCCACCGCCTTCCCCTGGACCGAGCCCGTCGCCCTGGCCCGGACCGGCGCCACCCCCGGCGCCGCTGCCGGCCCCGCCCCCGGTGCCGCTGCCCTGCGACGATTCCGACTCGGCGCGCAACCCCTCCAGCACGCCCGGTCGCGTCTCGGGTGCGCTGGCGATCGGCAGGGCGGGAATCGAGAGATCCTGCGTCTCCAACGGCTCGGGCTCCGGTTCGGGCTCGGGTTCCGGCTCGGGCTCCACGGGGACCGGCTCGGCGACCGGCACGCTCAACTCGGCCTCTTCCGGCCCTTCGAGCTCCGCCATCGGCGGCAACTCCAGCGACTCGTTGCCGCCGCCGCCGCCGCCGCCGCCCGGACCCTCCTCCGGAATCCACACGATGCCGTAGTTCGGCTGGTCCTGAAACGCCTCGTAGACGCGCTCCGGCGCCAGGCTCAGCACAAGCACCACCATCCCGAGCCCGACCGCGTGGCTGGTGAGCGACGCCGCGACCGACCCCCCCACGCGCCGCTGGCTCGCGCGCAGCAGGAAGCGCATTTCCGCCGGGGCGATGTCGTCCGGCAGTATCGACAGCGTCCCGTCGGTGATCCGCACGCCAGCGCTGGCGCCGTCACCCACCGCACGCGCAGGTCTGAGACGCAGGGGTGTCGCCGCGGGCGTCGCGATCGAGCGACGACGCCGGCGTTCAGGCGGGGTGTACGACGAGTGCGACGGTGGAAACTGTAACCGACCGAGCCCGATACCCTGGAGCAAGGGCGCCCCTCCTCGCTCCATTTTGCCCAACGCGCCGAAAATGCGCAAACTCCGGGCCCCGTGGCGGGGAACCCGCGCTCAGACCCGCCCGCTCCAGGCGCCGATTGCCGCGTTGCCGCCACCGTAGGCGTGCAACAGGGCCAGCGCGTCAGCGGCGCGAGGCCCTCCCGCCACGGCGACGAGGACGCCGCCGCGAGCCGTGAGCGTCTCGAAGATGAATCCGTCGTGCGCCTGGAACCCGGCCCGACGCATGGTGGCCGCCACGCCGCTCGCACCCAGGCCGTTGTCGTTGCCCTGCAGCGTCTCGACCAGCGCGCCGCGAGCGACCGCGGCGCCGAGCCCGGGGACGTCGACCACGACCTGTCCGGGGTCTGCCCCGAAGGTCTTCTCCACCAACTCCGTCGTTTCCGGCGCCTGCTTCGCGAGAATCGAGAGCGCCTCCGGCGGAAAGCCCTCGCCAGCGAGTGCGGTGAGCCCGCGCGACGCCCATGCCGCGTCCTGGAAGACACCCACCGTGAAACACGGTCCTTCCTGATACCTGGCCATACGTCGTCGGCTGCCCTCCACGCGCCTGATGTCGGCGCCGCCGAATTGTAGCACCGTTCGACGGCGTGCCGGGCGCAATCACCGTCGCCAGGATTCTGCGGCGCAAGGTCATGGAGCGGGGGGGATGGCCCGAAACGCGGAGCCCGCGAGGCGTTTCGGGGCGCTAGAGGACGAGGCGGTCCCGTCCCGCGCGCCGGGTCACACGTACGCGATCCAGGTACTCGAGGAGGGGAATTGCGAACTTCCGCGTGATACCGAAGCGCTGCTTGAACCAGGCCACGTCAATCCGCACCGGTTCGTCGGCGTCGGCCTTCAGACCTGCCACGTCCGCCTGGAGACGCTCGAGCACGTCCCGGTGGAACACCAACGTGTCGAGGCGCTCCACGGTCCCGTCGCGCACCAGCAGCTTGAGCATGCGGTCGGCGACCGCCTCGTCCACGCCCCGCTCACGCGCCCACACCACCGGATCCGGCGGCGCGAGCCCCTCCCGGCGCAACAGGTCGGCGAGTTCGTCCTTCACCCGCGTCTCCTCGGCCGTCAGCACGATGCGGTGCGTCGACAAGGCCAGGTGGCTTCCGGCGCCCAGCCTGCCCTCCGCGACCAGTGCGCTGGCCACGTGGTCGAACAGCGCCGCGCCAGCCCGCGTTGCCAGACGCGCGCGCGCCTCCTCGCGAGGCAGCCCCGGCTCCAACGGATGCGCCTCGTGATGGGCGGCGACCATCCGGAGCAGGGCCTCGCTGGCGGCCTGCATCGGCGCTGCCGCCACCAGGCGTTCGCCGGCGGCGATCAGTTGGCCCCTCTCGGTGAGCGTCGCCGCGACGAGCCGCAATTCGTGGACGGTGAGACCGACACGGGGCGCCAGCGCGTCGAGGATCAACCCCTCACCGGCTGCCTCGCCCACCATGCCCATTACCGCCGCCTCGTCGTCGTCGAGCGCATCGAGGCGCCGCAGGCGCTCGAAGCCGGCGGCGGAGCGCAGCCGGCCAGGGGGCGGGGCCGGATCGAGCACCACCCCGCCGCCGATGGTGACCATCGGTGAATACGCGCGCAGCACGAAGCGGTCTCCCCGGGTCAGGGCAACCGGCTGCTCCAGGTGCAGACGCGCGAACGCCGAGGAGCCGGACTCGAGCACGCCCGGGAACACCGGGGGCTCTTTCGCCGCGTCATTCGCCGCACCGGCGGCGGTGGCTCGGGCCGCACCGATCGCCAGCCGCGCCATGACCTCGCTCGTCCCCTGGTGGAACCGCACCCGCGCGCCGTATTTCAGCGGTCGGGCGCCGTCGAGCAGCGTCACCCGCCCGTCGAACCGGTGCGCGGCGCAGAGCCCCGGATCGATGGTGAGGGTGTCCCCGCGCTGCAGATCGTCCACGCCGATACCGGCCAGATTGACGGCCACCCGTTGTCCGGCCAGCGCGCGGGACCGCGACTCGCCATGCACCTGCAGGCCGCGCACCTTCACCCGGCGGCCGGCCGGCAGCAGCGTCAGTTCGCCCTCTCCCCCGATGACACCGGAGGCCAGCGTGCCGGTGACCACGGTTCCGAACCCTCGCACGCTGAATGCACGGTCGACCGGGAGTCGCGGGACGCCGCCATCGCGCCGGGCGGCGACGTCGTCGGCGAGCGCCGCAAGCTCGCGCCGGACATCGTCAAGCCCCATTCCGGTGCGCGCCGACACCGGAACCAGTGATGCACCGTCGAGGAACGAGCCGGCAATCAGCTCCCGGGTCTCCAGGTGCACGAGCTCCAGCGTCTCTTCGTCCACCAGATCGGCCTTGGTGAGCGCCACGAGCCCGCCGCCCACGCCCAGGAGACGGCAGATATCGAAGTGCTCGCGCGTCTGCGGCATGACGGATTCGTCGGCCGCGATGACGAGCAGCACGCAGTCGATCCCGCTCGCCCCCGCAAGCATGTTGCGGACGAACCGTTCGTGGCCCGGCACGTCGACGAACGCAAGCTGCGTATCGCCATGCCGGTACGGCGCGAATCCGAGGTCGATGGTGATCCCTCTGGCCTTTTCCTCCTGCAGGCGGTCCGGATCGATTCCGGTCAACGCCTCGACCAGGGTGCTCTTCCCGTGATCGATATGGCCCGCGGTGCCGACCACCAGGTGCTTCACGGTCCCATCATCGCACGGTCACGCATGGTGCGGCGGACGGTCCCGGCACCGGTGGCGGCCCGGTCCATCTCCCGCCGGATCCTGTCGAGCGGTTCGCCGGAGTGAACATCACCGGCGCGGCTGGCCGATCAGCGCGACCTGCAGGTCGCCGACGTTGGTATCCGTCGGCCCCGTGCGGATCAGGTCGCCGAGCGCCGCGAAGAAGGTATGGGAATCGTTCGCCGCAAGGTAGTGTTCGGGCCGGTGCAGGCCCCGCTCTCCCGCGCGCGCGGGAGTCGTCGTGTCGACGAGCGCCCCGGCCGCGTCGGTCGGACCGTCGATGCCGTCGCTGCCGACGCTCGCGATGACCGCCTCGGGGAACCGCCGAACCAGGTGGAACGCGGTGGCGAGCGCGAACTCCTGGTTGCGCCCGCCGCGTCCTCCGCCGGTAACCCGTACCGTGGTCTCGCCGGCGGACAGGATGCACAGCGGCCTCGGTTGTTCGTGCGCCAACCGCGCGATGGTCCTCACGTAGCCCTCACCTGCCCTGCGCGCCTCACCGGTCACCGGCTCATCGATGACCGACACGCAGAAGCCGAGCTCGCGCGCCCGGCGCGCCGCCCCCTGAACGGCATCCCGCCGGCTGCCGATCAAGTGATACACGGCACCCGCAAGTCGGGCATCTTCCGGTTTCGGGCTTTCCTCGATCTCCCCGCGGGCGCCTCTCTCGAGTGTGTCCAGAGCCGCCGGGGGCAGGGAACCGATGCCGGCCGCCGCCCGGCAGATGGCCAGCGCCTCGGCGAACGTCGTGGGATCGGGTGTCGTCGGCCCCGATCCGATGACCGCCGGATCGTCCGGGGCCGGGTCGACGACGTCGGATATGGCCAGGGTCACGATGCGCCCCCCGGCCGCGACGGCCAGCCGCCCGCCCTTGATCGCCGACAGGTGCTTCCGGACGCAATTGAGGCCGTCGATCGCGACGCCGGCGCGCAGCAGGATCGCGGTCGCGGCCGACTTGTCCTCCAGGGTCAGACCGGCGATCGGCGCTGCGAGGCCGGCCGAGGCGCCGCCGGACAGCAGCAGCACCATGACCTCGTCGGGGGCCAGACCGGCGGCCAGCGCAAGCGTCCGGCGCCCGGCGGCAACGCTCCCGACCGTGGGCACCGGATGCCCGACATCGAACCACTCCAGGTCGCCGGCGGGACTTCCCGGCTGCGGAGAGGCGATCAGTCCCTTCGCACCCGCGCGCGGCGCGGCGGACACGAAAGCCGACGCCATCTCCGCCGCGGCCTTGCCGGCCGCAACCACCACCGGCGTGCGGCTGCCGATGTCGCCGGCGATGTCGTCCCTGTGCAGCGCCTGGCGGACGAGCGCGGAAGCTCCCGCCGCCGCGATGCCGCCACGAACGATCTCGAGCGCGTGACGCCGGAGGGTGTCGAGTGTCAGGAGAGAACCTGTCAGTGGGTCGGTTGCCGATCCGCAGAAGCGGACAACCGGGTCATACCGTCGATCTGGTGCAGCAGTCGGCTGACCACCTCGTCACCGTTCTCGTGGGCGCACAGGCGATCGACATGCTGCATCAGCCGGTGGATCGCCGCCTCGACGTCGGTCATCGTCTTGTGCGAGTAGTGCTCGCGCTGCTGTTCGAGACACAGCCAGTGCTTGCGCAGCTCCTCACGGTAGAAATCGGAGCGAACGGAGGGGATGGGAGCAAGACAACCACTGTCGGGATGCGGCGAGCGGACGAGCTCGCTGTTTCTCACCGGCATGGATTCATTATCCGGGCAGTGTAGCGACCGCGGCTCGGCCCTGTCAACGCGCCCGCGTCCGTCTCCGGTCGAACCGGCTCACTCACCATCGGCGGCTTCGAGCGCGGCCTTCAGCAGCTCGTTGACCAGCCGCGGATTGGCCTGGCCGCGCGTCACCCGCATGACCTGCCCGACGAGAAAACCGAGAGTGCCGGTCTTGCCGGCGCGATACCTGCTCACCGCAGCGGGATGGTCGACCAGAATCTGCCGGATGACGACCTCCAGCTCACCGGTGTCGCCGATCTGGGACAGTCCCTCCGCCTCGATGATGGCCGCGGGCGGTTCGCCCGTCTCGGCCATCTTCTCGAACACGTCGCGGGCCGCCGAGTTGCTGACCGTCCCGTCGTCGATCAGCCGGATCAGCGCGCCGAGCGCCGCCGGAGTCACGGTCAGCTCGCCAATCCGCACTGCAGTCGTCTTCAGGCGATGCGCCAGCGGTCCCCGGATCCAGTGCGCGGCCGCCCGCGGGTTCCCGGCCGCAGCCGCCGTCTCCTCGAAGAATGCGGCCAGCTCCCGATCGTCGGCCAGCAGCGCCGCGTCACGCTCCGGCAGGCCGTGTTCGGCCATG
The DNA here is from genome assembly GCA_965200895.1 of Vicinamibacterales bacterium. GTDB lineage: Bacteria > Acidobacteriota > Vicinamibacteria > Vicinamibacterales > UBA8438 > WTFV01. The sequence continues at coordinate 2,676,120 of CBDAVM010000001.1, read as the reverse complement.
AACCGGCGCTTGCGCGCTTCCGGCAGTTCCGGCATCACCGCCCGGAGGTCGGCGACCCAGTCGGGATCGACTACGAGTGGAGGCAGGTCGGGATCGGGAAAATACCGATAGTCGTGCGCCTCCTCCTTGCTGCGCATGGAGACGGTCCGGCCGCCGGCGACGTCCCACAACCGCGTCTCCTGCACGACCGCGCCCCCCCGCTCCAGCACCGTCGACTGGCGGCCGACCTCGTAGTCGAGCGCCCGCTCCAGGAACCGGAACGAGTTGAGGTTCTTTATCTCGACCTTGACACCGAGTCCGTCGGTGCCGCGCGGACGCACGGAGATGTTGGCGTCACAGCGCAGACTGCCCTCCTCCATGTTGCCGTCGTTGACCCCGGCCGCGAGCAGGACGGCGCGCAGGCGTTGAAAGAAACGGGCGGCCTCGGACGGCGCCCGCAGATCGGGCTCGGTGACGATCTCGACCAGGGGCACCCCGCTGCGATTGAAATCGAGGTACGTCTTCCGGCCGGAGTCGGCGAACCCGTCGTGAATCGACTTGCCGGCGTCCTCCTCCATGTGCACGCGCATGATGCGCACACGCCGGACCACCCCGTCGTCGAGATACTCCACGCAGCCGGCCGTCGCCAACGGCTCCTCGTACTGCGAGATCTGATAGCCCTTCGGCAGATCGGGATAGAAGTAGTTCTTGCGTGCGAAGATGGAGGTCTCGTGCACCGTGCACTCCAGCGCCGCAGCGGCCCGGACCGCGTGCTCCACGGCCCGCTGGTTCAGCACGGGAAGGGCGCCCGGGAGCCCAAGACAGACCGGACAGACCTGACTGTTCGGCGGGGCGCCGAACGCAGTGCTGCAACCGCAGAAGATCTTGGTCCCGGTCAGGAGCTGCGCATGAATCTCAAGCCCGATGACCGGTTCGAACGGCATGAGCTCCGGGGAAAGCGAACCGCGTCAGGCCGCGTTCGGTCCGGCGCGCCGCACGTCATCGTCGGCCTCGGCCTCGAACGCCCGGAAGTTCTCGGTGAACATCCCGGCCAACCGGGCCGCCTGCGTGTCGTAGGCCGAGCCGTCGCTCCAGCTCGCCCGGGGGCGCAGGCTCTCGGCCGGCACCTCCGGAACCTCGGTGGGAACCTCGACGTTGAAGACCGGATCGGGCACGTACGGCACATCGTCGAGCGCGCCGGAGAGCGCCGCTGCGATCATGGCGCGGGTATGGCCGATCTTCATGCGGCTGCCAACGCCGTAGGCTCCTCCGCTCCAGCCCGTGTTGACCAGCCACACGCGGGAATCGTGTGCTGCGATCCGCCGGCCGAGCAGTCTGGCGTAGACCGTGGGGTGGTGCACCATGAACGGTGCCCCGAAGCAGGTGCTGAAGGTCGCCTTCGGCTCCGTGATCCCCTTCTCGGTGCCCGCCACCTTGGCGGTGTAGCCGGACAGGAAGTGGTACATCGCACCGGCCGCGGTCAACCGCGAGATCGGCGGCAGCACGCCGAACGCGTCGCACGTCAGCATCACGATGTTGGCCGGGTGGCCGCCCTTCCCCGACGGCACCCAGTTGTCGATGAACGAGATCGGATAGGCGCCGCGCGTGTTCTCCGTCAGTGAGTCGTCGTCGAGGTCCATCGCGCGGGTGGCCGGATCGAGCACCACGTTCTCGAGCACCGTGCCGAAGCGGCGGGTGGTGCCGTAGATCTGGGGCTCGGCCTCCTCCGACAGCCGAATCATCTTCGCGTAGCAGCCGCCCTCGAAGTTGAAGATGCCCCGGTCGCTCCAGCCGTGCTCGTCGTCGCCGATGAGCCGGCGCGTCGGATCGCTCGACAGGGTCGTCTTGCCGGTACCCGAGAGTCCGAAGAAGAGCGCGGTGTCGCCCGCGGCGCCGATGTTCGCGGAGCAATGCATCGGCATCACGTCGCGCAACGGCAGAAGGTAGTTCATGACGGTGAAGATCGACTTCTTGATTTCCCCCGCGTAGCTCGTCCCTCCGATCAGGACGAGCCGCCGGGCGAAATCCAGCAGGATGAAGGTGCCGGAGTTGGTCCCGTGCCGCGCCGGATCCGCGGTCAGCGACGGGATGTCGATCACGGTGAATTCCGCAACATGATCTCCCGGCGGCGTGCCCGGCGGCTGCTCCAGGAACATCGTGCGCGCGAACAGACTGTGCCACGCCCGCTCGGTGATGATGCGCACCGGCAGCCGGTACGTCGGGTCCGCCCCGGCGAAGCAGTCCTGTACGTAGATCACCTTGCCGTCGAGGGCTCGCACCACCTCGTCGTGCAGCGCGTCGAACCGCGCCGTGTCGATCGGGCGGTTGACCTTCCCCCACCAGACGTCCGCGGAAGTCGACGGCTCCTCGACCACGAACTTGTCGTTCGGCGACCGTCCCGTGTGGGGCGTGGTCAGGCAAACCAGGGGACCGGTCTCGGCGACCACGCCTTCTCCGTTGCGCACGGCTTCTTCGTAGAGGGCCGCCGTACCGAGATTCCAGTGCAGATGGGCTGGGCGCGCAGTATCGAGGATCGACGACGATGTCGTTTGTGGCGGTGCTTCCGGCATGGGTGACCAAACCTTAGTCGCGCGACGTCGCCAAGTCAAACGGACCGGGTTATCATGTGCAGTGGTTGTCTCCCACGCCCGCCGAACGTCGGGCCGGAGGTTTTCGTCCGCCTCGGAGCACAGGGATCAAACAGCCAGGTGATGGCCGCCACAGACGTAGCGTCCGCCGGTCGCCAGGAGCGCGCCGCCGTCGATTCGCAGCTTGTCGACGAGATGTGCACGCTTCTCGACGACGGAGAGCGGGTCGCCGCCGGCGAGCGCTTCGCGGAAATCATCGAGCGCCATCAGCGACGCGCGACCCGCATCGCCTACTACTATCTACGCGACCCGGCGGAAGTCGACGAAGCGGTTCAGGATGCTTTTCTGAAGGCCTTCGTGAACATCCAATCCTGCCGGGAGCGCCTGTATTTCGAGATCTGGTTCAAGCGGATTCTCGTCAACGGCTGCCTGGACCGCCTGAAGTCACGAGCGCGCCGCAATCGGTGGATCGTGCCGGCCGGCGACGGCGACGGCGTCTGTGAACCCCGCGAGGAGCTCGAGCGCCAGCCGGCGATCGAGCCGTCACCCGAAGCGACGCTGCTGCGCGCCGAACGCCGGGCGGAACTGCTGGCGGCTGTCGATCAGCTTCCGGCGCGACAGCGTATGGTTGTGGTACTGAGTCAATTCGAGGGACATGCGACCCGCGACGTGGCGGCCATGCTGGATCTGACCGAAGCCACCGTGCGGGTGCACCTGTTCCGGGCGATTCGCTCCCTGCGCCGAATCCTGGGCACCGAGCACTGGTTCCCGGAGAAGCCTGCGCCACGGACGGACGAGGCGACACGCTCATGAGAACGTGGTTTCACCGGCGGGTCGGGAGGCTGCCTGCGCTCTCTCGGAGCGAGCGCGGAGCGGGACACCTGGCCGACGGCGAGCTGGTGCGGCTCCTGGTGGCTTCCGACGACGGCAATCCGTCGGCAGCGGATGCCCATCTGACCGGATGCTCCCGCTGCGCGGCCCGCCTGCGGGCTCTGCAGGGTGGTCTGCAGCGGATCGCGGCAACCGCGGAGGAGGCGTTCGACGACGCAGTGCCCGCCTGGCGACTGGCCCGGCAGCGCCGCCGCATTCAGCGCCGCATTCAGCGTGCGGCCGGTCGACGGGGATCCGCACGCATCCTGCGATTTCCGACCGCCGGCTTCCCTGTCACCGCCGGCGCGCATCCGATTCGCCGCCGGCTCTCGCTGGCCGCCGCCGCCGGGCTGCTCATCACTGCGGGGATCGGACAGGTCATCGACGGCCGGCGCGAGTCGGCCGCGCAGCGGAGTCCGGTCGCCGCCGCCGCGCCGGCGCAGCCGAGTATCGGGCCGCCGGCGGGTCCGCCCCAGACCGTCGCCGACGAACAGTTCATGCGCGAACTCGAGGAGGCCCTCACCTCCTCCCGCGTCACGCCGCTTCTCGCGCTCGACGAAATGACGCCGCGCGTGCGTGACGTGGCAATCAACATACAGTAGATGGCGACACCGATCTTCAGAAAGGGCCTCGGCCTTCGCCACGCGGTTGCCGGCGAGCTTGCGCGCGACTATCACAGCCAGTTGCTCGATCGGATACGCGAGGCCGATTTCACCTGGCGCTCCGGGCGCCTCACGCTGCATCTGGCCAGGGAGTTCGGCTTCTGCTACGGCGTGGACCGCGCGGTGGACTACGCGTATCAGACCCGGCGGAAGTTCCCGGACCGTACGGTGTACCTGACCGGCGAGATCATTCACAACCCGCAAGTCAACGACCGACTGCGCAGCGCCGACATCCGATTCCTGAGCGATCCCGGCGTGGAGGTGGACGAGATCACCGCGGACGACGTGGTGATACTGCCGGCATTCGGGGTCACCATCGCCGGCCTGGAGCGGCTCGTCGCGGTCGGCTGCACGCTCATCGACACGACCTGCGGCTCGGTCCTCAACGTCTGGAAGAACGTCCGTCGATACGCGCGCGACGGCTACACGGCCGTCATCCACGGAAAGGTGAAGCACGAGGAGACCCGGGCCACGGCGTCTCAGGTCAGCACCACTCCCGGCGGCCACTACCTCGTGGTCCTCGACCGCGAGGAGACCGCGGTGCTGTGCGATTTCATCCGCGGGCGCCTGGAACCGGCCGCGTTCCTCGAACGACTCGGACACGGCTGCTCGCCCGGTTTCGACCCGGCTCGCGATCTCGTGCGCGTGGGCCTCGCCAACCAGACGACGATGCTGATGGCCGAATCGCTGGAGGTCGGCGAGATGGTGCGCCGAGCGATGCTCGACCGCTACGGCGAATCCGCGCTTCCCGAACATTACCGGGCGTTCGACACGATCTGCAGCGCCACCCAGGAGCGGCAGGACGCCCTGGTGGAGCTGCTCGCCGAGCGGCAGTTCGACGTTGCGATCGTGATCGGCGGCTACAACAGCAGCAATACGCGGAACCTGGCGCGGATCTGCGCGACGAAGGCCACGACGTATCACATCGCGGATCCCTCCTGTCTGGAGCTCGAGACCGTCCGGCACCTGCCGACCGTCGGCCAGTCGCGAACCGAGACGGCGACCCGCGACTGGCTGCCCCCCGCCGGCCGGATCACCGCGGCAGTGACGGCCGGGGCGTCGACACCGGACAACACCGTCGGCGAGGTCATCGAACGGCTGGGCGAGTTGGCAGACCGGTAATCCGTAAACGCTCCGCACCGCGCATCCGTCTTCCCCTGCTGAGGGGGGCGGACGTTCGGCTGCGGTACTCTGACCGGACATGCAGGCAAGGACGGAACCGGTGAGGAAATCTGCGATGAGCAAGACCTGCGGATGCACGGTGATTGTCGTCCTCGTGACGGTCCTCTGCTTCTCGTTCCCGGCGGAGGCGACGCAGCGTTTCAAGTGGTGGCAGTCGGACGCGGTCGCCTCCGAGATCGGTCTGACTCCCGATCAGGCTGCCGACATAGAGGCCATCTTCCAGTCGCTGCGACCGAATCTGCGCGAGCAGGCGCGTCGCCTCCATCGCGAGGAAGACGAGCTGACCGCCGTCATGCATGCCATGCAGGCCGAGGAATGGGAGGTCGCGCTGCAGATCGACAAGGTCGAAGCCGCCCGCAGCGCGTTGAGCAAGACCCGCACGCTGATGCTGTACCGGATGCACAAGACGCTGAGCGCCGACCAGTTGGACGCCCTGCACGCGATGTGGGAACGGCGCCGCTCACATGGACCATCGTCGTCCCACAACCCCGACTAACCCGGGTTCGTCCCCGGACCACCGTGACGTCGAGCGGGGCCCGTCCGCGCCGAAACCGGCCGAGCGTTCCGCCCGTCTATAACGGGTGCCGGGGAAGATTCCCGCATGGACGCGGGTCTACGTACCCCGAGTCTGGAGGAACGCCGTGAAAGGCTACGTACGTGTTCTGTCCATCGCCGCGCTCGCCGCCGGGTGGCCGCTGTTCGCCCCCTGCCTTTCGCACGCCCAGACCTTCGGCACGAACGTCGGCGGCGTCGTGACCCGGCAGGCGCTGCAGGCCAGCCGGAACGCCCGCGCGGCGCGCCGTTTCGACCTGACGCTCGACGATGCCGTCCAGCGCGCCCTCGAGCGCAATCTCGATATCGCCGTCCAGCGCATCAATCCGCTCGTACAGGACATGCAGGTCGCCACCGCCGACGCAGCGTTCCTGCCGTTCGCATCTTCCGGCCTCGGCGTCAACCGGCGCATCAGCCCCAATCGATCGCTGTTCGACGGCGGTGGGCTCCGCGGCTCCAACATCGTCAACGAGCAGGGTCTCTACGACCTCGGCGTCAACCAGCGGATGAAGTGGGGCGGCGGCCAGTACAACCTGACCTGGAGCTCCTCGCGCTTCGAGTCGACCAACATCTTCACGAGCTTCAACCCGAGCTTCGGCGCGGACATGACGCTGAACTACACGCAGCCGCTGTTGCGGGGCTTCCGCACCGATCCGCAGCGCACGCAACTGCTGGTCCAGCGCATCAACCGCGACATCTCCGACGTCGATCTCGAGGCGACCATCGTCAACACCCTGGCCAACGTCCGGCTGGCATACTGGGAGCTGGTCTACGCCGGGGCCGCCGTCGACGTGCAGCAGCAGGCGCTGGAGCTGGCCGAGCAGCTCGTGCGCGACAATCGGGCACGGGTGGAGATCGGCACGCTGGCGCCCATCGACGTCGTGCAGGCGCAGTCGGAATCCGCCCTGCGGCGCCAGCAGCTTGCGCTGGCGGTACAGACGCTGCGCACGAACGAGCTGGCGCTGAAGCAGCTCATCGTCGGCGGGACGTCGGACGAGCTGTGGAACGCGGAGATCAACCCGACGGACGAACCGCAAATCGACGCGCCTCTCATCGACATCGAGGAAGCGATCCGCGGGGCGCTCGACCGGCGCACCGACATCTCCCGGGTACGGCAGCAGATCGACATCAACGACGCCCAGGTCGACAACCTGCGCAACAGCACCCTGCCGGCGCTCGATGTGGTGGGCTCCTATCAGTTGACCGGCCAGGGAGGCCCCCGACTGGTGCCGGCCGGGAGCTCGTTCGAGGCGCTCTTCGGTGGTGCGGGAGGCGTGATCCCGGGGGGTTACGGTGACGCGCTGGATAACATCGTCGACGCCGACTACCCGTTCTGGAGCGTTCAGTTGCAGATGACCTATCCGCTCGGTCAGAGCGCCGACAAGGCGGCGTACGAGCAGGCGCGGCTGCAGCGCCGGCAGAACCAGGCACAGCTCCGCCGCATCGAGCTCCAGATCGCCACCGAAGTCACCAACGCCGCCATCCAGATCGATGCGATCCAGGAACGCATCCAGGCCGCCATCGCGGCGCGGGAACTGGCCGAAGAGCAGCTTCGGGCGGAGGAGAGCAAGTTCGAGGTCGGTCTGTCGACGAACTTCCTGGTGCTCCAGATGCAACGCGAGCTCGCATTCGCCCAGAACGAGGAACTGCGCGCGATTTTCGATTATCAGCGAGCGTTGATCGAATTCGATCGGACCCAGCGCACTTCACTCGGCGCCGCCGGGATCACCGTCGTCGGCGGCGGTGGCGGCGCGCCATAGTCTCCGAAGAGGGACATCATGAGACGCACCTTCCTCGTCATCCTCATCCTCGGTTGCGCAATCACCGCCTACGGCTACTACAGCGTCCGGACCGTGGAGTTCGTGCCGGACGTCAACACCGTCGCCGTGACGGAGGGCGACATCGTCGACACGGTCGGGGCGACCGGCGCCCTCGAAGCGGTGACGACGGTGCAGGTCGGCAGCCAGGTATCCGGGATCATCCAGGAGCTGCACGTCGACTTCAATTCGATCGTCCGTGAGGGCGACGTCATCATGCGCCTCGATCCGTCGCTCTTCGAGACCCAGTTGGAGCAGGCTCGCGCCAACCTGCTGCGCTCCGAGGCGGAGATGGAACGGTTGTCGGTCGCGGTCGACGACGCGGCGACGCAGCGCCGGCGGGCGCGCGAGCTCGCAGCCGACGCTCTCATCTCCGACACCGAGCTCGAGGCCGCCGAGGTCGCCCTGCGGTCGGCCGAAGCCCAGCTCAAGTCGGCCGAGGCCCAGGTGCGGCAGTCACAGGCCTCGCTCAGCATGAACGAGGTCAACCTCGAGCACACCGTCATCCGGGCGCCGATCGACGGCATCGTCACCTCGCGACTCGTCGACGTCGGCCAGACGGTCGCGGCCAGCTTCCAGGCTCCCGAGCTGTTCGTCATCGCCGCGGACCTGACCAAGATGCGGGTCATCGCGAACATCGACGAGTCGGACGTCGGCCGCATCCGTCCCGATCAGCGGGTGACGTTCACCGTCGACGCCTTCCCCGCCGAGGAGTTCGAAGGCACGGTCTCGCAGATCCGGCTCGAGCCGATCGTGACGCAGAACGTGGTGACCTACGCGACCGTCATCGACGCACCCAATCCCGAGCTCAAGCTCAAGCCGGGCATGACCGCTACCGTCACCCTGGAGGTGTCGCGGCGGGAGAACGTGATGCGGATTCCGAACTCGGCGCTTCGCTTCCGGCCGACGCCGTCCATGTTCGCGGCGCTCGGCCAGCCGGTGCCGCCCGCACTCCAGGTGGGTCGGCGAGGCGGAGAAGGAACATCCGGCGTCGGTGCGGGCCGGGCATCCCGGTCAGCCGGTTCGCCGGCCGGTACCGAACGGGCCGGCGCCGGCGGGCCCCGCGGCGGCTTCGGTCCGCCGGGCGGCGAGGGTCCGGGCGGATTCGGCCCGGCCGGAGGCTTCGGAGGGAGCGGGGGACCGGACCCGGACCGGCGTCAGCGCATGATGGAGCGCATTCAGCAGATGTCTCCGGAGGAGCGCCAGGAGTTCTTCGCCCGCATGCGGGAACGCCGCGGCGCGGGCGGTCCCGGCCGCGGCCCGAACGCCGCCCGACGCCGGGCGAACGTACAGGCGAGCCCCAATGTTCCCGCCGTGGAGCGGGGCGCCCGCACGATTGACGCCCTGTTCGCCCCCATCGAGGTCGAAGAGACCTCGGGCCGGGTCTGGTTCGTCGACAACGGTCGGCTGTCGAGCTTCGACGTCCGCCTGGGCGTGACGGACGGCACCGCCAGCGAGTTGCTGGGGGTGGTCGGCGGCCCGGCCGCGAGCAGGTCGCCGCGGCCCGCGAATCCCGATGTCGAATCGCTGCGCGAAAGACTGGCGACGGTCACCGATGCGGCTGCGCGCGCTGCGCTCACGCAGCGCCTGGAGGCGCTGGAAGCGGCGACCCCGACCGGCAGTCGAGCCCCGGCCGGCGCCACCGCTGGCGTACCGGACACCATCAGCCCCGGCATGCAGCTCGTGACCAACGTCACCACGCCGGACGGGGGGAGCGGCCCCGCCGTCGGGAACAGCGGTTCGCCCCTGATCCCGCAGTTCCCCTTCGGGCGCCGGCGGCGCTGAGGCAACCACGATGCCGGTCATCCTCGTCGAGGACCTCACGAAGATCTACGCGATGGGCGATGTCGAGGTGCGCGCCCTCCAGGGCGTCGATCTCTCCATCAAGGAGGGCGAGTTCGTCGCCGTCACCGGTCCGTCGGGGTCCGGCAAGTCGACGTTCATGCACATCCTCGGCTGCCTCGACCGGCCGTCCAGCGGCCGCTACCTGCTCGACGGCCGGGACGTCTCCGACCTGTCGCGTGACGAGCTCGCCGAGGTGCGCAACCGGAAGATCGGCTTCGTGTTCCAGGGCTTCAACCTGCTGGCCCGGACCACCGCACTCGACAACGTGGAACTGCCGCTGCTCTACGGCTCGCGCATGAACAGCCCGGCGCGGCACGCCCGCGCCAGGAGCATGCTGGAGGCGGTCGGGCTGGGCGACCGCATGGACCACCTCCCCAACCAGCTCTCGGGCGGCCAGCAGCAGCGGGTGGCGATTGCGCGCGCCCTGGTCAACCGGCCGGCCATCCTCCTGGCCGACGAGCCGACCGGCAACCTGGATTCGCGCACCAGCGTCGAGGTGATGGACATCTTCCAGCGCCTGAACCGGGAGAACGGCATCACCGTGCTCCTGATCACGCACGAGGCCGACATCGCCGAGTACGGCAACCGGATCATCCGCTTCCACGACGGCACGGTCGCCTCCGATCGGCCGAACACGGCACACCGTATCGCCAGCGAGGAGTTCGCCGCCCTGCCGCCCCGGACCGACGCACCGGCGCCGGCGGCGTCTCCCCCGGCCTGAGACAGGAAACGAGGTCAGACATGTCCGTGCTCATGGTGCTCCGCGTCGCACTCAAGGCGCTCGGCCGCAACAAGATGCGCACCAGCCTGACCATGCTGGGAATGATCATCGGCGTCGCCGCCGTCATCACGATGGTCGCCCTCGGGCGGGGTGCGCAGCAGGAGATCGAAGCCCAGATCCAGTCGGCCGGCACGAACATGATCATGGTGCGCGCCGGCAACTTCCGCCGGGGCGGCATCAGCATGGGCATGGGACAGTCGCCGCGCCTCAAGGCCGATGATGTCGACGCCATTCGCGAGCGGGTCCCCGACGCGCAGTATCTGGCGGCCGGCGTCCGCACCCGGGACCAGGTGGTCGCGGCCGGCCGGAACTGGAACACGACCATCCAGGGCACCGACATCGAGTTTCCCCAAATCCGCTTCTGGGACGTTCAGCTCGGCGCCTTCTTCACCACGACCCATGTCCAGAGCGCGGCCAAGGTGGCGTTGCTGGGGTCGGTCGTGCGAGACAACCTGTTCGGCGAGGGCGTGGATCCGGTGGGAGCGCGCATCCGCATCCGCAACCAGTCGTTCCAGGTGCTCGGAGTCATGGCCGCGAAGGGCTCGGGACAGTTCGGCGAGGACCAGGACGACGCCATCTTCGTGCCCTACACCACGGTCAACAAGAAACTGCGCGGGCGTGACGGCACCAATATCTCCGAGATCACCATCTCGGCCGCCTCGGCCGACCGCATCAACGCGGTGGTCGACGAGATCACGGCCGTGCTGCGCGAGGAGCACCGCCTCGGCCCCGGAGAGGACGACGACTTCATGGTCCGCACGCAGGAGGACATGACCAGCATGCGGACGCAAACCACCCAGACGATGACCGGTCTGCTGGCCAGCATCGCCGGCGTCTCGCTGATCGTCGGCGGCATCGGCATCATGAACATCATGCTCGTGTCGGTGACCGAGCGGACGCGGGAGATCGGTCTGCGGATGGCGGTCGGCGCCAAGGGGCGCGACGTGCTGCTGCAGTTCCTGGTCGAGGCCATCGTGCTGAGCCTGGTCGGAGGTCTGGTCGGGGTCGGTCTCGGCTTCAGTCTGTCCGAGGGGTTGACGCAGTTCCTCGCCTGGCCGACCTCGGTTCCCCCGGACGCGGTGGTCGTCGCGGTCGGCTTCGCCGCCGCGACCGGCATCTTCTTCGGCTTCTATCCCGCCCGCAAGGCGGCGCACCTCGACCCGATCGAATCGCTCCGTTTCGAGTGAGGAACACGGCGGCTGGACATCCTGCCGGGAGATAACATCATGCGACTCACGACTCTGTTCGTCGCCGGTGCGCTGACCACTCTCATCGCGGCGCCGGCCGCAGCACAGACGGACTTCTCCGGCACCTGGCAGCTCGACCGCGACGCCAGCGACATCCCCGGGCGCGGCACCGGTTTCGGCGGCGGCCGAGCCGGCCCGCGACGCGGCGGCGGGCGCCCGGGCGGACCCGGCGGCTTCGGCGGTGCGGCAGAAAGGCTCGTCATCACGCAGTCGCCCGACCTGCTCACCATCGAGGGGCGGACACCGCGCGGGAGCCGCTCGATCACCTACCGCCTGGACGGCAACGAGAGCAGCAGCTCCGGCCCGCGCGCCGCCCTGGTCACCACGTCCAGTTGGGACGGCCCCACCCTGCTCACCGTGGGCACGATGCAGATGTCGACACCGAGAGGCGACTTCTCGATGGACCTCGTCGAGCAACGGTCGCTGAGCGCCGACGGTCGCACTCTCACGGTACAGTCCGTGCGCATGCTGCCCTTCGGCGAAGTCGCGTCGACGCTCGTCTATCGAAAGGAAGTGTCCCGATGATGCGCTTTCTCGACCCGTACGCCGAGTGCATTCGCGATACGCTGCGCATCGTTGCAGGCTACGCGTTCCTGTTGCACGGCCTCCAGAAGCTCTTCGGCGTGCTCGGAGGCCAGCCGGTCGAGCTGGTCTCGCTGATCGGCCTCGCGGCGCTCATCGAGGCCATCGGCGGAACCCTGATCGCGCTCGGCCTCTTCACGCGCCCGGCCGCGTTCATCGCCAGCGGCGAGATGGCCGCGGCGTACTTCATGGGCCACGTGGCGCACGAGGGGCAGTTCCTGTTTCCCCTTGCCAACCGCGGCGAACCGGCCGTTCTCTTCTGCTTCCTGTTCCTCTATCTCGCGGCGACGCCCCCCGGCGCGTGGAGCCTGGACGCGCGTCTGCGCAGGGACTGATCGGCGGCTGAGGAGGACTCGAGAGCGTCCAGCAGCTCGCGCATCGACCGACCCGTGACCGGGTCGATCAACCCGGCCGCGACACGGACCAGCGGCTCCAGGACGAAGCGCCGTTCCCGAAACCGGGGATGCGGCACATCGAGGTGCGGCTGGTGGACCACAAGGTCGCCCATCAGGATGAGGTCCAGGTCCAGGGTCCGCGCCGCCCCGGGGTGCGGCCGTTGGCGACCACGCTCGGTTTCGATCCGCAGGAGCGCCGCGAGCAGCGACGCCGGTGCGTGCCTGCACCACCCCACCACGGCGCCGTTCAGGTACCGCGGCTGCGACGGTACGCCGACCGGGGCAGTTTCGATGAACGGCGACACGTGCATGTCGGCGAGCAGCTCGCCGAGCGCCGAGACTGCGAAGGACAGATGAGCGCGCCGATCAGCCAGATTGCTGCCGAGGGCAACGGCGGTGACGCGGGGAACGGCCCGGGAATCGAGCGCGGATGCCGCTATGACTGCTGTTTCTCCTTGCAGGTGATGCACACCCGCGTCCACGGAATGGCGTTCAGGCGGGCCGGCGCAATCGGCTCGCCGCAGTCGCGGCAGACACCGTATACCCCCTGCTCGATGCGCAACAGCGCCTCCTCGATCGCCTTGAGGATCTTGGCGTCGGTCTGCTTCAGCTTGAGCTGAATGTGCACCTCGTTGTTGCCGCTCGCCTGATCGGCCATATCACCCTGACGGGTGTTGTTGTCCATTGGCGTCGAGAACGACTTGGCGCCGCGCTCGGCCAGGATCTCCGTGCGCTTCTTCAGCAGCGCGTCCTTGTAGACGGCCTCTTCCATGACCCGGCTCCTCCTCCTGCGGCGGCTCGCCGGAAGCGTAATCTGGCAGTCTAGCATGGAAGGTGGAGGCGCCCGAAACCGGCGAAACCGGCTTCCGGCGCCCCACAGGTCCCGGCGCCCGACGGACCGCCTACTGACCGTCCTTCGCCGCGGCGACCTCGTCGGCCCGCGCGCCGGTGAGCATCGTCTCCATCGAGTAGTTGCCTTCGTGGCAGGCGTACTCGAACAGCGGCAGGTCGCTGCGCACCATCGGCAGATTGACCGTCCATGGCGCGGACCAGGTCTCCGGGTCGGCCACGGTGTACTCGTACTCCAGGGTGTCCGCATCGACGCGCGTGAAGCGCTCCACCAGACGCATGCCGGCGCTCGCACCCCGCCAGTTGCGGTCGACGTCGAAGTTGGCGGTCTCGACCACCAGCGTGTCACCCTCCCAGCGTCCGCGCGAGTCGCCCGACCACTGCGCCAGGCTGTCATCGAGTGCCGGGCGCCCGTCGAGCGGCACCACGCGCACGGTATGCACCATCTCGGTCAGCAGCACGACCGCATCCGGGGTCTGAAAGATCTGCACGTTCTGGTTGTAGCCGCCGGGGGTGATCGGAGGGCCGGCGTTGAACCCCATCAGGCAGCGGTCGGCGTTGCTCAGGTCCGTGTAGGACGCCGGGATCCGGTCGCTGAAGGAGCCGCGGCCCGCAGCGGCCCGCGCGCGGCCGGCCTCGGTCGTCCCCGGCAGCCGGCCGTTCGGCGGGTCGATGATGAGCGAGGTGCGCCGCGTGCCGATCACCCGCGTGCCCCGGTCCATCCAGAAGTTGTTGTACGCGCCGATGTTGCCACCCGCCTCGGTGCGCTGCGCCTCCCGGTTCAGCAACTCCAGGTCGCGCTCGACGGCCGCCTGCTCACGGGCCGTGGCCTCCTCCTCGGTCAGGAACGCCTTGTCGCCCAGGTCCTCCGGACGCTGCAGCGGCGTGATGGTCCGGAAGTCCCAGACCCCCTGCAGGTCCGGCGTCCCCCACGCGGTCCGCGGCGTCTGTTGCGCCGCCGCCAGCGCGGGCAGCGCCAGCAGGACCGCCGGGAAGAGCAGCATCCCGGTTGTCGATCGTCGATTCCTCCTCATCGAAACCTCCTCCTGAATCCTGTTCACGACGATGTCCACGGATCATAATCGCCGAAACTCCAGACGTGGCCCTCGAGGTCGCGGCACGTATAGCCGCGGCCGCCGTAGTCCTGATCCCGGATGTCGAGGACGATTTCCGCCCCGGCGGCCCGCGCCCGTGCGTAGTGGGCGTCGGGATCGTCGACGATCACGTAGGGGCTCTGGGTGGTGACGCCCACCGTCTGCGGGTCCTTGACCGCCTCGTCGAAGGCTCCCCGGTGCCGGCCGGCCGACCCGAGCATGATCATGCCGTTACCGAACGTGAGCTGTGCATGAGCGATGACACCGTTCCCGCCGTCCACCACCAGATGCCTCTCGAAACCGAATGCGCGGCACAGCCAGTCGATCGCCGCGGGCGCATCGCGGTAGAACAAGCCGGGAATCACGGTGCAGGTGGTTCTCTTCGGTCCGGACATCGCAGAACTCCTTTTGCAACAGTGACGACCATCATAGGCTCCAGGCGCCTCCCGTGTGGACGCCGGCGCGACGCGCGCAGGCGGATTCGGATCAGCGGCACGCCATGCGCCCCTGATCAAGGCACTTCTCGCCGGCGGCGCCAGCGGCGGGACGCCGTGTCCGTTCGGGTGCGCGAGTTCGAGATCGAGAGATCGAGCTCGGAAGGTGGGTGACGAACGGGCCGCGACCCCGCCGACGGGCGGGGTCGCGGCCCACGGGAGCTACCAGCTCAACTGCGTCGACAGGCGGAGCATCCGCCCAAGCACGTAGCGGCTCGGCTGCGCCCAGACCCCCGACGTGTAGTTGGTCGATGCCTCGGCGTACCAGACGTCGGTGTTCGTCACGTTGTAGATCTCGATCTGCGGACGAAACTCGACGCCGCCCGTGTTGAAGATGCGCTGAAAACTGAAGTTCAGCATGTTCGTCCGGGGCAGGGTGTGGATGGTGCCCGCCGGCGCGACCGGCACCTGGATCGACGACTGCACCATGTCCGGAACGACCGGCATCCCCGGCAGGCAGGGCGCGCCGTTGATGGTGGCGCCGTGGCACTGCGGCGAGCGGCCGTTGGGCCCGCCGTCCGCGGTGTAGACGGTGTTGCGGGTGATGACCCAGTTGACGGGCAGCAGCTCGTCCACACGCTGGATGTCGCCGGTCAGCCGGCCGGTCACGCTGTTCAGCACCAGGCTGAACTGCGCCCCGCCGGGCAGCGGGAAGTAGCCGCCGAGCTTGAAGTCGTTCTTGAAGTCGACCCCGTCGTAGGCGACCGTCGCCCCGCCCGGGAGGCTGACGTTGTAGCGGTTCATGTCGTTGCGGTCACAGAAGCGATCCCCGTTCGGGTCGCCCCGGTTGTCGCACTCGCCGGTGATCTTGCGCTGCGTGGTCAGGCTGGAGATGAGCTGCCCCCCGCCCGGCAGCCGCGCGTTCAGCGCGACCTCGATCCCGTTGTAGACGCCGCTGTGGCCGATGGGGTTGGTGACCAGGTTGTCCACCTGCCCCACCAGCTCCGTGCTCGCGAGGTCGTACACGTTGAAGACCTCGCCGTTGAGCGGGTTGACCACCTCGACCGCCCGGAACGATTCCGGCGCCACCCAGTTCCGGTTGTAGATGAACATCCCCTCGTAGCCGCGGTCGGTGAACAGGATGTCGTGGAACGACCGGCGGTACCAGCCGACGCTCAGCGAGACGTTGCGCGTGAGCTCCCGCTCCACGCTGACCGAGGTCTCGATGTTCCACTCCCGCACCAGGTCCGGGTCGATGTCGTCGAGGCGGCGCGTGCCGAAGTTGGGCGGCAGGCGGTTGAAGTCGAGCTCGTGGTCCTGCACGATGCTGTCCCCGTTCGGGTCGCTCCACGGCAGGTTGAACGTGGTCAGCGCCATCGGGTTCACCCGGTTCGGCAGCGCCGTGGTGGTCGGCGTCAGGTACTTGCCGGTGCTGAACTTGAGCGCCGTGCGCGCATCACCGAAGACGTCCCAGGCGACGCCGATGCGCGGCGACCACTCCGGCCCCCAGCACGGCACGCAGGCCACCTCGGCGAAGTCGCGGCCCCTGGCGAAGCGGCCGTCGGGGACGCGCTGCGGAGGCACCGATCCGTTGAGCCAGTCCGCGCGCAGGCCGCCGGTGATCGTCACCCGGTCGACGGTCCAGGCGTCCTGGACGAACCAGCCGGTCTCGTTGACCGAGTTCAGGCGCATGAAGGGATAGTTGCCCACCTGCACCTCGTAGGCGCGCCCGTCGCGGACCCGGATGCGGCTGATGTCGCCGTTGTTGAAGCGGTGCTGTTCGGCCGTGCCCCAGGCGTACGAGAAGCCGGTCTTGAAGTTGTGCGATCCGGTGACATACGACACCGAGGCCATCATCCGCTCGCCCGGCAGGTTCCAACTGAAGTCCTCCACCGCGTCGAACTGCAGGTTGCGATCGAGGTCGTCCTTGCGGACGAACTGCAGCCAGTTGTCGGACCAGCGCGGGAAGACGGTGTTCGGCTGCGGGTCGCTGCAGCAGTCGGCGACGCCGGAGCTGCCATAGCCCGCCTCGAGCAGCAGTCGGCTGCTGATCGTCGAGGTCCACTTGGCCTGCCCCTGCCAGTACGGCGCGTGGTGCCAGCCCTGCCCCTTGTTCTGGTAGTTGCGGGCCGTCTCCGGGTCGGGACCGCGCTGATCGTCGTGCAGGAAGGCCGACTGGATCCACGCCGACTCGGGAGCGGCCCGCCACTGGCCGCGGTAGCGCTCCTCGTGCGGCAGGTCGATGAACGGCCCGCGCCGCTTGTTCAGTCGGTCGAGGGTGGCGCTGAACTTGTTGGCCGGGTTCGCCTGGAAGGTGAACCGGGTCACGGTGGAGATGATGTCCTCCTCGTTGAAGAACTGGCTCCTGTCGTCGAAGAGCCAGCCCGGCTCCGGGGTCCAGGCGCCCCAGTAGCGCAGCGACTCGTGGAACCAGAGCCTGTCCTGGATGATCGGCCCGCCGATGGACCCCGAATAGTCGAACAGCTTGTTGAAGTCGGCCGCCTCGGTCGTCCCCGCCTGCCGCAGCCGGTCGGAGTAGTTGTTGGAGATCCAGCCCCCGGCGGTATGGCCGACGTAGCCCTGGCCGCTGAAGGTGTTGCCGCCCTCCTTGGGGATGATGTTCATCACCACGCCCCCGGCCTGCATCTCGGCGTTGCCGCCGCCGCCGCCCGCTTGCACCGCCATCTCCTGCGTCGCCAGATCCTGGTTGTACATGACCGGGACCCCTTCCAGCGCCAGCAGGTCGAGGGCCATGCCCTCCTGCATTACGGTGGTGTGCTTGGCGTTGGCGCCGCGGGCCTCGAGCTGCAGGTCGTTGACATAGCGCGAGCCACCGACGTCGACCCCCGCCATCGACACCCCCGGGACCATCATCGCCTGCGTCCAGGGGCTGCCGGTATTGATGACGTTGTCGAGCACCTCGCGGGAGAGCACCTGCACGCGCGCCGCCTGCTGCACGTCCACGACCGGAGCGGCGCCGGAGACCGTGACCGTCTCCTCGAGGGCTCCGACCGACAACTGCACGTCGAGCTCGGCCGTGAACTCCGACGGCAGGTCGAAGTCCTCCTGCACCACCGTGCCGAAGCCGGCCAGCGAGAAGGTCAGCGAGTAGATGCCGGGCCGCAGGTTGACGATGCTGTACCGCCCCTGGCCGTCCGTCACGGCCAGTCGGCTGCCCTCGATGAGTTCCGGACTCGACGCCTCCACCGTGACGCCCGGCAGGATGCCGCCGGTGTTGTCGGTGACCTGGCCGCCGATCGCGCTCTGGGCCGCGACCGACGCCGGCCACAGCGCCACCCCCGCGAGGAGGAGCCAGACGCACTCGGTCCTACGGACGCTTTCCATCATCCACCTCCGTTCCAGGGTTGCGAACGAACCAGACGTTCCCGGAGGATGGGAACCCGAGGGAGGAGCGACCGTCCGCAGCAGGAGGCAGGACGCGAGCAACTGCACCGACCGGTCTGAAGAGGTTCGCCCCAGCATCGCTTCCGCTCTCCGGGTGAACGCCAACCACCGACGACGCGAGCTCGACGACGCAGCGTATCCGCCCGCGCCGCAAGGATGCGGCGGCGGCCGGGCTTCGCCCCAATATACTCCCTGCGCGGACGCGGGCGTACGAACGTCAGGGCGCGCGGCCGCCCGGAATGCGCTTGACGATCGCGCTGTAGTTCAGCAGCACCCGGTCGCCGGTGAAGATCTGTCCGCGCACGAAGGTCAGCGAGCGCGTCCGGCGCACCACCTCGCCGGCCGCCTCGATCAACGCGCCCGGCTCGCCGGCCGCCACGAACTCGCAGTTGCACGACACGGTCACGCATTTCTCGCCCGGCTGGTCCCAGACCGCGGTCAGACACAGCGCGAAGTCGGCGAAGGTCATCAGCATGCCGCCGTGCAGCGTGCCGCTGGTGTTGGCGTGTCGACCGTCCGCCCGGAATGCGAACGAGATCCGGTTGCCGTCGATCCGGTAGCCCAGGGGCCCGACGTGATCCTCGAAAGGATCCTCGTAGGCGTACGCCTGGTACCCGGCAGGCAGGGCGGGATGCAGGGTGGAGTGCGATTCCATGGGCGGAATGGTAGCGAACCCGGTGGACGGCGTGCAGGATCAAGTCGTCCTGGACGGAACATCGTCACGGATCACACGGCGACACGACCGGCGGGCGCCGTCAGCGAACGAGCGGCCCGAAACGCCTCGCGGGCTCGGCGTTCGGCCATCCCTCCACTCCAGGACCTTGCGCCTCAGCACTTCGCTTCGTTGCGTTCTGCGGCACAAGCTCCCAGCGAGGCGATACGGGCCGGCTCGGCGAGCCAGTGATGCGGCGACGCCTGCGCCAGCGCTTCGCGCGGGAACGGTCCCCACAGCGCCGCGGCGGTCCGGACCCCGGCGGCGCGCCCGGCCTCGATATCGTGGGGCGAGTCGCCGATGAACACCGTGTCGGTCGGGCTGGCCGAGAGTCGGTCCAGTGCCGCCAGCACGGGCCCCGGGTGCGGCTTGTGCTCCCGCACGTCGTCGGCGCCGATCAGGACGCCGAAGTACTCGTCGAGTCCGCAGCGCGCGAGACCTCGGCGGGCCAGGGCGTGCGTCTTGCTGGTGACGACGGCCAGTTGGACGCCCGCGGCGCGGAGTGCGCCGAGCGCCCCGTCGATGCCCGCGTAGGACTTCAGGAGACCATCGTGATGCGCGTCGGTATAGGCGCGATAGGTATCGACCATGCGCGATGCGTGTTCGTCGTCGCGCGCGAACTTGCGGAGCTGCGGCCGCAGCGGCGTGCCGAAACCGGCCCGCCAGACCGCATCGTCCGGCACGGCCCCCAGATGCGTTTGCATCGTGTGCCGGAACGACGCCATGATGAGCGGGATCGAATCGATGAGGGTGCCGTCCAGGTCGAAGAGGAGGACGCCGTAGCCGCCCGCGGACACGGCGGGAAGTATAACAGCCCGTGCCGAAATCCCCGCGGCATTCGAGCAGCGATGCATCCCGCCTGGACGGTGTCGTTCGTCGGTTGCAGATGCCTGGCCGCTCACCTCGTCGAGGGCCTCCAACCGAATTCGGCGCCGGCGTGAAGCCGGACCGAGCCCCGCAGATCATGCCCCACGTCGAGAAACAGGCTGCCGAGCGGAAAGGTCAGGAAGACGCCGCCGCCGGCACCCCGCAGGAACCGCTGGTCGCGCACGGACCGACCGGCGTCGTAGACCGCCGCCGTATCATGGAAGATGCGAAACCCGGTGGTGGCCTGCGACAACGGCGAACTGATCGGCAGGCGGAGCTCGACCGAGGCGGCCAGGAGCCGGTCTCCGACCCGCGCCCCGACCGGCCACCCGCGCAAGGTGCCGCGACCGCCGAGCAGCGGTCGCTCGTACGGCGGCAGCGGCGCCGAGGCGCCCTCGAAGAAGACGCGCGCGGCCAGGACCGTCCGGCCGCCGACGCCCTTGAATACCCGGGCGTCCAGGCGAGGCCGGACGACGGCGGGCAGTGATCCGGCGACGTCGAACCGCTCGACCGCAGCGCGCAGCCGCACGTCGTCGCGCGGGAATGCGCCGGCCGCGCGACCCTCGTACTCCAGATCGACGGTCAGCCGGGCCAGACGGTCCCTCGCGATGCCGAAGGCGACGTCCTCCCACGCCACCTCCGCTCCCGCCCGGACCCCCAACGGCAGCCGCCGCTCGACGGCGGCCCAGACGCGCGACCGCCGGTCCTCGACCCCGAAATACGGATGGGTTCGGCGTCCGTACGACGCCCCGCCGCGCACGCGAGCGAACACCGCGCCAGACAGCGACCGGTCGGCTTCGAGCGCCATCCGCTTGTCGCCGCCCCAGGTCACCGGGGCCGACACGCGGCTGTTCCGCCCCAGCCCATCGACGAGCGTGAAGCGCGCGCCGTAGGACCATCCGTAGCCCTCGTCGTGGCGGATGATCGGCAGGAACATGGACTGGCTGGCCAGGCGGGCCAGCGACCGCACCACCGGACTGCGGATCGACGCGCGCGGCCGCTCCCGCACGACGATGATGACCGTGATGCGATCGGTCGCCGTCAGCGAGCGGTACCGCTTGCGAACCTCGACCGTCTCGAAGCGTCCACTGGCCTCCAGTCGGCGCGCGACCGCCTCCAACCGGCCCGTCCCCACGATGTCGCCGACCCGGATGCCGGCGAGCGCCAGCACCTCGTCGGCCGACATCGATTGGTTGCCGTGGACACGGAGCGCAACGACGGTTTCCCGGGCCGGCCCGCCGTAGGCGCCGGTCGCGGGCAGCAGCGCCGCCAGCACGGCGGCGGCTGTCCCGAGCGCGACGGCAGGGGTGGCGCACGCGCCTCGTCGAGGCAGCGTACGGTGCGGTCCACAACCCCCGATGCGAAGCGCTCGACCGCGCGGCGCTGTCCCCCGGAGGGGCGTCATCGCAGGCCTCGTCGAGGCAGCGTGCGGCGCCGTCCACAACCCCCGATGCGAAGCGCTCGACCGCGCGGCGCTGCCCCCGGGGGAATGCGTCATCGCAGGGGCTCCGGTGTGTCCCACAGCAGCCGTCCCCCCGTCTTCGCCTCACGGTAGTCGGTGTACGTGCGGGCGGCAGTCAGCTCGAAGCTGCCGAGCGCCAGCGACACCGTGGCGCGCACGTCCATCCGCGCCGGGAGCCAGACGCCATCGAACGGCTCGTTCATCGTCATCGAGGCGGTCACGTCGTCCAGGCGGAACAACCAGCGCCCCGGCAGGAAATCGAAACCGAGGTTGTCGAACGTGTACCGTACGATCTGGCGCCTCACCGGTTCGATCCACAGCGTCACGAGCAGGGTCCTGCCCAGCGCCGACTCGATTTCGGCGGCACGCCCCTGCGCCGGCGGGTCGTCGGGGTTCTCGTCAGGATCGGCGAACGGGCGCTCGGGGTAGTACTCGATCCGCAGCACGTCGTGACCGTCCAGCCTCTCACGGCCCACCAGGTAGTAGTTGCCCGGCTCGAACGGGAAATCCAGAAAGTAGTAGGCGTCGGAGAGGAAACGCGGCTCGATGCCGTCAGTCCATACGCGCTCGGAGGCCGGGGGACCGGCGTCGTCACGTCCGCCGGCGGCGGCGGCGGACGTGACGACCGCGAGCGCCCGCAGTCGTTCGGCCAACGCGGCGGCGCGCGCCACATCCGCGGCGGGATCCCCGGAACGCGCCACCAGCGCCGGATCGACGGGAGCAATCAGGACATCGAACCGCGCCGCCAGGTCGAACAGTTCCAGGAACCGGGCGAAGGCGTCTGCGTCGGCCGTCGCCGCGGCCGGCGTGATCGCGGCTACGGCGCGATCGAGCATGGCCGCCACCTCCTCGGCGTCGAGCCGGCCGGCTTCGAGCATCGCGAATCCGTCGTGCGCCCGCTCGACGGCGCGGTCGAAACCGACCGCCGGCACACCGCCGAGCCCCACCAGAATCCGGTCGGCCGCGGCGACGATGGCGGCATGGTCGTCGCCCCGGGCCTCGGCGTTCTCGACGATGGCGTCCAGCAGGTCGCCCTCGATGCGGCCTCCCCACAGACGCTCGACGGCCAGCCGCACGTTCTCACGAGTGGACCGCAGCGACGCGCGGGCCGGCGACCGGCGTTCCTCCCGGCGGCGTTGGGCGCGGCGGCGCTCCTGCCGCAGCCAGTCCGCCTCGTACTCGCGCCGCTGCGCCTCGTCGATCGTGACCCCGTCGATGCGGACCGGACTTCGCACGAACACGCCGTCGCGCGCGTACCAGGTGTACTCCCCGCGAAACGCCCAGATCGCCGCGCCGTCGGGCCCGGTGACGCGCACCTGGGAACGTTCGTCGAGCACGTACCGCAAGCGGGCCGCCGCGTTCTCGTCACGCCGTTCGAGCACGCGCGCCATGAAACGGTCGAGCTCGTTGTCGACCGTCTCCTGGGCCCTCGCCGCACCGGACACAGCCAGCGCGAACAGCCCGAACGCCGTCACCCGTCGCCACCGTCCGGTCCACCGTGCAGGCATCGTTCCGTCTCCCCGAGCAGGCCGGGCATCGTCCGTTCCCGAACCGGACGCCGCAGGGCGACCCGCCGATTCGCCTGCCGGTCGACGACGGCGAGCGAGCCACATCCTCTCGGTGCAGAGGTTCCCGTGCGCCTCGATGATTCGCTGCCAATCGGCGACGGCGAGCGCGCCACCCCGCCCATCTCCCCGCGGGCCGCTCGCGCCGCTGGACGGCGGGCGCAGCCTGCTGTTCGACTTCGGATGGACTTCCCGGCCGAACCGGCCGAACCGGCGCCGACGCCGGGCTGGCTCGCCGACGCCCTCGGCGCGGCGCCGGTCCATGTCGCCCGCAACCGCTTCGACTACCTCGTCGAGCTCGACGCCGAGACCGTCGAACTCCGGTCGACAGGTGTTGTCCTGACGGAATGCGACCTTTTCGGCAGTCTCCCGCGCCTCGCTCTCGATTCGTCCGACCTCCGAATCGTCGTACGTGAACCGGAGCGCACGTCCGCCCGAACCCTGTCGCATCGTGGCGCCGTCGGCCCCGTTGCGAGCGATCCGCCCCAACTGGTCGGTCTCGGTGTCGCGAAAGCCGC
The DNA here is from genome assembly GCA_965200895.1 of Vicinamibacterales bacterium. Taxonomy (GTDB): domain Bacteria; phylum Acidobacteriota; class Vicinamibacteria; order Vicinamibacterales; family UBA8438; genus WTFV01. The sequence continues at coordinate 2,652,714 of CBDAVM010000001.1, read as the reverse complement.
GGAAGTTGCGTATGCGCAATCGCTCAAGCATGACGGTCGATCGTCATCGGGCGTCCGACCGCTGTCAACCGCCCGGTCCGGTCCGGCGCTCAGCCCAGTGTCGACGCCGACACCAGACCGATCATGTAGAGGGCGTAGAGCATCAGCAGGCCGATGCCCGCCGCGCGCCGGACGAGGCCGTTCTTCAGCACCACGCCGACGATGACGAGCATGAAGACGCCCAGCCAGGGGAATCCGTAGCGCTGGCTGAACACGTCGAGCGCCAGCGGCCGGATGGCTCCGGAGAGGCCGACGATGAGGCACAGGTTGAGGACGTTGGCGCCGATGATGTTGCCGAGCGACAGGTCGGGCACGCGCTTGCGGGCCGCGGTCACGCCGGTCACCAGTTCGGGCAGCGACGTGCCGATGGCGATGACCGAGAAGCCGATGATCGAGGACGGCACGCCGAGCGCGGCGGCGAGTCCCTGGCCCGACTCGACCAGCAGGTAGCTGCCGGCCAGCACGCAGACGCCGCCGACGGAGAACCAGCCGACCGCCGCCGACAGCCCCTCGCGGTCGGCCGCGGTCACCTCCTCGGCCGCGCCCGCGCGCCGCGACCGGAGGACGCCGATCAGGTCCCACGCCAGGTAGGCGCCGGCCAGGGCGAGCAGCACGCCGCCGTAGATCCGCTCCATCGTCAGGTCCCAGGAAAAAGCCACGACCAGCACGCCGCCGGCGACCATCCAGGCGGCCCGGCGGATGAAGTCCTGCCGGTCGACCTCCACCGGCATGATGATCGCCACGGTGCCGACGATCAGGCCGATGTTGCAGATGCACGACCCGACGGCGTTGCCCAGCGCGATGCCTGCATCCCCCATCACGGCGGCGGTGGCCGAAACGACCAGCTCCGGCCCGGTGGTGGCCAGGCTCACCAGCGTGCCGCCGATGACGAAGCGCGGCACGCCGAGCGCCCGCCCGATGCGGACGCTCGCGTCGACGAACAGATCGCCGCCCTTGGCGACGAGGGCGAAACCGACAGCGATCAGCAGGATGTCGTAGAGCACGGTGTGTTCTCCGGCAAATGTCCGGCCCCCGAACCGCCGACCCGCTCATGCGTCGATGCGACGCGGCACGCGTGGCCGGCGTGCCGGCGCGAGACCGATGCGCCGAGATCCCGCACCGCCTTCAGCACGGGCCACAACAGATGGCCGATGTCCGGAATCGTCACGTCCTGCGACACGCCTGCCCTCCGTCGAGCCGCGTAACCTACAGTCCCAGGAACAGCACGGCGGCGCCGCTCGCGGCGACGACGAGGCCGGCCAGAGCGTCGGCGCGGCGGCCGCTGCGGCCGCCGCCGAGCAACCCGACGCCGCGCCAGGCCGCGGCCACCGCCAAGAGCATGGCGGCCAGCGTCAGGAGGCCGAAGACGCCCACCACGGCGCCGACGGTGAACCAGTCGCCGGCGATGCCGGGCACCACCATCAACGGGATGAGCGGCTCGCAGGGTCCGAGCACGAAGACGATGAAGAGCGCCCACGGCGTGATGCGGTCGGCGGCTTCCGGCGTACGGTGGAGGCGCGCGCCGGCGGGCCCGCGGATTCCCCGCCAGACGGCCCACGCGGCATACGCCAGACCGAAGCCGATCAACAGCGCCGCCGCGAGTTCCCCGCGCGCCGATTCGAGCCACAACAGCGCGTCGGTCGCGATGCCCAGGCCGACGCCGACCGCGCCGATCAGGACGGACGAGGCGACGTGCCCCGCGCCGCACGCCGCCGTCACCGCCAGCGTGCGCCCGAGCGCCCACCCGCGGGCGCGACCGAGGACGAAGAACGGGAGTGAATGGTCGATCCCGAGCAGCGTGTGGACGACCGCCAGCGAGGCGGCGGTCCCGAGCAGCAGGGTCGTGGTCTGGTACGGATCGGGCATGCGTCGGGGCGATGCGGAACGTGCGAGACGGGCGGATGCTTCCGTAACGTTACACTATCGGCGAACCTGGACTGCCGACGCGCGATCGATGACGCCATGACGCCCCTGGACGCAAGAGTCGCCCGCCTCCGCAGTCTGCTGGCCGGGCTCGACCGGGTGGTCGTGTGCTTCTCCGGCGGCGTCGACTCGGGATACCTGCTCGCCGAGGCGGTCCGCGCCCTGGGAGAACGGACCGTGGCGCTGACCGCGGTCTCCCCGAGTCTGGCGCCCGAGGAGGGGGCCGCCGCGCGACGGCTCGCGGAGCGGCTCGGCGCCCGGCACCTGCTGGTGGACACCGCCGAGGTCGACGACCCGCGCTATGCCGCCAACCCCGTGAACCGCTGCTACTTCTGCAAGGTCGAGGTCTACGGCCGCGCGGTGCGGGAAGCCGCCCGCCGGCGGCTTGGCCACGTTGTCGACGGGTTCAACGTGGACGACCGCGGAGACCACCGGCCGGGGCGGCAGGCCGCGAAAGAGCACGGCGTCCGCTCACCCCTCGACGAGGCCGGGTTCACGAAGGGCGACATTCGGGAGGCCGCGCGGCGGCTGGGACTGCCGAACTGGAACAAGCCGGCGCTGGCCTGTCTGTCGAGCCGCTTCCCGTACGGGACGACCATCACGCCCGCGCGGCTGACGCAGGTGGCGGCCTGCGAGCGGGTGCTGCGCGACCACGGCTTCGCGGTGTGCCGCGTCCGTTACTTCGGGCCGCGGGCGCGCATCGAGGTCGCGCCGGCGGAGGTCGCGCGCCTCGTCGATGCGGCGCTGCTGGCCGATGTCACGGAGCGCTTCCGCGCGGAGGGCTTCGAGACGGTCGAGGTCGATCCGCAGGGTTATCGTCCGGGCGCGCTCAACGAGCGCCCCGAACGCCTCGCCGGCTCGGCGTTTCGACCCATCCCCCCCGCTCCATGACCTTGCGCAGCAGAACTCCGTTGCGTTCTGCGGCGCAAGCGCCCATGCCGCGATGCGCCTGTGCGTGGACGCCGGCCGCGACGCGGCTCCGCGCAGCCCGCATCCCGGCGGCGTCGGTGGTGGGAACGCAGGCGCCGCCCGTTGCCGCCGGCGCGCCGCTACTTGGCCGTCACGGCGCGGAACATCTCCTCCACCGGCGCGACCCGGACGCGATCCGGATTGATGGCCAGATCGAAGCCCTCGATCACCGCATCCTCCGCCCGGATCTGCTCCGTCACCGCGGTATTGTAGGTCGGCGGGGACGGTTCGCCGGCCACCAGCGCGTCGCCGAATGCCTCGGCGTCACGCGTGACGACGGCGATGGCCAGGTCGTCGTACTGCAGATGGCGCCGGACTGCGGCGTTCACGTCCTCGACGGTCAGCGCCGTGAGCCGCCGCTGGATCTCGTCGATGAAGTACCCGGCCCCGTAGACCGCCGAGTCCATGTGGTAGCCGAGCCGCCGGCTGGTCGTCTGCACGTAGAGCTTCGAGTAGTTGAGCAGGAACTCGCGCGTCGCCTCGAAGTCCTGGGCCGACAGCCCCTCGTCGACCAGCACGTGCAGCTCGCGGATCGCCTGCCGCAGGGCGAAATGCGCGTTGTGGTGCGGCACGGGCCGGATCCAGATGCTGAAGAACTGTCGGCTGCGCGGGATGTTCGGGATCGGCAGGCGCGACCCGCCGTCCTGGATGAAGTTCTCGATGTAGGCGTAGTCGCCGTAGTTCAGGCCCCGCTGCCCCCGCATCCTGTTCATCAGCAGGCCGTTGAACGTGCGGTGCTCGCCGAAGTAGGAATTGGCCACCATCAGCGCGTAGAAATCGTCGGCGGCGCGGGTCAGATCGATCGGAAAGCCGATGGAGATGGCCGTGGCGATGGCGTCCTTGTCGACCAGCAGCACCTCGCGGCCGTCGAGCGACCGCGGCGCCGGCAGCGGGGCGCGCGCAGCGCCCTCCGCCGGCAGGCGGTCGAGGATCTCGCGTTCGACCCGCTCGACGAAACCGTCCGGGTACCCCCCGGCCACACCGACGAGCGCCCGCGCCCGCGTGTAGTGTTCGCGGTGGAAGGCCCGCACGTCGTCGAGGGTCAGCGCGGCCAGGCCCTCCTCGGTGCCGACCGTGGGCGCCTCGTACGGGTGCCCGGCGTACAGCAGCGCGTTGAGCGCCTCCTTGCCCAGCTCCTCGTCGTCGCTGCCGCGCAGGGTCGAGACCACGGTGTTGGTCAGGAAGTCCCGGTTGCGCTCGAAGTCGGACTCGTCGAAGCGCGGCGCCGCCACCAGGTCGCGCACGATGGCGAAGAACGGCTCCAGGTGGTCGCGGTGCACCTCGCCGACAAGCACCGTCATCTCCTTGTCGAACTGCGCGCGGATGGAGGCCGCCCAGGGATAGAGCGCCTCGGTGATCTCGCGGTAGCTCAACGCCTCGGTGCCGCCGCGCCCCATCATCAGGGCGGTCAGCGCGTTCAGGCCGTTCCTGCCCGCCGGGTCGTCGACCGAACCGGTGCGGAATCCGATGCGCAGGGTCACGAGCGGCGAGTCGGGGGTCGGCAGCGCGAGGATCGCCGGGCGCTCCCCGCCCCCCGCGGACTGGCCGGCGGCCGGAGCGGCCGGCGCAACCGCGGCCACGACCGCCAGGACCCCGACCAGCTCCGGCCCGACGCCGCCGACCGCCATGTGCCGTCGAATCGCAGTGAGCGGCGTCATCGCTCGTCCTCCCGGGTCAGAATCACCACCGTACGGTTGGTATCCGCGAAGTACGCGTTCGCCACCGACCGGACATCCTCCGGCGATACGGCATCGTACAGTGCGTAGACACGGTTCACGGTCTGCGGATCCCTGGTGAGCTGCAGATAGTGTCCCAGCGTCCGCGCGATGCCGCCGGGGTTGTCGAGCCCCATCGCGAAACCGTAGCGCATGTGCGACTTGGTGGCGGCGAGCAGCGCCTCGTCGACCGGCTCGGTCTTCATGCGCTCGATCTCGGCGATGATGGCGTCGCGCACGTACTCCACCTTCGTCGGGTCCGTGATGCGCGCGATGATCGTGAACAGCGGCGCGTCCCGGCTGTCGAGGGCGCCCCCCTGCAGGGCGTCGACCACCTGCTCATCCAGGTAGAGCCGGCGGAAGAGCGGCGAGGTCTCCGAGAAGAGGAGCTGCGACAGCACGTCGAGGGCCGGCATGTCGATCCGCTCGTCGGAAAACGCCGGCGCGTGGTAGCCCATCATCAGGAACGGCAGCGTCGGGTTCGGCCACGTGATGCGGGTCGAGCGGGCCTCGGTCTGCGGGGGCTCGGACGGGATCCGCGGCTCGAAGCCGCCGCGCTCCCAGCCGCCGTAGTACTCGGTCGCCAGGCGCTCCAGCTCGGCCTGATCGAAGTCGCCCACCACCACCACGATGCAGTTCTCGGGCCGGTAGTAGCGGTCGTAGAACTGCAGGCTGTAGTCGTAGTGGTTCGGCATGTTCCGGATGTCCTCCAGCAGGCCGATGGTGGTGTGCTTGTACGGGTGCGTCGTGTAGGCCAGGCCGTGCAGCTCCTCGTACAGCAGCGACACCGGGTTCGAGAAGTTCAGGTTGTACTCGCCGAGGATGGCGCCCGCCTCGGTGCGGAAGTCGTCCTCGCTGTAGCGCAGGTTGCGGAAGCGGTCCGACTCGAGGTCCATGATCGTCTCCAGCGCGTCGGAGCTGGCGACGAAGTGGTAGGCCGTCCAGTCGCTGGTGGTGAAGGCGTTCGAGTCGGCGCCGATCCGCTTGACCACCGCGTTGTAGGCCTCGGTGGGGTACTTCTCCGTACCGCGGAACATCATGTGCTCGAAGAAGTGCGCGTAGCCGGAGAAGCCCGGCTCCACCTCGTTGCGCGACCCGGTGCGCACCACCGTGTAGTAGGCGACGACGCCGGGGCTGTCGTAGTCGACGCCGACCACCTGCAGCCCGTTGTCGAGCGTGAACGTGGTGACCGGGAACGGGAAGACCTCGCGGTCGGCCTGCCCTGACGCGTGGGTCGCGGCGACGAGCACGAGAGCTGCAGGGACGATGGTCCGATGCTTCCATCTCATGGCGACGTTCTCCTGGTGGCGGGCCGAATCAGGTGCGCCCTGCCCGGCACCCGAGTATACCGGCCTCGAACCGGGCCCGGTGTCTTCAGGTCCCGGTGGCCCGCCTGTCCTCGGGAACGGCGGCCCCCTGTCGCACTGCCTGCGACGGGCCGGATCGACGAGTCGGACGAGAGGAAACCCATGCACACGCAGTCACCCGCACGACGGTCGACGGCAGCTCCGTGGCTGGCCGCCGTCGTCGTTGTCCTGGCCGGCGTCGGGCCGGCCTCCGCCCAGCCGGACCCGCGGATATTTATCTTCGTCAACGGCGGACTGCAGGCGTTGACCCGCAATTTCTCCCAGGACGTCGTCTTCCCGCAGTCGGGCGGCCTGTATCGGAATGTGCTGTCCGGCGCCGCAGCGCAGGAAAGGACGCGCTTCGAGAGCTCCTACCGCGTCAGGACCGGCATGCTGTTCGACGTAGGCGGGGGCGTCCACCTGACGCGCCACCTCGGGTTCGGGATCGGGGTATCGCGCTTCGGCGCCGATGACGCGGCCCGCGTGTCGGCGCAGGTGCCGCATCCGTTCCTCTTCAATCGCGACCGCTCCATCTCGGGCACATCGTCGCCGCTCACAAGGAGCGAGATGGCCCTCCATCTGCAGGCCCGCGTGACGGTGCCGGCCCACGAATCGGTCACCGTGACGGTCTTCGGGGGGCCCACGGTGTTCAACCTGCGGCAACAACTGGTCACCGACGTGCGGTTCACCCACGAATACCCCTACGACACGGCGAGGTTTGCGAGCGCCGTCCACCGGCAGGAGTTCGGCTCGACGACAGGGTTCAACGTCGGCGCCGATGTCGCCTACTACTTCTCTTCCCACATCGGCATCGGCTGGCTGACCCGTTACAGCCGCGCGACCGTCGAGCTCCGGTCGGCCGATGACCGCGCGCTCGACGTCCAGGTCGGAGGGTTGCATGCGGCGGGAGGCCTGAGGCTGCGGTTCTGAGCCCACGAGCTGTCTTCTGGGAGAGCCGCGGAAGTGCGAGAGCACGAGTTCGGCCCGATGAGGACGTTCAACGGCTCCAGGGACGTTCAATGCCCTGTGGTCCGAAAGACAGGAGCCCGGATACCGTCAGCCGTCGAATCAGCATGCCTGCCGATTCTATCCGGGGCCGGACGCGGAGCCTTGCGGCTGGTCCGGCGCTACCCGACCGCGATCTCCGGCACATCGCCGCGCACGACCAGCGGCGGCTCGGTGGCCGCGCGGACCTCGTCCACCGAGACGCCGGGGGCGCGCTCCAGCAGGTGCAGGCCGTCCGGCCCGACCTCCAGGACCGCCAGCGACGAGACGATCGTGTTGACGACGCCCTTGCCGGTCAGCGGCAGGCTGCATTCGTCGAGGATCTTCCGGTCGCCGCGCTTCGACAGGTGGTCCATGACGATCAGGACGCGCCTGGCGCCGGAGACCAGGTCCATCGCCCCGCCCGGCCCCTTGACCATCGCGCCGGGGATCATCCAGTTGGCGAGGTCGCCGGCGGCCGAGACCTGCATGGCGCCGAGGATGGCGAGGTCGATGTGGCCGCCGCGGATCATGGCGAAGCTCTGCGCGCTGCTGAAGTAGCTGGCGCCGTCGACGGCGGTCACCGTCTCCTTGCCGGCGTTGATGAGATCGGCGTCGATCTCGTCCTCGGTGGGGTAGGGCCCGATGCCGAGCAGGCCGTTCTCGCTCTGCAGCATGATGTTCACGTCCGGCGGGATGAAGCTGGCGCAGAGCGTGGGGATGCCGATGCCGAGGTTGACGTAGGCGCCGTCGCGCATTTCGCGCGCGGCGCGGGCCGCCATCTGTTCTCGTGTCAGGGCCACGGCGTCACTCCTTCCAGGGGTCGACCTCCGACACGACCAGCGGCCTCGGCGTCGCCTCCGGCGTTGCCGGGGCCGCCTGGGTGACCGGGGCCGGATGGGTCATCGCCGACGCGCCACACGACGCTTCTCCCCGGCGTCACGGCGCCGACCGCGTCCGGCGGCGCTCGATGACCTTGGTCGGATCCTCGCCGACGACGATGCGGTCGACGTAGACCGCCGGTGTGTGGACGAGGTGCGGATCGAGCGCCCCGGCCGGCACGATCTCCTCGACCTCGGCCACCGTCACCCGGCCCGCCTCGGCCATCGACGGGTTGAAGTTGCGCGCGGTCATGCGGTAGACGAGGTTGCCCGCCTCGTCCGCCTTCCAGGCCTTGACCAGGGCCAAATCCGCGTGCAGCGCCGTCTCCAGCACCTGCCAGCGGCCGTCGAGCCGGCGCGTCTCCTTGCCCTCGGTCAACGGCGTCCCGTAGCCGGCGGGGGTGAAGAACGCCCCGATGCCGGCGCCGCCGGCGCGGATGCGCTCGGCCATCGTGCCCTGCGGGTTCAGCTCGACTTCCAGCGACCCGTCGAGGAACTGGCTCTCGAAGGTCTTGTTCTCGCCCACGTAGCTGGCGACCATCTTCCGGATCTGCCGGGTGTCGAGCAGCAGTCCCAGCCCGGCGCCGTCGACGCCGGCGTTGTTGCTGATGCAGGTCAGTCCCGTAACGCCCGAGTCGCGCAGCGCGACGCACAGGTTCTGGGGGACGCCGCACAGGCCGAAGCCGCCCACCATGATCGTCATGCCGTCGTGGAGCAATCCGTCGAGGGCTGCGGTCGAGCTGGAGCAGACCTTGCCGGGCATTCGTCTTCCTCGTGTGGAATCAGGACTCGGTGGCAGCCGAATCGGGGTGAGCCGCGCCAGGCATTCGTTGCTCGCGGTGGAATCCGGACCGCCGGGGTCAGGCCTGCATCGGTCCCTTGGGGACGCCGGCGCCCTCTCGCACGAAGCGCGCCAGGTTCGACATGTCCTCGTCGCCGTACCCCTGCGCGATGAGTGCGTCCTCGATGGTCGCCACCAGACTCGCGATCGGCAACGGCACCCGGAACTCGCGCGCGGTGTCCAGGGCGATGCCCAGGTCCTTGCGGTGCAGGCGGGTCCGGAAGCCGAGCGGGTAGTCATCGTTCAGCATCCGGTCGGACCGGTTGTTGAGGATCCACGACGCGGCCACCCCGCCGCCAATCGCCTCGACCACGCGCTCGGGGTTGGCTCCCGCGCGGTAGGCGAGGGTCAGCGCCTCGGCCAGGGCCATGAAGGTGCCGGTGATGGCGACCTGGTTGGCGAGCTTCGCGATCTGGCCGCAGCCGACCGGGCCGATCCGGGTCACCCTGGCCCCGATGATCTGCAGCACCGGCTCGGCGCGCTCGAAGTCTTCCTCGGCGCCGCCGCACATGATGGCCAGCGTGCCCTTGACGGCGCCTTCCGAACCTCCCGATACGGGAGCGTCGACGTAGCCGATGCCCCGGGCGCGGAACTGCTCGGCGAGGCGCCGCGTCGCGGCCGGGGCGATCGACGAGCAGTCGATGACCAGTCCGCCCTCCTGCATTCCGTGGATGGCGCCGGAGCCGCTCGCGAGCAGCACCTGCTCGACATCCGGGGTGTCGGATACGCAGCTCAGGACGATGTCGGCTTCGGCCGCCGCCGCCGCCGGGCTGTCGGCGCGCGCCGCGCCCAGTTTCGCGAGCGGCTCCTCGCGGCTCCGCGTCCGGTTGCAGACCGTGACCTCGCAGCCGGCCTTGATCAGGTTGGTCGCCATGGGCGCGCCCATCGTTCCCAGACCGACCACCGCAATCCTCATGAGCGTCCCTGTTCCCTTGTCGTCGAAGCGGACGAGACGCGCGCGTGCACGATTCCCCGCCCCGACTGCGGGCGGTTGGTCACGAGCGCGATGAACTTCTTCCAGTAGCGAAAAGACGGGGTGTAGACCGTTTCGACTTCGCTGAATCCGACGGATTGTAGCATCTGCTCCAGCGCCGTCAGGGTGGGCATGGCGCACAGCTCGTCGCGGGTCTGGCGGGCGCCCTCGTCGCCGGGGAAGAACGGCACCAGCGGATAGCGCTCGTGGACGAACGGCAGCAGGACATGGGTCTCGCAGATCAGCAGCCTTCTGGTGACCCGCACGATCCGTTCCAGCGCGGCCAGGGGGTTGCGCAGGTGGTAGAAGACGCCGAGCAGCAGCACGAGGTCGAACCGTCCGATCTCATCCGGGTCGAGCTGGTGCACGTCGGCCCGCCGATGCTCGACCGCCGAGCCGAGCCGCTCGCGCGCGGCCAGGAACTCGTCCATGCCGAAGCGGTCCCACGCAAAGCTGTCCACCGCCAGCACGCGCTCGGCCCCGCGCCGCTCGCATTCGAACGAGAAGAAGCCGTGCCACGCCCCGATGTCCAGCACCGACCAGCCGCGCAGATCGTCGGGAATCCCGAGCAGCCGCAGGCGGCGGGTGAAGCGGCGCCGGGTCCGCCCCTCGTGCGAGAACGGGGATGCGCCGGCGTCGGGCCGGCTGATGATCTGGTGCGGCCGTTCAGGCATGGGGAGGGATGACTCGGGAGACGTGGAGAATAGCACGCGGGATCGGGCCGGGGCGCTGGAAGCCGGGGCCGGACACGGCGCCTTGCGACGGGTTCGGCGGCGCTATGCGGGGCCGCGGGGGGCATCCAGTTGCAGGCGCTCGCGCAGGTGGTGGAGGCGGTCGTCCACCGGCGGATGCGTCGACAGATAGGCGGCAAGTCCCAGCGGGTCGGACTCGCGTTCCATGCGGCGGAAGCGCTCCAGCATCCGGATCGCGCCGCGGGGGTCGAAGCCGGCGGCGCGCATCAGGCGGCCGCCCAGTTCGTCGGCCTCGAACTCCTGCTCGCGCGAGTAGGCCTTCTCGAGCCACTGCACGCCCACCCGTCGCAGCCAGGGCGCCACCGTGCGGCCCGCCGGCGTGGCCACGGAGACGGCGGACAGCGCCCTCTGGCTCCATTCGAGCTTGATGCGGTCCATTGCGTGTCCACGGATCACGTGGGCCATCTCGTGGCCGATTGCGAAGGCGAGCTCGTTGCGGTCACGGCCCGTCATTTCCACCAGGGCCGGCGCCACGAAGATGTAGCCCCCGGGCAGCGCGTACGCGGTCGGATGGTCGCCTGCCGCCGCGGTCACCTCGAAGCGGTGGAGGGGGTTGCGCACGCGGGCGGCCAGCGTCGCCGCAATCGCGTCGAGCAGTTCCTGCACGCCCGGGGCGACCGATCCCGGCGCCTGCTCGCGCACGGCCGCCGCCATCTCCCGGCCGAGCCCCTGCTGGGCGCGGATGGCGTCGTCCTCGCTGCCGGCCACCGAGTCCCACATCCACTTCGCCTTGCGGAGCTGCCGGCCCGCCAGCCGGCCGAACAGATAGGCGTTGCTGCTCACCATCCCGGACAGTGTAGCGCGCCGGCGAATCGGTAGAATGACCGAACCGGGGAGCGTATGCGGCGAGACCTGCCGGCGCGAACGCCGCCGGGGCGCGGCCGGGCGCACCTCGGGTCGCCGGGAGCGGTCCGGCGCACGCCCACGAGCGGGAGGCGCGCAATGCGAATCGGAACCTCGTTGCTGCTGCTGATCGTCGCCCTGCCGGCCGGCATGGCGGTCCACGCGCAGGAGCGGCCGTTCACGCCGGCAGGTCCGGTCGCGGGAGGCGCAAGCAGCCGGGGACTCGCGCGGCCCGGCAGACGGAAGGATGAAAGGATGGAAGGAGAAGCAGACAGATGAAGCAACGGATTCTCGTCGGCGTGCTGGCGGTGCTCCTGGTCGGCGGCGCGCTGGACCGGGCCGGCGCCGAGGGGCGCGTGGAGCGCAACGTCGTCTTCGGCATGTACTCCGGGCTGGCGCTGCTGATGGACGTCTACCACCCGGAGAACCCCAACGGCTACGGCATCGTGTTCATCTCGGGCAGCGGCTGGACCCGCGAGCTGGGCCTCGACGCCACGCCGCTGAAGGAAAGCGGGCAGGAGGCGATCTACGCCGTGCCGCTGGCGGCGGCCGGATACACGGTGTTCGGGATCAACCACCGCGCCTCGCCCCGTTTCCGGCATCCCGCGCATCTCGAGGACGCGCAGCGCGCGGTGCGGTTCGTGCGCCACCACGCGGAAGCGTTCGGGATCGATCCCGACCGAATCGGCGCGATGGGCGGATCGTCCGGAGGCCATCTCGTCAGTCTGCTCGGCGTCCTCGACGGCAAGGGGACGGCCGATGATGCGAGCCCGGTGAATCGGGAGAGCGCGAAGGTGCAGGCGGTCGTGGCGCGCGCCGCGCCGACGGATCTCACCCTCGCTGCCCCGGGAAGGGTCCACCCGCTGTTCGGCTTCCGCCGCTCCGAGCGCAGGGACTCGGTCGAGTACCGGCGTTTCGTCGCCGCATCGCCCGTAACCCATGTGACGGCCGACGATCCACCGGTGCTGCTCATCCACGGCGACGCCGACGAAGTCGTGGCGTACAAGAATGCCGAGGTCATGCAGACGGCCCTGGAGAAGGCCGGCGTGCCGGTCGAGCTGCTGCGCGTTCCCGGCGCCGGACACGGGCCCACGTTTCCGGGAGCGGTGAATCCGCCGGACTACATCGGCGCCATGATCGAGTGGTTCGACCGCTACCTGCCGGCTCGGCAGTAGTCAGGTCGAGAGCATCCATGCAGCAGCGTTGCCCGGAGCAGGCGGAACAGCGCCTGGAGCGCGGCCAACCACGCGCAGCCGAGGGGAGAACCGTCGATGCGGCGACCGCGTCCGCCGCGGGTGGCCGGCCGCCGACACGCGCCGCGGAGTTCGAACCGGATCCGGTGGTCGAGGCGTACAAGCGCGGCATCGACCGGACCCTGCTGCGACAGAACCTCCGGCGGTCGGTGACCGAACGGGTCGCGAACCTGATGGCGCTGCAGCGGCTGGCGGTGGAAGCCCGCCGCGCCGGGCGTGCTCGCGAGCGTGATTCGTGACCGACTTCGAGAAGATCGTCCGCCTCTTCAGCGAGGCAGGAATCGAATGCGTGATTGTCGGCGGTCTCGCCGCGACGGTTCACGGGTCGGCGCGCCTCACGCAGGATGTCGACTTCGTCTACGCGCGAAACCGTACCAACATCGGGCGTCTCGTCGCTGCGTTGCAGCCCTGCTCCCCGTATCTGCGGGGGGCGCCGCCCGGCCTGCCGTTCGACTGGAGTGAGGCCACGATCGAGCGGGGACGCAACTTCACGTTGACGACGACCCTCGGCGACATCGACCTGCTGGGTGAAATCACCGGCGGCGGCGACTACGACGCGCTCGCGCCCCACAGCATGGAAGTCGAGATCTTCGGGTGCCGGTGTCGATGCCTGGACCTCCCGGGGCTGATCCGCGCGAAGCGGGCGGCGGGACGGCCGAAGGACCTGGAGACCCTTGCGGAACTGGAGACGCTTCTCGCGGAGCGCGGCGGCAGATAGAGCGGGACACTGACCGCGCACCTTGGGAGGTCGCCGGGTGCGACGCAGGGCGGCGCTACGGGTTCCCGTTCACTCGTAGTCGGCGGCGGCGAGCGACACGCGCACCACCTCGGCGTCGTTGCGCGCGATCACGTGGCGGTTCGCGTACGCCGGGTGCGCCCACAGCACCGGGCGATCGACGTGTCGCCAGCGACCGGAGCCGCCGCCGCGGGTACGGGTGGTGGGCGTCAGCAGGTGCGTCCGGTCGACCTCCTCGTAGCCGGCCGGCGAGAAGCGTGCGATCACCAGCTCGCCGGTCTCGACGGAGATGAACGCGCGGTCCCGGTGCCGCACGAGGTGCGAGCTCGCCCAGCGGTCCTGGGGCACGAGCCGGTCGCTCGACCACAGCCGCTCGCCCGTCGTCGCGTCCACGCCGCGCAGCTCACCGTAGCTGTTGAGCCCGTAGATCGCGTCGCCCAGCACAATCGGCGTCGACGTCATGGACCGCTGCACCGGGCGGTCGGTGCGGTTGGGGTTCGCACCCGTCCAGACCACGCGGGCGGCCGGGCGGTCGGGGTTGAGGGCCAGCATCAGGCCGCCGTTCTCCACCTGCGTCACGAGCAGGTAGGGCCCGCTGCGGACCGGCGTGCCGATCGTCAGGCCGCTGGCGAGCGGGAAGTCGTGCTGCCACCAGACGCCGCCGCTCGCCGGGTCGAGCGACGTGACCCCCGCCGGATGCCAGACGATCAACTGCCGCACGCCCCCGGCGGTCGTCACGATCGGCGAGGAGTAGCCCGCCTCCACGACCGTCTCGATCGCGCGCCACGCCTCGGCGCCCGTCGCCTTGTCGAACGCCACGACCATCGCGTCGGGCTCGCCGCCGAGCAGGGTGATCAGGAGCTCGCCCTCCACGAGCGGCGAGTGCGCCACGCCGTACACCGGCACGGTGACGTCGTAGTCGGCCGCGGTGTCGATCCGCCAGAGGAGATCGCCGGTGGCGGTGTCGAAGCACGACAGCATGCCGGCGGCGCCGAGGACGTGGACGCGGTCGCCGTCGACGGTCGGGGTGGCGCGGGGGCCGGTGGCGAACACCGGCACGATGTTGCGGTAGGTGGCCGGCCACTCCCGCGTCCAGAGAACCGCCCCGGTCTCTTCGTCGAGCGCCAGGAGCCGCTCGTGGCCGTCCATCGTGCGGCTGCCCGGCGTCTCCTGGTAGTCGAGGACGAAGACGCGGCCGTCGGCGACGGCCGGCCCGGCGAAGCCGGCGCGCACCGGCGTGCGCCACTTCACGATCAGCCCGTCGGCGTCGAACCGCTCGACGATGCCGGTGTCGCGCCACACCGCGTCCCGGTCGACGCCGCGCCACTGCGGCCAGTCCTCGGCGTCGAGCGGTATCGCCACGAGGCAGGCGAGCGCGCCCGCGATCGCGAGGGTCATCCGGGCCGGCGAGCGACGCTCAGGCATTCGGCTACTCCACATTCATTCAATACGAAACCAGGTCGATTCCCCGCGCCCGGTCGAAGCGCCTTCGGTTGCGGGTCACCAGCGAGGCCTCGTCGACGACCGCCGCCGCGGCGATCATCAGGTCCATCGTCGCGATTCACCCTGGTGCGGCCCGACATCATCCGCGCCGCCCTCCGCCGCGGCGGCGATCACAGGTCCATCGTCGCGATGGTCTCCCCGCCGCGCTGGAGGCCGGTCAGCAACCGCGCGCAGACCGCCGCGAACCGCTCGTCAGGATAGACGATCCCGAGAAGCCCGTCAGCTCCTCGATCCCGGCCCGCTCCCGAGGCGGATTCGCCGACCGCTCCACCGCCGACGCACGTCGTCGCCGTGCCCTTTTCCGTTCACCGACCGGCCGGTCGTCAAGCGCCGGCCGGCGCTCGTGGTGTCGTCGGCGGCGTTCAACCGGCGCCATGCGCAGTCGATCGGTGATCGACAGTCCGCCGCGGGAGCGGCCGGGACCGTGGCGCGTCGCGGATACCCGCTGCCGAGCCTCAGTGTTCGGTTCCGGCGGGCGCAAGCCGCGGATCGGAGACCGGCAGGGTGGGAAAGGCGTCGAGGAACGCGGTGTAGGAGACCACGAACAGGCTCAGCACCCCGGTCGTGATCAGGACCTCGAGCAGTCCGAGCGGCACGCCCTCGCCATGCCACAGAGACGGCGCGACGAGGAGGAAGCGCTCCAGCCACATCCCGGCGAGGACGACCGCCGCCACCGCGGTCAGGCCGGGCGCCCAGGTCTTGACGGCGCGGCTCAGCAGCACGATGAACGGGCCGGCGAAGGTCATGGCGAACACGGCCCAGGCCATCGGCGCCCAGACGCCGTGCATCCGGTGGTGCAGGAACTCGGTCTCCTCGGCGAGGTCGCCGTACCAGATCACCAGGTACTGCGACCAGAACAGGTACGCCCAGAGGATGCAGAAGCCGAAGAGCAGCTTGCCGAGGTCGTGCAACTGGTGGCGGCCGACCCACCCCGTGATGCCGAGGCGCCGGCGTCCCGCCGCGGCGACGATGGCGAGGAACGCGAGGCCGATCAGCAGGTTGCCGATGAAGTAGTAGCCGCCGAGCAGCGTGGAGAACCAGTGCGGGTCGAGCGCC
This sequence comes from Vicinamibacterales bacterium, assembly GCA_965200895.1. Lineage (GTDB taxonomy): Bacteria > Acidobacteriota > Vicinamibacteria > Vicinamibacterales > UBA8438 > WTFV01. The sequence continues at coordinate 2,636,900 of CBDAVM010000001.1, read as the reverse complement.
ATCACGAAGTCGAAGGCGACCAGGGTGAACACCCAGCCGTAGGCGACGAGCACGGCGACGGCCCAGCGGGTCTGCCGGCGCTGCCCTATGGCCCGCTCGGCGTCGGTGCCCCGCCAGCCGGTTATGAGTCGGGCGGCGAGGCCGGCGGCCGGTCGCGCGCCCGATTCGTGCAGCATGCCGATGTCCGGCCGCAGCGAGCGGTAGACGTAGCGCAGGCTGAAGGCGGTCAGCAGCAGGAACGCGAAGAGCTCGCGGAGCACGAAGAACGGGATGTTCAGCCAGGGGGTCTTCGCCTCGACCGGCTCGTGGACCCACGGCGCCCAGGCGGCCGCGCCCGCCAGCAGGACCAGCAGCAGGACGAACGCCGCGGGCAGGAAGGCGGCCGTCGCCTCGGCGACCCGCTTGAGGGGGCGGCCCCAGCGCGCCGAGGTGACCTGCAGGATGCACGAGAGCACCACGCCGGCCTGCGCCAGGCCGCCGAAGAAGAGGAAGTTGACGAGCAGCGCCTGCCACGCGCGCGTGCTGTCGAGGACGAGGCCGACGAGAAAGGCCGCCCCGCCGAGCCCGGACAGGCCGAGCAGCGCGCGCCGGGCGCGCGGGGGCAGCAGCGCGCCTGCCGCGGTCGGCCCGGCCGATGCGCCGTTGACGGCGTTGCGGGACGGAAGCGCGCCTGCCGCGGTCGGAGCGGTCGAGCGGCTGCTCCCGTCGTCGCGGGGCGGGAGCCGGTCTGCCGCAGCCGGCGTGGTCGATGCGTCGTTCACGCTGTTGCCGGAGGGCAGCGCGCCTGCCGCGGCGTGCGCAGTAGATGCGTCGTTGTCGGACTGGAGCGGGTCCGGCCCGGTCGGTGCGTCGTTCACCGCGCGACCGCCTGCGGTTCCGGCGCCGGCGCGCCGAACGTGCCGAGGTAGTGGACCAGCGCCCAGCGCTCGTCGACACTCAGCGCATCGCCGAAGCGGGGCATGTTGCGGCCGCCCTCGCGGATGATGCTGTAGACGAAGCCGTCCGGGTAGTTCAGGACGTGCCGCGCCGTCAGGGGCGGCATCCGCCGGTAGTGGCGGGCCAGCTCGCCGTCCCCGTTGCCCTCGTCGCCGTGGCAGAGCGCGCAGTACGTGTCGTACAGCGCCCTGCCCTCGGCGAGCACCGCGGGGGTCTCGTCCAGCGGATTCGTCAGCGCCGTGCGCGCCTCGCGGCGGTTCAGGATGCGCGGCGCGTCGACCGCCATCGAGCGTTCGGGGAACGCGCGCGCCTCGGTCTGCGGCAGCACGGCCGGGCCGGTCCACATGTTGCGGATCCACGTGCGCGCATCCGGATCGGGAGGACCCTGCGCCGGTGCGCACCCCGCCGCGAGCACCGCGAGCAGCGCCGCCGCGAGCAGCGTATCGGTCGCGCCGCCCCGCCGATCCGATGTTGTGCGCGACCCGCCGCGCGTTGCCGCCGGCGCCCGGCGCGCGCTTCGGCGCGGGGCGCCGCCTGCGTCGTCAGTCATCGGTCCGCACCTCGATGGCGCCGGCGTCCGCGAGCAGCGACCGCGCCGCGGCCGCCTGCGCGTCGTCGCAGGCGATCTCCACGCCGAAGCAGTTGTTGCTGAACCGCGGGTCGCCGAGGTGTCGGCGTCTGAGCCGCGGCAATCCGGCCAGCAGCAGGAAGCCGAGCATGCCGAAGATGGCGCCGAACAGGATCGTCAACTCGAACGCGATCACCACGAACGGCGGGATCGAGACGAGCGGCTTGCCCCCGGTGATGAGCGGCCAGGCCGAGACCGTGTAGATCGGCAGTGCGAATCCGGCCGCGCAGCCGAGCAGCGCGCCGAACAGCGTGAACAGCCGCACCGGGCTGACGCCGGCGCCCATGAGCTGCTCCAGCGTGTGGTCCGGCGCCGGCGAGAAGGCGTCGACGCGGGCCAGCCCGGCGTCCTGCGCCGTCGCCACCGCTACCGCAGCCTTGGCCGGTTCATCGTATACCCCCAGGATCCGCATGGTGCTCCTGTGCTCCTGCTACCGCTCGTGTCTCGACTCCATGAACTCGATGCCCTCGGCCAGCACGTTGCGCCACGCGCGGTCGACGTCGCGGTCGAAGTGCCCGTCGAACTCGCGGACGGCCTGCATCAGCGACTCCAGCCACAGGTCGTACAGCTCGAAGCCGATGTCGAGGTCGTGCCGGCCGTGCCGGCGCGCGACGCGGTCCAGTTCCTCGTCGAGTTCGTCCGCAGGGGCGCCGGACACGCTGGTCATCAGCGAGAGCGAATCGGCCAGCATCTTCTTCTGGTGGGCGAAGTCCGTATTGCGGAACTTCTCGCGGACCTGCGGGCTCGAGGCGAGGAACAGCTCGTAGAAGCGGTCCAGGAAGCCGTGCCGCGACAGGCAGCGGGCCAGGCTGTCGTCGAAGACCTCGGCGTGCGCCGAACCCTCCTTCATCTCCGTGATCGACACCGCCGGGAAGTTCTTGATGAACAGCAGGAACAGCAGGAAGAAGAGCGAGAAGCTGCCGACGGTGATGGCGCCCTCCACCCACGTCGGCTGGTAGAGGCCGGTCCAGTTGGCGGGGTCGAAGTCGTGCGACAGCGACGTGACGATGATGACGAAGCGCTCGAGCCACATCCCGATGTTGACGAGGATCGAGATGACGAACAGGGCGGCCAGGTTCGTGCGGACGCGCTTGAAGAAGAGCGCCAGCGGGACGACGACGTTGCAGCCGAGCATGCCCCAGGTGAAGAGCCGGTACTCGCCGAACATCCGGTTGTAGAACGTCCCCTGCTCGAACGGGTTGCCGCTGTACCAGGCCACGAAGAACTCGGTCAGGTAGGCGTAGCCGACGATGAGCGACGTGACGATGATGAGCTTCGCCAAGTTCTCGAAGTGGCGGATGGTGATGTATTCCTCGATGCCCAGCAGCCTGCGCAGCGGAATGAGCAGTGTGATCACCATCGCCAAGCCCGAGAAGATGGCGCCGGCGACGAAGTAGGGAGCGAAGATCGTGCTGTGCCATCCCGGCAGGATGGACATCGCGAAGTCCCACGAGACGACGCTGTGCACCGAGACGACCAGCGGCGTGGCCAGGGCGGCGAAGAAGCCGTAGAGCGCGCCGTAGTGGATCCACTGCCGGGTCGAGCCGCGCCAGCCGATGGCCATGGCGCGGTAGATCGGCTTGCGCCAGTCGGTGCAGCGGTCGCGCGCGGCGGCGACGTCCGGAATGAGGCCCAGGAACAGGAACATCGCGCTCACCGTCAGGTACGTGGTGATGGCGAAGACGTCCCAGACCAGCGGCGACTGGAAGTTGACCCAAAGCTGGCGCTCGTTCGGATAGGGGATCAGCCAGTAGAAGAACCAGGGCCGGCCGATGTGGATGATCGGAAAGAGCCCGGCCGTCATGACCGCGAAGACCGTCATCGCCTCCGACGCCCGCGCCACCGCGGTGCGCCACTTCGCCCGGAACAGGAACAGGACGGCGGAGATGAGAGTGCCGGAGTGTGCGATGCCGACCCAGAACACGAAGTTGGTGATGTAGATGCCCCAGAGCATCGGGTGCTCGTAGCCGGCCACGCCGAGGCCGAGCCGCCACTGCACCGAAAAGGCGTAGACGCCGAGGGCGAGACCGCCGAGGATCAGGCCCAGGGCGGCGAAGTACGCCCGGCCGGGCGGCTGCATGGTGCGCAGGATGTCGGCGTCGATGCGGCCGAAGCTGGCGGCGTGGTCGGCGACGCTCACGGGAGCCCCTTCCCCGGTGCGGTCGCGACGCCGCAGCGGCGGACGACGGGGGCCGCGCGCGGGCCGCTGCTCACGAGGTCACCTTCTTCAGGTAGGTCACGGCCGGCCGCGTGTTGAGGACGCCGAGCGCGTGGTACCCGCGGTTGGCGGCGGAGAGCTGCGAGACGCGGCTCTGCGGATCGTTCAGGTCGCCGAAGACGATCGCCTGCGCCGGGCAGGTCTGCGCGCAGGCCGGCGTGACGTCGCCGTCCTGCACCGCCCGCTCCTCGTCGCGCGCCCGGTCCTTGCCCTCCTGGATGCGCTGCACGCAGAAGGTGCACTTCTCCATGACGCCGGCGCTGCGGACGGTCACGTCCGGATTGAGCTGCAGGTTCATGGGCTCGGGGAACTCCGGCTCCCACCAGTTGAACCGGCGCACCTTGTAGGGGCAGTTGTTCGAGCAGTAGCGGGTGCCGACGCAGCGGTTGTAGATCTGCGCGTTCAGGCCCTCCTCGCTGTGGTAGGTCGCATAGACGGGGCAGACCGACTCGCACGGCGCGTGGTCGCAGTGCTGGCAGAGCATCGGCAGGAAGCGCGAGTCGACCCGTGCGGGGCCGTCCGCCGCGGGCTGCGGCTCCACGAAGCGCTCGATCCGCAGCCACGCCATCGTCCGCCCGCGCACCATGCGGTCCGCGCCCAGCACCGGCACGTTGTTCTCGGCGTAGCAGGCGGCCACGCAGGCGTTGCAGCCGTTGCAGGCGTTCAGGTCGATGGCCATGCCCCAGCGGTGGGTCGGGTGCTCGTGCTCCGGGTAGAGGCTGAAGTGTTCCTCCTCGGGGTGCACGTCGCCGGCCTCGAGCGCCGTCCGGGTGACCGCCTGCGCGATCTCCCGGCCGTCCTGGTCGAACGTCCGCTGCAGGCGCGCGACGGGTCGGCGCAGCGCCCGCGCCGTCGCGTCGATGCGGGCGCCGGCCCAGCGCGGCCCGCCGGAGGCCGCCTCGGGGGTCGGGTCGAGCAGCACGAGGGGATTGACGCCGCGGCCGGTGGCGTAACGGCCGAAATCGGTATGACCCTGGCCGATGGGGATGGCCACGACGCCGGGGTGCAGGTGCGGGTTCAGGATGACCGTTGCATCAAGCGCGCCGTGATCCGATTCGAGGGTCACGAGCTGCCCGTCCTCCGCCCCGATCGCGGCGGCGGTCTCGGGGGCCATCTCCGCCCCGTTGCCCCAGGCGGTCTTGAGCAGCGGATCGGGAATCTCCTGCAGCCACGGCCGGTTGGCCCCGCGGCCGTCGAGCAGGTGCAGCGACGGATAGGCGACCAGCGTCAGCGCCCGCCGCCCGTCGCCCGGCGTGGCGAGTCCCGACAGGTCGATCGCCGCGAGTCCCGCGCCCAGGGTCACAGGTTCGGGTTGCTCGGCGGACCACCACCGCCCGCCCTGCCGGACCACGTCGGCCCAGAAGGCTTCGAAGGCGGCTTCCTCCGCCTGCCGGGCCGCGGCGGCCGCCCGGCGTGCCGCGGCGGCCGCACGGCGGGCCGCGGCGGCCGCACGGCGGGCCGCGGCGGGGTCCGGCGGTTCTGCGCCGCTCGCGGGGTCCGGCGGTTCTGCGCCGGCCGCGGGGTCCGGCGCCTGCGCACCGTCCGCGGGGACGGTTCCGCCCGTCGGTGCGCCGCTCGCGGGGTCCGGCGGTTCTGCGCCGGCCGCGGGGTCCGGCGCCTGCGCACCGTCCGCGGAGGCGGCTCCGCCCGTCGGTGCACCGCCCGCGGGGTCCGGCGGTTCCGCGCCGTCCGCGGGCGCGACCCCGACTGTGGTCTGCGCACTGTCCGCCGGACGCTGCGTCTGCGCGCCGCCGTCGGGGGCGGCGCCGGTCGTCTCCGGATCGGCGTTCTCGTCGCGGGCCTCTGCTTCCAGCGCGGCGCGCTCGTCGCGCCACGCGTCCCGGAGCACCTCGTAGAACTCGCCTTCCGGGAGCGGCGGGGCGTCGGCCACCGGTCCGCCGCCGGATTCGGCCGCCGCCGCGAGCGCGGCCCGGCCGGCGCCGAGCAGGATGTCGCCCGGATGCCGTGTGTCGTACAGGGGCCGCATCACCGGCTGCATCAGACTGCGCCCGCCCGCCCGCGGGCGATTATCGCCCCACGACTCCAGCGGCGTGTGCGCCGGCAGGATCAGATCGGCGTGCGCCGTCGTCTCGTCCGGCCAGCTCGACATCGCCGCGACGAACGGCACGGCGTCGAGCGCGCCGGCGAAGTCGGCCGCGGCCGGCAGGGTGTGGACGGGATTGACCTGATGCACGACCAGCAGCTCGATCTCCCCGGCCCGCATCGCGTCGGCCAGCTCGAGCATGTCCGCGAAGGTCGATGCGCGCCGCCACCGGTCGTCGGGTGCGAAGCGCACGGTGGCGCCGACGTTGCCGGCGACGTAGTTGAGCAGGGTCACCGCCACCTGCGCCTCGGTCGCGTTCGGTCCCGACACCGCGACGCCGCCGCCGACGGCCAGCGTCCGTCCCGGCCCGGCTCCCGGATCCGAGAACGCGCGGGCGAGCTGGACGATGCGGCCGGCCGGCACGCCGCTCTGCGCCGCCGCCGCCTCCGGGGTCCAGTCGGCCACGAGCGCGCGGATGCGGGCCAGGTCGTCGCCGGTCATCCCGGCCGCCTGCACCCGGCCCTCCTCCACGATGGTGCGCACCATCGCCGCCGCCAGCGCGCCCTCTGCGCCGGGCTCGATGCGGATCCACTCGTCCGCGCTCGATGCGGTCAACGACAGGCGCGGTTCGAAGTGGACCGCGCGCACCGTCCGTTCGTTGCCGGGACGCCGCGCCTCGGCGAACGCCCGCGACTGGCTCACGGTGGCGAGCCAGGTTTCCATGAAGTCCGCGCCGAACGACACGATCAGATCCGCGCGACCGAAGTCGTGGTACGGAACCGAGGCCCGGTCGAAGGCGATGCGGTGCGCGGCCCGCAGCGGCTCGTAGGCGAACGCCTCGTAGCGCAGGCGGCGCGCGCCGCCGAGCGCCTCGGCCCAGCGGTCGACCAGGGCGTCGAGCGTCCCCGACAGCAGCGGCGTGACCACGGCGATGCGATCCGGGTTGCCGGCTTCCAGCAGGCTGCGGATGCGCCCGGCGATCTCGGCCTCCGCCTCCGCCCAGCTCACCGCCTCCAGCACCGACTGCCCGGCGGCGGCGTTGGTGGCGCGCCGCCGCTGCGGGCCGCGGAAGCGGTCCGGGTTGTACAACCCCTGCAGCGCCGCCTGGCCGCGGATGCACAGCGCGCCCCGGTTGTCCGGGTGGTCCGGGTTGCCCTCTATCTTGACGGCCCTGCCCTCGCGCGTCCGGACCCGCGTTCCGCAACCGTTCGGGCATTCGCCGCAGACGCTCGCATACCAGGTCGCCACGCCCGGGACGACGTCGTCCGGCGGGACGACCAACGGCAGGATGGTCTCGGTGGGCACCGGCGAGCAGGCGGCCACCGCCGCGGCCGGACCCGCGCCGCCGAGCACCTTCAGGAAGGTGCGGCGGCCCACGGTCTCCGTCAGGGCGCTCGGGTCGGGGGATGTCTCACGCACCATGCGATCCAGTCGTCGGTCCGGCGGTTAGTAGTGGCACACCAGACAGTCGCGGGACGCCCCGCGCGAGGCGTGGCAGTCCACGCACCAGCCCATCGACAGCGACTCCACCTGGACCGCGATGTCCATGTGCGCGACGTCACCGTGACAGGTCGCGCAGTCGACGCCGCTGCGGATGTGCGCCTTGTGGCTGAAGCGGACGTAGTCGGGCAGATCGTGGACCCGGAGCCACGGGATCGGCGTCTCCCGTTCCCAGTAGTCGAGCACCTTCACGATCTCCGGCCGCTCGGTCAGGATGCTGCGGTGGCAGCCGACGCAGCGCTCCACCGCGGGGATGCCGGCCACCGGCCCGCGGCGGGCGTAGGCGTGGCAGAACTGGCAGTCGATGCCGGCCAGCCCGACGTGGCGCGCGTGGCTGAACGCGATCGGCTGCTCCCCGGATGTTGGGGCGTCCGGCATCGCGTTCGCCGCCGGAACGGGCCCTCCCTCCGGTTCCTGCATGGCGGCGCCGCTCCAGACCGCCGTCGCCGCCACCGCCAGGGTGACGCCCGCCAGGGCCAGAGCCGCATGAATCCACCGTCGCGCCGCGCCATTTCGAGTCATCGCTGTCCGGGAAAGGACGTACCGAGCAGGGCGAACCGGCGTATTCTAGTCTGCCGTGCGGTCCGTGCCAAACGGCGCGGCGGGCCGCATCCCGGATCGCGGTTGGCTGGTCGGCGAAGGATACCCGGTCGGCGCATGCCAAACGGTGGGGCGGGCCGCATCCCGGGATTGCGCGTCGCCCCTCGGCGTGACGGGCGCCGGGTGTCCATGCCCCTGCGGCGGGCGCCGGAGCGTCCCTTCGAGTCCCCGGCGCACGCCGCGGAGGCAACCAGAGTAGCCGTTGCCGACAACGCCGGATCGCGCCCCGGCTGTCGGGGGCGAGAGCAGGTTCTCGTCCGGTTCCACGACCACCGGTCCGTCGCGGGGCGCAACCACGGTGGACGCGAATCGGGCATCTGTAACCGACGAACGACGCAGTCCAGGAGCTTGCGCCACAGAACGCAGCGAAGCGAGAAGCGCAAGGTCATGGAGTGGGGAATGGGCCGAAGACGCCGAGCCAGCGAGGCGTTTCGGGGCGCCAGGCGGATGCATCGCCTCGTCCTCGCAATCCAGCCGGATCCAGCGGAACCCCGAGGCGACGACATCCGGGCCGGCGCCGGGCCGCCGGACACGACACAAATCCCGCGGTGGTTGCGTTAACAGGCCTCCGGCGGTCCGTCCGCAGACCTGGATCGAAACCTGCATGTGCTCCGGGCAGCTAGCGCATGGTGCGATTAGCAGGTCTTTGGAAAGGAGCGTGCGGAATGTTCAAGCGGTTCATGGCGGCGGTATTCGTGGCGCTGGTGCTGGCGATCAGCGCCACGGGGGTGGCGGCTCAGGATAGCGCGATCGTGCCGCCGGACGGCGGGTGGTGGTGCTTCGACATCTTCGGCGTGACGATCTGCCTGCCGATCCCGGAACAGTGTCCGGAAGGTTACGCCTGTATCGCGACGGACTGAAGCGGCGCCAGCAGAGGCTGACCGGCCTGTCTGGCGGGCCGGTTTCGGGTCTGCCGAACCTGAAACCGGCCCGCCTTCATCGTTCGCGTGCGCCGTGCGTGACGACGACGCTGCTCCGCTTGCGAGTCGTGGGAGTCTGCTGCCCGGTCGGCAAGGTGGGCGTCGTCGGTGTATCGTTGGACTGTTGACCGGGATCGATAATGACGCGGTTTTCCGGCGCGCGTAACCCGTCAGGCCCGCGGCCCGCAGCCGCCCCCACGCCAGCGAATCCGGCCCGTGGCATCGTTGCGGCCTCGAAGCCTGTCGACGTCTATCTCGTTCCGATCGGACCTGACGGGTACGAGCTGTTCTGCGAGGCGGCCGAGGTCGAGGACGCCGATCCCGCGGAAGGGATTTCCAGGGGGCGGTTCTCCGCGCGGTTCCGCCGCATGCTGGCCGAGGTGCAGGGGCAGCGGCGGGCCCGGCGGCTCGCCGAGGTGCCGGCAGACCCCGACACCCCACAGCCGTGGCTCATCCGGCTGCGGAACACGGTCGTCGGACGGGTGGCCGAGGCGATCGCCGAGTGGCGCCTGTTGTGGCACCTGCGCAAGCAGACCGCGATAGATCTGGTGCATCCGGCCGATCTCGACGGTGAGCGGGCGTTGGCCGCGACGCGCCGTCGGCTCGGCAGCGACGCGGAGCACCACCTGCGGCGTCTGGTCGTCTCGTCGTTCGTTGCTGCGCTGCTCGGCCTGCTCTTCTTCATGCCGGGGCCCAACTTCCTGGCGTACTACTTCCTCTTCCTCGCTGTCGGGCATCTGCTGGCCTGGCGCGGCGCCCGTCAGGGCCTGGCGCACGTGCAGTGGCGCACGCGGGCCAGCGAGCCGCTGAGGAAGTTGCGCGGCATTCTGGACCTGGAGCCGGACGAGCGGGCGGGTCACGTGCGTGATGTCGCCCGCAGGCTCGGCCTCGACCACCTCGCGCCGTTCGTCGAGCGGATGGCGGTTCGACGCCGTTGAGCAGCCCGAGCCGAGAGCGGTCCGGCGGGTCGACGCGCCCGGCATCGCACCTCTCCGTCGGCGGGCGTGGTCCTTTCGCCTTCCTGCTCGTTCTGCTCTCGGCCCTGCTCGCGCCGCCGCCTGCCGCCACGCAGGTCATCGGCGGCCCGCGGCCGGTGCAGACCGCCGACCGGCAGCTCGGGTTCCTGACCCGTTACCACGCGCACACCCAGGCCGCGCGGCTCCCCGACGGCGGCAGCGCGACGTTCACCTGGGACACGGATCTGGGGATCGACATGGACGTCTTTGATCTCGGGTTCGCCCGCGGCAGCGTTTTCTTCAACCTGGAGACGGGCGTCGGCAGCGAGCGACGGGCGATCGATCCGACGCAGACCAACTACACGATGGACCTGTCGGTGTTCACCCGCCTGCCGCGCGGCGAGTTCGGTGTCACCTTCCACCACATCTCCCGCCACCGCGCCGACCGCGAGCATCCCGGTGCGCCCTCCTGGAACATGCTGGGGCTCTCCTGGGGCGACGACCTGCGCCTCGGCGTTTTCGACATCGAGTTCGCAGGCCGCTGGCTCGGGACCATCACCAGCTCGGAGGTCGACTACAAGCAGGAGGTCAACGCCCACCTCCGCGTGCTGCGTCCACTCAACGGGCGCGTGTCGCTCGTCGGAGAGATCGACGGGGCGGCGGTGCTGACCGACGAGGACATGTTCGGGCGCGGCCGGCAGTCCGGCGGGTCGGCCCACCTCGGATTGCGGTTCCGGGGCGGCGCCGGGGCCGGAGAAGTGTTGATCGGCCGGGAGCGCCGCGTGGACCCGGACATCTTCGTCCGGCGGCCGACGCACTGGACGCGGCTGGCGTTCCGCTTCGTCGTCGACTGACGACCCCGGCGTCCGGGGCGAGCGGCGGAACAAGCGCACACGGTCTCGTCGGCGGGCGGCATGTCCCTCGGTCCGTGGCGACGCTCGGTGGAAAGCCGGTGCGGTCGGCCCTGTGGCATAATCGCGGAATGCGATCCATCCCTCGCGCGCCCCGCTGCGCGGCCCTTCTCGCGCTGGTCGTCGGTCTGGCGGCGACCGCCGACGCCGCCGTGCGGCCGACGAAGTTCGACTACCGCATCACCACCCTGGACAACGGCCTGACGGTGATCCTCTCCGAGGACCACTCCACGCCGATCGTCAACCTCCAGATGTGGTATCACGTCGGTTCGAAGAACGAGCCGGAAGGCCGCACCGGCTTCGCCCACCTGTTCGAGCACCTGATGTTCAAGGGGTCGCACAACGTGCGCTCCGACGAGCACCTGTCGATGATCTCCAGCATCGGCGGCACCGGCAACGCCTACACGACCGAGGACGTGACGGTCTTCTTCGAGACCGTGCCGGCGCAGTACCTCCCGCTCGTGCTGTGGCTCGAGGCCGACCGCATGGCGACATTGCGCATCAGCCAGCGGACGCTCGACTCCGAGCGCGAGGTGGTCAAGGAGGAGCGCCGCTGGCGCTACGAGAACGAGCCGTTCGGCCTGCTCTCCGAGATCCTGTACGACGAGGCATTCACCACCCATCCGTACAAGCACCAGACCATCGGCTCGATGGAGGACATCGAGGCGGCGACGGTCGAGGACGTGCAGGAGTTCTTCGACACCTACTACGTGCCGGAGAACGCCACGCTGACCCTGGTCGGCGACTTCGAGTCCGACTACGCGCTGCAGATGGTGGAGCACTACTTCGGCCGCGTGCCGAAGGCCAGGCAGCCGGTGCCGCGCAACCTGCCGCGCGAGCCCGCGGTGACGCGCAGCCGCCGGCTGACCGTGGAGGCCGACAACTGGCCGCTGCCGGCGGTCGTCGTCGCGCATCCCATCACCTACGACGGGCACCCGGACGCCTATCCGCTGCACATCCTGTCGAAGATCCTGTCCGACGGGCAGAGCGCGCGGATTCACCGCAGCCTGGTCTACGAGCAGCAGGTGGCGGTGTCGGCGTTCGGCCAGGGGGTGATCATCGAGGACCCCAACCTCTTCTATGCGGTGGCCCTCGTCCAGCCGGGCCGTACGCCGGAGGAGGCGGCCCAGGCCCTTGTCGCGGAGCTCGACCGGGCCAAGGCGGCCCCGCCGGGCGACGACGAGCTGCAGCGCGCCAAGAACCAGTTCGCGCGCGACTACGTCATCGGCCGCATCAGCATCGAGCAGAAGGGGATGCACCTTGCCCACGCGCAGGTCATCCATGACGACATCACGACGGCCGACGCCGAGTTCGACATCTTCATGAACGTCTCTCGGGAGGACGTGCAGCGGGTCGCCCGCACCTACCTGCGCGACGACAACCGGCTGGTGCTGACCATCCTGCCGCGCGGATCGCGCCGGACCGGGCAGTGACGAGGAGGCAGGAGACGATGGCGGAGAGGCAGGCGATGGCGATGCCGCATGCGATACGGGTCGGCGTGCTGGTGCTGGCGGTCCTCGTGGGCGCAGCGGCCGTCGCGCCACCGGTCCTTGCCCAGCGCGTCGACTGGCCGCGCGAGCAGCCGCCGCCCCCGCTGCTCAGGCGGCCTGTCGTTTTCCCGGACTACGAGATCCGGTCGCTGGCCAACGGGCTGCAGGTGGTCTACGTCGGTCATCACGAGCAGCCCGCGGTCAACGTTCGCATGATCCTGCGCGCCGGCGCCGCGGCCGACCCGCCCGGCCAGCCGGGCGTCGCCTCTTTCGTCGGCCAGCTTCTGGATCAGGGGACGACCACCCGTTCCGCGCAGGAGATCGCGGGCGGCATCGACAGCATCGGCGGTGCGCTGAGCGTGGGCACGGCGCGTGACCTCGGATTCGTCGACGTCCTGGTGATGAAGGACAGCTTCGACTTCGCCCTCGACCTGCTTGCCGACGTGGCGCGGCGGCCGGCCTTCGCGCCGGCCGAGATCGAGCGGCAGCGCAACCAGGTGCTGTCGGGCCTGCAGGTCAGCTACGACGATCCGGCCTACATCGCCAATGTCGTCTTCAATCGGCTCGTGTACGGTTTCCACCCCTACGGCCTGCCGCAGGGCGGTACGCCGCGGTCGCTCCGCACCATCACCCGCAGCGACCTGGTGGCGTTCCACCGCTCGCACTACCTGCCGAACAACGCCGTGCTGGCCGTGGTCGGCGACGTGACCGCCGACGAGGCGTTCGCCGGCGTGGAGCGCGCGCTCGGCGACTGGCGACCGGGCCCGCTGCCGCCGGCGGTGACCGCGGACAACATCCCGAGGCCCACCCGGCGCCTGGTCGTCATCAACCGGCCGGGCGCGGTGCAGACCGTGATACATGCCGGCCACGCCGCGCTGCCGCGCTCGCACCCGGACTTCCTGGCGTTCGACGTCGCCGTCAAGATCCTCGGGGGAGAAGGAGGGAACCGGCTCGGGAGCGTGCTGCGGACCGCGCGGTCGTTGACCTACGCAGCCTCCGCGGACATCGCCGGGCGTCAGATCGCAGGCGACTTCATGGCCAAGACCGATACGCGGTCGGCCGCCACCGCGGAGGCATTGCGCCTGACCGTGGACGAGATCGCCCGGCTGCGCCGGGAGCGGGTGCGGGAGCGCGAGCTGCGGAGCGCGCAGGACTATCTGGCCGGCAGCTTCCCGATCACCCTCGAGACGCCGAACGCCATCGCCGCGCAGGTGCTCGAGGCCATCCTCTACGGCCTCGATCTGGATGAGATCGAGTACTTCCCGGAGCGGATCAACGCGGTCACCGTGCGCGACATCGAACGCGTGGCCGAGACCTGGCTGCAGCCCGCCAATCTGTCGATGGTGCTGGTGGGGGACGCCTCGGCGTTCCTGCGCGATCTGCCCGGCGTCGGCTTCGACCGCATCGAGGTGGTGCCGATGTCCGAGCTCGACCTGACCACCGCCGACTTCCGGCGCCCTTCGCGGCGGTTCCGTCGGTAGGGAGTCCGTGGCGACGCCAACGTCCTCGCGGGTTCTTGCCGGGCGCTGGCCGCATCGCGCGGCCGAGCATCGCAGGGAGTCCGTGGGGGCGCCAACATCCTCGTGGGGGGCCGGGGCCGGCGCGCCGTCAACAATCCCCAGGCGTGCTGCCCGCTCAACGAGGACGCGTACCGTGCTCGCCGGGCCGCACGACGCGTGACGCCCGAACAGTAGACGGTGCGTGGCCAGGATACTGATCGCCTGCGGGGAGCCTTCCGGCGACCTCTACGCCGGCGCGCTCACGCGGGCGCTGCGCGACCTCGAGCCGGGCGTGCAGGTCGCCGGACTCGGCGGCGACCGGTTGCGGGCGGCCGGGGCCGAGCTCGTCGCCCACTACCGGGGGCTGGCCGCGACCGGGCTGTCGGAGGCGCTGGCGGTCGTGCCGCGCTCGTACGCGGTCTACCGGCGGCTCGTGGCGTACGCGCGGGCCGAGCGTCCGGACGTGTTCGTGGCGGTCGACTTCCCGGAGATCAACTTCCGGGTCGCGGCGGCGGTGCGGCGGCTGGGCATCCCCGTCGTCTATTACATCGGGCCGCAGCTCTGGGCGTGGCGGCGGGGGCGGATCGCGACGATGCGGCGCCTGGTCGACCTGGCGCTGGTGATCTTCCCGTTCGAGGAGGCCCTGTACCGCGAGGCGGGCATTCCGGTGGAGTTCGTCGGGCACCCGCTGCTGGAACTGTCGGCGCCGGGCGAGGCGCGGGCGCCGTTCCTGCGGTCGCTGGGCCTCGACCCGACGGCTCCGACCGTCGCGCTGCTGCCGGGCAGCCGCCCGAACGAGCTGCGGGCGATCCTGCCCGACGTCGCCAGCGCGGCGGCCCTGGTCCGCGAACGGGTCCCGGCGGCGCAGTTCGTGGTGGCGCGCGCGCCGCACCTTGACGATGCGCTGCTGGCGCCGGTCGCCCCGCTGGTCGCGGCGGGCGCGGCGGCGGTGGTCGCGGGGCGCACGGACGACGTGCTCGCCGCCTCGGACGCCGTGGTCACGGCATCGGGAACGGCGACGGTCCAGACCGCCATCCACCGGCGGCCGATGGTCATCGTCTACCGCCTCTCGTCCCTGACCTACCGCATCGTCCGGACGTTCTCCCATGTGCGGCACGCGGGCATGGCGAATCTCATCGCCGGCGCGCGCGTCGTGCCGGAGCTGATCCAGGACGCCTTCACGCCGGCGGCGGTGGCCGGCGAGGTGATCTCGTTCCTCACCGACCCGGCGCGCGCCGAGCGGACCCGCGCAGCGCTCGGGCGGGTGCGCGAACGGCTCGGAGCGGCGGGCGCGAGCCGGCGGGCGGCCGATCGGATCCTGGCCGTCGCGTCGCGGCGTTCGCCGGGCGTCCCCTGAGCGCGTCACGGTCCGAGTCCGGTCGTTCGCGCGGCCGTCGGCGGGCGCGGACGCGTGAGCGATTACAATGCATCGGGCAGCCGCGCCGGAGGCGCGAGGCGGGCCCCGGCCTCCGCGATACGTCATCGTATCGTTCGGGACGGCCGTCGCGGAGACGTGGCAAGGGCGGCCGGGAATCGGAGATTGGAGGGGGCGGCGGCGGTGCAGAAGTCAGCGATGATGTCTCTCGTGCGTTCGGCGCGGTGGTTCGTTCTGGCGGCGGCGCTTGCGGCGGTCCCGGCGCCGGCCGCGGGTCAGACCAATACGGGCGAGTTCGGGGGCGTGGTGCGCGACACCTCGGGCGCGGTGCTGCCGGGCGCGGTCGTCGTGGCCACGCACGTCGACACCGGCTTCTCGGTGGAGCGCGTGACGGGCGCGGACGGGCGCTTCTTCATGGCCTCGCTGCCCATCGGCGCGTGGGAGATCGCGGCCGAGCTGGCCGGATTCCGCCGCGTCGTGCGCACCGGCGTGGTGCTCGACATCGGCCGCACGCTCGATCTGCCGTTCGCGCTCGAGCTCGGGACGCTCGCCGAAGAGGTCACGGTGACCGCCGACGCGCCGCTGCTGCAGACCACCAACGCCGAGATCAGCGACATCATCGACAACCGCGAGGTCGAGCAGATCCCGCTCAACGGCCGGCAGTTCCTGCAGCTCGCCCAGCTCAGCGACGCCGTCGTGATCCCGCCCGGCGGCACCCGCGGCGCGGCGCTGCAGCAGGCCGGTCCGCTGCCCAACGTGGGCGGCCAGCGCGCCGGCCACAACATCTATCTGCTCGACGGCGTCAAGGTGACCGACGAGCTGTTCAACAACCTGGTCATCAATCCCTCGGTCGACTCGATCCAGGAGTTCAAGATCCAGAAGTCGATGTACCCGCCGGAGTTCGGCGGCAAGGCGTCGGCCCTGATCAACGTGGCCACCAAGGCGGGCACGAACCAGTACCACGGCAGCGCGTTCGCCTTCGTCCGCGACGAACGCTTCGACGCGCGCAACTACTTCGATCCGCGCGACGAGCCGGTGCCGCCGCTCGACCAGGGGCAGTTCGGCGGGACGTTCGGCGGGCCCCTCGTCCGCGACCGGACGTTCGCCTTCGTCAGCTTCGAGGGGCAGCGCACGACGCGTTCGCTGACGAAGACCTTCTCGGTGCCGTCGGCGGCGGTCCGCGGCGGCGACCTGTCGGGGTTCGACCCGGTGTGCGACCCGCTCAGCCGCGATCCCGCCACCGGGACCTGCGGATCGTTCTTCGCCGGCAACCGGATCCCGGCCGGGCGCATCGACCCGGTCGCGGCGGCCTTCCTCGATCACGTGCCGCTGCCCGATGCGGGCGGCGAGGTGCAGAACCTCACCGCCGTCGAGCAGCTCGAGTCCGACATCGATCAGTTCAGCGCCCGCCTCGACCACCGCGTCGGCGCCGACCAGATGTTCGTCCGCTTCAGCACCTTCGACGCCCACGACGTGCAGCCGTTCGGCACCAGCGTGCAGCAGGAGGCGCTGATTCCCGGCTTCGGCCGCACGCTGTCCACCCGCACGCGCAACCTCGCCGCGAGCTATACCCGGACCATCGGGACGACGATGCTCAACGAGACGCGCTTCGGCTGGATGAGCGTCGATGGCGGCCAGGAGAGCCTGAACCGCGGCGTCGATTTCGCCGGGGCGACCGGGCTGCTCGGGGTCACCCGCGACCCGCGCGACATGGGCTACCCGCAGATCGACACGGCCGGGTTCTACAGCGCGATGGGCGATCCGACCACCTTCGTCTTCCGGCGCAACGAGCACTTCGAGCTGTACAACAACTTCCTCGTCGACCGCGGCGCGCACCACCTGAAGTTCGGCGGCTACTGGTTCCACTTGCGGTTCCGGCCCGAGAACCCCGACACGGCGCGCGGCAGCTTCCGCTACACCGGCCGCTTCAGCGGCAACCCGTTCGCCGACTTCCTGCTCGGCTACCCGGTCGAGGCGCGTTCGGGTGTCGGCGGGCGCGGCGGCGAGGACGCCCGAACCAACTGGCTGCACCTGTACGCGCAGGACGACTGGCGGGTGAGCGACGACCTGACGCTGAACATCGGGCTGCGCTACGAGCTGAACCAGCACATGCGCGACGTCGACAACCGGCTGTCGAGCATCGACCTGTCCGTGCCGGGCGGCCGCTACGTCATCGCCAGCGACGACGCCGGCAACATCTCGCCGGCCGCCGACACGCTGCTGCCGCTGATGCCGCTCCCCTGGGTGACCTCGGCCGAGATCGGCTGGGACCGCAGCCTCCTGCGGCCGAGCCGCGTGCGCCTCGCCCCGCGCCTCGGCTTCGCCTGGCTGGCCGACGATAACGGGAGCACGGTGGTCCGCGGCGGCTACGGCGTCTTCCTCAACCAGTGGGCCTACAGCGTCCAGACGGCGTTCGCGCGCAACCTGCCGTTCTTCTTCCTCAAGCAGGTCGACGTGCCGGCCGGGCAGTTCGTGCCGCTGCACGACACGCGCTCCATCCTGGCCGCGGATGCGACGGGCAGCATCGGCGGGTCCATCATGGACAACGACTACCGGGTCGAGTACACGCAGACGTGGAGCGGCGGCGTCCAGACCGAGATCCGCCCCGGCTCGGTGTTCGAGGTGTTCTACATGGGGTCGTACACCATCGGCGCCGACAACTCCACGATCCACAACGTGCCCGTTCCCGGCCCCGGCTCCATCAGCGCGCGGCGGCCCGTCCCGGAGCTCGCCGGCATCCGCGCCATCCGTTTCGACGGCAAGTCGATCTACCACGCGGTGACGTTCAAGACCGTGCGCCGCCTGCGCGACGGCATGGCGTTCGACCTCGCCTACACGCTGTCGCAGTCGAAGGACGATGCGTCGAGTCCCGGCGCCACCGCCTTCGAGTCGAACGTTCCGCAGGACGTGCGCAACATCTTCCCCGGGGAGAACGCGCTGTCGAGCTTCGATCACCGCCACCAGTTCGTCGGCAGCGCCACCTGGGAGATCCCCTTCCGGCCCGGCGGAGGCGGCTGGCGCGAGGGACTGCTCGGCCACTGGCGCCTGAACGGCATCGTCACCGTGCAGTCCGGCGCCCCGTTCACCGTCAACATCACCGACGACCGCGCCAACATCGGGGCCGGGCCGTCGCAGCGGCCCGACATGCTGCGCGACCCGAACCTGCCGCGCGGCCAGCGCAGTGTCGAGCGCTGGTTCGATACGGACGCCTTCGCCCTGCAGGCGCCCTTCACCTACGGCAGCGCGCCCCGCAACCCGGTCTTCGCTCCCGGCTACGCCAACCTCGACATGGCGCTGGCCAAGAACTGGATGCTCGCCGCCGGCAGCCGTCTGGAGTTCCGCTGGGAGGTCTTCAACGTGCTGAACCGCGCCAACTTCGACCTGCCCAACCGCTACTTCGGGTCGCCGAACTTCGGCCGCATCTTCAGCGCCCTGCAGGCGCGGGAGATGCAGTTCGGCCTGCGCTTCGTGTTCTGACCCGGCGGCCCGTGCGCCGGCCGACGCGATCGTTCGGGGGCAGGGTCAGGACGCCAGCAGACGCAGCAGCGCGAAGAGCGCCGCCGTCCGGAGGGCGGCGACGGTGAGGACGATGCCGATCATGACTTCAGAAGACGTCAGGGCATTCGCCCGCGAGGCGGGGTTCGACCTGTGCGGGGTGGCGCCGGCCGCGGCGTTCCCGGAGCTGCGCTTCCTCGACGACTGGCTTGCGCGGGGCTACGCCGGGCGGATGGGCTACATGGCGCGGACCGCGAAGCGGCGGTCGGACGTGCGGCGCGTGATGCCCGCGGCGCGCTCGGTGATCGCGCTCGGGGCGGTCTACAACACCGACCGGCCGTACTCGACGGAGGTCGACGATCCCGACGCCGCGCTGATCTCGCGCTACGCCTGGGGCGAGGACTACCACGACGTGCTCGGCCGCCGCGCCGAGGTCCTGCTCGCGCGGATGCGCGCGGCGGCGGACGCGCCCTTCGAGGCGCGCTGGTACGTCGACACCGGGCCGGTGCAGGAGCGGGTCTACGCGCAGTACGCGGGCCTGGGCTGGATCGGCAAGAACACGTGTCTCATCCACCCGGAGCTGGGGTCGTGGATCTTCCTGTCGGAGATCATCACCAGCCTGCCGCTCGCGCCCGACGCGCCGCAGCTCGACCAGTGCGGGACGTGCACGCTGTGCATCGAGGCCTGTCCGACCGATGCGCTCCGCGAGCCGTGGGTGCTCGACGCCACCCGCTGTCTGTCGTACCTGACCATCGAGCTGCGCGGTCCCATCCCCGAGGCGCGGCGGTCCGACCTGGGCACGCACGTCTACGGCTGCGACATCTGCCAGGATGTCTGTCCCTACAACGCGGCGCCGGCCCGCTCGGACGATCCGGCGTGGCGGCCGGCGCCCGACCTCGACCAGCCGCGGCTGTCGGCACTTTGGCGGCAGTCCGATGAACGCGTCGGCGCGCTGCTCGAACGCAGTGCGATGTCCCGCACCGGACTGACGGGCTTCCGCCGCAACCTGGCCGTTGCCCTCGGCAACAGCGCGACGATCGCGTCCGCCGCGGCCATCGCCGAGCCCGCATCCACCACCTCGGCCTCGCGAGGCGAACCCCTGGTGGCCGAGCATGTCGACTGGGCGCGGCGGCGCCTCGCTGCCCGGTCCCCGGTCCCGGACACCGGAACGGGCGGCGATACGTCCGGTTGAGACGCTGGCGGGGACGGCCGGATCGCCTGCAAGACCACCCGGGTCGTGAGATAATGGGCGCGGACTCCGCTTCGGCACCCACGATGAGCCAACCCGACAAGCCGTTTCCCTCTCTTGCTCCCTCGTTGCTGGTCTCCATGCCGCAGCTCAACGATCCGAATTTCCACCGGAGCGTGATCCTGCTGTGCGAGCACGGCGAAGGAGGCGCGTTCGGCCTGGTCCTCAATCAGCGCACGACCACGCCGGCATCCGAGGTCGTCAGACTGACCCCGCCGGTTTCTTCCGGCAGCAGTCTCGAGCTGTGGATCGGCGGGCCGGTGGAGCCGGAGCGGGGCTGGATCCTGACGGGGGTGGCTCCGACGGATGTCGATGCGGTCCGGGTGTGCGACGGGATCTTCCTGTCCACGTCACCTCAGCTTCTGCGCCGACTGCTGGAGTCACCGCCGCCGCCTCGTACGCGCCTGCTGACCGGCTACGCAGGATGGGCGGCCGGGCAACTGGACGCCGAGCTGGCGTCGTCGTCCTGGCTGCACGCCGACATCGATCTGGACATCATCTTCGACACCCGCGCGGACGACATGTGGGAGGCCGCAATCCGCCGCATGGGCGTCGACCCGTCCTTCCTGCAGCCGGGCGGTACCGGCGCGGTGCACTGATTTCAGTCGTTCTCACCGCCGTTCGGACGGGTTGCATGCGAAAGCAGCGGGGCTTGGCCGCCGAGGGCTCAGGGATCGTAGCGGTAGACGACGCCGTCCCGCATGACGAAGCGGACCCGACGCAGCGCAGTGACGTCCTCCAGGGGATTTCCCTCGACCGCGACCAGGTCGGCCGTGAATCCGGGCGCCACTTGGCCGATCTGGTCGCCGAGGCCGAGCGAGCGCGCCGCCCGTGATGTCGCCGAGACAATGGCGTCCATCGGGTTCTGCCCGCCCTCGTCGATACGGACGATGAATTCCTCGGCGTTGCGGCCGTGGGCGCCGGCGGTGGCGTCGGTGCCGAACACGATCTGTACGTCCCGGTTGCGGAGGGTCTCGCGGAAGCGGCGCATGCCGATGCGGCGGGCCCGGCTCATCCGCGCGAACCCCTCCGGCGTGTAGTTGCCGATGCCGATGAACCGCTCGCGGTTCTCCGCGTAGTTATCCCAGAGCAGCCCGACGTGGAAGCCGAGGAAGGTGCCGTGGTCGGCGAACAGGGCCAGCGTCTCGTCGTCGTAGCGGTTGCCATGCTCGACCGAGTTGCAGCCGGCCCGAATGACGGAGCTGACGACCTCGGAGCCGTAGGCGTGCACCGCGACCCGCAACCCCTGCGCCCGGCCCTCGTCGCAGGCCGCCTCGATCTGCTCGTTGCTCAGCGCCCGCACCCCGCCCTCGCGGATGCTGCCGGAAGCGAAGACCTTGATCACGTCGGCCCCGTCGGTCTTGAGCTGCCGAATGGCGGCTCGGATGGCGTCCGGGTCGCCGGTGGCGCTGGTCACCGCGCGCAGCGACGTCAGCACGCGGGGGCCGGGCACGTCGCCGCGGTCGATCGCGTCGCGCAGGTCGGCGTCGAGCGGATGGCCCAGGCTCTGCACCGTCGTGAACCCGGCCATCAGGGTGCGGTAGGCGTTGCCGACCGCGTACAGCATCGTCCGGGCGGGGGTTTCCGTGCTGCTCGCCTGATGCAGCCGGCCGTCGGCCGCGAAGTGCGAGGTCAGATGGACGTGGGTGTCGATCCACCCCGGCATGACCGTCATGTCGGAGAGGTCGTAGGTAACCGCGCCGCGCAGGCCGTCCACCCGCGTGATCGTCGAGCCGCTCACGAAGATGCGGGTGTTCGAGCGGGAGTCGCCGGCGCCGTCGATCAGCAGCCCGGCCCGCAGGGTGACCGGTGCGTTCTCCTGCGCGAGGCCGACGCCGGCGGAGGCGGCGAGCGCGAGCACGATGGCGAGCATGACCGGTGCACGGCGTGGAGACATGGCGGAGTCCTTTCAGGAGGAGGTGTACATCTTCCGCAGCGCGCGGTGCATGACCTTCGTACGCTTCTTCTCTTCCGCACGCGCCAGCTCGTCGCGGCGCCGGTCGAGGTGCGCTCGTTCGTCCGCGAGGCGCAGGTAGTGCGTCCGGCGGATCGCGGGCAGGCGGCCGGCGTCCACGGCCGCCCGCACCGCGCACCCCGGCTCCTGGCGGTGGCGGCAGTCGCGGAACCGGCAGTCGGCGGCCAGGGTCTCGATCTCGGCGAACGCGTCCTCGAGCGCGCGCTCGCTGTCCCAGAGCTGCAGTTCGCGCATGCCCGGCGTGTCGATGATGATGCCACCGTCCGGCGCGGCGATCAGCTCGCGGTGGATCGTCGTATGCCGGCCGCGGCTGTCCGCCGAGCGCACGGCCTGCGTCTTCTGACGCGACTCGCCGAGCAGCCGGTTGATGATGGTCGACTTGCCGACGCCGGACGAGCCGAGCAGGGCCACCGTCCGTCCCGGCTCGAGGTACCGCGCCAAGTCGTCCAGACCCTGGCCGGTCGTGCAGCAGGTGGGGTGGATCGGGACATCCGGCGCCGCCTCGCGAATCTTCGCCACGCGCAGCGCGACGCGCTCTTCGAGGTCGGCCTTGTTCAGCACGACGACCGGTCGCGCGCCGCTGTCGGCCGTCGCCACCAGGTAGCGTTCGATGCGGCGCGGACTGAAGTCACCGTCCAGCCCCGCCACCACCAGCACGACGTCGATGTTGGCGGCCACCACCTGCCGGGCCGTGGGATCGCCGGCCGCCTTGCGGGAGAAGCTGCTCCGCCGCGGCAGGATGGCGCGGATGGTCGCGGTCCCGTCGTGCCGGTTGACCCGGACGGCCACCCAGTCGCCCACCGCCGGCAGCTCGTCCTGGCCGGCGGCATGGTGCCGCAGCCGCCCGGCCGCCTGGGCCATCAGCTCGTCCCCCGAGGTCAGCACGCGATAGAAGTGGTTGTGTTCGATCCCGACCCGCGCCGGGATCAGCCCGCGGTCACCGAGGGCGTCGAATGCCGCCGCGAAGCGGTCGTCCCAACCCAGCTCGCCGAGTGTCATTCGTATCGCCTCTCGATCGGCCGCGTGCCGCGTCCGGCGGCGGATGGGGCAGCGCCCGTCATCGTGCTTGATGAGGGTCCGCCCTGTGCTCCCCGGGCGGATCGTCCCACAGCAGCGGTGCAGGAGACACGGCCGGATCGGTTCGGGGAAGCAGACCGTGCACGCCGACCCCGAGCAGCCTGACCGGGCGCTGTCCGGCGTCGGTGCGATCGAGCAGCGCCTGCGCCCGGCGCGTGATGTCGGCCGCGTCGAAGGTGGCGCAGGAGCGGGTGTCGCTGCGCGTGACGGTCTTGAAGTCGTGGTAGCGCACCTTGAGCGTCACGGTGCGCGCGGTCACGTCGGCGCGTCGGAGCCAGTCGGCGGCGCCGGCCGCCATGCGCTCGACCTCGGCCCGGATCCTGTCGATCTCCAGGAGGTCCTCGGCGTAGGTGTGCTCCGAGCTCCGGGACTTGCGTTCGCGGTCGCTGATCACCGGCCGCTCGTCAATGCCCTGGGCGAGGCGCTTCAGCCAGTCCGCCTGGCGTCCGACGAGGCGGCCGAGCGTCTCCTCGTCCACCCGACGCACGTCGACCAGCCGCTCGATGCCGGCCGCGCGGAGCCGCCGCGCCGTCACCGGGCCGACCCCCCACAGTGCATCGACCGGCAGTTTCCGCAGGAAGCTCTCCATCCGCGTCGGCGCCACCACCGTCAGCCCGTCCGGTTTCCGCCAGCCCGACGCGATCTTGGCCAGGAACTTGTTGGGAGCCACGCCGGCCGACGCGGTCAGCCGCGTCTCCTCCCGGATTCGCTGCTTGAGCCGCTTCGCCACCGTGGTGGCGAGGGGCTCTCCCCAGGCGTTGTCGGTCACGTCGAGGTACGCCTCGTCGAGCGACAGCGGCTCCACGGCGGGGGTGACGGCGCGGAAGAGGTCGAACACCTGCCGTGAGACGTCGCGGTACTTGCGGAAGTCGGGCGGCACAATCACCAGGTCCGGACACAGTCGGACCGCCCTGGCCATCGACAGGGCCGATCGGACGCCGAACGTGCGCGCCTCGTAGCTCGCCGCGGCCACCACGCCGCGCCGTTCGGGCCGGCCGCCCACGGCCACCGGACGCCCGCGCAGCTCGGGCCGGTCGCGCTGTTCCACCGACGCGTAGAAGGCGTCCATGTCGACGTGGATGATCCGGCGCGCGGGCACGTCCACGGCGGAAGTCTACTACCATGGAGGCGATGGCGAGAGACCGGGAGACAGCGGGGAAGAGGGCCGCCGGGACGGAACAGGCGGAGCGGACCGACACGCCGGAGAAGGAGCGGACCGACACGCCGGAAAAGAAGCGGAGGCTGACGGCCGGCGCATGGGCCGAGGCGCGGGCGCTGGTGCGGCGCTATCGGTATCGGATCGTGCTCGGGCTCGTCCTGATCCTGGTGAGCCGACTGACCGGGCTCGTCGTGCCGGCGATGACCGGTCACGTCATTGATGTGGTGGTACCCGAGCGCCGCGCCGGGGAACTGCTCCTGCTGGCCGGGATCGGTCTCCTGTCCGCCGTCGTGGCGGCGGCGACCGGGTTCGGTCTCTCGCAGATACTCGGCGTGGCGGCGCAGCGCGCGATCACCGAGATGCGCAAGCGGGTGATGGCCCATGTCTCGCGGCTGCCGATCCGGTATTACGACTCGACGCAGACCGGTGTGCTGATCTCGCGCATCATGACCGACGCCGAGGGCATCCGGAACCTGGTGGGTACCGGCCTGGTCCAACTGGCCGGCGGCCTCCTCACCGCGTCGATTGCGCTCGCGGTGCTGTTCTACCTCAACTGGCGGCTCACCAGCATAACCCTGCTCATCCTCATTCTGTTCGGCGTCACGATGGCCGTCGGCTTCTCGCGGCTGCGCCCCGTCTTTCGGGAGCGGGGGAAGATCAACGCGGAGGTGACCGGGCGGCTCACGGAGACACTCGGCGGCATCCGCATCGTGAAGGCGTACGGCGTCGAGAAGCGTGAGCAACTGGTGTTCGCACAGGGTGCGCACCGCCTGTTCAGGAACGTCGCCAAGGCGGTCACCGGCGTTTCGGCCGTCACCTCGGTGTCGGCGCTGGTCATGGGGATCATCAGTGCGCTGATGATCGTGCTGGGTGGGCGCGACCTGATGAACGGCGCGTGGACCGTCGGCGAACTGCTCCAGTTCGTCGTCTTCACCGGCATCGTCATCGCTCCGGTCATCCAGATCTCGTCCATCGGCACGCAGATCACCGAGGCGTTCGCCGGCCTCGACCGGATCCGCGAGATCATGCAGATGGCGACCGAGGACCAGGAGGACGAGGCGCGCAACGCCCTCGGCGCGCTGGAGGGCGAGGTGCGGCTCGACGACGTCTGGTTCGAGTACGAGCCGGACGTGCCGGTGCTGAAGGGCGTCTCGCTGACCGCGCTCCCGGGCACCACGACGGCGCTGGTCGGTTCGAGCGGGTCGGGCAAGAGCACGCTGATCAGCCTCCTGATGGCGTTCAACCGGCCTGCCGCCGGGCGCGTCCTGGTCGATGGCCGCGATCTGGAGTCCATCCGCCTGAAGGACTATCGGTCGCGTCTCGGTGTCGTGCTGCAGGAGAACTTCCTCTTCGACGGCACCATCCGGGCGAACCTGAGCTTCGCCAACCCGCATGCGACGCTCGACCGGATCCGGGAGGTCAGCCGCATCGCCCACTGCGACGAGTTCATCGCCGGCTTTCCCGACGGTTACGACACCGTCGTCGGCGAGCGGGGCATCAAGCTGTCCGGCGGCCAGCGGCAGCGCGTCGCCATCGCCCGCGCCATCCTCGCCGATCCCCGCCTGCTCATTCTCGACGAGGCGACCTCCAGCCTCGACAGCGAGAGCGAGGCGATGATCCAGGACGGCCTGCGCGCTCTGCGTCGTGGGCGGACCACCTTCGTCATCGCCCACCGGCTGTCGACCATCCAAAGCGCCGACCAGATCCTGGTGCTCGAAGCGGGCGACATCGTCGAGCGCGGCACCCACGACGAACTGATCGCCCTTGATGGACGCTACAAGCAGCTCTACGACAAGCAGTACGGCATCGAGCGGAACCGCTTCATCAATCCCGGCGAGGACTTCACGCCGGAGCCGGCCGCGGTCGAGGTGGCCGTGGGGCACGACCGGGGCGGGCTGTAGGCGGATCGGAGGAACGGCCGGACGTGGCGGCGCGCGCGACACGACCCTATCGGATGGGCGCTGCCGGCCGGCGGCGGTCGGCGCCGGCGCCCGTACGTGTAGGATCGAAGACCGGATCGCGGAGGATCGCGAGGCTGAAGAAGATGGGTCGCAGCAATCGAGTGAAGAGTCTATGGATGTCGGGGGCGGGTATCGTCGCCGTCGTCTTCGCGCTGGCGGCGGGAGTGCTCGGGGCCGGCGAAGGGCAGGGTACAGGCGCCATCACCGGCCGCGTGACATTGACCGACCCGCCGGCGCCGCGGATGGTCGCGGTGACGACCGACCAGGCCGTCTGCGGCGCCGAGGTCGAGGACCGGGCCGTGGTGGTGGATGCGTCCGGCGGTCTCGCGAACGCCGTGGTCCTGGTCGCCGGCGTGCCCTGGAGCGAGCGCCCCCCGGAACCGTCCATCAACAACGCCGCCTGTCACTTCGTCCCGCGCGTGCAGGTGCTGCCGACCCGGACCGTGGTCACGATCAGGAGCGAGGACGATACGCTCCATTCGACCCACGCCTACGACGACCGGCAGCGCACCCTCTTCAACATCGCCATCCCCTTCCCCGGTCTGGAGGTCCAGCGGCCGTTCCGGCGCCCCGGACCGGTGCGCATCGAGTGCGACTCGCACGGCTGGATGCGAGGCTGGGTGTATGTCTCCGACGATGTCGGGACCGTCACCGGCGCCGACGGGACGTTCGAACTGACCGGAATCCCGGCGGGCGCCTACCAGCTCACCGTCTGGCACGAGCGCTACGAGGGCGCCACGCGGCAGGTCACGGTGACGGCCGGCGGGACCGCCGAGGCGGACTTCACGCTCCGGTGAGGGAACCAGTCGCGGCACGCGCGGATGCCAGCCGCGGGTGGTCTGCCAACAACACGAGCCGCAGGCCGAAGTACTGCCGTCGCTGCCGCGTGGCCATGCGCTCGTAGTAGCGGACCAGACGAGCCGTATTTCCGCGTGCGCAGTTTTGCGGGGCCTGGCGCACGGGACACGAGCAGTCTGAACAGATGGAGCGGCGACATCCGTACGACGCGCCGGGCGAGGTCGCACGATGACTTCCGAGGCACGGTTGCGTCCCGGCGGTCCGCTGGCCGCGCGGGCGGCCCGCGCCGTCGGCGCGCCGTGGTTCCGCCACGGCGTCACCGGCGCGATCCTGGTCAATGCGGTCGTCATCGGCCTCGACACCTCCGCCGTGCTGTCCGCGCGCTACGGCGGTGCGTTCGAAACGGCCAGCCGGGCGTTCCTCACCATCTTCGTCGTCGAGGCGCTGGTCAAGATGACGGCCGTGTGGCCGCGCCTCCGCGACTACTTCCGGGACGGCTGGAACCTGTTCGACTTCACGGTGATCGCGGTCAGTCTGCTCCCGAGCACGGGCGAGATGGCCACCCTCGCGCGGCTGGCCCGCCTGTTCCGGGTGCTGCGTCTGGTGTCCGCGCTGCCGGGCCTGCGGTTGATCGTCTCCACCCTGATCCGCTCGGTTCCGGGCATGTTCAACGTGATCGCGCTGATGTCGATCGTCTTCTACGTCTACGGCGTCGCCGGCCACCACCTGTTCCACGAGATCGACCCGACGCACTGGCGCACGCTCGGCATCGCCCTGCTGTCGCTCTTCCGCATCGTCACGCTGGAGGACTGGACCGACATCATGTACGCCGCCCTGGAGCATCACTGGTGGGCGTGGGCCTACTTCGTGAGCTTCGTCGTGGTCGGCACGTTCGTCGTCATCAACCTGTTCATCGCGGTCGTGATCAACAGCCTGGACGAGGCGAAGCAGGAGCGCCTGCACGACCTGCAGGCCCCCCCGACGCGCGACGAGCTGCTCGCGGAGCTGACCCGGACGCAGGAGGCGCTCGGACGGCTGCAGGAACGCCTGGAGCGCGACGGGCGATAGTTCAGCGCTCGTCCTACCCGAGCAACGCGCATGATCCGTCGCCCGGCGCGCTCGGCGCGGAAAGCGCCGACGGTGGATGCCGTGCTGCGGGGGCACCCGCGGTCACTCCCGCGGGCCGTAGTCCTTGTGGAACCCGGTGCGGTTGTTGGTCACCGTGAACGATCCGTCGCGGCGGGCCGAGACGTGGATCCAGTGCGACGGGCCCATGTGCACCCTGCGGCCGTCGGCAAGCTCCGTGTCCTCGTCCAGGTTGGCGATGAACCGCTCCGGCCGGTTGTGGGCCTCGCCGCCGGGAATCGAGTAGTGGTTCTGCCAGAGATCCGGCGGGTTCTCGGCGGCCGCCAGGATCTCGAACGTCTGCACCGCCCCGCCCTTGCGCGGGCCGTTGTTCATGATGGCCGCCCGCGGTGCGATGGCGTGGACGAGCGCCTCGGACCCGGATGTCTCCGAACCGTGGTGCGAGACCAGGTACAGGTCGATCGGGCCAATCCTGTCGTCCGGGCACATCAGCAGATGTTCCTTGTTCCAGTTGAGGTCGCCCATGATGACGCTGCGGAAGGCGCCGAAGCCCACGAAGGTGCTGATCGACTGGTCGTCCTCCGCGTTGCCGTAGCGGCTGGTGATGTCCTCGCCGTGGAAGGTGAACCCCGCGCAGTGCGGGTTGGCGCCGCCGGCGCCCTCGAGCGGGGCGTCGAGCACCGCGCCGCCGGAGGCGATGATCACGACGTCGAGCGCACCGATCGGCAACCGGTCGCCCGGGGCCACCACGCGGTGCGCGCCGCCGCTGCGCAGGTCGGTGTAGAGCCGGAAGGCGGCCAGCCGGTCCTCGCCCTCGTCGACGGTGGTTCCGTGGTCGATGAAGTTGCGGATCGGAAGTCGCTCGGCGAGCTGCACCGCGCCGCCCATGTGGTCGCCGTGGAAGTGGGTCACGATCAGGTGGTCGATCTGCGTGACCCCGGCGTCGGCCGCCGCCGCCGCGATGCGGTCGGCGTCGCGGCCGTCGAAGCCGGGCCAGCCGGTGTCGACGAGCATCGACTCGCCGGACGGCGCGACGAAGAGCGTGGCCTCGCCCCCCTCCACGTCGACCATGTAGATCTCCAGCGTGTCGTCCGATCCGCCCTGGGCAGCCGACGGCGTCGCGGCAAGTGCGAGACAGAACAGCAGCGGGGTGATGGCGCGCATGAGACACCTCCTGCGAGCCATTGTCGGATGGCGCGCAACCCGTTGGCAATGGCCGGGAGTCCTGCATCTCGAAGCCGTGGTCACCCGGCCGCGATCGCCTGCCCGATGACCGCCAGCGCGCGTCCGAGCGCCTTCCGGCGCCAGCGGGCGCTCGCCGGGCAGAAGCACTCCACCAGCTCCCGCTTCGCGCGGTCGTACGCCGGCGCGCCCGGCGCGGCGTGGTGGTGCGCGCGGTTCTCGGCGCGCAGGGCGGCGAGCACCCGCACCTGCGAATACGTCCCGAACTCCACGCAGGCGAAGCGGTAGCGGTCCGCGTCGGCGCGGCGCGCGAGCCAGGCGCCCATCACGCCGCGGGCGGCGTAGGGCGTGTCGGCGCCGACCGGCGCGACGCGTTGCGCATCGAACCGGGTGCGGTACCAGTCGAGGTGCGGCACGTTCGGCGGCTCGATCAGGAGCCGGTAGTCGCCGTACCCGCCCAGTCCGGTGTGCAGGTCGAGGTGGATCACCTCGTCGGCGCCGCGCGTCCATTCCCGGAACCGCTCCTGCACGAGCCGGGTCGTTGCGGCGGGTCCGCGGCCCCCGAAGAACAGACCGGCCGCATGCTCGTACTGGCCCGTCGCGACCGTGTCGCGGAGCACGGCGAGGCCGTGACGCCGGACCGCCCGAAGCGCCCGCAGCCGGAACGGGTCCCACCGGGACGGCGGCGTCGACGGATTCAGGAGATCGTGCACGAAGCCGTAATGCTCGGGTACGCCGGCGTACGACTCGCCGGCGGCGAGGAAGTTCCGGTTGAGGTCGACGTTGTCCTCGTTCGCGCGCCGCCGCCAGGCGAAGCCGAAGGGATTGAGGGCATGCAGAAGCACGACGAGCGTCCCGCCCGGCAGCCGCGCGGCGCCCCCGTGGAACCGGCGCAGCCAGGCGAGCTGCACGGCGGAGCCGAAGAAGCCCTCGACGCCGTGCAGCCCCGACGAAACGACCACGGCACGGCGCGGGTTCCGGGCGCCCACCCTCACGACGTCGACCGTCAGGTCGCAACCGTCCGGCCCCCGGCCGGCGAGCGCGTGGTGATCGAGCGGCGCCGCTGCCGCGCGGGCGACCTCGCGGAAGCGCTCGCGTGCGGCGCGGTAGCTCCCGGAGAACGGATCGACGAACGCCACCCGCGCGCCCGACTGCTACTCCGGCAGCAACGCGAACGTCCAGATCGAACCGCCGGCCGGCACCAGACCCCGCGCGTAGCGGTTGGCGAGCCCGCCGCCGAGCCCGGACGCGACCGTGATCTGCTGCCGGCCGTTCAGCGTGTAGGTGATCGCGGTGGCGTTGACGCTCGATCCGGTCTGGAACTCCCACAGCGTCTCGCCGGTCTCCTCGTCGAGGGCGACGAACTCGCCGGTGATCTTCCCGGTGAACAGGAGCCCGCCGCCGGTCGCCAGCACGCCGGCCGAGCTGGGGAAGTCGTGCATCGGAATCTCCCACTTCTTCTCGCCCGTCAGCGGGTCGATGGCCACGATGTGGCCGAGCAGGTCGCCCGGCTCGACCGGCGGGAAGCGGTTGGTGACCCCGGTCGAGTTGGCGCCGATGACCCGCTCCTGCGGCTCCGGCAGAAGCCGCTGGATGCGCGGCACGTGCCACGTCGTCGAGTAGATGAGGCCCGTGTCGGGATTGAAGGCGATGGGCACCGCGTTGGTGCCGCGCGACGGCCAGATGTAGACCTGCTCGCCGGCCAGGAAGTCGCGGTAGAGGTCGGTCAGCACGGGGCGGCCGGTCTGCAGGTCGACGTGCGTCGCCCAGTTGACGTAGACGTAGGGGTGGGCGGCGATGAGCGAGCAGTCGGTGCGGTCGACGGTGTACAGGAAGCCGTTCTTGTTGGCCTGGATCATCACCTTGCGCAGCTCGCCGTCGACCTCGAGGTCGGCCAGCACCTGCTCGTCGATGCCGTCGACGTCGTACACGTCGTTGGGCGTGTACTGGTAGTAGCAGTGGATCTCGCCGGTCTTCGGGCGGATGGCGAGCACGCTGGACGCGTACAGGCTGTCGAGCCCGCCGCGCGGGGCCGGATCGTACGGCTCGGCGTTGCCCGTGCCCCAGTAGACGAGGTCGAGCTCGGGATCGTAGGAGCCGGTGCGCCACGTGGGCGCCCCGCCGTACAGGTAGGCGTCGCTGTCGGCGGGCCACGTCTCGTGCCCTGGCTCGCCGGGCCCGGGGATCGTGTAGCGGCGCCACAGCTTCTCGCCGGTGGCCGGGTCCCAGCCGTCGAGGAAGCCGCGGGTGGTCGACTCGCCCCCGGCCATGCCCGAGATGAGCACGCCGTTGGCCACCATCGGCGCGCCGGTCGCGTAGTAGCCCTCGGACGCGTCGGCGAACTTGCGGTTCCACAGCTCCTCGCCGGTCTCCATGTCGAGGGCGAGGACGTGGTTGTCGACGGTCACCCGGAACAGCCGGCCCTCGTAGATCACGGGGCCGCCCCGGTTGAAGCTGCTGCGCCGCCGCGAGCCCTCTTCGAGAACCACGGGCGTGCGCCAGATCTGCCGGCCGGTCTCCAGGTCGATGGCGAACGTCCAGCTCCCGTTGATGGCGTACAGCACACCGTCGTGGATGGCCGGTGCGGCCAGCTCGCCCGACAGGTTCATCAGGCTCGCGTTCCAGATGGGAACCAGCCGGTGGAGGTTCGACTTGTCGATCTGATCCAGCGGGCTGTAGCTCCTGCGGTCGTAGCCCATGCTGTGGACCAGCACGTCCTCGGGGGTCTGCGCGTCGTTGACCAGGTCCTCGGTCGTCTGGGCCGGCGCCGGGCCCGCCCACACGCCGATGAGGATCGCCAACGCTCCGGCCAGATTCTTCATGATCGCCCTCCGACGGTCCGCGGACCGCCGCTCCGCTGTTGATCCCGTGTCCGGCCATCATACGGCCTGGCTCCGGGGCGGTCCAGAGCCCCCGCACCGGCATTGCGCCCCGCGAATTCCGCGTCCACCCAGCTCACCGCATCTGACCGCGTCGGCCCCTTCTCTGCCGCTCCCGCGCCATCTTCCTCCGGCTGAACCTCCTCCAACTCCAGCCGCAGATAGTACGCGCCGAGCTTGCCGAGGTCATATCCGTGCTCTCGGGCGATCTCGTCCTTGATGCGCCACACTTCCTCGATGATCTCATCCGCCATCGTCCTCTCCCCCCATCTTTGCTGCGGCGGGCAGCGCCTCCCGATGACCCGCGGTCCGGCCGAGGCGCTGCTCCCGTCGTACTCACGCGGATCGAACGCGCGCGCCGGACCGCGCCAGCGCCCACGTCTGCGTGAACCACAGCCGGCCGGCCCGTTCGCGCGGCCGCATGCCGGTGGGCGGACCGCCGGCGAGCTCGCGCTCGAGGGCCAGGGTGATCGTCCTCCGGACGGAGACCGGCGTGTCCGTAAGGGCGAACCAGGGCTCGATGTCGACCTCGACTTTGCGGGCGGACCAGTGATCGACCGGCCGGCCCGTCGCAGCCAGCAGGTCGCGGAGCTCGGCCGCCGTCAGCGCCCGCGTGTGCGACGGGTCGCGCATCCGTTCGAACGCGTTGCAGGACTCGGCGAGCGGCGCATCATCCGGGGACAACAGGTCCACGACCACCAGCGTCCCCGCGGCGCGTGTCACCCGCGCCATCTCCGCCACCTCGATCGCGGGGTCCGCGAAGTGGTGGAGGGCCAGCCGGCACAGGACGAGATCGAAGCGCCCGGGGGCGAACGGCAGGCGGCGGGCGTCCGCCTGCACGAGGCGCAGGTTGTCGAGCCCCGCCGCCGCTGCCGCGGCCCGCGCTTCGCACAGCATGGCCGGCGTGATATCGACGGCCGTGACCGACCGGACGGCGGGGGCCACGGCGCGGCTGACGTGGCCGGCGCCGGCGGCGACATCGAGCGCCTGCGTCCGCGGCGTCAACGGCAGCGCCGCGGTGATCCAGTCCAGGATCTCCCGCCGACCGATGGTCAGTCCGGGGTCTCCGAACCCCGGCGCCTGCTGCGTGAACGCCGACCGTACCCGGTCGATCTGGCCCGCCACGGTGGTTCGACACTACCATGATCACTGTCGCCGATCCGCGCCCGGATCGCGGCGACTCGCGGTCCGGCGTGTCGTGGACCAGGTCGTTGCACGCGCGCCGCCGATGCATCCATGGGTCGCGCCGCCGGATAAGAGCGGGCGGCGAGCTCGCGCACGGTGCGCCAGGCGACGGTGAGACACGGAATGCCCACACCCGGAGACAGTATGGACAGGATGCCCGCTTCCAAGGTCGTACCCCTCGCCGAGATGGCCGCCCTCGTCCCCGACGGCGCGGCGCTGGCGCTCGGCGGCAGCTTCCTCCACCGCGGCCCCTTCGCCCTCGTGCGCGAGCTGATCCGGCAGGGCCGCACCGGGCTGGAGATCATCAAGCAGTCACCGGGCTACGACATCGACCTCCTGTGCCGCGCCCGCGCGGTGAACCGCCTGCGGGCCGGCATCGTCGCCATGGAAGGTCATCTCGGTCTCGCCCCGGCGTACCGCCGCGCTGTCGAGCGGCAGGAAATCGAACTGGAGGAGCACGCCTGCATGACGCTCACCGCGGGCCTGCGCGCCGCCGCGTACGGCGTGCCGTTCCAGCCGGTCGGCGGCGTCCACGGCTCCGATCTGCCGGCCCTCAACCGCTGGGCCTCGGTGGCGGATCCCTACGGATCCGGGAAGGACGTCTGGGTGATCCCGGCCATTCGGCCGGACATCGCGGTGATCCACGTCAACGAGGCGAACGAGCAGGGCGACGCGCGCGTCTACGGCACCACGCACTGGGACCGCATCCTCAGCCGCGCCGCCAGGCGGATCTTCGTCGTGGCCGAGGCGCTCGCCCCGGTCGCATCCTTCCGGGAACGCCCCGAGCTGACGCTGGTCCCGGGATTCCTGGTCGAGGCCGTGGCGGTGGTCCCCAACGGGGCGTGGCCGGGATCGTGCTGGCCGCTCTACGCGGTGGACTACCCCGCCGTCGAGGCGTACCTGGCGTCGGAGGGCGTGCCGCAGACGCATCTGGCGCACGCGCCGGAGCACCGTGAACCCGTACCTGCGTGACGCGCCAGGCCCAGGCGGATGGCAAGCCCGGTGCCGAGCGCACCGGAGCGCCGTGAACCCGTACCTGCGTGACCGCCGGCGCCGCCGCAGGTTCCCGCCGCGTTCGTGCGGCGATGCACAGCCGCGTCCGACGACCATGACATCGGCCGTGAACCGGCCGAACTGTCCCGAACCGCAATCGTGTGGCGATGCACAGCCGCGTCTGACGGCCCGGGCCCGTCACCGACAGTCGACCATCCATGCCTGAACACTGGTCCCCGTTCTCGTATCTCGTCACCAACCTCGCGCGCTTCATCCGGCCGGACGAGGTGACCTTCAGCGGCGTCAACTCGACGCCGCCGATGCTGGCCTGCCTGCTCGCCAAGCGGGCCTACGACTTCGACTTCGTGTACATCAACGTGGCCGGCGGCGTGCAGCCGAGCCCGTCCTCGGTGCCCCGCTCGAGCTCCGACCCGGTGCTGGCGGAAGGGTCCACCGCCATCTTCGCCAACGAGGACTTCTACGATCTGTGCACCCGCGGCGGCATGGACCTCTGCTTCCTCGGAGCCGCGCAGGTCGACGGCCTCGGCCGCACCAACGTCTCGGCGATCGGCGACTGGCATGCGCCGAAGGTGCGGCTGCCGGGCGGCGGGGGCGGCGCGGTGATGCTGCCCACGGCGCGACGCGCGGTGACGTGGCGCACCGAGCATTCGACGCGCACGCTGGTCGACAGGCTCGACTTCGTGACCGCGGCCGGGGGACTCTGTGGCGTCGTCACGCCGCTCGCCGTCTTCGAGAAGCGCGGCGGCCGGCTGGCGCTGCGCTCCTGGCGGCCGGAGACTTCCCTCGACGAGGTGCGTCGGCGGACCGGGTTCGCGTTCGACGCATCGGGCGCCGGGCCGACCCCGCCGCCGAGCGCGCGGGAGGCCGCCGCGCTGCGGGCGCTCGATCCCGACGGGCAGTTCGAGCGCGAGGCGAACGTGGCGCTGCGTTAGCCAGGACGCGGTAGTTGTACAGCGACCGCACCGGCTTGCCCCGCTGGTACGCTCCACCAAGGTCGAGCACGAAACTGCCGCTTTCCTTCAGCACACGGTACGCAGCTCCTCCGAACCTTCCGAGCCATTCGGCGTACCGATCCTGCTCTTGGTGTCCTCTCCGGAAGACCGTTCGCTTTCTGGAATCTGGAAGTGACCTTCATGATAGAACATCGTCGTGATCCGTCCGGTCCACGCGCCGTCGCGCCGGTTCACGCTCGCGTCCCCGTTGAGCGGCGTGCTGCGCGAGCGCATTGCGCGCCACGCGCGCGCCGGCCGCACCGCGCTGGTCGGGCCGGCGGGCGCGACCTCATACGCGGCGCTGGGCGCGCTCATCGACCGCTGTGCGACCGCGTTCCGCGACGTCCCGCGAGGCGCCCTCGTCGGCGTGCCCGCGACGCGCACGGCCGCGGCGGTCGCGCGCTTCTTCGGCATCATGCAGGCCGGCGGCTGTCCCTGCTTCCTCGAGCCGGGCCTCACCGCCGACGCCGTGCTGCGGCGCGCGCACGCGGTGGGCATGCGGCGGCTCGTGATCGAGCCGGCATCGGAAGCCATGGCCGGCGACCTGGAGCGCGGGGGCCTTGATGTCCGCCGCGCGGCCGACCGCGAACGTCGCCTGTCCGCGCACCGGGCGGTCGGCGGGCGCGCCGGCGACGACGGGCCGCCCGGCCCTGTCGACCTGGCGATGATGCAGTTCACCTCCGGCAGCACGGGACTGCCGAAGGGCGCGCTGCTCACCCACGGCAGCCTGCTGCACCACGCGGCCGGCATCATCGAACGGACCGGCCTGACCGCAGCCGACCGGCTGCTGCACGTCATGCCGCTGCACCATACCAACGGCGTGAACAACCAGCTCATCGCGCCGTTGCTGGCCGGTGCGACCGTGGTGCTGGCCGACCGCTTCCGGCCGGCGGACATCGAGGATCGGATCGCCGAGCACGAGGTCACCTGTCTCACCGGCGTGCCCACGATGTACGCGCGGATCCTGCCGCACCTGCAGGACCGGACGCGGCTGCGCGCGCTGCGGTTGCTGCGCTGCGGCTCGGCGCCGGTCACCGACCGCCTGCACCGGGAGGTCGAGGAGGCGTTCGGCGTGCGGCTGATCATCTCGTACGGCTTGTCGGAGGCAACCTGCACGTCCACCATGAACCCGCCGGGGGCGCGCCGGATCGGGACGGTCGGCACCGTGCTTCCCGGTCAGCAGGTGCGGATCTTCAGACCGGGGACGGACGAGGAATCGCCGGCGGGCGACGAGGGGGAGATACGCATCGCCGGACCCTGCCTCATGCACGGCTACGCGGACGCCGGCCGGGCCGGATACGATGCCATCCGGGCCGGATACGACACCGCCCGGGACGGATGCGACCGGGCGCAGGATGCACCGACCACCTCCCGCGCGCCGCTCGTGCGCGCGCAGACGGGCGACGACTGGGCCGTGGAATCCCCCATCCGCGACGGGTGGCTGCGGACCGGCGACCTCGGACGCCTCGATGCCGACGGCTACCTCACCGTCACCGGCCGCCTCAAGGACGTGATCGTCCGCGGCGGCGAGAACCTGGCGCCGCAGGCGATAGAGCGCGTGCTGGCCCGACACCCGGCCGTGGCCGCCTGCTGCGTGGTGGGCGCTCCGCACGCCGAGCTCGGCGAGGCGCCGGTGGGATTCATCGTGCGGCGTCCTGGCGCAACGGTGGACGCCCCGGCGCTGGCCGCGTACGTACGCCATCACCTGTCGCGCACGCACGTCCCGGCGATCGTCCACTTCGTCGATGCCCTGCCGGTGAACGCCGTCGGCAAGGTCGACCGACGCGCCCTGCGCGGCCGCACGACGTGAGCAACCCGTCGGCCGAACGTACCGCGCGCCTGGCGCACCCGGGAACATCAAGCGACGCTGACACTATAATGACGCAGGTGGTCGGAGCCGCGATGGCGGTCGGGGACGGCAGCATCAGCCAGCCACGGCAGGAAAGCGTTCATGTTCGACACGCACGCCATCGCCCGCAGCCTCACGGATGCGGATCTGACGCCGGCCCAGGCCGACGCGATCACCGATGCGGTCGCAGAGCCGCCGAACACGGCGAACACGTGACGCCCGAGATGCTCGACGCCCGCATCGCCACCCTCGAATTGCGCCTCATCAAGTGGATCATCGGGACCGGGATCGGCGTCGCCGGCGCCGTGCTCGCCGGTCTGCGCATGCTGACCGGCTGACTCGACCCGGCAATCTGCGCCAGGCCACAAGGCAAGGCCGGCCCAGGAAGCGGCCCCTCACCCGGCGCGGAGACGCGCCCGGAGCAGCAGCGCGAGCTCGTGCAGACCACTGCCACGGGCCAGGATCTCCCCCTGCGCGCCGACGAGCACGTAGGTGGGAAGGGCGCGGATGTGCCACGACGCCACGACGTCGTCCGCCGCGCCCGCGTGCCAGTTGGTCCAGGGCAGGGGCGCGTTCTCCATGAAATCGAGGACGGTCTCGCGCTCGTCGTCCACGCTGATCGCCAGCAGGGTGAACCGATCCGCCGGCAATTCGGCCGCCAGCGCGCGGAGCTCCGGCAGCGTCTCGACGCACGGCTCGCACCCGGTCGCCCAGAACACGATCAGGACGGTCCGCCCCGCGTGGGCCGACAGGCGATCCTCGACGTCGTCGAGTCGGCGGCCGGTCAGCTCCGACGCGATCCCTCCCACGGTGGCGTGGCGGATCGCGTGGATCAGGTCCGCCTCGGCCTTTGCGAAGGTCGCCGGATCCGACCCGTCGGGGCGGCGCGCCCCCGGGAAGGGGTCGAACGCCGCCTGCTCGACACCGGCGCTCAGATCGCTCGCGAGGTCGAGGGCGCGCCGGCGCCGCGCCTCCCGCGCGTCGCGCCGCAGCCAGGCGCCGTTCGCGGACTGCATGAAACCGGCCGCCACGTGGTACCGCGCCATGGCGCGGAGTACCGGGTCCGGCGCCCCGGCGGCCATCTCCTCGATGAGCGCGTCGGCACCGGGCGTGGACGACCGGCCGTTCGGGAAAAACATCCGCGCGCCGTCCAACCGGACGAAGACCTGCGGCCAGCGGCTGAAGTCGGGCGCATGGAGGGCCAGGGCGCGGGTCCCGGCAACCAGGTGCCAGTCCGCGTCGGGCTCGCCGCCCGTCTCCAGGACGAGGAACTCGGCCGCCTCGACGGTCTTCTCGTGCGCACCCCCGGCACCGACGATCGCCGTCGCGGCGGCGATCGCACGTCGAAGGTTCGGGCGCTCGCCCCACGCCTCCTGCGTGCGGCGCCAGCGCTCTTCGCTCGTCAGGTCCGCCAGGGCCAGCTCGCGGCTGCGCGCGGTCCACGCCTGCCGGCGGTCGAAGTACTCCTGCACCACCGTCCAATCGGGGCCGACGTCATCGGGCAGGGGCAGGCGCGGCGGCCGGCGCATCGCGAACCGTCGCCGGGGCGACGGCCGGGGAAGGGCCGCCGAACCGGCGCGCAGCGGCAGTTCCCGGATGCGGCTGGCCGGCAACCCGTCTTCGGCATACGGGACCATGCCCGGCGGCGGGTCCGGAACGGCGGGCTCGAACCGCATCGTGTCGCGCACGGCTGCGGCCAGCGACAGCGCGACGACCGACGCCGCGGCCACCATGACTGCCCGCCCGGAAGCCGACCGGCGGGCGCCGTGCGGATTGCGAATCCCCATGGTACGCCTCCCGAGCGCTTCTCGACGATCCGACCGGCCGCCGCTCCGCGCGTCGGTGTCCCGCGCGCCGGTGTCGCTGCACGCGCCCTGCCGATTCACGCCGGCGGGCGCCGGTCGCGAGCGGGCAGGACCTTATTCACCCCGGTGCCCTAGTAGAACAGCATCGCGACCACGACGACGAGGACGGCCAGAATCACGAACCACTGCCAGATCTCCTGCTGATCCTCGGACGGGATCAACTGGAAGGTGACGGCGCGGTGCGCGTCGATGGCGTTGCGCAGAAACCCGGCCGCCGACAGGCCGATGTTCTCCAGGACGAACGAGCCGCCCCCGGACCGCTGGTCGAACATCGCCACGCCGTCGGGGTTGACCCGCGTGCGGATGCCCTCGAGGTCGGCCTCCAGCGTCTCGTCGTAGTCGAGGCCGCGGATGTAGTCCTGCAGCACGATGTCGACGTCCGCCCCGGTCCGCGTACCGATCACCACCGGATAGACGACCAGCCCGCGGCGGCCGAACTCCGCCAACGCCTGATCGAGCCGCGACACCTGCTCGGCGTCCGAGGCGAAGTCGCCGTCGGTGAACAGCAGCACGACCCGGTCGGAGCGCTGTACCGGTTGCCAGTCCTCGTCGCCGCTGTCGAAGCGGTCCTGGTTGTCGAGCGACTGGTAGACATGCTCGAAGGCCGCCGCGATGTCGCTGTCCCAGGGGAAGGCGTCGCCCGAGAGCTGCCCGGGCGGTGCGATCTGCCCCACCTGCTCGACGAAGCGCTCGGCGTTGGACGACAGGTGCACCTGCCGCAGGGCCGTGGTGCCGAAGACGAACAGGGCCACCCGGTCGCCCGGCGTCAGGATCTCCTCGGTGTAGAGCCCGAGGGCCTCGCGCACGGCGATCTCCAGCCGGGACGGCCCGAGGTCGCGGACCCACATCGAGGCGGACGCATCGATGATCACGGCCACGTCGACGTCGCCCCGCTTGAAGCTCGACCCGCCGTAGACCCAGAAGGGACGCGCTGCGGCCAGGCTGAGAACGCTCAGTGCGAGGACGGCCAGGAACCAGAACTTGATGTGCCCGAAGATCGGATAGGACGAGCCGTGCGTCCTCGGCGGGCGCAGCCGCAGGCGCAGCAGGAAGATGCCGACGCCGAACAGCAGCAGCAGCCCGGCGATCGGTACGAACGTCAGGTACTCGGGATTCTGGAACTCGACGCTCTCGCGCAGCGCGGATTGCAGCTCGCCCATCCCGACGTCCCCAACTCCGGTGTCAGCCGCGCCGGCGGCGCACCGGCGTGCCCTCGCCCCGCATCTGCTC
This sequence comes from Vicinamibacterales bacterium, assembly GCA_965200895.1. Taxonomy (GTDB): domain Bacteria; phylum Acidobacteriota; class Vicinamibacteria; order Vicinamibacterales; family UBA8438; genus WTFV01. Next base: position 2,596,827 of record CBDAVM010000001.1, on the reverse strand, counting down.
GAGCTGCGGCGGCTCGGCCTCGCGCAATGGCTCGAGGGCGCGCCGCACCGCCTCGGGGTCGCTGGTCAGATCGTAGTTCCACTTGAAGTCGAAGCGGCCGGTCGTATCGGCGCGCAACGCCCGCTCGTAGTCGGCGTTCACGTCGTCGAGCACTTCCTCGATGATCGCCGCCTTCTTCGCCTGCCCCTCGGGATCGTCGTCGGAGATCGCGCGGTACCGCTGGCGCGCGATCTGGAACTTGGCGCTCGCCAGCAGGTGCGACGCCCGCGGATCGTCGATCTCGTCGGCCAGATCGCGCACGATCGCCTCGAAATCCCCCGTCAGGTAGTTGTACGACGCCTGCTGGAGGAACGCGTCCCCGAACAGATAGGCGTCCGAGAACCAGCCGAGGCCCAGGCTCCGGCTGCGCTCGTAGAATCCGGTCACTTCGGCGAGCTGCAGGTCCGCCTGCTCGTAGTCGCCGCGGTCGACCGAATCGCTCAGCGCGTCGAGGTTCGCGTAGAAGCCGCCGAGACTGCGCGACGGGATTGCCACGAGCGCCAGAAACACGATTGCCAGGACGAAGCCGATCAGGTACTTGAACGACCGCTCCTTGTCGAGAAGGTCCGTCAGTGCCACGTGTGTGTACTCCCTCTTGCCGTTTGCCGGTCGCACGCGCGTCTACGGGCTGGTCCCCCAGAACAGCTCCGCGACGAACCCGAGCGGGATGCCCACCACCAGCAACCCCATCGCCAGCAGCAGGAACCGCCCGTAGATCGGCACCTTCAACGCACGGTGGCGCTGCTCCACCCGCACCGCCTCGCGCTCGTCGATGGCCTGGTAGGCTGCGAGCAGGCTGTCCTCGTCGGTCACGTCGAAGTAGTCGCCGCCGTACTCGCGGATCATCTCGATGAGGCGCGGCGTGCTCGGATGCCCGATCATCGCGGTCCGGATGTCGCTCGTGTTGATATAGATGATGTAGGGCGTGACGTTGCGCTGGCTCAGCGCCGCGAACTCCGCGTCGGGGAACTCGTCGACGGCCGCATCGGTCACGATGAGCACGGCGCGGTTGACCTGCTCCCCGCCGAGCGCCGCCTCGTCCTGATCGAGCTGCCTGGTGATCGACTGCAGCGGACGGATGATGTTCGTGTCCCCCTCGGCCGGCACGATGCGCACCTTGTCGGGCGGAACCACCATCGCCTTGTCGAGCCGCTGCGTCATCACGTACGGCGCGTCCCAGACCTGGAAGTAGTACAACTCGTCGTCCATGACGAAGTCGTCCACCATGTAGGGATAGGTCGAGAAGAGCCACAGCGAGACGCGGTCGTTCTTGCCCCGGCGCATGTCGAGGAACCGCAGGTGGGCGTCGCGCGCCACCTCGGCCTTCGACTTGCCGGTGTCGGGGAATTCCCAGGCCATCGAGCCGGAAGTGTCGACGAGGTCGACCCGCACGCGCGACTCGATGTAGCCGCTGACCTCCTCGGTCGCGGTCAGGAACGGGTCAGCCGCGGCGAAGAGCATCAGGGCCAGCGCGCCGCCGACGAGCGCCTTCGGCAGCGAGTGGGCCGTCCGCACCCAGAGCCGCTTGGTGTGCCTGTGCTCGATCACGTGCCCCGAGTGCTGGCGCACGTGCTTCCGCTGTCGGAACATCAGCCGGGCCGCTGCGGCGACCGCGACGATCCCGACCGCGATCGAGAGCGCCGTCGCCATGCCGATGTCGCCGTAGCGCACCTGGGCGAACTCGGTCTCCAGCAGCTCGACCAGGCCGGTGTTCAGAAACGCGACGAACTCGTTCCAGGGTTGGAGCATGGCACTACTCGTCGAACATGCCCGTGAACGCGCGCCAGAGACGTACGTGCGGCCGCAGCGCCGCCAGCGCGCCGTCCAGCAGCCGGGCTTCTTCCCTCGGGTTCGCGATGGTCGACGCGTCGCCCTGCTCGAGCCCCGCATGGTGCTCGACGAGCCGTGATGCGAGCGTCGCCAGCGCCGTCTTGCGTCCGCCGTCGTCGAGTCCTTCGATGTGCCGCAGGATGTCCTTCGGCGTGTCGCCGCTGCGCAACGCCGGCAGTTCGGCCTGCAGATACTCCCGCGTGGAGATGACCAGCTCCTGCTTGAGATCGCCGAGCGCCCCGTTGCCATCCGCCGCGTCGAGCGCCTGCACGTGGCGCTGCAGGGTCCGGCGCGCCTCCCAGATCGAGGGCGGCACCGGTATCTGCGCCTCCAGCCGCTCGATCTCCTCCAGCTCGCGGGCCACCTCGGTGGGAACCACTTCCTTCCTGCGCCACTGGCGCACGAGGAACACCAGCCATACGAGAAGCGGCAGCGGAGCCACGGTCCAGGCCATCGTGCTGAAGAGCACGGCGCGGCCGCCGAACTCGCCGAGCTCGATGGTGTCGCGAATGTCGAGCACCGGCACGTCGGTCATCGTCGACACGTAGCGCACCAGTCCCTGGCCACCGTCCACCTGCTGGATCTCCGCATCCTCGATGTCCTCGCCGAGGTCGCGGATCAGATAGTAGAAGGCGAAGGACGGCACCACGTAGACCGCCTTCTCCGGCGCGATGATCCGGAATCCGTACTCGAAGTCCCAGATGTGCTCGTCCTCGATCCGCCGCTTCACCACGTTCAGCGACACCGCCTCGAAGGGATGCACCGGCAGGTTCTCCGGCACCATCCGATCCTCGAGGAGGATGATCTCGCGCCCCTCCGAGATGAGATCCGGGAAGCGCAGACGGTAGGTCTGCGAGATGACATCCCCGGTCTTGACGACGGTCGGCTCGAGCTCCAGCGTCTCGACCCCGATCGGCGACTGCGCCGCCGCGGCACCCGCAACCACCAGGGTCACAACGAACGTCACGACGGCGAGGCGTCTCACCATGCTTCCTTCCGTTCCGGCTAGCGGGCGGTCCGCGCGATCAGGAACTCCGCCAGGGCGTCGGCGTGGTTCCGGGGTGTGAGCACGACCGAATCGACCCCGCTCTTGTGCTTCAACAGGTACTGGAGCTCCGACATCCGCTCCGCGATCGTGCGCCGGATGGCGCCCGCCTTGCGCGCGGAGATGACGGTCTGCCGGTCGGTCTCCATGTCGTTGATCCGGATGTAGCCGAGACTGCTCCTGACCTCGAACTCCTCGGGATCGTCGAGGATGAGCATCATCATATCGTGCTTCGCGGCCAGAGTACCCAGCAGCCTGAAATCGAGCGACGCGCGGTCGTTGACGAAATCGACGGCGTCGGAGATCAGGATGAGCGTGTGACGGTTCTTCAGGCGCGACGCAATGAACCGGAACGGCACCGTGAAGTTCGCCGCCCGCTTCTCCGGAAACCGCCGCTGGAGGTCGATCTTCTCGAAGATCTGCTTGGCGATGTAGAAGACCTGCGGATTGCCGAGCTTCGGCTTGACGAACGTCTCGATGCGGTCCGAGAAACCCAGCAGACCCACCGGGTCGCGGACGTTGGCGCGGGTGAGCCCGATGTTGCCGATCAGGTCCAGCATCAGCAGCGCCTTGCTGGTGGCCTGCGAGAGCTGGAACAGGATGGAGGAGGACAGGTCGACGACGAAGACCGTGCGGAGCTCCTTCGGCTCCATCCGCTCGATGCGGAAGAGCTTCTCCGGGTAGGTCCGCAGGCTGAGCACCCATGCGATGTCCTTGAGCGGCTGGCCCGGGCGCCACTGGTCCACGCCGACGATGTCGTAGCCCGCGCCCTTGAACCCGCTCTTGTGGTCGCCGTAGTGGATGGAGGTGGACTTCTTGCGCGTCTTGATCCCGTGCTTGATGTTCCGGAACCGCGCGAAGACCTCCTCTACTTCCACGGGGGGACCTCCATGTCCGCCACGATCTGGCGGAGCAGGTCCTCCTTGTTGACCGAGAACTCCATCCCCTCGCGCAGCACCAGTCGATGCGCGAGCACCGGCTCGGCCACTGCCTTGATGTGGTCCGGCGTGATCACCGTGTCGCCCTGGAAGAAGGCGAACGTACGCGCGACCGCCTCGAGATGGAAATGGACCCGGGGCGATATGCCGACCCGGATGTACTCCTTGACGGTGCGGGTCGCGCGCCCCTGCACCCGGTGCGGTCGCGTGTTGCGGATCAGCCGCACCTTGTACTGCTGACCGTAGTCCGACATCTTCACCGTGTCGAAGATGTGCTGCGCGATGTCGAGCACCTCGTGGAGGTCGGTCAGCTTCTCGACCTGCTTGCCGACCACGTTGCGGGCGCTGATGTTCAGCTCGTCGTCCTCGTCCTCCGGATCCATCATGTTGATCGAGAGCGTGGTCCGGTCGAGCTGCGCCACCGGGTTGGCGAACGTCCCCTCCTCCTCACCGAAGATGTTCTCGGTGCAGATCACCATGAAGAAACGGGGGCCATCGATGTCGTTGTAGTCGCCCGACAGCGGGAAGAGCGGCAGCATCTTCCCCTCGGCCATGTCGCCGTAGTCGGAGTTGAGCGTCGCCGAGCTCTCCTCCATCCCCTCGAGCACGGCCGCCTTGGTCTTGCCCGACAGCCGGTTGTCCTCGTCGATGAGGACGATGTGGGCCATCAGCTTGCCCGGCTTGAAGTGGATCTTGCGGCTGCCGTCCACCTCCTCGACGATGGTCTCGTAGCCGAGGATGTCCTCCGGCATGTAGGTCGGAAGCCCCTGGATGCGCTCGAACTTTGCGTCGATGGCCATCGCGCAGGCGCTGACCAGGTCCGTCTTGCCGGTGCCGGTCGGTCCCCGGAACATGATGTGCGGCTGGCGCAGCTTCTTCCCCTGGCTGAGCTTGTCGGTGTACGGCAGCAGCGTGAAGAACGCCCACGAGAGGATCCGCGCCGCGTCGTCGAGCCCGTACAGCCACTTGGTGGACTCGCTCTGGAAGCGCTGCACGACCTCGTTGGCGCGATCCCGATCGATCGTCGGCCTGGCGTCGGCCGGTCTGGTCTCGACTGTCATCGGCAACGGCGGCTCCTCCTGGGATGTCTCCGGCGCACGGCGTCCGCACTCCCGGGCGGACGGCGGCGGAACGGCGCGATGCGCCTCCATTCGCGTACCGCGCGCACAGCATATCAGTGTCCGGCCATGCGCGCACTCCACGGCTCGACGGCCCCCGGTCGCGCCCGCGATGCTAGCATGGAGGATCGCACGCCGAGCCGGACCGCCCCGATCATCCGACGCAACCAGAGATCCCGGATTCGACGGTCAGGACCGGCGCGCCGGTTTCGGAACAGCAACACAGCCGTGCCGCGGGCGCCGCAACGGACTACGGAGGATCCCACACGATGCCGCTGATGACGGCCGAGGAGTACAAGAAGAGCCTGCGCGACGGACGGACGGTCCACTACCGGGGAAAGCGCGTCGACGACGTCACGACCCACCCGGTCATCGGCCGCGCGGTCGAGCACGCCGCCATCGACTACCGCATGGCCCACGACGCGTCGGACCGTCCGCTGGCCGTCGTCGACGGGCCCAATGGTCCCTGCTCGCGCTACTACGCCGTTCCCGCCACGCCGGACGACCTGCTGCAGCGGAGCGCGCTCGTCGAACGGGCCACCGCGCTCGGCGGCACGCTGGTGGTGCTGATCAAGGAGATCGGCACGGACGCGCTGTTTGCCCTGCGGCTGATCGCCGGTCACCTGGACCGCAGGAACAAGACCAGCTACCTGAAGCGCGTCGAGGCGTTCCACGCGCGCTGCCGTGACCGCGATCTCGCGGTGGCGGTGGCGCAGACCGACGTGAAGGGCGATCGGAGCAAGGGACCGACGGAGCAGGCTCACCCGGACTACTACCTGCGCGTGGTGGCCCAGGACGCCGACGGCCTGACGCTGCGCGGCGCCAAGGTCCACACGTCGGTCTCGACCAACGCCCACGAGATCATCGTGCTGCCGACCCGCAACCTCTCGAAGGGCGAGGAAGCCTATGCCGTCGCGTGCGCGGTGCCGGCCAACGCGTCGGGCCTGACGATGATCGCCAGCGGCTACGGCCGGTCGGGCAACGCCTTCGAGAATCCCATCAGCGCGACGCACAAGATGATGGAAACGCTGACCGTCTTCGACGACGTAAAGGTGCCCTGGGACCGCGTCTTCCTCAACGGCGAGGTGGATATGGCGGGGCCGCTCGCGAAGACCTTCGTCGAGTTCCACCGCTTCACGGCGGTCAGCTACAAGCTGCCGCTCGTCGATCTGTTCGTCGGCGCCTCGCACCTGATGGCGGAGTACAACGGCATCCTGCGCGCCGGCCACGTGCGCGACAAGCTGGCGAAGCTCATCAGCTTCGCGCAGATCTGCCGCGGCATGACCCGCGAGGCCGCGCGCGAGGCAAGCATCGTGGACGGGGTCGCGGTGCCGAACGCGGAGCTCATCAACATCGCCAAGCTGTATTTCGCGACCAACTACCACCAGGCGCTGGCGTGGGTGCAGGACATCGCCGGCGGCCTGCTCGCCACCGGTCCCAGCGCCGAGGATCTGGAGGACAAGAAGCTGGGCGCGCTGATCGACAGGTACCTCGGGACCGGGGGCGCCTCGGCCCGCGACCGTTTGCGACTGATGAACCTGATCGCGGAGATCACGGCCACGGATTTCGGCGGCTATCAGGCGGTGTTGGCAGTGCACGCCGAGGGCAGCATCGAGGCCGAGAAGATGACCATCTGGCGACAGCACGACAGCAAGCCGAGCATGCGCTACGCGAAGCGGCTGGCGGGAATCGACTCCTAGGGAGCTTGCGCCGCAGAACGCAGCGAAGCGAAGTGCGGAGGCGCAAGGTCCTGGAGCGGGGGGATGGGCCGAAAACGCCGAGCCCGCGAGGCGTTTTCGGGGCGCCAGCGCCCGTCAGCCGCGCATGACGCGGAACGCGAGCGGCGGGGACGGCTGCTCCGCCTCGGCCAGGGCCGCTGCGATCAGGTGGTGGTGCGGAGAAAGGTGGCAGACCGGGTCGGTGGCGCTGGCGTCGCCGGTCATCAGCCAAGCCTGGCAGCGGCAGCCGCCGAAGTCGATCTCGCGCCGATCGCAGCTCCGGCACGGTTCCGGCAGCCAGTCGGTCCCCCGGAACCGCTGGAACACGTCGGAAGTGAACCAGATCTCCTCCAGCGACGAATCCCGCACGTTCGGGAACTCGAGGCCCGGAATCTCGCGCGCGGTCTGGCACGGCAGGGCCGCACCGTCCGGTGCGACCGCCATGAAGACCATGCCCCAGCCGTGGAGGCACGCCTTGGGAAACTCCTCGAAGTAATCGGGCAGGACGTGCACCACCTCGAGCCGGCCCGTGCTCGCGGCCAGCTTCTCGTCCACCACGCGCTGTGCGCGCTCCACCTGCGCGCGCGTCGGCATCAGCGCCGCGCGGTTGCGGAACGCCCAGCCGGTGTACTGGGTGTTGGCCAGCTCCAGCCGGTCGACGCCCCAGGCGAAAGCCGTGTCGATGACCTCGCCGACCCGCTCCAGGTTGTGCCGGTGCAGCACGACGTTCAGGGTGACAGGGAATCCGATCCGTTTGGCGGCAAGCACCGCGTCGCGCTTGCGATCGTACGACGGAGCGGCGGCCAGCCAGTCGTTGGCCTCCGGATCGGTATCCAGCAGGCTCACCTGCAGGTGGTCCAGCCCCGCCTCGCGCAGACGCTCGATCATCCTCTCGTCCGCCACCGTGGCCCCGGTGCTCATGTTCGAGTAGAGCTCGCAGTCACGCGCGGCGCGGCACAGGTCGAGGATGTCGCGGCGGACGAGCGGCTCGCCCCCGGAAAGATGGAGCTGCGCGACGCCCAGCTCGGCCGCCTGCTCGAAGACCCGCACCCACGTGGCGGTGTCCAGCTCGTTCCTGTAGCGGGCAAGCTCCACGGGATTGCTGCAGTAGGGGCACTGCAGCGGGCAGCGATAGGTGATTTCGGCCAGCAGCGCGCGCGGCCGGGGCAGCTCAGTCGGCGGCGGCGTCATGCACCAGTCCTCTCTCGGCGAGCTGCCCGAGGAACTCCCGGACATCGTCCTCCGGCTCCGCACCGGGAAACTTCTCCTTGAGCGCCGCGATCATCTCGTCCAGGGACCGCCCGTCGCACAGCTCGATGATCGCGCGGCCCGGCTCGTTCAGCACGATCATCCCCTCGGGGAAGACGAGCTGATGCTCGTTGCGCACCCTGTCCCGGCGGTACCGCACGTGCGGGGCCAGCCGCGGACAGCGGATGCCGGTCTCCATCGTCATCCGGCCGTCCCGTCGGTCGGGGTCACGCACTGATGATAGATGGCGTCGAGCTGCGCCCAGAGCAGATCGCACTTGAAGCGCAGCGCGGCCGCTGCCCATTCCTGCTCGGGGCGGGTCACCGAGTGGTCGAGAACGATTCCCAGCCCGTGGTCCGTGTCGCGCGGAGCCTGGGTGAGGCGCGACCGGAAATAGGCGAGCGCCTCGGGATCGATCCAGGTATAGTGCTTCTCGAACGCCGCCAGCCGCGTCGCCATCAGGTTCGGCGAGAACAGCTCGGTCAGCGACGAGGCGACCCCCTCCACCCACGGGCGCGTCTCGACGAACTTCACGTAGGCGTCGACGGCGTAGCGCACCCCGGGCAACAGTCGACGGTCGTCCTCGAGCTCTTCCGGAGCCACGCCGGCGGCGGCGGCCAGACGCAGCCACTTGTCGATGCCGCCGGCGCCGCTCTCCGTGCCGTCGTGGTCGTGGATGCGCTGGATCCACTTCTGGCGGATGGTCCGATCGGGACACCGGGACAACAGGATCGCATCCTTGATCGGGATGTTCTTCTGATAGTAGAAGCGGTTGGCAACCCAGAGCTGAAGCTGATCCCGGCTCAGCCGGCCGTCGTTCATCAGCCGGTGAAAGGGATGCTTGTCATGGTAGCGGGCCTGCCCGATGGCCCGAAGCTGCTCTGTGAACTCGTCCCGTGACCACGGTTTCATTGGTGCTCCCGACCCCGGCGGCGACGGTTGGCGCCGCCCGTGGCCGCTCCCTGCTTCTTCTTCTCTAGAGATCGAATACGTCCCCGTCGGCGCCGACCCGGACTCCGGCCGCGTCGACGCGGCGCCGCTCCGGGCTCGAATCGTTCAGCATCGGGTTCGTGTTGTTGATGTGCACGTAGACGCGGTGTCGAACGGGCAGACCACCGATCCACGACAGGCTGCCGCCGTCGACGGGCAGATGTCCCATCTCCCGGGCGGTGATGTCGGTGATGCCGGTCGTGCGCGGCTCGTCGTCCGACCAGAAGGTACCGTCCATCAGGAGGGCGTCGGCCCCGTCGGCGGCATCGCGCAGGGCATCGTTCACGGTCGGGACGCCGGGCGCGTACACGAGCCGCGTGCCGCGCGCGACATCCGTGACCTCGAGCCCGATCACGGACCCGACGGCCTCGGCCGCCTCCGTGCCGACGACGAAGCGCGGCACGTCGCGGCCCACCTCGAACGCACGGAGCCGCAGGCCGCTCGGCGTTCCCCCGGCGCCCGCTGCCGGCATCTCGATCGCCTCGTCGAGCGGCAGATCGATCCAGGGACGCGGGGCGAAGTGCGACAGGACCGGCGCCACCGGAAAGTGCTCGGTCAGCCACTCCCGCACCAGGCGCGTCGAGACGACGGGAAACGAGCAGCCCTCACGGATGAGGAGCAGTCCCGACATGTGGTCCAGCTCCGCATCCGTCAGCACGCACCCCGCGATCGCCGTCGCCCGCCCGCCGCCGCCGGCCGGCGTCAACTCGGGCGTCGCCTGAATCTGCTGTCGGATATCCGGAGAGACGTTGAAAAGAAACCACCGAGCGCCGTCGGCGGTAATCGCAAGGGAGGATTGGGTGCGTGCGGAGATCCCGGGAGACCCCGCACGCACTCCAGAGCAGTTCGGGCACCGGCAGTTCCATTGCGGCAACCCGCCGCCGGCAGCCGAACCCAGGATCCGAACGCGCACTGCGAACGACCCTGTCGATCTCGCCTAGCGGCTGTTGACGTAGAACGTCACTTCCATCGAGAGCGAAATCGCCTTGAACTCGGGCTTCGTCCAGGTCATCTTGGCTACTCCTTGGTAGTTCCGAAGAAACGTCGTGAACCGTGAATGCGGGAGCATACCACCGTCGCCCAGAGGATGCAAGAGCGAAACACTGACGCACTGACGATCAGACCCGCAACGTCCGCCAGCGGCCGCTCCGGAACAACCGCTGCATCAGCACGAATTGCAGCACCGGCGCGGCCACCCAGGCAAGGAGCGCGCCCTCGGGCGCCCAACCGGCCAGAACCAGCAGGCTCATCGTCAGGGCCAGCAGTACGCCCCACTGCGTCACGACCGTGTAGCGGAAAATGGGTTTCGTGTCGCCCGCGCCGGTCAGCGCGCCCTGCGTGCCGATGCTGAGCGCGCTGAAGAACTGCGCCACCGCGAACCAGCGCAGCACCGTGGCGCCGAGCGCGGCGACCTCCGGGTCCACGATAAACAGCGCCGCCAGCGGCTCGGCGAGCAGAAACGTCACCGCCACCACGCCCGCCATGATCAGGGCCAGCAGCAACACCGTGCGCTGCCCGACCGATTGCGCCAGATCGTACCGGCGGGCCCCGACCGCCTGCCCGACGAGCGTCGCCGCGGCGACCTGGAACGCCAGGGCCGGGAGCACGCTGACCAGCCGCACCTGCAGGCCGACCCCGACCGCCGCCTGCAGCGAGGTCCCCAGCGCCGCCGCCCCCAGCAGGGCCAGGTAGACGACGCGCGCCCCGTTGCGGGCGATGGCGGCCAGGGCGGGCGGCCAGCCGATGCGCAGGATGCGGCGCATCAGCCCCCGGTCGACGCCGCCCCACGGCCGCAGCCGCAGGCGGGCGTGCGGCGTGCCGCGCACGAGCAGCAGCAGGTAGACGGCGGCGCCGACCGCACGGGCGGCCACGGTGCCGATGGCCGCCCCCGCCACGCCGTAGGCGGGAACCGCCCCGGCCCCGAAGACGAAGACGTAGTTGAGAACGATGTTCAGCACGCTGACCCCGGCCGCCAGCTTCAGCGGCGTCAGCGTATCGCCCGTCCCGCGGAAGACGGCCGCCGCCACGAGGCTCGTCCACAGGAAGAGGGTGCCCGCGAAATAGATGTGCAGGTAGGGAACGCCGTGCGCGAGGGTCTCGGCGCTCGCCTGCAGCGCGACCAGCAGCGGCCGGCTCGCGACGTATCCCGCCAGCGTGGTGGGAACGCCGAGCAGCACGACGAGCCGGAAGCTCTGCCGCACGGCGCCGTCGACCTGCTCCCGGTTCCCCGCCCCGATCCCCTGGCTGACGAGCGTGATTACACCGGTGGCCACGGCCAGCGCCGCCGACTCGAGCAGGAACGTGACCTGCCGGTTGAGCCCGATGGCCGCCGTCGCCTCGCTGCCGAGCCCCCGGACCATCAGGAAGTCGGCCACGCCCAGGCTGAGCTCCAGGACGCTGTAGACCAGCGTGGGCCAGGCCAGCGCCCAGATGCGGCGGTACGAGCCCGGGTCGGTCGAAACGGCATCGGGATACGGCATCGGAATCGGCGAACAGCCTCGAGGGAGGACGCGCTGCGCAGTCTAGGAGCTTGCGCCGCAGAAACGCAACGAAGTGCGTTCCGCCCGGATCACATCACCGGAATGATGGCGATCTCCATCATCTTCGGCCTGCTGGGCGCGACCGTGCTGCCCCTCGGCGTCGTGCCGGTCCCCTACTCGCTGTTCTTCGGGGTCCGCTTCGACGGGTCCTCGCAGCTCGACTCTCCACGTAGCCGTTGATCAGCGATTACCGAGGCGCGTTGACCGCGGCGGGTCACCCCATCACGTGCATCAGCACGTGGTTGTTGAAGTCCTCTTCCTGCACTACCTTCTGCACCAACCGGCCGCTCATCGGAGCGGCGCCGGTCCGAGCGGAACGGACCGGCGTGCGGCGCGCGCCTGTGGCGGAGTCATTCGTCGAGCAGCGCGGCGAGCGGCGCGCCGTCCGGGAACTGCTCCTCGTCCGCCGTCGGGATATCCGGCGGCGTGAACAGCGGGCTGCCGGGCGACCAGAGCTCCACGCTCTCGGTATGCTCGGCGTAGTAGGCGGGATCGGTAGTCACCCGCACCGGCTCGCGCATGCCGGGCGCCCGCAGGCCGTACTCGCGGGGCCGCAGCGGTCGTTCGGGGGACCGGAGCGGGTGTGCATCGGCGCCGGGCGGCAGCAGATCGGGCGACGCGATCAGCAACCGCGGCGGCCAGTGGGCCCAGAGCCGTTCGAAGGCGCGCACCTGATGCGGCCAGGGGTTGACGGCGGCTGTCGCCTCGCCGACCCGCGCGCCGCCGCCGGGCAGCGCCGGCGCCCGCCGGATCTACCTGCTCGCGCAGCGCCGCGCCCCGCTCGATGGCCGCGATTTCGTCCACCGGCAGCGTGCAGCCCACCACCAGCCGCATGCGCCCGTCGTTGCGCACCAGCCCCTCCACGCCCCGCGCCGCCAGCGCCAGCGCTCCGGCGTTGAAGTAGCCGGTCAGCCGGTCGTAGCGTTCGGCGGCCTCCAGCGCGGGAACGCAGAACAGGCGCACGAGGTCGCCGTCCTCCGGGGTGTACCTGCGCTTCCGGGCGCGGTCGGGCAGCATCAGGCAGGTTCCGTCTCGTCTTCCCGGGCCGTCGTCCAGTCCGCCAACCCCCCGCGCAGGCGCTCCACCCGCGCCCGGTATCCGTCCGCCCCGCGTCGGAGCAGGCCGCGCGCGCACAGCCAGTGCAGGTCGCGTGTCAGGGTTCTGTCGGTTTTCGCCGCGTAGAGCCGCGCCAGCGCCGGCGTCAGTTCGGAGATGGCGGCCTTCGCCACCGGACCGCCGTGACCGCCCAGCGCCAGGGCGACCTCGCGGCGGCGGGCGAGCGCCGGCGAGCGCCGCTGCCGCCGGAACAACTCGTGGACGAAGTGCTCCCAGGCGATCTCCAGTTGCAGGCCGGCGATGTACTCGGCCTGTTCCGCCAGTCCGTCGGCGAACCCCTGCAGCGCGTAGGTGATGAACCCGAACGGGTCACCCCGCCCCCCGCCGGCGCGGCTCGCCCGGTCGAGCTGCCGGTAGTACTCGGCGCGGGTGCGGTTGTAGTGGTTGCTCAGGAGTTGAACGGACGGGAACGGGACGCCGGCGCGCGCCAGCAGCATGAACTCCACGAGCCGCGCGGTGCGACCGTTGCCGTCGCCGAACGGATGGATCCAGGCGATGTAGAGGTGCGCGAGCACGGCATGGAGGACGGCCGTCGCGACGCGATTCTCCGTCGGAGACGCGAAGATCGACAGCGGCCGTTCATCCTCCAGCCAGTCGCAGAGCCGATCGAGCAGATGGCGGCAGTCCTCGCGGGGCGCGCCGCGGTAGCGCCCGACGCCCACCGCGTGGGTGATCTCGCCGGGAACGACTCCCTCCTCCAGGTGCGCCTCGAGGCCATGGAGGACGCGGTGGTTGCAGTCGGCGATCCACCCCGCTTCGAGGCGCGGCGGCGCGCCGGCGCGGATGGCGCGTTCGATGTCCGCGCACGCCCGCAGGACGTTGTCGACCTCCTGCCCCAGGTACGCCTGCGACGGCGGCAGATCGCGCTGCCCGTCGAGCCGCGCCCGCACCTGCGCCTCGCTCAGCGTGTTCCCCTCGATGGCAGTCGTCGCCCGCACGCCCCGCGCCAGGTACAGGCTGGTCATCTCGGCCACCGCGGCCGGGGGAAGCACCGCCGCCGCCACCTGCCCGCAGCGGGCCACCGCCTGTCCCAGCAAGGCCCATGCGACAGGCTTCAGGTGCTGCAGATCCAGCCGGAACGTGATCCACGGATGGCTGGACTCGTAGGCGCGAGACACCGCAAGTGGATTCTAGCTAGGAGATTGCGCCGCCGGAAACGCAGCGGAGTGCGTTCGACGGCGCAGTCATCCGCCCTGCGCGGGCACAGCACTTCGGCCGGGATTCCGAGACCTTCAGCGAGGGCCCCCGGCCCTCCGCGCTGCCGAGGTCGGCTCCATGAGCGCATCAATGCGGCTCAACGCGCGGGCGCGGGCCTTCTCGGGCCGGTGCGGAGCCTCGCGCAGCTTCGCTTCGACGCAGGTGAAGAACGCGTCGATGCACGGGCGCACAGGTTCTTCGGCGAACGTGTCGCACAGAAGCGTCTCCAGCATGCCGGGGCGATTGGCGCCTGGCAGGATCAGGACATTGACCGCCGGAGGACCCTCGATGCGCCGTTCGGGCGCGTCGGGCGCCGTGAGTCCGGCGTGTTCAAGTGCGCCCTGCACGCTCTCGAAGGCCCCGTCCGGGTTCTGCTCGGCGTCACGAACAACCCCGACGCTGCGCACCGACGAGAAGCCGCTCATCTTCGTGAGCGTCGACAGGAAGACGCGCAACTGGTTCACGCCGCCGAAGTTCTGGATCTGGAGATCCCGCTCCGGGATCGTGAGGTGTTCGCGCAGCGCTCCGAAGAAGCCGGCCGGATCGCCGCCTTCGACGAGAAGCTGCGCGCCGGCGTCGATGGGACGCGGGGCCGGCATCATCGAACCTCGAGCCCGTGCGATATGGCCGTCGCCAGTTCCTCGGCCTCGAACGTCACGCAGCGGTTTCCGCCTTCGTCATCGCCGTCGATGCGATGGAACAGCAACCCGTTGTCGAGGGCGTCGTGCGCGGCCTGCATACACTCGAAGCTGTGCGTCGTGGCGACGACCTGCACGTCGAACCGGCGCGCCGCCAGATCGACGGCGCGCCACACCTTGCCGAGGACCGAATAGTGGATGCCGTTCTCGATTTCGTCGACCAGTACGACGCCGTGCGGCGTACTGGATATCGCCAGAACCATCCTGGCGACGCGGGTAGGATCAGTCGGTTCGCGGGCGCCTGGAAGGTCGGCCCTGGTCCCGTACTCGGGACGACCGCTCGATTCGTTCATGGGACGCGCTGCGCGCCATGCCGCCGCGCGAAAGCCGGCGCGAGACGGGACGCCAGCGCCTCGGCGCAACCCGTGCGGGCGATGTCGTCCGGTTCGCCGAGCAGCGCCTCCAGGTCGCCGGGCCGCAACCCCGGCGCAACGACGGACTCGTCCGTTGCACGCCAGCCGGCGGCGGCGGCCACGAGAACCGTGGCGGCGCCTTCGGGGCGACTGTCCGAACCGCCCGTGCGCTTCCAGATCCACAGCTCCTCGACGCCGAGCCGGCGATAGGCGGCCAGCCGCGCATCGAACCGCGGGCGGCTCAGCGGGGTGGTGTCGACCTCGACGACCAGATCCGGAACCGGCGCCGGGCGCGTCGCGGCCCGGAGCGCCGTCAGTTTCCCGGGCGAGACGAAGAGCTGCGCATCCGGGTGGCGGCGGTCTCCCGCACTGCCTTCGAGCGGCGCCGTGGCGCCCACGTGCACGGCGGCGCCGGACAGCCGGCGCAGCGCCGCCAGCAGCTCGTAGACCGCATCGGACCGCGGATCGTGATAGCGGCCGTTGGGCACCGCGTCCACCTCCAGCGCCCCGTGGGGACCGTTGTAGGACGCGCCGCGCGGCAGGCTGTCACTGTCCATCAGCCGGTCGTAGCATTCCACGGGCATGGGAAATATCAGCGCCCCGTGCTCGTACCGCAGGTCCGAGTGTTCGTTGAGCACGGTCGTCTCGGGGCGCACGCCCGCGTCCGACATCGTCCCGGTGACTCCCACGCCCGCAGGATAGCATGCACCACCGACCCGGCCGGGACCGCGGCCGGCGCGCCGTCCAACCGACGGCGATGTCGCGGTGCCGCACCCTCGGTGGATCAACATCCGAGACGCCTTCTCAGACCCACGCCTGCATCCTCGCACACGCGGATCCGGACCGCTCCCGCTGCAATCAACGGGAACGACGCATATGCGCAGCGACACCGGAACCGGAGCGGCGCACGACGTCAGCCTCCTTGCGTGGGTTGCCGCGGAGCGGATGCGACGCCAGCGCGAACGGGAACAGCTCGAGTACTGCGAGCTGCTTCCCGCCGAGCGCTTCCCGGACGAGCTGCCGCCGCTGCAGGACGACATCCACGACATCGAGATTTCGGCCGGGCGACCCCGTCCACGAATCGGCCGCGACTGCCAGGCGTTCCGGGTGCTGATCCCGGTGGAACCGCGACCGCCAGCGCCCGGACGCCAGCCGTAGCCGGCCTCGGTTCACCGTCATGCTCCGGCATGTCTGCGCACGCCGGCCGCGCCGCGCGCCGGACCGGCCCGCGTGCTGCGCTTGCCGTGAGAAATCGGTCCGACACAGCGCGGACGGCCACCACCAGTTCATCGATGGAAAGGACGAACAGTGGTCCGGCGCCGCGCCGGTTCCGGCCAGCGTGAGACAGACGGCGGCCATGGGCCGCGACACCCGCATCTTCGTCCCGGACCCGGCAAGGGCCGTGCTACGCTTGATGTTGGAGTCGCTGCTACCGGCCGGCGGCCGGGGCGCACAGCGCAAGTCAGGCGATCCCGTCAGGGAAGATGGACGAACAGCGGACGGGCCCGGCGTCGGCGAGCGCGGAGGCGCCGCACACCCGGCGCTCGCCGATGCGTCGCGAGGTCCGGACCGTCCTGGGCACGCTGGCGGTCGGGTTCCTCGGCGTCATCGTCACGCTGAGCATCGGGTTCTACAGCGAGAACCGCGCCGACCGGCGCGCGGTCCTGGTCGACGAGAGCGCCGCCCTGCGGTCGCGTTTCGAAGAGGCCAGCCGCGACCGGGCGCAGATCCGGGACGCCATCGAAGCGCTCCGGCAGACCATGCTGGCCGGGTTCGAAGCCGCCGCACAGGACAGAGCCGCCATCCGCGACGAAGCCGCAAGAGACAGAGCCGCCATGCTGGCCGGGTTCGAAGCCGCCGCGCAGGACAGAGCCGCCATCCGCGACGAAGCCGCACAGGACAGAGCCGCCATCCGCGACGAAGCCACAAGAGACAGAGCCGCCATCCGCGACGAAGCCACAAGAGACAGAGCCGCCATCCGCGACGAAGCCGCACAGGACAGAGCCGCCATCCGCGACGCGGTGCGCGACCAGGGTGACGAGATCAGTCGCACCCTGCTGTTCGCGGCGCTGTGTCTGATCGACGTCGTGCGGCACCAGAACCGGGCCGGGGCGCCGGCAGCCGACGTCGACGCGTCCTTCACGTCGGCGAGCTGCGACCGACTCGAACGCCGGGCCAACGACGTGCGGTGACCGCCGGCAGCCCACCCGACGCCGCGCACGACCTGTTCCGTGCGTGCTCCGCCGGCGGCGCGGACCTGCCGTCGACGAGAGTCCGACCCGGACACGGTATCGTACAGGCAGGCCGGCGGCGGCCCGGTCCCGCCGGGGAGCCGACGACAGGACCGGCGCGCACCTTGTCGAACCGCACATTCTCCCGACGCCATGACGCCCAGGATCGGAAACGACCGCACCGGAACCCGGGACACGAGCAGCAGGCCGTCCCCTCTGGCCCGCGACGCCGCACGGCGCGCCGCGGCGCTCGTCCCGGACGCCACGGCCCTGCTGGCCGCGCTGGTCGCGTTTCCGACCGTGGCCGCCCCGCCGACACCGAACGTGCGACTGGCGCCGTTCCGGGCGCTCAAGGCGTACCTGGCGGAGGTCAGCCGCGCGCTGGGCCTCGACTGCGCGGACCACGGCGCGGCGGTCGTCATCGGCCTGGGAAACGCGCCGGACCGCCTGGGGCTCCTGACGCACGGGGACGTGCAGCCGGCGGACCCGGAACGCTGGCGCGGCGACCCGTTCGTGCTGGACGCCACCAGCGTCCCGGGCCGGCTCGTCGGACGGGGGGTCGAGGACGACAAGGCGTCGATCGCCACGGCATTGTGCGCGCTGCGCACGGTCCGGGCGCTCGGCGTCGCGCTGCGGCGGCGGATCGAACTCATCGTCTCGATGACCGAAGAGTCGGACTGGACGCCGTTCCGCGAGTTCGTGCGCGCCTGGGACCCGCCTGCGATCAACGTGGCGCTCGACGCGAAGTACCCCGTCGTGACCGCCGAGAAGGGCAGCGGCGGCATCTTCCTGACCGTCGCGCCGGACGCGCCGCCGGACCGGCCGCCGACCCCGGCGAGCCACATGGTGCGGCCACACAAGGACCACGAAGCCGAGGCGCCGGCGCGACGACGAGACCGGGCAGGGAATGGTCCCGCCATCGCGCCGCACAGGGATCACGAAGCCGGGGCGTCGGCGCAGGCTCCGTGCGGCGGGACGTCGGCGCGCCGACCCCGCATCGTCTCGTTCACCGGCGGCGAGGCGCGGACGCGGGTCCCCGCCGCGGCGGTGGCGGTCATCGAACACGCCGGAGCGGACCTGGAGGCGGCACTCGGCGCGGACAGCACTTCGGCCGGCGGCGTCACATTCGACGTCGAACGGGACGGCGACCGGCTGACCGTGCGGGCGCACGGCGTCGCCGCGCATTCGTCCACGCCCTGGGAGGGCCGCAATGCGATCACCCACCTGGCGGCGCGGCTCGCGGGCGGCGACTGGGCGCCGACCCCGGCGAGCCGCATGGTCCGGCTGCTCGACGATCTGGTCGGCGCCGGCGACTGCGCCGAGCGCTTCGGCGGACTGGCGCATACGCATCCCTTCATGGGACCGCTCACCCTGGCGGCCACGCGGCTGCATGCGACCGGCGCCGGCGACATCGAGGCGTGCCTCAACGTCCGCAGCCCGGTCGGACGCGACCGCGCGCAGGTGGAGACCGCCGCCCGCGCGGCGATCGAGGCGTGGACGGTGCGGCGCGGGGGGGAACGACCGGGCTGCCGGGTGGAGATGGGCGAGCCGTACCACGCGGCATCGGCGCCCCACGTGCCGGCGCTCCTCGACGTCTACCGCCACTTCACCGGCCAGTCCGACGCCGGTCCGATCGCCATCGGCGGCGGCACGCAGGCGCGGCTGTTGCCGAACGGGGTCAACTTCGGCCCGTCGATGCCCGGCGCTGCCTACACCGGACACAGCGACCACGAGTTCGTGACCGTCGACCAGTTCCGGCTGAACCTGATGATGCAGACGGCGATGCTGGTGGAGCTGGCGGTCTGAGGGCTCGCGCGCTGCGCCTCCGGCGGCTACTGTTTCGCGCCGCTCCAGACGCCGGAGCCGTACCAGACGAAGTGCCCTTCGTCGCCGGCAATCGTCGCGCCGTCGATCTGACCGGACAGGTTGATCGGCATGTCGCCGTCGAGGTCCGGCACGATGAAGACGAACCGGATGCGGTCGCCGTCGACCGATCCCTCCACCGGCAGGGTTCCCTCGCCGTCGTGCATGTCGATCTCGCCGCCCAGGGTGGCGCCCGTCTGCTCGAAGGTGACGGTCCAGGTCTGCTCGCCGGTCTGGGTGTCGAGGTCGATCCGCCAGACGCCGGTCACGTCCGACTGCGCGTGAAGGTCGATGCCGAAGGGGGCGGCGGCGAGAAGCAGGCCGGAACACCCCAGAGCGAGCGCCGCAAACGTGCGTCTGTTCATCATCACTCCTGTCTGCAGCTCGCGCGAGACACTCCGCGCGGGCCGGGCGGCGCGAACGTCCTCGCGCACGCCAGGATTCTACGGCACGCGCGGGCAGTCACCGACCGCGCGCCGGATCGCGCGATCAGACGCCGATGAGGCAGGCCGAGCCCCCGATCCCGGCCGCCGTCACGGCGCGAGCGAGTCGAGCATCCGCCGTCGCCAGCGCGCAGTCGAGTCGCTGTGCGAGTGCGGCATACAGCGCGTCGCAGAGCGTCACAACAAGCGCGAACGCCAAGGCCCGAGCTGGCGCAATCAGGCCGGCGAGCGGTGCAAGCACAACGGGCGCCGCGGCGATCGCCTCGAAAGCGGCGTCGGCCTCCGCACGCGACAGTCTCCGGCGCCGGACCTTGGACCAACCGGGACCTTCGCGCCGCTGCGGAAGGCTCCGCCCGTCCGGGGAACCGGCGACACCGATGAGGTATACCGCAGGCAGGCGGGCATGAAGAGGTCAGCCGGTGCGGAAGGCTCCGCCCGTCCGGCGAACCAGCGACGGCGACGCGGATGGAACAGGTAGAATGTCCCCCGGTCGACGCCCGACGCCCTGCGATCCGGCGCCGGCAGGCGCTCACGCGCCAGCGCCGGGCGGCGCGAGAGCCGCCGGCGCCTCTACACGATGAGGAGCGCCCCATGACTGCCGCGACCGCCGACCCCGCCGAAACCGCGCCGAACCGCTGGCTCCCCCTCATCGGCGGGGTGCTGATGAACCTGGCGCTCGGCGTCATCTACGCCTGGAGCGTCTTCGTGGCCCCGTTCGACGCCGACTTCGGGTGGACGCGCACCGAGGTCTCGGTGGTCTTCACCATCGCCATCCTCTCGGTGGGCTCCTGGTTCGTCGTGGCCGGATTCCTGCAGGATCGCTTCGGTCCGCAGCGGGTGGCCGCGTTCGGGGGCATCCTCTACGCGCTCGGCTTCTTCCTGGCGAGCCAGACCGAATCGCTGATCTGGCTCTACGTCACCTTCGGCGCCATCGCCGGGGCCGGCAACGGCTTCGGCTACGCGATCCCGATCCCGGTCTGCTCGAAATGGTTTCCCGACCGACGCGGCCTCGCCGTCGGTCTCGTGGTCGGCGGCTACGGCGCGGGCTCCGGCATCTACGGTCCGCTGGCCCGCGAGGTGCTGATCCCGGCCTACGGCTGGCAGGGAACGATGCAGATCTCGGCGGCGATCTTCCTGGTGATGACGCTCGTGGCCGCCTGGCTGCTGAAGAATCCGCCGGAGGGATACCGGCCGCCGAGCGCGGCGCCCGCTCCGGCCGCCGGCGCCGCGCCGAAGACGCCGCCAGCGGCGGCGCGCGACTTCACGACAGCGGAGATGGTCCGCACGCCGACGTTCTACCTGCTGTGGATCGCCTACTGCCTGGGCGCGGCGGCGGGCCTGATGGTCATCAGTCAGCTCGTCCCGGTGGGCGAGGCGGCGGGCCTCGGCGCGGCGGCGGGGCTGGGCCTGACCATCGGCGCCATCGGCAACACCGGCGGACGCGTGCTGTCGGGCTGGATGTCGGACACCTTCGGCCGGCTGAACACGCTGCGGCTGATGGTGCTGCTCTCGGCGGCGGCGCTGCCGCTGTTCTACCTCCTGGCCGGGCAGGTGGCGCTCTTCTACCTGCTGCTTGTCGTCATCTACTACTGCTACGGCACGCTGCTGTCGGTCTTCGCCTCCACCTGCGCCGACTTCTACGGCACGCGGCACATGGGCGTGAACTACGGCCTGCTGTTCTCCGCCTGGGGCGTCGCCGGCATCATCGGGCCGGTCATCGCGGGTCGCGTCTTCGATGCCTCCGGGGACTACGAGCTGGCGTTCTACCTCGCGGCGGTGCTGTCGGTGGTCGCGCTCGCGGCGCTCATGCTGGCGAAGCCGCCCCAGGCGCCGGCGCAGACCTCCTGATCGGGATTCGGAAGGTTCCATGCCTGAGCAATCGAACCGCGGCCCGGGAAATCTCATCGCCATCGTCGGCGACGCCGGCGACCGCCTCTGCCGGTTCACCCAGCGCTGGATTCCCGACTCGTGGGTCGTCTGCATGATCCTGACCGTCACCGCGATCCTGCTCGCGATGGTCGGGGCGGACGCCAGCCTGAACGAGTCGGTCCTCGCCTGGGGCAACGGCATGTGGGCGCTGCTCGAGCTGGCGATGCAGTTCACCATCGCCATGATCGCCGCGCATGCCTGCGTCTCGTCCCGGCCGGTCTACCGCTTCCTCGACTGGCTGGCCGGCCTGCCCGACCAGAATCGGCCGGTGCAGGCCATCGCCCTGATCGGCGCCTATTCGCTGATCACCGGCTACCTCAACTGGGCCCTCAGCGTCGTCGCCTCGGCGCTGTTCGTGCCGTTCATCGCGCGACGCAATCCCAGGGCCGACATCCGCGTCATCATCGCGGCCGGCTACCTCGGAATCTGCACCATCTGGCACGGCGGCCTGTCCGGGTCGGCGCCGCTGATCCTGGCCACGCCCGGCAATCCACTGCTCGCCCCGGCGAGCGGCGAACCGGTCATCGACCGCGTGCTCCCGGTGACCGAGACGCTGTTCGTTCCGTTCAACCTCATCTTCATCACCATCCTGGGCTCGGTCGCCCTGGCGATGGTGATGCTGCTCCATCCGCGCAGGAACGTACAGACGCTGAGCCCCGAGCGCATCGAGGAGATGATGCCGGAGCTTCCGGAGGAACGGGAGCCCGAGTCGCCGGCGGCCCGCATGGAAGCGTTCCGCGGCTGGATCATCCTGGCCGCGATCCTCATCGGCTACCCCCTGGGCTACTCCATCGTCACCCGCGGTTTCGGCGCCTCGTGGACCATCAACGCCTACAACGCAGTGTTCCTGGTGGCGGCGCTGCTGCTGCAGGGCCGGCCGTCCAACATCGTGCGCGCGTTCGGCAACGGCGCGCGTACCGCCTCCGGGGTCATCCTGCAGTTCCCCTTCTATGCCGGCATCTTCGGGGTCATCAACAACACCGGCCTCGGCGCCTGGCTCGGCGAGCTGTTCGTCACCTTCGCCACCCAGGAGACCTATCCGCTCGTCGTCTACTTCTATTCCGGCTTCGTGAACCTGTTCGTGCCGTCCGGCGGGTCCAAGTGGCTGATCGAGGCGCCCTACCTGCTGCCGGCCGCGAAGGAACTCGGCGTGTCCGCCACCACCACGGTGCTCGCCTACGGCTACGGAGACGCGACGACCAACTTCATCCAGCCGTTCTGGGCGCTGCCCATCCTGACCGTGACCCGCCTGAAGTTCGGGGATGTACTCGGCTACACCGGACTCGTTGCGGTGGCTTGCGTGCTGCTCAGCGTGATAGCGATGCTGATCATCCCGACGAACCTGTAGGCGCAGGACAGGACGCGCGCACTACGCAACCGTGCGGTCGACGGGCACGCGCTTCGCGTTGGCGAGGCGTGGCGCACCTGTCCTGCGGCATCCGACGGGACGCTTTGGACTCAACGCGTCAGGCCGGCGCGCCCGCCGGCTCCGG
This sequence comes from Vicinamibacterales bacterium, assembly GCA_965200895.1. Taxonomy (GTDB): domain Bacteria; phylum Acidobacteriota; class Vicinamibacteria; order Vicinamibacterales; family UBA8438; genus WTFV01. The sequence goes on along the minus strand of CBDAVM010000001.1, from coordinate 2,574,038 downwards.
GGTCAGGCTCTCCAGGCGCACGAGCTTCAGGACCGGCTCGGCGGCGGCGCGCGAGGCGGTCAGGTCCACCTCGAACTCCGCCACCCAGTCGTTGTGCCCCTCCACGTCGATCAGCATCTGCTCGACGCGCCACGACGCGCCGTCATCGGACGGCTCGGTGTACGTATGCCGCCGGTTGCGGCCCTCGGGATCGAGGCGCAGGCCGCCGTGCCCGGCCATGAACGCCTCGCGCGCGCGCGCCAGCCGCGCGGTGGTCCACGTCCCGTCCGCGCCGTCGTCCGGCGCATCGAGCACATCGAGCGCGACCTCGTCGTCGCCGATGGACCAGGCCCGCAGCAGGGCGAACACGAGCGTGCGAATGGCGGCGGTGAAGGCGCGCTCGTCCGCGGTGATGTCCGGCGGCTCACCGCCGCCGGGAGGCGCCGGCGCCGCCTCGTCCTCGGGGCGGGTCCGGAAGTCGGGATCGCGCATGCGCTCCCACTCCTCCAGCAGGCTCGAGTCCACCCGCCGCACCAGATCCCGCAGGTAGAGCTCCATCTCCATGACCTCGATGGTCTTCATGCCGTCGGGCACCGTCTGGCGCAGCACCTTGTAGACGCTGGAGAGATGCCGCAGCAGCAGTCCCTCGACCCGTTCGAGGCCGTACTCCCGCACGTAGTCGGCGAACGAGTGGAAGGTCTCGAACATCTCGCGCGCGATGGACTTGGGGCGGATGTTCTCCTCCTCCACCCAGGGGTGCCGGTCGGCGAAGTCGTTGAAAGTGGAATAGACGAAGTCGGCGAGCGGCTTGGGGTGCTCCAGCTCCTCGAGCTTCTCCATGCGCTCCTCGTAGTCGAGACCGGCCGCCTTCATCTCGGCCACCGCCTCGGCCTTCAGCCGGTCGAGCTGCCGGCGCAGGATGGCGGCCGGGTTCTCCAGGATGCTCTCGACGAGGGTGAGCAGGTCGAGCGCGTGGTCCTCGGCGTCGAAGTCGAGCAGCGGAATGGTCTCGATGAGGTAGAGCGACAAGGTCTGATCCATCGAGAAGTCGTCCTGCAGGTCGACGTTCACCTGCAGGCGGGAGCCTTCGGTGGTGCGAGGGACGATCTCGACGACCTTGCGCCCCACCAGCGCCCGGAAGAGCTGCCAGCCGCGCCGCCGATGGGCCTTCTTCGCCGCCGCGGTCTCGTGGCAGTCGCGCACGAGCTGCCGCATGGCCGCGCAGCCGTCGGTCTGCCGCGACAGCACGTTGAGCAGCATCCCGTGCGAGACCCGGAAGCGCGAGGCGAGCCGTTCGGGCCGGGCGCGGATGAGCCGCTCGAACGTCCGGCCGTCCCACGAGGCGAAGTTGCCGCGCGGCGGCTGGCGGCGGACCACCTTGCGGCCCGCCCGCGCCTTCGCCGCCAGGCGCCGGTTCTCGATGACGTGCTCCGGGGCCTGGGCCACGACGAAACCCTGGTCGTCGAAGCCCTTGCGGCCGGCGCGGCCGGCGATCTGGTGGAAGTCGCGGGCCGAGAGCACGGCCGTCTTCTCGCCGTCGAACTTGCAGAGGCGGCTGAAGAGCACGGTGCGGATGGGCACGTTGACGCCGACCCCCAGCGTATCCGTGCCGCAGATGACCTTGAGCAGCCCGCGCTGGGCGAGCTGCTCGACCAGCACGCGGTAGCGCGGCAGCAGCCCCGCGTGGTGGATGCCGATGCCCTGCTTCAGCCAGGTGCGGATGCGCGGGCCGTAGGGCGTGGAGAAGCGCACGTCGGCGACGGCCGCGGCGAGCGCGTTCTTCTGGCCGCGCGTGGCGACCTTCAGGCTGGTGAAGCTCTGGGCGCTCGCCGCGGCGTCCTTCTGCGTGAAGTGGACCACGTAGACCGGCACGCGGTCCGCCTCGACCAGTCGCTCGACGGCCTGTGCGAGCGGCTCCTCCGAGTAGGCGTAGTCGAGCGGCACCGGTCGCTCGGCGGAAGTGACGGTCACCGTCTCGCGGTCGGTGCGGCGGGTCAGCTCCTGCTCGAAGAACGTCACGTCCCCGAGCGTCGCCGACATCAGCAGGAAGCGCGCCTGCGGCAGCGTCAGCAGCGGAACCTGCCACGCCACGCCGCGATCGCGGTCGGCGTACCAGTGGAACTCGTCCATCACCACGTCGTGGACCCACGCCTCCTCTCCCTCGCGCAGGGCGATGTTGGCCAGGATCTCGGCCGTACAGCACAGCAGCGGCGCGTCGCGGTTGACGGTGGCGTCGCCGGTGGCGAGGCCCACGTTGTCGGGGCCGAACGCGCGGCACAGGGCCATCCACTTCTCGTTGACCAGCGCCTTGATGGGGCAGGTGTAGACCGAGCGCCGCCCGTGGGCCAGCGACGCGAAGTGCAGGGCGAACGCGGCCAGCGACTTGCCGGATCCGGTCGGCGTGTTGAGGATGACGTGACGGTCCTCGAACAGCGCCAGGATCGCCTCCTCCTGGGCCGGGTAGAGGGTCAGGCCCAGCCCGTCGACATAGTCGAGGAAGCGATCGAGGAGCTCGTCGCCGGACGGGTCGCCGGCGGGCAGCAGGTCGGACAGCGGTGCGGTCATCACGCGGGATTGTGCGCCACTTCGCCCGCCGCGGCCAGTCGCCGCCCGAAGACGCCATCGAATCCGCGGACGTATCCGCCCGCGCGCCGTCGAGGACATGCAGCCCGCGGCGAACGTCGTCGCGGCATTCGAGCGGCATCTCCCGCATCTCCGCCGCATCCGCACGCGCTCCGCCGCATCCGCACGCACAGCACCAGAGCTGGCGTGTCCGCTGCGCTACGCCAGCTCGGCGATGACCGGGGCGTGGTCCGACGCGGTCAGCCCGTCCTTCTTCTTGCGGTAGTCGCGGTCGATCTCGACGCCGCGCAGGCGCGAGACGACGCCCGGCGTGCCCAGCAGCAGGTCGATGCGCAGACCCAGGTTGCGGTGGAAGGCGCCGCCGCGGTAGTCCCACCACGAGAAGGCCCGCGCTTCGGGCTGCTGGTGGCGGAACAGGTCGACGAAGCCCTGGTCGAGCAGCCGCCGGAACGCCGCCCGCTCGGCGTCGGTGTGGAAGATGCGCCCGGCGAGCGCCTCCTCGTCCCAACTGTCGATAGCGTGCGGCACGATGTTGAAGTCGCCGCAGAGCACCGCCGGCGGGTCGTCGCCGCGCCGACCGGCGACATGTTCCGCCAGCGCCTCGAACCACGCCAGCTTGCGCGGGTAGTCCGCGTGGTCGACCGACTTGCCGTTCGGGCAGTAGACGGTGGTGAACGACAGGTCGCCGACCTCGGCGGTCAGCAGGCGCGCGCCCAGGGCCTCCTGCCCCGGCAGCCCGCGGCGCACCACGCGGAGCGGATCGCGCGACAGGATCGCCACGCCGTTCCAGCCCTTCTGACCGAACGGCTCGACGTGGTAGCCGGCGTCCTCGAACGGCTGCCGCGGAAACTCCTCGTCGGTGAGCTTCAGCTCCTGCAGCCCCACCACGTCGGGCCGCCGCGCGTCGAGCCAGTGGCGCACGAAGTCGAGCCGCGCGCGCAGCCCGTTGACGTTCCAGGTGGCGATCTTCATGGCCGCCATGATAGCCGCCGACCGTCATGGAACCCTTCTCCGACCACCTGCGTCGGGCCACGCGGATCCACGAACCATCCTTGCGTCCACTTTTAGAGTCGCAAATACGTGATTAGGATACGTATAATGGATGTAATGAAGGACGCGCGGACCAGATCCCTGCCCTTGCCGGTGCGCCGCGTGCTCGGCAGACTGGGCGCCGACATCCGGGACGCCAGACGACGACGACGCATCCCCACGGCGACCATGGCGGAGCGCGCGCTGATCAGCCGCACGACGCTGCACAAGGTCGAGAAGGGCAATCCGGGTGTCTCCGTGGGCGTCTATGCGACGGTGCTGTTCGTGCTGGGCCTGGAGGCGCGCATCGCCGACCTGGCGGACCCGGGGAGCGACACGGTGGGGCTGGCTCTCGAGGCGGAAGCGCTGCCGAAGCGCATTCGGGCTCGACGTCCGGGCACGCCTGCGACGCGCGGCTGATGGACCGGGAAATCCTCGTCTCCGTCGACCTGCACGGGACGACCGTCCTCGTCGGGCGACTGTGGTGCCGAACCCGGAAGGGACGGGATGGCGCGTCGTTCGAGTACGACCCGGCATGGCTCCGACACCCGGAGCGCTTCGCCCTCGAACCCGCCCTGATGCTCACGGCCGGTCCGTTTCACACCGTACCCGGGCGGTCGCTGTTCGGCGCCATCGGCGACTCGACGCCCGACCGCTGGGGACGCGTCCTCATGCGGCGCGCGGAGCGCCGCAGCGCCCGGCGGGAGGGACGCGCTCCGCGGACCCTCTCCGAGGCGGACGTCCTGCTGATGGTGGACGACGAAGCGCGTACGGGGGCGCTTCGCTTCTCCACCGACCCGACCGGTCCGTTCCTCGCCGCGCCCGGTCGCACCCGCATTCCGCCGCTCGTCGAACTGCCGCGCCTGCTCGCCGCCGCGCAATGCGTCACCGGGGACACGGAAGGCGAGGATGACCTCCGGCTTCTGCTCGGCCCCGGCTCCTCCCTGGGCGGCGCGCGCCCGAAGGCCTCCGTTCGCGACACGGACGGCCGCCTCGCCATCGCGAAGTTCCCGCACGTCCGGGACGATCTGAACGTCGTGCTGTGGGAGACCGTAGCGCTTGGACTCGCCGAGGCGAGCGGCATCGACGTGCCGCAGCGGCGGTGCGAGACCATCGCCGGCAGGAACGTGCTGATTGTTCGACGCTTCGACCGCCGCGCGGGTCACCGCCTCCCGTTTCTCTCCGCCATGAGCATGCTCGGCGCCAACGAGCGCGAGTCGCGTTCCTATCCGGAAATCGCCGACGCGCTGCGGCGCCACGGCGCCCGGCCGAAGCCGGACCTGCAGCAGTTGTGGCGGCGCATCCTCTTCAACGTGCTGATCTCGAACGTCGACGACCACCTTCGCAACCACGGTTTCCTCTACCAGGACCACAGGGGCTGGCGCCTGTCTCCCGCGTACGACCTCAATCCGGTGCCCGTCGATATCCGGCCGCGGGTGTTGTCCACGTGCATCGACGACGACGATCCTGCGGCGTCCGTCGAACTGGCGCTCGGAACCGCCGGGTTCTACGGGCTGGAGCTGAACGGCGCGAAGGTGATCGCGCGGGAGGTCGCGACGGCGGTGACGCGGTGGCGTGAGGTCGCCCGCGGCCTGGGAGCGGCGCGGCGGGACGTCGACCGGATGGCGTCCGCGTTCGAGCACCCCGACCTCGACACCGCGGGCCGCTTCTAGCGTGGGCGAGGCGCCGCCGACTGCGCCGCGCTGCTGGCCGCCAACCTCGCCGGCGCGTAGTAGTATGGCCTGCATCAGGAACTCGATGATGCAGGCAGAAAATGCGCTCGTACGGTGGCTGGCGGCGTTCGCCGCCGTCCTTTGCGTCGCCGGCGCCGGCCGGGGAGCCGCGGCGCAGGAAGCGGCGCTTGCAGACGCCGTGCAGCGCGGCGACACGCAGGCGGTGCGGTCGCTGCTCGCGCACAACGCCGACGTCGGCGCGACGCAGGGCGACGGGACGACCGCCCTGCACTGGGCGGCGTACCGCAGCGATGCGGAGACCGCCGCCGCGTTGATCCGCGCCGGGGCCGACGTGCATGCGGCGAACGAGTACGGCGTGACGCCGCTGGCGCTGGCGGCGCGGAACGGCGACGCCGCGATCATCGCCGCGTTGCTCGCGGCCGGGGTCGATCCGAACGATCCGCGGCAGGCCGTCAACGCGGGCGAGACGCCGCTGATGCTCGCGGCGCGGGCCGGGCGGGTCGGCGCCGTGGAGGCGCTCGCCGACGCCGGGGCCGATGTCGACGCGCAGGAGACCTGGAACGGCCAGTCGGCCCTCATGTGGGCGGGAGCCGAGGGACACGTTGCCGTCGTCGAGACCCTGATCGCGCGGGGCGCCGACATCCGGGCGCGCTCGAACAGCGGCGCGACGCCGCTGCTGTTCGCCGTCCGCAAGGGCAGCATCGGCGCCGTCCGCGCCCTGCTCGCGGCGGGAGCCGACGTCAACGAGGCGCGGCCCGACGGCGCCGCTCCCCTGCTGGTCGCGGTGGTCAACGGCCACGAGGACCTCGTGGACCTGCTGCTCGCCGAGGGCGCGGACCCGAACGCCGAGGGCGGATCGACGCGGCTGACGGTCCAGGGCATGCGCGCCGAGCCGATGCCCCTGGTGATCCGCAAGCTCGGCTACAGCGAACGCGAGTCCGAGGGAATCACTCGCGGGAACATCTTCGGGCGGCCGCTGCAGGCCGCCGTGCACGTGGCGAACTGGCATATCAGCGACCAGTTCATCGTCGTCAACCTCGATCGGCTGCGCGTGCTGCGCGCGCTGCTCGCCCACGGCGCCGACGTCAACGGCCGCAACTCGATGGAGGAGCCGCGCTGGTCGGGCGCACGGTACCGCCGCCACATGACCGGCGCCACGGCGTTCATGCTGGCCGCCAAGGCGGCCGATGTCGAGGTGCTGCGCCTGCTGCTGGAGCACGGCGCCGACCCGACCATCGACACCGAGGACGGCATCACGCCGCTGATGGCTGCGGCAGGCATCTCCTGGGCGTCCAACCAGGACCGCGCCAGCGAGACGCAGGTGCTGGAGGCGGTCCGGCTCCTCGTCGAGGAGCACGGCGCGGACGTGAACGCGGTCAGCGATGTCGGCGAGACGGCGATGCACGCGGCGGCGTACCGCGGCGCCAACAGCGTGGTGCAGTACCTGTTCGACCGGGGCGCGAAGCTGGACGTGGTGGCCCTGGACGGACGCACGCCGCTGCGGGTCGCCGACGGAGTCGAGTACGGCAACTCGTTCGCCGCGCATCCCCACACCGCCGCCCTGCTGCGGGAGCTGGGTGCGCAGGAGATCCCCTGCCCGGCGCCCTGCGCGGCCGCCATTCCGGAGGAGGCGCTGAAGCGATGACGGGGCCCCATGCGGCGGCGGCGATGCGACTGCTGGCGATCGTGGTCGCCGTGGTCTCCTTCCCGGTGGTGCTGGACGCAGCGCCGCAGGCGCAGGACATCGGAGCGGAGCCCGGGGCGACGACCGCCGCGGCGGCCGAGCCGGCACCCCGTGCGGTCCTGCAGCGCTACTGCTTCGCCTGCCACAACCGGCGCGCCCGGATCGGCGGGCTGGCCCTCGACGGGCTGGACATGAACCGCCCCGGCGAGCATCCGGCGGTGTGGGAGGCGGTGATCCGCAAGCTGCGCACCGGGGCGATGCCGCCGGCCGGCCGGCGGCGACCCGACCCGGCGACCTACGACGCCGTGGTGACGTGGCTCGAGACCGCGCTCGACCGCGCGGCGGCGGCCAACCCCGATCCGGGCCGACCCACCCTGCACCGCCTGAACCGCACGGAGTACCGCAACGCCGTCCGCGACCTGCTGGCGGTGGATATCGACCCGGCGCTGCTGCCGGCCGACAACGCCGCCTACGGCTTCGACAACAACGCCGACGCGCTCACCCTGTCGTCGGCGCTCACCGAGCGCTACCTGGGCGCCGCCTCCCGGATCGCGGAGATGGCGCTCGGCCGGCCACGGGGCGCGCCGGCGCCCGAGACCTTCTTCGTGCCGACCGACCGCGACCAGGGCACGCGCGTGAGCGACGCGCTGCCTTTCGGCTCGCGCGGCGGGACCGTCTTCCGCCACTACTTTCCCGCCGACGGCGAGTACCGCTTCCAGATGCGACCGAAGGAGAGCGGCGTCGCGGGCGGGTTCGAGGGCGTCACCGACGAGCCGCACGAGCTCCACGTGCGCATCGACGGCGAGCGGGTCTGGACCGGGATCGTGCAGCGGCCGCCGGGCATGCGGGGCAACGAGCGGAACCGGTTGATCCTGGAGAGCATGCGCTTCGAGGCGCCGGTGTCCGCCGGGTCCCGGCGGGTGCAGGTCTACTTCGCGGCCCGGACCTCGGCCTACGTCGAGGACCTGTTCGACCCCGACCTGCGCCGCGACCCGTATCGCGCCCCGAACGGCGAGCCGGTCGTCTCCAGCGTGGCGATCACCGGGCCGCTGCCCGGGACCGCGACCGCCGGAGACTCGCCCGGCCGCCGCAGGCTGCTGGTCTGCACCCCGGCCGGCCCGGCCGAGGAGGAGCCCTGCGCCCGCACCATCCTCTCGACGCTGGCCCGTCGCGCCTGGCGGCGCCCGGTCACCGACAGCGACCTGCGGATACCGATGCGGCTGTACCGCGACCGCGCCGCCCGGGGCGGCTTCGAGGCGGGCATCGAGCTGGCCGTGCGCGGGATACTGGTCAGCCCGCACTTCCTGTTCCGGTTCGAGGACCAGCCGGCATCCGTCGAGCCGGGAACGCCCTACGCGATATCCGACCTGGAGCTGGCCTCGCGCCTGTCGTTCTTCCTCTGGAGCAGCATCCCGGACGACGAGCTGCTGGAGCGGGCGGTCGCAGGGACGCTGCAGGACCCGGACGTGCTGCGGCGGCAGGTCGAACGCATGCTGGCCGACCCGCGCTCGCGGGCGCTGGTCGACAACTTCGCCGGCCAGTGGCTGCATATCCGCAACGTCGCCGGGTTCCAGCCGAGCCCCGAGCTGCTGTTCCACTTCGACGACAACCTGCGGCAGGCCTTCGAGCAGGAAACGAAGCTGTTCTTCGAAAGCATCATTCGCGAGAACCGGAGCATCCTCGACCTGCTCGACGCCGACTACACGTTCCTGAACGAGCGTCTCGCCCGGCACTACGGCATCGGCGGCGTCCACGGCGAGCGCTTCCGCCGCGTCCCGCTGCCGGCCGACAGCGTGCGCCGCGGACTGCTCGGTCAGGGCTCCATCCTCACCGGCACGTCACGGGCCAACCGCACGTCGCCGGTCATCCGCGGCAAGTGGATCCTGGAGAACATCCTGGGCACGCCCCCGCCCCCGCCGCCGCCCGACGTCCCCGACCTGGTCGAGGAGCGCGACCCCCGCAAGGTGCTCCCGATGCGCGAACAGATGGCGGTGCACCGGGCCAATCCGGTCTGCGCGGCCTGTCACGCCCAGATGGACCAGTTGGGCTTTGCCCTCGAGAACTTCGATGCCATCGGCGAGTGGCGCGACATCTACGCCTCGGGACTGCCGATCGACGCGTCGGCGGCGTTCCCCGACGGCGCCACGTTCGACGGACCGAACGAGCTCCGCGCGCTGCTGCTGAGCCACGCCGACGACTTCCTGACCACGGCGGTCGATCGCCTGCTCACCTACGCCCTCGGCCGCGGACTCGAAGCGACCGACATGCCTGCCGTGCGCCGGATCAAGCGCGACGCCGCGGACGACGACCACCGCTTCGCAGCGCTCGTCCAGGGCGTCGTCGAGAGCCTGCCGTTCCGGATGCGGATGGCGGTCGACCGGACCAACTGACGAGCGCACGCTCGCACGGTCCGGCTCCAGGGGACCGGCGCGGTCGCCAGGCGATGACGGGTCGATCCGTCCCGTGGTCACCGATCCTCACGCCTCCCGCGGCTCTCCACGCTGCGCGGGTCCCGAGAACCCGCCAACGTCCCTGAGTCGTCGCCAGCGGTTCATCCACCCTGTCCGCTCTCCCGCCGTGGGCGCGACCATGATAATCTGGCGCAGGATCCACGGGAGAGATGCAATGCTGATCACGAAGCAGGCGCTGCCGAGACGGACCTTCCTGCGCGGCATGGGCGCGACGCTCGCCCTCCCGCTGCTCGACGCGATGGTGCCGGCCCTGTCGGCCCGGGCCCCGGGGACGCCGCGGTTCGCGGCCGTCTACGTCGGCAACGGCATGAACATGTGGGACTGGACGCCGCCGACCGAGGGCGCCGGGTTCGAGCTCTCCCCCATCCTGCAGCCGCTGGAGCGGTTCCGCAGCCGGACGCTCGTCCTGAGCGGGCTGGACAACTATCCGGCGACCGATCAGGGCGACACCGGCGGTCAGCATCCCCGCGCCGCCCCCGCGTTCATGAGCTCGGTGCATCCGAAGCAGACCGAGGGCGCGGACGTGGAGGCGGGCACGACGGTCGACCAGATGATCGCCGAGCTGATCTGCCGCGACTCGAAGCTGCCGTCGCTGGAGGTCTCGGTCGACCGCAACGACGTGGTCGGCGCCTGCGACCACGGCTACGCGTGCGCCTACATGAACTCGCTGTCGTGGAAGACGCCGACCATGCCCCTGCCGGCCGAGACGAACCCGCGGTTCGTGTTCGAACGGCTCTTCGGCAGCGGCGACACGGCCGAGGAGCGGCAGTTGCGCGTGGAGGAGGACCGCAGCATCCTCGACGGTCTGACCCGCGAGATAGCGGCTCTGTCGAGCCGGCTCGGCGGGCGCGACCGCACCAAGCTCGGCGAGTACCTCGACTCGATCCGCGACGTCGAGCAGCGCATCGCGCGGGCCGAGTCGACCAACACGGACTTTGTCGTCCCCGAACGTCCCGTCGGCGTGCCGGAGACCTTCCGCGAGTACGCCGAGCTGATGTTCGACCTGCAGGTGCTCGCGTTCGAGGCTGACATCACCCGGGTCACCTCGTTCATGCTGGCCCGCGAGAACATCAACCGGTCCTACAACGAGATCGGGCTGCCCGAGGCGCACCACTCGATGTCGCACCACGGCAACAACCCGGACAAGATGCAGGACTTCACGAAGCTGAACACGTATCACGTGGACACGCTCGCCTACTACCTCGACCGGCTGCAGGCGACTCCCGACGGCGACGGCACGCTGCTGGACAGCGTCGTCGTGCTCTACGGCAGCGGCATGAGCGACGGCAACATCCACAACAACTACAACGTGCCGGTGGTCGTGGTCGGCGGGCCGGAACGCGGGCTGCAGGGAAACCGCCATCTGGTGTATCCGAAGGGAACGCCGCTGGCCAACCTGTCGCTGAGCCTGATGGCCAAGTTCGGCGTGCGCGTGGAGCAGTTCGGCGACAGCACCGGGCGCCTGCCGCTGCTGTCGGGCGTGTAGGAGCCACCGAGCAGAGGCCACGCCGTTCACAGACCATGCCGACGGCTGGAAACGGTCGACAAGGCCGGCGTTCCGGCCGAGCGCTTCGGCGACAGCACCGGCCAGGTCGCGCTGGAGCACGAACCGCTGTCGCTCACCTCCGACGCATAGTGTCCACCGGAGGCGGCCGTTCCTGAGATCCGCCTGACGCTCCACATCCCGTCGTGGGTGTGCGGCTGGTCGTCGCAGTCGCGCGTCGTGGTCCCGGTCGGGTTCGTCGCGCTCAATCTGCTGCTGTTCGTCCCGCTCTATCTGGTCCAGTCGAACGAGAACGACTTCTGGCCCTTCTTCCCCCTGGGACATCCCCGGGGCGAGTACGACTGGGGATGGTCCGGACTCGGACGCAGCACGTACGAGTACGTCATGCAGTTGTTCGTTCGGCGCCACAACAGGGACATCTTCCGGGTCAGCGCGGACTGGATCCTCATCTTCTCGTCGCTGGTTCTCGCCAGCCGCTTCGCCGGCGCGTGGCGCCCGGCCGTTGTCCGGCTCGCCTGGCTCGCCTACATCCTGCTGGCGGCGTTCCTGGCGTACAGCGGCCTCATGCACCTGCTCTTCGATCGGCCGGGCACGCTCCTCGACGACATGCTCATGCTCGGGAGCGCGTGGATCTTCGTGCGCGACACGTGGGGACTGACCGAGGTGCTGTACACCGTCGTCCTGCTGGCGGCCATCGCCGGGTTCGGCTGGCTGGTGGCGCGCTATCTCGGTGTCGTCGGGCGCTGGGGCGCGGGTCTTGCTCCCCGGCGCGTCCTGGCGGGATGCGCCATCGTCAACGCCTACTGCCTGCTGTCGCTCGCGTGGTTCGGCGCCGCGCGCGACGATCCGATCGTTCAGCTCCAGGCGAAGCACGCGCACCGCAACTGGCAGCGGTCGCAGGACGTGCTGGCCACGGTCGACGCCTTCGACGGCTCGGTGGCGCAGGCAGCGGTGCAACTGGCCTCGACGACGCCGGTGCGCCGTCCCGACATCTTTCTCTTCACCGTCGAGTCGTACGGCGCGGTGCTGTGGGCCGACGACGACTACCTGATCGCGCGGCAGGGACTGATGCGCCACGTGCACGGCGAGCTGGCAGCGCTGGGACTCCCGCTGTTCACGCAGTTCGTGACCTCCCCGGTGCACGGCGGCGGGTCGTGGATGAGCACGGCGTCGGCCCTGAGCGGAGTGGGGATCGCCAGCCATTCGACGTACCGGGCCTGGAAGCGCGTGGCGCACCGCTACCCGCACCTCATCACCTACCTGAAGCGCAACGGCTACCACACGCTGTCCGTGCAGCCCGGCGCCACCTGGGGGGAGGACGTGTACGACCACGACGAGGTGATCATTCGTGACGACTTCGGGTACGACGGCCCTTTCTACGGCTTCGGCCACGTGCCGGACCAGTGGTCCCTGGAGTACGCATTCGCGAACCACTGGGGACGGCACCCGCGCCCCCGACTGTTTCACTTCTCCGCCGTGTCCACCCACTTCGCCTGGGAGCCGCCGCCTCCGATCACCGAGGACGTTGCGGAGCTGGAGCAGCCGCAGCGCTCCTTCCTTGAGACCCGGCCCGACTACGTCGCGCTCTCGCTGACGGTTCCGCAGGGCTGGCAGCGCGACTACTTCGTGACCGTCGCCTACGAATGGGAACTGCTGCTCGATGTGTTCCGGCGCCGCGTCGAGCCCGGCTTCATCGCCCTGATCTTCGGCGACCACCAGCCGCCATTCATCACGGACGGGCGGGGCGACAACGACGTCGCCCTGCACGTCCTGACCGACATCCCCACCCTTGCGGGACCGCTCGCGGCGGCAGGCTTCTCGACCGGAGGAGAGCTGGCCTGGGAACCGGCCGGGGCGGCGACGTTCCGGATGGAGGCCATCTATCCGTTCCTTCTGAGTCTGCTGTCTGCCGAGGCGGGCGCCTCCCTGGAGTACAGTCCGACCGGCATCGCGGTCCCCGAACTGCCCACGTGGTAGGGGGCATGTTGCCGACGCCACCCGCGCGGAACGACGGGGCGACGCTTGTCGCGGCGGCGCGCCGCTGACGCCACTTTCTTTTTCGCTACCGCGCCCCGCCGGGTGGTATCGTGGACCGGTTGCGCCGCGCCGCCGGCGCGGGCGGCCACGGCGGCAGGCAGCGCGAAGGCGACGTGACTGGAGGCTGAGAAATGGCGAGGAAGAGCACCGGCGACGGCGACGATCCAAAGGTCGGGCACGAGCACGGCGTCAGCCGGCGGGACTTCGTCAGGACGGGAGCCGCGGCCGGGCTGGGCGCGGGCGCGCTGCTGGCGCCGGAAGCGGCCCGCGCGCAGGAGTCGGCCGGCGGCGAGGTCACCTGGGACTACGAGGTGGACGTCGTCATCGCGGGTGGCGGGTGCGCCGGCCTGACCGCGGCCATCCGCGCGCGGGACCTCGGGGCCAGCGTGCTGGTGGTCGATCAGAACTACGACGTCGGCGGCAGGATGCTGCACAGCGGGGCCTTCGTGTCCCTCGGCGGCGGCGACCCGGTCCAGCGCCGGGACATGCAGGGCGAGCGCGACCAGGAGGGGCTGATCACGGTCGATCCCACCGAGGCGCCGGAAGAACTCGACGACAACGTCGACCTGCTGTTCACGGACATCACCGACTGGTCGGTCGTCGACCCCAAGGGCCAGAGTCCGTACCGCTACAACGAGCGGGAGCTCGCCCGCGCATGGGCCGAGAACTGCCCGGCCACGCGGCAGTTCCTGATGGACAACTACGTCCGGTTCACGCGCGTCAGCGGCACGCACGGCGGCGGCGGCCTGTCGCGCGCGCGGGGGGCGCGCTGCTTCCTGATGCTCGGCGACAGGACGGACATCCGGGCGGGCACGATCACGGCGGAGGATGCGGGTGTTGCGGATCCCGAGCGCACGAGTGCGTTCGCGCCGCAGCAGATGAACGACGCGCGGCGACTGGTCGGCCCCGGGGCGGTGAGCAACGGCGTGGCCCTCTCCCGGCCGCTGGAGTTCTCGGCGCGCGAGAAGGGCGTCGAGTTCATGCTGCACCGCCGCTTCGCCGACCTGATTCGCGAACAGCCGTTCTCCGGCCGGGTGGTGGGCATCCGGGCCCACCACTCGCCGCGGCATCACCCCGAGACCGGCGAGCTGCTGCAGAGCTACTGGCGCAACGGCAACATCGACGAGCGGCGCGAGACGGTGGCCATCCGGGCCCGCCGGGGCGTCATCCTGGCCAGCGGCGGCCACGCCGGCAACCCGCAGGTGCGCAGCATGTTCTACCCCGCCATGCGGGAGCCCGCCTTCCCGACCAGCGGCGTCGCCCTGCAGGGCCCCCACGGCCAGGACGCCAGCGCCCTGGTCGCCGGCCTGCGGGTGGGCGCCAACCTGGCCGGGATGCAGCAGAACCTGTCGTATCCGACGACATTCCACATCTCGACCCGCCTCGGCACCCGGGACGCGTACACGACCATGATGCCGGGCCACCCGACGTTCGGCTTCCGCGGCTCCGCCGGGGTCAACGTCGGCAGCGCCGGCTTCGAGGAGTTCATCGCGGTGAACCAGGTCGGCAAGCGGTTCTTCAACGAGGTCCGTCTGCCCGACCGGCCCGGCGGCAGCCGCTACCCGGGCGACGGCGGCGCGCCGGGCCAGGGACTCGACCACAAGCCGCTCGACTGGCGCAACTGCCGGAAGAAGTGGGTCCGCGAGATGTACGACTACGACCACGGCATCGACGCCGCGCTGGCCATGAACGAGGGATCGAAGCCGCCGGACTACCACTCGGGGCCGCTGTGGGCCATCTTCGATCAGGAGGCGGTCGAGCGCACCGGATGGGAGCTGCGGTACCCCTACGTGGCGGACAACGGCTACTTCTTCCGGGCCGACACCATCGAGGAACTGGCGGGGAAGATCGCCGCCGGCCACGAGTTCCAGCGGGTGCCGCTGCGCCACCTGGCCGAGACCGTCGCCGCCTGGAACCGCTCGGTGGACGCCGGCGCCGACCCCGAGTTCGAGCGCGAGGCGGACGCGCCGATGTACCGCATCGACATGCCGCCGTTCTACGCGCTGTCGATCATGGTCATCTGGCACGACTCCTACGGCGGCCTGCGGGTCAACGGGCGCCAGCAGGTCATCGACACGCAGGGGCAGGTGATTCCGGGTCTCTACGCCGGCGGCGAGGCGGTGGGCGGGTTCAACAAGCACGGCCTCGGCAAGGGCCACGTCCACGGCTACATCGCCGGCACGCACGCCGCGGGGAAGCCATCCGCCTGAAGGAGACCGCCGGATCGCGGCGTCAGGGTCCAGTGAGACGGTGATCGACAAGGAGAGCCTGTCTCCGGCCCTGATCGCCGGCGTCGGCCGGGGCACCCCCGTTCGCGGCGCGCAGGACCCGGCGCCGGACAACGGGACGCGATGAAGGAGTTCGTCCGATGGGAAAGATCCTGGTCGCCGGTCTGAGTCTCGGATGCGTCCTCGCCCCGTGCGCGGTCCTTGCACAGGTCGACGACGCGGCGCTCTTCGAGCGGGGACGACAGATCTACGAGGCGCGTTGCGCGCGCTGCCACGGCGCGTCGGGCGACGGGAGCCCGCCGACGTTTCCGGCCCTGCGCGGCAACGACCGGCTCGCCGACCCGGCGCGGATCGTCAGCGTCCTCCGTCAGGGCGCGGGGAGCATGCCGCCGTTCCCGAACCTGACCGCGGGCGAGATCGCGGTGCTCGCGAGCCATGTCCGCAACGCCTGGACGAACGACTTCGGCAGCGTCACGGCCGACCAGGTGGCCGCACTGGACACGTTCCCCGCTGCCGCGGACGTGGCGTCGGTGCGGGACGGCGTCTTCACGGCCGGGCAGGCGACGCGTGGCCGGCTGGCGTACTCGGGTGCGTGCAGCTTCTGTCACGGCCGCCGTCTGAACGGCGCACCCGACGATCCCGACATGCGGTCCACGCCCCCGCTGGCGCGGGCGCGGTTCGAGCGCGAGTGGGCGGGACGCTCGCTGGCCACCCTGTTCGAATACACGCGGCTGACGATGCCCGAGGACAATCCCGGCTCGCTCACCGACGAGGAGTACGTCGACATCATCGCCTACATGCTCTCGGTCAGCGGGATGCGGGCGGGTGACGCCGAACTGCGGCCGGATTCGCAGCATCTTGCGCGCATCGTCATCGAGCAGCGGCGATAGCAGATCGTTGACCGACCCTTCGCCTTCGTCGTTCGGGTCCGGGCCCGCGAACCCGCGCCCCGCACGGCGACCCAACACCCGACGCAATCCCAGGAGTACATCGATGAAGCCCCCGCACATCCTGCTTCGGCCGCCATCCCGCGTCCGTGCCGGCGCCGCGGCGCTCGCGCTCCTTCTGCTCCACGCACTTCCGCTTGACGCGCAACGATCGCTCGCGGAGGATCCCGGCGTCGCCGAGGCCGTGCACCTGCTGGATGTCTGGATGGATGCGGCACAGGCCTACGGGGGCCTCCCCGGCGCCTCCCTCGCGGTGGTGCACGATCAGGAGCTCGTCTGGGCGAAGGGCTACGGGTATGCGCACGTCGAGCGGGAAGAGCGTGCGACGCCGGCGACGATGTACTCCATCTGTTCCATCTCCAAGCTCTTCACGGCGGTCGGCGTGCTGCAGTTGCGCGACCAGGGGAAGGTCGATCTCGACGATCCCGTGGCCGGACACCTGGACTGGTTCGAGATCCAGGACGACCACCCGGAAGCGGGCCCGGTCACCGTCGAAGGGCTGCTCACCCATACCTCCGGTCTCCCGCGCGAGGCCGGTGCGCCGTACTGGACCGGCCCCGACTATCCCTTCCCGACCCACGAGGAGATCGTCGCGACGCTGCCCACCCGGTCGATGCTGTATCCCCCGCGCACCTACTACCAGTACTCCAACCTGGCGCTCACCCTGGCCGGCGAGATCGTGGCATCGGCGTCCGGGCAGACCTACGACGACTACATCCGCGCGAACATCCTGGACCCGCTGGGGATGACCAGCACCTTCACCGACCACGCGGACCGCTTCCGGGGCAACCGGCTCGCGAGCGCCTACACCGCGCGGGGGCGGGACGGCAGGCGCCGGCCGGTGCCGGACTACCAGGTGCGCGGCATCAGCCCCGCGGCCGGGTTCATCTCGACCGTGGAGGACCTGGCGCGCTTCGCGTCGTGGCAGTTCCGCGTGCTCGACGGAGACGATGCGCTGCTCGACCGCAACACGCTGCGCGAGATGCACCGGGTGCACTGGCTCGAACCCGATGGCGACACCACCTACGGACTGGGCTTCTCCGTGTGGAAGTCGGACGGAGACACCTTCGTGGGCCACGGCGGTTCCTGCCCGGGCTACCGCAGCCATCTCCTGCTGCGTCCGCAGGACGAGGTCGCCACGGCGTTCATGACCAACGGTCAGGGCGTGAATGCCCGCCGGTTCGCACAGACCGCCTACGACATCGTCGCGCCCGCACTGCGCCGGGCCGCCGGGAAACCGGACGACGACACGCCCTCCGGCGGCGCCGCCGCCAGCGTCGAAGGCGGCGGCGCCGCGGCGCCGGAGGACCTCATGCGCTTCACCGGCGCCTACCAGCGGCCTCTCGGGGGAGAAAGCGCCGTGCTCATGCACGAAGGCGATCTGCACGTGCTGGCGCTCCCCACCGACGACCCGCTGCGCGCTCTGACCCGGCTCCGCCACATCGAGGGCGGCACGTTCCGGCGCGTGCGCGACAACGGCGACCTGGGCGAGGAATTCCTCTTCGAAGAAATGCCCGACGGACGGATGCTCCTGTGGCGCAACGACAACTACAGCATCCGGGAGGCAGGGATGTGAGCTGGCATGGCGCCGGGGCGACGCCTGGCAGTCCTCCTGACAGCCGCATCCGCGGACCGGGTGCGTGAAGTCGAGGGCGCGTCTGACCGTTATCGCCTGCCCCGCCGGCGGTGCTCTATCTGACCGTGAACATCCCTGCCACGGTGCGCCCGCCATCCGCGCGCCGGCGGCGGACCGAGGGGACATCGCCGACCGTGAACTCGAACGCGCCGGTGCGGATCGGCGTGAAGCTGAACTGCGCCGTGCCCCCGACATCGAACTCGATGGCGCGGAACGCCAGCGCCTGCAGGTAAACCTCGATCCCGTTGACGGTGACGAGGCGCAGGTGCACGTTGCTCAGCAGCTCGTCGACCTCGAGCCGCCACGGTTCGGCGCCGTCGCTCGTGACGTTCAGTCGGTAGTACTCGCCCGTCACCAGATCGAATCCGGTGGTGGAGAGAATCGGGCCGTCCGGGCCCGTCGCGATCTCCAGGTGCATGTCGAGCGGCGGTCCGGCGGCCAAGTTACCGCCCACCTGGGCCTGTGCAGCGGCGGCGGCGAGCGCCAAGCCGCAAACTGCGACGCCGATGGTCCGCAGCAGCATGCCGATGGTTATACCCGAATCCCTGCCGGCGAGCCAGCCGTTCCCTCTGTAACGCGCCATGTGTCATGTTACGGTGACCTAATCGACATCGTCACAAGGGCTGTTGGCGTTCGTCGAGCGCGGCGACGCCCGCCGAATCCCGGCGATCTTGGCGCCACGGATCGACGCACCTGCCAACCCTCCAAGGGTCGCGCTCCAGAAGTCAGGACCAGGTTCCCCGGCGCCCGAACGCTTGGCATCGTTCGAACGCACGCGCCAGACTCCGGGAGGCAGCGCTTGCCCGCTTCGGCGACCATCGGCTGCGAACGTACCTGATCATCTCGTCGGTGTAGGCCGGCCCGACGCGGCGACCTCCCGCTTCGGATGGCGGGAGTCCATCGCGGATGATGCGCCTGGTGGACTCGCGAGCCAGTTCCACGACAACCTGTTTGGGATCGGTTATCCTCTCCGGGTCGGGAGGGATGCGCTTCACGCGGACGCCGAGAAAGTTCGCGAAGTCCCGCCGGTCCGCCATCAGCCACGCCTCGACGGCTCGAACCGCGACTCGCAACTCCATCCGTTCTGCCTGCCTGGTTCCGAACAGGCGGCTGCGCAACGCCGGGGCGCAGTCGTGACGATCGAGATCGCAGAGCACGAACCAGGGGAGTAGTGTGCACCGGCGTTGAATCCGTCGAGGCGCTGGCGCAGGTTGCCGATCCCGTCGCAGACATAAGGCGTACCGGAAACGACGCCCGACGCCTCGAAGAGCTTCAGGACGACCGCCTGGTCGACGATGCCTTCCACCGCGAACGACACGGGCTTCTGCCCCCGTTGCACCATGGAGGCTCAGAAGTCGAAGCTGAACTGGTCGGCGTGCGCCGGCGCGGCCTTGGGGAGGAGGGCGGCGCCGATTGACAGCCCTTGTTTTTCCACCATGGCTCGTACGTCCCCATAGCTCCTGCCGACCTTGATCTTCGTTCCCTGCGAGTCGGGAGCAAGGACGTGGACCTCGTCCAGGCCGATGCCCGCGTCGGCCAACAGCGCCGCCGAGTGCGTGGTGATCAGCACCTGTCGGCCCGATTTCGTATGCATCCGCGCCATGAAGCGCGGCAGGTGCCGCACGAGGGCGTCGTGCAGCGCGAGCTCCGGTTCCTCCAGCAGCAGCGGGCCGCCCCCTTCCGCCAGGGACCAAAGCAATCCGATCAGGCGCAGGGTGCCGTCCGAGAACGAGCGCTCGTACTGGCGCGCCGCGCTCTGCCGCCAATGGCTGAAGCGCGCCTCGAGATGCCAGCGACCGCCTGCATCCTGCTGCAGCGTCAGGCTGTCGAACTGGGGAATGGCGATCTTCAGAGCCTTGTTGATGTTGCGCAACCGCGCGTCGCGGGTCTTGGCGGGGGTCGAGGCGACCTTCTCCAGGAAGTCCCCACCGAACGGATCGTCGTGCCAGCCGATGGAACGTTCGGGATCGCGCACCAGGTGGGGCACGATGTGCAGATACCGGATGGACTGCAGGAACTCGGCGAGCTCTCGAAACTGCTGGTTGACGACGATCTGCTCCAGATAGGTCTGCGCCAATCGCTCGGAATCCTTCCTGTCCGCCGCATCGGGCCGCTTGAGAATCAGTTCGCCCTGTTGGTGAACCTCTTCCTCCATGACTTCGGGCCGGTGCTTCTTCGGATGGTTGCGGAACCGGAGACTGTAGGTCCACAGGCGCGGTGCGTCGTCCGTGCCGACGTCGACAGCCACCTTGAGGCCGGCGGGCGTCCCCGCCTGCAGCGTGCGGATCTCTCCCATGCCGCCGCGCAGCCCGACCGCTTGCTTCAAACCGTGTCCCGCGGTATCTCGCAGGAACCTGAGGGCGTCGAGCACGTTCGACTTCCCGGACGCATTCGGTCCAATGAGGAACGCGCGCCGGCGCAGGAGCAGGTCCACCGGTCCCCGGAAGTTGCGCCAGTGGTGCAGGCGCAGGGACGTAATGAACATCCGGGGGACGCGCGACGATTTCACGGGATGACCTCGGACCCAGGCGCGGCCGCCGCGGCGGCCCTGCTGCCGGGAGCCGGATGTCCAGGATGGTATCACCGCACGGCGCGCGGCCGCTCTCGGCGAGGCCCGGCCTTTTGCCTGCCGGTAGAATGGGCTGCGTGCCGCTCACCCCCGAGCAGCAGGCCAGACGTCTGATCGACACCGCCCTCGACGAGGCGGGCTGGCTGGTGCAGGACCGCGCGGCAACGAACCTGTCGGCCGGCCGCGGCGTCGCCATCCGCGAGTTCCGTCTGGCCGAGGGCCACGGCGTCGCCGACTACCTGCTGTTCGTCGATGGACGGCCGGTCGGCGTGCTCGAGGCCAAGCCCGTGGGCCATTCCCTCGCGGGCGTCGAGTGGCAGGCCGTCGGGTACGCGACGGGCCTGCCCGCCGGACTCGACGCGCCGGTCGATCCGCTGCCGTTCGTCTACCTGAGCACCGGCGTCGACACGCGCTTCATCAACCTCCTCGACCCCGACCCGAAGACACGCCGCCTCTCGGCCCAACCGCACATCCACCAGCCGGCAACGCTCGCGGAATGGCTCGGCGCCGACACGCTCGACGCCTGGGTCAAGCGCCGGCAAGACCACGGCGGGCTCTACACCGCCGCCGACGCGAGGCGCCCGTCATCCCTCCGCGCGCGGCTGCGGACGCTGCCGGAGCTGGAGGCGGGGGCGCGGGAGTTCCTCTACCCCAACCAGGTCGAGGCCGTTGGCAAACTGGAGCACTCTCTCAAGAACAACCGCACCCGGGCCCTCGTCCAGATGGCCACCGGGTCGGGCAAGACGATCTTCGCCATCACCGCGGTCCACCGCCTCATCGAGTACGCCGGCGCGCGGCGCGTGCTCTTCCTGGTGGACCGCCGCAACCTCGGCGAACAGGCCCAAGGCGTTCCAGGGCTTCCGCACGCCGGAGGACGGCCGCCGGTTCGCCGAGCTGTACGGTGTCCAGCACCTCGACTCGAACACCATCGGCGCGGCGAGCAAGGTCGTCATCACCACCGTCCAGCGCCTCTACTCGATGCTTCGGGGCGAACCGGCGTTCGACACCGACCGGGAGGAGGCGTCCGGCTTCGGGTCGGCCGACGCGGAGCCGCGCGAGCCGCTGCCCGTGGTCTACAACGCCGCCTACCCGCCCGAGTACTTCGACATCATCGTCATCGACGAGTGCCACCGCTCAATCTACACGCTGTGGCGGCAGGTGCTGGAGTACTTCGACGCCTTCCTGATCGGCCTCACCGCCACGCCGTCGAAGCACACTTTCGGCTTCTTCGACGGCAATCTGGTCATGGAGTACGGCCACGAGCGCGCCGTCGCCGACGGCGTGAACGTCGACTTCGAGGTCTACGGCATCCGCACGCAGATCACCGACCAGGGGTCGACCATCGAAGCGGGGCCGGAGACCATGGTCGAGTACCGCAGCCGCCGCACCCGCGCGCGGCGCTGGGAGCGGCCCGACGAGGACATCGCCTACGACGCCGCCGCGCTCGACCGCGGGGTGGTCGCCCGCGACCAGATCCGCACCCTCGTGCGCACGTTCCGCGAGCGCCTGTTCACCGAGATCTTCCCCGGCCGCCGCGAAGTCCCCAAAACGCTCGTCTTTGCCAAGGACGACAGCCACGCCGAGGACATCGTGGAGATCGTGCGCGACGAGTTCGGCCGCGGCAATGCCTTCTGCCGGAAGATCACCTACCGGACGACCGGCGCCGACCCTCACGACCTGATCCAGGCGTTCCGCAACAGCTTCGACCCGCGCATCGCCGTCACCGTGGACATGATCGCCACCGGCGCGGACATCCGCCCCATCGAGATCGTGATGTTCATGCGGTCGGTGAAGAGCCGCGTGCTCTTCGAGCAGATGAAGGGCCGGGGCGTGCGGGTCGTCGCCCCCGCCGAACTGCGGGCGGTCACCCCGGATGCCGCCGCCAAGACCCACTTCGTGATCGTCGACTGCGTCGGCATGACGACGGCCGAGCCGGACGAGACGCAGCCGCTCGAGCGCAAGCGCACCGTGCCGTTGGCGGCGCTCCTCGAGCACGTGGCCATGGGCGGAACCGACCCGGCCGTGCTCTCGTCGCTCGCCAGCCGGCTCGCGCGCCTCGCCCGGCGCTGCGGCCCGGCCGAACACGCCCGCGTCGCCGCGGCGTCCGGCGGACCGGGGCTGGCGGACCTGAGCCGAACGATTGTCGACGCCCTCGACCCCGACCGGCAGACCGCCGCGGCGCGCGCCGCCTCCGGCCTGCCGCCCGATGCGGAACCGACCACCGAGCAGGTCACGCGGGCGGCCGGCGCGCTGCTCCGGCAGGCGACCGCGCCCATCGCGGAACGCCCCGCCCTACGCACCCTGCTGCTGGACCTCAAGCGCGAGTTCGAGCAGGTCATCGACGACATCTCGCAGGACACGCTGCTGGAGGCCGGCGCCAGCGAGGCCGCGCGGACCAGGGCCCGGGCGATCGTCACCTCGTTCGAGCGGTTCCTCGACGAGCACCGGGACGAGATGGACGCCCTGCGCTTCTTCTACGGCCAGCCCTACGCGGCGCGGCTGCGCTACCAGGACATCCAGGCCCTGGCCCAGGCGATCGGAGCGCCGCCGCGGTCCTGGACGCCCGCGCAGCTCTGGCGGGCCTACGAGACGCTCGACCGCGACCGCGTGCGCGGCGCATCGTCCGAACGGCTGCTCACCGACCTCGTCTCCCTTGTCCGTTTCGCCATGCGCCGGGACGCCGAACTGGCGCCGTTCGGCGACGGCGTGCGCGCCCGCTTCGACCGCTGGCTGGCGCAGCAGGGCGCGGCGGGGCGAACCTTCACCGCCGACCAGGTCCGCTGGCTGGAGATGATGCGCGACCACATCGCGGCCAGCGTCGAGATGGCCGTCGACGACTTCGACTACGCGCCCTTCGCCGAGGAGGGCGGACTCGGCCGCGCCGCCCAGGTCTTCGGCGACCGCCTGCGACCCCTGATCGACGAACTGAACGAGGCGCTGGCGGCATGAGCGAGACCCGACTGCCGCCCGGCTGGATCGAGGCTCGCCTCTCGGATGTCGCCACGATCAACCCGCGGAACCCGGAAACGCCGCCGGACGACGAGACCCTCGTCTCGTTCGTGCCGATGTCCGCGGTGGAGCCGGAGTCCGGCCACGTCGACACCGCGCAGACCCGGCCGTGGCGAACCGTCAGGAAGGGCTATACGCGCTTTCAAGAGGGAGACGTTCTGTTCGCGAAGATCACCCCGTGCATGGAGAACGGGAAAGTCGCCGTGGCGACGGGGCTGCTCAACGGCGTCGGCGCGGGTTCCACCGAGTTCCATGTGCTCCGGCCACTCCAGACGTATCGGTCCGATCTTCTGCGCTACTACATGCTACAGAGCAACTTTCGAGAGCGCGCCCGGGCCAGGATGAAGGGAACGGCGGGACAGTTGCGAGTCCCGACGGGTTTCCTGGAGGCCCAGACACTCCCGGTACCTCCCCTGCCGCAGCAACGACTCATCGTCGAGACCATCGACTCGCTGTTCACTCGTCTCGACGCCGCCGCTGCGAGCCTCGATCGCGCGCAGCGGAACCTGAAACGGTATCGCGCCGCCGTCCTCACCGCCGCTGTGGAGGGTCGCCTCGTCCCGACCGAGGCGGCGCTGGCCCGCGCCGAGGGCCGCGGCTACGAGCCGGCCGCCGCGCTGCTCCAGCGCATCCTTGCCGAACGGCGCCGCCGCTGGGAGGAGACGGAGCTGGCGAAGATACGCGCCCGCGGCCGGGTCCCGAAGGACGACAGGTGGAAGGCCAAATACAAGGAACCTGCCGCGCCGGACACGCGCGATCTGCCGGCACTCCCGGAGGGCTGGTGCTGGGTAACGGTCGATCAACTCCTGACAGAACCGTTGGCGAACGGTCGTTCCACAAGAACATCGAGTAGCGAATTTCCTGCTCTGCGATTGACTGCTCTGCGTGGCGGGTCAATAGACACGAGCCAAACGAAGACCGGTGACTGGACCGCGAAGGATGCGGAGCCCTTCATCATCCGCTGTGGAGACTTCCTGGTCTCCCGCGGTAACGGCTCCATCAACCTCGTTGGCATCGGAGGCCTGGCCGGCGTTCAGGATCGGCCTGTAGCCTATCCGGACACCATGATTCGGTTTCGCCTCAGTAGCGGCATGTCGCCGATGTTCTTCACGCGACTGTGGAACGCTCCGTTTGTTCGAGACCAGCTCGAACTCAAGGCCAAGACAACCGCCGGGATATTCAAGGTCAACCAATACGACCTCGCAACATGCATCCTGCCGATGCCACCGCTGGCTGAACAGTGTCGCATCCGCGTACAGGCGGAACGAGTCCTCGACGAAGCACTGGTCGTGAACGAGTCGTGTGCGCGGACGGTCCAGCGCTGTCGCATTCTCCGTCAGTCGATCCTCCAATGGGCATTCGCAGGCCGGCTGGTCGATCGGGACCCGGCGGACGAACCCGCGGAGGCGCTCGTCGAGCGCCTCCGCGCCGAACGCGCAACGCAAACGCCCACGCAGCGCACGCTGGAAGGCGTTCCCCACGGACGAGCACGGAGGCGCCCGCATGACTGCCCACCAGCTACGAGTCGCCCGGCTCGCTCGGCGCCGCACCCCGTATGCCCGGCGTCGTTCCGAGATTCCGGTCGCTGACGTGAAGGGCACCGTCGCGCGCACCACCCGCCTGCGCCGGCCCGCGCCGGACCGCACATGCGGTCATATCGAACCTCCCGTCAGCGGTGTCGCGCGCGTCGCCCGCCTGCCCCGGCCAGCGCTGGGCGCCGGTTTTGGCCGGACGGAAACGTTGGCGGCAAGCGGTGAAATGCAGGGCGCTCGGAGCACTCGGTTGGCGCCGGGTTTCGCGGTACACTTTCGCCCCGGATGGAGACGCGTCCGGCGCCACGAACGAACACCGCCGCCACGCACGAGGACCGTCGCGACGCCCACGGCCAGTCTGCGGCGCCGTGGCGAGGGGCGCCACGAACGAATGCCGCCGCCGCACGGTCGCCGTCGGCGCGTCTGCGCCAAGCCGGCGGGAACGCGGCGCCGGCCGCTACGAACCAACGCCGAAACCACGCCGGGACACCGCCATGGCTCGCAGTGACCTCCTCGTGTCGCTCGTCAAGGCCGGCTCCAGCGGCGATCACGAGCGCGTCCGCTCGGTGACCGAGGCGATCATCGCCGACGAACGGGCGAAGCGCCACAACGTGCTGGCGGACCGGCTGACCGATGCCATGCGCGTCAACGGAGAACGCGCCAGCCGGGCGGGGTTCATCGGCCAGGCCGCCAACCGAAGCCGCGAGTTCCTGATCGAGTCGACGCCCCGCCGCCGGCTGGCAGACCTCGTGCTCTCCGATATCAACCGGCGGGCCTGCACCGAGCTGATAGAGGAACAGCACCGGGCATCGGTCCTGCGCGCCCACTCGCTCGAACCGCGCCACCGCGTGCTGCTCGTGGGGCCGCCCGGCAACGGCAAGACCTCCCTCGCCGAGGCGATCGCGGAAGCGCTGGCCGTGCCGTTCTTCATCGTCCGCTACGACGCTCTGATCGGGAGCTTTCTCGGCGAGACCGCCTCCCGGCTCCGGCGTGTGTTCGACTACGCCCGCACGACGCCCTGCGTCCTCTTCTTCGACGAGTTCGACGCCGTGGGCAAGGAGCGCGGCGACCGCCACGAGACCGGAGAGATCAAGCGCGTCGTCTCGTCGCTGCTGATGCAGGTCGACGACCTGCCGAGCTATACCGTGGTGGTCGCGGCGACGAACCACGCCGAACTGCTCGACCGCGCCGCATGGCGCCGCTTCCAGGTGCGGCTCGCGCTCGACGCGCCGTCCCGCCGGGACCTGACCGCCTACATCGAACGGTTCGCCGCGACGTTCGACGAACCGCTCGGCCGCTCGGCCGTGACCATCGCGAAGCGCCTCGGCGCGGTCAGCTACGCCGAGGCGGAGGAGTTCTGCCGCGACGTGCGGCGGCACCACGTCCTGGGGCTGGGAGAAGCACCGCTGCGGGCGATCGTCGGCGAGCGCCTGACGTTCTGGGCGGCGCGGTCGCGGGTGGCCGAACAGAAGGAGACGCCGGATGGCGGAGTTCCCGCTACTGCCGATCCCGCCTCCTGACGCCGACCGGTGTCCGCCCGGCACAGGTGGCGGGAGTGCGATTCGGCGGCCCAGCCGAGAGCGGCAGGGCGAACGACTGGGGCCGGTCTTCCAGCGGCTCCGGAACGCCTTCACTGATGACCGGGAGGCGGTGGCTCTGCGACGCGATCCGGCCGGTATCGCTCCCGAGCGAGTCTTCCTGCCAACAGCGCAAGGCCGCCAACAGCGCATCCACGCCACAGGCGCCGGCCCGCCAGAGTTCATCTACGACCCACAGTACGCCGTGTACCGCACGCCGTTCTGAATCGCCACGCGCCGCAGTGTCCGGTCCCCGGTGAGCAGGATTCCATGCTCGTGACACAGTGCGGACACCAGGCAGATGCAGTTGTTCGCCGGGAGCCTGGGATGCGCTGTCTTGATGCTCATGGCCCTCGCGAGCCGTTCCGGCGGGAGATCGGAGGTAACGAGTCCGCATTCCGCCAAGTGTTGCCAGCCTCGTTCATCGAAGTCGAGCGCCTCCGCATAGCGAACCGGGAGCGGAACCTCGAACCTGTACGGCAACGTCAACATGACGTCGATCAGCCGCCCCTTGTGCAGATCGATCAGACACGACGCGTCATTGACGACGACGGTCACCGGGGCCGCGGTCCCCGGATTGCCCGTTCCACGTCGTGCAGCGGCCGCTTCAACATCTGCGCGACGCGAACCGTGGAGATCAATTCGTCCCCAAAAGCGCGCCAGACGAGACGCTCGAATCGCGAGGGTCTCTCGAAGGCGCCCAGCCCCTCGTCGTCCCTGATCGGCTCGGGTTCGCTCGTGCGCCAGGATCGCGCGTAGGTCCGGAAGGCGTACTGCACCGTGCCGGCCGCCAGGACGCCAACGTCGCGCAGGCGGATGAGCATCGCCGACGCGGACACGCCGTAGAAGCGCTTCAGCCGCATCAGTTCCCCATACGCAAGGGCGCGCCGATGCACGCCGGCCTCTGCGCGGAGATGTTCCGCAGGCACGAGGAACGCCCCCGCGAACCGCTGCATCGCCTTCTCGATCCGGATGGCGGGACTTCCGGTGCCCCGTATCACGCGGTGGGCCAGCTCGTGCGCCAACGTGAGTCGCCGGCGCTCCACGTTGGTCCGCCCGGACGTGACGACGACGTCGGTGTCCGCCCGGTCGCCGCTGCGCTTCACGCCACAGGCGAGACCGTCGAACCGCGCGGGGAGATCGGCCTCGATCACCTTGATGCCGTGGCCTTCGAGCAGGCCGGCCACGCTCGGAATCGGGTTCCAGCCCAGGTTCCAGTGCACGCGCAGGTCTCCGGCCTTCTTCTCCACTTCGTCGAAGCTCTCGATGCGGTCGCACCGAAGGCCGGTGAACGGGTCAACGGGCGGCTCCAGCTCCAGGATGTCTTCGATCGCGAGGTAGTCTTCGAGCGCCTCGGTCACGATCGCCTCGGCCCGCGCACGGTCCCTGGCCGACGTCCCCGAATGTCTGCGGAACTCGATGCCTTCCAGCGCCTCGACCTGACCGCCCATCAGGAAGTCGAGCGAAACGCCGAGCGTCCGCGCGAGGTCGACCAGCAACGCCGAGCTCGGCATCATCCTGCCCGCTTCGTACTTGCTGATCGCCTGGGCCGACACCGGGCGCGACAGGCGTCCGGCGAGGTCGCGCATCGAGAACCCCGCCTTCTTCCGGGCCAGCCTGAGCCGTTGTCCGAACATGCCGCCTCCCCGAGGGTTGACAATAGCCATCAAGAGGCCTTATTGTAAACTCCAGGTTGGAAGCACTCACCCTGGTGAGTTCCATGTGCTCCGGCCACTCCAGACGTATCGGTCCGATTTTCTGCGCTACTACATGCTACAGAGCAGCTTTCGAGAGCGGCCCGCAGGCCACCGGCGCGCGAAGGCGGGCGCCAGACGCGCCGCCGGCGCCTTGGCCTGCTGATCGCGAGCGAGGTCGTCCGGTTCGCGCAGGAGAACTTCCAGATCACGCGGGCCCCAAGCCACGGACGGTGTCGGACGCGGTCGTCTCCGGCCGGCGAGCATCTGCAGGGGCGGCTGTCCGGCTCGGCGCCGGTGCGCGTCCAGAGCCAGAGCTTCGGCACGCCCAGCCGTGCATAAGGCTGGGCGGCGCTCGCGACGCGCGTGTGCCGGGAATGCGACGTACGACGGTAACCGGCTGACGGAGGCCACCGCCTGTGCGCGTCCTGTGGGCTCCGATCGCGTACGTGCGTCAGTGGGTCCAGTGGATCCGCCGTCCCGAATCCCCTGTAAAATCACGGAAAAAGGAGACTTCACTCATGGCCGACACGACCGCCATCGCCGCCGAGCACGCAGCCGGACCCGCGAAGCCGAGACTCTCGACCGACGCCCGGTGGATCGTTGCCACCGGCGTGGCCATCGCCCTGTTGCTGGTCACCCTCGACAGCATGATGATCCAGCAGAACGCCATGCTGATGCAGCAGTACGCCACCATCAACGCCCGCATCGACGACACGAATCGCTCCACGAACGAGCGGTTCAACGACCAGAACCGACGCATCGACGAGATGCAGACCGACATCCGCGAGATCCGCGGCCTGCTGCTTCAACTCCTCGAACGGACGGCGCCAGCCGACTGAACCACATTGCAGCCATGGGCGGCCTCGATCTTCCGAGAATCACGCGCGGTCAGCCACGCGCGTCGCCCGCGCCCGCCCTTCGGCCCGTGCGATCTCGTAACACTGCACCACGACGCAATCACCGTTCCGGGCGGCCGCTCCCCACAGACCACCGGCGTGCGAAGGCCGGTGCCAGGCGCGCCGCCAGCGCCTTGGCCTGCTGGTCGCGAGCAAGGTCGTCCGGCTCCCGCAGCAGGATTTCCAGGTCGCGCGGGCCCAGGCCGGGGACGGTGTCGGACGCGGTCGTCTCCCGGTAGCCGCTCCCGGCGAGCATCTGCAGGGTGGCCACCCCATCCGGCCGCGCTTCGGTGCCGCCGGTGCGTGTCCAGAGCCAGAGTTCCGGCACCCCCAGCCGCGCATAGGCTGCGCGGCGCGCGCGGTCGCGCGACAGGCTCAGGGGCGTCGTGTCGACCTCCACGACGAGATCGGGGACCGGCGCCGGCCGGGAAGCGGTCCGGAGCATACCGAGTTTCGCCGGCGAGACGAGGAGCTGGGCGTCCGGATGCCGTCGGTCACCCTCGATGTCTTCCACCGGGGCGGTCCCGACCCGGGCGGTGACCCCGGAAACGCTCGTAAGCTCCCACAGCAGGATGAACATCGCGTCGGCGCGAGGATCGTGGTAGCGACCGTTGGGCACGGCGTCCACCTCCAGCACACCGCGCGGACCGTTGTAGCAGGCGCCGCGCGGCAGGCAGTCGCTGTCCATCAGCTGGTCGTACACCGCCACCGGCATCGGGAAGATCAGCGCGCCGCTCTCGATACGCAGGTCCGAATGCTCTCCGAGGCAGTCGGCTGGCGGTGCGTTCGTTGTCATCGGTCGCTCTCCGTCCGTTCCCTCCGCTGCGCAAGCACACCATCGTAGTCCATACCGCGGAAGCCCCGGCGGGCGACCGTCATCGAACAGGCGCTCCGTCCCCGTTTCGCACAGGCCACCGAGGACGCGGGCGATCGTCGCGGCGCTGGCCGAACAGGTGAACCCGCGCCGCATCTACAGTGGGGGTCGTTGGAGAACGAGATCGCGTGGCTACGCGGCGGCCTCAATCCTCCTCCGCCAACGCCTCGACATCAAGGCCGAGCGGGGCGAGCACAGGCCCGAACTTCGTGGCGAACGTGCCCATCACGTCGCCCGCGACCGCCAGGCGACGGTCGTCCGGATGCGCGCCGCAGTGGATGACGAGCTCGTCGGCCACGGTCCCCGTGCGGCGCGTGAAGCGGACCGCGGCGGTCGGAAACACCTCCGGCGCACCGTCGTCGATCGCCAGCGGCTCGTCCGGCGTATCGCCGACGACCACGCGGTCGGCGCACAGGAGCAGCCAGCGCGCACGGCCGTCGGCGGCGATCGGCTCGAAGACGGCCAGGGGGCGCACGGCCGCTGACGGCGGCGCGATGCCCCTGTCGGGCGACGGCGGGGCGTGCCCGAGGGCGCCGATCTGCCGCAGGATGGCCGGCGCCGCCGCCTTCGGCCAGCTCGACCGATCCGCGTGCGCCAGCCGTTCGCGCAGCCGCGCGGACGCAGCATCCAGGTAGCCCCTCCACGCCCTCTCCACCGCCTTGCGCTCGGGCAGCAGCACCGAGGCGTGGAGCAGCGCCATGTGGTCGATCTCGACCGGCCAGTCGTCCGGCCCGGCCGTCGCCAGCAGGTCGATGAGCGACGCGACGAACGGTTCGGCCAGCGGGTCGCCGACCAGATCGCGCGGCGGTTCGACGAGCCGGCGCTCGCCGACGGCCCGTTCGTCCTCGTCGTAGACGGCGCCCAGCGCCCGTTCCAGCGCCGCGCCACAGTCGGCGGCGCCGGCCGCCTTCCGCGCCCGGACCGCAAAGGGCGTCGCGTCAATCGCCTGCTGCGCCGCGGCGCGGTCGAGGCGGCGCCAGTCGCACGCGGCCTCCGCGAGCCGCTCGAACCCCTCGGCCACGCGCACCCCGATCCGGCTGCCGGAGCCGACCAGATCGACCCCCAACGCCCGCTGCAGGCGGTCCTCCAGGGCTTCTATCGCGGCGCTGGCCGCGGTCTCGTTCAGCCCGCGCATGGCGCACAGGATCCCGGCGAGGGAATCGGCGATCGCATGGCGCTGCCGCGGGGAGAGAGCCGCGAATCGCGCAGTGGAATCCGCGCCGGGCTCCGGATCGGCATCCTGCGCGAGGGCGCGCAGCAGGGTCAGCTTCGCGAACTCGTCGGGAATCTGCGCGTGCAGGATGCGGTCCAGCAGTACCTTGCGGTTGTGATCGAGGCCCGGGATGCGGGCCTGGATGCGCAGGGCCTCCACCAGCGCCATCCAGTCCGCGCTGCGATAGACGCGTTCGGGGTCGTAGGTGCGGGCCGCCTGGATGTAGACGAGCGCGACCGCACTCTCCAGCAACTCCTTGACCCACGTCTGCGCATACGCCTTGACGACCCTGCTCCCGATCCGCATGGCGACCTGTTGGCCCACGGTCCACCCCACGAGGGAGACGGGATTCACGCCCAGGGCCAGGCGCGCAGCCAGCGTGACACCTGTGACGTAGTGCTGGTAGTCCGAGTACTTGCGGTAGAGGCTCTGCGCCTGCTGCGCGCGCTCGAGCTGCGTCAGGACCGACCGGAGAGACCAGTCGGCAGGGTCGATGTACGGGATCCGGTGCATCACTTGCAGCAGCTCGCCGACCGTCGAGCGCACGGCCATGAGCACGTCACCGATGCGCGCCTCCATCATGGCCCGGTCGGAATCGGCGTGGTGCAGCGCGGCGACCTCCTCCACGATGCCGCGCACCTCGGCCTGGACGGCCCTGCCGTCGAGGCCGGTGATCTGTCCGTGCTCCTGCTGCACGTAGCGCCGGTCGCCGATACCCTCCCAGACCCGCTCGCAGCGGTGCTTGATCAGCCGCCCGAGTTCGCGCTCCCGGTCGGCGAACGCGCCGGGCTGCGCCGACGGGGCGTCGGCGGCCGCTCCGTCGCGCGACTCTCGAAGCGCCTGGTAGGCCTGCTCGGTCGGCGACACGCCCTCGGAGATCCAACGCTCCCCGATCGCCCGCAGCTCCGCTTCGCGCAGCTCGGCCATGTGCTGCTCGACTTCGGCGATCAGCTCGCGATCGAGGGTCGACGACCGCCCCAGCCCCAGGGCGAAGCCCAACACGCCGACACCCAACAGGACCAGCGCCATTCCGGCCTCGGGCGACAGGAAGAGGGCGAGCGCGACCCCGGCCGCGGCGGCGCCGAGACCGGCCGCCAGCCACCTGACCGGAGCGTGCCTGTACAGCGTCCGCATGCGTGTCTCTTCCTCCGGGGCGCGTCTCCCTCCTCGCCAGGAAGCCGGAGCACGCCGGCGCGGAGGGTAGCACGCTATCGGCGCATCGGCGGAACCGCCGAGTGGCAACTCGGAGAATGAAAGAAGCGCCGTTTCAAGGTAGCACCCGATCGTCGCATCGGCGAAACCGCCCAGAGCGCCGCGTCTGCGGTACTCTCGACTCCTCCACCCGGACAGAAGGTCGGATGCAGGACGCAGGAACCGACTGTCGCTGCGGACAGCGCGTATTACACTTCTGACAGATGAGTAATACAATTACGGTGCGTCTCACGCCCGATCTCGCCGCGTGGCTGAAGCACGCATCCGCGACGACCGGCGTGTCCAGGAGCGAGATCGTCCGCGAGCAGCTTCAGAAGGCGCGTGAAGAGGGGGAGACGCGCACTTTCATGCGCCTGGCCGGTTCCGTGCGCGGACCGCGCGATCTGTCGAGCCGCAAGGGATTTTCCACGGAATGATCGGCATCGCCGACACCGGTCTTCTGGTGGCTTTCGCCAACCGGGCAGATCGGCATCACGACTGGGCGGCCGGCTTGGCCGCACGCGTGACGATGCCGCTCCTGACCTGTGAAGCCGTGCTGGCGGAGGCTGCCTTTCACCTGCGGAACGTTCCCCTCGTGCTCTCCATGGTCCGGGAAGGTCTCATTGAGAGCGCCTTCGACGTCAACGATCATCTGGTCGAGTTGGCGGAGCTCGCCGACCGCTACGCGGATCGACGACCGGATCTGGCCGATATCTGTCTTGTACGCATGAGTGAATTGCATCCGCGTCATCCCGTGATCACGGTGGACCGCGCCGACTTCCGGATCTACCGGCGCAACCGGCGCGAGACGATCCCGCTGATCTGTCCTCCCGACTGAAGACACGCCGCGCGTATACGGCGCAGGCGAATCGCCGCGAATGGGCGTATACTCGGCTGTATCCTCGCGTAGCGCAGCTCGGCCGGTCGCTCGCACGCCGCCCGCGGGCGGCGACCCGGAACAGGAGGTAGAGCATGCGCACCGGAGCCGCCGTCCCGACCGCCGTCCTGCTGGCAACCGTGCTGGCGGGCGCGAACGCGCCTGCCGCCGCCGCCGACCTGCGACTCAAGGAGGCCGTGCGCGGCGGCGACCACGACGCCCTGCGCGCGCTCATCGCCGACGATGCCGACGTGAACGCGCCGGAGGCCGACGGCGCGACCCCGCTGCACTGGGCGGTCCGCCGGGACGATCCCGAATCGGTCGACCTGCTGATCGGCGCCGGCGCCGACGTCGACGCCGCGAACGACTACGGGGTGACGCCGCTGGCGCTCGCCTGCATCAACCGCAGCGCCCCGCTCGTCGAGCGGCTGCTGGCCGCCGGCGCCGATCCGGACGCCGCGACCACGATGGGCGAGACGGCGCTGATGACCTGCTCGCGGACGGGCAATGCGGACGCGGTGGCGGCCCTGCTGGAGCACGGGGCGAGCAACGCCAACGCGCGGGAGGCGTCGCGCGGCCAGACAGCCCTGATGTGGGCCGTGGCGGGAGGGCACGCGGACGTGGTGCGCCTGCTCCTGGCCCACGGCGCGGACGTGCACGCGCGCACCCGGACGCGCTCGCTGCTGGTGAGCGTGGGCGGCCGGGGCGACGAGCGGGCGCGGAACCTGCCGCTGGGCGGCTTCACGCCGCTGCTGTTCGCGGCCCGGCACGGCGAGGTCGAAAGCGCGCGGCTGCTGCTCGATGCCGGAGCGGACGTCAACGGGACGGCGCCCGACGGCGCCTCCGCGCTGGTCGTCGCCAGCTTCAGCGGCCACGGCGCGCTGGCCGCATTCCTGCTGGAGCGCGACGCCGACCCCGACGCGGCCGGGGCCGGCTACGCGGCCCTGCACACCGCGGTGCTGCGGGCCGATGCGCCGCTGGTCGAGACGCTGCTCGCGCACGGCGCCGACCCCGACATCCGCATGACCGGCGGCAGCCGCGTGCCGCGGGCGACCCACTGGTGGATCCTGCCGGCGTCGCTGGCCGGGGCCACCCCGTTCCTGCTGGCCGCGAAGTACGCCGATGTCGGGATCATGCGTATCCTGGCCGACGCCGGGGCGAACCCCCTGCTGCCGCTGCGGGACGGGACGACGCCGCTGATGATGGCGGCCGGCGCACGCTGGAGCAACGGCGAGATCGACCGCCACGACCGGCGCGTGCCGCCCGAGGTGGCCGAAGCCCTGCACGCGGACGAGCAGCCGAACCTGGAGGCGACGCGCCTCGCCCTCAGCCTGGGGGCCGACGTGAACGCCCGCAACGACGCCGGCGACACGGCGCTGCACTCGGCCGTCTTCAAGGCGTGGCCGGGGGTCGTCCAGCTCCTCGTCGACCACGGCGGCGACCTGCAGGCGATGAACGAGCGGCAGCGGACGCCGCTGCAGATGATGTGCCACGAGGGCGACCGACTCGTCCGCTGCGCGGGATGATGGATGGCTCCCGTCCACGGCGCGCAGCCTCCTGCGCGCCGAATCCCACGTAGTACCATCGCCCGAAGTCATGATGGAAACCGAGTACGGGAGCGACAACGGACGGCGACACGCGGAGTCGGACATCGAGAGGGTGGCGAGCGAGCAGGATGACCTGGAGAGTTCCCCGCCGCGATACGAGATCGTCACCTACCCGGCCGACTTCACACTCGAGGGTCTCGTGCGCAAGTACCGGCACGGGCAGCTCACGATACCTGGATTCCAGCGCAAGTTCGTCTGGTCGCGGCGTCAGGCCACGCGGTTGATCGAGTCGTTTCTTCTCGGTCTGCCCGTCCCCGCCGTGTTCCTCTTCGTCGACGCCCGGGACAGAAGCTACACCGTCATCGACGGCCAGCAGCGGCTGCTGAGCATCGTCCGCTTCTTCGAGGGCCGCTTCGAAGAGCGCGGGAAGCGTACGGTCTTCACGCTCGACGGCCTGCACGAGAGCAGTCCGCACCGGGACAAGACGTACGAAGATCTGCGGGAGAGCGACCCCGTGTCCTTCAATACCCTGAACGACGCGGTGCTCCGGGCGTTCGTGGTGCGGCAGCTCGATCGTGTCCCACTACGAGGGCCATGTAGCGGATCAGTTCTCCCGGCGCGCCGCCCGCAGCGGCGACCGACACGTGGCGAACTTCGTGACCCGACAGACCGCGCGTCGATTTCGGAGCCCGGATCTCGGCAAGATCACCGAAGCGCTCGGACAGTTCGGGGCGGACTACCGGGATCAGTTCATGACCCGCGTAGCGAACACGCGAGCGCACGCTTCCTGGGACAACATCATGCATGCCCGCCACACCATCGTTCACTCGCGGCAGCCCGCGCAGATGACTCTGCGCGAACTCGAGTCGACCTGCGCGAGCAGTCATGCGGTGCTGGAGGCGCTGCGGGTGACCCTCGGACTCACCGCGTAGGCGAGAACGACAATCTTCGGCGGACGACGCCGGGCGCCGTGGGCGAGGATCGTCTCGCTGACGATTTGCATGTACAGCATGTTCACATTCAACTACACTGTGATCGTCACCGGGGCCTGGGCGCGACATCCCGTCGAATACGCGGGCTGAACGCCGCGTCGATGCCGCTGGTCCTCCTGTTCGCGGTGGTCGTTCGCGACGTGACGACGCTCGGCGCGAAGAACGAGGTGATGGGATGGCGCACGAGAGACCGCGCAGGATCGTGACGTCGCGGCGGCGCCCGGCGGGATGGACCGCCGGTCTGATCCTCGGCGGGCTGTTGTCGCTGGCGCCCGCGGGCGTGTCGGCGGGACAGACCGGACACCCGCCACCGGAGGGCGCGGCAACACCGGCCGGCGACGCGCCGCAGGTGCGGGCGATGCTGAACCGCTACTGCATCGGCTGCCACAGCGACCGCGGGGCCGCGGCGGGAAGCGTGCCGATCTCCCTGCAGGGACTCGACGCGACCGACGTCGCCGCCCACCCTGCGGAGTGGGAGACGGTGGCCCTGAAGCTGCGCGCCCGGATGATGCCGCCGGTGGGCCGCCCGCGCCCCGACGAGGCCGCCTACGACGCAGTGGCCGACTGGCTGGAGGCCGAGCTCGACCGCGCCGCCGCGGACGACCTCAATCCCGGCCGCACGACGGTCCACCGCCTCAACCGGCTGGAGTACGGCAACGCCATCCGCGATCTGCTCGGGCTGCAGATCGACCCCGAGGCGCTGCTGCCCCCGGACGACGAGGACGAGGGCTTCGACAACATCGCCGATGTGCTCTCGGTGTCGCCGACGCTGATGGAGCGCTACCTGTACGCCGCCCGGCAGGTGAGCCAGCTCGCCATCGGAGACACCGGTCTGCGGCCCCGCTTCGACACCTACCGGGTGCCCGACCGCGAGATCCAGGACCACCACGCAAGCGACGACCTGCCGTTCGGGACGCGCGGCGGCATCGCGGTGCGCCACTACTTCCCGCTGGACGGGGAGTACAGCATCCGGGTCGGGCTGCGCCGCAACTTCTACAACTACATCCGCGGCATCGGCAACACCGCCCACCCCCTCGACGTACGGCTCGACGGCGCGCTGGTGGCCCGCTTCCAGGCCGGCGGCGGCCTCAGCCCCGACTCCGAGCGCTGCATCGCGAGCTTCTGCGGCAGCTCCGGCATGGGCGGGGCCGAGTGGGAGTGGTACGCCAACCACGCCGACGACGACTTCGAGGTGCGGGTCCAGGTGCAGGCGGGGCTGCGCACCGTGGGGGTCCGCTTTCGTCCGCAACCCGGCCCTTGAAGAGGGCGTCCTGCAGCCGCCGGTGGACATGTCGACCTTCGGCTACAGCACCGACGAGGAGATGGACGGCAACCCCGCCGTGGGCAGCGTCGTCATCGGGGGCCCGTTCGACGGCCTGACGCCGCAGCAGGTGGCGAGCCGGCAGCGTCTCTTCGTCTGTAGCCCGGAGGACGACGACGTTGCGGAAGCGGACTGCGCCAGAGCGATCATCCGCACCCTGGCCCGCCGCGCCTACCGGCGGCCGGTGACCACCGGCGATGTCGAGCATCTCCACGGCTTCTTCGCCTCCGGCCGCGCCGGGCGCGACTTCGACAGCGGAATCCGGACCGTCCTGGAGCGCGTGCTCGTCGATCCGGAGTTCCTGTTCCGCGTCCCGCGCCCGCCAGCGGATCCCGAGGTCGCCGTGTACCGCATCGGCGACGTCGAGCTGGCGTCACGGCTGTCGTTCTTCCTGTGGAACAGCATCCCCGACGACGAGCTGCTCACCCTCGCGGAGCGCGGCGCGCTGTCGGAGCCGGCCGTGCTGGAGCGACAGGTCCGCCGCATGCTCGCCGACCCGCGCTCGGACGGTCTGGCGCGCAACTTCTTCGACCGCTGGCTCGAGCTGCACAAGATCCGCAACGTGGCGCCGGACCCGACCATCTTCCCGGCGTTCGACGAGAACCTGCGCCAGGCGATGCAGCGCGAGACCGAGCTGTTCCTGGCCAGCCAGCTCCGCGAGGACCGCAGCGCCATCGACCTGCTGCGCGCCGACTACACGTTCCTGAACGAGCGGCTGGCCCGCCACTACGGGCTCCCGGGCGTGTACGGAAACCACTTCCGGCGCGTGACGCTGCCGGACGAGCAGCGGGCGGGGATCATCGGCAAGGGGAGCATCCTGACGCTCACGTCCTACTCCACGCGCACATCGGTGGTGAACCGCGGCAAGTGGCTGCTCGAGCGGGTGCTCGGGGCGCCGCCGGCCGATGTGCCGCCGCT
Organism: Vicinamibacterales bacterium; assembly: GCA_965200895.1. Lineage (GTDB taxonomy): Bacteria > Acidobacteriota > Vicinamibacteria > Vicinamibacterales > UBA8438 > WTFV01. The sequence continues at coordinate 2,536,033 of CBDAVM010000001.1, read as the reverse complement.
GGATGAGAACGCCGCCGCCGGGACGGCGCCGCGATCGCAGCGCGAACGGATGGAGGCGCACCGCGCCAACCCGAGCTGCGCGGTCTGCCACCGGCTGATGGACCCGCTGGGCTTCGCGCTCGACAACTTCGATGCGATCGGCCGCTGGCGGACCACCGACGATCCGCGGATCCCGGGTCAGCCGGGACCGCCCATCGACGCCTCCGGAATCACGCCGGACGGCCAGCGGTTCGAAGGGCCGGCAGGACTCCGGCAGCTCCTGCTCGACCGGCGGCAGGAGTTCACGCGGACGGTGACCGAGAAGCTGCTGACGTACGCGCTCGGCCGCCGGCTGGCGCACTACGATCGACCGGTGGTCCGGCAGATCGTGCGGGACGCAGCGGCTGGCGGCCACCGCTGGTCCGCCCTGATCATGGGGGTCGTCGAGAGCGCGCCGTTCCGGTTGCGGAGGGTGGGATCATGAGCGTCCGCCGGCCCGCCCTGGTCGTGGAGTCGTTCGAGAGCACGCCGTTTCAGTTGAGGAGGGTGGGATCATGATCATCACCAGGAAGGCCATCCCGCGCCGCACGGTGCTGCGGGGGGCGGGCGCGGCGCTGGCGCTGCCGCTGCTGGACAGCATGGTGCCGGCGTTGACGGCGCTGGCGAAGACCGCGGCGAATCCGACCAAACGGCTCGGCGTGGTCTACGTCCCCAACGGCATCATCACCCAGGAGGGGGACTGGACGCCGACCACCGAGACGCCCGGCTTCGAGCTGCCGCGCCTGCTGCGGTCGATGGAGCCGGTGCGCGAGCACATGACCGTCCTGACCAACCTCGACAACCGCGCCGCCTTCGCCCGCCCGGGCGAGGCGCTCGGGTCGCACTCGCGGCCCGCCGCGGCGTTCCTGACCGGCCTGCACGCCGAGCAGACGCAGGGGTCGGAGCTCGATCTGGGCACCTCGATGGACCAGTTCGCCGCCCGGGTGCTGGGACGCGAGACCCGCCTGCCGTCGCTGGAGCTCTCGCTGGAGGGCGCCGACACGTTCAACGGCGTCAGCACCTGCGACACCGGCTACAGTTGCGCCTACCTCAACATCTCGTGGCACGACGAGACGACGCCGATGCCGCGCGAGACGAACCCGCGCATGGTCTTCGAGCGGCTGTTCGGCGACGCCGGCAGCACCGACGCCGGCATCCGGCGCACCCGCGCGCAACAGCAGCGCAGCATCCTCGACGCGGTTATGGACAAGGTGGCGGCGCTGCAGGGCGGCCTGGCCGGCGAGGACCAGCGCAAGCTGGACAACTACCTCGACGCCGTCCGCGAGATCGAACGGCGCATCCAGATCGCAGAACGGCAGGCTGACCGCGAGCTGCCGCTGCTGGAGTCGCCCGCCGGCATCCCGGTCTCGTTCGAGGACCACGCGCGGCTGATGTACGACCTGCTCGTGCTGGCCTGGCAGACCGACACGACGCGCGTCTTCACCTACATGATCGGCCGCGAGCAGAGCGGCACGACCTATCCGCAGATCGGCGTCGCCGACCCGCACCACCCGTTGACGCACCACCGCGGGGACCGCGAGAAGATCGAGAAGGTCAAGAAGATCAACGAGTACCACGTGCAGCTCTTCAGCGAGTTCGTCTCGAAGCTGGCCGGCACGCCCGACGGCGACGGCTCGCTGATCGACAACGTGATGCTGCTCTACGGCGCGCCGATCCGGGACGGCGACGCGCACCAGTACAACAACATCCCGCTGCTGCTCGTGGGCCACGACGGCGGCGGCATCCGGGGCGACCGGCACATCGTCTACCCGGCGGACAGGAACCCGATGACCAACCTGCAGCTCACCATGCTGCACCGGCTCGGCGTCCGCGTGGAGCGCTTCGGGGACAGCACCGGGACGCTCCGGGAGCTGTCCGGCCTGTCGTAGTCGCTCGACGGCGGCCGGGGGTGATCATCGCCCCCGGGCCGCCATTGCACGCGTGCACCCGTCGCTGTCGGGCCACGTCCCCGCTGGGCCGGCTGGAGCGCGCCGTCACCAACCCGCTGCCGCGCCATCGCTGTCGGACCACGTGGTTCGTCCTTGCTCGGGGCGAAATACTGAGGCGCAAGGTCATGGAGCCGGGGTCGAACGCCGAGCCAGCGCGGCGTTCGGGGCGTCGGCGTGTACAATGACGAACGTCTCACCGAGGCATCTGTCTGCGAGCGGTGGCGGAGCACCATGATCGAAGGACTGACGCTGGCGGGATTGGTGGCGGTATTCGTCGCCGTCATCATGGGTCAGCGGTGGGAGCGGCGAGAGCGACGCGAGGATCTCGCAGCCATCGAACGACGGATCACCGCCGTCGAAGGGAAGCTTCGAGAGGAGATCACCGCCGCTAAAGGACGGCTCCGAGAGGAGATTACCGCCGCTGAAGGACGGCTCCGAGAGGAGATCACCGCCGCCGAGGATCGCACTCGAGGTGAGACGACCATCGTCCGCGGGGACGTGCGGGACCTGCGGCAGTCCGTGGACGCGCTCGTGCGCGACGGCTTCGGCACGCGCATCGCCGCGCTCGAGGCCGCCCGCAACCGCAGTGGCGACGACCCTACGAAACACTGACCGCTGGCGCGCACCGCCGTGAGCCGCCGGTCGTCGCCCCCGTGCACCATCGCGACCGCGCCCGGAGGAACACCCGGCGCCGTCGACGCGTTCCGTGCAACGCTCGATCTGTTCGAGACCGGGGTGCGGCTGCAACATCAGAATCTGCGCCGCCGCCAGCCGGAAGCCAGCGACGCGGATATCGACCACCAGTTGCAGGAATGGCTCCAGGAACGTCCGGGAGCGGAACATGGCGACGGCGCCGGACGACCGGTCTCCTGGCCCCGACCGAGAGTCGGACCTGACACTCGCCCGACGGGCGCTCATGCTCATTACCGCCCGCGGCGGTGACCGCGGCCGTGACCTCATCGGCGCGCTGGACGGTCTGCTGCGCACGTGAGCACGGGCGCGACCCTCGTGGCGTGCGTGGTGCGGTACACTGCCTCTACTGGAACAGGAGGTCGAGATGCGGCGTGCAGCGCACCGAGTCCGAGGTCGGCATGCCCGGGACGCGTCGGCGGTACGGGATCGGACGCGCGGCCCGATGACACGCCGGGTCGCCGCGGCATGCGCCCTGGCGCTGTCGGCGGCGGCGCCCGCGCCGGCGGCCGGCCAGACAGTGGAGTGGCCCTCCTACGCGGCCGACCAGGCGGGCACGAAGTACTCCGCGCTCGACCAGATCAACGCCGAGACCGTCGGCGACGTGGAGATCGTCTGGCGGCAGCCGGTCATCCCCGACGCCATCCGCGGCGGCGAGACGACCCGCGGGCCGGTCGGCTCGCAGACCACGCCCCTGATGGCGGGCGGGATGCTCTACTTCAGCACCGGCCTGGGCACGATCGCGGCGCTGGAGCCGACCACCGGCGAAGTGCTCTGGAACGCGGGACCCGGCGACGGCGTGCGGGTGCGCCAGACGCGCGGCCTCGCCTGGTGGACCGACGGCGACGAGGCGCGGGTCATCGCCACGCTGGGGCCGAAGCTCGTCTCGCTGGACGCGCGCACCGGCGAGCGCGACGCCGACTTCGGTGAATCGGGCGAGGTGGACCTGCGGCTGGGACTCCTCCGCCCGTTCCCGGACTTCTACTGGAACTCGGCCCCGGTCATCGTCAACGACGTGGTGGTCATCGGCTCCTATGTCGAGGACATCACCACCAACCAGCGGGTCGCCAACAAGGAGTCGCCGCGCGGCGACGTGCGCGGTTTCGACGTGCGGACCGGCGAGCATCTCTGGACGTTCCACACCATCCCCCTGGAGAACGAGTTCGGGGTCGAGACCTGGGGCGTCGATCCGGTGGACGACCGCGTATCGTGGGAGTACAGCGGCAACACGAACATGTGGGCGCACCCGACCGGCGACCCGGAGCTGGGCTACGTCTACCTGCCGCTGTCGACGCCGACCAACGACTACTACGGCGGGCACCGGCCCGGCGACAACCTGTTCGCCGAAAGCCTGGTCTGCGTCGACGCGCGCACCGGCGAGCGCATCTGGCACTTCCAGGCCATCCACCACGGGGTCTGGGACTACGACTTCGCCTCGTCGGCGGTGCTGGTGGACATCACCGTCGACGGCCGGCCCATCAAGGCGGTCGCGCAGCCCAGCAAGCAGGCGTTCGTCTACGTCTTCGACCGCGCCACCGGCGATCCGGTCTGGCCGATCGAGGAGCGGCCGGTCCCGGGGTCCGACGTACCGGGCGAGCAGCTCTCCCCCACGCAGCCCTTCCCGACGAAGCCGCCGCCGTTCGAGCTGCAGGGCGTGACCATCGACGACCTGATCGACTTCACCCCCGCGCTGCGGCAGGAGGCGATCGAGATCCTGGACCGCTACGTCTGGGGACCGATGTTCACCGCCCCGATCGTGCTCGACCCGGCTGCCGGCGCAAAGCAGGGGACCATCTTCAGCCCCGGCACCGCCGGCGGCGCGAGCTGGAGCGGGGCCGGGTTCGATCCCGAGACCGGCATGCTCTACGTGCCGTCGGCCTACAGCCACAACGTGGTCGCGCTGACCCCGTCGCAGCACCCGCGCGCCGACGTGCGGCTGGTGCGCGAGCGCTACACGCCGCTCGTCGGTCCACGGGGCCTCTCGATGTTCAAGCCGCCCTACGGCCGCCTCACCGCCATCGACCTGAACGCCGGCGACATCGCCTGGCAGGTCCCCAACGGCGAGGGGCCGCGGGACCACCCGGCGCTGCGCGACCTCGACCTGCCGTGGCTCGGGCAGGGCGGGCGCGCGTCGGTGCTGGTGACCAAGGCGCTCGTCTTCCTCGGCGAGGGCGGCAACACCGGCGTGGCGACGCTGCCGCAGTGGTGGAACGGCCCCGGCGGCAAGATGTTCCGCGCCTACGACAAGGCGACCGGCGAGGTGGTCTGGGAGATCGAGCTGCCGGGCGGCACCACCGGCGCCCCGATGACCTACCTGGTCGACGGCCGGCAGTACATCATCGCCACCGTCGGCTGGGACGACATGGGAAGCGAGCTGGTCGCCATGGCGCTGCCGGAGTAGCTGTCCGGCGCCGGACACGCGTATTGCCCCTGGTTCAAACTCAATCGCCGCGCGGGGTGCTTGTCAGAGACCGCACTACACGCACCGACTTCAGCTCCTTTTCCAGGTGGGTCGCGATCAACCGGCGGTGCGCCCGGGCCAGCTCGCGCTCGGCGGGCGCAGGCAGTTCGACGTCCCCCAGAGCGCCAGGAGCAATCCGCCGCGCCGCCGCCAGAAACACCATTGCCGCGGCCGACAGGCTGCCGCCCTCGCCGCCCCGATCGCACCGCGGGCAGGCCAGCGTTCCGCCGCCGACCAATCGCGCGCCGGTGCTCAGCGCGCCGCCGCAACGGCTGCACGCCGCAAGCGACGGATAGACGCCCTGCAGGCGCAACAGCCAGAACTCGAAGTAGCGCGCGAGCCGCTCGACCGGCGCCCCGGCGGCGAGCGCCTCGACCACCGCCGCCCCCAGACGGAACAGCTTCTCGTTCGGATCGGCTTCCGGCGCCCACTCGTCGATCAGCTCGGCAAAGTACCCCGCGTGGGCGAGGGCCTCGACACTGCCGCTGGCCAGCGGCGAGCAGATGGGCTCGACGTAGCGCAGCCGCACCAGTTCTCGCCGCTCCCGTTCGAAGTAGGCAACACGTCCCCGCGTCAACGGCTCCAGGCCGCCCGAGAACGGCGAGCGGGGCCGGCGTGCCCCCTTCGCGACACCGCGGCGCTTGCCCCGATCAGCGGTCAGGAACACGACGATGCGATCCGCCTCACCCAGCTTGTACGTCCGGAGAACCAGGGCGTCGGCGGTGTGTAACGGCATTGGCTCGACCGAATCCCCGTTGCGGCATGCAACGTGATACCCGCGCACCGCGGCCAGGAGCACCGCCGCGGCCGGAACCTCGACGCGCCGGACTCGACTGACCGCTCCTGTCACGGCGCGCCGCGACCGCCCCGAGGCGCCTGAAGCTCGGGCAACGCCCGCGCATCGAGGGTCACGCGGTACAACTTCACGCCCAGTATGCGCGCGTCGGCCGAGATGCCGAGCGCCCGGGGCTGGAACGTGGTCGATTCGATCGTCAGCCTGGTCGACCCCGACGCAGCCGGCGCACCGAGGACGATCACCTGCGGTTCATCGCCCAGCACCCGGCGCTCCACCACCAGTTCGTCACCCATCCAGACGCGCAGCGCCGCCGGCGGCGCGCCGGCCGGTCTGCCCCCCGCCACGGTGAGGGCGGCATGCACGCCCGCGGGAATCGTGAACGAGGCGCGCTCGCTGCTCCAACGGAATGTCCCGTCCCCCCATCCATCGCGTTCAGCCGCATGGAAGCCCTCCAGGCCGAAGAACACGTCGGCGGCGGGATCTCCGACGTCGACCGCCACCGGGACAGTGTCTGTCCGCCGCACCTGGAACACACGCAACCTGATCGGCGGCCGGACGGCGTCCTGCGGCGCTCTGGTGCGCGTCTGCTCCAGCATGAGCAGGTCGATGTGCGCGCGACCGATCCCGGTGAGCGAGAATTCCGGTGCGAAGAAGGAAAAGAAGTCCCGATCACTGAAGACGAAGAAGACCGGTCGCCCGCGCGCCAGCCAGAAGTGGACCGCCCTCGCGATCGACGAGGATCGCCGGCCGCCGCCCGGGCTGCCCTGGACCAGCACGGTGTCGAGATCGTGCAGATAGGCCAGCGACGTCGGCACGTGCGTGCCGGCCAGACCCGGGCTCATCAGCACGACGGCGCGGGCGGGAAACAGGCCTGCGACGACGTCGGTCTGGGCAAGCGCGCCGTCCCACAGCGGCTTCCCCACGACCGCCAGGCTCGGTCTGACCACCAGGCCCACCAGCGCGGCGGCGACGCCCACCGCAACGATGCGCCGGTAGCCGAGAGCGATGCGGCCCACCAGCGCGGCGACGGCTGTCGACACGACCAGCATCAGCAGCGGGAGCACGACCGGCGTGAAGCGGCGCATCGACCAGACGTGCACGCCCGGTTCCAGCGGATCGTACAGGTAGTGCAGGCCGACGACCGTGAGGAGGACGAACGCCAGCCCGCTCCCGTGGTCGCCGCCCCCACGACCAGCAAGACCGGCGCCGAACCGCCCTGCGAGTCCGAGCGCCGCCAGGATCAGCACGGGCCAGGAGACGTACCAGCTCAGCCAGACGACCGTCTCATCGAACCGCGCGTTGGTGATCGCCGCGTAGTTGACGGCGTAGGCGGAGACGATGCCGGCCAGCACCGCCCCGCAGGCGCGGCGGCGCGTCCACGGCGAGCACCTGCAGGCGACCCACACGAGTCCCGCCGCGAAGAGCCCGGCTGCCGCCGCCGCCAGGGTCGCCGTCGGCCCCGCCTGCCGCCACAGGGCGCCCAGGTAGGACGTCCGGATCAGATACTCGATGTAGGGCCGATAGTGGGAGTCAAAGGCAAGATAGTGCGCACCGTTGTGGATCAGGAGCAGCCCGAACGAGACCAGCAGGCAGCCGACCCCGCGCGTGCCGCGGTCGGGACGGGCGAGCAGCCGCCACGCGCTGAACGCCAGCAGGGAGATCGACAGCAGCACGATCAGATCGACCTTCGCGAAGCAGGCCACGCCGAACAACCAACCGGCGGCGACCGCCCAGCGCCGCGCGTCGTCTCGCCTCGCGACCAGCCAGGCCAGCAGGCCAGTCAGCACGAAATACTGCGCCACCATTTCGGGCACGGGAAGCCTGGCGAACCAGAGTTGCGGCAGCGCAGCGAGGGTCAGCGCCGCGGTCAGCCAGCCGGCCCGGCGCCCGCCGATGTGCGCGGCAACGAGAAACAGACTGCCGATGCTCAAGGTCGCGAACAACGGCGCCACGAACAGCGATCCGCGCAACGACGCGACTTCGTGAAACAACGCCGCCAGCACCGGGAACAAGGGCGAAAAGCCGGCCGTGACGGTCGGATCGACGATATCCGGGATCCGGAAGCCGCCCGGGAACCGGGCGTAGCGGCCGGTCGCATCCGACGGCCTGCGGTTCTCGAACAACTCGGCTCTGATGTCGGCGGGCAGTCGGCTGACCAGTCCGTCCTCGAACTCGAGGGTGCCGGTGGAGGCGATCCGTCGGCCGAAGTTCAGGTAGACGGTCGCGTCGCCCCCCGCGACGACCGCCTCGTAGGGCGGCAGGAACAGCCAGGCCGCCAGCAGCAGCAGCGCCCCGAATTCCAGGATCGGCGGCAGCGCGCCGCTTCGGGCGCGCGTTGCCGGCGGCGGCGGTGCGAAGAAGGCGTACGCGAGCAGCGCCAGACCGATCGCGACCGTCAGCAGCAGCGCCAGCAGCAGTTCGATCCGAAAGCGGCCGAACTCGGCCAGCACGAGCGCGAGCCACGCAACAGCGCTCACGCCCAATGCAATGCGAAGGAACCAGCGTTCGATTCCCGCCACGTTGTCCAGCGTCTGACAGTGTATTGCTGTTCAGGCGCTGACCGGGGTCGGCAACCCGATCGCACCGGGCGCCGGGCGGCGCAGCCGCCAGACGAGCGCCGCCGGGGCGGCGAGGGCCCAGCCGCGAATCAGTCCGACGTGCGGGTCGAAGCCGTAATGGTGCGCGAGCTCCCCGACCACCGGGACGAGCACCGCCTGCGCAACCGCGAGGACGCAGAGCCCGAGCGCCGCGCGGCGCCACCCGGTCCGGCCCGCGACGGCTGCCCAGAGGGATGTGAAGAGGCCGAGCTGGAAGGCCGGCACGATCGCCCAGGCGCCCTGGATGTCGACGAAGACGTGGCCCGGGTGGCCTGCCAGAGCCTGCAGACCCGCTGCCGCCCCGCCGAACAGCGCGCCCCAGACCGGCGCGGCCGCGCTTCCGGCAGCGATGCCGAGTCCCACCGCGCCCAGCGCGCGGATGGTTGCGGCTCGCGTTCCTGCCGTCGGTCCCACGACGCGGACGGCGGCCGCGACGACCAGGATCAACGCCACCAGCATCTGCGAGAAGGCGTGAATCGCCGTGGTGTACGAACCGATCACGGCGGCGGGCACGGCCAGCACCAGCAGGCGCGAGACGCCGAGCGCAAAGAAGACCGCCGGCGTCGCGGCCAGGGCCGCGGCGCGACGCGCCGGCGTCAGCCGCGCCGTCAGCGCGCCGGCGATGTAGAGCGGGATCAACGGCGTGAAGATGCACTCCTGGGTCACGACGAAGGCGCCGTGCGCCGTCCGGATGAGGGGACCTTCGACCGTCGCCGCCGTCCTTGCCGCGTGCAGAAGGGCGCCGCCGACGGCGGCAATCCAACCCGCAATCACGTCGACGGCCGGGCTCTCGTAGAAGAACGGCGCAGTGGCGAAATAGACGACCACCAGCAGCGCCGCCAGCACCAGGAACCGCCGCGCCGCACTGTCCAGCACCACGGCGCCCGGCGCGGCGCCGGCCGGGGCATCAGGTCCCTGGCGGTTCATCCAGCCGAAGACGTAGGCCGTGGTCGCGAGGATCAGGATGCCCGGCCAGACGTATATGTGAAGCAGTTCCAGCAGCGCGCGGTCGCTCGCCACCAGCGACAGGTGGCCCAACCGGACGACGTTCAGCAGCGTGATCAACAGCAGGCCAAACGCCGCGCCGCGCAGACGCGCGCCCCAGGCGGCGGGGAAGGAGAATATCGCCCCGGCGCACAGCGCCATCGGGTCGCCGCCGCTGCAGCTCGCGTCGGCATAGACCAGGTCGGACGGGGCGCCGGTCAACTGGTCGGCCACCTGCTGCTGGATGCGAGCGAAGGGAGTCAGCACGCTGCCCTCCACCCAGCCGAGCCGCATCAGCCCGAACAGCCCGACGAACCAGGCGCCGACAGTGGCGGCGTATCGCAGGCCGCCGGAGCCCGTGCTCGGGGACCGATCAGAAGTTGCGGAGGGCTTCATCCGGCGATTCCTCCCGGGAACACTCCCGGCCCGGCGCCCGCCCTGTTCACCGCCGGCCGCACTCCGACGGCGGCGATCAGATAGCCGTGGCGCCGAAGGCGCGGGTAGCGCCGCGACAGCCAGTCGAAGGGGGCGCACAATGCCCCGGTCAACCTGGCGACCGGCCGCAACCACGCATGGCAGGCGAGATCGAGCATCCGCAGCCAGCCTGGAATGAACAGGATACCGGTTTCGGCGCGCACATCGAAGCCGGCGCGTTCGAGCATGCCGCGCAACGCACGGCGCGAGTACGACTTCTCGAAACCGTAACCGTAAAGACCCAGATGGTACAGCAGCACGACCAGTAGTGGGCGCAGGAACGGGTCGTGGCGGTTCGGCACGCCGATGATGGCTCGCCCACCGGGACGCAGCACGCGGAAGATCTCGCGCACCGCGCCTTCCGTATCGTCGAAGTGCTCGACGGTGCCCATCGAGTAGACGGCGTCGACGCTGCCGGACCGGAACGGCAGGGCGCGCACGTCGCCCTGGACGGCGAGCAGCCGATGGCCGTCGACGATGAATCCCCGGCGGGCTTCCATCGCGATGGCCGGCGAGATGTCTACGCCGATCGCCCGTGCGCCCTCGGCGGCGGCCCAGCGCAGCACGTGGGTGTTCTTCGCCTCATCCCACAGATCCGTCTTCAGGATCCGCAGGTCCTCGAGCGGGGGCAACTGCGTGCGCAGGAGCCACTGTTCGTCGTGGCGGTACTGCGTCGTGGAGCGGGCGCCGGCAAGATCGGGAAAGGTGGCGCCGACGTCGGCCCAGAAGCCGCGATACTGGGCCTCATGGCCCGAATCAGCCACCGGACGCAGCATCTCCGCCGACGGCCAGTTCGCGCCACGCCGCCGAATCGGGCGCGAAACAGAGCGCGGTCAGCGCATCCCGCAGCCGCCGCGCCTTGACGCGGTTCGAATCCCGGTAGTCGCAGACGTGCAGGTCGAGGGTGGCTCGGCTCAACTCGGGCCACAGATGCAGGACGAGATGCGATTCCGCGAGCACCCAGACCAGCGTGGCGCCCCCACCGGCGAACTCCACGGCCTGGTCGGCAACCACCTGCAGGCCGGCCTCGCGCACGGCGGCGGCGACGACGGCAAGCAGGTTCGGCGGGTCGCCACAGGCGGCCTGCAGGCGGTCCGAGAAGTCGCCTTCCCCGATGAAATGATGAGCCGTCACGATGTCGTTCTCGCGCCGTCGGCGCAACGTGGCACAGGCAGCCGGTACGCGAAACGACCGACCCCCGTAACACGTGCCCGGGCGTCGGCCCAACATTCGCCGCAGACTACCGGTCCTGTGAATCGCACTCCCGATGCCGTGGGCGACCCTACCTTGCCGTGTTCCCTGACGTCAACTCCCTCCGAGTGCCGCGGCTGCGGCCCGCATCGATGACCGCAACCCCCGGTCGGCGCCCGCCGGGCTACTGCTGCGGGTCGTCGTGCGTGTGCATGAAGCGCTCGCCGTTGGCGACCGCGATGCGCCCGGCGGCCAGCCGGCGCCGGTTGGTGACGCCTTCCCAGCAGGCCTCCTCATAGAACTCGTATTCGCCGTCGGCGCCGATGCGGCCCATGGTGAACGCGAGTGTCCAGGGCCGGGTGAACACCGCCGGGTCCTCGATGGTCGCCTCGTAGCGGATGGTGTCCGCGTCGAGCATGCGCCAGCGCTCGACCACGTGGAGCTGCTCGCTGTAGAAGCTGCCGTGCGAGTCGAGCCACGGCACGTCGTTGAAGTTCGTCGCGTCGACGACCAGCGTGTCGCCCTCCCAGCGCCCGCGCGAGTCGCCGTTGAACAGGGCGATGTCCGCACCGATGTGGGGGCTGCCGTCCGTCGGCACGACGCGGTAGGCGTGGGCCCACTCGTACAGCATCACCACGTGGGTGTCGTTCTGTCTGATCTCGATATCCCCGCGGTAGTTGCTGCGCGGCACGCCGTTCAGCAGGCAGCGGTCCTCGGGATCGATGTGCGACAGCTCGGTCGGAGTCTCCATGTCGAACAGGAACTCGATGCGCTTCTCCGCCGCCCACGGCCGGTAGGGAATCCGCCCGTTCGGCGGGTCGACGATCATCGGCTCGGGCAGGCCGAGCCGGTCCGGTGTGCGGTTCTGCATCCGCGCGTGTATCGCGTCGCAGCAGCCCTCCTCGATGCTGTGCGAGGCATTGCCCGGGCCGCCGTCCCAGTAGCCCTGCATGTCCGGGTGGCCGTCGGGAGTCCGCGGCAGCTCCGCGGCCTGCCCGCCACCTGCACCGGAGCCGCCCGGGCCGGCGGCCACGACCACCGCCGCCAGCGGCGCCGGCAGGTCCGGTCCCGACGCGGGCGGCGAAGCCAGCGAAACCGTCGCCACGCAGGCCGCCGTCGCGACCATGGCACGGACACAGCGTCTACTCATCGGATCCTCCCTGGACAGCCCGTGGCGAAAGTCCCCGCCCGCAGGGTCGTTCCCGTCGCGGGCGACGCGCGATTCGAAACGGTCATTTGTCCGCCGCCAGCTCCTCCTCGGAGTAGGCGTAGCATTCGTACTCCAGGAGCTGGACGTTCGCTTCCTGGCGCCGATAGAGCGGCATGCTCATCGTCCAGGGCCGCGTGAACACCTTCGGATCCTCGATCGTGACCTCGTAGTGCAGGTGATCCGGTCCAGTCGGCGTGTAGCGCTCGACCACGTGCAGGGCCTCGCTGTGGAAGTTGCCGGCCCGGTCGAACCACGTCCGGTCGTTGAAGTGGATCACGTCGACGACCAGCGTGTCGCCCTCCCAGCGCCCGCGCGAATCGCCCATCCAGAAGTCGATGTGCCCCTCGGGGTGCGCGCTTCCGTCCATGTAGACGGTGCGCGAGGCGTGCACATACTCGTACAGGATCAGGATGCGATCGGAGAACTGGAGAATCTGGAAGGGATACGGCATGTAGGTGATCCGCGGCACGCCCGGCAGATAGCACTGCCGGTTGGGGTCGGCGGTCAGCCGGTTCTCGTAGTTCTCCCGCTTCTGCGCGAGCGCCCATGGCTGGTACGGGATCTCGTTTCCGTCGACGACGCCCTGGCCGGCGGGCACCCCGGCGCTCGGCCGGTGGTCCTGGATGTCCCAGGCGGCGGTGTTGAGCGCCTGCCAGATGCCCTGCAGGTCGGGCTGCCCGTCCGGCGTGCGCGGCGGCACGTAGGTCTCCGCAGAGCCGGACTGCGCCGGCGCCGCCACGGGCAGCGACAGGAACAGACAGAAACAGATGGCCGCGAAGACGGCCGGCATGGATCGCTTGGACACGATGATCATCCCTCCGCGCGATGGCGCGCGCACGGCGCCCCAGCGCCCCGAAACGCCGCGCGGGATCGGCGTTTTCGGCCCATCCCCCGCTCCATGACCCTGCGCCTCGGCACTTCGCTTCGCTGCGTTCTGCGGCGCAAGCTCCTAGCGCTGTCCCTGCGGCACCGGCGCGCCAGTGCCGGACGAGCCGGCGAAGAAGTCGCGCCCATCCGGGAACGTCACGGTGATCGCATTGGCGGTCGGTGAGCCGTCCTTGGCCTCGTACCCCTCGACCACGAACTCGATCCCCGGCGGAAAGTCGCTCCGTCGCAGGCCGCGACGCAGAAGCGCCGTCGGGTTGCCCAGCTCGACGGCCCAGTTCGTGACCGTGCCGTCGGGATCCTCCACGTCCATGTGAATCCACCCGTGGGGGTTGACCCACTCCAGCTCGGTCAGCCTGCCTTCGAGCGTGACCGGCTTCTCGATGTCGAACTCCGCCGAGAACGAGTGGTGCGCGGATCCGGTTGCCGCGGCCAGCACCACCCCCACACTCACGAGCGCTATCGCCAGCGTTCTCATCGGCATGTCCCTCCCGCGGTCGGCGCGGACCGCATGATGCAGCAGGTTACACCCGCGAGGACAACAGCGCAATTGCACCGCATGGCCTCGCCGCGGGCCGGCCCGGCCGGCAAACGCCCGGCGAAGTCGAGCCGCTTTCCCGGCATGCAGCAGGCGGGTGCTGCGGATGACGACAGCGAACCGGGTGCACTCTGCCGGTCGAATGAGCCATGTTATTGTGGGACTCTCCAATACATCAGGTGATTTCGGTATCGATATCTGCAGGAGGTGTCTGATGGGACGCGGACGAATCGCGGGTTTGTCGACGATCCTGGCGGTCGCGGCACTGGCTCCCCTGTCCGTCGCGGCGCAGGGCGAAGTCCCACCCACGCCGTGGGGCGACCCCGATCTGCAGGGCGTCTGGGACTTCCGCACCATCACCCCGATGGAGCGCCCGGAAGACCGCGCCGGGCAGGAGTTCCTGACCGCGGAGGAAGCGACCGCCCTGGAGCAGGCGGCGCTCGACCGGAACGCCGATCTCGCCGCCCGGCCCGCCCGGCGAACGGAAGCGGACCCGTCCGGCAACGTGGACCGCGGGGTCGACGGCGCACCCGGGTCGTACAACAACTTCTGGTTCGACCGCGGCACGTCGGCGGTCTCCACCAACCGCACGTCGCTGGTGGTCGATCCGCCCAGCGGGCGCATTCCGCCGCTCACGGAGGAAGCGCAGGCCAGGCGCGACGCACTGGCGGAAGCACGCAGGAACACCGGACCGCACCAGCCGACGCCGGGCGGCTGGGTCGATGACCTCGGCGCCAACGGGCTGCAGGTGCGCTGCATCGTCGGCTTCAATGCCGGACCGCCGATGACGCCGGGCGGCTACAACAACAACATGCAACTCTTCCAGACGCCGGATTCCGTGGTCATCTACAACGAGATGAACCACAACCCGCGCGTCATCCCGCTCGACGGCCGGCCGTTCACCGGCCTGCGCCAGTGGGCCGGGGAGTCGCGCGGGCGCTGGGAGGGCGACACGCTTGTCGTCGAAACCACGAACTTTCTGCGCGAGACCAGCTTCATGCGCGGCGGGGCCACTGCCGACCTGCAACTCACCGAGCGCTTCACCCGCGCGGCGGCCGGCGTGCTGCTCTACGAGGTGACGGTCGACGATCCGAACACGTGGACCGCCCCCTGGACGTACGAGATCCCGATGCAGTGGAACCCGGCGCCTGTCTTCGAGTATGCCTGCCACGAAGGGAACTACTCGATGGCGGTCATTCTGGCCGGCGCCCTGGAGGGCGAGGGGCAGGACGCGTCGCGCTAGCGCCGGCCAACCCGTCGTCAAGGCTCCGCGTTGGCCGCAGTTCCCATCGCCCCGGAAGCTTGCGGCGCGGAACGCACTCCGCGGCGTTCTGCGCCGCGAGCGCCTGGGAACGCCCGCATGGCTTTCGCGCGCCGTCGCACGACCGCGACCCGCCCGTCGCTCCCGTCTCCGGGAACCTGGTGAGCGCCTTCAATCCGACCTGGGACCGGACGGCGCTGTGGGACGCCATCGGCGTCCGACGCCGCGGGTTCGACAGTCCCTTCGTGTACTTCGGAACGCTCAGGATCCCGGATAGAATACGTGCTGCGAGGAGTTGCCATGCCAATCACACGTCGCCGCTTTCTGACCGATTCAACCGCCGCCGCAGCCGGCGCGGGCGCCGCATCGCTGTTGCCGACCGCCGTCCGCACCCGCGAGCAGGGGGTGTCGCCGAGCGACCGGATTGTCATCGGCGTCATCGGCTGCAACGGAATGGGTTTCTCGAACCTGCGGTCCCTGCTGCGGATGAACGAGGTGGAGTGCGGGGCGCTGTGCGACGTCGACGCCGGCGTGCTGGAGCGGCGCAAGCGCGATGTGGAGGACATGACGTCGGCCACGCCGAAGGTCTACGGCGACTACCGGGCCCTGCTGGAGAATCCGGACCTCGACGCGGTGGTCATCGGCACGCCGGACCACTGGCACTGCCTGCAGATGGTCGAGGCGTGCGAGGCGGGCAAGGACGTCTACTGCGAGAAGCCTCTCGCCAATTCCATCGAGGAGAGCCGTCTGATGGTGGCGGCGGCGAAGCGCTACGACCGGGTCGTTCAGATCGGCCAGTGGCAGCGCAGCGGCCCGCACTGGGCCGAGGCGATCGACTTCGTGCACTCCGGCAAGCTCGGACGTATCCGGACGGTGCGGGCCTGGGCCTACATGAACTGGCTGCCGCCGGTGCCGAACGTGCCGGACGAGCCCGCCCCCGACGGCGTCGACTACGACATGTGGCTGGGCCCGGCCCCGAAGCGGCCCTTCAACCGCAACCGCTTCCACTTCAACTTCCGCTGGTACTGGGACTACGCCGGCGGCCTGATGACCGACTGGGGCGTGCACATCATCGACATCGTCCTCTGGGGCATGCAGGCCGGCGCGCCCAACTCCATCGCGGCCAGCGGCGGCAAGCTCGCCTACCCGGACGACGCCCAGGAGACGCCCGACACGCTGACCGCACTCTACGAGTTCGACGACTTCCTGATGGTCTGGGAGCAGGCCACCATGATCGAGCTCGGACCGTTCCAGCGCGCCCACGGGGTGGCGTTCGTCGGCAACAACGGGACGCTGGTCGTCGACCGCCGGGGCTGGGAGATCTTCCCCGAGGAGAAGCTCGAGAACCGACGCCCGGTCGCCTGGCGCATGGAGACGCGCCCGCCGGTCGTGGCGGCGGCCGGGCAACGCGGGCTCGACCAGCACACCGCGAACTTCATCGACTGCATGAAGACGCGCCGCCAGCCGGTCTGCAACGCCGAGGTCGGCAGCCTGGCCGCGGTCAACGCGCATCTCGGCAACATCGCCTTCCGGACCGGCGCGAAGGTGCACTGGGACGGCGAGCAGATGACCTTCCAGGACAACGACGCGGCCAACGTGCTGTTGAAGGCGAAGTACGACGGCCCCTGGAAGCTGCCGCAGGTGTAGTCCATGGCGGCTCGGGAAGGCAGTCGACGGCGCCCGCCCCGCGGGCCGGCATCCACCGGCGACACGAGGCGTGATTGGGGAAGGACCGCATGATGCAGCGTTATCTGCCGCTTGCGATGGTGTTCGTGGTTCCCGTGCTGTTGACCGCTCTGGCGCAGGAGGGAGCCGAACTGCCGCCGCCCGAGAAGACCGAGGTCTGGCAGCCGGAGCCATCCGTCGTCGACCCCGGAGGGCACGGCCGGGCGCCTTCGGACGCCATCGTGCTCTTCGACGGGAAGGACCTGTCGCAGTGGACCGGCCGCCACGGCGCGGCGGAGTGGACGGTGGCCGACGGGGCGATGACGGTCCGGCCGGGCACCGGGTCGATCTCCACCCGGGACAGCTTCGGCGACGTGCAGCTCCACGTCGAGTGGCGCACCCCGACCGAGATCGTCGGCGAGGGACAGGGCCGCGGCAACAGCGGCGTCTTCCTGATGGAGCGCTACGAGGTGCAGGTGCTCGACTCGCACGAGAACCGCACGTACTCCAACGGGCAGGCGGCCAGCATCTACAAGCAGCACATCCCCCTGGTCAACGTCTCGCGCGAGCCGGGAGAGTGGCAGACCTACGACATCGTCTTCATGGCCCCGCGCTTTCGCGACGACGGCAGCCTGGAGCGCCCGGCAACGATGACGGTGCTGCACAACGGCGTGCTCGTGCAGAACCACGTGGAGCTCGCCGGCCCCACCGTGTTCCGGGGCGCGCCGCGCTACGAGGCGCATGCCCCGAAGGCGCCGATCCGGCTCCAGGACCACACCAACCTCGTCAGCTACCGCAACATCTGGGTCCGGGAGCTGCAGGAACCGTGATCGATATTGGTTTGCCACCGCAGCGGAGCCCGGCCCGTGGATTCCAGGGCCGGCGCCCGGGCGCGTGGCAAGATGATTTCCGTCAGTGTCCTCAGCAGGGGTAGCCGCCGACCGCCTCGATCCGACATGTGGATCGTCCAACGTGTGTCTTCGCATGTTCGGTCGCAACCGTCGGATCCGCGAGGCCGCGGGAGGCGCATGGCCGCAGTCCCGGTTCCCGTAGTGTTCCCTGTATTCGTACGTGCGTCCCTCGTTCACCAACCACACCACATCGGAGGAGATACGAAATGCGTAACCGCAGTCTGTTCACCGCCCTCACCGTCGCAATCCTGGCCTCCACCGCTGCACCGGCAGCCGAGGCCGCCGAGGAACGGCCCATCCTGACCGCCGCCGCCGCCCGCAAGATGATCGACGCCTGCGTCGCCCGCGCGGAGGCCGAGGGCTGGCTGATGCACATCGCGGTGACCGACAATCACGGCAACCTGAAGGCCTACCACCGGATGGATGACGCGCAACTGCTGTCGCAGGACGTCGCGATCGGCAAGGCGCGCAGCTCCGCCGTCAGCCCGAGATCGACGCTCCAGTGGGGCGAGATGGCGTTCGGCGGCGGCACGCCCGGGGCGGCGGCGTTCGTGCCGGGAATCATCTACTTCGAAGGCGGCCTGCCGATCATGACCGCGGACGGCTACCACGTCGGCGGGATCGGCGTCAGCGGCGACACCGGCGCCAACGACGCCATCTGCGGGCAGGCGGGAATCGACGCCGCGGCGGCGGACCTGCAGTAGCGTTGCGCGAACGCGGGCGGGTTCGCGCCGGACTGTCGGTGCGGACCCGCCATCCGACCTGCGCAGGACGCTGCCGTCCCAACCGGCGAGGCCCGGCGTCACGGCGCGGGCGGCACCGTGACGTCGAGCCCGGGCGTCACGACCCGGGCGGCACCGCGATGTCCAGCTCGGCGCCGTACATCGCGGTGCGATCCTGATCGACAGCCACCCAGCGCAGCAGGACGGCGATGTCGGGCTCGACCATGCCGTCGAACACCGTGACGTCGTTGACCGCCACCGCGATCGGCTGCGTGAAGTCGAACTGCTCCGGAGAGATCAGGAGCGTGAACCGCCTCACCCCCCGCGTGTAGGCCGTGACGGTGTTGCCCCGCTGATCCAGCTCCACGCGTCCCGGAACACGCGTGCGAGGAAACGCCGGCCGGCCGCGCGGGGCCGCTTCGGCGG
The DNA here is from genome assembly GCA_965200895.1 of Vicinamibacterales bacterium. GTDB lineage: Bacteria > Acidobacteriota > Vicinamibacteria > Vicinamibacterales > UBA8438 > WTFV01. Next base: position 2,517,255 of record CBDAVM010000001.1, on the reverse strand, counting down.
GATATTCGAGCGTCATCGCGATGCGCTCGGCGCCGCGCTGCACGACCAACGGTATCTGCTGTCCCGGCGCGAACCCGATCAACGCCTGCCTGAGATCCTCGACCGACGGACCCGACGTGCCGGCCACCTCGACGATCGTGTCGTCGTTCCGCATGCCGGCCGCCGACGCCATCGAGTCCGAGCCGACCTCGAGCACGCGCAGGCCTGATCCGTCGACCATCTGACCGATCATGTTGATGCCCAGCGGGATGCCCGAGTTCTGATCCATGACCGTGTTGTACGCCTCCAGGTCCGGCTCGCCCTCGACTGCGCCCAGTTCGGTGATGACCAGCCAGTGCGCACGGTTGTAACGATCCGACCGCTCGGTCTCCCACGACAGGCGGGCGGGGAGCGGCCGGCGGATCTGCCGGGTCATGAACGCGTCCATGGCCGGCTTCTGGTCGTCCCACCAGCTCACGTCGTGCCCGGCCTCCGGCTGCGGTCGGAAGTCGAGGAACACCCCCGCCTGCTGGAAGAGCCGCATGAACGGGACCACCGATGCGGCCGGGTACAGCGGATCGCGGCCGCCGTTGACGATGAAGAGCGGCTTGTTGCGCAGATTGGTCACGTGCATCTCGCCATCGACGTCCGACGCCGGGTTGGCGAGCACCACCGGATGGCCGTTCAACGGAAGGAACGCGGCCCACGGGGTCGTCGCCTTCATCGCGTGGTAGAACGCGCCGGTCGCGCCGTCGGAGATCCCGATCAGGTAGACGCGGTTCTCGTCGACGTTCCAGGTCCGCTTCAGGTCGTTGAGGACGCCGGCCAGGTTCTCGATCTGGCTGTCCTGCCACCAGAGCGACTCGTTCCACGAGGCGGGCGCCACGACGACGGCGTCGTCCCGGGCCAGCCGCTCCTCGCGGCGCCACCAGGTCCCATCCTCACGCTTCGGCCGCGACACGCCGCCGTGCAGGTAGACGATCACCGGGTAGCGAATCGACGGGTCGTAGTTCCCGGGCACGCGCACCACGTAGCCGTGCTCGACACCGTCCCGGTTCTCGCGGGTCAGGAGCCGCCGGCCGGTGGGCGCGTCGGCCGCGTAGGGCCGGCCGGCGCGCAGCCGCGCCCAGATCTCCTCGATGTCGGGGTCGACGGCGAGGATGGCGGCGGAGGCGGAGGCGATCTCGTCTTCGGACGTTGCGGACCAGAACGAGGCCACTGCCTCGTCCAGGGCGCTCTCCGTCACCTGGCCGGCGCGCGCGGTCTCACCGCCACAGAGAACCACCGACGCCAGCCCGACGACGGTGGCGCACCAGCGCGGAAGCCGACCGCCCCGCGGCCGAGAACGGCTCGGCCGCGGGCGGAACGAACGGGTCACTGCTGACCCTGGGTCGGCGCGGGCATGTCTCCGAGCCCGTGCTCCCCGAGGAAGGCCTGGATGGCCTCGAAGATCACGATCGTCTCGTCACGGGTGAAGCGGCCGTGGCCTCCGCCCGGCACCGTATGCAACTGATTGTCGACGCCGGCCGCCGACAACTCTTCGTGCAGCCGTACCGCGTGCTGATGCGGGACGACCGTGTCAGCGTCCCCATGGATGCTGAGCACCGGCGGCAGACCGGCCCGGACGTAGCTGAGCGGCGACACGCGGCGGGCGACATCAAGCCGGTCCGGCAGGCTACCCATCCAGCGCACCGCGTACGACTTCTCGTTCACGCCCTGCAGGAGGTCACCCACGTCGGTGATGCCGTACCAGTTGATGATCGCGGCGACGCCCAGGTCGCCCCGCGGCTGGCACTCCAGGTCGAGGCCAGCCGAATCCGGCACCATCCCCGTGGTCAGCGCCAGGTGCCCGCCCGCCGAGTTGCCGGTGACGACGATGCGCGACGTATCGAAACCGTACTGCTCCGCGTTGCTCTTCACCCAGTGCAGGGCGCAGAGGCAGTCCTCCACCGCGGCCGGAGCCCGCGAGATGCGGCCCAGCCGGTACTGCACGTTGACCACGGCCCAGCCCTTCTCCAGCCAGGGCAGCAACCGCAGGACGTTGCCCTCCTTGCTGCCGCCGACCCAGCCGCCGCCGTGGATGTACATCAGCACCGGCGAGGGTCCGGACGCGTTGCCCGGCAGATAGAGATCGACGCGGTTCTCGAATCCGTTCGCGACGTGATACGTCACATTCGGCACGACGCGGTACTCGTTGGAGAGATGCGAGGCCCACGTCGCGGTCTGGTCGAGCTGTGCGACCGACGCGGACGGTGTGAGCAGCAGGAGGCCGAGCGCCGGCAGGCTGGCGAGGCGAAGGAGTCGAGTGGACATGCGGCTTGCCTTTCCCTTATGCGAAGTTCCGGATACGCGGGGCGGCTCGCCCGGTCTCGGTGCCTGAACCGACGGTGCAGGCAACGCGGCGAACTCGCCGCAGAGCGGTTAGTATATCGAAGAGTCCCCCGGGCTGGCGGTTGCCCTCGATACACGCCGCTCGGAACGGTTGGGTGAATACCGGTCTCCGCGGGCTGGCGGAGGCCGCTCGAATGCCGCGGGGACTTCCGCCACGGGCTGATTGGGATCCGATCCAGGGGAACCTGTCATGGACGCCAGCACAATCGCCGAGTATCCGGTGCATCGGATTGCGAACCTCATTCCGGACGAGGACCAGCACATCCTCAACATGACGGTCGACGAGGCGCGCCGGCGCCTCCTGGCCGACGACCCGGCTGCGGTACTGGACATCCGCGGCTCGTTCGCGCTCGTCGCCCGCAAGGGCGAACGCGTCCGCCTGGTCCGCAGCCTCAGCCGGCCGCTGCGCTACTTCCTGGCCAAGGAAGCGGCCGGACCGCTCCTGGTGATCGCCGACCGCATCGACGCCATCCATCGCTTCCTGGAGGCGGAGGGCTACGCGAGCCAGTTCCACCCGACCTACACGCGCATGGCGCCCGCGCACCACGTGACGGAGATCGCGCTGGTCGGCTGTCCGGATCCGAAGCCGCGCCATACGCGGTTCTTCGCCCCCGCGATGGCCGACATGCCGACCGATCTCGACCTCATCGGGCGACGTTACGTGACGGCGGCGCTGGCCGAGGTCCATGCCTGGCTCGACGCCGCGCCGCCGGACGAGCCGCTCGGCGTGCTCTTCTCGGGCGGCCTCGACAGCGGCGCGCTGCTGCTCTGCCTGCATGACGCGCTGTTGCAGCGGCAGGAATCGCCGGCGCGGCTGAAGGCGTTCACGCTGTCGGTCGCCGGGGGTGGCGACGATGCCAGGCAGGCGCGCCGCTTCGTGCGGGACACCGGCCTCGAGTTCCTGCTGGAGGAGATCGACGAACCGGCCGGGGCGCTCGATCCGCGGGGGGCGGTGGCGGTCATCGAGGACTACAAGCCGCTCGATGTCGAGTGCGCCACGGTCGGTCTGGCCCTGCTGGCCGGGGTCCGGGCCCGCTACCCGCGCTGGCGCTGGCTCTTCGACGGCGACGGCGGCGACGAGAACCTGAAGGACTACCCGATCGAGGAGAACACGGAACTCACCATCCGCAGCGTCGTCTCGAACCGCATGCTGTACCAGGAGGGCTGGGGCGTGGACGCCATCAAGCACTCGCTGACCTACAGCGGGGGCCTGAGCCGGGGCTGCGTGCGCGGCCATGCGCCGGCCCGGCGGTACGGCTTCCACCTGGTCAGCCCCTTCACCGCACCGGACGTGATCGCGGCGGCCGAGGGCATCCCGTTCGACGAGCTCAGCCGCGGCTCGCACGAACGCCTGTACGCCCTCAAGGGCGAGGTGCTCGGCCGCGGCGTGCGGCAGGTGCTGGGCCGCGAGTTGCCGGTCTTTCCGAAACGCCGCTTCCAGCACGGGGCGCTGGCGGACGCTGCGTTCGACGCGGTGTTCGGCGACCCGGATCGCTATCGCGGCTACTTCCTCGCCCAGTACGCGCCGCGTGCCTGAACCGGCATCCCGGCGCGGAGGGCGCGCCGGCGGCGCGGCGCGAGCACGGCGCGGCCCGAAGATCCAACCGCATCCGATGCGCCCGATCGCCCACTTCGAGGAGGAGGAGCGGCGGCTCGACGGCTCGATCGCGCCGGTGCTGACGGTGCTGCTCGCCGGTGCGGAATGCCCCTTCACCTGCGTGTTCTGCGACCTGTGGCGCCGGACGCTCGACGGCCCGACGCCACGCGGTGCGGTTCCCCGGCAGTTGGAGACCGTGCTCCGGGATACCGGTGCGGTGCCGGCCGGGTGCGGGATCAAGCTCTACAACGCGAGCAACTTCTTCGATGCGCGCGCCGTCCCGCCGGAAGACGACACAGCCATCGCCGCCCTCCTCCGTCCGTTCGACCGCGTCACCGTCGAGTGCCACCCGCGTCTGGTCGGGCGGCGCTGCCTCGAATTCGCGGACCGCATCCCCGGGCGGCTCGATGTCGCCATGGGTCTGGAGACCGCGGACCCGGCGGCTCTGGTGCGACTCGACAAGGGCATGACGATCGAGGACTTCGATCGGGCCGCCGCGCGACTCGCCCGGAGCAACATCGGGATGCGCGCGTTCGTGCTGCTGCCGCCGCCGTTCGTGCCGTCGGTCGGGGCAGTCGAAGCGGCCCTCGACGCGGCGCGCCACGCGGTCGATCAGGGGGCCGCACACGTCACCCTCATCCCGACCCGCGACGGCAACGGCGCCCTGGACGCGCTCCGGGCCCGGGGACTCTGGACCCCGCCCACACGCGAGCTGATCGAGGAAGCGATGGAGGGTTGCGCCGGCATCTCCGCCGCCGTGGCGACGGTGGACCTGTGGGACATCGACCGCGTCCTGCCCTGCCGGCGTTGCCGCGCCTCGCGGATCGCCCGGCTGCGCCGCTTCAACCTCACGGGGGATCCGGGTCCTCCCGTCCGCTGTCCGGGATGCGCGTCGTCATCGTAGGTTCCGGATTCGCGGGGTCGATCCTGGCCCGGGTCGCCCGCGCCATCGGCCACGACGTCACCCTGGTCGAGCGGGGCGCACATCCGCGGTTCGCCCTGGGGGAATCGTCGACGCCACTGGCGGCGATCGCCCTGGAGCGGCTGGCCGCCCGCTACGGCCTCGACGACCTGCGCCAGCTCGCCGCCTACGGCCGCTGGACCGCCCGTCTTCCCGAGGTCCGCCGCGGGCTCAAGCGCGGATTCACGTTCTATCTGCACCGGCAGGGACAGCGGTACCGCAACGACGCGACGAACAGCAACCGTCTGCTCGTCGCGGCCAGCCCCGACGACGCGGTCGCCGATGCGCACTGGCTGCGGGAGGACGTCGACGCCTTCCTGTTCCGACAGGCCGACGCCGAAGGCGTGCGCTGCCTCGAGCGGACCGCCCTGGACACCCTGGAGCGCCGCGGCGGCGCCTTCCGCCTGCGCGGCGCGCGCCCGGATGGATCGGTGCGGCTGCCGGCCGATGTCGTCATCGACGCCTCGGGACCCGACGGCTTCCTGGCTCGGCATCTGAAGCTGCAGGCGGCGCTGCCGCCCGGCTCGCTCCACACCGGGCTCGTCCACGGCCACTTTCGCGGCGTACGACCGCTGCGGGCCGCGGCCGGCGCCGGCGGGACGTTCTCCGCCGGTCCCTACCCCGACGAAAGGGCGGCCGTCCACCATCTCCTCGACGAAGGCTGGATGTACGAACTGACCTTCGATCACGGCGTGGTCAGCGCCGGCTTCGTCGTCGAAGGGGCCGCGGCCGTTCGTGCGATCACGAACCGGATGCCCGCCGCCGCGTTCCAGGCGTTCGCGCGGCGTTATCCCTCGCTCGCCGCGCAATACGAGACCGCGGTCCCGGTGCGCCCGGTGGCGGTGATTCCGCGGCTGCAGCGCCGGTTGTCGCGCGCCGCGGGCGACGGCTGGGCCCTGCTGCCGCACGTCCTGCAGTTCTGGAGCCCGCTCTTCTCCACCGGCATCGCCTGGAGCCTGCTCGGCGTCGAACGCCTCGGCCTGCTGCTCGAGGACCGGACGGCTTCCCCGACCGCCACGCGGGTCCGGCTGACGACCGGACTCGAGCGGTACTCCGCGCTGCTCCGCTCGGAGGCGAACCACCTGCGTCGCCTCATCGAGCCTGCCTACCGCTGCCGCTGCCGTTTCGACGCGTTCGATGCCTACGTCCAGGCGTACTTCGCCGCGGCCAGCTACAGCGAGACACGCCAACGCCTGTGTCCTGCGCCGCCCGGAACCGACGGCCAGTGGGCCTGGTCCGGATTCCTCGGCGCCACCGACCCGGTGCTGCAGGGGATCCTCGCGGCGGCGGCCCGGCTCGTGGAGGAGCCCCGTTCCGGGCCGCTGCTCGACCTCGCTCGCCGCACGATTGCCCCGCGCAACGTCGCCGGTCTGGCCGACCCGGCCCGGCGCCGACTCTATCCCGCCGACGTGGAGACGCTTGTGGACGCAGCCGACGTCATCGGGCTGTCACGGCGCGAGGTGCGAGCGCGGCTGCCACTGCTGCGCGGTGAACCCGTCGCCGAGTGACACTTTCCGAGGCCGCCGGCACCGCTCCTCGCCGGTGCGCGGGTGGAGTCTCGCGGCACGGCGGGTGAAGTCTCGCGGCACGATGGCCAATATAATGCCGATGAGCCCTGTTGTGCGCTCCGGAACCATGCGACGCGACAATCGATGGCGCCGTCCTCCTCGTCTTTCCTTCGCTGCAGCGCTCCTCGCGTACGGCGTCGCGGCCCCCGACAACGCGCGCGGTGCGACGGTCGCACCGGAGGCGCCGATGTCGGCGGAGGCTTCCGTCCCGGCGCCGCGCGAACCGGCCACGCCGACCTTCTCCGACGACATCGCGCCGCTGGTGATCGAGCACTGCGCGCCATGCCACCGCCCCGGGGAGGTCGGCCCCTTTCCGCTGCTCACATACGACGACGTCCGGCGGCGCGCGCGCCAGATCGCCGAGGTGACGGCCAGCCGCTTCATGCCGCCGTGGAAGCCGGAGCCGGGATTCGGCGGACCGTTCGTCGGCTCCCGGCGGCTCTCGGACAGTAGCGTGGCGCTCTTCCGGCGCTGGGCCGAGGCCGGCGCGCCGGCCGGCGACCTGAGCCGTGTGCCGCCGCATCCGGACTGGCCGCGGGGCTGGCGTCTCGGCACGCCCGATGTCGTGGTGACGATGCCGGAACCGTACACGGTACCTGCCGACGGCCCCGATACGTTCCGCAACTTCGTCCTTCCGATCCCGGTCGAGCGCACGGCCTTCGTCGCCGGCATCGAGTTCCGGCCCGGCAACCCGCGGGTGGCGCACCACGCGAACCTGCGAATCGACCGGACGCGCTCGTCCCGACAGCTCGACGAGCAGGATCCGGAGCCCGGATACGAAGGCCCCATCAGCCCGCAGGCGCACTATCCCGACGGCCACTTTCTGGGGTGGACCCCGGGCCAGCTTCCCCCCCTGGCCGATCCGGGGATGGCCTGGCGCCTGGAGCCGGACAGCGACTTCGTCATTCAGCTCCACATGCAGTCGACCGGCCGTCCGGAATCGATCCAGGCCAGCGTCGGGCTCCACTTCACCGACGATCCGCCGGTGCGCACCCCGATGATGCTGCGCCTCGGCCGCCAGAGCATCGACATTCCGCCGGGCGAGCCGCGCTACGTCATCCGCGACCGGTTCACGCTGCCGGTCGCGGCCGAGCTGATCGGCATCCAGCCGCACGCCCACTTCCGCGCCACCGAGATCAACGGCTTCGCCACGTTCCCGGACGGCCGGACCGAGCCCCTGATCCGCATTCCCGACTGGGACTTCAACTGGCAGGACGTCTACCGCTACGAGACGCGACCGTTTCTGCCGGCCGGGACGACGGTCGCCATGGAGTACGTCTACGACAACTCGGCCGCCAACCCGCGCAACCCGGACCATCCGCCGCGCCGCGTCCGGTTCGGGCAGTTCTCGAACGACGAGATGGGGGATCTCTGGCTGCAGCTTCTGCCCGGCTCCGAGGCGGATCGGCGGACGCTCGTCCAGGCCTTCATGCCGAAGGTCCTCAACGAGGACATCGTCGGGTACGAGTCGATGCTGGCCTCCGATCCCGACAACCCGGTCCTGCATCGGGACGTGGCGTCGCTCTACATGACAGCCGCCCGCACGGCCGTCGCCGTGCGCCACTACCGGCGGTCGATCGAGCTGGATCCGGCGTCGGTCACGGCGCACTACAACCTCGCCACGCTGCTGGCCGCGCGAGGCGCGCTCGACGAGGCGGTGCGGCACTTCCGGCGGGCCATCGCGTTGCGGCCCGCGCACGCCGCCGCGCACAACAACCTCGGGGCCGTGCTGAAGGCGATGGGCCGCGGCGCCGAGGCCACGGCGTACTTCGAACGCGCCGTGGCGCTGGACGCGGGCAACGCGGCGGCGCACAACAATCTCGCCAGCGCCCTGGCCGCGGTCGGCCGGGACGGTGACGCCATCCGGCACTATCGCCGGGCGCTGGCGCTGGAACCGGACGGGGTCGAGTCGCTGACATCTCTCGCCTGGCTCCTGTCGACGACCGGTGACGAACGGCTTCGCACGCCGGGCGAAGCCGTGGCGCTGGCCGAACGGGCGGCCGTGCTCACCGGCCGGCAGGACCTCAACGTCGTGGCCACGCTCGCCGCGGCGTACGCTGCAGCGGGGCGCTTCGACGGGGCGCTGACCGCGCAACGGCAGGCGATTGCGCTGGCTCGCCCGATCGGCAGCCCGGATCTGACGGCCGAACTGCAGCGCAGGCTGACGCTGTACCGGCAACGACGGCCGCTCCGATAAGGGAGCATCAAGGGCAGCAGGCCCGGCGAACGGGATGTCCAGCACGATGAAGCGCATGCGTACCGGGCCGCGATACGAATGGCTCCGCCCGCGTGTCGCGGCGGCGGCAATCGTCGTCATCGGCATGTCGGGAGCCGGCGGCGCTCCCGAGATCGGCTTCGCACAGGGCGAACCCGACAGCGGCTCCGTGACGTTCGCACGTGATGTTGCGCCGATCCTCCACGCCCACTGTGTCGGCTGCCACCGTCCCGGCGGCATCGGTCCCTTCAGTCTGACCACCTACGCGGACGCCGGGGCGCGGGCGGTGCAGATCGCCGCGGCCACCGCCGAGCGGCGGATGCCGCCCTGGAAACCGGTCCCCGGTCATGGCCGTTTCCGCAACGAGCGACGGCTGTCGGAAGAACAGATCGCCCTGCTGTCCCGGTGGGCGGCGACCGGCGCGGCCGAAGGCGAGCGGGCCGACCTCCCGGAGCCGCCCGGGACCGGGAACGGCTGGCAGCTCGGACCGCCGGACCTCGTCGTGCCCGCGCCGGAGCCGTTCCGGCTGTCGTCGGGCCACACCGATGTCTATCGCAACTTCGTCCTGCCCGTGGATCTGGATTCCCGGCGCTGGGTGCGCGCCGTCGAGCTGCGGCCGGGCGCCGGCGGCGGGCGCGTGATCCACCATGCCCGCATCCTGCTGGACGAGACTCGTGCAGCGCGGGAACTCGATGCGGAAGATCCCGATCCGGGTTACGACGGTCTGATGCTCGACCACGCCCGCTTTCCCGCCGGTCACTTCCTGGGCTGGGCGCCCGGCCGGACGCCGGTGACCCTCCCGGACGAGATCGCCTGGCCGCTCGATCCCGGCACCGATCTCGTGCTGCAGCTCCACCTGCTGCCCGGTCGCGAAGCGGTGGTCGTGCAACCGGCGGTCGGACTCCATTTCGCGGACCGTCCGGCGACGCTGACGCCGGTCTCGGTGCTGCTCACGTCGCAGGCCATTCGCATCCCCGCCGGCGATCCGGCCCACGTCATCCAGGACGGCTATCGGTTGCCGATCGCGGTCGACGTGCTGGGTATCGCGCCCCACATGCACTACCTGGGGAAACGGATCCAGGCGACGGCCACGCTGCCGAACGGGCGCGAGGAGCCGCTGTTGCGCATCGACGACTGGGACTTCAACTGGCAGGACGAGTACCGCTATGAGGAGCCGGTCCACCTGCCGGCGGGGACGCAGCTCCGGGTGCGCTTCACCTTCGACAACTCCCGCGGCAACCCGCGCAACCCCCACGACCCGCCGGCCACGGTCGGCTTCGGCCCGGCCGCGACCGACGAGATGGCGGAGCTGATGCTGCAGGTACTGCCGGTCGGCGACCCGGACACGCTGGCGCGCAGCCTGGCCGTCAAGCAGGCGCGCGACGAGATACTCGGCTATCAGTCCCTGCTGCGCGCCGATCCGACCGACCACGTGAATCACGCGGCGCTCGCGGTGCGCTACCTCGACGTCGGTCAGGTGGCACTCGCCCGCGAGCATCTCGAAGCGGCCGTCTCCCTCGCCCCGGACTTTCCGGACGCGTACTACAACCTGGGCGGCGTGGCCCTGGCCGAAGGGGATGCGGCGGCGGCCATCGCCGCCTACCGGCGCGCGATCGCGCTGCGTCCGGACTACCCGGAAGCGCACAACAACGTCGGCGGCCTGCTTGCCGCGACCGGCGCCCTCGACGAGGCCATCGTGCACTACCGCCTGGCGGTGCGGTCCGATCCCGGCCATTCCGGAGCGCACTACAACCTGGCCAACGTCCTGCTGACGCGCGGCGAGACCGCCGCGGCGATCCGGCACTACCGGCTGGCCCTGGAGGCCGCGCCGGACGATCCCGAGATCCTGAACAACCTGGCGCGGGCGCTGGTCGGCGCGGGCGGGACGGCCGAGGCGGCGGCGCTCTACCTGCGGGCCCTCTCTCACGGCCCGAACCTGGCCGCCCCGCGCCTGGGACTGGCCTGGATCCGGGCCACGTCGGCGGACGCCGCGCTGCGAGACGGCGCCGCGGCGCTGCGCCTCGCCCAGGAGGCGGTGCGTATCGGCGGCGATGCGCACCCGGACGCGCTCGACACGCTCGCCGCCGCCTACGCCGCCGTCGGACGCTTCCCGGATGCGGTGGCCACGGCACGCCGCGCCGCGGCCCGCGCGCGCGCAACGCCGGGACTCGGCGACCTCGTGCGGCGCATCGAACAGCGGCTGAACCTGTACCGCCGCTACGAGCCGTACCGCGCCCCGCCCTGAGAGCCGCGCGGCTCGGCCCGTCGGCGCGCCTGTCCGCCGGCTGCGAGCCCTACCGCGCCCCGCGTCGGGATCCGCGGCCCTCGACCTCCGCCAGCAGCGCCGTCAGATCGGGATGGCCCGGGTGCACCAGCAGCGCCTCGCGCAGCCAGGCATCCGCCTCGCCGGACAGCCCCAGTTGCAGCAGGATGATCGCACGCACCACCCAGGCCTCGGCGAACGCCGGGTCGATGCGGACCGCCTCGGCAAATTGCGCCGCAGCCTCCTGCAGCCGGCCGGTGAGCCGCAGCGCCTCCCCCAGCCCGAGCCGCGCCTCCAGGTAGTTCGGCCGCAGCTCGACCGCCGCCGCATAACGCTCGGCCGCCTCGACGTGCCGCCCGCTCATGCCCAAAATCACGCCGATCCCGAACTGCGCCTTCTCGAAGTCCGGCGCGATGCGCAACGTGGCCTCGAACTCCCGGATGGCGCCCTCGGCGTCGCCGGCCATCATCAGCGCGGTGCCCAGCCGGTGCCGCAGCGACGGATCGTCGGGGGTCCCGGTCAACCCGGCCCTGAAGATCGTGGCTGCCTCGTCGAACCGGCGCGCGTCCATGGACCGCATGCCGCGGATCTCGTAGGCGAGAGCGCTGCGGAGCAGACCGTTGTAGGTCCGCATCAGCGGGTCGGGGGGCGCCGGCACGCCGGCGCCGCGACGCCGGAGGTGGGACTGCGCGGTGTCGAGATTGCCGAGCGCCCGGTGCGCCATGGCCAGGTTGTAGTGCAGGCTCCCGGCCGACGGTTCCAGCGCCAGGGCGCGCTCCAGGTACCCCACGGCCCGCTGCGCATCGCGCGCCGCGAGCGCGGCCCGCCCGGCGCCGGCCAGGGCCGCCGCCGAGGCCGGATCGACGCCCAGCGCCCGCTCGAACGCCGCCTGCGCCTCGACGGTGCGCCCCCGGTCGAGCTCCATGCGACCCAGCCAGACCAGGGCGGCCAGGTGCGACGGCTCCAGCGCCAGCGCCCGGACAAGGAACCCGGCCGCCCGCGCCCGGTCCCCCTCCTGGCGATGGAGGTGCGCGAGATAGTAGGGCCAGCGCATCACGCGGGGCGCCAGCCCGTACGCATTCAGGAGAGCGACCTCGGCCCGGTCCCGGTAGCCGGCGGCCATCAGAATCAGGCCGAGCTCGCCGTAGGCATCCCCCAGCACGGTCGGCGACGCATCCGGACCGTCGCCCGCGCGCGCGATGGCGGCGTACCGCTCGCGCACCTGCTCCTGCACCGGCGGCGCCAGCCGGGAGAGGTCAGGCTGATCGACCGGCCGCGGCCCCGACCATTCAAGGGGGCCGGGCGCAGCGGGTCCGCCGGCATCCGACGACCCGGCGTCGCCGCACGACGCAAGACTCAACATCCCCAGGAGCCACACCAGCGCCGCGCCCCGCCGTGTCCGACCGGCCGCCATCCCGCTCACCCAACGACGTGCTCTCCGGCGTACGACCGCGGGCCGGGGAAGCCGCATCCGGCCGGCCGCCATCCTGATCACTGCCGCCCCCCGCCTGCCGCCAGCGTGCTGTAGCGCCCGACCGGCACGTCGGGCCACGCCTCGGCCCGTCCGTCCGGCCACGTGACCTGCACGGCCAGCGCATCCGCCGACTCGTCGCCGAGCCCGATCAGCACCCGCGGGTCATGCGCCGACGCGTAGCTGCCGTCGGCCCGCGCACGCCGCCGGCGCGTGACCCCGTCCGAGCCGATGACCGTCACGCGCGCGCCGACCACCGTACGCGGGACATCGCCCCCGGCAAGGCGCAGTCCGATCCAGTCGCGGCCCTGACCCACCTGGTTGATCAGCAGTTCCACCCGGCCGGCGGCGTTCGCCACCAGGACATCGGTGTCGCCGTCGTTGTCGATGTCGCCGAACGCCGCCCCCCGGCTCACCTCGGAGCGCGCGAACGGGGCGCCGGCCCGGTCGGTCACGTCCTCGAAACGCGTTCCGGCGAGGTTGCGGAACACCTGGTTGCGCTGGTCCAGCGGGAAGGGGTTCCCCGGGCCCAGCGATTCGAGACGCTGCGTCACCGCCCCGTTGACGGCCACGATGTCGAGCCAGCCGTCGTTGTCGATGTCGAGCCAGCCCGCTCCGAACCCGGTATAGGGCAGACTCGCAGCGCGGATGCCGTAGACGGCGCTCAGGTCCTCGAACAGCCCGGCGCCGTCGTTGACGTAGAGCGTGCTCCCCTGTCCGGTCAGCTCCGTGATGAACAGGTCCTCGTCGCCGTCGTTGTCGAAGTCGCCCGCGTCGACCCCCATGTCCGCCTTCGCGTCCCCCGCCGCGCCCAGCGCCACGCCCTGCAGCAGGGCCAGGTTGAGGAACCCGCCCCCGCCCTGGTTCATCCAGAGCTGGTTCTCCTGCTGGTCGTTGGCGACGAACAGGTCGATCCAGCCGTCGTTGTCGAAATCCGCCGACGCGGCTCCGAGCGCAGGCCCGAACTCCCGGCCCAGCCCCGCCGCGGCCGTGACGTCGGCGAACGTGCCGTCGCCCCGGTTGCGGTACAGCCGGCTCGGGGCCGGCGGGCTCACCTCCGGCGGACAGTAGTCGGGCGGCCCCGACCGGTTGTAGCACTGCGTATGCGTGTCCAGCGTATAGTTCAGGTAGTTGCCGACGAACAGGTCCAGCCAGCCGTCGCGGTCGTAGTCGAGAAAGGTCGCCGGCACGCCCCACGACGGCTCGTCGGCGCCGGTCTCGGCGGATACGTCGGCGAACGTCCCGTCACCGCGGTTGCGCAGCATCCGATTCCGCCCGAAGCGCGTCAGGTACAGATCGACCCAGCCGTCGTTGTCGTAGTCGCCCGCCGCCACCCCCATGCCGTAGCCGCCCGCCGGCAGGCCGCTCTCGTCGGTGACGTCGGTGAAGCGGAGCGACCGCGTCCCGTCCGGCCCCACCGCCAGATCGTTCCGGTACAGCCTGTCGCCCGGCGGCTGTCCCTCGGGCGGCGGCAGCAGCGGCGTCCCGTCGCCGAGCAGCTCGCCCTGCACCAGATAGACGTCGAGGTCCCCGTCGTTGTCGTAGTCGAAGAGGCCTGCGCCCGGCCCCATCATCTCCGGCTGGTAGAACCCGCCCGTCATGCCGTTGAAGTGGACGAAGTCGAGGCCGGCCTCGACCGCCCGGTCGGCGAACAGTTCGCGGGCTGGATCGAGCGGGGCGACCGGCGGCGCGCCCGTCCCGGCCGGCTCGGACGACCCGGAACCGGACGGACCACAGGCGGCCAGCGCCGCGGCCGCCGACCACGCCAACAGCGTCTGCTTCACGACGCGAGAAAGGGCGCACGCCGCGAGGGAACCTCCCGCCGCATGCGTCGAACGCCGGCGCCGGCCACGCTCGCCATCGCGGGTTCAGATGACGGGCGTCACGCGCACCGTGACGTCCTCGCGCGCGATCCCGATCTCGATCTGGAGCGTTTCGGTGTCGAGCGGAAGCGCGGCGCGCGAATACGTCAGCACGTACTGGCCGGCAATCTCGTTGGCGATCTCGATCAACGGCGTGGCGAGGCCGGCGCTCGCATAGGTATTGACGAGCCGGCCGCCGGTCCGATTCGACGCGGTCTCGAGCGCCATCAGCCAGTCGCGGGTCTCGCGGGCCATGATCGAGTTGCGCATGTTGTTGTCGGCGGTGCCGCTGAAGGCCGACGCCCGGTCGAAGACGCCGCGCCCCACGATGTCGAACGAGGCGCTGCTCCGCAGGGCCACGATGTGCACCGGCGCACCGATGGCCTGCAGTACGCCGATGACCTGGTCCACCGGGCGGGCCGACGTGTTGGGCGACTCGGTGGCGAACGCGCCCGGCACCTGGTCCGAGGTGATGACGACCAGCGTGGGCCGGTTCGGCTGGCGGTTCTGGATGTCGCGCACCGTCTGGATCAACGCGTCCTGGAAGCGGGGAATCGCGCCGACGGCGGGGAACACCCGGTCGACCGCATCCCGCATCACGCCGAGCCGCGTCGTCGGCGGCACCACGCGCACCGGCAGGTCGCCGAACGTCATCAGCGACATGCGCGCGTAGCCGTCGAGGGCCTCCACGAACTCCGTCAACGCCCGCCGCACGTGCGTCGTGGAGGGCACGACCGCTTCGCTGGTGTCGACCAGTATCGAGACGTCCGCCGGACCGCGCGGGCGGGCCAGGTACAGCACCTCGGACCGCACCCCGTTCTCCGCCACGGATATCTCGTGCGGCCGAAGGTCAACGACAGGATTTCCGTCGTCGTCGAGCACGGTCAGATAAAGCTGTTGCGCGGACTGCGCCGGCAGGACCGCGTCCACCGCCATCCAGAGCACGAGACCGGCAGCGGCGGTGACGAACGGGCGCAGACGCGACGGACGGGGCGATCGCGTGGACATCACCATGGCGGTTCTCCTTGCCTGTCGGTCCGTTCACTATACGCGAAGTCGGGCCGGAGAGCGGGCGCCGGGCCGGGGGCGCCGGGTCTGACGGCAGCGCTCTCGTGCGCGCGGGTTCGGAACACAAGGGCGCACACCTCGTCCCCGGCCGGCGGCGCACGACGCAACCCCTCGGGCGCGCGGTTCAGAACACGGGCGTGACGCGGATGGTGACGTCCTCGCGGGCGACGCTCAAGCCGATCCCGATCGAAATGCCGACTCGCGTCGACCAGCAGAAAGACGTCGGCCGGCGCGCTCGGCCGCGCGTGCGTGACGCAACCGGGCGCCGGCCGGAAGGGTCATGGCATGGCCTCGGCGGGCCAGGGCGTGCGGCACGGTTCCCCCCGCTCGTAACGCCGGAGATTCACCGTCAGGCGCCGAACCACGTCCGGCAACCCGGCCAGCTCGGCGGCGCCGATCAGTGCACGCTGCACCTCGGCGGCCTCGCCGAAGCGGCCCACCTCGGCGAGGGTCATCGCCATCGTCTCGCCCAGATCGAGCGTCGGCTCCGGCTCCGCGTCCATGACCTGCTCGACCAGCGTCATCGCCCGCCGGCCGTTGCGGATCGCGCCATCCGGTGCGGCCGCGAGCAGCCGGGCCAGCGCGTGCGGGAACGAAGTCTCGTTCGGAAACGCCTCCATCGCGGTGACCAACCGGTCGCGCGCCTCCCGGTAGCGGCCGAGCTGCACGAGGGCCATCGCGTATCCGAACCGGGCCTCGAGCGCGTCGGGAGCGGAACGCAGCACCCGCTCGTAGTACGACAGGGACGACTGCGGATCGCCCGCGTGCCGCAGGCTGATCGCCAACCGCAGGTGCACGGCGTCGTCCCCCGGCCGGTGGCGCAGTGCGGTCCGGAACCGTTCGACGGCTTCGGCATGCCGCCGCGTTTCCTGCAGCAGCACGCCGATGCTGTAGTGCGAGGGAAAGTAGTCGGGGGTGGTCCGCACGACCCGCTGGAACTCGGCCATCGCGCCGTCGAGATCGCCGACCATGAAGAGCGCCGTGCCCAGCCGGTGCCGCAGCCCCGGATCGTCGGGATCCAGTTCGAGCCCCTGCCGGAACTGCTCGATCGCGGCCGGCCACTCCTGTCGGTCGAGCGCCTCCAGACCGCTATTCTCGAAGGTGCCGGCGGTCGTCAGAAGCGAGTCCAGCGCCGCCATCAACGGGTCCGCAGGGCGGATCTCGGCGTTCTCGCGCCGCCGCAGGTGCTCCTCGGCCTTCGCGTCGTCTCCCAGCCCGCGATAGGCCATCCCCAGCGGGTAGTGCACCGCGCCGATGTCCGGGGCGCGCGCGAGGATCTCCTCCAGCAGGTCCGCGGCCCGGCGGTAGTCCTCTTCGAGCAGCGCCGTCCGCGCCAGGCCGTAGCGCGCCGAGAGCGACGACGGGAACAGCGCCAGCGCCCGGGCGAACAGCGGCTCGGCCTCGTCGGACCGGCCCTGCTCCAGGCGGATGTCGCCGAGCCAGAACAGCGTCGTCGGGTCCTCCGGCTGGATGCGGAGGACCTGCTCGAAGAACGCGGCCGACTCGTCCAGCGCGCCGCGGTCGCGGTACAACTGCGCGAGATAGTAGGGCCAGCGCACGTCGTCCGGCGCCAGTCCCGCCGCCTCGCGCAGGCACGGCTCGGCCTCGTCCGTGAACCAGGCCGCCATGAACGTCATCCCCATCACGCCGACGACATCGGCCGCCAGCTCCGCCGGGAGGCCCGCCCGCTCGTCGCGCGGCGGCAGGGCCGCGTGCTGTTCGCGGATCCGGGCCTGCACCGACTCGCCGACCCGGTCGAGAGCCGGCAGCGCATCGCCGCACGACACCATCGAGCCCGCCGAGGCCGGCGTTCCGGCCGCCGTCTCCGCCGACGCCTGCGCCTCCGATGCAGGCTCGTCCGGTGCGGCGCATCCGGCGAGCAGCACCGCGAACCCCAGCATCACGACCAACCACCGCGTCGGGGCCGACCCGGCCGCCCTCATCCGAGGTTCCGGCATCAGGAGCTCCCCGTTCCCTGCTCCAGCGTGGTCCATCGATCGATCCCGACGTCCTCCCAGGTCTCCATCCGCCCGTCCGGCCAGTGCACCTCGACGGCGGGACGGACCTCCGACTCCCCGAGGCCGACGACCACGCGCGGATCGTTGGCCGAAGCATAGCTGCCGTCCGAGCGGGCCCGGCGCCACAGCACCGGCTCCCCGGCACGACGCACCGCCACCCGCGCGCCGAGCATGTCCCGCCCGCCGGCGCCGACGAGACGCAACCCGAGCCAGTGGCTCCGGCTGCCGACCTGATTGATCAGCAGCCGCACGGGACCGGTGTCGTTCCCGACCACGACGTCGACGTCGCCGTCGTTGTCGATGTCGCCGAAGGCGGCGCCGCGGCCCGTCTCCGACAGCTCGAACGCCGAACCGGCGCTTCCCGTCACGTCCTCGAAGGTGCCGTCGCCCAGATTGCGGAACAGCGACTTGCGCTGATCGTACGGAAACGGGCGGTCCGCCGGTCCCGGACTGGCGATGACCGTGCCGTTGACCGCGAGCAGGTCGAGCCAGCCGTCGTTGTCGTAGTCGAACCAGGTGGTCCCCCACCCGGTGTACGGCAGGCTGCCGGCGCCGAGCCCCGACACCGTGCTCCGATCCTGGAACGACGCCGCGCCGTCGTTCACATACAGGTTGTTGCCCTCGTTCGTGATGTGGGTCATGAACAGGTCTTCGTCGCCGTCGTTGTCGTAGTCGCCGGCGTCGACTCCCATGCTCGCCTCGGCCAGTCCCATGCCGCTCAGCGCCGCGCCGGCCAGCAGCGCGACGTCGCGGAAGGTCCCGTCCCGCTGGTTGATCCAGAGCAGGTTCTCGGTGGCGTCGTTCGCCACGTAGATGTCGCTCCAGCCGTCGCCGTCGTAGTCGGCGACCGCCACGCCCAGGGCCGGCCCGAACTGACCGCCCGCAAGAGCCGTGTCGCTGACATCGACGAAACGTCCCTCGCCGGTATTGCGGTACAGGTGATCGGGAGTGCCGCCGTAGGTCTCGGGCGGACAGTAGTCGCGGGCGCCGGTGACGTTGGAGCACTCGAGGGTGTTGTCGAGCGCGTAGCTGACGTTGTGGCCGACGTAGAGATCGAGCAGGCCGTCCCGATCGTAGTCGACGAACGAGGCCGAGACGCCGAAACCGGGCGCGCCGTCGATGCCGCTGGTCGCCGACGCGTCACGGAACGTACCGTCCCCCTGGTTGAGGTACAGCGCGCTCGGTCCGAAGTTGGTCAGCAGCAGGTCGGTCCAGCCGTCGTTGTCGACATCGCCGGCCGCCACCCCGAGACCGAATCCGTCGGCCTGGATGCCGCTCCCGGCCGTGACGTCGGTGAAACGCAACGCGCGCGCGCCGTCCGCCGTCACCTCCAGATCGTTCCGGAAGAGGCGTCCGGTGAGCGGCAGCGCCGGCTCCGGTGGTGAGGGTACGCCGGCCGGAGCCCCGTCCCGGCCGAGCGCCCGTCCCTGAACGAGGTAGACGTCGAGATCACCGTCGTTGTCGTAATCGAGCAGCCCGACGCCGGGCGGCAGGATCTCCGGGTAGTGGAACCCGCCCGAGGCGCCGTTGAAGTGGACGAAGTCGAGGCCGGTCTCGCGCGCACGATCCACGAACCAGTCCCCGTCAGCGCGCGATGCGTCGACGGGACCGGGACCGGTCCCGCCCGCCGGCCCGCTGCAGGCGGCGGCCAGCAACACGCACACTCCCGACCACGCCGCGTGGATTCTCACGTCAGATTCGCAGTCTAGGAGCTTGCGCCGCAGAACGCAACGGAGCGACTCCTGCGGCGGCAGGCTCCCGGAGCGGCCCCGTCACAGCGGCGAACGGCTCGGTCGGCCCCGCTCGTAACGGGCCAGGTTCGCGGCCAGGCTTCGTGCGCGCCCCCCCTGCCCCGCCTGCCGCGCGGCCCCGACGGCCCGCTGCTGCCAGGTCACCGCCTCGTCGTAGCGCCCCGTCTCGGCGCAGGCCATCGCCAGGCTCTCGTAGGTCTCGATGCTCGTGTCGCCGCGGAGCCGCTCGTTCGCCAACGCCAGCGCCCGTTCGCCGTCACGCGCCCGGGCGTCCGGGGACGCGGCGAGGACACGCACCAGCAGGTTCGTCAGCAGCAGGTGGCCGGGATGCACGAGCTGCGCCCGCTCGAGCCAGTCGCGCGCCTCCCGATGCCGGCCGAGCTGCACCAGCGCCACCCCGCGTCCCATCCACGCCTGGTCGGAGGCCGGATCCGCCGCGACCACCCGTTCGAACTCCGTAACGGCGTCGGCAAGCCGCCCGGCGAGACTCAGCGTGTCGGCCAGGCCCATCCGCGCGTCCACGTAGTTGGGGCGACTCTCGACCGCGGATTCGTAGCGGGCTATCGCCTCGGTATAGCGGCCGTCCCGCGCCAGCAGCTCCCCGAGACTGAAGTGGGCGTCGGCCAGGTCCGGCGCCACCGCCAGCGCCGCCTCGAACTGGGCCAGCGCGCCGCGGGTGTCGCCCGCCATGTCGAGCGCCACGCCGAGGCGGTGCCGCAGCGTCGGATCGTCCGGCGTCAGCGCCAAGCCGGCGCGAAAGGCCGCCGCCGCCTCGGCGTGCCGTCCGGCGCCCAGGGCCCGCGATCCGCGCCGCTCATGGGCCAGCGCGCTGTCGAGCAGACCGGTCGATTCCTGCAGCAGCGGATCGGGAAGCCCGGGCGCGCCGCCGCCCCGCCGGCGCAGGTACTGCTCGGCCCGCTCCAGTTGGCCGAGGTCCCGGTACGCCATGCCGAGGCTGTAGTGGAGGCTCGTCGCCGCCGGATCGACGGCCAGGGCGCGCTCCAGAAGGGTGACGGCGCGGGTTGCATCCCCGCGCGCCAGCGCGGCCCTGCCGATGCCGGCCAGGACGGCGGACGAGGCGGGCTGCAGCGCCAGCGCCCGACCGTAGACCCGCTCGGCCTCGGCCGGCTGTCCCTGATCGAGATACATCTCGCCGAGCCAGACCAGGGCCGGCAGGTTCGCCGGATCCCGCTCGACGACGTGCCGGAAACGCTCGAGCGCACGTCCCCGCTGTCCCGTCAACTGGTACAGGTGCGCCAGCAGGTACGGCCAGCGCAAGGCGTCGGGCGCGCCTGCCTGCGCGTGCAGGAAGGCGTGCTCGGCGGCCTCGTAGAATCCCGCCGCCTGCAGCACCAGACCGAGCTCGCCGTGGGCCTCCGCGAATGCGGTCGGAGGCGCCCCGGCGCCGCCGTCGAGCGCGAGCACGGCCGCGTGTCGCGCGCGGATCTGATCCTGGACCGCCGGCGCGAGCCCGGCCAGCCGCGGCAGGACGACCGGCGGGAGCGCTTCACCCGCGCCGCCGCCGCGCCCGGTCGACGCCGCGTCGTCGGGCGCCCCGCAACCGGCGAGCGTTGCGGCGGCCAGCGCGACGATGGCGGCCCACGCCGGGAATCCGTGGCGCAACCTGCTCCGCATGGTCATGGTTGCCGGCCGTCTCCCTGCATCAGTGTCGTGTACCCGTCGATCGGCAGGTCGGTCCACTCGTCCACCGTACCGTCGGGCCAGGTGACCGCGATTCGCGGCGGGCCCGCCGATTCGCCCAGGCCGACGATCACGCGCGGATCGTTGGCCGAGGCGTAGCTTCCATCGGCGCGGGCCCGGCGCCAGCGCGTCGAGCCGTCTGGCAGGGTCACCTCCACGCGCGCCCCGAGCATGTCGCGCGGCGGTTCGCCGCCCACGAGCCGCAGCCCGATCCAGTGACGCCCCTGCCCCACCTCGTTGACGAGCAGACGCAGGGGACCGGCGCCGTTGGCGACGAGCACATCGGTATCGCCGTCGTTGTCGACGTCGCCGAACGCAGCGCCGCGGCTGACCTCCGACAGCGCGAACGCCGCGCCGGCGCGTTCCGTGACCTCCTCGAACCGCTCGCCGACGCGGTTGCGGAACACCTGGTTGCGCTGCTGCAGGGCGAAGGGATTGTCCGGTCCGTACGCCTCCAGATCCAGCGTCACGGTGCCGTTGACCGCGATCAGGTCCAGCCAGCCATCGTTGTCGATGTCCAGCCAGCCCGCCCCGAATCCGGTATAGGGCAGGCTGGCGGCGCGTATGCCCCGCCCCGCGCTCTCGTCCCGGAACATGCCGCCGTCGTTGACGTACAGGGTGCTCCCCTGTCCCGTAAGCTCGGTGATGAAGAGATCCTCGTCCCCGTCGTTGTCGAAGTCGCCGGCATCGACGCCCATGTCGGCCTTGGCCACCCCGGTGGCGCCGAAGGCGGTCCCCCACAGCAGCGCACGGTTCCGAAAGCTGCCGTCCCGCTGGTTGATCCACAACTGGTTGTCCCGCTGGTCGTTGGCGACGAACAGGTCGAGCCAGCCGTCGTTGTCGTAGTCGGCCGCCGACGCCCCGAGCCCCGGCCCGTACTCGCGCCCCATCCCGGCCTCGAACGTCACGTCGACGAACGTGCCGTCGCCGCGATTGCGGTACAGGCGATCCGGCTGCGGCGGACTGACCTCCGGCGGACAGTAGTCGGCCGGGCCGGACTGCGCGTAGCACTGCCAGTGGGTCTCGATGCTGTAGTTCAGGTAGTTGCCGACGAACAGGTCGAGCCAGCCGTCGCGGTCGTAGTCGAAGAAGGTGGCGGGCACGCTCAGACCCGGATCGCCGGTACCGGTCTCCGCCGTCGCGTCGGTGAAGGTCCCGTCGCCCCGGTTGCGGAACATCTGGTTCGGCCCGAACCGCGTGGTGTAGATGTCGAGCCAGCCGTCGTTGTCGTAGTCGGCCGCGGCCACTCCCATGCCGTACCCGCGGGATGCGATGCCGGCCTCCCCGGTCACGTCGGTGAACCGCAACCGCCGCTCGCCGCCGGGTCCGGTGTCGAGATCGTTGCGGAACAGCCGGTCGCCGGGCGGCTGGTCCGCCGGCGGCGCCAGCAGCGCCTCGCCGCCCCCGAGCCGCCCTCCCTGCACGAAGTAGATGTCGAGGTCGCCGTCGTTGTCGTAGTCGAGCAACCCCACGCCGGGACCCATCATCTCCGGCTGGTAGAAGCGGCCCGTCATGCCGTTGGCGTGGACAATGTCGAGCCCCACCGCGCCGGCCCGGTCAACGAACCAGTCGCCCGCGTGCTCGATCGGCAGCACGTCCGCGACAGGCGCCGATTCCGATTCGTCCGGCGCCGGCGCCGTCCCGCAGGCGGACAGCAGTCCGGCGAGGGCCATCCCCGCCAACCCGCCCGCCGTCCGCACGGTCATCTTGAAATGGTAGATCGACCTCCCCGACCCGCCGCAAAGCGCACGACGGGCACGCATCGCGGGCTCAGAATCGGAACCGCATCCCCCCGCCGAATCGGAGACCGCCGACATCCAGGGTCTCGTCGGGTCCGAACTCCGGCAGCGCCGACGTGCCCGTGGTCCAGCGGGCGAAGACCCCGATGCCCGCGGTCCAGAACAACGCGCCGGGATCGAGGCGCCTGAGGAAATGGCAGGTCAGGTCGACCCCGAAGGTGGCGCCGGGAACTCGCTTCCGCACGGACTCGCGACCGAAATCGAACTGTACGTCGTTGTAGGGTGTCGTCTCGCGTACATCGAGCCAGTCCGGAACCGCGCGGTCGATATCCACCAAGGAGAGTGATGGACCGGCGGAGAACGTCACATCGAACCGATCCGCCAGCGGGATCGTCCACGCGGCATGCAGGCGGATGCCGAGCTCCGTGCGGTTGAAGCCGTCCAGTCGAAGCTCCGCCTCGCGAGGCTGGTGGAAGAAGAGCGGATGCGGAACGACTCCGGCCGCATCGACCTCGGTTACAGCACTCGAACGCGTAACCCCCAGGCCGATCGAAAGGTTGCTCCACAACCGCAGCCCGGCGGCCGCATCCAGCCCGATACGGTACGGCGTCGCGTACCGGAAATCGAACCCGGCCGGTTCGTCGTACACGAGCCTCGACACATGCTGGCTCACCGCATGGACGCCGCTCGAATACACGGCGTCGAGATTGAGGTACCCGACTTCCATCAGCCTGCCTCTCGAGCGCTGCGACGCCTGCGTCTCCTGAACCGTCTGCGCCTCCGCCGCACCGCCGACGAGGGCCGGGCAGAGGAGGATCGACAGCCCTGCCGCCAGCGACCGCATTCTCAAGCCTGTTTGCAAGCGACCTCCAGTTGTGGTGCCTGCATCGCCGTGCTTCGGCCGGCGCGGCCGGCGATCCTTGCACCGCGACGCACTGGGCAGTACGACCGCGCTCGAGTGCCCTTGCGCAACTGGCCTTCGGTATCGTGTTCGGCCGGTGCCGCCTCCGACCCGGGACACTCCATCGCACGCCACGTTCCGAGACCGTGACGGGACGCAGGATCGTAGCCTGCGCCCGGACTCCGGAGCAAGCGCCGCGCTCCGGTGGAATTGCCCCGGTTCCTGGACACTTGTCCCTCTTCATGGAGGAGGTGTTCGCATCCCTTCATCCGGCTGACTCATCCCCGGAAGGGGGCCGTTTCCATGTCGCCAAGGGGATCGGTACCGTACTCGGTGGCCACGCCGGCCCTGCGCTCGCCCGCGGCGCAAGCAAAGAAGGGCCGGGAGGCGTCATCGCCTCCCGGCCCTTGAAACGACCGGTCGCGCGTGCAGCACGCGCGACCGGTACCCGGACGATCCCCTACCAGTAGAGGTGTGTCGCGAACTGCACGAACCGACCCTGGATGGTCCGGCGCGGCCGGCCGGTGCTGCCACCGTAGGCGTTGACCGCCTCGAGCACCGGACCGCCGTTGAGCAGATTGTAGACGTCGGCCTGCACGTTGAGGCGCCGGCCGCCGGCCAGATCGAACACCTTGCGGACCGAGATGTCGAACTGGTTCAACCGGCTGAGGTAGGTGGAGCCGGGCTGCATCAGCGGGATGTAGGGGCTGCTCGTGAAGGGCACGCCGGCCGCCTCGATCTCCGCCTTCTTGACCGAGTAGCCGACGTTGCCGAGCGCCAGCAGACCGCCCCACAACCCGCCGCCGCCGTTGAGCCCCGACGCGCTGTCGCCGGCGAAGCTCGTGGTGGCGAGCAGCTCGCGCGGGGTGTACGACTGGAGGGTCGCGCTGAACTGGAAGTCGCCGGGCAGCGGCACGGTGCCGGACAGCTTGAACTCGTGCAGCCACGGCATGTCGTACGACGGGCCCACATCCTGACCGGTGATTGGATGCATCCCGGACCGATCACAGAAGAGCCAGCGGTTCGGATTGTCCCGCGAGTCGCAGCGGGTGATGATGTTCCGCTCGAACGTGTAGGCGCCGAAGAGGGTGGTCCCGTTCGGCAGCCGCGCGTTGAAGCCGCTCTCGAACCCGTTGTAGACCTCGGTGTACCCGGTGTCCGCATTGGTGTTCGTGTAGACCCGGTCCCTTGGTCGCCCCTGCGCTTCGGGGTTCAGCACGTACACCGGCAGCGTCGCCGGAATGGCGGATCCGTTGGTGGTGCAGCCGAAACCGCCCGGGCCGGGGGTCGGATTGGCGGCGCACGGGTTGGCGAACTGGAAGAGCGTGAAGTCCGAGGCCGAGATTGCCCGGTTCACTTCCAGCAGCGCGCCGTAGCTGTCGCGGCGGTAATAGTTGAAGCTGGCCGACAGTCCCGGCCACAGCTCGCGCTCGATGCCGATGTTGGTCAACCCCACCCAGGGCCGCTGGAGATTGGGGTCGAGAGTCGGGGTCGACGTCGGATCACCGAAGTCGGCGGGGCCGAGGCCGATTTCCCAGTCCTGCACGTAGTCGTCGCCGTTGGTGCCGTGGCCCGGAACCGAGCCGGCCACCCTGGCGTCACCCCAGTCGGCGAGGCCCGAGTTGCCGTAGGCCACCGCGCCGAGACCCGGCGAGAGCATCTCGAGTTCGTCGAGCGTCGCGCAACGGTTGGAGGCGCTGCCGTGCCGCGTCGTGATCATCGCGCAGTCGAACCACGCCAGTGACTGCCACTGGGCCTTGCCGGTGTGCAGCCGGTCGGCCAGGCTGTGGGTGACTGCCGCGTTGTAACGCCCCCACGAGAACTTCAGGGCCGTCGAGGCGTCGCCGAACAGGTCGTAGGCCAAGCCGATCCGCGGCGCGATGTTGGTCCAGTTCGGGACGTTCTCCTTGCCGGGGAACACGGCCGGGTTCGTGAACCGCGTCGGGTACAGACGGTTCGTCGGATCGACCGTCCCGTTGACCGTCTCCCACCGCAGCCCGAGGTTGAGCGTCAGGCGGTCTATCGTCCAGGTGTCCTGCACGTAGGCGGCGAGGTCCCGGTACCCGAGGGAGTAGTCGATGGCGTGGTTGTTGCGGTTGATCTGGTACGGGATCGCGTCCCGGTAGCGCTGCCGCAGGGCGCCGTTGATGTCCTCGATCAGGCGGAACGGCCCCCAACTGTTCATGACGCCGACCTTCAGGTTGTGCGACCCGGTGACGTACGACAGCGAGGAATTGGTGTTGAAGCGCTCGACGTACGCGTACCGGTTGCCCCAGTGGTAGCGGTCGGCGAAGTCGTTGGGGATGTCACGCCGCAGCGTATTCGCGTAGAATGGGTGCACTCCCCCCCCGTCGACGCCGCTGCCCGGAAGCTGCGCCATCAGCGCCCCGCTGCCCAGGGACGGATAGCCGTCGACGCCCGGATAGCAGGGCGTCGCCACGCATGTCGGCCAACCCGCCTCGAACTGCTGCGTGTGCGGGCCGACGGCGCCGCCACGCAGCCCGTAGCCCGGCCCGTTCGGCACGTCGGCCTCCTGGTCAACGTTGCTCCAGTTCTCGACATTGGACGAGTAGCCCACCTCGAGCAGCAGCCGGCTGCTCAGCGTCGATGTCCACTTGGCCGCGCCGACGTAGTAGATCGGCGAGCCGTGGTGCCGCGACGCGGTGCCGACGTCGACGCGGGCGTCGTAGTCGTGGAAGCGCTGCTTGATGATGCGGTCGAGGTAGGCCGAGAACTTGTTGTTCTGGCTCACCTGATACGTCAGGCGGAGCAGGCCGCTCGTGATGCGATCGTCGTTGATGCCCGGCCGGAGTCCCTCGGTGCCGTCGGGGTACTTCCTGTCCTGCATGTAGCGCGGCGCCGTGCCCTCTTCGTTCTTGTAGAAGCTGTCGGTCACCGGCACGTTGATGCTGAAGCGCCGGCCGCTGCCGAAGAACCACAGCTTGTCGCGGATGATCGGGCCGCCGTGGGCGACGTTCAGGTCGTAGACGTAGTCGACCGACTCGACCGAGGTGAGCCCGCGATCGATGAGCCACTGGTGGTGGTTGTTCGATTGCAGCGTGCTCTCGGTGAACCCGAAGTAGTTCTGGCCGCTGTGCGTGTTCCCGCCCTCGCGCGGGATCATGCTGATGCGCACGCCGCCGGTCGACGTCTCGGCCGAGATGCCGCTCGTCTCGTAGACCATCTCCTGCGCGGCGAGCTGGTTGTTGTAGTTCTGCACCGCCCCGTCGCCGCCCGAGCTCATGACGAGCTGGCCGTCGACCATGACGGTGGTCTGCCGATTGCTCATGCCGTGCACCGACATGTAGGTCTGCTGCGCCGCGGTCGTCAGACCCACCTCCGGGCGGTTCATCTTGACGCCCGGAATGAGCTGCGCCGTCGACTGCAGGTTGCGGCCGGTCGGAATGGCGTCAAGCACCTCGCGGTCGAGCACCTCGGCCTGGCTGATCGACTGCACGTCGACCACCGGCGCCTCGCCCGAGACGGTGATCGTCTCCTCGAGGGCGCCGACCGACAGTACGGCGTCGACGTTGGCCGTGAAGCCGGCCGGCAGCTCCTGCTGCTCGACCACGACGGTCGAGAAGCCGGGCAGCGTGAAGGTGACGGTGTAGATCCCGGGTCGCATGTCGACCAGCAGGTAGCGGCCCGCGCCGTCGGTGAAGGCGACGCGGCTGCCTTCGATCAGCGCCGGGCTGGACGCCTCGACGGTAACGCCGGGCAGGATGCCGCCCGTGTTGTCGGTGACCACGCCGGTGAACTGGCTGGCCGGCTGCGCGTGCCCCCACCCGGGCGCCAGCGCCACCGCGGCCAGCGCAGCGACCGCCGTGAAATTCCACGATCGTCTCATGGAGTCCTCCCTCCTGTGTGTTGCGCCGGTCCCGGCCGCCCTGGGCGTTCGATGTTCGGACGACCTGTCGTCCTGGCTGCTCCGCAGCCTACTTTACCGCAAGAAACGATCCGGTAACACCCAGGTAACACGGGGACGCCGCGCCGTCGTCCTCCGGACCGCGCGCGCCCCGCAGATTACGACCTGAACGGGCCGTGCGGCTTGCAGAGCGAATCGGCGGCCGAGGCGCTGTCGAGGCGAAGATTCAGCAATCGGGATTCAGAATTCTGGATTCCGGGCCGCTGCACGCTGCGCGCCGCCCCTTGCAGAGAGGTACGAAGGAAGCGCGGGCCGGGAAGAGCAGCCTGGCTTCCCGGCCCGCGCAGTGGAACCGGCCGCGCGCACATCACGCGCGGCCGGGGTCGGCGATGCGCCCTACCAGTGGATGTTGGTCGCCAACTGCAGGAAGCGCCCCTGGACCGTGCGGGTGACGTTGCCCATGGAGCTGCCGAAGAAGTTGGTGCCCTCGATGATCGGGTCGCCGTTGATGATGTTGTAGATGTCGGCCTGCACGTCGAAGCGCATGCCGTTGCCCAGCTCGAACACCTTGCGGATCGAGATGTCGATCTGGTTCAGGCGGTCGAGGAAGGCCGACCCGGGCGCCATCAGCGGGATGGTGATGGTCTGCGTCCGGGGCACGCCCTCGGGATAGTACGTGTCGTTCTTCGGCACGTTCCAGCGCACGTTGCCCGTGCGGGTGAGGCTGCCCTCGAGCTCGCCGCCGCCGTTGAGGCCGCCCGCGCTCTGGCCGCCGCCGCCGCCCACGACCAGCTCGCGCGGGTTGTACGACTGCAGCGAGCCGCTGAACGTGAAGCCGCCCGGCAGCGGAAGCGTGCCCGACAGCTTGAACTCGTTCAGCCAGGGCACACCGTAGCCCCCGTAGGAGTCCGGCCCCCACGCGCCTGTCGGGTCGCAGAACATCAGCTCGTTGGGATCGTCCCGCGTGTCGCAGCGGGTGAGCAGGTTGCGCTCCATCGTCCAGCCGCCGAAGATGTTGGTCCCGTTGGGCAGCCGGGCGTTGAACGCGGTCTCGAAGCCGTTGTAGACGTCGGAGTAGCCGTCGTCGCCGTAGGTGTTGATGACGAGGTGGTCGGGCGTCCGCGCGCGGGCCTCGTCGGTCAGGCTGTAGACCGTCAGCATCGACTGTGCGGTGTTGCCGCGCGTGGTGCACGGGAAGCCGCTGGGCGCCATGCCGACGGCGTTCCCCTCCAGAGTGCCCGGACCGCAGGGATTGGCGATCTGGAACGGCACGTAGTCGTTCAGCCCGATGGCGGCGTTGCGCTGCAGGATGCCGTCATAGCTGTGGCGGCGGTACCAGTTGAAGCTCGCCGACAGCCCCGGGATGAGCTCGCGCTGGATCCCCGCGTTGAACAGCGACGCCCAGGGTCGGGCCACGCCGTCCGGGTCCTGCCGGGGCCGGCCGATGGGGCCGCCGAATCCCGGATCCGCGGTCACGCCGACCTCCCAGTCCTGGACGTAGTCGTCGCCGTTGGTGCCGCCGTGCTGCTGGTGGCCCGTGTAGCCGGCCACGCCCTTCTCGTAGACCATGTTCGGGTCACGGCTGCCGTAGGCGACGGCGCCCAGCCCCGGCGAGATCGCCTCCAGCTCGGAGAAGGTCGCGCACGTGTTGCGGGTGGCCGGGCTGAGCGCGCAGTCGAACCAGTCGCGCTCGTGGTGCTGCCAGCCGCCGGGATGGAAGTCGCGCGCGTAGTTGAAGATGTTCGACGCGTTGTAGCGTCCCCACGAGAACTTCAGCGCGGTCGATGCGTCGCCGAACAGGTCGTAGGCCATCCCCAGGCGCGGCGCCCAGTCGGTCCACTTGGGCACGTTCCGCTGCTGTGGGAACGCCTGGTCCCAGTTGGTGAACCGCCGCAGCGTCGCCGGCGTCTCCTCGATGTGCGAGGCGAACGTCTCCCAGCGCACGCCGAGGTTCAGCGTCAGCCGGTCGATGGTCCAGGTGTCCTGCACGTAGGTGCCGACGTCGCGGAACGACATCTTGAAGTAGGTCGGGTGGTTCGTCACCCGCACCGTCGTCGGAATGCCGTCGCGGTACTCCTGCCGCAGGGCGCCGTTTTTCTTCAGGTCCTCGAGGAACGGCCCCCAACTGCTCATCAGGCCGATCTTCAGGTTGTGCGACCCGGTGACGTACGACATCGACGTGTTGTAGTTGAACCGTTCGACATAGGCGTGGCTGTCGCCCCAGTGGTAGCGGTCCTCGAAGCCGTTGGTCTTCTCGCGCCGGTGGGTGACTGCGTACCAGGGATCGATGGTCGAGCCGTACTGGTTCATCGACCCCGGCATGCTCAGGCCGGGATACCCCATCACGCCCGGATAGCAGGGTGTGTCCTGACAGGTGGCCAGCCCCCCCGGCAGCGGCTGCGTGTGCCGGCCGCCCGGCGTCAGCGACGGCCCCGGCGCGAACGGCACGTCGTCCTCCGAGTCGATGTTGCTCCAGTTCTCGACGTTGGTCGAATACCCCGCCTCGAGCAGCAGCCGGCTGCTGAGCGTCGCCGTCCACTTCGCCGACCCCACGTAGTAGAGGGGCGAGCCGTGGTGCCGCGCGGCGGTCGCCACGTCCTGGACCGAGCCGTGGTTGTGGAAGCGCTGCTTGATGATGCGGTCCATGTAGACCGAGAACTTGTTGTTCTGGTTGATCTGCGTGGTCAGGCGCAGCAGGCCGCTGGTGACGCTGTTGTCGTCGACCCCGGGCAGCTTCTGGCTGAAGTCGACGCCGTCGGCGTCGACGCCGTAGCGCGAGTGCAGGAAGTAGCGCGGCACCGACCCGTCGTCGCTGCGGGTGAAGCTGTTGGTGGTCGGCTTGTCGATCTCGAAGCGGCGGAAGCTGCCGAAGAACCAGAACCGGTCGCGGACGATGGGACCGCCGAGGGCGTTGTTGAAGTCGTAGATCAGGTCGATCGACTCGCGCGAGCTGGCGCCGCGATCCTCGAGCCGCTGGGTGAGCTGGTCCTGCTGCAGCCCGGACTGGCTGAAGCCGAAGTACTGCTGCCCGCTCAGCGTGTTGCCGCCCTCGCGGCCGATCATGTTGATCCGCACGCCCCCGGCCGAGGTCTCGGCCGAGATGCCGCTGGTCTCGTAGACCATCTCCTGGTTGGCGAGATGGTTGTTGTAGTTCTGGTTCGCCCCGTCGTAGCCCGAGCTCATGACGAGCTGGCCGTCGACGGCGACCGTGGTCTGGCGGACGCTCATGCCGTGCACCGACATGTAGGTCTGCTGGGCCGCGGTGGTCAGGCCGACCTCCGGCCGGTTCAGCTTGATGCCCGGGATCAACTGCGCGGTCGACTGCAGGTTGTTGCCGGTCGGGATGGCGTCGAGCACCTCGCGGTCGAGCACCTCGACCCGGCGGGTGGTCGCCACGTCCACGACCGGCGCCTCGCCGGAGACGGTCACCGTCTCCTCGAGGGCGCCGACCGAGAGCACGGCATCGACCGTCGCCACGAAGCCGGCCGGCAGCTCCTGGTTCTCGACCACCACGGTCGAGAAGCCGGGCAACGTGAAGGTGACGGTGTAGAGGCCGGGCCGCAGGTCGACGATGGTGTAGCGGCCCACCCCGTCGCTGATCGCGACGCGGCTCCCTTCGATCAGCGCCGGACTCGACGCCTCGACGGTGACGCCGGGCAGGATGCCGCCCGTGTTGTCGGTGACCTCACCGATGATCTGGCTGCCGGCCTGCCCGAACGCGGCGGCCGGCGCGAGGGCCAGGGCAGCCAGCGCCGTGGCGACCGTGAATGAACGTCTCATGGATCCTCCTACTCCTCGATCTTCCGCTGTTATTGTACCGACAGGGCGTCACGATAGCACACATAGCACACAGAACCTCCTCACGGCACGGCGTCCGCCGGCCAGGGCGTGCGGCTCGGCCGGCCCTGCTCGTAGAGGCGGAGGTTGGCGGCCAAGCGGGGAACCATGCCCCGCATTCCCTCGGCCTCGGCGGCGGCGATCAGGTCGCGCTGCACGGCGGCGGCCTCTCCGTAGCGCCCCAGCTCGGCCAGCGCCATGGCCATCGTCTCGCCAAGGTCGATGGTGCGCTCCGCCTGCGCGAGCTGCTCGACGAGCCGCAGCGCCCGCCGGCCATCGCGCACCGCCGGGTCGGGCGCGGCGGCGAGCAGCCGGGCCAGCGCGTGCGGGAAGACGGAGGCGCCCGGAACGGCCTCCATCCCCGCCGCCAGCCGGTCGCGGGCCTCGCGGTGACGCCGGAGCTGCACCAGCGCCATGGCGCTGCCGAAGCGCGCGTCGACGTTGTCGGACGCCATCCGCAGCACGGCCCGGTAGTGCTCGAGCGCCGCGCCCGGATCGCCCGCGCGGCGCAGACTCCGGGCCAACTGCAGGCGCACCTCGCCATCGGTGGGCCGATAGCGGAGCGCCGTCTCGAACCGCTCGATCGCCGCGCGGTGGCGCCCCTGTTCCTGCAGCAGCACGCCGATGCTGTAGTGCGCCGCGGGAAAGTCGGGCGCCTCGCGCGTCACCCGCTCGAACTCGGCCCGCGCCCCGGCCGCATCGCCCTGCAGGTAGAGCGCCGTCCCCAGCCGCTGCCGCAGCGCCGGGTTGTCCGGGGCAAGGGCCAGCCCGCGGCGGAACAGATCGGCCGCCGCGCCCCACTCGCCGCGGTCCAGCGCCTCGTTGCCGCGTGTCTCGTAGGCGCGCGCGCTCTCGAGCAGAGCGTCGACCTCCGCCATCCACGGGTCCGCGGGACGGAGCGCCGTGCGCCCCCGCCGCCGCAGGTGCGCCTCCGCGCGGGCGCGGTCGCCGAGGGCGCGGTAGGCCATGCCGAGCGGATAGTGCGCGGCGGCGGCGGTCGGATCACGCGCCAGAAGCCCCTCCAGCACGTCGATCGCCCGGCGATGGTCCCCGGCCAGCAGCGCCGCGCGGCCGAGTCCGTAGCGGGCGGAGAGGGAATCGGGCCGCAGCGCCAGGGCCTGCTCGAAGAACGGTCGGGCGGCGGCGGGACGGTCCTGCTCCAGACGCACGTCGCCGAGCCGGACGAGCGCCGCCACGTTGTCGGGCCGCAGCCGGAGCACCGCGTCGAACAGCGCGGCCGCCTCCGGCAGCGCGCCCGCCTCCCGGCGCAGGTGGGCGAGATGGTAGAGCCAGCGGGCCTCGTCCGGCGCCGCCGCCGCGGCCTCGCGGAAGCAGGCCTCGGCCGCGTCGGGGAGGCTCGCCGCCATCAGGATCATGCCGAGCGCGCCCTGGGCCGCGCCGGGCGCATCGTCGCGGGCGGCGCCACCCTCCCCCACCCCGGTCACCGCCGCCTGCCGCTCGCGGACCTGCGCCTGCACCGAGGGGCCAAGACGATCAAGATCGGCGAGCCCGGTTCCGCAGCGCGGCGAACCCGCCGGCGCGGACAGCGTTACCGTCGCGGCCGGCGCCCCGGCGTCGGGCCCGGCGCACCCGGCGGTCAGCATCGCGAGCACGCAGACGAAGGCGCCGGCCGCCAGCCCGTCGCGCCGGCCGCTGCGCCCAGGCGCGAGCAACGCTTCTGCCCCGCCGGCCACCGCGCCGGCGCCGATCCAACCCTCGCGCCCGTTCGGCATCATCTTCCGGTCGATTTCCGATCCGACCGCTGCATATATAGGGGAATGGACATCTCGACGTGGATCACGCCTGCCTTGCTCATCGGCCTCTTTGCCTGGTTGCGTATCGACCTCCGCGACCTCAACGCCCTGCGCGCGGAAGTGAACAAGCATTTCGACAACGTGAACGACGACGTGAACCGGCGCTTCGACAGCGCGAGCGTCAGCATGAACCGGCGCTTCGACGACGTGACCCGCGAACTGGCCGACCAGCGCGAACGCATGGCCCGGCTCGAGGGCGCCCTCGAAGGCTTCTTCGCCGGGCGGCGCGACCGCGACCCCGCCGCCTGAGGTACGTTACGACGCCGGCCGCGGCGCGCCAGCGCCCTGGCGGAGCGTCGTCCAGCGGTCGATCTCCACGTCCGGCCACTCCTCGACGCTGCCATCCGGCCAGTGCGCCTGCACGATGGGACGGACATCGGAGCCGCCGAGCCCCACCAGCACGCGCGGATCGTTGGCCGAGGCGTAGCTGCCGTCCGAGCGCACCCGGCGCCAGAGCGTCGGCGCGCCGTCGCGGACCACCGCCACCCGCGCCCCGAGCATGTCGCGCCCGCCGGCGCCGACCAGCCGCAGCCCGAGCCAGTGGCGGCGCTCCCCGACATGGTTCACCAGCAGCCGCACGGGCCCGGCGTCGTTGCCCACGAGCACGTCGATGTCGCCGTCGTTGTCGACGTCGCCGAACGCCGCGCCCCGCCCGGCCTCCGACAGCGTGAAGGCCGCCCCGGCCCGTCCGCTCACATCCGCAAAGCGGCCGTCGCCCAGGTTGCGAAACAGCGTCCGGCGCTGATCGTAGGGGAACACGCGCGGCGGCCGGCCGGGGAGCGCCGTGATCGTGCCGTTGACGGCCAGCAGATCCAGCCGGCCGTCGTTGTCGAAGTCGAACCACGTGGTCCCCCACCCGGTGTGGGCGAGGCTGCCGGCCCCGAGGCCCGATGCGGCGCTCCGGTCCTCGAACGCGCCCGTCCCGTCGTTGACGTACAGGTTGTTCCCCTGGCCGTTCAGGTGGGTCATGAACAGGTCCTCGTCGCCGTCGTCGTCGAAATCGCCGGCGTCCACCCCCATGCTCGCCTCGGTCATGCCCATCCCGCTGAGCGCCGCACCGGCGAGCAGGCCGGTGTCGCGGAACGTGCCGTCGCGCTGGTTGATCCAGAGCAGGTTCTCGGCGCCGTCGTTGGCGACGTAGATGTCGATCCACCCGTCGCCGTCGAAGTCGGCCGTGGAGACGCCGAGGGCCGGCCCGAATCGGGCGCCGACGAGCGCCGTCCCGCTCACGTCGACGAACCGCCCGCCCCCGGTGTTGCGGTACAGGTGGTCCGGCGTGCCCCCGTAGGTCTCCGGCGGGCAGTAGTCGCGCGCGTCGGCCAGGTTGCCGCACTCGATGCCGTTCTCCAGCGTGTAGTCGACGTTGCGGCCGACGTAGAGGTCGAGCCGGCCGTCGCGGTCGTAGTCGACGAAGGCGGCCGAGACGCCGAACCCCGCGGCGGCGCTCGCGCCGCGCCCGGACGACGCCCCGAGTCCGCTCTCCCGCGTGGCGTCGCGGAACGTCCCGTCGCCCGCGTTGAGGAACAGCGCGTCACCCTCGAAGCTGGTCAGGAAGAGATCCGTCCAGCCGTCGTCGTTCACGTCGCCGGCGGCGACGCCGAGGCCGTAGCCGTCCGCCGCGATGCCGCTGGCCGCGGTCACGTCGGTGAACCGCAGCCGGCGCGCGCCGTCCGGGGCGAACTCCAGGTCGTTGCGGAAAAGCCGTCCGCCGGGCGCCGGCGGCGGCGGGAAGAGCGCGTCTTCCGGGGCCAGATCGGCGTCGAGCATGCGTCCCTGCACGAGGTAGACGTCCAGGTCGCCGTCGTTGTCGTAGTCGAACAGGCCGACGCCGGGCGGCAGCAGCTCCGGGTAGTGGTACCGGCCCGCCGCACCGTTGAAGTGGACGAAGTCCAGCCCGGCCGCCGCCGCCTCGTCGGTGAACCACGCCCCCGCCGGCAGGCCGGATACGGCGGACGCCGATGCGCGGTCGTCCGCGTCGGGCACCCCGCCGGACTCCGCCGCGCAGCCGGCCGACAGCAGGAGCAGGAGTATCACGGGCGGCGCGGCAGGCAGAGAGAGACGGCTGATCACGGGTCCAATGCGGCATCATAGCCGAAGCTGCCGCCCTGACCGGCTGGCGAATCGAGCGCGTTGGCCCGACACGCTCAACGGCACGGGTTGGGCAGGTGCATGACAAGTTGATGTCAACACATCATCAGCAGGCGGCGCGGTCGACCGCGCCCACACGCCTCCTGCGCCGCTACCTGCGCATCGCGGGGCTGGCGCTCGTCACCGGCGTCTCCTTCGTGATCCTGTGGGCGGTCCGCGGCCTGCTCGTGCCGGCGCCGCGCCTGCGACGTCCGGCGCGCAACGCCATCTTTCGCCTCTGGGCGCGCACCTGCCTGCGTGTCATCGGCGGTCGTCTGCGCGTCGAAGGGCCTGCGCCGCGGGCGCCGTTCCTGCTGGTCTGCAACCACCTCAGCTATGTCGATGTCCCGGCGCTGGCGGCCTGCGCCGACGCCTGGTTCGTCGCCAAGCTGGAGATCCGGACCTGGCCGCTGGTCGGCATGCTCTGCCGCTCGGTGGGCACCGTCTTCATCGACCGCGCCGTCGGGCGCGATGTCCTGCGTGTCAACCGGCTGATCGAGCACGTGCTGCGCCGCGGCTTCGGCGTCGTGCTCTTTCCCGAGGGCACGAGCACCCAGGGCTTCGAGGTCCGCCGCTTTCGCACGTCGCTGCTCGACCACCCGGCGCAGACCGGCATGCCCGTGCGCGCGGCCGCGGTCCGCTACCGCACCCCGCCCGACGAGCCGCCGGCCCACCTGTCCGTCTGCCGGTGGGGCGACGCGCCCCTCTTCCCGCACGTGCAGCGGATGCTCGAGCTGCGCCGCTTCGACGTCGTCGTCCGCTTCAGCCCCGAGGCCATCCGTGGCGGCGACCGCAAGGCGCTGGCCGCGCGCCTGCACCAGGAGGTGGAGCGCATCTTCGAACCGGTGGTCGCGCCGGCCGAACGCGCCTCGGAGACCGGCTTCTGAATGCCGGCGGCGTTTCAGGGAAGGCGCTTCAGATGGTTCACCAGATGCCAGATATCCCGCTCGGCGAGCCGGCCGCCGAAGGCGTCCATGGCGAAGTCCGGTCCGATGCCGTCGCGGATGACGACGAAGATCTCTCCGTCGCTGCCGCCGTGCCGCCAGGTCGCATCGGCGAGGTCCGACGGACGCGCGCCATAGGCGGCGGTGGCGGCGGCGAGGGCGCCGTCTCCGCGTCCGGTTGATCCGTGGCACGCCGCGCAGTGCCTGGCGTACAGCGCGGCGCCGGCGGTCACCGAGTCCGGCGTGGCCGGGACGGGATTCGTCAGCGGCCGCGGCGGGGGCGCGGCGTCCGCAGCGGCGCGCGGCGCCGCCGGGCCGGACGCTTCGGTATCGCTCGCCGGCGCGGCAGGGTGCGTCGTCTCCGCATCCGCCAGCGTCCGGAGCAGGGCCGCCGTGTCCTCGCGGACAAAGCGGTCGCCGGCGATGCCGTCGGCGTAGACGGCCAGCGCCAGCGGGGTCTGGCCACGCCGGTTCACGGCGCCCGGATCCGCGCCGTGGCCCGCCAGCAGCTCGATGACGCTGTTCATGCCGTGCGCGGCCGCCGCATGCAACGCCGTGTCGCCGGTTGTATCGGCCGCGTTGACGTCGGCGCCCAGCGCGATGGCCAGGGCGATGGCCTCGTGCGCCAGCCGCTCCTCCGCCGCCGGGATCGCGGAGCCGAGTGCGGCCGATGCGACCGGGTTGTAGGAGGAGAAGTCGCGCCGGTCGCGGATGAAGGCGCTCCCGCCGCCGCGGTTGTAGCCGAGTCCCGCCGCCGCCATCAGCGGCGTCCTGCCGTCGCGGCTCGGCAGCCGCGGGTCGGCGCCGGCGGCGGCGAGGACCCGCATCATCTCGACCTCCAGGAACCGGGCGGCGAGCCAGAAGGGGGTGGCGCCGACCCAGCGGTCCATGAAGGCGAAGTCGTGGCTCCAGCGCCGGACCGGCGTGCCCCGGCGCAGGCGCCCGTTCGGGTCGGCGCCGTGTGCGAGCAGGGCACGCACGAGCGGCAGGCCGACGCCCGGATCGTCGTTCGTCACCCCACGGTCGCGCAGCGTTCCCCGCAGAACAGCCGCGTGCAGCGCCGTGTAGCCGAGCGGCGCCGCGTTCGGGTCGGCGCCCGCGTCGAGCAGGAACGCGGCCAGCGACCCGTGGCCGCTGTGCGCCGCGATGTTCAGCGCGGTGTTGCCGTCGGCCGCCGTGTCGTGCACGTCGGCGCCGGCGGCGAGCAGCAGGCGGGTCGATTCGAGATCACCCGACCGGGCGGCAAACAGCAGGGCCGTGCTGCCGCCCTCGGCCACCTCCTCGAGGACAATGCCGCGCGACGCCGACCCGGCCGAGCGGCTGCCGCCCATGTTGTAGACCCGCCGCCGGACCCGGCTGCGGGCGTCGATGTCCGCCCCGTGCGCCAGGAGCGTCCGCGAGATCGCCGGATGGCGGTTCGCCACGGCCCACATCAGGGCCGACTGGCCGCGTGTGGATTCGGTCGCGTTCACGCGCGCCCCGCCCCCCAGCAGCACGTTGACGGCCTCCAGGCTCCCGGCGCGCGACGCCGCCATCAGCGCGGTCTCGCCGCCCGCGAGCGCACCGTTCGGATCGGCGCCGGCCGCCAGCAGACGCTCGACCAGCGCGCCGTGACCGCGGGCGGACGCCATCAGCAGCGGCGTCACGCCCAGGTCGTTCGCCGCGTCGACGTCCGCCCCGGCGCCGATCAGCAGCGCCGCCATCGGCGTGTCCTCGCGATGCACCGCCCAGTGCAGCGCGGTCGCTCCGTCGGGTTGTGGCGTGTTCACGTCGACC
Source organism: Vicinamibacterales bacterium (assembly GCA_965200895.1). Classification (GTDB taxonomy): domain Bacteria; phylum Acidobacteriota; class Vicinamibacteria; order Vicinamibacterales; family UBA8438; genus WTFV01. Next base: position 2,479,407 of record CBDAVM010000001.1, on the reverse strand, counting down.
GACCCGGCCAGCAGTGCACGCGCGGCGGCGGCATCGCCGGCCCGCACCGCGGCGGTCAGCGCCGGCGTTCCGGATCGCAGGTCCACCTGGGCATGGCCGGGGACGGCCCCAAGGGCCACCGCCAATGCGAGAGAAACCCGCATCGGCCGCCGGCCATGGTGCGCCGGGGACCGCTGACCGTGCGCCGCGCTGACCACGGAGGCATCCGCCATCGGTCGCGACTCCCTACAGATCCAGCCGCCCGGTGCTGTCGTGGATGCGGTCGAGCCGCAGTCCGAGCTTCTCCGCCACCGTCAGGTGCAGGTTGGCGAGCGGCGTGCCGCCGGCGACCGACCGGCCGCCGCCCGTCCCGCTGTCGTAGCGCAGATGCCGGCCGCCCCGGAGGCGTCCCGCGCCGCCGCCGGCCACCACCAGCGGCAGGTTCCACGGCTGGTGGTCCCCCTCGGACATGCCGGCCCCGTAGTAGAGGATCACGTGGTCGAGCAGCGAGCCGTCGCCGTCCGGGGTCGCGGCCAGGCGGCTCAGGTAGTACGCGAACTGCTCGGCGTGGTGGGTGTTGATGCGGATCAACTGCTCGCGGCTGATCGCGCTGTCCTCGTGCGACAGCGGGTGGTGGCCACCGGGCGCGCCGATCTCCGGATAGGTGCGGCTGCTGAACTCCCGGCCGACCATGAACGTGATGACGCGCGTCAGGTCGCTCTGGTAGGCAAGCACCTGCAGATCGAACATCAGCCGCGCGTGGTCCGCGAAGTGCGCGGGGACGCCGGCCGGCTGGTCGAATGCCGGCAGATCCCGCGCCGCCTGCGCCTCGACCCGCTGGATCCGCCGCTCGATATCCCGCACGGCGTCGAGGTATTCGGCGAGTTTCGCCGCGTCGGCGGGACCGAGATCGTGCGCCAAGTCGGCCGCCTTCTCCCTGACCGAGTCGAGCAGGCTGCGGTTCTGCGCCAGCCGTGCCTGCCGGACCGCCGGGTCCGTGCTGCCGCCGTCGCCGAACATCCGCTCGAAGACCACCCGCGGGTTGTGCTCCATCGGAAGCGGGGTCCGCGGACCGCGCCACGTGATGGTATGGCTGTAGGTGCAACTGTAGCCGCCGTCGCAGGTGCCGGCCCCCTTGTCGCCCGACTCCAGCGACAACTCCAGCGATCCGAGGGCCGTGTCCCGCCCGATCTGCTGCGCGAGAAGCTGATCGAGCGACACGTCCGCGAGGAAGTCGCTGCCCTCCTGCCCGAACGGCCGCGGGATGGCGCCGGTCAGGTACTTCGTCGCACAGCGGCCGTGCACCGCCCCGCTGCGCGCCGTCATGCCGTTGACGTTCTGCGTCAGCCCGGTCAGCACGAGCAGCCGGTCGCGGAACGGCTCGAGCGGCTTCAGGATGGGCGGGAACGCGAAACCGGCGCCGGTGGCGGCCGGCGTCCACTGGTCGATCACCACGCCGTTCGGCACGTAGACGACGCCGAACCGGCGCACGGGTCGGGCCGCGCTGCGGCCGATTGCGGTCAGCGCCGGCGCCATCGCGTCGAGCAGCGGCAGGGCCACCGCCGCGCCGAGGCCGCGCAGCACCGTCCGGCGGGGAACGGCCTTCCGGGTGATGATCATGACTCCGACCTCCGCATGCGGAACGGGGTGCTCTCGACGATGCCCAGGATCAGGGACGACCAGCGGTGGTCGTCCTCCGCCGCGGCGCGCGCGATGGCGCGGACCACCGGGCGGTCGTAGTACTCGAGCCCGCGGCCCAGGGCGTATGTGAGGAGCTTCTCGACGACCGTCTCCACGAACTGCTCGGCGCGGTCCAGCAGTACCTGCCGGAGTTCGGCAGGACCGTCGAAGGTCGTGGTCCCGTCCGCCAGAACGGCCGCGGCATCGATGGGCAGGCCGGCGTCGCGGGTGCGCCAGGCGCCGACCGCGTCGAAGTTCTCCAGCGCGAAGCCCAACGGATCCATCGGCGCATGGCAGATGGCGCACGCGGCGTTGCGCCGATGCTGCGCGAGGCGTTCGCGCACGGTGCGGGGCGCGCCCGCCTCCCCGCCCGCCGGCAGCGGCGGAATGTCCGGGGGCGGCGACGCCGGCGGTGTCCCGAGGACGTTCTCCAGGAGCCACTTCGCGCGCAGTACCGGGGAGGTGCGGTTGCCGTACGACGTGGCGGCGAGGATGCTGCCGTGGCCGAGCAGGCCGGCGCGCCGGTCGTCGGGCAGCGTGACGCGCCGGTAGTGGCTTCCGGATACGCCGGGAATCCCGTAGTGCCGGGCCAGCCGTTCGTTGAGGAACGAGTAGTCGGCGCGCAACAGGTCGACGACGCTCCGGTCCTCGCGAAGCTGGCTCTGGACGAACCGCTCGGTCTCCTGCCGCAGGGCGTCGCGGAGGTTCTCGTCGAAGTCGGGAAACAGGTTCGGATCCGGCGCGATGCCCGCGACGCTGCGCAACGACAGCCACTGGCCGGCGAAGTTGTCGACGAGCGCGCGCGAGCGCCCGTCGGCGAGCATGCGCCGTACCTGGCGTTCGCGCTCCGCCGGATCGGACAGTCGGCCGCGGGCGGCGGCGTCCAGCAGCTCGTCGTCCGGGATGCTGCTCCAGAGGAAGAACGACAGCCGCGAGGCGATCTCCAGGTCTGCGAGCCGGTACGGGGCGCCCGGCGCGATGCCCTCCGGATCGCGCTCGATCCGGAACAGGAACTCCGGATCGATGAGCAGACGTTCGAGCGCCAGGCGGATGCCGGCCTCGAAGCCCTGCGCGGCGCGGCCGGAGCGGTAGAACGCCAGGAGCGGCGCGATGTCGGCAGCGTCGACCGGACGGCGGTACGCCCGCCGGGCCAGCGTCGTCAGGATCCGTTGGGCGCAGGCATCGTCGTCCGCACGGCCACGCAGACGGTCCGGCGCGCCGGCCGCAGGCCCCGCCTCGGCGTCCCGGCCCGGACGACAGACGAAGATCCGCGTGCGGCTGGCTGTCTCCCCAGGCCCGGCCGCGGCGTACGGGCCGTCGATGGCAACGCTCTCCACGCCCGGCCCCTCCGGCCGCGGCGACGTGTCGGTGGTCTCGGTGACCGTAGCGCCGTACTCCCGCAGAGGCGGTTGCTGCACGCCCTCCTGCTCCCACGACCTGCCGACGAACGACACCCCGACCGCCCGCGTGCCGGCGCGCACCGGCACGCGCACCGTGAGGTCCGCGTCGGCGCCCGTGCGGTAGTCGTCCCAGTCCTGGCTCGGATACGCCGCGGCGCCGGCCGCCACGAACGTCCCCGAGAACGAGACCGGAGCGGGTCGGCCGGGCGCCGACCCGCCGACCGTGAACCGCGCGACGCGCCGGCCGTCGATCCGCAGATCGAGGTCGTGCGCCTCGTCGAGGTTCACGATGTACTCGTAGACGCTGCGCTTCAGCCGGATCGTGACGAGGTACTCGCCGTCGAGGGAAAAACGGTGACGGACGGCGAGACCGGCGCGCGACCCGAACGGCAGGTCCTCGCTCATGCGAGTGTTCTGCGTCATCGTGATCGGCACGCCGTAGGTCTGCGACGTGAAGCCCGGCCCGATCGTCGGGTCGCCCACCGCGAGCCGGCTGATCCGCCGCGCCGCCGACAGGTAGCGCTCCATCAGCACGGGCGAGAGCGCGAGCGTGCCGGCGAGGTTGTCGAAGCCGTGGCCGGTGGCGTCGGCCGGCAACAGGGCGGTGGCGTCGACCTCGAGGGCCAGCAGGTCGCGGACGGCGTTGGCGTACTCGGCCCGGTTCAGACGGTGCGTCGGCACCCGTCCCGGATCGACCCGGGACGCGGCGGCGCGGTCGAGCTCGGCTTCGAGCCACGCGCGGAAGGCGTCGTAGGTCTGCCGGTCCGGACGCGGCCGGCCGGCCGGGGGCATCATTCCGCCGCGCAGCTTCAGGACGACGCGCTCCCAGATCGCCGGCGCCGCGCCGACGCGGGAGACGTCCAGTGCGTCGAGCGCGAGCCCGCCCGTCCGCAGCCGTTCGTTGTGGCAGGTAACGCAGTAGCGGTCGAGCAAGGCACGCCGGGGCGCCGTGGCGGGAGCCTGCTCTCCCGGCGCCGTCCGGATTCCCCTGGCGGCCTTCGGGCCGGGCACAGCCGGGCGTTCGATCACGGCGCGGGACGCGGCCTCGGCCAGCGACCCGACCAGAACCACGGCGAGACAGAGCGCGGCTGCCCGTTCCATGCCGCCATCTTACACGCGCGCTTCGCCGACCGCCTTCTGCGCGCCTTCCGTCGAATCTGTGCGGTCGATGCACAGGATGCGATGCCGATACAATGAACCCATGCTCCCTTCGCTCCCCCGACAACGTACGGGGAGGACTGACCATGAACCTGGAGATCCTGTCGGTCGTGCTGACCGGCGCCGCGGTGCTGCTCGGCGTCTGGCGCATCCACGCCAGCTACGAGGCGCGGAACGACGCTGCGCATGCGAAACTCGGAGAGCGCATCGATGCATCCAATGCGGAACTCGGAAAGCGCATCGATGCATCCAATGCGGAACTCGGAAAGCGTATCGATGCCTCGCGGGCCGAAACCAGTGGCCGGATCGACGCCCTGCACCAGCGCCTCGACACGGTGATACAAATGCTCGCACGTCCCGGATCGACGCCGACGGCCTGACCCGGGACCCGACGCGAGCAGCCGGATGCAGCGATTGGTGTTCCCCTCGTGGTGTCCACGCACATCCCGGATGCACGGACGTGCACGGGGGCGTGCCGAACGGCGGCCGGCTCTGCCCGCAGACGAGGCCGATCGGATACCAACCGGCGCCGCCGGGAGCGTTCGAGCCGGACCGCCGCCGACGCTGCGCGCAATCCGCGCGGACCGCGAGCAGTCCGATGCCTTGAGCGGCGCCGCGAAGTGCACTACGCTGTCGCCGACGGGCGCGGCCCGAAAGGAGGGTTCCCTCATGCAGATCGCGGCGACGACTCGGGTGCGGACCGGCGTGGCGTCGGTGACGATCACGGCGACCCTTCTCGCCGGCGCGGGCGTGTTCCGTGCCGACCGCGCGATGGCCCAGGACGCGGGCGCGACCGGGGTAATCGCCGGCAGCGTGACGGCCGACCGGGGCGAGGTGCGCGCCCTGCGCGTCAAGGCGCACGACACGGTCCACCGCATCGCCTACACGGTCTATACGCACGACGGCCGCTACCGGATCTTCAACCTGCCGCCGAGCACCTACGACGTTACCGTGATCGAGGAGGCGTTCGACTCGCCGACCGCGACCGTCGAGGTGCGCGCGGGCGCGACGACGACCGCCGACATCGCGCTGACGGCGCTTGGCGCAGGACCGGCGCAGGGCGCGGCGGCGCGCGGGGCGTCCGCCCAGCGCAACTACGGCGGCGGCGCGGCGGACGACCGCGCGGCGGAGATCGTCGACTTCGACACCCTCTACCCGCCCCACCCGGCCCGCGACATCATGCTGCGGGGCTGCTTCGGCTGCCACGGCCCGGCCGGCTTCCACCGCCGCGGACCGCGCACCGAGCGCGGCTGGCGCCGGGCGGTCGACCGGATGTTCGACATCGACGGACGCGTGGCGAACATGGCGCCCGGCGTGCCGCAGGTGACCCACGACCTGGTGTCGGTCGAGGAGAAGGAGCTCATCATCGAGTATCTGACCGCCAACTTCGGCCCCGGATCGACGCCGCGCGACCTGGAGCTCGACCCGCTCGTCCGCGACGAGGAGGCGCTGTCCGAGGCGGTCTACATCGAGTACGAGCTGCAGCGCGGACCGCAGCGCCTGCTCGCCAACGGCGCGCCGCCGCGCGGCTCGATCCACAGCGTGTTCGCGAGCCGCACCGAGCCGGGAGTCATCTGGGTGTCGGGCAACGGCTCGAACTCCATCATCCGCATGGACAGCCGGGACCCCGACTTCGAGACCCGCACCGAGGAGCTGTGGATCGAGAACCCGGAGAACATCAACGTCACGCCGCACGGCATCGTCGAGTACCGCGGCCGCGTCTACTGGGTGGAGCTGACCGGCGACCACTTCGGGGAGCTCGACCCGGCCACCGGCGAGATGACCCGCTGGCCGATGCCCACGAAAGGCGCCGGACCGCACAGCGTCTGGGTCGATTCGCGCGGCAGCTTCTGGTACACCTACTTCGCCTCGGCCGGCCGCATCGGCCGCTTCGACCTCGGCGCGGAGGACTTCACCGAGTGGGAGCCGCTGTCCGGGTTCAGCGGCTACGGTATCGTCGTCGACCGCCAGGATCGCGTCTGGGCGGTCGGCCTGCACACGCCCGCCATCTTCATGTACAACCAGGAGACGGCCGCGTGGCGGTCCTACCCGCTGGCCAACCCGGCCCGGCGACCGGCGATCGACGCGAACGGCAAGATCTGGGCCGCCCACTACTTCGGCAACGCGATCTCGAAGATCGACCCCGTGACCTCGACAGTCACCGAATACACGCTGCCGCTCAAGGACGGCAACCCCTACGACGTCTGGCCGGACGACGACGACAACCTGTGGGTCGAGAACGGCATCTACAACGCGCTGGTGCGGTTCGAACAGACGACCGACACGTTCACCTACTTCCCGTTCCCGGAGCTTCGGGCGCACACGCCGAAGCTCGACCGCGACGCGGAGGGCACGCTCTGGTTCACGCTGCGCGGGCCGTCCGGCGCGCCGGGCGTGGCGGCGCTCAGGCCGCACGGCAACAGGCCGCTGGAGACAGAAGCCGCGGGGCAGTAGGGCTCCCCTTCCATCCAACGGCGCACCGCGAGCGGCTCCCGGCCGTCGCGCTGTCCTGATCCGGCGTCTCGGATCCCGCCGGACGCCGGGCGCGAGACCGCCTTCACGGAGCCGGGTTATTCCCCACTGCATGGTTGGAAATCCACCATCACGTGGTGGATTTCCAACCACAGAGAGGCTAATATTCACAGCGCATGCGTGATCGACATGCAGCCGATTCGCTGCTGGATGCGCTGTGCGACACGCCTGTCATCTACCTGCAGGGCGCACGGCAGACCGGCAAGAGCACGCTGGCACGCGCCGTCGCCGAACAACAGCACCCGGCGCGGTACCTGACCCTCGATACCGCCGCCGTCCTGGCCGCGGCGTCGGACGACCCCGAGGGCTTCATCGCCGGCCTCCCGCGGCCCGTGGTGATCGACGAGGCGCAGCGGGCGCCCGCCCTGGCGCTGGCAATCAAGGCCGCCGTGGACGCCGACCGCCGCGCAGGACAATTCCTGCTGACCGGCTCGGCGAGCGTCATGTCCCTCCCGAAGCTCTCGGAGTCGCTGGCCGGGCGCATGGAGATGCACACGCTGTGGCCCTTCTCGCAGGGCGAGCTGGCGGGCGTCCGCGAGACGTTCGTCGACCGCGTCTTCGCCGACGAGCTGGTGACGCCCGACACGGCGACGGCCACCGAGAAGTCCCTGGTCGATCGGATGTGCGCGGGCGGCTATCCCGAGATCCGGACCCGCAGAAGCCGCGCCCGCCGGCAGGCGTGGTTCGACGCCTACGTCGACGCCATCCTGCAGCGCGACGTCCGCGATCTGGCCAACATCGAGCGGCTGTCCGAAATCCCGCGGCTCCTCGCCCTGCTCGCATCACGCGCCGGCGAGCTGCTCAACGTCGCCGATCTGGCCCGGATGCTGGACCTCCCGCAGACGACCCTCAAGCGCTATCTGGCGCTGATGGAGATGACGTTTCTCGTGCGGCTGCTTCCCGCCTGGTTCTCCAATCTCGGCAAGCGCCTCGCGAAGGCCCCCAAGCTGCTGCTGACCGACACGGGGTTGCTCACCCACCTGATCGAGGCCGACGCGGACCGGCTCCGGCGCGACCGCACGTTGCTCGGACACACCCTCGAGAATTTCGTGGCGATGGAGCTGATCAAGCAGCTCGGGTGGTCCCAACGGCGCTGCCGGCTGTTCCACTTCCGCACCGACCGCGGCGCCGAGGTCGATCTGGTCCTCGAAGACCGCGCCGGGCGCGTCGTCGGCGTGGAGGTGAAGAGCGCCGCCGCGGTGCAGAAACGCGACTTCCGCGGTCTCGAGACGCTGGCGGCCCTGGCGGCAGAACGGTTCGTGCGCGGAGTCGTCCTCTGCACGACGACCACCGTGGTCCCGTTCGGACGCAACCTCCACGCGCTGCCGGTGTCGCAGCTCTGGGCATGAGAGATCCGGATCCACCGGCCGCGGAGCGCACCCCTGCCTACCTGCCGGCGGGAATGGCTCGACGGTTGCGAAACACTGCCTCAAGCGGCCGGTTCTCGAACAGCAGCTCGCGCAGCGGCTCGGTGATCCGATGCAGGCAGGCGGCCCAGGTCCGCGCCGGATCCCAACCGCTCAGGACGCGCAGCGGACCGAAGGCGCACGACGTGACCGCGTCTTCGGCGCTGGTCCTGCGCGGATCCGCGCCACGCGGGTCCTACTCCTGGTCGGCGGCGAGCTGCGCCCGGAACTCGGCTTCGAGCTCGGCCTCCCACGCGACGCGCGCCTCGAGCTGGTCGCGGCGGGTCTGCAGGCAGTCGAAGCAGAGCGTGCCGGGGATGACGTGGCCCTCGTCGTCGGTCGGGATGCCGCGGGCGGTCATCAGATCGCGGAGCAGGGCCGCCGTGTGCTTCTGGGCCTTGTAGAAGTCGGAATAGCTGAAGCCGTCGGCGATGGCGAGCGGCGAATAGCCGAGCTCGGTGCGCGCGTCGAGGTCCGCGCCCTGCTCCACGAGGTACTCGGCGACGTTGTTCGCGCCGCGGAAGGCGGCGCCGTGCAGGGCGGTCATGCCCCGGTAGTTGGCGACGTTGATGTCGTTGCCGTGCTCGAGACACAGCCTGACGGCCTCGAGGACCTCGTCCTCCTGGCCCGGCAGCGACCCGCCGTCCTCGCCCGGGTTCCAGATGGCGACCCCGGACGCCACCATCAGCGGCGTCGTGCCGTCGGCGCTCGGGATGGTCGCGTCGGCGCCGGCGTCGAGCAGCACGCGCATGGCCTCGGTGTCGGTCACCTTGGCGGCCAGGAAGAAGGGGGTCGCGCCGAGACGGTTGAGGCGGTTGCGCTGGCCGTCCTTCATGCCGTTGGTGGTCATCCGCGCGTTGACGTCGCCGCCGACGGCGATCATCTTCTTCAGCACGTCGATGCTGTCGACGCGGCCGCTGGGGATGGGACCGGGAAACCCGAAGCCGGTGTTCATCCGCCGCGTGCGGACGAGCTGGTGCAGCGCGTTCCACCCGGCCCCGGCCAGATTCGGATCCGCGCCGCGGTCGAGCAGGTAGTCGGCGAGCGCCCAGTTGGCGTTGGCCACCGCGACGACCAGCGCGCTCTGGCCGTCCGACAGCGTGTCGTTGACATCTGCGCCGGCCGCGAGCAGCACGCGCGCCGCGTCGATGTGTCCGCTGCGGGCGGCGAACAGCAGCGCGGTGAAACCGGTCGGCGGCGGCGCGTAGAACAGCCGGTTGCCGAGCGGCGGCCGGGCGGCCGTCTCCGTCTTCGCGTGCACGTCCGCGCCCAGCTCGGCCAGCGCGTGCACGGCGGCGGCATTGTTGCGCGCGGCGGCCCACATCAACGCCGTCTGGCCCCGAAAGCCGTCGCGGACGTTCGGATCGGCGCCCCGCCGCAGCAGGACGCGGATGGCCGCGGCGTCGCCGGTGCGCGCCGCGGTCATCAGCACGGTCTCTCCCTCGGGCAGCGCCGCGTTCGGATCGGCGCCGGCTTCGAGCAGCGTCTCCAGGATCTCCGCGTTGCCGTTCTCGGCCGCCAGCGAGAGCGGCTGGACGCCGTAGCGGTTGACCGCCGTGACGGCGGCGCCGGCTTCCACGAGCAGTCCGACGAGCGGGGTATCGTTCCTGTGTACCGCCCAGTGCAGCGCGGTGGCGCCGTCGGGTGCGGTCTGGTTGACATCGACGCCCTGGTCGACCAGGGAGCGCACCGTATCGATGTCCGCCGCCTTGACCGCCGCAAGCAGCGGCGCGTCGCGCCGCGGGGCCGCTTCCGTGCCGGCCGCGACACCCAGGCCCCCGACGAGCGCCATCACGATCACCAACGATGCGAGCGTGCTCGATCCATCCCCGTTGACATGCATGACGGCCACCTCAACCCGCACGCGGGCACACTCGTCCAAGTTTCGTGTCCCACCATCCTAGCATTCCTGGCCCGACAATCGTCGCCTGCGGCTCCGATTGCCGCCCAACCGGGCCTGACCGGGAGCCTGCACCGTTCCTGCTCGTTCCTGCGGCGCAGACTCCTGACACGGCGTACACTGCATGATTCAGCGGAACACGATCCCTGGCACGACCAGGCGATTCTGCACCGATTCAGCGCTCCCCTTGCGGATGACTCCCGGGTCAGGTCGGGGAAGAACCCGTTACATCAACCCCTGTAATCGGACAGACACTAATCGGATCCCCCCGCCACGGCGCCGGCGAGGATGTTGTAGAGGCCGTAGTTGCCCTCGTGACAGGCATACTCGTACAACGGCTCGGGGTTCCTCCGCATCGGCACCGAGAACGTCCAGGGCCGCGTCCACACCGTCTCGTCGTCGACCGTGACGTCGTACTGCAGCGTATCGGCGTCCACCCGCGCGAGGCGCTCGATCAGCGTGAGGTTCGGCGTCGTCACTCCCCGCATGAAGTTGGTCTCGCGCAGGAAGTTCGTGGTCTCGATGACCAGGGTGTCGCCTTCCCAATGGCCGCGCGAATCGCCCGTCCACTGCCGGATGCCGCTGTCGAGATGGTCGCGTCCATCCAGGGGAACGACGCGGGCGTTGTGGTTCATCTCGTTGAACAGCACGACCGTGTCCTCGGTCTGGAAGACCTGGACGTTGTTGTTGTACGCGCTCGGCGCCATCGGCGGCCCCGAGTTGAAGCCGAGAATGCAGCGCACCTGCAGCCCGCCGGGTCCGAGGTCCTCGACGAAACCGCCGGGGGTGGGCTCGTGACCTCCGACGCCGGCCCGCGCCGCCTCCAGCGCCTGCTGCCGGTCGAGAGCCTCGGGCGTCAGCGGGGGAATCCGCCCGTCCGGGGGATCGATCACCAGCGACGTCCGCTCGGTGGTGACCGAGGTCCCCTCGTCGAACCAGAAGTCGTTGTAGGGGACGACGCGGTCGGACGTGTCCGCGTCGCGGCTGCGGCGCCGGATGGTCTCCTCGGCGAACTCCGCCGCCTGCTCGGCGGTGAACGTCTCGGTCTCGGCCAGTTCCTCGGGACGCTCCATCGGGGTGAGGCTGCGGAAATCCCAGATCCCCTGCAGGTCCGGGGCGCCCCATGGCGTGCGCAGCGGCTCCGGCGACGCTTCGGTCTGCGCGCCGGTCTCCACCGGCGCCAGCGCGGCGATCGCCAGCACGGTCAGCAGGGCGGCGAGCACGTGACGACTCATGTTGCACCTCCTCGGCGGCGTCATCTCGATACGGGAATGCCCATTCTAGGAGCTTGCGCCGCAGAAACGAAACGAAGCGAGTTCCGAGGCTCAAAGTTCCCGGGGCGGTGGGGGCTGGGGCCGAACACGGAGCCTTGCGACGGGTTCGGCGGCGCTAGCGGTCGAGGTGTGCCTCGATCTCGTCCATCAGGCGGTTCATCCGGGCCATGAGCGCATCATAGGGCGCGTCGGTCGCCAGGTCGATGCCGCAGTCGCGCAGCAGCTCGCAGGCGTAGCGCGCTCCGCCGGCCCGCAGGACGGCCAGGTAGTCGTCGCGCGCCCGGTCGTCGCGGCCCAGCAGCCGCTCGGCGAACAACGCCGCGCCGGCGATCGAGGTGGCGTACTGGAAGACGTAGAAGTTGCTGTAGAAGTGCGGGATGAACGCCCACTCGACGGCGTAGGCCGAGTCGTACTCCAGCACGCCCTCGTCGGAGCCGTGGTAGCGGCGCACGAGCCGCTCGTAGCGCTCGCTCAGCCTGTCGCCCGACAGCGCCTCCCCCTGCTCGGCGAGCTCGTGCATCCCCAGCTCGAACTCGGCGAACATGACCTGGCGGAAGAACGTGGCGCGAATCCCCTCCAGCGCCGTGCCCATGTAGAAGAGGCGCTGCCGGTCCGAGAGCCTCTGCGCGAGCAGGTGCTCCTGCAGCAGGATCTCGTTGGTGATGGATGCGATCTCGGCCGTGAACGTCGCGTAGCCGGCCGTCTCGTAGGGGTTCCGCTGCTTGGCGAGCACGGTGTGCATGGCGTGGCCCCACTCGTGGACGAAGGTCGTCACGTCGTCGTACTCGCCGTTGTAGTTCAGCAGCAGATAGGGATGCCCATCGTAGACGGCGCCGTACATGTACGCGCCCGGAGCCTTGCCCTCCTGCGGATAGACGTGCATCCAGTCGCCCGCGAGCGCGTCGCCCAGCAGACCCACGTATTCGTCGCCGAGGGGCGCGGCGGCGGCCAGCGTCAGGGCCTTCGCCTCGTCGAGATCGAAGGACCGCTCCGACGCCACGAGCGCCGGGTAGATGTCGTAGTAGCACAGCGCGTCGAGGCCGAGCATCCGCCGCCGCAGCCGGAAGTAGCGGTGCAGGGACGGCAAGTGCCGGTTGGCCGCGGCGACCAGCGTCCGGTAGACGGCGGGCGGAATGTTCGGTCCGGCGAGCGCCGCGTCGAGAGCGCTGTCGTAGCGCCGCGAGCGGGCCTCGAACACGTGCGCCTTGACGTGCGTGTCCAGCGTCTGCCCCAGCGTCGCCGCGTAGCCCTTCCACGTCCCCCAGAACGCGTCGAAGACCAGCTTCCGGTCGGCGCGCTGCCGCGATGCGCGGTGCCTGGCGTAGGCCGCCTGATCGAGACGCACCTGCTCGCCGGTCGAGAGCGTGACGGTCGGAAACGGCATGTCCGAGCTGGTGAGCATCGCGAACACCCGCTCCGGCCCCTGCCGCATCGCGCTCGTGCCCGCAATCACCGCCTCGGCCTCGTCCGACAGCGTGTGCGGCTCCTTGCGCAGGATGTTGCGGACGTTGAAGGCGTGCGGGGCGAGGCGAGGCTCGGCGTCCAGGTAGCCCTCGACCGTCGCCGAGCCGATGCGCAGCAGCTCCGGCGCGACGAAGCTGGCCGCCTCCTCGAACGCCGCCAGCAGCAGGGTCGCCTCCCCGCGCCGCTCCTGCGCCTCGGATGCCCGCCGGTCCTCGTCCGCTCTCAGGAACGCGAACACGTAGAGCCGGACGATCTCCTTCTCGGTGACGCTGATCGCATCAAGCGCCTCCGCCAGCAGCGCGGCGCTCTCGCCGAGCCGGCCCCTGAACCGCGCCAGTCCCCCGACCGCTTCTTCGAGACGCACCCTGTCCGCCCGCCAGGCGTCGAGGCTGTCGTAGATCTCCGCCAGGTTCCACTCGATCTGCGCCGGCGCAGCGGCGACGGGTTCGGCAGTCGCGGTCGTCGTCATCGTTTCAGCCGCACTCGTCCGTTCCCGGCCTACGCAGCGGCGAGCTGCCGCAGCACGTAGGGCAGAATGCCGCCGTGACGATAGTAGTCGAGCTCGTCAGGCGTGTCGATGCGCGCCGTCACCACGAACTCCACCACCGTCCCGTCGGCGCGGGTCGCCCGTACGTGCACGTCGCTGCGCGGGGCCAGACCCTCGGCAATGCCGGTCAGGTCGAACGACTCCTCCCCCGTCAGGCCGAGGCGGTCAGCGTCATCGCCGGTCCGGAACACGAGCGGCAACACCCCCATGAAGACCAGGTTGCTGCGGTGGATGCGCTCGAAGCTCGCCGCCATGACCGCGCGCACGCCGAGCAGCATCGTCCCCTTGGCGGCCCAGTCGCGGGACGAGCCGGAACCGTACTCCGCCCCGGCCAGGACGACCAGCGGCGTGCCTTCCTCCCGGTAGCGCATCGCGGCGTCGTAGATCGCCATCTGCTCGCCGCCCGGCTGGTGCCGGGTCCAGCCTCCCTCGGTGCCGGGGGCGAGCCGGTTGCGCAGGCGGATGTTGCCGAACGTGCCGCGCATCATCACCTCGTGATTGCCGCGGCGGCTGCCGAACGAGTTGAAGTCCTGCGGAGCGACCCCGTGCGCAATCAGGTACCGTCCGGCCGGACCGTCGGGCGGAATCGCGCCGGCCGGCGAGATGTGGTCCGTGGTGACACTGTCCCCGAGGAGGGCGAGCACACGCGCCCCGGCGATGTCGGCCGGCGGCGCCGGCGACGGGGTCAGCGTCTCGAAGAACGGCGGGTGGCGGACATAGGTCGAGTCGTCGGTCCAGCGGAAGCGGTCGCCGGTCGGCGCCGGCAGCCCGCGCCAGCGGTCGTCGCCATCGAAGACCCGGCCGTACTGGTGGGTGAACTGATCGGTGCGGACCGCCGACGCCATCGCCTCCTGCACCTCGGCGGCCGAGGGCCAGACGTCGTCGAGGTGGACATCGTTGCCGTTCGCATCCTGACCGAGCGGCTCGGCCGTCAGGTCGGTCGTCATCCGACCGGCCAGGGCGTAGGCGACCACGAGCGGCGGTGACGCCAGATAGTTGGCGCGGACCAGCGGCTGGACGCGGCCCTCGAAGTTGCGGTTCCCGCTGAGCACCGAGGCCACGACCAGATCGCGCTCGCGGATGGCCACGGCCACGGGTTCGGGCAACGGGCCGCTGTTGCCGATGCAGGTGGTGCAGCCGTAGCCGACGAGGCCGAACCCCAGCTCGGCCAGCGGGTCCAGCAGGCCGGCCGCACGCAGGTACTCGGTGACGACCGGCGAGCCGGGCGCCAGACTCGTCTTCACCCACGGCTTCGGGCGCAGGCCGCGCGCCGCCGCCTTCTTCGCCAGCAGGCCGGCCGCGATCATCACGCTCGGATTCGAGGTGTTCGTGCAGCTCGTGATGGCGGCGATGACGACCGCGCCGTCCTCCAGCGCCGTCTCCGCGTCCGAGGTCGCCCCCGCGACCCCGGCCGCACGCCCTCCTTCGCCCCCCACCGCCGGCGCCGCGGCGGCCGGGGGCCGCTCGCGGCCCGCCATCAGGTCCCCGAGGGTGGCGACGAAAGCCGACTTCGCCCGCTGCAGCGGCACCCGGTCCTGGGGACGCTTCGGCCCGGCGATGCTCGGCTCTACGCCCGCCAGGTCGAGCTCCGCCACGTCGTTGTACGTCGGATCGTCGGCGTCGGAGGCGAACAGGCCCTGCGCCTTGGCGTACGCCTCGACAAGGTCGACCTGCCCCGGCTCGCGGCCGGTCAGCGCGAGGTAGTCGAGCGTCATCCGGTCTATCGGGCAGATCGCCACGGTGGAGCCGTATTCCGGCGACATGTTGCCGAGCGTCGCCCGATCCGCCACCGTCAGCGACCCGAGACCCGGTCCGAAGAACTCGACGAACTTCCCGACCACGCCGTACTGTCGCAGCCGCTCGGTGATGGTCAGCACGAGGTCGGTCGCCGTGGCGCCCTCCGGCAGCTCGCCGACCAGCCGGAAGCCGATGACGTCGGGAATGAGCATCGAGATCGGCTGCCCGAGCATTGCCGCCTCGGCCTCGATGCCGCCGACGCCCCAACCGACCACGCCAAGGCCGTTGACCATCGTCGTGTGCGAGTCGGTTCCGACCAGGGTGTCCGGGTAGGCCACCACGCGCCCGGTCGACGTGTCGCGGCAGACCACCCGGGCCAGATACTCGATGTTCACCTGGTGCACGATCCCGGTGTCGGGCGGCACCACCTTGAAGTTGCGGAACGCATCCTGTCCCCACTTGAGGAAGGCGTAGCGTTCGCGGTTGCGCGAGAACTCGAGCTGCGCGTTCAGCTCGAACGCGTCCGCCGTCCCGAAGTGATCGACCTGCACGGAGTGGTCGATGACCAGCTCGGCCGGCTGCAGCGGGTTGACGAGGCCCGGATCGCCCCCCAGGCGCGCGACGCCCTCGCGCATCGCGGCCAGATCGACCACCGCCGGTACGCCGGTGAAGTCCTGCAGCAGGACGCGGGCCGGCATGAACGCGATCTCCTTGCTGACGCCGGGCTCCCAGCGGGCCAGTGCCTCGATGTCGTCGGCCTTGACGGCGCGGCCGTCCTCACGGCGGAGCATGTTCTCCAGCAGTATCTTGAGCGAGTACGGCAGGCGGCCGACGCCGGGATAGCCTGACGCCTCCAGCGCGCGCAGGTCGTAGATGTCGACGGTCGTGCCGTCGCCGGCCGGCAGGGACCGATGGGTGCCGAACGAGTTGTTGCTCATGGGTGGGACTCTCGTTCCGGGCGTCGTCTGCGTTGGCGCCATTCTCCTGCAGCAGAGACGCGCCCGGCTTGCGGTTATCCTTCCAACGTCGCCTGTCGGCCGCGCGGATCGCTCGTCCGAAACCGCAGGCGTCGCGAATCGCGCAGGACGCCATGGCGGCGCGCCGTCGCACCGGACGAACCGTCAATGATCCTTCACCAACGGCCCGCGACGCAAGCCCGCATCAGAAGAAATCGTCGAATCGGCCGCTGAGCTTGCAGCATCGCAGGGCGATGATGGCGTTGGCGCCGGCCACGGTCCAGTGCATGCCGGCGCGCTTGAGCCGTGCGCCGATGGCGTGCTTGCATCCGGCCTCGACGACGCCCGACGAGACGCAAAGACCCCACGCTCGGAACTACGGTGACGAGCTTGACCTCGCGGGTCCTGGCCGAGCCGTCGGGCTGCTTGCCGCGCCGGCCTGCCACCTCGGACTTGCGCACCGGCACGCCGGTACCGTCCAGCCCCAGGTACATCGTCGGCGCCGGCGCCGCTACGCTCTGCTCGGGGCCGGCGCGCTCGTCACCGGCGACCTTGCGTTCGAGTGCTTCGGCGGTGCGCTCGACCTGAGGGATGCGACCTTCACTCCTGTTCCCCGAATCCGTCACGAAGTCCCGGTCGCCCGCGTCGATGGCGCCGGGCGCGCGTACAGGTCGACGATCCCGCCCATCCGGGCAGCCTCCAGCGGCGCCCTGACCAGGGCTCTCCTCCATCCGCGACGTCCCGGTCGATCCTCGGCCGGCGTCTCCCAGTGCGCCACCGCGAATCCGGCCGCCTCGACGAGCGCGGTCAGCGTGGCCGGCGTGAAGAACCAGAGGTGGTGCAGCGCGCCATAGTGCTTCCAGGGACGCCGCTTCAGGCCCAGGCGGCTCTGCCAGCTCTTGAGGCGGATGCTCAGTCCCGCGACGTTGGGCACACCGATCAGCAGTACGCCGTCGTCGGCGACGACATGCCGCGCCCGGCGCAGCTCCCGCAACGGGTCGGGCGTGTGCTCCAGGACGTGGTTGAGGCGCACCGCGTCGAAACGGGCGCCGCCGAAGTCGATGTCCGGCAACTGGCCCGCCCACAGCCGCGCGCCATGGCGTCGTGCGGCCTCGGTGACGCGGATGTCGGTGCCACCGACCTCCCACCCGCGCCCGCGGGCATAGCCCAGAAAGGCGCCGGCCCCGCAGCCGACGTCCAGCAGCGCAGCGGGGCGCCGCGGGAGGTACCGCTCCAGCCGCTCCATCTGCCGGGCGAACGTCCGCTCCCGGCCGCCCGCGACGGATTCGTGCCCCTCGGGATGATAGGAGGCATCGTAGACGGCGGCGGCGAGCTGCTCGAACACGGGCCGCGGATGCTGAAACTCCAGACCGCACGCGCCGCAGCGGGCCAGGTGCAGGCCCTGGTAGTCGACGCCGAACGGCCGCGGCGCCTGGCCGCACAGCGGGCAGTCGACCGGCTCGCGGTCCGGCAGAGCGGCGTCCACCTCCGCGCGCGGGCGACCGAAGAGCGAACCTGACACGCCCCATGATCTCACGTCGCGACCGCCGCGACTGTGGTAGGGTCGTCCATGTCCGACCGTCTCACCCGCGCCGATGTCGAGCGTATCGCCGCGCTGGCGCACCTCGATCTGACCCCCGACGAAATAGACCTGTTCACGCCGCAGTTGGCGGACATCCTGGAGTACGCGGAGCGGCTGCAGGATGTCGACATCCGCGACGCCGACGACACGTGGCATCCGGGCGGCGCCGGGTGCCCGCGGCGGCCCGACACCGTGCGGCCCTCGCTGACTCGCGACGAGATACTCACGAACGCGCCGGACGGCGTCGAGGCCGGTTCCGCCGGGCCGGGCGGGTTCTTTCGCGTGCCGCGAGTCCTCGGGTGATGGCGGATGCGGTGCGGCCGGCGGACACCGAGACCGCCACTTCCATCCGGGGCGACGTCCGGGCCGGCCGGCGGTCGGCCGTCGACGTGTGCCGGCGCTGTCTCGACCGCATCGCCGAGGGCGACGGGCGCTGGAACGCGCTTACCGCGGTGTTCCGGGAAGAGGCGCTGTCACAGGCGACCGAGATCGACCGGCGCCGCGCCGAGTGGCGCGACCGGCCGCTGCTCGGCGTGCCGATCACCCTCAAGGACGTCATCTGCACGCGGGGGCAGCCCACCACCGCTGCGTCGCGGATCCTCGCCGGCTTTCGGCCGCCGTACGACGCCACCGTGACGATCCGGCTCCGCGAGGCCGGCGCGGTCGTCGTCGGCAAGACCAACTGCGACGAGTTCGCGATGGGCTCGTCGACCGAGCATTCCGCATACGGACCGAGTCGCAACCCGTGGGATCCGAACCGCACGCCGGGCGGATCGAGCGGCGGCGCGGCGGCGACCGTCGCGGCCGGCCTCGCGCCGGTCGCCATCGGGTCGGACACGGGTGGATCGATTCGCCAGCCGGCGGCCTTCTGCGGCGTCGTGGGGCTGAAACCCACCTACGGGCGCGTCTCGCGCTACGGGCTGCTGGCCTTCGCGTCGTCGCTCGACCAGATCGGACCGCTGACACGAACCGTGGGCGACGCCGCGCTCGTGCTCGGGGTGCTGGCGGGACGCGATTCCCGCGATGCGACCTCGGTGGACGCGCCGGTCGACGACTACACGGCGGCGCTCACCGGAGAGGCGTCGGGCCTGCGGGTGGGCGTGCCGCGATCCCTGCTGGAGCGCGGCGACGCGGGCATCGACGGCGAGGTGCTGACCGCCTACCGGCAGGCCCTTGATGCGCTGCAGGGGGCGGGAGTCGTCCTGGTGGACGTAGAGCTTCCGCACGCAGAGTATGCCGTGCCGGTCTACTACCTGGTCGCTCCCGCCGAGGCCAGCTCGAACCTCGCCCGCTACGACGGTGTCCGCTACGGCGCCCGCGCCACGGCGGCGGAGAACGGCGACGGCGGGAGCTCGTCGATCGCGGAGATGTACGACCGCACCCGCGATGCCGGGTTCGGTGCGGAGGTCAAGCGGCGCATCATGCTGGGCACCTATGCCCTCAGCGCCGGGTACTACGACGCGTACTACCGGCGGGCTCAGCGCGTGCGGAGCCTGATTCGCCGGGACTACGACGCGGCGTTCGACACGCGCGGCGGAACCGGGGTGGACGTCGTCGCCATGCCGACCACGCCGTCGCCCGCCTTCCGACTGGGCGAACACCTTCAGGATCCGCTGGCGATGTACCTGGGCGACGTGTTCACGGTGAGCGCCAACCTGACCGGACTGCCGGCGCTCAGCGTACCGACCGGATTCACGGCGGGCGGCCTGCCGACAGGCCTGCAACTGGTCGGACGCGCTTTCGACGAGGGCACGCTGCTGCGTCTCGGCCACGCATACGAACGGACGGTGACCTGGAGCTGTCGGCCCTCGGACACCTCCGCGGATTCCCGGTCCGCGGGTTGACGGCGTGCGCGCCGCCAGCGTGACCGGCTACGACGCCGACGGCGGAGAAGCGCCCGCACCCGCCGAGTCGCCCGCCTGCTCGATGAGCTCCGGGGTCCGCAACTGATCTGCCGGCCCGCGGTGGGCATCGGGCGTGAGGTACTGGACGCGCGCATGGTCCATCTGGTCCACGAGGTTGCGGACGACGAGGGAGCCGCGCCCAGTCCTGCGAAACTTCGTGAACCCGGCGACGACGAGAAACCCGATGAAGAGCGTGAGCAGGAAGCCGGTGGAGACGGCCAGTCCCATCAACGCCTGCACGGCTCCGCCGATGAGCGACTGTGTTTCTGGCGCCACGATCACTCCCCACGCGCCGCCGACGGCACGGCGTAATGAATCTTGCCCCGGTCCACTTCGCGCATGGCGATACGCTCGAGCTTGTGGCGCGACGTCACAGGCCCGTCCAGCTCCGCGTCGCCGGCCAACTCCTCGAGTCGCGGCAACGCGCCCCGCCGCAACTGCTTGGCGCGCTGCGCGGCGACGTCGACGTACAGGAAGCGACTCTCGATGGGCGGGGCCGGCTCCCGTTCACTCTCCGCCTCACCCGCTGCCGCTTCTTCGCCCTCCCCCGTCGTTCCCGCGACGGTCTCGGGAGTCTCAGGCGCATCCATGGCTACTAGGATACGCGAAGAACGGTCGCCGGGTCGACATCCGCCGGCTCGCCCCCCGCAACCACGCGGATGGTCGACCTCGGCTCCGGCAGCGCCTCGAACCACTCGTCATGCAATACGTAGTAGGCCGGCCGGCCGGCGGCATAGACGACGATGCCGCCTATCTCGTCCTTGACCGGCACGATCACACGCGCGTCGACGTTGCCGCACTTCAGCGGCCCTCCTGCACTCGGCATGACGTGGATTGTATCACATACACTTAGCACGTGCAGGTAAATAAATATTAGCTTAATTCACTAATATTTATTTGCAACCCGCGCCGGCGAGCCGGCTTCCGAGAGGCGCAAGAGACACTGTCGCGCTGTGCCGCGCCGGTGCAGGCAGTGGTGCGGGCTTGATGCCGCTGGATCGCGGCGCAAGAGACACCGTCATGCCGTGCCGCGCCGGTGAGCCGGCGGTCTCCGTGCCGGGGCGTCTTCGACACCGGAACATCCGGCGCCCCCGGGCGCCGGCAACCTGTGCGATCATTCGGCAGGATGCCGGAGACAGTCACGCTCCTGTTCATCGGCGACATCGTCGGCCGGCCGGGGCGGACGGTCACCCGGCTCGCCCTGCCGCGCCTGGTCGCCCGGTACGGGGTCGACCTCGTGATCGCCAACGTCGAGAACGCGGCCGGCGGGAACGGCATCACCCGCGACATCGCGGACACGCTGCTCGACTACGGCGTGCAGGTGATGACGACCGGGAATCATGTCTGGGACAAGAAGGAGGCGCTGACCTACATCGGAAACCAGCCGCGCCTGCTCCGGCCGGCGAACTATCCGACCGGCGTGCCGGGTCGGGGACACTACAGCGCGCGGACGCGGGACGGCGTCGCGATCGGCGTCGTGAACGTGATGGGCCGCATCTTCATGAACCCGCTCGACAACCCGTTCCATGTCGTCCGGGAGCAGATCGCCAGGGTTCGCGCCGAGCAGGGTGCGCGGATCGTGTTCGTCGACTTCCACGCCGAAGCGACTTCGGAGAAGAAGGCGATGGGCTGGCATCTCGACGGTGAGGTGACCGCCGTCGCCGGCACGCACACCCACGTGCAGACCGCCGACGAGCGCATCCTGCCGAACGGCACCGCCTACATCACCGACGTGGGCATGACCGGGCCGCACGATTCGATCATCGGCGTCGATCCGCAGCCCGCCCTCAAGCGGTTTCTCGACGGCATGCCCGCGAAGTTCGACACCGCGACGCGCAACCCGCGGGTCAATGCGATCGTCGTGACCGCGGACCCGGCGACCGGGCATGCACGGTCGATCACGCGGGTGGATCTGTCGGCAGCCGAGGTCGATGCACTGAACCCGCGAACGGGACCGAAACCGTGACGACACGACGCGGCGCCGAGCACCGGCGGCATCCGCGGCGGCTCCTCGACAGACGGGTGGAGCCCGAGCGGTGACGAGACTGCCTTTCGGCGAGGCGGTGCGCGAACCGCGGCGGCCCCGGCCGCGGACGGGGCGTCAGGTGCTCACGGTCACGCAGCTCACCGCCGGGATCCGGATGCAGCTCGAGTCGGCGTACGCCACGCTGTGGGTGGAGGGCGAGCTGTCGAACTGCCGCCGCTGGCGCACGGGCCACCTCTACTTCACGCTCAAGGACAGCGCCGCGCAGGTCCGGGGCGTGATGTTCCGCTCGGCGTTGCGCTACCTGCGCTTCGAGCCGGCCGACGGCCAGCGGGTCGTCGCGCGGGGGCGGCTCAGCGTCTACGAACCGAAGGGCGAGTACCAGCTCGTGGCCGAGCACCTGGAGCCGTTCGGCCTCGGCGCGCGGCAGTTGGCGTTCGATCAGCTTCGCCGGCGCCTGGAGCAGGAAGGGCTCTTCGACGAGGCGCGCAGACGCCCGCTCCCGACGCTGCCGCGCAAGATCGGCATCGTCACCTCGACCGACGGAGCCGCGCTGCGCGACGTCCTCAACGTGCTCGGCCGCCGGTTCCCGAACGTGCATCTGGTCATCAGCCCCGCCCGCGTGCAGGGCGACGGCGCGGCCCGCGAGATCGCCGCCGCGCTCGCCCGCATCGTACGCGTCGCCGGGGTCGACGTCGTGATCCTGACGCGCGGCGGCGGATCGCTGGAGGACCTCTGGGAGTTCAACGACGAACGGCTGGCGAGGACGATCGCCGCTCTCGAAGTACCGCTGATCTCGGCCGTGGGACACGAGACCGATTACACGATCAGCGATTTCGTCGCCGACCTGCGGGCGCCGACCCCGTCGGCGGCGGCGGAGCTGGTCATGGCGCAGAAGACCGAGCTTCGGGCGCGCCTCGAACGGGCCGCCGGCCGCCTCGGCGCGGCCGTCCGCGCGGCGCTGCAGCGCCGGCGGGCGCTCGTGGACGCGACGCGGCACCGGCCGGGCCTGGCGGCGTTCCCGACCCGGCTCGCCCTGCACGGCCGCCGGGTGGACGAGCTGACCCGCCGGCTCGTCGCCGCGGCGCAGGCGCAGGTCGGACGCCACGCCCGGCGTCACCGGGCGCTCGCGCGCCGCCTGGAAGCGCTCGACGCGGCTTCGCGGCTGGCGCGGATGCGGACGCGGCTGGCCATCGCGGGGGAGCGACTGGCGCACGCCATCGCCGACGACCAGGCGGCGCGACGGCGACGACTGGAGACCGCCGCGGCGCGGTTGGCCCGCGCCATGCGCGACGGCCATGTCGCCGCCCGTCGGCGGCTCGCCACCGCCGCCGGGAAGCTGGACTCGCTCAGTCCGCTCGGCGTCCTCGCGCGGGGCTACGCCGTGTGCTGGAACGACGAGCGCACGGCGGTCGTCCGCCGGTCGTCCGACGTCGCGGTCGGCGACCCGGTGCGCATCACCCTGCACGAGGGGGCGCTGCGATGCGAGGTGACGGCGCGGGAACCGCACGTGGAGGGACGGGAAACCCATGGATGACGCCAACATCAAGGACTTCGAATCCGCCCTGGACGAACTCGAGGCCCTCGTCCGGACGCTCGAGGACGGCCAGCTCCCGCTGGAGCAGTCGCTCGAACGCTTCGAGCGCGGAATCGCCCTGTCTCGCTACTGTCACGCGCGGCTGGAGCACGCCGAACGCCGCGTCGAACTGCTCACCGAACGGGGCGAGACCCGCCCCGCGCCGGCGTCGATCGTGGGCGCTGCGGCGCCGACGGGCGACGAAACGAATGCAGGTACGAGATCCTGACAACGTGCGTCCGCCGGGGACCGCGCTCGGCCGGGGATGGGGCAATGCCGTCTGCTCCATCCGCACTGCGATGGCCAACGCCTGAACGGGAGACGCTGGATGGACGACGGCCGGAACAACGTGGGCGACGGAACCGCGCACGAACTCGATGACGCGACATCCCCTTCCGGGCCGCCGGCGCGGGAGGTCGGATTCGAGGCGTACGCCCGCGCGCGGCGGACGGCGGTGGACGCCGCCCTCGATCGCCTGCTCCCGGCGCCCCCGGCCTGCCCGCCGCAGTTGGCGGAGGCGATGCGCTACACCGTCTTCGCGGGCGGCAAGCGCCTGCGGCCGCTGCTCACGTTGGCGGCCGCCGACAGCGTGGCCCCCGGCGGCGCGGACGAGCGCCACGTGCTGCCGGCCGCCTGCGCCGTCGAGCTGATCCACACCTATTCGCTGGTGCACGACGACCTGCCGACCATGGACGACGATACGCTGCGGCGGGGGCGGCCCACGGCCCATGTCGTCTACGGCGAGGCGCTCGCGCTACTGGCCGGCGACGGCCTGTTGACCGAGGCGTTCCGGGCGCTGGCGCGCAGCGCGTCGTCCGAGTCGGACGCGGTGCGCCGCCGCCGCCTGCGCACACTGGAATGTGTGGCGGCCGCGGCCGGAGCCGAGGGCATGGTGGGCGGGCAGGTGCTGGACATCGCCGCGACCGGTCTGACGCCGGGCGCGGGCGACGCCGGGCAGGTGCGCGTTATCCACGAGCGCAAGACCGGCGCTCTGATCCGCGCCGCGGCGGTCGCGGGCGCGATCATGGGCGGCGCGCCGGACGCCAGCACCGCCGCGGTCGGCCGCTATGCGTCGCACCTGGGGCTTGCGTTCCAGATCGTGGACGACATCCTCGATGTGGAGGGGACGCGGGAGGAGCTGGGCAAGACGGGCGGCAAGGACGCGGACACCGGCAAGGCGACCTACCCGGCGCTGTACGGGCTCGCCGAGTCGAGGCGCCGCGCCGCCCGATCGGTCGCCGCCGCGAAGGCCGTGCTCCGCAACGCCGGCATCGGCGGGCGCCTGTTCGAGATCGCCGACTGGGTGCTCGGTCGCACGCGGTGAGCACGAGGCGCAGGTGATCGTCGTGCCGGTTGACCAACCGGAGCGCGGCCACTCGCAGTGAGGAGGGAGGCGTCCCCATCCGATGGCGGAGCGGACCCGGCTGGACACGCTGGTCGTGGCGCGCGGCCTCGCGGCGACGCGGGCGCGCGCGCAGGCCCTCATCCTGGCGGGACAGGTGCGCGTCGACGATGTCGTCCACGCGAAGGCGGGAGCCGCAGTCGCGCTCGACGCACGGATCGCGCTCGACGGGCCGGACCACCCCTACGTCGGACGCGGCGGCGTCAAGCTGGCCCACGCGCTCGACCGCTTCGGCATCGGCGTGCAGGGACGGACGGCTCTGGACATCGGCGCCTCGACCGGGGGCTTCAGCGACGCCATGCTGCAGCGCGGCGCGGCGCGGGTGGTGGCCCTCGATGTCGGACGCGGCCAGCTCGACTGGAAGTTGCGTGCGGACCCGCGCGTCATGCCGCTCGAAGGGATCAACGCCCGGCGCTTGACGCCGGAGATGCTGCCGGACGGAATCCACCCGGTGGATGTCGTCACGATTGACGTCTCGTTCATCTCGCTGCAGCTCGTCCTGCCCGCGATACCGCCCCTCGTGGCGCCCGACGGCGACCTGGTCGCACTCGTCAAGCCGCAGTTCGAAGCGACGCGCCGCGAGGTCGGCAAGGGCGGCATCGTGCGCGATCCGGCGGTCCGGCGCCGCGTCGTCCGGCAGGTGATAACCGCGGCCGATGCGGTAGGATTGGCGTACGTGGACACGACGCCGTCGCCCCGGCGTGACGCCGCCGTCAACCGCGAGTACTTCGTCCACCTGCGCCGCTGTGCGGCGTCCTCATCCTGATGGCGCCCCCGCTCCCGTCTTCCGGTCACGCCGGCTCCCGCCGCACCGTCGGCATCGTGGCCCGCCCGCACGCCCCGAACGCGACCGCCGCCGCCCGCGATGCCGCAGCCTGGCTGCAGCAACGCGCCACCCCGCTGGTGATCGAGGCCGAGACGGCTCGCCACGCCGGTCTGAGCGCACACCCGACGACCTCACGCGCCGAGTTGCCGGGCCGCGCGGACGTGCTGCTGGTGCTCGGTGGCGACGGCACCCTGTTGAGCGTCGCCCATCCGGTCGCCCGTCTCGCGCCGGACACGCTGATTCTCGGCGTCAACTGCGGGAGCCTCGGGTTTCTCACCGAGATCACGCGGCCCGAGATGTACGATGCGCTCGACTCCGCGCTGGCCGGCCGGGCCGGCGTCGACGAACGACTCACCGTACGGGCGTACGTCCGGCGCGGCGGGCGGGAGATCGCGGACAGGACCGTGCTCAACGACGTCGTGATCGGCAGAGCGGCCGACTCGGGCATCATCGACGTGACGATCACCCTCGGCAACCGGCTCGTCACCAGTTGCCGGGCCGACGGCGTCATGCTGGCGACACCGACCGGCTCGACCGGCTACAACCTGGCCGCGGGAGGCCCCATCGTGCATCCGACCGTAGACGCCCTGGCCATCACCCCGATTGCGCCGCACACCCTCACCAACCGCCCGGTCGTCATCCCGGCCCGCGAACCGGTGACGCTGCAGCCCCGGCTGGCCGGATGCCACGTCGACGCGTTCGCCAGCTTCGACGGCCAGCTCAGCGTCCCTCTGGAGCACGGCGACCTGATCATCGTGGAACGCTCGCCCCGGCCGCTGCGGCTCGTCAGCGCCGCCTCGCGCGACTACTTCGCGGTGCTGCGGGAGAAGCTGAAATGGGGCGAGCGCTGAACCGCTGATCGCCGTGCAGCAGTCTCCGGCCTACGCGTCGCTGATCGGCGGATGGTGGATGATCTGCACGCGGTTGCCGTCCGGATCCGAGAGATACAGCGACCGCGCGCCGTCACGATGGGTCCGCGGCGGCGCGTCGAGCGGGATGCCCCGCGCCGCCAGATAGTCCGCCCACGCGTCGACGTCCCTCTCCCCGCCAACGACGAGCCCCAGGTGATCGAGTGCGCCGGCGGCGGCTTCCGGAACACCGCCGCCGGGCGCGCGGTGCAGGGCCAGGTTGTCGGCGCCGGACGTGAGATAGACGTTGTCGCCGTCCGGCTCCCATTCGACGCCGAAACCGAGCACGTCGGTGTAGAACCGCCGCATCGCCTCGTACGCGCGCGCGCGCAGTGCCAGATGCCGCAGGCCGCGGTGCGGCGGACGGTCCGGCGCAAAGCGCGATGGAGGATTCGCCATCGGGACCAATGGTCGACCAGGGAACGCGCGCAAACTTCGACGCCGCCGCACGCCCACGGCCAGCCGGGCCGCCGGCACCCCGCAGACCGACGGCCGGCAGCGGTTGGATCGTAACGCATGCGCCGACCGCGCGTTCATTCCTGGACGCCGTGTCGGCCCCGGCCCCCACCGCCCCGCGAGTTCGCGCCGCAGAACCCACTCCGTTGCGTTTCTGCGGCGCAAGCTCCTAGAATCGATGTGATGGCTTCACGTTCGGTCGCCCGGACCCGGTGCGCGCTGTGCGGCGCCAAGGAGGTTTCCGAACCTCGCGGCGAGGAGAAGTACTGCCACGAGTGCTGGGTGAAGAAGATGGCGGTCGAGGATGTCGTGGCCCAGGAATTCGCGCTCAAGCGGTACATCCGGGCCCACAGCGCAGAGAAGTACCTCGTGTACCACTCCACCCAGAAACGCCCCTGCGGCCAACTGATCGTCGTCGACGACGGCTATGACCTGTTCCTCAGCCTGATTCTCTATCCTACCTTCGCCTGGGACGATCCGGCCTATCACCTGGACGGCGATCCGGAGGGGCGCGCGTTTTCGGATCTGCTCGTCGACGTGGTCGCTGCAGAGGTAATCGAGCCCTGGGGCGGCGGAAAGTGGCATCTGGAGGTGTTCCGATCGGCAAGCGCCGAGCCGGAAGACTGGAACGGAGAATTGTGAGCGCCCGCGCCCGGCACGAGGCTGCTATACTTCCGCCTCATCTCTCAGGACGACCTTCGGGAGGAAATGCGATGCAATCCGTGAAACGCGCACTGCTCTTGGGTGTCATGGCCACGTTGGCGGGAGCGGCCGCCTGCGGCGGCGGCGAGGAGGAAGCGGCGGCGGCCGAGGCCGAGGTGATCGAGGTCAGTCCCGAGGCCAGAGCCGCGGCGGACCGCCTGGCCGAGAGGCTCGCGGCGGGGATCTCGCTCGTGCCCACGCAGCGCGGGCAGGCGGATATCGGCTACACGCAGCCGACCGCTCGCCGCGGCCGCGGCGAGGACCGGGGCTTCAACATCACGTCGATCCGGATCAGAAACCAGTCGCAGAATGCGATTGCAGGATTCCAGGTCGACGAGTTCTGGTACGACCAGGACGGCAACACGGTGACCGGAGACCAGGCGCGGCGCCGTCTGCCGATAATGGTCGGCGAGGTATGCGACATCGAGCTCCGGGTGCCGGTGGTGTCCGCGATGGACCGCAGCAACTACGAGTTCTCGCACCAGAACGGCGAGATCAACGCGATCCTCATGGAAGACATCGAGTTGCCGCCCCAGCCCGAGATCGAAGAGGGCGAGGAGGTCGAAGAAGTGGAAGAGCCCGCGGAAGGTGAAGAAGAAGAGGAGCTGGCCGACGCGGACGCACTCAAGTTCACCTGTCTCCGCATCGTCGAGGGAATGGAGGATCCGGCCGCGGCGACGGAAGCCGCCGAAGGCGCCTGAGCCTTCCCTCCCGGAGAAGCCAGAGCCTGACGGGCCGGCGCATCATGCCCCGTGCGCGCACCGGGTATGGTCGCCGGCTGCGGCTCACGTTCCACCGACTCGTGCGTGCGTTCGTCACGTTCGGGGCCGTCTGCTGACGTTTCTTCCCCGATCCGACCGGCTCCGGAATTCAGTCGCAAACCGTGGAGGTGATCCCGGCGTCTCAACTGATGGCGGATCGCGAGGCACGTTGGCCTGCCCCGCCAGGACGGATACGAATTTCATGGCATTCGACCGGTCGGCGATTCAGCAGGCGCTGTGCGAGGACGGTCTCGACGGCTGGCTCCTCTACGACTTCCACGGATCCAATCCCGTCGCGCGTCGGATCGCCGGTCTGAGCAGCGCGGCGAAGATGACGACCCGCCGCTGGTACTACCTCGTGCCGGCGGCCGGAGAACCGCGGGCGCTGGTGCACGGCATCGAGCGGGACACCCTGGCGCATCTTCCCGGAGAGCGGCGGACATACGCGGGACGGGCGGCGCTCGACGCGGGACTCACCGCGCTCATGCGGGGCATGCGCCGGGTGGCGATGGAATATTCGCCCGCGTGCGCGATTCCGTACCTGTCGCGCGTCGACGCCGGCACCGTGGAGCGGATACGGTCCCTCGGCGTCGAGGTGGTCTCGTCGGGCGATCTCGTGCAACGCTTCGAAGCCGTCTGGGACGAGGCGGCGCTCGCGAGCCACCGGACAGCATCACGGCATCTGTACGCCATCAAGGACCGCGCGTTCGAACTGATCGGCAACCGGGCCGCCACCGGCACGCTGACCGAGTACGAGGTCCAGCAGGAGATGGCCGCCTGGTTCGGGGAAGCAGACCTGGTCACCGACTGCCCGCCCGTGGTCGCAGCGCAGGAGAGCAGCGCGAACCCTCACTATCTGCCGACCGCGGCCGACCACCGCCCGATCCGATCCGGACAGGTCGTCCTGCTCGACCTGTGGGGCAAGCTCGACCGGCCGGGCGCCGTGTACGCCGACATCACCTGGGTCGGCTTCACGGGGCCCGTGGTGCCGACCACGCCGGGCGCCGTCTTCCGCACGGCGCGCGAGGCGCGCGACGCTGCCGTGGCGCTCGTCGACGAGCGTGTGCGCGCCGGACGACCGATCAGCGGCTGGGAGGTGGACCGCGCCGCCCGGGACGTCATCGGGGCCGCCGGTCATGGCGACCGCTTCGTGCACCGTACCGGGCACAGTCTCGGTGAGGAGGTGCACGGCAACGGCGTGCACATGGACGACTACGAGACTCACGACGAGCGACGGCTCATCGCCGGCACCGGCTTCACGATTGAGCCTGGCATCTATCTCGACGACTTCGGTGTCAGGACCGAGATAAACATGCATGTGGGGAATGCCGGGGCGACCGTCACCGGCCCGCGGCAGACGGAAATCGTGCCCCTGGGCTGAGTGTCCGGCTGCGGCGCGAGCCCCGCGGCGCGCGCCGCAGCGTTACACTTGAACACGGAAGTCGAGGACGCGGGTTCCCGCCCGCTGGAGGAAATGATGGCGAGATCGAGGACCACATTCGTTTCCACCCTGCTGATCGCTCTCACCGCGATGGCGGTCGGCATGGTGATCGCGTCGCGCTTCAACCTGGCCCCGCAATCGGCCGCCCAGCCCGTTCAGACACCGGTTGCCGGCGGCACGCCCATCTCCGGCAACCTGACCGCCACGACGTTCCGCGAAATCGCCGCTGCGCAGACGGCCATGGTCGTCACCATCTGGACCCGGCAGCCGCAGCAACAGGGCGACATGCGCAATTTCTTCGGGGGGGACGAGTTCTTCCGCCGGTTCTTCGGGCAGCCGCCGGCCCCCGACCAGAACCCGCGCGAGGACGACGACGGTGACACGCCCTGGTCGGCCACCGGAACCGGCTTCGTGATCGACCGCGCCGGCCTGATCCTGACGAACAACCACGTGATCGAGAACGCCACGTCCATCGAGATCCACTTCTTCGGCGACGATGCCTCCGAGCGTTACGAGGCGCGCGTGCTCGGGCGCGACCGACTGACCGACAGCGCGCTGATCGAGCTCGTCGAGCAGCCGGAGCGGGAGCTGCCGGTCGCCACGTTCGGCGACTCCAGCCAGATGGCGCCGGGCGACTGGGTGATGGCCATCGGCGCCCCGTTCGCCCTCAGCCACACGGTCACCGTGGGCATCATCTCGGCGATCAGCCGGCCGCTCTGGGCTGCCAGAGGCCGGACCAACGAGATGCTGCAGACCGATGCGGCGATCAATCCGGGCAATTCCGGCGGCCCGCTCCTGAACATCCGCGGCGAGGTTATCGGGATGAACACGGCGATCATGAGCGATCGCCGGTCCAACGCGGGAGTCGGGTTCGCGGTTCCGATCAACACGGTCCGCAACCTGCTGGAAGAGCTGCGCGGCGGCAAGGTGACCCGCGGGGTGATCGGCGTCCGCATCGGGGACGTGCCGCGCGAAGGATACGAAGTGCTCGGGCTCGACGAACCGCGGGGTGTCATCGTCTCGTCGGTCGAGCCGGGCGGGCCGGCCCATCAGGCGGGCATGCAGGCCGCCGACGTCATCGTGGAGTTCGACGGCGATTCGGTCGACGACACCCGGGATCTGCAGAACCGCGTGGTCGCCACCAGGCCGGGAACGACCGTGCCGATCGACTTCGTTCGCGACGGCGAACCACGGACGCTGGACGTAACCATCGGCGAACTCGACCTCGAAGCCGAGAACCGTACCGTGGCGGCTGCGGCCGAGGCGACCAGCGAAGGCTTCGGCATCACGCTGCAGGACCTGACGCCGCAGATGACACGCCGCCTGCGCGTGCCGCCGGACACGGTCGGCGCGGTGGTCGTGGACGTGCGCCGCGGCAGCACCGCCGAGGTGAGCGGCCTGCAGCCGGGAGACGTCATACTCAGCGTCAACCGCGTCGACGTCGCGTCGGCCGGCGAGGCCACGGCGGAGCTGAACGCCATCGAGTCGGGCCGGACGGCGTTCCTCCTCGTGCAGCGGGGCGAGACCCGTGTCTTCCTGCAGGCGGAGAAGGACTAGGAGTCCGTGGTGGGAATCCCTGCTGCATTCGAGCGGCGATGCATCCCGCCGGCGCCCGGTACGCGGAGCCGCAGGCGACGATTTCCGGGCCGGGACTCCGACCGGATGAGATGACGCTGCGGGAGGTGATCCGGGAGCGGATCCGAACGGCGGGTCCGCTGCCGTTCGCCTCCTACGCCGAGCTGGCGCTGTACCACCCCGACCTGGGGTACTACGCCCGCGCGGACTGTCGGTCCGGCCGCGCCGGCGATTTCCACACCAGCGTCGACCTCGGTCCGGTGTTCGGCTCCCTGCTGGCGGCGCAGCTCGGGGAGATGTGGCGCCTCCTGCGGTCACACGGTACCGCCGGGCGGTTCGATCTGGTCGAGGCGGCCGCCGGCAACGGCCGGCTCGCACGGGACGTACTGGACGCCGCCGCCGCGGACGATCCGGCCTTCTACGACGCCATCGACCTGCATCTGGTCGAACGCAGTCGGACCGCGCGCGACGCACAGGCCGCCGTCCTGGGCCCGCATGCCGCCAAGATGGCGCACTACGGTCAGGACCTCCCGTCGGCGGTCCACGGCGCCATCCTCGCCAACGAGCTGCTCGACGCCCTGGCGCCCCACGTGCTGGAGATGACCGCCGACGGCCTCCGGGAGGTGTACGTCGATATCGACGCGACGACCGGAGACTTCGTCGAGCGCCTCGGTCCGCTCTCGGATGCGCGCGTACAGGCGCACATCGACGAGCGGGACATCGCTCTGCAGGCCGGTTGGCGAGCGGAGGTCGTGCCGGCGGCAGCCGACTGGGTACGGCACGCGATCGATGCGCTCGCCCGCGGATTCCTGATCCTGATCGACTACGGACACGAGGCGCACGAGCTCTACTCGGCGACCCATGCGTCCGGCACGCTCACGACCTACCGCCGACAGCGTCATGCGGACGCCGGCGACGGCGTCCCGCCCCCATGGCTCGCCGATCCCGGCGAGTGCGACATCACGGCTCACGTCGACCTCAGCCTGGTGCGTGACGCCGCCGAAAAGGCGGGCGCGCGCACGCTCGGCGTGCTGGATCAGACCTACTTCCTGCTCGGACTCGGCGCCGTCGAACGAGCCGGTCGGAGCGCGGGCGAGGACGGCGTCGCCGCACTCCGGCAACGGCTGGCGCTGAAATCGCTGCTCGTGCCGGGCGGACTGGGCAGCACGCACAAGGTGATGATCTTCGGCAGGGACGTCGGCGCGCCGGCCCTGTCCGGTTGTTCCTACCGCGTCCGCGCGACACGCTAGGGCTTGCGCCGCAGAACGCAGCGAAGCGAAGTGCCGAGGCGCAAGGTCATGGAGCGGGGAGGATGGGCCGAAACGCCGAGCCTGCGCGGCGTTTCGGGGCGCTAGAATCGATCGGGGAACCTCGATGAGCGATCGTACCGAGCGCGAGGTGAAGCTGTCCTTCGAGTCGGTCGAGGCCGCCCGTGAGGCCGTCGCCGCTCTCGGGGCGATCCCGTTGCACGCCCGGCGGCTGCAGGACGACCGCATTCTGGACACCGCGACGGGCCGCCTGCGAGTCGAACGGTGCACACTGCGGGTGCGGATCGAAGAGCCGGCCGGCGGCGGCGGGAGCAGCGCCGTTCTCACCTTCAAGGGGCCGCCGCGGCCCGATGTCATGAAGGTGCGCGAAGAAGTGGAGACCGGCGTGGACGACGGCCCGGTACTGCTCGAGATCCTCCGCCGGGCGGGCTTCGACATCCGGTTCCGGTACCAGAAGTACCGCGAGGAGTTCGAGCGCGACGGCACGGTGGTCGCCATCGACGAAACGCCGTGCGGCGTCTTCGTCGAGCTGGAAGGCAGCGAGGCGGGCGTCACACGCCTCGCGCAGGCTCTCGGCCGCACTCCCGACGACTACATCACGGCGTCCTATCGCCGCGTCTGGGAGTCGGACTGCGCGGCGCGCGGGCGCCCCGTCGGCGACATGGTCTTCGAGTAGCACCCGATGAGCGGCCCGCTCCCTCCTGCCCTCGTGCTCGCGGCCGGGTTCGGTACGCGCCTGCGGCCGCTGACCAACGTCCGGGCGAAACCGGCCGTGCCGGTAGCCGGTCGGCCGCTGGTGGTCCGCATCCTGGACTGGCTGGCGGGACAGGGCGTCGAGCACGTCGTGGTCAATCTGCACCACCGGCCGGAAACGGTGACGCGCGTGGTGGGACACGGAAAGGCGGCCGGGGTTCGCGTGCGGTACTCCTGGGAACCGGTCCTCCTCGGGTCGGCCGGCGGACCGCGTCAGGCGCTGCCGCTTCTCGGCCAGCGCTTCTTCATCGTCAATGGCGACACGCTGACGACTCTCTCGCTCCGCACGCTGGCGGACGCTCATGCGCGCACCGGCGCCGCAGTGACGCTCGCCGTGGCGCCTCATCCGGACCCGGACCGCTACGGCGGCGTCCTCGTCGCCGACGACGGCCGGGTACGCGGCTTCGCGCCGGCCGGCAGTGGGCCGTCGTCCCATTTCGTCGGTCTGCAGGTCGTCGAGGCGGCGGTCTTCGAGAAACTGCCGGCCGGTCGGCCGGCGGCGACGATCGGGGGCCTCTACGACGAACTGCTCTCGGCTCCCGGTGCCGGTCGGCACGGGCCAATCCGTGTCCATCGCGGCGATGGCGAGTTCCTGGATGTCGGCACGCCGGCGGACTACCTGGCCGCCTCGCTGAAGGTCGCCCGCCGCGAGGGGCGCGAGTCGCTGCCGGTCGGCGCCGGCGCGACGATCGATCCGACGGCATCGCTGACCCGCACCGTGGTCTGGGACGACGCGGTCGTCGGCGCCGGCTGTCGGCTCGACGAGTGCATCATCGCCGACGGGGTCAGCCTGCCTCCCGGCACGAAGCTGCGCCGCCGGATCTGCCTGCAGGCTGCGGACAACGGGGCCCGCCAGAGCGGGCGCACCCTCGGAAACGCCGTAGTCCATCCCCTCGACGGACTGCCGGAAGCGGACCGATGACGGATCCGCCGCCCCGCCCCGACACCCCGGAAGCGCGCGCGAGAGTCTGGTTGCGCAACGCCGGACTGCCTTCGGCGACGCGGCTTGAACGGCTGGCCGGAGACGCCTCCGACCGCCGGTTCGTGCGGGTCGCTCCGCCCGGAGCGCCGTCCCGCGTGCTCGTCGTGCACCAGGGACCCGTCGATCCCGATACGCTGCCGTTGATCCAGGTGTCCGAGCTGTTCCGCCGGCTTCGGGTGCCGGTTCCCGC
Source organism: Vicinamibacterales bacterium (assembly GCA_965200895.1). GTDB lineage: Bacteria > Acidobacteriota > Vicinamibacteria > Vicinamibacterales > UBA8438 > WTFV01. The sequence continues at coordinate 2,445,064 of CBDAVM010000001.1, read as the reverse complement.
CATCCACGGCGCGGACGCGGCCCTGGGCATCGTCGTGGTCGAAGATCTCGGTGACACGATGCTGGAGAACGCCGTCGCGGTCCTGCCGGCGGTCGAGCGCCGCGCGCGGTACGACGAAGCGGTGGAGATCATCGCGGCAATTCAACACGGGGGACGGCGCCTCGCCGGATCGGACGCGGGACCCTTCGGGCTGGCGTTCGACGCCACGAAGCTGACCCGGGAGCTGAGCTTCTTCGTCGAGCATTTCGTCGTGGGCTTCCGGCGGCAGGCGCTGACGGCGTCGGCGCGGCGCGCCCTCGACGACGAGTTTTGCGCGCTGGCCTCCGACATGGCGGCCGAACCGCGCGTACTGTGTCATCGCGATTTCCACAGCCGCAATCTCATGCTGCACCGGGACCGCCTGCACGTCATCGACTTTCAGGACGCGCGGATGGGCCCGGACACCTACGATCTGGCGTCGCTGCTGCGCGACGCCTACGTGGAACTGGAAGCGGCCGAGGTCGAGCGACTGCTCATCCACTACCAGGCCGCCGCGGGCGTCCGCGACGGTGCGGCCCTGCAGCGACGCTTCGTCCGCACCACCGTACAGCGAGCCCTCAAGGCGCTCGGCACGTTCGGCTTTCAGATCACGGTGCGCGGCAATTCGCGGTACCGCGACGCCATACCCCGCACGCTCGCCTACGCGCGGCACGCGATCGGCCGCGACCCGGAGCGGCGCCGCCTCGGGGAGCTGCTCGCAGCGGTGTTGGAGGACCCGGCGCCGTAGTACGCTACGAGCATGGCCGCGACCCACACGACCATCGACGCGATTGCCGGGCACGCAGACCGTGAGGTTGCGATCCGCGGGTGGCTGCACCGCCGCCGATCGAGCGGAAAGATCCACTTTCTCACCCTGCGCGACGGCACCGGGTTCGTCCAGGCCGTGGTCTCCAAGGCCGCCGTCGGCGACGAGACGTTCACCCGCGCGGACCATCTCGGTCAGGAGACGGCGCTGATCGTCGAGGGAACCGTCCGTCGGGACACGCGCGCGCCGGGCGGCTACGAAGTCGACGTTTCGACGCTGGCCGTCGTCGGCGAGTCCCGCGAGTACCCGATCACGCCCAAGGAGCACGGCGTCGACTACCTCCTCGATCGGCGCCACCTCTGGATCCGCAGCCGGCGGCAGGCGGCGATCCTGCGCGTGCGGCACGAGGTGGTCAACGGCATACGGGACTTCCTCAACGGTCGCGGGTTCATCCTGGCGGACACGCCCATCTTCACGCCGGCCGCCTGCGAGGGCACCACCACCCTGTTCGCCGTGCCCTACTTCGACCACGCCACCGCGTATCTCACGCAGAGCGGTCAGTTCTACAACGAAGCCAACGCCATGGCGCTGGGGCGGGTCTACTGCTTCGGACCGACGTTTCGCGCCGAGAAGTCCAAGACCCGGCGCCACCTGACCGAGTTCTGGATGGTCGAGCCGGAGATGGCCTACGCCGACCTCGATGACGCGACGGAGCTGGCCGAAGCGCTCGTCGTATCGGTGGTCGAACGGGTGCTCGACCGGCGCGCCGGCGAGCTGGAAGTGCTCGAACGCGACATCGCGCCGCTCGAACGGATCCGCTCACCCTTTCCGCGCATCACCTATGACCAGGCGGTCGAGATCCTCAAGGCCCGCGGCCTGCCGTTCGAGTGGGGCGGCGACTTCGGCGGCCCGGACGAGACGGCCCTGGCCGAGCACTTCGACCGACCGGTCGCCGTGCAGCATTTCCCCGCGGCGATCAAGGCCTTCTACATGAAGCCGGATGCCGACCGGCCGGAGCTGTCCCTGTCGGTGGACGTGCTGGCTCCGGAGGGCTACGGCGAGATCGTCGGCGGCGGCGAACGCCTCGACGACCACGCGTTGCTGCTCGAACGGATTCGCGACCACGCGCTGCCGCGCGAGGCGTTCGAATGGTACCTGGACCTGCGGCGGTACGGGAGCGTTCCGCATGCCGGCTTCGGGATGGGCATCGAACGCGTCGTGGCGTGGCTCTGCGGGATCGAGCATATCCGCGAGACCATCCCGTACCCGCGCATGCTCTATCGCCTGACGCCGTGAAGCCGGCTTCCGTGATATACTCCTGCGGTTAACGCGAGGCTGCAGAAGTGGGCGTTTCGCCCACTTCTTTGTGTTTCAGGGCGCAGTGTCGGGCAGGGGCGAAGCTGAGGACGGACAGAGGCGCGGCGCATCCCGGATCGCGCAGGTCCGGCCCATTGCGGAGCGGGTGGCCCGCGATTTCGGGCTTGACATCTTCGATGTCCAGCTCCGGCGCGAGTCGGCGGGCTGGCTGCTGCGAATCGTCATCGACCGGCCGCCCGGTGCGGCCGTAGAGGCAGGCGGCGCCGCAGACGAGGCGGTCACCCTCGACGATTGCCAGCGGGTGAGCACGGACGTGAGCGTGGTGCTCGACGCCGAATTCGACTTCGAGCACCCGTACACGTTGGAGGTGTCGTCGCCGGGCCTCGACCGTCCGCTGCGGCATCTCGGCGACTGCCGGCGATTCCTGGGTCGGCTGGCCCGGTTCGTGACGGGGGAGGCCGTCGACGGCCGGCAGTTCATCTGCGGGCGCATCGCCGGCGTGGAGCCGGCCGCAGACGGGGAGCGGGAGACCCGAGGCCGCGTCCTCGTGAGAGCCGGCCGCCGCGTCCACCGCATCCCGTGGGCGGTGGTGACGCGGGCCCGACTGGAAGTGGAGATGTGAAGTCGTCGCGCGGGCGGGAATCCGCGCGCGAGAACACGTGATGAGCAATCCGCTGCAGCAGACGATCGAGGCGCTGGCCAAGGAGAAGGGCATCGAGCCCGAGGTCATCGTCACGGCGATAGAAGACGCGGTGCTGACCGCCTCGCGCAAGTACTACAAGTCGACCGAGAACCTGCGGACGAAGTTCAACCACGAGACGGGGCAGGTCGAGTTGTTCTCGGTGCGTCACATCGTGGAGGAGGTGACGGATCCGCTGACGGAAATCTCGCTGGCCGAAGCACAGGAGCTGTACGGCGACGAGGCGGAAGTCGACATGGAGATCGAGTTCCCCAAGCCGACCGATGTCCTCGGGCGCATCGCCGCGCAGACCGCCAAACAGGTCATCTTTCAGAAGGTGCGCGAGGCCGAGCGCGACAATGTCTACGCCCTGTACAGCGACCGGGTCAACGAGGTGATCAACGGCACGGTCAAGCGTTTCGAGAACGGCGACATCATCGTCGACACCGAGCGGGTGGAGGCGCTGCTCCCGCGGCGGGAACAGTCGCGCGCCGAGAACTACACCACCGGCGACCGGGTCCGCGCGGTAATCCGCGAGGTCAACAAGAACACCAAGGGCCCCCAGATCATCCTCTCGCGTACCGAACCGACGCTGTTGATCAAGATGTTCGAGCAGGAGGTGCCGGAGATATACGACGGGACGGTCACCATCCGCGGGGCGGTTCGCGAGGCCGGGGACCGCGCCAAGGTCGCCGTCCACTCGCGTGAACGCGACGTCGATCCGGTCGGGGCCTGTGTGGGGATGAAGGGCACGCGGGTGCAGGCGATCATCCGCGAACTGCGCGGCGAGAAGATCGACATCGTCGAGTGGTCCGAGGATCCGGTGGTCTTCGTGACCAACGCCATCAGCCCGGCCAGAGTCCAGCGCGTGGCGGTTGTGGACAGCGAAGAGCCGACCGTCGAGGTCGTCGTCGAGGATCGCCAGCTCTCGCTTGCGATCGGCAAGAAAGGCCAGAACGTGCGACTGGCGGCCAAGCTGACCGGCTGGAGAATCGACATCAAGAGCGAGGAAGAGAAACGACGTGAGGTGGAAGCCCAGTTCGAGGAGCTCGAGGAGGACGAAGCGGGCACGCTCACGTTGCCCGGGCTTGATGAGACACAGCTCCTGCGCCTGAGCGAGGCGGGGCTCGATACGGCCGACCGTCTGCTCGACGTCGAAACGACGATGTTGGCCGAGGTGGCCGGCGTGGACGAGGCCACGGCCCACGATCTGCAGGCCGCCGTTCGGGAACAGGTCGACGCCGCCGCCAGAGCGGCCAGGCCGCCGGACGACCTGGGTACGGCTCCGATGACCCGGCCAGCCCCGACGCCCGCGGCGCCGGCGGATGCGCCCGGCGAGACACCGACAGCAGAGTGAGAGCGCCCGTGGGCACAATCCGTATCTACAAGATCGCCGAGGTCCTCGGCATCCCCAGCCAGGAAGTCGTCCAGTTGCTGCGTACCCAGCACGGGATCGAGGCCAAGAGCGCGTCGAGCACCGTCGAGGAGATCGTGGCGCGTCAGTTCGCCGAGCGGCTCGCGCGCAAGCGAAACGTCACGCTGCCGGCCGGATCGCTCTTCTCGCAACGGCCGCTCATGAAACGTGGCGGCGGGCGCGGTGGTCCGGCGCCCGAGGCGGTTGCTCCGACGCCGAAGCTCGGTCCGCCGCGGCTGGTGAAATCCGCCAAGGCCGCCAGAGCAGCGGCCGAGGCGGCAACCGCGGACGGCGCCGAACCGGCGGCCGACGCACCGGAAGCGCCGTCCGCGGCGCCACCGACGACGGCGCCGACCACGCCGACCGTCGCCGCTGCCCCACCGTCGGCAACTGCGCAGATGGCGGCGGAGCCGACCATCTCCCGGGGCCCGGCGCCGGTCGCACCGCGGATTCTGCCGTCGACACCCCGACTCCGGGTCGAGGGGGCGCCACGGCTGCGGGTCGAGAAGCCCCGTATCCGCGTGGAAGAGCCTCCCGCGACGGTCGAGGCCACCCCACGCGCAAAGGCCGAACCAACGCGCACCGAGGTCGAGGCGCCCTCGAGCATCGCGATCGAACCGCCCCGCACCGACGTGAAGGAAGCCCCGGGCCCAGCGGTCGAGCCGCCGGCCGTCACCGTGGGGGAGCCTGCCCGGGCAGCGGTCGAAACACCGGCCGTCACCGTGGCGCAGACTCCACCGGACAGGGTCGAGCCGACCGACGCCGGAGTCGAGCCGCCCGCCACCAGGGTCGAGCCGCCCGCTACCAGGGTCGAGCCGCCCGCCACCAGGGTCGAGCCGCCTGCCGCCAGGGTCGAGCCGCCCGTCACGAAGGTTGAAGAAGTAGTGCCGCTGCAGCAGAGTGAGGAGACGCCGCGGGCCGCCGCCGGCGCACGCCCCGTGGAACCGAAGATGCCCCCGCCCGCACCGGTGAAGCCGCCGGTCGTAGCCACCCCGGTCGCGGCTGCGCCAAAGGTCTCGCCGGCGGCGCCGATGCGCCCGTCGGGTGCGCGCCCGCCGACGCGGCGGCCCAGCTCGGGACTGGCATTGCGTCCCACCGGCCGCGTGGTGCCCCCGCGGCTGCGGCTGCGGATCGAGGAACCGAAGCCGGTGAAGCCGCGACCCGCAACGCCGCCGCCGGCAGCCAGGCCGGTGGTTCGACCGATCCCGCCGGCGCCGCCGACCGGGGCGGTGGGACGACCGCCCGTCGGCGGACCGCGGCCGCTGCCGTCGCAGCCGGTGCGTCCCCCGGCGGTGCGCCCCCTGCCGCCCCGTCCTGCAGTCGGTTACCGTCCCCCGCCGAGGCCGCACCACCGTCCGGGCGGACGGCGCGCCCAGTACCGGCGCACGCGACCCCAGACGCCGGCGGCGCCGGCGGCACCGCCGCCGGTCACGCGCACGATCACGCTGGCCGAGGGCATGACCGTCAAGGATCTGGCCGAGCGCCTCGAGGTCAAGCCGAAGGACGTCCTGAAGAAACTCATCGAACGCCGCGTGATGATGACCATCAACACGACCCTCGACTCGGAGACGGCGACGACCATCGCCCGCGAGTTCGGGGCGGACGTGAAGATGCGGACGTTCGAGGAAGAGATGGTCGTCATCGAGGCCGAGGACACGAAGCCCGACGACCTGATCGTACGCGCCCCGGTCGTCACCGTCATGGGACACGTGGACCACGGGAAGACGACCCTGCTCGACGCCATCCGCGAAACGAAGGTCGCCGAGGGCGAGGCGGGCGGGATCACGCAGCACATCGGCGCATACTCGGTGAAGGTCAACGACCGCAAGATTGTCTTCCTCGACACGCCCGGTCACGAGGCGTTCACCCTGATGCGCGCTCGCGGCGCCCAGGTGACCGACGTCGTCATCCTCGTCGTGGCCGCCGACGATGGCGTGATGCCGCAGACGACGGAGGCAATCGACCACGCGAAGGAAGCGGGCGTACCGATCATCGTCGCCATCAACAAGATCGACAAGGCGGACGCCAACCTGGACCGCGTGAAGAAGGAGTTGGCCGAGCGAGGGCTGACCCCCGAGGACTGGGGCGGGTCCACGGTCACCGTACCGGTCTCGGCGAAGAAGCGGGACAACCTCGACGGTCTGCTCGAGATGATCCTCCTGGTGACCGAGCTCGAGGAACAGAAGGCCAATCCGAAACGAGCCGCGACCGGCACGGTCCTGGAGGCCAAGGTGGACCGTGGACGCGGGCCCGTCGCGACCATCCTGGTGCAGGACGGCACGTTGCGCGTCGGCGACAACTTCATCGCCGGGGTCGTGGTCGGACGTGTCCGGGCGTTGCTGGACGACCGGCTGCAGAAGGCGAGCGAGGCCGGTCCCTCCAGCCCGGTGGAGGTGCTCGGGTTGACCGGCCTGCCACAACCCGGCGACGCCTTCCAGGCCGTGACCGTCGCCGCCAAGGCGCGGCAGATCGCGGTTCTGCGGCAGAACCAGGCGAAGGAGAAGGCGCTCGGCGGACGCGGCCAGCGGCTGACGCTGGAGTCACTCCAGCAGCAGTTGTCGGAAGGCGAGGCCAAGGAGCTGCCGATCATCATCAAGGCGGATGTGCAGGGATCGGCGGAGGTGCTGGCCGACTCGCTCGGCAAGCTGGGCGACGAGCGCGTCAAGACCCGCATCATCCATACCGGCGTCGGCGCCATCAGCGAATGGGACGTGCTTCTGGCCTCGACCTCGAACGCGATCATCGTCGGCTTCAACGTGCGCCCCGACCGCAACGCCACTTCCGTCGCGGAACGCGAGGGGGTCGACATCCGGCTTCACTCGGTCATCTACGACGTCACCGACGAGCTGAAGAAGGCGCTGTCCGGGCTGCTCGATCCGACGACGAAGGAGATCAAGCTGGGCGCGGCCGAGATCCGGCAGACGTTCAAGGTTCCGAAGTTCGGCACCGCAGCCGGTTGCATGGTCACCGAGGGAGTCATCACCCGCGCGAACGATGCTCAGGCACGTATCGTGCGGGACGGCGTGGTGGTCCACGAAGGACGCATCGGGTCGCTCCGACGCTTCAAGGACGACGTCAACGAGGTCCGGGGCGGCATGGAGTGCGGTCTGGCGCTCGAACGCTTCGCCGACCTCAAGATCGGCGATATCGTCGAGTCGTTCACCGTGGAGAAGGTCGTCGCGACCGTCTGACGGGCGCCTCCCTCGGATACTGCCGACCGATGCCTGCCGTGGGGTTGCTGACCGTGGAACTCCACTTCCCCGGTGCGCGCTCGCTCAAGGACAAGCGGCGGATCCTCGCGAGCGTCAAGGATCGCGTCCGCAAGCTCAATGTGTCGCTGGCGGAAATCGACCATCTCAACGCGCACCAGCGGGCCCGTCTGGGCATCGTGGCGATAGCGTCGCACCGGGACCACGTGGACCGTGTCCTGGAAGGGGTGGTCACGGAGGTGGAACGCCGCGATCCCGGGCTCGTGGCGGCGACCGACCTGCAGTGGTTGCGTTGACGTCCAGGACCGACATGGCACAGGACACCCGAACCCGGCGCGTCGCCGAGCGCGTGCGATCGGAGCTGTCGACGCTTCTCGCCCGCTCGGTCCGCGACCCCGGTCTGCTGGGGGTGACCGTCACCGACGTCAGGATGACCGCCGATCTCCAACTTGCGCGCGTCCACTACACGCTGCTCGAAGGCAGCGACCGCCGCAGCGCGGCCCGCGGGCTGCGCCGGGCGCTACCCTACCTGCGCCGCGCCGTCGGCCAGCGCCTGCAACTTCGGCAGGTCCCGCAGATGCGCTTCCTGTACGACGACTCCGCCGAGCGGCAGGATCGGATCGCGCGCATCTTCGACGAGCTGGAACGACAGCGCGGGGCGCCGCACGCCACCGGCGACGAGGCGGACCGTCGCACGGAGACCGAAGACGCAGATGGTGTCTGACGGGATCGGACCCGTCGCCCGCGCCCTGGCGGACAGGACGCATTTCGTACTGTCCTCGCACGCGAGGCCGGACGGCGACTCCGTGGGATCGCAACTGGCGCTCACACACGCCCTGCGGGCGCTCGGCAAGACCGTGCGCATCGTCAACCACGATCCACCGCCCATGTACCTGCACACGCTCCCCGGGGTGACGGACATAGAGGTGGCCGACACCGTGGACGACCGCTTCGATGCGGCGGTGGTGCTGGAATGCGGCACGCTCGATCGCGCCGAGGTCAGCGGGCTGGATCGCCAAGCCGTCATCAATATCGATCACCACGCGGGAAACGCGATGTACGGCGCCCTCAACTGGTTCGACCCGAGCGCCGCGGCCTGCGCGGAGATGGTCCACGACCTGATCGCCGCGCTCGGCGTGCCGCTGACCCCGGCGATGGGCGCGGCCCTCTACGCAGGCATTCTTACCGACACGGGTTCGTTCCGGCACGCGAACATCACGGCCCGGACATTCGAGGTCTGCCGGAACGCAGCCGCCTGCGGCGTCGAGGCCGCGGAGCTGGCGGCGGCGATCTATCAGAGCAGTTCGCTCGGCAAGCTCCGACTGATCGGCCGCCTGCTGCACGAGATGCGACTCGAGGCGGGCGGCCGCATCGCGCTTCTCCACGTCGACGAGGCGCTGCTCGGCGACACCGGCTGTCCCCCGGACGACATGGAGGGCGTGATCAACCTGCCGCTCGCGGCCCGCGACGTCGAAGCCGTGATCCTGATCAAGACGCTGGATGGCGTGACCCGGGCCAGCCTCCGATCGAAGGGACTCGTCGACGTACGGGCAGTTGCCGCCACTTTCGGGGGCGGAGGCCATCGCAATGCCTCCGGATGCACGTTGCAATCGCTGACGCCGGACATCGAGCAACTCCTGCTGTCGCGCACGGCGAAGGCAATCGAGCGGGCCGGCCGGCCGGCGGCAGCCGGACCGAGCGCGTGACATGGACGGAGTGCTGGTCGTCGACAAGCCGTCCGGGCTGACGTCGCACGACGTCGTCGCACACGCCCGCCGCTCGCTCGGCGTCAGACGCGTCGGCCACATCGGCACGCTGGACCCCATCGCCACCGGCGTGCTGCCCCTCGTGGTGGGCCGCGCCACGCGGCTCGCGTCCCTGCTTTCCACGGGCCGCAAGACCTACTACGGAAGCATCCTGCTCGGGGTCTCCACCGACACCTACGACACCACCGGAACGGTCACCGCAGACGCGCGTGACCAGATGGGCGCGGGTCTGGTCAGGGCCCCGGACCGGCCGGCGATCGAGGCGGCAGTGCAGGGGTTCGTCGGCACCTGGCCGCAGCAACCGCCGCCGTTCTCGGCGAAGAAGATCCGGGGCGTCCGGGCGTACAAACTGGCCCGCAGGAACCAGCCGGTCGCGCCCGATCCGGTTGCGGTGACCGTACATGCGATCGACGCGCTGGAGGTCGACGGCGTGCACGTCAGGTGCCGGGTCACCTGCGATGCCGGCTTCTACATGCGTGCGTTCGCCCATGACCTCGGCGCCGGGCTCGGCTGCGGCGCCTGTCTGGAAACGTTGCGCCGGGAACGCAACGGCGCCTTCGACCTGCGCGGCGCCGTGCCGCTGGAGGAGATCGACGCGCGCGGTCCCGCGGTAGCGGACAGGATGGTACCGCTCGCCGAGCTGCTGCCCGGCGTGCCGCACCTGGTGCTGACCGGGCACGGCGCCCGGCGAGCCCGGCACGGCAACGACCTCACCGGCGCCGACGTGCTCTCGGGCAGCGCGGAGTGGACTGCGCGGTCGACGTCCGCCGGTCCGCACATCGCGAAGCTGTATGACGGCAACGGGACGCTGATTGCCGTCGCGAAGACCGACGATACCGCCCGGCTTTTGCACCCGACAATCGTTCTGGTGTAGAATCGTCGATTGAACAGAGCGTCGAATAAAGCAAGAGTAGAGAGGTAGTTGCACGTGGGGCTGGCCAAGGAGCGAAAGTCTGAATTGATTGGCTCGTATCGCCTGCACGACAGCGATACCGGATCCCCGCAGGTGCAGATTGCGATCCTCAGCGAGCGCATCACGTATCTGACCGAGCATTTCAAGACCCACGCCAAGGATCACCATTCACGTCGTGGTCTGTTGCAACTGGTCGGCCGTCGCCGTCGTCTCCTCGACTACCTCAAGGGCAAGGATTCCGAGCGGTACGCGGATCTGATCAAGCGTCTCGGCATCCGCAAGTAGACGCGAGACGAAGACCGGTCCGCACGAGACCGCTGCCCGCCTCTCCGCACAACGCGCCGGGACCAAAGGTACGTCCCGAGAACTGGAGCCCATCCCCATGCACACGGCCCAGGTGAATGTCGGCCGGTCCACCCTCACGATAGAAACCGGCAAGCTGGCCAAGCAGGCCGACGGCGCGGTCACCGTACGCTACGGCGACACGTTCGTCATCGTCACGGCCTGCGCCGCGGCGACCGCGCGCGAAGGCATCGACTTTCTGCCGCTCACCGTCGACTACCGGGAATACGCCTACGCCTCGGGACGGATTCCGGGCGGCTTCTTCAAGCGGGAAGGCAAACCGACCGAGAAGGAGGTCCTGACCAGCCGTCTCATCGACCGGCCGTTCCGACCCCTGTTCCCCTCGGGATGGACACGCGAGACGCAGATTATCGCCCTGCTGTTGTCGGCCGATCCCGAGAACGACGCCGACGTGCTCGCGCTGACCGGCGCGTCGGCCGCCCTCGCCATCTCGTCCATACCCGTCGCCCATCCGATTGCCGCGGTCCGCGTCGGCCTGATCAACGGCTCGTTCGTGATCAACCCGACGTATCCGGAACGCAAGCAGAGCGACCTCGACCTGATCGTCGCCGGCAGCCGCGCCGCGATCGTGATGGTCGAAGCGGGCGCGCGGGAAGTGCCCGAGGACGCCATGCTCGGCGCCCTCGAGGCCGGCCACGCCGCCATCCGGGACATCATCGCCGCCATCGAGGAGATGGCGGCGGCGGTCGGCAAGAAGAAGATCACCGTAGAAGCAAGACAGGTCGATGCGCAGGTTCGGCAGGATGTCGAAGCGCTGGCGCTGGCGCCGCTGGCCGACGCCATGCGCATCAAGGACAAGCTCGACAGCTACGCGCAGGTGGACGGCGTGCTCGACAACCTGCTGGCATCCATACCGGACGACAATCCGGACCGGCGTGCGGACGCCAGACAGGTATTCAGGGACCTGAAGGAAAAGGTGCTGCGCGACGAGGTTCTCGACCGGAGGTGTCGTCTCGACGGACGGTCATTCGATCAGGTCCGCGACATCTCGTCCGACGTCGGGATCCTGCCGCGGGCTCACGGGTCGGCCGTGTTCACGCGCGGGGAGACCCAGGCGCTGGTGTCGGCGACCCTGGGCACGGCGGACGATCAGCAGAAGATCGAGCTCGTCGACGGCGAGATTTACAAGCGGTTCATGCTGCACTACAACTTTCCCCCATTCTCGGTCGGCGAGGTCAAGTTCCTGCGCGGACCGGGGCGGCGCGAGATCGGTCACGGTCACCTCGCGGAACGCAGCCTGGCGCCGATGATCCCGAGCGAGGAGGAGTTTCCCTACACCCTGCGCGTCGTCTCGGACATCCTGGAATCGAACGGCTCCTCGTCCATGGCCAGCGTCTGCGGCGGCGCACTCGCGTTGATGGATGCGGGCGTGCCGATGAAGCGGCCGGTGGCGGGGATCGCGATGGGCCTCATTCTCGACACGGAGAACGGCCGCCACGCGATCCTGTCGGACATCGCCGGCGCCGAGGACCACTACGGCGACATGGACTTCAAGGTCGCCGGCACGAGTGAGGGCATCACCGCCCTGCAGATGGATATCAAGGTCTCCGGAATCACCACCGAGATCATGCGGGAAGCACTCGCTCAGGCGCGCGCCGGCCGTTTGCACATCCTGGAGAAGATGGGCGTCACGATCGCGACGCCGCGCGAGTCCATCTCCACGCACGCGCCGCGCATCGTGACGATTCAGATTCCGGTCGACAAGATCCGCGACGTGATCGGCCCCGGCGGCAAGACCATCCGCAGCATTATCGATCGCACCGGCGTCAAGATCGACGTCGAGGACGACGGCCGCGTCAACGTTGCGTCGACCGACGAGACGTCGGCGCAGAAGGCGATCGCGATCATCGAGGAGTTGACCGCCAGCCCCGAGTTGAACAAGACCTATCTCGGCAAGGTGCAGCGCATCACGGACTTCGGCGCGTTCGTCGAGATCCTGCCGGGGATCGATGGACTCCTGCACGTCTCCGAGATCGCCCACTACCGGGTCAACGAGGTGCGCAACGAACTGACCGAGGGCGACCAGGTGCTGGTGAAGGTGATCAACGTCGATCCCTCCGGCAAGGTTCGACTGAGTCGCAAGGCGCTGCTGCCAGGCGGGCCGTCGGACAACGGCGACAAGAGTGAGAGTCCGTCTCGCCGGCCCGGGCGGGGCGCCCCCGGCGGCGGCTCACGTCCGCCGCGACCGCGCGGCAACCGCGAGCCTGCGCGGCGGTGAGCCGGAAGCCTGCGCCGCGGACACGACGGGTGCGGCGCGGACGACGCCGAACGGGGCGCTGCTATCCCTTGGAAACCGCCGCACGAGCGCTGGCCATGCGCGCCGACAGCGGGGGATGCGAGTGGAAGAGCCACTCGACGAGCCGCGAGGGGCGATCCTCGGCAAGGTGCTGCGCGCCCACACGGCGTAGCCCCGACAGGAACGCTTCGACATTGCCGGTCACCCGGAGTGCGTACCGATCGGCCCGCCGCTCGTGGCAGCGTGAGAGCGCATTCATGACCGGCGCCGACGCCACCGTCACTGTGCCGTACGCGAGCGCAAGCAGCGGCAGAGTGGCGACATCCCACGACCCGGCGATACCGGGCAGCGGCAACCCCGCGACCAGCACCGCATTCGCCGTCCAGAAGGCCGCCAGGGAAAACGCGGAGGTGCAGGCAATCGTCTGCCACAGATCCCAGTGCACGTGATGACCGATCTCGTGGGCGATGACCACCTCGATTTCCTCGTCGCTGTAGTCGTCAAGCAACGTATCGGACACCAGGATGCGCCGCGAGGGTCCGATGCCGACAACCGCCGCATTCGCGGTATCGGTGGCGGCTCCCACCCGCCACTCGTGGATGGCGATGACGGGCGCCCCGGCCCGCCGCATCAGCGCCTCCAGGCGTGCCTGCAGGGCAGGTCGCCGTAACGGCCTCGCGCGTTTCGCCACCGCGGCGGACGCGAGCACCGCCTGGGCCACGGAGATCGCCAGATAGCCGGCCCCGGCCACCTGCCACCATGCCGCGGGCCAGATTCCAATCGCCGCGTAGACGCCGACTGCGGCCGCCGACCAGCAGGCGACGCGTGCGCTGGCGCTCTGCACCTGACCCGGCAGCCAGTCGTCGAACGACTGCCGCGAGAGCCCGAAGCGGCGCGCCAGGACGAACTCGCCGTGAACGACGAACGGCAGGGCCGCCAGCTCGGTCGCGAGACCGAGCAGCGCCGCCAGCATACCGGCGCCGACCACGACCTGCACGCCGGCCGGCAGCCCCGGCACGGACAGCAACGCGCTGACGGCGGCAGCCGGACCACCCCACCCGGCCGCCGCGACGAGCACTCCGACCCGCGCGGTGAACGCGAGCCGCCGACTCCGACGCCTCAGCCGATGGAAGCGAGTCGCCTTTCCCTCGTTCACTCGATTGTCTGCGCCATGTTGACGGAAATCAGCTTGGACACTCCCGGCTCCTCCATCGTGATGCCGTAGAGGCGGTCCGCGATCTCCATCGTCTTGCGGTTGTGTGTGACCAGGACGAACTGCGTGCGGTCCTGCAACCCCCGCAGCACGTCCACGAAGCGTCCGATGTTGGCGTCGTCCAGCGGGGCGTCGATCTCGTCCAGCAGGCAGAACGGACTCGGCCGGTACCGGAAAATCGCAAACATCAGGGCCATTGCCGTCAGGGCCTTCTCGCCGCCGGACAGGAGCTGAATGCTCTGCAGCCGCTTGCCCGGAGGCTGCGCGACGATGTCGATGCCGCTCTCCAGCACATCCGACTCGTCGAGCAGCACCAGCTCGGCCCGGCCGCCGCCGAACAGCGTCTCGAAGGTCGCCTGGAAGTGCTTGTTGACGACCTCGAACGCCTCGCGGAAGCGGGAACGGGTGGTGACGTCGATACGCTTGATGGCATCGCCGGTGGCCGAGATCGAATCGATCAGGTCCTGGCGCTGTGCGGTCAGGAAATCGTGCCGCTCTTCCAGCTCGTCGAACTGATCGATGGCCATCATGTTGACCGCCCCGAGTCGGTCGACCTTGGCGCGCAGCAGATCGACGATGGCCTCCGCGTCGACCGGCTGCGACGCGGCGGTTTCCCCCGCGGCGGCGTCATCGGCCGCAGCAGTCATGCCGTCCGAAACCACGTCGCCGGACCCGCCCCCCGCTGCCGCCGTCGCGTCCGCTGCGCCGTCGCCCGACGCCGGCGTCCCGATGAGCGATCGATCGGGCTCGATCGGGCCCTGTGATGCGAGGGCGTCCACCTCCGCGCGGACATCCTCCAGGCTCGTCTGCAGGGACAGGGTGCACGCCTCGGTCAGATGCGCCAGATCCGCATCGGCCGTGGCGAGCGCCACTTCCTGCTTCCCCACCTCCGTCCGTGCACGTTCCAACGCCTTGCGGGCGGCGCGCACCTCCTCGTCCAGAGACGCAATTCGCTGCCGCAGGTCCGCCGCCCGATCGTCGCGCTGCGCAATCTCCCGGCGCAGCGCATCGAACGCCTGGACATCAGCGTCGAGCTGCTGCTCGGAACGGGCCACCTCCTCCAGCGTGCGGCACCTGTCGGCGATGGCGCGTTCGTTCTCGGCCTCGCACGCCGCAATCCGCTCTCGAAGCTCGTTCGTCCGATCTTCGAGCCGCCGCACGTCGGACGCGAGCGCGGCCGCACGTTCGGCCATCGTCGCATGACGCGCCCTGGCGCCGGTCGCGTCCCGCCCGAGCGCCTCCATCGTCTCGCGCGCCTCGTGGAGCCGGCGCTCCGCTTCCATGAACCGGGCGTCGGCCGCTCGCTGCTGCGCCTCCAACCGCTCGATCGCGTCGCGCGCTTCCGTTTCCCGCGCCTCGAAACCGACCTTCTCCTCCGTCAACTGCTCGCGCTCGGTGTCCACGAGGCGCCGCCGGTCCGCGATCCGGGTCCGCTCCTCATCGAGCCGGGCGAACTGCATGTGGAGCCCGACGAGCTGCTTCTCCAGCGCGTGCTCGCTCTCCTGCAGCGTGCCGAGAGCCTGTTCGACCCGGGTCGCCTCCGTCCTGCCTTCCGCGATTGCCCTGCCGATCCTGTCGACCGCCTCGCTCTCGGCCGCGATCCGTTCATGCAGTTCCTTGATCTCCCGTCTCGGAGCCAGCAACCCGCCGGCGCCCTGCACGCCGCCCCCGGCGATGCGACAGGGCCCCCGAACGACCACGCCCTCCGGCGTCGCGACCGGATCGTCGGTCTGCTGCGCGGCAGCCATCGCTTCCTCGATGGACGGAGCGACCCAACGGCGTCGCAACAGGCGGCGCACCGCGTCGGCGCCGGCGCCGGTCACCTCGACCGCGTCCGTCAGCGCCCGGAGCGCCGGGTGCGGCGGTCGGACGTCCGTCGACGGCGGCGCCCCGTCGACGATGATGAAACCGCAACGCCCCATTTCTCGTGAGGCCGCAAGCGCCACCCCGTCCAGTGCAGCGCGACGTGACGGTACGACCACATCCTGCAGCAGGTCCGCAAGGCAGGATTCGACCGCCGCTTCGTCACTCCGCTCGACCTCCAGGTGGTCGGCCACCGACCCGTGGTGGGCGACCTGACTGCCGGGGGCCAGCACTTCCCGCGCCGCTTCTCCGTAGGCGGCGCGTCCAGCCTCAAGCTCCTCGAGCGACGCCACGCGCGCCTGCATCACCGCAACCTGCTGTTCGCGCTCGCGCAGATCGCGCATGCGCGACTCGACCGTGGCGCGGACCGACTCCAGTTCCGCGACATGCCGCTGCCGTTCGGCGCGGACCGATTCCAGCCGCTGGCGCTCTTGATCACGGGTTGCGTCGGCGGTCGTCCGTTCCCGCTCCACGCGCTCGAGCTCGGTCACGAGATCAGCCGCCTCGACATCGATCTTCGCGGCGGAGGCGGCAATCCGCTGCTGGGCTGCAATCGTGTTGTCGATGACATTCTGCAGCGTGGCCGCCGCATTCACCGAAGCGAACATCTCGCTGCGGGCAGCCTCCACGTCGCCTTCCCGCCCCTCGATCGCCTGCTGCCCGTCGGCCAGGGCCTTGTCGGCGTCCTGCAACTGCTTCAGCGTCGCATCGCGATCGACAACGCACCGATCCTGCGCCTCCTGCTGCGCCGCCAGCTCGTCAGCGGCCGGACCGCACCGCGCCTGCAGCGAGGCCAGCGTCGCGATGCCCTCCTCTCGGGTGGTCGCGAGCTCCTCGGCGCGGCGCCGGTCGAAGTCGATCTGTTGCTGGCGCCGCTCGATGTCGAGCTCCCGGCGATGCGCGGTCTCACGAACCGTGGTCGCCGACCGGTCCGTCTCGACCAGCTCCAGGTGCAGGCGCTCACGGTCGCTCTCGCGTCCGGCCAGCAGCGCCGCGTCCCCCCGTTCTCCCGTCCTGGCGTCGTCCAGACACCGCCCGGCCATCTCGATGGCAGCCTCCAGGACCCTGCTCCGGTGCGCGAAGAAGACCTTCTGCCAGCGGCGCAACTCGTCGCGCAGCCGGCGGTATCGGCGCGCCTTGGCGGCCTGCCGCTTGAGCGCGCTCCGCTGCTTCTCGACCTCGAAGACGATGTCGTCGACCCGGGTCAGGTTCTGCTGCGCCGCCTCGAGCTTGAGTTCGGCCGTCCGCCGCCGCGCCTTGTACTTCGTGACTCCCGCCGCCTCCTCGAGCAGTTGCCGCCGCTCGGCGGGCCGCGCGCCCAGGATCTGGCCGATCCGCCCCTGCTCGATGACGGCGTAGGCCTTGACCCCGAGTCCTGAATCCATCAGCAGATCCTGGATGTCGCGGAGCCGGCAGACCCTGCCGTCGATGAGGTACTCGCTCTCCCCCGAGCGGTAGAGACGCCGGGCGACCTCGACGTCGCGGCTGACGCCCGCCGGCGGGAGACCGACCTCCTTCCCCCCATCAAGCAGCTCCGGGCCGTGGGTCGTTGCCGCGTTCGCCAGCGACCGCCCCGCGCCGGCCGCGGCGGCGTGCCCGTTGCCGTTGCCGTTCTTGCCGCCGTTCGAAGGATGCACCCCGGCGCCGCGCAGCGCCCTGCCGTTGTCGTCGGCCAGCGCGGCCATCACCTCGGAGAGCCGGATCCGAACCTCGGCGGCCGCCGTGGGACGCCGGGCGTCACTGCCGCTGAAGATGACGTCCTCCATGCGCTCACCGCGCAGGCTGCGTGCGCTCTGCTCACCCAGCACCCAGGTGATGGCGTCGATGACGTTGCTCTTGCCGCAGCCGTTCGGCCCGACGATTGCGGTCACACCGTCGTCGAAAGCCAGGGCGGCACGCTCGGCAAAGCTCTTGAATCCTGCGATCTCCAGATGATTGAGTCGCATCAGAACCGCCGACTCTTGTTGGGGGAAGGAGTACGTGGGGACGGGGACAACCGCACGAACAGGTTCACTGGCATCTCCACCATCACCTGTCGAGCGGCTGGGAACGCTCAACGCCGGGTCAGGAACGACGAACCGACCGCGTGGACGTTGCGGGGTAGTATAGCAACCGACGGTATCGGACGGCAAGGCCCGACCGGCGGCAATCGCCGACCGCTACCTGGACGCCACCGCGCGAGGCGCCGACGACAGCAGCAGCAACGCCGCCGCGTCGTCGAAGAGCGTCAACGCGTACTGCGCCTGCGGGTCGCGTCGAAAGAGGTTGCGCCGCGCCTCGATCTCACCGAACAGATCCTTGTCGACCTCGTACCGGATCATGGCACGGATGAAATCGACATCCCCCGCGAACATCTCCTCATCCAGCGTCAGGCCACGCGACCGGACGTGCGCCTTGAACCGGTCGAGCATGGCGTCGTCGACAACGAACTCGCGGTCGACGATCTCGCGATCACGGCCCTCCGCCGTGACCCGCGTATCGCCCGCCGCGATGAAGCGCCGGGCAAAGCTCACGAAGTCTCCCCGAGCCGCCAGCAGCCGGCCGAAGCGCGACGGATCGAAGCCTTCGATCGGCCCCGTGAAGAAGTGATCCGGCTCGACCCCGCCACCGCTGTACACCTCGCGGCCCGCATCGGTGAACTTGCGGTCGGCCGGCGCCCGGACCGGCGCTTCCGGCGTCCGCAGCGAATAGGTCAGGTACTCGTCGAAGGCGGCGTCCCACGGCCGCTGGATCATGCGGCCGCTCGGCGTGAAGTAGCGAGCCGTGGTCAGCGCGAGACCTGCTCCATGACTCACGCGGTAGATGGACTGCACCAGCGCCTTGCCGAATGTCGTCTCTCCGACGACGAGGCCACGATCGTGATCCTGAATGGCGCCGGCGACGATCTCCGAGGCGCTCGCGCTGTTGCGGTTGACGAGCACGATGAGGGGCTGGTCCGTGTACTCGCCGGCGTCGCGGGCGTGATAATCCTGGTCCGAATTGGCGACCCGGCCGCGCGTGTAGACGATCATGTCGCCGCGCGACAGGAACTGGTTGGAGACCTTGATGGCCTGGTCGAGCGGCCCGCCGGGATTCCCGCGCAGGTCCAGCAGGAACCGTGCGCCGCCCGCGTCCCGCAACGAAGCCAGCGCACGCGACAACTCGTCGTTGCTCGTCTCCGAGAAGTCACGCAGACGCACGTATCCGGTCCGATCGTCGATCAGGAACGCGGCTTCGACGGTCGCGATGCTGATTTCGTCCCGCTCGACGCGCAGGTCGATCAGCTCGTCGTATCCCTCGCGGCGCACCGAGATGTTGACGGCGCTGCCCCGCGGGCCGCGCAGCAGACGCACGGCGTCGTCGCTGCTCATGCCGATCGCGTTCTCGCCCTCGATGCGTGCGATGACGTCACCGCGCCGGATCCCCCGCCGGTAGGCCGGCGAGCCCTCGAAGATGCCGTCGACCGTGATGCCGCCGTTGATGACCGTGATCCGGATCCCGAGCCCGTAGTAGCGCCCCTCCTGCCGCTCCCGCAGGCGCGCGTACTGCCGGGCGTCCATGAAGTTCGAATGCGGATCGAGCGTCTGCAGCATGCCGCCGATGGCCCGCGACACGAGCTGCTCGACGTCCACATCGTCCACGTAGTTGGCCTCGATGGCGTCGATCGCCGACGCGAAAACGTCGTAGCGCTGGGTGGCCGAATCCTGGCGCGCCAGCACCTGGCCGCCGAACAACCCGCCCGCAATGGCCGACAACACGACAGCACCAACCCCGGTCGCCAGAGATGTGACAGCTCGCATGCAGCCGATGCTACCAGATAAGCCACTGTGCAGCAACAACTTCGAGCGATTCGGCAGGGACCTGCGCGCTTGACCGGCTGGCGCCGGCGTTTCTATAATGTCTGGAACGGGTTACGGAAGATTCACTGCCAGGAGCATTGCCATGTTCGGTCCGATCGGCGTCTGGGAGATGGTCATCATCCTGGTGATTGCCTTGATCGTGTTCGGCCCGCGAAAGCTGCCCGAGCTCGGGCGGTCACTCGGCAAGAGCCTCGGTGAGTTCAAGCGGGCGTCGAACGAGCTCCGCAACACGCTCGACGAAGAGATCCGGGTCGAGGAGCGCCGCGCGCCGAAGCCGGCCGCGCCGAAGCCGGCGGGCACGAAATCTGCCCGGGCCGATGCGCCGGGCGACATCGCGGAACCGGATGCAGCCGCACCGGACGCAGCCGCACCGGACGCAGACCCGAGCGCCACGCCGGAAGCCGCCTCCGGAGCGCCGTCCGTCTCGGGACCGACCCCGGACCCGCACCCGACCGAACCGGGCGCCGGCGCGTAACGCGCAACGAACCCGATGGCCCAGGCTCCGGTTTCCGAACAGTCTTCGTCCGTCTCGACCGTCCCGGAGGAGGCATCCTCCACCGGCCCGGCTTCCGAGCCCGCGCCCGCGGCGGAGAACGCCGGTCCCGGACCCCTGGCGTCCGGACCTGCGCCCGGCGTCGGCCCGAACGACGCAACCGAGGCGCCGGAAGACGCCGGCCCCGGGCCGGGCCGGCCGGCGCCCGATTCCTCCGACCCGAACGACGCACCCGTGACGCACGAGAACCTGCATCGGCCCGCCGCGCCGGAAGGCGCGACACCAGAAGCAGGCGGCGACGCTGCGGAAGCGCCTGCGGCGCCCGTGCCCGCCACGCCCCCTGCGCCCGCCGCGCCGGCCGGTCCGTCGGGACCCGGCGAGCCTCCCGTCGACGACGACGAACCGGAGGATGACGAGGAGGACGGCGCCGGCGGCAAGATGTCGTTCCTCGATCATCTCGACGAGCTGCGGACCCGTCTCATCTCGTCGTTCGTGGCGCTCGCGGGCGGCTTCCTGGCGTGCTTCGGCTTTATCGAGCCGATCTTCGACCTCATCATGCAGCCGATGACCGCGGTACTGCAGGAAGGCGCCACGCTGCTTCAGCGCACCGGGCCGGAGATGTTCTTTCTGCGCCTGAAGATGGCCGCTCTCGCGGGCCTGCTCGTTGCAACGCCGGTCATCATGTGGCAGGTATGGCTCTTCGTCGCACCGGGCCTGTACGCGCACGAGAAGAAGTTCGCAATCCCCTTCGTCGCCTTCGCTTCGACGTCGTTCGTCGGGGGCACGCTCTTCGGGCACTATGTGCTGTTTCGCGTGGCCTGGGACTTCTTCGCAAGCTTCGCCGGCGACACCGACTACGTCACGTTTCTGCCGGGCCTTCAGGAATCCTTTTCCCTGTACGTGAGACTGGTGCTGGCGTGCGGCGTCATCTTTCAGCTCCCGACCCTGGTCTTCTTCCTGGCCCGGATGGGCGTCGCCTCGCCCCGGTTCCTGATCCGCAACTTCAAGTACGCGTTCCTGCTCTGCTTCGTGTTCGCCGCGATCCTGACCCCCACCCCGGATCCGGTCACGATGACGGTGATGGCGGGCCCCATGATCGCGCTCTACCTGCTGAGCATCGGCATCGCCTGGGTGTTCCGGAAGCGGTCCACCGAATAGCCCCGAGCCGCGCCCGCCCCCGCCGAGCCCTTTCGCAATCCGTGCAACTCGCGACCCGGAATGATATTCTCGCCCCGGGGATGCAGTAACCGCCGCGATCGGCCGATGACCCGTGTCCGGTCCGCAACCGAAAGGAAGACACCGATGAGATCCTCTCCTGCCGTCATCTGCCTTCTGGCGTGTGCGTCGCTGCTGCTGCCGGCGCCCGCGACCGCGCAGGACCGCAGCCTGACCCCGGCCACCGAGACCCTGGCTGCGGCAGGGTTCCAGATTGTGGACCCCGAGACGCGCGCCCGGCAACTGCGGGAGATGT
This sequence comes from Vicinamibacterales bacterium, assembly GCA_965200895.1. Classification (GTDB taxonomy): domain Bacteria; phylum Acidobacteriota; class Vicinamibacteria; order Vicinamibacterales; family UBA8438; genus WTFV01. Next base: position 2,423,504 of record CBDAVM010000001.1, on the reverse strand, counting down.
CCTCACGCCAGCGCCTGCACAGCGCCGCGCTGATGGGAGCGGGAATCACCGTCGGAGCCCTCCTCGGGATCAGCCACAACGAATGGCACCCCATCGACGAGGGCTGGTGGGGCGTAGGCATGATCGCGAGCGCCCTGGCAACCGGAATCTACGGCTTCTGGGACACCACCACTTGGCGGCTCGAGAACGTGCGGCCGCGGATCGTGCGGTCGACGACGAGGTCGCGGGTGCAGCAGCGGGCCGCCCTGTCCGCCGCCGGCGGCGTCGCGATCGTGTGGTGAGTACCGGCAGACGTACGCCCCGCGCTCGGTCGGGGCGCGGCGGCCAACCCGCCAGCGGACAGCGTGTCGGCTGACGCGACGTTGCGCAGCGCGGCGGCGTTGCGCATCCAGCCGCACCTGCTCAGTACGACTTCGCGAAGTACGCGTCGGTCAGGCCCGGCTGGCCGCAGCGCACGCAGGCCCCGGTCGCGGGGGGCAGATCGAACGCGAGATTGCGGATCGTAGCCTGCGTGTCCGCCTTGATCCGCGCCTCGCAGTCGGCCGACCCGCACCACGGCGCGATCACGAATCCGGGCCGTCCCTCGAAGGCGCGCCGGAACTCGTCGCCCGAGCCGGTCCGGCGCGTGTGGCGGTCGCGGAACGAGACCGCCCGCTCGAACAAGGCCGCCTGCACCGCGTCAAGGAGCCCGGTGACGCGCGCCCCCAGGCCGTCCATCGGCGCCGTGAGCTTCTCCCGGGTGTCGCGGCGCGCCAGGAGAACCTGCTCCTGCTCGATGTCCCGGGGGCCGATCTCCAGTCGCAACGGCACGCCCCTCAGCTCCCATTCGGAGAACTTCCACCCCGGTTTGTACTCCGCCCGATCGTCGAGCACGACACGCAGGCCGGCCTGCTTCAGGACCGTTGCGATTTCCTGCGCCCGAGGCAGCACGGTGCTGCGCCAGTCGCCCCGCGGAATCGGCACGATGACCACCTGGTGGGGAGCGATCCGGGGCGGCAGGATCAGGCCGCTGTCGTCGCCGTGCACCATGATGACGCCGCCGATGAGACGCGTGGTCATGCCCCACGAGGTCTGCCAGACGTGCTGCACGGACTTGTCCCGCGCCTGGAAGGTGATGTCGAACACCTTGGCGAAGTTCTGGCCCAGGTGATGCGACGTGCCCGCCTGCAGGGCCCGCCCGTCGCCCATCAGCGCTTCGACCGAGTAGGTGTGCGCGGCCCCGGCGAACTTCTCGCTCTCGGTCTTGCGACCGTCGAGCACCGGCATGGCGAGTTCGGTCTCCAGGAACTCCTTGTAGACGCCCAGCATCCGCCGGGCCTCGGCCTCGGCTTCCTCCTCGGTCTCGTGGGCGGTGTGTCCCTCCTGCCAGAGAAACTCGGTGGTCCGCAGGAACAGTCGCGTGACCTTCTCCCAGCGCACGACGTTGGCCCACTGGTTGATCAGGATCGGCAGATCGCGCCACGACTGGATCCACTTCGAGTACATGGTGCCGATGATCGCTTCCGAGGTCGGGCGGACCACAAGCGGTTCCTCGAGCGTCTCGTCGCCGCCGCGGGTGACCCAGGCGACCTCCGGCGCGAAGCCCTCCACGTGCGCCGCCTCCTTGCGGAGCAGACTCTCCGGAATGAACAGCGGGAAATACGCGTTGACGTGGCCGGTCTCCTTGAAGCGCCGGTCGAGCGCCGACTGCATCAGCTCCCAGATGGCGTAGCCGTACGGCCGGATCACCATACTGCCCTTCACCGGGGAGTAGTCGGCCAGCTCGGCACGGCGAATCACGTCGGTGTACCAGCGTGAGAAATCTTCCGACTGCGGGGTGATCTCGGTCACGAAAGCCTGCTGTTTCGGCGCCATCTGCTCCTGTCCTCGTTCGACGCGGTCTGTGTGGCGCAACCGGCGCGCCGCCGCCCGCCGTGGCGGGTGGTGCTATTGTACCGGCGCCCATGTCCGCCACGGTGATCCGGGTCGCCACCTCGTCGCGGAAGTACCCCGTCCATGTCGGCGCCGGCCTCCTCGCCCGGCTCGCCGCCCTGCTCGACGAGGCAGGAGTCAGCGGACAGCGTGTCGCCGTCTCGAGCCCGACCGTATGGAAGGCGCACGGAGCGGCTGTGCAACAGGCGCTCGGGAGCACGGAGCAGGTGCTGGTGCCCGACGGAGAGCGATCCAAGACCGCCCAGACCGTGGCGCGGATCCACGACGCGCTGATTCGCATGGCGGCCGACCGCAGCGTCACGATCCTCGCGATCGGGGGCGGCGTGATCGGCGATGTCGTGGGCTTCGCGGCGGCGACCTATCTTCGCGGCGTCGAGCTCGTGCACGTGCCCACCACGTTGCTCGCACAGGTCGACAGCTCCATCGGGGGCAAGGTCGGAATCAACCACCCCCTGGGCAAGAACCTCATCGGCTCGTTCCACCAGCCGCTGGCCGTATTCACCGACCCGGACGTACTCGCCACGCTCGCCCGGCGCGAGTTTCGGGCCGGCCTCTACGAGGTTGTCAAGTACGGCATGATCGCCGACCGCGGGCTGTTCGAACGGGTCGGACGCGATCTGCGCGCCATCGTCCGGCGCGAGCACGACGCCCTGGCCCCGGTCATCGCGGCGTCCTGCCGCATCAAGGCGCAGGTGGTGTCGGAGGACGAACGCGAGAGCGGATTGCGGCGCATCCTGAACTTCGGGCACACCGCGGGGCACGCCATCGAGGCGGTCACGAAGTACCGGCGTTTCCGTCATGGAGAGGCAGTGGCCTACGGCATGCTCGTCGTCGCCGATCTCGGCGTGCGGCGCGGCATCTTCGCCGAAGAGGACCGGTCCGCCCTGGCCGATCTCGTCGCGCGGCTGGGACCGCTGCCTTCCGTCAGCGATCTGTCCGCGCCGGCGCTCATCGAGGTGATGCGGCGCGACAAGAAAGTCCGCCGCGGGCGTCTGCACGTCGTGCTGCCGACCGCGATCGGCGCCACCTGCATCGTCGATGACGTCACCGACGACGAGTTCAAGCGCTCGCTCCGTGCCGTCGGCGCCGCGCCCTGATCCATGCCGGGCGCCAGCGTCAGCGGACGATGCGCCACGACAACATCCTTGCCCTCGCCACCGACGGTGCCGGCGGGAGAGGCGTCACCGTCTGCCGGATGAGGGTCGCCTGGACGGCCCGCGCGGCGCGGCGGGGTCCGAACGCCGCGCCGTGGGCGACGATGGCGTCGTTGGCGTCCCGTTGCGGATCGGGATCCGGGTCGGCGGGGTCGTCGGCGATCCAGACAGCCACCAGCCAGGGACCGTAGCCGGCGGGCACCGGCGCCCAGGCGTCCAGCGGCCCGTAGGCGAACAGCCGCCACACGAGCCCGCGACCGGCCGCACCCGGTCCGGCGCCGTCCGAGCGCAGCCGGCCCGCGACGGCGGACAGGTCGACGCGCGCCCCGTCGGGCATGGTGGGCGCGAGCGCGCCCCGCCGGAACACGGACGGCGTGGAGCCGTCCAGCGCCCCGCTCCAGTCCGGCAACGAGCCGAGCTCCGCCGTCGCCAGCGCCAGCGCCGCTTCCGCGGCGTACAGCGCCTGCACGGACCGACGGTGGTTGACGCCCACTTCGGTCTCGATCAGCGCCAGGGGCGTCAGCGTCCCGGCGAGAGCCACCAGCAGCAGGGCCGCCATCATCGTGGCCAACAGCGCGATGCCGCGTTCGCCCGGATCACGACCGCTCATCGCAACCCCGCCGCCAGGAACCTGTCGCCCATCGCAACCACCCGCCGCCACCAGGACCATCACGCCGCGCAGCCGGGCCGGCCGGACAGCACGCGCCGCGCGATCGCAACGACCACACCGCCACCAGGACCATCACGCCTACCAGCCGGCCAGACTCCGCGGCGTGACGTCGAGACTCGTGGCGACGTCACGGACCGCGGCACTGCGAACCGGCGTCAACGGCAGCCCGGTCGCCGGCCGTCTCCAGGCGTCGTCCGTGACGCGCAGCGTCAGTTCGACTCGCACCCGCCGGATGCGGAACAGGTCGACGTCGAACGGGGTCTCCCCGCCGCATGACGCACCGTCGCCGAGGCTGGCGAGGTCGAGGACTTCGATCCCGGATGTCGGCGGCGCCGCGGAGGCTGCGGCGACCAGGCAGGGCGCCGTCACCGCCGGGGCCCCCGTGGCGGACGGCAGGGCCGGCCGCGCAACGCCGAAGTAGCGCACCGCGAAGTCGACGACGCCGTCGGCAAACGGCAGGTCGCTGCCGGCTCCATTGTGCACCCGAAGCTGCCCCGCGGCGGCGTCATGGTAGAAGCCGCGAACAAGCACCGGCGCGATCAGCGAACCGGCGGCGTAGGTGGGCGCGCCGCCTCCGACATGTTCCAGCGCCGCGGTGGTACCACTGAGCGCCGTGATGCGATACAGGTCCGAACGACCGGTCGCATCGAGGACCAGCGCCAGCCCCCCACCCCGGGCCGACAGCCCGCAGGGCAGGGTGCAGACACCCATCGGCGTCAGCCCGACGGTGGCGGGGCTGGAGGCGATGTCGCCGGCCAGCCGGGCCCCCGCCGCCCCGGGCGGCGCATACAGCACCGACAGTCGATCCCCTCCCGGCGCCAGATCGCCGGCGGCGCCGCGCAGGGCCGGCACCACCGCCGGTCGAAGATGGGCGATGATCCCTTCCAGCCCCGGATGCGGACCGCTTCCCGCCAGCAGCAGATGCCGATGGAGCTCGCCGAGCGCGCCGAGCTGACGTTGATGTACGTCCGCGGCCTGCGCCTGCACGGCCAGTACGCCTGCGGACGGGTCGGTCATCTCGAACACGACCCCCAACAGACCGAGCAGGATGCCGACGGAGACGAGCAACTCGATCAGCACGACACTCTGTCCTCAGTGCCGGACGCGCACCGTGGCCAGCCAGGTGACCCCCGGATCGTTCGGCCGCAGGTCGTCCGTCACAGCCGGTCCCCGCACCCCGGTGGCCACGACCAGCACCTGCAGCAGCAGCGCGTCGCCGCCTGCCGCGGCCAGCGGGGACACGGACCAGCGGCGAACGAACGCCGTGCCGGCCGGCTGCTGCGCGCCCGTCCCGATCCGGCCGCCGTCCCGGTCCAGATAGTCGATGTAGCCGGCGCCGCCGGGACCCGTGACCGGACCGGACGGCTGCAGGCCGCTGCCGCTCGCCGCCGGCGGATCGAAGGCCAGACTGGTCACCTCGTCGGAGACCGGCTGCAGGGCGCCGTCGAAGGTCCAGACGAGCGACTGCAACTGCTCCATCTTCTGTACCGCGAGGAACAGGGCCCGGCCCTGCAGGCCGCTCGCCCGCACTGCCGCGCCCGTCAACAGGGCGACCTGCGCGACTCCCGCGGCCAGGCCGACGACGATGCCGGCCGCCACCAGCGTCTCGATGAGCGCATACCCGGACGCGGATCGTGACATGCAGACAGATCAAGCAAGAGTCACGCCAGCAAGAGCGGGCCCACGAACACGCAACGGCAAGTACCCGGCGTGGCGCAATCTGCACGCTCGGGCGCACCGCCGCCGCGCAGAATTCACCAGGCGGAACGGACAGCGAATCGGCCCCCGCCCTCCGTCGGGGCTCACCCCCGCCCGACGTACTGTTCCAGGAGTCGCATCAGCGCACCGAAGTACCAGTCGAGAAACCGCTCGCCGACAAGGGATGCCGCCACCGCCGCGACGGCCAGGAACGATCCGAGCGGCAGAGCGTGCCGCCAGCCGACACCGGCGAAGCGAATCATTCCGATGCCCGTCGCCGCGCCCAGCAGCGACGCCCAGGCCAGCGCGAGGAACGTGAGCGGCGGCCCCAGGAACGCCCCGATCATGGCCAGCATCTTGACGTCGCCCATGCCAAGACCCTCCCGTCCCCGGATGCAGACATACACCTTCGCAATTCCCAGGAGCAGTCCACCGCCCGCCACGGCGCCCAGCAGGGCGTCGACCCAGCCCGGCTCCAGGCCGACCGAACCGATCAGGCCGACGGCAATGCCGGGCAGGGTGACCACGTTCGGCAGCAGCCGATGCCGCAGATCCACGACGAACAGCACGATCATCGCCGCCGTGAACAGCAGACGGGACACGAGCAGCGGCTGCAGTCCGAGCACCTGGAACTGGACCAGGAACAGCCCCGCCGTGACCAGCTCGACGAGCGGATACACAGGACTGATGGGCGCCCGACACGCGCGACACCGCCCGCGCAGCACCAGATACGCAAGAACGGGAATGTTGTCGAACCAGCGAACCGGCCGCCCGCACGCGGGGCAGCAGGAGGGGGGCGCGACGACGGACGCTCCGCGCGGCAGCCGGTGGATGCAGACGTTGAGGAAACTGCCGACGGCGAGTCCGAGCAGGACGACGAGGAATCCGACTCCCGGGTCGGTCACTGCGCCTGCCGATCCGGAAACGCGCCTCCGTCCGGCAGTGGAAACAGTCCGGACCGCGGAGACAGCGCGACAGCCCCGCGGGGCGCCGTCAACTCGTACGGGACACCGGTCGGATCCACCGGTATTCCGGACACGTCGCCGGCCGCCATGACCTCGCGCCACGACCCGGGCAGCCTCCCCGTCCGCTCGTGGAAGCGGTCGACCGACTGCTGGTGATGATCCAGGGCGTCGAGGGCATCGAGCTGCGCCAGGCGGCGGGTCACCTCGCCGCGTATCCAGGCGTCGTCGGTCGCATCACGCACCTGCCGCCACAGCGTCCGCGCGCCGGCGCGGTCGCCACCCTCGACCATCGTGGCCGCGGCCAGCGGCCGGAGCCACCAGGGGGCCCCCGGCTGGTTCGCGGCGCGCTCGAACCAGCCCGCGGCCCCCTCCACATCGTGCAGCCACCAATAGTGAACGAACCCGATGTCCTGCAGATACTGCCAGCGCCCCGGGGCGTGCTGCAGCCCTTTCCGAAGCAACTCGATGGCCAGGTCGGGCCGCCCCGGGCCGCCGGGGGGCGGCTCGGCCAGGAACACCGCGCCCAGCCGGTACGCCGCGTCGAAACGCGGATCGAGAGTCGTGGCGACGTCGAGCAGAGGGTACAGCACGTCGTAGTCCCCGGCTCCGCCGCCGGCCAGCCTCGTCCGACCGTAGTGCTGCACCGCACGCAGCCAGTACAGGTCAGCGAACACGGCCCGGAACGACAACGCGGCGCGGCGTGCGACCTCCGGCGATGGAACGAACCAGGCGCGATAGCGGATCGGGCTCTCCCCCTCGCGGTCCCGCAACGACTGCAGCGTCGCGCCGAACGCCACCAGCAGGATCGCTGCCGATACCATCAGGACCTGGCGCGCTCGCGGCCGGGCCCGCCGGGCCGCATCCGGGTCGGACCGGGAATCGGGGACACGCGGGTCTCCGGCCCGGCCGTTCACGCCAGGTCCCGCCTTGTGAAGACAACCGCGGCCAGCACGAGGAAAGCCAGGATGTACGCCACGCCGGAGCCCGTGGTCAGCGCCATGTAACCGGCCGTGACGGGTTGCGCATGGACCACGGCGGCCTTGACGTCGAAAGCCGCCAGGTCCGGCAGAACGTGCGACAGTCCGGCCGCGAGAGAGGCCAGCGGCGAATCGACGAGGTCGCCGAAATTCTGCAGCTCGGCGCGGAAATGGCCGCTGACGTAGAGCCCGCCCGTCGACACCGCGGCCGGCGCCGGCGCCACGCATGCCGAGAAGCAGAACGCCGCCGCCGCAACCACCCCGAGCTGCACGAAGATCAGGAACACCGCCTTCAGCAGGGCAGGATCGACAGCCGGCGCCGGCGGCGCCGGCGCCGGAGCGGGCCCCGAGTCGGCGCCCCACCACGGGGCCGCGGCGAGCACGACGTACATGCCAATCACCATCACGGTCAGGCCCAGGGCCAGCGTCGTCAGGAGACCGGCGTACTGCCCGAATATGAACTCGTGGCGCCGGATCGGCTTCGAGAGCACGGCGTCCAGGGTACGGCGCTCCATCTCGCGCGCCACCAGCCCGATGCCCATGAAGACGGCGACGAACAGGCCCGCCAGCTCGATCGCGGCCAGACAGAGATCCTTGACGAACTTCAGGTCCTGTCCGGCCGTCAACCGGCCGCCGATCGGGGCGGCGACGGCCGCCGCCAGAGCGAGCAGCGCGGCGCCATGCAGCACCCGGCTGCGCACGGCGTCCCGCACGACGTGACGGGCGATGGTCGCGATAACGGACATGACGGACCTACGCGTGCGCGCGCACCGCCGGCGGCTCGGCCGCCGTCTCGTTCACCCGTCTGAGAAAATAGTCCTCGAGCGTCTCGTGCCTCGGATTGAACGAGACGATGCGGACGCCGCCCTGCGCCAGTTCGGTCACGAGACGCTCCGGCGGCGGACCGACCGGCAGATCGATGACGTAACGACCGTCGGCTACGCGGGTCATGCGCCGGGCCGCGGCCCCGCAGACGGCCAGGTGCGACTCACCGACGCCGGCGACGACGAGCTCCCATCCCCGGATGTCGAGATCCAGCTCCGCAATGCGGCCCGCGACGGCCAGTCGCCCCCGGTTCAGGATGGCGACATGGCTGCAGACCGCCTCGGCGTCGCTCAGGACATGAGAGCTGACCAGCACCGTCCGCCCCTCGTTCCGCAGCGCAAGCATGAGATTGCGAACGTCGCGGCGCCCGAGCGGATCGAGCCCCGTCATCGGCTCGTCGAGAAAGACGACCTCCGGGTCGTTCAGCAGCGCCTGGGCGATCCCCACACGCTGCAGCATGCCACGGGAATACGTCCTGAGCCGGCGGCGGCGCTCGCCCCCGATGCCGGCCCGGTCGAGCTGGATCGCCGCGCGCCGGCGGCACTCGCCGGCGGGGTAGCCGAACAGTCCCCCCATGTACAGCAGGAGCTCTTCGGCTGTACAGGAATCGTGGAACCGCGCCGCCTCGGGAAGAAACCCGATTCGCTGGCGCACGGCCAGATCGCCCAGCGGTCGGCCCAGGATCTCGGCGCTGCCCGACGTCGGGTGGACGAGCTGCATCAGCAGCCGCAACGTGGTGGTCTTGCCGGCGCCGTTGGATCCAAGGTAGCCGAGCACCGCGCCGTGCGGGACGTCGAACGATACCCTGTCGAGAGCCCGATGAACGCGGGAACCCCAGAACCCCGTGCGGAACGTCTTGGAGAGTTCATGGAGTCGCAGCGCCTGCATTCTCGAGCTCGTAGGCGATGGCCGCGTCGAAGTACCGGGGAGCGAGCGTGCCCTTCACCACGACGCCGTTGATGACATAGGTCGGCGTAGCCTCGACCGGCAGATCGTTGCCAAGAGCTATGTCGGCCTGCACCGCAAGAACGGTCTCGTCGTACGCTGCGTCGTAGCTCGCCGGATCGATGCCGGCCACCTGGCCGAGCGCCTCGACGACGGCTTCGCGGGTCAACCCGCGCTGGTTGGCGTACAACCACTCCTCCATCTCCACGCCCTGGTCGTCGCCGACCCCGGCCGCGAGCCGGACAGCCACGGCGCCCGCACAGGCGCCGTGGTGCTGGCCGCGCGGAGCCTGCCCGTTGCATGCGGGATCGAGCGGGTAGTCCAACGTCACCTGCCGTACCTGACCCGGATGCGACGATGCGTACTTGGCGAAGATGGGGGCGTAGGTGCGGTGGGCGTTGGCGCATGCAGGACACTGGTAGTCGTTGAACTTGACCACGATCACGGTTGCGCCCGCCACCTCCGCCGACGCGGGCAGCGCCAGATCCACACGGGGTTCGGCCTGCCAGTAGCGCTCGAACTCGCTGCGCTGATCCGCGGTCACGACCGGCGGCGGCGCCACGGACTCCCGGGCCGCCACGGCCTCGACCGGCGGCGGTCCCGGCGGTGACCACGAGAACCAGCCCACCGCCCCTGCCGAGCCGCCGACGAAGAGCACCAGCAACCCGAGCCCCACCGGCTCCCGCACGAGAACGCGCAGATCGCTCAGCGCCGCGAGTGGAAGTCGTCGGGCCGGCGTGGCGTCCTCCCCTCCGGACAGGACAAAGATACCGACGACGGCCACGTAGACGACGACACACAGCAGACAGACCGTGCCGAGCACGTAGAACGAGGCATAGGCCATGTACATCGCCACGGCAAGCCCGATGGTCGACCAGAGCAGCAGATAACCCGATACGTTCGGCGCCGAGGCCCGCGGAGCCCGCGCCGCCGCGCCGGTCAGGAGCAGAACCGCGGCGAACCAGATGACGCCGCCGAGCGCCACCGGCACGCCGAACACGCTGCCGTAGCGGCTCTGATAGACCTGCGTGCAGCTCACGGCAGCGTTGATGTCGCAGAAGCTCGCGTACCCGGGATCAGCGAGCATGCGCACATGCACGTAGGTGGAGGTGGCCGCCGCGACGAGACCGGCGCTCGCCAGTACCGTCATCCAGATGAGCTTGCGTGTCGTCATGGTCTCTCCACCTTCAAGGGCCGGGCAGCCTCGCCCCGACGCTTCGTCGCCGCCCCGTTCACTTGTAAAGCCATCCGGCAGCGCCGTCAAGGTGGTTCTACTGTATCGGTGTGGCGCCGGCCGGCGCCCCCGTCTGCGTCGCCGGCAGAGCAGCCGTGCCCTGATAGATCGTCGCCCCCTGATTGGTGCCGAAAAAGCGCGTGCCGCCGCCCGGATTGGGCTCGGCCCCCACGAAGTAGGTGGCAACCACCCCGCCCGCGGCCACGCCGTTGCACGATGCCGGCGCGCCGGTCGCGGCGGCGCCGCCGGTCATGGTGATCGTGTAGCTGCTCTTGACCGACGGATCCGCACCCAGATCGGTGCCGATGAATCCATCCCCGCCGCCCACGGTCGGCGGCGTCGCCAAGTTCGCCAGCGTCGGCGCATAGAAACCGCTGCCGCAACTCGCGGCGTAGGTCGCCTGAGCGCCGTTGATGGCCCGCAGCGACCCGATCGCCGATGCCTCGTTGCCGGCCATCCGCGCCCGGAACAGCCCCGGCGCTGCAATTGCGGCGATGATGCCGATAATCGCCACGACTATCAGCAGCTCCATCAACGTGAACCCTTCCTGCTCCCTCAGCACCTGTTTCATCGTCGTCTCCCCGTGAATTCCCCACCCGTCCCCGTCCTCATCCCGCCAGTCGTCCGATCAGGTCGAACACCGGCAGATACATGGCCACCACGATGCCTCCGACGACGACGCCCAGCACCGCGACCACGAGCGGTTCGAGCAGCGCCGTCATGCCGGCGACGGCCCGATCGACCTCCTCCTCGTAGAAGTCCGCCACCTTCGCCAGCATCACCTCGAGCGCGCCGGTGGTCTCTCCGACGTTGATCATCTGTGTCACCAGCACCGGGAACACCCGGGTGTCGCGCAACGGCGCGGCTATCGACTCGCCGCGTTCGACAGCCGCGCTCGTCTTCCTGACCGCATCCTCGACGACGGCGTTCCCCGCGGTGCCGGCAGTGATGTCCAGGCTCTCGAGAATCGGCACGCCGGCGCCGAGCAGCGCCGACAGGGTGCGGCAGAACCGGGCAACCGCGTTCCTGCGCGCGATGCCGCCCATCAGCGGCACGCGGAGCGCGGCGCCGTCGACGGCTCGTCGTCCGTTCCGGGTCGAATAGTATCGACGAAACAACAACGCCGCACCCAGCATTCCGACGCCGAGCAGCGGCACCGCCCCGGCGAACGAGTCACTGGCTGCGATCACCAGGCGCGTCGGCAACGGCAACACGGCGCCGAGCCCCTCGAAGAGCGCCGCGAACGCCGGGATGACCTTCCACAGAATCACGCCCACGACGATGGCGGCGATGGAGAGCACGGCCAAGGGATACATCATGGCGGAACGCACCTGCCCCCGGAGGGTGACCCGCTTCTCGATGTGCACCGCCAGACGCTCCAGAATGGTATCGAGCACGCCGCCGGCCTCGCCGGCCGCGATCATGCTGGTGTAGAGCCGATCGAACGCGCGGGGATGCGCCCGCAACGCGTCGGCCAGCGTCGAACCGTCCTCCACGTCGGATTGCACCTCGCGGATCGTCGCGGCGAAGCGCCGGTCCTCCTCCTGCCGGCCGAGCACGTCCAGACACTGCACCAACGGCAGTCCGGCGCCGATCATCACGGCGAACTGACGAGTGAACACCGCGAGGCCGCGCGCCGCGACGGCTTGCCGGCCTCCGAACCGCCCCCCGGCCCGCGCGCTGCGGGCGACCTCGTCCATCGCCGTGACCAGGACCCCCTCGCGCCGCAGGACGGCGACGGCATCCTCGGCGGATGCGGCCCGACGCTCTCCGCTGACCCGTCTGCCCTCGCGGGTGCGGCCCGTGAATGCGAACGTGGGCTTCATCGGGACGAGCCCTTTCGCGGCATCCATGCGGTTTCGTCCCGCCCGCGGGCAACGAGGGCCTCCAGCTCCTCGCGATTCGCGGCGTGGTCGAGCGCCTGTTCCAGCGTGATGCGCCGTTCCCGGTAGAGAGCCGCCAGCGCCTGCGTCATCGTCTGCATCCCGCGCTGTTTCCGACCGGCCTGCATCGCCGCGTAGATCAGATGCGCCTTATCCTCGCGGATCAGGTTGCGGATCGCCGGTGTAGCCACGAGCACCTCGACCGCGCACACGCGTCCCCGGCCGTCGGCGGCCGGCACGAGGCACTGACAGACCACACCTTCGAGCACCAGCGAGAGCTGCGTGCGTACCTGCTGCTGCTGATGCGCCGGAAAGAGGTCCACCACCCGGCCGACGGCATGCACGGCCGAGCTCGTATGCAACGTCGCCAGGGTCAGGTGGCCCGTCTCGGCAATCCGCAGCGCCGCCTCGGTCGTCTCCAGGTCGCGCATCTCGCCGATGAGCACCACATCGGGATCCTCGCGCAGCGCCGCCCGCAACGCCGGTGCGAAGCCGGCGGAGTCCTGGTGCACCTCGCGCTGGTTGACGATCGCGCGGCGGTGCGGGTGGATGTACTCGACAGGATCTTCGATGGTCAGTATGTGACACCGGCGCTCGCCGTTGATGCGGTCGACCAGGGCCGCCAGCGTCGTGCTCTTGCCGCTGCCGGTCGGTCCGGTCACCAGCACCAGCCCGTGCGGCCGCGCGGCCAGTTTCGCCACCACGGGAGGCAGACCGAGCCTGTCGAACCCTCGAATCTCCCCCGGAACCAGGCGGTACACGGCGGCCACCGTACCGCGCTGGCGGAAGACGTTCGCGCGCACTCGCGCCACGCCCTGGATCGCGAACGACACGTCCAGCTCCAGGGTCTCCTCGAAGCGTTGCCGCTGCGCCGTGGTCAGGCTTCCGCAGATGAGACGCTCGGTGTCGGCCGGCGCGAGCGGACCGAGGTCCTCCTGGGGCTCCAGCACGCCGTTCAACCGCACCTGCGGCGGGGCGCCGGCGGTCAGATGCAGGTCCGACCCACCCCTTTCGGCGGTCCGTGCGAGCAACCCGGCCAGGGTCGGCGGCGCCGTCATCGCACCGTCTCCCGCGTCACTTCGTCGATCGAGGTCGTCCCCTGGGCGATCTTGCGCAGCCCGCTCTGGCGCAGCGTCAGCATCCCCTCGTCGACGGCCGCGCTGCGCAGGGCGCGCACGTCGCCGCCGGCGAGAATCCGCTCGCGCAGCGTGTCGGTCACCTCCAGCACCTCGTACAGACCGATTCGCCCCTTGTAGCCGGTCCGGTTGCACGCGTCGCACCCTCCGCCCCGCATCGGCGTCACCGTGCGAGCATCGGCATCGCCGAAACCGATGTCGACCAGTGACGCCGGATTCGCCGGCGCCGGCTCGGCGCAGGCGCGGCACACGCGGCGGACCAGGCGCTGCGCGCAGATGAGATTGACCGAGCCGGCGATCAGGAACGGTTCGACCCCCATGTTCAGCAGCCTGCTGACGGCGCTCGGCGCATCGTTGGTGTGCAGGGTGGAGAGCACCAGGTGTCCCGTCAGCGCCGCCTTGACGGCGATCTCCGCGGTCTCGACGTCGCGGATCTCGCCAACGAGGATGACGTTCGGATCCTGCCTGAGGAAGGCGCGGAGCACGGCCGCGAAATTCAGGCCGATCGCCTCGCGCACCTGCACCTGATTCACGCCGTCGAGGTTGAACTCCACCGGATCCTCGACGGTCACGATGTTGGTGTCCGGCGTGTTGAGCCGGGCGATCGAGGAATAGAGCGTGTTGGTCTTGCCGCTCCCGGTGGGGCCCGTCACCAGCACCATGCCCCAGGGCCGGTGAATGTTGTCCGTGAAGCGCCGGAGCGACGCCGCCTCGAATCCGAGCTCCGTCATGTCGAGCATGAGACGGGCCTTGTCGAGCAGGCGCAGCACAATCTTCTCCCCGAAGAGCGTCGGCAGGCAGGAAACCCGCAGATCGATCGACTTCGTCGAGCCGCCGTCCCGGAAACGGATCCGGGTCCGCCCGTCCTGCGGCACGCGCCGCTCGGCGATATCGAGACTGGCCATCACCTTCAGGCGGGACGTGATGGCGTCGCGCATCCGCAGCGGCGGGGTCATCACCGCGTGGAGCACGCCATCGATGCGGAACCGGATCCGAAGCTCCTTCTCGTAGGGCTCGACGTGGATGTCGCTGGCGTCGCGCTGCACTGCCGACGTCAGCATCACGTTGATCAGCCGCACGGCCGGGGCCTGGCCGCGAGCCTCGTCTCCCGCGACGACCTCGATCTCCTGTCCGGCCCCGGCAGCCCGGGGATCGTCCGGACCATCCAACGCCTCCAGCTCGCGCACCGTCACGTCGAGGGCGCGTCCGCCGAGGTTCGTCCCGGCCGCGCCCCGACCGCCGTCGTAGTAGCGCGCAATGGCCGCGGACACGGCAGCCTCCGACGCCACCAGCGGCTCGACGGTGCAGCCGGTCCTGAAGCGGACGTCATCCAGGGCGGCGACGTTGCGCGGATCGGTCATCACCACCGTCAGCGTCGCGCCGGAGCGCCGCAACGGCACGATCCGGTGCCGGCGGGCCGTCTCGGCCGGTATCAGCTCCAGGACGGCAGGCTCGATCTCGAAGCCGGAGAGGTCGATCGACTGCACGCCGTACTGGACGCCCCGCAGTGCCGCGATCTCGTCGGGCGGGAGAAACCCCAGTTCGACCAGGGCGCCGCCGAGATCCCCGCCGCGGGCCTCCCGGAACGCCAGCGCCTCCTCGAGTTGGGTCTGTGTGATGCGCCGCTTCTTGAGCAACAACTCGCCGAGACGGACTGACACCGGAACACCGTCTTTCCGAGAGTCCGAAGGCGAGCAGGGGGTAACTTCATTGTAGCGCGACGCGGGTCCGTGTCAAGCGAAAGGCGCAGAGCGACGTTCAGCGACTCCGATGGCGCCCTGCAGGAACCGGGCGTCGACAGGTGTCGAGCGGGAGGCCGCGCAAGGCGACAGTCAACCTGCCGGCGGCCGACGGCGCCGGAGCCCGCGTGTCGACCGGGAGGCCGCGCAAGGTGACGATCAGCCGACCATGACGGCCGCGGCCACCACCGTCGTCCAGAGGCCGTGCCGGTCACCGACGGCGGTCTGCGTGACGTGCTGGGTCCGGACGATCTGGTTCGACCGGCGCCAGGCCTCCCTGTTCTCGTCCCAGCTCTTGTCGGAGTCGAACTTCAGTCCGAGGGCCGTGGCCAGCATCCCGGCGGCCAGGTCCTCCGCGTAGTCGCCGGCCGTCTCCTCGTCCTCGCCGAAGCTGTGGTGCTCCGAGAGATACCCGTACAGGCTCGGATCGCTCGGGATGGCCACGCCGACGGTGGCCGCGACGAGGCGGTGGGGCTCGTTCGTCGCCGCCTCGGACATGACCACGAAGGTCACCTGGCCCGGCTGCAGACGCTGCACGCCCTCTTCGCGCGGGAGAATCCGGCAACCCGGCGGGAAGATGCTGGAGACCCGGACGAAGTTGCAGGCGGCAACCCCGGCTGAACGCAGCGCCAGCTCGAACGAGGCCAGCTTCTCCCGGTGGGTGCCGACGCCCTTGGTGAAGAACAACTCGCGGGGTACGAAGCCGACCACGGGGCCATCCGACAGGGTGTTGTATGCGCCGACGCGACCGTGCCCGAATCGACGCGTCGGCACATACTAGGCCAACGGATCCGGCGCGGTCAAGCGTCGGATCCGGCGCCGCGAGGCCCCTGCGGCAACGCGTCATCCGGCGCGGCGGGAGCGGTCGCGGACGTGGCGGCGAACATCTCGCGCCGCGTTGCGTATCTGCAAGGTGACAACGCGGGTGCGGCGCAGTGCGCGGCGGAGGACGCGCGGACGGCGGTAGAATGAGAGGATCATGTCCACATCCAACGCGGTGAACGACGTGGCCGGGGACAGCAGGCTCGGTCTCGGCGCGCGGGTCATCGGGGTTCTCACCTCGCCCCGCGAGACGTTCGAACGGGTCGCCGCCGATCCGCACTGGCTGGGAGTCCTGGCCCTCAGCGTCGGCTTCGTCGCGGCGACGGGCGCCCTGCTCGTGAGCGCCGACTTCGCGCAGCGGGAGAGCCTGGCGCAGCAGGTCGCGGTCATGGAAGGGTTCGGCGTGAACGTGACCGACGAGATGTACGCCGAAATCGAAGCGGGGATCGAGACGGCGCCCTACTTCGGATTCGCGTCGATCCTCATCTCCGTGCCGCTGATCTGCGTCCTCCTGGCCGGCCTGCTGTTCGGGGTCGGTCACGGCATCCTCGGCGCCGCCGGCAGTTTCCGGCAGGTGTTCGCCGTGGTCGCCCACGCCGGCGTGGTGTTCATGGCGCAGAGCGCGTTCGTCGTTCCGCTCAACTTCGCCATCGAGTCCATCGAGCCGCCGTCCACGCTCGCCGCCTTCACGCCGATGCTGGAAGAGGGCGCCTTCGCGTACAACCTGCTGAGCGCCATCGACCTCTTTCACGTCTGGTGGGTGATGATCCTGGCGATCGGGCTGGCCGTCCTCTGGAAGCGGCCGACGAAGCCGATCGCCGTCACGCTGTACGGCATCCACGCGGGCATCGCCCTGCTCTTCGCGGCGGTGCGCACCAGCTTCGGGTTCTGATCATGTCGAGAAAGCTCCTCGTCGGCGCACTGATCGTCCTGACCGGCGCCGCACTCGTGGCCGTCAACGTGCTGTTCGAACGCTCGGACGCCGCGGAGGTCGACGTCGAGGCGATTCAGCGGCGCGATCTGGAGGCCATCGTCTCCGCCCCCGGCACCATCCAGCCGCAACTGTCGGTCGAGATGAGCGCCAGCACGATGGGCCGGGTCACGCGGCTCGCCGTCGACGAGGGCGAACGCGTCACGGCAGGCCAGTTCCTGCTGCAGATCGATCCGGAGAACCTGCAGGCGCTCGTCAACCGCGGGGAGGCGGCCCTCGAGGCGAGCGTGGCGGTCCACCGGCAGTCGGCGGTGGCGGTGGAGACGGCGCGGGTGAACCTGGAGGTGGCTCGCGAGAACCTGGAACGGCAGGCCGACCTCTGGTCGCTGCGCCTCGTCTCGCGCGAGGTCTACGAGCAGGCGGCCGCCGACGTGGAGCTGCGCGAGACGGAGCTGCGCGCGCGCGAGGCCGACGTCGAGGCCGCGGCGCAGCGCATCCGCCAGGAGCGGGCGACGCTCGACAGCGCGCGCTACGACCTGACGCAGGTCACCATCACCTCGCCCATCGACGGCATCGTCACCCGGCGCAACATCGAGGAGGGCGAGACGGTCGTCATCGGCACGATGAACAACCCCGGCACGGTGCTGCTGACCATCGCCGACTTCTCGGTCCTCGAAGCGGAGATCGAGGTCGACGAGACCGACATCCCGGCGGTGCGCCTCGGCCAGCCGGTGGAGATCACCATCGACGCCCTGCCGGACCGCACCTACACCGGCCGCGTGACCGAGATCGGCAACAGCCCCATCCAGCCCCAGGCGGGGGCCGCGGCCACGCAGGAAGCCACCAACTTCCTGGTCGTGGTCACCGTCGACGGCGACATTCCCGGCGTGCGGCCCGGCTTCACCTGCACGGCGGAGATCACCACCGCGACGCGCACGGCGACGCTGGCCGTGCCCATCCAGGCGACCACGGTGCGCGAGGTCGAGATCGACGCGGCGGGACGCATCGTGCGGCGCAGCGACGACCCGCGGTCAGGCGTCATCTCCCGCCCCGCCTCCGCCGCATCCGAACCCGAGCCGGCCGGCGGCGAGACCACGCGCGAGGAGCGCGAGGGCGTGTTCGTCGCCCGGCAGGGCCACGCCGTGTTCGTGCCGGTTGCGACCGGCATCGCCGGGGAGCGCTACTTCGAGGCCCTGAGCGGGCTGGAGGAGGGAGACCTCGTCATCACCGGCCCGTTCGAGATCGTCCGCAACCTCGACGACGGCGACCCGGTGGACCCCGATGAGACTGATTCTGATTCGTGAGATGGTGCAGGTCGCGCTCGCCGCGATCCGGGCCAACAAGCTGCGCTCGTTCCTGACGATCCTCGGCAACGTCGTCGCCGTCACTTCGATCATCACGCTCGTCTCCCTGATCCAGGGCATCACCGAGGAGGTGCGCGGCGTGATCCTGTCGGAGGTGGGCGCGGACGCCTTCCTGGTCGACCGCCGCGGGATGATCACGAGCGAGGAGGAGCTGGAGCGGACCCGCAACAACCCGCGGATCACCCTCGACGACGCCGAGGCCATCCGGCGCTTCGCCTCCCACGTCACCGCCGTCATGGCCGAGGGCCGCCGCAGCGGCGAGATCCGCTACCGCGAGCGGGTGCTCGAGGCGGCCTCCGTCCAGGGCGTCACCGAGGACTTCATCCGCTTCTCCACCTTCAACGCCGAGCTCGGCCGGCTGATGACCCCGGCCGAGGTCCGCAGTCGGCGCAACGTTGCGGTTCTCGGCTGGGACACCGCCGACCGGCTGTTCGGCGCGCTCGACCCCATCGGACAGTCGGTCCGGATCCAGGGCGTGCCGTTCCGGGTCGTCGGCGTCAGCCGACGCCAGGGTTCGTCGTTCGGCCAGTCGCAGGACGAGTTCGCCATCATGCCGCTCGGGGCGTTCCAGCGGCTCTTCGGCAGCCGCGCCTCGCTGGGGCTGCGCGTCCAGCCGGCCGACCCGGCCGAGATCGACCGCGCCATCGGCGAGGCGACCGTCGCCCTGCGCATCGAACGCCGGCTGAAGGCGACCGAGGAGGACAACTTCGGCATCTTCACCTCCGAGACGGCGCTGAACCTCTTCAATCAGGCCACGTCCGGCATCTTCGCGGTGCTGATCGGGGTCGTCGGCCTCGCCCTGGTCGTCGCCGGCATCGTGATCATGAACATCATGCTGATGGCGGTCTCCGAGCGGACCCGCGAGATCGGCCTGCGCAAGGCGCTCGGCGCGCGGCGGCAGGACATCCTGTGGCAGATGCTGTCCGAGTCGGTGGCGCTGTCCGTCCTCGGTGGCGCGACGGGCACCGCGCTCGGCGCGGCGGCGGCGCTGGCGCTGGACCGCTTCGCGCCGGTGCCGGCCGTCGTGCATCCGTGGTCGGTCGCCCTCGCGATCACGATGACGGCCGTGGTGGGACTCTTTTTCGGGCTGTACCCGGCGGCGCGGGCGGCGGCGCTCGATCCCATCGACGCGCTGGGAAGGGCCGACTGATGTCCACGCCCGCCGCACACAGGCCGCAGCCCTGCCGGACCTCGCCCGGGGGAGGTGTCAGGGCGGGACGGCTGCGGTCCGATCCCGTGGCTGTTGCTCCGGATGAACGCGCAGGCGTTCCCGGCGATGTCAGGGCGAGACGGCGGCCGTCCGATCCCGCGGCCTGCGCGCCGCACGCCCCGCCGCCGCACGGCGATGCGCCGGGGAGGGACGGCTGATGCGCGGTTCTCTCCTGCAGGAGATCGTCGTGATGGCCGTCACGACCATCCGGACGCAGAAGATGCGCTCGGGGCTGACCATCCTCGGCATCGTCATCGGCATCAC
The DNA here is from genome assembly GCA_965200895.1 of Vicinamibacterales bacterium. GTDB lineage: Bacteria > Acidobacteriota > Vicinamibacteria > Vicinamibacterales > UBA8438 > WTFV01. Next base: position 2,403,755 of record CBDAVM010000001.1, on the reverse strand, counting down.
CGCCATCGTCGGCATGACGTCGCTGATCCGCGGGTTCGACGAGTCACTGCGCGACAGCATCCGCGAGATCGGCCCGGACACCCTCTTCGTCTCGCAGTTCTCCGGCTTGAGCCTGATGTCCGGCGCGGACCTCAACGAGCTGCTCAAGCGCCCCACGCTGACGCCGGCCGATGCGCGCGCCATAGAGCGGCAGGCCGAGTCCATCGCGCGGGTCGCCATCATGATCGACCAGGGCGGCCCGGGCGCCTCCCGCTCGCGCGTGCACTACCGGGGCGAGCGGACGAAGCTCATCTCCATCACCGGCGCGACGCACAACTTTCCCGACGTGTTCCACGTCGCCGTCGAGCAGGGGCGCTTCTTCACGCAGGGCGAGGTGAGCCACCGGCGCCGGGTGGTGGTGCTGGGCCAGACGCCCTACCAGGCGCTGTTCCCCAACGTCGACCCGATCGGCAAGACGGTGCGGATCGGCAACCAGCCGTATACGGTGGTCGGCGTCATCGGGCCGCGGGCCGGCATCGGGGCGCTCGACGCCGGCCAGGACGACATCGCGCTGATCCCGTACAGCGCCTACCAGAGACAGTTCGGCGTCCGCATCGAGCAGTCGCGCCGCGGCCGGCTGCAGTTCCTGATGATCGCCGCCCTGCCCCGCGACGGCGTCGCGCGCGAGGATGCGCTGCGCGAGGTCACCGAGGTGATGCGCATCCGCCACGGGTTGCGCCTCGACGAGCCGAACGACTTCGAGATCGTCACCCAGGACGCGGCGCTGCGGCTGTGGGACCAGGTTAGCAGCGCCACGTTCCTGGCCCTGGTGGCCATCTCGTCCATCGCGCTGCTGGTCGGCGGCATCGGCGTGATGGCGATCATGACCATCTCGGTCAAGGAGCGCACCCGCGAGATCGGCACGCGCAAGGCGATCGGCGCACGGCGGCGGGAGATCCTCTGGCAGTTCCTGCTCGAGGCGACCTTCCTGACCGCCATCGGCGGCGTGCTCGGCATCGCCTTCGGCAGCGGGATCGGCCTCGGCGTGCACCACGCCACCGGGTTCCCCGTCTCGCTGCCGTGGTGGTCGTTCGCCATCGGCATCGGCTTCTCGGCGACGGTGGGCATCGTCTTCGGCATCGCGCCGGCGGTTCGCGCCTCGGGGCTCGACCCGATCGAGGCGCTGCGGTACGAATAGCCTCGCCGATCCGCCTCGTCGCGCGCCCTGCCCGGACGGCTCGACCCGATCGAGGCGTTGCGGTACGAATAGCCTGCTTGGAGCGGGCCGGGCAGTCGCGGTACGATTACAGGTTCCATCCGGAGCCGCGTGAAGCGCCCGGCCCGCATCGCGTTCCCGTACAGCCCCGAACGCAGGACAGCGAGACCGGCTGCTCCGGGGACGTGTTCGAAGGAGGTTACTGTCGATGAAGGTCTATGACGCGTCGAGCATCCGCAACGTGGCGGTCGTCGGACACAGCGGTTCCGGCAAGACGCAGCTCGTGTCCGCGATGCTGTTCGGCGCGAAGATGGTCAACCGCCTCGGGAGGGTCGACGACGGCACGACGGTCACCGACTTCGACGAGGAAGAGATCAGCCGCAAGCACACGCTCGCGGCCAGCGTCGCCTTCGCCGAGTGGCACTCGACGAAGATCAACCTGATCGACACCCCCGGCATCGGCAACTTCCTGAGCGATACGCAGGCGGCGCTTCGAGTGGCCGATGCAGCGCTGGTCGTCGTCGACGCGGTGGCCGGCGTCGAGGTGCAGACCGAGAAGGTGTGGGGCATCGCGAAGGAGTTCGGGCTGCCCTGCCTGGTGGTGCTCAACCTGCTCGACCGCGAGCGGGCGAGCTTCGACCGCGCCCTCGAATCGGTGCAGGGGGCGCTGGGCCGCGAGGTGGTCCCGCTCCAGCTTCCCATCGGCGCGGAACGGGACTTTCGGGGTCTCGTCAACCTGGTCGCCATGCAGGGCGTGACGTTCCCGAACGACGGCAGCGGCGCCCCCACGACCACCGACGTCCCCGGCGAGCTGGCCGACCAGGCCGACACCTCGCGCGAGGCGCTGATCGAGATGGTGGCCGAAGCCGACGAGGCGCTCATGGAGCGTTTCTTTGAGGAGGGCACGCTCACCCAGGACGAGATCGAGGGCGGACTCCGCGCGGCGACGCGCAACCGGCAGGTGTTCCCGCTCGTCTGCACCTCGGCGCAGGCCAACCTGGGTATCGGACCGCTGCTGGACACGATTCTCGCCTGCCTGCCGTCGGCGGCAGACCATCCGCTGCCGGCCACGGACCCCGAGAGCGGCGAGCCGCAGACCTACGACGCAGGCGACGGCGCCCCGCCCGCCGCGTTCGTGTGGAAGACCATCGCCGATCCGTTCGCCGGCCGCATCACCATGTTCCGGGTCGCGGCCGGCACGCTCAAGGCCGATTCCAGCGTGCACAACGCCACGCAGGACGGCAGCGAGCGCCTCGGGGCGCTGGCCGTCATGCAGGGCAAGACCCAGCATCCGGTGCCGGAGCTGAAGGCGGGCGACCTCGGCGCCGTCGCCAAACTGAAGGAGACCCACACGGGCGACACGCTGGGCGGTAAGGGCACCCCCGTGCGGTTCGCCCCCATCGCGTTCGCCGACCCGGTCCTATCCTACGCCATCGAGCCGAAGAGCCGCGGCGACGAGGAGAAGATCAGCGGCGCGCTGCAACGGCTGCGGGAGGAGGATCCCACGATCCAGTACACCCGCGATCCGCAGACGCGCCAGCTCCTGCTCTCCGGCCAGGGACAACTGCACATCGAGGTCACCGTGGCCAAGCTGAAGCGGCGGTTCGGCGTCGAGGTCAACCTGAAGCTGCCGCGCATCCCGTACCGGGAGACGATCATGGCCGCCACCGAAGCGCACGGGCGGCACAAGAAGCAGTCCGGCGGGCACGGGCAGTTCGGCGATTGCAAGATTCGCGTCGAGCCCCTGCCGCGGGGAGAGGACTTCGCCTTCGTCGACGAGATCTTCGGCGGGGCCATCCCACGCCAATTCATTCCGGCCGTCGAGAAGGGGATTCAGGAGGCCCGCGAGAAGGGCTACCTGGCCGGCTACCCGATGGTCGACTTCAAGGTGACCCTGCATGACGGGCAGTTCCACTCCGTCGACTCGAACGAGATGTCGTTCAAGATGGCCGGGCGCCTTGCGTTCCGCGACGCCATGGAGCGGGCCAGACCGACGCTGCTCGAACCGGTCATGAACGTCGAGGTCTACGCGCCGAGCGACTTCGCGGGCGACCTGATGGGCGACCTGAACGGCAGGCGGGGACGGATCGGCGGCATGGAGCCGCGCGGCGCATCGACGGTCATCAAGGCGCAGGTGCCGATGGCGGAGATGCTCACCTACGAGCAGCAGTTGACGTCGGCCACGGGCGGACGGGGGTCGTACCACATGGAGTTCTCGCACTACGAGGAAGTGCCGGCGCACCTGCACGCGAAGATCGTGGCCGATTCGAAAGCCGAGGAAGGCGACGCCGCGGACGACGAGTAATTCCGGGTCAGCCCTGGCGCCAACCTCGTCTGCCCGGGAGGTCGGCGCCCTGGCTGCGACCGTGACCTGCTAGCGCCTGTCTCCGCGACGGAACATCCGGCGCAGGCGTCCGCCTGGCTGCTCCTCCCGCCGCCGTTCGGGAGTCTCGTCCGGCTTGCGCTCGGCCCTGGGCTTGTCCAGGTCGGGGTTGTACTCGCTGCCGAGCAGCTCCACCTGGGCCATCTCGGCCGCATCGCCGCGCCGAAACCCGATCCGCAGCAGGCGCGTGTAGCCGCCGGGACGGTCGGAGAACCGCGGCGCAATCGTCTCGAACAGCTTGGCCGCCACCGCCCGATCCGCCAAGTCCCGGCGCACCATGCGGCGCGCGTTCACTGCCCGGATGGTGTCGTCACCGTCGGCGATCCCCCGCTTGGCGACGGTGATCAGATGCTCGACGAACGGCCGAAGCTCCTTGGCCTTGGCGACCGTTGTGCTGATCCGCTCGTGACGCAGCAGGGCCTGCGCCTGATTGCGGAGCAGGGAGAGACGATGCTCGGTGACCCGACCCAGCTTCCGGTGTGCAACGCGATGACGCATGATGTCGCTCACTCCGCCTGGGCGGGCACGTGGTCCGCCGGCAGGTCCAGTCGCATCCCGAGGCTCAGTCCCATGTCGAGCAGGATCTCCTTGATCTCGTTCAGCGACTTCCGTCCGAAGTTCTTCGTCTGGAGCATCTCCGGCTCGCTCTTCTGCACCAGCTCGCGAATCGTCCGGATGTTGGCGTTCTTCAGGCAGTTGTAGGAGCGTACGGACAACTCCAGCTCCTCGACGCTCTTGTCGAGATGCTCGTTCACCACCGCGGTCGGCGGATCCGGATCCGGCTCCGCCGCCGCCTCGGTCGGATCGTCGATGTCGATGAAGATGTTCAGGTGGTCCCGCACCAGCCTGGCGCCGAGCGACACGGCATCACGTGCGCTGATCGTCCCGTCGGTCCACACGTCGATCGTCAACTTGTCATAGTCGGTCGTCTGACCGAGTCGCGCCGCCTCGACGAGGTAGTTCACCCTCTTGATCGGCGAATGGACCGAATCGACCGGGATCCAGCCGATCCCGAGGTCCTCGTCGAAGTTCTTGTCGGCGGAGACATAACCGCGGCTGCGCTTGACGCGCATCTCCATGTTGAGGGCGCCGCCCTCGGACACGGTCGCGATGTGGACGTCGGGATCCAGAATCTCGATGTCGGCGTCGGCCTGGATGTCGCCCGCCCTGATCTCGCCCGGCGCGTCGGACCGGATGGACACCGCCTTCACGCCGTCGACGTGCATCTTGATCGGAACCTGCTTGAGATTGAGGATGATGTCCGTCGCGTCCTCGACCACGCCCTGAATCGGTGAGAACTCGTGCAGCACGCCGTCGATCTTGACCGCCGTCACCGCAGCGCCCTCGATCGACGAGAGCAGGACGCGCCGCAGCGCGTTGCCGATCGTCGTGCCGAAGCCACGCTCGAACGGCTGTGCGTGAAAGCGCCCGTACCGGTCCGTGATCGTCTCGCGGTCGTACTCCAGGACCTTCGGTCGCTGGAAGCCTTTCCACAACATCAAGTTCAGTCCTTTCCGCGCGGTACGCGGGTCATGGCCTGCACCGGCGCGCCCTACTTCGAGTAGAGCTCCACTATCAACTGCTCCTGCACCGGCAGATTCAACTGTTCCCGCGTCGGTATGGCCGCCAGGCGTCCTTCCTGCCCGTCGGCGCCCAACTCGAGCCACTCCGGGATGCCGCGCCCCTTGACCTCTTCGCGGGCATACGCGATCGCCGGGTTGCCGGCGCTCTTCGCCTTCACGCTCACACGGTCCCCGGCCCGCAGGGAGTACGACGGAATGTCGGCCCGCCGTCCGTTCACGAGAAAGTGTCCGTGCCGCACCAACTGGCGCGCCTGGGGCCGCGAGGCGGCGAATCCGAGCCGGTAGACGATGTTGTCGAGCCTGCTCTCGAGCAACTGCAGCAACGTCTCGCCCGTGATCCCCTTGCGGCGGTCGGCCTCGTGGAAGTAGCGCCGGAACTGCCGCTCGAGCACACCGTACATCCGCTTCACGCGCTGCTTCTCGCGAAGCTGCAGTCCGTAGCCCTGCAACTTCGCCTTGCGTCCCTTGCCGTGGTGCCCGGGCGGCACGTTGCGCCGCTCGACCGCGCACTTCTCGGCGTGGCAGCGCTCACCCTTGAGAAACAGCTTCATGCCTTCCCGCCGGCACAAGCGGCAGACCGGACCAGCGTACCGTGCCATGCTCTCAGATCCCCCTCACTCAGCCGCTACCAACCCGCACCCCGTACCGTGCTCGCGCCGCCGTCACACCCGCCGCTTCTTGGGCGGCCGACATCCGTTGTGCGGAATGGGCGTCACGTCGCGGATCGACTTGATGTCCAGGCCGACCGACGTCTGCAGCGCCCGGATCGCGGACTCCCGGCCTGCGCCGGGCCCCTTCACCCGAACCTCGACCGAGCGCACCCCGAACGCCTTGGCCGCGTGTCCGGCTGCCATCGCCGCCTGGGTCGCCGCAAAGGGCGTCCCTTTCCGCGATCCCTTGAAGCCGATGCCCCCCGCGCTGGACCACGACAACACGGCGCCGGTACTGTCGGTCACGGTGATGATGGTGTTGTTGAACGACGCCTGAATGTGCACCACGCCGTGATGCACGACCCGCTTCTCGCCACGCTTCTTGAACGTCTTCTTGCGGCGCTTCGGCCGCCCTGCCGGCTGCTTCCCCGATTCGTCGCTCTTGGCCATAATCGCGTCTTCGATGCTGTCACGCTACGTCGGATCGCTGTCAACTGGTCTTCTTCTTGGCGACGGCGCCGCGGCGCGGGCCCTTCCGGGTCCGGGCGTTCGTGTTCGTGCGCTGTCCGCGCACCGGCAGGTTCCGCCGGTGGCGCAGGCCGCGGTAGCACCCGATCTCGATCAGGCGCTTGATGTTCAGTGAGATTTCCTTCCGCAGATCACCCTCGACGCGGCCATACTCCTCGATGGCGCGGCCGATCTGCCGGACCTCTTCCTCCGTCAGATTCTTGACGCGCGTGTCCGCGCCCACGCCGGCGGCGTCCAGAATCTCCACCGACCGGGCCGGCCCGATACCGAAGATATAGGTCAACCCCACCGCGACGCGCTTCGAGCGCGGCAGATCCACGCCAGCGATGCGTGCCATGAGTCGTTACCCCTGCCTCTGCTTGTGTTTCGGGTTCGTGCAGAGCACCCGCACCACACCCCGGCGCCGCACAATCTTGCACTTGCTGCACATCCGTTTCACCGAAGCCCGCACTTTCATGGCGTCCTCTCTCTCGTTGATCCGCGAACCCGGGCACTGCTCACGTGCCGTCGACCAGCGCCCACGTCATCGCGGCGGCGCCGTCACCGGAGCCCCCTGCCTCGGGCACCGGACGGCTCAGCACGAGCGGTCCGTCCGCGGTAACCGCCACCGAATGCTCGAAGTGCGCGGCCAGGCTGCCATCACGCGTGACCGCCGTCCATCCGTCGCGAAGCACCTTCACGGCCGGCTTGCCCATGCTGACCATCGGCTCGATGGCCAGGACCATGCCCTCCAGCAGCCGGGGTCCCTCCCCCGGCGCGCCGTAGTTCGGCACCTGCGGCTCTTCGTGCAGGCTCGTGCCGATACCGTGTCCCACGAACTCCCGCACGACGGAGTAGCCATGCGCCTCCACATGGCGCTGAACCGCGTGCCCGATATCCGAGACGTGGCCGCCCGGCCGAACCTGCGCGATCGAGCGGGCCAGCGCCTGTTCGGTCACGTGCATCAGCATCTCGGCGTGCTCGCTGATCGCGCCCACGGGCAACGTCACCGCCGCGTCGCCGTAGTAGTCGTTCAGCACGACCCCCAGATCGATGGACACGATGTCGCCGTCGCGCAGACGGCGACCCGACGGAATCCCGTGCACCACTTCCTCGTTCACCGAGGTGCAGAGCGTGGCCGGATAGCCGTGATAACCCTTGAACGCCGGAATCGCTCCCGCCGCGCGCACGCGGTCCTCCGCGAGCGCATCCAGCTCGCCCGTCGTCACCCCCTCGCCCACGATCCCCCGCAACGCCCCCAGCACCTCGGCCACCAATGCGTTGGCGGCGCGCATCCGCTGCAGCTCTGCCGGACTCTTGCAGGAAATCATGCACGCGCTCGCTGGCTCTACGCGGTCCGCCGCACGACCGACCTGCCGTGAGCCGCGTCGGCCACCGCGGCCGCCACCGCGTCCTCGGTCAGGCCGCCGTCGACCGACCGGAACGTCGGACGATCGCGGTAGTAGCCAATCAGCGGCGCCGTCTGCTGCCGATACACCGCCAGCCGCTCCCGCACCACCGACTCGCGATCGTCGCGCCGCTGCACGAGCACGCCGCGGCAGTCGGGACAGGCAGACGGCGGCACTCCTTCCTGCGCGCCGACGATCGTCCCGCACGCCCTGCAGACGCGACGCCGCGACAGTCGGCGAATGATGTCCTCGTCGTCCACCGCGATGTCGATCACGACCAGCGGGTTCCGCCGAACCAGCATCGCGTCGAGCGCCTCGGCCTGCGGAACGGTGCGCGGAAACCCGTCGAGGACGAAGCCGGTCGCCGCGTCGGGGCGCTGCAGCCGATGCCGCACGATCCCGATCATGATGTCGTCGCCGACGAGTCGACCGGCGTCCATGATCGCTGCTGCACTGCGGCCGAGCGGGCTGCCGGCCGCCACCGCCTCGCGCAGGATGTCGCCGGTCGCGATATGCGGCACCCGAAATCCGCGGGCCAGGCGACGCGCCTGCGTGCCCTTCCCGGCCCCGGGCGGCCCCATCAGCATCAGATTCAACGCCACCGGCCCCCGAACGCTCCTGGGCACCAGCTCGGTGACCTTCGAGTGGCGCAGCTTCCGGCCGGATGCAAACCCGGCCTCCTCATACTCGCGAACGTCCAGCATGTCGCCTCGATGCTTTGCGCGGGCCCGGCTACCCCACCGATTCCGCGCGCGCAAGGTTCTCCCATCGTTCCGGCACGTCCTACGCGCGCCTCCCCCGAATCCTCGTCTTCTTCATGAATCCGTCGTAGTGCCGCATGATCAACTGCGACTCGACCTGCTGCACCGTATCCATGGAGACGCCCACGATGATCAGCAGCGAGGTGCCGCCGAAATAGAACGTCACGCCGAGCCCGTTGGTGATGAACCCGGGCAGCAGGACGTCGAGCTGATCGCCGATGAACGGGACGGCGTCGGCTCTGAATCCGGTAATCATCAGGTCGGGCATCACCGCCACCAGCGCCAGGTAGATCGAACCGGCGAAGGTGATCCGGGTCAGGATCGTGTCGATGTGCTCCGCCGTCCGCTTCCCGGGACGGATGCCCGGAACGAATCCGCCGTACTTGCGCATGTTCTCGGCGACGTCGTCCGGATTGAAGATGATCGCCGTGTAGAAGTAGGCGAAGAAGATGATGCCGCCGACGAACAGCAGGTAGTAGAACGGCATTCCGTTCTGCAACTGGTCGGTCACGGTCTGGAACCAGCCGCCCACCGGGAACGCCGTCGCCGCCGTCGCCGGGAACGCCAGGATCGACGAGGCGAAGATCACCGGGATGACCCCTCCGGTGTTGACCTTCAGCGGAATGTGCGTGCTGGTGCCGCCGTACATGCGGCGCCCCACGACCCGTCTGGCGTACTGGACGGTCACACGGCGGTGTCCGCGCTCGATGAAGACGACCGCGGCGATGACCAGCACCATCACGACCACCAGCGCGATCAGGGTGAACAGGCCGATCGCACCACTGCGCATCTGATCCAGGGTGGTGAGCACCGCCGTCGGCAGACCGACGACGATCCCCGCGAAGATGATCAGCGACATGCCGTTGCCGACGCCGCGCTCGGTGATCTGCTCGCCGAGCCACATGATGAAGGCGGTTCCCGTCGTCAGGGTGAGCACCGTCATCAGCCGGAACGACCAGCCCGGCTCGTAGACCAGCGGCAGGCCGCCCGCGATGTTGGTCTGGCGCTCCAGGAAGATCGCGATCGCCATCGCCTGGACGATGCAGAGCAGAATCGTGCTGTACCGCGTGTACTGCGTGATCTTGCGGCGCCCGAGCTCCCCCTCCTTCGACAGCCGTTCCAGATAGGGCCAGACGACGGTGAGCAGTTGCAGGATGATCGATGCACTGATGTAGGGCATGATGCCCAGCGCGAAGATCGTCGCCTGCGCCAGGTTTCCGCCCGAGAACATGTTGTACAGGCCGAACATGGTGTTGCCGGCCTGCTCGACGAGAATCTGGAGCGCCTCGGTGTTCACGCCGGGCGTCGGAATGTGGCTGCCTACGCGGTACACGCCCAGGATGCCGAGCGTGAACAGAACACGCTTGCGCAGCTCCGGAATCGCGAAGACGTTCTTGACGCTGTCGATCATTCGTCGGCTTCCTTGGCCTTCGGCTGTACGCGTGACGCCACTGCCGTGCGGCCGCCGGCGGCCGCAATGCGTTCGCTCGCCTTGGCACTGAAACCGTGCGCCGTCACGGACAGCGCCTTGGTCAGCTCGCCGCGTGCGAGCACCTTGACCAGCCCCGTGCGGCTGACGAGTCCGCTCTCACGCAGCACGTCCGGGGTCACCTCGGCATCCGCCTCGAAAAACGCATCGAGCGTATCGAGGTTGACCACTTCGTAGGCAATCCGGAACGGGTTGTGGAAGCCGCGCTTGGGCAGGCGCCGGTGAAGCGGCATTTGCCCGCCTTCGAAGCCGCGCTTGCGCGAGTAGCCCGACCGAGACTGCTGGCCCTTGTGCCCGCGACCGGCGGTCACACCGGTGCCGCCGCCCTCTCCGCGGCCGACGCGCTTTCGGTTGCGCCGCGCGCCCTTCGGGGGCTGCAGCGTACTGAGGTCCATCGAACGCTTGTCCGTCGCCATGGTCAGCACTCCGTCGTCGTCACCAGGTGCCGCACCGCGCGGATCATGCCGCGGATCGAGGGATTGTCGACCACGTCGACCGAATGGCCGATCCGGCGCAGGCCGAGCCCCCGGACGATCCGCTGCTGGCTCTTCTCGTAGCCGATCCAACTCTTGACGAGGGTGACGCGCACCCTCTTCGCCTCGTTGTTGCGCGTGGCTGGTGGTCTCATGTCCTCGCTTCGCTTCACCGGCGCTCGGGCCTGCCTCAGGCGGTGAGCTCCTCCAGATCCCGACCGCGCAGCCTCGCCACCGCGACCGGGTCCTTGAGCCCGGCGAGCCCGGCAAACGTTGCGCGCACGACGTTCTGTGGATTGTCCGAGCCGAGCGACTTCGTCAGGATGTCGTGAATCCCGGCCAGTTCCACGACCGCCCGCACGGCGCCCCCGGCGATGATGCCGGTGCCCTCCGGCGCCGGCTTCAGCAGGACCCGCCCCGCGCCGAACCGACCCAGGATCGGGTGCGGTATCGTGGTCGACTGCAACGGCACCCGGATCAAGGCCTTCTTCGCCGCCTCGATCCCCTTCTTGATGGCCGACGGCACCTCTTTGGCCTTGCCGACCGCGAAGCCGCAGTGCCCCGCCCCGTCGCCGACGACGACGAGCGCACTGAAGCTGAGGTTCTTGCCGCCCTTGACCACCTTGGTGACCCGGTTGATGGACACCACGGCATCCTTCAGATCGAGCGCCGTCGGATCGATCCTGGCTCGTGATTCGCGCATCAATTTCTGCGACCTCGCTACCCGGGCTGCTAGAACTCCAGCCCGCCTTCCCGGGCCGCCTCGGCAACCGAGCGCACCCGCCCGTGGTACAGGAATCCGCCACGGTCGAACACGACGCGCTTGACGCCTTCCTTCAGTGCCCGTTCCGCCACAATGGTTCCGACGATCCGCGCGCCGGCCCGGTTCCCGCCCCGTGCGCCCTCCTCGAACCGACCCTTGACGGCCGGCTCGGTGCTCGACGCCGAGGCAATCGTACGGCCGGCGCGATCGTCGATCACCTGCGCCGAGATATGCACCAGACTGCGGCTCACGGCAAGCCGCGGACGTTCCGGCGTCCCGCTGATGCGTTGCCGCTGGCGCAGCCGCACTCGTGTGCGGCGATCCTTCTTGGTCTTGACTCTCATCGCTTATGCGCCGGTTTTTCCGACCTTCTTCTTCAGCACTTCGCCGGTGTACCGCACGCCCTTCTGCTTGTACGGATCAGGCTTGCGGAGCGAGCGTATGTCGGCCGCGACCTGTCCCACGCGCTGCCGGTCGATCCCGCTGACCGTGACGTGCGTCTGCTTGTCGACCGCAATCTCGACATCGGCCGGAATCTCGAACTCGATCTGGTGCGAATACCCCAGGGAGAACACCACCTGCCCGCCGGTGTGCTCGGCGCGGTAGCCGATGCCGACGATATCGAGCTCCTTCTTGAAACCCTCCGATACGCCGCGCACCGCATTGGCCACCAGGCTGCGCCCGAGACCGTGGAATTTCGCCAGCGACACATCGTCCCGCACCGGCTGCACCAGCAACCGATCGCCGGCCGCCTCGACCCGCACGCCCGGCGGCAGCGGCTGGGTCATCTTCCCTTTCGGCCCCTCGACCTCGACCGCGTCCGGACCGACGGCAACAGACACGCCCGGAGGCACGGAAATCGGTTTCTTGCCTACGCGCGACATCTCGCTCCCCGTTTCGCGGGCGACCCGCCGGTTCCCCTGCCTCTACCAGACATTGCACAGCTACCAGACATTGCACAGCACCTCGCCGCCGACGCCCGCCCTGGCGGCCTCGCGGCCCGTCATCACGCCACGCGACGTGGTGAGGATGCTGGTGCCGAGCCCGGCCAGAACCGGCGGCGCCTTGGCGTGACCGTAGTAGACGCGGCGCCCCGGCCGGCTTACCCGCTTGAGGCCGGAGATCACGCGTTCGCCGTGCGGCCCGTACTTGAGATACAACCGCAGGATGCGCAACGGGTGCTTGCCCCGCGGGTTCCTCAGCTCTAGCTGCCTGAAGCCGGCGATGTAGCCTTCGCTCTCCAGAATCCGCGCAATGTCGGCCTTGAGCCGCGAATCCGGCACGTCCACGCGCGGGCGGTGCCCCATCGTCGCGTTGCGCATCCTCGTCAGCATGTCGGCAATCTGATCAGCCATGCTCTCCTTCGTTCCCGCCTCCCTCGAGCCCGGGGACCGCCGGGCGACACGCTACCAACTGCTCTTGATCACACCAGCGATCTCACCTTCGAGCGCCAGCTTGCGGAAGCAGAGACGGCAGAGCCCGAACTTCCGCAGGTACCCGCGCGGTCGCCCGCACAGCCGGCAGCGATTTCGCAGCCGCACGGGAAACTTCGGCGGCTTCTTCTCCTTGACGATTTTCGCGGTGGTGGCCATAGGCTGTTGTCCGTCTCAGTTCTTGCGGAACGGCATCCCCATCAGTTGCAGCAGCTTGCGCCCCTCCTCGTCGGTGCCCGCCGTCGTGACCACCGAGATGTTCATTCCGCGGGCCTGATCGACCTGCATGTAGTCGATCTCGAGGAAGATCAACTGGTCCTTCAGACCCAGGGTGTAGTTCCCGCGGCCGTCGAAACCCTTGGGGGACACCCCCCTGAAGTCGCGCACGCGCGGCAACGCAATCGAGACGAGGCGGTCCAGGAACTCGTACATGCGGCCGCCGCGCAAGGTCACCATCACGCCGATCGGCATTCCCTGCCGCACCTTGAACTGCGCCACCGATTTCCGCGCGCGGCGGGTCACCGGCCGCTGGCCGGTTATGAGCGTCAGCTCCTTCTGACCGACATCGATCAGCTTCGAGTTCTGCGTGGCCGCCCCCAACCCCATGTTGACGACGATGCGCTCGATCTTCGGCACCGCCATGACGTTGGTATAACCGAACTCCTTGCGAAGGGCCGGCACGGCATCGTCGTGATAGCGCTCGCGCAGACGGCTCATTTGTCCACCACCCCGTCGCATTTCCGGCAGATGCGCACCTTGCGGCCGTCGCCGAGCAGTTGCCGGCCGATCCGCGTGGGAACGCCGCACTCCGGGCAGACGATCTGCACGTTCGAAGCGTGCACCGAGGATTCGCGCTCGACGATGCCCCCCTTGACGTTCGCCCGCGGGTTCGGCCGCGTGTGCCGCTTGATGAAGTTCACACCCTCGACGACCACGCGGTTGCGGGCGGGAAATACCTTGAGGACGCGGCCGCGCTTGCCGCGATCCCTGCCGGCCATGACCATCACGTTGTCGTTCTTGCGCACCGGAGTGCGTAGTCGGGACATGCTCCTGAGCTCTTTCTTCTTCGTCTCGGGCTCACAGCACTTCCGGTGCGAGCGAGATGATCTTCATGAACTTCCGCTCCCGCAGCTCCCGCGCCACGGGGCCGAAGACGCGTGTGCCCACCGGCTCGTTCTGATCGTTGACGAGCACCGCCGCGTTCCGGTCGAACCGGATATAGCTGCCGTCCCGGCGGCGCTGCTCCTTGCGCGTACGGACGATGACCGCCTTGACGACCTGCCCCTTCTTCACCGTCGCGTCCGGCGCCGCTTCCTTGACTGCGGCGGTCACGAGGTCTCCGAGCCGTGCGTACCGGCCGGTGGCGCCGCCGAGCGGGTTGATCACGGCGATCTTGCGCGCCCCGGAATTGTCCGCGACGTCAAGAATCGATTGCATCTGGATCATCGGCCGTTCTCTCCTAGACCGTCTCGGCCCGATTGATCACCCGCGTGACGACGAAGCGCTTGCGCTTGCTGAGCGGCCGCGACTCGCTCATGGCGACGCGGTCTCCGACCCGGGCGCTGTTCTCCTCGTCATGCGCCATGAATGTCCGCGTCCGGCGGCGTATCTTGCGATAGACGTCGTGCCGCACGCGGCGCTCCACGGCGACAATCACGCCCTTGTCCATCCTGTCCCGGACCACGATGCCCACGACCTCGCGTTGGTTCCCCATCGGATTCACTCACGCCGTCAGTCGGCCGTCTCCGCCGCGGCGCTGCGCGCCGCCTCCAGCGCGCGCTCCCGCAGCAGCGTCTTCACGCGCGCACGGTCACGACGCAGCCCCCGCATCTTGTACGCGGCATCCGACTGCCCCATCGACTTCTGCAGCCGCAGCCGAAACACCTGATCATCCAGCTCGTGCACGCGCTGTGCGAGCTCGTCGGTTCCCAGATCGCGCAGCTCGGACACCTTCGCCATCACGCCTCCGCCTCACCGAACCGGGTCGCAAAACGAGCCTCGATCGGCAGCTTTGCCGCGGCAAGCTCCATCGCGCGCTTCGCATCGGCCGCGCTCACGCCCTCCATCTCGAACAGGATGCGGCCGGGCCGTACAACGGCGACCCACTGCTCGGGAGCTCCCTTGCCCTTGCCCATCCGCGTCTCCTGCGGCTTCTTGGTGATCGGCTTGTCCGGAAACACCCGCACCCAGATCTTGCCGCCGCGCTTGACGAACCGTGTCATCGCCACGCGGGCCGCCTCGATCTGCCGGTCGGTGATCCAGCACGGCTCCATCGCCCGCAGACCGTAGTCGCCGAACGACACGGTCGACCCCCGCCACGCCTTGCCGGTCATGCGCCCGCGGTGCTGCTTGCGGTACTTGACCTTCTTCGGCATCAACATGGTGCGTCACTCCTGCGGCACGTCCGCATCACGGCGCCTACGCCCGCGCGCCGCGCCGCGGCGCGCGGTACTCCTCCTCGCGACCTACCAGCGGCGTGAGCCGCTCGCCCTTGTAGAGCCACACCTTGATGCCGATGACCCCATAGTTCGTGCGCGCCTCGCCGAAGCCGTAATCGATGTTCGCCCGCAGGGTCTGCAACGGAAGCTGCCCGTGCAGGTACCACTCCGAGCGTGCGATCTCCGCTCCGTTGAGGCGCCCGCCGACCCGCACCTTGATCCCTCGCGCACCGAACCGCAACGCCGCCTCGACCGCCTTGCGCATCGCCCGCCGGAACGCCACGCGCTTCTCGAGCTGCAGCGCCACGTTCTCGCTGATGAGCTGCGCGTCGAGCTCCGGCTTCTGGATCTCCTGGATGTTGATGAAGACCTCGCGGTTCGTACGTTTCTGGAGCTCGGTCTTGAGCTTGTCGACCTCGGTCCCCTTGCGGCCGATGATGATGCCGGGCCGGGACGTGTAGATGTCGAGCTTCAAATTGTTGGCGGCCCGCTCGATCTCGATGCGAGACACGCCGGCGTGGGAGAAGCGCGTCTTCAACCGGCGCTTCAGGTCGAGATCCTCATGCAACAGCTTCGCGTAGTCGCGATCCGCGTACCAGCGGGATCGCCACGTCTTGTTGAATCCCAGACGGAAGCCGTACGGATGAACTTTCTGTCCCATGCTCAGACTCTTCCCACCCGCCCGGTCACCTGATGCCGAGGATGCCGCCCGGCGGCAGCGTGGGCGGTTCCTCGTCCGGTTCATCCGGCTCATCCGGCTTCTCTTCCGGCTCCGGCTCCCGGTCCGACTCGCCTGCCGGTTCCGGCGGAGCATCGGACTCCGGCTCCGGTATTTCCGGTTCGACCGGCTCCGGCACCGCGTCGGTCTCCGGGACATCGGGCGCCGGCGCCTCCGGATCCGGCGTGGTTGCCGGCTCCGGAACCTCCGGTTCCGGCGTCGTCACCGGCGCCCGGAGGGCGGCCTTGCGCCGCCTGGTTCCGCCGGCGCCCCCCGTCCCGCCCGGTCCGCCGCCCCGCCGCCGGGTCCGCGACGCGCCCTGGCCCTCGGAACGCTCCTCGACGACGACCGTCAGATGCGACGTGCGCTTCAGGACCCGGAAGGCGCGCCCCATCGGGGCCGCCCGAATGCGCTTCAGCGTCGGCCCCTGATCCGCATAGCACTCGCGCACGAACAACCGCTCGACATCGTCGCCCGCGCCCTGCTTCTGCTGCGCGTTGGCGATGGCCGACCGCAGGACCTTCTCGACGTCCTTCGCGGCCCCCTTGCGCGTGAAACGCAGCGTCGCCAGCGCACTATCGACGTCCTGGCCGCGAATCAGATCGACGATGAGCTTCGCCTTCCGGGCCGAGGTGCGGACGTACCGGGCCGTAGCGCGCCCTTCGATCACCGTCCGCCTCCCCTCGACGCCGACTTCTCGCTCTTGGTCGGATGTCCGCGGAACAGGCGCGTCGGCGCGAACTCGCCGAACTTGTGGCCAACCATGTTCTCGGTCACGTAGACCGGAACGAACCTCTTGCCGTTATGAACCGCCACGGTGTGTCCCACCATTTCGGGAACCACCGTCGACCGGCGCGACCAGGTCTTGACGACCTTCTTGACGCCGTTCCGGTTCATCACCTCGATTTTCTCGAGGAGCGGCAAATCGACGAACGGGCCTTTCTTCAGCGAACGGCTCATGACCTCGATTCCCTGCTAACGCTTCTTCTTGCGCGAGATGATGAAGCGATCGGACGGTTTCTGCCGGCGCGTCTTGTAGCCCTTGGCGGGAACGCCCCAGGGCGACACCGGATGCCGCCCACCCGCCGCATGCCCTTCACCGCCGCCGAGCGGGTGGTCCACCGGGTTCATGGAGTTCCCGCAGACGTGAGGCCGGCGACCGCGCCAGCGCTGCCGTCCCGCCTTCCCGATCCGGACGTTCTCGTGGTCGACGTTGCCGACCTGCCCGATCGTCGCGACGCACTTCGGCATGACGAGGCGCGTCTCGCCCGAAGGCAATCGGACCGTGACGTACCTGCCGTCCTTGGCCACGACCTGCACCGAGGCGCCGGCGCTGCGCGCGAGCTGCCCGCCCTTGCCGGGCCGCAGCTCGACGTTGTGAACCTGGGTGCCCAGCGGAATGTTGCTCAGCGGAAGGGTGTTGCCCGGCAGAATGTCCGCGTCCGGACCGGCGACTACGGTATCGCCCACCTTCACCCCGAGCGGATGCAGGATGTACCGTTTCTCTCCGTCGGCGTAGGTCACCAGGGCGATGCGGGCGGAGCGGTTCGGGTCGTACTCGATGGTCGATACCTTCGCGGGCACGCCCACCTTGTCGCGCTTGAAGTCGATGACCCGGTAGGCGCGCTTGTGCCCGCCGCCGCGCCACCAGATCGTGATCGACCCGGTGTTGTTCCGGCCGCCCGACTTCTTGAGCGGCTGCGTCAACGGCCGATAGGGCCGGGTCGTGGTGATCTCGTCGAACGTCTGCACGCTCTGAAACCGCCGGCCGGCCGATGTCGGTTTGTGCTTGCGAATCGCCATTGGCTCGCTTCCCGATCCCTTACGCGCCCTCGAGGAACTCCGGCACCGACTCTCCCGGGCGCAGGCGGACATAGGCCTTCTTCCAATCCGGCCGCCGGCCCGCGAACCGCCCCTGCCGCTTGATCTTGCCGTGGACGATGGAGGTCCGAACATCCGCGACCTTCACCCCCAGCAGTTGCTGCACGGCGCGCCTGATGTCGATCTTGGTCGCGCCCATCGCCACTTCGAAGGCGATGATCTGTCCCTGCTCGCGCATCAGCGTGGTCTTCTCGGTCACGAGCGCCCGCCGGATCACCTCGGTCAGCTTCATGACGTCACCACCCGAGCCAGGTGCTCCGCCGCGGCCCGACTCACGACGAGCCGACCGGCGTTCGCCACGTCGCGTGCGGTCACGCGGCTCGATGCCGCCACCCGCACGTCCGGCAGGTTGGCCACCGCCCGCTTCAGGTTGACGTCCGGCGCCACGTCGACCAGCAGCGCCTTGCCGGTCACCCCCAGACCGTCGAGCAACTCCACCGCCAGCCGGGTCCTCGGCTCGGCGATGGCGAACGCGGACAGCACGACAACGGCGCCCTCCTGAAACTTCGCCCGCAGGGCAGCGCGCAGGGCGCCCAGCGCCACCTTGTGCGGCAGGCGGTAGCCGTAACTGCGCGGCTGCGGACCGAACACGGTTCCGCCGGTGCGCCACAGCGGGTTGCGGGCTTCACCGACGCGGGCGCGGCCCGAACCCTTCTGGCGCCACGGCTTGCGACCGGTACCGCTGACGAGCCCGCGGCTCCTGGTCGCGTGCGTTCCGCGCCGGGCGCCGGCCTGCTCATGGACCACGGACTCCCAGATCAGACCGGCAGCAATCGGCCCCTCGAACAGGTCGTCGCTCAGCTCCAGTGCGTCGACCGTCTCGTTGTGCTCGTTGACCACGTCACACGTCATTGTTTTCAACCACGACCCGGCTCACCGGTCGATTCTCATCGCCTCTTCTTCTTCTTCTCGTCGACCGCCGGCGCGGCCGGCGCGCGGCGCGGGGCCACCGCCCGGCGAATCAGGACGTACGCGCCTGCCGCACCCGGAACGGCGCCCGTGACAACGAGCCGATTGCTCTCGGCGTCCACCGTGACCACCCGCAGATTGCGCACGGTGACGCGATCCGCCCCCATGTGTCCGGGTGCCCGCATCCCCCTGAGAACCCTCGACGGGTAGGACGACTGGCCAATCGATCCCGGCGCCCGGTGAAACATCGAGCCGTGCGTCGCGCGACCGCCGCCGAAGCCGTGGCGCTTCATGACCCCCTGGAAACCGCGACCGCGGCTGACGCCGGTGACGTCCACCTGATCGCCTTCCGCGAAGAGCGAGGCCAGCACCTGATCCCCCTCCGCCGGCTCGTCGCCCCGGCCGTCGAGCGCCACTTCCCGGCGCACCCGCGTGGGCGGTACGTTCGCCCGCGCATACAGGCCGGCCACCGGCCTGGTGACGCGCGCCGGCCGATCCTCGACCAGTCCCAACTGGACCGCGTCGTAGCCGTCCCGGTCGAGCTGCTTGCGCTGGACGACCACGCACGGCCCGGCCCTGAGCACCGTCACCGGCCGCGCCGCGCCGTCGGCCCCGAACACCTGCGTCATGCCGATCTTCCGCCCAATGATCCCGGTCACCATCGCTCGATTCCCGACCCGCTCGGAGGCGGTCTACGCGTGCTCCTTGCCGAACGCCTTGATCTCGACATCCACTCCCGCGGGCAGATCGAGCTTCATTAACGCATCCACCGTCTGCGAGGTCGGCTCGAAGATGTCGATCAGGCGCTTGTGCGTACGAATCTCGAACTGCTCCCGCGACTTCTTGTCGACGTGCGGCGAGCGCAGCACGGTCCACTTGTTCTTGTCGGTCGGCAGAGGGATCGGCCCCGCGAGTCGTGCGCCCGTTCGCCGCGCGGTGTCGACGATCTCGCTCGTCGACTGGTCCAGCAGGCGATGGTCGTACGCCTTCAGTCGGATCCGGATCTTGTCGCTGAACGTTGCCATGTCGCGCGCACCCTGCCTTCGACCAGAGCCCCTGAACCCGTACGTTTCGCTACTCGACGATCTCGGTGATGGTGCCCGAGCCCACCGTGCGGCCGCCCTCGCGGATCGCGAACCGCAGACCCTTCTCCAGGGCCACCGGCGTGATCAGCTCCACGCTGATCGTCACGTTGTCCCCCGGCATCACCATCTCCACGCCCTCCGGCAGGTGCGAAACACCCGTCACGTCCGTCGTCCGAAGGTAGAACTGCGGGCGATAACCGTTGAAAAACGGCGTGTGACGGCCACCCTCGTCCTTCGTCAGCACATACACCTCGCCCCGGAACTTCGTGTGCGGTGTGATCGTCTTCGGCTTCGCAAGAACCTGACCCCGCTCCACATCGTCCTTCTCCGTACCACGAAGAAGAACTCCGATGTTGTCCCCCGCAACTCCCTCGTCCAGCAGCTTCCGGAACATCTCAACCCCGGTCACCACCTTCTTCTGCGTCTCACGGAAACCGACAATCTCCACCTCTTCGCCCACCACGACCTTCCCCCGATCCACGCGACCCGTCACCACCGTCCCCCGACCCGAGATCGAGAACACGTCCTCGATCGGCATCAGGAACGGCTTGTCGATGTCACGAGCCGGAAGCGGAACATACGAGTCGACCGCCGCCATCAACTCGTCCACAGACGCCTCGCCCGACGAATCGCCCTCCAGCGCCTGCAACGCAGAACCCTGCACCACCGGAATGTCGTCCCCGGGGAACTCATACGAACTCAGCAGCTCGCGAACCTCCAGCTCCACAAGCTCCAGCAACTCCGGGTCGTCAACCGCGTCGCACTTGTTCAGGAACACCACCAGCGACGGAACCCCAACCTGACGCGCCAGAAGAATGTGCTCCCGAGTCTGCGGCATCGGACCGTCGGTCGCCGCAACCACCAGAATCGCTCCGTCCATCTGCGCCGCGCCCGTGATCATGTTCTTGATGTAGTCGGCGTGACCCGGACAGTCCACGTGCGCGTAGTGACGGTTCGCCGTCGTGTACTCCACGTGCGCCGTCGCAATCGTGATCCCGCGCTCCCGCTCCTCCGGCGCATTGTCGATCGAGTCGAACGAACGCACCGTGTTCGTCGGGTCATGCTTCGCCATCACCTGCGTGATCGCGGCCGTCAGCGTCGTCTTCCCGTGGTCGATGTGCCCGATCGTGCCGATGTTCACGTGCGGCTTCGACCTGTCGAATTTCTCTTTCGCCATCGATTCGAGATCCTCATTTCCCCTGGATACGCGCCACGATCTGCTCGCTGACGTCGTCCGGCACCGGCTCGTACCGGTCGAAATGCATCGAGTACGTCGCACGCCCCTGCGTCCGCGAGCGCAGCTCCGTGGCGTAACCGAACATCTCGGCCAGTGGAACGCGCGCGTTGACGATCTGGCTGCCGCCCCGCGCCTCCATCGATCGGACCTTGCCGCGCCGCGAGTTCAGGTCGCTGATGACGTCGCCCATGTAATCCTCGGGCACCACCACCTCAATCCGCATCACCGGTTCGAGCAGCAACGCGCCGCCCTTCCGCGCGGCGTCCCGGAACGCCATCACACCCGCGATCCGGAATGCACCCTCCGACGAATCCACGTCGTGGAAGGAGCCGTCGTACAGCGACACCCCGACGTCCTCGATCGGGTAGCCGGCCAGCACGCCGGTCGTCATCGCGTCCCGGATGCCCTCCTCGACCGGCCGGATGTACTCGCGCGGCACGACGCCGCCGACGATCTCGTTGACGAACTCGAAACCGTGGCCCGACTGGCCCGGGGTCACGCGTATCTTCACATGCCCGTACTGCCCGCGCCCGCCCGTCTGCTTGACGTAACGTCCCTCGCCCCGCGACGGACGGGTGAAGGTCTCCTTGTAGGCGACCTGCGGGCGGCCGACGCGGGCCTCGACGCCGAACTCGCGCCGCAGCCGGTCGACCAGAATCTCGAGATGCAACTCGCCCATGCCCGAGATGACGACCTGCCCGACCTCCTCGTCGGTCCGCACCTGGAAGGTCGGGTCCTCGGCGGTGAGCTTCGCCAGCCCCTGCCCCAGCTTCTCCTGATCCGCCTTGGTGCTCGGCTCGATCGCCAGGCTGATCACCGGGCTGGGAAACTCCATCGACTCGAGCAGCACCGAGTGCTGCGGATCGCAAATCGTGTCGCCCGTCCCGACGCTCCGGAGACCGACCGCCGCGGCGATGTCGCCGGCGTAGACCTGCTGGATTTCCTCGCGCTTGTTGGCGTGCATCTTCAGCAGGCGTCCGATCCGTTCCTTGCGACCCCGCCCCGGGTTGAGCACCGTCGCGCCGGTCTTCATGATCCCCGAGTAGACCCGGATGAAGGTCAACTGCCCGACATACGGGTCGGTCATCACCTTGAACGCCAGGGCCGAGAACGGCGCGGCGTCGTCCGCCGGCCGCTCGACCCGGCAATCGTCGTCCCCGTCGGACCGCCGGGGACTCACGCCGGTGATCGCGGGAACGTCCGCCGGCGACGGCAGGTAGTCGACGATGGCGTCGAGTAGCGCCTGCACGCCCTTGTTCTTGAAGGCGGACCCGCACAGCACCGGCACGAACGGCGCCTCCTCGCCCCGCAGCGACGCGATGGCGCGCCGCCGCACCGTGGCGCGAATCTCCGCCTCGGGCAGCGGCTCCCCGTGGAGATACCGGTTCAGCAGGTCGTCGTTTACCTCGCTGACCTTCTCCACCAACTGCTCCCGGTGCTCCATGGCCTGCTCGCGCAGCGTCTCCGGGATTTCCCCGAGCACCGGCTCGGCCCCGAGCACGCCGGCATGCCGGACGGCCTTCATGCGGACGAGGTCCACCACGCCCTCGAATCCGTCCTCGGCCCCGATCGGAAGCTGCAGGGCGACCGGATTGGCCCCCAGCCGGGTCCGGATGTCCTCAAGCGTGCGGACGAAATCGGCCCCCACGCGGTCCATCTTGTTGACGAAGCAGATGCGGGGCACCCGGTACTTGTCGGCCTGCCGCCAGACCGTCTCGGTCTGCGGTTCCACGCCGGCCACGGCGTCGAACACCGCGACCGATCCGTCCAGCACCCGCAACGACCGCTCGACCTCGGCGGTGAAGTCGACGTGGCCGGGAGTGTCGATGATGTTGATCCGGTGCTCCCGCCAGACGCACGTCGTCGCCGCCGACGTAATCGTGATCCCGCGCTCCTGCTCCTGCTCCATCCAGTCCATCACGGCGGTGCCATCATGAACCTCACCGACCTTGTAGGTGATGCCGGTGTAGAAAAGAATGCGCTCGGTCGTCGTCGTCTTGCCGGCATCGATGTGCGCCATGATGCCGATGTTTCGCGTGCGCTCGAGCGAGACCGCTCTGGACATGTCGTCTGTCGCCCGCCGCGGAGCGGACCGCGACTTCATGCGTTTCGGCGTTGCGATCGTCGAATCAGCCGTGCTCACCGTCGTTCCGTTCCCGCGACTTTCTCCGTCACGCAAATGCACATCGGTTCCGTTCACCATCGATAATGTGCGAACGCCTTGTTCGCCTCGGCCATGCGGTGCGTATCTTCACGCTTCTTCACCGAACCGCCCCTGAGGTTCGACGCATCGATCAATTCGTTGGCCAGCTTCTCGCGCATCGTCTTGCCGTCGCCGCGGCTGCGCGCATACGAGGTCAACCATCGAATGCTCAGCGACAGGCGCCGGTTCTGGGAAACCTCGACCGGCACCTGGTAGTTCGACCCGCCGACACGGCGCGACTTCACTTCGAGGCTCGGCTTCGTGTTGTCGACCGCCCGCTTGAAGATCTTGACGGGATCGTCGCCGGTCCGTTCCTTGATGATGTCGAGGCTGCCGTAGACGATGCCCTCGGCGACGCTCCGCTTGCCGCTCTTCATGATCATGCGCACGAACTTCGTGAGCAGCGTGCTGTTGTACACGGGATCGGGCGGCACCTCGCGCTTCGGTACTTCTCGTCTGCGTGGCATCCCGGTTCGTCTCCCCTCGACCGTTCCGGCCTACGACTTCGGGCGCTTCGCGCCGTACTTCGACCGGCTCTGCTTGCGCCCCGCAACGCCGACCGTATCCAGCGTCCCCCGCACGACGTGATACCGCACGCCGGGCAGATCCTTCACTCGCCCGCCCCGGATCAGGGCCAGCGAGTGCTCCTGCAGGTTGTGACCCTCGCCGGGGATGTAGCTCGTCACCTCGATGGTGTTCGTCAGCCGAACCCGGGCGACCTTCCGGAGAGCGGAATTCGGCTTCTTCGGCGTCTGCGTGAACACGCGGACACAGACACCCCGCTTCTGCGGACACCCTTGCAGGGCGGGACTCTTGGTCTTGTTGACGACCCTCTCCCGTCCCTTCCGGACAAGCTGGCTAATGGTCGGCACCGGTACTTCCTCGCTTGACGTCATGCCCGCCGCCAGTGGCGGAGCGTCCGACACCTGACAGTTGCGACCGAGACCTTGAAGCGACCGCCATGGCCACTTGGCGCCTCGACCAGTTGACCCGAATCAGTTTGCTCGCCGTGCAGGCGCCCCCGTATCCCTCACCACGGGGCGCCAAGCGCTGGAAAGGAACCGTCCGGCAACCGCGCGCCTCTCTCGCTCGGACGGTTCGAGGCCGGACAGGGTATCCCGACCCCGACAAAACCTGCGGATATTATCACTAAACGCACACGTAGACAAGGCGGTCGGTCCTCCGGGCCCCCCGTTTCTACGGCGCCGACTCCCGGCCGTCCTCGCGCGACGCCGCCGCGGCCTCGCGCGAGGGGACCGAACTCAACGGATCGAGTGTCCCCAGGGCGCTCCTGGCCACGCTCCGCTCGTCGGGGTCGACGAAAGCGTAGTCCATGTCGGTGTCCATCTCCGCATCGTCCACCAGCGGCGGCGGCGGCTCGTCCACCTCGATCTGAACCCGCCGGTAGTAGTCGAATCCGGTACCGGCCGGGATCAGGCGTCCCATGGTCACGTTCTCCTTCAGCCCCCGCAGGTGGTCGACCTTGCCCGAGATCGACGCCTCGGTCAGCACCCGCGTCGTCTCCTGGAACGACGCCGCCGAGATGAACGACTCGGTCGACAGGGACGCCTTGGTGATTCCGAGCAGCAGGGGCCGACCGGTCGCCGGCTGTCCGCCCTCGCTGGCGACACGCTCGTTCTCGGTCACGAAGCGGAACTTGTCGACCTGCTCGTCGACGAGAAACTCGGTGTCCCCCACGTCCTCAATCTTCACCCACCGCATCATCTGGCGGACCATGACCTCGATGTGCTTGTCGTTGATGGCCACGCCCTGCAGTCGGTAGACCTCCTGGATCTCGTTGACCAGGTAGCTGTGCAGCGCCTTTTCTCCCAGCACGGTCAGAATATCGTGCGGGTTCGACGGACCGTCCATCAGCGGATCCCCGGCCCGCACGCGGTCGCCCTCCTGCACGTTGAGATGCACGCTGCGCGGCAGCGAGTACTCGCGCGGCTCCGCCCCGGACTCGTCGGGCACGATGATGATCTTCCGGACTCCCTTGACGACCCCGCCCTGCTTGACGATGCCGTCGATCTCGCTGATCACCGCCGGCTCGCGCGGCTTGCGCGCCTCGAACAGCTCCACCACCCGCGGCAGGCCGCCGGTGATGTCCTTGGTCTTGGTGGTCTCGCGCGGAATCTTCGCCAGCACATCGGTCGCCTCGACAAGATCGCCGTCGCTCACCATCAGATGGGCGCGCGCCGGCATGGGGTACCGGCGCCCTTCGACGATGACCGCCGGCTGCTTCTTCTCGCCCGGCGTTCCGCCGATGATGCGCCGCTTCTCGCCGCCCCGGAACGGAATGGCGGCCAGCACGTCGGCCGCGACGGCCGCGTCGCCCTCACTCACCACGCGTTCCTCGATCACGACGGTCAACCCGCCTGCGCCCTGCTCCAGCCGGACCCGGCCCGCCCGCGTCGCCTGCACCGGCGCAGCGTCGTCAGGGCCGACCGCCAATTCGCAGTCCGCCTCCACCGTGGCGCCGTCGGCCACCTGCACCACCCCGCCGTCCGGAATCGCATGATGGTGCTCGACATCCTCCAAATGCACGATGTGCTTGTCGATGTTCTCGAACCGCACCTTCCCGAGCTGTCCCGCCCGCACCGGCGCGCCATCCAGCCCCGTAGCGAGCAGGTCCCCCGCACCCACCTCGGCGCCGCTCTTCTTCACGTGCAGCACCGCACCCACGCGGATCGCGTGGCGGCTGAGGATCCGGATCGCGGGCTGCTTCTCCTCCGGCGCGTCGATGATGATGCGCTCCGTGAGGCCGGTCACCTCGTCGAACTTCTCCTCGAAGGTGACCCCCTTGACGATCTCCTCGAACTGCACCGTTCCGGAGTGCTCCGTCAGGATCGACCGCGTATACGGATCCCACTCGACGAGCGTCTCGCCGATCTCCGCCGTCTCGCCCTCGCGCACCTTGAGACGGGCGCCGTAGACCAGTTCGTAGTGCTCCCGTGGACGACCCTGGATATCGCGCACGATCAGCTCGCCGGTCCGGTTCATCACGACCCCTTCGCGGGCCTCGCGGCTGCCGGCGGGAACCGCCTTGCCCCGCTCGTCGAACCAGATGGCCTGTACGCCCTTCAGCTCGATCGTGCCCTCGTGCTTGCTGACGTGCGTCGACTGCTCCGCCCCCGACGCCGTGCCGCCGATGTGGAACGTGCGCATCGTCAGTTGCGTGCCCGGCTCGCCGATCGACTGCGCCGCGATGACCCCCACGGCCAGCCCCAGCTCCACCAGCTTCCCGGTCCCCAGATCCCGACCGTAACAGCGCGCGCACACCCCCCGCCGCGACGCACAGGTCAGCACCGACCGGATCCGGACCCGCTCGATGCCCGCCTCCTGAATGTCGGACGCCAGCTCCTCGCCGATCTCCGTGTTGGCCTCGGCGATCAGTTCACCGCTGACCGGATCGTGCACTGCGTCCAGCGACACCCTGCCGTTGATCCGATCCCGCAGCGGCTCGATGATCTCGCCGCTCTCGACGATCGCCTCGGCTTCGATGCCGTCGAGGGTGCCGCAGTCGATCTCCGAGATGATGACGTCCTGCGCGACGTCCACGAGCCGTCGCGTCAGATAGCCGGAGTCGGCGGTCTTGAGCGCCGTATCGGCCAGTCCTTTCCGCGCGCCGTGCGTCGAGATGAAGTACTGCAGTACGGTCAGGCCCTCACGGAAGTTGGAGGTAATCGGGGTCTCGATGATCTCCCCCGAGGGCTTGGCCATCAACCCGCGCATCCCGGCGAGCTGGCGCATCTGCTGCTTGCTGCCGCGGGCGCCGGAATCGGCCATGACGAAGACCGGATTGAACGCCTGCCCGTCGTCGAGAGTCTCCATCCCGACGAACATCTCGTCGGCGATCTTCTCGGTGACGCCGGACCAGATGTCGATGATCTTGTTCTTCTTTTCGCGATCGGTGATGGCGCCCTCGTTGTACTGCTTTTCGACCTCGATGACGCTCTGCCGGGCGCGGTCGACCAGTCGCCCCTTCTCCTCCGGGATGACCAGATCGTTGATGCCGATGGACATCCCCGACTTCGTCGCGTAGAGAAAGCCGAGCTCCTTGAGCCGATCGAGCATGCGCACCGTCAGCTCGAGCCCGCGGCGCAGGTAGCTGTACTCCACCAACTGCTGCAGACCCTTCTTCTTGAGCAGACCGTTCACGAACGGGATCTCGTCCGGCAGGGCATGATTGAACACCACGCGCCCGACCGTGGTCCGGATGACCGCCCGATCGAGCTGCTGGACCGGCGCATGGAGCACATCCTGATCGTCGCGGCCCGCGGTGAGGTCAACGTACGGTCCGCTCAGCCGGAAACGGATGGGCGTCAGCGTCTCGACGTCACCCGACTCGAGCGCGAGCAGCACCTCGTCCTCGCCGGAGAAGACACGCAGCTCGGCGTCCTCCGGCAGGGAGTCGCCGGCCGCCCCGCCAGCCTGGCGCCGATCGGCCCGCAACGGCTCCGTCCGGCCGCCGGCGCCCTTTCGGACCCCGTACACCCGGCCGATGCCGCGGGCCCCGGGGCGCTCCTTGGTCAGGTAGTAGCACCCGAGCACGATGTCCTGCGACGGCACCGCGATCGGCCGGCCACTCGACGGCGACATGATGTTGTTGGAGGACATCATCAGCACCGACGCCTCGATCTGCGCCTCGGGCGACAGCGGCACGTGCACCGCCATCTGGTCACCGTCGAAGTCCGCGTTGAACGCCGTACAGACCAGCGGATGGATCCGTATCGCCTTGCCTTCGACGAGCACCGGCTCGAAGGCCTGGATGCCGAGCCGGTGCAGCGTCGGGGCGCGGTTCAGCAGTACCGGGTGCTCGCGGATCACCTCCTCGAGGATGTCCCACACCTCCGGCTCGTGCTGCTCGACCATCTCGCGCGCCTGCTTGATGGTCGCCACCACCTCGCGCTGCTCGAGCTTGTTGTAGATGAAGGGCTTGAACAGCTCGAGGGCCATCTTCTTCGGCAAGCCGCACTGGTGCAACTTCAGCTCGGGCCCGACCACGATCACCGAGCGTCCGGAGTAGTCGACCCGCTTGCCGAGCAGGTTCTGGCGGAACCGCCCCTGCTTGCCCTTGAGGGTGTCCGACAGCGACTTCAGCGGCCGGTTGTTGGCGCCCCGCAGCACCCGTCCCCGGCGGCCGTTGTCGAACAGCGCGTCCACCGCCTCCTGCAGCATCCGCTTCTCGTTGCGGATGATGACGTCGGGAGCCTTGAGCTCAATCAGCTTCTTCAGCCGGTTGTTCCGGTTGATGACCCGGCGATAGAGATCGTTGAGGTCGGACGTGGCGAACCGGCCGCCGTCGAGCGGCACGAGCGGCCGCAGCTCGGGCGGAATGACCGGGATGACGTCGAGAATCATCCACTCCGGCCGGTTCGTGGAGCGCCGGAAGGAATCGACCACCTTCAGGCGCTTGGCGTACTTCAGCTTCTTCTGGACCGAGTTCTCATCGCGCATCCTCTGCCGCAGCTCGATCGCGAGGTCCTCGATCTCCACCGTGCGCAGGAGCTCCTTGATGGCCTCGGCGCCCATCTGTGCGTGGAACGTACCCTGGTCCTCGAGCGCCTTCCGATACTCCTCCTCCGTCAGAAGCTGGTTCTGCTTGAGGGCGCTGTCGCCGGGATCGATGACGACGTACGCCTCGAAGTAGAGCACGCGTTCCAGATCGCGCAGCGAGATGTCGAGCAGATGGCCGATGCGGCTCGGCAACCCCTTGAAGAACCAGACGTGGCTGACCGGCGTGGCCAGCGTGATGTGCCCGAGGCGCTCCCGACGCACCTTCGCCTGGGTGACCTCGACGCCGCACTTGTCGCAGATGACGCCCCGATGCTTCATCCGCTTGTACTTGCCGCACAGGCATTCCCAGTCGGTGACGGGACCGAAAATCTTGGCGCAGAACAGCCCGTCCCGCTCGGGCTTGAAAGTGCGGTAGTTGATGGTCTCCGGCTTGGTCACCTCGCCGTGCGACCACGACAGGATCTTCTCCGGCGACGCGAGGGTTATCCGGATGGCGTCGAAATCGACGGTCAGGGAACCTCTGTCCGCAAAGCTGGCTCGCATGGAGTTCCTCCCCTCACGCCTCGCCGTCGAGCACGGCCGAAGCGATGTCGATTGCGGCATCGCCGGCGCCATCGCCTTCCGCGCCGGCCTCGATCTCGTCCGGCTCCGCCTCGACCGGCGGCATCCGGGTCTTGATCAGGTCCACATCGAGGCACAGCGCCTGCAGTTCGCGTATCAGGACGTTGAACGACTCGGGCAGACCGGGTGCGAACGAAGCGTCGCCCTTCACGATCGCCTCATAGATCTTGGCCCGGCCGGTCACGTCGTCCGACTTCGCGGTCAGCAGCTCCTGCAGGATGTGCGCAGCGCCGTAGGCCTCGAGCGCCCACACCTCCATCTCGCCGAAGCGCTGGCCGCCGAACTGCGCCTTCCCGCCGAGCGGCTGCTGGGTAATCAACGAGTACGGCCCGATCGAGCGGGCGTGGATCTTGTCGTCGACCAGATGCGACAGCTTGAGCATGTAGATGTAGCCGACGGTGACCTTCTGCTCGAACGGCTCGCCGCTGAGGCCATCGTAGAGGGTCGTCTTGCCGCTGGTCGGCAGCCCGGTGCGGTCGAGCCACTCCTTGATCTCGGGCTCGCGCGCGCCGTCGAAGACCGGGGATGCGAAGTACAGCGGCTTCGCGTCCGCGCCGAACTTCTCCGGGTTGCCCGCCTCGCTGGCCGCCCAGCCGAGGTGCGTCTCCAGAATCTGACCCACGTTCATCCGTGAAGGAACCCCGAGCGGGTTGAGAACGATCTCCACCGGGGTTCCGTCGGGCAGGTGCGGCATGTCCTCTTCGGGCAGGATGCGCGCGATGACGCCCTTGTTGCCGTGGCGGCCCGCCATCTTGTCGCCGACCGAGAGCTTCCGCTTCATGGCGACGTACACCTTGACCAGCTTGATGACGCCGGGCGGCAGCTCGTCGCCCCGCCGGATCTTCTCCTTCTTCTCCTCGAAGAGCTGGCGGATGACCTCGACCTGCCGCTCGGTCCGTATTTCGAGAGCCTGCAACTCGTCCTCGAGGGCGGCGTCGTCGGTCACGATCCGCACCCGCGCCAGCTCGATGAACGGCAGGTCGTGAATGATCTGCTCGGTGAGCACCGTCCCCTGTTCCAGACGCCGCTCGCTCCCGAACTCGTCATAGAGGTCCGCGGCCAGCGTCTGCCCCCGCAGCAGGGTCAACAGGCGCTTCTTGACCTCGTCGTGCAGGATGCGCACCTCATCCTGCAGGTTCTTCTCCATCATCTCCAGCTCTTCCGCCTCGATCGCCTTCGCGCGTTCGTCCTTCTCGATGCCCTTGCGCGAGAAGATCCGGACGCCGACCACGATGCCCTCGATGCCGGGCGGGCACAGCAGCGACGCATCGCGCACGTCGCCCGCCTTCTCGCCGAAGATGGCGCGCAGCAGCTTCTCCTCCGGCGTGAGCTGGGTCTCTCCCTTGGGTGTGACCTTGCCGACCAGGATGTCGGACGGCTTGACGTACGCGCCGATGCGGATGATGCCGCTCTCGTCGAGATCCTTGAGGAATCCCTCGGACACGTTGGGAATGTCGCGGGTAATCTCCTCCGGACCGAGCTTCGTGTCGCGTGACTCGATCTCGAACTCCTCGATGTGGATCGAGGTGTAGTAGTCCTCCTTCACCAGGCGCTCGGAGACGAGAATCGCGTCTTCGAAGTTGTAGCCACGCCAGGGCATGAAGGCAACGAGCACGTTGCGCCCCAGGGCCAGCTCGCCGAGCTCGGTGCACGGCCCGTCGGCGAGCACCTGCCCCTTCTCGACCCGCTGCTCCACGTCCACGATGGGCTTCTGGTTGATGCACGTGTTCTGGTTGGAGCGCCGGAACTTCGTCAGGTTGTAGATGTCGGCGCCCACCTCGCTCGACGCCTTGCTGGCCGCCGGCTCCCCCTCGACCCGCACGACGATGCGCTGCGAGTCGACGAAGTCGACCACGCCGGTGCGGCGCGCGGTCACCACCGCGCCCGAGTCGCGGGCCGTGATGTACTCCATGCCGGTCCCGACGTACGGCGCCCGCGCCCGCAGCAGCGGCACGGCCTGCCGCTGCATGTTCGAGCCCATCAGCGCGCGGTTGGCGTCGTCGTTCTCCAGGAACGGGATCAGCGACGCGGCAACCGACACGAGCTGTTTCGGCGAGACGTCGATGAAATCGACCCTGTCGCGTTCCGCCAGCACGAAGTTGCCGGCTTCCCGCGAGTTGATCCGCTCGTCGACGAGTTCGCCCTGCTCGTCGAGCCGGGCGTTGGCCTGGGCGATGACGTACTGGTCCTCCTCCCAGGCCGACAGGTAGAAGGAGTGCGGCTGGTATTCCGCCGGACGCTTCCTGCGACGTTCTGCGGCGGCGTTCTCGGCCTCGGCCTCGATCGCCTCGACGACGTCGCCCATCTTGAACTTCGTGCCGCCGGCGTTCGTGATCTTCACGTAGTCGACGGCGCGGCCCGTCTTGACGGTACGGTACGGCGACTCGATGAATCCGAACTCGTTGATGCGCGCGTAGCACGACAACGACGAGATGAGGCCGATGTTCGGGCCTTCCGGCGTCTCGATGGGACAGATCCGGCCGTAGTGCGTCGGGTGCACGTCGCGGACCTCGAACCCCGCCCGCTCCCGCGACAGGCCTCCGGGCCCCAGCGCCGACAACCGCCGCTTGTGCGTGATCTCCGACAACGGGTTCGTCTGGTCCATGAACTGCGACAACTGCGACGAGCCGAAGAACTCGCGGATGGCGGCCATCACCGGCTTGGCGTTGATCAGGTCGTACGGCATGGCGGTGGCCATCTCCTGGTAGACGGACATCTTCTCCTTGATGGCCCGCTCCATCCGCACCAGACCGATCCGGAACTGGTTCTCGAGCAGCTCGCCGACGGACCGCACGCGCCGGTTCCCGAGGTGATCGATGTCGTCCACGTTGGACGGATTCCGGCGCAGCGTCAGCAGATACCGGATGACCTCGTAGAAGTCGTGCGGCTGCAGGACCCGCTGGTCGAGCGAGGTGTCGAGGCCGAGCTTCGTGTTCAGCTTCAACCGCCCCACCCGCGAGAAGTCGTATTTCTGCGGGTTGAAGAACAGGCTCTCGAACAGCGAGCGCGAGCTGTCGAGGGTCGGCGGATCACCGGGGCGCAACCGCCGGTAGATCTCGATCAGCGCCTCCTCCTGCGTCTTGATCGGATCCTTCTTCAGCGTGACCGACAGCACCGGCCCGATCTCGTCCAGCTCGGGGAAGAACACCTCGATGGCGCCGACTTCCTTCTCCTGCGCCATCGCCTGGACGCGCGGCGTAATCTCCTCGTTGGCCCGGATGAGAGCCTCGCCCAGCACCTCGCCCGTTTCCGCGTCGACGAGATCCCCCGTCGTCGCATCGACGACGCCCGCCGACTCGTCGACAACGCCGCCCCCCTGCGGGTCGACGAAGATGTCGGCCACCGCGTGGGCGCCCTCGAGCTCCTTCGGCACCAGCTCGATGGACGCGATGCCGGCCCGCCTGAGCGCCTCGATGCGGGTGCGGGTCAGCTTCTGACCCTTCCGGGCCAGAATCTCGCCGCCGCTGCCCTCGACCTCGGCGGCGACCTTGCGTCCGACCAGGGCGTCGCTCACCGCCCACGCCAGCGTCGACGCGGTCGCAACGATGCGATCCACCGTGTAGAACGTCCGGATGAGCGCGTCCGCCTCGTACAGCCCGAGCGCCCGCAGAAAGACCGTCGCCAGGAACTTGCGCTTGCGATCGATACGGACGTACAGCAGGTTCTTGGCGTCGTATTCGAACTCCACCCACGATCCGCGATACGGAATGATCTGCGCGACGAAGGCGGCCTTGTCCTCGGAATGGAAGAACGCCCCCGGCGAACGGTGCAACTGGGACACGATGACACGCTCGGTGCCGTTGATGAAGAAGGTCCCGTTGTCGGTCATCAACGGGATCTCGCCGAAGTAGACTTCCTGCTCCTTGATGTCGCGGATGGACTTGACCCCGGTCTCCGGATCCTTGTTCCAGACGCCGAGCTGAATCGTCACCTTGAGGGGCACCGAATACGTCATGCCCCGCTCCTGGCATTCCTGAACGTCGTACTTCAGCCGCAGGCCGACGGTCTCGCCGCAGACGTCGCAGATGGTGCCGCGCACGTTGCTGGGCTGGCCGCAGGACCGGCAGATGACCTCGCGCTCGCCGTAGGGATCGGCTTCGAGCACCGCGCCGCACCCCGGGCAGGCCTGGCGCAGATGCTGCAACCCGCTCAGGCGCTTGCACTTGCACTCCCAGTCGCCGATGGAGTAGTCGATGAACTCCAGCGAGGAGTTCTCCCGGAAGTCGCTGATCGGAAAGACGGACTTGAAGACCGACTGCAGACCGGCGTCCTCGCGCTCGGCCGGCATGCGGTTCATCTGCAGGAAACGCTCGTACGACTTCTTCTGGATCTCGATGAGGTTCGGAATGGGAACCGCGGCGCGGATCTTCGAGAAATCGATGCGCTCGCGATAGACGTTCCTGGGCAGGATGTGCTGCACGGTTGAAGCCCCTCTCCGTCGATCGGGAAACGTGCGGGACGCTGGCGCGACGCGCGACCGGCACGGGTACGCGCCCGCGTCCCGGGGCCCGGACCGGCCCGCCGGCGGTGCGGGCGCGCCGCCAGGAGCGGCCGGCCGCCGACACCCGCCAGACCACGATGTGCGCCGAAAGCTACTTGATCTCGGCCTTGGCCCCGACCTCCTCGAACTTCTTCCGGAGCGCCTCGGCCTCGTCCTTGGGGATCGCCTCCTTGATCGGGTTCGGCGCGCCCTCGACAAGATCCTTGGCTTCCTTGAGCCCGAGGCTCGTGACCTCGCGGACCACCTTGATCACGTTGATCTTCTTCGGCCCGATCTCGGTCAGGGTCACCGTGAACTCGGTCTGTTCCTCCTCGGCCGCCGCTGCGCCCGGCACAGCGGCGCCGGCAACCGCAACCGGCATGGCGGCCGCCGCCGACACGCCCAGCTCCTCCTCGAGCCGCTTGACGAGTCCCGACAACTCGAGTACGGACATTCCCTTGATGTAGTCGACCACCTGGTCCTGGGTCACGTCAGCCATGCTCAGCCTTCCTCCTCGGACTTCTTCTTCTCGACCTGGCTCAGAACGTTCATCAAGTCGCGCGGCACGGCATTCAGCACCTGCACCAGTTGCGTCATCGGCGCCTGCAACACCATCAACACCCTCGCCTGCAGCTCCGCCCTGCCGGGCAGCGCCGCCAGGTCGGTGACGCCGTCGGCCTCCACGGTCTGGCCCTGCACGACGGCCAGCTTCACGACCAGCTCGGGATCGGTCTTTGCGAAGTCCACCAGGGTCTTCGCCAACGTGACCGGATCCTCGCGGCTGCAGGCCACCGCGGTGGTACCCTCGAAACGGTCCCGCAACGCCTCGAACGGCGTTCCGGTCACGGCCCGGCGCGCAATCGAGTTCTTCACGACGCGATAGCTGGCCTGCGCCGCGCGGATCTTCCTGCGCAACTCGGTGACCCGCGGGACATCGAGCCCCTTGTAGTCCACCAGCACGACGCTCTCGGCGGCGCCGAACTCGCTCCGGAGATGCGCGAGCTGCTCTTCCTTGCCTGCCCTGCTGAGTGCCATGCCCTATGCCTTCGCGCCGGCCTCGACGCTGACCGTGTCAACCGGAACGCCAGGGCCCATCGTGGACGAAAGATGCACCCCCCGAATGTATCGACCCTTGGCGGCAGCCGGCTTCGCCTTGATCACGCTCGCAGCCAGGGCATTCGCGTTGTCCAGCAACTGCTGCGCTTCGAACGACACCTTGCCGATGGCCGCGTGCACGACGCCCCCCTTGTCGACGCGGTACTCGACCTTGCCGGCCTTGATCTCCCGCACCGCCTTCGCCACGTCGGGGGTGACAGTGCCGGTCTTCGGGTTCGGCATCAGGCCGCGCGGCCCGAGAATCCGGCCGAGCTTGCCGACCGAGCGCATCATGTCGGGAGTGGCCACGACGGCCTCGAACTCCAGCCAGCCGCCCTGGATCCTGTCGACCATCTCTTCGCCGCCCACGACATCCGCGCCCGCCTGCTCGGCTTCCTCCTGCCTGTCTCCGCCAGCGATCACGAGCACGGTCTTGCTGCGCCCGAGTCCGTGCGGCAGCACCACCGTGCCGCGGACCATCTGATCCGCGTGCTTCGGATTGACGCCGAGCCGCATCGCCATCTCGACCGTCTCGTTGAACTTGGCGAACTTGAGGCTCTGCACCAGGGGAATCGCTTCCTCGATCGGATACGGCTGCTGGCCCACCCGGGCCTTCGCCGCTGCGAACTGCCTGCCGTTCTTGCCCATTGATCCCTACCCGTCCGCGGCCTCGCCCGCGCGGCGCCGCGAACCATCAGCGCCGCCAAACCCGTGGCAATACTCCGTGTTCGGCCCCAGCCCCCACCGCCCCGGGAGCTTGCGCACGCAGGATTCACTCCGTTGCGTTTCTGCGGCGCAAGCTCCTAGCCTTCGATCTCGATGCCCATCGACCGGGCCGTCCCGGCCACGATCGCGACCGCCGCATCCAGGGTGTTCGCGTTCAGGTCCGGCATCTTGACGCCGGCGATCTCCTCGACCTGCTGCCGGGTCACCTTGGCCACCTTCGTCCGGTTCGGCTCGCCCGACCCCTTGGCGATGTCGGCGGCCCGCTTCAGCAGCACCGCGGCGGGCGGCGTCTTCGTGATGAAGCTGTAGGAACGATCCGCGTACACGGTCACCACCGCCGGGATGATCAGTCCTTCCTGTGCGGCGGTCTTCGCGTTGAACGCCTTGCAGAAGTCCATGATGTTGACGCCGTGGGGGCCGAGCGCGGTGCCCACCGGCGGGGCCGGCGTCGCCTTGCCGGCCGCGATCTGGAGCTTCACCTGTCCGATGATCTTCTTCGCCATGCATGCCAGAGGCCGACCGTCTGGCCTCCCTCGTCTACAGCTTCTCCACCTGCAGAAAATCGAGTTCCACCGGCGTGGACCGCCCGAAGATCGTCACCATCACCTTCAGCGTGTTCCGATCGGGGTTCACCTCGTCGACCACGCCGTTGAAGCTGGTGAACGGCCCCTCGTTGATCCGTACCGGATCGCCCTTGTCGAACGTGTACTTCGGCTTCGGCTGCTCGGCCGCCACCGTCACCTGGTGCAGAATCTGGTCGACCTCCTCGCGCGTCAGCGGCGTCGGCCTCGCCCCCGCACCGACGAAGCCGGTGACTTTCGGGGTGTTCTTGACCACGTGCCAGGCACGATCGGACATGTTCATCTCGACCAGGATGTAGCCCGGAAAGAAGCGCTTGGTCGTGACCACCCGCCGGCCGCCGCGCATCTCCATGACGTCCTCGGTCGGCACGAGCACCTCGCCGATGTCCGTCGTCATGCCGTACGCCTGCACGCGCTGCTGCAGAGACTCCGCCACCTTGTTCTCGAAGCCCGAGTAGGTGTGGACGATGTACCACTGCTTCGTAACGACGTCGGTCATCACACACCAAATGCCTGGAACAGGGCCCGCGCAAGTCGATCGAGAATCAGGTCGATGCCCCACAGGTAGAGGCCGAACAGGATCGACGTCAGGATGACGACGAACGTCGTCGCCTGCACCTCTTTCCGGGTCGGCCACGTCACCCGCGAGAGCTCGTTGC
The DNA here is from genome assembly GCA_965200895.1 of Vicinamibacterales bacterium. Lineage (GTDB taxonomy): Bacteria > Acidobacteriota > Vicinamibacteria > Vicinamibacterales > UBA8438 > WTFV01. The sequence goes on along the minus strand of CBDAVM010000001.1, from coordinate 2,366,956 downwards.
GCACCTGGGCCAGGAACGTGCGCGACCTGCCCCACCAGCTCAACACCCCTCTCGCAGACGGCTCGCGTACGCTCTCCAGCCTGGTCGATGTCACGATGTCGTTTCCCTTGCGGCGGCGGTCACCGGCCGCCGCCGTGGACGATGGCAGGCCAGGAGGGGCTCGAACCCCCAGCCCCCGGTTTTGGAGACCGGTGCTCTACCAATTGAGCTACTGGCCTGAACTCGGCGCACCCGCTACTTCGTCTCCCGGTGCGGCTTGTGCGACCGGCACCAACGGCAGTACTTCCTGAGCTGCAGCCGATCGGGAGTCTTTCGCTTGTTCTTCGTCGTCGTGTAGTTCCGCCGCTTGCACTCGGTGCACGCCAGAATGACGATATCGCGCATGTTGTGACCTTCCGCCCGCGGGCGGGGAAACCAGCCGGGAATCCGGCTCCGCTCTCCGCCCGACCGCCCCGTCCGGGAGTCCGGGCCGCTGCTGCGGCACGGACATCTACTCGACGATCTCGGTGATGGTGCCCGAGCCCACCGTGCGGCCGCCCTCGCGGATCGCGAACCGCAGACCCTTCTCCAGGGCCACCGGCGTGATCAGCTCCACGCTGATCGTCACGTTGTCCCCCGGCATCACCATCTCCACGCCCTCCGGCAGGTGCGAAACACCCGTCACGTCCGTCGTCCGAAGGTAGAACTGCGGGCGATAACCGTTGAAAAACGGCGTGTGACGGCCACCCTCGTCCTTCGTCAGCACATACACCTCGCCCCGGAACTTCGTGTGCGGTGTGATCGTCTTCGGCTTCGCAAGAACCTGACCCCGCTCCACATCGTCCTTCTCCGTACCACGAAGAAGAACTCCGATGTTGTCCCCCGCAACTCCCTCGTCCAGCAGCTTCCGGAACATCTCAACCCCGGTCACCACCTTCTTCTGCGTCTCACGGAAACCGACAATCTCCACCTCTTCGCCCACCACGACCTTCCCCCGATCCACGCGACCCGTCACCACCGTCCCCCGACCCGAGATCGAGAACACGTCCTCGATCGGCATCAGGAACGGCTTGTCGATGTCACGAGCCGGAAGCGGAACATACGAGTCGACCGCCGCCATCAACTCGTCCACAGACGCCTCGCCCGACGAATCGCCCTCCAGCGCCTGCAACGCAGAACCCTGCACCACCGGAATGTCGTCCCCGGGGAACTCATACGAACTCAGCAGCTCGCGAACCTCCAGCTCCACAAGCTCCAGCAACTCCGGGTCGTCAACCGCGTCGCACTTGTTCAGGAACACCACCAGCGACGGAACCCCAACCTGACGCGCCAGAAGAATGTGCTCCCGAGTCTGCGGCATCGGACCGTCGGTCGCCGCAACCACCAGAATCGCTCCGTCCATCTGCGCCGCGCCCGTGATCATGTTCTTGATGTAGTCGGCGTGACCCGGACAGTCCACGTGCGCGTAGTGACGGTTCGCCGTCGTGTACTCCACGTGCGCCGTCGCAATCGTGATCCCGCGCTCCCGCTCCTCCGGCGCATTGTCGATCGAGTCGAACGAACGCACCGTGTTCGTCGGGTCATGCTTCGCCATCACCTGCGTGATCGCGGCCGTCAGCGTCGTCTTCCCGTGGTCGATGTGCCCGATCGTGCCGATGTTCACGTGCGGCTTCGACCTGTCGAATTTCTCTTTCGCCATGACCGTTCCTGTTCGAGATGCAAGCGCTCGCCGTCCTTCATCACCAGGGTGGAGCCGATGACCGGGCTTGAACCGGTGACCTCGTCCTTACCAAGGACGCGCTCTACCACTGAGCTACATCGGCCCTGTCGCGAACCCGGGAGCCGGCCCCGGAGGCACCGGCCGCCGCCGCTGCCCCGCCGGCGCGCCCGACATCGGGGCGACGCGGACTGGAGCGGGAGACGGGGATCGAACCCGCGACCAACAGCTTGGAAGGCTGTGACTCTACCACTGAGTTACTCCCGCGCATCCGTCGCCCGACCATCCCCCTGGCAGTGCCTCCGCGCGGCAGGGCCCGGCGCGCATCCGCCGCCCCGCAGCGCCCGCCCGACCGGGCGTTGCCGCCGAAAACGTGGTGGCGAGGGGAGGATTCGAACCTCCGAAGCCGCTTGGGCGACAGATTTACAGTCTGTTGCGTTTGACCGCTCCGCAACCTCGCCGATATTTCGCTCCTCGCCCGGAACCTGACCCGCCGGGCGCGCTCGTTCCCGAGCTTCACGTCAACCGGGTTGAATGGGATCGCGTGTTCAATGCCTGTGGAGCTGGCGAAGGGATTCGAACCCCCGACCCGCTGATTACAAATCAGCCGCTCTACCGGACTGAGCTACGCCAGCCGGACGAATTGATGAGTGTAGCAGAGTGCGCGACCTCCGACAAGCCCGGCCCGATCGCCGGGCGGCTCGCTCAGGCGGACCGTGCACCGGCCGACCGCTGACGCAGCGCCTCGAACAGGGCCACGCCGACCGCAACCGACGCGTTGAGACTCGACACCCGGCCCCGCATCGGCAACGCAACGCGCCAGTCGCACCGCTCGCGCACCAGCCGGTGGAGCCCGCGGCCCTCGCGGCCGACGACGAACGCGGACGGCAGGCGGAGGTCGAGATCGTACAACGATCGGTCCGCCCCCGCATCGAGGCCGATCGTCCAGACCCCGGCCGCCTTCAGCTCCTCCAGGGCCCGCGCCAGGTTGACCACCGGCGCGATGCGGACGTGGATCAGCGCCCCCGCCGAGGCCTTGACGGCGGCGCCGGCGAGCGGCGCCGACCGCCGCTCGGGCAGCACCACGCCGGAGCCCCCCGCGGCGTCCACCGTGCGGGCGATGGCGCCCAGATTGCGGGGATCCTCGATGCCGTCCAGCACGACGATCAACGGCGGGGTGCGCAGCGCAATCAGATCCGCGACGGCGCACGCAGCGGGCGGGCGGATTGTCGCGACCACCCCCTGGTGCACCGCGCCCTCCGCCAGACGATCGAGCTCCGACCGCTCGACCCGTCGCAGGCGCACCCGGCGGCGCGCCGCCAGTTCGATCAGCTCGGCCAGACCGCGCTGGCGGCGGACACTCACCGCGAGCGCCGTCACCCGCCCGGCCCGCAGCGCCTCGATGGCCGGCTTGACGCCGAAGATCAGCATCCGGCGGCCCGTGGCGCCAGCGTCGCGACCGCGTGCACCGCGATCGCCTCGCCGCGACCCACCGCGTCCACCCCCTCGCCGGTCTTCGCCTTGACGCTGACCGCCTCCACCGGCACCTCGAGCGTCTCCGCCAACCGTCGCCGCATCACGGCCGCGTGCGGGCCGATGCGCGGGCGTTCGGCGATGACCACGACATCCGCGTTCCCGACCACGAATCCGCGCTCGTGCACGATGGTCACCGCCCGCCGCAGCAGGTCGATGCTCGACGCGTCCTTCCAACGGGGATCGCGGTTGGAGAAGTGCTGCCCGACGTCGCCCGCCGCCGCGGCGCCCAGAACGGCGTCGATCAGCGCGTGGCAGACCGCATCCGCATCGGAATGTCCGTCCAGACCCCGGTCGTGCGGCACCTGCGTGCCGCCGAGAACCAGGGGGCGCCCGGCAACGGTTCGATGCAGGTCGTAGCCGATGCCGACCCGTACGGCGCCGAGGCTCCCGACACCGGCCCGGGCCATGCGTCCGGCCGCACGTTCCAGATCCGCGGCGGTCGTGATCTTCACATTGTCCGGGTCACCTTCGACGAGCCTGACCGCGTGCCCGACCCGTTCGACGAGCAGCGCCTCGTCGGTCGCGTCGACTCCGCTCCTGCCGAGCGCCACCGCGGCCCGCAACAGATCGAGCCTGAAGCCCTGCGGCGTCTGGGCGAGGTGAATGCACTCGCGCGGCAGGGTGGCGGCGACCACCCGGTGGTCATCCGCACCGGCGCTCCGCTTGACCGTGTCGGTCGCCTGGACGGCCGGTACGGCGGCTCCCGCCGCCGCGGCGGCGTCGATGACGCGGCCGATGAGAGCCGGCGGACAGAACGGCCGCGCCGCGTCGTGGACCAGAACGATGTCGGTGCCCTCACCGACGGCATCGACGCCGGCCGCCACGGAATCCTGCCGGCGCGGCCCGCCGGCGACGATGCGCAACGGCGTCTCCACGGCCCCAAACGCGGCCGGCGGGTCGGCGGCCAGGTCCGGCGGCAACGCCACGACGATCTCCGCGACCCGCCCGCTGCGGTCGAAAGGCGCCAGCGCGTGCTCCAGCAGGGTGCGCCCACCGATGGATCGGAGCTGCTTGGGCACTCCGCCGCCGGCGCGCAGGCCGCGACCGCCCGCCGCGACAATCGCCGTTACCCGCATGGCGCTCGTGGCGGCGGTCACCTGACTCATGCCGGAGGCTCCGCCGGCCGGCCCGGCTCCGCGGCGCCCACCGCGGCGGCGATGACGCGGCGGACACGCTCGGCGAGGGCGCCAGCATCACCGCGGGTCAGTCTGTCCGTCGGCAGCGGTGGATGCACCACCAACGCCACATGACCGGGACGCGTCGTCAGCATGCCCTTGCGCATGACGTGCCGAGTGCCCGACACCGCCACCGGCACCACCGGCAAACCGGCCTCAATCGCCAGCAGGAACAGTCCGCGCCGGAACCGCCCCACTCGACCGTCGCGGCTCCGCGTCCCCTCGGGAAACACGATGAGAGAATGTCCGCGCCGCATCATGCGCGCGACCTGCTTCAGGGCGCCGACGCCGGCGCGGGCGCGGTCCACCAGCAGGTGGCCGGTCCAGCGCAGGTGCCAGCCGAGTACGGGAAAGCGGCCGAGCGACGCCTTGGCGATGATCCGGAGCTGCAACGGCAGCGAGACGAACAGGACGGGGATGTCGTAGATGCTCTGGTGATTGGAGACGAACACGTACGGAGCGCTCCGGTCCACCTGCTCGACGCCGCGCACCGACGTCCGCACCCCGGTCGTCACCAGGATGAGCCATGCCCAGGTCCGCGCGCACCCGTGCGCCAGCCGCCCGCGGCGATCCACCGCCAGCGAAGCCAGCGACAGCGCCCCCAGCACGACCGTATAGATCGCGATCGCCGGGATCAGCCAGAACACGGTCCGCCACCAGTGGAAGGAGGGCATCGTCCCGGGCGCTTCACGAAGCGCTCAGCAGCGCGTCGAGCGCGTCCTCCACCGTCTCGACCCCGATCGTCTCGCAGCCGTCGACCGCGGTGTCGCGACGGCAGTTCGCGGCGGGCAGGACGCAGCGTGTGAACCCGAGCTGAGCCGCCTCCCGCACCCGCAACGCAGCCTGGGGAGTCCCGCGCACCTCCCCGCCGAGTCCCACCTCGCCGAACATCGCCGTGCCGGGCGCCACGCCGCGCCCGCGCAGGCTCGAGGCCACCGCCGCCACCACGCCGAGATCGGCCGCCGGCTCGTCTATCGCCAGTCCGCCCGCCACGTTGACGAAGACATCCTCGCCGGCCAGTCCGAGTCCGGCCCGCTTCTCCAGCACCGCCAGGAGCAGCGACAGCCGGTTGTGGTCCATGCCGCTCGCCATTCGCCGCGCCGTCCCGTACGCGCCGGTGCTGACCAGCGCCTGCACCTCGACCAGGATCGGCCGCGTCCCCTCCAGCGCGCAGAGCACCGCCGAGCCCGGCACGCCGGCCGCGCGGTCCGACAGGAACAACCGGGACGGGTTCGACACCGGCAGCAGCCCCGCACCGGTCATCTCGAACACGCCGAGCTCGCTGACCGCCCCGAAACGGTTCTTCACGGCCCGCACCACACGATGCGAATGGTGCCGCTCTCCCTCGAAGTAGAGCACCGTGTCGACCACGTGCTCCAGCACCTTGGGACCGGCCAGGCCGCCGTCCTTCGTGACGTGGCCGACGAGGAGGGTCGGCAGGTTGTTGCGCTTGGCGCGGAACAGCAAGTGGGTCGCTGCTTCGCGCACCTGCCCGACGCTGCCCGGCGCCGAGGCCAGATGCAGCGAATAGATCGTCTGGATGGAGTCGACCACGAGCAGCGCCGGACGCACCTGCTCGACCGCGTCGAGCAGCCGCTCGAGGCAGGTCTCGGCGAGCAGGTACAGCTCGGCGTCGCCGATGTCGAGGCGCTCCCCCCGCTCCTTCACCTGCTGTTCCGACTCCTCGCCCGATGCGTACAGCACGGGACCGGCCGTGGCCGCGACGCGGGCCGCCACCTGCAGCAGCAGGGTCGACTTCCCGATACCCGGCTCGCCGCCGACCAGCACCATCGATCCGGGCACCACGCCGCCCCCGAGCACGCGGTCGAACTCGCCGAACCCGCTCGGCACGCGCGCGGCGGCCGCGACGTCGATCTCGCTGTAGCGCCGCACCTCGGCCCGACCGGCCGGTGCGCCGTAGCGGACGTCCCCCCCGGCCGCCGCCGGGGTCTCCGGCTCCTCGGCCAGCGCGTTCCAGGCGTTGCAGTCGGGACACTGCCCGGTCCATTTGCGCGATCGGCTGCCGCACGCCTGACAGACGAACACGGTCCGCGCTCCGGCCCTGGCCCTTGTCTTCGACATCGCGAGGAGGTCGTCAGGGATTATAGGTCCGCTCGATCCGCGCTCCGATGCGGCACAGGATCTCGTGCGGCACGGTGCCGATGGCGCCGGCCACGTCGCAGGCGCCGAGCAGGTCCGCCCCCTGCGGGCCGAGCAGGACCACCTCGTCGCCCGGGTTCACTTCGACTGCGGTAACGTCGACGATCATCGAGTCCATCGACACGGCGGCGACCCGCGCCCGCACCCCGCCCACGAGCACGACTCCGCACCCGGCCAGCCGCAGGTCGAGGCCGTCTGCGTAACCGGCCGGAATCAGGGCCACCCGCATCGGCCGATCCGCGACGAAGCGCCCACCGTAACCGGCCGACTCGCCCGCCCGCATCCCCTTGACCGCCACCACGCGGCTGCGCAGCGACATCACGGGCCGCAGGCGCAGGTCGGGGACGAGCGGCGGCGGCGCGACGCCGTACAACAGCAGTCCGGGACGCACGGCGTCGTACCACGTCCGCCGGTCCCGCAGCAGCGCCGCGCTGTTCGCGGCGTGCCACCACGCACCGCCGAGACCGAGCGTCGACGACGACGCCCGCACCGCCTCGAAGCGCGTCCGCTGGCGCTCGAACAGCGGATGATCGCGGTCCTCGGCGGTGGCGAAGTGCGTGTAGACGGCCTCCACCACCAGGTGCGGCGAGCGCAGCACGTCGGGCAGCGTGATCGCCAGGTTGTCGTGCCGGAACCCGAACCGGTTCATGCCCGTGTCTATCTTCAGGTGCACGCCGAGGCGCGCCCGGCGCGCGGCGGCCGCCTGCTGCAGCGCCCGCGCCGCGGCCGGCGACGAGACGGTGGGGGTCAGGCCATGCGCGAACACCCCGTCGAGATCGCTGACGCTCAACGCCCCGAACACCAGAATCGGCGCCCGGACCCCCGCCGCGCGCAACTCGACTCCCTCCTCGATGTCGGCGCAGGCGAGCATCGGGGGAGACACGCCGCCCGCGTCCGCTTCCCGCTCGAGCGCCCGCGCCACGCGCGCCGCGCCGTGGCCATAGGCGTTGGCCTTGATGACGGCGATGATCCGCGGCGCCGAGGCGCCCGCGCCGGCATCAAGCAGGGCACGGATCGTCCGGTAGTTGGCGGTCAGTCCGTCGAGATCGACGACGGCATGAGTGGGGCGGACCACGGCACGAGGGGGGCGGACCACGGCATGAGTGGGGTGGACCACGGCATCCGGCGCAGCTACTGGTAGTCCCGGCTCAGGTTCTCGAAGCGGGTCTGCTGCTTCAGGAAGGCCAGCTTGACCGTCCCGGTCGGTCCGTTGCGCTGCTTGCCGATGATGATCTCGGCGACGTTCTCGTTTTCCGGCGTCTCCTCGTACATGTCCTCGCGGAAGATGAACATGACCACGTCGGCATCCTGCTCCAGCGCGCCGGACTCGCGCAGGTCGGACAGTTGCGGACGCTTGTCGGCGCGCGACTCGGGTGCGCGGCTGAGCTGCGACAGGGCCACCAACGGCACGTCGAGCTCCTTCGCCAGCGCCTTGAGCGAGCGCGAAATGGCGGCGATCTCCTGGTTGCGATTCTCGAACCGGCCGCGTCCCCGCATCAACTGCAGGTAGTCGATGATGACCAGGTCGAGCCCGTGCTCCGCCTTGAGACGGCGCGACTTCGCCCGCATCTCCAGCACCCCGAGCGACGGCGTGTCGTCGATGTACACGCGCGCATCGGAGAGCAGGCCCATCGCCTCCGACAGGCGGCTGTAGTCCGACTCGGTCAGCAGGCCGGTCCGGAAGCGGTGCGAGTCGATCTGCGCGGCGCTGGTCAGCATCCGCATGAAGAGCTGTTCCTTCGACATCTCCAGGCTGAACACGCCGACCGTCCCCTCGCCCGCGGTCCCGACGTGGGCGCCGATGTTCAGCGCGAACGCCGTCTTGCCCATCGAGGGGCGGGCGGCGACGATGACGAGATCGGCCGACTGCAGTCCGGCCGTCATCTCGTCGATGTCCGCGAAACCGGTCGGCACGCCGGTGACGGCGCTCTGGACGCTCTGCAGTTGCTCGATCGCGCTGAAGCTGGCCTCGGCCAGCTCGCTCAGGTGCACGAACCCGCTGTTGATGCGGCCCTCGGCGATCGCGAAGATCTCCTGCTCGGCCCGATCGAGCACCACCGCGGCGTCCTCGCGCGCGGCATAGGCCTCGGCTTCGATCCGGTTCGCCGCCGCGATCAGGCTGCGGAGGGTGGCGCGCTCCTTGACGATCCGCGCGTAGTGTTCGACGTTGGTCGAACGCGGCACGCCGTCGGCGAGGGACGAGATGTAGGCGGGACCGCCGACCGCTTCGAGATCGCCGGAGCGGCTCAGATCGTCGCGCAGCGTGACCAGATCGATGGCCTGACCCCGCTCGTTGAGGTCGACCATCTTGTCGAAGACGCGGCGGTGGGCGTCGCGGAAGAAGTCGTCGGCGTCGATCAGCTCCGCCGCCACGTTGAACGCGTCGTTGCGAATGAGAATCGCGCCCAGGATGGACCGCTCCGCCTCCAGGTTGTGGGGAAGCGACTTCTGCCCCCCGGAGATGTCCGGCTGCGCCATGCCTCATCCACCCCGACCGCCGCGCCGCCAGCCGCCCCTACGACGCCGCGTCCCCGGCCTCGGCGTCGGCCGCCGCGCCGGTCTCCTCCTTGACCACCCTGACCGTCAGCTCGGTGCTGACGTCCCGATGCAGCTTGACCGTCACGGGGAACTCTCCCAGCTCCTTGAGCGGCTCGCCGAGCTGGATCCGGCGCTTGTCGACGTCGATGTCGCGCGTCCCGAGGTAGTCGGCGATGTCGGCCGACGTGACCGAGCCGTAGAGGGTCCCGGTCTCGCCCACGCGACGCGGGATGATGCACTCGATCCCGCGCAGTCGCTCGGCGAAGCTCGCGGCTTGCGCCCGCTCGTCGGCCTCGCGTGCGTCGGCGATCACCCGCTCGCGCTCCACCTGCCGTCGGTTCCCCGGGGTCACCAGCAGGGCGAGCTTCTGCGGCAGCAGGTAGTTGCGCGCATAGCCGTTGGCCACGTTGACGATTTCGCCCCGGCGGCCCAGGTTGTCGATGTGATCCCGCAGGATGACTTCCATGGCTTCACTCCCGGTCGCCTAGTCGAGCACGTACGGCACCAGCGCGAGCTGCCGGGCGCGCTTGATGGCCGTCGTCAGCTTCCGCTGGCACTTGGCGCACGTGCCGGAGATCCTCCGCGGCTGGATCTTGCCGCGCTCGGCGATCGCCATCATGAGCAGGCGCACGTCCTTGTAGTCGATGTAGTCGACCTTGTCCACGCAGTAGCGGCACACCTTGCGCCGGCGACCACCCCCGCGGCGTCCGCCGCCTCTGCCGCCGCCCCGTCCACCACGTCGGTCGTCCCGCTCGTCACTCATCATTTCACCTCCGCGGTCTCGCCGCCCTGTTCTCCCGCACCGGCCGCCGGTGCCGTTTCCGGCGCAGCAGACTCCGCCGCAACCGGCTCCGACGCCACCGCCTCGGCCGCAGCCTCACCGGCCTCCTCCGACCGCACGGACTCCGACGCGGCAGACGCAGCAGACTCCGACGGAGCAGACGCAGCAGACTCCGACGGAGCAGACGCAGCAGACTCCGACGCGGCAGACGCAGCAGGCTCCGGCGCAGGTGGGGCGCCGACTTCGGCCGGCGCTTTCCTGGCCAGGCGACGCTGCTGGCGGCTCTGCCGCCGCGCGCGGGCCCGCTGCGCCTTGCGCAGATCCTCGTCCACCCGCACGATGAGATGGCGGAGAAGCTGCTCCATGACCCGCAGGCGCCGTTCCAGCTCGGTCACCAGCGTGCCCGGACCGGTGATCAGCGTGATGACATAGGTACCTTCGCGGTGGCGGTCGATCTCGTAGGCCAACCGCCGGCGGCCCCAGTTGTCGGTCTTGTCGATGCTGCCGCCCAACTGGCCGACGATCTCCGCAATCCGCTCGTGCAGCTCGGTGACCCCGTCCTCGGTGATCTCCGGGCTGACCACATACACCAACTCGTACTGCCGCACTTCGCTCATTGGTCTCCTCTCGGACTCGGCGGCCGCCGGGATGCGACGGCAAGGAGCCTCTCGGCCTCAATTGAACCGATTCATCATCCTGTCGATGCCGTCCTCGACGAACGTCTCGACGGCGTCGGCGGCGCGTTCGACGGCCGCCTCCACTTCCTCCCGTTCATCCGCGTCGAACCGCGCCAGCACATGGGAGGTCAGCGAGCGCCGCGTGTCGCCCCTCCCCACCCCGACCCGGAGCCGCGCGAACTCCCCGGTCCCGAGCGAGGCTATGATCGAGGCGAACCCGTTGTGTCCGCCGTCCGACCCCTGCCTGCGGCCGCGAAGCCGGCCCAGCGGCAGGTTCACGTCGTCGGCCACGACCAGCAACGCCGCCGGCTCGATACGAAAGTAGTGTCGCAACGCCTGCACCGCTCCCCCGCTGCGATTCATGTAGGTGAGCGGCTTGGCGAGCATCACCCGGGCGCCGGGCCCGCGTTGCCGAGCCAGCACCGCGTCGGCCGGCGCGCTCTCGAACTCCAGATCGAGCCGCCTCGCCAGCACGTCGAGCACATCGAACCCGACGTTGTGACGCGTTCCGCGATACTGCGAACCCGGGTTTCCGAGGCCCACGATGAGCCGCACGCGGCCTCCACTCGGGAATCGGCCCTACTCGCCGGCGTCGTCCCCGGCGGCTTCCGCCTCCCCCTCTTCTTCCTCCGTCTCGTCGGCGGCGCCGGTCTTCGCCTGCGTCACGTGCACGAGCAGCGTGTCGAGATCGCTCACCGGCTTCCAACTCCTGCCCTCGGCCACGTCGCGCAACCGCACTCCGTCGCCGATCAGCAGCTCGTGGACGTCGACATCGATATGCTCCGGGATCTCGGCCGGCATGCATTCGACCTGGATCTCGCGCGTGACGAAATCGAGCAATCCGCCCTGCTGCTTGACGCCGGCCGCTTCCCCGTGGAGGGTCACCGGCACAGTGACCGTGATGGCCCGATCCATGGCCAGGCGGAAGAAGTCGACGTGGAGCAGCGCGTCGGTGATCGGGTCGTGCTGGATATCCTTGATCAGCACCTGGTCGGACGCCCCCCCGTCGATCTGCAGATCGACGAGCGTATTGACACCCGATTCCGAATGCAGGATGCGAAGCAGCTCCCCGGGATCGACCTCCAGGGCCTGGCTCTCCACCGGTGTCCCGCCGTACACGACCGCCGGCAACCGTCCGGCGCGCCGCAGCCGCCGTGCTTCGTTCTTGCCGCGCGTCTTCCGGGTGGCGGCGGCCAGAGTGGCTTGCATCTCTTCCCTTCTCTCCTGCAGTCGTCACACGAACAGCGACGACACCGACGTTTCCTGGTGAATGCTCTGAATGGCCCGGCCGAGCAGCCCGGCGACCGACAGCACCCGCACCTTGGCGGATTGCTCGAACTCCGTGCGCAGCGGAATCGTGTTGGTCACGATCAGCCGCTCGAGCGGCGACGCCTCGATTCGCTGCAGGGCCGGCCCGGACAGGACACCGTGCACCGCGCAGGCCATGATGCTCGAGGCTCCGCTCTCCTGCACCGCCCGCGACGACTGCTGCAACGTGCCTGCCGTATCGACGATGTCGTCCAGTATCACGCAGACGCGGTCCCTGACCTCGCCGACGACGTGCATCACCTCGGCATGGCCGTCCCCGGACCGGCGCTTGTCGATGATCGCCAGATCCGCATCCAGGCGCTTGGCGTACGCGCGCGCCCGCTCCACGCCGCCCGCATCGGGCGACACGATCGTGATGTGGCCCCGATAACCGGCGCGGGACAGGTAGTCGATGAAGACCGGCGTGGCGAACAGGTGGTCGACCGGGATGTCGAAGAAACCCTGGATCTGCGCCTTGTGCAGGTCCATCGTCAGCACGCGGTTGGCGCCCGCGGCTCCGACCAGGTTGGCGACCAGCTTGGCGGAAATCGGCACCCGCGGCTTGTCCTTGCGATCCTGCCGCGCGTAACCGTAGTACGGCATGACCGCCGTGATGCGGGCCGCCGACGACCGGCGGAAGGCATCGATCATCACGCACAGCTCGACCAGGTGCCCGTCCACCGGCGTGCAGGTCGGCTGCACCACGAAGACGTCGGTGCCGCGAATGTTCTCGTCGATCTGAAACGACACCTCGCTGTCGGAGAAGCGCCGCAGCGCCGAACGTCCCATCGGCACCCCGAGCACGCCGGCGATCTCCTCGGCCAGCGCCGGATGGGCGCTGCCTGCGAAGAGCTTCAGATCTCCGTTGTGAGTCGGCACGTCTCCTCGCTGGCGCCGCTTCTCTCTCGACTTGCTGCACGAGTGGCTGGGGCGGAAGGATTCGAACCTTCGAATACGGGATCCAAAGTCCCGCGCCTTACCGCTTGGCGACGCCCCATCGGTAGCCCGCGGCGCTCGCCGCCTGCGCCCCGCGCCGGTCGGGCGCAAGCAGACGCCCACGCGGGCGCGCGAACGGGGATTCTAGTCGATGCGGGCGACAGCCGCAAGACGAGCGCAGGCGACCGGGTCGAGGGTCTGCGTCAGGATCGTCCGCCCACCGGCCGGGCCCAGCGCCCGGCGCGCCGACCGGGCCCCCGCACGCGTTCCGAAGAGGCCGAAGACGACCGATCCGCTCCCGGTCATGGCGGCGTGCAGCGCGCCCGCGGCCCGCAGGCGCGCCACCAGGGCGCGGACCTCCGGGTGTCGGCGGGCGACCGGCGCTTCGAGGTCGTTGTGCAGCAGACCGGGATTCCGGCGCCAGCCTGACGGTGGTGAGGCCCGACGACGGGAATCGCCGTACCGTTCGTCGAGGTCCCACCAGCGGTACGCAGCCACCGTCGACACGCCGAAGGCGGGAACCGCCAGCACCACCCAGTAGCGCAGCAGCGTCGGGAGCCGGCGCAGCCGCTCCCCCCGACCGGTCGCCCGCACCGTGCCGCCGCGCAGGAAGAACGGCACGTCGGATCCGATCGCAGCGGCGACGTCCTGCAGCATCCGCCGGCTCGCCGAGGGCGCCCAGCAGCAGCGCAGCGCCCGCAGCGCGGCTGCCGCGTCGCTGCTGGCTCCCCCGAGTCCGGCCGCGGCCGGTATCCGCTTGTGGATGACGACGGCGGCGCCGGCCGGATCCCCGGTCCGCCCGAGGGCGCGCCAGAGGGCCGCACCGGCAGTCCAGACCAGATTGTCCCGGTCGGCGGGGACCGCGGACGCCGTACAGCGTACCGTCAGCAGCCCGCGCCGCACGCGGATCGACAGCGTGTCGTGCAGCGCGATCGACTGCAGGACCGTCGCCACCTCGTGAAACCCGTCCGCACGCCTCCGCAGCACGCGCAGGTCGAGGTTGATCTTGGCCACCGCGCGCACCTGCACCCGCCGTGGCGAACGCCGGCCGCTCACGGTCTCGCCGCGACCTCCGCGGCCGGCGGGGTCCGCTGTTCGAGAGGCGAGGCGCCGCGCAGGCCGGCCAGGGTGACCGGCGTATACCGCGCGGGCACCTCGACCGTGAACGCGGCCGGATGAAGCTCCACGTTCATGCTGACCCGCGACAGCCTGGCGGTCAGATCGGCGCCGCCCCGCGGCCCGTCCACCTGGATCCGGAGCCGGCGCGGCAGCCCGCGGACATGCTCCGCGTACTCGACGGTCAGATTCCCCCGCCGAGCTGCGACCACCACCTGTCGGTTGCCGGGGTCACGCACGTAGGCGACCGCGCCGCCCTGCAGTTCCACGGCCACCGATCCATCGTCGTGCCGCCAGGCCGCGGCGGCGACCGGGTCCGGCTCCAGACACCCGGTCAACAGGGCATGCACGTCAGCCGGACCGAGGGCCAGACCGGCCAGGGCATCCAGCACCGCTGCCGGCGGCTCGTCGCGCACGACCTGCCGCTCGCGCGGCAGCAGCAGCGTCGCCCGGTCGCCGCGCGCCACGAAGACGAACACCGGTGCGCCGAACGGGGCGAGTGCTTCGACGCGGAGCGACCCGGGACGCGCCGCCGCCGCGCGCATGCGCGTCCGGCGCAACGTCGTGTCGCGCGACCGCCCGCCGAGGACGAGGAGGAACTCCATGGTCCGGACCCCGCGGCACGGGGCCGAGACCCGCTCCCACAACGCGGCGTGGTCGGCAAGCGGCAGACGCGGGCCGCCCGGCAACTGGATGCCGGGACGCACCGGCGTGCAGGCGGCGGCAAGCAGCGCAACGCCGATCGCGACCCTGCGGAAACGACAGCGTCCGGCGGGAACACGGGCCGGCACGGGCTGTTCGCGGTCCAGGAGTCGGCCCCGTCCTGCGACGCAAGCTCCCTAGCGATCGAGACGGCGTTGTGCGGCGTCGATCTTGCGCTCGATCAGGGTCCGGTCGATCTCCTCCCCATCGCCCTCGAGCGCGCGCCGCCAGGCAGCGATGGCCTCGGCATACCGCTCGAGCCGGTTGAGGAGATCGCCGAGGTGGTCCTGGACCACGGAGTTGCGCTGCAACTGGTCGCCGGCCGCACGCAACGGCGGCTCGGCCAGATCCAGTCGATCGAGCTTGTAGTACGCCCAGCCGAGACTGTCGAGGTACGAGCCGTTGTGCGGATCCTTCTCGACCGCACGGGCGATGAGCGCAACCGACTCGTCGAGGCGCTCGCCGCGGTCGGCGAGCATGTAGCCCAGGTAGTTGAGAGCCTGCGCGTGATCCGGATCCCGGTCGATCACCTGGCGGAACGCCCGCTCGGCGTCGGCGAAGCGGTCGCTCTGCTCCAGGACCGCCCCGAGCAGGAACAGGATCGAGGTCTCCCGCGGGAACTGCTGCTGCGCCGACTCGAGCACCAGCAGGGCATCGTCGAGCCGGTCGTGCTCGCTGTAGAAGGAGGCCATCGCGAGGTGCGCCCGCGGCGCCTCGCGGTTCTCCGCGAGCATAGCGAGCAGCAGGGACTCGCCACGATCCACGTCGCCCTGCCGGCCGTGCAGGTCGGCCTCGATGATGGCCAGCGTCAGGTTGCCGGGGCTCGTCCGCCGGGCGCGCACAAGGAGCTGCTCCGCCTCCCGGTGCCGTTCGGAATCGACGTAGGCCTGGGCCAACCGGGCCTGGAACCCGGGACTGGACGGCATCAGCGAAACGGCGTCCTCGTAGACGCTTGCCGCACCCTCGGCATCCTCGAGCCACTGATAGGCGCGGCCGAGCTGGTCCAGCATCTCGGCCAGCATCCGCTGCGGGCGCATCATGCGCGCCCGCTCCAGCACCGGCGCCAGCGTCTCGACGACGCGCTGGTACTCGTGCCGGCGCTCGAACACCTGGGCCAGCACGTAGGGTCCGCGCAGGCCGTCGGGCTCCAGCTCGATCAGCTGGCGGGCCGCCGCCTCGGCCGCGTCGAAGTCGGTGAGCGCGATCTCCGTTTCCGCCAGCATGTGATAGCCGGCCGCATCGCGGGGACGCATATCGAGCAGCCCCCCGAGCACGTCGCGGGCACGGATCGGCTCGCCGGCCGTGAGCCATACCGCGGCCAGCCGACGCCGGACCCGGGCGCTGCGCGGGTTCAGGGCCACGGCCCCCAGATAGGCTTCGGCCGCATCGCGCCAGCGCCGGCTCTGCTCGTACAGCTCGCCGAGACGAGCCAGCAACCTGAACGTCGGCCGGGTGTTCGCCACCGCGCCTTCCAACGTGCGCAGCGCGTCGTCGTGACGGCCCGCCTGCTGGTAGGCCTCGGAAAGCAGCGCGCTCGCCGGCGCGTACGCGACCTGGTCCTTGGACAGGTCCTCGAGCAGCGCTATCGCCTCGTCGGTCGCGGAGGTTCTGAGGTAGAAGCGGCCCAGCGTCAGCTCGACCTGCAGGTCCGGCACCACCGCGCTGCGGGCCTGCTCCAGATGGTCTATCGCCCGCTCGACATCCTCGGCGGTTCCCTCCCGTGAACCGGCCGCCGCGGAATAGGCCAACCCGAGCACCCGGTGCGCCGAGAGGTTGTCGGGCTCGCGGGCCAGAGCCTCCTCGGCGGCAGCCATCGCGTCCGACGCCCGTCCGGCTCGCGCGTACAGCGCGGCAAGCTCGGCGAGCGGCTCGCCGGCCGTCGGATCGAGCCGGGCGGCGTCCCGGAACGCCCGGATGGCGCCGTCGATGTCATCCAGGCCTTCGAGGTGCCGGCCGATCAGGAAGCGGGCGTACGCCGCGGCGCGTGCCGACGGGTCCGACGCCGCGGGCGCCTGCGCGGCGGCAGGCCCGGCGATCATCGTGACGAGCAGCGCCAGCGCAAGGACGAGCACAACGCGGGCCGCATAAGACATAAGACTCGATTCTTCCACAGGTCGGCCCCGGCGACAAGGCGAGATTTTCTCCGCCCGGACCGGCGCGCCGCGGCGCAGGCCTTCTGCTATAGTGGGAATCGGATCATGGCTGTCGATCCCGAGCTGCTCGCGATTCTCGCCTGCCCCGCCTGCAAGACGCCGGTCACGCTCGTGAACGAGGGCGCCGGCCTGCGGTGCGGCGCCTGCCGCCGCGTCTTTCCGATCGAGGACGACATTCCGGTGATGCTGATCGACGAAGCGACCGTCGAGCCCTGACCCCCGGTCGCCAGCGCGCCGCCCATGCCCATGCGCAGCACCACGCTGGCCGACGCGGCGGCGCTGCGGGATGCCGCCGGCCGACCTCTGCTGTTGCTCTTCGGCTTCGCCCTGCCCCTGTCGATCGCGGTCTCGCAGATCCTTCTGACGGTGCTGGTCGTCCTCTGGCTGGCGTCCCGCGCCGCGCCCGCCGGACGTCCTCCGACGCCGGCGTTCTTCCGGCCGCTGGCGGCCTACGGGGCCTGGACGCTCCTCGTGAGCGTGCCGTTCTCGCTTGCGCCAGCGACCAGCCTCGTCGAGTCCCGGGAGGTGCTGCTCTTCCTGATCGTGCCGGTCGTCCACGGCCTCGCGCATGGCGGGCGCGCCAGAACCGTCGCCAGCGCCGTCCTGGCCGCCGGCGCGGCCGCCGCGGCCGTCGGCATCGTGCAGTACGGTTTCTTCGACCACGACCATCTCGGCCGGCGACCGCACGGTTCGATGGGACACTACATGACCTACGCGGGCCTGTTGATGCTGCTCACCGGCGCCGCCCTCTCCCGCCTGCTCTTCGAAGCCCGTGACCGCGGCTGGGCGATGGCCGTGCTTCCGGCACTGGCCGCCGCGCTCGTCGTCACGCTGACCCGCAGCGCCTGGATCGGCGCCGGCATCGGCGCCGGCCTGCTGCTGATCCTGCGGGACCGCCGGCTGCTGGCGCTGGCGCCGGCGGCGGTCGCCGTGTTCCTGGCACTGGCGCCGGCCCAGGTCGTCGACCGCGTCCACAGCACCTTCGACCTCACCGATCCGACCAATCGGGATCGGCTGGCCATGGTCACGGTCGGCGCGGGCATGGTCCGCGACCACCCGCTGACCGGCATCGGTCCCGGTCTGGTCGAGACGGCCTACGACGAATATCGCCCCGAGCACGCGGTCAACGTCACGAATCCGCATCTGCACAACGTCCCGTTGCAGATCGCGGCCGAGCGCGGACTGCCCGCTCTGGCGCTGTGGGGCTGGTTCGTCGCCGCCGTGACGATGGACCTGCGCCGACGACTCCGGGACCCGGCCTCGCGCACGCTCGCAGCCGCCGGTCTGGCGAGCGTCGCAGCCATGCTCGCGGCCGGCATGTTCGAATACAACTTCGGTGATTCGGAATTCCTGATGCTGCTGCTGGTTCTGGTCACGCTGCCCGGCGCGGCCACGGCTGCTCCGGCGCCACGGACCACCTGATTCCGGCCGGAACCGATCCGCTCGTGCACACGTCTCGTGCATCATGTCCACCTCGCTCACCTTCCCCTGCGCGACCGGTTCGCAGGTCCTGTCCGTGATGTCCGCCTCGCCGCATCGCCGTACGTGCCGCCGGTTCCACCACCTGCTCCTGATGCTGGCGTTGCTCCCGGGCGGCGACGCCGCCGGGCAGACCGAGTCCGCCGGGCGCCGGGACGGATCGGCGTCGCCGACGGTAACCGGCGTCGTGCTCGACGGCGCGGGCGCCACCCCGATAGCCACGGCCAGCATCGCCAGCGGGGCCGAGACGGTGACCACGAATGCGGCGGGACGGTTCTCGGTGACGCTCGCGGCGGATGACACCGAGCTGCGGATCGCGGCCGACGGCTACCTGGCGACCACCGTGGTCCTGGATCCCGCCGTGGCGGGGACCGGCGCGGTGCTGGAGATCCTGCTGTTCCCGAACACGTTCGCCGAAACCGTGCAGGTGGTGTCCGCGCCGATCGCCGCGCCGGAACGGCCGTCGGCGACGCCCGTCACCGCCGAGGACGTCTTCGCGGTCGCCGGCGCCTTCGACAACATCTTCCGCACGCTCGACACGCTGCCGGGCATCGCGTCCACCGGCGACTTCGGCAGCCGGCTCGCCGTGCGCGGCGGGACCCCCGACCAGAACCTCACGGTGATGGACGGGGTGGAGATCCACAACCCCTACCGGCTGTTCGGTCTCGTCAGCGCGTTCAACCCGGAGACCGTCGAGCGCTTCGAGCTGACCGCGGGCGGCTTCGGGGCGGCGTACGGCGACCGGCTGTCGTCGCTGCTCATCGTCGACAACCGGGCCGGCGCGCGCGATCTGGGCGGATCGTCGTCGGCCAGCGTCACCGACGCCAACGTCGTGCTCGAGGGCGGCGCGCCCGGCGGCGGCTCCTGGCTGCTGAGCGGGCGACGGACCTACTACGACCTGGTCGCCGGCCTCGTCATCGACCAGGACCTGCCGGCCTTCGCCGACGCGCAGGTCCAGGCGCAGTGGACGCTCGGACCCGGGCATCGGCTGTCGCTCTTCGGGCTCACGAGCCGCGAGCGCACCGACTTCCGGATCGACGACGAGGACGGCGACTCGCGCGAAGCGGGACGCTTCGCCGCCGACGCGGGCAACGACCTCGGCTCGCTGCGGTTCGACGCGCTGCTCGGCGGCGCCGCCACGTCGCGCACCATCGTCTCGTGGTATCGCAACACGAACGTGCTCGGCGTCGACGCCACCATCGAGTCGGACGCGCGACGGTCGAATGCGCCGGACGACCGGATCGGCGTCGAGGTGACCGACCTCGCCTTCGAGCAGGACCTGTCGGTGCGCGACCTGTCCCTGCGCCAGGAATTCGCGTTCCCGCTCTCGTCCGCGCACACTCTGGACGCCGGAGCGGAGCTGCACCGGCTGGCGTCCGGCGCAGTGCTCTCCATCACCGGCGACCGCAACGAGGCAATCGCCAACCCGTCGAGCGCGCGCGGCGGGATCGGCCTGCCGGACCATCTCGATTCGTCCCTGGGGGGCGCGCGCGGCGGCGCGTGGATCCAGAACCGCTGGACGCTGACGCCGCGCCTGTCCATCGAACCGGGCCTGCGCCTCGACTGGAGCACCGTCAACGGGGATGCGATCCTCTCGCCCCGCTTCGCGGCCACGGTGGCCCTCGGCCGGGCCGGCCGGCTGCGCGTGGCCGGCGGCCTCTATACGCAGAGTCCGGGCTACGAGAAGCTCATCCAGTCGGACTATTTCTTCGACCTTTCCGCCGCCGCACTCGGCGGCCTGCGCCACGAGCGGGCGACGCATCTGGTCACCGGCTACGAGAAGGATCTCGGGGCGGACACGCTGCTGCGGGTGGAGGCCTACCACAAGGCGTTCGACGATCTCATCGTCGGCCGCCTCGAGACCGAAGCCGAGCGCCGCGCCCGCGTGTCGCGCTACGACTTCCCGGCCGCCCTCGGCGCGAGCGTCCCGACGGCGCCCCGCATCACGACCACGCCGGTCAACGGCGGCGGCGGCCGGGCCTACGGCATCGACGCGTACCTGGTGCGCAGCGATCCGGCGGCACGGCTGGCCGGCTGGCTGTCCTACGCCTGGGGCCGCGCCGACCGCGAGACCTACGGCCTGCGCTACCCCTTCGAGTACGACCGCCGCCACGCCGTCAACGCCGTCGGCCGCTACCGGCTCGGCCGCTGGAGCATCGCGGCCACCGCGCAGGCGGCCACCGGCTTCCCCTACACGCCGGCCGTCGGCGTCCGGGCGGCGGCGGACGAGGACGACCGCGGGCGGCTCGTCCCGGCCCGCGACGCGGACGGCGCGCCGGTCTACACCCTCGACTTCGGCGGTCTCGACGCCCTGCAGCGGGGACGCCTGCCGTACTATGCGCGCATCGACCTGCGCATCGCCCGCCAGCCGGCCGGGCCGACGGGCCGCTGGTCCTGGTACATCGAGGTGATCAACCTGCTGAACCGCGACAACCCGGTGGAGTTCGAGACCGGACTGGCCCACGATCCCGACAGGCCGCTGCCGCGCATCGTGGAGCGCCCGACCGCGGGGTTCCCGATCATCCCGTCGTTCGGCGTGCGGTTCCGTTTCTGAACGCGACCGCGCCGCACCGCGGTCATGATGCGCCCAGTGCCAAGCGTGAACCGGGGGTGCCCCAAGCTCGTGGAGCAGCCTCCGCAGCACCGACCTGCGGTCGGCTCACCGTGACGGAGGCGGAGCGGGGCACACCGACCTCGCCAACAGGCCGGTGTTGGCCGCGCCGGAGTAGACCTTGCCCCTCGGTCGATCGATGAACTCCCGGTTCTTGAAGTCCGCAATGAGATCCTGGTCACCCGTCCAGAGCAGACGCACGCCGGTCGCCCGCGCGAGCGCGAGCACATGGGAATCATCGGAGCGCAGCCCCGGGCGGCGCCTCAGGGCTCGCTCATCCGCAGCGAATCGATCGGCAGGAACGAGCATCGCCTTGCCGGCCCGGCTGTAGTTGAACAATCTGCTCCTTGCAGTGCGTCCGATTTCGCGCGCGAACGCGCCACCGTTCGAATACACGAGCTGGCCGCGTCCGCGAGCCAGCCAGCGACGTATCGGAGCGGCGTCCTCGCTCACCGGGTCGGAGAGAAAGTCCCCGAGGCGATTGGCGTCCACGATGATGCACATCGGCGGCTTCCCTCAGTCGGCGAACCCCAGCAACCGGTCGGTTTCCTTCATGAAGAAGTCGCGATATCCCGCCGGCGCCCCCTGCAGGTTTCCCTGTTCGTCGAGGGTCAGGTTGTGGATGGTGACGGCGTTGCCCTTCGGCTCGAAATAGAGAATGGAGACGTCGTCGCGTTCCAGCTGCCGCCGCCTGACCGCCAGGCGAACGCGGTCGACGATGTAGTCGCTGTGGGTCTCGATCACGAAATGGTTCCCGTTCTTCCTGTACGCTTCAACGAACAGGGTAGCGAGCTCGGCCTGACCGCGGGGATGCAGATGGACCTCAGGCTGCTGCAGCAGGAACATCCGCCCTCCCGGACGGGCCCCTCTTCTTGCGCTGCCCGACTCATCGGCCTCCAGAACGTTGACCAGAATCGGCAGGCTCTGGCTCACGCCGTACCCGACGTCCATGATGTTGGAATGCGGTCCGGACCGGACCTTGACCTGCAACTGAAACGGGTCGCTCATCTGTGCGCCGTGGCGTCTGACCTTGATGTCCGAGAACAATCCGGCCTCACGGCCGAACGCAACGAGATCGTCGTGGAGCGAGTTCCAATGGCTCCGGTCCGTACGATTCAGCCGCATCATCAGCATCGGAACGTGATCGCCCTCGGGTGAAGCCGCCTCGCTGACCGGGTTGTAGGTCCGCACCGGCTTCGAGCGGAGCGGAGCTACGGGAACCAGCGCTGGCAGTGGTCGGAGACGGAACCGTCCCGTGGATCGCCGCGGCTTTCCCCCGGTCAACAGATCCCGGAGATACTCCGTGACCGGTCGCAGTGCCCGCTGCGCACCAGGACTCGTACGGTCCTCGGCAGCGAGGGAAATCAGGTGCTCCATCAGGAAACCCGCTTCATCGAACGGAATATCCGTCGGCACCGCATGACCGGGAACCTGCACCACGATCGGGTCCCGCCCTCCCTTCTGTTTCTCTCGCTTCAGCTCCAGAAACGCTTCGGAGCCGAACTCGAACCGGAGCGACGAAACGACCGGCTGCGAACCGGCCTCCGCAAACGTGGCGAGCGCGGTGTACGGGGGCATGCCGCGGTTCGGCGCCGGATTGATGGCCATCCCGATCCGGAACGCGTCGATGCGCCCGGCCGGACCGCGGCGTGATCGGACGATGTCCCGAAACGAACCCATGGCGAAGGGTTCACGGTTGAAGTCGGGCGCTCTGCCGAGATCCCATCCCGAGAGTACCTGATGCAGTACGCCGCAACAGCCCAGAAAAGTCGTCTTGCCGGTGCTATTTTCCCCCACGAGCAGGGTGATGGGCCGCAGGCGACCGCGCTGCCTGCCGTGCAGGCAGCGCACATCCTGCACGATCAGTTCTCCCGGGAAATCCACAGCCGCAGTCCCGCCTCCACGGATCATTACATCGTACACAGAAGGGACCGGCCGGAGTGAGGTCGGTGAGGCCGAGTGAGGCCGGGTGAGACGGAACTGCGGCGGCAGGCTTCAGCCAAGCCGTCAGTGCCGGAAGTGCCGCCGGCCGGCGAAGACCATCGCCAGGCCGTGCTCGTCCGCGGCGGCGATGACCTCTGCGTCCCGCTTCGAGCCGCCGGGCTGCACGATGGCCGTCGCGTCCGCCCCTGCGATGGCGTCGAGGCCGTCCCGGAAGGGAAAGAAGGCGTCGGATGCCACGACGGTGCCGGCGAGGCCGTCGCCGGCCTTCATCTTCGCCACGTTGACCGCGTCGACACGGCTCATCTGCCCGGCCCCGACCGCCGCGATGCGATCGGGGCGCGCGAAGAGAATCGTGTTGGACTTGACGTGCGCGCATACCCGCCAGGCGAACCGCAGCGCTGTCCATTCGTCAGCCGTCGGCTGCCGCCGGGTGACCACCCGCAGCACGGTGTCCGGCGCGACAGCGGCGCCGTCGCCCCACGGACCGGCGCACTCCACAACCTGGTCGCGCTCCTGTACGAGCCAGGCCCCGAGAATGGAGCGGACGTCGCGCCGCGCCGCGTCGCCGCCCCCGCGGAAGTCGGCCACTACGAGCCGCAGGTTCTTCCTGGCCGCCAGCACCTCGCGGGCGTCGTCCCCGATCCCGGGCGCCACGACGCATTCGATGAACGTCTCCGCGATGGTGCCGGCGGTCTCACGGTCGAGGGTGCGATTCAGTCCGACGATGCCGCCGAAGGCCGACAGCGGATCCACGTCCCGCGCCTTCACGTACGCCTCGCCGAGGCGCGCCGCGGTGGCGACGCCGCACGGATTCGTGTGCTTGATGACGGCGGCCGCCGGCTCGTCGAACTCCAGCACCAGCCGCGCCGCCGCGTCGAGATCGAGCAGGTTGGTGAACGACAGGGCCCTGCCCTGCAGGACGCGCGCCCGACCGAAGCCCCAGGCGCCGTCCGAGTACAACGCCGCCGGCTGATGCGGGTTCTCGCCGTAGCGCAGGTCCCGCACCTTCGACGCCTGGACGGCCAAGTGGTCGGGCGCGACACCGGCCAGTGTGAACGGTGCGCGAGCGAAGTCGGGACCGGCCGTGTCCACCGCGTCCAGCGCCGCGGCGATGGTCGCATCGTAGGCCGCCGTATGGGCGAACGCCTTGCGGGCAAGCTCGAAGCGCAACCTCCGGTCGCCCATCCCCTCTCCGCCGAGCGCGTCGAGGACACGGCCGTAGTCGGCCGGATCCACCACCACCAGCACATCCTCGAAGCTCTTGGCGGCGGCGCGCACCATGCTCGGACCGCCGATATCGATCTGCTCGACCAGCTCGCCGAACGTCGCCCCCGACGCCGCCGTCCTCGCGAACGGATACAGGTTCACGACGACGATGTCGATCGGCTGGATGCCCTGGGCGCGAATCGCCTGCAGGTCGTCCGGCCGGCCGCGGCGGGCCAGAATCCCGCCGTGCACCGCCGGGTGGAGGGTCTTGACCCGTCCGTCCATCATCTCGGGGAATCCGGTCACGTCGGACACGGCGGTGACCGGCAGTCCCGCCGCCGCCAGCGCGCCCGCCGTTCCGCCGGTGGACACCAGCTCGACGCCGCGGCCCGTCAGGGCGCGGCCGAGCTCGACCAGGCCCGTCCTGTCCGACACGCTCAGCAGTGCGCGCATCACGTGGCGGTCTTCCCGGACACGGCGAGCACACACCATACGAGCGGCAGCCAGAGCTCGCGAGCGAAGGGCACCGGCCGGTCGTCGATCAGCACCTCGCAGTCGCCGCGGTGGTCCACGAGCTGGAACAGCTCGTGAAGCGTCGCCGCGTCATCCGGATGGAACCGGGCGCGGTGCCGAAGCGTCTCGCCGGCCCCGACGGTGCGGTATTCCGCCGCGCCGCGCGCGAGGGCGACCGCCCGCTCCGAGTCCGCGCCCTCGAACGGCCGGAAGCTCAGCGTGATCGAGAACGGACGCGGCCGCGCACCGAAGAGCGCGTCGTGCAGCTCGGGATCGAGCGCCGCCAGCTCCTCGGGCGTCGGCTCCTCGGGCAGATCGGCGTATGGCCAGAAGGACTCGCTCGGACGGTGATCCGGCGATTCGCCAAGCGTGTACCCTGGTGGGATCCGACTGTCACTCATGGCGGGAACGGCCGCGATGGTATGCTGAACCGTCAGGTTCGGGCAAGCCGGCCCCGACCATCCAGGCCTCCGTGTGCGAACCGTCGACGCCTGCCGCGATGCGGTCCCATCAGCGCCTCATTCCATCCATCGAGCAGTTGCGGCGGCGGCCGGCGGTGCGGCGGCTCGAAGCGCGGTACGGCCGCGAGGCCACCGTGCAGGCGCTGCGCGACGAGGCGGCGGCGCTGCGCCGGCACCTCGCCACCGACGAGGCGGCGGTGCGCGACGAGGCGGCGGCGGCCGAGCGCATCGAGGCGCGCCTGGCCCCGCGGCTCGACGCGGCGCTGTCGCCCTCGCTCCAGCCGGTCATCAACGCCACCGGCGTCATCGTCCACACCAACCTCGGCCGGGCTCCGCTCAGCCGGACCGCCATCGAGCGCGTCGCCGCCGTCGCCGGCGGGTACACGAACCTCGAGTACGACCTGCGGGCCGGACGCCGCGGGTCGCGGACCGTGCACGCCTCGGCGCTCGTCACGCGCCTGACCGGCGCCGAATCGGCCGTCGTGGTCAACAACAACGCCGCCGCGGTTCTGCTGACGCTGGCCGCGCTGGCCGCGGGCCGCGAGGTGCTCATCTCGCGCGGCGAACTCGTCGAGATCGGGGGCGGCTTCCGCGTGCCCGACGTACTGCGGCAATCCGGCGCGATGCTGCGCGAGGTGGGCACGACCAACCGGACCCGGATCGCCGACTACGCCGCGGCCATCGGCGAGCGCACGGCGGCCCTGCTGCGCGTCCACCCCTCGAACTTCCGGATGGAGGGGTTCACCGAACGGCCGACACTGGCGGAGCTCGTCGGCCTCGGGGAGCGCTTCCGGCTCCCGGTGGTGGAGGACCTCGGCAGCGGTTGCCTGGGAGCCATCGCGGGGGTCGACGCGGAGCCGACGGTGCGCGAGAGCATCGCCGCGGGCGTGGCGGTCTGCACGTTCAGCGGCGACAAGCTGCTCGGCGGGCCGCAGGCGGGCGTCATCGCCGGCCGGGGCGCGGCGATCGAGCCCATCCGATCGCATCCGCTGCTGCGCGCGCTGCGGGTGGACAAGCTGACCTGCGCGGCGCTCGAAGCGACGTTGATCGACCACGCCACCGGGCGCGCCGGAGCATCCGTGCCGGTGGTGCGCATGATCGAAACGCCGCCGGGACGACTGCAAGCGCGCGCCGAAGCGCTTCGAGCGCAGCTTGCGGACGCACCGGGATGCACCGTGTCCATCGCCGCGACCGAGGCCACGATCGGCGGCGGCAGCACGCCGGGCGTCACGCTCCCGAGCCGCGCACTGGCCGTCGAAGCGGCCGGCTGCTCCGCCGCCGCGCTCGCGGCGCGACTGCGGAACGGCGTCCCGCCGGTGGTCGGCCGCATCCTCGACGACCGCCTTCTGCTGGACCTGCGGACGGTGGACCCGCTGGAGGACGCACGACTGGCCGAAGCCGTCGCAGCCGCGACCGCCACGCTGCACGACGCCTGACGCCGGGAACCCGGCAAGGCGGCGGCAACGGTCAGGACCGCAACCGGGCGGCCGGTCCGACGGCGCGCGGGCAGGCGTCGCAGCGCAGCGACCGGCCCTCGGCGTCGACGACGTCCGGACCGCCGCACGAGCCGCGCAGGCAGGGGTAGCGGAACAGCAGCCCCACCGCCATGATGAGCATGACGCCCGCGATGATGCCGGCGGTCAACAGGAACAGCCCCATCTCTTCCTCACCGGGAGCAACGGCTCGTGCTCCATTGCAATCCGTCCCTGCATCCATCCTGCCGCGCGGTCGGCGACCCTGTCAACCGCTTCGGGGCGCCTGTCGGACCCGCGCGGAGCCGACCGCGCATCACCGTACCGCAGCAGCGAACGCCGGGGTCTCGCGCTCGACGAGCCGGCCGGTTCCGTCCTCGGCGACGAACAGCGCCGCCCAGCCTTACCGTACCGCAGCAGCGAACGCCGGGGTCTCGCGCTCGACGAGCCGGCCGGTTCCGTCCTCGGCGACGAACAGCGCCGCCCAGCCTTACCGTACCGCAGCAGCGAACGCCGGGGTCTCGCGCTCGACGAGCCGGCCGGTTCCGTCCTCGGCGACGAACAGCGCCGCCCAGCCTTCGGTCATCGCCAGGACGTAGCCTTCGTCGGGTCCGAGCACGTGCAGCGCGGTCGAGCGGGCGTCGGCCAGGCTGCAGCGTTCGGCGATGACGCTCACCGACCGCAGCCGGTGCGTCACCGGGCGGCCGGTGCGCGGATCGAGGGTGTGGGAGACCCGGGCGCCGTCCAGATCGTAGAAGTTGCGGTAGTCGCCGGACGTGGCCACCGCGGCGTCGGTCAGGGGCACGATGCGCTGCGTCGTCGCGAAGCCGGGCGCCGGACGCTCGATGGCGACCCGCCACGGCTCGCCCAGCTCGTTGCCGCCCCCGGCGCGCAGCTCGCCGCCGATCTCGACCAGGTAGTCGCCGACACCGCGCTCGGCGAGCAGTGACGCCACCGCATCGACGGCGTATCCCTTGGCGATCGCCGACAGGTCCACGACGACGTCCGCGCGCCGCTTCCGCAGTGTCGATGCCGCGAGATCCACCTCCAGCAGATCCGCGCCGACCCGCGCCCGGAGCGCATCAAGCGCCGCCGCCTCGGGCGCGGCCGGCGCCCGGCCCGGCGGTCCGAAGCCCCAGGCGTCGACCAGCGGACCGACCGTCACGTCGAACGCGCCGCCGCTCACCCGGCTGACGGCCAGCGCCTCGGCCATCACCCCCAGCGTCTCCGCGGACATCGGTTGCGGCTCGGTCGTTTGCGCCCGGTTGAAGCGCGAGAGTTCCGAATCGGGACGGTAGTGGGACATCCGACCCTCGATCCGCTCGAGGACCCGGCGTACTGCCGTCTCGACGGCCGGCTGGCCGGGCTGCTGCACGGGCGCATCCGCGGGACGCACGGGCGCAGCCGCGGGACGCACGGACGCCCCGGGGCGGGCGGAAGCCCGGTCGGCGCCGCGGCCGGAGACGACGGTGACGGTGAACGTCGTCCCCATCGCCGCGCCGGTGAAGGTCCAGCGCTGCTGAACCGCGCGGGATGCCGGCGGCGCCGTTTCCCCGCACCCGAAGGCAGCGAGAGCCAGCGCCGCCAGCGCGGCGACGGACCGTCGCCGCAACCGGCTCCTCACCATCCACTGCCTGAAGTAGCGCTGCACGTCGCGCACCGGCCGGCGCGCGGTCCGGCAGCTGGCCACAGACCGGTTCCGGCCACGATCGGCACCTCCGGCCGCCGCGGCGGGCCGCCGAAAAGCGCATCGAACCTGCGCGACGTCATGCGCAGGCCCTGGCGGTAATCGAGTACGACCTGTCGAGACGGAACGATCCGTCGGGCTTCGGATCGATCAGGTGGCCCCGGATGCGATCCACTACCCGAAGTCGTCGAACAGGATGTTGTCGCGCTCGACGCCAAGGCGGTCGAGCATGTCCATGCACGCCTTCAGCATCATGGGCGGGCCGCACAGGTAGTACTCCACATCCTCCGGCGCCGGATGATCCTGCAGGTAGTTGTCGTGGAGGACCTGGTGGATGAAACCGGTCCGGCCGGTCCAGTTGTCCTCGGGCAGCGGCTCCGACAGCGCCAGATGCCATTCGAAGTTCGGGTGGGCGGCCGCGATGGCGTCGAAGTCGTCGATGTAGAACGCCTCGCGCAGACTGCGCGCCCCGTACCAGAAACTGACCTTGCGGTCGGTGCGCAGGCGCCGGAACTGATCGAAGATGTGCGAGCGCATGGGGGCCATGCCGGCTCCCCCGCCGACGAAGATCATTTCCGCCCGGGTCTCCTTCGCGAAGAACTCGCCGAAGGGACCGGCGATGGTCACCTCGTCGCCCGGCTTCAGGCTGAAGACGTAGCCGGTCATCTTCCCCGGCGGGGTCCCCTCCGGCGCCCGCGGCGGCGGCGAGGCAATCCGGATGTTGAGCATGATGACGCCCTTCTCCTCCGGGTAGTTCGCCATCGAGTAGGCGCGCGTCACCGGCTCGTCGACGACCGCCGTGTAGCGCCACAGGTCGAACCGGTCCCAGTCGGCGCGGTACTCCTCCTCGACGTCGTAGTCGCGATAGTCGTAGGCGCCCGGGGGAGCCTCGATCTGGATGTAGCCGCCGGCCCGGAACGGCACGTCCTCGCCCTCCGGCAGCTCGAGGATCAGCTCCTTGATGAAGGTGGCGACGTTGTGGTTGGAGCGCACCCGGCAGCGCCACTGGCGGATGTCGAAGACCTCGGCCGGCACCTCGATGGCCATGTCCTGCTTGACCTTCACCTGACAGGACAGACGGACGCCTTCGCGCTCCTCGCCGCGGCTGATGTGGCTGCGCTCGGTCGGCAGCACCGCGCCGCCGCCGTCGCACACCGTCACCTTGCAGACGCCGCAGCTCCCCTTGCCGCCGCAGGCCGACGGAACGAACAGCCGGTTGTCGGCCAGCGTGCCCAGCAGGGTCCCGCCCGCGGCGGTCCGCAGCGCCTTGTCCGCGTCCCCGTTGACGGTGATCGTCACCTCGCCGGTGGCGACCAACTGGCGCCGGGCGGCCATCAGCAGGCCGACCAGCGACACGATGACGAACGTGAACATCGCGACGCCGAGACCCACGGTGACCATCTCTGCCCTCGTCTCCGATCAGAGCTGCACCCCGGCGAAGGCCATGAACCCCAGCGCCATCAGCCCCACCAGCATGAACGTCAGCCCCAGCCCCCGCAACCCTTCCGGGGGGTTCGAGTAGCGCAGCCGCTCGCGGATGCCGGCCAGCGCGATCACGGCCAGCGCCCAGCCGATGCCGGAGCCGAGGCCGAACACGGCGCTCTCGGCCAGCGTGTAGCTGCGCTCCACCATGAACAGCGACGCGCCCAGGATGGCGCAGTTGACCGCGATGAGGGGCAGGAAGATGCCCAGCGCCGCGTGCAGCGGCGGCGCGAAGCGGTCGAGCACCATCTCGACGATCTGCACCATCGCGGCGATGGTGCCGATGTAGGAGAGGAAGCCGAGGAACGACAGATCGTACTCCGCCAGCGACGGGTGCAGCCACGCCATCGCGCCCGGGCTCAGCAGGTGCGCGTAGATCAGATGGTTCATCGGCACCGTGATCGTCAGCACGAAGATGACCGCGCCGCCGAGGCCGACGGCGGTCGTGACCTGCCGCGAGACGGCCAGGAACGAGCACATGCCGAGAAAGAAGGCCAGCGCCATGTTCTCGACGAACATCGCCTTGACCGCCAGGCTCAGGTAGTGCTCCAGCATCAGTCGGCCTCCACCTGATCGCGCTTCCAGCTCCGCAGCGCCCAGATCAGGAATCCGATGATGAAGAAGGCGGCCGGCGACAGCACCATCAGCCCGTTCGGCGTGTACCAGCCCGCCTCGCTCGCCAGCGGCAGCACCGTCGTCCCGAAGAGCGTCCCCGAGCCGAGCAGTTCGCGCACGAACGCGGTGATCATCAGGATGGCGCCGTAGCCGAGCCCGTTGCCGAGCCCGTCGATCAGGCTCATGCCGGGCGGGTTCTGCATGGCGTAGGCCTCGGCCCGCCCCATGATGATGCAGTTGGTGATGATGAGCCCCACGAAGACGGTGAGCTGCTTCGACAGCTCGAACAGGTACGCCTTCAGCACCTGATCGACCACGATCACCAGCGAGGCGATGATCGTCAACTGCACGATGATGCGGATGCTGGTCGGGATCTGGTGCCGCAAGGCGCTGACGAAGAAGTTCGACGACATCGTGACCACGACCACCGCCGCGCTCATCACCAGCGCCGTGTCCATGCGGGTGGTCACGGCCAGGGCCGAGCAGATGCCGAGCACCTGCAGGGCGATCGGGTTGTTGTTGAACAGCGGGTCGATCAGCGCGTCGCGCGTCTTCGCCATCAGCCGTCCCTCCGCGCGCGGAGCGCCTCCAGATAGGGGCCGAAGCCCTGCTCGTCGAGCCAGAAGCGCAGCATGTTCGTCACGCCTCCTCACGCCCCGGATCAGAGGGCCCGAAGCCCTGCTCGTCGAGCCAGAAGCGCAGCATGTTCGTCACGCCTCCTCACGCCCCGGATCAGAAGGCCGCCGCAAGCTGCTCGACGCTGTTCTTCGCCCGGCCCTCCGGGCCAGCGTGTTCGAGCAGCGCCCGGGCCTTACCGCGGAGGCCATCGTCGCCGGTAATCAGAAACGCTCGTTTCAAATAGTCGATTGCGAGGAGCGGGTTCCTCTCAAGTTGATCCGCGATCAGTTCGTAGTGCCTAGCCTGTTCCTGCAGCGTATCCAGGTACGCTGCGAAGTTCGCGTCGAACCGGTCGTCGAATTCGACGTGCTCCGTTCTGACGAAGTCGCTCGGCACCTTGGCGCGGGGGGACTTGACGAGCAGGGTCTCCTTACCCAGCGCCTGCGCCACACCGAGCTCGTAGTAGATGTTCGCCTGCGTGGGAAACGGCATCTCCTCGTGACACACGCCAAGGGCAAATGGCGTGGACGCGATCAACTTCCAGATCTTCCACAGAAAATCCCGGCCGGTGACGAACGCACTCGCATCGATGACGTCGTAGCCACCGGCCCTGCACAGGCCGGAAACCGAACGGCGGATGGCCTTAACCCCCTCGGGTACCGGATCACCAAGCTGCGTCATCAGAAAACAGCATCTCGACCGACTCGTGATCCTGGTCGTCAGGACTTCTCCGTCCAGCGGGCTGTAGACGATCATGGCGCTAAGATCTCTTCGAACCGGCCCTGACCGCATGTTCGCGGTGCTCGCGCGCAAGGACCTCGCGGATGCCCTTGTACGGGCCGGGGGATTTCTTGTGCGCAACGATCAGGCCGACATCTCTGTCGATCTTCACGTAGCGCCCGCTTCTGGGATTCTTCACCTGGACCAGATCCCGCTTTTTCCCGCTCGACGACGTCTTGGCAGCCATCTCCCCTGTCTCC
Organism: Vicinamibacterales bacterium; assembly: GCA_965200895.1. Taxonomy (GTDB): domain Bacteria; phylum Acidobacteriota; class Vicinamibacteria; order Vicinamibacterales; family UBA8438; genus WTFV01. Next base: position 2,335,110 of record CBDAVM010000001.1, on the reverse strand, counting down.
AGTCGTGTCCACGCTGCTCAATCGAGTTCATGCCGCACCCCGCCGGGGAAGCGGACGCGCGGCACCGCGCGTCTTCGCCATCAGCCGTCCCTCCGCACGCGGAGCACCTCCAGGTAGGGCCCGAAGCCCTGCTCGTCGAGCCAGAAGCGCAGCATGTTCGTCACGCCGCGACTCGTCATGGTGGCGCCGGCGAGGCCGTCCACCCGGTACGGATCGTCCGGCGGCGGCCCGGCCAGCCCCCGGATCACCTCGATGGCCGGCGCGCCGTCGGGACCGAACGCCCGGCGGCCGTTCCACAGGCTCTTCCAGCGCGGGTTGTCCACCTCGCCGCCGAGGCCCGGCGTCTCCTTGTGCTCGTAGTAGGTCAGCCCGCGGATCGTCTCCAGGTCGGCGTCGAGGGCCACGAAACCGTAGAGGATGCTCCACAGCCCCAGGCCGTGGACCGGCAGTACGACCAGGTCGAGTGCGCCGGCGTCGTCGCGCAGCTCGTAGACCAGCACCCGGTCCGCCACCCGCTGCAGCCCCGCGTCGTTGGACGGCGCGACCCGGCTCGTGGCCGGATCGGCCGCTGCGGCGCGCGGGTTGAACGTGGCGGGATCGATGTCTGTGGCGGCCCCGCTCGCACGGTCGATGACCACCTGGCGGATCGGCGCGAAGCGCGCGGCGATCTGCTCCGGCTCCAGCGCCTCGTCCGGGGCCGCGAGCCCGGCCGCCACCAGCACGTTGCGCTGCATGTCGAGGGTCTGGTTGATCGCCTGCCGCTCGCGCAGGGCCACGGCCGACGACGACACCACGATGGCGCACACCACGCAGACGATGGCCGCGAAGCCCAGGTTGTAGAGAACGCTACCTTGCATGGCCCGTCAATCGTAGTCTGCAGCGCCGTTGCCGCCCAACCAGTCCCTGCTACGTGTCTGCACCGTGCCACGACGCAGACACGACGCGCGCCCTCCGCCGCCGCACGTTCATGCGGATCGCCACGTGGTCGATGAGCGGCGCGAACAGGTTCATGAACAGGATGGCGAGCATCATCCCCTCAGGATACGCCGGGTTGACGACGCGGATGAGCACGGTGAGCACGCCGATGAGAAAGCCGTAGACGTAGTGGCCGCCGGGCACCGAGGGGGCCGAAACGGGGTCGGTGGCCATGTAGACCGTCCCGAACGCCCAGCCGCCGATCACCAGGTGCCAGGCCGGACTCACGTCGAAGAAGGGGTTGGTCGCCGAGCCGATCGCGTTCAGCCCCGCCGCCATCGCGATGGTGCCGGCGGCGACGCTCGCCATGATGCGCCACGAGCCGACGCCGGTGCCGACGAGCAGGGCCGCCCCGGCGAGACAGGCGAGCACCGAGGTCTCGCCCATCGAGCCGGGCACGAACCCCACCAGCGCCCCCCACCAGTCGAAGTCCGGAGCGATCGCCGCCGTGCCCCCGAGCGTGGCCGTGGCCAGGATCGTCGCCCCGCTGACCGCATCGGTCGCCGTATCGGCCGCGATCCACACCGCATCCCCCGACATCTCCGCCGGGTAGGCGAAGAAGACGAAGGCGCGCGCCACCAGGGCCGGGTTCAGCACGTTCATCCCGGTCCCGCCGAAGATCTCCTTGCCGACCACGACGCCGAACGAGATGCCGAGCGCCACCTGCCACAACGGGATGGTCGGCGGCAGCACCAGCGGAAACAGCATGCCGGTGACGAGGAAGCCCTCGTTCAGCTCGTGCTTCCGTACGACGGCGAACAGCAGCTCCCAGAGGCCCCCGACCGCGAAGGTGACGACGAGGATCGGGACGTAGTAGAGGCCGCCGTGGACGAGGCAGCTCAACAGATCGTCCGGGGAGAAACCGAGGCCCAGCGCCTCCATCGCCCGCGTCTGCCAGGCCGCCAGCGGCGCCGCGCCGCGGGAGATGGCCAGATTCGCCTGGTAGCCGGTGTTGTGCAGCGCCATCCAGACGCAACCGGCCAGCGCGACGACGACGGTGATCATCATCCGCTTGAGGTCCATGCCGTCGCGGACGTGCGACGGACCGGCGGTGACCTGGCCCGGCGTGTAGAGAAAGCTGTCCTGGGCTTCCCAGAGCGGGTAAAGGCGCTCGAGCTTGCCGCCCGGCTCGAAGTGATGCGCCTGCGAGTCGAGCAGGCGCCGCAGGAACTTCATGGCGCGATCCGCGCTCGCCCTCGCCGGGCGCGGCGCCCTCTGGCTTGTGATTTTTTTCTCAAGCGCGGCGTCAAAAAAAGACGGGGACCCGTCCCCGAGCAACATCCATCGTACCGCCGGCCTTGATGCAAGTCAATCCGCCGGAGCGGGACGCAGGGATATGATGATGGTGATGGACGCAACCGCCTGGACGGTGATCGGCGTCGGCTCCACCCTCTTCTTCGGTCTCGGCGGCCTGACGGTGCTGCTGCACCGACTCACGATGAGCCGCCTCGACGATTTCGGCAAACGCCTTGACGACTTCGGCAAACGCCTTGACGACTTCGGCAAGCGCATCGACGACACCAACGCCGCCAACGCAACCGCCCACGCCGACCTCGGAAAACGTATCGACGACACCAACGCAGACCTCGGAAAACGCATCGACGACACCAACGCAGACCTCGGAAAACGCATCGACGACACCAACGCAGACCTCGGAAAACGCATCGACGACATCAACGCCGACCTCGGAAGGCGCATCGACGACACCAACGCAGACCTCGGAAAACGCATCGACGACACCAACATCGATCTCGGAAGGCGCATCGACCGGCTGGAACAGAACCTGCGCGAGGACATCCGCGCCGCCGACCAGCGCAACACGGAACTCATCAAGGCGATTCTGAACGCACCGAAGTCGTGATCGTCTCGGCGGGCCGCCGAACGCGAGGTGGCGGCGCACGGTCGGCGACGGCTCTTTGTGCCGGAAACACCCCACGCAAGGGGCGCAGACGCGGCGTTCGCCGCGATCTCAGCCTTCCGCCCGCAGCGTCTCCAGCACGCGGCGCAGGTGCGGCCCGAAGTCGGTCTTGCCCGGATCGACGAACGTGCAGAGGGCGAGATCCTCCTCGTCCAGCTCCAGGCAACCCAGCTCCTCGGCCCGCTCGACGTCATGCATGACCAGCGCCCGCAGCATGGGCGTCGGCAGCAGGTCCATCGGCATCACGCGCTCGTACATCCCGATCGGGACAATCGCACGCGGCGAGCCGTGCGTGGAGGTCGTCATCGCGAAGCGGCGGCCGGGAATCAGCCTCGACGCGAAGGCGCGCGTCGTCGAGAAGGTGTCGACGCCCGGGCCGAGCCAGCCGAGGAACTCGCGGTCACGCCCCTCCGCCAGCACCGACACCTGCTGGTGATAGCGTCCCAGGTACCCGTGAACGTCACCCGTCGCCGTACGGCCGGAGAGCACCGAGCCCGAGATGAGACGGTACTCCGCCGCGCCGTCGACGTCCCCGTCCACCAGCGCCGCGGTGGAGGCTCCGATCCGCGTGCGCAGCAGGCGCGGCCGCTGCACCGGCGGGCCGCCGAGCGCCACGACCCGCGAGACGTCGAGCACGCCGGTCTCGAACAGCCGGCCGGTGGCGATGACGTCCTGCACGCCGATGTGCCAGACGACCTTGCCCCGGTCGACCGGATCGAGCGTGTGGATGTGCACGCCGACGGTCCCGGCCGGATGCACGCCCTCGAACACCTCGTGCCGGACCTGGTTGCGGGCCGACGCCGGCGCGTGCACCCGCTGATCCGGTCCGGTACAGACGAACACCGGCCCCGGCGTCAGCCGCGCGATGGCCGCGAGTCCACGCTCGAAAGCTCCCTCCCGGCCCTCCAGGATGGCCGCCACGTCCGGCCCCAGGGGGTTCGTGTCGATGGCGGTGACGAATATCGAGTGCGGGGTCGTCGCCGGGTCGGCCACCCGCCCGTAGGGTCTGGACCGCAGCCCCGTCCACTGGCCCGACTCCAGCAGCAGGTCGCGCACGTCGCGCCCGGTCAGCCCGCTCGAGTCGCGCCCCGACCAGGCGGAAAAACGGACCGCCTCGGGTTCGCGGCCCTCCCGCTCGGCTCGGCTCGGCTCGATCACGACCGACTGCAACGCCCGCCGCGCGCCGCGGTGGATCGCCTTCACCGTGCCCGCCGCCGGCGCCGTGCAGCGCACGCCCGGCAGGGTCTTGTCCTCGAACACGAGCTGCCCGCGCGCGACCGTGTCGCCGACCGACACGTGCATCGTCGGCCGCAGACCGACGTGGTCCGCGGCCAGCAGCGCGACCCGCGGCGACGGTCGCGCGGCCTCGACAGAGCGGTCCGGTTCCCCGGCAATCGGAAGGCGGAGTCCGCGTCTGACCTGGTGGCGCCGCATCATAGAGGAGGGAGTGTTTCAAGCGTACCCGCCGGACCTTGCCGCGTCAACGCGGGTCAGGGGAGGTCGCGAGGTACGGCCGCGGGCCGGACTCGACACGCTGCATCGACCGACACGGGGGCCGGGCGCCGGAGCACGTCGTGAGAGCGATAGAATGCGCACGGCAGATGGACAGGCATCGCCCGTACCGGGAATTCGGAAGGACCGACGACATGCTGCATCGCGGCCGGCAGCACCGCGGCCGGCGACACCGCGGCGGCCGACCCTGCCCCGTACCGGGAATTTCGGAAAGGATCGACGACATGCTGCACATTGCCCGGCGCGCGCTCGTGATCGCACTGCTCGCGGCGGCGCAGGCGACCGGCCCGGCTGCGCAGGCGCCGCGCTTCGACTTCCCGGCCGCCTGCGCCATCGGCGCGGACTGCTGGTACCAGGCCTACGTGGACCTGGACCGGGGCGGCGCCTACCGCGATCACCGGTGCGGGGTGCGTTCGTACGAGAACCACCGCGGCACCGACATCGCCCCCTTCAGTCCGGGCGACCCGCCGTTCCGGGTGCTGGCGGCGGCGGCCGGCATGGTGGTCGGCGTCCGCGACGGCCTCGACGACAGCCCCCTGCGCGACGATGCCGACGATTCGAGTCGACAGGGCGTCGAGTGCGGCAACGGCGTGCGGATCGACCACGGCGGCGGCTGGACGACGCAGTACTGTCATCTGCAGCGCCGCAGCGTGACCGTGGACCGCGGCGCCCGGGTGCAGGCGGGCGACGTGCTGGGCCTGATCGGCGCCTCCGGACAGGCGGACACGCCGCACCTGCATTTCCAGGTGGAACGCGACGGGACGCCGGTCGACCCGTTCACGGGGGCGGCGGCAGCCAGCCCGGCGCGTTGCGACGCCACCGGCTCGCTGGCCGGGACGCTGTGGCGGGACCCCGCGCAGCAGGGTCTGGCCGCCTACGAACCGACCGTCGTCTACCGCGCCGGCGTGGCCACCGGCCGTCCCGACTCGGCCCGCGCCCGCTACGACGGCTACCCGACGGAGGCGACCGTCAGGGCCCCGGCGCTGGTGGGCTACGTGGTGCTGCTCGGCGCGTTCGGCGGCACCACCATCGAGACGGTCCTCACCGGACCGGACGGCGCCCGCATCTTCGAGAACCGGACCGAGGCGCCGCGGGACTTCGCCCGCTACTTCAGCTTCGCCGGCACGCCCCGGCCGGCGGCCGGCTGGGCCCCCGGGATCTACCGGGCGCGTTTCGTGATCGCCGCGCCGAACGGCGGGTTCCGGACCGAGGCCACCGCGCACATCACGTTGCGGTAGACCGGGTTCCGCATTTCCTCGGCGCGACGCAACGCGGTTTCCGAGCCGCGACCGCCGCGCGCACCGCGTTGCGGCAGGCCGGAGTCCTCATCCCCCGACGTCGGCCGGCGCCGTGGGCGATGAGGCGGCGGCCGGCCGGCCGCCGCACGCGCAGGTACTCGTCCGCAAGGCGGAACGAGACCCGCGTGGCGACGAGGGCCAGCAGCAGCAGGACGCCGTCGTAGATGAAGATCAGGCGGGAGTAGCCGGCGAACCGGTACAGGTAGAGGATGAGAAACTGGGCGGCGATCGTACCGCCGGCCGCCGCCCGCGCCAACCCTGCCGCCTCGGCGAGGCCGAAGCGCCGCCATGAGGTCCGGTAGGCGCCGGCCGCCCACAGCGCGACCAGTTGGCACACCACGACGATCGGCAGCGACCGCAGAAGATACTCGTAGTTGACCTCGAACGCCGAGCCGGCGAAGCGCAGGCGATAGGCGGCATGGTAGACGCCCGCGATGAGGCAGAAGTCCAGTACCACTTCGGCGCCGCGGCCCGATCCGGCGGGCGAACCGCCACCTGGCGAAGGCGCCGTCCACGACCGGGCGCCGCGGTCGCCGAGCATGTCGGACGGATCGACGTGCGCGAGGTAGGTACCGAGCAACGCCGTCGCAATCACGCTCGCAGAGGCCATCGGAATCGACCAGCCCGCGTCCTGCGTCGCCACCACCCAGCCGACGCCGCCGGAGACCGCCCCCAGCGTCCAGAGCACGGCGAGCGTCTGCGGTTCGGACAAACCGCTGGCCACGAGTCGGTGCGAGGTGTGATCGCGTCCGCCGTCGACGACCGGGCGGTCGTTCAGCACGCGGGTGCACGTCACCAGCGCGGTGTCCAGCAGCGGCACGAGCAGCACGAGCAGCGGCGCCGCGACGGCCAGCGACGGCGTCGGGCCGGACCCGGCGCCCGGCCCCAGCAGGAGGCCGGCGATGCTCGCGCCCAGGAACAAGCTGCCGGCGTCACCCATGAAGATGGACGCCGGGCTGCGGTTGTAGACGAGGAATCCGGCGACCGCCCCCAGCAGGAGGGCCAGGTACCACGCATCGGCGAAGGCCGCCGCGTCCGGTGCGGCGGTCCCCAGGAGGATGCCCAGCCACGCCGCACCGGCAATCAGCGTCACGCCCGCGCACAGCCCGTCCATGTTGTCGATCAGGTTGAAGGCGTTGGTGATCCCCACCACCCAGAGCATGGTCAGAACGGCATCGACGACCGGCCAGCCCGTCCACTGCGCCCCGGCGTCCAGAAACACGAACACGCCGGCGACCGCGAACTGCACGATGAGCTTCGTGGTGGCGTTCAGGTTCCTGATGTCATCGACCAGACCGAGCACGAACAGCAGGGCCGCGCAGCCGACCAGGACGGACGGGCCCGGCGTCCCCGGCAGAACCAGCAGCCCGATCGCCACCGCGGCGAAGATGGCGACGCCGCCGAGCAGCGGCACCGTGCGGCCGTGCCAGCGGTCGGAGGCCGGGTGCGCGACGCAGCCGTGCCGGCGGCCCAGCCAACCGCAGACCGGCACGAAGGCCAGCGCGAGCGCCAGCGCCGTGGCGAAGGGCAGCAGAAGAGTGGTCACGGGCGAGGATTCCGATGGAACGAGCAAGGACGCCGCATGTTTCCTCTATCGGCGCCGGCGCGCCGAAGCTGGAATCTGCCCCGCTCTGCGGCGCAGACTCCTGGCGTCCGGACACGGCGATCCGCGCAATCGCCCAGCAGTACCGACGCGGAGCCGTGTCCACGCCAACCCGCGCCGCGCGCGGCGGCGTCGCGGCGCAGCGTGGGTAGCGTAATAGAAAAACGCGCTCTCATGGAAGGCCCGCGCCGCCGCCGCCAACCGCGTCGAGACGCCGCCCGCGTGACGGACGCGCGCCACCGGCACGTAGCGCGCCGCGACCACGCGATCACGTCCGAACGCCTCTCGCCGCCCTGTCGCGTGCAGCCTGCATCGATTATTCGATCGCACCCGGCGCACCTTTGCTGCAAGGTGCGGACGGGGCGCCGGGCGACGTGGTGCCCTGATATGATTGGGCTCGGCCATCCGGTGGGACACGGTCAGAGACCGCCAATCGACGGCAATGTGACCTTCGGCGATACCTCGATGAAGGAAGATCGAAACGATTGAAGAACACTGCCCGAAGTGGAAGTGATCGGCTACGACTAGTCGCTCCAGGATTCGCTTCAGCTCATCGTCCTGCTGCAGAAGCGCAGGACGTGACAGATCAAGGGGACCCGCCGCAACGCCGCGCCGCTCCAGCGGCGCCGTTGCCAACCGGACCCGACAATGCCGCACACGCCACATGACCTGAACGAGTGGGCCATCGCGGAAACGGAGCGGCGCCGAAAACCTCACGCTACCGGAACCGGCCCGGGACGCTGTGGCCGCCCGCCCAGGAACTTCTCGATGAAGCTCTCGACGTGACGGCGATGAACCCCGTTCCCGCATCCGGGCACCATCTCGCCGACGTCGACGGCCGTCAGACAGTCGTCCTGAGCAACGCCCAGATTCTCTCCGGCAAGCGCATCCGGGCGGACGAGGCCGAAACCGGCCTTCGCACGAACGGGCTCTATGAAGCGCTGCTTCACACGCCCGTCGACCCGGACGTGCTTCTCGAGGAAATTCAGGCGGCCGCATCGAACCGCGATGCGGAACGACCCTGCCGCGAGCTTCAGCTCGACAGCGGACTACATACGCGCTGGACATTCCACCGGAATCAGTGACCTACGGGTGCGGCGTTTGAGCGCACTCGACGCGCGCTCGCCGCCGGCGACCGGGCGTGCTACGCTGATGGTGGCGTCGGTACCCGGCGCTCGGGCGGACGGTGCCGCCGGTCATGACTGGGCGGGCCATCGCCGGTTCCGGTGGACATCGCCGCTCGAAGGGAATGTCGCCGCCAGTCGCGGGAAACCGATGGAGAAGGACGGGCAACCGGGTGGTTCCGCGCCGATGGCCGACGGCGTGGAACGGTCGGATCCGCGGCGGGCGGCGATGAGTCGGGACACCCGGATCCTCTTCCGCACGCTGGTGGTCGGGTTCCTCGGTGTGATCGTCACGGGGAGTATCGGTGTGTACAGCGAGAACCGGGCCGACCAGCGCGCCGTCGTCGGTCTCGAGCTCTCGCAGGTGCTGTCCCGTTTCGACGAGCTCAGCCGGAACCAGACGCAGATCCGCGACGAAGTTGCCGCGGGGTTCGCCGCCGCGGCAGCCGACCGGGCCGCGATCCGCGATGAAGTTGCCGCGGGGTTCGCCGCCGCGGCAGCCGACCGGGCCGCGATCCGCGATGAGGCGGCGACCGACCGGGCCGCGATCCGCGATGAAGTTGCCGCGGGGTTCGCCGCCGCGGCAGCCGACCGGGCCGCGATCCGCGACGAGGCGGCAGCCGACCGGGCCGCGATCCGCGACGAGGCGGCAGCCGACCGGGCCGCGATCCGCGACGAGGCGGCAGCCGACCGGGCCGCGATCCGCGACGAGGCGGCAGCCGACCGGGCCGCGATCCGCGACGAGGCGGCGACCGAGCGGGCCGCGATCCGCGACGAGGCGGCAGCCGACCGGGCCGCGATCCGCGACGAGGCAGCGGCCGACCGGGCCGCGATCCGCGACGCCCTGCGCGAGCAGGGTGACACCGTGCTGCTGGCGACGCTGTGCCTGATCGACCTGGTGCGGCAGTGGCCTGCAACCGGTCCTTCCGAAACCGGGGCGCCGGACGCCCGGTCTGCTCTCGGGTCTGCAAGTTGCGACCGGCTCGAACGTCTCGCCGCCGTGCGGTGAGCGGGAGTCGGGCGGCGTGGGCATGGAACGCGCTCCGGCTCCCCCTCAACCGCCACCCGAAGAGCGTCCGGTCAGCGCGATCCGCGCAATCGTCCAGCAGTACCGGACGCGGAGCAGTGTCCACGCCAGCCAGCGCCGCGCGCGGCGACGTCCCGGCGCGACGTGCGTAGCGTAGTAGAGAAACGCGCTCTCGTGGAAGGCCCGCGCCGCCGCGGGCGCAGCCGACCGCGTCGAGACGCCGCCCGCGTGACGGACGCGCGCCGACGGCACGTAGCGCATGCGCCAGCCCGCGCCCCGCAGGCGGCGGCACAGGTCGGCGTCCTCCCAATAAAGGAAGTACCGTTCGTCGAACCCGCCGACTGCCTCGAAGGCGCACCGGCGCACCAGCATGCAGGCGCCCGACACCCAGTCGACGCACGCCCCGCCGCCGTCGGCCCCGGCCAGCTCCGCGTCACGGACGTTGCGGCGCGCTGCGGCCGAGGCGGGCAGCAGCCGTCGCAGTCGGGACGACCGCCCGAACAGACCGGTCAGCATGTCCGGGTCGCCGCGCGCGCTGCCCTGCACGACGCCGTCGTCGCCCAGCACCGCGGGTCCGGCGAGTCCGCATCCGCCGTCCGCCCGAAGCGCGGCCACCAGCGCCGCCACCGCCCCCGACTCGATGCGGCAGTCCGGATTCACGATCAGCACGCAGGGCGCGGCGGTGCGCGCGACGGCCTGGTTCACCGCCGCCCCGAACCCCCGGTTGCGCGCGTTGCGCACCAGGCGGCAGCGCGGCCCGCGGTCGGCAGCGCAGCGGTCGCTGCCGTCCGACGACGCGTTGTCGACCACGGTCACGTCCCAGTCGCCGCCCGGCAGGTGCGCGAAGAGCGCATCCAGCGCCTGCCGCAGGTGCGAACCGCTGTTCCAGTTGACGATCACGGCGGAGACCGCGGCGGCGGAGATCGCCTGCCGAGCGGGCAGGGTCACGCCGGCGACCGCCGGGGAGCAGGCACCGACGGTATCGATCGGTGACGAATCGGCCATGGGGAACGTGGGCGCCGGCGGCGGCGCCCCACCCGCGGAACGATAACAAACATGTGTCGCCGCGCGCGTATGCGGCTGCGCGCAACCCGGCCGCCGCAGCGAACCGCGGTCCGGTACAATGATTCCCGATGATGTCCGACCACCGCCTGCCCGGTCAGGACGGTACGGGAAGCGAGTCCATATCGCCGGCCTCCGGGTCGAACGGCACGACACCCCACGCATCATCACCCGCGGGTCCAGACGCCGAGGCGCGCCCGGACCCGGAACCCGAGTCGAACAGCACGACGCCCGACGCGTCATCGCCTCCGGCCGGATCGGGCAGCGAGCCGGCAGCGCCGGCTGCCGAACCCGCAGTGCTGGTCCCCGAGTCGACACCTCCCGCCACCGCGAACGACGGGCCGGCGTGCGTACCCGTCGGAGGCGACGACAGAAGGATCGCCGTTCTGGTGGCCGGCATGCATCGGAGCGGCGCCGGCGCGGTGGCGCGGCTGCTGAGCATCCTCGGCTGCGACATGCCCCGGACGGTGGCGGCGGAGGACACGCGCGCCGAACCGGTACGCTGGCTGCCGCAGGGCATCGCCGACCTGAACGACGAGTTGCTGGCGGCCGCCGGGTCGGCCTGGGACGACTGGCAACGGCTGGACCGCGACCCGACACGCACCAGGGGATTCTATACCCGGGCCCGCGCGGCCCTGCAGGACGAATTCGGGGACAGCCGATGCTTCGTCCTGGCCGATCCCCGCCTATGCCGCCTGCTCGACTTCTGGGTCCACGCGGTCATGGATTTCGGCGCCCACGCCGTCGTCGTCTCGCCGATCCGCAGTCCGCTCGATGTCGCGGCCTCCCTGGAGGCGCGCGATCCCGCCGTCGCTCCGCTGTCGCAACTCATCTGGCTGCGTCATGTCCTCGACGCCGAACAGTCGTCCCGCCCGTTGGCCCGCGCGTTCGTGCGCTACGAGGAGCTCGTCGACAACCCGCATGCCGTCGTCGCCCGGCTGGGCGACGAACTCGGCGTCGCGTGGTCGCGACGACCGTCCTATGCCGATGTCGAGATGGAGATCGACGAGCTCGTGACGCCGGCGCTGCGACACCAGACGCACCCGGACGCCGGCCGGCTGGAACAATCCGGACTCGCGCACTGGACGCAGGCGAGCTTCGCGATTCTCGATCGCTGGACCCGCGGGGACGTACGGCAGGGCGACCCGGACGCTCTCGACGCGATTCGGAGCGCGTTCGACGACGCGGCGCCGGCCTTCGGCCCCGCCTTGGGCGCGGCCCGGGATCTTGCTGTGGGCACGGCTCGGGAGGCGGCCACGCAACGCGCGGCTGCGCAGGCCGCACTCGCCGAAAGGGACGCGCAGCTTCAGGACGTCCGCGCCGCGCTCAGCGAACGAGACACCCGGCTCGAAGACGCCAACTCCCGGCTCGGCGAACGAGACGCGCAGCTCGAAGACGCCAACACCGCGGTCGCTGATCGCGATGGCCGTATCGAACGACTCGCCGGAGAGCTGGAATGGACGGCCACCTGGGTCCGGTCGCTGCTCGGGAGCCGGACGTGGCGCGCCGCCGCGGGCCTGCGGGCGCTCAAGTGGCGGGTCGCGCACTGCCTCCATCTGCCCAGACGTCTCGTCCACCGTCTGGCGTGGAGCGTCTTCCGCCGCCTGCCGTTCGTGGCGCGGGGGCGCCTGTACCGCGGCCGCCTCGGCCTCGCCGCGCAGCGACTCCGGAAGCGGCTGGAGCGCGGAACGGCGGCGGCGACGACGACGGGGCCCGACACGCTGCTGCGGCAATGGCTGGAGCACGGACCGACCGGCGGCATCCCCGGCCTGCCGGAAGCTCCCGCACCCGACGGCGGCACGTACGTCGCCTGCGATCTCCGCCCACCGGCCGGGCGCCGGCGCGCGCGGGTGATCGCCTTCTACCTGCCACAGTTCCACCCGATCCCGGAGAACGACGCGTGGTGGGAACCGGGATTCACCGAATGGACCAACGTGGTCTCCGGCAGGGCGTTGTTCGAGGGCCACCACCAGCCGCAGCTTCCGGCCGATCTCGGGTTCTACGACCTGCGGGTCCGGGACGTGCAGCGCCGGCAGGTCGAGCTGGCGCGCGGCTACGGTATCGCCGGGTTCTGCTTCTACTACTACTGGTTCGCCGGCCGACGCCTCCTGGAGGCGCCCCTCGACGGCTTCGCGGGTGACGACGCCATCGACTTCCCGTTCTGCATCTGCTGGGCCAACGAGAACTGGACCCGGGCCTGGAACGGCCTCGACCAGGACATGCTCATCGGCCAGGAGCACTCGCCGGAGGACGACCTGCGGTGCATCGAGGACATCAGCCGCTATCTGCGACACGACCGCTACCTCCGCATCGACGGCCGGCCCCTGCTGATCGTCTACCGGCCGGGCCTGCTGCCCGACGCGTCGCAGACGGCCAGGCGGTGGCGCGGCTGGTGCCGAGACCACGGGATCGGGGAGATCCACCTGGCCTACACGCAGTCGTTCGACGTGGTCGACCCGCAGCAAATCGGCTTCGACTCGGCGATCGAGTTTCCCCCGAACCTGACCGACACGCCGGACGTCGCGGCCCGCGTAGCCGGACTCGACCCCGACTTCGGGGGCAGCATCTACGACTGGTCGGTGTTCCCGGAGCGCAGCGAGCGTTACGAGCGACCGACCTACCCGCTGTTCCGCACCGTCAATCCGGGCTGGGATAACACCGCCCGGCGGGGAGCCGCCGCCACCGTCTGGGTGAACGCGACGCCGGCCGGCTACCGGCGCTGGCTCGAGAACGCCATCGCCGACACGGAACGGCGCATCGTCGCCCCCGACCGCCGTCTCGTGTTCGTCAACGCCTGGAACGAATGGGCGGAGGGTGCGCACCTGGAGCCCGACCGGAAGTACGGCTGCGCTTGGCTGGAGGCGACCCGCGCCGCCCTCGGACCGCCGCTGGCGGAGACCGGCCGCGTCGTCTACGTGCTGCACGACGCCCATCCGCACGGCGCGCAGTTCATCGCGCTGGCGCACGTGGAGGGACTGTCGAAGCGGGCCCATGTCCAGGTGCACGTCGCGGCGCTCGGCGACGGCATGCTGCTGGAACGGTTCGAGCGGCTGGCGCCCGTCCATCGGCTCTGGGAAGCCGCGGATCCGGCCGCGGCCGCCGCCGCTCTGGCGGAACGGCTGCGCAACGCGGGCGTGACCGCCGCCATTCTCAACACCACGGTCTCCGGCGCACTGGCGCCGGTCTTCCGGGCGGCGGGCCTGCGGACGGTCGTGCTCGTGCACGAGCTGCCCGGCGTCATCGAGTCGATGGAGCTGCAGCAGGCGGCGGCGCAGGTCGCCGAACATGCCGACGTCGTGGTCTTCCCGCACGACGCGGTGCGGCGCGGCTTCGAGCGCTTCGCCGAGCCGCGGGGCGAGGTCCGCATCCGCCCCCAGGGACTGTTCAAGGTCAACCGGCACCGCACGGCCGCGGCGCGGGCCACGGCCCGCCGCGAGCTGCGCGCCGTGCTCGGCATCGACGCCGACGCCGCCATCGTGCTGGGGGTCGGTTTCGGCGACCGGCGGAAGGGCATCGACCTGTTCGTGGACGCGGCCCTCGACGTCGCGAACGCCGTTGCCGACGCGCACTTCGTGTGGCTGGGCCATCTGCATGCGGAGATGGAACGGGAGGTCCGGCGGAAGATGGCCGCCGGGGGGGACGCCGGCGCGCACGTGCACCTCCCCGGCCGCCGGGACGATACGGATCTCTTCTACGCCGGCGCCGACGTCCTGGCCCTGACGTCGCGCGAGGACCCCTTCCCGTGTGTGGTCCTGGAGGCGATGGACGCCGGTCTGCCGGTGGTCGGCTTCCAGGATGCCGGCGGTTGCGAGGAGATGCTCCGCGAGGGGGCCGGCCTGCTGGCGCCGCTCGAGGACACCGGGGCCTTCGCCGAGGCGGTCCGCACGCTGCTGCAGGACCGTCAGGCCGCGGGGCGGCTCGGCGCGCACGGCCGGAAGATCGTCGCCGAACGTTTCGGCTGGACCCGCTATGTACTCGACCTCGCGCACCTTGCCGGCCTGCCCCTGCGACGCGTCTCGGTCGTGGTGCCGAACTTCAACTACCGGCGCTACCTGCCGGAGCGTCTCGAGTCGATCGCCACGCAGACCTATCCCGTCTACGAGCTGATCGTGCTCGACGACGCGTCGACCGACGGCAGCCGCGAGTGGCTGGAGCAGGAGGGACGCCGCCGGTTCCCCGAGGCGCGCATCGTGTGCAACGAGGTCAACTCCGGCGGCGCGTTCCACCAGTGGCGTCGGGGGGTCGAACTCGCCACCGGCGACCTCGTATGGGTCGCCGAGGCCGACGACCTCTGCACGCCTGACTTCCTGCGGACCACGGTGCAGGCGTTCGACGATCCCGAAACGGTGCTCAGCTACTGCCAGTCGCAGCAGATGCGCGACGACGGCGGCATCGACAGGCCCGACTACCTGGATTACGTCGCCGATCTGTCCGGTGACACGTGGCGCAGCGACCACGTTGCCGACGGCGCCGACGAAATCGTGCGGCACCTGGCGGTGAAGAACACCATTCCCAACGTGAGCGGGGCGCTGTGGCGTCGGCAGCCGCTGCTGCAGGTCCTGACGACGCACTTCGACCGGATCGCGCGGCTGCGGGTGGCGGGCGACTGGTTCATCTACGTCCTGTGCCTCGAGCGCGGCCGGGTCGCGTTCAGCGCGCAGGCCCTGAACCTCCACCGTCGGCACGCCGCCGGCATCGCCATCTCGACCGCCGCCTCCGACGACAACGCCGATCACCTGCGGGAGATCCTCGCCGTCCAGCGGTTCGTCGCCGACCGGCATCCGGTGCCGGACGACGTGCGGCGGAAGGCCCGCCGCTACGTAGAGGAGCTCTTCGTGCGCTTCGGCCTCGACCGCACCGCCGGCCTGCAGCTCGACGACCTGGCGGCGTCGGCGCCGGCGCTGTCACACGTCGCCGAACCCGCGCGGGACCTGGCGCAGGCCGCGCCCTGAGGCGCAGCCCCCCTGACGACCGGTGCCGGATTCCCACCGCCCGCGGCTCGCCTTCCTGATCGTCGGCGCGCAGAAGGCCGGCACGTCGGCGCTGGCGTCGTTCCTCCACCAGCACCCGGAAATCTGCATGTCGGTGCCCAAGGAGGTGCACCTGTTCGATGCGCCGGACTACGCCGGCGACTGGACCCCGGCGCAGATCGACGAGCGCTACCGGCCGTACTTCGCCCATTGCGACGCCGGAACGCTGCGGGGCGAGGCCACCCCGATCTACCTGTTCCTGCCGGCGATAGCGGCGGAGCTGCAGCGCTACAACCCGGACCTGAAGCTGATCGTCCTGCTCCGCGACCCGGTCGAGCGCGCCATCTCCCACTACTACATGGAGAAGAACCGGGACAAGGAGCACCTGCCCCTGTGGCTGGCGCTGCTGTGCGAGCCGTTCCGGCTGCGACGCCGCGAGGACACGACGCACGTCGACTCGCACCTGCGCCGGCACTCCTACCGACGGCGCGGCCTCTACAGCATCCAGCTCCGGAACCTCTATCGCAGCTTCGACCGCGACCAGGTGCTGGTGATCCGCGCGGAGGACCTGCGGCAGCGGCACGACGCGGTCCTCCGGCACGTGTTCACGTTTCTCGGCGTCTCCCCCGCCGTCCGGATCCCGCCGCGGATCGTCTACGCGGGAGACCGGGGCGGCCGGCGGCACCGCGCGGTCGCGTGGCTGCTCGGGCTGTCGTATTTCGCCGAACGCCGCCGGGCGCGGCGCCTGTGGCGCGCCCTGGGCATGCCCCCGCCCGGAATCGGCGCGGCAGGCGCGTAGCGCCGACGCATCCTGGACATGCCCCGCCCGGGACGCCCATAGCGCCGCCCGCCCACCGGCTGCGGGCGGGCGACGCTGCGGCCGGGTCTCACTCCCGGCCCAGGCAGTCCCGGAAGACGCCCCGGAGTCCTGCCACGTAGTCGGCCGCCCAGGTGAAGCCGGGGGGGAGCGCGGTCCGGCCGTCGACGTACTGCTTGATGAGCCCCCGCAGCACCCCTTCGAGGTCGTCGTCGGCGACATCCCCGGCCGTCACCAGGGCGCGGCGCAGAATCGACACGCTGCACGGATGCTTGGCCGTCAGCGACAACGCCGTCGAGACCTTCGCGACGGGCGACCGCCGATTCGCGAAGGTCTCGACCGTGGCGGCATGCGTCCAGAAGGCGTCGAGGACCTCCGGCGTGCGCCGCAGGAGCCGTCCGGGTATCGCGACGTACGGTCCGCGCAGGTTCTCGTCGTCCAGCGGGCGCTCCAGCACCCGGGGCAGCAGCACCGGCCCTTCCCCGTCCGGCGCCTTGTGGAAGCCGTGCTTGCCGTCCGGCCAGATCACGACGCGGTCCCAGGAGCCGGCCGTGCGGACCGTCTCCAGATGCTCGATGAGCCGCGGGTGGAAGAGGTCGTCATCGTCGCAGAGCAGGACGACATCGCCGTCCCGCACCGCCGCGCGGTCGACATCGGCGGGTCTGCGGGTCGGCGCCTCGGTGACGCGGGCGGGTAGGGCGCGCAGGTGTTCGAGCGAGAGCGCCTTGATGCGTGCACGGCACGCGCCGTAGCCCAACGGGAACGAACGCTCCCACTGCACCGCGGCGCGGCACAGGAAGGGGGCGTCCAGACTGTCGGGACGAACCCGCTCCCAGTCGCGCGTCCGGCGGAGGATTGCGTGACAGATCATCGGCCGATGCGCCCGATCCTCGTGCCGTCGGGCATTGTGCACCCGCGCGGGCCACTCGGGAGCGCGGCAGCGTGCCAGGCACCCAGGATGAACAGCCGCTCCATGTGACGCGCCGGCGATCGTATCATCGCGCTCGCGCCTGTGCTATCGTGTCGCCGGCGGGCAGTGCAGTGTCCAATCCGCTCACCGACGGCGCCGGTCCCGCGTCGGCCATGGTCGCCGATCACGCCCCTGCGCACCGCGGGAACAACCGCGACCGCGGGCTGCCGGCCCGGCTCCGGACCTGGGTCGCCGGCTTTTGCCGCGACACCCGGCCGGTCCACTTCCTGCACATCGGCAAAACCGGCGGCACCGCCTGCAAGTTCGCGATCGAGCGGGCGCGTGCACAGCAGGGGCAGCTCGACCGCGTGATCCATCTGCACCCCCACACGGTACGGCTGCGCGACGTGCCGGCCGGCGACGGGTTCGTCTTCTTCCTGCGCGATCCGGTCAGCCGCTTCGTCAGCGGCTTCTACAGCCGCCAGCGCCAGGGACGGCCGCGGTACGTCGTGCCGTGGCGACCGGGCGAAGCGGAGGCGTTCCGCCATTTCGCCACCCCGAACCGGCTGGCGCTGGCCCTGTCGGCGCGCGAGACGGCGGAACGCGAGCGCGCGGAGGCGGCGATGCGCAACATCCACCACGTCAGGGACAGCTACTGGACGTGGTTCGAAGACGAGGCGTACTTCCGGTCCAGGCTGAACGATCTGTTCTTCATCGGCTGGCAGGAGCGGCTCGCGGAAGACTTCGCGATCCTCAAATCGCGGCTGCGGCTTCCGGACAGCGCCGTGCTGCCCGCCGATGAGGTCCAGGCGCACGTCAGCCCGCGCCACCTCGATCGGCGTCTCGACGAGGATGCAATCAGGAACCTGCGGCGCTGGTACGCGGCCGACGCCCGGTTCGTGGCGCTGTGCCGCGAGCTCGTCCGGTAACGCCGGCTCCTGCGCCGCCACCTTCGGGGGGTGTCACGGAATGACAGAATGCGTGCTGCACATCGGCTTCGGGAAGACCGGAACATCCGCGCTACAGACGCATCTGTGCCGGCACCCGGAGCTGGGCACGCCTCGGGGGCACCACTACGTAGTCGTCGACCGGGGTGCGGTCGCTGCCGGCGATCAGATTCGGGCGACCAGCACTTCCTTTCCCCACTACGTCGCCTCCGAGCCGGATCTGTGGGGACGCGCCGACCTGGAGGCGGTCGGGCGGAAGCTGGAGGCGGTCGGGCGGCGGGGCGTCCCGGTGCTGTCACAGGAGGACTGGAGTCGTACCGGGCGGCGGTGGGTGGAGAAACGCGCCCTGAAGCGGATGGGCGTCTCGGCGCACGTCGTGGCCTACGTCCGGCCGCAAGTCGAGTGGTTCAACTCGGGGTGGTGGCAGTGGTGGACGTGGGAAAAACAGTTCGACACGCCGGCCGACGTGCTGGAGAAGTGGCGAAATGGGCGTTTCCTGTGGTGGAGACGGCGCCTCGACTACTGGAGGGCCGGGTGTCCGGGTGTCAGCCGGCTTAGTGTCAGGCTGTACAGGAGGAACACCATTCCCGACTTTCTGCGGTTGATGGGCGCGGACGGTCCGGTGCCGGCGGGCGACAACATGGTGAACCTATCGCTGGCTCCGCAGCATATCCGGATCCTGAAGTCGTTACCGCACCTGCGGGGACCGCACGACTCGCATATTGATTCAGTGCTTCAGCAATACCTGCCGTCGGCCGAGTCGGCACCGTGGGCGCTCGACCCGCAGATCATGCAGGCGATAGTTGACGGTTGCCGGAAGGACAACGAGCGGCTGATGGAGCTTCTGTCGCCGGAGGATGCCGAAGGAATGCGGCGTGATAGCCGCTGGTGGTCCATCGAGCCCTACCGTGATCGTGCGGTGGTGCCCGCAGACAAGCTGCGGGCCACGTCGGCCGATCTGGACCGTGCAATGGAAGGGCTGCGGCGCATGGTCACACAGGGAGGCGCTGGCCCGCTGGTTCAGGCGGTGCTGCGGGCGGTGTCCGCAAAGGTGAAGGCGAGATCATCGGGTTGCTGACGCCACGGTAGCCGGCGCGAAGCATCCGGGTGGCCGAGCGGGCCTCCCAGGCGCCACGGCCATGTCGGGCGCCGTGGTAGAGTCCTACCCCGTGGGAACGCAACCGGCGCGTGCCGCAAGCGCTTCGAGAACCATGATCCTCGTGGCCGGCATGCACCGCAGCGGCACCTCCGCGCTGGCCCGGGTCCTGGCCCTCGCCGGGTGCGACCTGCCGAAAACGCTGCTCGGCCCCAAGCCGGACAACGTCACCGGGTTCTGGGAATCGCAGGCGCTCACCGATCTGAACGAAGAGATCCTGGTGTCGTCGGGCACGTCCCACCTCGACTGGCTGCCCTTCGACGCCGGCTGGTACGCCTCCCCGGCCGCGGCCGGTTGCCGCGCGCGCGCCCAGGCGCTGCTGCGCCAGGAGTTCGGCGACAGCCGGCTGTTCGTCCTCAAGGACCCCCGGGTCTGCCGGCTGCTGCCGTTCTGGCTCGACGTCGCCGAGGCGGCCGGCGTGCGACCGCTGGTGGTGCTTCCCGTTCGCAACCCGCTGGACGTCGCCGCCTCGCTGACGAAGCGCAACCAGCTCGACCCGTTCGTGGCGTACCTGGCCTGGCTGCGCCATGTCCTGGACGCCGAGGCGGGCTCGCGCGGCCTGCCCCGCACCTGCCTGCGGTACGAACAGCTCCTGACCGACGCGCGCGGCTGCCTCGACCGGATCGGCCGCGCGCTCGGCGTCTCGTGGCCGCGCGGAGCAACGGCGGAGATGGCGGCGGACCTCGACGCGTTTCTCGCTCCCGATCTGCAGCACCACCGGAGCGACGACGCCAGACTGCTGTCGAACCCCCGCATCCCGCCGTGGGTCAGGACCACCTTCGCCATCGTCGACGGCTGGACGCGGGACGGGGAGCGCAAGCAGGACCTCCCCGCCCTCGACCGGCTCCGGACGGCCTTCGACGACGCGGCGCCCGCCTTCAGCCGCGCCCTGGCGACCAGCCGGCAGCAGATGTTCCACCGGATGGCCGAGCGGGATGCGGCGCGGCGCGACGTGCACGAGCGCGATCAGCGGATCGCGGCCCTCGCGGCGGAACTGGACGCCGCACGGCGCACGGCGGCCGAGTTGGGCACGAAGCCAGGTCTGCATCATTGCGAACACATCGTGGAGGCGGCGGAACGAACGGCCAGGTACGGATCGACGGGGGATTGCCTGCGACAGCTTCGCCGTCTCTGTGTCGACGAGTTCGCCCTCCTGCTGCATGCAATGCCGGACAAGCGGTATCCCGGCCTCTCCTCGCTGCTGCCGGCAATGGCCCCGGTCGATGTTCAGCGCCAATGGACCGGCGCCACCGGCATGACGTTGTTGAAGATACGTGTGGCCTTCATCGAGAAAATCCGGCGCCACTATTCGAGGGTTACCGGTCGGCCCCTGGAGGGTGCGCGGATCCTGGACTACGGCTGCGGTTACGGCCTGATGCTGCGTCTGATGTACTACTTCACGGATCCCGAGCGTATCGCGGGTTGCGATCCCTGGGATCTCGCCATCCGTCACTGCAAGGACGCCCGTATCGGTTGCCGACTGGACGTTACCGACTACCTGCCGGCATCGCTGCCCTACGAAGACGAGACGTTCGATCTGGTCCTGGCCTACTCCGTCTTCACCCACACTTCCAGACGGGCGAGCGTTGCTGCGCTCGAGGCCATTTCTTCCGTCATCCGACCCGATGGCCTGCTGGTGCTGACGATTCGGCCGCGCGAGTACTGGGCATACCCGACTGCGGAGACTTCGGAGGTCCAACAGTCTGCGCTGCTGCGCGCACATGATGAAACCGGCTTCGCGTTCCGGCCCCACAATCGACCGCCAATCGACGGCGACGTGACCTTCGGCGATACCTCGATGAAGGTCGAAACGATTGAAGAACTCTGCCCGGAGTGGAAGGTGATCGGCTACGACTGGTCGCTCCCGGATTTGCTTCAGCTCATCGTCCTGCTGCAGAAGCGCGGCGCGGCCTGAAGGCGGTTGTCGACTCGATAACGCCAGCCCCGCGAGCCCGGACGCTCGCCCTCGACGCGCCTGCAGGACGGTGTCACCCTGCTCGCGCAGGGCGTCGCGGATCTCGGCCCGCTCTGCCGCCGCCTCGTCGCGGATTGCGGCCCGCACGCCAAGCCCTCGCCCGGCGCCGCGGCAGGCAGGGACCTCCGGAACCCCCCGGATCCGGGCGACGTGGCACCCTGCTATGATCAGTTGTACTGCGTCGGGCAGCAGGGGACGGTGGGCGGACGCCCAATCGACGAGGCAGCCGGGCAGGCGCCGCGGTGCCGCGGCGTGGGGTCGCATGGCGGCGTGGGCATCT
This sequence comes from Vicinamibacterales bacterium, assembly GCA_965200895.1. Classification (GTDB taxonomy): domain Bacteria; phylum Acidobacteriota; class Vicinamibacteria; order Vicinamibacterales; family UBA8438; genus WTFV01. Next base: position 2,313,536 of record CBDAVM010000001.1, on the reverse strand, counting down.
TCGGCCAGTCTTCACGGCGGTAGACAGGGATGGCGAGCAACATGGTGGGCGGCGGATTCCGGGGCATCCAGCAGATGTTCCACCGGATGGCCGAGCTGATCGCGCTCGTGCACGTCGCGCCGCGCCGCATGATGGGCGGCGAATTCCGGGGCACCGACGGCGGGCCCGACATTCTGCATCATTGCGAACACATCGTGGAGGCGGCGGAACGAACGGCCAGGTGCGGATCGACGGGGGATTGCCTGCGACAGCTTCGCCGTCTCTGTGTCGACGAGTTCGCCCTCTTGCTGCATGCAATGCCGGACAAGCGGTATCCCGGCCTCTCCTCGCTGCTGCCGGCAATGGCCCCGGTCGATGTTCAGCGCCAATGGACCGGCGCCACCGGCATGACGTTGTTGAAGATACGTGTGGCCTTCATCGAGAAAATCCGGCGCCACTATTCGAGGGTTACCGGTCGGCCCCTGGAGGGTGCGCGGATCCTGGACTACGGCTGCGGTTACGGCCTGATGCTGCGTCTGATGTACTACTTCACGGATCCCGAGCGTATCGCGGGTTGCGATCCCTGGGATCTCGCCATCCGTCACTGCAAGGACGCCCGTATCGGTTGCCGACTGGACGTTACCGACTACCTGCCGGCATCGCTGCCCTACGAAGACGAGACGTTCGATCTGGTCCTGGCCTACTCCGTCTTCACCCACACTTCCAGACGGGCGAGCGTTGCTGCGCTCGAGGCCATTTCTCCCGTCATCCGACCCAATGGTCTGCTGGTGCTGACGATTCGGCCGCGCGAGTACTGGGCATACCCGACTGCGGAGACTTCGGAGGTCCAACAGTCTGCGCTGCTGCGCGCACATGATGAAACCGGCTTCGCGTTCCGGCCCCACAATCGACCGCCAATCGACGGCGACGTGACCTTCGGCGATACCTCGATGAAGGTCGAAACGATTGAAGAACTCTGCCCGGAGTGGAAGGTGATCGGCTACGACTGGTCGCTCCCGGATTTGCTTCAGCTCATCGTCCTGCTGCAGAAGCGCGGCGCGGCCTGAAGGCGGTTGTCGACTCGATAACGCCAGCCCCGCGAGCCCGGACGCTCGCCCTCGACGCGCCTGCAGGACGGTGTCACCCTGCTCGCGCAGGGCGTCGCGGATCTCGGCCCGCTCTGCCGCCGCCTCGTCGCGGATTGCGGCCCGCACGCCAAGCCCTCGCCCGGCGCCGCGGCAGGCAGGGACCTCCGGAACCCCCCGGACTAGCGCTACATCACGGTTGACTCAGGAACGGTCCGGCGTTGGTCGCCCGGTCTACGTCGATTCGGGTTGCGGTTCAGGGTGCGCGGGCGGCTTGGGCTCCTCGTACCATCATCTGTAGTTGCACGCAGGCGCGCCACAGCACTTCGTTGCCCGGCAGCGGTCTACGCTTTGTCGGTCGCCAGCCGGCGATGCGCGCCAGCAGCATCACCCAGGCGCGGATGTCGGGCGGCAATGGCCGGTCTCGTTCGGCTGGCGGCAGCAGTCTTTCGGCCTGCACGACGGCTCCGATCACGCGCTTCTCGTCGTCGGTCAGGACCTGGGCTGCCGGCGTGTCGGGCGCGTCGCGCGCGTAGCCCCTGAGGGAGCACACCCGCCAGGCGGTGATGGCGTCGAAGGCCAGGCACTTGGCCAGCGCGTCGGCTTCCTGCAAGCGCCGGTCCTCGATGCGGGCGCCGCTCTTGAGCACCCGGAAATACTCTTCGATGCCCCAGCGGGTCTCATACCAGCCGACAATGCGCTCGGCCCATTCGGCCGTCGGGCCGCCTTCGCTCGACACCAGCAGCCATTCGAGCGGCTCGTGTCCCGGCGGCGGGTCGGTTTCGAGCACCCGCACCACCCAGGCCGTCAGCGGCGCCGCGTCGGTCTGGTCCTTGGGCGGCTGCACCTGCACCCGCCCGATGCGCAACTCGGTCCGCGCCGTGCGCGCCTCGCGCGCCCGCTTGCCGCCCTGCGAGTCGATGTGCACCGGCCGGTTGGTGCGCACCGGGGTCTCGAAGTCCGGCTGAGACGCCAGCGGCCGGAGCATCATCGCCCGCAACCGCTCGTCCCATACTTTCACCCGCCGCCGCCGGCTGGCGCAGGCCCGCTCACCAGCCCCGCTTCAGCCGCATGCTGCGCCTGCCACTGCAACAGCGCATGGATGTCACTCTCGCGGTCGCCGACCACGACCACCCGCGTGCCCGGACACGCCCGCCCCAATTCGCGACCCTGGTCGAATCCCCGGAACCAGCGCCGGCTCTCCAATGCGCGCTCGGACGTGGGCGCGCCATCCGGCCGCGCCCACGTCTCCAGACCGCTCACCCCCAACGGCCGGCGCCCCTCGGTGAACGCCACCGCCGCGTGCACGAACAGACCCCGACCGCCGCCAGACCGTTCTCCCAGCGGCCCCAGCCCGGTCGTGCTGTCCCGAAGACCCGTGTAGTTGAGCGTCGTCGTGTCCTGCACCAGCAGCACCACCGACTCCGCACGGCTGCGCTCGACCAGCGCCTCCCGATGCGGTTGCAGAATGTCCGCGCTACTCACCGCTCCATTGTGCAGGAAACGGTAGGCCGCCTGTTGCTCGGCGCTGCCGGCAAACACCGCCGGCAGAGGCGCACCAGGATGTTGCTCCCAGGCCGCACCCATCTGCGCCAGACGACGACGCAGCCGACCGTCGGCCAGGTCCGAACGCGAATACTCGCACCGAGACCAACTGCCGGCGCCCGCAGCCTCCTCCCCCAACCCCGGAAACGAACCCAACTCCCTGGGCGCAGCCCGACGCAGCGTCTCCGCCCAGTCCGGGGCCAGGCCCCGAAGCCAGACATCCTTCGGCTCCACAGAAACCGATGACCCCGGAGGACGACCCGCCGTACGGCCCACACACCGCCAGCCCGACGCCCGATAGCTCGTGCCACGACGAGACGACGCCACGCACGTCTCCACCAGAACCGGACGAACCCCGTGACACAATGCCCAGTCCGACGCCAAACGACCCACCGCACGGCCCAGAACCTGCGACGCCAAGTGCGGAACACGAACCCCGGGAAGCAGCAGGAATCGGTCGTTCAATACCACCTGACCAATCCGTGCCCCCCGCGTCCGAGCGTCCCAGCCCAGATGCGCGTCCCGAGGACCCAGACGAAGCGGAGCCGACACAAAGCTCAAAACACCCAACGCGCCCGCCGAAGAATCCACCAGATACGTCACCCGGCAGCCCGGAGCCCGACAACGGCCCAAAGGATGCGCAGCCGCCAGAAGTGCACAACACCGCTGACGCGCAAGCGCCGTCTCCGCCAACCGCAGGTGAACCTCCCCCAACGACGACAGGCTGCCCGCAAACTCGGTCAGCGAAATCTCAGACCCGACCCCGACCACACAACCCAACGGCGGACCCGGCTGCGCCGACGGCAGAGGCAGGCCCAGCTCCGCCGCCAAGCCAGGCAAAGCCTTCCGCGCCGACGCCGAGCACAGCGACCCACGCGCGTTGCGCCACCCGTCGCGTTCGCAAAGACCACGGCTCAGCGCCGCACGCGACAACGACCCCCGAACCAACTCCTGCCGCAGCCAGCCCACCGTCTCCGGCTGCAACATCCGCAGGCCAACACGCACAGAAACCTTCTACACTGAGCCACGGCCTGTGTCAACTGTGATTGAGCGCTAGCCCCCCGGATCCGGGCGACGTGGCACCCTGCTATGATCAGTTGTACTGAGTCGGGCAGCAGGGGACGGTGGGCGGACGCCCAATCGACAAGGCGGCCGAGCAGGCGCCGCGGTGCCGCGACGTGGGGTCGCATGGCGACGTGGGCATCTTCGGCTAGGCTTCACGGAGGTAGACAGGGATGGCGAGCGACATGATGGGCGGCGAATTCCGGGGCACCGACGGCGGGCCCGACATGGTGGACATCCTCAGCGGGACCCCATACGACGACACGCTGTCTGGCGGGGCCGGTGACGACTGGCTGGAAGGCAAGGGCGGCGCCGACACCATCGACGGTGGCCCGGGCAATGACTGGGCCGTCTACCAATCCTCGGATGGTGTTTACGTGAACCTCGACGAGGACAAGGTAGCCGACGGAGACGCCGCAGGGGACACACTGCTGAGCATCGAGAACCTCTACGGGTCACGGTCGGATGACACTCTCATCGGCTCGCAGTATATCGACAACAAGATTAACGGCGCCGATGGTGGCGATAAGCTTTACGGCCTCTCCGGCGCCGACACCATCCGTGGCGGCGCGGGCAACGACACGATTGTTGGCGGCGCGGACAACGACCGTCTCTACGGCGACAGGGACGCCGACGAAGTTGATGGTGGCGTCGGCGCTGACTTCGTGGGAGGCGGCCAGGGCAATGACATCCTCCAGGGCGGCACGGGCAACGACACCCTCCAGGGCGGTGGGGGCGCCGACATGATTTATGGCGGCGCCGGCACGGACATCGCGGCCTACCGCCTGTCGGGCATGCAGTCGGGCATGGGAGTGACGGTCGATCTCGGGCTGACGGTCCAGAGCGACGACCCGGACTCCCACGCCGATGGCGACAGGCTCTATGGCATCGAGGGGCTTTCCGGGTCGATGAACGACGACACGCTCACGGGCGACGCCCACGACAATATCCTCCACGGCAACGGCGGCGACGACTTGCTCTACGGCGGCGACGGCGACGACACGCTCGGGGGCGGCAAGGACAACGACACGCTCGACGGCGGCGACGACGACGACATGCTCATCGGCGGCAAGGACGACGACATGCTCATGGGCGGCGAGGGCAACGATGCCTTCGAGGGCGGCGAGGGCAGTGACACGCTTGACGGCGGCGACGGCGACGACATGCTCGACGGCGGCGACGGCGACGACATGCTCATGGGCGGCGAGGGCAACGATACCTTCGTGGGCAGCGAGGGCAGTGACACGCTCGACGGCGGCGACGGCATCGACGTCCTGACCTACGTCAACGAGACGGACGGAATTCATTTCAGCGGCGGCCGCATATTCGGCGGCCGAAAAACGGGATCCGCGAATGACACAATCGAAGGCATCGAGAGGCTGGCCGGGACCGATCACGATGACATCCTCATCACAGGCGGTGGCGTGTCCATGCTTGACGGTGGCGAGGGGGAAGACACGCTCATGGCCACGCCCTCCGGCGCCACCGAGATGAACCATATGCTCGATGGTGGCGGCGGTGATGACATGCTGACCGTCGGGAAACACAATACGATGAATGCCGGTGGCAACCAGGGTGACATACTGATGGGTGGCAGGGGTGCCGATACGTTCATCTTCAACATGGAGGGTGCAGGTACGGGCCTGCAGCGGGCCAGGATCGAGGATTTCGACGGGGGAGACGGTGACCGGATCGACCTGCGTGCCTATGGGGTCGACAGGGGGCTGGTCGAGGACGCGCTTGACAATCCTGACTGGGTTGCTCCCAGCTCGGACACGAACCTTGAGCTTCGCATCGTTGAAGGGGAAGGGAACGCCTCCATCAGGGTGAGAATGGGTGGCGAGGACGGAGATCAGCTCGTGATCCACCTTTCAGGCGTTGACGATGTAGACGTCGCGCACTTCATCTTCTAGCTAGGAGCTTGCGCCGCAGAACGCAGCGCAGCGAAGTGCTGCGGCGCAACAGTCATGGAGGTGGGGGGGATGGGCCGAGCGCCGAGCCAGTGAGGCGTTTCGGGGCGCTGGCCCACGATCCTCGCGGCGCCCCTTGAGGGAGCCTCCGGTGGTCGCCTTTCCAGGCGGTGCGGCCGGCAGATGGTCAGGTTGATACCTGCCCGTCATCTGCCGGCTTTTCTTTGGCGGATGTGGCCGAAGACCTTGCGTCTTCAGGACCCCGGCGTGGCGGGGGCCTGCCGCAGACTCATCAGGACCTCGATGTACTCCGCCCGAATGCCCAGGTCCAGCCGGTCGCAGGAGAAGATGACGGTCGGCATCCGCGCTCGCTCCAGGATGCGGGCGGCCAGGTCGAATCCGAAGTGCCACGTCACCAGCGACCCGTCGGGATCCACCGGATTGCCGTGGTACTCGGGCTCGGCGAGATACCGGATCGAGCCGTCGGCGGCGCGTGCGGCGCGGCACTCGGTCGGCTGCGCCTTGTTCACCAGCGGGGTCGTGAAGACGTGCGCGCCGCCGGGTCCCAGCGTGCGGCGGATCTCCAGGCAGGCCGCGTCGATGTCGAAGATGTGCTCGAAGACGTCCTGCGTCACGACCAGGTCGAAGGCGCCGTCCGGCCAGGTCTGGTTCTCCGCGTCCTGGTTGATCCAGCCCTGGGGGCTCCGCTCGCCGGGCGGCAGCGACGGGGAGTACTGCGAGGCCACGTAGCCGGGCGCCTCGCGAAGCTTCCGCGAGGCGCCGCGGGCAATCGGCGCCATCTCGTGAATCCGGAGGTCCCGCCACTGCGGGTAGAACGTCTGGATGACGTGCATCAGCGCGCGTTCGCGCGGCACCGAGTCGCAGCCCGGGCACTTGAGGTGATCCCGGAACCATTCGTATCCCGCGGTGAACGTGACCTCCCGTTCGCAGATCACGCACCGGCCCGGGTGTTCGAACATCGGTTTCCTCCGCCCGCGTTTCCGGCCTGCGGCGCCGTTTCTCGGTGAGCGCCTGCGATTCCCAGAACCCGGTGACGTTGTCCGGCTTGGGGCCGAGCAGCGTTTTCGGCAGGTCGCACCCGGCGAGGGCCAGGACCCGGGCCAGCGCGGAGGTGCCGCTGCGGTGCATGCCGGCCACGAGGATCATGGTTCTCGAAGCGCTTGCGGCACGCGCCGGTTGCGTTCCCACGGGGTAGGACTCTACCACGGCGCATCGATGGCCGACCGCGTGGAACGGTCGGATCCGCGGCGGGCGTCGATGAGTCGGAACACCCGGATTCTCTTCGGCACGCTGGTGGTCGGGTTCCTCGGTGTGATCGTCACGGGAAGTATCGGTGTGTACAGCGAGAACCGGGCCGACCGGCGCGCCGTCGTCGGTTTCGAGCTCTCGCAGATGCTGTCCCGTTTCGACGAGCTCAGCCGGAACCAGATGCAGATCCGCGACGAAGTTGCCGCGGGGTTCGCCGCCGCAGCGGCGGAGCGGGCCGAGATCCGCGACGAGGCGGCAGCCGACCGGGCCGCAATCCGCGACGCCCTGCGCGAGCAGGGTGACACCGTGCTGCTGGCAACGCTGTGCCTGATCGACCTGGTGCGGCAGTGGCCTGCAACCGGTCCTTCCGAAACCGGCGCGCCGGACGCCCGGTCTGCTCTCGGGTCTGCAAGTTGCGACCGGCTCGAACGTCTCGCCGCCGTGCGGTGAGCGGGCACGGTGTGCAGGCGGGGCGGGTGGCACTGCAGGAACGACAGTTGCGGGTCTCGAAGCCGCGGCTGCGCAAGAAGAAGCGGCAGGCGGCGAGACCGGCGAGGTGGAGGTCCCTGCGTACACGGCGCTTCGGGTGAACGCGCAGCCGGCACTGGTTCCCCCGGCGTGGGGACGGCACGGCAACCGTGGGACGGGCGCCCGGCCAAGGAAAATGGCACCGCGGCGGAGACGGGGGAACGGATGTCAGGACGCGGAAGAACCAGGCCTGCGCGGATTGAGACGCATGCGGATCGTGTGCCCGATAGTGTCACGTCACGGACACCTTTCGCGCACATCTGAAAAAAATGGGCGGGCAGGTATCGACCTGCCCGCCCATCTGCCAGCGCCGTCTGAAAGGCGGCACCTTACGACAAGGGGGTGTACCCCGCGAGAAAGATCCTACGCGAAGTCATCTAACTCCAACTCGCTGATGTGCACGTCGACCAGCTTAACTGAGACAAGCTGAGTCCAAGTATTGCCTGGAGCTGAGTAATCCCCCACAATTATGCGGGTATCATCAGGATTAGCTGTGGCGCGAATACGCATTTCCATACCATTACCTAAGCCGATATTACCTTCCAATCCATTGGACAAGTTTGAAGCCAACCACGTGGCTATCTCCGCTCTGTTGGCTTCTCCACTACCTAAATCTGTGAAATCGAGCTTATCCCCACTACTAAAATCCTCAATGGTGACGCTTACTCCGTTGCTGGAGCCGCGAATCCCGTCCTCCAGGAAGATGAACGTATCGCTCCCGGCACCACCGCTCGCGGTTTCGCTCTCACCATTACTGAGCCTCAACTCATCATCGCCGTCACCGCCACTGAGCATGTCCCCCATGGTGCCACCATCGCCACCATCAAGCGTGTCATCGCCGTCACCGCCCATGAGCGTGTCATCGCCGTCACCGCCATTGAGCTCGTCGTTGCCATCACCGCCCATGAGCTCGTCGTTGCCGTCACCGCCATTGAGCTCGTCGTAGCCCTCATCGCCACTGAGCTCGTCATTGCCCTTGCCACCGTCGAGTGTGTCGTCGCCGGCACCACCCATGAGCTCGTCATTGCCCATGCGGCCATAGAGCTGGTCGTCGCCAGCGCCACCATCAAGCGTGTCGCTGTTGTTGATAATGTAATTTCCGTCTTCGTCCTTGGCGTTCATGGCGTTGTCCATGTCTTTGCCACTAGCGCTCAGCTTACCGCTGCCGTCGAGCACATCACGGCCATCGCCACCCACGAGCTTGTCGCTGCCGATGCCGCCCTTGAGCGTGTCGTTGCCCATGTCGCCCATGAGCTTATTATCCATGGAATCGCCCATGAGCATGTCGTGGTACTTCGACCCTGCAAGCTCCTCGATGCTATAGAGCTCGTCGCCCTCGGCGTGGCCACCAGACGCCATTCCTCCATCCTTGCCGAGAGTGACATCCACCCCTTCCGGCGAATGCATGTAGGAGGCTCGGTCGCCGTCGTCGGATTGCGGATCATCGGGGGTACCGCCATAGATCATGTCCGCGCCGGCGCCACCGATGATCGTGTCGTCGTTCGTGCAACCGATGAGGGTGTCATTGCCCTGGCCGCCTCCCACCATGTCCTCGCCGCTACCACCATGGAGATAGTCGTTGCCCTTGGCACCTTTGAGCGTGTCCTTGCCGCCGTCGCCGTGGAGCATGTCGTCGCCCATCTGGCCATAGAGCATGTCCTTGTCGTCGCCGCCGTGGAGCTCGTCATCGCCCTGGCCGCCGTGGAGCTTGTCGTCGCCGGCGTCGCCCATGAGCATGTCGTTGCCCATCTGGCCATAGAGCATGTCCTTGCCGTCGCCGCCGTGGAGCTCGTCGTTGCCTTCGTCACCTTCGAGCGTGTCGTTGCCTTCGTCGCCCATGAGCAGGTCGTTGCCCATGTTGCCATGGAGCACGTCCTTGCCCATGCCGCCTTCGAGCCAGTCGCCGCCGTCGCCGCCTTCGAGCATGTCGTCGCCGAACAGGCCCTGGAGCCTGTCGGCGCCGCCAGCGCCGACAAGATGATTGTCCTCGCGCGAGCCAATGAGGTGATCTGCGTTGGCCGACCCGTAGAGGTTCTCGATGCTCCGCAGCACGTCGCCCTCGGCATCACCTCCCGAGCCGTTGCTATCAGCGATGGGATTCGGCCACTGGCCGCCCGCCTCGCTGCTGCCAGGGGACAGGGTCACATAGACACCCTCGCTGGAAGACCCGTAGACAGCCCAATCACTGCCCGCACCGCCCTCAATGGTGTCAGCGCCACCCTTTCCTTCAAAGACGTCGTCACCGACCGTGCCAGTGAGCTCTTCATCAAAATTCCCGTGTGTCCCGATTTCCGTGGCCATCGCTGCTACCTCCGTTGAAGGGTTGGTCGGAGCCCTTTTGCTCCGCGTGCCCGACAACGCGGCACCTGACCGTACCGTCGCCGTCGGCGTTGTCATTGGGCGTCCGCCCACCGTCCATCATCTGCGACTGGACCCTAGCACAATCCTCCGGGGCGGCGCAAGACTCGCTCCCTCATGCCGAATTTTCGGTCCGTCAGTACCCACGCCACGCTGCCATCTTCCCCTGCCCGCGAGCGCAGCCGATGACAGAACTAGAGACGCGCGGAGTGTACATGGACAGGCACGGCGCGTCAACCCCCCCATCAACCACCGTCAGCCATGCGCGCCCACCCGTTCCGCCCGAGCGTCGGAGAACCGCAGCACACCGAGCAAGCCGGCAGGCCCCGTCATGAAGCGGCGACGGCGACGCCCGGCGACGCGATGTCGGCGGCCACGCCGCGGCTCCGATACCGCGCGAACACCGCCCACGCCAGCGACCAGCCGGCCCCGCTCCAACCGCACGATGCGGTTGCACAACCGGGCGAGCAGGGGTTCGTTGTGCGACGCCAGCACCAGGATCGGTCAGCTACAACGCCGCCGTCGAGACCGCAGCCAGCCGCGACACCGACCCGACACCGGCCGCCTTCGCACTGCGCGCCGCACGAGAAGCACACTGCTACCGGCTGGAGCGACAGTTGCCGGGCGGGATCCCACCCGCTGAGGAACGCCGCCTCTCACGGCGCACCACAATTCTGACGTGCACCCCCTGATTCGGGGCGATTCAGGACCGACCGCCGGCCGATTCAGCGGCATCGAGCAGACCGGATCGGACTCTCTGCCCTGTAACACCGGGGGCCGGGGGTAAGGGAACACGTGTTATCTTGAGGCCGGCATGACATCAACCGCAGCGATCGTCCTCTCGATCATCGGCACCGGTATCGGAGTCGTCGGGGTTCTGGGGTTCATGCTCCGCATGCTGACAACAGCGTTCACGAGGGAGCTGCAAGCCAACACGCACCGCATCGCCGAGCTGAAGAGCGAGATGAGCACGCGGTTCGACGACACGAACAGACGGATCGACGACACGAACAGTCGGCTCGACGACACGAACAAGCGGCTCGACGTCCTCAAGACGGAAATTCACCAAGGCTTCGAGGGCGTGCATCGAGAGCTCGGCGAGAACCGGGAGCGGATGGCAAAGCTCGAAGGCGCCCTCGAGGGATTCCTCGCCGGGCGCCGGGACCGCGACGCCGCGTGAAGCACCAGCGGCGAGAAGCCTCGACCAACTCGACCCGGGCCGCTTTCCGGGGGTACAACCGGGTGTCAGTTGACCGGGTTGGGGGGCGCGGTGCGTTCGAGGATCTGCAGCAGCAGGCTACGCATTTCGCGCATCTCGGTCTGCATTTCGGTGCGCAGCGCGCGTATCTCGGTGTGCATCTGGATTATAGTCGTACCGGTCGGACACGGTCGGACACGGTCGGTCCATGGACCGCCCCCGCACGCGCCCTTCACGCCGACCGATCGACGACCGACCGGCGGTGCCGCCCGGCCCCGGCCGAGTCGGCGGCCACGCCGCCCCGTTCCAACCGCACGATGCGGTTGCACAACCGGGCGAGCAGCGGTTCGTTGTGCGATGCCAGCACCAGGATCCCGACCTGGTCGAGCAACGCCTGCAACCGGGCCTGCACCTTCTTGAGAAAGTCCGCGTCGCCCGCGCCGATCCACTCGTCCATCAGCAGGATCTCCGGCTGCCGCGCGGTGGAGATGGCGAACGCCAGGCGCGCCTTCATGCCCGCCGAGTAGCTGAACAGCGGGAAGTCCAGATAGTCTCCCAGCTCGGTGAACTCGGCGATCTCCGCCGTGCTCCGCTCGATCTCCCGCCGCGTCATGCCGGCCGCGAGCCCGCAGATGCGGATGTTCTCCATGCCGGTGGCGTCGGTCTCCAGGCCGAGATTGAGGCCGAACATCGTCGTCACGCGCCCCTGCACCCGCACCCGGCCCCGCGCCGGCTCGTAGATGCCCGCCATGGTGCGCAGCAGCGTCGACTTGCCGGCGCCGTTGGCCCCGACCAGGCCGACCCGCTCGCCTTGCCGGATGCGCAACGAGACGTCGCGCAGCGCGTGGATGGTCACCACGTGCCGGGTGCCGTAGCTGACCCGCGAGCCGATGCGCCGGCCCAGCAGTCGCTTCTTGAGCGACCGGCTCTCCGCCCCGTAGAGGGGGAAGTCGACGCATACGCCGTCCAGCTCGACCGCCAGCATGGGTCCGTTCACAGCCAGTAGGGCACGCGGCTCCGATACTGCGCGAACACCGCCCCCGCCAGCGACCAGCCGGCCGCCGTCACCGCCAGCACCAGCAGCCAAGTGACGCCTGGCACCGCCTGCCCCAGCAGCGGCGCCCGGATCAGCTCGACGAAGTAGGTGAACGGGTTGTACAGCGCCAGACGCGCCCGCTCGCCCAGCATTTCCGGCAGCCAGATGACCGGTGTCAGGAAGAAGGCGATGCGCATGACGCTGCCGACGATCGGCTCGACGTCCCGGAACCGCACGCAGACGGTGCCGAGCAGCAGACCGACCCAGACCGCGTTGATCAGCACCAGGGCCAACCCCGGCACGATCTGCAGCGCCGCGAAGCCGGCCCGGACCTGGAAGAGAAGCGCGACCCCGACGTACACCGGCGCGTTGTGCGCCATCGCCAGCAGATTGCTCCACACGTCGGTGAAGACGAACAGCGACAGGGGACACCGGTCGTTCAGGATCCACGCCTTGTGGCGAGCGAAGACGTTGCAGCTCCCGCTGACCACGCCCGCGATGAACTGCCACGCGATGAACCCCAGGGCAAGGTGGGGGACGTAGGTGTCGAGCGGTACCCCGAACAACTGTCCGTACAGCAGGCTCAGCGCGGTGACGGTGACGGCCAGCGAAATCGTCAGCCAGAAGGAACCGAGCACCGAGCGCCGGTAGCCGCGCCGGACGCCCTGCAGCCCAATCGTGCTCCAGAATTCCCAGCCGCGGAGCCCTTCGAGGATATCGGCGGCGGCCCGGGACGCGTGCGACAGGCGCACGGCGCCTCCCTCGGCCACCCCCCCGGCAGGCTGCGTCATGCGCTGGGACGCACCGCCGCGAGGTTCGCCCGGCGCAGGCGTGGGAGGATCTCGTTGCGCGGCCCGAAGGCGTCTATCGCCCCCGCGTTGAGCACCAGCACCGTATCCGCCAGCGCCGCCATGCCGGCCCGTTGCGCGATGAGCACGACGGTGACGCCCTGCTCCCGCAGCCGCTTGACCGTCGCGGCCAGAGCCATTTCGCCATCGCCGTCGAGATGGGCGTTCGGTTCGTCGAGGACGACCAGCGCGGGGTTGCCGAACAGGGCCCGCGCGAGTCCGATCCGCTGCCGCTGGCCGCCGGAAACCGGCACCCCGCCGTCGCCGATCGGCGTGTCGTAGCCCAGCGGCAACCCCAGGATCGTCTCGTGCGCCGCTGCGGTCTGCGACGCGGCCAGCACGTCGTCGTCGCTGGCTGCGCCGAGCCGGGCGATGTTGTCGCGCACCGTGCCCGTGAACAGCTCGACGTTCTGGGGCAGGTAGCCGACGTGGCGCCCGCGGTCCGCGTCCGGCCAGACCGCCACGTCCGCCCCGTCCAGTCGCACGTGCCCGGTGGAAGGCTGCAGCGAGCCGACCAGCAGGCGCACCAGCGTCGTCTTGCCGGCGCCCGACGGACCGACCACGCCCAGCACGCCGCCCGCCGCGAGACGGAAGGAGATCTGGCGGATGATGGGCAGGCGAACGCCGGGCGGCACGTAGGACACCTTGTCGAACTCCACGCGGCCCGTCGGCCGGGGCAGGACCGTCGCCCCCGGATCGGCCGGGGCCCGGACGAGCAGGGCGGCGAGGCGGCCGTACGCGGTCCGCGCCCCGACGAGGTTGCGCCACGCGTTGATCAACTGCTCTATCGGGGCGAGACCGCGCGCCAGTACGATGGCGGAGGCGACGATGCTGCCGGCGGACATCTGGTTGCCGATCACGAGGTACCCGCCGACGCCGAGCATCGACGCCTGCAGGCAGAGCCGGAAGAACCTGGCGACGGCGCCGATGCCGCCCGAGGCGTCGGTCGCCGAGGTCTGCAGATCCAGGCTGCGCTCGCTCGTCTCGCGCCAGCGCCGGGCGAGGGCGGGCAGCATGCCCATGGCGGTGATGGTGTCCGAGTTGCGGATGGCCGCGTCGGCCGCGTTCAGCGCGCTGGTCGCCGCCTCGTTGGCCTCGGTGAGCCTGGCGCGGGTAATCCGGTCGTTCAGCACCGCCAGGCCGAACAGCACCACGGCGCCGAACAGCCCGATCCAGCCGAGCACGGGATGGATGACGAAGACGATCGCGAGGAACAGCGGCGACCAGGGTGCGTCCAGCAGCGGCACGACGCCGGCGCCGGACAGGTACCCGCGCAGCGTCGCCAGATCTCGCAGGCCCTGGGCGGACACGGCGCCGCCCGCCCGCCGCGCCTCGGCCACCGCGCCGGCCAGCACCGGGCTGCCCAGATCGCGGTCGAGCCACGCGCCGACCCGCACCAGAATCCGCAGGCGCACCGCGTCGAGCAGACCGAACGTGGCGAGCCCGACGACGACCATGGCGCTGAGCGCCAGCAGCGTGTCGATGTTGCCGGTGGTCAGCACCCGGTCGTACACCTGCATCATGTACATGGGCACGGTCAGCATCAGCACGTTCATGCAGGCGCTGAACAACGCCGCCGCGATGAACACACGGCGGCAGGCCGCAAGGGCCCTGCTCAGAGGATTCGGAATGGCCAGCAAGGGAGGCACCTGGTACGGTGACGACACCGGATCATATCATGCGGTTTTCCTCAACCGCCCAGCAGCCCGGTGGCCACCGCCTCGAGCAACTGGACGCGCCGCGGCAGCAGGGCCTTCCATGCATAGCGCTCCGCCGCGGTCCGGCGGGCCCGGGCGCACTGCCGGGCCAGCTTCTCGTCGCCCGACGCCGAACGCTCCAACACGTCACAGATCCGGTCGGCGAGCCCGTCGCTGTCGAAGAAGTCGACCAGCAGCCCGTTGTCGCCGTGCCGAACCACCTCGCGCACCGGCGGCGTATTCGACGCGACCACCGCGCAGCCGGTGGCCAGGGCCTCGATCAGCGACCAGGAGAGCACGAAGGGCACCGTCAGGTAGACGTGTACGGACGACGCGCGCAGCACGTCACGATACCGGTTACGCGGCAGCAGGCCGGTGAAGTGGAGCCTCCGGCGGTCGAAGTCGAGTTCCCGCAGCATCTTCTGCTTGAACGTATCGCCGTCCGGCAGCTTCGCCCCGTAGGCGACCCGGTCCGCGCCCACAATCACGATGTGCGCGCCGGGGCGGCGCTTCTGCACCGCGGCGAACGCAGCCATCGCCTGCGGAAAGCCGCGGTAGGGCTCCATGCCGCGCGCCACGTAGGTGACGATCTCCTCGGCCTGGGACAGGTCCAGCTCCGGCAGCTTCAACCGCTGTCCCGGCTGCGGCGCGAAATAGTCGGTGTCGACGCCGTCGTGCTGCACGGTCAGCCGGCTCCGCAGGCTTGCCGGAAACTGCGCCGCCTGCCAGACGGTCGGAACGATACCCCAGTTGGAGGCCGCGAAGTCGACCAGAATGGGGGCGTTCATCGTCCGCACCCGGTGCACGCCGTCCCGCGACGGCGGGGCCAGGAAACCCAGGTCGGAACCGGCCGGCCGGTAGTACCATTCGAAGTAGCCGACGTACCTTGCGTCCGGCCAGATGTCGCGGGCGTACATCCCCGGCCCCGTCCCCGCGTGGGCCAGGATCACGTCGGGCCGGTAACCGTCCTCCTTCAGCTTCCAGGCGACGCGCGCGAACGCCTCTCCGCCGAGGACGGCGTTCTCGACGAAACGGAGGTAGGGATGCTGCTTGTCGTACACCTTGCGCTGCGGGCGAAAACGGACCATGCGCAGCCACTCCGGCGGCGCGCCTTCCCATTGGGTGCCGAAAGTGACGTCGTGTCCCCGCTGCGTCAGGAAACGCGCAAGCGGGCCGAACTGGGACGGGAAGTTGTTGTGCAGCAATAGTACGCGCATGGAACTGGTGGAATCCGGCGGTGACAGGGAGAACCAGCCGCACAGTGTAGCATCTGCTCTGAGCATATGAACTTTCTCGTCACCGGCGGCGCCGGCTTCATCGGCTCCCACCTGTCCGAACGACTGCTCTCCTGCGGGCACACGGTGCACGTCATCGACGACCTGTCGACCGGCAGCCTCGCCAACATCGAGCCGCTCCGCACGCGGCCCGGCTTCGCGCTCACCGTCGACACCATCTTCAACGAGGCGCTGCTCGAAGCCCGCATCGCTCGCTGCGACACCGTCTTCCATCTCGCCGCCGCGGTCGGCGTGCGGCTGATCGTCGACGCGCCGGTCCGCACGATCGAGACCAACGTCCACGGTACGGAGCTGGTGCTGCGGTACGCCGGTCGCCGGCGCACGCCGGTGATCCTCGCCTCCACGTCCGAGGTGTACGGCAAGGGCGCCTGCGTGCCGTTCAGCGAGACTTCCGCCCTGGTGCTCGGCCCGCCCCGGCAGCACCGCTGGGCCTACGCCTGCAGCAAGGCGCTGGACGAGTTCCTGGGTCTGGCCTACTGGAAGGAGCGCCAGCTTCCGGTGACCGTCGTGCGGCTCTTCAACACGGTCGGGCCGCGCCAGACCGCGCGCTACGGGATGGTGGTGCCCACGTTCGTGCGGCAGGCCCTGGCCGGCGAGCCGCTGACGGTGTTCGGCGACGGCTCGCAGACGCGCAGCTTCGCCGATGTCGGCGATGTCGTGCGGGCCCTGGTCGGACTGGCCGGCGAGCCGCGCGCCGGCGGCGAGGTGTTCAACATCGGCAATCCCGAGGAGGTCTCCATCCGCACCCTCGCCGAGCGCGTGCGGGACGCCGCCGGCAGCCGCTCGCCGATCGTGACGGTGCCCTACGACGAGGCCTACGAGGCCGGCTTCGAGGACCTGCCGCGGCGGGTGCCGGACATCGCGAAGATCCGGGCGCTGATCGGGTGGACGCCGACCGTGGGACTGGCCGACATCCTGGCCCGCGTCGTGGCTCACGAGCGCGCGAAACGCCCCTCGCGGTGAGGCATGCCCACGGCATCGTGACGGTCATGCGCCTGCTTTCCGAACCGGTCCGGCGTCGGGTTTTCGCGGTGGCGCATGCGCGCCGCATCGTGATGGTCGGCGCGCCGACCGTCCGGGCGGCCCTCACGCTGGCGGCGGCCGGGGCGGCCGGTCTCCCGCTGTTGTCGGCCGCCGGCCCGGACCGTGGACCGCCGCTCGCAGCGCTGGCCCTGCTCGTGCTGGCGGCCCTCTCGGTCTGGCGTCCCGGCGCCGGCCTGGTCGCCGCCACCGCGCTGATCCCGATGTCGCGCTGGCTGGGGCGGGCCGCCGACCTGCACGCGCTGCGCCTGGCCGAAGGCATCGTGCTGGCGGTGCTCGCCGGGACGCTCGTACGGCTCGCGTTCGATGCCCGGCGGCGCGACGACAACGCGCCCGACCTGCCCCCGGCGCTGGGATCGGCCGCCGTGCTGCTGGCGGCGACCGCAGCCGCCTCGGCAGCGGTGGAGCTGGCCGTGGCCCAGGCGGGCCGGCCCGGACGATGGCCGCTCGCCACGGTGTGGGCCGTCCTGTCGGACGGCTACCTGTCGGCGGCGCCGACGGTCCCGGGCCTGACGGCGGCCGCCCTGCTCATCGAGGGCGCGGCGCTGCTGCTGGTGGTGGTCGCCTGGAGCCGGCGGGAGCCCGAGCTGCCGCGGCGGCTCGCCGTCGCCACGCTGGCCGGGGCGGCGGGAGCGGCGGCCATCAACGCGCACGTGATGCTGGCGGACCTGCGCGCCGCGGACTCGGCGGCCACCCCGGCCGGATACCTCCGGGGCGGCCACCGGCTGGCCGGCCACGTCGGGGACGTCAACGCGACCGGGTCCTATTTCCTGCTGGCGGCGCTGACCGGCCTCGGACTGGCCGCCGGCCGGGACCGGGCACGCCGGTTCGCACTGCCCCTGCTGGCCGCGGGGGCGGCCTGCTGGTTGTCGGGATCGCGCACCGCGCTGGCCGCCGCCGCCGTCGTGGGGCTGGCCGCCGGCGCGCACCGGCTCCGGACGCACCGGCGCGAGATGAGCGGCCGGCTCCGCCTGGCCGTGGCGGGCGCGCTGGCCGCCGCCGTGCTGGCCCTGCCGCTGACGATCGTCGTGGCGTACCCGGACCGCGGCGGCGTGGCGGCGGCGCGGGACGGCCTGGACCTGCGCGTCGAGTTCACGGCCCGCAGCCTGCGCATGTGGGCCGCCGCACCGGTGTTCGGGGTCGGCGCGGGACGTTACTACGCCCTGTCCGACCAGTACGCCGCCGATTCCATGCCGCCGCGGTGGCGGCGCGAGAACGCACACAACAACTTCCTGCAGATCGCCGCGGAGCTGGGCGCAGTCGGCATCCTCGCCTTCCTCGGCCTGCTGGCCGCCGGCGCCCTGGGCATCCGGAAGGCGGTCCGGGCGCGGCACGGTCCGGACCCGCTGGTCGCTGGCGCGGGGGCGGGAGCCGGAGCGTTCCTGCTGACCTGTCTGGCCGGACACCCGCTGCTGACCAGCGAGACCGCCTACCCGTTCTGGATCGTGCTTGCCCTGGCGGTGGCCCAGGCCCGGCAGGCGCTGCCGCCCCCGCCCCCGGGCCGGCCGCGACAAGCCGCGGCGGGCTGGGCCGCGGTTCTGTTCCTGCTGACCACGCTGCCGTTCCGGGCCGACGCGGCGGTGCGGGGACTGACGGTCGGGCAGCCGCGCTCGCCCCTCGACGAGCTGCGCGGCGGCACCTACGCCTGGGATACCGAGCGCGGCGGGCCGCGCTTCCGCTGGAGCGGCCCGCGGGCAAGCTTCCTGTTGCCCGGCGAGACGCAGGCGGTACGGATCCCGCTGCGGGCGCTGCACGCCGGCCCGGACCGGCCCGTGACCGTATCCTTCGCCCTCGGCGGGCAACCGATGACACGGGTCCGGCTGGCCGACCGCAACTGGACCGAGCTGGCGATGCGGCTCGCCGAGCCCCCGGGCCGCGGCCTGCACCGGCTGGATCTGGCGGTCGATCCGCCCTGGCCCCCGCGCGAGCGCCGCAACGGCGACGGCCGCATCCTGGGGATCAAGGTGGGCGTCATCGAGCTGGCCGGCGGCGGACCGCCATGAGCCGTCCCGTGGCCGGCTCCAGGCGGATCATCGTCTGCGCCACGCAGGTGCCGTTTCTCGAAGGCGGCGCCGAGGCGCACACCCGCGGCCTCGTCGACCAGCTCCGGCGGCGGGGCCATCGCGCCGAGCAGGTGATGCTGCCCTTCAAGTGGTATCCGCCCCGGGAGATCCTGGCCCACGCCGCAGCGTGGCGCCTGCTGGACCTGAGCGAGAGCGCCGGCGAGCCGATCGACCTGGTGGTGGCGTCGCGGTTTCCGAGCTACTTCGTGCGTCATCCCTGCAAGGTGACCTGGCTCCTGCACCAGTACCGCCCCGCCTACGACCTGTGCGGGACCGACTTCAGCGAGTTCACCCACGACGACCGGGACGTCGGCCTGCGGGAGACCCTGATGCGTCTCGACCGCGAGATGCTCCTGGAGTGCCGCCACGTATTCGCCAACTCGCGGAACGTGGCCGCGCGGCTCGAGCGCTTCAACGGCCTGGCAGCGACGCCGCTCTACCACCCGCCGCCGCTGGCGGACCGGCTGGCGCCGGGCCCCTACGGGGACTACGTGCTCTCGGTCGGACAGCTCCTGGCGATCAAGCGGGTCGACCTGGCGATCCGCGCCATGCCGGCGGTACGCGCGCCGGTGCGGCTGGTGGTCGCGGGCGACGGCCGCGAGCGGGCCGGACTGGAGCACCTGGCGGCGGGGCTGGGAGTGGCCGACCGGGTGGAGTTCCGGGGCCGCGTCGGGGCTGACGCCCTGGCCGAGCTGTACGCAGGGGCGCTCGCGGTGGTCTTCGTCCCCCGCGACGAGGACTACGGCTACGTGACGCTGGAGGCGTTCCTGGCGGCCCGGCCGGTCGTCACCGTCAGCGATGCGGGCGGGGTGCTGGAGTTCGTCGAGGACGGCGTCAGCGGCCTGGTCCGCCCGCCGCAGCCGGCGCCGCTCGCGGCGGCGATCGACGCCCTGGCCGCCGACCGCGCACGCGCCGCGGCCCTCGGCGCGGCGGGGCGGGAACGGGTGCGTACGATCACGTGGGACCATGTCGTGGAAACCCTGATCGGGGCGGCGGAACGATGATGCGGCTTCTCCGAGACGCCGCCCGGTCCAGGGCCGTGCGCGCAGAGGCCCCGATCGAGGCGGCGGAACGATGATGCGACTTCTCCGAGACGCCGCCCGGTCCAGGGCCGTGCGCGCAGAGGCCCCGATCGAGGCGGCGGAACGATGATGCGACTGGCCTGGTTCACGCCGCTCTCCCCCGCGCGCTCCGGCCTTGCCGCCCACAGCGCCGGCCTGCTGTCGCGGCTGGCCGCCGACTTCGAGGTGGACGTCTACGTCGACAAGGCGGATCCCGCCACGCTGGCGCCGGGCATGCAGCCTCCCGTCACCGTGCGCCCCGCCCACGACTTCCCGTGGCGGCGCGCCCGGCGTCCCTACGACCTGACGGTGTACGACCTGGCCAACGCGGCCGGCCACGACCATGCCTGGGGATACGTCGTGCGTCACCCGGGGCTCGTGGTGCTGCACGACGTGGTGCTGCACCACGTGCGCGCCGCACAGCTTCTGCGCCGGGCGCGTCTCGAGGACTACCGCGCCGAGTTGCGGTTCGACCGGCCGGACCGGGCGCCCGATGTATGCGAGATCGCCCGCGCGCCCATTCCCCACGTGCTGGCCGAATGGCCACTGCTGGGCCCGGTCGTGCATGCTGCGCGCCTGACCGTGGTCCTCGACGCCGACGCCGCGGCCGACCTGCGGCGGCGTTACCCACGCGCGCGCGTCGACGCGGTGCGTTTCGGCGCCGCCGACCCGTGCGCCGACC
The DNA here is from genome assembly GCA_965200895.1 of Vicinamibacterales bacterium. Classification (GTDB taxonomy): domain Bacteria; phylum Acidobacteriota; class Vicinamibacteria; order Vicinamibacterales; family UBA8438; genus WTFV01. The sequence continues at coordinate 2,292,879 of CBDAVM010000001.1, read as the reverse complement.
GGCCCGCGCCGGCGGCCGCCGGCGCGGGTCCGGTGGTGTTCGTCGCGTGCGCACCGACCGCCGCGGTCCGCCGGCTCGACCTCATCCTCGACGCCTTCGCCGCACTGCCCGCCCGGCCTCCGAGCCGGCTCCGCGTCCTGGGCCCGACCGCCGAACCCGGCGTCGCGCAGGCGCGAATCGACACGCGGGGTCTCGCCGGCCGGGTGACCCTGGAACCGGACGCCGAGCCGGATGCGGTGCTGCGCGCGGCCGACATCTGCCTGTGTCTCGGCTGGCCGCCGGCCGGCGAGACGACCCCGCTGTGGATCCGCTGCCTGGCCGCGGGCCGGCCGACGATCGTCGGCCCGCGTCCCCGCCCGCACGCGGCGCCCCTGCTCGACCCCCGGACGTGGCGCCCGCGCCACGGCGGCCGGGAGGACGGCGTCGCGGTTTCCGTGGACGCGCTCGACGAGTTCGATACGCTGGTCCTGGCGATGCGCAGGCTGGCCACGGACCCCGCGCGCCGCGCCGCGCTCGGCCGCCGGGGGCGGCGCTACTGGGAACGGGCATTCGGCATGGCCGCGATGGCCGACGACTACCGGCGCGTCATCCGCGCCGCCGCGGCGCTGCCGGCGCCGTGCCCGGACGACCTGCCGTCCCACCTGCGGGCCGACGGTCTGGAGCATGCGCGGGACATCACCGGCCGCATGGGCGTGACGGTCGACATCCTCGGCGGGGCCGGCGCCCCCTGACGCCGGAATGGAGAGGACCATGTTCGAGCGCACCGTCTCCCCCGATGACCTGGACCGGCTGGCGCGCCTACGGGTGGACGCCGAACGCGAGTACAACGACGCGTTGACGCGGCTCGACCGGGCGCTGCCCCGGCCGTTCGACGCCCCGCCGCCGCCCGCCGCCCCGGACGACGGCGCCCCGGCGGGACTCGAGGCCGCCGGCGCCGCGCGCTTGTGGCAGCCGCCGGCGCCGGAGGCCCCGGCGTGGCGGCGCGGGCTGCACCGGCTGCTGGCGCCGCTGGTGGGTCCCGCGTTCGAGCGACAGGAGAAGCTCAACCGCGCCCTGCTCGCACACGGGGCGCAACGCGCCGCGGCGGAGGCCGCCGAGCGGCGCCGCACCGGCGAGACGCTGGCGCGCATCGGGACGCATCTGGCCGAGACGCTCACCTTCCAGTCGCGCCTGGTGCAGTACCTGCAGCGGATCACGGCGTTCGTCGACACCCGGGACCGCGAGGTGGCGGGCCTGATGCGGCGCATCAACGAGGACAACGGGGCGGCGATCGCCGGCGTCACCGCGGGGCTGGAAGCCCTGGCCAGCCGGCAGGTCGGCCTGCGCGAGTCCGTGCAGGTCCTGCACGGCGCATCACGAACGGCCGCGCGCGAGCTCCATCGCCTGCGCGACGGACTCGCCGGCCCCGACGCCGCGGGGCAACCGGCGGTCGCGCCCGGACCGGCCGGTGCACCCGAGGCGGCCGACACGACAGAACCGGCGGCCCCGGCGCCCGAAGTGGCCGACGCGACAAGACCGGCGGCCCCGGCGCCCGAAGTGGCCGACGCGACAGGACCGGCGGCCCCGGCGCCCGAGGCGGCCGCCGGCGCCGCGACCTACGCGGTCTTCGAGGACACCTTCCGCGGCTCGCCGGCCGAGATCACGGGCCGCCAGCGGCGCTACCTGTCGTGCTTCGAGGGGACGTCGGACGTACTGGATGTCGGCTGCGGGCGGGGCGAGTTCCTGGCGCTGCTGCGCGACGCGGGCATCCCGGCCCACGGCATCGACGCCAACGTCGAGATGGTCGAGCGTTGCCGCGAACGGGGGCTGGACGCGACGCCGGCCGACGCCCTCGCCTACGTCGCCGGGCTGCCCGAGGAGTCGCTCGGGGGGCTGTTCGCCGCGCAGGTCGTCGAGCACTTCGAGGCGGACTATCTGCTGCTGCTGCTCGCCGCCCTGCACCGGGCGCTGCGTCCCGGCGCACGGATCGTGGTGGAGACCATCAACCCGGCGTCCTGGAGCGCGTTCTTCAGCGCCTACATCCGTGACATCACGCACCGGCATCCGCTGCACCCGGACACGCTGGGCTACCTGCTGCGCGCACACGGCTTCGTCGACGTCGACATCGTCTACAGCGCCCCGGTGCCGGACGCCGGCCGGCTGCAGCGGGCGGCCGCGACGGCGGACGACGGGCCGGGCGGCGCCGCGCTACGCGGGGTGATCGAGGTATTGAACGGGAACGTCGACCGCCTGAACGATCTGCTCTTCGCCCACCAGGACTACGCGGCGGTCGGCACTCGGGGGTGACCGTCCATTCTTCACGCAGTACACGCCCGAGGAGGACGACGATCCGGCGTTGAATCCGGACGGTGACCGTCTATTCCTCGCGCAGTGCGCGCCCGAGGCTCTCGACCACCGGCGTCAACAGGTAGTCGAGCAGGGTGCGCGCGCCGGTGACGATCAGCACGTCGGCCTGCATGCCGGGCGTCAGCGGCAGGTCCGCGAGGCCGGCCTGTTCGGGATCGAGTGCGATACGCGCCTCGTACCAGGCCATCTGTTCGTTGGCGAAGCGGTCGGCCGAGACCCGGATCACCTCGCCGGCCAGGCGGGGCGCCCCGAGCCGCGAGAACGCCGGCAGCATCACCTGCGCCTCGAGCCCGACGACGACCGAATCGATGTCGTTGGGATTGACGCGCGCCTCGATGATCAGCCGGTCGCCGGCCGGCACGATCTCCATCAGCGGCTCGCCCGGTCGGATCACGCCGCCCGGCGTGAAGACCTGCAGGCCCACGACCACTCCCGCCACCGGGGCCGTGATGCGCGTGCGCGCCGCCACGTCGCGGGCCGCCGCCACCTGCTCGCGCAGGTCCGAGAGCTCGGTCTCCACCTCGCGCAGCTCCGTCGCCACCTCTCCCAACCGGCTGTTGCGAAGATCGGCGATCAACAACTCCGTCTCGGTGACGGCGAGTTCGATGCGCGCGATCTCCGACAGCGTGCGCGCGCGGTTGCCCCTGGTCCGCGCCCACTCGCCCTCCAGGTTCAGCAGCCGCTGGTGCTTCGACTCGACGCCGAGCAGCACGCTGCGGCGGACATCGAACAGCGCTTCGTCGAGCAGCTCGACCTGGCGGTCGAGCAGGGCGGCCTCCTCCTCCAGCCCCGCTGCCCGCTCCCGCATCTGCTCGATCTGGCGGTTGCGGATGGCGATCTGGTCCGCCAACTGCCTTGCGCGCGCGGCGAAGATCCGTTCCTGCGTGGCGAGGATCTCACTGGTGTCGTCGTGGAACACGCCCGCTGCCGTCAGCTCCACCGGCCACCGGATGGCGGGCAACCGGTCGCGCTCCGCCTCCAGCCGCGCGTTGAGCGCCTCGGCCGAACGCCACTGCGCCTCCAGCAGGTCCAGCGTCGCCCGAGACCGGGTGTCGTCGAGCACGATCAGCGTCTGCCCGGCCTCGACGAGATCGCCGTCCACCACCCGGATCTCCCGGACGATGCCCCCTTCGAGGTGATCCACCGTCTTGCGCTCGCTGCTGACCCCGATGATGCCGGGGGCGACCGCACCGCTGGACAGCGAGAAAAGCGTTCCCCAGACGCCGAAACCGCCGATGAACAACGCGACCACCAGCAGCCCGATCTTCATGCTCGGACCGATCGCCATGTCCGGCGTCTCGGGCGTCGCCGGAAGCCTCATCAGATGGTCGCCGCCGGGCGGCGGCGGCACGGTCGGGGCGGAACGGTCGAAACGCGGCGGCAGCTCGTCGGGCACAGAATTACCTGTGTGTAAACAGTTATCGTAGCACACGCCGGCCCGCGCCGGACGAAGCGATAGTGAGCGGCACCCCGATCATGACGGTTTGGTACGATGGCGGTGCGCGTGTCCAAGCTCATCATTCAGATCCCGTGCCTGAACGAGGCCGCAACGCTGCCCGCCACGCTGGCCGACCTGCCCCGCGCCGTGGGGGGCATCGACACCGTCGAGTGGCTGGTGGTCGATGACGGGTCCAGCGACGACACGTCGGCGGTGGCGCGTGCGCACGGCGTGGACCATGTGATCCGCTTCCGCACCCGCCGGGGACTCGCGGCGGCGTTCATGGCGGGTCTCGACGCCGCGCTCCGGCTCGGGGCCGACTATGTCGTCAACACCGACGCCGACAACCAGTACGCCGGGGCGGACGTCGCGGCGCTGGTGCAGCCGCTGCTCGACGGCACCGCCGATGTCGTCATCGGCGACCGCAACGTCGCCACCCTGCAGCGGATGCCGCCGCTCAAGCGCTGGCTGCAGCGGCTGGGAAGCTGGGTGATCCGGCAGGTCTCGAACACGCGGGTGCGCGACGCGACCAGCGGGTTCCGCGCCTACACCCGCGACGCTGCGCTGCGCCAGACGGTGGTGTCGGACTTCTCGTACACCCTGGAGACGATCATCCAGGCGGGCCGCAAGCGGCTGGCCATCGCCCACGTGCCGGTGGCGACCAACGACAGCACACGCCCCTCTCGGCTGTTCGACAGCGTCTTCACCTACGTCCGCAAGTCGGCGGCGACCATCGTCCGCATCTACACGCTGTACGAACCGCTCACGGTGTTCACCACGGCCGGCCTGACCCTGGTGGCCGGCGGACTCGTCATCTCGTTCCGCTTCCTGTACTTCTATATGAACGGCGCCGGATCCGGGCACGTGCAGTCGCTCATCCTGGCCGCGGTGCTGCTGATCGTCGGCTTCCAGGTGCTGTTGATCGGCCTGCTCGCAGACGTCCTGTCCGCCAACCGCAAGCTGACCGAGGAGCTGCTGTACCGGGTGCGGGCGCTGGAGGCAGGCGGTGTCCCGACCTCCCGCGCGGCAAAGGCAACGAAGTACCCCGCGGCCGAGTCCCTCGATCAGCAGCCGGCGACGGCCGACGCGGGGAGCTTCCGGGATCGCCGGCAAGCTGCCGAAACTGACGTCCCCGATCAGCAGCCGGCGACGGCCGACGCGGGGAGCAGGCATGGCTGAGCCGTCCTCCACCACGGTGATCATCCCCGCGTTCAACGAGGCGGCCGGCATCGCCGCCGTCGTCGCCGGCGTCCGGCAGGCGGGGCCGTGGCGCGAGATTCTCGTGATCGACGACGGCTCGACCGACACCACGGCCGAGCTCGCCGGCGCGGCGGGAGCGCGGGTCGTCCGCCAGCCGTACAACAAGGGTCTCGGCGCAGCGATAAAACGGGGCGTCCGCGCCGCCGCCGGAACGCACGTGCTGATCATGGACGGCGACGGCCAGCACCAGCCGGAGGATGCCCGGCGGCTGGTCGCCCGGCTCGGCGACTACGACCTGGTGGTCGGCGCGCGGCCCGCCGCCACCCAGGCCAGCCCCGGCCGCCGGCTCGGCAACGCGCTGCTGAACGGGTTGGCCTCGCGGCTGACGGCGCATCCGGTAGCGGATCTGACCTCCGGTTTCCGGGCCGCGCGAACGGAGTTGCTGCGCGAGTTTCTGCACATGCTGCCGAACGGCTTCTCGTCGGCCGCCACCATCACGCTGGCCGCGCTCCGGGCAGGCTACAGTGTCGCCTTCGAGCCGACCGCGGCCCGCCGGCGGCAGGGTTCGTCGAAGATCCGCTTCGCCCGCGACGGCTTCAAGTTCTGGCTGATCCTGCTGCGCGTCGTGACCATCTACAGCCCGTTGCGCATCTTCGTGCCCATCAGCCTGCTGCTGCTCGCCGGCGGCGCCGGCTACGCGCTGTGGACCATCGCCACCGAAACCAACGTCACCGACACCGCGGTCCTGCTGATCATGCTCAGCGTCCTGGTCTTCCTGATCGGCCTCGTCTCGGATCAGATCGCGACACTGCGCATGGACGCGCGCGGCCGCGAATGACGATGCGCGCCCGACACACCGTCGTCCTCGTCACCACGTCCTATCCCCGTTTTCCCGGGGACCTGACCGGCACCGCGGTGGAGCCCATCGCCCACGGGGTCGCCGCCCGCGGTCACACGGTGCACGTGGTGGCCCCGTGGCACCCGCTGGTCAGCCGCCCCCGGCGCGAGGGCGGCGTGCACTTCCACTTCTACCGTTACGCCCCCCTGCGCGGCCTCGACGTCTTCGGCTACGCCGGCGCTCTTCGCGCCGACGTCTCGATGCGCCCGGCCGCGTACGCCGTGGCCCCGCTGGCGATGATCGCCGCGCACCGTCTGGTCCGGCGCGTGATCCGGGACGGCGGCGCCACGCTCATCCACGCGCACTGGGCGATCCCCGGCGGCGTCACTGCGGCCGGGGCCGGGGGCCGGTTGCCGATCGTCGTCAGCCTGCACGGCTCCGATCTCTTCGTCGCGGAGCGCAACCGGCTGGCCCGACTCGCCGCCCGCGCCGCGTTCCGGCGCGCCGACCGGGTGACGGCGTGCAGCAGCGACCTGCGTGACCGGGCGGTCGCGCTCGGCGCCGACGACGCCCGTACCGAGACGCTGCTGCACGGGGTCGACGTCGACCGCTTCGCGCCGGACCGGGACACCCGGCGGCGCGTCCGCGCCGCGCACGGCCTCGGCGACGATGCGGAGGTCGTGTTCGCGGTGGGACGGTTCGTGCGCAAGAAGGGGTTCGAGTACCTCGTCGACGCTATCGCGCGACTCGCCCCGCGCCGGCCGGCCCTGCGGCTGGTCCTGGCCGGCAGCGGCGACCTGGACGGGGAGCTGCGCGCGCGGGCGGCGGCCCGGCAGGTGACCGAACGGGTGACGTGGCTCGGGGGCATCCCGCACCACGAGGTGGCCGACTGGCTGGCCGCCGCCGACGTCTCCGCCACCCCCTCGGTGGTCGACGACGCCGGCAACGTGGACGGCCTGCCCAACACCGTCCTCGAAGCGCTGGCCACGGGAACCCCGGTGGTCACGACCCACGCCGGCGGCATCGCCTCGGTCGCGGTCGATCACGAGACGGCCCTCGTCGTCCCCGAGCGGGACGCCGAACGTCTCGCCGCGGCGATCGATGCGCTGCTGTGCGACGCCGGGTTGCGCGCGGCGATAAGCGGCGTGGCCCGCGAGCGGATGCGACGGGAGCATACGTGGGCCCGGGTCTGTGAACGCTTCGAGACGGCCTACCAGTTGGCCGCGGCGCACGCACGGCGCCGATGACCGACGCCCGGGCATCGTCTGCGCGCCATGACTGGAAGTGACCATGGACAGGACGTGGCGACCGCGCCGATGACCGATGCCCGGGCCGCATCGTCTGCGGGACCTTTGCGGGCCCCGCGGCGTGCGTGGTACCCTCCGGGGCGATGCCGCGGACGGCGCTCGTCGTACTGCTGCTCGCCTGCCTGCCCGGCGCCCTGATCTTCCGCGTTCCGCTGTTCGATCGCGCCCGCCGCGCCGCGTTGCCGGCCGAGGAACGCTGGTTCTGGGCCGTTGTCCTCAGCGCCGCGCTGTCGTCCATCCTGGCGTTCACCCTCGCCCTCGCCGGCTCCTACGCGCTGGAACGGGTGCTCTGGCTCAACGGCGCCGTCTGTCTCGGCCTCGTCCTGGCGTGGCGTTCGCAGCTCCGGCTCGGGGTCGACGCTCCGGGACCCACGCGCACGGCCGCGGCCCCGCTGGCGCTGCTCGCGCTGGCCGCCGGCCTGTTCTTCTTCGCGCGACCCGCGGAATACGTCAACGGCGGACGGGATCCCGCCGTGTACTTCAACGCCGGCGTGCAGATCGCGCAGCGCGGGTCGCTCGTCACCGACGACCCGCTCGTCCGCTCGGTCCCGCCCGAGCACCGCGACCTCTTCTTCCGGCCGGAGCCGCCGTCCGCGGCCTTCGACACCGTGCGGTTCCTGGGATTCTTCGTCGCCGACCTGGACACCGGAGAGGTCGTCGGGCAGTTTCCCCACCTGTACCCGGTCTGGATCGCCATGGCGTACGACACGCTGGGACTCAGCGGGGCGCGCTACGTGCACGGACTCTGGGCGCTGCTCGGCGTGCTCGCCGTCTACTTCGCCGGCGCCCACGCACTGGGACGCCGGGCCGCCTTCGCCGGCGCCGCGCTGCTGGCCGTCCATGTCGCGCAGGTCTGGTTCGCGCGCTACTTCTGCGCGGAGATGGTCGTGCAGCCGCTGGTCTTCGCCGGCGTGCTGGCCCACGCCCGAGCGCACGTGGAAGGCGACCGCTTCTTCGCGCCGGTCGCGGCGGGGCTGCTGGGACTGACGCTGTTCGCGCATATCCTGGGCGTCCTGGTCGTTGCCGCGGCCGGCCTCGCCGTCCTTGTCGGCCGCGCCGACGGGCATCGCCTGCAGGCGTCCTTCGCGCTCCCGCTGATCGCCCTGACCACCGCCGCGGCAGCGTACTACACGACCGTGCTGGCGCACTACGTGCCCTGGTGGTTCCTGTCCCGGATCAGCCCGGTCGAGGGGGTGGTCGCCGCGGGCGCGGCGCTGGCCGCGGGGGCGGCGTTCGTTGCGCTTGGCCGCGCGGAGGCGGCGGCGGTCGCGCGACGGTGGCTGCCCCGAGCGCTCGTCATCGCCCTCTGGCTGCTCGCCGCGTACGCCCTCTTCGTCCGCGAGGGCGGCGACCGCAACCCGGAGATCGATCCGTACTGGCTGCGTCTCTACACGGACTTCTACCTGCTGCCGGTCGGGCTGGCGGCGGCTCTTGCCGGCTGGGTCGTCGTCTCCGGCCCCCGGTTCTGGCGCAGCCCGGCGCTCCTTGTCCTGGGCGCGACGTTCGCCGTGTTCATCTTCTACAACGCCCGCATCACGCCGGACCATTTCTGGACCGCGCGACGGTACGTGCTGGTCGTCCTGCCCGTCTCGCTGCTGCTCGTCGGCGCGGCGTCGTTCACGCCGGTCGCCCGGCTGGACCGGCGCCGGCTGCCCGGGTTCGGGAGACTGACCACCGGGGCGGCGCGCGCCGCTGCCGGCGCCCTGCTCGTCGGCGGACTCGGGTGGACGTACTGGCAGGCGACACGCCCGATCCTGCGCCACGTGGAGCATGCGGGAATGATCCCGCTGATCGAGGACCTGGCAGCGCGGTTGGCGCCGGACGACCTGCTGCTGGTGGGCCCGCGCAGCACGACGGACATACAGGTCGCCGCGCTCCCGCTGGCCTACATCCACGACCGCCAGGTTCTGCTCCTCGCCAGCGATCAGCCCGATGTCGCGCTCCTGGGCGACTTCCTCGACTGGGCGCGCCCGCGGTATGCCCGGGTCCTGTTCCTCGGCGGCGGCGGGACGAACCTGCTGTCGCCGCGCACCGCGGCGCGGTTGATCGCGAGCGAGCAGCACCGGATTCCCCACTACGAACGGGCGTTGAACGCCTATCCGAACGGCGTGGTGGACTGGCAGTTCGACTACGGCATCTACGAGTTCGTGCCGGACACCGGTGATGCCGGGACGTTCGATCTCGATGTCGGCGCCGGCAACGACCTCTACGTCCACGGCATGTACCCGAAGGACATCGACCAGCGCGGCGTCACCTACCGCTGGACCCGGGAACGCGCATTCGTGCGGCTCCTCGGCACGCGGTCCGACGCCGCTACGCTGACGCTGCGCCTGAGCAACGGAGGGCGACCGGTCGACGCCGGCGCCGCCGTGGTGCGGGTGTTCCTCGACGACCGGCCGCTGGGCGAGATCCCCGTCGCCACCGACCGGTTCCACGACTACGACCTGCCGATACCGCCGGACCTCGCACGACAGGTCGCCGCCCGGTCGACGGCGTCGGAGATTCGGCTCGATACCGCTCCCTGGGTCCCGCAGGAGGTGCTCGGCATCCCCGATCCGCGGCCCCTCGGCGTGATGCTCGACCGGGTGACGGTGCGCTGAGCACGGTGTACGGTTGCCGAGTCGCGTGTTCGACCATCTGCAGATCGACGACCGCCGGGAACGCTGGCTGGTGGGATGCGCGGACCTGCTGCTGAAGCCGGTCGGCGACATCGGTCGCTGGCGCCGTCCCGCTGCGACCGCCCCCCCGCGGCGTGTCCTGCTGTTCCGTCTGGAGCGGATCGGCGACCTGCTGATGACCCTTGACGCGCTCGGCGAGGTTCGCCGGCGCCTTCCCGACGCGGTGCTGCAGCTTGTGGTCGGAACCTGGAACGCCGCGCTGGCGCGTCTGATACCGGCCGTCGATCACGTCGAGACGCTTGACGTCCCGTGGCTGTCGCGGGAGGCAACGCCAAGCACGCTGGCAGCAGTCGTCGACCGGACCGCGCGCTGGCGCCGGCAGGCATTCGACCTGACGATCAATTTCGAGCCGGACATCCGCACCAATGCCCTGGCCGCGGCTTCCGGCGCACCCCGCCGGTCGGGCTGGGCGGCGAAGGGGGGCGCGGCGTTCCTCACCGACGCCCTGCCGTACGACCCGTCGCTGCACGTCGCCGCCAATGCGCTGCGGCTCGTCGACCGGACGCTGCCGACCGCCGTGGAGGGCGAGCACGGCGCCGGCGTCCGGACCGCGGCGAACGGGAGTGTTCCGCCCGGCGGCGCGGCCGTCGGCGGGCTCCGCATCCCGGCCGCCGCCCGCACCCGCGCCGAACGGCGGTTCGCCGCCCGGGACGGCCGCGGTCCGCTGATCGGCCTCAATCCCGGCGCCGGCCGCGCCGTCAAGGAATGGCCGGCCGAGCGCTTCGCGGCGGCGGCTGCCCGGCTGGCGGCAATGACGCAGGCCACCGTCGTCCTGCTCGGCTCGGCGGCCGAGCAGCGGCAGGCGGCGGCGGTCGCACGCGCGCTGCCGGCCGGCGTCCCGCGCATGGATCTCCTCGGCGCGCCGCTGGTGGACCTGGCGGCGATCCTCGAACGGCTCACGCTGCTGATCGTCGGCGACACCGGTCCGATGCATCTGGCCGCAGCCGTCGGCACGCCGGTGGTCGCCATCTTCGGACCGTCCGACCCGGCCCGCTATGCGCCCCGGAGCGCACGTACCACGGTGGTGCACGCCGACCTGTGGTGCCGCCCCTGCAACCGCATGCGACACCCGCCGGCCCGCTGCCGCGGCGCGACGCCGGACTGTCTCGAGGGCGTGACCACCGACGCGGTGGTCGCGGCCGCCCGGCGCCTGCTCGATGGCGGCGGCGTCATCGCCTCCTGCCGGGAACGGCCACACCCCCGCGGTCACGACGCCTGCGGAGGCGGCGATCCACCCCGCGCCGTCACCTCCCGCTGAGAACCTCCTCGTAGACCGCCAACAGGCGGTCGGTGACCGCGGGCCACGAGAACCGCCGTTCCACCACCTCCCGACCGGCCTCTCCCATCGCCGACAGGCGGCCGCGAGCGGCCAGCGCCGCTCCCAGCGCCCGGGCCAGCTCGTGCGCGTCGCCGGGCGGGACCAGCCAGCCGGTGACGCCGGGAACGACCTTGTCGGGAATGCCGCCCGCCGCCGTGGCGACCACGGCCCGCCGGTGGGCCATTGCTTCGAGCGTGACGAGCGAGCTGCCCTCGTACAGGGTCGGATGGACGAAGAGCGTCGCCGCCCCGTACCACGCGTGGACCGCCTCGTCCGGCACCCGGCCGAGCAGATGCACCCGCGTCCCGAGGCCGACCGCCTGCACCCGCCGGCGAAGCGCCGTGCGCAGCGGGCCGTCGCCGATGAGCACCAGACGCCAGGGCGGCCGGTCCGAGTCGGACGACATGCGCGCCAACGCCTCGATCAGTACGTGGAAGCCCTTGTTCGCTTCCAGGCGGCCGACAGCAACGAGCAGACTGTCGGCGGCGGCGGCCCCGATGCTGCGCCGGAGCCGGCGCGCCTCCCCGGCCGGGCGGGCGGCGAAACGTTCGAGATCGACGGCATTGGGAACGACCGGCGTCCTCTCCGGCGGGACGCCGAGATGCCGGGTCACCACCGGGACGAGCGCCTCGTCGGTCGCCACGACCCGGTCGGCCGCGCGGGCACAGGCGCGCACCGCCGCCTGCAGCGGCCGGTAGGCCAGGCGCTTGAGCGGCGCGCGGGCCGGATCCGTCCCGCCGAATTCCTCCATTCCCTGCGGGTTGAAGACGAACGGCACGGTCTCGAGTGGATCCCGCGGCCGCGCGAACGCGTAGCCCAGCGCGGCCGCGCCGAGCCCGTGGACGATGTCCACGCCACCCCGCGCCACCAACCAACGCGCCAGCCGGCCCGCCCGCCAGCCGAAGAGCGGATACGCGGTGTTGCGATCGAGGATAGTCGTGCCGCGGCGCCCCGCGAACGGAAACGTCCGGTACGGCACGAAGCGGGTCGTCAGCCGTTCGTGGCCGAACACCGGATCGCCGGGATCCGGAACACCGGCCTGTCGCCGCGGCGGCGGCGCGACCAATGTCACGCTGGCGCCCCGCCCGAGCAGATGGCGGGTCAGATCGTAGACGTGCCGCTCCAGGCCACCGATGCCGTGCAGCGGATGGACGGCTCGGGTGAGCACGAGAATACGCAGCGCCGTCAGCCGACCTCCACCGCCGCCTCACGAGCGGCAACCTCCGTCACACCGGCAGGGCGGTGAGTCGCAGGCGTATTCGGGAGCACGACGCTCACGGAATCTCCCATCCACGACGCAAGGGGGACACGCCGAGCCGCTCCCGCATGGCGTCGAACTCTGCCGCGCTCGACTACGGCGAACATCGCGACCACCACACTGGCCGCGATGCCGACCCACGACCCGGACGTGAGCTGCACGCGCGCCGGCGGCGTCGCACCGTCATGTCCTCACCTTGTTGTTCGTTCTTGATTATGCGCGGAACCGCCGGTCCAATCAACGCGCTGGAGCCCGGTAGGGTGCACGACAAGAAAGTGACGCGACGACGGCTGGAAGCGATGTGGGCGCCACCGCGGCATGCAGTGGCGCCAACCCCGCATTTGCGGGCGTTGCGGCGGCGATCGCTGCCGCAACGCCCGCCCAAATCGAATCCTGACGAGGCCGGGAGCGACCATCCAACAATCCTGTCGTGCACCCAGCCCGGTACACCACCGCACGCCGTCTGTTCAGGCACCGCGCCGGAGTTGCTCGTACAACGCCTCGACCTGCGCCACGACCACCGGCGTGTCGAAGGTCCGCGCGACCCGCCGCCGCGCCGCCGCGCCGAGGCGGTCGCGCAGCCCGGCGTCATGCCACAGCCGCGCCACGTGGTGTCCGAGCGCGGCCTCGTCGCGTGCGAGCAGTCCGGTCTCCTCGTGGACCACGATGTCGCCGACGCCACCCGTCTCCAGCGCCGCGGACGGGCAGCCGACGGCGCCCGCCTCCACCAGCACGCGCCCGAACGCATCCCAATGGGAGGGAAACAGCAGGAGCGCGGCGTGCCGCATCCATCCCAGCAGCACAGGACGGGGCTGCCAGCCGAGAAACCGAACGTCCCGCCGCGCCGCCCGGGCCGCCGCTTCGAGCCGCGACCGCTCCGCACCGTCGCCCGCCACGACCAGCGTCACGTCCTCACCGGCCATTGCCATCGCCGGCAGCAACTTCGAGACGCCCTTGTTCGTCTCCAGCTTGCCCGCGAAGAGCACGTAGGGCCGGTCGAGTGGCACCGGCTGTTCGGCCGCCTCCGCCTGCACCGCGTGGACGTCGACCGGGTTCGGTATGGTGGTCACGCTGTCGGGCGACAGACCGCGGGCACGACCGTGCAGATCGCGAGCGATGGCGGAGCTGATGGCGACCACCGCATCGGCGCGAGCCAGCGCGTTCTGCTTGCGACGCAGACTGGCGCGCATATAGGGCACGAGGGGCACCCCCAGCGGCCACAGGGCGCCGCCGCGCGGCCGTATGCAGCGGGTCATCCGTCCGGGAGTGCATGCGGGACAGATGTCGCCCGGGACCGGGTCGAGCAACAGGTCCGACCAGTAGCAGAGCGGCCAGTAGTCGCGGACGGTGCAGGCCACCGGCACACGCTCGGCCGCCGCCGCGGCAACGCTCGGCGGTGCGCTCAGCCGGTGCTGCGCGTGGACGATATCGATGCGGCGCTCTCGAATCACCGCGCACAGATGGCGCGCGAAGCGTCGCTCCAGCCACTCGTTCTTCCAGTAGTTGCGGACGAAGGGCATGTCGGGCGACCACGCGCGGAACTCCAGCGGCCGGAACCCATCGTACGGCCCGGACTCGCCTTCGCGCGGGGAACCGAAGCGCGGGCGGACAATCGTGATCTCGTGACCGCGGGCACGCAGGCCACGCGCAAGTTCGTAGGTGCTCCAGCCGCTGCCGCCGCAGACCGGCGGGAACACGTCGGTGGTCAACAGCACGCGCATGACGCTCAGCCTCGGGGCCGGCGCTCCAGCGTGCTCGCGATGACCTCCGCCAGCCGCTCGCAGTGGCGATCCCAGCCGAAATGCTCGACCACCCGCGCCCGCGCCGCAGCCCCCAGACGCCGTCGCCGCGCCGGGTCGCACAGCGTCTCGATGGCGGCGGCCAGCGCGCCCGGATCCTCCGCGTCGTACAGGATCCCCTCCCGTCCGTCACGGGCAATGCGACCGAGGCGATCGATGGCGGGCGCCACCACCGGCAGCCCCGCCGCCATGTACTCGAACACCTTGAGCGGCGACCAGAAGAATCCGAGCGACAGCGGCGCGTGCGCACCGACATCGAACGGCGCCGCCCCGATGTCGGCCGCCGCGAGGCAGGCAGGCATCGCTGCGTGCGGCAGCGCACCGGTGCAGGTCACGCCTTCGAGCCGCTCGGCCAACTGCCGGACCCGCGGCAGCTCGGGACCGCCGCCGATCAGCACCGCGGAGACGTCCCTGCGGCCACGCTCGCGCAGGCGCCGCATCGCCTCGACCAGATGAATCGCCCCGTGCCACGCCCGGAACGCGCCGGCGAAGACGACGAGCGTCCCGTCCACCGGACGATCGAACGGGACCTCACCGGCGGCGTCCGGGGTGAACCGCAAGGTATCGGCGCCCCATTCGACCTCCACGATGCGGTCGGGCGGCACCCAGGCCGGCAGGATGTCGGCCTGCGGCGTGACGAAGAGATCGACATGCCGGCACTGCCAGTCGCGCCAGCGGCGCATCGGCTCGACCAGCAGTCCCCGGTCGAGCCGCCGCTTGGCCGAGCCCGGGTAATCGATGACCGGCGCGTTGACCTCCAGCACCGCCAGCGCCCCGGTCGCCCGCGCGGCGACGACGCCCTCGCCCCCGAAGTTGTAGTAGCGCTCGATCACCACGGCGGGCCGGATGCGTTCGGCCAGTTCCCGCACCCGCCCTGCCAGCAGCCAACGCAGGCGGCGCAGGCCGAACGGCGGGGGCTGGTCGATCCAGGTGGCGCCGTCGGCGGGAAACGGACCCGCCCCGGTCACCAGCACGTGGACCTCGTGCCCGAGCGCGGCCAGCCCGGCCGCCACCGCGGTAACGTGCACCGAGCCGCCGACCTCGCCGGGCACGCGCTGGTCCGTGGCGGTGTAGAGGATCCTCAAGTCACGCCACTCCGCGACAAGGAAACCGGCGACCGTACGTCGGTCCAGCTCATGGATCACCGGCGAACATCGGCGAGCAGCCGCTCGATGCGCTCCGCGCGACGGGCCCATGTGTACTGCGCGACTTCCTCGAACGCGGCGCGAGCCATCCGATCGGCGGCAGCGGGATCGGCCAGCATCGTCTGGATCCCTTCTGCAAGCGCTTCGGGGCTGCCGGGCGTGACGAGGCGCGCCGTCCGGCCATCGATGACGATCTCGCGCAACGAGACCACATCGGATGCAACGATAGGCCGCCCGGCCGCCATGTAGTCGAACAGCTTCATCGGCGAAGCGTACCGCGTGTACGGTGAGGAGGTAATCGGCTGCACCAGCACGTCGGCGCCGCGCAGCCGGCCGAGCACCTCGCCGGGCGGCACGAGACCGGTGAAGGTCACCCGCTCCGTCAGGCCGCGAGCGGCGACCAGCGCTCTGAGCCGGTCGCCGTCGGTTGCGTCGAGAGGATGGCCGCCGATGACGAGACCGCGCACCTCCGGCAGGAGCGCCAGCGCCTCGATCAGCACATCCGCTCCGTTGTACGGGTAGAAGTGTCCGGCATAGGCCACAATCGGAGCGCCGGCGCGAGACGGGGGCGCCCAGGTCCGCGCGCGCTCCGGACGCACGCCGTTCGGCGCGACGATCACCCGCGGGCGCGAGCCGAACCGTTCATCGAGCTCCGCGGCAAGGACGCCGGTCGTCGCGACGTAGCCCTCCGCATTGCGCCAGACGCGCCGTTCCCGCCGCAGCAGCCGCCTCAGCTTCAGTCGTCCCGCGGCCCGCATGCCGGTCACCAGCCCGGGCATCTCGGCTGCGAACGACGGTCGAAAGTTGTGGGACTCGTAGACGACCGGCGGGCGCAGCCCGGCCGGTACCCGCAACGCTGCGCCGGCCAGAAACAGGTCGGGGGTATAGACGGCATCCCACGGACGCCGGTCCAGCAACCGCTCCACCATCAGCGCCAGGTAGGCCGCGCGGCGCGCGAGGGGCGGACCGAAGACCGGTGCGCGTTCGAACCGGAGTCGCCGCGTCGGCGCCACGCCATAGTAGGCGAACGGATCCCGTTCGGGCGCTGCCGTATCCGGCCGGACCAGCATGTGGACGTGGTGCCCCCGTTCGGCGAGCGACGCACACGTCTCCATCGAGTGCACGCCGTTGGCGCGCTCGAGTGGAAACCGGATGTCGGAGAGGTACAGAATGGTCACGACGCGGGCGCCGGCGGCTCCCTGTAACGCTCGGGATCCTGGTAGAAGGACGACCGGTCGAACAGGTACCGAAAGGCCAGTTCGGGCAGCAGGCGCGGCAGCACCACGAACGAGACCCAGGCGTTGCGGGTCACCTCGAGCTGCCGCCGGTTCATCAGCGACGCGCCGTACTGTGCGATCAGCCCCAGGTTCCACCAGATGCATCCGGCCAGCACCGCGACGGCCGCCGCGCGCCGGTACGGCCGGTTCCTGGTCGCGGCCCGCCCCCACCGGATTGCCGCCGCCAATCCAATCGCCAGGATGATCGTGGTGCCGACGAAGCGGCGCTGCCCGAACGAACCGGCCAGCGTCCACCGCGTGATGCTGCCGGCGATGTAGGCCTGCCCCGCGAACATCGCCAGCAGGCAGATGCCGATCCGCCGCGCGCGGTCGCGGTCGATCCGCCCCGCCCCCGTGACCGCAAACCACGCCAGTCCCGCCAGCGCGACACCGGCCAGCGGCGTCCAGAAGAAGAAGCCGTGGCGCGGCGACGCCAGCACGTCTACGAAGTGCGGCGCGTGCCACAACATCCGGTCGTCGAGGATGTAGGGCGAGGTGAGGCCGCCGTACAGCGTGATGTAGGCGACGACCTGCGGCAGATAACAGACAAAGGCCGCCGCCGTCCCGGCCGCGACCCGCAGGAGAAGCGTGCGAACCTGTTCCCAGCGATCCCGCCGCGCGGCGTCGACCAGCGACCAGACGAAATCGATGGCGGGGCCGATGACGAAGAACGCAGCAGGCTCGCGCACCATCGTCATCAGCGCCGAACAGGCGCCCAGCGCCATCAGGCCGCGCGTGGACCAGCGCTCGCGAACGGCCAGCCATATGCTGACGAACAGCGCCACGGCAAACGCGGAGCAGGCGTGCGCGAAGCCGGGTGCGACATACATGTAGTGGATGATCGGCGTGCCTGCCCAGATGGCGGCGCCGGCCAGATGTCCCTCGCCCAGCAACCGCCGCGCCGCCACGACGGCGAGGCAGACGGCCAGAAAGCCGTAGACCGCCGATCCGTAGGCCACCGCCCGCAGGTATGGCCGGGAGAATCCGTCGGCTGCGACCGGTATGCCGAACGCGCGCCCGACCCGCACGACCGCGTCCGCCACCGCGTAGAACGGCGACCAGAGGATGGCGGCGCCGATGGTCCCGTAGTTGTAGCGCAGACCGGTATCGGTGGTGCGCTCCAGGTACGACTCGCGGAACGTCCAGGCAACGGCGATGCCCCGGTCG
This sequence comes from Vicinamibacterales bacterium, assembly GCA_965200895.1. Lineage (GTDB taxonomy): Bacteria > Acidobacteriota > Vicinamibacteria > Vicinamibacterales > UBA8438 > WTFV01. The sequence goes on along the minus strand of CBDAVM010000001.1, from coordinate 2,275,108 downwards.
TAGAAGTGGCGGTACTCGTTGTCGAAAGAAAGATCCCGATCGAACCAGAGCGAGCGGAGGTAGGCGAAGTACTGGATCTCGTCCGACGCATACAGGCGGGAGGTCGCCAGCGGCAAGGTCAGCACGCCAGCCAGGATCAGCGCAATCCATGCGCCGCGCCCCTGCGAAGCGTCTCGCCACCCGCTGATCGTCATCACGCCGCAGATTGTAGTGGATCCCGCCGCACGCCGGCCGCACCCGGTAGGGCCCCGCAAACACCCTGCGGGCCGGGCGTTTCGGCCCATCCCCCCACTCCAGGACCTTGCGCGGCAGAACTTCGCTTCGCTGCATTCTGCCGCGCAAGGTCCTGGCCGGATCCGTTATCATCCTGGCAGCCCCCGTGGCGAGCAACCCGCTGCATTCGAGCGGCGATGCAGTCGCCGTGGACCTGCGTTGCTCCTCGGTCGAACATGCCCGATACGGTTCCTCGTCGCGCAGTTTCCTGCGGGCGCCTCGACGCTCCCGGCGTGATGACAGGTCTCGCCACGGACCGCTAGCTGGTGCTCGACGCTGTCCGCCGGCTGTTCGGGCACATGTTCGTCTACGGCTCCGGCGAGATCGTCCTCTTCGCCGTCAACTTCCTGCTGTTTCCGGTGTACACCCGGGTCCTGGAACCGGCCGGCTACGGGGCGCTCGGACTGCTGCTCGCGCTGCGCGCGTTCCTGCGTCCGCTGAACCAGCTCGGCCTGGACGAATCGTTCCTGCGCTTCCACTACGACTGCGAAACCGACGCCGAGCGCCAGGCCCTGACCGGCACCACGCTGCTGGTCATCGGCGCGGCCAGCTCCATCGTGCTCGGCGTCTTCCTGCTCGCCGCCCCGCTCGTCAGTCCGCTGCTCGGCGGACCAGAGCATACCGGCGCGTTGCGGCTGCTCGCCGTAAACAGCTTCCTGGCGGCCTTCCTGTGCGTGCCGCACGGACTGCTCCGCGCACGCAACGAGGCGGCGCGCTTCGCCCGCTGGACAGTCGGGAGCGGCCTCGGCATCGTGGCGCTGCGCCTCCTGTTCGTCGTGGGTCTCGGGTGGGGCGTGTTCGGCATGATGCTGGCGGACATGACGGTCTCGACGGTGCTGCTGGCCGGCCTGCTGCCGGTGGCCGGCCGACCGACTGCGTGGCGCTGCTCGTGGCCGCTGGCGCGCGAGCTGCTCCGCTACGGTCGCCCGCGCGTCCCGCACGCCCTCCTGCGCCAGACGCTCGGCCACGCCGACCGGTTCCTGCTGCGCCTGTATCTGCCGATAACCCAGGTAGGCGTCTACGGGGCCGGGGCCACCGTCGCCAACACGCTCTCGATGTACCCGGAGGCCTTCCGCCGCGCCTGGATGCCGCTGGCGTTCGAGCGGATGTCCGACGCGGACGCGCCCCGGTTGTTCGCCCGCCTGGCCACCGTCGCCTTCGGAGTACTCGTGTTCGCCACCCTCGGCCTGGCCCTGTTCGCCGGCCCCCTCCTACGGTGGCTGACGCGGCCCGAGTACCACGACGCGGTCCATATCGCTCCCGTTCTGGGCATCGGTGTCGCGATTCATGCGCTTACGGTGTTCCTGACGACGTCACTCAACATCAGCAAGCAGACCGGAGCGCTGCCGTGGGCCACCGGCGCCGGCGCTCTGGTGACCATAGCCGCCAACCTGGTCCTGATCCCGCCCCTCGGGATGATGGGCGCAGCATTGGCCGCGGTGGTCGGCAGCGCCACTCTGGTCGCGGCGCTCGCCGTCGCCGCCCAACGCCACTACCGGATTCCCTACGAGCTGGGACGCCTGACGCGAATCCTGGCAGCGGGAGGCGCACTGTATGCCCTTTCGCAGCTCGGGCCACAGGACGCACATCTGGTCGACATCCTGCTGCGGGTTGCGATCCTCGGTGCGTTCCCGGTCGTGCTGTTCCTCGTCGGCGTGCTCGATCGGACTACGATCGGACACGCGTGCCGCCTGCTGGCGCGTTCGCGAACCGCGACCCCATGACCGTGCCGATGCAGGATGGCATGCTGCCGCCGGCGCCGCGGTGCCGTACAGCGCGGCGATCCGCGAATCCGTAACCGCTCCGATGCAGGACGGCGCGTTCCACGGACTGGCCAGGCTCTGCGCCAGACGGGCCGACCAGCTCACGGCGCCGGTCACGCGCTGGACGCCCGGAGCGTCCCGGAATCGCTTTATCCTGGTCAGCGGATTCCACCACACGGGCACCACCCTGGTACAGGCGCTGCTGCGCCGGCAGGGCGTGTTCACCTTCGTCGACGACGCGGGCGACGGCTACCCGGACCGCCCGCGTGAGCTGCCGCTGCGGCACATCCACCGCATCGAGCGCGCGGCCCGGCGTGCAGGCCGCACGTGGGCCATGACCAAGCAGACCACCAACACGGTCGACACCGTCTGGCGGCTGGGGATCGAGCTGCGCCTGATCGCCCCGGACTGCACGCTCGTCCTCTGCCGGCGCGACCCCGCGGCCACAGTCCTGTCACTCTCGAAGCGCCACGGGTGGAACCCGGCGCGCGCACTGAGGGACGCGGCGGCGCAGCAGGCGGTAACCGAGACGTGGCGGCGGCGCGCCCGGCGGCACCGCGGCCCGGTCCACCATCTCTCCCTGGAAGACTTCACGCGGCAGCCCCGGCACTACCTGCGGCAGATCCTGGGCGTGGCTGCCGGCGCACCGCTGCCGGTCCCCCTGGAAACAGCGGCCGGCGACGGCGCACACGTCCCGCGCGACGGGAACGACTCGCTGCCGGACCCGCGCCGACACGAGGCGCGCCGACACGTCCAGAGCCACCGCCCCGTCTATCCGGTGGAGCGGGACGCCTGGATGACGACCGAAGAAGGCGAGGTGCTCGCCGTGCTGCGGGACATCCGTGCCCGGTTCGGTACGTCGCCCCGCAACACGCTCCCCGATGTCTGAACAACCGCCGCCCGCGTCGCGCGTTGCCCGATCGATGGCGCCTCAGTCCCCGGAACGAGGGAGGCGCACGATTTTCTGTAGACACGACTTGACAAAACAGCTTGACAAAACACGACTTGACAATTTCTCGCGACCGGTCGCCCACTGCGTGGATATGGCGGGCTTCGTCGGACGCGCCGCGGAGCTGCGCCTGCTGACGCAGGCGTTCGAGTCCCGGCGCTCGGAACTGATCCCGATCTACGGCCGGCGCCGGGTCGGGAAGAGCGAGCTCATCCTGCAGTTCATGACCGGCAGGCCCGGCGGGGCAGCGGCCCCGAGCGGGTGTTCGGCGACCGGGTCGCGCCGGCGCTGGACGCGTGGTTCGGCGCCTGCTTTGCACGGCTGTGCCGCGAGGCGCTGCCCCTCATCTACGCCGCCGAGGGCGTCACCGCCGGATTCGAGGTCGGCGAGTACTGGCGCGCCCCGCGAAGCAACGCAACCGACACACCCCCGGCCGCGCAGATCGACGTCGTCGGACTGCGTGAAGACAACCGGACCGACCTCGGCGAGTGCAAGTGGGGACCGGTGCGGTCGGCGCCGGCGCTCGAAGCGGAGCTCGACCGCAGAGCGCGCCTCTACCCCAACCGCCGCGGCGCCACGCTGGGCCGCCGCTACTTCGTTCGCCGCAAGCCGGGCCGGAGGGCGGATGCGCAGGGCTGGTACTCGCTCCGGGATCTGTACGCGTTGACGCCGCCCGGCTGACGGCCGGGCGCCACGTGGATGGGCACCGGAGGCGGATCTGCCGCCGACTGGAATGCCTGATCGTCACCTGGTCGGTGGACGGCCAGGACGACGACGACCTCGGGGTTCCCGCAGTGGGACCGATCGTCGAGCGGGTCCTGCGCCAAGTCGAGCCGGGCGCCATCGTGCTGCTGCACGACGGGGACGGACTGAAGATCGCGCCCTACAAGGGCTCCACCGTCGAGGCGCTCGCCGGCATCGTCGACGGGCTGGTCGCGCAGGGCTATCGACTGGTTACCGTCCCCGAGCTGCTCGCGAGCTGCCGCGGAGACGGGTGCTGACCGCGTCGCCCGCCCGCCGCGATCTCGCGATCTTGACGGCGCGATCCGGGAGCGGTAGTCTCGTTCGTTCGTGACCATCCAGCTCAACGGCGAGGCCTTCGAGACCTCCGGCCCCCTCAGCGTCAGCCACCTGCTGCAGGCGCTCGACATCGACCCGCGGCGTGTGGCCGTGGAGCACAACCGGCTGGTGGTGCGGAAGGCGGCCTACGCCTCGACGGTCGTCGCGGCGGGCGACGAGGTCGAGGTGGTGAACTTCGTCGGCGGCGGCTAGAGAGCCTGCGCCGCAACCGAATCCCGTATGCCCGATACGTCCCTGACGATCGCGGGACGCACGTTCCGCTCGCGCCTCATCGTCGGCACCGGCAAGTACGCCTCGTTCCCGATCATGGCCGAGGCCCACACCGCATCCGGGGCCGAGATGGTCACCGTCGCGGTGCGCCGCGTCAACCTGTCCGACCGCTCGCGCGAATCCCTGCTCGACCACATCGACACCAGCCGCTACGCCCTGCTGCCGAACACGGCCGGCTGCACCACCGCCGACGACGCGGTGCGCGCAGCGCGGCTCGGACGGGAGGCGGGATTGTCACACTGGGTGAAGCTGGAGGTGATCGGCGACGAGCGGACGCTCTACCCCGACAACGAGGCGCTTGTCGAGGCGACACACGTGCTGGTGAAGGAGGGCTTCGTCGTCCTGCCCTATACGAACGACGATCCGGTCGTCTGCCGCAAGCTGGAGGACGCCGGCGCCGCCGCGGTCATGCCGCTCGGCGCCCCCATCGGCTCCGGGCTCGGGATCCAGAACCCGAACAACATCCGGATCATCAAGGAGTTCGCCGCGGTGCCGGTGATCGTCGACGCGGGCGTGGGCACCGCCTCGGACGCGGCCATCGCCATGGAGCTGGGAGCCGACGGCGTGCTCATGAATACCGCCATCGCCGGTGCGGACAACCCGGTCGACATGGCTGCCGCCATGAAGCTGGCGGTCGAGGCCGGTCGCCTCGCCTACCGCTCCGGGCGCATCTCCCGCAAGCGCTACGCCACGGCCAGCAGCCCGATCGAGGGCGTGGTCGGCACATAGCCGCTCCGGCGGGCGGCCTCGCACTGGGAAGATTCTGCACGGCGGTCTCGGTGGTCCGAGGTCCGTTCTCCTTCACACCGTCGCCGCCTCGAACGCCGCCACGTTGCGCTCCGCGCGGCTGAACTCGACCCCCACGAGGTGGATCGGCGCCCCCGCCGCGCGATAGCGGTCCGCGTAGCCTCGCGCCCGGAGCTGCGCCAGCGCCGCCCCCGCACCCGCCTGCTCCAGCACCTTGAACTCGAACACGTACACCCGACCGCCCGCGCGCACCGCCATGTCCAGACGCCCCCGCGAGCCACTGTCCTCCACCGTCACGTCCAGACCCGACGCCGCGAAGTACGAGTAGAACACGCTGGCATAGTAGCCCTCGTAGCGCGCGATCTCGTTGTTCGTGTGCCACTCGTACGGAATCCCCGCGAAGAACGCGTGGAACAGGTCCTGCAGACCCGCCACGTCGCCGGCCTCCAGCAGGTCGTACAGCCGCAGACGGTTCGCCGTCTGCCGCGGGTCTCGCGCCAGATGGCGCAGCAGGCTCCGGTTGAGGCTCTGCCGCACTTCCCGGTTCGGATAATCCAATCGGTAGACCGTCTCGCCGCCGCGCGTCTCCGTGCCGCCGATCGTCAGGTAGCCGGTCTGGAACAGCAGCGCCTCGGTGGCGATGTCCTCCACGTCGAACGCGGACAAGAGCTCGTCCGTCCCCAGCATCCCGTCCAGCTCCACCGACGACACCCCGCGCCGCGTCAGGGTCTCCACCACGAACGTCGGCGTGCCCGTCTCGAACCACCACGGCTGGAACTCGCCCTCCCGGAACAGACTCAGCACATCGTAGGGGTTGTAGACCGTCTCCCCCCGCCAGTTGTAGCCGTTGTACCAGTCCCGGATGCGCTCCCGGTCGAAGCCCGCCAGCTCGGGCCCGAATACCTCGTCCAGATCCGCCTCGGTGTAGCCGCAGATGGCCGAGTAGCGCGGATTCAGCGTGATGTCGGTCAGGTTGTTGAGGCCCGAGAACAGGCTCACCTTGGTGAACTTGCTCACCCCCGTCAAGAACGCGAGATGCACGTGTGCGTCGCTGAACTTGATCGCCCCGTACAGACCGCGCAGGTAGTCGCGGTGCTCCCGCGCAGCCGGCGGGTCGTCCAGCAGGTCCAGGATCGGCTTGTCGTACTCGTCCACGAGTACGACCACGCGCCGCCGGGTCCGCTCGTGCAGCGTCCGCAGCAGGTGGCGGAAGCGGATCGGTCCCGTCTCGAAGCGCGGCTCCACCTGCTGCGCGCGCTCGATGGCGTCGAGCTGCGCCAGCACGTCCGCCTCCAGGGCGCCCGGTGTCCGGAAGTGGGCGCCGCCGAAGTCCAGCCGCACCACCGGATGCCGGACGGACCAGTCCCACCGGTCGTGGATGGCCAGCCCCGTGAACAGCGCCTCGCTGCCCTCGAACAGCTCCTTCAGCGTGTCGAGGAACAGGCTCTTGCCGAAACGCCGCGGGCGCGACAGGAACCAGTACTTGCCCTCGTCCACCAGCCGCCGGGCGTACGGCGTCTTGTCGACATAGCAGCAGCCCTCCTCGCGGATCTCCCGGAAGGTCTGGATGCCCAGCGGCAGGCGTCTCCCCATGGCGTCCATCGATTGTAGAAGCATGGAAGCTTCTTCTCGCCGACGGCCCCGCTAGGAATGCGACAGCCGCTCGAGGTCGGCGTCCACCATCATCCGCACCAGCCCCTTGAAGTCGACGCTCGGCCGCCAGCCGAGCTCCTGCTCCGCCTTCGCCCGGTTGCCGATCAGGTGATCCACCTCCGCCGGGCGCAGCAGTGCCGGGTCGGTGCGCACGTGCTCGCGCCAGTCGAGTCCGGCGTGGGAGAACGCAACCTCGACGAGCTCGCGCACCGAGTGGCTCTTCCCGGTGGCGACGACGTAGTCGTCCGCCGCGTCCTGCTGCAGCATCAGCCACATCGCCCGCACGTAGTCGCCGGCGAAGCCCCAGTCGCGGCGGGCGTCGAGGTTGCCGAGCGGCAGCGTGTCGGTCAGCCCGAGCTTGATGCGCGCGACGCCGTGGGTGACCTTGCGGGTGACGAACTCCAGTCCGCGCCGCGGCGACTCGTGGTTGAAGAGGATGCCCGAAACCGCGAACAGGTCGTAACTCTCGCGGTAGTTGACCGTGATGTAGTGCGCGAAGACCTTCGAGACGCCATAGGGACTGCGCGGATAGAAGGGCGTCGCCTCGGTCTGGGGCGTCTCGCGCACCTTGCCGAACATCTCGCTCGACGACGCCTGGTAGACCCGGATCGAGGTGTCGACCTGGCGGATCGCCTCCAGGACGCGGGTGACGCCCTGCGCGTTGTACTCGCCGGTCAGCAGCGGCTGGTCCCACGAAGCGGGCACGAAGGACATCGCGGCCAGGTTGTAGAGCTCGTGCGGCCGGACGTCGTCGACCAGCCGGATGAGCGACAACTGATCGAGCAGGTCGGCGGGCCGCAGCTCGATGCGATCGAGCAGGTGCTCGATGCGCCAGCGATTCGGGGCGCTGAGGCGGCGGGTGACGCCGACCACTTCGTAGCCCTGCTCGAGGAGCAGCTCGGCGAGGTACGAACCGTCCTGGCCGGTGATGCCGGTGATGACTGCGCGTTTCGACACGTCGGACCTACAACCTGTGGATGTGCGCCCCGTCGATTCCCGCGAGCGCGTTGCGGGTGTCGACCACCAGCGGCGCGTCGCGGGCGACGGCCCGGTAGTCCACGCCGCGGTGATCGGTGAGGATGACGGCGCAGTCGATGCCGCCGGCGAGCGCCTGCTCCGCGGTGACGGCATCCATCGACAGCGCTCCGGCGCGGACCGCCGGGACGAACGGATCGCTGTAGGTCACCTCGGCGCCGCGCCGCAACAGCAGTTCCGCCACATCGAGGGCGGGCGACTCGCGCACGTCGCTGACGTCCGGCTTGTAGGCCACCCCGAACAGGTGGACCCGCGAGCCCCGGACCGCGCGGGATCGACTGTTCAGGGCCTCGGCCACGCGCTCGACGACATAGCGCGGCATCGCCGCGTTGACGTGTCCGGCCAGCTCGATGAAGCGGCTCTCGAACCCGCTCTGGCGCGCCTTCCAGCTCAGGTAGAACGGATCGATCGGGATGCAGTGTCCGCCCAGGCCGGGCCCCGGATAGAAGGGCATGAAGCCGAACGGCTTGGTCTTCGCGGCGTCGATGACCTCCCAGACGTCGACATCGAGGTCGCGGCACATCAGCGCCAGCTCGTTGACGAGCCCGATGTTGACCGCGCGGAACGTATTCTCCAGCAGCTTCACCATCTCCGCCACCCGCGGCGACGAGACCGGCACCACGGTATCGACGATGAGGCGGTAGAGCGCGGCGGCCGTCTCGGTGGAGCGGGTGTCGATCCCCCCGACCACCTTCGGAATGTTGCGCGTCGTCCACTCGGCGCTGCCCGGATCGACCCGCTCCGGCGAGAAGGCGAGGCAGAAGTCCGCGCCGGCGCCGAGCCCGCCCGCCTCGAGCCGCGGCCGCACCACTTCGTCGATGGTGCCGGGATAGGTGGTCGACTCGAGTACGACGAGCTGTCCCGCGTGCAGGTGCGCGGCAACCTTCTCGACCGCGGCGATCACGTACGACAGATCCGGATCGCGGGTCTTGCGCAGCGGGGTCGGGACGCAGATGTTCACCGTATCGACAGCGGCCAGACGTGCGAAGTCGGTGGTCGCCGTGAGCAGGCCGGCCTCGACCGCCGCCTCCAGGTGGGCGGCGGGCACGTCGGCGATGTAGGACTCGCCGCGCCGGACGGCCGCGGTCCGCTCCGCGTCGACGTCGAAGCCGACCGTCGTCACCCCGGCGCGGGCGAACGCCACGACCAGCGGCAACCCGACATAGCCGAGCCCGATGACGCCGACGCGCACCTGTCGCGTGGAAATGCGCTGCAGCAGGGGATTCGCCACGGCGTGAGAGTATGCAGGATCGCGGTCGCGCGCAACAAACCGCCGCGGACGGCACGCAACCGTGCTTCCGTGTTTCGTCACGGAGTCCGGCGTCCCCGGAATGCAGGCCCCGCAGCCAGCCGCGGACGGCACGCACCGTGCTTCCGTGTTTCGCCTCCGGCCGGCCGAACCGGCGGTTGTCGCCCGGCAACCGGCTGGCGTAAGCTTCCGGGACCAGTGGCCGTGCCCCGGGTCCGGTCGTCCGCCCGGCGGCGACCCGGTCGCCATCCTGAGATCACCCGCCGCCGATGACCTGCCCGTCCCCGGAACCGATAGACGCCGCGATTGTGGGCGGCGGCGTCGTCGGGCTGGCCGCCGCATGCGCGGTGGCGACACGCGGCCACACGACCTGCCTGATCGAGCGGCGGCCGCGCCCCGGACTCGAGGCGAGCACCCACAACAGCGGCGTCGTCCACGCCGGCATCTACTATCCGCGGGACTCGCTGAAGGCCGTCCTCTGCGTGGAGGGCCGCGAGCGGCTGTACGCGTTCTGTGACGAGCACCGGGTCCCCGCCGAGCGCTGCGGAAAGCTGATCGTGGCGGCGGCCCCCGGCGAGATCGGCGCGCTGGAAGCGCTCGCGGCGCGGGGCTGCGCCAACGGCGTGACCGATCTGGAAGTGGTCGACCGCGCCTTCGTCCGGCGGCGCGAGCCACACGTCGAGGCGGCTGCCGGCATCTGGTCGCCGGCGACCGGCATCGTCGAGGCCGAAGCGTTCGTGCGCGCCCTGGCGCGCGTCGCCGCCGCCCGCGACGTCGCGCTGCTGCCCGGCGCCGGCGTCGAGGACGGCAGCGCCCGTTCGGACGGCATCGCCATCCGGACCGCGCGCGAGACCGTCCTCGCCCGCGCCGTGGTCAACGCGGCGGGGCTCCACGCCGACGACGTCTCGGCCGCCCTGGGCGGCGAGGCGTTCACTATCCACCCGGTCCGCGGCGACTACGCGGAGCTGATCCCGGCGGCGCGGCATCTCGTGAACGGCCCGGTGTATCCGCTGCCGGACCCGAGCGGACACGGGCTCGGCGTACACCTGACGCGGACCACCTGGGGCAGCGTTATGCTCGGCCCGACTGCCCGCTACCAGGCCCGCAAGGACGACTACGAGTCGGACCGCGAGCCGCTGGCCCGGTTCCACGCCGCGGCCCGGCGGCTGTTGCCCGAGCTGGCGATCGAGCAGCTCCGACCCGGAGGCAGCGGCATCCGCGCCCGCGGCGCCCCCGCCGAGCAGACGTTCTCCGATTTCCTGATCCGCCGCGACCGGCGCCAGCCCCGACTGGTCCACGCGGCCGGCATCGACTCGCCGGGCCTGACCGCGTCGCTCGCCATCGCCGAGCGGGTCGCGCTTCTGGTGGACGATACGCTCCGTCAGGGTTAGGAGTCGGGAGTCCCGGCGGCGGGCGTTGTTTCCGGACTGGTCGCGGCGCGCTGCCCGCGCGTTGCGGAGGCGATGTCTCCGACTGCCGCGAGCGCCCTGTCGACGCCCTGCCGGGAAACGTCGAGGTGCGTCACCGCCCGGATCAGCCCGCCCGCCCCGCTCACCCGAACGCCGGCCGCCGCCAGGCGGTCGACGAACTCCCGGTTGCCCAGACCGAGGCCGCCGACGTCGAAGAAGACCATGTTGGTCTCCGGCAAGTCGTTGCGCACCGCGATGCCGTCGATCCCGGCCAGGCCGCGCGCCAGGAGACCGGCGTGCTCGTGGTCCTCGGCCAGCCGCTCGACGTGGTGATCGAGGGCGTACAGACAGCCCGCCGCCGCGATCCCCGCCTGCCGCATGGCGCCGCCGAAGAGCTGCTTGTAGCGGCGCGCCGCCGCGATGAAGTCCCGCGACCCGGCCAGCACCGCGCCGATGGGCGCACCGAGCCCCTTGGTGAAGTCGATCCACAGCGTATCCACCGCAGCCGCGAACGCGGCCGCCGGGATGCCGCTCGCCACGCAGGCGTTCATCAGCCGCGCGCCGTCCATGTGCACCGGCACGCCGCGTGATCGCGCACACGCCGCGACCGCCGCGAGCGCCTCCTGCTTCCAGACGGCGCCGCCGCCGAAGTTGTGCGTCTGCTCGACGCAGACCAGTCCGACCGGCTGGCCGTACGGCTCCGGCACCGCGACCACCCGAGCCATGGCCGCCTCGAGCTCGGCCGGCGTGAAGACGCCGCGCTCGGTGTGGATGCCCTGCACCATGACGCCGGACGCGAGCGCAGCCCCGCCCGACTCGGCGCGGATGACGTGCGCCATCGCCTCGGCCACCAGCGCATCTCCCGGCCGGGTGTGCGTCTTGACCGCCACCAGGTTGCACATCGTCCCGGTCGGCAGCCACAGCGCCGCCTCCTTGCCGAGCAGGTCGGCCACGCGCTCCTGCAGCCGCGCGACGGTCGGGTCCTCGCCCTTCTGCTCGTCGCCGACCTCGGCCGCGGCCATCGCCGCGCGCATGCCCGGCGTCGGGCGGGTCTCGGTGTCGCTGTAGAGGGAGACGGCGGTATCGGGTATCGCCAACGTCATCGTTTCGTAATCTTGGGTCCCACGTAGACGACGTACACCGGCTCCGCCGCCCGGATCGGCCACGAGAAATGAATCCGAAGTTGCGGCGACCTGACCTTGCCGTGCCAGGTGCAGAACAGCGATTCGCCCCGCACCGCGGGATGCGGAAACGTCAGTTCGTCCCTGCACTCGTTCTTCTCGGAGTCGGATGAATCCGAGAACCAGGCCTTCGCTCCGGTGAAATGCTTCCGGTACAGCCTGTGTCCCCGGGGTGTGCGGTCACCGCCGGCATCGAAGCAATTCCTCAGCTCCTCCAGCACGACGAGACGCAACAACACCCGGTCGGCCGCGCCCTCGTGGAACGGGTGTCCGTGAAACGACTCGAAGCTGTCCGGCGAGAACGTCAGATCCCGGCAGCGGCCTCTGGCTCTCTCCTCCAGATCCCGCCAGGACCGGAGCGGCGGCATCTCCGCTTCCAGATCCGCCTTCAGTGCATCGGTATCCCAGTAGTTGCGAACCTCGATACTGCGGACGCCCTCATCTTCATGCAATTCCACCGGTACGGGAGAAAACCGCCAGGACGACGGAATCATGCTCACGAGCGCGCGACGCAGTCCGTGAAGCGTGCAGAACGCCGCTTCGCCAACGGCCGTGTCCGTGACGATGCGGTCCCGGTACCTGAAACAGTCGAGGTAATCGTTCCTGGCATGTTCGCGCGCCTCCTCCCAGAATGGGCCGTGCCGCGTCAACCACAGCATCAATGCTCGACGGCTGTTTCTGTCGAGCGCCTGCACCGCCTGCGGAATCGTCATGCCGGGCATCACCTGACCGTTCGCAAGACCACGGTGACAGTACAACTCACGCCCGAACCGCTGCACGAGCCTGCGTATGTCCATGATCCGTTCGACGGCCGCTCTGAACGTCGCAAGGTCGGCGAACTGCCCGTGAACCGACAACTCGTTGAAGATCAGCTCCACGTCAGTCGCCCCAACCGGCGAAGTAGTTCATGTCCTTGTCGAACTGATCGAAGAAACCTTCCGGCCAGACGTCGATGTTGCCGGACGAGTCCAGCACCGGGCTGTGCACCTGCGCGGCGTCGTCGGAGCGGGACCTGAAGAAGTGAATGAGAACCTGTTCGGGCCCCAGGCGTCCGGTCTTCACCGCCCGGCGGATTCCGTTCAGTACATGGTCACTGTGCGTTTCCACGATGACCTGCACGCCGGCGCCGGCCACATCCGCAAGGAAGCCCCCCATCGACGCTTGTCCGGCCGGGTGCAGATGCACTTCGGGATTTTCGATCAGCATGAGGTCTCCTGCGGTCGCCGACAGGGCCGCGACGGCGATCGGGAGAATCTGCGTCAGGCCGAAGCCCGTGTGTACCGGGCGGTGGAACCCCGTCTCATCGGAGGTCCGCAACCCCAGCGTCACCGCGTTCGTCTGCGGCACCTGCTGCAGATCAACACCGCACCCGGGAAAAAGCGTTCTCATGCGGGCCTGGACCTGTCGAAGCAGCGTTCGCGGGGCGCCAGGAAGTGCAAGCTGCGGCAGCACCGGCTCATCGCGCCCCCAGTGCAGCACACTGACCGCATGTTCTCCCCTGGCTCCAACAACAACGTCGTACGGATCCTCAAGCGGATAGGCCTCCTGAGGTCCCACGCGCTCGGCCGTGATGTACGCCAACCCGCGCAAGCGAGCCGCCAATGGCGCAACGGTGCCGTCGGCATTGGGTGGAAACAGGTGTCTGAGGACCGCAGGTGTTTCGTTCCCGCAACCATCCACGGAAACCCGCCGCACACGCATCGACATCTCACGCCGATCCCCGTCGAATGCCCAATGGCAGGAGGAGTCTTCCGCGGTGAGGCCGATCTCGAAGCCGTTGCGCCCGTGCAACTCGTCCACGACGTCCACGACGGTTCCGAGATGCACGCCGGCGCCATTCAGCGCAAGCCGTGTGGACCACTCATGCTCCCGCATCGTCTGATGCAGCAGCACCAGCGCCTGAAGAACGGATGACTTGCCCGAAGAATTCGGGCCCGACAGCAGCGTAAGCGGCGCAAGCGGCAACCGCAGCAGCTCGAAACACTTGAACAGCCTCAGCTCAAGCCGTGTCAGCATCGAACACCTCGGCCAGGGCGGTCTTCACGGCGGAAAAGCGGTATGCGACCTTTTTCGGGTCGTTGGGGCCATAGGTGATGGCAGTGATGAAGTCCTCGTCATCCATGAGGCCGTGGAACCGGTCCCTCAACGCATCCGCGTGGTATTTCACCAACGGCTCCGGATAACGGGAAAGCCCCGTCGCCATGACGTCCCAGAGCGATGCGTTCAGGACGGATCGCCGATCCTGGGACCGCTTGTGCTTCCTGAAGGCGTGTTCACCGAACAGATGAAGGTTGTTGGCGAGGGTCGTCCTGAACTGACTGGACAGACTCTCCAGCGCAACGGAACCGTTGTTCATTCGCTTCAACGCCATCGCCAGGAATTCGTCCATGTCGCCCTTGTATTCCCTGACGTCGATTGTCTGAAAGGCGCAGAACCGGTTCACGAACTCGCGATCTCTCATCGTCCTGCCGTCGAGACTGCGACCCGTGGCGTTCAGAAACAACTCGGTCCGCGCCTCGGCCCTCAGAAATCGCGTTGCATCTCCCATGAACAGGCAGTTCCTCATCTGTTGTCGGGTCAGGGCAACGCCGCCGTTGACGCGCTCGAAGATGTCCAACCGGGCGCGTTCGGGAACCTGCGAATCGATGATGTACAGAATGAGGTTGCAGTCCTCTATCCGATTCTGCAACTTGGGCGACAGCTCCTGAAACCGTTTTCCGTTCAGCTCCGGCCGGTCCTTAGCCTGAGTTTCAGATCGTTGTCGAAGAAGCGCTTGAAGGTCGAGAGCCGCTGCAGGCCGTCGACGACGATCATCCGCCCTTCTTCATCTTCGGCAAGATAGAGCACAGGGAGCGGGATCCTCATGATGACGGACTCGATGAGCTTGCTCTGCTTCTCGTCGCTCCAGATGAAGTCTCGCTGAAAGTCCGGATTCATGACGTAGCGGTCGCCCTTGATTCGTCGCAGCACGTCATGTACCGTCCTGTTCTCGTTACGGATCAGGAGCGAGTTGATCGAGTCCGAAGGCCACAGCGCCGGCTGGCGTTCATCGTCCAGCCCCTCAATGCGATCGGTATCCGTATCCGGGGGTTGCGTCGCCATGCACTTCCCTCGACACTCGCAGTCGAAACTCCGGTTGAGCAGGTTGAGAGCTTTGATGAATCGCTCGATCCCCGATTCCCGGGGCCAGCCGCGCGCCACCCGACAGCGCGGGTCGGCGCGGCATGCGTATCACACCCACAAGACGATATTCGACCGATTCTCGCTCACGCAACAGCGACCCGACATGTGAGCCGCACGCGACGGCAGTGAGTCACCACCGCTACCCCTCCGGCAGCGCGAACGCCACGAGCCGCGCGTCGGGACCGGCGCCGGTGGCGATCAGGACGAACTGCCGGCCGGCGCGCGAGCGGTACGTCATCGGGTTGCCGCTGGTGCGGAACTCGGTAGGCGCACGGCTGATCTCCCGGCCGGTGTCAGCGTCGAACGCGTACAGGTACGGGTCGCCGCCGCCGAGGAAGACCAGTCCGCCGCCGGTGACGAGCGGGCCGGGGGCGCCCGGCGTGCCGAGCCGGTCGGGCAGCTCGACGTCGCGCAGCAGCGGGTGCGCGCGCATCACCCGGCTGCCCTCGCCGAACGGCACGCTCCAGGCGATGTCGCCCGCGTTCAGGTCGATGGAAACGAGGCGGGCGTAGGGCGGCTTGACGAGCGGTATCGGCCCCAGCCGGCTGCGCTCGGCCGGGATGTAGCCGCCCAGTCCCCGGAAGATGCCGGCCGAGCCGCCGCGCGGGCAGTTGTTCGTGTAGGCGACGTCGACGTCCGGGAGGTCGGGATCGGTCTCGCAGACCTGGTTGGGCGATACGCCTTCCGAGGTCCGCACATAGAGCCGGTTGGTGGTCGGGTCGAACGCGGCCCCGCCCCAGTTGGCGCCGCCGTCCACGCGCGGCCGCTGCAGCGTGCCCCGCAGACTGGGCGGCGTGAAGAGCGGTCCGAGCCGGTAGGTCTGCATCTCGGCGACGGCGAGGCGGTGGATCTCCGGCGTCAGGTCGTTGGCGTCGTCGAGCGACACCCCCTGGGCGGCGAACGGCGGCGGCTTCGTCGGGAACGGCTGGGTCGGATACGGCGCCTCCCCCGGCACGTCGGTCTCGGTGTCCACCGGCCGCTCCTCGATCGGCCACACCGGCTCGCCGGTCACGCGGTCGAAGACATAGGTGAAACCCTGCTTCGAGACCTCGGCCACCGCGTCGACGGTCCGTCCGTCCACTTCCAGGGTCATCAGGTTCGGGGCCGAGGTGAAGTCGTAGTCCCACAGTCCGTGGTGCACCGCCTGGAAGTGCCACTCGCGCTGGCCGGTCCGCGCGTCGAGGCAGACGAGGGATTCGGCGAACAGGTTGGCCCCGAGCCGGCGGCCGCCCCAGTAGTCGCTGCTCGGCGTGCTGGTGGGGACGTACAGCAGCCCCCGCTCGGCGTCGAGCGACATCAGCCCCCAGACGTTGGCGTGTCCCGTGAACCGCCAGGAGCCGCCCTCCCAGGTGTCGGCGCCGAAGGCGTCGTTGGACTGCGGCACCGTGTAGAAGACCCAGCGCCGCTCGCCCGTGTGGACGTCGAACGCCTGCACGGACCCCGGCGTGTCGAAGCGCTGCTGGATGCGGTCCGGGACGCGGCTGCCGACGATGACCAGATCCTCGAAGACGACCGGGGGCGACGTCTGGTCGAACATCTCGTGGGTCACCGGATTCGGAAAGTTCTCGGTCAGCAGCACGCGGCCGTCGTCGCCGAACGAGCGGATCAGCGATCCGTCCGCCGCATCGAGCGCGTACAGGCTGTCGCGGCTGTTGATGAAGATCCGCATGTCCTCGCCGGCACCCGCCTCGCGATTGGCAGTGGCGGGCCAGACCGCGACGCCGCGGTGCTTGAAGCCGCCGGGCGGGCCACCGTCCGGGCCGGTGCGCCACGCCTCGGGATCGAACGCCCAGCGCTCGGCGCCGGTCTCGGCGTCGAGGGCGACCACCCGCGTGTACATGGTCGACACATAGACGATGTCGTCGATCATCAGCGGCATCACCTCGAAGCTGCCCGGCCGCGTCCGGAACTCCCGGTTCGGCAGCTCGTTCGGCTCCCACGTCCAGGCGACCTCGAGCCGCTCGACGTTCGAGGCGTCGATGTCGGCCAGCGGCGAGTACTTCGACGCCGCCTGGTCGGCGCCCACGTAGGGCCACTCGACCATGCCGTCCGCCGGCTCCTGCGCCGCGGCGGGCACGAGCGCCGCGGCGACGATCACCGTCGCGACTGCCGCCGGCGCACACCGGACACTGTTTCGCATGGAATCACTCCATCTCGTCCGATCCCGGCCGCGGGACGAACTGATCGAATCGATGAGAATGGCGTTGCCGTCCGGGTCGCGGAACGCGATGCGGGCCGGCCCGGTCCCGTCTTGCGAATCCCGCTCATGCACCGCCCCTACTGCTCCTCGGCCGCGATCTCGTCGTAGAACCCGGGAATGCTGCGGCGCATGAACAGGCCGTTCTCCGCCGTCGTCCAGCTCAGCTCCGGTGTCACGATCCGCGACGGCGCGTCCTCCTTCGCGAGGCCGTCGTCGATCAGCTCGCGCATGCGGGTGCGGACGGCGACGAACTGATCGCGGAACGCCTCGACGTCGGCGCGCGTCATCAGGCCGCCGTGGCCGGGGATGGCGGTGTCGAAGTCGAGCGCGAGGATGCCGTCGAGCACGCCCAGCCACTCCCTGCTGCTGCCGCCGTTGGCGTAGTCGATGAACGGCGCCGTGCCGTGCAGCAGGTCGCCGCCGTGGACGGTGCGCAGGTCGGGGAAGTAGACCACCGAGTCGCCGTTGGTGTGCCCGCGCCCGAGGTGGTGCGCCCGCACCTCGACGCCGCCCAGATGCACCGCCGTCTGGTCCGTGTAGACGATGCGGGGCGGGGCGTCCTGCTCGTTGCGGATCATGTTCTTCCGCGCGTTCTCGTGCGCGATGACGTCCGCCGAGTCGATGAAGCCCACGTTGCCGCCGGCGTGGTCGCCGTGGTGGTGCGTGTTGATGACGTAGCGGATCGGCTGGTCCGTCACCTCCGCGACCCGCGCCCTGATGCCAGCGACGTTGCGCGGGAACTTGTCGTCGATCAGGATGACGCCGTCGGACGTCACCCGGACCCCGACATTGCCGCCGACGCCGTTGATGTAGTACAGGCCGTCCTTGACCGGCGTCACGCTGAGCGGCTCCGGCTGCGGCTGGCCGGCCGCCACGATGACGGCGGCGGCCGCGGCGGCGATCAACGCCACGATCGTCGATCGGGAAATGTGTCGCATGTTCGTCCCTCCGCGGTCGATCATACCGTCACGCTGAACGGCATGGCGACCGCCGGCCGCCCCGGTAACGGCCGGGATCCGACGCTCCGGCAAGCGATATCGGCTCGCCCCCCGGAGCCGGGAACATCGTGCACGTGCCGGCGCTGCCGCGGTCAAGTCCCTCGCTACCCCGGGCGCCGGCGGATGGGGCCGGGGAAACGTCGCGCACGTGCCAGTGCCGCCCCCCATCCGCCGCCCGGCGACGCAGGGAAGGTCAGTGGGTCAGTGGTCGCGGCAGAACGACGAGGCGTATACGCGGAAAAGGCATATACTCGGAAAAGGTCGCGCTCGGCGCATCCGGGCATCTTCGCCGAAAGCGACAGGCCTGTCACTCCCACGCCCCGGCCCCCGGCTCGCGCTCCAGGAACCGGGTTCCCGGGCGCTTCGGTGATGGAGCCTGCGCGGCGTGCACGGGACCGATGGAGAAGAACGAGCAGGCGGACGACACGGGGTCGGCATCCCCCGGCGTGCCGCGGCCGGCAGCCCCGCGGGCGCCCCTCAGCCGCGAGGCCCGGATCCTTTTCGGCACCCTGGTCGTCGGGTTCCTGGGCGTGATCGTCACCCTGAGCATCGGACTGTACAGCGAGAACCGCGCCGACCGGCGCGCCGATGTCGGCGGCGACCGTGCCGACCTCCGTTCCCGGCTTGACGAGGCCAGCCGCGACCGGGCGCAGATCCGCGAGGGCATCGACGCCATCCGGCAGGCCATGCAGGCCGGGTTCGAAGCCGCCGCACAGGACCGCAACGCCATCCGACTGGAAGCCGCACAGGACCGCAACGCCATCCGACTGGAAGCCGCACAGGACCGCAACGCCATCCGGCAGACCATGCAGGCCGGGTTCGAAGCCGCCGCACAGGACCGCAACGCCATCCGACTGGAAGCCGCACAGGACCGCAACGCCATCCGGCGGACCATGCAGGCCGGGTTCGAGGCCGCCGCACAGGACAGGGACGCCATCCGGACAGCCCTGCGCGAGCAGGGCGACAGGATCGATGGCACGCTGCTGGCGGCGCTGTGCCTGATCGACGTCGTGCGGCATCAGGCGCCGGCCGGCGCGTCCGACGGGGCCGCCACACGAAGCCAATCCTCCTTCACCTCGGCAAGTTGCGACCGGCTGGAGAGCCGCGCCGACGGCATGCAGTGACGGCGGGAGAGGACGCATCCATACCCGTTCCCTGGCTCGTGGTGGCAGCCGTCGCCGGCAGCGCTGCGGCGATCCCTGCTGGTCCTGCGGGGCGACGCCCGCTATCGCTGGACGCACCGCATCGCGGCGCGCAAGTACGATGGCAGCGGACGGCAGCGGCGCGCACGGCGGCGACGGGTCTCGGTGACGTTCCGCACCGTGGAACCTCCGCCTGTGATGCATGGCGGGTGAGCCGACGGACAAGGTGTACCACGCAGGTTGCGACACCGCGCCGCGCCGCCGCTACCGCGAGTCGAAGCGGACCAGCGCACGGTCAATCATCGCAATGGTCGGGCGGCCGGAGGCGGCCATGTTGCGGGCCAGCTCCGTCTGCAGGATCTCGACCACCGTCTGCACGCCCTCGGCGCCGTAGGCGGCGAGGCCCCACATGGGCGGGCGGGCCACCATGACGGCGGTGGCGCCAAGCGCGAGGCCCTTGAGCACGTCGGTGCCGCGCCGGAAGCTGCCGTCCACCAGCACCGGCGCGCGACCGGCCACGGCGTCGGCCACCGCCGGCAGCGCGTCGATGGCCAGCGCGCCGCCGGCGCCGTCGATGAGGCCGCCGTGGTTCGACACCACGAGGCCCTGTGCGCCGGCCGCCAGCGCGGTCTCGGCGTCGGCGCCGCGCATGACGCCCTTGACGACGACCGGTACCTCCACCGCCTGCACCAGACCGGCGACCGCATCCCAGTCGGGAGCCGCGGGCCGGCCGTCGGAGGACACGCCGACGGTGACGCAGACGGCCCGGCAGCCGGCGTCGACGGCGCGCGCCGCGTCGTCGTCCAGCGCGCCGCTGTCGGCGTAGAGCTGATACCAGACCGGCTCTCCGCTCGCCGCCACGATCTCCTCGATGGGGTGACTCGACTGCCGGGTGGCGACCATGACCGCCCTGCCGGCCGACGCGCCGCGCGCGGTGGCCAGCTCGCCTTCGGGATGGATGTCGCCCTGGTTGCCGACCGGGCCGACGATGATCGGGGCGAACATGTCATATCCGAACAGTCGGGTGGTCAGATCGAGGTCCATGGCGTAGACCATCAGCCGCTGCCGGAAAGTCATCCGGTCGAACGACGCGCGGTGGCCGCCGCTGATCGCCGCGAACCGGGCGGGCGGGAGCACGAGGCGCGCCATGTCCTCGAACTCCGGGACGTTGACCAGCTCCAGCACCGGGGCGAGCCGGTCGTTGGGAGGCGCCCCGCCGCCCGGTTCACCCTGGGCGAGGGGAGACCCGGCCAGGAACGTACCGAACTTCCGCAGGGACTCTCGTCTGTCGACCTTCATCGCCGTGCGCCCCTCGTCTTCTCTCACCTGCGCCAGGCGCCGCTGCGCTGTTCCGCAGCCGCGCGACCTGCTCATCCGGTCGGCGACAGCACGACCGGACACGGATCCGGATGTGCGCCGGGAGGTTCCCGACTCCGGAACCTCAAGGGAAGTTCGTCCGCACGATGCTGCGGTCGATCTCGGCGAGCGAGCGCACGCCCGCCGCCGCCATCGCCTGACGCAGCTCCGCGTTGACGATCTCCAGGACCTTCTGCGCGCCCTCCTCGCCGAACGCGCCGAGGCCCCAGCGCGACGCCCGGCCCAGGCAGACCGCATCCGCCCCGAGGGCCAGCGCCTTCAGCACGTCGCTGCCGCGGCGGAAGCCGCTGTCGATGAGCACCGGGACCCGCCCGGCGACCGCTTCGACCACTTCCTCCAGCACCTCCAGGCTCGACGGACCGTAGTCGATGGCGCGCCCACCGTGGTTGGAGACGATGACGCCGTCGCAGCCGTGCTCCAGGCACTTCTTCGCCCCCTCGCCGGTCAGGATGCCCTTGGCCAGCATCGGCACCTGACACATCGGGCGCAGGTCGTCGAAGAGCGTCCACTCATACCACAGCCGGCCGGGGTTGACGCGGTAGGGGTTCGCCGGGTTGGCCGGCGTCCGGCGCGTCACCCGGCGGGGCGTCCCGCCGAGATGCCGGTCGTGCAGGTCGCGCTCGTAGTAGGACGCCTGCTGATCGATGGTCACGACGATGGTCTGCGCGCCCACGT
This sequence comes from Vicinamibacterales bacterium, assembly GCA_965200895.1. Classification (GTDB taxonomy): domain Bacteria; phylum Acidobacteriota; class Vicinamibacteria; order Vicinamibacterales; family UBA8438; genus WTFV01. The sequence goes on along the minus strand of CBDAVM010000001.1, from coordinate 2,253,924 downwards.
CCTGTGCGCCGCCGAGCGCCGCCTCGTTCGGCGCCATCTCGCGCGTGGCATAGCGCTGGAACCAGAGCGGCCCGCCGGCGCCGGCCCGGGCGATGCGCGGGAAGGGGAAGCTCGACGCGTTGCTGACGATCATCGTCGTGCCGGTGGCCGTCGCCGCCCGGTGCATCCCCAGCTCGCCGTCGGGATGCAGGTCGCGCTGGCGCGCCGTCGGCGCGAGCATGACGGGGCTCGGCATGCGGTGGCCGAAGAGCTCCGTCGCCGTGTCGACATCCGCCGGATCGACCCCGCCGCGACCGACGAGGGTCACCCAGTCGAAGGCGTCCCGGTTCCGGTACAGCGTGAACTCCGACTCGGTGCCGTGCGCGGTGTAGTCGTAGACCGCCAGCGGCACGTTGGCGCGGAAGATCGGTTCGAAGTCGAACACGTCGCGCATCTCGTCGAAGCCCAGGAAGCGGCGGTGCGGCCCGAGCGGCCACGGGTCGCGCTGCGCATGCACGAGCGGCGACGCGGCCAGGAACGACGCCATCCCGGCCAGCGCCTCCCGGCGCGACATCCCCCGACGCCAGCGTGTCTCGATCCTGCCCACGATACCTCCTCCCGGTGCCGGAAACGAAGCCGTCGGGACCCGCGGATCGGGCGTCCGCAGTCCCCCTGGAGCGTATCAGAACCCGCCCCGGTCCTCGACCGGCGCTTCGAGTATCACGGCTGTCTCCAGCGCCCCGAACATCGTATCGAACACGGTCATCCCCGCGAAGTCGAACTCCGGCGGCGCCTCGTTCCGTTCCCGCTCCATCGTCCCGGTCCGACTCGTCGCCAGCAGGATGTAGCGGTATCGACGCCCCTCGGGATCGAGCTGCAGTCAGATCAGTCCTGCGACCCAGAGCGCGTACACCACCGCCATCGCGGTCACCCCGTTCACCAGGGTCACGCCGCCGTAAGACAGCAGCGCCGAGCGCAGCGGCATTCGCGACAGCGACGTGCAGACCCAGAAGTAGCTGGAGTTGACGTACTTGATGATGATCGACCCGGCCGCGCCGGCCAGCATCGTCGCCTCCGGACTCAGGCCCAGCGTGTCCATCATCGGGGCGGCCACCGATGCGGCGGTGATGACGCCCACCGTCGTCGAACCGGTGATCAGGTTGCCGGCCACCCCGAGCACGAACGGCAGGAAGATGGACGGCAGCCCGGTGGAGGCCACCGCCTCGGCGATGGCGTCCACGGCCGGGGTGGCCCGCAGGATCTGGCTCAGCGCGCCGCCGAGGCCGGTGACCATGATGATCATCGCCGAGCCCCGCAGCGCCTCCTCGATCCAGGTGCTGGTGCGCGCCTCCGCCTGATCGGCGCGCGTGTTGCTGTAGGCGAGCAGGATGCCGATGCCGAGGGCGACGACCGGCCAGCCGAGGTACAACATCGCCCGGTTGACGAGGTGCTCGGCCGGCAGGGCGAAAGCCGTCACGCTCTGCCCCGCGATGAGCAGCAGGGGGATGAGGATCGGCGCGTAGGCCCGCCACGTCGCGGGCAGCTCCGCCTCGCGGCCCTGGTCGATGAACGACCGGCCGACGAACTCGGCCGACGGCGGCGATTCGAGGTGGGGGCCGACGGCGCGCGCGTAGGCCCAGCCGGCCAGGGCGCCGACGAGCGTCGCGATGCCGCCGTAGAGGATCACGCGGCCGATGTCGGCCCCCACCAGGGCCACCGCGGCGAGGGGACCCGGCGTGGGCGGCACCATGGCGTGGGTGAGCTGCATCGCGCCGACCAGCCCCGTCGCCATCACGCTCATGTTCAGGCCGCTGCTGATGGCGGCCGAATGCACCAGCGGGTTGAGGATGACGTAGCCTACGTCGGAGAAGATGGCCAGACCGATGACGAAGCCGCTCAGGGTCAGGGCCAGCGGCATGCGCGACTGGCCGACCCAGCGGATCATCGATGCGGTGATCCTCTCGATGCCGCCGGTGTGCTTGAGCGCCTCGGCCAGCACCGAACCGAGCACGATGACCACCGCGATGCTCTGGATGGTGCGCCCGAAACCCTGTTCGAAGGCGTCGATGAACACCTGCCGGTCGATGCCCGGAATCAGTGCGAAGAGCACGATGGGCGCGAGCAGCGCGAGGAAGACGTGCCACTGGAAGCGCGTGATCAGCAGGAAGAGGAGGGCGACGACCGCCACGAGGCCGGCGATGGCGACCAGTGCGCTTTCGGTGATCATTGCGGTGCCTTCCTCACCCTCCGCTGATGAAGGTGCGTGCTCAACATACCATCGGTATCGGTTGCAGGCGAACCTGCGACGAAGTACTGTATGTGGACTGTCCGACCGGCTCCGAGGAGGATTGTCAGCAATGAAGGTTCAGCACGTTCTCGGGTTCGCGCTCGTCGGTTTCGTCGGTCTCGCCGCGCCGATCACGGCCGGCGCCCAGTCCGGCGTCGGGGACGCCGCGGAAGTGACCTACGCGAAGGACATCGCGCCCATCCTCCAGCGGAGCTGCCAGCAGTGCCACCGGCCCGCGTCGGTGGCGCCGATGGCGCTCCTCACCTACCAGGATGTCCGCCCGTGGGCGCGCGCCATCAAGATGCGCACGGGCCTGCGGAACCAGCGCGGCGCCATGCCGCCGTGGTTCGTCGAGCGCGACCTCGGCATCCAGCACTTCAAGAACGACCCCTCGCTGAGCGAGGAGGAGATCGAGAAGATCGCGGTCTGGGCCGACAACGGCGCGCCGTTCGGCAACCGCGCCGACCTGCCGCCGCCGCTCGAGTTCGGCGACGCCGACGCGTGGTCGATCGGCGAGCCGGATCTGATCCTGGAGTCGCCCGTGGTGACCGTCCCCGCCGCCGCGCCCGACAAGTGGACCTCGCTGGGGACCATTCCGACCGGGCTGACCGAGGACCGCTACGTGGCCGCGGTCGAGGTCAAGGAGTTCAACGACATCCCGCCGGACGGCACCGGCGACACGGTCGGCGGCCGCTACGTCTTCCACCACATGACCTACGGCGCGGTCCTGCCCGACGGCGCCGACGTGGAGTCGGCGACGCGCTTCCCCGTCCACGAGGTGGGCCGCAACGCCGACATCTTCCCGCAGCCGGCCGGCCGGCTGCTCCCCGCCGGGTCGCACCTGGAGCTGGAGACGGCGCACCTGCACGCCAACGGCCGCGAGACGCGCGCGCACCTGAAGTTCGCCTTCAAGCTGCACCCGAAGGGCTACGAGCCGGAGATCTCGCACTCGCGGACGTTCGTGGGCAACGGCGTCGACATCGACATCAAGCCGAACCAGGCCGACCAGGAGCTGCACGCCTACCGCGTGCTGGAGCAGCACACCAAGATCGTCTCGTTCGAGCCGCACCAGCACGCCCCCGGCATGCGCATGTGCGTGGAGGCCATCTGGGGCCACAACATCGAGACGCTGAGCTGCGTCGGCTACGACCACAACTGGGTCAAGCAGTACATCTACGAGGACGACTACGCGCCGCTGCTGCCCAAGGGGACGATCCTGCACATCATCGGCTGGCTCGACACCACCGCCGCCAACCGCAACGTCGCCGACCCGCGCAACTGGTCGGGCGGCGGGCGCCGCTCGGTGGCCAACATGTTCATCGACCTCGGCGAGGCGCTGGAGCTGACCGACGAGCAGTTCGAGGCCGAGATGGCCGGCCGCCGGGAGCGGCTGGGCCTGACCCCGAACGATCACCTGATCGGCTGTCCGCTGTGTCTGGTGGAGTTCCCGTCGCAGGCTGATCCGGCGAACGACGACGAGTAGTGGTGCCGGAGATCGGAGACATGTTCACAGCGTGGTTTCGCCACCCATCGGCGCAGGGGACCCGCCGGGCGCCGACGCACTCCGCGACGGCGCCGCGCCGGCGGATCGAAGGACCGCTGACGCGCGAGTCCGACCGGGGAGCGGCGCGCTGGCCTCGCCCGGGATCGGCCGCGCTGGCCCTCGCGCTCGTACTGACCTGCGGCGTTGACGCCGGCGCCCAGACCCGGTTCACCTACTCGCGGGGGCAGAGCGTCTCGCCCGCCTACGAGGGCTGGTGGCAGAACGACGACGGCTCCTACACGATGTTCTTCGGCTACATGAACTCGAACTGGGAAGAGGAGCTCGACGTGCCGATCGGGCCCGACAACCACATCGAGCCCGGCGGCCCCGACCGCGGGCAGCCGACGCACTTCTACCCGCGGCGCAACCTGTTCCTGTTCACCGTCGAGGTGCCCTCCGACTTCGGCGACCAGGAGGTGGTCTGGACACTGACCACCAACGGGCGGACGGAACGCGCCTACGGCACGCTGCGCACCGACTACCTGCTCGACCGGCAGACCATCGCCACCGAGATGGGGGCCAACTTCGGGCGCGTCCGGGACGAGTGGCGGGACAACGCGTTCCCGACGCTCAGCCTGGCCGTCGATCAGCCGCGACGGGTGCGGGTCGGGGAGCCGCTCCGACTGGTGGCGTTCGTGAGCGACGACGGGCTGCCGTCCGGCAACTACGAGCCGCCGAAGGCGGAGCCGGGAAGACCCCATCCGGCGTACACGCCGCCGCGGCAGATCGTGCCCGGCAACCCGCCGGGCCTGCGCTTCTCGTGGATGGTCTACCGCGGCGACGCCGCACAGGTGACCTTCACCCCGCACCAGTTGAAGACGTGGCAGGACACGCGCGTCTACTCCAACTCGCCGTGGTCGCCGCCCTACATCCTGCCGCCCGTCCCGGCCGACGGCCGCTGGGCGGTGGACGCCACCTTCGACGCGCCGGGGACCTACGTGCTGCGCGCCGTTGCCGGGGACGGCGCCCTGCAGACCGGTGAGAACCTGACGGTCACCGTGACCCGCTGAGAGTCGGGCGCCGATGCCGGACGCCGCTCCACCCCCGCGCCGCCACCGGAGGCCCGCAGGTCCTGCAATTCACGGCGTGAATGATTATCATTCACGCCGTGAATAACCTCCCCCGCCTCGTCTCCGGGGCCCTCCGGAGGCGCCTCGGTGTGATGCCCGCGGTGGTGATGACCGGCGCGCGCCAGACCGGCAAGAGCACGCAGGCCCGGGCGCAGGCGCCCGCCCGGCGCTTCCTCTCGCTGGACGAGCTGGACATCCTCGACGCCGCCCGCCGCGACCCCGACGCGCTCGTCGGCGGGGCGCAGCCGGTGACCCTCGACGAGGTGCAACGCGAGCCCGACCTGCTCCGCGCCGTCAAGCGGGCGGTGGATCGCGACCGGCAGCCCGGCCGGTTCCTGCTCACCGGGTCGGCGAACCTGCTGCTCATGCGCCGCGTGTCCGAATCGCTCGCGGGCCGGGCGAGCCACCTCACCCTCTGGCCGATGACGCGGCGCGAGCAGCGCGGACAGGGACGCGCCGGCCTCTGGGAAGAGCTGCTCGCCGCGCGCGACGCCGACTGGCGCGCCCTGCTGGCGGCCGGGCCCGACGAACCGGAGGCCTGGCGCGCGCTGGCCCGGCGCGGCGGCTTCCCGTCACCGGCCGTGCACATGCGAGCCGACGCGGACCGCGCCATCTGGTTCGAGGGCTACGTGCGCACCTACCTGGAGCGCGACCTGCAGGCGCTCTCGTCCATCGCCATGCTCCCCGACTTCCGCCGGCTCATGCGCGCGACGGCCCTGCGGGTCGGCCAGCTCCTCAACCAGTCCGACCTGGCCCGCGACGCCGCCCTCTCCCAGCCGACGGCGCACCGCTACCTCAACCTGCTCGAAACGTCGTACCTGCTGGTCCGTCTGCCCGCCTACGCGGTCAACCGCACGAAGCGGCTGATCAAGGCGCCCAAGCTGTACTGGGGGGACACGGGCCTGGCGCTGCACCTCGCGGGGAACGCCGAGCCGTCCGGCGCGCACCTGGAGAACCTCATCCTCTGTGACCTGCTGGCGTGGCGCGACGCGCGGCTCGAGGCTGCCGAGGTGCTGCACTGGCGCACGACACTCGGCGACGAGGTGGACTTCGTGATCGAGGCCGACGGCCGCCTGCTGCCGGTGGAGATCAAGACCACCTCCCGCCCCCGGCTGCACGACGCGCGCCACCTGCGGACGTTCCGTCGGGAGCACGCCGACGCGGCCCGCGCCGGCCTGCTGCTGCACGCCGGCAAGACGCTCGAGTGGCTGACCCCCGATGTCCTCGCGGCGCCGTGGTGGCGCGTCGTCTGAACGGATGCGTCGATGTCGTCCGTCGCCGCCCGGCGCGCACAGGGCGCTCGCGCCGGGCGGTGCAGGCGACGGATGTCCCGCGGCGGCCCGCCGCCGGCGACGGCGGAGCACACGGCCGGCGACAGCGCATCCGAGCCGCCGGCCGTGCGCCACGGACTGGCTACGCAGCGAGATGCCGCCGGAAGAAGCCGACGGTACGGTTCCACGCCAGGTTCGCCGCCGCCTCGTTGTAGCGCGGCGTCGAGTTGTTGTGGAAGCCGTGCAGCGTCCCGGGGAACATGTGCATCTCGTGATCGACGCCGTTGGCCTGCAGGGCCGTCTCGTACTCGGGCCACATGGCGTTGATGCGCGGATCGGACTCCGCGTAGATGATCATCAGCGAGGCTTCGATCTTCGGCACGTCCGCGGTGGCCGCCGTGGCGCCGTAGAACGGCACGCCCGCCTGCAGGTCGCCGCCCAGCTCCACGGCGAGCCGGTTCGTCATCCCGCCGCCCCAGCAGAAGCCGGTGGCGCCGAGCCGGCCGTTGGACAGCGCGTGGCCCTTCAGGAACCGCGCGCTGTTGATCATGTCCTGATCCAGCTTCTCGGGGTCGAGGCCCCGCTGCAGCGTGCGGCCGTCGTCGTCGTTTCCGGGGTAGCCGCCCACCGGCGACAGCCCGTCCGGGGCCAGCGCCAGGAACCCGGCCACCGCCGCGCGCCGCGCCACGTCCTCGATGTGCGGGTTCAGGCCGCGGTTCTCGTGGATGACCAGCACGGCCGGGAAGGGCCCGTCGCCGGTCGGCTGCACGAGGTAGCCGCGCATCTCGCCGGAGGTCCCGCCGGGCGAGGGGTACTCGACATAGGTCCCCTTCATGCGCGGGTCGGTGAACGAGATGGTCTGCGCCTCGGCATAGCGCGGCATCAGCGCCTGCGCCATCCACAGCGCCGATACGCCGCCGACGGTAAGGGTCGCGGCGCGGCTGAGAAACTCGCGCCGGTCGATGTAGCCGTGGCAGTACTCGTCGTAGAGGTCGAATACGCGGCGATCGATCTGCTGTTGCTGCGCGTGCCGTTCTTCCGCCATCTGTCGTCCTCCTCGGACTCGCGTGGTCCCCAACCGATTGTTCACCTCTCCGGACGATCCGCGCCCGCGCGACCGCCGCTGGAAGACGGCCGGACCGCCGGGGCGGGACACCGCGGCGACAGGGCGGGAACGGACGGCTGGCCTGCCGACCGTCCGCGCCCTGTGCGAACGTCCGACCGCTACGACCGGACCTTGATCACGACGCGCCGGTTCTGCTCCCGGGCCTCGCGCGAGTCGTTCGGGACGGCCGGACGGCTCTCGCCGTAGCTGATCGTGTTCATCTTGTGCAGCGGGACGTTGTGCCGCTCGTACAGGTACGTCTTCACGGCCTCGGCCCGACGCAGGCCGAGCTGCATGTTGTAGGTCTCGTCGCCGGCGTTGTCCGTGTGTCCCTCGATCTCGATGAACGCGGACTGCCCGGCGCCCTGGATCTGGACCACCAACTGATCGATCCGCGACTGGACGGCGGGCGGCAGCTCCGACTGCGAGCTTCCGAATCCGCCCTGCGCCTCGTTGATCGTGATCGCGCTGATCAGCGTGCCGATGGTGGACTCGACCTGACCGACGCGGTTGCCGGCGTCGTCGGCCGCCATCTGCGCCGCGTCCGCCGCCGCCTGCGACGTCTGGGCCGCCATGTTGGCCGACTGGGCGCGCTGATCGACCTGGTCGATCCGCTCCGCGTTCTGCAGCGTCCGCTCCTGGGTCTCCTCCACGGTGCCCGCCAGCGTGTCGACCTTGGCGTCCACCACGGCGTCCTCGGTGCGCACGAAGCCCCGCGTCGCGCAGGCCGACGAGACCAGTACAATCAGCGCCGCCAGCGCCATCATCTTCATCGTCATCCGCATGTTCCGCATGATTCCTCCTGAAACAACCGTGTGACCCTACCACTTCAGTCGGGCCCGCCCCGCCACGTATCCGCCGCGGGCATGAACCACCAGATTATCATCAGCCGTGCGTATCTCGATGGGATGCCATCCCCGCCGGAAGCCGGGCTGAAACGTCAGCACGTACTGGTAGCGCAGACCGGACAACAATTCGGTGAGCGCGGCCAGCAGATCGTCGCGGGCGCCCGTGGCGCGTACGCTGCCTCCGGTCCAGCGCGCCAGATCCGTCAGCGACGTTGCCACCGCCGCGCCCTCGGCACCCGCCGCGCCGCCGATTCCGGCGCGCCGGTCCAGGGGACCGCCGACCGTGAGCACGTGCACGGGCACGGCGATGGCGCTCGCGACGCTGGACGCTTCCCCTGCCGTTCGGAGGCTGCCGTTGTCCACGCCGTCCGTCACCACCAGCAGCGCGCGGTGACGATTGCTCCTCCGCGCCACCAGGGTCGCCGCGTCCGCGATCGCGTCGTACAGCGATGTCTTGCCGTAGGGCGAATCCGTCAGATCCAGCCCCGCCATCCGATCCAGGTCGCTCGTGAACGGTGTGACCTCTCGCAGCACCGTGTCGAAGGTGAAGAGCGCCAGCTCGTCCCGGCCGCGCTGCAGCGAGTCCACCACCGCCTCGACGGCGCGGCGGGCCCGGTCGATGTTGCGGTCGACCGCCATGCTGCCGCTGATGTCGACCAGCACGGCGATGCTGAGCGCCGCATCGCTGGCGAAGACGCTCTCGATGCGCCGGCCGAAACCGCTGTCGATGAGACGAAAGTCGGATGGGCCGAGGTCGCGCACGATGCGTCCCCGGCGGTCGCGCACCGAGACGTGCACCGTCACCATGTCGACGCCGGACGTGAAGGTCGGCGCAGGGTCGCGCTCGACCGCTGTCGGTCGACCCTGTGCAGCCGATCCCGAGGCGAACAGCACCGCAAGACCGAGGGTTGCGAATATCGTGTAAGCACGCATGGCGGTCAAATCGAACCCGGCTTCGCGACGAAGGCTCCTGCCCATGATTCTACGGGTTTTCGGGCGCCGGTGCGTTCGAGCGTCTCAATCCGAGCGATGTGCCGCTCCGGCCTGGTTCTGCGGCGCAGACTCCTGGCTAGAAACGGAACAGCCGGTTCACTTTCACCACCAGACCGCGGTTGCGGAGCGCCGAGAAGCGGTCGAAACGCTCCGGCCGCAACGGATCGCTGTCGCGGTCCTCCGTGTAGACGACGAAGAGTTCGCTGCCGGGACTGTACTCCCACCGCAGGCGGAGATTCGTGCTGACCATATTGGTCGCCGAGTTGTACTGGATCAGGCCGCCGAAGAACATGCGGGGCGAGAACGTGTAGGTGACCCGGGAGACGATCAGGCGCGTGTGGAACGCGCCCTGCGGGGTGTCGATCCAGTTCTCCGACAGCGTCGGCTCGACCGACAGCTCCGGCGTCAGCGCCAGCCGCCCCCGGCTGAAGCCGATGGAGCGGATACTCCCGTTGAAGTACTCGCCGCCCCGCACGGTGACGATGCCGGTCAGACGGCGCTGCGCCCCGACCGTATACGTGGCTTCGACGTCGCGGAAACCGTAGCCGCCCACCGGCAGGACCACGCCGGGGCCGGGCTCGAACGGACGCACGAGAAACTCGTAGTTGTCGGCGAACGTCATTCCCACCCGGTCGCTGGTCTCGAACTCGGTGGAGAAGCCCACCTGCGCCTGTCTGGTCTCCAGGATGCCCGTGTCGGCGGTCAGGATGTGGTCGTAGCCGGCCTCGAGCCGGAACTGGCGGATCGTCTCGAGCGAACGCGGGCGCGGACTGAACCGTCCCGAGACGTACGACCGGCGGAAGTTGTCACGCCGGAGGAAGCCCACCTCGGGAATGAAGTTGTCCTCGACGACGAGGTGTTCAGCGGTCAGCCCGTAGCGGTCCCCCGCGTAGATGAACTGGCCCTGGTAGCTCGTGTCGCGTCCCTCGAATCCGGGCGTCCGCGTCCGGGCGAAGTAGCTCACCACGCTCACGTTGTCGTGGAACGCCAGGGTGGCGTCGGCCCCGAACACGCGGTTGGCGCCGGGGCCCTCCGCCGTGACCGACACCGAGCGGTTCGTGAACAGCGCGCCGACCGCGCTCCGCCGCAGGATGTCGCGCTTGACCCGCACGACCGTGAAGTTCGTCGACTCGGCGCCGACCACATCCTCGCCTCCCGGCAATCGCTGCTCCCTGGTCTGCATGTTCAGGGCGCCGACGTCGAAATCGCCCACCTTGCCGGTGACCCGGCCGCCGCCGACAATCGGCACCACCGCGCCGCCCTGCAGACCGATGCGGCGCGAGTAGAAGAGCGTGGGCGCGTTGCCGCTCCCGAACGAGCTGCGACCGCTGCCGCCGCCGATCTGGCGCAACGCACTGTCGCGCGCGCTCGGCCCGCCGCCGCGGGCGAAGTCGAAGATGCCCCGCCCTTCGAGAAAGAATTCGCGTTTCTCCGGAAAGAACAGGCTGAACCGCGTCAGGTTCACCTGCTGCTCGTCCACCTCGACCTGCGCGAAGTCGGTGTTGTACGTCACGTCGGCGGTCAGGTTCTGGGTGATGCCGTACTTGACGTCCAGACCGGCGTCGCCGTCCCAGGCGGTCGGGGGACTGGCGTCGACCACGGTCGTGCGCCCACCGATCGAGTACGGCTTGACGTCGAGGTTGTTGCCTTCCTCCGGCAGCTCCAGCCCCACCAGCATGGCCGCGTCGGACACCCGGAAGATGCCCCGGCGCCCCACCGAGATGGGCACCGGCGTCAGGTACGCCCGCTCGTTCTTGCGGCGCACGATGCGGCGGAACTGGATTCCCCAGACCGGCGCCGGTCCCGGCCGGTAGCGCACCGACTTGAAGGGGATCTCCATCTCGACCGTCCAGCCGCCCTCGAAGCGCCCCGTGCGCACATCCCATACCGGGTTCCAGTCGCCGTTCGGATTGCCTTCGTTGGTGATGGCGAAGTCGCCAAGCGCGCCGAGCGGATTGGTGTAGAAGGCGATGCCGTTGCGGCGGTCGTTGAACGTGTCGAAGGCCACCCAGAACGAGTCGTTCTCGCGGAGCTGCGGCGTGTCGCGCTGCATCTCGTTGGCCACCCACGCGCTCGGCGGCGCCGTGTCCCACAGGCGGGCGGCGACGTAGATGTTCTCGGCGTCGAACAGGACCCAGAACTGGGTCCGCTCGCTGGCCGGCGCACCCTCGTCCGGTTCCTGCTGCACGAAGTCATCGATGGCCGGAACGATCTCGTACACCGGCTCGTCGAGAACGCCGTCCAGACGCAGCCCGGCGGTCAGCCTGACGGCGCGGACGGTGGCCCGTCCCTGCGCGTCCCGCACGATGACCGCGGGCGGCGACGGCGGCGGTGGGCGGTCGAGCACGCCGGTCACGGCGAAGCCGACCCCGGCCACGGATGCCGGCCCGGCCGTCTCGCGCGGGTCCGGCGTGCCGGGCGCCGGCTCGGGTTGCGCGCGGGCGACACCGGCAGCGCCCGGCGACGACAGGATCGCCGGAACCGCAGCGAGACCCGCCGCCAGGAGGCGGCGCCACCCCGTGCGGTCGGCCCGAGGTTTCACCGCGGGCTGCCAGCAGTTTCCGCCGCCTCCCGCTCCTCGGCGCGGTGGCCCGCAAGGATGCCCTCCATGCCGATGTTGCCCTCGTGACAGGCGTACTCGAACAGCGGCTCGGCCTTCCGCGACAGCGGAATCATGGCCGTCCACCGGCCCGCGTAGGTGCCGGGATCATCGACCGTGAACTCGTGCCGCAGGGTGTCCGGACCGACCCGCGTGAAGCGCTCGACGAGGCGCAGCCGCTCCGCGGTGCCGCGCGTGCGCTGATACAGCGCGGCCGGCGACTCGCTGCGCGCCGAGAAGTTCGTCGTCTCCACGACCAGCGTGTCGCCGTCCCACCAGCCGCGCGCGTCGCCGTGCCACTGGCGGATGGCGTCGTCGACGTGCGGCGCGCCGTCCAGCGGAATGATCCGCGCGTCGTGGATCATCTCGTGCAGGAACACCACGTGGTCGGGCGTCTGGATGATCTGGTAGTAGGTGTTGTAGCCGGCGAACAGGTTCGGCATTCCGAAGGTGATGCAGCGCTCCTGCAGCCGCCGGTCCGTCCAGGACGACGCGGGGTTGTCGGCGAGATGGGCGATCCGGGCGTCGATCCGCCGCTGCGCCGCCGGCGTGAACGCGGGCAGTCGTCCGGTCGGGGGATCGATGACCAGCGAGGTCCGGTTGTCGAACTCGCGATCGACCAGCCAGAACTGGTTGTAGTTCCCGGTGGCCGCGTCGCGCGACGAGAACGTGTCCCGATCGCCGAGGGCAGCGACGAACACGCTGTCCGCGAAGGCCGCGTCACTCTCGCCGCTCGCGAAGAGCTCCGCGTAGCGCGCCTCCAGCCGGGCCAGCTCCTCGTCGGTCAGCGTGGCCTTGTCGCCGAGAATCTCCGGCCGCTCCAGCGGCGTGGCGGTGTTGTTCGCCCACACACCCTGCAGGTCCGGCCGGCCGTCCGGCAGGCGCGGCGCGGTCCACTGCTCCTCGGGCGATGACTGGGCCCCGCCCGCCACCGGAACCAGCAGCATCGCCCACGCGGCGACGCCGATCACGCCGCGCACGGCTCGTGACTGACTCATCTCCTGCCTCCCCGGGTCCGGATCCACACCCCTGGAGATTATAGGCCCGTCACGCATCGGTCACATGGGCGCGCGGCGAGCCGAGACCACTGCCGGCAGGCGTCCTCTCCCCGCTTCCGGAATACGGTCCGCTTCTCCGGGATCGAACGCTACGGCGCGACGGTCACCGTCACGTCCGCGTGCGTGGCCAGGCCGCCGTCGTGGGCGATGCAGCGAAGCACGTAGGTCCCCGGCTCGCTGAACGTCGCCCGGACCACCCAGGCGCCGTCCTCCGGAACCTCGGGAGGCGCCCAGCCCGGCGCCCACGGCGAGTTCGCGCCTTCGCGGTAGTCCTCCCAGACGGCGAACTGCGGGGGATCGAACGCGACGCGGTTCTCGCCGCGGTAGACGATCCAGGCGAGACGGAGGCCGCTGGCGCTGTTCGGTGTCCCCGCCCCTCCCCGGCCGAGCCTCCAGCTCGGCGGCGGCATCGCCCGCCGCTTCGGCACGCCGTCGTCGCCGGCCCGCGCGATGAGGACCACCGGCTCGCCGACCTTGGCCTGCCGGGTCGGGTCACCCTCGACGTCGAGCACCGGCCGCCGGTTGCCGAAGATGTCGTAGGCGCCGCCGGCCGGCCCGCCGGCGCCGTTGTTGTTCATGATGGCGATGTCGTCGAGGAAGTAGTCGGGGTGCAGCGTGGCGTAGGCGCGCTCGGTCCGCCCGTGGCTGGTGAGGGTCCAGACGACCTCCCCGCCGTGGTCCCGGAAGTCGGCCGGCACGCGGATCCGGAAGACATGCCGGTTGCGGCGCGGCAGGAAGTGCGTGGGCTGGCCGAGGTCCGGCCCGCCCGGATCGAGCCGGTTGTCCGGGCCGACCGGGACATCGATCTCCTCGTCCCAGTTGCGGTTCATGTAGCCGAAGACGAGGTTGAACGAGCCGTCGTCGTTCTGCTCCCAGCCCTCGTAGGCCGGCGCGATGCTCTGCGCCGTCTGCGGATACACCTGGGCGGCGGCCGGCGCGGCGGCGGCGAGCACGAACAGCGCGACCGCGCGCGTCATGCCCGCCCGCGACCGTCCCGTACCGGGTATCGAGGTCGGCAACGTCGGCGCCGGCATCGTCACTGCCCCCCGGCGTCGCCGTCGTCGGTGGCCGACGAAAGACCCGGCAGATCCGCGTAGCCGCACAGCGGGCAGCCGATGATGGTCTCCCCCGCCTTCAGGCCCAGCCGCTCGCGGCGGGTGGCCATCTCCTCGGCGAACTCGTCGTCGCTCAGGAAGACCGCCTGTCCGATGTTGATCATCATGTTGTCGATCGAGCGGTGGCCGAGGCCGGACCAGTTGCGCGGATCGGAGACGTTGGGGTTGCTCGGCGTGTTGTCGAAGTAGCCGGTGATGCGCAGGATGGTGCCGCGGGGCAGCAGCGGCGCGTGGTCGTCCTCGTAGGTGTAGACGCGCACCCAGTTGTGGTTGTAGCCGGCGCAGCTCAGCGTCTCGATGGTGTTGTTCCAGATGGCGTCCAGACACATCCGCACGCCGGCGGCGTGCATGTGCGGCTCGTACACCATCATCTTCGTATGCTCCATCAGCGTGGTGAAGGCCTCGAACTTCTGGTCGGCCTCCATCGGGCGGATGTCGAGGTCGAGCGTCGCCGGACCGATGATCTGCACCGTGCGCGTCGGCTCGTAGCCCTCGGGATGGAACTTGAGGCCGATTTCCAGGTGCGCGCGCGTGTGGCGGCCGTTCGAGTGCAGGTGCGCGGAGGGGAACAGGATCTTCGAGCCCGCCTTGAGCAGCTTGCCGGAGTCGGGGTGGAAGACGTCCGCGTTGCGGCCGACCTCGTGCACCGGCCAGAAACCGGCCTCGCGCACCGGCCGGCCGTCGGGGCCGACGGGAGTGAGGACGAGGTGGTGGATGACGTAGAGCCCGCCGATGGTGTCGCGCTCCGGCGCGCCCTCGTAGGTATTGACCTCGCGCATCTCGATGGCCGAGACGTAGCGGTCCTCGGTCAGGCCGGTCTCGGTCTCGCCGATGGGACCCCACCAGTCGGGGGAGTTCGGCAGGACCTCGATCTCCGGGGATGTCAGCACGAGGTCCGGCTCGCCGATCGCCCACCCGGACGCGTCGGCGGCCTCGGCATCGGCGGTCTGCGCGACCGGCGCGCCGCGCGGCGCGCCGTTGTCGGCCCACTCCGCGATGGCGGCGATCTCGGCCGCGCTCAGCGAGACGTCGCCCTTGTAGTGCTGGATGCCGATGTCCTTCTCGATGTACCAGGGCGGCATCACGTCGGGCTTGCCGACGCGGCCGGTGCGGTACTTGATGGCCCGCGCCCAGGGACGCGCCTGCTCGTAGGTGAGCAGCGACATCGGGGCCACCGACTCGGGCCGGTGGCACTGCTGGCAGCTCCGCTCGAGGATGGGCGCGATGTCGCGGGTCCAGGTCGCGCCGTTCTCCTCCGCGCCGGCGGCGAGCGCCGGGGCGGCCAGCAGCACTCCGGCGGTTACGACCCCTGCGATACAGGACGCGGACACGGCTTTCCGGGCGATGGATACGGACATCATGGGGGTCCTCCTCGAACAGGCTGCTGATCGCGACACCGGTACCATGCTAATCGGCCTGCGGACGTTTCATCAAACCCGAGTCGCCCCTTGGGGCCACGCGCCCGACGGCGAGGTCGGGCTGGCATCGCGTGTGGAAATCACGGCAGTGCGAACACGAACAGGTTGTTGCCGGCGCTCGGGCGCAGCTCCGGGGTCAGGCGCGTGAAGCCCGACGCGGTGCCCGAAGCGCCCGTGCTCACCGCCACGTACTGCCGGCCGTCCACCGCGTAGGTGATGGGGAAGCCGCTGACCGGCGAGCCGAGGTTGATCTCCCACAGCACCGCGCCCGTCTCGTCGTCGAACGCCCGGAACCGGCCGTTCACATCACCGCCGAACACCAGCCCGCCACCGGTCGCGACCAGCGACATCGTCGCGGCGCGCTGCTCGTGGAGCCACTCGGTGGCGCCGGTCTCGACCGATATCGCCTGGATGGTGCCGAGCTGGTCGGTCCCCGGCGCGAGCTGGTGGCGCAGCGCGAGCGCGTAGTGGATACGGGCCGTGCGCGTGGCGAGCATGCGGGCGCAGGTGTTGCGCAGCGGCATGTACATGGTGTTGGTCCGCGGGCTGTAGGCGCCGGCCTCCCAGTCCTTGCCGCCGAACCAGGTCGGGCAGGTCAGCACCTCCTGCCCTTCGGCCGTGAAGATGAGCTCCGCGTTCTCGGTCACCTCTCCGGTCGCGCCGTCGATGGCGCTGATGACGTTCTGCGTCACCGTCGGCCGCGCCCACAGGAACTCGCCCGTCTCGCGGTCCAGCGTGTAGACCACGCCGGTCTTGCCCGGAATGCCGGTGAGCACCCTGCGCGCCTCGCCGGGCTCGAGACGCGGGTTGATCCAGGGCACCGCCGCCGGGTCCGGGGCCACGGCGGTGTCGACCAGCAGCCGCTCGAACGGGTGATCGAGATCCCAGTGGTCGTTCAGGTGCTGGTAGAACCACACGATCTCGCCGGTGTCTCCGTCGAGCGCGAGCGTCGAGTTGTGGTAGAGGTACCGGTTCTCGATCCCGCCGAGAAGGAACTTCGGCGCCGGCGATGTGACCGACGTGCCGACGTAGACCAGGTTCAGCTCGGGGTCGTAGCCGGGCGCCATCCAGGACCCGACGTGCACGCGCTCCTCGAAGGGAACGCGGCCCCACGTCTCGTCGCCCGGCTCGCCCGGCGCCGGCACCAGACGCCGCCGCCAGACCTCGGCCCCGGTCTCCGCGTCGTGGGCGGTGATGACGCACGCCTGCGGCCCGCCGTGCGGCCGGCAGCTCCGGCCGGAGATCGCCTTGCCCCGGGCGATGATCGGACCCGACGAGTGCCGGGCGGGGTTCACCAGGTAGTCGAGGATCTGCGTCTCCCAGGCCAGCCGTCCGGTCTCCGCGTCGAGCGCGTAGAGGTAGTTGTCGGCGCCGGTGTCGATGATGTGGTTGCCGTGGATAGCGATGTTCCGGTTGGTCATCGACCCGTTGACGTAGTCGTCGATATCTTCCGGCAGCTCGCGGCGGTACTCCCACCGCAGGTCGCCCGTCACCGCGTCGATGGCCTGGATGACGTCGCTCGGGTTCGGCATGTAGAGGACACCGCCGTAGGCCAGGGGCGTCCCTTCCTGGCTCCCCGCCGCCAGGGCCCGGGTCCACACCATCCGCAGCGCGCCGACATTCTCGCGGTCGATCTGATCGAGCGGGCTGTAGCCCCAGCCGTCCGTCGTGCGGCGCCACGTCAGCCAGTCGCCCGGCGCCGGATCCTCGAGCATCGCGTCGGTGACGGGGACGAACGGCGCGGGGGTTCCGGCCTGCGCGCCGGCCGGGAGCGGCGCCAGCGCCACGGATGCCGCGACCATCAGCAGGACGCCGCGGGCGACGAAACAACTCGGGTGCATGTCAGCCTCCGTGCCGGCGGGCTTCCGTCGGCGTGCTCGAGTGTCCTGATGCTGGTTATATCGGGACCACATCCGGTCCCCCCCCCCCCGGTTCCGCGGTGCGCGCCGGACGGCGGGCGTCGCTACCGTGCCGCGTCGAACGCCGCCGCAACGTCCACGGCGAAGCCGGGCAGCAGCGCCGACGCCGCCGCGTTCCCGTGCGAAAAGACGCCGTGGGTCACGTAGGCGTCCCCCGCGAGGGTGAGCACGGTGATCGTCTCGTCCCGCGGATCGACGATCCAGTACTCGGGAATGCGCGCTTCCGCATAGTCGGCGCGCTTGTCGATCCGGTCGCGCTCGGGTCGATCCGGGCTGACCACCTCCATCACGAGGTCGGCGCCCAGCCAGTAACGGTCTCCATAGCGGGGATCTGCCCTGTCGCGGAGGGCCAGCACGTCGGGCTCGCGGAACTTGCCCTCGCGGATGCGAAGTCGAAGGGCGGCGAACAGAACCACGCCGCCCAGCGGGTCGAGGTGGGCATGGAGAAGACGATACAGGAAGGCCAGGACGGCCTGATGGGCAGAGGTGGGCATCGGAAGTTCTTCGAGATAGCCGTCGGTGAACTCGATCAGCCGGCGGGTGCGGTCGGTGAGCCACAGATACTCCTCGTCGCTCCAGCAGCCCTGACGGGGCAGCGTGTCGCACAGGATGGCGTCGGCGACCGCCTGGGAAGCGGCGGCGGTTGGCGGAGTCATTCGGCCGATACCAGTATAGATGCGCCGCGGACGGCCGAGTGGACTCACCCACCCGTCGCTGCCGCCGGCCCCGAGCCCCTCGAAGGTGGTCGCCCGACTTCGGCCTCACTCGGACGAGGCCGCGACGAACTTCTGCACGCGTCCGCTGAGCTGCGCGGCGAACACATCGCCCTCGTGCGAGACCGTCATCCCGTGGCCGCCTCCGCCGCCGGCCAGCTCGGCCAGGATCTCGCCGTCGAGGGTGCGCAGCGCGCCGCCGGCCCAGATGCGCTGCCCCGGCGTCACGAAGAGCGCCTGCACGCCGCTGAGCTCCGTCCACTGATCGAGAAAGGTCCCGTCGGCGTCGAACACCTGCACGCGGCGGTTGTCCCGGTCGACCGCGTAGACACGTCCGTCGCCGGCCACGGCGACGCCGTGCGGCAGGCCGAACTCGCCCGGACCCGCGCCGCGCGAGCCCCACTCGCCGAGGTAGCGGCCGGCGCCGGAGAAACGCACGATACGGGCGTTGCCGTAGCCGTCGCTGACGTAGATGTCGCCGTTGGGGGCGAAGGCGATGTCGGTGGGCAGGTTGAACGTGTCGTGGCCGCCCCCGGCGACCCCGGGCGTGCCGAGCGTCATCAGCAGCTCGCCCGTCTCGCGCAGCTTGTGGACCGCGTGGCCGGGCGCGTCGACAACCCAGACGTGCCCCTCCGGATCGACCCGGATGGCGTGCGCGCCGCACGCGTGGCAGCCTGCCGCCCCGTAGACGGCGGTGTACCCGGACGCGCCGGGCGCCCGGTCCTCCGGCGCCACCCCCATGACCTTGCCGTTGCTGAACAGCCCCTCGCCCCACCCGCGCACGAACGCGCCGTCCGGCTCGAACACCAGGATCGGTTGCGCGCCGCGGTGCAACACCAGGATGTTGCCGCCGGCGCCGGTGGCCACGGCGACCACCTGGCCGAAGTTCCAGGGCGACGGTGTGCCGGCGGCGGTCGTGGCCGGGAGCGGCCATTCCGCGATCTCCGTGAAGCGGGCGGCCGACTGTCGGGCCGGCGCCGCCGCCACGGACGCGAAACCGACGACGGCGAGAACCACGGCGTACCGGCGAACGGTGTGTTCTCTCACAGTGACCTCCGCGGCAATCGGCCCGGCCTGGCGCCGGGCCGCAATCTGCGTGTCGAGCGTGCTTCCGGGCCCGTCATCACTCCTGCTCGGACACCGCGAACACGAAGATACCGTTCCCGAAGCGCGGGTTGCGCTTCTCGGGAATCAGGTCGGCCGGAATGATGCTGGTCCAGCTCGATCCGCCCAGCGGCCCGCCGGCGCCGAAGGCGATGTACTGCCTGCCGTCGACCGCGTAGGTGATCGGATAGCCGTTCGCCATCGTCGTCAACCGGCTGCGCCACAGCTCGTCGCCCGATGCGGCGTCGTAGGCGAAGACGTGGCGTTCCCAGTCGCCGATGAAGACCAGGCCCCCGCCGGTCGCCAGCGCCGCCGTGTTGTAGGGCACCCGGAGCCGGTGCTTCCACAGGGTCTCGCCGGTCCGGATGTCGAGGGCCTGGAACTCGCCGAGCTGCCCCGGCGCATCCGGATGGAAGTGGTTCAGCCGGCCCCGCACGCCGCCAGTGCCGCCGCCGCCCGCGCGCCGCTCCACCGGCCCGAAGGCGGCGGTCTCGCACTGCAGGTTGAGCGGCACGTACAGCGCGCCGGTGTCCGGGTGGTAGGCCATCGCCCGCAGGGCCTTGAAGCCGCCCGTGCTCGGGCAGAAGAAGAGCATCTCGCCCACGCCCGAGACCATGCCCTCGCGGTAGGTGAACGCGCCGGTCTCGGGATCGACATCGGCCAGGTTCTGGTAGCCGAGATCGACGGCCCTGGTGAACGCGCCGGTGGTGCGGTCGAGCTCCCACAGGATGCCCAGCTTGCCCATGCTGAACACCGACTGCCGGCCGTCGTAGTCGATCAGGATGCGCTCGAACGTCTCGTCCATGTCGTGGCTGTCGCCGGGGATGTGCTGGAAGAACCAGCGCATCTCGCCGGTCTCCGGATCGAGGGCCAGCGTGGAGTTGCTGTAGAGGGCGTCGCCGTCGGTGCCGCGGGCGTCCCGCGACCACGGCTTGGCCTGCGCGGTGCCGTAGTAGACGAGCCGGCTGACCGGATCGTAGGCGCCCGGAATCCAGGCGTCGCTGCCGGCCCGGAACAGCAGCGGCAGGTCGCCCCAGGTGTCGCCGCCGCGCTCGCCCGGGCGGGCGATGGTCGACGTGCGCCACAGCAGGCGCCCGGTGCGGCCGTCGACCCCCACGATGTAGCAGGTGTCCTCGCGAAACCGCTCGCAGCCGCGCAGCCCCGCCACGACCGTGCCGTCGGCGATGACCGGTCCGCTCGAAAAGCCGAAGCCGTCCTGGTCGGGCGCCACGTCGGTGTCCCAGCGCTCCTCGCCCGTGCGCGCGTCGAGGCCGACGACATGCGCGTCCACGGTGTTGAGGATGATCAGGTCCTCGTAGATGGCGAGGCTGCGCATCTGGGCGGCGGGCCGCAGCCGCTCGTCCATCTCGCGCCGGTACTCCCAGAGGAAGTCGCCGGTGCGCGCGTCGAGCGCCTGCACGACGTTGCCGGGGTTTGCGATGTACATCACCCCGTCGTGCACGATCGGGGTCGTCTGCGACACGCCCGGCTCGAGCCCCCAGGACCAGACCAGCCGGAGGTCGCCGACATTGTCGCGGTCCACCTGGTCGAGCGGGCTGTAGCCCCATCCGTCCAGGGTGCGCCGCCAGTTGAGCCAGTCGGCAGGGTCCGGGTTCTGCAGCTCCGCGTCGGTGACCGGTGTGAAGTCCCTTTCCTGGGCGAGGGCCGGGAGCACCGCCGCGGACAGCACGACTGCCGCGAGGAGCCGGACGAGACAGGTACGAGCAGCCGGGGACGGCATGGGGACCTCCTTGACATCGCAGGACGAGCGGTCGCGGGCCTGATTATAGTCGGCGAGCGCGGGCTCCGACGGACCGGCTGCGGGTTGGCGGAGACCTCGTCGGGCACCCGCCGCCCGGCGGCGGTGATGCGTCAGCCCGTCACGGGCCGCGTGAGCAGATCGGCATACAGCGTGAAGAACCGTTCCACGTCGAGGTCCAGCATCACCTCGATGCGCCGTCCCGCGGAACCGGCGCGCGTGGCGCCGTAGGCCGGGCCGAACCGCGTATCGACCGTGACCGGCAGGCGTTCCGACGCGGTGACGATCGACGGGTCGATGAGCCAGGCGGCGGTGATGCAGTCCCAGACATACCAGGTGGCCGTCGGATCCTGCTCGAAACGCGGCCCCATGTCGTGCCGCATCAGGCGCGTCAGCGGCGTGTCGACCGCCACGATGCGTTCGAAGCGGGCCTTGTGCAGGGGCGCGTGGTTGGTGATGTCGAGCCCGAACATCACGATCTGCGGAATCGGCGCCGCCAGCACCTCGGCCGCCGCCTCGGGATCGAACCAGCAGTTGAACTCCGCCGCCGGGGTGACGTTGCCCGGCACACGTGCGTTGCCGCCCATGAAGACCAGACGCCGGATGCGCGGCGCCAGATCCGGCCGGCGCCGCAGGACCAGCGCGATGTTGGTCAGCGGGCCGAGCGCGACGAGCGTCACCGCGTCCGGGTGACGCTCGATCGTCTCGACGAGGAAAGCGATGGCGTCGCCCGACCGCGGCCGGGCCGCCGCGAAACGCCCGCCGTGCGGCGGCTGCACGCCCGGGTCCGCGGCGAACGCGCCCTTGAAGGCGACTCGACCCCACGCCGCCTCCCAGCGGGCCGCCCGCGCCGCGGTGTTGACGAGCGGCGCATGCGCGCCGAGGTGCAGCGGCACGTCCGCGGCGCCGGTCAGCTCCAGCAGGTGCAGCATGTGTTCGGCGCCCTGCGGCACGGTGTGGTTGCCGACGACGACGGTGACGCCGAGCAGGTCGAAGAGGTCGCGGCGCCGGACGAGCATCGCCAGGGCCGCCGCGTCGTCGTTGAACACGGCCGAGTCGGTGTCGACGATGAGTCGGCGGCGCATGCGTCGATGATGCGCCGAGGAAGACGCTGCTGCCAAGCGCATGCTGCTGCCGGCCGGCAACGCGCGGTCGCGGAACGTCGCGAATCGGTTCCTCGCACCGCGGCCCCGTGCTACAGTCCTTCTCCCCGGCGGCCGCGCCGGCCGCCCGGACTGCCGCGGGAGGTGTCACGTGAGCGAGATGGTGACCTTGGCGTTGGCGAATCTCTTCTTCGGGTTGTTCGGCGTCACGGCGCTCGGGATGGCAGGCACCGTGCTGGTCGGCCTGCTGAATGCGCTCAGCCCCGGAACGTCCGACTTCGGGGCGAAGACCCTT
The DNA here is from genome assembly GCA_965200895.1 of Vicinamibacterales bacterium. GTDB lineage: Bacteria > Acidobacteriota > Vicinamibacteria > Vicinamibacterales > UBA8438 > WTFV01. The sequence continues at coordinate 2,231,745 of CBDAVM010000001.1, read as the reverse complement.
GTCGCCGGCCTGGCGGTGCTGTTCGTCCTCGGCCTCATCACGCTGGCTTCGAACCTGTCGTAGCAGTCCGTGGCGGAATCCCCGGGAGCGGCGGGGCGCCGGCCCGGCCGGGCGCGAGGAGGGCGCAAATCGGGCCTCTGCAACCGGTGAACGACGCCGTCCGGGCGGGATGCATCGCAGCTCGAATGCCGCGGGGACCTGGGCCACGCGCTGTCAGGCGCGGGGTTACGATCGTCGCCCCCGCGGGCGGCGATCCCCGCCCGGCTGCGGCGCGGGCGCGCGCCGGTCGCCCGGTGGGCGCGCCGTCGCGGACCGCGTCTCTGCGGACCGCGCGTCACGCGTAGAGGATGAACTCGAGCAGGTTACCGTCAGGATCCCGGATGTAGCGGCTCGTCCCGGTGTCGACGCCGCCGTTGCGGCCGCCCTGGCGGGGCGCGGGGCCCTCGATGACGACCGCGCCGACCCGCTCGAACGTCTGCTCCAGCTCGGCGGCGCTCCCGCCCCAGACGATGCAGAAGTCACCGCATGGCGGCACCGCCCGCGGGGCTCGCAGCGTGAACTCCCCGCTTTCCCAGATCCCGGGACGGTGGAAGTTGATCTTGCTGTCGCCGAAATGCACCGAACAGATGCGCTCCCCCTCGTTCACAGGGAAGCCGAGGTCGCGGTAGAACGCCAGCATGGCCCCGGTGTTGCGCATGGGGAACGAGACATGGTCGAACCGGACGAACCGATCCGACGCCTGGGCGCGGCCGATGCCGCCTGCCGCCCCGGCTGCGGCGAGCGTGGCGCCCGCGCCGATGGCCTGCTTCAGGAAACGGCGACGATCGGCGCCGGGCCCTCGTGTTGCGTGTGAAGTCGTGGCGCTCACTGGATCCTCCTGCCGCACATTACCGTTGCCCCACTATATTCCAACCGTCATATTCCAACCGTCGCAGCCGTATCCAACCGTCGCAGCCGCACGCCCACGCGTTGCGACTTGCGCCGGCGCATCGTCCACTCCTGGAGCGACGTGCCACCGCGCCGCGCACCGCGCTCGCCCCACGGCAGCCGGATTTTGGATACGCTTCCGGTGAGCACTCACCATGCCGGATTCGTTTGTCTGGAGGGAACGACCATGAATCGCAGCATGCTCGTCGGCGCCACGTTCGCAGTCGCGGCCGTGTTCATCGTCGGCTTCACGCCCCGCGCCCAGCAGGCCGTCGACTGGGACGCGGTGGCGATCTCGACGCACCATGTCGCGGGCACCGTCCACTACCTGGAGGGACGCGGCGGCAACATCGGCCTGTCCATCGGGGACGACGGCGTCGTGATGATCGACGATCAGTTCGCGCCGCTCACCGACCGCATCGTCGAGGCGATCCGCGGCATCTCGAACGGCGACATCCGCTTCCTGATCAACACGCATGTGCACGGCGACCACGTCGGCGGCAACGAGAACCTGGGGCGCATGGGCGTCGACATCCTCGCCCAGGACCGCGTCCGCCTGCGCCTGGCGGAGCGTCTGCCCGAGATCGCCCTGCCGGTGCTGACCTACAGCGACGCGATCAGGATTCATCTGAACGGCGAGGAGGTCGAGCTGCTGCCCGTGCCGCCGGCCCACACCGACGGCGACAGCTTCATCCACTTCAAGGGTTCGGACGTGCTGCACCTCGGCGATGTGTTCCGGACGGTCGCCTTCCCGGTCATCGACCGCGGCAACGGCGGCACGCTCGACGGGACCATCGAGGCGCTCGGCATCGCGGCCGGCATGGCCGGTCCCGACACGAAAATCGTGCCGGGACACGGCGTGGTGTCCGGCCGCGCGGACGTCATCGAGTTCCGCGACATGATCATCGACGTCGCGGCGAAGGTGACGGCGCTCGTCGACGACGGCGCAACCTACGACGACGTGCTGGCCGCCGGTCCGACGGCCGACTACGAGGCCAAGTGGGGCGACCCGCAGCGGTTCCTCACCGCGGTCTACGCGGAGCTGGCCGGGGGCTGATCGGACGACGCGGTCTGCGCGGAAGCTGACCGGAGACCGGGATCAGGCGGCGCGGCGGTCGACCACGAAGACGTCGACGCGCAGCGCATCGGCGCGTTCCTGTTCGCCGGCCCGGACGCCGTAACCCATGGCCACGGCGACCGAGTCCGTGTTGAACACGCGCCCGAGTATGTCCGCCGACTCGCGGGCCCGTTCGACGTCGTAGCCGTCCACCGTGTGGGACGCCTCGACCGCCACCCACACGGTGGAGCGGTCCGCCTTGCGCCGGGCGCGCAGGATCAGGTCGGTCGCCAGGACTCGGGTCTCCTCGGCGTCGCTGAGCAGGCCGGCATCGACGGCCTGCTCGACGGCCTCGCTCAACTCGTTGCCCATCTCCAGCCCGAGCGCGCTCTGCATGCTGCGCGTCCCGCGAAGCGCCAGCTTCTGGCTGAGGAACGCCCGGATCCTTTGCGGCAACTTGAACTCCAGGCAGTCGCCCTTCAGTTCGGCGACGTCCGTCTTCAGTTCGGCGACGTCGTCCGTCTTCAGTTCGGCGACGTCCGTCTTCAGTTCGGCGACGTCCGTCTTCAGTTCGGCGACGTCCGTCTTCAGTTCGGCGACGTCCGTCTTCAGGCGCCGGATGTCCACCTTCATTTCCCGGATGTCCGCCTCGATGCGGTCCAGGCGCAGCGGCACGCCCCTGAACTCGTTGGTCAGAAGCGCGCGCAGCAGAAGCGGCTGCGCTGCCGGGTTCGCTTCCAGCTCGGCGACGATGCGAGCGACCAGTGACGCCGGGTCCAGTTTCCCGACGGTCTGCACCATGTCCATTATGGTAATACCCGTGGCGCCGCGGGCGCGACCCGTCCGTGGCGGCGAGCACCCTGGGACGTTCAGTCAGTCCATCCGCCGCATCTCGAGCGCGGCCCCGCCCTGACGCCAGACGAGGGCTTCCACGGCGCCGCCGGCGACACGGAACGTGATACGCACGTCCCGGTCACGATAGAAGAAGTCGGTCTCGGATGCGGCGAATATCTCCACCGCGTCCTGACCCGTCATCTGCGCGAGCAACCGTCCGCCATCGCGGGTGATGGCAAGCGCAAACCCGGGTTGCTCCTCGTAGCGCCCCGCGTAGCGGGCCAGCGTCGCCGCGGGCAGCTCCAGCGCGGGACGGGTGGCCGCGTCCACGCCGACCTCCGCCGAGATCCGATCCGCGCGCCGGCCATACCCGGCCTGCTCGAAGACCAGGTGGTCGACGCGGCGCGTGTCGGCGCGGATGCGGAACGTGATGCGCAACCCCGATTGCACCTCGACGAACTCGGTCTCGGACGTGGGCACGAGCAGCCGCGCGCCGCGGTTCGGCGCGCGCACGTAGAGCCGGTCGTTCTCGACGACAATCGTCAGGACATAGTTGGCCGACAACCGGTACCGACCGACGTACTGCTCCAGCAGCACCGGATCGACGCGCATCGGGCGCTGTCCGGACGCGATGGCCGGCGCGAGCGCCGCCAGCAGCAGCATGCCTGTGAGGCGGCGCCGCGCGCGGTTGCAGGTCATCAGTACTCGTCCAGTCCTTCGGTCAGCTCGATGCAGGCGCCCCACGGATCCCGTTAACTAAAGGTTAAGCAATCGCGATGCCAAGCGCCTCGATTTCCTGGTACGGACGGCCGTCCTGCATCGCACTTGAGAAACGGTGAGGGTGTCCCGCCGGTAGTGGAAAACCGGCGACGACAGGAACACGTTACCCCACCTTCCGCATGTCGGCAAGTGCCGTCCCGGCTGTTCTGAAAAATGGGGTGGTCAAGCCGCCTTTTCATTTCCCTTGGGTGCCCGGACATGGGCATACGAGACTGTCCTCGAAATCAACGACATGATTTCGCTCCGACGGAAGGGCTGCGGGGCCTGTAACGCGAGCGAGCGTCAACGCCGCGCGATTCGGCAGGGTCTCCAGTTGCGGGTCCAGTGTTCGTCCGTCTGCACGTGGCCGACGCGGACGCTCTTGCAGACGTTGTCCCGCAACTCGGCTGCGGGGAACCCTCGCGCCAGCCGCAACACCACGCCCTCCCGCTCGCCGCCGAGCGCCGACGGCTCGCGGTGGGCTCTGTCCATGAACGAGCGGATGTCGGCCACCGAACGGAAGCAACCTCTGAACAGGATGGGCACTACCGGTATCTTTCGGCGGACCGCATACTCCTCGACCTCGGCGAAGGACGCGAACTGGCCGTCCCCGTTTCGCAGCGCGAAGACATGGAACGTTCGCTCCTCCGCAACGGGCTCGTACGCGATGCTGTGCACGCCGTAGATGTTCTCGCCGTAGAGGTAGACCTCCGGTTCGGTCACCTTCCAGGCGTGGTGCTTCTTCACCATGGCCATCCACTTGCCTTCGGAAGGCGCCGAGACGCTCCGCCCGTAGACCCTGCCGGCATGGAGGAGCGTATTGCCTCCATCCAGCTTCTCGGTCACCACGACGGCATCTCCGACGAAGCGTTCGGGATTGGGGTGCACGTCGTCGTCCCGACCGAGGGCGGGCGACCATGGCCAGTACGGGGTGCCGGGGTACTTCGGGACCGGTGGCATCCGAGTCAATTTATCCGGGTCATCGCCGTGCCGTCTTCGAGGAGTGCTGCGGGCAGAGCTGCCACACCTGAATCCGAAGATGGTCCAACAGCGGTTGCTGCTCGCTCCAATCGCTGTCGGTGGCATTGAGAATGGCGGCTTTCGCGACGACGGCGACGGCCAGGAACTTGCGGTCCGAAGGATCGAGGCTGTTCTCCGGCAGCTCTTCGAAGTCCTTGCGGGTGTCGGCGGACGTCGTCACCGCAACCCGTTGAATCCGACCACGGTCATACTGGTGGTCGACCAGATGCTTGAAGAACACGTCGCCCACGCCGGGCTGTCCGGAGTAGCTGAGGTGATTGCGGTACTCCTTGAGAAGCCTGCCGGCGTCGTCAATGGCGATGACGTCCTCGTTGACCACGGCCCGAAGCCGCTGCGCGCACGATAGTCGGCACTGGAGGTCGGCGTGGGTCCCGCGGCCGTTCGCGACGATCGCGACGTTGGTGTCCACGACGAAAGCCGTCATTCGGCCTGCTCCATCCGTCTCGTCAGGGCCGCTTCCGTGATCGCGGCGATCTCGCCCATCTCGTCGCCGAAGAAGTGCTCCGGCCAGTTCTCGATCTCTCCCCATTCATTCAGGTGCAGGTCCGAAAGCTTCGCCCTCCCTTGATCCGAGGAGACGAAGTACAGCTTCACGTCCCTGGAGGATGCGCTGTTCTCGGCTACGCGCCGTTGCAGCCGCCGCATCAGGTGCTCGCTGTGGCTCTCGACGATGATCTGTACGCCTCTCACGCTCGCGACGTTGAGCATGACGTCGGCCAGACCACTCTGCACGGCGGGATGAAGGTGGATCTCCGGCTGCTCCATGAGCACCGTGGACCCCTCCGGGACGTAGTACAGCAGGACCAGCGCAGGCAGGACCTGGGATACGCCGAATCCGACGTCCGGCAAGACGGTCGGGACGCTGGACGCGGAAGTTCTGACAATCGCTCGGTACAGGTTGGTCCCCTGGGCGATCTCTTCCAAAGCGAAGTCGTGAATGAGTCGCAATTCGTTGAGCCAGAGGGCGATGACCTCCTGGAATGGTACCAACGGTACGCCTCGAGCCTTCGGTCTCAGACGTCTCTTCTCGTTGTCCCGGGTGGCTGCGAGTATGGCGTCCACCGTCCGCTCGCCGCGGCGGCCGACGTCGCCCGGGCTCGACCCGCCCCAGTGATACTCGCGCTGTGGGTATTCCCGGAGAGGACCGAGATAGTAGAGCGAGTCCATCAGACTCTCGTACGCGAGCTCCAGGTCGCTGAGAAAACCCGCGTTCTGAAAGTAGCCCCTGGCCTCGCTGGGGAACAGGTAGCTCTTGGCGGGCGGCGGAAGCGGCCACGGGCGACCCGGGTTGCGCCGGAAAGAGAACTCCGATCCGTGAGTCGCCAGCTCGAACCGCGGTTTCTGGGCCTCGGTTGGCCGCAGGCGGAAAGTCGCGTCTGCGATGGCGTAGGAAAGTTCCCGAGGCTGCAAGCGCTTGCTCCGGTGGCGAACCTCGCAGGCGATCTGAAGGCGGTCGCCGGTGAACAGCGGCTTGCGTCGGCGTGCATCCAGCGGGTCGCGGAGTTTCAGCGGTTCGGGCATCGTCCAGTCCACCTGCCACCGTATTCCCTTGTCCTTGGCATGGCGGTGGACGACATCCGTGAACCCTCCCAGGTTCACCAACTCGCGGGGGCCGCCGAAATCGAGCACGAGCCCGCGGTCGGTGGCGTTGCGCGTCTGCTTGAGCAGCAGAAGGAACTGGAGGAGGCTGCTCTTTCCGGCGCTGTTGGTGCCGAAGAAACCGGTCACCTTGCCGAAGGTCAGGTCGACCTCACGCCAAGCCTTGAAGTTCTCCAGCTTCAGTCGGGTCAGCATCGCTGGCGCTCCCGGACAGTGCGCTAGTAGCGGAACAGATACGAGAGCTTGCCGAACACCGCGCGGTTGGTCCGCTGCAGCGCGGCGGTCGGAAACAGGATCTGGTCGATGCGGCGACCCTGGCGGTAGCGGTCGTCGTAGCCGAGGAACGCCACGGTCCCCGCGTTGATGCGGTACGTCATCAGCAGGTTGCTCCCCAGCGTCCTGCTGAACGTGTTGTGCTCCAGGATGTACCGCAGCAGCAGCCGGTCGGTGAACTGGTAGGTGGTGCGCGTGCGGAAGATCTTGACGTCGACCACCTCGGCCGCGGCGGTCGGGTCGACGAGCCGGCTGAAGATGCCGGTCAGATCCGAGCGCCACCGTGACGAGGGCCGGCCGCTGATGAGGAAGTTGCCGGTCGTCGACTCGCCGAGTATCGCGCGCTGGTAGGGACCGGCGGTCAGCGGGTTCGTGAAGCCGTCGTAGCTGTAGAGAATGCCGTCGCCGCGGTTCAGGCCTCCGACGATGGAGACGAGCCGCGAGCTGATGACGCCGAAGAAACCGTACCCGCCCTTCCGGAAGTCGACCGCCTCGAAGCGCTCCAGATCGCGGTTCACGTTGGCGGTCACCGAGATGTTGTGCCGGAACTGGAAGCTGGCCATGCCCTGGATCTGCTCGTCCTGCAGCACGCCCGTGTGATCGTAGAGCCGCAGGTAGTTGACCGTCGGCCCCCAGGTGATGAGGGTCGATTCCGGCCACCAGCGGTAGCCCGCGTTGGCGGTCGCCTGCCGCAGGTTCCAGCGCGGCAGGAAGCCGGTCTCGGTCCAGAACTCCGGATCGACGCTGCCGTAGGCGGCCCCGTAGCTCAGGTTCCGCCCCTGCCGCGTGAAGTCGGCCTCGAATGCCGGTCCCTGCAGGAAGCCGTACTCCGTGCTCCGGGTCTCCGAACCGACGCCCATGAAGCTGAAGCGGTGCGTGCGTCCCAGCCGGAAGCGCCCGTCGATGCCGCCCACGCGGTTGTAGTCGTGTCCGAACTCGCGCGCCGTCATGATGGCTCCGACGTACGACTCGGAGTACAGGTCGTAGCGCGCCCGCCCGACGAAGGTCTGGGCGGTGGTCCCGAAGCGCGGGTCGGCGCTGTCGTCCAGGCGGCCGGCCGCCTCGTCGTCCGCGACGATGACGCCCAGGGTGGTCCGGCCGACCTTGCCGGTCAGCTTCCCGCCGAAGCGCGGGTCGACGATGGTCCGGGTGTGCAGCAGCGTCAGCGGCGTGGCGGTCTGGAAGATCTCCTGGCCCTCCAGGAAGAACGGGCGCTGCTCGGGATAGAAGAGCGCGAAGCGCTGGTTCGTCTCGATCTGCGGCTGGTCCGACTCGATCTGCGAGAAGTCGGGGTTGTAGGTCATGTCCGCGGTCAGGTTCGGCGTGATGCCGTACTTGACGCTCACCCCCAGATCGCCGAACGGGTCCCGGTCGTCGAACGCCCCGCTCGACGTGTCGAGCGCGCCGAGCCGCGCGCCGGTGAGCTCGGGCAGGATCTCGAGGTTGCGGCTGCGCGACAGGTCCGCGAGCCCTTCCAGGATGCCGAACTGCGTCAACTGGCCGGCCACCCCGCGCGAGATCGGCGACCACGACTGCGCCTCGGACTTGCCGCGGATCACCCGCGTGATCTGGAAGCCCCAGCGCCGCCCGCCTTCGCCCGCGAGCGCGGGATAGCGGAGACTCTTGAACGGAATGGCCATCTCGGCCGTCCAGCCGTCCTCGACCATGCGGCCGCGGGTCTCGAACAGGGCGTTCCAGGAATCGTCGCCGCGGATGCCGAACTGCCCCGAGTTGCCCAGCCCGCTGCCGCCGCCGCTGCCGCCCGACCGCCCGCCCCGGCCGCCGCCGCCCGACCGCGACTGCGGCGACCGGCTGCGCGACGCGCCGCGGCTGCCGTCGGCGTTGACCAGCTCGTCGCTCTGGACCCCGTAACCGTTGACGCTGAACTGGTACGCCCGCTGCTGATCGAGGAACGGATCGAAGAGCACGGACATCCGGTCGTCGCCGCGGATCTCGTCGCGGTCGGCGCGGTTGGCGCGGATGATGCCCGGATCGGTGTAGTGGACGTGGAACGCGAAGTAGAGGTTGTCGCGGTCGTACGCCATCCAGACCTCGGTCTCCTCCGTCCCGGGAGCGCCCTCCACCGGCGCGATCTGGACGAACTCGTCGATGTACGTCGCCGTCTCCCAGACCGCGTCGTCGAGGCGGCCGTCGAGATTCGGGGGCTGCGCCGCATGGCCGATGGTGACGCGCCGCCGCGCAATGGGCGCCGCCGCGAACCCTGCGGCGCGGCCGCGCCGGGGATCCGGCGTGGCGGATGCGCGTCGAGGTCGGCGCGCGCCACCGTTCATGCCCCCATTGCCGTTGCCGGAGATGGCGTCCCCGGACGCTTCCTCCATCTCGAGCACACCGGTCACGCCGGTTCCACCGGCGGCCGGATTCGCAGACCGGGCGCGGGCGCCGGCGCCGAACGGGCCGTCAGCGCCGACACCACGAGCTGCATGCGCGGCCCCGACCGGATCCGGCGCGGACTCCATCCGCTCGGCGGCGGGTTCCGGGAACCACCCGGCCGCCAGGTCCGCGGCCTGCAGGCGCGCGGCGACCAACGCATCGGCGAGCGTGGCGACGATCCGGTCCTGCGCGTCGAACAGACCCGCGAGCGCCTCGTCGATCCGGGTGCTCTCCCGCACTGCGCCCGTCGCCGCGTCGACCAGCCGCGCGGTGATACGCAACCGATCGCCGACCCGCTGATAGCCGCCGGTCACGAGCCATCGCGCGCCCAGACGGCGGCCTGCCCGGAGCAATTCGTCGTCGCCGGACGACCCGACCCGCCAAGCACGCCGGACCGGCGCGACCTCGCCGACCACCGGCACGCCGAGGCTGCGCAGGTCGCTCGACACCGTCTCGGCAATCCCGTCGCCGATCCAGGCATCGGCGGGCTGGCGGCTCAGGTTGCCGAACGGAACGACCAGAACGGCATCCGCCGGTTGCGCGGCGGGCGCCGCCGGCAGCGCGAGGCAGAGCCATGCCAGCAACAGGGCCGCGACCGGCCGCACCGCAGGCTCACGCGCGGGACTCCGACAGAAAGACTCCATCCGGAAGCATCCGTGGGGAACGGACAAGTCTAGTCGGCGGCGGGGAAAACGACAACGGCAGGAACGTCAGGCTGCCGCAAAGGAGCACCGCCCGGTCGTGAACATCCACCAGCATCAGAACCAGCGCGATGTACCGCACCGTTCCGGATTTCGGCACCGGCATCGGGATCTCTCGCTACGAGCGCATGGAGCGTGGCCGGAAGGTGACCGCCCGCAGCCGAGACGTGGGGCAGGGCCGAACGCGCATCCGGAGTCCTCATCGCACTCGGCTCAAGATGCAGTACGCGTATTAGTGCTCGGCTTCGAAATCCACGCCGTTCCCCGCATCGACGCTGGTAGAATGGCTCCATGTTTCCCTCTTGCGCGCGGCGTGACCGGCATCGAATCTCCACCGGCCGCACTCGTTGGTTCGTCGGAGTGCTTGCGTTCGTCACGCTGGGCCTGCTGACGCCGGGACTCCCGGCGACGGCCCGGCAGATCGGGACCTACGAGCCGCTGGTGACCTCGCGCGGGACGCGCGCGTTCGACGTCGAGTACGAGCTCTGGTACTACGTCAACGTGATCTTCGAGTCGGAGGTCGAGCCGACGGCGGACGGCTTCGAGTACCGCTACCGGATCACCAACAAGGGCGATACCGAGGTGCGAGTGCACTGGCGCGCGATCGAGGAGAGCGCCTTCGGCGAGGCGGTCGCCGACATCGAGGAACTGCGGATGGGACCGCTGGACGCGGGCACGGTATCCGACTGGCTGGTGCTGACGAGCGGCTCCCCGCCGACCGTGGACGAACGGCCCGCCCGCATGTTCGGCAGCGCCCCGTCCGGGAACGAGTCCGTCCAGTTCGCCGGACCGGCCCCCGCCTACGTGCCGCAGTAGCGCCGCGCGCAGAAATCCTCCCCCACGCGGGCACCGGTGCCGTCGCCTGCCGGGACACCGGACTATTCGATCGGGACGCCTTCGGCCTCCAGCACCTCGCGGGCCAGCCGGAACGCTTCGACCCCGGCCGGAATACCGCAGTAGACGGCAACCTGCAGCAGCGTATCGCGGATCTCGGCCACCGTGCAGCCGTTGCGCAGCGCGCCGCGCACGTGGGCCTTGAACTCGGCGCTACGGTTCAGAGCCGAGATCATGCCCAGGTTGATGAGGCTGCGCTGCCGGTCGGTCAGCGTGGACCTGCCCCAGACCCTGCCCCAGCAGTATTCCGTGACGAGCTGCTGGAACTCCTCGTTGAAGGCATCAGCTCCCGCCAGGGCGCGGTCGACGTAATCGTCGCCGAGCACGCGTCGGCGGATCGCCATCCCTCTGTCGTGCAGATCGCTGCTCATTGCTGTCCTCGTCCGACGACATCATCGGCATTTCCGGGCCGTCGCGCGCATTACCTGCGCTGCGCTGCGCCGGCGCGCCCGTCCTCCGACAACCCGGCGCAGGTGATGGTCAGGTTGCGCAGGCGCGTTATCGCCGCCGCACCGAGCGCATCATCGGATGACGAAGGGCGCCAGCGCGGCGCCCCTCGTCCACACCTGCGCTCGGGTTGCGGTCGGACAACGCGTGCGCGCGGGAAGGCACCCAAGGTCGAAGCGGACCTCATCCCGCGGCATTCTGCGTGCAGAGGCGCCGCGCGCCTACCGCAGCGCCGGGTCCGGCCGTCCCATCAACTGCGTGAAGCCGGCCCCCTCGCGGGGCACGAGCTTCTGCGTGCGGCCGAGGACGCTGTCGACCCCGTAGAAGTTGCGCTCGGCGTCCACGGAGAACTGGTGCAGCTCGCGGAACTGTCCCGGCCCGTCGCCGCCCGCGGCGAACTCGAACAGCGGGTTGCCGTTCCAGTCCAGCTTGACCATCCGCGTCGGCATGTTGTCGGCGATCCACACCTCGTAGCCGGTGGCGTAGATGTCGTTGGGGAACTCGAAGCCGGGCCAGGTGGCGATGGGCGAGATGTTCGGGTGGTACCACACCGAGCGCGTGGTCTCGTTGAACACCTGCACGCGGTCGTTGTCGCGATCGGCGACGTAGATGCGCCCGATGCTGTCGGTCGCCACCGCGTGCACCGCGTCGAACTCGCCGCGGCCGTTCCCCTGACGGCCCCAGTGGGTGACGTAGTTCCCCTCGGCGTCCAGCTTGACGATGCGTGCGTTGTCGGAGTCGGCGACGAAGATCGAGCCGTCCTCGAGGAACGCCACGTCCTGCGGACGGTTGAAGTGCGTCTCGCCGTCACCGGGCCCGCCCGCGCCGAGACTCATCACCAGCTCCGAGCCGTCGTTCGAGAAGGCGTGCACCTGGTGGTTGGTCTCGTCGACCACCCAGACCTTGCGGTCCGGGTCGAAGGGGTTGATCTTGACCTTGTGCGGTCCAGCGCCCCCGGCGAACATCTCGTCCCACTGCGTCCAGGCCTCGATCAGGTTGCCGTCGCCGTCGACCACGAAGATCGAATTGCGCCACACGCGGTTCTCGTCGGCGTCCAGCGCGTTCAGGCCGATGGACCCGACGTAGCCGGTGAATCCCTCCGGCACCGGGTCCGGCAGGCGGATCTCACCGCGCTGCGCGACGAAGATTCGGTCGGGCGATTCGGCGAAAATCCCCGTCGGCGAACCGAAGGCGTGGCCGGCCTCCGCGAACGGCTTCAGCCAGCCGTCCACCGACTCGTAGGGGCCCACCCCCGACGACTGCTGCAACAGGGCGGGTCCGACGAACAGACCCGACGCCACGACTACCGCCAACACGAGGAGAGACTTCCGCATGGTTCCTTCCCCTTCTCCGATATCCGTCTCCGGGTACTGTTCCGCTGCGCGCCGCCGCGCCTCCCGGGCGTCAGGCGCACGGCACCATAAAATAACCGATCATGAAGCTGATTTTCGAACAGATCCGGACCGGTGGCGACCGGAACTTCGGCTACCTTCTCGGCGACCGCGACGCACAGGCCGCCGTCCTGATCGACCCCTCCTACGCACCGGGCATGCTCGTTGACCGGGCGGGCGCCCAGGGGCTGACCGTCACGCACGTCGTCAACACGCACGGACATCCCGACCACACGGAGGGGAATGCCGAGGCGGTGCGTCTGACCGGCGCGCAGGTCGCGGCGCACCCCGGCGGCCCCATCCACCCGGATGTCCCGCTCGGGAACGGCGACCGGCTGACCATCGGGTCACTGACGCTCCACGGCCTGCACGTACCCGGCCACGCCGTCGACCATGTGGTCCTCCACGAGCCGACCCACCGGCTGCTCTTCACCGGCGATCTCGTCTTCGTCGGCAAGGTGGGCGGCACGCGGACCGACGAGGACGCCGCGACCGAGTGGGCCAGCCTGCAACGGATTCTCGATGCGTTCCCGGACGACACCACCGTCTGGCCGGGCCACGACTACGGCGTGCGACCGAGCTCCACCCTCGCGATCGAGAAGGAGACCAACCCGTTCCTGCGCTGCGCCGACCTCGACGCGTTCCTGGCCCTCAAGCGCGACTGGCCGGCGTTCAAGCGGCAACACGGGTTGAAGTAGTGGCCATAGTGGCCCTGGATCCGCATCGCCACGACCGGTGCACATCACGTCGGCGAGTGACGTGGATCGGATGACCCGAGACCGTCCGGCAGGTTCCGTCGAACGGCGGGGTTCCGTCGTGCTTGATCACGACGAACACGGAGCCTTGCGACGGGTTCGGCGACGCTACGGCTCGACCGCCTCGCCCCGCAGGCGGAATCCGCCGGCCGGATCCGGCTCGCGATAGACGGCGTGGCAGGCGTTACAGGTCGTCCGGACCTCGGCAGCGAAACCGGAAGCTGCGTCGACATCGACGGCATCCACCGACATCGCCGCGTCGAGGTCGTCCATCGCGCTGACGGCGGTGCGGACGAACCCGATGCCGTCGTCCCGCTCGTGCTGACGCCAGAAGGTGATGGTGGTGGCGAGCTGTTCGCGGGCGCGGGCGAGCCGCTCCTTGGCCGCCGGGTAGTCGCCGGCGTCGAGTGCCCGTACCGCCGCAGCGAAGTTGGGGCCGAGCGTCTCCATGGTGCCGGCGAGGTGCGCGGCGGTGTAGATCGGATACGGCTTCGGACCCTCCTGCGCCTGCGCCGCCGGGCCCGCGAGGGCGACGGCGACGGAGACGCCGACGAGGCCTCGCACGAGCACCGATGACGCCAATCCCGGTCGCCGCGGCGCACTGCCGCCGACACCGTCCCGCACGGACCCGGGCCGCACTGCTGCGCGCCGCCGCGCGACGACGCCAACCACGCACCGGATGGACGGGCGCCGCACCGCACGACGCCGCGGCGCCACGCCGATCACGCACCGCGCGCGCGCTGCCGTTCGCGGTTCGCTACGCTGCAACACGCTCGCGCGATTCACGATCCTGCCCCTCACGTCCATCCCGCGGACCGACCATCTACACGCCCGTCAGCCGGTCGACCTTCCCGGTGCTGTCCCCGAGCTTCTCCATCGGGACCCCCAGCTTCTCGAGGATCGTGATGTGCATGTTGGCGAGCGGCGTATCGTCCGCGTAGCGGATGTAGCGTCCGCCCTTGATCCCGGCCGCCCGGCCGCCGACGAGCGCGATCGGCAGGTCGTCGTGGAAGTGGGTGTTGCTGTCGCTGATGCCGGTCCCGTAGAGGAACAGCGTCGAGTCGAGCATGGCGCCGTCGCCCTCGGGAAGCCCCGCGAGCTTCTCGACCAGGTAGGCGAACTGCCGGAAGTGGTACTCGTTGATCTTGTGCAGCCGCTCCAGCTTGGCCGGCTCGTCCTGGTGATGCGACAGCGGGTGGTGCGAGTCGGGGACCCCGATCTCGGGATAGGCGCGCCCGCTCACCTCGCGCGCCAGCATGAACGTGCTGACGCGGGTCAGGTCGGTCTGGTAGGCCAGCGCCAGCAGATCCATCATCAACCGGGCGTGCTCCTGGTAGTCGTTGGGCACGCCGACCGGCTGATCGACCACCGGCAACTCACGCGCGCTCTGCTCCTCGGCCATCCGGATGCGGCGCTCGACGTCGCGCACCGCATCCAGGTACTCGTCCAGCTTCACCTGGTCGCCCGGTCCGATGACGCGCCCGAGATCGGCCAGCTCCGCCCCGACCGCGTCGAGAATGCTGCGGTCGCGGCGCAGCCGCTCCCGGCGGGCCTCCGGATCGGTGCTGCCGGTCGTGCCGAACAGCCGCTCGAACACCGCCCGCGGATCGTTCTCGATCGGCAGCGGAGTGGTCGGCGTCCGCCAGGCGATGGTGTTCGTGTAGGCGCAGCTTGCGCCGCCGTCGCAGTTGCCGACCATGGCGTTCGACTCGATACCGAGCTCGAGCGAGGCGATCTGGGTCTCCTTCGAGAGCTCGCGCGCCGCCATCTGGTCCATCGACACGGCGGCGTAGACATCCGCGCCGTTCGTGATCTTGAACGGCACGCCGGTCAGGAACGTGCCGGCGGAGCGCGCGTGGTCGCCGCCGCCCTTGACCAGGTTGGCCGGCTCGTCGTCGAGCCCGCCGCACAGCAGGACGCGATCCTTCATGCCGTTGAGCGACTGCAGGGTCGGCGGCAGGTTCTCCATCGGTCCGGCGGTCCGCGGGAACCAGTAGGGCATCGACATCCCGTTGGGGACGTAGAAGACGCCGAGCCGCCGGATGGGCGCCGCCGCCGTGCGGCGGGTGGCCGTCAGGGCGGGAACCATGCCGTCCAGCAGCGGCAGCGCGATGGTTGCGCCGAGACTGCGCAGTACGGTGCGCCGTGGCAGATGCCTCTTCGTGATGAACATGCCGATCTCCCTTCCGCGCTTTCCGGATCCGTGTCCCGCCACCGGGTTGCAAATGTATCGTTCGCTGCCGCGCCGCGTGTGGTCATCACACGCCTTCCGCCGTCACGCGGAACCTACTGCGCCGAGGCGGCTCCATTCCCGTCCGGCGCCCGCCGCATCTGGAACTGGTCGCTCGCCGCCACCGCCTGCACCAGCGCCGACCAGCGGTACTCCTTGTCGGCCAGCCCGCGCGTGATGCGGCGCAGGGTCGGCGCGTCGTAGTAGTCGACGCCGCGGCCGAGCGCGTAGATCAGGAGCTTCTCCACCACGGTGTGGATGAACTCGTGGTCGCCCTCGGCCAGCAGCGCCTCGCGGAACGCTCGCGGGCTGTCGATGGTGCGTCCGGAGAGCTCGATGTTCGAGTTGATCTCCGCCCCGCCGTCCGTCTCCCGCCAGCGGCCGATTGCGTCGAAATGCTCCATCGCGAAGCCCAGCGGGTCCATGCGCCGGTGGCAGCTCGCGCAGACCGGACTCCGCCGGTGCAGCTCCATCCGCTCGCGCAGCGACGTCGGGTTGCCCCGGTCGCTCTCCGCCAGCGGCGGCACGTTCGGCGGCGGCGGCGGCGGCGGCGCGCCGAGGAGGTTCTCCAGCACCCACATGCCGCGCAGCACCACCGAGGTCCGGTTCGCATAGGACGTCACCGTCAGCAGGCTGGCGTGCCCCAGCAGCCCGTGCCGCCGGTCGTCGCGCCACGTCACGCGCCGGAAGCGGCTGCCGTAGACATCGTCCACGCCATAGTGCCGCGCCAACTGTTCGTTCAGGAAGGTGTAGTCGGCGATCAGCAGCTCGGGAATCGGCCGGTCCTCGCGCACCTGGCTCTCGAAGAACAGCTCCGTCTCCCGGACCATCGCCGCGCGCAGCGAGTCGTTGAAGCCGGCGAACAGCGCGCCGTCCGGGTCCTGGGAGTGGATGTTGCGCACCTGCAGCCACTGCCCGACGAAATCGTTAAGGAACCGCGTCGCGCGGCGGTCGGCGAGCATGCGCCGCACCTGCGCCGCCAGCACGTCCGGATCGCGCAGCCGGTCGGCCTCGGCCAGCCCCAGCAGTTCGTCGTCCGGGATGCTCTTCCAGAGAAAGAAGGACAGCCGCGAGGCCAGTTCCAGGTCGCTCAGCCGGTAGACGTCCCCCGGCCGCATGTCGACCGGCTGTCGCTCGACCCGCAGCAGGAAGCTCGGCATCGACAACAGCGCCTCAATGGCCCGCTCGACGCCCGACTCGAAGTCGCGGGCGGCGCGCCCCTCGCGATAGACCGACAGCAGGGGATCGACATCGGCGGTGGTCACGGGCCGCCGGTACGCGCGCCGCGCCAGTCCGCCGATGATCCGGCGCGCACAGGCCTCCTCGGCCGCGATGCTGTCGTCCGGCGGCCGGCAGGTGAAGATCCGCCGCCGGCTCGGCGTGTCCACCGGCACCGTACCGTCGAACGGCCCGGAGATGTAGAGCATGTCGATGCCCGGCAGGTCAGCCGGCACGTTGGGTGACGGCGCCGAGTCGGTGAAGCCGGCCGACACCAGCCGCGTACCCGCATTGACCTGCACCCGGATCTCCAGCTCGCGGTCGGCCGTCATGCGGTACTCGTGCAGACGCTGCCCCTCGACATCGTCCTCCGGCACCGCGATCAGCATCCCCGGGTCCGGCCCCGGAAACCGGCCGCCGATGTCGAAACGGCGGACGAGCGCGTGGTCGATCCGCAGCTCGATCTGGTGCTCGTCCTCGGCGATGCCGTCGATGGTCTCGATGGTCTCGTTGCGCTTGAGTCGGATGGCGAACACGTACTCGCCATCGAGCGGGAAGGTGTGGCGCACGGCGAGTCCGCCGTGGGTGGCGAAGGGCATGTCCTCGTTGCGCCGCACGTCGCGCCGCTCGTACCCGACCTTGTAGACCTGCATCTGCGGCCGGTTGTCGGGGCTGCCGACCGCGACCCGGCTGATCTTCGTGGCGGCTGCGATGTAGCGCGACATCAGCGCCGGCGTGATCGACAGCACGTCGGCGTTGTTGTCGAACCCGAAGCCGGCCATGTCGCTCGGCAACAGCGCCTCGCCGTCGATCTCGAGGTCGAGCAGGTCGCGGATCGCGTTGACGTACTCCAGCCGGTTCAGCCGCCGCGAGGCGACTCGGCCGGGATTGGGATCGACGGCCGCGGCGTGGTCGAGCGCCGCCTCGAGCGCGCCGGCGAAGGCGCCGACGGCATCCGCGTCGGGACGCGGCCGGCCCTCCGGCGGCATCTGTCCGCTGCGCAGCTTGCGGACGACCTTCTCCAGCGTCTCCGCGTTGGCGTGAACCCGGCTGATGTCGAGCCGGTCGAGCATCAGCCCGGCGGTCTGCAGCCGCTCGTTGTGACACGTGACGCAGTAGCGGTCCAACAGCGCCCGCGACGGCGGCTCCGGCGCCTGTCCGGACCCCGCGACCGCCTGCGGGCTCGGGGAAGCGGCGTGCAGGAACACCTGGGAACCCACCGCCACGGACAACCCGATCAGACCCGCCAGACGCGCAACCATCTTCGACATGGTCAGCCCCTTCAACGCTGCGCCAAAGAATCCACGCCACGGGCGGCGCAGGCGGCAGGATGCATTATAACCGGACGGCGTCGCCGACCGCTCCGACCGCTGCCGACCGCTCCGAACAGCGTCGCCGGATCGTGCGGTGCCGACGTGGTGCGATGCGGGTGGGCCCGGTCCGTGTCGCGCAGGCATGCGCGCGCAGGCATCCTGCGAGCAATGCAACCGGGAAGAGCGGCTGGTGCCGCAGGGTTGTCACCAGGGCCGTGCGGTAGGGTTGTCACCATGGCCGCGCTCGTCGCCGTCGCCGAACGCCTGCGGGACCGCACCCGCGACCTGCGGTTCGACGCCCCGGTCGCGCACGTCTACGCGCCGCTCGACTACGCCTGGGCGCCGCACCGCCTCTATCTGGAGCGCCACGGGCGCGGGCGGCGCGAGATCCTTTTCGTGGGCATGAACCCCGGCCCGTTCGGCATGGCGCAGACCGGCGTGCCGTTCGGCGACGTCGGGATGGTCCGGGACTGGCTGCTCATCGAGGCGCCCGTGGGCCGCCCGGCCGACGAGCACCCGCGGCGCCCTGTGCTCGGCTTCGGGATCGGCCGCGGCGAGGTGAGCGGCGCGCGGCTGTGGGGCTGGGCGCGCGAGCGCTGCGGCAGCCCGGCGCAGTTCTTCCGGCGCGCGTTCGTGTGGAACTACTGCCCGCTGTGCTTCCTGGACGCCGGCGGGCGCAACCTCACCCCCGACCGCCTCCGCCCCCGGGACGCGCGCGAGCGGCTGTTCTCGATCTGCGACGAGGCGCTCGGGGCGGTGGCGGCGCACCTGCGCCCAGCGGTGGTGGTGGGCATCGGCCGTTTCGCCGGCGAACGGGCCCGCCCGATCGCCGAAGGCGCCGGCGCGCGGTGGGGAACCGCGCCGCACCCGAGTCCGGCCAGCCCGGTGGCCAACCGCGGCTGGCCGGGCGTGTTCGACGCCGCGCTGCGCGACCTGGACATCGTGGTATAGCCGCCCAGCCCGGAAGTCGGTCGCAGCGCGGACTGCCGCGTGATACCTTTAACCCGACAACCCGACAACCCGACAACCATGTTCAACCCCATCGACGCCGCCAGGCGGCTCACCGATGTCCACGTTCCGCGCGACCAGGCCGACGCCATCGCCAGCGCCATCCACGTAGCCGGCCAGCCCGACCATGCGACGAAGGCCGACCTGCAGACTGTCAAGCAGGCTCTCGAGGCCGACATCCAGGCTCTTTCCTCGGCTTCGGCGCCAATTGATATGACCATGACGATTCACGCAAGGCGGTGCTGCCTCGGCCTGTTCCTGGCGCTGTGGGCGACGGTCGGGGTTCTGGCCGGCGAACAGGACCCTGGTGCGCGGGTGGCGGCCGCGAAACAGGACCTCCGGCTCGTGGGCGCCGTCGCGAGTCAGGATCGCGACGCGGCGCGCGCCCTGCTTGCCGAGGGCGTCGACGTCAACGCCGCGCGGGCGGACGGAGCGACGGCGCTGCTGTGGGCCGCCCACTGGAACGACGTGGATCTGGCGCGGGCACTGCTCGACGCCGGCGCCGACGTCAACGCGGCCGACGACCACGGCGTGACGGCCCTTGCACGCGCGGCCGAGAACGCCAGCCTCCCCATGGTGAAGGCGCTGCTCGACGCCGGCGCCGACGTCGATGCCGTCCAGACGAGCGGCCTCACGCCGCTGATGACCGCCGCCCGCACCGGGAACGCGGAGGTCGTGCGGACGCTCATCGCGCACGGCGCCGACGTCGATGCATCGGCGACCGCGACCGGCAGCACCGCATTGATGTGGGCGGTGTCGGAGCCGCACCCCGAGATCGTGCGGCTGCTGCTCGACGCCGGCGCCGATCCGGCCGTCTCGACCGTCAAGGGCTTCACGCCGCTGATGTTCGCGGCGCGCAACGGCGACATTGAGACGGCGCGGGCGCTCATCGCCGCCGGCGTCGATGTCAATGCGACGAGCGCGGACGGCACCCACGTGCTGCCGTTCGCCGTCGTCAGCGGCCAGGATGCCTTCGCGCTGTTCCTTCTGGACGCCGGCGCCGATCCCGAGGGCGAGATGAACGGCGTGCGTGCGCTGCACGCGGCGGCAGGCGGTGTCGGGACGTGGCTGCGGGAATGGTACGCCCGGCACGGGGGCAACCGGCTCTACGCGCGGCCCGGCCGGTCGCGTCTGACCGCCGAGCGGCGGCTGCCGCTGGTCGAGGCACTGCTGGCGCGGGGCGCCGATCCGAACGCGCGGATCACGGCGTCGGCCATGATCATGAGCTACATCGGCTACCCCCGCAAGGGCGCCTTCGAGCCGTTCGCCTGCGGCACCGGCGACCTGCGCGGGGCCACGCCACTGTGGGTCGCCGCGTTCGACATGAACGGCGCCGGCCGGCAGACGTTCGGCGTCGGCGCGAGCCGCACCGCGAGCAGCGCCCGGATCCTGCACGCGCTGCTGGCGGCGGGCGCCGATCTGCGCCTGACGACCGACGACGGTACGACGCCGCTGATGGCCGCGGCCGGGCTCGGCCGTTCGACGTACACGCCGCGGCAGCCGCGCGGGGTGCGCTCGCCGAGCGCCGAAGCGGCGGTGCGCGTGCTGCTGGAAGCCGGCGCGGACATCAACGCGGTCAACGAGGCCGACTTCACCGCCCTGCACGGCGCGGCGTTCCGCGGGCTCAACGAGGTGGTCGAGCACCTGGTCGCGCACGGCGCCGACATCGACGCGCGGGACTTCCGGGGACGGACCGCGTACCGCATGGCGGAGGGGTCGAAGCAGTCGTTCCAGTTCCAGAGCTGGCCGGAGACGGCGGCGCTGCTCGCCGTACTCGGCGCGGACACGGCGCTGGGCATCCCGGGCACGGTGCAGGAGCGCCTGCGCGACGTGCCGGCCCGCGCGGTCGTCGACGACCAGCCCTGACAGTCCGTGGTGGAAGCCCCGCGAGCACCGAGAGCGGCGAACTGCAGAAGGTCTGGTCGTACCGCTTCCGCCCCGAGGATCGGTTACGCCGTCAGGACCGCGAACCCCTCGCGCGCCGCCGCGCTGGTCAGGCGGGCATCGAAGCAGACGAACCCGATGTCCGATGGATCGCCCTCGGCCACCGCGATCGCAGCGGCGAGCTGCAGGCTGTCGGCGGCGCGTAGAGGATGGACACGGAGCAACCGGTGCGCGGACATCCTGAGCTGCCGGCTCGGCTGGACTTCGTACCACACCTGAGACAAGGCTGCGAGACGAGCAAGAGCCTCTGTGACCTCCGTCGACGACAGGCTCCCATCACGCTCCCGCCGCGCCACCGCCGACACGTACTCCACGGAAGCGCCCCACCAGACCGCCATCCGGTCATCGGTCTGCAGCATCCGCACCGCGAACGACCGGCGCGGGTCGTCGATGGCCAGCGCCAGCAGGGCGGAGGTGTCCCAGAACGTCATCGCCCCTCGCGACGTTCCTCCAGCAGCGCCTCCAGGACGGCGGCGCCGGAGCCGGCGGGCTGCCCCAGAACATCCAGAGGACTTCCCGCGCCCCGACGCACCACGATCCCCGTCTCCTCGAGTCGCTTCGCCCTGGCGTCCACGCCGCTGCTGTCCGGGGCGTGACCCGGGGGAACGATGCAGGCGACCGGAACCTTCCGCTCCAGAACGAGAACGGTCTCACCCCGCTTCACTTGGCGCAGAAAGCCGCTCAAGTCGTTCTTCACCTCCGAGATGGTCGCGCGAAGCAATCCGCCATCCTCACTTTCCGTGATTCGAGGCCATGTTAGCGCCCCGAAACGCCTCGCTGGCTCGGCGTTTCGGCCCATCCCCCCTCCAGGAGCTTGGGCCGCAGCACTTCGCGTTTCGCTGCGTTCTGCGGCCCAAGCTCCTGGCCCTGATGACCATGACCGACAAGCCAACAGTCTACCGCCTTCCTGGACGACTCCCGACGCCCCGGGATGATCACGACAGCAGACGAAGGTAGACGAGCGTGTGCCGCGCGCATATAGTGAAGCCATGAGCATCGGTGGAGCCAGGACCGGGGCGCGTTCCGCGGGCTGAACGAGGTGGTCGCGCACGGCGCCGACATCGACGCGCGGGACTTCCGGGGGCGGACTGCGTACCGCATGGCGGAGGGGTCGAAACAGTCGTTCCAGTTCCAGAGCTGGCCGGAGACGGCGGCGCTGCTCGCCGCACTCGGCGCCGACACGGCGCTGGGCATCCCGGGCACGGTGCAGGAGCGCCTGCGCGACGTGCCGGCCCGTGCGGTCGCCGACGACCAGCCCTGACCGCGCCGCCGGCGGCGCGGGGAGGCACGAACATGCGATTCACGGGCGCGCGCGCATCCGCACGACGAGCCGGCCACGCCGGCACGGTGGCCGCGGCGATCCTCCTCGCACTGGCGGGGAACGCTCCGGCGCAGTCGCCGGGCCCGGAGCGCAGTCCCGCCGCCGACTGGCCGACCTACAACCGGGACCTGGCCGGCACGCGCTGGTCGCCGCTGGACCGGATCCACACCGGCAACGTCGCCGAACTGCAGGAGGTCTGGTCGTACCGCTTCCACCCCGAGGACGGGTTCATCGAGGGCCCCACCCCGACCGAGCTCTTCCAGCAGGTCACGCCGATCGTCGTCGACGGCGTGATGTACCTGGCCGCCGGCAACCGCGTCGTGGCCCTGCAGCCGGAGACCGGCGACGAGATCTGGCGGCACGAGCTCGACGAGGGGCTGGCGTCGTTCCGCGGCGTCGCCTACGGCCCGGCGACCGGGGCGCGCGACGCCCGCATCTACTTCACGAGCCTGTCGAAGGTCGTCGCCCTGCGCGCCGCCACCGGCGAGCGCGACCCGACGTTCGGCGACGACGGCGAGGCCGCACTGCGCATCCCCTACACCGGCGTGCCGGTGGTCTACGAGGATGCGCTGATCCTGGGCTCGAGCGCCTTCGGTCCCGGACAGCGGCACATCGCGCCGCACCTGAACCAGCCGCGGGGCGGCGGCGAGCCGGAGTACGCCTGGCCGCGGGCGATCGACGCGCGGAGCGGCGGCCTGCTCTGGGAGTTCCCGACCCTGCCCACCGAGTCCGACTTCGGCAGCGAGACGTGGGGCAATCAGAGCTGGCGCAACCGCATCGGGAACAACGTGTGGGCGTTCACCCTCACCGTCGACGAAGAGCGCGGTCTGGTCTACATGCCGGTCAGCAGCCCCGGCTCGAACTTCTACGGCGGCGACCGTCCCGGCGCCAACCTCTTCGCCAACTCGACCATCGCCATCGACATCCGCACCGGCGAGCTGGCCTGGTACTTCCAGAACATCCACCGCGATCTGTGGGACTACAACCTGCCGCCGGCCCCCGGTCTGCTGGAGATCGAGCGCGACGGGGAACGGATCCCCGCACTGGCCCAGGTCGGCAAGTCGGCGTTCATGTTCCTCCTGAACCGGGTGACCGGCGAGCCGATCCACGGGGTCGAGGAACGGCCAGTGCCGGCGGGCGACGTGCCCGGCGAGCAGTACTGGCCGACGCAGCCGATTCCGCTCCGGCCGCCGCCGCTGGCGCGGGTGAGCATGGGGCCGGACGACATCGTGACCGCCGAAGACACCACGCCCGAGCACGCCGCCGCCTGCCGCGCGCTGTGGGACGAGGTCGGCTACTACAACGCCGGCCCCTACACGCCCCTGCGGCTGCAGCGGGAGGGGACCCCGCCGTCGCTCGTCTTCCCCGGCACGGGCGGGGGTGTCAACTGGAACGGCACCGCCCACGACCCGCAGCTCGGCTATATCTTCGTGAACTCGAAGGACCAGCCCATCAGCGGCTGGATGGCCGAGAACCCGGAGTACGGCCCCGACACCGAGGATCAGGTGGCCTACGTCCGCTCGCCCGCCCAGCCCTTCGAGGCGCCGATCTTCGACGCCGACGGCGTGCGGCTGGAGGCGCTGCCCTGCTACCGGCCGCCGTGGGCGCGCCTGTACGCGGTCGACGCGGCCAGCGGCGACATCGTGTGGGAGGTCCCGCTGGGCGTCAACGAGCTGCTGCCGGCGGACCGCCAGCGCGTGGGCACGCCGAGCGTCGGCGGCGCGATCGCCACCGCCGGCGGGCTCGTCTTCATCGGCGCCACCACCGATCGGCGCTTCCGGGCGTTCGATTCCCGCACCGGGGAGGAGCTCTGGTCCGCAAGGTTCGACTACAACATCGAGGCGGTGCCGATCACCTACGGCGGGAACGACGGACGGCAGTACGTCGCCGCCAACGTGTCGGCGCCGGCCAGCGGCCAGCCGCGGGGCGGCGAGCGCCTGGTCGTGTTCGCCCTGCCCGAGTAGCCGCGCGCCCGGTCGCAAGCAGCGGTCCGAGCGCGCAGGCCGCCTCCTCGGCAGCCGCCGGCGGGGCCCCTCATCCACCATCCACCGGCGGCCCGAGCGCGCAGGTCGCCTGTCGCCGGCCCGCGCGCGTCCGCCCGTCCCCGCGCTATCATTGTGAATGGACACCGCGCGTGCGTGGGCGACGCTCATCGTTCCCGCCGTCAACCCCACGGCCGCTGTCCTCATCGCGGCCTGGTTCCAGCACCGCGCCAACCGTGCAGCGCACACCGGCATCCAGGATCGGATCACGCGCGTTGACGAACGCGCCGAACGGCACGCACAGGCGCAGGAAGAACGCGCCGAGCGGCGCGCCGACGCACAGGAAGAGGTAATGCGCGCCATCGCCCGCGACTTGGCGTTTCTCGCCGGCCGGCAGGCCGAACGCGACGCCCAGCGCGCCGCACCGACCGGAGAGCACGGCGCGTGAGGCGGGCGCCCGTCAGGACGGTTGGTGTGGACGTTATGGCTGACCCGGTCGGAACCGTACGGGAATCCTTGGCGCTTCGTCGTCCTCGGTGCGTGCCGACAAGGCGCGGCAGGAGTCCGCATCGCGCACTCGATCGTCGACGGCGGGGGCGCTGGCCGCCGTCGTGTTCTCGTTCACCCTCGCCGCGGCCGCGACGGCCGCGGCCCAGTCGCTCGCGTCGGTCCAGGGGTTCGTCAGCGACGATACCGGCGGCAGCCTGCCGGGAACGACGATCGAGCTCGTGGACATCGAGCGCGGCCAGCGCCGCACGACGGTCACGAACCGCGAGGGCTTCTTCGCCCTCCGTGCGGTTCCCAGCGGGGTGTACGACCTCGTGGCGTCGCTGCCCGGTTTCCGCACGACCCGGCGCGAGAATGTCCGCCTCCTGGTCGGGCAGAGCGTCGAGGTGGACCTGCAGCTCGGCCTCGCCGCGATCGACGAGACCGTCGTGGTCGTCGGAGAGGCGCCGCTTCTCGAAGTGGGGCGCACCGGGGTCGCCGGGTACGTGAACGAGGAAGAGATCGGCAACCTGCCGATCTCGGGCCGCGACTTCGTGCGGTTCGCCCTGCTGATGCCGACGGTGCAGGTGGACTCCCGCGGCAGGCTCTCGCTCAGCGGCCAGCGCGCCGTGAACTCGGGATTCACCATCGACGGCGCCGACGCGAAGAGCGCGTTCTTCGGCTTCGGGCGGGGCGGGATGGCCAGGGAGGGCGGCGGCGCCCTGATCGCACAGGAAGCCGTCCAGGAGTTCCAGGTGGTCACGAGCGGCTACTCGGCCGAGGCCGGCCGCTCCGGCGGCGGCGCAATGAACGTGATCACCAAGAGCGGCGCCAACGACTTCACCGGATCCGCGGTCCTCTTCGGGCGCGACGACCAGCTTGCGGCACGGCTGCCGCGCTCGCCGCTCGACGCCGCACGCGGCGTGCCCGCCGACGACCCGCGCTACGAGGTGGACGAGTTCCGCCGCTACAACTGGGGCGCGTCGCTTGGCGGTCCGATCCGCCGTGACCGCACCCACTTCTTCGTCTCCTACGACCAGACGGCCCAGGACGAGCCGTCCTGCGGCACATCCGCGGCCGCGGGCAGTACGATGCCGTGCTCGCAGCGTACCCGGAGCTGGTGGCCGGGTTCCAGCCCAACGACGACGGCATCGCCGGCGCCGACCCGACGCTGGGCCGCACGGCGAGCGGCCAGTTCGTGCGCGAGACCGACAACCTGATCCTGCTCGGCAAGATCGACCACCGGGTGAGCGACGCGCATGCGCTCACCTTGCGCTACAACTTCGCCGATTACGCGCGCGTGTCGGAGTTCGTGAACGAAGAGTCGCGGCGCTTCGTGGTCAGCCAATCCGCGGTCGGCTCGCTCGTCTCGGTCGTCGGCGACAACGGCGTCAACGAGCTGCGCGTGCAGTACGCCAACGACGCCTTCGACCGCCGCTCGCACCTGCCCGACAGCGCGCTCCAGGCCACCTTCCGGATCTACAGCCCCTCGTTCGGCGAGTTCGGCAAGATCCCGTGGTTGCCGGTCACCAACGACGAGCGCAAGCTCGAAGTGCAGGAGCGGTTCTCGTTCCTCACCGGCAACCACGAGCTGCGTGCGGGCTTCACCTTCAGCCACGACACGCTCAGCGAGTTTTTCGCGGGCAACGCCGACGGCAACTACGACTTCGACACGATCGAGGACTTCACTGCCGGCCGCCCCGCCCGCGCGACCATTTTCTTCGGGATCATGGACAACCCCAATTTCGAGGTTGCCCAGCAGCTTCTCGGCGCCTACGTCCAGGACTCCTGGAGCCCGAACCGCAGCGTCACGCTGCAGATCGGCGCGCGCTGGGACGGCACCCTGAACCCGGGCGGCATCGAGCACGTGCTGCCGGAGGGGCGCAGCATTCCCGACGACCTCGACAACTTCTCGCCGCGCGCCGGCGTGGTCTGGTCGCCCGACCCGCGCAGCGTCGTCCGCGCCGCCGCCGGCATCTTCTACGCCCGCACGCCGTCGCTGCTGTTCTCGAGCGCCCACAGCGACACCGGCATCTACCCGCGCTACGGCAGCGCCATCGTGTTGCCCGGCCAGACCGGCTTCGCGCCGCTCGGCGCAGACATCGACAACGGCAACCCGCCGCCCGGCCTCATTCCCGCGCTCAGTCACTTCGCTCCCGACTACGAGGATCCCCGGACGGTCCGCGTCAACGTCGGCTACGAGCGCGAGCTCGGCGACAACCTCGCCGCCTCGTTCGATCTGCTGCATGCGCGCAGCGATGCGCTCGCCTCGAACTATGACGCGAACGTCGCGGCGCCCACCTACGACGCCTACGGGCGGCCGGTGTACTCCGGCGAGCGGCTCAACCCCGCCTACGGACCCATCCTGGTGCGCGCCTCGCCGGCCCGCTCCGACTATCTGGCGCTGACCGCCGCGCTGCGCCGGCGCTTCGGCGGCGGAGTGCAGTTCCAGGCGCACTACACCTGGTCGCGCGACCGCTCGAACGACGACAACGAACGCTCGGGCAGACTGACCCTGACCGACCCCACGGACCCGGACTACGACTGGGGACTCTCGATCCGCGACATCCCCCACCGCTTCGTGGCGAGCGGCATCTTCGCGCTGCCGCTCGACTTCACGGCGAGTGCGATCTTCACGGCCCAGTCGGGCTCACCCTTTACCGCGCTCGACCCGGCGGCGGGCTTCCACAACCACCCCGGCTTCGCCGTCGGTCCGCACGGTGCGCAGACCCGGGCCGTGGTGGACGGCGCGCTCGCGCCCATGAACGGCGAGCGGAACGCACCCTGGAACAACCTCGATCTGCGGCTGACCCGGCGTTTCGGACTGGGCGGGACGCAGGTCGAGGCGCTCTTCGAGGTCTTCAACCTCCTGAACACCGGCGCCTTCCGGGTCGGGCACGCCGACCAGCAGGAGGTTTTCCGGGACGACGGTGTGACCCCGAACCCGGAGTTCGGCGTTGCGGGCCTGCTCATCGGCGCCCCGCGCCAGGCCCAGCTCGGCCTGCGCGTCACGTTCTGAGGAGTCTGCGCCGGCTTGCGGGGAGGGAGAGCGATGCCGCGGAAGACCGAAGCGACGAGGAAGCAGGTCGTCGTCAACCCGTGGGGCGACAGCAGGAAGTACCGGATGGCCGAATCCGAGTACACCGGCGTCGTGGTAGGCAGGGAGGCGACGGACGGGGAATATGTCATCAGCGACGGGATCATCGAACCCGGAGGGCAGATCCCGGAGCACTACCACAAGTGGGAGGACCAGACCTTCCACGTCATCGAGGGCGTACTGTCGGCCCGGATCGGCGGCCGGACCTATCGTCTCGGCAGCGGGGACACGATCCACTGCCCCCGCGGCGTGTCCCACCACGTCGAGAACGTGGGCGCCACGACGGCCAGGATGATCAGCTACATCTTCCCCGGCCACTGGGCCGAGGAATTCATGGCCGAGACATCGCGCCAGAACCGGAGCGGCCGCCCCGACCTCCGGTTGATCGAGGAGAAGTTCGGCGTCGTCTACAACCCGCAGCCGGATACGGCGGAGACGAAGAATGAGGCGTGACCCGGCGCAGGAGGAGACATCGACCACGTTGCGGAGCCTGACCGGCGCCAGCGGCGTCCTGTGGTGCGCGCTCTCGCTGCTTGCGCTCGCGACGCTCACCACCACGGACCTGTCGGAACCGGCCATGGAGGCCGGCGACGTGCACGCGATCATGACGGCGATGGCCGACAATCCGGGAGGATCGGTGACCGCGTTGTACCTGTTCCTCGCGTCCATCGTGTGCGCCGCCGGGTTCGGAACGGGCATGGCGCAGCTCATGGCGGGGCGGCATCCGTCGCTTCACCTGGCCCGGGCGGCGGTGGTGATCGGAACCGCCGTGTTCCTGATCGAGACGATGGTCAGCATCAGCCTCGCGCAGGCCGCCTCGACCGCCTATGCGGCCGCCGCGCCCGCCGAACAGGAGCTCCTCCGGACGCCGATTCATGCCCTGATGCAGTTCCGGAACAACGGAGCCTATCTCGGGAGCACCCTGCTCGCCGTTGCGGCGCTCCTCTTCGGGGCGGCGGCGCTGCGCCGCCCGGAGCCGTTCCCGCGCTGGACCGCGTACATCGTCACCGCCAGCGGGCTTCTCGGCATCGCGGGAAGTCTGACTCCGTTCTTTCCCGCGTTCAGCTCGATACGTCAGATGGGACTGACCGCATTCAGCGTCTGGGCGCTGGTGGTCGGGTTCCTGCTGCTGCGCGGCGCTCGCGAACCGGAGGGTTCGACCGCCGGATAGTCGCGGTCCCCGCCACGCTGGTCCCGCCGCGCCGGCGGTCGCCATGACCGCCGTGCAACGAAGATCGTCGCGACTGCGCCGACGCTCCCGACCAGCGCCGACGGTCGCGCCAGTCGCCATGACCGCCGTGCGACGAAGATCGTCGCGACGCCATCAGTTGCTCCTCGATGGCGAAGTTCGTCGGGTCGGTCGCCATGACCGCCGTGCAACGAAGATCGTCGCGACTGCCCGCGCCACGCTGGTCCCGCTGGAAGCGCCGAAGCGCCATTCTCGTGTAAAATCCGCTGGGCGGGCGACAAACTTGTGCGTCACGCCGGCTCGTCGACCAGCGTGAGCACAACCCCCTCCCAACACGGTAACCTGCGGTCGCTGCGCGCAAAGCGGGCGGATTCCGCACGAACGAGGAAAGCTGAGTGAAGTTTCTCTGTCCCACCCGCGCCAGCGCGTCGCACGTCATCGCGGCGGCGACCCTTCTGATCCTTGCCGGGGCGCCCGCGCCGGCCGACGCGCGCGGGGCCGCGCAGGAAGAACCGTCGGAGCAGCTCGAGGCGCTCGGCCGGGCGCTCGGCATGACGCCGGACGAAGTCGAGGCGCTCGGGTTGTCGCCCGACGAGATCGACAATCTGCTGGCCGGGTTCACCGAAGAGACGGTCGTCGTCGGATCCCGCGCGCAACCCCGGACGGTGACCGCGTCGCCGGTGCCCGTGGACGTGCTCTCGACGTCCGATCTGACGAGCCACGGGACCGTCAACCTGCAGGATCAGCTCCGCACCGTGGTCCCGTCGTTCAACGTCAACACCCAGCCGATCAGCGACGCCTCCACCGTGGTTCGGCCCGCGATGCTGCGCAACCTGGCCCCCGACCACACGCTGGTGCTGGTCAACGGCAAGCGCCGGCACCGCTCGTCGATCATCGACTGGCACGGCGGCAACGGCGTGGCGTTCGGCTCGCAGGGACCCGACATCTCGGCCATCCCGGCCATCGCCCTGCGGCAGGTGGAGGTGCTGCGCGACGGCGCCGCCGCGCAGTACGGCTCGGACGCCATCGCCGGCGTGATGAACTTCCAGCTCAAGGACGCCACGTCCGGCGGCGCCTTCGAGTACAACACCGGCGGGTTCGCCGACGGCGGCGGGCGGGCGATGAACGTGGCCGCCAACGTCGGCCTGCCGCTCGGCGCCACCGGCTTCGCCAACCTCAGCCTGGAGTACGGCGGCGCGAATCCCACCAACCGCAGCGCGCCCCGCAGCGACGCCATCGCCCTGATCGCGGCCGGCAACACCGCCGTGGCGTCCGACACGCCGCAGGTCTGGGGCTCGCCGGACATCGACGACGACCTGAAGCTGTTCGGAAACTTCGGCTACACCACCGCCGGCGGCGTGCAGATCTACAGCCACATGAACCACGCCGCCAAGCGCGTGACCGGCGGCTTCTTCTTCCGCAACCCGAACACGCGGGGCGGCGTCTTCAGCGGCGACGGCGGAGAGACCCTGCTCATCGGCGACGTGCTGATGGCCAACGGGATGGGTTCGGCGAACTGTCCGACGGTGACCATCACCGACAATGTCGCCGATCCGGCGGCCCTGCAGCAGGTGTTCGACGACCCGAACTGCTTCTCGTTCCGCGAGCGGTTCCCCGGCGGCTTCACCCCGAGCTTCGGCGGCGAGGCGTACGATCTGTCGCTGGTGGGCGGCGTGCGCGGGTTCACGCCCGGCGGCTTCAACTGGGATATCAGCGGCTCGATGGGCGGGCACCAGACCGACCTCTTCATCCGCGACACCGTCAACGCCTCGCTCGGTCCGGACACGCCCACCGCCTTCGAGCTCGGCAGCAACCGGCAGCGGGAGATCGGCCTCAACGCCGACCTGTCGTACGCCGCCACCGAGATGATCAACATCGCCGCCGGCGCGGAATGGCGGAACGAACAGTACGAGACCACGGCGGGCGATGCGGCGTCGTGGACGGTCGGACCGTACGGCCGGGGCCAGGGCTTCTCGGCCGGCTCCAACGGCTTCTTCGGCTACGGGCCGATGGCCGCCGGGACCTGGAACCGGAGCAACGTGGCGCTCTATGGCGACATCGAGCTGAGCGGCGTCGAGGACGACTGGACGCTCGGCACGGCAGCCCGCATCGAGCACTTCGACGACTTCGGCACGACGATGAACAGCAAGCTCTCCGGCCGCTACGGCTTCGTGCGCGCCAGCGTGAGCAGCGGCTTCCGCGCCCCGACGCCGGGGCAACAGAACGGGTTCAACATCGCGACCATCTTCGACCCGGCCCTCGGTGACCTGGTTAACAACGGCACCATCCCGTCCATCTCGCCGGTGGCGGCGCTGCGCGGCGGCGTGCCGCTGGCCCCCGAGAAGTCGATCAACACCACCGCCGGGGTGGTCTTCGACAGCGGGCAGTTCACCCTGACGGCCGACTACTTCCGCATCGCGGTGTACGACCGCATCGGGATCACGAGCAACTTCACCCTGACCGGGGAGGAGATCGACACCCTGCTGGCCGAGGGCATCGAGGCGGCCCGCGACCTGCGGCGCTTCCGCTTCTTCACCAACGCGTTCTCGACCGCCTCGCAGGGCATCGACCTGGTGTCCACCTTCACCCCGCTGGCCCTGCGCGGCAACACGACCGTCAGCGCCGTCTTCAACTACACCGACACCGAGGTGACGGACAACGCGAAGGGCCTGCTGAACGACCGGCGCCTGACCGAGTTCGCCTACGCGCTGCCGCGAACCCGCTGGAACATCGGCCTGACCCAGCAGGTCGGCCGCGTCAGCTTCCTCGGCCGGGTGAACTACTTCGGCGGCTGGTACGACTACGACAGCGGGTTCGCCGCGAGCTACCTGCCGTCGGGCGGCATCGAGCAGGGCTTCTTCGACGGCCGACCGATCGTCGACCTGGAGGCGAGCTTCGCCGTCGGCGGCGGCGCGACGCTGGCCGTCGGCGCCCAGAACGCCTTCAACACCTACCCGGACGAGAGCGCGCGCGCGATGTCGGTCGGCGAGAAGTACAGCGAGTACACGCCGTGGGGCTTCAACGGCGCCTACTACTACGTCCGGATCGGCTACGGCTGGGGCAACTGAGCCCCACCGATGCGCGGCGCGTCCCGGGGACGCAAGGGCAAGTTCGTCGCGGGCGAACCGCGGCCGGGCCACCAGCGCCCGCCGCGGAACGCCGGCGACGCCGAACGTCCAGCGGCGGTGCGGCCCGGGCCGCACCGCCGCACATCGGACAGAAGACATGGCAATTGACGGGTGCTACGATGTGAACCTGGATTTCCGACGCTGCGACGGAACCGGAAGCTCCTGGTGACAGTGGGACCTTGAGACGGCCGGAGTCTGATACAAGGCGCGTCGCCGTCACCATGAGGCCGTGAACATTCCCTGGCCGCGTCGTAGCGGGGAATCGATGCCACGACTCCTGGCCACGACGCGGCGACCTGTTCGGGCGCGCCACCCATGAGCACACGCATACCGCGGTGGCGGAAGCAGCTCCTGCTGGCGGGGTTCATCTGGATTACCGTCGGCTCGGCGTCGGCCTTCGGACAACAGAAGCTCGACTCCCGCGTGGACGCCGTTCTCTCCGAACGCCGAACGCGGGCGGGCGCGCGTTCTCGTGGTGATGACCGCGCCCCCGGCGGGGGCGGCCGCACCTGCCGGGTATGGCGAACCGGCAGATTTCGTCGCCGGCGTCCTTGGCGCCGAAGGCGACGACCGCTACGGCATCCGGCGTATCGACGACATGCGCGTCGTCGTCGCCGAGACGGACCGCCGCGGCGTCGACGCGCTCGTGGATCGTCCGCAGGTCGCGGCCGTGGTTGCCGACGAGCCGTTGCCGCCGCTCCTCGACCGGTCGCTCGGCACGCTCCGCGCCGACGATGTCCACAACACCCTGGGTGCCCGGGGAAACGGCGTTTCCGTCGCCATGGCGTTGGCCGCAGCCGCCGGCCAGACCGCATCCGGATCCCCCGAACCGCCGCGGGCCGTCCGTCGCACGCACATCGAACGACTGGCCGGTGCGACACGCATCATCGTCGTGCTGCGGGGCGCGGAGACCGACGCGGCGTTCATTAGCCGAGCCGAGGAGCAGATCATGAGCGCACTCGGCCCCGGCGCCGTCATCCGGGCGCTGGGTGAGAGCAGCTACCTCGCCGAGGACAGAACGGGGTTCGACCCGGAGAATCTGTCGAGGTTGGTGGACGCGCTGGGTTCCACGGTCCGCCTGTACGCGGACGCGGTGAGTGCCCCCATGTAGCGCGACAGACCAACGCCGGGCCGCCGCCAGGGGTGGGTGGTGAGCTTTGCGGGCACGCCGGTCACGACGGCCGGCCAGGCCGGCCCGATCGGACAGATCGGACAGGCATCCGGGCGTGCTAGAGTGAATGAGTGCACGATCGACACCGGATGACGTCGGTCGCTGACGCAAGAAGTCGCCATCGGACGGGCGGTAGCAACGTATTCGGGCCGGGGCTCCGGCGGGTCGCTTCGGTCGAGGATTCCGAAGGAGGAACGTAATGAGACGCAGACGACCAGCTTCCATGGCCGCGCTGTTCCTGGCCGCCGCCGCGCTCGCCCCCGGCTCGGCGGACGCCCAGCCGGCATCCATCACCGGCGTCATCACCGACACGACCGGCCTCGTCCTGCCCGGCGTGACGGTCGAGGTGCGCAACGCCGCCGGCAGCATGCAGCTCGCGTTCTCGGACGGCGCGGGCGAGTTCACCATCGGCGGCCTCGATCCGGGCGCGTACGAGCTGACCTTCAGTCTGCCCGGCTTCAACGCGCCCGCGCAGGTGGTCGAGGTCGGCGCCGGCATGACCGCCACGGTCGAGGTCGAGATGGCGGTCGGGCTCGAGGAGCGCGTCGTGGTCGTCGGCACGCGCGCGCAGCCCCGCTCGGTGACCGAATCGCCGGTGCCGGTCGACGTCATCCGCACCGAGGACTTCGCCGCCCAGGGAACCTCCGACCTGGCCAACCAGTTGCGGACCGTGGTCCCGTCGTTCAACGTCAACACCCAGCCGATCAGCGACGCGGCGACCATCGTCCGGCCCGCGAACCTCCGCAACCTGGCGCCGGACCACACGCTGATTCTGGTCAACGGCAAGCGCCGCCACCGCGCCGCCGTCATCACCTGGCTCGGCAACGGCATCGCGGACGGCTCGCAGGGGCCGGACATCTCCGTCATCCCGTCCATCGCGATCCGGCAGGCCGAGGTACTGCGCGACGGCGCTGCCGCGCAGTACGGCTCGGACGCCATCGCCGGCGTCATGAACTTCCAGCTCAAGGACGCCCGCCAGGGCGGGAGCGTCGAGTTCCGCACCGGCGCCTACCTCGACGCGAACCCGGGCGACACGTCGAGCTGCGGCTCCAACGTCGGCGACATCAAGCACTCGTGCAACGGCGTCGGCGGACACGGGCAGGCCTACACGGTGGCCGCCAACGCCGGGCTGCCGCTGGGGCAGAACGGGTTCTTCAACGTCAGCCTGGAGTACGGCAACGCCAAGCCGACCAACCGCAGCGTCCAGCGCAACGACGCGCAGGGCATCATCGACGCCGGCAACGGCAACATCCGCAACCCCGCCCAGGTCTGGGGCGCGCCGCTGATCGAGGACGACCTGAAGCTGTTCGGCAATTTCGGCACCCTGTTCGACAACGGCGTGCAGTTCTACGGCCACACGAACCACGCGAGCCGCACCGTGACCGGCGGCTTCTACTTCCGGAACCCGCACACCCGCGGCGGCGTCTTCCGCGGCAACCGACTGGAGGACGGCACCCCGACCCTGCGCGTCGGCAACGTGGGGCTGGCCAACTTCTACGAGACGAACGGCACCCACGACGGGTACACGGGCCCGGGCTGCCCCGCGATCCCGATCATCGACAACGTGCCCGACGCCGGCGCGCTGGCGGCGGTCGAGGCCGACCCCAACTGCTGGACGCTCTACAGCCGGTTCCCCGGCGGCTTCACGCCGCAGTTCGGCGGCGACATGGTCGACTACTCGTTCGTCACCGGCCTGCGCGGACTGACCAACACCGGCTTCAACTGGGATGCGAGCGTGAACATCGGCAGCACCGAGGTCGATCAGTTCATCTTCGACACCGTCAACGCCTCGCTCGGCTACGACACGCCGACCTCGTTCCACCCCGGCGTCTACGGGCAGGACGACGTCAACTTCAACTTCGACGTGTCGTACCCGGTCACCGACGTGGTGAACTTCGCGGCCGGCACCGAGTGGCGCCGGGAGCAGTTCACCATCGGCGCGGGCGACCCGGCGTCGTGGGAGATCGGTCCCTACGCCGCGCAGGGCTTCAGCTCGGGATCGAACGGCTTCAACGGCTACCGGGCCGACACCACCGCCGGCCAGTGGAGCCGCAGCAACACGGCGGTCTACGGCGACCTCGAGTTCGACGATCCGGCCGGCCGGTGGACTCTCGGCACCGCGGCGCGCTTCGAGAACTTCCAGGACTTCGGTTCGACGCTCAACGGCAAGGTCTCGATGCTGGTGGCGCTCAACGACGCGTTCTCGCTGCGCAGCGCGGTCAGCACCGGCTTCCGGGCGCCGACGCCGGGGCAGCAGAACGCCTTCAACGTGACGACCGCGTTCATCGGCGGCGAGCTGACCAACAACGGCGTCGTCCCGGCCACCTCCGCGGTCGCCATGGCGCGCGGCGGCGGCCAGCTCAAGCCGGAGCGGTCGCGCAACTTCAGCGCCGGCGCGGTGATCGAGCAGGGGCCGTTCACGCTGACCGCCGACTTCTTCCGCATCGACATCGACGACCGCGTCGCCCTGTCGCAGGAAATCAGCCTGACCGAGGACGAGATCCTGGTCCTGCTCGCCGAGGGCATCCCCGAGGCGCGCAACTTCCCGGTGTTCCGCTTCTTCCTGAACGACTTCTCCACCGCCACCCAGGGGTTCGACCTGATCTCGACCCTGGTGGCCGGCCGCACGACGTTCAGCGCCGTCTACAACTACACGGACACGGCGCTCAGGAACATCCAGAGCTCGGTAATCGACGACTTCCGCATCGCGACGCTGGAGCAGGGCCTGCCGAACACCCGCATGAACTTCGCCGTCAACCACGCCGCGGATCGCTGGCGGCTGACGACCCGCGTGAGCTACTTCGGCTCGTACTGGGACAGCGAGGACGGGCGGAACGCGGCCGACCTCGGCCACGCGATGGCGCCCTGGCTGTATGCGCCGTATTCCGGCAAGGCGCTGCTCGATGTCGAGTTCGGCGTCCCGTTCGGCGAGGGCCTCGAACTGGCGATCGGCGCCGAGAACCTGCTGAACACGTACCCCGACCTGAACCCCTACGGCGCCTTCACCGTCGGGAACCAGTACGGCCAGTTCTCGCCGTTCGGCTTCAACGGCGCCTACTACTACACGCGCGTCAGCTACGGCTGGGGCGGCTAGGGCCAGGAGCTTGCGCCGCAGAACGCAGCGAAGCGAGTGCCGAGGCGAAGGTCATGGAGCGGGGGAATGGGCCGAAACGCCGAGCCGGGAGGCGTTCGGGGTGCCAGGCGGCCAGGCTCTCGGGGCGCTGGACGACCCGTCGGGTCACCCTCTCCCCCGGCGTGAAGGTGGCGGGCGCGTACGACGTGACGTTCGTCCTGCCCGGCTTCCGGACCGCCGTGCGCGAGGCGGTGCAGGTCGGCGGCGCCGGGCCGCGGTGACGCGCGACGTCGAGCTGGCGGTGGAGCTTGAAGAGCGCGTGGTCGGCGTCGGCAGCCGGGCCCGGCCGAGGCCCGACCGCGACTGCTTCTCGTTCCAGGAGATCGCGCCGGGCGGCTTCACGCCGCAGTTCGGGGGGCACGATGTCCGACGTGTTTCGGTCGTCCCGCGCGGCAACGCCGGCGCGGCCCCTGCCGGAATCGTGCCTCAGCGAATGAGTGCGGTGTCCGGGAACTGCGCGTACCACCCGAACCAGAAGGCGCGCTGGGCCGGGATGCGCATGCGTTCGCGTTCGACGCCGGGGTCGGCGTCGAGGACGAGGGCGTCCTCGGTGATGCGCCAGGCCCGGCCGGCGGCGTCGATCAGCCGCCCGGCGTCGAGGTGACGCTCGAAGCGCGCGTCCCCGGCGTCGTACACCCGGTTGGCGCCCGCGGCGCTCGTGACCACGACGAGGTTGCGCCCCGCGAAGGCATGGTGGAAGACGCGGTTGCGCAGCAGGAAACGCGCGGCCACGGCCAACGGCAGCAGATCGCCGGGGCGCTCGGGGTCCGGGAGGCGCAGCACCAGCACCTCCTCCTTGTTCGGCAGGCGGTCGTCGGTGCGCGAGACAGCGAACATCAGCTCGTCGCTGCCGAAGTAGGTCCGATAGGCCGCGCCCTCCGCGTAGTTCCGGCGGTGGCCGGTGTCGAGCGAGAGGACGGTCGTCTCGGGATGCCGGCGCCGCCACGCGCCCCAGGTCGTCGTCACCACCGCATGCGGCGTCAGCCGCAGTCCGCTGCCGACCAGCGCGCCCACGACCGGGATCCCCTCGAAGGTGTTCCACAGGCTCTTCGTCTCATGGTCGAACATCAGCTTGTTCGAGCGGTAGAGCAGCCCGCTCGTGCCGAAGGTGAGATGTCGGCCGCCGGCGACGCTCTCGAACGGGATCACCGTGCCGCACAGCGTGCAGTAGACGAGGGTCAGCTCGACCCCGCCCAGCCGGTCCAGGGCCATCTCGTGCCAGGCGAGGATGCGCTTCGGGTAGGCGCGGGCCTCGCCGCCGAGCGCGACGCCGAAGACGATGTGGTCGTCCGCCAGATAGCCGGCGTCGTCCACCGCGATCCGCGCCGGGTATTCCAGCGGCGGGATGCCGTTGACCGCCACTCCGCCCCACTCGATCTCGTCGAGCCGGATGCGCGACGTCACGCCGCGCGGAAAGAACTCGGCGAAACGCGGGTCGATCCGGCTGTACCACTGGCCCTTGAAGTAGGCGTGGTCCGGGTGCGGATCGTGGGGTTGCGCCCAGATCCACTGTTGCCAGCGCGCCAGATCCGCCCCGAAGCGCTGGCCGGTCTGCTCCTGCAGGAAGCCGATGAGCGTGAAGAAGTGGACGAACCCCTGGCCCGGCGGACGCAGCAGCCACGCCAGGTCCCAGACGATGCCGGCGTACGCGTCGCGCCACGCGGCGCCGAGCTGCTCGAACGCGTCCCTGGATCGCGGTCCGCCCGGCGTGCCCGCGTCGAGAAACAGTTGGATGTCCGGGTGTCCGCCCTCTGCAACCGGCTGCGCGGCGGCCGGGGACGCCAGCGCCAACACCACCCATCCGACCGCCATGAACCTGCGCACGAAGGGCCTGCTCGTCATGGTGGCTCCTTTCCGTCGGCGATCCGCGGGCGGCGGCCGGACGCCAAGCCGGCGCACGCGCGTGCGATCGGCCTTTCGGTCCTCCTGACGACCGGCGTCGAGCAGTCCGGACCGGCCGGTATCCGGTGGGCAGAGGAAGCAGGAAGACCGGGCGGCGGCCGGGCGGCGGCCGGGCGGCGATCGACCAGCCTACTCACGGGCGCCCAGGCGGCGCAGCAGTTCGACGGTGCTGTGGTGCGGCGTCGCGTTGCGGCCTCGGAGCCGCCCGCGCTGCGCCAGGGCCAGCGGCGTGCGCCCGTCCGCATTCTTGACGCTGATCCTGGCGCCCTGTGCGATCAGGTATTCGACGACGCTGTCGTACCCCCGGCCCGCCGCGGCGTGCAGCGCGGTGTTTCCGGCCGCGTTGGCGGCATTGACATCGATGCCCTGCCCGGCGGCGACCGTCACCGCACGGAGCATCGTCCGTTCGCGCAGAACGGGATCCGGCGCGCGCCGCGTGCTCTGGACGGGAGCGCTCTCGGCGATGCGGGCCAGGCGATCCACCGAGAACAGCGGATCCCGGCCTCCGAGGCCGGCCGCCGCCATCAGGGCGGTCGTGGCCCCCTCCTCCGTCTGTACGCGCTCGTCGCGCACCGAGAGCGAGCCGGGCCAGTAGATCGGGTGGTGCGCCGCCAGCGGGTCGGCGCCGCGGTCGAGGAGCAGGCGCATGATGTCCGGCGCGTTGAAGCGCGCCGCCAGCCAGAACGGCGTGGCGCCGACCCAGGACGGGTGCAGGTGAAAGTCGACCGCGTCGCGGCGGACGGGGGTGGAGCTCCGCACGGGCGTATCGGGATCAGCGCCATGGTCGAGAAGCGCGCGCACGAGCGACGCGTCCTTGTGCAGGATCGCCGCGTGGAGCGCCGTGTAGCCTGCGCTGCCGGCGTTCGGATCGGCGCCCTGCTCCAGCAGGAACGCCGCCACGGGAGCGTGCCCGCTGTGGGCCGCGACGACCGTCGCGCTGGTGCCGTAGGGCGCGCGGTCGTTCACGTCGGCACCGGCCGCCACGAGCAGTCTCGCCGAGGCGAGGTCGCCCACGCGCGCGGCGAACAGCAGCGGTGTGTAGCCGCCCTGCGGAATCTCCGTCACGTACTCCGGGTTCCAGGGCTCGGGCGTCGTCTTGACCACTTCCGTCCGGACATCGGAACGGGCATCGACCGACGCGCCGTGCTGCAGCAGCACCTCGACCACCGCCGGATGCCGCTGGGCCACCGCCCACATCAGCGCCGTCTGGCCGCGGGCGCCGGTCACCGCCGGATCGGCCCCGGCCTCCAGGAGCGCGCGGGCGGCGCCCGCCGCACCGACCCGGGCCGCCGTCATCAGCGGCGTCTCGCCGGACAGGAGCGGCGCGTTCGGGTTCGCCCCCGCGTCCAGCAGGCGCTTGACCAGCAGCGTGCTGCGGTTCTCGGCCGCCGCCCAGAGCGGCGTCACACCGAGGTCGTTGGCGACGTTCACATCGGCGCCGGCGCGGATCAGCAGGTCGGCCGGATCGACCTCGTCCCGGTAGGCGGCCCAGTGCAGCGCCGTCGCACCATCCCCCTGGCGGGCGGTCACGTCGACGCCCTGTGCGACCAGCGCCCGCACGACAACCCACTCGGCCCGCTGGGCCGCGTCGGCGACCGGCGCCTGTGCCGCCGCAATCCGGGCCGCCATGCCCACGGCGACCAGTCCCGCCGCGACCGCACCCCACCGGAACGCTGCCGTTCTGCTCATCCGAGCCCCTCCAGGCATCTGCCGGCCTGCACGGACGCGTCGGTTCTGCCGACACGCGCGAACCGAAGACGGCCGCATCGACTCGCCGCCGGGAGCAGAACCGATCCCGCCAGCAGGGCGAAGCCCGGAAGCCATCCGCTCGTGTCGCCTCTGTTCACGCCACAACCTCCGTTCCGGTCACACGTCCGACAGCGTGTCGATCGGCAGCCTCGTCGTGCTGTCTCCCAGCCGGTCGAGCGGCATGTCGAGCTTGTCCATGAGCGTCATCAGGAGGTCGGCGTTCGACGTGTCGCCCGGATACCGCAGGTGCCGGCCGCCCCGAAGCCGGCCGGCCCCGCCGCCCAGGAGAACCAGCGGCAGGTTGACGCCCAGATGCCGCGTGCTGTTGGAGATGCCGGCGCCGTAGAGGATCGTCATGTTGTCGAGCAGCGAGCCGTCGGCGTCCTCCGCCGCCCGCAGCCGCGCCAGGTAGCCGGCGGTCAGCTTCGCGTGGTAGGCGTTGATCTTCGACATGACGGCGATCCGCTCCGGATCGTCCTCGTGGTGCGAGAGCGGATGGTGCGCGTCGGGCACGCCGATCTGCGGATACGAGCGGGTGCTCTGCTCGCGGCCCATCATGAAGGTGACGACACGGGTCAGGTCGGCCTGCAGGGCCAGGAACTGCAGGTCGAACATCAGTCCGAGGTGCTCCTCGAAGACGCGCGGCGGGGCCGACGGCTGCTCGGTGAACGACGGCTCGACGTCGCGCTGCTGCTCGGCGAGCTCGATGCGCCGCTCGACGTCGCGCACGGCCTCGCTGTACTCGTCGAGCTTGACGCGGTCGCGCGGCCCGACCGCCACCTTGAGCGCGGCCAGCTTGTCGGTCACAGAATCCAGAATGCTCTGCTTCTGCCGCCGCCGCGCGCGCCGGACCGCCGGGTCGGCCGAACCGCTGTCGCCGAACAGCCGCTCGAAGACCGCGCGCGGGTTGTTCTCCATCGGCAGCGGCATCGTCGGGGTGCGCCACGAGATGGTCTGCGTGTAGGCGCAGCTCAGCCCCGCGGTGCACTGGCCCGCGTTGGCGAACTTGTCCATCGACACCTCGAGCGAGCCGAGCTGCGTCGTCCTGCCCAGCTCGCGCGCGAGGATCTGGTCCATCGAGGTGCTCGCCAGCACGTCGGTCTCGTTCTGCCCGCCGCGCGGCGTTCCGGTCAGGAACGACGCCGAGGCGCCGGCGTGGACGTAGGCCCACGACGCGCGCAGGCCCGATACGACGAGCAACTGGTCGCGGAACGGCTCGAACGGGGCCAGGATCGGCGTCAGCTCGAAGTGACGGCCCTCCTTCTCCGGCGTCCAGTACTGCATCGCCATGCCGTTGGGCACATAGATGGCCTGGAAGCGGTGGATCGGTTTCGCCGCGGTCTTCGCCACCGCGGTGAGCGCGGGCGCCATCGCATCGAGGAACGGGAGGCCGAGCGTCACGCCGAGTCCCCGCAACACGGTCCGGCGCGGCAGCGATCGCTTGCTGATGGTCATGATGGTCGTCTCCGGGCCGGTCGTTCGTTGCACACTCCGAAGCGCAGCGGTCGGGTCCCGGCTCGCCTGCACGCAATCTACTGCATCGTCACGACGTGATCAACGCGATTCGCCGCCACGAATCACTCGTCCTCGCCCGCATTGCGCATCAGGAACGCCGGGCTCCTCACGATGCCCCCGATGAGCGACGACCAGGTGTAGTCGTCGGCCGCGGCATCGCGGACAACGGCGCGTACGGTGGGCCGGTCGTGGTACTCCAGGCTGCGGCCGAGGGCGTAGGAAAGCAGCTTCTCGGTCACCGTGCCGGCGAACCGCTCCGGACGTTCCAGGAGCAACGCGCGCAGGCCGGCCATCCCCGCCACCGTCCGGCCGTCCGGCATGGTGGCGGTGGCGTCGATCGGGTTGCCGAACTCGTCCTCGGTGCGCCACGCCCCGAGACCGTCGAACTGCTCCAGGGCGAAGCCGGGCGGGTCGATGGACGCGTGGCAGGTGGCACAGGCGGGGGCCTGCCGGTGCCGCTCCAGACGATGGCGCACCGAGGTGGTGCGGCCTCCCTCGCCCCGTTCCGGCAGCGCCGGTACGTCGGCCGGCGGCGACGGGGGCGGCGCGCCCAGGATGGTGTCGAGCAGCCACTTGCCGCGCAGCACCGGCGACGTGCGGGTCGGATACGAGGTCAGGGCCAGCAGGCCGCCGTGGCCGAGCAGGCCGCCGCGCTGCTCGCGGTCCGGCAGCGTGACGCGCCGGAAGCGCGACCCGTAGATGTCGGCAATGCCGTAGTGCCGCGCGAGCCGCTCGTTGACGAACGTATGGTCGGCGTCGAGCAGGGCGAGCACGCTGCGGTCCTCGCGCAGCGTGCTCGCGAGAAACAGCGTCGTCTCCTGCCGGAACGCCTCCACCAGATTGTCGTCGAAGTCGGGGAACGGCACCGGGTCGCCGGTGACGTCCTCCAGGTTGCGCAGGTGCAGCCACTGAACGGCGAAATCGTCGACCAGCGACCGGGCGCGCGGGTCGGTCAGCATGCGGCGGACCTGCGCCTCCAACACCGCCGGTTCGGTGAGCGTGCCCCGCTCCGCCGCGGCGAGCAGCGGCTCGTCCGGGATGCTGCCCCAGAGGAAGAAGGACAGGCGCGAGGCCACCTCGACATCGCTCAGGCGGTACGGCGCACCGGGTACCGCCCCGGCCGGGTCGCGCTCGACGCGCAGGAGGAAGTCGGGATCCACCAGCATCCTCTCCAACGCAAGCTGGACGCCCGCGTCGAAACTGCCGCCGCTGTCGCGTCCGCTGTCGAAGAAAGCCAACAGGGTCTCGACATCCGCAGCGGTCACCGGCCGGCGGTAGGCGCGCCGCGCCAGCCGCGACACGATGCGGGCGGCGCACGCCCGCTCGTCCCCGGGCGCCGCCGTCTCCGGGCGGCAGGTGAAGATGGCGCGCCGGCTCGGCGTGTCACCCGGCCCCGTCATGGCGTACGGACCGCCGATGGCGACCGCGCTGACCGCCGCGTTGCCGTGGTACGCCTCGTCGTTCGAGAGGACCTCGCCCGCCTGTCTCGGCTTCAGGATGCCCTCCGGTTCCCAGACGTTGCGGACGAACGACACGCCGACCGTGCGGGAACCCGCCGCCACCGGCACCCGGACCTCCAGGCGTTCGTCGGCCGACTGCAGATACGCCTCCCATTCCGGGTCGCCCCGTTCGGCGATGGTGAACGTGACCGGTGCGGGCCGACCGCGGGCGGCCCCGCCGATCGTGAACCGCTCGACCAGCTCGCCGTCGATCCGGACATCGAGCCGATGCGCCGATCCCATCCCGAGGATGTAGTCCTGCCAGTTGGACCGCAGCTCGATCTTGATGAGGTAGTCACCGTCGACGGGGAAGTGATACGGGATGGCCACGCCGCCCCGCGAGCCGAGCGGCAGGTCCTCGGTCTGGCGTTCGTCCTGCAGCAGGAGCAGCGGCACGTCAAAGGTCTCGAACCCCGGACCGGTCGGCGGCAGTCCCGTGGCGAGCCGCGTGATGGTGCGCGCCGCCGAGAGGTAGCGCTCGAGCTGCGCGGTGGAGATCGACAGCACCGCGGCGTTGTTGTCGAAGCCGGTGTCCGACGTCTCGTCGCCCGGCAGCAGCGATGTCACGTCCAGATCCAGCGCGAACAGGTCGCGAATCGCGTTGCGGTACTCGGTACGGTTCAGGCGGTGGACGGTGCTGGTCCGGCCCGGGTCGGGGTCGGCCGCCGCCGCACGGTCGATGTCCGCCTCGAGCCGGCTCGCCACGGTGTCGTAGGTCATCGCATCCGGGCGCGGGCGCCCCGGCGGCGGCATCGCGCCGGTGCGCAGCTTCGTGATCA
Organism: Vicinamibacterales bacterium; assembly: GCA_965200895.1. Lineage (GTDB taxonomy): Bacteria > Acidobacteriota > Vicinamibacteria > Vicinamibacterales > UBA8438 > WTFV01. Next base: position 2,188,012 of record CBDAVM010000001.1, on the reverse strand, counting down.
CCCGTTCCCAGACGTGCGCGTCGCGGCTGGGGTCCGCAGCGTCGACGGCGGTGGCGGCCAGCGACAGCCCGCCCGTCTGCAGCCGGTCGTTGTGGCAGGTGACGCAGTAGCGGTCGAGGACCGCGCGAGGAGAGACCGATACGGTCTCCGCCGCCGGGGCGGACGTCTGCACCGCCGCCGGGGCGGACGTCTGCACCGCCGCCGGGGCGGACGTCTGCACCGCCGCCGGGGCTGTCGACTCCTGGACGGAACGCGGCGGCGCGGGGGGCGACCCGGCCGCCGGGATGACGGCGACAACCATCGTCCATACGACGCCGGCGGGCCCGGCCGCCCAGCGCCTGCTGCTCTTCCGCCGCATCATCGGCAGCTCCTTCCCTTCCCGCTCCGGCCAGGCCACGGCATGCTGCGGAGCACGTCGGGCGCGACCGGCGCGCGTCCAACGGCATCGTACCCCGCCCCGGACGACGGAACAAACACCGGGGGAGACCAGGGTTCGATCCGCACCGCGGCGAGCGATCGGGACTCGGCGCGCCGCCCGGCCGTCCGCCGGCCCGCGACGGTGAACACGCTGCGCACGGGCGTCACGCTGTGCGAACGACCCGGACGCCGGGCCGGCCGCGACCCACGGTCGTCGAGCTCGTCAACGATGACGCGTCCGAGCGCGAACGACCCTGACGCCCGGGTTGCCCGCGACCGGCCGGACTCCGACGGCGAGAGGTGGGCGAACGGACAGCCGCGACGGCCGCGGGCACGGGTGGCAGAGGTGGTAGGATTGCCGGCGCCGGCCGGGTTCGAGTTCCGACGGTGCGGCAGCTTCGGTCCTGCGATACGAACGGAGGCCACGTCATGCGCCAGTCGCTCTCGCTCACCTTGACGCTTCCGCTGCTCCTGTGCGGCGCTTCCACCGCAGTCGCCCAGCAGGATGACGCCGGGCCGTGGCAGACGTACGACACCGCCAACGGCGAATGGATGAGCTATGCGGGAGACGTGCGCGGCACGAAGTACTCACCGCTCGATCAGATCGACGCCGGCAATTTCGCCGACCTGGAGATCGCCTGGGAGTGGACCACCGTCGATCGGCACATCAGCCGATCCACGCCGGGCGGCGGCGAGTGGCTGGCGCCGCTCGATACCGTGGTCGACACGTTGATCGACGACACCCCGGACCTCTACCGGCCCGGCCACCGCCCGATCCTCTCGCGCCTGCAGGCGACACCGCTGATGGTGGACGGGATTCTCTACTTCAATACCCCGCTGTCACAGGGCGTGGCGGTCGACGCGCGGACCGGCGAGACGCTCTGGGTCTACAACCCGAAAGCCTACGAGGAGGGGACGCCGACCATGAGCAACCCGTGGTCGCAGCGCGGCGTCGCCTACTGGACCGACGGCGAGGGAGACGAGCGCATCTTCTGGGGCACCGGCAACGGCTACCTCATCTGCGTCGACGCGAAGACCGGCCAACCGTGTCCGGACTTCGGTCCCGACGGCGGCGGACGGGTCGACGCGATGGCCGGCCTGCCGCGGGCCGACCGCGAGGAGCGCGACTACCTGAACGCGATGCTGTTCGGCATCCATTCGCCGCCCATCGTCGTGCGCGACAAGGTGATCCACGGCTCGCACGTCGCCGACCGGCGCATTACGAAGGAGGCGGTGCCGGGCTGGGTGCGGGCCTGGGACGTGCGCACCGGCGAGCACGCCTGGGACTTCCACACCGTCCCCAACGGCGCGGACGAGTTCGGCGTCGACACGTGGCTGAACGAGTCGTGGCGCTATTCGGGCAACGCCAACGTGTGGTCGATGCTGGCCGGCGACAACGAGCTGGGTCACGTCTACCTGCCGACGGGTACGGCCACCAACGACTACTACGGCGTCGACCGGCTCGGGGACAACCTGTTCTCCGAGACGCTGATCGCCGTCGACGTGGAGACGGGACAGCGCGAGTGGCACTTCCAGGCGGTGCACCACGGGTTGTGGGACTACGATTTCGCGACACATCCCAACCTGGTGGACGTGATCGTCGACGGCCGTCCCGTCAAGGCCATCGCGCAGGTCAGCAAACAGGGCTTCGTCTACGTCTTCGACCGCGCGACGGGCGATCCGATCTGGCCCATCGAGGAGCGCCCCGTGCCGACCGAGACGAACATGCCGGGCGAGATCGTGTCGCCGACCCAGCCTTTCCCGACAAGGCCGGCCCCCTTCGACTACCAGGGGGTGACCATCGACGACCTCGTCGACTTCACGCCGGAACTGCGCGCCCTGGCCGTCGAAGCGGTGCAGGGCTTCCGGCTCGGACCGCTGTTCACGCCGCTCGACCGGCCCGTCGAGGGCGTCACGCAGGGCACCATCATGCGCCCGCCGCCGGGCGGCACGGCGGGCTGGTCCGGCGCGGCGGTCGATCCCGAGACCGGCATGCTCTACGTGCCGTCCCGCAACCAGATCGCCGTGGTCTCGCTCTACCAGCCCGACCCGGCGATCGGCGCCACGGTGGCCTACACGCACGGCGCGCCGGAGGCCGAGCGTCTCGCCGGCCGCGGTCAGCGGCGCACGCCGCAGATGCCGCAGGGCCTGCCGCTGCTCAAGCCGCCCTACTCGCGCATGACCGCCATCGACCTCAACACCGGGGAACACGCCTGGTGGGTGCCGACCGGCGACGGCGACCGCTTCCGCAACCATCCGCTGCTGCGCGACCTCGACCTGCCGCCGCTCGGAGGGGACAACGCCATCAACGGCCCCCTGCTGACGAAGACCCTGCTGATCTACTGCCTGACGGCCGGCGGCTCCGACGGGGGACCGCGTCTGGTCGCCTACGACAAGGCGAACGGCGCGGAGCTGGCGTCGGTGGACCTGCCGAGCGGCGCCATCGGCACGCCGATGACCTACCTGCTCGACGGCCGGCAGTACATCGCGCTGACCGTCGGCGGCGGGCCGCGCCTGATCGCCTTCGCGCTGCCGCACCAACAGCACCAGTAGCTGTCGATGCGCGAAGAACGGGACATGGACATCGTGATGGCGCTGGCCGCTGGCGGCGACGGATCGGAAGAGGACGTGTGTTCGCACACTGTCATACGCCGTGGCGGATTTCTTACGGACCGAGGAGCGCAGCGGGCGCCACGACGATGCCGTCGCGGTCGCGGTAGTGGGCGGGTTGTCCGGCGCGGTGGAGCCTGCCAGCAGGAACCGTCCCGCTCTCGGCTCGTCGTCAACCGCGCGGCGCACCAGATCCCAGGCGGGAGGATAGCGCTGCCATTCATCGATGAAGATCGGTTCGATCGGTTCGGGACCACGGATCAGGCGGGCGGGTTCCGCCTCGACCAGCGCGCGCGTCTCCGGGTCGTCCAGGTCGTGGACGGTCCGGGCGCGGCGCCGCGCGGTCCGCGTCTTGCCGACCGCGCGCGGTCCCGATGCTGATCGCCGGCAGCATGCGCTACCGATCCGCTCCTCGCTACGCTACCAATCCGCACCTCTCTACGCTGCCAATCCGCACCTCTCTACGCTACCGATCCGCAGGTTCTACGCGCCCGTTCGCACACGGATCCTGCTGCTCGCGCCGCTCGACCGCCGCCCGGTGAACCGGTGTAGGATCGCCGACACACAGAACCTGCGGCGGGTCCGATGCCGCCGCCAGCCGATACGAGGTCGCCAATGCGCCAGCCGCTCCAGTCGCTGCCGTTCGCCGCCCTGCTGTCCGCCGCGCTGCTCCTGCCGCCCGCCGCCGCCCGCGCCCAGCAGGACGGCGCCGCCGGTCCGTGGCAGACCTACGACACCTCCGACGGCGAGTGGCGCAGCTACGCCGGTGACATCCGCGGGACGAAGTACTCGCCGCTCGACCAGATCGACGCCGGCAACTTCGCCGATCTGGAGCTGGTCTGGGAGTGGATGTCGGTGGACAACCGCGTCAGCATGACCACGCCGGGCGGCGGCGAGTGGTGGGCGCCGCTCGACACCGTCGTCGATGCGCTGGTCGAAGAGACGCCCGACCTCTACCGCACGGGCCACCTGCCGAACCCGACCGGGTTCCAGGCGACGCCGCTGATGGTCGACGGGGTGCTCTACTTCAACACGCCGCTGTCACAGGGGGTCGCGGTGGACGCGAAGACCGGTGAGACGCTGTGGGTCTTCAATCCGAAGAGCTACGAAGAGGGCACGACGACGATGACCGGGACGTGGCGCCAGCGCGGGGTCGCGTACTGGACCGACGGTGCAGGCGACGAGCGCATCTTCTGGGGCACCGGCAACGGCTACGTGGTCTGCGTGAAGGCGGGGACAGGGCAGCCGTGCGCCGACTTCGGCCCGGAGGGCAGCGGCATGGTCGACGCGATGGTCGGCCTCCCGCGGGCCAACCGCGGCGAGCGCGACTACCTGAACGCCCTGCTCTACGGCATCCACTCGCCGCCGATCGTCGTCCGCGACAAGGTCATCCACGGCTCGCACGTCGCCGACCGGCGCATCACCCGGGAGGCGATCCCCGGCTGGGTCCGCGCCTGGGACGTCCGCACCGGCGAGCACGCCTGGGATTTCCACACCGTACCCAACAGCGCCGACGAGTTCGGCGCGGACACGTGGCTGAACCAGTCGTGGCGCTACTCGGGCAACGCCAACGTCTGGTCGATGCTGGCCGGCGACAACGAGCTCGGCCATGTCTACCTGCCGACCGGAACGACGACCAACGACTACTACGGGGCCGACCGGCTCGGCGACAACCTGTTCTCGGAGACCCTGATCGCCGTCGATGTCGAGACGGGCGAGCGTGAGTGGCACTTCCAGGCGGTCCACCACGGGCTGTGGGACTACGACTTCCCCACGCACCCGAACTTGGTGGACGTGGTGGTCGACGGCCGACCGATCCAGGCGATCGCGCAGGTCAGCAAGCAGGGCTTCGTCTACGTGTTCGACCGGGTGACCGGTGATCCGATCTGGCCGATCGAGGAGCGACCGGTGCCGACCGAGACCAACATGCCGGGCGAGGCGCCGTCGCCCACGCAGCCGTTCCCGACGAGGCCGGCCCCGTTCGACTACCAGGGGATCACCATCGACGACCTGGTCGACTTCACGCCGGAGATCCGGCAGATGGCGATCGAGGCCGTCGAGGGCTTCCGGCTCGGACCCCTGTTCACGCCGCTCGACCGACCCATCGAGGGCGTCACGCGGGGCACCATCATGCGCCCGCCCGACGGCGGCACGGCCGGCTGGGCCGGCGCGGCGGTCGACCCCGAGACCGGCATGCTCTACATTCCGTCCCGCAACCAGGCCACGGTGATCCCGTTGTATCAACCCGACCCGACCCTCGGCGCCACGGTCGCCTACACGCACGGCGCCCCGGAGGACGAACGGCTGGCCCGCCGCGGCGCCATCCGCGACAGTCCGCAGATGCCGCAGGGGCTCCCGCTGCTCAAGCCGCCCTACTCGCGCATGACGGCCATCGATCTGAACACCGGCGAGCACGCCTGGTGGGTCCCCACCGGCAACGGGGACCGTTACCGCAACCACCCGCGGCTGCGGCACCTGAACCTGCCGCCGCTCGGGGGCGACAACGGCAGCAACGGCCCGCTGCTGACGAAGACGCTGCTCATCTACTGCCTCACCGCCGGCGGGACGAACAACGGCCCGCGGCTGGTCGCCTACGACAAGGCCGACGGGACGGAGCTGGCGTCGGTGGATCTGCCGAGCGGCGGCATCGGCACGCCGATGACCTACCTGCTGGACGGCCGGCAGTACATCGCGCTGACCGTCGGCGGCGGCCCGCGCCTGGTGGCGTTCGCGCTGCCGGAGTAGGCCGTTCTCCATCGCGCTGCTGGCCCAGGATCCCCTCTGGATCGTCCCCGGGCAGGCGGTGCTGTGTGCGCTGTCCGGGGGCACCGGGATTCGGGATGGCGCCCGTACAGCCTGCGGACTCAATGCTTCGTCGACACCGGTTCGAGCTCGACGGCGTCGCTGCACACCAGCTCCCAGCCGTGGAAGACGAGGACGAGTCCGATGAAGCGGACGCCCGGGTACTGCCGCGCCAGCCGGTCGTCGGCCAGATAACCGCGGAGTTGCCGCGCCGCCGTCTGCGCCGCGGTGTCCAGTCGGTCGGGGGCGAGCGGGTCGCTGAGCCTGAAGTACTGCAACTCGATCAGGTAGCCGCGTCGCAGATGGGGATAGCGCGCCAGCAGCGGCTCGAGCGCGATGTCGGCGTATCCCTTGCCGAGCTCGGCCTCGGAGCGGAACACCCAGTACGGGCAGATGCCGAAATAGGCGGCCAGGAAGCCCTGCAGCACCTTCTCGCCGGCGATGTAGTCGCGGATGCCGGTCTGCGCGGCGATGGCGTCGCGCAGAAAGTCGAGTACCGGCCGCCACGCGCCGGCGTTGGCCATCGCGGTCATCAGTTGGCCGAGGGCGAACAGGTCGACGGTGAACGCGCCCACATCGTCGTAGCCGTCGCGCAGGAAGCCGTAGAGCAGCCGCCGGATCCGGTGCGGCGATTCCCGAGCGCGCACGGCATGGGACACGACGCGGCACGCCCGACCACCCGACCGCCCGCGGCGACTCCCCTGCGCGCACGGCATGGACACAACGCGCGGCACGCCTGCCCGAGCGGCCGCGCGCGGCGCGGCGGCGCCGCTATCGATCGCTGTCCTGCGCGTCGACGCGACCGGCCTCCCCGGCCGCGATCGCGTCGAGGTACCGACGCACGGCCGTCGCCAGCCCCATCTCCAGCGCGTCCGCGATCAGCGCGTGGCCGATGGAGACCTCGGCGAGGCCGCCGATGGCGATGAACGCGGCGAGGTTGTCCAGGTCGAGATCGTGGCCGGCGTTGACCCCGAGTCCCAGCTCCCCCGCATACCGTGCGGCGCGGGCGTAGGCGTCCAGGCTGGCGCGGGTCTCGGGGCGCCCCGGCCCGTGGCGTTCGACGCGTTCGGCGTAGGGACCGGTGTAGAGCTCGACGCGGTCCGCACCGCACGCCTTCGCGCGCGCCATCTGCTCCTCGACCGGATCCAGGAACAGGCTGACGCGCACGCCCCATGCCCGGTAGCGGGCGGCGACCTCGCGCACGCGCCGGGCGGCGGCCGGGTCCGCGAGGTCCCAGCCGTGGTCGGAGGTGAGCTGCGCATCGGCGTCCGGGACCAGCGTCGCCTGATGGGGCCGCGCCGTCTCGATCAGGCGGTCGAAGCCCGGGTAGCCGTTGTCGCGCGGGCCGGCCGCCGGGTTGCCCTCGATGTTGAACTCGACCTGCGGCGCCTCGGCGGCCAGCAGCGCGGCCAGCGCGTCGACGTCGGCGGGGCGGATGTGGCGCTGATCGGGCCGCGGGTGGACCGTGATGCCGTGCGCGCCGGCCGCGATGGCGGTGCGCGCCGCATCGAGAACACTGGGCCGGTCGCCCCCGCGCGAGTTGCGCAGCCAGGCGATCTTGTTGACGTTGACCGACAGCGTCGTCACGACATGCTCCGCGATCAGAACCGGAACAGGTACGACAGCTTCGTGAAGATCGCGCGGTTCGTCTGCTCGAAGCGGGTCGTCGGGAAGATCGTGCTGTCGATCAGATCCCCCTGCTGGTAGTGGTCGTCGTAGCCGACGAAGAAGACCGTGCCGGCGTTCACCCGGTAGGTGAGCAGCAGGTTCGCGGCCAGCGTGCCGCGGAACGCGTTGTACTCCAGGATGTTGCGCAGCAGCAGCCGGTTGGTGAACTGGTACGTCGTGAGCGCGCGGTAGATCCTGACGTCGAAGACCTGCTCGCGGGTCCGCGGATCGCGCAGCCGGCTGGTGATGAAGTTCAGGTCGGCGTTCAGCCGCGACATCGGCCGCACCGAGGCGAAGAACGTGGCGGTGGCGCCGGCGCCCAGGAACGGGTCGTCGCCGTAGCGGATCTGGTCCCCCCGGTTGAAGAAGCCCCCGGCCGACAGGCGGCGGCTGGCCGCGAACCCGCCCCCCAGGAATGCGGTCGTCTTGAAGAAATCAATCCCCTCGTAGCGCTCCATGTCGCGGTTGGCCATGGCGACCCAGATGATGCTGTTCGTCAGCACGCCGCGCACCCCGACGTTGGCCTGCTCGTCCTGCAGGATGCCCTCGAAATCGTAGTTGCGGCTGTAGCTGGCCAGCGGTCCCCAGTTGACGAGCCAGTTCTCCGGCCACCAGCGGTAGGACACGTTGGCCTGGGCCACGCGGGTGTCGACCCGCTGCACGAAACCGGTGTCGGTGCGGAAGCCCGGGTCGACGGCGTCGACGGCGGCCGAGTAGCTGAGATTGCGTCCGACCCGGTCGTAGGCGAGATGGAAGATCGGTCCCGAGTTGTCGCCGTCTTCCTCGTTGCGATGCTGCGAGCCGGCGGCGTGGAAGCTCACCGACGAGGTGCGCCCGAGCCGGAACCGGCCGTCCACCCCGGCCACCCGGCTGTAGCCGTCGAGGAACTCCCGGTCCGTGGCGATGACGCCGAGGTACGATTCGGCGTACAGGTCGTAGCGGGCGCGCGCGATGGCCACCTGCGCGGACCGTCCGTACGCGGCGTCCGCGGCGTCGTCGATCCGCCCGGGCGCCTCGTCGTTGGCGACCAGCACGCCGACCGTGGTGTTGCCTGCCTTGCCGGTGAGCTTGGCGCCCTGCCGGGGATCGACGATGGTGCGGGTGTGGACCAGGTTCACCTGCCCCGGCACCTGGAAGATCTCCTGGCCCTCCAGGAAGAACGGCCGCAGCTCCGGGTAGAAGAGCGGGAAGCGCTGGTTGACCTCGATCTGCGGGATGTCGGACTCGATCTGCGAGAAGTCGGGGTTGTAGGTGTAGTCGAACGTCAGGTTGGGGGTCACGCCGTACTTGACGTTCAACCCGCCCTCGGGATCGGGGTCGCCGTCGTCGAATACGCCGGTGGCCGTGTCCAGCGATCCGAACTGGATGGCGGTCAGTGTCGGCAGGATCTCCAGATTGCGGCTGGTCGAGAGGTCCATCAATCCGTCGAGCAGCCCCATCTGCGGCAGGAAGCCGGCCACATCGCGGGAGATCGGCGCCCAGACGTCGGTCTCGTTCTTGCCGGGGATCGTCCGCACCACCTGGAATCCCCAGCGGTGGCGCTCGCCGCGGCCCCGCGACGGGTAGCGCAGGCTCTTGAAGGGGATCGCCAGCTCGGCCGTCCAGCCGTCCTCGACCAGCGTGGCGCCGGACTCGAACAGGGCGTCCCAGGAGGTGTCGCCGGTCGGCGCGCCGCCGAGCGCGGCGGCCAGCGATGCGCTCATTCCGCCGCGGCGGCCGCCGCCCGGGGACCCGCCGCCGCTCCCCGGCCGCCCGCCGCCGCCTCCGCTGCGGCGCCCGCCGCCGCCCATGCCCCCCGTCGGCGCGCTGGAGTCGAGGATGGCGTCGCCCTGCACGCCGTAGCCGTTCACGGAGAAGACGTAGGCGCGCTGCTGATCGAGGAAGGGATCGAAATAGAGGGTGATCGTGTCGTCGCTGAAGGTCTGGTCGCGGTCCGACCGGTTCGCACGGACGAGCACCGGATCGGAGTAGTGGACGTGCATGCCGAAGTAGAGGTTCTCGGTGTCGTAGGCGATGTAGAGCTCGGTCTCCTCGGTCGCCGGCGCGCCGTCGAGCGGCTGCTGCTGGACGAACGCCGTGATGCGCGTCGCCGCGCGCCAGACGGCGTCGTCGAGGCGCCCGTCGATGCGGGGCGGCGCAGTCGTCCGCGTCGGCGCCACGCTGGGACGGCCGGTGAGGATGCCGGCGGCGGGGACCGCGGCCGGTGCTCCGAATCCGACCCGCGCCCCCGCGCCCGGCCCGGCGTCCGCCTGATCCGTCGGCACGGGGACAACCGGCGGCGGCGCGCCGCTCGCTGCCGTTTCCGGGTTCGAGAGATCCGCCGCATCCCGTCCGGCGGGAGGCGGCACCCGCGGCGGCGTTCTCGTGTTCGGGGACGCCGCAGGCGGCAGGATGACGCCCTCAAGGGCTTCCGGCGGGGCGGGCCGCCCGACCCGGGGTGCGGGGTCTCCGGGGCGCGGCGCGGACCCCGCCGGCGGCGGGCGGCCCGGGACCCACGCCGAAGGGCTGGACGCCGGTGGCTCCCGACCGACGGTGCGCCCCGGCCGCGAGGTCCGGCTTCCTGAACCGCTCGGCGGGCCGGACGCACGCGGCGCGCCCAACGGTTGCGCCGCACCGGCCCTCAGGTCGATGCCGGTCGTCAACTCGGCGGCAATCCTGTCCTGCAGGACGAAGATCTCCCCGAGCGAGCCGTCCAGACGCACGGACCGCACGACGGCGCCGGTCGCCGCGTCCACCAGACGGGCCGTGATCCGCACACGCGCCCCCAGGCGCTGGTAGCCGCCGGTCACCACCCAGCGCGCCTCGTCCGCGGCGCGCCGCGACGCCGCACCCGGTCGCCCGTCCGCGCCACCTTCGCCCGCCGCGCGCCGGTCGAGCACTCGCAGGCCGAGCGCGCCGAGATCCGCCGCGACGGTCTCGGCGATACCGGCGCCGAGCCAGGTGTCCGCCGGATTCCGGGAGATGTTGGTGAACAGCTCGACCGCCACGACGGGCGGCGGCGCAAGCGGCGCAGACTGACCGTACCGCGCGGCCGCGCGAGCCGGGCCGCGACCGCAGTCCGCTGCGCCGGATCCGGCGGCGGCGTCAGACCGCGCCGTCGCCGGCACCGCCCAACCGAGGGTGGAAGCGAGCACCACGCAGCAGCACCACAGGCGGCGACCGCCAGCGCCGGCAGGACGCACACGCGGTCCGATATCGCCGACGGATCCATCCGGTGCGGCTCTCTGCATCGTCGATCTGTCACTCGGTGCGCCGACCGGACGACCGCAGGACGCCGGCGCGGCGGACCGGCTGCGAACCGGAAGGGTCCAGCTTGCCGGACGCGGCGCGATACCCGGACCACGAGCGCCGCGACATCCTGGGTTGACTGCGCACCGGAAGGTCCAGCTCGCCGGACGCGGCGCGATACGCACACTACGCACTGCCCCGGAAGACGCCGAAGCGGGCGCCGGCGACCTGCTCCGGGACGCGGTTGCGCCGCCGGGCGCCTACTCGGAGACGTGGACGGCGACGAGCACCGATGTCCAGCAGCACTGGAAGCCGCTGCCCCCCACCCCCGTCTCGTCGAGCGCCTCGGCGCGCAGTACGTAGTCGCCCGGGGCGTCGAAAGTGGCCATCGTCGTCGGGTTCTGATCCGACGAGTCGGCGAACTCCTGCACCGGGACGGAGAACGCCACCTCCCCCGGCCCGCGCAGGACGTGCCAGCGGAGGATCAGGGCCGGCCGGGGCCGGCGGGACGCCGCCACCAGGTTGTCCGTCGGCTTCTCGTCAGAGGTCCAGACGGCCAGTTCCAGCGGGACGCCCGCCGTGGCGGCGAGCTCGCGCGCGACGCCGATCGGCGGGCCGGTGAACGGTTCGCCGTCCGGCGCGAAGCGCACCACCGGCGGCCGGTTGCCGTTGGCGGCGTCCTCGAGCGGCTCGATGACCCACTGCGGATCAAGATGCATCGGCACCGACGTCGTCTCGCCGTTCGCCGTCAGGCGCCAGATCACCCGGTGGTCCGGGTCGTCGCCCGGGATCCGGATGGTGAAGACGCCCCACGAGCGACCGGGCGCGAAGTGCGTCGGCTGCCCCTGGTCGGCCGGGCCCGGCTCGATGTGGTTGTCCGCGCCGACCGGCGCCTTGACGACCTCCTCGGTGTTGGCGTTGAAGTAGCCGGCCAGCAACGTGATGCTGCCGTCCGGATTCTCGTACCACCCCTCGTAGGCCGGATAGACCGGCGCTCCGAACTGCTGCAGCGTCCCCGGCACCTGCGCCTGGGCCTCACCGGCGCCGAGCCCCGGCGCCAACAGCGCGCCGAGCGCCAGCCCCATCAGCGACGCGCCGAACATCACCGGCGACAGTGCTCCGAGCGCCGTCCGTGAACCTGCCGAACCGTCCCCCCGCATGCCTGTCGACCTCCTCGCAGCATTCCGACGGGCCGCCCAGTTCTGCGGCGCAGACTCCTAGTCGTCGTTCGTGGCCGCCAGCGCCGCCTCGCGCTCGGCGACGGCCGCTGCGAAGTCGTCGTCGTCCAGATAGGTGACATTGACCCAGGCGTGGCCCATCTCGTCCACCGTCCGGTCGCCGTAGCCGACCCACTGGTTCGGATCGGGATTGGCGCGGTTGGCCGACGTGTTGTCGTACCACGACTTCAGGTGCAGCACCGTTCCCTTCGGCAGCAGCGGCGCCGCGTGCTCGTCGTACACGTAGTTGAGGTGCCAGTTGAAATTGAAGTCGCTCACGCGGCTCAGCACGCGGCTGGTGCCGTCGGGGAGGATGGCGGTCATCTGCATCCCCTTGCCCCGCAGGTGCATGTGCGGCTGGTAGTTCTCCACGCGGCCGTTCTGCTTCAGGACATGAAACCGCTCGGTGACCGTCACCCGGTTCGGCGGGATCGACAGGTGGGCGCTGCCCCCCTCGATGGTGCTGAACGCCGAGAGCACCTGCCGATGCTCCGGCTCCTCACCCTGCGGGTAGAAGTAGAGGCCGAGTTCCACCGTGTCGGTGATCTCCTCGCCGACCGCGTGGTAGTGGACGTCCCAGACGATGGCCGAGCCGGCCTTGATCAGCTTCCCGCTGTTGGGCCGCATGATCTCGCCCTGCTTGCCCACCGCCCACTCCATCAGCAGGCCGGGGCCGACATCGGACGCCGCGCCGAGGGAATCCGGATCCTCCTCCTGCTGCAGGCGCGCGAGGGCGTGGTGCGTGATGCGGCGGCCGTCGACGCTGGACGGACGGATCTCGATGGCGCGGATCCAGCGATCCTCGGTCAGCCCGGTCGGCACCACCGGCTTCCACCAGTGATCCTGGGCCACGGCCGGCATCGTGTACGGCGTCGAGTGGATGACCAGGTCCGGCGGGCCGCCGAACAGGTCGGCGAAGTTCCACACGTCGTCGTCGACGAACTCGACCGGCGGCGGCATGTCCTCCGGGTTGCCGCGCGGCGCCCCGCCGTCGACCCAGCGCACGATGGTGTCGATCTCGGCGTCGGTCAGCGAGCGGTCGTTCTCGAAGTCCTGGATGCCGACCGACTTGTCGATGTGCCACGGCGGCATCTGACGGGTCTCGACGCGAGTCCGGATGGACCGCGCCCACGGCCGCGACTCGGCGTAGGTCACGAGCGACATCGGCGCGATGTAACCCGGCCGGTGGCACGCCTGGCACTTCTGCTGGAAGATCGGCGCCACGTCCTTCGTGAACGTGGGCGTGGTGTCCTCGGCGCCGGCCACGGCCGCGCCGGGCAGCGCGAGCAGCATCGCGGCCACGGCGGCCGACGGCAGTCTCGTATCGCCTCGCATTTGCATTCGCTCCTTGTCGAATCGGCCCGCTGGGCGGACGGATCCCGCCCCCGCAGGCAGCAGCCGGATATTATACGCCGCAACCGCGACCGCCGATCACCCGCACGCGGTGTCCGACAGCCCCAAGGGCCTTGCCCGGAAGATCGCCGAGTCGTGTACAGAGCACGGCGACCCGCGCCCGCGCACCCTCGCCGATAACCCCGATCAGCTCCTCAGCGCCCGCCGATGCGGTAGACCGCCTCGGCGGTGCGAATGATCAGGCTGTCGTCCAGGATGGCAGGGGTGGCCATCGTGAACTCTTCGAGCGGGTTCTCGGCCAGGATCCGGAACCGCGGACCGGCCTCGATGACATAGGTGGTTCCCTGCTCGCTCAACGCGAAGATCCTTCCGTTGTAGGCCCAGGGGGAGGCGGTGAAGGCCTGGCCCACGTCGATCCGCCGCCGGCCGTAGATCTCCTCCCCGGTGCGGGCGTCGTGCGCAGTCAGCATCCCGCGGTCGAGCAGCGTGTAGTAGAGGTCGCCGTAGACGAGGGGCGACGGATGGTACGAGCCGCCCTGCTCCAGCGACCACGCCACGTACTCGTTGGCGGTCTCGCCCTCTGCGAGCGTGATGTCGCCGGAGGCGCCGGGACGGATCGCGTAGACCGGGCGGAGGAAGTCGGCGATGTAGCCCGATTCGACATAGAGCAGCCCGTGGGCGGTGATCGGCGTCGGGATGACGATGGACGACATGCCCGCCAGCTCCCACAGCAGCCGGCCGGAGAGGTCGTAGGAACGCACGCGATCGGTGCCGGTGGTCACGATCTCGGTGCGCCCGGCGTGCTCCCACACGTAGGGCGTCGACCAGTTGGATCCTTCGTCGCGGTCCGTGCGCCACACCTCGGCGCCGGTCTCGCTGCTGAGGGCCGCGATGTACGACTGCTCCTCGTTGTCGACCACCAGGTGGATCCGGCCGTCGTGCAGCACCGGCGACGACGCGGTGCCCCAGCCGTTGCGGGTCGGAGCCGACGGAAGCTCGCGAGACCAGCGCACGGCCCCGTCGAAGCCGAGCGCGTAGAGGCCGACGTTGCCGAACAGCACGTACAACCGCTCGCCGTCGGTCACCGGGGTTTCCGACGCGAAGGTGTTCTTCAGGTGATGCCCCGACGCCGGGACGCCGGCGTGGACCTCGGTCCGCCAGCGCACCGCGCCGGTCCCCAGATCCAGCCCGTAGACCAGCCAGTGGTGGATGTCGGTCGGCGCGGGCCGCTCGCCGAACCGGTACCAGCCGCCCTCGGGGGTCTCGACCTCGCCCTCGCTCACCACGGTGGTGACCACGACCAGGCCGTTGGCGACGACGGGCGAGCTCCACCCCAGCCCCGGCAGCGGCGTGCGCCAGGCGACGTTCTCGGTCGCGCTCCAGCGCTCCGGCAGGTCGGGATTGTCGGCCACGACGCCCGATGCGTCCGGTCCGCGGAACTGTCCCCACTGCTGTGCGCCGACCGGTGCGGCGGCCAGGGTCAGGAGCGCGGTCAGCGCCCCGCTCGCCGCCCACGCCGGGGCGCGACCGCGCGTGCATTTCCCTTCCGTCATCACCGAAGACATCATCGCCTAACCACCCCTTCTCCTTCTCCTCCCGGATGCCCTCTCGCGCTCGACGTCCGCAGGCCGGCTCGCCGCGCGCCACGTCCGCCGACGCATCTGCGTCCCGCGTCGGTGTTCCGGACCACCTCCCCTACTGCCGGCGGAAGATGACCACCTCGTCCGGGGTGGCCGCGAAGACGAGCGCTTCGCTGACCGCCACCGGCCCGGCGGGGGCGCCGAGGGGGAACGCGCCGGCGAGCACGGGCCGCCGGGGATCGGTCAGATCGAAGACCTGCAGGACGCCTTCGCTGGCCGCATGGATCCGTCGTCCCCACATCGCGGCGCCGGCCAGTCGGCCGACCGTGGGAACGGCCGCGGTCACGGCCGGCGCTGTCGGGTCGGACAGGTCCACCGCCTGGAGCCCCCTTCGGCCGCTGACGATCGCGACCAGAGCCCCCGGTTCGCCCCCGGCGGATGACGCAGCCGGCGCGATCACCTGCGTCACGGGGTCGCGACCGAGCGACAGTCTCCCGATGACCTCCGGCGCACCGGGCGTGGAGACGTCGATCACCATCAGCCCGGCCGGTTGATCGGCCACGAGGACCAGCGCGCCGGCGGCGGCGATGCCGCGCGGAAACCCGTCGCTGAGGTACTCCCCGACGCGGCGCAGACCGCCCGCCGCAGCGACGATGTCGAAGCCGAGCGAGTTGTCGCTCACGAACACGCGCGTCTCCGCCACGGCCACCCCGACCGCCTGCCCGCGCGTCGCCGAGGTCCCGGTGAGGATTGGCGCCGAAGGGTCGGACAGGTCCAGGCGACGCAGCCCATCGTGGCTGTTGGCGACGTACACCCTGTCGCCCGCCGCGGCGAGGCCCAGCACCGCCTCGTCGAAGGCGTACGCGCCGGTCGTCTCGGGCGCACCGGGCCGCGAGACGTCGAAGACGCGCACCTCGGCGCCGCTGCCGACGAGCAGGCGGTCGGCGGCGGCGGCCAGCGCCGTCGGCGGCGTGGCGAGAGGAACGGAGCCGACCCTGACCAGCACCGGCGCCGGCGTCTGCGCCCCCGCGCCCGACGCGACCAGGCCGGAGATGAACGTCACGACGAGTACGACGGTGTGGACCGCCCGGAGCCGGGAAGTCATGACCGAGCATAGCACCCCGGCTGCACCTGGTCCCCCGAATGCGCGCGACAACGGGATGGCCGACCGGAACGCCGCCGCTGCGTTCCGGACCACGAACGGTGCGCGACGCCCGGAGACCGCAACGGTCGCCGCACCGCCATGTGTCGCCCCGCTGCGGCGCGGCTCCGGGCGCGAACTCAGGAGCGCCGCGCTTCCCGGAGGAGCCGCCGCTCGTTCGCCTCGGCCTGCAGGGCCTCGACATCGTTCGCGGTCAGCGGAAACCGGTCGTAGTCGCGCAGCGGGCGTCGGGTATCGAAGCGCCGCTTGTAGGCGGCGATCCAGTCGCCGGCCAACTCCCGCTGGGCCGTCTCCAGGTCCAGCGCGCCCCGGCAGACCAGACGCCGCAGATGCCGCTCGAGCTCGTCCTTGACGTAGGCGTTCCAGACCACGTGCCGATACGGTTGGGGCCAGAGGTTGTCGACGTCCGAGGCGCCGCCCAGCTCCGGGGTGATCAGGAAGTCCAGCTCGTAGTCCGCAGCGCGCCGGTAGTCGACGCCGTACGCCGCGAACACCTGACGCGGCACCTGCGCCGCGACGACCGGGGCGCCCGCAACCCCTCTTCCGCAGACGGCGTCGAGACGGACCGGCCGGACGCTTCCCGGCGTGAGCTCGGGCCGGGGCAGCAGCAAGCCGGACGCGATGCGCACGCCGTCCTTCCCGGCGCCCGGCGCCGGCAGGCTGCGATCGACGGCGGACCACAACAGCACTGCCGCCACGACGACGGCGACGGCCCCGGCCATGCGCACGGCCCACGCCCGCGCCCGTATCCGCGCTCCGCGGATCTCCATCGCCGCGATCAGGCGGTTGCGCGCCACCCGCAGCGGCGCCAGAGCCACCGGCCGCTCGCGGCAGGCGCGGCCCGCCGCGCGTGCCGCCACGCCGAGCGCGGCCTGCCGCTGCCTGCACCCGGGGCACTCGGCGAGGTGTGCGCGGGCCTTCGACCGGCGCCCCCACTGCGCGCGCTCCTCGGTCAGGATCAGCAGCTCGGCGTCGGACAGGTGCCGGACCTTGCGCCACATGGCATTCACCTCTCATCGGCGCGGCGCAGCCGCGCCAGTGCGCGCGCCAGCGTGCTGGCGACGCTGCCCAGCGAGATGCCGAGCACGCGCGCGATCTCGCGATAACGAAGTCCCTCGGCCCGAAGCTGCAGACAGCGCCGGTCACGCGCCGGCAGCGCGTCCACGACCGCCAGGAGCCGGGCCTGGCGCTGGTCGCTCAGGTAACGGTCCTCGGGCGACGGCGTCGCATCGAACCCGGAACGGGGTCCGAACAGCGCCCACAGGCGACGACGACGCGCCTCCCGCGCCTGGTGTCTGCACGCCAGGTTGTGCGCCACCCTGAAAATCCAGCCGCGGAGGTTGGACCGGTCCCTGCCGCGGGCCACGTGGTCGAACAGCGCGAGAAAGACCTCCTGGACGATGTCGTCGCCGTCCCGGTCGGTCACCCCCAACGCGCGCACGTAGCGGTGAACGCCGCCGCGGTGCGCATCGAACAGCCGGAGCACGATCTCCTGTGCTTCGGCCGAGCGCGCCGGAATCGCAGGCGCGCCCCGCCGTTCGATGCCGAGCGGCAGATGGAGCGTGTGGTCCTGAACCGCGGGCGCCATGCCTCTGGCGAGGCAGTCTACACCCGCCGCGGCCTGGCGGGACCCGGGGCCGGGCGAACCGGACGACGCGTGGCGCGTCGACCCGGCGCCGCGGGCAGGCGCGCAACGGCCGCCGCGGACCGATTCTGTCTGAACGGAACCGCGTCCGGTGGAATGTACCGGACATGAAGTTGTCGCCAGAAGACCGTCCGCCCGCCCTCCCGCGCGCCGCGCGCCGTGGTTGCGCAGCCGGAGCCGCTCTCCACCGGGCCGCCGTCGTCGGTGCGGCCATTCTGTGCCTGGGCGCCCTGTCGCCGGCCGCGGCGCAGACCGCGTCGCTGACCGGCACGGTCCGTGACGCCCAGGGAGCCGCCGCGCCCGGGGTGACCGTCGCCGCCCAGCCGGCGCTCGCCCCCCCAATCATCACGACCACGGATGCGACGGGCGCGTACCGGCTGGCCCTCGATCCCGGCAGCTACACCGTGACCTTCACGCTGAGCGGGTTCGAGACACAGCGGGAGGACGTAGCGTTGACCGGCGGGGAAACGCGCGTCCTGGATGCGATACTGCCCGTGGCGGCGCTCGTCGAGCAGGTCGACGTGGTCGGCATCACCCCGTTGGCCGGGGCCGGGATCAGCCGGGACCGCGTCGCGGCGCCGATAACCGTAATCGACGGGGACGACCTCGCGGCGCGGGGCGCCGCCTCGCTGGCCGACTCCCTGAACGAGCGTATCGGGGCGGTGACCCTGGAGGGGACGACCACCAACCTCTTCCAGCCGACGCTCCGCTTTCGCGGGTTCACCGCCTCGCCGCTGCTCGGCCTGCCGCAGGGCATCGCCGTGTACCAGAACGGCGTGCGCATCAACGAGCCGTTCGGCGACACCGTGCAGTTCGATCTCCTGCCGCAGTTCGCCGTCGATCGGGTCCAGCTCAGCGCCGGATCCGATCCGACCTACGGTCTGAACGCCCTCGGCGGCGCGCTCGCGCTGGACCTGAAGAACGGGTTCGACGACAGCGGGTTCCGCGGGGAGTTCTCCGGGGGCGCGTTCGGCCGCATGACGGCCACCGCCGAGTACGGCGCCAACAACGGGCCGTGGGCGTTCTACGCGGGCGCGACCCGCTTCACCGAGGAGGGGTGGCGCGTGGAGTCTCCCTCGGAGGTGACGCAGGCCTTTGCGGACGTCGGCTACCGGGACGGAGGCGTGGACGCCGGCATCAGCTTCACGTACGCCGATACGCTGCTCACCGGGAACGCGCCAGCACCGGTGGAGCTCCTTGATGTCGACCGGTCCGCAGTGTTCACGTTCCCGGACCAGACCGAGAACCGGCTGGGCTTCGTGCAGGGGCGCGCCAACGTCGCCGCGTCCGATGTCTGGTCGGTACAGGTCACCGGCTACTACCGCGACATCGACCGCCGCACGCTCAACGGCGACGAGGCGGAGTTCGGCGTCTGCGACGACGACGCGCTGCCCGCCGGCGCGCCGGAGCAGACCCTCTGCTTCGGCGCCGACGACGACGATGACGACGACGACAACGGGCACGGCGACGATGACGACGACAACGGACACCACGACGACGATGGTCATCACCACGCGGACGACGACGATGACGACGAGGACCACGGACACGACGACGATGATGACGACCACCACGGACACGACGACGACGATGATGACGACGACGAAACGACGCCGCTGGTCGACCTCGTGTCCGGCCGCTTCATCACCAGCCTGGACGCCACGGGCGACGGCGCCTACAACCGCTCGACGACGCTGGCCCAGGGGTACGGAGCCACGGTGCAGGCGACGGCGACCACCAGCGCCGGCTCCCGCGAGAACGTGTTCGTCGTGGGGGTCTCGGCCGATCTGGCCGACGTCGCCTTCGAGTCGAGCAGCGAGGCGGGGTCGCTGACCCCGGAGCGGGGAGTCTCGGGATCGGGTCTGCTGACGAGTCTCTACGGCCTGGGCGGCGACGACCTGTTCAACACCGGGCTGGAAACGACGAACACGGCGTTCGGGCTGTATGTCAGCGACACGCTGTCACTGACCGAGCGCGCCCACGTCACCGTCTCCGGCCGCTACAACCGCGCGGGCATCGACATCGCGGACCAGCTCGGCACCTCCCTCGACGGCAGTCACACCTTCGGGCGCTTCAACCCGTCGGTCGGCGCCGTCCTGGAGGCGGACGAACACACGTCGCTGTTCGCCCGCTACTCCGAGTCCAACCGCGCGCCGACCGCGGCCGAACTGAGCTGCGCCGACCCGGCCGAGCCATGCCGGGTGCCCAATGCCTTCATCTCCGATCCGCCGCTCGAGCAGGCGGTCGCGCGATCGTTCGACGTCGGGGTCCGGGGCCGCTGGCAGTCCGCCGCGGGACGGGGCGAGTGGTCGATCGCCGCCTACCGCACCCGGATCGACGACGACATCCTCTTCGTGGCGTCGCCCGAGCTGATCGGCACCGGCTACTTCGAGAACGCCGGCGCCACCGCGCGCTCCGGATTCGACGTCGAGTTGAACGGCGGCATCGCGCACACCGCCTGGTACCTCGGCTACGGGCTGGTCGACGCGACGTTCGAGTCCGCGCTCGTGCTGCCGGGCGACGAGGAAGTCAACGACGCGGCGACGGACGAGGGCGTCGCGGTCGCACCCGGTGACCGGCTCCCGGGCATCCCGCGCCACAGCCTGAAGGCGGGCGTACGGCAGGACCTCTCGGACGCGTGGGACCTCGCGCTGGAGACGGTCGTCGCGTCCAGCCGGTTCTTCCTCGGTGACGAGGGCAACGATCAGGCGCCGCTGGCGGGGTACGCGGTCGTCAACCTGCGATCCGCCTATCGCTTCGCGAACGGCGTCGAGCTGTTCGCACGGATCGAGAACCTGCTCGACGCGCGATATGCAACCAGCGGCGTGCTGGCCGAGCTGGAGGTGTTCCTGCACGAGGTGCCGGACGCCAGCGATCCACGGTTCATCGGACCCGGCATGCCGCGCAGCGCCTTCGGGGGCGTGCGGGTGCGGTTCTGACCGCACGATCTACCGCGCAGACTTCCGGCCGGTTGCGCCTCCCTCGTGGAACAGCGCGGCGAGCGCGGCCGGGGCGATGTTGCCGCCGCTGAGCACCGCGACGGCAGCGCCGGCCGCACCACCGTTGTCCCGTCCGGAGAGCACCGCCGCAACCGCGGCGGCACCGCTCGGCTCGACGACGAGCTTCGCCCGCGCCGCGAGCCAGCGCACCGCGGCAGCAATCGCCTCGTCCTCCACTATCGCGATGTCGTCGACGAGCGCCGCGACGTGGGCGAACGTCAGGTCGCCGGGACGCACCGGCAACAGACCGTCGGCGATGCTCCCCACGCGGTCGAGGGTGACCGGCGCCCCCGCCTCGACCGAACGGGCCATGGCCGCGGCGCCGACGGGTTCGACGCCGACGATCCGGGTCGCCGGCCGCCGTTGCTTGACCGCGGCGGCCACGCCCGCGATGAGGCCGCCGCCGCCGATCGGAACATAGACGGTATCGACCGCCGGCTGGTCCTCCAGAATCTCGCGACCGACCGTCCCCTGTCCGGCGATGATCTCCGGGTGGTCGAACGGCGGTACCATGATGAGCCCGCGCTCGGCCGCGACCGCCTCGGCCCGCCGCCGCCGCTCGACGGACGTGGTGCCCTCGAAGAACACCTCGGCGCCGTACGACCGGGTCCCTTCGACCTTGACGGCCGGCGCCGTCTCCGGCATCACGACCACGGCCGGCAGGCCGAGCCCGCGCGCCGCGCAGGCCACCGCCTGCGCGTGGTTGCCCGACGAGTAGGTGATGACGCCGCGCACATCCGGGCCGGATGCGATCTGCGCGACCAGGTTGCACGCGCCGCGGATCTTGAACGCGCCCGCCACCTGCAGGTTCTCGCACTTGAGGCGCAGCGAACGACCGGCGATATCCGAGACGTCGACGAGCGGCGTCCGGCGCACCGATCCCCGGATCCGCGCCGCCGCCGCCTCGATGGCGGGCAGCTCGACCAGGACGCTCATCGACCGCCGGCTCCCCGACGCCAGCCGTATACTGACCTGCGTGGTCCGGCCAGCCTGCTCCCCGCCTCGCTTGGCGCTCCTGCTGTGCGTCCTGTCATCGTTGCTCGCAACCTCCCTCCCGGCGCACGCGCAGCCGCCGGAAGAACCGATCGGCCGCTATGTGCTCGATGTCCGTGGCACGTTCCTTCCGTTCAGTCAGAACGTGGAGCTCGCCGCCAGCCGCGGCCTGCCCCCCCTCGACACGCCCGGCGGCGGTTTCGGCTACGACGTCGGCGCACACGTGTACCTCTTCCGTTGGCGCATGGTCACCTTCGGCCTGGGTGCGAGCCACCACGCCTCGCGCGCCGATCAGCAGCCCGGGCAGCATTCCGTCGATCCCGACGGTCCCACGCTCCGCAAGCGCTTCTCCGCCTCGTCGTCCCAGCTCTCGTTCAACTTCGGCCATCGGGACGGCTGGAGCTACCTCAGCGGCGGTCTCGGGTCGTCACGGCTGTCGCTGTTTCCGCTGACCGCCGAGGAGCCGGCGCAACGCTCCGCGAACACGCTCAATTACGGCGGGGGCGTCCGCTGGTTCCTGAACGACCACCTCGGCTTCACGATCGATCTGCGCTTCTACGCCATCAGTCCGCTCCCGGAGTTCGACGAAGCGCCCGGCTCGCCGCGCATGACGCAGATGGCCATCAACGTCGGCGCCTCGTTCCGGTGAACGATCATAATCTCAGGCTTCCGACATGCGCCGGGACACGCTGCTCGACTTCTTCGACGATCGCATCCGCTCGGACCGGCCCTTCCTCGTCTACGACGGCGGCTACCGCAGCTACACCTGGTCGTACGCCGACATTCGCCGAGCCGCCCGGCGCGTCGCCGAACGCCTTCGCGGGCGCAGCCTCGCTCCCGGCGACCGCGTCGTGCTGTGGGGCGAGAATCGCGCCGAGTGGATCGTCGCCTTCTGGGGGTGTCTGCTCGCCCGCGGGGTGGTCGTACCGGTCGACCTGCGCGCATCCCCCGGTCTGGTCGAGCGTGTCGTGCGGATCGTCGCGGCGCCGCTCGTCATTGCGGGCCGCGACCTCCATCCGCCGGCAGTGGACGGCGTCACGACGTGGCCGCTCGACGATCTGCTCGCCGACGCCGCACCTGGTCTCCGCAGATCCGCTGCGCCGACCCCGGACATCGCGGGCGCTCCCGATCGGGACGCCGCGGACCGTCCGCGGGGCGACGACCTCGCCGAGATCATCTTCACGTCGGGAGCCACGGCCGAGCCCAAGGGGGTCCGCATCACGCATGCCAACGTCCTGGCGAACATCGTGCCGGTGGAGCACGAGATCCGGAAGTACGCGAAGTACGGGCGCCCCTTCTTTCCCCTTCGCTTCCTGAACCTGCTCCCGCTGAGCCACATGTTCGGGCAGGCGATGGCGACCTTCGTGCCGCCCATGCTGGAGGGCGTCACCGTCTTCATGCGCGGCTACAACCCGGCCGACATCGTGCGCCGGATCCGGACCCGGCGCGTGTCGGTGCTCGTCTGCGTGCCGAAGATCCTCGACGTGCTGCGCGACTACGTGCTGCATGTCGTCCCGGAGGCGGCCGCGCCGCCGCCGAAGCCCGAGCACGTTGCGCGGCGCTGGTGGCGCTACCGTCGGGTGCATCGGCTGTTCGGCTTCAAGTTCTGGTCGTTCGTCGTCGGCGCGGCGCCGCTCGATCCGGAGGTGGAAGCCTTCTGGTCGCGGCTCGGATTCCTGGTCATCCAGGGCTACGGCCTGACCGAGACGGCGCCGATCGTCACCCTCAATCATCCCTTTCGAACCCGCCGCGGTTCGGTGGGCAGGCCCATTGCCGGCATCAAGGTCGCAATTGCCGACGACGGCGAGATCCTGGTGCGCGGCGACAACGTCACCGGCGGGTACTACAACGCTCCCGAAGCCACGGCGGCCGCGTTCCGGGACGGGTGGTTCCATACCGGCGACATCGGCGCCCTGGACACCGACGGCCGGCTGACCGTCCGCGGGCGCAAGAAGGAGATGATCGTCACGCCGGACGGTCTGAACGTGTTCCCCGACGACGTGGAGCGGGCGGTCCGGGACGTTGCCGGCGTGCGTGACGCAGCCGTGGTCGCGGGCAGGGCGGCAGGACGCGAGCACGTGCACGCGGTGCTGTTGCTCGCTCCACGGGGCGACCCGGCCGCCGTCGTGCGCGAGGCGAACCTGCGGCTCGAGGAACACCAGCGGATCCGTGCCTGGTCGGTCTGGCCCGGCGCGGCATTGCCCCGCACCGACGGCACGCAGAAGCTGAAGCGCCGCGAGCTGAAGCGCTGGGTGGACGGCGACAGGACGACGCAGGACGACGCCGGCGCAGCCGCCAGCGGCGGGTCCGTCGAGGAAGTGCTCTCCCGCTTCGGCCACGGCCGCACCGTCACCGGCGCCACCACCCTGGCGGAGCTCGGGCTCAGCTCTCTGGAGCGCATCGAGCTGGCGCTGACTCTCGAACGGAAATTCGACTGCACGGTCGACGAGACGACCCTGGCGCACATCACGACCGCGGACGACCTCCGGGAGCTGGTGGCCGGCAAGGTCCGGGAGCGGACGGGACCGCCCGCCGCGCCAGGCTCATTCCCGGACGCGGACCCGGAGGCCGCAGTCGCATTTCCCACCTGGAGCCAACTGCCCGCGGCGCGCGCCTTCCGCCGTCTGGCGCAGGCGGCGTTCCTGCTGCCGCTCACCCGGAGCTTCGCCTGGATCCGGGTCGAGGGCCTCGAGCGGCTCGCCGGCGCGCACGGTCCGGTACTGTATGCGGCCAACCACCAGAGCGTGATGGACGGTCCCGTCATCCTGGCCGCGCTGCCGCCGGAGCGGCGCTACCGGGTCGTCACCGTGGCGGCCCGCGAGTGGTTCGCACCGCACTTTCACCCGGCGCATCATCCGCCCCTGCAGCGGCTCGCCACCAGCCTCGCGTACTATCTCGGAGTCCTCTGCTTCAACGTGGCGCCGTTACCGCAACGCGAAGCGGGCGCACGCGCGGCGATGCGGCATCTCGGCACGCTGCTCGGACAGGGCTCGTCGGTGCTGATCTTTCCCGAAGGGCGGCGCCGGGAAACGGGCCGGATCGATACCTTCCAGCCGGGCGTGGGCATGCTGGCTTCCAGAATGCGCGCACCGGTCGTGCCGATCCGCATCGACGGCGTGGACCGTGTTCTGCCGGTGGGAGCGCGTTCGGCGCGGCCGGGGCCGGTACGGGTCGCGTTCGGCGCTCCGATCCGCTTCGACGGCGACGACTACGCGGCGATCGCCCGCCGGATCGAGGAAGCCGTCAAGCGGTTGTAGGACGGGAGTCCGCGCAGGACGTCGTTCACTCCTATATAATCTCCCCGCTTCAGGAACCGACGTGGCGAAAGACGACCTCATCGACGTGCAGGGTACGATCGTCGCGGTGCACAGTGGGGGTCTCTACCGCGTGCAGTGCGATTCGGGACACGAGGTTCTGGCTCAGTTGAGCGGTCGGATGCGCCGGTTTCGGATCAAGGTCGTGCCCGGCGACCGCGTCACGGTCGGTGTCTCCCCCTACGACCCGGCCCGTGGCATCATCACGTTCCGTGCACGCTGAGCCGGACGTCCCCGGCCACTGCATTCACCGGCCTCACGGTAAGCAGGCGATGTTCGACGATTCAGGCGCCGAGCGGTCCGTGCACGAGACCTCGGCGTCCGCACACGATCCCGCGATCGTCCGGTTCCGGGCGTGCCGCTGGCACGACGAGAGCGACGCTGGCGCGGAGTACTGCAGACACGGCGAGGTCCTGCCGTACGCCGGCCGGAACGGCTTCAATCCACAGGCTTGGTGTCCGGACTGCTCCTTCTACAAGGCGCGGCGCAGGACCCGGAGGCGGGACGCCGAGGGTCCGCACGACTTCGATTTCTGACCGTCCTGCCAACCCGGACCAGGACCTTGCGCCGCGGAAACGCAACGAAGTGAGTTCTGCGGCGCGGACTCCTGGTCCCGAAAGCTTGCGCCGCAGGACGCAGCGAAGCGAGTGCCGAGGGGCAAAGTCATGGGGCGGGAGGGATGGGCCGAAATGCCGAGCCCGCGAGGCGTTTCGGGGTGCTAGTGCCAGTCGCTGAACTCCCGCGCCAGATCGCTCCATTCCCCGTCGGGCGCCAACGTCCGATAGGTGCGCCAGTGCGGCCTGGCCTCCGATGATCGGCCCATCTTCTCCAGGGTCACCGCCAGGTAGAAGTACGCATCGGCGTAGCTGCCGTGCACCCGCAGGGCGTCGTGGTAACTGGCGACGGCGTCCGCGTACCGCCCCAGGTCGTGGTGGATGTTGCCGAGGTTGAACGCCGCCTCGAAACAGTCGCCGTCGAGGGCGCGGGCGCGCTCGTAGAGCGCCTGCGCCTCGACCAGGTTGTCCCGCGCGTAGTGGATGTTGGCGAGGTTGACGAGGGCCGGCACCAGGGTGGGATCCATCAGCAGCGCCTTGCGGTACGCGATCAGCGCCCGTTCCTGTCCTTCGCCCGCCTGCTCGTCGAGCTCGGCCCCCTCGCGGAAGAAGCGCGCCGCGAGCGCCGCCCGACGGGCGCCATCCGGCGATTCTTCTCCCGTACGGCCCGCACCGCCGGCCGGTCGCCGGAGCGCGACCACCTTGGCCGGTTGCGCCTCGCCGTGCATCTCGCGGAAGTCGAGCGCCAACTGCCCCTCGCGCTCCGCCAGGAGCAGTCGGACCCGCACCGCGAAACGACCCGCCGCGGGCGATCTCCTGCTGGATGCGCTTGATGACCCCGACATCGTGGAACCCGTAGTACGTGTCGGCGCTGGTGCGCACCACCGGCCGGACGAGCCCCCACTTCTCCAGGTGGCGCAGGCGAACCTCCCGGACATCAGGGTAGCGCTCGCGCATCTGGCGCAACCCGTGGTAGAGCCGTCGCAGGGCATCGTCCGATTGCAGGCCGGCGAGACGGCAGAACTCCTGCTCGTCGACGATGGTCACCTGTCCCGGCGCCCGGGAGTTGCGCTCGCAGGCCCTGCGCAGCTTGCCGCTCCTGCCCGCTCCGACCTCTGCGCCGACGACCAGCATGGTGGTGCGCGCGGTGACCTCCCGGACGGTCCGGCCGCCGAGCCGCTCCACGAGGCTGCTCGCTTCCCGCCGTCCCACGGAGGCGAGCCGACCGGTGAACGCGACCACGTGACCGGCGAAGGGCCGGCTGGCCGGCGGCTGGACACCTGGAGGACGCTGCGTCATCAAGCTGGGCGGCGGTTCCATCATAATGTCAAGCTGCAACCCGCCTGCACGCGCAAAGCGCATGAGAACGTTGCTCGCGGCCGATGTCGGCGGAACGAAGACCGTGTGCGGCCTGTACGG
This sequence comes from Vicinamibacterales bacterium, assembly GCA_965200895.1. Lineage (GTDB taxonomy): Bacteria > Acidobacteriota > Vicinamibacteria > Vicinamibacterales > UBA8438 > WTFV01. The sequence continues at coordinate 2,161,051 of CBDAVM010000001.1, read as the reverse complement.
CACGGGCCGGCGACGCCCGGACCCGCTCGTCGTCGAACGTTTCACGACGCTCGACCACGACAGTCTGGAGGCGCTCCTGGCGCTGTTCCTCGACCGCCGCGCGCGCGGGGCCTCCGTCGACGCCGCCGTCCTCGGCGTGGCCGGTCCGGTGCGCGGCGGCGCGTCGGATCTGACCAACGTGCCGTGGCGCGTGGAGGCCGCGGTCGTCGCCGAGCGCTTCGCGATACCCGTGGTGCGTCTGCTCAACGACCTGGAGGCGATGGGCCACGTCGTATCCGTGCTCGCGGACGACGACGTGACGACGCTGCAGCCGGGAGAACCGGCGGCGGACGGCAACGCGGCGCTCATCGCCCCCGGCACCGGCCTCGGCGAGACGCTGCTGCATCGCGTGAACGGACGGCTCGTGCCGGTGGCGGCCGAGCCCGGCCACACCGACTTCGCCGCTCGCACGCCCGCCGAGATCGACCTGCTGCAGGGCTTGACCGGCCGCTTCGGACGGGTCTCCTGGGAGCACGTGCTCTCCGGACCCGGACTTACCTACGTGCACGCCTGGCGGCACGGCGGCGAGAGGTGCCCCGCCACGGCCGAAGGGGTCGCCGCCGAGGACCTCCCGCAGCGGATCACGACGGCCGCCCTGGACCGGCGCTGTCCGCGTTGTGTCGACACGCTGGAGCTGTTCACCGGCGCCTTCGGCGCCGAAGCCGGAAACCTGGGCCTGCGCGCCCTTGCCACGGCTGGCGTCTATATCGGCGGCGGTATCGCCCCCCATATCCTGCCGCTGCTCGCGTCGGCCGTCTTCCTGGACGCCTTCCGGGCCAAGGGCCCCATGGAAGCGCTCATGACGTCCATGCCGGTACGCGTCATCCGGGTCACGAATCCCGCTCTGCTCGGCGCCGCCGTCGCCGCGCGCGACCTCGCGTCGGCGCCCGCGCCCTGACGCAGCCGCCGCGACGGGAACGCCGGCGCGTTCGTGGTCCGGCGGCGGCCGTACGGACGGTCCGGTCTTCGGTGGTAGAGTGAACCGTTCGAAAGGAAAGGAGAAAGCGATGCCAGGAGCCCGCGGCGGAGCCTCCGTTGCACTCGCGCTCGGGGTCGCGGCCGTCGTCGCGCTGCCGGCCGGACAGAAGATGGCGTCCGCGCAATCGCTCGATCCCGTCACCTACACGGTGCGCTTCCCCGCGCCGGCCACCCACTACGCCGAGGTGGAAGCGGTGATTCCGGCGGATGGCCGGCCGGCCGTGGAGCTGCTGATGGCGGCCTGGACGCCCGGCTCCTACCTCATCCGCGAGTACGCGCGCCACGTGGAGGCGGTGCGCGCCGCCACGCCCGACGGACAGCCGCTCCGGGTCGCCAAGTCGAACAAGAACCGCTGGCGCATCGAGACCGCCGGCGCGGACCGGATCGTCGTGACCTATCGCGTCTACTGCCGCGAGATGAGCGTCCGCACGAACTGGGTCGAGGCCGACTTCGCGATGCTCAACGGCGCGCCGACGTTCCTGACCCTGGCCGATGCGGCGCCGCGGCCGCACGACATCCGCATCGAACCGGCGCCGGCGTGGGCCGAGACCGTGACCGCGCTGCCGCCGGCCCCGGACGGCCTGCCGCACAGCTACCGGGCCGCGGACTTCGACACGCTGGTCGACTCGCCGATCCTCGCCGGCAACCCGACGACGTACCCGTTCACCGTGAAGGATACCCCGCACGCCCTCGTCAACATCGGCGAGGGCGGGGTCTGGGACGGCCCGACCGCGGCCGCCGACGTGGAGCGCATCGTGCGCGAGCAGCACGGGACCTGGGGCTTCTTCCCCTACGCGCGCTACCTCTTCCTGAACATGCTGGTCGAGGCCGGCGGCGGGCTCGAGCACCGCGACTCGACCCTGCTGATGACGAGCCGCTGGACCACCCGCGACCGCCGGCGCTACCTCCGCTGGCTGGACACGGTCAGCCACGAGCTGTTCCACGCCTGGAACGTCAAGCGGTTGCGACCCGCTGCGCTCGGGCCGTTCGACTACGAACGCGAGGCGTTCACGCCCAGCCTGTGGATGGTCGAGGGGTTGACCTCCTACTACGGCCCGCTGGCCGTGCACCGGGCCGGAATCTCCACGCGCGAAGAGTTCCTGGAGGCGCTCTCCGGGCAGATCACGGCGCTGCAGACGACGCCGGGACGGCTGGTGCAGGCGGTGGCCGAGGCCTCGTACGATGCCTGGATCCGGTACTACCGGCCGAACGAGAACAGCCGCAACACGACCGTCAGCTACTACACGAAGGGGGCCGTCATCGGCTTCCTGCTCGACGCCCGCGTGCGCGAGGCGACCGGCGGCCGACAGAGTCTGGACGACGTGCTGAAGACCGCCTACCCGCGTTTCGCGGGGGAGCGCGGGTTCCGGCCCGGCGAGTTCGAAGTCGTCGCGTCGGAGGTCGCCGGCGTCGATCTGGGCGACTGGTTCGACCGGGCGGTTCGTTCGACCGACGAGCTCGACTACGCGCCGGCCCTCGCCTGGTACGGGCTCGAGTTCGCGCCCGACCCGCGGCCGGGCGACGACGGCGCGGCGCCGGCCTGGCTGGGACTCGACACGCGCGACGGCGCCGGGCGGCTGCTCGTGGCCGGCGTGCGCCGCGGGACGCCGGGCCACGACGCCGGGTTCAACGTCGACGACGAGATCCTCGCCATCGACGGCTTCCGGGTCGGACCGGCGTCGTGGACGCAGCGACTGGGTCTCTACCGGGCCGGCGACGAGGTGAAAGTCCTCGTGGCCCGCCGGGAACGCCTGATGGCGCTCGACGCCCGCTTCGGCGAACGCCCGCCGGACGGCTGGCGGCTGCGGCCGGTGGAGTCGCCGTCCCCCGCGCAGACGGCGCGTCTCGACGCCTGGCTCGACGCGACGGCGCCCGATGCGCCATGAGCCGGGGCCGCACCGGTGGGCCGCCGGACGGTCAACAGATGGCGCCGAAGACGAAGCCGCGGTCGCGCAGCATCGGAATCAGCAGGGCGGTCGCATCGACGGCGTACTGCCGGTCGGCCGCGGGGTTCTCATGATGGCCGTCGTGCATGACCACGATGTCGCCCCCCGAGAGGCGGCCGGCGAGCCGCTCGGCGAGTCCCGCCGGGTCGGGACGGCGGTACCAGTTGAAGTCCCACAGGCTCCAGCCCCAGCCGACGAGCGCGTAGCCGGCGCGGGCGAGTCCCTCGTACATCCGCCCGCTGCGGAACCCGGCGTGGGGGCGGAAGGCGCGGCAGGGAGCGCCGCCGGCGAGATGCTCGATCCGCCCGGCCGCCCTGTGCAGCCGGCGCGCCACCTCGTCGGGCGGCAGCACCATCCAGTGGCGCGTATGCGTATGGAGGCCCACGGCATGCCCTTCCTCGAACATGCGGCGGACGATCGGCGCGGTGCGCTCGTTCAGGTGCCGGTCGATGACGAAGAACGTCGCGCGCGCGCCGTGTTCGGCGAGCACATCGAGCAGCAGCGGCGTCGCGGTCGGGTTCGGCCCGTCGTCGAAGGTCAGGTAGACGGCCGGCGGCCCGTCCCCCGGCGGCATGCTCCAGACGGCCGGCGCCGGCGCGACGGCGTCGAGCATGAACGGGAACGGGGCAACGTGGGCCAGCCCCAACAGACCGAAGCCGGCGGCAACCAACAACCAGAACATCGGGTCGGCGGGTGGCGGATCCTGCTCGCCTGCGCGGGCGCGCTGCTCGGATGCGCACTCGGGCCGGCCGAATCATCCAGCGTGACCGAGGACGGCGGCGCGCGTCAAGCCGAGCGGTCCGGGGAACGGCGGGAGGAGCAGCCCGCGCGGCGGGCAGCCCCGTCTCCGGCGTCGGCGCGGCGGGCAGGCCTGTCCGCAGGATCACGGCAGGGGCCGTTCGCACGGCGGGCAGACCGGTCCGGGGAGCGCCAGCAGATGGTGGAACGTCAGATTCTCGCCCGCGGCATCACCGCGCCCGCGGTGCTCGCGGCGCTGGAGGCCGTCCCGCGCCACCGCTTCGTCCCCGACGATCTCGCAGCCCGCGCCTACGACGATTCGCCGCTGCCCATCGGCTACCGGCAGACCATCTCGCAGCCCTATGTCGTCGCTTACATGACGGATGCCGCCGCGCTGACGGCCGACGCCAACGTGCTGGAGATCGGCACCGGCTCGGGCTACCAGGCCGCCGTGCTCGCCGAGATCGCGGCGCGGGTCCACACGATCGAGATCGTCCCGGAACTCGCCGAACGGTCGCGGACGCTGCTGGCCGACCTCGGCTACGACAACGTCGAGGTCCGCACCGGCGACGGCTACCGGGGCCTGCCGGACGAGGCGCCCTTCGACGCCATCGTCGTCACCGCCGCCCCCGATCACGTCCCGCCGGCGCTGGTCGAACAGCTCGCCGTCGGCGCGCGCATGGTGATCCCCGTCGGGCGCTTCCGGCAGGACATCCTGATCGTGACGAAGACCGCCGACGGTGCGACCACCGAGGCGGTGCTGCCCGTGCGCTTCGTGCCGATGACCGGCGAGGCCCAGCAGCGCTGACGCACCGTTGGCAGCTCCGGCCGCCGCCCGACCCACGCCCGGCAGAGCCCTCCACGAGCCGCCGGGCGCCGACCGCGGTCAGGGCAGCACCTCGCCGTCCCACAACCGCTTCAGGAAGTCGAGCGCGGGCAATACCTGCACGTCGTCCCACAGCGCCGCGCGCGGTCCGAGATGGACGCCGTAACAGGTCGTCGGCCGCGGGTCGAGAAGCTCCCGGACGCGGCGCAGACCGCGGTTGAAGCGCCGATCCCAGCGCGCCGACGCCTTGATCTCTATCGCGACGAACCCGGCGGCGGTCTCGCAGAGCACGTCCACCTCCGCATCGTCGTAGCTCCGCCAGTAGTGCGGGGCGTAGTGGCGGCCCGAATAGCTCAGGAACGCCCGGATTTCGTTCAGGATGAACGTCTCCAGCAGCGGACCGCGCTCCTCCGGAGTGGGCGGGTAGGGCAGCCGGCCCGACAGCGCCCGGACGACGCCGCCGTCGAAGAAGTAGAACCTGCTCTGCCGCACCTGCCGGGTCGCCGACCGCGGCTTCCAGGCCGGCAGCCAGAAGCCGATCAGCGTGTCGACCAGGATGGCGAAGTGGCTCTGCACGGTGCGGCGGTCGATGCCGGCGTCGCGGGCGATGGACGTGGCGTTGGTCGCCTGCGCGTTCTGGCGGGCGGCGATCTCCAGGAAGCGGGCGAAGGCGCCGAGGTTGCGCGTCAGCGCCTCCACCTGCACCTCCTGCACCAGGTAGGTCTCGGCGTACGTGCGCAGATAGTCCTGCGGGCGGTCTCCGGTGATGGCCATCGGCAGCGTGCCGTGCGTCAGCGCGCGCTCCACGTCGAGGTCGAAGCCCAGCTCGGCCGACACCAGCGGGAACATGGTGGTGGTGACGGCGCGGCCGGCGAGCAGGTTGACGCCGCGTCGCCGCAGCTTGCGGGCGCTCGATCCGGACAGTACGAAACGCAGTCCGCGCGACTCGATGAGCCGATGCGCCTCGTTCAGCAGCTCGGGGACCTTCTGCACCTCGTCGATGACCGCGCACGACCCGGGGGGCAGCACGGACAGCTCGCGGTAGAGCGCGTCCGGCGTCCTGCCCAGCCGCAACGCCTCGGCCGTGTCCAGCAGGTCGTAGACCGCCGCGTCCGGAAACCGGCTGCGTATCCAGGTGGTCTTGCCGGTGCCGCGGGGACCGAACAGGAAGACCGAGCGGGTGGGCGTTGGCAGCAGTCTGGCGTACACTACGTACTAATTTACACGAATATAGATCATCCTAATCCTTGTTTTCGGGACCCGAACGAACCCGGCCGGGTTCAGCCCAGGACGGGACTCGGCCCGGCCATTGCCGGGGGCGCCGCCGCTGCGGCCGGTCGGGGCGGCTGGAAGCTCCGGATGGACACCTGCGCGGCGGTCCGCTCGGCGATGTGCAGGAAGGCCCGGCCCGCGGGAGAGTCCGGATCGGCGCTGACGATGGGCGCGCCGGTGTCGCCGCCGACGCGGATCGGCGCGTAGAGCGGAATGTCCCCGAGGAACGGGACGTCGAGCTCGGCGGCGACCCGCTCGCCGCCGCCGCGGCCGAACAGGTCGCTCTCCTGCCCGCAGCCGGCGCAGGCGTAGAAGCTCATGTTCTCGACGATCCCCAGGGTCGGAACGTTGAGCTTGCGGTACATGCCGACGGCGCGGCGGCTGTCGGCCAGCGAAACGTTCTGCGGGGTGGTCACGACCACGGCGCCGGTGACCGGCACGGTCTGACTGAGGCTCAACGCGACGTCGCCGGTGCCCGGCGGCATGTCGACGACCAGGTAGTCGAGCTCGTCCCACTTGACGTCCTGGAAGAACTGCCGGACGACGCCGTGCAGCATGGGACCGCGCCAGATGATCGGCGCCGTCGCGTCGGTCAGGAAGCCCATGGAGACGACGCGGATGCCGTGCTTCTCCGCCGGCACGATCTTGCGGCCGTCGGACTCCAGCCGTGCGTCGAGGCCGAGCATGATCGGCACGTTCGGACCGTACACGTCGCCGTCGATGATCCCCACCCGCCCGCCGTAGCGGGCGAGGGCCACGGCCAGGTTGACCGCCACGGTCGTCTTTCCGACACCGCCCTTCCCTGCGCCCACGGCGATGATGTTCCGAATGCCGGGAATGGGCGCCTTCTGCGCGTCGGGCACTGCGGATCGAACGCTGGCGGTCATCTCGATGTCGACGGCGTCGACCCCGCCGAGCGCCGTCACCGCCGCCCGGGCCTGTTCCCGCATCTGGTCCTTGACCGGACAGGCGGGCGTGGTCAGCTCGATGGCGAACGCGATACGACCACCCTCTATGGTCAGGTTCTTGACGAACCCGAGACTGACGATATCGCGTCCGAGGTCGGGGTCGGTGACCGCCTTCAGCGCGTCCAGCACGGCAGCTTCCGAGACAGGCATGGTTTCTCCAGCTTAGCGGGTCGGTCCACCGCATGACAACCGAGCCGCAGCCGTCACTGTACGGCGATCCGCACTTCGATGTGGGTCTCGAACGCGTGCGGCGGGGTGACCGAGTACCGCAGCCGGGTTCCGTGTCGGACCCCGGGCGGGACCCGGAAGTGCAGCCGGTGGGAGAGGAGTCCGGCGCCGCTGCCGTCGCACAGGCCGCACGGATCGGTCCACACCTCACCCCGGCCCCCGCAGGCCGGACAGGTGTGCTGCACGGTGAGGTCGAGCGGCACGCGGACCCCCTGGTCGGCCTGCCTCGCGGTCAGCTCCACCTCGGCACGGCGGGTCGCCACGTCGTGGTCGCCAGCCACGGCAAGAAACGCCTCGCGCATGCGAGCGACGATGGGAGTCATGGACGGAAAGTCGATGGCGACCTCGTCAGCCAGCGGGGCCCGGGACGAAGTTCCGCTCCGCGACGCCGAGCGGCGCCCGTCGGACGCTCTGCCCCCCCGGTGCGGCGGGCGGGCGCCGGCCTCGATCGCGGGCGCGTGCTCGACCGCGCGCGCCACCGCGTCCCCGGCGCGTTCCGCGGCGTGGTCGTGAACACGGCGCGCCAGCGTCCAGTACCGGCGGCGAATCCCGGTATCATCGCAGTTGCGGAACGGTCCCGGCGTCGGTTCGGCGGACACGAGCCGTACGATAGGAGTCGGTTCCGATGCTTGTCAAGACGCCCGGTGGTGTTACCATCTGCCGCGGGGACAGATCAGCGATGAACGACTACAGCATCCACAGCGAAGCGCGTGCGGGCCACTGGGTGGCCTGGGCCGTCGCGCCGGGCGAGTCCACACCGGTCGGCGCGGTCATCCTTCCCGGTCAGACCCGACAGGAAGCCGAAGCGAACGCACGCCACTGGATCGAGCGGATCGACGCGGACCCGCGGCTCCGGTCGTCGTAAGGCGCCCGGCCACCTGCCGGGCCGCGGTGCGTCGCCCCGGGTCGCGGGCGCCTCATCGTGGTCGGGGTCGCGCCCCCACGACCGCGAGACGGTGCGTACGCCCGTTCTCCGCGGCCCAGTGCACAACCGGTTCGGCCGTCCCGGCGGCCCGGCCGAGCGCGGCGACGAAACTCGCCGGCAACACCTCTCCCAGGCTCCCGCGACCCGGGTCGAACACCCCGGCGTCGGCGACGGCGGAAAAGTAAAGACGGTCGCGGGCGCGCGTGGCGGCCACGTAGAGCAGGCGCTTGCTCTCTTCGCGGTCGGCCAGACGCTGATCGTCGTCCGCCGCCGTCCGGAATGGCCAGACCGACACCGACGGCTGCCCATCGCCCGTTGCCGTCGTCACCCGGACAGGCGGCGCCGCGGCGCCGGCGCCGCGGCCGATGTCCACGAGCAGCACCACGGGGAACTCCAGGCCCTTGGCCGCATGTACGGTCATGAGGTTGACGGCGTCGAAGGCGTCCACCACCGCATTCGACACGTCGCCGGACAACTGGTCGATGTGGTCGGCCACCCGGGTCATGGTGGCATAGCCCCGGTTCTGCACCCGCCTGACCAGGCCGCGGATCTTCTTGACGTTCTCTCGCGCCTGCATCTGATCGCGGTTGCCCAGTTCGGCGTCGTAGGCCGATTCCGCGAGGACGCGGTCGAGCAGTTCCGCCGGCGCCAGCCGATCGACCCGGGCGACCCACCGCGGAACACTCTCGCGGGCCAGGGCCAGCAGCCGTCGATCGTCGTCCGGGAGGCGCTCCAGCCCGGCGGGCGCCGCGGCGGCCAGCAGGACGTCCGACAGGCGACCCGCCAGCGCCGCGAGGGCGCGGTCCGAGATGCCCACGATCCGCGACCGCAGCAGCGCCGCAGCCCGCAGCTCGGACCACGGATTGGCCAGGTACCGCAGCAGGGCCCGCACATCCTTGATCTCGTCGGCGTCGAAGAAGCCGAGCCCCTTGTACACGCAGGTCCGGACCCCGCACCCGTTCAGCGCCTGCTCGAACTCGCGGTGGCTCCGGCGCGACCGGAACAGAACCGCGACATCGCGGAGTTCGACCCGCCGCCGCCGGCCGGTGCTCCGGTCACGGACCCGCTCTTCCTCGAGCAGACGGAGGACCTCGTCCGCAACCAGGGTTGCGCACCGCTCGACGCTCTCGCCGACCGCGACCCCGAGCATCAGGTCCTGATCCTCGCGGGGCTCGGGCTCCGGCGCCCGGCCGACCGGGAAACGGTCGTGTTCCTCGAACCGAAAGGCGTCCGGCCGGGCCGGCGCCTTGTCGATCGCCGCGAACAGGTCGTTCACGAAGACGAGCAGCTCCCCAACGGCGCGAAAGCTGTGGGAGATCCACTGGCGCACGCCCTGCGCGCCGTCCGCGCGCAGGGCCGCGACTGCAATGCCCGCTTCCTCGAGCACGGAGACGTCGGCGTCCCGGAAGCGATAGATCGACTGCTTGCGATCGCCGACCACGAACACACTGGGCGGCAGGGGGGCGTCGTGCACGAGCCCGCTGCCTTCGCCCCAGGACTGCACGAGCAGCGCCACCAGCTCCCACTGGGCGCGGCTCGTGTCCTGGAACTCGTCGACGAGCACGTGGTGATAACGCGACTCGAGTCGATAGCGGGAGCGCGCGAACTCGTCCATCCTGCGCAGCAGGTCGACCGCGCGCTCGAGGACGTCGGAGAAGTCGAGCAGCGCGCGCGACTCGAGCTCGCGGCGATACTCCGTCACACCGATTCCGAAGATGCGCTGTACCCCCCGCACCAGGGCCACGTTCACGTCGCGATCGAAGCGCGTCAGCACGTCATGGACGACCGGCGCCAACGCCGCGGCGGCGGCGCGGAAACGTCGCGCGCGCAGGTCGCGGCGCACCCGGGGATCGGTGAACCGTTTGCGGGGAGCACCCGCACGCGTCAGGAAGTACGCCCGCAGCCGGTCCAGGGCCGCGCGGATGCGGGCCGGCCCCTTTTCCGCGAGCCGGTCGAGAGCGGCCAGATCGCGCGCCACCACGGCGAAGGCGCCGTTCTCCGATGGTCCGTCCTCCAGCAGACGCCGCGACGCGCCGCCCATGCGCTGCAGGCGCTCGGCCAGGCGCCTCACGGCGCCGCGGCACGCGTCGGCCGCGTTCAGCTCACGCGGCGTACCCCGCAGAACCTGTCCGATCGCGGCCGCCACGGCGGAGCGTCGGTGCAGCAGATCGGTCACCGCCAGCCGCACGCGCCACGGACCAAGCTGCGCAAGCAGCATGGCGACGTTCGGGTCCGCGCCAGCCACCGCGCTGGCCGCCACCAGCGTCCTTTCGACCGCCTGTCTGACGATGTGCGGGATCTCCGTTTCGTCGGCGATCGCAAAGCCCGGATCGAGATCCGCTTCGAGCGGGAACTCCCGCAGCAACGACAGGCAGAAGGCATCGATGGTGCTGACCGTGATCTCGCCGAGCCTGTCGCGCAGTTCGCGCCAGCGCGCCTCGCCGGCGCGCGAACCCGCCGCGTCCTTCCTCAACTCCTGCACGATCCGTTCGCGCATCTCGGCCGCGGCCTGCCGGGTGAAGGTGATCGCCAGGACGTTGAGCGGATCGATCCCGGCGCGTATCAGGTTCAGGTAGCGCGCCACGAGCACCGACGTCTTGCCGGTGCCCGCCGAGGCCTCCAGCACGACGTTGCGGCGCGGGTCCACGGCGGCAAGGCGGGCCGCCTGATCCGGAGGCGGGGCGGCGGACCGGCTGCTACGCATCCTCGACGTGATCCTTGCGGCAGACGGTCGGAAAGGGGCAGGACGCGCACCGCGTGCGATCGATCGGACGCGGCGGATACGCGCCCGCCTCGATGGCCTCCACCAGTTCCACGACCCGCGCCTCGCCGGCGGCAACCGCGCCGGCGACGTCCCCACCGGGCACCGACACCTGGAGTCCGGGATCGCCGAAGGCGAGGTAGAGCGCCTCGGTGGCGCGCCAGTCTCCGCCTCGTTCGGCATGCAACTGCCGCTCGGCGCAGCGCGCGTACACGGGAAGCTGCAGGGCGCGCGAAGGGTGCGGGGGCCGACTCGCCTTGTAGTCGATTACCCTGAATGTGCGGTCCGCATGCAGATCGATACGGTCGACGACCCCGCGGATCGCCACCGTCCGGGAGGACGGCGGCCGTCCGAGCTCGAAACGGCCATCGATCCGGTACTCGAGCAGCCGTTCGACGACGCCGGTCTGCTGCTCGACTTCCGCGACGAACACCCGCTCGGCCAGGCCCGGCGCAGCCGCTGAACCCAGCAGCCACTCACGGGCCACGACGCGGTCGATCGCCGGCAACCCGTCGATGACCTCCTCGGCGACAACCGCGAAGCGTTCGAGCGCCGCGTCGAGGTTCGCCAGCGTGACCGCGCCGCGGCCCGTCACCTGCCAGTCCCGAAAGAACGACTCGAACACCCGATGCAGGAACAGACCGCGCTGTTCCGGCGTCATCGTCCGTGCCGCGGCGGGTTCCGCCTCGAGACCGAGCCTGTTGGCCGCGAAATACTGAAACGGGCACGCGGCGTAACGCTCCAGCGAGCTCACGGTGTACGACCGTTCGGCCTGGCGGCCGGCCCCGCCGCTGAACCGCCGGGCGCCGGCATCCGTCGCCGCCGCCCGTGCGCTGCGCAACGTCCGCCAGCGGTCGCGGAGGTCCGCATCGATGCGCCCCGCGGGCTCGCCCGGCGCCATGTCGCCGACGGCGAGGCTCGACGCCGGCCGCCGATCGAGGTCCATGCCGTCGAGGTCCTCGAGCAGCGGCGAGGCGGTGACGACCGCGTCGTCCTCCAGGTTGAACAGCGAGAGCCGGACGCGCCCGGCCGCGAGGCCGAGCAGATCGTGGAACGCGGCGCGCGACGCCCGCTGCCGGTCACGCTCCCGCGGCCAGCCGAGCCCGGCGAGCAGGCCACCCGGATAGAAGATGTTGCGGGCGGTGCGCGCAGGCCATTCGGACTCGACGAGCCCCGCGATGAACACGTCGTCGAATCGCCCGTACACGGCCGCATGGACATCGACGAGATGGACGCCCTCGGCCGACGACGGGAACGGAAACGTCTGGCTCTCGATCCATCGCCGCACGACCGACGCCATGTCGGCGGCGTCGACGTCATCGCCGGGAGCGTTCAGGGATCGATGCGCCACCTCGAGCACTTCCAGCCCGCGCCGGACGCGCTTCCGTCCTTCCGCGGTGCGGCTGGCCTTCTCGACCGTGTCGTCCGGCGGCCCGTGGCGTTCCAGGAACGCGCGGAGCGTGGCAAGCTGGACCGCAAGCGGCCCCGGATCGAGCAGCGGCCGCAGCTCGTCGGCCAGCCCGAGCACACACTGCAGGGCGGGCAGCGCAGTGCGTCGAATCCCCGTCGCCGTCTGCCAGTCGCCGCCGCAGCGGCGCAGGGTCTCCCACCCGCCGGCGAACCCGATCTCGGACAGCGCCAGGTCGAGCGCCCGGATTGCGTCGGCGGCAGGGGGCGACCCGTCCACGTCGAATCCGAAGTGCGGTGAGCGCAGCAACTCCAGCGCAGGTCCGCGCTGAAAGCCGCTTGCCGCGAACGTGACGACAAGATCCACGGCTGCGGCGTACGGCTCGACCGCCAGCGGCAGGGCGGCGCCCGCTCGCACCGGGAGGGCGACCTCGCCGAACACCGAGGGCGCAAGATACAGATACGGCAGCGGGCGCTGCACCACTACCGCGGCGGACGCGGGCGAGCCGGCGTCGACGGAGACCGCGTGGCGCACCCGGCGCGCAATCCCCCGCAGCTCCTCCTCGCGATCACGCCAGACGAAGTGCTGGCGATCCGCCGCGGGATCGGGAACGACGATGGTGATCCGCCGACCGGTGTCCGACGCGACGCGCGACTCGGCCAGACCGGGCAGCAGGTCGTCCAGCCGTTCGCGATAGCCGCTGTCGAGAACCGCATCGGTCGCGATCACGGTGACCCGCGCCAGCCGGGGGAGACGAGCCAGCAGATCGAAGTCCGCGGGGTACAGTCCGGCTGCGTGGGCGGCCTGATCCGGCACGGTCACCACGATCTCGGCCACCGGTTCCGACGCGTCGGCGGCCAGCAGCCGCTCTCGCAACCGGTGCTCGTCCAGCCCGCAGAGCGCGTCGAGCCGCCGGTCGTAGGCGCGAAAGGCGGCCACCAGGAAACGGGTCTGGAGCAGCAGTCGCCGGGCGCCGCGGTCCAGGTCGGCGCTCGGCTCGAGCTCGTCGACCAGCAGCCGCTCGAACGCGTCGACCGAACGCCGGGTGCGCCGAAGCTCGTCGTAGAATGCAACGAGCGCCGCGACGATGCCGGGACGCAGCCGGAACGGCGGCGTGCAGCCGGCGGCCAGCGCATCTGCAGCCGCCGCCCTGCCCACGACTTCCCGCTGTACCGGCGTCAACAGGGGTGGCAATGACCCGGCCCGCTTCCGCAGCCATTCGTACCACTCGTCCCGCGTGACCAGGACCGCCCGTCGGGAATCCAACCCGGCGGCGGAGAGGGTGCGCCGCAACTGTCCGGCGGCCTCGCTCGTCGGCACGAGCACCGCCGCCGCTGTCGGCGGCTGGCTGCCGGACCGGGCCACCGCCCCGGCGATCGCCTGCTGAAAGGCGCGCAACGTCGGCACACGTAGCAGACGGGTCTCTCGCGGCGTGATCAACGCGCGCCCTCCGGAAGCCGGTGGCACGCCGCGCAGCACCGAAAGCGACGGGGCGCCCGCGTGACAGGGGCGGCCCGTTTACGTGGGTTCCCGAACAGGATCTGCGGAAAAGCTGTGGATGTTCTGTGCACACATGGTGAGTATCGGCCCACCGCGATTTCGTTTCGCGTGAGATTACCGACCTCCGGCAACCAGCGGGACCTTTGGACGCGGTATTCGCGTCCGTCTTCGCTTGATTGATTCCGTCGGCTCACTACAATTCCCGAATCCGATTCTCGCCGGAAGCAGTCAATCACCATCACCGTGACCACCCACCGCTTCGAAAAGACCATCGGCAGCCGGCGGTATGTCGTCGAGGTCACTCCCACTCTCAAGGGGCGCTGGCGAGCCTGTCTCATCGGCACCCCCGGCGTCCCGACCGCCCTGATGCCCTTCTACGGCACCACGCCTCGCGAAGCACTCGACCGGCTCGTCGGATGGCTGTCGAATGCACACGGCGGCGCGGCGGATTCGATATAGTAGCCGTGGGTTGACCCGCATCGCGATGGGTTCTCGTCGTTCGCTGCTGGCGGCGGCCGGCGTATGGCTGGCGGCCTGGCCGGTCGCGGCCGACGGTGCGCAGTTCAGTCCGCGGCCCACTGTCCGCATCGTCGCCACCGGCGGCACCATAGCCAATCATCCGGCCGGACGGCTCACCGCGAACGAGTTGGCCGCCCTGATCCCGGCGGCCGGGCGCCACGCCGAGATCGAGACCGAGCAGTTCGCCAACCTGCCGAGCAGCTCTCTCACCGTGGCGCACTGGCTCGAGTTGGCGCAGCGGCTCAACCGGCTATTCGCGAACCGCAGCGACCTCGCCGGCGTCGTGGTCACGAGCGGCACCGACACGCTCGAAGAGACCGCCTACTTCCTGCATCTGACCGTCAGGACCAGCCGACCGCTGGTCATCGTCGGCTCGATGCGCCCCCCGGCCACGGCCGGCTACGATGGCGCGGCCAATCTGCTGGACGCCGTCCGGGTGGCGGCCGCTCCCGCCTCTCGGGGTCGCGGCGCCGTCGTCGTCATCAACGGCGAGATTCATGCGGCGCGCGATGCGAGCAAGGCGCATGCGCAGAGGCTGGCCAGCTTCGATTCCGGGCCCCGCGGTATCCTCGGTGTCGTCGATGCAGACCGCATCGAGTACTTCCGGCGACCGCGCCGCCGGCACACCCGGCGCACGGAGTTCGATGTCTCCGGGCTCGATCGCCTGCCGCACGTGGTCGTTCTGACGAGCTACGTCGGCGCGGACGGCGGCCTCGTGCGGGCGGCGCGCGACCGGGGCGCGGCGGGCATCGTCATCGCCGGAGCCGGGGCCGGGGCAACCACGCCGGCCCAGGCCGACGCCATGGCGGAGGTGGTCGCGGACGGCGTCGTGGTGGCGATAACCACAAGAACCGGCGGCGGACGAGTTCCTGCGCGCATCCCGCGCAACCGCGCCGCCGGGGGGCGGCCGACGGTGTCAGCCGACCGCTTGCGGTACGTATCCGGCGAGGATCTCTCTCCGATCAAGGCCCGCGTGCTGCTGATGCTGGCCCTGACGAGAACCCGTGACCGCTCCGAGGTTCAGCGGATCTTCACCGCCTACTGACGTTTGTCGCCGATTCCCGAGGAAGGGGTGGTGGACCAGACGGGGTTCGAACCCGTGACCTCGTGAATGCCATTCACGCGCGCTCCCAACTGCGCCACTGGCCCACGCGGCGGCTGCCGCCTCGCCACCATTCTAGGGAACCGCGCGCGTCCGATCAACGCCGTGCCCGATCGACGGGCGGCGAGCGGCCGAAAACTCGACGGTAGTCGGCCGGCGTATCGATATCGAGGAACGCCCCCGGGTCGTCGACGGCCACGTCCCGGATCTCCGCCGCTCGTGCACGAACGACCGGCCTGGCTCCGGCGCCGGGATCGGCGCCTCGCAGGTCGTCGAACAGCGACCGGTCGAAGATGACGGGATGCCCGTGTGCGGAATCGCCCGGCCGCGACGGTCGCACGATCGGCGCGCGCGACTGCGCATACGCGTCGAGCAGCGCGCGGACGGTGGAGACGCCGACCAGCGGGATGTCGACGAGCGTCATCAGCAGCGCCTCGACGCCCGGGCGGTCAATCGCCTGCAGACCGGTGAGCAGCGACGACAGTTGGCCGCGCGACGAATCGTGGTTGAGCACGATGCGCGGCTTCGGCTGCAAGGCGGACAGCCCGGAACGGAGCGCATCGACAGGCCCGTCACCGGCGACAACGATGCTCACGTCGCGGACGCCGGCGGCGCACAGTGTGCGCACCAGTCGACTCGCGAACGTCTCCCGCTCATCGACCGGCAGCAGCGCCTTGGGATGTCCCATGCGCGACGACCGCCCCCCGGCGAGGATCACCCCCGGCACGATCACCGCGTGATCGTAGCCCGGAAATCGCCGCCCTGCGGCTCCCTTCACGCTTCAGCAGCTTTCTCCCGGAAATCTACCGCACAGTCCCGGCGCAACCGCGGTGGTTGAAAACCGTCACGACGCGGCACTAGAATCTGCGCCATGAGCAACGGCGACGTGGATATCCGGATCCGCTGCCAACGGTGCGGGCAACAGATGGAGCTTCGCGATCCGGTGCCCGGGCAGCCATGGCCACCCCAGCAGTTCTGGCAGTGCGCGGCCTGCGGCCGAAACTTCTGGACCACGTACCCGCCGCCCAGGAAGCCGAAACCCAAGCCTTCGAAACCGGCCGCCCCCGAGGCGGGCCGCGAGTCTGCGCCGTAGACGGGGCAGGTTCCCCCATCGAGGGGGGGTCGGTCGGGCGGAGCGGGACCGCAAGGCGGCGGCGATTTCCGGGGCGGGAATCTGTACCCGCAGGAAACGCTCCGGCGCCGCGATGCGGTCTCCCAGGCCGTACGCCGCGCCCCGGGGAATCCGAAACGGGTTGACTTCCCACGGCGGCGTTAACTACACTGCGCACTTCCGGTTACGTGTCTGCGTCCAAGCCGTCTGGAAACCGGCCCACCGGGGCGGTTCTGTGGAGGCAGGGATGCGGGCGGCGGCTCAAGGGAGCGTGGTGTCCGCCGATGCAGTTGGAGTGGCGCTCCCGCGGAGGAACGGCATGCCGAGCGGCACTATCGCACGTCTGTTGATTGACAAGGGCTTCGGGTTTATCCGCGACGAAGGAGGCATCGAGCACTTCTTCCACCGTAGCGCAGTGCGCAGCGCAGTGTTCGAGCTCCTGCGCGAGGGCCAGCGCGTCGAGTTCACGCCCGAGCAGTCGGAGAAGGGACCGCGCGCCGGCGAGGTCCGCCTCCTCGAAAGCTGATCGGCGGATCCCTGTCATCCATCGACAGAGATCCGCCATCCTTCCAGCTCGCGTCCCAGGCAGACTGCCGCCTTGCGTGACTCGGAGGCGCGCCACACGATTGTGGTGTTCCTTCGGGTGCGTGTGTGGTCTGCCCCCGCCGACCCTATCCCCAGCCCTCATCCGACTCACGGGGAAGCGAACGGGGCCCGGTGGCCCTCCCGGTCTTCAAAATCGGTCGCTCCCCGCTTGCGCGGGGGGGCTGGGTTCGACTCCCAGGCGCTTCCGCCAGCTCTTGAAGAGACGGAGTCGCTTCAATCCAACAGCCGGTTGACCTCGGTCACGGAGTCCGCCGCCGTGGCCAGCGCAGTCAATTCGGCGCGGAACGCCAGGAAGTTGGTCATCAGAGCGGCCAGGGCCGGTATCGAGTGCACGACGACCGGCAGAACGTCCGTGTCGACCCCGCCCCCGAGAACGGCCGCCAGCATCGTCAGCCCCATCGCGAGGGTCCCCATCGAGAATACGGGACGGCGCGCACGGGCCACTGCCAGGTGCAACTCGTCGGAGAACCCGCCGTCGGTCACCGCCTCCCGAATCGCCTTGCCCTTGCCGATGAGATAGAACATCGTCATCGAGTGCGCCAGCAACGTGATGAACGTGAAGAAGATCGCGAACGTCACGTGGCGGGAGATCTGGTCCGGGGCCGACGCCAGGAAGCCGAGCACGGTGGTGTAACCGAGACCGCCAATCCCCAGCACCGCCGACGTTATCAACGCCGCCGTCATCGCGCCGCCTCGGGCTGCATCGACTGCTCGTGCACGGCGGCGTGCGCCTCCACCACCCGCTGGAACAGCGGCATGAATCGCTCGCGCGGCAGACCGACCCGCCCCAGGCAGCCGGCCCGGGGATGGTCATCGGCGTGGAAGTCGGACCCGCCCGACACGGCGAGGCCATGCCGCTCCGCGACACGCAGGTAGCGTGACCGGGTGCCGGAATCATGGTCGCTGTGGTACGCCTCGATGGCGCCCAGACCCGCCGCTACGAGATCCGGAATCAACTCGTCCTTGCGCAGCAACCCGGGATGCGCGAGCACGGGCACGCCCCCCGACCGCCTCACGAGACGAATGACCTCGGCGGGCGATGCACCGGTGCGCGGTACGTAGGCGGGTTTGCCGTCGGCGAGCCAGCGGTCGAAGGCCTGCTGAAGACTCGTCACGTGACCCGCGTCGAGCAACGCGCGGGCCACGGTGGGCCGCGCGACCGCCTTGCCTGCCGCGGCGGCCCCGGCGATGAGGTCTTCCATGTCGATCGGCGCCCCGAGCGACGCCAGGCGGGCGGACATCGCGCGCGCGCGCCGCGCACGGTCCTGCCGCTGGTGCTCCAGGAACGGCGCCAGACCCGCCGGTTGCGGGTCGCGGAAGTAGGCCAGCATGTGCACATCGCGTCCCTCGTGGACGGCAGTAATCTCGATGCCCGGCAGAAGCTCCATGCCGCACGCCGCGGCCGCCGCGGCGGCCGCGGGGACGCCGGCCAGCGTGTCGTGGTCCGTCACGCTCAGCGTCCGTATGCCCAGACCGTGGGCACGTTCCACCAGTTCACGCGGCGTCAGCGCGCCGTCCGAAGCGGTCGTATGCGTGTGCAGATCGATCATGGCCGGGCCGGAGGACGGCGGGGATGCGGTGCGGGCGCGGGCAGTCGGTCGATGCGGTGTCAGGCACTCGCGCGCGGCTTCCGCCGGGCGCGGGGTTCCGGCGAGGTCTTCGCCTGCCGGGCGCGAAGCGCACGGTACTCGCGCATCAACAGCTCCAGATGTTCGCGTTCCTCTTCGGCGAACTCGAGAAAGATCCGCTTGCCCTCGGAATCCTCGAACCGCTCCCCGTAACGCTTGAAGAAACGATGTGAACCGCGCTCGCACCGAATGCCGATCCGGAGAGCGGCGCTGTCATCGACGCCGTGGGACAACTCGTCGGCCCCCGCCGCGAACAGGCCGTTCGCCGCGCCCTTGAAGAAGAGGAACGTTGGGTGCGACTCGAGTCGAGGATCCTGTTCGAGCAATTCGGCATAGCGCGCCTCGAGCGTGGCGAGGTGCTCCTTCTCCTCGTCGGCCAGCTTGTGGAACACCTGACGGCCGCGAGCGTCCCGGGTCAGGCGCGCCGCACGCTGGTAGAACGCGAGCCCGCTGCGCTCGGTCGCGATGGCGATGCGCAGCGCGTCGCGCGCAAAGAGCAGCTCGGTGGTCACCTTGTCGGGCGCGGCCCGCCGTCCCGTCCGGCACGCGTCACACGTGCCGTATATCTGCACGACGCTCTTGCGCGCCTCGAATCCCCGCGCTGCCGCGATCTCCTCGAGCAACCCTTCGATGTCGGAGGACAGAAACTCGGAAGACTGATTGCAGCTCTTGCAGACCAGATGGAAGTGCCTGGGATGACGGTAGGAGTGCTCGAACCGGAACCGCCCCTCACCGAAGTCGACCTTGCGGGCGATGCCGGCCTCCACCATCCACTGCAGCGTGCGGTAGACAGTGGCGCGACTGATCTTCCCGCCGTCGCGACGAACCACGTCCACCAGATCGTCGGCGCTCAGGTGCCCGTCCTGCTGCAGGAAAATGTTGACGATCCGATCCCGTTTGCTCGACCGCCGGTCGCCCGGAGGCCGAAGACGCTCGACGTATTCTGAAAGCGGGTCCATCGCTCGTATCAGCAGTCTGCAGCCTCAACGCGACCGCATCGGGGAACCGATCGGAAATACAGTGCGACTACGCACCGAACGACTGCCCGCATCCGCAGGTCGTCTTGGCGTTCGGGTTGCGGATGGTGAAGCCGCCGCCCATGAGGTTGTCCACGAAGTCGACCTCGGCTCCCGCCAGGTAACGCACGCTGATCGGATCCACGAACAGCCGGATGCCGTTGGATTCGAAGATCCTGTCCGATTCGGCGTCACCCGAACCCTCTTCGATCATCAACCCGTACTGGAACCCGGAACAGCCACCGCCCTGCACGAACACCCGCAACCCCGCGTCGCTCTTCTGCTCCTCGGCCAGCAGAGCCTGGATCCTGCCCGCCGCCGCGTCGGTCACGGCCACCGGCCCGCCTGCAACAGTAGTCGTTTCAGCCACTTCAACAGTCCCCCTGGTCATGACACAGTATAGCGCGCCTCGGTTGCGCGTGAACATGCCGTTGCTGCCGTGCGATACTGACGCCGCATGGCGCATCGTGACCCCCTCGACGACGCTGAACCACGCTGGCTGCGGCTCGTCGACGAAGAGCCGGAACTCGGCGCCGCCGTGGACATGCAGCGCGTGCTGGTCACCCGCAGCCTGGAGTTGATGGCGCAGACCCCCCTGATCATCGGCGGGGCGAGTGCGGCGCCCGCCGATCTGCTCGAACGACTCGAACAGCAGCGCCCCCCCGTGCTCGATCTGGCAGTCGACCTCGACGTGGACCGTCTGCTGCCGTTTCTCCTGGGTTTCTGCGACGACTTCGCAGCCGGGGGCGCCGGTGACCCGGCGCGGCGCGTGCGTGCAGTCATCGAGCACGGCGAGATCGAACCGGAATCCCTGCTGCGCGCGTCACTGGCCCGCCGGCAGCAGGCGATCCGGCAGCGGGCGAACCATGTCGGCGTCGCCCCCGATCTGGTCTGGCTGGTCGCCGAGCTGGCGGTCGGGCCGGTGGCTCACCGGCTCCGGCATGACGCGCTCGTGTCCGCCACATCCACCTCGCCCGCGGTCGGGGCCGCCCTCCGGAGCTGGTCTCGCGGCGAGTGTCCCGCCTGCGGTTCCTGGCCGGCGCTGGCGGAAGCGCGGGACGGCAAGCGCCACGCGCGCTGCTCCTTCTGCGGAGCGGACTGGATACTGCGGGCCGACGCATGCGTCTACTGTGCAGCGTCCGGCGACACCTTCCTGACGGCAACCGCGGACGAAGCGCACGCCGGAAGGCGCATCGAGCTCTGCCGCGCGTGCGGAGGCTACCTGAAACAGGTCGACGTGCCCACGGAGACGGCGTTCGCGATTCTGCCGGTGCTGGATCTGGAGACGCAGCGCCTGGACGTGCTCGCGGCAGGACGTGGATACGCGCGCCCGTCGATGCGGCCGATCGCCGAACCGGACACGCCCTGCCAGGAGTCTGCGCCGTAAGGAACGGTGCAGGCTCCCGGTCAGGCCCGGTTGGGCGGGAAGCGGAGCCGCAGGCGACGATTGTCGGGCCAGACGACGATTGTCGGGCTAGGATGAAGGGCGTGAGATCGAGACCGGGAACCGCGCCGCTGGCCGCCGTGCTGATCGGTGCTCTCCTGGGCCCTTGCCTGGCGGCCGTCCACGCACAGGTGCGCCCCACCCACGGTCGCCTGTTCCCGCCGCAGGATCTCGGCCTGCTCGAAGGGCCCGACCGGGACGCCTGGCAGGAACCGGAGTTGATCATGGACGCGCTCAGCATCGCCGACGGCGCGGTGGTGGCGGATATCGGTGCCGGCGGAGGCTGGTTCACCGTGCGGCTGGCTCAACGCGTCGGACCGAACGGGCTCGTCTACGCGGAAGACATCCAGCCGCAGATGATCGAGTCGATCAACCGGCGTGTCAGGCGTGCGGGGCTGACCAACGTGCAGGCGGTCATCGGGACGCCCACGAATCCGCTGCTGCCGGGTCCGATAGACGCGCTCCTGATGGTCGAGGTGTACAGCCAGGTCGAGGATCCGGTCACGCTGCTCAGAAACGTGGCGCCCCGCCTGAAGCCGGGCGGGCGCGTCGGTATCGTCGAGTACAAACTCGATGGCGGCGGTCCCGGACCACCGCTCGACCAGCGCGTCGAACCCGACAGGGTCATCCGCGACGCGCAGGACGCAGGATTCCGTCTGCTGGCCCGGGAGAATGGCTTCCGTTATCAGTACCTGCTCGTCTTTGCCCGCAATGACGGGCGCACGCCGACCCGCTAGGAGCTTGCGCCGCGATGCAAGCCGTCCTCACCATCGCCGGCAGCGACTCGGGAGGCGGCGCCGGCATACAGGCCGACCTGAAGACCTTCGCGGCGTTCGGCGTCCATGGACTGAGCGCCGTTACCGCTGTCACCGCCCAGAACCGGGTGGGGATCTCCTGTACCCGCACCTTGCCAGCAGAAGTGGTTGCGGCGCAGATCGCGGCGGTCGCCGCGGACTTCCCCGTTGCCGCAGCCAAGACCGGCATGCTCTCGACGGGCGCGATCGTCGACGTCGTGTGTCGACAACTCGAGACGGCGGCCATCCGTCCCGTCGTCGACCCCGTGCTGGTCTCGACGAGCGGCAGCCGTCTGCTCGATGCGGACGGAGTCCGCCGCCTGAAGACGCGACTTCTGCCGTTGGCCGCGGTGGTGACCCCGAACCGCATGGAAGCGGAACGGCTGAGCGGTATCCGGATCACGTCGCGCGCGGCGGCGCGGGAAGCGGCGCGGCGCATCCGCGACCTGGGCGCGGCGGCCGTGATCGTCACCGGGGGACATCTGGACGAGGAAACGGACGCCGTCGTCGACCTCCTCGACGACGGTACCGGCCCGGTCGAGATTGCGGCGCCGCGCGTGGGCGGCGCCGGCGGCAGCCGAACCCACGGTACCGGTTGCACGTTCAGCGCAGCCCTGACGGCAGGCCTCGCCGTGGGCCGCGCACTCCCGGCCGCGGCGGAAGACGCACAGCGGTACGTCGCCGATGCACTCCGACGGGCGCAACGAGTCGGTGGTCACGGCCCGCTGCTCGACCACGGACGGCCCGGTGGGACGACCGCCGCTGGAACCGGCGCACCGACCGACTGACCGGTCGCCACCCGCCGCGACCGCTGCGCCGCCGGCTGGCGCCGCGACAACTGCACCGCCGGCTGGAATGCACGACTGCTATACTGCCGGGACATGGGGGCCCCCGCCTTCGTGGTCACCACGCAGCCGCTCGCGCTGGAGCCGCTCATCGACCTCGTCGCACGACAGTTCGAAGGCGCACCGGCGAACGCCGGCGCGGTCACGTCCTTTCTGGGAACCGTCCGCAACGAGAATCAGGGCCGCTCGGTCGATCGATTGGAGTACGAGGCCTACGAACCGCTCGCGATCAGGTCGTTCGAACGGATTGCGGCCGAGGCGGCGGAGCGCTGGCCCGACGCCCACATGGCCGTGCATCATCGCATCGGGACGCTGGCGATCGGCGAGGCGAGCGTCGCCATCGTCGCGGCGTCGCCGCATCGCGCCGACGCCTTCGCAGTGTGCCGCTATGCGATCGAGCGCATCAAGCAGATTGCGCCGATCTGGAAGCACGAGTTCTTCGAAGGGGGCGACGTGTGGATCGAGGGGGCCACTGCCGACCCCGATGACGAGGAAGCCCGCGGACGGGCTCTGCGTGTCGCATGCGCGTGACGGTTCGACTCTTCGCCAGGCTGCGCGACATCGCGGGCGGCTCCGACCTGGCCCGGGAGTTGCCGGGCGGCTCCACCGCAGGCGCGGTCTGGAACCTGCTGGCTGACGAGTATCCGGAGCTCGCCGGCTACCGGGGCGCCGTCTCGGTCGCCGTCAACGCGGAGTACGCCCGGATGGACGCCCGGATCGCCGACGGCGACGAGGTGGCGTTCCTGCCGCCCGTCTCGGGTGGGTGACCGTCCAATGTTCGACAAGCTGCAGGGCATAGAGGAACGGTACGACAAGCTGATGGCGCTCATCAGCGATCCGGCCGTGCAGGCGGACCAGCAGGAGTACCGCAGGCACACCCGGACCCTGTCGGAGATCCAGCCGCTCGTCGAACAGTTCCGCGAGTACAGGGCGGTCGTCGGCGAGCTGGCCGAGACCCGCGAGCTCGCCGAGGGCGACGACGACGACCTGCGCGAGCTGGCCGAGCAGGAGCTGGGTGCGCTCGAGGAGCGCCGGGACACGTTGCTGGGCTCCATCAAGGTGCTGCTGCTGCCGAAGGACCCCAACGACGAGAAGAACGTCGTCCTCGAGATCCGGGCCGGCACCGGGGGCGACGAGGCAGGCCTGTTCGCCTCGGACCTCTTCCGCATGTACCAGCGGTTCGCCGAGGAGCAGGGCTGGCGCGTGGAGGTCCTGTCGTCGAACGAGACCGGCGTCGGGGCCATCAAGGAGGTCGTGGCGCTCATCGAGGGCCGGCGCGTCTACAGTCGTCTGAAGTACGAGAGCGGCGTCCACCGGGTACAGCGCGTGCCGAGCACCGAGGCGAGCGGACGCATCCACACCTCCACGTCCACCGTGGCGGTGCTGCCCGAAGCCGAGGAGGTCGACATCCGGATCGATCCGAAGGAACTGCGGATCGACACGTTCTGCTCGAGCGGTCCCGGCGGCCAGAGCGTCAACACCACCTACTCGGCCGTGCGGATCACCCACCTGCCCACCGGGCTGGTCGTCTCGCAGCAGGACGAGAAGTCGCAGATCAAGAACAAGGCGAAGGCGATGAAGGTGCTGCGGTCACGCCTCTACGAGATGGAGCTGCAACGGCGCCAGTCCGAGATCGCCAGCGACCGGCGCGGACAGGTCGGCACCGGCGAGCGGTCCGAGAAGATCCGCACGTACAACTTCCCCCAGAACCGGATCACGGACCACCGCATCGGCTTCACGACCCACCGGCTGCCCGAGGTGCTGGCCGGGGATCTCGGCGAGCTCATCGAGACCGTCGTCACCCACTACCAGTCCGAGAAGCTCAAGTCGGAAGAGGCGGCCCCGGCGTGACGACGCCCGCGGCGGGCGCCGGCGCCTCGTCCGCCGTCGACGGACCGTCTCTCGTCAACCGGGTGACGCAGGCGCGGGACTGCTTCGCACGCGCCGGGGTGGCGGCCGACGAGGCCGCCGCCGATGCCGAGGTCCTGGCGCGTCACGTGCTGGGCTGGGATCGCGCCACGTATCTCGCCCGCCGCCGCGATCCGGCGCCGCCCGGCTTCGAAGTGCGCTATGGCCCCCTGGCCGCCCGCCGGGAGAAGCGGGAGCCGGTTTCGATCATCACCGGACGCCGCGAGTTCTGGGGCGTCGCGTTCGCCGTCGGACCAGCGGTGCTGACCCCCCGTCCCGAGACCGAGCTGATCGTCGAGACCGCGCTGGAGCTGTTCGGAGACCGTCGCGACGCTCCCCTCGCGGTTGCGGACTTGGGAACCGGCTCGGGCTGTCTGGCGGTGGCGCTGGCCTGCGAGTTTCCGCACGCGGCGGTGACGGCAGTCGACATCTCGCCTGCCGCGCTGGCAGTGGCCCGCCGGAACGCGGCCGCGCACGGCGTCGGCGGCCGCATCGACTGGATCGAGGCGCCGCTCGCCGACTGGCTGGCCACGGCGGCGCCGGATCGCGGCGGCGCGGGAATCGACCTGCTGGCGGCGAACCTGCCCTACGTCCCGACCGGCGAGATGACCTCGCTGCCGCCCGAGGTCCGCCTGCACGAACCCCGGATCGCGGTGGATGGCGGACCCGACGGGCTCGATCCGCTTCGCGAGCTGCTGCGGGCGGCGCCGGCCGCGCTGCGACCGGACGCGCGGCTCGTCGTCGAGATGGGCGCAGGTCAGGCCGACGCGCTGCGCGGGCTGGTTGTCGCGGCCCCGGGGATGGAGCTGCGCGGCGTTCGTGTCGACCTGCAGGGCATACCGCGAACCGCGGTGATCGGTGCCGCTGGAGCCTGAGAGACCGCTGCCGCCCGACTGCGAGAACCACCATGGCCGACTGCCTGTTCTGCAGAATCGCCGCCGGGGAGATCCCGGCGGACATCGTTCACGAGGACGAGCGTCTCGTCGCGTTCGGCGACATCAATCCGCAGGCGCCCACGCACATCCTCGTCATCCCGCGCCGCCACATCTCCACCCTCAACGACCTGACGGCCGACGACGCCGACCTGGTGGGCTCGATGGTGCACCTGGCGACCCGCATCGCCGCCGAGCGCGGCCACGCCGAAGCGGGCTACCGGACCGTGTTCAACTGCAACGCCGCGGCGGGCCAGACGGTGTTCCACATCCACCTGCACCTGCTCGCCGGCCGGGACATGACCTGGCCGCCGGGATAGCGCGCGCGACACCACACCGGGGCCTCCTCGACGGTCTGTCCGGTGCACCGCAGCGCGCCGTGACCGGCCTCTTCGCGCAGGCCCGAACGTTCTGGAAACCGGACCTGCCAGAGACCGCGCAGGCAGCGCAACGACCCGGTCGCCCGGGGGCATCCGGTGGCTGCCACGCACGCCTGCCTGTCAGAGACCCGCAGACCGCGCAGGCACCCGGTCGCCCGACAACTCCAACCGGCTCACCGAGGATGGAACTCGCCGCGCGCCCCGGCCAGCAGGTCCGGCAGCTCGGCGAGCGAGCGGATGACCGGCACGCCTTCGGCCGTCTCCGGCGCCGTTCCCGATCGGGCCAGCAGCACCGCGCCCATCCCGGCGCGGCGCGCGCCGTCGATGTCGTGCGTCACGCTGTCCCCCACCATCACCCCGCCTTCGGCGGGCGTCCCCGCGCGGGCGAGCGCGGCGCGAAAGATGCTGGGGTGCGGCTTCAGGTAGCCGTGCTCCGACGACGACACCGCGGCGGTGATGTACGGATCGAGCGCGAAATGGGACTGGAACGAGTCCAGGCAGCGGTGGGTGTTCGAGATCAGGCCGATACGGTAGCCGGCCGCGTGCAGGGCGGCCAGCGTCGGCGCGACGTCATCGTAGAGCATGAAGTGGTGGCACAGGGCCCACTCGTCGTAGATCTCGAGCGAGCAGGCCTTGATGCTGTCGCCGACCGCCCCCATCCGGGTGAGGACCCGCGCGACGTAGCGCACGAACGGCTCCGGCCGGTAGGCGCGGTCCTGCAGCCGCTCGAGCTCCACGGACGCGTCGCGCACCGCCTCGTCGAAGCGCGACGCGTCGACCCGCAGCCCGTGGCGCGCGGCAAAGGCCCGGTAGCCCTCCCCGTCGAAAGCCGATCCGGGATGGATCAGGGTGAAGTCGACGTCGAAGAAGACCGCCTCGATACGTCGCGCGAGACCGGGGCCAGGGCGGGCGGCGGGCGGCGCGGGGGGCGTCCCGACCGGCATGGAGCCATTATATTTGCACTACAATTGAGACGGGTGGTCTCGCCGACGCCACCTTGCGTTCACCGCGCACCGCCTCGCCATGTCCGACTGGAAGGAGACCCTGAACCTGCCGCGCACCGGCTTTCGGATGAAGGCCGGGCTGCCGACCACCGAACCCGACGCCATTGCGCGCTGGGAGCAGGCGGACCTGTACGGCCGGATCCGGGAGCGGCGCCGCGGCGCGCCGCGCTACGTGCTGCATGACGGACCGCCGTACGCCAACGGCGCGATCCACGTCGGCACCGCGCTCAACAAGATCCTGAAGGACTTCATCGTCCGGGCCCGGACGATGGCCGGGTTCGACGCGCCGTACGTGCCGGGCTGGGACTGCCACGGCCTGCCCATCGAGCTCCGCGTGGACCGCGAACTGGGCCGGCGCAGGCGCGATATGCGCGTCGCCGACGTGCGCCGCGAGTGCCGGCGGTACGCGGAGCGCTACGTCGACATCCAGCGTGACGGCTTCAGGCGGCTCGGCGTTCTCGGCGACTGGAGCGCGCCGTACCTGACGATGCGCCACGCCTACCAGGCGACCATCGTCCGCGCCCTTGGCCGCTTCGTCGAGCAGGATCTGGTCTACCGCGGCAAGAAGCCGGTGCACTGGTGCATCCGGTGCCGGACCGCCCTGGCCGAGGCCGAGGTGGAGTACGAGCCGCACCGCTCGCCGTCGATCCACGTCGAGTTTCCGCTCGCCCCCGAGAGCCGTACGGCTCTCGGGGTGCTGGCGCCGGCGCTGGCCGACCGCGCCGCGGGCGTCCTGATCTGGACGACGACGCCCTGGACGATTCCATCCAACCTGGCCGTCGCGTTCCACCCCGAGGTGACCTACGCGGCGTACGAGACCGCGACACCGGCGGGCCCGTCGGGCGCGCTCATCGTAGCCGAGTCGCTCGCGGGCCGCGTGGCCGACGAGACCGGCCGGACGCTCGGCCCTCCGCTCGCAACCTTCCGCGGCGCCGACCTCGAGGACCTGCGGTTCCGTCACCCGCTGTACGAACGCGACTCGGTCGCGGTGCTGGCCGACTACGTCACCCTCGATCAGGGCACCGGCGCGGTCCACACCGCGCCCGGCCACGGGGCCGACGACTTCCACACGGGCGTCCGGTACGGGCTCGACGTCTACGCGCCGGTCGGGCCCGACGGCCACTTCACGGACGATGTGGAGCGGTTCGGCGGGATGGGCGTCTTCGAGGCGAACCCGCACGTCGAGGCGGCGCTTGCCGAGCGCGGCCGGCTGTGGAAACGCGCCGACGTCGAGCACTCGTACCCGCACTGCTGGCGCTGCCACAACCCGGTCATCTTCCTGGCCACCTCGCAGTGGTTCATCGCACTCGACCGCGGCGAACTGCGGCAGCGCGCGCTGGACGCCATCGCCGGCGTGAAGTGGTTTCCCGCGTGGGGCGAGGAGCGTATCCGCAACATGGTGGCGAACCGCCCCGACTGGTGCATCTCGCGGCAGCGGTCGTGGGGCGTGCCGATTCCGGCCCTCTACTGCACGTCGTGCGGGGAGGCGACGCTGACGCCGGCGCTCGTCGAGCGGGCGGCCACCGTGTTCGAGGAGCACGGCGCCGACGCGTGGTACGAGCGCGACCTCGACGAGTTCCTGCCGCCGGACTGCGCCTGTCCGGCGTGCGGCAACCGGACGTTCGAGCGAGAGCGCGACATCCTGGACGTCTGGTTCGACTCGGGATCGAGCCACGAGGCGGTGCTCGGCCCGCGGCCGGACCTGGGCTGGCCGGCGACGCTCTATCTGGAAGGCTCGGACCAGCACCGGGGCTGGTTCCACAGCTCGCTGCTCGTCGGCCTCGGAACGCGCGGCGCCGCGCCCTTCCGGGAGGTGCTCACGCACGGCTTCGTGGTCGACGCGGCCGGCCGCAAGATGTCGAAGTCGGTCGGCAACATCATCGATCCGCAGACGATCGTCAAGCGTCACGGCGCCGAGATCCTGCGCCTCTGGGTGGCGATGGTCGACTACCGCGAGGAGGTGCGCCTGGGCGACGAGATCCTTGCCCGGGTGGTCGAGGCGTACCGCAAGATCCGCAACACGCTGCGGATTCTCGTGGCCAACCTGTTCGACTTCGATCCGGCCGCCGATCGGCTGCCGGTGGCCGATCTCGAAGAGGTGGATCGCTACGCCCTGGCCCGCTACGGCGAGATCGCCTCGACGATCCTGGCCGCCTACGAACGCTACGAGTTCCAGCCGATCTCGCACGCGGTGAACCACTTCCTGACCGTCGACCTGAGCGCGTTCTACGTCGACATCTCGAAGGACCGTCTCTATACCCTGGCGCCCGGCTCGAAGGCCCGCCGTTCGGCGCAGACCGCCATCTACACGATGACCGACGGGCTGGCGCGCCTCCTGGCCCCGATCCTGCCGGTCACCACCGACGACCTCTGGCGCTTCCTGCCCGG
Source organism: Vicinamibacterales bacterium (assembly GCA_965200895.1). GTDB lineage: Bacteria > Acidobacteriota > Vicinamibacteria > Vicinamibacterales > UBA8438 > WTFV01. The sequence goes on along the minus strand of CBDAVM010000001.1, from coordinate 2,131,785 downwards.
CGCGCGGGAAGACTGCGTCCATCTGGCCGATCTGCCTGCGGACTGCGACGCGCTGGTCGACCGCGACCTGCTCGGCCGCTGGCGGCGGTTGCTGGCCCTGCGCGACGCCGTCAACGTCGAGCTCGAGGGCCTGCGCCGGAGGAAGACCGTCGGCACCTCGCTGGAAGCGGCGGTGGCGTTGCGCGCCAGCGGGACCACGGCGGATCTGGTCGAGCGGTATGCCGCGGAGCTGCCCACGCTGTTCATCACCTCGGACGTATCGGTAGCGACGGATGCCGGGTTGCCGACGGCGGCGGAAGCGGCCGCGGCCGCCGGCGCCCAGTTCGTCGAGCCGGACGGCGTCGCGGTGATCGAGGCGCGGCGCGCCGGGGGCGTCAGGTGCGACCGCTGCTGGCGCTACGTGCCGGCGGTGAGCGACCGGGACCCGGCCGGCCTGTGCAACCGCTGCGTAGATTCCCTGGCGGAGGCCATGGAAAGTGTCGGCTGAAACGCGGCCCGCCGCCGGTTCCGCGGATGGAAGCACGCCCGCCGGTGCGGGTCGCGGCGACAGCCCGCCGCCGGCCCCCGCATTCCCCCCGGGCGGCCTGCTGCTGGGCATCGTTGTCGGTATCGTGCTTCTCGATCAGGTCACCAAGACGATGGTGCACGCGTGGCTGCCGCTGTACTCCAGCGTGACGATCATCCCCGGGCTGCTCGACTTCAGCTACGTGCGGAACACGGGCGCCGCCTTCGGCCTTCTGAACGCAGTCGACATCCCGTTCAAGCGGGCGCTGATGACCGCCATCGGCCTCTTCGCCCTGATCGCCATCTCGGTCTACGCCAGCCGCGTCCCGCCCGACCAGCCGCTGGCCCGGCTCGGACTGGCGTCGATCATCGGCGGGGCCATCGGCAACCTGATCGACCGCATCGTGTCGGGTTACGTCGTCGACTTCGTCGACGTCTACTGGGGAAACTGGCACTTCTGGGCCTTCAACGTGGCCGACGCCGCGATCACGGTCGGGGCCTGCTGCCTCATCCTGGACATGGTGTTCCTGAACGCGCATGTATCCGAAACTGCTTGAGCTCGGCCCGATCACGGTCTACTCGTACGGCCTGCTGCTGGTGTCGGCGTACCTGCTCGGGCTGCAGGTGGCGGTCGCCCGGGGCCGGGCGCGCGGGCTGGACGGGCAGCGGGTCATGGACCTCGGCATCGCGATCATCATCAGCGCCCTGGTCGGCGCGAAGCTGCTGCTGCTCGTCGTCGAGTTCGACCAGTTCGTTCGGAACCCCGCCGAGCTGTGGACCCTGGTCCGCTCCGGCGGCGTCTTCTACGGCGGCCTGCTGCTGTCGGTCGCGGTGGCGTTCTGGTACATGCGGCGGCACGCCATGCCGCTGTGGACGACCTGCGACGCGTTCGCGCCCGGCATCGCGGCGGGCCAGGCGGTGGGCCGGCTCGGTTGTCTGCTCGCGGGCTGCTGCTACGGCCACCCGACCGACCTGCCCTGGGGCATCACGTTCACCAGTCCGCTGGCCGCATCCAACGTCGGGACGCCGCTCGACGTCAGCCTGCACCCGACGCAGCTCTACGAATCGGTCGCGGCACTCGCCATCCTCGGCGCCCTGCTGGCGCTCGAGCGCCGGTGGCGTCCGTTCCCGGGCAGAACGTTCTGGACCTATCTGCTGCTGTACCCGACGGTGCGCTTCGTCATCGAGTTCTTCCGCGGCGATCCCCGCGGCGCCGTCTTCGACGTTCTGTCGACCTCGCAGTTCGTCTCGGCGCTGCTGGTGCCGTTGAGCATCGTCATGCTCGTCCTGCTGGCGCGCGGTGGCGGGTCGCCGCAACAACCGTTGCCGGCGCGCGCTCGCGCCTGATTTGCGTCGGCGGCCCGGCATCGAACATGGCCACCCGCGACAGCGGCGAGCCGGCACCGCCCGGGCACGTCGATCTCGACGTGCAGCCGGACGACGCCGGCACGCGACTCGATCGGTTTCTGGCGGCGCACCTGGGAGACCGCACGCGATCGCAGATTCAGAGGCTGATCCGGGAGGGACAGGTCGCACTGGACCGCACCGCGGCACGGGCGGGCATCGCCGTTCGCGCCGGCGACGTGGTGCGCGTCGACATCCCGGCCCCCGCTCCGGCGACGCCGCGCCCCGAGGCCCTGCCCCTCGAAGTCGCCCACGACGACGCGGACCTCGTCGTCGTCAACAAGCCCGCCGGCATGGTCGTGCATCCGGCCGCGGGTCACGCGGACGGGACGCTCGTCAACGCGCTGCTGCATCACGTCCACGACCTGAGCGGCATCGGCGGGGAGCTGCGCCCCGGCATCGTGCACCGCCTCGACCGCGGCACGTCCGGCCTGCTGGTGGTGGCCAAGCACGACGCGGCGCACGCGGCGCTCGCCCGACAGTTCGCCGATCGCGAGGTGGAGAAGGAATACGTCGCCCTGGTCTGGGGCCTGGTGCGGCAGGGACGCCGCATCGACCTGCCGATCGGCCGCGACCCCGTCGACCGGAAGCGCATCTCGATCCGTTCGCGGCGGGCGCGCGAGGCGGTCACGCGGGTCGTGACGGCCGAACCCCTGGACGGCGTCACCCTGGTCCGCGTGGCGATCTCGACCGGACGCACGCACCAGATTCGCGTCCACCTGAGCGCGATCGGACACCCCGTGGTCGGCGACTCCCTCTACGGCGGGCGGCGCCGGCACCCGCCAGCGCACCTGCGTGTCGTACAGCGGCTGGAGCGCCCCTTTCTCCACGCCGCGCGCCTGGCGTTCGCACACCCCCGGGACGGCCGGCGCGTGCAGGTCGCGTGCCCGTTGCCCGACGATCTCCAGGACCTTGCCGATGCGATTCGGACCGTCACCCGCCGGCGGGCGGCCGGAGGACATCACCGGGTTGCACTCTCGTCGGAACCGGAGGAAACCACGTGAAGGAACGCGCCGCCGTCACCCTCCACAGCCGCGCCGTCCACCGGGGGCGGGTGTTCACGACCCATCAGGACCGCGTCCGGCTGCCGCACGGCCGCGAGGCGACGATGGACGTCGTCAGGCACCCGGCGTCGGCGATCCTCCTGCCGATGCCCGCCCCCGGGCGGGTGATTCTCGTGCGGCAGTACCGCTACGCCGTCGACCGCTGGATCTGGGAGCTGCCCGCGGGCAACGTCGAGCCCGGCGAGGACCCGGCAGCGGCAGCGCGACGGGAATGCGCGGAGGAAACCGGCTGGACGCCCGAGAACGTCGAGCGCATCGGCGCCTTCCACCCGAGCCCCGGCTACTGCGACGAGGTGATGATCTTCTACCGCCTGACGGGGCTCACCGCAGCGTCCGACCTCGCGCTCGATGCGGACGAGGTGCTCGAACCGAAGGTCTTCACCCTGGACGCGGCGCGGAAGCTGGTGGCCGAAAGCCCGGTGGCCGACATGAAGACGGCGCTGGGCCTGGAACTGGTGTAGCGGCGGCGATCGTCGTTCCGCACGGCGAGGCGGCCCGTGGGCGCTTCCAGGTGCCACCGAAGCTCGAAGAACGGATTCCGAACGCTGCGATCCGCCCGCTGATGCCCGGCGTGCCGCTTTCGGGTTACTGGACGGTCTCATGGACCGGCGCCGCGCCGGAGGGATCGTCCGTGCGGGCCGCCAGCGGGGGTGCGGGAAGCAGCGCCAGATCGAGCACCTCGTCGATCATCGACACGTAGCGCACGTCGATCTCGCGCCGCAGGTCCTCGCTGAGATCCTCGTTGACGTGCTTCTCGTTCTGCCTGGGGAGGACGACCTCGACGATCCCGAGCCGCCGCGCGGCCAGCACCTTCTCCTTGATGCCGCCGACCGGCAGCACGTTGCCGGACAGGGTGATCTCGCCGGTCATGGCAAGGTCGCCGCGCACGGGACGCCCGGTGAGCTCGGAGACCAGCGCGGTGACCATCGTGACGCCGGCCGAGGGTCCGTCCTTCGGGATGGCGCCGGATGGCACGTGCAGGTGCACCTCGGCATCGCCGTAGAAGGCCGGGTCGACATCGTAGCGGGCGGCGTTCGCCCGCAGCCACGACAGGGCGGCCCGCGCCGACTCCTTCATCACGTCGCCCAGGTGACCGGTCAGCGTCAGCGCGCCGCCGCCGCTCATCCGGCGGGCTTCGACGAACAACACGTCGCCGCCCACCGGCGTCCAAGCCAGCCCGATGGCCACCCCGGCGTGTTTCGTGCGTTCCGCCACCTCTTCATCGAGATGTTTCGGCGCACCCAGCATCTCGACGACGGTCACCGCCGTGACCTCGACCGGAGACTCGTCCCCTTCGGCCCGCCGACGGGCCACCTTGCGGCAGAGGGCGCCGATCTCGCGTTCGAGGTTGCGCACCCCCGCCTCGCGGGTGTAGCCGCGAATCACCGCCCGGAGCGCCTCCTCGGTGAAGCCGACCTGCTCGGTCGTCAGCCCGTGGTTCTCGATCTGCCGCCCCAGCAGATGCTCGGTCGCGATGACCAGCTTCTCCTCCTCGGTGTATCCGGGCAGCTCCAGCACCTCCATCCGGTCGCGCAACGCCGGCGGAACGGGATCGAGCACGTTCGCCGTCGTGATGAAGAGCACCTCGGAAAGATCGAACGGCAGATCGACGTAGTGATCGCGGAACGCCGGGTTCTGCTCGGGGTCGAGCACCTCGAGCAGCGCCGAGGCCGGGTCTCCCCGGAAGTCCATGCCCAGCTTGTCGATCTCGTCGAGTATGAACACCGGGTTCTTCGACTCGGCGCGGCGGAGCCCCTGCATGATCTGCCCCGGCAGCGCACCGATGTAGGTCCGCCGGTGGCCGCGGATCTCGGCCTCGTCGCGCATGCCTCCCAGCGAGACACGCACGAACTTCCGGTCCATGGACGCCGCGATGCCCTTGGCCAGCGATGTCTTGCCCACCCCGGGAGGACCGACGAAGCAGAGAATCGGTCCCTTCACGTCGGGGTTCAGCTTGCGCACGGCGAGGTATTCGAGAATGCGGTCCTTTGCCTTCTCCAGGCCCGAGTGGTCACCATCGAGGGTCTTCCGGGTGCGCGCCAGATCGATCTTCTCCTCGGTGCGCCGGTTCCACGGCAGCGCGATGAGCCAGTCGATGTAGGTGCGCGACACGGTGTACTCGGCCGCGGCGACCGGCATGCGCGACAGGCGGTCGAGCTCGCGCCGCGCCTCCTTCAGCGAGGCCTCCGGCATGCCCACCGCCTCGATCTTCTGCCGCAGTTCCTCGATCTCCTTGGCCTGGTCGTCGTTCTCTCCCAGCTCCTTGCGAATCGCCTTGAGCTGCTCGCGCAGCAGATACTCGCGCTGGTTCCTGCCCATCTCCGACTGCACCTCGGACTGGATCTTCGAACCGAGCTCCAGCACTTCGAGCTCCTTGGTGAGGATGCGGTTCAGATGATCCATGCGGGCGCGGACGTCGAGCGTCTCCAGAACCTGCTGCCGGGCGCTCGTCGCCAGCGTCGTCAGGCTGGACGCAATGAAATCGGCCAGCTTGCCGGGCTCCGAGATGTTCCCGGACAACGCCTGCAGCTCGTCGGAGAGCAGCGGCGAGAGCGACACCACCTGCTGGAAGTTGTTCTTGATGTTCCGCTGCAGGGCGTCGATCTCGAGCCCGTCGTCCTCCGACGCGACTTCCTCGGCTGCCCGTACCGCCGCACGCAGGAACGGTTTCGAAACGCTGATCCGGTCCAGCGCGACGCGGGCGAGTCCTTGCACGATCAACCGCAGGCTGCCGTCCCGCAGCTTGAACATCTTGTGGATGTGCGTGATCGTGCCGATGCCGTAGAGATCGTCCTGACCCGGATCTTCGGTGGACGCTTCCCGCTGCGTGAAGACCCCGACGAGCTGGTCGCCCTCCACGGCAGCCTCGATGAGTTGTACAGAGCTCTCCCTCGCCACCGCCAGCGGCATGAACGAGCTGGGGAAGAGCACCGTGTCGCGGAGCGGCAGAATCGGCAACTCCGCTGGAACGGACAACTCTCCGTCAGCCGGCGGAGTTCCCGATGCGCCCGGATGGCCCGCTTCCTCGGTCATGCTGCGCCTGCCGCCAGAACGCTCTGACAAGGCACGTGGGATGAACGTCAACCTGCGAGATCGGCAAACAATGATACCGCTCCCCGCCGCGTGACATGCACCTCGCGCTCCAGCTCGACCTCCCGGGTCGCCTCGCAGTCGGTGCAGCGCACGGCGAACGGCAACGCCCGCAGCCGACGGCTCGATATCTCCTTGCCGCACTCGTAACAGTAGCCGAACGTCCCCTGGTCGAGCCGGGCCAGCGCCTCGGCGATCTTGTCCAGGGTCTCCGCCTTCATCTGCAGCAGGGCGAACTCGATGTCGTCCTGGATGTCGGCTTCGGAATGCTCGGCGTCGTCGCGGACATCGTGCAGCGGCGCCGCCGCGCCCTCCGTCCGTACGTCCCGCATCTTGTGCTGAACTTCGCCGATGATCTCGAGGCGTCGCGCCTCGAGAATGCACGCGAGCTCATCGTAGCGGGCCTTGTCCATCCGATGCTTCGTCTTCGTACTCATGATGACGGCTCCTTCCGTCATGGTTCAAAGCAAACTACGTGCCGATATCCGCCGGGCCACGGGCTCCGCAGAGGAATCCCAGTCCGTCGCCGGCGAGAACCGTGTCGCGTCCGCCTCGACAGAGGGGCCCAGGGAAGCGAGGCAACAGCCCTCGACACCTGCCCGATCCGCCGGTTTCGCGCGCGTGTCGACCAGCCGTCGACAGCCTGCCAATCGGCGCGGTCACACTCACTTAGACGATGAAAGTCCGCCTTCGGTTTCCATGTCTCCAACGCCTGCCCTCTTTTGTGGACAGGCGTCCACTGCAGACCCGACCGGGGGCGGCCGGGAAATCGTCGCCGGTGCGGCTCCGTCCTCCGCCCGCCGCACCTCTCCGGGAGTCCCCCCGTTCCGCGGCGTCGACTCCCGGCCGCGGCCACCGCCGTTGACCGGTGCTGCCGGCTGTGCCAAGCTGAGGCGCCGGCATACCGGTCATGGCGAAACCTGCCTGTCCACTCTGCACGCGCCGTCGCGGGCGCCGCTCCTGCCCTGCCCTCGGAGAGTCGATCTGCTCCGCCTGCTGCGGCGCGAAGCGACGGACGCAGATCGCCTGTCCGCCGGATTGCGTGTACCTGGAGTCGGCGACGGCCCATCCCCCGGCCGTCGTGCAACGCCGGCGGGAGCGGGATACGGGGTTCCTCGCCGCGCTGCTGCACGGCCTGACCGAACCGCAGCAGCGGTTGGCGTCGATGCTGTTCGAGTATCTCGCCCGCGACCGGCCGGACGCTCCGGGGCTCGTGGATGCCGACGTGGAACAGGCCGCGCTCGCCCTGGGACAGACCTGCGAGACGGCAAGCCGCGGCATCGTGTACGAGCATCCGGCCGAGACCGCCGCGGCGCAGCGGCTGGCCGGCGAGATGAAGCAACTCATCGAAGCGGCCGGCGGCGACGGCGTGCGCCTGTCGGACCATGCTGCGGCCGGGGTTCTGCGGCGGATCGAGGCGGGCGCTCGGGAGGCGCGGCGGGCCCTGAGCGAAGAGCCGGACGAGCGCGCCTACCTGTCGCTGCTCAGGCGGGTCCGGACCGCCGCCGCCGCCGGCGCCGACCTCGATCCGGATGCGAGGGCGGCGGGTCGGCAGGCCGCTGCAGGATTGATCCTCCCTCCGTAGCGTCGCGATGATATAATCAGGCGTTCACACGCGCGGAGGGATTTCTCGACAAGATGGCGAAACGCTGCGAATTGTGCGGAAAGGGGCCGGCTGTCGGGCGCAACGTCAGTCACGCCCACAACGTGACTCGCCGGCGGTTCCAGGCCAACATCCAGACGGTTCGCGCCGTCGTCGGCAGCAGGATCAAACGCATCCGCGTCTGCACCCGCTGCATCCGCTCCAACCGGATCACGAAGGCCGCATAGACCCGACGTCACGTGACGCGGATTCCAGTCACCTCCAGCGGCGCACCGCCGGCCATCGGCCCCTACTCCCAAGCCGTCCGGTCGGGCGATCTGCTCTTCGTCTCCGGCCAGATCCCGCTCGACCCGGCGACCGGCGAACTCGTCGGCGGCGATGTGGCGGTGCAGACCAACCGGGTTCTCCGGAGTCTCGACGCGATCGTTCGCGCGGCGGGTGCGACCCTCGACGACGTCGTCAAGACGACCGTCTATCTCGCGGACATGAACGACTTCGTGGCGATGAATCGGGTGTACGCCACCTGGTTCGCCGATCCCGCACCGGCCCGCGCCGCCGTCGAGGTGGCGCGCCTGCCCAGGGACGCGCAGGTCGAGATCGACGCCATCGTCCGGCTCGCGAACTGAGTCCTGCGAACGTCCCATGCGCCGGGACCCCCGCGGTTCCGCTGCGACGCGTTCACCGCTTGCGGTGAACGCGCTCGACGTCCAGCACGCCGACGACTCCCCGCACGACCTTGATGACGCGTTGCAGGTGGTGCATGTCGCTGATGTCGAACGTGACGTTTATGTGGCCGTGCTGGTCCTCCCTGGCGGACGCTTCGACCTTGCGGATGTTGATCTTCCGATCCGCCAGACGCGATGTCACGTCGGCAATCATGCCGCGGCGATCCTCCACCTGAATGGTGAGGCACACCGTGAACGCGGACTCCCCGTTCGCCTTGTCCCAGGCGACGTCGATCCGCCGTTCCGGGTCGTAGATGAGGTTCATCACGTTGGAACAACTCGCCGCGTGCACCGAGACCCCCTTGCCGCGGGTCACGTAGCCGACGATCTTCTCCCCTCGAATCGGATTGCAGCAGCCGGCCCGGAACACCATGAGGTCATCGAACCCGCGCACCTTGATCGTCCCCTGGTTGGGGCGCAGCACCCGGCGCACGACCGACGCGATGGACTTGTCCGGCTTCTGCCGACGGCGCTGCTCCCGCGGCACCAGGGCGTCGAACACGGCGCGCGCCGGGACCCGGCCATAGCCTATGGATGCATAGAGATCCTCCGGCTTCGACGCACCGAACGTACTGCAGACCCTGACGACCGCCTCCGGCTCCAGCACCGTCCGGGGCATGAGATCGAAACGACGAATCTCCTTTTCGACGAGCTTGCGTCCCAGCTCGACGGCGCGCAGCTTCTCCTCGACGTGGATGAAATGCTGGATCTTGTTGCGCGCCCGCGTGGTGACGACCAGGTTCAGCCAGTCACGGCTGGGACGGTTTCCGGCGCGGGTGACCACCTCCACGATATCGCCGCTCCGGAGCGGGGTGCGCAGCGGCACCATGCGTCCGTTGACGCGTGCTCCGGCACACGTGTGGCCGACATCGGTGTGAATCGCGTACGCGAAGTCGATCGGGGTCGCGCCTCTGGGCAGGGCCTTGACCTCTCCCTTCGGGGTGAACGTGTAGACCTCCTCCGGATAGAGGTCGAGCTTCAGGCTGTGGATGAACTCCTTCGGGTCCGGCACCTCCTGCTGCCATTCGAGAAGCTGCCGCAGCCACAGGAAGTACTTCTCGTCGGGCTCGGCGCCGACCCGCCCCTCCTTGTACTTCCAGTGCGCCGCAATCCCCTCCTCGGCCACCTGGTGCATCTCCTCGGTGCGGACCTGCACTTCGAAAGGAAGCCCCTGATCGCTGATGACCGCCGTGTGCAGCGACTGGTAGCCGTTCGGACGCGGCATGGCCACGAAGTCCTTGAACCGGCCGTGCACCGGGGCCCAGGTCTGGTGGATGATGCCGAGCGCGGCGTAACAGTCCCGGACCGACTCCGTGATCACCCGGACCGCGATGAGATCGTAGACCTCGTCCAGGGAGATCCGCTGCCGCCTGATCTTCTTCCAGATGCTGAAGATGCTCTTGATCCGGCCTTCCAGGGCGATGATCGGGACCCCGGCGGCGCGCAGCTTCTCCGCAAGCGTGCGCCTGAGCCTGTCCACCGTCCGTTCGGTCGCCCGGCGCCGTTCGTCGACCCGCGTCCGGAGCGACTCGTACCCGGGAGGATCGAGGTGGCGGAGCGCAAGGTCCTCGAGCTCGTGCTTGACCTTGTTCATCCCCAGGCGATGCGCTATCGGCGCGTAGATGTCGATCGTCTCCTGTGCGATCTTCAGGCGTCGGCCCTCCCCGAGGTGCCCGAGGGTGCGCATGTTGTGCAGGCGATCGGCCAGCTTGACGAGGATGACGCGCACGTCGTCGACCATCGCCAGCAACATCTTGCGGAAGTTCTCCGCCTGCCGCTCCTCGTTCGACGAGAACGGGATCGTGCTGATCTTCGTGACGCCCTCCACCACATGGGCAACCTCGGACCCGAAAAGGGTCCGTACGTTGTCAATCGTCGTCAGCGTGTCCTCCACCACGTCGTGCAGCAGGCTCGCGACGATCGTCACGTCGTCGAGATGCATCTCGGCGGCGAGGCGCGCGACTTCCAGCGGATGCGTGATGTACTGCTCGCCGGATCGTCGGGTCTGGCCCGCGTGCTCAAGGGCGGAGAACTCGTAGGCCCGATGCAGCAGATCCGCGTCGGTCTCCGGATTGTACGCGCGGATCGCGCCCAGCAGATTCTCGAAGCTGACCATGGAAACCGGCGTCCTGCAGAGGACGATACGGCCCTGCGCGGGAAGGGTCAAGAAGCTCCGCAGCGGTTGACTTGCTATTCCATTTGCTTCACTATAGCGGCTCGTTTCGGGGGCGCAGGCTGCTCGCGCTCGGCGGTGCGGTGCGATCCGAACGGACGATGCGGCCGAGTGGCTGCGGGGCGGAAATCTGACAGGCTCATGAGGGAGAGGACCATGCAGACGGGACGGATCTTGTTGAGAGTGACCCTCGTTGCCGCGATGGTGATGCCGTTGGTCTCGTGCGGCTTCTTCAACCAGCTCGGCGCCATGCGCACGTTCAAGGAAGCCAATCTTCTGTACGGCCGCGGTGACTACGAGGCCGCGATCGAGGAGTACCAGCACGTGGTGGACGTGATCAACGAGGATCCCGCCTCGGAGCTCTCGATGGCGATGAGCGTCGCGTACTTCTACATCGCCAACTGCTACGACAACCTGTACACGCCGGCGTTCCAGGGGCAGCCGGAGAACGACGCGCTGCTCGACAACGCGGTGGAATACTACCGGCTGGCTGCCGACCGCATTCCGACCCGCGAGTTCAAGACGCTGTCGATGCAGTACCTCGTGGCCGCCTACGGGCCGGACAAGCTGAACGACCCGACCAACCGCGCGATGCTGCTGCAGGAAATGATCGAGCTCGATCCCGGCAACCCGGACAACTACTTCGTGCTGGCGCAGCTCTTCGAAGAATCCGGCCTGTTCCAGGATGCCGAAGCAATCTATCTCGAGGTTCGCGACATGCTGGCCGACGATCCGACCGTCTACCTGCAGCTTGCCGGCTTCTACAACCGCGCCGGCGATTTCGAGCAGACCATCGACGCGTTGCGGCAGCGTGCGGCTATCGAGCCGGACAACCCGGAGGCGTTCTACACCATCTCCACCTTCTACTGGGAGAAGGCGTTCCGCGATTTTCGGATCACCCAGGATGAGAAGGAGGAGTACGTGCTGGCCGGCATCGAGGCGGCCGATCAGGCCATCGCCCTGAACGACCGCTACGTCGACGCGCTGGTGTACAAGAACATCCTCCTGCGGATGCAGGCCAACATGAGCGACGATCAGGACGAGCAGGACGAGCTCATCGCCGAGGCCGACGAGCTGCGGGATCGTGCCCAGGAGATTCAGGACGAAGCGCGCGGCGGGAGTGTGGCCGGCCAGTAGTACCCCCGTCCGTCCGAACGACCTCGGACTCCATTTCACGCGAGGGCCGACCGCCACGTCCATTGTGGTGGCCGGCCCTTTTCTTTTGTTGCCACGAAGCCAACGCCATGAATGGCCCCGGGGGTGGCAAGTTGTGCATCGCATCCCGGCCGCCGACCCCATCCTCTCGGCCGGCGGTAGTCCCCGGGGGCCAGCCCCGACGGGACTCGGCACAGACTGTGTTTGCGGCGACGCATCCTGACCGCCGTTGTCCCGCAAATCCGGACCCGATAATTGGTCCCGTTCCGTCGCGCGCTGCCGGGCAGGTGCGTCGCCGCTCTCGCGACGCCCGCATTTCGACCAGGGGGACCGGAGATGGCGCCGGCTGCGGGCCGGGGGCGCCGGCTGCTGCGGGCCGGGAGTCCCCCCCTCGTTTTCACCGTCCGGTTCTATCGGGGGCGGCCGGAAACTTTGTGTGAAACGGGCGGCGCCCAGGGCGCCTGGGGGCTGGCAGGGCGCCTGGGGGCTGGAACGAAAGAACCGCAGGTGGAGCAAAAAAAGAGCCGGAACCACCAACAGGTGGTTCCGGCTCTGCTCTTATCCTTCCGTCGCCGAAAGGTGAAGAAAAAACCCGAGCGGCTAGCCGATGGGCTGTGCGCCGGCGGCGCGCCGCATGCCCTCGGTGACGATCCCGACCTTGTCGACGCCAGCGCCTCTGGCCGCGTCGATCACGTCGATGATCTCACCGTAGGTCAACGAGCCGGCCCCGGCGATGAACATCGTCTTCTCACGACGGGTCTCGAAGATCTGCCGCAGTTCGGACTCCAGCGTCGCGATGTTCATCGGTTGCTGGTTGACGGAAATGCGCCGATCCGCCGTGTACTCGAGCAGGATCTGGCTGCTGTCGGTATTCGCCTGCTGCGCGCCCTGGGTCTCGAGCGGCAGGTTGATGTCCAATCCCCGCTGTCCGAGCGGGAGGGCCGCCAGGAAGATGACGATCAGCACCAGCAGCACGTCGATGAACGGCGTGATGTTGATCTCGGAGTTTGCATGAGGCTTCGACGCCTCCTGGACGGAGTCCGCACCGTGATGCTTCTTGTGAGCCATGCCCTATTCGCCTCCCCCGGCGGCAGCGAGCTCGCGCTCCGTGATGAGCCCGACGTTCTCGATGCCGGCCCGCTGCAACTGGTCCATCAACTCCATCACTGACGAGTACTGTGCGTTGACGTCAGCCTTCACGAGCAGAATCCGTTCCAGCTTGCGATCCAGCGCGTTGTTGATCGACGCCAGAAGATCCTGCTGCGTCGTCTGGACGTTGTCCACGAAGTACCGGCCATCCGCGGTTACCGCTACGGTGGTGTTGTTGTCATTGTCCGGCTTGTCGCCCGTGTTGGAGGCCTCCGGCAGGGTCAGCGTCACGCCCGCCGTCAACAGGGGCGCGATGAGCATGACGATGATGAGCAGAACCAGCATCACGTCGGCCAGCGGCGTGATGTTGATTTCGGAGTTCAGGCCATCACTCTTGTCGCCGACTGACATTCCCATGATGAAACTCTCCTTACAGAGATGCCGCCGGGTGGCGTCGTCGCACCCGGCGGCGATTCCGATCCACGAAAGGCAAACCCGACTACGACTTCTTGATGAAGTAGTCGACGAGCTCCGATGACGAGTTGTCCATCTCGACGGCGAAGTACTCGAGCCGGCCGGTCAGGTAGTTGAAGAACCAGACTGCCGGAATCGCCACGAAGAGGCCGATCGCGGTACCGACCAGCGCCTCGGAGATACCACCCGACACCGCGCCCAGACCGCCGGACCCGGTGGCCGCGATGCCCTGAAACGCATTGATGACGCCCAGGGTCGTCGCGAGCAGGCCGACGAACACGGCGGTGGAGCCGATGGTCGCCAGAATGCCCATGCCCCGCTTGAGATCGGACGAGGTGAGCGCGGCCGCACGCTGAATCGCGCGGTGGACGCTGTCGACCACGTCGTCCTTGTTGAGGGCGACGCCGCTGTCCTGCTGGAACTGGTACTCCTGCAACCCGGCGAGAACGACCTTGCCGAGGTGGCTGTACCTGTAGTCCTTGGACTGCGAGACGCTGATGGCTTCCTTGAGCTTCCCGTCCTTGAGATGCTTCGCCACCTGCGGCGCGAACAGCTTCGACTGGTTCGTTGCCTGGATGAAGGTGAACAACCGCTCGAAGAAGACGCCGACCGACGCCATCGACATGACCACCAGCACACCCATCAGAATCTTGACGGCTATGCCCATCTGCTCCCACAACTCAAGAAAGTCCATCTTTTCCCCCCTGCAACGAGACGTCTGGCCACCCTCTCCTCGATGAGCGCCCTTCAGAAATCCCCGACATCCACGTTTACGACAACTGGAAGTTGACCGTCACGGTCATGATGACCGGGACCGGCACGCCGTTCAGCAGTGTCGGCGTGTACTGCCACTGTCTGACGGCCGTGATCGCCGCTTCGTCGAGCAACGGCACGGAACGGAGCACCTTGACATCGGTAACCGCTCCCGTCGGGCCGATCACCGCTTCGAGAATCACGACGCCCTGCACGCGCGCCTGCTGCGCGACGGGCGGATAGACCGGTGGAACGTCCCTGATCTTCGTCGGCGGGCTGATGTTGCCGCCGACGCGAACCGGCTCCGGCGGCGGCGGCGGAGGCGGAGGCGCCGTCGGCAGGCCACCGACGATGCCGGCCACGACACCGCCCGCGACGCCGCCCTCGACACCTTGCACCCGGTTGATGTCGAAACCGGTTTCCTCGACGATCTGCTCCGGTGCGACGATCGGGGCGGCGTTCGGATTCACGTCGAGCACCGGCGGCGGCGCCGCCTCGGCCGCAGCCGGAGGCGGAGGCGGAGGCGGAGGCGGAGGCGGAGGCGGAGGCGCCGCGACGAACGCCATCATCGACGCGGGCGTCGGCAGCGCGTCCATGGCCATCAGCGGCACGATGACGGCTGCGCCAATCGCAACCACGTGCGCGATGATCGACAGTGGCAACGTGTACCACTTGCGCGCGCCGACCTGGATGGACGGGTTCGCGATCTCCCCGAACATCGCTGGCGCGACCTTCGGAGCCGGTGCCCCCCTCGCCGGGTTGCTCTTCTTTTTCGTGTCAGCCACAGCACGCCTCCTGGCCCGCCGATGTTCGGACGCCGGGTCGAAGGCGCCGATTATAGCAGGCCGCTACTCCGTGTCAACGAGCCGAACCACATCCCCGCTCACAGGATGTTAGACACCGAATGCGCGAAATCGGACCAGCCAGCGAGCCCTCCCCCCCGACACCATGCCGGCAGATCCCGGCGGCCGCCGACCATCGATCGCCTGCGGCGCTGCGCAAAGGTGCGGCATCTTAACCGTCCGGCAACAGGGCGTCAACTCTCCTACTGCATCCACAGGACCACGAGCGGCGCGAAGATGACGGCGACGATGGTCATCAGCTTGATGAGAATGTTCAGACTCGGCCCCGACGTGTCCTTGAACGGGTCGCCGACCGTGTCGCCGATGACCGCCGCCTTGTGCGGCTCCGACCCCTTCCCGCCGTGGTGCCCCTCCTCGATGTATTTCTTGGCATTGTCCCAGACGCCGCCTGCATTCGCCATCATCAGGGCCATCAGCACGCCGGTGACGAGCGCGCCGGCCAGCAGCCCCCCGAGCCCCGACACGCCGAGCAGGAAGCCGGTCAGCACCGGCGCCAGCACGGCGATCAGACCGGGAGCCACCATCTCGCGAATCGCCGAGCGGGTCGAGATCTCCACGCAGCGCGCCGAGTCGGGCTCCGCCTCGCCCTCGAGAAGCCCCTTGATCTCGCGGAACTGCCGGCGGACCTCCTCGATCATGTCGTTGGCCGACCGGCCCACCGCGTTCATCGTCAGGGCCGAGAACAGGAACGGCAGCATGCCGCCCAGCAGCATGCCGAGCAGGACGTTCGGGTTGTCGAGCGCGAGGCTCAGCAGGCGCGGCTCGAAGGCGGCCGCACCGCCCGCCTCGGCGACCGCGGCGTCGGCCGTCGCCCGGAACGTGCTGAACAGGGCGAGCGCGGTCAGGGCCGCCGATCCGATGGCGAATCCCTTGCCCATCGCCGCCGTCGTGTTGCCGACCGCGTCGAGAGCGTCAGTGCGCTCGCGCACGAACGCTTCGCGACCGCTCATCTCGGCGATCCCCCCCGCGTTGTCGGCGACCGGTCCGTAGGCGTCGACGCCGAGGCTGATCCCCAGCGTCGAGAGCATCCCGACCGCGGCTATCGCGATCCCGTAGAGCTCCGCAAGCGAGAAGCTCAGGTAGATCGCCAGGCAGATGATCAGGATGGGGATCGCGCACGACATCATCCCCACGCCGAGACCGGCAATGATGTTGGTGGCCGGCCCCGTCTCGGACTGCTGCGCGATGCGGTGGGCCGGCGGCTTGTCCTTCCCGGTGTAGTACTCGGTGACGCGGCCGATCGCCACGCCGGCGACCACGCCGGCCACGACGCACCAGAGCACCGGCAACGGGAGGGCGAGCACCGCCACGAGCCCCCCGGCCCCGGCGAACACGAGCACCGACGCGACGAGCAGACCGCGCTCGAGGGCGCTGCCGATCCTCGCCTCGTCGTCGGTGTTCACGGCGAACGTGCCGAGCATCGAGGAAAGGATGCCGACGCCGGCCAGGAGAATCGGAAAGACCACCAGCGCCGCCTGCAGCTCGCCGAACGCCGTCTCGTCCACGCCCCACAACGCGTTGGCCGCCGGCGCGGTCAGCGCCCAGGCGAGCGCGATGGAGGAGATGATGCTGCCGACGTACGACTCGAACAGGTCAGCCCCCATGCCGGCGACGTCACCCACGTTGTCGCCCACGTTGTCGGCGATCGTGGCCGGGTTGCGCGGGTCGTCCTCCGGAATTCCCGCCTCCACCTTGCCGGACAGGTCGCCGGCCACGTCCGCCGCCTTCGTATAGATGCCGCCGCCGACACGGGCGAACAGCGCGATCGAAGACGCGCCCAGGGAAAAGCCGAACAGCGACTCGACCGCGCTCCTCCCCGCACCGCTCAGCCCTCCGTACAGGTAGTAGAGAAGAGCGATGCCGAGCGTGCCGAGCGCGACGACGGTCAGGCCCATCACCGCCCCGCTCGAGAAGGCGACCCCCAGCGCACTGGAGAGACTCGTCGTCGCCGCGTGCGTGGTCCGCACCGCCGCGCCGGTGGCCGTACGCATGCCGATCCACCCGGCGGTGGCCGACAGCACCGCGCCGGCCAGGAAAGCGACCCCGGTCAACAGCGAGTCGCCCGGCAGCAACGTCACGAGCACGATGAACATGACGCTGACGAAGGCGGCCAGCACGGTGTACTCCGTCTTCAGGAACGCCATGGCGCCGCTGCGGATCAGCGCGGCGATACGCTGCATCCGCTCGGTCCCCGGCTCGTGAGCGTTGATCCGGTTGATCAGAAAGAACGCGAAGGCCGCCGCCGCGACCGGCATCCCGAACCCGAGCACATAGTACAGTTGCTGCTCCATTCACCCCTCTACAGCATGGTGGCGCTTGTCGACCACCGTTCAGAACCGTCGACCTGGCGGGCCCGCAGTTCAACCCTGCCGCCGTTCCTCCTCGATCTCAAGGCGCTCGGCCAGCGCCATGCCGCCGGTGAGGAACACCTGCAGCCCTTCCTGCACGGTCAGCGACGGAAAGGACACGACCTTGCGCGGATAGATGTGAACGTCCCCGAAGTAGACGTGGTTGGTGGGCACGTATACGGCGACGTGCACTCCCGCGTCTTCCTGTCCCTCGATCGTGAACTCCTTGGTCAGGAAACCCAGCACCAGGCCGCGCCTGGGGTCGTCGACGAGCACGACCCGCTTGAAGCTGAGCTGGTTGTCCGGCGAGAAGGCCTCCACGAGCTGCTTGACCGGCGCGTAGATGCCGCGGAACACCGGCAGCTTCATCAGCCAGGCCTCACCCCGTCGGAGAAGCCGGGCGCCGAGCACGTTGGTCGCGAACGTCCCCACCGACACCACGAGCAGAAGGAGCGTCGCGAGCCCGAACCCGGGGATCTCACGCCCGATCCACCGCACGTACACCGGCCCCATCACACCGTCGATGAACTGAAACAGCCAGACGAACGCCGCCACGCTGATCACCAGCGGCACGATCACGACGAACCCGGCGATCAGATTGCGTCGCAGCCACTGCATCGGTCTGCGTCCGGTCACGAAGCAGCCGCCCATGCCAGGGCCGCGGCCCCGAGTACGACGCGGTAGGCGGCGAACGGGTCGAGCGAATGACGCGAAACGTAGCGCATGAAGTACTTCACCGCGCCGTATCCGACTCCCGCCGACGAAACCGCACCCACGGCGAGAAGCGCCAGATCGGCGGACGGTATTCCCTGTGCCGCAAGGTCGAACAACGCCTTCCCGCCCGCGGCCAGAATCGTCGGCATGCCGAGCAGGAAGGCGAACCGCGCCGCGCGCTCGCGGCGCACACCGAGGAACATCGCGACGACCAGCACGGCGCCCGACCTCGATACACCCGGGATGAGGGCCGACGCCTGGGCAAAGCCGAGTCCCAACGCCTCCCACGGGCTCAGCGCCGTCTCGTCGCGCTTCCGCGAGCCGACACGCTCGGCCGCCAGCATGAGAACGGCGCCCACCACGAGGCTTGCGCCCGCGACCGTCACGGTGCGCAACGCGCCGGTCAGGAAATCGCCCGCAACAACGCCGACAACGCCAATCGGAATGGTCCCGACTGCAATCGAACGCACGAGTGCTGCCGACCTCCCCGGTCCCCCGAGCCACGTACGCGGAACCACGGCAGTCCGCGCCAACTCCGCCACGTCGCGGCGATAGTAGGCCACGACAGCAAGCAACGTGCCGAGATGGCACGCCACATCGAACGCCAAGCCGAACCTGGCCTCCGTGTCCCAACCGAAGAAGGCCCGAGCGATCAGCAGATGCGCTGAACTCGATAGCGGCAGGAACTCGGTCAGCCCCTGCAGCGTGCCGAGCAACGCGGCTTCCAGTGCGTTCACGGGGCCGAGCAGCGGAACATCCGGCTTGAACCCAACCAACCCTCTCCAACAGTCTGCTGCACGCCGCCCCCTGCTCAGGACGCCCGCGCCCGCCGGGAGCGCCGCCGGGAGCGCTGGGGCGGCGCCTGCGGCGGCGTTTCCTCCGCCACCGCCTTCACCGCCCGCTGCACCCTGGCGCTACGCCGTTCCGTAATGGCGATCGCAATCATCGCCGCCACGAAAATCGTCGAGTAGGTGCCGCTGAAGACACCGACCAGCATGGTGAACGCGAAACCGCGCAGCACCTCGCCACCCAGCACGAACAGCGCCAGAACCGCGACTCCCGTCGTGCACGACGTGATTACGGTGCGCGCCAACGTCTGGTTGATGCTGGTGTTCACGAGCCGGGCGAAGGTGTCCCGCCGCATCATCCGCAGGTTCTCCCGCACGCGGTCGAAGACGACGATCGAGTCGTTGACCGAATAGCCGGTGATGGTGAGCATGGCGGCGACGACGTTGAGCGACAGCTCGTAGCCGAAGAACGTCAGCAGCGAGAGCGTCACGGCGATGTCGTGAACCACGGCGACGATGGCGCCGACCGCGAAGCTGAAGCGAAACCGCAGGCCGATGTAGACGAGGATGCCCGCCATCGCGAAGACGAACGCGTTGACGCCGCGGCGCTGCAGCTCCTCGCCGATGACGGGACCAACCAGCTCCTGGCTGATGACCTCGAATTCGCCGAGACTGCTGGCGCGCAGCGCGTCGATGACCTCGTTCGCGCCGGCCTCCAGGCTCGTGCCCACTTCCGGACCGGCCAGCGGAAGGCGGACCAGGACCTCGTTGGCGTCCGGGTCGCCGTACTGCTGGACGACCTTCTCCTCCACGCTGGCGAGGGCGTCGCGGACGGCTCCCTCCCCGGTCGGCTGCCCGAACTGCAGCACGATCAGCGAACCGCCGGAGAAGTCGATCCCCAGCGGCAGCCCGCCGCGCATGACCAGCACCACGATGCCCGCCGCCACGACCAGCGCCGACAGGCCGAACGCCTGCCAGCGGCGGGCCACAAAATCGATGCGCGGCTGCTTGAAAAACGCCATCTCAGATGCTCAGCGTCGCGACGCGGCGACGCGACAGTACGGTCTCGAACAGCGACCGGGAAACGAAGACTGCCGTGAACACGTTCGACACGAGACCGAAGAACAACGTGGTCGCGAACCCCTTGATGGGGCCGGAACCGAACTGGAACAGGAAGGCCGCCGCAATCAGCGACGCGACATGGGTGTCGATGATCGTCAGCAGCACACGGTCGAAACCGGCCGCCACCGCCGACCGCACGCTCTTGGCCGAGCGCAGCTCCTCCTTGATGCGTTCGAAGATCAGCACGTTGGAGTCGACGCCGATACCGATGGTCAGAATGAGACCCGCGATGCCCGGCAGCGTCAGCACCGCCTCGATGTAGGCCATGCAGGCCATCAGAATCAGCAGGTTCAGCACCACCGCGACCACCGCGTTGATGCCGGCCAGCTTGTAGTACCCCAGCATGAAGATCGCCACCAGCACGAGCCCGGCGATGGAAGCGGCGACCCCGGCGCGAATCGAATCGGCGCCGAGCGTCGGACCGACGGTCCGTTCCTCCAGGTAGGTCAGCGACGCCGGCAGGGCGCCGGACCGCAACGTGATCTGCAGGTCCTCGGCCTCCTGCTGGGAGACGCCCGTGATCTGGCCGCTGTCGGTGATTCTGCCCTGGATGGTCGGCGCCGACCGCACCTGCCCGTCGAGGATGATCGCCAGCCCGCGGCCGATGTTGGCGCTGGTGATGTCGCCCATCTTGCCGGCGCCCTCGCGATTGAGAGTGAAGCTCACCGCCGGCTGGTTGAACTCGTCGAGCGACGGGCGCGCGTTGCGCAGATCGCGGCCCGTCACCGCGGCCACGCGACGCACCAGGTAATAGGCCGGCTCGATCGATCCGCCGGTCGCTCCTCCCGGCTGGGTCACGACCTCCATGTCCGGCGGCACCACCCCGTTCCTCGTCTGCAACAGCGCCTCGCGGCTCACCGCGGGTCCTTCCTCGACGAGCTTCAGCTCGAGGAGCGATGTCGAGCGGATCAGCGCCTTCGCGCGCGCCACGTCGGAGACTCCGGGAAGCTGGACGAGAATCTGGTCGCCCCCGATCCCGTGCGGGGCCACGATCGGTTCGGACACGCCCAGCTCGTTGACCCGCCGCTCGATGGTCTGGAGCGCCTGGCGCACCGCCTCCTCCCGCAGGGACGAGGCCACGGGCCCTCGCATGCGAAACGTGTAGGTCCCTCCCGCACCCGGCTCGCGGTCGTAGGACGCGGCCAGCCGCTCGTCCGACAACTGGCGGAATGCGGCGTCGCGCTCACCCGCGATCCCCTCGACCCGGATCGTGGTGGCGTCGCTCGGAATCACGGTCGCCGCCTCCATCCCCTGGAGGGACATCTGTTCGTCGAGCTGCTCGGCGGCCGTCTCGGTCTCCACCTGCAGCGCGTCGCCGGTCTCCACCCGCAGCACGAGGTGCGCGCCGCCGCTCAGGTCGAGGCCGAGCCGGATCTGGTCGGCCGGCGGGTAGACCCCCCAGACCGCAAGCGCGGTAACCGCCACGATTCCGAGCAGTTTCCACTGCAGGTTCTGCTTCATGACGTCCCCTACGAGCCGCTCCCGTCCTGCACCACGGGATCCTGGCCCTGATAGCCGCCGATGGCGCTGCGCGCGATCTCGATACGCACCCGGTCGGCAATCTGTATCTGCACGGATCGGTCGTGCAGCTTCGTGATCGAACCGTAGATGCCGCTCGTCGTGACGATCTTCTCCCCCACCTTCAGCGCGGTCTGGAACTCCTGGATCTTCCGCTGGCGCCGCTTCATCGGCAACCAGATGATCACGTAGAAGATGCCGAGGATCAGAATCAGCGGGAGGAACTGGATGAACGGCCCGGGCTGCTGACCGGCCGGCTGGGCCATGGCGAACAGCTCGTCGATTGCGTGCGGACTCATTGATGCGCCTGGGCTTCCGGGAATTCCGGCCTCTGCCGGCGGCAGTACGTGTGGTGGAAGGCTTGCCGGAACCGCTCGAAACCGCCCGACTGGATAGCGTCCCTGATCCGCCGCATCGTGTCAAGGTAGAAGTGCAGATTGTGCACTGTGGCGAGCACCGCGCCGGTCATCTCCTTCGCCACGTGCAGGTGCCGCAGGTAGGCCCGCGAGAAGTGGCCGCACGTATAACACGCGCACTCCGGGTCAACCGGGCCGTCGTCCTCCGCGTATGCGGCCGCCCGGATGGAGAGCGGCCCGTTGCGGGTGAAGAGCTGTCCGTTGCGCGCGTTGCGGGTCGGCAGCACGCAGTCGAACAGGTCGATGCCGCGAGCCACCGACTCGACCAGGTCATCGGGCATGCCGACCCCCATCAGGTACCGCGGCCGGTCGGCCGGGAGCAGCGCCGCCGTGCTCCCGGCCACGTCGTACATCACCGGCGGCGGCTCGCCGACACTCAGCCCTCCGATCGCGTAGGCGTGGAAGCCGAGCTCGATGGTCTCGCGCGCGCTGCGCTCGCGCAGCGCCGGATACATGCCGCCCTGCACGATGCCGAACTGAAGCTGACCCGGAGTCGTCATGGCGACCCCGGCGCCGACCGGCGCTCCGGACAGCGTGTCGTGCCGGGCCCGCGAACGCCGGGCCCAGCGCACGGTGCGCTCCATCGACTCGCGCGCTTCGTCGACGGTCGCCGGCCAGGGCGTGCACTCGTCGAACGCCATGGCGACGTCGCTGCCGAGCCGCGCCTGAATGTCGGTGGCGATCTCCGGCGTCAGGGAGTGCTCGCTGCCGTCAAGGTGTGATCGGAAGCGCACGCCGGCCTCGGTGATCACACGGCGCGCAGCCAAGCTGAACACCTGGTAGCCGCCGCTGTCCGTCAGGATGGGCCCGGACCAGCCCATGAAGCGATGCAGCCCGCCCCGTCGGGCGATGAGCTCGTCGCCCGGCCGCAGGTGCAGATGGTAGGTGTTGGCGAGGACGATCCCGGCCCCCGCGGCGTCGAGAGCCCGCGGCGTCACCGCCTTGACCGCACCGGCCGTGCCCACCGGCATGAACGCCGGCGTCTCGACCGCACCGTGCGGGGTGAAGAGCCGACCCCGGCGAGCGCGTCCGTCGCTCGCCGTCACCTCGAACATGGCCGTCTGCGTCACTCCGGTCACGTATACTACCGCCATCTGTGGGACGGCTTCGCGTCGGAGTTATCTACGGCGGCCGATCGAGCGAGCACGAAGTCTCGCTGGCGTCCGCGGCGGCCATCTTCAGCCAGCTCGACCGTGACCGCTACGAGCCGGTCCCGCTCTTCATCGACAGGTCCGGCCGCTGGCGCGTCGCGGACCATCCGCCGTCGACCGATTCCGCGGCGGCGGTAATCGCACGCTCGCGCGAGACCACAGCCCTGCCGGCGGCGGCAGGCATCGAGGCGCATCTGGCCGCCCACCCGGCGCAGAAGCCGCTCTTCACCATCGCCCGCCGGGCGCCGCAGGCCATCGAGGCGCAGGACGCGGAGCACGCGATTGTGGCCGCGCTCGCCCTCGACGTCGTCTTCCCCATCGTCCACGGTCCGTTCGGCGAGGACGGCACGTTGCAGGGACTCCTGGAACTGGCGAACCTCCCCTATGTCGGAGCCGGTGTGCTCGGATCGGCCGTCGCCATGGACAAGGCGGTGGCGAAAGTGCTCCTGGGAGCCCACGGACTCCCGGTCGTTCCCGGCTGCGTGATCGGCGGCATCGAATGGGAGACCGACCCGGACGGGGTGATCGAGCGCGTCGAGGCCGACTTCGATTACCCCCTGTTCGTCAAGCCGGCGAACCTGGGATCGAGCGTCGGCGTCTCGCGGGCAGCCGACGCGGACAGTCTCCGCAAGGCCCTGGCCCTGGCATGGACGTTCGACGACAAGCTGATCGTCGAGATCGCCGTACCGGCGGCGAGGGAGATCGAATGTTCCGTTCTCGGCAACGACGCTCCCGAGGCGTCGGTGCCGGGCGAAATCATCCCGTCCGGGGAGTTCTACGACTACGAGGCGAAGTATCTGGACGACCGGTCGGAGATTGTCATTCCCGCGCCTCTGTCCCCCGCCCGAACGGAAGAAGTGCGCGCGCTGGCCATCGACGCCTACCGCGCCCTCGACGGGGCCGGCATGGCGCGAGTCGATTTCCTCCTCGACGAAGCGGGCGACCGGCTGTACGTCAACGAAGCCAACACCTTGCCCGGGTTCACCACGATCAGCCAGTACGCCAAGCTGTGGGCTGCCTCCGGACTGCCGTACCCGGCGTTGCTCGACCGGCTGATCGGCCTGGCGATCGAGCGACATCGACGCCGGCAGCGGCTGCGATCCAGTCCGACGGCGGGTTGAATCAGGGTCCGTCCGAGCCGGTCAACGGCTGCACGCCGTCCCATACGAGGACTCGTTCGATCCGGTCGCCGGTCCGCAGGGCGTCGACGACCTCCATCCCCGCGACGACCCGCCCGAACGCCGTCTGGCGGCCGTCGCGCTGGGGCTGCGGCGCCTGCGTGATGAAGAACCGGCTGCCCCCCGCATCCGCCTGATCACGCGCCAGCCCGACCGTACCCCGCAGAAACGGCAACTGGTTCGGCTCGTCGCGCAGCGTGAATCCGGGGCCTCCCCTGCCGTCGCTCCGCGGATCCCCGCCGTATACGGCCTCGGCCGGAACCACTCGATGGAATGTCAGCCCGTCGAAGAAACCCTGTCGGGCGAGTACGGTGAAGCTGTCCGCCGTCAGCGGCGCATCCAGCACCGCCAGCTCGATCTCGATGGTGCCACGGCCCGTCTCGACGTATACGCGCGGCGAGAAGGGGGGACGTGTCAGGTGGGGAGAAGCGTGATCCACCCGGCGCTGTCCCGGCGCGGGACCGCTGTCACCGGCGGGGGTCGCTCCCGGCTCCAGCCGTGCAAGGTGCTCCGCCGCTCGGACGCGGACCACCCGGTCCCGATCCCCGAGCGCCCGGCGGAGCGTGTCCAGCACCTCGTCACCGCGGTACTCGGCCAGCGCGTCGACTATCGCCGCGCGCGCGAAGAACGACGCGTCCGGCTCGGCCGCATCGTAGGCGGCAATCAACGCCGCCTCGGCTCCCGGCGGCCGCAGTTCACCCAGCAGGCGCGCGGCAGTACCGCGAACGACGACGTCGGGCCCGGTCAGCCACTCCAGCAGCACGTCCGGAGCCCCCGGCGCCGATCCGGCGACGAGCGCCTCCAGCACGGCCGGATGGACCCGCTGATCCGCGTCGGCAAGCATGGCCGTCAGTGCGATCCGGCCGGCTGACGGGTCCACATGCCCGAGGCCCTCGGCGACCGCTGCCCGGACGCGCCAATCGGGATCCGAGCCGAGACCGGACAGCACGAACAGGAACCGCTGGGGGTCAATCCGCGAGAGCGTCAGAACGGACGCGGCCCGCAGCGGCGCCCAGGGATGCCCCATCAACTCCACGAACACCTCGACCGACGCATCGCCCGCGTGGTTCGCAAGCGCCTCGACCGCGACTCGCCGAAGCTGGTCGTCGAGCGCCCTGATGCGGACGAAGCGGTCCAGCGCCGCCACGGCAGCCGGATCATCGATGGACCCCAGGGCGCGCAGGGCGCTGATCACGACGCGCCGATCACGGCGCTCGATGCTGAGCAGATCCTCGAGCGCCGCGACCCCGCCCGGATCCCCCAGCATCCCGAGCCCTTCCGCAGCCAGCGCCACGCCGATGCTCCCCTGCACGCCGGCCAGCGTCACCAGCGCCGGCAGGGCGCGCTGATCTTCGGTCCGCCCGAGCGCATAGGCCACCGGCCACCACCAGAGCAGCGGGCGGCCTTCCTCGGTGAGCACGGCCGCGGCAAGCGGCTCGAACGCCCGCAGCTCGGCGAGCGCGTACAGACCGAGACGGAACGCCTCGACCTCGTCGCTCTGCGGATGCGTCAGATCGTCCGGATCCAGGTCGAACGCGGACGCCGCGTGGCGACGGACCAGCGCTCCGACCGCCGTTGCGGCCGACCGCGCCCCGAGCAGACCGAGGGCCTGCGCGGCGCGGCCCTGCACCTTGACCGCAGGATCTTCGAGCGCGTCGACCAGAGCGTCCGTGGCGCTGTCATCACCGATCAGGCCCAGGCCGAAAGCCGCCATCTGGCGCACCTCGACCTCCGCATCCTCGGCGAGGCGCGCGACCAGCGCCTCGACGCCGTCGACCAGCCCGACCCGTCCAACGGCGAGCGCCGCCCGGCGCCGCAGGTACGCCTGCGGCGCTTCGAGCAGGGCCAGCAGGTCCGGCCGCAGGGGGGATGCGCCAGCCGGCGACACCGTGGCCGCGCTCACGCCGGGAGCGGCCGCCGGCGCCGGGTCGGCGAGCCGCCGCTCGTCCTCCAGCCGCAGAATCCAGGACAGGGGATCCGGCGGCGCCAGCGGCGTGGGCACCACAGCAGGCGGCGTGGCCACGCACCCCGCGACCAGGACGAGACAGGCGGACAGCGACAGGCGCGACATGCGGATGGCAGGGGAGAGAGGAGCGATCATAGCATGTGGCTTTGTCTATACTCGGCCAGCGTGGAATACCGGCATATCGCGATCGAGGGTCCCATCGCCGCCGGCAAGTGCGCCCTCACCGAACGCCTCGCGGACCGGCTGGACGCAACGGTCGTGCTCGACGATACGGAGAATCCGTTTCTCGCCGACTTCTACGCGGGCCGCGCCGGCGCGGCCTTCCAGGCCCAGCTCTTCTCGTTGCTGGCGCGGCACCGACAGCAGATCACGTTGCGCCAGTCCGATCTCTTCCATCGGCTGACCGTCTCCGACTACCTGTTCGACAAGGACAAGATCTACGCGTATCTGAATCTCGACGACAACGAGCTCTTCATCTACCAACGGCTCTTCGACCTGCTGGCCCCGGACGTTGTCACACCTGATCTCGTAATCTATCTGCAGACGCCCACGGACCTCCTGCGGCAGCGGGCGCGCGCCCGGGAAGCGGCGGACTCGACCTCGGCGGGGCCGGACGACCGCTATCTCGACGAGCTGAACGAGGCGTACCACCATTTTTTCTTCCACTACACGGCGGCGCCGCTGCTCGTGGTGGAAATGTCCGAGTCCGACCTGGCGTGGAGTGCGAACGCACTCGATGATCTCTTGCGGCAGGTCGAGGGAATGGGCAGCCGGACACGCTACTACGTGCCGCGGACGGCCGCCCCGTAGCAGCGTCGCCGCGGCCGCCCCACGGCATGGTTCGCCAGTCCCCCGCCGCTCCCCCGACCAGCGACCCGCTGGCGTACCTCTTCGGTCTGCAGCGGTTCGGCATCAAGCTCGGGCTCGACAACATGCACACGCTCAACGCGGCGCTCGAGCATCCTGACCGGCGCTTCCGCTCCGTTCTGATCGCCGGAACCAACGGCAAGGGCTCCGTCGCGGCCATGGTGGAGCACGGGCTGCGCGCGGCCGGGTATTCCACCGGCCTCTACACGTCGCCGCATCTGATCCGCCTCAACGAGCGCTTCGCGGTCGACGGCCGCCCGGTCGACGACGACGCGCTCGCGGGGGAAGCAGCCACCATCCGCGATACGGTCGAGCGGCTCCGCGCATCCGGGCGGCTCGCCCACCCGCCGACGTTCTTCGAGGCGACGACCGCGCTGGCGCTGTCACTCTTCCGTCGGCGCCGGGTCGAGGTCGCCGTGCTGGAGGTGGGCATGGGCGGCCGCTTCGACGCCACGAACGTGGTCCGGGCGCTGGGCGCCGCCATCCCGTCCATCGATCTCGATCATCAGCAGCAACTCGGCACCACGCTCGCCGAGATCGCCTTCGAGAAGGCCGGCGTCATCAAACCGGGCGCGTTCATCGTCAGCGCCGAGGAGAAACCCGAGGCCAGTGACGTGCTGCGCCGGGAGGCGGCCGACCGCGGCGCAAGGTTCGTCGACGCAGGCAGGGATGCGGTCGTGCGGTGGCGGGAGGAGTGCGGCCGGATCCGCGTCGCGGCCCTCGAGACCCCCCGCGCCCGCTACGGACCCTTGATCCTCGCCCTGCGAGGCCGCCATCAGCTCCGCAACGCGGCGGTAGCCGTGCGCCTGCTGGAGGAGCTGGCGCCGGCGGGCATCCGCATCCGGCGCGCCGCGATCGAGCGCGCGCTGGCCGACGTGCGCTGGCGCGGCCGCCTCGAGCTGGTCGACTGCGCGCCCGGCCGCCGCATGCTGCTCGACCCGGCCCACAACGTGGCCGCCGCGGCGGCCCTCGGCGCCTGGGTCGCCGGGGCCTATCCGTCGGGCCTGCCCTTCGTGTTCGGCGCCCTCGCCGACAAGGACGTCAGCGGCATGCTCGACGCGCTCGGGAGCGCCGCGAACCGGATCATCTGCGTCTCCATCGCCAGTCCCCGCGCAAGACCGGTGGCCGATCTGCTCGCGGCGGCGCGGGCCGGCCGGTGCGACGTTCCCGTCGAAGCGGCGGACTCGCCGGTGGCGGCCCTCTTCTCCGCCTGGCGGACCGGCCCGGTCGCGGGGGTCGCCGGGTCCGTCCACCTCGTCGGTGAGATCCTGCAGGCGCTCGATCGCGGCGAGCTCGGCCCCGGGACCGACCGGGCGGAGGAGTAGAATTCAGGTTGCGGATGCGCGAAGTCCAGGAAGCCGGCGGCCGAACCCTGCGGCGCCGGCTCGACGGCAACAGTCCGTGGTGGAATCCCCGGCGAGCACCGAAAGCGGCGAGGCGCCCGCCTGGCAAGGCGTGAGGAGGGCGCATATTGAGCATCTGTAACCGACGAACAACGCAGTCCAGGCGGGATGCATCGCCGCTCGAATGCCGCGGGGACCTTCGCCACGGGCTGTCAAGGGAGCGCCGGTGGGCGCGGCTTCCTCTGGCCGGGCTGCTGACGACCATGCTGCTGCCGAACGCGGCGACCGCGCAGCTCATCCCGCTCCTGCCGTTCGACCACAAGCAGTTCACGATCGACATGGTGAGCGGTGACCACCTGCGCCTGACCGGCGAGGTGTTCATCGAAGGCGACGGATTCGACCTGTACGCCGACCAGGTGGACGTCTACCTGGGGACGTCCGCGGACCCGGACGCGGACTCGCCCGACGCGGATTCGCCCGGCGGTCCGGAGACCGACTCCGACCGCGCGTGGACCCGTACCGACAACGCAGCCGACGAGGAGAACGGAACGCCGACGGCGCGCCTCGTCGCCTCCGGCGACGTCGTCTTCTCCGCCCCCGAGGTCCGACTCTCGGCGGACCGGGTGGAGTACCGGACGGTCGACCAGCGGGCCGTCTTTCACGAAGCCTACGGCTGGATCGACCTGGGCGACGAAGTCGACCGCAGCATGTTCGGCACGCAGGAGCCGGACCTGCTCTTCCATGGCCAGATGATCGAACGGACCGGACCGCGGACGTACAAGATAACGAAGGGCGCCTTCACGAGCTGCCTTCAGCCGACGCCGCGCTGGCAACTCGTAGCCACATCCTTCACGCTCAATCTCGACAGCTACGCGCTGCTGGTGAACATGATTCTCAAGGTCAAGGGCGTCCCGGTCTTCTACCTGCCGGGCATGTACTACCCGATCCAGGAGGACGGCCGGGCGACGGGGTTCCTGATGCCGACGTACGGGGCGTCGCGCTACCAGGGATCGAGCCTCAGCAACGCCTTTTTCTGGGCGATCGACCGGAGCCAGGACACCACCTTCTACTACGACAAGTTCATGCAGCACGGCGGCGACGGCCACGGGGCGGAGTACCGCTACACGCGCGGCAACGGGTCGCAGGGTCGTTTTCGTGTGTACCGCCTCAACGAGCCGGAAGCCGAGATCCCGTACGCCGGGGGCACCCGCACGCGCGACGCGCGGTTGAGCGACGAGTACCGCGGGGACGTCCGGCAGGGACTGCCGGCGGACTGGACCGCGCGCGCCCAGATCGACTACTTCACCGACATCACCGTCCGCCAGACGTACCACACCAACGTCTTCGACGCCTCCAACTCCCGCCGCTCGATGTCGGGCAACCTGAGCGGCCCGGTGGGCGACTTCGAGCTGAGCAGCACCTACGACTACAACGAGACCTTCTTCGGCACCGACGCGGCGCTCAACGGCGCCGGCCCGCGCATCGGTTTCGGGCAGGGCAAGACCGAGCTGTTCGGAACTCCGCTGTACTTCTCCTTCGACGCCGAGTACGCCAGCCTGCTGCGCAGGTCGCGCCGGGAGCGGGACGGCGTGCTGAACGAGGTGGACGCGGGACTCCGCCGGTTCGATCTGTACCCCGTGCTGCAGTTTCCGTTCAACCGCTGGCCGTTCCTCAAGATCGACAGCCGGGCGGCCTGGCGCGCCACCTGGTGGGACGAGAGCATCGTCGACAGAAACCAGGTCGACGTCGGGGTGGGCCGGCAATTCTTCGAAGTGTCCACCCGCGCGACCGGTCCGTCCTTCATCAAGATCTGGGACACGCCGAACAGCGGCTACTCCGAGCGGATGAAGCACCTCATCGAGCCCTGGGTGGGCGTCTCGCGCGTCAGCGCCATCGACAATTTCGACCGGATCGTCCGCATCGAGGGTATCGACTCGATTGTGGGCAACGTCGTCGAGTACGAGTACGGTCTGGACACCCGTCTGTATGCGAGGGTCTTCGAGGGCGGCCCGCAGTCGGTCGCCCGCGAGATCCTGTCCGCCTCGCTGACGCAGAGCTACTACACCGACTCGCGGGCCGCGCAGTTCGATCGCAGCTTCCGCACGAGCTTCAGCGGGACGCCGCCGAGCAACTTCTCGCCGTTGTCCCTCGTGGTGCGCACCGAGCCCACCCAGAACATCGGCGGCACGCTGCGCATGGAGTTCGACCCGGACCTGGGACGCCGGGCGTACTTCCCCCTGATGCGTGGTCGGGCAATCCGGACCATCTCCGCCGAGGGAAGCTACGAGCTCGGCGGCTGGATCGCGACGAGCGGCGGCTGGAGTCAGCGCCGCTTCATCGAAGGGCTCCCCGGATTCGACAATCCGGCGCGGCTCGACAACTACATCAACTCGAGGACGTCGTTCCGAAACTCGGACAACACGTTCGGCGGCCTGTACGACTTCAACTACGACATCCGGAGGGGCCGGTTTCTGGCCCAGATGATCCGGGTGTACTACAACGCGCAGTGCTGCGGGGTACGAGTGGACTACCAGGTCTTCAAC
Organism: Vicinamibacterales bacterium; assembly: GCA_965200895.1. GTDB lineage: Bacteria > Acidobacteriota > Vicinamibacteria > Vicinamibacterales > UBA8438 > WTFV01. The sequence continues at coordinate 2,100,934 of CBDAVM010000001.1, read as the reverse complement.
TTCCAGGGACTCGGCACACGGGCGCTCGTCGAGCAGGATCGCCGCATCACGCTGTCGTTCACGCTCGCCGGACTGGGCACGTTCACCAACAACTTCGGCGACGCAGGCGGGGGGCGCTACCGGTAGTGGGCGCGCGCCGCAGCGGGCGGGCAGGACCGGAGCGCGATGGCTGAACGCGTGCTGGTGACGGGCGCGACCGGCTTCGTGGGCGGCCACCTCGTCTCGCTGCTCCTCGACGAGCAGCCCGCCGCCGAGGTCGTCGGCTGGCTGCGTCCGGATCCGACCAGCGGCAATCGACACCGCCGGTCGGCCCACCTCGGGCGCGGCAGGACGACCCTGCAGCAGGTCGACGTACTCGAACGTGATGCCGTCGACCGCGCCGTCGCGGAACTGCAACCGCAACAGATCTATCACTGCGCCGGCGTCGCCGCCGTCGCTGGCTCCTGGAACGACCGCCTCTCGACGCTGCGAACCAACGTGCTCGGAACCGAGCACCTCCTCGCGGCCGTCGAGCGCCATGCGCCTGTCGCCCGCGTTCTCGTGCCCGGGTCCGCGCTCGTCTATCGTCCCCATGACGGCCCACTGGATGAGCGCGGCAGGCTCGGTCCGATCAGCCCCTACGGTCTGAGCAAGCTGGCGCAGGAAATGCTCGCGGCGCGCTACGCCGCCGAGGGCCTGGGGGTTCTGCTGACGCGTTCCTTCACGCACATCGGCCCGGGCCAGGATGTGTCGTACGCCGCATCGAGCTTCGCCCACCAGATCGCACGCATCGAGGCCGGCCGCGCGGAGCCGACCCTGCGCGTGGGCAACCTGGATGCCCGCCGCGACCTGCTGGATGTGCGGGATACGGTGCGCGCCTACCGTGCGCTGATGGAGCGGGGCGCAGCCGGCGGCGTCTACAACGTCTGCTCCGGCCGGGCCCACCCCATGAGCGATGTCCTCGCGGAGCTTCTCACCCAGGCGCGCGTCCCCATCGAGGTGCAGGTCGACCCGGCGCGCCTCCGTCCGAGCGACTACCCGGTTCTGTGCGGCGACCGGACACTGATCACGGCCGCTGTGGGCTGGGAGCCTCGCCTCTCACTGCGCGAGACCCTCCGCGACCTCCTCGAAGACCGGCGCGCCTCCGTCGACTGAGTCCGCCCCGCCCGAAACCGTCACCCCTTGTCGTCCGGACGCGCAGCCGCCGATCAGATTGTTCCCAGCAGCGCGCGGATGCGCTGCTGGGTCGGCGGATGGGTGCTGAAGAGCGACAGCAGGCCGCGGCCCGACAGCGGCATCATGATGAACATGTGTGCGGTGGCCGGATTCGCATCCAGCGGGATCCGCTGCTGAGCGGCATCGATCTTCTTCAGTGCGCCGGCCAGGCCGTACGGATTGCCGGCGATGGCCACCGCCCCGCGGTCCGCCGCGAACTCCCGGGAGCGGGAGATGGCCGCCTGGATCAGCATCGCCGCCAACGGCGCGACGATGATCGTGGCCAGCAGAGCCAGGGGATTCGAACCCTCTTCGTCGTCCCGCCCGAAGCCGCCGAAGATGGCCGCGAACTGCGCCATGCGGGACACCATCATGATGGTGGCGGCCACCGTTGCGGCGACCGAGCTGATGAGAATGTCGCGGTGCTTCACGTGGGCCAGCTCATGGGCGATCACGCCCTCGATCTCGGGCTCGTCGAGGAAGCGCAGCAGGCCCGTCGTCGCCGCCACCGCCGCATGCCGCGGGTTCCTTCCGGTGGCGAAAGCGTTGGGCGAGTCGTCCTCGATGACGTAGACCTTCGGCATGGGCAGGTTCGCGCGCTGCGCCAGACGGGCGGTCATCGCGTGGAGCGGATGCTCCGGGCCGACCGGCTGCGCGCTGTACATCCTGAGCACGATGCGGTCGGAGAACCAGTACGAGCCGAAGTTCATCACCACGGCGATGACGAAAGCGATCATCAGTCCGCTCGCGCCGCCGAGCCACTCCCCGAGGGCCAGGAGCAGACCGCTCAGCAGACCGAGCAACAAGACTGTCTTTATCGTGTTCCCCATGCGATCCTCCTGTCCCATTCTAGCGCCGAACCCGTCGCACGGCTCCGCGGCCCGCCCAACCGGGCCTGACCAGAAGCGGCACCGCTTCTACGGCGCAGACTCCCGGCCGGAGTGCGCGACGAGTCCGGCCAGCAGCGCGGCCCGCCACGTCAGATCGGCGGTGACGACGTGCTCGTCGAGCGCATGCGCCCCGTCGCCCACCGCACCCAGGCCGTCGAGAGTAGGGACGCCGAGCGCGCCGGTGAAGTTCCCGTCCGAGCCGCCGCCGGTCGACCCTTCGCCGAGTTCCCGCCCCATCCCGGCCGCTACCGACCGGGCGACCTCATAGAGGCGGGCCACTCCCGGCGTGCGTTCGAACGGCGGCCGGGAGAACCCGCCGGAGACCTCGAGGCTCGTCCCGTCGAGCAGCGGCCGCAGCGCCTGCATGTCCCGCTCGATCCGGCGGGCATCCTCCATCGTCGCGGCGCGGGCGTCGATGATGGCCCGTGCGTGCTCGGCCACGACGTTGGGGCGGTCGCCCCCCTCGATGACCCCGACGTTCAGCGTCAGCCCGCGCTCGCGGTCACGGAGTTTCCCGACCGCGCCAATCTGCGCCGCCAGCTCGTCGGTGGCGCTCGCGCCCCGCGTCGGATCGATGCCGGCGTGGGCAGGGATCCCACGCACACGCAGCTCGAACTCTCCGCAGCCCTTGCGGCCGGTCTTGACCGCCCCGCCGGGCAGCGCCGGCTCCAGCACGAAGACCGCGCTGCTGCGACGGGCCTCCTCCTCGACCAGCCCCCGGGACGAACGGCTGCCCCGCTCCTCGTCCGCCGTCCACAGCATGACGACGCGTGTGTCGGTCAGCCGCCCGGCCGCAGCCAGGGCCCGCACCGCGAGCATCCCGATGACGACGCCCGCCTTCATGTCGAACACGCCCGGCCCGTACAGGCGGCCCTGTGCCTCGCGCAGCGGCATCCGCTCGATCTGTCCGACCGGCCAGACGGTATCGAAGTGCCCGAGCAGCATGACCTGCCGCGCCGGCGGCGCGGGCCCGAAGGCCGCGCGCAGGTGCGCGCCGCTTGTGGACGACGGGATCCGCTCGACTGTCCCCCCGATCGCCCGCAGGTGCTCCGCCAGCCGCTCGCCGCAGCGATCGACCGCCACGGGATCGGTGGTGGGAGACTCCAGACGCACCAGCTCCGTCAGTACGCGGAGCAACCAGTCGTATTGCGTATCGCAGAACGCGCGCAGGGTCGGCATGCGTCATAATACGGTCATGAGATACTTGCGCGTCTCGAACGCCGCCTGCGCGGCGCTGCTGGTGGCCGCGGCCGTTCCGCTGTCGGCGCAACGCCAGCCGGTTCCACGTCCGTTCCCCACGCCGGACGACGCGCCGTCGAGGCCCGCATCGCGGACCGCGGTCGAGGCGTCCAGGCCTGCCCCGGCGACCGACGTGGAGGTCCCGACGGAGGCGATGCTCGGCGTGCCCATCTACCCGAGCGCGCAGTACATCACGTCGTACGACGCCGGGCGCGGCCAGCGCTTCCACCTCTTCGGAGCGGGCGTCGCGTTTGCCGACATGGTGCGCTACTACTCGGTGGTGCTGCGCGAGCGCGGCCGGCGCGTGTACAACGCGCCGGCGATCCACCAGTTCGAGACCGCGAGGTTCCGGGACCGCGAGATGAACTATCGCCCGAGCGTGACGATCAAGGACTACACCTGGAACGGAGCGGCCGGCTACGTCAACACCACGGGCACGGGTCCGGTGGCCTTCCCGACGATCATCCAGATCACCACCCTGCCGGCCGGCGCGACGAACCGCTGACGCCGACGCCGCGAGCATCGTCCCGCCGCCATCGCCGCTCCCTCCCGAACCGGCGCGCGGCTCGCGCCGGGTGCGCGGAAGCAGGCAGGACGGCTATTTCGCCGGCGCGTAGATCTCCCGCTGCTCGCGGAACTCGGCCGACTTCTCGTCCAGGCCCAGTTTCACCGCCTGCTCGTCGCCAACGCCCCGTTCGGCTGCGAAGTCCCTGATCTGCTGCGTGATCTCCATGCTGCAGAACTTCGGCCCGCACATCGAGCAGAAGTGGGCGACCTTGGCGCCGTCGGCCGGCAGCGTCTCGTCGTGGTAGGCCCGCGCAGTCACCGGGTCGAGCGCCAGGTTGAACTGGTCCTCCCAGCGGAACTCGAAGCGGGCCTTCGACAGGGCGTCGTCCCACGCCTGCGCCCGCGGGTGCCCCTTGGCCAAGTCCGCGGCATGGGCGGCGATCTTGTAGGCGATGACCCCCGCCTTGACGTCCTCCCGGTTCGGCAGCCCGAGGTGTTCCTTGGGCGTGACGTAACAGAGCATCGCCGTGCCGTACCACCCGATCATCGCGGCGCCGATGGCCGAGGTCAGGTGATCGTAGCCCGGTGCGATGTCGGTGGTCAGCGGCCCGAGCGTGTAGAAAGGCGCCTCGTCGCACCACTCGAGCTGCTTTTCCATGTTCTCGCGAATCAGGTGCATGGGTACGTGACCCGGTCCCTCGTTCATCACCTGCACGTCGTGCTCCCAGGCGATGCGGGTCAGCTCGCCCTGGGTACGCAGCTCCGCGAACTGCGCCTCGTCGTTGGCGTCGGCGATGGAACCGGGTCGCAGACCGTCGCCGAGGGAGAAGGACACGTCGTAGGCCTGCATGATCTCGCAGATCTCGCGGAAATGCGTGTACGCGAAGTTCTCCTGGTGATGGGCCAGACACCACTTCGCGTGGATCGAACCGCCGCGCGAGACGATGCCGGTCATCCGGCCGGCGGTCAACGGGACGTACCGCAGCAGCACGCCGGCGTGCACCGTGAAGTAGTCGACGCCCTGCTCCGCCTGCTCGACGAGGCTGTCGCGGTAGATCTCCCAGGTCAGCTCCTCGGGCCGTCCGTCCACCTTCTCCAGCGCCTGGTAGATGGGCACGGTGCCGACCGGCACCGGCGCGTTGCGGATGATCCACTCGCGGGTCTCGTGGATGTCGGGACCGGTCGACAGGTCCATGATGGTGTCGGCGCCCCACAGCGTCGCCCAGCGGAGCTTCTCCACCTCGTCGTCGATCGACGAGGTGACGGCGGAGTTCCCGATGTTGGCGTTGATCTTCACCAGGAAGTGGCGGCCGATCGCCATCGGCTCGAGTTCCGGATGGTTGACGTTGGCCGGAATGATGGCCCGCCCGCGGGCCACCTCGGCGCGGACGAAATCCGGCTCGAAGCCCTCGCGCAGGGCGACGAACTCCATTTCCGGCGTCACCTCGCCCCTGCGCGCGTAGTGCATCTGCGTCACGGCTCCCCGGCCGCGCACGACCGGCCGGTGCAACGAGGCCGGCAACTGCCCGGATCCGTGCGCGCGGCCCGCCGGCGTGGCTTCCTCGACATCCCCCCGCGCGGCGATCCAGTCGCGGCGCAGCGGTGCCAGGCCGGCGCGGACGTCGGTATCGTGAGGCCCGCTCGTGTCGTACACCTGCAACGGGGCCTCGCCGCCCGACAGGGCGATCTCGCGCACCGGAACCCGGACGCGCCCGCCCTCGACGTACACCTTGCGCGAACTCGGAAACGCCTCTGCGAAACGGGATTCAACGGATGGCATGGAAGCGGCCGGGCTCGCCATGAGTCGCTCCTTGGTCTGAGAAGTGAAAACGAAATATAGCACGCGGCTCCGGCGCGCCCGCGGGGCCCGGCCGCCCGTCTCGACCTACATCCGCTGCAGGACGACGCACTTCAGATACGCGGTCTCGGGCGCGGTCGCCAGCACGGGATGATCGCGGCTCTGCAGCCGCTTCTCGACGACGCGGACGTCCGACCGGGCGTCGGCGGCGGCCGACGCGAGCACGCGGGCGAACGCCGGCTCGTCGACGTGATAGGAACAGCTCGACGTGACGAGCAGGCCGCCCGGCGAGAGGATCCGGAGCGCGCGCAGGTTGATTTCCTTGTAGCCGGCGAGCGCCCGCGGCGCCGCGGTGCGGTTCTTCGCGAACGCGGGCGGGTCGAGCACGATGGTATCGAACCGTTCGCCCGTCCGATCGCAGTCGCGGAGGACGTCGAATACGTTGCCGGCGCATGCCTTCACATTGCCGGCGCGGTTGCGCTCGGCGTGCTTGCCGACGGCTGCCGCCGCGCTCTCCGAGACGTCCACGGCGACCACTTCGTCGCAGCCGGGAGCCATCTGCAGCGCGAACGCGCCGGTGTAGCTGAAGCCGTCGAACGCCCTCCCGCGGGCGTAACGCGCCGCGGCCCGGCGGTTCTCGCGCTGATCCAGAAAGAGTCCGGTCTTCTGCCCCCGCCACGGATCCACGCACAGACGCACAGTCCCCTCGCGGACCTCCACCTCCTCGGCGACGCGGCCGTGACGCAGCTCGACGACCCGGTCCAGACCTTCGAGAGCCCGCACCTGCGCATCGTTGCGCGCCAGAATCCCGGCCGGCTGCAGGCAGTCGATCAGCACCTTCCCGATCAGCGGCAGCAGCCGCTCGGTGCCCTGGGACAACGTCTGCACCACGAGCACGTCGCCGTAGCGATCGACCACCAGCCCGGGCAGTCGATCTCCCTCGCCGTGAACCAGCCGATACGCCGTGGCGTCGATATCCAGCGACTCGCGATAGCCGACCACCGCTTCGAGCCGGGCGCGCCAGAAGCCTTCGTCGGGGCGGGCATCGCGTCGGGTCAGCATTCTGAGGGCGATCACCGAGCGACTGCTGTACAACCCGTACCCGAGCGGCCGGCGGTCGGGCCCCATCACCCGCACCACGTCACCCGGGTCCGCGGTCACGCGCCGGAGATCGGAGCGATAGATCCACGGATGGCCGGTCTTCAGGCGGCGCTCGCCGCGAGCCGCCAGCACGACGGCGGGTTCCCGGGCGGAGGTCCGCACGGCGGGCGCGTCGCGCGCTGCGCCGGACGCCGCCTCGGCCCGGCGGGACCCGCTGCCCGGCGCCGGGCGCCGCCGCGACCGCGGTCGGGTGGCCGGCGACTCGTCGTCCGGGGCACCGCGGCCGGTTCGCCGCCGGCCTGACGCTCGGTCCGTGTGCTTCATGTGCGGGGGGCCGCAAAAGACCGGCACATTCTATTCGACCGCGCGACGTTCGCGGGGCCGCCGCCCGCAGGCAGCGTAGTACAATTCCGGCATGCGGATCGCGCTCGGCGCCGACCACCACGGCGTCGCGCTCAAGGCATCGGTCAGACGCGCGTTCGACGCGGCGGCGCGCACGGGCTCGTCTGCGCCCGCTCATACCTATGTCGATTTCGGCGCCCATTCGGAAGCGGCAGTGGACTACCCCGACTTCGCGCAGCCGGTGGCCGAGGGCGTCGCGTCGGGCGCGTTCGACCGCGGCGTGCTCATCTGCGGCAGCGGGGTGGGGATGTCGATCGCCGCCAACAAGGTGCCCGGCGTGCGCGCCGCCCTGGTCCACGATCCCGACGGGGCCCGTCTCTGCCGCGAGCACAACGACGCCAATGTCGTCACCCTCGCGGGCCGGTCGCTGGCGCCCGATACCGTGCTGGCCATCGTCGACGCCTTCCTCGGGACGCCCGCCGCGGGGGGGCGCCATGAGCGCCGCCGCGCCAAGATCGCCGGCATGGAGCACGGCCCGGAAGGCGCCCCGTGACGCAGCACCGCGACGCCGGCCGAACCGCAGCGACCGCCGGCCTCGCGGGCCGCCTGCGACCACTTGCCGAGAGCGATCCCGAGCTGGCGGCGGCCATCCGGCACGAGACGGAACGGCAGAACGACGGACTCGAGCTGATCGCTTCCGAGAACTTCGCCAGCGCCGCGGTGATCGAGGCGCTGGGCTCGCCGCTGACCAACAAGTACGCGGAGGGCTATCCGGGGCGACGGTACTACGGCGGCTGCGAATACGTCGACGTGGCCGAGTCGATCGCCATCGACCGCGCCAGGACCCTGTTCGGGGCCGAGCATGCCAACGTGCAACCGCACTCGGGCGCGCAGGCGAACATGGCGGCGTACTTCGCGCTGCTCGAGCCGGGCCGGAAGGTGCTCGGCATGGACCTCGCGCACGGCGGACACCTGACCCACGGTCACCCGCTGAACTTCTCGGGACAGCTCTACGAGATCGTTCCCTACGGTGTGCGGCGCGACGACGAGCGGATCGACTACGACGCGCTCGAACGGCTCGCGCACGAGCACCGGCCGGCGCTGATCATGGTGGGAGCGAGCGCCTATCCGCGCACGATCGACTTCGCGCGCATCGCCGGCGTGGCGGCCGATGTCGGGGCCGCGGTGGTCACCGACATGGCGCACATCGCCGGTCTGGTCGCCACCGGGCTCCATCCGAGTCCGGTGCCGCACTCCGATGTCGTGACCACCACGACCCACAAGACGCTGCGGGGACCGCGCGGGGGCCTGCTCCTCTGCCGCGAGGCCCATCGCAGAGCCATCAACCGGTCCCTCTTTCCCGGCGTGCAGGGCGGACCGCTGATGCACGTCATCGCCGCCAAGGCGGTCTGCTTCAAGGAGGCCGCGGCCCCCGACTTCGTCGACTACCAACGGCAGGTCGTGCGCAACGCGGGCCGCCTGGCCGACACGCTCGCCGCGCAGGGCTTCCGCATCGTGAGCGGCGGCACCGACAACCACCTGCTCCTCGTCGATGTGTTCTCCCGCGGCCTCACCGGCACCGTCTGCGAGACGGCGCTCGAACGGGCCGGCATCACGGTGAACAAGAACGCGATCCCGTTCGACACGCAGCCGCCCATGGTGGCCAGCGGCATCCGACTCGGCACGCCCGCGCTCACCACGCGGGGCATGGCGGACGCGGAGATGGACACCGTGGCGGAATTGATCGGACGCGTGCTGAACGCCCCCGACGACGACCGCGTCGCCGCCATGGTTCGAGGCGAGGTCGAAGCGCTGTGCCGGAAGTTCCCGCTGTACCCGACTCCCTTCCCCCGCGGCCGGATCTAGATCCGGGCCCGCGGCCGGATCTGGATCCGGGACTGGAGACGCGGGTCGTCGAGGCGCTTGCCGACGGCGGCGCGCTGGCCCGCGCGATGCCGGCGTTCGAGGCGCGGCCGGGTCAGCGGCGGATGGCGGCCGCCGCCGCGCGCGTTCTCGAGGCCGGCGGCGTGCTGCTGGCCGAAGCCGGCACCGGAACCGGCAAGACGCTGGCCTACCTCGTCCCGGCCATCCTGAGCGGGCAGCGCGTCCTCGTCTCGACCGGCACGAAGAACCTGCAGGACCAGATCTTCCACAAGGACCTCCCGGACCTGCGAAACGCGCTCGGCATCGACGTCCGCGCCACGTACATGAAGGGGCGCGGCAACTACCTGTGCCTGCACCGCTTCGCCGCGGCGCGCGCAGAGGCCGGCGGTGGGCTGCCGCTGGCCGAACGCAGCGTGATCAACCAGCTTGCGGAGTGGGCCGAGCGGACCGAGACCGGCGACCGCGCCGAGATCGAGGATTTCCCCGACAACCTGGCCGTCTGGAACGACGTCTCGGCCACGTCCGAGAACTGCATCGGCACCGAGTGCCCCGCCTACCAGGAGTGCTTCGTGACGAGGATGCGGCAGCGGGCCGCCGAGTCGGACGTGGTCATCGTCAACCATCACCTGCTCTGCGCCGACGCCGCGGTGCGCCAGAGCGCCTACGGCGAGGTGATTCCGGCGTGCGCGGTCGCGGTGATCGACGAGGCCCACCAGCTCGAGGACGTGGCGACCCAGTACTTCGGCATCGCCGTCAGCAACCACCGGATCGACGAGCTGTACCACGACGGGCGCCGACTCGTCGACGGCGACGCGGCGGCGGTCGAGCTGGAGGAGACATCGGTGCTCGAACTGCTGGATCTGCTCGACGGCGTGCGCAGCGACGCTCACCTGTTCTTCGGCGCGCTCGCGGCGACCGCCGCAGCGGGAGAGCGCACCCGGGTGACCGCCGAGGCGCTCTCCGGGGTCGCGGAGCCCGCCCGCCGCCTGGGACGGCACCTGGGCGATCTCGCCGCGGCCGCGTCGCGCCTGGCCGCGCCTGCGGCCAGCACCGACCTGGCCGCGCTCGGTCGGCGGGCGGACGAGATCCGCACCCAGCTCGCCTTCCTGCTGACCGCCGCCGACCCCGCCTGCGTCTACTTCGTGGAGCGGCGCAGACGGGGCCTCTTCCTGCGCGCCGCGCCGATCGACGTGTCGAGCATCATCCGCGAGCTGCTCATCGAGCGGATGGAGAGCACGGTCCTGACCTCGGCCACGCTGACCGTCGACGAGTCGTTCGCGTACCTGCGGGGGCGCCTGGGCATCGTCGAGGCGACCGAGCTGCGGCTGCCGTCGGAATTCGACTACCGCGAGCAGGCCATCCTCTACCTGCCGCGGGCGATGCCGCCGCCGAGCCATCCCGGCTTCACCGCGGCGGTGGCGCGCGAGGTCACGGCGCTGCTGCGAATCACCACCGGCCGCGCCTTCGTACTCTTCACGAGTTACGCGAACCTGCGTGACGTGCACGCCCGACTCGATCCGACGCTGCCGTATCCGCTGCTGGTACAGGGCGCCTCCCCGCGCAGCGTCCTCCTGCGCGAGTTCCGCACCACGCCGAACGCGGTACTGCTGGCGACCTCCAGCTTCTGGCAGGGCGTGGACGTCGCCGGCGACGCCCTGAGCTGCGTCGTGATCGACAAGCTGCCGTTCGCTTCGCCGGGCGACCCGCTGACCGCAGCCCGCATGGAGCAGATAGAGGCGGAAGGCGGGAACCCATTCGCCGACTACCAGGTGCCGCTCGCCATCCTGCACCTGCGGCAGGGACTCGGCCGGCTGCTCCGGCACCGCACCGACCGCGGTGTCCTGGCGCTGCTGGACCCGCGGCTGCGGACGAAGGGCTACGGGCGCCGCTTCCTCGACTCCCTGCCGCCCGCGCCGATGACGCACGACCTGGCGTCGGTGGCCCGCTTCCACGATTCGCCGAACAACGGTCCCTGAGCGGCTGCCGGCAGAACGCACTTCGTTGCGTCTCGGCGGCGCAAGCTCCTACACTGTAGGTATGACACCGCGCGGCGCGGGTCGCCTGCACCCGGCGCACCGGGCCCGGCGCGCCGGGTGGATGGCGTGCGCGGCCGCCATCGGCATCGTCGGTTCGATCGGCATGGCGTACGCGCAACCCGCCGGCATCGTGCGCGGCGCGGTCGTGGACGAGGAAGGACAGGTCGGCGTTTCCAGCGCGCTCATCGTCCTGCTGCCGCTCGACGGCGACGGTGCCTCGCTGGAGTTCGAGACCGGACCGGACGGTCGCTTCGCCCGCCACGACGTGGCACCGGGTCTGTACGCAGCGACGGCGGCGCGCGGCGCGCGGCGGAGCGAGGTCTACCGCGTGCAGGTCCGGGACCAGCGGACAGTCGAGATCGGGTTCGTTCTCGGACCGGGCCGGAGCGCCACGCCCTGGATTGTCGCGGACGGCGCGCGCGGGCGCCTCGACGAGCTGTTCGCGACGGGCGTGCAGGCCAACCGCGACGAGGCGTACGACGACGCCGTGACCTGGTTCACCCTGGCCGCCGGTCTCGATCCGAACTGCGTCGAATGCCACTACAACATCGGCGTCGCCTACTCGGCGCTGGAACGTTGGGCAGATGCCGAACGCGCCTTCCGGGACGCTCTCGACGTCAGGCCGGACTACACCGCGGCGTACTACGGCCTGGCGAACGTCCTCAATCGATCCGGGCGCCCGGTGGAAGCCGCCGCCGCCGGTGACCAGGCGAGACGCCTGACCCTGAGCGCTCTCGAAGTGCGACGCCGGCAGGCCGCCGAATCCGTGGATCGCGGCCTCACCTTCCGCGACGCGGGCAACCTGGAGGACGCGCGGAGGCGGTTCGCGGAGGCGGCCGACCAGGACCCGGGCTACGCGCCGGCGTACTACTGGCTGGGCGTGGTGCTGACCGAGATCGGCCGGCCCGGTCCCGCGCTGACCGCGCTGCGCCGGGCGCTCAGCCTGGACGGCAACGCCGAACACGCGGCCGACGTCCGGTCGCGCATCGCCGCACTGGAGCGCTGAGCCTGAGCACACCGCCGAGTCGGGAGACGCTCGCCGCGAACGTCCGCCGCGTGCGCGAGCGCATCGACCGCGCCGCACGGGCGGCCGGCCGGGACCCGGACGCAATCCGCCTCGTCGCCGTCTCGAAGACGTTCCCGCTGGCCGCGGTCGATGCGGGAGCGGACGCCGGGCTCGCCGACTTCGGCGAGAACCGCGTCCAGGAGGCGCTCGGGAAGATCGAGCGAGCGCCCGGGCTGCCGGTCCGGTGGCACCTGATCGGCCACCTGCAGTCGAACAAGGCGCGCGCTGCGGCGACCGCCTTCCACTGGATCCATTCCGTCGACAGCCGCAAGCTGCTGCGTCGTCTCGATCAGGCCGCGGCCGACACGGGAGCGACCCCCAACCTGCTCGTGCAGGTCGATCTCGCGGGCGAGGAGACCAAGCACGGCGCGCCGGTCGGAGACGTGCGCCCGCTGTTGGAGGCCGCCGCGGCATGCCGGGCCGCCCGCGTGCGGGGACTGATGCTGATGCCCCCCTGGAACGAGGACGCCGAAGCGACCCGGCCGTACTTCCGCCGGCTTCGGGAGCTGCGCGACGCACTGCTCGACGAGGGAATCGCTCGCGCCGCACTCGGCGAACTGTCGATGGGCATGAGCCACGACTTCGAAGCCGCCATTGAGGAGGGCGCCACGATGGTGCGCGTCGGCACCGCGCTCTTCGGCCGCCGCACGCCGAGCGCGCTCCCCGGCGCCTGATGCGGTCGAACGGTCGCCGACCCGTCCGCCCGGAGGCGGCCGGCGCGCGTCCGGGCCCGATCGCGGAAGCGGCGGCCTGACCTGCTCTGCCCGGGTACGGCGGCGCGTCAGCGAACCTGCCGCAACATGCGGTCCCAGCGGGTGCGCGTGAAGAAGTGCGTGGCCATCGAGCCGACCCGCCGCAGCGCGGCGCCGAGGCCCGGCTGCGGGAGAATCGCCGGACTCCCGGAGTCGTAGGACCAGTAGAGGACCACCGCCCGCCCCTTGATGTGGTCATGCGGCAGCGGACCCCAGACCCGGCTGTCCTCGGAGTTGCCCCGGTTGTCGCCCATCATGAAGTAGTGCCCGGCGGGAATGGCCACCGGTCCGTGGTTGTCGCGGCGCGGGATCACCATCGCCCCGGCCGCCGAGGCCGTTCCCGGCTGCCGCAACCACGGCTCGTCCAGCGGCTCGCCGTCGATGTGCACCGCACCCTCGCGCACCTCGAGGGTCTCGCCCGGCAGCCCGATGACCCGCTTGATGAAATCCCGTTCGGGGTCGCGCGGGAACTTGAAGACGATGATGTCGCCGCGCGACACCGTGCCCTGGGGCAGCAGGAACCGCTCGGCCCCGGTCAGGGTCGGTCCGAGCACGAACTTGTTCACCAGCAGGTAGTCGCCGACCAGCAGGTTGTGCTCCATCGAGCCGGTGGGGATCGTGAACGCCTGCACCACCCACGTACGCACGAACAGCGCCAGGATGACGGCGATGACGATCGACTCGAAGTACTCCCGTGCCGTCGACCGACGCCAGGGTCGCGGTTCCGGCGCCGGCGGTCGCGCCCCGCCCGGCGACCCGCTCCGCGCCCGGGCCCCTGTCCCGCTCCGCGTCCGCCCTCTCGTCCTCGCCATCGTCACCCCTGTCACCCGCGGCAGAACGGCCTGCGGCGGCGTTCCACCGCCCACCCGTCCGCATGGTCGGCGCACGGATCGGGCGCGCCACGCACCACCGCCGTCATTCGTCCACCCGAAGCACCGCGAGGAAGGCCTCCTGCGGGATCTCCACGCTGCCCACGCGCTTCATGCGCCGCTCGCCCTCCTTCCGCTTCTCCAACCGCCGTCATTCGTCCACCCGAAGCACTGCGAGGAAGGCCTCCTGCGGAATCTCGACGCTGCCCACGCGTTTCATGCGCCGCTTGCCCTCCTTCCGCTTCTCCAACCGCCGTCATTCGTCCACCCGAAGCACCGCGAGGAAGGCCTCCTGCGGAATCTCGACGCTGCCCACGCGCTTCATGCGCCGCTTGCCCTCCTTCTGCTTCTCCAGCAGCTTCCGCTTCCGCGTGATGTCGCCGCCGTAGCACTTGGCAAGGACGTTCTTGCGGAGCGCCCTGACGCTCTCGCGGGCCACGATGCGCGTGCCGATCGCCGCCTGGATGGCCACCTCGAACATCTGGCGCGGGATCAGCCCCCGCAGCCGGCTCGCCAGCGCCTTGCCGCGCGCGTACGCCGAGTCGCGGTGGACGATGACCGACAGCGCATCGACCGGCTCGCCGTTGACCAGCAGGTCGAGCTTGACGAGCGGCGACTCCCAGTAGCCGCTCACATGATAGTCGAGCGAGGCGTAGCCGCGGGACAGCGTCTTCAGCCGGTCGTAGAAGTCGAGCACCACCTCGTTGAACGGCAGCTCGTAGGAGATCAGCACGCGGTGCGCCGCGTGGTACTCCAGCGCCTTCTGCACCCCGCGCTTCTCCTGGCAGAGCTGCAGGATGCCCCCCACCTGATCGGCGGGGGTGAGAATCATCGCCGTGATCACCGGCTCCTCCATCCGGGCGATGCTGCCGGCGTCAGGCAGCCGGGCCGGACTGTCGACGTCGAACACCTCGCCGTCGGTGGTGGTCACCCGGTACAGGACGCCCGGTGCGGTCGTCACCAGGTCCATGTCGAACTCGCGTTCGAGCCGCTCCTGCACGATCTCCATGTGCAGCAGGCCGAGGAAGCCGCAGCGGAAGCCGAAGCCGAGCGCCGCCGAGGTTTCCGGCTCGAAGAAGAACGCCGCGTCGTTGAGCCGCAGCTTCTCGAGCGCCTCGCGCAGCTCGGCGTACTGGTGACTCTCCACCGGGTATAGCCCGGCGAAGACCATCGGCTTCGTCTCCTGGAAGCCGGGGAGCGGGCGCGCCGCGGGCCGAGCCGCCCCGGTCACGGTGTCGCCGATCCGCGCGTCCGCGACGTTCTTCACGTTGGCGATCAGGAAGCCCACCTCGCCGACCCCGAGCCGATCCACGGCCTGCGGCTTGGGCGCGAAGACGCCCACTTGCTCGACCTCGTGTTCCTGCCCCGCCGCCATCAACCGCACCTTCATCCGCGGCCGGATCTCCCCGTCGACAACGCGGACGAGGACGATGACGCCGCGGTAGGCGTCGTACCACGAGTCGAAGATCAGCGCCTTGAGCGGCGCGTCCGGATCGCCTTCCGGCGGCGGCAGCCGCGTGACGACCGCTTCGAGGATCTCGCGCGCGCCGGTGCCCTCCTTGGCGCTTGCGAGCAGGGCGTGCGACGGATCGAGGCCCACGAGGTCCTCAATCTGGACCGCCGTCTCGTCCGGCCGGGCACCGGGGAGGTCGACCTTGTTGATGACCGGCACGATCTCCAGGTCGTTGTCCACCGCCAGGTAGGCGTTGGCGACCGTCTGCGCCTCGACCCCCTGCGAGGCATCGACCAGCAGCAGCGCCCCCTCGCAGGCGGCCAGCGAGCGGGTCACCTCGTAGGAGAAGTCGACATGGCCCGGCGTGTCGATGAGGTTCAGGACGTAGGTCTCGCCGTCGTCGGCGGTGTACGACAGCCGCACCGCGTGGGCCTTGATGGTGATGCCCCGCTCGCGCTCCAGGTCCATCGAGTCGAGCACCTGCGCCTCCATCTCGCGCGGCCGCAGCGCGCCGGTCAGCTCCAGGAAGCGGTCCGCGAGGGTCGACTTCCCGTGGTCGATATGCGCGATGATGGAGAAGTTCCGGATGTGGCGGTGGTGCATCGGGAGGGCCGAGCGTGTCGAACGATTATACGGGGCGGCCCGGTTCGGCGTGAGAGGCGTGGGGGCGCACGGCCGGCGCCGTCACGACTTGCATGATGTGTGGTTGTCCCGGCTGCCCTTGCAGTCCGTGGCGGAATCCCCGCGAGCACCGAGGCGCCCGCCTGGCAAGGCGCGACAAGGGAACATGTCGGCCCTGTTCGACCGCGGAGCAACGCAGCCAGGCGGGATGCATCGCCGCTCGAATGCCGCGGGGACTTTCGCCACGACTGCTTGGGCCGCGCGGTCATCGCGCTGTTCCGCCAGCCGGCCTACCAGCGCACGCTCCGATCCGGTCAAACGCAATCGCCTCGCCACCATGGCCAGCGCGCCCTCAGCGGCGACCGCCCCTGGCGAGCGCCGCGCTCGATGCGCGATCTGATCCCGCTCACCGACGAGAGGCTCCGCCGCCACCAGCTCTCGCAGGAGTACGTGCTCGTCGATCTCCAACAGACCGACGCCGACAACATCGCACCGGACAACCTGATGACCGCGCTCGCACGACTCGAGCAGATCCAGTCCGTCACCGACCTGCCGCACGTGGTATCGTCACTCGACGGGTTGCTCGGCCGACCCGGCAACACCGAGCTCAGGGACACGTTCCGGATCTGGATCGAGCAACTTGCAGGACGGCTGTTTTCGGGCCAACCGCTGCCGACGGCAGCAACGTTGGGGGAACTGAAGATGACGCTTGAGGAACGCATCGCCGAGTGGCCCAAGCCGTACATCGCCCAAGGCATCACCCAAGGGCGCACGGAAGGGCACATCAACTCCCTCTGCCAACTGGCCACCGCCAAGTTCGGCCCTGCCGCCAAAACGCCGACAGCCGAAGCGCTGGCCCCCCTGACCGACGAACACACCCTCCACGCGGCCGGCAGGCATCTCCTCACGGCGACCTCGCTCGACGACTTCCTCGCCCGTCTCCGCTCGATCACTTGAAGAGCTCGAAGCGGTCTACCGCCGCGCCGGCCGCGGACGAGCGTCGCCGAGCCGGACCACCGTGTCTACCCATACTTGCTGCGGGGGCTGGTGATCGAGCGCCCGAATCAGGTGTGGTACTCGGACATCACCTACATTCCGGTGTCGGCCGGCTTCTGTATCTGGTCGCCATCCATGGACTGGGACAGCCGCCCACGTGCTGGCGTGGCGGCTGTTGAACACGATGGACAGCGGCTTCTGCCTCGACGCGTTGGAGGCGGCGCTGCGGCGGGGCACACCGGAGATCTTCAACACCAACCGGGGGGCGCAGTTCACCAGCACGGCGTTCACCGAGCGGGTTCTGGCGGCCAGCGCGCGGCGACGCCATCGCGTGCGGTTACACCCGACTACTGCTCACTCGTAGCGGACCGCGTCAACCGGCTGCAGCCGGGCCGCCTGCGCGGCCGGATAGATCCCGAACGCCAGCCCGACGGCCGCCGATACCGCGACGGCCAATCCCACCGCCAGCGACGACACGGTCGTGGGCCACGCCGCGTACGCCGTGATCGCGTACGCCGTGGCGACGCCCGCCACGATGCCGAGCACCCCGCCCGCCAACGTCATGATGAGGCTCTCGATGAGGAACTGGACGACGACATCGCGCGCCGTGGCGCCCACCACTCGCCGCAGGCCGATCTCGCGCGTCCGCTCGAGCACGGAGGTCAGCATCGTGTTCATGATGCCGATGCCGCCCACGAGCAGCGACAGCACCGCCACGCTGCCGACCACCACATTGAAGGTCCGCTGCGTGCGCACCCGCTGGTTCAGCAGGTCGCGCGGCACGATCAGCTCGACGGCCGGCGCGGCGCCGCGCACGCGGGCCAGCGTGCGTGCGACAGCGCCCGCCACGGCCGGGACGTCGCCCCCGTCGGCGACCCGAAGCCACAGCTCGTCGATGCGCTGGCGGGGCGCTACCTCTGCGCTGGTCGGCAACACCCCGGCGATGGATCCGATCACGACGTCGTCGAGGTCCCGCACGGCGGCGGTACGGCCCGCGCGACCACGGGTCGCACGGGCCGCCAGCACGCCGACCACCTCGCACCAGCCGCCGTCGATCCGCACGTACCCGCCCAGCGGATTGCGGTATCCGAACAGCGCGCGGCGCAGCCCGGCGCCGAGCACGCAGACGGCCGCCCCCGTACGCCGGTCGAGCGCCGTGAGGAACCGGCCGCGGTCCACGGCGAGGTCGAGGATCCCGCCGTAGTCAGCCGTGACCCCCAGCAGGGAGGCGCGCCGGCTCCCGAGCGGCCCGGCCGCGGTCACGCCGCGCTCGATCAGCGGACTGACCGCCGCCACCCCGGGCAGCAGGTCGCCGAGCAGGCGCGCATCGCTCAGGCGCAGGCCGTCGCCGAAGCCGCGGTTGCGCACGATGACGTTGTCGAGGCCGAGCTGCTCGACCTGGCGCAGGATGTCCTCGCGCGCGCCCTCCCCGACCGACAGCATGGCGATGACCGCCGCAATGCCCAGCACGATGCCGAGCGTGCTCAACGCGGTCCGCAACCGGTAGCGGCCGAGTGCCTCCAGGCTGACGGCGGCGAGCTCCGGCGACCACCAGCGCCGTGACGCCGGGCTCCCGCTCCTGCGGCGAACCCTGTTCTTCGACAGCGAGGTCGGCATCGTCGACGGACCGCCCTCACGCGCGTCCGACCACACGACCACACGTGACGGGCGGTGGTCGGCGCCTCATCGCGCAGCGGCGACCGCCACCTGTTGCTGGGTGGAATGTTGGAACGATCTTCTTGTGGAGTTGGCGCCTCATGGCGCGGCGGCGGCCGCCACCGTTCCGGTCGGCAGAGCCTGCGGGACCGGCGCGCCGGACGGAGCCGCATCCACGGCGGGGTCGCCGAGCAGCAGCACCCGCTCGCCCGCCGTCACCCCGGTGAGCACCTCGACGAACCGCGCGTTCTGCTCCCCCAGCGCCACCGGCCGGTCCTCGACGCGGCCGGCGCGCGGGACGCGCACCACCGGCCGGCCGTCCCGCTCGAAGACCGCGCTCACCGGCAGACGCAACACGTCCGCCCGCTCGCCGACGCGGATATCGACACGCGCCGTCATCTCGGGGCGCAGCGCGGCGTCCGTGGGGTCGAGAGCGACGGTCACGTCGAATCGCTTGCGTTCGACGAACTGCTCGCGCGTCGTGCGCGCCAAGGCACCTATGACCATGACCCGGCCGGACAGCAGCAGGTCGGGAAACGCCTCGAGGCGCACGGCGACCGGCTGTCCCGGACGCACGCGGTGCACCGACCGCTCCGCCACCGACGTCTCGACCAGCATGCGGTCCACCTCCACCACCCGCACGATGCCCTGGCTCGGCGTCACCCGGTCGCCCAGCCGCACCTTGCGCCGCGGTGACGAGGCCCGGAACTCCTCGTAGACGACCAGACCCGGGCCGTCCGCGCGGATGGTGCAACGCTCGATGAGGTCGGCCACCGCCGCCACCTGCCGCCGCGCCGCCGCCACCCGCCGCTCGACACCCTCCCACTGCGCCCGCTTCTGGGCCAACTGCAGCTCGGCGCGCCGCCGGGCGACCGGATGCGTCTGCTCCACCAGCACCCGCGCGCGGCGGCGGGCCAGGGCCAGATCCGCCTCGGCCGTCTCCAGCTCCATCCGCGAACGCTCGAGCCCGTCACCGGTGATGAAGCCCTGCTCCAGCAGCGGCTCGAGACCGGCCACCGCACGCCGCAGCCGCGCGACGCGCCGCTCGGCCAGCGCCAGGGCGCTGCGGCTCTCCTCGATGGTCAGCGAACCCTCGCCGTCGACGGCGGCGTCGAGCGCCGCCGTCGCTTCCAGCAGCTCCAGCTCGGCGACCTGCCGCGCGAACTCCGCCTCCTGCACGCCGTCCACCGCCCGCTGCAGATCGACTTCCAGGTCGCGCGTCTCCAGCCGGGCCACGAGGTCGCCCGCGGCCACGTGCGCACCCTCCGACGCGAGGTGCACGACCTCCAGTTCCCGGCCGTTGGCCGGCGAGCGGTGCACCGTCGACCGGGCGGCGCGCAGCGTGCCCGGCTCGACGAGGTCCACGACGAGATCACCGCGATCCACCGTCCATTCCGCCGTCGGCGCAACATCGGGCGCGCGCCAGGTGGCGAACAGGCCCGCTGCGCCGAGCGTGACCGCACCTCCGGCGATCAGCCGTCCCGTCCATCTCCAGCCCCTGGCCGGAGACCGGACCGCGCCGACAGCGGCCACGCGGCGGGCCAGCCGAACGTCGAACCGCCGCTTCCGCCGCGCGACAGCGCGCAGCACCGCACGTCCCGCGCGCGTCACCACCGTCACCGTACGTCCCGGCGCACGTCCAGCGTGCCGAGCGCCGCCCGCAGGGCGAGCCGGGCGACCGCGAGGTCGGCCAGCACCGCCAACCGCTGCGTGGTCGCGTTCAGCACGTTCGTCTGGGCGTTGACCACGTCGAGGTTGTTCGACAGACCGCGCTCGAAACGGAGCGCGGCGAGGGCCCGTTCCTGCTCGGCGAGCGCCACGCGCACATCGGTGGCCGCCAGTCGGCGGGCGAGCCGCCGCTGCAACCGGATCGCGCGGCGGGCCTCCGACGCGATACGGCGCCGCAACTGGTCACGGGCCCGGATCTGCCGGTCACGGACGACGACCGCCGTCTGCACCGCCGCCGTCTCGGCGGTACGGTCCAGCGGCGTCGAGACCGAGAAGAACGTCACCGGCTCGAAGCGGTCGAGACCGAACGCATCCCGCAGACCGTCCGCGGTCTCGCGCCGCGTCAGCGCCACGCTGACATCGAACTGCGGCAGCAGTTGACGGCGCGCGTCGCGCACCTCGCGTTCCGCCTCCTCGACCGCCGCGTCAGCCTCACGCAGCTCGATCCGATGCGCCAGTGCCGTCGCCACCGCGGCCTCCGGGGCCGGCGCCGGCTCGCTCGCCATCTCGATCCCGTCCGCCACCTCGAAGTCGTAGTCCGCATCCCGCGACAGCAGGACGCGCATCTGGTCCTTCAGGTCCTCGGCGGCGTCCTCCACGTCGAACAGCCGCCCCTCGGCATCCGCGACGAGCTGCTGCGCCCGGAACACGTCCAGCCGCGAGACCAGGTTCGCCCGCAGCCGGGCTTCGGACGCCGCCAGCAGTCCGCGCGCGTTGTCCAGCGCCGTCCGCGCGGTGGTCCGCAGCTCGTCCTGTATGACCAGCCGGTAGTAGACCCCGGCCACCTCCATGGCAAGCTGTTCCTCGACGAACCCGCGCTGCCGATACGCGCTCGCCCTCCGATGGTCCGCCCGCTCCATCGTCCGCCGGCCGGCCGCCGGCCCGAAGCCGCGCAGCAGCGGCTGTCGGAGGAGCAGCGTCGTATCGGCCGCATAGAAGTTGCCGAGCTGGTTCCGGAAGGTGGACGCCCCGATGTCCATCCGCACTTCCGTGCCCGTGACGAAGCGCCGGGACGCGCCGATGCCATAGGTCTGGTTGCGGACGTCCGACTGGCCGAACGAGCCGAGCACGTTGGGGATGATGCGGGTCGCGAACGCCGAAGCGGCCACGTCGCGGTCGAGCCGCGCCTGATCGATGTTCTCGCGGGCGGCGAGCATACGCTCGTTGCGCGCCAGAGCGACGCGAACCGCCTCGCCGAGCGTTAGCAGCCGACGCGCGTCCTGGCGTGGGCCGCCACGCCCGCAACGAACAGCAACGCCGGAATGGCCGCCTTCCGGTGCATCTGCCGCTCAACCGGCACGCAAGCTCCCAATTGCCGGCAATCAGAACGCGCGTACGATCTCCACGCGCCGCTGCCGGCCATCGGTCGGCGACGGTCCGGGCAGCGGACGCGACTCGCCAAAGCCGACGGCGCGCAGTCGGGTGGCGGGAACCCCCCGCTGGACGAGATACCCCACCACGGCGTCGGCACGCCGTTG
The DNA here is from genome assembly GCA_965200895.1 of Vicinamibacterales bacterium. Classification (GTDB taxonomy): domain Bacteria; phylum Acidobacteriota; class Vicinamibacteria; order Vicinamibacterales; family UBA8438; genus WTFV01. The sequence continues at coordinate 2,079,324 of CBDAVM010000001.1, read as the reverse complement.
CGAGAGCCGCAGGTTGTAGTGCTCGTCGCCCACGGCGTCCGTATGGCCTTCCAGGGTGAGGTTCGTACTCTGCAACTGCGGGGCGAGCAGGGCGGCGGCCACGGCGTCCAGATCGCCCATCGCGCCGGCGCTCAGCGCGGCGGAATCGAACGGAAACGCGATCCGCAGCACCAGACTCACCTCCGGAAGCACGCTGTCGCCCGCCGAGCTGCTCGGCCCAAGGACAAGCGCACGGTCGCGCGACTCCATGTGAAGGGCGCGAGTCACGGAATCAGCCGTCACCGGCCCCGCGATGGACCGGCGCACACGGTTCTGTGCGGACGGTGAATGCGCCATCACGATCGCGGCGACTGTCACCCCGGTGACCGACGCGACGAGCTTCGACAGCATCGTCAATCTCCTCCCGGTCCGGTGTGTCCGGTCCAGCTACGTCGAACTTCCCGCGCGGTGCACCCGGCGCCAGGAGCCTGCGCCGCAGGAACGGTACAGGCTCCGTCAGGCCCGGTTGGGCGGCAATCGTAGCCGCAGGCGACGATTGTCGGGCTAGGCGGAGACAGTCCCGGACGCCACGAACATCGCCGCGGCAGGCTCCACCACACCCATGTCACTGGCGTACGAACGTCACCCGTCCCCGCACGACATCACTGTCCAGTCTGACGATGTACTCGCCCGCGATCGTGGAGCTGCCGAGCTCGACCACGCCCTCGAAGTTGTACCCCCGGTCACTGAACTCGACGTCACAGGGACACACGAAGTTCGTGGCGGAGCCCGTAATCGTTCCGGCAAGTGCGCGGAGTACAAACGTGCCGACCGCACGCCCGCTGACGCGGGCGTCCATGCTCCCGCCAAGAGTCGCACCGTTTTGCCTCAGCGTCAGGGTCTTGTCGAAACGGAAGCCGCCGTCGGCGGTCACTCTTGTTCCCGCGAACACGCCGCCAAGGTCCTGGTTCACCGACACGCGGCGTGTGGTCACCGCCTGACTCTGCCCATCGCTCACCGTCAGCGACACCGTGAAGTCGCCGGCCCCGTCGTAGGTGTGCGCGACGGCGGAAGCGGAGCCCGAGGAGACGCCGCCGTCGCCGAAATTCCATTCGTACGTCAGTCCGTCGTTGTCGGGGTCGGACGAGGCGCCCGCGTCGAAACGGTACTCCGTCACTCCCTGCATGCCGCCGCCCTCCGGCGACACGGTGAACACCGCAATCGGCGGCGCGTTCGCGGGGGCAGGCGCTGGAGGGAGAACGACCGCGCCCGACCCGCTGTCGCCACGGGCCGCCAGGGCCGCCGCCGCCCGCGACCGGCAGCGCCCACCGCCACCAACCACCGCCGGCGCCGCCGCCCGCGATCTCGGGAGCCGGCGCGAGGTCGACGCGCAGTCGCTCCTCCTCGCCCGACACCAGTACCACGAGACGGCTGTCCTCCAGATAGCCGTCCCGGACGAGCACGACCCGATGGTCGCCGGCCAACAGGTACGCATCCACCGGCGCGTTCCCCAGCGGATGCCCGTCCACGGTCACCACCCCCTGCGGCGGATCGGTCTCCACGAACAAGCGGCCGGACGCCTGCATCCTGGCCAGCATGGCGATAATCACGTCGTCACTCACACCCTGTGCGCGCAGGCCGGCCATGCCGTCCTCGCTCACATCGAACCGGACCGCGATGGCCGTCGCCACCGCTGCGACGATCACGGCGTCCGCGTCGCCCTGGGACGCACGGACCGCGACCTCGCCGTTGGTCATCACGCCCGACTGTGCCCGCGCCGTCGTCGCCGCCGGAAGGGTTGCCGCCAGCAGGACGGCTGCGGTCGTGGCCGCCGTTCGCCACCGCGCCGCGCGGCGCGCCCGCCGCGGCGCATGTCTCCGCGACGTGTTCACCGTTCCAGCTCCGCGACCACCGTGGCATCCGACCGCAGCCGGGCGATGAACAACGGCGTCTGGCCACCGTTGTTCATCGCCCGCGCGTCCGCCCCGGCCTGCATCAACGCCCGCACGGCATCGTGCGCGCCGCGCAGGACGGCGAGATGCAGCGGCGTATTCCCGACCACCGTGCGCGCGTCGACCGGCGCGCCCTCGGCAATCAGCCGCGCGACGGCCGCAGCGGCGTTGGCCTGCGCCGCATGGTGGAGCGGCGAATAGCCAGCCGCGTCCGTCGTCTCCGCGCGGGCTCCGCGGCCGAAGGACAAACCGATCCGGTCGACATCGTCCGACCGCGCCGCCTCGAACAACTCCCCTTCGGCCAGCTCCGTCAGGCGCCCTCGCGCCACCACCGCGAACTGCCCCGCGGGCCAGCGCCGCAGGTACTCCTCGAAATTCCCCGGATCCGAGGAATTCCGGATCGAGTCCCAGAACAGCGCGTCGGTCGCCTGGACCGGCCGCGGACCGACGACCTCGAACGCCTCGCGCGGCGCCTCCGGCCGTCCGGCCGCCACCGGGTACGAATCACCGGAGCGCGGCGCTTCCACCGGCGGTTCGCGCACTTCGCCCCGGCCGAACACGTCCAGCGGTGTCGCGCCGGTATCGTTGCGCGCCTCCAGATCTGCGCCGCCGCCCACCAGCGTCGGGATGGCGCCCCGTGCGCCCGCACGCGCCGCCACATGCAACGGCGTGTCGCCGAGCGCGTCCCGCGCCCGCACGCTCGCACCCTTCGAGAGCAGCGTCCGGAGCAGACCGGCATCCCCCAACGCCGCGGCGTCGTGCAGCGGCGTCCGACCCGCTGCATCGCCACGGTCGACATCGGCTCCCCGCGCCAGCAGCTCATCCGCTGCGCCGCGGCTTCGGCTTCGCACCGCCAGATGCAGCGGCGTCGCCCCGTCGCGGCGCAGACGACCGACCGCCGGCGCACCCAATGCCTGCAAGGCCGATACGACGGGAGAGCCGATCTCCCCCTGGTCCCGGAGCAGTGCGGCGTCGACGTCAGCGCCCCGCTCCGCCAGAGCCGCCACCAGCCGCGGCAGGTTCAGCACCGCCGCGTAGTGCAGGTCCGTCCAGCCGTTCTCGTGCTGCGTGACCGGCGACAACGGACGCCCCAACGTCTCGACCAGCTTCTGCGCTCCCGGATCGCTCACGTTCACACTCGTGGACGCGGCCGGGTTCAGGTAGTACGGCTCCGCCGACAGCGACGCATACAGGTACGGCCGCTGTTCGCTGCCGGTGAGACGCATCACCGTGTCCCTGACGTGCCGGAACATCATGTGCACCTCGAGGTTCGGCGTCTCGAGATGCTGCTTCAGCGCCTGCGTGAACGGGCTGTTGCGCGCGGCGGCGGGGCCGTCGTCCGCCGTGAATCCCGCCGCCGTCGCATACGCCACCACGATGTTGTTGCCCAGACGTCCGTCGTCGAGTTCCGCCAGCCCGCGACCGATGCGCGTCCCGCGACTCGCGTTCCCGGACCGCACCTCGAAGGGATTGTTCCGACAGGCGTCCAGCACCATCACCCGCAGCCGAGACGCGCCCTCGGTCGCCGACAACACGAGGTCGGCGGGCACCGCTTCAAGCTGCACGTCGCTCTCCATGGCGAGCCGGCCATCCACCGGCACCAGGTAGTTCTCTCCATCCATCTCGATGGCGTGGCCGGCGTAGAACACCACCGAAACGGACGCCTCGGCGCTCCGCTCCTTGAACGCGAGCAGGGTCCTCCGAAGCCCTTCGTACGTCAGATCGTTCGCGCGGACGACATCGAAGCCCAGCCGATCGAGCGCCGCCGCCACATCCGCCGCGTCGTTCGGCGGATTGCGCAGCGGGACCGTGTGCGAGTAGGCGCTGTTGCCGATGACCAGCGCCACCCGCGTCTCCGACGCGGCGGTGGCCGGAGCCACGATGACGAGAGCCGCCGCCAGCATCACCGCGCCCGTCCGCGCGACGTGAAGCCATGTCCTCCGCATCGATACCTCCATGCCCACGCAACCGACCACGCCGGATCCGTTCACGATCGCCGCCCACGCGTGAGACGGCCAGCGGCGCCGAACAACAGCGCCATCAGCAGCACGACCCCGGCTGGCGGAAGAACCGGCACCGGTGTCGGGTCCTTCTCCTCCACCACCTGCGGAATGCGGTAGGTCTTCGTCTCCGACACTCTCTTTATCGGGTTACTACGCGTGAGCCTGGCCTCCGCGGGGACATCAGGCGGCTGCACTGATGTTCGACCTGCAGTTCCTGGCGCTGCGCAGCGACATCACCCGCGTGTCGACGTTCATGCTCGGCCGGGAGCAGAGCACCAGGACCTATCCCGAAGTGGGCGTCGGCGACCCGCACCATCCGCTGTCGCACCACGGCAACGATCCGGCGCTCATCGCCCGGATGTCCAAGGTCAACACGTACCACGCGGCGCTGACCGCGAGGTATCTGGAGCGGCTCCGGGCGACGCCGGACCAGGACGGTTCGCTGCTCGACAACATGGCCATCGTGTACGGCACGTGCATGTCCAACAGCACACGCCATGCCGGCAACAACGTGCCGCTGCTCGTGCTCGGCGGTTGCGGGGGAAAGCTGAAGGGAGGACGGCATCTCGCGTACGATGCAGGCACGTCGCACGCCAACCTCCTGCTCACCCTCCTGGACAAGTTCGACGTCCCCCTGGACCGTGTCGGAGGCAGTACCGGCCCCCTGCCGCTCGATGCGATCGATACGCTGTCGGAGGTGTAGATGCCGAGCGGGAAGCGAGGTGGCGCGAGGATGCCGGTGGCGCGCATCTGTCGATCCGCGTTGCTGGTGGCCCTGACGGGACTGCGCGTCGCGACTGCGGCGCCGCCCGAGGCGCCACTCGCCGACGCCGCCAGGCAGGCCGATTGGGCCGCCGTCCGGGCGTTGCTCGAAGCGAGCGTCGATGTCGACGCTCCCCAGGGAGACGGGTCCACCGCCCTGCACTGGGCGAGCTACCGGGACAACCGCGAGATCGCGGCGCGGTTGATTCGTGCGGGGGCCGACGTCGACGCGGCGAACGACCTCGGGGTCACTCCGCTCTGGGCCGCCTGCGAGAACGGCAGCTCGGCCATGGCGAAAGCCCTGCTCGAAGCCGGGGCGAACCCGAACACGGCGTTGCCGTTCGGAGAGACGCCGCTGATGACGGCGGCCCGCACGGGCAACGCCGACCTGGTCGGCCGACTGCTGGCCGCGGGCGCCGACGTCGACGCCGCCACCGAGGCGGGGGCCTACGGCGCGCAGACCGCCCTCATGTGGGCGGTCGCGCAACGGCACCCGGCTGTCGTGGAGGTGCTCCTGGCGCACGGCGCCGACGTGCACGCGCGCTCGACCACGTTCACCGAGACCGTCAAGACGATTCCGACGTACGCGAACTACGGTCTGCAGTGCGTGCCGCGGGAGGAGTGCTACATCACCGAGGTGCAGAGCGGGGGCTTCACGCCGTTGCTGTTCGCCGCGCGGGTGGGAGACCTCACTTCGGCGCGGCTGCTCGTGGCGGCGGGCGCCGACGTCGACGAGACGACGCCGGACGGGGCGAGCGCGCTGGCTCTCGCGGCGCTGAGCGGACACGGAGCCGTCGGCGCGTTCCTGCTGGATCACGGTGCGGATCCGAATGCGGCCGACGGCGGCTATGCCCCGCTGCACGCGGCGATTCTGCACCGGGACGCGATACTGGCCGAGGCGCTGCTCTCGGCCGGCTCGGATCCGGACGCCCGGGTGTCGGCCTCGACGCGTTACACGCGCGACAGCGCGGACTTCTTCTTCCCGCCCTGGTTCGTCGGCGCGCCGGCGTTCTGGCTGGCGGCGCGCCACCGGGACGCGGACCTCATGCGGCTGCTGGCCCGGCACGGCGCCGATCCTGCGGCCACGCACAGCCCGGCGTACTGGACCCGCGACCGCGGGACGGCCGCGAGCCGGATGTGGGTCGAGGAAGGCGAGACGAGCGCCCTGATGGCGGCGGTCGGACTGGGCGGACGCGACCCGCTCTGGTCCGTGGATCACCACGGCAGAGTCGCGGAGTCCACCGAGCTCGGCCGGGGTCCCGATCGCGCCGCGGTCGAGGCGACGACGCTGAAGGCTGTGCAGGCGGCCGTCGCGCTGGGCGTCGACGTGAACGCCGCGAACGCGCGCGGCCGGACGGCCGTCAGCGCGGCCCGGATCAACGGGTTCGACGAAGTCGTGGCGTTTCTCGTCGCGCACGGCGCGACACCTTGATGCGCACCGCCACCGGGCTGCTGGCCCCAGGTCCGGCCCCTTGGCACCACGAACGGCATCGCCCGCGGGTGTCGGTCCCTGGCCTTCTGGTCCGGCCCCCTGGCACCACACGAACGACTCTCCTGACCCTACACCCCGTACAGAAAACCGACCGGCATTCTTCCCCACCGCAGGAAGGATGCCGGTCGGCCACAGCCCCCGATACGCCGCTCCGGGGCGCGGTTCGCCCTGGAGCGCTCAGTTCCCGTCGGAATTCGTCTCCGTGGACGGGCCCGGGAACGGATACCCGGGCGGCCCGTACGTGTAGTACGCGCCCAGGTCGTCGATCCTGTCCATGTCCGGATACAGCACCCCGAAGGCGGGCGCCTCGCGGCTGCCGCGCGGCGAGTACCAGACGGCGCCGTCGCGCGTGATCTGGATCTTGGGCGAGTCGGCGTGCCGCTGCGGCTTCGGATAGAAGGTGAACTCCTCGGTCCGCGGATCGAACTTCCAGATCGTGGCGCCGTACTCGCCGTCGGTCCGCTGGCCGACGTCGGGAGCCCAGATATTGTCCTCCGGGTCGGCGGCCACATCGTACGGCTCGGCGTTCTGCTGCGGGATCGCCCACTCGGTCATCCTGCCCGTGGACTGGTCCAGCTTGACCAGCTTGCCGGGCCGCTTGCCGGCCGAGTAGATGCCCCACCAGATGTTGTTCTGCGAATCGACGTTCAGCCGCCGCGTGTGCCCCGGGTAGGTGGGGGCGGTGAACTCGGTCCACGAGTTGTTCGAGGTATCGAACTTGACGATCTTGCCCCCGCTCCAGAGTGCGATCCAGATGTTGTCGTTGCGGTCGGCCACCACGCCGTAGGGAATGGCGTGCGGGGTCGGGATGCGGAATACCGACACCTCGCCGGTGGCCCGGTCCCACTTGCTGAGGGCGCCGCCCATGATCCATCCGACGTAGATGTTGCCCTGCGAGTCCATCGCCAGCGACTGCAGGAACTTCGTCGGGTTGCGCACGACGTCGTCGGGGTCCATCGGGATCCGGTACTCGAACGCCTCGGTCTCGGGGTTGAACCCGAGGAGCCGCTTCTCCTTGGCCCCGGTGCGGCCGCGGTGCTCCGGCAGCCAGATCAGGCCGGACGGATCGATGAGGATCTCGTGGTTGCCGTTGCGCGGATCGGGATAGAGGTACTCCCACTGTTCGCCGGTCCGCGGATCCAGCTTCACCAGGCGGTGCGGCACGCCGCGGTCGACCAGCCAGACGTTGCCGTCGGCGTCGAAGCGCGGGTCCTGTCCGTACCGTGCGACCCGGTCACGCGCCCACCGGGAGTCGTTGACGCCCTCGTCGGGTCCATCCTTGGCAAGGTAGTACTCGATGTACATCGCCTTGCCGAGGGCCTCTTCGTCGACCGGCGTCTGCTGCTCGATGCGCACCCGGCGGCGCTTGCTGTCAGGCCCGAAGTTCTCGACGACGTACGCCAGCAGGTCGTCCCGATCCTGGCGGCCGAAGCGGAACATCGACGCGCGGAACGACAGCAGCCCCTGCGCGTAGCGGGTGGGATCCTGCTCCCCAAGCGTGCTGCCGACCATGTGGTCGATCCAGGACATCCACTGCCGCTCGGTCCCCGGCCGCGTGGGGAAGAAGTTCTCCCCGTGGCATGCCATGCAGACCTGCTCGGCGACCTCCCGGCCGGGACCCGGCGGATAGATCTCGTCGTAGCTCGCGTACTCGAACGCCCCGGACGCCCCGCTTTCCATCGCGGTCCGGCCGGCGGGGATGACGAGCGGGGGCGCGTCGCCCTCGAGCGCGCCCAGCGTCAGATCGACCTGCCCGGCGTCGCCGGCGCCCAGTGTGACGGTGCGGACGTCCGATTCGAGACGCTTCGTGCTGGCGCTCACCTCGTAGGTGCCCGGAAACAGGGCAACGGCCCGGTACTGCCCCTTGTTGGTGTAGACCATGTACACCATGTCCCGGTCCAGATTGCGCAGATAGACCTGCGCCGCCGTGAACGACTCGGAGGCCGTCACGGTCCCCGACACGGTCGCCGTTCCCGGCACCTCGGCCTGCAGTCCGATCCCGGTCAGGAACGGAACCGCCGCGCACACCGCCACGACCAGCAGCCGGGCACCATGTCGAGTTGCGCCACACGTTTCGGTAGGCATCATCGTCAGCTCCTTGGACGAATCGACGGAATGTGTCGTGTGACAGAATGCGCCCGCGGCAGAGTCAAGTCAAGTCCCCGCGGCGCGCGGGCCGCTCGCGAAACGGGACGCGACAGCGGCCCTGCACACGTTACGGCCCGCGCGAAGCGCCACCCCACGGGCGACGAGGTCGGCGGCCGGGAGCCGCCCTGTTACGGCATCCGGCGATCGATGTGCAGGCTGAACGCCAGATCGACCCCCGTCACGCTCACCGACAGGCGCGTCCCCGGCGGGTCCGGGCGCTCGAAGATCAACCGGTAGCGCCTCGACACGGCGTCGTAGTGGTCGTTCATCCGCTCCGCGAGTCGCGGCAACACGCTCTCGTACCCGGTCGGCGCCACGAAGTTCTCGAGGCTGCCGCCGGTGTTCTCCACGATACTGAGAGCATACTGCGGCAACCGCTGCTGCGCGCGCACGCCGCCGCGCGTCGCCAGCATCACCGCGTGTACGGTGACCCCGTTGGCGATCAACGCGTTGAGCAGATCGCCGTACCGGTTGTCGTTGTAGGTGCCGCTCGTTTCCGTGCCGTCGGTCAGCACCAGCACCATCACCGGGAACGGGTCGTCTTCCTCGAAACGACGGTCCCACGTCTCTCGAACGCCGTCGAGGAGCCGTGCGCCGGCGCCCCGATCGGGAAAGAGCAGACCGACGCCCTCCTGCAGTGCCGCCCGATCCGTCGTGAAGTCCACGCGCTGCTGGACGCTCCGGCCGATCGTGACCAGAGAGATCGCGTGTTGCGGCGCCAGCGTGTCGAGGAACCCGTTGAGCCCCGCGCGGAGCGAATTGAGCGCGCCGATCTCCAGGATGCGGTCGCCGTTGTCGACCAGCACGGCTATCTTCATCGGTTCCGTATCGAGATCGACCGACAGGATCCCGCCCGAGCGCCCGTTCTCGGACACCTCGAAGTCGTTGGGAGAAAGGTCGAGCACCGGCTCCCCCGTCGACTGGCGGATCACCTCGACGAACACCTGGCCCAGCAACTGCGCCGCCGCGGTATACGGCAGGAGGAGGCAGGCGAGAACGGCCGACGCCAGGACGACATGCCGCACGTCGGCCCCCTACTGCTGCATGCGCAGCCCTGCGAACAGCCCGGTGATGTAGGCGCCGGAACGCCGCAGGGAGGCCGCAATCCGGGCGCCGGGCGGATTCGGGCGCTCGTAGACCACGCGGTAGCGTTTCGACACGTTCTCGTAGTGGGCGTTCATGCGCTCGGCGATGCTCACCAGCATCTGCTCGATCCCGGTCGCCGCCGCGATGTTCTCGTAGATGCCGCCGGTGTTCTGGGTCAGGTTGATCGCATACTGGTTGATCACGCTGCCGCCGCGGGACGACAGCAGCACGACGTGGACGGTGATCGACTTCGTGATCAGCTCGTTGACCAGATCGACGTACTCGTTCTCGTTGTAGTGGCCGCTCGACTCGGTGCCGTCGGTCAGGACCATCACGAACACGGGGAACGGCTCGTCATCCTCGAAGCGGCGCTCCCAGGTCTCGCGAATGCCGTCCAGCACGACGGCGCCGGCGCCCCGGTCGAGAAAGATCTCCCCGGCCGAACGCTTGAGCTGCCCGCGGTCGGTGGTGAAGTCGACCCGCCGCTGGATGTTCCGGCCAATCGTGAACAGCGAGATTTCGTGCGGGGGCGGCACCGCGTCGAGGAACCCCTGCATTCCGTCGCGCAGCGCGTTCAGCGCGTTCATCTCGACCATGCGATCGCCGTTGTCGATCATGAAGGCGATCTTCATCGGCGCCACCGGCTCGACCGACACGATGCCTGCGTCCCTTCCATCCTCCTGCACCGAGAAATCCGCCGGGGTCAGGCCGGGCACGAACTGACCGGACGCGTCGGTCACCTCGATGAAGAGCTGTCCGAGGCCCTGGGCCCCGGCCAGGGACGGCAGCGCAAGCGACAACAGGAAAGCGACGGCGAAACGGATCATCTGAACCTCCCGTCTCCGGCGGATGTTGCAGGCGCTGTCACCGAAGGCACCGTAACGGGCAGTATACTGCGCGGCTCCGGCTCGGCCCGGGAGCCCGCGCCGCAGAGGCGGCGCAAGCGCACGGACAGGCGGGTCGGGCGGAGACGGAGCCGCGGGCGACGCTTTCCCGGGTTCGCGGCCGACTGCTATCGTCCTGAACCGGGTCCATGTCACTGTTCCGTCCCGCCGTCGACCGCCTCGCGGCATACGTCCCGGGCGAGCAGCCGCCCGGCGACGTCGATATCGTCAAGCTGAATACGAACGAGAACCCGTATCCGCCCAGCCCCCGGGCCATGGCCGCGCTCGGGGCCGTCGGCGCGGAAGCGCTGCGGCGCTACCCGCACCCGTCCGCCGACGCGTTCCGGCAGGGAGCCGCCGAGGTGCTCGGCGTCGATCCCGAGTGGCTTCTCGCAGGCAACGGCAGCGACGATCTGCTGACGATGCTCTTCCGCGCCGTCACCGGACCGGGACGCGCTGTCGCCTATCCGGCGCCGACCTACGTCCTGTACCGGACCCTGGCCGCCATTCAGGACGTACCGGTGCGGGAGGTCTCCTTCGACGAGGACTACGCGCTGCCGGTGGATGCACTGGCGGACGCCGGGGCGGCGCTGACCATCGTCGCCAACCCCAACAGTCCGTCCGGCACTGCCGCGGGGGTCGAACAGTTGTCCGAGCTGGTCGACCGGACCCCCGGGGTCGTCGCGGTGGACGAGGCGTACGTGGCGTTCGCCGAAGCGTCGGCCCTCGATCTGGTGCGGCGCTGCGATCGCGTCATCCTGCTGCGGACCCTCTCCAAGAGTCACGGCCTGGCCGGGCTGCGACTCGGCTTCGGCATCGCCCACCCGCGCCTGCTCGCCGGCCTGGCCAAGGTGAAGGACAGCTACAACGTCGACGCCGTCGCGGCCGTGGTGGGCGCCGCGGCGATTCGCGACGTCTCGTACACACGCGAGACGGTGGAACGGATTCGGGCGACCCGCACCCGGCTCAGCCGGGCCCTCGCCGGTTGCGGATTCCGGGTCTGGCCGAGCCAGGCGAACTTCGTGCTGGTGCGCCCCGCCGACGGCAACGCCCGCCGCCTGTACGAGGGACTGCGGGAACGCGGCGTCCTGGTACGGTACTTCGCCGAGCCCGGCCTGTCGGACAAGCTGCGGATCACCGTCGGGACCGACGAACAGACCACGCGCCTGATGTCCGCGCTCACGGATCTGGCGCCCTGATTGCGAGCCCGCCGCAACGCACGGAACCCGGTTATGATGACGGCGTGATCAGCCTCATCTCGCATTCATCAAGGACGGCGCGCGTGGTCGTGCTGGCGACCTGCCTGCTGCTCGCCGTCGGTTCGGCCGCTCCCGCCGCGGCCCAGTCCGCCATCGACCGCTACGAGCTCGACCGCAACCGCAAGCGGGAGCGCGACCGCACGTTCCGCCGGCTCAGCGACGGCGTACTGCGCATGAAGAAGCTCTCCTACGACAGTCGGGCCGACGGCCTCGAGATCCCGTTCTACATCTTCGAGCCGCTGCTGCTGCGGGGGGCGCGGGCGCATGCGGCGCTGGTGTGGATTCACGGCGGCGTGCACGGCGACCTCGATCCGACCTACTTCCCGTTCATTCACGAGGCGGTGGCGCGCGGCTACATCGTTCTCGCGCCCGAGTACCGCGGCAGCACCGGTTACGGCCGCACGCACCACCACGCCATCGACTACGGCGGGTACGAGGTGGATGACTGCCTGACCGCGCTCGACTACATGCGCCGCGAGATGCCGTACGTCGATCCGGAGCGGATCGGAATCATCGGCTGGAGCCACGGCGGATTCATCACCCTGCACTCGGTATTCCGCGACCAGACATCCTTCAGGGCGGCGGCCGCGATGGTGCCGGTGACGAACCTCGTGTTCCGGCTGTCGTACAAGGGCCCGCGCTACGCCCGGCACTTCGTGACCCAGAAGCGCATCGACGGCCCGGTGCACGAGCGACGCGACATCTACGTGGACCGGTCCCCCCTCTATCATGTCGACAAGCTGCGGACCCCCCTGCTCGTCCATGTCGCCGACAACGACCGGGACGTCAATTTCGAGGAGGCGCAGCAACTCGTCCACGCGCTGGAGTACCTGAAGCCGGACCTGGCGGAGACGCGCATCTATCGCGACCCGCCGATCGATCGGTTCGGCGGAGGTCACCGGTTCAACCGCCGCGTCGATCGGGACCGCGGATACCGGCGTGTCGACAGCCCCGAGCAACGCGATTCGTGGAACCGGATCTGGACCTTCTTCGACTGGCACCTCCGGCCGTATCTGACCCGCAGCCGGTAGACCGACAGCCCCCGCACCCCGGCATTGCTCATCCGCCGGGAGCCAGCCGCCGGAGGCGTCGGGCCGCGTCGGCGAGGGTCTCCCGGCCACGGCAGAACGCGAACCGCAGATACCGCGCCCCGTCTGCGCTGCGGCCGTAGAAGTTGTCACCCGGCACCGCCGCCACCCCGGCCCGCTCGATCAGATGCATCGCCGCGGCCAGCGGATCCCGGTGCGCCAGGTCGCGGACGCCCCGGTAGTCCGCCAGGAAGTAGTATGCGCCCCGCGGCTCGGTCATCCGAAAGCCGACCGCCCGCAGCGCGCGTCCCAGGATCGCGCGCTTGTCGGCGTATCCCCGAGCGAGGTCGCGGAAGAACGCCGGCGACATGCCGAGCAGCGCGACAGCGGCCTTCTGCAACGGCGTCGGCGCCTGTACCACGAGCGTGTCGTGCACTGCGCGAATCGCCGGCGTCAGGTGCGGCGGCGCCAGCACCCAACCGATGCGCCAACCCGTCGCGTTCGCCGTCTTGGAGATCGAGTTGACGACGACGGTTCGCTCGCGCAGGCCCGGCCAGGCGGCGATGCACAGGTGGCGGGCGCCATCGAAGACGATGTGCTCGTAGATCTCGTCGGCGACCACGACGAGGTCCTCCGAGCGCGCCAGGTCGGCGATGGTCTCCAGGTCCTCGGATGCGAACACCTTTCCCGTGGGGTTGTGCGGCGTATTGAGTACGAGCAGCCTGGCCCCGGCCGCGGCGCGCCGCAACTCGTCCGGATCGAGTCGCCAGGCCGTGCCGTTGTCGTCCTCGCGCAGGGTGACGAAGCGGGGCTCCAGTCCGAAGATCGCGGCCTGGGCGGGGTACATCTCGTGAAACGGCTCGAGCACGACCACGCCGTCGCCGCGGCGACCGACGGCGGCCAACACCGCAGCGAGTCCTTCGGTGGCACCGAGCACCACCGTCGTCTCGTGCTCCGGGTCGGGTTCGAACCCGCTCCAGCGAGCCGTATAGCCGGCAATGGCCTGGCGCAGCTCGGGCAGGCCGAACGGATAGGAGTACTGGTTGAGCTCGTCGCGCCGTCCCTGCAGAGACTCCAGCACGTCCCGCAGTGACGCCGGCGACCCGCGCCCGCCGGGCGCCGACGAGCCGGCGGTCGTCACCCGTTCGAGTTGCGAGATGCCCGCATCGCTGCCGCCCAGCAGCGCCGTGATCGCGCCCCACACGAGAGCGAACGGCGGCGGCTCGTCGGTGAACCCCTGCGCCAGATTGATGGCGCCGTGCTGGCGCGCAAGCCGCGTCATGCGCCGAATCACCGATTCGCTGGCCTGCATAGCCGGTCATTCTATGCCGGTGGTCATCGCCCGCCGCCCCGCGGCCGATACAACGGGTGATGATGGTACGTTTCGTCAACCGTCGCCTGCAGCAGCGCCGGCGGCTCACGGTGCGCCGCGTCCGCTCCCGCGACGGCTACCGCCTCGTGGTGACCTACCCGGACGGCCTGCAACGTCTGCACGCGTTCCAGGACTCGGCGGCCCTCATCGCCGGAACGAACGCACTGCAGGCAGAGCTGACCGCGGAGGGCTGGGAGCCGCTGCTCCGGCCGGCGCCTCGCTGGCGGCCCGCCGTTCAGCCGCCGGTGGGCGGGCGGCGGGCGGACGGCGGGCCGCTGACGAACACGGCAGGCGTTGTACGCTTCAGCGATGGCCACCGGGCTTCTCGCCCTTGACGTCGCCCTGCTGCTGCCGCCGGAGATACAGGACCGGGTGGCGCGACTCAATGCACGCCTGACCGGTCCGCCCGACGGCTTCCGCTTCGACTCCGGTCACCTGCCGCACGTGACCCTGGTGCAACAGTTCGTGCCGGCGGCCGACCTGCAGTTGGCGACCGCCGAGGTCGGCGCGGTGCTGTCCGGTATCGAGCCGCTCACTCTCGGCGCCGAGCGCCTCGCGTCCAACGGGCTCACCACGTCGCTCGTCCTCGCCGCGACACCGACGCTGGGCACCCTTCACACGCGCCTGATGGACCGTCTCGCGCCCTTCGACATGACCGCCGGCGACGCCGACGGTTTCGTCACGGACGACGAGCCGCCCCGCGCCCGTGACGTCGAGTGGGTGACGCGCTTCCGCACCGCCGCGGCGTACGACGCGTTCGAGCCGCACATCACGCTGGGAGCCGGCGTGCTCGACGAACCGGCGCCTGCGCTCAGGTTCGCGGCGGCGGAGGTAGCGCTCTGCCGGCTCGGACGCTACTGCACCTGCCGCCGCGTGCTGGCTTCCTGGACGCTCGGTGAGGCCGGCACATGACCCTTGCCGTCGGTCTGCTCGCCGCCGTCGGCCTGGTGATCTCCAGCTTCTTCACGGCTGTCGCGTATCGCTGGATGAAACCGGACGCGCGCTGGATCCCCGTCTTCTGCCGACTGCAGGAACGGACGTGCGCCTCGGTCGTCTTCACGCCGAGCGCACGCGTCTTCGGCCCGCCCAACTCCCTGCTCGGCCAGGTGTTCTATCTCGCGTTGCTGGTCGGCGCCGTTTCGGGCTGGCTCACCGACCCGCGACTCCGGCCGCTGTATCTCGGGGCCAGCCTGGTGACGGTCGGCCTCGGTGTCCATCTGAGCTACGCGCTGTTGTTCGTGCTCCGCGTGCCCTGCCCCCTGTGCTTCACGTCACACGGCATCAACGCCGTCATCTGCGGGCTCCTGCTGCTCGGGGCCGCGGAGTGACCACCGCGGCGACCGGTGTCGGACGGGCCGGCCCGCTCAGGCACATGCCAACGCCCTCCGGATGGAACCATCTTCGACGACGGCCGCGGGGCGGCGAAGGACCGGGTACCCGACCGCCTCGGCATCGGCAATCCGGCCGACGCCGGTCGACGAGCGTGATGGCCGGTACTGGTATAGTGGCGGTTGTTTTTCGGGTAGGCGGTTCGACACGTCGAAACTTGAAGAGGGACTCAATGATCGCACGACGCAATGGCATGATCGGCGCCGCGGCCGCGGCGCTCCTGGTAGCGGCCAGCGTGTTCTCGGCCAACGTGGCGGCGCAGGACGTTCAGTCGACCTGGGACGGCGTCTTCACCGCGGAGCAGGCGGCGCGCGGTGCGGAGGCGTACCAGCAGGAATGCGCCCAGTGCCACCTCGACGACCTGCTCGGCGACGGCATCGCGCCTTCGCTCATCGGCGCTCCGTTCCATTTCCGCTGGAGCGAACTGTCGGTCGGTGACATGCTCGTCGCCATCCGGACCACGATGCCGCAGGGCGCGCCGGCCAGTCTGAGTCCGCGGGCCTACGTGAACATCGTTGCCTACATGCTCGAGCGCAACGACTTCCCCGCCGGCGACATGGAGCTGCCGACCGACCAGGACGTCCTCGAGTCGATCATCATTCAGGAAGCACCGTAGCAGGACCCGACCGGCATGGATCGCCGCCGCGCCCGCGATACCGGCTCCGCGCCGGAGAGGTAGCGCGCGACGGCGGGTGCGGCGACACGGTCGTCGTCACACCCCGGTGGTCCACGGAAGACGGCCGGGCGGTCGGCTCACAGCCGGCTGCTCGCCGTCGATACCTCCCCAACCGGATGGAAACCTCCGCCGCCGATTCCATCTTTCACGCGGCGTTGAGACAGGACACCACTGGCCAGCTCCTTGCGTGCGACTCCGCCCGGGCACCGACGCGCCCGACCCGAGCAGCATGATCCAGGACGCCGGCGGGCGCCGCCGGCCAGCACGGCAAGGATGTCCGTGACGACCGCCCGGCCGACGAACCGCGGCTGCACTGCCCCTGCTGTCAACGAGCACGCCGCAGCAGCTCGTGCACGACCGCTGCATGGTCGCGCAGACCGGTCTCGAGCATCGCGCGCGCCGCGATTCCGGTCACGTTGGCGACCGCGAAGCTGAGCCCCTTGAGGTTGCGTTCCGGATCGACACCCGGCACCGGACGCGGATAGCCGCACGCACGGAACACCGGCGCCCCGGCGACGCCCGCCGCCGCGTGCGCCCCCCGGGGACGCCACCAGTCGAGTTCGACGCGGATCACCCCGTCGAGATCGAGCGTGCCGGGCAGCCAGTCGGCGCCCCGGTCGGAACCGGCCGCAACGACCACCGTCCCGGCCCGGCGGGCGCGTTCGACGGCTGCCGCCAGCGCATCGGCGCTGGCTCCGTCGCGCGTGCCGAGACTGAGGTTCACGAGCGGCAACTCGTGCCCTGCCGCCCGGTCGATTGCCGCGACCAGCGCCTCGACCGACGTGTCGAGCGTGCGGTCGAACACCTTGAGGGGACAGATGCGGACGGCGGGCGCGAGATCCTGTATCGCGGCGGCCACCGCCGTGCCGTGGCCCAGCCGGTCGACGACATCGTCGTGCGTACGCCCGTGGCGGTCGAAACCGACACCGGCGGCGACCGCGCCGATATGCGGATGGCCGGCATGGATGCCGCTGTCGATCACGCCGACGACGAGCGGGTTCGTGCCCACTTCAGCCGCGCACCGCCGACTCGGACTCGGTCGCCGAACCGGCCACCGCCGCGGTCGGTTCCGTTACCCTCGGCCCGGCAGCGGGCGACTGTGATTCGAACAGCCGGGCGAAGATCCCATCCCGCGCCAGCAGCTCGGCCGGCGGCCCGATCTCGGCGACACGCGCCCCGTCGAGCGCCACGACTCGATCCGCCCGCCGGGCGAGACCCGGACGATGCGTGATGAGCAGCGTCGTCCGTTCCCGCATGAGCGCCTCGTAGCCGTCGATCACGCGCCGCTCCGCAACCGGATCGAGCGAGGCCGTCGCCTCGTCCAGTACGAGCACGGCCGGATCGGCGAGCAACGCACGGGCGACGCCGACCCGTTGCCGTTCCCCCGCCGAGAGCGCCGCCCCCCGTTCGCCCACGACGGTCGCGTAGCCTTCCGGGAGCCCGGCGATGAAATCGTGGATGCCGGCCGCGCGAGCCGCCGCCTCCACCTCGCCGGCGGTCGCTTCCGGCCGCGCATAGCGCACGTTCTCCGCCACGGACGCGTGAAAGAGGAACGGCGCGTGTTCCACGAGCGCCACGTGCCGGCGCAGGAACCGCAGCGGCAGCCCCCGCAGGTCCCGGCCGTCCAGCCGGACGACGCCCCGGTCCGGATCGTGGAAGCGGAGCAGCAGGTCGGCCACGGTCGACTTCCCGACGCCGCTCCGGCCGACGATGGCCACGGTCTCCCCCGGCGTGACGCGGAACGACACCTCCTCGAGTGTCGGTGCGCCGCGGGCAAACGAGAAGCTCACCCCATCGAATTCCACCACGCCGCAGGCGTCCGTGGGTGCCGAGGCCCCCGGTGTCTCCTCCACTTCCACCGGCGCAGCCGCTATCTCGTGCACCCGCGCCAGCGAGACCTTGGCGGTCGCCAGGCTCGCGTAGAGGCCCATCAGACCCTGCACCGGCGCCATCAGCCGCGTCTGGTAGGCCATGAACGCCACCAGCGTCCCCATGCTGAGGGTACCGTCGAGATGGCGGAGGCCGCCGTAGAGAAACACGACGCCCAGCCCGCCGGACAGCAGCACGCCGGGCAGCCCGCCGGACAGGTAGGTCACCCGCTGCATCGCCATCAGCGCGCCGATGAACGCCTGGTTCCGACCGCGGAAGCGCGCCGCCTCGCGGCCCTGCGCATTGGCGGCGACCACGAGCTTCATGGCCGAGAGCGTCTCGATCAGGAAGCTCCCGATGTCGGCGCTCCGCTCGCGGAACGTGGCCACGCGCCCCTCGAGCCGCCGCCGGTAGACGACCAGCGCCCAGACGCTCAGCGGCAGCACGGCGATCCCGGCCAGAAACAGCCGCACGTCGAGCCAGATCATCATGCCGACCGACCCGGCCAGGAACAGCAGGTTGCCGATCCACGACAGCGCGGCCTCCGCCGCCACACGCTGGATCTCGCCGATGTCGTTGTTCAGGCGCGAGACGATGTCGCCCAGTCGCGTGCGGGCGTAGAAGCGAGGCGAGAGCCGCTGCAGATGGCGGTAGAGATCGAGGCGCATGTCGAACAGGATCTCCGCCGACACCCGGGTGTAGCGCAGGCCGCTGGCCACGTTCAGCAGGAAACCGAGGCCGGTCAGACCGACGAACAGCGCGACGATGCGCACCAGCACGGAGCGATCGCCGGCCAGCAACGCGTCGTCGATCAGGTCGCGCGACAGCAGCGGGACGACGAGCGACACCGCGGTGCTAGCGAGGCTGAGGGCGACGACCAGGGCGAGGCGCGGCCAGTACGGCGCGACGTAGGCCAGCGCGCGCCGGAACCGGGGGTCGAGCATGCCGGCGTTCAGTGCATCGGGTCGCGCACGCCCGACCGTTCGGAGGAGGCAGACATCCCGCTTCCGGACGGCGTCACGGCGCCGGGGAGGACGGAATGATGATCAGACCGGACGTCATGTCCCCGTCGAGTACCAGCGTGTCCAGGTAGTCGAACGACGCGGCCTCGTAGAAGTCGATCGTGTTCCCGGCGGACGAGATATAGAGCACCTCCCCGCTGGTGCTGACGTCGAGCGCCATGCGCGGCCGACCCGCAACCGGCCGGCGCCGGCCGATGCGCCGCCGCTCCAGATCGAAGGTCCAGAACTCGTAGCCCTCGATGCTGCTCTGCAGCCCGTAGGCCGTTCGCCGCCCCGGTGCCAGCGCGAACTGGATGCCCCGACGCGGGCCGAGCGTATAGAAGTCGACCTCGCGGTTCGGCAGATCGATGCGGGCGATGCCCATCAGGTCGCGATCCTGCGCCTCGTCGTGCAGTGTGAACAGGTTCGTGAAGAAGCCGGGCTCCTCGTAGATCAGATCGGTCGAGAACCCGAACCGGATCGGCCCCACACCGGGCTCGACCGGCTCGCGAAGCGACCAGCGGTCGATCTCGGTGAACCCCTCGGACTCCAGGATGATCACGTCACGACCGAAGTGGTACACGTACTCGCCATCGGGCGAGTACAGCAGGCTCGTCCGGGGCGTCGGCTCCCCCGCCGGCCACGGCAGTTCCTGCAGGATCTCGTGGGTCGCCATGTCGACCTCGACGAGCCGGTACGGCTCGATCTCGAAGCGGTCGATCCGCTTGACGGCGGTGTCGAGATTCAGGATGGCGGTCCGCCCGTCCGGCGCCACGCGGAAGCCGCGAATGCGGGTGCGCCGGTTGCCCGCGCTGAGAGTGAGGGAATCGGTGACCTCCTGCGACGCCACGTCGACCGTCGTCAGATGCTCCATGGTCGGATCGAGGAAGTGGAACCGCTCCCGATCCTCCGAGACGACCATCGCGCGCGGAGAGCCGTGCGGCACTGCGATCTCGTCGACGACGCTGGCGGTCGCCTCGTCGATGACGAAGATGCGGCTGGGGAACGCGCCGAGATAGAGGGTGCCGTCTCCGGCCGACACCGTGGGCGCGGGAGGGTCCTGGGCTGCCGCCGGTCCCGCCACCAGGGACGCCGCCGCCAGGCCCAGACAGGCGACCAGGCGCCGGACGATGACGGTACCGTGACCCGCCAGCGACCCGACGCGCGGGCGCGGAGCGCCGGCGGGACCGGCGTTGCCCGGCCGGTGCGGCACAGGATCCGGCCTCCGGCGCGGCGATCGCCCGGCCGGAGAACCACCGTCTCGAGTGCTACGGGAATATGAGGTCAATCTTCCGCCAGTCCTTCTGCGCCGCGGCGCATTTGCCCGTCCAGTCGGGCGCATGATTCAACTGGTCCGGCACCTGCGCCGGCCAGAAGCAGCCGAGGTGGCAGTCGAACAGGTCGCGCTCCACCGGTTGGCACAGCCCCGCCGCGCCGCCGTTGCTGTCCGCCTCCCAGCCGGGCAGGAAGATGAAGCTGCAGCCGAGCGGGATGTGCGGGCCCTCCTGCTTCGGCGGATTCGCCGGGCTGTCCTGCAAGGCCACTACCTGCCCGTCTTCGCCGCCAGCGGTACGGACATCTCCGGCCGCCGCACGACCCCGGACCTCGGCCATCCCCCGGGCGATCCGGACCGCCTTCTGGTTAATGGGTCTGAGATGCGTCATCGTTCCCCTCTTCCGGCGCGCCGCCTCCCTCGAACCGCCGCAGGAACGCCGGGTTGCGCTCGGCGATCTCGCCGTAGATCTCCAGGCAGGTCTCGGTCCAGCCGCGAATCCACTCGCAGTAGTGCAGGTTCGGCGCCTGCGTGGTTCCGTAACGCGTGTACGACTCGTGGTAGCAGCCGCCGGCGCACAGGGGACGGGCCCAGCAGGTCCGGCAGTCGGTCTTGCGGTCGATGTGGTGCGCGTCGAGGAACGCCTCCTGCGCCGTGTCGTCGACCCCGTCCCGCACGGTGCCGAGCTTGTGGGCGTCGGAGCCGGCGAACCGGTGGCAGAGCGCCACGTCCCCGTTGGTCGCCACCCCCATGAGTCCCAGCCCCGCACCGCACGGCAGGGCCTTGCTGGCCCCCTTGTGCAGCTCCTCGATCGTGTCGCGGACGTTGCTGAAACCGTGATGCCGGCCGGCGAGCGCCGCCGCCAGGAACTCGCCGGCCAGCTCCCGGAACTGTCCCAGCATCGAGTCGAAACCGGTCTCGCCGATGGCGTGGTCGCGGCCCGGCGAGGTGGTGACGGGCGCGAAACCGACCTCCCAGAAGCCGACCTCCTCGCGCAGGTGCCGATAGATCCGCGTGATGTCGAGCACGTCGGAGGTCAGCGTCACCCGCGCGCCGATCGGCCGCGACCGGTGCCGCTGGAGCAGCTCGCGCACCTTCGGCGCCACCACGTCGTAGCTGCCCCGCCCATCGTGGAACACGCGGAACCTGTCCTGCATCTCCTTCGGGCCGTCGATGGAGATGGTGACCCCCACGTCGTTGTCGGCCAGGAACTCGATGACCTCCGGACGCAGCAGCGTGCCGTTGGTCGTCAGGCTGAACTCCACCCGCTTGCCCGCCTCGGCGGCGCGACGGCGCGCGTACGGAATCGTCTTCTCCAGCACCGCGAAATTCAGCAGCGTCTCGCCGCCGAAGAACGTCAGCCGAACCACCGGGCTGCCGCCCGAGCGTTCGATCATGAAGTCGACGCTCGCGCGCGCGGTCTCCTCGCTCATCAGCTTCGGCATCCCGCCCGCGGTCGGCTCGACAATCCGGTCCTCGCCGTACTCATAGCAGTACGCGCAGCTCAGATTGCAGCGATTGGTGACGTTGACGACCAGCGTCGAGAGCGGGATCGGCTTCAGCGGGATGATGTTCGGGGCCGGCTCGGGCGGAGGCGCGGCCGGCCCCGGCGCCGCGGGCGCGGGATGGACCGGCTGAATGACGCGGGCGCCGGCGAGCTCCGAGAGACTGGCCTCGACCGTCCGCGGGTCGAAACGGGGCGCAAGACGAGCGTAGAGCTCGGGCGCGGCCAGATGTCCGTCCCGGAGCGCCTCGACGACGGCGGCCGACGTCTCGTCGAGCGCGAACACCGCGGCGCTCGGCACCAGGTACAGGAACTGTCGTCCCGCCGCCTCGAACGGATGGCATTCGCCGAGCGCGATCCCGGTCACTGCGCCGACTCCCCTCGCCGGATGTACAACGGCACCGTCACCAGCAGGTGCGCGCGCGCCCGCAGCGGTCGGTCGAGCACGGCGCCGTCCGGGGCCGTGGTGAGCGTGGCCACGACCCAGACGTCGCCGATGTTGTTGCGGCTGCCGCTCCGCTCCGGGTTCGGACCGTCCACGGCCGGCTCGAACACGCCGTGCTCGCCGAGGGTACCGACGAATTCGGTGTCGTCGTCGTCGAAGGTCACCGCGTACTCCTCGACGCTCCAGTCGACGTCGACCAGCATCCCCAGATCGAGATCGTCGTCCGTACCCGGCTCGCCGTCCGGACCGTCGTGCCAGGCACGGGCCTCGAAGCGCTCGTATTGCCTGGGGAACGCCGCGCCGCCGACGCGCGCGAGGCCGGTGGCCGGGGTCACCTCCAGGCGGTGGATCTCGTCGTACACGGTGACCGCCCCGGTCAGCGCCGCGCGGCCGATGAACAGGTCCCGGCTGCCGACCCGCGCGTCGGGATCGACAGTCACCTGCAACGTCGCCGACGACGACGACCGAACACTGACGCCGGTGACGGTCAGACCCGCGCCGAGGTCGATGGACGCCGCGTCGAGACCGTCAGGCAGGTTGGCGCCGAACAGCCGCAGCGTCGCGTCCCCCGCCGCAGCCGGCACCGCGGACGGATAGACCCCCGTGATCAGCGGTTCGGGCCCGACCCGGCGCAGCGTCACGTCGAGGCCGCGCTCGTCGTAGGCGCCGGTGAACCAGCGGCCCGCAATCTCGTCGCGGTCGCGCGAGACGAACATCACCTCGCGCGCACTGAAGTGCTCCGGACTGGTGCTCCGCCCGCGCCACTGGTATCCGGTGTAGACCAGCGCCTGCCCGGTGCGGGTGACGTCTACGCCGCGGGCCGGATACGTGTAGAGAGCCCGCGTCTCGAACTGATCGGGGGCCGAGGGATTCGCCTCCACCACGACCTCGCCGTACACCGGTCCCTGACCCCGCTCGTTGCCGACCAGGGCCCAGACACCTTCCAGCCGCGGCGTCCGCATGTTGGCCGACCAGTTCGCCCACGCCGCCGAATCGAGCGGGAACACCTCGGCCAGGTGGGCCACCGCGCGTTCGACCGCCGTCCGGCCGTCGTCCCCTTCGTCGGCGTCGGGTCCCGGCCCACCGAGCCAGTCGCCCACCAGGAACGACTGAACGTCGGCGAGCGGGTAGTAGCCGCGGTGCATCGCGGTCAGCAGCTCCCACTCCTCGAGCGTCCGGCGCTGGTTCAGCACCCGTCCCATCGAGTGGCAGCGGTTGCAGGTCCGCTGCGTCTCGGGATCGGCCTCGTAGTGGAAGTCGATGTTGCGGCGTTCGACCTCGAAGGCCCCGAGCCGCGCCTCCTCGGGCGCCAGACCGTGGTTGGTCGCCAGATAGCGCACCGCCTCGCGTGCGTCGGCCGGCTCGATCTGCAGATCGTTGAGCAGCACCATGCGACGGATGGTCTGCTCCCAGCCCTCCGGCGTCGTGCGCTGGTAGGAGATGCGGCTCATGCGCCGCTGCTCGTCGGCGCGGTGGCACGTCCCGCAGACGCGGTGCACGAGATCACTGGTAACGGGGATGCCGCCGTCCGGCCGGACGGCGCCCGAGGACGTTTCCTGGGCTGCGGTCGAAACACCGGTGGCCGCCACGACCGACAGCACCGTCACCGACGTCGCCAACCATCCGCACAGCGCCGCGACACACGTGGCGCGGCCGGGAGCAACCGGAAGAAGAGGGGAAGACATGACTACTGCTGTTGTAGCACACATTCGCGGCGCGGTCGAATGGCGCCCGAAGGCCGGTAGTGTGTCATTCTGACTTTTGCCGCCGCCGGCGGCGCGGTTGGTACTTCGTCCCCTTGGCCGGCCCCGGCTTCTTCGGCGCAGGCGTTCGCTCGTCGACCAGGCCGACGATCCACTCGGCGTCACGCAGCGTCTCTGTCACGCCGGCCGCCTGAGCCGGCGACATCCGCAGCGTCTTGTGCACCCGGCAGAAGTTGTAGAAGATAAAGTGCAGCGCCATGTGCGCCGCGTGGTTGGCGAGCTTCTTCGAGAACGCGTTGGTCAGGCGGGTGAACCGCCGGTTCGCCATCCGCAGCGTGAGGTTCTGACGCTCCACGTACGACGTCGCGACGTGCTTCGGGTTCGGGTCGCCCTGCACCCGATGGACGCGCGTCCCGTGGCACGTTGCCGGGCTGTAGCGCCGCTCGCCGTCTGGCGGCGGGCCGTAGAGCTTGATGAGCTGCGCGTAGTCCACGTCGGCCCCGAACGCGTCCTCGATGGCCGGGACGTACGACGCAAGTCCGTCCGTCGTCAACTGCACGCGGTTCACCAACCGCCCGGCCACGTCCATCATGAACCCGTAGGCCGTCCCGAGATCCCGGCCACCAATGGCCCACGAAATCACCAGCTTGTGGTCCGCGTCCAGGGCGATCCAGGTCCACGTGTCGCCAGCTTCCGGCGGCGCCGACGTCGCCGTCCCGAGGTTCTTCTCCTTCGCGCAGGTGAACGACCACGCCTCGTCAGCCTGCACGCGGCGGGTCTTCCGCAGGCCGCGGACGTGCTCATCGTGGTAGGCCCCGCACGCCTCGCCAGCGGCGATGAACAGCTTCGTCACGGTCTTGATGCTCACCCGGGTCACCCGCTCGATGGACCGCAGCGACATCCCCTCAACGAGCAGGCTGATCAAGTGCGCGCGCTTGCTGGTTGACAGCTTGTACACAGTCAGAACTCTACACCCGGCAAGCTCTGGCGTCAATGTAAAATACCACCGTGGGCGCGCCACCAACGGAGTCTCTCTGCTACGGGGACTGCCTGGATTGGATGGCTCGGTGGGACGATGCCACCGTCGATCTGATCTACCTGGACCCTCCGTTCAACAGCAACGCGGACTACAACATGCTCTACGCGGCTCGCGCGGCCGGAGACGCGCAGTACCGTGCGTTCAACGACACGTGGTCATGGGACGCGGCGGCCGGCGAGCGCCTGGAACGGTACCGCGCGGCCGTGGCGCGGCCGGCGCACAAGGCCATCGTCGGACTGGCCGGCATGCTCGGCGAGTCCGGCATGCTCGCCTACCTGACCTACATGGCGGAGCGGCTTGAGGACATGCATCGGCTGCTGAAGCCGACCGTGTGCCGGTCGAGACGGGGCGGCGCGCCGCCCCGCTCGCGGAGGGGGAGCTCAACCCCCGGCCCGTCCTGATCTGAAGGACGCTCTCCCGATGCCTTCAGCGATCAATCTAGCAGCAGCAGTTCATCCACCAAGCCCCGCCGGCGACGTTCTCGAGCTGTTCCTCGTCGAGCTCGGGCAGTGGCAGGAGGGCGATGTGGGCGTTCTCCATGTCAATCTCATGCACGTGCACCCGCATGCTGTCCGGCAACTCCACGCCGAATTCGCGGCTGATGACGGCCTTGGGGTCGGCCACAAATGCCGCCCGGAAGTCGGTATCCTCGCCCGCCCTGTCGACGATCTTCTTCCGGATGTCCTCCGCCGTCACCATCACGCTCTCGGAATTCGGCATCTTCATCCTCCCTACTCGCACGGAGAGTCGTCCATGTTGCAACTCGTCGCGAACGGGCAAACGTTCCGCCGAGGCTGGGCGGAAACCGTCGCCTGCGGCTCCGCTTCCCGCCCAGCCGGCCTCCCAGGAGTCTGCTTCCTGCGGCACGGAACTCCTAGCAGCAGATGTACCCGATGCCGCCGGCGCCGGCGAGGCGCTCGAGCTGTTCCTCGTCGAGCTCGGGCAGTGGCGGGAGGGCGATGTGGGCGTTCTCCATGTCAATCTCATGCACGTGCACCCGCATGCTGTCCGGCAACTCCACGCCGAATTCGCGGCTGATGACAGCCTTGGGGTCGGCCACAAATTCTGCCCGGAAGTCGGTATCCTCGCCCGCCCTGTCGACGATCTTCTTCCGGATGTCCTCCGCCGTCACCATCATGCTCTCGAAATTCCCCATCTTCATCCTCCTTGCATGCACGGATGCCAGCCTTGCTTGCACGGAAGGCCAGCTTTCATACCCAGTGGTCTCCGAGCGAGACAGATGCGGCAGCTGGCAACCGAGAGGCCGTCGCTCCCGGTCATGACCGACCCGTACACCGGGAAGCCGATCAATCAACCGGGGTTGTTCTGACGCGCGATGCGAGCTGCAGCACCCATCGCGGCGATTTTAGAGCGGGAATGCTCGCTCATCCCGGCAGCGCGTGCGTGTCCGCCCTTGCTGGCCCGCGCGCGTCGCGCCTGCCGTTCTTCGTCAGTCGGCTGCGGGGGACCGTACGTCTCGGGGGTCTCGCCGAGCAGGACGCTGCAGACGAGCGCTGCGCACTCGTTGTCGCCAGCCGGTCGCCACTCACCGTTCGGTCCCTTGGGCATGATCCGAACGGTACCGAGCGGCCAGTGCACCCGTCAAGAGAAGAAATGTGAAACTACCACACTACCCGAAGGCCGACAGGTCTCCAATCGCTCAGATGTCGTTTCGCAGCAGCCCCTTGCCGAGCAGGACCGCCAGCGCGCCGAGAAAATCGGCCAGCTCCACCGGCGGATGCGACCGCGAGTAGGCGTCGTAGAGGTCCGGCACCTGAGATCGCCGGCCGGACATCGCGACGAGCGCCGGCAGGTCGACGCCGCGCAGATAGCGGATGGTCACCGTCCCGGCATCCCCCGCCGCGATCGACAGGCTGGCGTCGGGCACGATCTCGCGTCCCACCACCGCCGGCGCCGGCGTGGCGCGCGCCGCACGAGTCGGCCGCAGACGGATCGACGGCGCGCGCCGCAACGCCTCGAACGCCTCCCGGACCGCCGGATCGCGGCGAAACGCCTCCAGCGCGTCCGCGGCGCCGGACCGGTCCGCGGCGGCCTCCACCAGGATCGGATCCGCCCGGTCGCTCCAGAACGGGTGCAGCTCCCTGGTCGACACCTGCGCGAAGAACCCAGCGGCCTGCCGGCGGTAGCTCGCCCAGACCTCGTGCTCCCGCTCGGCATGGAATCGCCGGGCCAGGTCCTCGCGGTCCGGATGCCGCAGGCAGGTGTTCGTCACGACCGCGGCGAGCCAGCCCGACGCCATCGCCTTCTTGACCCCGAACGACGACAGCGGATCGATGAAGGTCGCGGCATCGCCCACCAGGAGAAACCCGGGACCTCCGAAACGGCGGGCGCCGTACTGCGAAGCGTCGCAGGCGCGGGGCGGCGCCTCCAGTGTCGCGCCACCGATCATGCGCGCCAGATGGCGCGTCTTGTCGAGCTCGGCGGCGTAGCGTGCAGCCAGCGATCCGGGATGATCCGTCTGCGTCGTGCGCGGGTCGACCATGATCGTCACGTACCGGCGGCGGCTCGACACCGGCACCGACCACGCCCAACCGTCGGCGTACGCCTCGACGACGGTATGCGCGTCGTCTTCGGACGCCGGATGGGCGTCTCCGCCCGATTCGCCGGCGATGCGCGGCCATCCGTCGTCGCACCGCCAGACGCCGATCAGGGCCAGCGTCGTCTCCCCCGTTCGCACGCGCGTGCGATGACGACGCGCCACCACCCCCGCTCGACCGGAACAGTCGAGGACCATCCGGGCCGACACATCGACCGAATCACCACGATCGTCCCGGCCGGTGACTCTCCCGATCGGGGAAACGCGATGCAGGCCCCCCGCCGCTTCCGGCCTGCCGGGCGAGCCGGCTGCCGCGCCCCCGTCACCTTCGCCCCGCGACGATCCGTCCGGAAACGCGGCGTGGCGCACGGTCACCCCCGTCCGCACGACCGTGCCGGCACGCCGTGCTTCGGCCAGCAGCAGCCGATCGAAATCCCGCCGCAGAACCTGACAGCCGACCCGTCCGCCGCCGAACGCAGCGATCCGGGGCGGGCCGCCGCCCCAGCAGACCGTGTTGCCGCCCGCCGTGAGGTACCCCGCCGCCTCGATCGCCTCGCGTACGCCGACCGCCTCGAAGACCTTCCGGCAGCTCGGCGGCAGCGACTCGGCCAACCCGGGTGCGCCGACATCCGACCTGGTCAGCAGCAGTACGGAATGGCCCCACGCGGCAAGGAGGCGGCCCGCCGACGCGCCGGCCGGACCGCCGCCGATGACCGCCACATCCACCGCTGTCTTGGCTTCGTACGAACCGACGGTGCGCATGGCTCCACTTCAAGGCACCAGACCTGTAGACCAGTCTACAACTGTCTCGAAGCCACGAGGGTTGCCCTCGGTCGGCCGGTGAGATAACCTGAGCCTGTTTCGAGAGACCGCGTGCCCCGGAGGTATCCCATGCCCGTTTCGCGACCGATTTTCCCGATTCTGCTCGCCGCGGCCTTCACCGTGGTCTTCGTCCAGCCCGCGTTCGCCCAGAACAGCGCCCGCATCTTCGGCGTGGTGACCGATCATGAGGGGAACGTCATCGAGGACGCCCGCGTCCACATCGACTTCCAGGGCGGCATCACGCGCAGCTTCGAGACCACGACGAACGACGAGGGCGAGTACATCCAGATGGGCCTCGCGAGCGGTCCGTACGTCGTCACGTATACGGCGGAGGGGATCGGCGCCCTGCAGTACAGCATCCGGATATCCGCCGGAGAGGAATTCGAGCTGGATGTTCAGGTCCTCGGCCGGGGACAGGTGGACCGCACGGGGATGTCGGCGGAGGAGATCGCCGAGCTGGAAGCACGCGAAGCAACCGCGGACGCGTTCGAGGGCGGTCTGGCGGCGGCCCGCGGGGGCAACTACGACGAGGCGGCGCAGCTCCTGACCGAAGCCATCGAGACGACGCCCGATTGCGGCGAATGTCTCCGGAACCTGGGCATCGTCGAGTACCAGCGGGGGAACTATGCCGAGGCCGAACAGGCCCTGCGGCGGGCGACCGGGATCACCCCGGACGACGCGGCGGCGTTCGACACGCTGGCCGCCGTCTACAACGCGCAGCGGCGCTTCGACGATGCGGGTGAGGCAAGCGCCGAGGCGGCCCGGCTGCGGGGCGGCACCGCGGGCGGCGGCGGCGACGCCGGCGCGGTGTTCAATCAGGGCCTCGCCGCCTGGAACGCGGGGCGTACGGACGAGGCGCGCGGCCTCTTCGAGCAGACCCTGGAGCTGGACCCGAGCCACGGCGAGGCGAACTACTGGCTGGGGATGGCGAGTCTGAACGCAGGTCGGATCGCCGAGGCGGTCACCTACTGGCGGACGTACGTGGAACGGGAACCGGGCGGTCGCTTCGCCGCCCAGGCGAACGGGCTGATCGCCCAGCTCGCCCCGTAGCGTCGCCTGTCAGCAGTCGGCGCGTGGTCGCCCGCACCCACTGGCGGGGCGGCCACGCCGCCCGGGGCAGCAGCCTGCGCATCCCGCCGGTCCTCTCCCCGTTTGGCTTTCGCTGTCGTCCAGGGCGGACTCTCGTTCAGCGCTGTCCTCATCTGCCGGGGTACTGCAGAAAATTCCTGACCTCATCCGACTCGAACGCCTGTCGGGCAATCATCTCCAGAACGCGGCTCTCGGCCCCGCTCCGGACCGCCCCGGCGAGCGTGACCACCGCCTGGTCGACGATGATGCGGAACGGCGGGATGATATCTCCGGTCAGGGTGTAGTGCGACAGCGTCGGATGCCGCAACGCACGGGCGGCGATCTCCATCCGCAGCCGGTCGTCGCGGCTCGACGCCGACTGGCGGGCGATCTGCATCCGGATCTCCTGGACGCCGCGGATCCGCGCCACCCGCTCGAACAGCTCCGCGGGCTTGTCGCGATCCGGTGTCACGGCCCCGTTCAGGGTCACGACGCCGTTTTCCACACCGCCCCCGACATAGTCCCAGATGGTGATGTAGCGGTAGTTGCGGATGGTCCGGCCCACCTCGCGGGCGATATCGTCGTCGTCCTCGACCTCGGGCACGGTCAGCTCGCTCGCGACCGTCTCCACCTGGGGCAACGCCAGAGTCCGGTTTATCGCCTCGGTCTTGTCCCACAGCGTCGGGACGCTGCCCGCGAGCGTTGCCTCGGTCCCGTCAACGGTGACGGCCACATCCTCCAGGTCGAGGCCGTCTCGGAGCAGCTCCGCGATGGCCTCCGCAACCGTCGGTCGGGACTGCTCGGCGGCGGCGACCGGGCGCGCCGCCGGCGAGAACAGGAACAGGAGGCCGGCCACGGCGAGACCGACGGACGTGCAACGGGCGGCATGAACAAGAGGTTTCCGTGGCGCGTCGTACGTTCCGGATGGCATCAGAGACATGCATCCATTCTACCTCCAGGGACTCCGTCGTCCTCCGTCGAGTCCCGCCAAACGGCACGAGGTGGGTCGGGCGCCGCATCGATCTTCCGGTCTCGGGCAGAGACGGGGTAGCATGTTGGTATCGACAAGGAGGATGGACATCGCCATGCGTAATCTTCCCGCGATTCGATCCAGGTTGTTGCGTACCGCGATGGGAATCGGGACTGCCGTTCTGGCGACGGGACTCGCGCCGGCCGCGCAGGCCCAGATCGAACAGGCGCCCGGACTCCCGCAGGCCGGCACGTTCCGGTCGGGCGTGACCCTGATCCGCACGGACGTCATCGTCCGCGACGCCAACGGCGCCTTCGTTCCCGACCTGACGCCGGCCGACTTTCGGATACTGGAGGACGGCGTGCCCCAGGAGGTGGCGTCACTGATCCTGGTGCACGGCGGCCGCGTCTTCAACCAGCTCGTGCCGCCGCCGCCGGTGCACGAGGGCATCATCCTGCCGCAGCGCCGCGTCCGGAGCCGGATCCCGGGGCGGATCATCGTCTTCTTCGTCGACGCGATGCACCTGGAGCCGGAGGTCACCCCCCGGGTCCGCCACTTCGTCAAGGAGGTGGCCGACACGCTGGTGCACGACGGCGACCTGGTGGGGCTCATTTCCAACGGTTCGGCCGGGACGGCGGTCGATCTCACCTACGACCTCCAGCACGTGAAATCGGCCGTGGACGGCATCGTCGGCAACGGCATGACACCGCGCGACCTCATCGAGAACACGCAGGAGGGGCCGGACGGCCCCGGCGAGCTGCGCTGGCGTGCGCACCGCGCCTTCATGACGGTGAACGGCGTGCTGGAGGGACTGGCGGAAATCCAGGACCGGCGCAAGGTCATCATCTACATCAGCACCGGATACGACCTGAACCCGTTCGCCCTGCAGCGGCTGCATGGCGTCTCCATGCGCGACGAGCTCCTGCGCGAGCGGCCGCTCGACCTGGCCGGCGGCGGCAGCGGCATCAGCGAGCGCGCGCTCACGAGTCCGTTCAACCGCGTCGAGCGCCAGGGGGCCGTGTTCGCCGACGGGGAGCTCATCACCGAGCTGGCCGAGCTGAGCGAAACGGCCACCCGCGCCAATACGACGCTGTACACCATGGACCCGCGAGGGCTCATCTCCAGCCCCGACATCGACTACGACGTGCCGATCGAGGCCTGGCGCGAGTACATGATGGCGGCCCGCTCCAGCCTGCGCACGCTGGCCGAGCTGACCGGCGGCATCTCCATCGTCAACACGAACAATTTCTCCGAGCTGCTGCGGCAGATCGACGCGGAGACGAGCGACTACTACGTCGTCGGCTACTACACCAGCAACCCGGATCCGACCCACCGGCATCGCACGTTGCAGGTGACCGTCGCCCGCGACGACGTGGCGGTGCAGGCGCGCGATTCGTACACGCTCGCCCGCACGGGCGATTTTGCGGGCGAGCAGGGACCCTGACGAGCCGCCCGACGGACGCGTCTCCGGAATCCGCCACGGCGGCGGCTCAGGCGCGGCGAACGCGAACCCCGCGCCGAGGCCGTGAAGCAGACACGGAGCTCGGGCTGTCGTCGTCAGGTCCCGCGTGTCAGAAGCGCGCCGCGAACGCCGGCCACCGGACCGCAGTCGGGAGCGGCCGGGAAGAGCGCCGCGGTGGTGAACCGGCCGGCCGGCTTGCCGACTTCGGGGCTCGAGGGCTTGGCGATCTCGACGCGCACGCCGGCGTTGATCGTCCAGCCCGTCGTCGTAGCCCGGCGCCGGATCCCTGCCGTCGAGGCGGCGGGCGGACCTCGCCGGGTCGAGGAGCAGCCGCGCGTGGTGGATCGCCCGCCCCTGCGGTCGGAAGTCGAACGCCCGCACATGGCGGGTGGCCGCCAGCGGAACCGGCAGCACGAAGTTGCGGTACTCGTCGTCTCCCCCGGCTGCGAGCTCGTACGGCTCGGGCAGGGTCAGCACCAGGTCCGGCGGGCCGAGCTGCCAGCCGGAGGACCAGACGGGAGGCGGCGGCCGGTGGGCGGGGTCCCCTGCTGCGGCGCCCTGCTCCACCCAGCGGCCGATCAGCGCGATTTCGGCAGGGCGTCCGCGGCCCCGCGATGATCCCGCCGTCGAACGAGCGAAACGAGGACGCCTCCTTGACGCACATCAGGGCGTCCCGCGGCCCTCGGAGGTAGACTGGCTCGGTGACCATGACCAGCCGTACGGAACCTCGCGCCTCGGCGCCGCCGGCCGGGCACCGGGACGGATGGGACCGGAACGCTGCGCCGCGCTGTGCACGACCATCGCGCTGTACGCCGTGACTCTCGCCTACGCCAGTGTTCGACGAACCGGCGTATCGACGACACCGATACGCAGGTGGCGGACATCCGCGCCGAGATGCGAGCCGAACACGCCGAGATGCGAGCTGAACACGCCGAGATGCGAGCCGAGATCCGCGGCATCCACGAGATTCTCGCCGAGCTCCGCGCCAGCGTCGCCGTGCTGTGGTGGACCGCGACGGACGCGAGCCGGGTGCCGCCGAGTGAGCCGGGAACGTCCGGGAGCCGGTTGCTGCCGGCGAGGACGAGGTCCGTACGCGAGTGCCGCCACGGGCGGCGGGCCGGGCGCGTCACCCGCCCGGGCGCGCCGCGGCTACTGCGGCAGCCTGAAGACGTACAACGCGTTCCCCGTGTCCGGATGCACGATGTCGGGGCTCAGCAGCGCCGGCACCCGGCGCGGGCTCCCGCCGCCGAGACCGGTCGACACCGCGATGTACTGCGCGCCGTCGACGCCGTAGCTGACCGGGAAGCCCTGCACGGACGTGCCGAGCCGCGTCTCCCAGAGCACCTCGCCGGTCGCGGCGTCGTGCGCCCGGAACCAGCGGTCGACGTCGCCGGCGAACGCCAGCCCGCCGGCAGTGGTCAGCACGGCGGTCATGAACGCGGCGCGCTGCTCGATGCTCCAGCGCTCCTCGAGGGTGTCGACGTCGTAGGCCGCCAGCTTGCCCAGGTTGCCGTCCGTGCCCGGCATCTCGAACCAGGTCCGGTCGGCCTGCGAACCGCCGGAGCCGATCTCCAGTGCCACCTCGCGGCCGGCGATCTCCAGACAGCTCTGGCTCAGCGGGATGATCAGCGAGCGCGTCTGGGGGCTGTAGCCCGTCGCGTGCCAGTTGTGGCCCCCGGCGGTGCTCGGACAGACCGAGACCCAGTCGCCGACGCCGGCGTCGGCGATGTCCTGCCGGTAGGTCACGACGCCCGTCTCCGGATCGATGCGCTCGAACACGTTCTGAAAGACCGTCTCGACGTGCCCGAGGTACTCGCCCGTCTCGCGGTCGAGCTTCCACAGGACGCCGTGCTTGCCGATGGTGAACAGCGCCCTGCGCCCGTCGCTGTCGATGAGCACCTGCTCGAAGCCCTCGTCGAGGTCGAGCGCCTCGCCCGGCACGTGCTGCCGGTACCACTCGATCGATCCGTCGGCGGGGTTCAGGGCCAGGGTCGAGTTGGTGTAGAGCGCCGGGTCGTGGACGGTCAGCCCGCGGCTCGCCGGCACCCACGGCTTGGCCTGCGCGACCGGCCAGTAGAGCAGGTCCAGCTCCGGGTCGTAACTGCCGGGAATCCACGAATCGCCGCCGCCCCGGAGCGCCAGCGGCAGGTCGCCCCACGAGTCGCCGCCCGGCTCGCCGGGAGCGGCGATGGTCAGGCGGCGCCACAGTTCCTCGCCGGTCTCCGCGTCGTGCGCGGTGATGAAGCAACTGTCGGGCATGAACCGCGAGCAGCCGTTGATGCCGTTGACGACCCTTCCGCCGGCGACGATCGGGCCGCTGGAGTTCGAGTAGCCGTCGTTGTAGTCGGCCATCCGGGTCTCCCAGACCAGTTCGCCGGTGCGGGCGTCGAGGGCCACCACGTGGGCGTCGCGCGTGCCCATGTAGATCCTGCCGCCGTAGATCGCGAGGTTGCGGCTGTTGGCCCCGCGCAGCGCCTCGGGCAGCGGCCGCCGGTACTCCCAGAGCAGCGTGCCGTCGGCGGCGTCGAGGGCCTGCACGACGTTGCCGGGGTTGGCCAGGTACATCACGCCGTCGTGGACCAGCGGCGTCGGCTGGTTGCGGCCGTCGCCCATCGACCAGACCCAGGCCAACTGCAGGTCGCCGACATTGTCGCGGTCGATCTGCTCCAGCGGACTGTGACCCCAGCCGTCGTAGGTGCGCCGGTAGATGAGCCAGTCCTCCGGATCGGGGTCCAGCAGCATCGCATCGGTGACCGGGGCGCGCTCGGTGATCGGCCGCAGCGTGTACGTCCCGCCCGGCAGACCGGCCGCGGCGGCGACCGCCTGCGGCTGCCCGCTGGAAGCCTGTCCCGCCTCCGCGGGAGCGGTGACGCCGCCCAGGGCGACGGTCCCGGCCGCGTAGCCGTTCTGCTCCAGAATGTAGGCGACGATGCTGGCGTACTCGGCGGCCGCCAGCGATCCGCCGGCCGCCGGCGGCATCGTTACGCTGACGAGCTCCAGCAGATCCTCGACCTGCGTATCGCCCCAGCCCGCCAGGAATGTCGGACCGGCCAGCTCCGGCGCCTCGAACGACCCGCGCAGGTTCGGCATGTGGCACGCCGCACACTCGCGGTCGTAGAGCGCGCGGCCCGCCTCGGCCTCCGCCGCGGTGTATCCTGCCGATGAGAGCTGCGCCGACGCAACCGCGGGCGCAACCATCAGCGCCGCCGCCAGCAGGCCCCACACCCAAGCGTTTGCGCGCCGGCCGAATAGTCGTCGATGCATCAGCGCCCCCTGACCTGTGCCCGATTCAGCGACACCGCCCCGTGCTGCCCCATGGCGTACTCGATGAGGTCGATCTCCTCGGTGTTCGACCCATGCCGAGCCGGAACTCCTCGAGACCGATGGCTTCGATGTGCCGCGGTACGAGCGAGCCCGTTGATTCCTCGCGGCTGGCGCCAGCGGCGCCGCGCGCTTGAATTCTCCGGCCGTTCCCGTCAGTCTACACGCTGTCGATGCGGGTTCGAGCGTGTCCAGGACAGCGCCACGATTCCTTGCCCTGCTGCGCGGCCTCAACGTCGGTGGGCGCAACGTCATCAACAGGAACGACCTGATTCGCTGCTTCGAGGACCTCGGTTTCCACGACGTGCGGACCTGCATCCAGAGCGGCAACGTGCTGTTCCGCGCCGGCGAGACCCGCGTCGGGACGCTGACGCGCGCGGTGGAGTCGCGGCTGTCCGAGCGGCTCTCGAACCGGGTGCAGGCGGTCGTCTTCACACGTGCGCGCTACCGGGCCGCGGTGGCGGCCGCGCCGGACGGCTGGGGCGGGAACGACGACAGGAAGCACAACGCGCTGTTCACGCTGCGCGGCGTCACACCGCAGGGGATCGTCGCGCAACTGCCGGTTCCGAACGAGGACATCGAATCGCTGGCCACCGGACCCGGCGTGCTCTTCTGGTCGATCTCGAAACAGCATCAGACCCGGACGACCTGGATGAAGCTGGCCGCGGCGCCGGTCTACCAGCGCATGACCGTCCGCAACCACCGGACGGTGTTCAGGCTGCGCAAGTTGCTCGACGAACCATAGCGCCGCCGAATCCGTCGCTCCGTGGCCTTGTGCGTGGTGCGCAAGCGGTCCGCGGTGGTCAGAGCCGGGCGAGCAGCCGATCCGGCAGGTGCCGCACGATGCCGCGCACGAGGAGGGACATCCGCCACGGGAACTCGCAGACCTTCTTCTCCCGCCGGATCGCCCGCGCGATCAGCGCCGCCGCGCGCTCGGTCTCCATGAGGAACGGCATGTGAGAGCGGTTGCGGTCGGTCATCTCCGAGCGCACGTAGCCGGGATGGACGATCGTCGTCCGGATGCCAACCCGCGCCCAGTCCGGCCGCAGGCCCTCGATCAGTCGGGTGAGGGCCGCCTTGGTCGCACAGTAACCGGCCGCGCCCGGCAGTCCGCGGTACCCGGCGAGGCTCGACATCGCGACGACGTGACCGGCCCGCCGTTCGCGCATCGACGGAACGACCGCCTCGATGGCGTAGAACGCGCCGAGGACGTTCACTCGAAATTCGGCCTCCAGCGGGTCCGCGTCGGGCTCCAGGGCATCCGTTCCGTGCGCGACGCCCGCGTTGGCCACAAGCAGGTGGACGGGGCCCAGCCGCGCCGCGAGCGTCCGCATCGCTTCGTGTGTCTCGTCACGCCGCGCGGCGTCGGCCGCCACGCACTCGGCACGGACGCCGGTCACGCGAATCGCCGCAGCGAGGCTCTCCAGCCGATCCAGGCGGCGAGCCGTCAGTCCGAGGTCGTACCCGTCACGGGCCAACTCGAGGGCCAGCGATCGTCCGATCCCGCTGGAAGCGCCCGTGACGACCGCAACCCGCTTCATTGCTGCCATCGGCCGGTGTGTCGAGAACAGTCCTCAGTCCAGCCGGGCCAGGTGGTCCGTGCACTCGGCCACGCCCGCCTCGATCCCGGCGGCGCGATAGAGATCGCGTGCGCGGCGCCACAGCGCCCGCGCCTCCTCGACCTGTCCCGATTCCTCCTTGAGGATGGCCATCGGCCGCACCGCATTCGCATGGTCCAGCGCCGCCGGTTGCCCCGTCTCCCGGTGACCATACAATGACAACGCCTCTTCGTAACACGCCTCTGCCGTCGCCAACCTCCCGGTCCGGCGATGTACGTCCCCGAGATGCCGGACCGCGTGCGCCAGACGCAGCAGGTCGCCCGCGGATCGCGCCGCCGAGACCGCTTCCTCGTAGCAGTCGCGCGCCGCCTCGTGGCGTCCGACGTCCTGCTCCACGTGGCCGAGC
This sequence comes from Vicinamibacterales bacterium, assembly GCA_965200895.1. GTDB lineage: Bacteria > Acidobacteriota > Vicinamibacteria > Vicinamibacterales > UBA8438 > WTFV01. The sequence continues at coordinate 2,042,295 of CBDAVM010000001.1, read as the reverse complement.
CTGCCGAGTGCGACACTCAACTCCCGGTGGGCGCCCGTCTCGCGGCAGATGGCGGCCGCCTCGACGAGCTGCGCCCGAACCTGCTCTACGATCGGCCGCCAGGCCGCCTCGGCGGCGGGCGGCGCCGCCAGCGTCTCGCAACGCAGGGCCCAGGCCCGGTGGATGAGCACCACGGCATCGGCGGTGGAACGCATGGAAAGTACAGAATACAACCGCGTGCGACGGCACCGTCGCCGCGCTGCCGCAGCAACGATTCCGCGGGCCCGATGACCCAACCTTCGCGCGCCTCGCTCGTGGCCGCCTTCGCAGCCATCTACCTCATCTGGGGCTCGACCTACCTCGCCATCCGGTGGGGTGTGGCCGAGATTCCGCCCTTCCTGATGGCGGGGGGACGCTTCGTGGGCGCCGGCGCGGTCTTCGTCGCACTGGCCGTGCGCCGGGGGGCGGCCCGGCCGACCACGCGCGACTGGCTGACGACGGCGTGCATCGGCGCGCTGATGGCGGCCGGGGGCAACGGGCTGGTCAGTTGGGCGCTGCAGCGCGTGCCTTCGGGGCTCGGCGCCCTGCTGGTCTCGATGGTCCCGTTCTGGGTGGCCCTGGCCGACTGGGCGCGGCCTGGCGGCGCCCGCCCGCCGGGACACGTGATCCTCGGGCTCGCGATCGGGTTCGCCGGGGTCGCGCTGCTCGTCAATCCGACCGACATCGCGGGGGCGCGGACCCTCGATGTGGTCGGTGCGGGAACCATCGTCATCGCCAGCCTGCTGTGGGCCGCCGGCTCGGTCTGCTCCCGCCATGCGCCGCAGCCGGCGTCGCACTGGCTGTCGGCAGGCATGCAGATGCTCGGCGGCGGGGCCGTGCTGCTGGTGATGTCGGCGGCGTCCGGCGAGCTCGCCGGGCTCGACTGGTCCCGCGTTTCCGCCGCCGCGTTCGGGGCCTGGGCCTACGTCGCGGTGTTCGGGTCGGTCGCCTATGGCTGCTACCTCTGGCTGCTGAAGGCGTCCACCCCGACCAGGGCGGCCACCTACGCCTACGTGAACCCCGTCATCGCGCTCGTCCTGGGGCATCTCCTGGCGGACGAGACGCTGACGCTCTGGTCGATGGGTTGCTCCACCGTCGTCGTGGCGGGCGTGCTGCTCGTCGTGTCGCGATAGCTGCGGGACGCAACCGGGTGCAGTGGCGCCCACGCCGCCGTCTTCGGAGCCGGACGGATGGGAGCGCCGATCCACGGACCGCCGCGGTGACGGTCACAGCCTCACCGTGCCGCGGGCCGGCGCGCAGCGCGGCCCCGTCACTGCCGCTCGGACGCCATCTGCGCCAGGTAGAGATTCTCCAGGCGCTCCACCGCGGCGCGGAAGCCCTCCGGGTCGACGAACGTGTCCGGGCTGTACTCCTGCCCTGCCTGGTACTTGTCGTGCAGGCCGTACTGCCCGCCGTGGGCGGACACCCAGACGTCGACATCAAGCGCCTTCTGCCGGCGGAACGTCTCGGCGAAGTCGTCGGCCACGCCCGGGTAGGTGGGATCGACGACGAGCCGCTTGCCGGGGTTGATGGTGGCCATGTTGGCGATGGCCACGTTGTAGTCGCGGCCGTCCTCGGTCACCGTCATCAGGTAGCTCGAGCTGCCGGCGGTGTGTCCCGGACTCAGCATCACGGTCAATCGCGCGTCACCGAGCTGCAGCACCTCGCCGTCCTCGATGATGCGGTCGACCGAGACGGGACGGAAGGACTGGCGGCCGCCGAAGTGCGGATCGCTGAACCCGCCGTCCTCCAGCACCGGCGCATCCTCGGCCGTCGCCCACATCTCGGCCCCGACCGCCTCCCTGATCTGGGCCAGGGCGGCGGTGTGATCCCAGTGCGCCTGCATCTGGAGCAGCACCCTCACGTCCTCGAGCCGGAACCCGAGCGACTCGATGTTCTCGCGGATCAACGGTATGGAGTCCTCGAGCCCGGTGTTGATCAGGAAGTGCCCCTCGTCAGAGGTGACGAGGAACACCGCCAGGTCGTAGGTGCCGACTGCGTAGAGGTTGCCGATTACCCGGTGGCCGGGAAACGGCCGCGTCCAGCCGTCGGGCTGCGCGGCGCCCGGCGCGATGAACGAGAGAACGAGCAGACAGGCGACAACGGCAACGACAAGACGGCTCGGATCGATTCTCATGGCGGTCACTATCCCTCCTCGAACGGCCACAGACAACCCGGCGCTCCGCACCCTCTGCAGGGGTCGAATCGCCCCAATATACTCCCCTCGCCACGGGCCGGCGGTGGGGTCACGCTGCGGTATTGGAAGAAGTTCCCGGACTCGGATGAGGATATCGAGGTCGCCGACATCGCGGCCGCACCCGCACCCGAGCCTCACCGGCCGGCCACGCGTGCGGGCGCAGGAACGGGGACGCCCGGCGGCGGAAACGGTCAGCGGGACGCCCCGCCGCCCCCGGCCATCAGCTCCTCCGCCCGGGCGCCGCTCAGCATGTTGACGATGCTGTAGTTGCCCTCGTGGCAGGCGTACTCGAAGATCGATTCGTCGGTTCGCCGCAGGGGCAGCTCGCCCGACCAGGGGCTGGTCCAGCGGGTCGGGTCCTCCACCGTGAACTGGTAGCGGATCGTGTCGGCGTCGACGCGCGTGAACCGCTCGACCACGCGCAGGCTCCCGGTGCGGCCCCCGTTGGCGGCGCGGATACGCACGACGTCGTTGCCGAACGACGAGCCCTCGTCGCTGCGGGCGATGTTGCGGGTCTCGACGACCAGCGTGTCGCCCTCCCAGCGACCGCGCATCTCGCCCAGCCACTGCGGAATGGACCGTCCCGGCCGCGGGCGGCCGTCGAGCGGAATGATGCGCGTGTCGTGGATCATCTCCACCTGGATGACGACATGGTCGGGCGTCTGCAGGATCAGGTAGTTGTTGTTGTAACCGGTCGGCAGCATCGGCGGCCCCACCGACCAGAGCATGCAGCGGTCGTTCAGATCCATGTCGGTCCAGGTGTCGGCCGGACCGCGGGCGCTGCGGGCGGCCAGCCGCGCGTCCTCGTCCTGCTGCGCCTGCGGGGTCAGCGGCGGGAGGCGGCCGTCCGGCGGGTCGACGATGATCGATGTCCGGCCGGTGGAGGTGACGCCCCGGTCGAGCCAGAAGTTGTTGTAGAAGCCGGGCGCGCCGTCCTCGCCGACATCCACGCTCCCGGTGGCCGCGGTCCGGCGCGCCGGGCGCGCCAGCAGCTCGGCGTTGCGGTCGACGACCTCCTGCTCGATGTCGGCCACTTCCTCGGCAGTCAGCAGCTCCCGCTCGGCGAGCGCGGCAGGGCGCTGCAGCGGAGTGATGGTCTTGTTCGTGTACGTGCCCTGCAGGTCGGGATGCCCCCACGGGGTGCGCGGCGCCGCCTCCTGAGCGGCCGCGATCGGCGCGGCGGTCGTGGCCGCGACGCACGTGATCGCGAACGCTCCGACGAGAGATCGAACCTTCATCTTTCCCTCCGTGCATAACTCCAGCGCATGCCCGTGCCGGCCGCGTGGCGCGCGGGGCGCCGTCCCCGCCCAGCCGTTCCCCGTGCAGACCGAGACCATCCTGTTCGCGGGCTTGCAGGCGCGACCGGGGGCCGACGTGAACGGACGTCGGTGCTACTCCGGCTCGGTCGGGTCGCGCCCGTCGCGCGGGGCGCCGGTGCCCGAAGACCCCAGGAACAGCTTGCTCCCGTCGGCGAACGTCACGTCCCGGCCGTTGGCCTTCTGCGATCCGTCCTTGGCCCGGAACCCCTCGACGAAGACCTCGGTGCCCGCGAGCAGCGAGTCGCGGGTGAAGCCCCGCCGCAGGAGCGAAGTGGGCGGGCCGCCCTCGATCATCCAGCGCTGCGTCGCGCCGTCGTCCCGGGGAACGTCGATGTGGATCCAGGTGTGGGGATTGACCCACTCCATCCGGACCACCGTCCCGGTCAGCTCCACCGGGGCGCTCGCGTCGAACTCCGCCGCGAAGGCGTGGTGCGCCTCCGCGGGCGCCGCGGCGGCAATCCCCAGCAGCGCCCCGACGGCCATCCCGACGAATACATGTGCGGCTCGCATCGTCCCGACCTCCTGTCATGCAGCGCCCGATCTCCGGCGTCGTCGTCCGTCTGCCCCTGTCGCCGCTACGGTCTTCCCCCGCCCGGATTGAAGCGGCCGTCGAGCCAGCGCAAGAAGGTCCCGGCGTGGCGCAGGTACGTCGAGGCGGTGGAATCCGTCAGGTGTCCTGCCTGTTTGGCGGCATCGACTTCCCGCTCGTAGCGTTTCAACGCCTCCTGCACTTGGCGCAGCGCGTCCGGGCCGACTTCGGGCACACGTCCACCTCCTGCCGGTCCGAGTCTCAGCGGTCCTCCCGGTCGGCGGCCTCCCAGGCCCGGAGCTGCTCCCACTTCTCCTCCAGCTCGCCCTCGCGGACGCCCGCCTCCCGCAACGCCTCGTCGAGCGCCCACGCGCGGTCGACGCGCGCGCCGCGGATGGCGTTGACCATCCCGTAGTTGTGCTCGTGGCAGGCGTACTCGAAGATGCGATCCTGAAAGCCCGCCTGGCTCCACGAATCGAGCGTGAAGTAGTTGACGGCGCTCCACGACCGCACGAACACGGCCGGGTCCTCGACCGTGTAGCGGTACTCCAGTGTCTCGTCGTCGATGCGCGTGAAGCGCTCCGTCAGCCGCAGCGTCTCGCCGGTGCCCAAGTAATAGTGCACGTGGGCCGAACCGCCGAACGGGCCGCCGTGCGCCGGGGCGACGTTGGCGACCGTGTTCTTGAAGTTGGCGGTCTCGACGACCAGCGAGTCGCCCTCCCAGCGGCCGCGCGAGTAGCCGTTCCACTGGTGGATGTCCGCGCCGATCGGCGTCGGATCGTTGACCGGGATGATCCGCACATAGCCGTACGGCATGACGATGGAGACATAACCGGGGGTCTGCACGATCTCCTTGACCGGCTGCTGCGAGCTGCCGAGCATCTCCCCCGGCAGGCCGTTGCGGGTGATGCAGCGCTCCGAGAGGCCCCGGTCCTCCCAGTCGTCCGCCTGCGTGCGCTCGCGCCGCTCGGCTTCCCGCCGCTCCCACGTCAGCAGGGCTTCGCGCGTCAGCGGCGGCATCCGCCCGTCGCGCGGCTCGATGATCTGGGAGGTTCGCAGCGACAGCCGCGGCGAGGTGGGGTCGGCGCTCCAGAAGGCGTTGTACTCCGCTCCCTGGATGCGGTAGCCGGGGCGGCCGTCGTCGGGCCGGTCGGAGCGCGCGTAGCGCTGCACGTCCTGTTCGACGAGCTCGGCCGCGAGCAGGTCGTCGTCATCATCGCTGACGATGCGGCGCAGGCCGAGCCGCTCGCGCTCCGCCGCCTCTTCGGCGGTCATGAACTCGCGGTCGCCGAACTCCGGCGGCCGCTCCAGCGGCGTGTAGGTCCGCGTATCCCACAGGCCCTGCAGGTCCGGATCGCCCCAGGGAGTCCGGGGCGCCTCGTAGTCGTCGGCCACCTGTCCGGCGGCCGAGGCGACCGCCAGCCCGCCGGCGACGAGCACGAACGCCAGCAGTCTCACCGCCGCCGGCACTCGAATCCTCACCTCCACACCTCCCCCGGGAGCATGAACTCCCATCGCCGGCAGTCCGCGCCGATGTCTGTTCCTGCGCTGCGGACGCCCTGGCGAACCGCCGCCGCTAACGGACCGCTTCGTCGACGAGTCCTCCGTACACGTAGACCTCGGCGAGGTCCACGCATTTGAACTCCAGCAGGCGCACGTTCTCCTCGATGCGCCGATACAGCGGAAACCGGATGGTCCAGGGCCGCGTGAACAGGGCGTCGTCCTCGATGGTCGCCTCGTACTGCAAGTGGTACGGACTGACCGGCGTATAGCGCTCGATGACGCGCAGCCCGGCGCTGTGGTGGTTGCCCGCCCGGTCGAACCAACTCAGGTCGTGGAACCCGGTCACCTCGACCACCAGCGTGTCGCCGTCCCAACGGCCGTTCGACCAGCCCATCCAGAAGTCGACCGGCGCCGGCGTCGTGCCGCCGATCGGGATCGTGCGGTTGGCGTTGGCGAACTGATAGGCGATGACGATGCGGTTCGTGCTCTGGATGATCTGGAACGGGAACGGCATGTAGGTGGCGCGCGGCACGCCCGGCAGGTAGCACTTCGCCTCCGGATCGCCTACCGTGGTAATGTTGTCGTGGTCGACGGTCAGGCGGTTGCGGGCGTTTTCGTCCCGCTTGGCCAGGGCTTCCGGCCGGTACGGTATCTCGCCCCCCACGACCACGCTCTGGCCGGGCGGCTGCGCGCCCCACACGCCGAGGAGCTCGGGGAACGGACCCGCCTCGGCGCCGTGGTCCTCCAGGTTCCAGTTGGCGGTGACGAATGCCTGCCAGATCCCGGACAGGTCGGGGTTGGATGTCCCGGGCAGGCGCGGCGCCCGGTACAGCGAACCCTGAGCGGCAGCCGGCAGGACCGACACCCAGAGGACCATGACCGCCGCGGCGATCGCCGGGACCGCCCCCACCCAGCCTGGCGTTCTGAACCCGTTGGGCATCGCGCTCCGACCTCCTCCCGGAAACCCGGCGACTGTGCGTCCATGCTACGCCCTTGCACGACGCGCCGCAACCGCGCAGCGTGAAGGCGCCGCGGATACAGGTCGCGGCATCCACGGCGTCGCGAGCTGCAAGGTGGCGATCCAGACGAACAACGTGAACGTGGAGGTGGACGACCGCGGCCTGATCCACCTGGCGGACCGTGCGGATACCGGTCTCCATATCGTGGAACTCACGGGTCCTGCGGCTGCGATCATCGAGAACTGAACTCGCGCTGCCTGGATTATCATTCCGGCCGTGACTGACATCCCGTTCCACGCCAGCCGAATCAGGCATCTCGCAGTCCTCGCGTGTTTGGGCGGGAGCCTGACCCTGACGGCGACCGGGGGCATGCCCGGGCAGGAACCGCCACCGGCCCGATCGGGCGTCCTGCTGAACTATGCGCCGGTGACCGACGAACGCCTGCGCCAACCCGAACCCGAAGGGTGGCTGATGTACCGGCGGACCTATGACGGGTGGGGGTTCAGCCCGCTGGACGAGATCGATACCTCCAACGTCGTGGATCTGGCGCCGGCCTGGACGTTCCGCACGCATGCGGACGACGGGCAGCCGCAGGGACCGCCCATCGTCAACGGCGATACGATGTTCGTGACGAGCGCGGAGCAGGTCATCGCCCTGCAGGCGACAACGGGCGCGGTGCGATGGCGCCACGTGCATCCCCTGCCGTACGACGTGCGGCGTCCCCATGCTACCAACCGCGGCGTCGCCCTGTACGACGACATGGTCTACGTCGGCACGCTCGACGCGCACGTGGTGGCCCTCGAGGCAACGACGGGCAGGGTCGTCTGGAACCGACGCATCGCGGACTACCGGCGCACCTACTACATCACGCTGGCGCCGCTGGCGGTGAACGGCAGGATCCTCGTGGGTACGTCCGGCGGCGAGTACGGCATCCGGGGGTTCGTAACGGCACTCGACGCCAGGACCGGCGACGAGATCTGGAAGCGGCACACGATTCCGGCCCCGGGCGAACCCGGGAGCACGACATGGAGCGGCGAGTCGTGGCGCACGGGCGGTGGACCGGTCTGGGTCACCGGCCACTACGATCCGGACCTCGACCTCACCTACTGGGGCGTCGGCAACGGCGGCCCCTGGGTGGGTGACGCGCGCCCCGGCGACAACCTGTACACGAACTCGACCATCGCACTCGACGTGGACACCGGCGAGCTGCGCAGCCACTACCAGTATCACTGGAACGGTTCGTGGGACTGGGACGAGGCCAACGCGCCCCTTCTCGTGGACGTCGAACGCGCCGGGCGAAAGGTCAGGGGTCTCGTGCATGCAGGACGGAACGGATACCTCTGGCTGCTCGATCGCAGCAGCGGAGACATGCGTTTTCTGGAAGCGCAACCCTTCGTGTATCAGGACGTGTTCACCAGCCTGGATCCGGTGACCGGCCGGCCGACGTACGACCCCTCGCGCATACCCCGCATCGGAGCGCGCGTACAGTTCTGCCCCGCGATGCGGGGAGCCCGCAACTGGCGGCCGGAGGCGTTCAGTCCCCAGACCGGTCTGCTCTACGTGCCGGCCATGAACAACTACTGCTCCACAATGGAGGGTCTGGCCGTCGAATACCGCGCCGGTCATCCGTTCACGGGCGCGCGCATCGAGTCGTTCAGACGGGAGGGCACGGACCACCTCGGCGAGCTGCAGGCCTGGGACCTCGATTCCGGACAGCGGGTCTGGACACGAGAGTTCCCGTCCAGCACCGGTTCCGTGCTGGCAACCGGCGGCGAGCTGGTCTTTGCCGACAGCGGAGGGGTGCTTCACGCCTTCGACGCGCTCTCCGGCGAGACGCTCTGGAGCTACCGACGGGAACGGCGTCGGCCGACCGGGGTTCCCGTGTCCTATTCCGTCCTTGGTGTGCAATACATAGCCGTACAGTTCCATGAGCGACGAGAATTCCCCGACGCCGGCAACCTCGTCGTGGCGTTCGCCATCGATTGCCAGTGCTGACGGGACTTCCCGCCTGCGGTTGGCTGCACACGGAACGAGAACAAATGCACCGAATCGTCGCAATCGGCCTGGTGATGATGCTGGCCGCTCCAACCGCAACGGCGCAGGATCGCGACCTCCCGGCTTCCGCCGCGCGGCTCGCGGCCGCGGTCGAGCCGCCGCCGGATGCCGGCGGGGGTAACCGACCGACCGGGCGGCTGGCCACCGGTCTGGCGCTCGTCGGCACGGGGCTCGTCATGGTGCTGGCCGGCAGTCCCGAGTACGTCCCTTCCCGGTTCGCGCCGGGAAACATGCCGCAGCGCGTCGATCTGGGCATGTACCTGGGCGCAGGAAACTACCCCGGCCACAGCTACCGGCTCGCACCTCGACGCGGAACAGCATTTGGAACCGGCTACGCCTGTCCACCTTCCGCACCTCGCTGTGTGATCGGAGCGAGCGAGCTCGTGGAGCAGTACGAGTTCGGCTTCACCGACGGCCACGATGCCGGCCGCCACGCGGGACTCGCGGCAGGCCATGAAGACGGCTTCGCGGCGGGTCAGGCTGCCGCGATCCGAATCGTGGACGCGAACGGGTTCGTGGTCTACGACGGGGCGTTCATCTCGGCCTCGTACGTCGAGGAGACGTTCAGCGACCGCAAGGCGATGCGCTACGGAGGAGCCGGTCTGATCGCTGCCGGCGCGCTGCTGGCCCTGGTCTGGCCGCAATCGCGGGAACTCCTGGCCGTGACACCGCTCCGCGGTGGCGGACGGATTGCAGCCTCGTTGGGCTTCTAGAATCCTTGAGTGGCGTGATCCGTGCACCAGCCCTGGCACACGTCGGTGCCCAGCCCGCCTGCGCACGGTGTCCCAGCTCTGCTGCAGAGTCCTGCGGGCGGTGGCGGACCGCCCACCACCGCCACACTCTTCTCCGGCCGAAACCTGCCATCAGGCGTCGCGGTCGTGCCGAACCTCGTCGAGGGCCGTGACGCCCGCCGGACACTCACTTCGCCGCGGCAGCCGCCTCCTCGGCGCGCGAGCCGGCCAGGATGTTCGTCAACCCGTAGTTGCCCTCGTGGCAGGCGTACTCGAACATGGGCCCCTCGATGCGCGACATCGGCAGCGAACCCTGCCAGGGACGAGTCCAGGTGTTCGGGTCGGTGACGGTGAACTCGTAGTCGAGGATGTCGGGTGCGATGCGGGTGAAGCGCTCCACTACGTGCAGCTCCTCGCTCAGCTCCACATTGTTGAAGTTGCGGATGAACGCCTGGTTGTTGAAGTGGGTGGTCTCGACGACCAGGGTGTCACCCTCCCAGTGGCCGCGAGAGTCGCCCCCGTACTGCCGGATGTCCTCGGAGATGTGCGGGCGCCCGTCGAGGGGAATGAACCGGACGTCGTGGATGTGCTCCTGCAGGATCAGCACGAAGTCGGGGTTCTGCACGATGTGGTAGTTGTTGTTGTAGCCGGTGGGGAACGACGGGATCCCGCGGTACCAGATGCAGCGGTCGCCCAGGTCGAGCTGATCGTAGCTGGCGGCCGGAAGGTCACCGGCGCGCACCCTGGCCCGATGCTCCGCTTCCGGCGAGGCCAGCCACGCGGCGACCTCGGCCGTCACCTCCGGCAGTCGGCCGTTGGGCGGATCGGTGATGATCGACGTGCGCCGAGTGGGCACGACCGAGGTCCCCCGCTCCATCCAGAAGTTGTTGTAGGCTCCGACGTTGCCGCCCGCCTCGGTGCGGCGGGCCGGCGCCTCCCACAACGCGGCGTTGCGGTCGACGGTCTGCTGCGCGAGGGTCGCCGCCTCCTCCTCGGTGAAGAACTCCTGGTCCGCCAGTTCCGCGGGCCGCTGGAACGGCGTCAGGGTGGCGTTGTTCCAGATGCCCTGCAGGTCCGGATCGCCCCACGGCGTGGACGGCGGCGCCGACGGATCCTGGGCCGTGGCGGGCGCGGCCAGTGCCGCAACCGCAACCATGGTGTACACGACAGCGAAACCTCGACGGCTCATTTCGCACCCTCCTCAGTCACGGTCCGAGTACGTCGACCGCGCTCCGAACCAATGCTCATCATGCACCGGTCGGCTGCGCGAAGCAAAACGGCGCCGAGCCCCTCGTGCGCCCGCACGGCCGCTCTCCTCAATCCGGCGCGGCGATCACGACGGGGCGATCTCGCGGAGACAACCGTGGTTGCGTCCGCATCGGGCCGGGCGCGTTGACATGCACGACCGGATGCTTTCGCGGAGACAACCGTGGTTGCCTCCGCGTCGGGCGGGGCGTTCACACGGTCTGCGCGCTCGTCCGCGTCTCGGCGTTCGCGCTCTCGATCCGCTGATTCGTTCGGTCGATCTTCTCGTTCGTCTTGTCGATGCGACCGCCCAGGTCCGCACTCACACCGTCGATGCGGGCCCCCAGGTCCGCGCTCACACCGTCGATGCGGGCCCCCAGGTCCGCGCTCACACCGTCGATGCGGGCCTCCAGGTCCGCGTTCACGCCGTCGATGCGGGCCCCCAGGTCCGCGTTCACGCCTTCGATGCGGGCCTCCAGGTCCGTGCCCACGCCGTCGATCTTCTCGTTCGTCTTGTCGATGCGGGCCCCCAGGTCCGCGTTCACACTGTCGATACGGGCCCCCAGGTCCGCGTTCACACTGTCGATACGGGCCCCCAGGTCCGTGCTCACGCCGTCGATGCGGGCCCCCAGGTCCGTGCTCACACCGTCGATGCGGGCCCCCAGGTCCGCGCTCACACGGTCGATCTTGTCGTTCGTCTTGTCGATGCGACCGCCCAGGTCCGCGCTCACCCCGTCGATCCTGCTGTTCGTCTGGTCGTTGCGGGCAATCAGATCCGTGCTCACACGGTCGATCTTGTCGTTCGTCTTGTCGATGCGACCGCCCAGATCCGCCTTCACCCCGTCAATCCGCGTGTTCGTGCCGTCGATGCGCATGCCGAGCTCCCGGTGCGCGGCGTCGTTCCGCGCCTCGTAGTGTACGAACATCCGCCACATACCGAACAGTACGCCGGCGATCGTCGCCGCCGAGGTCAGCATCAGTCCGATCACCGCAACCAGAATCTGTAGCGTCGTCATCACATCCCCCCGCTGCGAACCGAATCAGCACGTACTTATTGCTCCGGTTGCCAATCAAGCAAATCGCGTGCCGACATCGGGCGGGGCCCGAGTCCCGCCGCCTGCGCTCCGCCTCCTCGGCGCTGGTCCATGTGCAGAGAAGCGCCCGTCACCAGGTCACCGCCCGCGCTCCGCCTTCGCCTCCTCGGCGCGGGCGCCGCCGAGGATGTTGATCATCGCGTGGTTGCCCTCGTGGCAGGCGTACTCCCACATCTCGCCCGCGGTGACGCCCCGCGACGCGTGATCGGTGGTCATCGGCGCCGATGCGGTCCAAGGCCGCGTGAACGACAGCGGGTCCTCCAACGTGAACGTGTAGTCGATGGTTGCCGGCCCGACGCGGGTGAACCGCTCCACCAGCCGCAGGCTAGAGCGGGCGGCGCGCCACGGGGCGCTCCAGTACGTCTCGGGCCGGTCGACGAAGTTGCGCGTCTCGACGACCAGCGTCTCCCCCTCCCAGCGCCCGCGGGCCTCGCCGGTCCACTGCGCGATGCCGGTCAGCGGTCGGCTGTCGAGGGATATCACGCGCAGCTCGTGGTACATCTCGTGCAGCATCACCACCTGACCCGGCGTCTGGAAGATGCGCATGTTCATGTTGTACGGCTGCAGGGGAACCATGTTGGGGAGACCGTCGGTGATGCAGCGCTCGCCGGTGTCGAGGTCGGTGTACGAGTGGAAGGGACCGACACCGTAGCGCGCCCGCTCGCGGTCGCTCTCGACCTTTCGCGCCGGGATCCACGGAATGACGCCCGTCGGCGGGTGGACGATCAACGCCGTGCGCCGGTCGCCGACGATGCGGGTCCCCGCATCCAGCCAGACCTGGTTGTAGCCGCCGACGCTGCCGGGAGCCGACCTGCCGTCCGACGCCGCCCGCCGCGCGGCAGAGTCCGCCTCTATTGCCGCCGCCTCCTCGTCGGTCAGCAGCGCGCGGTCCGACTGCCCGGCCGGCCGCTCCAGCGGCGTGAGGGTCGCCGAGGTCCAGAGCCCCTGAAGATCCGGGACGCCCCACGCCGTTCGCGGCGCCTGCCAGCCAGGGTTGTTCCCCGATTGCCCGGACGCCGCAGCCGGTGGGAGCAGCACGAGCAGCGCCAGTCCGGCGACCGCTGCATGCGCCAACATCGGCCCACCCGGCAGGACGGCCGCAGCGTCGATCGACCTGTGCGTCATCGCAAACCTCTCTCTCGCGGACTCGACCGCGCGGTGATGTCGTCGGCGGGATCATGCCGCGGGCGACGACGGCGAGCGGCCGGTCAAGTGCACCCCGGTCCCGCTGCCCGGTGCCCCGGCGTCCTCAGCGCCGCTCGTAGGGCGCGCCGATGCCCGACGAGCCGACGAAGAACTGCGAGCCGTCGGGGAACGTGATGTCCCGCGCGTTGGCGGTGTTCGAGCCGTTCTTGGCGCCGAAGCCGTCGATGACCAGCTCGGTGCCCACCGGGACCGAGTTCTTGTTCAGGCCGCGGCGCATCAGCGCGTTGGGCGCGCCGCATTCGATGGCCCACGTCACGATCCGGCCGTCCTCGTCCTCGACATCGATGTGGATCCACGAGTGCGGGTTGATCCACTCGGTCTTCGAGACCGTGCCCACGAGTTGCAGGGGCCGGTCCGCGTCGAACTCGGCGGAAAACGCATGGTGCGCCGCCGCCGGCCCGGGCGCCGCGAGCAGCCCGAGCGCGAGAAGGCCGGCCGCTCCGAGACCGGCCGCCCGCCGGAACGGCGCAGCAGGCCCCGTCCGGAACCGCATCGCCGTCGCCGCCGTCGTTCCCGTTGCGCGCCTGGTTCGCATCGTATCTCCCCTCGACTGTCCCGCCTACCGGATCCGCACCCGCGCGGCGTCCACGTCCACGCCGGTCATCAACTCGATGTTGCGGCCGTTGCCCTCGTGGCAGGCGTACTCGAACAGCATATGGCCCTCGGGAGCCCGCCGCAGGGCGTTGAACTCGATGGTCCACGGTTGCGTGAACACGTTGGGATCCTCGATGGTCGCCGTGTAGCGGATCGTGTCGGCGTCGACGAACGTGAACCGCTCGACGACGTGCAGATCACCGCTGTGGAAGACGCCGTGGCCGGTCGACAGCGCGCTGCCCGGCGCCCCTTCCGGCGGCGCGCCGTGGCCCACCGGCCACGTGTTGGCGGTGAAGTTGGTGACGTCGACCACCAGCGTGTCGCCCTCCCAGCGCCCGCGCGAGTCGCCCATGCCCAGGCGGATCTCCGACGGCAGGTGCGGCCGCCCGTCCAGCGGGATGTAGCGGTAGAGGTGGTTCCACTCGTAGAGCATGATCACGTAGCCGGGGATCTGCAGGATCTGGTACGTGTTGTAGCCCACCGGCAGGTGCGCCCGCGGGAGGGCCGAAGGCAGGCACTTGACGCGCGGATCGAGGTGCGCCAGCTCGTCCTGGCGGGCCATGATCTCGTTGCGCTGCTCGGCCGCCCACGGCTGCAGCGGCACCTTCCCGTCCGGCGGGTCGATGATCATCGGCCGCGTCACCCGCGCCGGCCGCGGCGGCGCGTCCGGATCCGGCTCGAAGAAGCGCGAGAACGCCGCGCCCTGGCCGCGGTTGGCGCCCGCTTCGGGCCGCCATGCGTCGCTGGACGGCGCCTCTAGCGGCTGCGGTGGGGAGGGCAGGTAGTAGCCCCGCAGGTCGGGGTCACCCCAGGGTGTGCGGGGCGGCTCGAAGTCCACCGGGGCGCCCCCCTGCGCCGCGGCCGGCACGGCCGAGCAGAGCAGAACCAGCGCCGCTGTCGCGACGACGGTGTCATGGCCGATTCCTCGTCGGGTCACCGCGCACCTCCCTCCGGCGCTGTCAGCGCCTGCAGGATGAAATCGACGCAGTCGTAGTCCAGAAGCTGCAGCCCCGCATCCATGCGGCGATACAGCGGCATGCGCATGGTCCAGGACCGCGTGAAGACCGCCGGGTCTTCGATGGTCACGTGGTAGTCGATGTGGTGGGGCGTGATCGGCGTGTAGCGCTCCACCACATGCAGCTCGTCGCTGTGGAAGTTGCCCGCCGCGTCGAACCACGTCAGGCCGTTGAAGTGCGTCGTGTCGACCACCAGGGTGTCGCCGTCCCAGTGTCCGCGCGAGTCGCCCATCCAGAAGTCGTTGGGCAGCGGATGGGGGCTGCCGTCGGTATAGATGATGCGCACCGCGTGCTGGTACTCGTAGGTCATGACCACGTGGTCGGGCGTCTGCAGGATGCGGAACGGGAAGGGCATGTAGGTGATGCGCGGCACCCCCGGCAGGTAGCACTTGCGCGCCGGGTCGTCCGTGAGCCGGTTGGCGTAGTTCTCCTGCTGCTGCGCCGCCGCCCACGGCTGGTAGGGGATGACGCCGCCCTCGACCACGCCGAGCCCGGCCGGGATGCCGTCCTGCGCGTTGTGCGGCCGGATGTCCCACGAGGCCGAGTTGATGGTCTGCCAGATGCCGTTCAGATCGGGCTGACCCTCCGGCGTGCGCGGGCCGTCGTATGTCACGTCGACCGAGCGGGCCGCTCCCTGCTGCCGCGCCTCGCCCGCCGACCCAGCCCCGGCATCGGCCGCCCGGACCGCCGTTTCGGCCGCTTCATTCTCCACTGCCGCCGCGACTTCCGCCGCCGTCTCGACCGCGGCGGCCGCTGGCGGCTCCGCAGTCAGCGCCTCCAGGTAGCCGGCCACCAGCCGCACTGCGTCGTCGTCGAGTTCGCGCCGCGAGATGGGCGGCATCTGTCCGTAGCCCTCGCGCACCACGGCCAGGACGTACTCGGCGTCGAAGCCGAAGGGAACCAGGGCCGGCGCGATGTCGCCGCGGGCTGCAGCGCCGTGGCAGAACTCGCACACCTGCCGGTAGGGCCCGGCGCCCGGATGGTCTTCCTGCGCCGTCGCGGAAATCGGGACCGCCGCGAGCAGGAGGACGACGCTCAGCGGCGCGGCCACTGCGTGATGGAAACCCATGGTGGCTATTGTAGCGCGCGGGCGCGAGATCACCAGCTTGCCGGACCGCCCACCGTTGCCACGTGCCAAGCAGCGTGGTGGGCGTTGTCCGGACGAATGCCGACCGCCGGAGATGAGCGGCACTACCTGATCACCGCCGCGAGCGTCTACCACGACGCCGACTTCGACGTCAGCAACAACTACGGTCCCAACGCCGCACGTGAGGAAGGGGCCGACCCCGGTTTCGCGCCGCACGCATTCCGGCGCAACGGCGGCCTCTGGCCGGCACATATGCCGGGACTGAGCATTCTGATCGCCGTCCCGTATGCACTGGCCGGTACGCCCGCCGTGCGGGCGGTACTCGCCACGCTCCTGATGCTGACGCTCGCCACAGCGATCCGCCGCTGGAACGCACGATACCTTCCCGCACACCAGGGCACAGCGACCTTCAGCCTTCTCGCATGCAGCCCCGCCGTCTTCGGAGCATCCCAGATATACCCCGACCTCCCCGGCGGAGCGGCAATCCTCGCGCTCGTCGTCTGGCTGTGGGGAGCCGAACCCGCACCAGACTCGGATGGTGCGGGTTCTACCTCGGCGCCGGGCTGCTCTGCTGGCTGCACGTGAAGTTCTACGCGCCATCGGCCGTTCTCGCTCTCGCCGGCGCCTGGCGCCTCTGGCGCGAAGGCTTTCCCCACGCCGACAACCCGGAGCCCAGCCGCCCGGCAGTCCTCTGCTCGGCGTTCAGCGCGTGCTATCTCACCGGACCGACGCTCTTCTGGTGCTATTCGATACCTGCGTTCGGGAACATCATGGGAGGCCGCAGCGCCGACGCCGAGCTGACCCCGGACCTCGTGAGGACGATCGAGCTTGTCCTCGGACTCCACTTCGACCAGATCCACGGTCTGTTCATTCAACAGCCGCTGCTGCTCCCCGGCCTCATCGGTCTGGGATGGATGCTTCGACGCCGACACCCCCTCACGCTGCCCTGGCTCGTCCTGTATGCATCAATCGTGGTGCCGAACGCGCTGCAACGAATACCGTACGGCGGACACATCGCCCCGGCCGGCCGGTTCGGATGGTCCGCCATGTGGCTGTGGCTCGTGCCCCTGGGAATCTGGGCGCAGAGTCTTCCGGCGACCACGATACGATCACGACAGACCACCTTCGCCATACGGCTCCTCGCCGGTCTGGGAATCGCCTGGTCCACGGCGCTTGCTTCGACCTGCGTCCGTCTGTCCAGTGGTCATACATCACCCTCGACTTCGACGTGCCAGGACACTCGACAACGTCGAGTTCCGAGTCCGCGGCTTCCCCGGAATGCGGATCGACCATATCGATCTTGCACCGGTCCGCGAACACTGACACACCGGTATACGGAACGACAGCCGTCAATCTGAAGTTCGCAACCGAACGAGCGGAACCGACGGAACTGTCGCACGCTCGTTGAAGACAGGATGGTGGAAAGCCGCATGCGTCAACAGTCGCCGCGGGTTGGTGTCCCGCCGGATCTTCGCCGACCGCAGTCGGTGCTTGCGTGCTTTGTACACTACGCCGTACGCCACTGCAGCAGCGTGCTTCTGAGATCCTCGACCAGGGGTTGAATCTCGCTGTCACTGCGGCCCGCCTCCCTGCTGGCGACGATCCGGCAGACGTCCGACGCCTCCCGGCCGAGTTGATCGCCGAGGCCGACCAGTTTGCTCTTGGCGATCGCTGACTGCGAGTCGGAAGCGGAATCGTAGACGGCGTCCAGGCGGTGCACCTGCTCCGCCAGGTCGCCGGAATCGACCGCCAGTTCCAGGATGCGGTCGTCGGTCGTCGCCTCGTTGCTGGCAGCCGAGCTGCTCCGACGCAACACCTCCCATACCCAACATTCCGGAGCGTCACGGCCGGGAAGGAAGAATACCGGCGCATCGCTTCCGGCCTGCTCTTGTATTTTGCCCGCCAGATCGCTGTTGTGCCGGTCGCCGTCGAGGATGAAGACGAAGTTGTGAATCTGACCGAATTTCCTGAACGCTGCGGCGTGGGTCGGAAACTCGCTTGCGCCCGTATCCCGACCGATGCGGACCGACTCCGTCCGGATTCGCTCGCGAGGGAGCAAATAATCGAGCACGCCGCGCAGGATGCCTTCGGCCGCCTCGTCCTCGCAGAGCAGATTGATGACCTCCCCGGACCGCCCGTACAGCGCATCCTGGATGAGATCGCGGTACGCCGGGCGCACCACGACCTTTCCGGTGCCATGGCGGTCCAGAAAGATGCGCCCGTTGGCCGGCACGGCGTCGAGCACCGCCGGGCTGTGGGATGTCACGATTACTTGCAGATCGTTCCGCAGTGCGAGTTGCTGCAACTGCAGCATCAGAAGCTGTTGGACCCAGGGATGCAGCCCTGCTTCCACTTCGTCGATCAGTATGAGTGCTCCACGGAGTTGGGCGATCTCCTGCGAGAGCCGCAGGATCGTTCGCTCGCCAGCCGCCATGTGCAACTCCGAGTAGGCCGCGCCGTTCTCGTGAGCGGCAAAGAGCAGGCGTTTACTGCCGCTGGTCAGATCGACGACTTCCGCGTAGCGGAACGGAAGCATCTGCTGTGCGAATTGGATCTGTAACGCGGTCAGGACGTCCTCCTGTGGAGCGGCTTCGAGGCGCGACATGCTGAGGACACCGCGCACCTCGGACGGGTTGCTGAGGTTGCTGAGTGTTCTGAGGTAGACTTTCCGGGCCGGCTGTCTGGCGCCCTTGCGGCCGAGGAAACTCCGATTCCAGCCCTTGGCGCGTCGCCAGCGCATGGCGCGCCTTCCGTCGGGCGTCGAGAAATCGAATTCCATCGTGATCTCCCTCCTCGCGTCCGCACGCCCTTCGTGCCGGGGACGATAGTCAGGAAACAGCGTGGAAGGTACGAAGTCCTTTACTCCGGCTCCCGGCACGCGATAGGCGCAAGCGGCTGCGAAGAGCACTGTGGATTTGCCGCTCGCATTGCCGCCCGCAATGACGCTCACCGGGTAGTCGAACACCACGCGCAGGCTGTCGATACCCCGAATCCCTTCGAGACGGATCTCCGTGAGAAAATGCGGCAGATGGGATTTCTTTCCCTGCAACTGCTCCCACAAGCGCTTGAGACGTCGGTCGATCATGCAGGACTCTCCAGTCGTCACAGGGTCAGCGCATTCTTGTCGCCGTGAACAGATCCAACGGGTCCGGGGCCGGCAGCGGAAGCGCGCTGGTCAGGACATGCCGGCGACAGCGGCCAGCGCGGCGACGTCGGTCCTGACAGCCCGTGGCGAACCCCCATGGCAGAAGTCCCCTTCGCCGGGACGATGCGCGAGACCGCGCCGGGCAACCGACGGGAGCGCCCCGCTCAGGGCGCCATGTTCTCGTACCACCTGAGGTTCGCGGTGCGCCCGCCGACGCAGATCAGATCGATACGGTCGTCGCCGTTCAGGTCGGCCACCGTGCATCCCGACGGCGACATGTCGTCGTCGAGCACCTTTCGCGACCACGCTGCGCCTTCCGCGTCGGTCACCGCGTGAGGTGGAGCCGGCGTGAATCGCCGCGGTCACCGGTGACGATACTCGTCCCGTCCGTCGCCGTCGATGGTGTGCGTCACGAAGCGCAACCCGCCCACGCCGTCCTGGCCCGCGACCGACCGCGGCGCGGTGACGACGGCCGCCGCGGCGGCGACCACGAGGACGAGTCCTGCCGACGCCGGCCGACGACAGCAACCGGCGGCCCGATTTGTCGATGGCTCCACCGATGCGGGATCCGCCGACCTCTGCAGACCGCGTGTCATCTCCCATCCTCCATCGGGTAGCGTCGGCCTGCCCGTCCTGCGGGCCGATCCGCCCGGGCGCGTACCGCAACGCGCGTGACTGCGTTCGTCCGCCGGGTCCACGATGCGCGATGTGCGCAGCGCTCAGGCTCGCGGCAGCCACTCCCCGCCGAGCACCGTCCCGCGGGGGAACAGGCGCTGGCCGCCGGTGCGCACGTTCTCGTAGTTGTCGACGAAGTCGAAGCGGCCGTGGCGCAGCTCCAGCAACGCGAGGTCGGCCCGCGCCCCGACATGCAGCGTGCCGCGGTCGTTCAGGTGCGGGAAGACGCGCGCGGCGTTGGTGGTGACGCAGGCCACCACCTGCGACAGGCTCATCCCCGCGTCGAGGAACTTGGACATCACGTTCGGCAGGTCCACCACCCCCGGCACGCTGCGGCTGGTCGAGTTGCCGTCGGTGGAGATGGTGTCGGGCAGGAACCCGGTCTGCATGATCCGGTCGAACGTGTCCCAGCGGATATGACCCGTGCGGCCGTTGGCCACGTCGAAGCGGACGCCCCGGCGTTTCGCCTCGAGCACCGCCGGCCGGATGCGGCCGTCGTCGCCGACGATGGCGTTGGGCGGCGGCGCGTACATGTGGGTGACGATGTCGCCCGGCTTGAGCAGCGCAAACAGCGTGGACAGCGGCGAGACGGTCTGTCCCATGTGGATCATCACCGGCAGGTCGAAGGCCGAGGCCGCCGCCTGCGTCCGGCGCAGCACTTCGACATCGTCGGCCGCCACGTTGCGCGACAACCGCGCCTTGACTCCCACGACCCAGCCGCGATGACGCGCGATGGCCTCCCGCGCCGCTCCGATGTCGGCGAGGTCGAGGTCCATGGTGTCGCCGCCGGGCAGGATGCCCCGCCGCCCGATGTTCACGAGCACGCGCCCCTGCTGCGGCGCCGCGCGCGCCACGGCCACCTGGTCGGCGATGGCGTCGGCCCCGGCGGATCCGGCATCGACCCACGCGGTCACGCCGTCCTCCAGGCAGATGCGCGGCCCCGCGGCCTCGCGCGCGTAGTGCGTGTGGACGTCGATGAGGCCGGGGACGACGATGCGGCCACCCGCGTTCACCACGCGCGCATCGCCGGCGTCGATGCCCGGCTCGACCGCGGCGATGCGGCCGTCTGCGATCGCCACGTCGCGGATCGCGTCGATTCCCAGCGACGGATCGATGACCCGCCCGCCGGCGACGACCAGATCGTGGGACGCCGCGTGCGGGCGCGCTGCGCGGGCGCCGAACGCCGCGGCGGCCGCGGTGGAGACGAACTGGCGGCGGGTCATGCGCATGGGTGGTGTCCTCTCTCGTCGGTGAGAACATCGTCGCGCCCGCGGCGCCGCATGTCAACCGCCGGACCGCCGGCCGGTCACTTCCCCAGCGGCGGCGTGTGGACCGGGAGCCGGCGCGCACCGGTCGCCTGCTCGAAGGCGTAGCCGAGCGCCAGCAGGCGGGGCTCGTCGAACGCGCGGCCGAGGAACGAGAGTCCCACCGGGAGCCCCTCGCCGGTGAACCCGGCCGGAACGATCAGGTCCGGGAAGCCGGTCAGGTTCGCGTAGCGTGTGGCCGAGCGTCCGCCGCCGGCGGCCGGGGCGGGCGCGATGTCGATGCGGCCGGGGCGCCGGGGCGACGTCGGATAGACGATGGCCGCGAGGTCGTCGGCGTCCAGGATGCCGCGGACCGCGGTGCGGACGAGCGCGAGGCCGTGCTCGCGGATGGCGCGGTACTCCGGGTCGATGAGAGCGCCGCTCGCCTCCTCCTCCCGCATCAGCCGCCAGCGGCCGGGGTTCGGCCCGGCGTCGTCCTCCCGGCCGTTGACCCGCACCGCCTGCTCGATGAGCCCGGCCAGGCTGGTGGGGAAGCCCGGCTCCAGGGTCGCCAGGTAGTCCGCAATCTGCGCCCGGAACTCGCGGTAGCGGATCGGCGCATAGAAGTGACCCGGCGCGTCGAGCAGCCAGTCGGGGAAGCGCACGTCGACAATCGTCGCGCCGGCGGCGCGCATCACGTCGAGCGACGCCTCGACGATCCAGTCCACCTCGGCGTCCTGGCCCAGGAAGTCGCGGGCGATCCCGATGCGAGCGCCGGCGAGTGCGTCGGCGTCGAGAAACTGCGTGTAATCGGTCTCGAAGCGGCCGGCGCTGGCCGCGGTGGCTTCGTCGGCGGGATCGACCCCCGTCATGACGCCAAGGGTGGCGGCCACGTCGTGGACATGGCGCGCCATCGGCCCGGCGGTGTCGAACGAGAGGGCGAGCGGGACGATCCCGTCGCGGCTGAGCAGCCCGAGAGTCGGTTTGAGCCCGGCGAGGCCGTTGGCCGTCGACGGCCCCCGCACCGACCCGCCGGTGTCGGTGCCGAGGCCCACCTGCGCGAACGCCGCGGCGATGGCCGCTCCGGTGCCGCCGGACGAGCCGGAGGGCGTGCGCGTCAGGTCATGCGGGTTGCGGGTGCGCCCGCCGAGCGAGCTGAGCGCGCCCCCGGAGGCGAACTCGCTCATGTTCACCTTGGCCAGGACGATGGCGCCCGCGTCGCGCAGCTTCCGCACCAGGAAGGCGTCGTCGGGCGGCAGCGAGCCGGCCAGCAGGACCGAGCCGGCCGTGGTCGGCATGTCCACCGTGTCGAGGTTGTCCTTGAGGACGACCGGAATCCCGTGCAGCGGCGAGCGGGGACCGTCCGCCGCCCGTTCGGCGTCGAGCGCGCGCGCCCGGTCGAGCGCGCCCGGGTTCAGCGTGATGACCGCGTTCAGGGCCGGGCCGGCGTCGTCGTAGGCGGCGATGCGCGCCAGGTAGCGTTCGACGAGCTGCTCCGAGGTCCATGTCCCGGCGTCGAAGGCCCGGTTGATGTCCTCGATGGTGGCGGAAGTGACGTCGACATCCTGCGCTGCCGCGCGGGCGGACAGCAGGAAAGCGAGCAGGAAGGGCACGAGCAACAGGAAAAGGCCGGGCCGCCGGACGGGGTGAAGTCGAGTCATGTCAGTGCTCCAGGGATGGAAGGGGTCCGCGCCGGCGACACGCTGGACGAGATCGTATCCTTGTGGATGGCGGTCTGTCGCCGGGCCCGACACCGGTCAGACGGCGCCGACGGCGGCGATGACGCGCAGGACGCCGTCGAGCAGGTGATGCTGAACGGCCGGCTCCACGACGGCGACACGCTGGACGAGGTGCACCCGCGCCGGCGGGCCGCTCCAACCGCTGTGGTGGTGGGATGACGAACCGCACGGCGTGCCGGGCGTCACGCCGTAAACTGAACGAACCCGGACGCTCACCATGCCCCGACTGACCGACCACCGCGTCCTCACGTTCGACTGCTACGGCACCCTGATCGACTGGGAGAGCGGCATCTGGGACGCCCTGCAACCGCTGATCATGCACAACGCCGGCGCGGACCCGGATCGGCGCGGGCCCGCCCTCGAAGTCACTCGCGCGACCGCGCTGCGCGCCTTCGCGCAGTGCGAGAGCCGGCAGGAACAGGCCACCCCGGGCCTGCGCTACCCGGAACTGCTCGGGCGCGTGCACCGGCGCATCGCCGAGGAGCTGCATCTGGAGACGAGCGCCGACCTCGACGTCGCCTTCGGCGCCTCGGTGCCGCACTGGCCGGCGTTCCCGGACACGGCCGACGCGCTGCGCGTTCTCCGGCGGCGCTACCGGCTGGTCATTCTCTCCAACGTGCACCGCGAGGGCATCGCCGCCTCGAACCGCAAGCTCGGCGTCGCCTTCGACGCCATCTACACCGCCGAGGACATCGGCTCCTACAAGCCGGCCGACGCGAACTTCGAGTACCTGCTCACGCACCTGCAGTCGGATCTCGGCCTCGATCGCGCCGACGTCCTGCACACCGCACAGAGCCTGCACCACGACCACGCACCGGCGAACCGGTTCGGGCTCGCCAACGCCTGGATCGACCGGCAGCGGCTGTCGGCGGGCGGGAGCTGGGGTGCAACCGAGCAGGTGCAGTCGATGCCGGCGACCGACTTCGTGTTCTTCTCGCTCGCGGAGATGGCGGCGGCGGTCGCGGCGGAAGCCGGCTGATGGCGCGGTGCGGGATGCGCAGGGCAGATCGCCGATGACGACGACCGTTCGGTCCGGGAACGACCTGCGGCCGATCCGGATTCTCTCCGCCGCCGACGTACGCCGCGCGCTGACGGCGCACGACGCCGTCGACGCCATGCGCACCGCGTTCGGTGAACTGTCGGGCGGCACCGCCACCGTCCCGGTCCGCAGCCATCTGGAGACCGCCCGCGGCCTGATGCTCGTGATGCCGGCCGTCCTCGGCCGGCGGCCGGCGCTCGGGACCAAGGTGGTGTCGGTCTTCCCGGACAACCCGGCCCGCGGGCGGCCCGCCGTGCAGGGCGCCGTGCTGCTGCTCGACGCCGGGACCGGTCGCGCCCGCGCGCTGCTGGACGGCGCGGCGCTGACCGCGGTCCGCACCGCCGCCGGCAGCGCGCTCGCCACGGAGCTGCTTGCGGATGCGGACGCCGACGTGCTGGCCGTCTTCGGTGCCGGCGTCCAGGCGCGCGCGCACATCGAACTGCTCGCGC
Source organism: Vicinamibacterales bacterium (assembly GCA_965200895.1). Classification (GTDB taxonomy): domain Bacteria; phylum Acidobacteriota; class Vicinamibacteria; order Vicinamibacterales; family UBA8438; genus WTFV01. Next base: position 2,018,451 of record CBDAVM010000001.1, on the reverse strand, counting down.
GGACGCGCAGGCTGCGCGAGGTGCGCATCGTGTCGCGGTCGGGCGCGAGCGCCGAACGCCTGGCGGCCCGCCTGTCCGCGGACGCCGCCGCCCTCGTCTCCGGGCGCGAGCGGGGCGCGAGCGGGGGTGATGCGCCGGCGTCGGAGGCCGGCGCAGACAAGCTCCTTCCCGAACGGGATGCACCCTCCCCGGCGCCGCCGACGGTCCGCGCGGTCCGCGAACCCGCCGCCGCCCTCGACGGCGCCCGGCTGGTCGTGACCGCCACCGACAGCGCGCACCCGGTATTCGATGCCAGTCACCTGGCGCCCGGTGCGCACATCAACGCGGTCGGCGCCTACCGCCCCGACATGCAGGAGGTCCCCGCCGACGTGGTGCGGCGCGCCCGCGTGGTCGTCGATCAGCGTGCGGCGGCGTGGCAGGAAGCCGGCGATCTCGTCGTGGCGCTGGAATCCGGCCTCGTCGACCGTGACGTCATCGACGCCGAACTCGGCGAGATCGTGAACCGCGACGCGCCGGGCGGGCGCAGGGACCATGACTGTACGCTGTTCAAGTCCGTCGGCAACGCGGCGCAGGACATCGCCATCGCCGGCGCCGCCCTCGCGGCGGCCGAACGGGCGGATCTCGGCGTACTCGCGCCACTCTGATATCGTGCCGCAGCACGTGGCCGGAGCGGCGGCGAATGCGCCCGTCCCACGCGCGTCGGGCCGCGGCGGCCGAGGCGTCGCGACCCGCCACTGCGGCGCGATCCGCGCCGCAGGCGCAGAATCCGGAGTCGTGAGAACGGCATCGTCGCCGCTGCCGGGGACTCGGAGCCTGTCATGCGCGGCGGCCAGGCATCGGACCCGGACGGTGGGCGCGGAGAGAAATGGAGATCGGGATGCCGGAGGGTACATACGACGGCCGGAACACCGCCGGGGACCGGCGCGCCCCGGTCCGGAACCGGCATCGGGAAGCGGCGCGGCACGGGGTTCGATCGTCGAACCCATCGCGCCGGCGCCTGCTCATCGGTCTGTCGGCCGTCGTCATCCTGGCGCTGGCTGCCTGGGCCGGCGTCTCGCTCGTCGTGGCCGAGACGCTGACGAAACCCCATCGACGCGCCCTGGCGTCGTCGCCGGACGCCTTCGACCTGGCCTACGAGAAAGTCACCTTCCCGAGCGCCGGCGACGGGATCCCGCTGCGCGGGTGGTTCCTGCCGGCCACCGGCAGCGACCGCGTCGTGGCCGTCGTCCACGGCCGCAACTCGACCCGCACCGGCGACGACGGCGAACTCGTGTCCCACGGCGCGGCGCTGGTCGCCGCCGGCTACAAAGCGCTGCTGTTCGACTTCCGCGCGCACGGGGAGTCCGGCGGCCTGCGCTACACCCTGGGATGGGCCGAGCAGCGCGACGTGCTGGGCGCCGTCGCCCACCTTGCCGACCGCGGGTTCACGCCGGACCGGACGGGTTTCTGGGCGCACTCGATGGGCGCCGCCACCGTCCTGCTGGCCGGGGCCGCACTCGACGCGCGGGCCATCGTCGCCGACAGCAGCTTCGCCCGCCTGGACGATCTGCTGGACCGGGAGCTGCCGCGGGCGAGCGGCCTGCCCGGCTTCTTCAACCCGCCGATCCTGTTCTTCGCGCGGACCCTGTTCGGCGTCGACACGACGCTGGCGAGCCCGGTGGACGTGGTAGCCGCCCTGCCGCCCGACTCCCTGTTCGTCGTCCACGGGGAGGCCGACGGGCTCGTCCCGGTCGACCACGCCCGACGCCTCGCCGCCGCGGCCGGACCCGCCCTCCACGACCTGTGGATCGTCCCCGGCGCCCGCCACGATCGGGTGTCGAGAGCCGTCCCGGAGAGGTATCTGCAGCGCGTGCTGGCGTTCCTCGACGCGAAGCTGCCCGCGTCGCCCTTGCGGACGGGCGGGCCGGCAACGCACGCGGACAAGGTGGCGCGCTGATGGCCTGTTGGGGAGTCCGGGTCGATGCAGGCTGGCGCCGAGACGGGGTGATAGCATCGGATGGAGGCCTTCATGGGCCGGATCCTCGCCGAGACTACGATCGAGAACGGAACTGACGCCGGATTCCGTATCCGCTGCGACGGCTTGGTCGACACCGGTGCGGCGTACCTGACGCTGCCGACGGCTTGGCGGGAGCGGCTGGGACCGCTGACGCAGCTCGATACGGTCGACGTGGAGACGGCCACCCAGGCCGTGGTCCGCGGCGACATCTGCGGGCCGATCCTGCTGCGCATCGCCGGCTTTCGGCCGGTCCTGACCGAGGCGCTCTTCATCGGGATGGAACCGGCCGACGGCCAGTACGAGCCGCTCCTCGGCTACATCCCGCTCGAACAGGCGCAGGCGGTCGTCGACCTGGTGGGCCACCGCCTGGTGAAGGTGAACCGGGTCGACCTGAAAACGTTCTGACCGCGCCCGGGGAACGTTGCTTCGGAACGACGGAGGGGAAATGCTGCGCGAATCCACGCCGAGTTGGGCCGCGGCGATCGTCTGGGCGCGATCCTGCCTGTGCGCCATGAGCGCCGCTCTGGTGAGCGCCGGACTCGCGACCGCGCAGACGCCCGGCGCCGAACTTCCGGCGGACATCGTGTTCGTCGGCCGCCACATCGTCACCATGGACCCGGAGCGGCCGAAGGTCGAGGCCGTGGCCGTGCGGGGCGAGACGATCGCCGCCGCGGGAACCCGCGACGAGATCCTGCCGCTGCGGGGCGAGACGACGCGGCTGGTCGAGCTCGGCGACCGCGCGCTGCTGCCGGGCTTCATCGACGCGCACGGACACTTCCTCGCGGTGGGGCGGAGCCTCGACGCGCTGGCGCTCCACCCGCCGCCGGTGGGCGATGTGCGCAACATCGACGACATCGTGCAGCGGATCCGGGCGTGGATCGCCAAGCGGGATATCCCGCCGGGCGGCGTCGTATCCGGCAGCGGCTACGACGACTCGCTGCTCGCCGAAGGGCGGCATCCCACGCGCGACGACCTCGACCGCGCCTCGACCGAACACCGGATCGTGCTGACCCACGTCTCCGGGCACCTGCGCGCGGCCAACTCGGCCGCGCTGGCCGCCGCCGGCGTCACGGCGGACACGCCGGACCCGCCCGGCGGGCATATCCGCCGCCACCCCGGTTCGCGCGAGCCGGACGGGGTGCTGGAGGAGACGGCGGGCGGACTCGTCGCCGCGGGAGGACTGTTCGCTCCGACCCCGCAGCAGACCGGCGCGCTGGCCCGCCGCGCCATCGGCGAGCACCTGCGCCACGGCATCACCACGGTGCAGGACGGCTCCACCGGTTGGGAGACCGTCGCGGCGCTGCGCGCCGCCGCCGCCGAGGCGCCGTTCCGGGCGGACGTGGCGGTGTTTCCCCGCTTCCGCACGCTGGCGGACGCCGAACGCGCGGTCCACGAACCGGACTACCGCGGCGGACTCCGGGTCGCGGGCGTCAAGTTCAGCCTCGACGGCTCGCCGCAGGGCCGCACCGCCTGGGTCACCGAGCCGTACGCCGAGGGGCCGCCCGGGGCGCCCGCCGACTACCGCGCCTACGGCACGCTGGACCCGGACGCGTACCGCGCCGGGGCCGCGCAGCTCATCCGGCGCGGCGTACCGATCATCGTCCACGCCAACGGCGACGCGGCCATCGATCTGATGCTGGACGGCGTGGAGGCCGCCGTCGCCGGCCGGGAGCCGATGCCCGACCACCGCGCCGTGATCATCCACGCCCAGCTCATGCGGGCGGACCAGCTCGACCGCGCCGCCGCCCTGCGGGTCGTGCCGTCGTTCTTCTCGGCCCACGCCTTCTTCTGGGGCGACTGGCACCGGCGCAGCTTCGGCGAAGAGCGCGGCAACAACGTCAGCCCCGTCCGCTGGGCGATCGAGCGCGGCGTGCGCTTCACCGTGCACAACGACGCACCCATTGTCCCGCCGGACATCCTGCGGCTGGTCTCCATCACCGTGAACCGGAAGACCCGCAGCGGACACGTGCTCGGTCCGCACCAGCGCGCCACGGTGCGGGAGGCGCTGCACGCGGTCACCCTCGGCGCTGCGTACCAGTACTTCGAGGAAGACACGAAGGGTTCGATCACCATCGGCAAGCAGGCGGATCTGGTGATCCTCGCGGAGAACCCGCTGGAGGCCGACCCGGCGACGATCGAGCATATCGCGGTGGTCGAGACGTTCTCGCGCGGCCGCTCGGTCCATGCACGCGCGGACTGAGCGCCGACCGCGACGCTCTCGCCGCCGCCGAGCTGGCTCGGTCCATGCACGCGCGGACTGAGCCATCGCGGATGCGTTCGGGAGAACTGGAGGATCTCGGCCTCCGCACGCGCGGGACTTGCGTCATCACGCCGGCGATGGCGTCCGAGCCGTAGTGCCCGGTCTACGCACGCGCAGACTTGCGTCGCGGCGGTACGCAGCAACGCGCTCCGCGCGTCGATTCCGTCGCGCTCCGGCGCCGTGGCCCGGCGCCCCGCTGGGAACGGGGCATGACAGTCCGGCAGGGCTGGCGGTCGCCTGTGGGAGGCGCGATCGCCGGCATCGCTGGCGTCGTCAGTTTAGACTGCCTTCAGCACCGGCGCACCGGCGCGCGCCCGCACCTGCGGACGTCGCCCCGCGGATGCGGCGCAGCCGGTGCGGGAGGACGTCGATGAGCGCCATCGGAGCGGACGAGCTGGTGCGGCGGCTTGATGCGGCCGTCGCCGCCGGGGACGTGGAGACCATCACCCGGCAGGTACAGAGCGAGATCGAGAACATCCTGCAGCCCGGCCGGCTGCGGCTCGACGAGCGGTTCCGGAGCACGCGTTCCGACCGCTACGCGCGGCGGCTCCTGCACCGCGACCCCGCGCGCCGCTACACCGTGCTGGTGCTGGCGTGGGCGCCCGGACAGGGGACGCCGATCCACGATCACCCCAACCTGTGGAGCGTCGAGGGGGTCCTGGAGGGCGAGCTGGAAGTGACCCAGTACGCCCCGATCAAGGAGGAGGCGCACCGCTGCCGGTTCGCGCCGGTGGAGTCGCACCGCGTGGTCGCCGGCGAGGCGAACTTCCTGATCCCGCCGTTCGAGTACCACGCCCTGACCAACGACCTGACCGACCGGCCGTGTCTGACCATCCACGCCTTCGGCGGCGAATTGATGGAGATGAACACGTTCGATCCGGTCGGCAACGGCTGGTACGAGCGGTCCCTGCGCCGGGTCTCCTACGACGCCTGAGCGCGGGCGCCGCCGGGCAGTCGCAGCGCGCCCCGTCGACAGCGGCGCGCTGCTGGAACGGGACAGAAGTCCAGCGTGGCCGCGGGGTCGCGCGGCCCGTCGGTCGTCCGGGAGCGCCACCGTAAGTACCCAACGGGCATCATCATGGCCGGGTGGATGTCGCGCGGGACCGTCGGTCATCCGGGAGCGCCGCCAGCGGGAGCAGGAGGAGGCATCGCATGTCGAGTGCAGCGGCCACACCGCCTCTCGGACTCCCGGCCGCAGTGACCGGACGCCGGCTGCGGGCGGCGTTCGGTCCCGGCCTGCTGTGGGCCGCCACGGCCATCGGCGTCTCGCACCTGGTGCAGTCGACCCGCGCCGGGGCAGCGGCCGGGTTCGCGCTGGCCGGCGTCATCCTGATCGCGCTGGTTCTGAAGTACCCGTTCTTCGAGTACGGGCCGCGCTACGCCGCGGCCACCGGACAGAGCCTGATCGAGGGCTACGCCCGCGTCGGCCGCTGGGCGTTGTGGCTGTACCTGGCGATCACGGTGTCGACGATGGCCGTCGTCCCGCCGGCCGTGGTGATGTTCACCGCGTATCTGGCGGGTTTCACGTTCGGCCTCGACTGGCCGCTGCCGGCGCTGGCCGTGGCGGTCATGGCCCCGGTCGCCGCGCTGCTCTGGTGGGGTCGCTTCCGAGGGCTGGATCTGTCCATCAAGCTGATCGTGGCGCTGCTGGCCCTGTCGACGCTGCTGGCCGCCGCGGTCAGTCTGCCGCGGGCCGACCTGTCGACGCTGGCGTTGTGGCCCGCCGACGCCATCGGCCCGGCCGTTCCATTCGTGTTCCTGCTGGCCCTGGCCGGCTGGATGCCGTCCGGGATCGACAGCGCGGTCTGGAGCTCGCTGTGGACCCTGGCGAAGAACGACGCGGTGGGCCGCCCCTGTACCGTCGAGACGGCGCGGCAGGACTTCGCCGTCGGCTACATCGGCACCGGGGTGCTGGCGTTCGCCTTCCTGGCGCTGGGCGCGGGGGTGATGTTCGGCTCCGGGGAGACGTTCTCCCCGCAGGGGCCGCTGTTCTCCACCCAGCTCGTCGACCTGTACAGCGCGACCCTCGGCGCCTGGACCCGGCCGGTGGTGCTGGCGGCGGTGGTGACCACGATGCTGTCGACCGCGCTGACCGTGCTCGACGGCGGGCCGCGGGCCATCGAGCGCTCCCTGCTGGTGCTGCGCGCGCGGCGGACCGCCACGCCCCCCGCGGTGGGCGGGCGCGGCGACAGGTGGCCGGCCGATGCGCCGGGGATCACCGCGCCCCCGGCGGGCGGTCCGGTCTACTGGTGGAGCCTCGCCGGCGTGGTGCTCGTCACCCTGGTGGTCCTGTCCCTGTTCATCGGCAACCTGACGACGATGATCGACTTCGCCACCACCCTCACGTTCCTGACCAGTCCGGTGCTCGGCTATCTGAACCTGCGTGCGGTGCGCTCGGACGAGATGCCACCCGAGCACCGGCCGGGTCGGGCGATGCTGCTCCTGTCCTGGGTGGGCCTGCTCCTGCTCGGGGGCACGGGGTTGTTCTACCTGCTGACGTTCGCGGCATGAGGCAGTCGGGGAGGACGCCCGTCGAGCGCCTGTTCACGCTCTTCCGAGCGCCCGCAGGCCCCGCTCGACGCCGAAGCGCCGGCCGGATCTCCAGGCGCGCGGCGAAGCCGCCAGAGGGTGGCGTGTACGAACCCTGGAGCGTCGAGATCGTCCGGCGCCCCCTGTCGGATGCGCGCGAGCACGTCGCGATGCCGGGCCTGCTCCGAGCGGGACGGCAGACCGTGTCCAGCTCACGGCTCCAACGCGAGGCGTGCGACGACGGGGTAGTGGTCAGATGGATAGCGGCCCTCGTCGTGGTCGACGATCGTCTCCACCGCCCGTACGCCGAGGGGGCCGCCGACAAGGATCCAGTCGATGCGCCCCGGGTTGGCCAGCTCCGGCGGGCGGAAGTCGTGGGATGTGCGCGGCGGCCCGATCCGTTCGTCAGCGAGAAGCCAGGCATCGCGCAACCCCTGACCGGTCGCGGCCCGCCACGTCTCGCTGACCTCGGCCAGCGCGTTGAAGTCGCCGGTGACCACGACCGCACTCCCCGTCGGCAGGGCCGCGACGCGCGCGGCGATCGTCGCCGCCGAGTCGATCTGCCGCGGCCCGCGGCGCAGCGTCAGGTGGGTGTTGAAGACGTGGAGCCGACGCCCGCTCTCGCGGTGGTGGAAGCGCGCCCAGGTGACGATGCGGGAGACGTTGCGGCGCCAGCCTCTTCCGGTCGGCCCATCCGGGTTGGACGAGAGCCAGAAGGTGCCGGACCCGATGGGGATCAGCGCGTCGCGGCGGTAGAAGAGCGGCGTGTACTCGCTGAGGCCGGCGCCGCCGTTCAGGCCGCGGTCGGCGCCGAGCCAGCGGTAGTCGGGCAGGGCGGCGGCCAGGTACTCGACCTGCTCGTCGAGCACCTCCTGCAGGCCGGCGACGTCCGGGGCGCGGCGCTCGATGGTCTTCGCGACCAGCGCGCGCCGGTGCACCCAGCCGTTGTCGCCGTCGTTGCCGCCCGACGTGCGGATGTTGAAGGTCATGACGGTGAGCGGCGAGGCTTCGTCCTGCGCGTTCAACACCACCGCGGGCGCGATGAACAGGAACACGGACAGCGGAATCACGCTCGCCCTGGGGGTCCGACGCGGCGGATGACGGATCACGATGTCGTCGGCGGCCGGGGCCGCGACCGGCTCCCGCAGGCGCTCCGGCCGCGCCGCGTACAGCCGCTGCCGCGCCGAGGCCGGCAGATCGGCCCGGACCACGGTCGGGAAAGCCGCCCGCAGCCATGTGCTCTTGCCAGCCCCCCGGGAACCGAAGAGCAAGGCAATACCCGGAAGGAGGGCGACAAATTTCCTTTGCACCGCCATATGGAACGGAATTATGGCATCAGGAGGGGGCGTTCAGGCGACGGGCGGAGGTTCATCACGCCCCGCCGGCCGGCGCAGCCACTCGACAGCGCACAGCAGCAGCACGGCGAAGACGATGAGGAAAGGTCGCCGCGGCCGGCATGGCCGGGCTGCTCTGCTCGCGGACGCCCGCCCGCTCGGGCATCTTCAGATCCCCTCCCGATCCGCCGTCGAGCCGGCCGTGTCTTCCAGGAACGCCGCCCACGCCCCGGCATAGGGCTCTCCTCCCACGAGGTACGTGTCGTTGTGCCCGGCGCCCTCGATGACATGCAGGCGTGCAGGACAGGCGGCCGACGCGAACAGCCGGCGACCGTGCTCCAATGGAACGATGGTGTCCCGATCGCCGTGGAGCACGAGCGTTGGAACCTGCACCCGACCGATCTTCGACTCGTTGTCCATCCGCGTCCGGACCACCGCGCTCGGGACGAACCAGTAGTGCTCCGCCGCCAGCGCCGGGACCGAGCGGAAGACCGATTCGAGCACCAGGGCCCCGGCACGCCGATGGAGCGACGTCTCGATCGCGACCGCGCCGCCGAGCGACCGGCCGAACAGGACGATGTTCTCCGCCCGCACCGACCGTTCCGCCACCGCATCGTAGATGGCCAGTCCGTCGAGATGGATTCCCTCCTCGCTCGGCGTTCCCTGGCTGCGCCCGTAGCCGCGATAGTCCACGAGCACGACGTCGACGCCGAGCCGGTCCACGAACCAGCGCGCGTTATGCAGCCGGTCGCCGATGTTCCCCGCATTGCCGTGATACCAGACGAGCACCCGGTCGCCCCGCCCCTCGATCCACCAGCCGTGGAGCATCACGCCGTCGGCCGTCATGATCGCCAGCTCCTCGGCGCGGAGCCCGAAGTCGGACGGCAGTGCGGCCACGCTGCGCGTCGGGAAGAAGATGAGGCGGCGCTCCTGGAACATGAGCAGCGCCACGAGCACGACCCAGCCGAGCGTCATGAGCCCGGCGATGGACAGCGCCGCCGCGAACAGGTCCCTGAGCGTCACCTGAACCGGATTCTAGAGCTTGCGCCGTCGGCGCGGTATCATCCTGCCGGGCCCGGGAGCGCAACACGTTGCACCAACCGCGGCCCATGGAGGACGACCATGGCGCGCAGACTCCCGCTTTCCCCCCTCGTCGGCCTGCTGGCGTGCTCGCTGCCGTGCACCGCAGCGGCGCAGATCGAGTACATCGACCCGGCCGGCGGCTTTACGCAGGTGGTCACCACGACCAACGCCGGGGTGAAGACGATCTTCGTCTCCGGACAGGTCGGACGGGGCGACACCTTGCGAGAGCACGTCGAATCGGCGTTCGCGGGCGTCGTGCGGCGCCTCGGGCAGGCCGGCGCCACGCCGGCGGATGTCGTCAAGATCCGCATCTTCGTGAAGGACTTCGAGCCGGCGCAGTACCCGGTGATCGCCGAGGCGCGGCTCGCCGCCTTCCCGGAGGAGGACCACTGGCCGGCCAGCACGATGATCGGGGTCCGGGCGCTGGCCGCCGAACCGCTGCGCGTGGAGATCGAAGCGATCGCGGTGACGGCCGAACCGGGTGTCGACCTGGAGATCGAGCGCTTCGCGCCGGCGAACGGCTTCAGCGGCGCGGTGGCGGTGACGGCCCACGGCGTGAGGACGGTCTACGTGGCGGGGCAGGTCGCCCCCGGCGACACGCTGGCGGACCAGACCGCCGCGGTGTGGGAACGAGTCTCCCAGCGGCTGGACGCGGCGGGCGCATCGCTCGAGGACCTGGTCAAGGCCACCACCTACATCGTGGACTTCGATCCGCAGACGGACCTGCCGGCATACCGCGCGGGCCGCGAGCAGGCGCTGGCGCTCGACGACATGCCGGCGAGCACGCTGCTCGGCATCCCGGCCCTGGCGGCCGAGCAGTTCCGGATCGAGATCGACGGCATCGCGGTGGTCGGCATCGACGGCAACGCCGTCGAACGGGAGTTCATCGATCCGGCCACCGGGTTCACGCAGGTGGTGACGGCGCGCGGCACGGGACCGAAGGTCGTCCAGGTGTCCGGGCAGGTCGGACAGCCGGGCGATCCGCTCGAGAGCCAGGCCGACCAGGTGTACGCGAACCTCAGGCGCCGCCTGGAGGCGGCCGGCGCGAGGCCGCAGGATCTGCTGAAGACCGTGGTCTACATGCCGGAGTACGCCCCCGGCGACTTCGCGGTGGTCGACGCGGCGCGCCGGGCGCACGGCTTCCCGGACGAGACCGTACCGGCGGCGACGCTGCTCGGCATCCAGTCGCTGTTCGCCGACGGTGCGCTGCTGGAGATAGAGGGCATCGCGGTCGTCGACCGCTGAGGTCGCCGCGTCACCTCGGTGCGCACAGCCGGCGAGCGCCGGAAGGCCGTACCGGCGGCGCGAGTCTCCACGTCTCTCGCACCGTGCGCCGACCGGATGCTGGTCGCAGCCATCGCGGGCGCGCAGGACCAGCAGTCTCCACGTTTTCGCGCCGTGCGCTGACCGGATGGGCGATGGGCGTTATGATGGCCCTCTTCGGCGGCCAACCACGGTTCAGGAGACCGGGAGTCTGCGCCGTCGGAACCGTGCAGACTTCCGGTTGGGCTCGGCCGGGGCGGCATCGGAGACCGCAGGCTACGATCCCGGGCCAGGAGGCGAACATGAGGCGATGGATGCAGACGGCGGTCGCGCTCACGCTGGTCGGCGGCCTTCCGGTCGGGATACCGGTCGCCCGCGCCGGCCAGCTCCCCGGCGACATCAGTCCGGAGTCGCGCAGCCGCCTCCCGCCGATCGCCCGCGAGGAGCTCGATCCGGCGCGCCGCGAGGCGTACGATGCGGCGGTGGCCGGACCGGCCGGCGCGCCCACCGGCGCCGCGGCCCTGCGGCTGCACGGGTCGGGCGCGAGCCTGCGGTTCGAAGCCCCGATGGGACGCCAGTTGACCGAACTGACCGTCCTGACCACGGCCCGCGAGTACGATCAGCCCTACGAATGGGCGCTGCACGAGCTCGAGGCGCTCGCCGTCGGGCTTGACGACGGCATCATCGACATCGTGCGGCATCGCAATCCGCTCACTGGCCTGAGCGACCGCGAGGCGATCATCATCGAGGTGGGCCGCGAGCTGTTCGGCACGCGGGCGTTGAGCGCCGACACCTACGCACGGGCCCTGGCCCTGCTGGGCAAGACCAATCTGGTCGACGTCATCGACGTGATGGGCCGCTACGCGAGCACCGCAGCCACTCTCACCGCATTCAACCAGCGGATGCCGGCCGGCTGGCGGCAGTCGCTGCCCCTGCCGTTCACGCATCCGGACGACATCCATCCCGATTCGCGCAGTCGCCTGCCGCTGCGCAGCCCGGCCAGCCGGACGTCGGTGGCCGAGCTCTACGGCCGCATGCTGTCCCCGTCGGGGATCGGTCCGGGGGTCATCCGCGCCTACGGTGCCGGCCAGGAGACGCTGGAGGCGCGGGTCGGACGCCGGACCATGCAGCTCGCCATCCTGGTGACGGCGCGCACGCACGACTCGCAGTACGACTGGACCACGAACGAGCCGCGGGCGCTGGAGGCCGGCGTCGAGCCGGCGCTCATCGACATCGTACGGCACGGCCGCCCGCTGACCGGCGTCGCCGAAGAGGACGCCGCCCTGATCGCCTTCGGCCGCGAGCTGTTCGGCGACCACAACGTCCGTGCGGAGACCTACGCCCGCGTCGAGCAGGTATTCGGCGTGCAGGATCTGGTGGACATCGTCGGTCTGATGGGCGCCCACGCCGCGGACGCCGCGGTACTGGCCGCTTTCGACCAGCGCCTGCCGGAGGGCGTGGAGCCGCTGCTGCCCCTGCCGTAGTCTGCGCCGGAGCACGGTGGAGCCGCACTGCAACACCGGCGCAAAGTGAATCATCGAGCCAGGACGGCTCACCCGGGGAGGTTGGCATGAAGGTCAGACGTTCCGTTCTCCTGGCGGCGCCGCTGCTGCTCTGTCTGCTCACGGTCGGCTACGCGCAGGAGGAAGAACCCATCGGCGTGCCGGTGCAGCCCCTGGGCGACGGCCCCTGGGTGATCGACACCGCCGAGCAGCACAAGATCCGGGTCAGCGTCGTGACCAGGGGGCTGTCGCATCCCTGGAGCATCGCCTTCATGCCGGACGGCGGGATGCTCGTCACCGAGCGCGACGGCTGGCTGCGCGTCGTTCGCGACGGCACACTCGAGCCGCGGCCCATCACCGGGGTGCCGGCGGTGCGGACCGACGGCAACGGCGGGCTGATGGACGTGGCGCTCCATCCCGACTTCGCCGACAACGGGCTGGTCTATCTCACCTACACCAGGCGGCACGCGGACGGCCGCGGCTCGCCGGCGCTGGCGCGCGGGCGGCTGCTGGGGCACGCGCTGCACGACGTCAAGGACCTGGTCGTCACCGAGCCCTTCCACGGCAACTCGGGTCTCAACGGACGCGTCGCCTTCGGCCGCGACGGCAAGGTCTACATGTCCACCGGGGGCCGCATCCTGTCCCCGGAGGGGCAGCTCCTCAACGCGCCGCAGGATCCCGCGAGCCTGCGCGGCAAGGTCCTGCGCCTCAACGACGACGGCTCGACGCCGGACGACAACCCGTTCGTGGACGAGCCGGGCTACCGGCCGGAGATCTACACCATCGGCCATCGCAACACGCTCGGCATCGTCCTGCACCCCGGCACCGGGAACCTCTGGCAGCACGAGAACGGCCCCAACGGGGGGGACGAGCTCAACGAACTGCTGCCAGGACACAACTACGGCTGGCCGCTGATGAGCTACGGGCGTCTCTATCCCGGCGCGCGGGTGTCCTCGCACCCGACGCGGGACGGATACGAGTCGCCGCTCGTGGTCTGGCTGCCCGCCATCGCCGCCGCCGGCATGGCGGTCTACACCGGAGACATGTTCCCCGCCTGGAAGGGCAACCTGTTCGTCGGCTCCCTGCAGATGGGCGGGATCCCGGGGACCGGCCACCTGCAACGCATCGTCTTCAACGAGCACATGGAGGAGCTGCGCCGCGAGCTGCTGCTGACCGAGCTGCGGCAGCGCATCCGGGAGGTCCGCCAGGGACCGGACGGCTTCCTGTACGTGCTGACGGACCATGTCGACGACGGCGCCCTGCTGCGCATCGAGCCCGCGCCCTGAGCTCCACGCCGGTCCCCCGGCCGTGTGCACCAGACACGGCCGGGTCGCCGGACCTTCAACGGCTGGTCGAGCGGATGTGCGGTGAGCGTCCGGACCACCTGCCCTGCGGCCCTGCCGCCGACGCTGGCGTAGAATGGACGAGGATTCCGGGCGGCGGAGGTTTCGATGGCGCAGCTCACACGACGCGAATGGCACAAGCTGACGCTCGGCGGCGTCGCGGCGGCGGCGACCGGCATGCTGCCGGGGACGGCCCGCCGGGCGGCGGCGGCACAGTCCGAGTCCCGGTTCGGCGGCGTCCTCATCGGCCTCCAGAGCTACAGCTTCCGCGATCTGAGCCTCGACGAAGGCATCGCCGCGATGCAACAGCTCGGCATCACGAGCTGCGAGTTGTGGGAGGGGCACGTCGAGCCGGCGGAGCTGCGCCGGCCGGAAAACCGCGAGCGGTTGCGGCGCTGGCGTACGATCATCCCGTTGGACTGGTTCGAGGACATCCGCTACCGGTTCGAGGACGCGGGCATCGAACTGAACGCCTACAACCTGAGCTTCCGGGACCATTTTTCTGACGCCGAGATCGACCGCGGCTTCCACATGGCGCAGGCGCTCGGGGCGCCCGCCATCACGGCCTCGGCCGACATGAGCAGCGTGCCGCGCATCGCCGGCTACGCCGATCGCTACGGCATGCCGGTGGCCATGCACAACCACTCGCGGGTCGACCCGAACGCCTTCTCCAGCCCGGACGACTTCGCGCGGGCCATCGAGATGGGTGGCCGGGCGCCGATCGCCGTCAACCTGGACATCGGCCACATGGTGGCGGCCAACCACGATCCGATCGCCTACCTGCAGGCCAACCATCAGCGGGTGGTCACGCTGCACCTGAAGGACCGCAAGCGCGACCAGGGCCTGCACACGCCGTGGGGCGAGGGCGACACCCCGATCCGCGAGACGCTGCTGCTGCTGCGCGACGAAGGCTGGGACATCCCGGCGAACATCGAGTACGAGTACCCGGGCGAGGACACGGTGACCGAGATCGGACGGTGTCTCGACTACTGCAGGGACGTGCTCGGCACATGAACGATCCGCGTCGGCCCGGCATCGCGAACACCGATGCCCGGCCGCCGGGCGCCGGTTCTGTCGTCGCCGGGTGAGCGCGGTGTCGCTCGGCCATGCGTACGCCACGGGCGCGCTCGCCGCCCGCGTTCCCGGTCGAGCTGCCCGGTGCATCGTGTGCGGCGGGCGCGCGACGGTTGGTGACGGACCGAGAGACGGACTGATGGACCCTGCGACTCCCGAATCCCGGCAACGCCGGCAGGCTGCGCGGGCCGCTGGCAGGTGACAACCGATGACCGACCTGACGACCTCCTGGAACACCGTCCATCACCGCTCGCAGTGCGCTGCGTGGCGCATCCGCGCGCGCTGTCGCGCGACCTCCGCCTGGAACATCGTCGATCGCCGCACACGGTGCGCTGCGGGCGGGCTCGCCCTGCTCGTGCTCGTCGGCAGCGCCGTTTCGGCCGCCGCCCAGTCCCTGCCGCAGGTGCTCTACGTGACCCAGTCGGCCGGCTTCGCACACCCCGTGCTGCCGCTCTCCGAGCAGGTGCTTCCCGCCATCGGCCGCGCACACGACGCGTTCGAGGTCGACATCACCCGCGACGCCTCCATCCTGACCGCGGACGTGCTGGCCCGCTACGACGCGGTGGTCTTCTACACCACCGGCGAGCTGCCGCTCGACGCGAAACAGAAGCAGGCGTTTCTCGACTTCATCCGCGGCGGCGGCGGCTTCGTCGGAATACACAGCGCCACCGACACGTTCTACGAGTGGCCCGATTACGGCGCCCTCATCGGCGGCTACTTCGACAACCACCCCTGGCGGCAGGAGGTCGAGATCCGCGTCGAGGACCGCGACCACGCCGCGACGCGCCACCTCGGCGCCAGCTTCCGCATCAGCGACGAGATCTACCAGTTCCGGGACTGGGAGCGTTCACGGGTCGACGTGCTGCT
The DNA here is from genome assembly GCA_965200895.1 of Vicinamibacterales bacterium. Lineage (GTDB taxonomy): Bacteria > Acidobacteriota > Vicinamibacteria > Vicinamibacterales > UBA8438 > WTFV01. The sequence goes on along the minus strand of CBDAVM010000001.1, from coordinate 2,003,200 downwards.
GAGCCTCGACACCGACTCGGTCGACGCGCAGAAGGAGGGCGTCCATCGCACGGACGGCGACTTCGCGCTGGCCTGGACCCGGGACCACGGGAACGGCCGGATGTTCTACACCGCGCTCGGGCACGAGGACGCGGTCTGGCGGGACGAGCGGTTCCAGCGGCTCGTCGTCAACGGCATCGTCTGGGCGATGGGCGACCCCGGGGCCCGCTCTGCGGATGACTGGCGCCCGCTGTTCGACGGAACGACGACGGCAGCCTGGCGCGGCTACCAGCGCGATGCGCTGCCGGATGGCTGGCAGGTGATCGACGGCGCGCTGGCGCGGGTCGACCGCGGGGGCGACATCATCACCGTCGAGCAGTTCGAGAACTTCGAGCTGCGCTTCGAGTGGCAGGTCGAGGCGGGCGGCAACAGCGGCGTCTTCTTCGGCGTCAGCGAGGAGGTGGACGGCCCGGTCTGGCACAGCGGCCCGGAGTTCCAGATCCTCCACAACGCCGGCCACCGCGACGGACAGGCTCCGATCACGTCGGCCGGTAGCAACTACGCGGTGCATCCGCCCGCCGCGGACGTCACACGCCCGGTCGGCGAGTGGAACACGTCGCGGCTCATCGTCGACCGCGGCCGGGTCGAGCACTGGATGAACGGCGTTCACCTGCTCACCTACCAGCTCGGCGACACGGACTGGCAGGAACGGGTGGAGGCCAGCAAGTTCGCGCCGCTGCCGCGCTACGGGCGCGTCCCGCGCGGGCACATCGCGATCCAGGACCACGGCGACCCGGTTCGCTTCCGCAACATCCGCATCCGGGAGATCGCGTCCGAACAGTGATGTCCCGCAGGACCCTCCGGTGCGAGAGCGACCGAGCCCGTCCGGCACCCGGCCAACACCGGAATGCAGGTGATGTCCGAGCACCACACCTGATTGGGGCGCTCGATCGTCAGCCCGTGCAGCAGGTACGGGTAGACACGGTGGTCCGGCTCGGCGACGCTCGTGCGCGGCCGGCGGTAGACCGTTTCGAGCCCCATCAGACGCATCAGGCCCGAACCCGCCGGCGCCCCACGGCGATACCCTCGCGCCCCAGATGGCGCGCCATCTGCCGACTGCCGTAGACGCCGCGATCGCCCGGATCGGATTCTCGCTGGATCGCATGGAGGGCAGTCACATGATCCTGATCGGTCCATCCGGGCGGCGGCTCTCGGTGCCCAGGCACCGGGAGCTGGGACGGGGCCTGCTGCGGGCGCTGATCCGGGATGCCGGCCTGACCCGGGAACGGTTTCCGGAGCTTCTGAACCGTCGCGCATGACATGGCGGAAGAGGATGCAGATACAAGTACTACGTCTACGAGAACTGGACCGCGGAGCCGAAGGCCAGGGTACACAAAGCGACATGTCCGTCCTGCAACGACGGGAAGGGCACGAACAAGTCGAAACCACGCGGCGACGCGAACGGGAAAGGGCACCGCGGCGACTGGCGTAGAATGGCCGGATGCGGGCACCGGGGGTCCCATGGCGCAGATCACGCGGCGGGAATGGCAGCCTGTGGCGCTCGGCGGGGCCGGGCGATGACCTCGACGAGGCTTGCGTGCCCGCTCCCCGGTGACGCACCGTCCTGAACGCAGCGCTCCACCACCCATGCAACCGGCCGTCCGACTCAAGCTCTCGACGATGATGTTCCTCCAGTACTTCGTCTGGGGGGCGTGGTCTGTGCCGCTCGGCACCTACCTGGGCGGTCCGCTCGCGTTCGAGGGCGAGCAGATCGGCCTCGTCTTCGGCACCACCGCGATCGCGGCGATGGTCTCCCCCTTCTTCATCGGCATGGTCGCGGACCGCTTCTTCGCCACCGAGCGGCTGCTGGCGCTGCTGCACGTCGCCGGCGGGTTCGTCCTGTTCGCGGTGTCGCTGCAGGCGTCGTTCGGCGCGTTCTACGTGGTGCTGCTGGTCTACGCGCTCTGCTACATGCCGACGCTGGCGCTCACCAACTCCCTCTCCTTCCGGCAGATGTCGGATCCCGGCCGCCAGTTCCCCGCCGTGCGCGTGCTCGGCACCATCGGCTGGATCGTGGCCGGCCTTGCGGTCGGCTTCCTGCAACTGGAGGACACCGCGCGCCCGCTGCAGATCGCCGCCGCCGCCTCGGTCGTGCTGGGCCTCTTCTGCCTCGTCCTCCCGCATACGCCCCCGGCCCGAACCGCGGCGCGGGTGACCGCACGCGACGTGCTGGGTCTCGACGCCCTGCGGCTGCTGCGCGAGCGTTCGTTCGCCGTCTTCGTCCTCGGCTCGTTCCTCGTCTGCATTCCGCTGCAGTTCTACTACGCCTTCGCCAACCCCTTCCTGAACGAGATCGGCGTCGACAACGCGGCCGGCAAGATGACCCTCGGCCAGATGTCCGAGATCGGCTTCATGGTACTGATGCCCTGGTTCCTGATCCGCCTGGGCGTCAAGCGCCTGCTCATCGTCGGGATGCTCGCCTGGGCGGCGCGCTACGTGCTCTTCGCCTTCGGCGACCCGGGACCCGCCGTCTGGATGCTCTACGCCGGCATCCTGCTGCACGGCGTCTGCTACGACTTCTTCTTCGTCACCGGCCAGATCTACGTCGACACGAAGGCGCCCCGCGACCTGCGCGCCGCCGCGCAGGGCTTCATCGCCTTCGTCACCCTCGGCGTCGGCGGCTTCCTCGGAAGCTGGCTCTCGGGGCGGGTGGTCGACGCCCATGCGGTGGCCGGCGACGTGGCGGCGCACGACTGGGAGACCATCTGGCTGGTCCCGGCGGTCTGGGCGGCGGCGGTGCTGGTGCTCTTCGCGGTGTTCTTCACGCACCGGGAGACGCCGGAGGCGGTCGACCCGCCCCGGCCGGCGTGATCGAGCACGCCGTCGCCGAAGGCGGTTCGGGAACCCTCCCGCGCCGGTCGCGGCTGGTACACTGGCAACCGGCATGCCACCCTCCTGGCCCCGCATCCCCTACGGCATCGGGAGTTTCGGGCGCATCCGGCGCGACGGCTTCCTGTACGTCGACAAGACCCGCTTCGTGCGCGCCCTCGAGGACGAGCCCCACGCCTTCCTCATCCGCCCGCGCCGCTTCGGGAAGACCTGCTGGGTGTCGCTGCTGGAGTGCTACTACGACCGGACCGCGAAGGACCGCTTCGAGGCCCGATTCGCCGGCACCGACATCGGCGCGGATCCGACGTCGACACGCAGCCGCTACGTCGTGCTGCGCCTCGACTTCTCCGCCTTCAACCCGAAGCTCGCGACGCTCGAAGAACGCTTCGAGCAGTACTGCAGGCTGCATCTGGAGGGTACGCTGGCGCGGAATCGCGACCTTTTCCCGGCCGCGGCGGTGCGCGACATCCTGACGCCGGAGGGTATCGACGGCAAGCTCAACGCCCTGTTCCGGTTCGCCGGGGACCACGGCGCGCCGCTGTGCGTGCTGATCGACGAGTACGACAACTTCGCCAACACCGTGCTGGCCTGCCACGGCGAGGCCGCCTACCGGCAGTTCACCCACGGCGAGGGCTTCTACCGGGCGTTCTTCGCCACCCTGAAGGCGGGAACAACGGCCGAAAACGGCGGCCTCGAACGTCTGTTCATGACCGGCGTGTCGCCGATCACCCTCGACGACGTGACCAGCGGCTTCAACATCGCCGGCAACATCAGCCTCTCGCCCCGCTTCGACGAGATGGTCGGCTTCACCGAAGCCGAGGTGCGGGGGCTCCTGGAGATGTACCGGGACCTCGGCGTGTTCAACCAGGACGTGGACGCGGCGCTGGACGTCATGCGTGCGTGGTACGACGGCTACCGCTTCTCCAAGCGGTCGGCGGCGTCGATCTTCAACACGGACATGGTGCTCCACTACCTGAAAGCGTCCATTCCCAACGAGCCGCTGCCGGACCGTCTGATCGACGACAACGTGCGCATCGACTACGGCAAGCTGCGGCATCTGATGGTGGTCAGCCGGCAGGGGGCGACGCGCCTGAACGGCAACTTCGACCTGCTGCGGCGCGTGGTCGGCGAAGAACGGGCGGAGGCGAACATCCAGAGCAGCTTCCCGCTCGAACGGCTGACCGAGCCGGAGAACTTCCTGTCGCTGCTGTACTACTTCGGCCTGCTCGCCATCGAGGGGGAGGCCCGCGGCGCGGCGCGGCTGGGCATCCCCAACCAGACGGTGCGCCACCTGCTGTACGGCCACCTGCGGGCGGCCTACGACGACGTGGACGTGTTCTCGGTGGACCAGCACCGGCTGTTCCTGCTGGTGAACCGGATGGCCTTCGACGGGGCATGGCATCCGGCGGTGGAGTTCCTGCGCGACGCCATCGCCGAGCAGACGGGGATCCGCGACTACCTCGCGGGCGAGAAGGTGCTGCAGGGGTTCCTGGCGGCGTATTTCGGTCTGGCGGACTTCTTCCTGTTGCGCTCGGAGGTCGAGCTGGGGAAGGGCTACGCGGATCTGGTGCTGGAGCCGTTCGCGGCGCGCTACCCGGACATCGGCTACGGCTACGTGATCGAGCTGAAGTACCTGAAGCGGGGCGTGCTGCCGGCGGGCGGCGCGGGGAACGAGGCGCCGGCGATTGCGACCCTGCTCGACGACGCGCGGGGGCAGTTGCGGCGCTATCTGGCGGACACGGGGCTGGGCGCGCGCTGTCCGTCGGCTCGTTTCATCGGCCTCGCCCTGGTCTTCCACGGCTGGGAACTCGTCGCCTGCGAGGCGGTGGGATGCGAACCCGGCGAGAGAGCCGCGGAAGAGCCGGCCGCGGCGTCCTGACCGTCCGGCTTCAGGTCAGGTCCCAGCCGGGCAGGGCGGCGGCCTGCCGGATCCACGACGCCATCTGCGCCTCGTCGAGATCGTCCTCGCGGATGTCGACCCAGCGCGAGTCCGGGTCCCTGCCCGCGCCGGGCGGGACGGGCCGCAGCGACGCGCCCCGGAAGAAGGTCACCTTCACATAACGGGTGAAGACGTGGCAGCTCACGAACCATCCTCGGCCCTCGACGCCGTAGAAGGGCGAGTTCCACCGCACGCACTTCCGCACGTCTGGCACGTTGCGCACGATGAGGTCGTCGAGGCGGCACCCGATGTCGCGCTTCCAGCCCGGCATGGCCGCGATATAGGCCTGCACGGGGGCGTCGCCGTCGGCCTTCGCGATCTGCGGGTTGCCGCCTGCGAGGAGCACCGGCCCGGCGCCCGCCGGCGCGGCGACGGGCTTGCCTGCGGCCTTCGTTGACTTCCTGGACGTCCTGCCGGCCATTCGCGCCTGCTCCGGTCCGCGCTTCACCGGGGCCGGACGGGCCGGCCGACATCACACGCCGGCGAGCCGCCCGGTGCTGTCCGCGATGCGGTCCACTTCCACGTCCACCTTCTCCAGCAGACTCAGCCCGAGGTTCATGAACGGTGTGTGCAGCGGGTACTGCAGGTGCCGGTTGCCGGCCAGCCGCCCGGCGGCGCCGCCGACGAGCGCCACGGGCAGATCGAACGGCGTGTGGTGGTCCCCGTCGCCCATGCCGCAGCCGTAGACCAGGATGCAATGGTCGAGCAGCGTGCCGTCGCCATCGGGCGTCGCGCGCAGCTTCTCGACGAACGCTGCGAAGAGCGACATCTGAAAGACGCTGATCTTCGTGTACTGCGCCACGTTGTGCGGATCGGTCTGGTGGTGCGACACCGTGTGGTGCGCTTCCGGCACGCCGATCCCGGGATAGGTCCGGCCGCTCTGCTCGCGCGCCACCTGCGTGCAGCTCACGCGCGTGACGTCGGCCTGCCAGGCCAGCGCCAGCAGGTCATAGAGGAGCGAAAGGTGCTCGGCGTAGCCGTCGGGTACGCCGGCCGGCTGCTCCAGCTCCGGCAGCGGGGTGGAAGCGTTGTTCTCCTCCGCCCGCTGGATGCGCCGCTCGACGGCGCGGACGGTGTCGAGGTACTCGCCGACCCGCGTCCGGTCGCCGGCGCCGAGCCGCCGCTCCAGCCGCCGCAGGCTCTCGGTGGTGGCATCGAGGATGCTGCGATCCTTGCGCATGTCGGTCAGACGCGCCGCCACGCTGCCGCCGTCGCCGAACATCCGCTGGAAGACGACGCGCGGGTCGCGCTCGTGCGGCAGCGGGGTGGACTCGTCCTTCCATGACGTGGAGTTGAGGTAGGCGCAGGCGTAGCCGTTCTCGCAGTTGCCGACCAGATAGTTCGAATCGGTGGTCAGCTCCAGCGACGGCAGCGAGGTCTCGGCGCCGAGCACATCGGCCGCGTACTGGTCGATGGTCTTTCCCGCCCGCAGGTCGGCCCCCTCGGTCTTGTAGGGCAGGACGCCGTTGAGCCACCCGGCATGCGCTCGGCTGTGGACCCCGCCGCCCTCGTTCGGACTGACCACGCCGCGGTTGCTGAGCCCGCTGACCACGGTCAATCGGTCGCGGAACGGCTCGAGCGGCTGCAGGATGGGGGTCAGCGCGAAGTCGCGTCCGCTCTCCCCCGCCGGGTGGAAATGGGAAAGAAACATGCCGTTGGGCGCATAAAAGAAGCCGAGGCGCCGCACCGGACGCGCCGCCGTGCGGGCCGTGGCGGTCAGGGCCGGCGCCATGGCGTCGAGCAACGGCAGCGCGACGGCGGCGCCCAGTCCGCGGAGAAACGTGCGGCGGGACAGCGACCTGCGAGTGATGATCATGACCGCGCTCTCCTCAACTGGAACGGATCGCTCCGCACCACGCTCAGAATGATGGACTGCAACCGGTAGCCGTCGTCCGCCGTCTCGCGCAGAATCCGTCGCACCGCCGGCATGTCGGCGTGCGTCAGCCCGCGACCGAGGGCGTAGGTCAGCAGCTTCGCCGTCATCGTCGTCACGAACCGCTCCGGACGCCGTACGAGGGCGGCGCGCAGCTCGGCCACGCCGTCGAACGCCGTGCCGTCGGGCAGGACGCCCGACGCGTCGATCGGGTTGAACGACTCGTCGACCACGCGCCAGCGACCGATGGCGTCGAAGTTCTCCAGCGCGAACCCGGCCGGGTCGATCATCGCATGGCAGGCCGCACAGGCCGGATTGTCCCGGTGCGCCTGCATCCGCTCGCGCAGGGTCGCCGTCTTCGCCTGGGTCCTGCGGTCGACCAGCGCCGGCACGTTCGGGGGCGGGTCGGGCGGCGGCGTGCCGAGAATGTTGTTCAGGATCCACTTGCCGCGCAGCACCGGCGAGGTGCGGATGGCGTGCGACGTCAGCGTCAGGATGCTGCCGTGGCCGAGCATGCCCCGGCGCGGGCTGCCGGCGGGCAGCGACACGCGGCGGAAGTGGCTCCCCTGCACGTTCGGGATCCCGTAGTGGATTGCGACCCGCTCGTTGAGGAACGTGTAGTCGGCCGTCAGCAACTCCAGCGCCGACCGGTTCTCTCGCACGATGCTGTCGAAGAAGAGCTCGGTCTCTCGGATCATCCCGCGGCGCAGCGATTCGTCGAACGCGAGCGAGTACGGATCGCCGGGCCGCACCGCCGGGTCGGCCAGGTTCCGAAGCTGCAGCCACTGTCCGGCGAAGTTCCGGGTCAGGGCGTCGGCGCGTGGATCGGCCAGCATCCGTCTCACCTGCCGCTCGAGTTCGTCGGGGTCCGTGAGGCGGCGCTCCTCGGCCGCTTGCAGCAGCGGCTCGTCGGGAATGCTGCTCCAGAGAAAGAACGACAGCCGCGACGCCAGATCGAGATCGCTGATGCGGTAGACGTCGGCTGCCGCAGGATCCGGCGGCGGCGCCTCCACGCGGAAGAGGAAATCGGGGCTCGCGAGCAGCCAGCGGAGCGCGAACTCGATACCCGCCTCGAACGAGCCGCCCGCCGCACGCTCGTCCCGGTAGAAGCCGAGCAGGGTGTCGAGATCGTCGTCGGTCACCGGGCGCCGGTAGGCGCGCCGCGCCAGGGCCGAGAGGATGTCGGCGGCGCAGCGGACCTCGTCCTCCGCCGGCGGTGGCGCACTCGCCGGCTCCTCCGTGGCGATGCCCGCCGGCCGGCACGTGAAGATCCGCGCCCGGCTCGGCGTCTCTCCCGCCCCGCGGGGGTTGTAGGGACCGGTGACGGTGAGGCTCGAAACGATGGGGATCGGCCCCGCCGCGCCACCGCGCCGCGGATTCTGGAACGGCAGCCGGACCTGCTCGACGAGCGCCGCCGGGTTGCGGAAGAACGTCACCCCGACGTCGTGCGGACCGGCCGGGGCCGGCACGCGCACCGTCACGCTCGACGCGCTCGCGTACGGGTTCGATCCGCCGGCGTCCGCATCCGGCGGCGCGAGCGTGACCACCTCCACCTGCTCGCCGCCGACGGTGATCTCCAGCCTGTGCGGGACGCGCACATTGCGCGACCGCCCCAGCTCGACCTGAATGTCGTACTCCGCCTGCTGCGGAAACAGGTGCGTTACCAGCGCGCCGCCGCGGGTGCCGAACGGCAGCCGATCCATGCGGTCGTGCTGCTGCAGGTCGGTTGCCAGGCGGTAGGTCTCGCCCACCACCGCCGGCGGCGGACTCCCGACCGCCATCCGGCTGACCGTCCTCGCCGCAGCGAGATAGCGCTCCAGCAGCGACTGCGACATCCGCAGCGCGGTCCCGATGTTGTCGAAGCCGTAGCTGGAATCGTCGGCGGGCAACAGGGCGTCGACGTCGACCTCCAGGGCCAGCAGGTCCCGGACGGCGTTGCGGTACTCGGCGCGGTTGAGACGGTGGAGCGGCGCGGTTCGGCCGGGATCGGGTCGCGCCGCGGCCGCCCGATCCAGCTCGCCCTCCAGCCAGGACGCGAACCCGAGCGCCGTTGCCTCATCCGGCCGAGGACGACCTGCCGGCGGCATCATCCCGCCGCGCAGTTTGCGGACGACCTTCTCCCAGACGTCGGGACGCGCACCGACAGTGGTCAGCTCGGGCGTGTCGAAGGCCAGTCCGACGGCGCGGAGCTGGCTGACGAGGGGAGACGGCGCGCGGGCGCGGCCGGTGACCAGACGCTCGTTGTGGCAGGTGACGCAGTAGCGGTCGAGCAGCGTGCGATACGACTCCGGCGCTGGCGTCGCGCTCCCGGCAACCTCCGTCCCGGACGCGACTTCCTGCGAGTGCGCGGCCCGGGTACCCTCCGCCGGAGGCACCACGGCAACGCCCGGGGCGGCCCCAGCGGGTGATCCGGCGGCCGGCGGGCACACCACGGCGATGAGGACGAAGGCGGCGAACAGCTTCCGGTTCACACCGGTTCCTCCCGAATGTCCAAGCCGACCGAGTCGACCCAGCCGATCGTACAACGGCCCCGGCGCACTGACAATTTCTCCCCGGCGTCGGGCGTGCGCCACGTGGGCTCGACCCGCGCGGTCAGTACCTGCATGGTTGTGCTGACGATTCCCGCGGGAGACGCCACCCACCGCACAGGTGCACCCTGGGTCGCCCGGGGCTGATGACTGAACAATTCTCCGTAGGGACCACCACCCGCGGCAGAGGTCAGAACGGCAGGCCCAGGCGAACGTGGTAGCGCGGCCCGTCCCGCTCGACCAGCGGAAACGCGGTGCCCACCCGCAACCGCACCGGCACCCCGTACAGGACGAGCAGGTCGGTACTGACCTCGATCCCCGCCGACACCAGGGTGCGGAGCCCCGCACGGTCCTCCCCGGAGGAGGACACACCGCCCCACGCATTGCCGGCGTCGAGGAAGACCGCCCCGAAGACGCGGTCGACATGCAGCGGCAACGCCCCCCGTCCGCGATTGACGAGGGCGAGCGGGACTCGCAGCTCCATCGAGGTGGACCATGCGTAACGACCCGACCGCGTGGAGGTCCCGTAGCCCCGAACGGGAAAGAAATACGAACCGCCGACCGACGCGGGAGTCCCGGGCAGGGCCAGGTCGTCGCCGGACGCGCCGCCCACCGCGAAATAACCCGTCTGTGCGCCCGGCCCGCGCGCACTCCCGCCGCTTGCGCGCACCGCGAACACCGGCGCCGCGAAGCCCGGCCCCGGTAGCGGCGCGTAGGCCCGCAGTCGGCCGACGAGATCGTCGACGGAAGGATCGATGGCGTCGCGCCCGGCAAGCGCAGCCGGCACGTTCAGGTCGTTTCGTGTCCGCGCCCGCAGGTACAGGGCCGCGCCGCGCGCGTTGCCCATCTGGAACGCGTGCGACCGCGCCGTGGAGACACGGAACGAGACCGTGTACTCGCTCAGGAGACTGCCGGGCCGCGAGAGGCGGAAACCGCCTGCCGATCGCAGCGTGGCGTCCAGCACTTCCCGGTCGCTGCGGACCAGCCCGGCCGAAAGCATCACCGACGACGAGGTGCGGATCCCCGGGCGGCCCACTCCCACCGACATGGCCAGGCGCCGCTCCCGCTCCAGGACAAAGAAGGTCTCGGGCGAGCCATCGGCTCCCGCCACGCTCGTGCTCCCGGCGTTGCAACCACCACGGCACCTCGCGAAGAGGGTCTCGGGCGAGCCATCGGCTCCCGCCACCGGCCAGCGCAGCCTGACGCCGTCGTCGTCCCACGTCTGCGAGGCGGTCACGCGGATGGTCGGATTCCCCAGGCCGCGATACTCGTACGCCACGTCGCCCTCTCCCCGTCCGCTCGACGTGAAGACCTGCGCGCCGACCTCGTAGGCGTGCCTGCCGACGAGGTCGACGCCCGACGTGCGGCCACCGAGGGCGTAGCCGAGAAGCTCGGTACGGGGCACCTCGACGCCCCCGACGGTCGTCTTCGCGGTCGCAACCGGCCCGCGGATCACCGGCAGCCAGTACCGCGGATACAGGGTCGACAGCGGTGAGTAGTCACGGGCCGGGCGCTCCCGCTCGCCGGACGCGCTGCCCGGGACGTGGAGCAGCTCGCGCGGGGGGATGCGGTCGCCGACCGGGCGCTCCCGCTCGCCGGACGCCGTTCCGGACGTGACGGAAGTGCCGGCATCGGCTGAACCGACGGGGTGAGAGTCGCGTTCGTCGAAGCGGGCCGCCGGGGCGGGAGCGGCCGGGGCGACGTCCGGAGCGAACCGGACCCGCTCCACCTCCCAGCCGTCGACGTGGTAGCCCGAGAAGTAGAGCCACTCGCCGGCCGGATCGACGCTCGGAAACGCCGCTCCCGTACGGACGTTCGTCAGCAGGACGGGCGGGCCGGCGGCGCCTGTGCGCGGATCGACCTCCGCGCCCAGGATGTTCGGGATGCCGGTCCGGTCCGACGACCAGACCAGGTAGCTGCCATCGGCATTCCACTTCGGCGCCAGGTCGAGCGCCCGGTCGCGGGTCACCTCGCCCACCACACGCCCGTGGGCATCGAGGACGACCACATCGTGCCGGCGGTCCGTCCAGCGGCTGGCGGCGATCCACCGCCCGTCGGGCGAGACCGCCGGGTAGGCCCAGTACGTGCCGGGTTGCGACTCCACCAGCGTCCGCAGCGAACCGTCCCGGAGGTCGACCCGGGCCAGGCCGTTCGTGCCGCCGCCCTCCGTCACCGCGACGGCCCACATCCCGTCGGGACCGGTCGACGGCGCAGTCAGCCTGGCGCCGCGGGTCACGCGCCGCACCGCCCCGTCGAGGGTCGTGACATGCAGATCGCTGAAGACGCGGTAGCGGTCCGTGTAGTCGCGTTGCGCGAAGACGATCTCTCCCGACGGCAGGACATCGAACGGAGTGCGGTTGTTGATCCTCGTCACCGTGGACGGATCCGAACCGCCGGGGGACATGGCCACGAGCCGCGGATACGACCGTCCATCCGACCGGACGTAGATCAGAACGCCGCCGTCCGGCGAGGTCATTGCATGCAGCCCATGGCGTGCGTTCCGGGTCAGCGCCTCGGGCGCGCTGGGCGGGCCGAACGCCGCGAGCTCTCCGTCGAGGCGGCTCAGCCGCGCCCGCATCTCGTTCGTCCAGGCGGTCCATTCGCTCGACAGCGATGCGCCGAAGGCACGCCGGCCGGCGGCGTTCAACCGCGGCAGCGGAAGCTGCGCGGACGGGCGCACGACCGCCTCGACGAACGCGGCCATGCCGTCCCGGCCGTGCTTGTCGAGCAGATAATCGAAGAAGAGCGAGCCGTAGGCGTAGCGGCGGACGCCGCCCGGCCACTGCGGCGAGTTGCCGCCCGCCTGCGCCATGCTCTCGAACCGCCCTTCGAGCATCGCCGTCCGCAGGACCATCTCGTGGAAGGTTCCGTGCACCCGGCCCGCGTCTGTCAGCGCCGACTCGTACCAGGTCGCCAACCCCTCGATGACCCAGCCGGGGACCAGGACCCCCGGAAACCCGAGCGGCGTCTGCGCGCGCCCGAAGAGCGGGCGGAAGATCCTGCCCATGGTCCCGCCGTAATCGAGGTGGAAGACGTGCGCCAACTCGTGGGTGATCAGCAGCTCGAGCCAGTCGTCGAAGTAGGCCAGTGCGAGATGGTCGGCGGCGGGCCGCGCGTGGAGAACGATCCGATTGGAGGGCCAGATGGTGGCGAAGCCGTTCGAGACATCGACGTGGTCCGTCAGGACGATGTCGATGCGCCCGGTGGGCCCGTTGCGGAACGCCGCCGTGAGCTCCCGGTAGGCCCGCTCGGCCAACCCACCCGCTCGCCGGCCCTGATCCTCGAGGTGCGCGGGAAAGGTGATGCGGAAATGGTCCGTCTCGACCGTGCGCCAGCCTTCGTCCGGCGGAACCTGAGCCGCAACCGGGACCGCCGCCAGCAGGAAAAGCAACAGGACGCCGCGAGACGCATCGCACGGCACGACCCGGAGCGCGCGACGCTGCCCAGGTGGCACAGGAGACCGTCGCACTTCGCAAAACGTGCTTACGTCACCGCCATCCGTCCTGCCGGCCCCCTATTCCTCCTGATCCTCCTGGAGCCACCGCAGGATGGCCGGCGTCACGATCTCGGGCACCTGCGTGTGCGGCCCGTGCGCGACGCCGGGCAGAACGCGCAGCGTCAGCGGACCGTCGACCCAACGCCAGATCCCGTCGAGCGTCTCCGGCTTGAAAGGACCGCTGTCCCTGCCGTAGATGAGCAGCGTCGGAGCCTGGACCGGCGGGAACTCGCCGATGCGGAAGCCGAAGCCCTCGGTCTCCATCGTGAACGGGCGCGGCGGCCAGTTGGCCTTGTAGAAGTTGACGATCGACTCCGGGTAGAGTCGCTCGTAGGCCAGTCGACGGAGCGCCGCCAGCTCGAAGGTGTCGCCCGGGCTCGCCGGACGGCTGCGCATCCGCGCGCCGAACTCGGCCGCCGCGTTCGGGTTCTCCTGCATGCCGCGCTGGAACATGCTGGCCTGCTGCTGCTCCGGGTTCGATACCAGCTCCCGAATGAGCCCCGCGGGATGGACCGTGCCGACCGAGACGAGGCGGGCCGTCCGCTCCGGATGGGTCATGGCGAAGTGCCAGGCGTAGAACCCGCCGCTGTCCTGCCCCACGACGATCGCCTTTTCCTCACCGAAATGGTCGATGATGGCGGCGATGTCGGACGAGATCTTCGCCATCGTGTAGTGCTCGACGCCCTCCGGCTTGTCGCTCTTGTCCGTGCCGCGAGTGGACATCGCCACCACCCGGTAATGCTCCGAGAGCGCGACCAGTTGATGACGCCAGTCGAACCACGGGCCGGTGATGCTGTGGACGAATATCACCAGCGGTCCTTCTCCCGCTGCGTGGTAGACGATCCGGACGCCGTCCGAATCCGCGGTCCCCTCCTCCAGGACCGCCGCCTCGCCGCGCCAGTCCGTGACGGTTACCTGTCCGACCGCCACTGGCGGGATGAGACCGAGAACCGCTGCAACGATCACCAACGACACACACGTTCCTCTCACGACTTCCTCCAGCGCACCGCGAGGTTCTTCCGCCCGCGAGACGAACGCCCGCAGGCTCTACTGCCGGGGCGCCTTGCGGCCCCCGGTGCCGGGGGCCCTCCAGCCCGGACTGCTCCCCGTAATCGTTTCGGGCGGCTCCGATTCGCCGCCCGACCTGGCCTGACCAGCAGTCTGCGCCCGTTCCTGGCCAGGCGTCGCCAGCTAGGCCAGCACCTCCCGCACGACACGCGCCGGCTCGACGCCGGTCAGCCTGGCGTCCAGGCCGCGGTGCTTGTGCGTGAACCGCTCGTGGTCGATGCCGAACAGGTGCAGGATCGTCGCCTGCAGGTCCCGGATGTGCACCGGGTCCTTGACGATGTTGTACGAGAAGTCGTCGGTCTCGCCGTAGACGACGCCGCCCTTGACCCCGCCGCCTGCCATCCACAGGCTGAAGCAGCGCGGATGGTGGTCTCGCCCGTAGTCGGTCGGCGTCAGCCGGCCCTGCGAGTAGATGGTCCGGCCGAACTCGCCTCCCCAGATGACCAGGGTCTCGTCGAAGAGCCCACGCTCCTTCAGATCCTGAATCAGCGCCCACGCCGCCCGGTCGACATCACGGGCCTGCGCCGGCAACACCTCCGGAGCGAACGCGTGTACGTCCCAGCCACGGTGGTATATCTGGACGAAACGCACGCCCCGCTCGACGAGCCGCCGCGCCATCAACGCGGCGTTCTGGAACTTCCCGGGCCGCCTTGCGTCTTCGCCCCAACGCTCGAACGTACTCTCCGGCTCGCTCGACAGGTCCGCCATCTCCGGCACCGAGGACTGCATCCGGAACGCCATTTCGTACTGCTGGATGCGGGCCAGGGTCTCGGGGCTGCCGATCTGCTCGTGCTGCACGCGGTTGAGGTCGGCCAGACCGTCCAGCATCCGTCGGCGGACGTCACGCGACACGCCGTCCGGATCCCGCAGGTACAGCACCGGATCCGCACCGGTGCGCAGCCTCACTCCGGCGTACTCCGGCGACAGGAACCCGGCGCTCCACAGCTTCGCCGAAATTGCCTGCACGCCCGACTTCGGATGGCTCTTCTCGGCGTTCATCACCACGAACGTCGGCAGATCGCGGTTCATGCTCCCGAGCCCGTAGGCGAACCACGCCCCGATGCACGGACGTCCCGGGATCTGCTGCCCCGTCTGGATGAACGTGATGCCCGGCTCGTGGTTGATGGCGTCGGTATGCATCGAGCGGATGATGGCGATGTCGTCCGCCATCCGTGCCGTGTACGGCAGGATCTCGGAGATCCAGGCGCCGCTCTGCCCGTGCTGATGGAAATCGAAGACGGACGGCGCGATCGGGAACCGTGCCTGTCCGGAGGTCATCGTGGTCAGCCGCTGGCCCTGGCGGATCGAGTCCGGCAGATCCTTGTCGTACCAGTCCCGCATCTTCGGCTTGTAGTCGAGCAGGTCCATCTGCGGCGGGGCGCCCATCATGTGCAGATAAATGCAGCGCCTGGCCTTCGGCGCGAAGTGGGGCAACGACGGCAGCCCACCGAACGACGGATCGTCCTGCCCCGACCCGAACGCGTCCTCGGCCATCAGGCTCGACAGGGCAAGCCCGCCGACCCCCATGGCGACTTTCCCGAAGAACTGCCGCCGGGTCTCCGCCAGGATCGCCTCTTTGACTGGACTCATCGTGGAACCCTCTCGTTGTCGGATGCGCGTGCGTCGATACCCGTTTCTCGCGTTCGCGTGCGGCCCTATTTGTTCAACACCTCGTCCAGGTTCATCACCTGGGTCACCAGCATCGTCCAGGCCGCCGACTCCGCTACCGGCAGCGTCTGGTCGGGCAGCGAGTCTCCGACGTGCAGCAGCCGCTCCGCATCGGCCGCATCCGCGCGATAGGCGTCGATCAGCCCTGCGAACGACTGCCTGGCGATATCGCGCTCGACATCACTGAAGCGCCGGGCCAGAAGCCGCAGGGTCACGAAGTCGAGCCCGGTGTCGAACTGTCCGTCCGACTGCCGCATCGCGCGCTGGGCCAGGTAGCGCGCCGCCTCGACGAACTGCGGATCGTTCATCGTCACGAGGGCCTGCAGCGGCGTGTTCGTCCGCTCGCGGCGCACGACGGAGTGTTCGCGCGTCGGGGCGTTGAAGATCTCCAGAGACGGCGGCGGCGCCGACCGTTTCCAGAAGGTGTAGAGGCTGCGGCGGTACAGGGCGTCGCCCTCGTCCTGCCGGTACAGTCGGGTGTTGCTCTGCGGCATCGCCACCGTCGACCAGACACCGGCCGGCTGGTACGGACGCACGCTCGGGCCCCCGATCCGCCGAACCAGCAGGCCGCTTGCGGCCAGGGCGTAGTCGCGCACCATCTCGGCGTCCATCCGGAAACGCGGGCCGCGCGAGAAGAGCCGGTTGTCCGCATCCGATTCCAGCTTCTCGGGCGTCGCCAGGACGGACTGCCGGTAGGTGGCCGATGTCACCAGCGTCCGGAAGAACTGCTTGACATCCCAGCCCGACTCGCGGAACTCCACCGCGAGCCAGTCGAGCAGCGCCGGATGGGTCGGCGGCTCGCCCTGCGCCCCGAAGTCCTCGCTGGTGGTGACCAGACCGGTTCCGAACACCTGCTGCCAGAAGCGATTCACGGTCACGCGGTTCGTCAGCGGATTCCGGTCGTCGACCAGCCAGCGCGCGAGCCCGAGGCGGTTGCGGGGCCACGACTCCTCCATCGGGGGCAACGCGGCCGGAGTGCCCGCCAGCACGCGCTCGAGAGGCTGGTCGTACATCCCCCGGTCGAGCACGTGTGCTGCCGCCTCGCTGTCGGTCCGCTCGTTCATCACGTGGGTCACGCCGCCACGACGACGCATCTCGCGCCACTCGCGCTCGATCTGCTGGCGGCGCGCCACGAGCCCGCGGTACTGCGCATCCTTCACGCTCAGGTAGTAGAGGCGCAGAGCCTCCCGCTCGGCCGCGTCGAGTGCATCCGGGTGCTTTCCTCGCCCCTCCTCGAGCGTCGACCAGAGCGAGACAACCTTCGCCTCCTGCACCGTGAGGGGACGGTTGAAGACACGCAGGTCGGCGATGCCGCCGCCGCTGAAGTAGCGCATCTCCAGCTCGTCGCGCCCACCCCGGCCCCGCGTCCGCCCGCGGCCCAGCTCCAGCGGCAGCCCGTTGCGGATGCTGCCGATGACCCGTGTGAAGTACTCGCTGCCCGACGCCTCGACCACGTCTCCGTTCCGGAAGACGTTCATCCCGGCGCGCTCGCCGGTGCCGTCGTGGGTGATCACGATGTGCGTCCACTCGCCGGGAGGCAATCGCCTGAGGTTGCTCGGTGCGACGCTCGGCGCTGGACGGCCCTCGCCCTCCGGATCCGGCGCGCCGGTCATCCGGAACGAGAGCTGTCGTGATCCGATGTTCATCGACCAGCCGCGATTGCCGTCGTCCGCGTCGTACTGCCCGGCGACGACATAGTTGCCCTCCTCCTCGGGCTGGTGGATCCAGAGCGCGATCGAGAAGGGCGTGTCGGTGTCCAGCGGCACCGGCGGAAGACCGGCCCAGGATTCGCCCTCGAACCGCAGCGCTGCATGCCCGTGCGGGCCGGTATCGATCTTCGCTCCACCCTCGATGGCGACCGGGTGGCGTTGCCCGTCCATCTCGAAGATCGGGTCGCCGGCGGCATCGAGATCGAGCCGCATCCACTGCGCCTCGTCCTGCAGCGGCGACCGCAGCGTCTGGTGCTCGCCCGTCGCGAGCCACTCGACAAAGGCCGCGTCGACCGCCGCCGCGCGGTGCGCCATCCGCGCCTCGACGTCAGCCGCCTCCTCCCGCAGGTCGTACCAGAGCTGCCGGTCAGCCTCCTCCGGCACCACGAGAATGGGCGGTGGATCGGAGACATTGCCGTCCATCACGTACTGCGTCGTGTTGCGGAAGAACGCGGTCATCGCGTAGAACTCGCTCTGCCGGATCGGGTCGAACTTGTGGTCGTGGCAGGTGGCGCATCCGACGGTCAACCCCAGGAAGACGCTGCCGATCGTCTCGGCGCGGTCCTTCGCGTAGATGGCCTCGTACTCCTCCGGGACGACCCCGCCCTCGTTGGTGGTGATGTTGTTGCGCTGGAATCCGGAGGCGACGAGCTGGTCGAGGCTCGGCTCGGGCAGCAGGTCGCCCGCCACCTGCTCCACCGTGAACTCGTCGAACGGCATGTTCCGGTTGAAGGCCCGGATCACCCAGTCGCGATAGGGATACATCTCGCGGTAGTTGTCGATGTGGATCCCGTGCGTGTCGCCGTAGCGCGCCGCGTCCAGCCAGTAGCGGGCGCGGTGCTCCCCCCACTGCTCCGTCGCCAGCAGCCGGTCGACGTACTTCTCGTAGGCGTCCTCCGACGGATCGTTGAGGAAGGCGTCGAGCAGCGCGGGCTCCGGCGGCAGCCCCGTCAGATCCAGGGCGGCCCGGCGCGCCAGCGTCCGCCGATCGGCCTCGGCCGCCGGGGCCAGCCCGGCGGACTCCAGCCGCGCGAGAACGAAGCGGTCGAGCGGCGTGCGCGCCCAGTCGGCGTCGGCCACCGCGGGCGGATCCGGGCGGACGATCGGCTCGAACGCCCAGTGCTGATCCCACGAGGCGCCCTCTTCGATCCAGCGCCGCAGGATGTCGATCTGCTCGTCGTTCAGCGTCTTGTTCGCCTGCGCGGGCGGCATCCGCAACCGCGGGTTCGCGTGCGTGATCCGCTGGTAGAGCAGGCTGGCCCCGGCGTCGCCCCGCACGACCGGACGCCCGCCGGGCCGCTCGGCGAAGGCGCCGTCCTCGGTGTCCAGGCGGAGTCGGACCTGCCGCGTGCTCTCGTCCGGCCCGTGGCACTGGAAGCAGTTGTCCGCCAGGATGGGCCGCACCTGCCGCTGGAAGTCCACGGTCGGTCCGGTCGTGTTCTGCGCGGCCGCGGGCGGCGCCGCGGCAAGAAGAGCCGTTGCCAGCACAAGGCCCGTCAACGTCGGTTGCGGCACGCCGCGGGTGGCAAGGTCCGCGAATTGAATCGGCATGGCGTTCACCCCCACTGCGCATCCGTGGTCCGGATTTCCAGTCTTCTCATGCAGAGCCACCAAGGTTATACGGGGGCGCAGTCGCGGGTGTCAATCGGGTCAAATCGGACGGTCTCGCGTGAACCGGCCGCGGCATTCCTCGAACGTGCGGCGCGATAGCCCGTACCGCAGCACGCAGACGATCCACGGCGTCGCTCGAGGCGAGTTCCTCCACGGTCAACCGCGTCAGGGCGACGGCTGTCAGGAGATGACCCTCCGGTCGCGATGCGTCCGCCCGGGCAGACCACGTCTCCAGGTTGTCGACGGCACGCTTGACCAGGTGATGCAGCACGCGGAAGGCGCCGTCCGAGAGCGGCGGCTCGCCGCGGTAGTACTCGAGACGCCCGCCCTCCCGGTAGCGCGGATACGATTC
This sequence comes from Vicinamibacterales bacterium, assembly GCA_965200895.1. Taxonomy (GTDB): domain Bacteria; phylum Acidobacteriota; class Vicinamibacteria; order Vicinamibacterales; family UBA8438; genus WTFV01. The sequence goes on along the minus strand of CBDAVM010000001.1, from coordinate 1,984,088 downwards.
GAGACCGAGAAACAGGAGCATCCAGTCGGCCCGGAACCAGCCGGTCGCATGCGTGATTCCCGCGTAGTCCGCGATCAGCTCGTCGAGCAGCCGGTTCTTCATCGAGCCGAACACGCGGCGTGTGAAGTAGTGCATGGATTCGTGCTCGATGCGAATCGCAAGTGACAATCGCTCCCACGTCTCGGAAGCGAGACCGAGCCGGTCGGGCGGCACCGCGCTGTACGGGGTCGTCGACGCAATGATGAAGCGGTCCTGATACAGGGCCTTCGCCGGCAGCAGTGTCCTGAGTTCCCGCTTCCAGGCAGCCTCGGTCGGAAACGATTGACCGTCCCACCACTGCTCCTTCAGCCTCCGCAAGCGTTCGACGTTCGTGTATCCGGCGACCATGCAGGCCCCGATCGACGCGGGCACGGGAAGCGGCTCGTTGCGCTTCGTCAGAGCCTGCACCAACAGTTCGAAGTCTTCTCGATGAGCCGCGACCACCACGGGGAGCCGTCCGGCTGGCGTCGCCCGGATCTCGATCCGAACGTCGGCGGGCCGGTGCAACCGGAGCGCGGTCCCGAGGTCAACCACAGGAACCGGACTGCGCGTCGCAGACTCGTACGCGGTCGCCCGACTCATGCCGTGCCGGACAGGAAAGCGAAGCTGCACCAGTGCTCTCCGCAGCACGGTCCAGGCGCCGACCGACTCTGCTTCCCGCGCGTAACCCTCCCATGTCTTCACGAACGCCTCGTCGGCGAGCGGCAACGACCCGTCGCGGCCAAGCCCCTCCGGATCGAAGTGGTTCTCGTTGTAGCTCAGCAACTCGAGGCATTCGGCCGGACTGGCGCCGAGCGCCTTCAGTACCGCAACACGGTCCGTCACGACAGGCACGTCAATCTCCGACTCCATCGCCCAGCCAGGCGAGCTGCCCGTTCCGGACGACGACCTTGCCGATCACGCGCTCGATCAGATCGCCCCGCTCGGTGAATTCGACGGCTCCGGTAACCCCACGCCACCCTACGGTTGCTCGCAGCGCCTCCGCCACCGCATCAGGATCGACGCTACCCGCACGGGTGATGCCGTTTACCAGCAGGCGCACGGCGTCGTAGCCCAGCGCAGCCGACGCGTCGGGCAAGTCGCCGTAGCGCTGCCGGAACGCCATGCTGAACCGTTGGACCTCCTCGCGTTCATCAGCCGGATGAAAGGCGGTGGCGATCACGGCGCCCTCGACGGCGCGACCACCCAGGCTCACGAAGCTGGACGTCCCGAGCGCATCGCCACCCAGCACCGGCACCGCGATGTCGCTGTCGCGAGCGGCGCGGATCATCGCCGCCGCCCGGCGTGGCTCGCCAGCGACGAAGATCGCACCGAGGTCCAGGTCCTTCCATGACACCAGGACGTCCGTCAACGCCCGATCCCCGGCCACGGTGTTCGGGTCGTAGGATTGCCGGTCGGCGATGCTCATGTCGTGCTCGAGAGCCCGCTCCTCGAATGCGTTCGCCAATCCCCGGCCGTATGCGTTGCGCACGTAGTAGATGGCCACGCGATCGTAACCCCGTGACGCAGCGAAGTCCGCCATCTGAACACCGATCTCCCGGTCCGTGAAGGTCAAGCGGAACAGCCGATGGTACCCCTGTTCCGTCAATCGCGGATCGGTGGCGGTCGGCGCCAGATGGACGAGACCCGACAGGTCGTAGATCGCTGCTGCCGGCAGCGAAACGTACGATTGCATGTGACCGATCACCGCAACGACATCGTGATTCTGCGCGAGGCGCTGGGCCACGAGCCGACCCCGGTCGACGGATTCGTGATCATCCTCCCGCAACACCGTGAGCGGACGGCCCAACACCCCGCCGGCAGCATTGATCTCATCGACCGCCATCTGGAGGCCCTGGCCGTACAGCAACGTCGTGCGTGATTCCCAGGGCCACGGCGCCGCGATCGTGACCGGACCACGCGCCTCCGCCTGCGCCTGACCGCGCACCAGCACCGGCTGCCGGCAGGCGCCTGCAGCAACGCCGAAGGCGCAGGTCAACCAGAGAAACGCCGATACTCTGTGCCCGTGCGGACTCGTTTTGAACATGGTTGCCACCGTCGATTTCAGTTGGTCTGCCGTCGGGCCAAATCGTTGAACGGTCCGTCGCAAGCGAGCAGATCGTCGTACCTGCCGGACTGGACGATACGGCCGCGTTCCATCACGTAGAGGCGGGTTGCGTTCCTGATCGTGCTCAGGCGGTGCGCAATGACGATCCGGGCGGCGTTGAGCCGTTCCAGGCTCTCGCTGACGATGGCCTGCGTGCGATTGTCGAGCGCGCTGGTAGCCTCGTCGAAGAAGACGATGCGCGGCCGGTTCACTATCGCCCGGGCGATCAGCAGGCGCTGTCGCTGCCCGCCGGACAAGGTGCTCGCCCCTTCGCTGACAACGGTGTGCATGCCCATGGGCATGGCCTCGATGTCTTCCGCCAGACCGGCCATGCGCGCCGCGTCCCAGGCATCTTCCAGCGTGTGCGCGGTCGAGCCGACGATGTTCGTGAAAAGGTCACCGGCCATGATGCGTCCCGACTGCAACACGACGCCGATCTGGCTGCGCACGGCCCGAACGTCCAGCCCGCTGAAGTCCTGCCCGTCGAAGTACACCGACCCGGAGTCGGGTTGCTCGAATCCGAGAAGCACTCGCAGCAGTGTCGACTTCCCGGACCCCGAGGGCCCGACGAACGCAACGAACTCGCCCGGACCCACATGGAACGACACGTCCTGCAACGCCGGCGGCATGTCCGGCTGGTAGTGGAACGTCAAGTGGTGCACTTCCATGTTTCCTGTCAGCGTTCCGGGGTCGCCCTTGGCGGCGTGGACCTCCGGCGCAGCGTCGAGAATCGGCTTGGCGCTCTCGTAGATGGGAACCACACCGAGCGCCTCCAGCACGGCCGTGCTCATGGAGACCATCGCCGCGAGGCAGGCCCCGAACGCAGCAGAAAACGCCAGATAGTCGCCGGTCCGGATCTCGGGCACGGCGTTGCCGCCCGCCGTCGCCGCCGTCATGATCACCAGCAGGGACAGGGTCGGAAACACGGCGTTGAACACCCGTAGCCGGTTGCCGACCGTCCTCGACCTGAACTGCAGGCGGCGCTGCAGGCTGAACAGCCGCGCCCACTGCGCGAACGCGTAGCTCTCCGCCGAGGCAACCCTCAGCTTGGCGATCCCGGTCAGCAACTGCAGCACCAGACCCGATGTCCTCGCCCGTAGCGGCACGATGCGGCGCTGGAGACGCAACTGGCCGTAGCCGACGAGCAACGTCATGCCGACCGCTGTCGCCAGTAACAGCGTCGCCCACCAGGCCAGCGGGCCGCCGTAATGGAACAGGAGCGCGTAATTGAAGAGCGAGAACGCACCGCCGAGCGCCGCCGTCACCGTGGCGCCGGACAGCGTCTTGCGCATGGCGTCGACACCCATCGCCCTTACCGCCAAATCCCCGGCGCTGTACGGGCGAAAGAACCGCAACGGGAGGCTCAGGAGCCTATCCCAGACGGCAGCCTGCAGTGCCGCACCCATGCGGCCATCGACACGCGCGAGAACCAGCCGTCTGACCAGCTCGAACATTCCCGTTGCGCAGGCACAGGCCAGCAGAATGAGCGTGACCTGCATGAGTTGGTCCCTTTCTGCGCCAGGAATGATGGAGTTGAACAGCGCTCCGGTGGCCACGGGAGTCACGAGGCCGAGCATGCCTCCGACGAGACCGAGAAGGACGACCAGCCACAGATCACGTCTGCAGCCACGGACGCCGAAACGGAGCACGTCCCGGATCGACAAGACGGTGGTCGGAAAGGAGCGATAGAAGGTGTACGCCAGAGGCGCCAACGTCGCCGCGGTCGCAGCCGTGACGGGCCTGCGAGACCCGTCGACCGGATCGCAGACGGCATAGGAACCGGACGGGGTTGGCAGCAGAGCTACCCAGCGCTTGATCTTCCCTCCGGTTCGACCGAGCAGCGGGCCGCTGTCGCTCCTCCACCAGCGCTCTTCCAGAAGTACCTGCCGCACGCGGACCGCTGATGCCCTGGCGATGTCGGCAACCGGGTCCGACGACAGTCCGGCAACATGCTCCGAGTCCGGAGCCAGGGACAGACTCAACTCTGCGCCCACCAGACGACAGGCGCGCGAGAGCGAGTCGCACTCATCCGCCCCCGCGCCGGAACGACCGCCGAACGCCGCCGCTTCGGTCGTCGTATCGTGCGCCGCGACGAGCTCGGTGAACGCGTCGCGCATCAATGCCTCGCGCTCCACATCGCGACGCTGCTGCCGGTCCTGCTCCCTCCGGAACCCATCTTCCATCGCCAGCACGGCGCACCGAGCGACCAGTTCGTGAAACGCGGCAAGCCCTCTCCAGATGTCGCCCTGCTCGATCATCCTTCTGGTGGTCGTCACGCTGACGACGCTGGGTGTCGCCGTAACGAACCAGACCCGCGCCGAACAAGGTACCGGGCGCCCGCGCATCGCCACGCCGGTGCGGCCAAGCAGGGTCGATTGTCCTTTCAGGTGCGCGATCCACTCGACCCCTGCGCCGGAACTCGCCGTTGCGGCCGAATCGAGACGAGCGGTCGAATTCGGCGGCAATGCCTCGCAGTCGCGCGGCATTGCACCTGCGACAAGTCCCGCGAAGACCGACTCGACCCAGCCGTCTACCAGTCGACCGGCCTCCGCGTGCAGGGACGCGTCATCGAATCGTGCGCGCGCCACGGCCAGCGGCAGGAATCGAAGCCTGGTCCCCGGGCCGCCGACCGCTTGCAGAACGCCATCGGATTCGGGCTCGTCCGGCACGCCTTCAGCCGCGGGCGCCGCGCCGTCGCCACCCTCACTCCCATCCACCCCGCTGCTGCCGAACAGACACTGGTCCTCGAACATCCGGGCGACATGTGCGCGGGTCCGAACCTGGCCGTCGGCCGCCAGCCTCACGCAGAAGACATCGACCTGCCCCTGCTCGATCAACCAGACCCCGGCCGTGTTGAGGAGGAATGACTGGTTCGCCCCCGATTCGATCGGGGAGTCGCTCGAAATGAACAGCTTCTTGGTCACCGCCGAGACTCCGTTTCGCCCGTAGCACCCTGTCAGCCTGCCGCGACGAGTTGACTGTAGGGTCCCGGAACTGCCTTCATTTCGTCGTGAGTGCCCCGCTGAACGACCTGTCCGCGATCCAGAACCACGATCTCGTCGCAATCGCGGATGGTGCTCAATCGGTGAGCCACGATGAGACAGGTACAGCCGCGGCGCCTCAAGTTGTCGTCGATCAAGGCTTCGGTTGTCGGATCCAATGCGCTTGTTGCCTCGTCGAGCACGAGGACGACCGGATTCGTGACCAGTGCGCGGGCGATCTCCAGCCGCTGGCGCTGGCCGCCGCTGAAGTTGCGGCCGCTCTCCTCCACCTTGCTGTGATACTGACCCGGGCGCGCGGAAATCTCATCGTGCATACAGGCGTCCGTGGCCGCGCGCACCATGTCGGATTCGGCAATGGTGGCATCCCAGAGCGTCAGGTTGTCGCGGATGGAGCCCTCGAAGAGAAACACCTCCTGATCGACGACCGCAAACGACGTCGACATCAGTCGGGAGGGCACGTCCTGTCGGGCACGACCGTCGAACAGCACACTTCCACTCCACGGCTCGTACAGGCCGCAGACCAGCCTCGCGATCGTCGTCTTGCCGCATCCGGATCCACCGACCAGTGCGACACGTGTGCCGGGGCGCAGCGACAGATTGAAGTTCTCGACCAGCGGCGGGTCGAGTGGACTGTAGCCGAACGTCACGCCCTGCAGTTCCAGATAGCCGGAGAGCTTCGACGCGACGGGCGCATGCTCCGTCGCATGGAATGTCGGCGGCGTGTCCGCCGGGGACGACAGCACGTCGTCGAGCCGAGCTATGTCTCCGTCGACTTCCTGCAGCGTGCTGCCCAGATCGACCATCTTGTTCACCGGTGTGATGAACCCCAGCATGAGGGCCTGGAATGCAACCAGCATCCCCATGCTCACCGCGCCGTCCATGACCCGCAGCCCACCGAGCCCCAGGATGAGTGCAGCACTGACGGGCAGGAGGAAACGCGGCACCGCTGCAAGCATCTCGGTCTGCACCCTCAGGCGCTGCTCGGTGCGCACTGCCTTTGCCTGATAACCTGACCACCGGGCGAAGAAGTCGGACTCGGCGCCCATCGCCTTGAGTGTCTCCATACCCTGCAGCCCGGCCATCGCCGTCCCGAGCAGGCGTCCCTGGTCGTGCAGAAGCTGCTGGTTCAGATGCACTCGCTTTGCGGAGAAGTACTTCAGCGCGATGACATTGAGAGCCGCCGTCGCAATCGCGACGGCGCTGAGGACAGGGTCGTACTGCCACATGAAGCCTGCATAGAACACCGCCATGCACACGCTGATCGACGATGCCGCAAGTTCTCCGGACAGCAGATGGGCGATTCGGTCGTTGATGGCCACCCGCGAACCGATGTCGCCGGCGAAACGTTGCGTGAAGAATTGTACCGGCAGGTGGAGGACGTGCCACAGGAATCGACTCGATGTCGTCACCGCGAATCTGGTCTCCAACCGCAGCAGGTAGCGGTGCTGCAACCACGTCAGGGCTCCCGTCGCCGCAATCGCCACTCCCATCGCGAGGAACAGCGGCTTCGCCAGGTCCCATGCCTTGCGCACCAGCACGTCATCGACAAAGAGTCGGGAGAAAGTGGGAACGACCAGACCGGGAACAACCAGCATGAGACCGGCGCCGACCACATAGGCCAGCGCCGGGTACGAACCTGCCAGCCGAGAACGAAGCGCGGCGGTGAGCCTGCGTCTGACTCCCCCGCGCTCGAAGTCGCAGCCGGGCTCGAACGTCAGCGCCACGCCCGTGAACGCCTCGTCGAATTCCCGCTCGGTCACGACACGCGGCCCGGCCGCCGGGTCGTTGAGCAGAACCTCGCCGCGCCGGAAACCCTCGAGCACCAGAAAGTGATTGAAGTTCCAGTGAATGACCATCGGCAAGGGAAGATCCGTCAGGGTCGACGGTTCCCGACGGTAGCCGCGCGCCACCAGTCCATAGCTGCGCGCACCCTTCAGCAGGTTGCTGGCCTTGCTGCCGTCACGGGAGACGCCGCACGCCACGCGGAGTTCTTCAAGGGGCACGAAGCGCCCGAAGTAGGCCAGTACCATGGCCAGCGCTGCCGCCCCGCACTCGACCGCTTCCATCTGCAGTACCGTCGGCACTCGCACGCGGCGCTTTCGCCGGACCATCGACACCGCCCGCCGGAAATTCTCGAGCATGTCCATGGTCAGATACCGAACTGCTCGCGAAACAGCGGAATGACCATCTCGACCGGACGTCGTCGCTCGACCGTGATCCTGGCGACGCACAACGTCCCGGTAAGGATGTCCATGGGCGGTCCCGCCGACGACGACCACCTGTAACCGCTCACCGTGGCGGGATCGAGTTGGAGGTCCGCCCGTATCTCGTAAGGCGCATCGCCGCGTGACAACGCGGCGACCAGCTCCGGATTCCGCAGGGTGCGCTGAATGGCCCGTGACGTGGTCGGAAAGTCCGAGACATAGGTTACGGTCCCGATCATGTAGCCGTGTTCTTCCGGCGCCACGGACGACGGCGCAATTCGAACTTCCATGCCGGTGCGAATCCGTTTGCCGTGTGCGGACGGCACGTAGACGACCGCATCGAGTCCCTTGACGGTGCGTCCGGTACGGTCGAGACGCAGCAACGGCTGGCCCGGAGCGATGACGTCGCCCTTCTCGGTCATGATTTCGATGATACGGCCGTTGAAGGTCGACACGATCTCGGAGGTGTCCCTCATCTCACGTTCGAGCTGTTCGAGTTCCGCCATCGCTCTGGCCATCTGGTGCTCGCTGGCCTGCAGGTTGCGCGCGTTGCGTGCCTCCATCGCCAGCCGCTGGAGTCGAAGCTCTGCGAGTTGATGGCGACTGGCGCGTAGCCGTTCCTCCGTGGCGTGCATCTGCTGGCGGCTGGTGATGACCGTCTGCCGCGTCAACCGTCCCTGGTCGACGAGTTGCTGCTGCGCCGCGATTTTCCGCCGTTGCCAACGAAGGCTGTCGACCTCGGCCGCAATCGACTGGTCGAGCCCCTCACGCCGCTGGCTCAACTGTGCGAGTTGCAGAGCGGTCTCCTCCTTCGAATGCGTTTCAACCATGCGATGCTCGACACGGAGGTTGTCCAGAGCAAGACGCACCTGCCTGATCCGGTTGAGAACGCCCGGCTGGGCAATCCGCGCAACGACCTGCCCTTCCCGTACGACGTCGCCGACGTTGACTGCCACGTCGGTGATGCGGCCGCCGGCACCCGATGCGATTTCGAGCACCCCACCGCTCTTGAGAAGAATGCCCTGGCCGGCGACCCTGGAGGGGATGCTGCCTTCGAACCCCCAAAGCACCGCCGACCCCACCAGGAAACCGAGCGCGACCAGGGCAATCCATCCGCGCGGCCGCGTCACCTGCAACAACTTGTCGAGTTGTTCGGGCGACGAAAGCCGATCGAGCGATGCTTTCCGGAACACTCCCTCGTTGTTCTTCATGGCTTGCGCTCCTCGAAAACGAACGAAGTCATCCTGTCCGGGTTTGCCACGACGGCGCCGTGGGTGGTCTCCAGCAGCGTCGCGGTCTCGAACCTGAGCCGCAGCATCGCAGTGGCAAACCGGAACTGCGCGGTCGTCTGGCGCAGGCGAGCATTGGTCAACGAGTCCTCGGCCAGAATTGCGTCGAACAGAGTCGCGAGCCCGAGCCGGAACTTCTCCTGTTCCGTCACCACCGACCGTTCGGTCAGGCGTACGGCTTCTCGGGCTGCCAGCGCTTCCCTTTTCGCACTGCCAACGGCCTCCATCGCAGCCCGCACGCCTGCCTCGATCCGTCGAACCAGGTCCTCGACGGCGACGGTGGCTGCCTGCTCCAGGGCGGCGGTGCGACGGGCCCGGCCCTTCACCGCCCGGTTGTTGATTACCGGTTCGTACTGGATCCTCACCAGGCTGCTCAGTCCCCGAGCACCATGGGCAGAAGAAAAAGCGGTGCCGAACGCCGGGCGTTGCGAGACCGCCGTGTATCCGATGCGCGCCAGGACATCCCAGCGCGGGCGCACGTCCCGGAGCGCGCCCTCCCAAGCAAACCGGGCGCCGGCCCGGCGGGCCTGCAGCGCAGCGAGATCGCGTCGCCTGGACAGCGCCGTGCGGACCAGCTCGGCGCGCGTCGGCCCGGTTGCCTCGAAACGCGCATCGACACCGGCCTCCGGAAAATCCGTCAACGGCGGACCGAGTGCGGGGATGGATTCGGCACCGAGCCCCATGGCGACTCCGAGCGCGTACCGCGCATCGAAGAGCGTCTGATGCGCCGCTGTCTCCGCGGTCTGCTTCTGCGCGAGATTGCTGGCCATGAGGTCCAGGTCGGACCTCGGACGCTCATCCGCACGAATCAGGACCTGTGTTTCGTTGACCAGGCGCCGGGCGCGGTCGGCCGACTGGATGTACGTCCGCAGTTGCGCATGCGCGGCAAGATAGAGCCAGTACGCGTGGACGGCGTCATGCACCGAACGCGCCACGACGTGATCCCGTTCCCACTGGCTGGCTGCATGAGACTCCTCCGCGGCGCGTTCCGCGCCCGCTGCGGCACCTCCACCGCGCCCGCCCGCGAGGGGTACCAGTACGGAAACAGAGGAGCTGACCTGATCGGCGGGCAATCCGACCGTGCTGCTGTGGACACGATCGAGCGACAGGTCCGACGACAGCACGGTCCCCGACCGAAAGTTCTTCGCCATTGACGCGAGGGCGGTGACGCTCTCCGTCACGAGCAAGCCGTTGCGCGCCCCCGGGAAGGGAAGGCTCTCGCGCGACCTCAGCAGACCGGTTCGCACCTCGAGATCGAAAGGGCTCGCCGCCAGAAGGCGAGCGCCGGCCTCGGCCTCCACAGCGAGGCTCGCCCTTTCGACGTCCGGACTACTGGTCAGGACCGTACCTACGACATCTTCGATCCCGATGCCGTCACGAAACGGGAGTTGGGCAGACGCCGGGATTGCCAGCGCCAATACGAGAGTCGCCGTCACGCCCACACCAGGGTTCGCTCGCATGAATTCCAGTTCCAATCTCGCACCGCCGTTGGAGCCGCGCGTGCCGCCATTCGATACAAACCGCGTGCCACATGCGGCACCGGTTCGCGGAGACGCGATCCGACAGCCGCCGTCGGGAGGGCAGGGCGCAAGGCAAGGTCGTATGGAGGAAGAACGGCGAGACCGGACGACAGTCGAGCCATCACTGCTCAACCCGCGCGCCGTCTCCCATGCCGGTGCAAGGGAAACATCGGGTGACACGCTCGCACCCACACCGATCAGATCGTTCCGTCGCCGTTTCCAGCCCGGTTTGTCGTCGAGTCGTCGGCGCCGGCGGGGATCTGCGGCGCCAGCGGATTGTCCGGACGCCCCCTCGGTTTGCTCGTCGGCGAAATCGCCGCGGGGCGGGATATCCATGCCGGATAATCCCGCTCTGCCGCGGGTCCGTGCCTTCCAACGTCACTGCCATGTCAACCGGAGTTGACGTGGAGCACCTGGAGACCGGAACCGGCGCGACTCCCGTCGGAACGATGCCCACCGGCTCACACGGGCCACCTGCCGTTGTCGACGCATGGCACGGGGCTTGCTGCTGGAAACGCTGTCCTGGGACGCGCGTTGGGCGCGTCTCGTCACGTTCAGTCGCACCGAACAGGAGGAACCGAGATGGCGAATACAACCGACAACGGAAAGGTGCAGGAGCTGCTGGCGCGAAGCGCCGTGGACAGCGAGTTCCGCACCGCACTGCTGACCGACCCGCGGGCTGCCCTGGAGCAGGCGGCCGGAAGGCAGATCCCCGAGAACCTGCGGGTCAAGTTCATTGAGAAGGACGCCGACTGTGACGCGATGTTCGTTCTGCCGGATGCCGTACCCACGAACGAGTTGACCCCCGAGCAACTCGAAGCGGTTGCCGGCGGCTGCGAGAACATCGAGGTCGGCGACATCAACATCTGCTGGTTCTCGTTCTAGCTCCAGCCAGGACCACTCGCGCGAGAAGCGACCGATGGCGTTCCGACCTCAGGACCTGCGTTGGATGGTGGAGGAGTCGATGACGCTGTCGGAGCGCCTCAGCGCCGCCGTGATCCCCGGCGGCTCCGGACAGTCTGCCGGAGCCGCCGGGATACGTTTGCGCAAGTGGTGCAAGCATGTCGCGAACGGCGATGCAAACCGGTTCGAGAAACGCCTGCGCTGGGACGGGCTCGATCTCGAGTCGGCCTGCAAGCTGCTCGGTCCCGTCAGGCTGAAAGCCCCGGGAGCTCTACCGGACTGGGCCACCTTCCTCGACACGGCAACCTCCGACACCGGCTTCGACCAGGCCCACGCCGCCGAGAACGTCCTCGATCGGCACGCTCCGCAACCGTTCGAGGATCTGCTGTGGCGATTGATTCCAGAGGCCGTGCGTCGCGTGCGGACTTGTCTGGGACCCTGCCAGGAGCGCCTGTCGCCCACCGCATTCGCCGATCTCGAACGCGGCCTCCTGGGCAGACTGTGCCGCGTGGCGGCGCGCACGCTCTGCGCCGAGTTCGACGCCTTCCGCGCCGCGCATGCCGAACCTGCTCTCCCCGACCTGCGTGACCTCACGTCGCGTGGCCGGCGGCTCTACCACACCTTCGTTCATGCTCTGGACGGAGACAAGTTCGCGGAATGGCTCCTGCGGTATCCGATGCTCGCCAGACTGCTCGCCACCTGTTGCCAGCAGTGGATATCTTCCACCGTGAACCTGGTGCGACGGCTCGATCGCGACGCCGACGCCATCAGCACCACTTTCCGCATCCGGGATCGCGGACTGCAGGTCACCGGCGTAGTACCGGACCTGTCCGATCCTCATCGAGAAGGACAGACGGTCTGTCTGCTGCGATGCGAATCCGGGGCCGGATTCGTGTACAAACCGCGGCCGCTTGCTCTCGATCTACTGTTCTCGAATCTCGTCGCCGAGATCGCGCGCACGTGCAACGCGTCCGTGACGAAACGTTACAACGTGCTCCACCGCGGCAGCTACGGCTGGGCGGAACTGGTGGAAGCAGCCCCGTGCATCGACCGCACGGCCGTCGAACGTTTCTATCGCCGCGCCGGCATGCTCACGTGTCTCGTCTACGCCCTCGGCGGTTCCGATCTCCACGCCGGCAACGTGATCGCCTGCGGAGAATATCCGGTCCCGATCGATCTCGAGTGCATCGTTGGCGCGCCGCTGGCCGACTCCGGGCGAAGACGAAGCGCCGAGCCCACAACCGGGAAGTCGCCAGCCGGAAGCGTCTTCCGTACCGGCATGCCACCCATCGCCAGCCGCAACGTCGCCGGCGTCTTTCGGATTGTCGGCGGGCTCGCGGACCCGGATCCTCATCGGCCGTCCGGGCATGCCGTGGCGCACACGAACACCGACTGGATGGCCTGGCGCGGCAGCGGCCTCCCGGTCCAATCGGAACACAACGCGCCGACGTTGGATGGACGCGTACACCCGGCGTCGGACTATGTCGATCCGTTGCTGGAGGGCTTTCGCCATATGTACGAAGCTCTCAGACGAAACCGGATGCCGCTCTGCTCCGCGGGAGAGCTTCGCCAGCTCGAACGCGAGGAATTCCGAGTTCTGATCCGCGACACACGCAGCTACGCGGCTCTACTTGAGAACGCGCTCCTTCCACAGCACGTGACATCCGGACCCGACTGGAGCATCGCCCTGGACGTCATCACCGCCCCGACACTCGCGTCGCCCCGGCGCCCGGCCGGCTGGGCCACACGAGTCGCGGAGCGGATCGAGCTCGAGCGACTGGACATTCCCTTGTTCGTCGGTCACATGGACCAGCCGGTCCTTCAGTCCTCTGTCGGAGCGCGCCTCGCACAACGGCTCGACTGCGCCGGGCACTCGGTCTCCGAGCGTCTTGCGTCGTTGAATGCAGACGATCTGGAACAGCAGCTTGGCCTGCTTCGGATGTCCTTTGCGATTGCCGACGTCAAACACCGCAACCGGACACGGCGTATGCGCGCAGCGCGCCATCCCGGCAAGGAGCCGAGCCGGCGGCAGGCCCTTGTGGAGATCCAGGCCATCGTCGATCTGCTGGAGCGCCTCGCTGTCCACGACGGTGATGCGATCACCTGGCACGGGCTCGGCGGCCCGGCCGGCACCACACCGAGGCTGGAACCGGTCGGGATCAGCCTCTTCGGAGGGACGACAGGAATTGCGCTGTTCCTGGCCACGGCCGGCGCAGTCACGGCCTGCGGCACGGCGCACGAGCTTGCGACACGCGCCCTCGCGCCACTGTGCGGACGGCTCGGCAACCGTGCGCGTCGAAGCGAGCTGGCGGCTCAGATCGGCATCGGGGGTACCGTCGGCCTCGGCGGACTCGTCTACGCGCTGACGCGGGTCGGCAGATCGCTCGGCGACTCGATCTACGTCACCGCCGCAGGTGCAGCGGCTGACGCGATCACTCCAACCACCGTAGCAGCCGACGACAAGTTCGACGTGATGTCGGGGGCGGCCGGTGCCCTGCTGGGACTGCTGACCTTCCACCAGATGACCGGCGATGACACTTCGTTGCACCGCGCCGTTCAGTGCGGCGACCATCTTCTCGAGCGCCGCACCACGGATTCCGTGACCGGCCTGCGCGCATGGCGCACGCCAGGAAACGGCGTCGCGACCGGCTTCGCGCATGGGACGAGCGGAATCGCATGCGCCCTTGAACGACTCGCCAACGTGACGGGCCGGGACGACTTCCGGCTTGCGGCGACGGAAACGTGGGCCTTCGAGCGCAGGCGCCTGGTACGACGGCCCACACGCCCGGGGGCGCCACGACGGATGAAATGGGATGCGTCCGGCAACCGGAGCAGGTCCTGGTGCCGCGGCTCGAGCGGCGTCGGACTCGCCCGGCTCGCTACTCTTGACGATTCCGATTCAGACGCGCGTTTCGAGGTCGAGGCCGCCCTCGAGACCATGTCCGGCACCGAAGTTGCCGAGCCGGATGGACTCTGCTGCGGACGAATGGGGCGTGCGGACTTCCTCTTCTCCGCCGGGCTGCGGTTCGGGCGGCATGATCTCTGCGATGCTGCGGTGACTCTCGGCCACCAGACTGTGGCGCGAGCTCTTAGAGAAGGGCGCTACGCGACCGGTACCGACGAGGGCTTCCGTCCCGGACTGTTCCAGGGCATATCGGGGATCGGTTACGAACTGCTGCGCATGCAGGCGTCGGACACCGTGCCCTCCGTGTTGTTGTGGGAGTGACTGCAATGCCCACGCTGGCCGGCACGCTCGACGTGATGCGGCCGTTTCTGCCGCAGGCCCTCGTCACTGCCGATGCGTTCGAACGGGCGTGCGCGGCCGTCGAGCACCTGCAGCCCGAGATCACGGACGGCATCCACTTCGAATGCCGACTCCACGCCCGATCGATCCGTGTCGATCTCGTCATCATCGTGCGCGAAGAGGGCGGCGTACTCCTGGCTGCGCCCCCCACGAGAACCTCGAGTGGTATTCGGCGTGAAGATCCGGGACGACGCCACCTCGCCGCGTTCTGCCGACGATGGACGGCATCGCGAACTCGCTTGCACGACCTGATCGAGCACGTCTGGCTCGAGTACGACGTCGAGCCGCGCACGGCGGGCATCGAAACCGGTCCGCCGGCGCCGGGTGTGTTCTGCAGGCTGCGCGCGCCGCATCGAAGAACCCATTCAGCCCAGGATCTGTGCCGCCGAACGCTGACGGTGGTCGAGGTCCTCACGGGACGTCCGGCGTCGCGCGTCGTTCGTGACTGCGTCGCCACCAGCGTGGCTCAATTGCCGGCGGAAGCCGCGATCCCCTACATCGGATTCATGGCCGGTCGCCGGACACCGACCGTCCGCGTCTGCGTCGCGAAGGTCCCGGCGGCCGACGCCGCCGGCTACCTCGCCGCAACGGCCTCGGTCACGGGCCGGGACGTCGTCGAGGTCGCGGATCGAGCAGCGCTCGCCGACGGAGTCGGTGGACCGTGGTACGTGCCGATGCTGCACCTCGACATCGACGAGCGGAGCGGATTCCTGCCCCGTATCGGCATCGAACGGCCGTTCGCGCAATCCTGTCAACTCGCGGGCTCAACCGGCGACGAGGAACTCGATCTCCTCGATGGGCTGGTGGCGCAGGGCCTGTGCACCCGCGCGAAACGCGACGCGCTCCTGACCTGGCCCGGGCGCTCGGCGGCGATGATGCCGCACGACCTGGGGTGGAGTCTGGTCGAGCGCCGGATCAATCACGTCAAGTTCGTCCATGAACCGGGTTCCGGAACGGAAACCAAGGGTTACCTCTTCGCGCGGTACTACCGTCGCCGAGAGCGACGCTAGCCGGGGAGCGGCAAGTCATGCAGGATGCGACGCTCGAATGTCCGACGATGCTGATCGCTGTCGATGAACACGACCACGAGATCGGCAGGGTGGAGAAGATGGCGGCGCACCGCAACGGGATTCTGCACCGCGCATTCTCCATCTTCGTCTTCGACGACGCCGACCGCCTGCTGCTGCAGCGACGGGCGCGAAGCAAGTACCACTCCGGCGGTCTGTGGTCCAACACGTGCTGCAGCCACCCGCGCGTCGGGGAGTCTGTCCTGAACGCCGCCCATGGACGGCTGTACGAGGAGATGGGCTTCGACTGTCCTTTCGACCCTGTATTCGGCTTCGTCTACCGAGCGGTGTTGGACGGCGGCCTCGTGGAGCACGAATACGATCACGTGCTCGCAGGACGGTTCCCCGGATCTCCCACGCCGGACGCGCGTGAGGTGGACGACTGCAGATGGGAGCGCGTGCCGGTCATCAAGTCACGACTCGCAGCAGAGCGCAGCGTTTTCACGGCATGGTTCGAACTCGCCCTCAACGGGCTTCTGGCGCGCGGCCTGCCTTGCCGTGCGCTCGACAACAACCAGACAGTTTGAAGGAGGAACACCGTGACGCGACCCGAAGAACTTGCGAACACCCAGAGCCTGCGCGTGCCGGTCGGACCGGTCTCCGACGAAGACCTCGAAACGGTCACGGGCGGCCTCATGCGGCCCCTGGCACCAGGATCGGACACCTGCAACCGGCACGAAATCGACGGCCTGCCGGACACGGGACATGACGAAACCGGCGACGTCTAGCTCCGGCGCACCGAGCCTGGGAACCGACAGCCGGCGCGAGGCCGAACGGCCGGTCTCGCGCCGCGCGGTTGTCCTGGAATGGGGCCTGGGCGCCCTCCTCGCAGCCCCTTTCGCCATCCTTCCCCACGAGCTCGGCCACTACGTGGTGCTGTTCGCGCTCGGCGTGCCCGACCTCGCGCTGCACTATTCCACCGTCACGTGGGATCTCCAGGAGTTCTGGGAGGCCGTCCAGCGTGCGGATCTGGACGCCGCCGCCGCCGTGGCGCCAATCTGGGGCATCGTACTCTCCGACGCCATCGGGCCAGCGATCACGTACGCAACCGTCGCCGCTTGCTGCTGCGGTTGTGCCAAGTGGCACCCACACCCGGGCCTCATCGCCGTGGCCCTCCTGGCCCAGGCTCGCATAGCCGTCGGCGTCATCCATATGGTGCGCGAAGCGCTCGGCATGTACAGACCGACGAACTACGACGAACTCCGTATCTCGATACTGACCGGCATTCCGGTCCAGGTGTTCGTGGCGTTCGGTCTGCTCGTGCTGGTCGTCTCCACCGCCTGGCTCGCGCGCTTCCTCCCTCCCGGCGCGCGCATCCTGGCGGTCGCTTCCATGACCGCGGGCATGGGCACCGGCCTGTTCCTGTACGCCCGCGTGCTCGGCCCCTGGCTGCTGCCTTGACTCGACCCGTGACCGCACCATTCGATGCATCGATGTTGCCTACGCGTGCCACGCCCCTGGTTGCCTACGCGTGCCACGCCCCTGGTTGCTGCCTTGACTCGACCGGAGAGCAGTCTCTCGCCGACGCGCATCCGTTCCACCACGGTGCCGGCCTCGCGAACGGTCGGCTCCCGCTGCCCCTGCTGCGTTGCGCGCGATCGGCGTCCAGCCGGTCGCCGCGCGGCCTCGCGAAACGGTCGGCTTCCGCTGCCCCCTACTGCGTTGCCCGGTCCAGGCTGATCGCAAGGTCGGTGACGATGCGCGCGGCGCGCGTCAACGCTTCGGGCTCCAGTTTGTCCGCCGTGTCCCGTTCGGTGTGTATCGTCCGCAGAATGGGGGGCGCGAGCGCACGCCGGAGCGTGTCGGTCAGCTCGCCGTTGAGGAACAGCCAGATGCGATGGACCTCCTCCGCCGGCAGCATGGCGAGCGAAACTGCCGGAATCCCGGCCTGCGCGAAGCTGCGATCGTCGCTCGGCGGCATGCGGGGGGTACCCACGCAGGCGATGACGTGACGGGCGCAGGCGCGTTGCACGTGGCCGGCCAGGAGATGTTCGGGAGAGAGGTCGCCGGGTCCGTACAGCAGCGTGTCACCATAGCCCACGATGTCCACGTTCACCATCACCGCATCGGGCGCCGGGTCCAGCGCCTTCACGTAGGCGCGCGATCCGAGCAGCCCGAGCTCCTCCATGTCGAAGAAGACGACGTGCACCGCCTGCTGCAGGGCGGCGTCGCGGAGGGTCTCGGCCACGCGCAGGAGCACGAGCACACCGGCCGCGTTGTCGACCACGCCCTCGCCCAGGGCGCCGCCTTCCAGTCGGGCGGCATCGAAGTGGCCACCGACGATTACCCGCGGCGGACCCGCGCCAAGACTCACCACCACGTTGTGACCGTCGGATCGGTCGTCGTTCGCCCCCTCCCGCGGGAACGTCTGCAGCGCGTACGGCAACTCCCGTTGTCGCAGCTCCTCCTCGAGCACCGCGAGCCGCCCGTCGTTCGACGGCCGCACGAAACGCCGCGCAGCGTCGACCACATCGTCCGTGAAGGCCTCCGGCAAGGGTACGCGTCCGTCGTACGCCGCCGGTTCCCGTTCAGCGCCGGGGATGCAACCGGACCCGAGCACGCACAACAACAGTACGAGGCCACTCCCGGCGGGACTTGTGATTTCCATCCTCCCTGCTTTCCGGATCAGGACAACGAACGCTGCGCACCTGTCGTCTCGCAGATGAAGCGACAGTCTGTGCCGATCACGCGAGCCGCCGGATGCATCCGATGAGCTGGTGGCTGTCGTCTCGCAGATGAAGCAACAGCCGTGCCGATGCCGGAGACCGGCGCACCACGACCCTCACGCACGCCAGCTCGAGGCACCCGTATCCGTCGGATCCGAGATGTCGACGAGGAACGTCGGCACACCACGACCCTCACGCACGCCAGCTCGATGCACCGGCAGTTACGTCCTCACAGGGCAACCTGTTGTCCATGCACATACACGACCTCACGCACGCCGGCTCGATGCACCCGGCGGTTTACGTCTCCCGGTCGGCGCCGCCGTCAACCACATCACGACCTTCACGCGCGGCAGATGCACCCCACCGACGCGGGCGCCAGTCCGTCTGCCGGCACCGGACGCACCACCACCCGTCACGCCCGGGAGATGCATGCACCGGCCGGAAACGAACCCGGACCGACAACGCTCGTTGTCATCCGGGAGACCGAAACGAGAAGGCTGGAGGCGCCGCCCGGATTTGAACCGGGGATGGAGGTTTTGCAGACCTCTGCCTTACCACTTGGCGACGGCGCCGTCAGAACCGCAGCGCAGGCGGCTCGGGAAGACAGAAGATGGAGCGGGAAACGGGATTCGAACCCGCGACTTCGACCATGGCAAGGTCGCACTCTACCACTGAGTTATTCCCGCTCGCCCCGAACGCAATGTCAACGGTACCACAGCGCGCGGCGCCTCTTCAAGGGCGCAGTGGCGGCATGGCGCCACGGGCCGGGAGTCCTTGCAACGGGGGCGCCGACCGGCATCCGCGACGGCCGTGGATTTTTCGCGATGGCCCGGACACGGGCCCCCGGGGCGTCGCGGGCCGAGCGCGGCTCAACGACCGGGCCAGCCGGCGCCGAACGCATTCCGGACCAGCGTGACGTCCGGCTTGTCCCGGCTGGTTCCCTGTACGGCCACGACGTCGAAACGGCACGGCCGTGCGGCCCACCCTACCCGCGCCATGTAGCGTTGGGCCATCGCGATGACCTGCCGCTGCTTGCGCGGTGTCACCGCCCCGAGCGCGCCGCCGAAACTGCGGGACGAGCGCGCCTTGACTTCGACGAACACCAGGACATCGCCGTCCCGGGCGACGATGTCGATTTCTCCATGGCGGGTCCGAAACCGGCGTGCAAGAATCGCGTACCCGCGGCGGCACAGTTCGCGGCAGGCCAGATCTTCACCCTGTCTTCCAAGACGTTGCTGATGTGGAGTCGGCATGATGGCCGGGATACGCTGCAAGACGTGGGCCAGCAGCGCTCCGGCGACCGACCGCGCAAATGCGGCAGGCGTTACGCAGATCCCGGAGGCATACGGCGGTGGCACGCAGAACGGCCGATCCGACCATGTAAATGCGGCAGGCGTTACGCAGGTCCTTACATGCCCGCTTCATTTCCGCTTCCAACGCGTGCCGGCCGGTGTGTCCTCGAGCACGACTCCGCGCTCGTCCAGGTCGTCGCGAATGCGATCGGCGGTCGCGAAGTCGCGCTGCCGCCTCGCCGCCCGCCGCTCCTCGATCAGACGCTCGATCTCCGCCACGTCGACCGGCGGGGCGGCCTCCTCTCGGTGCCGGAGCGCGATCACGCCCAGCACCGCATCGAACCGGTTGAACGCATCACGGACCGCCGCCGCATCGTCGACACCCATCTCTGCGGCGTCTATCGCCGTATTGACGTCGCGCACCAGCTCGAACATCGCGCCGATGGCGCCCGGGGTGTTCAGGTCGTCGGCGATCCGAGCCCGAAACGCCTCGTGCGCCGCCTCCACCCGCTCGGCAACCGCCGGGTGTGCACCCGGCGCGGTCACGGCATCCAACCGCCCCAGGCAGTCCATCAGCCGCCGCAGCGCCTCCTCCGCCTGGGCCAGGCTGTCCCAACTGAAGCGGAGCTGCTTGCGATAGTGGGTCGACAGCAGGACGTAGCGCAGCGCCGAGGCGCGGTAACCGCGGTCGAGGACGTCGCGCACGTTCAGGACGTTGCCGAGCGACTTCGACATCTTCACGTCGCTGCCCAGCAGGAGGTGCTCGACGTGCACCCAGAAGCGGGCGAACTGCCTCCCGGTCGAACCCTCCGATTGCGCGATCTCGTTCTCGTGGTGGGGGAAGATGAGGTCGACGCCCCCGGCGTGGATGTCGATGGGCGAACCATCGAGAAGCCGGAGCGCCATCGCCGAGCACTCGATGTGCCAGCCGGGTCGCCCGGGACCGACACCGTAGTCCCAGGTCGGCTCGTCCGGCCCGGTCGCCTTCCACAGGACAAAGTCGCGCGCCGCATCCTTGGCGTACTCGTCGCTGTCGATCCGCGCGCCATCCTGCATGCCGGCGTGATCGAGGCGCGCCAGCTTGCCGTAGTCCGGCAGGCTGGAGATCCGGAAATAGATCGACCCGTCGCTGCGGTAGGCATGTCCGCGCTCCTCGAGCGCCTGGATGGTGTCGACCATCGCCCGCAGATTCTCCACGTCGGTCGCCCGCGGCGACTGCTCCGCCGGTTCGATACCGAGTGCGTCGGCATCCTCGCGAAACGCCTCGATGTAACGGTCGGTGTACTCGCGCAGTGAGACGCCGGCCCTGCGAGCCCCGGCAATCGTCTTGTCGTCCACGTCCGTGAAGTTGACGACCTGTCGCATGCGGTGCCCGCCGACGTGCCGCAACGCGCGGCGCAGCACGTCCAGACAGACAAAGGTGCGGAAGTTCCCTATGTGCCCGCGGGCGTAGACGGTCAGGCCGCAGGCGTACATCCGTACCGTCTCGTCGCGGAGCGGGGCGAAGTCTTCGATTCGGCGGGTCAGCGTGTTGTAGAGACGCATAGGTCATGTGGCCGGGCCGGCTCACCAGTGTACGGAGCGGTATCGATTGCTCTCGGGTGCAGGTCAGGTCGCAGGGGGCAGCGAAGTGACCAGGGTGCAGCATTCGGCTCCGTCCACGCGACCGAACTCGACCCGGCTTGCGAGGCGGCGCATCACGACAAGTGGCGCGTCGCGACCTCCTTCGCCCAGGATCGATTCGACGGGGAGTCCGGAGTCCGCCACACCAGGATCGACCATGTATCGCACGCGTACCGTCAGGACTCCGGCGCCGGTGGTGAAAGAGATGGCGACACTCGAGTAGACCGATCCGGCCGGGTGATCGAGCACCCCGCTGGTCGCCAGCGTGACCGCCCGGGTCGCGGCGGCCCCTGCGCACCCCAGGCAGCCGGCCAACCGCTCCACCACGCGATCGCGCATCGTCCTGAACCGCGCATCGCACGGCAGCGTCACCTCGCATCGGACGGCCCCCGTGTCTGTCCCCGCGTCGTCGGACACCGCCATAACACTACAGGGAAATCTGCCGGAACAGCGCTCGCGCCCGATCGCAGTCCTCACCGATTTGCCGCCGCAGCGCTGCTGCATCCTCGAACGCCTGCTCGCCGCGCAGGCGCTGAACAAACGCCAGCCGCAGAGACCGGCCGTAGAGATCGAGGTCGGCGTCGAACACGTGCGTCTCGATGGTCCGCGGGCCGTCGGGGCCGAACGTCGGACGGACACCGATGTTCGTCACGGAAGCATGCAGCACGCCGTCCACCGTGGCGGTCGTCGCGTAGACGCCGTCCGGCGGCAGCAGTTCGTTGTTCGTCCGGAGGTTGGCGGTCGGCACGCCGTGGCGCCTGCCGCGGCCTTCGCCGGGCTCGACCTCCCCGTCGATCATGTAGTGGTGGCCGAGCAGCGCGCCCGCTTCGTCCACACGCCCGTCGGCGATCAGGCGTCGCAGCCGCGTGCTGCTGACGACGAACTCCTTGTATCGCACCGGATCGATCTTCTCGGCCTCGAACCCGTAGCGGGCGCCGAGTGAGCGCAGCAGCGAGAAGTTGCCGCTGCGGTGCCGGCCGAACAGGAAGTTCGCTCCGACGCAGACTTCCGCCACCTGCAGCCACTCGACGAGCACCGTGCGCACGAAACGGTCCGGATCCCATTGGGAGAGCGCCGGTGTGAAGCGCACGATGGCGGCGCCGTCCATGCCCGCGGCGGCGAGGGCCTGCAGCTTCTGGGCCTGCGTCATCAGCAGCAGCGGCGCCTTGTCAGGCCGCACGACCCGCGGCGGATGCGGATCGAAGGTCAGGGCCGCGGCGGTGGCGCGCCGCTCGTCCGCGCGGCGCCGTACCTGCTCGATGATCCGGGCGTGCCCCCGGTGCAGCCCATCGAAGTTGCCGAGCGCCAGCACCGTCTGCGTCCAGCGCGCAGGTCGTGCGTCGTCAGGATAGTGAATGACTTCCATGTGCGATCCCGCCATGATAATCCAGAGGGAATCGGCGATTTCCGGGGCTTCCGGGGCGCTGACAGGCGACGGCACCCGAGACGCCGCGCCGGCAGTAGCGGACTGCCTGCGGGCGCAGGCCCGGGCCTACCGATCGTCCGCCGGACGATGGGCGCTGCGAAGCCGCGGCTGGACGATCCTCAATAGAGGCGCGCCGCGTCGCGTCCCGCAACCAGCAGGTGATCCATCGCCGACGGCGCCAGCTCGATCGTCAATCCGTCGTAGGCGAGCGAGATGCCCGGCGGCAGCGCGTGGCAGGTGGCTGCGTGCGGCAGGTCGTGCGTCATGTGGGTGAACAACGTGCGGCGGGCCCCGATGCGCTGGGCGACGCTCACGGCCTGCTCGACGGTAAAGTGGGTCTGGTGCCGCTTGTGGCGCAGCGCGTCGAGGACGAGCACCTCGAGACCTTCGAGCAGCGGCCACGAGGCGTCCGGAATGGCGTTGCAGTCGGTCAGGTAGGCGAAGGCGCCGATCCGGAACCCGAGCACGGGCAGCGTTCCGTGCAGGAGGGGAACCGGAACGATCGTCGCGCCGCCCAGGGAGAACGGACCAACCACCTCCCGCAGGACGAGCTGCGGCAGGCCGCCTCCCCGCGGAGTGGCCGGGTCGAAGACGTAGTCGAACATCCGCCGCACCCGGGCCAGCGCCCGCGCGGCGCCGTAGCACGGGATCGCGCATCGCTGACGGAAGTTGTAGATCCGGACGTCATCGAGCCCCAGTACGTGGTCGGCGTGGGCATGCGTCAGCAGAATCGCGTCGACCCGCGCAAGGTGGAACCGCAACGCCTGCGCGCGCAGGTCCGGCGACGCGTCAACCAGGACCGAGGTACCGTCGTCGAAGGCGAGTGCGAGCGACGGACGCCAGCGCTTGTCGCGCGGATCCTCCGACCGGCAGGTTCCGCAATCGCACGCGATCACCGGCACCCCGGCCGAGGTTCCGGTTCCGAGAAACGTGATGTGCACGGTCTTCCCGGGGATCGGTCGCGAGCCGCGACCCGGCTGACTCAGGTAGCAAACCGGGACGAACGGTCGTCCCTGCTTGCGCGAACCGGCTCCTCCTGCTGCCTGTGCGCCTCGATCAGCCGCCTCCGCAACTCGGCGAGCACCTGGCTGAGGAACGCCGCCTCCCCTGTGGTCAGGTTCCCGGCGGTCTTGCGTTCGAGCAGCGCGAGCATCTCGATGGCCTGTCCTGCGCCCTCCAGGTTGGCCGGCGCCGGCCGGCCGCCGGTCGGATACGCCATGTCTCCGAAATGGACAGCCGCAGTTGTCGCCAGGGAGACAACGAACCTGTTGAAGGTGACTTCGGACACGGAGTGCTCTAGCATACGCCACCATGTCAATCGGGCGGGACGACGACGTCACGTCTGCCGGCCGGGAATTCGAACGGCTCGTCGGACTGATGCGGCGGCTGCGGTCCACGGACGGTTGCGCGTGGGATCGCGAGCAGACGCTGGAGTCGTTGCGCCCGTTCGTCATCGAGGAGACCTACGAGGTCGTCGACGCCATCGATCGCGGCGATCCCGATGCCCTGTGCGACGAGCTGGGCGACTTCCTTCTCGAAGCCGTGTTCCTGGCCCAGATCAGCACCGAGCGCGGCGACTTCGACATCGGCGACGCCTTGCGCGCGATCTGCGACAAGCTGGTGCGGCGGCATCCCCACATCTTCGGCGAGCAGGCCGGCGACGGGCCGTCGCTCGACGCAGGGGCGGTCAAGCGGCAGTGGGAACAGATCAAGGCCGAGGAGCGGCGGACCGCCGGCCGGTCGCCCGGCGCGCTCGGATCGATCCCCGAGAGCCTGCCGGCGCTGCTGCGGGCGTACCGCCTGGGCAGGCGCGCCGCGACGGTCGGGTTCGACTGGACCGACGCAGCCGGTGTGGAATCCAAGGTCACCGAAGAGCTGTCCGAACTCGCGGCAGCGCGCGCGGGCGGCGCGCGGGCGGCCATCGAGGAAGAGCTCGGCGATCTGCTGTTCGCGGTCGCCAATCTCGCGCGGCATCTCGACGTGGATCCGGAATCGGCGCTGCGGGCCGCGAACCGGAAGTTCTCGGCGCGCTTCGAAGCGCTTGAGGCGCGCCTGCAGGAACGGGGCGTCGCGCTGCGTGACGCCACGCTCGAAGAGATGGAAGCCGAGTGGGCCCGGGTCAAGGCGGCGCCTGACCACGGCGGGGCCCGGCGGCAGCGGTGAGCGGACCGCGGGTCCCAGGCTCCGCGGCCCGCGACCGGGACAGCGGACCGGCATAATCCTTTGCCCGGGTCCGTTCCGGAACCGCACCCAACAGGAAGCGACGTCCGTCGTGGCTCGACGCGGCGAGAACACGGCCGTCGGTGCAGATCTCGATCGCGCCCTCCTCACCGGTGGCCAGCACGACCGCGCCGGCGGCGCGGTAGCGGGCGACCACCTCGGGATGCGGGTGCCCGAACCCGTGGTCCCGGCCTGCACTCATGACCGCGAGAACCGGACGCAGCGCCTCCACGAACGCCGCCGAACTCGACGACCGACTGCCGTGATGCGGCGCCTTGACCACACGCCGCCGGGCCGGCTGCAGGGCCGCCGCGACCGCTCCCTCGACGCCGGCCTCGATGTCGCCGGGCAGGACGACCGAGACGACGCCGTACCGCAACTCCAGCACGAGCGAGTCGTCGTTGCGCACGCGCGGGCGCTCCCAGTCCGCGGCGGGCGGATGGACCACGCCGACGCGCACGCCGGCAATGTGCTCGATCCGGCCCGCGCTGAACGTGCGCCACGCAGCGCCCACGGTGCGGGCGCCGGCGCGAAGATCCGCCAGCGGCTTCGAGGACGGGACCGCGATCCCCTCCCACACCTCCCGCGGCTGCAGGTCCCGGATCACCGCCCCGGCGCCGCCGATGTGATCCGGGTGACCGTGGGTGATCGCCAGGTAGTCGAGACGCCGGACGCCGAGCGCCCAGACGGCCGGCACGACCACGCGTCCGCCGATATCCGCCTGACCGCGCACCTGGCCCGCCGCATCCACCAGCAGCGACCGGCCGTCCGGAAAGCGCACGAGGGTGGCGTCGGCCTGATCGACGTCGAGGAAGTGCACCCGGAGCGGCTCCGCGCCGCCGGGCGCGGCGGGCAGCAGCACGCAGGCGTCGGTGACGCGCCGGCCGGTCCAGCCGGGGATCGGAGCGGCCAGCATCGCCGCCGCACTCGCCCCGACGAGCGTCACGCCGATCCAACGGACCGGGCGTCCACCGGCGACGGCGAGCCGGACCAGCCCGGTGGGCCGGCCGGGCCGCAGCGGAACGCATCGGCGGCCACTGGCGGCGGCGCCGAGCCAGACGACCCAGCCCGCGTAGTAGGCCGCCACGACGAGCAACCCCGGCGCCGGCAGCCGCCACGACAACCAGGGCGCCCAGGTCAGCACGCGCGTCGACTCGACGATGCCGGCCGCGGCGACGTGCGCCAGCCAGCCGGCCGCCTCTGCCGCGGCCGTGTTGACCGGCGCCAGAACGACCGCCGCCATGCCCGCCAACTGGGTGACCGACATCAACGGAATGGCGGCAAAATTGAGGCCGAGGCCAGCCACGGTAACACGCGAGAAGTGGAACGCGCCGATCGGAAACAGCGCCAGCTCCGCACAGATCGTGGCGGCGAACAGGCCGGCGACGGGAACCAGCAGAAACGTTGCCGGCGCCGGCAACGTCGTGCCGCCGGCCCACGCCATCAGCCGCGGCACCCCGACCAGGAGACCGACGGTAGCACCGAAGGTGAGCTGGAAACCGGGGTCGACGAGCGCCCGCGGATCTGCCGCGACCAGGCAGCCTGCCGCCAGCGCCAGCGTGTTCAGGGCATCCGTCCGCTGGTCTACCGTACGGGCCGCGAGGAACACGACGGCGGCGAACACCGCCCGCGTCACCGACGCCTCGGGCGCGACCACGTGCACATAGGCCAGGAGGCTGAGAATCGCCAGCAGCCCCGCGAGCCGCCCGCCCGCTCCGGCGAGGCGCAGAAGCAGAAGGACGGCCGCGGTCAGCACCGCGATGTTGCCGCCGGAGATGGCGATGACGTGGTAGACCCCGCCCTGTTGCAGGCGCTCGATGCTGTCGCGGTCGAGTCCGGCCCGATCGCCGATCAGAATTGCGGTGACGATGGCGGCCGACCGTTCGTCATGCGCGCCTACCGCCCCGGTGACGGCGCTCCGTACGAAAGCCCTGGTGCGGCCGCCCCATTCCTGGCGCAGCGAGCCCTTGTCGAGCACCTCCACCTGCAGGGCGCTGGTGACCGAACCGAGCAGGTCGACGCCACGTACCTGCAGCAGGTGTGCCCGGTCGGGCGTCCCGTGGTTCGCATAGCGGGCAGCGCGGCGCAAGCGCACCGGAAGGCGCACCGTGCGCCCCTGCCGCCACTCGGCGACATGGTCGTCGATGAACGAACCGCCGACGCTCACCCGCACCGTGCCGCGCATCGGAAGCGCCGCCTTCCCGTGCTCGACCCGGATCACGTCGACCACGAGGCTCGCCCCGTAGTCTGTGGGCGCCGCATCGCGTTGCAACCGCCCGATGATCCGGATGACGGCATCAGGTGCGTCGGCCGCGATCTCCGCCTCGAACCACGCCAGGAGCGGCGCGGGCAGCTCCGCACGGGACCGCTGGCCGGCCGCTGCCCCGGTCAGCGCATAGCCGAGCAGGCACGCCACCGCGGCGGACCGCCGTGCCCCGAGGACGACGCCCAGTACGGCGGCGGCCGCCATCACCAGGGCCGCTCCCGGTATCGCCGCTGCAGTCAGCGCCGGGAACGCCCACACCACGCCGGCGCCGGCCAGGAGCGCAACGGCGGGCGGAAACGCGGGACGGGACACACGCAGCACGCATGCAAACGGTACGCCGCCCGCGCGAACCCAGGCGCATCGCGCCCGCTACCTGCGCGCGGCGACGCCGGTGTGGTACTCCTGCAGCGGTCGGACGGAGGGCTTCTCGGAGCGCAGAGCGCGAATGGCGCTCACGGCGGCGGCGGCCCCGGTCAGGGTGGTGACACAGGGAACGGCGTAGAGCATCGCCACGCGCCGCATGGTCAGGTCGTCGAAGTACGACTCGCGGCCGAGCGGCGTGTTGATGATCAGGTTGATCTGCCGATCGACCAGCCGATCGCCGACATGCGGCCGCCCCTCGTTGATCTTGTAGACCACCTCGACGTCGAGGCCGTGGGCGCGCAGATAGGCGGCGGTACCGCGGGAGGCGACCAGATCGAAGCCGAGTCCGGCGAGATCGCGCGCGATGGGCAGCACGTTCCGCTTGTCGTCGTCATTGACGCTGATGAAGGCGCGCCCCCGATCGGGCAACCGTTGTCCGGCGGAGAGCTGGGCCTTGGCGAAGGCGATCCCGAAGGTCTCGCCGCCTCCCATCACCTCGCCGGTCGACTTCATCTCCGGACCCAGGAGGGTGTCGACGCCCGGGAAGCGCACGAAGGGGAAGACCGGCCCCTTGACGAAGACGCCGGATACGTCGAGGTCGGTCGTCAACCCGAGTTCCGCCAGCGTCCGGCCCACCATCAGCCGCGCCGCCACCTTCGCCAGCGGCACGCCGGTGGCCTTCGAGAGGTAGGGCACGGTCCGCGACGCGCGCGGGTTGACCTCGATGAGATAGATGGTCTCGCCCTTGATGGCGAACTGGATGTTGAGCAGGCCCACCACCTGGAGCGCGCGGGCGATGCGCCGCGTGTAGTCGCGGATGATCGCCAGGTGCTTCTCCGGCACCAGGTATGGCGGCACGACGCAGAAGCTGTCGCCGGAGTGGATGCCCGCCTCCTCGATGTGCTCCATGATGCCGCCGATGACGACGGCGCCGGTGCGGTCGACGACCGCGTCCACATCGATCTCGAAGGCGTCCTCGAGGAACTTGTCGACCAGGATGGGATGCTGAGGCGACGCGTCGACCGCCTCGGTCATGTAGCGGTCGAGCGCGCCCGGGTCGTAGACGATGGCCATCGCCCGGCCGCCGAGGACGTAGGACGGACGCACGAGCACCGGATAGCCGATGTCGTCCGCGATCGCGCGCGCCTCGTCGCGCGAGGTCGCGAGGCCGTGGGGCGCCTGCGGGATACCCAGCTCCCCGAGGAGCTGCGCGAACCGCTCGCGGTCCTCCGCCAGGTCGATCGAGTCCGGCGAGGTGCCGATGATGGCGACCCCCGCCGACTGCAGGCCGAGGGCGAGCTTCAGCGGCGTCTGGCCGCCGAACTGCACGATGCACGAGACCTCGCCGCCGGCCGACCGCTCGCGCCGGATGACCGCCTGCACGTCCTCCTGCGTCAGCGGCTCGAAATAGAGCCGGTCGACGGTGTCGTAGTCGGTCGAGACGGTCTCCGGATTGCAGTTGATCATGACCGTCTCGTACCCCTCCTCGCGGAGGGCGAACGCGGCATGACAACAGCAGTAGTCGAACTCGATACCCTGCCCGATGCGGTTCGGCCCGCTGCCGAGGATGACCACCTTCGGGCGGTCGTTCGGCTCGGCCTCACACTCCAGTTCATAGGTGCCGTAGAGGTACGGCGTGAACGACTCGAACTCGGCCGCGCAGGTATCTATGCGCTTGTAGACCGGCCCCAGTCCGTCCTCGGTCCGCCGGGCGGTCACCGCCGGGGCGTCGACTCCGAGGATGAGGGCGAGCTGCTCGTCCCCGAAGCCGGCCCGCTTGAGCTCCAGCAGCAGGTCCTTCGACAGCGTCTCCGGGCCCGCCTCCACGGCGCGCCGGTACAGCTCCACGATCTCGGCGAACTGGGTCAGGAACCAGCGGTCGATACGGCTCGCCTCGTACAGCTCCTCGACCGACCAGCCGGCCACCAGCGCGTCGAAGACCGCCCCCATGCGACGGTCCGTCGGCGAGACGATCCTGCGCCGCAGCTCGCCCCGTTCCACCGCGGCGCCCTTCCGCACGCGGTCGAACAGCAGCCCGCTACGGCCGATCTCCAGCGAACGCATGCCCTTGAAAAAGGCCTCCTTGAACGTGCGTCCGATGGCCATCGCCTCGCCGACCGACTTCATCTGCGTGGTCAGCGTCCGCTCCGCCTGCGGGAACTTCTCGAACGTCCAGCGCGGCACCTTGACGACGACGTAGTCGATGGTGGGCTCGAACGAGGCGGGCGTCAACCGGGTGATGTCGTTGGGGATCTCGTCGAGGCGGTACCCCAGGGCCAGCTTGGCCGCGATCTTCGCGATGGGGAACCCGGTGGCCTTCGACGCCAAGGCGGACGAGCGCGAGACGCGCGGGTTCATCTCGATGGCGACCATCCGGCCGGTGTCCGGATCGACCGCGAACTGGATGTTCGAGCCGCCGGTCTCGACCCCCACCCGGTTGATGATGCGCCGCGCCGCGTCGCGCATCCGCTGGTATTCCTTGTCGGTCAACGTCAGGGCGGGCGCGACGGTGATGCTGTCGCCGGTGTGCACCCCCATCGGATCGATGTTCTCGATCGAGCAGATGACGACGAAGTTGTCCTCCCCGTCACGCATCACCTCGAGCTCGAACTCCTTCCAGCCGATGACCGATTCCTCGATGAGAACCTCGTGGACCGGGCTGAGCTCGGTGCCGCGGCGGGCCAGTTCGCGGAACTCCTCCATGTTGTAGGCGATGCCACCGCCGACGCCGCCCAGTGTGAACGAGGGGCGGATGACGACCGGAAAGCCGAAGCGGTCGACCAGCGCGAGCGCCTCGTCGAACGAACGCGCGTAGGCGCTGTCGGGCACCTCGATGCCGATCGACTCCATCGCGCCGCGGAACGCCAGCCGGTCCTCCGCGATGCGGATGGCGTCGAGCGACGCCCCGATCAACTTGACGCCGAACTCGTCGAGCACGCCGTCTTCGCCGAGCTCCATTGCCAGGTTCAGCGCCGTCTGCCCGCCCACGGTCGGCAGCAGGGCGTCGGGCTTCTCCTTCTCGATTACCGCGCGGGCGTACTCCCGGGTGAGCGGCTCGACATAGGTCCGCTCGGCGACCTCCGGGTCGGTCATGATCGTCGCCGGGTTGCTGTTCATCAGGACGACGTCGAGTCCCTCGCTCGCCAGCGACTTGCAGGCCTGGGTGCCGGAGTAGTCGAACTCGCACGCCTGGCCGATGACGATCGGACCGGAACCGATGACGAGCACGCGCTGAATGTCGGTACGGCGGGGCATGGCGAACGGTCGAGACGGGTGGTTCGATGGTTCTCAGGCGCGCGACAGTCTGCCCGCTCTCTGCTCCATCGCGTCGATGAAGCCGCCGAAGAGGTAATCGGCGTCGTGCGGTCCTGGCGACGCCTCGGGATGATACTGCACGCACGAGACGGGCAGCTCCTTGTGCCTCAGTCCTTCGATGGTCCCGTCGTACAGATTCAGGTGCGTGACCTCCACATCGTCCGGGACCGAATCCGGATCGACCGCGAATCCGTGATTCTGGGAGGTGATCTCGATCCGTTCGGTGGCCAGGTTGCGGACGGGGTGATTGGCGCCGCGGTGGCCGAACTTGAGCTTGTACGTCTGCGCGCCCATCGCCAGCCCGAGCACCTGGTGGCCGAGGCAGATGCCGAACACCGGCACGCCACTCTTGAGCACCTCGCGGGCGTTGCGGACGACATAGTCCAGCGGGGCCGGATCTCCCGGACCGTTGCTGAAGAAGATGCCGTCCGGCTGCAACGCCACCAGATCGGACGCCGGAGCCGTCGCGGGAAACACCCGGACCTCGCAACCGTGGGCGGCCAGGCGCCGCAGGATGTTCCGCTTCATCCCGAGATCGTAGGCGGCAATGCGCAACGACCGAGCGGCGCGCCGCTCGGGCTCCACGCCGAACCCGGCTGCGGGGGCGTCGTCGTCGGGGCGC
This sequence comes from Vicinamibacterales bacterium, assembly GCA_965200895.1. Classification (GTDB taxonomy): domain Bacteria; phylum Acidobacteriota; class Vicinamibacteria; order Vicinamibacterales; family UBA8438; genus WTFV01. The sequence goes on along the minus strand of CBDAVM010000001.1, from coordinate 1,952,881 downwards.
CAGTCGAATGGCGCCGCGCAGGTCACGGACCGGACGAGGTCGCTGCCCTCCATGCGCGGCGCCGCCTGCGCCTGCGCGACGAGCGCCTCCGGATCGATCGCTCCCGACCCGATGACGCCGCGCATGACGCCGGCCGTGCGCAGCAGTCTGGTCAACGCGCGGGTGTCGATACCCGAGATGCCGACGATGCCGTGCGCGGCGAGATACTCGTGCAGCGTTCCCGTGGCGCGCCAGTTGCTTGCGATCGGCGAGTCCTCGCGCATCACGAATCCGGCGACCTGCGGCGCGGCCGACTCGCGATCCTCCGCTTCGGCGACACCGTAGTTGCCGATCTGCGGGCAGGTCATCGTGACGATCTGGCCGGCGTACGACGGATCCGTGAGGATCTCCTGGTAACCGGTCATACCGGTGTTGAAGACCACCTCGCCGACGGTGACACCGGACGCGCCCACCGCGCGGCCCGCGTACAAGGTGCCGTCCTCCAGGGCGAGCACCGCTCTGGTCATCGCGCCCCCGGTTCGAGCGAAGCCCCGACCCGGACCGGTTCCGTTCCGGAGACGTCGACCTCCGTAGTCCAGGGCCGGTAGCCCGGCAGCTCTATCCGCACCCGACGCATGCCCAACGCCACGTCGGCCATCTCCAGCGGCGTCACGCCCACCATCACGTCGTCGACGGTGACCGTCGCGCCCGCAGGACGGGAGAGGATGCGCAGCGACCCGCCCGCGGCTCCTGCATCGGCAGCCTGGTCCCGAACCGGGGCACTGACGGCGGCCAGCGGCGTCAATGCGATGTTCACGGTGGTTGCCGACGCACCGGCGGAAACGGTCACCTCACGCTCGTCCGGCACGTGTCCCGGGGCCGTCACACGGAGCCGGTGCACACCTGCGGACACGTCCTCGATCGACACCGGGGCGGCGCCGTGCGAGCGCCCGTCAAGGGTCACCAGCGCACCGGGCGGCGTGGTGCGGACAGACACCCGGCCGGACGGCGCGGGAGGGACTTCGCCCCCGGACGGAACCACGGTTGACCGCGGCGGACTCTCCACCGCGGGTTCGGCCGCCACCGCGGGCGGATCGGGGGGCGGCAGGTCGGCGTCGGAACCCGGATCCACACCCCGCGGCGGATCGCCGACCGGCACGATCGGCTCTTCGGCCAGAGTCAGAGGCTCGTCGGCCGTCGCCGGCGGGCGTTGCGCTTCGGGCGCGGCCACCGTCTCTTCGCTCCACTCCACGCCGGTACCGGAGACCTCGCCCGGCGGAGCATCGCCGGCAGCCTCGTCGCCCGAAGTCCCCCACCCGATGCTCACCAGGTACGCCACCAGCACACCCACCGCCATGGCGGCTACCACCGGCGCCATCGCCCGCATGGACGTGGAGGATGGCGGCGGCGGAAAGTCGTCGTCGTATCCGGCCTGCCGGACCGGCGGCTCGACGGCGTCCGCGTCGTCCAGCGGATCGAAATGCACGTCGTCCCGTATCGCGACCACCGGTCTGGAACGCCGGCGCGTACCGTCACCACGCTGCGGACGACCCGCGGAGCGGGACGCGCGTGGCGGCCGGGGCATTCGCTCGCCACGCATCGCGCGACCATCGTCGTCCGCGCCGTCGCTGCCCGCTGACCGGTCCTCGAGCGCGGCAACCGCATCCGGTTCGGCGATCTCCACCGGGTAATCGGGAGCGCGTCCGGGACCGTAGGGTTCGTGCCCGGCCGGCACATCGAATTCCGGGGCGGCGAACGCCGATTCGTCGCCCTCGCGGCCAACGTCCGACCCTGCACCGTGCTGTGCGTCCACCGCCTCGTCGAGATGGTCCGGCGCCGGCTCGACGCCGCGTGGCGCGGAATCGCTGGTCACCTCGTCCCCGATGGCGCGGGCCAACGCCGTCACGAATGCGGTAGCCGACACGGAACGGATGGACGGCTCGTCCGCCAATGCATTGCGGAACGCCTGCTGGAGCCCCGCCACGTCAGCAACGTCCGGGCACAACTCGCGCAGATCGGCCACAGCCTCGTCGTTGTTCCCGGACAGTCGGGTTCCGGTCAGCAACTCATAGGCAAGCACGGCGACGGCGAAGCGATCCGCCGGCGGCCCCCAGCGGCGCCCGGCCATCAGCTCCGGAGCCGCATACGGCCTCCGCACGGGGATACCAAGCTGCACGTGCTCCAGGGCCCTGGCGATCCCGAATCCGGTCGTGCACACGCCATCGGCGGACACCAGCACGTCTCGCGGATGCAGGGCACCATGCTCGATCCCCCGCGCATGGGCGGCGTCCACCGCGCCGGCGAGCGGCGCGATCCACTCCAGTACGTTCGAGGGGCGCGCCTGGCGCCGGAGCGCAACGTCGAGCGACTCGGCTGCGACGTACTCGTACGCCATGAATGGCATGCCCGACTCGAGGCCCGCGGCGAGCGGCGCCACGAGCGCCGGATGCGAGACCTCCACATTGACGATGTGGGCCAGTGCGTTGCCGAAGATCTCGACCTGCTCAGGCGTCAGTTCGAGCTCGAAGGACTTGATGGCGACCGTTCTGCCGCCTTCCGATTCGCAGGCTCGATAGACGGGGCCGAGAACGCCGGTACCTACCTGATGCAGGACCCGGTACGGGCCGAATGCACCAGGAACTGCAAACGCCCCGGCATCCTCGCGTGTCAGTGGTCGTAATCTCCCGGATGGTTCCCGGATGGTACCATGGGGGCGGTTACCCGTTCAATGGATGGCGAGCGACAGAACCCGGGGATTCGACTCGACGACCGGCAACTCCCGTGGACCGGTCGTTTCGTTCGCGACTACTGTCATGCCTTTGAGCGGCTCGCCCCCTACTTCGCCGGCTCCTGGTCGCACCCGACGAGCTGGACCGGAGCATTCGAAGCCCGAACCCGCCGGCGGCCCGACCCGGCGGCGGCCGCGGTGGTCGAACGGCAGTTGGCAGTGCGCGGCGCGCCGGCCGCAGCACGCGCCGCCGCCGCGCGGCTGCACGATGCGCAGACCGTGGCGGTGGTCACCGGGCAGCAGGCAGGCCTGTTCGGAGGTCCGCTCTACACGCTGTTCAAGGCCCTCACCGCAGTCCGACTCGCTCGCCGCCTCGCCGACGAGCACGAGACCGCGGTCGTGCCCGTGTTCTGGATCGAAGGGGAGGACCACGACCTCGACGAAATCCGTGGCTGCCACGTCCTCGACGGCGAGGCGGCGCGAGTCCCCGTCGCGCTGGAGGTCAGCGCCCCACCCGGGACGAGCGCGGCCGCGATCGTCCTTGACGACTCCATCCGGGCGGCCCTCGCCGACTTGCGCATGGCCCTCCCCCGGACCGAATTCACCACGGAGGTGATGGATGCGGTGGCCGAGTCGTACGCGCCCGGGGAGCGGTTGGTCGACGCCTTCGCGCGCTGGATCGAGCGGCTGCTCGGTCATCATGGCCTGGTCGTGTACGACGCCTCCGACCCGGCCGCCAAGCCGTTCGTCCGGTCGCTGTTCAAGCGCGAGGTCGCGAGTCCGGGACGCACCACGGCGCTGGCGGCGAAGGCCGGCGCGGAGCTGGCCGCTCTCGGCTATCACGCCCAGGCCTCCCCCGCCCCCGGCTCGGTTGCCCTGTTTCACCTGGACGAAGTCCGCCATGCCATCCGGGCGACTGACGGGACCTTCTCGACCGGGGGCCGCACTCTCGACGTGGACACGCTGCTGGCCGACATCGAGAACGACCCGGCGCGCTTCAGCCCGAACGTGCTGTTGCGACCGATCGTCCAGGACACCCTGCTGCCCACCGTGGCCTACGTGGCAGGTCCCAACGAACTGGCCTACCTCGGCCAACTGCGCCGGATCTACGCCGCGTTCGACGTCCCGATGCCGGTCATCTATCCGCGGGCAAGCGCCACGATCGTCGACGCTGCGACCGTCAAGTTCCTGAACCGCAACGGGGTGGACTTCGCACAGCTTCAGCCGCGGGACGACGCGGCACTGAACCGCCTGCTGGCATCACTGGTCCCGGAGAACATCAAGCAGACGATCGCCGCGGCCGAGCGGTCCATGGCCGAGCATTTCGACGCCATCGGCAACGTCGTCCCGACCCTCGACCCGACGCTGGCCGGCGCCGTCACCTCCACGAGGGGCCGTATCGACCGGGAACTCAGGAACCTGCGCGGAAAAACCGTGGCGGCCGCGAAACGGCGGGACTCGACGCTGCGCCGACAGTTCGAGCGGGCGCGGGCACAGAGCTTTCCCGGCGGCGCGCTTCAGGAGCGGAGCGTCGCGGGAGTCCACTTTCTGAATCGGTACGGCTTCGAGCTGGTCGACCGGCTGCTGGAATGCCTGCCGCTCGACCCGGGCCACCACTGGCTGCTGACCGTCTAGCGCCCCGAGCGCCTCGCGGGCTCGGCGTTCGGCCCATCCCGCCCGCTCCATGACCTTGCGCTTCAGTACTTCGCTTCGCTGCGTTCAGCGGCGCAAGCTCCTGGCGAACCGTGCCCTCGCCACGCTCCCCGCAGCATCCGGGAGGCGCAGCCGCGCGGTGGAGCACGGTATACTCTCGGCTGATTCACATGAATGAAGAAATCTTCAGAGCCGTCAACGACGTGTTCGCCCGCGGGGAATCGGCGGCCCTGGTGACGATCATCCGTACGCAGGGCTCGACGCCGCAGCGCGTCGGGGCGAAGATGCTGGTCTTCGCCGACGGACGCATAATCGGCACGATCGGCGGCGGGTGCTACGAGAACGACGCCTTCTGGAAGGCGCGGCGCTCACTCGAGTCACGCAGGCCGCTTGTCGCCCGATACGAGCTCGCCGACGACATCGCCGAGGAGTCGGGACTGATCTGTGGGGGCCAGATGGAGGTCTACATCGAGCCGCTCGAAGCCTCGCCGCATCTCTATCTGGTGGGCGCCGGCCATGTCGCCCTGCACCTCGGGCGTCTCGCGACGCCGGCCGGATTCCAGGTCCATGTCATCGACGACCGCGAGAAATTCTCCAACGTCGAGCGGTTTCCGGACGCGGTCGAAGTCGCCGTCGACGATATCCCGACGTGGCTGGAGAACACCGACTTCCCTGCCACCGCCTACGTGGTCATCCTGACCCGCGGCCATCGCCACGATCTCGATGCCCTGCGCGCACTCGCGCCCCGGCAGCTCCGCTACCTCGGCCTGATCGGGAGCCGGGCAAAGGTCGCGCGACTGCATGAAGCGCTACGGGAGGCCGGCGTCACGGTCGCCTGCCCGGAGCGGTTGCATGCGCCGGTCGGCCTCGACATCGGCGCGATCACCCCGCAGGAGATCGCCGTCAGCATCCTGGCCGAGCTGATCGCCGTCAAGTACGGCAAGCTGGACGCCGCCGACGTGGATGCCGCGGCCCGCGCGGCCGTCAAACCGTTACGGTGGCTGCCGCCCACACCGCCGACCTCCGTTGCGGCCGCCGCCGGGGAGACCGCCCTCGCGGGCGCACCGACACCGGCTGCTATAATCGAAGATCGTTGAACAGGGCGGCCCGGTCGCGCTGCCCGGTCACGGCACGCACCATGGCACCTCGCGCCACCATCCACGATCCGGATGTGGACCGGTTGACGGATCGCGCCAGCCGGATTCTGGCGGCGCTGGTCACGCAGTACATCGAGCAGGGAGAGCCGGTGTCCTCGCTGTGGCTCGCCCAGCACGGTGATGTCGGCCTGTCGTCCGCCTCGGTGCGCAATGTCATGGCCGAACTGGAGCAGGCGGGCTACATCGTTCAGCCGCACACATCCGCCGGGCGCGTACCGACGGACCGCGGCTACCGGTACTTCGTCGATCGGCTGCTGAGTGGCCGCCGCGCAGCGGGTCCGGCGCCGGATGTCGAGGCGCGGCTGCGACAGGCCGGCACGGTGAGCGACGTCCTGTCGAACGTCTCGCACGAGTTGTCGGTCGCCTCGCACCAACTGGCTTTCGCCTGCCTGCCCCGGGTGGCCGCCGGCACATTCAAGCGCATCGAGTTCGTACCCCTCGGAAACACGAAAATCCTGGTGGTGGTCACCACCGGCGACGACGAGATCGCCCACAAGTCGGTCGATCTGGGTGAGGAAACCGACCGTCGGGCGCTTGAACAGGGAGCCCGCTACCTGTCCGAGACATTCGCGGGCCTGGCTCTGTGGGACGTCCGCACCGCGGTGGTCGAACAGTTGCGTCAGCAACGGATGCTCTACGATCAGCTCCGCTCGCGCGCGCTCCGGCTGGCCAGTCTGACGCTGGAGGAGATGGTCCCGCCGAATCACCTCTTCGTCGAGGGCGCATGGTTTCTCGCCGAGGAAGTGTCCGACAGCACGGACCGCGTGCCGCTCGAAATTCTCCGGACGCTGCTGGGAATGATCGAGCGCAAGGATCTGCTGGTGCGGGTCCTCGACGAGTATCTCAACGGTCCGGGACTGACTGTCGTCATCGGCACGGAGAACTCGTCGCCGGAGATGCAGGCCTTCAGTCTGGTTGCCTCCACCTACTTCGACGGTTCCCGCACGGGGCGCATCGGCATCATCGGCCCGCGGCGCATGCGCTATTCCCGAGCGATCTCGGCGGTGGATCAGGTCTCGCGCGCGGTGAGCCGGGTACTCGTCGAGCAGACGGCAGCATCCGAACATGACAGACGACGTGAACCAGGCACAGCCTGAGCAGGACGCGAACCCGGCACAGCCCGAACAGGACGCGAGCCCGGCGCAGTTCGAGAACGACGCGAGTCCGGCGCAACCCGGCGACCACGCGAACGCGGCGCAGCCGGAAGACGCACCTGCGGATCCCGAAGCATCGGTCCCCGCGCCGGAGCCGGTTCCGGATCCGGCCGCCGAGCGTGACGAGTACCGCGACCTGCTGCTTCGCAAGCAGGCGGAGTTCGACAACTACAAGAAGCGCGTCGAGCGCGACCGCGCCAGGGCCAACCGACGGGCCGAGAGACAGTTGATCGGCGCGTTGCTCCCCCTGCTGGACGACTTCGAGCGGGCGCTCGGAGCGCCGGCCGCAACCGGCGCGGCCGATGCGTATCGCGCCGGGATCGAACTCATCCACCGACAGTTGATCGAGATCCTCCGCAAGCGGGGCGTCACGCCGATCGACACGGCCGGAGCACGGTTCGATCCGAACCTGCACGAAGCCGTGGCGTACCAGGCCAGTGAAGGCCGAGAGGACGGAGACGTCATCGACGAGGTGCGGCGCGGATACCGGTTCGACGACGAGCTGCTGCGGGCAGCCATGGTCAGGGTGGCCAAGGCGTGAGCAGGCGCGACTACTACGAAGTGCTCGGCGTATCGCGCGACGTCGGCGAGCAGGAGCTGAAGAGCGCGTACCGCAAGCTGGCCTTGAAGTATCACCCGGACCGGAATCCGAACGATCGGACCGCCGAGGAACGTTTCAAGGAAGCCGCGGAAGCGTACGCCGTCCTGGCCGATCCGGACAAGCGGGCACGCTACGACAAGTTCGGCCACGCGGGAGTCGGCGGCGGAACCGCCGGCTTCGATCCGTCGACATTCCGTGATTTCAACGACATTTTCGGCAATCTCGGCGACATGTTCGGTTTCGGTGACATATTCGGCTCGGGACGTCGCCGGCGAGGCCCGCGGCGGGGCGCCGACCTGCGCTATGACCTGCCGATCTCGCTGGAGGACGCGGCGGCCGGCACCGAGGCGACGCTCCAGGTCCCGCGCGAGGAACCGTGCGACCAGTGCGCCGGCTCGGGCGCCGCGGCCGGCTCGCAGCCGGAAACCTGCCCGCAGTGTCGAGGTCACGGTCAGGTGCGATACCAGCAGGGCTTCCTCACCGTCGCACGTCCCTGCGCCGCCTGCCGCGGCGCCGGTACCGTCGTTCGCAATCCGTGCAACGGCTGCCGGGGACAAGGCAAGGTATCGCGCGAGCGGAAGCTCACGGTCAAGGTGCCGGCCGGCATCGACACCGGGCAGCAGTTGCGCCTGCACGGCGAAGGGGAACTCGGGCCGCACGGCGGGGAGCCGGGCGACCTCTATGTCGTGGTTCACGTCCAGGACCACCCGGTGTTTCGACGCGAGGGCAGCGATCTGCTGTGCGCCATTCCGGTGAGCTATCCCACGCTCGTGCTCGGCGGCACGATCACGGTCCCGACGCTGAACGGCGACGAGACCCTGCACGTCCCGAAGGGCACGCAGGGCGACGCACGTCTCCGGCTGCGCGGCAAGGGGCTGCCGCACGTCTCGGGGCGGGGACGCGGAGACCTCTACATCGACGTGAAGGTAGCGGTACCCACGTCGGTCTCCCAGGAACAGAAGGCGTTGATCGAGAACCTGGATCGGATCATGCCGCAGCGGTCGTTCCACCCGCACGAGGACGGCGATGGCGCCGGCGACGACGGCCGCCCCTTCTTCAGTCGGATGAAGGACATCTTTGGATAGTCCTCCCGCCGAGCGCGCCCGGCGCCCCGCGCTCGACATCCATCTGCCGGCCGTCCCGGCGTCGCTTCTGCCCCGACTCGACGGACTGCTGGACGATTACAGCCCGTTCGCCATCCATGACGTCCAGGGCGTGGAAGATCCCGACGCCAAGGGAGGCGTCCTGCCCGTACCCGTCGAACGGCGCGTGTACTTCTTCTCGGCGGCTGCCCGCGACGCCGCGCGCCGGGCCATAGACCGCACGCTCGGACCGGACGGCGCCCGCGCCTCCCCGATCGACGTGAGCGATGACGGCTGGGCGGCGCGGGCACACGCCGACCTGCGCGCGGTCCGGATCGGCGACCTGGTCGTGGCGCCCCCGTGGGATGTTCCCCCGCCGGCCGCGGGCGCCCGGACCATCGTGGTCATCGAGCCTTCCATGGGGTTCGGCACGGGCCATCATGCCTCCACCCGACTCTGTCTGCAGGCGCTGCAGCGCCTGCGGGACCGCCTGCGGAACAGCCGGCGCGTGCTGGATCTCGGCGCCGGATCCGGCGTTCTGGCGATAACCGCTGCGCTGCTCGGCGCGCGGACGACAATCGCCGTGGAACGTGACGCCGACGCACTCGGGAACATGTTCGACAACATCCGGCGCAACCGGGTCGAAGAGCGGGTCACGGCGCTTGCAGCCGACCTCGCGGACGCCTCCCTCGACGCCGGCGACATCGTCACGGCCAATCTCACGGGCGCCTTCTTCGTGCAGCACGCTGCGCGAGTTCTTCGATGCGTCCGGCCGAACGGTGTTCTGCTCGCGAGCGGCATCACGATGGACGAGGAGCGCGCGGTGCGCATGGCGTTCGCACCGCCGCTCATCCTCCGTGAACGGACGGCGGAGAACGAGTGGGTCGGCCTGGTCTTCGAGCGACCGACGCGGATCGTCCCGCCCCGGACACGGACCTGATGACGGTCCACCGCTTCTACGCGGCGCGGCTCCCGGGTCCCGGAGGCGAAGTCCGTCTCGCACCCGCGGAGGGCCGCCACCTGAGCCGCGTGCTGCGATTGCGCAACGGCACCCGGGTCCTCGTCTTCGACGGGCGAGGCCGCCAGCACGAAGCCACGATCACCGACGACGACCCGCGGCGCTCCGCGCTGCGCCTCGGCGCGCCGGTCGAAGCGGTCCCGGAACCCCTCGTACACGTGACGTTGGGGATGACGGTCCTCAAGGGTCGCAAGCTCGACACCGTGGTTCGCGACGCTACAACCCTCGGCGTGACCGACATCGTACCGCTCCTTGCCCACCGTGCGCAGTCAGCCGGAGACGAGCGCGCCGGCGGGCGGCTCGCCGACCGCTGGCGCGGCATCGCCGTGGGTGCCGCCAAACAGTGCGGACGCGCCGTGGTCCCGGCGATCCACGCACCGGCCGCTTTCCGCCGATTCATCGAGACCGCCCGGCCGCACGCCATCCGTCTGCTGCTGATCGAACCGGCAGCAGCCGACGACGCCGCGAGGGCCACGACGGAAATGCTCCGGCGCGAGCCGCGACCGGCCGGCGCCGCCCTGGCAATCGGACCGGAGGGGGGCTGGACGGACGACGAAATCAAGGCCGCGGAGGCAGCCGGCTTCAGACTGCTGACGCTTGGCCGCCGCACGCTGCGCGCCGAGACCGCTCCCCTCGCCGCCCTTTCCGTCCTCCGGTTCACCTGGGACGATTTCTGAGTCCCGACGCCCGTTCCGGGCCATCAGCACGGCCGGACCGCCACGCTATACTTGCGCTACCGGCATGCTGTTCCGAGGGCAGACTCTAGGCAAGTACAAGATCACCGCCCCCCTCGGCAGCGGCGGCTTCGGCGCCGTCTATCTCGCGCGCGACACCTGGATCGACAAGGACGTGGCGATCAAGGTGCCCCACCGACAGAACCTGAACTTCGGCGAGCTGCTGCGGGAACCCCGCCTGCTGGCGGCGCTCGACCATCCCAACATCGTCTCGATTACGACCGCCGAGAAACAGGACAACATCTTCTTCATCGTGATGGAGTACGTTGCCGGCCACACCCTGGAGGAGGTCATCACGAGCAACGGCGCCCTCAACGCGGCACGCACCGTTCACTACACCGCGCAGATCGGCCGGGCCATGGAGCATGCCCATGCGCAGGGAGTGATACACCGCGACCTGCGGCCGGCCAACATGCTCGTCTCCGATGCGGAGGTGCTGAAGGTCGCCGACTTCGGGACCTCGCGCTTCCTGGAGATCGCCGCACACGGCACGACGGTCATCGGCAGCCCACCCTACATGGCCCCCGAGCAGTTCGAAGGCAAGGCCATCTTTGCGTCCGACATCTACTCTCTCGGCGTCACCATGTACCAGATGCTCACCGCTGCGCTCCCCTACGAGCCGCCCGCCCCCGCCGATCTCGACAAGCTCAGGAGCGGCGAGCTCGTGCGGCCGCCGCGCCTCTCGAACCCGGAGGTGCCGAAGCCGCTCAACGACATCGTGATGAAGGCCCTTGCGCCAGCCCTGTCGATGCGCTACCAGAAGGCCGCCGAGCTGCTGAGCGACCTGGAGCAGGCGGCGGCGGCGCCCCTGTCCGTACCGACGCCGGACCGCCGCGCCGACCCGCCACGCGAGACGGCGCGCGCGCGGGTCCACGTCACCCCGCGGCGCCCGCGCACCGAGACCCCATCGTCCGGCCGCTTCTGTCTGCGCTGTCGCAAACCGTTACATGCCCGTGCGGACCGTTGCCCGTTCTGCGGAGAGGTCTGGTAGGCCGCGACGCCTGCCGGTACACCTGGCCCGTACACTTGCAAACAGCGCGCCAGATTCGTACACTGGAATGTAACTTGTTTACTTCACAGGATTTCACAGGTCTGCCATGAGCTTCGGGACCGGCCGCATCTGGATGAACGGCAAGCTGGTCGATTGGGCCGACGCCAAGGTCCATATCGGCTCCCACGTCATCCACTACGGCAGCGGCGTCTTCGAGGGCGCCCGCTGCTACGACACGCCAGACGGAGCCGCCGTGTTCCGCCTCGACGCCCATGTCCGGCGATTGTACGACTCGGCGAAGATCTATCGGATGGACTACGAGGACCTCGGGCAGGAGGCCTTCCATGAGGCGATTCTCGATACCATACGGGCCAACCGCTACAACGCATGCTACGTTCGGCCGCTGATCTACCGAGGCTACGACACGCTGGGTGTCAATCCGTTCAGTTGCCCCGTCGAAGCGGCGATCCTCGTCTGGGAATGGGGCGCCTATCTCGGCGAGGACGCTCTTGAGCACGGCGTCGACGTTCAGGTCAGCTCCTGGGGACGGGGGGCGCCCAACCGGTTCCCGTCGGTGGCCAAGTCGACCGCGAACTACGCCAACTCGCAGCTCATCAAGATGGAGGCGACGCTCAACGGGTACGCCGAAGGCATCGCTCTCGATCCGCGCGGCTTCGTGAGCGAGGGCAGCGGCCAGAACATATTCGTGGTGCGGGAAGGCGTGATCACGACTCCGCCGGCTGCCGATTCCATTCTGCCCGGCATCACTCGCGACGTCGTCATCACGCTCGCACGAGACCTCGGGTTCGTGGTTCGCGAGGCAACGCTGCCGCGCGAGGCCCTGTACATCGCCGACGAGGTGTTCTTCACCGGGACCGCAGCCGAAATCTCGCCCATCCGGTCCATCGACAAGATCGCCATCGGCAGCGGCAAGCGCGGCCCGATCACCACCGCCATTCAGCGACGGTTCTTCGACGTCATCAACGGTCGGGTGGCCGATACCCGCGGCTGGCTCAGGTTCGTCTACGGTGATCCGGCGGCGGCAACCCATGCGGCCGAGGTCGCGGCCGGCGCCGGCTAGGAACTTGCGCCGCAGAACGCGGCGAAGCGAAGTGTCGAGGCGCAAGCTCATGGAGCGGGGGCAGATGCCGCCCGGCGCAGACGGCGCCGGGCGTTCAGCGCGCAGCCATTGCCTTCCAACCCCTACGCCGTCGGCCTGGCCATGATCGCCCGGCGCGAGCTCTCGGTGGCGCAGCTCGGCGAGCGGCTGCGCCGCCGCGGTTTCGATTCCGAGGCGACAGAAGCCGCCGTCGCCCGCCTGCAGCGTGAACGCGTCGTCGACGATCACCGCACGGCCACGGTCCACGCCCGCCGCGCGGCCCGCGTCACCCATCGGGGCCCGCGGCGAGCGGAACAGGAGATCATCGCTCTCGGCATCGCCCCCACCGTAGCTCGCGCCGCAGTCGCCGAGGTGTATGCGGAGGAGCACGCGCAGACCGTGATCGAGAGGGCCCTGGCGCGGCGTCTCCCCGAGGACGTCATGGTGGCGGATCGGATCCACTTCGGCAAGCTGTACCGCTACCTGGTTCGCCAGGGTTTCGATCCGCAGACGGTGAACGCGACGCTGCGCGCTCGCGCCGGGCGGGCCGCGCCGCCCGACGAGGCGTCGTCCTGAATGGCGCCGGCGCGGCGGCGGTGTGTCAGAATGACGTGGATGACTGCGGCTGAGACGAGGCAGAGTTTTCTCGACTATTTTCGCGAGCGCGGACACCGCGTCGTGACCAGCTCGCCGCTCGTGCCCGGGGACGATCCGACGTTGCTGTTCACCAACGCCGGAATGAACCAGTTCAAGGATCTGTTCCTCGGCGCCGAGCGACGCGACTACCGGCGCGCCGCGACCGCGCAGAAATGCATGCGCGTCAGCGGCAAGCACAACGACCTGGAGAACGTCGGGCCCTCGCTCCGGCACCACACGTTCTTCGAGATGCTCGGCAACTTCTCGTTCGGCGACTATTTCAAGGACGATGCGATCTCCTTCGCCTGGAAGCTGCTGACCGACGTCTGGGGCCTGCCGGCCGAAAGGCTCTACGCCACGGTGTTCAAGGGCGAGGACGGGGTTCCGCGCGACGACGACGCGTACGCCGTCTGGGAACGGCTCGTTCCGGCGTCGCGTATCGCCGAGCTGGGTGCGGCGGAAAACTTCTGGGCAATGGGCGAGACGGGACCGTGCGGCCGTTGCTCGGAGATTCATTATCACCGCGGCGACCATCTGCCCTGTGCCGCCGAGCGCTGTCTCGGGCTCGACTGCGACTGCGACCGATACGTCGAGATCTGGAACAACGTCTTCATGGAGTTCGAGCGACGGGCGGACGGTTCGCTTGCTCCGCTGCCCGCCCCGTCCATCGACACCGGCATGGGCCTAGAGCGAATCGTCGCGGTACTGCAGGACAGGCTCTCGAACTACGACACCGACCTCTTCACGCCGCTCCTTGCCGCCATCGGGGAGCGGGCGGGCACGGAGTACGGTCCGCTGGCCGGCCGCCCGTCCAACGACACGAGCGATGTCTCGCTCAGAGTGATCGCCGACCACCTGCGCGCGATGACGTTTCTCATCGCCGATGGGGTCGTCCCGTCGAACGAATGGCGCGGCTACGTGCTCCGCAAGATCATGCGGCGGGCAATGCGGCACGGGAAGAGGCTCGGCCTGACCGAGCCGTTCCTGCACGAGCTCACCGGTGTGGTGATCGCGGAGATGGCGGGTGCGTACCCGGAGCTGGACGCAGGCCGGGACCTCATCGTGTCGAACGTGCGCCGAGAGGAGGAGCAATTCGACCGGGTGCTGCGCGACGGGCTGCCGCATCTCGAAGCGGCGCTGGCCACAGCCGCAGCCGCCCCCCGCAGCGCCGGCGCCGGGCCCGACGCCGCCGGAGACCGCGCGGGCACCGGGCCCGACGCCGCCGGCGGGGAACCCGGCGGCACGGTGGCCGGTGATGTGGCGTTCCGGCTGTACGACACCTTCGGCATGCCGCTCGATTTCATCGAGGACATGGCGCAGTCCCGCGCGCTGCAGGTCGATCGGCCGGGGTTCGAGAGCGCACTCGAGGCGCAGCGCGCCCGCGCACGGGCCGGTGCGGCGTTCGGTGGCGGACCGGCCCCGGAGGTCACGGTGGCGGCCAGCCCCTACCCGCGCAGCGCATCGGGCGACCCGCACTTCGGCCCGGAACGGTTCGACGGCTACACGACCACGATCACCCGGAGCGACGTCACGCACCTGTTCCGCCGCGACGGGAACGGCGCGACCCTGACCGGGGTCGACGCGCTGACACCCGGAGAAGAGGGCTACGCGGTCCTCGACCGGACCCCGTTCTACCTGGAGGCCGGCGGGCAGGTCTCGGACACCGGCCGCTTGGCCGCCGACGACGTCCACGCCGCCGTGAAGGACGTCGTGAGGCTGAAGCCCGCCTGGCCGCGGATGCACCTTGCCGCGGTGCGCGAGGGACGACTCCGGGTCGGCGATCAGGTCACGGCGGCGGTCGACGCGGAGCGGCGCGACGACATCCGCCGCAACCACACGGCAACGCACCTGTTGCACGCGGCCCTGCGCAGCATCGTGGGCACGCACGTCCGACAGGCCGGTTCGCTCGTCGCGCCGGACCGGCTCCGTTTCGACATCACCCACCACGAGCCTGTCAGCGACGGTCAACTGCGCGAGGTCGAGCGCCTCGTCAACAGCCATGTCTTCCGCAACCAGACGGTGGAGACCGAGGAACGGTCGGCGGAGGAAGCCATCGCGGCCGGAGCCATGGCGCTGTTCGGCGAGAAGTACGGTGAACGCGTCCGGGTGGTCACCGTACCCGGCTTCTCGATCGAGCTCTGCGGTGGGACGCACTGCCAGGCCACCGGCGACATCGGACCTTTCGTCATCACCCACGAAGGAGGCGTGGCGGCCGGCGTGCGGCGCATCGAGGCTGTCACCGGCCCGGCCGCAGTGCGACTGATGCAAGAGCGGGAAGAGACGCTCGCCGAACTGCTGCAGGCGCTCGGCACCGGCACCGAGCACGCACTGGAAGCGGTCAGGAAGCTGCAGACCGACGCCCGGCGGCTGTCGCGCGACGTCGAGCGGCTGAAGGTGCAGGCGGCGATGGGCACGAAAGCGGCGGGGCCGGGGCAGGAGGAGGACACGACCCGGATCGATGGCATCCGCATCCTGACGCGGGTGGTGGCCGGCCTCGAACCGGGCGCCCTGCGCTCGCTTGCCGACTCGCTCCGCGACCGCCTCGGCAGCGGCGTCGTGGTGCTGGCCTCGGACAACGACGGCAAGGCCGCGCTGGTCGTCTCGGTGACGCGCGACCTCACCGATCGCGTGCATGCCGGCAACCTGATCAAGGCGCTGGCTCCCATCGTTGACGGACGCGGGGGTGGCCGGCCCGACTTCGCACAGGCCGGCGGCAAGCGCATGGACCGGCTGGACGCCATCGTCCCGGAGAGCCGGACCGCGGTCGGCCGCATGCTTGCCGGCTCTTAGCGGATCGTGACCGGAGCGTCGCACACGTTCCCACCGTCCACGCACTGCGCTGAAGCATGACCACAGCATCGCGACCGGCGGCTGCCTCGGAACCGTTGCAGTCGGTGCGCGTCGACGTCTGGCTCGACGTCGCCTGCCTCTTTCGGACACGGTCCGACGCCCAGCGCGCGGCGAAGGGGGGCAAGGTCGAGATCAACGGGCGACGGGCAAGACCGCACCGCGAGATCAGGCCCGGCGACGAGATCCGTCTCACGCGCCCCAACGGCGTGACGCAGGTGGTGTCGGTGGTCACGCTTGCCGAACGCCACCTGCCGAAGGCTGACGCCCGGGCTCTCTATGACGACCGCACGCCACCACCCACGGAGGACGAGTTGGCTTTCAGGATGCTGCTTCGGCGCGCTGGTCGCACTCCGACCCCGGACAAGCAGCAGCGCCGGAAACTTCGGCGACTGAAGGGCCGCGCCTAGCGCCGTCAACCCGTCGCGAGGCTCCGTGTTCGGCCCAGCCCTCACCGCGCTCGGGTCTGCACACCGCGCCGCACGTGTGACGATCAGCTACCGCTCAGCGGTTCGACGGAAAGCTCGTCCCTGCCGTCGCCCAGAGCCGCCACCGGCAACTCCGGCTCGTCGAGCACGCTGCAGGGCACGCCGGGGCGCGGAATGTCGGCCGGCCACTCCACGGGTTCCGGCCAGTTCCGCGCAAGGAACCGGAAGGCGCGTTCCGCTCGCCGCGTCGTGATGGTGTGGCCGCGCCGCAGCCGCGCGATGGTCTCACCGCTTCCCGTCGCGTGACGTGAAACGGTCGAGATGCTCCGTCCGGTGCTCTCGGCGAACAGCTCGCAGAGAGACACGAGCCGTCGAACCGTGTCATCCATAGCACGACAGCATGCCATACACAGCACGACTGCGCAAGGGATTCCGTGCATCGTGTCACTGGTGACACGATGCGGCATCGACTACCTCCGACAGGTGGTTCGGCAGGGGATCGAGACGGAGGGACTGAGACCGTTCTCGCTGCGCACCGGCATTCCCATCGGACAGTTGAGGAGCATGATCGAAGGTCGCACCGCGCGAAGCACGACCGTCGAGTCGATTGCGTCGGTCCTCAACCTGGAATTCTACATCGGACCCGCACGCGTGGACCGCGTGGACCTAGCGCTACATCACGGTTGACTCAGGAACGGTCCGGCGTTGGTCGCCCGGTCTACGTCGATTCGGGTTGCGGTTCAGGGTGCGCGGGCGGCTTGGGCTCCTCGTACCATCATCTGTAGTTGCACGCAGGCGCGCCACAGCACTTCGTTGCCCGGCAGCGGTCTACGCTTTGTCGGTCGCCAGCCGGCGATGCGCGCCAGCAGCATCACCCAGGCGCGGATGTCGGGCGGCAATGGCCGGTCTCGTTCGGCTGGCGGCAGCAGTCTTTCGGCCTGCACGACGGCTCCGATCACGCGCTTCTCGTCGTCGGTCAGGACCTGGGCTGCCGGCGTGTCGGGCGCGTCGCGCGCGTAGCCCCTGAGGGAGCACACCCGCCAGGCGGTGATGGCGTCGAAGGCCAGGCACTTGGCCAGCGCGTCGGCTTCCTGCAAGCGCCGGTCCTCGATGCGGGCGCCGCTCTTGAGCACCCGGAAATACTCTTCGATGCCCCAGCGGGTCTCATACCAGCCGACAATGCGCTCGGCCCATTCGGCCGTCGGGCCGCCTTCGCTCGACACCAGCAGCCATTCGAGCGGCTCGTGTCCCGGCGGCGGGTCGGTTTCGAGCACCCGCACCACCCAGGCCGTCAGCGGCGCCGCGTCGGTCTGGTCCTTGGGCGGCTGCACCTGCACCCGCCCGATGCGCAACTCGGTCCGCGCCGTGCGCGCCTCGCGCGCCCGCTTGCCGCCCTGCGAGTCGATGTGCACCGGCCGGTTGGTGCGCACCGGGGTCTCGAAGTCCGGCTGAGACGCCAGCGGCCGGAGCATCATCGCCCGCAACCGCTCGTCCCATACTTTCACCCGCCGCCGCCGGCTGGCGCAGGCCCGCACCACCAGCCCCGCTTCAGCCGCATGCTGCGCCTGCCACTGCAACAGCGCATGGATGTCACTCTCGCGGTCGCCGACCACGACCACCCGCGTGCCCGGACACGCCCGCCCCAATTCGCGACCCTGGTCGAATCCCCGGAACCAGCGCCGGCTCTCCAATGCGCGCTCGGACGTGGGCGCGCCATCCGGCCGCGCCCACGTCTCCAGACCGCTCACCCCCAACGGCCGGCGCCCCTCGGTGAACGCCACCGCCGCGTGCACGAACAGACCCCGACCGCCGCCAGACCGTTCTCCCAGCGGCCCCAGCCCGGTCGTGCTGTCCCGAAGACCCGTGTAGTTGAGCGTCGTCGTGTCCTGCACCAGCAGCACCACCGACTCCGCACGGCTGCGCTCGACCAGCGCCTCCCGATGCGGTTGCAGAATGTCCGCGCTACTCACCGCTCCATTGTGCAGGAAACGGTAGGCCGCCTGTTGCTCGGCGCTGCCGGCAAACACCGCCGGCAGAGGCGCACCAGGATGTTGCTCCCAGGCCGCACCCATCTGCGCCAGACGACGACGCAGCCGACCGTCGGCCAGGTCCGAACGCGAATACTCGCACCGAGACCAACTGCCGGCGCCCGCAGCCTCCTCCCCCAACCCCGGAAACGAACCCAACTCCCTGGGCGCAGCCCGACGCAGCGTCTCCGCCCAGTCCGGGGCCAGGCCCCGAAGCCAGACATCCTTCGGCTCCACAGAAACCGATGACCCCGGAGGACGACCCGCCGTACGGCCCACACACCGCCAGCCCGACGCCCGATAGCTCGTGCCACGACGAGACGACGCCACGCACGTCTCCACCAGAACCGGACGAACCCCGTGACACAATGCCCAGTCCGACGCCAAACGACCCACCGCACGGCCCAGAACCTGCGACGCCAAGTGCGGAACACGAACCCCGGGAAGCAGCAGGAATCGGTCGTTCAATACCACCTGACCAATCCGTGCCCCCCGCGTCCGAGCGTCCCAGCCCAGATGCGCGTCCCGAGGACCCAGACGAAGCGGAGCCGACACAAAGCTCAAAACACCCAACGCGCCCGCCGAAGAATCCACCAGATACGTCACCCGGCAGCCCGGAGCCCGACAACGGCCCAAAGGATGCGCAGCCGCCAGAAGTGCACAACACCGCTGACGCGCAAGCGCCGTCTCCGCCAACCGCAGGTGAACCTCCCCCAACGACGACAGGCTGCCCGCAAACTCGGTCAGCGAAATCTCAGACCCGACCCCGACCACACAACCCACCGGCGGACCCGGCTGCGCCGACGGCAGAGGCAGGCCCAGCTCCGCCGCCAAGCCAGGCAAAGCCTTCCGCGCCGACGCCGAGCACAGCGACCCACGCGCGTTGCGCCACCCGTCGCGTTCGCAAAGACCACGGCTCAGCGCCGCACGCGACAACGACCCCCGAACCAACTCCTGCCGCAGCCAGCCCACCGTCTCCGGCTGCAACATCCGCAGGCC
This sequence comes from Vicinamibacterales bacterium, assembly GCA_965200895.1. Taxonomy (GTDB): domain Bacteria; phylum Acidobacteriota; class Vicinamibacteria; order Vicinamibacterales; family UBA8438; genus WTFV01. Next base: position 1,933,748 of record CBDAVM010000001.1, on the reverse strand, counting down.
AACACGCACAGAAACCTTTTACACTGAGCCACGGCCTGTGTCAACTGTGATTGAGCGCTAGCGCGTGGACTCATCCACGCAGCGCGTACTCCCGCCGGAAATCGTACAGGCCCTCGGTCTGCGCCGGGACGCCAGCGTCGCCGAGGCGGTCGGCGCGATAAGGAAGGATGCAATGGCATCGAGACTGCGTGAGGCTGTCGGTTTCGCGCAAGACCTGACGGATCGCGCCGCCGCCTTGGCGGCGTTGATTCCCCGCTTCGTATCCCGCCGGCAACCGCGCGTGCGCGAGAGCCCCGACAACGCCGTGGTGATGATCCCGCTCGCTTCCGAAGTGCGGCTCGCAGCGGGCACCGGCGAGGTCGTATTCGAGGAATCGCCGGAAGTGTCGATCGCCGTTGCGGCCGAAGCGCTGGCGCCCTGGGTGCGCCGCGACCGCCTGACGTGCGTCAGGGCGGCGGGCGACTCGATGGAGCCGACCATCCACGACGGCGATCTCGTCGTGGTCGACGCCCATCGGACCGACCCGCTGGACGGATACGTGTTCGCGGTTCGCACTGCGGCCAGCCTCGTCATCGAACGCCTGCGACAACGCGGCGGCCACTGGTTCCTGACCAGCGACAATCGAACCCACACACCGCACGGCGTCGCCGACGACGATCGGATCGTCGGACAGGTCGCATGGTGCGGACCCCGAGGCCGCTACCTGCGCTGACACCTCTGCCTACCGGGCGCACACGTTCCACGGCAAGCGTCATCGTGCTCACAACAACACGACGGTGGCGGCGATTCCTGATATCGTGTCAAATATAACACTTCCCGACGGGCTCGACTACCTGCGGCGGGTGGTTCGACAGCGGATCGAAACCGAGGGCCTGAGGCCGCTCTCCGTCCGCACCGGCGTGCCCGTGGGCCAGTTGCGAAGCGTGGTCGAAGGTCGGGCCGCGCGCAGCACCACGCTGGCGCTGATCGCGTCCGTCCTGGGGCTGGAGTTCTACATCGGTCCGGTTCGCGGCGATTCCACACGGCCGATACTGCCGCCGGAGATCGCCCGGGCCCTCGACCTGCCGCGAGACGCCAGCGTCGCGGACGCGGTCGGAGCGATAGACAAGGATGCGATGGCGTCGAGACTGCGTGAGGGAATCCACCTCGTGCAGGAGCTGACGAGTCGCGCCGCAGCGGTCGCGGCGTTGATTTCCGACCCCGTAGCGCGCCGTGAACCGGCGGGGAGCAACGTCGCGATGATCCCGTTCGCACCCGACGTCAGCCTCGCGGCGGGCACGGGCGAAGTGGTGTTCGAGGAGTCCCCGGACGTGTCGATCGCGGTCGCAGCCACGGCGTTGGCCTCGTGGGCGCGACCGGAACGTCTGACATGCGTCCGCGTCGTCGGCGACTCGATGGAGCCGACGATTCGCGACGGCGATCTCGTCGCCGTCGATGCAGGTCGGACCGATCCCCTCAACGGACACCTGTTCGCGGTTCGCACCGACGCCGGGCTGGTCGTCAAGCGCCTGCGGCGGCGCGGCGACCACTGGCTGTTGACCAGTGACAATCCCACTCACGCGCCGCGGCCCGTGGCCGAGGTCGACCGGGTCATCGGGCAGATCGCCTGGTGCGGCCCACCGGGCCGCGAGGACCACTGAACGCCGTCTTGTCCGATGCCCTATAATTGCAGGCGCACGGAGGCTCTGCCACGTGCCAGACAAGGAGCATCCCCAATGAGGAGTCTCGTACTGGCGCTGAGTCTGCTGCTCGTCGCCGCTGGCGTGGTCGTCACGTCGGGGGTCGCACACGGTCAGCAGGATACGGAGACGATTCACGTCTACAAGTCACCTACCTGAGGCTGTTGCGTCAAGTGGGTGGTTCACCTGCAGGAGAACGGTTTCAACGTCGAGATGACGGACGTCCCCAACGTACTGCCGCTCAAGCGGCGCGCCGGCATTCCGCCTTCGCTGTCGTCGTGCCACACCGCGATCGTGGGCGATTACGTGATCGAGGGTCACGTCCCGGCGGCCGACATCAAGCGCCTGCTCGATGCGCGCCCGCGCGTCGCAGGCCTCGCGGTAGCCGGAATGCCGATCGGATCGCCGGGCATGGAAGTGCCGGGCCGCGGGGTTCAACCCTACGACGTCATCGCGTTCGAGCGGAACGGTACAGCGGAGATCTACTCGTCGTACGGCAGGTAGCAGCCGCTCCCGCACGCGAATCGGATTGCCGCCTCGCCGCGGCCACGACAGGATTGGAGTTTCATGGCGAATCACAAGTCGGCGATCAAGGCCCACGAGCAGAGCCTCCGGCGCCGCGACAGGAACAACCGCATGAAGAGCCGCATGCGCCGCGCGATCCGGGCGACGCGCAGCGCCATCGGCGCCGTCGGGCCGCAGGATGAAGAAGCGACACCGGCTGCGCGAGCGTCAATCCGTACCACGGCGGCGCTGATCGACACACTGGCGGGCAAGGGCATCATCCACCGCAATGCGGCGGCACGCCACAAGTCGCGGCTCGACAAGAGACTGAGGAAGGCGTCTGCACCCGCCCAGGATCAGTAGGCGCCCGGGCTTCGACTTGTCGTTCAGACGCGGCGACGCTTCGCCGCCACGGTCTCGCACAGCATCACGACCAGGCGTTCAAGCAGCACGCGCGGCTCGCCGCCCGACTGCTTCAGCGCAAGGTCCGTCCGGAAGACGGCCTCGATCGCCGGCGTGACCCGAACATCGGTGAGCCTGGTTCTGGCAACCCACGCAAGCTGGCCCAGCACCATGTACGGCACAGCCCCGGCATCGAGAGTCAGCCCGAGCTCGCGGAGGGCCGCGTCGGTCGCCCCCTGCTCGATGGCGCGCGCCACGGCCCAATCGTCCGAGGCGCGCGTGGCCGACGGTCCCATGAGTTCGCGCACATGGGCGGTGGTGATGGTGTCGGCGGCGTCCACGAACAGCAGCAGCCGCTCCACCGCGTTCCGCAGGCTCGCCGCGCCGCGGCCGGCCAGGTCGCTCAACAGGCGGACCGCCGCCGCATCCGCCTGTCGACCGGCCTCCCGCAGACGCTCCTGAATCCAGCGCCGGGTGCCGGCTGCGTCGTCCGGAGCACCACAGCGCACGACGGCAGCCCGCGCCCGAAGCTGCCTGGCGATGCGCCGCCGCTCGTCCAGACCGCTGGCCAGGAAGACCAGCGTCGTCTCGGGACACGGGGTTTCGAGGTAGCCCTCGAGAGAACGGAGCGCGCGCCGCGACGCCTCGTTCTCCTTTGCCGGCTGCAGCATCCGCTCGGCCCGCAGCGCAATGACGATCCGCCGCGACGCCATCACCGGCACGATCCGGGCCGCTGCGAGCACTTCGTCCAGACCGACGTCACCTCCGTGGAAACGGTCGAGATTGAAGGCCCGCAGTCCCTCGTCCATCGTGTCGGCCAACGCGGCGGCCAGCATCCCCTTCTCGTGCTCGTCGTCGCCGACCAGGAGATAAACGGGCGCCAGGTCGCCGGCGGCGATCCGTCTGCGCAGCGCCGCCGGTGTCAGTGCAGCCACACAGGATCCAGGAAGAACCCGCGGCAGGTGCGACGCGCGGGGCAACCACCGGTGCCTTCCGTCTAGCGCCGCCGAACCCGTCGCAAGGCTCCGTGTTCGGCCCCCGCCCCCACCGCCCCAGGAGTTTGCGCCGCAGAACTCACTTCGTTGCGTTTCTGCGGCGCAAGCTCCTAGAAGGCCTCCAGAATGGAACTGACCACCGTCGTCGCGAAGTCCACCGCAAGACGCTCGACGGTGTTGGCCTGCTGTCCGAAGAACGTCGAGACGCTGGCGATGTCGCCAACGCCGGACGCCACCTCGTACTCGTCGCTGAATATCATCTGCGGGTCGTCCCAGACGATCTCGTTGGTCGTCATGTCGCGGAACTCGATGCTCGCCTGCAGCGTGAAAACGTAACGCGACGCCTGCTGGTCGGCGCTGAAGCTCGCCGGCGCGATGCGGATGTCCCTGATGGTCCCGGACAACGTCGCGTCGGCGCCAGCAGTGTCCGTCTGGACGCGGTAGGAGCCGCGGCTGATGAACGCGGTGCGCACCTCCTGCGTCAGGAGCTGCTCGACGTCGAAGACCGCGGTGTTGTTGTCGAACATCGGGATGGCGACGGTCTCAATGTAGTCCGGCAGGAACGACCCGCGGCCAGCCAGCGTGTAGCCGCATGCGGACAGGGCGCTGCCGGCGACGGCGACGAGCAGTGCGGGGACCAGCAGCCCGGGCCGTATCCGTGCGGCGCCGCCGCCCGCCGCCACGCGGCCGTGATGCGGCGGACGACAACGGGGTCGTCCGCTCCGCCCGCGTGCGGCAGTACCGCCCGCGGCGCCCGCGTTGCCTCCCGGTGTGGTGCCATGCATCCGAGCGCTCCTCTCACGATTTGGCGACGATGTTGACCAGCCGGCCCGGAACGACGACCACACGGTCGACGGTCCGGCCGGCGGTGTGCGCCTGCACCTGCGTCTGGGCCAGCGCGAGGCGGCGCAGCTCGTCCTCGTTGGCGTCGACCGCGACGGTCAGCCTCGCCCGCACCTTGCCGTTCACCTGTACCGGCAGGACCAGCGTCTCGGCGCGCGCCACGGCAGGGTCGAAGGTCGGCCAGCCCGCCGCTTCGATCCCCTCGTCGTGTCCCAGGGCTTCCCACAGCTCCTCGCACAGGTGCGGCGTGAAGGGCGAGAGCATGCGTACGAGCGCCTCAATCGCCTCGCGCACCACGGCCAGCAACACGGGCCCGGCGCCTGCCGCCGGCGCCGCCGGATCGGGCGCGAACGGTCCCACGCGCGCCCGTTCGCAGAAGGCGTACAGGTCGTTCACCAGCTCCATCAGCGCCGACACGGCGGTGTTCAGATGGACGCGCGGATCGAGATCCTCCGAGACGCGCCGGATCGTGTCGTGGGTCTTGCGGCGCAGCGTCCGCTCGGCGTCCGGCAATTCCAGCCCCCCGACCGCGGGGACCTCGCCTGCCGCGCAGACCTCGGTGAACGGTGTCACCAGCCGCCAGACGCGGGCCAGGAAACGGGCGCTGCCGTCGAGCCCGGCATCGGTCCACTCGATCTCCTTCTCCGGAGGCGCGACGAACATCTCGTAGAGCCGCAGCGCGTCGGCGCCGCAGGTCGCCGTCATCTCGTCCGGATCGACGACATTGCCCTTCGACTTGGACATCACCGCGCCGTCGCGCAGCACCATCCCCTGGGTCAGCAGCCGGGTGAACGGCTCGTCGTGATGCACCAGCCCGAGGTCGCGCAGCACCTTGCAGAAGAAGCGGGAGTAGATCAGGTGCAGGATGGCGTGCTCGACCCCGCCGCTGTAGAAATCGATCGGCGCCCAGTAGCGGACGGCGCCGGCATCGAACGGTGCGCTGTCGCCGTGCGGGTCGCAGTAGCGGTAGAAATACCACGAGGAATCGACGAACGTGTCCATCGTGTCGGTCTCGCGACGGGCGCCGCCCCCGCAGTCCGGACAGGTCGTATTGACGAACTCCTCCACCTGCGCGAGGGGCGAGTCGCCGCGGCCGGTGAACTCCTCCACCCGGGGCAGCTCCACGGGAAGCTGATCCTCGGGCACCGGACGCATCCCGCAGCGGTCGCAGTAGATGATCGGGATGGGCGTGCCCCAGTAGCGCTGGCGTGAGATGCCCCAGTCCTTCAGGCGATACTGCACCTGCCCGCGCCCGAGTTCCCGCTGCTCGGCGGCCTCGGTCATGACCGTCCGCGCCCGGTCGCTCCCGAGTCCGGAGAACTCCCCGGAGTCGACGAGGCGGCCGGGATCCGAGAACGCGCTCTCCAGCCCGTCGTCCAGCACCGCGCCGTCCTCCGGCTGGATGACCACGCGCACCGGCAGGCCGTACTTGCGCGCAAACTCCAGGTCGCGCTGGTCGTGGGCGGGCACGGCCATGATCGCCCCGGTGCCGTACTCGGCGAGCACGAAGTTGGCCACCCAGATCGGAACCGTCTCGCCGGTGAACGGGTTGACCGCGCGGCGGCCCGTGTCGACGCCCTCCTTGTCGATCTGCCCGGTCAGCCGCGCCATCCGATCCAGGGCGCGAAAGCGTCCCACGCGGGCGCGGAACGCATCCGCGTCGGGCCGCTCGGCCGCAATCCGCTCGACGAGCGGATGCTCCGGGGCCAGCAGGACGAAGGTCGCCCCGAAGATCGTGTCGATGCGCGTCGTGAAGACCTCGATGCCCTCCTCCGGCGCGCCGGCTTCGCGGGCGGAGCCGGCCAGCGGGAAACGGACCCGGGCGCCGTGCGAGCGCCCAATCCAGTTGCGCTGCATCGTCAGCACCTTGTCCGGCCACTGGTCCAGCGCATGGGTCCCGTCGAGCAGCTCGTCGGCGTACTCCGTGATGCGCAGGAACCACTGCTTCAGGTCGCGCGTCTCGACCGTCGTGCCGCAGCGCCAGCAGCCGTCGTCGACGACCTGCTCGTTGGCCAGGACCGTGTTGCAGTCCGAACACCAGTTGACGGCCGACTGTCTACGGTAGGCCAGGCCCCGCTCGTACATCTTCAGGAACAGCCACTGATTCCAGCGGTAGTACTGCGGGTCGCAGGTGGCGATCTCACGCTCCCAGGCATAACTGATCCCGAGTCGTTGCAACTGGTCCTTCATGTGCGCGATGTTCGCGCGCGTCCAGGTCTCGGGATGCGTGCGGTTCCTGATGGCTGCGTTCTCGGCGGGCATGCCGAACGCGTCCCAACCGAACGGGTGGAGCACATTGCAGCCGCGCATCCGCTTCATGCGCGCCACGACGTCACCGATCATGTAGTTGCGTACGTGGCCGACATGAGCGTGGCCGGACGGGTATGCGAACATCACGAGGCAATAGAACTTCGGTCGCGACGGGTCCGCGATCACCTCGAAAGCCCGGCGCTCGCGCCAGCGCCGCTGCCACTTCTTCTCGATGGTCCGGGGGTCGTAGTCGCGCACGGAAGGATTGTACCAGTCTGCCAACGGCCCAGGCGCCACCCGGGCCCCGAGCGCCACGCGCGGCGCCGCTCCCGACGAGGCGTTGACAGGACCGGGCCGCACTCGACGAGCTGTTGACGGGACCGGGCCCGCCCGGTAACGACGGGGAGTCACGAGACCCACGCGGCGGCCCCACTCCCGGTGAGCCTCCACGGCGCCGCCGGCAACTGCGGGCCGCGCCCTGCGGCACGCATCCCCCGCACGCGTCGAATCCGATCCTCAGGCCGGCGATGGCGCGGCCGTCAACCGACGCCGGGCCAGTACGGCGACTGGGCCCGGGTAACCGACTGGAGAGCGGCGGCAGCGACCGCCGTCGACCCACGCAGCGGCGGGATGAACGCGGGCGGGTCCGCCGCGCAGACATCCAGCGTGCTGTCCAGGCACGCCCCCAGCGCCTGCAGGTCGTAGCCGCCTTCGGTGACGACGGCGAGCCGGCCGGCGCAGCGGTCAGCCGCGAACGACCGGAGGCGGCGCGTCAGGACGGCGTAACCCCCCGTCGAGAGCTGCATCCCGCCGAGCGGATCGGCCGCGTGTGCGTCGAAGCCGGCCGACAGCACCACGGCGTCCGGAGCGTAGGCGCCCAGTATCGGCATCACCACCTCGCGGAACACGCGGTCGAGGTCCGCGTCGCCCGCACCGGCCGCCAGCGGCACGTTGACGGTCGTCCCCGCCCCGTCGCCACGTCCGACGTCGTCAGCCGCCCCGGTGCCCGGATAGAACGGATACTGGTGCGTCGAGACATACAGGACCCGCGGATCGTCATAGAAGATCCACTGGATGCCGTTGCCGTGATGGACGTCGTAGTCGACCACCGCAACCCGCTCCAGGCCGCGCGCCAGCGCGTGCGCGGCGGCGACGGCGGCGTTGTTGTACAGGCAGAAACCCATCGCCCGCGCCCGCTCGGCGTGGTGCCCCGGCGGCCGCACGAAGGCGAGTCCCGGCGCGCCGTGGTCGAGCGCATGGTCGACGGCGGCCACCGCCGCCCCCGCCGCCAGCCGCGCCACCGTTTCCGAGTCGGGCGACGTGTAGGTGTCGGGGTCGAGCCGCGCGCGACGTCCCGCCGTGGCTGCAATGTCCGCGAGGTAGCGACCGTCGTGGACCCGCGCGAGCGCCGCGTCGGAGACCGGTTCCGGCGCCGCCGTCCGACCGCCGCCCGCGGCCCAGCGCTCGGCCGCGCGCGCCATGACCTCCGCGCGCGCCGGTTGCTCCGGGTGCCCGTCGGGCGTCCGGTGATCGACGAAGCGGGGCGACGAAACGAGCAGCACATCCGACTTCGTCATCTCGGTTCTCCTTCCGACTCTCATCCGACCAGCCGGACAATCGCCGACTGCGACGCCGACGCCCGGCCGGCAACTCCTCGGCAGACTCAGTCAGCGGGGCCGCGCACGATCGCCTGCGCGCGCGCCGCCACGTCGTGCAGTGAGCGCTCCAGCTCCACGCGCCGGCTCTCGATCAGCTCGGGGTCGGCGCGGGGCGGCACGTCGATCGGCGCCCCGACCACCATCGCCGCGCGGGCGAACGGCTTCGGCACCTGCGTCCCGTCCCAGCTCCGCGCGGTCCAGAATCGGTCGGCCTCGCTGTGGAACGGCAGCACGGGGTTGCCGGTGAGGCTGGCCAGCCAGACCGCGCCGGGCTGCACCGAGCAGGCCGGACCGCGCGGGCCGTCCACCGCGAAACCGGTCGGCGCACCGCCCGCCGCCAGACGGCGCATGCGAACCAGTGCGCGGGCGCCGCCGCGCGACGTCGAGCCGCGTGCGGTGCGGTAGCCGAACCTCTCGATGAGCCGTCCGATCCACTCGCCGTCGAAGTTCTCGCTGATCATGACGACGATGCCGCGTCGGCGGAAGAACCAGGTGGCGTGCACGATGCGGCCGTGCCAGAACGCCAGGACCGGCTGCCGGCCCGACGCCTGAACCGCATCGTAGTGGTGCAGCCCGTGGGCCGTCCACCGCAGAGTCCGGCCGAGGGCGGCGAGCAGCGGCTGCCCGATCGCGGAGATCGCCGCGGCCGAGGCCATCTGGCGGTTGGACAGACGCCGGGGCCGGGCGTCGCGGCGGCTCACATGCCTTCGTAGGACGGACCGCCGCCGCCCTCCGGCGGCACCCAGTCGATGATCTGGTAGGGGTCCATGATGTCGCACGTCTTGCAGTGCACGCAGTTCGAGGCGTTGATCTGCAGCCGCTTGCCCTTCCCGATGTCCGCGTCGACGATCTCGTACACGTTGGCGGGGCAGAAACGCGTGCAGGGATTGCGGTAGTCCTCGGTGCAGCGCGTCCGGCAGATGTCGGTATCGGCGACGAGCAGGTGCGACGGCTGATTCTCCTCGTGCCGCGTGCCCGAGTAGTGGACGTTGGTCAGCCGGTCGAAGGTCAGCGCCCGATCGATCGGCGCGCTCGGCGGCGCCGGCGACGCCCCGGCGCCGTGGTACCGGGACACGGTCTGCATCCGCTCGTGGCCCGCGTGCGACGGCATCGGATCCCGTACCCACCAGCCGCCGGTCAACAGCGACAGGCCGGAGTAGAGCAGGCCGGCCAGCAGGCCCCCGGCGAAGCTCTGGTGCACGTTGCGCACGGGGTACAGCTCGCGACGGATCGGCCCCGCCTCGATGAGCCGCGCGTACTCGGACAGCCGAGCGGCCGAGACGTCGTCCTCGCGCACGGCCCGAAGAGCCACGTCCGCCGCGTGCATCCCGCTCCGCATCGCGAGATGGATGCCCTTGAGCCGCATCGAATTGAGGAATCCGGCCGCGTCGCCCACGACGAGCGCCCCGGCGACGTGACAGCGCGGCAGCGCGTGCCAGCCCCCTTCGGGAAGCGCCTTGGCGCCGTATCGCACCATCTGCCCGCCCGCGAGCAGGTCCGCGACGAACGGGTGGCGCTTGAAGCGCTGGAACGCGACGTGCGGATCGAACAGCGGATCGCGATAGTCGAGCCCGGCCACGAAACCCACCGACAGACGCCCATCCGGCAGCGCGTAGATGAACCCGCCGCCGAACTCCTCGCAGCGCAGCGGATGCCCCAGCGTGTGGATCACGGACCCGGCCGGCAGCCGGTCCGCGGGGATGTCCCACAGCTCCTTGATGCCGATGGCGTAGTTCTGCGGCGCGCGCCCGGCGTCGAGGCCGAACCGCCGAATCAGGATCTTGGTCAGGTTGCCGCGCACGCCGTCGGCCAGGATGGTGACCTTCGCACGGATGTCGACGCCCGGCTCGAACGTCGCCCTGCGCTCCCCGTGCCGGTCGACGCCGCGGTCGCCGGTTCGCACCCCGACGACGCGGTCCCCCGCGTAGAGCAGCTCCGTCCCCGCGAACCCGGTGAAGACATCGACGCCGGCTGCCTCGACCTGCTCCGTCAGCCACTTGCCGAGCCGGTTCAGCGACACCACGTAATGGCCGTGGTTGCGCAGCGGCGGCGGCGTAACGGGAAACGGCAGCGCCCGGCGCGCGGTCAGGAAACAGATGCGGTCCTCGCGGACGGGTACGTCGAGGGGCGCGCCGCGGCTCTTCCAGTCCGGCATCAGTTCGGACAGGGCCGACGGATCGAGCACCGCCCCGGACAGCATGTGGGCGCCGGCCGCGCGCGCCTTCTCCAGGACGGCCACCGCCAGCGGTTCGCCGCCCTGCTCCGCGTTCCGCCGGGCGAGACGGTACGCGGCGGCGAGTCCCGAGGGGCCGCCGCCGACGATGAGGACATCAACGTCGAGCGTCTCGCGCTCCACGTCGCTACGCCTCGGCCTCGAGCGCCGCCATGATCGCGGGGACCACCTCGAACAGGTCGCCGACGATGCCGTAGTCCGCGACCTCGAAGATCGGCGCGTCCGCGTCCTTGTTGAGGGCGACGATAGTGCGTGCGCCCTTCATCCCGACCAGATGCTGGATCGCGCCGGAGATGCCGACCGCGAGGTACAGCTTCGGCGCGACGGTCTGTCCCGAGCTGCCGATCTGCCGGTCCATCGGCAGCCAGCCGGCGTCGCAGATCGGCCGGGACGCGGCCAGCTCGGCGTCTATCGCCCGCGCGAGGTCCCGGGCGAGCGGCAGGTGCTCCTGGCCCTTGATGCCGCGACCGACGGCGACGATCCGCTCGGCCTGGGTCAGGTCGACGGCCTGCTTCGCTTCCCTGAAGGGGGCCTCCGGGCGCTGGCGGATCGCGGCCGCATCGACTTCGACGGCGACTGCCCGCACCGGCGCCGGCCCCGCCCCGCGCGCGCAGGCGTCGGCCCGGTACGCGCCGATCTGGAAGCTGGCGAAGTGCGGCGTCGGCCCGTCCGGCAGCACATTCGCAACGAACTTGCCCTGGAACATGGGCCGCACGAGCTCCCGCCGGCCGTCGCGCAGCTTCGCGCCGATGCAGTCCGGGATCAGCATCCGCCCGAGACGCGCCGCCAGCGCCGGCGCGAAGTCGCGGGTCTGGTAGGTGTGCGGGAACAGCACGAGATCCGGATCGGTCCGCTCGATCACCTGGGCGAGCGCGGTGACGAAGCCGTCCGGCGTGTACGGCTCGAGCGCGTCGTGCTCCACCGCGAGCACCTCGGCGACATCCGCCGCGGCCAGCTCGGAGGCCGGGCCCTGCACGCCGGCTCCGACCACGACCGCCGCGACCGGACCGTCCATCTGTTGCGCGGCCGCCACCGTCTCCCAGGTGGCCGGGTTCAGCATGCCGTCGCGCTGCTCCGCGATGACGAGAATCACAACACCCTCGCTTCTTCTCGCAGAAGACGCACCAGTTCGCGTGCGGCCTCCGGCGCAGGACCGTCGATGAACCGGGTGGCGCCGGTCTTCTCCGGCACGTACAGCTCCAGAATCCGCTGCCCCTGCACCTCGATGCTCTCGACCGGCACGGTGCGGATCTCCTTCCGCTTGGCCGCCATGATGCCCCGCAGCGTCGCGTAGCGGAGCTGGTTGATGCCGCTCTGGATGGTCAGCAGGGCCGGCAGCGGCATCGACACCCACTGGAACCAGCCGCTCTCCAGCTCTCGCTTCACCCGCAGCGAGCCGCCGTCGGCCGCAACATCGACCTCCATGATGATGGTCGCGTGCGGCAGACCCAGGCGTTCGGCCAGCACGACCCCCGTCTGGCCGAATCCCTGGTCGTCGGACTGCAGACCGGTCAACACCAGATCGAACGACTCGTCCTTCATCGCACCGGCCAGCGCCGCGGCCACCGCATCCGCCCCGGCCGTGGACAGCGCATCGCTCCGGACGTGAATGGCGCGGTCCGCGCCGCGGGCGAGGGCCTCCCGGATGACCTGGCTGACCCGCACCGGACCGGCCGAGCAGACGACCACCTCGCCGCCGTGGCGCTCCTTCAGCCGCAACGCCTCCTCGAGCGCGTAGGCGTCCGGCTCGTTCATCTCGAAGCTGGCCTCGTCGTCGCGGACCCACGTGGCGGATTCCGCCGCCCGCAACGGCCAGTCGCGGGTCACGACCTGCTTGATGCAAACGGCAATCTTCATCGTGCGTTCTTCGCTTCCTCCCTGGGATCCAGGCGGCGCGGCCGGGCCCTGTCAGCCGTGGTGGCGCCTGAACAGGAGACTGGCGTTGGTGCCGCCGAACCCGAACGAGTTCGACAGCGCATAGTCGATGGGCCGCGCGCGGTGGGCGTTCGGCACATAGTCGAGATCGCAGTCGGGATCGGGGTGCTCCAGGTTGATCGTCGGCGGGGCAATCTGGTGACGCACCGCGAGTGCGGTGATGCCGGCCTCGAGACCGCCTGCAGCGCCCAGCAGGTGTCCGGTCATCGACTTGGTCGAGGAGATCGTCAGCGACGACGCGTGATCACCGAAGCAGGTCTTGATGGCAAGGGTCTCGATCCGGTCGTTGTGTGGCGTCGAGGTACCATGGGCGTTGACGTAGTCGACCGCGGACGGCTCGATTCCCGCCGAACGGATCGCGTTCTGCATCACGCGCACGGCCCCCGCGCCGTCCTCGCTCGGCGCCGTCATGTGATGCGCGTCAGCCGACATCCCATAACCGACCAGCTCGCAGTAGATGCCGGCGCCTCGGGCCCGGGCGCGCTCGAGTTCCTCAAGAATGACGACCCCGGCCCCTTCGCCCATGATGAAGCCGTCCCGGTCCCGGTCGAACGGCCGGCAGGCGCGTTCCGGCTCGTCGTTGCGCGTCGACAGCGCGCGCATCGCCGCGAAGCCGCCGACCCCCATGGGCGTGATGGCCGCCTCCGACCCGCCGGCCACCATGACCTCGGCATCGCCGCGCCGGATGAACTCGAAGGCGTCGCCGATGGCGTGCGCAGACGCGGAGCACGCCGTGCAGGTCGCCGAGTTCGGACCCTTCGCCCCGAATCGGATGGAGACCTGGCCGGCCGCGAGGTTGATGATCGCCGACGGGATGAAGAACGGAGAGATCTTGCGCGGACCGCCGTTGAGCAGCGCCTTGTGCTCCCGCTCGATGGTACTGAAACCGCCGATCCCGGAGGCGATGAAGACGCCCACCTCCGTACCCAGCCTGCCGTCCGTCGGCAGGCCGGCGTCCAGCAGGGCGAACTCCGAGGCGGCTATCGCGTACTGAATGAAGACGTCCATCTTCCGGACGTCCTTCTTCGCGAGAAACTGCAGCGGATCGAAATCGGGCACCTCACCGGCGATACGGGAGGCATAGTTCGACGCGTCGAATGCGGTGATGGTCCGGATGCCGCTCCGGCCGGCGAGCAGCGCCTGCCAGTTGGCTTCGGTCCCGATTCCGAGGGAGGACACCAGACCGACCCCGGTGACTGCAACGCGCCTTGGCAACGGATGCTCCTGGTGGGACCACGCGGGAGCGTACGCTAGCCAGCGTCCCCGGCGTGAGACTCGATGTAGTCGACGGCTTCCTTCACGCGCGTGATCTTCTCGGCATCCCCGTCGGGAATCTCCAGGCCGAACTCCTCCTCGAACGCCATGACCAACTCGACCGTATCGAGCGAATCGGCGCCGAGGTCGTCCACGAACGAGGCATCCGACGTGACCTCTTCCTCGTCGACGCCCAACTGCTCGACGATGATGCTCTTGACCTTGTCAACAACCGCCATACACCAGCCTCCTACAGGTACATCCCACCATTGACGCCCACAACCTGCCCAGTAATATACGCTGCCTCGTCCGACGCGAGAAAGCACACCGCCGCGGCAACCTCGTCCGCCGTCCCGAGCCGGCCCATCGGAATGCGGCCGCACAGCGCCTCGTTCGAGCGCTCGTCGAGCGCGGCGGTCATGTCCGTGTCGATCATGCCCGGCGCGACGACGTTGGCCGTTATCCCGCGCGACGCCACCTCCAGCGCCAACGATCGGGTGAACCCTTCCAGACCGGCCTTGGACGCGGCGTAGTTGGCCTGGCCGGCGTTGCCCGTCCGCCCCACGACGGAACCGATGTTCACGATGCGACCCGACCGCTGCCTCAGCATCGGACGCAGCACGGCCCGGCAGCAGGCGAACGCCGCCGTGAGGTTGGTGGCCACCACGGCGTCCCAGTCTTCCGGCTTCATGCGCAGCAGCAACTGGTCACGGACGATCCCCGCGTTGTTGACCAGTACGTCGATGCGATGGAAACGGTCGAGCGCGGTCTGCGTCATGGCGGCTATCGACGCCGGCTCCGTCACGTCGAGCGTCACCGCCACGGCCCCCCCCCCCGATGCCTCTATCTCGCGCGCGACGGGCCCGGCGTGGTCCGCGCGGGCGCCCGCGACGACGAAAGCACCCGCGGAGGCAAGGCGGAGGGCGATCGCCTTCCCGATTCCCCGCGAGGCACCGGTGACGATCGCCGCGCGCCCGGTCAGGTCACTCATAAGTCAGTCGAGCGCCCGCAGCGCCGTCTCGGCCGCTTCCAGGCTCGCTGGATCGTGAACGCACGTTGCGCTGACCGAGCGGTCGATCTTTCGGATCAACCCACTCAGGACGCCGCCCGGCCCGACCTCGACGAAAGTGGTCACGCCCTCGGCCGCGAGGCGCCGGACCACCGCTTCCCAAAGCACCGGTGCGCTTACCTGTCGGATGAGCGCCTCGATCGCCTCGCGGCCCGTCCGCTTGGGCTCCGCGTCCACGTTGGCGACCACCGGGGTCGCCGGATCAGCGACCACCAGGCCGCGCAATTCAGGCGCGAGACGCTGCTCGGCCGGCTCCATCAACGCGCAATGAAACGGTGCGCTCACCGGCAATGGCATGATGCGCCGCGCCCCGAGCTCCTTCGCGCGCCGGCCGGCCCTCTCGACCGCCGCCCGGTGACCGGCAATCGCCACCTGTCCCGGCGCGTTCAGATTCGCCGCACTGACGACTTCGTCTGCGGCGGCCTCGGCGCACGCCCGCGACACCTGGTCAGCCGACAGGCCCAGCACGGCGGCCATGGCGCCCTCACCCACCGGCACCGCTTCCTGCATGTACGCGCCTCGCCGCCGCACGGTGCGCAGTGCATCGGCCAGCCCGATCATGCCCGCCGCCACATGCGCGGAGTACTCACCGAGACTGTGTCCCGCCAGGAGTACCGGCGCATGACCGCGCGCACGCAACAGCCGGTCGACGGCGACGCTGGCCGCCAGCACGGCGGGCTGGGTGTTACGCGTCAGGGCGAGCTGGTCCTCCGGACCGTCGAAGCAGAGCCGGCTGATCGGCTCCCCGAGCGCCTCGTCCGCTTCCTCGAACGTCTGTCGGCAGACGGGGTGCGCCTCGGACAGCGCCCTGCCCATGCCGACGCGTTGCGATCCCTGTCCCGGAAAGACGAACGCGATCATTGCGCCCGCTCCAGCAGCGGCGCGGACGGCGCCAGACGCGCGGCGATCTTGTCGACGAAATCCGCCCGCACGAAGCGGCAGGTCAGCGCCAACGCGTTGCGGACCGCCTTGATCGACGACCGCCCGTGGCCGACCACCGCGAGCCCGGCCACTCCCAGCAACGGCGCGCCCCCGTACTCCGAGTAGTCGACACGCCGGCGGAACCTGCGGAACGCGCGTTGCGAGAGCAGATACCCCAACTGGGTCGTGAACGTACGGCCCAGCTCGTCCCGCAGCAGTTCCTCGATCACCTCGACCAGTCCCTCGCTCACCTTCAGCGCCACGTTGCCTGTGAATCCATCGCACACGATCACATCCGCGGCTCCGGAGTACACGTCGCCCGCCTCGATGTTGCCGATGAAGCGGAGCGGGCCGCGGCTGAGCAGCCGATAGGCGTCCCGCGTCAGATCGTTGCCCTTCGTCGACTCTTCGCCGATGGACAGAAGCCCCACCCGCGGCGTCTCTATCGCCAGCATCGTCCTGGCGTACACCGTACCCATCGCTGCGAACTGCACGAGATGTCCCGGGCGGCAGTCGACCGTCGCCCCGACGTCGAGCAGCACCGCATCGCGTTGCAACGTCGGAATCCGGGTGGCCAGCGCGGGCCGGACCACACCCGGCAACATGCCGAACACACTGTGCGCCGCTACCAGCGTCGCACCCGTGTTGCCGGCGCTGAAGAACGCCGCCGCGTCCCCGCGCGCCACTTCCTCCGCCGCAACCCGCACCGACGCCCGGGGCTTGCGCCGCAGCGCCGCCGGCCCCTCGTCCATTCCCACCACGTCCGGCGCGGGAGCCACGCGCAGATCCACCGCGTCGGCCTCGGGATGTTGCAGCAGCTCCTCGTCTATCGACCGACTGGGGCCGACCAGCGTCAACCCGAACCCGAGATGGCGCGCCGCCACGAGCGCCCCGGCCACCACGTTCCGCGGCGCGTGGTCACCGCCGGCTGCGTCAACGGCAATACGCATGGTGCTCGTCGCCGCCGACTCCCGGCAAGATGACCCGGCCGACAGGAGAGCCGGACGTCGGCCCTAGGCCTCCTTGATCGCCCTGACCTGGCGTCCCTTGTAATAGCCGCAGTGTGGACAGACGCGATGCGGAACCTGCAACTCATGACACTGCGGGCACGGACTGAGACCGACCGGCTCGAGCGCATCGTGCGCCCGGCGCTTGGCCGTGCGGGCCTTCGAATGACGTCGCTTCGGATTCGCCATCTCGTCTCTATACCTTTCGCGCCGGCCCCTCATCGGCACGCGTGCGCACGAGTGCCCGCAGGGGCTCGAGGCGCGGATCGCGCCACACGGTGTCGCACCCGCACGCCTCACGGTTCCGGTTCGTGCCGCACACCGGACACAGGCCGCGACAGCCCTCGCCACAGAGCGGTTTCATGGGAGCCTCCAACTGCAACTGCTCCCGTACGAGACCGGCGAGATCGATCTCGTCATCGCGGTAGAACGCGATCGACAGATCTTCGTCCGATATCTCGTGCTCTCCCTCACCCGTATTGACGTGCTGCGGCAGGTAGCGCACGTCCATGTCCACAGTCATCGGTACGTCGAACGGCTCCAGACACCGGCAGCACTCCCGCCGCACCGTGGTGACCAGCCGCCCCAGCAGACAGTACTTGTCGCCGTCCTTCCGAACACGGAGGGCCAGCTCGACCGGGGCCGCCACGGTGAACGTATCGTCCGAACCGAACGCCGCGGGCGGAAACGCACGATTCACCGTGTGCGACGGACCACGCACGGCGCGCAGGTCCAGGCGCATCGACGCTCCCCCGGCTGCACCCTCCGTCATGGCGTCATGGAACCGAACCACGCACTATAACACACGACGGCCGGCGGCGTTCCGGGCCCGCCGGCGCCACGTCGCAGTCAACTCGGGGCGTCGCGCGCAGTCAACGTGTTCGCCGGGTCCGCTTGACGCACGACCCTGCTGCTGCGCTACAATGCCCGTCGACGTACGCACCGTGATGACGATACCGTTGGACGTCTGCGCCTGTTGTTGTTGTTGCATGGGACCCGGAAGGCTCCCCCGCGCCGACGGTCGTACCGCGTTGCACGCCGCCACGTAACGAGATCGAGCTTACGACGCACGACAACCGAAGGCCCGGGGGGCAGACGCCCTCCGGGCTTTTTTTGTGTTCTGAACAGCGAATGGAAAACCTGACGTGACGGATCTCGGCCCGACTGCGATTGGATTCGCCGCCGGCCTGCTGGTCGGCGCCACTTCGACCGGCGGTGGCGCCCTGCTGACGCCGGCGCTGATCCTGCTCGCGCATGTGCCCCCGTCGATCGCCATCGGGTCCGACGTGTTGATCGCCTGCGGCATGAAGCTGTTCGGCGGCGGGTTCTACGCGTTGCGCCGCGAGGTGCACTGGCCGACCGTCGGACGCCTGGCCGGCGGCTCGATTCCGGGTGCGCTGGTCGGCATGACAATCCTGAGCCAAATGCCCCTGGACCGGTTGGAGACCTGGCTGACCCACGCCCTTGGCGTCGTGCTCGTGGCCGCCGGTGCGGCCCTCCTGCTGCGCGTGACGCTGGCCGGGCGGCAGCGCCCGCGGCGGACGCCGCCGGCGGTGGTGACCGTCGGCCTCGGCTTCATGACCGGCGTCCTCGTGAGCATGACCAGTGTCGGCAGCGGCTCGTTGCTCCTGTGTGTGCTGGCGCTCGGGTATCCGCTGCAGGCCCGCGAGACCGTCGGCACCGACCTGGTGCATGCGCTCGTGCTCTCGACCGCGGCGACGGTGGGCCACGCCAGCGCGGGCCGTGTTGACGTGGCGCTGGCCGCCGCGGTGCTCGCCGGCGCCATACCCGGCGTGCTGACCGGCGCACGACTCGCGACCGACGTACAGGAACGGTCGTTACGCGCCGGGCTGGCCGTCGTGCTCGTCGCCATCGGCGTGCCGCTGGCTGTTTTCGGGACGTGACCGGGCTCCCATCGCCACGAGAAGGAGACGCCTTCGTGACCGTCGACGCCGTCATGGATCGTACGCAGAACCGACACGACGCCGATCTCGAACGTTTCGCCGCCGAACTCGAGACCCATCCCGCCGCCGACGTGTTGCGCCGGGCGGCGGAACGCTACGCGCGCCGGTTGACATTCGCGACCGGGTTCGGCCCCGAGGGCTGCGTGTTGATCGATCTGATCGGACGCGAGCGGCTGCCCATCGACCTGTTCACCCTCGACACCGGACTCTTCTTCGAGGAGCAGTACGCGCTGTGGAGCAGCCTGGAACAGCGGTACGACGTGAAGATTCGCCGCGTTACTCCGAAGCTGACCCTCGACAAACAGGCGCTGGCGCACGGCGACCGCCTGTGGGAGCGGGCGCCCGACCGCTGCTGCGCCATCCGCAAGGTGGCGCCGCTCGAGGCGGAGCTGACACGCGTCGACGCCTGGATCACCGCCATCCGGCGCGACCAGACGCCGCAGCGGGCCGGCGCGCGGGTGGTCGAATGGGATGCGAGGTTCCGGATCGCGAAGATCAACCCGCTGGTCCGGTGGACGAAGC
The DNA here is from genome assembly GCA_965200895.1 of Vicinamibacterales bacterium. Taxonomy (GTDB): domain Bacteria; phylum Acidobacteriota; class Vicinamibacteria; order Vicinamibacterales; family UBA8438; genus WTFV01. The sequence continues at coordinate 1,914,512 of CBDAVM010000001.1, read as the reverse complement.
AGGACGTCTGGCGCCACATTCTCGAGTACGACGTGCCATACAATCCAATGCATGATCTGGGCTATCCGAGCATCGGCTGCCGCCCGTGCACGAGCCGGGTGGAGCCGGGAGAGGACGACCGCGCGGGCCGCTGGCGGGGCTGCGCCAAGACCGAGTGCGGGCTGCACGGCGCGGTGACCGCCCCGTGGTGAGAACCGGTGAGAAGATGCGCCTCTACCCAGCCTTTCTCAAGCTCGACGGCCGGCGGGTGGTGGTGGTTGGGGCCGGACCGGTTGCCGCATCGAAGCTGGGCGGGCTGCTCGAAGCAGGCGCCGATGTCACCGTCGTGGCCCCGGAGTGGGTCGACGAGGCGGCAGCGGCGGACGTGACACGGGTGGAACGCGAGTTCCGGCCGTCCGATCTCGATGGGGCGTGGCTGGTCGTCGCGGCGGCGACGCCGGCTGTCAACCGCGAGGTGGCGCAGGCGGCAGAGGCCCGTTGCGTGTTCGTCAACGCGGTCGACGATCCACCCAACGCCAGCCTCTATCTGGGCGGCGTCGTGCGGCGCGCCGGGGTGACCTTCGCCATCTCGACCGACGGTCGCGCACCGGCCCTCGCCGGCCTGCTGCGCGAGGGTCTCGACGCGGTGCTGCCGGCCGGAGAACTCGAGCGCTGGCTGTCGGAGGCAGCCCGGATGCGCGAGCGGTGGCGGGCCGACCAGGTGCCGATGCAGGCGCGGCGTCCCGAGCTGCTCGCCGCCCTGGTCGGACTCTACGCACAGGATCGGGACGATGCCGGCAGGCCATCCGAGAGCGTGACACCCGGAGCATCGACGTCATGACGGTCGGCCGAAGACCGTCGGCGGGACCCGACAGGCCGGGCTTCGTGTCGCTGGTCGGGGCCGGTCCCGGAGACCCGGAGCTGCTGACCCTGAAGGCAGCGCGGCGCCTCGCCGAAGCGGACCTGCTGCTGTACGACGGGCTGGTTCCGGCCGAGGTCACGGTCCTGGCGACGCGCGCGCAGCACTTCAGCGTCAGCAAGCGGGCCGGGCGGGCGGCGATCGACCAGGAAACGATCCAGCAGGTGATGATCCGCGGCGCGCAGCGCGGCAAGCGCGTCGTGCGGCTGAAGAACGGCGACCCGTTCCTGCTCGGGCGCGGCGGCGAGGAGGCGCTGGCGCTGCGCGCGGCCGGCATCCCGTTCGAGGTCATTCCGGGCGTCACGGCCGCGGTCGCGGCCCCGGCGCTGGCTGGCATCCCGGTGACCCACCGCGGGCTGGCGGCAGGATTCACGGTGGTCTCGGGTCATGCCCCAATGGCGTTCGAACCGATTCTGAGTGGGGTGGCGCCCGGATCGATGACGGTGATCGTGCTGATGGGACTGCGGAACCGGGACCGCATCGCTGCGACGCTGCTGCGGCGCGGCTGGCGCGCGCAGACGCCGGCGGCTGTCGTGCTGGCGGCGTCGACGCCGCGAATGCAATTCTGGACGGGGCGGCTCGACGAGCTGGGAACCGCTCCCGTGGACGTCGCGCACGGGCCGCCCGGAACCATCGTCGTCGGCAGGGTGGCAAACCTGAGGACGCTGGTCGGCGGCACGCAGGCGCCGACGCTCACGGCCGCTGCAGCCGCGCTGCCGGAGCAGACTCTCGACGGCGTATGGGCAAGGAACGTGTGACATGACCTGGAAAGAAGCACTCGCCGACCGCATCCCGGCCGATCTCGACGCCGAGATCGACACCTTCGAGCATCAGATCACCCTTCGGCGTCAGGGGAAGATCGACGAAAAGGTGTTCGCCGAGACGCGCCTCCGGCGCGGCGTCTACGGACAGCGCTACGACAACGGCCAGCGCAACGACGGTACCGGACCCAAGACGTTGCCGTACCCCTCGAATGGGCTCACCAAGGGCCCCGAAACGGTTTGGGACGCACCGGGGATGCAGCGGATCAAGATTCCGATGGGCCGACTCGCACCGAACCAGATGGACACCCTGGCGGACCTCGCCGAGGAGTACAGCGACGGCGTCTGCCACGTGACGACCCGCCAGGACATCCAACTCCACTTCGTCCACCTCGACGACACGCCCGACCTGATGCGCCGGCTCGCCGCGGTCGGCATCACCACGCGCGAGGCGTGCGGCAACACTGTCCGCAACGTGACCGCCTGCCCGCTGGCCGGGGTCTGCCGCGACGAGACCTTCGACGTGACGCCGCATGCGGAGGCGTGCATGCGGTTCCTCCTCGGCCACCCGGACGCGCAGGACTTCGGTCGCAAGTTCAAGGTGGCGTTCTCCGGCTGTCGCGAGCATGCCTGCGGCCTGGTCTCGATGCACGACCTGGGCCTGATCGCGGTCACCCGGACCGAGAACGGCGCCGTGCGGCACGGCTTCGAGACCTGGGTCGGCGGCGGCCTCGGCGCGGTGCCGCACCAGGCGAAGCTGTTCGCCGAGTTCCTGCCGGTCGAGGAACTGCTGCCGATCGCGCAGGCCATCTCGCGCGTCTTCGCCCGGCTCGGCGAGAAACGCAACCGCGCGCGGGCGCGCATCAAGTTCCTCGTGGCCCACCTGGGCCTCGAAGAGTTCCAGCGGCTCGTCCTCGAAGAGCGCGCCGCACTGCCGGACGACCCGCGCTGGACCGCGCATCTGGCGGGCGCGCCGTCAGCCGCAGAGCAACCGCGCAAGCCGGCCTCCCCCACGAATGGCGGCGGATCGAACGGCTTCGCGGCCTGGGCGCGCACCAACATCTACCGGCAGCGTCAGAGCGGCTACGCCGCCGTCACCGTCGCACTGCCACTCGGCGACCTGACCGCCCACCAGATGCGCCGCCTCGCTGCACTCGCGCGGCAGTACGTCGGCGGCGCGGTGCGGGCGACGGTCGAACAGAACATCGTTCTGCGCTGGGTGAGCGAAGGAGACCTGCCCGTCCTGTACCGCGAGCTGTCGGCCGTCGGTCTCGCGCGGGGTGGAGCCGGCACCCTCGCCGACATCACCGCCTGCCCCGGCACCGACACGTGCAAGCTCGGTATCGCCTCGTCACGAGGACTTGCCGGCGAGCTCACGTCACGGCTTTCCGAGCGCGCCGCCGCAGGAGGTTTCGATCCGGCCGTCGAGCGGCTGCGCATCAAGACGAGCGGCTGCTTCAACTCGTGCGGCCAGCACCATATCGCGGATCTCGGCTTCTACGGGGTGAGCCGCAACATCGGCGGCTACGCGGTGCCCCACTTCCAGGTGGTGCTGGGCGGCAAGTGGCTCGACAACGCCGGCGCATACGGTCTGGCCTCGGGGGCCGTGCCCTCGAGGCGCATACCGGAGGTCATCGACCGGATCACCGGACGTTTCGTCGCCGAACGGCGCGAGGACGAGTCGTTCCAGGACTACACCCGCCGGATCGGCAAGCGCGCCCTGCGCGAGATGTTCGCCGACCTGGCGACGGTCCCTGCCCACGACGACGATCCGTCGTTCTACTCCGACTGGGGCGATCCCCGCGAGTTCACCCTCGGCGACATGGGCGTCGGCGAGTGCGCCGGGGAGGTCGTCTCACTGACCGAGTTCGATCTCGCGGCGGCCGAGGCGCGGATCTTCGAGGCGCAGTCGCAGCTCGAGGAGCGCGCCTTCGACCAGGCCGACGCGCTGGCCTACGGCGCCATGCTCCTCGGCGCGCGGGGGCTCGTCAAGACCGAGTTCGTCGACATCGGCGATGACCCGGACGCCATCGTGCGGCAGTTCCGGACGCGGTTCTTCGACACGCAGGTCTTCTTCGACAAGTACGCCGGCGGCAAGTTCGCCATGTACCTCTTCCGGCGGCACGAGTCGGGTCCGAAGCTGGCCCCCGACGCCGTGCACCACCTGATCGAGGAGGCGCAACTGTTCCTCGAAGCCTGCCACGCGTGCCAGGCCCGCCTCGCCGCGCGGCCGGCCGCCGGCATGCCGCCGTCCACCGGTCTTCCGCCGTCCGCCGGGGCGCAGGCGCAATAGCATGGGACACGACGCCGCGGCGCTGCAGCGCTTCAGCCTGAAGATCTTCGCGGACCCCGCGTCGGCGGGCGCTCCTCACACGATCGTCCCCGTCTTCCACCAGTGGATCCAGAAGCACGCCGTGCCCGGACTTCTGATCGACGTGGCCGACTACACGCATCTCGTCGCCGGCCCGAGCGTGCTCCTCGTGGCGCACGAGGCGAACTACGCGCTCGACGAGATCGGGGGGCGGCCGGGGTTGTCCTACACCCGCAAGCGGCCGTCCGACGGAACGTTCGCCGAACGGCTGGCGGATGCCGGCCGCGCCCTCGTCACCGCGGCCCTGCGCCTGGCCGAGGACACCTCCCGCATGACCGGCGGGGGCGTCATGTTCCCCGGCAACGAGATCGAGTTCGCGGCCAACGACCGTCTGGCCGCCCCGCGGAACGCCGACACCGAGACCGCGCTGCAGCAGGAGCTGACCGCGTTCGGCGGCCGGATCTTCGCCGGAGCGGATGTCGAGATCCGGCCGCTGCCGGACGCGGCGCGCCTCGGCTTCAACCTCAGGTCGGCCGATCCCGTCACGCTCGATACGCTGCTGACCAGGTTGGCGTGAAGGGCAGGCGCGCTGCGCCGGTTCGCCGGACCGGCCACACGGCCGAGCGCGCCGCCGCCCGGCGTCACGCCGACCCGCGAGACACCCGGGAGCGCGGCGGCAGAGGAGCGGGTCGGCAATTCAGTCGGCGGGTCGGCGCCCTTGATGACGTCGATGATCAGCGCCCCGCAGCTCGGCGCGCCGCTTGCGACAGCCGCAGGTTGTAGTCTTCGTCGCCCGTGGCGTCGGTATGCCCTCCAGCGTTACCTGCGAGCGCCGAGACGCGCCGCCGAGGAGTCCAGGGCGCGACAGAGCGCGGACGCGCGGATCGCGGAACTCGAGGCGCTGCTGCGGCGCTCGCGCCAGTGACCCGCGTCCTCCACCTCCCCCCGCGCCGCGGGGACGAGCGCGGTCGACCTTCTCCGTGATCGGCCGGCGCGACGCACGAGCATGGGTGACGGCGCCGGGCTTGTATGAGTATCACTGATACAGTGACCGCTTGCCATTAGCGGCTGGCGTATGTACAGTGGCGGGTTCATGCATCTGGAGGCGCTGAGCATCTTCTGCGACGTGGTCCGGCACCAGAGCTTCTCGCGGGGCGCGCTGGCCAACTCGGTCAGCCAGTCCGCGGCGAGTCAGGCGGTGCGGCAGATCGAGCGGCGGCTCGGCGCGCAGTTGATTGACCGCTCGCGGCGGCCGTGGCGACTGACGCCGGAAGGAAAGCTGTTCTTCCAGGGCTGTCAGGAGATCGTCGATCGTTACCACGAGCTGGAGGAGGCCGTGCAGCGGCGCCAGGACCCGTCGGGCTACACGGTGCGGCTGGCGTCCATCTACTCGGTCGGGCTGCACGACCTGAGCCAGTACGTCGACCGGTTCCGCGCCGCGGTGCCGGGCGCCCACGTCGACATCGACTACATGCACCCGGACGAGATCCCGACGCGCATCCAGAACGACCAGTCGGACGTCGGGCTGCTGGCCTTCGCCGCGCCGGGCCGCGACCTGACGGTGGTCCCCTGGCGGCGGCAGGCGATGGTCGTCGCCTGTCCGCCCACGCACCGCTTCGCGCGGCGGACGACCGCGATCGGGCCGCGGGAGCTGGGCGGGTCCGCGTTCGTGACGTTCGACCGCGGCCTCCCGGTCCGGCGCGAGCTCGACCGCTACCTGCGGCGGCACGGCGCGGAGGTCGAGGTCGTCGCCGAGTTCGACACCATCGAGAACATCAAGCAGGCGGTGGAGGACGGCGCCGGGGTCGCCATCCTCCCCGAATCGACCCTGCGCCGCGAGGTCGATCGCCAGACGCTGGTGGCCGTTCCGCTGGACCGGCTCGACGGTGAAGCGCCCTTCGTGCGTCCCCTGAGCATCGTCCACCGGCGGCGGCGGCGGCTGAATCCGGCGGTGACCGAGTTCATCCGGCTGCTGCGGCTCGACGACGCCGAACACACCGGCGGCGAGGCGCCGCCGAGGACGGCTTCACCCGTCGGATCGCGCATGCCGACGGGCGGCGGACCCGATCGGCGGGACGATGTACGCGCGGAGACTGCTGCGCCCGCGCCGCGACCGGCGCGCACTGCGGCCGTCGGCGCGGAGACCGCGACCGCCACGGCCACGCCGTAGCGCGGCGGCCATCCCCGGGATCCCGAACGATGAAGGAACACGACGCCCGACCCAATGTCGGCCCCGCCGGGGAGTTTCCGCGCGGAGGCGATCACGGCCACCGCGGAAACGCGCAAGGGCGCTCCGACACCCGCCCCGCCGGCGCGCCGCCGCGCGCCGAGGGACTGTACGACCCGCGCTTCGAGCACGACTCGTGCGGCGTCGGGTTCGTGGTGAACATCAAGGGCGAGCGATCGCACAAGCTGGTGCGGCAGGCGTTCGAGATCTCCGTGAACCTCCTGCACCGCGGCGCGTGCGGCTGCGAGGTGAACACGGGCGACGGCGCGGGCATGCTGCTGCAGCTTCCGCACCGGTTCTTCCGCAAGGTGGCCCCTGCCGCGGGCTTCGAGCTGCCCGCGCCGGGATCCTACGGCGTCGGCATGGTCTTCCTGCCCCGCGACGCCGCCGAGAGGCGGCGGGTGGAGGAGACGTTCGCCCGCATCGTCACAGAGGAGGGTCAGCGCCTGCTCGGCTGGCGCGACGTGCCGACCGACAGCGGACACCTGGGCGCCACCGCCAGGAGCGGGGAGCCGGTGATCCGCCAGATCTTCATCGGCCGCGGCCCGGCCCTCGACGGCGCCCCCGACGCGGCGGCGCGCTTCGAGCGCAAGTTGTACGTCATCCGCAACCGGGCGGCGCACGAGGCGGACCGGCTCGGGCTGCGCGAGCGCGACCTCTTCTACATCGCCAGCCTCTCGTCGAACACCATCGTCTACAAGGGGATGCTGATCGCCGACCAGGTCGAGCGGATGTTCCCCGACCTGGCGGATCCGGACGTCGAATCGGCGCTGGCGCTGGTCCATTCCCGGTTCAGCACGAACACGTTCCCGTCGTGGCCGCTGGCCCACCCGTACCGCTATTGCGCCCACAACGGCGAGATCAACACGCTGCGCGGCAACATCAACTGGATGCGGGCGCGCGAGGCGCTGTGCCGGTCGGACCTGTTCGGCGACGACCTGCAGAAGCTGTTCCCGCTCGTGCGCGAGGGTCAGAGCGACACCGCGACGTTCGACAACGTGCTGGAGTTTCTGGCGCTCACCGGCCGCCCGCTGGCGCACGCGGTGCTGATGATGATCCCGGAGCCGTGGAGCAACCACGAGTCGATGCGCCCGGAGCGGCGGGCGTTCTACGAGTACCACGCGTCGCTCATGGAGCCGTGGGACGGCCCGGCCTCGATCGCGTTCACCGACGGCACGGTCATCGGGGCGGTGCTCGACCGCAACGGGCTGCGGCCCTCGCGCTACTACGTGACGAAGGACGACATGGTGATCATGGCGTCCGAGGTGGGGGTCCTCGACATCCCGCCGGAGAACGTGCTGGTCAAGGAACGGCTGCATCCGGGACGCATCTTCCTGGTGGACACGGCGCAGGGCCGCATCGTCGACGACGAGGAGATCAAGCGCGACCTCGCCCGCGAACAGCCCTATGCGGCCTGGCTGGAGCGCGAGCTGATTCACATCGACGATCTGCCGCCCGCACCCGACGCCCCGGCCGCGCCGCAGGAGACCGTGCGCACCCGGCAGCGCGCCTTCGGCTATACCGAGGAGGACCTGCGGATACTGATTGCGCCGATGGCGCAGAACGGGGCCGAGCCGATCGGCTCGATGGGCACCGATACGGCGCTGGCCGTGCTCTCGGATCGCTCGCGGCTGCTCTACGACTACTTCAAGCAGCTCTTCGCGCAGGTGACCAACCCGCCGCTCGACGCGATCCGCGAGGAGCTGGTGACGGACATGGGCTCGACGCTCGGCGCCGAGGCCAATCTGCTGGCGCCGGACGCGCGCTCGTGCCACCACGTCAAGGTGGACGCCCCGGTGATCACGAACGACGAACTGACCAGGCTGCGGCGCATCGACGACCCCGCGTTCCGCTCGGCGACCTTGCCGATGCGGTTCGACCCGCGCGCCGGCAGGGCGGGCCTCCAGGAGGCCATGGACGAACTGTGCCGGGCGGCCAGCCGGGCCGTGGCCGACGGGGTGACGCTGCTCGTGCTGTCGGACCGCGGCGTCGATCGCGAGCACGCGCCCGTGCCGGCCCTGCTCGCCACCGCCGGCGTGCACCACCACCTCGTGCGCGAGGGCTCGCGGACGCGCTGCTCGCTCATCGTCGAGACCGGCGAGGCCCGCGAGTGCCACCACATGGCGCTGCTGGTCGGGTACGGCGCGGCGGTCGTCAATCCGTATCTGGCGTTCGAGACCATCGAGGAACTGCTGGCCGACGGCGAGGTGCAGGGGGTCGACCTCGAGCACGCCGTCCGGAACTACATCCGGGCCTGCACGAAGGGCGTGCTGAAGGTGATGTCCAAGATGGGCATCTCGACGCTGCAGAGCTACCGGGGCGCGCAGATCTTCGAGGCGGTCGGCCTCGACAAGTCATTCGTCGACCGCTGCTTCACCTGGACCGCGTCGCGCATCGGCGGGATCGGCATCGACACGGTGGCCGAGGAGGTGGTCCGCCGCCACGCGCGCGCGTTCGTCGACCGCGGCCGCGAGGACGGCGAGCTCGACTCGGGCGGCGAGTACCAGTGGCGCCGCGACGGCGAGTACCACCTGTTCAACCCCGAGACGGTGTTCAAGCTGCAGCACGCCAGCCGCAGCAACCAGTCGGCCGTCTATCGGGAGTACGCCGATCTGGTCAACGACCAGAGCCGGCAGCACGCGACCCTGCGCGGCCTGCTCGAGCTGAAGCCGGCGGCCGAGCCGATCCCCATCGACGAGATCGAGCCGGCCGAAGCGGTCTTCCGGCGCTTCTCCACCGGCGCCATGTCGTACGGCTCGATAAGCGCCGAGGCGCACGAGACGCTGGCGATCGCGATGAACCGGCTCGGCGGCAAGTCGAACACCGGCGAAGGAGGCGAGGATCCGGCCCGGTTCACGCCCGACGAGAACGGCGATCTGCGGCGCAGCGCCGTCAAGCAGGTCGCCTCGGGCCGCTTCGGCGTCACCAGCGAGTACCTCGTCAACGCAGACGACCTGCAGATCAAGATGGCGCAGGGCGCCAAGCCCGGCGAGGGCGGACAGCTCCCCGGCTTCAAGGTCTATCCGTGGATCGCGAAGGTGCGCTACTCGACCCCCGGCGTGGGGCTGATCTCGCCGCCGCCGCACCACGACATCTATTCCATCGAGGATCTGGCGCAGCTCATCCACGATCTGAAGAACTCGAACCCGGACGCGCGGGTGCACGTGAAGCTGGTGGCCGAAGTGGGCGTGGGCACCGTGGCGGCCGGCGTCTCGAAGGCGCACTCCGACGTGGTGCTCATCTCCGGGCACGACGGCGGCACCGGCGCGTCGCCGCTGACCAGCATCAAGCACGCCGGGGTGCCGTGGGAGCTCGGCCTCGCCGAGACACAGCAGGTGCTGGTGCTCAACGACCTGCGCGACCGGATCGTCGTCCAGGTCGACGGCCAGATGAAGACCGGCCGCGACGTGGTCATCGCCGCCCTGCTCGGCGCCGAGGAGTACGGCTTCTCGACCGCGCCGCTGGTGGTCTCCGGCTGCATCATGATGCGCGTGTGCCATCTCGACACCTGCCCGGTGGGCATCGCGACGCAGAATCCGAAGCTGCGCGAGCGCTACTCCGGCCGGGCCGAGTTCGTGGAAAACTACTTCCGGTTCGTGGCCGGGGAGGTCCGCGAGCTGATGGCCGAGCTCGGCTTCCGCACCATGGACGAGATGATCGGCCGGTCGGACCGGCTGGACTTCCGCGAGGCCGTGGACCACTGGAAGGCACGGGGCGTCGATCTCGGGGCCATCCTGCACCGGCCGGACGTGGCCCCGACCGTCGGGCGGCGGTGCATGCAGCCGCAGGACCACGGCCTCGATCGCGCGCTCGACAACACCCTCATCGAACGTGCGGCCGAGGCCATCGCGCACCGGCGGCCGGTGGAGATCGCGCTGCCGATACGCAACGTCAACCGGACGGTGGGAACCATGCTCGGCTCCCGGATCAGCCGCCGGTGGGGCGCGGCGGGGCTGCCCGACGACACCATCCGGATCCGGTTCACCGGCTCGGCCGGACAGAGCTTCGGGGCCTTCGTGCCCCGCGGCGTCTCGATGACGGTGGAAGGGGACGCGAACGACTACTTCGGCAAGGGGCTGTCGGGCGGACGCCTGGTGATCCATCCGCCGGCCGGGTCCACCTTCGCGCCGGAGCGGAACATCGTCATCGGCAACGTGGCGCTGTACGGCGCGACCGGCGGGGAAGCCTTCGTGCGCGGCGTCGCGGGCGAACGGTTCGCGGTCCGCAACAGCGGCGCGCATGCCGTCGTCGAAGCGGTCGGCGACCATGGATGCGAGTACATGACCGGTGGCCGCGTGGTCGTCATCGGCTCGACGGGACGCAACTTCGCCGCCGGAATGAGCGGCGGCATCGCCTGCGTGCTCGATGTCGACGGCGGCTTCGAACGCCGCTGCAATCCGGGAATGGTGGACCTGGAGACGCTGGAGGACGACGATGCGGCGCTCGTCGAGAGCCTGTTGGCGCGCCACGTCGAACTGACCGGCAGCACGGTGGCGGCCGGGCTCCTGGCGCACTGGGATTCGGCCCGCCGGCGGTTCGTGAAGGTGATGCCGAGAGACTACAAGCGCGTGCTGCTGGCCGAGGCGCGGGCGCGGGCCGAGGCGCGGCAGCCGCAGTTCGCCGAGTTGATCGGCGCGCAGTGACACACCACAGACGATGGGCAAGCTGAAGGGTTTTCTCGAAATCGAACGGCAGGGGGCGCCGAGACGGCCGACCGAAGAGCGGCTCGCCGACTGGAACGAAGTCTACCTGCCGTATGCCACCCCGGACCTGCAGGCGCAGGGCGCCCGCTGCATGGACTGCGGCATTCCGTTCTGCCACCAGGGATGCCCGCTGGGCAACCTGATCCCGGACTGGAACGACCTCGTCTACCGCGGCAAGTGGCGCAGCGCCATCGACCGGCTGCACAAGACGAACAACTTCCCGGAGTGGACCGGCCGGTTGTGCCCGGCGCCGTGCGAGGGTTCGTGCGTCCTGGCGATCGACAGCGATGCCGTGACCATCAAGTCGGTCGAGCTCGCCATCGTCGAGCACGCCTTCGACGAGGGCTGGATCGCGCCGGCGCCGCCCGCGGTGCGCACCGGTCGCTCGGTGGCCGTCGTCGGATCGGGACCGGCCGGGCTCGCCGCGGCCGACCAGCTCAACCGGGCCGGGCATACCGTGACCGTCTACGAGAAGTCGGACCGCATCGGTGGCCTGCTGCGCTACGGCATCCCCGAGTTCAAGATGGAGAAGCGCTTCCTGAACCGCCGCCTCACCGTCATGGAGGACGAGGGGGTGCGGTTCCGGACGGGGGTCAACGTCGGGGTGGACGTCTCCGCCGAAAAGCTCCGCATCGAGCACGACGCACTGCTGCTGGCCGGCGGCGCCGGCTGGCCCCGCGACCTGCAGGTCCCCGGGCGCGAGCTCGGCGGCATCCATTTCGCCATGGAGTACCTGACCCAGCAGAACCGCCGCAACGAAGGCGACGAGGTGCCCGCCGCGGAGGCCATCACCGCGAAGGACAAGCGGGTCGTCATCATCGGGGGCGGCGACACCGGCGCCGACTGCCTCGGCACCGTGCACCGGCAGGGTGCGGCGTCGGTGGCCCAGTTCGAGCTGCTGCCGCGACCGCCGGACCAGCGCGGCCCCGACAACCCTTGGCCGACCTGGCCCCACATCTTCCGCGTCTCGGCCGCCCACGAGGAGGGCGGCGAGCGCGTCTACTCGGTTTCCACCGAGCGCTTCTCGGGGACCGACGACGGCCGCGTCGCCCGGCTGCACGGCGCGAAGGTCGAGATGCAGCGCCGCGACGGACGGGTGACGTTCGAGCCCCTGCCAGCCAGCGCCTTCGAGATGGATGTCGACCTCGTCCTGCTGGCGATGGGCTTCCTCGGGCCCGAGCGCGACGGCCTGCTCACCGAGCTCGGCGTGCGCCTGACCGAGCGCGGCAACGTCTGGCGCGACGACAACTGGATGACCAGCGTGCCGGCCGTGTTCACCGCCGGCGACATGCAGCGCGGACAATCGCTCATCGTCTGGGCCATCGCCGAGGGACGCAGCGCCGCACGCGGCATCGACGCCTGGTTGATGGGTAGCTCCGACCTGCCCGCACTTGTGTAGGAGTCTGCGCCGCAGGAACGGTGCAGATTCCCGATGCGGCTCGGTCACTCTTCTCTTGGCACGTTCCTTGAAGGGTCACTATGGGATGGCTGCCAGAACGCGCTCGGCGCGTGCTTCAACGTCCCGTGAACGGCCGACGCCGCCGGCCACCGGCAAGACGATGTCGAAGGCGAAGCTGGATGAGCTGTCGAACGACGTGAAGCCGCTCGCGATGCTCGCCGAGATCAACCAGGCACTCAGTGTCGGGCGCACGCCGCGGGCTGGCCTGCAGCGCGCGCTCGAGATTCTCGATCACGACTACGGTGTGATTCGCAGTGCGGTCGTCCTGGCCGACGCGAACACCGGACGCCTGCGGGTCGAGAACTCCGCCGGGGTGCCCGACGAAGGCCGGCACGCCGAGTGGGAGATGGGCGAAGGTATCACGGGCCGCGTCGTCGCCACCGGCAAGCCGGTCGTGATCCCGCAGATCAGTCAGGAACCGATGTTCCTGCATCGCACCGGGCGCCGTCCCCGGGGCGTGCGCTCCGAGATCACGTTCATGTGCGTGCCGATTCCCGGCGCGCGCAAGCCTCTGGGGTCGCTCAACATCGATTTTCCGTTCGAGCGCGCACGCCACTACGACCGCGACCTGCACGTCTGCCGTGTCGTGGCCAGCATGTTCGGTCAGGCGATCCGCCTGAAGGAGGCGGCCGAGATCGAGCGTCAGCGTCTGCTCACCGAGAACACCCACCTGAAGGCCGAGTTGAAGGAGCGCTACGACTTCTCGCACATCATCGGGACCAGCGGACCGATGCGGCAGGTGTACGAGCAGATCGCGCAGGTCGCCGGCGCGAACACCACCGTGCTGGTCCGTGGAGAGTCGGGCACCGGCAAGGAGCTCATCGCGCACGCCATCCACTACAATTCGCCGCGCGCCAGGAAACCGTTCGTCAAGGTGAGCTGCGCCGCGCTGCCCGATTCGCTCATCGAGGCGGAGCTGTTCGGCCACGAGAAGGGCGCCTTCACCGGGGCCGCGGCCCGCAAGAAGGGCCGCTTCGAGCTGGCCGACGGCGGCACGCTGTTCCTCGACGAAATCGGCGACATCAACCTGTCCACACAGGTCAAGCTGCTCCGCGTGCTCCAGGAGAAGGAGTTCGAGCGGCTCGGGGGCGTGACGCCCGTCAAGGCCAACGTGCGCCTGATCGCCGCCACCAACGCCGACATCGAGAAGGCCATCGCGGCCGGGACCTTCCGGGAGGACCTGCACTACCGGCTCAACGTCTTCACCATATTCGTGCCGCCGCTGCGCGAACGGAAGACCGACATCCTGCTGCTCGCGGACAGTTTCCTCGAGAAGTACTCCGTCGAGCACGGCAGGAGCGTCAAGCGCATCTCCACGCCGGCCATCGACATGCTGATGGCCTACCACTGGCCGGGCAACGTACGCGAGCTCGAGAACAGCATCGAGCGCGCCCTGCTCGTCTGCGACGGCAGCGTCATCCACGCCCACCACCTGCCGCCCAGCCTGCAGACCAGCGAGGCGTCCGGCACCGTCACCCGCGTCTCTCTCTCCGATGCGGTCGGCGCCTACGAGAAGGACCTGCTCCAGGACGCGCTGAAGACCACGCGCGGGAACCGGGTCAGGGCAGCACGGCTGCTCGATTCGACTGAGCGCATCATCAGCTACAAGGTCAAGAAGTACGGCATCGATTGCCGACGATTTCGGTAGCAGACGACGGCCTGCAATAATGTAGTTTCGTTTCTGAATCAAACATTATTGTAGATACAGACAGGCACGGCGACTGCATCGAACTCCGCCTCGACGTGTGACAGATCCCCCCAAAAAGGCGGGTGAATCTGATACCCGACCGCCAGCGGCCCGGTTCGTTTTCGGATCTACGAAACCGTACGTTCCTTGAACCAACGAAAATGTATTTTTCTCGCCAAAAAACATCGTTTCTGTAGAGACATGCACCCGACCGCGCCCGCACCGCGCGGTCGGTGCGGCCACGATTCTTCGGGTTCTCCGAAGAAATGCGACGCCTCCCCGTGATCTGGCGTGCATCTTGCTTATTCGGGACGCAACACTTGGTTTTACGTGCCCGAAACCCGTTCTGGAGACAGCTCATGAAACTCATCACGGCAATCATCAAGCCACACATGCTCGACGGGGTGCGCGATGCGCTCTCGAACTCGGGCATCAAGGGACTGACCGTCACCGAAGTCAAGGGCTTCGGACGGCAGAAGGGTCACACCGAGGTCTACCGGGGCGTCGAGTACTCCGTCGATTTCGTGCCCAAGGTGAAGATCGAGATCGTCACCGACGACGAGCATGTCGCCTCGGCCATCGAGTCGATCACCGAGTCCGCCCGCACCGGCGAGATCGGCGACGGGAAGATCTTCGTCAGCGACATCGGACACGCGATCCGCATCCGCACGGGCGAGTCGGACTCGGCGGCGCTCTAGACAAACCCACGAACGACCAGCAAGGACAAACGCCATGAAACATACACTTCGTCGCTCATTCGGCCGCCTGTTCCTGCTCGCGCTGGCCGGCGTCGTGCTGCTGCCGCACGCCGCGGCGGCCCAGGACGTGTCGGACGAGATGTTCGCCGTCAACAACACCTGGATGCTGGTGGCGACGTTCCTCGTCTTCATCATGCACCTGGGCTTCGCCTGCCTGGAGTCGGGGCTGACGCAGGCGAAAAACGCCGTGAACATCCTGTTCAAGAACACCGGCGTCGTCTCCATCGGCCTCGTCACGTACGCCTTCGTCGGCTTCAACCTGATGTATCCGGGGGACTTCTCGCTCGGCCAGTTCTTCGGGTTCGCCGGCTTCGGCATCGACGCGGGCGCCGAGGGCGTCACCAGCGCCTACAACCCCGGCTACACCTACTGGACCGACTTCATCTTCCAGGCGATGTTCGCCGCCACGGCGGCCACGATCGTCTCCGGCGCGGTGGCCGAACGGATCAAGCTGAATTCGTTCCTGCTGTTCACGACCGTCTACGTCGCGCTCATCTACCCGATCGCCGGGTCTTGGAAGTGGGGCGCGGGATGGCTGGACCAGATGGGCTTCTACGACTTCGCCGGCTCCACGCTGGTGCACTCGGTCGGCGGCTGGGGCGCGCTGGCCGGCGTCCTCATCCTCGGGCCGCGGCTCGGCAAGTACGGCGCGCACGCGAAGCCGATCGCCGGCCACAGCATGCCGCTGGCCACCATCGGCGTCTTCCTGCTCTGGCTCGGCTGGTTCGGGTTCAACGGCGGCTCGGTGCTCAGCGCCGACCCGGGCCTGGTCTCGCTGGTCTTCGTCACCACGTCGCTGGCGGCGGCGGCGGGCGTCATCGGCGCGATGATCACGTCCTGGTCGGTCCAGCACAAACCGGACCTGTCGATGGTCCTCAACGGAGCGCTCGCGGGCCTCGTCGGCATCACCGCCGGCGCCGATGTCGTCAGCGTCAACGCCTCCATCCTGATCGGCCTGATCGCGGGCGCGATCGTCGTCGGCTCGGTGCTCTACATCGACCGCGCGAAGCTCGACGACCCGGTCGGCGCGATCTCGGTGCACCTCGTCTGCGGCATCTGGGGCACGCTGGCCGTCGGGATCTTCAGCGCCGACCACTCGTTCGTGACGCAGTTGATCGGCGTCCTCGCGTATGGCGCCTTCTCGTTCCTGGCCGCCCTGCTCATCTTCTTCGCGATCCACAAGAGCATGGGTCTGCGCGTCAGCGAGGAAGAGGAACGGATGGGCCTCGACGTCGGCGAGCACGGCATGGAAGCCTACGGCGGTTTCCAGATTTCGCACTAGCGACAATCGTCGCCGCGGCGACGATTGTCGCCCAACCGGGCCTGACCGGGAGCCTGCACTGTTCCTGCGGCGCAGACTCCCGGCACCGGGCCGCGGGGCGCGAACGCCAGCGACGGAAGTTGCGCCCGCTCATCGTTCGCAACGAAACCGGGCCGCCCTGATGGCGGCTCCCAATATGGAGGAGAACATCAACGCCATGCACAGATCAGCCAACCACTTCATCGGTCTCGCCCTCACCTGCGCCGCGGCGACGGTCGGCCTCGCGGTCACTCCCGCGACGGCGCAGGACATGAGCAACAACGGCAACGTGAGTCTCTCCAGCGGACTGGACATCGCCAACCAGTACTACTTCCGCGGCATCGTCCAGGAGACCGGCGGCCTCATCGCCCAACCGTTCCTCGACGGCAGCATCAGCTTCGGCGCAGCATCGATCACCGCCGGCACGTGGAGCAGCCTGCACTCGAGGAGCGACGAGGGATTCGACGGGGCCCCGACGAGCTTCTACGAGACCGACTTCTACGCCGGCATCGGCGGCGCGGCCGGCCCGGTGGGCCTCGACATCACCTACACCGCCTACATGAGCCCGCGCGGAAGCTGGGGCACCGTCAAGGAGATCGCGCTCGGCCTGAGCCTGGACAATGTGGCCGCCCCGTACGCGACGGTCGCGTTCGAGCTCGACGGCAATGCGGCGGGAGACAGCGGCGGCACCTATTTCGAGCTGGGAATCGAGCCGTCCGCTCCGCTGGATGACGCGCCGGTCAGCCTGTCGTTCCCGGTCGCCATCGGCCTGAGCCCGAGCAACTACTACAACCCCGGTGGTGTCAACCATGCCTTCGGCTTCTTCAGCGCCGGGGCGTCGATCGGCATTCCGTTGAACGTGCCCGAGCAGTACGGCTCGTGGGAGCTGGGCCTCGGCGTCAGCGCCCTGGTGTTCGGCGACGGTCTCAAGGAAATCAACGGCGACGACAGCGGCGCGAAGATCATCGCGCTGTTCGGTCTCGGACTCGGCTACTAGGCGCCTGTAGGCGCCTGCGCGGCAGAAACGGCTACGGCGCGGACGACGCCGGCCAGCCGGGGTACGGCGGCTCGTGAGTCGGGACTCCGCTTCTTCCTCGGCGGGGTCACAAAGGCAGGAGTCGGAGGCACCGCCAGCCTCCGGCTCCTACTTCTTCCGCCGTTCGCCTGATAAGATAAGCCGGTTGGGACGCAGCCTCAGCAAGCCGCCAACGAGGACAAGCGAGCTGAACGAAGCGGTCGGTTCGTTTCGTGTCGAAGATCGGCTGTCAACTCGCCAGAATCGCGATGCTTCCTACCGACCACGCGCCGTCGACCGTCGCTTCCGCGCCTCGCGACGCTCTGTCCGGTCTCTCCGGGCGCCTGGCTGAAGCCCGGGAGGAATTGTGCGCCGATGCGCTGCGGGCCTGCGCCGGGGTCCGCGCCCTGCGCCGCTACTCCTCGCGCATCGACGGCATCCTGACGGACATCCATGGCGCTACCTGCAAGCTCACGGCAAAGCCGACCGCATTGATCCCGCTGGGCGGTTATGGACGCCGCCACCTCTGCCATTACTCCGATATCGACCTGTTGATCGTCGTCGACGGCACGATCGGCGCGCCGGAAGAACGGTTCCTGCGGGCGATCCTGCATCCGCTCTGGGATCTCGGCCTGGAGGTCGGTCACCAGGTGCGGCAGATCTCCGAGTTCGCCGAGCCCGAGCCCGACAACCCGGAATACCTCGCGGCGCTGCTGGACGCACGTTTCCTCTGCGGGGAACGGAGCGTGTTCGACCGTTCCGTCAAGGCCTGCCTGGCCGCGGAGTCGCCCTGGCGCGCGCCGATGCGGAAAGCGCTCATCGAGCTGGCGCGCCAGCGCCACGGGCAGTTCAACCACACGGTGTTCCAGCTCGAACCGGACATCAAGGAAGCGCCCGGCGGGCTTCGCGACGTGACCGCCATCCGGCTGCTGGCCCGCATGGCGCGCGGCGCGTCGGGCGAACCATACATGGACGTCGGACGGCTGGACGAGGCCGAGGACTTCATGCTGCGGGTCCGCTCCATTCTGCACATGGAACGCCGGCACAACGTCAACGTCCTGTCCCACGGCCTGCAGGAAACCGTCGCGCAACGCTTCGGGTCGCCCGGCGGGGGGAAGCGCCGGCAGGTCGAACTGCTGATGAGCACCTACTACCACCATGCGCGGCGTATCGACCGCTCCATGACAACGGTGCTCAAGTCGTCGCTGGCGCCGCCGGACCGGAACCGGACCGTCACCCGTATCGACGACGACCTCGAGCGCACCTGGGACGGCGTCCGGTTCGTCGACGGCACCCTGGCCTCGCTCCAGCCGCAGAGCTGGCTGCGGCCGTTCGAGGCCGCGCTCGAAGAGAACGTCGACGTCTCCGAACAGGTGCTCACGTGCATCGAGCGTCACGGCGAGCGCTACACGGCGGAGAGCTTCTTCCCTGCCGCGGAAGAACGCGACCGGCTGCTCCGGGTGCTGCGCCCGCAGCCGGGTCTCTACGACCGGCTCTCCGACATGCACGAGCGCGGCCTGCTCGGCCGGATGTTCCCCGAGTTCCAGAAGGTCTACTGCCTGGTCGTGGGGGACCACTATCACAAGTACACGGTCGATGAACACACGCTGCGCACCATCCGCAGCGTGGAGCACCTCTGCACGCCGCGCACGGACAGCAGGAAGCGCTTCGCCAGCGTGCTCGGTGAGCTGGAGCAGCCGGAGTTGCTGGTGCTGGCCCTGCTGTTCCATGACGTGGGCAAGTGGACCAACAAGAACCACTCGGAAGAAGGGGTGCGCATGGCGGTCGGGGCGCTCAGGCGCATCCGGCTCCCCGAGACCTCCATCGCCACGGTGGAGTTCCTCATCCGGCACCACCTGCAGATGTCGGTGCTGGCGTTCCGGCGGGACGTGGAGGATCCGGAGACCGCCGCGCAGTTCGCCCGGCTGGTCGGTACCGAGGAACGGCTCAAGCTGCTCTGCCTGCTGACCCTAGCGGACGTCGACGCCGTCAGCCCCGGCGTCATGACCCCGTGGAAGGAAGAGATGCTGTGGCGTCTCTACGTCGACACCTACAACCGGCTGACGCTCGGGTACAGCGACGACGCCATCGAGGATGCGGACTCCATCAGGAGCGAGCTGAGCGCCCAGCGCCCTGCGGATATCTCCCAGCAGGATCTCGACGCATTCATCGAGGGGCTTCCGCAGCGCTACCTGCGCATGGTCGACCGCCCGCGCGTCTACGATCACGTCCGGCTCGCGTGCGGTCTTGCGCCGCAGGAGGTGCGGTCGCTTCTCGAACGGAAGGACGCCGCCTGGGAGCTCGCCACGATCGCGATGGACCAGCAAGGCCTGTTCGCGAACGTGTGCGGGGTCCTCTCGTACTTCGGCATGGACATCCTGCGTGGTCAGGCGATGACCAACCGGCACGGCGTGGTCATCGACATCTTCCAGTTCGCCGACCAGGAGAAGTTCCTGCGCCTGAACCGGGTGGCGCGCGAAGAACTCACGGCGCTGCTCGAGGACGTAATCGCCGGGCGCGTGGACATCGCCGACAAGCTGCGTGGACGCTGGAGCTCGCGGTCGACCAGCCGCCCGCTGCGACAGACCCGTCCGACCGTGCGTTTCGACAATCACTACTCCCGGCGATTCACGGTTCTCGAAGTGGTGACCGCGAACGCGTGGGGTCTGCTCCATCGTCTCAGCCACGTCCTGTCGGCCCACGGTTGCGACATCGACCTGGTGCTGATCTCGACCGAGGGCGCATTGGCCATCGACGTCTTTCACATCACGAAGGGCCGCGCCAAGCTGTCGACCGCAGACCAGCAGACGCTGCAGGAAGAGCTGCAGCAGACCCTCGCCACACCTCCGTGATCCGCCTGTCCACAGCCATGAAGATGATCGAGGCCATCGTTCGCCCCAACCGGGTCGACGCCGTCAAGGACGCGCTGGCGAAGCAGAACATTCCGGGCATCACGGTCAGCGAGGTGCGCGGCCACGGCCGTCAGCGGGGCCACGCCACCGTGTACCGCGGCCGCGAGTACGACATCAGCCTGCTGCCCAAGGCGAAGATCGAGATCGTGGTCGCCGATGAACGGGTGGATGCGGCGGTCGACGCCATCATGGAGGCGGCGCGGACGGGAGAAATCGGGGACGGACGAGTCTTCGTGCTGCCGGTCGAGCAGAGCCGGATTATTCGAACGGGTGAACGCGACGTCGTGTGACCGGGCGGTCGCACGGGAACGGCGTGCGTCTCACAACAGGTGGTCACCATACCAGAGGAACGAGAGGTAAAGGAATGACAGCGAACGACGTGATCGCAAAGATCAAGGACGAAGGGATCCGGGTGGTGGACCTCCGCTTCGTCGACCTGCCGGGGTTGTGGCAGCACTTCACCGTGTCGGCAAAGGAGTTCTCCGCGGACGTCTTCGAGGAGGGGATCGGATTCGACGGCTCGAGCATCCGCGGCTTCCAGCAGATCCAGGAGAGCGACATGCTGCTGTTCCCGGATCCGTCGACCGCGTTCCTCGATCCGTTCGCGGCCGAGCCCACCCTGTGCATCATCTGCAACATCAAGGACCCGATCACCGGCGAGGACTACACGCGGGATCCGCGCAACATCGCCCAGAAGGCCGAGGCGTACCTGAAGTCGACCGGCATCGGCGACACCGCCTACTTCGGCCCCGAACCCGAGTTCTTCATCTTCGACGACATCCGCTTCGGGCAGTCGTACAACGAGGGCTACTACCACATCGACGCCGGCGAGGGCTTCTGGAACGCCGGCCGGGTGGAGAACCCGGACGCCGCCGGCAACTCGCGCAACCTCGGCTACAAGCCGCGGTACAAGGAAGGCTACTTCCCGGTGCCGCCGATGGACAGCCACCAGGACCTGCGCACCGAGATGCTCCTGACCCTTGAGCAGATCGGCGTCGAGATCGAGGTGCACCACCACGAGGTCGGCACGGCGGGCCAGGCCGAGATCGACATGCGTTTCGACTCGCTCGTGAGCATGGGCGACAAGCTGCTGAAGTACAAGTACGCCGTCAAGAACGTGGCCCGGCGCCACGGCAAGACGGTGACGCTGATGCCCAAGCCCATCTTCCAGGACAACGGATCCGGCATGCACGTCCACCAGAGCGTCTGGAAGGACGGCCGGAACCAGTTCTTCGAGGCCGGCACCTACGGCGACCTCAGCGAGGCGGCGCTGCACTATATCGGCGGCATCCTCAAGCACGCCCCGGCGCTGCTCGCGCTGACCAACCCGACGACGAACTCCTACCGGCGGCTGGTGCCGGGCTACGAGGCGCCGGTCAACCTGATCTACTCGATGCGCAACCGCAGCGCCGCGGTCCGCATCCCGGTCTACTCCAGCAGCGAGAAGGCGAAGCGCATCGAGACCCGCTTCCCCGACCCGACCTGCAACGGCTACGTCGCGTTCAGTGCGCTGCTGATGGCCGGTCTCGACGGCATCCAGAACAAGATCACGCCGCCCGGACCGCTCGACAAGGACCTCTACGACCTGCCGCCGGAGGAGATGTCGCAGATCGACAAGACACCGGCCGATCTGGCCGAGGCGCTCGACGCCCTGGAGAAGGACCACGACTTCCTGCTCAAGGGCGATGTCTTCACGAAGGACGTCATCGAGACGTGGCTCTCCTACAAGCGGGAGAACGAGCTCGACGCGATCCGCCTGCGGCCGCACCCGTGGGAGTTCGCGCTCTACTTCGACATCTAGGGCGGTGGGGGCCGGGGCCGAACACGGAGCCTTGCGACGGGTTCGGCGGCGCCGGCGGCCTGTGCTCCGGGTTTCTCCGGTCGTTCATCCGCAGCCGCGGCCCTCGGTATACGGGGGCCGGGCCGGGCGTTGAACGGGCGTCGACCTGCCGCGCGACCACAGCACCCGGCCTTCTGTTCGGCGGGTCCCGCGGCGCACACGCCGGGGACCCGCCGCCGCGACGTTCTCCCGGCGGCGGGTCCGCCCGCCGCATCTGCTCGCCACGTCGTCGTTTCCTCTTGTGCACGTCGATGCCCGCCGCCCGCGGCACCGTGGCCCGCACCGCCTCGGGATGCCGGGGAGCCGGCGAAGGCGACGCCAAGCGCCGTGGCCCCCGCTCTTCCTGCTTCCTCTTCCGCTGCAGGGTCCCTCCCGCGTTGCCCGTACTCTGCTCGACCGCGTCGCTACTGCCGGGACGCGGACACGCCGGATGGGAGCGGCGGGGAGCCACCGGAAGACTTCTCGGGCCACAGAGGACCCGGAACCTTTTCCTCCTCGGCCTCGGCAACGGCAGGCTGCCGGACACACTGCGGGGTGCGCACCGAATCGCTCCGGCCACGTTGCTGCACGGGATCCAGGGAGATCGCCGAAAATCTGCCCGCCGCCCGCGGCTCGACCACGTGCAGGTCATCGACGGGCAGCGATTCGGTGTCCACGGTATCGACGCCATTGCTTGTCATCGGGTACCCTCCTGGATGGCGGAAGCGGGAGGGCCGACCCGGTGCAGGAAACACCCGCGAGGCGGGGTTCGATTTGCTGCTCGTCCACGGTATTCGGCCGGGACGGTTCGGGGCTCGATGCCGGGCGCGGCGGCGTCCGTTTGGACAACGGGGAAAGGTCCATCCTGCCCCGAGAAAAGCTGCGACGACTGTTCCCGCTTTCGCCTCTTGAGGATGCCAGACGCGCGGGCAGACCGCCACGAGCTGATACTTCGGTGGCTGCAAGCCGCCCCCGTTTCATGCCGTCGGGGTGAGCGGCACCCCGATCCTGACGGTTCGGACGACGTGGTGGCATGCACCTGCGCACGCCTGACCCGACCACCGGCCCGCAGCTCGCTCCTGTTCGGCATGCGTCGCGTCGGCAGGAACACGCGGGCGCGGGCCACGTTCCTGGACGCGGTGTCCGTCCTGCCGGGGGAAACGCCGATATGGACGCCCTGAAGCCGAGCGACATCTTCCTGGCCCCGGAGCTGTCGACGGACGCCGCGGCGCGCTTCCTGGAACAATACGGCCCGCGCGCCGGCGAGGCGGCGGACCAGCTTCTGCAGCAGCTCGCCGACGACCTGCCCAGCCGGCACGCGCTGGGCGAGCTGGCTCCCACGCTGTTCGACATCCTCTCGACGACACCGGACCCCGACGCGGCGCTCGTCGGCTTCTGCCGCTACGTCGGCGCGCGCACCCCAAAGGCGGGGTTCGTTCGCGAGCTGGCCGCCGATCCGCACCTGCTCGACATCCTGATGCAGATCGTCGGCACCTCCCCCTTTCTGGGCGAGATCCTGATCCGCAATCCCGAGTACCTCTACTGGCTGCGGCAGCGCCTCGACGCCGCGCCCCCCGACCGTGTCGACTACGACACCGAGCTCGACCGGCTGGTGGACAACGCGCAGACCGTCGAGCAGCAGGTCAACGTGCTCAAGCGCTTCCAGCGGCGGGAAATGCTGCGCGTGGCGGTGCGCGATCTCTTCGGGATGCTGAACCGGGAGGCGCTGACGACGACGACCACGCAATTGTCCAACCTGGCCGACACCATTGTCGACCGCACCCTGGACATAGCCGCGACCGAAGCCGCCGGCAGACAGGGGCCGCTCCCCGGACGGTTCGCGGTCATCGGCATGGGCAAACTCGGGGGCGGCGACCTCAACTACAGCTCCGACATCGATCTCATCTACGTCTACGACGCTTCCCCCGAGGAGGCCGGGGCGGCCCACGGACGCTACCAGAAGCTCGGGCGGCGCCTCACCGGCCTGCTGTCCGAACATACCGGCGAAGGCTATCTCTACCGCGTCGACATGCGCCTGCGCCCAATGGGCCAGGGCGGCGCCCTCGTCTACTCCCTGAAGCAGTCGGCGCAATACTACGAGAGCCTCGGCGAGACGTTCGAGCGGTTCGCGCTGCTCAAGGCGCGTCCGATCGCAGGCGACCTGGAGCTGGGCCGGCGGTTCGTCGACATGGTCACGCCGTTCGTCTACCGCAAGTACCTCGATCACGCGGCCATCGAGGAGCTCGCGCGTTACAAGGCGCGCGCCGATCGGGAGCATGCCCGCCACGGCGATCTCGACATCAACATCAAGGAGGGCCGCGGCGGCATCCGCGAAGTGGAGCTGTTCGCGCAGGTGTTCCAGTTGATCCACGGCGGCGACCAGCCGACGCTGCGGACCGGACACACGCTGACTGCCCTCGATCAGTTGGGCGCCCACGACTTCATCGATGCTTCGGTACACGAGGACCTGTCGGCCGCGTACATCTTCCTGCGCAACATCGAGCACGGTCTGCAAGCGGCGGAAGGCCAGCAGACGCACAGCCTCTCGGCCAGCGCGCGCGGCCTGCGGGCGCTGGCGCGGCGGCTCGGGTTCGACGAGATCGAGACGCTCACCGGCGCGCTCGACCGCCATCGGGACCGGGTGCACGCCATCTACGCCAACCTGTTCCACGACGCGCCGGACGGAGAGGAACTGGCCGGACGCGAGCTGTTCCGACTGCTGGCCGGCGAGATCGACGACGACCGGGGCCGCACGCGGCTTGCCGAGGCCGGCGTCGACAACCCGGACGGAGCGCTGCAGGCCATTCGACAGCTCGACGCGGCGCCGTCCCAGGGCCGGTCGTCTTCGCGCAACCTCCTGGCGAACCTGCTCGCGTCGATCCTGTCGCGCGAGACGCCGCTGTGCGCGCCGGGACAGGTCCTGATCCGCCTGGAGAAGGTCGTCTCCCGTGCGGGAGCCCCCGCCGCGCTGTATCGGACGCTGCTCGAGGACGACGCGCTGCGGCAGCGGTTGCTCGTCGGCCTCGACGCCGGCGACCTGTTCGCGGCCCGGCTTGCCGCGTACCCGGAGCTGCTCGACTTCCTGCCCGCCGTGGACCTGGACGAGGACGCCTTTCGGACCGCGGTGGTCGCGGCCTTCGGCGATGTCGTCGCGGACGGTCCCGACCTCCCGGCGCGCTTCGATCCCTTCCGCCGCATCAAGGCGATCGAAGAGTTCAAGGTGCTCGCCGAGTGGCTGACCGGCCGGCGCCTCCCGGCGCTGAACGACAAGCTGTCGCTCGTTGCCGACTGCGCCATCGAGGCCGCGGCGCGGGCGGTGGCGCGAGACCATCCATCGGCGCCGGACGCACCGGATCCGGAGGCCGGCTGGACCGTCTTCGCTCTCGGCAAGCTCGGCAGCCGTGAACTGACCGTGCACTCCGACCTCGACCTGGTCTTCGTCTACGCGGGCGACACGACCGACGCCGCCCGCTTCCAGCGCCACCAGAAGTTCGTGCGGGCCATCCACGATCTGCTCTCCAGGAAGACGGCGGCCGGGTCGGCCTACGAGATCGACACGCGGCTGCGCCCCGAGGGCAAGATGGGCGCACTGGCGATCCCGTTGCCGGCGTTCCAGCGCTACCTGCGCGAACGGGCGGAAATCTGGGAACGCATGGCCTGGACACGCTGCCGCCACGTCGGCGGCGATCCGGCGTTGGCCGCACGGGTCCGCGAGACCGTGGACCGCTTCGTCTACGGATCGTGGTCGTCGGAGATCCCCGGCTATGCCCGGCACGTCCGCTCGCGCATCGAGAACGAACTGGCCGGCGAAGCAGCCGGCGACCACCTGGACCTGAAGCGGGGCCGCGGCGGGCTCGCCGACATCGACTTCCTGCTGCAGGTGCTGCAACTCCGGGAAGGCCCGACGCGCCGGGAATTCCGCGTCGCCGGCACCCGCTGGCTGCTCGAGACCCTGCCCGGGACCGACGTCCTCCGCCCGGTCGAGGCCGACACGCTGTCCGACGCCTACTGGTTCCTCCGCGAACTGGAGACGGTGCTGCGCATCCACACCGACACCGGCGGCGGCGCCATCTCGACGGATCCAGCCGCGCTCGAGCCGCTGGCGCGGCGGCTGCACGAGCCGCTGTCCGGCCGGGAGCTGCTGACGCGTTATCGCGACGTCACGGGACAGGTCCGGAAGATCTACGAGGCAGGCATGGACCGCCTGGAGCGGAGCTCGGCTTGACGACGTCGACGCCATTCGGCCGCGACGACGTGCGTCTACGGCCGCCGGCTACCGATGCCCGAGTACCGGATGCGGCAGGTAGGGCGCTTCCAGCAACCGGCACTCGTCCTCGTCCAGCGTGACGTCGAGGGCCGCAACGGCCTCGTCGAGCTGCTCGATCTTCGTGACGCCGATGATCGGGGCCGTCACCCCCGGCTGACGGAGGATCCAGGCCAGGGCGATCTGCGCCGGGGAGACCTTGCGCGCGTTGGCGATCTCGACGACCTGGTCCACGACGCGGAAGTCGGAATCGGCATAGTAGAGCGACTGGGCGTACTCGTCGGTCTGCGCCCGCAGCGTCGCGCCACCCGGCTGCGGGTCGGAGCCGGAGAAGCGGTCGCGGTTGCCGGCCAGAAAACCGCGCGCGAGCGGGCTCCACGGGATGACGCCGATCCCCTCGGCGCGGCACAGCGGCAACATCTCACGCTCTTCTTCGCGGTAGACGAGGTTGTAGTGGTTCTGCATCGACACGAAGCGCGCCCAGCCGCGACGCTCGGATACCTGCAGCATCTGCGCGAACTGCCAGGCGTACATGCTCGACGCGCCGATGTAGCGCGCTCTGCCGGCCCGGACGATGTCGTTCAGCGCCTCCAGGGTCTCTTCGATCGGCGTGTGGGGATCGAACCGGTGAATCTGATAGAGGTCGACGTAGTCGGTTCCGAGCCGCCGCAGCGAGGCGTCGATGGCGTCGAACAGGTGCTTGCGGGACAGCCCGCGGTCGTTGGGGCCGTCGCCCATCGGAAAGAACGCCTTGGTGGCGATTACCACCTGGTCGCGCGTGGTGAGGTCGTGGAGCGCGCGACCGACGATTTCCTCGCTGACGCCGTGCGAGTACATGTCCGCGGTGTCGAAGAAATTGATGCCGGCGTCGAGCGCGCGCCGGATGAACGGGCGGCCGGCTGCCTCGGGCAGGATCCAGGGACGCCACGCGGTCGAGCCGAAGGTCATCGTGCCCAGGCAGAGACGCGAGACGCGCAGGCCGGTGCGGCCGAGATTGACGTATTCCATGAATATTCCGTGACCCGCGCCGTGGACCGGGTCGCGCGGACGAACTGCTGCCGACGGGCCGTCAGCCCGCACCGCCACGCGGCGCGCCGGACGGCCCGGTCGGCGGATTCGAGCTCGGCGCCGAGGTGCGGGTCGGCCCGCACCGGCGCGACGCCGGGCTGCCCGCCCGATCAGGGCACCGTGTGGTAGTGGCCGTGCACCGGATCCCACACCTGCCGCGAGCCGGATCCGCCGTCGGTGGTGAAGGTGTAGACGAGAACCCCCGCGATCGCCACCAGGACCGCGATGAGCGCGTAGGTGCCGAACCTGGACCCGTCCTGCCTGACCGCGCAGCACTGCTTGTACTTGCGCCCGCTGCCGCACGGACAGGGATCGTTCCGGCCTGCCTTGGCTGCTGCCATCGTGTCGACTCCGCGGCCAGTATACTGCCGGACGGCCCGCTGCGAAACCCGTCGCCGGGCGCTCTGCGCCGTGGGTCGGGGAGTACCCGGCGCCTCACGGAACCAGCAGCAGCTTCCCGGTGTGGACGCTTGACTCCATGACGCGGTGCGCCTCGGCGGCCGCGGCGAGCGGGTAGGTGGCATGGACGATCGGCCGCAGGGCGCCGGACGCAAGCTGCGGCCAGGCACGCTCGCGCAGGGAAGCCAGAATCCCCGCCTTCTCCTCCACCGAGCGCGCGCGCAGCGTCGCGCCGGTCACCGTCAGACGGCGCGACATCAGGCGCGCGAGGTCCAGCTCCGCCCGCGCGCCCTCCATGAGCGCGATGATCACGAGGCGCCCCTCCACGGCGAGGCTGGCCAGGTTGCGCTCCAGGTAGGCGCCTCCCACCATGTCCAGGATGAGATCGACGCCCCGGCTGGCGGTCGCCTCGCGCACCACGGCCGTGAAGTCCTCCTCGCGATAGCAGATCGCGCGCTCGGCGCCGAGCTCCACGCAGGTCGCGCACTTGGCTGGCGTCCCGGCGGTGGCGAAGACGCGCGCCCCGAACCGGCGCGCGAGTTGAATGGCCACGGTGCCGATGCCACTCGATCCGCCGTGCACGAGGAACGACTCGCCTTCCTGCAGTCGGCCGCGGTCGATGACGTTGGTCCAGACCGTGGCGTACGCCTCCGGCAGCGCTGCGGCATCGATCAGCGACACGGATCCCGGGATCGGCAGGCACTGGGGCGCCGGCGCCACGCAGTACTCGGCGTACCCGCCGCCGGCAAGAAGCGCACACACATCGTCGCCCACCGCCGGATCCGACACCCCCTCCCCGACCGCCCTGACCGTCCCCGACACTTCCAGCCCCGGGATGTCGGAAGCGCCCGGCGGCGGCGGGTAGTTCCCCTTGCGCTGCATGGTGTCGGCCCGGTTGACGCCGGCCGCCGCCACCCGTATCAACACCTCGCCGGCACCCGGAACCGGCACCGGCCGGCTGCCGATCCGCAGCGCCTCGGGCGGACCGGACGCCGTGATCTCGACGACGGACATGGTCTCGGGAATCGACATCTGCATGCTCCTGGATATGCCGACGCGCCGCGGGGTCAAGCGACGCGGGCGGACCGGCGAGGCCCGGCGCGCGAGTATAATTCGTGTCACATGTGCAGGCCCACGCCGCGTCACGCGTCCCTCCCGCGGAGCCGCCGAGCATGGCCGTGACCATCAGGCGGGTCATGCTGTGGCAGACGGAGATCGAGAACGAGCCGGGCGCCCTCAGCGCGGTGCTGGAGCCGCTGGCGCAGGCCGGTCTGGATCTGCAGGCCGTGATGAACCGGTGCATCCCCGGACGCCGCGGGCGGGCCACGGTGGAGATCCTGCCCGGATCCGGACGCCGCGCCACGGCGCTGGCGCGCGCCGCGGGCTTCAGCCAGTCGCCCACCGAGACGCTGCTCGTCGAGGGACGCAATCGTCCCGGCCTCGCCTACGCGGTGGCGAACAGTATCGCGTGGGCCGGCATCAGCCTGCGGTTCCTCTCGGCCCAGAGCGCCGGCGAGCACTACTCTGCGCTCCTCGGATTCCGGACGCGGGCGGAGCGCCGGAAGGGCGAGTCGCTGATTCGAAAAGTGGCGAACGAGACGGAAGAGACGGCGTCCGGGAAAGCGGCCCCGCAATGAGCGTGCGGATCGTGCTGGTCGGCTACGGCCGGATGGGCAGGGCCATAGACGGGCTGAGCACCGATCACGGCTGCGAAGTGGTCGAGCGTCTCGACGTGCACAACAATCTGCACGGCGAGGGCATCGATTCGCCCGGGCTGCCGGACGCCGACGTCGCCATCGAGTTCTCCCTGGCCGACGCGGTCGCGTCCAACGTGGAGAAGCTGGCCGCGCGCGGCATCAACGTCGTCATCGGCACCACCGGCTGGCAGGCGCAGGAGCCACGGGTCCGCCGCATGGCCGAGGAGGCCGGCATCGGCGTGGTGCACGCCGCCAACTTCTCCCTAGGCGTCAACCTCTTCCTGGCCGTCGTCGAGCGGAGCGCGGCCTTGTTCGCGCGCTACGCGGACTTCGGAAGCTGGATCCACGAGGCGCACCACGACGCCAAGCAGGACGCCCCCTCCGGGACCGCGCTCGCGCTGCGGGCGGCGATGGAAGAGGCGGGCTATGGGCGGCCCATCGACGTCGCCTCGACGCGCGCGGGCCGCATGCCGGGCATGCACACCGTCGGCTACGACGGCCCGTTCGACACGATCACGCTGACCCATGCGGCCCGAGACCGGGCCACATTCGCGCGAGGCGCACTGGAGGCGGCGCGCTGGGTGCGCGGCAGACGAGGCTGGTTCTCGATGCGCGACGTGCTCGGCTTCGACTGAGCCTGCTGTGGAGGGCACCATGCAGACACGCTGGGCGGGATGCGGCACGGCGCTGGTCACGCCGTTCACGGCAGGCGGCGACGTCGACGAGGCGGCGGTCCGGCGGCTGGCGCGGCGGCAGATCGACGGCGGCGTGCACTTCCTGGTTCCCTGCGGGACGACCGGCGAGAGTCCCACCCTGACGCGCGCCGAGAAGCTGCGCGTGGTCGAGCTGGTCGTGGCCGAGTCCGACGGCGCCGTGCCGGTGCTGGCCGGCGCCGGCGGCTACGACACGCGGGCGGCCATCGCGCTCGTGCAGGACTTCGAGCGCGCCGGCGCGACGGGGATCCTCTCGGTCACACCCTACTACAACAAGCCGCCCCCGGAAGGGCTCTTCCGGCACTACAGCGCCATCGCGGAGGGCGCCGACCTGCCCATCGTGCTCTACAACGTGCCGGGCCGCACCGCCTGCAACATCGCGCCGGCCACACTCCTCCGGCTCGCGGAGATCCCCAACGTGGTCGGCGTGAAGGAGGCCTCCGGCGACCTCGGTCAGATAGCCGAGATCTGCCGCGCCGTTCCGGATGACTTCTGCGTCCTCTCGGGCGACGATGCATTCACCCTGGCCGTGATGGCGCTCGGCGGCGTAGGGGTGATCTCCGTCGTATCGAACGAGGCGCCGGCCGAGATGGCGGCGCTCGTCGACCACGCGGCCGGGGGCGACTTCGCGGCGGCGCGCGCCGCCCACGAGCGGCTGCTGCCCCTGATGCAGGTGAACTTCGTCGAATCGAACCCGATCCCGGTCAAGGCCGCGATGGCCGAGCTCGGGCTGCTCGATCCGCACTACCGGCTGCCGCTGGTCCCACCCGCGCCGGCGGCGCGGGCGCGGATTGCCGAGGTGCTGGCTTCGACGGTCCTGTCCTGACGGCGCGCATCGAAGGACCTGTCACGAGGATGCAGGCAGAACAAGCTCCGCGGAACCTCACGGAACGAATACAGCAGCTCCACGCCGCGGCGGGCGCGGCCGACCGGGACGAGGCGCGCGCAGCCTTCGCCGCGCTGCGGACCGAACTGGCCGCCGGCCGCGTGCGCGCGGCCGAGCCGGACCCGTCGTCGTCCACCGGCTGGCGCGTCAACGCCTGGGTCAAGCAGGGCATCCTGGTCGGCTTCCGCTGCGGCGACGTCGTGGCGTTCGACTCACCGAGCGCCGACTCGCCCTGGCTCGACAAGGACACGCTGCCGCTCCGGCCGCTCTCCACCGCATCCAACGTGCGGCTCGTGCCGGGCGGCTCGTCCGTGCGCGACGGCGCGTATCTCGGACGCGGGGTCATCTGCATGCCGCCGATGTACATCAACATCGGCGCCTGGGTCGGGGACGGCAGCCTGATCGACTCGCATGCGCTGGTCGGATCCTGCGCGCAGGTCGGCAGCGGCGTGCACGTCAGCGCCGGCGCGCAGATCGGCGGCGTACTCGAGCCGGTCGGCGCGCTGCCGGTGATCGTCGAGGACGACGCGCTGGTCGGCGGCAACACCGGCCTCTATGAGGGCGCGGTGGTCCGGCGCCGGGCGGTCATCGGCGCCGGCACGGTGCTGACCGGCTCGACCCCCATCTACGATCTGCCGCAGGGACGCATCATCCGGCCGACCGCGGGCGAGCCGACGGTGGTTCCCGAGGGCGCGGTGGTCGTCCCCGGCGCGCGGGCCGTCACCAGCGGCGCGGGACCGGCGTGGGGACTGTCGCTTGCCACACCGGTCATCGTCAAGTACCGCGACGACCGCACCGACACGCGCACGGAGCTGGAGGCATGGATCCGGTAGCCGCGCACGGAGACAAGGCATGGATCAGCCAGGCACGGGCAACGACCGCGTCGCCCGGGGATCCTCTGCGCCTGCGGAAGCTCGAAGCATGGATCCGCCAATCGCGCAGGACGCTCCCGCCGTGCAGAGGCGGGCCACCTACCAGGACGTGCTCGACGCGCCGCCCCATCGGGTCGCCGAGATCATCGACGGGACGCTCCACGTGCAGCCGCGACCGGCCGCGCCCCATGCGCTGGCGAGCTCGCGACTCGGGGGCGTGTTCTCCGGCCCCTTCGGCTTCGGCCGCGGCGGCCCCGGCGGGTGGTGGATCATCGACGAGCCGGAGCTGCACTTCGGCGAGGACATCCTCGTGCCCGACTTGGCCGCCTGGCGTCGCGAGCGCATGCCGGACTATCCCGACACGGCGTACTTCACGCTGGCGCCGGACTGGGTGTGCGAAGTGCTCTCGCCCTCGACCCGCAGAATCGACCTGCACGGCAAGCGGCCCATCTACGCCCGGGAGGGCGTCGCGCACCTGTGGTTCATCGACCCGGTCGACCGCACCCTGGAGGCGTTCGAGCTGCGCGAAACCGAGTGGGTGCTGATCGCCACCGCCAAGGACGACGACCCCGTCGCCGTCCGCCCGTTCGACGCGATCACCTTCAGCCTCGCGGACCTGTGGCCCTGAGCTGCACAGCATGCCGATGAGGGTGAGCAGCAGGGGCGGCAATGGCCACGCCGGTGGTGACAATCCACCGGGCGTCGGTGGACAGCCGCGGCTTCGCTGACGCGACGGCTTCCGGGTCTGCGGCGATGGCGTTGGTGTCGGCACCCATCACGCAGTCATTGCGACGCCGATGCCGTGTATGATGCTGCTCGAAACTATGGATCCGGCAGTCGCCCCGCTCATCGACCTCGCCCGCAACCTCATCGACATCGAGTCCACCAGCGGCGGAGAAGCCGCAGTGACGACCTGGCTCGCCCGCGATCTGCGCGAGCGGGGATACCAGGTCGCCGAGCAGCCGGTGGTCGACGACCGGGTCAACGTCATCGCCACCGTCGGCGCGACCGACCCGGAAATCGTCTACTCGACCCACATCGACTGCGTACCGCCCTTCTTCCCCAGCCGCCTCGAAGGCGACACCCTGCACGGTCGCGGCGCCTGCGACGCCAAGGGAATCCTGGCCGCCCAGATCACGGCCCTTGACCGGCTCCGCGAGTCGGGCGAGAACCGTGTCGGCCTGCTCGTCGTGGTGGGCGAGGAGAACGGCAGCCACGGCGCCCGCGCCGCCAACCGCCTGTCGAACCGCTGCCGCTACCTGATCAACGGCGAGCCGACCGACAATCGCCTCGGCGCCGCCACCAAGGGCGCCTACCGGGTCCGGCTGTCGACCAGCGGCCGCGCCGTGCATTCCGCCTACCCGGAACTGGGTGAATCGGCCATCGAGAAGCTGCTCGACGCCCTCGTCGCCCTGCGCGAGCTCGACCTGCCGGTGGATCCGGTACTGGGCGCAACCACCTACACGGTCGGCGTCCTGACGGGCGGGGTGGCCCCCAATGTCGTGCCGCCGGCCGCCGAGGCCGACGTCAACTTCCGTACCGTCGAGCAGGCCGAACGGGTGCGCGAGCGCCTCGATGCGTCGATGCCCGATTCGGTAGCGGTGGACGACGTGATGATCGTCCCGCCGGTGCGCTTGACGACCCTGCCGGGATTCGAGTCCGCCCCCTTCTCGTTCACCACCGACATCCCGTTCCTGACCTCGTGGGGCAGGCCGCTGCTGGTCGGCCCGGGTTCGATCCACGTGGCGCACACGGCGGACGAGCACGTGCGGGTCGACGAGCTGGCGCAGGCGGTCGACCTGTACCAGCAGCTCGCGCGCGAGCTGCTGGCCAGCGGGGCATGAGACGCTCGCGCCCGTCACCGCCCGGCTCCTAGCACTAGCGCCGCACCACCTCCGCGTCGATGATCTCCACCCGTTCGACGGGCGTCTCCCCGTCGGTCGGCACGGCCTCGATCCGGCTGACCACGTCGAGTCCCTCGGTGACGACGCCGAACACCGTGTACACGCCGTCGAGCGCCGGGGCCGGGGCCGTGACGACGAAGAACGATGTCGACGCACTGGCCGGATCATCGAGCCGCGCCATCGAGACGATGCCGCGTACGTGCCGCGTGGCGTTGAACTCCGGCTGCAGGTTCTGCACGAACCGCTGCTGGCGATCCGTGAGCGGCTCGCGACGGGTCGGCAGGTGCCCGCTCTGGATGACGAAGCCGGGCGCCACGCGGTGGAACGCGATGCCGTCGTAGACGCCGGAGTCGACGAGGCGCAGGAAGTTCCGGACGTGATTCGGGGCGCGGTCCGGGTACATGTCGATCACGATGCGGCCGTGGGTGGTGTTCAGCACGGCCCGGAAGGCCGCGAGATCGGCGTCCGTTTCCGTCGTGAACGGCGGGATCTCGGGCGGTGGCCGGTCACGGATCGTCACCCGCTGCAACACGATCCGTTCCGCGGCGCGGCCCTCGGCATCGACTGGCGTCCGCGAGATTCTCGTGACCACGTCCATGCCGTCGGCCACCTGCCCCCAGACGGTGTGCGCGCCGTCGAGACCCGGCTGGTCGACAACGCAGATGAGGAACTGCGAACCGCCGCTGCCCGGCCGTCCCGGCGCCAGCACCGCCGAAACCGTGCCCCGCACGTGCCGCGCGTCGCTGAACTCGGCGTCGACGAGACCGAGGCCTCCCCGGCCGTACTCCGCAGCCCGCTCCGGATCGGCGGTCAGCGGGTCGCCGCCCTGCACGATGCCATGGGCCACCATCCGGTGGAACGTCGTCCCGTCGAAGTGCCCCTCGCCGGCGAGCTGCATGATCAGACCGACGTGATTGGGCGCGAGATCGGGCCGCAGGTCGATGACGATGGCGCCGAGATCGGTCTCGAACACCGCCTGCCTGCCGCTCATCTCCTCGAGCGTGAGCGGCGTGACGAACGGTCCTTCGGCCTGACCGG
Organism: Vicinamibacterales bacterium; assembly: GCA_965200895.1. Taxonomy (GTDB): domain Bacteria; phylum Acidobacteriota; class Vicinamibacteria; order Vicinamibacterales; family UBA8438; genus WTFV01. The sequence goes on along the minus strand of CBDAVM010000001.1, from coordinate 1,879,821 downwards.
CCAGTGCAGGGGCCACGGCCAGCCAGAACAGGAGCGGGAGCCCGGATCGAACTGCCCTTCGCGTTCGAAACGATGCACTGGATTTCATCTGCAACACCTCGCCCTTATCTAATAGCATGATCCGATGCCGCTGCTGAACGAAGTCGAGCCACCGCCCCCCGCCTCGCGCCGGGGATGGCTGTACGTCGTTGTCGCTCTGGCCCTGACCGGTGGGGCGGGCTACTACCTGTACGTGTCCGGGTTCCTGACACCGTCCGATGATGCGGAGCGCCGTGCCGCCGTCGAGACACCGGCGCCGGCCCGCCCCACCGGTACCGCGCGGACCGAGCCGACGCCGGAGCGGCCCGCAGCCCTTGCGCCGGAACCCGAACCCGAACCCGAACCGGAGCCGGAACCCGAACCGGAGCCGTCCGCGGCGCCTCCGCCCGCGGTGGTGCTGCGCGTGACGAGCGACATCGACGGCGCGGAGGTCTTCATCGACCGCCGCTACGCCGGCACGACACCCTTCGAGTCGTACGATGTCGAACCCGGACGACACCGGATCAACGTCTCGGCGCCCGGCTACGACGGCCACGCCGAGGACGTGGAGATCGGTGACCAACTGACGCGCGTCGACGTGCGCTTCCGCCAGGTGCGCCTGGACGAGCGCATCCCGGTCGTCCACAAGCACCGTTTCGGCGACTGCGCGGGACATCTGGTGGCGACGACCGCTGGCATCGAGTACGTGACCGACGACGACGACGCGTTCGAGGTCGGCCTGCACGGTCTGGAGGAGTTCGCCGTCGACTACCTGGCGCACAATCTGCGGCTCAAGGTGCGCGGCGGACGCACCTACAACTTCACCGACAACGCGGAGAACGCGGACGCCCTCTTCGTGTTCCACCGGGCGGTGGAGGAGGCCCGCGAACGGCTCGCGCGCGGCGAGCCGGCAGCGGCTCCGTGAGGCATGGCTCCGACACGCTGCCCCTGGGCCGCTTCCGACCCGCTCTACGTCTCGTATCACGACGCGGAGTGGGGCGTGCCGCTGCACGACGACCGCCGGCTCTTCGAGATGCTGGTGCTCGAGGGCGCGCAGGCCGGGCTGAGCTGGCTGACCATCCTCCGCCGGCGGGAGGGGTATCGCCGTGCTTTCGACCGCTTCGATCCGCAGGCGGTGGCGCGCTACGGCCCGTGCTACGTCGAGCGGCTGCTGGCCGACGCGGGAATCATCCGCAACCGGCTGAAGATCGCCTCGGCCATCGACAACGCGCGCGCCTTCCTCGCCGTGCAGGAGGCGTTCGGCAGCTTCGACGACTACATCTGGCGCTTCGTGGACGGCCGCCCGACGCAGAACGCCTGGACGAGGCTCGAGGAGGTGCCGGCGCAGACGCCCGTGTCCAACGCGATGAGCCGGGACCTGCGCAGGCGAGGCTTCAGCTTCGTCGGCCCCACCATCTGCTACGCCCACATGCAGGCCACCGGCATGGTCAACGACCACCTCGTCGGCTGCTTCCGGCACCGGGAGGTGCGACTCCACGCAGGGTGACGGCGCTTGTCGTTCCGGCGCTGTCTCGTCTTCCCGCCGGCGCTTGTGGTCGGGTGGTGGTCGTGGTCCCGGCGGAGGATCGACGGCCCTGGCGGGCGCGTGGCGGCGCGCATCCGCCGCCGGACGACCGCGGCCGCGTCGGCCACGTTCAACGCGTCGAGGGCCGGCGCGTGACGGCGCGGATCCGCTGCAGCGCGATCGCAGCCGCGTGGGCCACGTTCAGCGAATCGACGGCGGGATCGATGTCGATCCGGACCCGTTCTGCGCAGAGGTCGAGCGCCGCCGGGCTGACGCCGTCCCCCTCGTTGCCGAGGACCAGCGCAAGCGCGCCGCCGGCCGTCCGCCGCACGAACGCCTCCAGCTCGATCGCGGACCCGCCCGGCGTGAGGGCAGCCACCTTCACCCCCGCAGCCCGGATCCAGCGCAGGGCCGCGGGCCACTCCCCCGCCACCCGGAATGGAAGCTGCAATGTCGTGCCCATCGACGTGCGGATCGCCTTGCGGTAGAGCGGGTCCGCACAGCGCGGCGACAGCAGCACGCCGACCGCGCCGAACGCCGTCGCGTTGCGGAAGATCGACCCGACGTTGTCCGGATCCGACACGCCGTCGAGCACCACGAGCGGGCGCCCCGGCGTTGCCGGCGGCAGGTCGGCGTCGTCACCGCCGGATGCGGGCCGCTCCCCCAGCGCGAGGCAGCCGCGGTGGAACCGGAAGCCGGTGACGAGCCGCATCTGGCCCGTATCGGCGACGTACAGGTCAGGCGCCGGAGCATCCTCGCGCGCCGCCGGCGCACGGGCCGCGCGCCCGGCGGGCGGTCGTCGCGCCGCCGCGCCACGGTGCGCCGCCAGCGCCTGCGGCAGCCATTCCAGCGCGCCCTCGGTGACCAGCAGCGCCCGCGCGCGGAAGCGCGACGCCAGCAGGCGCTCCACCGCCAGCCGCCCTTCGGCGACGAAGAGCCCGCGGTCGCGCATCAGCGCCGGATCAGAGACGACCCGGAAGTCATGCAGGCGGGGATCGTCGACGGTTGCGATGCGGATCCGGTCGATGGACACGAACCGCTACTGGCGCATCACGCCATGATTTCGGACACGGACATGCATTTACAGCGCAATCGTGGACGAATCACGGCGCCCGGCCCCGAATGTCCGTCGTGGCGCAGCACTACGCCGAGCGCACGACCTGCCGCCGGCTGCGGTGCCGGTCCAGCACCTCCAGACCGATCCGCTTGCTCAGGTAGACCTTCGACTCGCGGTGGTCGGCGCCGTCCGGCTCGAACTTGACCACGTTGAACTCGAGGTGGTCCAGCGTGCTCCGCATGCGGTAGAAGCAGTTCTTCGTCTTGACGATGATCTCGCTGAACCCGTTGTCGTGGGCCCACGCCTCCTGCTCCTCGGTCAGGGCCCGGAAGAAGCCCTGGCCGCGCCAGTCGCGGCGCGTGCCGCCGATCCAACTGTAGAGCACCTTGCGATCCTCGAACTCGACCGACGGCCGGAGCCGTTCGACCAGGTCGGCCAGCCTGGGCTCGGTCTCGCATATCCGCAACTCGTGCGAGACCTTGTAGGCGACCGGAACGACAGTCGACGGATCGTCCGGCAGCGGCGCCTCCGCCATCAGGATCTGGTGGTCGCGCTCGCCCAGCCGCCGCATCACCTCGGTGGCTGTCTTCTTGCGCGGGAACTCGCCGAAGTACTCCTCAATGTACTCGATTTCCAGGGCGCCCTGTTGCAGCCCGTACTGGCGGATCCGGTACTCCATGGCGATGGCGCGAGCATCATACACTGCGCCATGCCGGAGCTTGCGGACGGTTGCGAACCGCCAGCGATCAGCAGACCGGCACGCCGTGGCGGCGGCTACGGACCGGCGCGGAACAGGGCCGCCGCCGCGTCCAGCGCCTCGCGGTCGCCCACCAGGACCGCGGTGTCGCCCTGCAGGTAGCGGAACGCCTCGTCACGCCGATAGATCGGTGCGCCGTTCCGCACCACCGCCACCTGGATGGCGCCCGTCCGCCGCCGCAGATCGAGCGTCCGGGCGTTCTCGCCGGCCGCCGCCGAAGCCGCCTCGACCTCGACCAGCTCCAGCGCCTCGTGGATGCCGAGGTGCTGGAGGGTGTCGAGCGTGATGTCCGGGTCGGCCGTGCCGCGCAGCAGACCGTAGTGCTCGCTGCGCACCGCGTCCAGCTCGTGGGCGATGCGGCCGGCGGGAATCGCGTAGCCTTCCAGGGCGCGCTTGAAGAGCTCCAGCGACGCCTCGAACTCCTCGACCACCACCGCGTCGGCGCCGAGGCGCCGCAGGGCATCGATGGCGCGCACGTAGCGGGTGCGGACGACGATGCGCGCCGCCGGGGCCAGCCCGCGGGCGGCCGCCACGCCGCGCTGCTCCTCGGTCGAGGACGGGATGGCGAAGACGATGATCCGGGCCTGCGCCCCCGCGACGTGCTCGAGCAGCGCGTGCCGCGTGCCGTCGCCGTAGACGGCCGGCAGCCCGTCGGCGCGCGCCTGGCGCACGAGCTGCAGGTTCTGATCGATGACCACGCACCGGATGCCGGCCGCGCGAAGCATCCGCGCCAGATAGCGCCCCGCGACGCCGTAGCCGATGACGACCGCGTGATCGCGGTAGCCGCCGACCGGCTCGCCGTCGGGGTCCGCATCCCCGCCGGCCGGGCGCCGGGCGGCGCCGCCGACCCGCGCCGCGACCGACTCGGCCAGCCGGTGGGCCGACCCGATGAGGAACGGCGTGGCCACCAGCGACAGCGCCGCCACCGACAGGAACGTCTGGTAGTCGTCGCCGGCGAACAGGCCCAGCGGCAGTCCGGCCGCGGCCAGCACGAACGAGAACTCCCCGATCTGGGCCAGACCCAGGCCGCTGCGCAGCGCCGTGTAGAACGGCCGGCCGCGCAGCGCGACAGCGCCGGTCGCCACGACCGCCTTGACGGCCACGATCAGCGCCGCGGCGCCGGCCACGAGCAGCGGCTGCCGCACGAGCAGCCCCAGGTCGAGCAGCATGCCGACCGACGTGAAGAAGACGCCGCTGAACAGCACGCGGAAGGGAACGACATCGGAGAGGGCCTGCTGGCCGTATTCCGACTCGGAGATGATCAGCCCGGCAAGGAACGCCCCGATGGCCAGCGAGAAGCCCGCCGCGGCGCTCACCAGCGCGGTGCCGATGGCGAAGAAGCCGACGCACAGCGTGAACAGATCGCGGTTCCGCAGCGCGACCACGCGATCGAGCGTCCAGCGCACCACCAGGCGCCCGCCGACGACCAGCGCGGCCATCGCGCCGAGGCTGCCGAGCAGGGGCATCCAGAACGCCGGGGGACGCTCTCCCCCGCCGGCGGCGAGCAGCGGCAGCAGGGCCATGAGGGGCACGATGCACAGGTCCTGGAACAGCAGGATCGAAACCGCCTCGCGGCCGTGCGGCGCATCGAGCTCGCCGCGGTCGGCATAGGCGCGGGTCACCACCGCGGTCGACGACATCGCCGCGAGCGCGCCGTAGAAGAGCGCCTGTCCCGCCGGCAGGTCCGCTGCCGTCCCGGCGGCCAGGGCCAGGACCAGCATGCCCGCCATCTGGCCGCCGCCCGCCACGAGCACCGAACGGCCCCAGCGCAGCACGTCGGTGAGGGAAAGCTCGAGGCCGATCTCGAACAGCAGCAGCACGACGCCGATCTCGGACAGCGCCGCCACCGCTTCCGGATCCGGAATCAGCGCCGCGCCGGAGGGGCCGATGAGAACGCCGACGCCGAGGAAGCCGACCAGCGGCGGCAGGCGCAGGCGGTGCGCCAGGGCGACCACCGGGAGCGCCAACCCGGCGATGATCGCCAGATCGCGGAGGACCCCGAGATCGTGCATGCGGTCAGCCGGCCGCCACCGCGGTGCGGACGCCGGCCGGCTCGTAGGCGAGGTTGGCGGCCAGCCAGCGCTCGACCTCTTCCACCGGCAGCCCCTTGCGGGCGGCGTACGCCGCCACCTGGTCCGCACCGATGCGGCCGACGGTGAAGTACCGCGCCTTCGGATGCGCCAAGTAGAGGCCGCTGACGCTGGCCGCCGGCGTCATGGCGGCGCTCCCGGTCAGGTCGAGTCCGGCCGTGCGGGCGTCGAGCAGGTCGAAGAGCCGGAACTTCTCGCTGTGGTCCGGGCAGGCGGGATAGCCGAAGGCCGGGCGGATGCCCCGGTAGCGCTCGGCGATCAGATCCTCGTTGGAAGCCGCCTCACCCGTCTCGTAGCCCCATTCACGGCGCACGCGCGCGTGCAGCATCTCGGCGAACGCCTCGGCCAGCCGGTCGGCCAGCGCCTTGACCAGGATGGCGCGGTAGTCGTCGTGGTCCCGTTCGTAGCGGCGCACGAGATCCTCGACGCCGATGCCGGCGGTGACGGCGAACGCCCCGACGTGGTCGGTCAGCCCCCGCCCGCGGGGTGCGACGAAGTCGACCAGCGAGCGGTACGGCCGGTCGTCGCCCGACGCCTGCTGCTGGCGGAGCATGGGGAAGCGGGCAATCTCCCGCGGCGCCGCGGGCGGCGGGCCGGGCGCGCCAGCGCCGCGGCCTGGCAGGTGCGCTCGACGGCGCCCGACGTGTGCCGCGGGCAGCGGGCCGGGCGCGCCAGCGCCGCGGGAGGCGCCGGCCTCCGGATCGAAGAGCACCACATCGTCGCCGTCGGCGTGCGCCGGCCAGAAGCCGTAGACCCCGCGCGCGGTCAGAGTGCGCGCCGCCGTGATCTCCGCCAGCAGCTCCCGCGCATGGTCGTACAGCTCGCGGGCCGCCGCGCCCTGGGCCGGGTTGTCGAGGATGGCCGGAAAGCGTCCCTTCAGCTCCCACGCCGCGAAGAAGAACGTCCAGTCGATGTACGGGACAAGCTCGTCGAGCGACGGCTCGACCGTGCGGCGGCCGGTGAACGCGGGGACCGGCAGGTCGGCCGCCTTCCAGTCGGTGCGGAACGGCTTCGCCCGCGCATCCGCCCACGTCGCCAGCTTCCGTTCCCCGCGGCGGGCGAACTGCTCGCGCAACCGCGCCTGGTCGGCGCGGTTGTCCGCGTCGAAGGCGGCCCGGCGCTCCGGACTCAGCAGGCCCGAGACCACGTCGACCACGCGCGAGGCGTCGGCCACATGCACCGTGCTGCCGTCGAAGGCGGGGGCGATCTTCACCGCGGTATGCTGGCGCGAGGTCGTGGCCCCGCCGATGAGCAGCGGCGTCGGCATCCCGCGGCGCTGCATCTCGCCCGCCACGAACACCATCTCGTCGAGCGACGGCGTGATGAGTCCGCTCAACCCCACCAGATCCGCCCCCTCGTCCACCGCGGTCTGCAGGATCCGATCGCAGGGGACCATCACACCCAGGTCGATCACGTCGTAGTTGTTGCAGCGCAGCACCACGCCGACGATGTTCTTGCCGATGTCGTGCACGTCGCCCTTGACCGTCGCCAGCACGATCCGGCCCTGCGCGGCGCCCGCGATCTGGTCCGACTCCATGAACGGCTGCAGGTACGCCACCGCCTTCTTCATGGCGCGCGCGCTCTTGACCACCTGCGGCAGGAACATCTTGCCCGCCCCGAACAGGTCGCCCACCACCTTCATGCCGTTCATCAACGGTCCTTCGATGACGTCGAGGGGCCGCTTCGACTGCTGCCGCGCCTCTTCCACGTCGGCCTCGATGAAGTCGACGATGCCGTGCACCAGCGCGTGGGCCAGCCGGTCGCCCACCCCCGCTTCGCGCCAGCGCAGGTCCACTTCGCGCTGCCGCGCCGTCCCCCGCACGCCCTCGGCGAAGCGCACCAGTCGTTCGGTGGCGTCGGGACGGCGGTTGAAGATGACGTCCTCGACGTGGGTCAGAAGCTCCGCCGGGATGTCCTCGTAGACGGCGAGCTGGCCGGCGTTGACGATGCCCATGTCCATGCCGGCGCGCACCGCGTGGTAGAGGAACGCCGCGTGCATCGCCTCGCGCACGACATCGTTGCCCCGGAACGAGAACGACAGGTTGCTGACCCCGCCGCTGACCTTCGCGCCGGGACAGCGCGCCTTGATCCGCCGCGTCGCCTCGATGAACGCGACCGCGTAGTCGGCGTGTTCCTCGAGCCCGGTGGCGACCGCGAGGATGTTCGGGTCGAAGATGATGTCCTCGGGCGCCACGCCGGCCTGCGCGGTAAGCAGCCGGTAGGCGCGCGTGCAGATCTCCACCTTGCGCTCGACGGTGTCGGCCTGGCCGGTCTCGTCGAACGCCATCACGACCATCGCCGCCCCGTAATCCCGGATGCGGCGCGCCTGATCGAGGAAGGCGGCCTCGCCCTCCTTCAGGCTGATGGAGTTGACGATGCCCTTGCCCTGGACGCACTTGAGCCCCGCCTCGAGCACCGACCACTTCGAGCTGTCGATCATGATCGGCACGCGGGCGATCTCCGGCTCGGTGGCGATGAGGCGCAGGAACCGGGTCATGCACACCTCGGAGTCGAGCATCCCCTCGTCCATGTTCACGTCGACGACATTGGCGCCGCCCCGCACCTGATCGAGGGCAACATCGGCCGCCGCAGCGTAGTCCTCGCTGCGGATCAGGCGCGCGAAGCGGCGCGAGCCGGTCACGTTGGTCCGCTCGCCGATCATCAGGAAGTTGCCGTCGGGACGCACCGCGAGCCGCTCGAGCCCGGCGAGCTCGGTGTCCCGCGGCGCACCGGCTGCCGGGCGCGGACGCGGCGCCACGTCCGCCACCGCCTCGGCGACCGCCCGGATGTGGTCCGGCGTGGTCCCGCAGCAGCCGCCGAGCAGGTTCACGAAGCCGCTGGTCGCGAACTCGCGCAGCAGCGCCGCCGTCTCCGCGGGCTGCTCGTCGTATCCGCCGAAAGCGTTGGGCAGACCGGCGTTGGGATAGCAGCTCACCCACGTGTCGGCGACGCGGGCCAGCTCGGCCAGGTACGGCCGCATGTCGCGCGCGCCGAGCGCGCAGTTGATGCCGACCGAGAAGGGCCGGGCGTGGGCCACCGAGACCCAGAACGCGTCGATCGTCTGTCCCGAAAGCGTCCGGCCGCTGCGGTCGGTGATGGTCACCGAGATCATCAGCGGCAGCTCGCTCCCGTGCTCGTCGAACACCTGCCGGACCGCCGAGATTGCCGCCTTGGCGTTCAGCGTGTCGAAGATCGTCTCGATCAGCAGCAGGTCGCAGCCGCCCTCGATGAGGCCGCGGGCCTGCTCGGCGTAGGCGTCGCGCAGGGCGTCGAAGGTGGACGCGCGGAAGGTCTGGTCGTTGACATCGGGAGAGATCGAGAGCGTCCGGTTCGTCGGGCCGATTGCGCCGGCGACGTAGCGGGGCCGCTCGGGCGTCCGGGCGGTCCAGCGCGCGGCGGCCCGTCCGGCGATCCGCGCCGCCTCGACGTTGAGCTCGTGGACGATGGACTCGAGCCCGTAGTCCCCCTGCGCGATGGACGTGCCGCTGAACGTGTTGGTCTCGACGATGTCCGCGCCCGCCGCGAAGTACTCGTCCGCGATGTCCTCGATCACGTCCGGGCGGGTCAGCACCAGCAGGTCGTTGTCGCCCTTCAGGTCCTGCGGATGATCCGCGAACCGCGTCCCGCGGAAGTCGGCCTCGTCGAGGCCGCGGCGCTGGATCATCGTCCCCATCGCGCCGTCGAGGATCAGGATCCGCTCGCGCAGGGCGGCGTCGAGTGTCTGTCGTACGTTGCTGCTGGCCATTGCCACCATCGCGCAGGATGCCGTGCCGCCGGGGCTGGTCAGGCTACGGTTCGAACGTGGGAGTACGCGACGCAGTCTGCGCCTACCGGAACTCGCCGCAGGTGAGCATCATCGACCCGTAGAAGGGGTTGCGGATCTCGCTGGTCGCCTGCAGCCACTCCCGGTCCACCATCGGGCAGTAGGCGAGGCGCAGCTCGCCGAACCCGACCTCCCTGCCGTAGACGATGAGGGCGTCGCTCAACGGGCCGAACGCGTCGCGCGCCGACTGGAGATCGGTCGTCTCCGCAAGCGCCTCGGCCGCCGCGCCGATCGCGGCCGCCTGCGCCCCCATCCGCACCGCCTCAGTGGCGATGGTCCGAGCGGCCTCGGCCACCCCGTCGGTCGAGTCGTTGGCGAGCGCCACCTGGATGTGCAGGTACGGCGCGGCCAGTCCGTCGGCCACCGCCGCGGACGCCGGAACCCCGACCGCCGCCATCGCCAGAACGAGTGTCGCAATCCTCAGCATCGTCTTCCTCCCTCGAACCCGCTGCTCCGCGTGGTCCCTTGTTGAACGTACCCCCAGCGGTACGGGACTGGCAACACCCCGCGCCGGGCCAGGGTGCACATCAGGAATTGTGAGATGGTCGTTCCTGGCCCCGGCAGGCCGCACCAACCGCACATGCCGCAGTCCCACCGTGCACCCCGTTGCACTGCCGGTCGGTCGGCGGTAAGCTGCACCATGCCTTCACAAAGAACGTGCGTGGCTCTGGCGATCGTGGCCGGACTGTTGCTGGCGAGCGCGGGCGCGACCGCGCAGCAGCCCCTGTTCCGGAGCGGCACGCAACTGGTCGACCTGTTCGTTACGGTCACCGACCGCAACGGTCGCCTCGTGCCCGACCTGCTGCGCGAGGACTTCGCGGTCTTCGACGACGGACAGCCGGCCGAGATCGTGCTGTTCGAGAACGACGTGCGGCCCATCACGGTCGTCGTCATGCTCGACACCAGCGCCAGCATGGACCTGAACCGCAGACGCCTGATGGCCGGCGCCGAGCAGTTCCTGATCCGCATGCTGCCGTTCGACCGGGCGCGCGTGGGCGCGTTCAACGACAAGGTCGAGATCGAGCCGGCGGAGTTCACCGGCGACCGCGACGAGCTCATTTCCTGGCTGCCCCGGCTCGACTTCGGCAACGCCACGCGCGTCTACGACGCCGCCGCCACGGCGCTCGAAGCGCTGTCGGACGTGCCCGGCCGGCGCGTCGTGCTGCTCTTCACCGACGGCGACGACACCGACAGCGACGCCGGCTCGCGCGATGTGCTGAACCGGGCGATCGCCGACGAGGTGATGATCTATTCCATCGGATTCGAGAGCAACTACTTCAACGGGGCGCGCTACGTGACGACGCGTCCGGACCGCAACCTGCGGCGGTTCGCCGAGGAGACCGGCGGCGGCTACTTCGAGCTGACCGAGGCGGCCGATCTGGGACCGACCTTCACGCGCGTCGCGCAGGAGCTGCACAGCCAGTACGTCATCGGCTTCACGCCGCGGCGGGACGGCCGGCGGCACGACATAGAGGTTCGCATCCGGCAGCGCGGGATGGAGGCGCGGGCACGGCGCACCTACGCGGCGCCGATGGCCACCAACGACGGCCCCTGAGCGCCTTCGTTTCGGCATTCAACTTCCTTCCATGTATTCCGCCCGGGTCGAGCACGCCGTCACCACCATGATCGAGGCGCACGGCCTGCAGCGGCGCAAGGCGGGTCGCGGGTTCGAGGCGTCCCACGCCTTGTCCGTCGCTTGGCTCACGGCCGACTTCGGATTCGACGAGGACACGATCGTCGCGGCGCTGCTGCACGACACGCTGGAGGACACCGACCTCGACCCGCGGGTCATCGCCGAACGCTTCGGCGACCCGGTGCTGCGCATGGTGCAGGACGTCTCCGAACCGCCGAAGCCGAGGCCCTGGAAGACCCGCAAGCTCGCCTATCTGGAGCAGCTCCGGACGACGCCGCGGCTCGGTTCGCTCGCCGTCGCCTCGGCCGACAAGATCCACAACCTGACCAAGATGGCGGCCGGCGTCGCGGCGCGCGGCGCCGCCTTTCTCGACGCGTTCAGCGTCGGGCCGGAGGAGATGCTGTGGTACCAGCACGCCGTCTGCGACCTGGCCGCGGCGCGCTGGAGCCACGCCATCCTGGAGGAGCACCGGCGCCGCCTCGACGCCTTCGTCGCGGCCGTTCAGTGATCGCCGCCTCCGCCCCGAGACGGCATCGCGCCAGCGCCGCCAGACCCGTCGCAGGCTCCATATGGAAGAACGCGCAGTCCAGCCGCAGCCGCAAGCGGTCGGCGTCGCATCCCCGGAGGACGACCGGCACCGGCGTCAGGGCCGCGTTCCGGGGGCGGCCGGTTCGGGCTGCCGATCGCCGGCGGCGCGCTCTCCGCAGTCGTCGCCGCAGCCGTGGCACCCTGCCGCGTCACCGCCGCGCTTCCCCGGCGGCGCGAAGATGCCCCGCAGGTGCCGGTAGAGCGAGACGACCGCGGTCCCCACGATGGCCGCCACCGCCGCTTCCTGCCAGTCCATCACACCCCCCAACCCAGCAGCGATCCCACCTGGTAGACGAGAAGCGACGCGCCGTAGGCGAGCACCGACATGTAGCCGAACATGAACACCGGCCAGCCCCACGAGCCCGATTCGCGACGCACCACACCGATCGTGCTCATGCACTGGCACGCGAGGACGAAGAAGACCATCAGGGAAACCCCCGCCAGCGGCGTCATCAGCGGCGATCCGTCCGCGTGCGTCGCGTCCTGCAGCGATGTCCGCAGCGACTGGCTCTCCTCGTCGGCCTCCGCGATGCCGAAGACGATGCCGAGGGTCGAGACGAACACCTCGCGCGCGGCGAACGCGCCGAGAATGCCGACCCCGATGCGCCAGTCGAAGCCGAGCGGCTCGATGGCCGGCTCGATCAGACGCCCGACCCGGCCCGCGACGCTGTACTCCAGGCTCTCTCCAGCTTCGCGGCCGTCGAGCAGCGCGAGCTGCTCCTCGCGCGCGTCCGCATCGACCACCGTTGCCTCCACCTCGACGCGCTGTTCCGCATACCGCTCGGCGATCTCGGCGCTGCGCGGGTAGGAGAGCAGCGCCCACAGGATGATGGTCATCGTCAGGATGATGGTCCCGGCGTCGACCAGGAACTTCCGCAGCCCGCGCCAGGCGACCAGCACCACGTTGCGCCAGAGCGGCACGCGGTATGGCGGCAGCTCCAGAACCAGCGGCAGCCGCGGTCCCTTGAGCACGGTTCGCCGCAGGACCGCCGCGGCCCCGAGCGTCGCCGCCACCGAGAGCGCGTACATGGAGAAGAGCACCACGGCCCCGGCGCTGAACAGGCCCAGCACCCGTGCATCGCCCGCGAACACGACGGCCGTCACCAGCGCGAACACCGGGAGCCGGGCGCTGCAGGAGACCATCGGCAGGGTCAGCATGGTGATCAGCCGGTCGCGGCGGCTCTCGATGGTCCGCGTCGCCATCACCGCCGGGATGGCGCAGGCGAAGCCGGACAGCATCGGTACGAACGCCTTGCCGTGCAGCCCGACGCGGCCCATCAGGCGGTCGATCACGAACGCGACGCGCGCGAGGTAGCCGACATCCTCGAGGACCGCGATGAAGAGGAACAGCATCGCGATCTGCGGCACGAAGACCACGACGTTGCCGACGCCCGCGATCACGCCGTTCACCATCAAGTCTTCGAGCGGCCCCTCCGGCAGCACCGTGGTGACCCCCGCCTGCAGGGCCGCGGTGGCCGACTCGATGGCGCCGATGAACGGCTCGGACCAGGCGAACAGCGCCTCGAACAGGAGCGCCATGACGATGGCGAAGACCCCCGTGCCGTAGAAGCGATGGGTGAGGACGCCGTCGATGCGATCCGTCCAGCTCCGGGCGCCGGCGGCGCCGGCCGGCGACACGCGGCGCACGTCGGCCACCACCGTCTCGATCCACCGGTAGCGCGCGGCGATGACCTGCCGGTCGAGATCCACCTGTTCGCCCGCAGTCCGCAGGCGCAGGTCGTCGACGGTCCTGCGCGCGGCGGCCGGCAGCCCTTCGACGTCGTCCTCGTCCGTGGTGTGCGACAGCAGCGACCAGACCGCCCACGACCGGCGGGCGGCCGGCGTCCGGTCGAACACCCCGCCCCGCAGCGTCTCCTCCACTTCCGATACGGCATTTTCGACCGGCGGCGGGAATCCGGTCCACGCGACGTCGCCGCGCGGGGCCAGCTCGACGGCGTCCGCGATGGCGCGGCGCAAATCGTCGAGCCCCTCGCCGGTCGAGCCGACCGTCGGGACGACGGTGACGCCGAGCCAGTCGCCGAGCCGGGCCGCATCCACCGTCACGCCGGCCGCCGCCGCCTCGTCGACCATGTTGAGCGCCACCACCACGGGCACCCCGGTCTCGACGATCTGCAGCACCAGATAGAGGCCGCGCTCGATCGTCCCGGCATCGACGACCACCACGACCGCGTCGGGGGCCTCGCCGCGGCGTCCCAACACCTCGTCGACCGCGACCTGCTCGTCCGGCGAGTGGGTGCTGAGGCTGTAGGTGCCCGGCAGATCGACCAGCTCGACGTGAGCCCCGTCGGGCAGCGTGATCTCCCGCGACGAGCGCGTCACGGTGACGCCGGGGTAGTTGCCGACCCTGGCGCGGGCGCCGGTCAGGGCATTGAAGATGGTCGTCTTGCCCGAGTTGGCGTTGCCGGCGACGAGCACGCGCGGGACCCGCGTCCGCGGCGCCGCGGCGCGCGGCGGATGGGTGTCGAAGTGCGACGACGACGTTGCGGGCGCGCCGGCGTCGGGCTCCGGATCCACCTGGTCAAGAGGCGCCAGCGACACCTCCGCCGCGTCGGCGGACCGGAGGCTCAGCAGGTAGCCCCGGAGCCGGATCTCCAGCGGGTCGCCGAACGGCGCACGGCGGACCATCTCGATCCGCGTGCCCGGCAGCAGGCCCATCTCCATGAGCCGGCCGCCGACGCGCCGGTCGCAGTCGATGCGGTGAACGACGGCGCTCTCGCCGATCGGCAGTTGATCGAGTGTCCGGAGGCCTTGGTGCACGTGGACTTCTCCCGGAATCACCGTCCGCGGACGCGCCGCGCACCCGGACGCGCGGCGCCCGCCCCTGCCGACCACGCGGCCGAACGCGACGAGCCGCCCCGCACGTGCAGCAAACGCGACCGGATCTCAGTTGCGTCCAGTCTACAGCAAACGCGACCGGATCTCAGTTGCGTCCAGTCTACAGCACACAAGCGCCCGCCGCGCACTACAGCGTCTGCAGCAGGAAGCCGTCGCGCAGCGGATCGTCGTCGTCGATCAGGAACTCGTGATGCCCCGTGACCCAGGCGCGGCCCGCGATCCGCGGCACGATGGCCGGCCGTTCGCCGACCGACGTGCGATCCTCCACCGTTCCCGCGAACGTCGTGCCGATGAGGCTCTCGTGCACGAAGCGCCCTCCCGGATCCAGCAGCCCCATGGCGTCGAGCACCGCCATCACGGCTGACGTGCCGGTGCCGCACGGTGAGCGATCGATCTGTGCGTCGGCAAACACCGTCACGTTGCGCAGATGGGCGTCCCCGGCGTCCGGCGGTCCGGTGAAGATCGTCCCGTAGATCCCGCGCAGCAGGGCGTTGGCGGGGTGGACGACGTCGACCGCTCGTTCGATGCGGTCGCGGATCAGGCCACCGAGCCCGCGCAGCCGGTCCAGCGCCTCGCGGCGGATCGGCACGCCGGCCGACTCGCCGTCGACAATCGCGTAGAAGGCGCCCCCGAACGCGACATCGACCGGCACGACCCGGCCGTCCACCTCGACCGGCGTCCCGGCGCACAGCACGAACGACGGCACGTTGACGAACGACACGGACTCCACGCCGCCGTCGCGGCCCGGGGTGGCGCGCGCCCGCACGACGCCAGCCGGGGTGTCGAGCACGATGTCCGCCGTCGGGTCCGGAAGGCGCAGCAGCCCCTGCTCGATGGCGATCTTCACCACCGCGATGACTCCGTGCCCGCACATGGTGCTGTAACCCTCGTTGTGCATGAACAGCACGCCGGCGTGCGCGCCGGCCGACACCGGCTCGGTCAGCACCGCGCCGTACATGTCGGCGTGCCCCCGCGGCTCGCGCATCAGGGCGCGTCGGAGATGATCGTGGCGGCGGCGCAACCACGCGCGCTTGTCGAGCATGGACGCTCCCCGCGGCGCGGGGAAGCCCTCGACCACGAGACGCAACGGCTCGCCGGCAGCGTGCGCATCGATGGTTCTGACCCGTCGCTGCATGACGCCGACAAGTGTCACAGGCCCGCCGCGGCGGACCTGCGAGCACGACCACCACACAGGCGCCGGCGAACGACGGCGGAGGCACCAAGGCAACCGAGAGTGGATGGTAGCGGTACGGGGATTCGAACCCCGGTCCCGTGGCTGAGAACCACGTATCCTAACCCCTAGACGATACCGCCATGCAAGGCCGCGCGATTCATTCTAGCAACGCGGCGTTTCGACCGTCAATTGCGACCGTGCGCCGCACGGATTCCCGCCCGGTCGGGTCGCCGGCGCACGCGACGACCTCGCGTCCGGGTGGTGCTCTCTACAGGATCTTCAGGGATTGGAAGGGACACGAGGGAACGCTATGATATAGAGACATGATTCGCGCCGTCCTCGGGCTCACCGCCGGTCTGATGCTCGGCGCCTCCGTCGCCGCCTGGATCACGGCCGGGCAGGCCGTGGGTCCGACCCTCGCCATCGTCGAACCCGGCGAGTTCATCGGGCGCACGGCGTCCTTCGTCGCGACGGCGGAGACACCCCGCGCGGAGTTTCTGACACTCACCGCACACATCGAGCAGGAGGGGACTGTCCACCCGCTCTTCTCCCTCGACGATCCGTCCGATGCGGCCCTGGCGCAGGAAACGGACAGCCGCCTGCGCATCACGCGCACCTTCGATCGCCGGACGCATCCCGATCTGATGGAGGGCCCCGCGCGCATCGTCGTCACCGCGACCCGACCGGTGCTGTTCGGACTCCGCGAGAGCAGGTCGGAATCCGCCGTCGACGTCACGGTGCGGCTGACGCCGCCGCGACTGACGCCACTGTCGACGCTCCACTACATCACGCACGGCGGATCGGAGCTCGTCGTCTACCGGGTGACCCCGGGGGATGCCGAGTCGGGAGTCCGCGTCGGCGGCCGGGAGTACCCCGGCTACCCTGCTTCGGGGGCCGGAATCGAGGGTCGCGACGACTTGCGGGTCGCGCTCTTCGCGCTCCTCCATGACCAGGATCTCGGCACGCGGATCGAGCTCTACGCGCGGGACCCGGCAGGCAACGAGGCGACGGCCGACTTCGCGCACCGGATCTTCGAGCGGCGGTTCCGGCGCTCGCGGCTCCCGGTGAGCGACGGCTTCCTGCGACGCGTCGTGCCCGGCATCGTCGCCGAGTCTCCGGCGCTCGCGGGCGAGTACGCCGACAGTTCAACGCCGCCGTCCGAGCTGCTCCAGCTCTATCTGCTCATCAACGGACAGCTCAGGGAGAGCAACCGCAGCGCCATCGCCGCGCTGGCCGCCGAGACGGCTCCCCGGCAGCTCTGGAACGGTCCGTTCCGGCAATTGGCGAACTCGCAGGTCGAGTCGGGCTTCGCCGACCACCGGACATACCTCTACGACGGAAACGAGATCGATCAGCAGGTCCACCTCGGCTTCGATCTCGCGTCGACCGCGAACGCGCCGGTGCGCGCCGCCAACGCCGGCACCGTGATCTTCGCCGAGTACCTCGGCATCTTCGGCCGCTGCGTCGTGATCGACCACGGCATGGGCCTCCAGTCGCTCTACGCCCACCTGTCTTCCATCGACGTCGTTCCCGGCATGTCCGTCGAGCGTGACCAGCAGCTCGGCCTGAGCGGTCAGACCGGCCTGGCCGGCGGCGACCACCTGCACTTCGCGATGCTGCTGCAGGGCCGACCGGTGACGCCGATGGAATGGTGGGACGAGCACTGGATCGAGGATCGCCTGCTGCGGAAGCTGCGCGAGGCGGCAGGCTCGCGGGCGTCAAGGTGACCCGCGAACCGCAGTGCCGCTATAATCGGAAGGTTCGGGAAGCTTCCCGGGACGCGCCCCTTGCGTGCGGCCCCGGTTCCTCCAGTATCCACATCCGCGCAGGAGAAAGTTCGATGCGATACCGCACACTCTGCATCCTCATCTCGATCGCCGCGATTGCGGCGGCGGTCGCGTGCAATCCCCGCTCCGACGTACCGCCCGTGTCGATCATCCCGGACGGCGGCGGCGCCGCGGCCAATGCGGTCGGCGAGACCGGCACCAGCACCGTCAGCGGCACGATCACTCTTGCGGGCATGCCCCCGGCAGCCGAGACGATTCGGATGAATTCCGATCCGGTCTGTGTCAAGGAGGCGACCAACACCCAGACGGACTACTACGTAGTCGGCGATGGCGGCGCGCTCGGCAACGTCTTCGTGTACGTGAAGGAAGGCCTGGAGGGATCGTATCCGACGCCGGCCGACACCGTCGTCCTCGATCAGCAGGGCTGCCGCTACACGCCGCATGTCTTCGGCGTGCAGGTCGGCCAGACGGTGCAGATCACCAACTCCGACCCGACACTGCACAACATCCACGCCACCCCGGCCGTCAACGCCGAGTTCAACACCGGCCAGCCGATCCAGGGCATGACCACGGAGCGGACCTTCGATGCGGCCGAGGTGATGGTGCCGTTCAAGTGCGACGTGCACGGCTGGATGAACGCCTATGTCGGCGTGCTCGACCACCCGTACTTCGCGACCACCGGAGCCGACGGCGCGTTCGACATCAGCAACCTGCCGGCGGGCAGCTACGTCATCGAGGCCTGGCACGAGATGCTGGGCTCGCAGACGCAGAACGTCACGGTCGGCGACGGCGCCACGGCGGAGGTATCGTTCACGTTCAACGTCGGCTAGGAGTCTGCGCCACAGGAACGGTGCAGGCTCCCAGGCAGGCCCGGTTGGGCGGCAATCGGAGCCGCAGGCGGCGATTGTCGGGCTGGAAGTCTTCACCGCAGACGCTGGAAGTCTTCACCGCAGAACGGTGCAGACTTCCGGGCAGGGCTGGGCGGAAGGCGGAGCCGCAGGTGATGATTTCCGGGCCGGGACCGGGATCCGACCGGGGCGAGGCTTCCTTCCGCCCGGTCGTCTCGATCCGGCGCGCCTTCCACCGCGGGCCGCATGGCCGCACCGATGCGCTGGCTGCATTTCTACCTGAGATTCGTTGCGGCGGCATCGCTGTTGCTCATCGTGGCCGGCGGTCTGGTCACCAGCACCGGCTCGGGATTGGCCGTGCCCGACTGGCCGAGCACCTACGGCGCCTTCATGTTCGCCTTCCCGCTCTCGAAGATGGTGGGCGGCATCTTCTACGAGCACGGTCACCGGTTGATCGCGAGCTGCGTCGGACTGCTCACGATCGGACTGGCGATCTGGATCGCGTGCATCGAGCCTCGCGGCTGGGTCCGCCGTCTCGGCTGGGCGGCGCTGGTCGCGGTCATCGTCCAGGGGCTGCTCGGCGGGATCACCGTCCTGTACTTCCTGCCCGCCCCGATCTCGATCAGCCACGCGGGGCTGGCGCAGGTCTTCTTCGTGCTGGTAGTGAGCCTGACCCTGTTCACGTCGCCGGGCTGGCGCGCAGGTCACGGGCGGGGCGGCGCCCCGGACGACGACGTCCTGGCGCGGCTCGCGCTGGCCGCGCCGGCCGTCATCTACGGGCAGATTCTGCTCGGCGCCACCATGCGCCATACCGGAGCCGGTCTTGCCATCCCCGACTTTCCGCTGGCGTTCGGACATATCCTCCCCCCGCACTGGAACGCGGGCATCGCCATCCACTTCGCGCATCGCATCGGCGCACTGGTCGTGACGGCGATCGTGATGGCGACGGCCGGACACCTGCTGTTCCACCATCGTGACAGACGTGACCTGACGCATCCCGCGCTGCTGCTCGCCGCGCTGGTGGCGGTGCAGGTGGGCCTGGGAGCCTGGACGGTGCTGAGCGGCCGGCAGGTGGCGGTGAACACGGCCCACGTCGCAGTGGGCGCGGTCACGCTCGCCACGTCGATGGTGCTTGCGCTGCGCGTACACCGCGGCTGGTTTCCGGACGCCGCCCGCGATGCCGGGCGCGCATCGAGCCCGATCGTCGAACCGCTCGCCGACCGCTCGGAGGAGCGGGCATGAAGGGCAACGCGGCTGCGCTGGCCGCCGCCCCGCACCGGGTCGCCGACTTCGTGGCGCTGACGAAGCCGCGGCTCAATTCGCTGGTGGTCGCGACTGCCGGCGTCGGGTACTACCTCGGCGCCGCCGTGCCCGACCTGACCGTGGCGCTCCACGTGCTGGCGGGATCGGCACTGGTGGCGGGGGGCGCCGCAGCGTTCAACCAGGTCGCGGAACGAGACATAGACGAGGTCATGCAGCGCACACGGCTGCGCCCGCTGGCGGCCGGACGTCTCACCCCGCTCGAAGGCCGGCTGTTCGCAGTGACTCTCAGCGTGGCCGGCCTGCTCGAGCTGGCCCTGCGGGTCAACCCACTGTCCGCCGGAATCGCCCTCGCCACGCTGATCAGCTATGCCGGCGTCTATACACCGCTCAAACGACGGACTCGCTGGGCGACGCTGATCGGCGCAGTGCCGGGGGCGTTGCCGCCGGTGATCGGTTGGACCGCCGCTCGCGGCGCACTGACGGTGGAGGCCTGGATCCTGTTCGGCGTCGTCTTTCTCTGGCAACTGCCGCACTTCCATGCGCTCTCCTGGCTCTACCGGAACGATTTCGCGCGGGCCGGCCTGCCCCTGGCGGCCACCCAGGATCCCGACGGGAGACGGCCGGCGTTGCAGGCGCTGCTCTTCACGACCGTGCTCGTCCCCGTGAGTCTGGCGCCGACGCTGGTCGGGATGACCGGCCCGCACCATGTCGCGGTGGCCGGCGTCCTGGGCGTGCTGTTCCTGGCCCTGGCCTTCCGTTTTCTCCGACAGCGGTCCGAGGCCCGGGCGCGCGCCCTGTTCATCTGGTCGCTGGCCTATCTGCCGCTCTTCTGGGTCTCGCTGCTCGCGGGATCCGCACTCTGAGGTCGCACGCGTGCCGGAAGTCACCGATCTGCCGGGCGTGAACGCCACGCTGAACGCCGTCTCGGCACTGCTGCTGACGCTCGGGTACGGGCTGATCAGATCCGGCCGGATCGCACCGCACCGCACGTGCATGATCGCGGCCTGCGCCACATCCACGCTGTTTCTGGCCTCCTACGTCGTGTACCACGTCGAGGTCGGGTCCGTGCCGTTCACCGGACAGGGACCGATCCGTATCGTCTACTTCACGGTGCTGATCAGCCACATCGTGCTCGCCGCGCTCATCCTCCCGCTGGCGGTCGTGACTCTCGTCCGCGCGCTCCGCGAACGCTTCGCGGCCCACGCGGCAATCGCCCGCTGGACATTGCCGATCTGGCTGTACGTGTCGGTGACCGGGGTCGCGGTCTACTGGATGCTGTACAGGATGTAGACGGACCGTTGCGCCTTCAGGGGACCACGCCGACCGCGGCGGCGGCCAGGGTCGCCACCAGTCCGCGCAGCCGGACCACGTTGCCGGCACCGCCCGGGTGCACCCGACTCGAGAGAAAGACGACGACGGTCTGCGTGTCGGGGTCGATCCAGATCGAGGTGCCGGTGAACCCGGTGTGGCCGAAGGAACGGGGCGAGAAGAAGTCGCCGCGGTTGCTTGAATAGCGCGAGTCGATGTCCCAGCCGAGGCCGCGAACGTCCTGCAGGCGGGCCGGCGTCGACGGCCTCGTCATGCGGGCAACGGCAAGCGGCGACAGCACCGGGATGCCGGATGACGAACGCCCCGAATTCAGCAGCATCTTCCCGAACCTGGCCAGATCGTCGGCGGTGCCGAACAGGCCGGCGTGACCCGCCACGCCACCCATCCGCCGCGCGGTCGGGTCGTGAACCGTGCCCCGCAGCATGACGGCGCCAGGCCCGCCGCAGGGCCACCCGAGGGGCGTGCACGCCTCGGTGGGCGCGATGCGGGCAACCCGATCCGCGCCCGGCCGGAACGATGTGTCGCGCATGCCGAGCGGGGCGAACAGACGGTCGGCGGCAAAGGTCTCCAGGGGTTGCCCGCTCACCCGCCGGACGATCTCGCCGAGCAGGACGAAGTTGAGATCGCTGTAGATGAACGCCTCGCCCGGGGGCGCCCCGAGGCGCTCGTCGAGCACGCGCCGCAGCGCCTCACCGGCGCCTTCGAACTCCTCCTCCAGCGGCAGATCGGGCCGCAGCCCCGACACGTGCGTCAACAGATGCTCGATCGTGACGGCCTCCTTGCCGTGCCGCTCGAATCCGGGGAGGAAACGGGCAACGCGATCGCGCAGCCGGAGGGCCCCGTCCTCCACGAGCGCCATCACGCTCGGCGTGGTCGCAACCACCTTGGTCAGCGAGGCCAGGTCGAAGATCGTGTCGACGGTCATCGGCTCGCGTTCCGGACGCACCGAGCGGTGACCGAAGGCCTTCCGATAGACGATCCGGTCACGGTGGGCGATCAGAACCACGGCGCCGGGCAACTCGCCGTCCGCGATCCCCCGGTCTACGACGACGTCGATTCGTGCAAGGCGGGCCGTGTCGACCGGCGACGGCGAAGCGGCCGCGGGCGGAAACCGCGTCTGCCGCGCCGCCGGCGGCGAACCCGTGGAGAGCAGGGCCAGGACGGCTCCGGCAAACGCGGCGCGGCGGAGAATCGCATCCATTCGTCCCGACCGGCTCCGAGTGTATACTGATTGTCCGCTCCGGTCCGGTGCGCGGGTCATCGGTACCGTACCTTCGGGAGCCGGGGTCTGCACAAGCCAAGAGGAAACGCCATGCCACGTTCCGCAGTCACCCTTCCGGTGCTGGTCGCCGCGGCAGTGCTGCTGCCGACGCTCGCGATGGTCGCAGACGCCCAGACCGGTGTGATCACCGGTGCGGTGCGGGATGTGGAAGGCGAGCCGATAGTGGGCGCGGCGGTCGTGGGAGAGAATACGGAGTGGCAGCGGAGCGTCGAGACGACGACCAACGATGCCGGCCGCTTCTCCTTCATCGGCCTGCAGCGGGGACGCTGGCTCTTCGTCATCCGGCAGCGGGGCTACGAACCCGTCCAGGGGTTCGCCAACGTGCGGGGGTCGGGAACGGGTCGGGTGAATTTCGTCATGGAGACCGATCCGCTCCACCCGCCGGCGCCGTCGACCGGCGTGCTGGCCAATCTCCGCGGCGACGAATTGCAGGAAGCGCTCGACGCTGCAGACGCGCTGTACGACCGTGGCGACTACGACGCCGCCATCGATGCGTACGAGGCGGTCCTGACCACGGTGCCGCGTCTGACCGGTCTGCACGTCCAGATAGGGCATGCATACCGGGAGAAGAACGACGTCGAGCAGGCGCTGGCGGCGTATCGCGCCGTGCCCACCGGCGATCCCGCCAGCGCAGAGGCGCAGGGAGCCATCGCCGCCCTGCAGGCCGGCGTGGATCGGTGATGACTCACGCGGCTGCGCCGTCCCCGGCATCGGGAGCGACCGAGTGATTCTGCGACAGTGTTTCGGGATATACAGGAGCACGACATGAGCCTGCGTCTGCATCAAATCATCTGTTCCACCCTCGGCGCCGTTCTCGTCCTGGCGACCGCCGTTCCGGCGGCGGCGCAGGGCCAGGGGCGCGTGGTCGGCGACGTCGTCGATGAAGCCGGGAACCCCCTGGTCGGCGTCCAGATCACGGCGACGAACCCGAACGCCAACCCTTCGGAGTTCACCACCACGAGTGGCAACGACGGGGGCTTCGCCATCATCGGGCTGGTGAGTGGACAATGGATGTTCCGGGCCGACTGCACGGGCGCCTGCGGCGAGCGGAACGGGTCGCCGCGCGGCTATTCGCCGAGCGAGGGTCCTTCCAACATCACCCAGACACGGAATCCGCCCATCGACTTCGAACTGATCCGTATCCGCCACCCGTTGGCGCAGATGCTGGGCGACGACGCAGTCGCCGGCATCGACCTGGACGCGATCGATGCGCAGATCACGGCGGCTGACGCGGCCTTCAACGGCGGCAGCTACCGGGAGGCAATCTCCGGCTACGAAGCCGTTCTCGGCCAGCTTCCCGCCCTGAGCAACCTGCACTTCAACATCGGGAACGCCTACGCGCAGATGCAGGAGCACGAGTCCGCTGTCGCCGCATACGACCGCGCGCTGGCCGACGACCCGCAGAACCAGAACGTGCAGATCGCCCGCGCCAGGGTGCGCCTGGCGGCCGGCACGGCGGATGCAGCCGACCGTCAGTTGCTCGAGCAGGCCGCAACCAGCCTCTCCGCCTCGCGCGAGGACCTCTACAACCAGGGCGAGCAGGCCTTCGCCCAGGGTGATGTCGACGGCGCCGCCCAGTGGTACGAGCGGGCGAGCATGGTGGATCCGAACTGGGGCAAACCGCTCTTCAAGCTTGCGCTCGTCGCGCTGAACAAGGGCGACATGGCAACTGCGAAGGAGTACTTCCAGCGGGTGGTCGATGTCGACGATCCCACGTCGGCCGCGGAGGCCGCGCAGGCGCAGGCCACGCTGAACGCGCTACCCTGAACGGTCGGCGGCAGGCCGCTCTTCGCAATCGCACCGCATCGCGGTCACGGGACGCCGGGCCGCCCACGTTGGGCCGGTCCGGCGCGCGTTCGCGAACCTTTTGCATGTCCCCTGGCCTCGTGCTTCTCCGCCGACGCCCGGCTCCGCGCGTACCCCGATGAGGGCGCGGGCCGGAATCTGAACCATGCAGCGCATTCATTCGATCGCCGTGCTCGGGGCGGGAGCCATGGGCGCCCAGATCGCCGCGCATGCGGCCAATGCCGGCGTGTCCGCCCTGCTGCTCGACCTCGACGCCGGCGTCGCCCGCGACGGTCTGCAGCGCGCCCGCAAGCTGAGTCCCGACCCGTTCTTCACACCGGAGACGGCGGAACGCATTTCGGTGGGCGGGTTCGACACGGATCTGGCGCGCATCGGCGAGTGCGACTGGATCGTGGAGGCGGTGGTCGAACGGCTCGACGTCAAGCGGGAGCTGCTGGCGAAGGTCGAACCGCACCGGGCGGAGCATGCGATCGTCAGCTCCAACACGTCGGGCATTCCCATCGCCAGCCTCGCAGCGGGGCGCGGCGAGACGTTCCGGCGCCACTGGCTCGGAACCCACTTCTTCAACCCGCCGCGATACCTGCCGCTGCTCGAGATGATCCCGACGGCCGAGACCGACCCGGCCGTGGTCGACACCATGCTGCGGTTCGGCGACGACGCAATGGGAAAGGGAGTGGTCGTCGCGAAGGACACTCCCGGCTTCATCGGCAACCGCATCGGCGTCTTCGCCGTCATGCGCGTGCTGGAGCAGCTCGCGGGCGGGACCTGCACGATCGAGGAAATCGACGCGATGACCGGCCCCGTCATCGGCCGGCCCCGCTCGGCGACCTTCCGGGCGCTCGACCTTGCGGGACTGGACGTCCTGGCCCACGTGACGGCCAATCTGGTCGAGCGTCTCGAGGAGGCGCAAGAGCGCGCCGGCTTCGCACTGCCCCCGCTGGTCACCGACATGGTCGAGCGGGGCTGGATTGGATTGAAGGCGGGCGGCGGCTTCTACAAGCGGCGGAAGACCGCCGCGGACAGCGAGATCCTGACGCTCGATCCGCACACGATGGACTATCGCACCCGGCGCCCGCCGCGGCTGCCGGCGCTGGACGCCGCGTCCGCCATCGACGATCCCGGCGAACGGATTCGCACCCTGTTCCAGGGACGCGATCGCGTCGGAGAATTCCTGCGCGCAACGCTTGCCCCCACCCTGGTGTACACGGCGGAGGTCGCTCCCGCAATCGCCCATTCCATCGATGACGTCGACCGCGTCATGCGCTGGGGCTTCGGGTGGGAGCTCGGTCCGTTCGAGATCTGGGACGCCATCGGGATTGACGCGGTGCTGGAAGCAGCCGGACGAACGGACCCGCCGGCCCTCGTGGCGGAACTGCAGCAGTCCGCCCCGGCCGCCGAAGCCCCGGCCGCCATCCTCTTCCGGCAGGGCCCGGTTCCACCTCGCGCACCCGATCTGCAGCTCCTGCAGCGCGCCAAGCAGAAACGTCCGCCGGTCAGACGGAATGCCGGCGCGAGCCTCGTCGATCTCGGCGACGGCGTGCTCGGCCTGGAGTTCCACTCGAAGATGAACGCCATCGGCGGCGATACCGTCGCGATGATGAACGCTGGCGTCGAAGAAGCGTCCCGCAACTTCGAGGCGCTGGTCATCGGCAACGACGCCCCGGCGTTCTCCGCCGGCGCCAACCTGATGCTCCTGCTGCTCGAAGCCCAGGAGGAGAACTGGGACGAGATCGACCTGATGGTGCGCACGTTCCAGTCGGCCGTTCTCGGTCTGCGATACGCCCGCGTACCGGTGGTCGCGGCCCCGGGCGGACTGGCCCTCGGGGGAGCTTGCGAGATCCTGCTGCACGCGGACCGCGTGCAGGCCGCGGCCGAGACCTACATGGGCCAGGTGGAGGCAGGCGCCGGCCTGATTCCCGCCGGGTGCGGAACGAAGGAGCTGCTTGCCCGCTTCACGGCCCGCGCACCAGCCGGGACCGACACGCTGCCGCACATTCAGCAGGCATTCGAGCTCATCGGATTCGGCAGGGTGTCCACGAGCGCAGCCGACGCCCGGCGACTGGGACTCCTGCAGGACACCGACGCCGTGACGATGAACCGGGAGCGCCTGCTGACCGAAGCGAAGGCGGCGGCCCTGGACATGGCCCGCCCGGGTTACCAGCCGCCCGCACCGCGCGACATCTCCGTGGGCGGCGCCGGCGTCCGCGCGGCGCTGGATCTCGGTGTGCATCTCGCGTGGCGAGGCGGCCACATCAGCGACCACGACGCCCACATCGGGCGCACGCTCTCCCGCATCCTCGCTGGCGGCGACCTGCCGCATCCCGCGCTGGTGTCGGAGCAGCGCCTGCTCGACCTCGAGCGCGAGGCGTTCCTGAGCCTGTGCGGAGAACCGAAGACCCGGGAACGCATCGCGCACGTGTTGAAGACCGGGAAACCGCTGAGGAACTGATGGTCGACAGAGGCGCCGGCGCACCGCTCGTCCTCGTTCCGGGCATCCAGGGCCGCTGGGAGTGGATGCGTCCCGCGGTGGAGGCGCTCGCGGCGCGTTGCCGCGTGATCACCGGCTCGCTGCCGGGCGACGTCGGATCCATCGTCGACGCCGATCCGGCGGTCGGCTTCGAGCGCCACACCGAGTGGCTGGACGCCCTGCTCGACCGCGCCCGCATCGCGGGCCGGGTGTCGGTGTGCGGCGTGTCGTACGGCGGCTGGATAGCGCTTCACTACGCCGCGGTCCGGCCGGAGCGCGTCAGGACCCTGACCCTGGTCTCCACACCGTCGCCCTCCTGGCGGCCCGGATGCCGGGTGAACCGCTACCTGGCGGCGCCGCGGCTGATGTCGCCGGTCTTCGCGCTCGGCTCCTGTTTCCGGACCTACCCGGAGCTCGCCGCGGCCCTGCCGTCGCCGGGCCCGCGGGCCCGGTTCATCGCCGGTCACCTGCGGCGAATCCTGCAGCATCGCATGGCGCCGACCCGCATGGCGGAGCGCGTGCGCTGCGCGGGCGGCGTCGACTTCGCCGCCGACTGCGCCCGTATCGCGGCGCCCACCCAGATCGTGACCGGCGAACCGGACCTGGATCGTGTCGTGGAGGTCGCGAGCACGCGGGAGTACCTGCGGGCGATTCCGGGCTCGCGCTACGATCGACTGGATCGGACGGGACACATCGGGCTCCTCACGCGGGCCGAGCGCTTCGCCGACGTGGTGACGCAGTTCGTCGAGTCGGGAGCGTCCGCTGCCGCGGTTCCGCCGCCGGCGCCCGCATGGCAGCGGGTCCCCGCATGATCGGACAGGAACATCGCAAGCGAGTCGAGACCATGAGAGACGCCGTCATCGCATCCGCCGTCCGCACCCCTGTCGGCAGGGCGCCGAAGGGCACGCTGCGGACGACCCGTCCGGACGAGCTGGCCGCCGTCACGATCCGCGAAGCGCTCCGGCGCGCCGCCGGGGTCGAACCGGAATCGGTGGACGACGTCATCCTCGGTTGCGCGATGCCCGAGGCCGAACAGGGAATGAACGTGGCCCGCATCGCCAGCCTGCGGGCCGGGATCCCGGTGCAGGCCTCGGCCGTCACCATCAATCGCTTCTGCTCGTCGGGGTTGCAGTCGATCGCTTTCGCGGCGGAGAAGATCATGGTCGGCTGGGCCGACACGATAGTGGCCGGCGGCACCGAATCGATGAGCCTCGTGCCCATGGGGGGCCACAAGATCGCCCCGAACCCCGAGCTCGTGGC
The DNA here is from genome assembly GCA_965200895.1 of Vicinamibacterales bacterium. Taxonomy (GTDB): domain Bacteria; phylum Acidobacteriota; class Vicinamibacteria; order Vicinamibacterales; family UBA8438; genus WTFV01. The sequence goes on along the minus strand of CBDAVM010000001.1, from coordinate 1,852,258 downwards.
GCACTACCCGGACGTCTACCTGAGCACCGGCCTGGTCGCCGAGAACCACGCCCGGGAGTCGTCGATCAGCCGCGAGGAACAGGACGCCTACGCCCTGCGCAGCCACCAGCGCGCCCTTGCGGCGTTGGATGCCGGCCGCTTCGACCGGGAGACCGTGCCGGTCACCGTCCGCGTGGCCGAGCCCGCGAACGGCGGCGGAGAGACCCCGGTCGTACGCAATGTCACGTTCGAGAAGGACGAGGGTCCGCGCGCGGACACGTCGCTGGAGGCGCTCGGCCGGCTGCGGGCGGTCTTCCGGGCCGGCGGCTCGGTCACCGCGGGTAACTCGTCGCAGATGAGCGACGGTGCGGCGGCGGTGGTCGTCACGACCGCCCGGCGCGCCGAGCAGGCGGGCCTGAAGCCGCTGGCGCGCTTCGTCACCTACGCGACGGCGGGCGTCGAGCCCGAGCGGTTCGGGATCGGTCCCGTCCCGGCCATGCGCAGGGCGCTGCAGACGGCCGGGTTGACCCTTGACGACATCGACCTGGTGGAGCTGAACGAGGCGTTCGCGGCCCAGATACTGGCCTGCCTGCGCGAGCTGCCGATCGATCCCGACAAGCTCAACGTCAACGGCGGCGCCATCGCGCTCGGTCATCCGCTCGGCTGCACCGGGGCGAAGCTGACGACCACCCTGCTCCACGAGCTCGAGCGGCGCAATGGACGCTACGGCATGGTCACCATGTGCGTGGGCGGCGGCATGGGCGCCGCCGGCATCTTCGAGCGTCTCTGAACGCCGCGCCGACATCGGGACATCGCATACGACGAGGGCACCATGACCACCACGGCAATCGAAACCGTTTCACGCGGCGGTGAGTGGCTACTGGAAGCGGCGCCGCCGGACACCGTCTTCACGCCGGAGCGCATGACCGCCGAGCACCGGCTGATACGGCAGACGGCGCAGGAGTTCACGAACGAGGTCGCCGGGCATACCGACCAGCTCGAGACGAAGGACTGGGATCTGACGCGGGAGCTGCTGCGCCGCGCCGGCGAGCTCGGGCTGCTCTCGAACGAGGTGCCGGAAGCCTACGGCGGTCTGGCGCTCGACAAGGTCAGCGCGGCCATCATCGCCGGTTGCATCGGCCAGTGCGGCTCCTTCAGCGCCACCTACGGCGCACATGCCAACCTCGCCATCCTGCCGATCCGGATGTTCGGCACCGACGAGCAGAAGCAGCGCTACCTGCCGGATCTGGCGACCGGCGAGATCGTCGGCGCCTACTGCCTGAGCGAGGCGGGGTCCGGCTCGGACGCGCTCGGGGCCCGGGCGCGCGCGACACGCCAGGCCGACGGCAGCTTCGTCCTCAACGGCGAGAAGATGTGGATTACCAACGGCGGGTTCGCCGACCTCTACATCGTCTTCGCCAAGGTGGACGGGGAGCACTTCACGGCGTTCCTCGTCGAGCGCGGCTTCGAAGGCGTCTCCACCGGCAAGGAAGAGAACAAGATGGGCCTGCACGGATCGTCGACGACGCCGGTGATTCTGCAGGATGTCCGCGTGCCGGCCGACAACCTGCTGGGCGAGGTGGGCAGGGGGCACAAGGTCGCCTTCAACGTGCTGAACTACGGTCGCTTCAAGCTGGGAGCATCCACCGTGGGTGGCGCGCGGGGCGCCATCGGCGAATCGGCGCGCTACGCCGCGAGCCGGCGCCAGTTCGGACAGCCGATCGCGAGCTTCGGGGCCGTCAAGCACAAGATCGGCGGGATGGTCGCCAGGACCTACGCGCTGGAGTCGATGGTCTTCCGCACGGCAGGTCTCATCGACGGGACGCTGGAGGGCACGGCTCCCGGCGACGGCGGCGCCATGCTCCGCACCCTGGAGGAGTACGCGGTCGAGTCGTCGATCCTCAAGGTCGCGGGCAGCGAGACGCTCCACGAGGTCCTCGACGAGAACGTGCAGATCCACGGCGGCAACGGGTTCGTGCGGGACTACCCGGCCGAGCGGCACTACCGCGACTCGCGGGTGAACCGCATCTTCGAGGGAACGAACGAGATCAACCGGCTGCTCATCCCGGGCATGCTGATCAAGCGGGCCGTCAAGGGTGACCTGCCGTTGATTCCCGCCGCGAAGAAGCTCCAGGACGAGATCCTGACCCCGTCGGGCGCCTCTGCGCCGCCGGACGCCCCCCTCGCTGCCGCCGCGGCGGCGGTCGACATGTTCCGCAAGGTCGGACTGGCGGTCATCGGACTCGCCATGCAGACCTACGGAGAGAAGCTGAGCGAGCAGCAGGAAGTGCTCTCGTTCGCGGCCGACGTGGTCATCGACACCTATGCGGCCGACAGCGCCGTGGCGCGCGCGGCGGTCCGTGCCGAGACCGGCGCGACCGGAACCGACCTGCAGACCGACGCCGCCGCGTCGTACGTCGACGGGGCGGCCAAGCGCATCGAGTCGGCGGCCCGCTCCGCGTTCGCCGCCATGGCCGAGGGCGATGCGCTCCGGACACACCTCGCGGCGTTGCGCCGGCTGCTGAAGGTAGCGCCGGTCAACGACGTGCGCCTCCGGCGGCGCCTCTCGGAAGCGACGGTCGACCGCGGCGCATACCCGATCTAGCGCCCCGAAACGCCTCGCCGGATCGGCGTTTTCGGCGGTGGCGGGACGGGCCGTCCGGGTTGACCCGGGTGTCCGACATTGGGAATATATTTACGGGGTGGCGGCGCGACGAGGACGGGTGCCTGTGAACAGACGTATTGATGCCTGCGCGGCGGTCGTGCGGACGTGGCGCTTCGCCACCGGGATGCTGCTCGGCTCGCTCCTCCTGGCGGCCGCCTGCGGGCCGTCGGAACCGGACGAGAGCAACTACCTGGAACAGCTTCTCGAGGCCCGCGCCTACAAGGACGAGTTCCTGACGAGCGACCCCGGGTCCTTCGTGCCGCTCGACCGACGCTCGTGGATGGTGCCGCTGCGCTACTACGAGCCGGACCTGTCGTACCGCATACCCGCCCGGCTCGACATCGCCGACGACCAGCCGATCTACGACATCCCCACGTCCACCGGGCAGTTTCGACGCATGCAGCGCATCGGACACCTGGAGTTCGTGCTGCACGGGGAATCGCATCGGCTGACCGCGCTCCTCTCGGAGGAAGAAGGCCTGTTCGTGCCCTTCCGCGACGACACCAGCCGCGAGGAAACCTATCCGGCCGGGCGCTACATCGATCTGCCATTCAGCCCGACCGGCGTCTACGACCTCGATTTCAACCGCGCCTACCACCCGACGTGCTACTTCGACGAACAGTACGACTGCCCGTTTCCTCCTCCCGAGAACCGGCTCCCGACCGCGATTCGCGCCGGCGAGAAGCTGCCGCCCGAGGACGAACGCCGGCTGCCGATCTTCGCTCCGGAACCGCCGGCCGAAGCGCCGGGGCCATGATCCCGAACGAAGGCCGGAATCCCGACCCGCGGATCGCGTCCGTCGAGCCGCTGCTCGGCGTCGTCTTCGACTTCGACGGCGTCATCGCCGATACCGAGCGCCTGCACCTGCAGGCGTATCAGGATGTCCTGCGGGACCGCGGGCTGAGCCTGTCGAAGGACGACTACGCGAACCGTTATCTGGGATTCGATGACGTCGGCGTGTTCACCCACATCGCGGCCGACCGCGGGCTGCAGCTCGCTCCCGGCGAGCTGCAGCGCCTGATCGAGGTCAAGGGACGGCGGTTCTCGGAGCTGGTCGACAGCGGCGACGTCGTGTTTCCGGATGCCCCCGCGTGCATCGAACGCCTCGCTGCAGAGCTCGTCCTGGGAATTGCCTCCGGCGCCCTCCACCAGGAGATCGAGGACATTCTGCGAGCCGCCGGACTCCGCTCGCACTTCTCGGCGATCGTCGCCGCCGACGACATCGAACGCGCCAAGCCGGCACCGGACGGTTATACCCGGGCGGTGGAACTGCTGAGCGCAGCGCTCGGCCGCACCCCGGCCGCGTCCAGCTTCGTCGCGATCGAGGACTCGCGCTGGGGCATCGAAGCGGCCGTCGCGGCCGGACTGCCCTGCATCGGCGTCACGACGACCTACGCCTCCGCCGAGCTGCCGGGCGCGGCGGCCATCGTCCCGGGGCTGGCCGACATCGATCCCCGCTCGCTGGCCGCCCTGCACGGCCGGGCGGGTTCGCAGGTCGACGTACGGACGCCGCCGATGCACAATGGAAACCTGTGACGAGCGTGGTTTCTGCGGAGTTCATCCGGCGGTTCGCCGAGGTCGCCAAGGCGCCCTCGCCGGACTTGGCGCCCGCGGCACTGGCGATCGCCCGCATCGAGTATCCGCAACTCGACGCCTCGCGGTACCTGCGGGTCCTCGACCGGATGGGGGCGGTGGCGGCAGACCGGCTCACCGCGCTCGGCGACGACGCGGACGTGCTGCATCGCATCACGGGAATCAGCACCTACCTGTTCAAGGAACAGGGATTCGCCGGCAACCGCAAGGACTACGACGCCCCCCGGAACAGCTTCCTGAACAACGTCCTCGACAGACGCACCGGCATCCCGATCACGCTCGCCCTCGTCTACATCGAGGTATCGCGCCGGGCCGGCCTCCGGATCGACGGCGTGAATTTCCCCGGTCACTTCCTGTTGAGCGTCCATCCGGGCGCTCCGGACAGTCCGGCCGCCCGGCCCGCCGACTGCGGACCGCTGATCGTCGACCCCTTCCACGGCGGCGCCATACTCTCGGAGCTCGACTGCCGGAAACTGCTGCGATCACACGCGGGTGACGAGGTCCCGTTCGACCGCCGCATGCTGGTGCGAGCCACCAAGCCGGAGATCATCGTCCGCATGCTCGTCAACCTGAAGCGCATCTACGTCCGCATGCGCTCGTTCCCCCAGGCGCACGCGATCACCGAGCTGCTGCTGGCCCTCGATCCCTCCGCCACGACCGAGCTGCGCGACCGCGGGCTGCTGGCCTACCACCTGAACGACTACCCTGCCGCGCTGCGGGACCTGGAAGCGTACCTGCGGTTCTCGTCACGCGCGACGACCGGAGACGCCGAGGCAACCGACGCCGATTCCGGGGGCGACGAGCGCAAGGAGATCTGGGAGCACATCAAGGCGCTGCGTCGGCGCGTCGCGAATCTCAACTGATGGGTCGTGTGACACCTGGGTTGACGGTGTCAGCTCTTCGGGCTTTGGTTGAGGGGGAGACGTGCGGGGCCGGGACCGGGAGCGATCCGCGGACTGACCGCGGTGCCGGCAGGTACGAGCGCCGGCGGCGGGCACGGCCGCACGGGCCGCAAGAACGCGCGCGGCTGCTGCTGTCCGTCCCCCCCATTCCCTGTTGCCCGACGCAGCACTGAGAGTCCGGGCGGCGATGCCGATACAAGGCAGGCCGCCCCGTTGCTCGAATGGCTGCAAGCCGCTTCCGAAGAAGCCCGGTCGCCGCCAGGGTGCAGACACGGCGTGAAGGCGCGGCGCCGCTGCCCGACACACGTCGCTGAGCACCACGATGCGCCGTTGCCGCCGGCCTGTCCGCCGCCACGCCGAACGTCACCGTCTACGCCATCCAGCCCGGACGGGGCCCGGCCGAAGCCGCCGCACTGCTCGCCGCGCGGCTCGCTGACCGACGGACCCGGCCGGGACCGCTGGCCGTCGTCCGCCGGTTTCGTCGAGGGGGCCCTCCGGTACTCCTCGTCCCGGACGTCGGAGAGGCGCTCGAAGGAGAGCAGCGGGAAGATTTCAGCCGTTGACAGATCACTCGGGCTGTGGTCCAGTGAGGAGTTTCCATCTGCCGGGGCAACCCGGCATCCGTGCGGCGGGACCGATCGTTTTCTCAGGAGGACATCGAATGAGAATTACGTCACGGCTCCTGTTCGTGGCCCTGCTCGCCCTGAGCGGGGCGCCCGGCGCGAACGCGCAGACCACCACCGGCGGATTCTCCGGCAACGTCATCGACGATGGCGGACTGGTCCTGCCGGGCGCAACGGTCACCCTGTTGCAGGAGGAGACCGGCGCACTCCGCAACACGGTGACCAACGAGGTGGGCGCGTTCAACTTCGCAGCGGTCCAGCCGGGACCGTACACGGTGCGCATCGAGCTGCCGGGGTTCGCGTCCTACGAGCTGACCGGCGCCCAGTTGTCGACCAACCAGCAGTACAACGTCGGCACCGTGGAGCTGTCGATCGCCGCCCTGGAGGAGACCGTCCAGGTCACCGCGCAACGCATCGTCGAGACGATCAGCTCCGACCGCTCGGCCCTGATCACGGAGGAGACGATAGACGCCATCACGGTGCGCGGCCGCGACGTCACGTCGATGCTTCGGATCCTCCCCGGCGTCGGCTACCAGCCCGACCCGGACGCGATCGGCGAGATCGTCATCGGCTCGTGGCTGCCCAACGTCGGCGGCACGCGCCAGGGCTGGAGCACGGTGACCATCGACGGCATCCCCGGCAACGACATCGGCCTGCCGGAGGTCTCCAGCCACTCGATGAACCCGGACGCGGTCGGCGAGGTGAACGTCCAGCTCACCAACTTCACCGCCGACACGGGACGCAACGGCGGCGCGCAGATCAACCTCGTCACCAAGGCGGGGACGAACGACTTCTCCGGCACGGCCTACACGTACGGCCGCAGCGAGCAGTTCCGTAGCGAGAACCACTTCGACAAGCAGGCGGGCATCCCCAAGCCGGAATACCGCTACTGGACGCTCGGCGCCAACGCCGGCGGCCCCATCGTGCGGGACAAGGTGTTCCTCTTCTACAGCTACGAGCAGTGGGGGGTGCGCACGCCGCAGAGCCTCTCCCAACTGACGGTGCCGAGCCTGGCGGAGCGGATGGGCGACTTCTCGCGGAGCTTCGACCAGTCGGGGAACCTGATCCCGGTGATCGATCCGCGGACCGGCATGCCGTTCCCGGGCAATGTCGTCCCCGCGGACCGGATCAACTCGCACGGGCAGGCGTTGCTGAACTGGTTCCCGGATCCGAACGTCGACGGGCAGTCGAACTACAACTACCAGTTCCAGGGGCAGCAGCGCGCCCCCCGGATCAACAACGTCACCCGCTTCGACGTGCGGCCGACCGCGAACGACGCGATCTACGCCCGCTTCTCGCACTGGCTGCAGCCGACCAGCTCCTGGCGGGGCGGCTGGGAGAGCCTGGAGCGGACGTTCACCTACAACGACTACGCCATCTCGGTGAACTACACCCGCGTCATCGGCGACAACATGGTGAACGAGTTCAACTTCGGCTGGCGCCACTCGTCCGAGCACAACCCGTGGGCCGACTCGTTCGACATCAACCGGAACCGGCGCGTCGACTCGCACACCGCCTTCCCCGGCGACGACGGCCGCGACAACGGAGGGGACGGGGCCAACACGCAGGGCGTGGTGCCGTACACGCTCGCGCAGTGGTACCCGAACAACAACCTGTACGGGGTGATCCCGGCGATGACGTTCGGCGCGCCGATCCCCAACCCGGCGAACCCGACCTGGGATTCGCGCTTCATCAACTACGGCAACGACGACCTGTTCAACTTCTACAACGGGCTGTCGTGGACCACGGGGCGCCACAACTTCAAGGTCGGCATGTACGTCGAGCACCTGACCAACATCGAGGGCAAGGGCGCCAGCGCGTTCTCGGGGCGCTACGACTTCGCCCGCGATCCGTCGAACCCGTTCGACACCGGCCACCCGTACGCCAACGCCCTGATCGGGGCGTTCCGCTCGTACCAGGAGAACACGGCGCGGCTGGGGCAGCGCGCGAGCCAGTGGATCGGCAATGGGTTCATCCAGGACAAGTGGCAGCCGGTCGACCGCCTGACCCTCGACATCGGAATGCGCTTCAGCCGCTACACGGTGTTCGAGCAGGCGAACCCCTCGGCCTCGTTCCTGCCGTCCCGCTTCGACCACGCGAACGCCGCGCTGCTCTATGTGCCGACGATGGTCAACGGCGTGCGGATGGCGATGAACCCGAACGATCCGACCGACATCCAGCCCGAGGTGGTCATCGGCGCCCTCGTGCCCGGATCCGTGCGCGACAACGGCATGGTGCGCCACGACGATTCGCAGGTGCCGGCGCCGTTCCAGGACCTGCCGGCGCTGCTGCTCGAGCCGCGCGTCGGCTTCGCCTACGACGTGTTCGGCAACGGCCGGACCGCGATCCGGGCCAACTTCGGCGTCTTCCACAATACGCAGCAGGCCGGCGCGCTCAGTTGGCGGCAGGCGCTCAACCCGCCGCTGGTCGCCACACCGCAGGTCTGGTACAACACGATGTACAACTGGGAGACGATCCGCCAGGGCGTGCTGGCCGGCACCGGCGGCATCGTCTACCCCACCGGCACGGTCTACGGCGTGGTCACCGATCACCAGGCGCCGACGCTCTACAGCTTCACGGGCGGCGTCCAGACCGAGATCGGCTGGCAGACGGTGCTCGACATCGCCTATGTCGGGACGCGGGGCAGCAACCTGCCGCAGCTCTGGGACGAGAACACCATCGTGCGCGGCGCCCGGTTCCTGCCCCAGAACCAGGACCCGACCACCGGCCGTCCCCTGCCCGACAACTTCATGCGCCCCTACCCGGGCTACGCCAGCATCATCATGACGGAGAACGCCGGGCGGTCACGGTACGATGCGCTGCAGACGCAGGTGAACCGGCGGTTCACGGGCGGCCTGGAGTTCTCGGTCTCGTACACGCTGTCGCGGTCGCTGGACCTAGCGCTCAATCACAGTTGACACAGGCCGTGGCTCAGTGTAGAAGGTTTCTGTGCGTGTTGGCCTGCGGATGTTGCAGCCGGAGACGGTGGGCTGGCTGCGGCAGGAGTTGGTTCGGGGGTCGTTGTCGCGTGCGGCGCTGAGCCGTGGTCTTTGCGAACGCGACGGGTGGCGCAACGCGCGTGGGTCGCTGTGCTCGGCGTCGGCGCGGAAGGCTTTGCCTGGCTTGGCGGCGGAGCTGGGCCTGCCTCTGCCGTCGGCGCAGCCGGGTCCGCCGGTGGGTTGTGTGGTCGGGGTCGGGTCTGAGATTTCGCTGACCGAGTTTGCGGGCAGCCTGTCGTCGTTGGGGGAGGTTCACCTGCGGTTGGCGGAGACGGCGCTTGCGCGTCAGCGGTGTTGTGCACTTCTGGCGGCTGCGCATCCTTTGGGCCGTTGTCGGGCTCCGGGCTGCCGGGTGACGTATCTGGTGGATTCTTCGGCGGGCGCGTTGGGTGTTTTGAGCTTTGTGTCGGCTCCGCTTCGTCTGGGTCCTCGGGACGCGCATCTGGGCTGGGACGCTCGGACGCGGGGGGCACGGATTGGTCAGGTGGTATTGAACGACCGATTCCTGCTGCTTCCCGGGGTTCGTGTTCCGCACTTGGCGTCGCAGGTTCTGGGCCGTGCGGTGGGTCGTTTGGCGTCGGACTGGGCATTGTGTCACGGGGTTCGTCCGGTTCTGGTGGAGACGTGCGTGGCGTCGTCTCGTCGTGGCACGAGCTATCGGGCGTCGGGCTGGCGGTGTGTGGGCCGTACGGCGGGTCGTCCTCCGGGGTCATCGGTTTCTGTGGAGCCGAAGGATGTCTGGCTTCGGGGCCTGGCCCCGGACTGGGCGGAGACGCTGCGTCGGGCTGCGCCCAGGGAGTTGGGTTCGTTTCCGGGGTTGGGGGAGGAGGCTGCGGGCGCCGGCAGTTGGTCTCGGTGCGAGTATTCGCGTTCGGACCTGGCCGACGGTCGGCTGCGTCGTCGTCTGGCGCAGATGGGTGCGGCCTGGGAGCAACATCCTGGTGCGCCTCTGCCGGCGGTGTTTGCCGGCAGCGCCGAGCAACAGGCGGCCTACCGTTTCCTGCACAATGGAGCGGTGAGTAGCGCGGACATTCTGCAACCGCATCGGGAGGCGCTGGTCGAGCGCAGCCGTGCGGAGTCGGTGGTGCTGCTGGTGCAGGACACGACGACGCTCAACTACACGGGTCTTCGGGACAGCACGACCGGGCTGGGGCCGCTGGGAGAACGGTCTGGCGGCGGTCGGGGTCTGTTCGTGCACGCGGCGGTGGCGTTCACCGAGGGGCGCCGGCCGTTGGGGGTGAGCGGTCTGGAGACGTGGGCGCGGCCGGATGGCGCGCCCACGTCCGAGCGCGCATTGGAGAGCCGGCGCTGGTTCCGGGGATTCGACCAGGGTCGCGAATTGGGGCGGGCGTGTCCGGGCACGCGGGTGGTCGTGGTCGGCGACCGCGAGAGTGACATCCATGCGCTGTTGCAGTGGCAGGCGCAGCATGCGGCTGAAGCGGGGCTGGTGGTGCGGGCCTGCGCCAGCCGGCGGCGGCGGGTGAAAGTATGGGACGAGCGGTTGCGGGCGATGATGCTCCGGCCGCTGGCGTCTCAGCCGGACTTCGAGACCCCGGTGCGCACCAACCGGCCGGTGCACATCGACTCGCAGGGCGGCAAGCGGGCGCGCGAGGCGCGCACGGCGCGGACCGAGTTGCGCATCGGGCGGGTGCAGGTGCAGCCGCCCAAGGACCAGACCGACGCGGCGCCGCTGACGGCCTGGGTGGTGCGGGTGCTCGAAACCGACCCGCCGCCGGGACACGAGCCGCTCGAATGGCTGCTGGTGTCGAGCGAAGGCGGCCCGACGGCCGAATGGGCCGAGCGCATTGTCGGCTGGTATGAGACCCGCTGGGGCATCGAAGAGTATTTCCGGGTGCTCAAGAGCGGCGCCCGCATCGAGGACCGGCGCTTGCAGGAAGCCGACGCGCTGGCCAAGTGCCTGGCCTTCGACGCCATCACCGCCTGGCGGGTGTGCTCCCTCAGGGGCTACGCGCGCGACGCGCCCGACACGCCGGCAGCCCAGGTCCTGACCGACGACGAGAAGCGCGTGATCGGAGCCGTCGTGCAGGCCGAAAGACTGCTGCCGCCAGCCGAACGAGACCGGCCATTGCCGCCCGACATCCGCGCCTGGGTGATGCTGCTGGCGCGCATCGCCGGCTGGCGACCGACAAAGCGTAGACCGCTGCCGGGCAACGAAGTGCTGTGGCGCGCCTGCGTGCAACTACAGATGATGGTACGAGGAGCCCAAGCCGCCCGCGCACCCTGAACCGCAACCCGAATCGACGTAGACCGGGCGACCAACGCCGGACCGTTCCTGAGTCAACCGTGATGTAGCGCTAGGTCGCTGGACCACACGTCGGCCGACATCCTCTACGGCGCCCGCTCGCGGGTGCCGAAGTACGAGGACCGCGACACCTGGTCCTGGGGCCTGTCGGACTTCGACCGGACACACCTGCTGACCATCAACTACACGTGGGACCTGCCGGATCCCGGCGGCGCGGTCGGTTTCCTGCTGAACGACTGGGTGCTCTCCGGCATCACGCAGTTCGTCAGCGGCGCACCGGCCACCGTCAGCTTCAGCACCACCGACAACCAGGACATCCTGGGCGGCGGGGACCTGATGCGCCGCTCGCAGAACCCGGACGGGTTGGCGTGGATCGACATGGTGGTGCCGGCCAACATCGACCGGAGCTGCGACCTGTCGGCCGGCGGCGGCACGATCGACCGCTGGTTCAACACCGACTGCTTCAGCCGTCCCGCGCAGGGCGAGGTGGGCAACGTGCGCAAGGACGACCTGCGCCTGCCCGGCTTCTACGACACCGGCCTGCGCCTCGGCAAGCGGATGCCGGTCGGCGACGGACGGTTCTTCGAGCTCGGCTGGGAGATCTACAACCTGTTCAACCAGGTGCAGTTCCTCAACGTCGACCTGAACGCGCAGTTCGACGAGGCCGGCAACCAAGTGGACTCGCGCTTCGGGCAGGTGATCTCCGCCCGCCCGCCGCGCACCATGGTCTTCTCGGCCCGCTACCTCTGGTAGCCGGACCGGATCGGGGCGGGACCGCGCGGGTCCCGCCCCCGCCGCATGCAGTCGGTTTCGCGCCAGGAGCCACGCCGGACCGGAGACCCTTCCGTCGCCGCGTCAGCCCCCGGGAGTCTCCATCGGCAGGTCCTCGCGGTCGCCCCATTCCTTCCACGATCCGATGTAGTTGCGCACACGCGGATAGCCGAGCAGCCGCAGCGCGACATAGCTGTGCGCCGCGCGGTAGCCGCCCTGACAGTAGGAGACGACCTCCTTGTCGGGGGTGACGCCGGCCGCCTCGTACATCTCCCGCAGCTCGGCGGCAGGCCTGAACGCGCCGGCCTCGTCGAGGTTGCGCGTCCACTCGATGTGAACGGCGCCCGGGATGGCCCCGCCGCGTTTGGCGCGCACGTTGGCGCCGCAGTATTCGTCGTCGCTGCGGGCGTCGAGAATCGTGACGTCCGCACGATGCAGGCGCTCGCGGACCTGCCGCCAGGTCGCGAGACGCGTCTCGCCGCGGCCGACCTCCCAGATCCCGCGCGTCGGCGGCGCCGCGCTCCGGGTGGCCGGCAGCCCCGCCCGCTCCCAGGCCCGGAAGCCGCCGTCGAGGAGCCGCGCATCGGGATGGCCGAAGTACTCGAGAAACCAGAAGGCGCGGGCGGCGCGGATTCCCGACTGCTCGTCGTAGACCACCGCGGGACGCCTGGCCTCGACGCCGCGCGACGTGAGCAGGTGGGCGATCATCCACAGGAACGCCGCGAGCGGGGCGGGATCGGTGTCGATCAGGCTCAGACCGAAGAGATCGAGATGCGCGGCGCCGGGGATGTGGCCGGCGGCGAACGCCTCGGCCGGCCGCAGGTCCAGCAGGACCGGCACCTCGCCCGCAGCCCCGGACGCCGGTCCCGGCGCCTCCGCCGGATGACGACCCACGCGCTCAGCCAGCTCCGACGGTCCGATCAACAGTTCCGGGTTCGCGTAACCCTTCGGATTCTCCATGGTGGTGCTCCTGCCATGTCTCGCGCCCCCCCGCATCCCGGGCTCAGGCCGGCTCCCAGGCGTCTTCCCGGCGCCGTCGGACGGCCCCCTCCGCCGCCAGCTTCTGCAGGTGCGCGAGCACGCTCTCGCCCGCTGCTCGCCGGAGCTCGGGAGCGAGATCCGGATAGACCACCCCGACGATCGCCGCCCGCGTCGTGTGACCCCGGCGCAACGCCGACAGGATCTCGTCGTCGCGGCGGCCCCGGTGGGCGACGTATCGATCGATCAGCCCAGCCGCGTCGTCGATTTCGGGTCCGTGCGCCGGCAGTACGCGCGCCGGCTTCAGCGCGCGTATGCGCGCCAGCGACGCGAGGTAATCCGTCAGGTTGCCCCCATAGCTGGCGGGAACCACCACCGTGCCGCCCTGGATCAACAGATCGCCGCAGAAGAGCGTGCCGTCGGCCTCGTCGAAGAAGCAGACATGATCCGGCGCGTGGCCGGGAGTATGCAGCACCCGAAGCTGCCGCGCACCCGCGGCCACCAGCTCGCCGTCGGCCAGCGGCCTCCAGTCGACGCGGTACTCGCGGTCGCGCTCCGGCCAGGGCATCTTGAAGAACCGCGCGCCGGTCCAGCGGGAGGCCAGAACGGGCGCTCCGGACGCGTGATCGGGATGGGCGTGGGTCACCAGCACCCGCGCGAGCCCCGCACCGCCGAGCGCCCGATCGAGCGCGGCCAAGTGGCGCGGCTCGCCGGTGGCGGCGTCGATCAGGGTCGGATCGCGACCCGAGAGCAGATACGTGTTGTTGCCGGCCCCGGTGTACGGGCCCGGATTGAACCCCCGGGTCAGGGTGATCCTCACGTGGCGACGACCGACCCGGTCATCAGCGCCTCGAGCTTCGCGCGGAGACCGTCCGGGATGGGCGTGGTCCTGTCGGCGTCGTAGTCGAACACCGCCTGCACGACCCTGCCGACCGCCGCGACGGCGTCGTCCCGCACGCGCCGCGCCTCGAACTCGGACGTGAAGCTGGTGCGTCCGAGAGCCACCACGCGCACGCCGACCTCGATCTGGTCGCCGAATACGACCTGCGCCCGGTAGTCGCAGGACGCATGCGCCAGAATGACCCCGAGCCCGGCCCGGGCCAGCTCGCGGCGCAGTCCGAGCGTCTCCGCCATCACGGCCCGCGCCTGCTCGAAGTAGGTGAAGTAGACGGCGTTGTTGACGTGCCCCATCGCGTCGCAGTCGCGGAAGCGCACTTCCATGCGGTGGGTGAAGGCCGAAGTCACGCAGCCTATCATACTGCGTGCACTCGACGCTCGCGCGAATCACCCGCCGGACTCGCCGTCCTTGTGCCAGTAGCGATCGTACTCGGTGAGGAAGGTCAGGCTGTCGAACGAGCGCATGCGGTCGAGAAACAACACGCCGTCGAGGTGGTCCGTCTCGTGCTGGATCACGCGAGCGGCGAATCCCCTGGCGGTCATGCGCTGCGGCATGCCGTGCCGATCGAGCGACCGCACCCGGATGTCCACCGGGCGCGGGACGCGGCCCCGGAGGTCCGGGATGCTCAGGCACCCTTCCCAGTCCTCCTCCTCGGCCGGCCCGAGGCTTTCGATCTCGGGGTTGATCATCACGACCGGCGGCAGACCGCCGTCCGGATCGTCCACGCCGGCGACGAAGAGGCGCAGGCTCTCGTGCACCTGCGGCGCGGCGAGTCCGATGCCGGCGTGCTCGGTCATCGTCGCGAACATGTCGTCGATGAGCTGCTGAACGGCCGCGGAGCCGATGTCGGCCGGGTCGAGAGGCGGCGTGGGGCGGCGGAGCACCGGGTTCCCCATCCGCGCCACCTTCAGGATGGACATCAAGTCACATTATATTCGCCGGGTGAACCACCCGCATGACCACGATGCCGCCGTCCGTTTCTGCTCGTCCTGCGGCGGCCCCCTCGCACCGCGGACCGTCAAGGAAGGAGAGCCGGAACGACCCGTCTGCACGCGTTGCGGACACGTCGTCTACCTCGATCCGAAGGTCGCGGTCGGGACCGTGATCACCGGCGCGCACGGCGACATCGCACTCGTGCGCCGCGCCATCGAGCCCGGCTACGGCAAGTGGGTCTTTCCGGGCGGTTACGTCGACCGGGGAGAGGCGCCGATCGTCGCCGCCGTTCGCGAGGCGCGCGAAGAGGCGAGCCTTGCCATCCGGCTCGACGGGCTCATCAACATCTACGCCTACGCCGGCGTGGCGCCGATCGTGATTGTCTACAAGGCGTCGGTGGTGGGCGGCACGCTGGCCGCAGCCGACGAGTCGCTCGACGCGGCCTGGTTCGCCCCGGACAACGTCCCGTGGACCGAGCTGGCCTTTCGGAGTACCCGTGATGCGCTGCGTGATCACCGACGGGGACTGCTCCATCCTGACCTGATCTGACGCCGGGAAGGCCGTCGCCCACTCCGGACCGGCGCCCTCCCGAGTGGATGGGCCGGATTACCGACGTCGGGGATCAGGGCCGGACGGCAAGGCGCAGAACCGGCGCCGGCGCCGGCCGACCCGTCACGGGAGCCGGTCGGGCGAGTTCGCGGCGTCGACGCCACGGCCGGGGTCCGACGCGAGCCCGGCGGCGACCGGCGGGGGGAACACGAAGTCCTGCCGGTGGATGCCCGCCACGGCCCTGTCGACCAGCTCGGCGACCGGCAGATCCCGCTCGGCGCGCTCGACTTCCGCAGGCTTCGCCCGGGTCGCCGGCCGGCGCGGCACGAACAGCGTGCAGCAGTCCTGGTCGGGCACGATCGAGATCGGATACGTGCCGAGGCGGCGCGCCTCCTGCGTAATCTCGTCCTTGTCGGAGCCGATCAGCGGCCGCAGCACCGGCAGGCTGACCACCTCGTTGATCACGGCCAGATTCTCGATGGTCTGCGACGCCACCTGCCCCACCGACTCACCGGTGACGAGCGCCCCGGCGCCGCAGACGCCGGCCAGGCGCTCGGCGATGCGCATCATCATCCGGCGGTACAGCACCACCCGCAACGGGGGCGGCGCCGAGAGCACGATCGTCCGCTGGATCTCGCCGAAGCGGACCGCATACAACCGCGAGCGCAACTGGTGACGGGTCAGCAGGTCGACGACCTCGCGCGTCTTGTCGAGCGACGCCCGCGAGAGGATCGGGTACGCATGGAAGTGGACGAACCGCACCCGGCACCCCCGCTTCATCAGCCGGAAGGCGGCGACCGGCGAGTCGATGCCGCCGGACAGCAGACACAGCACGGGGCCGCTCGTGCCGGTTGGCAGCCCGCCCGGACCCGGTTCCCTGCCCAGCGCGTAGAAGACACGGTCCGGCAGAATCTCGACGCTGATCGCAAGGTCCGGAGACCCGAGGTCGACCCGCCAGCCGGTCGCCGCCCGGATTCTGCCGCCGACCTCGCGCTCGACCTGCGGTGACGTCAGCGGGTAGGTCTTGTCCGCGCGGGTGGCCCGGACCCGGAAGCTCGCCACGCGATGCGCGGCACCGGGCTCTTCGAGATGCCTGAGAATCACGCCGGCGAGCTCGTCGACGTCCCGTCCCGCGGTCCGGGCGCGTGCGAAGTTCGCCACCCCGAAGACCCGACCGAGACGCTCGCGCACCGTCCCCCACTCGGCCGCCGGACCGAGCGTCATCTGGATCCGTCCCATGAGCGGACGCACATGCGTGACGTCGAGGTCCGCCGTCGCATCCCGCAGGCTGCCGGCGAGGCGGTCGATGAACCAGGGCCGGTTGCGCCCCTTGAGCGCGATCTCCTGATAGTGGACGATGACCGAATCCATGTTTCGTCCCCGGCGCGTGACAGCCGGTCCCGATCGTACCCGGCCGGGCCGGCCGGGGGCCAGTCGCCGGGGGCGCGTGGCGGCCGAAGGGACCGGCGGAACCCGGCAACGGGTCGCCGACGGGCGGCGTGACGCCCCCGGCAGGCGTTACCATGGACGCATGCGTGACGTCGTGGCGCTCGTGATCGCCGTCCTGCTGGTTTTCTTCGCCCTGCGGCTCGCGACGACACTGACCCGCGATCGGCGCCGGCGTCGCGACGAGCGTGAAGCGATCGCAGCCGGTGGACGCACGGTCCTCGCCGAGATTCCGTCGGACGAAGGCCTCGTCTTCTTCACCGAGGATGCGGAGTCCTTCTACCTGGACGACCGGCCGATCCCCAAGACGACGATTCGGGCCGCCCGTGTCCTCATCAACGGCGCCCCCATCGCCGTCGCGGCCAGACCCGGGCACCAGGCTGCGGCCACGATGTCGAGCGAGCTGATCGGGCAGCGGCCGGAGGGACTTGCCCGCGACCGCTGGGACGTCGCCATCGACACCGAGCACGACGCCGTCATCGTGCCCTGCGGCGCCATCCGCGAGCAGATCTCGCAGGAACTCGCCCGCAGCATCTTCGACGCCGTCAAGCGCATTCTCGAGTAGCGCCGGACTGGACGGCGCCTCGCTGCCGGCGCCGTCACCACTCGATTTCGGCTGCGCCGGATCGGTGGTTGACCGCGCGCGCGAGGGCGAACAGCAGGTCGGAGAGCCGGTTGACGTACCGCAGCAGTTCGGGCTCCACCGCGTCGCGTCCGAGGCCGACGATCCGTCGCTCGGCGCGGCGGCAGACGGCGCGGGCCTGGTGCAGGGCCGCGCCGGCCGTACTGCCCCCGGGCAGAATGAAGCTGTGGAGCGGCGGCAGCGCCTCGTCGACGCGGTCGATCCAGCCCTCCAGACGCTCGACGTCGGTCCTGCCGATCTGCGCCTTGGTCACGCGGGCCGAGATGCGCGACCGCGGGTCGGCGAGACGCGCCCCGATGGCGAACAGATCACGCTGCACGGCCACGAGCATCTCGTCGAGATCGTCCGGCAACCCGGCCGCGCGGGCGACGCCGACCGTCGCGTTCAGCTCGTCGACGTCCCCGTACACGGCGACGCGCGGATCGTCCTTCGGCACCGTGGTGCCGTCGAACAGCGCCGTCGTGCCGCGGTCGCCGATTCCGGTGTAGAGACGCATGGCCAGCGATTGTCACACGCCGGAACCGTCCGGCGGCACGAAAGGGAGGGCGGTGACGACGGCGGGCACGCGGTGCGCACCGACCGAGACATCGACGCGCGCGGCCGCAGCCTCGGCCAGCTCCCGGCGAACGAAGCCGAGCGCGATTGACGCGCCGAGCGCGGGCGAGCGCACCGCGCTCGTCACGTGCCCGACCTCCTCCTCGCCGTCGAAGATCGCCGCGCCGCGGGACGGCAGCGGCGCGTCAGCGTCCACGGACCTGTCGACGATCAGGCCCACGAGTCGGCGCGCGACCCGCCCCCGGCCGCGGTGCAGGACACGGATGATCACCTCCTGCCCCACGTAGCATCCCTTGTCGAAGCTGATGGCCCGGTCGGTGATCCCCGCTTCCAGCGGAATCGTGTTGCCGTCCATGTCGGTCGGAAACACGGGCCGGCCCGATTCGACGCGAACCGCTTCGGCGGCCGCCGCCCCGACGGCAACGGCACCGGCCGCCGCGAGGGCGCGTTCCAGCGCCTCCACGCCCGGCCGATCCACCAGGACGCGATATCCCTCGACGCCCAGGTCGTCGGTCCGCGCCACCAGACCGGGGCCCGTCTCCAGGTCGAAGGGGCGGTGCTCGCAAACCGCCATGCGGCCCGTTGCGCCAGTCAGGGCGCCCGCCACCGCGTGGGCACCCGGTCCGTGCACCCCGTACGCCACCGATTCCGCCGTCCGGTTCTCGATTCGTACGTCCTCGGTGAAGACCAGATCATCGAACCGTTCCCGAAGCCGCTCCGCCACGCTGCCGGCGACGTCCAGCAACAGGCGATCGTGGTCCGCGAAGACGTACATGTCGGCCGTCATGCGTCCCTGCGGCGTCAGGCAGGCAGCGTAGCATCCGCTCCCCGGCGACAGGGCGGAGACATCGTTGCTCAACAGTCCCTGCAGGAAGTCGGCCCGGTCACGGCCGCTGACGGCGAGCCAGCCGCGGTCCGCGAGCTCGATACGGCCCGCGCCGGTACGCAGAGTCCGGTAGTCGGCGATGTTCATGGTCGGTCCGTCACCGGCAGGTCGATGATATGCTGACTCTCGTGCAGCGACGACTCCGCACGAGCATCTGCTCGCTGTCCTGTCTTGCCGCCCTCACCGCCGCGGCGGCCGTCGGCCGGGCCCAACCGCCAGCGGATCCGGCCACTGGCGAGGCGCTCTTCAACATCTTTGCAGGCTCGACGCCGGTGGGCTTCGAGCGCGTCCGCGTGGAGCGGACGGACGACGGATGGCTCCTGCAGGCGAGCGGCCAGATGACGGCGCCGATCCCCATCGACACACGCGTCTTCGAAGCGGCCTACGATGCCGAGTGGCGCCCCCGGCGGCTGACGATCGAAGGTTCGCAGGCCGGCGTTCCGTTCCGCCTCGAGAGCACCTTCGCGGAGGGTGCGGTCGCGAACACGCTGCTGGAGGGCGAGCGGCAGACCACGACCGACGCACGGATCGATCCGGCGTCGATCCTGCTCCCCAACTCCACCTTCGTCAGCTACGAAGCACTGGCCGTGCGGCTGGGACGGTCGGAGCCGGGCGACGAGTTGCCGATCTACGTCCCGCCCCGTGGTTTCGTGTCGGCGCGGGTCGACACGGTCGGAATCCAGCACATCGAGACCGCCGAACGGATCATCGAGGCGCGAACGTATCGCATCACGTTCGCCGATGCGAATCAGTCGGCCGCAGAGGTCTGGATCGACGAGAGCGGCCGCCTGCTGCGAGTCAGCCTGCCGTACGCCTCGGTGGAGGTCGCGCGCCGCGATATCGCGTCGGTCTCCGCCCGACTGACCACCGATCCGCCACACCCGGGCAGCGAGCGGGTGCGGGTGCGGGCCGCCGGGTTCAGTCTCGCCGCCACAGTGATTACCCCCGTGGACGTTGCACCACCGCCCGAGGGCCGCTGGCCCGCGGTGGTGCTCGTACCCGGCATGGGCTCGGTCGATCGGGACGAGACCGTGTCCGGCGTGCCAATCTTCCGCCAGCTCGCTTGGTCGCTCGCGGATAGCGGATTCGTCGTCGCACGCTACGACAAGCGCGGCTCCGGGCAGAGCGGTGGGCGAGCCGAATCGGCTACGCTCGCCGACTACGCCCAGGACGTGCGCGAGATGGTGCGTTACGTCCAGCGGCTCGACAACGTGGATCGCGACCGCATCGTTGCGGTGGGGTACAGCGAGGGCGGCTGGATCGGACTGCTGGCGGCGCGGCGCGAGAACCGGATCCGGGCGCTGGCATTGCTGGCCACGCCGGGCACAGCCGGCGACACCTTCGTGCTCGAGCAGCAGCGGGACGAACTCCGGCGCACGGGTACGACGGGCAGCGAACGTCGGGAACGCATCGAGCTGCAGACGCGCATCCATCGTGCCGTCCTCGGAGAAGGCGGATGGGACGGGATCCCTGCCGCGCTGCGCAGACAGGCGGATACGCCCCTGTTCCGCAGCTTCCTGGCATTCGAGCCGACGGCGGAACTGCGGCGCGTCCGCCAGCCGCTGCTGCTGCTTCAGGGCTCCGCCGACCGACTCGTGCCGCCCTATCACGCGCAACTGCTCGAGCGGGTCGCGCGTCTGCGGGGACGGCGCGAATCGACGGTGGAACTCGCCACGCTTGATGGCATCAATCACCTGCTGCTGGCCGCGACGGCTGCGGACGCGGAGCCCGCCGCGTCGGGAAGCCGCGAGATTACGCCCCGCATCGCCGAGATCCTGACGGACTGGATCGAGCGGACGGTGCCCGCGGAATAGCCGGCGCGCCGAGACGTATCGTCGGCGGCCGGAGCGCGCGTCAACGGCCCTCTGCGAGCGCCGGGGACCCCTCGAGGCTCACGACGAGTTCCACCTGTCCCACGCGTATCCGGTCGCCGTCCCCAAGGAACGCCACGTCGATGCGCTCGTCGTTGAGGAAGGTACCGTTCGTACTCTGGAGATCCTCAATCCGCAACTGCTCCCCTGATGCAGTCAAGCGGCAGTGAATTCGCGAGACGAGCGGGTTGTTGAGCATGAAGTCGGCGTTCGTGCACCTGCCCAACGTCCTCCCCGCTCCCAGGGGCAGACGAAAGATGTGGGGCCGTTGGTCGATCGTCGCGCGGAGAATCCACATCGGCTTGCTGTCGTTCAGCCTTTCCGCGGCTGTGACGGTCGAATCTCCACCCGGCTCGGCAGGCTGCGCGACTCGTGGCTCAGGAGATCGACGACGACCTGCGCGACGTCCGATGCGGTCAGCTTCCAGGGGGCCGCGGCGTGCCGATCATCGCTTCCCGCGAACGCGGTCCCTACCGAACCCGGTGCGACGGCGCTCACGCGGATGCCGTCGAACCGAACCTCCTGCATGAGGGCGGCGGTGAAAGCGTCCAGCCCTGCCTTCGACGCGCAGTACGCGGCGCCGTTCGCGAACGGATGGCTGCCGGCCAGACTGCTCACGTTGATGATCCACCCGCCGCCTCGCCGCCGCAGGACGGGAAGAGCGGCCCGGCAACAGTGGAAGACCCCGCTGAGGTTGGTCGCGATCACCTGCGCCCAGTCGTCGATCGACTGCTCGGCGACCGCCTCGAAGCGCCCGACCCCGGCGTTGTTGATCAGGATATCGACGCCGCCAAAGCGGTCGACCGCGGTACCGATCAGCCGGTCCGCATCGGCCGGACGCCGCACGTCGGCGACCACGGTCCCGAGCCGGCCCGCGCCGGCGGCCGTCCCGGCGACGGCCGCCAGTCCGGTCGCCGCCTCGGCGAGCGCGCCGGCCGAGCGCCCCGAAATCAGGACCTCGGCGCCGCATCGCAGCAGGTGCTCGGCGACGGCCCGTCCGATCCCGCGCGAGCCGCCGGTCACAACGGCCACCGCACCTGCGAAACGCGTGTTCCGCCCCTGCGCCTCCGGCGGGCTGTCGACTGTCATCACCACTAGAATACCGCGAGCCTCGCGGCGCATGCCGCAGGGAACCAGAGATGTCGGTCATCGCCATCATCGGCGCCGGAACACTCGGCGGCGCTCTCACCCACCTGGCGGCCACGCTCGATCTGTATCGGGAAGTACGACTTGTCGACGATGCCCGGTCCGTCGCGGCAGGAACGGCGCTCGACATCCTGCAGGCGGGGCCGATAGAGCGCTTCGGAACGGTGCTCGTCGCCGACGACAGTCCGTCGGCGACGGCAGGAGCAGACCTCGTGATCCTGACCGGCCCGGCGGCAGCGCCCGATACCGAGTGGAACGGGGAGTCCGGCCTCGACCGGCTGCGGCAGGTGGCGCCGTACTGTCGCGACGCCGTCATCATCTGCGCGGGCGCCGGGCAGCAACGTCTCGTCGAGCGGGGCGTGTCCGAGGCGGGACTCGACCGGCGGCGCCTGATCGGTTCCGCACCGGAAGCACTGCGCGGCGCGCTGCGCGCCATCGTGGCGCTCGAGGCGGACTGCGAAGCCTCGGAGATCGCCCTCACCGTGCTTGGAGCCCCCCCGCAGCACATCGTCGTACCGTGGAGCCAGGCTGCGGTCGGCGGGCTGTCGCTCGAGGCGACCCTCCCGCCCCCGCGGTACCGGCGCCTGCGCGAGCGTGCAGCGGCGCTGTGGCCGCCGGGTCCCTACGCACTTGCGGCCGCGGCCGGACGGGTAGCCGCGTCCATCACCACCGGCAGCAGCCGGCAGGCGTCCTGCTTCGTTGTCGTCGACGGGGAACTCGGCGCGCGGAGACAGGCCCTGGCCGCCCCGGTGCAGTTCGACCGGAGCGGCGTGACACGAATCGTCGAGCCGGGGCTGAACGCCCGCGAGCGCAGCCAACTCGAAGCCGCTCGGGCCGGCTGATGCGACACGTCGGTGGACCGCCAGGCTAGGCTAGGAGTTCGATTCGACGCCGCCCGCGATCTCGCGGTCGAACACCTCCGCGAATCGCCTCGTCACGCGGTCGGTCACCACCGCATCCGGGATTTCGGCGCCGGTGAGCCGCGCGAGCGAGGTCACTCCGCGGTCCGTGAGCCCACACGGACGGATCAGTGTGAAATCGTCGAGATCGGTCGTCACGTTGAGCGCGAATCCGTGACTGGTGACCCAGCGCGACAACCGTACGCCGATGGCGGCCAGCTTGTCGTTGCCCACCCAGACCCCGGTGAGCCCCGGAATACGCGTGGCGCGGACGCCGAACTCGGCCACCGACCGAATCAGGACCTCCTCGAGGTCGCGGACGTACCGATGCACGTCGCAGCGGTCCGGCTTCAGCAGCACGATGGGATAGCCGACGAGCTGCCCGGGACCGTGGTAGGTCACGTCCCCGCCCCGCCGCGCGTCGTGGATCTCGACGCCGCGGCGGCGCAGCACGGCCGGCGGCGCCAGTATGTTCTCCGCTCCGGTCCGCACCCCGCGGGTAATGACGGGAGGATGCTGCAGCAGCAGCAACTGGTCGGCTATCCGGCCCCGTTGCCGATCCGCCACGAGTCTGTCCTGCAGCGCTGCCGCATCGTCGTACCGTACGAGCCCCAGCCGCCGCACCTCCAGGACGCGTGGCAGGCGCCCCGCGGGATTTCGCTGCGGGCGCTCCGGCGGTCGACGCATGGCCAGCCCCGACAAGGGACGCTACAGCAGGCTCTCGTCGAACTGCTCCAGGCCCGACCTGACCCTGGCCATGAACCTGTCCGCCAGGGCGCCGTCAATCAGCCGGTGGTCGAAGCCGAGCGTGAGATAGGCACGCCGTCGCGCCGCGAGCGTGCCGGCCTCGTCGACCACCACCGGGCGGTGCTCGACCGCTCCCACACAGAGGATGGCCACCTGGGGCTGGTTGATGATCGGCATCCCGAAGAGGGATCCGAACGCCCCGGGATTCGTGATGGTGAACGTGCCGCCCTGCACCTCCTCGGGCGCCAGGCGTTTCGAGCGGGCCCGCGCGGCAATGTCGGCTATCGCCACGCTCAGCTCCGCCACCCGCTTTCCACCGGCGTCCCTGATCACCGGGACGATCAGGCCCTCGTCGTCATCCAGAGCCACTGCGATGCCCAGGTTGACGCACGGCGCATGAACGACCCCGGCGCCGTCACCGGTGAGCGATGCATTGAGCACCGGCATCTCGACCAGCGCGTCCACGGCCGACTTCGCCACGAACGACAGGAACGTCAACGGGACGCCGCGCTTCGCGTACGAGTCCCGGTGCGCCTCGCGGAGCGCCGCGACACGGGAGAAGTCCACGTCGAACACGGTGTGGACATGCGCCGACGTACGGCGGCTTCCGAGCATGTGCTCCGCGATCCGGCGCCGCATGACCGACAGCGGCTCGATCCGGCGCCCGTCGAGCGCCGGGGCCGGGCCCGCATCGCCACCTGCCGATCGCGACTCGACAAGTTCGAGAATGTCATGCTTCGTAACCCGCCCGCCCGCACCTGTGCCGGTCACGTTGGCGAGATCGATACCGTGTTCACCGGCCAACCTGCGGACAACGGGCGAGACGTTCCCGCGACGCGGTTCCGCCCGGGGAGCAGACGAGGCGGGGAGCACCGTCGTTTCCGGCTCTGCCACGGACGGCGGCCGGCCGGACTCGACGATTGCTTCGCCGGGGACCGCGATGGTGGCGACGATGCTGTCCACCGGCACCGTCTCGCCAGCCTGCACGCGGACTTCGGCGAGGAGGCCGCCGACCGGCGACGGCACCTCCGCATCCACCTTGTCGGTCGATACCTCGAAGAGCGGCTCGTCGCGGTTGACCTGCTCGCCGACGCGCTTGTTCCAGCGCACGATCGTGCCCTCGGCGATGGACTCGCCGAGTTGCGGCATCAGTACGTCGGTTGCCATCGGTTGGTTCCGCCCGGGGTGGAGGCGGAGTGCGTGACAGGCACCAGGCGCCACGCCGAACCCGCGTACAGCACTGGAGACCGGATCGCGTTGCCCCAGCCTCGAGCACCGACATGGACGGACCGCACAGGCGATCCGCATGGAACGCCTGCAGGCTACGGGAGCACGGCGTCCTTGAGCTGCTTGGTGATGCGCGCCTTGACGACCTGTTTGGCCGGGATCTGGATGGCTTCGCCGGTCGCGGGATTCCGACCTGTCCGCGCTTCGCGCTTCTGCAACACGAACTTGGCGATGCCGGGCAACGTGAACTCGCCGGACTCCTGAAGCTGCTGCTCGCACAGCCTCTGCAACTCGTCGAAGAACTCGCGCACGTCGGCGCGCTTGAGAGAGACTTCGCGAGCTGCCATTTGATCGACGAAGTACGCGAAAAGCTCGGTCTTGCCCATCTTGCGCGCTGCGGCCATCGACGCTCCCCCCTTGGTCCCGGCGCGCTGTCCACAAGGTCACGGACGGCCACGCGCACCAGCGGCCACCCAGCAGAAACCCCGATAAAGACGGGCAATCCTAGCGTGGGTCCGCGACGCGTGTCAATTCGTTGCGGCCCCCGGAAGCGTACGCCGCAGAACTCGCTCGTTGCGTTCCTGCGGCGCACGCTCCTAGACTCTACTGCATGACGGATTCGCCGATCGAGACGTTCCCCAACCCGAGGCGCGAGCGCGACTACGAGATTGCCATCCGCTGTCCCGAGTTCACGTCGGTCTGTCCCAGGACGGAGCTGCCGGACTTCGGGGAGATCCGGATCACCTATGTGCCCGATGAACTCTGCATCGAGCTCAAGGCACTGAAGTACTATCTGATAGGTTTCCGCAACCAGGGCATCTTCTACGAGGACGTCACCAACCGGATCCTCGACGACCTGGTCGCGGCATGCCGCCCGCGACGAATGACCGTGGTCGGCGACTTCTCCGTGCGCGGCGGCATCCTCACCCAGGTGACGGCGACCCATGAGCAGTCATGAAGCTCCACACCACGTGCCTGTCGGCCCGGAGCTGGATCTGCACACCTTCGCGCCGCGCGACGTCCGCTCCGTGGTCACCGAGTACGTGTACGCGGCGTCGGCGGCGGGCCTGCGCGAGGTACGCATCGTGCACGGTCGGGGATCCGGAGTCCAGCGGGGCAACGTGCAGGCCACGCTCGAGCGCCATCCCCTGGTCACCGCCTTCCGGGATGCTCCCGAATCCCACCTCGGTGCGACGGTCGCCGCGATTCGGCCCGGCGCTCCGGACGGCGACAACTGACCCTGCCCGCAACCGCACCCGCACGCCCCGGTCGAGCGTCCGGACCGGAACCGCGGCGGCACGCCTGATCGGCTGCCTCGCGCTGGCCTGCGTCGCGCCGGCGAGCGCACAGCCGCGGCTGCCGGAGATGGTAATCGAGGCACCCGAGAGCCTGCGCGGCGTCGCGGGTCGGATCCAGCGGCTCGACGCCAGCCGCCTGCAAGCGGTGATGCGCCTGATCGGCCTCCGCGATCCCGGCAACCGGATCCGGGTAGTCCTCGTGCCGGAGGGCTCCCGCATCGCGCGCGACGCCGCTCCGTGGGTCGCGGCGTTCGCCGACGCGCGGAACGATCTCATCGTTCTGTTTCCCGATCGCATCGGAAGCTACCCGCACGACTCGCTCGAGGTGGTGATCCACCACGAGATCGCCCACATCCTCGCCGCGCGGGCGGCCGGCGGCGGACGCCTGCCGCGCTGGTTCAACGAGGGGCTGGCCAGCGTCGCCGAGCGGACCTGGGGCGTCGGCAACCGGTCCCGGTTCCTGTGGGCCACCGCCATGGCCGGACAGCCCACGGTGACCGCACTCGAAGGGCTCTTCCAGGGGGACGGCCGGGACGCGGCGCGCGCCTACATCATCTCGCACGCCATCGTGCGCGATGTCATCCGGCGGCACGGCGCCGGCGTCGTGCCGCGCATCCTGTCCGGCGTGGCGGCCGGCAGCTCTTTCGACAACGCCTTCATCGCCGCCACCGGAACCACGGTCGGCGGCGCGACCCGCCTGTTCTGGCGCAGCTCCGGCAGCTGGGAGGAGTGGATCACCTTCCTCGCCAGCCCGTTCACCCTCTGGACCCTCATCACCAGCCTGGCCCTGGCCGCGATCTGGCGCCACCGCCTGCGGCGCGCCGAGCGCAGGCGGCGCTGGGCGGAGGAAGAGGCGCTCGATCCGGATCCCTGGGACGAGCACAGGCCGGACTACAGGGTGCACTGACGCGACCCGCAACGGGAACCGCGCCGCCCGTTCGAATCCGCGGCCGGCCACGCCGCCACGCGGTCCCTCTACCAGGGATCTAGCCCGAGCAGCCGCGCCGGATTCCGGCGGGTCATGATGTCCAACTCCTCCTCGGTGATGCCGGCATCCCGCATGGCGCGGATAAAGGCGCGCAGGCCGTCGGCGTGCACCGGATTGCCCTCCTGCCCGAGGTCGGACGACATGAAGAAGGCATCGGCGCCCAGATCGCGAATCGCCGAGACGTAGTCCTCGATGGTGCGGCCTCCGCCGTACACGGCCAGCCAGTCGATCTCCATGATGGCGTCCCCCTCGGCCATCCGACGCATCTGCTCGCGTGTCGCGCCCTGACTGAAGACGTGCGTCACGAGGATACGGGGCACCCCGAGACGCCTCGCTTCCGGGATCAGACGCAGCACCTCGCCCGGCGCCGAGTGTCCCATCGCCAGCGTCAGGTCGTGCTCGGCAAGCAGCTCGAAGACCTCCAGCACCGCAGGCAGTGGCTCGCCGTCCTCCAGAATCGACACGTACGGCCCGTCGCTGTCCGACGACGTGGCGGCGTACTCGGAATCGAAGGTGGGCAGCCACACGACCTTCCCGCGACCGCCGGAGAAGGCGGCCATCTGCCGCACGGCCTCGGGGTTGATGCCGCCCACGGCGCGGTTGAGGACGAGCCCGCCGAAGATCTCGATCCCATCCACCTGCCCCATCGCTATCGCCGCCCGGTCGGCGGTCATCGTGAAGTGGTTCTTCAGCAGGATGGCGCGCATCCCGGCCGCCGCCGCCAGGCGCGACGCCTCGATGTCGTCCACCGACCGCGGACGCGAATCGGGTCCCGCGTGGACGTGCAGGTCGACAACGCCCTGCAGGGAAATCTCCGCCTCCTGGCCTTCCGCCGGGGCCGGCGCGCCTGCCGCCGCCAGGGCGGCCGCAACGACCAGCCGCATGGCGATTCGCTTCATTCCACCCATCGAAGACCTCCTGTCGTCACGCGGCCGACCGCAGCCGCCTCCCTCTCGAACCGCGACGGCATTATCATAGGACCATCGGGCCGGAAGTCCGCCGCGCGGAGGCCGCGGCACCAACCGTCCATCCCGCACGAACCGGACGAGGAGGTCACTGGTTGCACCGGTGGCCGCGCGGAGGCCGCGGCAACGACCGTCCATCCCGTTCCGGCACCGGCCGCGAGGAAACATGCGGGCCCCGCCCGAACCCGTCGAGCCGCGGTCGCACCCCTGGATCTGGGTCGTCTACGTGTTCCTGTTCGCCGCCTCCGTCCCGTGGTACCTGCCCGCCGGCAGCCCCCCGCGGCTCTGGTTCGGGCTCCCGCACTGGGTGGTGATCTCGTTGTCCGCCTGCCTGGGGGTGGCGGCCTTCACGGCCTGGGTGGTGGCGCGCTACTGGCCCCTGCCTCCCGCCGACGAGGATCCGAACGACGGAGAGTACGAACCGTGAGCCCGTCGCTCGCGCTCGGCGCCGGCGCAGCCGTCGGCCTGTACCTGGTGGTGCTGATCTCGGTCGGCTACGCCACCCGGCGCCGCGGCGCCCGGACCGGGCTCGGCGACTTCTACCTGGCGGGCCGCAACCTGGGCGGCTTCGTGCTGCTGCTGACCCTCTACGCGACGCAGTACAGCGGGAACACGCTGCTCGGTTATCCCGGCGAGGCGTTCCGCATCGGCTTCGCGTGGGTGATGAGCGTCGGCTTCATGATGGCGATCATCGTCGTCTACCTGATCTTCGCCCCGCGCCTGCAGCGCATCGCCCGCCGGCACGCCTTCGTCACCCCCGGCGACTGGATCACGCACCGCTTCCGCTCGGCGCCTCTCACGCTGATCGCCAACGTGCTGCTCGTCCTGGCCATCTCCAACTACCTGCTGGCGCAACTGATGGCGATGGGGCACGTGACCGAGGGGCTGTCGGGCGGAGCCGTGCCCTACTGGGTCGGCGTGGTGCTGCTGACGCTGGTCGTCATCGTCTACGAGACGGTGGGCGGCATGCGCGCCGTCGCGTGGACCGACTGCGTGCAGGGCGTCATGCTGCTGGTGGGACTGGCCGGGCTGCTGCTGGCCGTCCTGCCGACGCCGGCCCACCTGGCCGAGCTGACCATGGCGGTGGCGGCGGAAGCGCCGGAGAAGGTCGCCGTGCCGGCGGCGGGCGTCTCGCGCAACTGGCTCAGCACGCTCGTCCTCATCGGCTTCTCGGGCGCCGTCTATCCCCACGCGATCCAGCGCATCTACGCCGCCCGCAACGCGGCCACGCTCAGGCGCGCCTTCAGCGTGATGGTCTTTCTGCCGCTGGTGACCACCGGCGTCATGTTCCTGGTGGGCATTCTCGCCATCCGCGAGCTGCCCGCCGGCGGCGACGCCGACCAGGTGATGCCGGTGCTGCTGACCGCCTGGAGCGGCCGGTCGGTGCTGCTCTATCTGCTGTGCGTGGTGGTCATCACGGCCGTCGTCGCCGCCGTCATGTCGACCGCCGACTCCGTTCTCCTGAGCCTGTCGTCGATCCTGGCCAAGGACGTCGTCGGCACCACCCTGCTCCGGGGCGCGCCGGAGGAACGGCTGACCCGTGTCGGCAAGCTGCTCTCGTGGGTGGTGGTCGGCGTGCTGGTGGTCATCGCGCTGTCGCCGCGGGTGACGCTGTGGGGCCTGACCGAGATCAAGATGGAGATCCTGGCCCAGGTGTCGCCGCTGTTCGTCCTCGGCGTGACGTGGCGGCGCCTGACGACGAAGGCGGCGTTCAGCGGGATGCTGGCGGGCTGCGCCACCTACGCCGGGCTGCTGCTCGCGGGTCGGCCGGAGGTGTGGAACGTGCACGCCGGGGTGGTCGGACTGGGCGTCAACGTCGCGACGTGCATGGCGGTGACGCTGCTCCCGGCCCGGCTCGCGCCGCCGCCGGCCGGGCGCCCGACCGGCGCGTGATGCGCTACCGCACCCGCGTGCTGTGCGACGACACGCACTGCCAGCGTCCGTCCCGCGTGACCCAGACGTCCGTGTAGCGCAGGGTGATCTCGGCCTCCCGGCCCTGCCGGATGCCGACGACGCGGAGCGTGAACCAGACCACCGCGGCGTCCCCGTGGACCTGCACGATGAAGTCTTCCTGCGTGGCCGAGATCACCCGCTGGTTGAAGGATTCGGCCAGCGCCAGCTCGCGGGCCTTGTCGCCCCGCGTGCCGTCGTCGTAGGTGACGATGAAGTCGTCGGCGAGAATGTTCTCGAGGAACTCGATGTCGCGGGCGTAGAACGCCTCGTTCCAGCCCCGCTCGAGGGCGATGAGAGCCTGCTCGGTCGAAATCTCGGGCGGCTGGGAGGCGGCAGCGCCCGCCGTCCACACGGACACGAGCACGCAACCGAGGAGATACGTGATGCGTCGTGACGCTCTCTGTACAGACGGCGGTCTCCGCTCTTGCATCCTCACCCCTCCCGCTGCCGAATCCCGTCTCGTTCCGCCCGTCGTGCGCATGCTTTCCCCTCCCCGACTCTCGTTGACAACCACAGCACCATACCCGAACGTCCAGCATGTGGCGCAGCACTACCGATTCGCGCCCGCTGGGCCGTGGAGCGCGATCAGCCGGGCCCGCTCGGCGTCGGTCAACGGGAGGAACCCCGTCTCGTCCGACTCGGCGAGCAGCGGCTGGCACGGCCCGCACATCAGCGTGTGCGGGTGCGCATTGTGCAGCAGCCCCAGCGCGTGGCCGAGCTCGTGGGCGACGACGTGGCGGCTCACCATCGCGTCGTCCCGATCGGGTCCCCGCACGCGCCGGATCACCACGAGGTGACGCGGCGGATCGACGCGCGGCAGCGGCCACGTGTACGACAGGATGTCCTGCCGCGACAGCAGCACCACGATGTCGGCGCCCAGATCCGTCAGCGCCGCCGGCGCATCCGGCTCGGCCTCGCCGCCCGGCAGGCGGACGCCGCGCTGGGCGACGCTGCGCGCGTAGTTCTCCACGCTGCGCGCCACCGGCGACGCGGGGACGATCCGCGGCGCACCCAGGCGCGTCGCCGCACCCAGCTCGGTCAGCCGGGCGTTCCAGAACGCGATCGCCGCACGCGTTGGCTCCAGACGGTCGTCTTCGGCCGACGGCGCCAGGACGAGCACGGAGCGCTCTTCGGCCGACGCCGAGGCCGGACCGCCGAGCGTGGCCGCCACCGCGACGATCGCCGCCATCCACCAGCGACAACCTCTGCACACGCGACCGCCGAGCGTCACGGCGAAGACGGCCACCATAGTCCAACTATATCGATTTCGAATCCGCGAAACCGGCGGCCCATCCCTGTCGCATCGCGAACCGCCCGCAACCGGCCGGAGCCGGCGAGCTCGGCGATCCCCTGTGCTACGATGTGCGTCATGCAGCCGCCGTGTCCCACCACATCCAGCGTCGGCATTCGAGAGTTGCGGCAGAACCTGAGCGTCTACCTGCGCCGCGTCGATCGCGGCGAGCGTTTCGAGGTGACCGAGCGCGGCCGGCCTGTGGCGCTGCTCGTACCGCTCGCCGGCCAGTTGTCTCCGCTGGCCCGGCTCGTGGCCGAAGGACGGGCGCGGATGCCGGAAGGGGATGTGCTGGACCTTCCGCCGCCGACAGGCGAGCCGACGACGGTCGCGAGCGACGCGGTCATCGCCGACCGTGAAGACCGCCTGTGATTGTCGGCAATGACCTATCTGGACTCCTCGGCCCTGGTCAAGCTGGTCGTGTCCGAGCCGGAATCGGATGCCCTGCGCAGGTATCTCGCCGTCCGGATGGACCGTGTATCGAGCGCGCTTGCACGCGTCGAAGTGCGCCGCGCGGTACGCCGCAGGGATCCATCCGAGACGACGCGCCGCCGCGCGGACGACGTACTGGCGCGCATCGCCCTGGTGGCCGTGGATGAACCGGTCCTGCGGACAGCGGCTTCCATGCAACCGGATCCTCTTCGCAGCCTCGACGCGGTGCATCTCGCGACAGCGCTGTCACTGGCCGGACTCGATATTGTCGTGACGTACGACCAGCGGCTTGCCGACGCCGCCGTACAGCACGGCCTCGAGGTCGCGGCTCCTTCGTGATTGCGAAATGAAACGGGTGCGCTTCTTCAACACCGCGGGCCCGGTCCGGCCGGACGACCACTACTGCATCCCGCCGCTCGAACGCATCGATCTCGACACCGTGCTCGGTCTCGTTCGTGACCAGAAGTACTTCGTGCTTCACGCGCCGCGCCAGACGGGCAAGACGTCGTCCCTGCTGGCGCTGCGCGACCTGCTGAACAGCAGCGGTGACTACCGTTGCGTGTACGCGGACTTCGAGGTCGGACAGGCCGCGCGCGAGGACACCGCGCGGGCGATGCGCGCCCTGCTCGGCGAGCTGGCCCGGCGGGCGCGCGTGACGCTGGGCGACGCGACGCCGGACGCGCTGCGGAGCGCCGCGCTGGAGACCGAGGGCGCCGACGGCGCGCTGATCGACGTGCTCTCGCGCTGGGCCGTGGCCGATCCCCGGCCGCTGGTGTTGCTGCTCGACGAGATCGACACGCTGATCGGCGACACGCTCGTGTCCGTACTGCGGCAACTGCGGGCGGGCTACGACCAGCGGCCCGCCGGCTTCCCGCACAGCGTGATCCTGTGCGGGGTGGTGGACGTGCGCGACTACCGCATCCCGTCGAGCGCCGCGAACGCGCTGGTGCTCGGGGGCAGCGCCTTCAACGTCAAGTCGAAATCGCTGCGTCTCGGCGACTTCACCGAGGCGGAGGTGCGGGCCCTGCTCGCCCAGCACACGGCGGAAACGGGACAGTTGTTCACCGCAGACGCATTGCAGATGGTCTGGACCCGCACCGCCGGCCAGCCATGGCTGGTGAACGCGCTGTGCCACGACACCTGCTTCGACGACCAGGCGGGCGGGGACCGCTCGCGCCCGATCACCGGCGAGGACGTCCTGGCCGCCCAGGAACGGTTGATCCTGCGGCGCGACACGCACATCGACCAGTTGGCGCACAAGCTGCGCGAGGAGCGGGTGCGGCGCGTGATCGAGCCGATCCTGGCCGGCGCGGACCGGCAGGCGTGGTCCGACGAGGATCTCCTGTACCTGCGGGACCTGGGGCTGATCGCACAGGACGCCGGCGGCGGGCCGCGTATCGCCAACCCGATCTACGCCCAGGTCGTGCCCCGCCACCTGAACGCCGCCGTGCAGGCGGGCCTGCCGCACGAGCGGGCCTGGTACGTGGACGCCGACGGCGCCCTGGACATGGCGGGACTGATCGCCGACTTCCAGACGTTCTTCCGGGAGCACTCGGAGCACTGGGTGCAGCGCTTCGAGCAGTATCGGGAAGCGGGCCCGCAGCTCCTGCTCCAGGCCCATCTGCAGCGGGTGGTGAACGGAGGTGGGGTCATCGAGCGGGAGTACGCGCTGGGCCGGGGCCGCACGGACCTGCTGATCCGCTGGCCGCAGGGCGGGCGCACACGGAAGTTCGTGGTGGAGTGCAAGCTGCGCCGCCGGGAACTGGAGCGGACCATCGCGGAGGGACTGGCGCAGACGCGCGGCTACATGGACCGCTGTGGAGCCGAGGCGGGCCATCTGATCGTATTCGACCGCGCGCCGGAACGGACGTGGGCGCAGAAGGTCTTCCGCCGCGACCCGTCGGCGGACAGCGCACCGATCACCGTGTGGGGCATGTGACGGCGGCATCCATGCCTCGGACGACCAGGCACCCGTCCCGACCGGGTTCATCGCCGGGCGCCGAGACCGCGACACTGCCTGACGATCCGCTCCACTACCGCGCACCCAGGAACGAACCCGCGCGTCGACGCCGGCCTCGGGGGAACGCGTTGCAGATCGACGCACGCAGGCCGCCGACCGGGCGGTGCCTACGACCGGAACACCCGCAGCAGCCGGCTCAGCGGATCGTAGAGCTTGTCGACCACCCGCTCCTTCAGCGGGATGATCGCGTTGTCGGTGATGGTGATCTCCTCGGGGCAGACCTTCGTGCAGCACTTGGTGATGTTGCAGTAGCCGACGCCGAAGGTGTTCGCCAGCTCGCCGGTGCGGTCGGCGGTGTCGAGGGGATTCATCTCGAGCTGGGCGGTGTGGACGAAGAAGCGCGGGCCGATGAACTCGTGGTGCAGCCGGTGGTCGCGCAGGACGTGGCAGACGTCCTGACAGAGGAAGCACTCGATGCACTTGCGGAACTCCTGCACGCGCTCGGCGTCGGACTGCTGCATGCGCCACGTGCCGTCCTCGGCGTCGGGGGGCCTCGGCGTGAACGGCTTGATGCGTTTCTTGACCTCGTAGTTCCACGAGACGTCGGTGACCAGATCGCGGAGCGGCGGGAAGGCGCGCATCGGCTCGATGGTCACCGGCCGGTCGAGGTCGAGGCTGTTGAGCCGCGTCATGCACATCAGCTTGGGATGGCCGTTGACCTCGGCCGAGCACGAGCCGCACTTGCCCGCCTTGCAGTTCCAGCGGACCGCGAGGTCGTTGGCCGACTCGGCCTGGATCTGGTGCACGGCGTCGAGCACCACCATCCCTTCGGTGACCTCGGTGGTGTAGTCGCGGTAGTCGCCGCCCGCGGCGTCGCCGCGCCAGATCTTGAACGTCGCGCTCGCCATCGGTCTCCCCTGGTTCGTCAGCTCTTCTGGCTCTCTTCGATGATGCGCTGCAGGTCCTCGCGCGGCGGCGGGATGGCCTCCCGGCGAATCTCCATCGCGCCGTCGGCCGCCTGCCGGATGACGAGGGTGGTCCGGCCCCACTCGTCGTCCTTGCCGAGGTGGTCCTCGCGGAAGTGCGCGCCGCGGCTCTCCCGCCGCTCGATGGCGGCGCGGGTCACCGCCTCGGCCACCGGCATCAGGTTGCGCAGGTCGAGCGCCGTATGCCAGCCGGCGTTGTACTCGCGATTGCCCTGCGCCTCGACCCGCCCGGCGCGGTCACGCAGCCGCTGCAGGGCGTCGAGGGCACCGCGCAGCTCGGCGTCGTTGCGCACGATGCCGACCTGGCCCTGCATCAGGTCCTGCAGCTCGTACTGGAGCTGGTAGGGCGCCTCGCCGCCGCCCTGCCGCTCGAACGGGGCGAGCGCCGTGCGCGCCACCGCCTCGACCTGCCCCTCGTCGACGACCCCGGCCGGGTGGTCGCGCGCGAACGCCGCGGCGTACTCCCCGGCGCGCTTGCCGAAGACGAGCAGGTCCGAGAGCGAGTTGCCCCCGAGCCGGTTGGCGCCGTTCAGGCCGGCCGCCACCTCGCCGGCCGCGAACAGGCCAGGCACCGCCGACATCTGCGAGTCGGCGTCCACCCGCACGCCGCCCATGACGTAGTGGGTCGTGGGGCCGACCTCCATCGGCGTTTCGGTGATGTCGATGCCCGCGAGCTGCTTGAACTGGTGGTACATGCTCGGCAGCTTCCTGCGGATGTGCTCGGCCCCGTTCGGGAGCCTGGACTTGATCCAGGCGATGTCGAGGAAGACGCCGCCGTGCGGGCTGCCGCGGCCCTCCTTGATCTCGCGCACGATGCAGCGCGCGACGTGGTCGCGGGTCAGCAGCTCCGGCGGCCGGCGAGCGTCCTTGTCGCCCTGCGTGTAGCGCCAGCCCTCCTCCTCGTTGTCGGCCGTCTGGTGCCGGTACAGCTCGGGGATGTCGTCGAACATGAAGCGGCGGCCCTCGCTGTTGCGCAGCACGCCCCCCTCGCCCCGCACGCCTTCGGTCACCAGGATGCCCTTGACCGACGGCGGCCAGACCATCCCGGTCGGATGGAACTGGACGAACTCCATGTCGATGAGCTCGGCCCCGGCGCGGTAGGCGAGGGCCTGCCCGTCGCCGGTGTACTCCCAACTGTTGCTGGTCACCTTGAACGCGCGCCCGATGCCGCCGGACGCCAGGACCACCGCCTTCGCCCGGAAGACGCGGAAGCGGCCCCGCTCGCGGTCGTAGCCGAAGGCGCCCACGACGCGCTCGCCGTCCTTGAGCAGCTCGACGATGGTGCACTCCATGTGCACGTCGATGCCCTGGTGCACGCCGTGATCCTGCAGCGTGCGGATCATCTCCAGCCCGGTGCGGTCGCCGACATGGGCCAGCCGGGGATACTTGTGGCCGCCGAAGTTGCGCTGCAGGATGCGCCCGTCGCGCGTGCGGTCGAAGACGGCGCCCCAGGCCTCGAGTTCGCGCACGCGGGCCGGGGCCTCCTGCGCGTGCAGCTCGGCCATGCGCCAGTTGTTGAGGTACTGGCCGCCGCGCATCGTGTCGGCGAAGTGCGTCTGCCAACTGTCGCGGTCGTCGACATTGCCGAGCGCCGCCGCCATCCCGCCCTCTGCCATCACCGTGTGCGCCTTGCCGAGCAGCGACTTGCAGACGAGGCCGACCGAGACCCCGGCCGCCGATGCTTCGACCGCCGCCCGCAGCCCTGCCCCGCCGGCGCCGATCACGAGGACGTCGTGTTCGAATGTCTGGTAGTCCATCCTGGGCTTCGCTTGCTTCCTTCGCTTGCCAGCTTCCTTCGCCGGGCGCGATCCGCGGAGGCTCCGTGGCGCCACCGAACGCCCCGCGGCGACCCGCGGATCAGAGAATGCGGAAGTCGGTCCAGACCCCCATCGCGCAGAGCCGCACGTAGACGTCGGAGAACCCCACCCAGACCAGGCTCAGCCACGCGAACAGCATGTGACGGCGATTCAGGCAGCTCACACAGTCGTAGGCGCGCTGCTGCACCGGGCTTGCCGAGATGCAGTCGCGCCGGCCGCCGACGATGTGCCGGAGCGAGTGGCAACTGAACGTGTAGCCGCCGAGCAGAATCACGTTGAGCGCCAGCACCAGCGTGCCGACGCCGACGCCGAACGACACCGCGCCGGCCGCGTCCTCGAACCACAGCGCGTTCCAGACGTCGTAGCTGAGGAACACGATGAAGCCGAGCGCCAGGTACAGGAAGTAGCGATGCACGTTCTGCAGGATCAGCGGGAACGCGTTCTCGCCCCGGAACGCGTTGCGCGGCTCGCCCACCGCGCACGACGGCGGATCGGCCCAGAACGCCTTGTAGTAGGCGCCCCGGTAGTAGTAGCAGGTGACCCGGAAGCCGGCCGGCGCCCAGAGGATGAGGAACGCCGGCGAGAATGGCAGCCACGTCGGCCACCAGCCCGGCTTCGGTCCGAAGAGGCTGTGCGACGAATCGCCGAAGAGCTCCGGCGAGTACAACGGCGACAGGTAGTTGCCGTGGGCGTAATACGCGCCCTGGAACGCGGCCCAGTTCAGGTAGGCGAGGGCCGCCGCCAGTCCGACGAAGACGGCGGCCGGCTGCACCCACCAGGCGTCGCGCCTGGAGGTCTCGCCGAAGCCCCGCACCGGTATTGCAATGTGCACCCGCTCCATCTGCTGCTCCGTTCGACGACGGGAGAGGGGCCGGAACGCGGCCCGCGACCGCCGGAATCCCCCACCAGGATATCACTTCGCCGGCGGCGCGGGCGGGACGTGCGGGCGGAGCGATGTCGGTGCTCCGGCACGGCCGGAGAGCGGGCTCTCCTCGGAGCCCTCGGCCTCGGCCTCGCCCGGAGCGCCCCCGGAGCCTCCGCGGGCCAGCGACGACGCCGATACTGCGCGCCCGATGTCGGCCGCTCGACCGCACCGACTTTCTCGAGCAGACGGTGTACCGTCGAGCGCTCGCCACGGCGAGCCAAGTTGCCAAGGCGGTTGGCGCGCAGCGGTCGTAGCCGCGCTGGCGGCCGAAGTCGATGCGCTCATCGGGCCGGAGAGGGCGGCGGCGCAGCACGTTGTCGCCTGCCTCGCGTGGCAGCGGCGTAACATTGAGGCGCACCGCCGCCGGGGCGTCTTCTTCACCTACGAGACGATGTGCGCTGCGCCGGAGCGGGTGGCGCAGACGATCCGCGCCCTCGTCCCGGCGCTCGACGACCTGGACCTGCGGCGGCGGGTGCCGGTGAAGGGCCGCTATGACGAAGAGCTGACGGACATGAACGCCCGCCAGATCGCGCGTCTCACCCGGGAGCAGATCGCCGCGTTCAACGACGTGTTCCGCCGCCACCGGGAGCTGCTGGCGTACTTCGGCTACCCGCTGCGGGACGGCGAGACCCGCGAACCGACAGCGCGTGTCGTCGGCCGGCCATCGGCGTCACCATGGTTCCGTTCCGGACCATCCAATCCAGCGGATCGGCTGTGGTGATCCCAAGACCGGATCGAGCGAGACAATGGTGCGGCGATGGGAGTAGGATGGAGCCATGGCTCCAGCGACACCGCGCTGCACCCCGCTGTCGCGACCCACGTCACCCGGGAGCCGCCGCGTCCGGGGCGCGACGCAGGCGGCGGGTACTCCAGGTTGGGGCGAACATCTCAGCCCGCCGCGCCGGATGCGCTCCGTCCGGTCTGCGCCGGCCAGGGCGTCGGCCGCGCTGTCGCCGCGTTGCGCGCCGCGCAGGACGCCGCCGCGCCGGCCGCGCCGCGGCAGCGTCCTGATCGCCGCCCTTGCCGTCTGGGGGCTTTCGGCGGCGCCGGCGACCGCGCAGTGGCGGCTCTACGTGCAGGCGTTCGAGCGGGCGACCGGCGCCATCGTGACCGACCTCGAGGTGCCGGAGGTGATCGTCCGCGAGGACGGCGTCCCGCTGCCGGTGACCGATGTGCGGCCGGCCAACCTGCCGACCAAGCTGGTGGTGCTGGTGGACAACAGCCGCACCGCGGCCCGCGCGTTCGACCGGGTCCGCGAGGGACTGCGCAGCTTCTTCGCGCGCCTGCCCAACCAGGAGGTGTCGCTGCTGACCCTGGCGCCGCGACCCCGCTGGCTGGCGCGGGGCGCCATCGGCCCGGAGGACATCGAGGCCGGCCTGGACCGGATGGAGCTCGGGGGCCGGTCGATGCAGCTCGTCGACGGTCTGGCGGAGGCGAGCGCATGGATCGCCGAGGACGGTGGACCGCACCGGCCCGTGATCGTGATCGTGGCGTCGTCCGGGCGCGACCGCAGCGCGGACCTGAGCGAGCGTTTCCTGGACGTGGTCGGACAGTTGCTGCGCCAGGGCGTGACCGCGCACACGCTGCTGATGCTGCCGCCGGCGCCGGGCTCGCTGCAGCGGCGGCTGTCGGTGGCCGAGGCGATCGGGCACGACCTGGAGGAGTTCACCGGCGGGTCCCAGACGACCATCTTCCTGGGGTCGCGCCTGGAGCAGCCGCTCGGCGACATCGCGGGTCGTATGGTGAGACGCAACCGGGAGCTGTCGCGGCAACACCTGGTGCGCTTCGAGCGTCCCGACGACCTGCCGCCGGGACGGATTCAGGTGGATGTCCTGCGGCTGGGGCTCCGCTACGTCGTGTCGGCGGACGGCCGGCTGGCGGACTGAACGTGGGTTTCCGCGGAAGCGACGGAGGTTCGACCATGGGTGATGCGCGACCTGCTCCGGGTGCGGCGGCGCTGGTGATGCGGGCCGGTGCGGCGGTTCTGTTGACGATGGGGGCCGGCGCCGCCGCGGCCCACGCGCGGGAGACCCTGGCGCCGCCGGAGGCCGCCCCGACGTTCGCCCGCGACGTGGCCCCGATCGTCTTCGAGCACTGCTCGAGCTGTCACCGGCCGGGCGACATCGCTCCCATGTCCTTCCTGTCGTACCGCGAGGTGCGGCCGTGGGCGCGGGCCATCCGGGACAAGGTGGTGTCGCGCGAGATGCCGCCGTGGCACGCCGCGCCGGGCGGCGTTCCGATCCGCAACGTGCGGTCGCTCAGTCAGGACCAGATCGACACCGTTGCGGCCTGGGCCGACGCCGGGGCGCCGTTGGGCGATCCGGCCGATCTGCCACCGCTGCCGACCTTCACCGCCAACGAGTGGCACCATCCGAGCGGTCGTCCGCCCGACATCGTCCTGCCGCTGCCCGTGGTGATGGAGATTCCGGCCGACGGCGAGCTGCCGTACTACAACATCTACTCCGCGATCCCGTTCGCCGAGGACGTCTTCGCCGAGGCGGTCGAGATGCTGCCGGGCAACCGCTCGGTGGTCCACCACATGAGCGCCCACGTGACGACCCTGCCGGCGGGGACGACTGTCGTCGACGGCGTGCCGCACCGCGACGGCCGCCCCCTGACGGCCGACGAGATCCGGTCGGCGAGCGCCCGCGACTCGAACGTGCTCGGCGCCGGGGCCGCCAAGCTCATCTGTTTCGTTCCCGGCCGCGGGTTCGAGATGTTCCACGACGGGGTCGCCAAGCGGGTTCCGGCGGGGAAGTTCCTGCGCTGGAGCCTGCACTACAACGTGACCGGCCGCCCCGAGACCGACCATTCGCGCATCGGCATCTGGCTGGCGCGGGGCGATGTCACGCACGAGATCCTCTCGCGCACCATCGGCAGCCCGCTCCCGACCAGGCCCGACCGCACGCTGCCGGTGGTGGTCAACGGCGAGGAGGTGCCCCGGCGCGCGGTGCCTCCCATTCCGCCCCACGCCGACGACTGGGAGATCGTCATGCGCACGGACGTGGCCGAACCAATCACGTTCTACGCCATCTCGCCCCACATGCACCTGCGCGGCAAGGACATGCGGTTCCTCCTGCAGTGGCCGGACGGCCGCGAGCAGGTCCTGCTCGACGTCCCGCGCTACGACTTCAACTGGCAGACCGAGTTCGAGCTGGTCGAGCCGCTGCGCATCCCCGGCGGGAGCACCCTGACGGTCGAGGGCCACTACGACAACTCGTACCGCAACCGCTACAACCCGGCGCCGCACAAGGAGGTGTACTGGGGCGAGCAGAGCTGGGACGAGATGTTCGAGGGCTGGATCAAGTACTCCATCGACAGCCAGGATCTGACCGCCGCCAGGACGGAAGACCAGGAGGAATAGCGGCGGAGCGCGAGGACGCGCCGAAAGACGGCGCCTGCTTCTGGTGGGCGGCCGTGCGGTTTCTGCATCGCGGGCGGCGATTGGCCGGGCTACCGGATTACCTGGACATCGATCCCCGGTGTCGAGACCGCCGTCGGCGGCCTGCCGGGGGGCGCATGCATCCGGCCGGATTACCTGGACGTCGCTCCCGATGTCGAGACGACCGGTGAGCTGCAAGGCGCGTCAGGGCGCAATGGAGGCCGCCGCCTCCAGGCGTTGCGCCTCGGCGTAGTGCCGCTGCGCCGCGTCGGCGTCGCCCAGATCCTCCAGCGCGATCCCCAGGTTGCGGTGCGCGAGCGGGCCCGCCGGGTCGATGCGCACCGCCGCCCGGAACGCTTCGGCCGCCTCCGCCATCCTTCCCAGCGAGCCGAGCGCCATGCCGAGGTTGTTGTACGCCTCGGCGTCCTCCGGCCAGGCCGCCACCGCGAGCCGGAACTGCTCGGCCGCCTCCACGTACAGGTTCGCGCCGAGCAGCGCGTTGCCGTAGTTGTAGCGCAGGTCGCCGGTGTCCGGGTCGGCGGCGATCGCCTGCCGGTAGTGGCCGAGCGCACGTTCGGGTTCGCCGTTGGCGGCCAGCGCGCTCCCGATGTTGCTGTGCGCCTGCGCGTAGTCCTCGTCAAGGGCCAGGGCCCTTTCGTAGAGCGCGACCGCCCGCGGCAGATCGCCCCGCTCGCGGTACGCCGTGGCCAGGTTGTTGTAGGACGCGGCGCGCATGTGGTCCTTCGACAGCAGCGGCCAGTTGGCGGCGATCGCGCACGCGAGAACGAGCGCCGCGACCAGGGGCGCACGGGCCAGCGTGGCGGTGCGTTGCGCGGCGCGCGCCAGGTGGTCGCCGCCGGCCGCGGCGAACAGCACGAGCAGGGGGGTCAGGGGATAGCGGTAGCGGGCGAACACGTAGAACGCGACCACGCTCGCCGCATAGAGGCCGAGCATCAGGTACAGCGGCAGCAGCCGCCGGCGTTGCGGCCAGGTGACCGCGATGCCGACGGCGGCCAGCGGGACCAGCACCCCGAAATGGGCGAGCCACCCGGTCGCGGCGAGCGGAAGCGAGTGTTCCGCGTGCGCGTACTGGCTCTCGGTGTCGATCACCTCGACCGCGTTGAACGTGAGCGCCGCCTTGCGGACCAGCAGGCCCAGCCAGCGGCCCGGCGCCGCCGCGATGTCGTCGAGCGCGCGGCCGACCCAGTAGCGCGACACCTCGGCCGGCGTCAGGGCGCGTCCCGCCGCCGCCTCGGCCAGCAAGGTGGCGTCGTTGCGTTCGAACGCCGCGTCGCCCCGGCCGTAGCGCAGCGGGCGGTAGGCGCCGTCGGCTTCGGCGTTGTTGCCGATGTAGAAGTTCGGTCCGAACTGCGACGTCGTCAGGTGCCACTCCCCGCCGACCAGTCCGTTGCGCAGGGCGACCGGCGCCAGCACCAGCGCCACGCCGGCCGCCACCAGCGCGGCCTGCCGCAGCCAGTCGGGCCGCTCGCGCCGCTCCAGCCAGAGCCAGACGACCGGCACGGCGACGAGCACGAGGGCGTTCTCGCGGGTCAGGCACAGCGCGCCGAGCAGCGCGCCGACGCCGATCCAGCGCCGGACCGGCGGCGCGCCGTCCAGGGTGCGGCTCAGCAGCCACAGCAGTCCCGTCAGCAGGAAGAGATCGACGACCGATTTCTGCAGGGTGGCGTCGACGAAGATCGCGGGCGCATAGAGCGCCAGCACGGCCCCGGCGGCGATGCCCACGCGCGGCGAGAAGAACCGCCCGCCCGCCGCCGCGAGCAGGACCGCGGAGGCGGAACCGAGCACGGCCTGGCAGACGCGCACCACGGTGACGTCGGCCCCGAGGACCGTGTAGACCACGCCGAGCAGATAGGGATAGAGCGGCGCCTGGTAGAAGACCTCCGACCCCAGCCAATCGCCGGCCGCGAGCCGGCGCGCCCAGCGGTCGTAGCCCGCCGAGTCGCCGAGCAGCAGATCGGCGAACGGCGAGTCGCCGAGCTGCCAGACATGCGCCAGCCGCACGAGCAGGGCCGCGGCGAAGATCGCGGCCAGCGCACCCGGCCGGACCACGGGCCGGGTGCGGGCCGCCGCGCGCCGTCCGCCGCGCGCCGCCGCGCCGTCGGCCGCCTGCGCATCCGCTGCCGGCCGTCCCGATGCTGCGCGCCGTCCGCCGCGCACCGTCCGTGCGTCGGCGGTCGAGCGTCCCGCCGCCGCGTTCCGTCGGTCGCGTTCCGCTCGTCGTCGGGGTGTGCGTCTGCCCAGGTCCCGTTCCGCCCGGAGCCATTCTCCACGCTCCGGAAGGCGGCCTCCCTGCGGATCGTAACAGCCCGAGGCAGCGCTCCGCGTGGCGTCAGGTGTGGCGAGGCGCCGCCTGACGAGGGCGTGCGGGGCGCAGTCGGGCACATGCGGCCGATGAACGACGCAGTTCGGCCGGGATGCATCGCCACGGGAATCGAGCTGCACCCCGCGACGCGAATCGAGTGGCGAACCTCCGCCAGCAGTCCATGGCGGAACCCCGCGAGGGCCGGGAGCGGCGAGGCGTCCGGTCGGCAAGGCGCGCCGCGGGAGCAGATCGGCCATATTCGACACGGCGGGAACCGTGCGACTCCGGGACCGCCGGCGGCGGTGTGGCAGACTGGTGGAACATGCGCGCCATCCTCACCATCTGTCGCCTTCTGGTCGCGGTCTCCGCCGCCGCTTCGCTGGCGGCCTGCGCCTTCCGGCCCGGAGACGGCGGCGCGCCGACGCGGCAGCGGCTGGCCGCGGACGGGAGCGGCGTGGTCCACGTGGACGAATCCGCGTGCGCCGACTGCCATCCGACGGAGCACGCCGCCTGGTCGGGTTCGCACCACGACCGCGCCATGCAGGAGGCGACCCAGGAGACCGTCCTGGGCGACTTCGATGACGCGACGTTCACCCATTTCGGGGTGACCTCGCGCTTCTTCACACGCGACGGCCGGTTCTTCGTCAACACGGAGGGGCCGGACGGGCGGCCGGCGGACTTCGAGCTGGCCTACACCTTCGGGGTCGAGCCGCTGCAGCAGTACCTTGCGCCGTTTCCCGGCGGCCGTCTCCAAAGCCTGACGATCGCCTGGGACACGGCGCAGGAAGCGTGGATCCACCTCTATCCGGACGCGCGGACCGCCCCGGACGACCCGCTGCACTGGACCGGCCGCTACCAGCGCTGGAACCTGATGTGCGCGGAGTGCCACTCGACGGACCTGCGTCCGAACCACGACGCCGCGACCGACACGTACCGCACCACCTGGGCGGCCATCGACGTGGGGTGCCAGGCGTGTCACGGTCCGGGCGGCGAACACGTCGCCTGGGCGCGCGCCGCCGGGACGGCCGGCGGCCCGGCGCGGTCGGCCGCGGATCGCGGGCTGATCGTCGACGTCGCG
This sequence comes from Vicinamibacterales bacterium, assembly GCA_965200895.1. GTDB lineage: Bacteria > Acidobacteriota > Vicinamibacteria > Vicinamibacterales > UBA8438 > WTFV01. Next base: position 1,808,287 of record CBDAVM010000001.1, on the reverse strand, counting down.
GCCGGTGCGGACGCCGAGCTCCGGTCGTGCGCCGGCTGTCACGCCCGGCGGCAGCGCCTGACGGCGGTCGGCAGCCCGGCGGAACCGTTCCTCGACCGTTTCCTGCCGGCCCGGCTCGACGCGGGGCTGTACCACCCGGACGGGCAGATCCAGGACGAGGTCTACGTCTGGGGCTCGTTCGTGCAGAGCCGGATGCACGCGGCGGGGGTGCGCTGCTCGGACTGCCACGATCCGCACCGGCTGACGCTCGGCGCCGCGGGCGATGCGGTCTGTCTGCAGTGCCACCGCCCGACGCCGGTCGAACGTTTCCCGACGCTCGGCCCCGGTCGCTACGACACCCCGGACCACCATTTCCACGCACCGGACTCGGCGGGGGCGCGCTGCGTCAACTGCCACATGCCGGCGCGGACCTACATGCAGGTGGATCCGCGGCGCGACCACGGGTTCCGGATTCCCCGTCCGGACCTGTCGGCGGCGCTGGGCGTCCCGAACCCGTGCATCGCGTGCCACGACGATCAGCCGGCCGCGTGGGCCGCCGCGCGGGCCGCCGAGTGGTGGGGGGACAGACCGGCGGAGCCGCACTTCGCCGAGGCGTTCGCGGCGGCGCGCGCCGGAGCGCCGGAGGCGGAGGATCCGCTGCTGGCGATCGCCGCCGCCGACGGCCGGCCGGCCATCGTGCGGGCCACGGCCGTCGAGGCGCTGCGCGCGTACGGGCCCGCGGCGATGCGGGCCATCGAGCGGGCGGTCGCCGACCCCGACCCGCTGGTGCGCGCCGCCGCGGCCGGCGGACTCGCCCGCCTGCCGCCCCGCCGGCGCGTCGCGGCGCTCGGCCCGCTGCTGGACGATCCGCTCCGGGCCGTGCGCATCGAGGCCGCCCGCGGACTCGCCGGCGCGCCGCGCTCGTGGCTCACCGACGCGCAGCGGTCGGCGTTCGACGCCGCGCGCCGCGAGTTCGTGGCCGCGCAGCAGGCCGTGGCGGACCAGCCCGCCGCGCATCTCGCCCTCGGCGTGCTGGCTGCGGACGAGGACCGGCCGGCGGATGCGGAGGCCGCCTACCGCAGGGCGCTCCGACTGGATCCCTTCTTCCTGCCGGCCCGCTTCAACCTCGCCACGCTGCTCAACCAGCGGAGTCGGAACGGGGAGGCCGAGACGGTCCTGCGCGACGGCATCGACCGCGTTCCCGACGACGGCGAGCTGCACTATGCGCTGGGCCTGCTGCTGGCCGAGGAGCAGCGGCTCGACGAGGCGGCGGAGCGTCTGGCGCGGGCCGCGACGCTGATCCCGGACCGCGTGCGCGTCGCCTACAACCACGGGCTGGCGCTCGAGACGCTCGGGCGCCTCGCTGCGGCCGAGCGGGCGTTCCTCGAGGCGCACCGGCGCGACGCCGAGGATCCCGACGTGCTGCTCGCATTGGCCCGGATTCTCCTGCGGCAGGGCGAACTGGAGCGGGCGCAGGACTATGCGCGGCAACTGCTCGCGGTCGATCCCGGTTCGCCCGCCGCGCAGCGCATCGCCAACGCGATCCAGCTCCGCCGGCTGCGCGGCCGGTAGGGAATCCGGCCCGCAGGACGGGGCAGCGACTACCGGCTCGCGTACGACCGCTGGCCGCTCCCAGCCCGCAGAGCGGTCGACCGCGGCAGCGACTACCGGCTCGCGTGCGTCGCGGGGACCTGCGCCGCGTCGGCCAGCAGCGCTCTGGCCGCGGCGGTGGCCTCCTCCAGCGTCGTGACGCCGCCGTCGAGCTGGCGCTCGTAGACCTGCTTCAGGACGGCGCCGAGGTGCGGGCCGGGCGGGACGCCGAGGGCCAGCAGGTGGCGGCCCATCAGGATCGGCGCCGGGGGCGCGTGCTCGACGCCGAGCGCGCGGGCCCGTTCCAGGAACCAGTCCATCGCCGAGCAGTCGAAGTCACCGGCCCGCCCCCGGCAGTCGGCCTTCGCCAGCCGCGCCAGCAGTTCCAGATCCACCTTTCTGGCGAGCCGCCGGAACGCGCCGTCGCCCACCTTGGGGGCGGCGCGCCACATGCCGGGCTTGAGGTGCTGGGCGACCAGCCCGAGCACCTGGCGGCGCACGTCGTAGCCGTCGACGGTATGGATGTTCAGCCGGTCGAGGAGCGCGGTGGTCGCCGGCACGCCCTGCTCCTCGTGGTCCAGGGACCGGATGCGGCCGTCGATGCGCGCGGTGGTCGCCGGCTTGCCGAGGTCGTGGCAGACGGCGCCGAGCATCACCGCGATCCGCTGCGGGCGGGGCAGATCGTCGATGCATCTGCGCGCCTCGTCGATGACGAGCAGCGTGTGGACCCAGACGTCGCCCTCCGGGTGCCACTCCGGCTCCTGCGGGCAGCCGACCAGCGCCCCAAGCTCCGGGAACAGCCGGTCGATGACCCCGATCTTCTGCGCGAGGGCGAAGCCGCGCGACGGCCGGGCGGCGCGCAGCAGCAGCTTCTCCAGCTCGCCCCGGATGCGTTCGGCCGGCAGGTCGTCGAGCGGAATCGTCCGGCAGACGGCCTGCGTCTCCTCATCGACGGTGCACTCGAGGCGCGCCGCGAGCTGCACCGCGCGCAGCACGCGCAGGCTGTCGTCGCCGAAGGTCTCCGGATCGACCATCCGCAGGCGTCTGCGGGCCAGATCGCCGCGCCCGTCGTGCGGGTCGAGATGCTCCTTGCGCAGCGGGTCCCAGGCGATGGCGTTGACCGTGAAGTCGCGGCGGCGGGCGGCCTCGGCGAGCGGCAGCGTCGGGTCGCCGGTGACGACGAACCCGCGGTGGCCGCGGCCGGTCTTCGACTCGGTGCGCGGCAGCGAGACGTCGAGCGGCCCGACCTTGAAGACGGCGAAGCTCGCGCCGACGCGGTTGACCGGGCCGAGTCGGGCCAGTACCGCCTGCAGCCGCTCGGCGGGCAGACCGAAGACCTCGATGTCGATGTCCTTCGACGGGACGCCGAGCAGGTGGTCGCGCACCCAGCCGCCCACCACGAGCGCCCGGCCGCCCGCGTCGCGCACCGCGCGCGCCACGCGCAGCGCGAGCGCCATCTCGTCCGACCCCGCCGCGGTCGCCGCGGCGTCCGGTCGCGCCGCACCGGGCTCAGACATCGCGGGCGACCCGGAATCCGTAGTCGGTATAGCGGAACGACGGGTCGAGACTGCTGCGCGCCGCCACCCGGCTGATGGTCACCGCGTGCCGCCACGACCCGCCCCGCGAGGCGCGCCGCCGGCCCGTCGGCGGCCCGGACGGGTTGCGGGCCGGCGAACGCGCGTAGAAGTCCCGCGCGTGCCAGTCGGCGCACCACTCGTGGACGTTGGCCGCGATGCCCCGGACGCCGAAGGCGTTGGGCGGTCCGAGGGTGACCGGCCACGGGCCGTCGAGCGGTCCCCGGCCGCCCTTCGGGATCCAGCCGGGAATCGCGTCGCCCCAGGGGTAATCGCGCCCGTCCCGCCCGCCGCGCGCCGCCCGCTCCCACTCCGCTTCGGTCGGCAGGCGCACCGGCGCGCCGCCCTGCGAGGACCGCCAGAGGCAGTAGACGGCGGCGTCGTTCCAGCTCACGCCCACCACCGGCAGGTCCGCGTCGGCGAAGCGCGGGTCGTCCCACTCGCGCGGCGCCGCCCGGCCGGTGGCGGCCAGGAAGCGGGCGTACTCGGCGCGGGTCACCGGGTCGACGGCCAGCTCGAAGGCGTCGACCCATACCCGGTGCGCCGGCGCCTCGTCCGGCCGCCCGGCGGCGCTGCCCATGACGAACCAGCCGGCCGGGATCGTGCGGAACGCGCGCATCCGGAGAATGATGACATGGACCGCGCGGCGGCTGGATTGCCTGGATGCTGCGGATGCTGCCCAGTACCTGGATCGGACCCGGCCGGCGCATGACCTCCCGGTCGTGTCTTCTTCGTCATCAACGAGGCCCTCAGCCGTCGTCGCCATTCCGCGCGCCGAGGGGCGCGCCGCGCAGGAATCCGGTCAGCGACTGGTGTCTGACGCCCTCGAAGGCGTCGGGCTGGTGCGGGTCGAGGGACAGCAGCACGCGCGGCCACGCGTCGCGGATCGCAGCGAAGGCGGCCAGCTCGCGATCGATGGTGGCCGGCGACTCCAGCAGATAGGCGACCTGCACGTACCACCGCTCCCCGCGCCGCTCCGCCACGAAGTCGATCTCCCGCTCGCCGGCGATCCCGACGGTCACCGTGTAGCCGCGGCGGCGCAGCTCCAGGAAGACCAGGTTTTCCAGGACGCCGCCGATGTCGTTGTCGCGGTGGCCGACAATCCCGTTGCGCAGACCGATGTCGCCCAGGTAGTACTTGTGGTTGACCTGCAGCAGCTTCCGGCCGCGCAGGTCGAAGCGCGGGACCTGCGCCAGCAGGAACGCGTCGCCGAGGTGGGCGAGGTAGTCGAGCACGGTGTCCACCGCCGTCGACCGGCGCTGGCTCTTCAGGAAGTTTTTTCGGACATACCCGATGTTTTTCCCTACCAGAGAATATTTTCGATCATAGACGAAATATTCATGGGCCACCGATGTTGGAACCGGCGGGGCCTGCACGCCGCCGGGGCTGCTGTGATCCGGGATGTCGAGGTGCGGTCCCGCCGCCCTGGCGACGACGCTGAGCAAGGTCGCACTGGATGGTTCGCTCCAGGTATCTGGATGATTCGCTCCAGGCATGTCGAGGTTGCGGTCCCGCCGCCCCTGGCGGCGACGGGTTCGGCGCGTCGGTGCTTCGTGGCCGGGCCGCCGCGAGCCGCCCGGACCGCCCTAGCGCTCAATCACAGTTGCCACAGGCCGTGGCTCAGTGTAAAAGGTTTCTGTGCGTGTTGGCCTGCGGATGTTGCAGCCGGAGACGGTGGGCTGGCTGCGGCAGGAGTTGGTTCGGGGGTCGTTGTCGCGTGCGGCGCTGAGCCGTGGTCTTTGCGAACGCGACGGGTGGCGCAACGCGCGTGGGTCGCTGTGCTCGGCGTCGGCGCGGAAGGCTTTGCCTGGCTTGGCGGCGGAGCTGGGCCTGCCTCTGCCGTCGGCGCAGCCGGGTCCGCCGTTGGGTTGTGTGGTCGGGGTCGGGTCTGAGATTTCGCTGACCGAGTTTGCGGGCAGCCTGTCGTCGTTGGGGGAGGTTCACCTGCGGTTGGCGGAGACGGCGCTTGCGCGTCAGCGGTGTTGTGCACTTCTGGCGGCTGCGCATCCTTTGGGCCGTTGTCGGGCTCCGGGCTGCCGGGTGACGTATCTGGTGGATTCTTCGGCGGGCGCGTTGGGTGTTTTGAGCTTTGTGTCGGCTCCGCTTCGTCTGGGTCCTCGGGACGCGCATCTGGGCTGGGACGCTCGGACGCGGGGGGCACGGATTGGTCAGGTGGTATTGAACGACCGATTCCTGCTGCTTCCCGGGGTTCGTGTTCCGCACTTGGCGTCGCAGGTTCTGGGCCGTGCGGTGGGTCGTTTGGCGTCGGACTGGGCATTGTGTCACGGGGTTCGTCCGGTTCTGGTGGAGACGTGCGTGGCGTCGTCTCGTCGTGGCACGAGCTATCGGGCGTCGGGCTGGCGGTGTGTGGGCCGTACGGCGGGTCGTCCTCCGGGGTCATCGGTTTCTGTGGAGCCGAAGGATGTCTGGCTTCGGGGCCTGGCCCCGGACTGGGCGGAGACGCTGCGTCGGGCTGCGCCCAGGGAGTTGGGTTCGTTTCCGGGGTTGGGGGAGGAGGCTGCGGGCGCCGGCAGTTGGTCTCGGTGCGAGTATTCGCGTTCGGACCTGGCCGACGGTCGGCTGCGTCGTCGTCTGGCGCAGATGGGTGCGGCCTGGGAGCAACATCCTGGTGCGCCTCTGCCGGCGGTGTTTGCCGGCAGCGCCGAGCAACAGGCGGCCTACCGTTTCCTGCACAATGGAGCGGTGAGTAGCGCGGACATTCTGCAACCGCATCGGGAGGCGCTGGTCGAGCGCAGCCGTGCGGAGTCGGTGGTGCTGCTGGTGCAGGACACGACGACGCTCAACTACACGGGTCTTCGGGACAGCACGACCGGGCTGGGGCCGCTGGGAGAACGGTCTGGCGGCGGTCGGGGTCTGTTCGTGCACGCGGCGGTGGCGTTCACCGAGGGGCGCCGGCCGTTGGGGGTGAGCGGTCTGGAGACGTGGGCGCGGCCGGATGGCGCGCCCACGTCCGAGCGCGCATTGGAGAGCCGGCGCTGGTTCCGGGGATTCGACCAGGGTCGCGAATTGGGGCGGGCGTGTCCGGGCACGCGGGTGGTCGTGGTCGGCGACCGCGAGAGTGACATCCATGCGCTGTTGCAGTGGCAGGCGCAGCATGCGGCTGAAGCGGGGCTGGTGAGCGGGCCTGCGCCAGCCGGCGGCGGCGGGTGAAAGTATGGGACGAGCGGTTGCGGGCGATGATGCTCCGGCCGCTGGCGTCTCAGCCGGACTTCGAGACCCCGGTGCGCACCAACCGGCCGGTGCACATCGACTCGCAGGGCGGCAAGCGGGCGCGCGAGGCGCGCACGGCGCGGACCGAGTTGCGCATCGGGCGGGTGCAGGTGCAGCCGCCCAAGGACCAGACCGACGCGGCGCCGCTGACGGCCTGGGTGGTGCGGGTGCTCGAAACCGACCCGCCGCCGGGACACGAGCCGCTCGAATGGCTGCTGGTGTCGAGCGAAGGCGGCCCGACGGCCGAATGGGCCGAGCGCATTGTCGGCTGGTATGAGACCCGCTGGGGCATCGAAGAGTATTTCCGGGTGCTCAAGAGCGGCGCCCGCATCGAGGACCGGCGCTTGCAGGAAGCCGACGCGCTGGCCAAGTGCCTGGCCTTCGACGCCATCACCGCCTGGCGGGTGTGCTCCCTCAGGGGCTACGCGCGCGACGCGCCCGACACGCCGGCAGCCCAGGTCCTGACCGACGACGAGAAGCGCGTGATCGGAGCCGTCGTGCAGGCCGAAAGACTGCTGCCGCCAGCCGAACGAGACCGGCCATTGCCGCCCGACATCCGCGCCTGGGTGATGCTGCTGGCGCGCATCGCCGGCTGGCGACCGACAAAGCGTAGACCGCTGCCGGGCAACGAAGTGCTGTGGCGCGCCTGCGTGCAACTACAGATGATGGTACGAGGAGCCCAAGCCGCCCGCGCACCCTGAACCGCAACCCGAATCGACGTAGACCGGGCGACCAACGCCGGACCGTTCCTGAGTCAACCGTGATGTAGCGCTAGCGGACCGCCCGGACCGTACAGGCCGGCCTGTTATGATCGTCGTTTCAGGTGGGCCCGTCAGTGATCGGTCGAACGTCCAGGCTCGGCGTCCGCGCCTTCTTGACCGTCTCCGTGGCGTCGAGATGGACGCGCCGGGCGGCAGGACGCGGGCGGCTCGGCGTCCGCATCCTGCTGGCAGTCGCCGCCACCGCGGCGTTCACGGGCTGCTCGCTGCGCACCATGGCGGTCAACGCGGTGCTGCCGACCCTGGTGAACCCGGCCGTCTATCTCTCGGAGGAGGACCCCGAGATCGTCCGCGACTCGTTGCCGTTCCTGCTCAAGACCATCGAGTCGATCATCGAGGCCGAGCCGGCCCGGCAGGACGTGCTGCTGTTCGCCAACACCGGGTTCGTGCTCTACGCCAACGCCTTCCTGCAGACCGACGCGGCGCTGGCCGAGTGGGACGACTACGACCTGGCGCTGGCGCTCAACGAGCGGGCGCGGCGCATGTACCTGCGGGCGCGCGACTACGGGCTGCGCAACGTCGAGGTCGATCATCCCGGCATCGCCGCGCGCCTGCGGTCGGATCCGGAGGCCGCCGTCGCCGTCTTCGAGACCGACGATGTCGAGAGTCTGTACTACCTCGGCGGCGCCTGGATGCTGGCCATCTCGCTGGGGCTGGACCGGCCGGCGCTGGTCGCCGACCTGCCGGCGGCGCGCGCGCTGCTCGACCGGGCGCTGGCGCTCGATGACGAATTCGAGCGCGGCGCGCTGCACTCGGCCTTCGTCACCCTCGAGTCGGTGGGCGAGGCCATGGGCGGGTCGTACGCCCGCGCCCGGGAGCACTTCGCCCGTGCGGTCGCGTTGTCGGACGGAGAGGACGCCGGGCCCTACGTGGCGCTGGCGACCGGCGTCTCGGTGGCCGAGGAGAACCGCGAGGAGTTCCGCGAGCTGCTCGAGACGGCGCTGGCCATCGATCCCGACGCGTACCCCGACAACCGGCTGCTCAACCTGATCGCGCAACGCCGCGCGCGATCGCTGCTCGACCACATCGACGACCTCTTCTTCCCGCCGTTCGACGAGGACGATGGGCTGGAGGATCGCCGTTGACCGGGGAGTCCGATGATCGGTCCGTGTCGCTCGCGGACCGTCGTTGACCGGGAGTCCCGACGATCAGGTCCCGCCCCGGCGGCGGGTCCGCTGCTGACCGAAGCGCCCCGATGATCAGGCCCGCCCCGGCGGCGGGTCCGCTGTCGACCGAACGTCCCGATGATCAGGTCCCGCCGGTGGCGGGTCCGCTGTTTGACCGGAGAGTCCGATGATCAGGCCCCGCCGCCTCGTTGCCCTTCTCGTCGTGCTTGCGCTGCTGCCCGCGGCGCTCGCCGCCCAGCGCGCCAACCTGCGGCTGGGTACCATCCTGCCCGCCAATTCCGTCTGGGACCGCGCGCTGCGCCAGATGGCGTCGGAGTGGCGGCGGGCGACCGATGGCCGCGTGCGCCTGCAGGTGCGCGGCACCACCGGCGACGAGTCGACCATCATCCGGCGGATGCGGCTGAACAACCCGCAGGTCGCCGCGCTGACCCTGCCCGGACTGACCGAGATCGACGAGACGTTCAACGTCTTCGGCATCCCGTTCTTCTTCGCGTCCGACGCCGAGGCGCTGCACGTCCTCGAGGCGCTCACCCCGCGCCTGCGCGAGGCGCTCGCCGACAACGGCCTCGTGCTGCTCGGTTGGGGGCACGGCGGCTGGGCGCACATCTTCTCGGCGCAGCCGATCCGCAACATGCGCGACCTGCAGGCGGCGAAGCTCTTCACGTCGGCCGGCGACGACGACATGGTGCGCTGGTACCGCGAGAACGGCTTCGAGCCGGTGCCGCTGGAGCTGACCGACGTGCTGATGGGGCTGAACACCGGACTCATCGACGCCTATCCGAGTCCGCCGTACGGCGCGCTGGTGTTCCAGTGGTACCGCCAGACGTCGCACATGCTCGACATCCCGCTGAGTCCGATCTTCGGGGCCACGGTGATGACCGAGCGGGCGTGGGCGCGCATCGGCGAAGCGGACCGCGAGGCGCTGCTCGCCGCCGCCGCCGCGACGCAGGACTTCCTGTTCGCGGAGGTGCCGCAGCAGGATCGCGAGGCGCTCGCCGAGATGCGACAACGCGGGTTGACCGTCTCGTCGGTCAGCCCGGCCGAAGCGGCCGAGTTCCGCGCCGTGGCCGAGCGCCTGACGGCGACCTGGCGCGGCAGCCGCGTGCCGGCGGACATCTACAACGCGGCCATCACCGCTCGGGACGCGTTCCGGGCCAATTGACTGTCGGTTCCGGCTCGTGAGCAGGTCCGGAGATGGCGTGGATGAACGACGGACACAAATGGCATCCGATCCGTGACTACGAAGTCGATCCGGCATTACTCGAACAGGGCGAGCTGGCGGCGCTGGCCAGGGTGTGGCAGGAAGAGCGTGAACGGCTCGCGGATTCCGATGCACTGCCGACATTCAACGAGAAGCTGCGCAGGGAATGGGCGATCGAGACCGGCCTGATAGAGCGCGTGTACGACTTCGACAGAGGCGTCACCGAAATCCTGATCGAGCGTGGCATCGACGCGGCGCTGATTCCCCACGGGGCGGGCGCGACGCCGGAGACGATCGCGTCCATGATCCGCGATCACGAGGCGGCCATCGCCTACGTCTTCGCCTTCGTCACGGACGAACGGCCGCTGTCGACGAGCTGCATCAAGGAGCTTCATGCGCTGCTGACGCAGAACCAGGAGACGGCGGAGGGCAGGGACCAGTTCGGGAACCGGTTGCAGGTTCCGCTCTTGAAGGGCGCCTGGAAGCGGGCGCCGAACAATCCGACCGGGCGGTCGGGGAAAGTGCACGAGTACTGTCCGCCGGAGCAGGTGGCGTCCGAAATGGATGGCCTGGTCGATATGCATCGGAATCACGTCGGCGTTGCTCCGGAAGTCGAGGCGGCGTGGCTCCATCATCGCTTCACGCAGATACACCCGTTTCAGGACGGCAACGGACGGGTGGCCCGAACGCTGGCCACTCTTGTGCTGGTCAAGGCGGTTCGTTTCCCGCTGGTGGTGCGAAGCGCCGACAAGAGCACCTACCTGGACGCGCTGGAAGCGGCTGACCGGGGAGATCTGAAACCGCTGGTCGTATTCTTCTCGGAGATTCAGCGACGCGAATTCGTGCGGGCGCTCGGCTTGTCTCGCGATGTCGGAAGACTGGTCGTTGCGGAGGATCTGATCCATTCGACACGGAAGGAACTGGAGCATCGACGCGATGCGCTGCTGACCGAGTGGAACACCGTGAAGGATCGAGCGGAAGAACTCCGGCGCATCGCGGAGAACCGACTGAGACAGGTGACGGTGACTTTCGACAACGAGGTCAAACCCCTGCTGAGTCAGGTGGCGACATTCGTTGATGGGGCGAGTGATCATGATGCGCGCAGTCATTATTTCCGCCAGCAGATCATCTCCGGGGCGAAGGCGCTTGAGTACTTCGCCAACATGGAGACGTATCGCGCATGGGTCCGGCTCGTGATACAGAACGCGAACCAGAGCCAACTGCTGATTGCGTTTCACGGCATCGGTCATGAATTCCGGGGGGTGCTCGCCTGTTGCGCCGTCTTCTTCCAGCGGGTGCAGATGGACAGGGACGACAGGGAAACCGGACCGGCGAAGGCTCTGGCGCGGGCCGTGTTCCAGATCAACTACCGGGAGGATCCGGCATCCATCGAGAATCGATTCCGCGTATGGCTCGAGGAGTGCATCGTCGCCGGGCTGAGTGACTGGCGCGCTGCGGACCTGTGATGCACTGCACGGCCCGCTGCGGGACATGGTTCGAAGGCGCTGCTCGCCGCCGTTGCCGGAACACGGGACTTCCTGTTCGCGGAGGCGCCAAGCGGATCGCGAGGCGTCGCCCGCGGCCGCGCGCTTTCTGACGATGTCGCCGCGCCCTCAGTCGGGGCGGCGCGGCGGGACCTTGCGGGTTGCGAGGGTCCGTTCCTGCCGTTCGAGCCGCGCGCGGTCCATCTCCAGCAACAGCCGTTCCTGCTCCGGATCGCGGGGTCGCCGGCCGGCGGCCCGGCCCGGCGGTTCGGCGGCGAGGATCCTTCCCCAACGTTCCCGTCTGAGGCGCCGCACCTCGTCCTGGAACGCGTCGTAGTCGATCATGACGGCTGCACCTCGCGTTCGAGCGCCAGCACCGCGGCAGCCTCTTCGGGGACGTCACCTGCGCGTTCGCGCAGGTAGCACCAGTCCAGCCGCTCGGCGTAAAGGTGTGCGAGCCGCCGGGTCCAGCGTCCGTCCTCGTCGCTCCTCCAGTGTACCCATGCGCGCAGCCGATCCAGAAGGAGATCTTCGACGCCCAGGATCACCACGCGCAGGCCGTCGACATCCACGGCGGTGCGCGGGGCGTCCTCACCCGGCAACCCCGCCGGCGCCGGCGCCTCGAACAGCAGGTCGAGGTCCGTGTGGCGCCAGAAGCGCCCCACCTTTTCGAAACCGAGCGCTGCGAACGCGTCGTCGACGGCGGGGGAGGATGGCAGCGCCAGGTCCATGTCGTGGGTCGCGTAGCCGCCTGCGAGGTAGAACTCCAGGGCGCCGCCGCCCACGAGGACCGGTTCGATGTCGTGCGGCTCAAGCAGCGCCGTCAACAGGCCGAGCGCGACGAGTCGCCGCCGCCGCGGGTCGACCTCGCGCCGCAGCCGGTCGAGCCGCTCGTCGAGAAGTGTCCGTTCCACGTCGCGTCACATCCTGGCGCCCGCCTGTTCCCGGCGGTTCCCCGCCGCGCCGTCCGCTGCGAGGCGGATCCGGCGTCTCGGGCCTGCCCGCCGGAACCGGCGCACCCGATTGTCATGATAGTTTGAAGTGGATCGTGCGGCAGCTCCACCTGCCCGCGGCGAACCCGGCGCCTGCCGGGCGGCTGCGGTCCGGGGGCGGGAAACTATACTGACCGCGCAGCAGGATGCCCGAGACCCCTCGCACGAGCGCATTGCCGGCCATTGCCGCGCGCCTGTCGCCGGTTCCGGCTGTTCTCCACCGGGCGGAGGAGCTCGTGGCGGCCGGCGCGCTGGCGGCGATGGCGCTGCTGCCACTGGCCGAGATCGTCGTCCGGCCCCTCGTCAGCGGCGGCATTCCGGGGTCGATTCCGTTCGTCCAGCACCTGACGCTGTGGGTCGGCTTTCTGGGGGCCGGACTGGCCGCGCGGCAGAACAAGCTGATCGCACTTGCCACCGCCACGTTCATTCCCGAAGGGCGGGCGCGGCGGGTCACGCAGGGGTTCGCGGCGACGGTGGGGGCCGCCGTGGCCGCGCTGCTGGCCCGCTCGGCCGTCGATGTCGTGGCCATCGAGATGGAACTGGGCGGCGAGATCGCGGTGGGGATACGGTCGTGGATCTTCCAGTTGGTGCTGCCCTTCGCGTTCGCGGTGATCGCCGTGCGGCTGGGGTGGCGGGCCGGGGGCTGGGGTGCGCGCGCCGCGGCGGCGGGCGGCATCCTGGCCGGCGTCTGGCTGAGCGGGACGGGGGCCGCCTGCGCCGGCGAGGGCGCGTCGTGCGTGCTGGCCGGCGGTCCCGGCTGGCCGTGGGTGGTGCTGGTGGTGCTCGCGGCCCTGGCCGGCGCGCCGATCTTCACGGTGCTGGCCGGCGCGGCGGCCTTCCTCTACATGGTCGATGCCTTCGATCCGGCGGCGGTGCCGCTCTACGCCTACGACCTGGCGACCGAGCCGCACCTGCCGTCGATTCCGCTCTTCACGCTGACCGGATTCATCCTGGCGCAGGGGCAGTCGTCCGAGCGGCTGCTGCGGGTGTTCCGGGCGCTGGTCGGGTGGATGCCGGGCGGCACGGCGGTGGTCTGCGCCGTGGTCTGCGCATTCTTCACCATCTTCACCGGCGGCTCCGGGGTGACGATCCTGGCCCTGGGCGGACTGCTGCTGCCGGCCCTGCTCAAGGACGGCTACCGCGACCGCTTCTCGGTCGGCCTGCTGACCGCGTCGGGATCCCTCGGGCTGCTGCTGCCGCCGGCGATGCCGCTCATCCTCTACGCCATCGTCGCGCAGACCGCGCCGGAGAACCTGTTCATCGGGGGCATCCTGCCCGGTGTGCTGCTGATCGCGCTGGTCGCTGCCTGGGGCATGCGCGAGGGCATCGTCACCGGCGCGGGCCGGCACGCCTTCGCCGGGGACGAGGCTCGCGCCGCGCTGTGGGCGGCGAAGTGGGAGCTGGCCCTGCCGGTGGTGGTGCTCGGGGCGCTCTTCAGCGGGCGCGCGACGCTGGTCGAGACCTCGGCGCTGACCGCGCTCTATGCGGCGATCGTCACCGGCCTGGTGCACCGCGACTTCCGGCTGTGGCCCGGGCTGCGGCAGGCGTTCCGCGAGTGCGTGGTGCTGATCGGCGGCGTGCTGATCATCCTGGGCGTCGCCAAGGGCTTCACCGCCTACATGGTCGACGTCGACATCCCGTTCCGGCTGCTGGAGTGGACCGAGGCGCGCATCGAGTCGCCGCTGGTGTTCCTGCTCGCGCTCAACATCTTCCTGCTCGCCGTCGGCTGCGTGATGGACATCTTCTCGGCCATCGTCGTCGTGGTGCCGCTCATCAGCACGATCGGGGCGGCGTACGGCATCGATCCCGTGCACCTCGGGATCATCTTCATCGCCAACCTGGAGTTGGGCTACCTGACCCCGCCGGTCGGGCTGAACCTGTTCCTCGCCTCCTACCGCTTCGACCGGCCCCTGCTGGAGGTGTACCGCGCGTCGGTGCCGCTGCTCGTGATCCTGGGGATTGGCGTGCTCGTGATCACCTATGTACCCTGGCTCACCCTCGGGCTGCTGGAGCTTGTGGGCCGGCAGTGATTGGCAGGTGACGCGGAGGCCGACGGCGACACGAACATCTTCCGCATCCCGAAGGCCCGGTCTAATTTAATCGGCGTGGCCCCGCTGGTCGCCGAGCTGCTCGTGCAGCAGGCTCCGCACCACGAACAGCACGTTGGCGGGCCGTTCCGAGAGCCGTCGCATGAAGTAGGGGAACCAGTCGCCCCCGAACGGCAGGTAGATGCGAACGGCGTAGCCTCTTGCCTCGAGCGCTGCCTGCAGGTCGCGCCGGACGCCGTAGAGCATCTGGAACTCGAACCCGTCGGGGCCGAGTCCGCGCGCGTCGGCGGCCGTCCGCACCGCACGAATCATGCGCGGATCGTGGGTGGCGAACGCGGGATGGACTCCGGTATCGAGCAGCGTCTCCGTTATCTGCACGAATGCGCGGTCGACCTCCCGCTTTTTCTGGTACGCCACGTTCGCCGGTTCCTTGTAGGCGCCCTTCACCAGCCGTACCGGAAGGCCGAGCTCGGTGACGCGGGCCAGATCGTCGGGCGTGCGGCGCAGGGCCGCCTGCAGGACGACGCCGAGGTGTCGTTGTCCGTCCGTTCGCATCGCCGCCACCACGTCCAGCGTGCGGTCGACCAATGTCGATCCCTCCATGTCGACCCGTACGAAGCAGCGCTGCGCGTCGCTGTGGGTCAGGATACGCTGGAGGTTGTCCCGGCACAGCCCCGTATCGAGTTCCAGGCCGAGTTGCGTCAGCTTTATCGACAGGTTGCAGTTCATGCCGGCCAGGCTGACGGATTCGATCACCCACAGGTAGGCGATGGTGGCCGCTTCGGCCGCTTCCCGGCTGCGAACGTGTTCGCCCAGATAGTTGAACGTGTGGAGCAGACCGCGCTGTTCCAGTCGGCGGGCCGCCTCGATCGCTTCGTTCACGTTCCTGCCGCCGATGAACCGGCGCGCCACCCCCCGGGTGCCGCGCATGCCGTACCGCGAGGCCGCGTGCTTCAGCGTGCGACTGCCGGCCAGCGCGAGAAACAGCCTCCGAGAGACGGCGTCCAGCACGGTCGAGGGAGTGATTCTCACTACTAATGCGTCAGGGCCGATCCGCCGCGATGCGCGAGCAGGTGATCGAGCGACCGCGCGTAGTAGCGCAGGACAACCCGTTCGCGGACACGGAAGCGCTGTCCCTCCACCACGAGGATGCCGCGGGCGGCCAGCGGCTCCGTGGCCGCGTCGACGGCTTCCTCGCCGGTCGCGACGTCCAGATTCGCGCCCGCGGAGTCCAGGATGCCGATGAGCTGGTCGATTCGGTCCTCCAGCTCCACGCGGGCGATGGACGGCCGGATGGCCGCCGCCACCAGTGCGGTGGGCGTTACCTTGTACAGGCGACCGATCTCGTAGCGGACGCGGCGCTTCAACCGCACCATGTCGCGCCGGTCGTCGGGGTCGTAGTCGTCGAACCGGATCGGATGCCCGAAGGTGACGATGCTGCGCGACTGATAGCCGACGGTGTACCGGAGCATCTCGGCCAGTTCCTGGTGGAACGGACGCTGGACGCGCTTGACACCCTGCCGGGAGAGGACGAAGTCCTCGATGACGAGGTCGTAGGCGATGGCCGTCGGGACGATGACCATGTCGTTCCGGTCCGCCTGGGCGGCAGCGTGCAGCAGCCCGGTCTTGAAAGGCTTGAGTTCTCCGTTGTAGCTGCGCCCCCCCTCCAGGTACAGAAGAAGCTCGGTCCGGCGCAGCAGCTCGGCGACGTACGCCTTGAGCGTGACGAGATAGGCCGGGTCCTTCGTGTCCCGGCGAACGGGTATGGCGCCGGTGACGTGCTTCTGAATCAGCCCGAGAGCGCCGCCGAACAGGTTGCTGCCGGCGGCGATCACCGGCGGCCGGATGCCGTTGTCGTCGAGCACGAGCGGCTGCACCATCCAGTCGGCATGGCTGCGGTGGTTCGATGCATAGACGACCCGGTTGGCCCGGGTCGCGGAGCGGACATTGTCAATCCCCTCGCTGCTGCGCGTGATCTTGCGGAGCAGTGGATAGAGCGGGTGCTGAAGGGCGCGGTACATTCGGTACCGCTGTGTGGTCCGAAGCTCGTCCAGGTAGCCGTGAATGGCGGCGCGCGCCTCATCCCGCGTCAGCCCGCCGCGACCTTCGAGATACCGGGCGACCTCTTCGCGGGCGAGCACGGCTTGCGTGATCTCGTCCTCCGCCACGTGCAGCAATATAGCACGGGCCGTCGCGTTGCCTCGACCCGCGAAACTATCGCTCGATGGTCACGCTGCTCGGTCGTGCAAGGCGGACGGTCAACGTGGTTCCGGCCGGCAGCGTCGCCGGTTCGGCGTCACCGGCCGCCGCCGCCGCCGTGCCGCCCGCGGCCCCGGCGGCGCCACCGATGGCAGCCCCGCGGCCCCCGCCGAAGATCGCTCCCAGGATCGCGCCGGCCACCGCGCCGCCACCTATCCGCGCAGCATTGTCGCGCCCGCGGGAGCGGCCCTCGCGATAGACGGTCTCGGTTGCGATGGGCACTTCGAGCCCGTCGTCGAGTACGACGGTATGGAACCGGACGCCGAGGCGGGCCGCGCCCTGCAACTTGCCGCCCCGCTCCACCAGGACCACCGAGCCGTTGACGAGACTGCCGGCGGGGATGGCGACGCGGCGCGCCACCATCACATCGCGTGTCACGCGCGCCTGCACGTCGTCCTCCACCGCGGCGCGGTCCGTGGAAACGAACGTGTCGATCTGCAGTCCGATCACCGAATCGGCGGGAACGAGAAGCGTCTCCACTACCGTCGGCAGCGATTCGACGGCGTCCGGAACCGGGAGAGCGAGGTCGCCGGACGCCAGAGGCGGCAGATCACGAATGGCGGCGTCGCGACCCGCCGGCCGGTTCCGGCGCCCGGTCGCCGGGGCGGGATCCGCCGGCTTCCAGCCTTCGACCTCGGGAAGCGCACGGCGCGCGCGCCCCGGCGGACGGCGAGCCGGTGGGGTGGCGGGTTCCGGCGCCCACCCGACTTCCGGTTCCGGCTCCGGCTGCGCGGCGGCCGGAACGGGCCGTGGTGCGGGCCGGTCGGCTTCTCCCGCTTCCGCCGGCGTCGCCGCCCGGGATGGTTGTGGAGGTGGCGGCGCGGGCGACGGCGGCGCCACCGGCCGCGGCGCCGGCGATCGTGATCGCCGGGTTCGTGGCGTCTCCGGTTCCGCCGGGGCGCCGGTGGCTGCAGCCGGCTCCAGGATCTGCTCCGTGGACGCGACGGCGACGCCTGGCGCCGAGTTCGCTTCGCCGAGGATCACCTGTGGCTCGATCCCGTGGAGCGTCGCGGCCATCCCGGCCTGCGGCGCAGGCTCCTCGACGACCGCATTCGGCGGCTCCGCGTTCTGACGGACCGCAATGTAGGCGCCGGTGCCGGCGGCAGCGACCACCAGCGCGACTGCCAGGGCGGCGGCGATCAGGAAGGTTGCGCGTGTCATGTCCATGCGGAACACTCCTCACCTTGCCGAACAGAATAGCAAGAGCCGTGCCGCTACGAACAGGCGACGATAGTGTCTCGACCCATTCGGCGGCAAGCGGTTCGCTGCGTGCCGCAGCCGGGGGACAGGTCCGACCGCACATGCGAAGTGTCACCCGAAGGTGACGGGTTGTCCCCTTGCGTGGGTCCGTGGCCCGCTTTACTGCCCCGGGCAGGAATCAGGGCGGGATGGTTGCCTCGCGGCGCCGCGCGATCTCCGGGGCTTGGCCGGTCCCGGTGTCGAGCCGGGTTTCACGCCGGACGCCCGGCGTGTAGAATGGATGACGGATCGGTTGGGGGGCCGCTCCGACGGCTTGGTCGAAGGAAAGACAGGACACCGAGCAGCGTCCCGATCGATTTGCCCGCCACAGCCCCCATCCCCGAACGTCTCGCGTCCACCGTCACTCTGCGCGTGCTGAGCGTGGGAGTGCTGCTCTTCGTGTTCCTGTTGGGCGTGAAGGGTCTGGGCGACGGCTTCGAGCTGCTCGGCCAGGACCTCATCGAGACCTTCTTCGCGGCGACGTCGAACCCGTTCGTCGGTCTGGTGGTGGGACTGCTGGCGACGACGGTCATGCAGAGCTCGTCGGTGACCACGTCCATGGTCGTCGCCCTGGTCGCCGCGCCCGAGAATCCGTTGCCCCTCGCCAACGCGATCCCCATGGTCATGGGCGCCAACATCGGGACCACCGTGACCGCGACCATGGTGTCGCTGGCGCACATCGGCCGGCGCGAGGAGTTCGAGCGCGCGTTTCCGGTCGCGATCTGCCACGACATCTTCAACTACTTCGCGGTGCTCGTGCTGCTACCGGTCGAGATCGCCACCGGCTACCTGGGACGGACCGCGAGCGTGCTGGCCGACACGCTCGGCCAGGTGGGCGGGGTCGAGTACGAGAGTCCCCTGAGCACCGCGCTCGACGCCGGCTTCGCGCCGGTGACGGCGCTGGCCGAGGCGCTCTTCGCCGCGTCGGGCGGGCAGGCCGTATTCCTCATCGGCGCGAGCGGCGCCTTCATCTTCTTCGCGCTGTTCCTGCTCGTGAAGGTCATGCGGGCGGCGGTGCATTCCCGGGTCGAGGCGATCATCGACCGCGTGCTCGGCTCGAGCGCGGTCGTCGCGATGCTGGTCGGGGTCGTCGTGACCGTCATGGTGCAGTCGAGCTCCATCACCACGTCGCTGCTCGTCCCGCTGGGCGGCGCCGGGCTGCTGCGACTCGAGCAGGCGTTCCCGGTGACCATCGGCGCCAACATCGGCACCACGGTGACGGCACTGCTGGCCGCGCTGGCCGTCTCGGGACCGAACGCGGCGGCCGGCCTCGAGATCGCGCTGGTGCACCTGCTGTTCAACATGAGCGGCCTCCTGCTGATCTACCCGCTGCGGGCCGTTCGCCGGGTGCCGCTCGAGGCGGCCCGCCAGGTGACCCGCCTCGCCCTGCGCTCGCGCGAGCTGACGGTGGCCGGCGTCGCGCTGCTCTTCTACGGCCTGCCGGCGCTGTGCATCGCCATCGGACGCCTGTTCGATTGATCGCCACACTCGACAACCCCGTGCGACCGGTGCGCCTCGCCGCACGTTCGTAGTACACTGGGGGGTTACGCCGGGTGCCAAACCGTGGACCAGACATCCCAGGTCGTCGTCGTCGGAGCCGGAATCGTCGGTTGCGCGATCGCCTACGAGCTTGCCCGCCGCGGTGTTCGCGTCCGCGTCATCGACCGCGGTGAGGTGGGCCGGGGGGCGACGCAGGCCTCGGCCGGTGTCCTCGCGCCGTATATCGAGGCGCACGATCGTCGGCCGCTCCTCGATCTGACCACGCGCAGTCTGGACCTCTACGACGAGTTCGTGGCGCGCATCGTCGAGGATTCGGGCGTGGCAGTGCAGTACATGCGCACGGGCACCCTCGAGATCGCCACGCGGCCGAGCGACATGTCGCGTCTCGAGGGCATTCATGCCGCCTGCATCGAGCGCGGCATCCCGGCGGAACTGTTCGACGCCGAGACGGTGCGGCGGGTGGAGCCGCAACTGGCGCCCACCGTGCGGGGAGGGGTGATCGTCGCGTCGCACGGTTTCATCGGCGCGTCCGAGCTGACCGCGGCGTTGCGGCGGGCCGCTGCGGCCCACGGCGCTTCCTTTCAGACGGCGTCGGCAGTGACGCGCATCGAGAGGAACGGTGCGGGGATTCGCGTCGAGACGACAGGCGACGCGTTCGCCTGCGAATCGGCGGTCATGGCCACCGGTAGCTGGTCCGGTCACCTCGAGATCGATGGCGCCTCCCCGGTGCCGATTCGGCCGGTGCGGGGACAGCTCCTGCACCTGGGGTGGCCGGCGCCGCCCCTCCAGCGCGTGTTGTGGTCGCCGGACTGCTACCTAGTTCCATGGAGCGACGGCTCGGTGCTTGCCGGGGCGACGATTGAGGAGGTGGGTTTCGACGAGCGCGCCACGGTGGCCGGTATACGGTCGTTGATCGATGCGACACAGCGGGTCACGCCGAAGGCGAGCAAAGCCTCGTTCAAGGCGGCTCGTGTCGGACTCAGGCCCGCTACGCCGGACGAACTGCCGGTCATCGGGCCGTCCGCCGCCGTACCCGGCCTCGTATATGCCTGCGGTCACTTCCGCAACGGCATCCTGTTGGCGCCACTGACCGCGGCCATGGTCGCGGATCTGGTGGTGGACCGGCGGCTCGACGCGGCGCTCGACATCACGAATCCGTCCCGCTTCGGCGCGTGCTGAAGGTGACGGGCAGGGGAACACGTCGCCCGATTACAGTAATCTCTGTCGCAGACGGAAGGAGTCGTCTCGATGATCAACGCTCGCGTTCAAGTGCCCACACCAGTGAACGAGCCCGTGCTCGGCTATGCGCCCGGGTCTCCGGAGCGGCGCGATCTGACGGCGGAGCTTGCCGCGGTCGCCGGAAGCCGAATCGAGATCCCGCTGATCATCGGCGGCGCCGAGGTCAGGACCGGCGATCTCGGCCAGTGCGTCATGCCGCACGACCACCAGCACGTGCTGGCGACGTTCCACAAGGGCAACGCCGACTCCGTGGAGCAGGCCGCGGCCGCCGCCGCGGCGGCGCGCCCGGCATGGGCCGCCATGCCGTGGGAGGCGCGGGCCTCGGTCTTTCTGAAGGCGGCCGAGCTGCTCGCCGGCAGGTACCGCCCGACCATCAACGCGGCGACGATGTTGAACCAGGGCAAGACGGTCATGCAGGCCGAGATCGACGCCGCCTGCGAGCTGATCGACTTCCTCCGCTACAACGTCTCGTACATGCCGCAGGTGTTCGCCGAGCAGCCTGCGAGCGGGCCGGCGATGTGGAACTATGTGGAGTACCGGCCGCTCGAGGGCTTCGTGCTGGCGGTCACGCCCTTCAACTTCACCGCCATCGCGGGCAACCTGCCCAGCAGCCCCGCGATGATGGGCAACACGGTCATCTGGAAACCGGCGTCGACGGCGGTCCTCGCCGCCTACCGGCTGATGGAGGTGTTCCGGGAGGCGGGCCTGCCCGACGGCGTCATCAACTTCGTGCCGGGCAGCGGGTCGCAGATTGGCGACCCGGCGATGAATCATCCGGATCTGGGCGGCGTGCACTTCACAGGCAGCACAGAGGTCTTCCAGGGGATGTGGAAGACGGTCGGCGCCAATATCGCCGGCTACCGCAGCTACCCGCGCATCGTCGGGGAGACCGGCGGCAAGGACTTCATCTTCGCGCACGCCTCCGCCGATCCCGACGCGCTGGCGACGGGGCTCATTCGCGGCGCCTACGAGTACCAGGGCCAGAAGTGCAGCGCCGCGAGCCGGGCCTACATTCCCAGAAGTCTCTGGGACCGGTACGGCGACGAGTGGTGCCACGAGATCGAGGCGATCCAGTACGGCGACGTGGCCGATCTGACGAACTTCATGGGCGCGGTCATCGATCGCACGTCCTACAACACGCTCAAGTCGGCGATAGACGGCGCGCGCGCCGACGCCGGCGCCGACGTCATCTGTGGTGGGCACTGCGACGACAGCAAGGGCTACTACATAGCGCCGACCGTCATTCGGGCTCAGGATCCGCACTATCGGACGATGGAGGTCGAGCTGTTCGGGCCGGTGCTGACGGTGTACGTCTACGACGACGACGCCTACGATGTGACGCTGGACATGTGCGACAAGACATCACCCTACGGGCTGACGGGCGCCATCTTCGGGACCGACCGGAAGGCGATCAATCTCGCCCACGCCAAGCTCGTCAATGCGGCGGGGAACTTCTACATCAACGACAAGCCGACCGGCGCCGTGGTCGGCCAGCAGCCGTTCGGCGGCTCCCGCGCCTCGGGGACGAACGACAAGGCGGGCAGTCTGCTGAACATGATTCGCTGGGTCAGCCCACGGACCACGAAGGAGAACTTCCTGCCCGCGCGCAACTACCGCTATCCGCACATGCAGGACGATGCATCATGAGCTTCTGCGAGCATTGCGCAGGTCAACGATTCGATCGGGCTCAGGTGCTGCGGACGCTGCGCGCCACGCGCCGGCGTCTGCGGGACGAAGCGGAAGCCTGCAGCGCGGTGGAGGCGCTTGACGCCGCCATCCGCGCCGTGCACGGGCTGGAGATACCGCACCTCGAGCCGCTCGACGAGATGGGTGACGATACCGTCATCCACTAGCCCGACAATCGTCGCCCGCGGCTCCGATTGTTCTCGCCGCGACCCTGCAAGAAGTCGCTGGATGCCGGCGGGCTGCTCGCGTCTGCCCGTCAGGAAGCTCGCCCTCGCCTTACTTCGGCTGCGGGACGACGCGGATGTACGGCAGGGGCGACTTCCAGCCGTCCGGGTACTTCTCGCGCGCCTCGGCGTCGGAGACCGCGGGCAGGATGATCACGTCCCCGCCCTGGTTCCAGTTGGCCGGCGTCGCCACCTTCTTCGTCGCGGTGAGCTGGCACGAGTCGAGCAGCCGCAGGATCTCGTCGAAGTTGCGGCCGGTGCTCATCGGATAGGTCAGCGTCGCCTTGATGCGCTTGTCCGGACCGATGACGAAGACCGAGCGCGCCGTCGCATTGTCGGCGGGGGTGCGGCCGACCGACGTGTCACCGGCGTCGGCCGGGAGCATGTCGTAGGCCTTGACGACCTTCAGCGACGGGTCGCCGACCAGGGGGTAGTTGAGGGCGTGCCCCTGCGACGCCTCGATGTCCTTCGACCAGCGCTCGTGGTCGCTGACGCCGTCGACGCTGATGCCCAGCACCTTGCAGTTGCGCTTCGCGAACTCCGAACCGAGCCCGGCCACCGCGCCCAGCTCGGTCGTGCAGACCGGCGTGAAGTCCTTCGGGTGGGAGAAGAGAATCGCCCAGCCGTCGCCGATCCACTCGTGGAAATTGATGGTGCCCTCGGTCGTGTCGGCCGTGAAGTCCGGCGCGATGTCGTTGATGCGCAGTGACATGATTGATGCTCCTCCTCGGTCCGGGCGCCGGCCGGCGACGGTCTGTCCGGCT
The DNA here is from genome assembly GCA_965200895.1 of Vicinamibacterales bacterium. GTDB lineage: Bacteria > Acidobacteriota > Vicinamibacteria > Vicinamibacterales > UBA8438 > WTFV01. The sequence goes on along the minus strand of CBDAVM010000001.1, from coordinate 1,785,371 downwards.
CTCGGCAATCATACTACGGCGGTCTCGCGGGGCTCCAGGCGTCCCAGGGCATCTGGCCGGACGCCGCGACCGCGACGCCGCCTGACCGAACCGCCTCCCGCCTGACTTCCATTCCGCCGGCATGTGATACCCGGATGGGCAAGCGTCCCGCTGCCCCGCAGTCGGAGCACGTTGCGGTCCGAACTACTCCGCGGCAGGGTGAAAAGGCCGGGGGGCAGCTCCCATGCGCAGGTCAGCGTGGGACGGGCGCCGCCCCGCCATGCGGCAGCAGCGCCCCGGCGCGCTGCGCCGCCCGCAGGTGGGCCGCGGCCAGGCCGTCGAGGTACGCTTCGTACCAGCAGCGGAAGGCGCTGCGCGACGGCCTCTCTCCGGGGTCCATCCACCGCAGCATGGTGTCGGGCCGCCACGGCTTGACCGGGCCGTTGAAGTGCAGCACCTTCGCCCGGGACGGGGTGAGCCCTTCCCACCGGCGGACCTCGGCCTCGAAGATCAGCGGGTAGTTGTAGGTCGAGCTCACCAGCGTCTGGCGTCCCGCGAAGTAGCGGTTGAGGACGAACTGGTCCGCCAGCCATGTGTCGCTGTTGCGCCACGGTTCGGGCGTGACGAGCGCCAGGAGATCGGCATGGACGCCGCCACGTGTGAGCGAACCGTCGATGAGGAGCACTCCGCTGTTGAACGTCCGGTCGAGGGCGGTGTCAACGCCGGCGGAGATCGCGACTTCGCGGAACGTGACCGGGTCCCGCCCGCGTCCGGACAGGAACGCGCCGTCGCCGGCGCACACGAGCGCCCCGAGACGCTCGAACAGCTCGTCCACCGGGCGCTGGAACACCACGTCGCTGTCGCAGAACAGCACCTTCCGGTAGCCGTCCAGACGGAACACGTCGAGGGCGTGGAAGCGCATGCCCCAACCGCGCTGTCCGGGCCTTTCCGGGCCACCCGCGCCGCCCGCTCGCGCAGCTCGGCGCTGACGGGCTCGAACCGCAGCCGCGCGAACGCCGCCTCCCAGGCCGCCCGCGTCGGCACCGGCAGGCCGGCGTGCAGGACGACGATGTCGCCGCCGAAGCCGGGGTGGTGGCTCAGGAAGGAGCTCACCAGAGCCAGCGCGCCCGGCAGGAAGTCGGACGTGGCCACGGTGGCCAGGCACAGACGGTCGGCGCCCGCCGCCGCGGCGCGCATCACAGGTCCGGGAAGCCCAGGGGCGTGAACGTCGTCGTGATCAGGTACCTGATCGGCCGGGTCGGCCTGCCTGCGCTCGAGCAGTCCGTCTCCAGACCAAGCAGTCCGTCCGCGGTCGAAAGCCTGCCAGTCGTCCTCGGTCCGGTCGTCGAACGGGACAGGGCTGTCGTGCTCGTCATCGTGCGCCGGCAGCTCGATAGCGCCGCTGCCCGGCGCGACGACGAGCCATTGTCCCAACGACGGCTGCCGTTCGGTCGTTTCCTCCCGGAGACTGGCCGGCACGACCACGAACGCCTTTCGCGTTCCGATGCGTTGAGGGCCCTGCTGCTCGGCGCGCCGCAGCACCTCGGACAGTCTGGCCTTGGCTTCCGCCACGGTCCACGCGCGCGGGGACTTGCGCCGGGCGCAGCCCGGCCGGCGGCGGCATCGCAACCACGGTCCACGCGCGCGGGGACTTGCGTTCGTACGTGACGTGGATCCGTTCTCTCATTCTGCGCTCCCGCTCTGCCATCGGAACCAGTCTGGACCGGTGCATCGACTCTCGTCAACGAGTTCCGCCACGGCCGCGGCGCGCATCACAGGTCAGGAAAGCCCAGGGGCGTGAACGTCGTCGTGATCAGATACTCGTCGGCCGGTCGGCCTGCATGCGCTCGAGCAGGCGCGGCATGTCCACGTAGCGGGCGCGCGAAGGCGGCGCGCTCCGCGCAGCGAGATCCGCGTGCAGCCGCCGCACGGCCTCGGTGAGGCACCTGACGGACCGTGGGGTCGCAGGCGGCTATAATGTTGGCCATGAAGGTTGCCAACATCGCCGAGTTCAAGAACCACCTGAGCGAGTACCTCACCGCCGTCGCGAACGGGGATGAGGTCGAGGTGAGGAAGCGCAACGTGCCGCTGGCGCGCGTTGTGTCCGCCCCCCGGCCCACCCCGAACCGTACCGTGCTGGGGTGCGGACGGGGCTCGGTCGTGGTCCACGCGAGCCTCGTCGATCCGTTCATCCCGCCCGACGACTGGGAAATGCTGGAGGAGACGCCGTCTTGACGGTGGTGCTCGATACCTGTGCCATCGTCTGGGCGGTCAGCGATCCCGATCGGCTTCCCGAGCGGACCGCACGCCTGCTGGTGGCCGACGACACCCGGGTATGCGTCTCCGTCATCAGTTGCGCCGAGATCGCGTGCGCGGTGCGGCGCGGACGCATCGAGATCGACCGTCACTGGCGCCTCTGGTTCCGACACTACGTGGAGTCGAACGGGTGGACGGCACTGCCGGTCGACCTCGATTCGGTCGAAGAGGCGTACACTCTGCCCGAGCCGTTCCACCGCGATCCGGCCGACCGGATCATCGTCGCGGAAGCGCGCCGACTGGCGGCTCCCGTCGTCACCGCCGATGAGCGCATCCTGGGCTATCCCCACGTCAGGACGGTGTGGGACGCGTAACGCAGGCTCGTCTGCCGAGTAGACGCACGGCGCCGGTGAGTCCACAGCGCCGGGCCGCGGCCGATGCGGCGCTTGCCCGCAGTGTGGAGGATCGCCTGCGGACGAACGACTCCTTCACGAAGTTCGCGGCGCAGCTTCGCGATGGGTGACCCGGACGCCCCGCCGCTTGATTCCGAGTCGCTGGTGAGCCTGCTCAGCCAGCGGCGCTGGTGTCCGCGCACGAACTGCTCCGGCGGCGATGATCAGGCGATGACAGGATGACCGACACGCCGCGTCAATGCTGGCCGTGGTGAGCTGAGGTGGTCCCGGTTGCTTGGACAGGTTGAGGGCTTCGTTAAGGTGTATTCCGGGTGCGTGATCATGCCCTCGTGGCCGCTGATCCCACGCTGACCAAGGCTCTCCGGGTCGGTGCAGGCTCGTCCTCCGATGAACGATATCCATGATACGACGATGCGCTGTGGGGCTGTGGGAATCTCGCGGCCCGGACCGCCGGCACCAGCGGCAGCGACCGTCCGCGAGATTTCCAAGGGCCTGTGGGCGCCCGCTTCGCCGGCGGTCGGATCCGCGGCGATGCGGCGCGGGCGTCCACAGGCCCGGCAGGTCCACAGTGCCCTCCGGATGCAGGTGCGGGTCGCTCGCTGAGGCCGCGGCCGCCCGGATGCGCCGAGGGAAACCCCACGGCACGGCGGGCGCGCGTTCGCCTGTTCGTCCGCAAGGTCGAGCACCAATGGCTCGCAGCGCAACGGTCGTTCGACGACCGCCGTCGTCCACATCGGCGCCGAGCAGCGGATGCCTGTCATGGCCGTTGCACGCGGCGAGGTGCGGTGTTCACGCCGCCCGCTCCCGCTCCTCGCCGTAAACTTCGGCCGGCGTGCGTCCTCCCAGCGCCGAGTGCGGGCGCTCGTGACTGTAGAACGTCATCCACGACGCGATTACCCGCTCGGCCACGAACCCGTCGGTCAACTCGTGCAGACACACCGCCTCGTACTGCAGTGAGCGCCACAACCGCTCGATGAAGACGTTGTCCAGACACCGCCCGCGGCCGTCCATCGAGCACCGCGCGCCGGCCGCCAGAACCCGCTCGGTGAACGCCGTGCTGGTGAACTGCGCCCCCTGGTCGGTGTTGCAGATCTCCGGCGTGCCCCGCCGCAGAGCCGCCTCCAGCGCGTCGAGGCAGAAGCCGCTGTCCATCGTGTTCGACAGCCGCCACGCCAGCACGTGGCGGCTGGCCCAGTCCATGATGGCGACCAGATGCGTGGCCGCGGTCACACGACGCGCAGATGGCGAAGAGCCGGTTGCAGTGACCGCAGGTTCTCTGGCGGAGGGGCTGGTCCACGGCGTCGGAGCGCGCGGGGCGAACGCCGACTGGACAACGAGCCTGAACCGTGGCACAACCACGGCGACCGGCTCGGTCTGTCGGAGCTCGAGACGGTCACGAGGGTCCGGTTGGGGTGCAACCGGGCCCTCACCCCGCGTCTGAGTCCGCTCCCTACCCTATCCCAGCGCCGTGCCGAACGCCAGCGCGGGGGCCGTGGACGCCGCCGCTCCCATGGACGCAAGAGCGCGTCCACAGGAGCTTGGAAAACCGCCAAGACCGCGGTTTCCCACAGCGCCCACAGCCATCATCGTTGATGCTCATCACGATCCCGAAGACCGGCCCCGATACGACAAGTGTCGAGAATTCGTCAGTTTTTGACGATCGTTGACAACGAAGTCCCTCACCTCGCTCCGTCCGGCCAGGGCGTCGGCCACGATGGCCGCAGGGCCATCCGCGGGGTCTACCCCGCGGCCTCATTGAAGCGACTGGAGCGAGTACCACAACTCCCTGGGAGCGGCGACCGCATCCGCGGGGTCTACCCCGCGGCCTCATTGAAACACCATCGACGGCGACGCCCTGCCGGATGACGGGCTGGGGGAGAGCATCCGCGGGGTCTACCCCCGCGGCCTCATTGAAGCCGCACGACGGAGGCGATGGAGCAGCTCCGCGAAACGCAGGCATCCGCGGGGTCTACCCCCGCGGCCTCATTGAAGCCCGGACGTGCCCGGGCAGCCGGACCGCCTCGGCAGCCAGTGCATCCGCGGGGTCTCCCCCGCGGCCTCATTGAAGCCCCGCGAACGCGGCACCATGCGGGACTCGTTCCGCAGCGCCCGGATCGGACGGGAAAGGGGGTTGGCTCCTCAGGCTGGACTCGAACCAGCAACCCTCCGGTTAACAGCCGGATGCTCTGCCAATTGAGCTACTGAGGAACACGCAAGACCGATGATCATACCACTTCCGCACGGTGGCTGCGGCAATACAGGCGGCATACACATCCGGGCGACCGGGGTCCGGCCACCTGACGGGTCAATCGTCTCCCGTGACCCGCCTCGAAGCAAGGAGCTGGATCACCGACCCGAGCACGCCGAGAGCGAGCCAGCCTGCCGCGAACGCCTCGTGCCCGGCGAGCGGCACCATCGGAAACAACCCGGAGATGTCGCCCGCGGTGGCGGATATCGCCGCTTCGTTCCGCGACAACGCCAACCCGCCTACCAGCGTCGCCCAGCCCCCGCCGAATGCAGTCGCGATGATCACGACGTACCGGCGAACGATCAGCGCCAGGAGTGCGCCGAGCACGCACGCAGCGACCAGGAGCCAGACATCAGGATCGCCGGCGACGGCAAGGTGCACGAGAAACGCCGCCACACCGGCTCCCAAGAGTGCGACGGTCGCGAGGTACACGGCCAGGGCGACCGCCATCCCGGCGAGTCCGCCGACCAGCGTCGCCGCGATGAACGACCACCCGTCGAGCTGGTCGACGAACGTCGGGGTGATGATCACGCCGCCGACGAAGCCGTACAGCGCCAGCAGCGGTCGCAGCAGCGGATATCCCGCGAAGCCGGCCACCAGGCCGCCACCGAGTAGAATGACGGCGACGGGAAACTGGAGGGAGACCGACTCCATACCCCGCCGATTATGGCAGCAGCCGGCGGTCTGCCCGCCGGAGACCTCTCGCTCTCATGCGTACGCGCGCCGCTGCATCCGGCCGACGACCCGGAGCGATCAGCCTCCTGGCCACCATCGGCGGGTTGGCGCTCTTCGGGTACTACCTGCATGAAGCCGGCGTCGCCGAGGTCGCCGGTCGGATCCGGCAGCTCGGCTGGATGTTCGTCCTGGTCCTCGTGCTGTCCGGCCTGCGTTTCGCCGCGCGGTCGCTGGCGTGGCTGCAGTGCCTGCCGCCGGGGCACGGCCTGCGCCTGCGCGACATGCTGGCCGCCTTCATCGCCGGCGACGCGGTCGCCAACCTGACCCCGTTGAGCATCGTTGCCGGCGAGCCGATCAAGGTCCTTTACCTTCGGCGTCGCGCCGCCCTGGAACGCACCGTCCCCGCACTGGCGGTCGAGACGCTCTTCTACACGCTGTCCATGGTCGTGGTGATCGGCGCCGGCGCGGTGGCGCTCGTGATCATGGTCCAGCCGCCGGCGTCCGAGCGGCTCGTCTATGGCCTGCCGCTGGCCACCCTGGTGCTGCTGCTCGCGGGTACGCACTGGCTCATCTGGCATCGTGTCCACGTTGCCAGCGCCGTGCTCCGGTGGCTCGCGCGGCGAGTCCCGGCGCTCGCATTCCTGGAACCGGCGGCGGAACGCGCCCGGGAAGCAGAGAACCGGATCCATCGCGACTACCCGCGAACCTGGTCGCGCCTGCTCCTCGTTACCGCCCTGGAGCTGTCGTTCCACGTCCTTGCGGTCGCGGAGGCGTTTGCCGTGCTGTCGGTCATCGCCGAGCGCGCGCCGACGATCATGGAGGTATTCGTCTTCGAGGCTGCGAACCGTTTCGTCAACGTGGTCTTCAAGGCCGTTCCGCTGCGGATCGGGGTCGATCAGGCTGGTACCGCGACGGTGGCGACACTGCTCAGGTTCGGCGAAACGACCGGCGTCACGTTGGCCACGACACGCACGGCTCGCATGCTCTTCTGGATGACCGGCGGCATGGCGGTGCTGGCAGGACGGGGACTGTCCCCGACCGGACACGCGCAGGAGGCGCCCGGACCGTCGGTCGTGGCGATCATGGCGCGGTCGCCCGACGGCGCCCGGGCACCCAAGAGCCGCCTGCGCCAGGCAATCCCCGCCGAGTCGGACCGGCGCCGACTCTACGCGGCCTTCCTCGCGGACACGGTCGACACCTGCCGCAAGCTGCCGGACGTTGTGGTACGAATCGCCTACGCGCCCGACGGCGGCGTGGACGGATTCGCCCGGCTCGGCATGGACGGGGCCGACCTGCTGGCCCAGCGCGGCGACGACCTGGGCTTGCGGGAACGCGCTGTGTTCGAGGATCTGTTCGCCGCCGGTTTCGTCAAGGTGGTGATCATCGGATCCGACCTGCCGACGCTGCCCGCCGCCCACATCACCGAGGCGCTGGCGCGGCTCCGGCCGGGGACCGTGGCGCTGGGACCGGCCGCCGACGGCGGCTATTACCTGATCGGTCTGACACCGCCGGATCCGGGCGGCGCGGTACCGGATCTCTTCACGGCCATCCGCTGGGGCACACCGTCGGCATTCGACGACACGGTTCGCGCCGCGGCGCGGGCCGGGGTCACCCTCGAGCGAGTCCCGGCCTGGTACGATGTCGACGATGCGGACGGCCTCGCCCGGTTGCGGCGCGACCTCGCTCCGGCCAACAAGGAGACGCGGGGGCGGGCGACCGCGCGCGTGCTGGCGACGCTGCCCGCTCCGGATCGCGACTCCCGGCCCGCCTAGCGCCCCGAAAAACGCCTCGCGGGCTCGGCGTTGCGGCCCATCCCCACCACCCCGGTAGTCTGCGCCCGCAGGCCTCACTCCGTTGCGTTCTACGGTGCAGGCTCCCAGCCAGCCCAGAGCTAGAGTTCCCTCCGGCCCTCCATCGCCTTGTGGATCGTCACGTCGTCGGCGTACTCGATGTCGCTCCCGACCGGCAGCCCCATCGCGATCCGGGTGACGCGCACTCCCAGCGGCTTCAGCAACTTCGCCAGGTAGATCGCTGTCGCTTCGCCTTCGACGTTGGGATTGGTCGCCAGGATGACCTCGGTCACCTTCCCGCTGCCGACGCGCTCGACGAGGCTCCTGATGCGGAGGTCATCGGGACCGATCCCCTGCAGCGGCGACAGCGCCCCCATCAGCACGTGATAGGCGCCGTTGAACTCCTTCGTCCTTTCGACCGCGGTGACGTTGTGGGGGTCCTCGACGACGCAGATCACGCTGCGATCGCGACCGTCGTGCGTGCAGTAGTAGCACGGATCGGCGTCGGTGATGTTGTGGCAGACCGAGCAGTGGGTGATTCGCTCCTTGACGTCCCGGATGGCTGCGACCAGCGCCTCGACGTCGTCCCGCGGCTGCCGCAGCAGATGAAACGCGAGCCGCTGCGCCCCCTTGGCGCCGATTCCGGGAAGCCTTTGCAACTGGTCCACCAGCGCCTGGAGCGGTCCCGGCTCCGTCATCCGCCGAATCCCGGAATCCGGAGCCCCCCCATCATGCCCCCCATCCTGCCGGCGACCTCCTCGTCGACCTTCCGGTGCGCATCGTTGACAGCCGCGACGATGAGGTCCTGCAGCATCTCGACATCGTCCCGGGAGACGACCTCGGGATCAATCGTGATCGCACGTACCTGCTTGGCGCCATTCATGACGACGGTCACCATGCCGCCACCCGCGGTCGCCTCGACCTCGGTAGCGGCGAGCTCGCGCTGCAGGCGTTCCTGCATCTCCTTCGCCTGCTTCATCATTTGTTGGATATTCATCAGATGTTCTCGATGTCGGTGATCTCCGCCGGAAACAGCTCCAGCATCGCCTTCACAACAGGATCGCCGAGAGCACGCTCACGCAACCCGGCCGCCGGCCCGTCCGCCGCGGTGCCCGCCGCCTTTCCGCCCCCGGCCGTCGCCCCCGCCCCCGCCTCCGGGTCACCCGCCCTGGAGCCGTCCGACGCCGGGAGCCCGCGCGGCGGTTCCTGCCCTCCCTGGTCCTGCTCCTGTACCGCTTCCACCTGCAGTCGCCGCCCGACGACCTGGGATGCCAGCGCCTCGATCCACTCCCGCTTCGCCTGCAGTCGCGCCGCCGCCGTCCGCCGATCCGCGGGGAAGATGAAGATCAGACGGTCGCCGTCCAGCTCGATCCGCCGCGCCGGCGTCACCACCATGCCGTGGAACACCTTGTTGGCCCGTTTGATCTCTGCCAGCAGCGCGTCCTTCTCGTCAGCCGCCCCCGAACCTGCGGTCGCCGGAGGGGAAGAAGCGCCGGGCGCCGGGACCGACCGCGCCCGGTCGGTCGGCGCCGCCCCGGAACCTGCGGTCGCCGGAGGGGAAGAAGCGCCGGGCGCCGGGACCGACCGCGCCCGGTCGGTCGGCGCCGCCCCGGAACCGCCGGCGGCACTGCGCCGCTCGGGCCGCGGGACGCCCGGCCCCGGGACGGAGGCCGGTCGCCGGTGCGGTTCGCGGCGGCGTTCCCCCGCTGCGGTAGCGGGGGCCTTTGCCGCGGGAGCCCTTGCCGCAGGGACCGGGACGCCGCGTCCCTGCAGCAGGTCGGTGAGCGGTACGAGCTGGCGCAGATGCATCCAGCGGAGCAGCGCCATCTCCAGGTGGTAGCGGGGTTGCGCCGCGCTCCTGATTTCCGACTCGGCGCGTGCAATGACGTCGAACGCGCGCATCAGGTCCTCCCGGGAGAACCGTTGCGCAAGCTGGATCAGCCGGTCGCGCTCCCCTTCGCTCGCGATCTCGGGATCGCCGGCCCGCGACGGATCGACGGACAGGACGAGCAGATCGCGTATCGCGCGAGACAGCTCACGACAGACGAGCCGCAGATCGTAGCCCGCCTCCACGAACCGCCCCGCGAGCTCGAACACCTCGGCCGGTTCCTCGTCGGCGACCGCCGCGACCGCGTCGAACACCGGGTCGCGACCGATGAGGCCGAGCACGGTCGACACCTCGTCGACCCCGATCTTGTCGCCGGCGAAAGCGATCACCTGGTCGAAGGCGCTCTGGGCGTCGCGCATGCTGCCGTCGGCGGCGCGCGCGACGAGGCCGAGCGCCGCGTCGTCGACGGCGATCGACTCGGTGTCCGCGATCATCCGCAATTGATCGGCTATCTGCTGCCGGCCGATGGTCCGCAACTCGTGGACCTGCGACCGCGACAGGATGGTCTCGGGGATCTTCTCGAGCTGCGTCGTCGCCATCATGAACATGACGTGCGGCGGCGGTTCCTCGATCGACTTGAGCAGCGCGTTGAACGAATGACTGGAAAGCTGGTGGACCTCGTCGATGATGTAGATCTTGTAGCGGTTCCTGACCGGCGCCATCGCCAGACCCGCGATGATCACCTCGCGGATGTTCTCCACCTGCGTGTGGGTGGCGGCGTCGATCTCCAGGACGTCGATGTCCCGTCCCTCGGCAATCTCCACGCACGGGTCGCATGTCCCGCAGGGATCGGGCGTCGGCCCGTCAACGCAATTCAGCGCGCGGGCGAGAATGCGGGCGGTGGTCGTCTTCCCGACGCCCCGCGGGCCGGCGAACACGAACGCCTGCGCGAGCCGCCCCTGCGCGAGGGCGTTGCGCAGCGTCCTCGTGGCCGCCTGCTGTCCGACGACCTCATCGAACCGCTGCGGCCGGTACTTGCGGGCGAGAACCTGGTAGGCCATCCGTCGCCAAAGGCTCATTCGGCCTGACGCCGCGGCCGGCGACAGCCCCTTGGCGCAGACACGGGCCCCACCGCGGCCCGGAAGCGCCTGCGGCACATGTCAGTGACTACTTAGCGCTGCTGCCTTCCGGCCCTGACGCGGTTCGTAGGCTGAGATTGCACAGGTTCCGAGCCGCGGTGCGACCCGTCATCACGCGCGGATCCGCCAGTGTACGCTGCGCGTCGGAGTCCGATCAAACTCCCGCCGCCCGCGAGGGCAGCGAGGTGTGGCGGAGAGAGTGGGATTCGAACCCACGGTAGGAGGATTACCCCTACACACGCTTTCCAAGCGTGCTCCTTCAACCCCTCGGACATCTCTCCGCAAGCCTGCCGGCCCCCCGATGCCCATGACAGTCTACCAGCCGGCCGGTGTCGGACGGCAGAGCGCACCGCGCAACCGGAGCTCGTATCCGGCAGAATCGCGCCCCGGTTCCCGCCGCCGCCCGCCCCGCGGGTCCGGCAGTGCACACCAGGAGGTCGTGTCCGTCAGAATTGCGCCAGGCGGGAGGACACAACGACATCCATCGCGCAGATGTTCTGTCGCGGCACGACGAGCGTCCGGTACGCCGGGTTGTACGGCTGGAGCATGAAGCCTTCCGGAACCGTCCGCACGAGCCGGATCAGGCGTTCACCGGACTCGAGCTGCACGTAGACCTCGTCGCCGTCCTGCACCCGGCGACCCGGCGCCACGATCGCGATGGTGTTCGGCCGGTATGCCGGAAGCATCGAGTCGCCGCGAATCCGCACTCCGCAGGCTGCCGGATCGGACAGGTCCCCCGGACGGGACACCCACTGCACGACACCGTGTCGATCCGACTGCCGGTCGTCCCTGGTGACGCCCTTCGGCAACGCGCGGCCCTCGCCCACGACCGGAATGTCGGCGTGCGTCTCGACGGCGAAATCGACAGGAGCAGGCTCCGCCTCGGGAACACTGTCGGCCTCCCGAACCCGGTCGTAGTCCGCATCGACGCCGACGAGCAACTGGTCCACGGAGCACCGCAGACCCTTCGCAATCCGCACGAGCGTCATGGTCTCGAGGACCGCATAGCGGTCGTTCTCCCAGTCGGATACCTGGGGCTGCGGAGCCCCCAGCAGATCGGCCAGGGCCCGCTGTGTCCGCAGGCCCGACTTCCACCGCAGCCGCCTGATGTTGCGACCGAACGACACGACGACAGACTAGGGCAGGGAGAACCCCCGTTCAAAGACCTGCATCAAGGGAGTCCTGAACGACGATCATCGTCGCAGGCGCAGGCCCTCTCCGGCTGCGACTCCGATGTGCTCCCTACGGCCACGTCACGACGACGATGTTGGACCGCTCCCGGATCGGTCCCTCGGGACCGAAGCGCGCCGGCGTGCTGACCATGAAGCCGACCTGTTCGCCGGACCGCGGCCGCCAGTTGTGCAGCGGCGGCTTCTTGATGTGCGGGCCGAGTTCCTCGGACGGTCGCTGGTGACCGCCGGCCACCGTCAACTTGCAGATCTGGCCCGGTCTGAGCCATTCGTAGGTGGCGGCGTACCAGCGTCCGCCCACGTTCCCGAACACCCACGGGTTGCCGGCAAGATTCGACCCGCCCTGCGTCCGCGTACCCGGCCAGACCCTGGCCTTCGTATGGTCGATGCAGATGCCGCCGGCCGGTACGTCGCGGATTCTGACGTCGGTGATGGTCGAGGTGGCTGACCAGCCGCCGACATCGGTGTGCAGCCACGTGACCTCCGCAACGTCGATCTCGTCGGCGCCGCCGCCGCCGCCTCCTCCGCCCGACTCCGCGGTCGTGAACTGGGAGATCGTCGAGTACTCGCTGGCGCGATCCCGGTCGTCCCGCGCGATGACCCGCCAGAAGTAGGTCGTCTCCGCCGCGAGTTCGACCGACGGTTGGACACTGGTGCGGTTGAGGCGGTCCGAACCTCCCTGCCGGGTCCTGCCGGTTCCCGCAACGTTGTGCTCGCCGGCGGGCTGGTCGACGGTGTCCACGAGCGCGCTGAACTCCACGTCCGTCGCGAGCTCGAACGTCATGGTCACGAGGCCGACCGGGCCACGTGTCGTTCCGTTCGTCACCTGCAGGACGATCGGCGGCCGTACGCCGGTGGCGCCGTTCGCGGGATCGGTCGGGATCGGCGGATCGATGGTCACGCGGCTCGTGGTGAACGATCGCGCGGCCGAGTAGTCGCTGGCCGTCCCCATGTCATCGCGCGCGATGACGCGCCAGTGGTAGGTCGTCTCCGGCTCGAGGCCGTCCGCCGACAGCTCCACGCTGGTGCTCCCGGATCCGGCCACCCGTTCGACGGTCGTCACGATGTTGTGGAACGCCGGGTCGGTCGCCACCTCGAACGTCATGGCCACGCGGCCGACCCGCCCCGACGTCTCGCCGTTGGTCACCCGGAGAACGACCGGCCACACGTCCATCGCGCCGTCGGCCAGCCCGGTCGGAACCGGGGGCGCGATGGTCGCCACGGGCGTCCGGAACGTTGCGTACTCCGACCACGGGCCGGCGTGACGCGTGCCTTCATACTCGTACTCGGCGCGTGCACGCCACGTGTAACGCACGTCGTTCTCGAGGCGCGACGGAACGCTGTAGGACGTCGTGTCGACACCCTGCTCGACGACGCCGTTGTGAAACGGCGTCATTTCACCCCTGGACAGCTCGAAGCGATAGGTGAACGGCACGACGTCCACATCCAGATATTCCTGGTATACAGCCACCGCGTTCGCGGTGACGAGCGTCACCCGCAAATCCTGCGTCACTTCGTCGGCAAGTGGGGAGACGGGGACCGGCGGCGTCGCCTTCAAGGTCACGCCGTCGGCTGCGGCCAGATCGGGCGCGCCGCCGGCCAAGACGCGCAACCCGTTCGTCGCTCCCCGACCGACCGGCGCCATCCCCGACCCGGCGTCGAGCGCCGCAGCCGACACCGGCTGGACCGAGGTCGGCGCCGACGGCGCGGTCGGTGTGGAGTCGCCACACCCGGAAATGACGAGCGCCAAGGCAAACGTCGGCACGATGACAGCTTGGAGTCCATGCATGAATTCACCGAGTCCGTGTGATACGTGGCGGCCCGAACTTCGCGCACCAAGCCGCATCAGGCGGCGGCTGCGCAGCCGCCGCAGAAAACTGGCACCCCGCTCCCGTTGGGAACACGAAACCGCGGGCTGCGCGGCCACAGGACCGCCGATGGCGCGCCGTCCGTATGCTACGATCCGCCCTGGAGATTCGGGGCATTTCTGCAGCGTTCGGGAACGACTCGCTGACCGCGACACACACATGATAAGGCATTACACGATGACAGGGCCTTCGCTGCGCCCGGCCTGGATTGTCAGCCTGGTGCTGAGTGCGCCGCTGTGGGCTCAGCCTGTCGCGGCGCAGGCCCCGGGTGGATTCGTGCGCATCAACGGCGGCTATCCCGTCAGCACGCAGGCGCCGTTCGAGACGACGCTCGAAATCCCTCTCTGCGACGAGACGGCGGCGTACGGCATCAGCCACGAACCGGCGAAACAGTTCTTCGCGGACGCAACGGTCGGCGCACGGGAGGTCGACACCGGGGGCTTGCAGGCGGGCGCCGGCCTGCGCTTCCGCTTCTGAGCGGCGGAAAGTCTGCCGTCGTTTTCGCAGTGCGGCTCCAATGACAGCCCTCGTCACGGGCGGCGCCGGGTTCACGGGCAGTCACCTCGTACGGCGGCTCCTGGCGGACGGGCACACGGTGCGTGTGCTCGACACCGGACGCGGACTGTTCGCCGACGAGCTGACCGGACTCGGGGCGCAACTCACCATCGGCAGCGTGACCGACCGGGCCGTGGTCGACCGCCTGACGGCAGGCGCGGATCGCGTGTTCCACGTCGCGGCGGTGTTTCGGCAGGTCAACCTGGCCGACAGGATCTACCATCAGGTCAATGTCGTGGGCACGCGCCTGGTCGGCGAGGCCGCGCTGCGGCACGGCGTCACGTCGTTCGTCTATTGCTCGACGCAGGGCGTGCACGGCAACATCGCCTCGCCGCCGGGAGACGAGGAATCCCCCATCGCCCCGGAAGACTACTACCAGCAAACCAAGTACGAGGGCGAGCAGGAGATTGCCGCGCTTGTCGCGCGCGGGCTGCCGGCGACGACGCTGCGGCCCATGGCCATCTACGGTCCGGGAGACCCCGCCCGTTTCCTGTTCCTTTTCCGGGCGGTCGAGCGTGGCCGATTCCTCATGTTCGGCGATGGCGAGACGGTCTATCACCCGCTGTACATCGACAACCTCGTGGATGCATTCCTGCGGGCCGGCGAGCGTCCCGGGACGGGCGAGACCTACCTGATCGGGGATGCGCGATACTGGACCCTGAACGATCTCGTGCGCGCCGTCGCCGCCAGCCTGGACCGTGAAATCCGCATCCTGCACCTCCCCTTCGCCCCGCTGTGGGCCGCAGCGACGGTTTGCGAAGCAGTGTGCCGGCCGCTGGGCATCGAACCCCCGCTGTTTCGCCGGCGCGCCGACTGGTTTCGCCAGAACCGGGCCTTCCGCATCGACAGGGCGCGTCGCAAGCTCGGCTACGAGCCGGCGATAGACCTGCCGACCGGACTCCGGCGCACCGCCGCATGGTACCGGGACCACGGGTACCTCTGATGTGCGGCATCGCCGGCGTGTTCGACACCGCCCCGGAAGCCCGCGTCGACGCCGGCGATGTGCGCCGCATGCTCGCCTCCATCGCGCACCGCGGGCCGGACGATGAAGGCGTGCACGACGCCGGGGCGCTGGTCTTCGGCACCCGGCGGCTGAAGATCATCGATCTGGCGGGCGGCCACCAGCCGCTGGCGAACGAGGACGAGACGGTCTGGGTCGCGTTCAACGGCGAAATCTTCAATCACGCCGCCCGCCGCGAAGCGCTCGCGAGGAACGGACACCGGTTCCGCACCCGCTGCGACACCGAGGTCATCGTTCACGAGTGGGAGGAACGCGGCGCCGACTGCGTCGACAACCTCCATGGCCAGTTCGGGTTCGCGGTGTGGGACGAGAAGACGCGGACGCTGATGCTGGCCCGCGACCGGATCGGAATCAAGCCGATCTACTACACCTGGAACGGCACGCGCCTGGTCTTCTCCTCCGAGATCAAGGCAATCCTGACCACCGGCGCGGTCACGCCGGAAGTGGACCTGCAGTCGTTGTACCACTACGTGGGATACGAGTTCGTCCCCGCGCCGGCCACGATGTTCCGCGGCATCCGCAAGCTGCCGGCGGGACATCGGCTCATCGTCTCCAACGGCGAGGTCCAGGTCGAGCCGTACTGGAACGTGGACTTCGAGCCGGCCGACATCTCCGAGGCCGAGTGCATCCGGACGATACGCCAACTGCTGGGCGAAGCGGTCGAGAAGCGTCTGATGGCGGAGGTGCCGCTCGGGGTCTTCCTGTCCGGCGGGCTCGATTCGACCGCGGTTCTCGCCTACGCGTGCCAGGCCACCGAACGCCGCCTGCCGACGTTCACGATCGGCTACGCGGACGAGTCGTTCAGCGAATGGGAGCACGCGCGGCGGGCGGCCAGATACTACGGCACCGAACACCACGAGATCGTCATCGACCCGATCACCCCGGAGTTGATCGAGAGGGCGGTCTGGCATCTTGACGAACCGATGACCGACCTGTCATCCATTCCCTTCCATCTGCTCTGCCGGCAGGCGCGCGAACACGCCACGGTGTGCCTCTCCGGCGAGGGAGGTGACGAGGTGTTCGTCGGGTACGATCGCTTCATCGCGTCGAGAATCGAGCAGACGCTGTATCGCCGCATCCCGGCGCCGCTGCGGCGCCGCGTGATCGAACCGCTCGTGGCGCGCCTGCCCGACCGGCCACAGAAGAAGGGAACGGTCAACCTGCTCAAGCGTTTCGTGGAGGGCGCGGCGCTGCCGGCCGATGGCGGCCACATGCGCTGGCAGTACTTCTCGAACGATGCCCAGGAGCAACGCCTGTTCTCGCCGGCGTTCCTGCGCGCCGTCACCGCCGACCCGTTCGAGCCGGTGCGACGTCACGCCGGGCGCGCCGTCACCGCCGACCGACTGGGTCGCGAGTGTTACGTCGATATCCGCCTCACGATGCCGGACTCGGTCCTGATGAAAGTGGA
The DNA here is from genome assembly GCA_965200895.1 of Vicinamibacterales bacterium. Classification (GTDB taxonomy): domain Bacteria; phylum Acidobacteriota; class Vicinamibacteria; order Vicinamibacterales; family UBA8438; genus WTFV01. Next base: position 1,769,001 of record CBDAVM010000001.1, on the reverse strand, counting down.
CAAGATGTCGATGGGCAACAGCCTCGAGGTGCGGGTGCCGTTCCTCGACCACCGACTCGTGGAATTCGCCGCCCGCATCCCCTCCCGGCTGAAGTTCTCCGGTCTTCGCACGCGGGCCATCTATCGTCGGGCCATGACCGGCATCCTGCCCCCGTTCGTACTGCGGCGCGGCAAGCAGGGTTACAGCCTGCCGCTGAAGACTTGGCTGCGGGGCGAGCTGCGCGAATACATGACGACGCTGCTCGACGCTTCGCCTCTGATTCGCGAGTACTTCAATCCGGCGGGCGTCAGCGCTCTGATCGACGAGCACACGCGGAGCGTGCGCAATCACAATCACGTCCTGTGGGCGCTGATGAACGCGGCGCTGTGGCACCGGCGGTTCGTCGAGGACGCCGCATCGGGCCGATGACGGCGCCTCCATGAAGATGCCGCGAGGCGCGTTCGGGCTCGTCCTGCGCCTGACGATCAGTTTCGGTCTGCTGACCTTCCTCGTGTTCCGGGTGGCCGACCCGCAGGAGGTCGTCCGGCGGATCAGTGGCGCGGCGCCGGCCGCGGTCCTCGCCGCGGTCGGGCTCAGCGTGCTCGATCGCGTCACGATGGCCTGCAAGTGGTGGCTGCTGCTGCGGGCGCGCCGGCTGCGAGTCAGCCTCCGGCTCGCGGTGCGGTCCTACTTCGCCTCGTCGTTGTACGGACTCGTGCTGCCGGTCACGGTCGGTGCGGACGCCGTCCGGATCGTTGCCCTGCGGCACGTCGGGATACCCGAGCTCACCGCCTCCATCGTGGTCGAGCGCGGCCTCGGAGTCGTCGCCATGGGCTCGGTCGCGCTGCTCAGTTGCCTGCTGCTGGCCGACGCGGTGGCCAATGACGCGGTCCGTTCGCTCGGGCTCTGGCTGGTCGTCGTCGTGGCCATCAGCGGCGTACTGTTCGTGGTGTCGCTCGCGGCGGCCGGCCGGGCCGCGACATGGAAGCGCACCCCGGCCGTGGCGCGGCGCGCCGCGGAGGCCTACGGTGTGTACCGGCGCCACCCCGGCACGCTCGCGCTCTTCTACGGGCTCTCGGTGTTCGAGAGTCTGATTTGCGCCGGCATCGCCTGGGTGGCTGCGGCGGGACTGGGAATTCCCCTGCCCCTCTCGATCGCGGTGGCGACCGTACCGGTCTCGCTGGCGGTGGCCCGACTCCCCATCTCCCTCGGCGGCTTCGGCGTGCAGGAAGCGGCGTTCGTGTTCTTCGGCGGCCTCGTGGGCATCGGGGAGAGCGAGGCCCTCTCGATCTTCCTGCTGAACGACGTCGCGATGTTGGCGGCCCTGCTTCCCGCCCTCTTCGACGGCCGGATGCTCACGCTGCGTCGACAGGCGGCCCGGGACGGCGTGGTATAGACTCCGGCCGTGGCGACGAAGCTCGACAACGTTCCGCGGGAGATTTTCGACGCCACCCGCAGCAAGCGACAGAAGTACGAGCAGATCGTCGTCGGCCGTTCCGGCTGGCGCGCCCTGTTGCGCTACGAGCTCGTCACGCTGCTTGCCCGTCGCGCGCCGGGCGCGTTCGGGCTGTGGCTGCGGTCTCGCCTGTACCCCGGGCTGCTCGGGGCCTGCGGCCGCAACGTCTTCTTCGGGAACGACATCACATTGCGTCATCCGCACAAGATCCGCATCGGAGACGACGTGGTCGTGGACGACGGCTGCGTGCTCGACGCGAAGGGCGCCAGCAACACCGGAATCGCAATCGGCAACGGGGTTTTCCTGGGCCGCCAGACCATCGTGACCACCAAGGACGGCGACATCGTGCTGGAGGACGGCGTCAACGTCAGCGCGTTCTGCACGATCTTCTCCGCCAGCCACGTGCGGTGCGGCCGGAACACCCTGATCGCCGCCTACACCTACCTGGTCGGAGGCGGCCACGACCTCGACCGGACCGACGTCGCCATCATCGACCAGGCGCGACCGTCGCAGGGCATCGCCATCGGCGCCAATTGCTGGCTGGGAGCCGGCGTGACCGTGCTCGACGGCGTTACCGTCGGTCGCGATGCGGTCATCGGCGCCAACTCGGTCGTCACCAGGAACGTCGAGGATTTCGCGGTCGCCACGGGCTCGCCGGCCGCTACCATTCGCCGTCGTGCAGCCACTCGCGCCACCGGATAGATCGTATCCGGCGCCCCCGTCGGGCGTCCGAACCGGCTGGCGGTCCGCGGCAGTCGCCGTGCTCGTGACCGGCGGCCTCCTCGGCTACCTCCTGTCGCAGATCGAGATGGCGCAGCTCGCCGCCGCCGCCCGCGGCATGTCACCCCGGCACGTCGGCGCGTTCGTCGCCCTGCTGCTGGCGGGCGTGGCGGCGCGCGCGCTGCGTTTCCGGCTCCTGCTCGGCCCCACGGTCCGCATGCCGCTGCTGACCGGTATCGTCCTCGTGCGCAACCTGTTCGTCGATCTGCTGCCGGCCCGCCTGGGCGAGATCTCGTATGTCTACCTGCTGACCCGTCGTGCCGGGCGGCGGATCGAGGAAGGTCTGGCGTCGCTGATGCTGTCGGTCGCGTTCGACGTGGCAGCCCTGACGCCGCTGTTGCTGCTCGCCCTGCTGACACTCGGCAGCGGGGGTTCGATGCCGGCTCCCTGGCTGGCCGCGGCGGCGCTCGCGTTGGGTCTGCTGGCGTTGGCCGGCGCCCGCGTGGCGGGACCTGCTGGCCGCGCGGTGGCGCACGTGGTTGCATCCGCCGGCGGACCGGCTGCCGGGCGGCGCGCCGAGCTGGGGACGTTGATCCGGCGGACAGCGCTGGCCATCGACGACACGTGGGCCCGCCGCGTTGCGGTTCCGGTGCTTATGGTGTCCATCGTCGTACGTCTCTGCAAGTTCGGCAGCTACTTCTTTCTGGTGCTGGCCATCATGGAGTCGCGCGGCGGCGCGACCGTCGACCTCGGGTTCTTCCGCGTGTTCCTCGGCGTGCTGAGCGCGGAGCTCGCCGCGGCGCTTCCCATTCCGACGGTCGCCGGCTTCGGCACGTTCGAGGCGGCCTGGGCCGTCAGCTTCACGCAGCTCGGTTTCTCGCGTGAAGATGCCATCGTCTCCGGCCTGCTGGCCCACGCCGTATCGCAGCTCGTCGAGTACACCTGCGGGGGTCTGGCACTGGTCGCCATCCTGTGGCCGGCCAGGAAGAAGCGGCATGGCTGACCGCCGGCGCCCCGGCCTGTTGGCGACTCTTACCATCGGCGCCATCACGACCAGCGCCGTGATCTCGAAGTTGCCCGGGTGGAATCCCGAGACGCTCCGCGCGGACGACCTGATATACGGCGCCATCATCCGCAGCGACACACTATGGGCGATGCTGACGGTCCCGATTCACGTCGCACCGGGCCTCTTCGTGATTCTCCGCGGGTCGTACCAGCTGTTCCCGGACCCGGAATGGTCCCTGCAGTTGCTGCCGTTCGCCTGCGGCATCGCGGCTGTTCCGGTCGTGGGGCTGACGGTCCGGAACCTCACCCGCAGCGACAACGCGGCAGTGATTGCAGCAGCGGTCACCGCACTGAATCCGCTTCTCGCGCAGTACACCGTCTTCGTACGGCAGTATCCGCTCGACTTCCTGATGACCGCCCTGTTTCTGCTTGCCGCGACGCACCTGCTCCGCAACGAAGAACCGGCCGGCGCCCGCGAATTCCGATGGATCGCGTTCGTTGGCGGAGTGGCCACGTTCGTGTCGGTGACCTCCGTCTTCACCAGCTTTCCGCTCGTGATGCTCGGCGCGGCGCCGGCGATTACCGCCTGGCTCCGGCATCGCGGCCGGGCACACGCGCAGCCGGCGCTGCGCGCGGTGCTGTGGGCCGGCGGTTACTGCGCCGCGGTGCTGGGTGCGGGTCTCCATCTCCGCCACCGCTCCAACCCTTCCATCCGCGACTACTGGCTCGACGGCTTCATGCCGCTCGACCCGGCGGGGAGCTGGAACTTCCTCGTCACCAACGGCCGCCGACTACTGGAAACGAGCCTGCCGATGTGGGAGATGACGGCAGGTGCGCAACCGGTCGTCAGCGCCGTCAATCCGGACGGACGCGGCATCGACACCCCGACGTGGCCGTTGCCGTTGCTGGCGTTCGGGCTGGTCTGGCTGCTGCGGCGCCGCGACACGCGTCGTTGGGGCCTGCTCGCCTGTGCGTTCTACGCGATGTTCCTGGTCGCGAGCGCCTGGCATGTCTATCCGCTGGGCGTCGGCCGCCCCGACATCTTCGCGTTCCCGGTGGCGATGGTTCTCTTCGCGGCTGGAATCCACGCCGCCACCGAGAAACTGCCACGACCCGGGATCGTACGTCTGGCTGCTTCGTCGCTGGTGGTCGCCGTCGCGCTGCTGCGCCCGATACCGGTGCCGTACTGGTCCACCGACGACGTACGGCTGGTCGATTACCTGTCCACCGGCGCCAGGGTGGACGACGCGGTCCTGCTGTCACACGGGGGGGGATTCCTGACCGCCTTCTACGGGCGCTGGCCGGTCATCGTCTCGCCTTCCGACGAGGTCACGTACGGGACGCAGGCGACAATCGACCGCGTGCTCACCCTGCAGTTGCCGTGGAACCGATCACAGGCCCTCGTCGTTTCGCGGTTCCTCGCCGAAACGCGGCCGCAACGCGTCTGGTATGTCGCGTTTCGGGCGCGGCTGGGCCACGGGGATGTACTGGGGGCCCTCCAGCGCGAGGGCTACGACGTTCATGTCGCACAGACCAGCGCGGACGGCCGGCTGTATCTGGCCCTCGACCAGGAGAGACGCTGAGATGCGCATCACCCGACGCCACCTCGTGACCGCCGCCGCCGCCGGGGTGCTCTGTCTCGTGGTGACGGCCGCGATCGGCGTGGCGGTCACCGATCCGACGGCCACTCTGACCCGACTTTCGCAACGTGTGCTCACGCGCTGGTTCCCGCCCGCACCACTGCCCCGGGAACCTGGCATGTCCGACCTGGAGCGGGAGGCATGGCGCGCACTCGGCCGCCGGTTCGACGGTCGCCTGCTCTGGTCCTCCAACCGCAACGGCAATCACGACCTGTACCTGGTGGACGTCGGCTCCGGGGCCGAGCGACGCCTCACCGCTGATCCGCACGTCGATTTCTTCGCGCGCTTCTCGCCGGACGGCACGCAGATCTCCTTCCTGCGCAGCCAGCAGCCCTGGGTGTCCTTCCGGGACGAAAGGGCGTGGGATCTCCACGTGATGAACGCGGACGGCAGTGGGGAGCGCCGGCTCGTCGAAGGCGCGTACCACCCGACCTGGCGCCCGGACGGCACGGGCCTCGTGTACGTGTTCGAGAACCGAATCCTCGAATACGACCTCGCGTCGGAGACCGCCTCTGTCCTCCATCGAGGCGGCGATCCGCCGACCCGCGGCCGGACGTTCGAACCGGAACTGTCGGCCGATGGCCTGCTGGCCCTCACCCTGCGCGGCATTCCGCGTGAGACGGTGGGCGTGCTCGATCGGGCGACGGGCCGTTTCCAGCGGCTGTCGACGCAGCGTTCGTGCCAGATCACCTGGTTCCCGGGGCGCCGGCAGGCCGTCTGGATCGATCCGCGCGGCGCGGGGGGAACCCGGGTGATGACCGCGGATCTCGACGACGGCGCGGAGCGGACGCTGATCGATCTGCCGGGCGACCACAGCCACGAGTACTTCCCGCGCGTGACGGCGGACGGCCGGTGGCTGATCTGGGGAGCATCGGCGGGCGGCCACGAACACGATCGCGCCGACTACGAAATCTTCGTGTGGCGGATCGGGGAGCCGTGGGAAAGTGCTGTCCGCGCCACCTTCTCACCGTCCAACGACCAGTGGCCCGACCTGTTCATCGACGGCGACGGCGCAGGGCGAGCCCCCTGATCCTCACGGCGCGTCGGGTGACGGCATCGACTCCGCCAGGGCATCCGCGACGAGACTCCGGCCGACCCCAGGGTTGCGCAGGAGCACTCGTCGTCCGGGGAGCAGTCACCATCGGCGGCCACGTCAGCGTCAGCGCTCCAGCACCGAACGATACAGGGCCTCCAGACGCCCGATGAGCACGGGCCAGGCGAACTCCTCCCGGGCGCGGGTCCGGAGCGCGGCGCCGCGCGTCCGCGCACCGTCCGGATCGGCAAGCATCTCGACCAGACGCGCAGCCAGGGCGTCCACGTCGTCGACCGCCGCATAGACGCCGGCTTCTCCGAGCACCTCGCGGTTGACCGGCGTGTCGCTCGCCACGACCGGACGGCCGCACGCCATGTAGTTGAGCAACTTGCCGTTCGCCTCGGTCAACGAACGTTTCGGAGAAACCGCCACGTCTCCAAGATTGAGCCAGCGCGGCGCCTGCTCGTACGGCACACGTCCGGTGAAGGTCACCGCCTGCTCCACCCCGCGCGCGGCCGCGAGTCGCCGGTAGTGCGCCTCGTTCGGATAGCCCATCACGAGGAAGTGGGCATCCGGCCGCTGGCGCACCACCGCGGGCACGGCATCAAGCAACAGGTCAACACCCTGATACTCGGTGAGCACTCCCAGGAATACGATGATCCGCTTGCGATCGAGCCCCAACCGGCCGACCAGCTCGGCATCCGGGAGACCGGGTCGAAAGACGCGGACATCAACGCCGTCAGGCAACGGTGCGATCCGATCCGCGTCGACCCCTTGCCGGGCCAGCAGGGCCGCGCCATGCGCAGAGCTCGTCACGAGCCGGTCGGGACGGTGAACCAGCCAGCGTTCGCCGCACGAGGTCAGTCCGTGCCACACCCCACGCTCGCCGATGAACCCGTGATCCTTCAGCTCCTCCGTCAGACTGCCCTGGAGATCGGCCACCAACGGGATGCGGTAGCGAGCGCGAAGCAGCGCACCGATGGCTATCCCCTCGTGCAGATGCCCGTGGACCAGGTGCGGGCGGAACTGCCGGACGACCCGTCGGCAGGCATCCAGCACGGCCAGGTCCAGCAACGGCCGGCCCCACGTGGGTCCCAGCGTTGCGGCCTCGACACCGAACCAGGAACGCGCCCGCGTGATTGGCAGGCCCTGCGGATCACGGCCCGTCGGATAGGTCACCACGTGCGCCTTGATCCCGCGCATCAGCAGGCCGCGCACTTCCTCGTAGATTCGGACGTGGCAGCCCCGATCGCCGAAGAACGGCGTCGGTGCGACGACGAGCACGCGCAACGGGTCGCGGGCCATCGGTTCACGCCGGCGGGACCGGAAAACAGGCCCGCGTCGACCGCAACTGGGCAGCGCGTTCTGCTTCCGACCAACCCAGCCGGGGCGCCATGATGGCGGCGCAGCGGCGGAGAGCAGCCTCGCCGGGATGTCCCAGCGTTCCCAGTCCGGTACGGCGAAAGACGACATCGACGAGCTGTCGCGCCATCTCCTGCTCGACGGCGAAGACGACCTCGGCCCCGATCGTCCTCCGGCAGGCGGCAACCCGCTGCAGCAACGACGAGTCGCCGGCGGCGGCGTGCAGCACATCGTCGGCCTCCGCCCCGTAGTGTCTCACCAGCGACGCTATGGTCTCCCCGTTCAGGCTGTCGCCGCACCGCTCACCGAGCCGGCGCTGCAGGGACCGTGCATTCGACACGCTGCCGACGAGCGGCGTCTCACGCGTCCGGCACGCGGCCCCGGCCCGCCCCAGCTTGCGACAGACGAGGGTCATCGCCAGCTCGGCCACCCGGCGGGCCGTCGTGAACTTCGCGCCGAGCACCGACACGTAGCCGGCCGCCCGGCCGGCGCGTTCATGGTCGACGATCTGGTAGTCGCCGGTGCCCTGGTACACCCTGGCGTCGATGCGCCGGGCAGTGAGGGGGTACAGCCCGGCGAAGGCGTGACGCACCTCCCGGCGGTCGAGAGCGGCCGACGGCAGCGCGCGGTTCACGTCGTCGACCAGATCGGCCACGTCCTGCGCGGCTGGCCGCACGTCCGCCGGCTCCCCGCGAAACGGACGGTTGGAAGTGCCAATCAGCGAATGGCCCCGCCACGGAATGACGAAAACATGCCGACCGCCCCGATCGAGCAGCGCTCCCGAGGCCCGTTCCGTCGGGAGCGCGACTGCATAGCGGGACAGCACCTGCCGGGTCACGATGTGCGCTCCCTGCGCAAAGCCCGTCACCCGGTGTCGTAACGACCCGATCGCGAAACGGTCGTTCAACCCGGGCACCCACGGGCCCGCGGCATTGATGGTCATCCGGGCGCGAATGCGCACCTCGTCGCCGCACCCGGCGTCGCGCGCCCGAACCCCGACGACACGAGTCCCGTCCCGCAGCAGTCCCTCCGACGCCACGTAATTGGCGATCACGGCGCCGTGTCTGACGGCCGTCTTCAGAAAGGCCAGCGTCATCCGCTCGGAGCTGTGGAGATGGCATTCGTTCAGCACGAAGGCGCCCGTGAAGCGACCGCCGGCGGTCAGCAGCGGCGCCTCGCGCTCGAGCGCAGCCCTGTCGAGGTAGGCGCCGGACCGCACTCCCAGGTCCTCATCCGACTCGTCGGCGCCTCCCAGCAGGGCGTAGAGCGCCATGCCGCTCGACAGCAACCAGCGGCCTCTCGCCAGGGTCCGTTCGGTGGGCACCAGGAACGGCATCCACCGTACGAGGTGCGGCGCCATGCGGCGCAGGGCACTCCGTTCGCGCGCCGACTCGCGGACCTTGTCGAATCTGATCTGTTGCAGGTAACGGATGCCGCCGTGCAGGATCTTCGACGAGGCGGCCGAAGTCGCTGCACCGAAGTCGCCGCGCTCGACGAGCGCCACCGTCAGCCCCCGCAATGCCGCATCGTGTGCGAGGCAGGCGCCGGTGATGCCGCCACCGATGATGACGACGTCGAATACGGTTCGCTCCAGGGTGGCGAGGGATCGGCGCAAGTTGGAGGCTCCCGGGCGCCCGCGGGGCTGGTATATAGTACCTCCGTGCGACCGGTGCCAACGGCTCCGGATCGCGTACCGGCGGGCGCCTTCCGGTCAGTGACACGCGATCCGGCCCTGCAACTCGTCCTCCTGGTCTTTGCCGCCCTGTTCATCGCCGCCCTGTCGATGAACGTCGTCCGAACGACGTACGGCATCAAGGGTGACGAGGCCACCTATGTCGCGATGGCCCTCAGCATCGCCCATGATGGCGACCTTGCGTACACGCGCGACGACATCGCCCGCTTCTACCGCGTCTACGGCAGGGGTCCGGACGGCATCTTCCTGAAGCCCGGGCAGGGTGCCGCCGCGGCCGCCAATCGGTTGTTCTTCGCGAAGTCGTACCTCTATCCGTTCTTCGCAGCCCCGTTCACGCGACTCGCCGGCCTGAACGGCCTGCTTGCCTTCAATGTCCTGCTTCTCGCCGGCGTCTTCCTCTGCCTGTACCTGTTCGCGTCCACGCGGCTCCCGCCCGGGGCCGCCGCACTCACCAGCACCGCCTTCCTGGGCGCATCCATCGTGCCCTTCTACGCCGTGTTCCTGGCCCCGGAGACGTTCAACCTCGCGCTCGTGTGCTTCGCCTATTTCGTCTGGCTCTACAAGGAGGTCGCTCCCGCGCCGGATCGACTGCCGGCACTGTTGCGAGGTCGAAGCGCCGATCTGGCGGCCGCGGTGCTGCTGGGACTGGTCACGTTCTCGAAACCCAGCAATCTGCCCCTCGTGGCGCCGCTCGTGGCCCTGGCGTGGTGGCGCCGCCGCTTCCTGGACGGCGTGCTCATCGGCGCCGCCTGCTGCACCGTCACCGCGGCCTGCTTCGCCATCAACGTCTGGATCACCGGGGAGTGGAACTACCAGGGCGGCCTCGCCCGGAAGACCTTCTACGACCGATTCCCCTTCGAGCAGCCCGCGTACGACTTCGATAGCCTGGGTACTTCGGTGGTGACCAACGATCTGCCGCTGCAGGTAACGCGCGACTCGATCGCGCAGCTTGGACGCAACCTGTACTACTTCGTCACTGGCCGGCACTTCGGGTTGGGACCGTACTTCCTTCCCGGTCTCGTCATCGCCGGCTGGATGATCCGCCGCCGCCGCGCTGCCGCTCCGTGGCAGACGTTCATCGCAGGCATGCTCGCCCTGAGCGCGACCGGACTCCTGTTCCTGCTCCCGAACACCTGGTCGGGAGGCGGCGGACCCTTGGGCAATCGGTACTTTCTGAGCTTCTATCCTGCCTTCTTCTTCCTGCTGCCGGCTGGACGATCGGTAGTCCCCGGCCTGTTGGCATGGGGTGGCGGCGTGCTCTTCGTGTCCCAGGTGCTCATGGCGCCATTCGTGGCGGCCAAGAACCCGTGGCTGATTCCCGAACAGGGACCGCTGCGCGTTCTGCCGGTCGAGCTGACCATGGTCAACGACCTGCCGGTGCGCCTGCACGCCGGCCGCTCGCTGGTGGCCTACAACACGAATCCTCGGCTGTTTCTCTACTACCTGGACGAAAACGCCGGTCTGCCGGAGGATCCGGGTATCTGGATCAGGGGCGGCGTGCGCGCCGACCTGATCGTCCGTACCGGCGAGCCGCTGACGGCACTCACGGTCAATCTGTCCACACTGATCAACAACGGGGTGACCGTCACGGTGGACGACGCGTCCAGGTCGGTGGACCTGCGCGCCGGCAACCCGAAGCAGCTCACGTTTCCGGTGCGGGGTGTGCAGGCGTCAGGCGCGCAGAACTTCCTCGTCTCGGTGACCAGCCGGGACGGCGTGGTGCCCCGGCTCTTCAATCCGAATTCGCGGGACGCGCGCTTCCTCGGGGTCCAGCTCCGTCTTGCGCCGCATACCGCCGCGGTCGAATGAACCGGAAGTCGCTTCCAGCCGCGGGTACGGCTCCCGACCGGGCCCCGCGTCGTCTGCAGCACACCGATGCTGCGGCGCCACCAGGCCAAGCTCCTGGCGCCCCGAAACGCCTCGCCGGCTCGGCGTTTTCGGCCCATCCCCTCCGCTCCATGATCTCGCGCCGCAGAACGCACTCCGTTGCGTTCTGCGGCGCAGCTCCTAGAACCGGAGACGCAACCCCGCGCCGGTCTGAATGCCGCCGACGACCTGGTTTTGCGACCTGTCGGCATCCAGGGGCATCCGGACGGACCCGCTCGTCACCCGCGCGAAAAAACCGATGCCGAGCTGGGGCATGGATGCTGCCGAGATCAACAGGTAGGTGATGTCGATGCCGGCATGGAAACCGACGCCGTTGCGCGTATGCTCCCCGGTCTCGACCTGTAGTGCAACCTCGGCGAACGGCGGCCCTCCCGTCTCTCGGGCGATGAGGTTGGCCGGGACCCCCCGGGTCAGACTGAGGTAGCTTGGTCCACCCGACAGCTCCATCTCCAGCGCCGGTCGCAGCGGCAGGCGCCAACCGAGATACACCGCCGTCGCCCGCTCCCGGTAGGACAGAGCGACTGTCTGCGTCGTGGTCCGGTCCCGACCGACATCCAGCGGGTGTGGCACCGTTCCGGTCACCATGGCGCTGCCGGAGCCGCTGACCTGCGTGTAGCTCGCGCCGAACACCAGCTTGCGCCAGACGCGCAGGGAACCACCGACGTCGATATGCGGCCCGCCCTGGAAGCGTTCGCGCGCGAGAAACCTCGCCTGCTCGCCGTACGCTCGGAAGCCGAACTCGATCTCGCTCTGTCTGACAGAAGCCTGATAGGCACCGTTGACGTGCGCCCGCAGACGTCCACCCGTAATCCATCCACCCGTGATCCATCCACGGTCCGCTTGTTCCTCCGGCGCGTCGCCCCGCCGCGTCGACGGGGAGTCGGCAGCGGTGGGCTTGATGGCGGTGTCCGCTTGTTCCTCCGGTTCGTCGCCACGCTGCGCCGACGGGGAGTCGGCAGCGGTGGGCTTGATGGCGGTGTCCGCTTGTTCCTCCGGTTCGTCGCCACGCTGCGCCGACGGGGAGTCGGCAGCGGTGGGCGTGGCGACGTCCGCTTGTTCCTCCGGTTCGTCGCCACGCTGCGCCGACGGGGAGTCGGCAGCGGTGGGCGTGGCGACGTCCGCTTGTTCCTCCGGCGCGTCGCCCCGCTGCACCTGCCCCCGAGGTTCGCCCGGCGCCGTGCCGACTGCCGCCCCCTGCGCCAGGGCAATGTCGTCGCCCCCCGGGAACAGCATCACGACCCAGAGGAAACTGATTGCGAGACACCGCATGTCAGGCACACTCACCAGCGTCCACCTGACGGCCACGGCACCCCGGCGCCCGGAACCGGCGGCACGGCAGCGGCGTCCGGCTGGCCCGGATCCGCGGGCATAATCTCCACGTCATACCGGTCCACGATGACCCGGGCGAGTTCCCGGGCGATCAATCGGTAACCCTCTGCCGTCGGATGCAGACCATCCGCTCCCATGCACGGCGTGGTGCGGTCGCCGGAGCACTGCCCTTTCAGGAGCAGGTCGTGGACGTCGACGAGCACGGCGCGGCGCCGCATCGCAATGCGCCTCACCATGGAATTGAACGGCGCGACCAGTTCGGTCGCGCCAGTGCGCAACTGTGGCGGAATGGTCATGAGCACGACGTCGGTTCCCCTGGTCTGCGCGTACCGAACCATGGAGTCGAGCGCTTCCAGAGCCGCCTCGGCGCCGGCGCCGGCAACGACGTCCAGATCGTTCGTCCCCTCCATCAGCAGCACGACCTCCGGCCGCTGGTGCCCGACCACCGAGTGGAAACGCGATACCGCCTCGGTGGCCTCCTCGCCGGCCAGACCCGCGTTGACCATGCGGATGGTCTGTGTCGCGTACTTCGACTGCAGCTCGCGCTGCAACAGGTAGGGATAGGAACTCGTCGCTTGCGGGTAGGCGCGGCCAGCCCCCGACGAGACCCAGCCGACCGTCAGGCTGTCGCCGAACGCCATGAACTTCGTCGCCGAGAGCCTTGGGGGTTCGAGAACGACCACCCGGAAGGTGCAGCTCACCGTCTGCCGCAAAGCGTCCGACGCGCTGCACACCACCTCGCTGCTGCCGAGATCGAATCCGTGGCCGGAGCCGGGCGTGCATTCGACGGCCACCGGCGCCTGTCCGCCTGTCGCCGCCGGCAACTCGAAACCGACCGTCACCGCCTGTCCGTCGAACGACTGGCTCCGCACGTCGGCGGGACAGGCCAGTCCCAGGCGGCCGACCTTCTCCTGCGGGAGCGCCGACGGGGCCGCCGGAGGCAGCACCGACGACTCCTCGCAAGCCGACAACCCGCAGACAACCGCAAGTGCGACGAACGCGGGAGAAGAATGGACTCTCAACAAGAAATCGGAAGGAAGGATACTGCCCCGCGGAAAGGGAAATGCTAGCCTCTGGGCATCGTGTGGATCAACCGCCCCCTCATCCTGGCACTGGTCGCGTCCGCATGCATGAGTCCCGCCGGGCCGGAGCTGGTGGAACGGTTCCGCCTGACCTGTGCCCAACTGGCCGCCGAGGCGTCCACGGCCGGCGCCTCGATCGTGACCGGCGGCGACGGGTGGTACTTCGCGGCCGGGGAGGTCGCCGCCCTCGGCGCCCGTTCGACCGGCGTGAACGCGACGGTCTCCGCAATCGCGGCCGAAGCCGCCAGGCTCGGTCGCGACGGCGTCGAGCTCGTCGTGGCGCCGGTGCCTCCGAAGGCCATCATCTATCCCGATCGGCTTGCCCCGGCGCTCGACGTGCCGATCCCGGTCCCCCGACTCGATGCGGCCCTGCAGGACATCTACCGCGACCTGCAGGCGCAGGGCGTGCGGGTCATCGATATGACCCAGGCGTTCATCCGCGACCGCTTTCACCACGAAGGCCCCCTCTACTGCCGGCAGGACTCGCACTGGTCCGGGGTCGGCTGCGTCGTGGCGGCCGAGATCATCGGCGCGGCGGTTCGTGATCTGGCCGTGCTCGAGGCGCTACCGGAACGGACCTACGGGCTCGCCTGGTTCACCACCCCGATCCGCGGGGACCTGTGGCAACACCTGCCACAGCCGCCGCCGCGAGAGGAAATCCGGGCGCGCGGCCTCATCGAACCCGAGGACTCGTCGTTCGCGGCGGTGCAACGGGACGGCGACGCTGCCGTCGCGGTCATTGGAGACACGCATGCGCTGGTGTTCCACGCCGGGGAGCCCTATCACGCCCGCGGCGCCGGTGTTGCCGACCAGCTCGCCTTCGAACTCCGGCAGCCGGTGGCCCTTCACGCCGACGACGGGAGCACGCCCTCCGACGACACCTGGAGTCTCCCGGCGCCGGGCGGGAGGACGCGGGTCGTGATCTGGATCTTCGCGGCAGGCCGACTGCTCGACGGCGCGTAACGCGTGCGCGCTCAGCCTCCGGCGGGGCCGACGGGGTCGCCCCTGTCCGTGACCACCGGCGGCGTCTCCAGGATCTCCCGCACGGTGTAGATCGGCTTGTCCTGCGACTCGTGGTAGGTTCGGGCCTGCAACTCGGCGAGGAGTCCCAGCGTCAGGAACTGCATGCCGGCGAAGATCAACAGGATGCCGAGCAGCAGCAGCGGCCGATCGCCGATCGGCTGGCCCGCAATGAGGCGCACGTACCCGAGGTAGGTGGTGATCGCGAGTCCGGCTGCCCCCATCAGCAGTCCCGGCGGGCCGAAGATCTGAATCGGCTGGGTCGAGTAGCTCAGGAGGAACTTCACCGTGAACAGGTCGAGCACCACCCGTATCGTGCGTGACAGGCCGTACTTCGACGCGCCGAAGCGGCGCGGCCGATGGTTCACCTCGACCTCCACGATGCGCACCCCCTGCTCGCTCGCGATGGCAGGGATGAAACGGTGCATCTCGCCGTAGAGTCGAAGCGACCGAACCACCTCGCCCCGGAACACCTTGAGGGAGCAACCGTAGTCATGAAGCCTCACGCCGGTCGTGCGGGAGATCAACCAGTTCGCCAGATTCGAGGGTACGCGCCGCGTGAGCCACGGGTCGCGACGCTTCCGGCGCCAGCCGCAGACGATGTCGTGTCCGTCGTCCAGCATGTCGACCATCCTCGGCAGATCGCGCGGGTCGTTCTGCAGGTCGCCGTCAGAGGTGGCGATGACCCGCCCCCTGGCGTGCGCGAAACCGGCCGCGAACGCAGCGGTCTGGCCGAAGTTCCGGCGCAGGGCGATCACACGCACGCAGGGATCGTCGGCCTGCAGCGCCCGCAACGCGGGCAAGGTGCCGTCCAGGCTGCCATCGTCGACGAACAGCAGCTCGTACGATCGCACCCCGGCCCCGAGCGCCGCGGTCAACTCGCGATGCAATTCGGCGACGTTGGGCTCCTCGTTGTAGAGCGGAATCACGACCGACAGGTCGGGGACCATGCTCAACAGCCCGTGGCGAGACGGCGTCGACTGGCGCGCCCGCGGCGGGCCGGGTGACAGGTCAGGCGCCAGGCTCGACCGCGTGTGGCGAGAGCCCTGCTGCGTTCGAGCGGCGGCGCATCCCGCCCGGACGACCCTGCTCGTCGGTCGAATCTGCCCAATCCGCTTCCTTCGTCTGTCCTGCCCTGCGGTCGCCGCGCCGCTCTCGGCGCCACGCCGGACGACACCGGGGACTGTCGTGAGATCCCGCGCAACTGCCCTGCCGGAGCGGTCGATTATAGATCGCCGGCTTGCGGCCTCTCGCGCCGCCGCCGGAGGATCCACGCGACGCCGCCGGCCACGATCAGCCCGACCAGGACGAGGGAGACGGTGCGGCCGTTGGCCTCGATGAACGCGATGGCATCGTCCCCGTAACGGACTGAGAGTACCCCGACCATGAAGTACCGGAATCCCCGCGCCAGCGCGATCGTGGTCGCGAACTGCCACAGCGGCACCGCGGCCACCCCCGCAAGAAGCACGAAGATCTTGAACGGCGCCGGCGGCGGCAGGATGGCCGGAATGGCGATCGCGAGGACGCCGTAGCGTTTCGACAGCGCCAGCGCGCGCGCCATCCGCGGGCCGCCGAACCGCCGCCGGACCAGAGCCTCGCCGCCGGTGCGTCCAAAGCAGTACAGCACCAGGCACCCGGCAACCGAGCCGAGCGTCGCCATCAGGGCGTAGTACGGCATCCGGGCCTTGTGCTCGATCACGAGCATCACGACAAGCAGATCGTTGATCTCGGGCAGGGACAGGAAGGACGAATCGAGGAAGGCAACCAGAAACAGGCCGGGCCCGCCGATGCCGAGGGCGAAGGCCTGGACCGAGGAAACGATGCGGTCCACGGAGGCCACATTATACCGACATACCGACCCGCGGCTCCAGGCGCGCCACCGAGCGGCTCGCCGCCGGGAACACCTTCCTCGCCAATGTCGCCGCCGCGAAATATTTCGTGCGGCGCCGCATGGAGGGGCCGTACCATGACCTGGTGTCGCTGGTGCAGTTCGGCAACGAGGCGTACATCGTCACCCCGTTCACCAACGATTACGAGAACATCCTGCTCAGCATCAGCCTGATCGGCACGCCGGAGGAGTACCGCCGGTTCCCGGACCACGGATCCTGGCCGGAATCGCCGCCGCGGTGGCGGCGGCCGGCCGCTTCGAGCACCGTATCGCACGGGCCGAGCAGCAGGTCGCCACGTTCGCTTTCGACGATGCGGAGACTGCCCACGCGGAGCTGGAACGCGCGCTGGACCTTGCGTGGGCGGCGCGCCGGTCCCGCAGCGCCCGCGGCTGGCAGGGGGCCTGGCGTTCTGGCTCGCGGTGAACGTCGCGGCCGCGCTGGCGATCGTGGCGTTGGCGCGGCCGCAGGCGCTGGCGTCGATCACCGAGACGGCCGGCGTCGACTTCGTCGTGTTGCAGGACGGATCGACCTCGATGCGCGTCGCCGATGTCGCCCCTGACCGCTGGCAGCGCTCGGTGGCCTGGATCCGCACCTTCGCCGAGGTGCTCGGCTGGCGCCGCGAGCGCGTGGCGCTGGCCCTGTTCGCCCACCGCGCCGCGCCGCAGGTGCGGCTGACGCGCGATCCGAACGCGCTCTTCTTCTTTTCTCGATCACCTGGCCGACGAGCCGCCGTTCCGGCTGCGGGACGACACGAGCTGGAACACCAACATCGAGGACGGCATCGCCTGGGGCGTCCGCATGGTCGAGAAGGACGAGGAGCTGTACGGGCCCGCGGCTGATCCGCGCGGAATCGGAGACTTGAGGCAGCGCCTTCAGGCAGATGTCCGGAGGTAGTGCCTCAGTCCGATTTCGATCAGAAACCGAAGATTCGGGGGATCCGCGCGGAATCGGAGACTTGAGGCAGCGCCTTCTTGATCTCGCGAATTCTGGCGTAGATATAGCAGATGAGCAGTATTTCGACCATGGCGAGAACGTCACCATTCGAGAAGTCGGTAAGCCAGTACGTGAGAGTGTTTTCCTGAGCACCATCATGGATCGTATTCAACATCTGCGCGAGCAGAGTCCCGACGATGCCGAGAATCAACGTGACGATTCCTTGTCGCATGAACTACTCCCCTTCGGTCATGGACTGACGAGTCCGCGGGCTGCTCGACGTGCCGGTCGGAGATGCGAACCTCGGACGCCGCGATCGCGGCGCGCAGTCGATGCGTCCGCGGACGCGTTGGCGACTCATGACGAGCCTATCGGCTCAACCGACCTGACTCTGCAGGCCCATCGGCGGGCCGGTTGGCGGCATCGACGGTGTGGTCCCGCAGGAGGGTGGGCAGCGGGTCCATTATCTGGCTTCGCTGCGGGGTCGCGCATCTAGCGCTCAATCACAGTTGACACAGGCCGTGGCTCAGTGTAAAAGGTTTCTGTGCGTGTTGGCCTGCGGATGTTGCAGCCGGAGACGGTGGGCTGGCTGCGGCAGGAGTTGGTTCGGGGGTCGTTGTCGCGTGCGGCGCTGAGCCGTGGTCTTTGCGAACGCGACGGGTGGCGCAACGCGCGTGGGTCGCTGTGCTCGGCGTCGGCGCGGAAGGCTTTGCCTGGCTTGGCGGCGGAGCTGGGCCTGCCTCTGCCGTCGGCGCAGCCGGGTCCGCCGGTGGGTTGTGTGGTCGGGGTCGGGTCTGAGATTTCGCTGACCGAGTTTGCGGGCAGCCTGTCGTCGTTGGGGGAGGTTCACCTGCGGTTGGCGGAGACGGCGCTTGCGCGTCAGCGGTGTTGTGCACTTCTGGCGGCTGCGCATCCTTTGGGCCGTTGTCGGGCTCCGGGCTGCCGGGTGACGTATCTGGTGGATTCTTCGGCGGGCGCGTTGGGTGTTTTGAGCTTTGTGTCGGCTCCGCTTCGTCTGGGTCCTCGGGACGCGCATCTGGGCTGGGACGCTCGGACGCGGGGGGCACGGATTGGTCAGGTGGTATTGAACGACCGATTCCTGCTGCTTCCCGGGGTTCGTGTTCCGCACTTGGCGTCGCAGGTTCTGGGCCGTGCGGTGGGTCGTTTGGCGTCGGACTGGGCATTGTGTCACGGGGTTCGTCCGGTTCTGGTGGAGACGTGCGTGGCGTCGTCTCGTCGTGGCACGAGCTATCGGGCGTCGGGCTGGCGGTGTGTGGGCCGTACGGCGGGTCGTCCTCCGGGGTCATCGGTTTCTGTGGAGCCGAAGGATGTCTGGCTTCGGGGCCTGGCCCCGGACTGGGCGGAGACGCTGCGTCGGGCTGCGCCCAGGGAGTTGGGTTCGTTTCCGGGGTTGGGGGAGGAGGCTGCGGGCGCCGGCAGTTGGTCTCGGTGCGAGTATTCGCGTTCGGACCTGGCCGACGGTCGGCTGCGTCGTCGTCTGGCGCAGATGGGTGCGGCCTGGGAGCAACATCCTGGTGCGCCTCTGCCGGCGGTGTTTGCCGGCAGCGCCGAGCAACAGGCGGCCTACCGTTTCCTGCACAATGGAGCGGTGAGTAGCGCGGACATTCTGCAACCGCATCGGGAGGCGCTGGTCGAGCGCAGCCGTGCGGAGTCGGTGGTGCTGCTGGTGCAGGACACGACGACGCTCAACTACACGGGTCTTCGGGACAGCACGACCGGGCTGGGGCCGCTGGGAGAACGGTCTGGCGGCGGTCGGGGTCTGTTCGTGCACGCGGCGGTGGCGTTCACCGAGGGGCGCCGGCCGTTGGGGGTGAGCGGTCTGGAGACGTGGGCGCGGCCGGATGGCGCGCCCACGTCCGAGCGCGCATTGGAGAGCCGGCGCTGGTTCCGGGGATTCGACCAGGGTCGCGAATTGGGGCGGGCGTGTCCGGGCACGCGGGTGGTCGTGGTCGGCGACCGCGAGAGTGACATCCATGCGCTGTTGCAGTGGCAGGCGCAGCATGCGGCTGAAGCGGGGCTGGTGGTGCGGGCCTGCGCCAGCCGGCGGCGGCGGGTGAAAGTATGGGACGAGCGGTTGCGGGCGATGATGCTCCGGCCGCTGGCGTCTCAGCCGGACTTCGAGACCCCGGTGCGCACCAACCGGCCGGTGCACATCGACTCGCAGGGCGGCAAGCGGGCGCGCGAGGCGCGCACGGCGCGGACCGAGTTGCGCATCGGGCGGGTGCAGGTGCAGCCGCCCAAGGACCAGACCGACGCGGCGCCGCTGACGGCCTGGGTGGTGCGGGTGCTCGAAACCGACCCGCCGCCGGGACACGAGCCGCTCGAATGGCTGCTGGTGTCGAGCGAAGGCGGCCCGACGGCCGAATGGGCCGAGCGCATTGTCGGCTGGTATGAGACCCGCTGGGGCATCGAAGAGTATTTCCGGGTGCTCAAGAGCGGCGCCCGCATCGAGGACCGGCGCTTGCAGGAAGCCGACGCGCTGGCCAAGTGCCTGGCCTTCGACGCCATCACCGCCTGGCGGGTGTGCTCCCTCAGGGGCTACGCGCGCGACGCGCCCGACACGCCGGCAGCCCAGGTCCTGACCGACGACGAGAAGCGCGTGATCGGAGCCGTCGTGCAGGCCGAAAGACTGCTGCCGCCAGCCGAACGAGACCGGCCATTGCCGCCCGACATCCGCGCCTGGGTGATGCTGCTGGCGCGCATCGCCGGCTGGCGACCGACAAAGCGTAGACCGCTGCCGGGCAACGAAGTGCTGTGGCGCGCCTGCGTGCAACTACAGATGATGGTACGAGGAGCCCAAGCCGCCCGCGCACCCTGAACCGCAACCCGAATCGACGTAGACCGGGCGACCAACGCCGGACCGTTCCTGAGTCAACCGTGATGTAGCGCTAGGACTCGGTCGGCGGGGTCGCTCGGGCTTGGATGGATCGCCGCGGTACGGCGATACGCTGCTGCGCCTGCTGCCCGCCACGCTGGAACACGTCCTTGCGCACGCAGACGGCAAGGCGCTGTCTGACGGTCAACGAGGTAGCCGTCATGCAGGAATGTGTCCAGCCGCGCGACGGGACTCAGTCGGCGCCGCGACGACTCCCGGGGCCGACCGGGAACGCCGCCGCCCCGGCATCGTGAATCTGGCGTTCGCCCTGCGGGTGTTCGTCGAGAATCCGCACGAAGCGGTCGACGTGCGGCATCGGCAGACCTACCACGGTCGTGTACGAGCCCTCGATGTGCTCGACGAAGCGGGACCCGATGCCCTGGATCGCATAAGCCCCCGCCTTGTCGTCCGGCTCCCCGGTCGCCGCGTACCAGGCGATGCGCTCGCGGTCGAGCGCCGCGAACGTCACCCAGGTCCCGTCGATGGCCCGGCGGCGGCGTCGGCCACGCCGGACCACCAGTCCGGTCAGCACGCGGTGTCGGCGCCCGGACAGGCGCTTCAGCATCGATTCCGCCTCGCGGCGGTCGGCGGGCTTCCCCAGCACCAGATCGTCGATGACCACCACGGTGTCGGCGGCCACGACGATGCGGTCGCCGACCTGCTCGGCGACCGCCTGCGCCTTGTGCTCCGCGAGCCGCCCGACGTAGTGCCGGGGGGCCTCTCCTTCGCGCCGACTCTCGTCGATGTCCGCCGGCAGAACGTCGATCTCGTAGCCCGCCTCGCGCAACAGCCGCGCGCGCCGCGGGGACCGGGACGCCAGGACGAGGCGCACGACCCGGATGATACACTCGGCGCGTGACCCCGGCCCGGCACTGCGCTGCCCGCGCGCTCGGCAACGTGTTGCGCCGGCAGCCGCTGTCCAACGCCAAGGTCCGCTTCGCCTGGACGGCGACGGTCGGCGCCGCGCTCGCCCGGGCGACGACGGTACGGCTGCGTTCGGACGGCACCCTTCTGGTGCGGACGGCCACCGACCCCTGGCGGCGCGAGACGTACCGGTCCCGGCGGGTGATCCGCGAGCGGTTGGCGGAACTGCTGGGGACGGGTGTGATCAAGCGGATCGACGTAACGTAGTTGAAGGAGCGGAGCATCATGCGAGCAGCGGTCATCGCCAGCGCCGTGCGGCTGCCGACCGGCAGGTTTCTCGGCGCGCTCAAGGACCTCCCGGCCACGGATCTCGGCTCCCGCGTCATCCGTGAAGCCGTGGCGCGGGCCGGCATCGAGCCGGACGCGGTCGACGAGTGCATCATGGGCAACGTCGTCTCCGCCGGCCTCGGGCAGGCCCCGGCCCGGCAGGCTGCGCTCGGCGCCGGCCTTCCCGACCACGTCGGCGCCCTGACCATCAACAAGGTCTGCGGATCGGGACTCAAGGCGGTGATGCTCGCCGCCCAGGGCATCGCCACCGGCGACATCGACGTCGCGGTCGCCGGCGGCATGGAGTCGATGAGCAACTGTCCCTACATGCTGCCGAAGGCGCGCGGCGGCATGCGCATGGGCAACGGCCAGGTGCTCGACGCGATGATGCACGACGGGCTCTGGTGCGCGGTCGAGAACTGGTCGATGGGCGAGGCGGCCGAGGCGGTGGTCGAGCGCTACGGCGTCAGCCGCGAGGACCAGGACGCCTTTGCGGCGGGAAGCCATCGCAAGGCGGCGACCGCGATCCGGGAGTGCTTCTTCAAGGACGAGATCCTGCCGGTGGAGATCCCGCAGCGCCGGGGCGATCCGATCCGGCTGGAGTACGACGAGGCGGTGCGCCCCGACACGACCGCCGACGCGCTCGCGCGGCTGCGCCCGGCGTTCAGGAAGGACGGCGGCACCGTGACCGCCGGCAACGCACCCGGGGTGAACGACGGTGCGGCGGCCACCGTCGTGATGGCCGAGGAGCACGCGGCCGGGCTCGGCGTCAGCCCCCTGGCCCGCATCGTCGGCCAGGCGTTCAGCGGGCGTCCGGCGAAGTGGCTTCTGATGACCCCGGTCGAGGCCGTACAGAAGCTGCTCGCCAAGGTGGGCTGGACGCTCGACGACGTGGATCTGATCGAGCTCAACGAGGCGTTCTCCGCGCAGGCGGTGGCCGTCATCCGGGAACTCGGCGCCGATCCGGCGAAGGTGAACGTCAACGGTGGAGCGGTGGCCCTCGGGCACCCCATCGGGGCCAGCGGCGCCCGCATCCTGACCACCCTGCTCTACGCCATGAAGAACCGCGACCTGCAGCGGGGCGTCGCCACGCTGTGCCTCGGCGGGGGCAACGGCGTCGCTCTGGCCGTCGAGCGCGTGTAGCCGGGGCGCCGCGCCGCCGGCCGCCGCGGTCACCCGGTGGTCGAGGGAACCGGGCGCCGGCGCCATGCGTCCACGTCCAGAAGAAGAGCATGTGGCGCAGGTGGTCCCGGATCGCGTTCGCGCTCGGCGCGCTGGCGGCAGTTGTCTTCGCCGGCCTGGTGGTCAACCAGACCGCCCAGCTCGTGGCCCTGGCCGCCACGCTCCACCCGACGCTCGGCAGAGCCGCGCTCGGGGTGCTGCTGGCCGTCTACGCCCTGTGCCTGCTCGTGCCGATCGTCCTGTTCTTCCGCCTCCCGAAACCGCTCCAACCGCCGCCGTTCGACGAGGGGCGGGCGTTCGAACGCCACCTGCGGGCGCTCGGCCGCCGTCTGGCCGCCAACCCGCAGGCCGGAGCCGGCCCCTTCCGGACCCGCGAGGAGATCGAGGGCGGACTGGCGCGCCTCGGCGATCAGGCGGACGATGTCGCCCGCCGCGCGGCGGCCGAGGTCTTCCTCACGACCGCCGTCTCGCAGCACGGCAGCCTGGACGCGGTGGTCATGCTCGGCGTGCAGGCGCGGATGGTCTGGCGGGTCGCCCACGTCTACCAGCAGCGCCCCGGCGCCCGCGAACTCGTCCGCCTGTACGCCAATGTCGGCGCCACCGCCTTCATCGCGGGCGAGCTGGAGGACATGGACGTCCGCGACCACATCCAGCCCGTTGTCTCGGGCGTCTTCGGCTCGGTGGCCGGCGCCGTGCCGGGCCTGCAGACGGCCAGCGCCGTCTTCGTCACGTCCGTCCTCGGCGGCGCCGCCAACGCGTTCCTGACCCTGCGCGTCGCCATGATCACCAAGCAGTACTGCGCCGCACTCACGTCGCAGCCGCGCCGCACGCTGCGGCGCGCCGCCGTCGTGCAGGCCGGCGCGATGCTCGGCGACATCGTGCGCAGCGGCGCCCGCCGCGTGTCGCAGGCCCTGCTGAGCGCCTCCGGACGCACCGTCACCGGCACCGCCCGACACCTCGGGCGACGCGTCCGCGCCGCGGGCCACGCCCTGGCCGATCGCCTGGGGCCGTCCCAAAGCTGATTGTCGCGACCGAGGAGAATCCGCGACTGTTCACCCGACGACACCGCGACGTCGAGACCGGGACGGGCAGCGGGAAGCCGGCGCTGGAGAATCCGCGACTGCTCACCCGACGACACCGCGACTGCCGGCAGCCGGTGCGTGACTTCGGTGCCGCGATCCTCCGCGGGCGAGGTCACGCCAGCCTGCGGCGCACGAACCGGTCGAACCGCGGAACGGTGAAGTCGACCTCCCCGTGCCGCGGCGTATAGCAGATCCCGTGTGACACGAGGGCGCTCAGGGCGTCGCCGGCGGCGGTCGGCCCGCCGCCCGCCGCCTCGACGTCGTCGCAGCGGTACGGTCCGCCGCCCAGGGCAGCCATCGCCACCAGGCACGCACGCTCCGCGGCCGTCGCCCGGTCGATGCGCACCCGGAAGAAGCCCGCGTCCAGCTCGTCGAGAGCCACCGGCAGCGCCGCCTCGACGTCGGCGGCGGTGATCTCGTCCGGTCCGTCGGCCAGGTTCCAGGCGTGCTTGCCGAACTCCTGCAGGAAGTACGGATATCCCCGGGTCGCGGTCAGGATGCGTTCGAGCGCATCCGCGGGCCATTCGACACCCTCGGCCCGGGCCGGCGCGACGAGGGCGGCGCGGGCGTCTTCCGCCGCGAGGCTGTTGATCACGGTGAAGGCGAAGAGACGCTCGGCGTACGACTTGGCCGCTCCGAGCAGACCCGGCACGGACGGCAGTCCGGCGGCGGCGACGAGGATCGGCGCCTGTTCCTGGCTGACCCGGTGCAGGCCGACCATCAGTGCGCCCAGGTGCTCGCGCGGCAGGTACTGCAGCTCGTCGATGGTGATCAGCACGCCGGCGCCGCGATCGCGCGCCGCATCGCCGACCTCGGTGAACAGACCGGCGAGGTCCGCATCCAGCAACCCGGAATCGGCGGGGCCGGGCACCGGGTCCAGGCCTACCGACACGTCGCCGCCTTCGGGCAGCTTCCACCGCAACTGGAACGACTTGAGCACACCGAGTGCGTGGCGAACCCGATCGGCGGCCGCACCGCCGGGCGAAAGGCGCAACAACGTCCTGCGCACGAGGGTCCCGACGGCTTCCGCAAAGGGCAGGTCCTCGGCCGCCTCGACCGGCTGGTGCATCCAGCCGTGCCGCTCCGCG
This sequence comes from Vicinamibacterales bacterium, assembly GCA_965200895.1. Classification (GTDB taxonomy): domain Bacteria; phylum Acidobacteriota; class Vicinamibacteria; order Vicinamibacterales; family UBA8438; genus WTFV01. Next base: position 1,744,533 of record CBDAVM010000001.1, on the reverse strand, counting down.
ATACGGCCGAACTCGCCGAGCAGCACGGTCTTGCCGACGCCGCGCAGACCGGTGAGGACAACGCTCCGCGCCGAGCGGCCGAGAGCGAGGCGCCGGACGGCGACATCGAACGCCGCGATCTCCGCGTCGCGGCCGACGAGTGCCGGCGGCGCCGCGCCGGCGCCGGGGCTGTACGGGTTGCGCACGGGATCCATCGGGGTCGACGCCCGCTCCCGGAAGTCCTGCGCCGCAGAACGGCGCCGACTGCAATTTGCGGGCAGACAGGCGGCGTCGGAGCCGCAGGTCCGACGATTGACGGGCTACTCCTCCATCTTCCAGAACGCGATGCCGCCGGCCTGCTTGCCGACATCGACCGTGTCGACCCGCTCGCCCGTCGGTACGTGGTAGACCTCGACCGTGCCCGGCTCGCCGCCGACGCCCTCGAGAGTCACGAAGGCGTACTCGCCGTCCGGCGTGACGACCACGCCATGCGGGATGGTACGACTCGTGGCCGCCCGCGCGCGCTCCCGGCCGCTCGCCAGATCCCAGAAGCCGACCGCGTCGCCGCTCTTGTAGGTCGCGACGAGGGTGGTAGCGTCGGGGGTCACGTCGAGGTTGTAGGGTCCGGGCCCGGTCTCGAAAGTCCGCACGATGCGCCAGGCGTTCAGGTCGACCTCGAAGATCCGGGCCACATTGTTGCCGGTGACATAGGTGATTCCGTCCGCCGTAGGGGTCGTCACCCAGGTGGGCTGGACCCCGTCGCCGAGCGGCAGGCGGCGGGCGATCTCGAAACCGAGCGCATCCAGCTCGACCAGATCCCCGCCCATCATGTTGACGGAGTAGTGCCGCGTCCCGTCGCGACCGAGACGCGAGCCGTGCGGCATGATCCCGGTGTCGATGCGCGCCACCTCGGTCATCGTCTCCACCTCGACGGCAGAGATGCTGCTCGGCTTCATCCCGCCGTGGAGATTGAAGTTGACGGCGTACAGCAGACCGGTGGCCGGCGAGATGTCGAGGGTCGCGGGAAAGAGGCCCAGCGTCACGTCCCCCACCCACAGGTCCGTGCCGGTCTCGTACTTGTGCACGCTGCCGAAGGGCAGCCCGTGGGCGATGGACACGTACCAGTGACGCCCGTCCGGGTCGACGTTGATGCCGTGCGGGCCCTCGATTTCGTTGGGGTAGCTCCCCACCCGGACGGTCCTGACGACTTCCGCCCCGGCGGGACCGTAGCGCACCAGGGCCACCTCGTCGTCCGACTCGGCGCAGACGTAGACGTAGTAGCTCCGCGTGGGCGGATCCGGCGGCGCAGCGTACATCACGCCCCACCAGGCGAGCCCGAACAGCAGGACGCCGGCCGGCAGTTCGCGGTGCAATGCCGCGCCGCACCGAACCCTGCGCGGCGCGCGTGCGGGCTCTCGCCGCGGGGCTGCCAACGTCTTCTCGCCGGTCGATTGCATCGTCGCTCTCCTGCTCCCCGCATCGCGCGTTGCGGAGCCACGCGAGAAACCTGCGCAACGGCGGAACGGCGGCAGGTGGCGCGCCGACGATCCGCAACCGGCGTATATGCCTCTGCGCACCGGACCCCATCGTCTGTGGGGCGCTCCCGGAACCACACGCGGGGACCGGCCCTGCCTACTGCGGCTCGCCGATGACCCGAGCGGGACCGGTCCTCTCCTCGAGCCGAACCGCCCAGAGCCCGCTGTTGTAATCGGTGAAGAAGATGTGTCCCTTGTACGGCTGCGGTCCCCAGACGAAGGGCGCATTCGGGGCGAAACCCTCGGGATCGAAGGGCACGAAGCGCGCGATCTCCCGGCCCTGCCGGTAGAGGTCGCCCATCAGTTCCCCGGAGACGTCGACCACGCGCAGCCCTCCGGGGTAGTAGAAACCGACGTACATGACGTCGTCCTCGACCCAGATATTGTGCGACCCCGCTTCCGGCACCTGATAGCGCGCCACCTCGCGGGGATTGTCCCAGTCGCTCCAGTCGATGATGTGGATCCAGCCGGCGGTACGGAAAGGCAACTGTGCGTCTTCGGCGTCGTTCGCCAGGCCGCCGTAGGGATATGCCTCGTCGCCCGCGAACAGGTAGAACCTGCCCGTCGACTTGCTGCGGTACGGGAAGGCGGCATGGTTCCAGCCGTTCGGGTACGCGTAGCGGCCCAGCTCCACGGGCCGCTCGGGCGTCCCGCCGCGGCCGCCCCCGCCGACGTCGACGGCCACCACACCGTCCGCCCAGTTCGACGAGAACGCGACGCCGTCGCTGACCCAGACATCGTGCACGCTGTGGCCCTGCGTCTCCAGTTCGAAGCGCCCGACCCGCTCGGGACGGCGCGGATCCTCGATGTCGATGATGTCGTAGCGCCGGCCGGCGCTCAGCGCGTAGACGTGGTTCCCGTCGACGAAGAGGTTGTGCACCCCGCCGGTGAGCTGATTCGTGAATTCCGACAGCACCGGGACCCCCTCCCGGGGGTTGCCGGCGCCGAGCACCACGATGCCGTTGCGCCGGTTCGAGGCGCCCTCGCGGCCGATCACGGCCACCTCGCCGTCGGCCGAGACCTTCACGTCGTTCACGGTCCGGGCGTCGACCTGCACCTCGTTGACCTTCTCGATATTGGCCGGGTCGGTCACGTCCCAGAAGTAGCTGTGCCCGTCGGCCCCCCAAGTGCCGGTGATGGCGTAGTCCCGGCCGTCGGTGCCTTCCCAGACCCAGAGGTCCGACGAACGGCGGTCGAGCACCCTGCCACGCCCGACGACCGCCACCTCGCGCGCCACGTCACGGGGCTCGATGGAAACGGTGCGGGTGGCCGTATGGGTCCCCACCGTGGCGATCACCGTGTAGGTGCCGGAACGCTCCGCAACGAAGCGGCCGTCGGCCGCGATGTGGGCCGGGGCGCCGGCCGCGACGATGGCCGGCGCGGTCTCCCCGCCGACCGCGTAGCGCACCGGCACGCCGGGCACCTCCCTCCCGCTCGCATCGGTGGCGACGGCCTCGAAGCGCAGCACGTCGCCGGTGCGGGCGGTGTCCGCGCTCCCCTCCAGCGCGAGCGCGACGATCGGGTTCTCGACGACCTCCATCGTCAGGGCGTCGCGCTCGGTGTCGACCGAGGCGGTCACGGTGACCGTCCCCGCCTCGTGCAGGGTCAGGAAACCCAATCGATCGACGGTCGCGATCGAGGCGTCGCTGCTGGAGAACGCGACCGGCACGTCGTCCCGCCGGACTCCGACCGTGTCGGTCACCACCACGCCGAGGCGCGGCTGCGTCCCCGCGTAGAACGTGTCCGGGCCCTCGGTGAAGGCGACTTCCGCAATGGGCGGCAGCGGCACCGTCACCGGGATCTCGACGCGCGCACGGGCGTCCGGCCGGCGGCTCCTGTCGTCGGGATTCGACGGCACGAGGGCGACGAGCGTGAAATCGCCGGGACGATACGCTTCGACGCGGCCGGTACGGGTGACGCTGACGCTGCGACGGGCGCGCGAGTAGTACACCACGGTCGCATTTTCCACGACGTCGCCGCGAACGTTGCGCACCGTGGCGGACAACTGCGCCGTCTCACCCACCTCCAGCGTCAACGCGCCGGGCTCGACCTCGATGCCGAGCCCGGCCGGCGGCTCGCCACCCTGCCCGCGGACCATCAGGACGGCGCAGGCCACCAGCAGAGCCATGCATGACGCGATGCGCGCCATGCGCACCGCCCCGCGGCCCGGCCGCGGCGCCGCGTGCAAGTCCGACCGCCGCACCGCATGTCGCTTGTTGCTGTTCACCTGCCATCCTCCCCGGCCGCGGGCGGCCATCCACGGGTCCCTTCGGATCCCGCGGCCGCTCGCCGGTACCCCGCGTCCCTCATTGTATCGCCGCCCCCGGACTGCCGCGGGAGGGACGCAGAATCTGCGGCGGAATCCGACTCCGCGACGGCCGGAAACTGCCGCCCGGCGCTCATGAAGGCGAAAGTAACCTGCTTTGTAAACCCATTACGAACCATGTAATTGCAAGTACATTGCAATAGACTTTCGCTTGACATGCGCCTGGCACGATTCTAGAATGGATCTTCCGCCGCATGGTTCCGTACCCCTCGAACAGAATGGAGAGTCCATGTCGAATCCCGAGCGGATAGCCCGCGAGCGCTCCAAGGCGATCGAGATCGCAGTCGGCCAGATTGAGAAGCAGTTCGGCAAGGGTTCCATCATGCGCCTGGGTGCGCAGGGTGCGGTTTCCGCCGTCCCGAGCATCTCGACCGGCTCCATCAGCATCGACCACGCGCTGGGCATCGGCGGCGTTCCGCGAGGCCGCGTGGTCGAGATCTACGGCCCCGAGTCCTCCGGCAAGACCACGCTGGCGCTGCAGATCATCGCCCAGTCCCAGCGGACCGCGGGCAACGCAGCGTTCGTCGACGCGGAGCACGCCCTCGACCCGATCTACGCCCGGAAGCTCGGCGTCGAGCTCGACAACCTGCTCGTCTCGCAACCCGACCACGGCGAGCAGGCGCTCGAGATCGTCGAGACGCTGGTGCGCTCCGGCGCCATAGACGTGGTCGTCGTCGACTCGGTCGCGGCGCTGGTCCCGCGGGCGGAGATCGATGGCGAGATGGGAGAGGCGCAGGTCGGACTGCAGGCCCGCCTGATGTCGCAGGCGCTGCGAAAGTTGACCGGCGTGGTGGCAAAATCCCGGACCTGTCTCCTGTTCATCAACCAGCTTCGCGAGAAGATCGGCGTGATGTTCGGCAGTCCGGAGACGACCACCGGTGGTCGGGCGCTGAAGTTCTACGCATCCGTGCGCGTCGACATCCGGCGTATCGGGGCAATCAAGGACGCCGACCGGGTGATCGGGGGGCGCACGCGCGTCAAGGTGGTCAAGAACAAGCTGGCGCCCCCGTTCCGGGTGGCGGAGTTCGACATCATGTACGGCGAAGGCATCTCGCGGGAAGGCGATCTGCTCGATCTGGCGGTAGAGCGACGCATTGTGGAGAAGAGCGGTGCCTGGTTCTCCTATGGCGGCGAGCGTCTTGGACAGGGCCGCGAGAACGTGAAGCTGTTCCTGCGGGAGAAGACGGAGCTGTTCGACGCCATCGAAGCCGATGTGCGCAAGGAGCTGGGACTCGCGCCTGCCCCCCGCGACCAGCCCGCCCGCGCCGCCGAGAACGCCACCGCACAGAAGCCGGTTGCCGCCGGATGAGGCCGCCCCCGTATACGGCTGCGGGCCTGGCGGTCATTGCCGGGACCTCGGCGGCTCGATGAAGACGCCGCGCCTGTACGGCTACGGTCTGACGTCGGCCGAGAGCGGGTTGGTCTCCCTCGGAGCCGGGCGGATGATGAAGACGCGTTCACCCGGACGAATCAGCCCCAACTCGCGACGGGCGATCTCCTCGATGAAGGTCGGGTCCTCCCGGAGCCGCCGCGCCTGCTCGCGCAGGACGTCGTTCTCGGCCTTCAGGACTGCGATTCGTTCCGCGAGGCGAGCGTGCTGGCGGCTGGCGGTTCGTATGGCCAGCAGCCCGCTCTCGCCAATCAATGCATTGGTCGCGAGTGCGCAGGTGGCGAACAGCAGCACATAGTAACTCGCCCGCGCGGGACGTCGCGCCCGGACCGCTCTCGAAGCCGCAGACACATCCATGGCCAAGGTCTGCGCTCACAATACACGAAACCGGTCCCGCCGCACAGAGTCCCGACACCAATCCTGGCTCGCGGCGCCCTTCACGGTGACGAGGGATACTCCATCGTGAACGGATCGGGCAGCGGAATGGCGGCAATCGGGTCCTCCGCGAGTCCCGCCAACGTGACGTCCGGATTGTCTGGATCTCCTGCCTCGATGGTCGTCCGGTCACCGACCACGAGAATCACGAGCCGGTCCGAATGGAGGTACTCGCGCGCCACGCGGAGCACGTCGGCGCTGCTGACGCTCCGGATGCGATCGCGGTAGGCAACGAGATACGACGGGTCGCGTCCGGTGTACTCGTCGTTGGCGAACAGGCGCGCGGTGGCGGCGGGACTCGAGAAATTGCGACTGAAGGTATCGATGAACGACGCCTTCGACGTGCGCAGCTCCGCGTCGGTCACGGGCTCGGACCGAATGCGCTCGATCTCCTCCAGCACGATGGCTGCCGCGCGCGCCACCGTCTCGCTGCGCGACTGGAAGCTGACCCGGAACGCTCCCGGATAGTAGGTCCCGAAACCGAAGGACGAGTACGCGCTGTAGGCCAGCCCTTCGTCCGAACGGATGCGGGTGAGGAGGCGGGCGGTGAAGCCGCCGCCGCCCAGAATGTCGTTCATGACCATCAGCGCATGGCGGTCGGGGTTGTCTCGCATCGTGGCGAGATGCCCGATCACCACGCGCCCCTGGTTCACGTCGTCCTTGTCGACGACATACACGCCGGGCCGAATCGCGTGGTCCGGCGGCGGCACGGCGGCCGGGACCGACTCCCGCGCCGGCCAGTCGGCCATGCGGGAGTCGAGCCGGGCGAGCAGGTCGGCCGGCTCCACATCGCCGGATACCGCAAAGATGAAGTTCCCCGGATGGTAGTGCTCGCGGTGAAAGGCGATCAGGTCGTCGCGGGTAATCGCCTCGATGCTCGCCTGCGTCGACGGCGTGGTGGTGAAATGATCGGCGCCGCGCAGGAGCCGGCGCCATTCGCGGACCTCGATGCTCTGGGTGCTGTCGTTGCGGCGCTCCATCTGCTGCAGCACCTGGCTCTTGGCGAGCTCGAGGCGGTCCGGATCGAAGCGCGGCCTGCGCAGCATGTCGAAGAGCAGATCGAGCGCGGCATCCAGATCCTTGGTGAGGCTGTTGACGCTGGCGTTCCCCGAGGTGTCGCCGATGCGGCTCGACAGCTCGGCCGCCAGGAACGCCGCCTCGTCGTCGAATGCGGCGGGATCGAGATCGCCCACGCCGCCGGCGCGCATCTGGCTGCCGGTCAGCGCCGCAAGACCGGCCTTGCCCGGCGGCTCGAGGTACGCACCGGTCCGCACGATCACCGACACGGTCACCAGCGGCAGCGCCCGGTCGGGCACGATGTAGACGACGACGCCGTTGGACAGCTCGTGGCGATGGGCGGCCGGGTCCGGCGGCTCGAACGCGAGGTCCTCGAACACCAGATCGCGCGGATGAGCCGCAATGGGCTGGGCCGAAACGGTCCGGACGGCGAGGATGAAACACAGCGTCCCCACCCCGCACGCCATCAGGAACGCCGCTCCCCGCGTCACCGCGCACCTCCCGTCTCCTCGATCCGCTGCCGGACCAGCGCGACCAGCGCCTCGGCCATGTCCCGGTTCTCGGGCGGCGCCTGCCCGACCATCTGCTCGGCCTGCACGAGGAACTGGTCGAGCTGCCCGGCCGACATCTGACCGAGCATCGCACGCACCTGCCGGACCTGCTGCCGCTCCTCGTCGCTCAGCCCCGCCAGGAGCAGATCCGCTTCGGTCCCGGAGCCTTCGTCCCGATAGTAGACGGCGACCGCGCGGGTCTCGGGCAGGAAGTAGGTGTTGGCGACCCGCATGACGTCGGCCGCGGTGACGGCGTCGTAGAGGGCGGGATCGGTATTGATGTGCTCCCAGCCGCGGTTCCCCTCCCGGATGAGGAGCTGCATCATCAGCCCGAAGTTGCTGCGCAGGCCGCGGAACGTATCCGCCGCGTTCTGGTTCTTGACCTTCTGCAGCTCCCGCTCGCCGACCGGCTCGGTCTGCAGCTTCTCCAGCTCGGCGTAGATGGCCTGCTCGACTTCCTCCGGCGTCCGTCCCTGCCGGGCCGTGCCGCGCAGCTCGAACATCCCCTCGAACTGGAAGCCCGCCTGCCCGCCGGAGGCGCTGGTCGCCACCTGCTGATCCTCGACCAGGGAGCGGTACAGCCGACCCGTACGACCGCTCAGCAACTGCCCCAGCACGACCAGCGCCGGCTCGTCGACATGGCCGTCCCGCACCGAGTGGTAGCGGACGACTACCTGCGGGTTCGTGTCGGCGTGGGCGATCATCCGCTTCTCGGCGAGTTGCGGCATCTCGCGGGTGCGCGGCTGCAGCGGCGGGCGGGCCCCGCGCTCGAGTCGCCCGAAGTAGCGCTCGGCCAGCGCGATGGCCTCGTCCGGGTCGAAGTCGCCGACCAGCGCCGCGGCCAGGTTGTTGGGCGCGTAATAGGTGTCGAAGAACCCCAGCGCCTCGTCGCGCGTGATGCCCTCGAGATCGCTCGGCCAGCCGATCACCGGCCAGCCGTACGGCGACGACTGCCAGAACATCGCCTCGAACTGCTCCCGGAACTTGCCGATCGGCGTGCTGTCGGTGCGCAGCCGCCGCTCCTCGTGCACCACGCTGCGCTCGGCGTAGAACTCCCGGAACACCGGGTTCGCGAGCCGGTCGCTCTCCATCCAGAACCACAGTTCCAGCTTGTTGGCCGGCACGTTGATGAAGTAGATGGTGAAGTCGTAGCTGGTCCCGGCGTTCATGCCCGAGGCGCCCTCGGCCGTATAGATGCGGCTGAAGTCCTCCTTGATCAACAGATCGCTCTGGCGGGCGAGCAGCGCCCCGAACTCGTCGAGCAGGGCCTGGTGCCGCGGGCTGCGGGCGGCAGGATCGTCCGGATCGTCGATCTCCCCGAGCGCGTAGCGCCGATCCAGCGCGACCTCGGCCGCCTGGATCTCGGCCCGCAGCGCATCGAGCTGCTCGATGATCTGCAGATCCTCCTCGATGTCCCGGGTGCCGATCGTCCGCGTCCCCTTGAACATCATGTGCTCGAACAGGTGCGCCACGCCCGTGATGCCGGGCCGCTCGTAGACCGAGCCGACCTTGGCCACCCAGCCGGCCGCCACGTTCGGATCACCGGACCGCGGCACCAGCAGCAGGGTCAGGCCGTTGTCGAGCTCGTGCTCGACCACGTCGACCTGCTGGGCGCCGACGGGCGCCGCCAGCGCCAGCACGATCCCGGACACCGTACACAGGAGCTTTCTCATCGCATGCCTCATTCACGTCGCGGGGAGGATCGGCGTCCGCGCGGGACGCCGGCGGTTCTGCCTGGGACGGTACACCAGTCCCGGCGGGACGCCAAGCTGCACACTGCGCGCCAGGCGCACCGACCGGCGGCCGGGACCGGGGTCGGTTTCGCTTCGCAACGCCAACCGCCCGCCCCGCACGACGCGCGACGACCGAGTCGGCGGACTGACGCTGCACCCGATGGGCGCCTGCGGTCCCGCCCCGAAGGCGCCCCGTGGAACAGCCGCACACTGCGTGCGCCCTTGCGCGCCGTGCGCGCCGTGCGTTATCTTGATGGTTTGAGGCCCCTGCGCCCTCCGGCGTGCCGAGGTAGCTCAGTCGGTAGAGCACATGACTGAAAATCATGGTGTCGCCAGTTCGATTCTGGCCCTCGGCACCACCTCCAATCTCCCGCAATACACAGAAACACGGGCTTGCGCGATCCACCGCCACCGTCGCCAACCCTGATCTCCCGCGCCAGACAGCCTGACCGGCAGTTCCCCGCAACCGAGCCATCGACGGTGCGCCGCGCGGACGGGGCGCCCCGCCGGCCGGGCGATGCGCGACTGCCGCATGCGGCCGTGAGTGCGAGTATCATTACGGGAGGCAGATGGCGGTCGGGACGATCGCCGGGGACGGAGCAGCGCTGTGACCACGTTTCCGGCTCTCGGTCGCGCTCGCCGCGCTGGTGGTGACGGTCGGGGCGGCGACGGCGGCGATGCTGTTCGGCGTGGCGCGCATGATCGGGGACGTGCGGCGTGACCTGACGACCCGTGTGGATGCCATCGCGGCCGCCGTTCGGGACGTCGACCGGCGCTTGGCGCGGTTGGAGGGCTGGCTGGCGCACGACCGCGCCGGCCGAGACCCTGCGCCGGCGTCATGACTGCCGTGCTCGCCGGTCTCACGCGCTTCCGGAGTGAAGATGGTCCACGACGCTGCGGTCGCCGGCGTTGACGGTCGGCCGCGAGGGGGTTGACGAACCCGTGGAGATGCCGGGAGATGACGCCATGACGACGCGGCTGGACGCAGGGAGCCTGGACCCGGTTCGGAGCGCGGTGGGAGCGGCGATGTTGGGCCTCCTGCTCGCGGCGCCGCCAGCGGCGGGCGCCGAAACGATGGCCGCGCCGGCCGAGGGCAGCGGGGCGACCGCCGCGGCGGTGGAAGCCACCCTCAATCGCTTCTGCGTGACCTGCCACAACGAGCGTATCGTCAACGGCCGCGGCGCTGCCCCGTCGATGCTGGTCTCGCAGTTGCGCACGGCCGGCCTGGCCCTGGACGCGCTCGACGTGAACCATGTCGACGCCGACGCCGACGCCTGGGAGCGCGTCATCCGCAAGCTGGAGGCGCGCACCATGCCGCCGGTCGGGCGTCCACGCCCGGACGAAGCCGCCTACGGCGAGGTCGTCGAGTGGCTGGAGACGGCGCTCGACCGGGCCGCGGAGGATGCGCCCAACCCGGGCCGCCGTCCCGCGCTGCACCGCCTCAGCCGCACCGAGTACCAGAACGCGGTGCGGGACCTGCTCGCGCTTGACAATCTTCCGAAGGAGTTCGACGTCTCGACGCTGCTGCCGGCGGACAATGTCACCAGCGGCTTCGACAACCTCGCCGAGCTGCTGTTCGTCTCGCCCGCGACCCTGGAGCGCTACCTGACCGCGGCGCGCCGGATCAGCCGGCTCGCGGTGGGCGACACGAGCATGCCGCCCATCGTGGACCGCTACCAGCTCGACCGCGACCTGATCCAGGACGGCCACCTCGACGGCCTCCCGCTCGGCACCCGCGGCGGGACGGTGATCCGCAGCCATCTGCCCGCCGACGGCGAGTACGTCCTGACCGTCGAGTTCGCCCAGGCCGCGCGCGAGGAGCACGAGGTGGAGGTGAGCGTCGACGGCGAGCGGGTCGGCCTCTTCCAGATCGGCGGCCGGCCGCTGGTGCGGGGGGCGAGCGGCGTGTTCGCGTTCGAGGCCGAGCCGCCCGTGGATGTCCGGGTGCCGCTCGGGGCCGGGCCGCGCGAGATCGCGGTGGCCTTCCTGCAGAAGACCGGGGCGCAGCACGAGAGCCTGGTGCGGGCGTCGCGGCGCGGGCAGCGGCGCGAGCCGTCGATCGCGACGGTGACCCTCAGCGGCCCCTACGGCGTCGACGGGGCCGGCGACACGCCGAGCCGACAGCGCATCTTCACCTGTCGTCCGGGCGCGGGCGGCGTTGCCGTCGCCGAGCCCTGCGCGCGCCGGATCCTGTCGACCCTGGCCCGCCGCGCGTACCGCCGCCCGGTGACCGCCGCCGATCTCGACCTGCTGCTGCCGTTCTACGAGGAGGGCCGCGCCGAGGGCGGCTTCGACCGCGGCATCCAGCGGGCCCTGGAGCGGCTGCTCGTCAGCCCCGAGTTCCTCTACCGCATCGAGCGCGACCCGGAGGGCGTCGACCCCGGCGCGCCGTATCGCGTCGGCGACCTGGAGCTGGCCTCGCGCCTGTCCTTCTTCCTCTGGAGCAGCATCCCGGACGACGAGCTCCTCGACCGCGCCATCGACGGCACGCTCGGCGACCCGGCGGAGCTCGAGGCGCAGGTGCGGCGGATGCTCGCCGACGGCCGCTCCCGCGCCCTCGTCGACAACTTCGCCGAGCAGTGGCTTTACCTGCGGGACGTCGAGGCGAAGGAGCCGGACCCCGGCTTCTTCCCCGGCTTCGACGAGAACCTGCGGCAGGCGTTCCAGCGCGAGACGGCGCTGTTCATCGACAGCGTGCTGCGCGAGGACCGTCCCGTCAGCGACCTGCTGACCGCCGACCACACCTTCGTCAACGAGCGCCTCGCCAGGCACTACGGGATTCCCCACGTCTACGGCAGCCACTTCCGGCGCGTCCCGCTCGACGGCACCGCACGGCGCGGGCTGCTGGGGCAGGGCGGCATCCTGACCCTGACGTCGTACGCCACGCGCACGTCGCCGGTGCTGCGCGGCAAGTGGATCCTGGAGAATCTGCTCGCGTCGCCCCCGCCGCCCCCGCCGCCCGACATTCCGGCCCTGGCCGAGACGACCGACGACGGCGCGGCCCTGTCGATGCGCGCGGCGATGGAGCGCCATCGGGCGAATCCGGCCTGCGCGAGCTGCCACGCCCAGATGGATCCGCTCGGTTTCGCCCTGGAGAATTTCGACGCCGTGGGCCGCTGGCGCAGCCGCAGCGAGTCGAACGACGCGATCGACGCGTCCGGCGTGCTGCCCGACGGCACATCGTTCTCGGGTCCGGAAGGCATGCGGAATGCGCTGCTGCGCGAGCCGCAGCGGTTCGTCGCCACCGTCACCGAGAAGTTGCTGACCTACGCGCTCGGTCGCAACGTCGAGTCGTACGACATGCCCGCGGTGCGCGCCATCGTGCGCGACGCGGAACAGGAAGGCTACCGGTTCTCGTCCATCGTCCTGGGCATCGTTCGGAGCACGCCGTTTCAGATGAGGATGTCGCAATCATGATCATCACACAGAAGGCCCTGCCCCGGCGGACGTTCCTGCGCGGCGTGGGCGCCACGCTCGCCCTGCCGTTCCTCGACGCGATGGCGCCGGCCGCGCGCGCCGCGGCGGCCCCGGCCCGGCGGCTCGGGTTCATCTACATCCCGAACGGCGTCATCCAGGAGCAGTGGGTGCCGGCGCAGACCGGGCGCGGGTTCGATTTCTCGCCGATACTGAGCCCGCTGGCGCCGTTCCGCGACCAGTTGCTCGTTCTGAGCGGTCTCGCGCACCGGCAGGCCGACTCGTTCGGCGACGGCAACGGGGACCACCCGCGGGCCACCGCCGTCTGGCTGAGCGGGGTGCACGCCTGGGAGCGCCGCGGGCGCCAGGGGCCGACCGAGATCAAGCTCGGCGTCACCGCCGACCAGATCGCGGCGCGCGAGTTCGGCCGGCAGACGCCGCTGCCGTCTCTCGAGCTGGCCCTGGAGCAGCCGACCGCCATCGCCTGCGACACCGGCGACTGCTTCTACTCGAACACCATCTCGTGGCGCAACGAGACGACCCCGCTCGACATGGAGGCGCACCCGCGCATCGTCTTCGAGCGGCTGTTCGGCGAGGGGGGCAACGCTGCCGAGCGGCGGGCGGCGGCGCGGCAGACCGGGAGCATCCTCGACTCGGTGACCGCGGAGGTGGCGCGTCTCGGCGGCACGCTCGGACCGGGCGACCGCAACAAGCTCGACGAGTACCTGGACGCGGTGCGCGACGTCGAGCAGCGCGTCCAGCGATCCGAGTCGCGGGGCGACGAGGCGTTCGTCGAGCTGCCCGAGCGGCCGGTCGATATCCCCGAGGCGTTCGAGGACCACGCGAAGCTGATGTTCGACCTGCAGGTGCTGGCGTTCCAGGCCGACGTCACGCGGGTCTTCACGCTGATGATGGCCCGCGAGGCGAGCCCCCGGCCGTACCCGCAGATCGGCGTGCCGGACCAGCACCATACCGTGTCGCATCACCGCAACGACCCGGAGTACATCGCCAAGAAGGCGAAGATCGACACCTATCACGTCCAGGTGCTGTCGTACCTGCTCGGCCGGCTGCGCGAGACGCCGGACGGCGACGGCAACCTGCTGGACCACTCGATGATCGTCTACGGCGGCGGCATCGGGAACGGCAACCTCCACGAGCACACGAACCTGCCGTGCCTCGTGGCGGGCGGCGGCGGCGGGCGGCTCCGGGGCGGGCGCCACCGCGCCTACCCGGCGGATACGCCCTATTCGAACCTGCTGTTGACGGTGCTCGACAAGGCCGGCGTGCCGGCCGAGAAGCTCGGCGACAGCACCGGACTGCTCAACACGGCGCCACTCAGTCTCTGAGCGACGTCCTTGTCGAAAGGTATCGGACCACCATGTTGAAGAGCGTCCACTTCCGTTTCCTGTTGGTTTTCTGTGTCGCGCTGGCATTGACGACGGCCGCGTGCGGCGACGACGACTCCCCGGTGGCGCCGACGCCCATGCCGGAGCCCCAACCGGAGCCCGAACCGGAGCTGGTGACGATCGACGGCAACTGGCACGGATCGTTCGAAGGTACGCTGGGCGGCATTGAGTTGCACATGGATGATGTGCACATGATGCTGCAGCAGGATGGGATGGACGTGACCGGCGACTGGGAGGCGCCCATGCCCGAGCCGCTCGTCGCAGTCGGCGCGCCGGCGGAAGTTCCCCTGGCGGGTCCGGTGACGGGCATGGTGGAGGAGGCGGATGAGACGGACGGGACGGCCGAACTCACGCTCAGCTTCCTGGAGGCGTTCCACCTCTATTTCGGCGGGCCGGACTGCGCCCTCCACGTCCACGTCGAGTCGTTCACGGAGGAGGATCTGGAGGGGCACGTACACACCACCGAAGCGTGCCCCGAGAACGTCACCGGCGAGGGGGAGCTGGACATGCACAAGGACGAGCACGAGCACTAGGACCGGCGACCGGCGGCCCGACGGGCAGTTCGTGTGTACGGTCGCACCGCGTGGCGATGCCGCGCTGGCGCGCGTGCTTGAGCCCCGCGATCCGGTCGGGCAGGTTTCGTGTACGGTCGCACCTGCCGCGCAACCCTTGGTGGCGGCAGGTGCGGCTGCCGGTCTTCGTTCCGGGGCCGGCACGGGTCATTGTCCCGCCGTCGCGTTTCGCTTCCGGCCGTAACTTCAGTGGTGCGATCCGGCACCTGTGCGGGGCATCGGCGCCGGCGGCGAGGCGGGACCGGGCGCAACGGGGTCGCCGGCGCTGCGCACGGCAACATCGGTCTGGCGCAGGATGCCTCACACCGCAACGTCGCGGTCTCCTGCAGACCGCCGCGGTGCTCCAGCGATCGTTGGTGTCGTCGATCCTGGCGTTGAGGGTGGCGTTCTGCATCATCATCACGGTGAGCAGCACGGCGGCGATGCCCACGGCGGTGGTGATGATCCACCGGGCATCGGTGGACAGTCGGAGCCTCGCTGACTCGGCTGCCTGCGGGTCTGCAGCGATGCCGGTGGCGTCGGCCATTGTGGTTGGAATCTCCTTGGTGGAATCTACACCGGCCCGGTGTGCCGTGGAAAAATGTTGAAAATTCGGAGTTGAGATCCGAATCTTCGCACTAGAATGACCACGTGATCGAGCGTCCCGGCCATCTGCAGCGGCTGTCCGCGGCGGCCGAGCGCTCCCCGATCGTCGCGCTGCTCGGCCCCCGGCAGTGCGGGAAGACCACACTCGCCCGGCAGTTCGCCTCGACGCGCCGCGCGACCCACTTCGACCTCGAGTCCGAGCCGGACATCCGGCGCCTCGCCAATCCGGAGCTGGTCCTCGGGGAACTGGAGGGGCTGGTCGTGCTGGACGAGATCCAGCGCCTGCCGCGCCTCTTCGACGCGTTGCGCGTCCTCGTGGACCGGCCCGGCGCGCGCGCGCGCTTTCTGGTGCTGGGCAGCGCGTCGCCGGCGCTCGTGCGCGGCGTCTCCGAATCGCTTGCCGGCCGCGTCGAGTTCGTCGAGCTGACCGGCTTCGATCTCGCCGAGACGGGGACGGCGCCGTGGCGCACGCTGTGGCGGCGCGGCGGCCTGCCGCGGTCGTACCTGGCGTCGTCCGACGCCGACAGCATGGTCTGGCGGGACGGGTTCGTCCGCACGTTCCTGGAGCGCGACATCCCGCAACTCGGCATCAGCATCCCGCCGGCGGCCATGCGGCGCTTCTGGACGATGCTCGCGCACTGGCACGGGCAGACCTGGAACGCCTCCGAGCTCGGCCGCTCGATCGGCGCGTCCGACAAGACGGTGCGCGGCTACCTGGACCTGCTCACCGGCGCCTACCTGGTCCGGCAGCTCCAGCCATGGTTCGAGAACGTGGCGAAGCGGCAGGTGAAGGCGCCCAAGGTCTACTTCCGCGATACCGGGCTGCTCCATGCGCTGCTCGGCCTGCCCGACGACGCGGCGCTGCTCGGCCATCCCCGCGTCGGCGCGTCCTGGGAAGGGTTCGCGATAGAACAGGTGCTGTGCGCCCTCGGCCGCTCCGACGCGTGGTTCTGGACCGCCCACCGGGGCGGCGAGGTGGACCTGCTGGTCATCGAACGCGGCCGGCGGATCGGGTTCGAGGTGAAGTTCAGCGAGGCCCCACCGGTGACGCGCACGATGCACAACGTCCGTGCGACGCTCTCGCTCGACCACCTGTTCGTGGTCTGCCCCGCGCGCCACACCTACCCCGTCGACGAGGGCGTCACCGTCCTGTCCATCGCCGATGTGGTCGATCTACGCCGCCGCATCGACGCGCTCTTCGGGCTCGGGAACGGACGCATCGAACAGCGATGACGGCGGGCCGATCCCCGCGGACGCCGACGACCGTTGCCACCGCCGGGCCGGCGGGGAACCCGATACCCGCCCGACCCATGCCGACGATGCCGGACGGACCTTCACGCTCACGGATGCCTGATACACTCTCCCGCACGTCGATTTCGGTGAGTCCAGCGGTCACGATGACACGGTGGAGACGACATGCTTCGGCAACTGCGGATCTCCAACTACAGAAGCCTGGGCCGGGACGTGACGATGGACTTCGGGCGGATATCCGCGCTCATCGGCCCCAACGGATCGGGCAAGTCCAATGTGCTGGACGCGCTGGGCTTCGTCCGCGACGCCGTTCTCCAGGGGCTGCCCGCCGCCATCACGCGCCGTGAGGGTATCGACAGCATCCGCAGGCACAGCAGCGGTCGTCCCTACAATGTCAGCATCTCGTTGGAGATGGCCCTGGAAAGCGGACCCACATCATACGCCTTCGAGATTACCGGCGACCGCACCGAGGAATATCGGGTCAAGTCCGAGTCGGCGGCGGTGACGGCCGGCAACGAGAGGTACGGATTTCGGCGCGAAGGATCTGAATGGGAAGGTCCCGACGGCTACGCACCGCGGCGGGACGACGAGGCCCTCGAACTGACGGCGCTCGCCGGGGACACCCGCTTCAAACCCCTGGCGGACTTTCTGGGACGCATGTGCGTCTATTCCATCTTTCCCGACGTGCTTCGCGCGCCCCAGGCGTTCGATCCGACATCCCCCATGAAGCGGCACGGCGAGAACTGGGTCTCCATTCTGCGAGAGTTGCTGAAGAAGGACGAGAAGAAGGATCTGATCTCCGGTCTCCACAAGCTGACCGGTGATATAGAGGACACCAGGGTCACCAGCGCCGCCGGGTTTCTGGTTGCGGAATTCAAGGAGCTCGTACCCCACGACCGGAACAAGAAACGGAAGTGGTTTGCCGCCGGCCGGCAGTCCGACGGCACGCTACGGGTCGCCGGTCTCCTGACTGCACTGCTGCAGAAGCCCACGCTGCCGGTCGTCGGCATCGAAGAGCCCGAACTGACCGTGCATCCGGGTGCGCTTCCCATGATCTACGACTATCTGCTGCAGGCGAGCGAGGTTTCGCAGGTCATCATCACCACCCACAGCCCGATCATCCTCGACGTTGTCGATGCAGAACGGGATCATATCTTCGTCGTCGAACGCCGCGCCGGGCAGACCTGTGTCCGGCGCGTGTCGGACAAGCAGTTGGAGCCGGTTCGCGAGAACCTGCTCTCCCTTGGAGATCTCTACCTTTCCGGTGATCTCCAACTTCGGCCCGATCTGCAATGACGCCATTCGGCGATCAGGTCTTCCACACGCTCGTCGAGGGGCACGGTGAAGTGGAAGCCGTGGCCGTTCTTCTCGCGAAGCTTGGACGTCACCTGGGTATCCGCGTCCCGTGGTCCCGGCCGCGACGCTGGAAGAACGTCCACATGTGGCAACCGGGCCGTGGGGGAAGGGGCGGTCTGCTGAACGGGCTGGAGTTCATGCGACGCAAGCGCGATGTGGGCGGCGTCCTGGTCCTGCGCGATGAGGACGATGGATGCCCAAAGCGAACTGCTCCCGGAATTTCGACGCTCATCAGAAGTCTCGACCTGCCGTTCAGGACCGCAGTGGTTCTGATGCATCCCGAGTACGGGGTCCTGTTTCTCCCCTGCATGCACCGTATGCAGCGCCTCGGGTTCCGGTCGGATACGCGATGGGATGGCGCCGACTGGGAAGCACGACGTAAAGTGACGCCCGATGCTGGTTGATGACTGATGTCGAGACAGTGTACTACGTGTACTATCCTCCTTGCGGAACGTCGAGTGACGGGCGGCGGATCCCGCGTGCCCACGGCCGGATGTTGTCCGTCGCCCGAACCGGGCGCGCACAGCCCGCGCCGCCGCGGATCCTGCGCGCGCCAGCCGGCGTGTCCGTCGCAGTCGGCGTGCCCCGCTGCGCACCGGCGGCCCGTGCGCATCAGCCCTTCGCCTCCTTCCAGTTACTGCCGATCCCGACATCGACGGTCAGCGGCACCGACAGCTCGACGGCGGACTCCATGCGCGCCCGGACCAGCTCGGCGACCTCCTGCGTCTGCGGTTCCGGGACCTCGAAGAGCAGCTCGTCGTGGACGGTCAGGATCATCCGCGCGTCCGGCGGCAGGGCGGCGTGCACATCGATCATCGCCCGCTTCAGGATGTCGGCGGCGCTGCCCTGGATCGGCATGTTCACCGCGACGCGCTCGGCCGCGCTGCGGAGCTGGCCGTTGCGGCTCGTGATCTCGGGCACCCGTCGCCGCCGGCCGAGCATCGTGGTCACGACGCCGGTCTCGCGGGCGGTCTCCAGAGTCCGCTCCAGGTAGTCGCGGACGGCGGGGAAGCCCTCGAAATACGCGTCGATGAAGCTCTGCGCCGCCTTCGGGGTGACCCCGATGTCCTTCGACAGGGTGAAGGCGGTCTTGCCGTAGAGCAGGGCGTAGTTGATGATCTTGGCCCTCCGCCGCAGCTCGTGCGGGTCGAGCCCGCTGTCGGCGCCGAAGACCTTGCGCGCCGTCTGGTCGTGAATGTCCTCGCCGCGTTCGAAGGCGCTGGTCAGGTTCGGGTCGCCGGACAGGTGCGCCAGCACCCGCAACTCGATCTGCGAGTAGTCGGCCGAGATCAGCACCGACCCCGGCGGGGCGGTGAACGCGCCGCGGATTTCGCGGCCGACGGCGGTGCGGATCGGGATGTTCTGCAGGTTGGGATCGTGGCTGCTCAGCCGTCCGGTCGCGGCCACCGCCTGGTTGAACGAGGTGTGCAGCCGTCCGGTGTCGGGATTGACGAGCTGCGGCAGTGCGTCGATGTAGGTTCCCTTGAGCTTGGCAAGGCTGCGCCAGTCCAGCACCTTGCGCGGCAGCTCGTGCGTCAGGGCGAGCTCTTCGAGGACGTCGACCGACGTGGAGGCCGCCTTCGTCTTGCCGGTGCGCTTGCGGGACGGGAGCTGCAGCTTGTCGAAGAGGATCGCCGAGAGCTGGCGCGGCGAGTTGATGTTGAACGGCTCGCCGGCCAGAGCGTGGATCTCGGCCTGCAGCGCGGACAACTGGGCGTCCATCGCGACCGCCTGGGCGGCCAGCGCGGCCGTGTCGAGCCGCACGCCGGCGCGCTCCAGGTCGGCGAGTACCGGCACCAGCGGCAGCTCGAGGTCGCGGTAGAGCGGCTCGAGTCCGTCGCGGGCGAGTTGTCCGCGGAGGCGATCGGCCAACTGCAGCGCCAGGTCGCTCCGCTCGCCGGCGTACTCGACCACCGCGTCGATGGGCACGTCGGCGGGGCTGAGGGCCTTCGCCCCCTTGCCGAGGATCTCCTCGAGCGCGATCGCCTTGTAGCCGATCGTCTCGATGGCCAGCTCGCCCAGGTCGTGGGCGGGGCGGGTGGCGTCCACCAGGTAGCTGGCGATCAGCGTGTCGAGGTCGAGTCCTGCGAGCGGGACGCCGGCGCGGCCGAGGACGAGCGCGGCCCGCTTGAGGTCGTGGCCGACCTTCGCCACGGCGGCGTCCGCCAGCGGCCCGGTCAGCGCGGCGAGGGTCTCGTCACGTCCCGGCAGCGCGTCCGCGCCGAGCGTACGGTGCCCGAGCGGGACGTAGCGCGCGTGCCGCCGGTCCGCAGAGAGCGCGATGCCGACGAGGTCGGCCCGCATCGGGTCCGGCCCGTCCGCCAGCACCGCGAGGCCCACCCGCCCGGCGCGCCCGATGGCCTCGACGAGAGCGGCCATCTCGGGAGCGGACCGCACCACGACGTAGTCCTTCTCGACCGTCGCCGCCGTCGGCGCGTACTCCGCGATGAGGGTGCGGAAGCCGAGCGCCGTGAAGAGCGCGAAGCAGCGTTCCGGCGAGGCGCCGCGGTGGCGCAGGGCCTCCGGCTCGAACGGGACCGGCACGTCGGTGCGGATGGTGACCAGCTCGCGGCTCCGGCGCGCGTCGTCCGCATGCTGCTCCAGCGCCGTTCGTTGTCTCTTCTTCTTGACGTCGGCCGTATGCTCCAGCAGCGTGTCGAGAGAGCCGTGCGCCGCGATCAGCTCGCGGGCGCCCTTCTCGCCGATGCCGGGGACGCCCTTGACGTTGTCGATCGCGTCGCCCATCAGCGACAGCACGTCGATGACCTGCCCGGGCCGGACGCCGAACTTCGCCTGCACTCCGTCGGCGTCGTACCACGTGCCGGGATCGCGCGGATTGAAGACGGACACGCCGTCGCCGACGAGCTGGAAGAAGTCCTTGTCGCCGGTGACGATGGCGACCTCGAACCCGGCCGCGCGCGCCTGCGTGGCGAGGGTGCCGATGACGTCGTCGGCCTCGAACGTCTCGTGCGACAGCACCGGCACGCCGAGCGCCGCGCACGCCTCGTGCACGTGCGGCACCTGTTCGGCCAGGTCGGGCGGCATCGGCGCCCGGTTCGCCTTGTAGTCGGCGGCGAGTGCGCTGCGGAAGGTCGGCCCGCGGACATCGAAGGCGGCGGCGACGAGCGCCGGCTGATGGTCGGCGACGAGCTTGCGCAGCATGGTGACGAAGCCGTAGACGGCGTTCGTCGGCCGGCCGTCGGGCGCCGTCAACCCGCGTATCGCGTGATACGCGCGGTACATCTGGGAGCTGCCGTCGATGAGGAAGACGGTGTTGCTGGCGTCACGCACCGGTCAACGGTACTACGACCGCCGGCGTCTCGCGGGAGAGCCGCCGCCGCCGGACGTTCTGCCCAGGACCCCTCCTGGAAAGTGAACCCGCCATCGCGTGGGCTGTTGCGAGGTCGACTGCGACAATCGCATGGATCGAGCGGGCCGCACAGGACCTCCGCCGAAGTGCCCGGTTCGAAGTCTCCGCCGGCGCGGCGCCAAGCCATGCCGGGCACGCCACGCGGGAGATTTCCATCGGGGCAACCGCGCTATTGCTGCTGGTCGGCGGGCTTCACCACCGCCACGCTGTTGACGTCCCTGGCGTGCTGCTCGTCGTCGTAGACTCCGCGATCCCGCATGATCTCCCGCAACAGCCCGGCCGTGTGGTCCGCGCGCTTGACGGTGCCCGTATAGTGCACGCCGTCGGCGACGCGCAGCGGCGTCCAGCCCTCGTTGCTCTCGGCGAGCAGGTCCGCGCCCCGCGCGGCCAGGAACTCGACGATGGGGTTCGCGCCGCGTAACGCGGCGCCGTGCAGCGCGGTGTAGCCTCGGTCGTCGGCGCGGTTGACATCGCGGTCGCCGAGCTCCCAGGCGAGCTGCACGGCCTCGTACGCCTCCTCGTTGGTCCCGGCGCTCTCGCCCAGATTGAAGATGCCGACGCCGGCCGCCACCATCAGCGGCGACGCGTTGCCGGTGGTCGGCAGCCGGGGGTCGGCGCCGTACTGCGCCAGCAGGCGCATCAGCGGCGGGTCGGCATGCTTGGCGGCGAGCAGGTACGGGGTGGCCCCGACGCGGTTCAGGTTGTTCCGCTCGCGGTTGTTGAACCGCGCGGTCTGGCGCGCGTTCGGGTCGGCGCCGTTGTCCAGGAGAAAGCGGGCGAAGGCCAGCGTGTCCACCTGGTCGAGAAGCACCACGGGAGGCATGCCCTTGCCCGAGTTCGGCCGGCGGGTATAGGCCAACTGATGCAGGGCCGTCCAGCCCTGCTCGGCCGCGTTCGGATCGGCGCCGCGCTCGACGAGATACTGCGCCAGCGAGAAGTGGCCGTTCATCACGGCCAGGACCAGGGCGCTGGTGCCCACGGTGGGGTCACGGCGGGCATCGTCCCCGGCGGCCGGCGGCCGGATCGTGTCGTTGACGTCGGCGCCCGCCGCGAGCAGCGCGCGCACGGCGTCGGACCTGCCGCCGCGAACGGCGTACAGCAACGCGGACCAGCCGGCGGTCGAACGTTCGTCGACGTCCGCGCCCAGTTCGATCAGCGCGTGGACGGCGGCCGGATGGTTCTCTGCCGCCGCCCAGTGCAGCGCCGTCTGGCCGCGCCAGCTCTCTCGCGCCCGCAGGTCGGCGCCGCGGGTCAGCAGCAGGCGCAGGACATCGACATCGCCGGTGCGAGCCGCGGTCATCAGCACCGTCTCGCCTTCCGCCAGGGTCGTGTTCGGGTCGGCGCCGGCGTCCAGAAGCGCCTCGACGATGGGAGCGTTCCCGCGGCCGGCGGCGAGAACGAGGGGGGTCACGCCGTAGCGGTTGGCTGCTTCCGCCTCGGCGCCGGCCTCCAGAAGGAGTCGCGCCGTCTCGATGTCGCCCCGGTACGCCGCCCAGTGCAGCGCGGTCGTGCCGTCGGTCTCGGCGGCATCCGTGTCGCCCCCGCGCGCCAGGAGCATGCGGACAGCATCGGCGTCCGCGGCCCGGGCCGCCGCGACCAGGGGCAGGTCGCGCTCGGCGGCCGCGGCCGTGCCGGCCGACATCACGAGGATCGCGCACATGCCGAAAAGGATGACGCGTGACGTCCGTGCTGCCGCTTCGTTCACTGTCCGCATCTGGTCACCCCCCGGGTATCTCGTCTCCATGGTATCGCAGATCCCCCGCCTCCACCGGCGCCCGACGGTACCGGCGGTTGACAACGGGTGTGAAGAACGTAGGATCTGGCAGATCAGGGGGGACTGTTCAGCGACCGCGGTCGGACCGGTCGCGGCGACGGACAAAGCAGATGACGCGACGCATATTCGTCCTGTTCGGCGTCTGGATGGTTGCGGGGGTGATGGGGCTCGCTCCCGCGGTCTCGGCCGGCCCGGGGCAGGAGCCCGCCGCCGCGGAGCCGTCGCCGGTCGCCGCGTACGAGGCGCTGTTGAACCGGTACTGCCTCACCTGCCACAACGAGCGGCTCGCCGCCCGCGGCACGGTTCCCGTCGCGCTCCGCACGGCCGATCTGGCCGACGTGCCCGGCAACGCGGACGTCTGGGAGAAGGTCATCCGCAAGCTCCGCACCGGCTCGATGCCTCCCGTTGGGCGTCCGCGGCCGGAGACCGCCGCCAGCGACGCCCTCGCGTCCTTCCTGGAGACCGGGATCGATCGCGCGGCGGCGGCGGAGCCCAATCCGGGTCGTACCGAGCCTCTCCACCGGCTCAACCGAACCGAGTACCAGAACGCGATCCGCGACCTGCTGGCGCTGGACATCGACGCCTCCGCGCTCGTGCCGGCCGACGACCAGAGCTACGGATTCGACAACATCGCCGGCGTTCTGAAGGTCTCGCCCACGCTGCTGGAGCGCTACATGAACGCGGCCCGGACGATCAGCCGGCTGGCCGTGGGGGCCTCGCCGCTGGCGCCGGGCGGCGAGACATTCCGGATCGTTTCCGATCTGTCGCAGTACCAGCACCGGGACGGTCTGCCGTTCGGCACCCGCGGCGGCATGTCGGTGGAGTACAACTTCCCGCGGGACGCCGAGTACGAGATCAAGCTGGAATTGCTGGATCTGTTCGCCGGAGCGCCGATCCGCGAGCCGCACCAGCTTGAGCTCAGCGTGGCCGGGGAGCGGGTTGCGCTCTTCCACCTGCGGCCCCCCGACCCGGATCGCGATCAGGGCGTCGCCTACAACCGCGGTCCGGAGGATCTGCGGGCGCGCGTGCAGGTCGGCGCCGGACCACGCGTCGTCACGGCGGCGTTCATCCGGAAGACGAGTGCGCTCGCCGAGAGTGTCCGCCAGCCGTTCGACCGGCCGCACGGCGAGGGCGACTACCTGCTGTACCAGCCGCACCTGGGCACGCTCACCGTCTCCGGGCCGTTCGACGCCACCGGTGCGGGGGACACGCCGTCGCGCCGCCGCATCTTCGTCTGCCGGCCGGCGACCGCGGCGGACGAGACGCCGTGCGCGCGGGAGATCATCTCCACTCTGGCCCGCCGCGCCTACCGGCGGCCGGTCACCGGAGCGGATCTGCAGGGCCTGCTCGCCTTCTACCGCGAGGGCCGGGCCGCGGGTGGTTTCGAGGCCGGCATCGAACGGGCGGTCCGCGCGCTGCTCGTCAGCCCCGACTTCCTGTTCCGCATGGTCTCGGACCCGCCGGGCGTCGCGCCCGGCGCGCCGTACCGGCTGAGCGACCTGGAGCTGGCGTCGCGCATCTCGTTCTTCCTCTGGAGCAGCATTCCGGACGAGGAGCTGCTCGATGTCGCCGCGCAGGGCGGCCTGGGCGATCCCGATGTGCTTGAGCGGCAGGTGCGCCGGATGCTGGCCGACCCCCGTTCCGAGGCGCTGGCGAAGAACTTCGCGGGCCAGTGGCTGCGCCTGCGCAACATCTCGGGCGCGCTGCCGTCGGACGTGCTGTTTCCCGACTTCGGCGAGAGCCTGCGCCAGGACTTCGTCCGCGAGACCGAGCTGTTCTTCGACAGCGTCATGCGGGAGGATCGCAGCGCAACCGAGCTGCTCACCGCGGACCACACGTTCCTCAACGAACGGCTGGCCCGGCACTATGGCGTCCCCGGCGTCTACGGCAGCGACTTCCGGCGCGTGACGCTGGCCGATCCCAACCGGCGCGGGCTGCTCGGCCAGGGCAGCATCCTGACCGTGACCTCGTATCCCGACCGCACGTCACCGGTCGGCCGCGGCAAGTGGGTGCTGGAGAACGTCCTGGGGACGCCCCCGCCGCCCCCGCCGCCCAACGTCCCGGAACTGGAGCCGGCCGAGGATGGGGGCAGGGTGCTGGCCATGCGCGAGCGGATGGAGCAGCACCGGGCGAACCCGGTCTGCGCGAGCTGCCACCGGCTGATGGATCCGCTGGGGCTCGCCCTGGAGAACTTCGACGCCATCGGCCGCTGGCGCGGACACATGCCGGGCGGGATCGCCATCGACGCGTCCGGCGCCATGCCGGACGGGACGCCGTTCGACGGCCCGGCGGACCTGCGCGCGCTGCTGGTTCGCAACCCCGAGCAGTTCGTGACGGTCGTGACCGAGAAACTGCTGACCTACGCCCTCGGCCGCGGGATGGAGTACTACGACGCGCCGGCCGTCCGGGAGATCACCCGCGCGGCGGCCGGGCGCGACTACGGGCTGGCGTCATTGATCGTCGGCGTCGTGCAGAGCACGCCGTTCCGGATGCGGTCGGCCAGAGCCGACGCCGTGGCCAACTGAGCGGGAACGGGCGAGGAAGCGTTCCAGTCGTGCTGCCGGCTGGCGCACGGACGCCTCGGCTGACTGAAGCCGGAAGCAACGTCGAGAACGGATGCCGATGCAGCCAGCGGCCAGCCGGCGTTGCGGACAAGGAAGCCGGAACGGGAGTCGAGAACCGAAGGAAGATCGCTGAGCAGGAGCACCAGTCATGTTCATCACGAAGACGGCGTTGCCTCGTCGGACGTTCCTCCGCGGGATGGGTGTCACGCTCGGCCTGCCGCTGCTGGATGCGATGGTGCCGGCCGCGTCGGCGCTGGCGAAAACGGCGGCCCGGCCGGTCCGGCGTCTCGGTTTCGTCTACATCCCGAACGGCGCGGTGATGTCGCACTGGCAGCCGGCCGGCGTGGGCGCGCTCAAGGAGCTGTCGCCCACGCTCAGCCCGCTCGCGCCGTTCCGGGACCAGGTGATCGTGCCGATCGGCCTGAGCCAGAAGCAGGCCGAGGCGCTCGGCGACGGCAACGGCGAGCACTCGCGCGCCGGGACCGTCTGGCTGAGCGGCGTGCACCCGAAGGAGACCGAGGGCGCCGATGTCCGCAACGGCATCACCGCCGACCAGATCGCGGCGCAGCACATCGGCGGCGACACGCCGTTGCGGTCGCTCGAGCTGGCGATGGAGCAGACCTACCTCATCGGCAACTGCGACAACGGCTACAGTTGCGTCTACACCAACAGCATCTCCTGGCGGACAGCGACCACCCCGAACCCGCACGAGACGAACCCGCGCATCGTCTTCCAGCGCATGTTCGGTGACGGCGGATCGCGCGAGGAGCGGCTGGCGCAGATGCAGGAGGACCGCAGCATCCTCGACTGGGTGACGGCCGACATCGCCCACCTGCAGAAGAAGCTCGGTCCGGCCGACCGCAGGAGCGTGAACGAGTACCTCGACTCGGTGCGCGAGGTCGAACGGCGGCTGCAGGTGGCCGAGCGCCAGCAGAGCGAGTCGGTGCTCGATCTGCCAGACCGCCCCGTCGGGGTGCCGGAATCGTACGACGCGCACGCGAAGCTGATGTTCGATCTGGTGGCGCTGGCGTTCCGGTCCGACATCACGCGCGTCTTCGTCCTTACCCTCGGGAAGGAACAGACCAACCGCGCCTATCCGGAACTGGGCGTCAACGCCGCCCACCACGCCGTGTCGCACCACCAGCACGACCCGCTGAAGTTCGAGCAGGGGCACAAGATCAACCAGTACCACATCGGCCTGACGGCGCATTTCCTCCAGGCGCTGAAGGCGACGCCGGACGGCGACGGCAACCTGCTCGACCACTCGCTCGTGCTCCACGGCGGCGGCATCAGCGACGCGAACGAGCACTCGCATATCGACCTGCCGCTGGTGCTGGTCGGCGGCGCGGGCGGCGTCCGGGGCGGCAAGGTGCTGCGCCACGCGAAGGACACGCCGATGAACAACCTGCTGCTCGCCATGCTGGAGCGGGCGGGCGTGCACACCGACCGGTTCGGCGACGCCACGGGGACGCTGCCGCTGGAGCCCCTCGCGGGCGTGTAGCGCGCACTCCGGATCGGCTCTACCTGCCCGGTGTCCCGGTTCGGGACGTGAAGGTGACCGGGTGTGGAAACGCGGCGCGGGTGTACCAGGTCCGCGCCGCGTTCCCGCCGCCGGAAGGCGACACGCGACCTGTCGGGCGTGATCGCGCGGACCTTTGCAGGGCTCGTGGCCCTGGTAGCGCCGTTCGGAAGTTCCTGCCCCGCGCATCACCCGGTGCGGACATCAAGGCCGGCCCGGTCAGGGGGGTGCTGACCGCCGCTCACAGCGGCCGCGTGTCCACGGTCACGGTCAGCACGTCGAGGTCGTAGAACTGCTCGTGCCGCACCTCCTTCGCCAGGTGGCGGAGGATGCGCGGTCCCGCGTCCTTGACGACCGCGTGCTCCTCCTGCGCGTCGTCCAGCCTGGCGAGTCGAGCCTCCAGATTGGCGCTGTCGGGACCGCTCACGAGTTCGATCTGCAGGACGTCGTCGACCGACCGTACGGCCACGCGGACAGGCCGCGGCTGCGACTCCGCCTGTCGCTCGAGCAGGTACAGGAACGCTTCCTCGCCCGCCAGCTCGAGGCGGTTGGTGGCGATGTCGTCCCAGCCGGCGCGCTCGGCGGCGCGGTCCAGCGCTGCGCGCAGCTTCGAGAGCGACCGCACGCTCGGCTCCAGCACGTCGTGCCGGCCACGCTGTCGCAGCGACACCAGCAGGGTGAGAACCATGGCGACGATGCCGCCGGCCGCCATGCCGTTGTCGAGCACGCCCCGCGACCACGCGGGCAGATGGTCCGGGAAGATGGCGCCGTACTGGAAGCCGAGGCCCACCCAGAACGAGATGCAGACGATCAGGCCCCTCTCGTAGCCGAACCCGCCGGTGGTCACCAGCCGCACGCCCTGACGGAACAGGAGCACGAGGAATATGAAGATGTACGCGCCGGCCACCGGGTCGGGCACGACCTGCAACAGCGCCGCGATCTTCGGTACGAACGCCGCCAGCACGATGATGAGCCCGGCATAGAGCGCCACCCGCCGCGCGGCGACGCCCGTCAGGTCGGCGATGGAGATGCTGCTGGAGTAGGTGGTGTTCGGCACCGTGGCGGTGAGGCCGGACAGCAGGTTGCCGACACCGTCCGCGTTCAATGCACGCTGGACCACCTTGAAGTCCACCGGCACCGCGGTGCGGTGGGACACTCTCTGAATGGCGATCGCGTCGCCGTAGGTCTCGATGGCGCCGATGATCGTGACGATGACGAACGGGACGAGCAGACCGAGGAATCGCGCGTCGAACGACAGGTCCAGACCGGGCCAGCCGGCCTGCGGCAGGCCGAACCAGGCGGCGTCGAGGAGCGGCGTCCAGTTCAGCATGCCGGCGGGGGCGCCGACGGCGGTTCCGACCACGATGCCGATGAGCGGCGCCCACAGCCGGGTCGCGCCGCGGGCATAGAGCGAGACCAGGGTGATGGTGGCGAAGGCCGCGAAGGCGACCAGCGGCCCGCCCATGCCCTCGGGGTCGACGCCGTCGGGAACGCCCGCCAGCAGGCCGGTCGTGATGGGAAACAGGTTGACGGCGAGCAGCATGATCACCGTGCCGCCCACCGTCGGCGTGATCAGGCGCCGGAAGAGCGACAGCCGGGCCGAGAACAGGAACTGCACCAGCGACGAGACCAGGACGAGCGACGCCAGCAGCGGCAGGCCGCCGGCGACCACCGCCGCCGTCGATACCCCGATGAATGCGCCTGACGTGCCCATGTAGAGGGAATAGCCGGCGCCCACCGGACCCGCCGGCCGGGCCTGCAGGACGGTCGAGAGTCCACTGACGAACAGCGCCGCGAAGACCGCCCACTCCAGTCCCTCGGGGTGGTTCGCGGCGTTGAACACGATGATCGGGACGAGGATGATGCCGGTCAGGACGAGTGTGACGACCTGCAGGCTGAGTCCGAGGGTCAGCCCCTCGGACGGCGTTTCGTCCACCGCGTAGCGCAGACGGGAGTCCGGGGCCGGGTTCTGCGGTTCACTCATCGGGCAGCTGCATCCTGTGGGAGGCTCCACGCCGCGCTGGCGGTGCGGACGGTTCGGTATCCAGGGAGCCTACTACAGGTGCGTGCGCCAGAGTCCTGTGCGGTACGCTGAACGGAAGGGCACCCAGCCGGTCAGGGTGACGGCTCGCGCGAGCGTGAAACCACCGCGCGAACCGCTTGCCTGGAGAACGAAGCGCCACCGATGACGACGAGGAGTGCGTCGGGGCCGTTTTATACCCGACGCCGGGGGCCTGCCGAGTGTGACGACCGGCAGGCTGCGGAATGGCGGACCTCAGCGCACCCCGACCAGCTCGTCCTGCTTCGAGCTCTTCAGCCCCTGGATCTGGACGACGGGCGGCGCCTCTTCCTTCAGCACGTGCTGGCGGTAGAGCGCCGCCATCTGCCGGTCGTAGGCGGCGTCCTTCCCGGACCCGCCGTTGGCGCCGTTGGTCCCGTTGGCGCCGTTGGCTCCATGCGCGGCGCCGTTGCCGTTGGCGCCGTTGGCGTTCTTCGCCGCGGCGCGCGCGGCCAGCTTCTCCTGGCGCGCGTTCTTGGCGATGCCCTGTGCGTCGAGGTCGGTCTGGATGCCGGCCGCGACCGCCTCCGGATCGAGCACCAGGGAGTGCTCCTTCGAGTCGAGGTTGACGTTCTTCCCGCCGGCGAAGATCTCGTGGCGGCCGCGCTCCTCGTACCACTTGGTGAGCGTCGCCGTCATGTGCATCTTCTCGATGATGTTCCGCCAGCCGATCCCGGTGTTGTAGGCGCAGAAGGAGATCTCTCCCTCCTGGGTCGCATACGGGATGATGCAGCGCTCGGTGCGCCGGAAGTCGTAGTTGAACAGGTCCTGGAACCACATGCCGGCGACGAACAGGAAGTTCCAGCGGTCCGACCGCCGCTTCGCGATGTCGTCCTGCGTGCGTTCGCCGGAGACCTTGCCGTAGTCGTGGCCGGTGGCCCCGAAGGTCTTGTCGAACTTCTTCAGCAGGTCGGTCAGCTTGAAGTGGGTCGGCGCCTCGAACGGGTCGTAGTTGCGCATCAGCGCCAGCGCCATGCCGAGCACGGAGCGGAACCGCCCGCCGGCCGCGTCGTTCACCTTCGCGATGTCCTTCGCGAGCTGCTCGCCGCGGACGAACCGGGTGAACGGCACCGCCTCCTTCGTCTCCTTGTCGATCATCACCGCCATGCCGACGCCGCAGTTGGGATGGCAGCCGCAGTTGAGCTGGCCCCAGCTCTCCTCGGGGCCGTGCACCAGGTCCGCCCAGTCGGTGAAGGTGCCCATGAAGGAGATCGGGAACCAGTCGCGCGCAGGCTCGCCGATGCCGGTCTGGTTCTTCACGTCGTGCGCGAGGTGCGACAGCGTGTAGCGCTGCGCCTTGCGGCGTTCGTCGGTGATCTCCTCGTCGCGGCCGGTGAACGATACCGGCTGGAACGACAGGAAGCTGATCGTCTTCGGGTTGTCGAGGGCGAACTGCACCACCCGACCGACCTGCTCGTTGTTGATGCCGTTGATGATGGTGATGACCGGCACGATGTCGACGCCCGCCTTGTGCAGGTTCTCGATGGCCCGCAGCTTGACGTCGAACAGGTTGCCCACCATACGGTGCGCATTGGCGGCGTTGCCGATGCCGTCGAACTGCAGGTAGGCGTAGCGCAGGCCGGCGTTGGCGGCCGCGCGCGCGAAGTCGAGGCTCTTGGCGAACTCGATGCCGTTGGTCGCCGCCTGCACGCTGTTGTAGCCGACCTTGCGGGCGTAGCGCACCGCGTCGAGGAAGTACGGCGACATGGTCGGCTCGCCGCCCGAGAACTGCACCGACATCTGGCGCCGCGGCTTGATGGAGATCGCGTTGTCGAGCAACGTCTTGATGTCGTCCCACGACAGCTCGTGGACGAAGCCCACCTGGTTGGCGTCCATGAAGCAGGGGTCGCACATCATGTTGCAGCGGTTGGTCAGGTCGATGGTCAGCACCGACCCGCGGCCGTACTTGATGGTGCTGCTGCCGTGGTTGTGCAGTTTCGCGTCGTTGTGGGCGCGGATGTCGCTGCCCGGGAACGACTCCTCGAGGTGCTTGAAGAACTCGGTGTCGATGGCCATGACGTCCTCGAAGCGCCCGTGCTGCGGGCACTCCTTGACCATCACGATCTGTCCGTCGCGCTCGATGATCTGCGCCTTGATCTCGCCCACCTTCTCGTTGAGCAGAATCCGGTAGTCCTTCTTCCCGTCGAGGATGTCCTGCCGCGCCTCGCGGACGCACGTCGGGCAGAGCGAGTCGGTCTCGCGCGGCCACCCGAGCGGCGGCTTGACCTTCTGGTGCGACTTCAGCAGGGGCTTGTCCGACCAGGCCGGCGTGAACGACGGATTCTCCCGGAACGCGTTGTAGCGGTCGTAAAGGAACCAGGCGCCGTTGGCGGCGATCGACAGTCCCTTCTCGAGGTACTTGACTGGCTTGTGCATCGTGGATCTGCCTCTGAGACTCGGAATTTCAGGTTCACGCTCCAACCGCGGCCGGAGCGGCTTTCTGACAGGCTCTACCGTCGAAGCATACCCGCGCTATTCACCTGCGATCCACAAAGTTGTAGCGGAGGGGCGGAACGGCAGGCCGAGTGGCCCTGACAGCGTCTGAACGGCCGTACACCACCGACTCCCGGGGGCGGTCTCAACGCGGCTCGATCGCGTACTGACGGAACGTCAGACTGATCCGGCCGGACACGCCGATCTCCGCCGGCCCGGTACCGGACAGAATCCGCGCCACACCGTGGTAGCGCAAGCGGCTCGGCCCACCCATCACGAACGCATCCCCGGAGCGCAGCTCGATTGCCGTGGGAGATTCCCGGCGCCGAAACCCGCCGAGCAGGAACCGGCCGGTATCTCCGAGCGAGAGGGAGACGACGGGCACACCCGCGTCGAGGGTGGATGCGTCCTCGTCCTTGTCCTGATGCAATCCCATCCTGCCGTCGGCGTCGTAGCGGTTGACGAGACAGATGTCGGGGTCGAGGGCGAAGCCGGTCATGGCGGCCGCAGCCACCGCCAGACGCGTCAGCCCGGACGGCAGCGCAGGTGCCGGAAGGCCGTCGTGGTCCGAACGCTGCCACTCGTAGGTATAGGTCCGTGCATTCCAGTGTCTGCCGAGGCAGAGCATGTCGCAATGCATGAACCCGCCGTTGCGCACCCGTGGACGGTAGAAGCCCGCCGCCCCTGCGGCCAGCGCCTCCACCGTCGCCACGACACGGTGCTGCTCCGGGAACGACAGGAAGCGGGACAGATGAAACGCACCGGGCGCGAGTTCGACCATCTCACCAGCAGACATCACGGCTATCATCATCCCATGCCGCGTTTCCCCGATGTGGCGGTGATCGGCGCCGGCACGTTCGGCGCCTGGACCGCCTGGCACCTGCGGCGAGCCGGGCACGCCGTGACGCTCGTCGACGCATTCGGGAGCGGGCATTCGCGGGCCAGTTCGGGAGGCGAGTCGCGCATCATCCGGGTGGGCTATGGCGACCGGGATCTCTACTCGCGCTGGGCTGTCGAGTCGCTGCCGCAGTGGCGGGAGCTCCTTGCGCAGGCCGGCCAGCCGGACCTCTTTCGCAGGACGGGAGTCCTGTGGCTCGGCCACCACGATGACCCGCACGTCGACGTCACCGCCCGGACGCTCGACCGACTCGGCGTCGTGAGCGAGTCGCTCGTTCCCGCGGAAATGCAGTCACGGTTTCCTTCGCTCGACTTCACCGGCATCACGCGGGGCATCTTCGAACCCGACAGCGGGGTGCTGTTGGCCCGTCGGGCCATCCACGCCGTGGTGGACCAGGCAGCCAGCCGCGGCGTCGACTATCGCGTGGCGTCGGTCGAGCCGCCCGGGCTGTCACAACGCCTGTGCTCGGTGGGTCTCGGTGACGGCGGTCGTCTGGCTGCCGACAGGTTCGTCTTCGCCTGCGGCCCCTGGTTGCCGAGGCTCTTCCCGGACCTGCTCGGCCCGCTGCTGCGCACGACCCGTCAGGAGGTGTTCTTCCTGGGGACGCCGGCCGGCGAGCGCCGCTTCACACCGCCCGCGCTGCCAACCTGGATCGACTTTCACGCGGGCGCCTACGGCCTTCCCGACATCGAGGGCCGCGGCGCCAAGATCGGACTCACCGCGCTCGGCCCCGATTTCGATCCGGACCGCGGCGACCGGGCGCCATCCGCCGAGGCGCTGGCGGCGGCGCGGCGATTCGCCGCCCGCCGACTGCCGGCCCTGCGCGCTGCACCCCTGCTGGAAGCCCGGGTCTGCCAGTACACCAACACGCCGAGCGGCGACCTGCTGATCGATCGACTTCCCGGCCACGACAACGTCTGGCTCGCCGGAGGCGGGTCGGGCCACGGGTTCAAGCTCGGCCCCGCGGTCGGGGCCTATGTGGCGTCCCGGATTGCAGGCGCCGCGGGAGCCGAAGACGTCGTCGGCCTGCCGGCAAAGCGGCCCGAACAGAAGCGGACCGTTCTCTGACCGCGAGCGCGCCGTGTCCCGATGGCGGCGCGTCGACGGCGGGGGCTCACCGCGTCGCGGACCTTGCGGGACCGGCGGTTCCGGCCCGCATCGCCTCCCCAGGGCGGCGGTACCGGAACGCCATCCGTACGGCGAACAGGACGGCGAGGATCACCGCGTAGATCAATGGCTCCCCGATGTCGATCTTGACCAGCCAGAGGAAGTGCACCACGCCGGCGACGGCGCTGGCGTAGACCAGGCGGTGCAGCGCCGTCCACCGCTTCCCCAGCCGGCGAATCCAGCCCCGTGTCGAGGTCACCGCCAGGGGAATCATCAGCACGAACCCGATGAAGCCGGCGGTCACGTACTTCCGTTCGGCGACATCGTCGATGATCAGCAGCAGGTCGAAGAAGTGATCGAATACGAGGTAGGTCGAGAAGTGCAGCACGGCATAGAAGAATGCGAAGAGGCCGAACATCCGCCGGAACCGGATCAGCCCGTGCCAGCCGGCCAGCCGGCGCAGCGGGGTGACCGCGAGCGTCACCAGCAGGAACCGCAGCGCCCAGTCTCCGGTGCGGTGCGTGATGTCTTCGATCGGGTTGACGCCGAGGCCGCCGGTGAATGCGTCCCAGCCGAGCAGGACCGCCGGGATCAGGCAGGCGAAGAAGACGAACGGCTTGACGCGAGGAATCCGGGAAGCTGTCGCCATGCGTTGCGCACCGGACGCGGGTCCCCGGGTCGCCCCGGGGCCGGGGACCCGGGATGCCGCCGCCGACTCAGTAGTTCCTCGCCAGGTCCATCCCTTCGTACATGCGGGCGACCTGATAGCCGTACCCGTTGAACATCTGCGTCCGCTGCCGGAAGAAATTGCCGATCCGACGCTCCATCGCCTGCGACCAGCGCGGGTGATCGACCTCCGGATTCACGTTCGCGTAGAACCCGTACTCGTGCGGGATCGCCACGTTCCA
Source organism: Vicinamibacterales bacterium (assembly GCA_965200895.1). Classification (GTDB taxonomy): domain Bacteria; phylum Acidobacteriota; class Vicinamibacteria; order Vicinamibacterales; family UBA8438; genus WTFV01. Next base: position 1,710,351 of record CBDAVM010000001.1, on the reverse strand, counting down.
GGTGTTCCGCGGCTGGTCCTCGACGAACTGGATCCTGACGATCGACTTGATGCTCTTGAAACCGTACTTCCAGGGCACGACCAGCCGAATCGGCGCCCCGTTCTGGTTCAGCAGCGTCCTGCCGTAAATGCCGACCGCGAGAATCGTCAGCGGGTTCATGGCCTCGTCCATCCGCAGCCCCTCCACGTACGGATATTGCAGGTTGCGGGCGCGCTGGCCGCGGAACTCCGACGGGCGGTAGAGCGTCTCGAAGCGGACGTACTTCGCGCGCGACGTCGGCTCGAAGCGCCGGATGAGGTCGCGGAGGGGGAAGCCGACCCAGGGCACCACCATCGACCACGCCTCGACGCAGCGCAGCCGGTAGATGCGCTCCTCCAGCGTGTGCGGGCTCAGGATGTCCTCCAGCGCGTAGTCGGCCGCCGGACGGTTCATGTGGCCCTCGACGCGCACGGACCACGGATCGACGGTGAGTTCGTCGGCGTACCGCTTCGGATCCTCCTTGTCGAGACCGAACTCGTAGAAATTGTTGTAGCTGGTGATCTCCTCGTAGGAGTTCTGCCGTTCGTCGGTGCTGAACTGGCTGGGCCGCAGCGCACCGAGATCGTCCTGCGGCGCCGCCAGCAGACCGCCGTCCATCTGGCCGAGCACCGTTGCGCCGGCGGCTCCGAGCGCGGCGCCGGAAGCGGCCTGGATGAACTGCCGCCGGTTGTGATAAAGCGGCTCGGGCGTGATCTCGGACGAGCGGATGTCGGGCGCCTGTTTTATCAGCATCGGTTCTACCTCTGGCTCGCGTGCCGCGTGCGCGTCGAGTCCTCCGTATCCCTTTCATCCTCTCCCCGCGGCCAATCCCTTGTCAACAGGAGCAGCCACGGCCGACCGCAACCGCCGCCGGCCGGTCCACCACGTCCCGCCGGCAACCGCGCCGACCAGCCCGTACTCGACCGGCTCCACCCAGGCTGGCAGCACCCACCCGTCGCCGGCCAGGTGCGGGGTCCAGACCGTGTAGGTCAGCATGGAGGCCAGTGTCCAGACCACGACCGGCCAGGCGGTGCGTGGAGCGAGGAACGGAATCAACCAGACGAGGTACCACGGATAGATGGCCGGCAGCAGGCAGATCGTTGCCGCGAGCGGCCAGACCCAGGCTCCCGGATCGTCCGGGTTGCGGGTCCGGCGCGCATGGATCGCGGCCGCCAACCCCGCGACCACCGCGAGCCCGACGACCGCCGCCGTACCGATCCATGGCGCGAGCCAGCGGAACAGCGGACCGTTGAACCGCCACTGCGCCAGATAGGTGCCCAGGGATCCGACCGGAAACTGCCCGCCGTCGAGGAACGGCAGATACAGCAGCACGATCAGCACTGCGCCGACCGCCCCGTCGGCCAGGCGGATCCGCTTCCACAGCAGTGGCAGGAGCACCACCGGCAGGAACTTGACGACGAACGCACCCGCGACGCCCACCGACGCGAGAAGTGTGCGGCGACGAGAAAGGGCATAGGCCGCTCCGACCAGGAGCAGCGTCCCGAAGATGTCGACATGCGCGCCTCCGGCCCCCTCCAGGGCGACCAGCGGGTGCCAGGCGTAGGCGAGCACCCACCACGGACTGCGTCCGGTGACGGTGAGCCAGCGCCAGATCAGGCCGATAATCAACAGGTCGCAGACCAGCGCCGCGATCGCCAGCGCCAGCGCCGACTCGTGCACCGACGTCACGAGGAAGAAGAAGCGCTGGGCCAGCGGGGGATAGATGGAGGGAAGCACGGCGCTGGTCGGATCGATCCGGCGCGTCGGATTCGTGTGCAGGTGCGACAGGCGCGGATCCGCGGGTACGGTCCGGAGGGGATTGAGCCCGTGTTGCTGTACCCGCCCGTCCCAGAGGTAGCGGTACGCGTCGTCCGACACCAGGGGCGTCGCACCGAGCAGAACCAGGCGCCAGACCAGACCGAGGAGCAGACAGCCTGCGAACAGGCGCACGTGGGTCCGCGGCGGGGTTTGCCGGGCGGCGAGCCGGCCGACGAGCCGCAGCGCCGCGACATAGGCGAGCGACGCCACGCCCAGCAGCACGACGAACGCCTCGGCCTGCCCGCGCGCGTCCAGCGCCGCCGCCGCCGCCACGGCGATCAGCAGGACGACGCCGCAGGCGAGAATCCGCCTCGCCATCGTCTCCTCGGGCGAGGAGTCCACGTGGAGCAACACCAGCACGGCCCTTGCCGCCACGATGAGGAGCACGACGAACGCTTCGGCCTGCCAGCGTGATTCCACCGTCGCCGCGACCAGGGCCGCGAGCAGCGCCGGGCCGACGACGACGGCCTTCCAGCCCATCACCCCTCGGGCACGCCGATTGACGAGGTGCGTCGAGGCGGCGTGGCGGGACCCGGCCCGTAGTACCAGCACGCCAGCCGGTCGGGCGCAACTCCGACGGCGTAGAGTCCCAGCAGCGTAAGGTTCAGCGCCGTCCGCCGCAGCCATCCGTCGCGCTCCCAGCGGCGCGCCGATACCCGCACCGTCACCGGCGGAAACCGGAGTCGTCCCTCGCGGCGGAGCCGTCCGATGAAGTCGACATCCTCCATCAACCCCAACGGGCGGAAACCTCCCAGGACGTCGTACCGCTCCCGGCGGACGAAGATTGCCTGGTCGCCGTACGGCAGCCTCAGCCACCGCGTCCGGATCGAGACGCCGCATTCGATGAAACGGGCCGCCCAATGTCGTGAGGCAAGCACCAGACGGAAGGCGCCCCCGACGACGTCCGGCCTCCGGTCGGCGTCGGCGAGCGCCGCCAGCCAGCCGTCGCCGAGACGCGCATCGGCGTGCAGGAACAGGAGCCACCGGCCGGACGAAGCGGTCGCGCCGGCATGCATCTGGCGCCCCCGACCCGGCTCGCTGTCGATCCAGCGCACCGTGGTCAGCCGCTCGCGCAGGGGATCGAGGGAGCGGTCGGCAACGTCTCCATTGACCACGATGACCTCGATGCGGACGTCGAACCGTTCGACGTGCAGCGCGTCGAGCAGTCCGGCAAGCGCCAACGTGTCGTGGAGGACAGGTACGACGACAGAGACGAGCGGCCGGGGGCCGTCCGGATGCATTGGCGACAGAGTATCAGCCGCACGCCGCTGGCGGCCGGATCGTCCCGACCGGGCTCCCGCTAGTGCGGCAACCCCAGAAAGCGTGCCGCTTCGGACCATACTCGCTCGAAGCTGGCGCCGAGCTGGTGATCGTCGTCGAGCATGACCAGGGTGACGTGCGGCCGGGCCGCCGCGTAGCGGGAGACCATGGCCGGATCGACCACATCGTCGCGCCGCCCCTGCAGCACGAGCGTGGGAACCGGGCGGCGCGCCGCGAACGCGTCGTAGCGCTGCGCGTCGCGGAACAGCTCGTAGTGCACACGCGTCGGCTGGCCGGATGCGTAGTGCGTCATCTCCCACCAGCCGGTCTCGCGCCAGCGAACCATGCCGGCTTCACCCAGATCACCGACCGGTCGCCGGCCGAAGTCGAGCGCCGGGGCCAGCAGCACGAGATGCGTGACCGGCTGCGTCGCCGGCGCCGCCTCCTGCTCGGCCACCTGCAGCGCCACGAAGGCGCCGAGGCTCGAACCGAACAGCACGACCGGCCCCGCCGGCAGCGTCGCGATCAACCCCGCGGCCCGTTCGATCATGCGGGACGCCGTCAGGGTCGAAAAGTCCGGCTGATTGAGATCGGGACAGTGGAACGGCACCCCGTGCGCGGCAAGACGCCGACCCAGGAAGGCCGCCTTGGACGACGCCGGCGAGGATGCGAACCCGTGAAGATAGACGACCTGCGGCGTCACAGTCGATACGGACAGCCCGGCCGGCAGCGGCACGGGATCTCGCCGTCCCCTTCGGTGTTGTAGTGGAAGGTCAGCTCCTCGCCCGCCTCGATATTGCGCGCAGCGATGATCCAGATCGTATCGCCGATCACGGAAGCGTAGCAGTTCGGCTTGCAGGCGTGGTTGATGAACCGCGCGAGATTCCCGCCGACGCGGCCGTCCCGCACGAAGAGATGGTTGATCCGGAAACACCAGATTTCACCCCGCGTGAGGTAGCGATCCTCACGCACGAGGCTGTCCCGCACCCGGATCTTCTCGCCCGAGTAGTGGATGATCCTCTTGTTCTTGTTGATGTTCTCCAGCGCGAACACGCCCCAGCCGTGCAGCTTCGAACGCTTGCGCCGGAGCTTCGGGAAGTACAATCCGGTGGCGTACGGGTCGGAGTGGTCCCGCGGCCGGTCAACAACAGCGTGCGTCTCCACCGCCGACCGGTCCACCGCCGGACGGCGGGCACGTTTGCGCACCGCCGAGGCCCCCGTTGTCTCCGCCATCTATAATGCCGGCCGATGTCCGGCTGGTGCGAAGAGTCGCCGCCCGCGCTTCTGCTGACCGGCATCGAGCAGCTCAATCGAGGCCGGTTCTTCGAACAGCACGAGACGCTGGAGGACCTCTGGCGCGAGGAGACGCGGGAGGTGCGCCGCCTCTACCAGGGCATCCTGCAGATCGGCGTCGCGATGTACCACATCGAGCGCCGGAATCACCACGGCGCAGTCTACATGCTGACCCGCGGCCCGGCGTACCTTCAGCCCTTCGCTCCCGCATGCCAGACCGTCGACGTGGCGGACCTGCTGGCTCAGGCGGCGCGCATTCGCGCCGAGGTGGAACAGCTCGGCCCGGCGGGTCTCGAACGCTTCGACTGGTCGCTGGCGCCGCAGGTCCGCTTCACCGGCTGACCTGCGGCAGGGAAGTACGTCGATGTCCTCCCCGCGCTTCACGCCGCAGACCCTGACCTTCCTGCAGCAACTCGCGCGTCACAACGACCGCGAGTGGTTCCGGGAGCACCGGGACGAATACGAATCCCACGTCAGGCGACCGATGATTGCGCTTGTCGAGCAGCTTGCGGCCGACCTGCCGGCAGTCGCACCCGATCTCGTCGCCAGTCCGAAGACGTCGATGTACCGCATCTACCGGGACACCCGCTTCTCGGCGAACAAGGCGCCGTTCAAGACGCACGTGGCGGCGATCTTTCCCCATCGGGCGCTGCCGAAGCACGAAGGCGCGGGCCTCTACGTCCACGTTGCGGCCGACCACGTGTTCATCGGCGGCGGGCTGTACCGGCCGCAGCCGCGGCAGCTTCACCGTCTCCGGGAGCACATCGCGGCCAACCGCGAGCGGTTGCAGGCCCTGACCGGCGCGCCGGCTTTCCGCCGCCACTTCCGCGAGTTGTCCGGCGAACGGCTCAAGCGCGTGCCCCGCGGGTTCCCGCCCGATCATCCGGCTGGCGATCTGCTCCGGCTGAAACAGTTCCTGGCCGGCTGCGAACGTCCTCCGGAATTCGCGACCGGCTCTCGCTTCTATCCGTCGCTCCTCCGGCTCTTCGCCCACCTGGCGCCGCTCATCGACTTCCTGAACGCACCGCTCGCTGCACGCGAGTTCCGGCTGGAGGAGACTCTGCCGTCGGGTCCGCCGTCCCGGTGAGCAAACGGATGCTCGACCCCGTTCACGAGGCGGTTCTGCCGAGCACGTGGCGCAGCGCTTCCTCCAGGTCCGGAAAGCCGAACTCGAAGCCGCCCTCTTGCAGTCGGGTCGGGTTCACCCGGGTGCTTGCCAGCAGCAGGGCGTCGGCCATCTCGCCGAACGCCAGCCGCGCCCCGAAAGCGGGCAGCGGAAGGATGGTCGGACGACGCAGCACCCGGCCGAGCGTCTTCGTGAACTGCGCGTTCGTGACCGGTTGCGGCGCGACCATATTGATCGCGCCGGCAAGGTCGTCCGCGCGCAGTGCGTGCAGCACGCCACCCAGCACGTCGTCGAGCGCCACCCAGCTCATGTACTGCCGGCCCGTACCGATCACGCCGCCGACGCCCATCCGAAACGGAAACAGCATCTGTCCGAGCGCGCCGCCGGCCGCGGTGAGCACGATCCCGATCCGCAGGTGGACGACCCGGATGCCGGCTTCACGCGCGGGAGCCGCCGCCGCCTCCCAGGCCTGACAGACCTCGGGCAGAAAGCCGTCCCCCAGCGGCGACGATTCATCGAGCTCCTCGTCCCCCCGATCCCCGTAGAACCCGATCGCCGAGGCGACGATCAGCGTCTGCGGCGGCCGTGGTGAAGCGGCCAGGGCTTGCGCGAGGCGCCGTGTTCCATCCACCCGGCTGTCACGGATGCCTGCCTTGCGAGCAACCGTCCAGCGCCCGCCGGCGATGTTCTCCCCGGCAAGGTGCACCACGGCGTCGAGACCGTCGAGCACACCCGCGGAGAGCGCGCCGGTCTCCGGGTCCCAGCTCGGAGCGTCGCCGTCGGCGCCCCGGTTCGCCGACACGCGGCGCAGGGACACCACCTCGTGCCCGCCGCCCAGAAGGAACGGCACGAGGGCCGACCCGACCAATCCCGTCGCTCCGGTAACGGCCACCTTCATCGGTTTTCCTCCATATCGACGATGCCAGCCCACATCGACGGCCGTCACGCGCTGGCGGTACGTGAACAGACGTTCGAGCTCCCGCTGCGCGTACGGACGCGCCGGGGCGGCAAGCCAACCACCGCGCAATGCGTACCGGACATCGTCGACCAGCGTCGTCCGATCGGCTGGACCCGGTTCGAAACCATGTCGATGTTCCCACGCCGCGAACGGCCCGGCCACCTGCCGGTCGCTGAACGACCGGCCCGGCACGCACGGACCGTGTTCGGCGATCCAACGTATCCCGAAGGGGCCCAGCGGAACGCGCAACGTCACCCGCGCTCCGGACTCGAGCGCCCGCCCCGAGCGTGCGACGACGCGCACGGAGCTCCAGGGCGGCGTCAGGCGTTCGAAAGCACCCGGCCGCGCGTGCCACGCGAACACGTCCGTGCTCGGTGCGGCGACCACGCTCTGCCGGCGATAACGCGAAACCACGGCCGTCTGTACATACCAGGGTACAGTCACGACGAGTTCCCCCGGCCACGGCCCCTCCCGACACCTCCTGCAGGACGCGCGTCCCTCCCCTCGAATACCCGTGTGCGGCGTCCTGGTTCGTTTCGACAACGGCATGTGGAAGGGCAGGGCGGCGCGTGAGGCGGTTGAGAACGAAGTCGGCTTGACCGGCTTGACCTCCGGTACCGGCTGTGCCACGTTACCCTCGATCACAACTGCGGAATCAGTATGGGCCGCGGTTCCCGCGGTCCCCAAGGAGGTTGCAGATGAGTGTTCGACGGTCCGGCTTCTTCGCGATTCCCATCGCCGTGCTGGCGGCGGCGCTGGCGGCCGCGCCGGCCGCGGCCCAGTCGGCGGAAGACTACCGCACGGCGTGGGGCCACCCCGACCTGCAGGGCATCTGGAGCTCGTCCGGCGCCACGCCGATGGAGCGCCCGAACGAGTACGAGGGCCGTGCGACCCTGTCCGACGAGGAGGTCGCCGCCATCCGCCAGGCGACCGACGAGCGCAACCAGCAGTTGCTGCTCGCCGCCGCCCAGCGCACCGCGGCCGGGGGCAACGTGGGCGCCTACAACAACTTCTGGATGGAGCGCGGCGCGCGGACCAACCGCACGTCGATGCTCGTCGATCCGCCGAACGGCCGCTTCCCGCCCCTGACCCCGGAGGGCCAGAAGGCGCGCATCGGGCAGCCGCGCGGCGACGACACGTGGGAGGACCGGCACATCTGGGAGCGCTGCGTGACCCGCGGCGGCATGCCCAACGCCATGTTCCCGCGCTCCTACAACAACAACATGCAGGTCTTCCAGACGCCCGACCATGTCGTCATGCTGCTCGAGCAGGTGCACGAGGTGCGCGTGGTGCCCCTCGACGGACGCCCGCCGCTCGCGGACAACATCGGCCAGTGGAACGGCGATGCGCGCGGCCACTGGGAAGGCGACACGCTCGTCGTCACCACCACCAACCTGGACCACCGCGTGAGCGCACTGCAGCCCTGGTCGGCCTTCAGCTCGCACGACGGCTCGGGCGAGGATATGATGCTCGTCGAGCGCTTCACCCGCACCGGCCCCGGGACGCTGGAGTACGAGGTGCAGGTCCACGATCCGCAGATGTACACGCGCTCGTGGACGGTCGCCTACCCGTTCAGCCTCTCGCCGGACGTGATGTACGAGTACGCCTGCCACGAGGGCAACCTCGGCATGGAGGGCATCCTCGCCGGCGGCCGCGCCGACGACGCCGCGGGGCGGTAGGTAAGCCGTTCATCGGGGATCGGCGACCTGTCCGGCTCGCCGGGCGCCGGACGATGCGCCCTGCCGGCGATGATCACGGTTGCATCGGGGATCGGCGACCTGTGCGGAGCGCCGGTCCCCGCTCCGCACACGCTCCGTGGCGCATACGTGGAGCGGTGCGGAGCCGGCGTGCCGCCGGTCCCCGCTCCGCACACACTGCCACGGGCTCACTCCTCCGATCGAGCCTCTATCCACCCCGATTGCCGAGCTGGAGATCGTCGAGAGTCTGCCGCAGATCACCGACTGTCCGGCGCGCCGGGCCCCACCCGTACCCAACTGCCGCGGACTCACTCCTCCGATCGATCCTCTATCCGCACCCGATCGCCGAGCTGGAGATCGTCGAGAGCCTGCCGCAGATCGCCGACGAGCGCGCTGCTTCCCGGCCCGTCGGCCGTCACCTCGAAGGTGACGTGCACCCGCAGCCCGCGGCCGGCGCGCAGTTTCGGCAGCAGCCGTGTGCCGACGCGGTTCCACAGCTCCGGCGGGATCGCGCCGTGGATGCGGAGCGGCCGGTCGGCCGACGGCGCCGCTTCCGATGCGCTGGCGCCCTTCGTGGTTGCGTGTGTCGGCGCCACGGCCGGCATCCGAGCCGGCGCCGCGGCCGACGTCCGAGCCGGCGCCGCGGCCGACGTCCGCCGGGGCGGTCGACCGCGACCCCAGCTCGAAGTCGCCCTTGCCCACCCGCTCGACGATCTTCCCGCGCAGCACCGCGTCCGGATCGACGAGGCGCGTCAGGGAGCCGTCGAGGAAGCTCTGGCGCAGACCGGCCAGCGGTACAGCGTATCGGCGTATCGGCGCAACGACCGGCGACAATCGAGTCCGCGGCCGGTCCTCACGGCCGACGACGCCGGTGTTCAACTCTACGCCGCGTATCGGCGTATCGGCGCAACGGCCGGCGACAATCGAGTCCGCGGCCGGTCCTCACGGCAGCGCCGTCCCCGGCGCGATCCCGCGCAGCAACGCCGTCATCGGCAGACACAGGATGCCATCGACCAGCAGACGCTCCGCACCGAGATACGCCAGCCGGACCTGCGCCTCGGGGTAGTCGCGCGCGAAGTTCTTCACGGACCGCAGATCGGCCGGGCGCAGACGCGCGGCGTGCTTCACCTCCAGCGCCCAGAACAGATCGCGGCCGTAGAGCACGAAGTCCACCTCGCTGCCCGCGCGCGTGCGCCAGAACGAGAGCGCCGCATCGGCGCCGGAATAGTCCACCCACGCCCGCAGGTGCTGGGCGACCAGTCCCTCCAGCGCCGCGCCGCGGATCCCGACCGGCCGGTCGAGCGGCCCGGCCGGGCGCAGCGAGCGGAACACGCCGGTATCGGCGAAGTAGAACTTCGGATGGGCCGTCACCTGCCGGCGCGCGCGGCGGGCGAAGACCGGTAGCCGGAACGCCAGCAGCAGGTCCTCGACGAGCTCGATGAACCCCTCCACCGTCTTGCGCCGCACCGCACACTCGCGAGCCACCTCGCTCGTGTTCAGCACCGCCCCGTGCGAGAAGGCGACCGCCTCCAGGAACCGATGGAACGCGCCCAGGTCGCGCACCAGTCCCTCGGTCTGGACCTCCTGCTGCACGTACGTCCCCACGTAGGCGCGCAGCGTGTCCGCCGGATCGGCGGCGTCCCGGACCAGCGGCAGCAGTCCCAGCTCGAGCGCCGCCGCCAGGTCGAAGGCGTCACCGAGCTCGGCCGCCAGGAACGGGTGCATCGACCGGACGACGGCGCGGCCCGCCAGCAGGTCGACGCCCGTGCGCCTCAGCTTGCGCGCGCTCGACCCGGTGAGCACGAAGCGCGGACCGCCGGGCTCCTCGATCAACTGGTGCACGACCGTCAGCAGCTCGGGGACCCGCTGCACCTCGTCGATCACCAGGTCGACCGTCCCGGGCGCGGCAGCGAGTTCGCGCAGCCGCTCCGGCCGCGCCGCATACCGGCGCTGCTCGGACGGCGCCAGCAGATCGATGCGCACCGCGTCCGGGAACGCCGTCCGCAGCCAGGTGCTCTTGCCCGTCCCGCGCGGACCGAAGAGGAAGAAGTGCCCTGCCGGCGGGCGGAAGAACGGCCTCGCAACCGCCATTTCGACAGAGATTATGGCATCATAAGGGGAATTTCGCCATCGTCCACCGGTTCGAGGTGACACGCGATCCCGCTCAGCGCTCTACAAGTGAACCGCCGCTTGCCAACGCCCGCAACCGCTCGCCCGGATCGCGGACGAACGCCTTCAACCATGACAACTGATCCCGCTCAGCGCCCCACGGCCGAACTACCGCGCGCTAACGCGCGGAACCCCCGGCGCAGTTCACCCACGAACGACTTCAGGGTCGCATCTCTGCGCCCCGCCTGGTAGAGGTTCATCGCAGCCACCAACTCGGCGGCGAACTCGATGCCGCCCAGGATGGCCGGCTGGCCGCCGCTGCGAACCGCCTCGACCAGGAGCTGCTTGTAGTGTCCGCGCTGGCACTTGGCACGCCCGACCACCGGTCGGTGGCCGACGACCTCGTGGAACGAGTCCGGATCGGCAAGGAACCAGCGCTCCACATGCGGGTCGGGACAGCCAACCACCAGTCGGTCCCGCAACCGGGGTCGTGCAGCCTCGGCAATCTCCGTCCGCTTCTTGCGGGGCGTCGAACAGTTGCCGTCGATGACGACGACGATCATGTCCGGCGTCCGGGCCAGCGCTCCTCTCTCGATCAGCGCCTGATACGCACCGAACTCCTGCAACGCCCGCGGGTGGCCGCCGCGCGCCGCGCGGGTCTGGACGCTCGACGCCACCTGCTCCTCGCTCGCGATCCGGCCAACCAGCGCCGCGACGAACACTTCGTGCGCGCGGTCCTCGACGAAGAGGTCCACGGCGAACGGATCACTCATCGATGAGGCCTCGCAACAGCAGGTTGGCGAACCGCGCGTCCTCCACCGGGCTCGTGAGCGCAGCAGCGATCTCGGCGTCTTCGAACAACGGCCCGGTCGCATCGAACGGCTCGACCGCGGTGGCGTGGCCGACCCGGCGCACGTTGAAGAGCCCGACATCCTCCGACGCCGAGGGCGCGTGCTTCAATACGGCGTCGCAGAACAGCGGCGAGTGGGTCGTGACGATGATCTGCCGCTTCCCTTCCGACGCCAGCGACAGCAGGAGCTGCGCGATCAGATCGAGCCGCCGCGGATGAACACCGTTCTCGGGTTCCTCCAGCGCGAGCAGCGAACCGCCCCACGGGTTCACGGCTATGGCGCACAGCGCGAGCACGCGCAGCGTGCCCTCGGAGATGATGCGGGACGAATACTCCACACCCCCCTGGCGGATCACGATGTCGAGCGCGCCGCGGCGTTCGTCCAGTTGTACCGCCAGCGACTCGACGCTCGGCACGATCGAGCGGAGAGCGCGGGCGACCGCCTCGAACCGCTTCGGCTCGGTGGCCTGCAGCTTGTAGAGGAATGGCCCGATGTATTCGCCGTGCCAACCGATGTCGAGAACGTCGGCCGGCGCCCGCGGCGCCCGCATGGCCAGACCCGGATCGAGATAATGCGTGCGCCAGTTGCCCAGCTCGTTGCGCACGGCCTCCAGCCAGTGGTACTGGTCACCGGCGAGGCTGCGATCCGAGAGGATCGAGTGGTTCATGCCCACCGGCTCCTCGCGCGGGTGGGCCGGCCGGCCCTTGCGCCGCACGCGGAGTTTCGAGTCGACCTGCTCTATCGCCGCCACTCCACTGGGTTTGCCGCCGCGCCCGAGCCGCACCAGATACTCGTCCGTCACGCTGAGACGCCCCGACTTCATCTCGATGCCCGGTTCGATCCGGTAGCGGTAGCGCTCCGCGCCCACAGCGACATCGGCTTCGAGCGAGAACCGGGCGCGCGGCTGTTGCAGCAGCTCCGGCAGCCCCCCGACCGGAAACGCGAACGCCTCGAACGCATGGCCACGCACGGGCAGCGGCTCGTCCAGCACGTCCGAGAGCGTGCGGGCGTTGCCGATCCAGGAGAGCGCGGCGACGGCGTCCAGCAGGTTGCTCTTGCCGGCCGCGTTCGGGCCGAACAGCACGGCGACGCGCGGGAACTCCACCGTGACGTCGACGAGCGACTTGAAGTTGCGAACGGTGAGCCTGTTCAGCATCGATCACACGGCTCCGGAACGTGTCACGGCATGCACCCTTCAACGCCCGGCCTGTCGTCGGCGATTACGGCATGTGCGCAGGCGATGCACGCGCGGATGTCGTCGACCTCCAGCTTCGGATAATCGTCCAGAATCTCTTCGGGCGTGACTCCCTGCGCCATCAGGTTCAGGATCAGCTCCACCGACAGCCGCATGTCGCGGATGATCGGTTTCCCGCCGAACACCTCCGGGCGCGTCGTGATGCGCGTCAGCAGATCGGAATGCGCCATGTCCCACCTCTCCTCACACTCCCCGCCTCGCGCACAGACCCGCGTCGGCCAGCAGGCGTCGGTGCCGCGCCTGGAAGTCGCCGTCGTGACGCGTCCGGCCGCCCCTTCCGCGCGGCCCTTCGCCGGCTGTCGCGGAAAAGCTCGGTGAGAATCGGCAGCGCCTGACTGACGCCATAGCCGACGTCGATCAGGTTGCGCAGCGGTCCCTTGGACCGACGCCCGTACTTCCGGACCTGCATCTGGAACGGCTCGCTGCCGCGCTTGCCCAGCGGCCGGACGGTGATCTCGTCGAAGAGACCTGCGTCCCGTCCGAACCGCTCAAGGGTGTCCTTCAGGGCTTCCCACGACCTCTTGTCCTCGAAGAACGCCGCCGAGAGGTACATGGGTACGCTCTCGCCCTCGGGATCGTGAAGCGGCCGTGCGGGATCGTACGTCCGGCGCGGCTTCGAGCGGACCGGCGCACTGGCGAACGGTCTCTGTTCCGCAAAAGCGCGAGCGCCATGACGGAGGAATCCAGTGAGCTGCCGAAGCTGGTGGAAGTCTTCGTCGGTGAAGGCCGGACAACCATCCTTCGGCTCCATGTCGGCACTGGAAGTCTCAGCGAGCTCCGGGTGTATCGGATTGAACAAATTGAGCGCCCCGTCTCCCAACCTCTCCTTGGACCCCGTGCTTGCGAAGAAGATTTCAGGAATCCGCACACGCCATTGCCATTCACCGTTCTCCGTGCCGCACTCGACAGACCGCGACGAGTCGCCGTTGATGCGTTCCTCGGTCCAGGTGTCCCCACACGTGAGCCGCCATCGCACCGGAACGGGAACGGTTCCCTGGCGCCCGAACACGACATCCACGCCGTAGAGTCGTTCGCCGGACCCGTTCTGCGCTTCCTGCCTGACGACGCCATCCTGATCATCGGTCTGCTCGCCTCGGAGGGAGACCAGCAGCAGTACACCGTCACCGAACGGGTCGTCATAGTCGAACCTGTCCGGAGCTTCGTGTCTGACGAGAAGCCCCGCCTCGAAGCTCTCGGCGCGTCCGGCGCGTCCGCCCCGGTAGTGCGCGATCTCGTCGAAACTGCCGAGATCGTAGGGGCTCTCCTTGAAGTCCGGTATCGCGCGCGCATATGCCGCGTCCCACAGGGCGCGGATCAACGCCAGGAACGAGGTCTTGCCCGTGCTGTTCTCACCGACCAGCAGCGTGAGCGGCGCCAGGCGAGCCGTCTGCTCCTCCCGAAAGCAGCGGAAGTTCTTCACTCGGATCTGTTCCATGTTGTCGCCCGTCTCTACTGGAATCCCGGACCTTCCTTCCGCGGGTTCACCTCGGAGCAGCCAGCAGCATGGCGTCGAGCAGGCGCTTCTCCTCGCTGCCGCGCGGGTAGAGGGCCGAGAGCGCGTTCGACAGGCGCAGGAAGTCGGGGCCGCGCTCGCGCTCCGACTTCAGCAGCGCCCGCAGGGCGTAGGTCTGCCCGCCGGCCTGCAGCAGCATGCCGGTATGGACGCGGTCGAGCGTGGTGGCGCCCGGCATCGCCGCCGCGCGGTCGCCGGACGTCTCGTCCGCGGCGCCGGTGCGCGCGCGGCGCTCGCCGAGCCGGGACGCGCCGCCGGTGCGCGGGCGGCGCTCGCGGACCGCCGCCGGGTCGTCCGGTGGGTCCGCGAAGAGCACGCCCTGGAGCGGGTCCGGGCCGGCCGCCGGCCGCTCCAGCCACGCGGCGACATCCTGCGCACCGCGTTCGCCGAAGAGCTGCCGCGCGCGCTCGGCCACCGGGAGCAGGCGGACCACGCCCTTCCTGGTCTCGATGGTGCGCTTCTCCCACGTCGGCAGGTCGATGCCGAGCGGCTGTGCGAAGCGGCGCACCACGTCGAAGACCAGCGTGAAGCCCCCGGCGGCGACAGCAGCCGCACCCGCGTCGTCCGTGTCCGCGTCTTCGGTCGCGTCCGTTCCACCGCTGGCGCCGGCCGCCTCGTCGCCGTCCGTAGCCTGGTCGTCCGCCGCGCCGTCACCTCCGCGGGTCGCGCCCGCGCCCGCGCCGTCCGTCCCGCCCGCGTCCCCGGTGGTCGCCTGCAGCGCCCACAGGAAGAGCGCCGTCAGCCGCGCATCCTCCTCCAGGGCGCCGGCGAGCCCGTTGCGCGCCCGCGCCTCCGCCGCGCCGAGGACGTTCTCCAGCGCCGTGCGGCCGACCACCTCCCAGACCTTCTCCAGATACTCCGGCAGGCCGACCTCGCGCCCGGCCGCGGTCTCGACTCCGCGGTAGCGGCTGAAGATCTCCAGTGCGGGGCCGATGCAGGCGAAGACGAGATCGGCGCCGCGGACGCCCTCCGCCTGCAAGCGCTCCATCCACTCGCCGACCCGCGGCGGCAGGTCGCGGAGGACAACGGCCCAGTCGCCGACCGGGGCGTCGCCGGGGCGCGGGCGGCAGACGAGGTGGATGCTGGTGGCCAGCGCCGCGGAGTCGCGCGCGCGCAGGCGCGAACCCATCTCGGTGGCGATGGGCCAGGAGCCGGTGATGGTCCAGCCGCCCCGGATCAGGCCCGCGAGCAGCGCCTCCCAGCCCTCGGTGGTCTTGTGAGCGAAGACGACCGAGCCCATGCCGTCCTCCCGCAGCACGCGCCGACCCTCGGCGAAGGCGGCGCCCATCGCGTCCTCGAAGAAGGCGCGGTCCTTGATGCGGCCGTCGCACGTCTTCGTCTCGTCCTGGACGGCTTCGCGCTTCTTCGGCGAGAGGGGGTTGTCGGGATCGAGAGGATCGCGCAGCAGCGGGTGGCCCGGCAGCGCGCGCTTGAGCCAGACGAGGAAGAAGTCGGAGAGGTCGGAGTAGGGGATGGCGTCGTAGTAGGGGGGATCGGTGAACCAGATTCCGGCGGATTCGTCGGGCAGCGGGTGGTCGGTTGCATTCGCGGACTGGATACCGGTGCCGCTCCAACCCAGGTCCGCGGCCGACATCGCGGTAGTGGTGCGTGCGAGGATACCCAGACGGTCTCCGAAGCTGCCTGTAGAGTCACTTAGAGGGGAAGCCTCACCGAAATCCCATGCCATGGGTAGAGCCTGCCGAGCATACAAATGCTCCACCTTTTCCTGATCTGCCTGCGGTCGCCATGTCGCCAATGAGACGTTCCGGTCCGCGACGCCACTCAGTGCGCTCGCGATGGCGGTGTCCTTCAGACCCGTCAGCGTCCGCTCCAGGTACGCCGGGTGCGTACTCGCCGGGAACCGCAGGCTGAGCCGAGCGAACCGCTCCGGCTCGGCCTTGGTCCGCGTCTCGAGGATCTCGGCCAGTTCCCGAGCGCCGCCGCGAATACCCTCATCCGCGCCGCGGGGCGAGCGGGGCGGAGCGTCGGCATCGGCGGCGTACATCGCAACGGCCTGCAACCACTGATCGTCAGTCATCCGCTCCGCTGCATCCACCCCGATGGGAGACTCGACCCGCCCGCCGATGACGCCGCGAGGCTCCCCGGCCGGCGCACCGAACTTGCGCTCCAGCTCGTCGAAGCGCTTCTGTGCGCGACGGCTGCGAAGATCCGGCGGAATCGCGGAGAGCAGGTCGAACCGCGCCCGCCCGTGCTCCTTGTATCCCTGCTCGGTCCGTTCCCACGGAGACACGTAGTCCAGTATTGCCGTTTCGAGTTGCTCTCGATTGGCGTGCGTGCAGTGCGGAACTATCGCCAGCAGCGTCTGCATGGCGCACCAGTACGGACTGTCGGAGAAACCGCACTCGAACCGCCACGGTTGCGCGCAGAACGCCGCGGCCGCCTCGTCGGCGGCTCCCCGGGCCGCCCCGCCGCGGTAGACAGCCAGCAGCAGATGGTTGGCGACATGCGTGTCGCGCCGCCGCACTTCGGCGATGGCCTCACGCAGAGACACCATGTCATCGCGCGCCCGCACCTCCAGCGCGCCGGCCAGCGCCGGCAGGCACGCAGCTTCTCCCCACGGTTCGGCTTCCATGAGCAGGAACCACACGGTGTCGCGCTTCGGCGGCGCCTCTCCGGTCACGGTGGCGTCCGAGACTCCGAGCACCATCGGTAGCACGTGCTCGACGAACTCGGCCGGCGCCTGTTCGGCGGCCGTGGCGATGATGTGCCCCGCAGAACCGTCTACGGCCAGGAGCTCGGTGCAGCTCAGATCGCCTCCGGCGGCTCGAATCACGGCAAGGCGACGCCGAACGCGGTGGGCCAGCACTTCCGGAACCCACGCCGGACGTTCCTTGCTCAGCCTGTCCACCTTGCTCCAGAACGTGCTGTTCACCGCAATCGGCCCGCGAAAGTCGTCGAGCACGCCGTTGTCGACCAGTCGCAGGAACAACTGGAAGAAGCGCCGGCTCGTGTGCAAGTCGGTCCACTGCATGACGAACCCGAGCCGTGACGGCCAGGCGTCGCCGCAGTCGGCGTACGGCTCGAACAGCGCGGCAGCCCGATCCGGCGCATGGCGCTGGTGGCTGCGCAGGTAGTTCACCGCCGCGTCGACACGACGGTCGTTCGTGGAGGCGAGCCATCGCTCGACGGTGCCGCGCTGGTCGACGAACCCGAACCAGGACGGAGATTGAAAGAGCCGCCTCCACGCCATGTCGGACAACCGGCAGTCGTTCGGCGCGTTCTTATCGATCGCCGCGACGGCCGGGCCGGTCGATTCCTCCCAGATCGCCCACTCGTCCGGACGCGGATCCGGCACGGCGGCCAGCAGTGCAAACACGAGATCCTTGATGTGCGGTCGAATCTGCGCGTCCGACAACAGGGCGCGAATCTCCGTCACATAGCGGTCGACGACATCGGCGTCGCGAAGATAGGCCAGAACCTGACGAACCAGGGTACGTTGGAACAGGTGCTGCTCGGCCCTCTTGAGAAACGACGCCAACGACCCCGAGCATCGGACGAACACGCGGGCAAAGCAGTAGTCGAAGAAGCTCTCGTGCCCGAAGCCGTAACGGCGGCCGTCGAAAGTGAGCACGTCCTCCGACACCAACTGGTCCAGGTACGCCGGTTCGATGGTGTCCAACTGTTCCCTGGACACCGAGAGCGTCTGGGCGGACGCCATGTGGTTACAGAGGGTCTCCACCACCGACATCCAGTGGCCCGTCGCCACCCCGACGCGCAGTCCGACCGAATCCCGCTTGGCGTCCCAGTAACGGTCGAACAGTTGCTTCGCCGTATCGAATGCGGGATGCCGCGACGTGTCGAAGCCCGCATCGAGAAACAGGGAGAGGTTCTGCGGCAAGCCCAGCAGTGCAAGCTGGCGCGGCTGGAACAATGCGGGGTTGAAGCCGGCGTCGTCCAGGATGGTCCGGATTTCGTCGTCCGAGAAATCAGTGATCTCGACCGGCGCCTGCGCCCTGGTCGCGAGCCGGCGGAGACGGTGATCGTTTTCCCAATCGAAGGCCCGACAGGCGACAACCACCTGTACCGTCGCCCCCGCCCGACAATCGCGTGCCTCGGCGACCAGACGCTCGACGATGTCGAAGACGCCGGAGCTCCGCCCCGACATGGTGCTCACCGCATCCAACTGATCGACGATCAGCACGCCCGGACGCTCCGCGGCATCGGCCGCTTCGGCCAGCACCAGTGTCGGCGACTCTTCCAGATCGAGCCGGTCTCCGAGGTCGGTCGTGCTGGTCGCACACAGGTGCCGATCGAGCCGGAACGCCAGCACCGGCTGGCCCCGCTCGCGCAACTCGTCCACGACGTGTACGATGCAGGCCGTCTTGCCGACGCCGGCGCGGCCCGTTAGTGCGCTGATTGTCGTTGCGCCGTCGAGTCTCGCCAGCAACTCATCCGCCGCCGCGCGCGGAACGAATTGGCCGTGAATGAGGCGGCTCCGCGCCCCGTGAAGGTAGTCGTCAGTTGCGTTTTGCACGGCGGCGACGGCGGACGCCGAGTCGGGCACGCGACGTTGCCGGTAACCCCGTTGCCTGAGATTCTCAACGAGCTGGTGGGCAGTAATCGTGGCGTGCACGGAATCCGCGACGATGGCCCGGAGCGCCGCCACGACCTGATGCGGCGGTGCGAGAAAGAGCGCCTGTACGCCCCAGCCCACCTCGTCTTCGAGCGCACGCTCGTCGAGCGTGCGCACATCGATCCGCTGCAGGCGATCGAACGCCGTTGACGTATCGCACTGCCAAGCGTTCCACAGCTTCCTGAAAGCCTCTCGTCGTGTCGTGGCGGCGAGAAAAGCACTCTCGAACTCGGATGCCGACGCCGCGTCCCGCGCTGCGGCGCACAGATCACGCAGTTCGGGGGCATCGCTGCCCGACGCGAAGATGAACCGGTCCCCGTTGCCGGCCAGTCTGCTGCCCATGGCCTCCAGCACACCTCGGCTGCGGAGCGCGCCGAGGCTCCACTTGCCGCCGGAGTGGTTGCGCTTGACCTGATGGAACGCGCGCTGCGCGCCCGCCGTCACGAGGAACTCCGCCTCGTGGACGCCGGGGACCTCGAGCCGGATATGCTCGGCCTCGCCGCGGAGCAAGTGCAAGAGCTGCAACACGGTCCACCACGTCTCGTAGCGGTTGCCGAGCTTGTCCGCGGGGCCGCCGGGCAGTGTCATCGAACCGAGTCCCGTGAGATGTCAGCAGGCGGTGATGATTGTACCGGGAGGGCGTTCCGTGCCCCCCGCCCGAACGGCGGTGGGGGACGCGCGCGGTCGAGATCGTCTCGCGAAGACCAGCAACTGGTTCTGTTGGTTACCCATCGGTCGCCCTCCATGTCGGACGCTGCTTGGACGGCCCGCCGGTTCCCGCGCGGGTTTCGGCGGCGGCGCGGGTGGCGTTCAGCTCGAGGAGGCGGGCGAGCACTTCGTCGCGCACCGTGTCGGGCCAGCGGTAGCGGTACGGTTTCTTGCGCTGGCGGCCCGCGGTCTCGGCTTCCGTGTCGTCGTCGGCGTGGTCGAGGAGGAACTCGCAGTCGGTGGGGATGTCGGTCCAGCCGTAGGCGTCGAGGACGGCGCGGTCCATCGCGGCGTGCAGCGTGCGGAGTTCGGCGATCCGCGGGTCGCGCTCGTCCGGGTCGTGGAAGCGGTTGCAGGTCTTCGTCAGGCCCTCGTCGTTCTTGACCATGAGGGCGGCGCGGAACTCGTGGTACTCCCGGCCGGCGGCTTCGAGCGCGGGGTGGGTGTCCCAGCCGTCGGGGAAGGGGAAGGTCTCGAAGCAGTCGGAGGGGGTGTAGCGGAGGTCGTCCTTCATGGTCGGTCCAAGGAACGCCGACCAAATCATGTGACAACGTGACTGGAGCGTAGCAAACGTGGAGAATCTGGTTGTCCTGAAGACAATCAGTGTATGTCCGAAGACCATCTTCGATGAGACGAAAGTCAGTGCTTGGACATTGGATGTCTGGGGAGTCACAAGCACACGATCCAGATCGGCAATGGCGGCGTAGAGTTCTGGGCGCAGGCGTTCGAACTGCCACCACGGTGCCGTGGAATGACTCCCGCGTGTTCCCTTCACCTTCTCCTCGACGATGCGCACCAGATTCGGCCAGTCCGCCGCCACCGGCCCGGGGTAGTCCGGCGGGACGACGCCGCGCCGCAGCCACGCACGGCGCTGGTCGTCGTCCGCCTCCTCCCACGTCCCGCCCGCTACACGCTCGCTGGATCGCCCTGCGCCGGCTCCGGGCTGAACGCCGCCCGCAGACACAACCGCCTCCCGGCGCAGCGGCCAGTCGCGGAAGTTGATGACATGGCGGTGGTGCGCATGCGTCGGCGACGTGTTGACCTCCTCGCCGCCGATATAGGGCTGGATGACCTCCGCGTTGCGCGGGTCGGCGGCCAGCAGCCGCTCCATCTCGGCCAGCGGCGTGGCGACGCCCTTGCGGTCGGTGTCGTCGAAGGTGAAGCCCATGCCAAGGACGATGCTCCCCTGGAAGCTCTTTCCTGCGTTCTCCTGCAGCCGCGCCGGGTCGTCGTGGCCGCCGCGGTGGAAGAGGAACGCGGTGATGCGCTCCACCGGGGCGCCGTCGAGCCGCGGCGCGGGCAGACCGGCCGGGCGCCGGACAGCCGCTGACGCTTCCCGCGGCGCGGGCGCGGGCGACGGCGTGCGGGCGGTTGGCGTGCCGATCGGCGGCGCAGCGATGGCGGGCGGGCCGGCGACCGGCGCGGCGTGGGCGATGGCCTGCGGGCCGACGGGCGGCGCGGCGATCGACGGCGGAGGGATGGCGGGCGGGCCGGCGGGCGGCGCAGCCGGCGGCGCCGCGCCCCAGACGGGCGCACTCTCGCGGGCGCGCCCCGCCGGCCGCCGACGGGGCGACGAGTCGGGAAGCTCGGGTCCGTCGACGCCGGCCCCGGGTCGCAGCGCCACCCCGCCGCCCGGCGCACCTCGGCCGCGGCCAGTCCCCGCGCGAGCGGGCGGGGCCGCGCTCCCCGCCGGCTGGTTCCGGTTGCGGTGGGCCGGTCCCCGCGCGAGCGGGCGGGGCGATTCCGGCTTGTGCACGTGCAGCACGCTGACCACCACGGCGGCCAGGCCGGGCCACCGGACGCGCCGCTGGGCGCGGTAGATGGCGCCGCCGCGGTTGCAGATCCAGCGCAGGCCGGTGGACCGCGTGTCGCCCTGGGCGATGGTGTTGGTGGCGATCAGGCCGAACGCGCCGCCGGGCCGCAGCAGGTCGAAGGCGCGGCGGAAGAAGTGCGCCACCAGGTCGGCATTGCCGTGGCTCTCCGGGTGCGCCTGCTTGAGCCAGTCCGGATACCGGGCGATATTGGCCTCGGCCACCGAATTCTTGCCCGCGAAGGGCGGGTTGCCGACGATAGCGTCGAAGCCGGGGGCGTCGCGCTCGAAGACCTCCGGGAACTCGATCTGCCAGTGGAAGGGCGCCAGCGGCGGCTCGGCGTTTCGCAGCCCGGCCAGCCGGCGCCGGTGGCCGTCGGTCTCGCCGCGCACGACGGCGTCGGCGAGCGCGGTGCGCACGGCCTCGCGCGCCTTCGGCTTCGACGCCTCGAAGAAGGCGGCCAGGACGAGGTCGCCGAGGTCGCCGGCCGCCCGCAGCGCCTCGCGGGCATCGCGCCACCATCCGCGCCGTTGCGCGTCGGCGACCTCCTCGCCGCCCTCGCGGATGCGCCGGCGCAGCGCGGCGGCCTCGGCCAGGTGCTCGTGCACGCGCACGGTCTCGAAGCCGGCCTGGAACTGCGGCGCGTCGCCCTTCCAGTGGAACGCCTCGATCTGCCGGTGCGAGAGGCCGACCAGCGAGTCGCCGCGGCGCAGCGCGTGGTCGACGAAGGTGAGCGGGTAGTCCTTCGCCAGGGTGACGAGCCACAGCGACAGCCTGGCGAGGTCCACGGCCACGGGGTTGCGGTCCACACCGTAGACACCGCCGGGCGACGAGGCGGCGGGCGAAGATGACGGCGTTCTCGCCGGACGGGATCGGCGGCTCCGCGTCGTGCGCGCGCCAGGCGTCGATCAGCGCGTCGCCGAGCTGCCGGCAGGCCTCCACCAGAAAGGCGCCCGAGCCCATCGCCGGGTCGCAGACCTTCAGATCGAGGATCTGCTCGGGCCGGGGCGGGCCGTCCCGCTCGGCGCGCAGCCGGGCGAGGACGGGATCGAGCGCCCGGCGCACGATGGGTTCGGTCAGCGCGCGCGGCGTGTAGTGCGAGCCGGAGCGCCGCCGCTCCGGGCTCGGCTGCAGCACCATGGCCCCGGCCGGCGCAAGGTCCGGCGTCGCGCGCCGGTCCACCACCGGGTCGAGGGCGGCGTGCAGCGCCTCGACGGTGTCGGCCTCGCGCACCGCGCGGCGCACGCGGTCGGTGAGCCTCCGATCGGTACGGTCCGCGATCCACTGCGCGCGGCGGGCCGGGGCCTCGCCGGCCAGCGCCTCGACATCGACGGTCACCGGCGCGCCGCCGCGCTTCGCGGCCCGGATGGCGACCGAGCGGCCCGCCGCCGTCTCCAGCCGGAAGCCCATCATGGTCTCGTAGACCGAGCCGATGTGCTCGACGTCGAGGGCGCGGTAGGAGATGCGCTCGCCGTCGAGGACCAGCAGCTTCTCCAGCACCCGGTAGATGGCGCCGTCGGACACCGGCGGCGGCTCGATGCGTTCGTGGATCTGGCGGGCGCCGGCCGCGGCGCGGCCCTCCAGGAAGGGGTGGCGGTCGGGGTCGAAGAGGGCGCCCGCGCGCGGCGGCAGGGCCATGGCTCCCGACCGGGCGCCGTCGTGGACCATGCGGAACAGGACGAGGAGCTGCGCCCAGGCGCCGTGGCGCTGGTCCATCGTGTCCGGGTGCAGCGCCGCATCCTCCCGCAGTCGCGTGTGCAGCCCGGTCAGCGCGTAGGCGCCGAGGAAGGTCGCATCCTGCGGCAGCAGGTCGCGCTGTTCGGCGTAGAGCAGGAAGACGAGCCGCAGCGCCACGGTGAGCAGTCCGCGGTAGACCGCGTCGGGCGCATCCTGCAGCGGCTGCCGGAGCAGCGCGCCGCCGGAGGCGTCGTGGGCGGCCTGGAAGCCGCGCAGCAGCTCGTAGAGCGCGTGCAGCACCTGTTCGGCGAGCCGCTCGCTGACCTCGTTCTGATACTTCCGGCTGTCGGCGAGCAGCGCGGCGAGCCGCCGGTCGCGCGGGACGGCCAGCAACCGCGTCTGGCCGAGCAGCAGGCGCAGGGCGGCGGCGATGGGCCGACCGGCGGGCTGGACCATGTCGGATACGCGGAAGTCGAGCCAGCCCGAGCTCTCGCCGCGCGGAGCCGAGACGAGGCGCAGTGCGACGCCGTTGAACAGCAGCCCCGCCGGGACGCCGGTGTGGCGCAGCAGGCGCTCCACGCGCGCCTGGGGTGACGCTTCCCCGCCGGCGGCGTCATTGGCGACGCCGTCGAAGTCGGCGCCCGGCGCGGACACCTGGACGAGAAGCTGCCAGTCCTCGGCGGCGTCCGGCGGAGACGCCGGAGACGCCGCATCGGACGCCGGAGACGCCGCATCGGACGCCGGAGACGCCGCATCGGACGCCGGAGACGCCGCATCGGACGCCCGGGAACGCCCGGAACGCCCGTCGGCCGCGGCCGGACTGCCAGTGGATCCGGGCGCCGGCGCCGGGCCCGGCGGAGCGGGCCGCAGCGGTTCGGCCCGGACCGCGAAGTCCGGGCGCAGCAGCCCGCCGCCGTCCGGCAGCGGCGCTTCGAGCGCGGCGGGGATGGGCGCCGCGTCCGCGCCGGCGTAGCCCTTCGGCGAGAAGTTCCAGCCGAGCACGGCGGCGGCGAAGGCGCGGAAGTCGGGCAGGCAGGGTTGCGGCGCCGCGCCGGGCGCGAAGCTGCGCGGTTCGACGCAGTCGCGGAGCCGCTGCTGACCCTCGGCGTCGCGCCGATCGAGTATCGCACCCGCCCGGACGAGGGCCGGCGCGGAGACGACCAGCCCGGTGGGCCGCACGAACCCGAGCCACTCCAGGTGGGCGGCGATGTGCGGCTCGGGCTTCGCCATGTGCTCGCTCGCTGCGGGTCAGTTCGACTCCGGCCACAGGTAGACGAGGCCGACCGGCTCCACCCGCTGCGCGCGGACATCGTAGAACGCCCGGACCCGCGCGGGCTCGCTCCTGATGTCGTCCTCGAACCGTTCGAGCCGCCGGCGCCAGTGGCGCATGTCGGCGTCGAGCTGGCGCAGCTCCTCGTCGCGAAACGCCAGGGCGCGCTGGCCGCGCTGCGCCTCGCGCCGTTCCAGCTCTTCGACCACACGCCGGCGCTGGCGCCGCAACGTGTCGCCGAGGTCGCGGCTCTCGCGCTGGCCGCGTTCGGCCAGGCGCCGCCCGGCCGCCGCCGCCAGGTCCGCGGCGCGCTGTTCGAGCTGCGGCCGCAGCTCGGCGATGTCGCGCGGGGCCGCGGCCAGCAGCCGGCGGGCGACCACCTCGTCCGGCGCGCCGGCGCCCGGGCCGAGGGCGGCGTCGAGCAGCGCCAGCGTGCGGGTCTCCGCCTCGCGGGCGTAGGCCTGGAGCGGCGCCGGGCGGCGCACCGGGTCGGTCCAGCGCGCGGTCACCGGCACGAGCTCCTCGTGCAGGCGTTCGGCCCGCCGGCCGAACAGGCAGAGGCGGCCCAGCAGGATCACGCGCGGGATGGCGTCGGTCGCCTGGGCGAGGCAGGCCCGCGACAGGTCGTGGTGGACGAACCCCTGCGCCCGGAACCGCGCCAGCAGCCGCTGCGCGACCCGCTGCTCCAGGTGCAGATGCACGGTGTCGGCGTCGAGCGCGCCGGCGTCCTCGAAGACCACCGGCCGGAGCGGGGCGTCGCGGCGCCAGTCGGCGAGCTTCTGGTCCCGCCGGCGGGGCGCGCGCAGCGTGTCCAGGGTGGCGGCCCAGCTCGGGTCGGCGGCGGCGCGCCGATCGAGGGGCGGGAAGGTCCAGACCGGGCGGCCCGCGGCGTCGCGGGCCGCGGCGAGCGGGGGCGCATCGAGCAGCTCCAGCGCGCAGGACAACGCGTCGCGGAACGGGGCCGGCGCGAAGCCCGTCCACGCCCGGGAGCCGGCGAGCAGGCCGCGGCAGCGTTCGATCCGGGCCTCCAGGGCGCTGCGCCGCTCGCGGGCGGCCTCCAGCTCGTCGGCCGTCGCCTGCTTGCGGACCTCGTCGAGGTCGGCCTCCGCGATGGCGTGCGCCAGATCGTCGGCGTCGGCATGCCGGATGCCGTGGCGGAGCCGGCGTTCGATGTCGTCGTCGATCACCCGCGACAGGCTGCCGAGCTCGCGCCGGATGGTCCCGGTCTTGGCGACCAGCACATCCAGCACGCGGTCCTCCACCCGCTGCGGGAGGACGAAATAGTGGCAGTCGACCTCGGCGGCGGGCTGCAGCCTGCGGTCGATGCGGCCGTTGCGCTGCTCGATGCGGCCGGGGTTCCAGGGCAGGTCGAAGTGGAAGAGGTCGGTGCAGTGGGCCTGGAAGTTCAGGCCCTCGCGGGCGGCGTCGGTGGCGATGAGGATGCGCAGGGGATCCTGCGCCGGGTCGGTGTTGAAGCGGCGCTGGATCTCCCGGCGCCGGGCGCCGCCGGTCAGGCCGTCGATGACCGCGATGCGTTCGTCGGCGCGGTCCGTGTGCTCGATGGCCTGTTCGAGCACCTCCCGCAGGAAGCGCCGGGTCCCCTCGCGGTTCTCCGTGAAGATCAGCACCCGGCGTTCGTTCCAGCGCGGCGCCGCGCCGGCCGGCGGCCGGCCGAAGGGCGGCAGCGCCGGACACTGGTGCTCGCGGATCCAGTCGATCAGCCAGCGGGTCTTGGCGTCCGGCGCGTGCCGGTGCGCCTCGGCGATGGCCTGCATGCGGTCGAGGAGCCGCTCTTCACGGGCGCGCAGCGCGGCGTCGGACGCGGGGACCTCGGCGTCGGAGGGCGCCGCGCCGTCCTCGGCGACCGCGTCCAGCGCCTCGATCTGTTCCTGCTCCTCGGCCTACATCTCGTCGCCCGTCCACTCGGCGCGTTCGTCGTCGGCGTCCGGCGACAGCAGGAAGGAGGCCGCCGACGCCGCGCCCATCCGCGCACCGACGCCGGCCGCGCGCGCCGCCTCGCGACGGCGCGCGACGGTCCGCCGGTGCACCCGGAGACTGCGCGCGAAGGCCTCGATGGACGACAGCAGCCGCTGCTGCAACCCGACGACAAGCAGGCCGGCGGCGGCCCGCGCCCGGCCGGAAGCCGTCCGCTGCCGCTCTTCGCGGGTCGTGCGGTACTCGTCGAGCAGACGCGAGAGCGCCAGTTCCGGCGCATCCTGCGGCAGGCCGTCTATCGGCACCCGCCTGACGTTGCGCTTCGGGAACCCGCCCTGGACGGCCCGCAGGTCCTCCTTCAGGCGGCGCACCATCACGTCCTCGAGAGCCTGCCGGCGCACCGGCACGCCGCGCGTGAAGCGGCAGGGGTCGAGCAGCTCCAGCAGGGTGGAGAAGCTGTTGGAGTGGCCGTTGTGCGGCGTCGCCGACAGGAACAGCCGGTGCTCGAAGCGCTCGCCGAGATCGCGGACGGCGCGAGTGAACCTGGTCTCGATGCCGTAGCGCCCGCCGGAGGACGGTGCGGCGTGGTGCGCCTCGTCGAGGATCAGCAGGCTGCCCGGCAGCAGCGGCCCCAGCCACTCGCGCAGCGGGTCGGCGTAGGCGGGGTCGATCAGCAGGTTGTGGGAGACCAGGAAGCGGCTGTGGGTGCGCCACGGGTTGACGCCGAAGCCGCGTTCCCGCCGCATCCGAGAGACCCGGGCCCGATCGAGCACGGCGAAGACGAGGCCGAAACGCTCCTCCAGCTCGCTCTTCCACTGTTCGATCACCGACGGCGGCGTGGCGACGACGATGACCTTCACGCGCCGGCGCAGGAGGAGCTCGCGGGCGATCAGGGCCGCCTCGATGGTCTTGCCGAGGCCGGTGTCGTCGGCGATGAAGAGGTTGACGCGCGGCAGCCGCAGCGCCTTGCGCAGCGGCTCCATCTGGTAGGCGTCGATCGTGATGCCGGCGCGGAACGGGGCCTGGAACAGCCGGGCGTCGGTGGCGGTGGTGCAGTGCCAGCGCAGGGTGTGCAGGAAGGCGGCGAAGCGGCGGCGCGGATCGAATCCGCCGGCGGCGAGTCCGGTCCAGCCCTCTTCGTCCGGAATCGCGCGGTCGATCTCGCAGTCCCAGAAGACCTCCAGCGACTGCCCCTGCGCGTCGTCGTCCGCGCAGGCGAGGCGCACGCGCGGCGACTCGCCGGGCGCCGGCGGGTCGACGACCTCCTCGACCAGCCACTGCCGCGAGCGGACGTGGACCAGCTCGCCCACGCTCGGCGCGCGTTCGGGGAGTGTCGCGGCCAGGGGACGTGCCATGCGGTCCTGCCCTTCGCCCACGCTCGGCGCGGGAGCTGCCGCGCAGCCCCCGGCTAGCGGATGGCCAGCATGCGGTCGAGGGCCACGCGCGTCCAGTGCTTCTCCTGCTCGGGGACCACGATGCGGTTGGGCACCGCGCCGGCGCGCAGCGACTCGAGCACCCACAGCAGGTGGTTCGGGGACACGCGGAACATCGTCGAGCAGAGGCAGCCGATCGGGTCCAGGGTCAGGACGGTGCGCTCCGGCGCCAGCTCCGCGGCGAGGCGGCTGACGAGGTGGATCTCGGTCCCCACCGCCCAGGTGGAACCGGGCGGGCTGTTCGTGACCTGGTCGATGATGTACTCCGTCGAGCCGCTGTCGTCGGCCGCCTGCACGACCTCCCAGGTGCACTCGGGATGCACGATGATCCGCACGCCCGGATGCATGCGGCGGACATGCTCCACCTGCGGCACGGTGAACCGGGTGTGCACCGAGCAGTGCCCCTTCCAGAGAATCATGCGGGCGTTGCGCAGGGCGTCGGGATCCACGCCGCCGGCGGGCAGGTCCGGGTCCCAGACGACCATCTCGTCCAGCGGCACCCCCATCCGGTACGCCGTGTTGCGCCCCAGATGCTGATCGGGCAGGAACAGGATCTGCCGGCCGCGCCCCCACGCCCAGCGCAGTGTCGGCTCGGCGTTGCCGGAGGTGCAGACCACGCCGCGCCGCTCGCCGCAGAACGCCTTGATGGACGCCGCCGAGTTGATGTACGTCACCGGAACGACGTCGGTGGCGCCGAGGGCCTGCAGATCCTCCCAGCAGACCTCGAGCTGGTCCGGCGCTGCCATGTCCGCCATCGAGCAGCCGGCCGCCAGGTCCGGCAGGACGACCTGCTGGTGCGGCGCGCTCAGCACGTCGGCGCTCTCCGCCATGAAGTGCACGCCGCAGAACACGATGTAGTCGGCGCCGCGCCGATCGGCCGCCTGCCGCGCCAGCTTGAACGAGTCGCCGGTGCAGTCGGCGAAGCGGATCACCTCGTCGCGCTGGTAGTGGTGCCCCAGTATGAGCAGACGCTCACCGAGGTCGGCCCGCGCCTGCGCTATCCGTTCCGCCATCTCCCCGTCCGGGAGCCCCAGGTAGCGGTCCGGCAACGGCTGCCGCTCGCCGATCTGCGACTTCTCGAAGCGGGTCAGTTCCTCGACGTCCATCACCGTGCTCCGTGCTCGCTCCGTTCCGTCCTTGCGTCCGCGCCGTCTCCGCTGCCTGACGCCGCCAACGCGTCGCAAGGCTCCGCGTTCGGTCCCGGCCCCACCGCCCTTCCCGATCCAGCTTGTGAAAAGTTTCTCAAGCAGGCGGCGAGAAAAGGCGCCGACCCGTTCCGGGGAGTCGGCGCCAGCGTCCGACCGGCAACCGCCCGCCGCGCTGCGGCTGTCAATCCTGTGAAAAGTTTCTCAAGCTCCGGTCGTCAAAGGCCAGATCCCGAAATCCGGAACCTGACGCCGGGTACATTCTATATCACGCGGGAGAGCGGGACGATGTGGAGGCGAGCCCACCCGGCCCCGATCCAGGCAGCGGGCGGCCACGCCTGGATCCCGTACCCCATCGCGCCCGACGACGACGGTGGAATCGTGGCGGTTCGCTCTCTGCCGACAGCCGCAACGGAACCCGAATCCACGCTGCCGCAGCGTGTGATTCGACCACGCATCATCCCGGCGCCGGCCGGCCTGTCACGCCGACCGCGCCACGACGTTGTAGAAGGTGTCGCGCTCGACCGGATCGCGGCCGGCGATGCGGATGAGCCGCGAGATCTCGGCCGGGGTCATCGCCTCGGGGGTCGGGGCGCCCGCCATGTGGTAGATGCGCTCCTCCTGCACGGTGCCGTCGAGGTCGTCCACTCCGAACCAGAGGGACGTCTGGGCGACGCCGACGCCGGTGGCGATCCAGAACGCCTTGACGTGCGGCACGTTGTCGAGCATCAGACGGGCGACCGCATGGACGCGCAGCGTGTCGGCCGCGGTGGGAGGCGGCAGCTTTTCCATCCGGTTGTTGTCGGGGTGGAACGCCAGCGGGATGAACGCCTGGAAGCCACCCGTTTCGTCCTGCAGGGCGCGGGCGCGCAGCATGTGGTCGACGCGCTCGGCGTCGGTCTCGATGTGGCCGTAGAGCATGGTCACGTTCGAGCGCATGCCGAGCCGGTGGGCGAGGCGGTGGATGGCCAGGTAGCGGTCGGCGTCGGCCTTGTCGTGGCAGATCTTGCGGCGTACGCGCTCGGAGAAGACCTCGGCGCCGCCGCCGGGCAGCGAGTCGAGCCCGGCGTCCAGCAGCTCCCGGAGCACCTGCTCGTCGGTCATCCCGTAGAGCTCGGCGAAGAAGGCGATCTCGACCGCGGTGAAGCACTTCAGGTGGATGTCGGGCCGGATGCGCTTGAAGCCGCGCAGCAGCTCCAGGTAGTAGTTCCAGGGCAGGTCCGGGTGCAGGCCATTGACCACGTGCACCTCGGTCAGCGGCTGGTCGGCCCGCTCGCGCAGCTTGTCCCAGGCCTGCTCCAGGCTCATCGTGTAGGCGCCGTCGTCGCCCGGCTGCAGGCGGGCGAAGGCGCAGAAGAGGCAGCTTGCGACGCAGACATTGGTCGCCTCGAGGCGGATGTTGTGATTGAAGAAGGTACGGCCCCCGTGGCGCTTCTCGCGCTCCCGGTTGGCCAGCCAGCCGACCGCGAGCAGGTCCGGGCTGGCGAACAGATGCTGACCGTCCTCGAAATCAAGGCGGATGCCTCCGTCGAGCTTGTCGGCAATGTCCCGCAGACCGGCCGACGCGATGCGCGCGTACATTGGCTCTCCTCGCAACCCCGTACTCGGCGATGCGCCCTTCGCGGACCACCGCTCGCGACACGACACGCACCCACCCGGCGGTTGTGTCAACCGGCCGGTCGCGACCACGCGGTTTCGCCGGTAACCGCCCTCAGTCGACGAACTCCACCGGCACCGGCGCCGGGATCGCCTTCCTGTCGTAGGCGTCGGCGAACAGGCGCTCAACTGCGGCGCGCCCCCGCTCGCCGTAGTCGAGGGTCAGACCGTTCACATACATGCCGACGAAGCGGTCGGTGCGCTCCACGTCGAGACCGCGCCCGAAATCCAGCGCGTACTCTATCGCGTCCTCGCGGTGGTCGAGCGCGTGCGCGATGCTCGCGCGCAGCAGGCGTGACACCTCGCGCATCGTCCCCGCCCCGAGATCGCGCCGGATGACGTTGCAGCCGAGCGGCAGCGGCAGGCCGCCGGTCCGATCCGCCCACCAGACGCCGAGGTCGACGAGGCACCGGAGCCCCTCGTCGCCGTAGGTCAACTGCCCTTCGTGGATCAGCAGTCCCGCCTCCACCCTGCCGTCGACGACGGCGGGTTGGATTTCGTCGAACGGCAGCACGCGATACGCCACACCGGGATGGAAGAGCTGCAGCGCCAGATACGCCGTTGTCAGCTCGCCCGGAATGGCGACGGTGACGCCGTCGAGGGAACGCGGGCCGTCCTGCTGCGTCACGACGATCGGCCCGTAGCGGTCGCCCATGCTGGCCCCGTGCGGCAACAGGGCGTAGCGATCCAGGAGGTGCGCGTAGGCGTGGAACGAGACCGCCGTCACCTCGTAGCGCCCCTCGAAGGCCGCTCGGTTCAGGCTTTCGATGTCGGCCAGCACCTGATCGATCTCGAATCCGGCGGCAGCCACCGCGCCGCAGGCAAAGCCGTAGAACATGAACGCGTCGTCCGAGTCCGGACTGTGGGCGACCGTGATGCGCATCGGAACAGGATAGGGCGGTCCGCCGTCTCGCGTCAGGCGTCGTCGTCCTCCGACACGTACGCCGTGGAGGCCTGACGGACGACGATGGTCATGCCGAACAACACGATGACGCCGGCCGCTCCCAGCGCCAGGTAGCCGCCGGGGGCCATCGTGGGGTCCGGAAACGAGACGGCGGTCCGGCTGCCCTGCACGATGGCGCGGGCCTGTGACTGCGCCCAGACCTGATCGGCCGTGGTCCGCTCCATCCACTGCTCGCTGACCAGGACGATGCCGAACGCGGCCAGGCCGACGAGCAGCAGGGGATGGCGCGAGTTCTTGCGGGTGAGCACACTGAGGAAGGCGAGCAGGGCGGCCAGAATACCGAGCCCGAGGACCCACAGGCCGGCGATGCTCGGCACGCCGCCCAGACCGTGGTCGCCGACGAGCATCCACGGCATGAACGCACTCCCCGCAAGCACCAGCCCCGCGGCGAACGGGAGATAGTAGGCGCGCATGCTGTGCGACAGGATGCCGGCCCGGGCCGAAGACGCCATCGGCCGGCAGTGTAGCACGCCGTCGCAGAGCGGCGGGCGGCAATCGGCTACGAGGGCTTCACTCCGGTCGGGATGCGCACGCGGCTGACGTTCAGCCGATCGCGCTCGCCGGAACGCAGGCCCGGAACCGGCGGCAGCGAGCGCGGATTGAGCTCCTCGAGCCCCTCCAGGATGCCGGACGCCCAGCCGAAGATGTCGCGGCCGGCGACGATCCGCCGCATGGCCCGCATCCGGCGGCGGCGCTCGTCGAGCGGCATGTCGATCGCCTGCTCGATGGCCGCGGTGAAGCCCTCGACGTCGTAGGGATTGATGAGCAGCGCGTCGTGGAGCTGCTGCGCGGCGCCCGCCATCTCGCTCAGCACCAGCACGCCGTCCTCGTCCTCGCGCGCGGCGACGAACTCCTTGGCCACCAGGTTCATGCCGTCGTGCAGCGAGCTGACGACACAGAAGTTCGCG
The DNA here is from genome assembly GCA_965200895.1 of Vicinamibacterales bacterium. Lineage (GTDB taxonomy): Bacteria > Acidobacteriota > Vicinamibacteria > Vicinamibacterales > UBA8438 > WTFV01. The sequence continues at coordinate 1,678,352 of CBDAVM010000001.1, read as the reverse complement.
AGGCGGTAGAGCGCGACGAGACGCTTGATCCGGAACGACGACTTCCGGTAGCGGATCGTCCGGCCCGAGCCATGCCGGGCGTTGATGTCGGCCACCTTGCGGTCGATTGCCTCGACCACGTCGACATAGCTCGGCAGGGTGGTGCGCGAGGGGACGCCGATCTGCACGAACGTCAGCTCGTCGCGCACATCGGTCCGCCGCTCCAGCAGCAGTTCCAGCGCGTCGAGACGCTCGAGCACGCCCTTCGTGTAGTCCAGGCGATCGACCCCGATCCCGATCAGCGGCGTGTCGAGCCCGAGTTCCTGCCGCAGACGCTCCTGCTCCACCCGCAGGCCCGGGTCCTGCGTGATCCGCTGGATGCGGTCGTAGTCGACACCGATGGGCACCGCCTTGACGGCCACGATGCGGTTTCCCATGCGGACGGTGTTGCGCGTCACCTCCAACCCGATCTCGCGGGCCGCGGTCAGGAAGTTGCGGCGGTCGCGATCGAGCTGAAAGGCGATGAGATCGTTCCCGAGCAGCCCCGCCAGCAGCTCGCGGCGCCACGGACAGATGCGCAGCCGGTCCGGGCTCGGCCACGGGATGTGCCAGAAGATGGCCGTCTTCACACCCGGCTGGCGGCGGCGAAGCCGCGCCGCGACGAGCGCGAGGTGGTAGTCCTGAATGAAGACGGGCGCCGACAGATCGGGCAGCTCGGTCTCGATGACATCCGCGAACCGATCGTTGACATGCTGGTACTGCTCCCAGTCCGGCTTGCGGAAGATGGGCCGCACGTGCGCCTCGTGGCACAGCGGCCAGAGCCCCTCGTTGGCGAAGCCCTCGTAGTACTGCTTCGCCTCCTCGGCCGTCAGCCACAGCCGGCGCAGGGTGTACCCGGGATGGTCGGGCGGCACGACAACCCGGTCGTGTTCGTCGACGACGTCGCGGTCCGCGTCCCCGGACCCGTGCGCGATCCAGACCCCGCCCCGCTCGCGCATCAGCGCGTCGAGCGCCACGGCCACGCCGCCGGTGGTCGGCGACCACTGGACGGACCCGTCGCGGTCGCGGGTGTGCTGATAGGGCTCGCGGTTGGATACGACCACGAGCGGTCGGCGCGCGCGGATTCGGTCTGGATCAGTGATGGCGGACATGGCCGCGCACGGCGGTGTACGTCGGTATCGCGACGGCGTCCGGTCCCGGCTACACGTCGAACGACAGTCCGCACCCGCACTCGCTCTTCGCGTTCGGGTTGCGGAAAATCAACGACTGCCCGAGCATGGACGTATCGCAGTCGAGGACGGTGCCGCGCAGGTACTTGTAGCTCTTCCGATCGACGAATATCTTCATGTCGCCGCCGGCCTCGAAGATCTCATCGTCCGGCCGGGGCGCCGTCTCCCAGCGGAACACGTAGCTGAAGCCCGAGCACCCGCCGGCTCTGACGCCGACGCGCAACCCGCCCTCGGCCACGCCGTCGCTCGCCATCGCGTTTCGAATCCGCCTGGCCGCCGCGGCAGTCACTTCGATCATCGTCGCTGTCCAGTGTACTCGATTGCCGGGGACCGGTGTGCGCCGCACGGGGCGGCGGGAAAACGAACCGCGGACGCACGGTTGTCGACCGGCCCGGCCGGCGGTCGCCGGCGGTCGCCGAACTGCAGCGGCGCACGGTCAGCCGACATGCGGCGACAACTGCCGCAGGCGGGTGACGAGGCTGACCACCTTGTCGACCGCGTAGTCGATGTCGGCCTGCGTCGTCGTGCGCCCCAGACCGAAGCGGAGGGAGGAGCGCGCCAGCGCGTCACTGACCCCGATCGCCTGCAGGACGTGCGACGGCTCCGGGTTCGCCGACGTGCAGGCCGCCCCGGAGGAGACGGCAATGTCGTCGAGTCCCACGAGCAGCGACTCGCCCTCGACGCCGGCGAAGCTGACGTTCAGGTTGTGAGGCAGGCGCGCGGTCAGCGATCCGTTGACACGCACGCCGTCCAGCCGGTCGCAGAGGCCCGACAGAAGCCGATCGCGCAGCCGGCCCACCCGCGCGCCCTCCTCCGCCAACTCGGCGCGGCAGATCGCCGCCGCTGCGCCGAAGCCGACAATGCCCGGCACGTTGAGGGTGCCGGAACGCAGCCCCTGCTCGTGCCCTCCCCCGTCGACCAGCGGCTCGACCGCCAGGCGCGGCCGGCGGCGCCGGACGTACAGGGCCCCGATCCCCTTCGGGCCGCACATCTTGTGCGCGGTCAGCGACAGCAGGTCGACACCGAGCACGTCCACGTCGACGGACACCTTGCCGGCCGCCTGTGCGGCGTCGGTGTGCAGCACGATGCCGCGCGGGCGCGTCAGCTCCGCGATCCGCGCCACCGGCTGCAGGACCCCGATCTCGTTGTTGGCGGCCATCACCGATACGAGCCGCGTGTGGGGCCGCAGCGCGCGTTCGACGTCAGCCACCTCGCACAGGCCGTCCGGGCGCGGCGCCACCCGCGTTACCTCGACAGCCTCGCGTTCGAGGCGGCGGCACGGGTCGAGCACCGCGTGGTGCTCGGTGGTCATCGTCACCACGTGCAGCGGCCGGCGCCGGTCCGCTGCGACCACTCCCCGCACCGCCAGGTTGTCGGACTCGGTGGCGCCGCTCGTGAAGCAGATCTCCCGCGGGTCGGCGCCGATCAGCTCCGCCACCTGCCGGCGGGCCGCCGCTACCGCGTCGCGGGCGGCCCACCCGAACGCGTGCTGGCGGCTCGAGGCGTTGCCGAAGCGCTCGCTGAAGAAGGGCAGCATCGCCTCGACGACGCGGGGATCGACGGGCGTCGTGGCATGGTGATCCAGATAGACGGGCAACTCGGGCATGCTCGTTGCAGCGTCCGCACGTGTCCGCCCGACCCGCTACCGATCGGCCGCGGCCGGCGCGGAGAACCCCGATTCGGCCGGCCGACGCACCACGGTGAGCGGCAACGGTTCGGGCGCCTCGTCGCTGACCAGCTCGTTGACCGTGAAGGCGGCCAGCGACTGCACGATGCGGTCCTTGAGCCGCCAGAGCGGGTCGCGCACGTTGCACTTGGCGTACTGCTCGCAGGTCTCGTCCTCATCCGAGCACGCGGTCACCAGGACCGGCCCGTCGATGGCCTGGATCACGTCGGCGACCGAGATCAGGGACGCGTCGCGCGCGAGCTGGTAGCCCCCGCGCGTGCCCTGGTGGGAGGCGACGATTCCCATCCGTACGAGACGCTGCAGCACCTTGGCCATCAACTCGACCGGGATGTCGTAGCGGCCGGCGATCTCGCGGGCGTTGGACGAGCTTCCGGGGGGACGCGACGCCAGATCCTTCAATGCAATGAGCGCGTAGTCGGCCTTCTTCGAGAAACGCAGCATCGGGACCCGCCGCGGACGGAATCAGCTCCCCGCCATTCTAGGAGCCTGCGTCGTAGAACGCAACGGAGTGGGTTCCGCGGCGCAAGGTCCTGGGGGCGGTGGGGGCTGGGACCGAACACGGAGCCTTGCGACGGGTTCGGCGGGCGCAGACTCCGTCTCGCATCACGACCTCCCCCACCCTGTCCAGGTCCCCCGCGCCACGGCCGGGACGTACGCGTCGAGCCCGGCCGGCCGGAACGGCAGCGTGCGCCCCTGCTCGGCGCTCAGGTAGGCGGTCATCAGCAGCTCGACCACCTCGACCCCGTCGTCGAACGTCACGTCTGGCATCTCCTCCCGCAGAAACGCCCGGACCATGTGCCGGTTCTCCGCCGTGTAGCCGTACTCGGCCGTCTCGTCGACAACCACCGGCATCAAGCCGACCTCCGCGTTCTGCTTCTCGACCAGGTCCTCACCCGTCGCGCCCTGCACCTCCCGGCTGAAGAACAGCTTCACGCCACTGTCGAGCGAGTTGACGGTCAGCGAGTACTCGGGACCGAGCAGCTCCATGCTCAGCCGCAGCCCCGGGCCGACGTAGCTCCACGACGTGCTGGCCTCGCCGACCAGCGGCGTCCCGTCGTCCGCCTCGTACTCGATGGTGACGCCGGCGAAGTCCTCGGCCGGACGCGCCGAGTAGTCGACGCCGGCTCCCATCGCCCGTCGCAGCCGGTCGCTGTACTCCGGCCGGCTCCACTTGAGCGACGCGATCCGGCCGGTCACGCGCCGCGGCCGAATGGAGTCCCGGGGCGCGCCGGGCTCGGTCAGCAGATGCCGCACCACCTCGACCGAGTGGCAGGCCATGTCGTTCAGCACCCCGCCCCCCTGCAGATCACCGCGCCAGAACCACGGGCTGTGGGGTCCGCTGTGCTCCTCCGCCGCGCGGGCCAAGTAGGGACGGCCGGTCAGCGCGGCGCCGCGCCGCCAGATCAGCTCCCGGCCCCGGGTCACCGCCGGCGCGAAGACTTGGTTCTCCAGATAGCCGTGCCGGAGGCCGGCCTGCCCGACGAGCGTGCGCATCCGCTGCACCTCGGCCACGGTGCGCGCCAGAGGCTTCTCGCAGGCGACGCCGCGCAGTGCCGCCCCGGCGCGCACGGCGGCACAGACGGCCTCCAGGTTGGCGATCCGCGCGTGGTTGGGGCCGCACAGCCAGACGGCATCGACTCTCGAGTCGGCCACCATCTCGCCGATGGAAGGGAATGCAAGCGCCTCCCCCACGTCCAACTCGTGGGCCAGCGCCGCCGCTGCCGCCGCGTGCGCAGCGTTCGGACTCCAGCAGCCGCGCACATCGGCGTCACGGACGCCGACCAGCGACCGGATGTGAAAGCGGGTGATGAACCCGCTGCCTATGAAGCCGATGCCGAGCCGCCCGGACGCCACGTCGCAGACAGGCTACTGCACCGCCGGCGCGGTACTCAAGAATCGGACGATTCCCCGGTGCACGCCGACCTCGGAGGACCCGACGCCAACGGGGCGCCGGGCAGGCGCCGCTCAGACGATCTCCTCCCCCCACAACCGTTCCAGGAACACGCGCCACGGCAGCACGTCGACGTCTCCCGCGCGCCGCGGGACTGAATCGTTGCTGACGACGACGGCCCGCCGCGGGCCGTGCTCCTCGCAGAAGGCGCGGATGCCCTTCAGGTCGTCGGGCCGGACGCGCCCGGTCCCCTTGACCTCGATGGCCGCCTCGGCCTCGCGGCCGAGCACGAAGTCGACCTCCAGGCCCGACTTGGTCCGCCAGTAGCGCACCGGGATGTCCCGTTCCCGGTAGCTGCGGAAGGCCAGGATCTCCATCAGCACGTAGTGCTCCAGCGCCTCGCCGAAGGCCGGGCCCGCGGCGCGGTCGAGACGGCGCCCGGCCAGATGGCCGGCGACCCCCACGTCGAAGAGGTAGAACTTCGGCGCGCGCACGAGGACGGCGCGCGCACGCCGACGGGCGAACGGTTCGACGAACACGCCCAGCAGCGTGTCGACGAGGATCTGGAAGTACTCGCGCACCGTCTTCGCGTCGACGCCGCAGTCGCGGGCGATGTTGCTGAAGTTCAGCACCGCGCCGTGGCAGAAACCCAGCGCGTCGAAGAAGCGTGCGAAGGCGCCCGTGTTGCGTGTCAGCCCCTCGGCGAAGACCTCCTCCCTGAGGTAGTCGTCGACGTAGCCGGTCAGCGCGCGGCGATGGTGCGCGGTGTCGTAGTGCTGCGGCACGAGCCCGCGGTTCAGCGCGCGCAGCAGATCGAGATCGGGAACCTCCGGCCACGCCAGCGGGTGCAGCGCGAAGCGCCACGCGCGCCCGCCCAGCAGGTTGGCGCCGCCCCGCTTCAGCTTCCGCGCGCTCGACCCGCAGAGGACGAACGCCAGACCGTGCTGCTCGATCAGCCGGTGCGCCTCGTCGAGCAGCGCCGGCGCCTTCTGCACCTCGTCGACGACGATGGGGTGCGCCCGGTGTGCGGCGTCCAGAGCCAGCACGCGCTCGGTGAACAGCCACGGCTCGCGCGTCAACTCGATGAAGGTGCGGGTGTCGAGCAGGTCGAAGCGCGCCGAACCGGGGAACCGCGCGCCGAGCAGCGTCGACTTGCCCGTCTTGCGCGGCCCCCACAGGAACGCCGACTGCCGCGCGGGGAGGTCGAGACGGAGCGTGCGTCGGTACGGACCCATTCGGATGGCATTCCTGTCTGGATGGACCAGACAGGAATATAGTCGCGAATGGTCGAACGCGGCCAGCGCGCTGCAGCCGCCTTCACATGCCCCACACGCCGATGGCCACGCCGGCCCGTGACCGCATCCGGCGGTGGAACACCTTCTCGTCCCAGCGCCGACCCTCGGCGCGGTCGATGATCACGAGGTGACCCTCCGCCGCGGCGCAGCGGTCATATAGGCCGCCGTCTGCTCCAACCCCTCGGCGAGGGTCCGCTCCAGGCTCCCGCGGCGCACCTTGCACTCGATCACGACCTGGTCCACGCGTGCGGCCCGCCCGCCGGTGCGGGAACCGCCGGCTCCCGATTCCCCGGCGGCGGGGCGGCCGGCGCCGCGCGGCCAGACGATCAGCAGGTCGGTGCGCCCGCGCCCCGGTCCGTACTCCCGCTCGATGCGTCCGCCCCCGTTCACGATCCGGTGCAGGAACGCCTGCAGCAGCAGTTGCGGCCACGCCTCCTGATACCGGAATCGCTGCGACCAGTGTTCCGAGTGCTCCCGGAAAAACGTCTGGAATGCTGCGAGAAGCCTCGCCACGTCCAGCCCGCCGTCCGCGTCGATGTACCAGGCCGCCTCCTGCTCCAGCTCCTCCTGCGCCACCCAGGTCAGCTCGCGCGGCACGACTTCGGCGTACACCGGGTTCGCGATGCGCACCGGTCGATCCTGCGCGACGAGCCCGAGGTCCCGAACGTACTCCAGGTCGCGATCGGTGAACGCACGTGTCTCGACGCCGCTCAGCAGCGGCTCGACGACCCGCCGCACCCGGTCGTCGGTCAGCTTGTCCGCCAACTGGTCCAGGTGCGTCTCGCGGCGCAGGATCAGCCGTTCCTGCGCCGCGCGGATGGCGTCCGCCCCGACCGGCCGCGATCGGTCCCGGCCCGCCCGGTCCTCGAAGCAGGCTTCCGCCGCCAGCGCGTTGACCAGCCACGGCTGCCCCCGCGTCTGTCCCCACACCAGATCGAGCGCCTCGCCGGTGAACGCCTGTTTCGTCTCCGCCGTGTGCTGCCCGAGCAGCGCCAACACCTCGCGACGGGAGAAGTCACCCAGCCGCAGCGACTTGGCCTTGATGTTGAAGGGGCTGGCGACCACCGCCTTCGCCGCCCCGGAACGGATCCGGTAGTCGCGCACGTCGCGCACGCCGCACAGCACCACGCTCTGCGGAAAGCCCGCGGGCCGCCGGACGTAACCGGTGCGCAACTGCCGCAGCACGGCGAGCAGCGAGTCGCCGACCAGGGCGTCGATCTCGTCGATCAGCAGCACCAGCGGACGCGGGTCGGCCGCCGACCAGCGCGTCAGCGCCTCGCGCAGGGCGCCGTCCGGGCCGTAGGTCTCCAGAAGGCCGGGCCAGATCCCGTCGAGGAACCCGTCCCCCATCGCGCGCGCCCAGGAGGCCATCTCGCCGAGAACGACGCGCATCGCGCGCTCCACGTCCTCGCGGGCCGTCTGGCCTCCCTCGACATTGCCGTACACGCACCGGTACCCCTCCGCATGCAGCAGGTCCCGCAACGCCAGCAGGGCCGAGGTCTTCCCCGTCTGCCGCGGCGCGTGCAGCACGAAGTAGCGCTTGTCGCGGACGAGCTGGAGCAGTTCGTCCCGATCCAGCCGGTCCAGCGGCGGAATGCAGTAGTGATCCGCCGCCACCACCGGGCCGGTCGTGTTGAAGAAACGCATGGGGCGTCGACGCTCCGGCCGTGGAGACCGCCCCCGAACGTATCACGTCGCGCCCCGTTACCGGACGGCGGCGGCCGGGGGAGTTCGGCGTCAATCACCTGCCGTTGGACGATCATCGAACGATCTGCGGGACAGGGCAAGGACGCGAAAGATCGAGTCGGCGTCCTGGTCCGGTCGAGCGGGCGAGGCCCTTGCCGCGGGGCCGCTCGTGGCATATGAATAGCGCATATGCGTCGATCCGCGGCCAAGGCGAAAGCCGTCCGTCACGTCGGCTGTTCAGGAACGGGCGGAATCAGGCGCTGCGCATTCCCCGCGACTTCGAGATCGAGGGGACGGACGCCATCCTGCGGCGGGAGGGGGACTGCCTTCTCTCCGCCCTCGACGTTCTGGCGTTCGACGAGCCGGCAGACCGGTGTTACGCCGATCTGAGAACGCACCTCGAACGGATCCGACCACCGCCCGCACATGGACAGCGCAACGGCATTCGACGACTGAGGCGGCGGCAGGGCTGGCGGCGCGTGCGCGTGCGCGGAAGCCATCAGGTCTACGATCATCCGCAGCGGCCGGGCGTGGTGGTCGTGCCGCATCCACGCAAGGACATCCCGACCGGGACGTTACACACGTCTACCGCCAGGCGGGCTGGCATGGAAGGGGAGCAGGCCATGAGATACCTGGTTGTCGTGCATCAGGACCGGCCCGGCGACCCGTGCGTGGTCACGGCGCCGGACCTGCCGGGGTGTTTCTCCGCGGGCGACACGCTCGACGATGCCCTGGAGAACGCTGCCGACACGATCGCGCTGTGGATCGAGGCGGTCATCGAGAAAGGCGAGCCGGTGCCGGCTCCATCGGCGCATGTCGATCCCGACGGCGGCATCGTGGCGGCCGTGAGCGTTGACGACGGCCTGCTGTCGGAGCGGGACGTGAAGGTGAACGTGACGCTTCCGGCGCGTCTGCTGGCGGTGGCCGACCGCGTCGCCAGGCGGCGCCCCGGCCGCCGCTCGGGGCTGCTGGCATCGGCGGTGCGCCAGTACCTCGCCGCGGGCAAGGACAGGTGATGACCACTGGCAAGCGCACTCGGGCCGTCGTCGGCGCAGAGGCGGACGCCCGGCCGGCCGCGACCGGCGCGGACAGCGCGCCGCCGCGGATACACGCCGATACGGGTGCGATGGCCGCCTCCACCCCGGATGGCGCCGGCGATGCGCCGCCGTGGATTCATCCGCACCGGCTCTCGCCGCACGCACGCTACCCCAGCGCCATGCCCTGCGCGTTGGGGCCGCCCGAGGCGTTCAGCAACGAGCCGGCGCGCCCCGACTACTTCGACCTCTGGCCCGGCCACGACCCCGCGTGGATGGGACCGAACAGCGTCGCCGTGCGCCTGCGGATCTGCCGCAGTTGCGCGGGCTGGAATCGCAAGCCGACGCCGCAGGAGTTCTACGAGGCCATCCGGGCGCAGCAGCCGACCCCGCGCCAGATGGCGCTGATCGCCATGTGGGCGGTCGAGGCCTCGCAACTCGACATCTTCGACGCGTGGGGAGAACACGTCTACACTTTCCGCCAGCTCGTCGCCGCGTTCCACCGCGCCGGCCCGCTGAACGCCTTCACGACGTTCCGCTTCCTCAACCGCATGGCGCTCGTTCCCGAGTGCAACGGGATACCTCTGTGGACCGACTGAGCCTGCCCGAGCCCGCCCGTGCGCTGTGGCGTCGCATCGCGGGCGCGATGGACCGCGCTCTCGAACACCTCGATGCCGGCGCCGAGCGCTGGCGCATGGGCGGCGGCACGGTCCTCGCCGCCCGCTGGCGCCACCGCGAAAGCACCGACATCGACCTGACGGTTCCCGGACACGTGGACATCTCGGTACTTCGCAACGATCACCGCACCGGATTCCCTTCGGCGATGAAGGAACTCGGCGCACAGTACATGGCCCTGGGACTGCAACATCACACCATCGAGTTCGAACAGTCCCGGAGACTCGACATCACCGCCATTGATTCCCGGCCGGCGGCCGGCCACATACCGGCTGCATGCGGTTCGACGACGGTATTTGCCATGAGCAGCACCCAGATCCTCCGCGGCAAGCTCGAACGCAGCCTCCTCCACGAACCTCCGGCCCGCGACCTGTTCGATTTCGCCGTCGCCGCGCGGTCCGCCCCGGCGGCGCTCTGCCACGCCCTCAACATGCTGCCGGTCAGCAGTATTCGCCTGGTCGTCGACAAGTGCGAACAGTCCCGACACCGCATGCGTTACGCCGCCGAGAACGACCTGACGAACGTCCGGCCCGACTGCGCGAACCTGCTGCACGACCTCGCGGACCGCGCCCGGCGCAGCCTGCTGGACGCACGCTACGTGCGCACGGAGGTCGAGAGAACCGATGACCACATCCTCATCGTCACAACGACGGCCGGCGGCCGGCGACACGAGATTCGCATCTCGCCCGCCAACCTCGAAGATGTAATCGAGAGAACGGGCCTGAACGCCTACTTCCGCACGCAGGCAGACGCGCTTACGCCGCCCCTCGAGCGCCTCGTCGATGTCGTGCGGACGCCGCACGCGGGTCGGACGGTCCTGACCGGCGCCGCCAGCGAGGAGATGCGATGACCAGACGCGGCATGCGGGGCGCCACCGACGACGGCGCACGCTGGCCCTACCCCGGCGCGCGCTGGTGGAAGTGCGACCTGCACACCCACACGCCGGCCTCGGATGACTACGGTCGCGGGCCCGGCCAGGCGTCCCTGCGCGGGACCACGCCACAGGACTGGCTGCTCGGCTTCATGCGGGCCGGCGTGGACTGCGTGGCGGTCACGGACCACAACTCCGGCGCGTGGATCGATCGGTTGCGGAAGGCGCTCGCGGCGTTGAGGGACAAGGCACACCCGGAGTTCCGGCCGTTGCACCTCTTCCCCGGCGTCGAGATCACTGCGAGCGGCGGGACGCACGTTCTGGCGATACTGGATACCGACAAGACCTCGGCGGATATCGCGACCCTGCTCGGGGCCGTCGGTTGCCGGGGCGTACCGGGCAGGAGCGACCGTGCGGCGGACGCCGCCCCGGCGAACGTGGTCGAGGAAATCTGCAAGGCCGGCGGCATCCCGATTCTCGCCCATGTGGATCAACCGTCCGGCGCCTGGGATCTTGCGGGGAACACGCTGGCGCCGCTGCTCGATGCCGACGGGCTGTTCGCCATGGAGGTCGTCGACAGGTCGGCGCCAAGGCCCGACCTGTACCGCCAACGCAAGCTGGCCTGGGCGGAGATCATCGGGTCGGACGCGCATCACCCGACCGGTGAGGCCGGAGACCGGTTTCCCGGATCCCGCTACACCTGGATCAAGATGGCGAAGCCGTCGCTCACCGGACTGCGGCTGGCCCTGCTCGACGGGCAGGACGTGTCGATTCGGCGCAGTGACGAAGCGGATCCGTTCGACCCGTTCGCACTGCCGGAACACTTCGTGGAGGCGGTGGAAATCGACAGTGCTCGCTACATGGGCCACGGCGAGCCGGCGCGGTTCGAGTTCAGCCCGTGGCTCAACGCCCTGGTCGGCGGACGCGGCACGGGCAAGTCGACAGTCGTCCACGCCCTGCGACTGGCGGCCGGGCGCGAGCGCGAGCTGAAGGCCCTGGACGAGGGCAGCGAACCGCGGCGGACCTTCGAGCGGTTCAACCGGGTCCCGCTGCATCGGCTGGACCGGGGCGGGCTGGAGGCGTCGACCACCATCCGCTGGACGGTGATGCGCGACGGCGTCCGACACCGCCTGACGTGGGGCACCAACGAGGGCTGGATGCAGGTGGAGGAAGATGCCGGCGGGCGCTGGAAGCCCTCTGCCGTGCAGGCGGTCACCCCCGACCGCTTCCCGATCCGGCTGTTCAGCCAGGGACAGATCGCGGCGTTGACGGGCGAGAACCAGCAGGCCCTGCAGCAGGTGATCGACGAGGCGGCCGGGGTGAGCGCGTATCGGGAACGCCTGCAGGAGGCCCGGCACGCGTTTCTCGCCTTGCAGGGGCGGGTCCGCGAACTCGCCGGGAAGTTGCGTTCGCAGGATGGAGTGGCCGTTCAGCGGCAGGACATCGAGCGCAAGCTGCGGCGCTTCGAGGAGGCCGGGCACGCCGAGATCCTGACCACATATCGCCAGCGGAGCCGGCAGCGCCGGGAGACCGAACGCCAGATCGAGGACGCCGGGGCCGCCGCCGATCGTATCGACGAGACCGCCGCCGAACTGGAGCTGGATGATCTGCCCGCCGGGTCGTTCGACGCGCAGGCCGCGGAGGACCGGGAGGCCGTCGCCATCCTGGAGGCGCTGGCCGCCGATGTGCGCACCGCCCGCGAGAGTCTGCGGGAGAGCGCCCGCAGGCTTCGGCAGCGCGTGTCGTCCCGCGGGCGCGCCCTGGCGGGCAGCGGCTGGCAGGCCGCCGTGGACCGCGCGACCGACGACTACCGGACGCTCGTCGAGACCCTTCGCGCCGAGGGCGTGGCGGACCCGAGCGAGTACGGCCGCCTGGCGCAACAGCGCCAGCTCCTTGACGGCGAGACGAAACGTCTGGCGTCGTTGCAGGAGGAGCACGACCGGCTGACCGGGCAGGGGAAGCGCCGGCTGGAGCAGGTCTGCGAGGCCCGCCGGGCGGTGAGCCGGGCACGCGACGACTTCCTGATGAAGACGCTCTCGCACAACCCCTTCGTCCGCATCCGCATCCGGCCGTACGGGGACGATCCACGCGCCCTCGAACGCTCCCTGCGCGAGGCCCTGGGCGTCCTCGACGACCGCTTCACCGGCGACATCCTCGACATGGAGGACGACCGACCGGTGCGGGGAATCGTGGCGGACCTGCTCGACGGACTGCCCGACGCGACCGATGAACGAACGGCGCAGGTCGAGCAACGACTCAAGGTGGTCAAGAACCGACTGTGTCGCGCCTGTCATGGCCGGGGCGATTTCGGCGGACACTTCAACAACCACCTCGCGCGCGAGCACCAGCGGAGTCCCGTACTGCTCGACAACCTGCTGACCTGGTTCCCGGAAGACGCGCTGCGCATCGACTACAGCCGCGCCGGCGACGGCACGGATTTCCGCCCCATCGCCCAGGCGTCCGCGGGCCAGCGTTCGGCCGCCATGCTGGCCTTCCTGCTCGCGCATGGCGCCGAACCCCTGGTGCTCGACCAGCCGGAGGACGATCTGGACAACCACCTCATCTACGACCTGATCGTGCGGCAGATCCGCGAGAACAAGCTGCGCCGGCAGATCATCGTCGTCACCCACAACCCCAACATCGTGGTGAACGGCGACGCCGAGATGCTGCACGCCCTGGAGTTCCGCCACGGCCAGTGCGTCGTGGCGCAGTCGGGGTCGCTGCAGGATCAGGCCATGCGCGACGAGGTCTGCCGGGTGATGGAGGGCGGCCGCGAGGCGTTCGGCCGCCGCTACCGGCGCCTGGGACCGGAGGCGACCCATGTTCGACAGCAGGGATGAACTGCTCGGTCGCATTCGGCTGGGCGAGGACTCGTTCCTGGAGTTCAAGGACGTGCGGTTTGCGGGCGCGAAGGTCAGGGGACCAGGCCGCGACAGGCTGGCCGACAGCCTCGCCGCCTTCGCGAACAGCCGCGGCGGTGTGTTCGTTCTGGGCGTCGACGACGCGACCCACGCGGTCGTCGGCATTCCCGGCGATCGCGTCGATGCGGTCGTCGACGATGACGTCGCGGTGGTGAGGGTCACCGTGCCCAGTGCAGCGAGTCCTGCCGCCGTTCCGCCGCGATCCCTTTTCATAGGGGATTAAGTGTCAAAAAATCCAGTTCCATGTCCATAAAATGTCGAGTTCAGCCTCAATGGATGCTACGCTGCCACGAGACTGCACGCGGGCGAAGGCCCGTCCGGGATGCTGCAGAGACTGCTGATCGACGACCTCCGGGCATGGCGGCGGGAACGGCCCCGCAAGCCGTTGCTGGTCGACGGCGCGCGTCAGGTGGGCAAGACTTGGCTGATCGACCGGATCTTCGGGCCGCAGGCGTTCCGGAGGGTCCATCGGCTCGACTTCCGCCGGGAGCCCGGCCTCGGTCGGCTGTTCGCGGACAGCCTCTAACGCGATCGAGCACAAGCGGCGCTATCGCGAGCTGCGCGGCCCGATCGACTGGCTGGAGGCGGCGAAGCTGGTCCGCAAGTGCCATCCCGTCAGGGGCCGGCCGACGCCGCCGCTCCGCGCGCAGGCGCGGGAGAACATCTTCAGGCTGTACCTGTTCGACGTGGGGCTGCTCGGGCACATGCTGGGCCTCACTTACGCAGACCAGCATGCGCAGGACTTCGCCTTCAAGGGCTACGTCGCCGAGAACTTCGTGCAGACCGAGCTGAGCGCCCGCGTGGCGTATCCCACGTTCGGGTGGGAGCACGCCCAGGCGGAAGTGGAGTTTCTCCACCGGGCCCGCGACGGCTCCATCGTCCCGGTCGAGGTCAAGAGCGGCGCCCGCACCCGCGCCCGCAGCCTGCGCTCCTACATCGCACGCTACGCGCCCCGGGTCGCCATCAAGCTCGTCGGCGGTCCCGGCGGCCACGGCGATGGCCCGGTGGAGGCATGGCCCCTGTACTACGCCCCGCATCTTCGTGACCTGTAGGGCTCTTCGACAGCGCAGCGGAGCGCCGGGCGAGCAGACCCCAAGTGCGGACGCCCGCACCGGACTGCTGTAAGGGAACGGAATCACCGGCTGGACCATCCCCGGGGCCGGCGTCGGACGGGCCTCCCTCTGCTGTCGCCCGGGTTGCCTGGCCCGGCCGCGCACCGCACGTTCGGTGATACGGTGACCCGTGCATACGGAGGAACGATCATGTCGATGACGCGAGTCGTGCTCGTGGTCGGTGCGGCAGCCTGCGCGTCCGCTCTGCTGGCGCACACCGGTCCGAAATTGGATGCGGCGGCATCGGGGCAGGCCGCAGAGCGGTCGTCCGCCTCCCCGGCAACGAGGGGCGGAGCGTTGTATTTCCCGCCCGCGGATGGCGCCTGGGAAACGGTCGCTCCGGCGGAGACCGGCTGGGACGCCGGGCAGCTCGATGCGGCTCTGGCGCTGGCCGGCGAACGGCGGTCGACCGGCGTGGTGATCCTGTACCGGGGACGGATTCTCGCCGAACGGCACTGGACGCTGGATTCCTCGTCGCGCGGCCACGCGAACGGGAGCTACGGTCGCAACGCTGCGGGCCACGCCGTCGAGGACGTGGCGTCGGTGCAGAAGAGCGTGGTCGCGGTCCTGGTCGGCATGGCGCAGGAGCGCGGCCTGCTGGCGCTGGACGATGCGGTCACCGATCACGCCGGCCGCTGGACGGGGGCGACGGCAGCGCAGGAACGGGCGGTAACCATCCGCCACCTGATGGCGATGACCACCGGCCTCACGCCCGCGCTGGAGTACGACGCCGCACCGGGCTCGAAGTGGCTCTACAACACGCCCGCCTACCACCACCTGCTGCGCATCGTGGCCGGTGCGGCCGGCCTCGACCGCAACGAGGTGACGCGGCAGTGGCTGACCGGGCGCCTCGGCATGCGCGACTCGCGCTGGGAGCCGCGCCGCTGGGCGGCCTCGGCCATCGCCACCGGCTTTGCGACCACGGCCCGCGACCTGGCCCGCTTCGGCCTGCTCATCCTGGCCGGTGGGATCTGGGACGGCGAGACCGTCATCGAGGACACGGAATACCTGGCCGGGATGCTCCGGCCGTCGCAGGCGTTGAACCCGTCGTACGGCCTGCTCTGGTGGGTCAACGGACAGGCGTCGTCGATGTCCTGGGCAATTCCGCCGGTGACCGTGGCGGGCACGCTGATCCCGGCCGCACCGGCCGACCTGGTCGCCGCGCAGGGCGCCCGCGACCGGAAGCTGTACGTCGTGCCCGGTCTGGACCTGGTGGTCGCCCGGCTCGGCGACAACGGCTCCCGCGACGGATCCTCGTTCAACGACGCTTTCTGGGAGCGGCTTGTCGAGGCGGCGCCCCGCCGGTGAGCTGCATGATCATGAAGAAACCTCCGGACACCGCGTCGCCGCGGCGCCTGTCGCTCCGGAAATCTCGGTCTGCAGAGCCGCGTGCACCGGACCATCGAGCCGGGAAACGAGGTCTTCTTCGTATTCGGCCAGGGCTGGGTGCAGGACCTCGAACGCGGCTACGACTTCAGGAGACAGGATTCGCGGCTGGCCACGAAACTCCAGTACACGTTCCGCTTCTGAAAGGAGACCTGTCCACCGCGGGCCTGCCTCCCGAGGCGCGATACTGCATGCCGGCTCTTGCCGGCCGGGAGGCGATACCACATGATCGCAGGGATGGAACCGCGGCAGGTCGAGCCATCGCCCGCGGCGGCGCCGGATCGGGTGTCCGGATCCCGGGTGGAGATGCTGGACGCGTCGTCACTCGCAGTGCGCCTGACGCAGGCGCTGGCGTGCCGGACAGAAATCCTGGAGGCCTATCTTTTCGGCTCCCGCGCGCGAGGCGACGGGCGCCGCCACAGCGACGTCGATGTCGCCGTCTACGTCGATGAGACGCGCGCCGAGGCAGGTCCCTTCGGCTACCAGGCGGATCTGACGACGCACCTGATGACCGCGCTCGGCACGAACGCCGTCGACGTGGTCGTTCTCAACCGGGCGCCCATCCTGCTCTATCACCGCGTGCTGCGCGACGGCGTGCGGCTGCTCTCCCGTGACCTGCGGGCGACGACGACCCGCGCCGGCCGCGCGCTCTCCCGCTATTTCGACTTCCTCCCCCAGATGGAGAAGATGGACGTTGCGCGGCGGTTCGCGAGGGGGAAGTCCGGCGGTGACACGTTGCCGGAGAGCATGCGCTCCGGGCGTTCAGGGCGACCGGGGCCCGGCCGGCCGGCGGTCAGTGCATTCCGGGGACGGGTCGCAGGTGACAGCCGGCCGCGTTGACCGGAGCGTCGTGGAACGCCACCTCGTCGCCCTGCGCCAGGCGCTTGCTGCGCTGCGGCGACATGCCGGCGTCTCGTCGGAGGCGCTCCGCGCCGACTCCGACCGCCGCTGGACCATCGAACGCGGCCTGCAGCTCTGCGCGCAGAACGCGCTCGACGTCGCGAGTCACATCGCCTCGGCGGCCGGGCTCGACCCGACGACCTACGGCTCGTCCATCGACGGCCTGGTGGAAGCCAAGGTGCTGCCGCCGCGCTTCGGCGAGCGCTTCCGCGGCGTGGCGGGCTTCCGCAACGTGCTCGTGCACGGCTATCTCGACGTGGACCTCGACCTGGTGGCCGGACTGCTCACCGAGCCCCTCGACGACTTCGAGGAGTTCGCCGGCCACGTCGAACACTGGCTCGACGCTGCCCCTCCATCATGAAGTGAAGCGCGCGGGATCGGCTTCCGGGGCCGAGCGCCGCCATGGCGCGGAGGTAGTCCTTCTCCCGGGGAGTCAATCGGTCGAGCCGGACCCCGAAGAAGTCGCGGTTCAGCAGCAACGTCTTGCCCACGCCGCGCAGACCGACGAGCAGGCAACTCTTGCCCGCCCGGCCGCCCAGCGCGCGCCGCAGGGTGACGCCGAACCCGTCGATCAGGTCGTCGCGACCGATCAGGGCCGGCGGGCGTGTGCCCGCGCCCGGTTGATACGGGTTGTCGAGCCGGTCCATATCGACGGGGCTCACCACGGCTTATACACACCATGGTGATTGCTCCACCGCCTGCGCCGACGTCCACGCCGAGCACACACGGGCTTACCACGGCTTATACACACCATGGTGATTGCTCCTGCAATGGCATAAGTTGCCGCCGCCCCGCACGCGGCGCCGACCGCAGCCGCGGCCGGCGGTGCATTCAGTACTTCGGCAGCGACGGGTCCACGGCGTCGATCCAGCGCAGGATGCCGCCGCGCAGGTTCCTCGCCTGCGCGAAGCCGGCCTCGCGGAGCAGCTTGACCGCCTTGGCGCTGCGGACGCCGGACTTGCAGTGGACGATCATCTCGCCGCGGCCTTCGAGCTCGTGCAGGCGGGCCGGCAGGTCGCCGAGCGGGATGAGCGTCGAGCCGGGAATGGCGCAGATCCGGTACTCCTGCGGCTCGCGCACATCGAGGATGAAGACGCCGTCCCCGCGGTCGATGCGCGCGCGGAGCTGCTCGACGGTCGCATCGTCGGCGCCGCCGGCGGCCGGCTCGGGAACCGGCGCGGTCGGGGTCACCCCGCAGAACTGCTCGTAGTCGATCAACTCGGTGACGGTCGGGCTGTCGCCGCAGACCGGGCACTCCGGATCCTTGCGCAGCTTCAGCTCGCGGAAGCGCATGCGCAGCGCGTCGTAGACCAGGAAGCGGCCGACGAGCGGCTCGCCGACGCCCATGATCAGCTTGACCGTCTCGGTCGCCTGGATGGTGCCGACCACACCGGGCAGGATGCCGAGCACCCCGCCCTCGGCGCAGCTCGGCACGAGGCCGGGCGGCGGCGGCTCGGGGTAGAGACAGCGGTAGCACGGCCCGTCCGCGGCGGCGAACACCGAGGCCTGCCCCTCGAAGCGGAAGATGCTGCCGTAGGCGTTCGGTATGCCGAGCAGCACGCAGGCGTCGTTGACGAGATAGCGGGTGGGGAAGTTGTCGGTGCCGTCGACGATGACGTCGTAGCCGCGCAGCACGTCGAGCGCGTTGGCGGACGAGAGCGCCACCTCGTGGGGCTCGACATGCACCTCGGGGTTGATGGCGTGCAGGGTGTCGCGCGCCGATTCCAGCTTCGGGCGCCCGACATCGGGCGTGCCGTGGATCACCTGCCGCTGCAGGTTGCTGTAGTCGACCACGTCGAAGTCGACGATGCCGAGCCGGCCGACGCCGGCCGCGGCCAGGTACATCGCCACCGGCGAGCCGAGCCCCCCCGCGCCGATGCACAGCACGCTGGCCGCCTTGAGCTTCAACTGCCCGTCCATGCCGACCTCCGGCATGATCAGGTGGCGGCTGTAGCGGGCGACCTCCTGGTTGCTGAGCGCCGCCGGCGCCGCGACGGTCACGGCCGCACCCCGCCCGCCACCGACGGGATGATGCTGACGGTGTCGCCTTCCTTGATCGGCGTGGCCTCCTTCTCGAGGAAGCGGATGTCGTCGTCGTTGACGTAGATGGCGACGAAACTGCGCAGCCTGCCTTCCTCGTTGTAGAGGTGCTTGCGCAGATCGGAGTACCGCGCGGTCATGTTCGCCAGCAGCTCGCCGACCGTCGCGCCCTCGGCCTCGACGACGTCCTGTTTGTCCGCGTAGACGCGCAACGGCGTCGGAATCAGAATCCTGGTTGGCATGATGTCTCCTCGACCGCAGCCGGTTCCTCGACCGCGACCGGTTCCTCGTCGAACGCCGAGCGGTCCTCGCGCAGCCGCCACGAGGTCAGCGCCCCCGGCTCGCCGCCGGCGACCGAGACGATGATGTAGGCGAAGACGGGCCAAGCGTGGTCGAGGTCGTACTGCGACGGGCGTGCCGGATGGTCCGGGTGCGAATGGTAGAAGCCCACCAGATCGGCGTCCAGCGCCGCCGCCCGCCGCTCCGCCGCGCGGTAGTCGGCTGGCCGCACCCGGAAGCGGCGCCGCGTTCCCTCCTCGGTGGTGTTGGGCAAGGCGAGCGCCTCGACCACCCGGCCGCCGCGGCCGATGAGCGCCCCGCAGCATTCGTGCGGATAGGTCTCCCGACCGTGGCGCCTGATGCCGGCGTCGGCCGCGGCGCTCAGCGTCAACATCGGTCACCCCGCGTCGGCCGCGTCCGACGCCGGTCCCGACTCGGTGGCGAAGCCCTTCTCGCGCCACGCCAGCGTGCCCCCGGTGACGCTGCGCACGTTGCGGTAGCCGAGCGACTTGAGGAACAACAGTCCCGACAGCGACGCGTTCCCGCGCTGGCAGACGCTCAGGATCGGCGCGTCGCGGTCCGCCGGCAGCCCCGCGTGGTTCTCGGGCAGCTCGGCGAGCGGCCGGTTGACGGCGCCCGGCACGTGCGCCTCCTCGAACTGCTTCCGCGGCCGGACATCAAGCACGAACGGCTTGCCGTTCTGCAGTTGCGCGTGGGCGGACTCGACGTCGATGGTCAGGTCCGGGTTGCCCCGAACGTTCTCCACCATGGTGTCAAGCAACGGGTTGCGGGGCGCCGCTGCCGGCTTCGCCTCCTGCGCGACGAGCCCCGGCAGGTGCTTGACGACCGACGAGGCGTACTTGAAGGCGTTGTCGGGGAAGATCACCACCACGATGTTGCCCGGCTCGTCCGGCGCGAGCCTGAACGCCCCGGCCAGGGCCATGGCCGAGCTCGGACCGGCGATGATGCTCTCCTCGCGGTTGAGCCGCAGGCAGAGCTCGAACGCCTCCTGGTTGTTCACCTCGATCAGCCCGTCGTACTCGTCGGGGAAGAACAGCTTCGTCTGCTGAAGCTGCCGGAGGCTGCGCACGCCCGGAATGTCGTGCCCCTCGCTCGGATGCACGCCGAGCACCTGCACCCCATCGCCCTGCTCCTTGAGGAACCGCCCGGTGCCCGTGATCGTGCCGCAGGTGCCGAGGCCGGCCACGAAGTGCGTCACCCGCCCCGCGGTCTGCTTCCAGATCTCCGGGCCGGTCGTCCTGTAGTGCGCCTCCGGGTTCGCCTCGTTGACGTACTGGTTCAGCATATGGAAATCGGCCCGGTCGGCGATCTCCATCGCCTTGGCGATGGCGCCCTCCGGCGCACCGGGGGCGGGGCACAGCGTGTCCGCCAGCTCCATCACCTCCGCCCCGAAGAACCGCAGCATCGTGCGCTTCTCCAGCGGGATCTCGCTCGACAGCGGCGTCGTCAGCGAGTAGCCCTTCGCGTTGGCGATCATCGCCAGGGCCATGCCGGTGTTGCCGGACGTGGGCTCCACCAGCTTCTGCCCGTCCTGCACGGTCCGGCGCGCCTCGCCGTCCGCGACCAGGTTGGCCGCCACGCGGTCCTTGATCGCCCCGAACGGGTTGTACCACTCCAGCTTGGCGTAGACCTCGGCGTGGCGGAACGGCGTCACCCGGTTCAGACGGACCAGCGGGGTCGGATTGTCGGCACCGGAGAGCAGGCCGAGAATCGAGTCGTAGACGCGCAGCCCGTGGTCATCCATACTATTCTGATCCTACCCGATCACGGGGCCGCTCACCGCTCGACCACGCTCGCCGGCGCGGGTAACGCCGTCATCACTTCGGTGAACTCGACCGCCGCTGCCACGCCTTCGACGCCGAAACCGGCGCCGTGCTGTCGGAGACGATTCCGCGCAGCCGGATCACGAGCTTCCAGTCACCTGCACCGCGAACTGGAAGCAGTTGCCTGACCGTGCCGTGCCGTTGGGGCTGCTCGCTCTTCCGGCTGAGCAACCCGCTACGCGGCTACCACCCGACGCCGCCCGCGGGTCGGTCCCCGACCGAGGTCGTCGGCCCCTGGCGCGCGAGCGGCACGAGCGCGTCGTAGCCCATGCTATCGAGATACTCGCGCACCCTCTCGACGGCCTCCGCCGCCGACGGCGCCGAGAGCGCCGCGGTCACCGGCGGCGTGTCGTCGTCGAGCACGAGGAAGGCCTGCGCCTCGAACGCCTCGTCGGCGACGGCCGTCGGCTGCGCGCAGCAGGTGATCTCGATGTGGTGCGGTCCGGCCCGGTAGTGCAGCAGAACCATCGTTCCCTCCGAACCGACGGCGGCCCTCTGGAGATGCAGAGGCCCACCCCGCGACTGGGAGTCCCGCGGGGCCGCGCGCCGTCGCTCCGGTTCTGTTATCGGATCGAGACGCCGCTGCGACACCTTCCGGGTGCGCGCCGGTTCTACCTGCCGCACAGACCTGGACCGGGTCATGAAGCTCGCCGGCGAGACCAACCTCCGGGCGCGCGCCGGTTCTACCTGCCGCACAGACTGCCCCACCCTCATCCGTTCTCCCGGCCCATGTCGCGGGACCCGGCGGCGCGCGCCGGTTCTACACTGCCGCACAGACTGCCCCACCCTCATCCGTTCTCCCGGCCCATGTCGCGGGACCCGGCGGCGCGCGCCAGCTCCACGGCATGCAGGAACGCCTGCGTTGTACGATGGACGGCGGTCGCACCGTGCACACCGCGGGGATCGCGAGGTCCGGTCATGAGAATCTCCCCCTTCGCGCTGGAGCGGTTCCAGTCGCTCCACGAGCACCAGGTCGAGATCAACCTGTCGGAGAGCGGCGTGGAGCCGCTGACGGTCGGCGAACTGCTCGGAACGGACGCCGGCCCGTTGACGACCGGTGAACGCTCCGGCGCGGACGGCGGCACGCTGACGGCCGGCGAACGGGCCGGCGCGGCCGGCGTGCGTGCGTTGCTCGACCAGCCGCTCGCCTACACGCAGACCAACGGCACGCCGGAACTGCGCGCGGCCATCGCAGCCACCCTGTCGGGGGCCTCGGAAGACGATGTGCTCGTCGCCAACGGCGGAGCCGAGGCGAACTTCGTCGCCTGCTGGCGCCTGATCGAGCCGGGCGACGAGGTGGTGGTGATGCAGCCCAACTACGGGCAGGTGCACGGACTGGCGGAGGGCTTCGGCGCCATCGTCCGGCCCTGGTGGCTGCGCGAGGAGCGGACCGGCGCGGCGCCCCGCTGGGCGCCCGACCTCGACGCGCTGCGCGCGCTGGTGACGGACCGCACGCGGCTGGTCGCCATCTGCAACCCGAACAACCCGACCGGGGCGCGGCTCACGGAGACCGAGGTGGCCGAGGTGTGCGCCATCGCGGACCGGCGCGGCGCCTGGGTGCTGTCGGACGAGATCTACCGCGGCGTCGAGCGCGACGGCGTCGAGACGCCGACCGTGTGGGGACGCGCCGAGCGCGTGATCCTGACCGGCGGGTTGTCGAAGGTCTGCGGCCTGCCGGGGCTGCGCATCGGCTGGGCCCTCTGTCCGCGGCCGATGGCCGCCGAGCTGTGGAGCCGCCGCGACTACACCACTATCGCGCCGGGCGCGGTGAGCGACCTGCTCGCGCGGCGCGCCCTGGCCCCGGCGCACCGGCGGCGGCTGCTGGAGCGCGCCCGGCGGATGATCGCCGCCAACTTCCGGATCGTGAGCGCGTGGCTCGACACACATGCCGCGGATCTGACGTGGACGCCGCCGGAAGCCGGCGCCATGGCGCTCGTCCGCTACCGCAGCGACATCGGTTCGACCGCGCTCGCCGACCGCCTCCGCGAGACCGAGCGCGTGCTCGTCGTCCCCGGCGACCACTTCGGGCTCGACGGCTGCCTGCGGCTCGGCTTCGGGGGCCGCGCCGAGTCGCTGCGGGCGGGGCTGTCGCGGATCGACCGCGTGCTGGCCGGGCTGCCGCAGTCGGCTTCCGCGGCCGGCGCGTGACCGGCGACCACGCCACCGTCCGGCAGGCGATCGACGACCCGGCATCCGGCCTCGTCGGCGGTTGTTGTGTGTTGTAACAAGTGACAGCAGGTAACAGCAAGGCGATCGACGACCCGGCATCCGGCCTCGTCGGCGGTCCCTGCGCATACGAAGTTCCTGACCGCCCCATCCGCGCCGACACGGTAGAATCGGCGCACACGGACACCGCTGCACGACCCGCCCCGGCCGGGCGCCACCGCCGCACGACCGCTCCGACAGGAACCCGACGATGACCGACGACCAGACGATTGCCGCGCCCGGCGCCCTCGACGGGCTGACCGTGCTCGATCTGACCCGCGTGCTCTCCGGCCCCTACTGCACGATGATGCTCGCCGACATGGGCGCCCGCGTCATCAAGGTGGAGCAGCCGGGGAAGGGCGACGACACCCGCGGCTGGGGCCCGCCGTTCCAGGACGGCGAGAGCGCCTACTTCATGAGCATCAACCGCAACAAGGAGAGCCTCACCCTGAACCTGAAGCACCCGGACGGGCGGCGGGTGCTCGACGCGCTCGTCGAGCGCGCCGACGTGCTGGTCGAGAACTTCCGGCCCGGCACGCTGGAGCGGATGGGACTCGGCTACGCGGACCTCTCGAAGCGGCGGCCGGACCTGGTCTACTGCTCCATCTCCGGCTTCGGGCAGACGGGTCCCCGGCGGCGCGAGCCGGGCTACGACGCGGTGATGCAGGGCGAGGGGGGCCTGATGAGCATCACCGGCGCGCCGGACGGCCCCGGCTACCGGCTGGGGGTGGCCATCGCGGACATCGCCTCGGGGATGTTCTCCGCCTGGGGCGTCGCCGTCGCCCTGCTCGCCCGCCACCGCACCGGACGCGGGCAGCTTGTCGACGTCGGCATGCTCGACTCGGTGGCGGCGCTGCTGACCTACCAGGCCGGGATCTACTTCGCCACCGGGAAGCCGCCGGGGCGTCTCGGCAACCTGCACCCGACCATCACGCCCTACGAGACGCTGGAGGCGGCCGACGGCGATCTCGTCGTCGCGGCCGGCAACGACGCGCTCTGGCGGACATTCTGCGGCGTGCTCGGTCTGGAGGCGCTGGCCGACGACCCGCGTTTCCGGACCAACAAGGACCGCGTCAACGCACGCGAGGCGCTGCGTCCGCTGCTCGTCGAGCGGCTGCGCACGCGGCCGGCCGCGGCGTGGCTGGCGGAACTGAAGGCGGCCGGCGTCCCGTGCGGCGGCGTCCGGGACTTCGAGCAGGTGCTGACCGACCCGCAGATCGTCGAGCGGGCGATGGTCATCGCGCTGCAGCACCCGGTGGCCGGAGCCATCCGGCAGCTCGGCGTGCCGGTCAAGCTGGGCGACACGCCGGGGGCGGTGCGCACGCCGCCGCCGGTGCTCGGCCAGCACACCGGCGCGATTCTCGGTGAACTCGGGTACTCGGACGCCGATGTCGCGCGCCTGCGGGACGACGGCGCGGTCTGATCCGGGGAATCCGCGCCGTGGTCATGGCACCTGCCGGTCAGGCCTACCGTTCCACCATCGGCGCCAGCGCCGACAGCACGAAATCCAGCAGGTCCTCGGCGGCAAGATCGCCGAGGGCCGGATGCTCTGCCACCACCCGCTCGTCGCGCAGCAACCGTCGGCCGCGACCGAAGGTGGTACGGCCCATCAGCGCGGGCGGCTCGCGCGCGGTATCGAGCACCAGCTCGATCACGTCCTCACTCGCGCCCCCGGGCGAGAGCCTGACCGCGCCCGCCGGCGTCTCCACCCCGAAGCGGTAGCCCTCCGCCCTGAGCGCCGCGGCAACCGTCCTGAAGAGCGGTGCGGCCACCACGCGCAGAGCGCTGTCTCCGTCCGCCTCGGCCGCCGCGACGTCCCCGCGTCGGCGCTGCGCCCGCGCCCTTGCGTCGTCTATCGTCCGCCGTACGCGACGCCGCACCTCGCCCGTGTCCATGTCGTCCCGTCAGGCCCGCGGCGCGCGCGCCTCGTAAATGCGCACCAGCTCGATCAGTTTGTAACCGCGGGTCTGGTACGGCGGAATCACCCGTTGGGTGTACAGGTACTGGATCATGCCCTCGTCAGCGTAGTCCGGCTCGCCCAGTTCCGACTCGTCCGCCAGGGCGGTCTCGAGCGTCTCCATCGTCATTGCCTTCTCGGCGACGGTCCGGCTGATCGGGATGACGCCCCACAGCCGTCCGCGCTGCCGCCGGTCGCGGGTGCGGAAGCGGATGTAGATCTCGTTGCTGATGAAGTTGTAGTCGACCTCCGCCCGGGTCGCCGCCGCGTCCTCGACTCGAAGGAACGCGATCTCCTCCCGCTCGGCGAGCCATGCGAGCACCTGTTCGGTGAACTCGCCCTCACCCGACCACCGCTCCCGGTCCACGTCCATCGCTTCGGCCGCCGCCCGCTCAACCCTGCGACGCGACGAGCAGCTTCGCCGCCGCCCGCATCCCAATCATGACCGGCCGGTCCGGGGCGACGCACACCTGTACGTGGTCGGCCGCCTCGTCACGCGCCGCGACCCGGATCGACCGGCCGGGCGTCAGGTCGTGGCTCTCCAGGAACCGCAGGAACGCCGCATTCTGATCGGCGACCCGCGTCAGGACGACCGGCGTGTCCAGCGGACAGGTCAGCAGGTTCTGATAGCGCGGCCTCGCGATGGCGCCGTCCGGGTCCGGAATGGGATCCCCGTGCGGGTCGACCGCAGGCCGCCCGAGCATGGCGTCGATCCGCTCGATGAGGCGATCGGATGCGGCATGCTCCAGCCGCTCCGCCTCGTCGTGCACCTCGGCCCAGCTCATGTCGAGCACCTTCACCAGGAACAGCTCGATCAGCCGGTGGCGCCGCAGAACCAGCGCGGCCAGTTTCTGTCCGGCCGGCGTCAACCGCACGCCGGCGTACGGTTCGTAGCGCACCAGCCCGGAGTCGGCCAGGGCCTTGACCATGGTGGTGGCGGTGCCGGGCACGACGTGGAGCGCGCTCGCGAGCCGTCCCATCGGCATCAGGGCGCCCTCCTCGCCGTGCGCCATTTCGGCCTGGTAGATGGCCTTGAGGTAGTTCTCGACCGTGCTGGACGGCGGCATGGGCGACAGCGTACCACGGCGGCGGCGCACCGACCGCGGGAAGCGTCCTCCCCGCCCCTCATCGTCGGCCGAGCCTTCCGACCGTGCCGCCGCCTACCCCTTCACGCAGACGACCTGCTTGAGCGTGTGAACCACGTCCACCAGGTCCGACGAGTTGGCCATCACCGTGTCGATGTCCTTGTAGGCGCCGGGAATCTCGTCGACCACGCCGGCGTCCTTGCGGCACTCGACGCCGGTCGTCTGGCGCTCGAGGTCCGCCGCCGTATAGGCCGCCTTCGCCTGCGAGCGGCTCATCCGCCGGCCGGCGCCGTGGGCGCACGACTGGAGCGACTCCTCCGAGCCGCGCCCGCGCACGATGTACGACCGCGTTCCCATGCTGCCGGGGATGATACCGAGTTCGCCGCGCCCCGCCCGGATCGCCCCCTTGCGAGTCACGTAGACCGGCTGGCCGAAGTGCCTTTCCTCCGCGACGTAGTTGTGGTGACACTCCACCGCGGTCCCGTCCACCCGGAACGGGGGCAGCAGGCCGCGCAGCGCGGCGAGGATGCGGGTCATCATCAGGCGCCGGTTCTCCAGCGCGTAACGCTGCGCCCAGGTCAGCGCCTCGACGTAGGCGGCGAAGTGTTCCGAGCCCTCCTCCAGGTAGGCGAGGTCCTTCGCCGGCAGGCGAGCGAGGCGGCGCCCCATGTCGCGCCGGGCGAGCTGCGTGAAGTAGCGGCCGAGCACGTTGCCGACGCCGCGGCTGCCGGAATGGAGCATCACCCACACCCGCTCCGCCTCGTCGAGGCACACCTCGATGAAGTGGTTGCCGCCGCCGAGGGTGCCGAGCTGCCGTGGCCACTTCGCGCGCACGTCCCGGATCATCTTCTCGATCCGCTCGTGGCGGGCCAGGATCCGTTCCAGAACGGGCTGCAGCGCCTCCAGCACGCCGGGTTCGGCGACCGGTTCCCGGTGGGCGGCGAAGCCGACCGGGATCGCATCCTCTATCGCCTCTCGGACCGGCCGCAGCGTGTCGGGCAGCTTCGAGGCGTCGAGCGTGAGCCGCGCGGCGTGCATCCCGCAGCCGATGTCGACGCCGACCGCGGCCGGAATCAGCGCCCGGCGGGTCGGGATCACCGAACCGACAGTGGCGCCGATGCCGACGTGCACGTCGGGCATCGCCGCCACGTGGCCGACCACGATCGGCAGCCGCGAAACCGCCGCGAGCTGCTGGATGGACGGCTGATCGACGTCGTCGGTGAAAATCCGGACCGGCACGCCGCCCCGCTCAAGCACCTGTCGCACGGGCATCACCCACTCCCTCCCGCCCGCGAGGCCGGCGCGCGCGTCTACGCGTCGCCCGGCTGGAAGGTGGCGAACGACGTCGGGGTCTCCCAGACCGTGACCCGGACCACCGGGAATCCATGGTCGCGGGTCTTCTCGAAGATCAGGCGTGCGATGTGTTCCACGGTGGGATTCTCGTCGCTGACGAAGACCGGCTCGCCCAGCTCGCGCAGCGGTCCGATCAACGGGTCGTCGCGGTGAAGGATCATCTTGTGGTCGAGCTCGCGGTCGATCCAGCCCTTGATGTGCCGCTTGATATCGCTGAAGTCGCAGACCATGTGGCGGTCGTCGAGCGACTCGGTCCGCACCTCCACCTCGGCGACCGCGTTGTGTCCGTGGGGATGCTTGCAGACACCGTCGTAATTGAGCAGACGGTGGCCGTAGCAGAAATCGATGCGCTTGGTGACCGAGTACATGTGGCCTTCGGGATGCGATATTCCCGGAAGTGTCGTTCCTCAGCATACCACCAGCGGCCGGGGTGCTGGACGTGCTGGACGTCGGGAGACGTCGGGATAGCGGGCGACGAGAAGGTGTCGCAGCGTGGCGCACGCGGCGTCCACATCGGCGACTGGGATCGGACTGGTAGGATTCCGATCCATGAACGACTCTCGCACCGCCGTGCTCTGCTCCGGCGGCCTCGACAGTGCGGTGCTGCTGGCGAACGAGCTGCAGGGAGCGATGCAGGCGGCGGGCGATGCGGCCTTCGTGCAGCCGGTCTACGTGCGCAGCGGCTTCGCGTGGGAGGCCGAGGAGCGCCGGCTGGCGGAACGGTTGATCGCGGCGCCGCCGTTCGCCGGGCGGGTCGCGCCGCTGGCGGCGCTCGACTGTCCCGTGACCGACACCTATCGGCCCGGCCACTGGGCGCTGGCGGGCACGCCGCCCGCCTACGCCACGGCCGATGAGGAAGTGTACCTGGTCGGACGCAACGTGCTGCTGCTGGCCAAGGTCGCCGCCTGGTGCGCCGTCAACCGCATCGGCCGCATCGCCCTGGGACCGCTCGCCGGCAACCCGTTTCCCGACGCCACCGCCGAGTTCTTCGCGGCGATGGAACGGGCGCTGTCCCTCGGCCTGGACCACGCGCTGCAAGTCGTGACGCCGTTCCGGCAGCTCTCCAAGGCCGACGTGATCGCCCGCGGGCGGGATCTCGACGTGCCGTTCGACAGGACGCTGTCGTGCATGAACCCGGTGGACGGCCGGCACTGCGGCCGGTGCAGCAAGTGCCGCGAACGTCTGGAAGCGTTCGATGCGGCCGGGGTCGCCGATCCGGCTCTCTACGCATTCAGGCCGACCAACGTGACCACCGGCGTCTGAGAAGGCCGTCCCTCGCGGCGGGAACTGCCTACCTCTCGGCCGCGCCCGAGCGGGCCGCCCTCGCCTGCCGCTCGAGCGCCTCGGCGAGCGCGTCGCGCCGGTGCAGCAGCTTCTTGCGTGGGCGCCGGCCCCGCTCGGAGCCGACCGCGTACTCGCAGAACAGTGGGAACGCGATGGTCGAGTCGGCATAGACGACGACGGTGTCCGGCAACACGCCGGGATTCACCTTGCCCCAGCTCACCGCCTCGGCCGGCGTCGCTCCCGACAGCCCGCCCCAGACCACCTGGTCGGTCGTGATCTGGATGAAGTAGTCGTTGCCGCCCTTCGGGATCCGGTAGACCTCCCACAGTGTCGGCTGGCCCTGCAGGTAGAAGTTCTTCGGGGACCCGCCGCCGAGGATCACGCAGCCGTTCTTCTCGGCCGCCAGGATGATGGCGCACACCTCGTTGACGTCGCGGCTCGGATCGATGACGAACCTGCCCTTGCCGATCAGGGCGTGGTGGGCGACGTTCATGCCGATGGAGCTGTCCCCGGGCGACGAGGTATAGATGGGCACGCCGGTCGCCGCGGCCGCGGCGACCAACGAACGATCCTCGCACCCCGGGCGCCGGTCGAGCAGATCGCACCCGAGCCGATAGTGCAGCTCGGCGCTCGAGGTCGGCCCGTCGAGGCCCGAGCGGGCGAGGAAGTCGCGGATGTAGGCGTCGGTCTCGAGCAGCACGGTAGCCGGGAACAGCACGTCGTAGATGCGGATGACCCCGTCCTCGTAGAGCTCCACGTCGTCGAGGAACGGCGACCCGCGGTGCAGGGTGAAGTTCAGCGCGTAGTGGAGATCGTGGTAGAGGTTCGCTCCCGTGCTGATCACGAAGTCGACCAGACCGCGGTCGAACAGCTCGATGACGCAGCCGCCGAGCCCCGCCGGCGTCAGGGCACCGGCCATGGTCAGGCCGATGGTGGTGTCGTGGGCCGGATCGAGCATGCGCCCGCTGAAGAGACGACAGGCCTCGGACAGGCGCCCCGCGTTGAAGGCCTGGAACCCGTCGTCGATCAACGCCCGCACGCCGGCGTCGCCGCGGGGGCGGTAGTAGCGGATCGGTTCTCCGCCGAGATGACGGGCAGCGCGGTCGGCCGTGGAACCTGGAGCACGGTGGGGCACGCGGTTCGATCGTAGCACCGCGGCGGCCTCACTCGACCCAGTCCGGACGCCGGCCGCCGAGCGCAGCCAGGAGGAGCGCCGCGCCGGTCGCGCCAGCCACGAGGCCGAGACCGTCCGAGACCCAGTTCTCCCACGACGCATCCACCGCCGCGAGCCAGACCGCCCCGGCCGCGCATGCGAGGCCGGCGACGAATGCCGCGGGCCGGTTGAACGCGAGCCGGAGCAGCGCCCCACGCAGCCTGCGGGCCCGCGGCGCGACCCGGTCGGCACCAGCGCGCGGCCGGCGGCCTGCTCGCGGTTCGGCGGAGCCGGCGAGGACAGTACGGCTCGCGGCGTGGCCGGCGCCCCGGCCGCGGGCGGATGCCGCCAAGGCGGCCGGGCTGGCGTTGGCGCCCCGGCCGGCAGCCTGCTCGCGGTTCGGCGGAGCGGTACGAGGTGACACGGGACGGCTCGGTCGCACCCGGCGCGCCGCGACGCTACATGCCGGTGGCGTGATAGCCACCGTCGACCGTCAGCACCTCCCCGGTGACGCCGCGTCCGCCCGGTCCGAGCAGGAAGCGGGCGGCGGCGGCCACCTCGTCGGCGTCGACGGTGCGACCCAGCGGGGCGCTGTCCCGGTAGTGCTGCAGGATGCGGCTGAACTCCGGAATGCCGGACGCGGCCAGCGTCTTGATCGGTCCGGCGGAGATCGCATTGACGCGGATATTGCGCGGACCCAGGTCGCTCGCCAGGTACCGCACGCTCGCCTCCAGCGCCGCCTTGGCGACGCCCATGACGTTGTAGTGCGGGAACACGCGCTCGCTGCCCAGGTAGGTGAGGGTCACGATGCTGCCGCCGCCGCGGCGTTCCATCAGCGGCGCCGCGGCGCGGGCCAGCGCGACCAGCGAGTACGCGCTGATGTCGAGCGACTGGGCGAAGTCTGCGCGGGTGGTCTGCAGGAACGGCTCCGAGATCGCCCCGCGCGCGGCGAACGCCACCGCATGCACCAGGAAGTCGAGCCCGCCGTGCATCTCGTCGACCTGCCGGCAGAGCGCGGCGATCGCCGCATCGTCCGTCACGTCGCACGCCACGAGCTGCGGCGGCGTGGCGAGCGTGGCGGCCAGCTTGCGGGCGTTCGATTCGAAACGCTCGGTGGCGTAGCTGACCGTCAACCTGGCGCCGGCCTCGTCCGCGGCCCGCGCGATGGCCCAGGCCAGCGAGCGCTTGTTGGCGACGCCGACGATCAGACCGTTCGTGCCGGCCAGCTCACCCATGCGGCGCCATCACCGGGACCGACCGCGGCCGCGGCGGGACGCCCGTGACTTGGAGCCGGCGCGCCCGTCGGGCTGCGCCTGGTTGCCGGAGGACCGACTGTTGCCGGAGACTCCAGCGCCGTGCCGGCGGTCGTTGAATGGACGAGCCTCGCCGCCGCGCCCACGACCCTGCTTCCGGTTGGCTGGCGGAGCCTCCCAGGCACCCGTCTGCTGGTGCATCGTGAAGACCGGCGGCTCGCGCGGCGGCGGCGGCGTCCCGTCCGGATGTCTCAGCGTGGCCCGAATCAACGGGCGGCGGACGGACCCTTCACGCTCGGCGTCTCGGGCGTCGTCTCCCGCATCCACCAGTGCCTGCTCCATCACCTGATCTTCGTGCGAACCGTCATCCACAGTATCGCCCTCGCGGACTTGCCGCTGCCCCATCTGCTCCCCCGAACAATCAGAACACCGCTGGATATAAGGCGGGACAAAAAAAGCTGGCGCGCAGGTGCCCGAGTTTAGCAGAGCCGGCAAACGCGAGCAACCGCACCCGGCCTCTCGGCCTCTCCCGGCTACTCTTCCTTGCGGTGCTCGCCGGCCCAGGCGCGTACCGCGCCCAGAGCCTTCGTGACCGCGTCCGGGCCGGTCGACTGCGGCGTCCGCCGCGCTTCGATGGACGCGCGGCTGGTCACGCGGGCGCCGACGTCGGACCCGAAGCGCGTGTCGTAGCCCTGCCATTCCTCCGGCCTCAGCGAGTCGAAGTCGCGCCCCTGCGCCAGCAGGTCGCGCACGATCCCGCCCACGATCTCGTGGGCGCGCCGGAACGGCACGCCGCGGTCGACCAGGTGGTCGGCCACATCGGTCGCCAGCAGCATGCCGCCGGCCATGGCCTCCGAGCGCACCGGCCGCACCTTGATGCTCTCCACCACCGCGGTCACGGCCCGCAACGATCCGAGCACCTGATCCTCGGCGTCGAAGACCGCCTCCTTGTCCTCCTGCAGGTCCTTGTTGTAGCCGCTCGGGAGCCCCTTCATCGTCGTGAGCCAGCCCGCCAAGTGGCCGAGCACGCGGCCGCTCTTGCCCCGCGCCAGCTCCAACGGATCGGGGTTCTTCTTCTGCGGCATCAGGCTGCTGCCGGTCGCCACGCGGTCATGCAGCTCGAAGTAGCCGAACTCCTCTCCGGTGAAGACGATCAGATCCTCGGCCAGCCGGCTGACGTGCACCATGGCCAGTGCGCAGGCGTACAGGGTGGACGCCACGAAGTCCCGATCCGCCGCGGCGTCGATGCTGTTGGCCACGACACGAGAGAAACCGAGCCGTCCGGCGAGCGCAGCCGTGTCGACCGCGTAGCTCGCGCCGGCCACCGCCCCGGATCCGAGCGGCATTGCATCGGCCTCCCGACGCGCGGTGTCCAGCCGGACGTGGTCGCGCTGGAACGCCGCTGCGTGGGCAAGCAGGAAGTGAGCCACCAGGACCGGCTGGGCGCGCCGCAGATGTGTGTACGCCGGCATGATCGCCGGTCCCGCCGCCGCCGCACGGTCGGCGAGCGCGGCGACCAGTGCGACCACTTCCCGCTGCATCACGGGCAGCCGACGACGCAGGTAGAGCCGGAGATCCAGCGCTACCTGCTCGTTGCGCGAGCGGCCGGTATGCAGCCGGCGGCCAACGTCTCCCAGGCGGTCGACGAGTTGCCGCTCGACGAACGCATGCACATCCTCGTCGGGGCCCGCCACGAACCCGGGATCGTCCCGACCGCGCTGGCGGATCTCGATCAGCGCGGCACGGATGGACGCAGCGTCGGCAGCGGACAGCACGCCGGCCTCGGCCAGCGCCGCGGCCCACGCCAGGCTCCCCTCCACGTCGTCGTCGAACAGGCGCCGATCGAATCCGAACGAGGCCTGGAAACGGAAGACCTCCTCGTCGGGGGCGCTCTCGAACCGGCCGGACCAGAGATGCGCCTCGCTGCTCATGTCGCGGAAGAACCTGCCGGCGCCGACGCTCCCGCCCGGGCCATCCGCCGCTTGCTTGCCACGTTGGCGACCGGCAGGCCCCAGATCTCGATGAAGCCTTCCGCCGCCTCGTGGTCGAACCTGTCGCCCTCGTCATAGGTGGCCAGGGCCGTGTCGTACAGCGAAGCCGGCGACTTGCGACCGACGACCCGGCAGTCGCCCTTCGACAACTTGACCCGCACGGTGCCGGTGACGTGCTGTTGCACGTTCGCGACGAATGCATCGACAGCTTCGCGCGTCGGTGAGAACCACAGGCCGTCGTAGACGATATCGGCGTAGGTGCGGGACAGACCGGCCTTGAGCCGTTCGAGATCGCGCGGGATGACCAGCGTCTCGATCTCACGGTGGGCAACATGCAGCACCGTCGCCGCGGGCGCCTCGTAGATTTCCCGCGACTTGATACCGACCAGGCGGTTCTCGACCATGTCGATCCGCCCGACGCCGTGCGCGCCGGCGATTGTCTCGAGCGAGTTGATCAGCTCGGTCAGGGGCATCGCCACGCCGTTGACCCTGATCGGGACACCGCGTTCGAAATCGACCTCGACGTAGGCCGGTACGTCGGGAGCGCCCGCCGGCGACTTCGTCAGCGTGTAGATCTCCTCGGGGGGCTCATGCCACGGGTCCTCGAGCACGCCGCACTCGATCGACCTGCCCCACAGGTTGGAGTCGGTGCTGTAGGGACTGTCGACCGAGGCGGGAACGGGAATGCCGTGCTCGCGCGCATAGGCGATCTCCTCGGGGCGGGTCATGCCCCAGACGCGGGCCGGGGCGACCACCTTGAGATCCGGATTCAGGGCGCGCGCCGAGACGTCCATGCGCACCTGGTCGTTCCCCTTGCCGGTGCACCCGTGCGCGATCATCCCGGCGCCTTCCATGTCCGCGATCTCGACCAGCTTCTTGGCGATCAGCGGGCGTCCCAGCGCGGTGGCAAGCGGGTACCGCCCCTCGTAGACAGCCCCCGCCTGGAGCGCCGGCAGGATGTACTCCCGAGCGAACTCCTCGCGGGCGTCGACCACGTGCGCGCGCACCGCACCAACCGCCAGGGCGCGCTCGCGCACGTCGTCGAGCTCCCTGCCCTGGCCCAGGTCGATGGTGGCCGCCACGATCTCCGCGTCATACCGGTCGGCAAGCCACTTGACCGCCACCGAGGTGTCCAGCCCGCCCGAGTACGCCAATACGATCCGTTCCATGCGCTGCTCTCCTCAGTCCGTGTGGGCTACGTCCGACGCGGGTACGCGCGGTCGTCCATGGCCCAGCCTTCGAACAGCCGCGTCACCTCGCGGCCGGCCCGCGCGTGCCGGGTAATCACCAGGATGGTGTCGTCGCCGGCCACGGTGCCGACGACCTCCGGCAGCTCGGCTCTGTCGACCGCCAGCGCCAGCGGCTGCGCCTGCCCCGGATCGGTCCGCAGCACCAGCAACTGCTGTACGAGATCGACGTGGCGCAGGTACTCCACGATGGCTCGCCGCAGGGCCGCGTCGGCCAGTCCGCGTGAGCCCTCCGTCACACCAGGCCGTTCGTACGCGCCGTCACTCGCGCGCTTGACGAGCTCCAGCTCCTTGATGTCGCGCGAGATCGTGGCCTGCGTGGCATGAAAACCGCGCTTGCGAAGTTGCCGCCCGAGCGCGTCCTGGCTGCAGACGGCTTCGCGCGACACCAGATCGAGGATAGCCGACTGCCGGTAGCGCTTCATAAATATTCACTAGCGCGCATTACCATACACCACCGGAAACCTCTACGCAAATGCATCGATGCTCCCACGGCCAGGCACCTGTGAGGTGCCTGGCGACGACGCCTCGTTGACGGAACCACGGCCCGCTTCGTATAATTACGCTTTCTGCCGCATAGATATTCACCCATCCGGACAGGGCCCGGACGCACAGATGTCAACCATCCGTATCGGTATCGCCGGCGCGACCGGCTACGGCGGCCAGGAGCTGCTGCGCCTCGCGGCGCGGCATGCGGCTGTCGAAGTCACGGTCGCGATGAGCTCGGGAGCCAGCGACGGCGCCCGGGACCTGCCCGCGCTGGCGGGAATCTGGAACGGGAGCATCGAACCGTTCTCGATTGACGTACTCGCCGACCGGGCCGACGTCGTCTTCCTCGGATTACCGGATACGGTCAGCGCCGAGCTCGCGCCGGCCCTGCTCGACCGCGGGCGGCGGGTCTTCGACCTCTCCGGCGCCTTCCGCCTGCGCGATGCCGGCAAGCGGAAGCACTGGTACCCGGCGACGCCCGCGCTCGACTCGTCCGCCGCCTACGGGCTGACGGAATGGAACCGCGACGCGCTGCCCGATGCGCGGTTGGTAGCCTGTCCGGGCTGCTATCCGACCGGCGCACTGCTGTCGTTGAAGCCGCTCGTCGATGCCGACCTGATTCCCGCCGCCGCGGACATCTGCATCGACGCCAAGTCCGGCGTCTCGGGAGCCGGCAAGAAGCCGAGTCCGCGGACGCACTTTTCCGAGGTGCACGGGAGCGTAGCCGCCTACGGCATCTTCGCACACCGACACGGCGCCGAGATCGAGCAGGAGCTGGGCCGATCGGTGACCTTCGTCCCGCATCTGGTTCCGCTCGATCGCGGCATCCTCGAGACCATCTACACCCGGCTGCGGCCGGGCGCAACGGCGGAAGCGGTGGGCAAGGCGTACGAGCGCGCCTACGACGGGTCTCCGTTCGTCCGCTTGACCGGCGATCGGCCGCCCGAGATCAAGCACGTGGCCCATACGAACTTCTGCGATATCGGCTGGCGGGTGGACGGCGGGCGGCTGGTGCTGGTGTGCTGCCTGGACAACCTGGTGAAAGGCGCGGCGGGGCAGGCGCTGCAGAGCTTCAACGTGGCCTGCGGGCTGGACGAACGCGAAGGACTTCGCTGATGGCGCGGCGAGAGCGGCCGACCGTCATCAAGCTCGGCGGAGAGCTGCTGGAGGAGCCGGTGCGGCTGCGGCGGCTCGCCGGTGCACTGGCCGACGTAGCGCATCGCGAGCCGCTGGTGGTGGTGCACGGTGGCGGGCGCGAGGTCGATGCCGAGATGGCGCGTCTCGGGATCCCGAAGCGGGCGGTCGACGGACTGCGCATAACCGACGGTCCGACCCTGGATGTGGTGGCGGGGGTGCTGGCCGGACGGGTCAACACGCGACTGGTGGCCGCGCTCGGTGCGGCTGGAGCCAGCGCCGTCGGACTGACCGGCGCCGACAGCGGACTGGCCCGGGTTCGGCGGGAACGACGGTACCGCGCGGCGAACGGGACGGCGGTCGATCTCGGATTCGTGGGCAGACCGGTCGGCAAGGACCCGCCCGCGTTGTTGCTCGACCTGCTGGCGGCGGGCCACGTACCGGTCGTCGCCAGCCTCGGCTCCGGCGCCGGGGGACAGATCTTCAACATCAATGCCGATACACTGGCCGGGTTTCTGGCGGCGCGGCTCAGCGCCCGACGCCTGCTCATCGCCGGCGGTACGGCCGGCGTGCTGGACGCGGACGGCCGGACGATTCCGACCGTCGTCGACCGAGGGATCGACGCCCTGATCGGCGGCGGTCAAGCCAACGCCGGCATGGTGGCCAAGCTGCTCGCCTGCCGGGCCGCACTCGACGGGGGCGCCGGCGAGGTCACCATCGTGGACGGGCGGCGGCCACGCCGCGGCATGTTCGACGACTCTGTCGGAACCGCCGTTGTCGCGGGACCGAGGGCGCGCGGTCGCAGCGCACGGACGGCGCGCGGGGAAGGACGATGACGACGAGGGCAGAGGCAATCAAGGCGGTCGAGGCCGCGCACGTACTGCAGAACTACAAGCGGCACCCGGTGGTGTTCGTGCGCGGCAGCGGATCGCGTCTGGTCGATACGGAGGCCCGCGAGTACCTGGATCTGCTCTCCGGGATCGGCGTCGCCTCGCTCGGTCACGCCCCGCCGGAACTCGCGGAAGCCCTGCGCCGGCAGGCGGGCGAACTGCTGCACACATCCAACCTCTTCTTCCACCCGCTGCAGGGTGAGGTGGCCGAGCGCCTCGCGCGGCTGTCCGGGTTGCCCCGGGCGTTCTTCTGCAACAGCGGGACCGAGGCGGTCGAAGCCTGCCTGAAGTTCGCGCGCCGCTACTGGCGGACGCAGGGGGCGGACGACCGCCACGAGATCGTCGCATTCGAGGGAGCCTTCCACGGCCGCACGTTCGGCTCGCTGTCCGTGACGGCGGGCGAACCGTATCGGACGCCGTTCGCACCGCTGCTGCCCGGCGTCCGCTTCGTCTCGCCCACCGCTCCGGACCGCGTACGCGACGCCGTCACCGACCGGACCGCCGCCGTCATCGTCGAACCGATCCAGGGCGAAGGCGGGGTACGCCCGATTCCGCAGGCCACTGCAGCAGCGATCGGAGAGGCGTGCGCGGCGACCGGGACGCTGCTGATCGCCGACGAGATCCAGTGTGGTCTCGGCCGCACGGGACGGCCGTTCCACTGTACCGCCCTCCGGCTGACACCGGACCTGATCCCGGTCGGCAAGTCACTCGGCGGCGGTTTCCCGGTCGCTGCGGCGCTGATGAGCGATGCGGTGGCCGCGGCGGTGTCCCACGGCGATCACGGCAGCACCTATGGCGGGAATCTGCTGGCGTGCCGCGCCGCGCTCGTCTTCCTCGACGCCCTCGAGAACGGCCTGATCGAGCGGGTGGCGGCCGCCGGCCGGCGTTTTCGGCAGGGACTCGACGCGCTGGCGGCAGAGAGCGGAGCCATTCACGAGGTGCGCGGCGCCGGACTCCTGTGGGGCATCGAGGTGGACCCGGCAGTCGCGGACCGGGTGGTCGACTGCGCCATCGCGCGGGGACTGGTGATCAACCGCACCGCCGGCACGGTGGTCCGCCTGTTGCCGCCGCTCAACATCTCCGACAGCGATATCGAGGACGGACTGCGGCGCCTGCGCCGGGCGCTCGACGACGCCGGCGCCGCGCTGCCCGCAGCGTGAAGCGACCGATACCGCGAACCATGGCCACCACAATCCAGATCGCAACCGCCGCACCGCCGGCGCCGGACGCCCGGCAGATCGTGATCCGCCCCGCGACCACCGCGGACGCCGAACCCGTGTATCAGCTCATCACCGAGAATCTCGTCTCCGGTCATCTGCTCGCCCGCCCCCTCGGGGAAGTGGAGCTTCACGTGCCGCGCTTTCTCGTCGCCACCGACGACGACCACGTCGTCGGCTGCGGCGAGCTGGCCCGCCTGAGCCCCACCGTCGCCGAAATACGGTCCCTCGTCGTCGACGGGCCGAGGCGCGGGGCCGGCGTCGGGCGGCGCCTGCTCCATGCGCTGGTCGCGGAGGCGGTGGTGCAGGGCTTTCCCCGGCTCTGCGCCTTCACGCACCGGGCACGGCCGTTCGTGCGCGCCGGGTTCTCCATAGTGCCGCACCCATGGGTTCCCGCGAAGCTCGCGGCCGACTGTCAGACCTGCGACCTTTTCCGCCGCTGCCGACAGTACGCCGTCGTGCTCGATCTGCAGCGGAAGGCGGGAGCCCGGCGATGAACGCACCGGCCATCACCCCGGCGGACGGCGGGATCACGGCGCCGACCGGATATCGCGCGGCCGGCGTCGCCTGCGGGCTCAAGCCTGCGGGGCTCGACCTCGCCCTCGTCGTCTCCGACGACGTGGCGAGCGCGGCCGGACTCTTCACCACGAACCTCGCGGTGGCGGCGCCGGTCGTGGTGTCACGCGAGCAGCTCGCGAGTTCCGGCGGCTACGCCCGGGTCATCGCCGTCAACAGCAAGTGCGCCAACGCCTGCACGGGCGGCGACGGCATGCGGGCCGCGCGCGTCATGGCCGCGGCCGCCGCCGAAGCGGTCGGCTGCGAGCCGGCGCACGTCCTGATCGCGTCGACCGGCGTCATCGGCATGCGACTCGACACCGCCAAGGTGACCGCCGGTATCGACGAGGCCGCGCGAAGCCTGGGCCGCGAAGGCCATCTTGCCGCAGCCCAGGCGATCATGACGACCGACATCGCCCACAAGGAAGCCGCGCATCATGTCACGACACCGGCAGGACGCTTCTCCATCGGCGGGATGGTCAAGGGCGCCGGGATGATCGAGCCGAACCTGGCGACGATGCTCGGCTTTCTGACCACCGATGCCGCCGTCGATCCCGCGACCCTCGACCGCGCCCTCCGCGAGGTGGCGCGCGATACGTTCAACGCGATCACCGTGGACGGCGAGCCGTCGACCAACGACACGGTCCTGATGCTGGCCAACGGAACCAGTGGAGTCACCATCGACGAAACGACCTATGCGTCGTTCGTTGCCGGTCTCCACGAGCTGTGCGCAGGGCTCTCCCGCGAGATCGTGCGCGGCGGCGAAGGCGCCACCAAGCTGGTCACCGTACGGGTGACCGGCGCCGAAACGGAGCAGGACGCGCGGCGGACGGCCCGGCTCATCGCCAACTCGCCGCTCGTCAAGACCGCGCTCAACGGGGGCGATCCGAACTGGGGCAGGCTCGTGGCGGTCGCCGGACGGGCGGGCGTCGCGTTCAACCCGGACCGGACGGTGGTGCGCATCGGCCGGGTCACGCTCTACGACGGCACAACCGTCTTCGCCGAGCGCGAGACCGAGGCAGCGGCCCACCTGCAGGGAGACGAAGTCGACGTCGGTGTCGATCTGGGCGTGGGCGGCGCCGGCGCAGCCACGATGTGGACCTGCGATTTCAGCGCCGAGTACGTGCACATCAACGCGGACTATCGCACCTGAGTCGAGCACCATGACCACCTGGCATCCCGCGCCATCGGCGACCCGGGCACTGCACGGCGCCGGCAGTATCGAGGGCCGCTGCTTTCTGTCGGTCCTCGATTTCGAACCGGCTGACCTGGAGCACGGCCTGGCGCTGTCGGCCGCCGTCAAGCGTGACCGGCCGCTGGGTCAGGAAGCGCCGACATCGGCGGCGCTGCAGGGCACCTACATCGCACTCCTGTTCGAGAAGCCTTCTCTCCGGACGCGCTCCACGTTCGAGATTGCCATCCGGGAACTGGGAGGCGACTTCATCGATCCGGCGGCCGACGTCGCGCTCGGCAAGCGGGAGTCGCTGGCCGACGTCGGCCGCAGCCTCGAACGCTGGGTGGCCGGAGCGGTGGTCCGGACCTACGAACAGTCGCGGCTGCGCGATCTGGCGCTGGCAACCAAATCGTTCCGAATCATCAACGCGCTCAGCAACGAGGAGCACCCCTGTCAGGCGCTGGCCGACTGCCTGACGCTGCAGGAACGCTGGGGCGACCCGCGTGGGCGCACCGTGGCGTTCGTCGGCGATGGCAACAACGTGGCGACCTCGTTCGCACAGGCCGCCGTGATGCTCGGAATCCACGTGCGGGTGGCGTCGCCGGACGGTTTCGATCTCCCTCCGGAGGTCGACGCCGACATCGCGCGGATCGCACGCCACGGTGCGGAGCTGACCCGTTTCCGTGACCCCGTGGCCGCGGTGCGCGGGGCCGACGCCGTCTACACCGACGTCTGGACCTCGATGGGCCGCGAGGCCGAGGTCGCTCTGCGCCGCCGCCTGTTCGCGCCGTATCAGGTCAACGAGGCGCTCATGGCCCACGCCAGGCCGGACGCCTGTTTTCTGCACTGCCTGCCCGCCCATCGCGGCGAGGAAGTGACCGATTCCGTGATGGACAGCTCCGCCGCGGTGGTCTTCGACCAGGCCGAGAACCGGCTGCACACGCAGAAGGCGCTGCTCGTGATGCTGTTCGAGGACTAGGACCAGGGCCTAACCCTGACCCTGACCCTGACGCCTGCGTGAACCGCGAGCCCGGCCGCGGCCGGCGCCCCGGGAGCTTCCGGAACGGCGCGCGCGGCCGGGACGGGCCGCGTTCACTTCTTCGATGAGCTGATCGTACTTGCGCAGGATCACGTCCCACTCGTAGTGGGACCGGACGTAGGCCTGACCGTTTCGCCCCAGCGCCTCGCGGAGTTCCTCGTTGCCGGTCAGCAGCTTGAGGCACTCCACGAACTCGTCGCGGTCGGCATAGTAGAGGCCGGCATTGCTGCGCTGACAGTGCTCGCGCACCACGTCGCTGCGCGCATTGGCGAGGACCGGGGTGCCGACCGCGAACGCTTCGAGCGCCAGCAGCGAGAGGCTCTCGTAGGGCGACGGTACGGCAACGGCCGTTGCCGCCTGCAGAGCCATCAGGCGTTCGGCCTCCGGGAGCAGGCCGGCGAACCGAATGAAGGGTTCGTCCGGGATCCGCATCAGCTTGACTCCCATCAACGCCAGGACGGCGTCGCCCCGGTCGGCGGCATACGCACTGAAGTGCTCGATGAGCTCCTCGCATCCCTTGCCTGGATCGATGCGTCCCCCGTAAAGCAGGAA
The DNA here is from genome assembly GCA_965200895.1 of Vicinamibacterales bacterium. GTDB lineage: Bacteria > Acidobacteriota > Vicinamibacteria > Vicinamibacterales > UBA8438 > WTFV01. The sequence continues at coordinate 1,636,945 of CBDAVM010000001.1, read as the reverse complement.
CGGTTCGTAGAGTCGATGCCGCCGGCGGAACGCAGCCGCGCTCGTGCGCAGCAGGTCGTCCCCGGGTTCGGCGTGCTCATCGGGATCCCGGGCCGGGCCGGCGAACTGCGCCGGGAGATCGACTCCGCACCCGATGGTCTCTTCGGCGGCGGCGGTAATCTCGAATCGTGTCCTCAGGAACGTCCGCTCCACGCCGGTGTTGTAGGCCATGCCGGCCGGCGCGCCGAAGACGTCGCGGTAGATCCCGAGCCGGATCGCGGGCTCGTCGTGCGCAGTCGGCACCAGGATGCTCCGCCGCGGGTCGACGCGGAGGCCGAGAACCGTCGGCGCGTAGAGGTAGGTGAAGAAGATCAGCGCGTCGTAGGCGGTATGACGCCGCTCGAGATGCTCGGTCAGCGCGGGGCACCACGGACCCTGCTGTCGGAGCCATTCCAACTCGTCGTCGGCAGTGTGGGAATTGCCGAAGATCCAGTCCGAGTACTCGTTGAAGCTCTTGATGTCGCGTGTCCGATCATTGGCGAAGCGGCGCACCGTCACGCCCCGGATGCGGTCGGAGCCCTCCGGGTACTCGTTCGCCCAGGTGATGTAGTCCTGGGCGCACGTCGTCAGGACCTCCACATCGTGCCGCAGGGCGAGCCGTTCCGCCACGAGCCGGCAGTGATACTCGGACCCCCCGATGATCTCGGGGCCGTAGCGCTGGACGATGAGGGCGATCTTCACGCGGTCAGTGAGTCGATCATGACGCGGTCAGTGAGTCGATCATGACGTCGAGCGCCCGCGCGGCGCGCGCCGTGCTGAAGTCGGCCAGACGCCGTCTCTGGCCAGCGATGACAGACGTTCTCAACTCGTCATCGTACACCAGGAGTCCGAGCATCTCGGCGGCGTACTCCAGGTCCTTGGGCGTGAAGCAGATCCCGGCGCCTCCCAGAGTCTCGGGCACCGCGGTCGAGCCGTACGCCAGCACCGGCACGTCGGCGGCCATGGCTTCGACAAGCGGTACGCAGAACCCCTCGTGCTCGCTGAGCGAGACGTAGGCGTGCGCCGTCCGGTAGCAGGTTGCCAGCTCGACATCGGGGATCACGCCGGTGAAGAGAAAACGCCGGGGCGGCATCTCGTACTGCAGGAGGAGGGCTTGCAGCGTCGCGTAGTAGCGCGGCACGGCGTCGGTCCGGCCGACGAAGAGGAACCGGTAGTCGGTGTCGACGTAGCGCTTGTAGTGCTCCGCCAGCCGGATATGGTCTTCGAGCTTCTTGTTCGGGGCGACCCGGCCGACGAACAGGATGTTGGCGGGGCCGTCGCCGAGTGCGCGTTCGAGGACCGGCTGGCGCGGGGCCTTCGCGAGCCGTTCGGTATCGACGACGATGGGCATCACGCCGGTCTCGACAAAGCCGAGCGCCTCGAGCTCCTGGCGGTTGTATTCGGAATCGCCGAGGGCCAGATCGACGCCACCGACCAGAGTTCGCAGTTCCGTCCGACCCAGGGCCGCAATGCGGAAGATGCCCGCGTCATAGGGGGCGAAGAAATGCGCCGGCGTGATGTTGTGATACTGGAGCACGCGCCGTCCGCGAAGCGTCTTCAGCGCCTCGGTCATGGGGGAGGGGACAGCGAAGTGCAGCACGGTGATGTCGCCGCCGCGCGCCGCGGGATCCGTGAACGGCCGGACCTCGCCCGCGAGCTCCGCATCGATCGACAGGGCGAAGATGTCCGCTGCGTGCCCCTTCCGGCGCAACAGGTCACGCACGCGCCGGGCGCTGTCGCCGACCGCGTCGCCCCGGTGCGCCGCCGGGATCCACTGGTTCACTATCAAGGCGCTGTTGCGTCGTCCGGCCCGCGCCGATCATCCGTGCGGCGGCGGAGCGCCCTGAATGCCGATGGCCTGAACATGTGCAACTCCTCGAGTCGCTCCAGCCGTTCGAGCTGGTTCCAGAAGTCCGCCGCGACGCGGCATGGAGGCAGACGCGGCGATGCGCGAACGTCATCGACGAACCCGAGCAGCGTACCGCCGAAGTCCCTTGCGCGCAGGCGGGCGAGCGCCGCGTCCTGGGCCGCCAGGATCTCGTGTTCCAGCGCCGAATCCGTCAGCACCGCGTTGATCAGCGAAGCCACGTGGCGGGGGTCCTTGCGGTCATAGAGCACGCCGCCGCCATCCATGGTGGCGGGGACGGCCGCCGCCGCGAAGGCGATCACCGGAATCCGCTTGTGGAACGCCTCGATCAACGGGACACAGAAACCCTCGTGCTCGCTCGCCGAGAGAAACAGGTCGGCTACGTCGTAGAGCGCTGTCAGCTCCTCGTTCGACACGTGCCCGATCAGGTGCACATCCGCAATGCCGAGGCGCCGGATGAGCTCGGCGAGCGCGGCCCGATAGTCCTCGAACAGGTCGTGGGAGCCCACGAGCAGGAGCCGTGACGCCCGGTCGTACCGGCGGCGGTAGGCGTGAAAGAACCGGACCAGATCCTCGATGCGCTTGTTCGGGATGATGCGGCCGACGAACAGGATGTTGGTCGTGTCGTCGTCGAACTGCTGCGCGAGCCACCGGTGCGGCGTGACGTCGAGATGCGCGAAGCCGGGCACCACGGGCAGCACGCCGGTCCGGGGAAAACCCAGCGCATCGAGCTCGGATCGGTTGAAGTCCGAGTCGCCGAGCGCGAGATCGCAGCGCGCGGCGTAGGCGGCCAGTTCGCGGCGGCCGTTGTAACACTGCGCGACGACCGGAGAGCGGACGTCGAGAAAGAAACGGATCGGCGTGATGTTGTGGTACACCAGGAGCATGCGATCGGGCAACGCGAAAGCGACCCGCGACGCCCGCGATCCAAGTGAGAAGTGATGGATCAGTATGTTGTCCGGATGGCTTTCCTCGATCAGGTCGCGGTAGTCCTCGGCCCGGTCCTCCAGACGCGGGTTGACGGTCTCGACGTATATCCGGGAGGCATAGCCTGCGTCCTGCAGGACCTGCTGAATGCCTAGCACTTCGTTGCCGATGGCGTCGCCGTAGCCGAGGGTCGCAAGGACCTGGTGCACGGCGATGTCCTGCGTCGTCATTACAGGTTCCCGGTGTCGGCGCCGGCGCGTCCCGGCTCCGGTCCGTCCGCGTCCCATGTCTTCGCGGCTGGTCCGGTCGGAAGCCGGTCAACGACCTCCCGTGCCGGCTCCTGCACGCGCCGGCGCCGGTGGAGCCAGCCCGGTCCGGGTTCCGCGCGCAGGGGCGTCCCGTCCCGGTTCGCGCGTTCGAGGCGATCCAGCATCGCCAGGTACTTTCCCTCGACGACGCTCCACGTGTAGTGGCGCTCGAAGTACGCGCGCCCGTTCACTCCGAGCGTTCGTCGCAGGCCGGGTTCGGTTTCAAGCAGGTGGAGCGTCTCGGCGAACTCCTCGTACGATTCGTAGTACAGGCCGGCGTTCGCGCGGATGACCTGTCCCTGCAGCACGTCGCAGCGGCCGTTGACCAGGACCGGCGTTCGCATCGCCCAGGCTTCGAGCGTGACCATCGAGAGGCTCTCGTAGTACGACGGCATCAACAGCGCATCGGCGGCGGCCAGTGCGTCGTACTTCTCCTGGTCGCTCACGAATCCCAGGTGCCGAATCCGCGGGTGCGCCGGGACTTCCATGACCGTGGCGCCGGCCAGTACCAGTTGCATCCGGGGCGAGATCTCGCTGGCGTAGCGCGTGAAGAAGTCGAACAGCTCGGCGCAACCCTTGTTCTTGTCGATCCTCCCCACGTAGAGGACGAAGCACCCGTCGATGCCGGTTCGCTTCCGGAATCGCGCCGCGCTCGCATCGTCGCGGACCTCGGAGCCGACGCCCACGACCACGCCCGGTACATGCTGGTTGCGCGCGATTCCCTGGATGAGCGCCCGTTCCTCGTGCGAGTTGTACATGAGGGCGCGCACGTTCCTGAACGTCCGGGCCGAGATCGCGAGCCCGAGCGCAGGGTCGCGTTCCGCGGTGGGGACGAGCACCGCCCGCGCCGGTGACGCGCAGACACCATGATAGGCATGGTAATAGCGGTAGCTGAAGAACACGATGAAGTCGTAGCGCGCCGCGGCGCGGCGCAGGTGGGTCACGAGCGCCGGGCAGGTCGGGCCCTCGGACTCGAGCCACTGCAGCTCGTCCCCCATGGAGTGCCGGTGCTCGAAGACCCGTTGCGACCGGCGGCCGAAATCTCTCGGGTCGCGTTCCCGCCGGACCGGAAACCTGCGTATGGCAACGCCGTTGACGACATCGGGGCCCGGCGTCAGTTCATTGCGCCAGGTGATGTAGTCCCGGGCGCAGGTCGTCAGCACCTCGATCCCGACGTGACGGGAGAGGCGCTCTACGACGTAGCGCGCGTGCAACTCGGCACCACCGTTGATATCGGCGCCGTAGCGCTGCACGACGACCGCCAGCTTCACGGTTCGGATGTATCGCCGGCCGGTTCGAGCGCCGTGTCGGAATGGAGTTCGGCGCCTGCTGCCGGCCCGTCGCCGGCGCCGCTCGATCCCGAGGCGTGCGTCTGTTCGCTCGCTGCCGCTGCTTCGGTCGTCTGGTCGGCGCCCGCAGCGGTGTTGCTTCCTGCACGGCGCCGTCCTCGCCGCCGCCGGCGGCGGCGTTTCTCCCCGCCGCCGTTCTCCTCTCTGCCGTTCTCCGGTGCTGCCGAGCCGTCGGTCGCCGGCGCGCTGTTGCCGGACGCCGAGGGGGTTCGAAACTGCACGATCTGCTCGAGCGCCCGGGCCCGGCGTTCGTCGAAGTCGAGACGCGCGGCAACCGATTCGACGCGCATCCTGTGATTCTTCATGTCGATCGCCAGCCGGGTCATTTCGACGACGAGGTTGTTCAGGACCTCGTACATCAGCACGTCGAGCTCCGCCCGTCGTTGATTCCTCGCATGGTTCAGGTGCGCATGCGTGGAGAGGTGCCGTACGGATTCCAGCACCGGACCCGGGTTGATGAACAGCTTCAGAATCGGCCTGAGCAGGTGCCGGACCGCGTACAGGATGCGGCCTACACCGCCACGAGACGATCGGTATGCATCATCGGGCTCGAACGCCGGAACATCGATGGATGCCGGCGGCTCGTTCTGTTTTCGAAAGTGCTCGAGGAGGTCCGATCGGACGTTCTTCGGGTCGAGAAACCTGTCGAGCTTCACGTTCGCCAGCTCGCGGATCTGGTCCTCGGTGTAGTCCACGCCCCGCTTCTCGCGCACGCGGGCCCGGATCTGCTCCATGATCTGCTCGACGTCCACCGCGTCGGATCGGATGTTGAACTCGGCCATCTGTCCCTGAGTCAGCCTGCCCGCGGGCTCGTTTGCCTGCCGTTCCACTGGCCGCAGTGCGCAATTGCCCGCACACGAGCGCCCGGGCGACACGTGTCACCCGGGACTCTTGAGTTCCGAAGCGGAGCGAAGAAATGAACGAACCGCCGGGGCATCCGTGCGCGGTGGCGCAGGAGCATGCCCGCCACGGCCTGACCAGGGGTGAGCTCGCGAATCCCGGCGCGCACTCGCCGATCAGGAGAAGCTGTCGATCGCCTCCTGCTCGTTGTCGAAGGCATCGAACACGGTCAGCAGCTTCGTGATGCAAAGGAGATCCTCGATGCGTTTGGTCAGATTCAGCAGCTTCAGCTTCCCGCCCTGACGGTTGACGCTGTGCAGGGTGCTGACCATCTGACCGAGACCGGCGCTGTCGACGTACGGAACCCCCGCCAGGTTGAGCAGCAGATTCCTGTGCCCCTGGTGGAGCACACTGTTGATCTTGTTCTTCAGCAACTCGTCGCCTTCGCCGATCGTCAACTTGCCTTCCAGATCCAGAACCATGACGTTGCCGGCTTGGCGCTCTTCGATTTGCATCGCTGCTGTACCTCCGACTCCAAACCTCCGACGCCCGGAGGGCTCACCGTGCACAGGTGACCGCTGCAACCGGGAAGGCTGTTGACCGCGCCAGAATGACGCGTAAGCCTACCACGCACTCTCGTCACTGTCAACGATGCGTCGAGGCGGACGGTGCCGTCAGTCCGCGTCCCGCCGCATCTTCTTCCGCGAGCGTTTTCTGGCCAGGGCCTGCTTGGCGCGCCGCTTGTCTCCCGGCTTCAGATAGAAGGAGTGCTTCTTGATGTCCTTGATAATGTCTTCCTGCTGGACCTTCCGCTTGAAACGACGGAGGGCGCTCTCGATCGATTCGTTTTCCTGAACTCGAACCTCTGCCACGTGTGATTTCACCCCCTCCGTCGACCCGCAAGGCTCGCAGATCGTGTGGCCGGGCCGACTCGTATGCTAGGCTCAACGCGCCGGCCCACAACCGCTCAGGATAGGTTGAATCCATCCTTGCCGTCAAACCGGCGCCGGCGCCGCCGAACCGGAGGCGGGAGCGACTCCGGTCGGCCGGAGGGGCATGTACCGGGAGATGCAACTGTGAAGGTGCTGGTCGTCGGCAGCGGCGCCCGCGAGCACGCGCTCGTCAGGGCGCTCGATGCGGACGCGGCAATCGACCGCATCGTCTGTGCGCCGGGCAACGCAGGCATGGCCGCGGAGGCCGCGACGCGCGTGGCGCCGGTCCGGGTTGCGGATCCGGCGGCGCTGCTGGCGCTGGCCCGGGCGGAGGGCGCCGACCTTACCGTGGTCGGGCCCGAGCTGCCGCTCGCCCGCGGCGTGGCGGATGTGTTCGCCGACGCCGGCCGCCTGTTGTTCGGACCGACGCGGGCGGCGGCGGCGCTTGAATCGAGCAAGGCGTTCGCCAAGGCCTTCATGGCTCGTCACGGTATTCCGACTGCGCGGTTCGCGGTGTGCAGGGACGAACGCCAGGCCTTCGCGGCGGTCGGCGGCGATCGGTTCGGATTTCCGGTGGTCGTCAAGGCGGACGGTCTTGCCGCGGGCAAGGGGGTCACGGTAGCGGCGGATCGGAACGCCGCGGAAGCTGCCGTGCGCGACGCGATGGTGGCGCGGCGCTTCGGGGACGCGGGAGCGACGGTGGTCATCGAGGAATGTCTGACGGGACCGGAGGTCTCCTACTTCGTCGTCTCCGACGGCCGGCGCTGCCTGCCGCTGCCGGCAGCCCAGGACCACAAGCGCGTCTTCGACGGAGACGCCGGGCCGAATACCGGGGGAATGGGGGCATTCGGGCCGAGTCCGCTCGTCGATGCCGCACTCGAGGCGCGCATCATGCAGGAGATCGTCACGCCGGTGCTCGACGGACTGCGCGCCGAGGACCGTGAGTACCGGGGTGTGCTCTACGTCGGGCTGATGCTGACGCGGGATGGCCCGCAGGTGATCGAGTTCAACGCGCGGTTCGGCGATCCCGAGGCGCAGGTCATACTCCCGATGCTCGAAGACGGCCTTGCGTCGGTGCTGCTCGGAGCGGCGCGCGGGGATCTCGGCGAGGCCGGCTGGCGCGTCACCTCGGACCCGCACGTGGGCGTGGTGATGGCCTCGGGCGGATATCCCGGATCGTACAAGGTCGGAGTCCCGATCGACGGTCTCGATGATGCCGCCGCAGTGCCGGGCGTGCACGTGGCGCATGCGGGAACGGCGCTGGAGGATGGCCGGGTCGTGACCAGCGGCGGTCGTGTACTGACTGTGGTGGCGCGCGGAAAGAGCTACGAGCAGGCCATCGCGCGGGCCTACGACGCCGTCGGGCGCATTTCGTTCGAGAACAGTCACGTGCGAACGGATATCGGACACAAGGCGCTGACCGTCGCGGCGAGCCGCGGCGGCCGGTGAACCGGGAGGACAGACAGCGGATGGCGGAACGAGACGTGCAGATACTGATGGGATCGAATTCGGACGCGCCGGTGATGCGCAGGGCGGTCGAGGTGCTCGACACGCTCGGCGTCACGTCGCACATGACGGTCGCCTCGGCGCACCGCTCGCCGGCTCGCGTGCAGCGCATCGTGGAGGAGGCGCCGGCTCTCGGCGTCAAGGTGTTCATCGTCGGTGCCGGCGCCGCGGCCCACCTCGCCGGGGTGGTTGCCGCCCACTCGACCCTGCCGGTCATCGGGGTGCCGATCGACTCGTCGCCGCTGGAGGGTTGGGATGCGCTGCTCGCCACCGTCCAGATGCCCCCCGGCGTACCTGTGGCCACGGTGTCGGTGGGCGCGGCCGGGGCGGTCAATGCGGCGGTGCTCGCCGCGCAGATCCTGGCGCTGTCGGATGCGCGGGTAGCCGAGAAGCTGGCCGGCTACAAGGCCGGGCTGGCCGAGAAGGTCGAGCGGGCGGCGGCGGAACTCGAAGGCTAGGCGCTTGCGCCGCAGAACTCACTTCGTCGCGTTTCTGCGGCGCAAGCTCCCAGCCTCGGGTCGTCTGTCGCCCTTCTCCCGACGGCCCGGGGTTCAGTCGATGGGGCTCAGTCCCTTCTCGAATTCTTCGACCACGTCCGAAACGAACGGCTTCGAGCGCGCGGACGCGGTCCCCTGATCCGGGCGCGCTGCAGCGTCGGCTCGGCCCCGGACCGCGGCGCCTGCACGGGAGCGCGAACCCCGCGCGCGGATGCCGTGCCGCTTGATCATCTCGTTGAGCGTCGTCGGCTTGACCCGCAGCAGCTCCGCGGCGCGCTTCTGGACACCACCGGCCGCATCGAGCGCCCGGAGGATCAACCGCACTTCCATGTTGTCGATGATCTTCTTGAAGGGAATCCCCTCCGCCGGCATGTCAAAGTGCGGCAATTCGAACGACCGTGCAGCCTTGACGACGTCCGGGATCAACTCGGGCCCGATCTGGCGCTTGACCGTCAACACGGCCGCCCGCTCGATCACGTTCTCCAGTTCCCGCACGTTGCCGGGCCAGTGGTAGGCCTCCAGGAGTTGCATCGCATCCGGCGTCAACTCCAGATCGGGCTTGTTGTTCTCCTTCCCGTACCTGTCGAGAAAGCTCCGGGCCAGCAGCGGCACGTCTTCCCGCCGGTCGCGCAAGGGGGGAAGATCGATGGCGATCACATGCAGCCGATAGTACAGATCCTCCCGGAACGAGCCCTCTTCGACCATTCGTTGCAGATCCACGTTCGTGGCCGCGATGATCCGGACATCCACCTTGATGATGTCGACGCCCCCCAGGCGCCTGAACTCCCGCTCCTGGATTACGCGCAACAGCTTGGCCTGGGTCTCGAGCGGAACCGTGCCGATCTCGTCGAAGAAGATGCTCCCTCGATCGGCCATCTCGAACAGGCCCTTCTTGGACGTCACCGCGCCGGTGAAGGCGCCCTTCAGATGACCGAAGAGATTCGACTCCAGGAGATCCGGAGGCAGGCTGCCCGAGTTGACCGTGACGAACGGCCGGCCTGCCCGCGGCGAGTTGGCGTGCACGGCGCGCGCCACCAGCTCCTTTCCGGTACCGCTCTCGCCGGAGACGAGAATCGTGGCGCGGCTGGGCGCCGCCTGCGCGATGATCTTGAATACGCTCCGGATACGTGGGCTGTGACCGATGATGTCCGCGAATCGGCTCGCCTGCGCCTGCAGGTGTTGACGCAGAATACGATTCTCGCTCGCCAGCCGCTGTTGCGACACCGCGTTCCGCACGACGAGCAGAACGTCGTCGTTCTTGAACGGCTTTTCGATGAAGTCGAAGGCACCGCGCTTGAACGCCTCGCGGGTGTTCCTGGACGTGCCGAATGCGGTGATCATGATCACCGGGGGAGCTTCGTCGAGCGCGACGATCTCGTCGAGCGCGGCGAGCCCGTCCGTGCCCGGCATCATCACGTCCAGCAGGACCGCATCGAACGCGCCCGCTCGGGCCAGCTCCACGCCCTCCTTGCCGGACGCCGCGAGCCGTACGCGACACCCCTGGCGCTCCAGCAGCGACTGGAGAATCTCCCGCATGATCGCTTCGTCATCGACTACCAGAAGCGAAGCCCCGTCCAGCATGTACTGCGCCTCGTGATCAGCGGGCGGCTTCGGCGACCGGCGCCAGATCAGCGACGGCCAGCGGCAGGATCAACGTGAATCGGGTTCCGTGTCCCGGCCGGCTCGCACACTCGATGGTCCCCTGATGTTCCTGCACGACTCCATAGGTGACCGACAGTCCAAGTCCGGTCCCCTGCCCGACCGCCTTGGTCGTGAAGAACGGATCGTAGATCCGCGACAGATGTTCCGGCGAGATGCCCGACCCCGTATCCGCCACCTCGACAACCGCGTTCGCTCCCTCGATCCGGCTGCGCACCGTCAGCCATCCTCCGCTCGGCATGGCGTCGCGAGCGTTGAGAAACAGGTTGAGAAACACCTGCTGCACCTTGAACTCGATGCCCTGGATCATCACCGCAGGACTGACCAGCTCGCGGCGCACCCGGATGCTCGCCGCCTGGAGCTGAGGCTCGAGCAGCAGCAGTACGTCGGTTATCACGTTGTTGATGTCGACGGGGCTCGTCGCATCCGTCCGACCCGGTCGTGTGAGGTTCAACAGCCCGTTGACGATCCGCGCCGCCCGGAACGTCTGGCGCTCGATCTTCTCGAGCAGCCGGGTCCTGGGATCGTCCGGCGCCGCGTCCTCGAGCAGCATCTGGGTAAAACTGGAAATGCCCGTCAACGGCGTGTTCACCTCGTGTGCCACGCCGGCCGCGAGCAACCCGATGGAGGCCATCTTCTCGGAGAGCTGCAACTGCTCTTCGAGCTGCACCCGGGCCGTGCTGTCCACCACGATCAACATCGTTCCGCTGGTCCGACCGGACGGCGTCAGCAGGGGTGCGGTGGCGGCCTTCACCCGCAGCCGCCGCGGTTCCTCGTGCCGGGAGCGCATCGGCACGCGATAGAGCGCGGCCCCGGCCGGTTGCTCCTGGCGCGCCGCACTCAGCCGGGCGACGAAATCCCGGTCGAAGATCTCGTCGAGCGACCGCCCGATCGCGTCTGCGCGCGGTACACCTTGCAGGCGTTCGAACCCCGCGTTCCAGCGGATGATGCGATCGTCGAGGTCCAGTACCGCGAGGCCATCGCTCAGCGACTCGATGATGTTCTCACTGAACTGCCGCATGCTGTCGAGCTCGCCGGCTTTCTGCCGGAGCCGGCCGTAGAGGCGCCCGTTCTCCAGCGCGGTCGCCACCTGACCCGCCACCGCCCTCAGAAGAGCCATGTCCTCACTGCTCAGGGGCTCACCCGTCTCCTTGCGGCCGAGCGCCATGATCGCGATCGTCTCCTCCTCGGAGACACAGGGCACGAAGTAGTACAGACCCCGGGTTCGCCAGAATGCCACGTCGTCGGGCGCGTACCGCCGCGCGCTGGTCGGATCGTCGAGCAGCGCGGGTTGTCGGCCGAGCATTCGGTCACCGACACTCGATGTGCGAGGCAGCGCCGGCGGAGCAGCTTCGAACCCGACCCAGCGAATCGGATGGAAGCCGCCGGCTTCGATTTCCGTGTCGTCCGCACTCGGATCGCGACCGAGCAGCAGCACCATCCGATCGATCCCGAGGGTCGCCGCCACCCGGTTCACCAGCCGTTCGCTCAGTCGATCCAGATCCAGGTCCGTGCTCAAATCCCGCGCGAACCGCATGAGGGCCCGCCGGTAGTCGAACCGCTCGCGATAGTAGGCCCGATCGAGCATGGTCTGAATGGCGGTCTTGACCGGGCGCGCCAGGAGCACGACGACCGCCGTCGCCAGCAGCGCGATGATCGAGTTGTGCTGACCGGATTCGCCGAGGAACACCCCTGTGGCGAGGCGCTCCAACCCGATATAGATGACCACCATGGCCGCCACGATCGCCGCATAGCCGACGCTCCGCTTGACGATGACCTCGACATCGCGCAACCGGTAGCGGACGATGGCGGACGCGAACGCGAGCGGAATCAGGCCCACCGGCACCGCCAGACCGGCCGGCGGCTCGAAACCGAGAGCCCACGGAATCAGGTAGCCGAGTGCGAACGGGAGGCCGCCGAGGGCAGCCCCGGACACGATCCAGCGAAGCTGGCGACGCGATGTGACCGATCGGACGCGGCGGAGAGCGACCACCATGGTTGCGAACCCGCCGAGCGTGCACGCCGCCAGATAGAGGTGCTCCAGGCGCCAGACCCGCTCGACCGCCCGCACGAATCCGACACCGTCGTCCGGTCCGAGCACGGCCGCTGCCTGCATCGCTCCGAGAGCGACCGCCGGCGCGTAGACGATCGACAACGCCCAGGATCCGAGCCGGTGACGCAGCCAGCCCGGCGGGCGCTCCGGAAAGACCAGCGCGAAGTGCATGAAGAGGGGGGCCAGCAGCAGGGTGGCCACCTCGTCCGCCCAGAAGAAGATCCAGTCGAGTCGGCCATGCCACCCGGTGTACGAGAAGGCGAGCGCGCCGAAGAACGCGACCGTCAACCAGAAGAAATGGAGCGTCGCCTGATGTCCGGGCCGCTGCACGCGGACGGCCGCGCCGACGAGCAACCCCAGTAGACCGACCGCCGCGAGCAGAAGATAGGTGGAGAGCGAAACCGCGGGCGCCTTCTCGAGAGAAACGGTCTGCAGCCGCGCCTCACCCAGACGCAGGAGGGTATAGTCGACCTGCGTGCCGTCGGCAATGGAGCGCAGCACCCGCTGCAGTCCGGCGTGGCGTTCGACCGGCTCGCCACCGACGGCCAGCACCACGTCCCCGATCTCGATCCCGGCCACCGCGGCCGGGGAATCCGGCGCCACTGCGGTTGCGATCAGCCCGTCGGCGCTGTCACGCCAGAGCACGCCGTCCTCGACGCCGCGATCGTCGGCGTGGGCGATCGCGTTGGCGATCGCGAGGCAGAGCAGGACCGCGACGACTCCCACCGCGAGCAGGGCCCGACCCCAATCGCCGCGGTAGCGACTGGCGTTCGCCTCACGCACTCCGCGCTTCATGATTACCACACCGCATAATGCAAATCACGCGCCATACGCATACGCATACGTATTGCGTCCGCATGGACGGACCGCGCAGGCATGTGTCGGGGTGGCACAGGCTGCATGCGAGAAAATGGACTGTCGATCCAACGTGTTGGAGCGACTGCCTGCCGCCGGAGCGGAAAATGTCGGCCAGGAGCCTGCGCCGGGCGCTAGAAATGAACGACGAGACCGCCGACGAGTTGTCTCGGCGGATCGACGACAAGCAACTCGTCGTAGATCGACTCCCCCTGACTCGGCTCGTGGAACAGGCTCCGCAAGGCCACCAGCAGCTCCCAACTGCTGCCCTCGAACGGCGCAAGGGGCAGGGTCTGGGTGACCTGCACGTCGAAACGGGTATCGAGACCCGGGGCCACGCCGCCGGCAGCCATCCTGGCGAACGCCGTGCTGACCCGGCAGCGAGCGAGGATGCGCGTCGACGTCTCGGGGATTTCGGCCCGCAGCGTCGCGGCCACGTCCTGGAAGTGATCCCTGCCGCTCGGTAGCCGTTCTGCCGCAAGCTCCGCGAAACCCGGTGGAGTCCATCCCGAGCGGACGATGCGGTAGTCGACCGCGCCGTGCAACCGCTCCTCGATCTCGTGCTCGAACGTCACCCCCCAACCGTCCACGTCGACGCCGCCGGCCCCGGTCAGGTAGTAGTAGTGCCCGCCGGATGCCGGCAGGGTCTCGATCCCCGCGTGCCCCCCGGGAGCGAACATCGCCATGAGCTGGTTGTCGACCTCCTGGCTGAACCTGCGAACGCCGACGACGGAGCGTTCCCCGAGTTCGTGCTCCAAGCCGATCTCGACGTGCCGCAACTGTTCGGCATGCAGGTCCCCAAGACCGGAGAGAGACGTGTAGGTCCGCTCCGGAGGCAACCACAGGCCATCGAGGGGAGGCAGGAACTGTTCTCCGCCCGGGGCGGTCATGTTCCGTGACCCGGCTGCGCGTACCCGGGTTCCATCGACCGGCGACACCGTGACGGCCGCGTGCGGGCTGAACAACCGACCGTCCTCGATGTATCCGTACCGCGCCACCTCCGCGCCGTAACCGACTTCCAGCATCGGGGAGACCGTCCAGGTATCGGTCACCTCGACGCGCCCCACCTCGCGCCGGGGCGCTCCCGCTGCGGCCGGGCCGGCGACATCGAGCCGCAGATCGGCGGCGGCCGCGTGCGCCTGCCGGCTGTACGAAGCCGCCACCTCCACGTCGTGGTCGCGGCGCGGCTCCACGGAGTACCAGCCGGCGACAGCCCACGACGAGGTCTCCCCGGTCGTCATGTCGACGGTTCCGCGCAACGCCCAGTCGCTGGCGCCGGCCGGCGCCACGGACACGTACGCCACCTGCCCGGGCCAGGCCTCCGACGGCCACAGGAAGCGCGGTCCGGCCAACGTCGCCCTCGTCAGGAACTGAACCTCGCCCGAGATTGGAAGTCCCGCCACGCCCGACAGCGGATGCTCCAACGACGCAGAACCAGCCGCCGCCCAGCGCTCGACGCCGCCGCCACCGTCACGGGAACCGGGAGTGGCCCCACCCCGCTGAAGGAGTGACGCTCCGGTCATGCGGTCCTTGAGCACGCTGCGACGGGCGCGGCGCAGCCGCCACATCTTGGCGTCCTGCGGCTCGGAGTCTTCCGCGGCGGACTCCTCCGGTATCGAAGCGCCGCCGGACTGCTCACTGCTCACGTCCCCCGCTGCGGACGCCGCCCGGGTATCCTCCGGCCCACCCGCAACCGAAGCACTCCCGAACTGGAACATGCTCCCGGCGAGCAGGAAATCCCGATTCGATTCGCTGGATGGATTCAGTGCGACCGGCTCGAAGACCGCCTGCCCGGACTCGATCCGAACGAACCGACGACCGGTCCCGACTCCCGCCTGGTGTGTCCTGAGCAGGTACCGGCCCGCCGGAAGCTCGTCGAACCGGAAGCGCCCGGCGGAATCCGATACGGCCAGCGACGACCCGCCCGGTCCGGATAGCGACAGCAGGACGTCGCCGATCGGAGCTCCGTCCGCTGCGGTGACCACGCCACTCAGCTCCCCGGCGCCAGCCATGGACGGCATCGCCGCGACCGACTGCGACGAACCACCCGGCTCCTGGCCGGCCACAACCGTTGCAGCCGGAGGCCCGAGCGCCAGAACGACACCAGCGACGACGAGGAACTTGCGTGCCATTTTTCGTTGACGGCGCGCCCGACCGCGTGCCGGCGGTCGAGCGCTGCCGACGCCTCCTTACGACTCCAGCACCGTGAACATCACGTTCTCGATGATCTCGGCCGAGTTCGTGTTGTCGGTCACCTTGATCTCCAACCGATAGTCTCCGGCCGGAAAGAGCGACAGCGGCACCGTCTGCCCCGCCACGATCTGGTGACCGAGCGTCAGGTCGAAATCGGGCGGAAGCGTCTGGCGGTTGAACGCCTGCGGGTTCGTCCGGTTGAAGTAGTTCTCTCCCGCATCCGTCCGCTGGTGAAAGCTGTACTCGATCGTGATGTCCGGCATCGAGCGGTCGGCGAGACCCGGGTTGTAGACGAGAAAGATCAGCGACAGCTCCGCCCGCTTTCCGAAGTCCTGCTCCAGCTTCGGCACGATCCGGGTGGTTCCGAGACTGTACGGACTGAGAATCTGCTCTTCCGGCGACAGAGGGGCGGGAAGGGGCTCGACGAGCTCGGGTACGATGATCGAACTCAACTGAAGCTGGTTGTTCCAGAGATCCGGCACGTCGACGCGAGCCCGCTGCATCATCATCGTCGCGCCCTCTTCGTTCTCGTTGAAACTGAGACGCGGACGCCGCTGCAGGCGATATGCCAGGTACTCCTGCTCCTGACAGGCGAAGCGCATGCTGAGATCGTCCGAAAAGAGCCCGCTGCAGTACTCGTCGATCTGCGCCCGATCCCGATCACCGGGGGGATTGCCCTCCGGCGCCAGGTCGCGAGAACTCTCCCGGATCACGATGTAGACGTCGTATGCGCCGCCCGGAACAGCGAACGCGCGGCTGATGCGAATCGGACCATCGCCGCCCGAGTCCACGTCCGTGAAGTACGCATCCTCGAAGACCGGATCCGTATCCCCGGCCTCGACCACGTACAGGTACATCGCAACCGACGAGCGGTCGATCCTGGACGGATCTATGGACAACGTGAACGGCACGTAGGCGTCGCCGTCGGTGCCCTTGAGAAAGTCCGGACGGAACTCGAACGGCTCGCCAACCGGCACAATCCGCGCTGCGAGCGCGGCCTCGATGGCGTCGAGCATGGAACGCAACTCGGCTCTCTGCCAGTCCTCAAGATCGTCCTGGGCGGCAGAGGGCGCGACGGCGAGCAGTGCAACGGCGACACATGCAGTCAGAACTCTCGTGCGCCGGACAATGTCATTCATGGGATCTTGATCTCCTGCCGGGTGTACTGGAAGTTCACTGGTTCCATCATATGCGACCACCGACGTCCAAGTCAAAACCGGACCAGATCACGCAAGGTATTGACATTAAAGAAGTTACGCGCCGCAATCCGGCGCATGGCGAGTCCTCCGACGTGTTATCATCGGCTCGTCGCCCGCTGCCATCATGCCCGCCGCCCGCCGTCCGCCGGTAGTCCTCGTCGTCCTCGACGGCTGGGGAATCAGTCCCGACCGCGATCACAACGCGATTGCCCTGGGTCGTACACCCACGTACAACGAGCTGGCGGAGCGCTTCCCCCATGCGTCGCTCGTGACCAGCGGGGAGGCGGTGGGCCTGCCCGCGGGCCAGATGGGCAATTCCGAAGTGGGCCACATGAATCTCGGCGCGGGCCGTGTCATCTATCAGGATCTGTCCCGCATCGACAAGAGCATCCGCGAGGGCGACTTCTTCGAGAACCGGCCCCTGATCACGGCCATGAGACGCTGCGGCGGCGACCGGCATGCATTGCACCTCGTGGGTCTGGTCTCTCGGGGCGGGGTCCACAGCCACCTCCGCCATCTGGCGGCGCTCGTCGAGCTGGCGCGGCGGCAACGCATCGGACGGCTTTTCGTCCACGCGCTCACCGATGGACGCGACACCGCGCCCACTGCTGCGGCAGACGACATGGCGGTCCTCGAACGCACGCTCGCGGACGCTGGTGCCGGACGAATCGCAACCGTGATCGGCCGCTATTACGCCATGGATCGAGACCGGCGCTGGGACCGGACCCGGCGCGCATACGCCGCGATTACCGAGGGCGCGGGGCGCACCGGCTCGGACGCGGCGACGCTGGTCGCGGACGCTCATGCGGCGGGCACCACCGACGAGTTCATCACGCCGGGGGTGGTGGTGGATGGTACGGGGCAGCCGATCGGTTGCCTGCGCGACGGTGATTCCGTGATCTTCTTCAACTTCCGCGCGGACCGGGCGCGACAGTTGACCCAGGCCCTCGCATTCGACGAGAGCGCGTTCGACGGATTCGAGCGCCGGCGACGCCCGGCCGTCTCGGTCACGACCATGACCGAGTACGACGCGACCTACGGCCTGCCGATCGCCTTCGATCCTCCGTCGTTCTCGGGAAACGTGGCCGAGGTTCTGGCCGCCGCCGGCCGGACCAACCTGCGCCTGGCGGAAACGGAGAAGTACGCCCACGTCACCTACTTCTTCAACACCGGTGAGGAACGGCCGTACACCGGAGAGGACCGCATCCTCGTGCCGTCGCCCAAGGTTCCCACCTACGACCTGCAGCCGGAGATGAGCGCCGTCGGCATCACGGACGCGCTCGTCGACGATGTGGACAACGGCCGTCACGACGTGATCGTCTGCAATTTCGCCAACGCCGACATGGTGGGGCACACGGGAAATCTGGACGCGGCGGCCCGCGCGGTCTCGACGCTCGACGGCTGCCTGTCCCGCATCGTCAGCGCGGTTGCCGGAGCCGGAGGCGCCGTCCTCGTGACCGCCGATCATGGCAATGCCGAACAGATGTGGGACACGGAGAGAAGCGGACCGCATACGGCGCACACCAGCAATCCCGTGCCGGTGCTGCTCATCGACAAGGAGCTCTCGCGGACGCGCCATCCGCTACGGGACGGATCGCTGCGCGATGTGGCGCCCACCCTGCTGGCCATCGCCGGCGTCGACGTCCCGCCCGAAATGACCGGCCGCGACCTCCGCACATGGACCACCTGACGCGCCCTCCGCACGCGGACCGCCCGACGCCCACCCGTGACTGCCCGTCAACTCCGGCCCGGGGCCGGCGGGTCGCTCCCGTCCACCGCGATCCGCAGGGCGCGCAGGAACCGGCGGTCGTTCGGCGTCATGCGGCCGGACAGGGCGCCCTCCTCGCCGCCGACCGGTCCGGTCCCACCTGAGGCTGCAGCGGAAGCCTCTCGGCTGCCGAACCCGATCTCCGTCTCGAGCGAGACACGCATCTCGTAGCCTGCGGCGCGCGCTCTTTCGCGACACGCCTCGACCTGCGGATCCTGGGCCACCGCGGCGCTGATGGCCTCGGCGAGCTCGCGCGCAAGACGGTTCACGACGTCGTTCATGCTGCTACCTCCTCGCCGCACGAGTCAGCCATGCACGGAGCCGCCGCCGACAGAAGACCTGCAATGGGAACCAGCCGGATGAGGACCACCAGCGGCATGGAAAGCGGGGCGTGACCCTCACGATCCTAGGCGCCGCTGGCCGCCGTGTCAACCACGGACCACGGCATATGGAGGTTTCCAGTCACGAAGCTACTACACCCTGTAGCCCGTCCCGGACGGAGAAACCGTCACGTCGCACTGGTAGAATCACCTCGCATGGCTTCACGTGTCGATCGTCCGCGGCCGGGCGCCGACGAGGAAACAGACCGACTCGGCGCCCCGGGCAGCTTCCCCTTTACCCGCGGAATCCACCCGACGATGTACCGCGGGCGCCTGTGGACGATGCGCCAGTACGCCGGCTTCGGCACCGCGGCCGAATCGAACCAGCGCTACCGCTATCTGCTCGATCAGGGCGTCACCGGATTGAGCGTCGCCTTCGACCTGCCGACGCAGATCGGCTACGACTCCGACCACCCGCTCGCGGCCGGCGAAGTGGGCCGCGTCGGCGTCGCCATCGACTCGCTCGAGGACATGTCGCGGCTCTTCGACGGCATCCCGCTCGACCGCGTGTCGACCTCGATGACAATCAACGCCACCGCCATCATTCTCCTTGCGCTCTACGTCGCTGCGGGCAGGCGCCGGGGCGTCGATCCCCGCGGGCTGGCCGGCACGGTGCAGAACGACATCCTGAAGGAGTACGTGGCGCGCGGCACCTACATCTACCCGCCCCGGGCCTCTCTCCGTATCGTCACCGACGTCGTCGCGTTCTGCGAGCAGGAGCTCCCGCGCTGGCACCCGATCTCCATCAGCGGCTACCACATCCGCGAGGCGGGGTCGACCGCGGCCCAGGAGATCGCGTTCACCTTCGCCCACGCCCTCGCATACGTCCAGGCGGCGTGCGATCGCGGCCTCGACGTGGACTCGTTCGGGGCCCGCCTCTCGTTCTTCTTCAACGCGCACAACGACTTTATCGAGGAGGTCGCCAAGTTCCGGGCCGCCCGCCGCCTCTGGGCCACCCTGATGCGCGATCGCTTCGGCGCCACCGCCCGGCGCGCACAACAGCTCCGGTTCCATACCCAGACCGCCGGGAGCACCCTGACCGCCCAGCAGCCGGAGAACAACATCGTCCGCGTGGCGCTGCAGGCCCTGTCTGCGGTGCTCGGCGGCACGCAGTCGCTGCACTGCAACGGGCGCGACGAAGCCCTCGGGCTGCCCACCGAGGAAGCGGCGCAGATTGCGCTGCGCACGCAGCAGATCATCGCCGCCGAGACCGGCGTGACCGACACCGTCGACCCGGTCGGCGGCGCCTGGACCATCGAGGCGCTCACTGACCGCCTGGAAGCCGAGGCGCTGTCGCTGCTCGAGCGCATCGACGAACGGGGCGGCGTGCTGGCCGCCATCGAATCCGGCTTCATCCAGTCCGAGATTCAGGAGGCCGCCTACCGGACCCAGCAGGCGATCGATACGGGCGACACGGTCGTGGTCGGCGTCAACCGCTTCGCCGCCGACGAGGCGACGCCGATTGCGACGCATCGCATCGACCCGCAGATCGAGGTCGACCAGGCGGCGCGGGTCGCCGCCTTGCGGGCCGCCCGCGACGCCAGGGCCTCGCGGGCCGCGCTCGCCGCGGTCGAGCGCGCCGCGCGCGGCGGCGCAAACCTGGTGCCGCCGATCATCGCCGCCGTCGAGGCGCTGGCCACCGTCGGAGAGATCGCAGACGCGCTGCGCGGGGTCTTCGGCGAGTACCGGGCCGCCGACTGAGAGCGCCGCAGGAGACCGCGCCGGTACAGACGACGCGGGACCGCTATGTGACCACGGCCTCCGGCGTGCCCGGTCGGGTCGTCTTCGTGTCGTCCCGGGCGATCGCCCCATCCAGGATATGGATGACGCGGCGGGCGTGCCGGGCGACGTCCGGTTCGTGCGTGATCAGGACGATGGTATTGCCCGCGCGGTGCAGTCCCTCGAACACGGCCATGATCTCGATGCCGGTCTTCGAGTCGAGGTTGCCGGTCGGCTCGTCGGCAAGCACGAGCGACGGATTGTTCACCAGCGCGCGCGCAATCGCCACTCGCTGGCGCTGTCCCCCGGAGAGCTCGTTCGGCCGGTGGTTCATCCGATCCTGAAGCTCGACCAGGCTCAGCGCCGCGGTCGCCCGCTCGTACCGCACCCCCGCCGGCACCCCCGCGTAGATCAAGGGCAACTCGACGTTGTGCAGCGCGGACGCCCGCGGCAGCAGGTTGAAGGTCTGGAAGACGAACCCGATCTCCTGGTTCCGTATGCGCGCCAGGTCGTCGTCGTTCATGCGGCTGACGTCCTTGCCGTTCAGGCGATAGTCGCCGCGGGTGGGAGTATCCAGACAGCCGATGAGGTTCATCAGCGTCGACTTGCCGGATCCGGAAGGTCCCATGATGGCGACGAACTCGCCACGCTCGATGTCCACCGAGACGCCTCGCAGGGCATGGACCGACTCGGTCCCCATGCGGTAGGTCTTCCAGAGATCGCGTGTATGTATCAGCGACATGGGCTCGCTCGGATCCGGATGCCGGGCGCGAGGACTTCTCACGCCGGCGGCACCCTGATTGCCACTGACGCAAGGCGTCCTCTTTCGGTTCCCTCGCCCCGGTCGTCGCCAGGGCCGGCGTCAGACGGGCGGGGGCGGCGGGACGATGTCGGTGGCTCCCGGACCCGCCGGCGGCGCAGCCTTCCGGAAGAAGAACGCTCCCAACAGGCCGCCCAACGTGGAGAAGATCATGCCGGCGACCAGCATCACGAGGAATCCGACCAGGGTCATCAGCGGCAGGTTGGTGGCGAGCTGTTCCACAGCCTCCAGCATCTGGCGCATCTCCGGCGGCACGTCCACATCCCCGAACTGGAGGCTTCCCGGAGGAGCGCCGGCCAGCGAGCCCATCAGCAACCGCAACGGAACCGACACGAGTGTATAGACCGCGGCCCCAATCACGCCGGCAAGAAGTCCTCCGAGCGCCCCTTCGCCCAGCTCCAGCGGACCCGCCCCTCCCTGCTGCTGCAGCCACGCCGTGATGACGCCGCCGCCGACCACCCAGAGGCAGCACAAGCAGTTCGCCGCCCCGATGATGGGCAGCGCCGACAGCACGCCGCTGAACGCGCCGCCGATCAGGGCTGCCTGCGTGCGCGTCAATCGTAGTACTCCAGTCCGAGATGCGTGATCAGCTCCTCGCCGCGCAGGTGCCGGAGCGTGTTCTTGAGCTTCATCAACTGGATGAACAGGTCGTGCTCGGGATAGAGGTCGCGACGGTGAATGGGACTCTTGAAGTAGAACGAGAGCCATTCCTGGATGCCGCTCATGCCGGCCCGCGCCGCGAGGTCGAGGAAGAGGGCCACGTCGAGCACGATGGGCGCGGCGAGGATGCTGTCCCGGCAGAGGAAGTTGATCTTGAGCTGCATCGGGTAGTCGAGCCACCCGACCAGATCGATGTTGTCCCAACCCTCCTTGTTGTCGCCGCGCGGCGGGTAGTAGTTGATGCGGACCACATGGTGCAGGTCGTCGTAGAGCGTCGGATAGAGCTCGGGCTGCAGGATGTGGTCGAGCACCGACTTCTTGCTCTCCTCCTTCGTCTTGAACGATTCCGGATCGTCGAGCACCTCGCCGTCGCGGTTTCCCAGGATGTTGGTGGAGTACCAGCCGGACACCCCGAGCAGGCGCGCCTTCAGACCGGGCGCGACCATCGTCTTCATCAAGGTCTGGCCGGTCTTCAGGTCCTTCCCCGCGAGCGGCGATCCGGTCTGCTGGGCCAGCTCCTCGAGCGCCGGTACGTCGGCGCTCAGATTCGGCGCCGCGTTGGCGTAGGGAATCCCCTCCTTCAGCGCGGCGTAGGCGTAGATCATGCTCGACGGGATGGCCGGATCGGACTCCTCCAGCCCCTGCTCGAACGCGTCGGGGGAGCGATGGACCCGCCCCTCCTCCAGATAGACCTCGGTGCTGCCGCACCAGATCAGGACCAGCCGCTCAAGGCCCTGCGTCCGTCGGAACTGCCGGATGTCGGCGCGGAGCTGCTCGGCGAGGTCGCGCTTGCTGGTCCCCCTCTTCACGTTCGGGCCGGCGAGCTTCTTGACGTAGGTCTGATCGAAGACCGCGGGCCAGGGCTGTACCGCCTCGAGTTCGGGGCGGACCTGATCGAGCAGTCCGCGCCGCAGCACCTCGGCCTTGCACGCCGCCTGATAGCAGTTGTCCTCGAAGATGTCCCACCCGCCGAAGACGAGATCGTCCAGCCCGGCCAGCGGGACGAAGTCCCGGATCAGGGGCGAGCGGCCGTCGGTCCGCCTGCCGAGTCGGATGGTGCCCATCTGCGTGAGCGACCCGGTCGGTGCGGCAAGTCCCTTGCGGATTGCGTGGACGCCGGCGATGAGGGTCGTGCTGACGGCGCCGAGACCGGCTAGCAGAATCCCGAGGCGCCCCGTGGCCGGAGCGATCTGGCGGGAGCCTTGCACAGGCGGAGACTATATCATGGTGTTCCGGCTCGGTTTCTCGCGATCCGCCGACGCGTAACGGTGAGGAATCCCGGCGCGAGGCGGACGCCGGTATCGATGGGACGAGGCAAGTGTTCAAGCTGAAGAAGAGCGGAGGTCCTCGCGATCTGGAGGTGTCGATGGTCGGTCTCAAGCTCGGCGCTTCCGTGCTGCAGCTTGGAGGCCGGGACGGACAACTGATCGCGGAGCTCGCCAGGGCGGCCGGGATCAGCGGCGAAGCCTGTGCCGTGACGGAGACCGACGCCGAGAGCGACAACGTGCGGCGCGCGGCGGAACGCGCCGGCGTGCTGGTGGAGGTCAGGACGGCCAGGCTCGGGGCCCTGCCCTGCGATCCCGAATCCTTCGACGTGGTCGTGGCGCCTGACCTGCTCGGCGGCCTGCGCATGAACGAACGGGTCCTGTGCCTGCAGCAGGCGCTCAAGGTGCTGCGGCCGAACGGGCGCTGCGTGGTGATCGAGGCAGCCCAGCGCGGCGGCCTCGGCAGTCTCTTCTCGCAGCGCACCCTCGACCGCACGTACCTCGTGAACGGCGGCGCCCTCGGCGCCCTCGGCGCGGAGGGTTTCCGGACCGTGCGTCTGCTCGCCGAACGCGCGGGCAAGAGCTTCTTCGAAGGTACGAAATAGGGTGAGCGGAGATGTCCGGGCACCAGCCGGAAGAGCCCCTGCAGGGTGCGGCGCCCTGCGCTCCTGAGGTCTATTCGGCGCACGAAGTGGCGCAGGCGGCCGGCGTCGCCCCCCGTGTGGTCAGGCAGCTCATCGCCGCCGGCGAAATCGCGACGGTCGACGGCATGCTCGTCGGCCATCGGGAAGCCGTGCGCATCGTGCGCACATTGCAATGGGGAGCGGTCCGTCCGAGCCGCCCGCTCTTCGGCGGCGCCCTGCTCGATCGGGGCATCGAGGACTCCGCCACCGCTGTGTCGGCGGTGATCTCGACGGTGACCCACGGCGCGGCCATTCCCCTGATCATCCTGCTGAGCGCGATACAGACGACGACAGCCGCCGACCATCCCCCCGCAACGGACCGGACGCCCGCGTCGCGCCTCGTGTTCGTGGCCGAGCCCGGCCCCGGCGGGGGCGGAGGAGGAGGCGGGAGGCGGCAGCCGCTGCCGCCTCCGCCGGCGGAGCGGCGCGGTGACAGCCGCCTCAGCAGTCCGGTTCCACCCCGCGAGCGGCCGTCCGTCGTCGAGCCGGTGGAGTCCCCTCGCGAGCCGCTCGAGTCCGAGGCGCTGCGCCCCATCGCCGCGCCACTGATGGCGATGCGTGCGGACCACCGGGATCTGCGGGGCCTGCTGGAACCTCCGCCGGGAACGAGCGACACCTTGTCGCACGGGCCCGGCCGGAACGGAGGCGTCGGTGCAGGCGCCGGGCGGGGCGTAGGATCCGGTGCGGGCGCCGGCGTCGGCCCGGGCGCCGGCCGGGGTACGGGCGGGGGACCGTACCGCGTCGGAAGCGGAATCTCCCCCCCGGCGATCGAGCGCGAGGTCAAGCCGATCTACACGGTGGACGCGCTGCGACGCGAGATCGAAGGCGATGTGGTCCTGGAGGTCGTGGTCCTCGCCACCGGCGCGGTCGGCGCGATCAAGGTGGTCCGCAGCCTGGGATACGGCCTCGACGAGACCGCGGTGGCCGCAATGCGCCAGTGGCGGTTCCATCCCGCCCGGAGGCAGGGAGTCGCAGTCGTCGTCGTCGTCGAGGTGGCGATGGAGTTCAGGTTGCGGTAAGAAAAGGAAGATGGAGATCACGCTGATCGCCGTGACGATACTGTCGTTGTTTCTCGCCATCTCGATGGGCGTGGTGGCGTGGCGGCTGGTCCAGGAGGAACGGCGGCGTTCGGAAGCCCGGCTCGCCGCGCTGGCGGCCGAGCTGCGGGAAGGTGAAGGCGTGTCCACACACCAGAGAACCGACCCGCTGGTTCTGGAAGAATTGCCGGCGGCCCCGGGCGCGACGGGCCGTTCCGCCGCGGGAGCCGCGGGCATGTTCTCTTCGCCCGTCGAATCGACGGCGACCGGTTGGGGACGACTGGCGGCCATCGGGGGAGGCGCCGTCACGGTGGTCGCCGCCGTGACGGCCGCGTTCCTGCTGTCGGGGTCCGACGATGGCGACGGGGCTGCAACCACGGAGAGGGTCCGACCGCGGCTCGATCTGATCGCGCTGGAGCACGCCGAAGAAGGTCCGTTCCTCGACATCAGCGGGTCGGTGCGCAATCCGCCGGAGGCGGACGCTCTGCAGCGGCTGTCCGTCGTGGCGATGGCCTTCGACGACGCCGGGACGCTGATTGCCACCCGCCGTACTCCCGTGGAGCCCCCGGCCCTTTCCGCGGGCGCCGACTCCGCATTCGTCGTTCGCCTGCTCGCCGCCGGCATCCGGCGGTATCGGATCAGCTTCCTGCTGGGCGAGACGACGATTCCGCACATCGATCGCCGCCCGGCCGTGCAACCGCCAGCCCCCACGGGAGATTCGTCATGACCGGCACCCGCACCGCCATCCGGCTGATCCCGCTGCTGACCGCCATCGTTACGGCGATGCCGGCCGGGACCGCCGCGCAGGACACCGACCGGCCTGCGTTCCGTTTCCGCACCGGCGTCGACCTGATCAGCGTGAGCGCGACGGTGACCGACCGCCGCGGGCGCTTCGTATCCGGCCTGGACAAGGACGACTTCCTCGTCCGGGAGGACGGCGTCCTGCAGACCCTCACCCACTTCAGCCGCGAGCGGGTGCCGGTCAGCCTCGGCATCGTGCTCGACACGAGCGGCAGCATGGAGGGCGAGCGCATGGCCGCCGCGCGGGGCGCCCTCGACCGCTTCCTCTTCGATCTGCTCGGCGCCGATGACGAGTTCTTCCTCTACCGATTCGACTACCAACCCCGGCTCGTGCATGACTGGACCAACGACCCCGAGCGGGTGAGCCGCTCCCTCGGCGGCATCCGGCCGCGCGGTGGCACGGCGCTCCACGACGCGGTGGCCGACGCCGTGGTCACGGCCGAGCAGGGCCGCCACCGCAAGAAGGCGGTGGTCGTCATCTCGGACGGCAACGACACCAACAGCGAGATCCGCGTGCGCGACCTGCAGCGGCTCATCCGCGAGACCGAGGTCATGGTCTACGCCGTCGGCATCGACGGCCCGGGACCATCGCGCTACGGCGGCGGGCGGGTTCCGGCGCCGCGCGGGCGTCCGCCGGTGCGGATCCCCTTCCCGATCCCGGGCGGCGGCGGGGGGGGCCGCCTGCCGTTTCCGCCGACGACCCGCGGGCCGGGGGGCGGGGTGGTGTTCGGCGCCGGCGACCGCGTCAACGCGTCCGCCCTGCGCGACCTGACCGACGACAGCGGCGGCCGGACGGAGATCATCCGCGGCGCCGGCGATCTCGACGCCGCCACGGCGGGCATCGCCGACGAACTGAGCCGGCAGTACTTCCTCGCCTACCCCGCGCCCGGCCACGCCGACGGGCGCTGGCACGCGATCGAGGTCGAACTGCGGGACCGGCGGCTCCGCGTCCGCGCGCGCCGGGGGTACATCGCGACCCCTTAGTCCTGGTCCTGATCTTCCGCAACCCACCGTCTCCTGACCCGGACCGGGCTGTGCCCCGGCAACAACCAGAGCGCCGGCAAGCGCCGCCGCGGGCGCTCCCCGGCGCCAGCGCGCCACTGCGTCGGGAGTCGCGGTTATGATGCGCAGGATGAGTCCGATGTGCAGCCCGACCGCTCCGGCGGTGTGGCCCGCGAATCGTTGGACGCCTGTCGCAACGGCCTCTCTGGCGGCCATGCTGGCGGTCGGCGCGGCGTGTTCGGGCGGGACCGGCGGCGGTGGACAGAACCGATCGGCGGCCCCCGAGCGGGTGGCGGAGGCGCGCCGGAACATCGTCTGGATCGTCGCGGATGCCGTGGACGAGGACTCCGTCGGGAGCTTCGCCGGGGCTCGAACGACGGTCACCGAGGCGGCTGCCATCGCGTCCGACCCGGCCACTGCCCGCGCGGCGCTGCTGACCGGTGTGAGCCCGTCCGCGTTGGGCCTCGACCGGGATACCGGCCGGCGCGTCGGCCCGCCGCCCGCGGGCCTGAAGGTGCTGCCGGAGCAGCTTCGCCGGGCCGGCTACTACACCAGCCGCGCCGGACCGCCGGGACACCATCTGGTATCCGGTCGGACCCGTCCCGTGGAGATCGTGCACGTGGACGGCGGCGTACATGCAGCGGCGCGCGCGCGGCCCGTTCCGGCCGCGGACCTGGCCCAGCCCGGCCTGCTGGGCGCGTGGGATGCTGCCGGTCCGGCCGCGGACTGGCGCGGCCGGGAGAAGGACTGGGAGTCTCCCTGTACTGTCTCGTTCGGCTGCGGCGGAGCGCGTCGCCCCGGGGCGCGTCCGTTCTTTGCGTTGTTCAACGTGGATGCGGGCGGCGCCGGCGGGGAGCACGCACTCGACGAGCAGGTTGCCCGCATCGTCGAGGCCCTCGCGGAGGACGACCTGCTGGACAACACGGTCGTCTTCCTGATCGGCGCGAGCGGGATGCCGACGGTCGCCATCCGCCAGCCGGCCGGCATGGTCGGGCCCGTCGAACCGGAGAGCCCGGTCAGCCTGCTGGATCTGGCTCCGACCGCGCTTGCGCTCGCGGGGGTGGCCGCGCCCGGCTACCTGGAAGGACGCGCGCTGGTCGGTACGCGGGGCGGCGCCGCAGCCGCGCGGCCGGCGGCGCCCGCGCTGCCGCAGCCTGTCGCCGCAGCCGCGGAGAAGCACGGCATGGGGCGCGCTCCCGGCGACGTCGCCGGCGCGCCGGTTCCGACCGCGGTTCCGGTCGCCGCCACCCCCGACGGCTACCCGACCGGCGGTCTGTTCCACGTCGCACCGCGCGTGGATCTGTGGTGCGCCACCGAAGGATCCACGATCGTCTACACCACCGAGCGCGAAGCGCCCTTCTACTGGCGGTTGTACACGGGACCGTTCCGCATGCGCTTCTGGACGCTGCGATTCCAGTGCGGGCGTCTGGGCTACGGCGACAGCGACATCGTGACGTTCGACTTCGACATCGAGTGACCACGGCAACCGCTCGTTTTCGACGGCGGTCGGGCCGCGACCGCGTCGGGCCGGGACGCGGAACCCCTGCGATTCCGTCGCCCCCGGTGATCCCGCCGGCCGACCGGATGCCCCGCTGCCGGCCCCGGCGGGCGGACGGCGCCGGCTCGCGGCGGACCGTCGTGGTTGCAAGTCCCGGCCGGTGGGTTCATGATCGACATCGACGCACGGCGCGTATTCCGGGAGGATGTCATGAGGCAACGACAGGTTCTGTGCGGCGCGGTGGTCGTGACGTTGGCGGCGGCGATGACCGGGGCGCCGGCTCCCGCATCCGGTCAGTCGGCCGAGGATTGGTCCACGCCGCGAACGCCCTGGGGCCACCCGGACCTGCAGGGATACTGGACGAGTTCGACCTACACCCCGCTCGAACGCCCCGAGAACCTCGGCGACCAGGCGTTCCTTTCGGAGGAGGAGCTCGCCGCGGCGAACGAGATCCTGACCGCCGAAGGGGTCGATCCGCTGCGCGCGCGCAGCTTCCTGGCCGGCGCGACCGAGGAGGAACGGCTCGAGCGGACGCGGCAGACCCAGGAGAACATCCACTACGACAATTCCATCTGGTTGCGCGAGAACCGGCCGCGGCGCCTCACCATGCAGCGCACGTCGCTGATCGTGGATCCGCCGAACGGCAGGATTCCGCCGCTGATTCCGTCGGCGCAGGAGCGCGAGGCGCTGCGGCGCGCCGAGAGCCGCTGGCTGGTCCAGAACATCTCCCCGCAGTCGTTCGACAGCCACCAGACCCGGACGCTGCAGGAGCGCTGCCTCGTGTGGCGCCACGAGGGGCCGCCGATGCTGCCGCCCTCCTACAACGACCTGATGCAGATCCTGCAGACCGAGGACTACGTGGTCATCATGCAGGAGATGCGGGAGAACGACGCCCGGATCATTCCGCTCGACGGCCGTCCGCATCTGCCGGAGAGCATGCGCGAGTGGTCGGGCGATTCACGGGGCCGGTGGGAGGGCGACACCCTGGTCGTCGAGTCCATCAACTTCAACGAGAAGGTGCACTTCAACGGTTCGAGCACCGGGCTGCACGTCGTCGAGCGCTTCACGCGGATCGACGACGAGAACATCCGCTACGCGTTCACCGTGTCCGATCCGGGCACCTGGACGCGTCCCTGGAGCGTCGAGTATCCGTTGATGGCGCGGGAGGGACCGCTCTACGAGTACGCCTGTCACGAGGGCAACCACGACGCCAGGCACATTCTGGAGGTGGCGCGGAACCTCGACAGGATGGCTGCCGCCGAGGCGTCCGGGGAAGAATCCAGGTAGCGGCGAGCAGGAGCACAGGAAAGGAAAGTCCGATGCGCACCCGGCGGATCGTGTTGGTTCTGTGTGGCGTGTTCTTCGTCTCGGCGTGCGGCGCCGGTGATGGCGGCGAGCCGGCCGGCGCACCGCTGGGGCCGGTCGTCGAGACCAGCCTGGGAGTTCTCGAAGGGGAGCGGGCGGCCGGCGATGACGGCGCGCTCGTGTTCCGGGGCGTTCCGTACGCCGAGCCGCCGGTCGGAGACAACCGCTGGCGCGCGCCGGCGGCCCCTGCGGCGTGGGAGGGCGCGCGCTCGGCCGCAGCCTTCGGGCCGGCGTGCTGGCAGAGGCTGACACCGGAATCCTCCATCTATACCCGGGGTGACCTGGACCGGGACGAGGACTGCCTGTACCTGAACGTCTGGACCGCGGCCGAAACGGCCAGCGAGGCGCGTCCCGTGATGGTCTGGTTCCACGGCGGCGGCCATACGGGCGGCTGGGGCAGCGCGCAGGTCTTCGACGGCGCGGCGCTCGCGAGCAGGGGCGTCGTGCTGGTCACCATCAACTACCGCCTCGGACCGTTCGGCTTCCTGGCGCACCCGGCGTTGGCGGCGGAGTCGCCGCACGGCTCCTCCGGCAACTACGGTCTGCTGGACAAGGTCGCGGCCCTGGAGTGGGTGCGCGACAACATCGGGGCGTTCGGCGGCGATCCGGACAACGTCACCATCTTCGGGCAGTCGGCCGGTTCGTGGAGCGTCTGCTACCTGATGGCGTCTCCTCTGGCGGCCGGGTTGTTCCACAAGGCCATCGGCCACTCCGGGGGCTGCTTCCGCGGCGGGCGGCCCGACCTGTCGAGCGCGCACGAGGCGGGTCTGGCGGCGGCGGCGGACCTTGGCGTGGAGGGCGACGGGGCCGAGGCGCTCGCGGCGCTCCGCGCGCTGGACGCCGAGGCGGTGCTCGACTCGGATCTCGGGTCCGGGGCCATCATCGACGGCTGGTTCCTGCCGAGCGCGGCGCGGGAAATCTTCGTGGCGGGCGAGCACAACGACGTGCCGGTCATCGTCGGCGCCCTGGCCAACGAGGGGACCACCCTCTACGCCAACATGCCGGAGCGGAGCGGGGCCGAGCTGGCCGCGACGCTGCGCGAGCAGTACGGCGACCACGCCGACGCGCTGCTGGCCGCCTACGAACCGGAGGTCGAAAAGTCGACGAAATGGGGCGCCCAGGCCATCCAGGCGGATCGCAGCTTCGTGTGGGAGATGCGGACCTGGGCCCGCGCGGTGCAGGCTGCCGGCAACACGGCCTACCTCTACTTCTTCAGCCAGGCTCCCCCGGTGTTCCGGATCTACGTGCCCGAGCGGGCCGCCATCGACATGCCGGACGGGCCCGACGGGTACGGCGCCTACCATTCCGGCGACCTGGCCTATGCCTTCGGCAACACGCGGCTCGTGGGGATCGGCTGGACCGAATGGGATCACGAGATCTCGCATGCGATGGTGCAGTACTGGGTGAACTTCGCCCGCACGGGCGATCCGAACGGCGACGGACTCGCGACATGGCCGCGCTACGACGCCGCGACGGACGAGTGGCTGGAGTTCGGATCCGACATCAAGGTCTTGCGCGAAGTGCGCACGGAGAAGCTGGATCTGTTCGATCTCGTCAACGCGCCGCTCGGAGGGAACGACAACAGGTAGCGTGTCTTCAACGCGCCGCTCGGAGGGAACGACAACAGGTAGCGTTATCTGGAGTCGCCGGCTCCGGATGCGCTCCGAGGAGGAGTCATGAAGTCGATGGCATTGCTGAGTGTGTTTCTGTTGACGCTTGCGGCGCCGGCGGCGGCGCAGTCAACGGCGGCCGCGGCGGCGTCGCGGGACGTCGATCTGACCGCGGCGGACGGTACGAATCTGCGGGCGACCTACATGTCTCCCGGCCGGCCCGGCCCGGCCATGCTGCTGGTCCACCAGTGCAACATGGACCGGACGTCATGGAGTGACATCGCGGCGCAGCTCGTCGACGCCGGGGTCCATGTGCTGACGCTGGATCTGCGCGGTTTCGGCGACAGCGGCGGTCCCCCGCTGCGCGAGATCGGCTTTCCCACGTTCATGCAGCACGCGCCGGGTGATGTCGACGCGGCGTTCGAGTATCTCGTCGCGCAGGAGGGCGTCGATGCGGCGCGCGTGGGAGCCGGCGGCGCGAGCTGCGGCGCAATGCTGACCGCGGACCTGGCGGCGCGCCGGGACGTCGAAGCGCTGATGCTGCTCTCCGGTCCGCCGAGCGAGGCGGCGGTCGCCAACATGGCGGAGTCGCCGGATCTGGCGGTGTTCGCCGCGGCGGCGACCGGCGACACGGTGACGCCCGGTGTGGCCGACGCCCTGCAGGGCGCGGTCGACGGCTCCGCCCATCCGCACTCGACGGCGAAGATCTACGACGGCCCCGAGCACGGACTGCCGATGTTCGACAAGAACCCCGACATGGAGCCGGCGCTGGTCGGGTGGCTCAGAGCCCAGTTGCTGTCGGAGTAGGGCCTCGGGCGGCTACCGCCGGCGCGACCCGGGCCGAGTGCGGGTCGTCGGCGCAGGACCGGCCGTCGGAGCCGCCGCCACGCGTTGCGGAACGGCAGGCTGTTGCATGAGTCACAACAAGAAGGTCGCCATCCTCGTCGGCGGCGGCCCGGCGCCCGGGATCAACAGCGTCATCGGGGCGGCGACCATCCGCTGCTGTCTGGAGGACGTCGAGGTCGTCGGCATTCGCGACGGCTTCGAGTCGATCATGCGGGGGAGCATCGACCGGGTGACCCCGCTGACCATCGACGCCGTCAGTCGGATCCACTTTCGCGGCGGCTCGGTGATCGGCACGTCGCGGGCCAATCCGACGACGGATCCTGCGCTCCTCGAGAACGTCATCACCTCCCTGCTCCGATTGAACGTCTCGCAGCTCATCACCATCGGCGGCGACGACACCGCGTTCTCCGCCATGCAGCTCGAGCGGGTCGGGGCGGGCCGGCTGCGCGTGGTGCACGTACCGAAGACCATCGACAACGACCTGGACCTGCCGTCCCACGTCGAGACGTTCGGCTTCCAGACCGCACGACACCACGGCGTCGAGATCGTCAAGAACCTGATGGTCGACGCCAAGACCACCTCGCGCTGGTACTTCCTGGTCACCATGGGCCGCAAGGCGGGGCATCTGGCGCTCGGCATCGGCAAGGCGGCGGGCGCTACACTGACGCTCATCCCGGAGGCGTTTCCGCAGGAGCCGGTGCGCCTGAAGACCGTGGTCGACACGCTGGCCGGCGCCATGATCAAGCGCTGGACCGAGGGGCGCCGCGACGGCGTCGCGGTGATCGCCGAAGGGCTCGTGCTGAAGATCGATCCCGAGGACCTGAAGCAGCTCGCCGATGTCGAGCGCGACGAACACGATAACGTCCGCATCGCCGAGGTGGACATCGGCGCGATCCTCAAGGCGCAGGTCGCGGCCCGCCTCGCCCCGTTCGGCCTGAAGATCACCACCGTGGCGAAGAACATCGGTTATGAGCTGCGCTGCGCGGATCCCGTGCCGGCCGACATGGAGTACACCCGCGACCTCGGCTACTGCGCGGCGAAGTACCTGTTGCAGGGGGGCAACGCGGTCCTGATCTCGCTCGACGCCGGCCAGTTCGTGCCGATCCCGTTCGAGCGCCTGATCGACCCGGACAAGGGGCGTTTCCGCATCAGGCTCGTCGACGTCGACTCGACGCGCTACCGCATCGCCCACCGCTACATGATCCGCCTGCGGCGCGACGACTTCGAGGACCCGCACGAGCTGGCGAAGCTGGCAGCCGCCGTGGGGGTTTCGCGGGAGCGGTTCGAGAAGGAATTCGCCTACCTGGTCGAGTCCGAGCCGGAGCCGCTCGTGCTGGAGGCTCCCGGTGGCGCGGCCGGTTCTCCGGCGCCGTGAACCACGGTTGCAGCGACCGGCGGTGGCCGCGCGCGGCGTGGCGCGTCTGCTCATCGTGAAGGACCGCCCGGATCGCGATGTCAACCGGATCACGTGGCAGCTCCGCGGTCGGCGCGGTACGATCCCGTGCGGCTTCGGTCGTGAAGCGAGACTGCGGCCCCGACCGCCGATGAAGCCGCCATCACCGCCGGCCGAGGGCCACATCCTGACCGGCCCGCTGTTCGACGAGCCGATGCGCGTCGAGACGGTCGCCGATTCCGGCCCGGACCGCTGGACGCTGGGCCTGGTCGGCGCCCGCTCGGAGCGCTTCCGCCGGGTGTCGGTCGGCGCGGCCGATCTGGCGGGCCTGACCGTGCACGCCGGCGGCTTCGGCTACGACGGTGACGGCGCGCTGCTGCGGCTCGGGTTGCAGGCGCACACGCTGGGCATCGCCTGGGAGTTCGACCCGTACTTCGGCCTCTCGGTCTCGCGCGTCGACCCGCTGCCGCACCAGTTGGAGGCCGTCTACGACCACCTGCTGAAGCTGGCCCGCGTGCGGTTCCTGCTGGCCGACGACGCCGGCGCCGGCAAGACGATCATGGCCGGCCTGCTGATCCGCGAGCTGCAGTTGCGCGGTCTCGCCGAGCGCATCCTGATCGTCGCCCCGTCGAACCTCGCCTTCCAGTGGCAGCGCGAGCTGAAGGAGAAGTTCGACGAGACCTTCCTGGTGTTCAAGGGCGCCGATCTGCGAGCCCAGTTCGGCGTGAACCAGTGGCTGCAGCAGCCGAAGGTGGTGACCTCGCTGGATCTGGCCAAGCGCGAGGACATCCTGCCGGGCCTGCGACAGGCGCACTGGGACCTGGTCGTGGTCGACGAGGCCCACCGGATGTCGGCGCGCGACGAGTCGCACAAGAGCCGGCGCTACCGGCTGGGCGAGCTGCTGCGCGACGCCTCCGACCATCTGCTGCTGCTGACCGCGACGCCGCACAAGGGGGACCCCGAGAACTTCTCGCTCTTCCTGCAGCTTCTCGACCGCGACGCCTACGCCGACGTGCGCTCCATCCGGAAGGCGATGGACGACGGTCGGGCGCCCTTCTACCTGCGGCGCACCAAGGAGGCGATGGTCCACTTCCCCGAGCGGGGCGCCGACGGTCGCTGGGCGGCGCGCCGAATCTTCACGAAGCGCATCCCGCGCACGGTGGACTTCGCCATCGACGGCGCGGAGTTCGACCTGTACCGCGAGGTGACCGCCTTCGTGAAGCGCCAGAGCGCCCGCGCCGCCGCTGCGGGCGACGATGCGCGCGCCCGCGCCGTGGGCTTCCTGATGGCGCTCTACCAGCGGCGTCTGGCGTCGAGCGCGCGGGCGATGCGGCGCAGTCTGGCCAACCGGGCCGAGCGGCTGGAGCGGGCGCTGGCCGAGGCGCAGGACCTCGCCCGGACCGCCCCGCCGGTCCTGCCCGACCTGGACGAGCTCGACGAGATGGAGGAGGGCGACCGCGAGCGGCTGGAGCGGCTGCTCGATGCGATCACGCTGGCGGGCAACGCCGACCTGGTGCGTGCCGAGATCGCCGAGCTCCGGCCGCTGGCCGCGCAGGCGCGCGCCGTCGAGGAGGCCGGCGCCGAGGCGAAGCTGGCCCGGCTGGAGGCGCTGCTGCGCGGCCAGGGCTTCTTCGACCGGCCGGACCAGCGCCTCGTGCTCTTCACCGAGTTCCGCGACACGCTCGACTACCTCGTCGAGAAGCTCGCCGCCTGGGGCTTCCGCGTGGCGAGCATCCACGGCGGCATGCCGCCCGGCGGGCGCGACGAACCGGGGACGAGGCTGTGGGCCGAGCAGCAGTTCCGCGAGGCGGCCGTGCAGGTGCTGGTGGCGACCGAGGCCGCCGGCGAGGGCATCAACCTGCAGGTCTGCAACGTACTCTTCAACTACGACATCCCGTGGAATCCGAACCGTCTCGAACAGCGCATGGGGCGCATCCATCGCTACGGGCAGGAGAAGGACTGCCTGATCTTCAACTTCGTCGCCCGCAACACGGTCGAGGGGCGGGTTCTGGAGCGCCTGCTCGACAAGCTGCAGGAGATCCGCGACGCGCTCGACGACGACGCGGTCTTCAACGTGGTCGGCGAGGTGCTTCCCGCGGCGCACGTCGAGCGCGTGCTGCGCGACTACTACGCCGGCCGGCTCGGCGACGCGGACCTGGAGGAGCACCTGCTGCGCGACGTCGACGAGGGGCGCTTCCGCGCCATCTGCCGCAACGCCCTGGAGGGGCTCGCCTCGAAGCGGCTCAACCTGGAGATGCTGGTCGAGCGCCGCGCCCGCGCCCGCGAGCGGCGGGTCGTTCCGGAGACCATCGCCCGCTTCCTGCGCGAGGCCGCGCCGCTGGCCGGGCTGCGGTGCGATGTCGTGGGCGGGCTGCCGCACACGTTCGATCCGGGGCGGACGCCGGAGTCGTTGCGGCGGCGCGACCGCGAGCCCGACTGGCGGCTGCCGCCGCTGGCCGCCCGCTATCCCCGCTGCACGACGGACCGCGACATTGCGCAGGCGCACGGCCTGGAGTGGGTGACGCCGGGGCACCCGCTGTTCGAGGCGCTCCGCCGCGAGGCGGGCGAGCGGGCGCGGGAGCCGTTGGCCCGCGGGGCGACGTTCCACTCGCTGGCCCACGACACGCCGGCCCGCATCGACTTCCACCGGGCGCGGGTGGTCGACGGCCTCGGCCGCATCGTGCGCGAGACGCTGGTTGCGGTCGAGCTGGCCGGCGACGCCGCGCCGCGCCGCGCGGAGCCGGGCGTACTCGGCGACCTGACCCCGGCCCCTGCGCCGGACGTGCTGCCGGAGGTCGCCCGCCGGCCGGAGCCGACGGCGTGGCTGCAGGAACACGTTCTCGCGACGTTCCTCGCCGAGACGCGCGCCGAGCGGCGGGCCGAGGTCGAGCGCGTCGCGCGGCACGTCGACCTCTCCCTCACCGAGCTCCTGCAGCGGGCCGACGAGGAGATCGGCCGCGCCGACGAGGACGCCGCGGCAGGGCGGCAGGGCGCCGAGGGCCGGCTGGCGCAAGCCACGGCGCGGCACGCCGAGCTGCTCGCCCGCCGCGCGCGCCGCCGCGTGGAGCTGGAGCGGCAGCAGGCGCTCTCGCTGCAGGGCGTCGAGCGGTTGACCAGCGTGCTCGTCCTGCCGCACCCCGACCGGGGCGCCGCCGAGGTGATGCGCCACCGGCCCGACCCGCGGACCGAGGCGACGGCCATGCAGGTCGTCATGGACCACGAGCGCGGGCAGGGCCGGCGCGTCGAGGACGTGAGTGCGCGCAACCTCGGCTACGACGTCACCAGCCTCGATCCGGCGTCCGGCGACCTGCGCCTGATCGAGGTCAAGGGTCTCGCCGGCGCCGCCGGCACGGTCCTGCTCACCCCCAACGAGCGCCGCGTGGCCGAGGATCGCCCCGACTGCTACTGGCTGTACGTCGTCACCGACTGCCGCCGCGCGCCGGTCCTGCAGGAACCCGTCGCGAACCCGGCCCGCTTCCCGTGGCGCGAGGTGACGAAGGTGCAGCACTACTATCTGCAGGTCGATGCGCTGACGCGGCCGATGCGGGTACGGGAGCCGCGGCCGGAGTATGGCGCGGAGGGATGAACCGGAGGACTTTCATTCGCCGAAGTGGAAAGTCCGCTCATCAAGGAACGATGCGCCGGACGGAGCTGGCGGAGATCCTGCGCAACGGCGAGAACTCGGGCATCGAGTTCAAGCGCGACGACGTGCGCCCGGACAGGCTCGCGGCGGAGATGGCGGCGCTGCTCAACCTGGAGGGCGGGCGCCTGCTGCTCGGCGTCGAGGACGGTTCGGTGTCGGGGCTGATGCGCGCCCCGCACGCCGCCGAGGAATGGGTGATGCAGGCAGGCAGGGACCACGTCCAGCCGGCGGTGATCCCGTACTGGGAGACCCTCGAATGGCGCCCCGGCGTTGTCGTCGGCGTGATCTCGCTGCCGGCGGACGCCCCGGACAAGCCGTACAAGGCCCGGCGCGGGTCGGCCTGGGTGACCCGCGTGCGCGTCGGGACGATCACCCGCGACGCCACGCGCGAGGAGGAGGAACGTCTCTACCAGCAGTCGGGGCGACTGCGCTACGGCCTGAAGCCCGTTTCCGGCGCGGGAATCGACACGCTGGACTCGCGTCGGCTGCGCGACTACTTCACACGCGTGCTCGGCGGCGAAGCGCCGCCCGCGGATGATAACGACCAGTGGCGGACGCTGCTGTGCAACCTGGACCTGGCGACCGAGGCGGCCGGCCACGTGGCGGCGACCATCGACGGCATGCTGCTGTTCGGCCGCGACCCGCGCCGCCACCTTCCGCAGTCGGGCGTCCGCGCCCTCTGTTTCGCCGGTCCCGAACCGGACTACGCCGCGCGGCCGCGCGCGCGGACGAGCAGCTCAGGGGGCCGCTCGTCCGCCTGGGCGCGGCCGACGGGACGCTGGTCGAGTCGGGCCTCGCCGACCAGGCGTGGGACTTCGTGCGGCGCAACACCATGCCGTGGGCCCGGCTGGAGGGACCGCGGCGCATCGACGGCTGGGAGTTCCCGGAGGCCGCCGTGCGCGAGGCGCTCGTCAACGCCCTCGTCCACCGCGACTACAGCATCGCCGGTACGGACGTGACGCTCTCCATCTTCCCCGACCGTCTCGAGGTCGCCAGCCCCGGCCGACTGCCCAACCCGGTGACCGTCGCCGGCATGCGTTCGGGACTGCGCTACGCCCGCAACCAGACGCTGGTCAACGTGCTGCGCGACTACGGCTACGTCGAGGCGCGCGGCATGGGCGTGCGGAACCGCATCATCCCGGCGATGCGCGCGCACAACGGCACCGAGCCGGACCTGATCGAGGAGGAGAGCCGCTTCACCGTGCGGCTACGGAAGACCGCGCGCGGTTGAGAGCGGCGCAGGTCTCGCGCCGCGGGCAGGCGGCCGCGCTCGCGGACCCTGTTCCGGATCCTGCTGGGATGCGGTTGCAGCCGTACCCGGGCGATGGCACAATGCCTGTCATGCCGGTGCAAATCACGATACGCGGCGTCCCGGAGCGTGTGCGGGACACACTCGCCTCGCGCGCCGCGCAGCAGCACCAGTCGATGCAGGCTTTCTGCGGAACTGGCGTTGGCCGAGGCCAGTAACATTCTGCGTCGTCTGGAACGGACGGGGGGACCTCTCCGGAGCCGAGGCAGCGGATGCGCGCCGGGAGCTTCAGCGTCTCGAGATTGAGCCGTGCCCGGTCTCCGCCCGCGCGATCTGGAAGCGCTGCTGCGCGAACCCGACGATCCGGCCCGCAACGCGCAGGCCGGACGCCTCGCCGCGCACCTCGCGCCGGCCTTCGCCCGTCGCTGGCCTCCTCCCGGCGGCGCGGGCGATGCACCGGGGACGGACCGGGACGCCGGCCGCCTGACAGCGCCACCACGGAGACGGCATGGCGAAGATCGAGGGCATCCGCATCCGCAACTTCCGCGTGCTGAAGGACGTCACGCTGGGGAAGCTGTGGCGCACGCAGCGCGGCCGGCCGCTGACGCCGATGACCGCCGTGATCGGTCGGAACGGCGTCGGCAAGAGCGCCCTGTTCGACGCCTTCGGTTTCCTTGCGGACTGCCTCAGGCTGGGGGTCGAAGAAGCCTGCGACGCCAACGGGCGCGGGGGGTTCGAGCGGATCCGTTCGCAGGGGGAGGACGCACCGATCGAGTTCGAGGTCTACTATCGAGAAGAGCCGAAGTCGCGGCCCATCACCTACGAGCTGGCGATAGACACGGACGGCTCCGAGCGTCCCTACGTCTCGGCCGAACGCCTGCGCCAGCGCCGCCACGGCCAGAAGCACGGCCGGCCTTTCTCCTTCCTGATGATGGAGGAGGGCAGGGGCGTGGCCTGGAAGGGGAACGCCTATGGGCGGCAGATCGACGAGCAGGAGGCGCAGGGGCCGCTCGCGGCGCTGCTGGAGGAGCTCCGGAAGGAGTTCGAAGCACTGTCCGAAGAGAGCCAGAACACCGAGTTCATCGAGCTCCAGGACATCCGCAGGCTTGGCATCGCCACCCTCGGCGCTCTGAAGCAGCATCCCCGGATTGCCTCGTTCCGCCGCTTCCTCGAAGGCTGGTACCTCAGCTACTTCACGCCGGACGCCGCCCGCGGGCTGCCGCTGGCCGGTCCCCAGAAGCACCTGAGCGTCCACGGCGACAACCTCGGCAATGTCGTCCAGTTCATGGAGCGCGAGCACCGGGACCGGTTCGCCGGCGTCCTGCGGCGGATCGCCGACAAGGTCCCCGGCATCGACCGCATCGACACCACCCGCAGCCCGGACGGCCGGTTGCTGCTGCGCTTCAACGACCGCGGGTTCGAGGATCCGTTCTATGCGCAGCAGATGTCCGACGGCACGCTGAAGGTCTTCGCCTACCTGCTGATGCTGGAGGACCCGTCGCCGCCGCCGTTCATCTGCATCGAGGAACCGGAGAACGGCCTCTATCACAAGCTGCTCGAACTGCTCGCCCACGAGTTCCGGGAGCACGCCACCGGCGGAAGGCGCGCGTCGCAGATCTTCATCACCACGCACCAGCCGTACCTGGTGGACGCCCTGACGCCGGAGGAGACCTGGGTGCTGGAGAAGCAGCCCGACGGGTTCTCCACCATCAGCCGCGCCAGCGAAGACCTGACGGTAAAGGCCATGGTCGACGAGGGACTGCCGCTCGGCGGTCTCTGGTACAGCGACTACCTGGACGCGAAGTAGCGGATGCACTTCGAGGTCCTGGCAGAGGACCAGTCGGGACGCCTCGTGATCGAGGGCGTCCTGCCGAAGATCCTCGGCACGAACGGCGCGACGCATTCCTGGCGGACGCACGCCTACCGCGGCCTGGGCCGCATCCCGAGGGACCTGCGCGGCGCGGTGGACCCGCGGAAACGCATGCTGCTGGATCGCCTGCCGGCCCTGCTGCGGGGGTACGGGCGCCAACATCGGGACTTGGCGGCGGCTGTCATCGTCGTGGTCGATCAGGATCGGCGGGACTGCCACCAGTTCAAGGACGAGCTGCTTGCGGTGCTGGAAGGCTGCCGGCCGCACCCGCGGACCCTGTTCCGGATCGCCATCGAGGAAATCGAAGCCTGGCTGCTCGGAGACCGGGAAGCCGTCGAGACAGCCTATCCACGTGCGAAGAGAATGGTTCTGGACCGCTACGTTCAGGACAGCGTGTGCGGGACGTGGGAGGTGCTCGCGGATGCCGTCGCGCCGGGCGGAGCGAAGCGCATCAAGAGCGTCGGATGGCCGGAGACCGGCCGTGTGAAATGTGAATGGGCGCAGACCATCGCGCCGTACATGGACCCCGACCGAAACCGGTCGACCAGTTTTCGTGTATTCCGGGATGGCCTCCGGGCGCTCGCGAGGCAGGGGTAGGTTTGCGCCCGCCGGGGGCAGGGAGAAGTCGATCCACCACGGGCATCCCTGCACGCTGCACCTGTGGTGGTGGGCGCGCCGACCGCTGGCGCGTTCAGGGGCAATGCGTTCGGTCCGGTCGCACGGGCAACCGAGTCCGTGCTGCCGGCGGTGGTTCGCGTCATGATCAATGCAACGGAGTCGCTGGCGTTCGCGATGCACGCCAATCCCGGCGTCTACGCCGTCCTGGTCGGCTCGGGCTTGTCACGGGCAGCCCGGATTCCCACCGGCTGGGAGATCACGCTGGACCTGGTGCGCAAGCTGGCGGCGCTCCGCAACGAGACGTGCGACCCGGATCCGGAACGGTGGTACCGGAACACGTTCGACCGGGAGGCGGACTACTCCGACCTTCTGGACGAGCTGTGCAAGACGGCCGCCGAGCGGCAGCAGTTGTTGAGGGGCTACTTCGAGCCGAACGCGGAAAACCACGAGGAGGGCGCCAGGCAGCCGACCGCCGCGCACCGAGCCATTGCCGCCCTGGCCGCGAACGGCTTCATCAAGGTCGTCCTCACGACCAACTTCGACCGTCTGATCGAGACCGCGTTGGGCCACGCGGACGTAACGCCGGCGGTGCTGACCACGCCGGATCAGTTGCATGGCGCGCTGCCGCTGGTCCACACGCGCTGCAGCGTCGTCAAGTTGCACGGCGACTATCTCGATACGCGCATCAGGAACACGCAAGCGGAGCTCGATGAGTATCCCGCGGAGTTCAACGACCTGCTGGATCGCGTCTTCGACGAGTTCGGTCTCGTCGTCTGCGGCTGGTCGGCGGCGTGGGACGGAGCGTTGCGCGAAGCACTCTACCGCGCTTCGTCACGCCGGTTCACCACGTACTGGGCCGTGCACGGAGAGGTCGAGGACGAGGCACGGCGGCTGATCGAGCACCGCTCGGCCGTGAAGATTCTGATCAAGGACGCTGACGAGTTCTTCGATACCGTCCAGCAGCACGTCGAGTCCCTGCGGGAGTTCGCACGGCCGCACCCGTTGTCCACCGAAGCCGCCGTGGCGAGCCTGAAGCGCTATCTGCCGGAGTCGCGGCACCGGATTCGGTTGTCGGATCTCGTCGACGGTGTGGTCGAGCAGGTCGTGGAAGCGACGGCAGAAGATGCAGCCGCCACTGACCATCCGGAGCCGGATACCGCCTCCGTCACCGCCCGCGTACGCCGCTACGAGGCGGCCTGCGCGACGCTGCTGGCGCTGGCGTCGGTCGGCGGCTTCTGGGCGGAGAAGGAAAACGTGCCGCTGTGGCAACGAGCCCTGAGCCGTCTCGGTTCGATTCGATTGGCCGGTGGGATCGAGCCGTGGCCGGGTTTGCGCAGATACCCGGCCGCACTGGTGCTCTACGCGTTGGGAATCGGGGCGGTGGAGGCGGACAGGTTGTGGTTTCTGGGACGTCTACTGGAAACGCCGATGCGCGAGGAACACCGCGAGGACAAGGCTGCCGTCCAGGCGCTTCCTGCATCCTGTCTGGTGGTTCCTGGAGCGATGCAGATGCTGGAGGGAATGGAGAATCGTCATGTCCCGCTCAACGACTGGATGCACGATACGCTGCGACCGCATGCCGCGCGGGTCGTCTCCGATGACGCGCGCTACACGTTCGCCTTCGACAAGCTCGAGATTCTTCTGGCGCTGGGTTATCTCCATCGTCTCGGCGACCACTGGCCGCCGATCGGTGCCTTCGGCTACCGGTGGGGCAACAGGGAACGCATCCTGCGGGAGATCGAGGAATCGTTGTCGACGAGAGGGGATGACTCTCCCTTTGTTGCGTGCGCCATCTTCGGCGACACCGCCGACGCGTGCAGCCAGAGCGTAGCGAAGCTGGGAAAGTTCGTTGCCCGAACGCAGTGATCGTGAACATGGCGGTTGCGCGGTTCGTGTCGGCCGGCGGAAGTCGGGCTTGCTGCCCGTGTTGCTGACATGGTGGTCAAACAGCGACCGAAAGAGAGCAGGCCGCGCGTGTCTTCAGCGGCTGAACGGCGAGAGCGTCCGACACGGGAGGGGGCGATGGACAAGGTGAAAGCGACACGGGATGGCGAGGCGGAGCGCCGCGCCGCTGCGACGCTCGATCCACGCATCCTGGACGCCATCGTCCGGCGCATCGTGGCGGTCGCCCGGCCGGAGAAGATCATCCTGTTCGGGTCGGCGGCGCGCGGCGAGATGACCCGCCACAGCGATATGGACCTGCTCGTCATCGCCGATGTCGGGGATTCCCTTGAAGCGATGGGACGCATTCACCGACGGCTGCGGGGCGAGCATGCGGCGGTCGACGTGGTGGTCGTGACGCCCGCCGATGTCGCTCGCTACGGCCAGAGCCACGCGCTGGTCATCAAGCCGGCGCTGGAGGAGGGTCGGGTCGTCTATGAAGCCCCCTGAGCGGTTTCCGCCGGACGACCCGCGGGAGTGGCTGAACCGCGCCCGAAGCAACCTCGCCCAGGCGCAGCACCGGATGGCGGGGGTCTACCTCGAAGACCTTTGCTTCGAGGCCCAGCAGGCGGTCGAGAAGGCAGTCAAGGCCGTGCCGATCAAGCGGCAAGTTCGATTCCCGTACATCCATGACATCGCTCGGCTGCTGCGGCGGCTGGAATCCGCAGGACAGCACATACCCGAAGATGTCGAGCGGGCGACGAACCTGACATCCTACGCCACCGTTCTGCGCTATCCCGGCATCGAACCGCCGGTGTCGGCAGAAACGCATGCCGAAGCCGTCGCCGTGG
Source organism: Vicinamibacterales bacterium (assembly GCA_965200895.1). GTDB lineage: Bacteria > Acidobacteriota > Vicinamibacteria > Vicinamibacterales > UBA8438 > WTFV01. The sequence goes on along the minus strand of CBDAVM010000001.1, from coordinate 1,593,783 downwards.
CCGAAGCGGTGGTCCGCTGGGCGGAGGAACCGGTGTGATACCCCGCGCGTGCAAGCGGCTCGCCGAGGTGGACTTCCCCATCGCCGTCGTGTCGAAGCACGCGGCGCGGGAGAAGTCCATCCGCCACGGGCATCCGTCGACGCTGCACCTGTGGTGGGCGCGCCGGCCGCTGGCGTCGAGCCGGGCGGTGCTGCTGGCGCTGCTGCTGCCGGATCCGGGCGATCCGCACTGCCCGGAGCCGTTCCGGCGGGCGGCGCGCCGGGAGCTGCCCAGGGTCGGCTGCGGTGCCGGCCGGACGCACGGGGATCTGCGTCGGGGGCTGCTCCGGTTCATCGGCGATTTCGCCAACTGGAACGTTGCGGCGGACGCGACCTACCTGGCGGTGGGACGGGCCCTGGTGCGGGCCGCCCACGGCGACGAGGCGCCGCTGGTGGTGGACCCGTTCGCCGGCGGCGGCTCGATCCCGCTGGAGGCGCTGCGCCTCGGTTGCGAGGCATTCGCCAGCGACCTGAACCCGGTGGCCTGTCTGATCCTCAAGGTGATGCTGGAGGACATCCCGCGCCACGGGCCGGGACTGGCGGAGGAGCTGCGCCGGGTCGGGGGCGAGATCAAGGCGGCGGCCGAGAAGGAGTTGGCCGACCTGTATCCGGCGGACCCGGACGGGGCGACGCCGATCGCCTACCTCTGGGCGCGGACCGTGCGCTGCGAGGCGCCCAACTGCGGGGCGGAGATCCCGCTACTGCGCTCGCTGTGGCTGTGCCGGAAGGCGCGCCGCAGGCGGGCGCTGCGGTCGCGGGTGGTGCGGGCGGTGGGAGAGACGCCGCGGGTCGAGTTCGAGATCGTCGAGCCCGCCGCGGACCGGGACGTGCGCTCGGGGACCGTGGCGCGGGCGAAGGCGACGTGCCTCTGCTGCAACACCGTCCTGCCGCCCGAGCGGGTGCGGGCGCAGCTCGCCGCGCAGCGCGGCGGCGCGGACGCACCATGGGGGCGACCACCAACCCCAGGACAGCAGAAGGTCCTGGACGCGATCAAGGACCACATCCGGCAGCACGCCATGCCGCCCACGCGGAATGAGATCGCACACAGCCTCGGCTTCAGCAATGGTACGTCGGTCGCCCAACAACTGAAGGGACTCGCCGCACGCGGCTGGATCGAGATTCTGCCGCACAAGAACCGCGGTATCCGTGTGCTCGACGACCAGCAGATCCCGCTGATCAGACCGCTGGCCGAAGTGGCGGCCGGCACGCCGATCGTCTGCGACGCCAACACCGTCGAGCGCATGCCGGCGGCCATCACCGCCCGGTTCCGGACCCGGCCGGACTACCTGCTCACCGTGCGCGGCGACAGCATGGACCGCGCCGGCATCGGCGACGGCGACATCGTCGCCGTCAAGAAGACGCCCGACGCCCGGTCCGGCCAGATCGTCGTCGCCCGGTTCGGCGACGAGGTGACGCTCAAGCGCTTCGCCCGGATCGACGAACGCCACGTCGAGCTCCGGCCCGAGAGCCGCAACCCGGCCCACAAGGTCATGAAGCTCGACCTGGCCAAGCACATCCTGGACATCGACGGCATCGCCGTCGGCGCGCTCATCACGACGCTCCGCGATCCCGGCGACCGAATCCGGTCCCATCGCCAACCGCCGTCACCGGTCACGACGAGCGGACCAGCAAAGCCCAGGAGAACGCTGCGCTGACGCAATGAAGCTGCCTGCGACGCGCCGTTCCCTGCGGGTCGGAACGCCGCAAGAGATCGTCGCCCGCACCGTCGGGCTCGGCGAGGTTCACGTGCCGGGACGAACCGGCAACGTGTGACATAATCCGGCACGTCTAGAGTCGATGCAGACATCACCAGACCCGTGTCGTCTCGATAGACAAGGCCGAGTTGCCAGTCGCCGACTCTGCGCAACTGCCTGCCTGCAAACTTCGCGCCACTGCCCTGAGTGAACCCGCCGCCCCGCTCGTCTCCGCATGCGCGGGCGGGCCTGCGCCGCCGCCAACCCGCCGCGTCGGTCGCTGCCGCCAGTATCACCTCGGCCGACCTCGCACACACGACCGCCCTCGCGAGCCAGCCACTCTTCCGGCTCCCGCAGCCCCCGCAGCCACGATCTCGTCTGGCGAGACGCCGGCGCTGCCACGACCGAAATCTGAGGAGAAACGAATGCGAAAATCCGTTCTGCTATGCGCGCTGATCACCGGATTGACCGCTGCGGCCGGCACAGCCTTCGGGCAAACCTGGGAACCCACCATCACCAGCGTCTACGGGACGGGCGACGGCAACAGCACGTCCGCGATGGGCGGCATCGCAGTAACGGTGGACGGGGACACCGTCCCGAGCGGCGCGACGCACATGAAGATCTGCTCGCTGGAGGAAGGCGCGAACGCCTGGCAGGTGCGAACCCGCACCTTGAACGCGGACCACTACTACCACCTGGCGAACCGCAAACGCGGATATCGCCACCGGTTCCGGGTCGACACCGAACCGAACGCCGAGCTGTGCGACGACATGGGCGGAGAGGTCTGGGGTGCGGCTCGCCCCGCCCCCGTGAGCAACGTCGGGACCTCGAACATCAGCAACACGAGCATCACGCTGACGTGGACGAAGCCGTCGGATCATCCCGACGCTTCCTGGGAAACGGGGTACAACACCAACACCAACGCCGACGAGCCGCTGGATTCGACGATCAGCTTCACGACCGGGTCATCGCAAGCGATGACCGGACTGTCCGCTGGCACCGAGTACAAGCTGTTCGTACGGACCGTCGTACGACGGAACAACGAGACGCTGGACAACGCAATCAGCGCATGGCGCAGCACCACCGCGGAAACAACCGGAGGCACCTGGGAACCCGTTATCACCAGCGTCTACGGATCAGGCGACGGCGACGACACGTTCCCGACGGGCGGAATCTCGGTAACCGTCGACGGCGACACGGTTCCCGACGGCGCGACGCAGATAAAGATCTGCTCACAGGAGGAGGGCAGCGACCTCTACCAGGTGCTGCACCAGAACCTCAACGCCGACTACTGGTGGCACCTGGCCGCCCGGAAACGCGGGTACCGCTACCGGGTCGTCGTGGACAGCGAACCGAACGCGGTCCAATGCGACAACATGGGCGGTGAGATGTGGGGAACGCCTCGGCCGGCGCCGGTGAGCAACGCCGCCACGAGCAACATCACCAACACCAGCATCACCCTGACGTGGACGAAGCCGAACGATCACCGCGACGCGTCGTGGGAGACGGGCTACAACACCAACACCAACGCGGACGAGCCGCTCGACTCGACAATCAGCTTCACAACGGGTTCGTCTCAAGCGATGACGGGACTGTCCGCTGGTACCGAGTACAAGCTGTTCGTACGCACCGTCGTGCGACGAAACGGCGAAACCCTCGACAACGCGACAAGCACGTGGCGGTCGGCGGTCGGTCAAACGACCGGCGGCGACTGGACGCCTGAGATCACGAGCGTCTACGGATCAGGTGACGGAAACGACACGTTCCCGACCGGTGGGATCTCGGTGACCGTGGACGGCGACACCATCCCGAGCGGCGCCACGCAGGTAAAGATCTGCTCGCTCGAGGAAGGCAGCGCCCAGTACCAGGTGCTGCACCAGAACCTCAACAACGACTACTGGTGGCACCTCGCCGCCCGGAAGCGGGGGTACCGCTACCGGGTCACCGTGGACAGCGAGCCGAACGCGGTGCAGTGCGACTACATGGGCGGTGAGGTATGGGGCTCACCGCGACCAGCACCGGTGAGCAACGTCAGCACGAGCAACATCAGCAACACGAGCATCACGCTGACGTGGACGAATCCCGAAGACCACCGCGACGCCTCGTGGGAAACCGGGTACAACACCAACGTCAACGCCAGCGACCCGATCGAGTCGACAATCGGCAACTTCACGACAGGATCGTCACAGACCATCACCGGTCTGTCCGCCTCGACCGAGTACAGACTTTTCGTGCGCACCGTCACACGCCGCAACGGCGAGACCCTCGACAACTCAATCAGTACGTGGCGCTCGGTCACCGCACGAACAACGGGCGGCGACGGAACCCTGCCGGGAAGACCGCAGAACCTCACGATCGCGCAAGGAGAGGGACACCTGACGGCGACCTGGGACCCGGCGCCCACGGACAGCTCGCGACCGATCACGCAGCAGCGATTCAACTGGTACCCGGCGAGCGAGAACCCTTGGGACCCAAGCAGCGAGCGAATCTCGCTGCCAGCGGACGCTACGACCCACACCGTGACGGACCTGCCATGCGGCGTCCCGTACATCCTACGCGTCCGCGCCCGCAACTCAGCCGGTTGGGGCGACTGGGCCTCGGCGGAGAGCTTCGCAAGCGGCCCGCCGAGCCATCCGCAGAACGGGGTCCTGAACCCCTACCCCGACTCGATCAGCGTCACGTGGGATGCACCCGAGAGAAGCTGCGGGAGCGACATCAGCAGTTACCAGGTCGGGTACAAGGTCGAAGATTCCGACATGACAATGACCCCGTTCGCCGGGACGGGAACCCGCTACACCATCGAAGACTTGCAGCATTCGACCGAGCACGAAGTCTTCGTACGAGCGAACAACGACTGGGGCTCAGGACCGTGGTGGAGCCAGAAAACCATGACGGCTGCGCCGCCAGACAACCCCGACGAGCCGGAAAGACCGGAGCCGCCGACGGGTGTGCCTAGCGCCCCGCGAGAACTCGTCCTCGCGCCCGGAAACGCGAACATATTCGCAGGCTGGCAGATACCAGCCAGCACCGGCGACTCGCCTATCGAAAACTACCGTATCCAGTACATGCGAAGCGGCGAGAGCTGGCAGACGCCCATCGATACCCCGGACGAGACGCTGTACCACATCCTGGTGAACCTCACCAACGACATCACCCACTTCGTACGCGTTGCGGCGATGAACGAACAAGGAGTCGGACCGTGGTCCGACATCAAGAGCGCAACGCCCACGGAACGACCGCGTCGCGTACCCAGGGTTGGGGAACAACCGGGCGATCCGAAATCCACGGACGGAACGGAACCAGGAACGTCACCCCCTGGTGCGCCTCCAGACGGAGGCACGCCGGGGGAATCCAATCTCCAGCCGGTGCCGGCGCTCCCGGCATGGGCGCTCGGCGCCCTGGTTGCGCTGCTCTTCGGCCGGGCGCTTCGTCTACGACGCCGCTGAGCCGCCGCGAGAACGAACGCACCGCAAGGGCCTCGCGCAGCACACCGACGCCGCGCTGCGCGAGGCCTCGCACATCAACCTGGGTCACTGACCTGAAACTGGCGGACCCGCGTTCGAGTGACCACAAGGCAATCCTCGTCGACGTCGGCGCCGATGAAGCGACAGCCCAGGGCCCGTGCCGCAAGCGCCGTGGTCCCACCACCAACGAAGGGATCACAGACCAACTGACCGGGGAACGCAAAGAGGTCAAGGAGCATCCTGAACCCGCCCTCATTCTGTCCCCAATCGTGATAACGGTTGTCCTGCTCCGCCAATGGCGGCGCTCGCACCACGTCGTAGCGATCAGTACCATCCGCCTGCCCCTTCACCAGCCAAACCACAGGCTTCCATCCCATACGCACGGCGCGCGAGTGGAACCGCAGGTTGGCCCCATCCATCAGATAGTTGAAGGTCCAGTGGTAATGCAACCCATCCGTGTTGCACAGATAGCCCAGCACGTCTGGCAGGTGCGAGGTACCTGCCATCACCAGCAATGAGCCGCCGGGTTTGAGGCAGTGCGCCGCAAACTCCGCGAGGTCCCTGTAGCACGACAGGGTCGCAGGCTTGTACGGCGGATCGGTGAGAATCAGATCGACGCTCTCAGGCCGAACAACCGTGTGAGGACCGCGCTCGACACCGTCCTCGGCCGCGACCGCGACACCGAAGCCGTCCGGGCCGTCTTCGGCACGCGCAGCAAGCCGTTCCCCACCCCGGCCGACGGCGAGATCGCCGTCCGCATTATCATCGGCAACGGGAGCATCCTGAGCTGGCACGGCGGCGTCTGAATCCACCTGCCCAGGCGCGCCGGCCCGAGCGATACGGTCGCCGCCGTACCCGCCGTCCCGCCCGTCCCGCATCACCGGTGTAGAATCACGTCAAGGGAGACATGCACGACATGGCCGACACCGCCGAGCACGCAGACAGACCCGCGAAGCCGAGACTCTCGATCGACGCCAAGTGGATCGTCACCACCGTCATCGGCATCGGCCTGCTGCAACTCACGCTCGTCGGGATGATGTTCCAGCAGAACGCCATGCTGATGCAGCAGTATGCGACCGTCAACGCCCGGATCGACGACACCAACACGAGCGTCACCGCAACGCAGACCGACATCCGCGAGCTCCGAGCCGAGATGCACGCGATGCGTGCCGAGTTGCAGGCCGAAATCCGCGAGCGTCACGCCGAGACACAGACTGACATCCGCGAAATCCGCGGAATGCTGCTCCAGCTCCTCGAACGCTCCGCTCCTGCCAACCCAGTCGACTGACCACCCGGTTGCGCCCCGGCGTCGGCCGCCACCCGCTCGCGAATCACGCCCCGTCAGCCGCCCGCGCCCACCCGTTCCGCACGTGCGATCTTGTACAGTGCGTCATGATCAACCGCCGGTTGAAGTAGGATCATCCGTGGGAACGAAACGGACACGACGCCGTAAGCCATTGTGTTTACAGGACTTACGTCACAGTCAGAGGAAGCACTGAGAGTCCTCAGGGCCGGAGAGAGACCGCGCATTCTCGATCTCTCTCCGGTTGCCGTGGCTTGTCGCTCGGGTTTGTCGCCGGGTATGAGATCGTCATGCCGGTGATACTCAGAGAAGGTCGGTTGCAGCCGCCGAGACGTGTCGTGGTGTCGGGTGATGATCACGGACAGGGCTTGGCTGCCGTCGGCGTGTGGGGAGCCATCCGATCGCACGGTCACCCCTTGCCCACGCCGAAGAGGAACGAAGCCGGAACCGGAGCGTTCGGGTCGATTCGACAGGGCGTCAAGGTTCGCAAGGTCCGGGACGACCCGGCAGCAGCAAACGGAGGGCAACATGCTGAAGTGGCGGATTCTCGCGATCGTCGGGTTCACGTTCGGGATCGTCGGCAGCGGCTGGGCGATCGCCGAGCAGCAGCGCGCGGCGTCCCAGGTCTATGAGTTGCGCATCTACAAGACGACGCCGGGCAACCGCGAGGCGCTGGAGAACCGCTTCCGCGATCACACGGCGGCGATGTTCGAACGGGCCGGCATGACCAACGTCGGCTACTGGAACGCGGTCACGGGCGACGACGTCGAGGACACGTTCATCTACATGCTCGCGTATCCGTCCCGCGAGGCGCGTGACGAGATGTGGCGTGAGCTCGCCACCTACGAGGATTTCCAGGAGATCATCATCGCGGTCGAGCGGGACGAGAACCGCGCGCTGGTCGACAGCATCGACGCGCGAATCCTGGAGCCGACGTCGTACTCCGCGCTGCAATAGCCCGACAATCGTCGCCTTCGGCTCCGATTGCCGCCCGACCGGGCCTGACCAGGAGCCTGCACCGTTCCTGTGGCGCAGACTCCCGGCCTGAACCCTGGCGGTGGCGCCAACCGACTCCCCGTCAGGAAATGCCGCCTGGCGTGATCGCATACGGCACGCGAACCCCCGGGTCGTCAGCCGGGAAGTCTCTCGTGTTGCGCGTGACCAGGACGCCGCCGATGCGTCGGGCGCTGGCCCAGATGATGGCGTCGGGCAGCCGGATCCGGCGTTCGCGCCGGATGGTCACGGCCCGCTCGCTCACATCGTCGTCGATGGGGACGCGCTCGAATCCGGACAGGAACCATCGGAGGCGCGCCGTCTCCCGGTCGTCCGCGGCCCCGACCATCACCTCCATCCACGTGATGGCGCTGATCGCCGGGTCGGCGTGCCGCGAGAGCTCACCCCGGGCCGCCTCGACGCCGGAGAGATAGTCGATCAGGACGTTCGTGTCGATGAGGGCCCGCATCTCACGGCCACTCGCGCCGGAGGCGGCGCTCGTACCGCAGGCCGTCCACATCACGGTCGCGCCAGAGGCCGAACACGTCGCCCCGGTCGCGCGTGTACCGCACATCCAGGTAGTGCGCGACGGCGCGGCGGATGACCTCGGCGCGTGACAGACCCTCGCGACGACAGACGTCGGTAAGTTGCCGAACCTGCTCCTCGGGAAGCTCCACGATGGTCCGCATGGCGCATGATGATGATATATGATGCCTGCAATGTGGGCCTTCTCGCCGGGCGGCTGCTTCACCAGACCTGGGGCGGCGCCGCCTGCGTTTCGGGTTGTTTCGGGTGGAGGTGGCTGATGGATACGGACCGGTTGATGGCGGGACCGCGGGCCTGGGTGGTCTGGCTCCGGACGATCCTCGGGGCGGTGGCGGCCAACCTCGTCCTGCGCGCTGCGGCGCTTGCCGTCTTCGACATTCCGCCAGCGTTCGAGCCGCTGGCCGGCGCAGGACCGACGGTGTTCCTGACGGTCGTCGGCGTCGGCGCCGGGCTGGGAGTCGCCCTCGCCGTCGACAGGCTGTCCGCGCGTCCGGTCCCGCTGTACCAGCGCATCGTCCTCGTCGCCCTGCTGCTCTCGCTCCTCCCGGATCTCTGGATGCTCACCGACAGCGGCGGCGAGGCCTTTCCGGGAGCCACCGTACCGGCCGTGGTGACCCTGATGGCGCAGCACGCGGCCGCCGCCGCCGTCGTGCTGTGGAGCGTGACGCGACCGCTCGGCGCGCCCTCCTGAGTTCCATTCCGGCGCCCGCCGTGCGGCTCCGGCGGGAGTGGCGCCCGATCGCAACGGCGCACCGTTCCGCGCCGGCCGGCACCTGCCCTGTATGATGATTCCCGTCGTGAAGAACCGGCTGAACCCACCAGGCAACGAACGCGGAGACGAAGGAATGGCAGACAGCAGGACGGTACGCATGTCTCCCTGGCAGTGCATCGGCGCTTTCGCTCTGGTCACGGTGCTCGCCGGGGCCGGCCCGTCGGCGGCCCAGCACGGCGTCAGCGGCGAGTGGCGCGTCCACGGCGGCGACGCCGGCTACACGCGCTACGCGGCACTCGACCAGATTGACGCTGACAACGTGGGCGACCTGCAAGTCGTGTGGCGGCGGGAGGCGGTGGACGCCTCGCTGCGGGAGCGCTGGCCCGACCTGCGCTACTCGAACCAGCTCCGCTCGACGCCGATCATGGTCGACGGCGTGCTCTACGCCTCGAACGGCATCGGCCTGGTCGAGGCGTTCGATCCGGGCACGGGCGAGACCCTCTGGGTGCAGGATGCGACCTTCCTCGGCGACGAGACCCCGCGGGGCGCGCCCAACCGCGGCGTCGCCTGGTGGGAGTCCGACGATGACCGTCGGATCTTCGCCATCCGCCCGCCCCACCTGATGGCGGTCGACGCCGCCACCGGACGCCTGATCGAGGGCTTCGGCGATGGCGGCCTGGTCGACCTCAGTTACGACGCCGAGACCGGCTACTCCGGCACGTCGCCGCCGCTGGTGGTCAGGGACGTCGTGATTCTCGGCAGTGCGATGGCGGACCATCCGTTCACCAAGGAGCAGCATCCGGGCGATGTCCGCGCCTACGACGTGCGCACCGGCGCGCTGCGCTGGACGTGGAGTCCGATCCCGCGGGCCGGCGAGCCGGGCGTCGAAACGTGGCTCGACAACTCGTGGGAGTACTCCGGGATGTCGAACGTCTGGACGATGTTCAGTGCGGATCTCGAGCTCGGCTACGTCTATCTGCCGACCGGCGCGCCGACCAACGACATGTACGGCGGCCACCGGCCGGGCGACAACCTCTACGCGAACAGTCTCGTCTGCGTCGACGCCGAGACCGGCGAGCGCGTCTGGCACTTCCAGATGGTCCACCACGACCTGTGGGACTACGACAACAACGTCGCGCCGATCCTGATGGACATCACCGTCGACGGCCGCGAGATCAAGGCAGTGGTGCAGCTCACCAAGCAGGCGATGGCGTATACCTTCGATCGGGTCACCGGTGAACCGGTGTGGCCGATCGTCGAGCGCGAAGTGCCCGGCTCGAACACGCCGGGCGAGTGGATCGCGCCGACGCAGCCGTTCCCGACGAAGCCGCTCCCCTTCGACCGTCACGGCATCGGCATCGACGACCTGATCGACTTCACGCCGGAGCTGCGCGCCGAGGCGATCGAGATCGTCGAGCCGTACATCCTGGGCGAAATCTTCACGCCGCCGTCGATCCGCGGCGAGGACGCCACCGACACGAAGGGGACGCTGCAGCTACCCGGCTCGGTGGGCGGGGCCGAGTGGGGCGGGGCCGGGTTCGATCCCGAGACCGGCATGCTCTACGTGCCGTCGGTGACCGGCGCGTTCGCGGCCGACCTGACGCCGGGCAACCCGGACCGGATGAACGTGCGCTACACGCGCGGCACCCGCGCGTTCCCCGACGGGCCGCGGGGGCTGCCGCTGACCAGGCCGCCCTACGGCCGGATCACCGCCATCGACATGAACACCGGCGAACACGTGTGGATGGTCCCCAACGGCGACGGGCCCAGGGACCACCCGGCCATCGCCCACCTCGATCTGCCGCCGCTCGGCCAGCCGGGCCGCTCGATGACCCTGCTGACGAAGACGCTGCTCTTCGTCAGCGAGGGCGATCCGATCATGGTCCGCACCCCGCCGGGGGCCGGTCCCGACGCCGGCCGGAAGTTCCGGGCGTTCGACAAGGCGTCCGGCGACGTGCTCCGGGAGATCGAGTTCCCGGCCGGCACGAACGGCTCGCCCCTCACCTACCTGCACGAGGGGAAGCAGTACATCGTGCTGCCGATCGGCTCGTTGCGGCACCCCGGCGAGTGGATCGCACTGGCGCTGCCGTAGCACAGGGAGCCACGGCCTGGTTCCGGTGGGCGTACAGCACGCCCCGTGGATGGCAGCTTCGAGAGCAGTCACCTTCGGCATGAGCGGCCGGACGCAGGCGCCATGACGGCCGCAGCCACGCCCTGGAGACGGCCGACCCCGCTCCGAGGGCCATGTAGCGCCGGCATTCGGGGCAGATCGTGTTCTTCTCGCGGCCCCATTCCGGGTTCGGTTCCGTGCCGCAGCACGGCCACGGGTCGCGCGTGTAGCCGGGACGGCAGCGCTTCTTGTTCGGCATTTGCTTTCGTACAGCGAAGCTCGAGCTGCGCGTGGCCGAAGGCGAAGCGGTTCGTGCGGTTCGTCACAAAGTGGTACCACGATGTTTTGAGGTCCTCGAGCGGCGACGGGCACTCGTCGTCATGCTCGATGGTCAGGCGCATGTCGGCGTGTCCGAGGGTTCGGTGAGTGAAGACGGCCAGCGGTTCCTTGGTCAAGGTTTTCACTCCTGTCGTGGTTCAGCTACCGAGTTCGCGCCAGGTGAGGTCTTCGTACAACCTGCGTAGTTCATCGTCGTCTGTCATCTCGGATTCGGTTCGGAGTTGCTCCAGGACCGTGGCTGGGTACTCGCTTTCGTGTTGCAGAGCCATGCAGAGGGCCAGCCGGGGCATGACGCCGGTCACGACGAGGTGCGGCGTGTCCCAGAGTGCTGGAGCCGGTCCTGGTTCTTCTGGCTTGTGTGGTCCCCAGAGATTCGCGAGCCATCGCCTGGGATCGTCAGCGGGCGGCAGCAGCGCCCTGAGTGCGGTCTCTACGGGGTTGGGTCCAATGTTGCGGTGCAGTGGTTGGCTGACGCGTTCGCAACGTGTGGCGAATGCGATTGTGGTTGTGCGCGTGCGGTAAATGTGTGCGCGCAAGTTCCCGTCGAACATTCGGTGTTCAAGACCTTTGAGGATGCGTCTGTCGTTGGCGCGGAGCGGCTCGCCCTCGGCTGGTCGTCTTCTCATTGCAGGCTCTTAATTAACTAGCGGTGCCGAGCCGCGCTTTGAGCACGACCGCAGGCACCGCCGACAGGTGCTGCGCCGCGATCAGCTGCAGCGCCTGTCGGCTTGAGAAGTCGAAGTGCTCCTCCGCGATGTCGACGCCGACGACGTCCCCGTAGCGGGCGAGTTCGGGCTCATAGGGAACCCAGGACCACGTGTTGTTAGCCCGCCACTTCTCTGGTGCCTGACGCGCCGTGAATGGACTGCCCGGCTTGGCCAAGATCGATCCGGCGGGACACGCGGTCAGGTAGGCGCCGAGGTGCCGGCTGACGACCGGCGCGACCCGACGCTCGAGCTCTGCTTCGGCGCCGCCAAACCGCAGGCGGACGTGGGGCCCTCCGTCCGCGTAGCGAACGAAGAAGAACCGCTGTAGGCTCCCAGCGCGCCCAAGTTCGTCCACCAGCGGCTGGATGCAGTCGGTGAGCAGCCGGTCAGGCCAGTCGTGATACGACACATGGGCCGAGAGCCAGTCCATCATCCACCCCCGGATACCGCCGCGCCGCCAACCGGTTCGCAGCGGGCCACCATGGCATGCACGCCGGCCATCATCACCGCCAGCAGTGCCAGCGAAACGAGGGCCTCCACGAACAGCAGCTGCGGCAATATCGATGGATCGAAACGCGCCACCGCGTAGTGGCCCATCATGGCGCCGGCGGAGCCGAAGGTCCACGCACCCGCGGCGAGCCGACGGACGGGACGCGGTCGGGTCCACAAGACGGTCTGCACCCACGCCGCCCCGGCTAGCGCGCCGGTCACTAGCACGACCATCCCGACCGCGAACATGAACGCGACGTGCATGCCCGGGAGCATCAATCGCGCCCACGTGCCCACGACGACGATCTGAAGCGCGGCCAAAACCGACAAGCTGAGCCCGACGAGGCGGATAACGAGTGACGCCAAGGGAACGGGGAGCGTGCACAGCTGCGCGTAGGCCTCGGTGGTCACGCCAAGCCGTCGCACCAGCGGCATCAGGCTGACGCCCGTGAGCCCGGCCAGGATGTAGCCAAAGTAGGACAATCGCAGCTGTGTGGCGGCGATCTCGTCGATCCCGGGGCCGGCTACGACCAACGCAGCCGCGGTTACGAAGGTGATGGCCACGTTCGCGAGCGCGAAAGGAAAAACATTGCCGAGATAGGGCAGCACCAACCGTCCCGCAACCCGCCACGCGCCGGAAAGCGGGGCCACGGCCGCGTCGGCGAGGCGGTCGGTATACCGGTGCCCGGCGGTGTTGACGTCCCATGGCTCTTCCCGCCGCCGCGCCGGCAGGACGAACAACGGGAGTAGCGCGACCAGGCCGCCCGCACGCGTGACGATCTCCCGGGTGGTCACTCCATGCCGCTCCCCCGTGATCAGCGGCCGCAGCACGAGCAACCGGCTCTCGCGCCCCAGGTCCGCCGCCGCCCGTACCCAAGGAATGTCAGTTACATCACCATCCCGCACGGCGCCTGCGGCGTCCTGGAGCCCCCGGGTGACGCTTGCGGTGGCAAAAACGCCGGTGATGGCCACTTGGATCGCCACGATCAAGCCCGCCGCCAGCGCCAGCGTGAGGACAGGCTTGAGCAGCCCCCGGCTCACCGCGGTCAGCACTAGGCGGAGCCGGAACGGCGCAAAGGTGCGGAAGTGCCAACGTAGCGCCCCGAACGCGAGCGTCACGGTCGCCAGCGTCGCAACGTCGGCCACCAGCGCTCCCACGGCTGCGGACAGGGACAGGCTCGCGCTCCCCACGGCGATGCCGAGATAGGCGACGCCGAGCGCGGCGCCGAGCGGCGCGACCATGCGGGCATACCAGTAGGCTATCAAGTGCCAAGCTCGGTAGGGCAGCACGGGGCCGGGCGGATCGACGAAGAACGCGGCACTGCGGCGCTGGGGGAGCACGGACACAAAAACGCAGAACTGGTAGACGAGCAGGATGGGGATCAGCGCGCTCGCACTGGTGCCGGTCTGCCCAGCGCCGAGGCGATAGAACACATACCCGATGGTCGCCGTGAGCAGCGCCGAGGCGACGGCGTCGAGAGTCGCCCGGGCGGCGCCCGTCCGGGACAGACCAGCGCGCAGCCGCACGAGCCAAATCCCCTCAAGCCACCAAGGCGGCATCCTCCTCCGGACGAGCGGGCGAGTGACGGGTCTGTCCGTCGAAGAACTCATCATCTCCTGCTCGATGCCGTGGCCGCAGTGCCGTCCCCCGCCTCGTCCGACAGGATGGCCAGGAACGCCGCTTCCAGTGAGTCGTCGACGCCGCGTCGAGCCCGGAGCCGTGCAGGCATATCGACCGCGACGAGTTCCCCCCGGCGCAGTACGGCGATCCGGTCGGCCAGCGAGTCGGCCAACTCGATAGCATGTGTCGTCAGGAGCACCAAGTGACCGCGGTCGCGCAGCCGGGCGACAAGCTCCCTGAACCTAACGCGGCTCACCGCGTCGAGTCCGATCTCGGGTTCGTCCCAGATCACCACCGGCGCGGCGGCAACGAGGCTCACGGCCAGCCCCAGCTTGCGTTTCATCCCAAGCGAGTACTGGCCGACCAGGGTGTCGTCCGGCAGCCGGAAGTCGAGACAGTCGAGAACTTCGCCGGTGCGCCGCTGGGCCAAGTCCCAGTCGACCTCGTAGGCATCGGCGACGAGCCGTAGCGTCTGATACCCGGTAAGGTCGGACCACAGCAGCGGGTCGTCGAGGCAAGTGCCGATGAGCCGACGAATCTCGACGGGGTAACGTCGCGTATCGTGCCCCCCGATCAACACCGAGCCACTGGTGGGCCACGCGAGGGTCGCGAGCATCCGGACCAGCACCGTTTTACCGGCGCCGTTATGCCCCAGCAATGCCACGACCTCGCCACGGTGAAGCGAGAGGGTCACGGCGCGAATTGCCTCGAACCCCCCGAACGCCTTGACGACACCCTTCAGTTCGACCAGCGGATCTGGAAGCGTCACGACGCGGTCCCTCCCGCGGAGCCGAAGGGCAACTCCAGGACGAACTCTGAGACGTAGGCGTTCCCGTCCGCGGTGACGACGGCATCGGCCGGTGCCGGCAGCGCCTCGGCGAAGTAGACGCGGTTGTTCATCATCGGCAGGCTCTTGCTGAAGGCCTGGACGAGCGGCAGGCTGTCCAGGTCGAGGAACATGGGGTTCCGCGCGTCGTCCTTGTAGACGAACCCGGTCTCCGGCGCCGCCAGCCGCTCCCGCCAGTCCCGCGCTGGTCGATCGGCCGGGTCCGCACCCGGCTTGGGTGCCGGATCCAGCGCTGCGCCCGGATCGACGAGTCGCCGCGCCTTCTCGGCCAGATTCTGCGACTGCTTGGCCATCTCCGTCCGAAAGAGGTCGCTGCGTCGGAAGACCTGGTGAGGGAGATCGAGGCACCGTGCCAGGCGGCGAAGCGCAATCCAGAACTCCAGCGGATCTGCGTCTCTCGGAAAACGGTCGCGCGGAATGCTCCACTCTTCTCGGGACAGCACCACCCGGCCCACCTGGATACGCGGCTTGTGCGAGTAGGTAATGCCGTCCCGTTCCATCTGGCGCCAGCGGACCGGGAGCGCCACGCCGGCGCTCAGCGGCGGCGAGAACTCAAGCAGTCCTCGGAAGAGGGGAGGCGCATGGTTGGGCGCCAGCAAGCTGAGGTGCACCGGGCAGATCCGCCGCTGGTGCGCCTTCGACCAGAGCTCCAGCAAGCTCGTCTCCGGGTTAAAGGCGACCTCGACGTCGGCCAGCGAGATCACTTCATCCTCGTGCCGCTCCAGTGCCTCGCCAGGGTAGCGGATCGAGTATTCGGCCAGCGAGGGATGGGATTCGACGCCGAAGCCGCCGAAATACCCACCGACGTCAGCCAGCATTGCATCGGTCGGCGGGCGCTGGTTCTGCGTCCGGAGGCGAGCAGTGAACCCCTCACCGCCGTGGCGCTCTTCGATCTGGTCCATGACCCAGCAGAAACGCGAGAGGTGCTTGCCGTGGCCCATACCGCAGACGTTGACGACTGCCGTGACCTCGCCGTCGCGCGGCACCCCCACCATGACGAAGAAGCAGGCGCTCACGGAGTTTTTGTGGGCGTAGGGGTAAAGGTCGCGCCAAGCGTCGAGCTCGGCCTGCGGGAGGCGGAGCACGGTCGCGCCTGAGTCGCCGGCGGCGAGCAGACACCGGAAACGTTGGCGCAGCTCGTCCAGCCGCTCCAACGGCTCGGGACGGGGCACGCCCGAGGACGTCCGCACTCCCTCTGGGTCAGCAGCCAGACGGCGCAGGCGCGGAAACTGGAAGACCTGGAAAAACTCGTAGAAGTTCGTGAATCGCCGGTCGGGACCGTAGGTCGCGACGTAGTCGGCGGCCAGCTTGTACTGGTTTCTGAGCACGGGATCGTGAAGGAGATAGACGACTAGTGCACTGTGCGCGAAATTCTTGCACGTCCGCCCATTGATCGCGCCCCGTTTTCCAAGGCCCGCATGCGGCAACGACGTGTCGGCGAACTTTGCGCACGGGACACTAGCCCGGATCATTCATGAAGGGCGTGTGCCGCAGTGGTCACGAGGGCCTCTGTTGTGGGTACCAAGACGTTGTGAACAAAGACGTTATGACCACTGCAGACACCCCCGCGACCACCGACACGATACCACAGACCGTCCTGTTCAAGGACCTGTTCGACAAGCCGCTGGTCGCCACCTTCGACCAGCAGCACGCCAGCGCCGACGGCGGCGCCGTCCTGCTCACAGCCGCAGAGCGCGTGTACGGTCTGGTCAAGGCGCTTGCCCGATGCCTGGTCGACAAGCGCGCGCCGGTGCTCGCCTTCCTGCGCTTCAACTGCGAAGCCGAGCAGTATCTGTGCGCCGCACTGCTGCGGCACGGACGGGCGAGCGCGTCACAGGGGGCCGTCGCCCTGCGGGTCCGGCTGCTGCCCCTGCTGCGGTGCGCGTTTCCACGAGCGCATTTCCTCGTGCGGCTCGACGGCGGCTTTGCAACCCCCGAAGTGCTCGATTTCCTCGACGCACAGCCGCGCCTCGTCTACACGGTGGCGATGGCCAACAACGCCGTGCTGCGGCGCCACGCCGAACCCGCCATGCAGGTTGTGCGAGCGCGAAGCGCAGAGAGCGGACACACCGAACAGGTCTACGACGATACCCGCTACCAAGCCGGCAAGTGGACCCACCCGCGCAGGGTCGTAATCAAGGCCGAAGTCGTACGCCTCGGCGACCGTGAACCCCGCGACAACCCCCGCTTCGTCGTCACCAACCTGCGGGCGACGCCCCAATACCTCTACGAGAAGGTCTACTGCGCCCGCGGCGATGTCGAGAACCGGATCAAGGAACTGCTCGACGGGATGCAGATCGACCGCACGAGCTGCCACCAATTCCTGGCCCACCAGATGCGCGTCCTGCTGACCGCCGCTGCCTATGTGCTCCTGCAGGAACTGCGCCTGCGCGCCGCCCGCACGGCCTGCGCCCGAACCCAGGTGACCTGGATGCGCGACCGACTGCTCAAGCTCGGCGTCCATCTCGTCCGCTCCACCAGACGCACCGTCCTGCACCTGCCCCGCACAACGCCGCACCTCGACACGTGGCGCAAGGTCACCCTCTCATTCGGCGCCAGCCCAGGATAACTGCGCCCCGTCGCCACCGCGCCACACCGCCGGTGCGGGGAAGGTGTCTGTCCAACACCCGGATCGGCACGTTATATCGTCCCCGACCGCACGAAACATCCCATCCCGCGGTTGACGTCTCGTCCCCAACCGCCGAACGGGCCACCAGCCATCGAACCGCCGAAGGGCGTCCTCCTCTGACGTCGGCCCCGACGGCGCGGGGCGAGGCGTCATGCATGATCCGGGTTAATGGCTGTAGCTGCCGCCGTCGCGGCTGTGTCCCCGAACCTGTTCCGCAACTGGCGTACGTTCGCTGGGTGGTCGGGAATTGGGTCGTTCGGCGATTCTGCGTGCCGTTTTGCACTGGCTGCACTCTGGGACTCTGCCTCCCGCTTTGAACTGGCTGCGCTCTTGGAGGTTGTCGGTGGGTCGTGCTGGGCAGCGGGGGATGTCCGGCTTTTTGGTCGGCGGATGTACTTGTTGAACAAGTATTCTTCGGATGCCCACGGTAATTCAGCGTTCAGGCCGTAGGTCTTTTCGAATATCTTGATGGCTTCTGTGGGTGTCGTGACCTTTCTGGTCGCGAGCAGGACCTCGAGATCTTCCAGGTCAACCATCCGGGCCCCGTGGAGCTTCATGGCAATCATCCGGTCGATGCTTGCGCCCACAACGGTAAGGTTGGTGTTGTTGTACACCGTTGCTGCCTTGGGATCTGCGTCTGTGGGCAGAAGTCCCATCGTTACCGCTTCGTTCAGCCACTGGCTGTTCAGGCCTTCCTCGCGGGCGATCTCCGTGACTGCGGTGTAGACGGCGTTCCGCCCTTTGCGGATCAGGCAGTCGACATCTTCGGTTGCGCGTTGGGGGTTGTAGGCGAGTGCCATCACGGCGCCGCCGACTGCGTAAATCTCCCCGTGCTCGTCGTTGGCATGGAGCTTCTCGTTCAGTCGATCAAACAGCTCTTCCAGCCGTTTCTTTGTCAGGGAGCCAGTCATTGACTTCTCCTCCGCGTGGGTCGAGGTTGTCGGGCGCGATCAGAATGTTGTGGCGGATGAAGGCGGCCGGACAGGATGTGAGTGTGTCCCCTTGGTGAATCGTGATTCTGCTGAACGTCCACGGGTCCGTCAGGAACCGTTCAGGTTTCTGGGTCCATCCCGGCACCTCGTCGCCGTGGATGCGGCATGCGTGTTCGATGGTTGCTGCGAGCAGCGCGTCCCACACGGTGTTCGTCAGTGCCGGTTCGGTGGCCGCTAGGATTTCTCGGCCTCTTGCATCGATTCCGTGGTACCGCCGGGTGAGACCGGTGACGATCAGACGCTCCATGATTCCGGGCGATGTCTCGTATGCTGCACGGACAGCCAGTTCGTCCACGAGACGGTCTCGTGGCGGTCCCGACTCGGTGGTCCGGGTCTTCTTGGGCATCGTTGGTGGCGCTCACGACTGCCTCTTCTGGCTGGTCGTGAGCTCGTTGAAGTCGTTCAGTGAGATCTACCCGGGCCACGTGTCTTCTGTGACCCTCCGGTACTCCTTCGCGCCTGCCGTGCGGGCGCGTTCTTCGGCGTCCTTGCCGACGACGATGTGCCGGCGGCATTCGGGACAGATCGTGTTCTTCTCGCGACCCCATTCGGTCGTCGGTTCCTTCCCGCAACACGGCCACGGGTCGCGCGTGAAGCCGGGACGGCAGCGCTTTCTCGTTGGCATTGGATCTTCGTACAAGAAAACGCCCCCGGTGAGCAACTTCGCTCACCGGGGGCGTTGCAGGTGACGGACTGATTCTGCTCAGTCGGCGATTACGGCGGTGACCGGCGGGCTCGGTCCCCACGCGCTTCCGTTCTGGCCGCGTTGGGCCGCGACGTCGAATTCTCCGGTTCCGGGCGGGAGGCTCCGGACCGTTGCGCGGATGATGTTCGGGTTGCCGGTAGGCGTGCAATGGGCACTGTTTCCGTTGTTGCAACTGATGCTGGTGGATTGTCCGTTGATGCGGACCCGAACGAAGTAATCCACGCCACCGTTGTCTCCGTCGATTCGGTTGAATCGCACGACGGCCATGTGTTTCCGGCCGCGAGCCGTTACGCCGGTGGGCGGCGCGGTCCGTACCGGCGCGTCGACGGTCGTGTCGATCCAGTCGGTTTCGGTCCCGTCGAACCCGTAGGCCATCGCTTGCACCTGGTAGGTGCTGTGCGCGGTTTCACCCAGACCGTTCACTCGCACGATCGTCCGGCCGTTGTTGACGCGGCAGGCTCCGCCTTCGTGGCAGTCGACTTCTGTCCACGACTCGTTCCCGGTGCGGTACCGCAGTTTGTGGTTGTCGGCGTACTGCCCGTCGACGAAACGTGCGGTGAATCCGTCTCTGTGCGCAACTGCGCTCAGGTTCGACGGCGAACCGATGCGTGGTGCAATGACGGTGACGGCTGTCGTCGGCCCCCATTCGGATGCGGAGCTTCCCGTGAACGCTTTGACCTGGACGCTGTACTCGTGACGCTCGTCGAGCTCCGGGCGGTAGATCATCCGGTTCCCGGACAGTTCGGAGCACGTGACGTTGGCGCAGTCGGCGACAGTCCACGACCCACCGTTGGTGGCGTAGCGGATCCGGTAGTTGTCAGCGCCTTCGGATTTGGCCCAGCGGACTGCGAGGCCGCTCGCGGTCGCGTTGGCTGTTACGCCTGTCGGTGCCGGGGGCGGTGGAACCGGCGCCATCGCTGTCACCGGCGGGTCGGGAACCCACGGTCCGGTCGCGCCGTTCGTTGATGCCCGTACCTGGAACGCGTACTCCATCGCGCTCGAGTTCTGGACGTTGAAGCTAAACGTCGTGCGACCGTTGGTGCTTTCGCACGGTGCGAACTGGGTGCAGATCAGGTTGTGCCAGCCTGTGCCCATGGTCTGGAATCGGACCGTGTACGTTGCGTTGCCGGGAACGTTGTTCCAGGAAATGTCGGCACCCGCGGCCGTGCTCACCGCTTGTACGTTGGTCGGCGTGTCGCTCGACATCGTGGTCGGCGCGTCGGCGTTGAAGATGCCGGGCTGGCCGGGCTGGCCGGGCTGGCCGGGGAGTCCGCCCGGGTTCATGCCGGGGGCCATGTTCGCGGCGCCGGGCTGGCCGGTGGGCATGCCGGCCGGGGTGGTGGCAGGGGCCATCGCAGTGGTCGGCGCGGTCGGGAGCGTTGACGGAGCGACGGGGCTCTGCTGGTCGTCGTCGCCGCAGGCCGCGATCGCGACGGCGGCGCTGAGGACGAGGCCGAGGACCGGTCGGTGGTGCATGGTGTTTCCTTTCATGGATTGGGTGTGTGGGAGGTTGCGCTGTTCGTCAGTTACAAGATTCGCGCCATCCTCACGCCTTGCCAGGCGGGCGCCTCGCCGCTCTCGGTACGCGTGGGGATTCGCCACGACCTGCATGGGTCAATCAGTTGTCGCCAGCAGACTGGTCCGGATCCGGATCGGCCTGCAGTTGCGGCCGGGTCGATCCGATAACGTGATCACGGGGACGCCCGCTGACGGACATGACCGCCGCCCTCGCCGGTCCCGGCCAGGACCTCGACGCATGCGGCAGCGGCGGCGCGGCCGGCCTGCCCATACCCGGTAGTCTCCGAGCGAAACCGGACGTTGTGCAGCGCCGCATCTTTCCCCGGACGGAGGACGCCGAGCCTTGGCGTGACCAGGATGTCGCCGTCGCGTTGGCGTCGGTGTTGTTCGCGGCGACGATGCCAGCCTCGGCGAGGCTTCTGACCACGCCGATGCGCGCCCGGCCACGACTGGCTCCGGCGCCGAGGCCGGACCGATTCGAGGCATTCGATGCCCTGCGTGACGCCACCTGACCTCCTTCTGCGCGGTCCGTCCGAGCCACGCGAAGCTGGCCGGCTACCGGGAGCTACAGCATCGCCGCCCGGAGCTCCGTCGGCAAGGGAGGTCTGCGGCCAAACCGGGTAGCGGGAAGCGCTTGCGCAGCGCGCTGGCACCTACCGGTCGGGTCGGTAGTGCAATGCCCGCCCTGCGCCGAGGGGGCAGGTCGCAGGGCGCTATCGGCAGCACGCCTTGCGGCGGCGAACCAGGCCGACTACCGGTAGTCGCTGCGTCCTGTCGCAGTCCGCCGCAGTCACGGCCCGGTGGCGCCGCTGCGGCGGATCGGAAAGACGTAGCGTTCTTCCTCCAGCGCGTGGAGAAAGCGGGTCTTGTCCACGTAGAGGCGGCGTTCCAGGCGGATGGCCTTGAAGTCGACCCAGCCGTACGGGATGCGCGGGTAGGCAGCGGAGGCGGCGGCCATCAGGCGCGCGTTCCCTGCTCGTTCGAAGGACTCAGGCCAACAGCCGCAGCATGGCGAAGACGGCGCCGAGGATCGCGAAGGTCTGCAGCAGGATCGCCCAGGCGAAGCGCCACGTCAGGCGCGCCTCAAGGGCGTGCAGATCGGCCCTGGCCGCGAGTGACTCGGTGTATTCGGCAGCCTGCCGTACGGCGTCCGTGATGGCGTCGGCCTGCCTGGGAGTGAGGCCGGCGCCGGTCAACGTGCGGGCGATGGCGTGGGCATCCAGCACTCTGCAGCCAGCGCATCACGGGCGGCGCTGTCCGGACTGCCGGAGCAGCGCCGCCCGCGGGCGCCTTCGGCTACTGCCCGACCACCGGCTCCCGCGCGCCGAGCGCCCGCAGCAGATCGGCAGTGCTCTCGGACGGCGCGTTGGCGTTGCCGTACTCGACCAGGTACAGCGGCGTTCGGCCGCGGTTGTCCTCCGCGTTGACGTCGGCGCCGTGGTCGACGAGGACCTGGATGACCCCGTCCTCCCACATCGCGGCCGCCCCGTGGAGGGCCGTGCTGCCGGCCGGCGTCGTGGCCGTGACGTCGGCGCCCAGCTCGATGAGGAGCGACACCGTCTCGACGACCCGGTGGTCGGCCGGGCGGCGCGCGTCGTTCTCGCCGAGGCCGGCGGCGACCATGAGCGGCGTCGTGCCGAACGCGTTCGGAAGCAACGGATCGGCCCCCGCGTCCAGCAGCAGGCGCATCATCTCCAGGTTCGCGTCGCGGGCGGCGAGCCAGAACGGCGTGGCGCCCTTGAAGGGCGCGCGCGAAATGTAGTCGCCGCGCAGGGCCGGCACGCGGTCGGTGAACCGGGCGTCGATGTCCGCGCCGGCCGCGAGCAGGGCCGCCGCGAGCCGCGGCCGGGCGGTCTCGACCGCGGCGTGCAGGGCGGTGCGGCCGAGCCGGTCCGCGGCAGTCACGCCCGCCCCGCGCTCGATGAGGTACAGCGCCGTCTCCTCGTGGCCGCTGGCGTACGGGATGATGCGCCAGTCGATGCCGGCCAGCGCATCGGTGCTGCGGGCGGCGACCAGCAGCGGCGTGCTGCCGTCGATGGCCCGCGCCTCCGGGTCCGCGCCCGCCTCGAGCAGGAGTCGCACGGTCTCCAGGTCGCCGGCGCGCGCTGCGAACAACAGCGCCGTGAACCGGCCGGCGGTGCGAGCGCGCACGCCGCCCCCGGCCTCCAGCAGCCGCCGGGCCACGTCGGCGTGGCCGCCGGCGGCGGCCCACATCAGCGCGGTCTGCCCCCGCTCGTGCTCGGCGAGCCGCGCGTCCGCGCCGCGTTCCAGCAGCCGCGCGACGACGGTCGCCAGCCCGTGCCGGGCCGCCGTCATGAGCACGGTCTCACCGGTGGGCAGACGCGTATCCGGATCGGCGCCGGCCGCGATCAGCCGCAACGCCACGTCGACGTTCGCACTGTCGAGCGCGATCCACAGCGGCGGCGCGCCCAGGTCGTTCACCGCGTCGACGTCGGCGCCGGCCTCGACCAGCCAACCGGCCGTCTCGCCGGCGTTCCAGTGCGCGGCCCAGTGCAGCGCGGTGGCTCCGTCGGGCTGTGTCGCGGCAACGTCGGCGCCGGCCTCGACCAGCGCGCGGACCGCCGCCCAGTCCTGGCGCTCGGCCGCTTCGACGACGCGGAGGTCATCGTCAACGCCTGCAGCGAGCCCCGGCGCCCCGGAGGTCGCGAGAACCAGCAGCGTCGTCAGGATCCCGAACCGGTTGTACTTGCGCACGTGATCCGCTCCCCTACACGCCCGACAGCTCCCGCAGCGCCCCGGTGCTGTCGCCGATCGACTCGGGATGGACGCCCAGCTTGCCGAGCAGGCTCATGAACAGGTTCGTCACCGGCGGATCGTCGTCGTAGCGGAAGTGCCGCCCGCCCTTGAGCGTCCCCGACCCGCCGCCCGCCACCACCATCGGCAGCTTGTGGTGGTTGTGGGTGTTGCCGTTGCTCATCCCGGCGCCGTACATCACCATGGCGTGGTCGAGCAGCGAGCCGTCGCCGTCCTCGGTCGCGTCCAGACGCCCCAGGTAATAGGAGAACAGCTCGGCGTGGTAGGTGTTGACCCGGATCAGCTTCTGCACCTTGTCCTGATCGCCGCCGTGGTGCGAGAGCGGATGGTGGGCGTCGGAGACGTCGATCTCCGGGTACGCCCGGTTGCTGGTCTCGTGGGCCACCATGAAGGTGACGATCCGCGTCAGGTCGGCCTGGTAGGCCAGCACCTGCAGGTCGTACATCAGCTTCGCGTGCTCCCCGAAGGCGCCGGGGATGCCGGCCGGCTGCTCCATGGCCACCGACAGGTCCGTCAGCCCCTGCTGCTCGGCCATCCGGATGCGGCGCTCGACGTCGCGGATGGCTTCGGTGTACTCGTCGAGCTTGCCGCGGTCGCGGGCGCCGAGGGAGCTGCGCAGCCGTGCGAGCTTGTCCGCCACGGCGTCGAGGATGGTGCCGTCCTCCTCCATCCGCGCCATCCGCGCCGCCGCGTCGGTGGTGCCGCTGCCCCCGAACAGCCGTTCGAAGACCACCCGCGGGTTGTTCTCCATCGGCAGCGGGGTGGTGTCGCCCAGCCAGTTCAGGGTGTTGGCGTAGACGCAACTGTAGCCGGGGTCGCAGGCGCCGAGCGGCTCCTTCGAGTCGAGCGACAGCTCCAGCGAGGCGAGCTGGGTCTCCTTCTCGAGCACCCGCGCCGCGATCTGGTCCATCGAGATGCCGGCGCGGATGTCCGCCCCGGCCGTCTTCTTGGGATGGACGCCGGTCAGGAACGCCCCGGCCGCGCGCGCATGGTCGCCGGCCCCTTCGCCCGGCAGCGCATCGCCGTGCTTGTTGGCGAGGCCGCTCAGCACGGTCAGGCGGTCGCGGTACGGCGCGAGCGACTGCATGACCGGCTTGATGTCGAATTTCGTGCCGGTCGCATCGGGCGTCCACTGCTCCATGACGATGCCGTTCGGCACGTAGACCACCCCGAGCCGGTTGACCGGCGCGGCGGCCGACAGCCGCAGCGGCGTGAACGCGGGGACCATGCCGTCGAGCAGCGGCAGCGCGAGCGTCGCGCCGACCCCGCGCAGGAACGTCCGTCGTGGCAGATGCGTCTTGGTGATGATCATTGCTCTCGCGCCTTCCTCATCTGAAACGGCGTGCTCTCGACGATGCCGAGGATCAGCGACGACCAGCGATAGTCGTCCGCCTCGGCCTGCCGCACGATGCGCCGGATCCACGGGTGGTCGTAGTATTCCACGCCGCGGCCGAGCCCGTACGTCAACAGCTTCTCGGTGACGGTGCCGACGAACTCCTCGCGGTTGGCCAGCAGCATCTCGCGCACGCTGGCCGGCCCGTTCAGCTCGCGACCGCTGGGCAGCGTCCCGGAGGTCTGCTCCACGGGCAGCTCGCGGTGGCCGCCGATGGCGTCGAAGCCCTCCAGTGCGAAGCCGAGCGGATCCATGCGGACGTGACAGCTTGCGCAGACCGGGTCGGTCCGGTGCCGCTCCATGCGCTCGCGGACCGAGCGCGGGCGGCTCTCCGGGTCGGACGGATCGGCCACCGAATCGGAATCCTCCAGCCCCGGCACGTCGGCCGGCGGCGGCGGCGGCGGCGCCCCGAGCAGGTTCTCGAGCACCCAGACGCCCCGCTTCACCGGCGAGGTCCGGTTGGCGTAGGAGGTCGCGGTCAGCACGCTGCCGTGGCCCAGGATGCCGCGGCGCCGCTCGTCCGGCAGCAGGACCCGGCGGAAATGGTTGCCTTCGACGTCCGGGATGCCGTAGTGCCTCGCCAGCCGCGCGTTGGCGAAGGTGTAGTCGGAGGTCAGCACCTCGATGACGCTGCGGTCCTCCTTGATCTGACTTTCGAACCAGAGCTCGGTCTCGCGGGTGAAGGCCTCGCGCAGGTTGCCGTCGAACTCGGGGAACGCCACCGGATCGGGCTTGACCGACCGCATGTTGCGCAGGAACAGCCACTGGCCGGCGAAGTTGTCGACCAGGGCGTCCGCCTTCGGATCGGCCAGCATCCGCTTCACCTGCGCCTCGAGCACGCCGTCGTCCCGGAGTGCGCCGCGCGCCGCCAAGTCCAGCAACGCATCGTCGGGAATGCTGCTCCAGAGGAAGAACGACAGGCGGGAGGCCAGCTCCAGGTCCGAGATGCGGTACGGCGCGCCGGGCGCGGCAGCGGCCGGATCCTGCTCGATGCGGAACAGGAACTCCGGATCGACCAGGATGGCGCGCAGTGCGAACTCGATGCCCGACTCGAAGCCGCCCTTCGCATGTCCGACGTCGTAGAAGGCCATCAGGGCGGCGACATCGTCATCGGTGACCGGCCGCCGGAACGCACGTCGGGCCAGTGCGCCCAGGATCTCCTCCGCGCACGCCGGCTCGGACGCGGAACCGTCCGGCAGACAGGTGAAGATGCGCTCACGGCTCGGGGTGACGGCGTCCGCCGACGTGGTCGCGCCGTGGAACGGTCCCTCGATCTCGACGATCCAGACCGCCATCGGCGCATCCCGATCGCCCGCGTAGTGGTAGGTCTCGGCCGCGCTCACCGGCTCGAGAACGCCCTCCGGCAGCGCGCTCCGACGCAGGAACGACAGCGCCACCTCGCGCATGCCCGCCTGGACCGGCATGCGGAAGCGCAGGTCGGAATCGGCGTTGCGCTCGTAGGGGGTCAGATTGAAGACCGCGTTCCAGGCCTCGCGCTGCCCGTCGGCGCCGATCTCGAAGCGGGCGACGCGCGCCCGGTCGAGCCGCACCTCCAGCGTGTTGCGGCGCTGCAGCCCCTTGATGGCGTCGCCGTGGGTCCGCTCCAGCGTGACCCGGAACTCGTACTCCCCGTCGACCGGAAAGTAGTGCCGGGTGGCGAACCCGCCGCGGCTGCCGAACGGGTGCAGCTCGCTCATCCGCGCGCGCTGCATGAGGACCGGCGACGTGGTGTAGACGGCGGTGCTGGAGCGGATCGCGGGGTCGCCGACGGCCATCTCGGCGATCTTCCCCGCCGCGAGCATGTAGCGCTCGAGCAGCGCCGGCGACAGCGACAGCACGTCGGCGATGTTGTCGAAGCCGTAGCTGAGGTCGTCGGCCGGCAGCAGCTCGCGGCCGTCGATCTCCAGGGCCAGCAGATCGCGGACGGCGTTGGTGTACTCCGTCCGGTTCAGCCGGTGCACGGTCTCCGTCCCGGGGTTCGGGTCGGCGACCGCCGCGCGGTCGACTTCGGTCTCGATCCAGTCGACCAGCGCCACGTATGTCGCGTCGTCGGGGCGCGGGCGGCGCGGCGGAGGCATCTCGCGCGCGCGCAGCTTGCGGATGACCTTCTCCCACACCTCCGCGCCCGCGCCGATGTGCACCATGTCGAGCGACTCGAGGGTCAGCCCGGCCGTCCGCAGGCGATCGTTGTGGCAGGTGGTGCAGTAGCGGTCGAGGACGGCCCGGTATTCGGCGCGCTCGGCGGCCGGCGCCGCAGACGCTTCGGCGGCATCCCCGGGCGCCTGACCCGCGGCATGCGCCGCGACCACCGCGACGGACAGGACGGCCAGCGCGACGACCGCCGCCGATACGGACAAACGTCGGAATATCGCGGACACTGGACGCCTCACTCTCGGGATGGGCGACGAGATCGACCCCAAGCTATCCCCGCATTATCCGAATCGCCTGCTGCGGGTGTCAAGCACCAGCATGGGAGTGAGGCGGCCGCGTCACGGTCGCCGGCCGTCATGCTCCCGCCGACCCGCGCCGGATCAGGCCACGCATCGGATGTGGATTGCCGGGGCGGCGCCGGCTATACTCACGGACGCATGACTGCAGTGCGCGCACCGGTCCCCCTCGTCATCGCAGCCGCGTTCGCGCTCGGCGTGTCCGTGCCTGCCGCCGCGCAGTCGCGCGACGCCCCGATTCCGCACGATGTCGGGCAGAGCGTGAGTCCATCGTTCGAGGGCTGGTATCCCAACGAAGACGGCACGTTCTCGCTCTCGTTCGGCTACTTCAACCGCAACTACGAGCAGACGCTCGACATCCCCATCGGCCCGGACAACCACTTCACGCCGGGTGCCGAGGATCGCGGGCAGCCGACGCACCTGCTGCCGCGGCGGCAGACCGGCGTGTTCACGGTGGTGGTGCCCGCCGATTTCGGCAACCGGACGCTGATCTGGTCGCTGACCGCGGGCGGCGAGACGTTCGCCGTCCCCGGCCACCTGCGCCCCGAGTGGCGGATCGATGCGCTGGAGGAGATCACCAGCGGCAACCGCCCCCCGGAACTGTCGTTCGACGCCGGGGAGGGCGAGCCGCGCAGCGGGCAGGGTCCCGGCGGCGTGCGCCAGTCGCTGACCGCCACACCCGGCGTCCCGATGACGCTCACGATCCGCGTGCAGGACGACCGGGTCCGCAAGCAGAGCCTGCAGGGACGCCCGACGCGCATGGGCCTCGTCTGGAGCAAGTACCGGGGTCCCGGCGCCGTGGAGGTGGCCGAGCCGACGCCGGAGATCATGCCGGACGGCGTGACCACGACCACCGTCACCTTCGGCGAGCCGGGCCGCTACGTGCTGCGGGCGCTGGCCTGGGACGACTCCGGCGGGCAGGCAGCGATCATGGCCGGCGGCTTCCAGTGCTGCTGGACCAACGCATACGTCGACGTTCGTGTAGAGTGAACGATTCGGGCCGCGCGGGCGGCCACGATCGGCCGCCGACGCGGCCATGGCGACACGTGACAAGCGGAGAGACCGTCATGAAGACGTACAGGCTCGTGCTCGCGGCGATTATCGTGATGCTGGCCGGCGGCGCCCTGCCGGCGCTGGCGCAGACGACCGACACGGACGAGGTTACCTTCGCCCGGGACATCGCACCGATCCTCCAGCGGAGTTGTCAGGCGTGCCATCGCGCGGGCAGCATGGCCCCGATGTCGCTGGTGACCTACCAGGAAGTGCGGCCCTGGGCCCGCGCCATCCGTGAGAAGGTGGCGGCGCGCAGCATGCCCCCGTGGCACATCGACAAGACGGTCGGCATCCGCGACTTCGCCAACGACATCTCGCTGAGCGACGCCGAGATCGATGCGGTAGTGGGTTGGGTCGATGCCGGCGCGCCGCTCGGCAACCCGGCCGACATGCCGCCGCCCGTCGAGTGGCCGGCGGACGACATCTGGCGCCTCGCGGACCGGTATGCGGAGCTCGGCGAGCCGGACCTGGTGGTGCGCTCGACGCCGTGGACCCAGTCGGCCGAAGGCCAGGACCAGTGGTACCAGCCGGTCGTCGAGACCGGGCTCACCGAGGATCGCTGGGTGAAGGCGCTGGAAGTGCGGCCGTCGCTGCCGGGACGTCCCATCGTGCACCACGCCGTCACCTACCTGATGCAGGAGGAGAGCCCGGAGGACTTCGAGGCGGCCGTCGACGTGCCCGGCACCGGCTCCTACTTCACCGAATTCGCGGTCGGCAAGATCGGCGACGTCTTTCGCGAGAACACCGGCAAGCTGCTGAAGGCCGGCTCGAGGATCCGCTTCGACCTGCACTACCACTCGGTCGGAGAGGAGATCACCGACTCGACCGAGCTCGGCATCTGGCTGTATCCGAAGGGCTACGTCCCGAAGTACCGGGTCTACGCGCAGGCGATGGGCGTGCGGCAGGCGATGCAGACCCTCGACATCCCGCCCGGCCAGGTCACCGAGCACGAGGCGTTCGTCCCGTTGCGGTTCCCGGCGCGGCTGGAGAACTTCCAGCCGCACATGCACATCCGCGGCAAGTCACTGGCCATGGAGGCCATCTACCCGAACGGCCGGACCGAGATGCTGAGCTACGTCGACCAGTTCGACTTCAACTGGCACGTCAACTACGTCTACGCCGACCACTCCGCCCCGGTCCTGCCTGCCGGCACGGTCATCAAGATCACCGCCTGGCACGACAACACGACCGGCAACCGCGCGAATCCGGATCCGACGCAGTGGGTCGGCTGGGGCCAGCGAAGCTACGACGACATGTACCACGCGCACGTGAACGTGGTGTACCTGACGGACGACGATTACGAGCAGATCGTCGCCGAGCGTGCCGCCGCAACGGACAACGACTAGGGCAGAGACGACCCTGCGCCCAGGGGCAACAGGATCTGCGTATCTGCGTAAGGACCGGGGGTCGATGTGCGCAGGGCCGGTTGTCGTGAGCACCGGGGCCGCAGGCCGGGGAACCTGCGGACGATGTACATGAAGTCGTTCCGCCCACGGTCGCTGCTCGCAACCTGCGCCCTGGTGCTCGTCGCCCTGCACCAGCCGGTCACGGAGACAGTGGCCGCAAACTCGGCGACGAGCGCTTTCCAACCGTCCTCGGCGCCGGCGTTCGAGGTCGATCCCTTCTGGCCGCAGGAGCTCCCCGATGACTGGCTGCTGGGCAACGTCGTCGGCGTCGCCACTGATTCGAGTGACAACGTCTGGATCATCCACCGGCCCAACAGCCAGCGAGGGGCCGAGAACACCCCACCGGTGATCGCCTTCGACCCGGCCGGCACCGTCGTCCACGCCTGGGGCGGCCCCGGCGCCGGGTACGACTGGGGAACCCAGACGCACGGCATCCACGTCGATCACGAGGACAACGTCTGGGTCGGATTCGGCGGCGGACTCCCCTACGACCTGTCGAGCCGCGCGACGACCGACAATGCGCACGTCCTGAAGTTCACGCCGGAGGGCGAGTTCCTGCTGCAGATCGGCGACTTCGGCCGCGGTACGGAGGGGAGCGGCAGCACGGAGTTCCTGGGCCAGCCGACCGACGTGTTCGTCGACCCCGCGAGCGAAGAGGTCTACGTCAGCGACGGCTACACGAACCGGCGCCTGATCGTCTTCGACGCGAATACGGGGGAGTACAGACGGCACTGGAGCGCGTACGGCAACCCGCCGGACGATGCGCCGCAGCCGACCTTCTCGCGGGAAGGGCCCCTGCCGCGGCAGTTCGACACGCCGCACTGCGTCGGCCGCGCCGCGGACGGCCGCGTCTACGTCTGCGACCGCGGAAACCAGCGCCTGCAGGTGTTCGAGCCGGACGGGACGTTCCTGGCCGAGGCGCTGATCACCGCGCAACTCCGCAACGGATCGGTCGGCGGCACGCCGTGGGACCTGGCGTTCTCCCGGGATCGGGAGCAGCGGTACCTGTTCGTGGCTGACGGCGGCAACCACGCCGTTCATACCCTGCTCCGCGACACACTGGAAGTGATCGCGACGTTCGGCCGCCGCGGACGGTGGGCCGGACAGTTCGAGTCGCCGCACAGCCTCGCCGTCGATTCCCGGGGCAACTTGCACGTCGGTGAGACGCTCGACGGCCGTCGCGTCCAGAAGTTCGTGCCTGCCGATTGAGCCGCACTCGGGGGGCGCTACCCGTCGCCAAACAGCTTGCGTGT
Source organism: Vicinamibacterales bacterium (assembly GCA_965200895.1). Lineage (GTDB taxonomy): Bacteria > Acidobacteriota > Vicinamibacteria > Vicinamibacterales > UBA8438 > WTFV01. The sequence goes on along the minus strand of CBDAVM010000001.1, from coordinate 1,562,748 downwards.
GCCCGGAAGTTCGTGCCCGCCGATTGAACCGCCCGCCGCGCGGTTCGCTCGTCAGGCGAGCGCAGGAACCGGCGGGTTCGTGGCTCCCTCCCGTGGGGACAGCGCCGTCAGCCGTCCTTTCGCCCCACCACCACCGTCATGCCCACCTCGCACCAGACGCACTCGGCGGCGAAGCCGGCCGCGGTGACAGCCGCCAGCTCCTCCTCGAGCGGGAAGTAGGTGTCCTCTTCGGCCCACTCCTCGAAGTGCCGGAACGCGCGCTGCTCGTCGATTCCCTGCGCCACCATGTGGTCGGCCCAGGCGCGCCGGATGGCGGCGCTCGCGGCCGGATCCGCCGGCATCGTGGCGTCGGCGTTGACGAAGACGCCTCCCGCTTCGAGTGCGTCGTGGATGCGCTGGTAGAGTGCCCGCTTCGCGTCCAGCGTCGGCACGTGATGCAGGGCCAGTGACGCCGCCACACCGCGGCACCGCGGCAACGTCTCGTGAAACGATCGTTCGGTGAACCGGACCCGCCCGCCGAACCGCGCCAGCCGAGTGCGCGCCCGCGCGAGCATCTCGCGGTCGACGTCGATGAGCTCGACGGTCGTACCGCCGCCCGACGACAGGATGGCCTCGGCCAGCGCACCGGTCCCGCCGCCAAGGTCGAGCGCCAGACCCGGTGCGACGACGGCCAGTTCGCGGGCGGCAACGCCGAGCATCGCCTCGTAACCGGGAATGAACTGGCGTATGGTCGCGTCGTAGGCGTCGATTGCGACGCGCAGGTGACGACGCACCGAGTGGTGAACCGCTCGGACGGTCACGGAACGACCGTGACGGTGACGTCCGCGGTCGTCGCCAGACCGCCGTCGTGGGCGATGCCGCGCAGCACGTAGGTGCCCGGAGCGGCGAAGGTCGCCGACGTGGCCCAGCGGCCGTCCTCCGGCGGATCGGGCGTTCTCCAACCGGGCGACCACGGCGAGCCGCCGTTGTCCCGGGTATCCTCCCAGACCTTGGTCTGTGGCGGATCGAAGACGACCGCGCCGGGGCCGCGGTAGACGAACCACGAGAAGCGGTGGCCGGTGGCGGTGTCGGTCGTGATGCGGCCGGGGAACCGCGGGCCGGAGGGGCGCATCGACCGTGCGCGGGGCTTGCCGTCATCGGTCGAGACCGCAGTCAGGGTCACCGGCTCGCCGACGCGCGCGGTGTGCGTGTCGGCGCCCTCCACGTCCACTTCGAGGGTCGGCGCCTGGTTGTCGACGAGCTCCGGCGTGGTCGCAGCAGCGCCCCCGGCGCCGTAGTTGGCCTGGATCACCAGATCGTCGATGAAGTAGTCGCGCTTGAGGGTGCCGTAGGCGCGCTCGGTCCGCCCCTGGGTCGTGAGCGTCCAGACGAGCTCCTGCTCGCCGAAGTCGGCCGGCACCCGGATGCGGAAGACGAAGCGGTTGCGGCGGGGATGGAAACGCGTCGGCTGCCCCTGATCCGGACCGCCCGGATCGATGCGGTTGTCGGGGCCGACCGGCACATCGAGGGTCTCCTCCCAGTTGCGGTTCATGTAACCGAACACGAGGTCGAAGGAACCGTCGCCGTTCCGCTCCCACCCCTCGTAGGCGGGCGCCACCGTCTGACCCGTCGCGTAGGACGCCTGGGCGCGGCCGGACGCCGGCGCGCCCGCCAGCGCCGCCGCCAGCGCCACACCCGTGACGATTCCCGACCGGGACGCTCTGCGCATGATCGCTTCAGTTGTCGCCGCCGCCGTCGACAGAGCGGGCCCGCGGTCCGCGCGCGCTGGCGTCCGCCGCACCGCACAGCAGGCAGCCGATGTCGGGACCGCCGCCGGCCGCGATGGACGCTTCGCGCGCCGCGACCTCCGCCGCGAACTCCTCGTCGTCAAGGTAGATCGCCTGCATCAGGTTGATGAACATGTTGTCGACCGAGCGGTGGCCCGAGCCGGACCAGTTGCGCGGATCGACCACGTTGGGATTCGTCGGCGAGTTGTCGAAGTACCCCGTCAGGTGCAGGATGGTGCCCTTCGGCAGCAGCGGCGCCGCGTCGTCGGCGTACTTGTAGACGCGTACCCAGTTGTGGTCGTAGCCGGCGCAGTTGAGGGTCTGGACCGACGTGCCCCACACCGCCTCCAGGCACATGCGGACGCCCGGCGCATGCATGTGCGGCTCGAAGACGCTGACCTTGGCGTTCTCCGGCAGCGTGAAGTAGGCGTCGGCGCGCTGGTCGGCCTCCATCGGGCGAATGTCCAGATCGGGCCCGTTGCCGAAGAAGAGCAGTTCCATCTCCTTCTCGGGCCGGTAGCCCCGGGGATGGAACTTGAAAGCCACGTCGAGGTGCGCGCGCGTGTCGGTGCCGTTCGCGTGCAGGTGCGTGGTGGGGAACAGCAGCGTCGAACCGGCTTCGAGCAGGCGGCCGGCCTTCTCGTCGAAGACGTCCGCGTTGCGGCCCACCTCGTGCACCGGCCACATCCTGGCGTCACCGGGATCGGCGCCCTCGGCCAGGCTGTAGAGCGCCGAGTGGTGGACGATGAAGAGGCCGCCGACGGTATCCGAACGCACGCCGCGCGGCAGGTCGTTGCGCTCCTTGTACTCGATGGCCGCCACGTAGCGGTCCTCGGTCAGTCCGGTCTCCGACTGCCCCAGGCTGCCCCACCAGTCCGGCGCGTCGCCGGCGATCTCGAACGACGGCGACGAGACGATCAGATCGGGTTCGCCAATCTCCCACTCGTCCACATCGATGAACGGCGGCGGCTCCGGCATGTCGGCCGGGTCGCCCTGCGGCGCGCCGTTGTCGGCCCAGCGGGCGATGGTCGCGATCTCGTCCTCGCTCAGCGACCAGTCGTCCTTGAAGCGCTGGATGCCGATGTTCTTCTCGATGTACCACGGCGGCATGACGCCCGGCTTGTCACGGAGCCCCGTACGGTACTTGATGGCGCGCGCCCAGGGCCGCACCTCTTCGTACGAGATGAGCGACATCGGCGCGAGGGAACTCGGCCGGTGGCATTTCTGACAGCTCCGCTGCAGGATCGGTGCGATGTCGCGGCTGAACGTCGGGTCATCGGGAACCGCGCCGGCCGATGCGGAAAGCGGCGACGCCACGACGACGACCGCGGCAAGGCCGCCGAGAGCAGCCCGTATCGAGATGGTCATGGTACGAATCCTCACTCCTCCATTTCGGAGAGAGACACACACATTGCCTGCGTAAGGTGCTTCGGCGTCGGGCCGATCCTCGGTCCAGTACACTCGCTACCGCACACCCGCCTACCGCCCGACTGCACTACCACCCGACTATCGTCCCTGCTACCGCCCGCCACCGTCCAACTACCGCTCACTCTACCACATCCGACGCCACACCCGCGGGCGGCGGCGGGTCGATGTTGCGCCGGGTGCCGAAACGGGCTGGAACTTGCATGCGCGCTGCGGTAGCATGCCCGGACACGCTATGCAATCGCGTTTCCCTGCGCTGGCGTCGGCGGTCTGCACCCTGATCGTGTCCACGGCCGGTCCCGCTCCGGGCGCGGGCGGGTCGGGTGTCGGCGCCGCGCCGTCGCCGTGGGCGGCGGCGGCCGGGCATCCCGCGCTGCAGGCCGACGGACGCGCCGCACCGGTCGACCGGGGTGTCGTCGACGCGGCCGAACGCCGGGACGGCGAGGCGGTGCGCGCACTGATCGGCGAAGCGGCCGACGTGAACGCGCCGCAGGCCGACGGCGCGACCGCACTGGCATGGGCGGCGCACTGGAACGATGCGGACATGGCCGACCTCCTGATCCGGGCCGGCGCCGATGTGAACGCCGCCAACGACCTGGGCGTGACGCCGCTGATGCTGGCCAGCCAGAACGGCAGCGCACCGATGGTGGAGCTGCTCCTGCAAGCCGGGGCGGAACCGAATGCGGCCCGGCCGGCCGGTGGGACCGCGCTCATGCTGGCTGCGCGCGCGGGCGAGGCGACGGTGCTGCGGCGCCTGATCGCGGCCGGAGCCGACGTGAACGCGACGACCAGCGGTGGGCACACCGCACTGATGTGGGCGGTGGCGGAGCGGCACGTGGGGGCGGTGAACCTCCTCGCCGAGGTCGGTGCCGACGTGCGTGCGCGCACGGCGGTGCACACGCCGCCAGCGCGAACGATCGTGCGCGAGGCGCGGGTGCTGAGCCCCTTCGAAGCGGTCAATCCTGCCGTGTTGCCGCGGGACGGGGACCGTGATCCGCCGCGGCCCGAGGGCGGGTTCACGCCGCTGCTCCACGCGGTCCTGGCCGGAGACATGGAGATCGCGCGCGTGCTGCTGAGCGCCGGCGCCGATGTCGACGACGCCGGGCCGGACGGCGTGACCGCCGTGATGCTGGCGCTCATCAAGCGCCACGAAGAGCTGGCCCTCCTGCTGCTCGACGCGGGGGCCGATCCGCATCCAGCCGACGCCGGGTTCACAGCGCTGCACCTGGCAAGCGCCACGGACCGTCCGGCGGTGGCCCGGAAGCTGCTGGCCCGCGGCGCCGATCCGGACGTCCGGCTCGAACGCCCTCAGCGCCTCACGAACTCCTTCGAGATCGGCGTCTTCACGTCGCCCGGCTCGGGCCGCCTGACGCAGATCGGCTCGACGCCGTTCCTCGTCGCGGCCAAGTCCGCCGACGCGCGGATGATGCGTCTGCTGGCCGGAGCCGGAGCCGACGCGCATCTGACCACCGACGACGGAACGACCGCCCTGATGCTCGCGGCCGGGCTCGGCAAGCGCGCCGCGACCGACATCACCTACTACGACTGGACCGAGGAGAAGGCGGTCGAGGCGCTGGCGGTCGGGCTGGAGCTCGGCCTCGACATCAACGCCGCCAACGAGCACGGCGAGACCGCCCTGCACGCGGCCGCCTACCACAACGCGAACCGGGTCATCGAGTTTCTGGTGGATAACGGCGCACACATCGATGCGCTGAACGCCGCCGGGCAGACACCGTTACGGCTGGCGGAGGGGCATCTCATCTGCTGCACCACCTTCGTCCGGCACGCCGAAGCGGCGGCGCGGCTGCGGGCGCTGGGGGCCGACCCGGAGGCCGGCATCCGGTTGACCTTCGGGTTGACGAACTACGGGGACGCTGCCGCAACCGGCGCGCAGCGACCCTGAAGGCCGGAGACGGAAGGATTATGGAGACGATGGCGCGGACGAAGCGGGCAACCGTCGCCGGGCTCGCGGGTTTCCTGGGACTCGCCGCGGCAGGGGCGATGCCGGTCACCGCAGCACCCGGCGCGGAGCCGCTGGCGAAGCCGGGCGAGGTCCAGCCGGTGACGGCCGCACAGGCGCGCGCCGCGCTCGACCGCTACTGCGTCACCTGCCACAACGAACGGTTGCGCACCGCCGGCCTCGCGCTCGACGCGGTCGATCCGGCACAGGTGGGCGGCGCTCCGGAGATCTGGGAAAAGGTGGTGCGGAAGCTCCGCACCGGGATGATGCCGCCCACGCCGCGGCCCCGCCCGGACGCCGACACCTACGCCGGCGTCGTCGGCTATTTCGAAGCGGCCCTCGACCGCGCTGCGGAGGTCGACCCCGACCCCGGCCGGCCGGCGGTGCAACGGTTGAACCGCACGGAGTACGCCAACGCGATCCGCGACCTGCTGGCGCTGGAGGTCGACGGCCGGGCCCTGCTGCCCGCGGACGAGTCCGGCTACGGCTTCGACAACATCGGCGACGTGCTGTCCGTCTCGCCGGGGCTGCTCGAACGCTATCTGCTGGCCGCCGCCCGGATCAGCCGCCGCGCGGTCGGCGACCCGACGTTGCGGCCGGCCACTGCCGTCTACCGGACGTCGCCGCTCCTGTCACAGGACGGTCGCGTGAGCGAGAACCTGCCGTTCGGCTCCCGCGGCGGCCTCGCGGTGCGCCATCACTTCCCGCTCGACGCCGAGTACGAGCTCCGCGTGGCGCTGCGGGGACGGGCCCGCGCCGGGCATCGGCTCGAAGTACGGCTCGACCGCAAGCGTGTCGGTTCCTTCGACATCGGCGACCGCGCGCCGCTGGCCGTCCGAATCCCCGTGTCGGCAGGGGCGCGGCTGCTCGGCGCCTCCTTTGTCGAGGAGCTCGGCCGCTCGGTGCCGACCGACGGACGCCCGGCGCCGCCGCCGATCACCAGCTTCGCCTTCACCCTCTACCCGAACGCCCCGTCCGTCGAGCGCATCGAAGTGGTCGGCCCCTTCGACGGGCGGACGCCGAACGACACGCCGAGCAGGAAAGCCATCTTCTCCTGCCGCCCGGAGGCGCCGGTCGACGAGCGACCGTGCGCCGAGCGGATCGTCACATCGCTCGCGCGCCGGGCATACCGCCGGCCGGTCACCGCCGCGGACACCGATCCGCTTCTCGCCGCCTACGACGCCGGGCGGGACGCGGGCGACGGCTTCGAGGACGGCATTCGCTGGGCCCTCGAGGCGCTGCTGGTGTCGCCGAAGTTTCTTTTCCGCGTCGAACACGACCCGGCGGGCGCAGCCCCCGGCGCCTCCTATCGCATCGCCGACCTGGATCTGGCCTCGCGGCTGTCGTTCTTCCTCTGGAGCAGCATCCCGGACGACGAGCTCGTGGATCTTGCCGCGAGCGGGACACTGAGCGACCCGGCGGTGCGGGAGCGGCAGGTGCGCCGGATGCTCGATGACCCCCGGTCGCAGGCGCTGGTGGAGAACTTCGCCGGCCAGTGGCTGTACCTGCGCAACCTGCGCAGCGTGACTCCGGACACGACCCGGTTTCCCGAGTTCGATGACAACCTGCGAGAGGCGCTCCGGCGGGAGACGGAGCTGCTCTTCGGCAGCCAGCTCCGCGAGGACCGCAGCGTCCACGACCTGCTGCGGGCCGACTACACCTTCGTCAACGAACGGCTGGCCCGGCACTACGGCATTCCCAACATCTACGGGAACCACTTCCGCCGTGTGCGGCACGGCAACGACCAGCGGCCCGGGCTGCTCGGCCACGGGAGCATCCTGACGGTGACCTCCTACCCGCACCGCACCTCGCCGGTGCTGCGCGGCAAGTGGCTGTTGGAGAACCTGCTGGGGGCGCCGCCGCCGCCACCGCCGCCGGACATCCCGGAACTGGGCGAGGACGACACCGGTGCGGCGCCGGCGACCATGCGCGAGCGGATGGCGCAGCATCGGGCCAGCCCCGCCTGCGCCACCTGCCACGCCAAGATCGACCCGCTGGGGTTCGCCCTCGAGAATTTCGACGCGGTCGGGCGCTGGCGGGCAGGTGACGACGGCGGCGACATCGCCATTGACGCCTCCGGCACGCTGCCCGACGGCGCGCCGTTCGACGGGCCCGCCGCCTTCCGGGACGCGCTGCTGCGCGAGCCGTGGGCCAGCGAGTTCGCCGCCGCCGTCACCGAGAAGCTGCTGACCTACGCGCTCGGCCGCGGGCTGGATCACCGCGACGCGCCGGCCGTGCGCCGCATTCTGCGGGATGCGCGGGCTGACGACTACCGCTGGTCGGCGCTGATTCTCGGCGTCGTCGAGAGCGCGCCGTTCCGGATGCGCAGGGCGGCGGCGGGCGGCGCCGGCGCGCCATGAACGATGGCCGGGCAGTGCAGGAGACAGGCGTCCGATCGGGACCGCAAGAGGATGGACAGATGATCATCACGAAGAAGACCCTCTCCCGGCGCACGGTGCTGCGCGGCCTCGGCGCCTCGGTGGCCCTGCCGCTGCTCGACGGCATGGTCCCGGCGCTCGCCGCGACCCGCAACTCGGCCGCCAACCCGGTGCGGCGCTTCGGGGCCGTCTACGTGCCGAACGGGGTGGAGATGCGGGCGTGGACTCCGCCGGGGACAGGCTCGGCGCTGGAGCTGACGCCCGTCCTCGAGCCCCTGGCGCCGGTGCGCGAGCAGGTGAACGTGCTGAGCGGTCTCGCCGACAAGGTCGCCATTCCCCGCGAGGGCGAGGGCGTGGGAGACCACGCACGCGCCGCCTCGACGTGGCTGACCGGCGTGCACGTGAAGAAGACGGAGGGTCCCGACATCCGGGCCGGCGTCTCGGTCGACCAGATCGCCGCCCGCGCCTTCGGCAACCAGACCCAGCTCGCGTCGCTCGAACTGGCCATCGACTCGGTCGAGGTGCTCGGCGCGTGCGATCAGGGCTACAGTTGCGCGTACACCAACACCATCGCCTGGCGCACGCCGACCACGCCGCTGCCGATGGAGAACAACCCGCGCGCCGTGTTCGAGCGCCTCTTCGGCGCCACCGACAGCACGGATGTCCAGGCGCGGCTGGCCCGCCTCCGCCAGGACCGCAGCATCCTCGACTTCGTAACCGACGAGGCCGACGCCATCCGCCGCCGTCTCGGCCACGGCGACCGGCACAAGCTGGCACAGTACCTCGACGCCGTGCGCGACGTCGAGCGGCGCATCCAGATAGCCGAGCGCCAGAGCGACCGAGAGATCCCGGTCGTCGAGCAACCGGCCGGCATCCCCGACACGTTCGAGGAGCACTGCCGGCTGATGTTCGACCTGCTCATCCTCGCGTACCAGACCGACCTGACGCGCGTCAGCACGTTCATGTTCGGCCGGGAGGTCAGCGGCCGGTCGTTCCCCGAGATCGGCGTGCCGGGCGGCCACCACGGCTACTCGCACCACCAGAACGATCCGGAGAACCTCGCGATGCTGGCCCGGATCAACACGCACCATATCCGGCAGTTCGGCTATTTCCTGAAGAAGATGCAGTCGATCCCGGACGGCGACGGCTCTCTGCTCGACCACTCGCTGTTCCTCTATGGCGCAGGCATCAGCGACGGCAACCTGCACTTCCACCTCGACCTGCCGACCCTGCTCGCGGGCGGAGCGGCCGGGCGCATCAAGGGCGGGCGCCACCTGCGCTACGACCACGACACGCCGCTGTCGAACCTGCACGTCGCGGTGCTCGAGAAGCTGGGACTGCCGGTGGATACGTTCGGCGACAGCACGGGCGAGCTGCAGTACCTGACGGGGATCTAGCGCCGCGGCCCGGGAGCCTTTCCTCGCGCGAGCAGCTCAGCCCTGCATGAGCGTCTCGCCCTGGGCGAGCGCGGGAGCCTTTCCTCGCGCGAGCAGCTCAGCCGGACGGCATCTGCATCTCGCGTGCGAGGTCCGCGAGACCGGCCACACGGATCCGCTCCGACAGCGGGTGGACGCCCGCGCCGGGATGGATGATCGTCAGAGCGTCGAGGTCCAGCGCCTCCAGCGCCGCGCGCATCGAGCGGGTGGCCCGAGGAGCCGACGAGTACTTGAACTCGAACGCCAGCCGGCGGGCGCCCTGCACGATCAGCAGGTCCAGCTCGGCCCCGCTGTGGGTGGCCCAGAAGAAGCACTCGCCGGCGTCCGCGCGGCAGATCCGGATGGTCTGCTCCAGCGCGAACGATGGGCACCACCCGCGCGTCCCGCCGCGGGTATACTTTTTTGTTCGCCACCCGGACAAGAGCCCGGACAGACTCCCAAGGAGACCACCACCGATGAGCGACAGTCAGACCGGCGCCGAATTCAAGGCGGCGCTGCGCAACAACACCCCCAAGCTGGGGCTGTTCATCAATTCCCACAGCCCCACGGTCGTGGAGCAGTTGGCGCACAGCGGCTACGACTGGCTGCTGATCGACGCCCAGCACGGGCCGATGGGCTACGAGACCCTGTCGACCATGATCGGCGGCATCGCCAGCGGGGGCGCGAAGTCGCTGGTGCGCGTGACCGGCTACAGCGATCGCGCCGGTATCCAGCAGGCGCTCGATGTCGGCGCAGACGGCGTCCTGGTGCCGTACATCAACAACGCCGCCGAGGCCCGTCAGGCCGTCAGTTGCACCCGCTACCCGACCGTCGGGACCCGCTCGGTCTACTTTCCGCAGCGCAGCATGAACAAGGCCGGTCTGCTCGGCTACGCCGGCGCCGCGAACGACAACATCATCTGCGCGCTGCAGGTGGAGACCGCCGACTGCATCCGCAACATCGAGGAGATCGCCGCCGTGCCGGGGGTCGACATCCTGTTCCTCGGCCAGAACGACCTGTGCATGTCGATGGGGCTGTACGAGAAGTACGAGTTCCCGCACATGTACACGTCGCCGGAGCTGAAGGCGGCGACCGACGCGCTGAAGGCCGCGGCCAGACGGAACAACGTCATCCTGGGGCTGTTCCTGTTCGGCACCGACCGCGTGGCCGAGTTCCGCGAGCAGGGATTCAGCCTGATCAGCATCGGCAACGATCTGCACCACCTGCTGACCCAGGCCACCGCCCACGTCAACGCGCTGGAGGGGATCATGCCGGAGTGGAAGCGCCGTCCGACCGCGCTGGTCACCTGATCGGTCGGCGCCGGGGCGGTGACGTTCCTCCGCGGCGTGACCGCTCCGCACTTCACCACACCGGCCCGGAAGGAGGCGGCGGCAACCCCACCTGACGCGGGGCGCGACCGCCCCCCGCGTCAGGACTTCCGGCGGGGTTGCACTGTCGCACCGGTGGCGCTGGCCGTGACCGCCGGTGGCGACCCCGTGCGCCCGCCCGGGTCACGATCACGGTTCATCCGGCGGACGCTCGCCTCGACCGGTTCCGCGGGTTCGAACCGGCGGACAGCCGGTGCGCCGCTCCTCCTGGCTGGCGCCGACCAGGTTCGCGTGCCCGCCCAGAATCAACCGCGCCTGCCGCCCGGCCCCCAGCGCTGCGGTCCGACGCCGCATGCCGACAGCGCACGCCGCGCCCAGCCCCGTCCACAACAGCACAATCGCCCACTCCTCCGGCCAGACGAGCGCCGACGGACTGCCCGGCAGGTAGAGCACGAGGAAGAACACCGTGGCGGCGACGGCGAGCCAGCCGACCAGGGCCGGGGCCGCGACCCGATACGGGCGCGGCAGGTCCGGGTGCCGGCGCCGGATGACGAGAAACGCCGCCGCCACCAGCAGGTAGGCCACCACCGTCGCCAGCGCGCCGGCGTCCACCAGCCACACCAGGGCGGGCCGGCCGAAGAACGGCGCGGCGACGGTGATCCCCGTGAGGGCCACGACCACCGCCGCCGGCGACCCGTGGCGCGGGTGCAGGCGGGCGAACACGGCCGGCAGCATCCCGCCGCGGGCCATCGCGAACAGCAGCCGCGACGCGCCCAGGAAGAACGCGTTCCAGCTTGTGAGGATGCCGAACGCGCCGCCGACGACCAGCACCCGCCCGGCCCACGGGCTGCCGTACACAACGCTCATGGCATCCGCCGTGGGCAACGCCCGGCCGGCCAGCGTGGCGGGATCCAGCGACAGGCCGACCGTCGACTGCACGAGAGCGTACCAGCCGAACGCCATCGCGATCGACAGCACGATGACGCGGCCGATGCTGCGCGGCGGAACGTCCATCTCCTCGGCGAGCTGCGGGATGACGTCGAAGCCGACATAGAGGAACGGCGTCATGATGACGACCCGCAGCACACCCTCCCAGCCCGTGATCCAGGGCGCCAGGTTGGCCGCGTCGCCGCGCACCGCGCCCGGCAGGAAGAACGCCAGCCCCACCAGCAGCAGGCTGCCGACCGCGAGGCGCTGGACGAAGGCGGCGAACCGGACGCCGCGGTAGTTGACGACGCCGATGACGAGCGCGCCGGCCACGCCGGTCAGCACCCAGCTCGCCTGCACCGGCCAGCCGGCGACGGTATAGAGGCGCCCCGCCTCGAAGCCGGGGACGAGGTAGCTTGCGACGGTCGGCAGGGCGACCGCCTCGAAGGCGCAGACCGCCACATACGCCAGCACCAGCGTCCAGCCGCAGACGAACGCCCCGGCGGGTCCCAGGGCGACGAAGGTGAAGCTGAGCTCGCCGCCGGCGCGCGACAGGGCCGCCGACAGCTCGGCGTAGGTGAGCCCCACCAGCCAGACCATCAGCGCCCCGACGCCGAAGGCCAGGATGGACCCGACGGCGCCCGCGCGCACGATCATCTCGCCCGCGAGGACGACCCAGCTCCAGCCGACCATCGCGCCGAACGCGATGGCCAGCACGTCCGGCCGCCGGAGCTGTTTCCGCAGCCGAAGCGGGATGTCCGTCATGCGTCGCGTCCGATTTCAGGTTGCCGGGCTGCCGCCGGGCGGGCGGCGCGAGCGCAATCGGCGCGCCGTGTCACACCGAGCGGGCGCGGCGCTGCCGCTCGCGAAGATCTCGGAATCGAGCGGCGGGGCGTCAGGGTCATCCATCGCGAAGCTGCGCCGCGAACCGCGTGAACGCGTCGTTCGTCCGCAGGCGATCCTCCACGCTGCGGGCGAGCGCCGCATCGGCCGCGGCCCGACGCTGGGGACTCGCCGGAGCGACCTCGATGCGCAGCTCACAACCGCACGCTTCCACGCGGCGTCGGACGATCTCCAACCGGGGGCAGACCCTGTCCGACTCGTAGCGCGCGATGGCTCCCGGTGATGTCCCGACGCGCTTCGCGAGTTCGCCCTGCGTCAGCCCCGCACGCTCCCGCGCCGCGAGGATCGCGGCGCCGAAGGTCGATGTCATGACGCCGAGCATACTCCCGAAGCCGGCGACGCCGGACGGCTTGGGACGCCGTGGGCGGACCGGCGTGTCGCATCTGCGCGATCGGTCAGCCCCGCAACGCCGCATACCGGCCATACAGGCCCACAGGCTGCTACGATGGGGCGTGTTCGGCCTCGTCGCCGTGGCCAATGGGAGGTATTCGATGCGCGCTCCACAGGCAGGTCTCGTCTCCGCCGCGCGCTGCGCAGGTCTCGTCGCCGTCGCAGCGCTCCTGTGCGCGACCCGGCCCGCCGCCGCGCAGTACGGCGCCGTCGACGGCGAGTGGCGCAGCTACGCCGGCGACAACGGCAGCACGAAGTACTCCCCGCTGGACCAGATCGACGCGAGCAACTTCGACGACCTGCGCATCGCCTGGCGCTGGCGGTCGGTCGACGGCGACATCGACGTCGACGCGCTGCCCCGGCGGGCGGACGACCGGCCGATCTCCATCCGCGGCCTGCAGGCGACGCCGCTGATGATCGACGGCGTGCTGTATCTGACCACCGCGCTCTACCAAGCGGCGGCGGTCGATGCGGGCACCGGCGAGACCCTCTGGGTGCACGACCCGCAGGCCTACCGGGGCGGCGACCCGACGCACGCCTACCGTTCGCGCGGCCTCGCCTGGTGGAGCGACGGCGACGACGCCCGCATCTTCTGGGGCACGAGCGAGGCGTACCTGATTGCGGTCGACGCGCGCACCGGCGAGCCGATCCGCGACTTCGGCGACAACGGCCGCGTCGACCTGATGGAGGGCATCCCCCGGGCCGAGCGCGGCGGAACCAACTACCAGGGGCGCAACCTGGTGGGGGTCGCCTCGCCGCCGGTCATCACCCGCGACGTGGTGGTCACGCCGACCATCATCTCGGACTTCGTCATCCGCCGGGAGGCGCCGCCGGGCTGGGTCAAGGGCGTGGACGCGCGGACCGGTGACGTGCGCTGGGTGTTCCGCACCATCCCGCAGGCGGACGACTTCGGCGCCGACACGTGGCTGAACGAGTCGTGGCGCTACTCGGGCAACGCCAACATCTGGCCGCCGCTGAGCGCCGACGACGAGCTCGGCTACGTGTATCTGCCGACCGGCACCCCGACCAGCGACTACTACGGCGGCCACCGCCTGGGCGACAACCTCTTCGCCGAGAGCATCGTCGCCGTCGACGTCGAGACCGGCCAGCGGGTCTGGCACTTCCAGGCGGTCCACCACGGCGTCTGGGACTACGACTTCCCCGCCGCGCCGACCCTCATCGACATCACCGTGGACGGCCGGCCGATCAAGGCGTTGGCGCAGGTCAGCAAGCAGGGTTTCACCTATGTCTTCGACCGCGCCACCGGCGACCCGGTCTGGCCCATCGAGGAGCGCCCGGTCGAGACCGACACCGACCTGGAGGGCGAGGTGCTGTCGCCCACGCAGCCGTTTCCCACGAAGCCGCCGCCGTTCGAGTACCAGGGCATCAGCATCGACGATCTGGTGGACTTCACACCGGAGATCCGGACCCTGGCGGTCGAGGCAGTCCGCAACTTCCGGCTCGGGCCGCTGTTCACGCCGCCGATGCTGAGCGTCGATGGCGGCCTGCAGGGCACCATCCAGCGGCCCCATATCGCGGGCGGGGCGAGCTGGAGCGGGGCGGCCGTCGATCCCGAGACCGGCCTGCTCTACGTGCCGTCCGAGAACCGCTTCTCGGTCATCAAGTACTACACGCCGGACCCGGCCGAAGGGGGCAACCTGCGCTACACGCAGGCCGACTTCGACAGCGGCGTCCAACCGACGATGCCCCGCGGCCTGCCGCTGCTCAAGCCCCCCTACTCGCGCATGACGGCCATCGACCTGAACGCCGGCGAGCACGCCTGGATGCAGCCCAACGGCGACGGAGACCGCTACCGCAACCACCCCATGCTGCGCGACCTCGACCTGCCGCCGCTGGGCGGCGAGGGGCACGGCGGTCCGGTGCTGACGAAGACGCTGCTGGTGAGCGCCCTGTCCGCCGGCGGGACGGACGGCGGCCCGCGCCTGGTGGCGCGCGACAAGGCGACCGGCGCCATCGTCGGCTCGATCGACCTGCCGGCCGGCGCCATCGGCACCCCGATGACCTACCTGCACGAGGGCCGGCAGTACATCGCGCTGACCATCGGCGGGGACGTGCCGGAGCTGATCGCCCTGGCGTTGCCGGAGTAGGGAGCGGCGGGGCGTGCACGGCACCACCTGCTCCACCGCGGTCACGCGCGTCGGCCTGCGCAACTACAAGAGCATCGCGGCCTGCGATGTCGAGCTGCCTCCACTCACCGTTCTCGTCGGGCCGAACGGCTCAGGCAAGAGCAACTTCCTCGACGCGCTCCGCTTCATCACGCAGGCCCTGCGTTTCTCTCCCGAGCATGCGCTCCGCGAGCGGGGCGGGATCAACGAAGTCCGGCGCCGCTCGCGCGGCCACCCGAACCACTTCGCCATCCGCGTCCGCTTCCGCCTGCCGGAAGCCACCGGTTGGTACGCGTTCGAAATCGGCGCCCGGCCCAGGGGCCGGTACGTCGTCCGGCGGGAGGAATGCGTCGTTCAGGCAGCAGATCCCGAACGCTCGGGCTTCTTTCGCATAGAGGACGGCCGACACAGACGCAGCTCGATTGCGCATCCGCCCCCCAGCGGCGGAAGCGACCGGCTCTATCTGCTGCCGGCGTCCGGATACGAGGTGTTCCGGCCCGTGTACGACACCCTGGCGGGGATGGGATTCTACAACCTGAATCCGGCGCAGATCCGCGAGCTCCAGTCGCCGGATCCCGGCGATCTGCTCGAGCGGGACGGAGGCAACATCGCCAGTGTCCTCGATCGCATGAAGTCGCATTCGCCGTCGGATGTGGAGCGCATAGGAGACTATCTGTCGAGGGTGGCGCCGGGAACGTACGGTGTCGAACCCAGGACCATCGGCCCCAAACTGACGCTGGAGTTTCGACAGCAGGTGCGAGGCGACCACAACCCATGGCGTTTTCTCGCGAACAACATGTCGGACGGGACGTTACGGGTGCTGGGCGTGCTGGCGGCCCTGTTTCAACCCCCCGGCGCTTCCCGGAGCGCCGGGCTGGTGGGCATCGAGGAGCCGGAGACGGCGCTCCATCCCGCCGCCGCGGGCGTACTCGCTGACATCCTGCACGAAGTGAGCCGGCGCGTGCAGGTAATTGTCACCAGCCACAGCGCGGACCTCCTGGATCGCGAGACGATTCCTCTGGAATCGATTCTGGCTGTCGTGTCGGAAGACGGCGAAACGAAAGTGTCCCGACTTGATGACGCAGGCCGCACGACCCTTCGCGACGGCCTGTTCACGGCGGGAGAACTGCTTCGCATGAACCAGCTCGCACCCGATCCGGAGTCGGCAACGCCCGTTCCGCTGGACCTCTTTCGTGAAGAGCAGTGAGGTGAGCCCGGTGCGAATCGTCCCCATCGTGGAAGGGGACGGCGAGGTACAGGCCGTTCCCGCGTTGATTCGACGGATTCACGCGGAAGTGTCTGCCGGAACGCCGCTGGAAGTCGGAAGACCGGTCCGGGTAAAACGCAATCGGGTCCTTCACACCGGCGAACTGGAACGGTACCTGACGCTGGCCGGGAACCTTGCCGGTGTCGACGGTCGCATACTGGTTCTGCTGGACGCCAATGGCGACTGTCCGGCGGAGCTGGGACCAGCCATCGTGCGACGGGCCCGCAAGGCCCGTCCCGATCGTCGCGTGGAGGTCGTCATCGCACAACGCGAGTACGAGTGCTGGTTCCTTGCCGCGATCGATTCCCTCCGGGGAACGCGGAGCATCCCGCCCGACGTCAGCGTACCGCAGGATCCCGAGTCCATCCGGGGCGCCAAGGAATGGCTTCGCGCCCGCATGAAGGGACGATACAGTCCGACGGCCGATCAGACGGCGTTGACGACCCGGTTCGACATGGCGGCGGCGCGCCGGCGCTCGCGGTCTTTCGGCAGGATGTGGCGCGCCGTGGGTGCGTTGCTACAGGAGCCGCGGTAGCGGCCTGCATGTCGGCGCGCACACCGCCCGCCAGCCCGCGATCCACGCCGCCCCACACGCGCGACCGGCGGTCCTCCATCTCGAAGTGCGGATGCATCCGCCGGCCGGACGACCCGCCGCCGCGGACGCGGACCGCACCGCCCGCCAGCGGGCGCTCCACTTCGAGCGCCGTGCGCCGGTCGCCGCCCCACGTCACCGGGGCGGACAGCCGACCGCACCGCCCGGGGACGTCGACGAGGCTCAAGCGCACGCCGTAGGAGACACCGTACCCTTCCTCGTAGTCGAAGACCGGCAGGAACATCAAACCGGCCCGCCGCGCGCGCTCGCGGACCACAGGGCGCCCGCCGGCTGGCGTTCGAGTTCAAGTACTCGTCCGCGCCGCGGGTCACGCGGTCGATGCGCGCGGCGCTGGAGGCGCTGGACGTCGACGCGCTGACCATTGTCCATCCCGGCACAGGCGTCCACCCGCTGTCGGAACGGATCCGTGTGGCGGGTCTCGCCGATCTCAGGCGGGAGATGGAGACACAACCGGATGAACGCGAGCGCGAGAGGACGGCGGCGAGGACGCGCGCCGGCAGGGCGGGATACAATCATCCGATGAAAAGGAAGACTTCCATCACACTCGACGAGGACGTGATGGCGGCCGTCGAGGCGGCGGCCCGCGCCGGAGAGAACCGATCCCAGGTCATCGAGCGACTCCTGCGGGAGAGCCTTGCCGCACGAGAGCGCGCGGCCCTCGACGCGCGCGATCGCAGCATCATCGATGCGCACGCCGAGGCGCTCAACGAGGAGGCGATCGACGTGCTCGGCTATCAGGTGGAGACGTGAGACGCGGCGAGCTCTACCGGGTCGCCAGACCCAACACACGCGACCCCCGACGTTTCCGCGTATTCGTCGTGGTGGGCCGGCAGGCCCTGATCGAGTCGCGGTTCTCGACCGTCGTCTGCGCGCCCGTCTATTCGATGCGGCACGGACTGCGAACGCAGGTCGAGGTGGGACTCGACGAAGGGCTCCGACACGACAGCAGCGTGCACTGTGACGAGCTCGTCAGCCTGCAGAAGTCGCAGTTGACGCACTACGTGGGCAGTCTCGGCGCAACGAAGCTCGTGCTTCTCGACGCGGCCCTGGCGGCGGCCCTGGGCATCGAACGGACAGGAAGGGGACGATGGCTTCTGCACGACGGCGATTGCTGATGCACACGGCGGCGCCGGGCGGCGTGCGGGGCTGCGGCCGCGCCGAAATCCTGTCGATCCGCCCCGCTTGGTGATATCGTTACGGTTCGTCGGAGGACATCCCATCAGGAGGAACGGCATGCAGCGGGCGTGCTCGGTGATGCTGCTGGTGCTCGTGAGCGGCGCGCTGGCGACGGTCGGCCTGCCGGCGACGGCGGCGGCGCAGTCGGCCGGGGCGGCGAATCCGGAGAACGCGCGGGCTGCGGACTGGACCCCGCCCCGCACGCCGTGGGGCGCGCCCGACCTGCAGGGCGTCTGGGACTACCGGACGATGACGCCTCTGCAGCGCCCCCGCGAGCTGGCCGGCAGGACCACCCTGACGGCCGAGGAGGCGGCGGCGTACGAGCGGCAGGAGAACGAGCGGCTCGACGACTACGACCGCGCGCCGAGCGTCCACGCCAAGTGGTGGCTGGACTACGGGCGCGCGCTGACCGCCGACCGCCGGACCTCCCTGCTGGTGGACCCGCCGGACGGGCGGCTCCCCGCGGTGACCGAGGATGCGCGGCGGCGCGCGGCGGCGCGCTCGGAGCGCCGGCGGCTGCATGGCGGCGACGCGGCGGAGTACCGCGGGCTGACCGAGCGCTGCATCACGTTCGGCATGCCGCGGCTGCCGGGCGCCTACAACAACAACTACCAGATCCTGCAGACGCCGACCCACGTGGCGATCGTCTCGGAGATGATCCACGATGCGCGGATCGTCCCGCTGGACGGCCGGGCGCACCTGCCGGCGGACCTGCGCCAGTGGCACGGCGACTCGCGCGGCTGGTACGAGGGCGACACGCTGGTGGTCGAGACCGTCAACTTCTCGCCGAAGAGCGCCTTCCGCGGCTCCACCGAGAAGCTGCGGCTCGTGGAACGGTTCACCCGCGTCGGTCCGGACACGGCCCACTACGAGGTCACGATGTCCGACCCGGCCACCTGGACCAGTGCGTGGACCGCGCTGGTTCCGATGACGAGGACCGATCAGGCGATCTACGAGTACGCCTGCCACGAGGGAAACCTCGGGTTGCGGAACATCCTGCACAACGCGCGGCACGCGGAGGACCCCGGCTATCTCGCCGCGCTGCCGGCCCCGGGACGCTGAACGACGAGCGAAGAGGGAACGATGCGGAGCGCAGCACCATCCATCACCGACGCGGCGCTGACCAACGAGGGAGAGATGCGGAGCGCAATACCATCCGTCCTGTTCGGCGTGACACTCGCGGCCGTTCTGGGTCCGGCGGCAGTCGCCGGCGCGCAGACCGGGCCGATCAACTTCACCGATCACATCCGCCCGATCATGGAGCGGAGCTGCTGGAACTGCCACGGCGAGGCGGCCCGGCTCTCCGACCTGGATCTGAGCAGCCGCGAGGGCGCGCTCGCGGGCGGCACGCAGGGCCCGGCCATCGTGCCCGGCCGGGCCGAGGACAGCCGCCTGTTCCGCATGGTGGCCGGCCTCGATCAGCCGTTCATGCCGATGAGCGGCGATCCGCTGACCGACGCGGAGCTCGCGGCGGTCCGGACCTGGATTGACGAGGGGGCGCACTGGGACGCCGGTGAGGTGACGGCCACGGCCGACGCGCTGGCCGCGCTCGAGAACGACGAGCTGCCGACCGGCGCACGCGACTACTGGGCATTCCGGCACCCGCAACAGGCGCCCGTGCCGGCGTCCCGGGAATTCGATCACCCGGTCGACCGCTTCCTGGAGGCCACGCGGCAGGACGCCGGTCTGGCCGCCGCGCCGCGCGCCGACCGCCTGACGCTGCTGCGGCGCGCCTACCTGGACCTGATCGGCCTGCCGCCCACGCCGGAACAGGTCGAAGCGTTCCTGGCCGACACCGGGCGCGGCGCCTGGGAGCGGCTGATCGACGAGCTGCTCGACTCGCCCCACTACGGCGAGCGCTGGGGCCGGCACTGGATGGATGTGGCGCGCTACGCCGACACCGACGGGTTCGAGCAGGACTACGTGCGGCTGAACATGTGGCGCTACCGCGACTACGTCATCGACGCGTTCAACGACGACAAGCCGTACAACCAGTTCCTGCGCGAGCAGATCGCCGGCGACGAACTGGATTACGTGACGGACGAGACGCGCATCGCCACCGGCTTCCTGCGATCCGGCCCGCGCGTCAACTTCCGCGAGAAGGACAACCCGGAGCGCCGGCACGACTACCTGGACGACGTGCTGGCGACGATCGGCCGCGGCGTGCTCGGCATGACGGTCCACTGCGCCCGCTGCCACGACCACAAGTTCGACCCGATCCTGCAGAAGGACTACTACAGCATGCAGGCGTCGATCTTCGGCTATGTCGAGATCGACTACCCCCTGCTCGACCGCGACGAGGCGGACGCCTACTTCGCGGCGATGCGGGATGTGGACGAGCGGCAGCAGCCGCTGCGCGACCAGGTGGACGCGATCGAGACGCCGTACCGCGAGGCGCTCCGCGCAAAGATGATCCGGGAGCGGTTCCCGGAGAACGTGCAGGCGGCGGCCTTCAAGCCGGAAGCCGAGCGAACGGCGGGCGAGCAGCTCCTCGCCACCCAGGTGCTCACCATCAACCCGCCGCGCGCGCAGGTCGCCGCCGCGCTGAGCCCCGAGGACAGGACACGGGTGGACGAGCTCGGCGCACGGATTGCGGCGCTGGAGGACGAGCGGCCGCCCACGCCGGCGATGGCGCACATCGTCACCGACGGCGACTACCGCTTCGCGCCGGACGGGCCGGGCGACAACGTGATCGGCTGTCCGGAATGTCGGACGCCGCCCGAGGTCGATGGAACGTACCTCTGGGAGGAGGGAGGCTCCGACTACGAGGCGCCGCCCAACTACTTCCTGATCCGCGGCGATCCGTTCAGCCCCGGCTCGCCGATGTCGCCGGGGTTCCTGACCGCTGCCACCTACGGCGATCCGCCGACCGAGCTTCCGCGCCCCGACGGGCGCACGTCCGGCCGACGCCTGGCGCTGGCCGAGTGGATCGCGTCGCGCGACAACCCGCTGACCGCGCGCGTCATCGTCAACCGGATCTGGCACCACCACTTCGGGCGGGGCATCGTCCGGAGCCTGGACAACCTGGGCCGGATGGGTGACGCGCCGACGCATCCGGAGCTGCTCGACTGGCTGGCCGTCGAGTTCATGGACCGCGGCTGGAGCATCAAGGAGATGCACCGGCTGCTGATGACGTCGGAGGCGTACCGCATGGCGTCCTCCTTCGGGCACGAGGCCAACGCCGACGCCGACCCCGAGAACAACCTGCTGTGGCGTTACCGCCCGCAGCGGATCGAGGCGGAAATCCTCCGCGACAGCATCATGACGGTCAGCGGCGGCATCGACCTGACCGTGGGCGGTCCGCCCGTCTTCCCGCATATCCCGGCCGACATCCTGTTCCAGTCGGACGGCAAGGGATTCTGGTGCGGCAATCCCCCGGCGGGACAGCGGATCACGGCGCCGTCCACCGGCTTCTGGTGCGAGGAGCCGGACCGTCCGGAGGTGTGGCGCCGCAGCGTCTACGTCTTCCGCCGCCGGTCGCTCGGCTTCCCCTTCTTCGACACGTTCGACCTGCCGGACCAGAACCAGACGGCGGCGGCGCGCAACGTCTCCACCGTCTCGACGCAGGCGCTGACGCTGATGAACAACCCGTTCGTGCTGCACCAGGCCGAGCTGTTCGCGGACCGGCTGGAGCGCGAGGCGCCGGGCGATCTGGACGCCCAGATCGATCTCGCGTATCTCATCGCGCTCACCCGCAAGCCGACCGACGCGGAGCGCGAGATCGCCCGCGGCCTTGCCACCGGGCAGTCGCTGGACGACTTCACGCACGTGATGATGAATCTGAACGAGTTCCTGTACGTGAGATAGCGGGACGGACACCGAATCGCAGACAGACGGACAGCAAATCGAAGACAGGGGACACGACGATGCACGACGATCACCACCACCACTGCCGGAAGAAGACGTTCTGGTCGCGGCGCGACTTCCTGTTCCAGTCGGGCGGCGGCATCGCGGGGCTGGCCCTGGCCGACATGCTCACGCGCGACGGCCTGCTCGCGACCGGGGCGGCGCAGTCCGACACCTGCGAGCTGCCCATCCCCGGCAACCCGTTCGCGCCGAAGCAGCCGCACTTCGAGCCGCGCGCCAAGGCGGTCATCTCGCTCTTCATGAGCGGCGGCGTCAGCCAGGTCGACACCTTCGACCCGAAGCCGGCGCTGAAGCAGTACGCGGGCCAGCCGATGGCCGAGTCCGTGGTCGTCCGGCAGGGACACCCCGGACCGCTGATGCCCAGCCCGTTCGAGTTCCACCGCCACGGCGAGAGCGGCATCGAGGTCTCGGAGATCTTCCCGCACCTGGGCGGCAAGGTCGACGAGATGGCGTTCATCCGCTCGCTCTACGGCCGCTCGAACGACCACATCCAGGCGACCTACGAGATGCAGTCCGGCCAGATCCGCATGGGCTTCCCCAGCGTCGGGTCCTGGGTCACCTACGGGCTCGGATCCGAGGCGGCGAGCCTGCCCGCCTACGTCGTGATGAACGACCACCGCGGCGGGCCGCTCGGCGGCCCCAACGACTGGAGCGCCGGGTTCATGCCGGCCACCTATCAGGGGACGCTGTTCCGCGCCGTCGGCGACCCGATCGTCGACCTCGCACCGCCCGAGGGCATGTCGGTCGATCAGCAGCGCGCCCGCCTCGACACGCTGGCGAAGCTCAACGACATCGACCTGGCGAACAACCCGGGCAACTCCGAGCTGGCCGCGCGGATCTCGTCCTACGAGCTGGCCTACCGGATGCAGGGGTGCGCACCGGAGGCGGTCGACGTCTCGGCCGAGTCCGAGGCCACGAAGAAGCTCTACGGCCTGGACAACCCGATCACCGAGCCGTTCGGACGGCAGTGCCTGATGGCGCGGCGCCTGGTGGAGCGGGGTGTCCGCTTCGTGCAGCTCTTCCACGGCGGCATCGGCCAGCAGAACACCGACACCTGGGATGCGCACAGCAACCTGATCGAGAACCACACGCAGCACGCGGCCGAGACCGACCTGCCGATCGCCGGCCTGATGACCGACCTGAAGGCCCGCGGCATGTTCGACGAGACGCTGCTCGTCTGGCACGCCGAGTTCGGCCGCATGCCGATCTCGCAGCGCGGCGTCGGCCGCGACCACAACCCGGGCACGATGACCGGCTGGATGGCCGGGGCGGGGATCCGGGGCGGCCAGGTGATCGGCGCCAGCGACGAGTTCGGCTACAAGGCGGCCGAGCAGCGCGTGTCGCCGCACGACCTGCACGCGACCATCCTGCACCTGCTGGGCATCGACCACGAGCGGCTGACGTACCGCTACAACGGTCGCGACATGCGGCTGACCGACGTCCACGGGGTGCCGATCCCGCAGATCATCGCGTAAGGCGCCGATCCGGGAGGGTGGCGGTGAACGGCCACCCGAGAGCCCGACACGGGGCGTCCGCCAGACGAGGCGGGCGCCCCGTTTTCTGATCCTGCTCAGCAGCTCAGGCAGCGGTGGTTGTTCACGGCGCCCAGGCTCTCGAGCAGTGCGATCGTCTCGGGGAACGGCTGGATGCGCTGGACCGGACCGTTGGCCATGTCGACCGTGGTCTGGCCCATCCGGCTGACCTCGGTGACGTCGACGCCGCGGTCGACGAGGTAGCGGATCAGCACGTCGTCCCCGCGCGCCGCGGCGTGGTGGACAGCGTTGTAGCCGTTGTGGTCGCGGGCGTGCACATCGGCGCCGACCTCCTCGACCAGGTAGCGCACGGCGGGCAGCCAGCCGTCCGGCGCGTGCCGGTGCGAGTTGCCCGCGAAGCCCTGGCCGTGGCCGACGCCCGAGGCGGCCAGCAGCGGAGGCACGCCCGGACCGCCGTAGGGCACCGGCGGCAACCCCGACGGGTCGGGGTCGGCGGGGCGACGGCGCGAGGGGACCTTGATCGTCGACAGATGCGGATCCGCGCCGTGGGCCAGCAGCAGGCGCATGGCGTCGATGTCGAGCGCGTAGGCGGCGCGCCAGAACGGCGTGGCCCCGGCGCGGTCGACCCCGAGCAGGTCGCGGTTGTAGGTCGTGTACCACAGCGAGCGCTTCAGGCGCGCGTTGACGTCGGCCCCGGCGTCGATCAGGACCTGCATCAGATCCAGGTACGAGATGGACTGCTGCAGGTGGTCGGTGGGCTGCGGGTGCCGCGCCTTCGGCGCCCAGTGCATGTTGAGGGCGCCGTAGAGCGGCGTGGCCCCGGCATCGCTGGCCAGCGTCGGATCGGCGCCCAGCTCCAGCAGGCGCAGCGCCAGGTCGAAATGCCCGTTGATTGACGCGATGAGCAGCGCGCTCGTCCCGTCGGCCGCGCTGACGCGGTTGATGTCGGCTCCTCCATCGATCAGCGCCACCGCCGCGTCCGTGTAGCCTTCGCGTGCGGCGAGCAACAACGCCGTCAGCCCGCCGTGGGTCCCGACGAGATCTGCGAAACCGAGCGGCTCCGGCTCCTCCAGCAGGTCCGCCTCGATGGCCGCGGCTTCGGCTGCCGCGGCGGCGGCGCGCGCCTCGGGGGACAGCGGTACCGACGACGTCCAGGCCGGACTCGAGGTCCAGGCCGGACTCGAGCCGCGAGCGGCGGCGACCTCACCGGGAACGCCGGCCCCGACCGCGGCGGACGCCATCTCGACGGACATTCCCGCCCGCAACGCCGCCATGCGCTCCCGCCGGCGGCGGCTGTCCTCGCGATCGGCCTCGTTGCGGGCGCCGATGTCGACGACCGTCCCGGCCAGCTCCGGGTCGGCGCCCCGCGCCAGCAGCTCGGCGATAGCCTCGTGCCGGCCGGCGGCCGCCGCGAACATCAGCGGGGTCTGACCCCACACCGGCTCGCGGGCGTCGGCGGTGGCGCCATGGTCCAGCAGCGCCGCCACCGCCTCGGCGCTACCCGAGCCGGCGGCAAAGTGCAAGGCGGTGGCGCCGGTGGTCGTGACGGTGTTCGCGTCGCCCCCCGCCGCGAGCAGCGCCCGTACGACGGCGGCCCGGGCGCTGCGGCCCGCGACGTGCAACGGCGTGTGGCCGCCCAGCCGCGTGCGCGCCTCTACATCCGCGCCGGCATCCAGCAGCAGCGCGACGATCCCGACATCGCCCTGTTGCGCCGCCCAGTGCAGCGCCGTCATGCCGTCGCCGCGGGCGGCGTCGGGATCGGCGCCCCGCGCGAGCAGGCTGCGAACCGTATCGACGTCCTGACGCATGGCGGCATCGGCGACCGGCGCATCAACCGCGGCCGAGACCGACTCCAGTCCCGGCGCGGCCACCGTACACGCGACCACGACGGCGAATCGGACGCTTCGAATGAAATGCATCGCTGGCTCCCTGATCTGCCTGGGGCGCACACCGGCCGGTCTTTCATGCGGACAGCGGGAACGTCCCGGTACTGTCGCCGAAGCATTCGAGGTCGTCGAGACCGAGCCGGTGCAGCAGGTCCAGCATGACGTTGGCCATGGGGGTGCCCGGCGCGGCCCGCAGGTGCAGGTTGCCGGACAGCTTCCCGTTGGCGCCGCCGGCCACGAACAGCGGACATCGCTTGTGGTTGTGGACGTTCGGATTGCCCATCGGCGACCCGTAGATGACCATCGCCTTGTCGAGCAGGGTGGCGTTGCCCTCCTCGACACTCCGCAGCTTCTCGAGGAAATAGGGAATCAGGCTGACGTGGTAGCGGTTGAGCCGTGCGAACTGCTCTATCCGTGCCGCCTGCTCGCCGTGATGCGACGCGGGATGGAACCCGCGGTCGACACCGCTCTCCGGGTAGACGCGGCCGGTGGCGTCGCGTGACAGCTTGAACGAGAAGATGCGCGTCATGTCCGCCCGGAACGCCAGCGCCTGCAGGTCGAACATCAGCTTGACGTGCTCGTCGAACGAGTCCGGCACGCCGGCCGGGGCGCCGGGCAACAGCAGCGCCTCCCCGCTGGTGTTGCGCTCCTCCACCCGCTGGATACGGCGTTCGATCTCGCGGACATCCTCCAGGTAGCGATCCATCCGCCGCCGATCCGCGGGATCGAGATCACGCTTCAGGGAGGCCACCTCGGCAGTGATGAAATCGAGCACGCTGCGCCGCTCCCGCCGCCGCGCGGTGCGCTGGTCGGGGGTGCCGCCGGCCCCGAACAGCAGGTCGAACCCCAGGCGCGGATCGCGGATCATCGGCAGCGGCTCGGTCGGCGACGCCCAACTGATGGTGTCGGTGTAGACGCAGGAGTAGCCGTAGGCGCACCCGCCGGCCTGGTCGACGTTCTCGATGCAGAGCTGCATCGACGGGATCGGGGTGTCCTGACCGAAGCGCTGCGCGTAGAGCTGGTCCAGCGAGATCCCGGCCCGCACGTCGGAGCTCTCGGTCTGCTTCGGATGCGACTGCGTCAGGAAGGTGGCGCTCGACCGGAAGTGGTCACCGCCGATCTCCGGCGGGGTCACCGCCTCGGCCGGCGCGACGTCGGTGTCGCTGACGACGGTCAGCACATCGCGGAACGGCTCCAGCGGGCTCAGCGCGCCCGGCGCGAGATCGAAGTCGCGCCCCACCGCGGCCGGCGACCACAGGTGACGGGACGCCCCGTACGCCGTACTGCCGGCGGCGCCGTGGACGTTCTCGATGCAGACCAGCCGTGTCGGATCGGCGGCAGATCCCGCCGCGGCGGCGCGCGCCCGGCGCGGGCCGGCCGGCACGAAGGCGTCCAGGAACGGCAGCGCCACAGTGACGCCCACGCCGCGCAGGAAGGTGCGCCGGGGCAGGTGCTTGCCGGTGATCAGGGTCATGGGGTGATCTCCCCCGCCATGCCGGCCTTCATCCGGAACGCCGGCGTGCGCACGACGCCGAGGATGAAGGCGGAGAGGCGGTTGTCGGCGGCAGACGCGACACGAGCGATGTCGCGCACGGCCGGCATGTCGTAGTGCTCCAGCCGGCGGCCCAGCGCGTAGGCCATCAGGTTTTCGACGAAGGTCCGGATGATCGGCACCGGACGCCGCAGCAAAGCGGTGCGCAGGTCCGCGGCGCTGCGGATCGGCGTGCCGTCGTAGAGTTCGCCCGACGCATCGATCGCCGCACCGTTGTCCCACATGCGGCGGGCCCCGGTGACGTCGTAGCGCTCCAGGGCCAGCCCGATCGGGTCCATCATGCGATGGCACGAGGCGCAGGCCGGGCTCGCACGATGCCGAGCCAGGCGCTCGCGGACCGAGAGCAGCCGCCCGTCCTCGGCGACCACCGTCTCCTCCAGGTCGGGCACGTTGGGCGGGGGCGGCGGCGGCGGGCTGCCCAGCAGCACCTCCATCGCCCATTTGCCCCGCAGTACGGGCGACGTGCGGTCGGCGTAGGAGGTCAGGGCCAGCACGCTGCCGTGCCCGAGCACGCCGCGCCGCGGCTCGCCGTCCGGGTACGGCACGCGCCGGAACCGGGGGCCGACGACGCCGGGAATCCCGTAGTGCCGCGCGAGCCGCTCGTTGACGAACGTGTAATCGGCGTCGAACAGCTCCAGCAGGCTGCGGTCCTCGCGGAGCAGGTGCAGGAAGAACAGCTCGGTCTCGCGCCGCAGCGCGCGCTTGAGCTGCTCGTCGAAGTCCGGGTACACGCGCACGTCCGGGTGCAGCGCCTCCAGGTCGGGCAGGCGCAGCCACTGGGCGGCGAAACGTGTGGCAAGCGCCTCCGCCCGCGGATCGGCGAGCATCCGCCGCACCTGCCGCTCCAACACGTCCGCGTCCGACAGGCGCTGCCCGGCCGCCAGCGCCAGCAGCTCGGCGTCGGGCGCGGACGACCAGAGGAAGAACGACAGCCGTGACGCCAGGTCGTGATCGGCGATCGGGAACGCGGCCGACGGCGGCGTGTCCACCGGGGGCTCCTCGAAGCGGAATACGAAGTGCGGGCTGGCCAGCATGGCCTCGATGGCCATCCGCACGCCGGCCTCGAAGCCGCCGTCTTCTTCGCCGGCGTCGTACAGCGCCATCAGCGCTTCGTGATTCGCCGCCGTGAGCCGACGCCGGTAGGCCGCCGTGCCGAGCCGGCCGACGATCTCGCTGGCGCAGGTACGCGCCTCTTCCGGCGCCGCGGGCCGGCAGGTGAAGATGCGGGCCCGGCTGGGCGTATCGGAAACGCCGGTCACCTTCTCCGGTCCCCGGATCGCGAGGTCGCGCAGGTGCGGCAGGCTGGTGAAGCCGTACGCGTTGGCGATGCTGGTGCTCGCCAGGGACCAGTCGTGGGGCGAGATCAGGTCCTGGACCGGCCCGTCGAACTGCGGCACGAACACGGCCGACACCCGGTGGGGGCCGGCGGTGACTTGGATCGGCTCGGTCCACAGGTTCACGCCATCCGGATCGGAGACGTGCATCCAGCGATCGAGAGCGAACAGCGCCGCCCGCTCGCCGTCGATCGCGATCTCGATCTGTTCTCGCCGCGCCGTCGTGTGCAGTGCGCCGCGCCCGCTGCCGAACATCTCGCCGGTCGTCTCGTGATGGAACGAGACGCGAAAGCGGTAGGCACCGTCGGCCGGGAACGTGTGCGTCACCGACACGCCGCCGCGCGAGCCGTACGGCGCACCCTCGACCTGATCGCGCTGCGACACCCAGCGCGGCACCTTGTAGACCGCCTCCACCGGGCCGGCCGAGGCGTCGCCCACGGCCAGCCGGCTGATCTCGCTGGCGGCGCGCAGATAGCCGTTCATCAGCGTCGGCGACAGCATCTGTACGTCGGCGATGTTGTCGAAGTTGGCGCTCTTGGTGTCGAGCGGCAGGTAGTCGCCCGCGTCGATGTCGACGCCCAGCAGGTCGCGGATCGTCCGCTCGTACTCGGCCCGGTTCAGCCGCTGGAAACCCCGGCGGCCCGGATTGGGATTCGCCGCCGCGGCATCGTCCAGCCGCGTCTCGAGCGCCTCGGCGAGCGCAATCAGGGCGGATTCGTCCGGGCGCCGGACGCCCGCCGGCGGCATCAGGCCGGCCCGCAGCTTGCGGACCATCCGCTCCGCCGCCGCGGCCTGCTCGACCGCCCGGGCGACCTCGAACGCCGCGAGCGAGAGGTTCCCGGAGCGCAGACGGTCGTTGTGGCAGCGCCGGCACGTGCCGGCGACGACCGCCTGGGCCGCTGCGGTCCGGTCGGCCGCGCGCGCCGGCAGCGCCCCGGTCGCCTGCGACGCCGGTCCCCGCACCACCTCGTCCAACCCGGGCCTCTGCGCCGGCGCCGTCAAGGCAGGCGGCGGCGAACCGGCCGCCTGCGCCTCGGCCGCCGGGACGATGGCCACGATCGTGCCGAGCGTGAGGACGGCGACGCCGAGCCCGCTCTGCATTCTCTTCCTCCGCTTCAGCATACGGACGGAATCGGCGGTGGGAAGCTGCCGATCGGGACCAGTCTACCCGGTTGGAGCCTGTCGTTCCACCGCGATTCCTCCCTGCCAGCAGACTGGCCATCGTCGCGCACCGGTCAGCGGCATCTCGTCACCTCGTCACCTCTCGGTAACGGCATCGCCGGAGGGAAACGATCGGATGCGGTAGACTGAGGACACCATGCAAGTCGCTATCCGGGCGCTCATCGTCGTCGGCTGCCTGCTGCTGATCCCGGTGACCGCTGTCATCACGGCGGCCGCGAAACAGCGTTTCGCCGACGGCCCGAACCGGCTGTTCTCGGGCGGCGCCCTGGTTGCGGGCGAGCTCCACTCCGGCCCGGAACCGGACTGGAGCTTCGTGAGGGACATCCAGACCATCGAGTTGCAGTTGCTCGACCCGCCGCGGTCGCGCCGCATCTGGACCGCGGAATACGATGGCAAGCTGTACGTCTGGTCGGGCTACATGGGCACCTTCGTCGGCCGGTTGTGGAAACGCTGGCCGATCCAGGCGGAGCGGGATGGTCGCGCCGTGCTCCGCATCGACGGCAGACGCTACGAGCGGCAGCTCTTGCGCATCGAGTCGGGCGGGATCCTCGACGGCATCACCGCCGCCATCCAGGCGAAGTACCCGTCCCGGCTCACCCGGGCGGGGGTGGAAGCCGGCGACTCGTGGGTGTTCGAGGCGGCGCCGCGCTGACCGCCCGGCTCACCCGGGCGGGGGTGGAGGCCGGCGACTCGTGGAGGTTCGGGGCAGCGCACTGCGCTGACCGCCCGCAGCGAAATCGGAGGGTCGGACGCAACGGCGGCGCCCGACCCGGTCCGGCGGGAGGCATGGCGATGGCAGGAAGTCGGAAGCGGCGGCCGGCCGGGCGTGCGAGGCGGCGGCGGGCCGGCGGCGACAGGCATCCCATACAGTACTTCTACTGGTGCATTGCGGCGGCGATCGTCGTCACCGTCCTCGCCGTTCTGTTCGTCCCCGGCGTGGACGACTTCGTCGAGCGGACGTTCCAGGGCTACGTGGGTCGCGCCGCTCGCTGACCGTCACACCGACCTCGGCCGCTTGCAGACGCCGGCCCGCGGCCGTCCAACAGAGCTGCTCGGAACTGCCGGGTCACACCGACGTCGGCCGCTCGCAGACGCCGGCTCCCACAGCATCGGCTGGCGCCACAGACGGTCCGACGATCTTGACACCCGCACGGCGGCGGTCATAATCGCCTTGCAGGACGCACCCGCCCGGAGGCGCCCTGCGGGGTGGTGTCGGGAACCGAGAAGGAGGAGGACGATGAGCCATCGATGTCTTGCGGCGTTGGTGACGGCGGTTGCGCTCGTGGCGCTGACGCCCGGATTCGCCGCCGCGCAGGACGAGAATGCGCCCCGGACGCCGTGGGGCGCACCGGACCTGCAGGGAGTCTGGGACTTCCGGTCCATTACGCCGATGGAGCGGCCCGACGAACTGGCGGACCAGGAGTTCCTGACTGCGGAAGAGGCGGCGCGCCTCGAGCAGGAGACCCTTGACCGCAACGAGGAGCTGGCGAACCGGCCGGCCCTGCGTACGACGGTGACCCGGAGCGTCGACACCGGCGAGAACGGCGCCCCCGGCTTCTACAACAACTTCTGGCTCGACCGGGGCACAACGACGGTCGGCACCCGCCGAACGGCGCTGGTCATCGACCCGCCGAACGGCAGGATGCCGCCGTTCACGCCCGAGGCCGCGGCGCGGCAGGCGGCGTTGCGCGCGGCGCGCGAAGGCGTCGTCACCCACGCGCCCACGCCCGGCGGCTGGATGGAGGAACTCGGCTCGAACGGGCTGCAGTTGCGCTGCATCACCGGCTTCAACTCCGGGCCGCCGATGACGCCGGGCGGCTACAACAACAACGTGCAGATCTTCCAGACGCCCGACACCGTGGCGCTTCTGAACGAGATGAACCACAACGTGCGCGTCGTCCCCCTCGACGGGCGCGCGCACACCGACCTGCCGCAGTGGACGGGCGAGTCCCGCGGCCACTGGGAGGGCGACACCCTTGTCGTCGAGACGAGCCGCTTCCTGCGCGAGACCAGCTTCTCGCAGGGCCGGACCGACGCCAACCTGCGCCTGGTCGAGCGGTTCACGCGCGTGGCGGACGACACGCTTCTGTACCAGGCGACCATCGACGACCCGACCGTCTGGTCGCGGCCGTGGACCTACGAGGTCCCGATGCAGTGGAACGACCAGCCGCTGTTCGAGTACGCCTGCCACGAGGGCAACTACGGGCTGTACAACATCCTGGCCGGGGCGCGCGCCGAAGAGGCGGCGGCCGAAGCGGCCGCGCAGGAGTCACGGTAGCGCAGACGTGGATTCGAGCCGGTCCGGTCTGCGCGCATCCGCGTGCTGACCGGGCCGTTCGGCGTCCGAGTCCCGCGCCCGACGGCGCCGAGCCATCCGCGCGCTCGGAACACCGCGATCGGATTCCGCGGCGACCCGTGCCGCCGCGGATCGGCAACGCGTCCAGATGCGTGTGGGCAATCCCGTGGTAGCGGATGGAGATCCGGTCCGAGCTGATCCCCACCATCTCGTGCTCGTAGGGATACGGGTTGTCGGTGGAAGACGGTTCGATTCCAAGCCCGGCGGGCCGGACGTGCTTTCCGTGGCCATCCCGGCTGCAACAGACTACGCTGTGTGACTGGGAGGCCGGGCGGCGCGGGCGACCGCGGTCCGCCCGGCCGGGTGATCACGAGAGCCAGCGGAGGGAACCCATGGTGAAACGAGTTGGAATCTTCGTTGCCGTTGCACTGCTGGCGGCCGGGCCGGCCGCGGCGCAGGACGTGCAGGCGGTCCTGCAGGCCGCCTCGGACGCGATGGGCGTCACCGACATGACGTCGATCCGCTACTCCGGGAGCGGCTGGGTCGGCGCCACGGGACAGAACTTCTCCCCCGACCTCGACTGGCCGCGCTTCGAGCTGGCGGAATACACCCGCACCATCGACTTCGAGACCGAATCGTCGACCGAGGAGATGGTCATCCGCCAGGGGAACTATCCCGCCCGCGGCGGCGGCGGCGCGCCGATCCAGGGCGACCGGGTGCGGAACTGGATGGTCCGGGGCGAGCACGCCTGGAACGGCGAGATCGACCGCGTCGTCCCCCGGCCGCAGGACGCCGAACGCCGCCGGCTGGAGATCTACCTCACCCCGCACGGGTTCCTGAAGGGCGCGATGGCCGCCGACGACGTCATCGCGGTCGAACGGAACGAATACGGCGGGCGGGTCACCGTCGTCTCGTTCGTCGCGCTCGACAAGTACCGGATCAACGGCACCATCACCGAAGACAACATCGTCCAGCGGGTGCAGACCTGGATGCCCAGCCCCGTGGTCGGCGACATGTACTACGAGACCGTCTACACGGACTACCAGGATGTGGGCGGCGGCATGATGTTCCCCATGAACTGGCACCAGCACCAGGACTTCGACGACGGGGCGCATACGCCGAACGTCAGCGGCGGCGACCACTCGTTCGGGCTGACGACCATCGACGGCGTCGAGGTGAACGTGCCCGACGCGGCGCTGGACGTTCCGAACGCCGCGCGGAACGCGACGGCGCCGCCCCTGCGCGTGGAGGCGGAAGAGGTGGCCGACGGCGTGTGGCTGATGGCCGGCGGCTCGCACCACAGCGTGGCGGTGGAGTTCGCCGACCACGTGGCGGTCATCGAGGCGCCGCTGAACGAGGCGCGCTCGCTCGCCGTGATCGACGAGATCTCGCGACGGATCCCGGACAAGCCGATCCGCTGGATCGTGACGACGCACCACCACTGGGACCACCTGGGCGGCATGCGCACCTACGTCCACGAGGGCGCGACGGTCGTCACCCACGACGGGAACTTCGCCTACTACCAGGAGGTCCTGCGGGCGCGGCCGTGGCTGCTCGAGCCGGACCGTTTCTCGCTGTTCCCGCCCGAGGAGTGGTCGGAGGGCTACATCTTCGAGACGCTGCGCGAGAAGTACATCCTCGGCGACACCACGCGCCTGGTCGAGCTGCACCATGTACAGGTCTCGCCCACGCCGCGGGGATGCTGATCGCGTACCTGCCGCACGAGAAGATCCTGGTGGAGGCGGACCTCTACACGCCGCCCGCTCCCGGCCGGCCGCTGCCTGCTGCGCCGAGCGCCAGCGCCCGGACCCTGTACAGCAACGTGCAGCGCCTGGGGCTCGATGTCGAGACGATCGTCCCCATCCACGGGCAGCCCGGCCCGTGGTCGCAGTTCGCGGAGTGGGTAAGCGGCGCCGAGTGACGCGCCGCGCTCGGCGTCGATCGGTCGTGGTGAGCACGGGTTCGCCCGGAGGTCATTCGGCCGCCGCACGTCCTCCGCTGCGCCCGCGCAGCCACTCGACGGTTGCCAGGAGCAGCACGGCGAAAGCGATCAGGAAGGTGGCCACGGCCAGGATGGCCGGGCTGATCTGCTCGCGGATGCCGGCCCACATCTGACGCGGGATCGTGCGCTGGTCCTCGCCGGCCATGAAGAGGACCACCACGACCTCGTCGAACGACGTGGCGAAGGCGAACAGCGCCCCGGACAGGACGCCGGGTGCAATCAGCGGCAGTTGCACCCGGCGGAACGTGCGGACCGGCCCCGCGCCAAGGCTGGCGGCGGCGCGCGTCAGGTTCGTGTCGAACGCGGACAGCGTGGCGGTCACCGTGATAACGACGAACGGCGTGCCCAGCGCGGCGTGGGCGAGGATCAGGCCGAGGTGCGTCTGGGACAGGCCGAGCGTCGAGTAGAAGAAGAACATCCCGGCTGCCGAGATGATCAGCGGCGTGACCATCGGCGAGATCAGCAGTCCCATGGCGACGCGCCGGGCCGGCATGGCGCGGCTCGCCAATCCCATCGCGGCGAGGGTGCCGAGCGCGGTCGCCAGCACCGTGGCGGCGACGCCGATGAGCAGGCTGTTGCCGAGTGCGCGCCTCCACTGCGCGTTGCCGGCGATTTCGCGGTACCAGCGCAGCGAGTACGCGTCCGCATCGAAACGGAGCATGCCCTCGGTGAAGGTGAAGTACGGCTCGGCGTTGAAACTGAGCGGCACGATCACCAGGATCGGGGCGATCAGGAACAGGAAGATCAACGCACAGGCCGCCAGGTGGGCGATCCGCCCGAAGCTCGGTCGGGTCTCGATGGCCGTCCAGCTCACCCCAGCCTCATGCGCTCGATGCCGACGAGACGGTCGTAGAGCAGATACACTGCCGCCACCGAGACCAGCAGGATGGCGCCGAGGGCGCCGGCGAGCCCCCAGTTCAGCGAAGTCTGCATGTGGTACGCGATGAAGTTGGAGAGGAGCTGGCCGCTCTGGCCGCCCACCAGGGCCGGGGTGATGTAGTAGCCGATCGCCAGGATGAAGACCAGCAGCGACCCTGCGCCGACGCCCGGCAGGGTCTGCGGCCAGTAGACACGCCGGAACGCCTGCGGGAAGCTGGCCCCCAGCGAGGCGGCGGCGCTCATCTGCCGGGGCGGGATGGTGCGCATGACCGAGTAGAGCGGCAGCACCATGAAGGGGAGCAGCACGTGGGTCATCGCCACCACCGTGCCGGTCATGTTGTAGATCATGGCGATCCGCTCGTCGTCGCCCAGCAGTCCGAGGCTGACGAACAGGTCGTTGAGCACGCCCTGGGTCTGGAGCAGGACGATCCACGACGTGGTGCGGACCAGCAGCGACGTCCAGAACGGTACGAGCACCAGCGCCAGCAGGAATCCGGCGCGGCGCGGCGGCGCGTGCGCGATGAGGTGCGCCAGCGGATAGCCGAGCAGCAGGCAGAGGGCGGTGATGGCGAGGCCTACCGCGAACGTGCGTCCCAGCAGCGGCACGTAGATGCGGCGATCGGGCGGCTGGCGTGCGACCGATCCGTCCGGCAGGCGCTGGAGATCCAGGGCGTGCAGGTAGTGCCGCGCCGTCACGCGCTCGCCGGCCGTGCGAATCGCGCGCCAGGTGCGCGCTTCGCCCCAGTCGGCGTCGATGGCGATCATCGCCTCCCGCCAGCGGCCGGCATCGACCTCCCGCAGCCGCCGCACGCTCCGCACCAGGACGCTGCGCAGGCCGCCCTGTACGCGGTTCACGCGGCTGGCGATGCGGCCGAGGGTGCGCGCATCCCGCGCACGCAGCAGCTCGCGCGCCGCCGCGGCGTACACCGCCTCGGCCGGCGCGCCCGCACCGTCCCAGCGGCGCAGGGCCGCCAGCGTGTCCGGCAGCGCGTCGGCCACCACCGGATCGTGGACGCTGCGCACCAGCATCGTCGCCACCGGCGCGAGGAAGGTGACGCTGATGAACGCGACGAGCGGCAGCACGAGCCCGGCGGCGCGCACCCGCGGTCGGCTCAGCGCGCCAGCCAGGCGCTGAAGCGCTCGTTCATCTCGTCGCCGTGATCGCTCCACCATTCCCAGTCGTTCTCGAGCAGGCGGCCGGTATTCGCCGGAAAAAGGGGCATGTGCGGATTCATGTCGATGCCGACCTCGGCGTGTCGACCGATGAGCGGTCGGCCGGACCGGCGTGCGGGGCTGTACGCGATGTAGTGGCCGACGGCGGCCATCGATTCCGCCGTCGAGGCGAAGCGGACGAGCGCCCGGGCCGCCTCGATGTCGGGCGTCCCGGCGACGATGGCCACCGGGCCGACATCAAGGATCTGGCCGTCCCAGACGATGACGAACGGCTGGTTCTCGATCACCTGCGCGTTGAAGATCCGGCCGTTGTAGGCGGTGCTCATCACCACCTCGCCGTCGGCCAGCATCTGCGGCGGCTGGGCGCCGGCTTCCCACCAGACCACCTGGTCCTTGATGGTGTCGAGCTTGCGGAAGGCCCGGTCCACGCCGGCGGGCGTGTCGAGTGTGGCGTACACCTCGTCGACCGGTACGCCGTCGGCGATCAGCGCGAACTCGAGGTTCGCGTGCGGCACGCGGCGCATCCCGCGCCGGCCGGGAAAACGCTCCCGATCGAAGAAATCCGCCATGGTGGATGGCGTCTCGCCGGGGAAGCGTTCGGGGCTGTAGGCGTACACCGTGGAATAGAATGTGGTGCCCACGCCGCACTCGAACAGGGCTCCGGGGGCGAAGTCGTCGGCTGCCGGTGTGCCGTCGGGTGCGGGCGGCAGCCCCGCGAGATCGATCGGCTCCAGGATGCCCTCATCACAGCCGCTGACCACGTCCTGCGTTTCCAGGTCGATGACGTCCCAGTGGACGTTGCCGGTCTCGACCTGGGCGCGCACCTGGGCCAGCCCGCCGTTGTAGTCCTCCAGGCGGACCTCGATACCCGTCTCGGCCGCGAAGCGTTCCAGGTAACCCTTGTCGATCGCCTGCGCATAGGAGCCGCCCCAGGAGACGACGGTCAGTGTCTCGCGGGACTGGCCGGCGCAGCCGGCCGCCAGCGTGGCCAGCGCCGCGGCAGCCAGGACCGGAAACCACGGCGCCGTGCGGGGACCGATGCGTCGACCGGATCGTTCCTGCGGATCGTTCATGTCGGCGCCTCCTCCGCATCCGTGTCCAGCGCGCGGCAGTCCGTCGGCGTCCAGCCGATGCGGATGCGGTCGCCCGCCAGCACCGCGCCGTGCCCCACGATGTTCGGAATCTTGACGATGAAGTCCGACCGGCCGCAGACGGTGACCCGCAGGCGCAGATGGTCACCCAGAAAGGTGATGTCCTCGATGCAGGCGTCGAACTCGTTGGTATACAGGCCGGCGACGGGGGCGACGGCGATCCGCTCCGGCCGGATCGACAGGGTCGTCGCATCGCCGGGGACACACGGTGCGACGCGCAGCGCCCTGACCGTCTGCCCGCCGACGTCGACGGCGCATATCTCCTCGTCGACCGCCGTCACCCGGCCGGCGAGACGGTTGTTCTCGCCGATGAAGCGGGCGACGAACGAGCGCGCGGGCTCTTCGTAGAGCGTCACCGGCGCGGCGATCTGCTCGATGCGCCCCGCCCGGAAGACGGCGACGCGGTCCGACAGCACCATCGCCTCGTGCTGGTCGTGGGTCACGTACAGCACGGTGACGCCGAGGTCGCGATGGATGCGCCGGATCTCGTACTGCAGCTCTTCGCGCAGCCGCCGGTCGAGCGCGCCCAGCGGCTCGTCCATCAGGACGAGATCCGGCTCGAACACCAGCGCGCGGGCGATCGCCACCCGCTGCTGCTGGCCGCCCGAGAGCTGGCGCGGCCGGCGCTGCTCCAGGCCGTCGAGCCGCACGAGCTCGAGGGCCCGGCGCACCCGGTCGCGGCGGCGCGCCGGATCGAGCCCGCGCACTTCCAGCGGGAAGGCGAGGTTCTCGCCGACGGTCATGTGCGGGAACAGCGCGTAGTTCTGGAACACCATGCCGATGCCGCGGCCCCGGGGCGGAACCCGGTGCATGGGGCGGCCGGCGATACGGATGGCGCCGGACGTCGGCGTCTCGAAGCCGGCCAGCATCATCAGGCACGTGGTCTTCCCCGAGCCCGACGGCCCGAGGAGCGTCAGGAACTCGCCCTTTCGGATCTGCAGGTCGAGGTTGCGCACCACGAGCGTCCGCCCGTCGAAGCTCTTGCTGACCTGCTCGAACTCCACGTACGCACCGCCGTCAGACCGCTGGCTGTCCCGCTGCAAGATACCGTCACCCGCTCGCGACCCCACTCAGACTAACCCAGGAACGCGCAGCGTGAGTGCGGGCGTGTCCGCACCCTGCTCGCCCGGTGCGGCGTTGAGCCCACCGCCGGCGAGCATGCCGATGAGCACCGCAGGCAGAGCCCTGCGGACGACGGGCGCGCACGGCTCATCGGACTTGAGCGCGACCTGCAAACTGCGCTTCGCGGCTGCATTGAACAGCTTGAGTCGGGGCTGCACGTCACTGACGGCGGTGAAGAGCGCTCCGTTGCTTCCGACTTCATCGACATGACTGCGAAGGATCGAGACGGCAAGGTCGTCGTGATCGAACTCCAGGCGGAAAAAGCCAAGCGCGAAGCCATCGGCCAGGTGAGGGTCGAGACCGGCGCCGAGTCAGTCGCTGATGCGCGCCCACAGGATCGTGCTCTGCACCTCGCGCCCCTCGTCGTCGGTGCTCACCGGCGGACGCAGGGTCAGGTGCGTGTCGGTGAGCTCGAAGAAACGCTGCGCGTCGGTTCCGCTCTGGCCGGGATCCTCGTTGCCGACGCGGTGGTGGACCAGATACGCCTCCTCCTCGTTCACCGAGAAGGGGCCGAAGTAGCTGCCGTAGCTCAGCACCGTCGCCAGCGCCTCGTCGGCGGTCGGCCCGTCGCCGGCGTACGGCGCCCGGTCCGGCCGCATCAGGTGCACGGACATGTGCCCCGACGGCGCGTACAGGATGTACGCCGTCTCGTACTGGGCGGCCTCGACCGGCTCGTCGTCGGTGGTCCGGCGGGTCACCGACTCGACGCGGTAGACCCCGAACAGCCGCCGGTGCGTGTCGGTCAGCTCCGCCTCCGGCAGGTCGGACAGACGCCGCCAGGTGATGAACGACCGCGAGCCGTCCTCGCCGGCCGGCGGCTGGAGGATCAGCGTGTCTCCCTCCAGCGTGTAGTAGCGCCGGTAGTCCGAGCCGGCGCCGTCCGGGTTCAGGCTCCCTTCGAGGTGGTGGGTCACGTAGCCCTCCGCCTCGTTGACGCTGAAGCGCCCGAAGTACGACGCGTAGCTGCCCATCTGGGCGAGGGCCTCGGCGGCCGTGGGTCCGTCATCGGAGTACGGCTCGCGGTCGTTCGACATCAGCGCCACGCCCATGTAGCCGGACGGGTCGTACATGATGTAGCCGACGCGATCCTCGCGCGGCTCGCCGAGCAGCTCCCCGTCGGCGTCACGGCGCTCGCTGCGCACGAGCGTCCAGGCGCCGGCGAACTGCGCGTTCGGGTTCGCGGCCTCGGGCTCGGCCGCAGGCTCTGCGGGCGGCGCGCTCTGGCCGCACGCGAACGACAGAACGAGTACGACCGCAGCGAGCAGTGCGAATGGCGTGGTCCGCATCGTGTCCTCCTGACCCTGGGAGCGCCCGGCCCGCCGGCCCGCGGCGCGACATGTCTTGGCAGGCCGTCGCGCAGCGGCAGCGCCACGGTGGCGCCGACACCGAGCTGGGCATCGCCTACCTGCCGGTCGAGATCTCCCCCAACGACTACTACGGCGGACACCGTCCCGGCGACACGTCATCCGCCCATGCCGTTCGAGGAAACGCGGGCGCCGCGCCGCGGGACGGGCCGCAGCGCCCGTTCTGCTCCGCGGCTGCTCACGGTTGGTCGTTGCCGGCTTCCACCGGAATGTCGCGCAGCCGTTCCTGGACCGTCCCGGGAATGCCCAGGTCCGGGTTGGCCCCGAGCCGCGCGAGAAGCGCGGCCGTCTCGGGCCAGCTCTGGAACTGGAACGACTGCTTCGATCCCTCCGCCATGCGGTAGGCGGTGCGCCCTCGGAAGTCGCGCGCGTCGATGTCGGCGCCGTTCTCCACCAGGTACACGATAACCTCGTTCATCCCCCGGAACGCCGCACCGTGCAGCGCCGTGAAGCTGGCTTCGTTGACGGCGTTGATGTCCGCGCCGGCCCGGTGCAGGAACTCGACCGCGCGTTCCGAGCTGCGGGCCCGCACACCGCGGGGCTCGCGCGGAGTGTAGGTGGCGGGGCCGAGACCGGCCGCCGCCATCAGCGGGGTCGTCCCGTCACTGGTCGTCAGGTGCTGGTCGGCGCCGGCATCGAGCAGCGCCCGCATCACCTCGGTCCCGGTCGTCGTGGCGCTCGGCATCACCGCGAAGACATGGGCCTGCCCGCGAGCGCCGTTCATGTCGTAGGCCGCCACCCAGAGCGGGGTCGCGCCGCGCAGGTCGCCGGTGCCGCACGCGAACGGCTCGAACGCCCCCTTTCTGGGGTAGCCGATGTAATTCATGATCATCGTCGACGTCGTGATCCGGCCGTTCGGGTCGGCGCCGCGGGCGAGCAGCGCATCGACCAGCGCCAGCCGGCGCGCGGCGCCCAGCCGGGCGCCTCCAACGCCTGCATAGAGACGGTTGCGGCCGTGGCGGCGGTACCACTCGACGAGCCAGGGACTGACATTGCCGGACGCGGCGTGCAGCGCGGAGACGCCGCCCATGCGGCCGTCGGGATCGGCCCCCTGCTCCAGGAGGTACAGGGCGAACGCGTCCTGGCCGCTCACGATCGCGAACGGCAGCACGTGCGTGCCGTCGGCGCTCGGCTCGTTGACGTCGCTGCCGGCCGCGATGAGCACTTCCGCGGTGGCGATGTCGCCGTTGCGGGCGGCGTACATCAACGGCGTGAACCCCTTCACGGTGGAGGCGCGCGGGGCGGCGCCGGCGGCCAGCAGCAGCCGCACGATCTCCGGGTGACGTTCGGAGACGGCCCACATGAGCGCCGTGCTCCCGGTCGCCGTGACCGTGGCGTCGACGTCAGCTCCACCGTCGACGAGCGCCTGCACCACTTCGACACTGCCGGTGCGCGCAGCGGTCATCAGCGGCGTGAGGCCGCTCGTCTGGCGCGCGTCCACGTCCGCGCCTGCGGCCAGGAGTGTCCCGACCATGAGGACGCTGGCGTTCTCGGCCGCCCGCTCCAGGGGACTCACGCCGTGGTCGTCGGCCGCGTTCACGTCGGCCCCGGCATCAAGCAGCCGCCGCGCAAGCTCGATGTCGTCCCAGTGTGCGGCCCAGAGCAGCGCCGTCGCCCCGTCGGGCCGGGCGACGTTAACGTCGACACCTTCATCCAGGAGCCCGAGCACGGCCGCCCGATCCTGATCCGCGGCGGCAGTCACCAGCCGCAGGTCCTGGCCGGCGGCCGGGGCGGAACCGAGCGCCCAGAACGCAACGAAGAAGACGAGCCGGCGCAGTGCGCGAGTTTTCAGGGTCATCCCTGCAATTATGCATGAACCGCATCGAGGCGCTCAGCGATCCCGGCGATCCGATCACGGAACGCTTCTTTCCGGGGCACAACCGATACGGCCGCGGCAGACTCCGGAGGGACCGCGTGATCGCTCATGACGTCGGGACAGACTCGGCATGCCGCGCGCCCGTCGCCGACGATCATCCATCGATGGTCCACACCGGCGGCGCAGAGCCGTCGCTCGACGCCCGGCAGCATGTCCAGGCCCTTCTCCCGGGAGACGCGGCCGACATACGCCAGCACCAGCCGGCCGCCGCCGCCCCAGGATGTCCGCAACGCGGTGTACAACCGCACACATCCTGAACATCGACGGCGTCGCCGTCGGCGCACTCATCACGACGCTCCGGGATCCCGACGACGGAATCCGGTCGCGTCGCCAACGACCGTCACGTGGTCACGGCGACCGGACCAGCGAATCCACGCAGTCTAGCTGGCCGCCATTCCGGCGTCGCGGCCGATTCCCTGCTCCTTCAGCCTCGCGAGCAGGTAGGCCTGCGACCGGTCGCCCTTCGTGCTGTTGCAGGCCCCGCAGAGTAGCTGCAAATTCTCGAGGTGGTCGGTCCCGCCGCGGGACCGAGGGTGGATGTGGTCCACAGCAAGGTTCCGGAGCTCAAAGTGACCGCCGCAACCACCGCAGTTCCCAGCTTGGTCGCCGCAGAGCCTGCTCCGGTGCTTGGTGTACTTCGGAAGCTTTCCGAGATCCGTTCGCTGTAACCCGCCGGTGCGGGCTGTCACCCGACCAAGAAGACCAGCCTGACCTTGCCCATCAGCGTCGAGCAGAATCTCCTTCTGCAACCGAAGCCGAACGAGTTCAACAGCCTTTGGCGACAAGTCGATCCCGACCCGGTCTCGGCCAAGCTTCTCGGCCGCAATGCACGTCGTCGCGCAACCGCAGAACGGATCGAGGACGATGTTCCCCTCCTTGCTGGACGCTTTGACGATGCGCTCAAGGAGTGCAAGCGGCTTCTGTGTCGGGTACCCTGTGCGCTCTGAGCGCCAGCCGGAGATGTTGCTGATGTTGCCGTCTGCCCACCAGTCCGTCGGAATGCGTCCTTGTTTGTGACGAGCAGCGGCGTTTTCGCCGGATCGAGTTCCGTGAACACCGCGGGCTGCGGTGTAGCTCGCCTTGTAAGGCAAGCGAACGGCATCAGCGTTGAAGGTAATCGAGTCGCTTGTCGCGACGTAG
This sequence comes from Vicinamibacterales bacterium, assembly GCA_965200895.1. Taxonomy (GTDB): domain Bacteria; phylum Acidobacteriota; class Vicinamibacteria; order Vicinamibacterales; family UBA8438; genus WTFV01. Next base: position 1,520,757 of record CBDAVM010000001.1, on the reverse strand, counting down.
CGCAGCAAGGTGTCGTGTTTTCGGGGGAAGTCGCGGCGACTAGCACTCGGGCCCGTGTAGCACCAAACAATCTCGTTGCGGAAGTTTGCTTGGCCGAACACGGCATCAAGGAGCAATCGCAGGTTGTGCCCCGTGAACACCGTCCGGTTCGCCCAGTTCGGTACGCCCACCTACAGCCAACATACCGATGCACATCCGGTTCCCTCGTCCGCCGCGGTCGCCAACCGCGGGTCCCCAAACACCACCCTCAACCGCCGCCGCGACACCGACGCCATCCGCGCCGTGCGCGGCACCCACAGCAAGCCGTTCCCGACGCCGGGCAACCGCGAGATCGACGGTCGCATGATCATCGGGGCCGCGTCCCGCTCACCGTGCGCGGCGACAGCATGGACCGCGCCGGCATCGGCGACGGTGCCATCGTCGCCGTCAAGAAGACCCCCGACGCGCAGTCCGGACAGATCGTCGTCGCCCGGTTCGGCGACGCACACGCACCGGCGCGTCAACACAGGCCATCCGGTCCACGACACACCTCGACATGCCGCCGTTCCACGGGTGCGATCTTGTACAGTGCAACGAAACCCGTCCGGAGCGGGCGCCCAGGCGGCGCGAGCCACGTCCCAGGCGACCGCGGATCCGGGCCGGCTCCGAGTCGACCCTTTCCGGGACCCTGCGGCGCACGACGCAGCAGACCGGTTCCTACGCGGGCGCCATCCAGGTCGACCTCGCAACGCTCGATACCGGCATCGCGTTGCGCAACGCGCACCTCCGGGACCCCTATCTGATGATCGAACGCGGTCCCGCATTCCGACGCGCCGCTCTCTCCGGCATCGAGATCGAGACGCCGCCGACGGCGCGCGGCGGTCGGCACAGAACGCGGTTCTCCGGCGCGTTGACGCTGCATGGCGTGCAGCGGGCGGTCACCGGCGAGGCGGAGCTGCGGCAGCGGGACGGACGCCTGCAGGTCGACGCCGAGTTCTCACTCAGCCTGAACGCGTTCGACATGCCGCCCCCGCGGTACCTCGGGCATCGGCGTCCGCGACACGTTCGAGGTCACCGTCCGGTTCGAAGCGGCAAGCGGCGAGCCGTCCGCGGACGACCGGCAATGCCCTCGGAGTCCTGCTGGTAGCTCTCACCAGTAGCGCGCTCCTGCTCATCAACGCCCGGATCGACGACACCAACAACAACGTGCGCGAGCTCCGCACCGAGATGCACGCGATGCGTGCAGACTTGCAGACCGAGATCCGCGAACGCCACGCGGACTTGCAGACCGACATCCGCGAACTCCGCGGCATGTTGCTCCAGCTCCTCGAACGGACTGAACCAGCCAGCCCGGTGGACTGAACACCCGGGGGGCGCCCCGGCGCAGCCCGCCACCCGCCTCGCAAATCACGCCCCGTCAGCCGCCCGCACCCGCAGAACGCCCTGCTGGCACTGAAGCTGGCCGGGATCCGGCGCCTCGATTTCGACAGCAAACAACCCCCTGAAAACATAATCAAAAGTTGATTTAACAGGCATAAAATGCAAGCATCACGCCGTGCACCGCCATCGGCTGCAGGACCTGGCGGCGTGGCTGCGACGGCCCGGACGCAAGCCGCTCGTCCTGCGCGGCGCGCGGCAGGTCGGCAAGTCCACGCTGGTGCAACTGTTCTGCGACGCCGCGGCCGGTCGGGACCTGCTGACCGTCAACCTCGAACGACACCCGCAACTGGCCGCGATGTTCGCCGCCAACGATCCGGCCGCCGCGCTCGCCGTCATCGAGGCCGTCTGCAACCGGTCCGCCTCCGAGCGCACGGTGCTGTTCCTCGACGAGATACAGGCCGCGCCCACCGCCTTCGCCGCGCTCCGCTACTTCCTGGAGGAGATGCCGGCGCTGCCCGTCGTGGCGGCCGGATCGCTGATGGAGTTCATGCTGGCCGACCGCGCTTTCGCCATGCCGGTGGGGCGCATCCAGTACCTCGACATCGGTCCGATGACGTTCACCGAGTTCCTGCGGGGTGTCGGCCAGGAACGGCTCGCCCGCGAGATCGGGACGTTCGAGTGGCCGACCGGCGACACGCCCGCGTGGCCGCATCCGGCCGTCCACGAGCGCCTGATCGAGCTGCTGCGCCTGTACCATTTCGTCGGCGGCATGCCCGAAGCGGTCGCGGCGTACGCCGCGTCCCGGAGCCTGCGCGACGTGAGCGCCGTCCACGCCGCCATCATCGACACCTGGCGGGACGACTTCCCGAAGTATGCCGCCCGCCGCGACCTGACCCGCATGCTCCGCGTCTTCAACTTCGCGGCGCGGCAGGCCGGACGCAAGGTCAAGTACAGCAACGTCTCGCCCGACGATCAGAGCGCCACCGTCCGGCGTGACATCGACCTGCTGGCCATGGCGCGGGTCATCACGAGAGTGACGCACAGCCGGTGCTCGGGCCTCCCGCTGCAGGCCGACCTCCAGGAGAAGGTCTTCAAGCTGATCTTCCTGGATGTCGGCCTGATGAACGCCGTCTGCGGCCTCGGCTGGCAGACCCTCGCCGGACAGACCGGAACCCGACTGATCAACGCCGGGCCCGGCGCCGAGCAGTTCATCGGACAGCACCTGCAGTTCCTGCTCGCCGACCGGCCCAACCGCGAGCTGACCTACTGGCTGCGGGAGGGCCGCGCCAACAACGCCGAGGTCGACTACGTGTGCGAGTTCGGCGGCCGCATCGTGCCGATCGAGGTGAAGGCAGGCCGCAGCGGGACGCTGAAGTCGCTGCACCAGTTCGCGGCGGAGAAGCGCGCGCCTCTGGCCGTCCGTTTCGACGCGGACCCGCCGGCCCTGCACGCCGTCGAAGCCGACGTGCGCCGCCGCCACGGGGCCGAACGGGTGCGCTACCGGCTGCTGTCGCTGCCGCTGTATCTGGTCGAGCGTCTGCCGCACGCAGTGGAGGCGCTGGCCGCCCGGGTCTGACGCTCGCGAACGGCAGCACGTGGGGCGCCGGCGGCGCTCGGCGCATCGCCGGCGGCGCCCGGGCCGAGCGCCGCCGATGTCGAGACAGGGAAAATCCTTGCGTAGGCTACGAGCCTGTAGTATAAAACCTCCATGGCTTCGTGTTGCCGCGAACATTGCAGCAAATTCGTGTTGCCGAGAATTCGCGCGGCTGATTCAAATGGAGGGATACCATGCCTGACAAGCCGGTCGATGTCCAACCCATGGGCGACTCGGAGGCGAAGAGCATCGTCGGAGGTAGCGCCAGCTCCCAATCGCAGTGCAATGGCACCGGTCCGCCGGAAGCGCCGCATGGGTACATGTCCGACGGCACTCCCTGGTCCTGCTACCACAGCGGCTGCCCGGCTGCCGGCAACAACGTCGGCAGCTAACCGCTTCGACTGTCAGCCGCCAGGATGCAGAGTGTGACGCATGGTACAATGAAGCTGTACCCTCAAGGAGAGAATCGCATGCCTGACAAGCAGATCGATGTCCAACCCATAGGCGATTCGGAGGCGAAGACCATCGTCGGAGGCAGCGCCAGCTCCCAGTCGATGTGCAATGGCGACGGTCCGCCGCAGGCGCCGCACGGGTACCAGCCCGACGGCACTCCCTGGTCCTGCGCCGACAGCGGCTGCCCCGCTGGCGGCGCTCCCTGCTAGGACCTTGCGCCCCGGAACGCAGCGAAGCGAAGTGCTGCGGCGCAAGGTCATGGAGCGGGGGGGATGGGCCGAAACGCCGAGCACGCGAGGCGTTTCGGGGCGCTAACCGCTCCGACTGTCAACCGCCAGGATGCAGGAGGGGGGCCCGGATTCAGCCGGGCGTCCCCATTCCACCGCGCTCCGAGCCCGTGATCGGAAACTGAGTTCGGAATTCGCGCGGGGGGCGCGCTTGCGGACAGGCACATGACGCCGCACGACAGCGAGCCTGCCCGCAACCTCGGCACCGAACGTCTCGCAACCCCTGAACATCTCGACCGGGCGCTGCATGTGACGACGCCCAGGACGTGGGCGGCGTTGTGTGCGCTGCTGGCCATCCTCATTGCCGTCGTCGTCTGGTCCATCGTCGGCGAAATCTCCACCTACGTGCGGGCCGAGGGCATCATTCTGAGCCGCAGCGGCATGGTCTTCGACGCCGTTTCCACCCGCGGCGGTCGGGTGGCGCGGATCCTTACCGCCGTCGGTGACACCGTTGACGTGGGCGACGTGGTGGCGGAGACCTTCGATGCGGAGACGATGGAGCGCTACAGCGGCGCGCGCGCCCTGGTCGAGGAACGGTTGCAGGCACTCGGCGAGCGGCAGGCCGTTGCGCACGCGGAGAACGTGCTCTTCGAAGCGAGCGTCGCCGAGCAGCGCGCCCGCCTGGAGTCCCTGCGCCGCACCGGCGAGGAACTGGTCGAGAACGCCCGCCGGCGACTGCTGAATCTCGACGGGCTGGCGGAGCGCGGCATCGTCAGCCAGACCGCGGTCGAGGTCAGCGCGCAGACTCTCGACAGCGCCCGGCGCAGCCTGTTCGACGTCATGCGCAGACAGGAACAGTTGGAGGCCGACGAGCTCCGGCGGCGGACACAGCTCGACGCGGGGATCACCGAAGCGGAAGCGCAGCTCGCCGACGCCCGTCGGCGTGTCGCCGAGCTCGCGGCGGTGGTCGACACTTGGCAGGTTCGCACGACGGTCTCCGGCCGCGTGACCGAGATCAAGACCAGGTCGGCGCCTCGCTGCGCCCCGGTGAGTCCGTGCTCAGCATCGAGACGGGCGAGGAGGGCCTCGATGTCCTGATCTACGTATCTCCGGTCGAGGGCAAGCGGGTCGAGCCGGGCATGCCGGTCCTGGTTTCTCCCGGCACCGTGCGTCGCGAGGAGTTCGGCTCGATGACCGGCACGGTGGAGAGCCTCTCCGAATTCCCCGCCAGCCTCAGCGGCATCATGGCCGCGTTGCAGAACCAGGAACTGGCGACGGCGTTCTCGAGCGGCGGGTCGCCCTACCCGGGCCGGGTGGCGCTGACGCCCGATCCCTCCACCGCGAGCGGCTTCATGTGGACCTCGCCCCGCGGTGCGACGGTGAACATCACGCCGGGCACGCTGGCGTCGGTGGAGATTCGGGTCGCCAGCCAACCACCCGTCACGCTCGCCCTGCCCTGGTTCCGGAGGTTGCTCGGGCTGTGAGTCCGGTCGAGTTCCCCCCGAACCTCACGCGATCCGGACGCCGGGCGGTTCCGTCGATCCTGCAGATGGAGGCGACCGAGTGCAGCGCCGCCTGCCTGGCCATGGTGCTCGCGTATCACGGTCGGTGGGAGCCGCTCGAGACGCTGCGGGTCCGCTGCGGCGTCTCGCGGGACGGCGCCGACGCCGCCAGCCTGTTGCGGGCGGCGAGGTCCTACGGCCTGCTCGCACAGGGATTCCGCGCCGAACGGGAAGGACTGTTCGCCATACCCTTCCCGATGATTGTCTTCTGGGACTCGAACCATTTCGTCGTCCTGGAGGGCATCCGGCGCGGGCGCGTCTACATCAACGATCCGCGCGAAGGGCCGTGCCGGATCTCCCTGGCCGAGTTCGACGAGAGTTTCAGCGGCGCCTGTTTCGCCTTCCGCCCGGGCCCGGACTTCCGCCCGGGGGGCGAGCGGCCCAACCTCGTCCGGGGGCTGCGCGCACGCTTCGGCCACGCCCTGCGGCCGCTCGCATTCGCCGCCCTGGCCACCCTGGCGACGGTAGTGCCGGGCCTGGCGTTGCCGGCGCTCCTGCAGGTGTTCATCGACGATGTGCTGATCCGTCAGTCCGGCGCCTGGATGGGACCGTTGCTGATCGGACTGGTGGGCGTCGCGCTGGGGCAGGGAGCGCTCGTCTGGCTGCAGCGGACCGTGCTCGCCCGCATGGAGACCAAGCTCTCCATCGTCACCGCGTCCCGTTTCTTCTGGCACGTCGCCTGCCTGCCGATGCAGTTCTTCAGTCAACGCCACGCGGGCGACATCGCCAGCCGGGTCGCATCGAACGACACCATCGCCAGGCTGATCTCCGGCGAGCTGGCCGTCAACCTGGTGAGTCTGCTGACGATGGCCGTCTACGCCCTGGCGATGGTCGCCTACAACGGCGCCCTCACGCTGGCCGCGGCGGCGATCGCCGCCCTCAATCTGATCGTGTTGAGAGCGTCGGCCGGCGCCCGGGAGGACGCGAATCGCCGTCTGCTCCGCGAACGAGGCCGGGTCGCCGGCACGTCCATCAACGGGATCCAGGTCATCGAGACGCTGAAGGCCAACGGGGCGGAGGGCGACTTCTTCGGGCGGTGGGCCGGCATTCACGCCAACGCCCTGAGCGCCCAGCAGCGGCTGGGCGTCATCTCCGCCTGGGCCACGACCCTCCCGCTGCTGTTCTCGCGGCTCTCGACGGTCGCGATACTCGGTTTCGGCGGCCTGCTCGTGGCGGACGGCGAACTGACCATCGGCACCCTGATCGCCTTTCAGAGCCTGACGTCCAGTTTCGCGCAGCCCGTGGATCGGCTGACGCAGTTCGGGGCCAACCTGCAGGCGATCAAGGCCGACATCGCCCGCGTGGACGACGTGCTGCACTACCCGTCCGACCGCAGGACGCTCCGCGGCATCGACGAACGCGAACCCGAGATCGCCGCGCCCGCGCCGCGGGGTCTCGTCGAACTCGAACAGGTCACGTTCGGCTACAACATCACGGACCCGCCCCTGATCGAGGGGTTCAGCCTGTCGCTCCAACCCGGGCGGCGCGTCGCCCTGGTTGGCGGATCCGGCAGCGGAAAATCGACCGTCGCACGGCTGATCTGCGGCCTGCTCGCGCCCTGGTCGGGAACTGTCCGCATCGACGGGCAGCGCATCGACGACATCTCGCCGGCCCGATTCGCCGAGATCGTCGCCCACGTGGATCAGGAGATCGCCCTGTTCCGGGGCACCGTACGCGAGAACGTCGCGCTGTGGGATCCGACCATCGAGGAACGCGACATCGTGCGGGCCCTGCGGGATGCGGCCATCCACGACCTCTTCGCGTCGCATCCGGCGAGATACGACATGACGGTCGACGAAGGCGGGCGCAACCTGAGCGGGGGACAGCGTCAGCGGCTCGAGATCGCCCGCGCCCTGGCGCGCAACCCCGCCGTGCTCGTTCTCGACGAGGCGACCGCGGCCCTCGACCCGCTGACCGAGACGGAAATCGACGACCGGCTGCGGCAGCGCGGCTGCACCTGCCTGATCATCGCGCACCGGCTCAGCACCATTCGGGACGCGGACGAGATCGTCGCGCTCGACGCCGGCCGCATCGTCCAGCGCGGCGCCCACGACCAACTGATCGCCGAAGACGGTCCCTACCGCACGCTGGTGATGACCGACTGAGGCCATGGCCGACGTTCCCGCCCGCGACCGAATCCACGGCGCCCGGATCACGACCGGTGCGAACCGGCCGTTCCCGATGGTCGATCCGGACCACGTGCACCTGGTCGAGAAGGGCTATCTCGACGTCTTCGCGGTCGAGTGGCGGGGAGACTCGGCGGTCGGGCGACGGCGTTTCGTCGCCCGCGTGCGGGCCGGCGAGATGGCCTTCGGGGCGCGCCCGGTCGAGATGTCCGACGAACGCGGGCATGCATTCGTCTTCCTGGCCGTGCCGTCCCGCGGCGCGGTGTTCGTCCGGGGCGAGCGCGCGCGGGTGGGACAGAGCTTCGATCTGGCCGCGACGCGCTGAATCGACCAGTGGATATTCTCGCTGTCGGATTTCCTGGCGCGGGAACTCCCCCCGCCCCGGGACCCCCTCCTGCTCGAAGCGGAGCCGAACGTCCCCTGCGCCGCCGGTTCCGTGCTCACCGCGCAGCACCGCGACGTCGTCTGGGTCTGTGCGAACGCCGCGCTGCGCCTTCTCGGGCGCGCCGATCTGGTCGTCGCACCGGGGGAACCTCTGTTGCCGGTAACCGAACGGATCTGGTGCGCGATCGAGGAGGACGCCCTGGTCTCCGCCGTGTTCACACCCACCGCGCATGTGACGGAGCGGCTGTGGCCGGCGCTGGATCGATTCAGCACGCGGGTTCTCGAATTCGCCCGGCTGGGGGACGCCGAGGAGGCGGACGCGATACAACGGCGGCGCCGCGAAGCCTGGGAGTCGGAGCGTTCGACGGTGGCCGCCGCCCTGCAGGGCTTCAGCCGGATTCTGAGCCCGCCGAGTCGCCGGCCCGCTCTCGATGGGAGCCGCCGCACGTCCCTGCAGGAGGCGGTGTTCCTCGTCGCCGAATCGTGCGGCGCCCGGCTGGAGACGCCGCCCGGTCCGGAGAACGACGACGCCGGCGCCGAGACCGTGCAGGAGCTCGCCGCACGATCCGGTCTTCGGACCCGTCGGATCAGGCTCACCGGCAACTGGTGGCGCCGGGCCGGCCCGTCGCTGATCGGGTTCCGATCGGGAACGCAGGGCAGGGAGCCGCTCGCGCTGCTGTCCGACGACAAGGGCAGCTATCGCGCCGTCGCCCCGGAAACGGGCGCCGCCTTCCCGGTGGACCGGACGACGGCAGCCGGGATCGCGCCGGACGCCGTGATGCTGTACGCCCCGCTGCCGGATCGGGTCGAGTCCGGCGCGGACGTGATTCGCTTCGCGCTCCACAAGCGGGGCCGGGACATCCGCGTCATGCTCGCCATGGGCGTCCTGGGCGGGCTCGCCGCCCTGGTGACTCCCATCCTCACCGGGCAGATCCTGGTGGAGATCATCCCGCGCGCCGACGCATCCCTGTGGCTGGCGGCTTTCGCAGCGCTTCTGGTGGCCGCGTTCGGCAATGCGGTCTTCGAGATCGTACGCGCACTGGCGTTTCTGCGCATCGAGAGCCGGATGGACGAGCGTCTGCAGGCCGCCCTCTGGAGCCGCCTGCTGTCGCTCCCGGCATCGTTCTTCCGGCGATTCACCGCGGGTGATCTCGCCAATCGGGCGAACGGCGTCGCGACGGCGCGCCAGTCGCTCACCGGCGCGGCCGTGCAGGGGGCCATGGGGGCGATCTTCTCGGTCTTCAGCCTGGCGCTGCTGTTCTACTACAGCGCCACGCTGGCGCTGCTGGTCGTCGCCATGCTGCTCTCCCTCGCGCTCACGTCCTGGCTGCTTTCGCTGGGACAGCTCCGGCACTTCCGTGTGGCGCTGCGCGTCCAGGGCGAGCTCAACGGGTTCGTCTTCCAGATGATCAGCGGCCTCGCCAAGCTCCGTGTCGCCAATTCGACGCGTCATGCGCTCGCGCGGTGGGCGGAGCGCTATGCGGAGCAGAAAGCGGCCGGCCTCGCCGCCCTGCGCTGGAGCGCCGGGCAGCAGGTGCTCAACAGCATGTTCCAGCCCCTGTCGCTCGTGGTGGTCTTCGCGGCCGTACACCACCTGCTGGCGCAGGACGGAACGACCTTCGACCTGCCCGCCTTCCTGTCGTTCCATGCCGCGTTCGGCCAGCTTGCAGGCGCGGTCACGTCCCTGGCGACCGCGGCCACCACGCTGGTCAGCATCGTCCCGCACCTCGAGCGCGTGAGGCCGATTCTCGAAGCCGAACCCGAATCGGCTCGCGGCGGCGTCGATCCCGGCGACCTGAAGGGCGACATCGAATTCGACAATGTCTCGTTTCGCTACGCGGCCGACCGTCCCAACGCCGTCAGCGGCGTGTCCTTCCGGATCCGGCAGGGCGACTACGTCGCCTTCGTCGGCCCGTCCGGCTGCGGGAAGTCGACGCTCTATCGCCTGTTGCTGGGCTTCGAGACGCCGGACTCCGGCACGGTCTTCCTGGACGGGCACAGTCTCACGAGCCTCGATCCGCGGCAGGTGCGCAAGCGGATGGGCGTGGTCCTGCAGCACGGCCAGATCGTCGCCGGCAGCATCCTGGAGAACATCGCGGGCATGTCGCCCGTGACGGAAGAGGAAGCCTGGGCGGCGGTTCGCGCGGCCGCGCTCGAGGACGACATCCGCGCCATGCCGATGGGGTTGCGCACCGTGCTGCCCGAGGGCGGAACCGGACTCTCGGTCGGACAGAAGCAGAGGCTGCGGATCGCGCGCGCACTTGCCCGCAGGCCGCGTGTGCTTCTGTTCGACGAGGCCACCAGCGCACTCGACAACCGCGCGCAGGCGAAGGTGCAGGACGCGCTCGGGGCGATGAGCATCACCCGGGTCGTGATCGCCCACCGGCTCAGCACCATCCGCGATGTCGACCGCATCCACGTGCTCGACGCCGGCCGGATCGTCGAGAACGGCACGTACGAACAACTCGTCCAGCGCGATGGGGTCTTTGCAGCCCTGGCGCGTCGCCAACTCGTCGAAGGATAGCGGCGCCCGCCGCTCCCGGACCTGCCCGGACTCCGACATGGCGCCCGGTTGCCATCCGACCGTCCGCGAAGCGGCGTCCATGGCGCCGTTCTCACCAGGCTCCAGAACGAACTCGTCGTGCGGGTCCCGCAGCGCCGGTCGCCAGAGACTACCGCATCCGTTCCAGCCGGGAGCAGGCGGTGATCTCGGGCGGCAGTGCCTTCAACGTCAAGGCGCGGTCGTTGCGACTCGGTGACTTCTCGCGGGACGACGTGCTGGCCCTGCTCGCACAGCACACCGGCGAGACGGGCCAGGCGTTCGATCCGGACGCGCTGGAGACGATCTGGGAGCAGACCCGCGGCCAGCCGTGGCTGGTGAACGCACTGGCGGACGAGACCTGCTTCCGCGACGAGGCCGGCCGGAACCGGAGCCGCGCGATCGCGGCGGAAGCCGTCCGCGATGCGCAGGAGCGGATCATCCAGCGCCGCGAGACGCACCTCGACCAGTTGGCGGACAAGCTGCAGGAGGACCGCGTGCGGCGCGTCGTGGAACCGCTGTTGAGCGGCGGCGACGAGCGCGATTTCTCCGCCCGCGACATCGAGTACGTCCGCGACCTGGGGCTCGTCGCCGCCGCTCCCCCGCTCCGCATCGCCAATCCCATCTACGCCGAGGTCGTGCCGCGCGAGTTGACCGCAGCGGCCCAGGAGGGACTGGTGCAGGAGCCGGCGTGGTACGTCGACGCCGACGGCGGCCTGGATGTCGTGGCGCTCCTGGCCGCCTTTCAGACGTTCTTCCGCGAGCACTCCGAACACCGGGTCGCGCGCTTCGACTACCAGGAGGCGGGGCCGCAGCTTCTCCTGCAGGCGTTCCTGCAGCGCGTGGTGAACAGCGGCGGCCGCATCGAGCGGGAGTACGGCCTCGGCCGGGGCCGCACGGACCTGCTCATCGTCTGGCCGCAGCGGGCGGGCGCCGGGGACGTCGGACGGCGGCAGACGCGCAGGTTCGTCGTCGAGTGCAAGATCCTGCACAAGGGCCTGGAGCGGACCCTCCGCGACGGGCTGGAACAGACCGCGGCCTATATGGACCGTTGCGCGGCCGAAGCGGGTCATCTGGTGCTATTCGATCGCAGCGACCGGGCGTGGGACGACAAGGTGTTTCACCGCCGCGAGTCCGCCGGCGGCGTGGATGTCCACGTGTGGGGCATGTGAGAAGCTCGGCACTCCACGTTGTGACCGCCACGCGACGTCACATCCGCCGGTCCGCGCTGGTGATAGGATGACCGGGGAGCGCACCGCCGGGGAGTCTGCACGGGTGAAATCGAAGGTCGCCGCGGCGGTCGACGCGCAGCAGGCGGAGGCTGTGCGCCGGATGTCGCCGGCCGAGCGGGTCGAGCTTGCGCTCCGCCTCGGCGACGCGGCCATCGAGTCGTTCTGCGCGACGCATGGCGTCGACCGCCGCACGGCGATCCGGTCGTTCGAACGGCGGCGGCAGGCGACCCGCCAGCCCAGCGCCTGTATCGAGCGGCTGATCGGGTGAGTCTGCTCGCCCGCATCACCGCCGTCCTCGACCGTGCCGGTGCGCCGTACGCCGTGATCGGCGCCGCCGCGATGGCGGTTCACGGCATCTCCCGCTCGACCGCCGACATCGACCTGCTGACCCTGGACGCCGCCTGCCTCGACGCGGCGTGCTGGACATCGCTCTCGGACGCCGGCGCGCAGGTCGCGGTACGACGCGGCGACGGTGACGATCCGCTGGCCGGCGTCGTGCGCTTCGATCAGGAGGCGGAACCCCCGGTCGACCTCGTCGTCGGCCATCACCGCTGGCAGGCGCGCATCCTCGCGCGCGCCGTCCCGGCGGTCGTCCTCGGCGAGCGCCTGCCGGTGGTCCGTCCGCACGATCTGGTGCTCCTCAAGCTGTTCGCGGGCGGCGCGCAGGATGCGTGGGACATCGCGCAGTTCCTGGCCGGGCCGGACCGCGATGCTCTCATCGCCGCGGTGTCGGCCGACCTCGCCCTGCTGCCGCCGCGTTGCCGGCGCCTCTGGAGTCGGGTCGTCGAGGCGCAGTGACTGGCCTTGTCAACACCGACACTCTCCGCCTTCCGGGCATTGTTCTCACTCCGGCAACGCGAACGCCACCAGCTCCGGGACCTCTCCGCCGACGGTCAGCGCGATGTACTGACGGCCCTCGTGCAGGTAGGTCATCGGCGTCCCGATGGCCCCGCCGGGCAGGTCCACCGAGCCGACGATCGCGCCGGTCGCCTTGTCGCGCGCCACCAGCCGCGGGCCGTCGTCGTTGTGCGCGCCGCCCGCGGTGAGCGCGCTCACCAGCAGGGTCTTCGTCAGCACCGGCCCGCCGCGGCCGTCGCCGCCGACCGGCGGCAGGTCGAGGTCGCGCAGGCGCGGGTGGTTGCGGATGCGGTCGCCGTCGCCGTTGGGCTGCATCCAGACATGGTCACCCGTGTCGAGGTCGATGGCGGTGATGCGCGAGTAGGGCGGCTTGAACAGCGGCAGGCCCTGCGGCATCAGCGACGGCGTGTTGAAGCCGCCCTGCGTGAGGGTGAGGTTCGCGCCCTCGGCGTCCGGGGTGATGTACTTCATGATGGAGTAGGCGTTCTCGGACGGCACGTAGAGGATGCCGGTCTCCGGGTCCACCGCGGCTCCCATCCAGTTGGCGCCGCCGCCGATGGCGGGACGCTGGATGGTGCCCTGCAGGCCGCCCTCGACCGAGAGCATCGGCGGGGAGAAGAGCCCGCCGAGGCGGTGGTTGCGCACCGCCTCGACGGCCAGGGCGCGGATCTCCGGCGTGAAGTCGGCGAGCTGCTCGATGGACGACCCCTGGTCCTCGAACGGCAGCGGCCTGGTCGGGAACGGCTGGGTCGGCGACAGCACCTCGCCGGGCAGGTCGGTGTCGGTCTCCACCGCGCGCTCCTCGATGGGCCAGACCGGCTCGCCGGTCACCCGGTCGAAGACATAGGCGAAGCCCTGCTTGCTGACCTGGGCGACGGCCCGGATCGCGCGGCCGTCGACGGTGACGTCGACGAGGTTCGGGTGGGTGGGAAAGTCGTAGTCCCAGACGCCGTGGCGCACCGCCTGGAAGTGCCAGATCCGCTCGCCGGTCTCGATGTCGAGGGCGACGAGGCTCTCGGCGAAGAGGTTGTCGCCGAGGCGGTGGCCGCCGTAGTAGTCGTTGGTCGGGGTGCCGGTGGGCAGGTAGATGTAGCCGAGCTCGTCGTCGACGCTGAACGCCGACCAGACGTTGGTCCCCCCGGTGTAGCGCCACGAGTCGTCGAGCCACGTCTCCACACCGAAATCGTCGGCCTGCGGGACGGTGCGGAACGTCCACCTGGTGTCCCCGGTGCGGGCGTCGATGCCCTTCACCCAGCCCGGCGCCTGCTCCCGCGCGATGGGCTGGTCGGAGATCGACATCGGCGTGACGACGACGCCGCGGGCCGCGATGGGCGGCGAGTTGATGCTGATCCACGGGTGGCCCTGGTTGTCGACGGTGCCGCGGCCGTTGCGCGGGATGCCCGCCGCCAGGTCGATGCGGCCGTTGTCGCCGAACTCCCGCGCGGGCTCGCCGGTCTCGGCGTCGACGGCCAGGAGGTAGCCGTCCGGGGTGCCGTAGAAGATGCGCGCCTCGTCGCCGTCGGTCCAGTGGGCCAGTCCGCGCGTGCTGTAGCCGCTGGAGTTGATGGCGAAGCGCGTGCCGCGCACGACGTCCGGGTCGTGGATCCAGCGCACGGCGCCGGTGCCGGCGTCGAGTGCGGCGGCGAGGCGCAGGGGGGTGACGATGTAGACCACGCCGCCGACCATCAGCGGGGTCACCTTCATGTTGAGGATGCTCAGGTCGGGATGGATCTCTCGCAGGGCGTCGAGGTCGAGGTCCGCGTCGGCCGAGCGCCAGCGCCAGGCGATCTGCAGGTCGTCGAAGTTGGTGGCGTCGATCTGGTCCAGGGCGGAGTACTTCGTGCCGCCGAGGTCGCCGCCGTAGGCGGGCCACTCGCCGTTCGGCGCGCCGTGCTGTGCGGCCGACGGGGCCGCTGCGGTGACGAGCAGCGCGCACAGCAGGACGCGGAGGAGGGCGGACACCCGCGGGCGCCGGTCGCGAATGGATGCTCCCCGGGATCGATCACCGCCGGATGACGGTCGGCATCGGTTGCGGTAACGGAACGATGCGAATCCGCGGGCGCAACAGGTCACTGTAATCCTCCTGGCGTCCGGCACGACGGCGCCCATCCGGTATCCATCGGGAGGGAGCCGCGTGGTCCGTGCGGCGCGCTCGCGCATGCGAAGGAGCCGCGCGATCCGTTGACTGCGCGGCTCCTCATCGCCTGCCGACGATGGAGACGCGGCGGCCGGCTATTGCGGCTGCCACTCCTCTGTGGCCTGCGTCTCTTCGGTCTCCCGCTGCGCACCGAGGTCGCGCAGCGCCTGCGCCGAGTTGCCGCTGGGGTAGCGGGTGATGTCGGGCCGTTCGAGGCGCCGCGCCTCGGCGCGCTCGGCCAGCGTCAGGGCGGTCGTCCCGCGGCTGTTCGGGAGGTTCAGGTCGGCCCCGTGCGCGGCGAGCAGCTCCACCACCGTGGCATAGTTGCGCTGGGCGGCGCTGTGCAGGGGCGCGGCGCCCGTGTGATCGACCTGGTTGACGTCGGCTCCGTGCTCGATGGCCACCCGCGCCGCCTCGTACGCCGCGCGCTCCTCGCGGTCGGGGTCGCGCAGCGAGCTGTTGAAGGTCCGCCCGCGGTTGTGGACCCCGCTGACCGCGGCCAGCAGCGGCGTCTGGAACCCGCCGGCGATGTGCGGCGGGCCGACGCCGCCGGCGCGCTCGAAGACGTGCGCCCAGCGTTCGAGGGTGGTCAGGCCCGGATCGGCGCCCCGGTCGGCCAGCAGCCGCATGATGTCGGCCTCCTGGTAGTAGGCGGCGAGCCAGTAGGGCGTGGCGCTCGCAAGCTGCGGCGCAATGGCCCAGTCCTGTCCGGCGCGGCGCAGCGGCGTACCCTTCTCCAGACGCAGGTTCGGATCCGCGCCGGCGCCCAGCAGGACCTCCACCATCTCGATGTCGCCGCGCAGGATCGCGGCGTGCAGCGGTGAGTAGCCGGCCCCGACGGCGTCGGGGTCGGCGTCGGCCTCCAGCGCGAACCGCGCGAAGTCGGCGTGGCCGCTGTGAACCGCCACCACCAGCGCGCTGGCGCCGGTGGGCGCCGCGTCGTCGATGTCCGCGCCGGCGCCGACGAGCCGCCGGCCGGCCTCCACATCGCCGTGGCGCGCCGCGAACAGGATCGGCGTGTAGCCGCCGCGGTTCCAGACCACGCCCTGGTCGTACTGCGAGGCGTTGGTGGCCGCCGCGTGCATCATGCGCGGCCGGATCCGCGAGCGGGCGTGGACGTCAGCGCCGTGCGCCAGCAGCACGTCGAGGACCTCGTGGTGGCCCTGGGCCACCGCCCACATCAGCGCGGTCTGCCCGCGCGAGCGTTCCTTCGCGTTCAGGTCGGCCCCGCGGGTCGCCAGCCGCCGCACGGCGTCCGCGTTGCCCGTGCGCGACGCGGTCATGGCCGGCGTCTCGCCGTTACGCAGCGCGATGTCCGGATCCGCGCCGGCGTCGAGCAGCAGCGCGACCATCGCGGCGCTGCCGTTGTCGGCCGCCAGCCACAGGGGCGTCGCCCCCAGCTCGTTGGCGGCGTTGACGTCGGCGCCGGCATCGAGCAGCAGCGCGGCCATCTCCGGGTCGTTGCGATAGGCCGCCCAGTGGAGGGCCGTGGCGCCGTCGGGTTGCGCGACATCCACGTCGACCCCGGCGGCGACGAGCGCCCGCACGGCGGCTGCGTCCTGGGCCCGCGCCGCCTCGACGAGGGCCGGCGCGTCGAGGGCGGCGGACGCCACCCCCGCGCCGCCGACGAGCAGCGTGACGAGGGCCGGGGCGAGCAGCGCCGGGAGCTTCCCGCCGACGTTCGAGATGCGCATCGTCTTCATTGCTCTCCGCCTCCTGCACGCCGCCGTGGATGGTTCGGAGACCATGCTACCGCAGCCGAACGACGATTGACAACGCACCGTGGAGTGGTCACACTAGCAGGCTGGGGGTCGTTCATGGGCCCGGTGGCCGCCGGCGCCGACCGCGGAGCGGTCACGCCAGCGGGTCCGGTTCGTCCGCCGCTCCGGAATCCGAAGGGGGCTGTCGGTGCGTAGAGGCTGGTTCGCCACGAGTGTCGCCGTCGTCTTCCTGCTGCCGGCCGTGGCGGGGACGGCGTTCGCGCAGGCCGCGGAGCCGACGGCCGCGGGCGTGTCGCCGCAGCGGGCGCTGCTCGACCGCTACTGCGTGACCTGCCACAACGAGCGTGTCGTCGCGGGCAACGGCCGCGGCATGATGGCCGAGCAGTTGCGGCTGGTCGGGCTGGCCCTCGACGCGGCCGATGTCGACCACGTGGCCGACGATCCCGAGCTGTGGGAGAAGGTGGTCCGCAAGCTGCGCGTGGGCGCCATGCCGCCGCAGCCCCGGCCGCGGCCCGACAAGGAGACCTACGACGGTTTTCGCCGCTGGCTCGAGGACGAGCTGGATCGCGTCGCCGAGGCCCGTCCCGACCCCGGCCGCACGCAGGCGTTCCACCGCCTGAACCAGGCGGAGTACCGCAACGTCATCCGCGACCTGCTGGATCTGGAGATAGACGTCGACGCGCTGATTCCCGCCGACGCGCCGGACCGCAACGGCTTCGACAACATCGCCACGTCGCTCTCGCTGTCGCCCGCGCTGTTCGAGCGCTACGTGTCGGCCGCGAAGAAGATCGGCCGCCTGGCGATCGGCGACGCGCCGACCGGGGGCGCGGAGATCGCCACCTACGATGTGCCCCTCAACCTGATCCAGAACGATCAGCAGAGCGAGGACCTGCCGTTCGGGTCGCGCGGCGGCGCGGCCATCCGGCACCACTTCCCGGTGGACGGCGAGTACCGCATCAAGGTGCGGCTGCAGACCAACTACGTCGGCTACGTGCGGGGCATCGACGACGCCCACGAGATCGAGTTCCGGCTGGACGGGCGGCGCATCGAGCGGTTCACGTTCGGCGGCGAGGCGCCGGGCATGCCGGCCCCGATCAGCTTCGCCGGCAACATCCGCGGCACCGACGACTGGGAGCACTACACGCTGCACGCCGACGATCCGCTGGAGGTGACCACCGCCGTGACGGCCGGGCCGCACACCGTCGGCGTCGCCTTCCCGCGCGAGATGTGGGAAGAGGAGGGGGTGCTGCAACCGCGGCAGACCGGCTTCGCCCTGGCCATCAACGAGATGCCGGACGGCAACCCGGCCCTGAGCAGCGTGCAGGTCATCGGTCCGTTGCACGTCGACGGGCCGGGCGACACCCCGAGCCGACGGCGCATCTTCACGTGCCGGCCGGCGCCGGGAGCGTCGGAGGCCGAAGAGGAGACCTGCGCCCGCGAGATTCTCGGCGCGCTGGCCCGGCGCGCCTACCGGCGCCCGGTGGCCGAGGCGGACGTGGCGACGCTGCTCGAGTTCTATGCGTGGGGCCGCGCCGAGGGCGGCTTCGAGAAGGGCGTCCAGTTCGCCCTCGAGCGGCTGCTGGCCGATCCGGACTTCCTCTACCGCGTCGAGCGTGATCCCGTCGACCTCCCCGGCGGCGCCGCGTATCCGATCACGGACATCGAGCTCGCCTCGCGCCTGTCGTTCTTTCTGTGGAGCAGCATCCCGGACGACGCGCTGCTCGCGGCGGCCGAGGACGGGACCCTGAGCGACCCCTCGGTGCTCGCCGCGCAGGTCCGGCGCATGATGGCCGATCCCCGGTCGCAGGCGATGGTCGACAACTTCGCCGGCCAGTGGCTCTATCTGCGCAACATGGGCGGCGTCTACCCGGACCCGAACATCTTCCCGGAGTTCGACGAGAACCTGCGCGAGGCGTTCACGCGCGAGACGGAGTTGTTCATCGGCAACCAGTTGCGGGCCGACGCCAGCGTGCTGGAACTTCTCTCGGCCGACTACACCTGGGTCAACCAGCGGCTCGCCGAGCACTACGGCATCCCGAACATCTACGGCAGCCGCTTCCGGCGCGTGCCGCTCGACGGCGCGCGGCGCGGCGGGCTGCTCGGCCACGGCAGCGTGATGACCGTCACCTCGTACCCCAACCGCACCTCGCCGGTGCTGCGCGGCAAGTGGGTGCTCGAGAACCTGCTCGGTGCGCCGCCGCCGGAGCCGCCGCCGAACATTCCCGCCCTTGAGGAACAAAACGAGGACGGCGAGCCGGTGTCGATGCGCGAGGCGATGGTCCAGCACCGCGAGAACCCGGCCTGCTCGGTGTGTCACGCGCCGATGGACCCGATCGGCTTCGCGCTGCAGAACTACGACGCCATCGGCGGCTGGCGCGACGTCAACGAGGGCGGCACCCCCGTCGACGCCTCCGGCGTGCTGCCCGACGGCGTGCGCTTCGAGGGCCGCGCCGGTCTGGCCGGCCTGCTGCTGGACCGTCCGGACGACTTCGTCGGCACCGTCACCGAGAAGCTGCTGATGTACGCGCTCGGACGCGGGCTGGAACACTACGACGCCCCGACCGTGCGGCGCATCGTGCGGAATGCGGCTGGCGAGGACTACCGCTGGTCGTCTATCATTCTCGGCATCGTCAACAGCGCCCCGTTCCAGATGCGGAGGTCAGACTCATGATCGTCACCCAGAAGTCCATCCCCCGGCGCACCGTGCTGCGCGGCATCGGCGCGTCGCTCGCGCTGCCGTTCCTCGACAGCATGGCGCCCGCGTTCGCCGCCATCCGCAACACGGCGGCCCATCCGGTCCGGCGCTTCGGTGTCGTCTACGTGCCGAACGGCATGGCGATGAAGCATTTCACGCCGGCGGCCGAGGGCCTGGGATTCGAGACCACCCGCATCCTCAAGCCGATCGAGGCCTTCAAGGACCAGATGCACGTCCTGACCGGCCTGAACGGCGTGGCGAGCAACGCGGGCGTGCACGCCAGCGCCGCGACGCGGTTCCTGACCGGCGTGACCCCGGCGCGGACCGAGTCGAACCTGCGGGCGGGGGTCTCCGTCGATCAGATCATCGCGCGGAACTTCGAGCAGCACACGCAGCTCGCTTCCCTGGAACTCGCGCTCGACAGCCGTGACGTATCCGGGTCGTGCGACGTCGGGTTCAGTTGCACCTACACGAACACCATTTCATGGCGCAGCGAGACGACGCCGCTGTCCGGCGAGAACAACCCGCGCGCGGTCTTCGAGCGGCTCTTCGGCGACGCCGGCTCGACGGATTCGGCCGCGCGGCTCGCCCGCATCCGCAAGGACCGCAGCATCCTCGACTCGGTGACCGAGAAGATCGACGCGCTGCAGCGCGGGCTCGGCCCGAACGACCGCGTGCGCGTCACCGAGTACCTGGAGGCGGTGCGCGACATCGAACGGCGCATCCAGCGGGCGGAGGAGCAGAGCGACCGCGAGCTGCCCGAGGTCGATCAGCCGGCCGGCATCCCGGCGACCTACGAGGAGCACGCCAGGCTGATGTTCGACCTCATGCTGCTGGCGTACCAGACCGACCTGACCCGCGTCAGCACCTACATGATGGCGCGCGAGATCAGCGGCCGGACGTATCCCGAGATCGGGGTGCCCGACTCGCACCATCCGACCTCCCATCACCGGGACGACCCGACGCTGTACGAGAAGATCGCCAAGATCAACGAGTTCCACATCTCGCTCTTCGGGCACTTCCTGGAGAAGGCGCGCGCGACGCCGGACGGCGACGGCAACCTGCTCGACCACATGATGCTGCTCTACGGCGCCGGCATGTCGGACAGCAACCTGCACGACAACAAGGGGCTCCCGCTGGTGCTGGTGGGCGGCGCGTCAGGTCAGCTCAGGTCGGGAGCGCGTCACTTGGTCTACAAGGAGAAGACGCCGGCGACCAACCTGCACCTGAGCATCCTCGACAAGATGGGCGCGCCGGTCGACCGCATCGCCGACAGCACCGGTCCGCTGGACCTGCTGGCGATCGGGTAGGAGACCTGCGCCGCAGGAGACGCGCCTGCGCAGGCGACGCTCTCCGGCGGCGCATCACGCGGCGGCGGAGCTTCGAGGCCCGGCAGCGGCTGCCCTGCCGGGCCTCTCGTGTCTCCGGCGGCGTGCTCAGTTGGCTGGCGCGGTGCGTTCGAGGATCTGGAGCAGCAGGCTGCGGATCTCGCGGATGTCGGTCTGCATCTGGTCGATGCGGTGGTTCTGGTCGTTGAACCGCTCATTGAGCTGGCTGATGAGCTGGGTCTGATCTCAGGATGGGGGTGCAGTCGGTGAAGAACGCCCGTCGAAGCGCATCGGACGGGACGAGGCGTGTGGCCTGACGGCAGATGGCGTGCAGCGTGCCGGGAGGCAGATCACGGTGTCGGGGGACGACCAGAATCTGCCGGACGCCGCCCGGACCGATGCGCACCAGTTTGGCGTGGCTGCCTCGTTGCGACGCGACCTGGAAGCCAAACCGCCGCAGGATGCGCATGACCTCGGCGGACGAGAGTCGTCGGAGCCGCGCCATCAGCTCTCGACGGGTCGCGCCTCGTAGCTGACGACGAGCCGGGGCGTGGCGGACAGGCCGAACAGGGCCGGGTCCTCGCCTTCCATGTACAGCGCCAGCGCCTCGCGGAGGTTCACCAGCAGCGCATCGAACGACTGCGCCTGGGTGACGACAGCGAGTTCCATGCATTCCGCGACGTACCATCCCGCGCTCTCGGTGACCACGGCGTGGACCGCATCCCGAATGGCGATGTCGCCGTCACCGTACGCGGGCGCCGTTTCGGCGCGCTGAACACCTCGAGCGCGCGCGGCGACGGGCGCAGGGGCCTTGATGTCGCCGCCGTACGCGGGCGCCGTTTCGGCTGCTCGCGGAGCGGCCGTGGAACCGTCGGAGCGGGCGTAGCGGATGGCGGGCGCCGGCGGGCGCTGACGGAACTCCGGCTCGATCTCGTACTGGCCGCGTTCGAGGCGCCGGAAGTACGGCCAGCGATGCGGGTGATTGGGGGGGGCGTTCACGCAGCAGCGGCTGGAGACGTGCGTCCGCACGGTGTTCGGTTTCAGGTGCGGGAGGGCCTGGACGATGGCCGAGACCGTGAACGTCCAGTTGCCCTGATCCGCGCACTGACGCTGCGCCTCCGTGAGCACCTGTTGCTGGATGGGTGTGTTCCTGACATGTGCCATTCGCACCTCCTTGTTCACCTATCATACAAGTGAATAGTCAAGAGGATCATCCGCGGTCGTGCGGAACTGGCGCGCCTCGCCGCGACCGGCCTTGACCGGACGGCGTTCATGCGCCAGGAGCCATCCCGCGGCCGTGCGGACGGCCTTGTCGCTCCTGCCGGCGAGACGCGCCGCGACATCCTTGACGAGCTCGCGCAGCGCGAGGGTCGGACAGGTGAGTGCGAAGAAGTTCGCGGGGTCCTCGAAGACCGGGCGGCGTCCCGCGGCCAGCGTCACCTCGTGCAGGTCGGCCGCGAACTCGGCGAGCGCGAGCTGGCGCAGCTCCTCCTTCACGCGGACGACCGCGTGCCAACGGGCGGGGCCGGCGCATCGTCCTCATCCGCCCGGTCGCCGCAGCCGCCTCCCCGCCGAAGAGGAGCACGCAGCGCGCCATCGGGGCGCATCGTCCTCATCCGCCCCGGAACCGCATCGGCTCGCGCTGCTCAGGCGTATCCACCCGCCATGATCCGGTCGAGGTGCGCGTGCACGTAGGCAGCATTGCCTTCGCGCACGAGCGAATCGGCGGTCTGGCCGCCGAATCCCGGCAACGCCTGCGACCGGAACCACGCATAGACGACGAGCGGCGGCGAGCCGGTGTAGTCCTCCACCCGGCGGAGGATCTCCACCATCTCCCGCAGGCGGGTCTGCGTCTTCGTCGCCCGCACCCGCGTGCGCCGCGACAGCGCGTCGCGGCTGAGTCCGAGCGTGTCGGCGATCTCGCCCTTGGTCGTGCGCAGCGCCGCCGCGATCAGCGTGGGCGAGAACATCCCGGTGTCGTCGTCGACGAGTTCCTGAAGCTGCAGCGTTGCTCTGCGCGTCGTACTCGACGCCGGCGCATCCACGCGACGCTCGACGCTGTCTTCCTGAAGCTGCATGGCCTGTTCTCCGTATATATCTACGAACTTCCGTGTAATTCTACGTGATACTACGGCCACACGCACGCGTGACGGTCACGACGCCTCGTCGAAACCCCGGCGGGCGGGACGCGGCGCGTCGGCGCCGCCGCGGGTCCGCAGGTGGTTCCGGATCGACTCCAGCGTGGCGCGCTCCTCCGAGCCGCGCTCGGCGAGCTCGATGAGCGCCTGCACGACGCGGGCGAACAGCTCGTGCTGCCACAGGCCGCGGGCCTCCAGCCAGGCGTCCACGCGGCTCTGCTCGCCGGTCCGCCAGAGCTGCATCAGCTTGTGCACGCAGTCGACGAGCGGCGGCGGTCCCCCGTCGGGCGCCGGCTCGCCCGGCGTGCGGGCGCGGCGGCGGTCCCACGGTTTCAGCCGGACCTCGCCGCCGGATGCGCCGTCCGCCTCCGCGCCGATGTCGGCCTCGGCGTCCGTGTCGTCTGTCGGCGCCGCGCGTCCTCCGCGGATCAGCAGGTCCAGGCGGCCGGCCAGATCGGCGTCCGACAGGTTGCACGAGAGCGCATACTCGCGCAGGGTCTCGAACTTCGATTCCCGGCCCGACGCCACCAGAGCGAGCGCTCGGCGGCGCAGGCCCATGAGCGTGTCGATCTCGCGCTGCAGTTCCCGATCGTGACGTCCGCCACGGCTCCGAGCAGCGCCTCTTCGTGGTCCTCGTGCCGCTCGCCGCCGCCGGCGATGGGCGTTTCGTCCTTCCTTGCCGGCGCCGGCGTCGTCAGCGAGGAGGAAGCGCAGCGGCTGCTGCGGGAACACGCGTTCGTAGATGGCGATGCGCTGGTGCGGGAGCGGGTCGATGCGCGAGATTCCGGCGGCGAACGCCGGGTTGAACTGCTGACCGTGAGCCAGGCGCGCGGCCTCCGGCGAAGTCGAGCGGCGCCGCGGCGGAGCGGGCCGTCGTGGCGGTGCACATCGCACCCGCGGAATACGCGGCCAGCGCATCCTCGATCTCCCGCAGGCGATCCTGCGCCAGGCGTCGGGGGCGCGACTGGCCGGATTCCCAGCGGTGAACGGTGAGCGGCGTGACGCCCAGTCGGTCGGTGAACTGGCTCCGGGTCAGCTCCAGCGCATTCCGAATGCGCCGGACGGCGGAACCGTCGTTCGCGGCTGCCGCACGCAGCGAAGGTTGGCCCTGACCGTGTCGGCGCGCCTGCTCCGCGACGGTCGAGCCGGCGGCGCGCCCGACGGCGCGGGTAGTGCTACGCTATCGGACCAGTGCGGAGGTAACCGATGGCCCGAGTCTCGATCACTGTTAACGGCAGGCGGCGCAGCGCCGATGTGGAGCCGCGCCTGCTGCTGGTCCATTTCCTGCGCGAGCACCTGAACCTCACGGGGACCCACATCGGTTGCGACACGAGCCAGTGCGGCGCGTGCACGGTGCTGGTCGACGGGCGGAGCGCGAAGTCGTGCACGATCTTCGCGGTGCAGGCGGACGGCTCCGAGGTGAAGACCATCGAGGGACTGGCTGACGGCGACTGTCTGCATCCGCTGCAGGAGGGGTTCTGGGAGGAGCACGGCCTGCAGTGCGGCTACTGCACGCCCGGCATGATCCTGTCGGCCGTCAACCTGCTGGAGGACAACCCCGCGCCCACCGAGCAGGAGATCCGCGACGGCCTCGACGGCAACCTCTGCCGCTGCACCGGCTATCAGCACATCGTCAACGCGATTCAGCACGCGGCCGGGCGGACGGGGCGATCGGGCGGCGACGCGGCGACGCGGCGATGACCCGTTCCTGCGGTCCCCTCCGGGTGGCGGAGCGTCGTGGCGCAACGGTTGGCCAGCCGCGGGGCGAACCCGGTGGCGCGGCGTGCTGCGCGAACCGCGGCGCGGGGGCGTGGCTGCCATGAGCCCGGCCTTCCCGCCGCCGGCGGCCGAAGTGCTGTGTCGGACGAGGTGCTTCGCCGCGCATCGCGCCGGCCGCTACGTGGTGGTCGAGCTGCTGGCGCCGCATCGCGTGCTGAGCAACTCCGCGCACGTGGGGGGACAGCGCGAGGACCTGCGCTTCCTGGTGAACCACCAGAGCTGCGAAGCGACGGGTGACCGCGAGCGCCACGACGTGATTGCCGCCGCCGGGCCGGTCGCCTACCACCACCAAGTGTGCGAAGAGCTCGGCTTGGCTCCCAACGAGACCGCCGTCCTGGGCACCGCGGCCAACATGGCCTATGTCGCCCACCGCACCGCGGCGTTCGAGAGCCTGCGGGTGGACGCGTTCACCACGGCCGGCGTGGCCGGCAACGCGGCGCGGGCGGGCGACCCGGCGGCCTGGACGGAGACCGATGACGGTTGGCGGCGGGTGTCACCGCCGCCGGGGACCATCAACACGGTTCTGCTGCTGGACTGTCCTGTCACGCCGGCTGCGCAGGCCCGCACCGTGGTGACCATGACGGAGGCGAAGTCGGCCGCGCTGGCCGACCTGGCCGTGCCCAGCCGGTATTCCCCGACCATCGCCACGGGCACCGGCACGGATCAGTTCTGTCTGGCCGCGCCGCTCGAGCCCGGCCGCCGGCCGAGGGAGTCGACCAGCCCCCACGTGAAGCTCGGCGAGATCATCGCCGTGGCGGTGAAGGAATCGGTCGCCGAGGCCCTGCGTTGGCAGAATGGCCTGGAGGCCTCCAGCACGCGGGGCCTGTTCCACGCCCTGGGGCGCTTCGGGCTGACCGAGGCGCGCGCGATGGAGCGCCTCGCGGATCTGCTTCCGCCGTCGCGCTACGAGCTGCTCGACAAGAACCGGAAGGCGGTCTTCTTCGAGCCGGGCGTCGGCGCGGCGGCGTACGCGCTGGCCGCCGTCCTCGATCGGGTGGCCTGCGGCACGATTCCCGACGGGATGTCGCAGGAGGCGCTGCGTTGCCAGGCGGCCTGCATGGCGTGCGCCCTGGCCGGGCGCCCGGACGCATGGGCGTCGTTCCGAACCGAGCTCATGGATGCATCCGGTGATCCGATCGACCTGGTGCTGCGGGCGGTGGCGGCCGGGTGGCGGGCCAAATGGTCGTGAGCGGGGGACGATCTGCTGGCGCTGCTCGCCGGCGGGCCGGGTGGCGGGCCAGTGGTCGTGAGCGGGCTGACCAGCCGGGTGCCGCTGCCCGGCGGGGCCGGTGGCGGCCGGGTGGCGGGCCAATGGTCGTGAGCGGCGCGGGCGCCCGTTTCGGCGCCGGCTCCGTGATCATCGGGCAGCGACAGCAGTGGATCTGAGCAGTCTCGCGCCGCGCGCCGATCTCCTGGCCGCAGCCGTCGTCCTGGATCTCGCCGTCGGCGACCCCGTCTGCCGCTGGCACCCGATTCGGCTGCTTGGCGGCTCGCTGACCCGGGTGGAGTCGCGCCTGCGCGCGGTCGGGGCCGACGGCCGCATCGGCGGTTGCGTGCTCTTCGTCGTGCTGGCGGTGGTCTGGGTCGGGGGCGGCGCCGCACTCGTGGTCGGTGCGGCGCGGTTGCATCCCGCCACGGCCGCTGCGGCGCATCTGTTCGTGCTCTACAGCATGCTTGCTCTCGGCGATCTGCTGAAGCATGCGGGTGACGTCGACGCGGCCGTCAGCGCCGGCGACCTCCCCGCCGCCCGTGCCGCGGCCGGGCGGCTGGTCGGTCGCGACACCGAACCGATGGATGGCCCCGCCTGCCGCCGGAGCGCCATCGAGAGCTTGGGCGAGAGCCTGGTCGACGGCGTCGTCTCGCCCCTCTTCTGGTACGCGGTCGGAGGCATCCCGGGAATCGTGCTGTTCAAGGTGGTGAGCACGATGGATTCGATGGTCGGCTACAGGACCGAGCGGTACCGGGACTTCGGCTGGTGCGGCGCGCGGCTGGACGATCTGCTGAACCTGATCCCGGCGCGCGTGACCTGGCTGCTCATCGCCGGCGCCGCCGTGCCGGTTCCGGGCGCTTCCGGCCGTGAGGCCCTGCGCCGGGGCTGGCGGCAGCACGCCGTCGTGCCGGGGCCGAACGCCGGTTGGAGCGAAGCCGCGCTGGCCGGCGCGATCGGACGGCGCCTTGCGGGGCCGATCTGGCTGGGCGGGCGTCTCGTGACCGACGTCTGGATCGGCGATCCGGCCGCTGCCGCCGCGGCGACTGCCGAGGACTACCGGCGGGCGTACGCAACGGTTCTGCTTGCCGCGGCGCTCGCGGCCGGGAGCGCCGTGGTGCTGTTGGTCGGGACGACGGGATCGGGGTGACGAGGCGGGACGAATCGGCTCGTGTGCGTCGCTGCGCACGCTGCGCCCTCCCACGCGGTACAATCGCCGTATCGGCACCTGCCGGGAAACGGAGGGAACGCACGATGATGGAAGGCATGCAATTCATCTTTCGATGGCTCCACGTGTTCGTGGGCATCATCTGGATCGGGCACCTCTACTTCTTCAACTTCGTGAACGCGCCGCTGGCGGCCAAACTCGACGGGCCGACGAAGCAGAAGGTGGTCCCCGAGCTCATGCCGCGGGCGCTCTTCTGGTTCCGGTGGGGCGCGGCCTGGACCTGGATCACCGGGGTCCTGCTGCTGCTGCTGGTCTTCTACCACGGCGGGCTGGCGATCGAGACCGATGCGAGCTGGGGGGCGGCCGCCATCGCGATGATCGCGGTGACCTTTCTGGCGGTCTTCGTCTACGACGCCCTCTGGAGCAGCGGCCTCAAGTCGAATGTCCGCGCCGCCACGATCGTCTCGTTCGTGCTGCTGGCCATCGTCGTCTGGATGTTCGTGGAGGTTGGCGGATTCCCGCCGCGCTCGGTCCTGATTCACACCGGCGCCATGTTCGGCACGATCATGGCGTTCAACGTGTGGTTCCGGATCTGGCCGGCGCAGCAGCGGATCATCGCCGCGGTGAAGGCCGGCAAGGCGCCGGAGGCCGCCGACCCGGCGCTCGCCGGGCTGCGCTCGAAGCACAACACCTACATGTCGCTCCCGCTGCTGTGGGCCATGGCCAACCAGCACGCGACGCCTTTCTTCGGCGGCAACTTCGGGATCCCGAGCGACTTCTACTGGCTGGTCTGGCTCGGGGCCGTGGTCCTGGGATGGCACATCATCTTCCACTGCTACCGCATGGCCGGCCGCGTGTCCGGGATGTAAGATCCCGACGCCAGGGCGGCGCAAGCGGTCCCGGCGGCGCGGCGGACCCTGGCATCATCGGGTGGACTGCATGAGAGCACATCACCGGGTTCGCGCGTCGGCGACCGCGCGGCTGCTGTCGCCGCTGCTGGCGGGCGGCATCGTCGCAGCCTGCGGGACGGCGCCCCAAGCGGACCGACCGGAGGGACCTGCCAGCCGCATCGTGAGCCTGGACTACTGCGCGGACCAGTTCGTGCTCGGGCTCGCCGGCCGCGAGCGCATCCTGGCGCTGTCGCCCGATGCGGGCAAGGACTTCTCCTATCTTCGCGCCGAGGCGGAGGGACTGCCGACGGTCCGCCCGCGGGCCGAGGACGTGCTGGCGCTGGAGCCGGATCTGGTCGTGCGCAACTACGGGGGCGGTCCGCGGGCCCCCGCCTTCTTCGAGCGGGCCGGGGTGCCGGTCCTGCAGATCGACTACGCGCCCGATATCGACGCGGTTCGCGACCGAGTCCGGCAGGCGGCTGCGGTGCTGGAGGCGCCCGGCCGCGGCGAAGCCTTGATCGCCGACATGGACGCCCGGCTCGCGCGCGCGCGGGCCGCCGCTCCGGAGGCGGACGCGCTGTACCTGGCCACGGCCGGCGTCGCCGCCGGCGCCGGCACGTTCGTGGATCACCTGATCGCCGCCGCCGGGCTGGACAACTTCAGCGCCGGAACCGGCTGGCGCTCGATTCCTCTCGAACGGCTGGCCTACGAGACGCCGGACCTGTATGCCGTGCCCGCGTTCGAGCGCACCAACCACAACATGGTCTGGACGCCGTTCCGACATCCGCTGGCGGTGCGCCGGGTGCGGGCGGGGCCCACGCTGTCGATCGACGGTGCCACCACCTCCTGCGGCGCGTGGTTCCTCGCCGACGCGGTCGAGGCGCTCGCGGCGGGCGCCGCCGGGAGCACGAGCGGAACCGCTTTCTGATTCCCGGGTTCAGAACTCCCAGGCCCGGCCGGGCGCGGATGCCCTGCTCCTTGCAGGGGTGCTTCACCCTGATTCCCGGGTTCAGAACTCCAGACCCGGCTGGGCGCGGATACCCTGCTCCTTGTAGGGATGCTTCACCTCGCGCATCTCGGTGACCAGGTCCGCGAAGTCCACCAGTGCATCGGGCGCGTTCCGGCCGGTGATGATGACGTGCAGCATGGCCGGCTTCTCCCGCAGGACCGCGAGCACGTCCTCGACGGGAATCCAGCCGTAGTGGAGCGGGTACGTGAACTCGTCGAGGACGATCACGTCGTGCTCGTCGTCCCGGATCGCCGCCTGCACGTGCTCCCACTGCTCGCGCGCGAGCGCGGCGGTGCGCTCCAGGTCCTTCGACAGCCACGTGAAGCCGTCGCCGAGCGCCGACCAGGGGATGCCCAGCTTCTCCGCCGCACGGCTCTCGCCGAAGCGCGATCCGGTGTGCTTGAGGAACTGGAACACCCGCACGCGCATGCCCCGGCCCCAGGCGCGGAACACCACGCCGAGCGCCGCCGTGGTCTTGCCCTTGCCGTTGCCGGTGTTGACGACGATCAGTCCCCTGGTCTTCCTGGCCACGGCGGATTCTAGTAGGAGCTTGCGCCGCAGAAAAGGCCAATGCCACGCCCGGCGCCGATGACGTCGCCCGGTAAGGTCAACGGCTCCCCGTCCGGGTCCCGGAACGCTCTCCCGACGTTCACAACAGCTACACCGTCGAGACCCAGTGCATTATCGCGCAACGTACCGACGACCATCGGGGCGCGGTTGCCGGCGCCCGTCACCGTGACGTCATGCGAGACCGCCCGCCCGTCACGTGCGACCAGTGCTCGATGACCCTGTCGCGGTACTCGGCGTGCAGGCGCAGCAGGTCGGGGTCGGGTGCCGACCCAGGATCCAACAGGTAGACGAAGCCGGCGGTGAAGTCCTTCTGGGCGTCCTGCGCGGACGGGATCCTCGAGCCCTCGGCGGCCACGACCTGCTCGATGGTGACGATCTCCTTGTCCCCCGTGTGGGGACCGTACGGATCGTGCTGGTTCGCCGGGCGCAGGTTCTGCAGGATGAACATGTCCGGAACCTCGCGTGCCTCCGCCAAGCCCATGGCGTAGAGGTCGATCCAGGAATGGCCGCCGCCGCCGCCCCAATAGTTGTCCAGCCGGGTGAAGGTACCGTCGCCGTTCTCACGCCAGTACCCGCCGCCCATCAGCGAGCGCGGCCCGGGATCGTCATCGTGCCACGGGAAGGCTGCCGGCAGATGGAGATCCGTGCGCCAGTGACACCTGCAGTACTGTCCGAACAGGGGCTCCTGCGACCCATCCTTCAGGTACGACAGGTGAGCGGTCCAGGCATGTGTGAATTCGTGGGCGAACAGCAGCAGACCTTTGTCGAAACGCCTTCTCTCGTCGCGA
Organism: Vicinamibacterales bacterium; assembly: GCA_965200895.1. Lineage (GTDB taxonomy): Bacteria > Acidobacteriota > Vicinamibacteria > Vicinamibacterales > UBA8438 > WTFV01. Next base: position 1,490,993 of record CBDAVM010000001.1, on the reverse strand, counting down.
TCGCGATCGTGACTGACGACGCTGTCGGATTTCATCCAGACGGGAAAATCCCAAACGGCCTTGAGACGTCCTTCACCACACGGCACACCGGAATCCCAGCCAATACCCGTACCCTTCGCCCTGGTGTTGCCATAATGCGGTCTCACCGGGGTCAAGGACTCCTGGGAATCGATGCGAAACTCGTTATGAAAGACGAAGAGATCGAATTCGTCACCGAGGGCATCGACGACGCGGCAGGCGACCACGAGCGGATCGGGAGGGCTCCGGTAGTGGAACACCTCGCGTTGCCGGCTTGAAAACCCGCGGTCGGGCCGCGACAGATCGACGGTCGACGCAGGTGTGGCGCTCAATTCCACCAACGCCATGCGGGAGTAGTCGCTCTCGACCCACGAGTCGTTGCGGAAGTGCGCCGCGTCAGCGAAGGCCGTTCCGGTAATCCCTGAACCGTTGCCGCCGATGTCCGCCAGCAAGACGATGCGGTCGTCCGCTCCGCTGGGCAGGAGGCGCAAAACGCCTTGTCCGTGCGCCACACGTTCCCCGTCGGGCCGCACATCGACCAGCCAGGTGAAATCCTCATCCGACCAGTCGACTGGGTGTGTCCAATACGGCTCATCCGTATCGAAATAGACACGATAGGAGTACAACTCCCCTTCGGGAGGATCCGGGACGCTGTCTCTCAACGTGAACTCGAGAATCATGGCATCGGTGTTCGATGCGTAGATTGCCACGTCCAGCAGATCGAGGTGGCCGGGAAGCTCTGAATCGGTTCCGTCGGGGATGCTCGTGATCAGGTCGCCCTTGACGACTTCGTCGTTCGGGTACAGTCCAACGATGCCGTCACCGAAGAGAGTATCGACATAACTGAACTGAATGCGCCCGTCTGACACCAGGACCAACTGGAAGCGAGCGGGTCTGTCGGGCGGAAGCCGTGCACGTAGTATTCGGGCTCCATCGTGTTCCAGGTGACGACCACGCGGTCCGACCCGTGCCGGACGTGCTGCGTGGCGGCGCCGTATCGGTCCGACTGGCCTCCCAGGAGCGGCTTGTACAAGGGACTGATCGTTGGGGTCGTCACGAGCCTTTCGGCGATCTCCGACATGGCATCCCATCGATTCTCGGCGTCCAGGTACTCGTACGCCAGCGGCCCGCCGAACGTAATCAGACCGCGACGGCTGACGAAGAACGAACCCCACCTGCGACCGGCGAAATCGAACATGAAGTTCTGAAACTGGATCTCGGCTCTGTCCGGGACTGCTCCACCGATGTCATCCTCCCACACGACGGAACGGACCGACCGCGAATAGCCTCCTCGACCGTCGGGCGTGAAGACCAGGGTTCGCCCGTTCAGGTCGAACGGATTGGCCGCAGTCGTGTCGGCGGGTGTCAGCTCCACGAGGATCTGGTTGTCTGGAGTGGTCGAGATTCTCCCCGATTCGGCCGTCCGCGCCGGGTCTGCCCATGCGGGGCGCCGAGCCGACCGGGAACCTGTGGGCCCGACAACGACATCCGGATGATCGTGCCGGTGAGTGGCTACCTGAGCTGAAGCCTCGGAACCGAGCAGCGGCAGGCCGAACAGGCACCCCGCCAGCGCAATGCTCGAATGCTTCACGAGTCCTCCTTCTGCGTTGCGCCAGCGGCGCCTGCGGCGGGCCGGGGGAACAGGTACGGCGGTGAAGACCGGGGGCCTGCGCACGGGCGGCGGAGGTCGCCGCGACCGGACAGCACGACGATCGAGACGGCAGTTCTGAGGTGTCGCATGGCTGGCGTGGATCCCGTCGCGGGGACCGCGTGTGTCCGTCCGTGCGGGCCGCTCGCCAGCGCCCGAACGAGCGATCTCGAAACCGGCAGATACTATCACGATCCACGAGCCGCCTCCGGGGCGAAGGGACATACGTCGTTTCGAGGGCTGCGGATGCGGTCGTTGACGACGAGGGTCGTCCAGTTGCTGTCGGTGAAGCGCGTGGTGCTGACCGCTCACGTGCCGCGTCCCTGCCGCCGCCTGCGCGCGCTGTCGGTTCATCTGCGGAACATCTGGAACATGATTGGAAGCCCCAGCTCGCAACCCGCGCCGGCGATGCTCCGAGGAACATGGCCGGCGATGCGGCGCGCGGCGCTGCGGACAGCATCGGCGCCGAGTCCGAGTCGCCGCGAATCTCCACAGCCGGTTCAGCCGCTCAAGGGGACGGGCGTCGCGCCGTCTGCTATGATCCGCACTTCAACGTTCGTGGCCAGGTGCTCGGGAAGTTCGGTGCGATGCCGACGCTGCCCTCGCAACTGTGAGCAGGTACGAAATCCGCACGACAGCCACTGTCCGATGAGGACGGGAAGGCGCGGAGAGTAGGCGCGACCCTGCAAGCCAGGAGACCGGCTTGGCCACGCCTCACCACCGCTTCCGATGGGGAAGCAAAGGAGGGTTTCGTGGCCGCTTGCGCCCCCCCCGCTCGTGCCTCGTCGCCCCGGCGTCTTGTTCCCGCACTTCCTTCTGTTCCTGTTCTGTCTGACGGATTGCTCGTCGGGATGCTGGCCGCGGCCGCGCTGGCCGCCGCGGCGGTCGCCTGCCTGCTCGGCTCGACGCCGCTCGGCGCCGGCCGGGTGCTCTCGGCGCTGGTCGGGGCGGCTTCCCCGGGCGACGTGATCGTGGTGTGGGAAATCCGCCTGCCCAGGGCGCTGGCGGCCTTCACGACCGGCGCGGCGCTCGGCGCTTCCGGCGCCGCGCTGCAGGGGCTGCTGCGCAATCCGCTGGCCGAACCGGGCGTGCTCGGCGTGTCGGCTGCCGCGACGCTCGCCGCCACCTTCGTCATCTACTACGGGCTGGTCGAGGTGGGAGCGTTCGCGCTGCCGGTGGCCGCGATCCTGGGAGCGCTGGCCGCGACCGGGCTGCTGACCGCGGCCGCGGTGCGCGTCGGATCGATGCTGACGCTGATTCTGGTCGGCATCGGCCTGTCGAGCTTCGCCGGCGCGCTGATGGCGCTGTTGATGAACCTGGCGCCGAACCCCTTCTCGCTGGCCGACATGCTCAACTGGACCCTGGGCAGCGTCGCCAACCGGAGCTTCGACGATCTCCTGCTGGCGTTTCCCTTTCTCGCGGTCGGGTTCGGACTGCTGCTGGCGGCTCGCCGGGGTCTGTCGGCCCTGACGCTGGGCGAGGAGGCGGCGGCCGGCGTCGGGGTGGATCTGCGCCGCGCGCGGCGGCTGGTGGTGGTCGGGGCCGGGCTGGCGACCGGGGCGGCAGTGGCCACCGCCGGGGCGATCGGCTTCGTCGGGATCGTAGCACCGCACCTGGTGCGTCCGTGGGTCGACCACGATCCGGCGCGGACCGTCGTGCCGGCGGCGCTGCTGGCCGGCGTGATCCTCGTGCTGGCCGACATCGGGGTGCGGTTGGCTCCCACGGCCGCCGAACTCCGGCTCGGCGTGGTCGCGGCGCTCATCGGCGCCCCGGTCTTCATCTGGATCGCGGCGGGGCGGCGGATGGCGAATGGCTGAACTGGCGGTCGAACGGCTGCGCGTGAACCTGGGCGGCCGCACGGTGGTGGCGGATGCCTCGTGGCGGCTCGCCGCAGGCGAGCTGGTGGCGTTGCTGGGAGCGAACGGCGCGGGCAAGACGACCGCGCTGCGCGCCGTGCTGGGGCTGACGCGCCGCGATGCCGGTGTGGTCCGTATCGGCGGGGACGACCCGGGCCGGATGTCGCCCTCCACGCGGGCCCGATGCGTCGCCTACCTGCCGCAGGCCCGGCCGCTGGCCTGGCCGGTGCGGGTGCGCGATGTGGTGGCGCTGGGCCGGTTCGCCCACGGCGCCGCGCCGGGCCGGCTCGGCGACGCGGACGCGCAGGCGGTGGCGCGGGCCCTCGCGGCGTGCGACCTCGAGCGGCTGGCCGACCGGTCCTGCACGAACCTTTCCGGCGGGGAGCTGGCGCGGGTGCACGTGGCGCGGATGCTGGCCGCGGACGCGCCGTTCCTGCTGGCCGACGAGCCGACGGCGGCCCTCGATCCGCTCCACCAGTATCAGGTGATGCAGCTCCTGCGCGCGGGCGCCGACGCCGGGCGCGGCGTGCTGGTGGTGATGCACGACGCGGCGCTCGCGGCGCGGACCGCCGACCGGCTGATCTGGATGACCGACGGCCGGATCGTGGCGGACGGCTCGCCCGAGGCGACATTGACGCCGACCCGCCTGGCGGAGATCTACGGCGTGCAGGCCCTCGTCCGGCGCATCGGCCGCGACTGGCTCGTGTCGGTCACCGGCGCCGTGGGCGCCGGGTAATCGCCTGCCGCCACGAGGAAACGCTGCACGAGCCCGCTGACGCGCATTGCCTCGGCCAGGTTCGGGTTGCGGTAGTCGATCAGGCCAGGCTGGCCGAACGTCGCCGCGGAGACATCGCCGTACGGGCCGCCGGGACTGAGGATCTCGATGCGGTCGGTGAACCAGGCCACCTGCACCGGGCTGTGGGTCGCCTCACGGTGGTGCGCCTTCACGCCGTGCGTGGCGGCTGGTCGAACGCGAGCCGGCGTCGGCGGCGCGTGGTTCAGCATCCCGCCCATCGACCGCCGTGCAGTGTAGAGCGTAGCTGGCAATCGTCTTGCCGCGCGCAGCGAGTCAACCCTCAACGGCAGTCGCGGGTTCGTCCGCGGCGGTAGAATGTGAGCTTCCGGAACACGGACCGACCAGGTCGGCGGAGACCATCCATGACCCGACAGCGTCTCTCGCTCCCGCTGCCCGCCGCAGCCCTCGCGGCCGGCGCGGCGTTCGGCTGCGCCGGAAGCGCGTGTCGGGCGCCGCTCGTTGACCACCAGCCATTTGCCGTTCCATTCAGTCAGAGATCCGGAGCAAACAGGAGCCGCAGGATGAACAGCAGCTTTCGCGCATGGCGTTTTCTGATGATTGGCATGGCCCTCACGGCTCTCGCCTCGCGCGTGGCGCCGGTCGAAGCACAGCCCGCCGGTGACTTCGTGCCCGTCACCGACGCCATGCTCCAGGCCCCGGAGCCCGAGGACTGGCTGACATGGCGGCGCACGACCGACGGCTGGGGCTACAGCCCGCTCGACCAGATCGACCGCGAGAACGTCGGCGACCTGCGCATGGTCTGGTCGCGGGGGCTCACCCAGGGGTTCCAGTCGGGCACGCCGCTCGCCTACCGCGGGGTGCTGTACATGCCCAACCCCAACGACGTCATCCAGGCCATCGACGCAGTGACCGGCGACCTCATCTGGGAGCACCGGCGCGACGTGCCCGACGACGTCGGCGAGTACCTGCTGGGGGCGCTCACCACCAACAACCGCAACATCGCCATCTACGACCGCCTCATCATCGACACCAGCGTCGACACCCACGTCTTCGCCCTCGACGCCGAGACCGGCGAGATGGTGTGGGAGACGCAGGTCCTTGACTACCGCGAGAACGCGGCCATGCAGGGCGCGGGACCGATCATCGCGGGCGGGAAGGCCGTCTCGGGCCGAAGCTGCCTGCCGCGGGGCGGGCCCGAGGCGTGCGTGGTCGTCGCGCACGACGCATTGACGGGGGCCGAGGTGTGGCGGCGGCGGCTGATTCCGGGACCCGGCGAGCCGGGCGACGAGAGCTGGGGCGGCGTGCCGTTCGAGGAGCGCTCGCACGTCGGCGCGTGGATGGTCCCGAGCTACGACCCCGCGCTGGACCTCGTCTACGTGGGCACGTCGGTCACCTCGCCGGCTCCCAAGTTCATGCTCGGCGGGGTCGACAACCAGCACCTCTACCACAACTCGACGCTCGCCCTCGACGCCGACACCGGCGAGATCCGCTGGTACTACCAGCACCTGAACGACCACTGGGATCTCGACCATCCCTTCGAGCGCATCCTCGTCGACACCGCGGTGGCCCCCGACCCGTCACAGGTGAGCTGGATCAACCCGCGGCTGCAGCCGGGCGAGACGCGCCGGGTCGTCACCGGCATCCCCGGCAAGACCGGGGTCGTCTACACCCTCGACCGTGCGACGGGCGAGTTCCTGTGGGCCACGCCGACCGTGGCCCAGAACGTCATCAGCGGCATCGACGGGGCGACCGGCGCGGTGACCGAGAACGCCGAGGTCACCTTCACCGCGGTGGGGCAGCAGGTCTTCGCGTGCCCGACCTGGAACGGCGGCAAGGACTGGGAGGCCGGCGCCTACAGCCCGCTGACCAACACCATGTACATGCCCCTGCGCAACACCTGCGCGCGCATGATGGCGACGCGGGTGTTCCCCGAGGACGCGCCGCCGGCCGAGCGCAACGAGAGCCGCTCGGAGCTGTACGCCATCGCCTACCGCCACCAGCTCGCACCGGGCAACGAGAACGCGGGCACCGTGCGGGCGATCTCGGCCGAGACCGGGGCCACGCTGTGGCTCCACGAACAGCGCGCGGCGACGATGTCGCTCGTCGCGACGGGCGGCGGCCTCGTCTTCGGCGGCGACGTCAACGGCCGCTTCCGGGCCTTCGACCAGGAAACGGGCGCGGTGCTGTGGGAAATCAACCTCGGGTCGGCAGTCACCGGGTTCCCGATTACCTACGCCGTCGACGGGCGGCAGTTCGTGGCGGTGAGCACCGGCTCGGGGGGAACGTCGTCGCACTTCACCGGGCTGACGCCGGAGCTGCGGCCGAGCGCGGGGAACAACCTGTTCGTGTTCGCGTTGCCCTAATCCGGTGGAGGTCGGCGTGAACAAGGGACATTTGGAGATAACGGGCGATCTCCTCGTCGGGCGTCACGAGCGCCCGCTACCTCCCGCGCATCGAGTCGGCCGCCGGCATCAAGCCACATGAGCTGAACGACATCCTGCGGTCCCACGCCATCGCTCCAACGGCGCTGCGCCGCGACGAATTCGCGAGTTTTTCAACCAGCGGTTCGAAAGCCTGCTTCGACACGCGGAACGCGCCATGGGCAAGCCCGTGAACAGGCGGCCGGATCGTGACGAGAGTTCGTTCGCCGAGCAGGGCGCGTCCACAGACAATCATCAACCGCGGCGCGGAGAATGAGCGCATCGATGAAGTTCCTGTCTACATCTTGGAGGAGGTCAAGAATGGCTGAGCGAGACAACGAGAAGAAGAAACCGCGGGAGCGACCGATGGATGAGGGACGCGAGCACTTCATGCAGCCCGACTCGGCCATCGAGCTCCTCGACGAGGACGGTAACCCAATGGCGCCCCCGGCGCCCCGGAAGCGCCCGTGAGCGAGAAGGCGTAGGTCCCGAGCGAATGTGGACTTCCCCGGCGCGGGCGGGCGGAGAGTTACCCGACTCCCTGCACGGCTGCACCGGGTCTCCTTCCTGTCCGCCGCGGTCGACCCGGCGGCGCAGCCCGGCCGCAGTGCGCAACGGCTACCGCCCCTTGACCGGCGGATCGCGCACCTCGGCGACGATCAACCCGCCGAGAGGCGTTCCGCGTTCGGCCTCGCCGCCGAACGCCTCGAAGCGCCGGAGCGCCAGCCCGCGCGCCTCGATGAACTCCGTCGCCCGCTCGCGCGCGGGGGTGGCGGTCGAGATGCCGAAGAGCCAGCTCTCGCCGTAGAACGCCTTCATGGCGTACTTCGTGTAGTTCCCCATTACGACGAAGGGCCTGCGGCAAAGCACGAGTTCGCGGCTCAGGTAGTCGAAGGCGATGCACGAACCGGGCGCGAGTCCCGCCACCTCGCCCAGCGTCCGGTCGACGGCCGCGTCGTCGAGATACATCGTCACGCCTTCCCAGAGGATGAAGGCCGGCAGGTCCGGGTCGAACCCGTGTTCCGTCAGCGACTGCAGCCAGGACCGCTGGTTGAAGTCGGTCGGCGCGAAGACGACATGGCCGGAGTCGACGCCGGCGGCGCGCAACGCCTCGAACTTGGCCTTCTGCGTCGGCGGCTCGTCGACCTCGAAGCATCGCAACGCCTCGCCGCCGTCCCGTCCGACCGGCGCGCGCAGGTCCGCGCCGCCCGGCAACGGTCCGTACGAGCGCGTGTCCCAGCCCGCGCCGAGCACGACGAACTGCCGGATCGGACTGTCCGCGGCGGCCACGGCGGCGACGGCATTGTCGAAGAAGTGCGTGCGGTGGCTGATGAAGGTCATCAGCGTCGACGGCCGCGGGCCGGGGTACGCGAGGAACGAGCTTCTGAAGCCGCTCCACCGCGCCGCCAGCGCCAGGGTGTCCACCATCACCCGCAGGACCAGGGACGACAGCGCAGGAAGGTGCGGCGCGATCCGCCCGGCGGTCTCGTCGTTGCGGCTCCCGATGTGGTGGAGCAGCAGCCGCGCCATGTACGGCTCGTAGGCCGTGCCCAAGATGCCGCGCGGCATGTTCACGAAACGGACCCGGAAGCTGTAGACCAGCGATCCGAAAAGCTGGAGGGGGAAGAACACGACCTCCAGCAGGGTGAAGAACAGGACGCTCATCGACCGCTCTCCTCGTTCGACTCCGGACCGTCGCCGTCCGGACCGTCGATGCACGCGGAACCGACCTGCACGACCGCCTCCGGGCATGACACGGGCATCCTGCCGGAATCCTGCCGGATCGTTCGATCGCCAGATGGAAACTGGTGGAGCACTGTACCTGCTGTACCTGCTGTATACCTGCTCTCCGCGGTAGGATGAAGAGCGTGAGTCCTGACACGCTGTGGATCATCAGCACGGTGATCACGGTCGGCGTGGCGCTCGCCGGCTTCCTGTACGCGCTGGTGCGCGGTGTGACGAACACGATCTCAACCGGGTTGGCGGGCGTCCACAAGCGGATCGATGACGTGCGCGCCGATCTGAACCGCCTGCACGACGATCACAATCGACTCGATGCGCGGTTGCGCGCGATGGAGACGAGCTGAGAGTCTGCGCCGACCCGGACTGCCAGGTCAGGGCGCTTCCGGCACGTAGATGATCTCCCCGCTGTCCAGTTGATAGGCGATGCCGACCCGCCGGCCGCGGCGGCCCGCGGCGTCGTTCGCGTCGTCGGCCCGGTAGCGGGTGATCTCGCCGGCCTCCTGCGTGATGATCTCCATCTCCGCTGTGCCGGGGTTCTTGACCATCGTGAAGTCCTCCTGCGTGAGGAACTCCGTCAACTGCCAGCGGCTGACCATGGCGACCATGAGCGCCACGGCGAAGACCATGGCGACGTCGAACAGGTTGGCGATGGCGCCGAGCGGGTCGGCGTCGTCATGAAGCGCGGCGCCGAGTCTGCGCCGCCGTCTCCTGCGCTGCATCCGAACCTCCTTGTCCTGTTGCGTGGATAAACCGTTCGCCCGAGGAGCCCGCTTACGAACTCGAGCGCTTCACCGCGCCGACGCGGTGCGTGGATGGCCGTTCGCCGAGGAGCCCGCTCATGAACTCCAGATCGTTGAGCGCTTCACCGTGCCAACGCTGTTTCGCCTGCTGGACGGCGAAGCCGACGCCGCCGACGAAGAGGCCCACGACCGTGGTGGAGAAGGCCACCTGCAGGTTCTCGGCCATCGCCGCGATGTCTCCGGCGGCCAGCCCCACCAGCGCCGGGCCCATCGGGATGAGCGTGCCCATCAGACCCAGCATCGGGCCCAGCCGGGCCATCGTCCGCGCCGTCGCGAGGTCCTTCTCGCAGCCCGCCTCGAAATCGGCGAGCGCCTTCTCGCGCTGCGCCGCCGATCGGCCGTGGTCGAGCAGACGCCCGATCGCCGGCTTCCAGCGCGGCTCGGGGGGCAGGTCGGCGTCGCGGAGCAGGGCCTCCACGTTGTCGCGGTCGAGCCGGTCGAGCAGGGGGCGCAGTGCGGATCGAAACCGGAGCCGCGACAGCCAGGCGCCGTAGGTGCGCCCCACGAGCAGCAGCGATCGGGCGAACAGGATCAGCAGCAGGACGATGACCGGGACCAGCAGGCCGGTCGAGAGCAGATACAGCGTGCGGGTCAACAACTCCATGCGCTCACTCCGCGACGCAGCGTTCGTGGCGCGCGGCCGAACGGTCGGGGTCCGGAAACCGCTCCATGCGCTTCAACCGTTCCAATGACTTTCACTCCGCGACGCGGCGTTCGTGGCGCGCGGCCGAACGGCCGGGGTCCGGAACCGCTCCATGCGCTCACTCCGCGACGCGGCGCAGGCGCCGGCGATGGCTCCGGTAACCGACGAGGACCCCGAGCGCCGCCGCGCCGGCGACGACGGCGTGGGGCCCCGCTTCCAGCGCGGTCGCCGTGCTTTGCACACCGCCCTGCAAGGTGAACGCGGTCAGCCCGGCGGCCAGCATCACCTGCGCCGCGTGCACGAGCAGGCGCAGCTCCGCCCGCAGATCCCGATCCGGAAGCAGCCGTCGAATCGCCTCGCTTCCCGCGGCGCCCGCAACGACGACGGCGATGCACAGCACCAGCGCGGTCGTCGAGAAGGACCATGCCGACGCCGCGTGAAACACCTTCATCTCCAGGTAGAACAATGCGAGCACCGGGATGACACCGACATGGTGCGCCGCCAGTCGCCGGAACCGGGGCAACGGGGGGCTGTGCCGGGCCCGCAACAGCAGGATGGCCCCGGCGCAGCCGAGGACGCCGTCGAGCGCCAGGACGGCCGCCAGCGTCTGCGCGTCGGCGCCGTCCAGACCGCCGACCCACGCGGACAGGCTGTAGCGCACGGCGATCGGGTACGCGGCGTAGACGACCGCCGCGACCGTCGCGACCGTCAGCAGCCGCCCCCAGGCCCGTTCGATGGACGCCGTCGCCAGCAGCAACAGGACGACGCCCGTACCCGCGCCGATGTCGAGCGCCACCTCCATCATGTGCGTTCAATGGACGCCGTCGCCGGCAGCAACAGGACGCCCGTACCCGCGCCGATGTCGGGTCCCGCCCCCATCATGTGCGTTCGATGAACGCCGTCGCCGGCAGCAACAGGATGCGCCGGTTCCCGCGCCGATGTCGAGTTCCGCCTCCCACTGGCTCCGGCGTGTCAGGATGCGCTGCGCCGGCTCCGCAGGACGAGCAGCGCGACCACGAACAGGCCCGCGACGACGAGTGCGCCCAGCCAGGCGGCGCGCGCGGGGCTCGGCGCATTCGCCGGCGCATCGGCCGGCCGCGTCTCGGCCTCCTGCTCCGCCAGGACCACGCTCGCCTCGGTCAGCTCGACGCTCGACGTCAGGGCCCGCTGCAGCGCGCTCCGATAGCTCTGGGCGAGGTCCGCCGGGGCCTGCTCGGCGATGAACGACGCCAGGGCCGCATTGTCGCAGACGAACCCGCTGCAGCCCGCATCGAACTCCTCCACCAACCGGGTGTGCAGCTCCGCCAGCACCTCCACCTGCCGCGGCGCGGCGTCCCAGTAGCCCTTGCGCACCGTCTCGAGCATCACCGCCGTCATCTCCTGCAGGGCGTACGGGTTCTCGCGCCGGAAGAACGCCTCGACCCCGATGTCGTGGCGGTCGTCGACGTACACGTCGTACAGCTCGTTCCAGAGCGCGTCGTCGATCGCGGCCGGTTTCATGACGTTCCACCCGTAGGTGTTGCGGAAGGTCTCGGCGAACTGCTCGGCCGACGACGCGCCGCCCTCCTGCAGCTCGCCGATCCAGGCCGGGTTCAGCAGCGTCGACCGCGCCTCGGTCCAGACCGTCTCGTGCAGATCCGTCACCCGCGGCCGCTGCGCGTTCCGGAAGTCGTTGAAGTACGCGTCCGCGTCCCGGCCGGTCACGTGGCGGACGGCCATGCTCAGCCCGCCCATGAACTCGTAGACGTGATCCAGGCTGAGGGCGCCCCAGGTGTGGCTCTCCCGCGGCTGCACGACGATCTCGGTGTCCGCGAGCGCCGCCTCGAAGATGCCGTCGGCGTAGAAGCTCCAGAGCTCGCCCTCGTCGTAGACGGCGCCCATGTTCCGCAGGTACTGGCCGGCCACCTCGGCGTCGTCCTCCCACCGGTCGCCCTGCTCGACCATCTCCATGATGGCGGTCCCGTAGTTGCCGTTCACGCCGCCGAAGACCCGCAGCGTCGAGTAGCGGCGCGCATCCGCCGGCGACAGGCCCCGCTCCCTCATCACCTCTTCGGCGCGCAGGCGCCCCGCGTGGACGAAGTTGGCGTGCGCGTCCGCATCGCGCGCCCCGGCCGCCATCGCCACGGCGCGGTTGATGAGCGCGAGGCGCGAGGCGGCGAGGTCGCGCAACTGGCCGGCGGTCTGCACGACCACGTCGATGCGGGGCCGGCCGAGGTCGGCCGCCGGCATCAACCGCAGGTCCGCCACCCGTCCGAATGCGTCCCAGACCGGCTCGACGCCGAGCAGGTGGAAGATCTGCGCGATGGTCGCGCCCTCGGTGCCGATGAAGTCGCTCGGCCACAGGGTGAACGCCACCTTCCGGGGATACGCGTCGTGCCGGCGCCGGTGCTCGTCGAGGAGCGTCTCCGCCAGCCTGCGTCCCACCGCCCACGCCTCCTGTGAAGGCGTCTTCTCGGCGTCGATCGAGAAGAGGTTGCGCCCCGTCGGGACGGCGTCCGGATTGACGATGGGATCACCGCCGGGCGAGGGCTCGACATAGCCGCCGGCGAGAGCGCGCACCACGCTCGCGAGCTCCCGATCCGTGCTGGCGCGCAGGCCGGCCCGATGCCGATCGATGCCGGCCACGCTCGCCTCCAGGGTCAGGACCGCGCGGGCGTGCTCCGCGTCCCGGGCGGCGCGCTCCTCCAGCTCGATGCCGGCGACGCCGACGGCGTCGTCGAGACGCCGGTCGAACGTCGGGGCGTCGAGAATCTTGCGCAGGCGATCCGCCGCGGGCGTGTCGACGTCCCGGAGCTGTCCGCGCAGCGCCGTACGGTGTTCCCGGTAGAAGGCCACCGCGGACAGCGCCCCCTCGATCGCGTCGCTGGCCGCGCTCACCAGCTCGCCGGCCGATTCGTGGTCCCAGGCGCGCCCGAGCGCCTCGATCTGCGGCGCATCCAGAGCGAACGCCAGCCGCTCGGCCGCCAGCCGTCGCTTCTCCTCCTCGACGCGGTCGACGAGCCCCGGATCCTGCAGCAGGGCGAAGGTCCGCTCGCGGAGCGCCGCGTTCTGCATCATCTCCAGCAGGGCGAACACGTCCGGGTCCTGGGCGATCTCCAGCGCCTCGGCCATCGGCGGGATGACGGCGGCGATGGTCTTCGCGCGCTCGAGCTGCGCCGGGTCGAGGATCTGCGACGTCCGCGCGAACTCCTGCTCCGACTGCAGCCGTTCGAGGAACTCGACCTTGCGCGGATGCGGCAGGATGCGCGCCACCAGGTCCTCGAGCGCGCCGGCGCGGGCTTCCGGCACGGTCGCGTCCGGCCGGGCGCGGGCGCCCGTCCCCATCGAGATGAAGCCGCGGATGATGTCATCGTCCGATGGCCGGCGCGTCGCTTCCCGCCAGGCGTGGGCGTGCCGCAGGTCGGCGTCCGCGACCAGGTCGGAGAGCACCGCCCCCGCGTCACCGCCCGCCACGCGCCGCGCATGGGCGTCGCGCGCGCGGCGCCGGTAGCGGCGGTCGAAGAACACCTCGTCCTCCAGGTCGTCGGCCTCGACCGCACCCTTGACCAGGTCGATGCGGGCCAGGGCGTAGGCGATCGGATCGATCGCCATCAGCTCCGCCGTCGCATCGATCTCGCCTGTCGTGAAGGCGTTCCCCAGGGTATACAGCCCCTGCGCGACCTTCTCGCCGTCGATGGTCTCGACGTGGTTGCTCAGGCGGAACATCTCGTCGGCCGACCACGCCGCGTCGGGGTCGAGGCCGAGGTCCACGTGCAGGCTCATCTCCGTCGCCAGGCGCCGGATGGTGCGCGCATGCTCCGCCCGGACCGGGCCGTCGGCCGCGTTGCGAAAGCTGTCGAGCCGGTCCCGCAGAGGACGCAGCCCCGCGTACAGTCCGCCCTCCATGAACGGCGGCGTCAGGTGCGTCACCGTGGCCGCATAGGAGCGCCGCTTGGCGATGATCCCCTCGCCGACGTTGCTCATGATGTAGACGTAGACGTGCGGGATCCCGCCGATCAGCGCATCCGACCAGTCGAAGGCCGACAGGGCAATCTGCTTCCACGGCGTGAACTCCAGGCTGCCGTGCGTGCCGAAGTGCATGACGGCATCGGCCTCGAAGGCGTTCCGGGTCCACAGGTAGGAGGCGACATAGGGATGCGGCGGCGCCTTCTGCGCGCCGTGGACGAGGCGGAACGTGTCGTCGCCGACGCCCGGCAGGGGCTGCGGCAGGATGACGACGTTGCCGAACCGCAGGCGGGCGACGGCCAGTGCGGTCTCCTCGCCCTCCCCGACCGTCATGTACTCGCCGGGCGCGGGTCCGTACTGCGCGACGATGGCGTCGCGCATGTCCGGCTCGAGGTCCTCCTCCACCCACGCGGCGTACTCGCCGGCCGGCACCAGCGCCGGATCGCCGGCGGCCAGGAACTGCTCGAACGCCCCGCGCGCGTAGGGTCCCAGCACCGGCCCCTTCGTCTGGACGAGCTCCCAGAACTCGTCGTCGGTCTCGGGGAGTCCCTCGACCGTGTAGCCGGCGTCGCGCAGCGCGCGCAGCAGGTTCAGCAGACTCGGCGCGACCTCCATGCTGCCGGCGGTCATCGCGTTCCTGCCGGGTCCCTTGTAGTAGTAGATGGCCACGCGCTTGTCGCGGTTGGGCTTCGCCTTCAGGGCCAGCCAGCGCTCGACCAGGTCGCAGAAGGTGTCGAGGCGCTCCGGCAACGCGTCGAAGATCTCGTAGCCGTCCGCGTCGGTGAACTGCGCCGCCACCGCGTAGGGCGCCACCCCGCCGTCGAGCTCGGGCAGGACGACGCTCATCGTGAGCATGGCACCGGCCATTCCCTGCTGGTCGTTCACCCACGTGTCGTGGTTCTGGAACACCGACACCGGCGTCAGCATGGGGATGTCGCGTTCCCGCAGCCAGGCGATGGCCTCGTCGGCGCGGCCCAGGGTGAGCCGGCCGTGCGGCATCAGCACGACGAGGTCGGGGTCGATGCGCCGGAGGAAGTCGAGGCGCTTCTCGGCGCTGGCCATCGGGTAGACGTTCCACGCGCGGCCTTCGAGCGCGCGGATGAACGCGTCGACGTGATCCCGGTTGGCGTTGAAGGGACCCGGCACGCTCGTGATCAGGGCGATCCGCGGAGCGCCCGGCTTCGCGAGTCCCTGCGCCTCGTAGTAGGCGTCGAACGCGTCGACGGTTTCGAACGTCAGGTCGTCGTCCAGGTGGAACAGCACGTCCATGGAGCGCTCGACCGGGGGCTGCACCGGGTCCGAGCGGAACGACTTGCCGTCGAGCTCGACGCGCGAGAAGTTGAGCAGCCGGGCGTAGTTCTCGGCGCCTCCGAACTCGAGGTAGCCGTTGGCCGCGTCGACCTGCGCGCCGCGCAGGTTGGTGACGTCGAGGGCCGGGTTCGTGGCCCCCTGTACGAACAGGCGCGCGCCGCGGCGGCCGGCCTCGCGAAGCTGCGCGAGTTGCGCCTCTTCGAGCTGCAGGCCGCGTCCGAAGATGTAGACGACCGGGTAGTCGGCGGCCCGGTCCAGTGCGGCCACATCCAGCGGTTCGATGCGCACCGCCCCGTGGGGGCGCGCGCGCTCGATGCGGGCGAGCTGGAAGCCGGGGAAGTTGACGAAGGCGATCCGGGTCACCGCGACGTGGCGCTGCCAGGCGGCGAATCCGCTCCAGAGGACCGCCGCCGCGAGCACCGCCGCCGCAACCCGCCTGCGATGGGACCACAGCGCCGCTGCGCGCATCCGCATCCTCCGTACTCGTGTCGGTTCCGCTCTGGCAGTCATCGGGTCTTTCCTCCGTCGTCTCTGCGGCGCAAGCTCCTAGAACGGCGTTATCGCCAGGCTCACCGAGACCAGCCGGCCGAGCGTCGGGCTCGCCGCGGTCTCCTGGTAGTCGGCATCCATCACGTTCAGCACGTGCACGCCGACGCGCAGGTCCTCGTTCGGGTGCAGGTAGACCGCCAGATCGGTGCGCGTGTACTCGTCGAGCAGGACCGGAACGCCCTGCGAGCTCTGCGTCCGCTCGCCGACCCAGCGCTGATCGACGGACCCGGTCAGACGCCAGGATCCCAGCGCCGCGCCCAACTGGATTCCCGCATTGATCTTGTTCCGCGGCACCAGCGCCAGCGGGTTGCCGGTGGCGCGGTCCTCGCTGTCCGTGTACGCGTAGTTGGCGTAGTAGCCCAGCCACGAGACCGCCTGCCCGTTCGCCACCAGCTCCAGGCCGGTCGAACGCGCGTCGGCGACGTTGACCCAGTCGAAGTGGTCGCGCCGGGGCGAGATCACGAGCTGGATGAGGTCCGTCATGTCGTTGTGGAAGACGTTCATCTCCGTGCGGAGCGCGCGGCTGACCTCGTGCTGGATCCCGCCATCGAACGAGGTGATGTGCTCGGGCTGCAGATCCGGGTTCGGCAACCCCGGAATGGGGCCGTGGAAGACGACATTGCCGAACAGCTCGAAGAGGCTCGGCGCGCGAAAGGCCCGGCCGGCGGATGTGCGGACCCGCGTCGTCGGCGTCACGGCGTACAGCAGCGACACCTTCGGCGAGCCCACCGATCCGAATTCCGAGTGCCGGTCGTAGCGCAGGCCGGGGACCAGCCGCAGCCGGTCGGCCAGCACCCACTCGTCCTGCACGTACGCCGAGAAGATGTCGAACCGCTCCCGTTGTCCCCGGGAGAGGGGAAATATCTCGCCGATCGCCGGATCGCGGACCAGCGTGACGGTCGGGTTGGGTGCGCCGCCCGCCGCCATGCCGGCCTGGATGCCCGCCGCCACCCGCGCGAGCGTTTCGTCCGAGCCGAGCAGGTTCGAACGGTCGGCGATGGTGCTGTCGCCGAACGCGCCGCGCTCGCCCGTGTAGCTGGCCCCGAAGACCACCGTGTGATCGAGGTTCGGCGTCCAGGTGAACTGCGGCTCGACGAGCACGCTGCGGAAGTCGGTGTCCTGCCCGGTGAGGGCCGCGAACGGGAACACGCCGTGCGACACCGACTCGCTGACGGCCGGCCCGGGCGGATCGATGATGATCGTCTGCCGCGTCGGGGCGAGGGTGAAGTTCTCCTGGAAGAGACGCTGGTCCGAATAGCGGTAGCTGGTCCGGATCTGCGCGGCCAGCGCGCCGGACCCGGCGTAGCGGAGGATGCCGCCCAGGTTGACCGCGGTGTCCCGCTTGTGCTCGTCAACCGCGACGGGCAACCGGGACGACCTGTCGAGCCCGGTCTCGTAGCGGGAGATCCGCGGCAGCAGCGTCGCGCGCCAGGCGTCGGAGACGGCGAAGTCGAGCCGCCCCGTCATCCGCACGTCCTCGTACCCGACGTTTTGCAGCGGGACCTCCTGCTGCAGCAGGCCGCCATCGTCGGCGACGCGCGGAACGGTGCGGGTGTCGCGGTTGTAGACGTTGTCGATCCGGCGGCGATCCGCGGTGAACGCATAGCCGACGGGGCCCGATTCTCCGCGCACCGACGTGCCGAGCTCGTAGTAGCCGGCGGCGCCGCCGCTGGCGAAGAAGTCGGCGACCGGCGGGCCCTCGCCGGGTCTGGTGATGGCGTTGATGGCGCCCGCGAAGGCGTTGGCGCCGTAGAGGCTCGAGAACGGCCCGCGGACCACCTCGGCCCGCTCCACCGACGCCAGCGGGACCAGGCTCAGCGCGGCCAGCGTGCCCAGACCCAGATCGTTGGCCGGCAGCCCGTCCACCAGAAGCAGGGCCCGCTTGGTGCCGGGGACACCGCGCATGACGAGCGACGAGTTGGCGCGGGCGGCCATGCCGGAGGTCTCGGCCAGGTCGATGGCGGGCGTCCTGCGCAGCAGGTCCTGCAGGTTGCGGGCCGACGACGCCTCGATGGCCTCCGCGTCGAGAATCGTGACGCTGGCCGCGACCTCGGTGACCGCCCGTTCGGTCTGCGTCGCCGTCACCACGACGCTCTCCTCGAACTCCAGCACCGGGAGCCGGAGGTCGAGAAGCACCGGTTGTCCGGCCACCACGGTCACCGGCGACGTGAGCGGCGCGAAGGCCTCCCGCGTCACGGTCAACCGATAGGCGCCGGCGGGGACGCCGTCGAGCGCGAACGCGCCGTCGGCTCCCGTGGTGGTCGACACCCCGGCGCCGTCCAGAACCACCCGCGCGGCCGGCAGCGGCGCCCCGCCGTCCTCGGCCACCACCGTTCCCCGGATCGAGCCGGTCTCCTCGAGTCCGCGCGCCGGCTCCGCCGCCAACAGCCCGACGGCGACGATTACACCTGTACCGAACGAACGAGCCACCCGATTCGCTGCACGCATCTTCGATCCGCCTCCGCGGCGGCGGCGCGTCGGCGCGCGGGCCGACGGGCTTCCCGCCGATTTCGATATACGAATGGCCGACACGCGAACGGTCCGCGGACCGTCCGGGTCGACGCGACGAAAGGAGGTGCTATGCGGGTGGTCCGCGCGTGGGCCGGATGTCGAGCGTGGCGCCCGGACCGATTCCGCCGCGCGTCCTTGCGTCGGCGCGCATCGTCGGTTCCGGGGGCGGCGCCGCGGGCGCGGCGGCGGATGCTGTCGCCCCGTGGTGGGGGAGACAGCAGATGGCGCAGTGGTGGTGGTCGCTGTTCGCGTCTCCCGCGTCATGTCCGTGGGAGAGGAAGCCGGCCGACGGCAGGACGCACGCCAGCAGCAGCGCGGCGAACGCGATCGGCCGGTTCGGCTTCGTCATGACTCCTGTCCGCGCGGCGACCGAAGGGTCGGCTCGTCCCGGCCCCGGTCCCGCCGCCGCGGCCGATGCGGCTCGGTTCCCGGTCCGTCCTCACGAGCAAACGCGCCGTCGACGGGCACGACCCTTCGTTGTCCAGCAGGTCATCCATCTCGCTCATGAGGCCTCACGAGCAAAGCGCCGTCGACGGCAGCGACCCCGTATACGGCCGCTCGGAGACGGTCAGCGCGGTCGCGGCCGGCTCGATCATCAGTCGAGCTCGACGATGGTGATGGCGTTCCAGTTGTTCATCGGGATGAGCAGCCGGTTCCGCTTGGAGTCGTAGGCCATCGACGCGGCGCTCGGAATGCCGGACGCGACGACCTCGGCTTCCTCTCCCGGACGGATGCGCGAGACGGTGCCGATCCGCACGCTGGAGACGTACTTCGTGCCGTCGTCCAGAATCACCAGCCCGTCGTTGCCGCCGTCCACCGCGTGCTCGGTCCCGACGAGCGCGCCGTCGGGCGCGAACGTGAGCACCGCGTTGTCGTTGATGTTCACCACGACGATGTTGCCGTCCGGGTCGAAGGCGATGCCGTTCGGCCGGGCCAGCGGCGCGCCCTCGACGACGACCGAGGCGTCTCCGTCCGGCCCGATGCGGTACACGCGCCAGGTGCCGCTCTCCTCGGTCCCGGTCTGCGTGGCCCAGATGGTGCCGTCGGCGGCGACCTCGATGTCGTTGAAGCGCTGCGCGTCCTCGACGGTGACGCTGCCCCGCGGCTCGCCGCTCTCCATGTCGAACCAGCGCACGACGTTGATGTCGGCCACGTAGAGCAGGCCGTTGATGATGTCGCTGCCGAGCGGGTGGTTCAGGATCAGGCCGTTGCGGTTGACGCCGATCCACTTCAGGGTGTGGGTGCTGCCGTCCGGGTTGATCAGCGAGATGTAGCCGTCGTTCGGGATTACGTCCTGGGCGATCCCGGCGTTGACCGCGACGTACAGGTCGCGCGCCTCGTCGTAGGCCATGCTCTCGGCGAAGCGGAAGCCGCCGTAGGTCGTGGCGTTCGACGAGAGGTCGAGCGGGGCGCCCGCCATGAAGGGCGGATCGGCGGCGTCCTGCGCCTGCGCCGTGGCGGTCGGCGCGCCGGCCCCGACCGCCAGCAGGGCGGCGATCACCACCCAGCGGGAAACGAACTGTTCTCTGTGAAGACGTGACATGGGTCTGCTCCTCCGACTTCGGACGTTGAATCCGGGGCGCCGACGCGCGGCGGCGTTCACGCGTATACGCCGACGCCGGGCCCGACTGGTGATGCGTGATGCGTGCGTGTCGCAGGGAGTGCGACGAGGCGGCTACGCGGGCGGGCC
Organism: Vicinamibacterales bacterium; assembly: GCA_965200895.1. GTDB lineage: Bacteria > Acidobacteriota > Vicinamibacteria > Vicinamibacterales > UBA8438 > WTFV01. The sequence continues at coordinate 1,471,102 of CBDAVM010000001.1, read as the reverse complement.
GCGCGTGGGACGGATGCCGAGAGCCAAGTCCCGTTCGCCGGCCGCCGGCGTGGAAACGACGGCGTGCGCGACCGGATCCGGCGCGGACGACGCGGGCGGGCCGTCCGTGGCGATTCCCGCGAGGTGCCGGAAGTGGCAGGCGTCGCAGTCCGCATGAGCGGCGGACTGCACGTCGGCGTCGTGGTCGTGGAGAGCTGCGCCGACCGACGCGAGCGCGAGCACCGCCAGCAGTGCAGCACCCGCTGCCGCCACCCGCGTCAACGACACCATCCACCTATTGAATGGGTAAAGCGGGCCGGAGTCAAGCAGGTCAAGCGCACCGCCGCAGCCTTCGGACGCCGGATCGCCGCCGACGAGTGCGTCCCGGCCGAACCCGTTGCCGCCGCCGCGCCGACCATGTACGGGTCCGGACGGCGCCGGCGTGTCCGTGCGCAGGACCGAGGTCCAGGACCGCCGCGGAAAGCGCCCGAAGCGTCGGCGTCCCGGCGGCCGCCGTCCCCGCCGTGTTCGGCACGCACAGCGAGCCGTTCCCGAGACCAGGCGACGGCGAGATCGCCGTCCGCAGGATCATCGACAACGGCGCCGTCCCGAGCTGGCACGGCCGCGTCTGAATCCACCACCTCCCGCCCAGTCGCTCCGGCCCGAGCGACACGGCAACCGCCACCCCCGCCGTCCCGCCGGTCCCGAGCCCCGTGTAGAATCACGTCAAGGAGATCACCACGACATGGCCGACACCACCGCGACCGCCGCCGAGCACGCAGACAGCCCCGGGAGCCGGGACTCTCGATACTCTCGATAGACGCCAACTGGCGGACGGTCTGCGAAGTTATCCGATCCGCCCATGGATTGCGGACCGTGTTCCAAGGCCGCATGCGGCAACGACGTGTCGGCGAACTTTGCGCGCGGACACCAGCTTTTCGACAACATCGAGACCTGCATGCCTGATCAGCCTGTCGCCGATGATCCGCCAATCAACCCCGAGTGGCTCGCTGAATTCGAGGCCGCAGCCGCAAGGCCACTCGAGACCCGGCTCAAGTACGCCTTCATCCACACCTACAAGCCCGTCCTGGATGACGCGCCCTACCGCTCTTTCGAAACCACACAAGAATACAGAGAGTGGTGCAACTACAAGCTGCCGAGGTGGCTTGGTTATGCCAGCGATTGATCACCGACAGGTACAGGATCTCCATCGAGTCCTGGCGAAGCACGAAGTAACCTATCTGTTCATCGGCAAGACCGGCGCCATCATCCACGGCTTCCCCGACACCACCCAGGACGCCGACCTCTTCGTCCCGAAGAACCAAACCAACGCCCGCGCACTCACCCGTGCGCTACGCGAACTCGGCTTTGAAATCGCAACCGACCAGGCGGCCGAGATTGAGCGCGGCAAGGACTTCATCCAGTTGAAGAACGGCCCCTTCGACGTCGACCTCGTCTACGCCCCTGACGGAATCGACTCCTTCGAGAAGGCATGGCGCAACGCATCCGAAATCTCCGGACTTCCCGTCTGCTCGATTGACGACATCATCGCCAGCAAACAGGCATCCGGAAGACAAAAGGACCGGGAAACCCTTCCCAGGCTCAAGGACTTCCGCCGCTACCTCGACCAGAAACATCGCCTTCAGCCCAAACGTCTGCCGCCTCTGAGCTCCGACCGGAGAGCCGCAACCCGGCCCACGAGGTCATGAAGCTCGACCTGGGGGAGCACATCCTGGACATCGACGGCGTCGCCGTCGGCGCACTCATCACCACGCTCCAGGATCCCGACCCGCCGGCCGACGTCCCGAGCGCACCGCGTGAACTGGTGCTCGGGCCCGGCAACGCCAGCATGATGGTCGGCTGGCCGTTGCCGGCCAGCACGGGCGACTCGCCGATCACCAACTACCGCATCCAGTACATCCAGCCGGTGCCGGCGCTCCCGGCCTGGGCGCTCGGCGCCCTGATGGCGCTGCTCATCGGCGGCGCCGTGCGTCTGCGACGCCGCTGAGCGGCCTCAACCGTAACGTCCGACGACAGGCTGTCGGCGATATCACCACCCCGACAGCCTGTCGCTCTGTCGCTCGGTCCTTCACTCCGCACACGCCGCCCGGCCACTTCGCCCCTGGCGTCGGCCGGCAGCTCGATCACCCGCGCCGCCGGCTGCGACACCGCCACGCCGCGTGTACTCCGGCAGCCGAGCCCGCCCGGGACCCAACCGGGTCCACGCCGAGATCGCCGGGAATCCGCCGGTTCATGCACTGCATGGCAGCGTTGGAGAAGATTCCCGGGAACGCCCCGCCCTTGCCGCCGCGGGCGGTTCTCTGCTAACGTCGAAACCGGATGGCTGAAAGAGGACCCGCGCACGCGGGGCTCGCACGATGCGGCGCCGGCTGGCGCGCCTGGATCGTCGTCCTGGCGATGGCGGTGGCCGGCGCCGCCGCCGCCGAGGTCTTCTGTCACGAGGAGCACGCAGCCGATCAGCATTGTGCGGTCTGCCAGCTCCGACACCAGCCTGCCGCCGAACTCTCCGGCTCGTTGCCGATCGGATTCGCCGGGGTTGCGGAGCCGCTTGAGCAGGCTGCCGACGGCGAATGGATCGCGTCCGGTCACTCCCTCCGCCTTCCCGCCCGCGGCCCGCCCGCCTAGTTCCCGTCACGCGCTGCGTTCGTCCATCGTTTGTCGCCGGCGCACTGCCGCGAGCGCATGAGCGTGTGCGCTGCGGCGATGTGCCTGTCCGCGGCCGACTGCGGTTCAGGATGCGTCTCCCGACACTGGTTCAGCGGTGTTCTGTCCTGCGCCCGTCCGGGGTGTTGTCTCCCTAGACGCGGCGCCTGGCGCGTTCTCGGCCGCCCTGCGCGATGGAAACGGGAACAGGGTCACGAGGAAAGTGGAATCAGTGAAGGGGAATCTGATGTACCGATTGACAGCAACAGTTATTAGTGCAGCGGCTTCGATGGCCGTCCTCACCGCGGCGCCGGTCCTTGCCCAGAAGACCGGCACGGTGCGCGGCACAGTGACACTGCAGGAATACGGCGCCGTTGACGGCGCGGTCGTCCTCGTCGTGGGCACGGGCCAGTTCGCGTTGAGCGACGAAGAGGGAAGGTTCGCAATCGACGGCGTGCCGGCCGGCTCCTACGAAGTCCTCGCGCAACGCGAGTACCTGACCGCGGGACGGCAGAGGGTGAACGTCGATCCGGGCGGGGTCGCGACGGTGGACTTCGTGCTCGAACTCTCGCTCGTTCACGAGGACGTGACGGTGACCGCCTCGGTGGACGGAACCGAGACGACGTTCGAGGCGTTCAACGCGGTCACCACCGTGGACTCGTTCGACATCGCAAGAGAGTCGGCCGCCAGTCTCGGAGACGCCCTTCGGAACGAGCCGGGCATTGCGGTCCGCAGCTTCGGCCCCGGAGCGAGCAGGCCGATCATCCGCGGCTTCGACGGCGACCGGGTGCTGATCCTGGAGGACGGCGTCCGCACCGGCGACCTGTCGAGCGAGTCCGGCGACCATGGCGTGGCGGTCGACCCCAACAGCGCGGAACGCATCGAGGTCGTGCGCGGGCCGGCGACGTTGTTGTACGGCTCGAACGCGGTCGGCGGACTCGTCAACGTCATCACACCCCAGGAGAGCTACCGCGAGTCGCTGTTCGAGGGCACGCGGGCGGAGATGAACGCCGACCTGGGGAGCGCGAACGCGCAGGCAGGCACCAACGTGAGCCTGCAGCACGCGCGGAACGGCGTGCATTACTGGGCCGGCGGCGGCGTGCGGCGGACGGATGACTACGCCACACCCCTGGGGACCGTGGAGAACTCAGCCACCGAGTCGAACAGCACGCGGGCCGGGGTGGGCTGGTCGGGCGAACGGGTCTTCGCAAGCGCCGGCGTGACGTTGAACGACGGCCGCTACGGGGTGCCGTTCGCCGGCGAGTTCCACGGACACCACGACCATGAGGACCACGAAGGCGAAGCCGGCGGGCACGGGGACGAAGATCATGGCGAAACGGCGATCTCACTTGACTGGCAGCGTCGCGCCACGCGGGTCGACATCGGCGTCCAGGACCTGGGCAACCGCGTCATCGAGAGCGCGCGGCTCAGCCTGAACGTCGCCGATTGGAACCACGACGAGCTGGAGATCGAGGGCGGGCAGGAGAACGTCGGCACGCGCTATAACAACCGCGTATACATCCTGCGGGCCGACGTGGACCAGCAGCAGACCGGACGCTTGTCGGGGCGCTTCGGCGCGTGGACGCAGATACGCGACTTCGAGGCCGCCGGCTTCGAGGCGCTGGCGCCGCGGACTGATCTCAATTCGTTCGCGGCGTTCGCGTACGAGGAACTGGACTTCGGGCGCGTGCGGCTGCAGTTCGGCGGTCGGGTCGACCGGGACGACTACCAGGTGGCGGAGCGTAGCGGCGGGGACGACCACGACGACCACGGCGACCACGGCGACCACGGCGACCACGGCGACCACGACGACCACGGCGACCACGCGCTGGTGGCGCCCGACGCGCGCGACCGCGGCTTCACGGGTGCATCCGCGTCGGTCGGACTCCACACGGATCTCGGCGCCGGCAACGCCCTGGTCGCCAACCTGACCCGCTCCCACCGCGCCCCGGCGATCGAGGAGCTGTACAACTTCGGTCCCCACATAGGCACGCTCTCCTTCGACATCGGCAACCCGGACCTCGGCGCCGAGTCCACTCTCGGACTGGACCTGAGCTTGCGGCACCGGAGCGACCGCGTCCGCGGCGAGCTGAACTTTTTCGTGTACGACATCGACAACTTCATCTTCGGCAACCGCAGCGGGGCGGTGGTCGACAACCTGCCGGTGTTCAACATCCTGCAGGCCGACAGCCGCTTCGCCGGATTCGACGCGCGGGGCAGCACCCGGCTCGCTGGACAGACCTGGTTGACGCTCGGCCTCGGGTACGTCGACGCGCGGCTGACGACGACCGGCGAGGCGCTGCCGCGGATTCCGCCGCTGCGCGGCACGCTGAACCTCGACATCCCCTACGGCGGGTTCACGCTGAGCCCGCAAGTGGAGTTCGCGGGACGGCAGGCCGACGTGTTCCGGGGCGAGACCGAGACCGAAGGCTATTCCGTGGTCAACCTGCGGGCGTCGTACGTCTGGCCGCGGCAGCGCACCGCGCACATCCTGTCGTTCACGGGCTACAACCTGACGAACGCGCTGTATCGGAACCACACCTCGTTCATCAAGGACCGGGCCCCCGAGATGGGCCGGGGGGTCCGGATGAGCTACGCGGTGCGGTTCCACTAGAGGGTCGGGGCGCTGCTGCCCCGTCCGTGCGTCTGGCCGCCCGCCGGAAAACATCCCTCCCCGGCGGGCGGCCGCGCAAAATCCGCTCGGCGCGACCGCGCCGCGACCGCCGCAGGACCTGCGGGGAAGGCACGTGTTCCGTGCGCCCGCGCAGACCGACGATGCGGGCGCGTCGCTCCGCCTGTCGCATCAGCACATGGCGGATCTCGACCTCCAGCGAGCGCTGATTCACTTGGCCTGCGCCCGGATGGGTTTGTTCGCTCCTTCGTCCGGATTGCCCGGATCGTGAGGTTGGCCCACAGCGCCTCCAATCTGCATGCGCGCAACACAAGCTATACGCCTGGAGAGCCGATTCGTTGACATTACACATGCATGCAGGTACGTTCGTGCTGTCATGCCATCGTCTCAGTTGACGCTTCGAAACGTCGATCCGGATCTGTCGAGTCGGCTTCGCGCCCTCAGTCAGCAACGCGGCGACAGCCTGAACACCACGGTGTTGCGCCTGCTGCGAGATGCCGTCGGGTTGAACGCGCGCCGTGAGCGCCTTCAGCGCTACACGGGTTGGACCGACGACGACCTTGAAGAGTTCGATGCCGCGCTGCGAGCGCAGCGGGTTGTCGACCCGCGGTCCCGGGAATGACGTCCACCCCGAAGGTGGTCCTCGACACCAGCGCGTACTCTCGCCTGCGCGCCGGGCACGTCCCGATCCTCGAACGGGTGACCGCCACCCGCACCGTCGTCGTGCCCGCCACGGTACTCGGCGAACTTGATGCGGGCTTCGAGTTGGGGCGGCGTGCGTTCGAGAACCGGCGCGCTCTGGCCGAGTTCCTGGAAGAACCTTTCGTCGACGTTCTCGATGTGACCGCCACGACGGTTCGACACTACGGGCGGATTTTCGCGGTCCTGCGCCGCGCAGGCACTCCCATCCCTGTCAACGACGTGTGGATCGCGGCCGCAACGATGGAGTGCAACGGCCACCTGCTGACTTTCGATCGCGACTACGCGCGCGTCCCGGACCTCGATCACACGCTCTTCGATTCTCCGTGACGACCATTCGCACCCCGACGCTGGCCGGATCGGCAGGCCGGCGATGTCGGCGTGGGGTTCGGCTACACGCGCGACCCCATCGGCGGTTGGGCGGACGCGCGGTGGCAGGAATGCCTCATCCGTTCGGCGAGGGCGTGCCAACAGAGGGCGATCGGCGCTGCGGTCGACGAGCAGGGCCGTCAGGATGCGTTCGATGGCGTCGCCGCGGGTGCGCTCCGGGCGCAGGCCGAGTGAAGCGCCGCGTTCGCGAGTCGGTTGACGCGCCGCGGACGGCGGGGTTGAAATGGCCGTATGGAGATCGCCAACCCGATCTACGACGCCGCCTTCAAGTATCTGATGCAGGACGATCGGGCGGCGCGGCTCCTCCTCGGCCGCATCGCGGGGCTCGACATCGAGTCGCTGGAACTGCGCCCGCAGGAGCTGGCGACGCCCCGCGAGGGGCGGTGGCGGGAAGACGACGAGGCCGTGCAGCCGCCCCTCGCCCTGTTCCGCATGGACTTCGCGGCCCGCGTGCGCACCGCCGGGGGCGGCGAGCGGCCGGTGCTGATCGAGATCCAGAAGACCAACGCGCCCACCGTCGTCGAGCGCTTCCGGGCGTACCTCGGCCAGCAACTGTGCAGCCCCGCCAACGTGATCGAGCATCCCTCGGGGCGGCGCGAGGCGACGCCCATCGTCACCATCTACCTCCTGGGCTACGACCTCGGACTGTCGGACGAGGCGGTGCTGGACGTGTGCCCGCGGGCGACGGAACGGCGTACCGGCGCCGAGATCGATGCCGGCCATCCGTTCATCGCGGGCATCCACCACCGGAGCCATGTCGTCCAGATCCCGAAGCTGCGCGGACGGCGACGCGACGATCTGGAGCGGGTGTTGTCGATCTTCGACCTGGGAGAGGCGCGCATCGAACGGGGCGGCGCGCAGGTGCTGAGCATCGACGAATCGGCGTATCCGCCGGAGTACGGCTTCGTGCTGCGTCAGCTCCAGCGCGCGGCGGCGGAGTCGGACGTGCGGCGGTTCATGGAGGGCGAGGACCAGTTGCTGCGCGATTCGATCTCCTGGGGCCGGCAGGCGGACTACGAGCGGCGGGAGAAGGAGCGCGAGAGGCGGCGCGCGGACCGGGCCGAGGAGACGCTTTCCCGGTCCATCCGGCACTTGCATGGCCTCGGGCAGGGGGCCGACGAGATCGCCCGAGCATTGTCCATCGATGTGGACGCCGTGCGCCGGGTGTTGGCCGCCGCCGATGATGGAGAACGTTCCGCCTGACGTGGAAGTCTCCCGGACGATGGCCCGCGCGATGATCGATGCGTGACCGGCGCGGTCCGGACAGCGCGCGTCGCCCGCGTCGAACCTTGACGCGCGCGCAGGAAACGCGCTACAAGACCATCATGCGGCGAAACCGGTCGGCGCTGTTGCAGTGGGGAGCGCTCGTCGCGCTCGTGCTGCTGGCGCTCGCGACCGCGCCCCACTTCCACGACGCGGCGGACGGGCGCGACGGCCCGTGCGTGCTGTGCCAGGTCCAGGGTTCGTCGCCCATCGCTTCCAGCGCCCACCACGAGAACCCCGATCCGGCGGCCGGCGGCAGCCCCCGGGCGCATGCGCAGGGGCATGCCCGCGACGCCGAGGTCGAAGGGCACGGCTCCCGGGCGCCGCCCGCCTGACTGCTCGCCGACATCCACAGTTCCCTGTTTCCGTGGTTCGCCGCGCCGCTGCGCGCCGGCGTTCCCTTCTCTTGGAGGGAGGAGTCTCCGGTGATCCACCGGGGTCCCTGTCGAGATCCATGAGCGAAGTCGCGCCCATCGATGCCCGTTCCGCGTCCACTGCGGTCGCGTCGCCCCCCGTTCTCGAAGCCCGAGCGCTGTCCCGGCGGTATGGCGACGTGGAGGCCGTCACCAACCTCGATCTGTGCGTCGGAGCATCCGAGATCTACTGTCTGCTGGGCCCGAACGGCGCCGGCAAGACGACCACCATCCACCTGTTCCTGGGGTTCATCGAGCCGACGGCCGGCAGCGTGCACGTGACCGGCCTCGATGTCGCCGCCGAGCCGCTGGAGTCCAAGCGGCGCCTGGCCTACATCCCCGAGCAGGTCATGCTGTACCGCAACCTGAGCGGTCTGGAGAACCTGGAGTACTTCGCCGCACTGGGCGGGCGGGGATCGCTGGCCCCGCAGCGCCTCACCGACATCCTGACCGGCGCGGGCCTGCCGTCGGCCGCGGTCCATCGCCGCGTGTCCGAGTACTCCAAGGGCATGCGCCAGAAGGTCGGTATCGCCATCGCCATCGCGAAGGAGGCCGACGCGCTGCTGCTCGACGAGCCGACGTCGGGCCTCGATCCGCAGGCCTCGAACGAGTTCTCCGAGCTGCTGGGGCAGCTCAGGGATCGCGGCGTCGCGGTGCTCATGGCGACCCACGACCTGTTTCGCGCCAAGGAGACCGGCACCCGGGTCGGCATCATGCGGCACGGGCGCCTGGTCACGGAGATGAGCACGGACGAGATCGGCCATGCCGATCTGGAGCGCATCTACCTGGAGCACATGCACGAGTAGGAGAGTCACCGACGATCCGACACATTGCGTGCCGGCGGTCCGGCGTCCACGCGCCGGCCGCAGGCACGAGCAGGAGCCACCGATGATCAAGTACATCGTCCGCAAGGAGTTCACCGACGTGGTGCGGGACGGCCGCTTTCGCTGGTGCGCGGCCCTGGTGGGAGCGCTCCTCCTGGTCTCGCTGGGACACGGCTGGGTCCAGTCGCGCCAGGCCCAGGAGGAGCTTGCGGCGGCGCAGGCGACCGCCCGCGACCACTGGGAGTCGCAGGGCGAGAAGAATCCCCACTCGGCGGCCCACTACGGCATCTACGCCTTCAAGCCCCGACTGGCGCTGTCGTTCGTCGATGAGGGGGTGGACCCCTACACGGGCACGTCGGTCTGGCTGGAGGCGCACCGACAGAACGAGTTCCTCATGCGCCCGGCCCAGGACGCGACGGCCGCACAGCGCATCGGCGCGCTGACGGCGGCACAGGTCCTGCAGCACCTGGTGCCGCTGCTCATCATTCTGCTGACCTTCGGCGCGCTGGCCGGCGAGCGGGAGCAGGGCACGCTGCGCCAGCTCCTCGCCACGGGTGTCGGCCGGCCCGATCTGGGCCTGGGCAAGGCGCTGGGCATCGCCGGCGCGCTGGCGCTGCTGCTGGTGCCGGCGGCGGTGGTGGGCGCGGCGGCCCTCGTCGTCGGGAGCCCGGGTCCGGCGGCGTCCGCACTGGCCCGGGGCGCGGTCCTGGCCGGCGTCTACCTGGTCTACTTCGCCGCCTTCGTGGGGCTGTCCCTGGCCGTGTCGGCGTGGGCCCGGTCGGGCCGCACGGCGCTGGTCGCCCTGCTGGCGGTGTGGGTGGTGAACGGGCTGGTGGCGCCGCGCGTCGCGGTGGACCTGTCCCGATGGATGCATCCGACCCCGTCCGCGGTGGAGTTCGCGCGGATCCTGGAACGCGAGATGGCTGCCGGCGTGGACGATATCCAGCGTCCGGACCGGGCGGCGTTGACCGAGCGCCTCCTCGCAGAGCACGGCGTGGAGCGGGTCGAGGATCTGCCGGTGAACGAGGTGGGAGTCTACCTGCAGGAGAGCGAGGAATTCGGGAACCGGATCTTCGACCGCAACTACGGCGCGTTGTGGGACACGTTCGAGCGCCAGGGGCTCGTGCACGAGGCGCTCGCGGTGGCGGCGCCGCTGCTGGCCGTCCGCACCCTCTCGATGGGTCTGGCCGGCACCGATGTCGAGCAGCACCGGCACTTCGCCAACGCCGCCGAGACGTACCGCAGGGACCTGATGCGGCGGATGAACGGCGACCTGGCCGAGAATTCCCGCACCGGCGAGCTGTACACGGCCGGGCCCGACCTGTGGGCCCGGGTGCCGCCCCTGCAGTACGACGCCCCGACGCTGGGCTGGGTCCTGAACAACCGGATCCTGTCGCTCCTGGTGCTGGCCCTGTGGCTGGTCGGCGCGGTCCTGGCGGCGGGCGCCAGCCTGCGGCGCGCGGAGGTGGCGTAGCCGTGGCCCTGCACACCGTCCTGCGCAACGAGTGGCGCCTGCTCGCGGCGGACCGGGCGCTGCGGATCGTGCTCGCGGTCTTCGCCGTCCTCTTCGTCTACGCGCTGGCCAACGGCATGGCCTGGGAGCGCTTCCAGGCGGGGACGGTGGAGGCCGCGCGGACCGGCAACGCCGAGCGCGTTCTCGCCCTGGAGCAGGAGCTGGTCGACATCGCGAACGGCGGGCGGCCGTCGTCGCCCTTCCGCGACCCCCGCGCCCCCAACGTCCTGGGCGGCGCCCGCGGCGCCCACACCGCGGTGCTGGAGCCGGGCCCCCTCGCCGCCCTGGCGGTCGGCCAGAGCGACCTTCTGCCCTACTACTACGACGTCAGCATCTACACCAACGAATCGTCGTTCCAGCAGAACGGCGAGGTCGAGAACCCCCTCAACCTGATGGTGGGCCGCTTCGACCTGGCCTTCGTGACGGTGTACCTGCTGCCGCTGCTGGTGCTGGCCCTCAGCTTCAACGTCCTCTCGGAGGAGCGCGAGCAGGGAACGCTGGCCCTGACGCTGTCGCAGCCCGTGTCGGCCCGCGACGTGGTGGGAGCGAAACTGGCGTTCCGGGCGCTGCTCGTGGTGGGGCTGGCCGGCGGCGTCTCGCTGCTCGGCATCCTGGCCACCGGCGGCTTCGGTTCGTCCGGCCGGATGCTGCTCTGGTGCGCGACGGTGACCTTGTACGCGCTGTTCTGGTTCGCGCTCGCGGCATGGGTGAACAGCCTGCGGCGGTCTTCCGCCTGGAACGCCACGGTTCTGGTGGGCGCGTGGCTGGTCCTGGTGGTGGTGCTGCCGGCCGCAATCAACATCGCAGCGGGCCTGCTGCACCCGCTGCCGTCCCGCGTGGAGATGATCACCGCCCAGCGCGAGGCTTCGAACGACGCCGTGAACCGCCGCAGCGAGCTGCTCGCCCGCTACCTGGAGGACCATCCGGAGATGGCCGGCGGCGTGGTGGCGGAAGCGTCGGGCCAGGCTGCGCTCGCGTGGGCGGCCACCGACGCGGTGAACGGCCGACTCGAGGAGGTGACGTCGGAGTACGACGCGCGCCGCGCCGACCAGCTCGCCCTGGTGCGCCGCTACCGTTTCCTGTCGCCGGCGCTGCTGGCCCAGGAGGCGCTCGTCGACGCCGCGGGCACGGGAGACGCGCGCTTCACCCGCTTCCAGTCGCAGGTGCGCGCTTTCGCCGAAGAATGGCGCCAGTTCTTCGTGCCGGCAATCCTCGCCGGCGAGCGGATGACGGCCGCCGTCCTGCCCGACGTGCCGACGTTCCGGTTCGTCGAGGAGGAGTCCGCCGACGTCGCACGCCGCGCCGCGGTTCCGCTGACGGTCCTGGGCGGACTGGTCGTCCTGGTGATCACCGGGGCCGGGGTCGGCCTCGGGCGGGTGCGGGGAGCGGACTGACCTCCCGACCGGGCGACCGCCCGACGGCCTCGCCGTCATGGGGCGTTTTTTCGGGGGCGCGCCCGGTCGGCCGGCATGGGGGTCGCCGCCGAGCGGCCGGTGAAAGACGGGTGCGCCCCCGGCGCCGAGCTCCGGACCCGGCGCCGGGGGCGTGGAACACCTCGTCAGTCGTCGGTCATTGCCCCGGCCAGCGATCATCGATGGGCCGGGACGGGTCGGCCGTGATCTTAAGGTCGGCGCAGTGGTGGTAGGAATAGCCGCCCGGCTGGTTGTACACGTGATCGGCCATGAACTGGATGACCTGCAGCGTGCACTTCTCGCAGTTGATGTTCGGGATCGGGATGTCGGCCTCCCAGGGATCCATCGGCGTCGCGGGCCGGAACGAGGCGCGCTGGCCCTCTTCGGGATAGTGCCGGAACAGGCCGTCGGCGAGCACCGGGATCTGCGGCGGGCTCTGGATCACGCCCCAGACCGAATAGAGGCCCCGGTCCGTGTACTTCTCGACTGCTGTCGGATCCGCCGGCAGCTCGTTGCGCGAGTTCACCGAGAGCGCCACACGGTAGTGGCCCGAGTGGAAGATCGTCTCCTGGATCTTCAGGTGCAGCTTCGACCCGCCCGTGACCTCGGTGACGATGCCGCTCAGAATCGCGTCGTTGTCGCCGTTCGGGTTGCCGCCGCACGGTCCGACCTTCTGGGGGTTGCCGAGGGGGTTCAGCACGATCCAGGGTTTCGGCTCCAGCAGGTTGAAATGCGCCTGTGTGTCGACCGGCAGCACTGCGACTGCCACGGCCACAGCGAACAGGACATGCAGAAAGCGCTTCATCTTGTCGTTCCTCCTCGATGGATCCGGTGATTCCGATGGATGGCGCCTCCGGAAGCGCGCCGCCGCGGAGGCGGCGCGCCGAGGCGCCCCGTATTGTAATGGGTTCGCCGACCGCCGACAGGTCGACACTCCTCCGTGGCATGCAGAGGAGCAACGGTGTATATAAGGGGTCCGATACAGGCGGCGGAGCGCCGCCAGCGGGGAGGCCCCCCGGAGGAGGTCGAGCATGCGCGCAATACAGTGGGACGCCGCAACCTTGTCGGCGTTCGTCAGGAAGAATCTCCTCGGCATCGCGGCCGGGCTGGCGTTGGTGGTCGTGGCCGGGCTCGCCGTCTGGACCGTCAACTGTCCCTGCGAGACCACCCCGGGCTTCATCCTGCTGGGCGACACCCACGCGGAGCCGGTCACCGACTGGACCTTCGCCAATGACGTCTCGCTGTGCGCGATCCAGATCGGGATCCTGGGACGACCCCATTCGGTGAACGTCAACTGCATGGCGACGCCGGAGGGCGAGCTCTTCATCAGTTGCTCGGTCGGCGAGCAGAAGTACTGGTGCCCGCGCGTCGGACAGGACCACCGGGGACGCCTCCGGCTCGACGATGTCGTCTACCCCGTCGTCCTCAACCGGGAGATGGATCCGGCCGCGCTCGACCACGTCTGGGCGGCGCGGATCCGAAAGCTGCAGAAGCCTGCCGTGCAGGCGCGGCAGCCCGGCGGCGGCGGCGAGCCGCCGCCGCTCGATACCCCGCGGCCGGAAAGCTGGTGGACGTTCCGCGTCGAGTCGCGCTCGTAGCGCCGACTCGCGGACCCTGGTGCAGGGAATCGTCGATCCATGGGGACAGGTGCATGACTCGATCGACCGACAGAAGCGGCGTCCAGCGGAACGCCGTCCGGCCGTTGCTCCTCGCGTTCCTGACGATCATCGCGGGTGGCGCGGATGCCCAGCAGTCGGATCCCGACGCCTCGACCCCGGCGGTCCGGCTGTTCACCGGCGCGCGCGTGATCGTCGGGGACGGCCGCGTCATCGAGGACGCCGCGTTCCTGGTCCGCGGCGATCGCATCGTGCGGGTCGGGAACGCGGGCGCGGTGCAGGCGCCGCCGGATGCGCGCGTCGTCGACCTGACCGGGCGCACGGTGATGCCGGCGCTCGTCAACACCCACGCGCATCTCGGCTGGGAGCGGTACACGAGCTGGCGGGCGGAGAACTTCACGCGCGAGAACCTCGTCGACCATCTCCACCGCCACGCCTACTACGGCGTCGGCACGGTCATCTCGACCGGCAGCGACCTCGAGGAGATCGCCCTCGAGGTCCGGCGGGCGCAACAGGTGGGCGAGGTCGAGGGGGCCCGCTACCTGGTGTCGCCCGGTCTCGGGATCCCCGGCGGCGGACCGAACCCCAGGTTCACGAACGACGCCGGATGGTGGGGGCTGCACGGGGTGACCAGCCCCGCCGAGGCGCGCGAGGTGGTGCGGGCCGAGGCCGCGCGCGGCATCCGGATCCTGAAGATCTGGGTGGACGCGCGCGACGAGCGGCGCGGCGCGCGGGTGAAGCTCCACCCGGACATCTACGCGGCCATCCTCGACGAGGCCCAGGTGCGGGACATCCGGGTGATCGCGCACGCGACCACGCTGGAGGACCACAAGCGGCTGATCGCGGCGGGCGCCCGGCGCTTCATCCACATGCCCTACGACACGGCGGTCGACGACGAGTATCTCGGGCTCGTCGCGGCCCGCAACGTCTTCATCGCGCCGACCATCGGGATGGTCACCCGGCGCGAGCCGTACCGGCGGCCGGTCCACGAAGACCCCTTCTTCCAGGAGCAGGTGCCGGACGCGGTCGTCGCGATGCTGCGCGCCGCCGCGGGCGCCGACCGCCCGCGGACCGCCGCGGACGAAGCGCGGGCGCGGGTGATCCGGAACAACTTCCTGCGGCTGCGCGACCACGTCATCCTGGGCACCGACGCCGGCGCGGTGGGCGACTTCTTCGGCTACGCGGATCACCTGGAGCTGGAGCTCTTCGTGCAATTGGGGATGACGCCGGCCGAGGCTGTCGTGGCCGCTACGACCCGCGCGGCGCGGGCGTTCGGGTTGACCGGGACGGGAAGCATCGAGGCCGGACGGAGCGCCGACTTCCTGGTGCTCGACGCCAACCCGCTCGACGACATCACGCACACGCGGCGGATCGCAGCGGTATATCTTCGGGGCGTCGAGGTCGACCGCGATGCCCTGCGTGCGCGCTGGACGGACCCCGAAGCAGTGCTCGACGACTGACCGGCGGCGGACGGCGGGGCCGCACGGTTACGTCCGTGACCGCCGTCCGCGATTGGCCCGCGTGTTCTTCTCGACGCGGAGCTTCCAGGCGGTGCGAAGGGCGCCCGCCAGGGTCTCCTCTTCGGCCGCGCCCAGGCGGACATGCGTCGCGCCCATGCGTCCCCAGCCGCCGGTGACCGGCACGAAGGTCTCGGGCGCCTCGCCGACGAACGCCGCCTGGACCTCCGGCGTGAGCATCAGATTGCCGTAGCCCTGCGCCTGGTGGGCGAGCGTCGCGAAGATCCGGCCCCCGACGCGGAAGTCCGGTGCGCCCATGTGCGCGCTCTCTTCGGCCCCGTCGAGGCCGAGCGCGAGCCGGCGGAAATCGTCGACGGTCGCCACACCAATCCTGCCGGCCGAATTGCGGAAGCGGCCGCGCCGGAGTCCTGCCGGCCCGACGCGGCCCGCCTCGGGGCCAGGCCCGCCTCGGGCTACCGTGCGGCTTCGGCCTCCTGCCGCTCGAGGTTGCGGTAGACCTCCTGGATGTGCCGGATGTCGTGGTTGCCCTCGTGGCAGGCGTACTCGTACATCGGCCCTTCGGTGGTGGTCAGCGGGATCTCGGCGCTCCACGGCTGGTCCCAGGTGTCCGGATCCTCCACCGTGAACGTGAAGTGGATCCGGTCGTCGGACACGCGGGTGAACCGCTCCACCACCTTCAGGCCGCGGCTCGATCCCTGCCACGCGGTCTTGTCGTTGAAGTGGCTGCTCTCGATGATCAGGGTGTCGCCCTCCCAGCGCCCGCGCGAGTCGCCCGGCCACTGGCGGATCTTCTCCGACATGGCCGGCCGCCCGTCGATCGGGATGATCCGCGGCCCGTTGGTGCTCTGCTCGGTGAAGATCACGATGTGCGTCGGCGTCTGGAAGATCTGGTGGATGTCGTTGTACGAGGGCGGCTGCATCGGCGGCGCGTTGTAGCGGTAGTTGAGGCAGCGCTCGCCGTGCGGCCGCAGCTCGTAGCCGTCGAAGGCGCCCCGGTCGCCGCGCGCCGCGCGCCGCGCCTCGGCCCGCGCCTGCGCCATCTCGTTCTGCGGGGGGATCCGGCCGTTCGGCGGATCGACGATCAACGAGGTGCGGCGCGTCGACAGCCCCTTGGGCACCGGGGTGGCGAGCCAGATGGCGTTGTCGTAGTGGACGTAGCTCTCGTCGCGGTGGGTCTGGTCGAGCGCCCGCGCGCGTTCCTCCGGGTCGGCGATCTCGATGGCGAAGCGCGCGAGCGGATCCGCCCCGTCGACCGTCAACTGCGACTGCAGCAGCGCGAACTCCTCCTCGGTGTAGAACGCCTGGTCGCCCAGGTACTCGGGGCGCTCCATCGGCGTGAAGGTCTGCGTGGTCCAGTAGCCCTGCAGGTCTGGCTGGCCGTCCGCGAGCCGCGGCGTCTCCCAGGCCGGATCCGCGTCCGGGGCGCTGCCGGACTGGCTCTGCGCGAAGGCCGGCCCGACCGCCAGCGGACCGACCGCGAGCACCGCTAGCGTGAGCATCGTGGCGACTGTTCGGAGACGATGGTCCATCTCAAATCCTCCTGGCGAGGCTGCCGTGGTTGTCCGAAGAACGCCATGATCGCTCATGTCCCCGCCGGTCGCAAGTGTCGGATTCGCCAGCGGGGGTTCCGTTGCAATCGGTCGAGGTCCGCGTCCTGCCCCGAAGTCTACCGGACCGACGCCTGCGGCACGTACAGTTCTGCTCTCGCAGATTCCGGAAGTCCTGGAGATCATCGAACCGGTTCCGGCCGCCGTCAGTGCTTCGCATGCCGCTGACGACAAGCCGGACGGGCCGCCATCGGAGGCTTGGTCCGCGAACAGGTCTGCGCTACACTGCCGCCGTCGGTCATGCACACACGGATTCGGACCCTGTCGCATCGCGACGCCACGATTCGGCTCGGCCCCCTCGGCGCCGTGTTCCGGGTGCTGTCGCATCGCGACGCCATCCGGGTCGGCCTCCTGAGCGCGCTGCTGGCGCTGGCCGCCGGCGTCGCGGTCCCGGCTCGGGCGCAGGAGTTTCCGCCCGAGGACCTCGATCACTTCGAGTCGAAGATCCGTCCGGTGTTCGCCGAGCGCTGCTACGCGTGCCACGGCGCGAACCCCGAGCGCGTCTTCGGCGGGCTGGTGCTGGTCGACGCCGCCGGCGTGCGGGCGGGAGGCGACAGCGGCGCCGTCGTCGTGCCCGGCTCGCCGGACGACAGCCTGCTCATCGACGTCATCCGCTACGACGGTCCGATCCGGATGCCGCCCGACGGCCGGCTGCCGGCCGCGGTCGTCGCCGACTTCGAGCGCTGGGTGGCCCGCGGTGCGGTGGACCCACGCACGACCGACACCCCGGTCGTCGCCGCCCGGTCCGACCGCGGGGCCGCCTACGACTTCGGTCCCGGCCGCGAGCACTGGGCGTACCGGCCGGTGGCCCGTCCCGAGCCGCCCGCCGTCGCCGACGAAGCCTGGGCGCGCAACGCCATCGACCGGTTCGTCCTCGCCCGGCTCGAGGCCGAAGGACTGACCCCGGTCGCCCCGGCCGACAGGCGGAAGCTGCTGCGGCGGGTGACGTTCGACCTGACCGGCCTGCCCCCGACCCCGGTCGAGATCGACGCGTTCCTGGCCGACGAGCGGCCCGACGCCTACGAGCGGGTGGTCGAGCGCCTGCTGGCGTCGCCGCGCTACGGCGAGCGCTGGGGCCGGCACTGGCTCGACGTCGCCCGCTACGCCGACTCGAACGGGCTCGACGAGAACATCGCGCACCCCAACGCCTTCCGCTACCGCGACTGGGTCATCGACGCGTTCAACGCCGACAAGCCCTATGACCGGTTCGTGCAGGAGCAGATTGCCGGCGACCTGCTGCCGTCGGCTGGCGACGACGAGCGGTTCGCGCAGCTCACCGCGACCGGGTTCCTGACCCTCGGCGCCAAGGTGCTGGCCGAGCAGGATGTCGACAAGATGGTCATCGACATCGTCGACGAGCAGGTGAACGTCATCGGCCGGGCGTTCCTCGCCGAGCCGATCGGCTGCGCCCGCTGCCACGACCACAAGTTCGACCCGATCCCGACCGCCGACTACTACGCGCTGGCCGGCATCCTGCGCTCGACCAGGACGATGGTCGGCGACAACCGCGTCGGCCGGTGGGTGGAGCGGCCGCTGGCCGACGCAGAGACCGTCGCCCGCTACGAGGCGGCGCAGGAGCGGGTCGCGGAAGCGCAGGAGGCGGTCGACGATCTCGTCGACGCGCAGAACGAGCGGCTGCGGCGGCCGCGCCGGCAGGCGCTGGCCCGCTATCTCCTGGCGGCGGAGGAAGCCTACCCGGCCTGGGGCGAGGACGAGGCGAGCCGGCGCCGGGGTGCGGCGGAGATCGCGAGAATCGCCGGGCGTGACGGCCTCGAGGCGGCGGTGATCGAGCGCTGGGTCCGGGCCTTCTTCCGCTATCGCGAAGGCCCCCCGGTGCAGGGCGACGGGCCCAACCCGAGCGTGGTCTTCCAGGTCTGGAACGCCTATGCGGCGGCGGCGCCGGAACGCTACGAGGAGGTCACCGACGAGCTGCGGGCGCTGATCGCCTCCGAGAAGGTGCTCATCGCGCCGCTGACCCGGAGCCTGGTCCGGGGGCCGGCGCCCCGGAGCCTCGAAGAGGTCGCGTGGCGCTACGCCGGCCTGTTCGCGGTGATCGAGATCGCCTGGGAACAGCACCTCCAGCGGCTGGGCCTCGAGGACGAGGAAGAACTGACCCCCGCCGACTTCAGGCTCCCGCGCGAGCAGGAGGAGCTGCGGCGGCTCGTCTACGACGGCCGGCTGTGCATCCTGTGCCTGGACCAGGAGGCGGAGGAGGCCCTCTATCCTCCCGACGCGGTGGCCGGGCTCGCCCGGCTGCGGGCGGTCGTCGCCGAGCGCGAGGCGGCCTCGCCGCCCGAGCCCCCCTATGCGATGTCGGTCGAGGAGGGCGAGGTCGTCGATCTCCCCGTCCACATCCGCGGCAGTCATCTGAACCTTGCCGACACCCCGCAGCCGCGGGGGTTCCTGCGGGTCACCGATCACATCGTGCCGCCGCCGCCGATACCCGCCGACGCCAGCGGGCGGCTCGAGCTGGCCCGCTGGATCACGCACCCCGAGCACCCGCTCACGGCGCGGGTCATGGCCAACCGCATCTGGCACTGGCACTTCGGGCGCGGCCTCGTCGACACGCCGAGCAACTTCGGCGCCACCGGTTCGGCCCCCACCCATCCCGAGCTGCTCGACTGGCTGGCCCGGCGCTTCGTCGACGGCGGCTGGTCGGTCAAGGCACTGCACCGGGAGATCCTGCTGTCGAGCACCTACCGGCTCGGCGCGGGATACGACGAGGCGAACGCGGCCGTCGACCCCGACAACCGGCTGCATTGGCGGATGAACCGCCGGCGCCTCGAGGTCGAGCCGATCCGCGACGCGCTGCTGCACCTGGCCGGCGCCCTCGACCTGACCATGGGCGGACGCGTGGAGGAGTACAGCCCGCGCGGCTACGTCTTCAGCGAGGGCGGCACGTTCGGGCGGTTCGACTTCTACTCGGCCCCGCGCCGCTCGGTCTACATGCCGGTGGTGCGCAACGCCATCTACGACATCTTCGCCGGCTTCGACTTCGGCAACGCCAGCGACTCGGTCGGCGCCCGCCCCGCGACGGTGGTGCCGTCCCAGGCCCTGCTCATGATGAACAGCGGGTTCGTCGAGGAGCGGGCCGGTGAGTTCGCGATGCGGCTGCTGGCGATGCCGCTGGCGGGCGAGGCGGCGCGGGTCGAGCGGGCGTTCGTCGAGGCCTACGGCCGGCCGGCCGCCGAGGTCGAGATCGAGGAGAGCCTGGCCTTCCTCGCCGCCATGCGCGAGACCGCGCCCGAAGACGAGGCCGAGCGCTTCGCGTGGACGCGGTTGTGCCACGTCATCCTCGGCGCGAGCGAGTTCATCTACGTCGACTGACAGCCGTGGTGGAAGCCCCGCGTTGCTCGAATGCAGCGGGGACTGTCGCCGCCGGCTGCCAAGGCCGTCACGCGGAACGCGGGGCCGGGCGGTCGGCCCGCACCGGGAGAGACGATGCGCCATCCCCACTACCAGGCACCGCCGGTGACCCGCCGGGACATGCTCCGCGCCTGCGGCTGCGGCTTCGGGGGGCTGGCCCTGTCGTCGCTGCTCCAGCAGGATCTGCTGGCCGCGCAGGACAACCCGCTGGCCCCGAGGTCGCCCCACTTCGCGCCCCGTGCCAGGCGCATCATCTTCCTGCACATGCACGGCGGCCCGTCGCAGCACGACCTGTTCGAGTACAAGCCGCTGCTCATCCGCGACGACAACAAGCCGCTGCCGTTCGCCAAGCCCGACGTGCAGTTCAACGAGACCGGCAACCTGTTCAGAAGCCCCTGGGAGTTCCGGCGGCACGGGCAGTCGGGAGCGTGGGTCAGCGAGCTGCTGCCCAACCTGGCCGGGGTCGTCGACGACCTCTGCTTCGTGCGCTCGATGTACGGCACCAACGCCGCGCACGGCGGGGCCATCCTCGCGATGAACACGGGCAGCGACCGCTTCGTGCGGCCCTCGATGGGGTCCTGGATCTCGTACGGGCTCGGCACCGAGAACGAGAACCTGCCCGCCTTCATCACCATCTGCCCGTCGTACCAGCACGGCGGCGTGCAGAACTACTCGGCCGCGTTCCTGCCGGCGGCCTACAACGGCACCGCCATCGGCAGCGCGCGCATGAACACCGCCGAGGCGACCATCGACTTTCTCGAGAACCAGGCGGTCCGCCCCGGCGTGCAGCGGGCCGAGGTCGATCTGCTGCAGCGCTGGCAGCGCCGCCAGCTCGCATCGACCGGGCCCGACCTCGCGCTGGAGGGCCGCATCGAGTCGTACGAGCTCGCGTTCCGCATGCAGACCGAGGCGCCCGAACTGATGCGCGTCGAGGGCGAGTCCGAGGCCACGCGGCGGCTCTACGGCCTCGACGACCCGGTGACGGCCGACTTCGGCCTGCGCTGCCTCCTCGCGCGGCGCTTCTCCGAGTCGGGGGTGCGCTTCGTGCAGGCCACCCACGGGCCCGACACCAAGTGGGACCACCACTCGGGGCTGATCACGGGGCTGCCCCGAAGCTGCGCCGAGATCGACCGGCCGGTGGCCGGGCTGATCACCGACCTCAAGCAGCGGGGCCTGCTCGACGAGACGCTGGTGCTGTGGGGCGGCGAGTTCGGACGCACGCCGGGGGCCGAGGCGGGCGCGCGCAACGGCCGCGACCACAACCCCCACGGCTACACCATGTTCCTGGCCGGGGGCGGCGTGAAGGGCGGCCACAGCCACGGCCGCACCGACGACTACGGCTACTACGCCATCGAGGACAAGGTGCACATCCACGACCTGCACGCGACCCTCCTGCACCTGCTCGGCCTCGACCACGAGCGCCTGACCTACCGCAGCCAGGGGCGCGACTTCCGGCTGACCGATGTGGCCGGCGTCGTCGTCGAGGACATACTGGCCTGAGCGCGGACGCGAGGCAGCGAGTCTCGCGCGCATGCCACTGGCCGCGACGTCGCCGCTGTTGCCGGGGCGGCGAAAAACGGGCTCCGAAGAGGCGGTTGCGGCCGCCGTCGGCGCCGAAGTCGAAGCCCTGATCGACGCCGAGGTCCACACCCGCGTCTTCCCCGACGCCCGGCCGACGGCCTGGAGTTCGAGGCGGTCAAGCTGGCCCGCCGCCCGGCTTCGCCCGCCGCCCAGTGGAACGTCGCGCACGCGGACCGCTCCGAATGGTGCGAGTCCGACCGCAGCGTGCACCTGCGGGAGTTGGTGTACCCGGACGACTCTCAAATTGACATCAATTTTGTTGTCTGTCATCGTGTTGACAACAGTTGGTTCAAGGAAGAAGTCATGAGACTGGCCACTGGCCGCTGGGTGAGCGGTGACGACTTCGTCGATCGCGAATCCGAGTTGCGGCTTCTGGATGCACGGGTTCGCGCCGGCAACCACATCCTGCTGACGGGACAGCGCCGGATGGGGAAGACCAGCATCGCCCGAGAGCTCGGGCGACGACTCGAGGCGCAGGGATGGGTCTTCCTCTTCACCGATGTCGAGGGCGCGGCCCGCGAGGAGGACGTGATCGCCAACATCGCTGAAGCGGTGCATCCGATCCGACCGGTCTCGGCGCGCATTGCGACCACGATGCAACGCTGGTTCACCGAAAACCTCAAGGAGGTTGGCGCACTCGACTTCCGCCTCAAGATTCGCGCCGGCCTGAACGCGGGCAACTGGCGTCGGCACGGCGAGCAGTTCATCGGCGACTGCGCCCGGCACGACCAGCCGGTCCTCCTCGTCATCGACGAGCTGCCCATTTTCCTCAAGCGCATACTCCGCCAAGACGACGGCGCCCAACGGGTCGACGCGTTCCTGAGCTGGTTGCGCGCGGTCGTCCAGGCGCTCGACACCGGCTCCCTGGTCCTCATCGTGTCCGGCAGCATCGGGCTCGAACCGCTGGTGCGACGGCTCGGCATCCCCGACCGAATCAACCATCTCGATCCCTTTCGACTGGGCCCCTGGGACCGTCACGCCAGCGTGACGTGTTTCGAACGTCTGGCCGACAGTCACGACTTGCCGATTGACCGCGGCGTGGCCGAGGCGGTGTACGACGCGCTCGGTATCGGCATTCCCCACCATGTGCAGTCCTTCTTCGCACGGTTACAGGATTTCGCCATCATGCACGGGCGAGACGGCGTGAAGGTGGAAGATGTCGACACGGTCTATCACACCGCCCTTCTCGGACCGTCCGGGCAGAACGACCTCGTGCACTACGAGACACGTCTCCGCGAGGGACTGGAAGGTGAAGGCTATACCATCGCCATGGAGATCCTGGCCGAAGCCGCCACCCAGCAGCGGTTCACTCCGTCGGCGCGGCGGTGCCTCGGACAGTTGTACGCACCGGTCGTCGACAATGCGCCAAGTCGTATCGCCGACGTCATCGAGGTTCTGATGCACGACGGCTATCTCGAAGACGGCGGCGACGACGGGTTCCGATTCCCATCCCGGCTGCTGAAGGACTGGTGGTCGGCGCGCTTCCGCGACCACACCCCCCTTGAGCAGCGGGGAGGCCGGCCATGATCGAGAGAGCCGCGCCGAACGACGCACGCCATCGGCGGATCCGCAAGTTCAATCCGGGCGCCTTCCAGTCCGACGACGAGGTGGACCGACAGTTCGTGGTCAGGCAGCGGGAGCTCGACCTCGTACTCGAAGTCGTACGCGGCAACATCGACTCGCCGTCCTGTCAGCACGTACTGATCGTCGGGCCGCGCGGTCGCGGAAAAACCATGCTGCTGGCTCGCGTCGGCGCGGAACTGCGAACCGACAACGCACTCTCGCAGCGGCTGTTTCCCGTGCGGTTCATGGAAGAAAGCCAGGAGGTCGCCACCCTGGCCGACTTCTGGCTCGAAGCGCTGTTCCACCTCGCCCACGCGAACGCGGCCGGCAATCCGAAGTTCTCCCAGGAACTCCTCGCGACGCACGCCGATCTGACCGCTCGGTGGCGTGACACCAACATCGAGGACTCTGCGCGGGCTGCATTTCTGGAGGCGGCGGATCGGCTGAACCGGAAGATCGTCCTCATGGTCGAGAATCTCCAGGACCTCTGCGACGATTTCGACGATGATTTCGGCTGGAAGCTTCGCCAGACGCTGCAGTCAGAGCCTCGACTCATGATGCTGGCGACCGCGACCAGCCGGTTCAAGGGGCTCGACGATGCGAACCAGCCATTCTTCGAGCTGTTCCGCATCGTCGATCTCGAACCGCTGGATACCGATGCGTGCCGGCGTCTCTGGAACATGGCCAGCGGCGACGAGCGGACGGGTCGGGAGATCAAACCCCTGCGAATTCTGACCGGCGGCAGCCCCCGCCTGCTGATCATCATCGCCACGTTTGCGCGGCGCCGGTCGCTGCGCCGGCTTCTGGAAGATCTGGTGACGCTGGTCGACGACCACACCGAGTACTTCCGCAGCCACCTGGATGTCCTGGCCAAAACCGAACGCCGCGTCTATCTCGCGGTCATCGATCTCTGGCAACCGTCGAGCGCCCACGAGATCGCGGTGCGAGCTCGCATGGACATTCGCACCGTATCGACGCTGATCGGGCGGCTGGTCAACCGCGGAGCCGTCATCGTGGAAGGGACGGGCAGGAAGCGGAAGTACGCCGCTGCGGAACGTCTCTACAGCATCTACTACAAGCTGCGACGCGAACGCGACGAGGCCGGGCTGGTATGCAACCTGATCCAGTTCATGATGGTGTTCTACCATAGCGTCGAATTGCCCGGGATGGTTCGCAAGTGGCGCGAAGAAGCGGCGCAATCGGCGCCGCTTCGCAAGGGACTCGAACAGGCGTTGACTGCCAGCGATGCACCGGGCTTCCGACTGGAGGCTGCCACGGCGCTGCTCAACAAGGCCGTAAGGCACCATGAGCATGGCGAGTTCGACGGCGAATTGCCCGGGATGGTTCGCAAGTGGCGCGAAGAAGCGGCGCAATCGGCGCCGCTTCGCGAGGGACTCGAACAGGCGTTGGCTGCCAGCGATGCACCGGGTTTCCGACTGGAGGCTGCCACGGCGCTGCTCAACAAGGGCGTAAGGCACCATGAGCATGGCGAGTTCGACGCGGCGCTGGCGGCCTACGACGATCTCGTCAAGCGTTTTGGCGACAGTGACGCGTTGGAGCTCCAGATACCGGTTTCCAAAGCGCTATTCAATAAGGGCATCACGCACGCCCGTCTCGGGGCGCATGAGGCGGCCCTGACGGCCTACGACGATTTGGTCAAGCGTTACGGCGCGAGCAACGTCCCGGAGCTTCAGGTGCCGGTTTCCACGGCGCTGCTCAACAAGGGCTTCACGCACGACCAGCGCGGCGAGCAAGAAGCGGCCCTGGCGGCCTACGACGATCTGGTCGAGCATTATAGCGCCAGCGACGCGTTGGAGCTCCAGGTACCGGTTTCCAAGGCGCTGCTCAACAAGGGCATCACGCACGGCCGTCTCGGGGCGCATGAGGCGGCCCTGGCGGCCTACGACGATCTGCTCGCGCGTTATGGCGCCAGTAACGTCCCGGAGCTTCAGGTTCCGGTTTCCAAGGCGCTGCTCAACAAGGGCGTCACGCACGGCCAGCGCGGCGAGCAAGAAGCAGCGTTGGCGGCCTACGACGATCTGCTCGCGCGTTATGGCGCCAGCAACGTCCCGGAGCTTCAGGTGCCGGTTTCCAACGCGCTGCTCAACAAGGGCGTCACGCACGGCCAGCGCGGCGAGCAAGAGGCAGCGTTGGCGGCCTACGACGATCTGGTCGCGCGTTATCGCGACAGCAACGTCCCGGAGCTTCAGGTGCCGGTTTCCAACGCGCTGCTCAACAAGGGCGTCACGCACGCCCGTCTCGGGGCGCAACAGGCGGCCCTGGCGGCCTACGACGATCTGCTCGCGCGTTATCGCGACAGCAACGTCCCGGAGCTTCAGGTACCGGTTTCCAACGCGCTGCTCAACAAGGGCGTCACGCACGCCCGTCTCGGGGCGCAACAGGCGGCCCTGGCGGCCTACGACGATCTGCTCGCGCGTTATCGCGACAGCAACGTCCCGGAGCTTCAGGTGCCGGTTTCCAAGGCGCTGCTCAACAAGGGCGTCACGCACGAAGAGCGCGGCGAGCAAGGGGCGGCGTTGGCGGCCTACGACGATCTGCTCGCGCGTTATCGCGACAGCAACGTCCCGGAGCTTCAGGTGCCGGTTTCCAAGGCGCTGCTCAACAAGGGCGTCACGCACGAAGAGCGCGGCGAGCAACAGGCGGCCCTGGCGGCCTACGACGATCTGGTCGAGCGTTATAGCGCCAGCGACGCGTTGGAGCTCCAAGTAGTGGTTTCCAAAGCGCTGCTCAACAAGGGCATCACGCACGGCCGTCTCGGGGCGCATGAGGCGGAACTGGCGGCCTACGACGATTTGGTCGACCGTTTCGGCGCCAGCAACGTCCCGGAGCTTCAGGTACCGGTTTCCAACGCGCTGCTCAACAAGGGCATCGCGCACGGCCAGCGCGGCGAGCAAGAGCCGGCCCTGGCGGCCTACGACGAACTGGTCGCGCGTTATGGCGCCAGCAACGTCCCGGAGCTTCTGGTGCCGGTTTCCCTCGCGCTGCTCAACAAGGGCGTCACGCACGGCCAGCGCGGCGAGCAAGAGGCGGCGTTGGCGGCCTACGACGATCTGCTCGCGCGTTATGGCGCCAGCAACGTCCCGGAGCTTCTGGTGCCGGTTTCCGAGGCGCTGCTCAGGAAGGGAGAGCAACAAATCGAGATCGGCCGCGCGGAAGATGCCCTGCGTACCGGCGGCGAGCTCGATCGTCGGCTCGCTGTAGTCACTGACAACGAGCTGAACGTGTTCGCATCTTTGCGACTCCGGCTGTCCCGACGCCCGAGTGGAAGATGCAGACCTGACAACGAGCCGAACGTGGCTGCTCAACCCGAAGAACAGCTTCGCTTCGCCGACGTGGTCGCATCTTTGCGACGGCAGGCGAAGTGGATGAGAATGCACGCGCTGTTCGTTCTGAACGAACACCCGGCGGCCCTGAGCGTGTTTCAATCGGTGTGCGACATGTTCGTCGTCGGCAACGAAACGATGCTGCGCGACATGCTGGCGCGCGTGCCCATCCTGATCGCGGCCGGTGCGCGGGAGCGCGACCTCGTCGAGATCCTGTCGGCGAACAGCAAGATCGCCGAAGCGCTGGCGCCGCTCGTCGTTGCCCTGCGCCGTCTTGCTGGCGAGCCGGTTCGTGCACCGGCTGAGGTGTTCGAGGTCGCTGCCGATGTCTGCAAGGATATTGAAGAGGCGAAACGGCGTGGGGCGGGTCGAGGGATGCGCAAGGGCAGCGGTTCATGAAGCGATCCATGCCTACCGACCGGCCGGTCGGGGCCGATGGCGGTGTCGTCAACCAGCTTGGAGACGCGTCGCAATGCGAGCACGCAGGTGTTCCGGGCACAGGCGCAGAAGGCGGGAAGGTTCCTCAGCGACTCCGCAACGAGGAGATCCCTGCCGCGGTCTTGCGGCTCAAACCATTCCGGGAGCATGTGATTGCCGGGTCGTACCGGGGCCATCGGCGAGAAGTCGCGCGGCGCATCGTGCATGCGCCGTCGTCCCGGAAACCGGCGCTTCCGGCGGGTGACGGGCGGGCTCGGCGCGGGCCTGGTCGCCTCGGAAACCCGGCGTTCCCGGCGGGTGGCGGTGTTCCCGGAGCGCCGCGGCGTGGGCGGTCGGCCCGCGCCGTCACGGAGCTACTCCGCCGGCACGAATCCCGAGCGGTCGACCCACGCGCCGAGCCGCATGACGCGGTCGATCTCCAGCGTGTTGCGGATGTCGGCGAGCGGATCGGCGTTGAGCACGATCAGGTCGGCGACCTTGCCCGCCTCGAGGGTGCCGTAGTCGGCCTCGCCGACCGGGGGCATCTGCGCGGCGCCGGTGGCGGTCGCCGCGACGATGGCGTCCATCGGGGTCAGACCCGCCTCGACGTACATCTCCAGCTCGTGGTGCATGCCCCAGCCGAACGGCACGTTGGGCGTTCCGGCGTCGTTCCCGAGCGCAACCGCGACCCCGGCGTCGTGCATCGTCTTCACGAAGTCCAGCAACTGCCGGAACGCGGCCTTGCGATCCTCGAATCCCGGGTCGTCGACCACCTCCGCCCGGCGTGCGGGGTCGTCCCAGCCGGCCAGCGCATCCGGGTTGTAGAGGTTGAAAGCGGTCCGCAGCGCCGGGTCGTCCAGCAGCTCGGGATGCTCGGCGAAGTGCCAGCGGTTCTGGACGATCGACAACGTGGGGGTGAAGTAGACGTCGTTGTCGAGGCACATCCGGATGAACTCTGCCGACGGGTCAGGATCGTCCATCGGGACGCCGGCGCCGGGTCCGAAGGTCAGCACGGTGCTGTGCAGGAAATCCCGCAGGCCGGCCTCGATCAGTTGACGTCCGTCGGCCTCGTCGTCGATGTGCGCGACGGGGATGGCGCCGTTCCGAACGGCCTCGTCGATGATGGCCGCCCGTATCCCGGGCGGGATCTTCAGGCCCGGCTCCGCGACCTCGTTGACCCACATCTTGATGAAGTGCACGCCGAGTGCGACCTGGTTGCGCACCAGCTCGCGCGCTTCCTCTTCGGTGGCCGGGGCGTTGCGGCCGGCGGCGTTGAATCCGCCGGGGTACGAGAATCCCGTTCCCGCGGTATAGGTGCGGGGGGCGTCGGGACGGCCGGCGGATTCGAGCAGGTAGGCAACCCGCTCGGGGGTATCGCTGCCGGTGCTCCGGGAGGTGGTCACACCGTAGTAGAGCTGCGACCGGAACTGCCGTTCGATCTCCTCCGGTCCCTCCCGGTAGTGCACGTGCAGGTTCACCAGGCCGGGGATGATCGTCCTGCCGGTCAGGTCGAGCGTCTCGGCGCCGTCGGGCACGGGCGTGGTGTCCCGCGGGCCGGCGCTCTCGATGCGGCCGTCGCGAACGACGACTACCGAGTCGGCCACCGGCGGCCCGCCGGTCGCGTCGATCAGTTGCGCCCCCACGAGCGCGAGTGCGCCGGTCCCCTCGTCTTCGGGCGCCGCGGATTGCCCGCATGCCGCGAGAATCAGGGCCAGTCCTGCCGCCGGCAAGTGAAGTCGTCTCATGTGAACCTCTCGTCCCGCGGGCCGATTCCGACCGACTGGCGTGATTCTAGCAGTCCGTGGTGGAATCCCCGCGAGCACCGAGAGCGGCGAGTCGCCCGCCCGGCAAGGCGTGAGGAGGGCGCATATCGGGCATCCGCCGTCTCCGCCATCGGCGAGACCGGGTCGATCCGCGACGGGGCCCGGCGGTATTCTCTGCTGTACGACCGCGGTGGAAAAGCGATCGGCGGCGTCGATCCGCCAGTGGAGGAGTGAGATGCGGTATCTGCCTGTCATGGTGTCCTGTTCGGTTGCGATTGCGTGCCTGGCTGGCGCGCCCGCCGCCGCCCAGACCGGCGGGCCGGCGCCGGCGCCCCGCACGGCCTGGGGCCAGCCGGACCTCGGGGGCGTGTGGGAGTACAAGACCCGCACGCCGCTGGAGCGCCCGGCGCGGTACGGCGGCCGGGAGTTTCTGACCGAGGAGGAGGCGGCGGAGATCGCGGAGCGGGAGCGCACCCGGATCCAGGCGATGGAGGAGCGGCCGGCGCAGCGCACGGTCGCCATTCCGACCGCCGGCGACCGCCCCGGACGGTGGCTGGACTCGCCGGATCATCCCAGCCTGCAGGGGCAGACCGGGTCGTACAACATCTTCTGGTTCGACTGGGGGACGACCGCCGTCAGCACGCGGCGCACGTCGCTCATCGTCGATCCGCCCGACGGCCGGCTGCCTGCGCTGACCGGGGACGGGCGCGAGCGGGCGCGGACCATGGGATCGCGTTCGTCCTTCAGCGATACCGTCGGCACGGCCGAGTCGCACCTCGACTTCAGCAACTCCGACCGCTGCCTGATGAGCGGCAACGCCGGGCCGCCGATGCTGCCGGGCGTCTACAACAACAACATGCAATTGTTCCAGACGCCGGACCATGTCGCCATCCTGAACGAGATGATGCACACCGTCCGCGTCATCCCGCTCGACGGCCGGTCCGAGCCGGACGGCGGCATCCGCCAGTACGTCGGGCAGGGGCGCGGCCACTGGGAAGGCGACACGCTGGTGGTCGAGACGGTCGACTTCAACGACGACCGGACGCACACCACGTGGCGCAACACGAGCCGCAACCGGACGCTGGTCGAGCGCTTCACGCGCGTGGACGGCGACACGCTGCTCTATCGCTTCACGGTGACCGATCCGGACACCTGGGAGCGCCCCTGGTCGGTCGAGCTGCCGATGCAGCGCAGCGATCTGCCGATCTACGAGTTCGCCTGCCACGAGGGCAACTACGGGCTCAAGAACATCCTGGCCGGCAACCGCCGGGCGGAATGGAGCCGACGATGACGGGAGCGAGCGCGGAGGCAGGAAGGATGCCGCGTTCCGTGCGCGGCGTCGGGACGGTCCTGTGCGCGGCGGTCGCGCTGGCGCTGTCGGCGCCGGCGTCAGCCGAGGCGCAGGCGCTCGCGCGGCTGTACATCGAGCCGCTGGACGCCGAGGGGCAGGTGATTGCCGGTCTGACCCGGTCGGACTTCATCGTGCTGGAGGACGGCGCGCGGGCGAACATCGTCTCGGCCGAGCGGGTCGGGCCGATGAAGGTGGCGCTGCTGATCGACAACAGCGACCGGATGTCGGAACTGGCTGCCTTCTACCCGCTGCGGGAGGCGACCGAGGCGTTCCTCGACACGCTCGGGCCGCAGCACGAGGTCGGCCTGTTCACCATCGCCCGCAACCTCCGGCGGCGCGTCGACTTCACACGGGACCGCGCGGCGTTGCGCGCGTCGGTCGAGGACATCGTGCTCGACTCGGGCGCGGGAGCCGTCCTGCTCGACGGCGTCCGGGAGACCTGGGAGCGCCACTACGCGGGCGACGAGACGCTGCCGGTGCTGGTGATCGTCCTGACCAACGGCCCCGAAGCCAGCAGGAACTACAACGACCGGGCCTACGCGGACCTCGTCGACACGCTCATCTCCAATGGCGTCATGGTGAACGTCGTGCTGCTGTCGGGGCGCGGCGGCAGTATCCGCGGCGGCAACGTGAGCACCCTGCCGGGGTACGCCCGCAACATCGCCGAGAACACGGGCGGCGTGTACGAGACCATCACCACGGCGACCGGCATGCCGGAATGGTTGCGCCGGTACGCGGAGCGCCTGAACGCCCACCACGCCGACGTGTCGAGGCGCTACCGCCTGCTGTACGAGCCGCCGGAGCCGCGCGGCGCGCAGATCTCCGCGGGAGCGCGCGGCGGCGTCGACATCCGCCTCTTCGTCGATCTTCGCGCGGGGCAGTGACCGGAGCATCGATCCCACCGGGGACGGCGGCCGGGCAGGGATGCGCGGGGGCGTCCCTGTCACCGTCGGCGCTCGAACTCCGACCAGGTGACTCCGAGCTGCCTGATGAGCTTGAAAGAAGAGCAGCGGATCGATTTCGCGACCGCCATGGAGGGAGATGGTCACGGCCCGACCGTCGGCGTGCATCCACCTCCGCGGCGCCGGGTCAGGAAGCTTGCGCCGCAGAACGCAGTGAAGCGAAGTGCTGCCGGGCCCGGCCGGTGCAGGAGGGATACGATGATGTGGAAACGCGCGGTTCTCTCGCTCGTCCTCCTCGCGCTGGCGACCACCGCGCGGGCGCAGGAGCACACGCTCGGCTTCATCTGGGAGGAGGCGCCCTTCCCGCGGGCGCACGCCTCGACCATCGTCGAAGCGACCGACGGCACGCTCGTCGCCGCCTGGTTCGGCGGGTCGGGCGAGGGCCGGAAGGATGTCGGCGTGTGGTCGTCCCGCAAGCCGCGGGGGGGCGTCTGGTCGCCGCCGGTGCAGCTCTACAAGGAGCCGGATCAGCCGGCCTGGAACCCCGTGCTGTTCCGCGGCGACGGAGACACGCTCCGGCTCTACTTCAAGGTCGGCCCGAGCCCCCGCGCGTGGAGCGGGGCGTACATGCAGTCCACCACGTCGGGGCGGTCGTGGTCCGAGCCGGTCTGGCTCCCCGCAGGCATGCTGGGGCCGGTGCGGGCCAAGCCGATCCGACTCGCCAGCGGCAAGATCCTCGCCGGCACGTCCCTGGAGAGCTACCGGACGTGGTCCTCGTGGATGGAGATCAGCGCCGACGGCGGCGCGACATGGAGCAAGCACGGCCCGCTCCTGTTCGGCGACCCGGAGCGCGACCGCATCGGGAGCATCCAGCCCACGCTGCTGGAAATCGAGCCGGGGGTGATCCGCGCGTTCCTGCGGACGCCCCGCCGGCTGGGGAGGATCGCGACGTCCACCTCGCACGACGGCGGACGCACCTGGGCGCTGCTGGAGCTGACGAACCTCGATCACCCGAGCGCGGGGATCGACGCGCTGCGGCTGGACGACGGGCGCTGCCTGCTGATCTACAACCCCTCGACCACGCGGCGCACGCCGCTGTCGCTCGCCGTGTCGTTCGACGACGGGGTCACGTGGACGGACTTCCTCGTCGTCGAGGCGCTCGAAGCGGACCAGCGCGGCGAGCTCTCGTATCCGGCCATGATCCAGGACACGGCCGGGGACCTGCAGATCACCTACACGTGGAACCGCCGCCGCATCCGCCATGCGACGGTGCCGCTGGCGCTGGTGCCCGGCGCGCCCTGATTCGCGCCGGGGCGTCCGCGCGCAGCCGGCGCCGGACCGGCGTCTGCGCCTGACACAACACCATGCATGCGACACCATCGAGCATCTCGGAAGCACCGTCCGCCGCGGCGTGCGCCCCTCGCACGCCGCGTTGCGTGGCCGTGCTCGTCGCCCTGGCGCTGGCGTCGGCCGCGGTTTCCGCCCGGACCCGGACCGGAGGCGGTGCGGTCCCGCTGACGCCGGCCGCCGGCGGCCTCGTCGCCGGAACGGGGGTCATCGCCGGCGCGGTCACCGACACGACGAGCCTCGTCCTGCCCGGCGTCACCGTCGAGGCGCGGCCCGCGGCGGCCGGCGGTCCGGTCCGCAGCGCCGTGACCGACGGCGCAGGCCGCTTCGTGATCGACATGCTTCCGGCCGGCCGCTACGACGTAACCTTCGCCCTCGCCGGCTTCCGGCCGCTGATGCGGGCGGGGGTGGAAGTCGCTGCGGGCGCCGCGGTCACGCTCGACGCCGAATTGTCGCTGCTGCTCGAAGAGCAGGTGGTCGTGGTCGGCAGCCGCGCGCGGCCGCGGTCGGTGACCGAATCGCAGGTGCCGATAGACGCCATCGGGTTCGCGGACGTCGCGAGCCAGGGCGTCACGTCGCTCGACTACCGCCTGCGGACGCTGGTCCCCTCGTTCAACGCGCCCGAGCATCCGCTCAGCGGGGCGGCGACCCTGGTGCGGCCGGTGACCCTGCGCAACCTCGCGCACGACCACGTGCTGGTGCTGGTCAACGGCAAACGCCGCCACCGCTCGGCCATCCTGCCCTTCTTCGGCGGCGTGACCGACGGCACGCAGGGACCGGACATCTCCACCATCCCGGCGATCGCGCTGCGCCAGGTGGAGGTGCTGCGCGACGGCGCATCGGCGCAGTACGGCTCGGACGCCATCGCCGGCGTGATGAACTTCCTGCTCCGGGACGCCCGCGAGGGCGGCGCGCTGCAGTACAGCCGCGGGGCCTACCGCGCCGGCGACGGGGACCGCTACACGGTCGCCGGCAATGTCGGGCTGCCGCTGACCGATACCGGTTTCGTCAACCTGAGCCTGGAGTACGGCAACGCCGACCCCACCGACCGCAGCGTACAGCGCGCCGACGCGAAGGCGCTCATCGCGGCCGGCAATCCCGCGGTGGCCGATCCGGCCGCCTCCCTGCGGCCCGGTTTCCTGCCGGCCAGCCCGTCGGTGCAGGTCTGGGGCGACCCGCAGCTCGATGACGACCTGAAGCTGTTCGGCAACTTCGGCCGTCTCTTCGGCAACGGCGTGCAGGTCTACGGCCACGCCAACTACGCGGAGCGGGATTCGACCCACGGGTTCTACTACCGCAATCCCAACACGCGCGCGAACATCTTCAGCCTCGACGGAGGCCGGACGCTGCTCGTCGGCGACGTGCTCGATGCGCGGGACGGCGTGCCCGACGGCTCGGCGAACTGCCCCACCGTGCGGATCACCGACCACGCGCCGGATCCGGCGGCGCTGGCGCGGGTGTTCGACGACCCCGACTGCTTCTCCTTCCAGGAGATCGCCCGCGGCGGCTTCACGCCCTGGTTCACCGGTTCGCTCACCGACCTGTCGTCGGTCGCGGGGCTGCGCCGGACGGGGGACGGGCTGCGCTGGGACCTCAGCGGCAGTTACGGCTCCCACCGGATGTCCTACTCCCTCCACAACACGGTCAATGCATCGCTCGGCCCGGACACGCCGCGCGACTTCCACCCGGGGCGGCACCGGCAGGAGGAGGTCGGTCTCAACTTCGACGTCTCGCACGACGCCACCGACCGGATGCACGTGGCCGGCGGCGCCGAGTGGCGTGACGAACGCTTCACGGTCGGCGCGGGAGATCCGCTGTCGTTCGAGGTCGGGCCGTACGCAAGGCAGGGTTTCGTCTCCGGCTCCAACGGCTTCGCCGGATTCCCCGAGCACACGGCCGGCGCCTGGAGCCGCAGCAATGTCGCGCTGTACGGTGACGTCGAGCTGCAGGATCCCGCCGCGCGGTGGACGGTGGGCGCCGCCCTCCGGTTCGAGCACTTCGACCTGTTCGGTTCCACGACCAACGGCAAGCTCTCGGCCCGCTACCGGCTCGGTGACGCGGTCGCCGTGCGGGGCGGCGTCAGCACGGGGTTCCGCGCGCCCACGCCGGGCCAGCAGAACCTGTTCAACGTGCAGTCGGCCATCGACCCGAAGACGCGGGACCTGGTCGACAGCGCCACCGTGCCGTCCACGTTCCGGGCCGCGCAGTTGCGGGGCGGCGGGCCCCTCGACCCCGAGACGTCGACGCATGCGACGGCCGGACTCGTCGTCGACCGCGGGTCGTTCACCCTGACCGCAGACTGGTTCCGCATCGACGTGGAGAACCGCCTCGCACAGTCGCAGGACTTCACGCTGACGGCGGGCGAGCGCGCGCTGCTGCTGTCCGAGGGCATCTTCTCGGCCCGCACCCTGGCGTTCTTCCGCTTCTTCGTCAACGACTTCGCGACACGTACCGAGGGCGTCGACATCGTGTCGAGCTGGGCGCCCGCCGCTCTGGGGGGCGGCACCCTCCTCAGCTTCGCGCTGAACCACACCGACACGGATGTCACCGCGGCGTCGGAGCTGCTCAACCCCGGCGACGTGCTGGCGCTGGAGCGGGCTGCGCCCGACACCCGCTGGAACGCGGCGATCAACCAGCAGATGGGACGGGTGGGCCTGCTCGCCCGGCTGCACTATTACGGGTCGTGGGTCGATCAGTTCGACGCACGACGCATCCGCCTCGCCGACGCGCCGGTCCTTGGCGGCCGGTACATCCTCGACCTCGAAGCCGGCATCCCTCTCGGCGGCGCCGTGACGCTGGCCGTCGGCGGCCAGAACGTCCTCGACACGTTCCCGGATCCGATGGCGCTGCTCGGCGACACCTTCGGCGTGCCCCACAGCCAGTACACGCCGTGGGGCTTCAGCGGCGGGTACTACTATGCGCGGGTCGAGTACCGCTGGGGCGCGTGACGACCCCGTCCCACGTTACTGCTGCCGGAGCGGTGGCTTCGCTGCGCCGCCGTCCGCTGCCCCTCGCCGCGCCGGGACCGTCAGCGCGACGCGCCGAGCGGGATCGCACCTCGCGGCGCATCCCTCGCGGAGGCCGCCGCGGCCGAACGCGCCCCGGGTTCGGAAGGTGTTCAGGGCTACTCCACCGTGAGGCGGCACAGCAGCGTGTTGTGCGTCTCCAGGTCGGCCGTCCAGATCAACCGCGCCCCGTCCCGCCACCCGATCGCGTCGTAGCCACCTCGCGGTCTGACCGCGGCTTCGTCGTGCTCCACCGCTGACGGCCATCCGGCATCGTCGAATCCGGGCCGTCGCCAGCCATCAGGCTCCGCCATCGCCGCGAACCGGCATGGCCCGACGCCCGGCGCCGGTTCGGGCTCGTCTTCGCAAGCGCGGTCGAGCGGCGCCTCATGGATCACCAGGCATCGCCAGGCGGCATTCGTGACTGCGATCGGCGCTCCCGTGGAGACATCGGTGAACTGGGCGATGAGCCCGCCATCGCCCATCTGCTGGTTGCGGCGGCCGATGTACTCCAGACCCGTATCGTCCGCCTTGAAGTCCCTGGCGACGAAATTCAATTGCAGGGGGTAATCGGCATTGAAGACGAACGCCTCGGCATTGAACGACCGCTCCGTCGTGATCGGCGTCGAGTCCTCGATGATCAGGCGTTCGCCCAGGTAGAAGGCAAACCAGTTGTCGGCCCAGACCTCGCCCTGGACCGACAGGCTGCCCGGAGTGTCGACGACGATGACGTCCGGCGTTGCCGGTTGCAGGCCGTCGCAACCGGCCAGCAAGGCGGCCAGGATCCAGAACGTCCAGGTTCTTCGCATGACGGATCGGATCTCCACCACCATCCCGTCGCAGGCACAGTCCTCGGGAACCGCGGTGCGCAGGCCAACCCGCTCTGCATCGTCTGCGAGCGAGCGGGCGTCGCAGGCACGGTCCTCGTGGACCGCGGTGCGCAGCCGGGGGAGCGATACGAGCTGGATAATACCCTGGTACACTCTCGCGTCCAGGAGTCCGCGATGGAAACCCGGGCTTGCCACGGGCTGTCCAGCAGGGAAGGAAAGGACGTCATGCGCAGAACGCACCGTGGAGTCGCCATCGTACTCGTGGCCGGCATCGTCGCCCTGACGGGCAGCCTGCAGGGGCAGGAAGCGCAGGAGCAGGGGAGCGGCCACCCGGCCGCGGACTGGCCGTTCGCCGGCGGGGGCTGGACGAGTTCACGCCACTCGACGCTCGCCGACGTCTCGACCGAGACCATCGACCGGCTGGGCGGGGCCTGGGTGGCGCGGCTCCCCGGGGGCGTGTCGTCGCGCGCGACGCCGGTGGTCGATGACGGCGTCCTGTACCTGTCGGGCGGCGCCAACGTGTTCGCCGTCGACGGGCGCACGGGCGAGACGGTGTGGCGCTGGCGGCCGGGAAGCTCGGCCGCCGGGGCGCAGCGGGTGCC
This sequence comes from Vicinamibacterales bacterium, assembly GCA_965200895.1. Classification (GTDB taxonomy): domain Bacteria; phylum Acidobacteriota; class Vicinamibacteria; order Vicinamibacterales; family UBA8438; genus WTFV01. The sequence continues at coordinate 1,434,541 of CBDAVM010000001.1, read as the reverse complement.
GTCGTGGCAGGGCGTGGGCCTGGGCGACGGGCTCGTCTTCGTTCCCCTGCGGAGTGCGGAGGTGGCGGCGCTGCGGCAGGACACCGGCGAGCCGGTCTGGGTGACGCCGGTCGGCAGCGACCCGCCGCAGGCGGGCGAGTCGGTCACCACCGCCCCGATGCACGCGCGCGGCAGGGTGTTCGTCGGAATCGCCAACGGCGACAGCGGCGGCCAGGGGCGCGTCATCGCGCTGGACGCGGCGACCGGCGAGCGGCTGTGGACTTTCCATGTCGTGCCGCGGCCCGGCGAGTTCGGGCACGAGACCTGGCCGCAGGATTCCGAGGTGTGGCGGCTCGGCGGCGGCGGCGTGTGGCTGGTCGGCGCGGTCGATCCGGACCTGGGGATGGTCTACTTCGTCACCGGGAATCCCGTCCCGATGTACGGCGGGGAAATTCGCGCCGGCGACAACCTGTTCACCGCGTCGGTGCTCGCCCTCGACATGGAGACCGGCGAGCGGCGCTGGCACTACCAGGTGGTCCGCCACGATGTCTGGGACGCCGACATCGCCACGCCGCTGCTGCTCTACGAGACCGAGACGGACGGGAGGACCCGCAGGGCGCTGGCGGCGATGCGCGCCGACGGTCACCTGTTCCTGTTCGACCGCGAGACCGGCGAGCCGATCGTGCCGGTGGAGGAGCGGCCGGTGCCGCAGGACGAGTACCTGCTGACTGCGCCGACCCAGCCCTTCCCGGCGGGCGAGAGCATCCTGCCCGACTGCTCGTTCTGGCGCGACCGGGTGCCGCCGCCGTTCGAGCTGAGCTGCAGCTTCTACACGCCGCCGTCGCTGGAGCGGCAGGACGTCGTGGCCCTCGGTGCGCCGATTCCGATGGTGCGGGTGACGCCCATGTCGTTCAGCCCGCAGACCGGCTACATCTACGCCCAGGGGCGGGCGCACGTCGGCCGCGCGTTCCGCTTCGACGACCCGTGGATCTCGGACAACCGCGGCAGCGGCTACCTCCGGCTGACGCTGCCCGAGTCGGCCGGCATCCTGGCCGCCGTCGATGGGCGGACCGGCGAGGTGGTGTGGAAGAACGAGTTCCGCGGGGCGCGGCTGGCCACCAGCGGTCCGCTCACGACCGCGGGCGGATTGCTGTTCTGGGGCTCGGCCGACGGGCGGATCGAGGCCTACGACGCCGGCACCGGCGAGCGCCGGTGGGCGTTCCAGGCGGGCCCGCCGGGGGTGCGGCTGCGGCCCGGCCCGGCAGTCTCGTACGCGGTGGCCGGCAAGCAGTTCGTCGCCATCGCGGTCGGCGGCGAGCTGTGGGCGTTCGCCCTCGACGGCGATGTGCCGGCGCGTCCGACGGCGGCCGAGCCGCTCGACGATCTGGTCCGCTGGATCGGCCCGCCGCCACGCGCTGCGGACGTCATCGAGACTGCCACGCTGGTCGAGAATCCCATCGCCTGGTCGGTGGGCGGCCGGCGCAACGCAATCAACGAGCATGCGTTCAACCCGGTGCGGGCCCGCGTCGCCGCCGGCACGCGCGTGCGCTTCGTCAACAACGGCGAGATGCCGCACACCATCGCGGCGCGGGACGGAAGCTGGAGCACCGGCACGCTGGCGCCCGCGATGATGGGTTACGTCACCTTCGACGAGCCGGGCACGTTCCTGTACCACTGCACGGACCATCCGTGGGCGATCGGGGAGATCACGGTCGAGCCGTGAGGCGCCAGCCACCGCAGCGCTGATGGCGAGCGGCAGCTCTCCCGCCGGCTGCGGCGGGCCCCGATGCAGGGGGCGTGGCGGTCCGCGAACTCGCCGTGCGACAATGCCCTGGAACCTTCCCATGCCCGACCAGCCGCCATCACCGCTCGACGGCCCGGACGGGGCGCGGCTGCAGGCCGCGGTCGATCTCGTCGTCGCCCGTCGCCGACCGGATCAGGTCGTCCTGTTCGGCTCCGCGGTCCGGTGCGCGATGACCGAGGACAGCGATATCGACCTGCTGGTCGTGAAGGAGGGTGCTTCGGAGGACTGCCGGGACTGGCGCTGGCGTCACCCCGACACCGACGACGCGCTCGATATCCACGTCACGGATCCGGCCACGGCCGAGCGCCGCCGCCGGCGCGCGGGCGACTTCCACAGCACGGCCCTGGCCGAGGGACGCACGCTGTACGCCCGCCGCGGCGCGCACGTGATCCCCACGGGGCCGGTCTCCGCAGGGAACGGTACCGGGATGGTGAGGCAGCAGAAACTCGAACCCGACGAAGCGTTGTACTACCTCCGGAGAGCCGGCGACTACCTGGAGGATGCCTCCCGCGTGCAGAGTCCGGGATCGCAGTGCGAGAACCTCCAGCAGTCGATGGAACGGGCGCTCAAGGCGCTCACCATCGCGACAGGAAATCATTTTCGGCGTACCCACCAGCTCGACCTCCTGCTGGACGACCTTTCCGGAATCGGCGAGCGCGTCCCCCTGGCGTGCGCCCGAGAGGACCTGCGGCGCCCGTCGCTGTATGTCGGGGAGTTCCAGTACCGGAGGCCGCCCGATCCGCAGATCGTCTTCGCCCGGATGACGCCGGTGGCCGCCGCGCTCCTGGCGTTCGCTCGGCAGCGGGTCCCCGTGCTCATCGAGCAGACCCGGAAGGAACTGCGATCCGACGCCGGGTCATGACCACGCTCGGCGGCTGGCGCGGTCGTCGAGCTGGCCGGGGTTTCGAATACCGTCCGCGCCGCCGTACGTCGCGATCATCCGGGCCGAGACGAGCCGTCACGGCAGGGTGAAGCTCAGCAGCGTGGTCCCCGCGGCCACCGTCACGTACTGCCTGCCGTCCTTTCCCAGGTAGGTGATCGGGTTGGCGCCGCTGATCATCTGCTCGGTCTCGACGCTCCACAGCTCGCGCCCGGTCTTCGTCTCGTAGGCGCGGAAGCGCCGGTCACTGGCGCCCCCGATGAAGAGCACGCCCCCCGCAGTGGAGGTCGGCCCGCCCTTCTGCGAGTTGGGGGCGCCGGTCAGCAGGCCGGGGGGCGCGCCTTCGACCGTGCCGAACGGAATCATCCAGGCGATCTCGCCGCGGTTGACGTCCACGGCGACCAGCCTCGACCAGGGCGGCTGCCAGCAGGGCCAGCCGCCGACGGACATCCGGGTGACGACGTGCCAGTAGATGCGGCGTGACTCGGGAGGACCCGCGTAACCGCGGCGGTCCGGGTCGTCCTCCACCTTCACGAGCTGGCTGATGTGACCGGTATCCGCGTAGTTGATGATGTAGTACCCGAGGGTCGGGTCGAAGGTCCCGCCGGTGAACTCGGTCCCGCCGCCGGTCGACGGGAACACGAGCGCCCCCTCCGCGGACGGCGGCGTGTAGGGGCCGCGGTTCCGCCCGCCGTCGTACTGCATCAACAGCTCGCGGCATGCGGCCGTGTGTTCGGGCGTCACCGTCGCGATGTCGTCCATCGTGAAGCGGATGCGCCCGAAGGGCGGGGGCTTCACCGGGAACGGCTGCGTCGGCGCGTAGTACTCCCCCGGCATGTTCCCGGCCGGCACCGGGCGCTCCTCGATCTCGTAGATCGGCTCGCCGGTGACCCGGTCGAAGATGAACAGCACGGGGTATTTCGTCATGACCCCGACGGCGGGAATCGTCCGCCCGTCGCGCTCGACGTCGAACAGGATCGGCGGCGCCGGCATGTCCAGGTCCCACAGGTCGTGATGGACGGCCTGGAAGTGCCACAGCCGCTCTCCCGTCAAGGCGTCGACGGCCACGATCGAGTTCGCGAAGAGGTTGTCGCCGGGGCGGTCCATGCCGTAGAAGTCGTTGTGGGCGGACCCCAGCGGCATGTAGAGGATCCCGCGCTCCTCGTCGATGGTGAAGAACGACCAGGTGTTGGCGCCGCTGACGTTGCGCCACGAGCCGTCGAGCCACGTCTCGTTGCCGAACTCGCCGGGATGGGGCACGGTGTGGAACGTCCAGACCAGCTCGCCCGTCCGCAGATCCCATGCGCGCACGTCGCCTGCCGGCCCCTTCGAGCCCGTCTCGTCCGCGTTGTGGACACCGGTGAACACGAGGTGCCTGTAGATGGCCACGCCGGACGAGATCCCGTAGTGCATGTTCGGGAAGCCGTTCATCACGTCCGGGGTCTTCAGGTCGACGAAGCCGTCGCTGCCGAACCGGGGATTGGGCAGGCCGGTGGCCGCGTTCAGCGAGATCAGCTCGCCCTCCTCGGTGCCGAACACGATCTGCGGGGGCGTCCGGTCGTCTCCTTCCCAGTACGCCAGGCCCCGCATCGATCCGCCCGTCCAGTGCAACTGGTGTTCCGGCGAGTTCCAGTCGCCGGGCGCCGTGTACTCCCAGATCACGTCGCCGGTCGCCGGCGCCAGCGCCACCACGCGGTAGTACGGGAACGACAGGTAGAGGACGCCGTCGACCAGGAGCGGGGTCGACTGGCTCGGCCGTGACGGCACGCCGGCCTTCGTCATCTCGTAGCGCCACGCCGGCACGAGGGTCGAGACATTGTCGACGTTGATCTGCGTCAGCGGCGAGTGGCGCTGGTTGCCGGGGTCGCGTCCCCAGTGCCGCCAGTCGTCCTGCGCGTGCAGCGGCTGCGCGGCGAGGGTGGCCGTCAGGAGAACGAAGGTCATGACAGGCAACCGTGGCCAGCGCCGGGCTGCTCGATGAACTGACGTCGGAAAGCCTGTAGCCATGCGTCGAAATGCCTCCTGGGAGAGCGAACCCTGCCGGCCGGCGCTGCGGCGAGGTGACCCCGGCTCGAACGGGTTTCAATCTACGCGGTTTCGGACCGCGACTCAAGCAGCTCGCCGTTCCGGCGTATGATCGCCTGAGAATGGTCGAGGGCGAGTACGTGCCCGGGAACGACTACACACTCCGTGAACGCGGCGGCCGCGCCCCCGAGCCGCCCAATGCGGAGGTCGTCAACGAGCTGCAGGCCAACGATCCGGTGGCGGGCGAGACCGTCTGGCGGATTCAGTGGACGACCGCCAACAACGCGCCGGTCATGCCACCGGCGGGGATCTGCTCTTCCAGGGCGGTCCGAACGAGGGGGTTGTGCGCGCCATCGACGCCCGGACCGGGGACATCGTCTGGACGTTCCGGACCGGGAGCAACTTCCGGAGCTCGCCGATCACCTACCTCGGGCCGGACGGCCGGCAGTACGTCGCCGTCATCGGCAGCCAGCGTCCGGGGAGCGTGCAGGTCACGGAAGATACGGAGCCGGATGCGGGAATCCGCACGCCGGTTCGATGAGCGGCGACTGGAAACGGAGCCAGGGCGGGAATGAGGCACCGGCACGGGCGAAAGCCGCCGGAACAGCTCCCCCACCGCCCCGAAGGACTGGATGGATTGCCAGCACCGCCCCGAAGGACTGGATGGATTGACGGCAACGCGATTGAAGGAGAGGAATCCGATGCTCATGGAACACACCGCCCGCGGCGCGCACATCGCGCTGTTCCTTGCGGTTGCGCTGACCATCGCGGCGTCGGCCACTGTCTCGGCGCAGTCCCATCAACCGCCGCCCGAGCCGCCCGCCGAGTGGGGGCCGATCTCCATCAACCTGGAGGGGTTCGAGTACCCGCACCCGGTCGGGTTCATGAACTTCCGGGTCTACGGCCAGGACGTGCGGATCGCCTACATGGACGTCGCCCCGACGGGGCCGGCGAACGGCCGGGCCGTCGTCTTCCACCACGGGGGCAGCTACTACGGCTGGTACTGGGCGAGCCAGATCGAGGCCCTGACCGGAGCGGGCTACCGGGTCGTCGTCAAGGATCGGCTCGGCTGGGGGAAGTCGTCCAAGCCGATCCTGCCGTACAGCATGAGCCTGCACGCCTCCAACACGGCGCGGCTGATGGATCACCTCGGCATCGCCGAGGCCGCCATCGTCGGCCACTCCATCGGCGGGCAGATGGCGACCCGCTTCGCCTTCCTCTATCCGGAGAAGACGACGCACCTGGTCACCATCAACCAGATCGGTCTGACGGACCGGCGCCCGGGGCGCGGGTTCCATCCGTTCGACGGCGTGATCGACGCGGACCCGGATCTGCAGGCCGCCTACGAGGCGGACGTGCGGACCGACACCCGGCGCTACGTGGACTGGAAGCCGGAGTTCCTGGAGCACCTGCGGATCCGGCACGGCCAGCGGCTCAGCGGCGACTGGCCGCGGCTGGCCTACGTGCGCCGTCTCGGCGGCAACCTGCGTTCGATGGACACGGTGGTCGACGACTGGCCCCACATCGAGACGCCGACCCTGATCCTCGGCGGGGAGATCGACGGGCCGGACTTCCCCGACAACGCGCGGCGGGCCGCCGGGATCCTCCCCGACGGTGAGGTCTTCCTCATCCCGAACGTCGGCCACAACCCGCACGAAGAGGTGCCGGACATCGTCAACGCGGAGCTGATCCGCTTTTTCGGCGCCGGCCCCGACGGGCCCAAGGGGAAGTGAACGGGCGACGGATCCGCGCGCCACGGTGTCCCCGCCGCCCGTCGCGGCCTCCTCCGGCGGGAACCCGCCCGCGGCGACCTGGCCCGAACAGAGCAACAGGAGGGACGCCATGCGTTCAACACAGCGATGTGCGTGCAGCCTCGCGGTGACCACGAAGGCGGGGATCGTGCTTGCGGTGATCGCGCCGGCGGCAGCGGTGCTCGCGGCCGTCGCGCCGCCGCCCGCCGCCGCGCAGACGGTCCGCATCGAGCGCCTGCTCGACGGCCCCATCATCACCCCCGACATGGACGGACGGATGGGGAGCAACATCGCCGGGCCGTCGCTCATCCGCGTGCCGGACTGGTTGGAGGACCCGCTCGGCCGCTACTACTTGTACTTCGCCGATCACCGCGGCGTCTACATCCGGCTCGCCTACGCGGACGACCTGACCGGGCCGTGGACGATGCACGAGCCGGGAACGCTGCACATCGAGCAGTCGCACTTCCCGACCACCTGCCCGCCCTGCGGCGCCGACTCGCCGAACCCGGCCGGGGCCTACGCCCACGTCGCGTCGCCGGACGTGCACGTCATCGACGAACGGCAGGAGATCGTGATGTACGTCCACGGGCGGGAACGCGGGCCGCAGGTGAGCCGCGCCGCGATCTCGAAAGACGGCCTGCACTTCGAGGGGCGCCCGGAGATCCTCGGCCGGCCGTACTTCCGCGTCTTCCGGCACGACGGCTACTGGTACGCACTTGCGATGCCGGGCGTGATGTACCGCTCGCGAGACGGCCTGACCGGCTTCGAGGAGGGACCGAGCCTGTTCAACCCCAACATGCGGCACTCGGCCCTGCTGAAGCGCGGCGACCGGCTGTTCGTCTTCTGGACCGAGCGCGCCGACGCGCCCGAGCGGGTGTGGCTGGCCAGCATCGACCTGTCCGGCGACTGGCAGGACTGGAAGGCCACCGAACGGGTGGAGGTCCTCCGCCCGGAGCGGCCCTGGGAGGGCGCGAACCTGCCGGTGGAGCCGTCCCGCGGCGGGGCCATCAACGTCGCAGTGAACCAGTTGCGCGACCCGGCGATCTTCGAGGAGGACGGGCGCATCTACCTGTTGTACGCGGTCGCCGGCGAGCGGGGGATCGCGCTGGCCGAGGTGCACCTCGATCCGTAGTCCGCGCCGCGCCGGGGGTGGCGGCAGGCCGTGTGGCCAGCGTTGCCGGCCGACGCGGCGGCTGTCCACGCCGGCGGGCGACCGGGTGACGGCAGGTGCGGCGGGCGCCGGTGCGGCGTTGGACGATCGGCGCTCACAGCGCCAGCACGCGCCGGAGGCCGGCATCCACACGCGCCATGAGCCGGGGAGCGATCTGACCGACCCGGCGCGAGAGGTAGTCCTCGTCGAGAGTCACGATCTGCGTGACGTTCGCGACGGAATCCTTCGGCAGCCCGGTGCTCTTCGCCGGGAGCAGTACGTTCCCGGGCATGTCGACCAGCCTCGCGTTCGAGGTCAGGATCACGCCGAGGATGGTCCTGAGCCTGCTTCTGTTGAAGGCGTCAGCCTGGACGACGAGGACGGGACGAGGAAATCCCGGCTCGGAGCCGCGCGGCTCCTCCAGGTCAGCCCACCACACCTCGCGGCGCGCGACTACCACTGCGCGGAACCGACGCTGCGGGCCTGGGCCCGCCGCAACGCCGGGTCGATCCCGCTGGACTGACCTGCGAGCGCCTCGTTCAGCTTCGATGTGACGTCCGCGTCACGGTGCTTGGCCAGATACTCGGCGAGCGCGACGGCGAAGAGCGCACTTCTCGAGATCCCCTGGCGTTTCGCGAGATCGGTCGCCGACCGGAAGAGCTCGTCGGGCAGCGATACCGCAGTTTTCATACCATCAGCATACCCCGGTTGTACTCACACACCCCACACCCCCACGCCTCGCCGGCCCCGCCAAGCCCCGCCGGGCGCATCCCCGAGGGGATCTCGTCCACCGGCGCTTGACATGCTATGACGTGATTTGTATAGTTGCTATATTGTCATCAATATAGTCATATGAGTCTCGACCACATCCTCCTCGGCCTGCTGCGCGAGCCGGCCACCGGGTACGACCTGAAGAGCGTATTCGGTGAGAACGTGCGGCACTTCTGGTCCGCCCAGCTCAGCCAGATCTACCCGACGCTCAAGCGTCTGGAGCAGCGGGGGATGCTCGACAGCCGCGTCGAGCCGTCGCCGAAGGGCCCCGACCGCAAGGTCTACTCGCTGACCCCGGCGGGACGGGACGAGCTGCTGCGCTGGCTGCGCAGCGGCCCGGCGGTCGGCGCGGAGCGGTTCGCCTACCTCGCCCAGCTCTACTTCATGGACGCCCTCGGCGATGTCCACGAGACCCGCGCGTTCATGGAGGCGCTCCGGGAGCACCTGGCCCGCTGGCTGGCGCAGCTCCGGGCGGTGGAGCGGGACGTGACCGCCGCCTTCGGCGACGCGCCCGAGCGCTACAGCGACGCGGGTTTCCACCGCTTCGCGGCGCTGCGGATGGGCATCCACTCCATCGGGGCGAAGGTGGCGTGGTGCGACGAGACGCTGGCGGCGATAGACCGCCGGGAGGAGTTGCCATGACCATCACCGATCTGCTGTTCGACACGCTCATCGCGCTGCATGTCGCGACCGGCTTCGTCGGCCTGGCGGCGTTCTGGGCGCCGGTGTTCGCCCGCAAGGGCGGGCGGCTGCACGTGCAGGCCGGCCGCGTCTTCGCCTACTGCGCCTACGTGGTGACGCTGTCGGCCATCACGGCGTCGGCCGGCCGGATTGTCTCCTACCAGGCGCAGGGTCTCGGCGTCGCGGAGCATCCCGAGCCGTACGGCTTCGCGCTGTTCCTGGGCTACCTCGGCGTGGCGACGTTCGCCACCGTGCGGCAGGCGCTGCGCGTGGTGGCCACGCGACGGGCGCCCGAGACGCTGCGCACGCGCTTCCACGCGGCGCTGGCGTGGGCGTCCATCGCGGGCAGCGTCACCGTCGTCGCCTTCGCGCTGGCGGTGTGGTCCGAAGTCTCGCCGATCCTGCTGGGCCTCAGCCCCGTCGGTCTGTTCACCGGCGTGCCGATGCTGCTCCGGATGCGCAACCCGCGGGCGCACATGGGATGGTTCTACAGCCACATCGGCGCGATACTCGCCGGCGGCATCGCCTTCCACACGGCGTTCATCGTCTTCGGCGCGCAGCGGCTGTGGGCCTACGAGATCGCCGGACCGCTGGCCGTCGTGCCGTGGATCCTGCCGACCGTCGTCGGCGTTCCCGCCATCGTCATCTGGACCCGCTACTACCGGCGCCGGTTCGGCGCGGCGGCGGCCGCGGCGTGAGATCGACCGCCGGCGCGGGCGTCCGATGGAGGCGGAAATGCTGTAGTATGAGCATCAATAACCCAGCGACATGGCGCCCCTGTGCCGACGTCGATCTACCTCGACTACGCCGCGACGACTCCGACCGACCCGTCGGTAGCCGCGGTGATGGCACGCTGTCTCGGACCGGACGGGGTGTTCGGCAACCCCGCCTCCCGCCATGATGTTGGCCGCGCGGCGGAACGGGAGGTGGAGCAGGCGCGCATCCACGTCGCGGATCTCATCAACGCAGAGCCACGCGAGATCGTCTGGACATCCGGCGCTACCGAATCGGACAACCTCGCCATCAAGGGCGCCGCTGCCGTGCACGCCAACCGGGGACGCCATGTCGTCACCTCGGCCATCGAGCACAAGGCCGTGCTCGACTCCTGTCTTCACCTGGAGCGCCACGGATTCGAGATCACCCGCATCACACCCGACGCCGGCGGCCTGATCACGCCGGACCGGGTGCAACCGGCGTTGCGCGACGACACGATCCTGTTGTCGCTGATGCACGTGAACAACGAGCTCGGGACCATCACCGACATTGAAGGGATCGGCCGGATGGCGCGGGCTCGCGGCGTGCTCTTCCATGTGGATGCTGCGCAGAGCGCCGCCCGGCTCCCTCTGGACATGCAACACCAGTGCGCCGACTTCGTCTCCCTCAGCGGGCACAAGATGTACGGCCCCAAGGGGATCGGCGCCCTCTACGTTCGCCGCCGACCGCGCGCGCGGCTGCAACCGCAGATCCATGGCGGTGGACACGAACGCGGTCTCCGTTCGGGCACGTTGCCGACACATCAGATCGCCGGCATGGGCGAGGCGGCGCGCCTGATTCACAAGCACCGGGCGGCCGACGGCGCGCACGCAGCACGCATCGAGTCGCACTTCCTGAATCGGTTGCGCCGTGTGGAGGGCGTCTCCGTCAACGGCGACCGTCGCCACTGCGTCACCGGCATCGTCAACCTGCGTTTCGCTTGCGTGAACAGCGAATCGCTCGTGTTCGCGTTACCGGATGTCGCGTTCTCCACCGGCTCGGCCTGCATGTCCGCGCGGATCGAACCGTCCTACGTCCTGCGCTCGTGTGGCCTCGACGACGATTCCGCCCACAGCTCCGTCCGCTTCAGCTTCGGACGGTTCACCACGGTTGACGATATCGACCGGGCCGCCCACCGCATCGCGGAGGCGATCGCCGAGTTGCGCGCGCTGTCCCCCGCATGGCCCGCATCTTGCGTGGACGATGACTCGGAGAGCATGCCGGTAGCCGCCCTGCACACATGAGCAGCGACAGCACACCGTCCCGACTCGCCGCTGTCCGCACGACGATGCAGGTCGAGTACGGCAAGCCGCACGCCGATCCCTGGATCGTCGCCTATTCCGGCGGGAAGGACTCCACCCTGCTGCTGCAGCTCGCCTGGGAGGTCGCCATGGCGACCCCGCCGAAGCACCGGCGCCGGATCTACGTCGTCTCCAACGACACGCTGGTGGAGTCGCCTCTCGTCATCCGGCACCTGAAGCGCACGCTGTCGATCATCCGCCGCGCGGCCTCCGAAGCCGACCTGCCGTTGACCGTCGAGATGACCGAGCCCTGCATCGACCAGACGTTCTGGGTGAACGTCATCGGTCGCGGCTATATCCCCCCGACGCGCAACTTTCGCTGGTGCACCGACCGGATGAAGATCGCCCCCACGAACGCGCTGATCGAACGCCTTGTAATCTCTCACAAGCGCGCGATTCTGCTCATCGGCACGCGTCGAAGCGAATCCGGCAACCGCGGTCGCACGATGGCGCGGCGGGGCGTGACCGCAACGGCCATGAACCCCCATGGCTCCATCGAAAACTGCCGCATGTTCGCACCGCTGCCGGACCTCCGGGATGACGACGTCTGGAAGATCCTCATGCAGCGCTCGCCGCCGTGGGGTGGGTCCCACCGTGCCCTGATGACGTTGTACCGCAACGCCGGTGGCGGAGAGTGCCCCCTCGTTCTCACCAAGGACGATGCTCCGTCTTGTGGCACCACGTCGCCGCGCTTCGGCTGTTGGACCTGCACGGTGGTCCAGAAGGACAAGAGCATGCGGGGACTGATCGATTCCGGCCACGACGACGAGGAGATGCTGGAGGCCCTATTCGATTTCCGCGAGTGGCTGATCCACTTGCGAGAGGACGATCGCAACCGCCTGCCCGTCCGCCGCGACGGCCGCGCCCGGTTCCGCGATGACGGCACGCGCGTCTTCGGACCGTTCACGCTCGACGTGCGCGCCGCCATTCTCGACCGGCTGCGACAACTCGAACAGCAGTTCAACCAAACCTTCATCTTGCCGGCGGAAGTCGAACTCATCGACGACATCTGGTGGCGCGACCGAGTTCGCGAGCGCGGTAGACGTTCTCTCCTCTCCGGCGACAACATCGATCCGGAGCGCGTCCTCGTATGAGCAACGTCACTTCTGAGACCGTCATCGAGTCCCGCGCCGTCAACTGTTTCGGCCTCTTCTGCTCCGGTAGCTTCGACGTTCCGTGGCACCAGCGACGCTACGACTGGACGCCCCAGCACGTCGACGAACTTCTGCAGGACCTCGACGAGGCAGTAACGGAGAACCGCCATTGCTACTTTCTCGGAACCATCATACTTGTGGCAACGGGATCCGCGCGCTGGAGAATCAACGACGGCCAACAACGCATTGTCACGCTCTCGTTGATCGCTGCCCGTCTGCTCAGGTCGTTCGCAGAGAGAGGAGAGTCGTCATACCAGCATCGCGCGCTCCGAATCCTGTTCGATATCGACGAAAACAGCACGGCCGGTTATCGTGACGCCGACCGTCTGACCCCCAGGGTGACGCCCCCTCGCGAGGACAAGACCCGTTTCAATCTGCTCATCCGCGGGCGCAACATCGGCGAGAACGGCAAACTGCTGCAAGCGTGGCGCCAAATCGACGCCTTCGTCCTCGGCATGGGAGTCGACAAGTCCAAGAAATTCTTTGATTTTATCATTCGGAAACTCGAGGTCTCCCGTTTGGACATACCGGCTTCCGTGGATCCGAACTCCGTATACGAGACAATCAATAACCGAGGAAAACAGCTCGACGACCTGGATCTCATCCGTAACCACCTGTACTCCTATTTTAACGAGGAAGGAGAGAGCTCCCGACGCGCGACCGTACATGGAAACCTGGAACACGTGTATACACAACTCCGGGACGGCCAAAAATTTACCGACTACGCGCGCTGTTATTTCCAATGTGCGTTTGGCTTTCTGAAGAAGAGCAGCTTTTACCGTGAGGCTCGCCGGCACCTTCAGTCTCAGTCTCGCGGTTCCGTCGATGGCGGGCTCAGCCCGGCCGACTACATTTACGACTTCGTCGAGAAATTTTCGGACAAAAAGACGGTGGAGATTTTTAGAACCGTCGCGAGTCCGAATCGGGACAGTGGCTTTGTCGAACAGCTCGTGAGCGCGTCCGGGCACGCCAATGCTCGCAGAAACATCGGAACGTTTCTGCGCGAACTCAAGGCATATACGATCACGCAGCCGCTCTCATTTGCGCTGTTGTTTCGCTACGATGCGGAACAGGAAGCGAAGCGCCGGCGCCGTCTCGCGAGGTGGGTTCACGCACGACTGAACAACATCACGTCGTTCGTAATGCGCACGGCGTTCGTGGCGCCGAAGTTCGAGCCGTCGCGCTTCGAGAGCGAATTCGCAGATCTGGCCGCACGGTTGATGACCATGACCGATGTCGACACCGTTGACGTGGACGCCGGGTTGAGGGAATGTGACGGAACGTGGGGCGTCATCGACGACGAGAAATTCACGGGACAGTTGCACGGCACGGAAATGCGCGATGCCAAGAAAATCAAGAAGTTTCTCTTCGGCGTGAACAGCGGCGTCCAGTCGGACGCAGAAATCGTGAACGAGCATCGCTGCTCAATAGAACACATCTTGCCGAAGGGGCCGAATCACTGGCCGACATGGACGGGCTTCGACAGCCGGCCGGAGGAGTGGGTTCATCGAATCGGAAACCTGACGCTTCTCGGGCGCAGCGACAACAAGCCCGGCGAAAAGGACAACCGCAGCTTCGCCGCGAAAAAGCGTGGTTTCGCAGGAAGCGCTGTGCATATCACCCGTGAGCTTGCGGACTGTGAGGACTGGTCACCGGAGAGGATAATGGAGAGGCAGCGACGACTCGTGACGCAGGCCGCGCACATCTGGTCCTTCAACTGGAAGTGACGTGAGGTTTCGACATCGGTTCGACTGGTCCTACCCTGTGCTGTCCGCCGTCCCGGACGGGGTGATAGGTGTGTACGTCTTCTGGTACCGGCGCACCGGAAAGTGCATCTACGTCGGCAAGGCGTCGGCGCAACCCATCAAGGAGCGCTTGCGCTAGCACTGGCGTCGCTCGCACAATGAGACTCTGAACTTGTGGATGGGCGCGTTCGGGAAACAACTCGACCTGTGCTATGCTGAAGTCGAGCAGGAGAGAATCGGAACCATGGAGCGTCGATTGATACGCGCGCTGAATCCGGAGGCGAACGTACAGCACAAGCGGTAGTTAACCGGGGGCGTGGGAGAGAGGAAGCAATGGCAGAGGCGATTCCGGCGATGAAGGCGCGCCTGGGCGACACGGACTACTACATCCTCTCGATGAAGGCGCAGGAACTCATCACAAGGGTGAAGATTCCGAAGGAAATGGAGGGGTGGGACGATGAGTCTGTCGAGGAGCGCTATCAGCGCGAGATAAACTACCACCGGGTCCGCACGCAGATTGCGCCGTACCTGGCCACCGACGGTTCACGGTTCTTCGGCGCCCTGATCGTGGCCGCGCACAACTTCGACGCGGCTGTGTCATTCGAACCGCTGACAGAGGTGACGACGAAGGGACTTCCTGGTCTGTACCGGACGGCGGCGACGAACATGGGGTTTCTCTCGTTCACCGGCGGAGAAGTGCTGGTGCCGCTCGATGGACAGCACCGGCTGAAGGCCATCGAGTTCGCGGTTACGGGACGTGACGAGAAGATGAACCCGATCTCGAACGTCAAGCCTTGCATCGAGCTCGCCCAGGAAGACGTGACAATCATTCTGGTCGCCTACGAGACGGAGAAGGCGCGAAGGATATTCACCCGGGTCAATCGCTACGCCAAGCCGACGACCACGGGCCAGAACATCGTGACCGATGACGATGACATCGTTGCGGTGGTGAAACGCGAGGTCGCCAACGAGCTGATCGGCGGCGGGCTGGCAAAGTTCAAGAGCAACACGCTGAGACCGAAGGACCGTGAGTTCACGACGCTGGCGATTGTCTACAACGTCAACGAACAGATCATCACCCAAACATATGCCACCAAGAAGCTGGACAAGACCCAACTGCCGAGCAGCGATAAACAGCGGTTGTACAGCAAGAAGGTAAAGGAGGTCTGGAGCGCGGTGCTGGGTGGCATTGCTGTGTTTGCAGACGCGCTGGACGACAAGGAGGAATCAGGCGACGATCGACGTCGCGAAATCCGCGAGACGAATCTGTTGGGCAAGCCTGTCGCGCAGGAGTGCCTGGTGCGAGCGTTCGTTCGGCTGACCGGTGCGCCGACCAACATGAGCACGGAGGACGCCTGCAACAAACTCAACAGTCTGCCGTGGAGCATCTCGGAGGAGAACATCGAGCGGGTGTGGCAGCGGGTACTGTGGAGCGGCGGAGTGGACGGCGGCAAGATCATCACGAAGAATCGCGCGCTGGCAACGGACCTCATCGCCTACCTGGCGGGAGAACGACTGGACGAGGAGGCGATCGGCAGGCTCCTGGAGAAGTACCGTGCGCAGTTCCCGGAAGGGGAACGGGACGCCCTGGAACTGCCGTCGAGGCCCTGATGTGATGCGCGCGGCCCGAAGCGGGGCTACCGTGCATTCGTCTTCAGCTGGTACCAGATACGCAGGCCCTGGTCGCGCAGCCGGCCGAATACCTGCTGCCGGTCCGCCCAGACGCGCCGCCGGGTGACGTCGATGCCGGCCCGGTCGACGAAGACCAGGGCGAAGGCGGCGGCGTACTGCGCCGGCAGCATCGGCCCGGCGATGTGCGGCGCCATCTCGGCGTAGTCGGCGTCGCCGTCGGCGATCCAGACCGCGGCCTGCTCCATCACCGGCGTGCGCGGCGGATACAGGGTGGGTGAGTTGGAGACGGTGTAGGTTCCCGTCTGGATCTCCAGCAGCAGGTCCTCGATGACGGGTGCGGTCGACGGCGGGCGGATGGCGAGCCGGTCGCCGGCGCCCGGCGGCGGCAGGTCGCGCTGCCGGCCGACGGCACGGAGCGTCCAGTCGCGCCAGCCGTCCTCGTGCAGGACCACCCAGCCGTCGCGGCGCGCGATCATGTCCCGTGCGTCCTCGGCGTCGAAGTAGGCGGCCACCGGAGAAGTGATCACGACGGGATCTTCGCCGGTACGACGAATGCGCAAGGCCACCGCCTCGGCGCCGGCGCCGCGCGCCTCCACCTGCACGAGGCCGGCGTCGACGGCGTCGAACAGGTCGTGGTCGGTCAGCGCGCCGCCGGCGCCCGCATCGCTCCCGGCGGCGGCGTCATCGTCCGCGGCGCGGCCGGCGGCAGCGCCGCCCCGTGTCCCGCCATCGGCGGCGCGGAAGAAGAACAGGTGCTGGCTCGGCAGGAAGTCGTGCAGGGCCAGCAGCTCGAAGCCGGCGGCACGCCACTCCATCAGCACCTGCCGCACCGACATCGTGTGGTCCGCCTTGATCTGGTCGCCGGTGCCGTCTTCTGCCCGATACTCCAGCAGCGCGACCCGGCCGCGCGGAGAGAGCGCGCGCCGGATGCCGGCCAGCATCGGCTCGGGATCGGACATCTCGTGGTAGACGTCGGCGATGAGGATCCAGTCGACGGCGCCGGCCGGCAGCCCGGGGTCGGTCGGCGTGCCCAGTACCGCCTCGATGCCGGTTACCCCCTCGTCGGCCGCCCGCTGCCGCATGATGTCGAGCATCTCGGGCTGGATGTCCTCGCAGTACACCGTGCCGCCCGGCTGCACGCGGCGCGCGATGCGGCGCGCGTAGTACCCCGATCCGCACCCGACGTCGGCGACCACGTCGCCGGGACGCAGGTCCATCGCGTCGAGGACCCGCGCGGGCTGCTCCTGCTCGATGCGCTCGGGCCGTTCCAGCCAGTCGGCGCCCAGGTAGCTCATGAACTCCGCCGGCACGCGGTGCCGCGCCGCTCGCTCGTCCTGGGCATGGACCGGCGCCGCGAGCCCTGCGGCGGCGACGCACCCGATGCAGACCACCGCGCCGACCGCCCGCCACTGGTTGCGTTTCATGGAATCGGTCTCCTGCCTGTGCCGGGGCCGTGCGCGACATCCCTGCTCCACCACGCCGGCGCAAACGGACGGCGGGCTCCCTGCATGGTATCCTGCCCTGCTCATCCGTCGACGGGATTTCCACAACAGGAAGCGCAAGATGCATGTCCGCGTGATTGCGGTCGTCGCGTTGCTCTTCGTCCTCCCCGCCACTTCCGGCGCCCAGGCCGTGCCGACGCCGGCGCAGTACTTCGGCTTCGAGATGGGCGCCGACGGCGAGCTGGTGCGGTATCCGCGGGTGCTCGAGTACCTGCAGCTCCTGCAGGATCGCACCGACCGCGTGGAGTACGAGCACCGCGGGACGACCACCGACGGCAATCCGTACGTGCTGGTGAAATTCAGCGCGAGGGAGAACCTCGAGCGACTCGAACGGCTGATCGAGATCAACCACCGGCTGGCCGACCCGCGCGGGCTCTCCGAAGAGCGGGCGCAGGCGCTGGCGCGGGAGGGCGTTCCGTTCTACTTCGTGTACGCCACGATCCACTCGACGGAGGTCGGCCCCGGCCAGGCGATCGTCAACATCGCGCACCGGCTGGCGACGGAGGATTCGCCGGAGATTCGGGAGATCCTCGACAACACCGTCGTGCTGATGGTGCCGTCGCAGAACCCGGACGGTCAGATCCTGATCGTCGATCACTGGTACGCCACCGAGAACACCGGCCTCAACCGGCTCTATCCGGACCTCTACCAGCGCTACACCGGCCACGACGACAACCGCGACTGGTTCATGTTCACGCAGCAGGAGACGCGGCTCGCCATCGACATTCACCGCGAGTACAAGCCGCAGATCACGCACGACATGCACCAGATGGGTCCCCGCGGCGCGCGGATGTTCGTGCCGCCGTACAAGGATCCGCACGATCCCAACATCCACCCCCTGCTGCTGGAGGGACAGGCGCAGATCGGCAGCGCGATGGCCTCGGCGCTGATCGCCAACGGCAAGAAGGGGATCATCTCCGGAGACCTGTACGACCTGTGGACACCGGCGCGGCAGTACATGGTCTACCACGGTCAGCCGCGCATCCTGACCGAGATCGCCAGCGCCAACCTCGCCGCCCCCTACATCAACCCCCGCGGACCCAACCGGCCACTGGGCCCCCAGGACGCGCGGACGAACTTCCCGGCGCCCTACGACTCGGCGGTCTGGCGCCTGGGCGACATCGTCGAGTACACGGAGATCTCCACGTACGCCGCGCTGGAGAACATGGCGAAGTACCGCACGCGCTGGATGGAGAACTTCCACCGCGTGCACCGCGACTGGGTCGACCGTGACGAGGCGCCGCATGCGTTCGTCGTGCCGGCGGTCCAAGCGGATCCGTTCGCCACCTACGAGCTGCTGGAGATCCTCCACTTCGGCGAGGTCGAGATCCATCGGGCGCGGGCGCCGTTCCACGCCGGCGCCGCCGCCTACCCCGCCGGTTCCTGGGTGATCCAGCTCGCCCAGCCGTACGGCGCATTCGCCAAGACCATGCTGGAGAAGCAGGTCTATCCCGACCTGCGCGCCTACCCCGGGGGGCCTCCGATCCCGCCCTACGACGTCACGGGGCATACGCTCGGCATGCTGATGGGCGTCGACGTGGATCGGATCGACGAGCCTGTCGACGCCGACCTGGAACTGCTGCGGTCGATCGCGCCGCGACAGGCGCCGTTTCCGGAACGGCCCGCGTGGGGCTATGCCATCCCGCCCTCGTCCAACGCCGGCTTTCTGGCCGCCGCGCGGCTGCAGGCGGCCGGGGCGCCGGTCTATCGCGCGGCGGAGGGGTTCGCGTCGGGCGGCCGGGACCACGCGCCCGGCACGTGGCTGGTGCCGCCGACCGCCGCTGCCGAGCGGATTCTCGGACAGGTCGCCGGGGAGACCGGCCTGGTCGTGACGGCGGCGGATCGCGCACCGCAGGTGGACGGACACCGCCTGCGCCGTCCGACGCGCGTCGGCCTCTGGCGCGCCGCCAACAACATGCCGGGCGGCTGGATGATGTGGCTGTTCGAGCAGTACGAGCTCGATCACGCCGTGATCTCGTCCCTCGACTTCGACGGCGACCTCGCCGGGAAATACGACGTCATCGTGCTGCCCGCCGGCACCAGCCGCACGCGGATCATCCGCGGATTGAATCCGGACCGTCATGACGAGTCCTGGCGCTGGGCGTACGGGGTGGGTCAATCGGGCTGGCGCAAGCTGCGCCGGTGGGTGGCGGAGGACGGGGGGACGCTGATCGCACTCGGTTCGGCCGTCACCACGGCCCGGCAACTGTTCGACCTGCCGATAGAGCCGGTGCTCCCGGCGCGCGGGTTGCCGATGCGCACGGGCCGCGGGCGCCGGCCGACGCGGATTGTCGTCGGCGAGGCCGAGCGACGGCTGCGCGACGCCTTCCGCAGCCCGGCGGAGCTTTCCCGGACGCTGCGCAACCGGGTCGTCGACCCGACGTCACTGTTCTATTCGCCCGGGACCCTGCTCAAGCAGGAGTACAACCCGCGTCATCCGGTCGGCTACGGCATGCCGGAGTCGTGGCCGGTCTTCTTCCGCTTCGACCAGGCCTACCAGCTCCTGCCCAGCTTCGACGTCCCCGCCGAGGTGGTCTCGCGCTATCCCGACGACGACGACATGGTGGCCAGCGGCTGGCTGCTCGGCGACGAGTTCCTGCGCCAGCGGGCCAACGTCGTCGCCTTCGACGTGGGCCGCGGCTACGTCGTCACCATGGGCAGCCAGATCGCGTTCCGCACCCAGACGCGCGCGACGTTCAAGCTGCTGTTCAACGCCATCTTCCATGGACCCGCCGAGCCGGTGACGGCCGCCGAGCTCGCGGCGTGGCAGTGAGGACCCTCGCTCGGATTCGGCGGGGTTCGAGGACGAGAACGCATCACCGGATCGGCGTGCGCGCCGCACCGAACAGCGCGTCGACGTCGATCATGGCATCAAGAGCCGTCGCGATGTCGTCCAGCGCGGCGTCCACCGCGGCGTCGTGGCTCCAGGACGCCCCGGTCACTGCGCCGCCGGCGCGGGCGAGCCACGCCCGGCGCCAGGCATCGTTGGAGAACAGCCCGTGGACGCAGGTTCCCTCCACCCGACCGCTCGTGTCGCGCGCGCCGTCGGGACCGGTCTCCAGATGCAGCACCGGGCGGACAAGATCCGGCCCGCGCGTCAATCCCATGTGAATCTCGTACCCGGACACCGGCTCCCCGCCGAGCGCACAGCGCCCCTGCACCCGGCGTACGGTCTTCTCACCCGCCATCGTCGTCTCGATGTCGAGCAGACCCAATCCGTCGGCCGCGCCGGCGGGTCCATCCACACCGGCCGGATCCTGAACGCTGCGGCCCAGCATCTGGTAGCCGCCGCACACCCCCAGCACACGCCCACCGGTCCTGACGTGCGCGATGATGTCGTGATGCCATCCCTGCGCGCGGAGGAAGGCCACGTCGCCGACCGTCGACTTCGTGCCGAACAGCACCACCACGTCCGCGTCGCGCGGGATGGGTCGGCCCGGCGGCACGAATGCGAAATCGACCGCCGGCTCCTGGCGCAGCGGATCGGCGTCGTCGAAGTTCGCCAGACGCGACAGCACCGGCGCCACGATGCGCAGGGAGGCTGCCGAAACCCTGCCGGCAACGCGCGAACCGCCGCCGGTGGACGCACCGTGGCCGCGCTCTCCACGGACTGCGCCGACGGCGCCGTCGGCGCCAGCGGGTCGGCTGTCCCGCGCCATCGACGCGGCGTCCTCCGGCGGCAGGCGCCCGGCCGCCGATAGCCAGTGGATGAGCCCGAAGCACGGCCATCCGGTACGACGCTCGACGATCGCAAGACCGTCGGTGAACAGCGCGGGATCGCCCCGGAACCGGTTCACGACGAAGCCCGCGATCAGGGCGGCGTCCTCGCGCTCCAGCACCGCGTGCGTCCCCACCAGCGATGCGATCACGCCGCCGCGGTCGATGTCGCCCACCAGACAGACGGGAACCCCGAACGCGCGCGCGAACCCCATGTTGGCGATGTCGTTCGGCCGCAGGTTCACCTCCGCGGCGCTGCCGGCCCCCTCGACGAGGACGAGGTCGCAGTCCGCCGCCAGGTGTCGGAAGCTGTCCAGGACGGACGCCCGGATCCGCGGACGCACGGCCTGGTACTCCCGCGCGTCGAACGCGCCGAGCACGCGCCCCTGCACCACGACCTGCGCGCCGCGGTCGGTCTGCGGCTTCAGGAGCACCGGGTTCATGTCCACGCCCGGCTCCAGCCCGGCGGCGCGCGCCTGCAACGCCTGCGCGCGGCCTATCTCGCCGCCGTCCACCGAGACCGCAGCGTTGTTCGACATGTTCTGCGGCTTGAACGGCGCGACACGGATGCCGCGCCGCCGGGCGAGGCGGCACAGGCCGGCGACGATGAGGGACTTGCCGACGTCGGAGCCCGTGCCCTGGAACATGAGGGCGCGGGCGGTCATCCGGCCACCGAAGGCGCGAAGCATTGCCCGAAGCGGGTCGGCATCCGCGGACACCGACCCGAAACGGAGCGCGATGTCTGGCAGGCTGCCTCTACGCCGCCCCAAGCCGCAGCTTGCCGGTGGCGTGGCCGAGCGACTCGACGGGCACGCCCAGCTTGTCGAGCAGGGTGACGTGCAGGTTGGCGAGCGGCGTGTCGGACGGATAGCGGACGTGGCGCCCGCCGGTTCCGGCCCCGCCGCCGGCCAGCAGAATCGGCAGGTTCTCGGAGCCGTGCGAGTTGCTGTCGGCCATGCCGGCGCCGTAGACGATCATCGAATGATCCAGCAGCGTCCCGTCGCCGTCCGGGGTCGACTGCAGCCGCTCCAGGAACTCGGAGAAGAGCTGCACGTGGTACTGGTTGATCTTGGTCAGCTTCGCCAGCTTTGCGGGGTCGCGCTGGTGGTGCGAGATCGGGTGGTGCGCGTCGGGCACCCCGATCTCGGCGTAGGTCCGGCCGGTGATCTCGCGACCCATCATGAACGTGGTGACGCGCGTCAGGTCGGTCTCGAAGGCCAGCGCCTGCAGGTCGAACATCAACCTGGCGTGCTCGCCCAGCGTCCCCGGCACGCCCGCCGGCTGATCGACGACCGGCAGCTCCCGGTCGCTTTGCGCCTCGGCCATCTGGATGCGCCGCTCCACGTCACGGACGGCGTCGAGATACTGCCCCAGCTTGGCGCGGTCACCCGCCCCGACCTGCCGCGCGAGATCGCCGGCCCGCTCGGTCACCGAATCGAGAAGGCTGGCGTCCTTGCGGAGGCGCGCCCGGCGCACGGCCGGGTCGGTGCTGCCGGTGTCCCCGAACAGCCGCTCGAAGACGACGCGCGGGTTGTTCTCCATCGGCAGCGGCGTCGTGTCGTTGGCCCACGAGATGGTGTTCGTGTAGGCGCAACTGAAGCCGTCGTCGCACGAACCCGCGAAGTCGCGCCCGTCGATCGCCAGCTCCAGGGTGGCGAGCTGCGTCTCGCGCCCGAGGACGCGGCCGGCGATCTGGTCCGCCGAGACCGCGGCCAGCAGGTCGGAGCCGTTGTCCGGCTTCGAGGGCACGCCGGTCAGGAACCGCGTCGAGGAGCGGGCGTGGGGCCCCTCGCTGTCGACCCCGTGCATGCCCGACAGGACCTGGACGTACGGCCGGAACGGCTCCAGCGGCTTCATGACGGTCGGGAACTCGAATCCGGTCCCCACCGTCTTCGGCGTCCAGTGGTTCATCATCATGCCGTTCGGGACGTAGACGACGCCGAATCGCTTGATCGGGGCCGCCGCGGTGTTGCGCATGGCCGCCGCCGCCGGCACCATGCCGTCGAGCAACGGCAGCGCGAGCGAGGCGCCCAGGCCGCGCAGCACGGTACGACGGGGTATCGCCTTGCCGGTGATGATCATGATTCTGACCTCCGCATGCGGAACGGCGTGCTCTGCACGATTCCGACGATGATTGACGACCAGCGGTAGTTGTCCGAGGCAGCCGAACGCGTGATGGCGCGCACGGTCGGGCGGTCGTAGTATTCCGGTCCGCGGCCGAGCGCGTATGCGAGAAGCTTCTCCGTAAAGGTCCCGATGAACTGATCGCGACGCTCCAGCAGCAGCGTCCGCAGCCCGGTCGGCCCCTCGAACGCCGTGCCGTCGGGGAGGTTGCCGGACGCGTCGATCGGCAGGTTCGCCTCGCCGGTCTCGCGCCACTTGCCCACCGCGTCGTAGTTCTCCAGGGCCAGCCCCAACGGGTCCATCGGCGCGTGGCAGACCGAACAGGCGGGGCTCTCGCGGTGCCGCTGCAGGCGGTCCCGCACGGTGGCGGCCCGGCCGTCCTCGCCCCGGTCCGGCAGGTCCGGCACGTCGGCGGGCGGCGGCGGCGGCGGCGTGCCGAGGACGTTCGCCAGCACCCACTTGCCGCGCAGCACCGGCGACGTCCGGTTGGGGTACGACGTCACGGTGAGGAGGCTGCCGTGGCCGAAGATGCCGCCGCGGCGCTCGGCCACCTCCGGGGGCAACGTCACCCGCCGGAACCGGCTGCCGTAGACGTTGGGAATGCCGTAGTGCTCGGCGAGCCGCTCGTTGACGTAGGTGTGGTCGGCGCCGAGCAGGTCGAGGACGCTCCGGTCCTCCCGGATCAGGCTCTCGACGAACCGCTCCGTCTCTTCGAGGAACGCATCGCGCAGGTTCTCGTCGAACTCGGGGAACACCACCGCGTCCGGCACGACGCCGCGCAGGTTGCGCAGGTAGAGCCACTGGCCGGCAAAGTTGCGGACCAGCTCCTTCGAGCGCGGGTCGGCCAGCATCCGGCGCGCCTGCTGCGCCAGCACCTCGGGGTCGCCGAGCCGCCCCTGCTCGGCGAGGTCCAGCAGCTCGTCGTCCGGTCCGCTCGACCAGAGGAAGTACGACAGGCGCGACGCCAGCTCGTTGTCCGTCAGCGCATAGGCGGTTCCCGGCTGGATGTCGACGGGGTCGCGCTCGACCCGGAAGAGGAAGTCGGGCGAGATGAGCACGCGTTCCACGGCGAGCTGGACGCCCGCGTCGAAGCTTCCGCCGTCCCGGCCGGCCCGGTAGAAGTCCATCAGGGTCGCGATGTCCCCCGCCTCCAGCGGCCGGCGGTAGGCGCGCCGCGCCAGCGACGCGAGGATCTGTTCGGCGCACGCCTCCTCGTCCTCCGTTGCCGCGCTGGCGGGCCGACAGGTGAACAGCGCCTGCCGCGCCGGCGTGACGCCCGGTCCCGTGCTGACGTACGGGCCGCCGATCGCCACGTGCTCGACCGCGGCGTTGCCGTCGCGCATCTCGTTGACCGCGACCGCGAAGATGCTCTGGCGCGGCTGCAGCACGCCCTCCGGCTCGGTAAAGCGCCGAACGAACGTCACGCTGACCACGTGCGGACCCGCCGCGGCCTGGAACCGCGCGCGCATGTTGGCGTCGGCGTAGAGCATGTACTCTTCCCACGCCGGGTCGCCGAACTGGTTGCCGCCGTAGCTGGCCGGCGCCTGGACGCCCTCGGGCTCCTCGCCGCCGAAGACGAACGAGCGCACGAGCACGCCGTCGAGCCGAACCTCCAGCTCGTGGCGCGAGCCCATGCCGCGGACATAGTTCACGTAGTTGCGGTGCAGCCGGATCTCGACGTCGTACTCCCCGTCGACCGGGAAGTAGTGGCGAATCCCGATGCCGCCCCGCGAGCCGAACGGCACGTCGTCGCCCATCCTGTCGTCCTGCACCAGGAGGATCGGCACGTCGTAGGTTTCGGTGGCCGGTCCGAGCGGCGATTCGCCCACCGCCAGCCGGCCGATCTTGCGCGCCGCCGAGAGGTACCGCTCCATCAGGGCGGGCGAGACGGTGAGGATGTCCGCCATGTTGTCGAAGCCGTACTCGTCGATGTCGTCGGCGGGCAGCAGCTCGGCCACGTCGATGTCGAGCGACAGCAGATCGCGGATGGCGTTGGCGTACTCGGCGCGGTTCAGGCGGTGGAACGCCTCGGTGCGTCCCGGGTTCGGCCGCGCCGCGGCGACCCTGTCGATCTCGCTCTCGAGCCAGCCGGCCAGCGCGTCGTAGGTGCCCGCGGCGGGGCGCGGCCGGCCGACCGGCGGCATGGTCCGCGTGCGCAGCTTCGTGATGACCTTTTCCCAGGTCTCGGCGTGGGCGCCCACCTCGGAGAGGTCAAGGCCGGTCAGGCTGAGCCCGGCCGTCTGTAGCCGGTCGTTGTGACAAGTGGCGCAGTAGCGGCCGACGGTCTGCTGCAGCAGGTCCGCGCCGCCGGCGTCCTGCGGCTGCGCCGCGGCGGGCAGGCCCCTGGCGGCGAACGCGCCGACGAGGAACGTTGCAGCGAACAGCGCCGACAGACGGCCACGCACACGTGACATGGCTCGAACCTCTCTCCGCGTTTGAACGACGTTGATTGCCGGCGCGCCCGACGCGGCGCGCCGGGGATTGTTCCCGGTAGTTTGGCCGAAGGCCGGCGGGAGTGTCAATCGTGTTGTCGCCGGCCGATGCGTCGTTCGACCTGTTCGCCGCATGTGATTCGGGATACTCCGGCGCCCGGCGGCGGCGCGTCGAATCGTCCCGGCGCCAAATGGAACGCATCCCGGATTCGCCCGCTGCAACTGCTGCAACGGTCGTCCGGCTGCGGTAGCATAGCGGCATGGACCCACGATCTTCGACACGCTTCCCGGCTTCCGCGGTTGTCCTCCTGCTGCTCGGCGCAGCGGCTTCGGCGCACGCGCTGACCGAACCGGATCTCGTCGCGGCGGTTCGGTCGGGAGACCTGTCCGCGGCGCGCCTGCTCATCGCGGCGGATGCCGACCCCGACGCGTCCCAGGGCGACGGCGCGACCGCGCTCCACTGGGCGGCGCACCGGAGCGACCGCGAAGCGGCGGCGCTCCTGATAGAGGCGGGCGCGGACGTCAACGCCGCCAACGCGCTCGGCGCAACCCCCCTGTGGCTGGCCGCGAGCAACGGCAGCGCCCCGCTCGTCGAGATGCTCCTCGACGCGGGGGGCAACCCGAACGTCACCCTCCGGATGGGCGAGACCCCGCTGATGAGCGCCGCCCGGAGCGGCAGCCTGAGGGTCGTCGAGGCGCTTCTCGACCGCGGTGCAGCCGTGAACGCGGTGGAGTACGAACGCCACCAGACGGCGCTGATGTGGGCGGCGGCCCAGCAGCATGCCGACATCGTGCGCCTGCTGGCCGCGCACGGCGCGGACCTGCACGCCCGCACCCGGGTCTGGGAGCAGCTCGAGAACACGGCCGGCAACACGAACACGAGCGGCAACTTCCGCATGCAGCACGGCGGCTCGACGGCGCTGCTCTTCGCGGCGCGCAACGGTGACGTGGAGACGGCGCGGGCCCTGGTCGAAGCCGGGGCGGACGTCAACGACACCGCGGCCTCCGGCGCCAGCGCGCTGGTCATCGCCGCCCACAGCGGCCACGGCCCCCTGGGCGTCTACCTGCTGGAGCAGGGCGCCGACCCGAACGCGGCGGATGCCGGCTATACGGCGCTGCACGCGGCGACGCTGCGCAGCCAGGTGGAGCTGGCCGCGGCGCTCCTCGAGTACGGCGCCGCAGTAAACACCGTCGTCGAGCGCGGCACGCCGGGCCGGCGTTTCAGCGCCGACTTCAGCATCCGCCACCAGGCAGTCGGCGCCAACGCCTTCTGGCTGGCCGCGCGCTACGGAGAGTCCGAGATCCTTGGCATGCTGGCCGAACGGGGGGCCGATCCCCACGTCTCGCCCGCCAACCGGTGGTCCGCGCTGAAGGCGGCCATGGGCGTGCCGCAGATCTCCCAGGAGGATCGGCGCAACCGCGTGGACGCGCCCGACGACCACCTGGACCGCATCGACCAGGAGCGGTTGACCCTCGATCTCGCCCGCACCATCCTGGATCTCGGCGTCGACGTGAACCAGGCCGACGACCGGGGCAACACGGCGCTGCACGACGCCGTGCGGACCGGTTTCGCATCGGTCGTCGATCTGCTCGCGGCGCATGGCGCGGACCTCGACGCGCTGAACGACCGCGGCCAGACGCCGCTCGTCCTGGCCGAGACCAGCCTGCCGGTCATCGGCAGCAACGGCCTGCGGTCCACGCAACCCGGGATCGCGGCGCGGCTGCGGGCGCTCGGCGCCGACGAGTGACGCGCGGGCGCCGTGACCACCGTCGCCGTAACGCGATCACGGGTCGATGACCGGGCAGGCGGCGTGACCACCGCCTGCCGCGCGTCGAGGACATCCCGCACGAGCTGCTCGACGTCCTGCTCGTCCACGAACGGCCACGGGCTGCCAGGCTCAGGCGGGACCCGTGCCGCGCGGCCTCGGGGTGCGCGGGTGACGGATACTCCATCCATGAGCACGATTCTCCCCATCAACCTCGACGCGCTGCTCCACTGCCGCGGCGTGGAATCGGAGCGTGTCGAGTTCAAGGGGGCGTGGGATCCCCACACGGTGGGCCCGCAGGTGCTCCGAACGATCTGCGCGCGGCGAAGGTCCGCGAGCATCTGCGCGACGTGCGCAGCGGTCTCTGCGACGAGCCGGACGAACAGGAAGTGTACCGGCGCATGCGGCTCACGCTGCGCGTCAACGACCACGAGGCGCCCCGCAACGTCGGTCTGCTCTTCTTCTCCGACGACCCTGCGCGCTGGTTTCGCGGCGCCCGGATCGAGGTGGTGCAGTTTGCGGCGGACCGCGCCGGCGACGTGCAGGAGGAGCGCTCCTTCGGCGGCGCGCTGGCGGATCAGCTCCGGGACTGCCTGCACTACCTGGAGAACCTCTCGACGTTCCATCTGCGGAAGCAGCGGGACCGCAGCCGGGTGCGCGGCTGGGTCGGCTATCCGATGCGGGCCCTGCGGGAGACGCTCGTCAACGCCGTGTACCACCGCGGCTACGACGTCGATCAGCCGGAACCCACCAAGGTCCATCTCTTCCCCGGGCGGGTGGAGGTGACCAGCTATCCCGGCCCCGTCGCGGGCATCGAGCCGCAGCACCTGCTGCCGAACGCGCCCGTCCGGTCCGTGCCCGCGCGCAACCGGCGCATCGGCGAGTTCCTGAAGGAGCTGGGCCTCGCGGAGGGACGGCTCTCCGGCCTGCCGAAGGTGTTCCAGGCGATGGAGGACAACGGGTCGCCCCCGCCGCGGTTCGACTTCGACGAGCAGCGGACCTTCTTCTGCGGGACTCCCGGACTGCGCACGGGTACTTCGAGCGCGCGGGAGACGCCGTGTATGCCGACGCGCGGGCGCTGCACCACTTCGCGCAGACCAAGCTCCGGCTGGCGACGGAAGCCCACCGGCGGCGCCAGCGCGACTCGAACCGCCGGTTCCTCTCCGAGGCGGCGGCCCTGCTGGAGCGCGTCCTGCAACTGGATGCGCCGCCGGAGCGCCACGCCTGGGCGTGGCGTGACCTGGCCCGCGCCCGGCGCCGCCTGCGGGCGCCGATGCGGGAGGTCGAGGAGGCCTACGCGAGGGCCAGGGACCTGTTGCCGGACGAGAGGAGGTTCGTCGAGGAACTGCAGAAGCTCCGGACGTCGCGGCAGTGAGTAGACATGAAATGGCCGGGCGGCGACGGTCCGCGCCCGGGTGGGGGCGCTCGAAGTGACGGTGTCCTACAGTCAGGACGAGTTGGAGGTCCTGATGCGGGAGCCCGAGTCGGATCGGGTCGAGCGCAAGCGCTCTGGCGCCGATCGTAGCGGAATCCGTCGCAATCTGTGCGCCTTTGCGAACGATCTGCCAAGTCGCGGAGCCCCGGGCGTGATCTTCGTCGGCGTGGAAGACGACGGTGGTTGCGCCGGGCTGTCGGTCGATGACCGGCTCCTCCGCGAGCTGGCGGGCATGAAGGACGACGGCAATATCCTTCCCCTGCCGTCGATCGTCGTCGAAAAACGACGGCTCCAGGGTTGTGACGTTGCCGTCGTCATCGTGCAGCCATCACGCGACACGCCCGTCCGTTACCAGGGCCGCGTGTGGGTCAAGGTGGGTCCCACGGTGCGCGAGGCGAGTCCTGAAGAGGAACGGCGGCTCGCCGAACGTCGTCGGGCCGGCGACCTGCCGTTCGACCTGCGCCCGGGCGCGGCCGACAGCGTCGACGATCTCGACCTCGACTTCATCCGCAGGCACTATCTGCCGAACGCCGTCGCGCCCGATGTCCTCGAACGAAATCAGCGCCCCTTCGTCGAGCAGATCCGATCCCTGAGGCTGCTCGCCGGCGACCGGCCGACCTGGGGCGCACTGCTCGCGTTCGGCCGTGATCCGCAACGGTGGATTCCGGGCGCGTGGGTGCAGTTCCTGCGCATCGACGGATCGTCGATCACGGACCCGGTGCGACACCAGAGGACGCTGACGGGGAGACTGGACGATGTGCTGCGGAACCTCGACGACCTGATCGCCCTCGGGGTGAGCGTGCACACGACGGTGGCCGGAGAACCGCGCGAAGTGCGCCGGCCGGATTACCCGGTCGCCGCCCTGCAACAACTCGGACGGAACGCCGTGATGCATCGGAACTATGACGGCACGCATGCGCCGGTTCGGGTGTACTGGTACGCCGATCGCGTCGAGATCACGAGTCCCGGGGGCCTCTATGGAAGAGTCACGCCGGAGAACTTCGGCAAGGGCGTGACAGACTATCGCAACCCCTTCGTGGCGGAGATGATGCATCACCTCGGCTTCGGGCAACGCTTCGGACTCGGCGTCCCCCTGGCGCAAAGTGCTCTGAAGGACAACGGGAATCCCGGCGCGGAGTTCGACTTTCAGTCCTCGCAGGTCGCGGTCACCCTGAGGCCGGCGGCATGAAGACCGTCGCCTTCTTCAACAACAAGGGCGGCGTCGGCAAGACGTCGCTGGTCTATCACCTTGCGTGGATGTATGCCGATCTCGGTCTGAACGTCGTGGCGGCGGACCTCGATCCCCAGGCGAACCTGACCAGCATGTTCCTGCGCGACGACGACCTCGAAGCGCTGTGGGGAGACCGGCGAACCCTGTTCGGCGCGATTCAGCCGCTGCTCGAAGGGAGCGGAGACGTGACCGCGCCGCATGTCGAGGAACCGACCCCGGGGCTGGGGCTCGTGGCCGGCGACCTGGCCCTGTCGGTGGCCGAAGACGAGCTCTCCAGCCAGTGGCCGGACTGTCTGGATCGAAAGCCGCGCGCGTTCCGAGTGCTGTCGGCCCTCTGGCGGGTCCTGCGACTGGCCGCGCAGCAGACCGCCGCCGAGCTCGTTCTCGTGGATGTCGGGCCGAATCTCGGCGCGTTCAACCGGGCCGCCCTCGTCGCGGCCGACGACGTGGTCGTCCCGCTCGCCCCGGATCTGTACTCCCTGCAGGGCCTGCGCAACCTGGGCCCGACGCTGCGGCGCTGGCGTGGCGAATGGGCCGAGCGGCGCAAGCGCAACCCGGTCGACGACCTCCCGGTGCCGGCGGGCGCCATGCGCCCCATCGGGTATGTGGTCATGCAGCACGCGGTTCGTCTCGATCGGCCGGTCAAGGCGTACGCGCGGTGGATGGACCGCATTCCTCGCGAGTATGCAAAGGCCGTGCTGGAGGAGGGAGGACAGCCCGTCAGGGCGACGATCGACGACGATCCGCATTGTCTGGCCACGCTCAGGCCCTTCCGCAGTCTGATGCCGCTCGCGCAGGAGGCGCACAAACCCATGTTCGCGCTCAAGCCGGCCGACGGCGCGATCGGCGGTCACGCGAACGCCGTCGCCGACTGCCGGCGCGACTTCGTCGCGCTCGCGGGGGCGGTCGCCGAGCGCGGCGAGTTGGTGCTGCCGGCCCATGTGGCGCTGAAACCGGCTGCGAGGTCGTGAGCCCGGCGGTTCGGACCATGCGCCTCGAGGACCTCCGACCGCGCTGCGCCGTCCGCGGCGTGCATCCCGACGGCGTGGTGACGGTGGTCGGCGTGCAGTGGTTCGGCTCGGAGGCGATCGAGCTGACCTACAAGACGCCCGACGGGGCGGTCGCCAACGAGTTGCTGTACCGCGACGCCGAGACCCGGCTGTCCCTCGTCTCGGCGGGGCGCCCGTGGGGGTTCGACGGCGACGGCGCTCTGTTCCGGCTCGTCGCCGAGGCGCAGCGCATCCGACTCGCCCACCTCTTCGACCCCGTCCTCGCCGTCCACACGTCGGACGTCGAGCCGCTGCCGCATCAGATCACCGCCGTGTACGAGGCGATGCTGCCGCGGCAGCCGCTGCGCTTCCTGCTCGCCGACGATCCCGGGGCGGGCAAGACGATCATGGCCGGGCTCCTCATCAGGGAGCTGATCGCCCGCGGCGACCTGGAGCGGTGTCTCGTCGTCTGCCCCGGCGGTCTCGCCGAGCAGTGGCAGGACGAGCTGTACCGCCGGTTCCAGCTTCCCTTCGAGATTCTGACCAACGACAAGCTCGAGGCCGCGCACAGCGGGAACTGGTTTCTCGAGACCCCCCTCGTCATCGCGCGGCTCGACAAGCTGTCGCGCGACGAGGACGTGCAGCGGAAGCTGCGGGCGCGGGACGCGGGCTGGGACCTCGTCATCTGCGACGAGGCGCACAAGCTGTCGGCGACGTTCTTCGGCCGCGAGATCCGGTACACGAAGCGCTATCGGTTGGCCCAGCTCCTGTCAGGGGCGACCCGCCACCTCCTGCTGATGACGGCGACGCCGCACAACGGCAAGGAAGAGGACTTCCAGCTCTTCCTCGCCCTGCTCGACGGCGACCGTTTCGAAGGCCGCTTCCGCGACGGCGTCCACACCGCTGACGTCTCGGACCTCATGCGGCGCATGGTCAAGGAGCGGCTGCTCAGGTTCGACGGGCGGCCGCTGTTTCCCGAGCGCATCGCGCACACGGTTCCCTATCGGTTGTCGGACGACGAGGGGCGACTCTACGCGGCCGTCACCGACTACGTGCGCGGCGAGTTCAACCGGGCCGACGCCCTGGCCAACGCGAGACGGGCGGGCACGGTGGGTTTCGCCTTGACGATGCTCCAGCGCCGGCTCGCGTCGTCGCCCGAGGCGATTCAGCAGTCGTTGCGGCGGCGCCGCGAGCGGCTCGAGGCGCGGCGGGGCGAACTGGAGCGGCAGCAACGCGGCGGCTCGTCGGTCGTGGTCACGGCGCCGGAGCTCGACCCGGATGACGTTGACGACCTCGACGACGCTCCCGAGCAGGAGGTCGAGGACGCCGAGGCCCGCGTCCTCGATCAGGCGACGGCGGCGCGCTCCATCGCCGAGCTCAAGGCCGAGATCGAGACGCTGAAGCGACTGGAAAGGCTGGCGCGGGCGGTGCGGCGCGGGGGGCGCGACACGAAGTGGCGCGAGCTCGCGGGGCTCTTCGGCCAGCTCTTCACGGCGTCGGGGTTGGCGGGCAGGGTGAGCGAGACCGACGCCCCCTACGGGTCCGGCGAGATTCCGCCCCCGTCGGGGTCTCCGCGGCACAAGCTCGTGCTCTTCACCGAGCACCGCGACACCCTGCGCTACCTGCACGAGCGCGTCACGACCCTGCTCGGGCGCGCGGGGGCGGTGGTCGTCATTCACGGCGGCATCGGCCGCGAGGAGCGGCTCGCGGTGCAGGAGGCATTCCAGCACGACCCGGCGGTGCAGGTGCTGCTGGCCACCGACGCGGCCGGCGAGGGCATCAACCTGCAGCGCGCCCACCTGATGGTGAACTACGACCTGCCGTGGAACCCGAACCGCCTGGAGCAGCGCTTCGGGCGCATCCACCGGATTGGGCAGACCGAGGTCTGCCACCTGTGGAACCTCGTCGCTGACGGGACGCGCGAGGGCGACGTCTACCGGCGGCTGCTCGACAAGCTGGAGCAGGCCCGGCGGAGTCTCGGCGGCCAGGTGTTCGACGTGCTGGGCAAGCTGGCGTTCGCGGGGAGGCCGTTGCGCGAGCTGCTGCTCGACGCCATCCGCTACGGCGAGCAGCCCGAGGTGCGGGCGCGGCTCGGCGCCGTCGTCGACCAGACGCTCGACCGCGATGCCCTGCGCGATCTGCTCGAGGAACGGCAGCTCGTGCAGGACGCCATGGACGCCACCCGCGTGCAGCGGGTTCGCGAGGACATGGAGCGGGCGGAGGCCCGCCGTCTCCAGCCGCACTATATCGAGTCGTTCTTCCACGAGGCGTTCCGCCGGCTCGGCGGCACCCTGCGGCGGCGCGAGGCGCGCCGCTACCAGGTCACGCACGTTCCCGCCCCCGTCCGCCGCCGCGAGCGCACGGCGGGTCGCAGCGAGCCGGTGCTGCCGCGCTACGAGCGGATCGCCTTCGAGAGGTCCCTCGTGGCGCCGCCGGGCCAGCCGCGCGCCGCCTTCGTCCGCCCCGGCCATCCGCTGCTCGACGCGGTCATCGACGTGACGCTCGAACGGCACCGCGAACTGCTGAAGCGCGGCGCGGTGCTCGTCGACGAGGGCGACGCCGGCGCGGCTCCCCGCGTGCTCTTCTCCATCGAGCATGCGCTGCAGGACGGCCGCGTCGACCGCGCGGGCGAGCGTCGGGTCATCTCGAAGCGGGTGCTCTACGTCGAGCTCGACGCCGACGGCGGCGCGCGTCACCTGCACTACGCGCCGTATCTCGACTACCGACCCCTTGCCGGCGACGAGCCCGCGGTCGACGCCATCCTCGCCCGCGGCGAGTGCGCGTGGATTGGCCCCGACCTCGAAGAGCGGGTCCGGACCCACGCCGTCGCCCACGCCGTGCCCGAGCACCTCGCCGAGGTCCGCGACGCCCGCCTCGCGCTGATCGCGAAGACGGAAGCGGCGGTGAGGGATCGCCTGACCAAGGAGATCAACTACTGGGACCATCGGGCCGAGCAGCTCCGGCTCGACGAGACGGCCGGGAAGACCGGGGCCCGGCTGAACTCGGGCGAGGCGCGCCGGCGGGCCGACGCGCTGCAGCACCGCCTGCGGACGCGGCTCGCGGACCTCGAGCGCGAGCGGCAGGTCACGCCTCGGCCGCCGGTCGTCCTCGGCGGTCTCCTCGTCGCGCCCCGCGGCCTCATCGACCGGATGGCCGGGCGCGCGCCCGCGGCCGTGGATACGCAGGCGTCGGCGGCGCGCGCCCGCGCCCTCGTCATGGCCGCCGAACGCCGCCTCGGCTTCGAACCCGTCGACCGCGAGACCGAGAAGCTGGGCTACGACATCGAGAGCCGCGTCCCCGCCACCGGTCGGCTTCGGTTCATCGAGGTCAAGGGCCGTCGCGCCGACGCCCGGACCGTCACCGTCACCCGCAACGAGATCCTCTACTCGGTGAACAAGCCGGACGACTTCATCCTCGCGATCGTCGAGTTCCGCGACGACGACACGCACCGGCTCCACTACGTCCGCCGGCCGTTCGGGCGCGAGCCGGACTTCGGCGTGACGAGCGTGAACTACGATCTGCGCGATCTACTGGCGAGGGCGGAGCCGCCCCGATGATCGTGACGATTGCTGTCGGTCGTCGCGAATCCGAGGGTCTCGTCCCATGTCTCTGATCGACCGGCAACTTCAGGAAGTCTGGAACGCGCTGCGCGCCGATGGCGCCCAGCGATCGGAGGTCTTGCAGGCGATCGAGATAAGGCGCCTGCGGGGCATCCGCGACCTTCGCGTAGCGTTTCAGTATCCCGTTTGCGTGCTCGCGGGCCCCAACGGCTGCGGCAAGTCGACCGTCCTGTTCGCCTGCGCGTGCGCCTATCGCGATCCCGCGAGAGGATCGCGGGACCTCGCGCCCGGCAGTCTCTTCCCCAATTTCATCGATCCGCAGCAGGGACCCCTTTCGGACACCGTCGATGATACGGAGCTGGCCTTCGAGTACCGGTACCGGGGCGGAGGCTACCTCATGACCTGGAAGCGCGGAAAGTCGTGGAATCGCAGCTTCCTGGGACGCAAGGGCGGCCGTCAACCGGAGCGGAAGCTCTACCTGCGCACGCTCGCGAATCTGACGAATCCGTCCGAGGTGCGCGGTCTGCTGCAACTCGCGCGCAAGCCGTTTCGCGCCGACGACATCACGTCCGACCTGCTGATTTTCGCCCATCGCATTCTGCCGCGCCGTTACCGGAACCTGTCGCTCATCAGCGCTGCCGGTCGCACGCTTCTGTTCGCGAGCGTCGATGGCGACGAGGCGGCGCACTACTCGGAGTTCCACATGTCCGCCGGCGAGAGGGCGGTCCTCCGCCTGTCGAAGGACATCTCCGGCCTGGAGGGCGCGCTGGTGCTGATCGACGAGATCGAGGCCGGGCTGCATCCCTATACCCAGCAGCAGACGATGCTCGAGCTCCAGCGCATCGCCCTCCGCCGGAAGTTGCAGGTCATCGTGGCCTCGCACAGCCCCGTCGTGCTGGACAGTGTTCCGCCCGAGGCTCGCATTTTCCTCGACCGCGATCCCGCCGACGCGGAAGTGCGGGTCATGCCGGCCTTTCGCGACATCTTCCAGAAGGCGCTCTACGGGCAGACCCGCGATCGGTTGTCCGTTCTCTGCGAAGATGCGGTCGCCGAAGCCACGATCCGGGGTGTGCTCGACGTACTGAACCCCCGGATGGGGCTGCGCCACGACGATGTTCTGGTCGGCCGGAACACCGGTCGAGACGATTTCCCGGGCCACGTGCGCACGCTGGCCGCAGTCGACAAGCTGAGCGACTTTCTGCTGGTGCTCGATGGAGACTCCCGGCGCCTGGAGGCCCGCATCAGGCAGGCCGCTGAGAGCCACCCGCACACGGTCAGGCTGCTGTTCCTGCCGGGAGAATCGTCGCCCGAGCAGTGGATCTGGGAGACGTTGCGGCGGCGCGTCTCCGACTGCGCCGAACCGCTGGGGCTGACTGGCGCCGAGCTCGAAGCGCGGCGGCTCGAAATCGAGCGACTGCTGGCGGGAGGCGTCAAGCCGCCGCACGTGATGAAGACGGCGCTTTCGGCGTTCGCCGAGGAACTGAACCGCACCGCCGAGGAGGTCGCCAGAATCGTCGCCCGCGTCGAGGCCGCCGCCGGCCGGGGCGACATGGCGCACTTCACCGTCCAGCTCGAAGAGCAGATCGAAGCCTGGCGGGCAATCTGACGCCGGGAGCCCGCGCCGGAACGGTTGGCGTGGATCATGAGCTTCCGGAGATCTCGACGAGCGGCAGCCGCGGTGCTGTAGGCGTGGACCTGAACAAGGGGCACTTGGCCGTAGTCCGGGTCTCCGCCCGTCGCTCACGCGCCCGTTGGCGGGGACGAAGACGAGATGGTTGCGCAGGCGGCGCAGCGCCGAGCCTTCGGCGCCGCTACGGGAGTACACGCGCTCGACCAGCTCCGGGACCTCGTCGACCGTCTCGCCCACGGCCAGGCCGTCGTACGGGCTGTTCAACATGCTCGCCGGCGCGCGCGCGCGGGAACGGGCCGCCGCCGAGGGGTCGCGGTAGCGCGCACCCGGCGCCCGACCAGTCCGCCGGGCGTGTCCGCGCCGCCCGGCGGCGCGGACACGCCCGGCTACGGAATCCGCACGTCAGGGGCGACCTGAAGCACGAGCCGCGACGGATGCAGGTCGTCGTGCAGCACCCGCTGGGTCGCCGGCTGCACGTCGGCGCTCTCCCCGAAGGCAGTCCTGGTGTTCGGGTTGCGATCGAAGTGCGGGAAGTTGGACGAGCTGACCTCGAGCCGGATGCGGTGCCCGCGGCGGAATACCGTGGCCGTGTAGCCCAGATCGATCGTGTAGTCGTGCGCCGCGCCCGGCGTGAGCCAGGACTCCCGGTAGTCGGAATTGCGGTACCGCGCCCGGATGATCCCCTCGGACACGTTGTGAGCGTAGCCGTCCGGATGCACGTCCACCAGCTTGGCGGTGAAGTCGGTATCCGGGGCTGACGACGTGGCCCACAGCTCCACCTGCACCGGACCGATCACCGCCAGATCGTCGCCGAGCGGCTCGGTCGTGTAGACCAGCACGTCGCTGCGTCGCTCCACCGCGCGCTGATCGAACGCCCCGGACGGCAGCAGGTCGTTCGCGCAGCACATGTTGCCGCCGACCGTCGGAACCGGGTCGGCGGGATCGTAGACGTACTCGTCGGCATCGCCGCCGGGCCCGTCGGTGGTGAGCAGGCCGTCACCGGCCGCCGTGTTGG
The DNA here is from genome assembly GCA_965200895.1 of Vicinamibacterales bacterium. Lineage (GTDB taxonomy): Bacteria > Acidobacteriota > Vicinamibacteria > Vicinamibacterales > UBA8438 > WTFV01. The sequence goes on along the minus strand of CBDAVM010000001.1, from coordinate 1,397,514 downwards.
CGTTGCCGCCGCTCCGCAAGTAGAAGCGCGTCTCGACGGCGTCGGGCAACGGAAACTGATCGGCCGTAATCCAGAAGCCGCCGCCCGCCGTTCCCTCGTCGGGCGGCACCATCACGAACAATCTGACCGCCGGGTCGTTCGGAACGCCGTTGTCGATCCCCTTCAGCCAGTAGTCGAACCAGCGCACCCAGGCGGCGTTGAGGTCGAACGTGTTGTCGGGACCGAAATCGATCTCGCCGGCCGTGGTGTCGGGCGGACAGGCGTGGCAGAGCGCGCGCATGACCAGTTGCGTGCCGTTTCGCGCGGCTTCCGACCCACCCTCGTCGCGCATGCCGATGAAGTTGCGGACCGTGCCCCCCTGGAAGATGTCGTACCAGCCGCCGGTGACGAGCGCCGGCACACGGATGCGGGGGTACTTCAGCTCGACGTCCAGATGGGCCCAGTAGTCGTCGTAGCCCGGCCTCTCGAGCCACTCGTCGTAGTACGCCGCGATGTTGCCGTCCCGCCGGAATGCCGCGAAGTCCTTGAGCGGCAGTTGCCACAGCCAGTCGTCGAGCAGCTTCTCGCGGCCTGCCGCGACGAACGCCGCGACCTCCTGCTGCACCGCTGCCGCCGGCAGGCCGGCCGCCTCCAGGCGCCGCTGCAGCGTGTCCGGAGCCAGGGTCTGCGAGGTCCAGCTCTGCGCGAACCACAGGTCGAACGCGCCGCTCTGGTACGTCCAGCCCTGCAGGTAGTCCGACGAGCTGTAGTGTGGCGCGATGGCCACCAGATGCGGTGGTTGCTCGCCGGCCGCCTGCCACTGGGTCAGACCCACGTAGGAGCCGCCGACCATGCCCACCTTGCCATTGGACCACGGTTGGGCGGCCGCCCACTCGACCGCATCGTAGCCGTCGTGGGCCTCCTGCCGCATGGCGTCGAACTCGCCCTCCGAGCGGTAGCGGCCCCGCGTGTCCTGGTTGAGCGTGGCGTAGCCGCGCTCGGCGAAGTAGCGCCCCACCGCCGCATCGCAGTCGCTGCCGGGAGCAGGGGAACGGCGATTGTACGGGGTCCGCTGGAGAATGACGGGGAACGGCCCGTCACCGTCGGGCAGGTACACCTCGGTAGCCAGCTCGACGCCGTCCCGCATCGCCGCCTGTTCGACCTGGCAGCGGATGCCGGCCGACTCGCCGGCCGCCGTCTGACTGGCCGGGCCAGCCGCCGCCAGCCCGGCCAAAGCCGGGATCAGGCCCGTCGCCGCCGCCGCAATCACACCATTCGCTGCGCGCCCCTTCACCATGCCTGCCTCCTCTGCCCGCGGGCCTCCGGCCTGACCGCCGGAACCACCAGGACGCCACCAGTATGCCTCTTTCCCAGTTCCGCCCGCGCCGCACGTCGCGCAATTTCGCGGAGCCCGGCGATTTCCATCCCGAGCCTCCGAACGGCTGCAGTCCGCTCATCACCCGTCACACCGACGCACGCGGAAATGGAATCACCGATGCGTCGGCAGAGATCGGACAGATACTCGATGGGGATGCGGTCGAGCTCCCCTCTCCGCCGCACCGCGGTGTGGATCCACCAGCCTGCGCCAATGGTCGTCGTTGCCGTGACCAGACTGGGAATCAGGTTCACCGGCATGCCTTGCGGATTGCGAAACGACAAGGTCGCCAGGCCGCCCAACGACGCGCCGAACACCATTGCGGGAATGAAGTTCCATTCCTTCATCGCGCCACTCACGACCGCCGGCGGCCTTCCTCCGGCATGGATCGATGTAGTGGCGGATTTCTTCGTCAAGCATCGGCTCCACATGCGACTCGAAGGACAGAATGGCGCACTGTACAAGATCGCACCCGTGGAACGGGCGGGCGCGGGGGGCTGACGGGGCGTGATTTGCGAGGCGGGTGGCGGGCTGCGCCGGGGCGCTCCGCGGGTGTTCAGTCGGCCGGTGTGGCCGGCGCGGTGCGTTCGAGGAGCTGGAGCAGCAGGCTGCGCATCTCACGCATCTCGGTGCGCATCTCGCGAATGTCAGTTTGCGTTTCGGCGTGGCGTTCGCGGATCTCGGTCTGCAAGTCTGCGTGGCGTTCGCGGATCTCGGTCTGCAAGTCTGCACGCATCGCGTGCATCTCGGTGCGGAGCTCGGTGCGAAGCTCCTGCATGTCGGTGCGAATGTCGCGCACGTTGTTGTTGGTGTCCTCGATCCGGCCGTTGATGAGCAGGAGCGCGCTACTGGTGAGGGCTACCAGCAGGAGTCCGAGGGCGACGCCGGTGGTGATGACCCACCTGGTGTCGGCCGAGAGTCTCGGCTTTCCGGGGCTGGCTGCGTGCTCCGCGGCGGGCGCGGCGTTGTCGGCCATGTCGTGCATGTCTCCCTTGACGTGATTCTACACCGGTGATGCGGGACGGGCGGGACGGCGGGTACGGCGGCGACCGTATCGCTCGAGCCGGCGCGACTGGGCAGAGGTGGTGGATTCAGACGCGACCGTGCCAGCTCAGGATGCTGTCGTTGCCGATGATCATGCGGACGGCGATCTCGCCGTCGGCCGGGGTGGGGAATGGCTCGCTGCGTGTGCGGAAGACGGCCCGGACGGCTTCGGTGTCGCGGTCACGGCCGAGGATGGCGTCGAGCACCTTGTGGTTCTCCTTCGAGCGCAGCTTCGTGCTGAGGTGGATGCGGCGGGCGCAGAACTCCGTGCCACTATAGTTGGTGTCTGTGATTCGTCTGACCCTGACGCAAGTGTGCTCGACGTACTGAACCCCCGGATGGGGCTGCGCCACGACGATGTTCTGGTCGGCCGGAACACCGGTCGAGACGATTTCCCGGGCCACGTGCGCACGCTGGCCGCGGTCGACAAGCTGAGCGACTTTCTGCTGGTGCTCGATGGAGACTCCCGGCGCCTGGAGGCCCGCATCAGGCAGGCCGCCGAGAGCCACCCGCACACGGTCAGGCTGCTGTTCCTGCCGGGAGAATCGTCGCCCGAGCAGTGGATCCGGGAGATGTTGCGGCGGCGCGTCTCCGACTGCGCCGAACCGCTGGGGCTGACTGGCGCCGAGCTCGAAGCGCGGCGGCTCGAGATCGACCGACTGCTGGCGGGAGGCGTCAAGCCGCCGCACGTGATGAAGACGGCGCTGGCGGCGTTGCCGAGGAACTGAACCGCACCGCCGAGGAGGTCGCCAGAATCGTCGCCCGCGTCGAGGCCGCCGCCGGCCGGGGCGACATGGCGCGCTTCACCGTCCAGCTCGAAGAGCAGATCGAAGCCTGGCGGGCAATCTGACGCCGGGAGCCCGGCCGGAACGGTCCCGGATCCCGGCGGGTCGGACCGTCGCGGTGCGGCGGCCCTCACGGACTGGCGCGGATCGGATCGCGCGGGCAACCCTTCATGGACTGATGACGACATGGCCACCACCAACCACGAACGCGTCGGCAAGGCGCTCGAACTGCTGAAGGCCGGGCTCGGCCCGTTCGCCGAGCGTGAGGTGCAGGCCGCGATCAAGGTGCAGCGGGTGGATGCGGCCACGCTGCGGCGGTTCGTCGACGATCCGATGCTCGGCGACCGACCCGTCACCGACTGGGACGCGGCGGCGATTCTCAAGCTGATGTGGGAGACGTGGAACGACGCGTTTCGCCAGGTGCTCGGTCCGGCCGAGCGCAGCTTCGTCAGCGAATTGCGCGGTCATCGGAACGCCTGGGCGCACCAGAGGCCGTTCTCGAGCGACGACGCCTACCGCGCCCTCGACACCGCGGGCCGGCTGCTGACCGCGGTGTCGGCGCCGCAGGCGGCCGAGGTCGAGAAGCTCAAGATGGAGCTGCTGCGCGTCCGCTTCGACGAGCAGGCGCGGGGGGAGAGGCGCCGGCAGGCCGGTCTCGCCATCGGCGACGCCGCCGCGGCCCTCAAGCCGTGGCGCGAGGTGGTGACCCCGCACCACGACGTGGCGAGCGGCCGATACCAGCAGGCGGAGTTCGCGGCCGACCTGTGGCAGGCGCACGTCGGCGAGGGCGGCGACGAGTACCGCGACCCCGCCGAGTTCTTCCGGCGCACGTACCTGACCGAGAGCCTGAAGGGGATGCTGGCGGGCGCGGTGCGCCGGCTCGCGGGGACCGGCGGCGACCCCGTGGTGCAGCTTCAGACCAACTTCGGGGGCGGCAAGACGCACTCGATGCTCGCCCTCCATCACCTGTGCTCGGGCGTCGCCCCGACGGCCCTGGCCGGCGTCGATGCGCTGCTGCGCGACGAGGGGCTGTCGGCGCCGCCGGCGGTGAAGCGTGTGGTGCTGGTGGGCAACCGCATCTCGCCCGGCAACCCCGTGACGAAGGACGACGGCGTCGTGGTCCGGACGCTGTGGGGCGAGTTGGCGTGGCAGTTGGGCGGCGCGGACGCCTACGCCCGCCTCGCCGCCGACGACGAACGGGCGACGTGTCCCGGCGACCCGTTGCGGCAGTTGCTCGTCGAGCACGGACCGTGCCTGATTCTCATCGACGAGTGGGTCGCCTATGCGCGGCAGCTCCACGACGAGAGCGACCTGCCGGCGGGCAGTTTCGACACGCAGTTCACGTTCGCCCAGGCCCTGACGGAATCGGTGAAGGCGGCCGGCCACTGTCTTCTGGTGGTCAGTCTGCCCGCGTCGGACACGTCGGGTTCGCCCCACGCGCAGGCCGACGATGTCGAGGTGGGGGGGCGGCGGGGCCGCGAGGCGCTCGACCGGCTGCGCAACGTCGTCGGACGCGTCGAGTCGTCGTGGCGGCCCGCGAGCGCCGAAGAGGGGTTCGAGATCGTCCGGCGGCGGCTGTTCGAGCCGTTCGCGGCCGCGTCGCAGTTCAAGGACCGCGATGTCGTCGCGCGCGCGTTCGCCGACCTCTACCGCCGCCAGCGCGACGACTTTCCGCCGGAGTGCCGCGACGCCGACTACGAGCAGCGCATCGCGGCCGCCTATCCCATCCATCCCGAGGTGTTCGACCGCCTCTATACCGACTGGTCGACGCTGGTGACGTTCCAGCGCACGCGCGGGGTGCTGCGCCTGATGGCCGCGGTCATCCACAGCCTGTGGGAGACGGGCGACCGCAACCCGCTCATCCTCCCCGCCCACCTGTCGATCGAGGATCCCCGCGTCCGCGACGAGCTGACCCGCTATCTGCCGGAGACGTGGGCGCCGGTCATCGACAAGGATGTCGACGGCCCCCACGCTCTGCCGCCGCGCCTCGACGGCGAGGTGGCGAACCTCGGCAAGCACTCGGCGTGTCGACGGGTCGCGCGCACCGTCTATCTGGGGTCGGCGCCGGCGGCGGGGGCGCCGCACCGCGGCATCGAGGACCGGCGCATCCAGCTCGGCTGCGTCCTGCCCGGCGAGCCCCCCGCCGTCTTCGGCGACGCCCTGCGCCGGCTCGCCGCCGTCGCGACGTACCTCTACCAGGACGGCGCGCGCTACTGGTACGACACCCGGCCCACCGTCACCAGGCTCGCCGAAGACCGCGCCGAGCAGTTGCGCCGCGAGCCCGACCGGGTCGCCGAGGCGCTGGTCGCACGGCTGCGGGCGGTCCTGCGCGACCCCGGCGGCTTCAGCCGGGTCCACGTCGCGCCGCCATCGAACCACGACGTGCCCGACGAGCGCGAGACCCGTCTCGTCGTGCTCGGCCCCGATCACCCGCACCGCCGCGAGGCCGGTTCCCCGGCCGAGGCCGCCGCCGCCGCTCTGCTGGAGCAGCGGGGCGCGGCGCCGAGGCTCTACCGCAACGCGCTCGTCTTCCTCGCGCCGGACCAGACCCGGCTGCGGGACCTCGACGAGGCGGTGCGCCGCCACCTCGCGTGGGCGTCGATTCTCGCCGAGCGCGAGACCCTCGACCTGTCGCTCCACCAGATGAAGCAGGCCGAGGCCCGGCAGGCCGCGGCCGCCGAGGCGGTCGCGGCGCGGCTGCCCGAGACGTACCAGTGGCTGCTGACGCCGGTGCAGACGGCGCCGGCCGACCCCGTCACCTGGGAGGCGGTGCGTCTAACCGGTCAGGGCGGCCTCGCCGAGCGGGCGGCGCGGCGGCTGAAGAACGACGACCTGCTCGCCGCGACCCTCGCGGGTACGCGCCTGCGCATGGAACTCGACCGCGTGCCCCTGTGGCGGGGCGACCATGTCGCGGTTCGCCAGCTCGTCGACGACTTCCCCCGCTACGTGTACCTGGCCCGCCTGACCGACCCGTCGGCGCTGCTGGGCGCCGTCGCCGACGGCGTCGGCCTGCTGACCTGGGAACGCGAGGGTTTCGCCTGGGCCGACAGCTTCGACGAGGCGGCCGGGCGCTACCGCGGCCTGCGCGGGGGGCAGGTGCTCTCGGTGACCGACGCCGCCTCGCCGGCCCTGCTCGTCCGGTCCGAGGTCGCCCGCCGGCAGATGGATGCGGACGAGGCGGAGCACGCGTCCCGGGGCGGTAAGGAGGCCGGCGAGGAGCCGGTCGACGGCGACCACGGCCAGGGCGGCGGCGACACGAGCACCGGCGGCGACGACGAGGTCTCGCCCGCGCCGAAGCTCACGCGCTTCCATGGCAGCGTCTCGCTGGACGCCACCCGCGCCGGCCTCGACGCGAGCCGCGTCGCCGAGGAAGTGCTGTCGCACCTCGCGGGTCTCGCCGGGGCGCGGGTGACCGCCACCCTGGAGATCGAGGCCGTCATCCCCGACGGCGCCCCCGACCACGTCGTGCGCACGGTGACCGAGAACAGCCGCACGCTGAAGTTCACCAGCCAGGGTTTCGAGCGCGAGTAGCGGGCGCCGGGGCGCCGGGCGCGGGTCACCCCGCGCCGCCTGCCACGCTTCGACGCCGGCCTGCCGTTACCTGCCTACCTGTCCGGGATCAGCCTCCAACTCTGCCGCGATGCGATCGAGTCCATCCATCAGCGCCCGGAAGCTACGAGAACGATTGCCGCTTCGCGTGAGATGCCTGCCGAGCAGACGCGCGCCGGCCACTTTCCGAAAGCCGGGGACAAGCTCCGCCAAGACTTGGCTCGGACGCACCACGGTATCCGGATTTCGGAACCGTGCCCGGTTGGCCAGTTGGCGCAGTCGAGCATCTCCGTAGGCGGTGGCGAGGGCTTCGGGTTCGCCGAGATACCAGGCTTCGAGCTCGCGACACACGACGCGCACGAGGACATCGGGGCGTCCCCCTTGCCGAACCAGGCAACCGAGTCGAGCCTTGACCTCGTGGCAGTCGCTCCCGTCCTGGTCTCGCATGACGACGAAGCGCACCCCCGGTTCTCGCCAGGCCCGTACTGTCCTCGGTATGCTCTTCTCCAAGTCCTCTCTGCCTTCGTGGACGACACAACAAAATGCCATCGTCGGCATCACCCTGGGAAGCAGCTCGTCGAGCAGCCGCTTCATGGACAACTCCTCGATCAGGAAGACGACACGACTCATGACAGGCCCACGCTCTCGAACAACCCGCGCTTCCACATGGCGCCCGGCAGGTCACCTTCCTCCGCGAGCTTCCGCAACGTCGCGCTGCCCGAGACCCGTCGCACGTTCGTGAAGCCGTCCTCCTTGAACAGGTAGAAGATCTCGTCGAGTTGCGCGCCGTTCAGAAAATCGGGCGAATGCGTGGCCACGAACGCCTGTCCCCCCCGGCGAGCGTAGTCGCGGAACTCTTCGGCCAGCTCCTGCAGCAGTTCGGGATAGAGCTGGTTCTCCGGCTCCTCGATGGCGAGCAGGGGATGTGGCTTGGGATCATGCAGAAGGACCAGATAAGCGAACATCTTGATGGTGCCATCGGAGACGTAACGGGCGACGAACGGATCCCGGAAGCTGCCGTCCTGGAAGCGCAGCACCAGCCGACCGTCCTCGGTGGGTTTGGCCTCGACGCTGCTCACGCCGGGGATGCGCTGTCGCATCGACGAAAGCACGCGCTCGAAGTGTTCGCGGTGGTTGAGGTAGAGGTACTGCGCGACCTGAGCCACATTGTCGCCGCGCGTGGACAGGTGTTCAGCGTACCCCGCTTCAGCACTGGGCCGGGCATCGGCGATGTGGAAGTCGGAGATGTGCCAGTTCTCGATCATGGTCCGGAATGCCGACACGACCCGGAACTCGCGGAACTGCCCGAGACCCTTGATGGCCAGGATGCTCGGATCGTCCAGTTTGTATTCCTTCCTTTCGATCCGGGCGCCCGCCTGTCCGTAGGCGGCCTCGTTGGTTATCGCCTTGCCGGCGCCGCGCGAGAAATGGACGAAGTTCCAGGGCCGCCCGGAGCCGGTCCCCCGCCGGTAGCGCAGGATTTCACGATCCACGACCGCGCGGCCGTGCGCCTCGACGACCTCCAGCCGATACGTGACGAGTGGGCCGTCGCCGTCACGGAACTTGACGGTGACCCCCAGCGGCCCGTCCGCGCCGCGACTGACGAGCTCACGGAACCCCCCGCGTCGCGTGACCGCGGAGGCCACATTCTGCACCAGGGCTTCCTTCAGGAACGTCAGCGCATCGAAGAGCGTGGACTTTCCCGAGCCGTTGGCGCCCACGACCAGCATCATCCGCGGCAACTTCTCGAACCGGGCGTGGCGGAAGACCCGGTAGTTCCGGATCTCGATGTGCTCGATCTGCATCGATTCTCCTCTGACCGCGTGCACGACCTCTGCATCGTCGATTGCGCGGTGCGCCGGAATGCCGGCGTCGGTCTATTCGTCCGTCTCGTCGAACAGCGCGCCCTGTTCGGTCGTCTCCGCCCGGGCGAGGCGGGCGATCTCGGGCCAGCTCTGCACCAGCGCGTTGTAGGACAGCGCCTCGGCCGCCCGCTTGCGGCGCTCGCTCACGGTGTACAGGCGGTAGCAGAGCTCGCGGGCGACTTCCGACTCGCCGGGAATGGCGCCGACGAGTCGGGCCGCGGCGGTCTCGCCGTCCGCTTCGAGGACGCGAATCAGTTGATGGACGGTCTCCCACGCGGTGAGGCGCGCGTCGGCCGCGGGGTCCCAGTCGCCGGCCAGCTCCTTCGGCGCGAGCAGGCGCACCCGGCCGCCCCGCGAGGCGAGGACGCCGGCGTCGGCGAGGCCCGCGACGCTCGTGTTCTTCGCCTTCGCCAGCGTCTCGGCGTCGCCGTAGCCGCCCTCGTCGAAGCCGTGCTGCTCGAACCACGCCAGCGCCCACCGGCTGTCGGCGTCGAAGTCGCTCTCGCCCTGCTCGGCGAGCACCTCGTCGAGCAACTCGTTGATCAGAGCCAGCGCCTCGCGCACCGTCACCGGCCGCCCGGCCGCGTCGAGCACCCGCGCGTAGCGCGTGTAGACGGCCATGCCCGGCCCGATGGCGGCCTGCGCGAGGTCGACCGGCGCGATGTTCCCGGACTGGAGCAGCCGCAGGGCCGGGGGCAGCTCGGCGCGGAGGGCGGTGACGAGCTCGCGCCGCGTGGCTGTCGGCGCATCGGCGGGGCGGCGGCGACAGACGAGGACGATGGAAGAGGCGAGGGCGTTGGTGGCTTGTCCGACCATTCGTCGACTCAACTCCGTGCGCATCGGCCACGTGCCCGTAACGGCGAAGCCCGAGCGGACCACGGCGTCGAGAAACGTCTCCCACCCAGTGCTGGCAATGCCCGTCTCATCCCTCCTTTCCGACTGCTTGAAGGCGTAGTAGATGGTGGTTGGGAAAGCGGGGTGCGCCTGCTTGGCAAGGTGACGCATCGCCTGCGTCATGCCGTCGAGGAAGAAGATCTCGGCCCTCTCCCTGCCGCCGTGGCGGTACGGCGTGGCCACCAGTTCCTCAGCTTTCGGCACAGCCAGCGTGGTGAACAACTCCGGAACCACTGGCTTCAGGGAGCGCCGAAGCCAGACATAGAAGAAGTCAGACAGGTCGGCATAGCCGATGTTGTCGTAGTAGGGAGGATCCGTGGAGATGACTCCGTCAACGGAGCGCTGGACTCGAGCGTCCAACTGCCGGGCGTTCCCTGCGTCGCTGGGGTCGACGCCGCCGAGCCCGGACGCGATCGTAGCGATCCCACCCTCGAAGTTCCCACTTGAATCGGACAGCGGATTGCTCTCCGCGAAATCCCAGACCATCGGAAGTGCTTGGCGCCCAAAGGTATTGCGTGCATGCTCGCGTAGGCTCGCCCATGCACAGATGGAGGAGTTTCGGTCCGCAACCTTGTCGACGGCGAACGCCAAATACAGGGATACCGCCTCGGCATACGCCGCCGCGCCGGTTCCGCCTTCACGCAGCGGGCGATCGTCACCGAGTAGCCCCGCCGCGTCCGCGCCGCCGTCCCGCCGGGTCTGATCGTCTTCGGCTGAGGCGGTGGCCGCTTCCCCCAACACGCGGTTCGCGTCCCGCGCAGTGGCACCGTCGGCCGAGCCCCGCCGGACCGTTTCACGGTCGGGCATCCTGACCGGTATCGTGTCCGCTCTATCATCGGGAAGCGTCACCGGCCCGTCTGCGTTGCTCGGTTCCCCGCCCCCGTACCCGCCGGTGCGCCACGCTTCCCGACAGTCGCGCTGGATCCGCTCGCGCGCCTCTGCCACCAGATCCGAGAAGGTCGTCAGCGCGACGAGTTGGCGAGGGGTGAAGAGGTCGCCCCACGTCGACAGGCCATACGGCACGCACGTCCCACCCGTGAGCCGCGCCGGAACGTCCCCCTCTGGGCGCCACGCCGGGGCGGCCCTTCGCGCGATGGCTTCGTGCTCCGGGTTCGGCGTCAGATACACGCGCCCGCGATCGCCTGCCGCCACGATCGCCAGCAGCCGCGCGCCCAGCCGACCCGCCCGGCCTTCCGCCTTGATGTAGTCGCCCGCGATCGGCGTCCCCGACATGACGCACCGGAAGTTCGCGCCTCGCGCCAGCTTCGTTCCCCGCTTGGCCGCCTCCGCATCCGCGGGCGTCCCCACCCGCACCGCGAACCGGTAGCCGCGCCCCTCGACCACCGGCTCGACGTACGCTTCCTTCCCCCGCTTCGTCGACAGCATGAACGTCGACGCCAGCGGCACGTCCACGTCCGCGAACGCCGGGTTCGCGCTCCGCACCGTGCGCGCCCACAGCCACGCGATGACCGTCAGCTTGCGCCCCGCATACGGGGCGAGGTCCGGCCGCTCGGCCGCCAGCGCCGGGGTGATTTCCACCGGTGGATAGAGGTGCCCGATGCGCCGCGCCACCTCGTCGCGCATCCACCGCCCGTAGCGGTGCACGTCTTCGGCCAGCCCCTGCACCCCGCGCCACGTTTTCGCCACCAGCGTCCGGTCCGTCCGCGCCGTTGGGTTCACCGGCCGCCGGCCCGCGAAGCGCGGCGGCACTTCGATCATCGCCTTGTTGATGAGCACCGCCACCGGGTTCAGGTCCGAGGCGTGCGCCTCCAGCCCCAATCGCTGCGCTTCGAGCGGCAGCGAGCCCCCGCCCGCGAACGGGTCGTGGAACGCCGGCAGCCGGCCGCGGTCGAACAGGGCCGCCGCCCGCGGATGGTCGGCATGGTGGGCGCACGCCCGCCGCCAGCTCTGCCAGATCTCCGCCCGCGCCCGATCGAGCACCTCGTCGTTGGTCGTGTTCTCCCAGCGGACGAGCTCTTCGATCAGTCGGAACAGCCGCTCGCGCTCCAGGTCGGCCGCCGCCTCGCCGAGCGCCCGCCGGTCGGCGGCGCGGCCGGACCCCGCGGGCGAAGCCGCGCCGTCGTCCCGCGCCGCCGCGCCCGCCGACTCCCCCGCGGTGGGTCGTCCGTCGGCCCCGGCGGACTCCCGCCGTCCGCGCCGCCGCGACAGCTCGCGCTGCGCCCGCCGGCGCAGCGCCGGGTCCGACAGCAGCACGTCGACATAGGCCGACGGGTCGTCGACGAGTTGCGCGAAGATCACCGCCCGGGCCGCCGCCAGCGGTCGCCGCGCCCACCACAGATGCAGGGTCGACGGATGCCCGTGGCGGATCGACTTCTCCCGCGCCGCCGCCGCGTTGATGGCGTCGAGCGGCAACGCCACCTCGATCAGCTTCCTGCGTACGGGCGGTGGCGCGTCGTGCCCCTCGGGCATCACCAGTCGCCGAGCGGGTCCAGGACGGTCAGGAACGGGAACCGACGGAAGCCGGCGTCGCGGGTGCACAGGCGGCTGACACCGTGCTCACGCATCAGGACCGCGATGTGCAGGTCGTGCATCACGTTGCCGCGAAGGTCGGGCAGCTCCGACAGGGTCTGCTTCAGCACCGCCGTGTGACGCGATGTCGCCACCAGTACGTCGAGTCCGGGTGCGGCAAGGAGCTTTTCGAGGAAGCTCCAGGCCGCCGATGACCTCCACGGCGACCGGAACACGCGGGGATGCGTGCTGACCCGCAGGAATTCGTAGCAGACACTCCAGGTGAGGAACGCCGGGGCAGCGTCTCGCCGCGCGTCGTCGAGACGCCCGCGGCAGCGATCACCGAGGTCCGAGTGCTCGTCGGCAGCGTGAATGAGCACGTTCGTATCGAAGACCAGCACTCATTCGTCCTCTTCCATCGCCCGGTACAGGGACTCGCGGTCGTCGATGTTCACCAGATGTCCCCCGCTGTTCCACGTCGGCAACGGCGGCAGCTCGTCCGGCCTGGTCGCGGCGACTTCGGGTGCGAGCACGCGGCGCAGCCCCGCCTCAACCAGCGCGGACATCGTGGTTCCTCGCCGGGCGGCCTCTTCTTTCAGCCGCTGCATGACGGAATCATCGATGTTCAGGGTCGTCTTCATATGGCAAACCCTACCACGCCGCCCGTTGAGGCGGCGCCCGAGGGGTTGACTGACGTCGGGGCCGCATGGTTGGTCTCCACGCTTGCGATTCGGTGGCGGACCGGGTGCACTGGGAGCCTTGGCGGCCGTACTGCGCCCCGGGGCGTCGGCCGGGCGGCTTGCCAGACCCCGAGGTCCGGACCGGTCGGATCCTGGGCGAGCTCGCCCAGGGCCTCGGCTGCGAGCTGGCCGGCATCGACCTGTTTCGCACACGCATCGCCACCGCCAGCCGGCAGCAGCTACGGGAAGAGGTCGTGCGCCTCCGCCGGCCCGGTTGACCGCTGTATGCGGTCCCCACCATGCCCGGACAGAATGCCTGCGCCGCCATCATCCGAAGAGATCTTCCTTCCGGATACGCGTCGGGATGACGCGGCGCCGCGCTCGGACCACGCGCACGAATCCGCGACCGTGCTCACCAGCGAGACCGTTCCGTTCAACCGCCGAAACGCCAGCTCAGCGCCATCTTGACCCGGCGTCCCTTGGGGTCGTGCGTGAAGCCGTCGTAGGACTGCTCGACGTTCGCCCACGGGGGAACCCGACCGGTCAGGTTCATCGCATAGAGGGTCAGGTTCATCCCGCTGCCGGGGAAGCGCCACAGGAAGCTGACGTCCCAGGTGAGGAACGGGTCGATGCGGGGCGCGGTGGTGTCGTCCCCCCGATCCTCGTAGGCGGAGATGTAGCTGAGGTAGCTGGCCAGCGTGTAGACGTTCCACCCGTAGGAGGCCGACCAGCGGCTCTTCCAGCGCGGCAGCGGCACCGCGATGGGATGGGCGAAGTTCAGGTAGCCGGCGGCCTGCCGTTCCGCGTAGAGGGTCAGGTCCGTGCCCTCCAGCAGCAGTTCCCTGGTGTCGTAGCCGACCGTGTAGGTGGAGTCCCAGCTTGCCGAGAACTGACCCGGCCCGGCGTCGGTCCGGGCCGCAAGGTGGGTGTCGATGCCCGAGGTCTTGAGCCCCGGCCAGTTCACCAGGTCGATCTGGATCCGCTCCAGGTTCGCGGCGGCGCAGCGGTCGGCCGGGTCCAGGTCCGAGGCGCGGCCGGCGGGACAGATGATGAAGGGCGACACGGCGGCGCGGGTGGCCGGATCGTCGCTGGCGTAGAGGCTGGTGACCGCGTCGTAGGGCATCGAGCCGATCACGTTCTCGAAGTCGTAGCTCCAGTAGTCGACGGTCGCCTCGACGCCTCCCTCGAGGAAGAGCACGGCGCCGGCGTTGTAGGTGAAAGCCCGCTCCGGCAGCAGGTCGGGGCGTCCGTAGCGGTCGACCGCCTGGTAGGCGCCGGTCTCGGAGATCCACTCCAGCGTGGTCAGCGGACTGGTGTTGAGGTCGTCCAGCGACGGCGTGCGGAAGGTGGTCTGCACCGAGCCGCGGAGCGCCAGCGAATAGCGCAGGCTCTCGGCCACCTGGAGGCGCCAGCCGAGCTTCGGGTCGAAGCTGCTCACGCGGCGGCCGGCCACGTTGTAGAACTCGTAGTTGGCGGCAATCTGGGTGTCGACGCGGGGGCCGACGGCCAGGGCCAGTTCGCCGAACAGCCGCTGCACCTGCTGGTCCGCGGCGTAGGGCCGGTGGACGTTGGTGAAGAGGTACGGCCCGAACCGGTCGCCCGCCGAGCAGGTCATGTCGCCCGCCACCGGACAGGGGTTGCGGGTGACGTCGCCGGGGTCGTTCGGATCGCCTTCGGCGTGCATCGTCCGGTACTGGTAGCCGACCGCGAAGTCCGCCACGTTCTCCACCAGGTTGCCGCTCAGCGTGGCGTCGGCGACGAACAGGTCCGTGGTACTGACCAGATCCACCTCTTCGTTGAGCCACTGCCGCAGCGCCTCGGGGTTCGCCAGAACGGGCACGTAGTCCGGGTTGGCGGTGCTCGCGAACGGCGCGCCCGGTTGATCGGCGCGCTGGATGGCGTTGCTGAACGGGTTGTAGTACATGCACGGCCCCTGACCCGCCGCGGCGCCCCCCAGGGGGCCGAGCGCCATGCCCGCGGGGGAGGCCTGGTCCGCCGTCACGCCGACGCCGCAGTCGGGACCGCCGTAGCCGCGGAACGCCCGGAAGATGCGGTCGGTGTAGACGGCCGGCAGGTTCAGGTTGCCCCTGGCCCGCGAGTAGGTGACGCCGACGTCCCAGTTGGCGTCCCGCCCGCCCAGGACGAAGTCGCCGTCGACCGAGGCGGCGACGCGCTGGGTTCGCGACTCGCGGCGCAGGCGGCGCCCGGGACCCGAGTTCCCGAACGGGCGGCCGTTGAAGTACCAGGGGGCGCCGTCCAGGCAGGCGCCCGCCGGGTCGGCCTTCGCATCGCCGGCGTAGCCGGAGCAGAACGCCTGCCGGCCCGGGTGGTCCGCCGCCACCTCCATGATGGTCGTGCTCGTCAGCGGGAACGGGGGGTACGACGGCGTGGTGTACCAGTTCGGGATGACGGCGTCGGACCAGAGTCCCTCGATGTGGTAGTTGGTGCGGCTGTTCAGCGGACCGTTCAGCTCGGCGAAGGCTCGCGTGTGCTGCTGTTCGTCGACCAGGTTGTCGAACGGCGCGTAGCGGAACCGGCAGGTCCAGCCCTCGTCCTGTCCGCCGAAGTCCGTGCAGCGGGGATCGAAGACGTCGGCGGTCCACGGCGCCGGCGCCCCGACTGCGAACGTGCCGGGGTTCCCCAGGCTCGACCAGCCGGCGCGGTTGCCGGAGACGTGCGTGCCGAGGCGGTCGAGCGTCCACGGGCGGTCGGCCATCTGCAGCTCCTGACGGCCGACGCGTTCGGCGGAGAAGACGGCGTTGGAGGCGCCGATCCGGCCGCCCCAGATGCCGCCGACGGTCGTGTCGCCTCCGCTGTCGAAGTGGTCGTGCGCCACGTTGAACTCGAATCCGCGGAAGTCGCTGCGGGTGACGAAGTTGGCGACACCGCCGACCGCATCCGAGCCGTACGTCGCCGACGCGCCCTCCTTGAGCACCTCGAGCCGGCCGACCGCGATGGACGGGATGGTGTTGACGTCGACGAAGCGCCCGCCGATCAGGCGCGCGGGGACCGGCACGTGGCGGCGGCCGTTGATCAGGACCAGCGTCCGCGAGGCGCCGAGGCCGCGCAGGTTGACGTTGGCCACGTTCTCGGTGAGCGTCGAGGGCTGGTTCGAGTTGTACCAACTGCTCCGCTCGCCGACCACGCCGTGGCTGACGTTCAGGTTGCGGAACAGGTCGACGAGCTGCGTGGCCCCCTGCTGCTCCAGGGTCTCGCGGCTGACCACGGTGACCGCGTGGGGCATGTTGATGGCCGGCGCCTCGATGGCAGTGCCGGTCACCGAGACCGTGACCTCTTCGAAGAGCCCCCCGAGACGCAGGGCGGCGTCGGCCGTGGCCGGGAGACCGTCGGTCACCTCCACTTCCCGCTCCGCCCGCTCGAAGCCGGGCAGGGTGAACGTGACGCTGTAGCTGCCGGCGGGCAGCGCCGTGAACGCGTAGCCGCCGTCGCCGTCGGTCACCGCCACCAGCGGGCCGGCGGGCAGCGCCGCACCGGACACCTCGACGGTCACGCCGGGCAGGACGCCGCCCGTGCCGTCGGTCACCCGGCCGACGATCCCGCCCTCCTGCGCCGCGGCGGCGAGCGGCGCCGCCAACCAGGATGCGATCAGCAGTGCGACCGCCGGTGCCAGTCCCACGCGGCAGGACCGTGCACACGCGCCGCGCGGACGGGTCGCGTCGTCAACGGCGGAGCGCAACGACAGGATCTCAACACCAGTTTGCATAGGACTTTTTTGCATAGGACTCTTTTGCATAGGACTCTCGCTTCCATGGCCGATTTCCAGCCGGAGCGGGACTCCGCTCGTGGCCAGAGGGACCGGGGGGACGACCGCCCTTGCGACCGTTGCGACGGTCGGCGGCGACCTTCGCCGGGGTGGTCTTCTTGCCCGAGACGCTCGTGGCGGGTGCGAGCGCCGGGGTCGTACCGCAGCACGACCAGGTCGGCCTGCGGCTTCACGTTCTGGCCCGACGCGGTCAGCATGTCGAGATGCGCCGCCAGGGCCGACCGAATGGCGCGTTTCGCCGCCTTGTCGGCATCCGCCGCCGCATACCGGCGATCTGCTGTCCGAGCACTTGGCTCACCGTCTACTTCAATCTGTCTTCTCCAGGGCCTCGCGAAGCGGGGCGCCGCAGCGGAGGGTTACCACCTGCTTCGTCTGTCCGCGCAGCTTGATTCTGGCCCGGCGCAGCGTCCGAAGCTGCTCCCGGCGCAACCCCTTGCCGTGGACCAGCACGGGCACGAGCGAGAAAACAGGCTTCGGCGGCAGCCAAGCGTGGGCCGCGTCGGCCCCGCCCTGGATCTGGTCAACGGCGGTGTCGCGGGGCATCGGGTGGATCGTACAGGGCCGGCGGGCCAACTTCAAACGCCGAGGATCATGCTGCTGCTGACCGGGCACTGGAAGGGCGAGATCGTGCGCCGGCGCCGACCGTGCCGGTAAGCGTCCTTCACGAATGTTCTCGATCCGGACCCGCCGAGCGAAGACGCGCGTTTCAGGGTGGGCAAGGCGCCTGGGCCGATGCCCGTGGCGGCCTCAATGGTGGTCGCAGCATGCCGGCGCGGACGGCGCGGAGCAGCTTCATCGCCTACGTTCGATCCGCGCGCGCCCGCACCGTGTAGCGTACCCGGCTCGCGTCCGGGCCTCGGGGCACCTGTCGTCGACCGACGCCGTCCTGGTGACGTTCAGCCCGCGCGCGCCCGCACCGTGCAATGCACCCAGCTCGCATCGACGCGGAACTCCGGCGCGGGATGGCCGGCGGCGCGCAGGAGCCGGCGGGCGGCGGGGATGCCGAACCCGTAGCGCTGCACCAGGCCAAGGACCCGCATGGCCTCGGCGAGAATCGGGTTCCGGTAGTCGACCACCCCGGCCTGCCCGAAGTTGCCGGGGTTGACGGCGCCGTACGGCCCGCCGGGGCTGCGGACCTCGATGCGATCATCGAACCAGTAGACGTGGGTGGGCGCATTCGTGTCTTCGTAGGTCCGGTGCATGACGGCGTTGCGGACGAGTTGCTGCACGGCGTCGAGCGGATAGGTCGAATCGCGGACTTCGACCGGACCCGACAGGAAATCGACGGCGGTCCGATTGTGGGCGATGAGCTTGTCGTCCAGGCGCCGCACGACATCGGCGATGGCGCCCCGGCAGACCTCGGCGTCCGAGACGGGGTCGCCGAACTCGACGCCGGCGACGCGCAGGAACTGTGCGTAGGCGCCGGGCAGGAAGTCCTGCGGTCGTTTCCCGAGCACGAGGACGCCGCCGACGGTGGGGATCGGGTCGTCGACCGACACGATCATCTTGGCGGCGGCGAGGCGTTCGTCGGTGCTGCGGTCGTTGGCGGCGAGGGTCTCGGCATCGACCGCGGCGGGCAGATAGTCCTCCTCGAACCGCCGCAGACTGAGGTCGGCGAGGCGGGCCGCAAACGCCGGCCGCGCATCGAAGTGGCAGTCGCGATGCCGCCGCTTCTCGTTCAGTATGCGTTCGTCCTGTGCGCTGGCGACGGCGCGGCGGGGACCGACGCGGATCCAGATTCGCCCCTGGTAGCGGACCGGCGGCGAGTCCGACGGCCAGACCGTCACGACCGCCACGCGGACCCCGCAGAGCGTGCGCGCCTCCACCGTCATGGTGGGCGGCGGCACGATGTTCCCATCCGACTTGATGTCGGCGAGCCGCAGCAGGAGGTCGTCGGTGACGTCGCCGCCGGCGGGGCGTCCGTCGTCGCGCACGCCCACGAACAACACGCCGGGCCGTCGACGGTCGGGCAGATCGTTGGCGAACGCACACACCGCCTGCCGGATGCCGACCGGCGCGTCGCCGCGCAGCGCCTCTTTGCGTTCGACGCGGTCGGACTCGAGGTCCGCGATCATCGCGGCCAGCTCCTCGTCAGAGTACGAAGTCATGGCGTTACGTCGGGCGCATGCGGGTTGGACTCGTCGACACGGATGAGGAAGTCCGTCTCGGTCCCGGTGCGGCTGTGCGGCGGCAGGATGCGCTGGTGGTAGTAGCCGCCGACGGTCTGGGCCACCGGCAGCTTGCCCAGCCGCCGTTGCAACTCGTTGCCGCCGCTGCCGTTGCCGCCCAGCAGAATCTCGCTGATGTTGGCCTGCGGGCACATGTCGACTACGACGACCGGCACGTCGGGGTGCTGGCGAGCGTACTCCGACGCCGTGGCGAAGCAGAGAAAAGTCTTGCCCACGCCGCCCTTGTTGTTCCAGAAGGCGTACTTCAACCTGTCTTCTCCAGGGCCTCGCGAGTCGGGGCGGCGGGCGGGGACGCCGACGGGCCGTCCGGCGCGGCGGCGGGAGGAGCGCCGTCACGCGGCGCGGCGGCGCTCCCGTCGTCTCTATCGGCCCTCGTAGATGAGCCCGACTATCTGCTCCACCCGGTTCGTCGGGGCCTGGAGTCGCTGTACTCTTCGGGCACCGAGTACGCCGCCACCGTCTCCTCGACGCTCTGCCCGGCCTCGGCCCCCGCCTGCGTCAGCAGGTCGTCGTAGAACGCGGCGTAGTCGACGAGGTCGTCCCAGGTCAGGGGGTCGTCGTTGTGTCCGGGGATGATGGTGTCGACGTTCTCGATGGCGTCGACCGCATTCTGCAGGGTCTGGCCGAACTCGGTGGCGCTGCCGTTGGTGTTGTCGGCGTCGATGAACGGGAGCCCCTTGCGCGCCATCATGTCGCCGGTGTGCATGGCCCGGGCCTCGCGGAACACGACCCAGGTGTCGCCGTCGGTGTGGCCCCCCCGCCCGAAGTAGTACAGATCCATCTGGTCGGCTCCGCTGTAGAGCGAGGTCCGGTTGGCGAACGTGATCTTCGGCAGGAAGCGCGCGTAGTCGCCGGTGAACGCCTCGCAGTTCTTGATGGACCCGCCCTGGTACCCCGCGCCGTCGGCGCAATCGGTGCTCGCCATGTGCCCCGCGGTGTTCTCGTGCACGACGAAGTCGACGGTGTCGGGGAACTCGGTGTTGGCGCCGCGGTGGTCCCAGTGGGTGTGGGTGTTGATGATGGTCGTCACGGGGTTGTCGGTGATGCTCGCCACCGCGGCCAGGATGTCTTCGCCGTAGCCGCGGATCTGACAACAGTTTGCATAGTACTTTCGCTTCCAGGGCTGATTTCCAGCCGGAGCGGGACTCCGCTCCGGCGCCGCAGATGCAGGATCGGACAGCCGAACCGGCGACGTCCGGTCCTGTATCGCGCAGACGAGGTGATGCGGGGTCACGACACTTCCCGGATGGCCTGCCGCGCGTCGAGAATGTCCCGGACGAGCTGCTCGACGTCGTGCTCGTCGATGAACGGCGAGAGGACGAAGCTCTTCAGGCCGACCAGGGGCTCGCCGTAGTCGGTCTCGCGATAGCAGTCGGTCATCGAGATGTGCACTCCTTCGCCCCGCATGGCCCGATCGTAGAGATACCGGAAGAGTTTCCGATTATAGTCGTTGTGACGCAGCAGTTCGTCCCGCGCCGCGGGGTCGGTGCGTTCGCGATCCTTGACGGTCCAGGTGTCGACGCCGTCGGGGTAGACGCGGAAGACGGTCACCGCGCCCACGCCGTCGTCGTTGAGCACCGTGGTCGAGTCGTGCCCTTCGAGGTGCTCGCGCAGCAGCTCGGCCATCTCGACGAGGTGGCCGAGAAGGACGCGGAGGCCGACGCGCCCGAAGAGCTGCAGGTTGGCGTAGGCCGCGAGCACGCCGGAACCGCCGCGCGAGGTCTCCAGCGTGAACACGCCGGGGTGGCGCTCGCCGCTCTGGAACAGGTAGGGCATCTGCTCCCGGCCGCGGACGAGGAGCTGCATGTCGTCCCGCTCGCGCACGAGGAAGAGGCTCGATACGTAGGGCGCGAAACCGGTCTTGTGGAAGTCGATGCCGATCGAGTCGGCCCGCTGCAGCTTCGAGATGCGCCGGCGCGCCGCGGCGAGCGCCCGCACGGTGCGCGGGCGGAACCCGAGCACGTTCTCCTCGAAGTCGTAGTCGTTGAACGCCGCCCAGGCCCAGCCGATGACCGCGTCGGCGTGGACGTGCGGGGTGTAGTCCAGGTCGTGGTCCTCGACCAGCCGGTCGCGCAGGTCGGCGACCGCCTCCAGGTCGTCGATGCCGAAGGCGTCGGTCGTGCCCATCGTCGCCACCAGCGCCACGATGCGCCGGCCATCGTCGAGCGCCGCGCGGGCCGCCGCCTCCAGCCGGTCGATGCGGATGTCGTTCTGCGGGTGGGTCGGCACCGCGACGACGCTCTTCTCGCCGAGGCCGAGCCAGCCGGCGACGTTGAGGCGGCAGTAGTGGCTCTGCCCCGACGCCAGGATCACGCCGCCGGCGGGCACGCCGTCGTCCATCGCGTCGGGAAACGCCTTCTCGATACCGAGCTTCGCGCCGTAGAGCACCGTTCCGGTGCCGCCGAACGTGAAGACGCCGCCCGAGCGCGCCGGATCGTAGCCGACGAGCCGCGACGCCATCGCCGTCACCGCCGCCTCGGTCCGCATGAGGCCGTACGACGTGTCGTCGGAGACGAGATTCGGGTTGTAGATCGCCGGCAGCAGCGACCCGATGACGCTGGGGATCGACGGCGGCGGGACGACGTTGATCTGCGTCCGCGGATGGCCCCAGATCGGCATGCCCTCGAGCGCGCCGACCAGACGCCGCGCCACCTCCTCGACGCTCTGCCCCTCCTCGGCGAGATCGGCCTGCTCGGCCGCCGCGTAGTCGAGCGCCTGCGGCCGGCCGAGCAGCGGCACCTCGGACTTGAGGTCGTCGACCCGATCGAGCGCGCGCAGGATGGAGAAGACGAAGTACGCGTCGTGCATTCGATCGGAGACGGGGGCCGGGAACGCGTCGCGTATGCGGTGCAGGCGTTCCCGGTAGTGGGGTTCTCTCACATCACACCTTTCTCCATTCTAGGAGCTTTGCGCCGCAGAACGCAGTCAAAGCGAAGCGCCGAGGCGCAAGGTCATGGAACGGGGACGGGCCGAAACGCCGAGCCGCGCGGTGTTTCGGGGCGCTGTCCACCGCCCGCGCTGCCGCGTCCGTCGCGTCGCGGAGCGTCGCAGCGGCTACAATGGCGCCGGTCATGTCCCGCCCGCGCGTCGACCGGTCCGGGTCGCCGGAGCATGCTCCGACGAGGCGCCGCTAGTGGTCGCCCCGACCATCATCTCCCGCGCCGACCACGCGATCTCGCGCCGGCGGATCGACCCCGATGCACTGAAGGTCCTCTACCGGCTGCGGAAGTTCAACCACACCGCCTACCTCGTGGGCGGCGGGGTGCGTGACCTGCTGCTCGACCGACGCCCCAAGGACTTCGACATCGGCACCTCCGCCCATCCGCACGAGGTCAAGCGCATCTTCCGCAACTGCTGGATCATCGGCCGGCGGTTTCGGCTGGCGCACATCCGGTTCGGCGACAAGACCATCGAGGTCGCTACCTTCCGCCGCCAGGTGCCGGCCGAAGCGGCGCCCGCCGCCGGCGCGCCCGACTCGGAGACGGCGGCGGGCGAACCCGATGCAGGCCGCGAGACGCCGCCGGCCGGCGGCGGGCCGGAGCGGGCGGCGGACTCCCCGTCCGCCGACGGGCGGAGGGAACGACGCAGACGGCCGCCGATCCGCCGCGACAACACCTTCGGCACGCCGGAGGAGGACGCCTTCCGCCGCGACTTCACGATCAACGCGCTCTTCTACGACATCGACACCTTCGCGGTGATCGACTATGTCGGCGGGATGGCGGACCTGCGCCGCCGGCGCATCCGCTGCATCGGCGACCCGGACGAGCGGTTCGTCGAGGATCCGGTGCGCATGCTGCGGGCCATCGCCTTCGCCGGCCGGCTGGACTTCCGCCTCGACGCGGCGGTGCGCGAGGGCATCGCCCGCCAGCGCGCCGAGATCCGGAGCGCATCGCCGGCGCGGCTGGTCGAGGAGCTGTACAAGCTGCTGCGCAGCGGGGCCGCGGCGCGGATCTTCAAGCGGCTGTCGCGGACGGGCCTGTTGCGCCACATCGCTCCCGAGGTGAACCGCCCGCGGTCGGTCGCGTTGTGGCGTTCACTGGAGGCGCTCGACGCCTACCGGGCGCGCTTCGACGCGGCGCCGGCAGCGCTCTCGAACGCAATTCTCCTCGGCAGCCTAGTCGCGCCGGTCCAGAAGATCGACCTGACGCCGGCCCGCCGCGCCCCTGACGCCGGCCCGCCGCGCGTCGCGCTGGGCGACCTGCCGGTGGCGCGACGCGACATCGAGCACCTGCGGCAGGTACTCGCGCTGCAGCCTCTGTTGCGGGACACGGGCCTCCCGCCGCGCCGGATACGGAGCATTCTGGATCGCGCGAGCCTGCCCGACGCCCTCACTTGGCTGGAGATCCACGGGAACGATCCCGACACGCTCGCGCGCTGGCGCGATCTGGCGACCCACGGGGTGACGGTGCCCCGGGGTCGCCGACGGCGCCGGGGCCGCCGCCGCCGGCGCCGCCCCGCCGCGGGAGCGGAATGACGCACTTCCGTGGCGCCCCCCTCGGCCAAGTGTTACTACGTTGAAAGCCTCGGTGATCGGCGTTCCGCTGAGCGCGGTCGTCGTGCGGCCGCCACCGGCGGGTGGTATACGTTGACGCCCTGCGCGGCAGGGCTACTCGGCGAGCAGCAGCCGGGTCACGTTGTAGAAGGACAGCCCGATCCCGACGGCGGTCACCGCGATCAGGGCGAGGGCCGCCAGCAGCACGCGCGTGCTCTCGCGGTGCTCGTCGCTGTGTCCCATCAGGTGCGCCGCGACCCACCCGCCGGCGAAGCCGCCGCCGTGCGCCCAGTTGTTCACGCTCGGCACGATGAAGCCGAAGATGCCGAGGATGATGGCCCACTGCCAGAGCTGCTGGGTCATGACCGAACTGCCGCGCTTGCGGCCGTAGACGATCAGTGCCGCGAGCAGGCCGAAGATCGCGCCCGACGCGCCGATGGTGGGCGCGCCGGACATCTCGTTCGACACCAGGAACCCCGCCGCGGCGGACGCGTTGAACAGCACGAAGGTCCGCGCGGGGCCGTAGACCTCGGCCGCGGCCGGCCCCAGGTTGCGGATCCACATCACGTTGAACGCGATGTGCAGCAGGCCGCCGTGCAGGTAGGTGGCGGTCAGCAGGGTCCACCACCAGTCGAGTTCCCAGGCGACGCCGCCGGTCATGCCGAGCTGGTAGAGGGCGCGCCCGCCGGGCGACAGCAGCGACAGGAAACCCGAGGTCTCGAAGATCGCTTCCGGCTGCAGCAGCAGCGCCAGCGCGTAGAGCGTGACGCACGCGCCGACGATCAGGACGATCAGGTCCAGCCGGGCGCCCACGAGCATGCGCAGGAATGGCGCCCACCCGAACAGGCCCGGCCGCCACGCGCCGCAGTAGGGACAGCGTTCCTCGTTGATGCCGACCAGCCGGTTGCACTCGGCGCAGACGATGGAGCCTTCGACCTGCCGCACGACTGCCAAGCGTACCAGGAAACCGCCGTAATCGGTCAACGCGTTCGAGCACTGCCTCAAGAGGCCGTCGCCGGAGACGACCCTGGTACTCGTGGCCGGCGGTCTCGACGAGCGACTACGAACGGCCGGATCCGACCGCCGGATCCCGGTTCGCAGGCGCTTCCGCCCGGTCGGGCCAGTAGTCGTGGTCGAGCATCTGCGCCAGCGTGAAGGGGCAGTCGCCGGGAACGTCGGGATGCTCTCCGTGGTCCGCCATCCGTGACGCGGCCAGACGTCGCGCGCGCGGCCAGACGTCGCGCACGAGTGTGTCGAGATGCGGCCCGAGGCTGGGACTGTCGGCCAGTCGGTCCTCGATTTCGACGCGGGCGTTCCGCACCTCGTCTCTCCAGCCCCGCCGCGGACCATCGGCCGGTGAGCAGCGCAGCTTCAGCAGGTGCTCGATCAGGCGGCGCAGGTGGGATCGGATTGCGCGCTTCTGCTCGCCGCCCATGTCCTCGACCTCCTCGATCAGGTGCTCGAGGTCGGCGTCGGCCAGCCGGCCGGCTCGCAGCAGCGCCGCCTGCTGCTGCGTCCAGGCGTAGAAGTCCCGGTCGTGGAGCACCGCCGCACCGCCCCGCGGCGCTGCTTCAGCAGTGCGCCCGGCTCGGGTCTGCCCGCTGGCGGGCTGTTCCCGCAGTGAACCCTGCACGCGTGCCCCCCTCATTGCTCCCGGAGGCTCGCCGATTGGCCGCGGGAATCCCCGCAGAACGGGATTCGGCGTCCCCGCGCAACCCGGTGCGCCGGGCTCGCGGTCAATTCCCGCAGACCCGGCGCCGATGACGAGGAGCCGGACGCCTCCGGAACGGAAGGATCAGTTCCCCGCCGCGTCCGGCACCCGGTTGCCGGCGATCCACACCGACTCGATGGTGCGGCTGTTGGCGATGTCCTCGGCCGGATTCTCCGTGTAGACGACGAAGTCGGCGAAGTTGCCGGCCTCCAGCGTGCCGACGCCCTCCAGACCGAGACAGGCCGCGGCGTCGCGGGTGGAGGCGATGATGGTCTGCATCGGCGTCATGCCCGATTCGACCATCAGGTCGAGCTCGCCGTGCTCGAAGTAGCCCTGGAAGCGGGCGGCGGGACCGGTGTCGGTCCCCATCGCAATCCGGACGCCGGCATCGGAGAGCGCCTTCAGGTTCGTCATCGCCACTTCGAGCTGCGCCTTGTATGTCTGCGCGCTCCTGCTGTTGCGGATGCCCTCCTGCCTTTCCGGCTCCTCGAGCGCCGCGATCACCTGCGGGTCGGCGTCCTTCAGGAAGAAGGGATCGTCGAACCACTCCGGCCGCTCCTCGTACACGTAGGTCGAGACCTCGCGCATCAACGTCGGGCAGTAGCAGATGTCGCTGGCGGTCAGCCGATCGATGAGCTCCTGGTCCACGTCGAGGTCACGGACGCTGTGGGCGAGGAAGTCCGCGCCGGCGTCGAGCAGCCCCTTGGCGTCGTCGAGGTAGTAGAGGTGCGCGGTGAGCATGAGGCCGCGCTCGTGCGCCGTGTCGATGACCGCCTGGTAGACCTCGGGGGTCATCTTCTCGGTGGCGCCGAGGTTGTCGTCGACCCGGATCTTGATGAAGTCGACGTTCATGTCGGCCGCCGCATTGACGCGCTCGGCCGCCTGCTCCGGCGTGTCGGCGACGATGACCGGACCGGCGACGCGGATGCGCGCATGGTTCAGGTCGGGTCCCTCGCGGTCGCGCACGGCGACCGCTTCCGGCCCGTCGCCGCCGAGGCTGGCGACCGTGGTGACGCCGTAGCGCGCGTACAGCGCAAGCTGGTTCACCACGTGCTCCTCGGTGTAGAAGGACGGGTCGGCCTCGAGCCCGATGACGTTGTTGACGTGCCCGTGGGCGTTGACCAGGCCCGGCGTCACCGTCCTGCCGCTGAGATCGACCACCGCGGCGTCGTTCGGCGCGGCGACCTCGTCGCTCCCCCCGACTGCCTCGATGACGCCGTCGCGCACGACGATCGTGCCGTTCTCTATCGTGCCGCCGTCGCCGGTGATCAGGCGCGCGCCGGTGAAGGCGGTCAGCCCCGGCGTCGGCTCGACCTGCCCGGGCTCGCCACCGCACGCGGTGGGAACGGCGAAGAGGGCGAGGACCAGCGTGATGGTTGCGAAATCATGCACACTCTTCATGGCTGTCTCCTGCTGTCTCCGGGCTGCTGAATCGGTCCTTCCGGACGACCGTCCGGTCGTGACCGGTCGAACGCGATCCCGGAAGACGGCGAATTCCGATCAATTCTCGTCGCTCCGCAGCTCCTCGAGCACCTCTCCGAGGCGCTGGAGCTCCTCGCCGTACAGCGCCCAGTTCCCGTCGCGCTGGGCGCGGACCGCACGCGTGTAGTGACTCTGGGCCAGGGTGGCCAGCGAATCGGTTCCGGTCGCTGCGGCGACCGGGTCCGATGGCGCGGCCGACGCAACCAGGGTGGTCGGCGCCGAAGATGACGGCCGTCCCGGCCCGCCGAAGAGACGCGTGAGCGCGTCGTCCAACGTCGCCTCCATGACGATCTGGTTCTGGTAGGCGACCACGACCCGTGTCAGCTCGGGGATGCGTCCCCCCGACGCCCGCAGATACAACGGGCGGATGTACAGCAGCGCCTCCTCGATGGGTATGACGAGCAGCGTGCCCTGGATCACCTCCGAGCCCTGCTGGTTCCAGAGCGTGATCTGCGGCGAGATCTCCTGGTCCTGGTTGATCCGGGCAACGATCTGCGACGGCCCGAACACCAGCTTCTGCTTGGGGAACTGGAAGACGAGCATCTTGCCGTAGTTCTCGCCGTCGCTGCGCGCCACCATCCAGGCGGCCAGGTTGTTCTTGCCGCGGGGCGTGAA
Source organism: Vicinamibacterales bacterium (assembly GCA_965200895.1). GTDB lineage: Bacteria > Acidobacteriota > Vicinamibacteria > Vicinamibacterales > UBA8438 > WTFV01. The sequence goes on along the minus strand of CBDAVM010000001.1, from coordinate 1,370,601 downwards.
GGGCAGCATCTGGATGAACTCGGCCCGCTCCTCGCCCGGCAGCCGCATGATGGTGTAGTAGGGCTCCATCTGCTCGTTGTCGATGACCGGCACCTCCCACTCGTCCTCGCGGTTGTAGAAGACGCTCGGATTGGTCATGTGGAACGTCGAGTACATGGCGGTCTGCAGCGAGAAGATCCCCTCCGGATAGCGGATGTGGCTCTTGAGATCCTCCGGCATCTCGTCGAGCGGGCGCAGCAGATCCGGAAAGATCTTCCCCAGGGTGACGCCGAGCGGATCGTCCGGCTCGGCCAGGTAGAACGTCGTGTCGCCGTCGTAGGCGTCGATGACGATCTTCACCGAGTTGCGAATGTAGTTGATGCCATTGCCGACCGGCGTCGAGTACGGATAGTCGTCGCTGACCGTGTAGGCGTCGCGCATCCAGTAGAGACGCCCGCCCGCGATCACGAGGTACGGGTCGGCGTCGTACCGCAGGAACGGCGCGATGGTCGCCACCCGATCCGAGATGTTGCGGTGGAAGATCACCCGGCTGTCGGCGTTGAGCTGGCTGCTGACGAGAATCTCGTACGACTGGAACCGGAGACTGAGCAGCAGACGCCGCAGCAGCCCGCCGATCTCGACGCCGCCGGCGCCGTCGTAGCGGGTGGAGACGTTGTCGTCCCCCTGCGGGTAGTGGAATTCGTCGGTGTTCGTGTTGACCAGCACGTAGTCGTTCGACAGCTCGCCGAAGTAGATGCTGGGCTGCTCGACCGCGAGATCCGTCTGCGAAGTGGGCGGCAGGTCCTGGATGAACAGAACGGGCAGCCCCTCCTCCGTCACCTGGTTCACAGGGCCGAGGGCGACTCCGAACCCGTGCGTGTACTGCAGGCGTTCGTTGACCCACGACCGGTTCGGCAGGCTGTCGGAGTTGAGCTCGCGGCTCGACAGCATGGTCTGGCGGTACTCGCCGTCGACGACGTAGCGGTCGTTGTCGACCGACGCGAACTCGTAGTACGTGCGGATCTCCTGGATCTGCCCGAACGTGTCGAGCAGGGGCTGATGATCCCACAGCCGGACGTTGTTGATCGTCTCGGCGTTGCTCTCGATGTCCTCCATCGTCAGGAGGGCGTCGCCCGACACCTGCCGTTCCTCCACCGCATCCAGGTCGAACGCGGTGCGCGTGGCGGCGATGTTGTGGGCGATGTACGGCGCCTCCTTCTGCTGCTCGTCCGGCGTGACCACCAGGCGCTGCAGGACCGTCGCCGTCCCCCCGCCGCCGATCCAGACGAGCAGATAGATGCCCGTCACGGCCGCCACCGGCCATGTGCTGCGGGCGAACGCCGCCCAGACGCAGGCGCCCGCCGCGAACACCGCTACCGCCATCAGGATCCGCAGCACCGGAAGGCGCACCGCCACGTCGACGTACGAGGCCCCGTGCACGATGCCGGCCGGCGTGGTCAGCAGGCGCGGCATGTCCAGGTACGCGGCCCAGGCGAACAGCAGGAAGACGGCCGCACCGAGCAGCAGCAGATGCCGGCGGGCCTGCTCGCCGATCCGCACGCCGTCGGGCTGGAGGGCGATCTCCCCCGCGACCACGTAGGCGGCGGTCGAGCCGACCAGGGCCAGGGCGACCACCGCGAAGAGTCCGAGACGGACGAAGTCGAGGAACGGCAGCGTAAAGATGTAGAACGAGGCGTCGCGTCCGATCAGCGGGTCGTTCTGCCCGAATGGCGTCGCCTCCAGGTACTGCAGGACGAGCAGCCACTGACTGGAGGCCACCCCGCCGATGAAGAGGGCGGTAAGGGCCGCAGCGCCGAGGGTCAGCCAGGCGAGATGCCGGGGTTCGAGCACCACGGGTTGCAGGTCCCCGCCGCCGGCGAAGATCACGTAGGGACGCCTGACGCCCCTGGTGGCCACCCGCAGGTTTCCGTACACCGCGAAGAGGGCGAACAGGAACGCGGCGGCCCCGACGAGCCACCGCGTCGCCAGGCTCTTGAGGAAAACGCTCCGGTACTCCACCTCACCGAACCAGAGCCATTCGGTGTACAGATCGGCCAGCGTCGGCAGCGCGACGAAGAGGACCAGCGCCGCCAGTGCGACCGCGAGTCTCGTCGGCATGAGTGGATGTCCTTCCCGATTACAGGGTGCAATGGCCCGTCAGCCGTCAGCCGTGACGGATCCGCGTACCCGAAGATTAAGTGACCGGATGATTCCCGTGCAACCCTGCAGCTCGTCACGAGCGCTTGGCTGCACCCGAGGTCGGGCTCGGCGGATCTTCCGGGTCGGAGCCGCCACCGGTCGCACGCCCGGTCGAGACCGGTGCTGGTGGTCACGACGGTGCGGTTGCGGTGCTCCATCGCATCGCCGCTCGCCGGGCGACGATCATGCACCGGCCTGCAGAACCTGCGCCACGAACTCGGCCTCGGGCAGCGCACCCATGATCTCCGCCGTGTCGTCGACGAGTGTCTTGGGCACGCCGGTCACGCGATACTGCTGCGCGAGATCAGGGAACGATGTCGCCTCGATCACCGAAGCCGTCACGTGCGGACTTGCCGCCGCAAGCCGCCAGGCCAGGCTGACCGCCTGGGGACAGAAACGTCACGTGGGGGTGACGAACACGCGCAGATGCACGTTCCGTTCCAGTGTGTCGAGGGCATCCAGGCTGTCGTCGCTCAGCGCGGGACCGCCGCCGGCGGCAATCTCGATGGCCTCCACCAGCGACTCGATCTCGTAACCGTCGGGGATGCCGTAGAAGCGCATCCCCGCGTCCTTCTCGCCGACCACCGCCAACGCGGGCGCCCATTCGACACCGTACTCCGCGACGTGCTCGCGGTCGAGCACCAGATTGTGTTCCTCGACGGTGACGAGTTCGGACAGCGCGGCGATCCGGTCGGCCGCCTGGCGTGCCGGCAGGCAGGCGTCGCAACCGAAGGTCTGCGTGAAGAACACCAGTCTCACCGGCGACGACAACGCCGCGAGACGCCGCTGGAGGTCGATTGCTGCACCCGGAGAATACATGTCGGACTGCATGGGAGGCCTACTTGAACAGGTCGTCGAACGCCTGCCGCGCACCGGCGGCGGAACTCGACGGCCGGGCGCGCGCGGGAGCCGCCGCGGGCGCTGCCGGCACGCTCGAATGGGTCTCGCGCTCTACCGTTACCCGCGCCTCGAAATAGGTGCAACTGTTGCGGGCGTCCTTCGGGGACACGCGCTTGGGAATCGGCTGGGCGCACTCGAGCGTGCGGCTGGTGTCGAACCACGTGCACTGTGCGCAACTATGCAGGTTGGCCGCGCACCTGGTGCACTGACTGTCGAATTGGATGGACGAGGACACGAGCGATGCGCCGCAGCGGGCGCACTTCAGCACCTCCCGAAAGGCAGGCATGTTGACGACCCTCGGCTCGCGCGGGCCGTAGCCTCGTCGCGGGCGGCCATCACCCTTGGGTCTGCGGTCGCCTGCGCGCTCCGGGAGCTGGCGCTCCTCGTCCTGGTACCCTCGCTGGCGGTATTTCCTCGACATGGAGTCGGGGGGAGCCTGCCGATCGTTTACCCTACCCGTTTGCTGTCTGTCCAGGTTCTATCGGACGAAACACGGTAATCTACAATAGGCAGGCCGATCATGCACGTCCATTTGCGGGGAATCGCGGCAACGGCGGCCGGGATCGTGTGCGGCATCGTGCTCATCACGGCGGTGCAGGCGCTGGGTATCCGGCTCTACCCGCTGCCGCCGGGTGTCGACCCGGCGGATCCGGAAGCCGTTGCGCGGGTCGTCCGGGACGCGCCGGCCGGAGCCCTGCTCATGGTCGAGCTGTCCTACGCCGCGGGCAGTCTGGCGGCCGGGATCGTCGTCGGTCTGATCGCGCGGCGGCGCCCGTTCCTGCTGGCTGGCATTATCGGCGGCCTGCTCACCGCCGCCGGATTCGCCAACCTTGCCGCGATTCCGCATCCGATGTGGTTCGCGGTCCTGTCGACCGTCACGTACCTGCCGTGCGCGCTGCTCGGGGTGCTTGGCATACAGCATTATCAATCATGGCAGCGTCACTCGACGAGCTGAAGATCGACCGGTCGCAGGACGGACGGTTCCGGGCAGCCCGGATCGCCTGGCTGCTGGCTGCCCTGGTGGTGATCGGCGCCGTCGGGACCGCGGGCTGGCGTTGGTGGGAGGAGGCCCGCATCCCCGTCGTGCGGACTGCGCCGGTGCGGCAGACGGTGCCGGCCGACGGCCAGCCGACGGTACTGAACGCCTCCGGCTACGTCACCGCGCGCCTGCAGTCGACGGTCTCCTCCAAGGTCACCGGGCGCATCGTGGAGGTGCTGGTCGAGGAGGGGATGGCGGTCCGGGAGGGGCAGGTCCTGGCCCGCCTCGACGACACCACGGAGCGCTCGTATCTGGCGCTGGCCGAGGCCCAGCTCGGCGCCTCGCGGGGCTCCCTCGCCGAACTGGAGGTGCGCTACGCGGAGGCGCAGCTCGACCTCGACCGCCAGCGGCGGCTGCTCGATCAGCGGCTGATCGGACAGGCCGACCTCGACGCGGCCCAGGCCGAGGTCGACTCGCTGCGGGCGCGCATCGCCAACCAGCGCGAGCAGGTCGTCGTCGCCGAACGCGAGATCGACGTGCGTCGGACGGCGCTGGAGGACACCGTCATCCGCGCGCCGTTCAGCGGCGTCGCGATCTCCAAGGACGCCCAGCCGGGCGAGATGATTTCGCCGGTCAGCGCGGGCGGCGGCTTCACGCGCACCGGCGTGTGCACCATCGTCGACATGTCGTCGCTGGAGATCGAGGTCGACGTCAACGAGAGCTACATCAACCGCGTCTCGCCCGCCCAGCGCGTGGTGGCCAGCCTCGACGCCTACCCGGACTGGGAGATACCGGCCAGCGTCATCACCACGATCCCGGCCGCCGACCGCCAGCGCGCGACGGTCCTGGTGCGGATCGCGTTCGACGAGCTGGGCGACCCCCGCATCCTGCCGGACATGGGGGTGAACGTGGCGTTTCTCGAGACGGGACCACCGCCGGACGAAGCGGTTGCCGACACGGCGCCGCGGCTGTGGGTTCCTTCCGCGGCGCTGCGCAGCGACGGCGGCGCGCAGGTGGTCTTCGTGGCGCGCGGCGACACGGTGGAGCGGCGGGCCGTCGCCACGGGCCTGGAAGACGGCGATGACGTCGAGGTGCTGGACGGCGTCTCGGTCGGGGAGCGGGTGGTGGTCGAGGGACCGCCGGTGCTGGTCGACGGCGACCGTGTGGTGGCCGACTGAACGTCGGCTGCGCCGGATCGCGTCGCGAGCGGGGACGGACAGCCGTGCCGGAGGTGACGGCACGGTTTCCGCCAACACCCGGAGCCGGCCGTGAGCCGCCGTCGGGGTCGGTGGACGGGAACGGCGCTGCCGCACATCGTCGGGAGACCGGCATGATCCAGGGGCTGTAACCGGGCGCCGGGTTCGTGCGTAGAATCGGCAGGCACTGCGGAGGCGCAACGGCATGAGCGAGAACGGAGCTTTGGTGCAGGTCCGCAACCTCCACAAGGTGTTCCGGCGGGGGTCGGAGCGGATCGACGTCTTGCAGGGCGTCACCCTCGACCTGCCGGCGGGGGACTTTCTGGCCCTGATGGGGCCGTCCGGCTCGGGGAAGACCACCCTGCTCAACCTGCTCGGGGGCCTCGACACCCCGACCGAGGGCGAGGTGGTCGTCGGCGGCGACCGGATCGACCGCATGGCGGGCGGCCGGCTGGCCGGCTGGCGGGCGCGGCACGTCGGGTTCGTCTTCCAGTTCTACAACCTGCTGCCGGTTCTGACGGCCGAGAGGAACGTGGAGCTGCCGCTGCTGTTGACCGCGCTGTCGCGCAGCGAGCGGCGCCGGCATGTCGCGACCGCGCTGGAGGTGGTGGGGCTGGCGGACCGCGCGAAGCACTACCCGCGCCAGCTCTCCGGCGGGCAGGAGCAGCGGGTCGGCATCGCGCGCGCCATCGTGACCGACCCGACGCTGCTGCTGTGCGACGAGCCCACCGGCGACCTCGACCGGAAGGCGGGCGACGAGATCCTCGACCTGCTGCAGGCGCTCAACGCCGAGCACGGCAAGACCATCGTCATGGTGACCCACGACGCGCGCGCCGCCGACCGCGCCCGGCGGACGCTGCACCTGAACAAGGGCGTGCTGGCCACGGAGGCGGAGGCATGAAGTTCCTGCCGCTCGTCTGGAAGAACCTGTTCCGGCGCAAGGCGCGGACGCTCTTCACGGTGCTGTCCATCGTGGTGGCGTTCGTCCTGTTCGCGTATCTGGCCGCGATCCGTCTGGCGTTCGGCACCGGCGTCTCGGTCGCCGGCGCCGACCGCATGCTGGTCATCCACAAGGTGTCGCTCATCCAGCCGCTGCCCGAGAGCTACCTGGGTCGCATCGCCGCGGTCGACGGGGTGACCGACGTCAGCCACATGTCCTGGTTCGGCGGCATCTACCAGGAGCCGCGGAACTTCTTCCCGCAGATGGCGGTCGACGCCGAGAGCTATCTGCGCCTGTACCCGGAGATCGTGCTGAGCGACGACGAGCGCGAGAGGTGGCTCCGAAACCGCACCGGCGCCATCGTCGGGCGGGTGACGGCGGACCGCTTCGGATGGGAGGTGGGCGACCGGATCCCCCTCCAGGGCACGATCCACCGCACCCGCAGCGGCCCGACCTGGGAGTTCACCATCGACGGCATCTACGAGGCGGGCGCGGAGGGCTACGACACCGCCACCATGTACTTCCACCACGAGTACCTCATGGAGGCGAACGCCGAGGGCGTGCGGTTCGTCGGCCAGTACGTCATCCGCGTCGACGATCCCGCGCGGGCGGCGGACGTGGCGGCGGCCATCGACACGCGCTTCGCCAACTCGCCGGCGGAGACCAGAACTTCCACCGAGCAGGCGTTCCTGCAGGGTTTCGCGGACCAGATCGGCAACATCGGGGCCATGGTGACCGCCATCCTGGCCGCCGTCTTCTTCACGATCCTGGTGATTACCGCGAACACGATGGCGCAGTCGATCCGCGAGCGGACCAGCGAGCTGGCCGTGCTCAAGACGCTCGGCTTCACCGACCGGCGGGTACTGGCGCTGGTGCTGATCGAGTCGCTCGCGCTGGCCGTCGTCGGCGGTGCGGCGGGGCTCGGGGTCGGCTCGCTGCTGGTCGGCCTCGGCGATCCGACCGGGGGCTTCCTCGCCGTCTTTCTGTTTCCGACCCGCGATCTGGTGATCGGCGGCGTGCTCGTCATCCTGCTGGGGTTCGCGGCCGGCGCGGTGCCCGCGCTGCTGGCGACGCGGCTGCGCATCGTCGACGCGCTGCGGAAGGTGTGAGGGATGCGATTCCTGACCCAGATGTTCACCGTCACCGTCCTCACGTTGCGCACGCTGCCCCAGCGGGCCGGCTCGTCGGTCGTCGCGGTGATCGGCGTGACCGGGGTGGTCATCGTCTTCGTGGCGGTGCTCTCCATCGCCGAGGGCTTCCGCGCCGCGCTCACCGGCGCCGGCTCGCCGGACACGGCGATCGTCATGCGCGGCGGGAGCGACTCCGAGCTGAGCAGCGGCATCACGCTCGAGACCACCCGCATCGTCAAGGACGCGCCGGGCGTGCGGCGCGAGGACGGCGGTCCGGTCGCCTCGGCGGAGCTGTTCGTCGTGGTGGATGTACCCAAGCGGACCACGGGCTCGCCCGCCAACGTGCCGTTGCGCGGCGTGGAGCCGGCGGCGTTCGGCGTGCGCGACGAGATTCGCATCGTCGAGGGGCGCACCTTCCGGCCCGGCACCAACGAGATCATCGTCGGCCGCAGCGCCGTCAACCAGTTCGCGGGGATCGACCTCGGTGCGACCCAGCGCTGGGGCGAGAGCACCTGGGAGGTGGTCGGCATCTTCGAGGCCGACGGCACCATCGCCGAGTCGGAGATCTGGTGCGACGCCCGCGTACTGCAGCCGGCCTACCGGCGCGGCGACACGTTCCAGTCGGTCTACGCGAAGCTCGGCTCGGCCGCCGACTTCGAACCGTTCCGGGACGCCCTGACCGCCGACCCGCGGCTGGACGTGATGGTCGAGCGCGAGGACGACTACTACCTGGGTCAGTCCGAGGCCATCACCGGCATCATCACCGGCATCGGCTCCGTCATCGCACTGCTGATGGGGATCGGCGCCGTGTTCGGGGGGATCAACACCATGTACACGGCCGTTGCGGCGCGCACCCGCGAGATTGCCACCCTGCGCGCCCTCGGTTTCGGCGGGCTGCCGGTGGTGATCTCGGTGATGGTCGAGTCGGTGGCGCTGTGCGTGACCGGCGGCGTAATCGGGGGACTGCTCGCCTACGTCGGCTTCAACGGATACCAGACCGCCACCATCAACTGGCAGACCTTCAGCCAGGTGGCCTTCGCCTTCGCGGTGACCCCGGCGCTGCTCGTCCAGGGCATCGTCTGGGCGGTCGTGATGGGTTTTCTGGGCGGGCTCTTCCCCGCCATCCGCGCGGCGCGGCTGCCGGTGGCGACAGCCCTGCGGGAGCTGTGAACCGGCCGGCACGTCGATGCGGCGTTCGCTTCCGGCCGAGGCACAGGTTGTGCAGTTACCTTGTCAGGGGATGGTTTCTGCTCGGTCTTCCAGGCGGGAGCAGGCGGCCGAATCGGTGGTCTGGCGAGCGACATCAAGAAGGCACAGGATGGCGATGGTCAGCGTATTGTCGGTACGATCGCCCTGCTGGCGAATCTGAAGGCGGATGGCGGCGTGTTCCTCGGCGGTCTCGAGCTGGGGCGGCTCTTGGTGACGGGGGGCGGCGTCTGCGGCGGGTCGAAGTCGCGGGCGGGTGGGTCTGAGGCGTCTCGTTGGGGGCGGATGCCATGACAGTCGAGACACGCGATCCGGTCTGCGGCATGACCGTGAACCCGGACGGGGCCCGGTTTTCGCACGAGCACGCCGGCACGACCTACCTGTTCTGTTGCGGCGGGTGCCAGGCGGCGTTCCGGAGCGATCCCGACGCATTCCTGCGCGCGCGGGAGGACGCCGGCGGCGGCGGACACGGACACGCAGACGCCGCGCCGCGGCCCGGCCGGCGCGACGCTGCGCCAGGATCGTCGGCCACCGTCTACGTCTGCCCGATGTGCCCCGATGTGCGCGAGACCGACCCGGTCCCCTGCCCGATCTGCGGCATGGCCCTTGAGGCGGAGATCGCCGCGGCGCCGGCGGCCGGGGTGGAGTACACCTGCCCCATGCACCCGGAGGTCGTGCAGGACGCGCCGGGGGCGTGTCCGATGTGCGGGATGGCGCTGGAGGCGCGGGCCGTGGCGCTCGACGAGCCGCCCAACCCGGAGCTCGCCGACATGACGCGCCGCTTCCGGATCGCCGCGGCGGTCGGGCTGCCGGTGTTCGGCATCGCGATGACCGAGATGATTGCCGGCGCATCGGCATTGCCGCTGAGCCGGACCGTCTCGAACTGGATCCAGCTCGCCTGCGCCGTGCCGGTCGTGCTGTGGGCGGGCCGTCCCTTCTTCGAACGCGGATGGGCCTCGATCGGCAATCGCAGCCCGAACATGTTCACACTGATCGCGCTCGGCGTCGGGGCGGCGTTCGTCTACAGCGTGGCGGCCACGGTGATCCCGGAGGCGTTCCCGGACGGCTTCCGGATGGAGGGCGGCGTCGAGCCGTACTTCGACACCGCGGTGGTCATCATCGTGCTGGTGCTGCTCGGGCAGGTGCTGGAACTGCGGGCTCGGCACCGGACCGGTGCGGCGCTGCGGGCACTGCTGGGCCTCGCGCCCGCAGTCGCGCATCGGGTCGGCGGGACCGGCGGGGTCGCGCCGGACGGGGCGGAGCCGGCGGACGCGATGGACACGACCGGCGCCAGGGAGACGGACGCAGCGGAAGTGCCGGACGAGGACGTCCCGCTTGCCGAGGTGCGCGTCGGCGACCTGCTGCGCGTGCGGCCGGGCGAGCGCGTGCCGGTCGACGGAGTCGTCATCGACGGACGCAGCGCGGTCGACGAGTCGATGGTCAGCGGCGAGCCGATACCCGTGGAGAAGGGACCGGCCGACGCGGTGATCGGCGCCACGGTGAACGGTACGGGAAGCTTCACCATGCGCGCCGAGCGGGTCGGGGCCGAGACGCTGCTCGCGCAGATCGTGCGGATGGTGCGCGAGGCGCAGCGCAGCCGCGCGCCGATTCAGCGGGTGGCGGACCGGGTGGCCGGCTGGTTCGTGCCGGCGGTGGTCGCCGTGGCGGTCGCCGCGTTCGCCGGCTGGACACTCTGGGGACCCGAGCCGCGCCTGGCGCTGGCCCTGGTGAGCGCGGTCGCCGTGCTCATCATCGCCTGCCCGTGCGCGCTGGGGCTGGCGACGCCGATGGCGATCCTGGTCGGGACCGGCCGGGGTGCGACGGCCGGCGTACTCGTTCGCGATGCGGCGGCGCTCGAGGCTCTCGAGCGCGTCGAGACCCTGATCGTGGACAAGACAGGCACCCTGACGGAAGGAAGACCGCGTGTTCGAACCGTGGCGGTCGCCCCCGGCGCCCCGGTCGACGAGGACGCGGTCGTGCGGCAGGCGGCGGCGGTCGAACGGGCGAGCGAACACCCGCTGGCCGCGGCCATCGTGGCCGAGGCGGAGCGACGCCGGCTGCCCGCCACGGTCGCGACCGATTTCGCATCGGAGCCGGGGCGGGGAGTCACCGGGCGGGTCGACGGATCCGAGGTGGTAATCGGCACGAGGTCGTTTCTCGCCGGCCACGATATCGACGTCACGGCTCTTGACGAAGCGGCGGAACAGGCGCGCCGCCGGTCCGAAACCACCGTCTTCGTGGCCGTGGACGGCAGACCGGCCGGCCTCGTCGGTGTGGCGGATCCGATCAGGGCGTCGACCCCGCAGGCGATCGAGCTGCTGCGGCGCGAAGGCCTCCGCATCGTCATGGCCACCGGCGACAGCCGCGCGACCGCCGAGGCCGTGGCCGCCGAGGTCGGTATCGATCCCGCGGATGTCGTGGCCGAGGTGCTGCCGGCCGACAAGCGCCGCCTCGTGGCGGACGAGCAGGCCCGCGGACGGACCGTGGCGATGGCCGGCGACGGCATCAACGACGCGCCGGCCCTGGCCGAGGCGGCGGTTGGCATCGCGATGGGCACCGGCACGGACGTCGCCATCGAGAGCGCCGGCATCACCCTGGTTCGGGGCGACCTGCGCGCAATCGCACGGGCGCGCCGACTCAGCCGCGCCACGATGCGCAACATCCGCCAGAACCTCACTCTGGCATTCGTCTACAACGCGGTGGGGGTGCCGGTCGCGGCCGGCCTGCTCTATCCGGTGCTCGGCCTGCTGATCAGCCCCATCTGGGCGAGCGCCGCGATGACCCTGAGCTCGCTGTCGGTGGTCGGCAACGCGCTGCGCCTGCGTCGCGTGGCCCTGTGATCGCGCCGGCTCGTCAGCCCCGACGCGCCGTCACGTCGATGACGTCGATGCGCGTACGACCGCGCGGTTGCCGGAAGCCACCGATGAACATCGACACCAGCCCGACCAGCGCCGCGCCGAGCATCGCCCACCCCATCGACCGGACCTCGAAGCCGGGGACGATCCACGCGGCGAGCGCAAAGGCCATCCCGTTGACGATCAGGTAGAAGATACCCAGCGTCATGACCGTCAGCGGCAGCGTCAGGACGACCAGCACCGGCTTGACGACCGCGTTGACGATGCCCAGCACAATCGCCGCCACGGCGAGGGCCGGCAGCGACGCAATCGTCACCCCGGGCAGAACCCAGGCAACGGCGCCGAGCGCCACCGCCGTCGTCAGCCAGTGGACGAGAAACCAGCCCATCGGATGTCTCTCCCTCTCGATCAGCGCTCCTCGACCGGGAAGAGAACGCCGGGCGCCAGCTTCCCGTGCGGATCGAGCGCGGTCTTCACGGCCCGCATCCCGGCGATCCCCTGCGCGCCCCGCAACTGGCGCAGCAGGGCCTGCTTCACGGGATTGCGCCCCACCCCGTGCTCCGCGAGGGGACAGCCGCCAAGGCGGACGATCTCGCGTCCGCACTCGAGGATGGCCTGCCGGCCGCGGGCGACATCCTCCATCGTAGCCGGGATCACGTTCGGATGGACGTTGCCGTCGGAGATGTGCCCCCAGATGGCATGGTCGAGATTGCGCGAGCCGAAGGCGCGACGAAACAGCGCCAGGCTCTCGCGGAACCGCGAGAACGGCACGATCATGTCCGCGGCGGTCTTCTCCATGGCGGTCTCCTCCCGGCGCCGCGCTTCGCCGACCCGGCGGTTGACACCCTCCGGCACGGCCTCGCGGACCGCGGTCAGATCCGCCTGCCTTCGGTCGCCGGGCAGTGCGATCTCGGCCCGATCCAGCACCCCGGCGGTCGCGAGCAGCCGGCACAACCGCACGAGCGGCGTGTCGGGCGCATCGTCGTCAAGGGCGTTGGCGATCTCGCGGCAGGCGGCGTCGCGGGACGGCGCGGCATCGGCCGGCAGCTCGACCTGCGCCAGCAGGGCCGCCTGTGCATCGTCGGGGACCGCCACCTGGTGTCGCCGCGCCGCCCCGTCCTCTTGCACGATGGCCAGGCTGCGTGCGTCCAGGTACTCGATGGCGGCCACATCCACGCCGCGCGCCGGCCCGTGCCGCCAGGCGTCGTGCGCGGCGGTCCTGAGCGTTCCCGCGAGCTCGGTGGCGGCCCGTTCGCTCGGCAGCCGGATCCAGACCATCGCCACCCGCGGCGCCGGCGCCACCACCGCGAACGTCACCTCCGTCACGACCCCGAGCGTGCCTTCCGAGCCGACGAACAGGTCAATCAGGTCCATGCCGGGCGCGGCGAAGTAGCCGGCCGAGCATTTCGGCACGTCCGGCATGCGGTAGGCAGGCACGGGCACGCGAATCACCCGGTCGCCGGTGACCACCTCGAAATAGCCGTCGGGATGGGCCGTCGTCTCGCCGCGGACCAGATCGAGGACCTCGCCGGTTGCGAGGACCACCCGCAGCCGGCGGACCCAATCGCGCGTCGCGCCGTACTTGAACGTGGCCGCGCCGGCGGCGTTGGTGGCGACCACGCCCCCGGCACACGCACCGTCGAAGGTGGGCGCCGGCGGGTAGAACCGGTCGTCGCGCGCCAGAGCGGCCTGGAGGACCCCGATCGGAACGCCCGGCTGCACCGTCACCTCCGCCGAGCCGATGGAGACGACCCGGTCGAAACGCTGCAGGTCGAGTACGAGCTCACCCATCGGCGTGGCCCCGCCGGTCAGCGACGACTGGGCGCCGACCGGCAGCACGCGCGAGGCGCGCGCGACCAGCGCGGCGACGTCCGCTTCGGTGGCCGGCCGGGCCACCCCGGCCGCGTGCCCGCCCGGGTAGTGGGCCGCGTCCTCCAGGACCGCCGACACCGTGCCGGCGTCCGTGCGGATGTCGGTGTCGACGGTCCGGCCGCGCGGAGGCGCCGCCCGGATGCGGTGTGAAGCCATCGGGTGCGGGATCATACGCCGGGTCCGCGACTACCGGCTCCTGCCATGGAACGGGCGCTCGCCTGGCGGCGCGGGCGCGCGGCGTTCCTGGCGGCGCATGCGACTACCGGCTCCTGCCGTGGAACGGGCGCTGGCCGCGGTGGCGCGGAGGAGACCTCCGCACGCTTCGAACGCACGTGTCCTGTGCGCCAATCGGTGGTACAGTGCTTCCGATGTTCAACCCAATCAGGATGTGGTTTTCTGCGGTGACGCTCGGCGCGTCACTGGCGGCGGCGCCCGCCGGGGCGCAGCAACCGGACAACACCGTGGTTGCCCGCATCGGTGACGTCGCGGTGACGTTCGCCGAACTCGAGGACGCGTGGCGGCGCAACGACGCGTCGTCCCGGCTGCGGATGCTCCAGGAACTGTACGACACGCGGCGGCGTGCTCTCGACGTGGTCGTCGGCGAGCGTCTCGTCGAACGCGAGGCGGCTGCCCGCGGCATGACGCGCGACGAGCTGCTGGAGGTCGAGCTGCCGGACCGGATGATCCGGGTGACCGACGCGGAGATCGATCTGATCTACGAACGGAACCAGGACCGCTTCCCGGGACGTACGCTGGAGCAGATGCGGCCCGAGATCCGCGCCGCGCTCGACCAGCAGCGGCCGCTGCAAGCGTTGCACGCCTACATGAACGAGTTGCGGGCGCTGGCCGATGACGTATCGGTGACGTTGGAGCCGCCGCGGCACGCCGTCGAGGCGCTGGCCGAGGATCCGGCGCGGGGACCGGACACCGCGCCGGTGGAGCTCATCGAGTTCTCCGACTTCGACTGCCCCTACTGCCGGCGGGCCACCGAAACGGTCGAGAGACTGATGGAGCAGTTCGAGGGCCAGATCCGCTTCGTCTACAAGGACTACCCGCTTCCGAGTCATCCCGACGCGTTCAAGGCGGCCGAGGCCGGCAACTGCGCGCACGAGCAGGGCCGGTTCTGGGAATTGCACGACACGATGTTCGCCAGCCAGGGGGCGCTCGACGTCGATGCGCTGAAGGGCTACGCCGCGGACCTCGGGCTCAATCCCGAGGCTTTCAACGCGTGTCTGGACAGCGGCCGGCATGCCGCGACGGTCGACCGCGACATGCGCATCGGCATGAGCCACGGCGTCTCGTCCACGCCGACCCTGTTCCTCAATGGGCGCGCGGTGCTGGGCGCCGCGCCCTACGGAACGTTCGTCGAGATCATCCGCGAGGAGCTGGCCGCGGCAGCACGGTGATGGCGCAGGAGCCAACGGGCGTGCAGGCGTTGGAGGGTATCCCGGCCGGCGCCGCCACGCGCCGCCATCCCGCGCCGCGGTCCCGAGTCCGCCGTGCCGTGCTGGTGCTGGTCGTCGTTGCCGCCGTCTGCGGCAGCGCCGTGGCCTGCGGCAACGGTGGGACGCCGGCTGGCGGGGCCGGAGGCGCAGCGTCCCGGGAGCCGGGGTCCGCCAACCCGCCCGCCGGGACAGCGCCGCCGGCGGCGCGGGACGGTCAGCCTGCCCTCCCGGCCGGCGGGGCGCCGCCGGGAAGAACCATGCCGTCGCCAGCGGGCCCGGCCGTGCCGGCGGCGCTGACGTCCCCCGAGCACCAGCGCTACCAGCAGCTTCGCGTCGAGACCTTGCGGTTGATGATCGCAGCGGCGCAGCGGGCATTGCCGATCGGCCCGTTCCAGCAGCGGATTGACGCGGCAGCGAGCACTGCATTGCAGGACGTGTCCGCGGCGGCCGACCGGATGGAGGAGATCGTCACCGAGCTCCGGGAGGCGATTGCCGCCTCCGACCGTGGATGAAGCCGGCCGGGAGCTTACGCCGCAGAACGCAGCCGAGCGAAAACGCTGCGACGCAAGGTCATGGAGCGGCGAGGGGCCGAAACGCCAGGCCCGCGAGGCGTTTCGGGGCGCTGGCCGGAACGGCGACGGACAGCGTTCCGCGGAGGCGGTGAGCAGCTCCGTGAAGGCGGTCAACGCACTGCGCCCGGCGGGCGCTGCCGACCGGGAATGGCGAAGCCACCACTATCTCTTGCCGAGGACGCCATCCGTGAGAGATGGAATGACGCCGACATCGAGCGCGCCATTCTGCACGACCTCCCGCGGCGGTTCCACGCGCTGCCGCCGCACGAGCAGGCCGAGGTCCTCGCCAGTCCGCCGCCGCTGACCGGCACGCGCTGGGACGGCGCGCTGCCCGATCCGAGAGACCTCGACGCCCGAGGTGGCGAGCACCATGCATGGGTCCCTTGACCGCAGGCACCCGACCGAGCTGCTCGACGATCTCGCCCGGCGTTTTCGACGAGCCGGGGTGCGAGCCAGTGTGTACGTCGTCGCCCCCCCAGGTAGAGAACGCTGCTTTGATTCTAATCGCCGGTGAGGAACGACGCCTCCTCCTCGAGCCAAGCGTCGTACTCGTCCTGCTCCATGATGGTCACGAAGCCGCGCATCCGGTAGTGGCCGAGGCCGCAGAGCTGCGAACAGTTGACCTCGAACTGGCCCAGCTCGTTCGGCACCCACCAGACCGGAATCTGCAGGCCCGGCACCGCGTCCTGCTTCACGCGCATCTCCGCGATACCGAAGCTGTGGATGACGTCCTGCGACGACAGGTTGACGATCACCGGCTTGTTGATCGGCAGGTTCAACTGGTTGATCGACACGATGTCGTCGGCGCCGTACGGGTCGCTGCGGTCGAGCCCGATGTTGTTGGTCGGCGTGATGAGGCTGATGTCACGGCGTCCCCAGCGGCCGTCCTCCCCCGGGTAGTGCGAGATCCACTCGAACTGCTTGCCGATCACGTTGACGACCGTCGCCTCTTCTTCCGGCGGGATGTCGTTCACGCGGTGGGCCCAGGCCGGGATGGCGAAGCCGATCAGCAGGACCGCCTCGATGACCGCCACGACGATCTCCAGGTAGCTCGACGTGTGGCTGGTGACCCCGGTGTAGTCGGCCTTCGGATGGGCGCTCGCCCGGAAGCGGATCAGGGTGTAGACGTAGAACGCGCCCCAGCCGACGAACAGCACCGCCATCAGGTAGTGGATCAGAATGATCATCCGGTCGATCTCAGGCGCGTGCTCCGACGCCTGGATCGGCAGTCCCAGTAGTTCACCCATCTACGATTCCCCTCCGGGATTGCCGCGCCGCACCGCGGCCTCGAACGCCGCATCGTTCCCCAGCGCCTGCCGGGAACGCTTCAACAGATGAAAGAAGAAGCCGACAAAGCCGCTCAGCACGCCGCCGGTGACCCCGAGCAGCGTCAGGACCGCCCAGTTCACGCTGCGGCCCGTGGCCGAGTCGGGATCGGCCCCGAAACAGATCGGACACGCCCACGCGACGGCAGGCGCGAGGACGAACAGTACCATGGCCGGCGCGCCCACCGCTGCTGCTCTCGTTGCGTTTCGTGTCATCAGCCTGCTCCCTGCTCGTCGATCGTGATCAGTGCATGCCGATCTCGCGCGTCTTGCGCACGAACTTCACCGCGTAGATCGCCATCCCGACGACGGCGCACAGCGATCCGCCGGCGAACGCCAAGTGGCCGACCCCGCCCCGCTCGGTCAGGAACATCGCCACGCCCCAGAACGTCACGAACGCCGCCAGCAGGATCGACGCGCCGATGAACAGGAGGTGAATGGACCGGAGCGACATGGCGCTGTCTCCCGCTTCGGCTAATGCCCGGCGGCCGGCGCCGCGGTGGGCGCGTCGGCGTTCGGAAGCGTGTAGTACTCGCCGTGCCGGTCCGCGTGCCCGAGTATCGGGATGAAGATCAGCACGATGAAGAAGACCACGGTCAGCACGAGGGTCGCGTAGATCATCTTCTTCTCCTCGATGAGGTGCATGAAGAAGCTGACCACGAGCGAGCCCTTGGTCGCCGCGATGACCAGTGCGATGAAGACCGCGAACGGCACGCCCCAGAAGTCGATGTACGACACGAGGACGGTCACCACGGTCAGCACGGCCAGCGCGCCGCCGACCTTCAAGTACGTCCGAACATGCGCCTGAACGTCTTCGCTCATGATGCTCTCGATGAACTCCGCATTGGGATGCGTCCGCTCGCCGCCCTACAGCAGGTAGAGCACCGGGAACAGGAAGATCCACACCAGGTCGACGAAGTGCCAGTAGAGGCCGGCCGCCTCGATGCGGTTGGTGAACTGCGCCTTGTTGGTCTTCCACATCTTCGCGCCGGGGAAGAGCAGATACGTGTTCACGATGACGCCGCCGATGATGTGCAGCGCGTGCAGACCGGTCATCGTGAAGTAGATTGCCAGGTACGTGCTCGTCCACGGGAAGTTGCCGATCTCGAACTCGTGGTTGTATTCGAACCCCTTGATGACCATGAAGAGGAGCGACAGGGCGATGGTGAGCCCCAGCCAGAACCGGAATCGGCCGAAGTCGTCCATCTTGAGCGACGCGTAGGCCATCACCATCGTGACGCTCGATCCGATCAGCACGGCGGTGTTGACCGTGCCGAGGGGTAAGTTCAGCACGTCCACGCCGAACGGCCACTCGGTCGCCATCAGGCGCAGCAGCACGTACGAGGAGAAGAGCGCGCCGAAGAGCATGACCTCCGACGCCAGGAAGAGCCAGATGCCGAGCTTGACGTTGTTGAGCCCGGTGTCGGCCCGTTCTTCGACGATGTACGGAATGTCCATGACGTTCGCTACACCTTGGCCGGCTCTGCCGCCGCCGTATCGGGTTCACCCTGCATGACGAAGTCGCGCGCCGCGCCCGGCACGCTGTACTCGTACGGTCCGCGGTAGGCCACCGGCGGCGCCGAGAAGTTGCCGTGCGGCGGCGGCGACGGCGCCTGCCACTCGATGGTCGTGGCCTGCCACGGGTTGTCGCCGACCTTCTCGCCGTGCCTGATGCTGCGGAAGAAGTTGTAGATGAACGGGAGCTGGAACAGCCCGAGCACCCACGCGCCGATGCTGATCACCTCGTTCAGCCACAGCACGTCGGCGTTCATCACGTACTGCTCGCCGCCGTCGTACATCCGGCGGTTCATCCCGGCCAGCCCCTGGTAGAGCATCGGCATGAACACCACGTTGATCGAGATGAACGAGCCCCAGAAGTGGATGCGGCCGAGGAAGTCGTTCATCTTCCGGCCGGTCGCCTTCGGGAACCAGTAGTAGATGCCGCCGAAGAGCGCCATCAGCGTGCCCGGGGCGACCACGTAGTGGAAGTGGCCGATCACGTAGTAGGTGTCGTGCAGGTGGATGTCCGGCGCCGACAGCCCCAGCGGCAGCCCGGTCAGCCCGCCGATGCCGAACATCGGCAGGAACGCCAGCGCGAACAGCATGGGCACCGTGAAGCGGATCGACCCGCCGTAGAGCGTGATGAACAGCGCCGACAGGATGACGACCGACGGGATCGAGATGATCATCGTCGTGGTCTGGAAGAACGAGCTCATCGTCGTCCCCATGCCGGTCAGGAACATGTGGTGCGCCCAGACGACGAACGACATGAAGCCGAGGAACACGGCCGAGTAGACGAGCACGCGGTAGCCCCAGACCGGCTTGCGCGTGTTGTTGGCGATGATGTCGGCAACGATGCCCAGCGCCGGCAGGATCAGGACGTAGACCTCGGGGTGCGCGAGGAACCAGAAGAGGTGCTGCCACAGCAGCACGCTGCCGCCGCCGCTCGCCTCCCACGGCGCGTCGGCGTAGACGAGGCCGCTCGGCAGGAAGAAGCTGGTGCCGGCCACGCGGTCCATCAACTGCATCACGCCGGCCGCCTCCAGCGGCGGGAAGGCGAGCAGCAGAAGGAACGCGGTGACGAGCTGCGCCCAGACGAAGAACGGCAGGCGCATGAAACTCAGACCCGGCGCGCGCAACTGGATGGTCGTGACGATGAAGTTCACCGAGCCGAGCAGTGACGACGTGATCAGGAAGATCATCCCGATCAGCCACATCGTCTGGCCGGTGGTCGCGAAGACCGACAGCGGCGCATACGATGTCCAGCCCGAGTTGGCGGCCCCGCCCGGCACGAAGAAGCTGGCGAACATCACCACGCCGCCGACGAAGAACGACCAGTAGCTGGCCATGTTCAGCTTCGGGAACGCCATGTCCGGCGCCCCGATCTGCAGCGGCAGCACGAAGTTGCCGAAGCCGCCGACGGCCAGCGGCACGACGCCGAGGAACACCATGATGGTGCCGTGCATGGCGCCGAGCTGGTTGTAGAACTCCGGCAGCATGATGCCGCCCGGCGCGCGCTCGTCGCCCAGCCACTCGCCGATCAGCGGAATGGGCTCGCCGGGATAGGCGATCTGCCAGCGCATCACCATCATCAGCAGGAAGCCGAACAGCAGGAAGAGCAGTCCGGTCACGGCGTACTGGATGCCGATCACCTTGTGATCGACGGAGAAGACGTAGGTCTGCCAGAAGCCGAGGTCGTGATGGCCGTGGTCGTCGTGGGCGTGCTCGTCGTGCCCGTGCGCATCCGCCGCGGGGGCGGCCTGCTCGGTGGTCGTCACGTCAGCCAACGTCGTGACTCCTTTCGTCCAGCGTCACGCTGCCTCTGACCCGCTGCGTGTTCCGTGGGGGAATCCGTGCGGGGCTAATCGAGTCGTGTTCCCGTGTCAAGATGCAGGCGACACCACCCCGCACATCGGGGGGAGCGCACGCACGGGCGAATTCTATGTCGGCGGGTTCGACCGGCGCAACCCGCAGGGCGCGCCGACCGCCGGAGGATCGCGCGCCGCGCCGCTGTCGCCATGTCCGGTCGCTCCCGGGCCTCAGTCGGCCGTGACTTCCGTTTCGCCGTTCGCTTCGCGGATGGCCCGCCGCGCCGTGCGGGTGATGAGTGTCGTCACCGCCACGGTCGCAAGCAGGCCGACGACGACCACGGCGTAGTACGCGGCGCCGCGGTCGGGCGCGGCGTCACCGGCCAGCCGGGCGACGTCACCGGCGAGGAACCCGAAGTACGTGTACAGCACCGTGCCCGGCAGCATCCCCACCGCTGCCGCCACGTAGTCGACGAAGCGGACGTTCGTCAGGCCGAGTCCGTAGTTCAGCATGTTGAACGGGAACACCGGCGACAGCCGCAGCAGGACGACGATCCTGAACCCCTCGCGGCCGACCGCGCGGTCGATCGCCGCGAAGCGCGCATCGGCCGCCACCCGCTGTGCGACCGCCTCGCGCGCCACGAAGCGCGCCAGCAGGAAGGCGAGCGACGACCCGACGGTGGCGGCGACGAAGACATAGACGATGCCCTCCGCGAGGCCGAAGATCGCGCCGGCCGCCAGCGTCAGCGCCGACCCGGGGATGAACGCCACGGTGGCCGCGACGTAGCCGGCGATGAAGACCAGCGGACCGAGGGCGCCGAGGCCGTCGACCCACGCCGCGAATTCCTCCAGGCGGCCACCGAACTGCCGCCCCAGGGCCACGAAGGCGACCACCGCGACGATGCCCACCAGCACCCGTCCGATGGGGAGACGTCCTGGCGGAGGGGTGTCCTGTCGGCCATGACTGTTCTTTCTGTCGGTCCGAAGTCTGTCGGTCCGGACCGCGGCGTCGCGGGCCACGGCGGTCATCCGATCGGGGCGCCCGGGGACGGCGTCCGGGACAGGGGGCAGGAGAGGAACAGCGGGGCAGTCGCCACAGTGGTCATCTGATCCGAGAGCGGATGATATAACGTCGGAGGGACGTACGGCGTGGAATGGCCGTCAGCGTATTCGATCTGTTCACCATCGGCCTCGGCCCGTCGAGCTCGCACACGGTCGGTCCGATGCGGGCGGCGCGGCAGTTCGGGCTGGCCCTCGACGCGGCGGGGCGGCTGCCGTCGGTCTCCGGGGTTCGCGTGCACCTCTACGGCTCGCTCGCGGCGACCGGCCGCGGCCACGGCAGCCACCGGGCCCTGATGCTCGGGCTAGAGGGAGAGACCCCCGAGACGACCGACATCGACCGCCTGCCGGCGCGCATCGCGGACATCGCGGCCGCGCGCCGCCTGCGCCTGCTCGGCCGCCGCTCGATCCGCTTCGATCCCGCTGCGGACCTCGTCTTCGAGCGCCGCACACGACTGCCCGGCCATCCCAACGGCATGCGCTTCGTCGCACGGGCGGAGGACGGCGCCGTGGTCGAAGAGAGGGTCTGCTACTCCGTTGGCGGCGGGTTCGTCGCCAACGCGAACGCGGCGGGGCAACCGGTCCTGGTCGAGCGCGACACGCCGCTGCCACTGCCGTTCTCCAGCGCCGGGGAGCTGCTGGCGGTCGGCGCACGGCACGGCCTGGCGATCAGCGCCGTGATGCTGCGCAACGAGTGCGCGTGGCGTCCCGAGGCAGACGTGCGCGCCGGGCTGCTGGCCATCTGGGAGGCGATGCAGCGCTGCGTCCGGCGCGGCTGCGAGACGGAGGGCGAGCTGCCGGGGCTCGGCGTGCCGCGGCGCGCCGCGCAGCTCTACCGGCAGTTGGCCGGGCAGCCCGAGGCGTCGCTGCGCGATCCGCTGACCATCATGGACTGGGTGAACCTCTATGCCCTGGCCGTGAACGAGGAGAACGCCGCGGGCGGCCGGGTCGTCACCGCGCCGACCAACGGCGCGGCGGGCATCGTTCCGGCGGTGCTGCACTACTATGCCCGCTTCTGTCCGGGCGCGGACGACGACGGCGTGGTCCGGTTCCTGCTGACCGCCGGCGCGGTCGGCCTGCTCTTCAAGACGAACGCGTCGATCAGCGGCGCCGAGGTGGGTTGCCAGGGCGAAGTCGGCTCCGCCTGCTCGATGGCCGCCGCCGGGCTGACGGAGGCGCTCGGCGGCTCGCCGGCGCAGGTCGAGAACGCGGCCGAGATCGCCATGGAGCACAACCTGGGCCTCACCTGCGACCCCATCGGCGGACTCGTGCAGATCCCCTGCATAGAGCGCAACGCCATGGCCGCGGTGAAGGCGATCAACGCCTCACGCCTGGCGCTGCGCGGCAGCGGCGAGCACGTGGTCTCGCTGGACAAGGTGATCCGGACCATGCGCGACACGGGGCGCGACATGCAGGACAAGTACAAGGAGACCTCGCGCGGCGGCCTGGCCGCGCACGTGGTCCACGTCCCTGTCAACGTCACCGAGTGTTGATCACGGCGGGCAGCGTCACCGTGCCCGGGGGACCATCTGAACGCACGGACCGCACGGGCTGCCAGCCGGGGCCGCCACTATACTTGCCTCGTGAAACGCACCTACGCGGCGGTCCTCATCGTCCAGGCCGTGGTGCTGGCGGCGCTGTGGTGGCTCTCTCGTTATTTCGGGACATGATGAGCGAGCGCTGCCGCGCGGCGGTCGGCCTGATCGTCCCCCTCCTGGCCGGCGCGGCTCTGCCCGGCGCGCGCAGGCTGGCGTTGCGCGGCTCGGACGACCGCTGCGACGAACCCGGTTCATCGACTTCGGGCCGGCGCAGAACCGTGGAGCAAGGCGGGGGATGCACCTCATCGACTGGACGATAATCGTCGCCTACCTCGCCTGGGTCCTCTACGACGGCGTCAAGCGCGCGCGGGGGACCGGCGCCGTCGACGGCTACTTCCTGGCGTCGCGCTCGCTGCCGTGGTGGGCGGTCGGTCTGTCGGTGATGGCGACGCAGATGAGCGCCATCACCCTGGTCGGCACCACCGGACAGGGCTACGACGACGGCATCCGCTTCGTGCAGTTCTACTTCGGCCTGCCGCTGGCGATGATCATCCTCTCGGTGACACTGGTGCCGTTCTTCCACCGGGCGCGGGTGTTCACCGCCTACGAGTACCTGGAGCGCCGCTTCGACGCGCGGACGCGGGCGCTGACGAGCCTGCTGTTCCTGGTGTCGCGCGGCCTCGGCGCGGGGGTGATCATCGCGGCCCCGGCCGTCATCCTCTCGATCGTGCTCGGCTGGAGCCTGCCGCTCACCGTGCTGGCCATCGGCATTCCGACCACGGTCTACACGATGCTGGGCGGGGTGCAGGCCGTCACCTGGGCGGACGTCAAGCAGATGGTGGTGATCATGGTCGGCGTGACGGCCGCGGTGGTCGCACTGATCGCCGGTCTGCCGGACGACATCGGGCTGGAGCCGACGCTGCACGTGGCGGGCTCCGCCGGCCGCCTGCAGGCTATCGACTTCACCTTCGACCTGAACGAGACCTACACCTTCTGGTCGGGCCTCGTCGGCGGACTGTTCCTGATGCTCGGCTACTTCGGCTGCGACCAGAGCCAGGTCCAGCGCTACCTGACCGCGAAGTCGGTGGACGCCGGGCGGCAGTCGCTGCTGATGAGCGCGTTCGCCAAGATCCCGCTGCAGGTGCTGATCCTGACGATGGGCGTGCTCGTCTTCTGCTTCTACCTGTTCGCCGAGCCGCCGATGCTCTTCAACACGACGCACCAGGCAGCGGTGGAGGCGAGCGGGCAAGCGGGCGAGTACCGCGGGCTCGAAGCGGAGTTCCGCGCCGCGCACGCCGAGCGGCGCGCTGATGCGGTGGCCGTCGTGGCGGCGCGCGAGGCGGGCGACGCCGAGGGCGTGATCGCCGCGACGGCCGCGTTCGTGGAGAGCGACCGCCGCGTCGGCGACGTCCGGGAACGCGCGCGCAGCCTGGTGCGCGAGGTGACGGGCGACGCCGCCTACGCCGACGTCAACTACGTCTTCCCGACCTTCATCACCACCGAGCTCCCGGTCGGGCTCGTCGGACTGCTGATCGCGGCCATCTTCGCGGCGGCGATGTCGAGCATCGCGGCCGAGCTCAACGCGCTGTCGGCGGCCAGCACCATCGACTTCTACCGCCGCCACTTCCGGGCGAAGGCCTCCGAGGCGCACTACCTGCTGGCGTCGAAGGTGGCCACCTGCTTCTGGGGGCTCTTCGCCGCCGTCACCGCCCTCTACGCCGCCAACCTCGGCTCGCTGATCGAGGTGGTCAACCGCTTCGGATCCTTCTTCTACGGCTCGCTGCTCGGGGTCTTCGTGCTCGCGGTGGGCATGCGCCGGGCGACGGCGGCCGGGGCGTTCTGGGGTCTGATCGGCGGCATGGCGTCGGTGGCCGCGGTGGCCACGTTCACCGACGTCTCGTTCATGTGGCACAACCTCGTCGGGGTCGTCGCGGTCTGCCTGATCGGCTGGGTGAGCACCCTCGGCCGGCGCGACGGGTAGCGGCGCGGTGATCTCACCGCGTCCGGTTCGGGCAGCTCAACCGCGCGGCGCCAAGCAGGCGGAGCGCCGTGTCCTTCGGGCGGCGGCCAGTCCAGACCCGCCATGGTGCGATCGTACTCGCGGCGGCGGTCGGACACCAGCGTCGACACGCAGGAGGCTCGGGCAGTTGCACGCGCCCGCGCGGATCGATAAAATCGAATACCCGACCATTCCGGTCGGGAATCGCGATCGCGCATCGAACGCGGCGCCGCGCATGCCCTGGTCGGCTCGGGCGGTGGCGCGTCAACGGGAGCATCAGGTCATGCCGACCTCGACCGACAGCATCGAGCAGCTCGCCAGCCAGGACTACAAGTACGGCTTCGTCACCGACATCGACGCCGAGGCGGTCCCGCCGGGGCTGAACGAGGACATCATCCGCACCATCTCGGCCAGGAAGGACGAGCCGGAATGGCTGCTGGAGTGGCGCCTGAAGGCGTTCCGCATCTGGCGCGAGATGACCGAGCCGACGTGGCACAACGTGGATTTCCCGCCCGTCGACTTCCAGGACATCATCTACTACTCCGCTCCGAAGCAGAAGCCGAAGCTGGAGAGCCTCGACGACCTCGATCCCGAGATCAAGGCCACGTTCGACAAGCTCGGCGTCCCCCTGGAGGAACAGAAGGTGATGGCCGGCGTGGCCGTCGACGCCGTGTTCGACTCGGTGTCGGTCGCGACGACGTTCAAGGACAAGCTGGCCGATCTGGGCATCGTCTTCTGCTCGTTCTCCGAGGCGGTGCGCGATCATCCGGACCTGGTGCGGAAGTACCTGGGATCGGTGGTGCCGGCGTCGGACAACTTCTACGCCGCGCTCAACTCGGCGGTCTTCTCGGACGGCTCGTTCGCCTACATCCCGAAGGGCGTCAAGTGCCCGATGGAGCTGTCGACCTACTTCCGCATCAATGCCGCCCAGACCGGGCAGTTCGAACGGACGCTGCTGGTGGCCGACGAGGGCGCCACGGTGAGCTACCTGGAGGGCTGCACGGCGCCGATGCGCGACGAGAACCAGCTCCACGCCGCGGTGGTCGAGCTGGTGGCCCTCGACGACGCGACGATCAAGTACTCCACGGTGCAGAACTGGTACCCGGGCGACAAGGACGGGAAGGGCGGCATCTACAACTTCGTGACCAAGCGCGGCAAGGCGTCCACCAACGCCAAGATCACGTGGACGCAGGTGGAGACCGGCTCCGCAATCACCTGGAAGTACCCGAGCTGCATCCTGCAGGGGGACAACTCGGTCGGCGAGTTCTACTCGGTGGCCGTCACCAACAACCGCCAGCAGGCCGACACCGGGACGAAGATGCTGCACCTGGGAAGGAACACCCGCAGCACCATCGTCTCGAAGGGCATCTCGGCCGGCCGGGGGCAGAACACCTACCGCGGCCTCGTGCGCATCGGGAAGAACGCGAAGGGCGCGCGCAACTTCTCGCAGTGCGACTCGCTGCTCATCGGCGACCGGTGCGGCGCGCACACCTTCCCCTACCTGGAGGTGCGCAACACGTCGTCGCAGGTCGAACACGAGGCGTCGACCTCGAAGATCGGCGAGGACCAGATCTTCTACTGCCGCCAGCGCGGGCTGTCCACCGAGGACGCGGTGAACATGATCGTCAACGGCTTCTGCAAGGAGGTCTTCCGCGAGCTGCCGATGGAGTTCGCGGTCGAGGCGCAGAAGCTGCTCGGTATCAGCCTCGAGGGCAGCGTCGGGTAGACGGGGCGCATCGGGAATCCCGACGGCAGCCTGCATGCGAACACGCTGCGGCACGGCTCCCTGGCGATCGTAGCGGCGTCGGATCGGGATCGCGGGGGCCGTCGGATGGCGCAGCGTGTCGTGTCGCCATACGAGGGGCGGAAAACGGTCGAAAGGAACGTCGGAGAGCATGCTCGAAATCAAGAATCTGCACGCCTCGGTCGCCGGCCGGGGCATCCTGAAGGGCGTCGACCTGTCGGTGCAGGCAGGCGAGGTGCACGCCATCATGGGGCCGAACGGCTCCGGCAAGAGCACGCTGGCGGCGGTGCTCGCCGGCCGCGAGGAGTACGAGGTCACCGCCGGATCGGTGACCTACGAGGGCCGCGACCTGCTGGAGATGGAGCCGGAGGAGCGCGCGCGGGAGGGCATCTTTCTCGCCTTCCAGTACCCGGTGGAGATCCCCGGCGTCAACAACGCCTACCTGCTGAAGGCGGCGCTGAACGAGGTGCGCAGGCACCGCGGCGAGCCGGAGCTGGACGCGATGGACTTCATGAAGCTCGTCAAGGAGCGCATGCAGGTGCTGCATATCGACGCCGACCTGCTGAAGCGCCCGGTCAACGAGGGCTTCTCCGGCGGCGAGAAGAAGCGCAACGAGATCTTCCAGATGGCGGTGCTCGAGCCGAAGCTCGCGATCATGGACGAGACCGATTCGGGGCTCGACATCGACGCGCTGCGGACGGTGTCGGCCGGCGTCAACGCGATGCGCAGCCCGGAGCGGGCCACCGTGGTGGTGACGCACTACCAGCGGCTGCTCAACCACATCGTGCCGGACGTGGTGCACGTCCTCTCGGGGGGCCGCATCGTGCGGTCGGGCGGCAAGGATCTGGCGCTGGAGCTCGAACGCAGGGGCTACGGCTGGGTCGAGAGCGCCGCCGAGCCCGTCGGCGCGTAGCGGGGACGCGATGACGACGACACTCACCCCTGCCGACGCGTACGCCGACGCCTTCGAAGCCGTGCGCCGCACGGCGCCCGCTCCCGATTCGGTGGTCGATCTCCGCCGCCGCGCCTTCGAGCGCTTCACCGCGCTCGGCGTGCCGACCACGCGCATCGAGGCGTGGCGGTTCACCAACATCGCGCCGATAGCCGGCACCGCGTTCACCCTGGCTGCGCCGGCCGAGCGCGAGGCGGCGAAGGCCGACACGGCGCCGCACGCTGCGCCCGGCGTCGGGGCCGGGCTGACCTTCGTCAACGGGCGCCACGTCGACAGAGCCTCCGACGTGACGGCGCTGCCCGCCGGCGTCGAGGCCCTGAGCCTGGCCGACGCGCTCGCCGCGGACGGACCGACGCGGGCGGCGGTGGAGAAGCACCTCGCATCCGGCGCCGATGTCGAGAACGAGGCGTTCACCGCGCTCAACACGGCGCTGTTGCACGACGGCGCGGTCCTGCTGGTGCCGCCCGGCGCGGTGATCGAGCAGCCGATCCAGTTGCTCTTCGTCACGTCGCCGCCCCCCGGCGGGGAACCGGTGATGACCCATCCGCGCGTGCTCGTGGTCGTCGGCGAGAACGCGCAGGCGCGGATCGTGGAAAGCCACGGCGGCGGCGACGGCGCACCGTACCTGACCAACGCGGTCACCGAGGTGGTCGCCGGGCCGGGCGCGGTGGTCGATCACTACAAGCTGGTGCGCGAAAGCGCCGCCGGGCACCACATCGGCGCGATGCATGTCCGGCTCGGCCGCGCCGCCAACTTCTCGTCGCATGCCGTCACCCTCGGCGGCGCCATCGTGCGCAACGACGCACAGGCGCTGCTCGACGGAGAAGGGGCGGAGTGCACCCTCAACGGTCTCTACCTGGCGGACGGGCGCCGGCTGGTCGACAACCATACGACGATCCACCATGCGCAGCCGCACTGCTCGAGCCACGAGCTCTACAAGGGGATCCTCGACGACGAGGCGCGCGCCGTCTTCAACGGCAAGATCATCGTCGCCATCGACGCCCAGAAGACCGACGCGAAGCAGACCAACAAGGCGCTGCTGCTCTCCGAGGACGCGCAGATCAACACGAAGCCGGAGCTGGAGATCTTCGCCGACGACGTCAAGTGCACCCACGGGGCCACGGTCGGGCAGATCGACGAGAGGGCGCTGTTCTACCTGCGCGCGCGGGGACTGGGCCGGGAGCAGGCGCGCAACGTCCTCATCCACGCGTTCGCCAGTGACCTGCTGAACCACATCGCCATCGCGCCGATCCGCGAGCAGCTCGACGACCAGCTGCTGGCGCAGTTGCCCGGATCGGGGGGAGGTTCGTTCCATGTGCAGGGCTGAGAGCCGGCGCGGCAGGCGTGAAGGCAGGGCTCGGTGCCGCCGAGGATCCGGACGGCCGGGGCGCAGCGGACGCGCGGCGCGGCGTTCCACAGCGAAAAGGGAGGGCGCCTCATGAGCGCCGCGGCCGGTGCGCTGGCGTCGGTTCCGACGGCGCAGACCGCGCCGGCGCTGGACGTCGAACGCATCCGGCGGGACTTCCCGATCCTCGAGCGGATGGTGCGCGAGCACCGGCTCGTCTACCTCGACAACGCGGCCACCACGCAGAAGCCGCGGCCGGTGCTCGACGCGCTCGCGCGCTACTACAGCGACGGCAACGCCAACATCCACCGCGGGGTGTACACGCTGAGCGGGGAGGCGACCGCCGCCTACGACGCGGCGCGCGTCAAGGTGCAGCGGTTCGTCAACGCCCGCGCGCCGCGCGAAATCATCTTCACGCGCAACTCCACCGAGAGCATCAACCTGGTGGCGCACAGCTTCGGCCGCCGGCACGTCGGCCCGGGTGACGAGATCCTGATCACGCACATGGAGCATCACTCGAACATCGTGCCGTGGCAGCTCCTGTGCGAGCAGGTCGGGGCGCAGCTCCGGGTGGCGCCCATCGACGACAGCGGCATGCTGCAGCTCGACGAGTTCGAGCGGCTGCTCGGCCCGCGCACGAAGCTCGTCTCGGTGGTGCACCTGTCCAACTCGCTCGGCACCGTCAACCCGGTGCGCGAGATCGTCGAGATGGCGAAGCGCCGCGACGTGCCGGTGCTCATCGACGGCTCGCAGGCGGTCTACCACATGCCGGTCGACGTGCAGGCGCTCGACTGCGACTTCTACGCGTTCACCGGCCACAAGCTCTACGGCCCGACCGGCATCGGCGTGCTCTGGGGCCGCGAATCGTGGCTGGAGCGGATGCCTCCCTACCAGGGCGGCGGCGACATGATCCGCTCGGTGACGTTCGAGAAGACGACCTACGCCGACCTGCCGCACAAGTTCGAGGCGGGCACGCCGCACATCGCCGGGGTCGTCGGCCTCGGCGCCGCCATCGACTACCTGCAGGGCGTCGGCTTCGCGGCCATCGCCCCGCACGAGGCGGACCTGCTGGCCTACGGCACGGCGGCGCTCTCCGATGTCCGGGGGCTGCGGCTGATCGGCACCGCCGCGCACCGGGCGAGCATCCTCGCCTTCGTCATGAAGGGCGCGCACCCGCACGACGTCGGCACCATCGTCGATACCGAGGGCGTGGCCGTGCGCACCGGCCACCACTGCACGCAGCCCATCATGGACCGCTTCGGCGTACCGGCCACCGCCCGCGCATCGGTGGCCATGTACAACACGCGCGAGGAGATCGACGCGCTGGTGCGCGCGCTCGAGCGCGTGCGGGAGATGTTCCCCCTATGAGCGACCTGCGCGACCTCTACCAGGAGGTCATCCTCGACCACAACCGCCACCCCCACAACTTCGGCGAGCTCGACGGCGCCGACCGGCACGCCGACGGCCACAACCCGCTGTGCGGCGACCGGTTGGCGGTCTACGTCAACCTCGACGGAGAGAGGATTGCCGATGTCGGGTTCCTCGGGTCCGGATGCGCCATCTCGAAGGCGTCCGCCTCGCTGATGACCGACGCCGTCAAGGGCAGGACGCTCGACGAGGCGCGGCGCCTGTTCGAGCAGTTCCTGGCCCTGGTCACCGACGACGACGCGGTGCGGCTGGACGACGCCGCGCTCGGCAAGCTGGCCGTGTTCGCCGGCGTCCGCGACTACCCGACCCGCGTCAAGTGCGCCAGCCTCGCCTGGCATACGCTGCGGGCGGCGGTCGACGATCGCCACGATGTGGTGTCGACGGAGTAGCTCGCGGCCCGGACTGTCCCGGCGCCGTCGATCCCTTGATGGCGCCGCAGTTGACAAGGCGCTTTCCTCCTCCACGAGCCGATGGCGCGTGGGGCGGTATGGGAGCTGGACGAACGATGGGTATCCTGAAGATCGATGATGTGCCGCCGCCGTTCGGCGCCGGTGGCGGGGATAACGACCGGCCGGCGGGTGCCGGGGAAGTCGCGCAGACCGGTTCTACCGGGTTCGGGCCGGCGGCGGCGGGTGGGGCCGGGACATCGACCGCAGCCGCCGCAGGGAACGCAGTGGGCGCCGCAGCGCCGTCGGGGAGTCAGCCCGTCATTCCGCCGCACGTGGACGGATCCGCGCCGCCGCCCCAGGCGTCGCCGATCGAGCCCCCCGCGCCGCCGGAGGGGCCGCCAGCAGCGTCCATGTTCGACACCAGTGCACTCACCCGGCCCGGCCCCGCGGAGGCGGCCGGACCGGGCGGCGGCACGTCGGCGGACCCGGCGCCGCCGATCGAGCCCGACCCGGTCATGACGCTGGAGCTGAAACCGCAGATCGTCGAGCAGATCTCGACTGTCTTCGACCCCGAAATTCCGGTCAACATCTACGAGCTCGGCCTCATCTACGACATCGCCGTCGACAAGGACCGCCTGGCCGTGATCCAGATGACGCTGACCGCGCCGGGCTGCCCGGCGGCGGTCACCCTGCCGGCCGAGGTGCAGGGAAAGGTCAAGGGGATCGAGGGGGTCAGCGACGCTCGGGTCGACCTCGTCTGGGAGCCGCCGTGGGACAAGGACCGGATGTCCGACGCGGCGAAGCTGCAGCTCGGCATCTTCGACTGAGCAGTTTTCGACCGGGTGGTCTGTCTGCCGGAGAACCTACGGATGCAGCTCCCGGCCCATCCGGTCGAGGTCAGGCTGCTGCTCCCGCCGGCGAACCCTGTGGTCTCGATGACCAGCGTCTCCCCTCCCAGTGGGCGCGGGAGCCTGGGCGCGGGAGCCGCCGTTGCGCTGCGGGAACGGGGGCGATGAAGGGCGGTATCACAGGC
Source organism: Vicinamibacterales bacterium (assembly GCA_965200895.1). Taxonomy (GTDB): domain Bacteria; phylum Acidobacteriota; class Vicinamibacteria; order Vicinamibacterales; family UBA8438; genus WTFV01. Next base: position 1,339,208 of record CBDAVM010000001.1, on the reverse strand, counting down.
CGGCGTCGTCCTGCATCGGCTCCACCGTCACGTCGCTGATCGCCACGTGCGACAGCAGTCGCATGCTGTTGACCACGTAGTCGGGCGTCAGCGTGTCGACCGGCACCTTCCCGCCGTCGACGGCGTAGTTGTCCTGGTCGGAGAAGAGCACGCCGCCGACCCGTTCGAACGAGGTCGCGCGCCGGAACCGCAGACCGTTGTCGAAGTCATAGCCGAACTGCTCGACGCGGCCGGTCTGCGGGTCGAACCAGAACGTGTAGGCGTCGTCCGCGTCGTTGCTCGTCCCGGGCGTGAACGACACCTTCATGCGGTGCAGATCGCGGCCGTTCCAGCGGTCGAGGCCGCGGTCCTCGAAGTGGATGTCGCCTCCCTTGAGCGTGTACGGCAGCAGCGGAAAGAAGACGCGGGCGTTGACGAAGGCGGTGGCAAGCCGCGCACCCTCGGCGTCGAGCTCGACCTCCTCGCCGCCGCGCCACTCGGTGACGCCGTCGTTGGTCAGGCGGACGCGGCGCTCCGGCCGGTCGCCGCGAGCCGGGTCGGTGACGATGAACTCGAACTCGCCGTCGTTCCGGGTCGCCTCGATGTCGAAGCTGCCGGACAGCGACGTGATGGTCATCGTCATCCTGGAATTCTCGTAGACGCGGCCGCCGTGGTACGCGATGGACTGTTCCACGATGTCGGGCAGGTCCGGGTCGGGCGCCGCGGCGCCCCCGCAGGCCGCCGACATGGCGATGGCGACGGCGAGCGCTGCGACGGCGGCGCGGCGTGCGTGAGCGGCCGGCATGCCGATGATGGCTTGACGTGCGTGCATGACGTGTTCCTTCGGTCTGACCGGTTTTACGGCGTCCTCTTGACAGCCGGCATCGTCCGCGCCGGATCCATTTCACCGAACGCAGACTCCCGATCCTGCGTCGTCGGCGTCAGCGTCGTTCGCCGGTGTCGCCGCTCCCGCAGCCGAACGCCCGCGTGCTCCAGGAAGATCCGCGTCTCACCGTCGGGACGAAAACCCATCGCGTGGTAGAACCGCCGCGCTGGCGCATTACGCTCCAGCTCCCACAGCTCCACGCTGGCGAACCCGCGGGCCCGGGCGGCAGCCAGCGTTCGCTCGCACAGGCGACGGCCGATGCCTCGGCGCCAATGCGACGGTTGCACGAACAGCGCCCATATTTCTCCGGTTTCGCCCCCGGCGCCGCCGGGCGTCGCACGCAGTGTGCAGAATCCCACGACCGCGGCGTTGTCGCAAGCCACGACGGTGGTGCTGACCCGGGGTCGCTCGAGGCATCGCCTCCACCCGCGAATCCGCGGCGCCGCATCCGCAGGATCCAGCACCAGATGCGCGATCCGGCCGGGAATCAGCGGGCGGTAGGAAGCCTGCAAGCTGGCGTTGTGCACCGCTGCGATGGCATCCGCGTCGTCGACATCGGCGTTCCGCACTGTGACGCTCATCCGGAATCTCTCGTTTCCTGCGGAGACGATACTCCATGGTAGCAGCCGGACCGCGCCGGGAGCGAACCGGACACGGCGTCAACCTGACGGCGCACCTTTCGATCGGGTCGAAACACGCGTTGCAGGGCGAAATCGGCCGCTTGCACCATCGTCGATAATCACCGGATGCCCGACCGCGTCCGCGTATTCGCCCCGGCCACCGCGTCCAACCTCGGTCCCGGATTCGACGTGCTGGGCCTGGCCCTTGCGCGCCCCGGCGACCTGGTCGAGGCCGAGGTCCGCGACGAGCCCGGTGTGGAGATCGTCGAGGTGACCGGAGCCGCCTCCCTCACCACGGATCCCCACGAGAACGTGGTCGGCATCGCCGCCGCCGCCGCGCTCGAACGCCTGCCCGATGTGGATTGCGGGGTTCGGCTCTGGCTGCACAAACAGATGCCGTTGGGCAGCGGTCTCGGCAGTTCCGCCGCCAGCAGCGTGGGCGGCGCCGTGGCGGTCGACGCGCTCTTCGGCCAGACGCTCTCGACCGACGACATCGTCGCCTGTGCGCTGCGCGGCGAGGCGGCGGCGTCCGGCACGGCGCACGCTGACAACGTCGCGCCCAGCGTGCTCGGGGGCATCGTCCTGATCCGCGCCTCCAACCCGCTCGATCTGATCCGGTTGCCGGTGCCCGCCGCGCTGCGCGTGGTGCTGGTCCATCCGCACGCGCAGGTGCTGACCGCCAAGGCGCGGCGGTTGGTGGCCGAACAGAGGTTCACCATCGGACAGGCAGTCGCCAACCTGGGGAACGTGGCGGCGCTGGTAACCGCCCTCCACCGCGGCGACCTCGCGCTTCTGGGTCGGAGCATCCAGGACGCCCTGGTCGAGCCGGTGCGCGCGCCGCTGGTGCCGGCGTTCGCAGCGGTCAGGCAGGCTGCGCTCGACGCCGGGGCCCTGGGTTGCACCATCTCCGGTTCGGGGCCCAGCGTTCTGGCCTTCACGGACTCGGACTCGTCAGCCGTTGCCGCCGCCGACGCGATGCAGGCGGCGTTCGCGGCCGGGGGCCTGGAGAGCGACCGATACGTCGGGCCCGTCAACACGGCCGGGGCCGGGGAAATACCGGCAGATTCCGATTGACTGCCTCGGGATCGCCGGTTGGCGCCCGGCGGGTGCTCGGAGAGCCGCGGCGTCAGACGCCGGTGCGAACCCCGCCGCGCCGAGGACGCTGCAGCGCCAGGAAGCACGCCGCCGACATCCCCGCCGCGCCGAACAGCATGCACATCACCATGACCTGGTAGCGCACCGCGATCAATGGTGAGACGCCCGACAGGATCTGGCCGGTCATCATCCCCGGCAGCGACACGAGGCCCACTGCGAACAGCGTGTTCACCTGCGGGATGAGTGCCGAGCGCATCGCGATGGGACGCGCGTCGCAGTACGACGCCCCGCGGGCGAGTTCCGCGTCGAGCCGCTCCGCCGACAGGCTCACCGCGTTCATCGACGCGGCGAAGACCATGCCGCCGAGGGGTATCAGCACCGTGGGGTCGTGCCAGGGATCGGCGTCCAGCACGCCCTGCGTGACGAGGACCAGGGTGGACAACCCGCTCGCGCAGATCGCCGCCAGGGCCTGGGGGTAGACGGTTCTGCGGCGGCGCGCCACCGGCCGCAGCGAGATCCAGCCCGCCGCGGTCAGCATCACCGTCAGCGTGCCGAGCACGACGGCCGGGTGCCCGGTGCCGAAGATGAACGTCAGCACGTAGCCGACGAGTGCGAGCTGCGCGACCATGCGGCCCACGCCGTACAGCGCGGCGCCGGCGCCGGCCGACCAGCGCTGGAGAATGGCGAGCACCACCAGCACCGGCAGCAGGGAAAGACTGAGGTTGGAGAGCGGGATCGCGTCGACGGAGCCGGTCATGTTGCCGTGGAGCATACCGCGGGACCGACGGCCGGCCGCCGCCGGCATGATCGCGCCCGGCTCCGCGCGATGCCGCGACGATCCCTATTTCGGGCTGGCGGCCTCGGCCGCATCCGGCGACGCGGCGGGGGGCGGGGGCGGCGGCGACGGCGCTGCGGCCGGAATCACGGTCGCCGCCGGCATGATGAACCAGGCTGCCGCGTAGGCGAACATGCCGAGGACCACTACACCGGGAAAGATGGAGAGCAGTACCCACAACACCCGCACGGCGGTCACGTCGATCGCGAAGTACTCGGCGATACCGCCGCACACGCCGGCGACGGTGATGTTGCCGGCGGACCGCTGCAGCCGTTTCGCCCCGACGACAATCGGCTCCGTTCCCGGTTCCGCTTCCGGCACGATGATCCAGGCCACGACGTAGGCGAGCACGCCGAGCAGGACGGTCCCGGGCACGATGGACAGGATGATCCACGCCAGGCGGATGAACACCGGGTCCGTGTCGAGGTAGCGCGCCATGCCGCCGCACACGCCGGCAAGTCGGCGGTCGACCTGGGATCTGCGCAGCGGTTTCGGGAACAGGGTCGCCGACGCGGCCTGGCGCCGGCCGCAGTACATGCAATAGGACGCCTCGTCCTGGATCTCGCGATGGCAGTGCCTGCAGGTCATTTCAGCCTCTCTTGCGGTTCGCCTTCACGGCCTTGCGGTCGCGGCAATGGGCAACCTGAGCGATCGTCGCCACCGTTGCCCGCTACATGGGGATACGCAGCGGGCCGGGGCGGGTTCCCGGACAGGGGGAATCAGTCAGTCCGCCGCGGGAGGAAAGACCGCGGCCTGCCAGCCAGTGAGGAAATGAACGATGGGCGCGCGGCCGGCCGGTTCCAGCATCAGGAAGCGTCCGTCCGGTGCCACGTCGTAGGCCGGCAGATTCCCCAGTGGATCACTCAGGTAGGCACCATCGAAGAGGTGTTCCGGTGCGGAGAGGGGTCCGCCGTCGGCGCCGAGGTCCACTCGATACAGGCTCCGTCCCCGGCGGAAGAACAGTGCGCCGCCCGACTTCTTCCAGACCGGTTCCGTTCCCCCGGCCGGCGAGATCCGGTTCGCAGGCCCATCCACCGGCCCGTCCGCGGGGCGGACGTACACCTGATCGCCCTCGCGGGAGCCGGCGTCCGAAACGTAGGCGATCCAGCGGCCGGCCGGCGAGAACGCGGGGGCCCGTTCGTTGGCGGCAGTGGCGAGCCACGGCGTCGCCTCGCCACCGGAACCGGCCCGCCATGTCCAGATGTCGCGCAGGCGGTCGGGACGCAGCTCGTGGAAGGCGAGCAGTCGTCCGTCGGCAGACCAGGACGCCGGGGTGCGCTGGTCGCCGCCGAGCAGGGCGTCGGATACGTCCAGATCACGGACCCGCAGGCGGAACATCCGCTGCAGACCGGTCCGGGACGAAGCCAGGGTCAGGGTCGCGCCGTCGGGTGACCAGACGGGAGAGTGATTGTCACCGGCTTCCGCGGTCAGCTGCCGCCGGTCGCCCGTCGCAAGGTCCAGCAGCCAGATGTCGCGGCGCAGGATGGCGCTGACGGCGCTGACCGCCACCTGTCGGCCGTCGGGTGAGAGGCGCGGGGTCTGATGTCGTGCGGCGACTTCGTCGAGCGGCTCGGAACGACCGGTGCGATCGACCCACACCAGCCGGTTGTCTCCGACGCCGGCCGGGGGCGCGAAGACCAGCGTGCCGTCGCGCGCGGCCGCGAACCGCGACCGCCCCAGCCCCCGGTAGCCGACGCCGCTGCCGGCGGCTCCGCCGAGCACCGGGCGTGGTGACGATCGACCCTGCCTCCCTGCGTCGGCGTCGAGGTCGACTCTGGCCGCGAAGACCTCGCCGCGCCGCACGAAGGCGACGGTCGACGGCTCGATGAACCATCCCCCTCCGTCGGCGAGATACAGGGGATGCGTCTCCCCGGTCTCGCGATCGAGGAGGCTCAGCCGGGGATCACGGCCGTGGCGTCCGGTAGTGAACAGGATCCACTGCTCGTCGATTACCTGCGGCCACCCGTGCGCCGTCTCGTCGTTCTCCGTATCGACGGCCGTCAGGGCGGCCGGCGAGCCGCCCACCGCCGCTACCTGCAGCAGGCCGGAGCGGCCCGGGCCGCCGAAGACGATGCGGCCGTTCGGGTCCCACGCGGCGCCGGCCGGCTCGCCGGTCACGCGGCAGACGGTGGTGACCCCGCCACGGTCGCCGCCGCCCGTTTGCTGGTTGCCTTCGTCTCCTTCTCCTCCTTCTCCTGCGTCCAGCGCCACCGTCCGGAGCCAACCGTCCGCGAAGAACCCGATGGCCGCGCCGTCGGGCGCGAAGAAGGGCTGCCTGGCGCCCTCCGTATCCGGCACCACCTCGGTCTCGAAGCGATCCAGCCGCCGGACGTAGAGGCGGCTGCGGCCGTCCGCGATGGCCGTGTACGCGACGCGGCTGGCGTCGGCGGAGACGGTGATGTCCAGCAGCTCCCGGTCCGAAGGTATCGAGAGCGACAGGGCCCGCCGGGACAACGGTTCCGGGGGCGGAGACGGCCGGAGCGATGCCACGAAGCCGCCGACCGCCACGCCCGCCAGGGCGGCCGGAAGCACCAGACTGAGAACGGCGGCGCGCGACATCGAAAGTCAGGGCTCCTGACCGGCGTACCGGGCGCGCGCCATGTCCAGGTCGTCCGCGACCTGCTGCACCAGCGTCGCCGGCGCCGTGACCCGCACCCCCGGTCCGAAGCTCAGGATCCAGCTTCGGAGCGCGCCGTCATCGCAGACGTGCATGGTGACCACGATGGATCCGTCCGCCCGCGCCTCGACCACCTGGGAAGGGTGCCAGACCCGTTCCTGCACGTACGGGCCGGCTCCGGTGCGAACTCGATCTCGCGCAGGATGGTCCACTGGCGGATGACTTCGGCGTTACGCGGCAACCATTCCGTCCCCGGCGCCGTATCCATGATAAGACGTCGGAAGAAACCGTGGCCGGGTATGACCCTGGCCTGTCACATGCCCCCGGCAGGCTGACCGTACAGTGAACGGTACGACGATGGCGCGACAGCAGGACGCGACTCCCACCCAGCTCGACTTGGCCTATGATGGCTCATGGCCGGTTGCGGTCAGGCCGCCCGCGACGCCGCCGCGCAGCGCAGGGCGCGCGCAGAAGGCTGCCCGGATGGCCATCGGAGCAGAATGAGCGGAGCGGACCACAGATTGAGGAGAACGGAGCCGATACAAACTCCTGAAGGCACACGGATCGGGTGGAGGTGATCAGGATGTTGAATCTGGACATGTCGGCAGACGCCGAGCAGCAGAGGGGATCGAGAGAACGAACGATGCGGTCGGAGACGCTGTGCCGCCGCTGTGGCAGGCGCAAGGCCCCGTGCTCCCGGTACACGAGGAAGAGGCGGGCCAACCTGAAGCGGCACCACGACCTGTGTTCTCAGTGCCGGCGGGCGTTGCGCGATTCCACTCGGAACGCGGTGCTCTAGAACCCTGTGTATGGACTCCCGGCCGCGATAGGATGCTGACCGCTTGCCGCCGCCCCCGCGCGTCAGGATTCTGACAACCCCGTCGGCGGAGAACCGCATCGAGGCGGCGGCCGAAGTCCTCCGGCGCGGTCTCGGTCGCGGTGAGGTGCTGCTCGTCGGTGAGACGCGGGAGGCGGTCGACGATCTCGCGCGCGAGATCACCGCGAACGTCGACGCGACGTTCGGACTTCATCGTTTCAGCCTGCGTCAGCTTGCCTGGAGCGTCGCGACGGTCGACCTCGCCCACGGTGGACTCGCCCCGGCGAGCGGTCTGGCCGCCGAAGCGGTCGCCACGCACGCGACCTTCGAGGAACAGAAACGGAAACCCCTCGATTACCTGCGGCCGATTGCTGAATTCCGCTCTTTCGGCCGGACCCTGGCGGCGACCCTCCACGATCTGCGCCACGCGGACGTGGATGTCGAGCACCTGCGCCGGATCGAGCGGAGCGGCCCCGACGTCGCGCGGCTCGCACAGCGGTACGCACAGCTTCTGGATGAAGCCGGCCTGGCTGACGACGCGGCGATCCGACGCGCGGCGGCGCGGGTCGTGCGGGCCGGCCGGGGGGGCTTCGAGGGTGCGCCGCTCGATGGGGTGCTCGTCCTGCTCGACGTTGCCGTTACCGATGAGGCCACGCTCGACCTCGTGGGCGCCCTCGCCGGGCAGGCCGCCGAAACCCTGGCGACGGTACCAGCCGGCGACGACCGGACCCTCGCCGCGCTGCGGCGTCTGCCGGGTGCGGTACAGACGGCGCCACCGGCGGCCGAGCCGGTTGCGAACCCGCTTGACCGTGTCCGCCGTTTTCTCTTCGCTTCCGAAGATCCGCCGCCGTCCGGGAACGCAGCAGAGGACTCTCCGGCCCTGACCTTCTTCTCGGCGCCCGGTGAGGGCCGCGAGACGGTCGAGATAGCCCGGTCGATCACCGAGGAAGCGGCGCGCGGCGTTCCGTTCGATCGCATGGCCGTGCTCCTGCGGTCGCCCGGCGTCTACGCCGGACTGCTCGAAACGGCGCTCGACCGGGCCGGCGTAGACACCTGGTTCGCCAGGGGCACCCGCGTACCCGATGCCGCCGGACGCGCGTTCCTGTCGCTGCTGGCGTGTGCGGCCGAGCGCCTGTCGGCCCGTCGATTCTCCGAGTACCTCTCCCTCAGTCAGGTGCCGCGGCTCACCCCCGACGGCGGGCCGCCGGAAGACCGCGCCCGCTGGGTGCCCCCCGACAGCGCTCCCGAGGTTGCATCGGCGCCGGTGCAGGCTTCGCTCTTCGAGATCCTGGCTGACGACGACGAGGGCGCGGCGCGGGAAGGGGAACCAGCCGATCGTGACGCGGAACCGGTACTGCACGGGACACTTCGCGCACCGGGTCGCTGGGACCGTCTGCTGGTTGAATCGGCCGTCGTCGGGGGCCGCGATCGCTGGGCACGGAGGCTCGACGGGCTGGCCCGAGAGCTGGAGATCAAGCTGGCGGCGTTGCAGGCGGAGGATCCCGAGTCGCCGCGCGGGTCGGGGCTCCAACGTGATTGCGGCAACCTGGAACACCTGCGGCGTTTTGCGCTGCCGGTGATCGATCGACTGGCAGCGTTGCCGGCTGAAGCACTCTGGGGTGAATGGCTCGACCATCTCGAAGCGCTGGCGCCCATGGTGCTGACCAACCCCGACCGGGTGCTGGCCGTTCTCGGCGATCTGCGGCCGATGGCGCAGGTCGGGCCGGCGCGGCTCGCCGATGTGCGCGATGTACTCCACGAACGCTTGACGGAGCTGCGGGAGGAGCCGCCGGCCCGCCGTTTCGGCCGCGTCTTCGTCGGTGGTCCCGCTCAGGTGCGCGGCCGGCGCTTCACCGTCGTTTTCGTTCCCGGTCTGGCAGAGAGGGTCTTTCCCCGGAAGCGGCATCAGGATCCCCTGCTCCTCGACGACCTCCGGGCTGCGCTCAACGCGTCCGCGGAGGGTGCGACGCGGCTTGGCCTGCCGGATCGGCACGATCTCAACGCCGAGGAGAAACTGCTCCTGCGCCTAGCCGTCGGCGCCGCGACCGAGCGCGTCTACTACTCGTATCCCCGGCTGGAAGTGAGCAGGGCGCGACCGCGCGTGCCGTCGTTCTACGCACTCGACGTCGAGCGCGCACGCACGGGCCGCATTCCCGACTTCCGCGAGGTGGAATGGCGAGCGTCCCGGCAGGCATCGGCGCGACTGGCTTGGCCTGCGCCGGCGGACCCGGACCGCGCCATCGACGATGCGGAGCACGATCTCGCGGTCCTCGGAGAACTGCTCGCGCCGGAGCGCGCGACGCGGGAGGTCGCCGGCCGAGCCCGCTATCTCTTTTCGCTGAGCCCGGGTCTGCGGCGCACCCTGGCTGCGCGCTGGAGGCGGTGGAAGTCCGCGTGGTCCAGACACGACGGTTTCTGCGAGATCGACGACGACACGAAGTCGATGCTCGCTGCGCATCGTCTGACGGCTCGGCCGTACTCACCGTCCTCGTTGCAGCACTTCTCGGCCTGTCCCTACAAGTTCCTGCTGGCTGCCGTACACCGCCTGCGGCCGCGGGAGGAGATCGAGCCCCCCCTCGAGCGTCTGGATCCGCTGACGCGCGGCAGCCTGTACCACGAGGTCCAGGCGGATCTGGTCAGGGAGCTGGAGCGACGGGCGGAGCTGCCGGTGACCCGGGCGCGGATTCCCGCCGCCGAGGCAGCCGTCGACGAAGTGCTGAATCGCGTGGCCGCCGACTACGCGGAACGGCTCGCTCCCGCGATAGAACGGGTCTGGCGGGACGAGATCGAGGGGCTGCGGAGCGATCTCAAGGGCTGGCTGCGGCACGTGGCGAACGAGGACGGCGAGTGGATCCCGATGCACGTGGAACTGGGTTTCGGCCTGCCTCCGGGTGACGGGCGCGATCCGCGGAGCGTGCCGGAGCCGGTCACTGTCGAAGATCGCTGGTTGCTGCGGGGGGTTGTGGACCTGATCGAGGCCAGGGCCGGACCGACGGCTTCCGGCGAGCTGCGCGTGACCGACCACAAGACGGGCCGGAACCGCACCCGGGAGGGAATGGTGGTCGGCGGGGGCGAAGCGCTGCAGCCGGTTCTCTACGGACTGGCCGTCGAGCAGACCCTTGGGCGCCCCGTGCACGAATCCAGGCTGTCGTTCTGTACCGCGACTGGCCGCTACGAGCAGCGGCGGGTTTCGCTCGACGACGATGCGCGTCGTCATGGCGCCGAGGTGCTGGAAATCATCGACCGCGCGATCGAGACCGGATCGTTGCTGCCCGCGCCGCGGCGCGGCGCGTGCCGGTGGTGCGACTTTCAGGTCGTGTGCGGGCCATGGGAGGAACGACGGACGGCGGTCAAGGACCAGACGAAACTGGCGGATCTGGCCGCGCTGCGGAGGCTGCCGTGAGGTCGAGCCACGCGTGCGGCGTTCGGACTGCCCGCCGCAGCCGGAGCGGGCGATGAGCGGGCCGCTCGCCGACGCGGCAGCCCGGGAGCGGATCCGGACCTCGCTCGGCGAGTCCATCGTGGTCGAGGCGGCCGCCGGAACCGGCAAGACGAGCGAGCTCGTGGGCCGCATCGTGGAGGTTCTCGCGCGCGGAGACGCGGCCGTCGGAGAGATCCTGGCCGTCACCTTCACCGAAAAGGCCGCCGGAGAGCTGAAACTCCGGCTGCGCGAGAGACTGGAGCGCGCGCGACAGGCCGCCGCGCGGGTCGGGGCGGCCGGCGATGCAGTGGAAGCGCGGCAGGAGGGCGACGCTGCGGATGGGTCCGCCCACGCCTTGCGACTGCGGCATCTGGACCGGGCCATCGCGCACCTCGAGGACGCACAGGTCAGCACGATTCACGCGTTCTGCGCGGACCTGCTGCGCGAGCGGCCGGTCGAGGCCCGAGTCGATCCCCGCTTCGAGGTACTGGACGATCGGGCGGCCCAGCGCATCTTCCGGCAGGCGTTTGAAACCTGGCTCCACGGCGCCCTCGACGACCAGCCGCCCGGTGTGCGCCGGGCGTTGCGCCGCCGGTCCACGCTGTTCCGGTCCGAAGAGCCGCCGACTGCGGATGCGGGACCGACCGACCGGTTGCGCCGCGCCGCGTGGCAGCTTGCGGAATGGCGCGACTTCACGAAGCCCTGGCGTCGGGAGCGCTTTCCGCGCGAGGCCGTCATCGACCAGGTGGTGGCTCATCTCCACGAGTTCGCCGAGCTTACGGACAAGGCCGCGAACCGCCGCACGGACCGCCTCTTCCTCGCCACGCAGCCGGCGCGCGCCCTGGTGCAGACGATTCGGGCCACCGACGCCGTCCGGCCACGGCGGCGCGACTACGACGGCATCGAGGCGCAGCTCGTCGAGCTGGCCGCGAACCGGGACTTCACGAACCTTCGGCAGGGCGCCGGCTTACAGTACGGTGGGGGCGTTTCCCGGGCCCACGTCCTCGAGCGACACGCGAAGATCGTGGACGTCCTGCGGACGTTCGCGGAGGTGGCCGACGCCGACCTGGCGGCGTACCTGCAGGAGGAGCTGCACAATCCCATCGAGCGCTATGACCGCCTGAAGACCGAGGCGGGACGACTCGATTTCGTCGATCTGCTGCTCAGGGCGCGGGACCTGCTCCGCGACCACGACGATGTCCGCCACGACGCGCAGCAGCGCTACGTCCGCATCTTCGTCGACGAGTTCCAGGACACCGATCCCCTGCAGGCCGAGATCCTGTTGCTGTTGGCGTCGGCCGATCCGGCCGAGCGGGACTGGCGCGAAGTCACCCCCGGCGTCGGCAAGCTCTTCCTGGTCGGCGACCCCAGGCAGTCGATCTACCGTTTCCGTCGCGCCGACGTGGGCGTGTATCGGGAGGTGACGACCCGACTCGCGCGCCGCGGCGTGGCAGGCATCACTCTCTCCACGAGCTTCCGTTCGGTGCCCACGATACAACGCCTGGTCAACCGGGCGTTCGCGCCGTTGATGGGGGGAGCGGAGAACGCGGACGACGCCCGGCGGAAGGGCGAGCGTGATCCTGGCGCGTCGCCTCCCGGCTACGTACCGCTGGCTCCGCATCGTCCAGACGAACCGTCCCAGCCGGGCGTGGTGGCGCTGCCGGTGCCGAGCCCGTACGGGTACCGCGGACGCATGACCGCGAAGGCCATCGAGATGTCCCTCCCCGATGCCGTCGGCGCCTTCGTCGACTGGCTGGTGCGCGAGAGCGGCTGGACCGTGACCGGGCAGAGAGCGGGCGCGGCTGCGGAGGGTGCCGAGGAGGAGCGCGTACCGGTCGATGCACGGCACATCGCCCTGCTCTTCCGGCGTTTCGACAGTTGGGGCGCCGACGTGACGCGGCCCTACGTCGACGCGCTCGAGACGCGCGGGATTCGGCACTTGCTGGTCGGCGGCAGGTCGTTTCACGAGCGCGAAGAGGTGGGGACGCTGCGCGCCGCGCTGGCCGCCATCGAGTGGCCCGATGACGAGCTCTCCGTCTTCGCGACCCTGCGCGGACCGTTGTTCGCCGTCGACGACGAAACGCTCTTCGCATACCGGCACCGCTTCGGTCGCCTCCACGCCTTCCGCATCCCCCCGACGGTGGCGGCGGGTGACGTTGCCGACGTCGAACGATTCCTGCCGATCGCCGACGCCCTGGAGTTGCTGGGCCGGCTGCATCGCAGCCGCAACGATGTTCCCATCGCGCGGACTGTCGGGCAGCTTCTGGAGGAGACCCGGGCGCACGCAGCGTTCGTGATGCAGCGGGCCGGCGAGCAGGTGCTCGCCAACGTGCTGCAGATCGGCGAGATGGCGCGCGTCTACGAAGCGGGCGGCGGGTTGTCGTTCCGGGGCTTCGTCGAGCATCTGAGCGACGAGGCGGCGGAACGGCAGGCGGGTGAAGCGCCGATTCTGGAGGAGGGGAGCGACGGCGTGCGGATCATGACGGTGCACGGGGCCAAGGGGCTGGAGTTTCCGGTCGTCATCCTCGGCGATCCGACCGCGCGGCTCCATCGGACGACGGCCGGTCGTTTCATCGATTCGGCGAGCGGCCTGTGCGCCCTCCGGCTCGCCGGCTGGGCGCCGCTCGATCTGCTCGATCACCAGCCGGAGGAAGTCGAGCGCGATCGCGAGGAGGGTGTGCGGCTGGCCTACGTGGCGGCTACGCGCGCACGCGATCTGCTGGTGGTGCCGGCGGTCGGTGATGCGCCGCACGCCGACGACTGGACGGACCCGCAGGGCGAGCCGGGAGGGGGCGCCCGGCATCCTCTGCGAGGCGGGTGGATCAGCCCCCTCTACCCGGCGATTTACCCACCGCTTCGGAACCGGCGGCATCCGCGGGCCGCGCCGGGGTGTCCGCGACTCGGCCGCGACTCGGTCGTGGATCGGTCGGACGGCGACCCCGCCGGCAGCGACACGGTGGCCCCGGGCCAGCACTGGTTCAGGAACACGGCCGAAGACGGGGACGAGGCCGAGGGAACCGGTCAGGCCGAGGACGCCGGGGCCGCGATGGGCAACGTCGTGCCGTTCCGTGTGCGGTCGCCCTCTCGATCCGAGTCCTCCGCTGCGGGCTATCCCGTCGTCTGGTGGGATCCGTTCCAGCTTGCACTCGATGCGGGAGCACCGATGGGAATCCGCCGGCAGGAACTGCTGTCGAAGGACGCCCCGGGCGATGTGGTGGAAGCCGACCTCGAACGCTATCGTGCGTGGCGCCGGCGGCGCGCGGCCACCGTCGAGCGCGCCGCCCGTCCGAGCCTCGTACTGGCGACGGCGACCGAGCGTGCGCGGGGAGGGACCGCGGAGCGAACCGCCGCCGGCGCGCCCGTCACGGACCGCCGCAACGCAGGCTCGGATGCGAAGCGGCACACGGTGGCGGTGGTGGAGATCGAGCGGACGGCGGGGCGCCCCGCCGGCAGGCGCTTCGGTACGCTGGTTCACGCGGTGTTGGCGGCCGTCCCCCTCGCCGCGCCGGATGAGCGGCCCGCACCGGTGGAGGAGATCGCGCGGCTGCACGGGCGGGTGTTCGGAGCGACCGATGCGGAGGTTGCCGCCGCGACGGACGCGGCGGGGCGCGTGCTGTCGCATCCGCTCCTGGCGCGGGCCCGGGCGGCGGCCGAGCGCGGCGACTGCCGCCGCGAGGCGCCGGTGAGCATGCGGACGGACGACGGCGTCCTGATCGAGGGAGTGGTTGATGTAGCCTTTCGCGAGAACGGCGTATGGACCGTCGTCGACTACAAGACGGATCGGGACCTGGAAGAGGCGAACGGCGCCATCGAGGTCTACCGTCGGCAGGTTGCACTCTACGCGGAAATGATTGCCCGCGCCACCGGCGAGCCCGCCCACGCCGTGCTGATGCGCGTGTAGGAGCCCTGGAGAGTGCGGGAGATCCTGGGAGAGTGCCGTGGCGAGGCAGCCGGATCGGGACACGAACCGCAGGCTTGTCCTGCCATGGCGCCGGCGCTCCGGCCGTGTGACAGAATGAGCCGTGGAGGCGAGTGGTGAGTCCCAGCTCGAAGAAGCGGGTGACGCGTCAACGACCGAAACGGACGCCCGGTGCAACGGGCGCGGGGAAACGGACCCCCGCCCGGATGCCGCGCTCACTGCTGGTGGCGCTTGTCCTGGTCGCCCTGGCGGCCGGTAGCTGGGCGCTCCTGGGGTCCGGGCCGACGGGAACGACGGCCGCGCAGCCCGCTGCGGTCGTCGAGTCGCTGTCCGTGAGCATCCGCCGGGAGTTTCCGCACGACACCAGCGCCTATACACAGGGGCTGCTCTGGTGGAACGGCAAGCTCTACGAGAGCACGGGGCAGTACGGCCGCTCCGACCTGCGCCGGATCGATCCCGAGAGCGGCGCCGTCGAGCAGGAGGTCGACATCTCACCCGCCTATTTCGGCGAGGGGCTTGCGCGGGTCGACGACCGTCTGATCATGCTGACCTGGAAGGCGCAGCGGGCGTTCGTCTTCGGTCTCGAGCGTTTCGACGAGCTGCGGACGTTTCGCTACCAGGGCGAGGGATGGGGCCTGTGCAACGACGGCGACCGCCTCGTGATGAGCAACGGCTCGAACCGCCTGACGTTCCGGGATCCCCGAACGTTCGACGTGCTCGGCGACGTCCCGGTCACGCTGCGCGGCTTCCCGCTCACGCAGATCAACGAGCTCGAATGCGTCGGCGACGCCGTGTACGCCAACGTCTACCAGACGGATTTCCTGGTTCGCATCGATCCGGCCAGCGGCCGCGTGACGCACTACATCGACGCGGCGGGCCTGCTGACCCGCGAGGAGCGGCGCGGGGTCGACGTGCTCAACGGCATCGCATTCGACCCCGGCGCCGGGACCTTCTACATCACCGGCAAGCTCTGGCCGAAGATGTTCGAGGTGACGTTCGAGTAGAGCAGTCTACCGCGGCACGGGCGTGCGGCCACCACCGCCGCTGCTACTCCCGTCACCGCCGCGGCTGCCACCGCCACCGCCGCTGCCACTCCCACCGCCACCGCCGCGGCTGAAACCGCCGGTGGAGGTCACCCGGCCTCCGCTGCGCCCCGAAGAGCCGCCTGCGCGCCCCCCTGACGACGCACTGGCACCACCTCCGTCCCGCGGAACGGGCGCTCGCTGACTCACCCGCGTGTAGCCGACACCGTTGACGGCGAGGGCGCCGCCGTCGTCGGTGGCTCCGTCGATCACCCGGCCGGGGACGCCCCAGCCGTTGTAGTAGCGTGGGTCGTACCAGTAGGTGTTACGCCATGTGTCGTATCCGTACCATCCGAGATACGAATAACCGAACGGCACCCCGTACGTGCCCATGTAATTGGGCGAGAGCGGAGAAAAATGGGCCCAACTACCGCCGCCGCCGCCACGTCCGCTGCTCCCGCGGCGCTCGAGCACGAAGCGATCCGGGTACGCCAGCGCGACGAGCACGTCGATGACGCCGCCGTCGACCCCGGCGTCGTCCAGCTCGATGAGCGTCGCGCTGTCCAGATCGAGCCGCGGCTGGGTTTCCGCGAGCAGGGCCTCGACCACGGCAGCCTCCACCCTTGCCGTGGCTTCCCGCACGCCCGACACGTCGGGCGCGCCGGCGATGGATTCCCTCGCATCGCGGATTGCGGCGGGCGAAGCCGGCAGCCGGACTTCCTCGGCCCTCTCGGCATCGCGCGCCGGGTTGTAGCGGCGGATCTCCATGTGCCCGCGATCACCGACCGAGACGCTCTGAATATCCACCCAGGTAGAGCGGTTGGCAAGCATGCTGATGCCGCTCATGCGACGCGGTTCGTCGGCCCCGCACCGGATCTCGCCGCGCGTGAAGAGGCGGCGGCCGTCGTCCGACCACTCGCGCCGTTCCCAGCCCGTGCAGTCGCCCTCGGTCAGGGTGCGCCGGACCCCGTCGGCGACGAGGGTGCGTTCGACGAGAACCTCGCCGTCCGAGCGGGCCGTCAACCGCACGCCGCGTCCGTCATCGGCCGGCACGAGGCAGACGATGGTGCGGTCCGGGAACTCCGCTCCGTTTCCGGCCGCGGCCTGGTCCACCTGCTCTTCCCAGAGCTGCCAGCAGCCCATCCACGGAAACCAGCGCGTATCGGCCGGATCCATGGAGGCGGCAGTGGATTCCTGCGACAGGGCCGCGGCCTGCGCCGCCGCCGGCAGCGCCACGGTCACCAGAACGCCCAGGATCAAGTACGGAGCCCGCTTCATGGTTCGCATCGTTCCATCCTTCTTCAGCCGACCTTCCTTCAGCCGACGACCGTTCGGCTTCCTGTCGAACGCCTCGTATCACTATGCTTCAGAACACGAACCGAACGCCAGCACCAATGCGCAGTCCGCCCAGATCGACCGGATCGAACCCGGCGAAATCGTCGCTGAGGTCGGCGCCGGCCTCCACATGGCGTACCTCCACGTTGAGAATGGCGTGACGGGTGATGCGGATGTCCACGCCGCCGAACAGGTGCATCCCCGTGCCCCAGCCCTTCGATCCGAAGGTGTCCTCGAAGTAGCCGATCTCGTCCACGAACTCCCCGGCCTGCTGCAGGTTGTGCCGCACGAAGCCCAGCCCGGCCCCGACGTAGGGCACCACGCGGCCCGGAATCCAGACGTACTGCCCGATGGCCCGGCCCCGCGGCGCCAGGGCCAACACCAGCTCGCCGCGGACATCCGTCTGCGACAGCTCCGTGCGCTGCCTGAACGACTGGCCGTCCTGGCCGATGTAGTGCCGCAGCTCCGATTCGTTCAGCGACATGGCGTAGTCGACGCCCACCCGCATGTCCAACCGCGAGGTGACCCCGTACCCGAAGTCGAAGCTGATTCCCGGCGCGTTGAAGTTCAGGAGCCCGTGGTCGGGGTTGTCGTGATCGTCGCCGTCGCTCCGCGGCACGAACAATTGGTCGTTCACGAAGTCGTGGAAGTCGCTGCCGGCCCGCGCCCGATGCCAGAGTCCTCGGAGGCCGAACGACATGCGCGGCCGACCGAACAGGAAGTCCGGTCCGGAAGACGGGGCGTCGCGTTGGGCGGTCCGTGCGGTCGGGACCGGAAGAGATCGCGCCGGCAGCGCCGCGCGGCGTGCAGGGGCGCGGTGTGGGGAAACCTGTGCGGTCGCCGAGGCCGCAGGAGACCGCGCCGGCAGCGCCGCGCGACGTGCGACGATGGCCCCGATCGTGCCGTCCCAACCGCTTGCGTGCCGTGCCGGGAGCAATCCCTGCGCAATCTGCTCGTCGGCGGCCAGGCGCCGGCTCCGGGCACGCGGCGGCCGGTCCGAGCCCGAGTCGCCCGGTGCGGGCGCGGGCTCGGAACCGGAGGCCCACGCTACGGCCGGCAGAATCAGCACGACGGTCAGCAGTCCGTACCGGAACGTCGCGAGCCGCCGGGAGCGGCGAGGCGCCGGGACCGCCGCGTGCGACGAGGGGTCCGTACCGGGTCGGGGGCAAAAGGGCAGTTTGCTGTAGGTCATCGCTTCCCGAATCTTCGCACAAACCGTGCCAGCGCCCCGAAATGCCTCCGGGGGGGTGACCGTTTCGGAGTGGGCTTTTCCCTGGCCTGCCGGCTGTCCGAGCGCCTGTGCTATGCTGCGAAGACTGCGGCTTGACGGTTCGAGTCGATTTTCCTGGAGCAGCCCGATGCGATCGTCGAGCCTTGCGCGGATCGCTCTCGCGACGTTGGCGCTCTCGGGCGCCGTTCTCGGCGTGCGCTTCGCGACGCCTTCCCTGCCATCTCCGCCGCCCGTCGCCCCGCCGGACGACGGTGTCATGGCCGGACAGCAGCGCGGCCAGCAGGGCTTCGATCCCCGGGAGATGCTCCGCCGACGGCAGCGCGGCACGCTGCAGCGGCCGGCCGGGCCGCACGAGTTCTACTTCACGCGCGCCATCTACAGCAGCGGCTGGGGCTGGTCGCGGTGGGCGACCGACTATCCCAAGGCCGACCGGCAGTTCATGACGGTGGTCAACCGCCTCATCGACATCGACGGATCGCCGTACGAGAACGCCGTACGCCTCGACGATCCGCGGATCCGGGACTTCCCGTTCCTGTACGCCCTCGAAGTGGGGGACATCTCGCTGAGCCAGGCCGAGATCGAGGGCCTGCGCAATTATCTGCTCGCCGGGGGCTTCCTGGTGATCGACGACTTCTGGGGCTCGTGGGAGTGGGCCGCCTTCGAGCAGCAGATCCGCCAGGTGTTCCCGGAGCGCCCGATTGTCGAGGTGCCGCTCGAGCACCCGGTGTTCAACGCCGTCTACCGCATCGACGAGGTCATGCAGGTGCCGGCCATCGGCAACTACTGGGGCGGGCGGACGTGGGAGCGCGACGGCTACGAGGCCCACGTGCGCGGCATCTTCGACGACAAGGGCCGCCTGATGGTGCTGATCAACTGGAACACCGACCTCGGTGACGCCTGGGAGTGGGCCGAGCGCCCCGAGTACCCGCTGAAGTTCTCGACCTTCGCCGTTGAGATGGGCATCAACTTCATCGTCTACGCGATGAGCCACTGACGCTTCGCCCGGATCGACGAACGCCACGTCGAGCTGCGGCCCGAGAGCCACAACCCGGCCCACAAGGTCATGAAGCTCGACTTGGCGAAGCACATCCTGAACATCGACGGCGTCGCCGTCGGCGCACCTCATCAGGACGCTCCGGGATCTCGACGACGGAATCCGGTCGCGTCGCCAACAACCGTCACGTGGTCACGGCGACCGGACCAGCGAATCCACGCTGTCTAGCTGGTCGCCATACCGGCCTCGCGGCCGATTCCCTGCTCCTTCAGCCTCGCGAGCAGGTAGGCCTGCGACCGGTCGCCCTTCGTGCTGTTGCAGGCCCCGCAGAGTAGCTGCAAATTCTCGAGGTGGTCGGTCCCCGCCGCGGGACCGAGGGTGGATGTGGTCTACAGCAAGGTTCCGGAGCTCAAAGTGACCGCCGCAACCACCGCAGTTCCCAGCTTGGTCGCCGTAGAGCCTGCTCCGGTGCTTGGTGTACTTCGGAAGCTTTCCGAGATCCGTTCGCTGTAACCCGCCGGTGCGGGCTGTCACCCGACCAAGAAGACCAGCCTGACCTTGCCCGTCAGCGTCGAGCAGAATCTCCTTCTGCAACCGAAGCCGAACGAGTTCAACGGCCTTTGGCGACAAGTCGATCCCGACCCGGTCTCGGCCAAGCTTCTCGGCCGCAATGCACGTCGTCGCGCAACCGCAGAACGGATCGAGGACGATGTTCCCCTCCTTGCTGGACGCTTTGACGATGCGCTCGATGGAGAGCAAGAGGCTTCTGCGTCGGGTAGCCGGTCAACTCTGGTGTCACCGGTGGTTGGACGTCCGTCCAGAGACTGCCGAGTCGAGCCCCTTTCTCGAGGTCGCAGAATCGTCGGCGCTCCAGGCGACCGTCGTCATGGATGACGACCTTCCCGTCCTGGTATTCGGCCTCCAGCCGGTCCTTCGTGATACGCCAACCACTCGGGTGAGGATTCTCGTACCCACGCCACGAATAGCAAAGGTTCGGACGAGGTCCCATGTTGATCCCGCAGAAGTGGGCGATGCCGGTATACCGGCGTCCGCGGTCGTCGACCTTCGGATAGCGCTTGTGGATCTCGTTGTCACTCAGTGCTTCTTCTGCAGACGGCGTAAGTGCTTTATACAGAACGACTTACAGCGTCGTGCACGTTTTGTTCCCACGGATGATCCTACTTCAACCGGCGGTTGATCATGACGCACTGTACAAGATCGCACGTGCGGAACGGGTGGGCGCGGGCGGCTGACGGGGCGTGATTCGCGGTCGGCCGGCGGGCGGCGCCGGGCGTCCCCGGGTGTTCAGTCGACCGCGGTGGCCGGCGCGGTGCGTTCGAGGAGCTGGAGCAGCAGGCTGCGCATCTCGCGCATCTCGGTCTGCATTTCGGTGCGCAGCGCGCGTATCTCGGTGTGCATCTGGTTGCGCAACTCGCGAATCTCGATCTGCGCGGTGCTCACGTTCGCGTTGGTGTCGTCGATGCGGGCGTTGATGGTCGCCTGCTGCTGCATGAGCGTCGCATACTGCTGCATCAGCATGGCGTTCTGCTGGAACATCATGCCGACGAGCGTGAGCAGCAGCAGCCCGATGCCGATGCCGGTGGTGACGATCCACTTGGCGTCGATCGAGAGTCTCGGCTTCGCGGGTCTGTCTGCGTGCTCGGCGGCGGGCGCGGTGGTGTCGGCCATGTCGTGGGTGCTTCCTTGACGTGATTCTACACCGGTGATGCGGGACGGGCGGGACGGCGGGTACGGCGGCGACCGTATCGCTCGGGCCAGCGCGACTGGGCAGAGGCCGTGGATTCAGACGCGGCCGTGGCGCAGCTCAGGCGCTGCTGTTGTCGATGATCATGCCGCTGAACTCCTGCTTGGTGCTATAGGCGGCCGGGCTCGGCGGCGCGGTCGATCAGCGGGTCGTTCTCGTACACGGCAAGCGTGCGATGCCGCGGGGCCAGCAGCATCCACGGCTCGCCGGACGCGATGCGGCGCCGGTTGACGTCGTCGTGGCGGCGGTCGAGATAGTCGTCGCAGACCGTCACGAGCAGGGTGTGGGTGGACGATTTCCGTGGAGCGGGCGACCTGACGTTCGGAAGACGTGGTACGGTGGTCGGGTTTCGGTGCGGGGTCGGCATGCAGAACGCCGCATCTGTCTCGCTCGGAGACCACTGGGTATGGAAGCTGGCCTTCCGTGCAAGCAAGGCTGGCATCCGTGCATGCAAGGAGGATGAAGATGGGGAATTTCGAGAGCATGATGGTGACGGCGGAGGACATCCGGAAGCAGATCGTCGACAGGGCGGGCGAGGATACCGACTTCCGGGCGGAATTTGTGGCCGACCCCAAGGCCGTCATCAGCCGCGAATTCGGCGTGGAGTTGCCGGACAGCATGCGGGTGCACGTGCATCAGATTGACATGGAGAACGCCCACATCGCCCTCCCGCCACTGCCCGAGCTCGACGAGGAACAGCTCGAGAACGTCTCCGGCGGCGGCTGGTTCTCCCAATGTTGCTGACGGCGGGAGCGGCTCGTCCGGGTACAGCCGTCCTGCAAACTGCTCGATCCAGATCCGGAACGTGTTCCTGAGTTCGTCGTTTCCGGGTCGTCGGCCGAGTAGCGCGTCGAGCGACGATACCACGTGCGGCAGGTCGGTGACGGACTGGATCTGCTCGATTCGTGCGAGCGCGGTCATCAGGTTGTTCCGTTCGATGTCGTCGGCGTTGGTCTGCTGGAGATCGACGAGCACGTACTTCTGCGAGAGCTGGTGTTCGCGCAGACTCTCGTTGGTGAGCGCGCTTAGTTCGCGCATCGAGCGCGGCGCGCGCCAGGGGCGGTCGCCGTTGTGTACGACGATCGGGAGTGCGGGCGGGAGGCCGGTCGCTGGCGTGATCGTTCCGTCGCGTATCCCGTTCTGGTACAGCAAGCCGGTGTAGACGGCCATGCGCAGAGTGAGCGCCTCCGGCTGTACGGAACCTTCATCCAACCGGCCGCCGCGCGACTCCATGGGCACCTCCACATTCAACCCGGCGTACCATGCCTTGCGGTCGAAGCCCGAACCGTCCCGGAGAACGACGGCGGGAAACATCAGCTCACGGCCGCAGCACGACCCAACCTGAATCCGAGACCCAAGCCATCCGCAACGCGAAGATGGTCAACTGACGGTCCCATGCACGACGAGACGTACAAGAAGCTCTTCGCCTCCCGCCACATGGTCGAGGACCTGGTGCGGGCCTTCGGCCCGGCCCCGATCGCCGACCAGATTGACTACACGTCGCTCCGACGACTGTCCTCCGAGCTGATCAGCCACGACCTCCAGAAGCGCTCCGGCGACACCATCTGGTCAGCCACGCTCCGCGCGGACGCCCACGCCAAACGAGCACAGAAGCTCTACCTGCTGATCCTGCTCGAGTTCCAGTCCACCCACGACCACTGGATGGCGCTGCGCATGGCGGTCTACACCGCGCTGCTGTACCAGACCCGCATGCGCGACGGGTCCATCACGCCGACGACCGGCCTCCCCGCCGCACTGCCGATCGTCGTCAACAACGGCGACCGCCCCTGGCGCGCGCCGCGCTCGATGCGCGAGCTGATCCCGCTCACCGACGAGAGTCTGCGCAGACACCAGCTGTCGCAGGAGTACGTGCTCGTCGATCTCCAGCAGACCAACGCCGACGACATCGCACCGGACAACCTGATGACCGCGCTCGCACGAATTGAGCAAAGCCAATCCGCCACCGACCTGCCGCGCGTGGTATCGTCGCTCGACGGGCTGCTCGGCCGACGACCCGGCAACGACGAACTCAGGAAGACGTTCCGGATCTGGATCGAGCAGCTTGCAGGACGGCTGTCCCCGGACCAGCCGCTCCCGCCGTCAGCAACATTGGGAGAACTACAGATGACCCTCGAGGAACGCCTCGCCGAGTGGCCCAAGCAGTACATTGCCCAAGGGCGCGCCGAAGGGCTCGCCGAAGGGCTCG
Source organism: Vicinamibacterales bacterium (assembly GCA_965200895.1). Taxonomy (GTDB): domain Bacteria; phylum Acidobacteriota; class Vicinamibacteria; order Vicinamibacterales; family UBA8438; genus WTFV01. The sequence continues at coordinate 1,316,466 of CBDAVM010000001.1, read as the reverse complement.
CCGAAGGGCTCGCCAAAGGGCAAGCCAAAGGCCACACCGAAGGTCAAATCAACACGCTCTGTGAACTGGCTGCAGCCAAGTTCGGTGCCGCCGCCGGAACACCGACGGCCGATGCGCTGGCGCCGCTGACCGACGCCCACGCCCTCGACACCGCAGGTCGGCACCTGCTCACCGCGACCTCGCTCGACGACTTCCTCGCCCAGATCCGCTCCATCCCATCCCACAAGACAACGCCGTAGCGCCGGGGGGAGCTCCGCCCCCGTGCTACACCGCCCAGCGAAGCGGTCACGGGTCGATGTTTCAAGGCGCGCTGTTCGCGAACGACTTTCTCACCGAGTCCGTCGGTCGGCTCGACGAGTGGCGCGCCCTGGACGACGCCAGAATCGAGCGGCACGAGGCGGACCTGCGGTCGATTTTCGACCACTTTCCGACCGCGCAACGTCCGAACGAGAGCCAGACCGAGGACGACCTGATCTGGCCCGTGTTGGCGCACCTCGGCTGGACCGCGAACCTCCGACAACAGAACCTGACGGCGCAAGGCACCGAGGACGTTCCCGACGGCCTGCTGTTCGCCGACAAGGCGGCCAAGACCCGGGCCAATCGCACCAGCGAAGAATGGCGGCGGTACGCATTCGGCCTCGCCATCGTCGAGTCGAAGCGTTGGGGGCGGCCGCTCGACGGGCGTGCCGACCGACGCGCGAGCACTGCGCCGTCCACGCAGATGCTGCGCTACCTGCGACGCGTGGACGACCTGACGACGGGCCGCTGCCGCTGGGGCATCCTCACCAACGGCCGCTGCTGGCGGCTCTACTACGCCGGGGCGCGCTCCGTAGCCGAGCAGTTCTTCGAGGTCGATCTCGCGGCGGTGCTCGACATGCCGGGCTGCAACGAAGGGCTGTTCGCCCTGTCCGATGCCGACCGCCGTCACGCGCTGCGTCTGTTCGTTCTGATCTTCGGGCGGGCGGCCTTCCTGTCGTCCGGCGCGGACCCGCGCACGTTCCATCAGCGGGCCATCGAGGAGGGCACGTACTACGAACGACGTGTTGCGGACGACCTCGCGGAACTGGTCTTCGACCACGTTTTCCCTGATCTCGCCCGAGCGGTCGCCGCGGCCGCGCCCGAGGCGCCGCTGCCCGACGTGCGAGACGCTGCGCTGACCCTTCTCTACCGGCTGCTGTTCATCCTGTACGCCGAGGACCGCGAACTGCTGCCAGTGCGCGACGCGCGCTACGACGACTACAGCCTCCGGCGGCGAGTGCGCGACGACGTCAAGCGGCGGAAGGACGAAGGCGACGCCTTCTCCGCCCACGCCACCAGTTACTGGTCGGCCATCGACGACCTGTGCCGGATCATCGACCAGGGCGACGTGTCGATCGGCCTGCCACCCTACAACGGCGGGTTGTTCGACCGACGGCGGACGCCGCTGCTCGGCTCGATCCGGCTGGGCGACGGCGTGCTGGCGGACGTCATCGACGCGTTGTCGTTCGAACGGACCGAGGCCGGTCGGCGCTACATCAACTACCGGGACCTGAGCGTGCAGGAGCTCGGTTCGATCTACGAGCGCCTGCTCGAACGTGAACTGGCACGAGACGGCGACGAGGTCGTCGTCCGCCCGAACGCGTTCGTGCGCAAGACGACCGGCAGCTACTTCACGCCGCCCGATCTGGTCAGCCTCGTCCTGCAGGAGACAGTCCAACCTCTGGTGCAGGCGCGCCTGGACCGCTTTGCCGCGCGGGCCGATGATCCGGCGACGCGCCGTCTGCATGAAGCGGATCGCGCAGCCACGCTGCAGGAGATCGACCCGGCCGAGGCCATCCTCACCCTGCGCATCTGCGACCCGTCCATGGGTTCGGGACACTTCCTGGGTCGGTCTCGTCGACTTTCTCGCCGACCGGGTGATGGAGGCCATGGCCGAAGCGGAAGCGCGCACGCCCGGTTACACCTCGCCGCTCACCGCACGCATCGAAGATGTGCGCACCACCGTCCTGCGCAACGCCGCGGAGCACGGCTGGGCGGTGGACCCCGACCGGCTCGACGACCGGCACGTCGCGCGGCGCATGGTGCTCAAGCGCTGCGTCTACGGCGTGGACCGCAACCCTATGGCGGTGGAACTGGCCAAGGTGTCACTGTGGCTGCATACGTTCACCGCCGGCGCGCCGCTCAGCTTCCTGGACCACCACCTGCGCTGCGGCAACAGCCTCTTCGGGTGCTGGGCGCGTGAGGCGTTCGACAAGGCGGAAGCGTACCAGGGCAGCCCGCTCTTCCTCCACGAACCGCTCAATCGGGCCACGCGCGCGGCCATGGCCATGCAGACCATCGAGGAGTTGACCGACGCCGAGATCGAAGAGACCAGCCAGTCGTCCGGGTTGTTCGATGAAATCGTGGGCATGGCCGGGCCGCTTGATGCGTTCCTCACCCTGCTCCATGCCTTCGAGTGGCTCGACTTGTCGGACGCCGACGGTCGCGCCGCGCTGCGGCAGTTCCTGCAAGGCGCGTTCGGCGATCCGGTCGGCATCGCGGCGGCCGCGGGGCGTGCGGACGCAGTGCCAGACGGATGATCGTCGCCCCGCGTCAATTGGGCAAAGGCGATTGTCATTGCTGTCCGAGCAACATCCTCTGGGGCGTCGCCGAGCCCGGCCGCCTACAGCACCGAGCAGGAGTTCAGCGGCATGATCATCGACAACAGCAGCGCCTGAGCTGCCACGGCCGCGTCTGAATCCACCGCCTCTGCCCAGTCGCGCCGGCCCGAGCGATACGGTCGCCGCCGTACCCGCCGTCCCGCCCGTCCCGCATCACCGGTGTAGAATCACGTCAAGGAGGCACCCACGACATGGCCGCCACCACCGCGGCCGTCGCCGAGCACGCAGACAGACCCGCGAAGCCGAGACTCTCGATCGACGCCAAGTGGATCGTCACCACCGTCATCGGCATCGGCCTGCTGCAACTCACGCTCGTCGGGATGATGTTCCAGCAGAACGCCATGCTGATGCAGCAGTATGCGACCGTCAACGCCCGGATCGACGACACCAACGCCAGCGTCACCGCGCGCATGGACCAAATGCAGACCGACATCCGCGAGCTCCGCGCCGAGATGCACGCGATGCGTGCCGAGTTGCAGGCCGAGATCCGCGAGCGTCATGCGGAGACGCAGACCGACATCCGCGAACTCCGCGGAATGCTGCTCCAGCTCCTCGACCGCACCGCGCCGGCCACACCGGCCGACTGAACACCCAGTTCCACCGCGGGCGCAACCCGCTGCCCGCACGCCAGATCAAGCGCCGTCAGCCGCCTGCGCCCGCCCGTTCCGCGCGTGGGATCTTTGTACAGTGCGTCGTGATCAACCGCCGGTTGAAGTAGGATCATCGCCCGGCGGCGGCTCGACATCGATCACGTCACCGAACGGAAGGGCCGGCCCTACACGCTCGTCTGCACCAAGAATCGCGCCTCCTGGGAGCGGCGGCTCACCGAGTACGCCGAGGACGTGTCGCACATGCAGTCGCTGGTCCGCTCCGCGCCGGGTGGCGGCCAGCGTGCGCGTTGCGGGTCCGTTCACGAGCGGCTGCGCGCGGCGCCGGCTGCCTCGCCGTCCGGTCGGACGACGGCGGTTCGAGGTGGGGACGCCACCGACGCCGCCGACGCCCCATCGGACGCCGGTGCGTGATAGTCTGGCCCGAGGCAGGCTGTGCCGTCGATCCATGTCGGCGCCCGCCGAGCAACCAAGATGCTGGATTTCCTGATCGAGACGTTCTTCAAGTACCGGCCGCTGATCTTCGAGCAGGGCGACTTCGCGTTCCGCGCTCCGTGGACCGGCGGACTCGCGGTGGCGGCGGCCGTTGCCGCCGGCGTCGTGACGTGGCGGTCCTACGTGCGGGTGCGGGGCGCCAGCCGGCCGCTCGACCGGACGGTGCTCGCCGCCGTCCGGCTGTCCGCCTTCGCGCTGCTCGCCTTCTGCCTGATGCGGCCGGTGCTCGTACTGTCGTCGGTCGTTCCGCAGCAGAACTTCCTCGGGGTCCTGATCGACGATTCCCGCAGCATGCGCATCGCGGACCGGGACGAGACGCCGCGGCTGCAGTTCGTGCAGGAGCAGCTCGCGACGCCGGAGGGCGGCTTGCGCGCCGCGCTCAACGAGCGCTTCGCACTCCGCTTCTTCAGCTTCTCGTCGGAGACGGACCGGCTCGACGTGGTCGACGAGCTCGATTTCGACGGCACCCGGACGCACCTTGGGCAGGCGCTCGCCCGCGCCCACGACGAGCTGTCCGACGTGCCGCTGTCCGGCCTCGTGGTGGTGAGCGACGGCGCCGACAACGCCGGCCGGGAGCTCGACGAGGCGCTGCTGCCGCTGCAGGCGGCCGGCGTTCCGGTCTTCACCGTCGGACTCGGTCGCGAGGCGTACGAGCGGGACATCGAGCTCGGCCGGGTGGAGACGCCGCGGCGCGTCCTGCGCGGGACCGCCCTCGTCACCGATGTGGTGGTGACGCATCGCGGCTACGCCGGCCGACCGGTGACCATCCAGGTCGAGGACGAGGGGCGCATCGTCGGGTCCGAACGGGTCACGCTGCTCGGCGACGGAGAGCTGCAGACCGTCCGGCTGCGCTTCACCGCGGGCGAGGCCGGCCCGCGCCTTTTCACCTTCCGCGTCTCGCCGCAGCAGGGCGAGATGGTGACGCAGAACAACGTCCGCGAGTCGCTGATCGCGGTCGACGACCGGCGCGACAAGATCCTCTACTTCGAGGGCGAGCCGCGCTTCGAGGTCAAGTTCCTCCGCCGCGCCGTCGAGGACGACGAGAATCTGCAGGTCGCCATCCTGCAGCGGACGGCCGAGAACAAGTTCATGCGGTTCAACGTCGACGGGCCGGACGACCTGGTCGGGGGCTTTCCCCGCACCCGCGCCGAGCTGTTCCAGTACCGCGGACTCGTTCTCGGCAGCATCGAGGCGAACCACTTCACGCCCGACCAGTTGCGCATGATCGCCGACTTCGTCAACCACCGCGGCGGGGGCCTGCTGATGCTTGGCAGCCGCCGGTCGTTCGCCGAGGGCGGCTACGCGGGGACGCCGGTCGCCGACGTGCTGCCGGTCGTGGTCGGCGAACCGCGGGGCGAGGGCCGGGAGACCTTCTTCGCCGAGGTCGCGGTGGAGACCACCCGCGCCGGCGCCACGCACGCCTCGACGCAGATCGCGGACACCGAAGAGCTGTCGACGGCGCGTTGGCGGGAGCTTCCACCGATCACCATCGTCAACCCGGTCACGGAGGTGAAGCCGGGCGCAACGACGCTGCTGACGGGCGCTGACAGCGACCTGGTCGTGCTGGCGTTCCAGCGCTACGGGGCCGGCAAGTCCATGGCCTTCCCCGTGCAGGACTCGTGGACGTGGCAGATGCACGCCGACATCGCGGTCGACGACATGACCCACGAGACCTTCTGGCGGCGCCTGCTGCGCTGGTTGATCGACGGGGCGCCGGACCAGGTGGTCACCGAGCTGCCGCAGGACCGCGTGCAGCCGGACGAGCCGGTGGAGATCCTGGCGTCGGTGGGCGACGCGAACTTCGAGGAGCTCAACAACAGTCAGGTCGTGGCGTCGGTCACCCATCCCGACGGCGCATTCACCGACGTCTCGATGGAGTGGACCGCCCAGCGCGACGGCGAGTACCGCGCCGCCTTCACTCCGTCGACCGAGGGATTCTACGAAGTGCGGGTCGAGGCGCTCGCCGGCGACGAGCTGCTCGGCGAGGACGTCACCTGGCTGCAGGTCGCCCCGAGCGATGCGGAGTTCCACGACTCGACGATGCGGGCCCCGTTGCTCGGGCGGTTGGCCGAGGAGACCGGCGGCCGGTTCTACACGGCGGAGACGGCGGCGGCGCTGGCGGACGACATCCAGTACGTCGGCGGCGGCGTGACGGTGGTCGAGGAGCACGACCTGTGGGACATGCCGATCCTCCTTCTGCTGCTGGCGAGCCTCGTGCTCGGCGAGTGGAGCTACCGCCGGTTCCGGGGGCTGGCGTGACCTGGACAGCCAGGGTTCGCACCGGGCTCGCGGCGCTGGCGGCGGCGACGCTGGCGCTGGCGCTGGCTGCGCCGGCCCGTGCCCAGCAAACGCACCTGCTGGTCATCACCGGGCTCGGCGGCGACCCCGCCTACACCGAGCAGTTCCACACCTGGGCGACGACGTTGATCGATGCGGCCACAGGGCGCTACGGCCTGCCCGCCGGCAACGTGACCTACCTCGGTGAGCGGGTCGCGATCGAACCGGAGGCGATCGCCGAGCGCTCGACGCGGGAGAACGTGACCGCGGCCATCGAGGCGATCGCCGAGCGCGCCGATGCGGCCGACCACGTCGCCATCGTCATCTTCGGCCACGGCAGCTTCACCGACAGCGCGCGCATCAACCTGCCGGGCCGCGACCCGTCGGCCGAGGATTTCGCGTCGCTGCTCGACCGGCTGGGCGGCCGGCGGGTGACGTTCGTCAACACCGCCAGCGCGAGCGGCCCCTTTCTGGAGGCGCTCTCCGGCGCCGGGCGCGTGGTGATGACCGCGACCCGCAACGGCCGCGAGCGCAACGCCACCCTCTTCGGCGGCTACTTCGTCGAGGCGTTCGCGGACGGCGCGGACGGCGCGGATCAGGATCGCAACGAGCGGGTGTCGATGCTGGAGGCGTTCGTCTACGCACGCGCGCGGGTCGTGGCCGCGTACGAGAGCGAGGGGATCCTGCTGACCGAGCATGCCCTGCTCGACGACAACGGCGACGGTGTGGGGACGGACGAGCCGGATCCGCTGGCCGGCGACGGCATGCTCGCCCGGACCGCGTTCCTGACTGCCGGCGACGACATCGCGACGGCGCGGATGGCGTTCCCCGACGATCCGGAGCTTCGGCCGCTGTACGCGGAACGGGCCGAGATCGAGGCGCGGGTTGACGACCTGCGGCTGCTGCGCGGCGGCGCAGGACGGGAGTACGAGGCGGAGCTCGAGCGGCTGCTCATCGAGCTGGCGCTGAAGAACCGCCAGATCCGGCAGTTGGAGGCGGCCAGGGGGGCGCCGGATCCGCGATGACGCTGCAGCCGGCCCCGATTCCTTCGCCCGGCCCGCTCTTGCGCGCTGGCGCCCTGCGCCCGGTCGGGCTACTGGTCGTCGGGACCTTCCGTTCCGGAGCGGGGGAACAGGGCGCGGAAGTCGGCCCGAATTTCGGTGATCCGGGCGTTGGTGTCATCGATTCTCTTGCCGATCTGCGCGTGGGCGTCGCGGGTTTCTGCGCGCAGGTCCGCGATCCCGGCGTTGGTGTCATCGATTCTCTTGCCGATCTGCGCGTGGGCGTCGCGGGTTTCTGCGCGCAGGTCCGCGATCCCGGCGTTGGTGTCGTCGATCCGCCTGCCCACGTCGTTGCGCAGCATGCGGATCATCGCCATGGTGACGGTGAGGGTGACCCCGGTCGCGGCGGCGATCAGGCCGGCCACCGACACGATGATCGTCAGGGTGTCGGACATACCGGCAGCCTACCACGTCAGGAGCTGGGCCACCTTGATGCATGATAACCGCCCGACCCGGTCAGGTGTCGCCGCGGTCGTGGCCGTCGTGCTTGCCGGGCTCGCCGCGACGGGTGGCATCGCCGACGCCGACGTCCGACCGGGCAATGTCGCCTACGACGGCCGGTTCACGTTCGTGCGCCTGCGCTACGAGATGAACTGGGGCCTGCAGAGCGGGCTGTTCCGGCGCGACATCAAGTGGGCGCACGACTACCCGCGCGCCGAACGGAACTTCGGGCGCATTGTCGAGGAGATCAGCCACCTCGACATCCACCTGGCGCCCAACGGCGGCAACGTGCTCCCGCTCGACGATCCGGAGCTGCACCGCTTCCCCGTGGCCTACATGGCGGAGCCGGGTTTCTGGCATCCGACCGACGCGCAGATCGCGGGCCTCCGCAGCTACCTGCTGAAGGGCGGTTTCGTCATCTTCGACGACTTCACCGGCTGGCACTGGGACAACTTCACCGCGCAGATGGCCCGCGTGCTGCCCGGCGTCCGGCCGATCCAGCTCGACGTCTCGCATCCCGTCTTCCATTCGTTCTTCGACATCGAGACGCTGGAGATGGCGCCGATGTACGGCCCGCCGCCCACCTTCTGGGGCCTCTTCGAGGACAACGACCCCGCCGGCCGGATGTACGGCATCGCCAACTACGAGAACGACATCGGCGAATACTGGGAGTACTCCGACACCGGCTGGTTCGCGGTCGATGTGACCAACGAGGCGTACAAGTTCGGCGTGAACTATGTGATGTACGCCCTGACCCACTGACGCGTTGACGCTCCGCAGAATCGGCGCCGGCAGCGGGCTCCGGGCGTCTCGTGCGCGAGGTTCAGCCTGTGCGCTCGCCGGTCTGCGCGTGCGTGTCGCGCCGAGGGAGCTGGACGCGGGCCTGAACGAAGACCACCCGGATGCCCGACTGGCCGCGTACGGCAAGCTGCGCCATCTGCTGGTGAACCGGAAGGCCGGCGTCCGGCTCAAACGGGAACTTCGACCTGCTGCGCCGCCTCGCCGGCGAGGGAGGCGCCGACACGGGTCGGAGGAGGGATCGGGAACGACCCGGGACGGTTGGCTGGTGCAGAGAGCGATTGACTCTCGCTGCGCTATCGACCACCATCAGACAGGCGGTGAGCGCGGGTGGAGACCACGGTGATCCACGCGAAGGCCGCAGGGTACGAGTGAGCCGCCGGCAGTGGCGGCGGGAGTGCGGGTGGAGTCCCGCGATCCTGTCGCGCGCGGTGGTTCTCGATGGCGTCGCGTCGGGGAAAGCGGAGAACACGGTGATCGGGTTCGACACGTTGACGCGGCCGGGTGTACGCGCGGCGGATCCGGCGGGCGGAGGGCGGGACGAGCCACAGCGCGGCGGTGACGGCGGCTTCGACCGCCCCGAGCGGCCGAGTGAAGGAGAGATTGCGTGACCGTTGAGATGCCCGATACGGAGCGGACCGGGGCGGAGCAGCCGACCGACGGCGCGGCGCTCGCGGCAGGAGAGACGGCAGTAGCAGAGCCGGCCGACGCGGCGCCGGCCGGAGAAGCGACCGTCGAGGCGCCGGGTACGGACGACGCCGTCGGGACCGTCGTTTCGGCGCCGGCCGTCGCATCGGCGCCGACCGATCTGGAGTCCCCCGACGACATCGCGCTGGCCGACAGGCTGAAGGCCGGCCGGGAGCAGATCCTGTCGGAGCTGCACAAGAAGATCATCGGCCAGGACGAGATCATCGAGCAGGTGCTGCTGACCCTGTTCGTCGGCGGCAACAGCCTGATCGTGGGCGTGCCGGGACTCGCCAAGACCTTGCTGATCCAGACGATGGCGCAGGTCCTCGATCTGAAGTTCGCGCGGATCCAGTTCACGCCCGACCTGATGCCGTCCGACATCACCGGGACCGACATCATCCAGGACGATCCCGAGACCGGCGGCCGGCGGATGGTGTTCGCGCCCGGCCCGGTGTTCACCAACATCCTGCTGGCGGACGAAATCAACCGGACGCCGCCCAAGACGCAGTCGGCGCTGCTCGAGGCGATGCAGGAGCACCGGGTGACGGTGCAGGGGCGAACCTACGATCTCGACGAGCCGTTCTTCGTCTTCGCGACCCAGAACCCCATCGAGCTCGAGGGCACCTATCCCCTGCCGGAGGCGCAGCTCGACCGCTTCATGTTCCACATCGTGATCGAGCATCCGCCCGAGCACGAGGAGCTCGAGGTTGTGCGCACCACGACGATCACCAACAACCCCGACTATCGGCACGCCGTGACCGGGGACGACCTGGTGGCGTTCCAGGAGCTGGTGCGCAAGGTGCCGGTGTCCGAGGCGGTGATGCGCTACACCCTGGAGCTGGTCCGGACGAGCCGCCTGAACGACAAGGACGGGGACGGGCCGGAGTTCGTCAGGAAGTGGGTGCAGTACGGCGCCAGCGTGCGCGCCGCGCAGTACCTGATTCTCGGCAGCAAGGCGCGGGCGCTCACCCAGGGCCGCTACCACGTGAACTTCGACGACATCCGGGCGCTGGCGCGTCCGGTGCTGCGGCACCGCGTGCTCCTGAACTTCCACGCCGAGTCGGAAGGCATCACGTCCGACCGGATCGTCGACCAGCTCCTGGAGGCGGTGCCGGTCCCGGCATCGCAGATGTGACGTGGCCGCCGATCGGCCCGCGTCCACGCCGGGCGCCCGGTTCGTCGATCCACAGGTTCTCGCCCGCATCGGGAACCTGAAGCTGCTGGCGCGCAACGTCGTCGACGGTTTCATCAACGGCCTGCACAAGGCGCCGTATCTCGGTGTGTCGGTCGACTTCGCCGAGCACCGCGGCTACATGCCGGGCGACGACATCCGGTTCATCGACTGGCGGGTATTCGCCCGCACCGACCGCTTCTACGTCAAGCAGTTCGAGGCCGACACGAACGCCAACTTCTCGGTGCTGTTCGACGTGTCGAAGTCGATGAACTTCGCCAGCCGCGGCATCTCCAAGCTGGACTACGGACGCTACCTGGCGGGGTGCCTGACCTACTTCGCCACGACGCAGCGCGACCGGGTCGGCATCGTGACCTTCGACGACGACATCGTGACCCGCGTGCCGCCGTCGGCCAAGCATCTCGACATCGTCCTGCACACGCTCGACCGCATCGAGGCGGGGCGGCCCGGGGCGTTCGAGCGGCCGCTGTTCCGCATGACCGAGTTCTTCAAGCGGCGCGGCATCCTGCTGCTCATCTCGGACCTCTACGACGAGCCCGAGGAGATCGTCAACCGGTTGAAGCCGCTCAGCTACGGCGGCAACGACCTGATGGTGTTCCACGTGCTCGATCCGGCGGAGGTCGACTTTCCGTACGCCGAGGCGGGCAACTTCCGGGACCTGGAAACCGGCCAGCGGATGCCGGTCGTGCCCGAGAAGCTGCGCGAGCAGTACCGCGCGCTCATCGCGGAGCACATCGAGCGGCTGACGAAGCTCTGCGCCGAGAACCGGATCGACTACGCGTTCTTCAATACCGCGCAACCGATGGATCACGGGCTGTTCCGGTTCCTCGCGATGCGCGAGAAGCTGAATCGGGTGCGATAGATGGGATTGCTGGCTCCCCTGTTCCTGCTCGGACTCGCGACCGTCGCCGTGCCGGTGATCCTGCACATGATCCAGCGCGAGCGGAAGGACGAGGTCGAGTTTCCCTCGCTGATGTTCCTCCGCAAGGTGCCCTACCGTTCCTTCCGCCGCCAGCGGATCCGGCACTGGTTCCTGCTGCTGCTGCGCTGCGCCGCACTGCTGCTGCTGCTGTTCGCCTTCGCGCGCCCGTTCATCCGCGCCGCGGCGCTGGCGGCGGTCACCGACGGCGCACGGGAGGTGGTGGTCCTGCTCGACCGCTCCTACAGCATGGGCTACGGCGACCGCTGGCAGGATGCGCAGGCGCTGGCCATCGACACCCTCGACGCGCTGGACGCCGGCGACCGGGCGACGGTGATCCTGTTCGATGGCGGCGCGCAGACGGGACCGCGATCGACCACCGACCGTGTCAGCCTGCGCAACCTCGTCTCGACGGCGGAGATCGGGTCGGGCGTGACCCGCTACGGCCCCGCGCTGCAGCTCGCCGAGGGGATCTTCGAGGCGTCGGACCTGCCGCGTCTCGAGGCGGTGCTGATCAGCGACTTCCAGCGCGCCGGGGTCGAGAGCGCCGTCGGCGTGCGGTTCCCCCAGGGGACGGTGCTGACGCCTATCCGGGTCGGGGAGGACGAGCCGGTCGGGACCAACGTCAGCGTGGCCGGCGTGCTCTTCGAGCGCGAGTACTTCTCGGGACGCGAGCGCATCCAGGTGGCGGCGCGGCTGACCAACCGCGGCGCCGGCGCGGTCAGCGGTCTGGATGTGACCCTGGAGGTGGAGGGCCGCGCGGTCGAGACGCTGGCCGCCGACCTGCCGCCGGCCGGGTCCACCACGGTCGACTTCGCGCCGGTGACCCTCGGCGACACGCAGATGGTCGGCGCCGTCCGCATCGCGCCGGATGCGTTGCCGGCCGACGACGTGTTCCACTTCGTCGTCTCGCCGGGGCAGGTGGTCACCGTGCTCGTCGTCGGCAGCGCGGGCGCCGGGGACGATGCGGACCTGTTCCTGACCCGTGCGCTCGGCATCGGCTCGGAGCCGGCGTTCGACGTGCGCGCGACCACCGTCGAGAGCCTGTCGGCAGCGGATTTCGCGGACCGGCAGGTGGTCGTACTGAACGACACGCGGCCGCCGGCAGGCGAGGCCGGCGAGGCGCTGGCCGCCTTCGTCGAGGCGGGAGGCGGTCTGCTCGTCGTGTCCGGCGAGCGCACGGCGTGGCAGGACGATCCGGGCCTGCTGCCGGGGCGGGTGGGGGCGCCGATGGACCGCGCAGGCCGCGGCGGGTCGCTGGGCTTCGTCGACTACAGCCATCCCGTGTTCGAGGTGTTCGCCGCCCCGCGCAGCGGCGACGTGACGACGGCGCGGTTCTTCCGCTTCCGGCCGGTGGAGCCGACGCCGGACGCCGCCGTGGTGGCGCGTTTCGACGACGGCAGCCCGGCCCTGATCGAGCGGCGCATCGGCGCCGGGCGGGTGCTGCTCTGGGCCTCGACCATCGACACGTTCTGGAACGACCTGGCCAAGAAGCCGGTCTACCTGCCGTTCGTCCATCGGCTGGTGCAGCACCTGGCCGACTACGCACCGCCCACGCCCTGGTTCCTCGCCGGGCAGGTGCTGAATCTGGCCGAGCAGGACGTGTCGCTCGGGGCGGGCGGAACTGCGGCGGCCGAGTATGTCGTGATGTCCCCGACCGGCGCGCGTCTGCCGGTCGCCGTCGGCGAGCGGGCCGGGTTCATCGATCTCACCGAGCAGGGCGTCTACGAGGTGCACGACGCCAACGCGGCCGAGGAGCGGCCGCTGATCCTGGCTGTCAATGTCGATCTGGTGGAAGCGGATCTGTCGACCGTCGACCCGGAGGAGCTGGCCAGCATGGTCACCGGCCGGGTCGGCGGCGACCGTACGGCGGCCGCCGGGCCGGCGCGCGTGATTCCGGCCGAGGACCTCGAACGGCGCCAGTCCGTGTGGTGGTATCTGCTCGTCGCCGCGGCGCTGCTGTTCGTGGCCGAGACGCTGGTGTCGAACCGCCTGTCCCGCACCGTGCTGAGCACGGAGTAGATCGCCGAACGGACCGGGCCCCCGGGGCGCTTCGCCGGGCCGTGCGGCGGCGGCGACAGTGGGTTCAGACGGCGTGCGCGACGTCGGTGCGCTTGAAGTCGTCCCCCTTGAACAGCAGCGGTTCCCCGGTGCGTCGGGCGAGCGCGTACGCGCAGCAGTCTCCCAGGTTCAGGCCGGCGGGGTGACGACCCTTGCCGTAGCGTTCGTACGCGTCACGTGCGAGCCGGAGGTCGTCGGGAGTGAACGGGACGACCGCGAAGTCCGCGCGATGCAGCAGCAGATCGAGCTCCCGGGCGCCGTGGGGACCCTTGCGTGACGACACGACGACCGTCGCCTCCAGCGCGCTGACGGCGCTCATCAACCGCACGCCGGCGTCGGCCAGCGCGGTCGCGAACGTGTCTCGCTCCGGTTCGTTGAACAGGATGGCGAGCACCGCCGAGGCGTCGACCACCATCAGCGGAACCCCCCGCGTTCGTCGTATCCGAGAATCTCGTCGGCCGTCCTCGTGTCGAGGTCGGGCAGCGCGGCGCAGCGCTCCGAGATATCGATGATCGCTTCCCGCAGGGACGGCGCGGCCTGCCGGCCGCGCGTGCGCCGGAGCGCGTCATCGAGGGCCGCGATGACGGCGCGGGTCATACTCGTTCCCCGCTCCCGCGCGAGTTCCCTGGCGAGCCGTTCGGCCTCGACGTTCTTGATGCTCAGCGCCACGATGCAACCTGAATTCGAAAAAGGAAGATTCTACCACCGCGCGGACCACGACCGGCGGCCCCGCGCCGGGCGCCGCTTGGCGTCAGGTGTCTGGCGTGCTAAAAGGGTGTGAACACCCCGGCAACACCCGGAGCCGAATCGAGGCCGAACCCATGCGCGACGAGCCCCTGCTGACCGGCGATCGAAACGAAATCCTCCGCGCCATCCGGCACGTCCGGAACCGCTGGCGCCTGCGGCTGGCCCTGCGGGGCGTGGCGGTCCTGGTCGCCGCGGCGCTCGGGACGCTGCTGGCGTCGTCGTTCGGCCTCGAGCTGTTCCGGTTCGACCCGGCGGCGATCGTCACCTTCCGCGTCGTCACCTACGCGGCGCTGCTGGCCTGCGGCTGGTGGCTCTTCATCCGGCCGGTGTCACGCCGCGTCTCGGACGAGCGCGTGGCGCTCTACATCGAGGAGCACGCGCCGGAGCTGCAGGCGACGGTGCTGAGCGCGGTCGAGGAGAGCCGGAAGGGCGTGCGCGCGGGGGCTGCGGATCACTCGCCCGAGCTCGTACGGCGGCTCATCGAGTCCGCGGTGCGGCAGATCCGCGACATCGACATGGGTCGTCACGTCGAGACCGGCGGGCTTCGGCGCTCCACCGGGATGCTGGCCACGGCCGGCCTCGCCGCGGCGCTGCTCTTCACTTTCGGGCCGGCGTACCTGCGGCACGGCATCAACGCACTGCTGACCCCGATGGGGAGCGTTGAGGCGGCGAGCCCGTACAGCATCGAGGTGCTGCCGGGAGACGCGACCGTGGCACGCGGCGCCGACCAGGCGGTCACGGCCCGCCTCGTCGGGTTCGAAGCCGAGGACGTCAATCTGCTCATGCGGAGCGAGGCCGGCGACTCGTTCGACCGGCTGCCGCTGGTCCCGGTGCTGACCGAGGACGGGGCGATCGAGCCGGGGCACTTCGAGGTGTTGCTGTTCGACCTGCAGGCGCCGATCGACTACTTCGTCGAATCGATCGGCGTCGAGTCGCCGACCTACCGACTCGACGTGATCGAGCTGCCGTACGCGGAGCGCATCGAGCTGGAATACCACTTCCCCGAATACACCGGCCTGGAGCCGCGGACGGTCGAGGACGGCGGCGACATCGCGGTGCTGCAGGGCACCGAGGTCCGGTTGCGCGCCGTGCCGACGATGGGCACCACGGGCGGACAGCTCGTCTTCGATGACGATGACGATCAACGGGCCGACCTGGCGCTGGAGGAAGACGGCACGTTGACGGCCAGCTTCCTGGTCGAGGAGGAGGGCTTCTACCGCGTCGATCTGGTGGCGCCGGCCGGTGAATTCGTTACCGCATCGCCGCAGTACACCATCGACGTGCTGACCGATCAGCCGCCCTCCGCGATGTTCATCCGGCCCGGGCGCGACACCACGGCCAGCGCCATCGAGGAGGTGTTCATCGAGGCCCGCGCCGACGACGACTTCGGGTTGCACTCGCTCGACCTGGTCTATTCGGTCAACGGCGGACCGGAGGAGGCGGTCAGCCTGTTCGATGGCGGCGGCAGTCCCCTGCGGGAGGTCTCCGCCGGCCACACCTTCTTCTTCGAGGAGCTGGAGCTCGAACCGGGCGATTTCCTCTCGTACTACGCGCGGGCGACCGACCGCAACCTGCTGCAGGAGGACGCCGACGTCAAGAGTGACCTCTACTTCATCCAGATCCGGCGCTACAGCCAGGACTACCGGATGCAGCCGTCGCAGGGCGGCGCCGGCGGCGGCATGGGCGGCGGGGCCGACGCGCGCGAGCTCTCGAAGGCGCAGCGCGAGATCATTTCGGCGACCTTCAACCTGATCCGGGACCGGGAACAGTACGACGCCGAGGAGTTCGAGGAGAACGTGGTCTTCCTGACCCTGGCCCAGGGACGGCTGCGCGAGCAGGTGGAGACGCTGGTGCGGCGCATGAACAGCCGCGTCATGCCGGCCGATCCCGCCTTCCGCACCATCCAGGAGATCCTGCCGCGGGCCGCGGAGTCCATGCGCGAGGCCGAGAACGAACTGCAGGAGCAGGACGCCGACGGGGCGCTTCCGCCCGAGCAGCGCGCGCTGCAACACCTGCAGCGCGCCGAGGAAGCCTACGAAGAGGTGATGGTCACCATGGGCGGCGGCGGTGGTGGCGGCGGCGGCGGCAGTCGGCAGGCGGCCGAGGATCTCGCGGATCTGTTCGAGCTCGAGCTCGACAAGATGCGCAACCAGTACGAGACGCTGGAACGCGCCTCGCAACAGGCGGCGGACGACACCATCGACGAGCTGATGGAACGGCTGCGCGAGCTGGCGCGGCGGCAGGAGCGCGAGGCCGAGAGGCAGCGGCGTCGGGCGCGCGGCCAGCAGTCGACACAGGGCGGCGGGGCCGGACAGCGGGCCCTGGCCGAGGAGGCCGAGGAAGCGGCGCGGCGCCTGGAGCGCCTCGCCCGCGAACAGAACTCGCCGCAGATGATGGACACGGCGCGCCGGCTCCAGGAGGCCGCCGATGCGATGCGCCGGGCCGCGGCCAACGACGACAACCTCGGGTTCGCGGAGGCCGGGACGGCGCTCGACCGGCTGCGCGAGGTGCAGGAGCGGTTGAACAGCGAGCAGCGCGGCCGGCTGGAGCGGGACATCGCCGACCAGTTGCGGCGCGCCAACCGGCTGGCCGACGAGCAGCGCGAGATGCGCGCGGAGGTGGAGCAGCTTCCCGGCCTGCAGGACGAGGAGCGTTTCGCCGCGCTGCGTCGCCTGCTGGAGCAGAAGGGCACGATGGAAGAGGAGGTCGCCGACCTGGAACGGCAGATCGACTCGACCTCGGCCGAGTTCCGGCGCGACGAACGCGACGCGTCGCGCGAACTGCAGGAGGCGGCGGCGGGAATCCGCGACAACAAGCTCAAGGAGAAAATCCGTTACACGCGCGGGCTGATCCGGAGTCGGCCCGGCCCGACCGCCAACGCCTTTGAGGAGCAGATCGGCGAGAACATCGAGCAGCTCGCCGAAGAACTCGCCGAAGCGGCAGCAGCCGTCGGCAGATCCGAAGGCGACCGCATGGCGCAGGCGCTCGACCGGACGCGCGACCTGATGCGGAGTCTGGAGTCGCTCGACCACCGCATGTGGCAGCAGGGCCGGCAAGACGGGGACGGCGAGCCGGGCCGGAGCCAGGACGGTGAGCAGGGGCAACAGGGTCAGGCCGGGCAGGAGGGCCAGCAGGGGCAACAGGGTCAGGCCGGGCAGGAGGGTCAGCAGGCCGGCCAACCCGGCCAGAACGCGCAGGCGGGCGGCCAGCTCGGCGGCGCCGACGGTTGGCGCGGCGGCGACGCCAGCAACTTCGGTCGGGACTGGGGCGGCGGATGGGGCGATCGGCGGCCGGGCTCGACCGTCTGGGAGCCGGGCGATGTCCGCCAGTGGAGCCGCGAGTACGAGCAGCGCGCCGGCGAGGCGCAGGAGCTGCGCCGCCTGCTGAACGAGCAGGAATTCGAGGTCGGTGACCTCGACGCCATCATCCAGCGCATGCGCGAACTGGACGACCTGCGCCGGTACCAGGACCCGGAGGAGATCGCCAGACTCCAGACCTTCGTCCTCGAGGAGCTGAAGCGCTTCGAGTACCGGCTGCGGCGGGAGATCACCGAAGAGAACGAGGACCTGTTCCTCGCCGGCAACGAGGAGATGCCGGACGAGTTCCGGGAGCTGGTGGAGGAGTACTTCCGGTCGCTCGCGCAGGCGCAGTAGCCTCGGGCCGCCGGTGGTGACCGATGGAAGAGGTCATCGTCGTTCCGTGCACGAACAGGGACGGGAACTCGGGCTGGATCAAGCCGACAAGATGATCCTGCTCGATGGGGAGCGGTTCAACCGCTCGTGCCAGGCCGCTGTGGGGGACGGTGGGGCCCGCGTGTGTCGGCAGAGGGTCTGCTATCGATGATCCAGGCACGCGGCAGACTGACGGCGGTGTTGCTGCTGGCGGTGCTGGCGGGAGGCACGGCCGCGCTCGCCCAGCGCGGCTGGCGGGGCGGTTGGTATCGCATGCCGCCGAAGTTTCCGGTCGAGTCGCCGACCCACCGCGCCTTCACGTTCTCCCGCATCCTGTACGACAGCGACCGCCGCGAGCCGGGCGGCCAGGGCTGGTACACCGACTACCCGACGGCCGACCGCAACCTGATGATCCGCCTGTCGGAGATGACCACCACCGATGTGGGGTTCGACCGCCACGACGAGCCGGATCACGTGGTCGTGCGCCTGACCGACGACGCGCTGTTCGACTACCCGTTCATCTTCATGTCCGACGTCGGCACCCTGCGCCTGGGCGCCGCCGAGGCGGCGCGTCTGCGCGAGTACCTGGAGAAGGGCGGCTTCCTCTGGGTGGACGACTTCTGGGGACCGTGGGCCTGGGAGCAGTGGACCGGCGAGATCTCCCGTGTGTTGCCGCCTGCCGCCTATCCCATCTTCGATATCCCCGACGACCATCCGATTCGGCGCATCCAGTACGAGGTGGAGGAAATTCCGCAGATACCCTCCATCCAGCACTGGCGCCGCAGCGGCGGATTCACGACCTCGGAGCGCGGCATGCGCAGCGAGGAAGTGCATTTCCGCGGCATCGCCGACGCCGACGGCCGGCTGATGGTGCTGATGAGCCACAACACCGACATCGCCGACGGCTGGGAGCGCGAGGGGGAGGACTACGAGTTCTTCCACCGCTTCTCGATCGGCGCCTACGCGGTGGGCATCAACACCGTCGTCCACGCCATGACGCACTGAGAACCTTCCCTGCAACCAGCTTGGGCGCCGCGGAAAACAGGGTGGTACGACATGGACGCGACGACATGGGCGGTAATCGGACTCGGGTTCACCGTCCTCGGCGCCACCATCACGATTCTCGTCGCCATTGGCAAGGCGTTCGGGAATCTCCGGAAAGCCATCGACGCCCAGGGCGAGAAGTTGCAGGAGCGCATCGACGCCCAGGGCGAGAAGATCGTTTACCTGCGCGAGCGCATGGCGAAGGTCGAAGGTCTGCTCGAGGGACTCCGCGAGGCCATCACCGGCAAGCGGGCCGCGTAGAGGTAGATCACATCTGACCAGGAGGGCCCCAACGACGGCCTCTGTCCCCTGCGCCCACGGAGCGCCTGGCGCGGGCGTCGTTCGGGTCCGTGGTCCCGCATCCTGATGGCGCCGGACGCGCCGACGACAGAGTTGCTGGCGCTGCGGCCGAAGAGGCGGCGCCGCGGCGACGTGCCACAGGCGCCGGACGCGCCGACGGAGTAGAATGGGCGACGCGACCACATCGACGGCTGCCGGCGACCGCGCGCAAACCGGACGGATCACCCTGCCTGCGACCCCGCATCTGGAAACCCTGGAGATCGAACCGGCCGGCGCCGCCGGCGCCGCCGTGATCTGGATGCACGGCCTCGGCGCCGACGCGCACGATTTCTACGGGATCCCGTCCGAGCTCGGCCTGCCGGCCGACCTGCATGTGCGCTACGTCTTCCCCAACGCGCCCCGCATACCGGTGACGATCAACCAGGGTCTGATCATGCGGGCCTGGTACGACGTGGCGGGCTTCGGCGCGCGCGACCAGGACGAGGCGGGCATCCGGCGCTCGGCGAAGTGGATCGACGAGCTGATCGCGCGCGAGGTGGATCGCGGCGTGCCCGCCGGCAGGGTGGTCCTCGTCGGCTTTTCGCAGGGCGGCGCGATGGCGCTCTTCGCGGGGCTCCGCTACCCGGAATCGCTGGCCGGCGTCATGTGTCTGTCGGGCTATCTGCTGTTGTCTGATGCACTGGAGGCGGAGGCTTCCGACGCCAACCGTTCCGTCCCGATCTTCCAGGCCCACGGCACCGCCGATCCGATGGTGCCGCTGGCGCTCGGCCAGGGCGCCCGCGAGGGCCTGGAGCGGGCCGGCTACGAGGTCGACTACCGCGAGTACCCGATGCCGCACGCGGTCTGCCGCGAGGAGGTGCGGGACATCGGCGACTGGCTGGCCGACCGGCTCGACTGAGCCATCGCAGCGGACCGCCTACGCGCGAAAGTAGGGCCGGATCGCGTCGAGGCGGTACTCGATCTCGGCCACCTGGTCGGCCGTGAACGTATAGTCGCCGCGCCGCGACTTCATCGTCTTGAAGATCCCCCGCGTCCGGAGCACGTAGAGCCGGATGCCGGGGATCGTCCGGTCCAGGTTCAGCATCAGCAGCAGGCGGCCGAACAGGTCGCGCAGTTCGTCCTTCTTCCCGGCGACGTGCAGCTCCCACAACTGCGCATAGATGTCGGCGTACATCGCGCCGCCGGTCATCACCCCGTCCATGCCGAGACGCATCTCGTACAGCCACTGCCGGCCGAAGGCGGCGCCGAAGATCGACCGGATGGGGTCGGGGCGGTGCTGCCGAAGGGCGAGCATCCGCTCGTGGACGGGCGGGCGCTCCTCCTTCACGTAGGCGAGGTTGGGGAACTCGCGCGCCATGTCGACCATGAAGTCGACGGTCGGGACCACGTCGGGGGCGCCGCCGCTGGTCTGGAAGAAGATCGGCCGGTCGGTCACGTCGCACAGCGCGGCGTAGTAGTCGTGGAACTCCTGCAGCGTCGTCGCCTCGGTCGGCGGGATGGCGATCATCCCGTCGGGAGCCAGCGCCTCGGCGTGGCGGGCGTACTCCAGCATTCCCTTCGTGTCGTCGCCCTGGACGCCGAGGACCAGGGCCGGACGCCTGCCCTTCGCGGCGCGGGCAAGGACGTCGAAACCCCGCAGCCGCTCTTCCTTCGAGAGGTGGCGCTGCTCGCTGGAGTTCTGCGGCCAGACCAGCCCGTGGATGCCGCAGCGGTCGAGGAAGTCGACCTGGCTGGCCAGATCGTCGTAGTCGACCTCGTTGGCGGCGGTGTAGGGCGTGCTCATGATGATGAACGCGCCGCGCATCGACCTGGCCCCGGCCGCCCGCAACGGCAGGTACGGCGCGAGGGCCACGGCGCCGGTCGCCGCGCCGACCGCGGCCAGCCAGTCACGTCGGGTGAAGTGCTGCGAACTCTCCATGTGTGCTCTCCCTCGCTCCCGCGCGGGTTCAGGTGCGCCGTCGTCCGATTCGGGTGCGCCGCCGCAGCGCGCAACGAACCGCAGTCTACCGCAGCCGGCGGCCGGATCGAACAGGGTTCCAGCGCCCAGCCTGCCGTCGATTTCAGTATCGCAGCATAATGGTGTCCTGTCCGGTCAGCACGGGCGCGATCCGACCGAGGAGACGATGCTGGCGCGGAAGCGGAGAGCGTGACGGACACGAGCTGGCGCGGCGGCAGCGGACGCAATGCATCGAGCAGCAATGCGCTACGCTCGCAACACATCCACGTTCGGGAGGAGAACATGGCCGGATCGCGATGGATCGCAGGGATCGCCGGTGCGGCGTTGATGGCGGCGGGCGCCGCCGAGGGGCAGGATATCGACGTGCCGCCGCCGCCGCCCACCGAGGTCCGGGAGGTCGTCGACACGCTGCACGGCGTGGAGGTGCCGGATCCGTACCGCTGGCTCGAAGACCAGCAGGCGCCGGAGACGCGGGCCTGGATCGACGCGCAGAACGCCTACACCGATACGGTGCTCGACGCGCTGCCCGGCCGCGAGCGTCTGCGCGGGCTGGCCGCCTCGGTCCTGGAGCGCGACGTGACCGGCCTGCCGAACGAACGCGGCGGGCGCTACTTCTACACCAGGCGCCGCGCCGACCAGGACCTGGCCGTCGTCTACGTGCGCGAGGGACTCGACGGGGAAGACCGGGTGCTGATCGATCCGCATCCGATGAGCCCGGACCACACGACGAGCGTGGAGCTGCGCGACATCTCGGACGACGGGATGCAGGTGGCCTATGCGGTCCGCGAGGGCGGCGTCGACGAGGTCTCCATCCACGTGCGCGACGTCGACACCGGCGAGGATCTCCCCGACGTGCTGCCCGCAGCCCGCTACGGCGCCGTGACGCTGGCGGTGGACGGCGGCGGTCTTTACTACGAGCGCTACGGGGACGTGACGCCGCGCGTGATGTATCACGCGTTCGGCGCGCCGATGACGGACGACGTGCAGCTCTTCGGCGCGGGGTACGAGCGCCACCAGATCCCGGTCACGGTGGTCTCGGACGACGGGCGCTGGATGGTGGTCCACGTCATCGAAGGCTCGTCGGGGCCGACCGAGATCCACGTGAAGGACCTCGAACGCGACACGCCGTTCGTGACCGCGATCGCCGACGGGGTCTCGGAGTCGTGGGCCGGGTTCGCGGGCGACGAACTCGTGATCGTGACCAACCTCGACGCGCCGAACAGGCGGGTGGTGCTGGCCGACCCGGCCGATCCGACGTTCGAGCGCTGGCGCGAGGTGATCCCGGCGCGCGACGAGGTCGTCGTGGAGGGGGCGGCCGCCCTCGGCGGGAAGCTGGCCGTGTCGTACCTGCAGGACGTGCAGCCGCGGGTCGCCATCCATGCGCTCGACGGGACGCACGTCCGCGACATCGCGTTCGACACGCTCGGCTCGGTCGGCGGCGGGGCGGGACGGTGGAGCAGCGACGAGGCCTTCTTCACGTTCCAGACCTTCCACGTGCCGAGCGCCATCTACCGCTACGACATCGCGACCGGCGAGCAGTCGGTCTGGGCCGAGCCGGAGCTGCCGGTCGATGCGGCCGCCTACGAGGTCACCCAGCGCTGGTTCACGTCGAAGGACGGCGCCGAGGTGCCGATGTTCGTCGTCCACCGGCCGGACGTCGTGCTCGACGGGAGCCACCCGACGCTGCTGACCGGCTACGGCGGCTTCAACAACAGCATGACGCCGGCGTTCTCGGCCCTGGCGACGACGTGGCTGGAGTCGGGCGGCGTCTTCGCGCTGGCGAACCTGCGCGGGGGCGGCGAGTTCGGGGAAGCGTGGCGCCGGGCGGGGATGCTGGAGAGCAAGCAGAACGTCTTCGACGACTTCATCGCCGCGGCCGAGCACCTCATCGAGGTCGGCTACACCAGCAGCGAGCGCCTGGCCATCCGCGGCGGCAGCAACGGGGGCCTGCTCGTCGGCGCGGTCTCGAACCAGCGGCCCGATCTGTTCGGGGCGGTCGTCTGCACGTATCCGCTGCTCGACATGGTGCGCTACCACCAGTTCCTCGTCGCCAGCTTCTGGGTGCCGGAGTACGGCTCGAGCGACGACCCGGAGCAATTCGCCTACATTCACGCCTACTCGCCGTACCACAACGTCGTCGACGGCGGCGACTACCCCGCGACGCTGTATCTCTCGGGCGACGGCGACACCAGGGTGGCGCCGCTGCACGCCCGCAAGATGGCGGCGCTGATGCAGGCGAAGAACGGTTCCGACAACCCGATCCTGCTGCGCTACCACACGCAGGCGGGCCACTCGGGCGGCCAGCCGGTGAGCCAGCAGATCGACGAGATGGTCGATACGGTGAGCTTCCTGCTGTGGCAGGTGGGACGGGACTGACCTGCCGTCGCGGTGCGGGACGTGCGCACGGGAGGCATGCGCGGTCCCGTCAACCGGCGCCGAACAGCTCGTCGGCCCAGAGCGCGCGCAGGAACTCGCGGACGGGCAGGATGCGGATTCCGTCCTCGACCCGGCGCGCGACGGGTTCGCGGCAGACCACGATGCGCTCGGCCAGGGGCGTCTCCGCCGCGAGCCGCCGCAGGCCGGTCAGGTCCCTGCGCGTCACCGCGGCGGTTGCCTTCACCTCAATCGCCGCGCTGTCGCCGATGACGAAGTCCACCTCGGAGCCGTCCGCGGTGCGCCAGAAGGTCAACGGCCGGTGATCGCGCGCGTAGGCCAGCCACGCGCGCAGCTCGCAGAAGACGAGCTGTTCGAGGGCCGGGCCGAACGCCGGGCTGCCGGTTTCGACACGCGTGACGCCCGCCAGCAGGTTCGCGACGCCGTTGTCGAAGAAGTAGAGTTTCGCCCGCGACACCGGCTTGCGGTGCGCCCGGCGCGGGGCGAACGGCGGCAGCAGGGTGGCGACGAGCGTGTCCTCCAGCACCTGGAAGTACTCCCGCACGGTGCGCGGCGGCACGGCGGCGTCGGACGCCACCCGTTCGAACACGATGGGCTGACCGAGGCTGGCGGCGGCGGCGGCAAGGAACCGGGAGAACGGCTCGATGCCGCGCACCAGACCCTCCGCCTGCACCTCCAGTTGCAGGTAGTTCCCGCAGTAGGTGAGCAGGTCCTCGATCGGGTCCGACGAGAAGTGGATCGACGGAATGCCGCCGACGGTGAGCGCGCGCTGCAGGTCCCAGTGCGGCGTCTCCGCCGAGACGAAGGGGAACAGGTGCCGCGTCCGCGCCCGCCCGCCCAGCAGGTTCACGCCGCCGCGCCGCAACTTGACCGGACTGCTCGCGGCGAGGACGAAGCGCGCTCCGCGGCTCTCGATGAGGTCGTGCACCTCGTCGAGCAGGCCGGGCAGCTTCTGGATCTCGTCGATGATCACCGGGTCGGGTCCTGGCGGCCGGGCGGCCAGCTCGGTCCGCAGCCGGCCCGGCTCGCGCGCGAGGCGCAGGAAGACGTCGCCGCGCAGCAGGTTGAACCACGGCGCGTGCGGGTAGCGCTGGCGGAGGAAGGTGGTCTTGCCGGTCTGCCGCGGGCCGAAGAGAAAGACAGACCGGCTGGCCAGATCACCCGCCAGATCGAGGCGTCGCGGCAGGGCAGACGCATCTGGAAACGTCATTTTCAGTGACTATAGCACCGAAAAACATGTTTTTTCCGCACCCTGTTCGCTGAAAATACCGTGCACACGTGACGCACCCGGGGCAGTCACGCGCCTGGATTGCGTATGATGCAGCATGCACAAGCGACAGATGTTGCCGGTCTGGCTGGTGACGGCGGGTGTGGCGGTCGCGGCGGCGGGCGGGGCGGGCGCATCGGGCCGCGCGCCGGTGCAGGCGCCGCCCGGGGGCGCCGGGCCGGCGATCGCACCGGGGATCAGCGCCGAGACCCTGCTCGCCGCGACGGAGACGCTGGCCTCGGACGCCTTCGAGGGCCGCGCCCCCGGCTCCGACGGCGAGACGAAGACCGTCGCCTACCTGACGGAACAGTTTTCCGCGCTCGGCCTGACGCCGGGGAACCCGGACGGGACGTGGGTGCAGGACGTGCCGCTGGTCGGCATCACGCCACAGCCGGGCGACCGTCTGGTGGTGACCGGAGCCGACGGGACGAGCCGCACGCTGGAGCCGTCCGCCGACTACGTGGCCGCGACGAAGCATGTCGTCGACGAGGTCGCGGTGTCGGACGCCGAGTTCATCTTCGTCGGCTACGGGGCGCGGGCGCCGGAGTACGACTGGGACGACTTCGGCGACGCCGACCTGCGCGGGAAGATCCTGCTCTTCCTGGTCAACGACCCGCCGCTCGACGACGCCTTCGGCGGGCCGGCGATGACCTACTACGGCCGCTGGACCTACAAGCACGAGATCGCCGCCGAGCTGGGCGCGGCCGGATCGCTGGTGATCCACGAGACGGGACCGGCCGGCTACCCGTGGGAGGTGGTCGGCAGCACGCCCTGGGCCGAGTCGTTCGACCTCGTCGCCGCGGACGACAACCTGAGCCGGGCCACGTTCGAGGGCTGGGTGCAGCGGGCCACCGCCGAGGCACTGTTCGAGATGGCCGGGCTCGATTTCGAGGCGGCGCGGCGGCAGGCGGCCGACCGCGCGTTCGAGCCCGTTCCCCTCGGCGTGACCGGGTCGCTCCGCATCCGGAACGCGCTGCGGCGCATCGACTCGCAGAACGTCGTGGCGAAGATCGAAGGGAGCGAGTCGCCCGACGAGGTCGTGCTGTACGTCGCCCACTGGGACCATATGGGCGTGGACCCGAGTCTGGACGGCGACCGCATCTTCAACGGGGCGGCCGACAATGCCACCGGCACGGCCGGACTCATCGAGATCGCCCGCGCGTTCACGCTGGCGCCCGAGCCGCCGCGGCGGTCGATCGTCTTCCTCGCGGTCACGGCGGAGGAGCAGGGCCTGCTCGGCTCGCGGCACTACGGCGAGAACCCGCTCTACCCGACGGCGCAGACGGTCGCCGCGCTCAACATGGACGTCCTGAACCAGTGGGGGCGGACGCGCGACCTGACCATCGTCGGCATGGGACAGTCCGGGCTGGACGCCGTCGCCGCCGAGGTCGCGGCGCGCCTCGGCCGCACCCTGGCGCCCGACCCGGAGCCGGAGAAGGGCTTCTACTACCGGTCGGACCACTTCTCGTTCGCGCGGGTCGGCATCCCGGCGTTCTACGCCGACCCCGGCGTCGAATACCTCGACCGGCCCGCCGGCTACGGCCTCGAAAAGCGCACCGAGTACACGGTGAACGACTACCACAAGGTGTCGGACGAGGTGAAACCCGACTGGGACCTGTCGGGCGCCGTCGAGGACCTGACCTTCCTGTACCACATGGGGGCGCGGCTCGCCGCCGGCGAGGAATGGCCGGCGTGGAGCGAGACCAGCGAGTTCCGGGCGATACGGGAGGCGCAGCGGTCGCGGTAGGGACGACCGGTGCTCTGATCGCGGCCGGGCCGCAGGTCAGGAGGGCGTGTCTCGCGGCGTCCCGAGGCGCCGCCAGAAGTCCGCCTCGTCCGCCGCGGCCAGCGCCGCCGCCGTCACCGTGTCGAGCGGCGCGTCGACGAGCGTGCGTGCGCGTCCCGGGAACGCGTCCGAAACCTGCTTCCCGCGCGCCTGCAGCAGGCTCCGCACCGTCGCCGCGAGTTCCTCGGCGCGACCCTTCGCCACGCCTTCCGCCAGCTTGCGTTCGCCCAGCCGGCGCCACAGCGGATCGTCGTCCGGTCCGGTTCCCTCCCGCTCGCCGAGCGCCCTGCCCACGCGCTCCAGCACCCGGTACGTGGCGGCCGACGCCACCGGTTCGGTCAGCGCGGCGTGGATCTCCTTCGCCGTCCAGCCCGGAAATGCCTCGCTCGATCGCGCCGCTCGGTACCGGCCGTCGACCAGACGATGGATCGTCACGCCGGCCGGGCAGCACCGCCTGGCGCCCGCCGGCGGCACGACCACCCAGAGCTCGGGGAAACCCCACGCCTCGTACAGCAGGAGCTTCCCGGGGCGCACGTCCGTCGTGTGGTCCACCTCGAGCACGACGTCCGGGAAGTCGTTCTCACCGATGATCAGGGACTTCTCCGGCGTCGCGGCGCGCGTCGGGTGCAGATAGAGCGTCTCGTCGGCCTCCATCGCCCGCCGGGGCCGGCCGCCGGCATCCCGCACCAGCAGGGTGACCGAGCCGTAGGAGACGATCGGCGTCCCGCGCACCGAGGCGATCCGTTCCGCCAGATGCGGCAGCCGCCGGGAGGTCCCTTCGTGCACGCCGTACTTGTCGGCGACCACCCAGGCGGTCCCGGTCCGGGCGTCCCAGTATTCGATCCGATCGTCGAAGTCCTCGAACCGGTCGAGCGGGAGCGAGATGCGCTGGCAGCCGGGGAACCGCAGCGCTTCGTAGTTCAACGACTCGCCGCGCGGCGCGGGCGGGGGCGCGGCGCCCGTCGTTCTCGACTCGCCGTCGCCACGCACGGACAGCGGCGGGAGGTCCGATTCGATCATTCGGCATGGTAGCACGGGGTCGATGTGCGCGAATGGGCGCGAACCGCGGCCGTGCCGCCATTGCCCCGGGCGCTGGACGCGCGTGCGCAGGTCCCGTCGCGGGTTCCGGGTACGACGAGTGGAATCTACTCGAGCAACCCGGTCATCGCCGCCGCGGCCTCCAGTCCGGTGTCCGATTCGGAGAAGCGTCGGCGCTGGCGGTCGTCGAGCCACTCAGCCTGGCTGCCGGCGGCGCCGCGGGTCACCGCGAGGACGTGCTCGACCTGCTCCGCCACCGCGCGGACGTGGGAGATCACGCCGACCATGCGCCCGCCGGCTGCGACCGTGCCCAGGACCTGGACCGCGGCGTCGAGATTGTTGCGATCCAGCGAGCCGAAGCCCTCGTCGAGGAAGATCGATTCGAGCCGGCCGCCGCTGCGGGCCATCATCTCGACCATGCCGAGGGCCAGGGCGAGCGACGCGACGAACTGCTCGCCGCCGGAGAGGCTGGCCGGTGAGCGCGGCTGGTTGGACTCGTTGTCGAGGACGCGCCACTGTTCCTCCGCGTCTCCCGGATCCACGAAGGCGTAGCGACCCCCGGTCATCTCGCCGAGCATCCGCGAGGCGTGGACCAGCAGGTTCCGCGAGCGCCGCAGGGTGAGCCACTTGAGGAACCCGCCGGGCTTGAGTGCGTCGGCGAGGTCGCCGAGCGCCAATTCCCTGCCCCGGACTTCCTCCAACAGTGCACGGAGACCCCTGACATCGTCGAGAATCGCGGCGAAGTCCGCGGCGGCCTTCCCGGCGCGGCGCGCCTCGAAGCGCGCCTCGTCGGCGACTGCGCGCGCCCGGTCGACCACCCCGGCGGGATCGTCCTCGTCGAGTCCTCCCGCGGACTCCGGTCCGGGTACGGCGCTGTCACCGCCAAGTCGTTCGCGGATGGCCGCCAGCGTCGACCGGGCAGCCTCCGCACGGGCGGCGGCGTCGTGCGTCCGTGCGTCGGCGGTCTGTGCCAGGTCCACGGTGAGCGCGCGAAGCGCGTCGATGTGCGACTCCAGCCGGTCGGCGTCCTCGGGGGGCAGGGCGGAGGGCGCCCTCTGCGGCATCTGCAGGTCCTCGAGCGCCTGGAGGAGGACGAAACGGTGCTCCTGCAGGGCGTACACCAGCGCTGCGGTCGGCTTGTCGACCTCGACGGCGCGGCGGTCCGCGAGCGCCGAGCGCTCGTCGTTGACCGTACGCAGCGCGGCGGCCAGACGCTCGCGTTCCTGTGCCCGCCGGGCCAGCACGCGCTCGCGTTCGTGCGCGGCGCGGATGCACGCGACGACGCTCGTGGTGTCGATCCTCTGCAGTTCCGCCAGGTCGGCGGGCAGGTCCAGGTCCGGCCGGAACGCGTCGACGACGGCGGCCCGCGCATCGCGCAACCGCGCTGCCGCCTCGGCCCCTGCGCTGCGCGCCGCGGCGGCCAGCCGGTCGGCGCCGGCGGCCTCGGCCAGCGCGGCGGCGGCCGCTGACGACCGCCGCCGCGATTCCTCCTGCCGCCGCCGGTGTTCCTCGTCGTGCTCGGCGAGGACGGCGGCGGCTTCCTCGCACCGCGCATCGAATGGACCGAGCAGGGACGCGGGGTCGGCGGGAGGCCCTTCCAGAGTCGTCCCGACGGCGTCTCCCAGGGCTCCCAGCGCGGAGGCGAATCCGTGCTCTGCTGCGCCCGTACGCTCGGCCGCCGCCGCGGCGTTGTGCTCGGCGCCCTGGCGGCGCGCTCTCAGATCGACCACCCGGTGCCGGGCATCGTCAGCGGCGGTCCGTCGGCTCTCGACGGCCCGTTCGGCATCGTGCAGGTCGGCGGCTTCCGGCGCTCGCCAGTCGGGCGGCAGGTCGCGGGCGCACACCGGACACTCGTCCCCGGGGTGCAGCTCGCCAGCCGCCGCCGCGGCGGCATCGGCGCGCCGCGTGTCCGCCAGATGCGTCTCCGCTGCAGTCAGCGCGGCGGCGGTGGAGAGCGCCGCCGCCTGCGCCGCTTCGACACGCTTCGCGAGTTCCTCACCCTCGCGGCGCGCCGCGTCGAGCCGCCGGTGGGCTTCCCGCCGCTCCGCGTCGCGTGCCCCGCAGTCCTCGAACAACCGGCCGACCGTCCGGCGCCGTTCGCGCGCCGCCTCGACCGCCTCTGCGAGCGGGCGGCGGTGCGCGCCGTGGCGGGCGGTCTCCTCGTCGGCGCGCGCCGCCGCCTCGGACTGCCGCCGGGCGTCGACGTGCTGCCGCTCCGCCGCCTCGGCCCGGCGCCGGATGTCCGTGGCGGCGTCCTCCGCCTGCCGTGCGCCGGTCTTGATGCCGTCGAGGGTCGCCAGCGACGCGGCGACCTGTGCGGCGCCGGGGCCGTCGTCGTCGTCCGGGATCCGCGCACGTTGCCGTTCGATGTCGGCGAGCCGGCGGTCCAGCGCCGCGCGTTCGGTGTCGATGGCGCGTGCGCGTTCCCGGATGGGCGGAAGGCGCGCGCCGGCCTGCTCGAACCCGGTCGCCCGAAGCCGCTCCGCGACCGCCTCCGCAATCCGAACCGCCTCGCGGGCGGCACGCACCTCGTCGCGGGCCGCCGCCGCTTCGCGCTCCGTTGCCGATGCGCTCTCCGCCCGCTGCCGCGCCGCGTCGCCGGCGGCGCGCAGCCCCTGCAGGTGCGCGGCCGGATCCTCCGGGTGCGCCGCGGCCGCCTGCTCCAGCCGGACCTGTAGTTCTCTGGCCTCCTGCCGGGCCCCTGCCGCCAGCTCGCCGGCCGCCTCCAGCTCGTCGGTGCGCCAGACCTGCCGCAGGATGCGGCTGCGGTCGCGGGGATCGTCCTCCACCAGCAGGCGGGCGAAGCGGCCCTGGGGCAGCACGACGGTGCGCAGGAAGGCGTCGCTGTCGAGTCCGAGCAACCCGGCGATGCGTTCGTTGACGCGACGCACCTGTTCGACCTGCTCCTGCGGCGCGCCGTCGGCCCCGAGCCGGCGCAACTGCGCCCGCACCTGCCCGACCTCGCCCGCGCGCCCGCCGCTGCGGCGCAGCGTGCGGGCCACCTCCCAGGTGTCGCCCGAGACGCGGAACCGCAGCACGACCCGCAGGCGCGTCGACGTGTCGTTCATCAGCTCCTGGTTGGCCCGCGCGGTGAACGTCGTGTGGCCGTACAGGGCGTAGGTCATGGCCTCCAGGATGGACGACTTGCCGGCCCCGGTGTCCCCGATGATGGCGACGTGGTCGCGGCCGGTGAAGTCGATGACCACCGGCCCCCGGAACGAGCGCAGTCCTTCGATGGTGAGGTGGATGGGGCGCATGGAGTTCGTTTCCTTGCCGATTCGCGGCCCGTGCGGTCCCGGTCCGGTCGGAGCGGGTCGGGAGCCGGGGCGCCTCGCGCGCGGATTGCCTCCGGGGTCTCAAATCCCTTCGCGCCGTCCCCCGCCGGAGGGGTCCTTTTCCGCGGCTGCGGTGGCCCCGTCCGTCGCAGGCGGTCGCGCGGCGAGGCGCGCGAGCGTCTGCTCGGCGCGTGACGCCAGCGTCGTCAGTCCGAAGTCCGGCTTCGCATCCTGGTCCACGCCGCCGAGCGCCTGCGCGAGGAGCGCCCGCACGGCGTCATGCGGCGCCTTCGGACCGCGCGCCGCGGTTGTCCTCCACTCGTCGAACAACGCGTCGATGGCGGGTTCGGCCGCCGATTCGCTGGCCGGCGCCACCGCCTTCACGGGCTGGCTGGTGACCGTGTTGAGCAGTTCGAACACCACGCACCCCGGAGACCATTCGGCCAGGCGGTCCGCCAGATCCGGAATCGGATCGTCGGAGACGACCCGCGCCTTCAGGATGCAGCCGTCGAGCCCGCCGTCGGCGGCGCGGTCCTGCAGCTCGGCCAGGGTGCCGGTGAACTCGGTGAGCGGCCGGCCGGCCGGCAGTTCGCGCGGCTCGACCTGCACGTCGTCTCCGATGGTCACGACCACCGCCTGCTTCGGCTGCCGCCGTTCGCCGAAGTCGAGCGGGATGAGCGAGCCGGCGTAGCGTCCCTGCGCCGTGCCCCCGGGCAGGAGCTGCGGGTCGTGGATGTGGCCGAACGCGCAGTACAGCGCACGCCGGAGCCCGTCGGTGTGCGTGGCGTAGTCCTCGCCGACCGTGATCCGCCGCTCGGACCGCCCCGGTCGCGCGCCCTGTACGTGCAGGTGCGCGGCGTAGAGGACGATGCCGCGGGATCCGGCCTGCGCATGCGCCTCGGCGAGCAGGCGCCGGTTCAGTGTCCTGACGCCGTCGGCGTAGTCGCCCTCGAACCGCGAGGGATCACCGGCGGCGTAGTCGGCGATCGCGGTCGGGGAGAGGAACGGCACGCACGCGACGGCGACGGCGACATCCCCGTCGGCGACATCCGGGTACGGCACCACCTGCGGCTCGGTCACCAGGCGCAGCCGCCGCGGGTCGGCGGCGCCGGCCAGCTCGTCGATCACGCGCAGCAGCACGGCCGAGTCGTGGTTGCCGCACAGCACGAGCGTCGGCGCGACCGCCGAGAGCCGGCCGAGCGCGCGGACGCCCAGCGCCAGCGTGTCGTACGGCGGTCGCGAGGCGTCGAAGAGGTCACCCGTGTGCAGGATCAGGTCCGGCCGCTCCGACTCTGCGAGTTCGAGCAGCCCGCGGAGCGCCACCCTGTGATCGTCTGTGCGATCGTGGCGACCGAGCCGCGCCCCCAGGTGCCAGTCGGAGGTGTGCAGCAGCTTCAAGGGGCCACCTTCGGACCAGCCGGCTCGTCCCCGGCCGGTGGTGCGCCCGGCATCGCAGTCGTGTGCTTCACAGGTCCACCTTCGGGCCCGCCAGCGCGCGCCGAGCCGTCGGTCACAGCGGTTCCAGTGCGCTTCACAGGTCCACCTTCGGGCCCGCCAGCGCGCCCATCGTGCGCAGGATCCGGTCGGTCTTCTCCCGATCCGCGGCCTCGTCGGCCGCCGCCTCGTCCGGGTTGGTGGCGAACGGCGGGAACGGGAAGCGGATGGGGATCGGCTCGGGCACGATCGGCTGCGAGACGACCATCGTACCCGGCATGAAGCGGGTGGCGCGCTCCCGCAGGGCCGGGGTCAGGAAGCGGTAGGCGTCGGACTCGCTGGCGTCGAGCCGTCCGGCCACCTTCAGCGACGCGTTGCGCGGCAGCGCCTGCGCCACCGCCGAGGCCGCCTGCTGCGCGCCGATGAGCAGCACGCCCAGCGAGCGGCCGCGCTCGGCGATGTCGACCAGCAGGTCCCGGAGCGGCGAGAAGCCGTGGGCCGGGGCGTACTTGTTGAGCTCGTCGAGCACCACGAAGCGCAGCGGCTCCCGGCCCGTACCCTGCTTCTCGCGCCAGACGCGATCCAGCAGGGCGCCGACCACGAAGCGCTGGGCGTCGTCGTGCAAGGTGGAGATGTCGACGACGTGGAGCTTCGCGTTCTCTGCCGACACCGGCTCGAGACCGCAGCCGATCAGGGGGCCGATGTGGCGGCGCAGCTTCAGCAGCCGCCGCAGGAACGCCTGCCGCGTTCCGGCCTGCGTCCGGCCGAACCACTCGTTCATCAGACCCTCGTCGTCCGTGGAGATGATGCCTTCCAGGAGATCGATGAGATCACCGAAGTCGCGGAGCACGTGCCCCGTCCCGGCCGACACCTCCTCGGGTTCGCGCTCGGCGAGCCGGTCCGGGTTGAAGCCCGTGTTGGGCGGCACGATCTCGGCGATCACCACGGCGCCGGTCGGATCGCCAGCCAGCCGCCGCAGCCGCCGCAGAAGCTGGATCCGCACCTGCTGCTCCACGAAGCCGACCTGCGTGGAACGTTCGTCGTCGGCGGTGAAGCAGAACTGCAGGAGCTGCTCGCGGACGAACTGCTCCGGGGTCCAGCCGTAGGGGTTCACGTCGGCGGTGTCGCGCGACCGCACGTTGGCGACCAGCGTGCCGGCGGCGCCCGACCGGCGCGGCGCCCAGAGGCGCACGGAGCGGAACGGCCCCGGCTCGTCGATGCCGAGCGCCCGCCACTTCCCGGCTTCCTCCGGCCTGCCCGCGAACTCGGCGTTGGGTCGGTCTAGGTGCAGCAGGTCCTCGCCCTTCGTGTTGAAGACCAGGGCCCGCACGCTCTCGCGCCCGGCCCGCCCGCCCAGCAGATCGATGCCCTGTTCGGTCTCCAGGAGCTGGTAGAGCAGGAACAGGGCGTAGGAGGTCTTGGTGGCGACTCCGGAGATGCCCGAGATGGACACGTGGCCGCCGGAGCGGCCATCCACGAAGCGCATGTCGGCGTAGACCGGCGCGCCGCCGAGGTCGAGGCCCACGGGCAGTCTGCCGCGCTTCATCTCGTCCTCGAACAGCGCGACCGCGCGGTGCCCTCCGACGGCCGGCGTCGCCGGGGCGCCCGCGTGCGGTGCGACGAAGCGCTCGGGGACCACGCGCAGGACGCGCACCTCCGCCCGCCGCACGTGCTCCGCCGGCAGCGTGCGGTCGACCACCCGGCCGGTATCCGACGGCAGGTCGGCGCCCTCGAACCGCGACCGCAGCTCGGTGACGATGCCGTAGTGGGTCACCTGTTCGCCGTCGGGCAGTGCGGTGGTGACGGCCACGAGCTGGTCGAGCTGGATGACGACCTGCGGGTCGAGCACGACGTGGAAGGTGCGCGAGTCGCTGTCGACCGACCCGTCGACCAGTCCGATGCGCGCGCCGTCGTCGCTCATGCGGCCGGCTCCGCGCGGTTGCGTTGCAGCACGGCCTCGCGCACGGCGCGCAGCGCCAGGCGCGGATCGCCCTGGAGATGGTGCAGATGCCGCTCCAGGCCGGCGATCGGCGTCAGGTTGACCGGCGCCCGCGGGTCGCGGTGGAGTGCCGAGGCGAAGTCCGGCAGCCAGCTCGCCGCCCGGTCCGCCGCCTCGATCGCGGCTTCGCGGCCGATCCCGGACGGCATCTCGATGCGGGCGATGCCGGCCCAGGGGCCGGCCCACGGTCCCGGGTCGCCGACCCGCAGGTAGCAGCCGTACAGGTCGCCGCCCATGGCGAACAGGCCGGACCGTTCCCGCACGAGCAGCCGCGGCACGCGGTTCCACTGCTCGACGGCGAGCATGCGGCGGTGGTGCGTCTTGACGTAGCCGATGACCGGCGGGCTGCGGCGATACCGGATGCCGTGTAGCGGACCGTCGAGCACCGTCAGCCAGCCGGCGCCGCAGAGCTGCTCGGCCACCGCCCACTCGGCGTCACGCATCAGCCGCTGGAGCTGCTGGCGGGCGGCCTCGACGTCGGCGCCCTCCACGGCGTGCGGCTCCCAGCGCCAGCCGGCGCCGTGATCGGGCAGCTCGACCCGGCGTCCTCCCGTGAAGATGGCCGCGCGACCCACCGTCACGCGGTCGAAGCGCGCCGGCCCGTCCGCGCTGACGAGTACCGCGCCGGCGGCCCAGCTTCCGGCGAGTCCCGTGCTCACGGCGCCCTGCGGATCGGTGCGGGTGAGGCGCGCTTCGGTGCGCATGGTGCCGTCCACGAACGCGAGCCGGTGCGGGCGGTCGGAGGGCGCGCGGCCGATGGCCGCACGCGTGTCCTCGATGAACGCGCACTCGACGGCGTGCGGCGAGTCGTCCTCCGCCTGGAAGCCGGCGCCGTAGGCGGCGTCGAAAGCCTCGACGCCGATGCTGCCGATCCGGTCCGGGGGGCGCGGGCTCCGCCCCTGCTCAGGAGACATTTCCGGCGCGGCCTCGACGCCTGACAAGCATGCGATGACGTGTTGACTGAGGAACCCGGCGCAGTATACGCCGCGCGGGCGCGCCGCTGGAACCCTTGCCGGTGACATAATCGGCCGGAGTCGCCACCACCGAGGAGGGATCATGCCCGCATACCGCTGGCCGTCGTTCCCGTTCCGCCCGGCGTTGCCCGCGTGCTGCGTCGCCGTCGCGTTCGCCGTGTTCGGCGCGTCCCCGGCCGTCGCGCAGGAGCCGGACCGCATCCGCCCCGTCACCGACGCGGAACTGGCGGACCCGAGCCCCGACGAATGGTTGATGTGGCGCCGCACGCTCGACGGCTGGGGCTACAGCCCGCTCGATCAGATCGACCGCGGCAACGTGGGCAGCCTCCGGCTGGTGTGGAGCCGCGCCCTGGCGACCGACGGCCGCCAGCAGGGGACGCCGCTGGTCCGCGACGGCGTCCTGTTCATGCCCAACCCGCAGGACACCATCCAGGCCATCGACGCGGTGACCGGGGACCTGATCTGGGAGTACCGCCGCGACCGGCCGGACGATCTGGGCGACTACATGATCGGCAGCCTGATCGACACCAACCGGAACATCGCCATCCACGGCGAACTGATCCTCCACACCAGCATGGACGACCACATCATCGCCCTGCACGCCGAGACGGGCGAGGTGGTCTGGGACACCGAGATCCTCGACTACACGGTGAACCCGGCCAACCAGACCTCGGGGCCCATCGTCGCCAACGGCACGGCGTACTCCGGCCGGAGCTGCGACCCCCGCGGCGGGCCACACGGCTGCGTCATCACCGCGCACGACGCACAGACGGGCGAGGAGCTGTGGCGGACGCGCCTGATTCCGGGGCCGGGCGAGCCGGGCGACGAGACCTGGGGCGACGTGCCGTTCGAGCAGCGCGGGCACGTCGGCTCGTGGATGGTGCCCAGCTACGACCCGGCGCTGAACCTGCTCTACGTCGGCACGTCGGTCACTTCGCCGGCCCCGAAGTTCATGCTGGGCGGAACCGACCTGACGCACCTCTACCACAACTCGACGCTCGCACTCGACGGCGACACCGGCGCCATCGTCTGGCACTACCAGCACATGAACGACCACTGGGACCTCGACCATCCGTTCGAGCGCCTTCTGGTCGACACGCCGGTGCGCCCGAATCCCGCGGCGGTGAGCTGGATCAACCCGCGCATCGAGCCGGGCGAGGAACGGCGGGTGCTGACCGGCATCCCCGGCAAGACGGGCATCGTCTACACGCTCGACCGCCGGACCGGCGAGTTCCTGTGGGCCACGCCCACGATCACCCAGAACGTGGTCAGCGGCATCGACGGGGCCACAGGCCAGGTGACCGAGAACGCGGAGCTGATCTTCACCGCCAGCGGTCAGCAGGTGCTGGCCTGCCCGCACGCCAGTGGCGGCAAGGACTGGGAGGCGGGCGCCTATTCGCCGCGGACCAACACGATGTACATGCCGCTGCGCAACGTCTGCGCGCGGATGATGGCCGAGGATCCGGACAACCGCACCAACCGCCTCTACGCCATCGCGTGGCGGTCGGAGCTGGCCCCCGGCTACGACGATGTGGGCAGCGTGCAGGCCATCTCGGCCGAGACGGGCGAGGTGGTCTGGAACCATCAGCAGCGGGCAGCCACCATGGCCCTGGCCGCCACCGGAGGCGGGCTGGTGTTCGGCGGCGACGTCAACGGCCGCTTCCGCGCCTTCGACGACACCACGGGGGAGATCCTGTGGGAGATCAACCTCGGCACGCCGGTCTCGGGCTTCCCGATCACCTACGCGGTCGCCGGCCGCCAGTACGTGGCGGTCAGCGTCGGCACCGGCCGCTTCCTGGAGCTGACGCCGGAGCTGCGCCCGAGCAGCGGCAACGTCCTGTTCGTGTTCGCGCTTCCAGAGTGATTGCGGCCTGGCAGGCCACATTGCCGGTCGTGAGGATTCGTTCGGAACGACCGCGATGCAGTCGCGCGCGTTCCGGAGCCCGGTCCGCCGGCGGATGCACAGGGCGGTCGGGCCGATCCACCGCACGCTACACCGCGTCGGCCGGCGCCACCGGGAAGCCGAGAGACGAGGCGTTGTCGCGGATGCGCTTGTCGAACGACAGCAGATGCACGTCGGGCGCCAGGTTCCGAACCGCCAGCGCTGTCGCGAGATGGATGGCGTCGAGCGAGCGGACCGGTTCGCAGGGAAACGACCGGCGGGACCGATGGACGATCTCCCCGTCGATGCCATGCAGCGTCCAGTGCGCCGCGAGCGTGTCGAGCAGCGCGTGCAATGCCAACGACTCGCTTGCCGTGACCCGTCCGGTGGCGACGGCGCGGCGAACCGCCCGATCACACTCGATGAGGGTCAGGTCGGACGTGAAGACGAGGTCGGCCGCCGCCAGTCGCGCTCGCGCTCGTTCGCTGCGTTCCTCATCCAGGAGCGACGCCACGACGGCGCTCGTCTCCACGTAGAGGTTCACCGGTCGCCCCGCACCTCGTCCAGCAGATCCTGCACGATCCGGGAAGGCAGCAGGCGAGCGGGACGAGGGTAGAGATCCGCGCGGTTCGGCGCGCCCAGGCGCACCGTACCGTTCCGGGCGCGGCGTCGCAGCTCGGCGTACGCGTCCTCTTCGGTGGTGCGCGTCGGCGGCCCCAACTCGGCCACGACCCGTCCTCGATGGGTGACGGCCACACGCTCGCCCCGCTCCACCATGCGGAGGTAGGCGCTCAACCGGTTCTTCATCTCTCTGACGCCGACTGTCTTCATCAAGAGCAATGTAGACACATGGAGCTACATTGTCAAGAGCCTGCCGGGCCGCTCTTCCCGGGATCCTGAATCGTCGCACGCCTCCATGCCTGCGGCCGTCGGTGACATAATCGCTCACGCCGGTTACGAATGGAGGAGGGCATGTCCGCACCTGGTTGGCCGCGTTGGCCGTCGTTCCGGTTCCGTTCGGCATTCGTTCTGTGCAGCGTCGTCGCCGCGGCCCTTGCGATCGCGTACGCGCCCTCGGCCGCCGCGCAGGAGCCGGATCGCATCCGGCCGGTGACCGACGCGGAGCTGGCGAACCCGAGTCCCGACGAGTGGCTGATGTGGCGCCGGACGCTGGACGGCTGGGGCTACAGTCCGCTCGATCAGATCGATCGCGGCAATGTCGCCGATCTGCGGCTGGTCTGGTCGCGGGCGCTGACGCCGGGCCGCCAGCAGGGGACGCCGCTGGTCCGCGGCGGCGTCCTGTTCATGCCGAATCCGCGGGACATCATCCAGGCCCTCGACGCGGTGAGCGGCGACCTCATCTGGGAGCACCGGCGGGACCGCCCGGACGATCTGGGCGACTACATGATCGGCACCCTGATTGACACCAACCGCAACATCGCCATCCACGGCGAGCTGATCATCGACACCAGCATGGACGACCACATCTTCGCGCTCGACGCCGAGACCGGCGACGTGGTCTGGGACACCGAGATCCTCGACTACCGGGTGAACCCGGCCAACCAGACCTCGGGGCCGATCGTCGCCGGCGGCAAGGTGTTCTCGGGCCGGAGCTGCGACCCCCGCGGCGGGCCGCTCGGCTGCGTCATCACCGCCCACGACGCCGCCACCGGCGAGGAACTGTGGCGGACGCGCCTGATTCCGGCCCCGGGCGAGCCCGGCGACGAGACCTGGGGCGACGTCCCGTTCGAGGAGCGCGCGCATGTCGGCTCCTGGATGGTGCCCAGCTACGACCCCGAGCTGAACCTGGTCTACGTCGGCACGTCGGTCACCTCGCCGGCGCCGAAGTACATGCTCGGCGGCACGGACCTGACGCACCTCTACCACAACTCGACGCTCGCGCTCGACGGCGACAGCGGCGAGATCGTCTGGCACTACCAGCACATGAACGACCACTGGGACCTCGACCATCCGTTCGAGCGCCTGCTGGTGGACACCGCCGTGCGGCCGGACCCGTCCGCCGTGAGCTGGATCAACCCGCGGCTGCACGCGGGCGAGGTGCGCCGGGTGGTGACCGGGATTCCCGGCAAGACCGGCATCGTCTACACGCTCGACCGCGAGACCGGCGAGTTCCTGTGGGCCACGCCGACCATCGTCCAGAACGTGGTCAGCGGCATCGACGGGGCCACCGGCCAGGTGACCGAGAACGCGGAGCTCATCTTCACCGCGGCGGGGCAGACGGTGCTGGCCTGCCCGCACGCCAGCGGCGGAAAGGACTGGGAGGCGGGCGCCTACAGTCCCCTGACCAACACGATGTACATGCCGCTGCGCAACGTCTGCTCGCGGATGATGGCCATGGCGGCGCCCGACGAGCAGGACGAGGCGCGCCGGCTCTACGCCCTCGCCTGGCGCCCCGAGATCGCGCCGGGATACGACGACGTGGGGAGCGTGCAGGCCATTTCGGCCGAGACCGGCCGGGTGACCTGGAACTACCAGCAGCGGGCCGCCACGATGGCCCTGGCCGCCACCGGGGGCGGGCTGGTGTTCGGCGGCGACGTCAACGGCCGCTTCCGGGCCTTCGACGACCGGACGGGGGAGATCCTCTGGGAGATCAATCTCGGCTCGCCGGTCTCCGGCTTCCCGATCACCTACGCGGTCGACGGCCGCCAGTACGTCGCGGTCAGCACCGGCTACGGCCGCTTCCTGGAGCTGACGCCGGAGCTGCGGCCGAGCGCCAACAACAACCTGTTCGTGTTCGCGCTGCCGGACAAGTGATCCGATGACTGACGGGACCTTGCGTTCGTCTGAAACCGCGTTCAGGCGTCCCGGCGCACCAGCGCGGGCAGCACGGCGCCTATCTCGCCGCGCACCACCGCGTCCGCGATGCCGTCGAGCGGCGTCGGGTCGCGGTTGACGATGACGAGCCGCGCGCCGGCCTCTCGGGCCACCCGCGGGATGGACGCGGCCGGCTCGACGACCAGCGAGGAACCGACCGCAATCATGAGGTCGCATGTCTCGGCCGCGACCTGCGCCCGCACCATGACGTCGTGCGGCATCGCCTGTCCGAACGAGATGGTCGCCGGCTTGAGGAACCCGCCGCACGGCCGGCAGCGCGGCGCCCGCTCGCCGCCCTCAATGCGCCGGCACGCCTCGTCCGACGTGATCCGGTCGCCGCAGGTCAGGCAGACCGCCTCGGTGGTGGTCCCGTGCAGCTCCAGGACCCGGTCGGGGGGCAACCCCGAGCGCTGGTGCAGGCGCTCGATGTTCTGCGTGACGAGCGCCTTGAGCCGGCCCTGCCGGTGGAGCTCGACGAAGGCGTAGTGCCCCGCGTTCGGCTGCGCGTCGCGCATGGCGGGCCAGGCGGCGGCCTTCTGGCGCCAGTACTCGACGCGCCCCGCCTCACTGGAGACGAACTCCTGGAAGTCGACGATCCGGTTCTGCGCCCAGACGCCGTTGGGGCTGCGGAAGTCGGGGACGCCGGATTCGGTCGAGATGCCGGCGCCGGTGAAACCGACGATGCGCGCCGCGGTCTCGACCAGCCGCCGGGTTGCCGCAAGCGTGTCAGCGGTCATCCTGCCTCGGCGCCGGCTCGCCGGCGGCCGGCGAGCGTGGTGCGGGAGAAGCTACGGGAGCGACGTCACCTTCTGGGTGTTCTTCCGGCGCGCCCCGCCGAGGATGCCGGTCAGGCCGTAGTTGCCCTCGTGGCAGGCGTACTCGTAAAGCACCCCGTCGGTGCGCCGGAACGGGATGGCGACCGAGAACGGCCGCGTGAGGTTGTTCGGGTCCTCGAACGTGAACTCGTACATCACCGTGTCCGGATCGATGCGCGTGAAGCGCTCGACGAGGAAGCTGTCGCGCGACGAGCCGGCGAAGTTGGTCTCGCGGGCGAAGTTCTTCGTCTCCACCACCAGCGTCTCGCCCTCCCAGCGCCCGCGCGAGTCGCCCACCCACTGCCGGACGTTCCCGTGCGGCCGGTCGATGGGGATGATGCGCACGTTGTGGATGTGCTCGTTGAGCAGAGCCACGTAGCCCGGCGCCTGGAAGATGTGGACGTTGTTGTTGTAGGAGCCCGGCCGCATCGGGGGGCCCGAGTTCGAGCCCATCAGACAGCGGTCGCCCAGCGTGCGGTCGGTGTAGTGGTCGGCGAAGCCGTTGCGCATGTTGAGGCGGTTGATCGCGCGGGCCTCGCGGTAGTCGTCCGTGTACGGGATCCGGCCGCTGGGCGGATCGACGACCAGCGAGGTCCGCTTGTCGCTGGTGAGCTCGATGCCCCGCTCGTACCAGAACTCGTTGTAGGAGAGCACGCCGCCCTCGGCGCGCGGCTGATACCCGGCGCTCGGCGCGCCCGTGATCGGGTCGAACAGGTCACGGTTGAGGCGCACCCGCTCGGACGCCTCGAAGGCGGCAGCCTCCTCGGCCCCGAGCGTCTCCCGGCCCGCGAGCGCCGTGGGGCGCTCCAGCGGCGTCAGCGTGCGGAACGTGAAGATGCCGGAGATGTCCGGCTGGCCGTCCGGGGTCCGCATCGGCATGGTCGCAGCGTCCGACTGGGCGGTGGCCGGGACCGGCGCGGCGAGGACTGCCGCCAGCAGGACGGCAAGCGCGGCGAGGCAGCGGTGGCTCGTCATCTCGATACTCCCTCTCTATGCCCTGGGTCTGCCCGCGATCCTACCGCGAAACTCCGGTTCCGACGCACGACCAGTCTTGTCCAACGAGGGATGAGCCTGAATGAGGGGTGTTTCCAACGAGAGATGAGCCTGAACGGGTTCCCGGGTCGCGGATCATCGGAGGACCGTGAGACTCGACATGCACCGGCTGGCTTGGAAGGACTTCGACTTGGCGCGACGGCACCTTGCGGTCGTCTTGGACGAGGGCGCGGACGGTCTGCGCCACCCGCTCCGGCGCGGCGCACATCGTCTCGTAGGTGAAGAAGACGCCCCGGCGGCGGTGCGCCTTGATGTTGCGCCGCTGCCACGCGAGGCAGCAAGCGCATATCCGACCTGACGCAGACAGCCGGTCGTCAGGGTCGTCAGGGCGCGCAGGTGCCGCGTCGATGCCGGTCGCGGCGTTGGTCCAGGGCGGCCCGGCGCGGAGAAGGATCATCGCACGGGCTGGCGGCGGGGCGAGCGGAGAGGCCCCCATCGTCGGTGCTAAAGTTGCCGCCGTGGCCATTCCAATCTCCTCCGTCGTGGCCCGCAACGAGGCAATCATCGTCAGGCGCGGGCCAGCGCCGGACGGGGCGTTTCGGCGACCGTTGACACACGGAGAAACAGACGCGATGATGCCAAGCATCACGCGCCGAGGTATGGAAGCCCTGACATCCTGGTTGACGCCGGTCCTGGTCGTGGCGCTGTTCACGTTGCTGTGGCGCCACATCGCCGCGGCCGAGCGGTGCACCGAGAAGCGCTTCGAGGCGCTCAACCGGCGGCTCGACGACAACGCCCGCGAGACGGCGAAGCGGTTCGACGCCGTCAACCGGCGGCTCGACGACGACGCCCGCGAGACGGCGAAGCGGTTCGATGCCGTCCACGGGCGGTTCGACGCCGTGCTCCGAGAGATCGCAGATCTGCGCGAGCGCATGGCGAAGCTCGAAGGCGCACTCGAAGGCTTTCTGGCCGGGCGCCGTGACCGTGACGCCGCCTGACTTGCCGAGGGGAGCACCTTCCCCCTGCACGGGTCACCGTGGGACCGGCGCCGCGAGCGTGATGCTGTTCATTATTTCACGAGGGGTTTGCCGCGGCCGATCCGCCAACGGGGCGGCAACCGACTGCCGGCCGGCGCCTCGGCCAACGGCACGAGGCGGCGGGCTGGGACCGAACGGAGCCTTGGCGACGGGTCTGGCGACGCCATCCGCCGTCGAACGCTCCGACACGCCCGGCCGCCCGGCGTTCAGAACCGGAACAGGCGGTTGAACTTGACGATGAACGCCCGGTTCGTCGGTCCGGCCAGCGGCCGGCCGAGCCCGGTGTCGCGCTCCTCGTTGAAGACGACGAACAGCTCGCTGCCCGGCCGGTACTCCCAGCGGAAGCGGACATTGGCCGAGACGGCGTTGCGGCTGGAGTTGTACTGCACGAGCGCGCTGGCGAACATCAGCGGCGTCATGGTGTAGGTGACCCGCGCGCCGAACAGGTTGGTCGTGAACTCCCCCTCGGCCAGCTCGATCCAGTTGACCGAGTACAGCGGCTCCACCGAGAACTGGTCGCTGAGGCTGGCGCGCCCGCGCATGATCGTCAGCGCCGTCTTGTGGCCGCTGTAGAACGAGCCGTGCTCGGCGAGCACGTTGGCCGACCAGCGGCGCTGCTGTCCGAAGTTGTAGC
Source organism: Vicinamibacterales bacterium (assembly GCA_965200895.1). Classification (GTDB taxonomy): domain Bacteria; phylum Acidobacteriota; class Vicinamibacteria; order Vicinamibacterales; family UBA8438; genus WTFV01. Next base: position 1,273,206 of record CBDAVM010000001.1, on the reverse strand, counting down.
CGACCCCGGCGTTGGCGAAGTCGTAGCCGCCGACCGGCAGCGTGACGTCCCGCGAGATCGGGAACGGCGCGGGCAGGAACTCGTACGAGCGCATGCCGTTCAGCAGGAGCTGGTCGCTGTTGTCGAGCTCTATGGCGAACGAGGCCAGCGTCTCGCGCGTCTCGACCGCGCCGGCCAGGTTCTCGACGTAGGCGAACGAGCCGGTCCAGACGAACCGCCGCACCCAGTCGATGGACTGCGGACGGGGGCTGAAGCGGAACTCGCCGAAGCTGCGGCGCATGTCGCGGCGGCGCACGAATCCCACCTCGGGGTTGAAGTCCTCGCCCACCAGCAGGTGCTCGAGCTGCGCCCCGTAGCGGTCGCCGGCGTACTCCAGGTGGCCGCGGAAGCTGGTGTCGTTGCCGAGCCTTCCGGTGGTGCGGGTGCGCGCCCAGTGCGTGTTGATGTTCAGGTCGTCGTAGAAGCCGAAGACGCCATCGACGCCGTAGGCCTCGTTGCTCCCCGCACCGTCGAGGCTGATCGAGCGGCCGGTGAACATGGCGCCGACGCTGCTGCGCCGCAGCACGTCACGCCGGGCCCGCAGGACGGTGAAGTTGGTGGCGCGCGCGCCCGCCGCCGCCGCGTCCCCGGACTGGATGTTGATCGCGCCGAGCGTGTACGGCCCGACCCGGCCGGTCAGCCGCCCGCCGGCCCGCAGCGGCACCTCGCGCGCCACCGGGCCGCCGCTCAGGCCGATGCGCCGGCTGTAGAAGAGCACCGGCGTGTCGGTCGCGCCGGCCAGACGGCCGCTGGTGACGGCGCCGCCGAAGCGAAAGGCGCCCTGGTTCTCCAGGAAGAACTCGCGCTTCTCGGGGAAGAACAGGTTGAAGCGGGTCAGGTTGATCTGCTGCTCGTCGGCCTCCACCTGCGCGAAGTCGGGGTTGGCGGTGAAGTCGGCGGTGAGCCCCTCGGTCACGCCGACCTTGACGTCGATGCCGCCGGCCCACCCGACATCGTTCACGACCGGGGGCGAGGCCAGCGGGCTGGTCGTCAGGTCCGCGATGCCGTAGGGCTTGACCTCGAACAGCCGCGACGCCGGCGGCGCGTCGATGCCCACCAGGGTGGCGGCCAGCGACGCGCGGAAGTGTCCGCGCAGACCCTGCGCGGCGGAGAGCGGCGTCAGGTAGGACGACTCGTTCTTCCAGCGGTTGACGCGCCGGGCCTGGAAACCCCAGACCTGCGGGCCGGCCCCGCGGTAGCGCAGCGACTTGAAGGGCAGAGCCGCCTCCATCACCCAGCCGCCGTCGAAGCGGCCCACCGACACGTCCCACACGGGGTTCCAGTCCAGGTTCGGCGACGACTCGTTGGTGAGCTGCGCGTCGAGCCGGCCGCCGACCGCCGAGACCTCGAAGAGCACCACGTTGCGGCGGGAATAGAAGGTGTCGAGCGACCAGGCGAAGTTGTCGTCGCGCACGATGCGGATGTTGTCGCGGCGCATCTCGCTGGCGATGATGCGGTCCGGCCGGGTCTCCCAGCAGCGGGCGACCACGTAGACGTTGTCGTCGTCGAAGAGCAGCCACACCTCGGTGCGCTCGGTGGCTGGCTCGCCCTCGGCGGGGTCGTTCTGGATGAAATCCGACATCGACCGGACGCGCTCGTAGACCGGCTCGTCGAGGCGCCCGTCGATGTTCATGGCCTGCTCGACCCGCGTGGCCCGCACGGTGACGCCGGCCGGGCCGCGCGCGATGACCGCGGGCGCGACCGGCGGCGGCGGGCCGAAGATCTGCGGCGGGGCCGGGTTCTGCGCCGCCGCGCCGCGCGCGCCGCCGGCGACGAGGACCGCTGCGGCGAGAAGGAGCGCGGCGGGATGGTGACGGGTCACGGCAGGACTGACGACGCGGCCGCGGAGTGTGTTTCGTTCGTTCACTGCGCCTGCTGCTCCTCGCGCGCCGCCGTGGGGGACGCGCCCGCAGGCTCGGCCAGTCGCCGCTCGGCGTGGTTCCGGTCGTTCATCCGGCCAACCGCCGTTCGATCAGCAAGGTGTCGGGCAGCGCGGACGACAGGCGGTCGGAATCCACGTCGAGCCGCACGTAACGCTTCGCGACGCGGTCCGCGGGCCCGTGCGGGACAGCGTCGTCCGAGACGGCGCCGACGGGAAACAGCGTGGCCACGACGGACCTCGGCGGTGCCGGCGGAGACGGGTCCGCCATGGAGGTGCCCCCGGCTACCGCGGCCCCGCCGCGCGGGCCTCCTCCAGCCGGGCGATCTCGAGCAGGGCGGTCATGCCGGTATTCCCCTCGTGGCAGGCGAACTCGAACATGTCGCCCTCGGTGGGCGGCATCAGGATCGTCGCCGTCCAGGGCTGCGTCCACAGTCCGGGGTCCTCGAAGGTCACCTCGTAGCGCACCATCTCTTCGTCGACGCGCGTGAAGCGCTCGACCAGACGCATCCCGCCCTGCGACAGCCCGCGGAACCACTGCGCGGGGCTGAAGTTGGTGGTCTCGACCACCAGCGTGTCCTCCTCCCAGTGCCCGCGCGAGTCGCCGAGCCACTGCCGCACGTGCCCCGGCAGGTGCGGGCTCCCGTCGAGCGGGATGATGCGGAACTCGTGGACCATCTCGAAGAGAAGGAGCACGTGATCCGGTGTCTGCGCGATGTGGATGTTCTGGCTGTAGGGGCCGCCCAGTCGCGGGATGCCGTAGGAGATGCAGCGTTCCTGGGGGCTGCGACCCTCCGGCCCCTCGCTCGTCTGCCCCGGGCGGGCCCGAAGACGCTCCAGCCCCGCCGCCGAGTACGGGATGCGGCCGTCCGGGGGATCGACAATCATCGACGTGCGCCCGTCCGACAGGCTCCGCTCCCACCAGACGGCGCGGCGCGCCCCCACGCCCTCGGTCGACCGTTGCGCGGCGTTGATCTCGGCGATCTCGGCCTCGGTCAGCAGCTCCCGGTCGCCCTGCTCCGCGGGGCGCTCGAGGGGCGTCGCCGTCCCGTGGCTCCAGACGCCGTTCAGATCCGGCGCGCCCCAGGGCGTGCGCGGTGCGGCCGGCTGGCTCGATGCGGTCGCCGGCAGCCCGACGGCCGCCAGCATCAGCGCCAGCGCGGCAATGGCGGCGACATGGGGTCGACCCTGGAAATCGTGCATGGAGTACCTCAGTCTACCGGCGTCGCCGAACCCGTCGCAAGGCTCCGCGTTCGGCCCCTGCGCCATCCGGACGCCCGTCCATCCCGCAGCCCTGCATCCGAGCGTTGTGGACGCCGTCTGTCGACATCCATGGGATCGGCTAGGATATATGCCCGGTTTCAACAGAGGAGAGGGATATGACGGAGAATCGACGGATCGTCTCGAGTGCTGCAGGCGTGGCCCTGCTGGTCCTGTCGCTTGCGGGGCTCGGCGCCAGCGGCGCGGCGGCGCAGGAGGGAGAGACCGACCTGGTCCAGCGAGTGCTTCCGAACCCGAACCCCGTGGTCGAGTTGCACTGGGCCAAGCTGCCCGACGAGCGGACCTGGGGCTCGACGGCCGGCGTCGACATCGACCCGACCGACGGGCACGTCTGGGTCTACGACCGCTGCGGCGGCTTCGCCCTCGCCGGCGGCTGCGCGGCCAACCCGACCGTGAATCCGATCCTGAAGTACAACCGGCACACCGGCGAGCTGATGGCGGAGTTCGGCGCGGGTCTCTTCGTGCTGCCGCACGGGATCCACGTCGACGACGACGGCAACGTCTGGGTCACCGACTCGCAGGGTAACGGCGAGATCGGCCACCAGGTGTTCAAGTTCAGCCCCGAGGGCGAAGTGCTCATGACGCTCGGCGTGGCCGGGCAGCCGGGCGACGACCCCGAGGGCGTGCATCTGAACGAGCCGTGCGACGTCATCACCTGGGGCCCGACCGGCGACATCTTCGTCTCCGACGGGCACAGCGGCCAGAACCCGGACCCGCCGGCGGGACGGACCGGGCGCATCCTGAAGTACGACAGGGACGGCAACTTCATCAAGCAGTGGGGCGAGATCGGCTTCCGGCCGGGCCAGTTCCGCACCCCGCACGCGATCGAGTTCGACTCGCAGGGCCGGCTGTTCGTGGCCGACCGCGGCAACCACCGCATCCAGATCTTCGATCAGGAAGGCGAGCTGCTCGACATCTACCACCAGTTCAGCCGCATCAGCGGGCTGTACATCACGGCCGACGACACGCTCTACGCGATCGACTCCGAGTCGCAGGAGGGCAACCACTACGGGTGGAAGAACGGCGTGCGCATCGGACCCGCGGGTGAGGATCGTGTGACCGCCTTCATTCCGCCGCACGTTCCCGAGGAGGGCCGCACGCTGCAGGGTCTCGCCGGCGAGGGTGTCGCCGTGGACGAGGACGGTACGGTGTTCGTGGCCGAGGGACCCGCGTCCCGGCCGTTCGCGGGCGGCGGGCTCACCAGGTACAGCAAGGGCTCGAACTGATCGCCGCACACGGCAGTCGATAACGAAGGAGGCCCCGCGCCGCCCGGCAGCGTGGGGCCTCTTCCTTTCGTACGCCGCGGTCACCCGCGCGGGCCGGGCATCGAAGCCATGCCGGCCGCAGAACCCACTCCGTTGCGTATGGCGCAGACTCCTAGGGCTCGCAGGCGTCGGCGACCATGCCGAGCGAGCTGACGTTGATGCGGTCGCCGGAGGGATCCCGGATCAGGAAGCCCTTGACCGCCATCCGATGTCCGGCATGGGACGCCGGGTTGGGGTAGACGTTCATCAGCTCGAAGGTCCGCGTCCCGAGCGCGCGCGACACGAGCGCCGCCAACTCGTCCTCGGTCGCAGCGGACGGATCGCGAGTGCGGACCGCGCGCGTGCTGTTCGCCAGGAGCCAGCCGCCGCCATCCTCGGTGAGACAGCCGATCACCTGCACGAGCGCGAAGCTGGGAACATCGGCCGGTCCGTCCCGCCCCTCGATACGGATGTCCGTGAGGCCGGCCGGCGTCAGTTCCCGATCGCCGGCAGGAAAGCCGTTGAACTCGAGGATGTAGGCGACGCTGTCGAGGTAGGCCTCCTCGCTCAGCGTCGCCGGCTCGTCGAACGGCATCAGGTTGCGGATGCGCGTGAACAGCGTATGCAGGGTGTCCTCGCGCCAGTCCTGCATGAACCGATCGCCGGCGAGCGGGCGCGCCTCGTCCGAGCCGCTCATGTCGGGCAGATGGCACGCGCCGCAGTTGCCGTCGTAGACGACCTTGCCGCGCGCCGCCTGCTCGGCCGTGTAGACGCCGTCCCAGACCGTGGTGCGGTCCTGCGCCACTGCCGGCGCATTCATCAGCAGGACCGGAACCACACCGACCGCGGCGCGTACGGCCGCCGTCCAGCCGACCGATTCGGTCCCCGTCGCTCGTGCATTCATCGTCAGTCGACTCCGTCTGCCCCTGCGGACACGTGTCGCTCCGGACCGGAGCCGTCCGTGAAGCGACTCCGAACCCGAGACCGTGACGTTCGTGACGCGACGCGTGCGAGACCGCGCCTGTTCGCGGCACCGCTCACGGCGTGACGGTCACCGTTGCGGCGGCCCGGAGGCCGGCTGTTGCGAGCGGGCCGCATCTGCGGTGTACCGTCGTCGCTGATGATCGCGGTCAGCGTCAGTGGCTCACCCACCTTCACCGTCCGCTCCGTGCTCTCGACCAGCTCGATGACGAATGGTGGCAATCTCGGTGTCGGTCAGCGACGGGTCCTCCTTGAAGGCCCGGACGCCCACGTTGCGCTCGATGAACCACGGCGGCATCTCGCGCTGGGCCGTCTTGTCGCGGATGGCGCGCGCCCAGGGCCGCACCTCGGCATAGGTCAGGAGCGACATCGGCGCCACCGATCCGGGCCGGTGGCACTGCTGACCGGCGCGCTGCAGGATGGGCAGCACGTCCTTCGTGAACGTCGGCTCCGCGCCGGTCGTCTGCGCCCCGGCCAGACTGGCCGCAGCGAACAGCACCAACCCCACGACGGCGGCGACGACTCCGGCGCGAACGGCGAAGCGCATGTAGCTGCAGCAGTAGAACCCGTCCATCGTCCCGGCCCTCCTGTTCGACTCTACCCTCGCGGACGACCCGCACCGGGCGACGCGCGGCGGCGGCGATGCCCGCCATCGTTATACCACGCGGCGAGCGGCAGAACACCCGCGTGCCCGCCCAGCGCCCCGAAATGCCTCGCGGGCTCGGTGTTTCGGCCCATCCCCACTTCACGACCTTGCTCTCGGCACTTCGCGTCGCTGCGTTCTGCGGCGCAAGCTCCCAGCCCGTGTCAACGGTGATTTACCGTGATTGATCGGGCGCCGGCTCCCGGGACCCCGGGGGCACGGCGGGCACGGCATCGGTGTAGCATCTCTCCACATGGCTCTGGTGTCCGTCCGGACCGGCGGCGTTGCCGTACGGCCGGCTGTCGGAGCGGCCCTGCACCGACGGTCCGCGGTACGACAAGGACACCGCCGCCGGTCGATTGAAAGGTAGCCGGTTCAATGCACGTCGACTGGGAAACGAAGGACCGCGTCGCGGTCGCCAAGGTGACAGGCCGCATCGACAGCGCCAATTTCGCCGAGTTTCAGCGTGTTCTGGAGTCCGGGGTCGATTCGGACGCCGAGACCGCGATCATGGACTTCGAGCAGGTGGCCTTCATCAGCAGCGCCGGACTCCGGGTCGTGCTGATGCTGGGGAAGCAGCTCCGGAAGCGAGGCGCGAAACTCGCCCTCTGCTCGCTGAAGGACTCGATTCGGGAGGTTTTTTCGGTCAGCGGCTTCGACAGGATCATACCGATTCACGCCTCCGAGACCCAGGCCATCAACGCGTTTGCCGATGCGGAACCGGACGAGAGGCGAACGGGCAGGCTCAAGAACGAGATCGACTTCGATATCGTCGGAGACAACCTGAAGGACATCGCGGGGTTCACGGTAGAGAAGTACGAGTACATAAACGACTGCACGCTGTCCCCCGAAGTACGCCAGCAGGCGGTAGAGAGGATCAATGGCGCCTTGTGGCGGTGCGTCGAGCAGTCCAAGCGCGAGCGGCTGGTCATCCTGAAGAAGATGTTCATCGCCGCGTCGAAGGCCCTCGACGACGTGGTCCACCCGCCCGCGGCTGACGCCGCCCGCCCGCGGGACTGACACCAACGCCAACGCCCGCGGGGACCGCTCCGAGCGCTGCTACTGCGCCGCGGCAACCTCGTCGTAGAAGGCCTGCAGCGCCGCCGGGCGGAACGGCCAGTCGAGGTCGGCGGTCTGCACCCGGTCCGGCACGTCGTCGCGGCTGACGCCCGCCTCGATCGCCTCCCGCATCCGATCCTGCAGCGTCTGCATCCGGTCCCGGAAGGTGCGAACCTGCTCCTTTCCGAGGATGGGGCCGTGACCCGGGATCACGGTATCGAAGTCGAGCTCCAGCACGCCGTCCAGCGTCGCCGTCCACGCCAGCCCGCTGCCGCCGTTGCCGTAGTCCATGAAGGGCGACAGGGTGCTGCCGTCCGAGCGTTGCCCCCAGATGAAGAGGTCGCCGGTGTGGATCGTCTTCAGGTCCGGGAAATGGATGACCGCGTCCCCGTTGGTGTGCCCGCGTCCGAAGTGGTGCGCCCGCGTCTCCACGCCGCCGAGGAAGACGGAGGTCTCGTCGCTGAAGACGATGCGCGGCGCTCCCGGCTGGTTGTTCCGGACCATGTTCCCCCGCGCATTGCGGTGCGAGATCACCTCGCCGACGGCCATGAAGTCCGCGTTGCTGCCCGCGTGGTCGCCGTGGTGGTGCGTGTCGAGCACGTATTTCACCGGCAGTGACGTGACCTTGCGGACCTCGGACGTGATCATCCGGAAGCTGTGCGGGAACTTGTTGTCAACGAGAATGACGCCGTCGTTGGTCACCCGCACGGCCACGTTGCCGCCGGTCACACCCCCGTCGTAGCCGGGGATGACGTACAGCCCGTTCTTGCCCGGCACCGGGCGGATCGCCGTCAGCTCGGCCAGTGCTTCGGCCGGGATCTCCTGCTCGGCCGCCGGACGCGCCGCCCACGTCAACCCCGCGGCCACCAGCACGACCGCCGACATCGCCGCAATCATCTTCAGTTCACGCATGTCTGTCCCCCGCTTCGGGATTGTAGCGCGCCGTGGTGCGTGAGGAGCGGGACAAACGAACGCGCGGTGCATCCCTGCCGGTCAGCGCAGGAACCAGGGCAGCACGCGCACGCCCTTGAACACGAATTGCGCGGTTCCCCCGTGGACGAGGACCCCGCCCCGGTTCGGGTTGCCGGGAATCGATGTCCACCGGACGAGGCCGTCGACGGCGTCGGATGCGACGGTCTGGCCGGACTTGACCTCCACCGGCACGACCCGGCCGCCGGTCTCGATCAGGATGTCCACCTCGTGGCCGGTCGCGTCCCGCCAGAAGGAGAGCGGCGGATCACGACGCTCGGCCGTGAAGCGCTTGATCAGCTCCGACACGACGAACGACTCGAAGATGGCGCCCCGCAGCGGATGCCGCTCCAGCGTGGCGGCGTCCCGGATGTCGAGCAGGTAGCAGACGAGGCCGGTGTCGAGAAAATGCAGGCGCGGCCGCTTGCGCAGACGCTTGCGGTAGCTCGCATGGTGCGGCGGCAGCGTGGTCGCCAGATAGCTGATCTCCAGCGCCGAGAGCCAGCGCTTCGCCGTCTGCTGGGTGACCCCGACATCGCTGGCGAGGCTCGTCAGGTTGAGCTCCTGCGCCGTGTGCGCCGCGGCCAGCCGCAGAAAGCGCTCGAAGCTGCGCAGGTCGGCCACCTGCAACACGTCGCGCAGGTCCCGTTCGATGTATGTACGGATGTAGTCCGCCAGCCACACCCCGGCCGGGAGCTTCCGATCGTGGATGCGCGGGTAGAAGCCGTCGACGAGCGTCCGCCACAGATCCCGGTCCCGGGGAGGGCCGGTCGGGTCCGTCCCGGCGGCGTCCGTCGCGTCGCCGTCCAGGTTCGCCGCATCCACCGGAGGCCGCTCCAGCAGCTCCGCCAGCGACAGCGGGTGCAGGCGCAGCAGCGCCGTGCGCCCGGCCAGTGTCTGCGAGACCGACTCCATGAGCAGGATGTTCTGCGAGCCGGTCAGGACGAACCGTCCCGGCCGACTGTCCTCGTCGACGAGACCCTGGATATAGGAAAGCAGGTCGGGCGCGCGCTGGATCTCGTCCAGGATGAGGCGTTCTCCCTGCGCCAGGAAGCCCCGCGGGTCGTCGAGCGCCCGCATGCGCACGTCCGGCGCTTCGAGCGAGAGGTAGCGGTGCGCCGGGAAGACGGCCCGGACGAGGGTCGTCTTCCCCGACTGCCGGGGCCCGGTAAGCGTGACGACGGGATTGAGCGCGGCGGCGGCGCGCAGCGCGTCCGTCAGGTGACGGTGCAGCATCCGTCAACGATGCTCGCCCGGTCGGTCGATTCGTGTCAAATCCATGATCCCATCACGGAAATGGCATACACCAAGGTATCCCGCTTCGTGAACGTGAAGAAGGACGTCATCACGAAATACCGTTGATGCGCACGCCGCACCGCGCGGCTATCGCCCGGCGAGCGTCTCGAAGTGCTCGAAGCAGTCCTGCACGGCGTGGATGTGGCCGCCGAGCGCGCCGTCGGCCGCCCGCAGGTGGAACATCGGCTTGCGGGCGTCACGGGCCATGGCCATCAGGCTGCGGTAGTGCGTCAGCGTGGCCAGGCATTCGTCACCGTCCACCGTCGCCGACGGCCCCTCGCGGGCCGGACCGAGCACCTCGTCCCCGTAGACAGTCGGAATCCGTTGGATCCACTTCTGATACGCCTTCAGCGGGCGCCCCACGCGCACGGCACATGCGAGGTCTCGAAGGTGAACTCCGCCTCCGGGTTCCCGTTGCGGCGGAGCGCCGGCTGCGCGCGGATGACGCCGCGGCCGAACGCGTTCACGTAACCGAGCGTCGCCATACTCAGCTTACGACAGCGTCCACCCCCTCGCGCGTCTCGGCGATCAGCAGATCGACCACGTCGCGCAGCGCCTCCTCCCTGGTCGCCCCCTCCAGCCGGCGCAGCCGGAAGCGATCGAGCTGCCGGTCGGCGCCACTGCCGTCGCGGATGATGGCGAGCGCGTGCCGCAACTCGTCCTCGCAGCCGAGTTCGTGCGCGTCGCCCGCCAGCTCCTCAACGAGCCGTGCCGCGTAGTCGGCGATGTCCACGCGTCCGCCGCTGCCCCACACGTTGCCGAGGAACGCGAGCACCCCGTAACGCTGCGCCAGCCAGCGATTCTCCACGATGATCTCCGTGGGCGGATCGGGCGGCAGCAGACCTCGGCTGTCCAGTTGCAGCAACCGGCGGACCAGCGACGCATAGAGCGCGACGAGACTCACCGCGTCGTCCAGGCGCGGGCAGGTGTCGCAGATTCGCATCTCCACCGTCGGATAGTCATGAGAAGGTCGAACGTCCCACCACAATTCGCTGGCGTTCTCGATGAACTCCATCCGCCTGTAGGCCGACACGATGCGTTCGTAGTCCGCCCGTGACAGCAACGGGCCGGGCATGCTCGTACGCGGCAGCGCGCCCAGTATGCCCAGCCGACAGGACTTGAAACCGGTCTCGCGGCCCGCGTGGAACGGCGACGAGGTCGACAAGGCGTGCGCCAGCGGCAGGTAACGCCGGGTCGCCGTCATGACCCGGATGCGCGAATCCGCGTCGCCGAAGCCGGCGTGGACGTGCATGCCCCCGACGACCAGCCGCCGGACGCTTTCCTGGAACGTGTCGGCGAACCGCTCGTAGCGTTCGCGGGGCGTCACCAGTTGCGACTGCCACTCGGCGAGCGGATGGCTCGACGCGGCCATCACCGCGACCCCGTGCTCGGCGGCCGACTCGATGACCAGCCGCCGGGTCTCGCGCAACGCTTCGCGCGCCTCGGCCACGGAACCGCAGACCTTCGTGCTGGTCTCGATCTGCGACCGGAGCGCCTCGTGCGCGACGTGGTGCGGTCCGCGCTTCCGCTCGCACGCCTCGAAGATGGCCGGGGCGGGATCGGGCACCAGGGCGCGCGTCTCCGGATCGACGAGAAAGAACTCCTCCTCGACACCGAGCGTGACTGCGAGATCCGGTTCACTCATCGACGGAAGTTCCCTTCCTACCGGTGTCCATCGTGGGCAGCCGCCTCAAGCGCCCGGAAGCGCGCCAAACATCCGTCTCCGGTTACAGTCTAGGAGCGTGCGCCGCAGGAACGCAACGAAGTGCGTCTGCGGCGCCAGCTCCCGGGGCGGTGGGGACCGGGGCCGAACACGGAGCCTTGCGCCGGGTTCGGCGGTGCTGGCAGTGACGCCGCCAGCGGCGGCGGCGGGACCGCCGCCGGCCTACCGCGGAGCCGCTCTTCGTCCGGGCGACCCGGGAACGCAGCGGACGCGCAGTACCGGCCCTCGCGGAGGACAGCGCGGGCCGAAACACGGGAAGGCCGCGGGCGCCGACCTCATCTGCTACGACGATGAGCGAGCAGGACAGCGCGGGCCGAACGCGGGAAAGGGGTAGTCACCGCCGATCGCCATCGGCCACCCTCGGAAGGAGGACTTGCAGATGCAGTGGAGAATGGTTGCCGGCGTGATCGCCCTGTGCGCATCGACCGTCGGCCAGGTTCTGGCGCACGACTGGGAAGTGTGGCTCTCCGACCAGTCGAACAGCGCCGGCATCGGGACCGAGCATCCCGACGGCGCCTTCGGGAGCCGCATCATCGTGTACCAGAGCCGCGACATCCTCGACGCGCCGCCCGGAACGTACGCCGAGGACGATCCGTCGTTCGGACCGACGGTCATCGAGGCGCGCCACGTTTTCCCCAACGCCCTCCCGGAGCTGGGCGTGAACGTCGAGCGTCTGCACGGCATGCTGCCCCATCCGTCGCATCGCTTCCTGAATGCGAACTTCTTCGGCCCGGGCGTGGGACTGGTCGGGATCATCGATGCCCGCGGGCAGTGCGGGCCGAGCGGGTCCAGACGTTGCGGGCCGACCCGCAGCGCCCCGGACGAGGCCGCGAAGCTCGCCCATGCCCTCTTCCGGACGACAGGCCCGGAGGGCTCCGCTCCCTCGAACCACATGTCCTTCTGGACCGCGGACGGCACGAAGCTGATCGTCGCCAATCTGGCCGCGAAGCTGCTGGAACGCATCGACTACGATGCGCGCACGGGCATCTTCACCTTCAACAAGGCGGCCACGCTCGATCTGGTCGGCGGACGGGATCTGACGGCGATGGGGGCGCGAGCCGACAGGACGCTGCCGGCCGGGCGGGTGCGCGGAAGGTACCACAACTTCCAGTCGATCCACACGCCGAGCGGCGCCCTGCGACAGGGGCCGGAGCGACCGAACAACGTCGTGATCTGTCCCGTTCCCTCCAGCAACAACAAGCACGTGTACGTCACCTTCGGCGGCGGCGGACTGTTCGTGGTCGACATGACGACCGAACCGATGGCCATCGTGGCGGAATACACCAATGACGTCATCAGCGTCGCCGGCTGCGGCGGCGCCGAGGCGCGGGGCTTCATGCACCTGAACGCGGGGGTCTCCGCGAGTCCTGCGGGCGCGGACGACTCGACGTTCATCCTGTACCGACTGCCTCTGGACTATACCGGACGGCGCGGCCCCCCACACCGTGCCCAACGAGCCGCCGGTCGTGACGTTCTTCGAGGAGAAGGTCATGAACATCCCGGCCGAGGCGACGGCGGACCTCGCCGCACGCCGTGACGCCCACGGCCTGGTCGCGTCGCCCGACGGCCGCTACCTGTACCAGTTCGACCGCGTGCAGAACAACGCGGAAGTCTTCGACGTGGACCGGATCGTCAACGACCCCGACGCCCCGCTCTCCGAACAGGCGGCGGCCCACGCCGGGACCCTGGATCTGAGCGGGTCGGGATACTGCGTCGGCGAGGGCGCGCCGTTCGTCGACATCAACGGGAACGGGTACGAGTCCAACGACGACGCGGCCCCGGACCTCGTGGACATCTCTCCCGACGGCCGACTGCTGGTGGTCTCCTTTCGCGGGCCGCACCCGGTCACCGTGAAGCACGCGGCCGTGGGCAGTTGCGGGGGTTTCGGCATCGTGACGCTCGACGACGACAGGGTGAGCGGCGCCCTGACCCATGTCTTTCGGACCCTGTTGCCCGATGCGACGGGGACGAAGAACCTGAGCGACATCCACGCCGCCGTCATCCGGCTGCGGGGGAAACCGGCGCCGGTGCCGGGGATGCTGCCCGACCGGACACTGCCGGTGGGCGCCGCGCTCGACGTGTTCGTGGCCCCGGCGTTCATCGATCCCGACCGCGAGCCGCTGACCTACATGGCGTCGTCGTCCGCGCCGGACGTGGTGGCGGTACACCGCACGGGCGCCCTCCTGACCCTCACGGGCACCAGCCGGGGCGCGGCGACCATCCGGGTGATCGCGACCGATCCCGGCGGGCTGACGGCGATGCAGTCGTTCACGGTGACCGTTACGGCGACGGCGACGCAGTCGTTCACCGACACGCCCGGCCGGCCCAGGGTGACGCCGGTGCTGCCGCCGGGGCGGGATGCGCGACCGCGCCGTTCGCGTTGAACGCATCCGTGCGGCATGGTCTCGGGAACGACACTCCGAAGAAGAGGGAACGACATGAGAAGCAACTGTCTGCGCATCGTCCTGGCGGCCACCGTCGCCATCGCCGGCGCGCGCCCCGTTCTGGCGCAGGGCGCCGACGGAGAAGGCATCCTCGCGTCCGCGTCGCGGATGGCGTCCGGCGCACTCGTCCAGGGGGAGGTCGCGCGCTCCGGGCGCTCCGCCGCGAGGATCGCCACGGTGATCGCCCTGGTGGGGGCCGGCGTCGGAATCGCGCTGGCCGCGAACCCGGACTACGCGCCCTCGAATTTCGCACCCGGCAACACCCCGGGCCGCGTGGACCTGAGCATGTACCTGGGGAGCGGGAACTATCCCGGCCACAGCTACCGCCTCACGCACAGACGTGGCGAGGCATACGGTACGCGACACGCCGGCCGCCACAGCCGCTGCGGGTTCACGGACCGCCAACTGGAAGCGCAGTTCATCGCCGGCTACAAGGACGGGTACGACGACGGCCACTACGAGGGTCGGGTGAGCGGGCACCGGGAGGGCTGGATCGCGGGACAGGCGTCCACGATCAAGATTCTCGACGCCAACGGGTTGGTGGTCTATGACGGCGCGTTCACGCCGTCGTCGTACGTGAAGGAAACGTTCAGCGACAAGAAGGGCATGCGCTATGGCGGAATCGCCCTGACGGCCGCCGGCGCGCTCGTCGGGCTGCTCTGGCCGGACAGCCCGGCGCGCAACCTTCGCGTCGACGCCATCCCCGCGGGCGGCAATCCCGGCGTCAACGCCAGCTATTCGTTCGGGTTCTGAGGATCCACGCCGGTGGGGGAGACTCTTCCCGGAGCCCTCCCCCCGGCGTTCCGGTTTGGCCCGGCGCCTGACCGCACCTGCCGTCCGCGCACCCGGCCCGCAGGCTACCGCCGCGGACCGCCGGCGGAAATAACGACGACGTCACGCTCCTTGAGGGGTTGTCCCGCCCGCCGTCGGAATTACAACGCCCAACGAATCCAGGACGTCCCCTTGAAGACGTTCAAACGGCGTTACTCGACGTCCGTCACACTCACTCCGCGGGCACGATGGCGATCCCCCAGGGGCGCTCGCCGGCCGGTATCCTGGCGACGACCTCCATCGTCTCGGTATCCACGACGCTCACGTCGTTGGACGGGCCGTTGGCGGTGTAGAGATAGCGGCCGTCGGGGGTGATGCCGATGCCCCAGGGCCGCTCGCCCACCTCGACCTCGGCCACCGGCTCGCCGGAGACCGCGTCGATGGCCACCACATCGCGCCCGCGTCCGACGGTCACGTAGACGCGCGACGCGTCGGGCGACACGACGACGCCCATCGGACGGACCAGCTCGCCGGTGAGCTGGATGGTGTCGAGAACCTCGTGGGTCGACGTGTCCACGACGTGCACGGTGCCGCTGTTCTCGGCCGTCACCCAGGCGCGGCTGCCGTCGGGCGAGAAGGCCGAGGCGCGCGGGCGGGCGCCGACCTCGAACTGCGCGACGACCTCGTTGGTGGCGGTGTCGAGGGCCGACACCAGGTTGTCCTCCTCGGAGGTGACGTAGACGACGCTGCCGTCCGGGCTGATTCGGACGCCCTCGGGCTCGCCCCCGACCGGAAGCCGGGCCAGGACCTCGCCGCTGGCGATGTCGACCACGCTCGCCTCGCCGGCGTCCTCGTTGGCGACATAGAGCCGCGCGCCGTCCGTGCTGACCGCGAGCTGCTCCGGGTCGGTGCCGGCGCGGACGATGTTGACCACCTCGCCGGCCGCGATGTCGACCACGCCGATGCCGTCGGCCGAACGATCGGGCGGGGGCAGGGTGCTCACGTCGATGCCGGGCGGGGCCGGCGGCGAGCCGCTGAGCGCCACGAACAACTGGGTGCGGTCCGGCGACACCTTGATGCCGCGCGGCCGCTTGCCGAGGGGCACGGTGGCCACCACCTCGTTGGTGCCGCCGGCGATGACCGTCAGGTCGCCGGAGTACTCGTTGGTGACGAAGACGTGGTAGGGCGGCGCGACCGCAGGGGCGGCCGGGTCTCCGACGGACGCCGCCTCGCCTGCCTCGGCCACCGCCTCGCCTGCCTCGGCCACCGCCTCGCCTGCCTCCGGCGCCGCCTCGCCTGCCCCGGCCGCTGCGGGCGCCGCCTCGGCAACGGCCGCCGCATCGCCTGCCCCGGCCGCTGCGGGCGCCGCCTCGGCAACGGCCGCATCGCTTTCGACGGCCGCCAGACGGCTCTCGTAACTGTCCATCCGCTGCAGAAGGCCGTCGGCCAGCTCGTTGATACGGGAGTGTATCGACGCGAACCCGCCGGCGATGGTGATGACGATCACGCCGGCGCCGAGCAGGATCTCGGTGTTCCGGCTCCTGCCGTTCACGCCGGCCGGGCTCGCCGCCGCGCCGCTCGACGCGGGCGCCGCAGGGGATCCCGAACCCCCGCCGGTCGAGCTCGCCGCCGCGCCGCTCGACGCGGGCGCCGCAGGGGATCCCGAACCCCCGCCGGTCGAGCTCGCCGCCGCGCCGCTCGACGCGGGCGCCGCCGAAGATTCCGCCCCCCCGTCCGTGGCGGCTCGACTCTGATCCGTCCCGTCGTTCTGACTCATGACGTTAGCTCCTTTCGAGCTTGCTGCCGCCCCCGGTTGCCTCCGGATTCCCGAAGTCCGGAACCAAACGACGCGAACGATGACCTGACAAGGCGCGCCGAGGCTCTCCCGGTTATCCGGACAGCGCCGGACCGGCGCCGATGAGCGGACCGAATGGCAAGCGCACCGATGCGTAAAAGACAGAAGGGAGCAGGCGCGATAACGCCTGCTCCCTTCTGAACGACTGTCGCCGCCGACCCTACTTCGCGAGCGGGTCGGGCCGGAGCTGGAAGTGCACCATCTTGCTCTTGGTGCCCTTGCCGCCCTCGGTATGCCAGATGTAGTTGGAGCCGTAGTTGGCCCACAGGCCGCGGCCCTTCCACCCGGCGGTCGGATCGTCGATGCGGCCGTCGAGACCGCGCGAGTAGAACGCCATCGGGTACGGCACGCGCAGGACGGTCCACTCACCGGTCTCCGGATCGAGGGCCAGCAGCGAGTCGGACGACGAGCCGTTCGCGATGGGGATGTTCTCGCCCAGCCCCAGGGTGTTGTACTGGTCGACCCAACTGTAGTAGTGGAAGTCGGCGCTGCCCGGCGTCTCCACGCCCTTCATCTGCGGGCCGGGGACGTTGTACAGCGTCCAGCCCTCGGGGCAGTGCTGGCCGGTCGCCTCGGGGCCGCCGGTGATGGCGCACTTCGAACGGTCGAAGCTGGCCATCTGGCTGCTGCCCGAGAGCGCCGTCCAGACGACGCCGTTGCGGTCGATGTCGATGCCGCGCGGCGCGAAGCCGGTCTGCGCCGCATCCACGTTCGGGTTCTCGATGGACGGCGGCTCGTAGACCTCCGCGATGCAGGTCTCGGGCGGGTTGTCGCCCCGATCCAGACGGACCAGCCGGCCCGGGAACGGCCCGGTGCGGGTGATCCAGACCGAGTCGTCTATCGAGCTGGCGATGATGCCGTACCCGAACCCGACCGTGCGGGTGTCGAGCGCCGGGTCGATCTCCACCTCGCCGCGGCGGTTCGGCTCGTTCCACGGCCTGGTGATCACACCGTCGCCGTTGGTGTCGATGACGGTCGGGCACCAGCCCTGCGAGCCGATCTCGTCACCGGTGAGGTCGTAGGCCTTGGTGTCGATCCAGCCGATCGAGTTGCTGTCGCCGCTGAACCAGAGCGTATCGTTCTTGTCCTCGCCGAACTGCAGGTGGTGCGTCCCGAAGCAGGTATCGATCAGGACGAAATCCTCGCTCGCCGGGTCGTAGTAGGACGCCTGCCGGCCGCTCATCGCCAGCGGGAGGTACTGGGCAAACCTGTTATCGGACCCCTCCCGGCACCAGTCGGGGTTGGGGCGGGCGCGAACGGTCGAGGTCATCCAGACGCGGCCGTTCTGGTCCATCATCGGGTTGTGCGGGTCGGACGAGTTCTCGTTCCCGTCCGGACCGCCGCGGCCCCACAGCAACTGGTCGCCCCAGTAGTAGGAGGGCTGGAGCTGCATCTGCGGGAAGCGCGAGGGCACCGAGTTGGGATCCTCCGGCCGCACCGGGATCTTCAGTTCGACCGCGGTGTTGGCCACCGGATCGACCACGGTCAGGGTGCCGTGGCCCGCCGACACGCCGTAGACCGGCCCGCCGCCGTTGACGCTCGGGTTGCGCTTGTCGGTGGTGATCTCGTCGTGGATGAAGGAGCTGTCCAAGCCCCAGTCCCACAGCGTGACCACGAGGTTGCGCTCGACACCGGACGGGCGCGGCGGACGCGGCGGCGTCTCGCCGTTGGCGATGCGGTCTGTCCAGTCGGCGAACATCTCCAGGGCGCGCTGGCGGCCGAAGCGGGTCATCGCCGCGCTCATCTGGTTGCCGCGCTGCCCGGTCTGCACGCGGTGGTCCCAGGCCGCCACCGTCGAGTCGAAATCGTCGCGCTGCTGCACGACGCGCGTCGCCTCGTTGCCGAGCTGGTGGCAAAGCTGGCAGCCCTGCTTCATGATGTCGAGCCACGCGGCCTGGCTGTGCAGGTTCGGCGAGATGCCGTTGCCGTCCGGGCCGGTGCCGGGGAACTCGCTCGCGGCCGGCGGCTCGATCAGCGAGTACCAGTAGTTGCCGGGATAGTACTGCGCCGCCGCCCGCTCGTCGGGCGCGACGACGGCCGTCAGGCTGACGTCATCGGCGCCCGGCGCAAGCTGCACCTTGTCGGAGTCCACGAGACCGTAGCCGCGCACCCACACGTCGTAGGTCGCATCCGGCATCTGCGGCAGCACGAAGCGACCGTCGTCGTCGGTGACGACGATCTTGGCGAACTTCGTCTCCAGTTCCTCGGTCTCGGCGATGACCCAGACGCCCGCCTCGGGGCCGTCGGCGCTGGCGACCACGCCGCTGATGTAGCCCTCGGCCATCTCCGCCTCTTCGGCGTCGGGCGCCACCCCGAACGCCGCGACCACGGCGACCACCGCTGCGCTCACCATCGCGAGACGCGCCCGCGTGCGCCATGACGTTTCTGTCCGCGCGTTCATGTCGTCTCCTCCTCGATTCCGTCTTCCTGTGTCCGTGTCTCGACCCGCGGCGGACCGACCGCCGCTCCGCGCCGGCTCGACGTATACGGTGCGCCGGCACACGAACCCGGCGCCAGCGCACCTGCCATCCGCCGCGAACATGGGCCGGCGCGCACCATTACCGGACGCCAGCGTGACGACACCCGTCACACCGGACCGCCATTGTATTCCGCATCGGGGCGCGCCGCCAGATCCACGGCCCGAGGTCGGCGCTGCCTGCGAGCAGCCGACCATCGCTCACCGGCTGCGCAGCGGAACAGGCCGCTTGCAGCGACGACCCCGGTTCCGCAGAATGAGCGACGTCACTGCTCCTGCTGCTGCGCCAGCGCCAGCCGCTCGGCGGGCGACAGGTCCTCCGGCCGCCTCGATCCGGCGTTCGGGTCCGCTCCCAGATCGAGCAGCAGCGTGACCAGCGCCGGGTGGCGGTTGAACGTGTTCGGGTAGAACACGCCCTGCGCCACCGACAGCGGCGACCAGCCCTTGCCGTTGACAGCGTCGATCTCGGCGCCCTTCTCCACGAGAAAACGGACAACCCCGCCCGCGCCGCGGTGGATCGCGCCGTGCAGCGCCGTGTCGCCGTTGGCGTCAACCGCGTTGACGTCGTTGCCGAGCGCCCACGCCAGCCGCACCGCCGCGAGCGCCTCGTCGTTGGTGCCCGGATTCTCGCCGATCTTCCAGATGCCGACGCCGGCCGCCGCCATCAACGGCGTGACGCCCTGCGCGGTGGTGATCGACGGGTCGGCCCCGAGGTCGACCAGGAGCTGCATCATCTCGACATCGGCGACCTTGGCCGCCTGCAGGAAGGGCGTCGAGCCGACGCGGTTCAGCATGTTCCGGTTGCCGTCGCGCGGCTCGCGGGTCTGACGGGCGTCAAGGTCGGCACCGGCCGCGGCCAGCGCGCGCACCATGTCGAAGGCGTCGAGGTCGCCAAGGGGAACGGGGAACGGCGGGTTCCGCCCCAGGTTCGGCCGGTGCGTCCAGACCACCTGGTGCAGCGCCGTCCAGCCGTTGCCGGCCGCGTCGGGATCGGCTCCCAGGTCGAGCAGCGCCGTCGCGAAGTCGTACTGCGCGTTGTAGACGGCGAGGACGAGCGCGCTCATGCCGTTGGACGGCAGCGCGTCGTCGACATCGGCGCCGGCGCGGACGAGCGCGTCGAGCACATCCACATGCCCCTCGCGCGCCGCGAACAGCAACGGCGTGAAGCCGCGCGCCGAGCGGGCGTTGGCGTCGGCGCCCGCATCGAGCAGCGCCGCGACGGCCGCCGCCTGATTCTGGGCCGCCGCCCACATCAGGGCGGTCTGCCCGCGCCACGCCTCGGTGGCGTCCACCCCGGCGCCGTGCGCCAGCAGCGTCGCGATGGCCCCCGCGTCTCCCGTGCGGGCCGCTGTCATCAACGGCGTCTCGCCCTCCGGATTCGGCAGGTTGGGGTCGGCGCCGGCCTCCAGCAGCCGTTCGATCATCCGCGCGCTGCCGTTGACCGAGGCGAGCGCCAGCGGCGTCACCCCGTAGCGGTTGGCGGCGTCAACCTCCGCGCCGGCCTCCAGCAGCAGACCGGCCATCTCCAGGCGGTCGTGGTGGGCAGCCCAGTGCAGCGCCGTGGCGCCGTCGAACTCCGCGCCCCGGACGCTGACGCCGGCGGCCAGCAGCCGCTCCACCGCGGCGGCGTCACCCGCCTTCACTGCATCGATCAGCGGTGCGGAGGCCGCCGCAGCCACCGCGACACCGACGCACAGGACTGCCGCCACGCCAGCGACGATACGACCCAGGATCTTCATCTCACCTTGTTCCTTGCACGGGTACCGCACTGGCGGCATCGTCGAACAGATCATTCGGCCACGCCCGTTTCCACCACCACCGTATCGCGGGAACCAGAGCGCCCAGGAGAAACAGCATCAACTCCACATCTGCGCCCGGAATCCGCACGGTCGGATAGCGATCGTGCAGCCGGAACACGACGGCGACCGCGGTCACGATGCTCAGCGCGTTGCGAGTAGTCGCTGCGCAAGTGAATCCTTCAGTCCCCCCCGCCGTCCGTCCCCGCCCGATGCGCCGGGAACCGAGCGCGCATCCGCTTCCAGACGGGCGCCATCCCGTGCGTGAAGTTCGCGCGCGCCAGCGGCCGGGCGCCTCCCGCGCCGATGATGACCGGGCTCGGGACGCGGCCTTATACGCCGCTCAACGGCTCCATCGGCAGCCGGCCGGTGCTGTCGCCGAGCTCGTCGACCGGCACGCCGGCCTTGTCGAGCATGCTGACGAGCAGGTTGGTCATCGGCGTCTCGCCCGCGTAACGCAGGTGGCGTCCGCCGCGGAGCGTCCCGGCGCCGCCGCCGGCCAGGATCAGCGGCAGATCGAGGTGCGAGTGCTGGTCGCCGTCGCTGATGCCGCCGCCGTAGAGGATCATCGACTGGTCGAGCAGGGTTCCGTCGCCGTCCGGCGTCGCCTGCAGCTTCTCGAGGAAGCCCGCCAACAGGCTCACCTCGTAGGTGTTGATCATGGCGTACTTCTCGAGCCGCTCCGCGTCCATCTGGTGGTGCGACATGGCGTGGTGCGGATCGGGGACGCCGATCGCCGGGAAGCTCTGCGCGGTCTGCTCGCGCCCGATGAGGAACGTGAAGACGCGGGTGACGTCGGCCTGGAACGCCAGGGCCTGCAGGTCGAACATCAGCCGGGCGTGCTCGTCGAACGACTCCGGGATGCCGACCGGCCGCTCGAGCACCTCCGGCAGGGCAGCGTCGGACTGCGCCTCCGACCGCCCGATGCGGCGCTCGATCTCGCGGACCGCATCGAGGTACTGCGTGACGCGCGAGCGGTCGGCCCGGCCGAGCGTCCGCTCCAGCCGCGCCATGTCCTCGCGCACCGCGTCGAGGATGCTGCGGTCGTCCCGCAGGCGCGCCGCGCGCTGCGCCTCGGTGCCGCCCTCGCCGAAGAGCCGCTCGAAGACCACGCGCGGGTTGTGCTCCATCGGCAGCGGCGTCGTCGGCGTGCGCCACGAGAAGGTGTTGGTGTAGACGCAACTGTAGCCGTTGTCGCAGTTGCCGACGACGAAGCTGTTCTCCAGCGCCAGCTCGAGCGAGGGCAGCGGCGTCTCCTGGCCCAGCGCGGCGGCGGCGATCTGGTCGGCGGTAGTGCCGGCCCGCACATCGGCGCCCTCGGTGCGCTTCGGGTGCACGCCGTTCAGCCAGACGGCACTCGCCCGCGAGTGCTCGCCGTTTCCGTCGCCCCACGCCTCGGCCTGCCGGTGATCGAGGCCGGTGGGGATCACGACGTGATCGCGCACCTTCTCGAGCGGCTTCAGGCTGCGCGACAGTTCCAGCCGCCCGCCGTCGCCGGCGGGGGTCCACTGCGCCATGTTCGCGCCGTTCGGGATGTAGATGAAGCCGAGCCGCGGCGTCGGTTTCGCGGCGGTCTTCGCCAGCGGCGTGGCCGCCGGGGCCATTGCATCGAGCAGCGGCAGGGCCAGCGTGGCCCCCATTCCGCGCAGGAAGGTCCGCCGGGGCAGTGACGTCCTGGTGATGATCATGACGGCGATCTCCTCATTTTGAACGGCGCGCTGCGGACGACGCCCTTGACCAGCGACGACAGGCGGTAGCCGTTCCCGGCCGCGTCGCGGACGATGGCCCGCACCGCCGGCGCATCGTAGTACTCGACGCCCCGCCCGAGGGCGTAGGTCATCAGCTTCTCGGTCACGGTGGTGACGAAACGGTCCGGGTGGCGGAGCAGGGCCGCCTTCAGACCCGCCGGACCGTCGAACGGCGTGCCGTCCGGCAGTTCGCCCGACGCATCTATCGCTCCGCGGGTCTCGCTCCGATCCCGCCAGCGGCCGATGGCGTCGAAGTTCTCCAGCGACAGCCCCAGCGGGTCCATCAGCCGGTGGCAGCTCGCGCATACCGGGTTCGCGCGGTGCTGCTCCATCGCCTCGCGCATCGACAGCGCCCGGCCGCCCTCGGCCGTCTCCAGATCCGGCACATCGGGCGGCGGGGGCGGCGGGGGCGTTCCCAGGATGTTCTCCAGGACCCACTTGCCGCGGTTCACCGGCGATGTGCGGTTGGCGTACGAGGTCACGGTCAGGATGCTGCCGTGGCCGAGCAGGCCGCCGCGGGCCTCGTCGTCGAGGGCCACGCGCCGGAAGTGGCTGCCGCGCACGTTGGGGATGCCGTAGTGCTGCGCCAGCCGCTCGTTGACGAAGGTGTAGTCGGCGGCCAGCAGGTCGAGGGCGCTGCGGTCCTCACGGAGGATGCTGCCGAACAACAGCTCCGTCTCGCGTCGGAACGCCTGCCGGAGCGCCTCGCCGAAGTCCGGGAACGCGTCCTCGTCCGGCTGGACGGCGGCGGCGTTGCGCAGCGTCAGCCACTGGCCCGCGAAGTTGCCGACCAGGGCCTCCGACCGCGGATCGGCGAGCATGCGCTCGACCTGCGCCTCGAAGACCTCGGGATCGCCGAGCGCCCCGCGTGCGGCCGCCTCCAGCAGCTCGTCGTCCGGAATGCTGCTCCAGAGGAAGAAAGACAGGCGCGAGGCCAGCTCCAGATCGCTGACCCGGTAGCTCGCTCCGGCTGCGGCGCCCTCCGGGTCCCGCTCCACGCGGAACAGGAACTCGGGGCTGACCAGCAGCCGCCGCAGCGCCATCTCGATGCCGGTGTCGAAGCTGCCCGCCGCGCGCCCGCGGTCGTAGAAGGTCAGCAGCCGCGCCACGTCCTCGTCGGTGACGGGTCGGCGGTAGGCCCGCCGCGCGAGAGTCGCCAGGATCTCCCGTGCGCACGCTGCCTCTGTTGCGATGTCGCCGACCGCCGGACGGCAGGTGAAGATGCGCTCCCGGCTCGGCGTCCCCTCCACCGGCCGTGCGCCGCTGGACTCGTACGGCCCGGCGATGGTCACGCTCTCGACATAGGGCTGGTAGCGCGAGTCGCCGCCGGACCCCTCCCCGGTGAACGGCCGCAGATAGAGCTTGCGGAGCCCCTCCGGTTCGGCCGATGTCTTGCGCAGGAAGGCGACGCCCACCGCATGCGGACCCGCCGTGACCGGCGTGCGCACTTCCAGCGCCTCGATCTGCGGCGTGTAGAGCCCGCGGGGATCGTCCGGGTCTGGCGCCTTGCCGACGGCGAGCAGGGCGATCCGTTCGCCGTCGATGGTGACCTCCAGATCGTGCGGCTCGATGCGCAGCGGCCCGTCCGGCAGGATCTCGAAGACGTACTCGGCGTCCTCCGGGAAATTGTGGTCGATGACCATGCCGCCGCGGGTGCCGAACGGCAGGCCCTCCATGCGGCGGTCCTGCCCCAGGTCGGACGCGATGCGGAACGTCTCGGCCGTCGGCGACGGCGCCGGCGATGCGACCGCAAGACGGCTGATCCTGCGCGCGGCCGACAGGTAGCGCTCCATCAGGGTCGGCGACACGCCGAGCACGCCGGCGATGTTGTCGAAGCCGTAGCTCGTGTCGTCGGCCGGCAGGAGATCGTCGACGCCGATGTCGAGGGCCAGCAGATCGCGGACTGCGTTGCGGTATTCGGTACGGCTCAGCCGGTGGAATGTCTCGGTCCGGCCGGGATTCGGGTCCGCCGTGGCGGCGGTGTCGAGCTCGTGTTCGAGCCACGCGCGGAACCCGTCGTAGGTCTTCCGATCGGGACGCGGACGGGGACGGGGCGGCATCGCGCCGGCGCGCAGCTTGCGCACCACCTTCTCCCACGCCTCGGGATGCGCCGCGATGTCGCCGATGTCGAGCGGCTCGAACGAGAAGCCGCCCGTCTCGAGACGGTCGTTGTGGCAGGTGACGCAATACCGGGCGATGAGCGCCTGGCCGTCGATCTCGGCGCCGGCCACCGGCTGACCGGCCGCCGGAGCGGCGCAGCTCGCGGCAAGGAACCCGACCGCCGCCAGACGTGGCGCGAAGCACGGAACTCTCGGCATCTGTCTGCCTCGAGCGGGGCCCGGACGGTACCGGCAGACCAGCCGCCATGCGACAAGGCACCCCGCGAACGTCGAGAAAACAGCCTGGGAGTCTGCGCCGCAGGAACGGTGCAGGCTTCCTGGCCAGGCCCGGTTGGGCGGCAATCGGAGCCACAGGCGACGATTGTCGGACCAGCGCCGCCGAACCCGCCGCAAGGCTCCGTGTTCGGCTCCAGCCCCCACCGCCCCAGGAGTTTGCGTCGCAGAACTCACTCCGTTGCGTTTCTGCCACGCAAGCTTCTAGCATGCACGAACGAAACGCAGCGTGTCAATCGGCATCCGGCTGCGGTAGCATTGACGGTCTCCGTATTCTCGGGAGTCTGCGCGGTCGGCCCGGAGCACCGGTGCGGACGACGCTGTCGCGGACCGACGGGCGATACCGGCCGAGGCGCAAGAAAGGACGACAGGAACATGGCTTCTTCACGACGACGGTTTCTGACGACGATCGGCGCGGCGGCGGCCGGTGCGGGCGTCTCGAGCGCCGCGCGCGGAGCCACCACGCGTGGCGCCCACCCCGGCCGCGCGACCCCGCAGGGCACCTTCTCGCCCCCGGAGCTCCTCGAACGTCACGTACGACAGTCGGCCGCCAGCGGCGCACCGGCGGCCGGGACGGCGCCGCCCGCCGGGCAGCCGTCGGACCCGCGGATGCCGTCGCAGGCCGAGGTCGAGTCGTGGTACCGGGATCTGCGCAACTGGGGGCGCTGGGGCGACGACGACCAGAAGGGCGCCGTCAACCTGATCACGCCGGAGAAGAGCGCCGCGGCGGCCCGCCTGGTCCGCAACGGTCGCAAGGTTTCGATGAGCCGGGTGTTCGAGCCCGAGCAGCACTTCATCCGCAAGAGCCCGCGCCCCAACGGCGCCGGCGCCTGCGTCGACTATCTCGGCTTCATCTACCACGGCCAGACCGTCACCCACATCGATGCGCTGTGCCACATGTGGGACGTCGACGGCATGTGGCAGGGCCACGACCCGGACACCGGCGTGACGACGCAGGGCGCCGCCTGGGGCGCCATCGACGCCTGGAGCGACGGCATCGTCACGAAGGGCGTGCTGCTCGACGTGCCGCGCCACCGCGGCGAGCCGCACGTCACGCCCGACCGGCCGGTGCACGGCTGGGAACTCGAGGAGATCGCCGCCGCGCAGGGCGTGAACGTCGAGGTCGGCGACGCGCTGCTCGTCTACAGCGGCAAGGATCCCTACGTGCGGGCCGGCGGCGAGTACGGGGGCGGGGACCGTCCGGGGCTCAGCGCGACCTGCGCGAAGTTCGTGCGCGACCACGACGTCGCCCTGCTCGGCTGGGACATGATGGACGCGCGGCCCGATCCCTACAACCTCGCGTTCCCGATGCACGGCGTGCTGTTCAACTTCGGCGTCGCCCTGCTCGACAACGCCCTGCTCGAGCCGCTCGCGGCGGCGTGCACCGAGGAGGGCCGCTGGGAATTCATGTTCATGGGGCTGCCGCTGAACGTCGCCCGCGGCACCGGGAGTCCCGCGAACCCGATTGCGATGTTCTAGGAGTTTGCACCGCGAAGTGCTGAGGAAAGGAAGGCAGAACATGAAGCGCGTGATCGCAGCCACCGTCAGCATCGGCATAGCGGCCATCGGCATCGTCTTCACACCGGGAAACAGCCGGGAGGTCATCGCGGCCCAGGCGTCCGCCGCCGCCGCGTGCGACCGCGTGATGGCGCTCTCCCTGCCCCATACCGCCATCACCGGCGCGGAGCTGGTCGAGGCCGGCGGGTTCACCCCACCAGGCGGCGGGCGTCCGCCGTCGGCCGCGCAGATGCGTGTCTACGCCGATCTGCCGGCCTTCTGCCGCGTATCGGCGACGCTGACGCCGTCCGACGATTCGGACATCAAGGTCGAGGTCTGGCTGCCGGCCGAGGGCTGGAACGGCAAGTACCAGGCGGTGGGCAACGGCGCGTTCACCGGCTCGATCCGCCACGGCTCGATGGCCGCGGCCGTCGCACGCGGTTACGCGAGCAGCTCGACCGACACCGGCCACGTCGGCAACACGGCCAGCTTCGGTCTCGGCCACCCCGAGAAGGTCATCGACTTCGGCTACCGCTCGATCCACGAGATGACGATAGTCGCCAAGGCCGCCATCGAGGCGCACTACAGCGAGGCGCCGCGCTACTCCTACTGGAACGGCTGCTCGGCCGGCGGCCGACAGGCGATGAAGGCGGCCCAGCGTTTTCCGGAGGTTTTCGACGGCATCGTCGCCGGGGCCCCGGGCCTGGACTGGACCGGCCGCGCGGGCGGTTCACTGCGCGTCGCGAAGCCGCTGGAGGCCGACGCGTCGATGCGGCTTCTGGCCGCCGACCGGCAGCTCGTGCATGATGCCGTTCTCGCCGCCTGCGACGCCGCCGACGGCGTCGAGGACGGGGTGGTGGGCGACCCGGAGCGCTGCGACTTCGATCCGGCCACGCTGCTCTGCGACGACGCCGACGACGAGTCGTGCCTGACCGCGGCCCAGGTGAGCACCGTCCGGATGCTCTATTCGTCGCCGGAGAACCCGAAGACCGGGCGTCCGATCACGGGCCTGCTGCCGGGCAGCGAGCTCGGCTGGACCGACTTCGGCTGGACCAACTCGGCGCGGGCGACCGGCCTGGAGCAGTTCCGCTACCTGACCTTCGCCGATCCGGAATGGACCATCGACCAGTTCAACTTCGAGACCGACATCGTGCTCGCCGAGGAGCGGGACAACGACACCCTCAACGCACTCGACCCGAACCTGAAGCCGTTCTTCGATCGCGGCGGCAAGCTCATCTCGTACCACGGCTGGAGCGACCCGCAGATCTCGCCGGCCAACGTGACGCAGTACTACAACCGCGTCGTCGACCTGATCGGCAGCCGCGACGAGGTCCACGACTCCTACCGCCTCTTCATGGCGCCGGGCATGGGCCACTGCGGCGGCGGGGCCGGACCGAGCCGTTTCGACATGCTGACCGCGCTCGAGCGCTGGGTCGAGGAGGACGAGGCGCCCGACCACATCATCGCATCCCGCGTGCGGGACGGCGAAGTGGACCGGACCCGACCGCTCTGCCCGTATCCGGCGCAGGCGGTCTACACCGGCAGCGGCAGCACGGACGAGGCGGACAACTTCGCCTGCCGCCTGCCGTCGGGCGAGTAGCCGGACACGGGTTTCCTCCTGTCCCGGCTGCCGGGGCGGGAGGAAATCATCGGCTTCGTGGACGGGAGGTCGCGTTGGCAGTCACGCTCACGGTGAACGGTCGGACCCGCACGGTGGACGTCGAACCGGAGACCCCGCTGCTGTGGGTGCTCCGGGACACGCTCGGGTTGACGGGCACGAAGTTCGGGTGCGGCGTCGCCGCCTGCGGCGCCTGCACCGTGCATCTGGACGGCCGCGCCGTCCGCACCTGCACCCTGCCGGTCTCGGCGGCCGAGGGCGCGGCGATCACGACCATCGAGGGCCTGGCGCAGGCGGGCGCCCTGCATGACGTGCAGCAGGCCTGGATCGACCACCAGGTGCCGCAGTGCGGCTACTGCCAGTCGGGCATGATCATGGCGGTGTCGGCCCTGCTCGACCGGCGGCCGGACCCCAGCGACGAGCAGATCGACGCGACCATCACCAACATTTGCCGCTGCGGCACCTTCGTCCGGGTGCGCCGCGCCATCCACGCCGTCGCCGATCGCCGGAAGGAGCAGCGGCATGCGTAAGTGGACGCGGCGCGCCTTCATCGGGGCCGGCAGTCTGGTCGGCGGCGGGTTCGTCCTCGGCGTGGCCGGTGTCGCCTTCGCGCCCGGCCGCCACAGCGTGGTCTCGGCCGACGCGGTCGAGAAGGGCGAGCTGACGACCTGGATCACGGTCACTCCCGACGACATCGTCACCATTCTGATCCCGCACTGCGAGATGGGACAGGGGTCGCAGACCGGCCTTGCCATGATGGCGGCCGAGGAGATGGAGGCGGACTGGGAGCGGGTGCGCATCGAGGAGGCGCCGGCGCTCGACGCCTACGCCAACGCCTACATGCTGCGCGCGTTCACCGGCGATTCGGTGCCCGCGCCGCTCGGCCGCGCCATCGACTACGGCGCCTACCGGCTGGCGCGCTGGTTCGGCACCCAGGCCACCGGCGGCTCGCTGGCCGTGCGCGGCACCGGCTACGGCATGCGCGTGGCCGGGGCCGCCGCCCGCGAGATGCTGCTCACCGCCGCGGCGGAGCGCTTCGGCGTCCCGCGCGCGAATTGCCGGGCGTCGCGGTCGCAGGTCACGACCGCCTTCTCGGGGCGGAGCGCCACCTTCGGCGAGCTGGCGCAGACCGCCGCGGCCGTGCGCGCGCCGGCGCACCCGCCCCTGAAGGACCCGGACGCCTACGCCATCCGCCGCACCGCGAAGGCGCGGTTCGACATCCCGCCGAAGGTCGACGGCAGCGTCCGCTACGGCATCGACTTCACGCTGCCCGACATGCTGTACGCCGCGGTCGACATTGCGCCGGTGCAGGGCGGCCGGCTGATCGCGGTCGACCCCGCGCCGGCGAAGGCGCTGCCCGGCGTCCGCGAGGTCGTCGAACTCGAGAACGCCGTCGCGGTCGTCGCCGACAGCACCTGGCGGGCCCGCAAGGCCCTGGCCGCGCTCACGCCGGAGTACGACGACGCCGGCCACGGCGACGTGTCGAGCGCGTCCATCTTCGCTGCGTTCGACGAGGCGCTCGGCGAGCCGCCGGCGATGCCGGCCACCGCGGCGCAGGTCGTCACCGCCGACTACCGCGTGCCGTTCCTCGCGCACGCGACGATGGAGCCGATGGCGTGCACGGTGCGCGTCGAGGGCGACCGCGCCGAGGTCTGGGCGGGCACGCAGGACCCGCTCAACGCCCGCTCTGCCGCGGCGAACGCCCTCGGCTTCGACACCGACCGGGTGCATCTGACCAACCTCGTGCTCGGCGGCGGCTACGGCCGGCGGCTGCCGTTCTGTTTCGACTACGTCGAGCTCGCCGCGCGCATCGCGAAGGTGATGTCCCCGACGCCGGTCAAGCTCGTCTGGAGCCGCGAGAACGACATCCAGCACGACTACTACCGGCCCGCGGCGATGTGCCGCTGCGCCGGCGCGCTCGACGCCCGGGGGCGCCCCCTCGCCATCGGGGCGCACTACGCCGGCGGGGGCGACCGCGAATCGCTGTTCCTGCCGTACGACATCCCCGACCAGCGGTTCGACGGCAGGCGCGCGCCGCACCACATCCGGGAGGGCGCCTGGCGGTCGGTCCTCAACTCGCAGCACGGCTTCTTCAAGGAGTCGTTCATCGACGAGCTGGCCCACGCCGCGGGCCGCGATCCCCACGCGTTCCGGCGCGGCCTGATGCACGAGCACCCGCGCTTCGGCGCCGCCCTCGACCGCGCGGCCGAGATGATCGGCTGGGGCGGCGCGCTGCCCGCGGGCGAGGGCCGCGGCATCGCCATCGCCGAGAGCTTCGGCTCCATCGTCGCCCAGGCCGCCCATGTCGCCGTTTCCCCGGAGGGCCGGCTCCGCGTGCGCCGCATCTGCGCCGCCGTCGACTGCGGGGACGTCGTCAACCCCGACAGCGCGGCGGCCCAGATCGAGGGCGGCGTCGTCTTCGGTCTCTCCGCCGCGATGGTCGGCGAGATCACGATCGCCGAAGGGCGGGTCGTCGAGAGCAACTTCCGCGACCACCGGATGATCCGCATGGCCGACGCCCCCGACGTCGAGGTGGCGTTCCTCCATTCCGGCGCACGCCTCGGCGGCCTCGGCGAACCCGGCGTGCCGCCGGTGGCGCCCGCGGTCACCAACGCCATCTTCGCCGCGACCGGCATCCGTGTGCGGGATCTGCCGATCGCGAAACAGGACCTGTCGCGGGCGTAGCGCACCGGTCGTGGTTGCGGCAGCCGTGACGAGCCCACCCACATGCACCGCGGATTCCGGCACGGCGGGCGACGCCGTGGGGCCGAACACGAAGCCTTGCGACGGGTTCGGCGGCGCTAGCGCTAGCGCGCCGGGACGGCGCCAGGACTGACGGCGGGAACAGCTTCTTCTTCGGGTCGCCCGGACGGAGATTCGACGAGGCGCCACGCATCGGACTCCTCGATAATCTTGCGAGCGAACCCGGCATGGAGGGCATGCCCGCCTCGATGGGCCACCACATGCCCGATGATCGGGTACCCGACGAGCGCCAGGTCGCCGATCACGTCGAGGATCTTGTGACGGACGAATTCATCCTCGAATCGCAGCATGTTGTTGAGAAAGCCGGTCTCGCCGAGGACGATGGCGTTGTCGAGCGAGCCGCCGAGAGCGAGCCCCTTCTTGCGAAGCTGCTCGACCTCCTTGAGGAAACCGAAGGTGCGCGCCGGCGCGATCTCCTCCTGGAAGGTCTCCTCGGTGACATGCTGGGTCCGCGACTGGTGCCGCAGCAGCGGATGGTCGAAGCTGATGCTGTAGGTAACCTTGAAGTGGTCCGAGGCGTAGATGGCAATCCGCTTGTTGCCATTGGAGAGCGCGATCGGCCGCACGATCTTCAGAAAACGCCGGCGAACGTTGAGCGTCCTGACGCCGGCCTCGTGCACCAGGTAGACGAAGGAGGCGGCGCTGCCGTCCATGATCGGCACTTCAGCCTGGTTCAACTCGACGCTGACGTTGTCGATGCCGAGGCCGACCAGCGCCGCCAGCAGGTGTTCGACCGTGCCGACCGACGCCGCGTCCTCGGCAAGCCCGGTGGCATAGCTGATGGCAGCTATCCGGTCCGCCACCGCACGCACTTCGAGACCGTCGAGGTCGAGACGCTTGAAACGGATGCCGTGATCGGCGGGGGCGGGTTTAAGTCGAAGGGTCACCTTCCGCCCCGAGTGGAGCCCGATGCCGGAGCACGAAACCGACCGCCTGAGTGTCCGCTGGGTCGTCATTCCGAGCGACTGTGAGCTTCCGGCAATACCTCGGTTCGGCAGGGC
The DNA here is from genome assembly GCA_965200895.1 of Vicinamibacterales bacterium. Classification (GTDB taxonomy): domain Bacteria; phylum Acidobacteriota; class Vicinamibacteria; order Vicinamibacterales; family UBA8438; genus WTFV01. The sequence continues at coordinate 1,241,730 of CBDAVM010000001.1, read as the reverse complement.
ACGTCGAATCTCCTTGACATCACTTCGCCAGCCTCTCGCAGCCGGTGATCCAAGCTGTGCCCAGCCGACCGACGATCATCGGTCGTCCCACATTGGCACCTCTTATACCATATCCAGCCGCCAGCGGCCAGCGCCTTTCCCGCCACGCCGCCTGCTGGGCGACAACTCTACCGGAATTCGCCTTCCGGGACCAACTGCGTGTCGCCGACCCTGTACAAGGCTCCGTTCCAGGGTTGCCGGGCAGGCTCCGCGCCGTCTGACCGGCGGGCGACCGTTCCGTCTCGACGGCGCACGACTCAACGGACGAGCAGCCGGCGCAGGAACACGCCGGTCTCGGATCCGGCATGAGCCGCGACATCCTCGGGTGTTCCCTGAACGACGATCCGGCCTCCGGCATCGCCGCCGCCCGGACCGAGATCCAGGATGTGGTCCGCGGTCTTGATGACGTCGAGATGATGCTCGATGACGACCACCGTGTTGCCCTGGCCGACGAGGAGGTTGAGCACGTCCAGCAGGCGGCGCGTGTCTTCCAGGTGCAGTCCCGTCGTCGGCTCGTCCAGGATGTAGAGCGTTCGGCCGGTGCTTCGGCGCGACAGCTCCTTGGCCAGCTTGACCCGCTGCGCCTCCCCGCCACTGAGCGTCGTCGCCGACTGCCCCAGCTTCACGTAGCCGAGGCCAACGTCCTGCAGCGTGCGCAGCTTCGTGGCGACCGACGGCACGTTTTCCAGCAGGACGAGCGCCTGATCCACCGTCAACGCCAACATGTCGGAGATCGAGACGCCGCGAAAAGCCACGTCGAGCGTCTCGCGATTGTAGCGACGCCCCCTGCACTGCTCGCACGTCACGTAGACGTCAGGCAGGAAGTGCATCTCGATCGCGATGAGCCCGTCTCCCTGGCACGCTTCGCACCGCCCGCCCTTGACGTTGAAGGAGAATCGACCCGGTCGATAGCCGCGAGCCCGCGACTCGGGCAGCATCGCGTAGAGCTCACGGATGAACGTGAAGAGCCCGGTGTAGGTCGCCGGATTGGATCGCGGCGTGCGCCCGATCGGCGACTGGTCAATCTGGATCACCTTGTCGATCAGCTCGATTCCCTCAATCGCCGCGTGCGGACCCGGATCGTCGCTCGCCCGGTACAGCGCCCGCGCCAGCGCGCGGTAGAGGATGTCGTTCACCAGGGTCGACTTGCCGGACCCGCTGACCCCGGTAACGGCGGTCAGCAACCCCAGCGGCACGGTGGCGTCGATGTTCTTCAGGTTGTTCGCCCGGGCGCCGCGAATCACCAGTTCCCCGTTGCGCGCCGGGCGCCGGAGCACCGGCACCGGAATCGTGCGGTCGCCCGTCAGATACAGCCCGGTGAGGGACTCGCCCGCAGTCGTCTCCAGCGCCGTCGAAGGCCCCTGGAATACGACCCGCCCGCCGTGCTCCCCTGCTCCAGGTCCCAGGTCGACCACGTAGTCCGCGGCTCGAATGGTCTCCTCGTCGTGTTCGACCACCACCACCGTGTTGCCCAGGTCGCGCAGCCGCTGCAACGTCGTCAGCAGCAACTGGTTGTCGCGCTGGTGCAACCCGATGGAAGGCTCGTCGAGCACGTAGAGCACCCCGGTCAGACTGGCCCCCACCTGCGTGGCCAGCCGGATACGCTGCGCCTCCCCCCCCGACAGGGTCGTCGCGCCCCGCGCCAACGACAGGTAGCCGACGCCCACGTCGCACAGGAATCGCATCCGATCCCGGATCTCGCGCACGACGCGTTCGGCCACCCGCAACTCGCGGTCACTGAGGTCGAGCCCTTCGACAGTCGCCAGAGCCTCCGCCACCGAGACGTTCACATAGTCTGCGATCGTGCGTCCCTTGACCCGCACCGCGCAGCTCTCCGGACGCAGCCGCCGACCGGCGCATGCCGCGCACGGTCGCAACGTCCGGTAGTTTTCGAGCACTTCCTGCTGCGCCCAGGCCCCCTCGTCGTAGCGGCGCCGGAGGTTGGGAATGACACCCTCGAAGTTCCTGCCGAAAGGGTCGGCCCGACCGGGTTTCGTACGCCGGCCCGGGCCGGCGGCTGCTCCACCGCGCGTGCCGTGGCCGCCGTTCGGACCGAACAGCAGCAGTTCGCGGTGCCGTCGCGGCAGCTTGCGGAACGGCGCGTCGAGATCGATGCCGAAGCAGGTCGACAGCCGGGACAGCGCCCGTTTCACGAGCTGGCGGTCACCGCCGACCCAGACCTGGATGGCTCCCCCGGCCAGGCTGAGCGAATCGTCGGGCACGATCCGCGCGGGATCGAAGTCCTCCACGGCGCCGAGCCCGTGGCAGGCCGGGCATGCGCCATGCGGCGAGTTGAAGGAAAAGGCACGCGGCGTCATCTCGGGCACGTTAATCCCGCAGTCGACGCAGGCCATGCGCCGCGAGAACAGCCGATCGCCGCCCCCCAGCGGGTTGACGATGACGACGTCGTCCGCCAGGGCAAGAGCGAACTCGACGGACTCGGTGAGACGCCGCTCGGCGCCGCGGCGCACGACGAGTCGATCCACCACCACATCGATCCAGTGGTTCCGCCGCCGGTCCAGCCGTGGCTCATCCTCGAGGGCGACCACCTCACCGTCGATCCTCACCCGAGTCAGTCCGCGCGCCCGGACAGCGGCCAGTTCCTTCCTGAACTCGCCCTTGCGGCCTCGCACGATGGGTGCAAGGACGCTCACCCGCTCGACCGCGGGTTCCGTCATGATCGTCTCGACGATGCGCTCTACCGACTGCGACGTGATTTCGCGGTCGCACGTGGGACAGTGCGGCACGCCGATGTTGGCGAACAGCAGCCGGAGATAGTCATAGATCTCGGTGACGGTCCCCACTGTCGAACGCGGATTCGAGCCGGTCGTGCGCTGTTCGATGGAGATGGCCGGGGAAAGGCCGTCGATCTGATCGACATCCGGCTTTTCGACCTGCTCGAGGAACTGGCGCGCATAGGCGGACAGCGACTCGACGTAGCGCCGCTGCCCTTCCGCATAGAGGGTGTCGAACGCCAGCGACGACTTGCCGGACCCCGAAAGGCCGGTCACCACCACCAGCCGATTGCGCGGAATGCGGACGTCGACGTTCTTCAGATTGTGAACGCGAGCTCCGCGGATGTCGATCCAGTCGTGCAGCATGGCACCGTCAGCCCCCCTTGACGGGAACCCAACCAATCATGCTAGCACGTCACGGAAGTCGCGCCCGTCCGATCGCCACGGCGCCGGGGTCAAGCCGGTACGCCGTGTCGCCCGACGTCGCCACGACGCCCCCCGCTGGATCGAACGCGACGCCGACGAGGTTCGCCGCGGCCAGAACCAGGGTGCGCCGGCCATCGGTGTCGACCCTGTAGAGGCCGCTCGCGCCCGCGAGTGCTTCGACGACGTGAAGCACGCCCTGCGCGTCGAACGCGAGTCCCTGCGGTCGACCGAAGTTCGACGAGATCGTCGTCACCGCGCTGGTGCGATCGATGCGGTAGATGCGGTCACAGCTTGCCAGCGTCGGAGCGGACACGTACAGCCCGTCGTCCGGTCCCCAGGCGAGGTGAAAGGCGGCAACGCTGGGCGGCAGCGTGGCGAACGGGGTCGCCCGACCCGAAGTCGCGACCCGGAAGATGGTCCCCGAGCGGTCACCGACGTAGAGCGTGCCGTCCGGGCTGAAGGCAATGCCGCAGGCCACGCCGAGTTCGTTCACGAACACGTCGTAGGACCCGTCGTCGGCAATGCGATAGACGGCGCCGTCGAAGCGGCTCGATACATGCAAGCGCCCGTCCGGCGACAGGGCTGTCGACGTTGCGTTGACGATGCCGGTCACGAACGGCTCCCGATAGCCGTCGGCACGAATCCTGAAAATCGATACCGGCGAGCGTTCGCCCCGAGGCCCGCTGTAGGTGACGAACAGAGCGCCGTCAGCGTCGATGACGGGATTGTCCACCTGATGCACGCCGGCCGCGATCGGCCGTCCGACGTCCAGGACCGCGGTCGCACCGGCGGCGCCGCCGAGCTGCACCGCGGTCCGCCCGCCATCGAGTCCCGCCGGCACGGTGACCGACACGGACTGCGGCGAAGCGGCGACGACCCGTGCAGTCAGCGGCCCGATGCGCACGTCGGGTGGCAGCCCTTCGCCGTCGCCATCCATGAGGTCGTGGCCCTCGAGGGTCACCCGCCCGCCCTCGACCGCCCACGACGGCTGGATGGTAGTGATGCGCGGATCGGACAAACCGTTCAGTACTTGCGACGGAGGTGGACGGATCCCGAGGGTATGTCCTGCATCATGTCCGGTCGAGCTCGACGTTCCAGTACAGGTAGTCGCGCCAGCTCGCTGGCGCGTCGCGCAGGCCGAACGTGATCCGCACGATGGGGGATCGGCTCGGACGACAAGGCTGGCGGATGACCTGCATCCCGGCCTGCGCCGGCGTCCGGCCGCCCTTCCTCCGGTTGCATGAAATGCAGGCGGTGACGATGTTCTCCCAGTCCTTGCGTCCTCCCTGCGAAACCGGCACCACGTGATCGAAAGTCAGCTCCCCGACCGGAAACAGGTACCCGCAGTACTGGCATCGATGCCCGTCCCGCGCATAGATGTTGGCGCGCGAGAACGGCACGTCGTCCATCCGTCGGGCAATCGTGATGTAGCGCAGCAGACGGATCACGGAGGGCAGCCTGAACGTGACCGACACCGAGCGGATCTCGCGGTCGTACTCCGAGACGACCTCCACCTTGCCCTGACACAGCAGGGTCATCGCTTTACGCCAGTCGACCACCTTGAGTGGCTCGTACGTCGCGTTCAGCAGCAGGGTTTGCTCCACGGCTCCCCCGAATTGTGCGTCATTCTCGCCGACGCCCAAGCGTCCTGTCAACCGCAACGCCGGTGTAACGCATTGCGCACATGAGAGTTATATCGACGGTCCACGCCGCGACAACGCCGCCGGAGGCCGCCGCGGGAGTGCGAGCCCTATCCGGGCTGCACGACCTTGATGATGTCGCCGGGCAGCGGCTGCTCGTTCACCGGAAAGCCGTTCATGACGGCAAGCGTGGCGGCCGGCACGATCTCGGCACCGACCCGCTGGGCGATGCGCTGCCAGGTGTCCCCGCTCTCGACGCGGTAGACCGCAACCCGGTTGGGCCGGATCCGGTCCGCATCGACGCGGCTCAACTGCCGGAAGGAACGAATACTGTCGTGGACGTCGCGCTCGATGAGCCGGTACCCGTCCGCGTCGGCGAAAGCGCCGAACAGATAGACCGAGGAACCCGATCGAATGAAGGCGACTCGCGCGATCATCGAGCCCACCGCCCTGACGTCCTGCGTATACGTGCCGACGTAGGCATCAAGGCCGTTGATCTCGCTCGCGGACCCCTGCACTTCCACGAATCCGGCGCCCGCCATCTCACGCTCGGCAAGCCGCTGCAGGTCGTACCCGGTCTCCTGCACAAGCTGCAGCAGCATGTAGCGATCCTGTCCGGGCTCACGCGCCACCACCAGGTCGGTTCCGTTGTGCACCTCCCAGCCCGTGGGAAACTCGAGGGCGAAGCGCAGCGCCGGGTGCAGGAACTGCCGGCCGCGGACGACCCCCTGCTCGGGGTTGTCGCCGTAGACGATGCCTTCGATACGGGCGAGGTACCCGCCGCGGTCGACTCGCAGCCCGGCACGGTCGGGAGTCTCGGCGAGCAGCGCCTCCACGGTACCGGCGACGTTGGCCACCCGGTCGTCCGGATCCGGATGGGTCGCGAGCCAGTTCGGCGTCCCGCGTCGGTCGGTCGTGTCCGCGATACGTCCCAACGTCGTCAGCATGTCGCCGACGCCATGCGGATCCCACCCGGAAGCGACGGAGTACTCGGCCCCCAGGCGATCCGCCTGCCGTTCGTCGTCGCGCCCGAACTTCAGGAAAAGAAGTCCCAGGCCCTGTCCGGCCGCGTCGCCCATACCGGGAGCCCCGTAGCGGGGACGCATCGCCGGCATGAAGATCTGGCCGAGCAGCAGCCCCATCTGGGCGCCGGCGGCGCGGCTGTACGCCTGCACGGAGTGGCGGGCCGTCACGTGGCCGATCTCATGGCCGAGCACGCCGGCCAGCTCCGCCTCGTCGTTCAGGTACGCCAGCAGGCCGCGCGTCAGGTAGATGTATCCCCCCGGCGCGGCGAACGCGTTCACCACCGGCGAATCGATCACCGTGAACTGCCACGGCAGGTCCGGACGGTGCGACACGGCGGCCAGCTCGTTGCCGATCGACGTGATGTATTCCTGCAGCGCGGCATCGTCGTAGACGCCCATTTCGCTCCGGATCTGCGCGTCGGCCTGCTGGCCGAGCTCCGCCTCCTGCGACTCGCTCATGAAGACCAGCTCGCGACTTCCGCTGACCGGATTCCTGGCGCAGGCCGCGGCCGCCGCCGCAAGCAGGACCGCGCCCAGCAACCGGACGGTGCGGAACCGTCGGCGGTCTCCGAACGAGCCGCGACCGGGGATTCCGGAGACACTGCGCTGCAACTGGGGCATGCTGTCCACTTCCGCGAGGCGCTGACGCCGGGAGCGGCTCGGGTGCGTCCGGCGCCGCGCACCGTCCGCCGGACCAGCGTACCACGCCGTGGCACGGACCTGATGATGATGATGGCGGTGCCGGCGCATCAGGCCACCGGCACGTGCAGGCGGTACAGTTCCCGGCGTATCTCTTCGACTGCTGCGGCGCCCACGGGGCGGAGCGGAGGACAGGGGTCGCCGCCGGTGAATCCCAGCAACGAGACGGCCGCCTTGAGACCGGGCACACCGTGCATCGACGTCACCAGACCTGCGAGCGGCGTCACCCGCCGCTGCAGATCGCGGGCCTCGTCGAGGCGGCCGGCACGGACCAGGTCGAACAGATCGACGCACAGGTCAGGCACGACCGAGGCCAGGGCCAGGATGCCGCCGGCAGCGCCCACCAGCAGGCTGGCATAGAAGACGGGGGCGGACCCGGCCATGACCGCGAAGTCGTCGGGCGTGCTGTCGATCAGCGCTGCGAGGAACTTGAGGTCGCTGCCCGACTCCTTCAGTCCGACGATGTTGGGGTGCTCCGCCAGCCGGGCAACCGCGTCCACGCCGAGCGTGACGCCGGTGAGCGCCGTGTAGTTGTAGAGCACCACCGGGACCGGTGACGCGTCGGCGACCGCCGTGTAGTGCGCCACGAACGCGTGCGAGGTGAGCAGCGGCTTGAAGTAGGACGGAGTCCGGACGAGCACCGCGTCGGCGCCCAGGTCGGCCGCCCGCTTCGAGGCGCTGATGGCGGCGGTCGTCGACTCGCGGCCCGTGCCGGCGAGACACAGGCGATCCGCGGGAACCCGCTCGCGCGCGGCCGCGATGGCGGCGTCCGACTCCGCCTCGTCGATCAGCGGCGCCTCGCCGTTCGAGCCAAGCACCACGACCCCGCGGATGCCGGTCGCCATCCAACGCTGGACGTTGGACGCCATCGCGGCAACGTCGACCCGGCCGTCCCGGAACGGGGTGGGAATGGGCGGAAACACACCATCAAGATGCACGGATGGTTTGTAGCGCCCCGCCGGGCGGGTGTCAAGGTGTCAGGTGTCAAGCCCGCCAACCCGCCAACTCGCTGCCCGACGCCGCATCCGGCGACTTGAACGCCCGAACCGTGCACCGGTCCGATCGAACCCAACGCCGGCGGCGACGACGATGCGGGTCAGCGGAGGATATCGAACAGGTAGCTGTACTTGATCGTCAGCGAGCGGCCGGAGTTCACGATGAAGTCGCGCCGTTCGAGCCCCAGCGGCTGGATGTCGTTGTAGACGATGAACAGGCCCGTGTTGGCGTCCGACAGCAGGCCGAAGCGCAGGTTCGACGACCACAGGTCGGCGCGGTCGTTGTACTGCACCAGGGCCTGGAAGAACATGCGGGTCGTGAACGAGTAGGACGTCCGCAGACGGATCAGGTTGGTCGTGAAGTGGCCGCCCGGCAGATCGAGATCGTTGTAGCTCCATTCGAGCAGCGCGTTGAACGTCTCGCCGGCGCGCGCAGCGATCGACGGCGTGACGGTCACGCGGTGGCCGCCGAACAGCCCCCCGATGATGGCGTTGAAGTTCCCGCTCACCGGCGCGCCCAGGTTCGTGTTGCCGGCTATCTGGGCCTCGCTGTGGTCGTAGCGTCCGACGGGCACCCAGACGCCCGGGAAGATCTCGAACGGCTCGAAGACCCCCTCGCGCGTGACGTTCACGCCGGTGTGGATCTCGTAGCCGTTGCGCCACTCGATGTGGTTGTCGATGTGCGTGAACTGCGTCTCCTGCCAGCCCGTACCGAAATCGAAGATCGTGTAGTGGGAGATGTGCGGCCGGAACTCGTGGACGCCCCAAAGATCGTCGGGACGCAGGGTGGAGAATACGCTGCCGTTCATCCGCCGGTAGCTGCGGCGGGCAAGGAACCCGACCTCGGGGTTGAAGTTCGGCGCCACCTCGGTGTAGCCGAGGCTGAGCCGCAACGCCTCCGACTGGTGCTGCGCGCTGAGGCCGTAGGCGTGCGCGCCGTCCTCGGCCTCGGTCAGCCCCAGGCGCTCGCGCAGCGCCGCCAGCCGCAGCGGCGGCGTCCGGGTGTTCGCCGCGAAGCCGCTGACCGTGCCGCCCTGCCCGATCCCCCAGCGGCCGTCCACCGCGAAGGACCGGTTGAAGTCGTCCGGGCCGGCCAGGGCCCCTCCCCCCTGCCGGTTGACGAACATCGCGCCGACGTTGGAGCGGTTCGCCAGATCCTGCCGGATGCGTCCCACCGTGAAGTTCTGCTGCGCCGTCCCCGTTGCATCGACCGCCGCGGTCTGCATGTTCAGGAACCCGACGTTCGTATTGCTGCCCATCCTGCCCGACAGTCGGCCGCCGCCGACTATCGGAATCTGCTCGCCCCGCTCGCCGAGCCCGATCCGCCGGCTGAAGAACACGTCGACGGCCCCGGACTGCCCCACGGAGAAGAGCCCGGCGTTCTCCAGAAAGAAGGGCCGCTTCTCCGGAAAGAACAGGGTGAACCGGTCCAGGTTGATCTGCTCGTCGTCCACCTCGACCTGCGCGAAGTCGGTCTGGTACGTCGCGTCGAGGGTCAGGCTCGGCGTGATGCTGTACTTCAGGTCGGCGCCCCAGTCGCCGTTGCGCACGGTCCGCGCCTCGGCACTTCGGTAGGCAAGGTCGCCGAGCGCGTACGGCATCAGTTGCAGGTTGCGCTGGGCCGGGACGCGGAGTCCCTGCAGCTCGCCGGCCAGCGACAGACGGTTGAGCGAGAACTGCCGCGGCAGCGGCGACCAGTAGGCCTGCTCGTTGTTGATGCGGATGTTGCGCTGGAAGTTCATCCCCCAGGTCTGGACCTCGGTGGCCGGATAGCGCAGGGTGCGGAAGGGGATGGCGATCTCCGCCGTCCAGCCGACGTCGGTGACGCCGGCGACGACCTGCCATGCGCCGTCCCAGTTCACGTTCAGCCCACCCCCTGAACCGCGCTGCTGCCGGCTGTTGCTGGGGCGGCCGGAACCACCGCCGCCGAAGCGGCCGCTGCCCTGCCCCTCGTTCGTCACCTGCCCGTCGTACTCGACGCCGGCCGGGTTGGTCCCGAACACGAAGCCGTTAAGTCCGTCGTGGTATGTATCGAGGATGATCCGGAAACTGTCGGTCTCGGTCAGGTCCGAGTCTCGCCGGCTGTCGGCGACGATGATCGTCGCCGGATCGTCCGTGTAGCAGACGATGCCGAAGTACAGCGTGTCCTCGGTGTAGACGATGCGCACCTCGGTCCGCTCCGAGGCCGGTCGCCCCTCGAACGGCCGGCTCTGCACGAAGCCGGTCGCCGTCCGCGCGTCGGCGTAGGCTGCGTCGGTCAGCACCTCGCCATCCACCGTCGGCGCTTCCGCGACGCGCAGCGCAAGGGCGATCGGGAATCCGGCGGCGGTCGTGTCACGGATTGCGAACCCGGCCGAGGCGCCCTGGCCGTCGGCGGCCTCGCCGCCGCCCGCCTCCGACTGCGCCGCCGCCCCCGACGGCAGCCAGGCGGCCAGAAGCGCGAGGGTGACAGAGCGACCGATGCATCGAGTCATCTTGCTCATCGTGTGGCTTGCTCCCGGAGGAAGCGTCGATTCTAGCGCCCCGAACGCCTCGCGGGATCGGCGTTTCGGCCCATCCCCCCCAACTCCATATGAGCTTGCGCCGCAGAACGCAGCGAAGCGAAGTGCTGCGGCGCAAGCTCCCAGCCGTTCACGACGGCGATTCGGGCGCCGGCGTTTACGCCGGAGCAGCGGGAGCAACGCGGTTCCGCTACGATGGTGAGACTCCGATGGGCCTGAACGGATCGAAGACGACCTGGCCGCGGTTCACGCCCGGCCGCGGCGCCGTGCCCCCCTGTACTGGCCGGGCGCGAGCGTGAGCAGGCGCTGCTCGAACGACAGCACGCCATCGTGGCCGCCGGCGAGTGCGTGCCGGCGGATGTGGTTCTGACCGGCCCGCGCGACAACGGCAAGACGGTACTGCTGCGCTGGTTCGAGAACACCATCACGCCAGCTTCGTGGGCCGTTCCACGCGGCTGCGGATCCGGCTGCTGGGCCGCGAGGCGGCCGCGGCGGCGCTGGTCGAGCCGCTCGGGGCCGGCGGCATCGCCGTCGAGCCGGCGGACCTGGCGACGGTGATCGACGAGAGCCAGCACTACCCCTACTTCGTCCAGGTCTGGGGCGAAGCGTTGTGGGACGCCGTATCCGCCGCCGCGGCGCCCGTGGTCACGGCCGGGACGGTCGAGAAAGCGGCATCGCGCGATTCGTGATGCGTGCAACGCGGACCGCCGCGACCGTCAGCCGGATCGGGCGAGGGGGTTCTCCGTGATGACGTGCTCCGCTACCGGCCGCCCGGCGACCAGATGCTCCCGGATGATCCGTTCGAGCACGTCGGGATCGCAGCGCCGGTACCAGACGCCCTCCGGATAGACCACGGCGACCGGTCCGTCCTCGCAGATGCGCAGGCAGTTGGCCTTGGTCCGCAGGACGCCGCCCTGCTCCGAGAGACCGAGTGCCTTCAGGCGGCGCTTCAGGAACGCCCAGGCCGCCAAGCCCCGCGCCGGGTCGCAGCACTTCGGCTTGCCCTGGTCGCAGCAGAGGAAGATGTGCCGGCGGGCGGCATCGACGCCGACCGCCGCGGCCAACGCACGCTGGCGCCGTCGACCGTCGGTTCCGACGGGGGAATCACCCATTTTGCAGGCCCGGCCGACGCGCCCGTATCGAGCCGGCGGAGGCGTCAGGATAGCACGCGCCGGGGCGCGGGCGGCGCGGGCGCTCCCGCTGCTGCCTGCGCAGCTCGGGCTGGGCGGGCTGGCGCGGGCGCTCCCGTTGCCGCCTGCATCGCGGGCTCTTCCGCGGTTGGCACGCACCGCGCTTCCCTGCCTCCCCACACCCCCTGAGCACGGGTAGACTGCTCCACTTCACAGCACCCGCCGCGGGCCGCTCGTGGCCTTCAGAGGCTCCATCCGACGGGAGTCGCATCCGTTCCGAAGGCGCTGTTCCGCAGATTCTCGATCGGACGGACAACGAACTTCCGATCAGACGAGACTCAAGATTCCGATCAGACGGACAACAAACTTCCGATCAGACGACCTCTGGCATTACGATCAGCCGATGCCCGAAACGGCGCTGCATCCGCGTCACGCCGCGCGGCTGTTGCAGGAAGCGCTGGAGGATACCCCGGCGGTACTGATCCACGGGCCGCGGCAGTGCGGAAAGACCACGCTGGCTCGCACGGTCGGCGGCCCGCTGGGGTACGCCTACTTCAGCTTCGACGACGACGCCGTGCGGGCGGCCGCCGCGGCCGACCCGGCCGGTTTCGTCGCCGACCTCCCCGAGCGCGTGATCCTCGACGAGGCGCAGCGGGCGCCGGCGATCTTCGCCGCGCTGAAGCTGGCCATCGACCGCCGCCGAGTCCCGGGCCGGTTCCTGCTGACCGGGTCCACGCACGTCCTGCTCGTGCCCCACCTCTCGGACTCGCTGGCGGGGCGCATGGAGATTCTGCGGCTGCATCCGCTCGCGCAGTGCGAGCTGGAACGGCGCGTCCCCGGTTTCCTCGATGCCCTGTTCTCGGGCGGGTTCGAAACCCGCCGGGTCGATCGGCTGGGCCCGCGGCTCGCCGAGCGGATCGTCGGCGGCGGCTACCCGGCGGCGCTGGCGCGACCGGCCGGGCGGCGGCGCACGGCCTGGTACCGCGACCACGTCGAGACCCAGGTCCAGCGCGACGTGCGGGATCTGGCCCGCATCAGCGCTCTGGACGCACTTCCCCGGCTGATGGAGCTGGTCGCGGCGCAGACCGCACGGCTGATCAACCTGACCGACCTGGCGGCGCCGTTCCAGCTCAGCCGACCGACGATCCGCGACTACGTGGCGCTGCTCGAACGGGTGTTTCTCGTGGACCGCCTGCCGCCGTGGCACAGCAACCGCCTGAGCCGCCTCGTCAAGACGCCGAAGCTGCACGTCGGCGACACCGGGACCGCCTGCGCCCTGCTCGGCGTCGACGCCGCCGACCTGTACGCGGACCGCCAGCTTCTCGGTCACCTGCTCGAAACGTTCGTGCTCGGGGAACTGCGGCGACAGGCGAGCTGGCGCGACGGGCCGCTCGCGTTCTTCCATTACCGCGACAAGGAAGCCGCCGAGGTGGACATCGTCGTCGAGCGCGGTGCGCGAGCGGTGGCCGGCGTCGAGGTGAAGGCGTCGGCGACGGTGACCGCCGCGGACTTCCGCGGTCTGCGCAAGCTCCGCCGCGCCGGCGGCAGCCGCTTCGCCGGCGGCGCGGTGCTCTACGATGGCGAGGTCAGCGTGCGTTTCGGCGACGGACTGTATGCGGTTCCCGTCCGTCTGCTGTGGGAGACGCCGCGCCCCGAGACGCCGGGACGCGCAGACAGGTAGGATAGGAACGCGTCATGCCCAAGCGCTTCCGCCTCACGTTCCTGAACGACTGGACCACCGTGTTCCTCGCCGCGGTCGAGCGCGGGGGCAACGCGCTGCCGCACCCGGCGACGCTGTTCGCCATCCTGGCCGGCGCCGTCATCGTGGTGTCGGGGATCGCCGCGCGCACCGGCCTGGAGGCGATCCACCCCGGCACCGGCGAGACGATCCGCCCCGAGAGCCTGCTCACCGTGGCCGGCCTGCACCGCATTCTGGTGGAGATGGTCACCAACTTCACCAGCTTCGCCCCGCTCGGCACCGTGCTCGTCTCGATGCTCGGCATCGGCGTGATGGAGGCGAGCGGCCTGATCGCCGCCGCGCTGCGCCTGCTGGTGCTGTCCGCGCCCAAGCGGCTGCTGACCTTCGTGATCGTCCTCTCGGGCGTGCTCTCGAACACCGCCAGCGAGATCGGCTACGTGTTGCTGGTGCCGCTCGGCGGGATCATCTTCCTGGGCGCCGGGCGCCACCCCATCGCGGGGCTGGCGGCGGCGTTCGCCGGGGTCTCCGGCGGCTACAGCGCCAACCTGCTGCTCGGCACCATCGACCCGCTGCTGGCCGGCCTGTCCGAGGAGGCGGCGCAGATCGTCCAGCCGGGCTACGTGGTCAACGCCGCCGCCAACTACTTCTTCATGGTGGTGTCGACGTTCGTCGTCGCCGGCGCCGGCACCTGGGTGACCGAGCGCATCGTCATCCCGCGGCTGGGGGAGTACAAGGGCGAGGAACGCTCGACCGAAGTCGACACGCTCTCCGCCGAGGAGCGGCGCGGCCTGCGTTTCGCGGCCGCCGCGATGGCCCTGTTCGGCGCCCTCGTGCTGTGGGGCACGGTTCCCGCCGACGGCTTCCTGCGCAACCCGGAGACGGGCAGCCTGCTGCGCTCGCCGTTCCTTTCGGGCATCGTCGCGTTCATCTTCCTCGGCGGCACCTGGGTGGGCATCGCCTACGGCGTCGGGGCGGGCCGGTTCCGGAGCGACACCGACGTGATGAACGGCATGGGGAAGACCATCGGCACGCTCGGCACCTACCTGGTGCTGGTCTTCTTCGCGGCGCAGTTCGTCGCCTACTTCAACTGGACCAACCTCGGGCTGATCATGGCGGTGAAGGGGGCCGAGACGCTGCGGGCGTCCGGCCTGGGCGGCGTCCCGCTGATGCTGGCCTTCGTGCTGTTGTCGTCGGTCATCAACCTGCTGATGGGCAGCGCCTCGGCCAAGTGGGCGGTGATGGCGCCGGTCTTCGTGCCGATGTTCATGCTGCTCGGCTATTCGCCGGAGCTGACGCAGGCCGCCTACCGCATCGGCGACTCGACGTCGAATGTCATCGCCCCGATGATGTCCTACTTCGCCTTGATCGTCGCCTTCTTCGAGCGCTACGACAAGACCTCCGGCATCGGCACGGTCGTCGCGACGATGCTGCCGTACACCGTGGTCTTCCTCGCCTGCTGGTCGGTGATGCTGGTCGTCTGGATGCTGCTGGGGCTGCCGGTGGGACCGGGTGCCGGGCTGTACCTGTGATGCTCCACGAGTAATCGGTCAGCATCCGACGCCCGGCGGCCATGCCGGCGTCAGGCGCCAACTGTCACGGCCGGCCTCCGCCATCGTCAGGACGACCGGTCCGACGCAACGCTGCGGATCACGACGCCGGCCCCGTCGCCTCCGGCAACGCCATGTCGATGCGCACCGCGCCGGCGAGGTTCTCCGTCGTGTGCACGGCGAGGTAGAGCCTTCCGGTCCGCAGCGCGTGCATCTCGGGCCCCGTCAAATCGACGCTGCCGGCCGGGGTCGGCGCCCGCCGCGACAGGTAGCGCAGCACCGGCCCGTTCTCCGCGTCCGGACCGCGCCGGTGGAGAGCCACCAGGAGCACCTGCTCGGCGATGGGGTCGAGCCCCCGGATCCGGTAGCGCACGGTGCGCGTGGAAGGGCTCAGCACGAAGGCGGCGTCGACCCGCAGCCCCGGATCCGCCTGCACACGGGCGACCAGCGGCACGGGGGCGGGCGGTGTGACGAGGCTGGGGGTGAAGTCGGGCGCGCGGCGGTGGCGGGTGCCCTGCTCGTAGGCGTAGGCCAGCTCGAGCAGGCGCGGCTCGGCCCACGCCCGGCCGAGCAGCTCCACCCCCACCGGCATGTCGTCGTCGGCGAAACCGGCCGGCACGGTGATCGCCGGCAGGCCCGAGGTGGCGCTCAGCGCGCAGTTGCTGCCGGGCTGCGGCTGGCCGACGGGACGCGCGGTGCGCCGGATGGTCGGGTAGACGAGCGCGTCGAGATCACGCTCGTCGAGCAGGGCGGTGACGGCGGCCCGGACCTCGTCGCGCCGGGCGAGGCTCGCCCGGTAGTCCTCGGTGTCGAGCGTCTCGACCTCCAGGGAGCGGGCCAGCCCGCCTTCCAGTATCCCGTGGTAGAGCCCGGCCGAGACGAAGTCCGCCAGCGAGCGCACGTACGCGCCGGGCGTCGCCTCGAGATAGGCGTCGAGGTGGAACGGGAACTCGGGACCGATGACCGACGCATCGCGGGTGATCTCGGCCGGATCGAACTCCTCGATCTCGACGACCGTCGCGCCCAGCCGCTCCATGTCCTCCGCGGCACGCTCGATGACCTCGCGCACCGGCCGGCCGGCGTCGCCCTCGTCGAACATGGCGGGGACGATGCCGAGCCGCGCCCCGGCGAGCCCTTCCCGGTTCAGGGCCGTGAGGTAGGTCTCGGGCACGTTGCCCTCGCTCAGGCGCGTCGTCTCGTCGGCCGGGTCGAACCCGACCGTCGCGTCGAGGGCGTAGGCGAGATCCCGGACGGTCCGCGCGAGCGGTCCGCCGATATCCTGGGTCAGCGACAGCGGCACGATGCCGTCGCCGCTGGCCAGGCCGCGCGTCCCGCGCAGGCCGACCAGCGCATGGTGCGCCGAGGGGATGCGGATGGAGCCGCAGGTGTCGCTGCCCATGCCGAAGGCTCCGAAGCCGGCACCCACCGCCGCGCCGGTGCCGCCGCTCGACCCGCCCGGATTGCGGGCCGGATCGTAGGGGTTGCGCGTCTGCCCCCCGAACGACGCCACGGTCGTGATGCCGCGGGCCAGCTCGTGCATGTTGGTCTTGCCCAGAATGATCGCGCCGGCCTCGCGCAGGCGCCGCACCTGCGTGGCGTCGTCGGGCGGCAGCGAGGTGGCCAGCCCGAGCGTGCCGGCGGTGGTCGGCATGTCGGCGGTGTCGTAGTTGTCCTTGACGACCACGGGGATGCCGTGCAGCGGCCCGCGCACGTTGCCGGCCGCGCGCTCGGCATCGCGCTCGGCGGCCACCTCGGCGGCGCGCGGATTGATGGCGATCATCGCGTTGAGCGCCGGACCGCGCTGGTCGAAGGCCTCAATGCGCTCAAGGTAGGCCGCGACCAGATCGACCGCGGTGACCGCGCCGTCGGCCATCGCCGCCCCCAGCTCGCGGACCGATTTCTCCGCGACGTCGAAACCGGGCCGGGAGTCGCCGGGCGGTACGCCGCAACCGATCATCAGGCCGGACAGGACGGCCAGCACTGCCGCTGTTCGCATCGCATGCTGTGACACCATTCACCTCCAGGTCGATCGTGGCCGCGAACCGTCAGACGAAGCGGCAATCCTCCCGCATGGCGGCGGCGAGCAGGGCGCGATAGTGCGTCCTGTGCACCGCCACCGCGCCGAGGCTCTCCAGATGCGGGGTGACCCACTGAATGTCCAGCAGGCAGTAGCCCCGCGCTCGCAGCCGATCCACCAGCGCCGCCAGCGCGACCTTGGAGGCGTCCGTGGCCCGGTGGAACATCGACTCGCCGAAGAACGCCCCGCGCAGGGTCACCCCGTAGAGACCGCCGACCAGCTCGCCGTTCCGCCACGTCTCGACCGAATGCGCGAAGCCGGCGCGGTGCAGCGCCGCGTAGCTGGCGGCGATCTCCGCATCGATCCAGGTCCCCTCGGCGTCGGGCCGCGAGGCGCACGCGGCGACCACGCCCTCGAAAGTCCGGTTGACCGCGACCTCGAAACGCCTCTGCCGCAGCACCCGCCGGAGCCGCCTCGACACGTGGAAGCCGTCGAGCGGAATGATGCCGCGTTCCCGCGGCGAAAACCAGCGGATTTCACCGTCGATCGCCATCGGGAAGAAACCCTTGCCGTAGGCGGCGAGGAGCGTGCTCGGGGAGATCATGCGCGATGTCGTGTATATATTGTGCGTGCAGGCCGACCAGACTTCACGCAGCGTATTCACGTCGGAGGCGATCACCAACGGCGTCCGCGTTCACGTCCGGGCGCGCTACGCGCCGGACCATTCCGAGCCGCTGCACCAGCGGTGGATGTTTCTCTACACGATCACGATCTCCAACGAGGGTTCCGAGACGGTCCAGTTGATCAGCCGTCACTGGGTCATCACCGACGCGTCCGAGCAGGTGCAGGAGGTCAAGGGACTCGGCGTGGTGGGGCGCCAGCCGACGCTCGCGCCCGGCGAGTCGTTCGAGTACACCTCCGGCTGCCCTCTCGGGACGCCGTTCGGCTCCATGCAGGGCACGTACCAGATGGTCACCTCGGGGGGGCGGCGCTTCGACGCCGAGATCGCGCCGTTCGCCCTGTCGGGGCCGTATACGCTGCACTAGCGCCGCCGAACCCGTCGCAGGACTCCGTGTTCGGCCCCAGTCCCCACCGCCCGGGAACTTGCGCCGCAGAACTCACTCCGTTGCGTTTCTGCGGCGCAAGTTCGCAGCCTCCTGGCCAGGCCGGACGTTACGGCCGCCCAGGCCGCATCGGCGCCACCTCGACCCCTGCGGCTTCGAGCCCGCGCCGCAGGGTCGTCACCAGGTCGATTGCGCCGGGCGTGTCGCCGTGGACGCAGATCGTCTCGCCGGACAGCTCCAGCACCGTGCCGTCGACGGTGGCGACCCTGCCGTCGCGCACCATCCGCACGGCCCGCTCGATCATCCGCTCCGGCTCGTGGATCACCGCGCCCGGCCGCTGGCGCGAGACGAGGGCGCCGTCCGCATCGAACGCACGGTCCGCGAACACCTCCGGCACCACGTCGAGGCCGGCGGCGCGGCCGGCGGCCGCCAGCACCGAACCGGAGAGGGCCACCAGCGGCAGCGCGCGATCGAAGACGACGACGGCCCCCACGATCGCATCCGCGACGTGACGATCGCGCCCCGCCATGTTGTAGAGCGCCCCGTGCGGCTTGACGTGGCTGAGGCTCATGCCCTCGGCGCCGGCGACGGCCGCCAGCGCGCCGAGTTGCGCGAGCATCAGGTTCTCGATCTGCTCCGCGGTCAACGCGATGTCGCGGCGGCCGAAACCCTCGCGGTCGGCGAAGCCCGGATGGGCGCCGACCGACACCCCGGCCTCCCGGGCCGAGCGGACCGTCGCGCGCATGGTGTCCGGATCCCCGGCATGGGCGCCGCAGGCGATGTTGACCGAGGTGACGTGGTCCATCATCCGCCGGTCGTGCACGACGGCTCCGGGGCCGGTCGCCTCGCCGAGGTCGCAGTTCAGGTCGATTCGCATTCCGTCTCCCCCCGCCGCTGCCCATCATGCACCATCGACGCCGGATCCCGCACGACCGCCGCCGGGCGCCTGTCGCAACGTCCCGCCGGGAGTCTGCGCCGCAGGGAACGATGCAGGCTTCCGGTCAGGCCCGGTCGGGCGGCAATCGGAGCCGCGGCGACGATTGTCGGGCTCGGTCGGCGACCTCGGCGACCCGCTCTCCCGCCGCGGTACCGCTACACTGGGGGTCTGCGTCAGTCCACGAGAGTCCGCAGCATGAGATGGTTCGCCACGACCGCACCGGGCCAGCGTCAGTCCACGGGAGTCCGCAGCATGAGATGGTTCGTCACGACCGCCCTCGCCCTCACCCTGCTCACCCCCGCCGTGACCGCCCAGACCGGCGCCGGACAGGCGATGGACACCGACTTCGCCGCGCGGGTCGCCGAGTGGACCACGCGCCCGGAGTTCCTCAGCCCGCTCGTCGATCACCTGCCGCTCGACGACCGCGTCCCGTCACCGAAGCGGATCCTCGGCCACCACGCCGGGGCCCCGCGGGAACTGACCTACTACGCGGAGATGCTGGCGTACTACAGGGCACTGGCCGCCGCCTCGCCGCGCGTCTCGATCACTCCCATCGGCCGGACCGACGAGGACCGCGAGATGGTCGTGGTGACAATCGCCGACGAGGCCACGATCGCCGACCTTGAGCGCCACCGCCGCGACCTCGCCCGGCTGGCGGATCCACGCGGCCTCAGCGAGGCGGACGCCCGGGCCATCCTGGCGCGCGCCAGGCCGATCTACCTCCTGATGGCCGGACTGCACAGCGGCGAGACCGGCCCGCCGGAGATGCTGATGGAGCTCGCCTACCGACTGGCGGTCGAGGCGGGACCGCTCTTCGACCGCATCCGCGGCGAGCTGATCGTGGCCCTGATCCCGGCCGCCGACCCCGACGGCCGCGACCGCTACGTCGACTGGTATTACCGGCACCTGATCGACATCACCGACGACCGCGACCGCATCGGCGGCCCGCCGTACTGGGGGAAATACATCTTCCACGACAACAACCGCGACATCAACTACTCGCAGCGCAGCATGCGCAACGTGCTCGACTGGTACCTGGACTGGCATCCGCCCGTGATGCACGACCTGCACGAGTCGGTGCCGTTTCTCTACACCTTCAGCGGGCAGGCGCCGCAGAACCCGCTGCTCGACCCCATCGTCTACGGCGAGCTGCCGTGGTTCGCCAACTTCGAGATGGCGCAGTTGACCGCCTACGGCATGCCCGGCGTGTGGACGCACGGCTTCGTCGACATGTGGTCGCCCGGCTACCTCGCGTTCATGGCGTCGAACCACAACGGGCTGATCCGCTTCTACGAGACGTTCGGCAACGGCGGCGCCACCACGATGAAGCGCCGCCTGAAGACCGAGGACAACACCCCCGAGCAGGCGCGCACCAGCCGCGAGTGGTACCGGCCCTCGCCCCCCTACGAGGAGGTCGAGTGGTCGATGCGCAACAACACCAACTACAGCCAGACCGCCGCCCTCACGGCGCTGCAGCTTGCATCGTCGAACCCGGCGGTCGTGCTGGAGAACTTCTACCGCAAGTCGCGCAACGCCGTGGCGGACGGCGAGCGCAACCCGCCGCACGGCTTCGTCGTGCCGGCCGGACAGCACGACCGGACGCGGTCGGCGACGCTCGTCAACCTGCTCCGCATCCAGGGCGTCGAGGTCGGCCGCGCCGCCGGCGCACTGACGTTCGGCGACCGGACGTACCCCGCCGATTCCTACGTCATCAAGGGCGGCCAGCCGTACTTCCGGCTCGCGAAGATCCTGCTCGGCAGCCAGGAGTTCCCCGACGACGGGCTCCGCACCTACGACGACACCGGCTGGACGATGGGGCTGATGCACCGGACCGAGGTGGTCGCCATCGACGATCCCGCGGTGCTCGACGCTCCGGTCGCCCCGGTCGACACGGCGCGGGTCACGGGAACGGTCGCCGGCGACCGCGAGGCGCGGTTCGGCTATGCCGTCGCACACCATGGCTCGAACCGCCTGACGACGCTGCGCTACCGGCTCGGCGACGCGCCGGTCGAGGCCGCCGAGGCC
Source organism: Vicinamibacterales bacterium (assembly GCA_965200895.1). Lineage (GTDB taxonomy): Bacteria > Acidobacteriota > Vicinamibacteria > Vicinamibacterales > UBA8438 > WTFV01. The sequence goes on along the minus strand of CBDAVM010000001.1, from coordinate 1,221,251 downwards.
GGCTTCGAGGCGCGCGGCGTGGCGTTCCCGCCCGGGTCCCTCGTCGTGCCGGCTCCCGGCGGGAGCGACCGCGCCGGGCGGCTGCGGGACTGGATCGTCGAGCTCGGCCTGACCGCCGCAGCGCTCGACGAGCGGCCGGACGTCGAGACGCACGCGGTCGACCTGCCCCGGCTCGCGGTCTACAGCACCTGGGGCGACACGCAGGAGGTCGGCTGGGTCCGCCACGCATTCGACCAGTTCGAGATCCCGTTCGATCTGATCTTCAAGGAACGGGTCCGGGCGGGGGACCTGCGGGCGGACTATGACGTCATCCTGATCCCCAACCAGGGCCGCACCGCCAAGGGCGTGGTGTTCGACATCGAGCCGCGCGGCGAACCGCGGGCCTACACCAGGACGGACCGTTATCGATTCCTCGGCGACTACGGTTCGTCCGAGGACATCACCGGCGGCATGGGAATCAAGGGCGTCCTCGAGCTGCAGCGATTCGTCGGCGGCGGCGGACTGCTGGTGACGCTCGGCGCGGCCAGCCATGTCCCGCCGGAGTACGGCCTGACCCGCGAGATCGACGCCCGGCGCCCCGGTTCGGACTTCTACGCTCCCGGCCCGCTGGTGGCAGCCCGGATCGAGTCCGCCAGCCATCCGATCTTCTACGGCTACGAGTCTGCCGAGACGCCGGTGCGCTACGCCAACGGTCCGCTCCTGGAGGTCCCGCGCCGGTTCCGCGACGACTGGGTGATACTGTCGTTCACCGACGAGGTGCTCAGCGGTCACCTGCGCGGCGCCGATCAGATCGACGGCCGCCCCGCTGTCGTCGACGTGCCGCGCGGCGACGGCCGCGTCGTCCTTTTCGCCACCAACCCCTGCTACCGGTGGCAGAACCACGGCGAGTTCGGGATGCTGTTCAACACCATCCTGCACCACAACGATCTGGACACGCGATCCGGTGACGAGACCGACGGATGAGACGCAGACGACACGCCTGACACCGCAGCTTGAGTATTCGATTGCAGGTCGTCATGGACGGGCGATCTCGCGCTCCGCCTCCGCAATCGCGCCTTCCAGCCAGACGAGCCATTCGTGACCGTGCTCGCGCATGTACCCCGTGGACACCCGACCGGCGGCCATGACGAAACTGCGGCGCTGGGCGGCCGAGGGTGTGTGGACCCGGCCGCCCGCCGCCTCGAAGGCCGCGACGGCGTCCTGCTCCTCCGTACGCGCGCGCGCCAGGGACAGGCGCGCCAGCTCGACGAAGCCGGCCTGCACGAGCGGCCGCAGAGTCGCCGGAAGCCCCTGCAGCGTCTCCTCGTTCATCAGCCACCACGCCGCCCGGTAGCCGTGACGGTCGAGGGTGAGATACTGGAGCCGCTCGGCGAGTCCTGCGCGAACCACCGCGGCGACGCCGTCCGTCGTCCCATCGACCCGGCCCGCCGCGACGGCCGCGGGCAGGTCCGACCGCCGCAACGGGGCCGGAGATGCCCCCAGCGCACGCGCCCACGCCATTTCGACCGGGGAGTCAGCGGTCCGCAACGTCAGGCCCCGCAGGTCGGCCGCCTCCTGCACTGCGCGCCCCGCCGTGGCGATCCCGCGCCAGCCGCCGGCGCTCGCCAGCGCCATCAGCCGCAGGCCGGTCCGCTGGAGCAGCGCGTCCCGCGTCCGGGCGAAGAACGCGCCCCGGAACACCCGCTCGACCACGTCGTCGGTCTCCAGCAGGTAGGGCACGTCGAGCACATGGAACTCCGGCGCCAGACGTCCCACCTCCGCGGTCGTGGCCCTGTAGATGTCGAACGCACCTGCCCGCAGCGCCGCCAGACAGTCGACCGGTACGCCGCAGCGCCCTCCGGCGGCGGAATGCACCGCAACGGCGACCCGTCCCCCGGAGAGGGACTCGACGAGGGCGCGGAAGCTCATGGTGGCGCCGATGTCGAGGCTGTCGGTCCCGCCGATGTCGGCTCCGTCCGCACCAGCCGCCGACAGCACCACCGCCAGGGTGTGGACACCGCTGCCCGGGACGGATGCGCCGGCGCCGACCTGGGCCTCTCCGGTGACGGCGGCGCCACACGCCAGCGCGCCGAACAGCACGACCGCCGCCAGCGCGGCGGGCGCCGCCAGCGCGCATCCCGCGCGGTCCTTCGCATCCGCCATCCCGGGTCTGCAGCGTGCGTCTATCCTCCCGCCAGCCAATGTTCCACCTTGATGCCCTGCATCGGAAAATGCCGCGGATTCCCCGTGGCCAGGATGGCGCCTGCCGTCCGCGCCGCTGCGGCGATCAGGCAGTCGGCCTGAGACAGCGTCGTCCCCGATGCCGCGAACTCCCGGCGCCACGCGCCGGCAAGCCGACCCTCCGCCCGTCCGAGGGGAATGACCCGCAGACCGTCGAAGAGCTGCTCCACCGCCGACGTCTCCTGCGCGCGCAGGCCGCGCACGATCTCCTCGACGTTGACAGGAGACGTGCACGGCGTGTCTCCGTGATCGAACAGCGCGTCGACCCGCTCGACCGCCGGCCGGCCGCGCAGGTAGTCGATCAGGACGGTCGTGTCGAGGAGCACGAGCACGGCGTCATCCGACCCGCCGCGGGTCGCCGGTGCGCTGTCGATCCACCCAGGCGGCGGGATCGTCGCCCCATGCCTGTCCGCCCTCGCGGAGAACGCCCGCCGCCCGGCGGAGCCGCCCCGCACGTCGGCGCCGGTCCACGGCGGCTCGCACGGCCTCTCGCACGAACGCGCTCCGTCCCCGCGGGCCCGCCAGATCGTCGACCTCGGCGACGAGCGCATCGTCCAGTTCTATGTGCATTCTCATGTGCATATCCATGGCGCCAATGTTAACACGGATCAGGCGAGCGAGGCGCGCTCCGAGTCGCCCATCTCCACGCCGCCGGCGGGGAAGTACTCCCGCCAGCGCGCCGTCACGCGTGCAGCCACGTCGGGCCGGCAGGTCAGCTCCTTCGGATACGACGGCTTCATGCGAGCGTCGATCACGACCGGCGCCGTGTAGGACAGATGATGGCGCACGACCCGCGTCGCGCGGGCGTGGATGTCGGCGGCCGGCTCGAAGCGGGTGAACGTCGTCCAGAGAAAGTTCATCACCGACGCCGCCGCACGGTCCGGCTCGTCGGAGACGACGACGAGCGGCCACTCGCGGAACGCGGCGTGGGTCGCCAGCCGCTCTGCCGCGCCCGGCTCGGCGCTGTACCTCGGGGCATCGACGACGAGGCAGCCGGGACAGAACACCCGCACCGTGTCGACGCCCTGCGGCAGCTCCGCCGCCCGGAACCCGGTCGGCAGCTCCCGCACCGGGCGGCCGAGGCCGAGCCAGACTCCCTTCGACCCTTCGTTGACCGCCGGCCCGGTGTAATCGAGGGTGTCCATCGACAGGTTCGAGAAGACGTAGAGGTCGGTCTCGGGGTTCGTACGCTCCAACAGGTGAACCAGCGTGCGGCGGAAGTCCCGCAGGTCCACGCGCTCGTCGGTGACGAGCAGGAACTTCGTCAGCGACAGTTGTCCCTCGCCGAGAATGCGGAACGCGCTGGCCATCGCCTCGCGGGCGTAGCGCTGGCGCACGACCGCCGCACCCAGCGAGTGGTACCCCGTCTCGCCGTAGGACCAGAGGTCCACGACGCCGGGCATGACAAGAGGAAACAGGGGCGACAGCAGTTCCTGCAGCAGGTCGCCGATGAAGAAGTCCTCCTGCCGCGGCTTCCCGACGACGGTGGCCGGGTAGATGGCGTCCCTGCGATGCGCCATCCGGTCCACGGTGAACACCGGATAGTCGTGGGCCAGCGAGTAGTAACCGTAGTGATCGCCGAACGGTCCCTCGGGACGCCGGATGTGCGGTGCGACCGACCCCAGCAGCGCGAACTCGGCGCTGCCGATGAGACGATGGGGACCGCTGCCGCTGACCATCGGCAGCCGCTCGCCGGCGATAAGCGAGGCCAGCATCAGCTCCGGCACGTTCTCCGGCAGCGGTGCGATGGCCGCGAGCATCAACGCGGGCGGGCCGCCGAGAAAGACCGTGGCGGGCAGCGCCTCGCCGCGCGCCTCGGCCGCCGCGTAATGGAAGCCGCCCCCCTTGCCGATCTGCCAGTGCATGCCGGTCGATCGCGCGTCGTGCACCTGCAGCCGGTACATGCCGAGATTGTGCCCCGGCCGCTCGGGATGCTCGGTGTGGACGAGCGGCAGAGTGATGAAGGGCCCACCATCCTCCGGCCAGCAGGTCAGGGCCGGCAGCCGGTCGAGCCGCACGTCGCTGGTGAGCACCTCGGTCACCGGCGCCCGCATTCGCGTAACGGCCCGTGTCCCGATGCCGAGGAGCGCACCGGCCACGTCGCGTGCGCCCCACAGCTTCGCCGGCGTCGGCGGCAGGAGGTTCTCGGCCAGCTCGACCAGGCGCCGAATGAGCTGCAGCGGGCGCATCCCGAAGGCGAGCTCCGCCCGGCGCGCGGTCCCGAACAGGTTGGTGACGAGGGGGAACGACGCCCCCTTGACGTTGGTGAAGAGCAGCGCCGGACCGCCGGCGGCAATCACGCGCCGGTGGATCTCGGCGGCTTCCAGCGCCGGGTCGACCGCTGCCTCGACGATCGCGAGGTCGCCGTCACGTTTCAATCGGTCGATGAACGCACGGAGGTCGGGAAATCCACGGTGTTCCATTGGACACGCTGTCGACGATACCTCAGCGCGCGCGTCGGCGACCGTCTTCCCGGTTGGCGTGCTGCTGATCGCGCGGTTCTGCGGCGGTCGGCGGATTCTGCCTCGGCTCGTCGCGGTCCGAGCTCGAATCGCCGGGCGCCTTGCGCGCGCCGCCGACACGGGGATCGTCGACGAGGTCGTCGATTACGAGCGTGCCCATACAGCGCCGCGCGCGCGGCTCCTCGTTCGACCGTCGCGCCTCACGCACGGCGCAGCCCCCCGAGAACCACGTACAACCACGTCATTTTCGAGCCCTCCCATCGCCCCGGTGCCCGTACGCCGGCCTGGTTCGATCCGACATCCCGTGCTGCGGGGACATGGCGACTATCGGCGCGAAAACGCAATCTCTGTACCCCCTGCCGCCGCACCGCTTCAGCATGAGCGGACCGCTACAATTCGGACATGGACAAGCCACTCTCGCGGATCCTGGTCGGCGTCCTCTCACTGGCGCTCCTGGTGGCGCTCGCGACACCGCCGGCGATGGCACAGGCCGGACGATATCCGGCGGCGCGCCACGGCGGGAACTACATGTTCAACTTCTACTTCCCACCGTCTCCGAGCTCGACTCCCTGGGCGCCGTCGTGGTCGCCGGACGGGCGGTCGGTCGCCGTGGCCATGGCCGGGTCCATCTGGCGCGTCGACCTCGCGAGCGGCGCCGCGGACGAACTGACGTACGGGAAGGCCTATCACTCCTCCCCGGACTGGTCACCGGACGGGCGCTGGATCATCTACACGGCGGACCACGACGGGGAAGCGGTGCAGCTCGAGATCCTCGACGTCTCGTCCGGGGAGACGCACGCCCTCACCGAGGACGACCAGATCCACGCCGATCCCGTCTTCTCGCCCGACGGGACCCGCGTCGCCTACGTGTCGACCGCCCCGAACGGCTACTTCAACGTCTACATCCGCCCCGTGGCGAACGGCCGCTGGGCCGGCGATGCCATCGCCGTCACCCGCGACAACGACTTCGGACGCAACCGGCTCTACTTCGGCCCGTGGGACATGCACATCACGCCGGCTTGGCTGCCGGACGGCGACGAGCTGCTGCTGGTCTCGAACCGGGACATTCCGCTCGGCTCGGGGCACGTGCTGCGCGTCCCGGCCCGCGCCAGCGGCATCGAGGACGCGACCGCGGTGCTGCGGGAACAGACGCTCTACCGCACGCGGCCCGACGTCGCAAGCGACGGCCGGCGGTTCGTCTACTCGTCGACGAGCGGCGCCGCCGACCAGTTCAACAACCTCTACGTGCAACCGACGGCCGGCGGCGAGCCGTACAAGATCACCTTCTTCGAACACGACGCGTTCCACCCGCGGTGGTCGCCGGACGACGAGTGGATCGCGTTCATCACCAACGAGGGCGGACTCCCCCGGCTGGCGCTGCTCGAGTCGCACGGCGGCGCCCTGCGCACCGTGACCATCGAGCGTCGGCGCTGGAAGCGGCCGATGGGGACCCTCTCGGTCATCACCCGCGATGCCGCCACTGGCGCGCCGACCGGCTCCCGCGTGCATCTTGCGGCTTCCGACGGCAAGTTCTACGCTCCCGCGGACGCCTACGCGCGCGTCGGCGGTCAGGGCGACCACGTGTTCCATCACACAGGACGATTCACGGTGGCAGTACCGGTCGGACGCACGGAACTGACCGTCGTGAAAGGCTTCGAGTACTGGCCGGAGACGACCTCGGTCGAGGTCGGGGCGGGCGACGTGGCGGAGCTGACCGTCGATCTCCGGCGCATGACCGACATGGCGGCCAAGGGCTGGTACAGCGGCTCCACCCATGTCCACATGAACTACGGCGGCAACCTGCACAACACGCTGGAGAACCTGATGATGATGTCCGCGGCCGAGGACCAGGACGTCGTCAACGAGCAGGTGGCCAACAAGGACAACCGCATCCTGGACCACCAGTTCTTCGTGCCGGGCGGCGGCCCGCATCCCGTGTCGACGCCGGAACGCCTGGTCGTCGTGGGCCAGGAGTACCGGCCGCCTTTCTACGGCCACGTCTTCATGTTCGGGATGCGCGACCACCTGCTCTCGCCCTTCACGATGGGCTACGAGGGCACGGCCATCGAGAGCCTCTATCCGAGCAACACGGACATGTTCCGCAAGGCGAGAGCGCAGGGCGCCACCGTCGGCTACGTGCACGCCTTCGGCGGCGAGGCGGACCCGCTCGACGGCGCCCTCGGCGGGGGCAAGGGGTTCCTGGTGGACGCGGCGCTCGGCACGACCGACGCCGTCGAGTGGTCCGACGCCGCGCGGGCCGGCTTCTTCCCGGTCTACACCGCCTGGAACAACGGGCTGCGGGTCACCGCCACCGGCGGTGAGGACTCGATCAGCAACCTGCACCGGAGCAAGATCGTCGGCTCCGTGCGCACCTACGTGCACACCGGCGGCCACGGACTCGACATGGACGCCTGGTTCGAGGGACTGCGGGAAGGACGCGCGTTCGTCTCGTCAGGCCCCCTCGTCGAGTTCACCGCGAACGGCCGCATGCCCGGCGAGACGGTCGCGCTCCCGGCGGGCGGCGGTCCCGTCACCCTGGCCGGCCGCGTCGAGTCCATCACGCCGCTGGAGCGCGTGTTCGTCGTCTGCCGCGGCGAGGAACGGGCCGATATCCCGCTGAGCACGGACCGGCAGCGGGCCGCGTTCGAGATGGACCTGGCCATCGAGCGGAGCGGCTGGTGCCATCTGCGCGCCGAGGGCGACCCGAGCGAACGCGCGCCGCTCGACGTCCGCTACGCGCAGGCGTTCACCAATCCGATCTGGATCACGGTCGGGGAGCAGCCGATCCGCGACGCGGCCTCGGCCGAGTACGGCATGCGCTGGATCGACAAGCTGCGGGCGATGGCGGACCAGTGGCCCGGCTGGCGCTCCGAGCGCGAGCGCACGCATGTCTTCGCGCAGTTCGACGAGGCGCGGCGGGTCTACGAGCGCTTCGCCGCCGAGGCGCCGTAGGGGCGGCGGCGGTCGGCGCGCTCTCGATCCGGGCGCGTCCGACGATTTCCTGCGAGGTGCCGGGGCGCCTGACCTCCCTCGCGCTCAGCCCGCATTCCGGCGCGCCCGGCTCGCATTGACGCCATCAGACATGGCGGATATCATGACAATCGCCATGTCTGATGGCGACACGGCGTTCATCCCGCGCCGCCTCAACCTGGAGCACCTGCTGGCGCGACGCTCGGTCCTCCTCTTCGGGCCGCGCCAGACCGGGAAGTCCACCTACGTCCAGCGGCAGCTCGCCGACACGGTAGCGCTGTACTTCTCCCTGCTCGACCAGGGACTGCTCACCTCCGTGCTGGCCGATCCGACGCGCATCCGGCGCGAGATCGAGGCGCGTGACCTGCGCGACACCGTGATCTGCATCGACGAGATCCAGAAGTGCCCGCCGCTGATGGACGAGGCGCACCTGATGATCGAGCAGCGCGGCATCCGTTTCCTCCTGACCGGGTCGAGCGCGCGCGCCCTCAGGCGCAAGGGCGTCAACATGCTTGGCGGGCGCGGCAGCGATCGGATCATGCATCCCTTCTCGTGGTTCGAGCTCGGCGAGGATTTCTCGCTCGACCGCGCCATCAACCACGGGCTCCTCCCGCCGCACTATCTCTCCGACGACCCGGACGAGGAACTCGCGTCGTACGTCGACCGCTACCTGACCGAGGAGATCGCCGCCGAGGGCCTGGCGCGCAACCTGCCGCGATTCGCCCGCTTCCTCCAGACGGCGGCGACCACCAACGCGCAGATGCTCAACTACACCAACGTCGCCCGGGATGCGCAGGTACCGCGCCAGACCGTCGTACAGTGGTACGAGGTGCTCCGCGACACGCTTCTCGCATCCGAGCTGCCGGCCTGGACGCGCACCGTCAGACGCAAGGCCGTCGAGACCGCCAAGTTCTATTTCTTCGACACCGGCGTGGTCCGCGCGCTGCGCCGGCTGCCCGCGGTCAGCGACGCATCGGCCGACTTCGGCGAGTTCTTCGAGCACTACGTGCTCCTGGAGCTGCGCTCCTGGATCGACTACCGGAAGCCGCGCACCCCGCTGGCGTACTGGCGCTCTCGATCCGGCTACGAGGTGGACTTCATCCTCGACGACCGCGTCGCCATCGAAGCCAAGGCGACGCGCCTCGTCCAGCGGAAGCACCTGCGCAATCTGCGGGCGCTCGCCGAGGAGCGACTCGTCGAACGGTCCATCGTCGTCTGCCGCGAGGAGCGTCCGCGGATCGAGGAGGGCATCGAGATCTGGCCCCTGGAGTTCTTCCTGGAGAGGCTCTGGGACGACGGACTGTGACGTTCGAGGAGGCATCTGCTCCAGCTCTCCGGGACGCGTCGCGACGAGACCCGAAGCACGGCGGCGGGGTAAGATCACGCTGCGCGGGCGCCTCGCCGAAGGCGCCCATCGAACCAGCAGGCAGGGGGAAGGCATGACGGATACGGATCGGATCGCGGCCGGCGGACTCCAGGTCGACAGGCAACTCTACGACTTCATCAACGACGAGGCGCTGCCGGGCACCGGAGTTGATCCGGAGGCGTTCTGGTCCGGGTTCGACCAGCTCGTGCACGGCCTGGCGCCGCGCAACCGCGAGCTGCTCGCCAAGCGCGAGGATCTGCAGCGCCGCATCGACGCCTGGTACCGCGAGAACCACGACGAACCGATCGACCTGCCGGAGTACAAGGCGATGCTCCGGGAGATCGGCTACCTCGTGCCGGAGGGCGGGGACTTCTCGGCGACCACAGCCAACGTGGACCCGGAGATCTCGACCGTCGCGGGCCCGCAGCTCGTCGTGCCGGTGACCAACGCGCGCTACGCGCTCAACGCCGCCAACGCCCGCTGGGGCAGTCTGTACGACGCCTTCTACGGCACCGACGCGATCCCGGAGGACGACGGCTGCGAGCGCACCGCCGAGTACAACCCGGTGCGCGGCGCGCGGGTCATCGCCCGCTCCCGCGAGTTCCTGGACGCGGCGGCGCCGCTGGCGGCCGGCAGCCACGCCGACGCGACCTCCTACTACGTGGCGGACGGCGCGCTGGTCGTCACCCGCAGGGACGCGGGCGCGACCGGGCTGGCCGACGTCTCGAAGTTCGCCGGGCACCGCGGGGCGGCGGTGGCGCCGTCGGCGGTGCTGCTGCGCAACAACGGCCTGCACATCGAGATCGCCATCGACCGCAGCCACCCCGTCGGGCGCGACGACGCCGCCGGCGTCAAGGACATCCTGCTGGAGGCGGCGACGACGACCATCATGGACCTGGAGGACTCGGTGTCGACGGTCGACGCCGAGGACAAGGTCGTCGCCTACCGCAACTGGCTGGGCCTTGTCAGGGGCGACCTGACCGCGCAGTTCGACAAGGGCGGCCGGACGGTCGACCGCGCGATGAACGCCCCGCGCGAGTACACCGGCCCGGACGGGTCGACCGTGACGCTCCCCGGCATCAGCCTGATGCTGATCCGCAACGTCGGGCACCTGATGACCAACCCCGCGGTCCTCGACCGGGACGGCAACGAGGCGCCGGAGGGGATCCTCGACGCGATGATCTCGTCGATGATCGCCGTCCACGACATCAGGAACGGCAGGAACAGCCGCGCCGGCTCCATCTACATCGTCAAGCCCAAGATGCACGGGCCGGAGGAGGTGGCGTTCTGCGACCAGACGCTGGCGCAGGTGGAGGATGTCCTGGGCCTCGACCGCCACACGATCAAGATCGGCATCATGGACGAGGAGCGGCGGACCACGGTCAACCTGAAGGAGTGCGTGCGCGCCGCGCAGGAGCGCGTCTTCTTCATCAACACCGGCTTCCTCGACCGCACCGGCGACGAGATGCACACGGCCATGGAAGCGGGGCCGATGATCCGCAAGAAGGACATGAAGACCGCCGACTGGATGGTCACCTACGAGGACTGGAACGTCGACATCGGGCTGGAGACCGGGTTGCCCGGCCACGCCCAGATCGGCAAGGGCATGTGGGCGATGCCGGACCTGATGGCCGACATGCTGAAGGTCAAGGTCGGCCACCCGCAGCAGGGCGCCAACACGGCGTGGGTGCCCTCCCCCACCGCGGCCACCCTGCACGCGACCCACTACCACCAGGTGGACGTCACGGCGCGGCAGGCCGAGCTGCGGTCGCGCCCGCGCGCCGAGCTGGACCGGATCCTGACCATCCCGCGGGCCGAGCAGCCGAACTGGTCGCCGGAGGAGGTCCAGCAGGAACTCGACAACAACGCCCAGGGCATCCTGGGCTACGTCGTGCGCTGGGTCGATCAGGGCATCGGCTGCTCGAAGGTGCCCGACATCAACAACATCGGCCTGATGGAGGACCGCGCCACGCTGCGCATCTCGAGCCAGCACATCTGCAACTGGCTGCACCACGGCGTCTGCACCGAGGCGCAGGTGCGCGAGACGCTGCAGCGGATGGCCGCGGTGGTCGACGGGCAGAACGCGGGCGACCCGAACTACCGGCCGATGGCGCCGAACTTCGAAGACAGCATCGCCTTCCAGGCCGCCTGCGACCTGGTGTTCAAGGGGCTGGAGCAGCCGAGCGGCTACACCGAGCCGATCCTGCACGCGCGGCGCCAGGAGGCGAAGGCGAAGTACGGCGGGCGCGGCTGATGGGATCCGCGACGCCCGGCCCCGGAAACGGAACCGCGGCGGTGCGAGGCGCCGGCGCGCCGGACGGGAGCGGAGGCCCCGGCGGCCCCGGCCCCGGAAACGGAACCGCGGCGGTCCAGGCCCGCTACCGCCGCACGGTCACGCTGGCCGACGGGCGGGCGGTGACGCTGCGGCTGATGACGCCGGACGACGTCGAGGCGGTGCTCGCGTTCGCGAAGAGCCTCGATCCGGACGAGCTGCTCTACCTGCGCGTCAACATCACCGAGCCGGGCGTCGTCGAGCGCTGGGCGCACTACATCGAGGCCGGCCGCACCGAGACGGTGCTCGCGCTCGAAGGCGACGCGGTGGCCGGCGAGGCCAGCCTGCTCCACAACCGCACGAGCTGGACCCGGCACATCGGCGAGATCCGCCTCCAGGTCGCCCCGGCCCATCGCCGGCGGGGACTGGCGCGGCTGCTCGTCGACGAGGCGGAGTGGATCGCCCGCACGCTCGGCCTGCGCATGCTGACCGCGCGGATGACCCTCGACCAGACCGCCGCGCAGGCCTTCTTCCGGGGAATCGGGTTTCAGCGCGAGGCCGTGCTGTGGGACTACGTGATGACGGCGGACGGGAAGATGCGCAACCTGCTGATCGCGACGAAGCGGCTATCATGATCCGCCGCACCCGATGCGGGGCCCGCCGCGAACCGCAGCGGTCAGGGCGGCGCCGTCCGCGTGCGACAACCGCCGCGCGGCGCGGGTGAGACCGGTGACGAAGGGGAGGACGCTGTGGCCGACGAGAGACCGACCGATGGATTCGATGCCCTGCTGACCGAGGACCGCACCTTCGATCCGCCCGAGGAGTTCGCCCGGAACGCCAACATGAACGATCCGGACATCTACGCGAAGGCGGATGCCGATCCGGAGGCGTTCTGGGCCGGAATCGCCGGCGAGCTGGAATGGAGCCGGCCCTGGGACACCATCCTCGACTGGCAGCCGCCCGACGCCAAGTGGTTCGTCGGCGGCAAGATCAACGCCAGTGTCAACTGCGTCGACCGCCACGCGCTGGGCAGCCGGCGCGACAAGCGGGCCATCGTCTGGGAAGGGGAGCCGGGCGATCAGAAGACGCTGACCTACGGCGAGTTGCACGCCGAGGTCCAGAAGTGCGCCAACGTGCTGAAGCGTTTGGGAATCGGCCATGGCGACCGCGTGGCGGTGTACCTGCCGATGATTCCGGAGCTGCCGATCGTCATGCTCGCCTGCGCCCGGATCGGCGCGGTGCACAGCGTCGTGTTCGGCGGGTTCTCGGCCGAGTCGCTCCGCGACCGGATCAACGACATGCAGGCAAAGCTGCTCGTCACCGCCGACGGCGGCTTCCGGCGGGGCGGCGTCGTACCGCTCAAGGAGATCTCGGACGCCGCGCTCGAAGGCGCGCCGAGCGTGGAGAATGTCCTGCTGGTCAAGCGCGAGGGGCTGGAGACGCCGTTCCAGGTCGTCGCGGGCCGCGACCACTGGTATCACGAGCTGATGTCGTGGGTCGGCGAGACGTGCCCCGCGCGCGAGAACGACGCCGAGGACCTGCTCTTCACGCTCTACACCTCCGGCACCACCGGCAAGCCGAAGGGAATTGCGCACACCACCGGCGGCTACCTCACGGGGACCTACATCACGACCAGGTGGGTGTTCGACCTGAAGGAGGACGACATCTACTGGTGCAGCGCCGACATCGGCTGGGTGACCGGGCACAGCTACCTGGTATACGGTCCGCTCGCCAACGGCGCAACCTGCGTCATGTACGAGGGCGCGCCGGACACACCGGGTCGCGATCGCTTCTGGGACATCATCGAGCGGCACAAGGTCACCATCTTCTACACGGCGCCCACCGCCATCCGCGCGTTCATGAAGTGGGGCCCGGAGCACGTCCGGAAGCACGACCTGAGCACGTTGCGGTTGATCGGATCGGTCGGCGAGCCGATCAATCCCGAGGCGTGGATGTGGTACCACCACCATGTGGGCGGCGACCGCTGCCCCATCGTCGACACCTGGTGGCAGACCGAGACCGGCAGCATCCTGATCACGCCGCTGCCGGGACTGACGAAGCTGAAGCCGGGCTCCGCCTCGCGGCCGTTCCCGGGACTGAAGCCGGCCATCGTCACCGAGAGCGGCGAGCCGGTCGAGGTGGGCGGCGGCTATCTCGTGCAGACGCGCCCGTGGCCGTCGATGCTGCGCACCATCTACGGCGATCACGACCGCTACGTCGCCACCTACTGGAACCGCTGGGGCCATGCGACCTACGTCACCGGCGACGGCGCCAAGGTGGACGAGGACGGCTACTTCTGGCTGCTCGGCCGCGTCGACGATGTGCTCAACGTCGCCGGGCACCGCGTCGGCACCATGGAGGTCGAAAGCGCGCTGGTCGACCACCAGGAGGTCGCCGAGGCCGCCGTCGTCGGCAAGGAGCACGACGTCAAGGGGCAGGCGATCTGCGCCTTCGTCACCCTGAAGGAGGGAATCCAGTCGTCGGACGCCAAGGTGGAGGAACTCCGCCAGCATGTCGCCACCAAGATCGGCGCCATCGCCAAGCCGGACGAGATCCTCTGGACCGCCGACCTGCCGAAGACCCGTTCCGGCAAGATCATGCGCCGGCTGCTGCGCGACATCGCCGCCGGCAAGGCGCTGGGCGACGTCACCACGCTGGCCGACCCGTCCATCGTGGCCAGGCTGCGCGAGCAGTACGAGGAAAAGGAGGGCTGAGACCAAACGGCCGCTCTCGCCTTCGACATGCACCGCGCCGTCAAGGCGCTGCGGAACGCCGGCTTCGATGACGCGCCGGCCGAAGCTGTCACCGAACAGATCCGCGCGGCGGTCGGCGGGAACGTCGCCACGAAGGCCGACATCGCGCTCGTGCGCGCCGACATGGAAAAGCTCGAGTTGCGCATGACGATCAAGCTGTACGCCGCCGTCGGCATCGGCGTCGGACTGATCAAGGCGCTCGACTTCCTGATCGGCTGAGCGTTGTGGAAGGTCGCCCGCCAGCCGCGCGGTGCGCCGGACTGCTCTCCCGGATATCTGTGGATCCCAACGTCTCCTTCGGCAAGCCATGCATCCGCGGTCACCGAATCCGGGTGTCGCTGGTGCTCGATCTGCTGTCCAGCCCCGGCACCGCCGGCGGCACCGACATCCTGCGCACCGCCGGGCATCACGTCACCACGGTGGCGGAGAAGGACTCACGCGCCTCCGCGAACCTGACGACCTGCGACACGACTCGCACCGACGGTCCCTGTCGCAGAGCTCGTGGCGCCGGTGTGCCGTTGGTGCGTTGTTCCTGCGGCTGCCGCCGGGCGCAATTTCTCCCTACAAGAAGGACAATCGTTGGACAGTACTATCCTTTCAAAAAGGAGGAGCTGGAGACGGCGGGCCGGCGGGCACCGCCTGCCGGACCGGGTCGTTCTCCAAGGCGGGGGTAAACCATCGTGACTTCGGGCATGAGAATCCATTATCATGATGGCGCTGGCTCTCAATCCCGCTCACTATCTGCCCTCGACTCGACGCCATGAAGAACTCTCTCGCCACCTTCCCGTCGAGCGCGTATCTGGCTTCCGGATCCCGACTGACGGCGTGCGCCGCGGCCTGGTGCGGCCTGCACTGCGCACTCACACCGTTCCTGGTCGTGGCGGCGCCCGCGCTCGCGCTCTCCGAAGGCATCGAGCGAGCCGTTTGGGTCGGGACCGCCTTTCTCGGCGCCGTGATGCTCGCCCTCGGCCCGGCCCGCAAGAACGCGGCCGTGCTCTTCACCTTCGCAGGGGGGACCGCGATCTGGGCAGCCTCCCTCGCCGGTTGGCTCGAGCCGCTTCCCGAGGCCATGACGTCGGCCGCCGGCAGCCTGACCCTCGCGGGCGCCCTGTTGCAGAGCGCCCGTGTCTGCCAGGCCGGTGCGGGCTCGCTATGCGCCTGCGACGAGCACGCGGATCGAGGCGGCTGACGACAACCGCCCTCCCGTCGTCGGGGCAGGTCGCTCGGAACACGGTCGTTGTCGTTGGTCACGGAACCGTCTCCTCCTGTGCGCCCACTGCAATGCCACGAGACACCCGTCAGCGCAGCGCGATCCGCCGCGTGTTCCTGAGCGTCGAGCGCCCCCTCACACCAGACGAAATCCTCGCGTACGGCCAGCGGATCGTGCCGTCACTCGGGCTGGCGACCGTCTATCGGAACGTGAAGCTCCTCGCCGGTGAGGGATGGTTGTCGGAAGTGGAGCTTCCGGGCGGCGGGCTTCGGTACGAGTTGGCCGAGCGCCCGCATCACCACCACTTCGTCTGTCGCTCCTGCGAACAGGTGTTCGACGTCCATCGGTGTCCGGACGAAGTCGAAGATCTGGCGCCCGAGGGCTTCGAGGTCGACGGCCACGAACTGGTTCTCTTCGGTCGCTGCGCGGCGTGCCGGTGACGGGCCTCATGCCGGAGATCCACCTGCTGCTGCTCACCCTGCGGCACCGCTGGCGGCGGCCGGCCTGAGAGGATCGCGACCGTGCGCATCGTGAGCTGGAACGTCAACGGCCTGCGCGCCTGCGCGCGGAAGGGTGGACACGTTCCGCGCCCGCCATCCCGGCGAGGCGGGCCACTACACGTGGTGGCGACAGTGAACGAGGCCCGGTGGTCGAGCCGTGTCAGGGGCCGGAATCGCGGGTCCCGAAGACCAGGCGGAGCGCGCGTCCGTCTGCGGACGCTCGCGCAGTGCGGTAGCCGGACAAGACTACCGGTGGCGTTCGCGTGGGATATCATGCAGGAACGCTCCCGTTCGGGCGCACATCGGGCATATGCAACCGACGAACAGCCCAGTCGGGCCGGCCGAGCGCGGCGCGACCCTCCCCGCCCGGTTCCCGTCCGACGCGGGCAACGCCGCGTTGCGCGCCGGCGCCGCGATTCTGGCGGTTCTGCTGCTCTTTCCGGCCTCGCCGGACGCGCAGACGGAGACGATCCCGCCGCAACTGACGCTCGCCGACGCCCTGCGCATCGCCGACGCGCGCAACCCGGCGTTTCGCGCCGCCCGCCAGGGTGTGGACATCGCCAGGGCGGAGGCCCGGACCGCCGGACGCCGCCCCAGCCCCGAGGTCGCCGTCGAGGGCGAGGCGTACCCGCTCTTCGGGGGCGGCCGCCCCTCGTTCCTGGACGACCAAGCGCTGATCGTCCGGTTCATGCAGGAACTGGAGACGGCGGGCCGGCGGGGGCACCGCGTCCGGTCCGCGGCCGCCGGCGTCGCCGTGGCCCGCGCCGAGACCGCGGACGCGCGGCGCCGGCTGCATCTCGATGTGGGCCGGGCGTACTTCGCCCTCGCTCTCGCGCAGGCCGACAGGGCCATCGCCGCCGCCGCCCTCGCGGAGATCGAGCGGGTGGTCGCCCTGACGGAGGCCCGGTTCGAGGCGGGCGAGGTGGCCGGGGTCGAGTTGCGGCGGCTCCAGGTGGAGCGCCTCGGCTCGGTCGATCAGGTGTTCACGGCCGAGCTGGCCGTCCGCACCGCCCGCGTCGCGGTGCTGGGCCTGCTCGGAGCCGACGACCTGCGGCAGCCCCTGGAGGCGGTCGACTCCCTGGAGGCGCCGCCGCTGTACGGGATCGACGGCGTGCTGATCGCCACCGCGGGGGGCGTGGTCGCCGACATCGGGCGGCTGCAGGCGGACGCCGCCGTCGAACGGCCGGACATCCTCGCGGCCCGCCGCGCCCGGGAGCGGGCGCAGACCGAGGTGGAACGGCAGCGCGCCCGGCGTGCGCCGAACGTCACCGCCGCCTGGGGTTACCGCCGCGACTTCGGCATGCACGCCATGGATTTCGCGCTCAGCATGCCGGTGCCGCTGTTCGGCGCCCTCAATCCCGGCGGGGTGCCGCGCGCGGAGGCGGAACGGCGGCGTCTGGCGGCGCTGGAGGACGCGGCACGGAGCGCAGTGGCGGTCGAGCTGCAGCAGGCCGTGGCCGCCGTAGAGGTGGGCGCCGAGCGGGTGCGATCCGTCGAGCGGTACGTCCGCGACGCCGAGCAGGCGCGGGGCATGGTGCAGAGCTCCTACGCGCTGGGCGAGACCGCCCTCATCGACTACCTCGACGCGCAGCGCGAGTTCCGGGCGACGCAGCGGGTGCGCAACCGGGCGCTGTACGAGCTGCGCATCGGACTGATCGAGCTGGCCGCCGCCGTCGGCGCACCCGCGGGCGGCGCGCCGTGACCACATCGAGTGACCGGTCGCTGCGGGAGGCGCCGACGATGCCTGCAAGCTCGACCCGGCGGCGGATGACGACCGCCGCGCTCGCCGTCTGCGTCGCGGCGGCGGCCGCGTTCGCCGCCTGCGGGGACCCGGGCGCCGGCGAGGTCCACGGGCACGACGTCCACACCGGCGAGGATGCCGGCGCGCCGCCCGCTCCCCTGGTGATCACCGAGGAAGCCCAGCGGAACGCCGGCGTGCGCGTGGTCGCGGCGGAGCGCCGCGAGCTGCCGGTGCCGATGGAGGTGACGGGACTGGTCACCCCGGACACGACCCGCGTGATGCGGCTGCGGGCGCTGGCCGAGGGCGTCATCGCGCGCGTCGACGTGAAGCTGGGCGACCGCGTGCGCGCCGGGCAGGCCCTCGTCGTCTACGACAACGTCGCTCTCGGCGACCACATCGCCGAGTACCGCGCCGCGGTGGCGTCCCGGCTCCGGGCCGAGGCCGACCTGGAGGTGCGGCGGCGCAGTTTCGAGCGGGCCGGGCAGTTGATCGTCCTCGAGGCGATCGCGCAGCAGACCTTCGAGTTGCGGCGTTCCGAGCTGGAGCAGGCGCAGGCGGGCGTGCTGAGCGCGCAGGCCGAGGTGACGCGCATCGAGGAGCGCATTCACCGCTTCGGGCTCACCGACGAGGACCTGTCGGAAGTGGCCCCGCTCGACGGCGAGGGCGCGATGCAGGAGGCCGCCGAGCGGCACCGCGAGGCGTCCCTCAACGTGCTGCGCGCGCCGTTCGACGGGGTCGTGACGGAGTACAGCGTCGCCGTCGGCGACCTCGTCGGGCCGGACCGCGACCTGCTGACGATCACCGACATCTCGACCGTCTGGGTGCTCGCCGACGTCTACGAGTCGGACCTCGGGCGCCTCCCCGCCGCCGCCGAGGTGACCATCCGCACCGAGGCCTACCCGGACCGGGCGTTCCGGGGCCGCATCACCTACGTCTCGGACACCATCGAGGCGCAGTCGCGCGCCGCCCACGTGCGCTGCGTCGTCGCCAATCCCGACGACGCGCTGAAGCTGGGCATGTTCGCCCGCGTCACCATTCCCACCACCGAGCGCGTCGCATCCCTCGCCGTGCCCGTCGCGGCGGTGCAACGCGTCGACGGGCAGCCGGTGGTCTTCGTGCAGACGGGGGCGGACGCCTTCGAGCGCCGTGACGTGACCCTCGGCTCGACGGCGGACGGCGTCGTCGAGGTGCTGAGCGGGGTCGCGCCCGGCGACCCGGTCGTGGCCGCCGGCAGCTTCTACCTGAAGACTGCGCTGCTGAACGACCACATCGGCCACGCCCACTGACATGCAGCGCATCGTCGACATCGCCCTGCGGAACCGTTTCCTGGTGCTGGCGGGCACGGTTCTCGCGGCGGTCCTGGGCGTCTACTCGATGTTCCAGCTGCCCATCGACGCGGTGCCCGACGTGACCCCCAACCAGGTCATGGTGCTCACCCAGGCGCCGGGGATCGGCCCCGCCGAGGTGGAGCAGTTCGTCACCTTCCCGGTCGAGACCGCGATGAGCGGCCTCCCCGGCATCACCGCGATCCGCTCGGTGTCGCGGTTCGGCCTGTCGTCGGTCTACGTCTACTTCGAAGAAACGGTCGACCTCTACTTCGCGCGCCGCCTCGTGATGGAGCGGCTGCCGGAGGCGCGCGAGCTGATTCCGGCCGGCTACGGGACCCCGACCCTGGGACCGATCAGCACCGGGCTGGGCGAGATCTACCAGTTCGAGGTCCGCGGCGCGGGCTACTCCGCCATGGACCTGCGCAGCCTGCTCGACTGGGAGATCGGGTTCCGGCTGCGCTCGGTGCCCGGCGTCGTCGAGGTGAACTCCTACGGCGGCGAGCTGAAGACCTACCAGATCCAGCTCGATCCCAACCGACTCGTCTCCTACAACGTGTCGCTCGCGATGGTCGTCGACGCGCTGCGCGAGAACAACGCGAACACCGGCGGCGCCTACATCGAGCGCGCCCAGGAACAGTACGTGGTGCGGGGAGAGGGGCTCGTCGCCACGCTGGAGGACCTCGGCAACATCGTCGTCGCCGCGGCCCCGGACGGCGCGCCGGTCATGGTGCGCCACCTCGGCGCGGTGACCTTCGCGCCGATGGTCCGCCAGGGCGCGGTCACCCGCGACGGCCGCGGCGAGATCGTGACCGGGGTGGTGATGATGCTGATGGGCGAGAACCCCCGCATCGTCGCCCGGCGGGTGGACGAGGAGCTCGCCCGCATCGCCGCCACCCTGCCCCCCGGCGTGGAGGTCGAGACCTACTACGACCGCAACGAACTGGTGCAGCGAACCATCGCCACCGTGCGTCGGAACCTCGTGGAGGGCGGGCTGCTGGTGGTCGCGGTGCTGCTGCTGTTCCTGGGCAACCTGCGCGGCGGGCTGATCGTCGCCTCGGCGATTCCGCTCTCGATGCTCTTCGCGTTCACGGGGATGGTGCAGGCCGGCATCTCGGGTAATCTCATGAGCCTGGGCGCCATCGACTTCGGGCTGATTGTCGACGGCTCGGTGGTCATGATCGAGAACATCGTGCGGCGCCTCGGACAGGCCCCGGAGGGCCGCGACCGCCGCGAGGTGGTGGCGGCGGCGGGGCGCGAGGTGGCGCGGCCGGTGTTCTTCGCGGTGATGATCATCACCATCGTCTACCTGCCCGTCCTCACCCTGCAGGGCGTCGAGGGCAGGATGTTCCGGCCGATGGCGCTGACCGTGGTCTTCGCGCTGGTCGCCTCGCTGGTGCTGGCCCTGACCCTGATGCCGGTGCTGGCGTCGATCGCCTTCCGGCGGGGCGCGGTCAGCCGGGAGCCGCGCGTCGTCTCGTGGCTGACGCGCTGCTACCGCCCCCTGCTCGCCGGCGCGATGGCGCATCCGGGAGCCACCGGGCTCGCCGCGGCGGCCCTCTTCGCCGGCTCGCTGCTGCTGGCGCCGTTCATGGGGGCCGAGTTCCTGCCGCGACTCAACGAGGGAGCGATCGCGGTGCAGGCGTGGCGCCTGCCCAGCGTCGCGCTGTCGGAGTCGGTCAAGAGTACCACCCTCATCGAGGAGACGCTGCTGGAGTTCCCGGAGGTGGTGACGGTGGTGTCGCGCACCGGCCAGGCCGAGATCCCGACCGATCCGATGGGTATCGAGACCAGCGACATCTATGCGATCCTCATCGATCAGGACGACTGGGAGACCGCCGGCGCCCGCGAGGAACTGATCGAGGCGATGAACCGGGCGCTCGAGAACCGGGTGCCCGGCAACGTCTTCAGCTACTCGCAGCCGATCGAACTGCGCATGCAGGAGATGATCGCCGGCGTCCGCTCCGACGTGGCGGTCACGGTCTACGGCCCGGACCTCGACGAGCTGCGCCGCCTCGGGGAAGCGGTCCGGGACGTCGTGGCCGGCGTGCCGGGAGCGGCCGACGTCAAGGCGGAACAGACGGCGGGCCTGCCGTCGCTGCGCGTGCGGGTCGACCGCCGCGCCATCGCCCGCTACGGCATCAACGCGTCGGAGGTCCTCGGGGTGGTCGAGGCGCTGGGCGGCACGGTCGTCGGCGAGGTGCTGGAGGGCCAGGCCCGGTTTCCCCTGCAGGTGCGGTTCGGACCCGAGACGCGCGCCGATCCCGACGCGGTGCGCGGCATCCGGGTGCCCACCTCCGGGGGCCGGGTGCTGCCGCTGTCCCAGCTCGCCGACATCCGGGTCGAGGAGGGGCCGGCGCAGATCAGCCGCGAGCGCATCCAGCGCCGCCTGACCGTCGAGGCCAACGTGCGCGGCCGCGATCTCGGCCGCTTCGCCACCGACGTGCAGGCGGCGGTAGCGGCGGGCATCGACCTGCCGCCCGGCTACTCGCTGGAGTACGGCGGGCAGTTCGAGAACCTCGAACGCGCGAGCCGCCGCCTCGCGTTCGTCGTGCCGCTCGCGCTCTTCCTGATCTTCCTTCTCCTCTACTCCGCCTTCGGCGCGGTGCGGCCCGCCCTGCTCATCTACTTCAACATCCCCATCGCCGCCACCGGCGGCATCCTGGCCCTGTTCGTGCGCGGCATGCCCTTCAGCATCTCCGCCGGCATCGGCTTCATCGCCCTGTCCGGGGTGGCGGTGCTCAACGGGGTGGTGATGCTGTCCCACGTCCGCGATCTGGAGCAGGAGGGACTGCCGGTCGAGGAGGCGGTGCGGCAGGGAGCGGAGCGCCGCATGCGTCCGGTCCTGATGACGGCGCTCGTGGCCAGCCTCGGGTTCGTGCCGATGGCCCTGGCCACCAGTCCCGGCGCGGAGGTCCAGCGTCCGCTGGCCACCGTGGTCATCGGGGGACTGGTGACCTCCACCCTGCTGACGCTGTTCGTGCTGCCGTCGCTGTACCGCCTGAGCGCCTACCTGGATTCGGTGCGCGACCTCGACCTGCTCCTGCTCACCCTGCGGCACCGCTGGCGGCGGCCGGCCTGAGAGGATCGCGACCGTGCGCATCGTGAGCTGGAACGTCAACGGCCTGCGCGCCTGCGCGCGGAAGGGGTTCCTCCGCTTCCTGGCGGAATCGGAGGCCGACATCGTCGGACTCCAGGAGGTGCGCGCCTTCGAGCATCAACTGGAGCCGGCCGTGCGGGCGCCGGCCGGCTGGCGCGCCGTCTTCTCCCCGGCCGAGCGGGCCGGCTACAGCGGCGTGGCCCTCTACTCGCGCGAGGCGCCCGACCGCGTCGAGACCGCCCTGGGCGAGGCGCGCTTCGACGCCGAGGGCCGCGTCATCATCGCGCGCTTCGGACGGCTGACGGTGGCGTCGGTCTACTTCCCCAAGGGCAGCGGCCGCGACCGGGACAACAGCCGCGTCCCCTACAAGCTCGACTTCTACGCCGCCCTCTTCGACCGCCTGCAGGCGCTGCGCCGCCGGGGACCGGTCCTCGTCATCGGCGACTGCAACACGGCGCGCGAGGCGATCGATCTCGCCCGTCCCGCCGCCAACCGGAAGACCAGCGGCTTCCTGCCGGAGGAGCGGGCGGAGCTGACGCGCTGGCTCGATGCCGGGTGGGTGGACACGTTCCGCGCCCGCCATCCCGGCGAGGCGGGCCACTACACGTGGTGGCGGCAGTGGGGCGGCGCCCGCGAGAACAACGTCGGCTGGCGGATCGACTACGTGCTCGCCTCCCCCGCCGCCGCCCGGCGGGTCACCGACGCCTTCATCTGGCCGCACGTGACCGGCTCCGACCACTGCCCGGTCGGCGTGGATTTGTCGTCCTGAAAGCATCGTGCGGGGACGTTCCCTGTCCGCCCATCGCCCGGTGCGGCGCGGGGCTGACGGTGCAAGTCGGCAGGCGCACGTGCAACGACCCCGGCGCCGGGACTGGAGCGGGGTAACGTCCGCGCAGGAAAGCCGGTGTGCCCCCACGACATCCGGGCGAACTTCAGGAAAACTTCAGAATCCGCACCGCGCCCTCTCCCTTGCTGCCCCGCCCGGTCTCTGCTAGCTTGAGAGATCGATGGTCAAGTGAGGACCGATGCACACGGGGCTCGCACGACGCAGTCTTGGCTGGCGCGACGGAATCGCCATCCTGGCGGTCGCGGCGGTCGGTGCTGCATCCGCCGCGACCGCCTCGCACGAGGAACACGCAGCCGACCGGGACTGCGCGATCTGCGAGCTCCGACACGAGCCCGCCGAACTGTCCGCCTCCCCGCAGACCGGTTTATCGAACGCCGCGGAGCCGTTCGATCCGCAACCGGCCACCGGATGGATCGCATCCAGGCGTTTCTCCCGCATCCCGGCCCGCGCGCCGCCCGCCTAGTTCCCGCAACGTGGTATTCGCCGTCGCCTGGAGATCGCCGCCGGGCCGGCGAACAACCGCATGTACGTGCGCCCCCGGGCGCCAGCGCCGTGTCTTCCGGATACCGTCCGGACACATTCCGACGACGCCGTTCCCGCGAACGTCTCGCGAGCGGTACGGATGTCCACCGTGCCGCCGGCGCGGCCGATCGCACCACGCGGCGCACACAGGTCGATGAGATGAACGGTTGGGAACTTCGGAAGGGAAAACGATGTATCGATTGACTGCAGCATGCTTCGCGGCGGCAACGATGGCCGTCGGCGCCGCGTCCACGGCGCGGGCGCAGGAAACGGGCGCCATCCACGGCTCGGTGATGCTGGAAGGGAACGGGGGACCCGTTCACGGCGCGGTGGTCCTCGTCGTCGGCACGGGCGACTTCGCGCTGACCGACGAGCAGGGGATCTTCGAGATCGACGACGTTCCGGCCGGCGCCTACGAGGTCCTCGCGCAACGCGAGCACCTGACCGCGGGGCGGCAGATGGTGACCGTCGATCCGGGGGGCGCCGCGACGGTGGACTTCATGCTCGGCCTCTCGCCGGTCCACGAGGACGTCACGGTGACCGCTTCGGTGGGCGGTACGGAGACGACGTTCGAGGCGTTCAACGCCGTTACCACGCTGGACTCGTTCGACATCATCAGGGAGTCGGCGGGCAGCCTCGGCGACGCGCTGCGGAACGAGCCGGGCATCGCGAGCCGCAGCTTCGGTCCCGGATCGAGCCGGCCGATCATCCGCGGCTTCGACGGCGACCGGGTGCTCATCCTCGAGGACGGGCTGCGCACCGGCGACCTGTCCAGCCAGTCCGGCGACCACGGCATCACCATCGACCCGAACGGCGCCGAGCGGATCGAGATCGTGCGCGGGCCGGCGACGCTGCTCTACGGCTCGAACGCGGTCGGCGGCCTCGTCAACGTCATCACACCGCACGAGAGCTACCGCGAGTCGCTCTTCGGCGGCACGCGGGCGCAGTTCGGCGCCAACGCCGGCAGCGCCAACGCCGAGGCGGGCACCACCGCCAGCCTGCAGCATACGCAGGGCAACGTGCTCTTCTGGGGCGGCGGCAGCATGCGGCGCACCGACAACTACGCCACACCCGAGGGAACCGTCGAGAACTCGGCCACCGAGCTCACCAATGCGCGGGCCGGACTCGGCTGGTTCGGCGACCGGGTCTTCGCCAGCGGCGGATTCACGGTCGAGGACGGCCGCTACGGCGTGCCGTTCGCCGACGAGTTCCACGGGCACCACGGCCACGACGACCACGCGGACGAAGAGGACGAGGACGACCCGCACGCCGGCCACGACCACGGCGTCGAAGAGGACGACCACGACGAAGAAGAAGATCACGAAGAAGAAGAACACGAGGTCGCAATCGACCTCGAATCGAAGCGCCGCGTCGGGCGTTTCGACCTGGGCCTGCGCAACCTCGCCAACAACGTGATCGAAGGCGTCCGGGTCGCCCTGAACGTCATCGACTGGAAGCACGACGAACTCGAAGTCGAGGATGGCATCGAGAATATCGGCACCCGCTTCACGAACCGGACGTACATCGTGCGGGCCGATGCCGACCAGCAGCAGACCGACCGGCTGTCGGGCCGGTTCGGCGCCTGGACGCAGTTCCGCGACTTCGAGGCGGTGGGGGCCGAGGCGCTGGCGCCGCGGACCGAGCAGAGCGCGTTCGCCGCCTTCGCCTACGAGGAGGTGAACTTCGGGCGCGTCCGGCTGCAGTTCGGAGGCCGGGTCGAGCAGAACGACTACCGGACGACGGAGCGCGTCGGCGGGCACGACCAAGACGACCACGCGGACGAGGAGGAAGAAGACCACGACCACGACCACGACCACGACCACGACGACCACGACGACGAGGAGGAGCACCACCTCGAGGCGCCCGACCCGCGCGACCGGCAGTTCCTCGGAGCCTCGGCCTCGATCGGTCTGCACGCCGATGTGGGCGCCGACAGCGCCTTCGTCGCCAACCTCACCCACTCGCACCGCGCGCCGGCGCTCGAGGAGCTGTACAACTTCGGTCCGCACGTCGGGAATCTGGCCTTCGAGGTGGGCAACCCGGAACTCGACGCGGAGACGACGCTCGGCGTCGACCTGAGCTTCCGCCACCAGACCGACCGCGTGCGCAGCAGCCTGAACGGCTACTTCTACTCCATCGACAACTTCATCTTCGGCGACCGCACCGACGAGGTGGAGGACAACCTGCCGGTCTTCGACTTCATCCAGGGCGACAGCCGCTTCGTCGGTTTCGACGCCCGGGGCAGCGTCCGGCTGGGCGGCGCCGCCTGGGCCACGCTCGGCATCGGCTACGTCGATGCGACGCTGACCACCACCGGGGAACCGCTGCCGCGCATCCCGCCGCTGCGCGGGACCCTGAGTCTGGACGTTCCCTACGGCGGGTTCACGCTCAGCCCGCAACTGGAGTTCGCGGGACGGCAGGCCGACGTGTACCGCGGCGAGACGGAGACCAACAGCTACTCCGTCGTCAACCTGCGGGCGTCGTACATCTGGCCGCAGCAGCACACGGCGCACATCCTGTCGTTCACCGGCTACAACCTGACGAACGCCCTTTACCGCAACCACACGTCGTTCATCAAGGACCTGGCCCCGGAGATGGGCCGCGGAGTGCGGGTGAACTACTCGGTGCGGTTCTTCTAGAGCCAGGGGCTTGCGCCGCGGAAACGCAACGGAGTGCGTTCTGTGGCGCAAGCTCCCGGGGCGGTGGGGCGGGCCGAACGCGGAGCCTTGCGACGCGTTTTCGGGGCGCGGCGGCCAAGCGCCGGCGAACGTCACGGAATGCCGACGCTGCGGGATGCGCCCACGGATATACTCCGAGACCATGATGCGCACCTGCGCCGCGGTCGTCGTCGTCCAGGCCGTGGTGCTGACGTCGCTCCGGCTGCTGCCGCGGCACTTCGCGGCATGACGGCGGCGCTGAGCCGGACGGCGGTCGTCGTGTTCCTCCTGTGCCTGACGGCCGGCGGCGCGCCGTCCGCAGCCGCGCAGACGGGCGGAATCTCGGGCGCGGTCGTGGACGCGACCGGCGCGGTGCTGCCCGGCGCCACCGTCACGCTGCGCGGCGGACCCGACGGGCCGCAGGCGGTGCAGACGGACGCGAGCGGGCGGTTCGCGTTCCCCGGCCTCGCGCCGGGCGCCTATACGCTGGCCGTCTTCCTCAGCGGCTTCGGCGCGGCGACCGTGGAGGGTGTCGCGGTCGGGACGGAGCCGGTGGAGCTGCCGGCCATCACGCTGCGGCTCGCGGCGTTCGGCGAGGCGGTGGTGGTCACGGCGACGCGCAGCGAAGTGCCGCTGGAGCAGGTGCCGCTGAGCATCTCGGCCGTGACCGGCGCCGACATCGAGCGGCGCGCCATCGGCAACCTCACCGAGCTTGCGCGCTGGACGCCCGGCCTCACCGTGGTCGACCAGGGGGCGCGCGGCAGCAACGCCGTCATCGCCCGCGGCCTCCACACGGATGCGTTGAACGGCTCGGAGTCCACGGACAACAACTACAACAACAGCGTCGCCACGTATCTCGGCGACATCCCTCTCGCTATCGATCTCCGCCTGCACGACATCGAGCGGGTGGAGGTGCTGCTCGGACCGCAGGGCACGCTGTACGGCGCCGGCACGCTGGCGGGCGCCGTGCGCTACCTGCCGCGCCGGCCCGACACCGAGCGACGCACGTTCGAGGTCCGCGGCGACCTGTTCGCGCTGGCGCACGGCGGCGCGCCGGGCTCGGACGCCGGGGTCACGTTCAACCTGCCGCTCGTCGCGCGCCGGCTGGCGCTGCGCGGCTCCGTCGACCGCTACGCCGACCCGGGCTTCATCGACTACGACTACCTGCTGCGGACACCGGGCGTCTCCGAGCCGGAACCGGACCTGACGGATCCCGACGCGCTGGCCGCCAACCTGCGCAGCGCGCCCGACGCCAACACCGAGGAGACCGTCTCCGCGCGGCTGGCGCTGCTGTGGCAGGCGGCGCCGGCGCTGTCCGCCCAGTTCGCCTACCACGTGCAGGACCAGCACGTCGGCGCGCGGCAGGTCAACCACGCCCGCTCGTTCGACACCGGCCGCTACGTGGCGGCGCACCGCTACCTGGAGCCGAACGACCGCAGGAACCAGCTCTGGAGCCTCGAACTGGCCTGGTCGCAGCACTGGGCGGAGGTGACCACCGCCGTCGGCTACTCCCGTTTCGCGGAGCAGGGGCAGCGTGACCAGACCGACCTGCTGATCCAGGAGTTCGGCATCGCGGGGCTGCTGCCGGCCACGTTTCCGGCGCTGGAGCGGGCGCGGGTGACGGACCCGGACGTCACGGCCGGCGACCTGACGTCGCGCTTCCGCGCGTTCTCCGCCTATACGCGCGAAGACGCGCGCGAGGAGCGCTTCAACTGGTAGACGCGCCTCGTCTCGACCGGCGCCGGCCCGTGGCGCTGGGTCGGCGGCGCCTTCTTCAACAACTACGACAGCCGTGCGACGAGCTTCGAGTTCACGCCGGGGCTGACAGCGTTCTCCGGCGTCACGCCCATCCTGCGGGGCAGCCCGGCCAGCGAACCGGTGGAGTACTACTGGCTGGGCAGCCAGGCGGTGGAGGAGCGGGCGCTGTTCGGCGAACTTGCGCGCGACCTGGGCGAGCGCTGGCGCGTGACGGCAGGCGGCCGCTGGTTCGGCTACCGCATCGAGACCGGCAGCCTCACCGAGTTCCCGTACACCCCGCCGTACAACTCGCCGTTCACCGACTTCGGGTCCGACGACCGCGGCGTGCTGTTCAAGGCGAGCGCCAGCTTCCGCGTCGACGAGCGGACGAACGTCTACTTCACGCGCTCGGAGGGGTATCGCATCGGCGGCGGCAACAACTTCCGGGTATGCACGGACGAAGAGATCGCGCTGCTCGGCGATGCGGACCCCGACAACGATCCCCCGCAGTCGGGCTGCATCTACGAGGATCAGGCGCTGATCCGGCCCGACACCACAACCAACCACGAGCTCGGGCTGCGCCGCGCCTGGGCGGACGGGCGGTTCACGGCCAGCGGCACGCTGTTCCACGTCGCCTGGGAGGATATCCAGGTCGCGGGGCTCACGCCGTTCAGCGCGCAGCCGATCACGTTGAACGGCGGCGGGGCGCTGAGCCGCGGCTTCGAGCTCGCGGGCGCGGCCGGCGTAACGGACGCGTTGCGCCTGCGCGGGTCGTGGTCCTTCACGGACGCGATGCTGAGCCGGGATGCCCCCGGCCTGCTCGACGGCGGCGCCGATGCGTTCGCGGGCGACCGCCTGTCGGGCGCGCCGCGGCAGCAGGGCAGCCTGCTGGCCTCCTACGGCCTGCTGGTCGGCGGCGACACCGCGCTCGATCTGCTGTACGGCTACACGCATGTCGGCGATGTGCTCACGCGCATCGGGCTGCGCGCCGGCGGCGAGACGCTGCCGGCCTACGATCTCCACAACGTGTCGCTGGCCGTCTCACGGGACGACTGGACCCTGACGTTCTACGCCGACAACCTGCTCGACAAGTACGCCGTGACCGGCGTGCGGCAGACGCCCGGCCTCATCGGCCGCACCGAGGACGGCTTCCGGTCGCGGCGCTACTTCGCCAACGTGCTCACCCCGCGGCGCGTCGGCGTGCGCATCCGCTACGCGTTCGAATAGCCGCGCAGGAGGCGTTGCGGCGCGTGTTCGAGAGGAACGCCGCCGACATCTGCATCTCGTCGATTACCCATGCGGAGCTTTGCTTCGGCGCCGCGCACTCGGAGCACGTGCAACGCAACACGCGGGAGCTCGAGGACTTCTGCGCCGACCTGGACATCCAGCCGTTCGATGCGGGGGCGGGCATGTACTATGGGCAGATTCGCCATGCTCTGGCCCGGCGCGGCCAGCCGGTGGGCGCCAACGATCTGCTGATCGCGGCCCATGCGCGCAACGTCGGCGCCACGCTCGTCACGAACAACGAACGGGAGTTCGGGCGGGTGCCGGAGCTCCGCGTCGAGAACTGGTTGTCAGATTGAGGCCGCCCGAGACACCGTCACGGCCGACCGCCCGATCCCCCCGGCGGGCGATTGCACTGTATCTTTCAGGCGATGCTGCTCCCGCTTCGGCGATCGAGCCACTCCCCGCACCGGACCCTGCTGGCCGTGCTCGTATTCCTGTCCGGGGCGGTGAGCCTCGTCTACGAGGTGCTCTGGCTCAAGGAGCTCGGCCTGCTCTTCGGCAGCACCGCCTACGCGGCCGCCACCACGCTCGCCGTCTTCTTCCTCGGTCTGGCGGTCGGCGGCGCCGTCTTCGGCCGCCTGTCGCCGCGCCTGCGGTCGCCGCTGCGGACCTACGCCTGGATCGAGCTGGGCATCGCGGCGTCGGCCGTGGCCTACTTTCTCCTGCTGGAGATCTACTTCCGGCTGTACGAACCACTCTACGGCACCCTCGCCGACCGCCCCGCGGCCTTCGACGCGGCCCGGATCGCCCTGGCGATGCTGGCGCTGCTGCCGCCGGCGGCGCTGATGGGCGGCACGCTGCCGATCCTGGGCCAGCACCTGGTGCGGCGACCGGACGAACTCGGCCGCATCGGGTCCTTCCTGTACGCGGTCAACACGCTCGGCGCAGCCACCGGCGCGTTCCTGGCCGGGTTCGTACTGCCGCCCGCGCTCGGCTTCGACCGCGCGTACCTGCTGGCGATGGCCGTCAACGTCGCGGTCGCGGGACTCGCCTGGCAAATGGCCGGAGGAGCCGCCGACGAGCGCGGCGCACCCGCCCGCGAAGGGGCGACCGCGCACCGGCTCCATCCACAGCAAGCGACCGCGACCGACGTGCGGCGACTCGCGCCCGCCCCCGACACGCCGGCAGAACACCGGCGGCGTCCGAACCGGCACACAAGGGGACGAGCACCGACCGCCGCCGCAGAGTCCAGGTCGAGCACGGCCGCCACCGCCGGACACGACACCCCACGCACGCGGACGCCCGCCTCCGACGCCACCGGCGCGGCGCGCCCGACATGGCTCCTGGCCACCGTCGCCTGCCTGTCGGGGATGTTCGTGCTGGGGCTCGAGGTGCTCTGGACGCGGATGTTCGCGCAGGTGCTGCAGAACTCGGTCTACACCTTCTCGATCGTCCTGGTGGTGTTCCTGGCCGCGCTGGCCGCCGGCTCGGTGATTGCCAACCGTCTCTGCCGGGTGCGGGCGGCGCCGGAACAGGTCCTCTGGCTGCTCCTGACGCTGTCGGGTCTCGGCGTAGCCGTCACACCGTTCGCCTTCCACGACCTGACGGCCGGCCTCAGCGCGCTCTCCACCGGCGACGGATGGGTCCTGTACGTCGTCTCGATCTTCGTGAACACGACGGCGCTGCTGTTCGCGCCGACGGCGCTGCTCGGCAGCGTGTTCCCGTACCTGCTGCGCGCCGGCGAAGGGTCGCACACCGCGCCCGGCGCCGTCATCGGGCGTCTGACCGCGCTCAACACCGGCGGCGGGGTGGTCGGATCACTGGCCGCCGGATTCCTGCTGCTCGGGACCGCGGGGCTCTGGAACAGCGTGCGGCTCTTCGCCGCCGGCTATCTGCTCCTGGCCCTGGCCGCCGGCTGGCGCGGCTGGCGGACGCACCGGGCGCGGCTGCTGCCGGCGTCCGCCACGCTCGGCGTCCTGGTGCTGCTCGGCACACTGCTCGACGCCTCCCACCTGCCGCTCACCCACATCGACGAGGAGCGCGGCGAGCGGGTGCTCGCCACCTGGGAAGGTCCCGACGGCGTCGTCGCCGTCACCGAGCGCCCCGGCAACCGGCGCATCCTCGTCAACAACTTCTACACCCTCGGCGGGACGGCATCGACCGAGCACGAACAGAACCAGGCCCTGCTGCCGCTGATGACGCATCCGCGGCCGGACGCGGTGTTCTTCCTCGGTCTCGGCACCGGCATCACCGCAGGGGCCGCCCTGCGGCATCCCGTCGAGCGCCTGCTGGTGTGCGAGATCGCTCCCGACGTGATCGCGGCCGCCGCGGCCCACTTCCAGGTTCCGAGCGGCGGGCTGTTCACGGACCCGCGCGCGACGGTCCGCGCCTGTGACGCGCGCAACCACCTGCTGGGCGCGGCCGAGCGCTTCGACGTGATCATCGCCGACCTGTTCGTCCCGTGGCGGGCCGGCATCGGGAACCTCTACACGCGCGAGCACTTCGAAGCCGCGCGCGCGCGGCTGGCGACCGGCGGCCTGTTCGTCCAGTGGCTGCCGCTCTACCAGCTTTCGCGGCGCGAGTTCGACCTGGTCGCCCGCACGATGCTCACCGTCTTCGATCAGGTGACCCTCTGGCGCGGAAACTTCACCGCCGAGCGCCCGGTCGTGGCGCTCTTCGGCGCCGCCGGGCCGACCCGGCTCGATCCGGCCGTCATCGACCGCAACGGGCGCCACGTGAGCGGCGGCCGGCCCCTGCCGCCGTCCACCGCGCTCGCGGTGACCCTGCCCTTCTACGCGGGAAACCTGTCCGCGGCCGAAGGGCTGATTCCGCCCGGGCCGATCAACACCGACGACCGACCGCTGCTGGAGTACCAGGCGCCGGTGACCCACCGGGACGAGCGCGCCGGCGCGACCCGGTGGTTCGACTCGGCCGCCCTGGCGGACTTCTTCGCGCGCCTCGCCGAGCGGACGGCTCCCGCGGACGATCCGCATCTGGCGCTGCTGACCACCGCGCAACGCGAATTCGTGACGGCCGGGCGCCACTACTACGACGGGGCGGTCGCCCGGCAACTCGGCCGCGACGCCGAGGCGGACGCGCACTTCCGGGAGTTCGCGCGGCGCATCCCGATCGCGTTCCGTCCCCCGCTCGACGAGGACGACGCCGACGCCGACATCGTGCCGTAGCGGCGCAGCCGGCGGGTTCGACCGCCGCCCGCACCGGGGGTTGCCAGATCGACATCAAGGTCCCCGGGACCATCCCGCACTCGTTCGGCCTGCGTCCGGGCGTCGATTCCGACAAGCTGAATCAGCTCGTGGACGCGCTCGAAATCGAGGCGACCGCGGCGTTGCCTGCCAGAGCGCGATGATCGCGGTCCATCAAGCCGCCCCGTCCGCGCCTGCGATCAGCGCCTGCAGCCGCTGCTCCCACTCCCGCTCGTCGACGACCTCGAAGCGCATCGGCGCGCGGCGCATCGCCGGCGCGACGTCCGCCCAGTCCCGCCTCTCGGCCCGCTCGGAGCAGACGTCGAACACCGAGCGCTTGTAGGCGGTGTCGCCGAAGTGCTCCAGGTGCAGCCCCTTCGTCTCGACGACGAACACCTGGCGGAACGGCGCGTCGCCGTCGGGAGCGTCCGGCTTCAGCGTGAAGATGAAGTCGGCGTAGATCCGGCCGCGCTTCCAGCCCTGGACGTAGTAGTCCTGACGCGGGCGGTTGCGGTACCAGAAGTACAGGCGCTCCTGCCGGTCCAGGAACGTGGCGACCTGCTGCTCCAGCCCGTTCAGGTCGCTCTCGTACAGCGGATCGAACAGGTTGCGCTGCAACGGGGCGCCGTCGTCCCGGTTGGCGAGGCGGCCCGGCGCCGACTCGAGGCTGCCGGGCAGACGGGTGAAGGCGGTGTCCCGCAGCGGATCGTCCGCAAGGTGATCGGCGACCACGAGGAAGCGCAGCGTCTCGTCGTCGAGCAGCGCGTGGAAGACGCCGCGGGCCAGCCGGTCGCGCTCGTCCTCGAGGCGCCTGCGGATCTCCTCGATGATGTAGACGAAGTTGCCGGCCACGCGTTCGGGACGGTGGCGCGCCTCGAGCACGCCGAAGACGCGCCGCGTCAGCGCGCTGCCGCGCCACGCATTCGGCATCACCTCGCGCAGGTGGTAGGCGGCGAAGACATGGTCGACGGCCGGCGGATCGGCCGCTGCGGACGGGGCGCGGAAGGCCGATTCCAGCCGCTCGCCCTCCAGTCCGGTGCGCATGTCCAGACCGCTCGCCGCGTGCTCCGGAATCCGCAGGTCGAGCAGGGGCTCCACATCGACGTCGTCCCACGCCAGCCGCGACAGGATGTCCGCCTCGTAGCGCACCGGGCGCCAGTGGCCGTCGTCGACGACCATGAACGCCGGCAGCACCAGCGTGCGGGCCGCCTTCCGGAACCGGGACCGCGGCCTAAGGGTGACCGTGTCGCCCGGTTGCCGCTGCCAGTACTCGCCGCTGACGATGCGGTCCCCGACATCGCGCAGCCCCTCCAGCCTGAACCCGCGCTGGATCTCCTTCAGCAGGTCGGCGCCCCGGCGCCGGAAACAGAAGACGTAGCTCTCGTCCAGCCACGCGACGCCGGTCTTCCGCGCGTAGGGCTGCCGGAGAATCCGTCCGACGAGCTGCGTCAGCCCCGTCTTCGAGCCGGGGTTGGTCAGAATCGCGAGCACGTAGGCGAAGGCGCAGTCCCAGCCCTCGGCCAGGGCCTGCTTCGTGATGATGAAGCGGATGCCGCAGTCCCGCCGCAGCAGGCCGCCGGCGTCGTCGACGGCCTTCAGCTCGTCCTTCTGGCTCGTCTTGACGGCGATGTGCTCGGGGAGGATGTCACCGCGCTGCAGCAGGTACTCGCGCACGTCGTCGGCGTGCACCAGCCCGGCGCCCCGCTGGTCGCGGCCGGTGCGCTCCACCTGGATCAGGCAGATCGGCCGGATTTGGACGCTGGTCTTCGCCTCGTGGCGGCGCGCCTCGTCCTCCAGGCGCTGCCGGTGCTCCACCGCGGCCAGCAGCGTGTCCTGCCAGCTCGTGCTGGCGCTGCTGCGGATGTGCAGATCGAGCTTGATCATCTCCTCGGCCAGCAGCTCCTGGCCGGCGATGTCGACCAGCACGTTCGCCTCGGGCGGCGGCGTCGCCGACAGCTCGATGATGAGGCACGGGTTGAACCCCGCCAGCGTCGCCTGCGCCTGCGGGCTGTACGCCTTGTGCCCTTCGTCCAGGATGACGAGCGGGCGCAGCAGGCGCAGCGTGTTGCCCAGCGACGTCTGCGCCTGCCGTCGCCAGAAGCCGCCGCCGCCCGCAAAGGTGTCCAGGTTCGGCACGCGCTCGATCAGCGCCGCGTGGCCGGGCTCGTCGAGCGGGAAGAAACGGTCGAAGGCGCCCCGGTCGCGGAACATGCGGAGCTGCGCCTTCGTCGCGCGGTTGGCCGACGGCAGCATCAGCAACAGCACGCACAGATTCGTCTCCACGTCCGTCGGGCTGAAGCCGCTGGTCTTCTCCAGCACCAGGGTGCGGCGGGCCGAGGCGATGTCGAGCTGCTGCCGGTAGGGGTGGGCGCGGTCCTTGAGCGCCCGCCGCGTCTGCTCGTAGATCTGGCCGGTGGGGACAATCCACAGCACGAGGCCGGTGAGCCGCCGCCGGAAGCAGGTATTGGCGAGGTCGATCACCTTCGTCGCCAGCAGGGTCTTGCCGCCGCCGGTCGGCACCTTGAGGCAGAAGGTCGGCAACGGCTCGCCCAGGCCCGTCTTCCGCGCCTGATACGGCCGCGTCGGCACGACCTCCTCCCACGCCCGCCGCGCCCAGTCGATGCCGAACTCGGGATCGATGCGGCGCGCCTCGTCGTCCTTGCCGCGCCAGTGGGCGAGCCGTTCGAGCAGGGTGCGGACGCGGCCGAGCGCACGCGACTGGTACGCCTTGAGCAGCATCGTCAGGTGCGGTCGGGCGCATCGAGCAGCACGTCGAGGGCCTCGTAGATCTCGTACGGCAACTGCTGGAAGTCGATGCGGTAGATGTCGAGGAACTCCTGATCGAGGAACTTCGTGGGCGCGAAGACGAGATGCCGCCGCCGCCGGCCGCGCAGCTTCGGGAGCTGTTTGGCGAAGTCGAGGGTCAGCGCCATGTCCTTCAGCTTCTCGACATCCGGCGTGTAGATGAGGTAGACATCCCAGCCGGCGGTCTCTCCTGCATCCTGGCGCCGAACGCGGTGGTAGTGCCGGCTGCGGCCGATGTAGCAGTCGTCGCGCCGGATCGCCGCCGGGTCGAACTCCTCGCCGGTGGCGTGGAAGAAGATGTAGGCGGCCAGCGCATCGTAATCGGGCAGCGGCGAGCCGTCGAGCAGCGACTCCTTCCGCATCGGCCGGCCGAGCGCGAAATAGCTGAACGCGCCGCCGAGTCCTTCCCGCAGCGCCGGATCCTTCGCCGAGCGAACGCCCCTGCTGACGCGCCGCACCCGCTCGGCGGTGATCGAATCGACGTAGTCCTCGCACTCGATCAGGACGAACCGCCGGTCGCCGCCGTCCTCCCGGTTCTGCGCGAGCACCGCGTGCGCGGTGGTGCCGGAGCCGGCGAACGAGTCGAGGACGATGGAATCCTTGTCGGTGGCGATCCGGAGGATGCGTTTCAACAGTTCGACCGGCTTGATGGTCGTGAAGTCCGGGGGATCCGTCGGAAAGATCTCCAGAAGCGTCTTTCTCGCCTGCTGGGTGTGTGCGACCTCACGATAGGTCCAGATCGTCTCCGGCACCAGGCCCGGCTTGACCTCCGACAGGAATCTCTTGACGGCCGGGACCTGATTTCCGTCCTCGCCCCACCACACGCGCTTGTCGCGGTTGAGGTTCCACAGTTGTTCCTCGGACGACACCCAGTACCGTCCCGGCGGCGGGCCTTCGATCACGCGCCCGCCGGGGCAAGTGATTGGGTACTTCCCCTTGCTGTAGGGATTGCGTGCGGAGAAATCGCTCGGCTTCCAGGGGCCGCGCGGATCGTTGTCGGGGTTGTCATAGCGGGCATCCGCCGCCTCGGTTCGTGGAAGCAGGCGTGGCTTGAATTGCTCCTTGTTGCCGGCGTATACCAGGATGAAGTCGTGGTTCTCGGAGAAGTACTTCGCGCTGCTCTTGGGCGAATAGACCTTCTCCCAGACCACAGTCGCCACGAAGTTGTCCTCCCCGAACACCTCGTCCAGCAGCGCCCGCAGGTGGTGCGCCTCGTGGTCGTCGATGGAGACGAAGATCGCCCCGTCGTCGGTGAGCAGCTCCCGCAGCAGCTTCAGGCGGGGCAGCATCATGCAGCACCACTTGTCGTGGCGCGTGAGGTCCTCGCGGTCGACCACCTTGCCGAACCACTCCCGCATCATGGGCGAGTTGACGCGGTCGTTGTAGGCCCAGCCCTCGTTGCCGGTGTTGTAGGGCGGGTCGATGTAGATGCACCTGACCTTGCCGTGGTGGGTCGGCAGCAGGGCCTTGAGGGCGGCGAGATTGTCGCCGGCCACGATCAGATTGTCGTGCAGGCTCGCGCGGCGGCTCGTCCCCCTGGCGCGGACCGGGGTGAGCTCGTGGTACGGCACCGACAGGTGGTGGTTCTCCACGAACTGACGGCCCTTGAACTGCAGCCACGGCAAGGCGGTTCACCTGGATGGGGAGGGCGGGCCACCGGCGCGGACGGCCGGAATCCAGAATACCACGCCCGCAGGTGGCGCGCGGCTCGACAGCTAGCGCTACATCACGGTTGACTCAGGAACGGTCCGGCGTTGGTCGCCCGGTCCACGTCGATTCGGGTTGCGGTTCAGGGTGCGCGGGCGGCTTGGGCTCCTCGTACCATCATCTGTAGTTGCACGCAGGCGCGCCACAGCACTTCGTTGCCCGGCAGCGGTCTACGCTTTGTCGGTCGCCAGCCGGCGATGCGCGCCAGCAGCATCACCCAGGCGCGGATGTCGGGCGGCAATGGCCGGTCTCGTTCGGCTGGCGGCAGCAGTCTTTCGGCCTGCACGACGGCTCCGATCACGCGCTTCTCGTCGTCGGTCAGGACCTGGGCTGCCGGCGTGTCGGGCGCGTCGCGCGCGTAGCCCCTGAGGGAGCACACCCGCCAGGCGGTGATGGCGTCGAAGGCCAGGCACTTGGCCAGCGCGTCGGCTTCCTGCAAGCGCCGGTCCTCGATGCGGGCGCCGCTCTTGAGCACCCGGAAATACTCTTCGATGCCCCAGCGGGTCTCATACCAGCCGACAATGCGCTCGGCCCATTCGGCCGTCGGGCCGCCTTCGCTCGACACCAGCAGCCATTCGAGCGGCTCGTGTCCCGGCGGCGGGTCGGTTTCGAGCACCCGCACCACCCAGGCCGTCAGCGGCGCCGCGTCGGTCTGGTCCTTGGGCGGCTGCACCTGCACCCGCCCGATGCGCAACTCGGTCCGCGCCGTGCGCGCCTCGCGCGCCCGCTTGCCGCCCTGCGAGTCGATGTGCACCGGCCGGTTGGTGCGCACCGGGGTCTCGAAGTCCGGCTGAGACGCCAGCGGCCGGAGCATCATCGCCCGCAACCGCTCGTCCCATACTTTCACCCGCCGCCGCCGGCTGGCGCAGGCCCGCTCACCAGCCCCGCTTCAGCCGCATGCTGCGCCTGCCACTGCAACAGCGCATGGATGTCACTCTCGCGGTCGCCGACCACGACCACCCGCGTGCCCGGACACGCCCGCCCCAATTCGCGACCCTGGTCGAATCCCCGGAACCAGCGCCGGCTCTCCAATGCGCGCTCGGACGTGGGCGCGCCATCCGGCCGCGCCCACGTCTCCAGACCGCTCACCCCCAACGGCCGGCGCCCCTCGGTGAACGCCACCGCCGCGTGCACGAACAGACCCCGACCGCCGCCAGACCGTTCTCCCAGCGGCCCCAGCCCGGTCGTGCTGTCCCGAAGACCCGTGTAGTTGAGCGTCGTCGTGTCCTGCACCAGCAGCACCACCGACTCCGCACGGCTGCGCTCGACCAGCGCCTCCCGATGCGGTTGCAGAATGTCCGCGCTACTCACCGCTCCATTGTGCAGGAAACGGTAGGCCGCCTGTTGCTCGGCGCTGCCGGCAAACACCGCCGGCAGAGGCGCACCAGGATGTTGCTCCCAGGCCGCACCCATCTGCGCCAGACGACGACGCAGCCGACCGTCGGCCAGGTCCGAACGCGAATACTCGCACCGAGACCAACTGCCGGCGCCCGCAGCCTCCTCCCCCAACCCCGGAAACGAACCCAACTCCCTGGGCGCAGCCCGACGCAGCGTCTCCGCCCAGTCCGGGGCCAGGCCCCGAAGCCAGACATCCTTCGGCTCCACAGAAACCGATGACCCCGGAGGACGACCCGCCGTACGGCCCACACACCGCCAGCCCGACGCCCGATAGCTCGTGCCACGACGAGACGACGCCACGCACGTCTCCACCAGAACCGGACGAACCCCGTGACACAATGCCCAGTCCGACGCCAAACGACCCACCGCACGGCCCAGAACCTGCGACGCCAAGTGCGGAACACGAACCCCGGGAAGCAGCAGGAATCGGTCGTTCAATACCACCTGACCAATCCGTGCCCCCCGCGTCCGAGCGTCCCAGCCCAGATGCGCGTCCCGAGGACCCAGACGAAGCGGAGCCGACACAAAGCTCAAAACACCCAACGCGCCCGCCGAAGAATCCACCAGATACGTCACCCGGCAGCCCGGAGCCCGACAACGGCCCAAAGGATGCGCAGCCGCCAGAAGTGCACAACACCGCTGACGCGCAAGCGCCGTCTCCGCCAACCGCAGGTGAACCTCCCCCAACGACGACAGGCTGCCCGCAAACTCGGTCAGCGAAATCTCAGACCCGACCCCGACCACACAACCCAACGGCGGACCCGGCTGCGCCGACGGCAGAGGCAGGCCCAGCTCCGCCGCCAAGCCAGGCAAAGCCTTCCGCGCCGACGCCGAGCACAGTGACCCACGCGCGTTGCGCCACCCGTCGCGTTCGCAAAGACCACGGCTCAGCGCCGCACGCGACAACGACCCCCGAACCAACTCCTGCCGCAGCCAGCCCACCGTCTCCGGCTGCAACATCCGCAGGCCAACACGCACAGAAACCTTCTACACTGAGCCACGGCCTGTGTCAACTGTGATTGAGCGCTAGGCTCGACAGGTCCGGCGCCGCGGGCACGGGCGCGGCGACGGTTGCCAGGCCGGACCCGCCGCCGGCGTGTTCACGGCAGCCGCCCGTGCCGGCCGCCAGGCCTGGGAGCTTGCACCGCAGGACGCAGCGAAGTGAAGTACTGTGTGTGCAAGGTCAGGGGACAGGGGGCGGAACGGGGATGGACCGAACGCCGAGCCAGCGCGCGTTTCGGGACGCCAACATGGAGCCGGAAGATGTCGCTGAATCACCTTGCCATGCGGTTTCGCTGCTCCTGGCCCTGGAGCACGCTCGTGCTGACCTGCGACGGCCGGGTCGTCTGCGGCTGCGCCGATCCGTACGTGCAACGCGTGCTGGGGGACGCACGAGAGCAGACCATCGAGCAGATCTGGAACGCGGGGACGGTCCGGAGCCTGCGCACCGACCTGAACGCGGGAGGCTCCCGGTTCTGCGGCGACTGCCCGCTCAAGCTGCCGCTGGGCGACGACGAGGCGCCTCCCGTACGGCCGGCCGACGCCGGCGCGTTGCCGTCCCGGCTCTATGTCGAGTGCACGGCGGCCTGCAACATCTCCTGCTTCGAGGCCTGCTGCGCGCCCGAGACCGGCATCACGCGCACGCGGCAGGCGGGCATGCTCGACTTCGACCTGTTCACCCGGGTCGTCGACGAGGCCGGTCCGGCCCTGGGGCGAATCGACTTCTTCAACTACGGTGAGGCGTTCCTGCACAAGCGGGCCGTGGAGATGTGCGAGTACATCAAGCGGCGCTTCCCGCACGTCTACCTCTACACGAGCACCAACGGGCTGGCGATGTCCGAGGAACGCGCCCGGCGCCTGGTCCACTCCGGCATCGACGAGGTCACTTTCTCGATCGACGGCGCCTTTCCCGAGAGTTACGCGCGCTACCGGCAGCGCGGCCGGCTCGACGTTGCGTTGCGCACCATGCGGACGATGACGGAGGAGAAACGGCGCTCGGGCCGCGACCTGCCGTTCATCAACTGGCGCTACATCCTGTTCCGGTGGAACGACAGCACCGAGGAGATGGACCGCGCCCGCAGCGTGGCCGCGGACATCGGCGTCGACCGTCTGAGCTGGGAGATCACCGACCACCCCGAGTCGGCGTTCTCGCGCCGGTTCGCGCCCGGAACGCCGGACCACGCCGCGATCCGGCGCGAGATCTGGGACGACAACAACCTCGGCAACGCGATTCCGGACGCCACGCCGCGGGCCCGCATCGACCTGCCGGCGCGGGTTCCCGGCCTGCCGCTGGTGGGCCGGCGGGACGGCAGCATGCGCCTGCGGACGCGCGTCCTCAACCTGTCGAGCCGGGCGTTCCCGGCCCAGGCGACCTACGGACGCCGTCTCGTGCGGCTCGGCGCCCAGCTCTGCACGTCGGACGGTGCGGTCATGGACCGCGACCACGCGCGCGCCCGGCTCCCGGCCACGCTCGAGCCGCACGCTGCCGCGGAGGTGCCGATCGAGGTGCCGCTGCCGTACGCACCCGGCCGCTACCGGCTGAAGTTCGACCTCGTCGCCGAAGGCATCGACTGGTTCGAGGCGTGCGGGTCGCCGACGACGAGCCGGGCGCTGCTGGTCTGGTAGCCGCGCACGACCGGCGCCCGGTGCGCCTGACGCCCTGCCACCGCGCGTCTCTCGCCGCGCTCACCCGGAGGCCAACGCGCCAGGTCGCGCTTCACGGACGCGGCGGCAGGGTGAGCAGGCTGCCGGGCGGCCGCTGCACGTCGAACGCCTTGAGCGTGTAGTTGACCAGCGTGTAGTGCCCGATCAGGCCCGCGATGTCCATCAGGCCCTGGTTGCCGAAGATCCGTTGCGCCGCCTCGAAGGCCTCGTCGCTCAGCTTCGGCTCCCGGATCAGCTCACGCACGACCCGGATGATGGTCCGTTCCGGCTCATCGAGGCCCGGCAGCGCGCCGGCGTCGGCCAGCGGCGTGTCCCACCGGAGCAGCTCGATGATTTCCTCCTCGAGCCCCGCATTTCGGCCCAGCGACTCGTGGGCGGACCACTCGTACTGGCTGTCGAGCGCGCGGGCGGCAGTCAGGATGGCGAGCTCGGCAAGACGCTGGTCGCGGTTGCCGTCGGCGCCGAAGCGGAGATAGCTGCTGGCCGGGAACAGGTGCTCGGCCATCGGCGGGCTGTACATCCACATGCCGATCGGCCCCCGCAGGCCGCTGGCGTAGCGGCTGTCCGGGTTCACGATGACGTCGTACGCCCGCTGGCCGTCGGCGTCGAGCGACTCGCGGGTGATCTGCGGCAGCCGCGCCCAGGAATCCTCGTGGATGCCGGGCGGGATGTCCTCGCGCGTCACTTCCTGCGGCGTGAACTCGTCCTGCTGGGCCGGTGCAGTCGCCGGTACGAGTGCCGAAACACACAGCGCAAGCGCCAGATGATGCAGTTTCACGAGTGACCTCCTCCTCGAGTTCGGGGTACGGCGCCGTTGTCGTGCAACGCGAAATCACGCGGTCGCCGACGCTCCCAATACTACAGGCGCGACGAGTGGACCGCCCCGAACTCCCTTTCGCCCTGCAACCATGGCCACTGCCCGCATTGCCCCTTCGCGACCGGCGATCAGGGGTTCCGGGCGGCTCGTTGCAGCACCGCCCGCGTCCGGGCGGCCGCCGTCGACCAGTCGAACGCTCGGGCGCGTTCCCTCCCGAGCGCCCCCAGACGCGCGCGCAGCCCCGGATCGGCCGTCAGCACCGCCAGGGCCGCCTTCCAGCCCGCAGCGTCGTCGGCCGGTACGAACAGCGCGGCCTCGCCGGCAACCTCCCGGAACACCGGGATGTCGCTGGCCACGACCGGGACGCCGGCCGCCATGGCCTCGGCCAGCGGCAGGCCGAACCCCTCGTAGAGCGACGGACAGGCGACCGCCAGAGCATGCCGATAGAGCGCAGCCAGCCGGGCATCGTCGACGTAGCCGGGGTGGTGTACCCAGCCGGCCGCGCGGGCGCGCGCCAGCGACCGATGCAGCGCGTCGCTCTTCCATCCGCGCCGGCCGCACAGCAGGAGGATCGGCGCGGCGGGATCCTCCGTGACCCACGCCTCCCACACCGCGATCAGCAGACCGATGTTCTTGCGCGGCTCGATGGTGCCGACGTGCAGCACGTAGCGTTCGGGGGCGTCCGGGGGCAGTGCGCCGGACCGACCCGCGAGGTGGCCCGGGCCGTGGGGAATCGCGGTGACCCGTGCCGGATCGAGCGGTTCGACCGCCAGCAGCTCGTCGCGCACCGCCCGTGACACGGTGAGCACTTCGCTGGCGCGCGCCAGCGTACGGTCCATGCCCCATTCCAGTTCGGCCCGCGTGTCGTCCGCCACGGTCCAGGGCAGCCGTCGGAACGCCAGGTCGTGAACGGTCACCACGACGGCGCCCGGCGCCAGTCGGAACTTCGGCCGCAGCACGAAGTTGGGCGCGAAGAGCACATCGTTGCCCTGGAGGGCGAACAGCAGCGGCTCGACCACGCGCAGCAACCGCCGCCGCAGCCGGCGTGGGATCCAGGTCGGCAGCGGGTGGGCGACCAGCTCGATCGCGGAACCGGTCGGCGCCCTCACGACCGGTTCGGGACCGTCCGGATCGGGAAACAGGGTCGGTCCGTAGAGCCGCAGTCGCAGCCCGTCCGCGTCGGCGAGGTGGACCAGAATCTCGTGCAGGTACCGGCCGACCCCCGTAAGCGGCTCCCAGAAGGGATTGATGTCGACGGCGACCTTCAGGCGTCCGCCGGGGTTCGGATCGAGCGTCGAGTCGAGCACCCACCGCAACCACCCGCGGGCCGTCCCGGAACACTCGGGAGTGCGGCGGCGCGCAGGCGCGTCCGGCACCACGCGCAAGACCCTTCGCAACCAGCGGCGCACGTGCTGCATTCTAGGAACTTGCGCCGCAGAACGCAGCGAAGCGAAGTGCTGGAGTCGCAAGGTCATGGAGTGGGGGGGATGGGCCGAAACGCCGAGCCCGCGGGGCGTTTCGGGGCGCTGGCGCTGGCGGGACGGGTGGTGAGGCATCATGCCGCGTCGGATCCCCGGTCGAGGGCGGCACGGGCTCACCTCTCAACCCGATCGCGGTCTTCCGAACACAGGCGTCACGCCGGCGGGCGGCCGGACCGCAGGCGCACTGGCGCTCACCCCGGTACAGGGACCGGGCCGCCGGGCGCTGCCCCGTTCTGTCCGGAGGTGTCACGGAAGGACGAACACAAACAGGTTGTTCCCCCAGCGCGCAGGCCACGGCGGTATGCCCAGCCTCAGGTGTCACGGAAGGGCGAACACGAACAGGTTGTTCCCGTTGCTCGGGCGCAGCTCGGGCGTCAACTGCAGGAAGCTCGCCGTGGTCGCGGCCGGGCCGGTGCCCACTGCGACGTACTGGCGGCCGTCGACCGCGTAGCTGATGGGGAAGCCGGAGACGGGCGAGCCGAGGTTGATCGCCCACAACACCTCGCCGGTCTCCTGATCGAAGGCGCGGAAGCGGCCGTTCGCGTCGCCGCCGAAGACGAGGCCGCCGCCGGTGGCGACGAGCGACAGGGTCGCGGCGCGCTGCTGGTGCAGCCACCTGGTTTCGCCGGTTTCCGCAGAGATGGCGTAGACCGTGCCGAGCCGATCGGTGCCGGGCGCCAGCTCGTGGCGGACGGCGAGGGCGTAGATGCGGTGCGAGGCGTCGGGCGAGGTCGTCGCCAGCAGGCGCTGGCACATGTTGCGCAACGGCATGTACATGGTGTTGGTGAGCGGGCTGTAGGCGCCGGCCTCCCAGTCCTTGCCGCCGTGCATGTTGGGGCAGGCGAGGACCTGCTGCCCCTCGGCGGTGAAGATCACCTCGGCGTTCTCGGTCACCGCGCCGGTCGCCCCGTCGATGTGGCTGATCACGTTCTGGGCGATGGTGGGCGTGGCCCACAGGAACTCGCCCGTCTCGCGATCGAGGGTGTAGACGAGGCCCGTCTTGCCCGGGATGCCGGTCATCACCTTGCGGACCTCGCCCGGCCGGATGCGCGGGTTGATCCAGCGCACGGCGTCCGGGTCGGGCGCGACCGCGGTGTCGAGCAGGATGCGCTCGAAGGGATGATCCAGGTCCCAGTGGTCGTTCATGTGCTGGTAGTGCCAGCGGATCTCACCGGTATCGACGTCGAGGGCCAGCGT
Source organism: Vicinamibacterales bacterium (assembly GCA_965200895.1). Lineage (GTDB taxonomy): Bacteria > Acidobacteriota > Vicinamibacteria > Vicinamibacterales > UBA8438 > WTFV01. Next base: position 1,177,070 of record CBDAVM010000001.1, on the reverse strand, counting down.
CGAGTTGTGGTACAGGTGCGTGTTCTCGACGCCGCCGAGCAGGAACTTGGGAGCGGGCGAGGTGACCGACGTCCCCTGGTAGATGAGGCGCAGTTCGGGGTCGTAGCTGGCCGGCATCCACGTGCCGACGTGGACCCGCTGCGCATACGGCACGCCGCCCCAGGTCTCGTCGCCCGGCTCGCCGGGAGCCGGAACCGTCCGTCGTCGCCACAGCTCCGCGCCGGTGAGCGCGTCGTGCGCGATGATGACGCACGATTCGGGACCGCCGCGCGGCCGGCAGCTCCGGCCGGAGATCACCTTGCCGTCGGCGATGATCGGTCCCGAGCTGTGCCCGGCCGGGGTCTCCCGGTAGTCGAAGATCCGCGTTTCCCAGGCGATCGCGCCGGTCGTGGCGTCGAGGCCGAACACGTAGCTGTCGTCGCTGGTGTTGATGATGAACCGGTCGTAGATCGCGATGTTGCGGTTGTTGCGCGAGTTGCCGCCGACATGCTCGTACACGTCCTCGGGCAGGTCGCGCCGGTGCGCCCAGATCAGGTCGCCGGTCGCCGCGTCGATCGCCTCAATGACGTCGCTCGCCTGCGGCATGTAGAGGACGCCGTCGTACGCCAGCGGCGTGCCCTCCTGGCGCCCCGGCGCGAGCGCGCGCGTCCAGACCATGCGCAGATCACCGACGTTGTCCCGGTCGATCTGTCGCAGCGGGCTGTAGGCCCAGCCGTCCAGCGTCCGGCGCCAGGTCAGCCAGTCGCCGGGGGCCGGGTCCTGGAGCATCGCGTCGGTCACCGGCACGAACTCGGCCGCAGCGTTCGCCTGGGCGGCGGCCGGCGCCGGTGCGAGAAGGATGGCCACAAGGGCGAGGCGCGAGCCGGGACGGAGCAACGCGCCGGCGATCGTCAAGCGAATTGGCATGGTGGATCACCGTAACACGAGTGCGCCCGCACAAGTCACTGCGGATCGACCGTGATCTCCCGACCGCCCAGGGATGGTCCTCGCAGTGGTAGAGGAACGTCCCCGGGTCGTCGAACGTGACGAAGCCCCACATGCCCGGCGTGAGCACGCCGGTGCTCCAGCTTCCGTCGCGCCCCGCCACGGTGTGCGCCAGCTCGCCGTTGTTGGTGAAGCGGACGCGCGTGCCGGCGGTGACGCGGGCGCGGACCGGGTTGAAGTTGTGCTCGTCGAAGGCATACCGCCGACCGCCGACCGAGCCGCGCGGGTTCTCGAGCAGCGTCGCCGTGTCGATCTCGTCCGTCTCCCGCGGGGCGGGGCCGCTCGGCTGGTCGTCCACCGGCGGGTCCGGCGACGGCTCGCCGCGCGCCGGCTCCGCGCCGTCGAGCGCGAACGCCCAGAGCGCCGGCCCCATCGCCACCGCGATGTACTGCGCGCCGTCCAGCGCATAGGTCGACGCCGGCCCCGGACGCAGCCGGGCCCCTTCGGGACTGGTCCGGAATGCCCAGCGGCGGACACCGGTGTCGACATCGTACGCCTCCACCTGGCCTCCCGGGGAGCCGCGGAACAGCAGCCCGCCGGCGGTGACCAGCGGTCCGCTCGTGCCGAGGAACGCGCTCGGCATCTCCTTTCTCCAGGCCACGCGACCGGTCCGGGTGTCGACGGCGGCGAGGATCCCGACCGCGTCGGGCAGCGTCAGGTGGAACCGGGCGGTGTTCCAGACGAACGGGTCCGCGAAGCGGCGGGCGCGGCCGACATGCGCGCGGCCCTGCGCGTAGATGTAGCCGGTCCGGGGCGAGAACGCCAGCGGCGTGACCCGCACCAGCGGGATCGGCACACCCGGTGCGACGACGGTCTGCTCGTCGACCGACGGCGGCGTGTAGTTGCTGCAGTTGAGCTGGAACGGCGGCGGCACGCGGTCGCGCCAGTACGAGCACTCCGGCAGGATGGTCTCGGTCCGCACCGGGAACGGCTGGGTGGGCGCGGTGCGCTGGTGCGCGTCCTGCGGCACCTCGCGCTCCTCTATCGGCAGCAGCGGCTCTCCGGTCTCGCGGTTGAACAGGAAGAGATAGCCGTCGGCGCGCATCGCGGCCACCGCCTTCACCGGTTCGCCGTCGACCGTCGTGTCGTAGAGCAGCAGCGGCGTGGCGATGTCGGCGTCCCAGATGTCGTGGCGCACCACCTGGTAGTGCCAGCGCCGCTCGCCCGTCTCCATGTCGAGCGCGAGCACCGAGGCGGTGAACAGATTGTCGCCCGCCCGGATCTCGCCGCCGAACATCGGCACCGGGTTGCCGGTGGAGAAGTAGACCATGCCCAGGTCGGGATCGACCGTGCCCACGAGCCAGACTCCACCGCCGCCGAACTCCCACGAGTCGTTGTCCTGCGGCCAGGTGTCGTGGCCGAACTCGCCCGGCCGGGGCACCACGAAGAAGGTCCACTCCACCGCGCCGGTCGCGGCGTCGAGGGCGAGCACCCGCCCCTGGCCGCCGATGTCGCCGTTGGCGAGGCCCACGAACACTTTCCCGCGGGCGTACATCGGCGCCGTGGTCACCGTCTCGCCCCGCGTCCGCTCTTCACTCCCGACGCGGGTGGCCCAGGCCAGCTCGCCGGTGTCGCGGCGCAGCGCCAGCACCTCCCCGCTGCGCGTGCCGAAGACGACCAGGTCGTCGGCCAGCACGACGCCCTGCCACGATGGCACCCGTCCCGCCGCGGGGTCCGGCTGCCAGCGCCAGACCGGACCGCCTGTCCGCGCGTCGAAGGCGAAGACGTTGGCGCCGCCCGTCAGGTAGATCACACCGTCCTGCACCACCGGGGTCGCGCGCGACGCGGCGCCGCCGGGAAGCGGCGCCACCCACGCGGCGCCGAGGCGATCGAGCGTGCCGGTGGCGATCTCGTCCAGCATGGAGTAGCGCGAGCTCGACCAGTTCCCGCCCGTGAACGGCCAGTCGGTCGAGGGATAGCCCCGGCCCGGCTCGGACTCCTGCCCGGCGAGGCCGACGGCGAGGGCGGCGAACGCGACTGCCCACACAGGGGTGACGACGACCGCACGATGACGCTGGGGCATCACTCCTCCTCTGTCCGTGGCTGTTCACCCGACGGTCTCCAGCCGGTACACACACCGCACGACCGCCAAGCCGAACTCTAATCTGGACACACGGATGGATGTCAACGCGCATCAGACCAGGCGCCCCCGCGGGGAATCGTCGCGCTCCGCGCCTCGCGAGGGTGAACATCATCGATGGACATATTGACGCGTATGGCATATGCTTTGATGTCATGCGGACGACCATCCGACTGGCGGACAGCCTCCTGCTGGAAGCGAAACGCGAGGCAGCCAAGTGCGGAATGACGCTGACGGCGATTGTCGAGGAGTCGTTGCGGGCCCGGCTGGCCCGAACGAACGCCGAGCCGCCTCCACCCGTCCGGCTCACGACCACGGGCCGTGGCGGGCTGCTTCCGGGAATCGATTTGGATGATTCGGCATCCCTGCTCGACGTGATGGACGGCGTGGAGTGATTCTCCCCGACGTCAACGTGCTCGTCTACGCGCACCGAGAAGACGCACGCAACCATCGGGCCTATCGCGACTGGCTGGAATCGACTGCCAATGCCGACGCGGCCTTCGGACTGAGCGACCTCGTCATCAGCGGTTTCGTGCGCGTCGTCACCCACCCGCGCATCTTCGCAGCCCCGAGCCCGCTGGCCGACGCGATGCAATTCGCGGAGGATGTGCGGAAGCGCCCGAACCGCGTGATGGTTTCGCCGGGGCCTGATCACTGGCGGATCTTCCGACGTCTGTGCGACGCGGTCGGCGCGAAGGGCAATCTGGTGCCCGACGCCTGGCTCGCCGCCATGGCCATCGAGCACGGCTGCGAGTGGATTACAACCGATGGCGACTTCGCCCGCTTCCCGGGACTCCGGTGGCGACATCCCCTGAAGTCGTGACCGCCGTCGATTCGTGAACGCTAACCCCGGGTCACGGGGACCTTCACGTGGGTTGGGAGGCCGCCGGCCTCTGTGGTTGAATGGAACCATCATGAGAAGAGTCTGCCGACGTTCGATGTTCGTTCCCGCCGCGGCCTGCGCCGCGCTGCTGCTGACCGCCGCCGCCGCGCCCGCCCAGCGCCTGCCCGGCACCGGGAACGGCGAATGGCGCTACCTCGGCGGCGACGCCGGGCACACGCGCTCGTCGCCGCTCGATCAGATCGACGGCGGCAACTTCTCGAACCTGGAGGTCGCCTGGATCTGGCGCGGCGACAACTTCGGGCCCAACATCGACTACTTCAACCGCGCCACGCCGATCTATGTCGACGGCGTCCTCTACACCGTGGCGTCGCCCCGCCGGCAGGTGGTGGCGATCGATCCCGGCACGGGCGAGACGCTGTGGACCTTTCGCGAGCCGGAGACGGTGCGGCACCTGCGCTCGCCGCGGCAGGCCTACGGCAAGGGCGTGGCCTACGCCGAGGTGGACGGCCGCGGCGTGATCTTCGTCACCAGCCCCGCCTTCTTCCTGTGGGCGCTCGATGCCGAAACCGGCCGCCCGCTGGAGGGCTGGGGCCGCCCGATTCCGCTCGACGGCTTCCCGCAGTCCGGCGGTCTGGATCTCATCCCGCCGCTGGTCGAGGACTGGGGCCGCTGGCTGGATCGCTCGGCCAGCTACGACCCGGGCTACGGCATTCCCCGCGAGCTGGGCATGGTCACGAGTTCGGCCCCGCCCATCGTCGTCAACGGCGTGGTCGTGGTGCTGATCGGCCACCAGCCGAGCTACGGGCAGACGCGCATCGAGAACGTGCCCGGCGACGTGATGGGCTTCGACGCGGCCACGGGCGAGTTCCTGTGGAAGTTCCACATGATCCCGCGCCCCGGCGAGTTCGGGCACGAGACGTGGCACAACGACGCCTGGCAGTGGTCGGGTGACATGTCGACCTGGGCGCCGGCCTCGGCCGACCCCGAGCTGGGGCTGGTGTACCTGGTGACCAACGCCTCGACGGTCCAGAGCTACACCGGCCATCGGCCCGGCGACAACCTGTTCGGCGGCTGCGTCCTCGCCCTCGACGTGCGGACCGGGGAGCGGCGCTGGCACTTCCAGATCCACCGCAGCGACCAGTGGAACTACGACCTGCCGACCGCGCCCATCCTGATGGACCTGATGGTCGACGGGGAGACCGTGCCGGCGTTGATCCAGAACACCAAGCAGGGGCTGATCTTCGCGTTCAACCGCGAGACCGGCGAGCCGATCTGGCCCATCGTGGACCGCGAGGTCATCCAGACCGAGGTGCCCGGCAACTACACGTCGCCCCGCCAGGCGTATCCCACCCGGCCGGAGCCGGTCGATCCCATCGTGCTCACGGGCCTCACCGAGGAGTTCGTCATCGACTACACCCCGGAGCTCCGGCAGGAGGCGCTGGCGATCCTCGAGCACTACCGCGTCGGCGGCCTCTACGTGCCGGCGCTGCCGGAGGACCACGCGAACGACTTCTACAACAACGTCGGCTGTCTCGGCGGCGGCAACATCATCCCGCACCCGCCGGTCGCGGACCCGAGCACCGGGATGCTGTTCAACTCCCACCGCCGGAGCTGCAACGCCCCGTCGTTCATGCGGCCGACCGGCGGCGTCGACCACGACAACCCCGACTACGCGCGCCCCGGTCCCGGCGGCGCCACGCCCAACTCGACCCCCACCACCGGAACCACGGTCGCCGCGTGGCTGCCCGGCGGCTTCCGCCGGCCCACCCCCGAGCAGGAGCCGTTCGTCTCGGTGAGCGGGCTGCCGCGCATCGACGGCCTGCGGCTCTACCAGCCGATGGACAACCAGCTCACCGCGTACCGCATGCACACCGGCGAGAAGGCGTGGTCGCTGCCGGTGGGCGAGACCGCGCAGGTGATCCGCGAGCATCCGCGGCTGGCCGGCGTCGACATCCCCAACGCCGGCGGCGCCGGCTTCTCGATCCAGATGGTGGCCGGCGACCTGCTGGTGCAGACCCGCGCGCTCAGCGAGGGGACGCGGCAGATCGTGCCGGACGCGCCGCTCCTGCTGCACGGCCGCGACAAGCACACCGGCGAGATCCTCGGCAGCGTGGAGCTGCCCGCCCCCGGGCAGTACGGCATGATGACCTACCTGCACCAGGACAGGCAGTACATCGTGGTGCAGATCGGCAGCATCCAGACCGGGTTTCCCGGCTCGCTGGTGGCCTACGCGCTGCCGTGAGGGACTGTTCTTCGACGGGGCCGCGGCCATGACGCAGGGGACGGTGTCGGCAACGACTTCCCAGGACGCCCTGAATGCGCTTCTCGCCGAAGCCATGCCGCCCCAGGGCTGTTGGGGCGACGAGCACTACCTGTGGCTCACGGACCATGCCCGCCGCCTGCTCGAGTTCACCGACGGCCGCATCGAAGTGCTGCCCATGCCCACCGAGAGGCACGGCGAGTCGGCGCGGCGTGTTCACGCATCCGGCAGCAGCGTCGCGACGGCGCGTGCGAACGCTTCGATGTCCGGCAGATCGTGCGTGATGGCGTCGTGGGAGCGGCCGTGGTCCACGTCGAGGTAGGCGTGGACCAGTACGTTGCGGAATCCCATCCAGTCTTCGAGTCGACGCGCCAGCCCATCGTCGACGACGCCCTGCTCGGCCAGTACGCTGATCGCATCCCGACAGGTGGCTGGCTGCCGGTAACCCTCGTCGGCGATGATGTGGTGCGCGATGTCGAGGACGCACTCGCAGACCAGGTGCAGGAGCCGCTCGGCCAGGTGATGCAGACCGGGTTCGCGAACGAACTCGTCGCGGGAACAGCGGCGGAAGGGACGCAGCTCAGCCAGATAGCCTTCGAGTGCGTTCAAGCGAGTCGAGAGCACGTCCCGATCGACCACCGAACCTCCCCTCGACGAGCCGCCGGCGCTGGGCGCGCGCGAGCAGGCAGCGATAGGGTTCCCGGTCGCCGTGCTCGCGCATGGTTCGCACCCGGCACGCCCGCCACGCCGCGGGCCGGCGCTGCAACACGACCAGGCCGTGCGTGAAGATGCGCTGCCGCAGCAGTTCCGGCGCTTCGTCGATCAGCACGACGTCGACGCGCCCGTCCGGCGCCAGATGTGCGAGCGCGGAGGCGGTGCGCGCCACCAGCCGGCGCCGGCCGGGGGCATCCGTTTCCGCCGGCAGGATCGCGACGTCCAGGTCGCTGTTCTCACGGGGCCGCACTCCCGCGCGGGAACCGAAGAGGACGAGCGTGCCGACGTTCTCGATCTCTGCCGCGGCCTGCGCGAGCGCCTCGACGAGACGACCTGACTCCGGTGTCACGGCCCATCGTACCCCGGACACGGCGCTGCCGGGATGCGATTCGCGGTGGTGGAGCAGGACGGTTGGTCGCTGGTTCGCACCAGAGGAAGCCATGAATCCATCCGGGGCAGCGTCGGAGCACCGCGGAAGCCGCCTCACGGCAGCCGGAAGACCCAGAGCATGTTGCCGCGCGGCGGCTGCCGGATCTCCGGCGTGACCATCCGATAGTTGACGCCGCCCCCGGCCGCGATGGCGATGTACTGCACGCCGTCGTGCATGTAGCTCACCGGGAAGCCGCCGGCGCTCGAGTTGAGGATCCGCTCCCAGAGGATCGCGCCGGTGCGGGCATCGAATGCCCGGAAGCGGCGCGCGTCGTCGGTCACGAACACCAGCCCGCCGCCGGTCGTCAGGACCGAACCGCCGATGCCGGCGCGCTGGCGGTGCACCCACCGCGTGCGGCCGGTGGCCAGGTCCATCGCGGTGAGCATGCCGACCTGCCCGTCGACATCGGGGGCCAGCTCGCGCGTCGCCCGCGCCGACCCGTGGTGGAAGCCGGGACGGTCGCGGAACGCGTTCAGCGTCAGGGTCATGCAGACGTTGTTGGTCGGCGCATAGAGGGCGTTGACGCCCGGGTGGTAGGCGGTCGCGTTCCAGTTGATGCCGCCGGTCAGGCTCGGACAGACGAAGACCGGCTCGCCGACCTGCGGGAACTTGAGCGCCTCGTTGAGGATCACCCGGCGGCTCTCGGCGTCGACGTCGGCGACGACGTTCTGGCGGTTCGTCGGCTCGGCCCAGAGGAATGCGCCGGTGGCGGCGTCGAGCGCCCAGACGATGCCGGTCTTGCCCGGGATGCCGGTCACGATCCTGCGCCGCGAGCCGGGGATGATCCCGCCGTTCAGCCACTCCACCGCGTCGGGGTCGGGGGACACCTCGGTGTCGACCACCAGCCGCGCGAACGGGTGGTCGAGGTCCCATTCGTCGTTCGGGGTGTGCTGGAAGTACCACACGATCTCACCCGTGTCGGCGTCGAGCGCGAGGGTGGAGTTGGTGAAGAGCACGTCGCCGTCGCCGGTGCCGCGCTGCACCGAGCCCCAGGGAATCGGCACCCCGACGCCGGCGTAGATCAGGTTCAGCTCCGGGTCGTAGCTCGGCGCATTCCACGAGGAGCCGCCGCGCCGCATCTCGTCCGGGATGTCGCCCCAGGTGTCGTAGCCGAACTCGCCGGGGCGGGGGATGGTGTAGGTGCGCCACACCTCCTCCCCGGTCCCGGCGTCGTGGGCCGAGATCCAGCAACGCGTGTTCAGGTAGTAGCAGCCCGACATCCCGGCCACCACGCGGCCCTTGATGACCTGCGGTCCGCCGGAGTAGTGCTGGCCGACCTCCCAGTCGCCGACCGTGACGTCCCACACCACCTCGCCGGTGCGTGCGTCGAGCGCCACCAGGTGTGCGTCGTGGGTGCCGATGAACAGCTTGTCCTCGAAGAGCGTCCCGTTGCGGTTCGCGCAGGCCAGCGTCGCGCCGTGCTCGACCCGCGGCCGACGGTACTCCCACAGGCGGGTCCCGTCGCGCACGTCGAGCGCCTCGACGTAATCGCATGCCTGCACCAGGAACATGATGCCGTCGTGCACCAGCGGCGTCGTCTCCTGCAGGCCCTCGGCCATGGTCCAGGCCCAGGCCAGTCGCAGGCCGCCCACGTTGTCCGTGTCGATCTGGTCGAGCGGGCTGTGGCCCCAGTGGCCATAGCTGCGACGCCACATGAGCCAGTCGTCCGCCGGCGGGTCGACAAGCATCTGTCCGGTCACCGGGGTGTATTCGTCGAGAGGGGACTGCGCCGAGGCACCCGCTCCGGCGAGCAGAAGGCCTGCCGCGATCACGACGAGGGTGGTTCGGGGGATCTGTCGCATCGAAGGCAATCCTCTCGTCGGTCAGCGGGCCGCAGCCGCGTCTGTGCCGTTGCCGCGTCAGGGTACTGTCGAAGGCGCCCCATCGAAGGCAATCCTCTCGTCGGTCAGCGGGCCGCAGCCGCGTCAGTCATGTCGGTAGCGTACCGTGCGGCAGGCGGTTGGGCAACTTGCCGGGGTCACGCGCTTCCGGCACGTGGATGATCACCGGGCTGGGCCCGTCCTCGGGCGGAATCCCCGCGAGCACCGGGAGTGGCGGGGCGCCGCCCCTGCGCGACTATGCGCCCCGCCAGATCGAACGAAGGGCGGCACGCAGCGGAACCAGAACGCCCCCGAGAACCGTGCGAGGCCGATCGGAGTCGCTGAGCGAGACCCGGGGTGCGGTCGGCGTGGTGAGCGAGGTGGGGGAAGCGGACGAGGATGGCGTGTCCGGGCGGACGCGCGCGCCGGCATCCAGTTGCACGCCGTCCACGACCCCGGCCCCGGCGGCGACGGCCACGTCGCGGCCGAGACGGCAGTTGCGGCCGACCCGCCCGTCCACGGTGCAACCCGGGGCGAGCGTGGAACGATCACCCACCTCGGCGTCGGGCGCCACGCGCACGCCCGACGCCACGCGCACGAAGGACCCGAGCCGCGCGCCGGGGCCGATCTCCGCGTCCTCGTCGATGTGCGTGCCGTGGCCGATTGCGGAGCCCGGGGCGACGGCGACGGCCGGGCCGATGCGCACGCCATCACCGAGCGCGACGGGCGGATGGAACAGGACGCGTCCGGCCGGCGGATGGCGTACGGCACCGTCCCCGATCGTGGCACCGGAGGCGATACGGACGTCGACCCCTGCACGCACGTTCTCTCCTACGTAGCAGTCCGGATCGAACGCGCAATGCGAACCGACGACCGACCCCGTATCGACTACGGTCCGGGCGCCGACGACGGTTGCCGGTCCCACACGCACGCGCGGCATGACGACGGCGCCGTGCTCGAGCCTGACACCGTCCGACAGGGTCGCCTCCGCACCCACCACACACAGCGGGCCTACCTGCACGCCGGCGCCCAGGACCGCGTCTCGTCCGACGTCGACACCCGGAGCAAGGCTGGCGGCGACCCCGATCAGGGCGCCCTGGCCGACGACGACATCGGGAGCGATCCGGGTATCACGAGCAACAAGTGCGGTGGGGTGAATACGCGGGACATCCGGACCGGGGCGCGGACTGACAGCGCGGGCACGGGCCGCGGCGGCAGACACGACGGACTCCTGCATGACGGAGAACGTAACAGAAAGTGCTGACCCGAAGCGGATACGGTCCGCTCGCCCCGGACAGCGAGCAGCGCCCCGCCTCGGAAGTAGCGGAGCCAAGCGCGGTCCCTCCGCCGCTTGCACCTCCACCGCGGCCGCCTTGGCGGGGCGTTCCCGCGACTCACAGGATCACGGTGACGACCGACGTCCCCTTTACTGTCTGACCTGTCGAACTCAGTCTCAGTTCGTCGCCCGCCGCCGGCCGGACGGCCGCTGGCCCAACGCGCGCTGCATCACCTCGTACTGCACCCCCATGATGCGCCCGATCGACTCGATCCAGTACGCCGCGTTGTGGCCTCCCGGCATCTGCATGTAGTCGAAGGGGATGTCCTCGGCCATCAGGTGGGCGGCCAGCTCGCGCGCGCCGGCGATCAGCCGGTCCTCGGTGCCGCAGTCCAGGTAGATGTGCGGCAGGTCCTCGCGCGCAACCTGTTTGATCAGCGTGAACGGGTCGTAGGCGTCGGCCTGCTCCGGGGTCTCGAACATCGCGCCGCGCGGCGTGCGCTCCACCTGGCTGCTGAAGCCGTCGACGCCGATCAGCGGGTTCGGCTGCCGGCGCCGGGCCTGCTGCTCGGGTGTGAGCTGCCGCGGCGGCCGGGGCGGCAGCTCGCCCCGCATCCGGGCCGCGGCCTGCCGGCCGTACTCCAGCGCTCCGCTGGTGCTGCCGATGGAGATGAACATCTCCGGGTTGCGCAGTCCCATCGTGATGGCGCCGAAGCCGCCCATCGACAGGCCGGTCATGGCGCGGCCCTCGCGGCGCGCAATGGTGCGGAAGTTCCAGTCGACGTGGCTGATCACGTCCTGGATGACGTGGTCCTCCCAGTCGTTCGACTGCCCGTCCCCGTTCGCGGCCCAGTTGACGTACCAGGAGTTGCCGGCATCGGGCATGACGACGATGAGGTCGTCGTAGAGCCCGGCGTAGAACGGCGCGCCGTTGGCGAGACCCCAGACCGTGTAGTTCTGGGTCAGGCCGTGCAGCAGGTACAGCACGGGGTAGCGCTCGGTCGACGCCTCGTAGTCGTCCGGGAGCAGGATGTTGTACTTCATGGCCCGATCGACGGCGGGGCTGAAGAACTCCACCGTCCGCAGTTCCCGCTCCTGAGCGGCGGCGGCGGTCGCCAGCACGGCGGCGGCGAGCAGGACGAGCGTCACGACGTTCCGAATGCGCCTGGGTTCGTTCACGATGTACCTCCGGGAAGGTCCGGGCGGCGGCCCGGTAATCTCCGTCGTCTTCCGCGACCGCGCGGCGCCGTCCACGCGGGACGCCGCGGTCGTCGTCCGTGCGGCACGCACGCCTTCCCATGCTATCCCGAACGACGCGCGTGTGGCCGCCCCGTCCCGCCCACCGTCCTGCTCCGTCTCGCCCGGCGCACGTCGAGCATGAAGCGGAAACACGTCGTCCGACGTGCTGCCAGGCGCCGCGACGGATGCGCAGCGGCTGCCGCAACGGGGCGCAGCCGGCCCGTCTGGCTGCTGCTTCGTCGCCCGCTCTGGTGGGACGACGCATCAGATCGCCGCAACGGGCGCGACCGGGCGCGTCTGGCCGCCGCCGGCGGGGGCGCGGTATGCTTGCATGTTGCGACAACACGGAGGATCCCGAATGCGATACGTCCGCTTCCGATACGGCTGGACCCTGGCGCTCGTCGCGAGTCTCGTCTGGCTGAACGCCGGTCTCACCGCGCAAGAAGAGGGCACCCGGAACGGGGAGTGGCCGAGCTACGGCGGCGACCTCGCCCATACGCGGTACTCGCCCCTCGACGAGATAGACGGCGACAACTTCAACGACCTGGAGGTCGCCTGGACGCTCAATACCGACAACTTCGGCACGGGTCCGGAGTTCCGCCTGCAGTCGACGCCGCTGATGGTCGACGGCATCCTGTACACGACGGCCGGCACGCGGCGGGCGGCGGTCGCCCTCGATGCGGCCAGCGGCGAGATCCTCTGGTTCCACCGCCACGACGAGGGCGAGCGGGGCGCGGCGGCGCCGCGGCGGCTGTCGGGGCGCGGCCTGACCTGGCTGGACGACGGCGGCGACGGGAAGATCTTCTACGTCACGCCCGGCTACCACCTGATCGGCCTGAACGCGAAGACCGGCCGCCCACTGTCCGACTTCGGCGACGACGGCATCGTCGATCTGAAGCAGAACCTCGACCAGGACATCGACCCGGTCACGGGCGAGATCGGCCTGCACGCGGCCCCGGTCGCGGTCAACGGCACCATCGTCATCGGGGCGGCGCACCTGCCGGGCGGCGCGCCCCGGTCGATGAACAACGTCAAGGGCTATATCCGCGGCTACGACGTCGACACCGGCGCGCGCAAGTGGATCTTCCACACCATCCCGCTCGGCGACGAGTTCGGCAACGACACCTGGGAAGGCGATTCGTGGCGCTACACCGGCAACGCCGGCGTGTGGGGCCAGATGACGATCGACCCCGAGCTGAACCTGGTCTACCTGCCGGTCGAGATGCCGACCAACGACTACTACGGCGGGCACCGGCTCGGCGACAATCTGTTCTCGGACAGCCTGGTCGCCCTCGATCTGGAGACCGGCGAGCGGCGCTGGCACTTCCAGATCACCCACCACGACGTCTGGGACTGGGACCTGCCGGCCGGACCGGTGCTGGCCGACATCACCGTCGACGGCCGCGACATCAAGGCGGTGGCGCTGCCGACCAAACAGTCGTGGCTCTTCGTCTTCGACCGCGCGACCGGCGAGCCGGTGTGGCCGATTGTCGAACAGCCGGTCGCCGCCTCCGACATCCCCGGCGAGATCCTCGCGCCGACCCAGCCGCACCCGACGAAGCCGCCGGCCTTCGACCAACAGGGCATCGGACCCGATGACCTGATCGACTTCACGCCCGAGATCAAGGCGCGCGCGCTGGAGGTGCTCGGCCGCTTCCGCTACGGGCGGTCGATCTACACGCCGCCCTCGGTCGGCGCCGCCGACGGGACCTACGGCACGCTGCAGGTGCCCGCATCGACCGGCGGCGTCAACTGGCCGGGCGGCTCGTTCGACCCCGAGACCGGCATCTTCTACCAGTACTCGAAGACCGAGGTCACGAACCTGGGCCTCGTCAACGACCCCGAGCGCTCGGACATGAACTTCATCCGCGGCCGGCCCGAAGGGGTGAACGCCCGGCAGGAGGCTCTCAATGTCGAGGGCATCCCGATCATCCGGCCGCCGTGGGGCCGCATCACCGCCATCGACCTCAACCAGGGCGAGATCCTGTGGCAGGTGGCGCACGGGGAGACGGCCGACAACATCCGCAACCACCGGCTGCTGCAGGGAGTCGACATCCCGCGCACCGGCCGGCCGGGGCGCGTCGGCACGCTCGTCACGAAGACACTGGTGATCGCGGGCGACGGCGCCAACTTCACGAACGAGGACGGCGTGACCGGCGCGATGCTGCGGGCCTACGACAAGATGACCGGCGCCGAGCTCGGCGCGGTGCAGATGCCGACCCAGCAGACCGGCTCGCCGATGACCTACGCAATCGACGGCCGGCAGTACATCGTCGTGGCGACCAGCGGCGGCGGTTACGGGGGCCTGCTGGTCGCGTACCGGCTGCCATGATTGTCGGCGTCCCGAAGGAGACGTTCCCCGGCGAGCGCCGCGTGGCGCTCGTCCCCGGCGCGCTGCCGTCCCTGACGAAGGCGTCGCTCGACGTTCTGGTCGAAGCGTCGGCCGGGGCGGAGGCCGGGTTTGCCGACGCGGCCTACGCGGAGAAGGGGGCCCGGATCGCCGAATCGCGCGCGCAGCTCTTCGCCGAGGCGGACATCGTGCTCCAGGTCAGGAGTCCCGGCGCCGCCGGCGCGGCAGGCCGCGACGACATCGAACTGCTGCGGCCGGAACAGGCTGTCATCGGGCTCTCCGATCCGCTCGGCGAGCCCGCCGCCGCCCGCGCCGTCGCTGAGCGCGGCGTGAGCGCGCTCTCGATGGAGCTCATCCCCCGCATCACCCGCGCCCAGAGCATGGACGCGCTGTCGTCGATGGCGACCGTCGCCGGCTACAAGGCGGTGCTGCTCGCCGCCGACGCGCTGCCGCGGATGTTCCCCATGATGATGACCGCGGCGGGAACCATCGCCCCGGCGAAGGTCTTCGTCGTCGGCGCCGGCGTCGCCGGCCTGCAGGCGATCGCCTCGGCGCGGCGGCTCGGCGCACGGGTGGAGGCCTACGACGTGCGGCCGGCCGTGAAGGAACAGGTCGAGAGCCTCGGCGCCGCGTTCGTCGAGCTGCCGCTCGAGACCGGCGGGTCGGAGGACGCCGGCGGCTACGCGAAGGCGCAGGACGAGTCGTTCTATCGGCGGCAGCGCGAGACGATGACCCGCGTGGTCGCCAACAGCGACGTCGTCATCACGACCGCGCTCGTGCCCGGCAGGACCGCGCCGGTCCTGGTGACGGCCGAGATGGTGGCCGGCATGGCCCCGGGCTCGGTGGTGGTCGACCTGGCGGCCGAGCGGGGCGGCAACTGCGAGCTGACGAAGGGCGACGAGGTCGTCGTCTCGCCCGACGGCGTCACCGTCCTGGGGCCGACGAACCTCACGTCGACGGTGCCGTTCCACGCCTCGCAGATGTACGCGAAGAACATCTCGACGCTGCTGCTGCACCTGACGAAGGACGGCGCGCTGGCCCTCGATCTCGACGACGAGATCACGGCCGGCACCCTGGTCTCGCACCACGGCCGCGTGGTGCATCCGCGCGTGCGGGAGCTGCTCGGCGCCGACGGGCAGGCCACATGACGACCGGGAAGATGCCGACCTCGCGTAACGCCCAGAAGAAAGCACGGTTCCGATGGACGCGCTGATTCCACTGCTGACCATCTTCATGCTGGCGGTCTTCGTCGGCTTCGAGATCATCACCAAGGTGCCGCCGCTGCTCCACACGCCGCTGATGTCGGGCAGCAACGCCATCTCGGGCATCACCATCATCGGCGCGATGCTGTCGGTCGCCTCGTCCAACCAGACGACGACGATCCTCGGCTTCCTGGCGCTCGTGATCGCGACCATCAACGTCGTCGGCGGCTTCCTGGTCACCCATCGCATGCTCGGGATGTTCCGCAAGAAGGACTGACGTCCTCCGCCGGGACCCGGGCTCGGCGGGGGCGCACCGCAGGCCGGGGCGCGGGGGCGGGGCGCGGGGGCGCCGCGCGCAACGGCGCAGCGCTACGGACGGCCGGGAGCGGAAGGCGGACGTCGGACAGAATCGGAGTCGAGGACCAGCCGTGGACAGCATCATCAACCTCATCTATCTCGCGGCCTCGGTGCTGTTCATCCTCGGCATCCGCGGCCTGACCCATCCCCGCACCGCGGTGCGCGGCAACCTGCTGGGCGCCACCGGGATGCTGCTGGCGGTGGTGGCGACGCTCCTCGACCAGCAGATCCTCGGCGCCGGCGGGCAGGCGTTCGGCCTGATTCTCGGCGGGGTCGTGCTCGGCGCGGCGATCGGGGCGACGCTGGCGCTGCGCATCGAGATGACCGCGATGCCCGAGATGGTGGCGCTGCTCAACGCCTTCGGGGGCGGCGCCTCGGCGCTGGTGGCCGGCGCCGTGCTGGTCGGCACGGCGGATCCGCCGGCGCAGACCACGGTGGCCACCGTCGCCTCCGGGCTCATCGGCTCGGTCACCTTCTGGGGCAGCCTGGTGGCGTTCGACAAGCTGCGCGGGCTGCTGCTGCCGGACCGGCCGGTGCTCTTCCCCGGCCAGCAGATGCTGAACGTCGTCCTCGGTCTGGCCGCGCTCGGCTGCGGCGTGATGGTGGTCAGTGAGCCGGGCACCGTCGCCTTCTACGCCGGCCTGGTCGGCATCGCGTCGCTCCTCGGCATCCTGCTGACGATTCCCATCGGCGGCGCCGACATGCCCGTCGCCATCGCCCTGCTCAACTCCTACTCGGGGCTGGCCGCGGCCTCGACCGGGTTCGTCCTCAGCAACAACATCCTCATCATCACCGGCTCGCTGGTCGGCGCGTCGGGACTCATCCTGACGCGGATCATGTGCAGGGCGATGAACCGCTCGCTCGTGAACGTGCTGGTCGGCGCGATCGCCGAGGGCGGCGGCTCGAAGTCCGATGCCGACGCGGTCTACGCCGGGCGGGTCAAGAGCACCTCGGCCGAAGAGGTGGCCATGCTCTTCGACGGCGCGCGGCGCGCGGTCATCGTGCCCGGCTACGGTCTGGCGGTGTCGCAGGCGCAGCACCAGGTACGCGACCTCGCCAACCTGCTCGAATCGCGCGGCGTGGAGGTGGAGTACGCCATCCACCCGGTCGCCGGCCGCATGCCCGGCCACATGAACGTCCTGCTGGCCGAGGCCGACGTCGACTACGACAAGCTCAAGGAGATGGACGCCGTCAACCCGTCGTTCGAGCAGACCGACATCAGCCTCGTCATCGGCGCCAACGACATCGTCAACCCGGACGCCCGCAGCGACCCGTCGAGCCCCATCGCCGGCATGCCGATCCTGAACGTCGACGAGTCGCGCACGGTGGTGGTCATCAAGCGCAGCCTCTCACCCGGCTTCGCCGGCATTCCCAACCCGCTCTTCGCCGCCGACAACACGCTGATGTTCTTCGGCGACGGCAAACAGGCGGTGCTGGACCTGATCGCGGCGGTCAAGGAAGCGGGGTGACCGGACGGGCGATTCGGTAGTACAAACGGAAGCGTACTGACACGCTCTGGCTGACTCATGAGAACCGACTACCTTTCGTCGAGAACGGTGTCGCGGCGGGTCGGGTCGAACGTCGTTCCTCTGGGGACGCAGGCCTGCCGGACGGTTCTCATCGATTCGTCATCCCGCTTCCGCGCCGGACCGCGCACACCACGCAGACTGATCCGACCGGCGGCCGACCGGCGACACACGCAGCACGAAGAACTCGTAGCCGTAGAACTCCGAACAGGTACGCCAGATGTCGATCTCGGTCTGAAAGGCGTCCGCCAACTCCTGTGCGTCCGGCGCGCCGCGGTGGCGCTTGCGGAATGCGGTCACGTTGTCCTGGAGCGGCCGATAGTAGTCGTCCCACCACGCCGACGCGGGGAGCGGAAAGTGCCCCACCGTCTCGTAGCCGCAAGCGTCTACAACCTCCAGGAGCGCAGCGGTGTCGCGAATGGCCGGGTACTCCCGCTTCCAGAACGCTGCGCACGCGGCCGGCGGTTCGGGCTTCCGCCAGCACACCTCCGTCAGGGCGATGTGCCCGTTGCCGTGCAGCAGCCGCCGCCAGTCGCGCAGGCCCGCCTCGACCCCCATGTTGTAGATGGCGCCCTCGCACCAGATCAGGTGGAAGGAGCCGTCCGCGAAGTGGAGCCGGCGCATGTCCGCCACGCGGCCTTCCACCCGATCCGCGATGCCCAGCCTGTGCGCGCTGCGGTTGAGAATGTCGATGAACGGTGGATGGCTGTCGACGGCGACTATGCGCACGGGTGAGCTGTCGGCCAGCACCAACGTCTGGGCTCCAGTCCCGCAGCCTACGTCGAGCACCCGGGTTTCCGGCCCTACGTCTGGAACGAATCCGAGGGCTCGACGCGTGCAGGCCGCAGTTCCGGGTCCCTGCCGAGGCAACCCGCTGAACAGCTCGAAGAACAGCGTCGTGCGTCGATCCGGCGCCATGATTCGTCATCCCGCTTCCGCGTCGGACAACGCCCTGAGTCGTTCTCAGCGGCTCGTCGGCAGCGTTCGGACGTTCGCGGCCACGCGTATCATTGTCGGCGACGAATCGATGCTCGGTGGTCCTTGGCGTGTCCGAACGCAGCAACCCACCGCCAACGCGGGCGCTACGGCTCCAGGCTGGCCGTGTAGGCCACGATGTCCACGATGTCCTCCAAGGTGAGGTTCGCCACCGCGGCGTCCATCAGGTCGGACCATGCGCCGTCGCGCACCCCGGTCTGCAGGTCGTGGAGCTGCCGCGCCATGTAGGTCGGCGAGCGGCCGGCCAGCGCCGGCACCGGGCCGATGCCGCGCAGGTCGTCGCCGTGGCAGACGGTGCAGGCCACGGAATGGTCGCCGCCCGTGGTCACGAGCGCGCGCCCGCGCGCCACCGCGCCCCACGGCACGTAGGCGATGAAGCCGGAGGAGTCGTCGCGCAGCTTGGTCAGCTCCAGGTCCACGGGCGTCTCCACCACGCGCGTGCCTATCGGTTCGCTGCCGCCGCCCTCGACCACTTCGTGGATCCAGCCCGCGAAGCGCGTTTCGGGCACCGAGTCGGTCTCCACGACGCGCACCCACGGCCTGAAGTCCATCGACGAGAAGTACTCGGCCGCGATGCGCGCCTCCGCGTCGCTGGTTGCCAGTCCGATCCGCTCCATGAACGATGGCGGCCCCATGCGCGGCTCGCCGGGCCTGCGCCGGCCGTTGCGCCAGTCGGTCATCTGCTGCACGAGGTACTCGTACGGCTGGCCGGCGAGACCCGCGTTCTCGGGCTTGCCCTGGCCGTTCGGCAGGTGGCAGTAGCCGCACGCGACGACGCCTTCGCCGCCGCCGCGGGCGACCACCTCCGGCATTGGCGGATGGCCGTCCGGGTGCCAGTCGGGCGGGCCGTTGTCGATGGCGATGGCCGAACGCGGCATCGATACGCTGGAGCCGGGAACCGTGACCACCTCGTCGGGATCGGGCGCATCGGCGGTCTCGACCGGGTCGTTGAGCACGTAGGCCCAGGGGAGCACCGCGTTGGCCCCTTCGGCCTCGTCCTGCGCCGGCAGGTCCACGCCGGCTGCGAGTCCGCCGGCCGCCAGCGCCACCGCCCATACGCGGATCGACTGTCGCATCGCGTCCTCCTCGTGCCTGCGCGCTGCCCCACGCGGCGATGTTTTCCAGGCCTGCCATCATACACGCCGTCACCGGATGGGCTGGCGGATCGGGGCAGCGCGCACCGACCCGGTTACGATGCGCGGAACCAGGGGGGTACCGTGCCGGAGCTGCCGGAGGTCGAACGGGGACGCAGGCTGGCCGAAGCGGTGGCGGTGGGGCGCCGCATCGCGCGGGTGTGGTGCGACGACGATCCGATCGTGTTCGACCGCGTGAAGCCGGCCCGCTGGCGCCGGGCACTGCCGGGGAAGCGGGTCGTGGCCGCGAAGCGCTGGGGCAAGCAGCTCTGGCTGGAGCTGGACGCGCCGCCGCATCCGCTCTTCCATTTCGGGATGTCGGGCGGGTTCCGGGCGCCGGCATCGACACCGCTGCAACTGCAGTCGGGACCGCGCGAGGACACGGCGGTCTGGCCGCCGCGCTTCCTGAAGATCAGACTGCACCTGGACGACGGCGGCGAGCTGGCGATGACCGACGCGCGCCGGCTCGGGCGCATCCTCCTCCGGGAAGATCCCGGGCACGAGCCGCCCATCGCGAAGCTCGGCTTCGACCCGCTGCTCGCGATGCCGTCACCGAAGCGCTTCCGCGAACTGCTGCGGGGCCGCCGCGGCATCCTCAAGTCGCTTCTGCTCGACCAGTCGTTCGCGGCGGGGGTGGGCAACTGGATCGCCGACGAGGCGCTCTTCCAGGCGGGCATCGATCCCCGGCGCCGGGCGTCCTCGCTGACCGACGCCGAGGCACGGCGGCTGCGGGCCCGATTGGGCGCCATCGTGAAGCGTGCGGTGGACGCGAACGCGGACGACTCCCTCTATCCCCGCACGTGGTTGTTCCACCGGCGCTGGGGCAGGCAGGACGACGCGCGCACGACACGCGGCGAGCCGATCGAGCACGTGACGATCGGCGGGCGCACCACCGCGTGGGTGCCGGCGCGACAGCGCTGACCGCCTTCACGATCCGAACAGCTACCGCGTCCTCATGCCTTCCGGTTCCGTCGCGCGGGCACGTGTTTCTCGAGGGTCGGCATCTGGCGCTTCATGAAGCTGTCGAACATCGGTACCGTGAACGACGTCTCGCCGTGGCGCCGACTCCAGACCATGCCCTTGTTGACGAGGTCTCGACGCACCGTCGCGACCGCAGCCGCCGTCTCGACGCCGAGCGCCGTGGCGATGTCTCCGGTGCGATGCGGCCCCGGCCCGAGCTCGGCCATCGCCCGGAGATACTTCTGCTGCAGCGTCGTCAGACGATCGAAACGGACGCGGAAGAAGTTGGCGTCCAGATGATCGACGACACCCGGGGTGACAGCCTGGACGACGCCGCTCGTGATGGGACTGGCGGGCGCGGCGTTCCAGACATGTGCTCCCCATTCCTGGATGAAATACGGATAGCTCCGCGCCGCGTCCAGGATGGCGCGCACCGCATCGTCGTCGAACGATGTCCCCTCCCCGGCAGCCGGTTTCACCAGGGCGATCCGGGCGGCCTCGGGATCGAGCGGCCCGATTTGCGGGTAGTCGAACAACCGTTCCGCGTACGACTTGGCGTTGCCCGCCAGGGCCGCCATCTGGGGCAGCCCGGCGCCGACGAACAGGAGCGGCAGATTGCGCTGCGCGGTCTCGTGACAGGTGACGATGACCGCGGCGAGCTCGTTGGCGGACAGGTACTGGATCTCGTCGATGAAGATCCCTATGGCCGACTCACGGTCGGCGGCGGCCTCCGCAACCGCCATGAGAAGATGGGGAAGATCCTGTTCGAGATTGCCGCTGTCCGCCCGACCGGGCGCGGCCTCGACGCCGAACTCCATGTCGCCGTGCTTGAGCTTGAAGGCGGATGCGAAGTTGCGCAACACGGTCATTGCCGCGCGCAACGAGCGGCCCGCCGCCTTCTTCCGATCGAGGGCGTACAGAATGCGGCGCAGCTCGGGCGCCAGCAGTTGCGGCAGACGCCCGTCCTCGGGCGCCTCGATCTTGACGGTCTGAAGTCCCTTGGCGCCCGCGGTGTCGTAGAGGCGATTGAGGAGAACGGTCTTGCCGACGCCCCGCAACCCGAGCATCACCATGCCCTTCGTCGGGCGTCTGTCGAGCACGCGGTCCATGTCGATGGCGGCGTCGTCGAGCAGCCGGTCCCGGCCGGCCAGTTCCGGAGGCTGCAGGCCGGCGCCGGGCGCGTAGGGGTTGCGACGACGGTCCATCGACTCGATTTTACAACGATTAGTGGCTTTATCTCCCCCTGCACTAAACCTGCTAATCCAACTAAACTCGCACTGCCGCGCCCCGCTCGGAACGGTTCGCACCGTTCAAGCCGGTTCGTGGCGGCGCGCCGAAGGCGATCCGGGGGCAGGGAGGCCGGGATCCGCAGGGGGTGCGACGTGCCGGAGCTGCCGGAGGTCGAGCGGGGCCGCAGGCTCGCGGAAGCGCTGGCGGTCGGACGGCGCATCGAACGGGTGTGGTGCGGCGACGACCCGCTGGTGTTCGACGGGGTCGCGTCGGACCGCTGGCGCCGCGCCCTGGAGGGCAGGCGGGTCGAAGCGGCGCGGCGCTGGGGCAAGCAGCTCTGGCTGGAGCTGGACGCGCCCCCCCACCCGCTCTTCCACTTCGGGATGGCGGGCGGCCTGACTGCGGACGACTCACGGTCCGAACAGCCACGTCCCGCCGGTGACATAGAACGCGACGACCGGGATCTCCCCGAGCGTCACCCCCAGCAGGAAGCGGCCGAGCGGCATCCGCAGGGAGCCGGCGACGTAGCAGATGGCGTCGGTCGGCACGAACGGAAAGACCGACCAGCCGGCGACGATCCAGAGACCGCGCACGCGTATCTGCTGCTCCAGCCACCGGAGGCGCGCCGCGTGGCGGCGCTCGAACAGCTCGGACAGGCCCAGGAAGTCGAAGAAGCAGTAGATGAGGGCGGCCGACGCCACCACGCCGCCCAGCGAGACCGCGAACACCGTCCACCAGCGATCCGGGAAGAGCAATGTCCCGACGACGATCAGCACCGTGCTGGGAATCAGCGTCACGGGACGCACGACGCTCAGCGCCACGTAGCCAAGCATCACGAACGACCCCGACTGCCGGAGCGCGACGACGAGCCGCGACGGCTCGATCAGATCCGGCCGCGCGATGTACAGGGCGCCCAGCCCGACCGTCACGGCCAGCCAGAAGCCGAGGGCGATGCGCCGGCCGGTGGTCATGGCTGCTCGACGTCACGGATGCGGCGCCGCGACGGTCACTCGACCGGACGGCTGGGCAGCCGCGACGCGGCGGGAGCGTCGAGCGCGGGTGCGAGCCAGCGGACCGTCACGCGTCGTCCGTGCGGCGGTCAGCCTCGGCGGCCAAAATCGTCCAGCCACGCCATGACGGTCTCGTGCGGGATCGCGTGGCCGGTCTCCACACAGCTCCGCCAGCGAGCCAGGTCCTCCGCCTTTTCCGTCTCGTAGCGCTCCTCGATATCGAGATAGCGGGCGACCGCAGCCTTCACCATCCAGTGGGTGGAGCGCTGTTTCGCGTCTCCCAGCGCCCTCAGCCGCGCACGCGTCTCGTCGTCGAGCTTGACCCCGACCGTCGTCTAGGACATTCCAGTCTGTTCGGTGCCGAAGTACAACCTATCACAACCGGGTGCGTGCAGCGCCTTGACGAGACCGACCCGCCGGATCAAGTCCGCAGCGCGGGCAGATCCTCGCCCGCGGGAACGAACCGCAGCGCCACCCCGTTGTTGCAGTAGCGCTGGCCCGTCGGCTGCGGGCCGTCCTTGAAGACGTGCCCCTGGTGGCCGCCGCAGCGCGCGCAGTGATACTCGGTGCGGGGCAGGATCAGCTTGAAGTCGGTCTTCGTGCCGACCCGGCCCGGGATGGCGTCGAAGAAGCTCGGCCAGCCGGTGCCGCTCTCGTACTTGGCGGACGACTCGAAGAGCGGCAGGTTGCAGGCCGCGCAGATGAAGGTCCCCTCGCGCTTCTCGTGGTTGAGTGCGCTGGAGCCGGGCGGCTCGGTCGCTTCCTTGAAGAGCACGGCGTGGGACTCCTGCGAGAGCAACTCGCGCCACTCCGCGTCCGACTTCTTCATTTTCTTGACGTCGTCACTCATGCCTCACCCCCGACCTCTCGCGCCCCCTCGTGGTGAATCCGGCACGGAAAGCGCCTGCCCGCGCGAGTCGAATCGCGCAAGGCCCCCCGGTGCGCGCCAGAGCGCGCCGGGGCGCCCCGCGGACCTTCCCGGCATCAGTAGCGGAACAGAATCCGCAGCTTGGTGAAGAGCGCGCGGTTCGTCCGCCGATAGGCCGTCCGGAAGAACCGGGAATCGTGGACATCCATCACGTCGAACAGGTTCTCCTGCCGGTAGTGATCATCGTAGCCGACGTAGAAGACCGTCAGCGCGTTGACGCGATAGGTGAAGAGGAGGTTCGTCCCCAGCGTGCCCCGGAACGAGTTGTACTCGGTGATGTTCCGCAGCAGCAGCCGGTCGGTGAAGGTGAAGGTCGACAGCGCCCGCAGGACCTGCACGTCGAACACCTCGCGGCTGCCGTTGCGGACGTCGAAGAAGCGGCTGGTGACGAGGTTGATCTGCGAGGAGAGCCGCGGATCCGGCCGCACCGTGGCGGACAGCGACGCGCTGTTGCCGCGTCCCAGATACGGGTTGCGGCGGTCGATGTAGTAGATCTCGTCGCCCCACCGGAAGGAGCCGCCCAGCGAGAACAGGCGGCTCGTGCTGATGAACGTGGACAGGTTGTAGTTGCGGCGGTCGAAATCCACGCCCCCGAACCGCTCGTGGGCCTGGATGACGTTGGCGCTGACGTTGATGTTGCGGGCGAAATCGAAGTTCAGCGCGGTGTCGACGATCTCGTCCTCGCGGACACCCGCGTGGGTGTAGCTGAGCTGGTAGTCGACGGCCGGTCCCCAACTGATGAGCCAGTGCTCCGGCCACCACCGATATCCCGCCATGGCGCTCCCCAACTGCTGGTCCACGCGCTGGAGGAAACCGACGCCGGTGCGGAAATCGGGATCGATGCGCGCCCCGTACACCCTGGCCTGCAGGTGGCGTCCCTCGTGCCGCAGGAGCGCGCCGAGCATCGGCCCGCTGCGCTCGAAGCCCTCCTCGTCCCGATCCTGCGACCCGAATGCGACGACATTGAACCGGGTGGCCTGACCCAGACGGAACTGGCCGTCGATGCCGCCCACGCGGTTGTGGCCGTCGAGGAACTCGCGGTCCGTGAAGAGCGCCCCGATGTGCGACTCCGAGTAGAGGTCGTAGCGCGCCCGGCCGATCAGCACCTGCGCGTTGCGGCCGAACGCCGGGTCGTCCGCATCGTCCCGCTTCCCCGGCGCCTCGTCGTCGGCCACCATCACGCCGAGCGTGGTGTCGCCCACCTTTCCGGTGAGCTTTGCCCCGATGTTCGGATCCACCAGCGTCCGCGTGTGCACCAGATCGACGGGCGAGACGAACTCGAAGATCTCCGCGCCCTCCAGGAAGAAGGGCCGCAGCTCGGGAAAGAACAGGGGAAAGCGCTGGTTGACCTCGATCTGCGGCAGGTCCGACTCGATCTGCGAGAAGTCTGGGTTGGCGGTGAAGTCGGCCGTCAGGTTCGACGTGATGCCGTACTTGACGTTCACGCCCCCCTCCGGGTCGGTACCGCGGTTGACGAAGTCGCCGGTCTGCGAATCGATCGAGCCGTACTGGATGGCGGTGAACGACGGCAGGATCTCCAGGTTGCGGCTGGTGGAGAGGTCCGTCATCCCCTCCAGCACGCCCATCTGCGCCATGAAGCTCTGGACGTCGCGCGACATCGGGGCCCAGACCACGTTCTCCTGGTTCTTGCCCTTGATCTCGCGCACGATCTGGAAGCCCCAGCGGTGCTCCACGCCGGGCGGCCGCTCCGGATAGCGGATGCTCTTGAAGGGGATCGCCATCTCCGCCGTGTAGCCGTCCTCGACGATCTCGGTCCCGCTGTGGAACAGCGCCTCCCAGGACCGGTCGGCGACGGGAATCGGGCCGCCGCGCGTCCGGCCGGCGTTGATGATCCCGTCGCCCTGCACGTTGTAGCCGTTGAGGTCGAAGTCGTAGCAGACCTGCTGATCCATGAACGTGTCCAGGTAGATCGTCATCAGGTCGTCCTGCCACGCGGTGTCGCGGTCCACCCGGTTCGCCCGCATGATGCCCGGGTCGGCATAGTGCAGGTAGAACCCGAAATAGATGTGGTCGCTGTCGTAGGCGATGTAGATCTCGGTCTGCTCGGTGGCCGGGGCGCCGTCGAGCGGCGCCTGCTGCACGAAGTCGGAGAGCATCGCCGCGGTGCGCCATACCGGGTCGTCGAGGCGGCCGTCGATCTCCGGCGGCGTGGCGGTGCGCGGGACGCGGATCCGCGGTCGGCCGGCCAGCGCGCCGTAGCCGCCGCCGGGGTCGGCGATGGTGGAATCGTCCACGCGCAGCCGGTCCGGCCCGTGCGGGCCCATCGGGAACCCGGCGCCGGACTGCGCAGCGGCTTCGGCCGCCGCGACCGCTGCCAGACACAGGACGAGCCAGGGCGGAGCGAGGAATCGTCTCATGGGTCGAACAATCGAGGTCGGTACAGTGTCGATACAAGTCTACAGGCCGACCCGGTCGGCCCGCGCCGTCGAGCTGGAAGCCAAGCGCCCGCCGGCTTGCGGCACGGCACAAGACGGCACTGCCCGATCCGCCGACACGACGCGACCGCGACGACGAGCTCAACGGGGGAGCCGCTCGGTGGCGAATCCCGCGAAGCGATCGAAATCGCGGTCCTCCGTCAGCAGCGTGCGCACGCCGACCTCGCGGCACAGCGCCACGATCTGGGCGTCGAAGCCGAGGTTGCCGATCGCATCCGCCTCGCGCACGGCCTCGGCCAGCAACTGCGGGAAGCCGGGTCCCGGCAGCAGGAGCTCCACGCCCGGCGCCGCCAGCAGCCGCCGCACGGCCTCGCACGCCTCCTCTGCGCTGTGGGCGTTGACGATCCTCGGGTGGGTGACGACGCGCAGGAACTCGCCGACACAGAACACCGGGATCCCCGTGCGCCCCGCGCCTTCCGCCAGCGCGACCAGCCGGCGCCGGGCGGCGTCGTGCTTCGGCGATTCCCGCCGATGGGCGTGCACCAGCACGTTCGTGTCGACGGCGGTCACCCGCGGCCTTCCATCCAGTCGTAGAGCGCGTCGCGATCGTCGAAGTTCACGCCCGGCGCAGGGCGCCCCTCCTTGATCAGCAATTGGAGGCGCTGCGTCGGACGCACCTGTCGCCGGTCGTGAAGGTACTGCCGGATCGCCCGTTCGATCAGCCGCGTCAGCGTCTCGCCCTCGCGGGCGGCGTGCGCCTTCGCCTGCTGTAAAAGCGCGTCATCGAAGTTCAGCGTCGTGCGCATGCAGATATCTGATCACGAGGTGCATATATCTGTCAACCGTGCCTCGCGAGATCGCGTCAACGTCCTTGACGCCACCGACGCGAGGCTTCCCGACGCCCTCGCGAGCACCTGGCCCAGCCGCTTCAGGCTCACTGACATAGCACAATCATGCCGTCGCGAACTGGTGCAGGACCGGCGAGCCGCGTTGGTTCACTGTGTCACAATGTCCTGTCTCGCTCGGAGACTACCGGGTATGGAGGTGGTTCGCTCCGGCTGTTCGGTCGCGGATGGCGCCATGTCGAGAGCACAGCACGCAGGAGTCGACCACGCAGCTTGGCTGCTGCAGCGGGCGCAGGTTGCGGTCAACCGCGGGAATCCGCTCGATATGCTCGAAGACCTGACTGCGAGCGGTTACCTCGATGGCCTGAGACGACGGCTGCAGAAGCAGTGGAGCGCTCTTCCCTCGTCAGAAGTGGACGAGTGCGTCGCGCAGGCCGTGGACGCCGCCTGCGCCGCGGCTTCTCAAGGTCGGCCCATCAGCGCGCTCGGCGCCTGGCTCTGGAAGACGGCCGCGAACATCGCAAACGACAGGTGGCGGGCGGACTACTCTCGCCGACAGGAATTCTGCGACGACGCAGCCGACGCGGACTTCTGCGTGATTTCCGCGCCCGGCTCCCCCCTGGCCGCGCACTATATCCGCGCCGGCGCGGCGGCACCGTCCGGTTCCGCCGCCGCCGCCCTGGGGGCCTGCCTGGCCGGGAATGCGCGCGATCCCGCTTCTTTCCTGGCCCGCCGGGACGGCAGCATCATCCTCGAGTACGACGTTCCGGCGCATGGTCGGGAGGAACCGCCGCCGCCCGGCATCTTCTTCGTGCCCCGCGGTCCTTCGGTCGACGCCGCGCGAAAGCTTCTCGACGATCCGGCCGCCGCTGTCGCCGCGCTCTGGGCCGCGGCCGGTTCGTGCGCCGACCCGGCGGAGTTGCGCGAGGTCGAGCGCGTGTACGAGGTGCTCGCCGACGCCGGGTTGCTCGTTCAGGCGGGGGTGTTGCCGGGGCGGCCCCGGCGGGCCGTGCGCCTCGTCGTGCACGGCATCGACACCGCCGCGCTGTCCGAACTGCTCGATCGGCTCCGATGGCCGGGATCCGCCGAGACGGCCCTGTCGGTGACCGCGGCGACGAACGACCTGACCTTGCCCGGCGCCGTGCTCAGCCTCGATGTCTCGGCGCGTGGCGTCTCGCCGCGGCTGGGGCTGGAGTTGTTCCGTCCGGCGCAGGCGGCTCCCGTCGACCTTACGGGCTGGCGGCCGATGATCGAGCGGCTGACGGACCGACAGTGGTGCCTGCCGGCGAAGGCCGAGGGCCTGCGCGCGTGGCCTCGCACCGAGCGGGTGTTCGGCCCCCACGGCGTCTACCGGGTCTACCAGTACATCAACCACATCAAGGCCGTCGTGGATCATGACCGCATCGTCGCCAAGGCCTACGTGGCCATGGTCGTCCGGCGGTTCGACGGATGAGGCGGTCGATCCGGCGAGCGGAGGACGCGTCTTGCCTGCATTGGACGGCCTGAGGGTGATCGACCTGACGCAATTCGAGGCGGGTCCGGCGTGCACCCAGGCGTTGGCGTGGCTGGGCGCCGATGTCGTGAAGGTCGAGAAGCCCGGGCGCGGCGACCGCGCCCGCGGCGCGGACAGCGCCCGCAACGAGGCGTACGCCCCCCTGTTCTGCGCCTGGAACGCCAACAAGCGGAGCTTGGCGATCGACATCGGCAGCGACCGCGGCCGCGCCCTGTTCCTGCGCCTCGTGCCGAAGTTCGACGTCCTCGTGGAGAACTTCGGGCCCGGCGTGATGGAGCGGCTCGGCATCGACCACGAGGCGTTGCGCCCCGTTGCTCCGGAGCTGATCTACGCCCGCATCAAGGGTTTCGGAAACCGCGGCCCGTACGCCGGTTTCGCGGTTCAGCAGCCGATTGCGCAGGCGGCGGCCGGCGCGTTCTCGATCAACGGAGAGCCGGACGGCCCCCCGACGATACCCGGATCGCTGGGCGATGCCGGGGCCGGGATGTATGCGGCGGTGGCCGTGCTCGCCGCCTGGGCGCAGAAGTTGCGCACCGGGCGGGGTCAACGGATCGACCTCTCGATGCAGGAGGCCATGACGTTCTTCGTGCGGGGGCGCGGGGCCATCGGCTCGCGTTGGGGCGCCCGGGCGGCGCGGCGCAGCGGCAACGCGGGCGACGCGCCGCCGGGCGACCTCTATCCCTGCAAGCCGTTCGGCCCCAACGACCACGTCTATCTGATGCCGATGACGGAGAACCACTGGGCCGCCCTGTGCACGGCCATGGACCGCCCCGAACTGCGCGCCGACCTGCGCTTCTACGCCATGCCGTGGCGTATCCAGAACCATCGGGCGTTGTACGAGGAGATCAGCGCGTGGACGAGGGCCCGGACCAAGTTCGAGGCGATGGAGGCCCTGGGAGCCGCCGGCGTTCCCTGCAGCGCCTGCCTCGACACGGCGGAGCTGCTTGACGACAGGCACCTGGCCGCGCGCGGCTTCATCGAGGAAATGGACCTGCCGGTGCACGGCAAGGTGCGCGTTCCCGGCTTTCCGCCGCGCCTGTCCGGATCGCGGGTGCCGGTGCAGCGCCCGCCCCGCCTGGGGGAGCACACCGACGAACTGCTTCGCGCCGAGCTCGCGTTGGACGATTCGCAACTCGATGCGCTGCGAGACGCCGGGGTGATCGGCGGCCCGCCGCGATTCGAGTGACGCGCCGACAGCCCGGAGGTGCGAGATGCCGGCATTGGATGGCATGAAGGTCCTCGACATGACCCAGTACGAGGCGGGCCCGTCCTGCACGCAGGTGCTGGCGTGGTTCGGCGCGGACGTGATCAAGATCGAGTCGCCCGGGCGCGGCGACGGCGCCCGCGGGTTCGGCCGCGACGGATCGAGCGGTTATTCGGCGTTCTTCTGCGCCTGGAACGCGAACAAGCGCAGCCTCGCCGTGGACCTCCGCCGCCGCGAGGGCCGGGAGTTGTTGCTGCGCCTGGTGCCGGCGTTCGACGTCTTCGTGGAGAACTACGGTCCCGGCGTGATCGAACGGTTCGACATCGGCTACGAGACCCTCGCCGCCATCAACCCGGGTCTGGTCTACGCGCGCATCAAGGGTTTCGGCGCCGGCGGCCCCCATGCGGGCTACGACAGCGTCGATCCGACGGCGCAGGCGGCCGCCGGGGCGTTCTCCGTCAACGGCGAGGCGACGGGGCCGCCGCTGATGCCCGGTCCGACGATGGCCGATTCGGGTTCCGGACTGCAGGCGGCGCTGGCGGTGCTGGCGGCCTGGACGCAGAAGCAGCGGACCGGTGAAGGGCAGTTCATCGAATTGTCGATGCAGGAGGTCGTCACGTACTACCTGCGCTCCCACTTTTTCGGACGCTCGATGCGGCGCGGTCAGGCGGCCCCGCGCACCGGCAACACGCTGGGGCTGCCGCCGGCCGGCCTGTATCCGTGCAAGCCGTTCGGCGCCAACGACTACATCTGTCTCCAACCGGTCACCGAAGGTCACTGGGACGCCCTGTGCCGGGCCGTGGACCGCCCCGACCTGCGCGCCGATCCGCGCTTCCTCGGCCCGCGCTGGCGCCTGGAGAACGCCGACGCGCTGCGCGAGGAGATCGGCGCCTGGATTCGCGAACGCAGCAAGTACGACGCGATGGAGGCCATCGCCGGCGCCGGCGTGCCCTGTTCGGCGTGCCTGGACACCGTCGACCTGCACCGCGACCCCCACCTCGCCGCGCGCGGCTTCATCCACGAGCTCGATCTGCCGGTGCACGGCCGGGTGCGCATGCTGGGATTCGCGCCGGGGCCTTCGGCATCGTGCGCGCCGATGCAGCGCCCGCCCCGGCTCGGCGAGCATACCGACGAGGTGCTCAGCGCGGAGTTGAACCTGAACGACGCCGAAATCGAGGCGCTGCACGACGCCGGCGTCATCCGGGACGCCGCTCGTTGACGGCGGAAACGAACGCGGTAGTCGCGAAGCGCCGCCCGGAGCGCGGCGCTTCGGGTCATGAAGAAATACGGGACGTTGCGCGACAGCGTGAGATTCCGGAAGTTGCATTCAGTAGCGGCCCGCGGCGCGGGGCTCCGAGCCCGGCATCGAGATCCTGGTGCGCCGTCGCGCCATCTGCGATCATGACTTCGTCTCCTCGCCCTTCGCACGACAGCCCTCCGCCCTCGCACGCACGCGATTTCGGGGGCCTCGTCCACGGCGCTCCCGTCAGGAGCGCTCATCCCTCGTCCGCCCGCGAGGTCGCGCAGGCGTTCCGTTCCGCTCGCGCCGACGGGCTCGCGGTCGCGGTGCGCGGCA
Organism: Vicinamibacterales bacterium; assembly: GCA_965200895.1. GTDB lineage: Bacteria > Acidobacteriota > Vicinamibacteria > Vicinamibacterales > UBA8438 > WTFV01. Next base: position 1,146,197 of record CBDAVM010000001.1, on the reverse strand, counting down.
CCGGACACTCGCAGTCGGGCCACACCGTCCTTCGCGAAGGGCTGGTCATCGACACATCGCGTCTTGGCGGGGTGACGCTCCACGAGGGCGACATCCTCGAAGCCGGCGGCGGCCAGCCGTGGGGCGGCGTCATCGACGCGCTGCACGGAACCGGGTTGACGGTGCCGGTGCTCACCGACAGCGCGTTTCCAACCGTGGGCGGCACGTTGTCGGCGGGTGGTTTCGGCGCCGCTTCGGTGCGCTTCGGCGCGCAGATCGGGCACGTCGAGCGTCTCGAAGTGGTCACGCCGGCGGGCGATGTCGTGACCTGTTCACGCGAGGCCGAGCGTGAACTCTTCGACGCGGTGCGCGCCGGACAGGGCCAGTTCGGGGTGATCACCCGGGCGTGGCTGCGGCTTCGCCGGTGTCCTTCGCGGGTTCGCTACTACTACCTGCGCTATGTCGACATGGATCGCCTTGCCGACGATGTGGAGCGTCTGTATGCGGATCGTCGCTTCGGTCACCTGCGTCTCGAGCTCCGGCCGCAGGTGGGCGAGGCGCTGTTTCGCGTCGGCGTCGAGTACGAACCGCCCGCAACTTCGGTCCTCGAACTTCTTTTCGGTCTCGGTTGCGTGGAGGCGCGGTTCGATGGCGACGCCGACGACATCGGCCGCGCCGGCCTCCTGCCGGACGATCTGTTTCCGAGGCAGCGCTTCCATCCCTGGCGCGACTGGTTTCTTCCGTGGCGTGCGCTCCGTCGATTCCTTGCCCGTCCGCCGGCGCCCCTCGACTGGCTTCCCGCCCCGCCCGCGGGCTGGGCGGGTTGCTTCTTCATCGGCGGCGCGCCCATCGATGCGCCGGCGTTCGTGCGGCCCCCGGGCGACCGGTTCTTCTCGTACTCCGTCCTGCCCGTGTTCGAGCGCCGCGCGGACGCGCTCGAGGCCCGCGCCCGTCTCGACGCCGCCGATCGCGTGATTCGCGATCTCGGCGGTTGCGCCTACGTGTCGGGCGCGACCGGCTACGATGCCGCCGACTGGCGCGCGCATTTCGGCGCGGCGCGTCATGCCCGTCTCGTCCGGCTTCAGCGCGTCGTCGATCCGGCCGGTCTTCTTCGTCGACCGGGGCTGCCCTTCTGCGCCTGACGGGCTGGTGAGCGGGGCGCCCGCGCTCGGGGCGGGCCGGCGCGCGGCGAGACCGGGGGACGCCGGGCAGGGACGCCCGCAGTCAGGCCATCTGGCGGCGCGCCAGGTCACGAAAGACGCCCGGCGTCTCGATCAGTTGTTCAAAGGCGCCCTGCTGCACCACCCGGCCCTCGTCGAGCACGTAGATGCGGTCCGCCTTATGGATGGTGGACAGCCGGTGCGCGATGACGATGCGGGTGACGGCGAGTTCCTCGATGCGCCCCATGACCGTCGCCTGGGTGTCGTTGTCGAGCCAACTCGTGGCCTCGTCGAGCAACAGCACGCGCGGGCTGTGCACCAGGGCCGCCGCCAGCATGATGCGCTGGACCTGTCCGCCCGAGAACACCGCCGAGTTCTCGGTGACGACGGTGAACATGCCCATCGGCATCGACCGGATGTCGCGGTCGACCGCGGCCAGGGAAGCGGCGCGCCACGCGTCGGCCAGCGTCAGGTCCGTCGCGATGCCGATGATGTTGTCGCAGACCGTCCGGGGCCGCAACGAGCTGTCCTGCGCGACCACGCCGACCTGTTGATGCAGGGCGCGTCGGTTGATGCGGTCGAGATCGTGACCGTCGTAGTACACGACGCCGGACGACGGCTTCTCGAGGCCGAGGATGATGCGGAGCAGGGTGCTCTTGCCGGCGCCGGAACCGCCGACCAGGGCCACGAACTCGCCGGGCTGCACATCGATGGAGACATCGCGCAGCACCGGCGGGCTGTCCCGGGCATAGCGGAAACTCACCCGGTCGAGGCGCAGGGCCCCGCGCAGCTTCGGCACGATGGCGTCCCCGGCGGTGCTCTTCGGCGCCGCTTCGAGGATCGGAGAAACCTGTTCGACGGCCGGCACGATGGCGGCCACCCCGGACATGGCGTGGCCGAGCGCGGTGATCGCCGACATGAAGACCATGTAGGCGGCGTAGACGGTCACGAAAACGCCCGCGGACAGCGTCGCGGGCCCCAGGCCGACGGCCACCGCGAACAGCGCGGCGGTGGCCAGCAGCGGCGCGGTGGCCGTGAACGCGACCAGATGCTCGTTCAGGCGCCCCACGTTCATGGCGCTGCGCGTCTGTTCCCGGTAGTCCTGCGCCCACCGCGTGAACGCGGTCCACTCCTTCCCGGTGGCGCGCAGTTTGTGCGCGGCGCCGATCAACTGCAGCAGGACGCCGGCCAGCGAGCGCTGCGCGGCGACCAGCCGCCGGTGATGCGGCACCTGCCGTGCGCCGAGGGTGACGGTCACCGCCAGCGCGACCAGGCCGCCGGCAAGACCCAGCCAACCCATCGCCACGTCGTAGACGAACAGCAGGACGAACGTCGGCAGCAGGAAAACGGTCGACAGCAGCGCCCCCATGACCACGCCCGACACCTGGTCGCGCAGGCCCTGGAACGCCATGGCGCGCATGCCGAGGTCGCCGGACGTGAAGTTGCGGAAGAAGGCCGACGGCAGGTCCAGCAGGCGGTCCCACAGCGCCGCCGTGACGCGCGCGGCGACGCGGCCTTCCAGTCGCATCAGGGCGGTTCCTTCCAGCACCTGGAGCAGGCCCGCCGTCAGCGCCAGCAACAGCATCCCCGCCGTCAGCCAGGCCAGCATGCCCACGCGCCCCGTCGGCGCCACCTCATCGGCGAAGACACCGAGCAGGACGGCGGGAACGAGCATCGCGAGACCGGCCAGCAGTCCGGCCGTGACGAACCGGAACACGTCGCCTTTCCACTGGCGGAACGCGACCCGGGCGAGGTCGTCGGCGACGGTCCGGCCGGGAGGCAGCGACTGATAGAAGAAGATCGCGGCCGAGTGCAGCGAGGCGGCCCGATCCGCATTGACCGGCTGCGCCTGTCCCGATGACGGATCCACCATGCGGTAGCGTCCGGATCGGCCCGGCAGCAGGGCGACCGGCGCGCCGTCCTCGCGCCGGAACGCCAGCATCGAGCCGCTGTCGCCGAGCCACCAGCGATTGCGGGCGCCGAGTTCGACCTCGCGCCCGCGCACGCCCGATGCGGTCAGAATGCGGTCCAGAGAGGGACCGGTCTCGGGAGCGTCCTGGCTCTGGCCGCCCTGCGGGGCCGGCGGGGTCCGGAACCGGATGCCCTCGTGGCGGCCGACCAGGGCCAGCGCTTCCTGCAGCGCCGTGCCGCCCGATGTCGGCCGGGGGCCGCGTGCGTCGAGTACGTCGAAGAGCCTTCGGCGCGCCGCATCTTCGCTTTCCTCGCGATAGCGCTTTTGCGCGGCGCGCAGGTTCGCGGCGTCGGCCAGCAACAGGCGGCGGTTGAGGTCGTCGGCGGCCAGCGCCATGCGATGGAAATCGGCCAGCGCCGCCCACAGGCGCCCCGCGCGATGCAACTCCCGGGATGAAGCGCCCCGCAGCCGGGTCGGGCCGGACACGCTGACCCAACTGCCCGGCGCCACCGGCACGAAGCCGGCCGGGCCGGGTTCCTCGGTGCCCAGGAACGAAAGGCCGCCATCCCGGCTCGACGCCCAGACGACGCCGCGCTTGGCGGAAACGACCGCGCCGGCGTCCAGGTCGACCGCGGCGCCGGCGGAAAGAAATCCCTCGTTGTGCGGCCGATAGGTCACGTCCAGGGCCACGGTGGCCAGGATTTCGGCGATCCAGCGATCCACCTGATCGACGACGGCGCCGCCCTCGTCCGCCGCCAGGAGGTCGTCGCGCGACAGGCGCCGCAGTTCGGAATCGGGGAGCCCCTTGGCGACGAGCGCGTTCGGCCCTTCCTGAGTCGGGAACAGCAGACGGCCGCGCCCCGCGCGCAGGAGGTGCTTGAACTCGACGAATTCGCCGTTCTGCTCGCGCGCCACGAACACGTCCACCGCACCGCGGGTGATGAACCACAAGGTATCGGGATCGTCCAGGAGAACGGGCCGGTTGCCGCCGCCGGCGAACGGCGCGCCGTGCGCCAGGGCGAAGTCCGCCAGCCATTCGGCGGCGGCGGCAGCGGGGTCCGGGCGCCGCCCGTCGGTGGGCAGGGGCTTGTGTCCGGGGGCTTCGGCCATCACGACTCGCTCTCCATGAGTCGACGGTACAGGCCGTCGACATCTTCCATCAGTTCCTGATGGGTCCCGCGCTGCGCTTCCCGACCGCGGTCGAGCACGACGATCAGATCGCTGTCCCGGATCTTGCTCAGGCGATGGGCGACGATCAGGCAGGTGATGCCGCGGCTGCGCAAGGCGTCGTCGATACGCAGCTCGGCGACCGGATCGAGCGCGCAGGTCGCCTCGTCGAGAATCAGGACGGTGGGATTCGACACCAGCGCCCGGGCGATTTCAAGACGCTGCTGCTGGCCGCCGCTGAAGTTGCGCCCACCCTCCAGCACGGGAGCGTCGTAGCCCTGGGGCCGGGCGGTGATATCCGCATGGATATCGGCGTCCCTGGCCGCGGCCACCAGGGCCTGATCCGGCGTTTCCCGATCCCACATGGCCAGGTTGTCGCGCACCGAGCCGGCGAACAGGAAGATGTGCTGGTCGACCAGCGCCACCGAGTCCGTCAGGAGATCGCGCGGCACCTCGGCGCGGGGCTGACCGTCGAACAGGATCTCGCCGGACCAGGGCCGATGGGTCCCCGCCACCAGGGACGCCAGGGTGGACTTCCCCGAACCGCTCGGCCCGACGACGGCGACGCGCTGGCCGGGTTCGACGACCAGGCTGAAGTCCTTCAACAGGGGGTCCCCGGTGGTCTTGTAGCCGAACGTCACGTTCCGCAACTCCACCCGGCCCGTCAGCCGCAACCGCTTGTCGAACGCCGGCGGCCGTTCGGCCGCCTCTTCGTCGCTCCTGGCCAGGACGGGGTCCTCGGGCGCGTCGAAGACATCGTCGAGGCGCTGCAGGTGGCCTTCGAGCACCTGGAACAGGTCCGCGAACTGCACGAACCGCCCGATCGGCAGCAGGAAACTCGCCGCCAACAGGTAGAAGGCCATCATCGCGCCCAGCGTCATGTCGCCCGACATCACGCGCAGGCCGCCCAGGCCGAGCACGGCGGCGTTGCCGGCGATCATGAACAGACCCGGCAGCGCCGCAATCACGTGGCCAAGCTCCGAGAAGCGCTGTCGGGCCAGGAGTTCGCGGGCCTGATAGCCGGTGAAGTGGACGAAGAAATCGTTCTCGGCCGCCACCGCCTGCAGCATGTCGATGGAGCGCAATCCGCCCATCCCGGCCCCCTGCATCATGCCTGCCTCGCGCTGCAGCCGGCGGTTCTCCTCGATCCGCGAGCGGGTCACGGCTCGGGTCAGCAGCGCGCTCGCCGCCCCCAGCGCGACCACCACCCCGGCCAGCAGCGGGTCGTAGACGACCATCAGCACCACGAACAGGAGGCTGGTGGCGAGTTCGATGCCGACCCCCACGAACTGGCTCGTCGCCACCGTGGCGACGTCGCTGATGGACTGCATCCTCGCGGTCAGATCGCCGGCGTAGCGGTGGGTGAAGAACTCCGTACGCAGTCGGAAGAGGTGACTGATGAAGTGGTCGGCGCGATCCAGCGAAAGCCGCACCGAAAGTCGGCGCAGGCAGCGCTCCCGGAGCCACGTGAGCAGGTAGACGAGACCGGCCGCCACCGTCGCGCCGATGACCAGCGCTCCCCCCCAGGCAGGCTCTCGACCGCTCAGCACGTAGTCGACGAAGACGTTGAGCAGCAGCGGCAGGGCCAGGGCCGTCAACTACAGCAGCAACCCGCAGGTGGCCGCGAAGGCGAGGGGCGCCTTGCCGGCCCGCAACCAGGGCCGGAGCCGGCCCACGACGCCGGGGCTGCGCCCCCCCGGCTCGAAGTCCGGGCCCGGCTCGAAACTCACGGCCACGCCGGTGAACCCCTTGTCGAACTCGTCCTCGTTTATCGTCCTGCGCCCGCTGTCGGGATCGTTGACGTAGTAGCGGCCGCGCGCATGGCCCTCCAGCACCAGGAAGTGGCTGAAATCCCAGAACAGGATGAGCGGCATGCGCATGGCATGGAGCTGGTGGGGCTCCTTGCGCCAGCCCTGGGGTTTGAGGCCGAAGTGCCGGGCGGCGCGCAGGAGGTCCACGCCATCGCAGCCGTCGCGGGTCACGTCGCAGGCGGCGCGCAGCTCTTCTATCGGCACCCAGCGGCCGAAGAACGCGAGCACGATGCCGAGGCTGATCGCGCCGCACTCGGCGGGGTCGTTCTGCAGCAGCGTCGGCGTGCGCACGCGGCGTCGGCGTTTTCGGTCGACCGCCATGCCGTCAGTCGCCGCCGTTCCCGAAAAGCAGCGAGGCGAATGAACGGTTGCCGAGGACGATCCGCAATGCGCCGGTGGCGCCATCGGTGACCGGCTGCGGTTCCGGGTCCGCCAGTGTCGCGCGCAGCAGATGGGCGCGCAGCGGCGGATCGAGCCCGAACTCGGTCAGCCACGGCGCCGGGGATACGACGCGGGCGGATACGCGCTCGACGCGCGCCGGCAGGATTCGAGGCGCGCCCGCGCCGGGCACGACCAGACGCACCTGCGCCTGCATGCCGGGCGCAAGCTGCATGGCCTGCTCGCGCGTGACGAAGCCGATCGCCTCCACCGGGCCGACGGACGCCGTGCGCGTGCGGGCCGCGAGGTCGCCTGCCGCGACGCGCCGGCCCGCCGCCACGGCCAGCGTCACGAGTTCGCCGTCCTGCGGAGCCACGATATCCCGTGTCGTGAAGTCGTCGGCGCCGCGTTGCGCGGTCCCGGAGGGCGGGGCGGCCGCTTCCGGCGTTTGCACGCGCGCGATGGACTGCCCCCGCACCACCGTGTCGCCGACCTCCGAGAGCACATCGACCACCACGCCGGACACGCCGGACACCACGTCGACGCGCTCCCCGGGCCGGACCAGCACCGTCTCGACGGACAGGCTGCGCTCGGCCCGCCCGATCAGGCCGTAGGCCGCCAGGGCGACCAGCGCCACGCCCAGTCCCGACACCAGCAGCCACTCATGGGGCGCCGTCACCTGCAGCCTGGCGTCGATGGCCTCCCGCTCCGCACGTCGGGCCAACGCCTTCTCACGAAACACGGTTTGGAACTGCAAGCTCTCCTCCTCGAATCAGGCCCGTGGCGCGCGCACCGCGCCCGGTGCGAACGAGGCCGACAACCGCCCCGTCAGCCGCTGCAGATCGTCGAGAATCAGGTACGAGGTCGGCACCAGGAAGAGCGTGACCAGTGTGGCGAACAGTACACCGAACGCCAGCGAGACGGCCATCGGAACGAAGAGCGATGCCTGCAGGCTCCGTTCCAGCATCATCGGACCGAGTCCCACGAACGTGGTCAGTGACGTCAGCAGGATGGGACGGAACCGACGGCTGCCCGCGGCGCGAATCGCTTGCGCAAGGCCGGCGTCCGACGGCTGCACCCGCGCCCGGTTGATGAAGTCGACCATGATCAGACTGTCGTTGACGACCACGCCGGTCAGGGCCACGAGGCCGAACACCGAGGTGAACGATAGCGCGATCCCGAGCAGCAGGTGGCCCCAGAGTGCGCCGACGAAGGCGAACGGGATGGCGCCCATGACGATGACCGGCTGGATGTACGAGCGCAGGGGGATGGCGAGGAGCCCGAAGATCGCGATCAGAGCGAGGGCGAACCCGGTCACCAGAGCGCCCATGGTGTCCTGCTGCTCGGCCTGGGCGCCCTCGAAACTGTGATGCACGCCCGGGAAGTCGGCGAGCACGTCGGGGAGTACGCGTTCGCGCAGGTCGGCGACGATCTCCGCGGCGGACGAGACCCCGGGGTCGACCGCCGCGGTCACGTCCACGGTGCGGTTGCCGTCGATGCGGGCAATCGATGTCAGGCCGTGCGCGGCCTCCAACCGCGCGACCTGACCGAACGGCACCTGCCCGCCGTCCGGCGTGCGGATGCGCATGTTCTCGAGATTGCCGAGCGATCGTCGGTCGTCGCGCGGATAGCGCACCATGACGCGGATGTCGTCCCGACCGCGCTGGATGCGCTGCGCCTCCTCGCCGTAGAAGGCCTGCCGCACCTGGCGACCGAGATCCTGCCGGCGCAACCCCAGCGTTTCGGCGGCGGGCCGGATGTCGAGCCGCATCTCCGCCCGCGCGGTGCGGAACGAATCGGCGATTTCGTGGACACCCGCATACTCGGCCAGCCGGCCCGAGAGGGCCGCGGCGGCGGAACGCAGCGTGTCCAGGTCGGGCCCGGCGAGTTCCACGTCGACGGTCTCGCTCGTAGTCATCAGCGAGGCGACGATGCCCACCGAGTCGGCTTCCGGCACGGAGCCGGTCTGCTCGCGCCACAGGATGCCGAGCTCCTCGCTCGTGTACGAACGATACTCCGGCGACACGAGCTCCACGGTGACTTCGGCCAGGTGCGGGGCGCTGGCAGCGGGGTTGTCCGTCCGCCCCATGGGGCTGGCGCTGCCCGCCGCCAGCGGCTGGTCGCCGACGATCGTCGCCACGTGCCGGAAGTGGTCCTGGCCGGTCTCTTCTTCCAGCCTGGCGCGCAACTGCGCGGCGCCGGCCTCGAATTTCGCGACCGCCTGCAGGGTGGCGTCGATCGGCGTGCCCAGGGGCATCGTCACCGCGGCGCTGATGAACTCGGACTCGACGTTCGGAAAGAAACGGAAGGCGAGCCGGCCGCTCAGGACCAGGGCCCCGGTCAGCGTCAGGGTGGCGATGCCGATCGCGGCGGTGACGTACCGCCAGCGCAACGCCACTTCCAGCAGCGGCTCGTAGACCGACCGGGCGACCCACACGAGCCCGTCCGCGATGCGCTGCTGAAACCCGGAGCCATGAGCCGGACCCCCGCCCTCGGCGGGCGTGCGCCAGGTGGGCGGGCAGAATCCCCAGCGATTCGAGCAGCGAGAAAAGCAGGCAGGGGACGACGACGAGCGGAATGACCCCGAACATCTCCCCCGCGAGGCCGGGCACGAACAGCAGCGGCAGAAACGCCACCACCGTCGTCAGGACCGCGAAGATGACGGGCCGGCCAATCTCTCGCACCCCCTCCACCGCGCCGCGCAGACCGTCCCCTGCTTCTCGCTGATGACGGTGGATGTTCTCGCCGACGATGATGGCGTCGTCGACGACGATCCCGAGCACCAGGAGGAAGGCGAAGCTGGAGACCATGTTCATCGACACGCCCAGCCCCGGCATCAGGGCGATGGCCCCGAGGAACGCGATCGGGATGCCGAGACTGACCCAGAAGGCGAGCCGAATCTCGAGAAACAACGTCAGCACGACGAGAACGAGAACCAGCCCCGCGGCGCCGTTGCGCAGCATGATCGCCAGCCGATCGTCGACCGCCAGCGACTGATCCTGCCAGATGGTCAGCGCGATGCCGTCGGGCAGACGCGGGCGGACGCGGTCGAGGTAGTCGTGCACGGCGGCCGAGGTTTCCGTCGTGCTCTGGCTGCCGGACCGGAAGACGTACAGCATGACGGCCGGCGCCTGATCGAAGCGGGCGCGCTGTTCCGTTTCGGCGAAACCGTCGACGACGGTCGCCACGTCGCCCAGCAACAGGCGGGTGCCGTCGGGCCGAGCCAGCAACACGAGGTTCTCGTATTCGGCTCCCCGGTAGGCCTGCCCGATGGTGCGCAGCAGGAAGTCTCCCCGTTCGCTGCGCACCGAGCCGCCGGGGATATCGAGCGAGGAACGCCGCACGGCGTCGGTCACATCGTCGAATGTCAGTTGGTACGCGCGCAGCGCCGCCTCCGACACCTCGATGGAGATCTCGTGCGGTGGGACACCGGCCATGTCCACCTGACTGACCTCCGGCAGGGTGAGCAGTTCGTCGCGCACCTGTTCGGCGATCGATTGCAAGGCGGCGATGTCGGCGGCGCCGGAGATGGCGATGATGAGAACCTGGTTGCGGACGATCGGCTGGCGGATGATCGGTTCTTCCGTGGCGGCCGGAAACGTCGTGATCGCCTGGACTGCGGCGGTGACCTCGTCCAGCACGCGCTGGGCGTCGGCGCCGAGCTCGATATCGAGCCGGACCGACGCACTGCCCGGGCTCGCCGTCGACTGGATCCGCCTGATGCCCTGGATGCCCTGGACGGCCTCCTCGACCCGCAGGACGACCCCGGTCTCCACATCCTCGGGCGCCGCGCCGAGATAGGGCACGTCGATGCCGATCACATCCAGATCGGCTTGCGGAAACGTCTCGTCGACGACCTCCGTGGCCGCCATCAGGCCGGCCGCCACGATGAGAGCCATCAGGAGGTTGGCGGCGACGGGGTTGCGCGCCAGCCATTCGATGCCGCCGTTCATGGCCATGTCGCCCAACCGCCGTCATCGGACCCACCGCCGCCGTCGGGCGCCCAAGGCGGCGGTTTCTCGCCTGAGCGCGCTGGTTAACCACCAGAGCGCAGAAACGGCTCCCACGGCGGCGCCGGTCCGACGGTGTGGTCCGGGCCTCCGACGACGAGCGCTGGCGATGCGTCGGCGCCCGGGCAGTGCGTGGCGCGCGCGACACCAGCGGCTTGCCGGGCTCAAGGGCTCGATGCCGTCATCGACGGGGCCAGCCCGCGGTACTCGCGACGGTACTCGCCGAACGAGATCAACCGGCCGCGCCGCTCGTCCCAGAGCGCCAGATGCAGCGCCTTGAACGCTTGCCACAACGTGGTTCGGTGGGCCGACCACAGTGTCGGGTTCTCATCGTGACAGCGCTGCAGGCGGTAGTTCGGAATGCGGGTGCTCAGATGGTGCACGTGGTGCAGGCCGATGCTGGCGGTCAGCCACTGCAACGGTTTCGGGAGCGCCAGCCAGGACGAGCCCCGCAACCCGGCGTCGAAGAAGTCCCACTCGCCCGCCCGGCGCCAGTAGGCGTCCTCGAACTGATGCTGCGTGTGGGTAATCAGGCCGGAGAACGCGCCTCCATACAAAGTGATCAGGCCCTGGATGATTACGACCTGCACGAGACGTTCAACGCCGAAGGCAAGCCAGATGCCCACCAGCACCGCCGCCAGGGCGGCGTTGGTCCACCAGACCGCGCGCCATTCCCGCACCCAGGAACGCGGTGCGGGCGCGGGAAAGGAAAACGGTTCACGAACAGGAACTGCGACGGAACCAGAACGCCCATCATCACCCAGGGGTTCCGCTGCAGGCGGTACGACAGCCGGCCCCACCACCCCAGCGCGTGGTACTCGTCGACGGTGATGGTGGGGATGTCACCGCCCACCCGCCGGTCCAGGTTGCCGGAGTGGGCGTGGTGCCCGACGTGAATCCTCTTCATGTAGTCGTAGGGGGTCAGCACCAGCCCCGCGACCACCCGGCCGACGGCGTTGCATACCCGCGGCGACGTGAAGTACGAGCCGTGACCTAGCGCTACATCACGGTTGACTCAGGAACGGTCCGGCGTTGGTCGCCCGGTCTACGTCGATTCGGGTTGCGGTTCAGGGTGCGCGGGCGGCTTGGGCTCCTCGTACCATCATCTGTAGTTGCACGCAGGCGCGCCACAGCACTTCGTTGCCCGGCAGCGGTCTACGCTTTGTCGGTCGCCAGCCGGCGATGCGCGCCAGCAGCATCACCCAGGCGCGGATGTCGGGCGGCAATGGCCGGTCTCGTTCGGCTGGCGGCAGCAGTCTTTCGGCCTGCACGACGGCTCCGATCACGCGCTTCTCGTCGTCGGTCAGGACCTGGGCTGCCGGCGTGTCGGGCGCGTCGCGCGCGTAGCCCCTGAGGGAGCACACCCGCCAGGCGGTGATGGCGTCGAAGGCCAGGCACTTGGCCAGCGCGTCGGCTTCCTGCAAGCGCCGGTCCTCGATGCGGGCGCCGCTCTTGAGCACCCGGAAATACTCTTCGATGCCCCAGCGGGTCTCATACCAGCCGACAATGCGCTCGGCCCATTCGGCCGTCGGGCCGCCTTCGCTCGACACCAGCAGCCATTCGAGCGGCTCGTGTCCCGGCGGCGGGTCGGTTTCGAGCACCCGCACCACCCAGGCCGTCAGCGGCGCCGCGTCGGTCTGGTCCTTGGGCGGCTGCACCTGCACCCGCCCGATGCGCAACTCGGTCCGCGCCGTGCGCGCCTCGCGCGCCCGCTTGCCGCCCTGCGAGTCGATGTGCACCGGCCGGTTGGTGCGCACCGGGGTCTCGAAGTCCGGCTGAGACGCCAGCGGCCGGAGCATCATCGCCCGCAACCGCTCGTCCCATACTTTCACCCGCCGCCGCCGGCTGGCGCAGGCCCGCTCACCAGCCCCGCTTCAGCCGCATGCTGCGCCTGCCACTGCAACAGCGCATGGATGTCACTCTCGCGGTCGCCGACCACGACCACCCGCGTGCCCGGACACGCCCGCCCCAATTCGCGACCCTGGTCGAATCCCCGGAACCAGCGCCGGCTCTCCAATGCGCGCTCGGACGTGGGCGCGCCATCCGGCCGCGCCCACGTCTCCAGACCGCTCACCCCCAACGGCCGGCGCCCCTCGGTGAACGCCACCGCCGCGTGCACGAACAGACCCCGACCGCCGCCAGACCGTTCTCCCAGCGGCCCCAGCCCGGTCGTGCTGTCCCGAAGACCCGTGTAGTTGAGCGTCGTCGTGTCCTGCACCAGCAGCACCACCGACTCCGCACGGCTGCGCTCGACCAGCGCCTCCCGATGCGGTTGCAGAATGTCCGCGCTACTCACCGCTCCATTGTGCAGGAAACGGTAGGCCGCCTGTTGCTCGGCGCTGCCGGCAAACACCGCCGGCAGAGGCGCACCAGGATGTTGCTCCCAGGCCGCACCCATCTGCGCCAGACGACGACGCAGCCGACCGTCGGCCAGGTCCGAACGCGAATACTCGCACCGAGACCAACTGCCGGCGCCCGCAGCCTCCTCCCCCAACCCCGGAAACGAACCCAACTCCCTGGGCGCAGCCCGACGCAGCGTCTCCGCCCAGTCCGGGGCCAGGCCCCGAAGCCAGACATCCTTCGGCTCCACAGAAACCGATGACCCCGGAGGACGACCCGCCGTACGGCCCACACACCGCCAGCCCGACGCCCGATAGCTCGTGCCACGACGAGACGACGCCACGCACGTCTCCACCAGAACCGGACGAACCCCGTGACACAATGCCCAGTCCGACGCCAAACGACCCACCGCACGGCCCAGAACCTGCGACGCCAAGTGCGGAACACGAACCCCGGGAAGCAGCAGGAATCGGTCGTTCAATACCACCTGACCAATCCGTGCCCCCCGCGTCCGAGCGTCCCAGCCCAGATGCGCGTCCCGAGGACCCAGACGAAGCGGAGCCGACACAAAGCTCAAAACACCCAACGCGCCCGCCGAAGAATCCACCAGATACGTCACCCGGCAGCCCGGAGCCCGACAACGGCCCAAAGGATGCGCAGCCGCCAGAAGTGCACAACACCGCTGACGCGCAAGCGCCGTCTCCGCCAACCGCAGGTGAACCTCCCCCAACGACGACAGGCTGCCCGCAAACTCGGTCAGCGAAATCTCAGACCCGACCCCGACCACACAACCCAACGGCGGACCCGGCTGCGCCGACGGCAGAGGCAGGCCCAGCTCCGCCGCCAAGCCAGGCAAAGCCTTCCGCGCCGACGCCGAGCACAGCGACCCACGCGCGTTGCGCCACCCGTCGCGTTCGCAAAGACCACGGCTCAGCGCCGCACGCGACAACGACCCCCGAACCAACTCCTGCCGCAGCCAGCCCACCGTCTCCGGCTGCAACATCCGCAGGCCAACACGCACAGAAACCTTCTACACTGAGCCACGGCCTGTGTCAACTGTGATTGAGCGCTAGGCCGCCGCTCGGTGTGTTATTCTTGATGCGGAACTGAGATTCGGCCTGCTGGCGTCATCCCTTCCCGGGCGCGTCTGCCATCCGGAAGCTCGACTCGTTCGTGGACCGGTACACCGTTACCTGCGTATTTGTCGGCCGATTCCACGCGCCCGACAGTATTGTCGGCTTGTGCTCGGTGCGGAATGGCCCGGACACCAGCGGGACGGGAGCCGTATCGTGTCGGCAGCCGCCTTGTTGTTGATGCAGCGGGCCTGCCAGTCCACGGCAACCCCGGATCGTCAACGTCGGCACGAGTCTTGCTTCTCGGACTGACGGGCGGCCGGCCTCATCCGCATCGGCAGGGGGCGACGGCGACCTTTGACGGGGCCGAAACCCCCTTGACCCGGGCCGGACACACCGCCGCGGTAGGGTTGACTCCGAATCATTCGTCCCGCGGAACGCGGGCGGCGACGCGGGCGCGCTGCCACGACATTTGTGTGGACTGCCCGCGTCGCCCGCAACGGCATTGTCGCATTTGACGACCTCTGTTCCAGCGAGACCGCGGAACGAGGCAGGCGGAAGGCAAAGCAATGACGACGTCACGGACACAACCGATGGCAGTAGTGCTGGCCGGCGGCGATGGAATGCGTCTGCGGCCGTTGACCGAACGCTGGCTCGGCCGTCACGTTCCCAAGCAGTACTGCACGTTCACCGGCACGCGCTCGATGCTGGACCATACCCTCGATCGCGCCGCGTGCCTGTGCGATCCCCGCCGCATCCTGACGATCGTCGGCCGGCATCACCGCGACGTGCTCGCCACTCGTGCGACGCGGGCGACCGACGGGACGTTCATCGAGCAGCCGGCCAACCGGGACACGGCGCCCGGGGTGTTTCTGGGGTTGGCGTACGCCATGCACCGGGATCCCGACGCCACTGTGGTCCTGCTTCCCTCGGACCATTTCGTGTACCCCGAATGGCGGTTCGTGGCGAAGGTGCAGGTGGCGATCGAGGCCGCGGAGCGACTCCGGGACCGGATCATCCTGCTGGGCGCCGCGCCGACCGACATCGAGGACGAGTACGGCTGGATCGTGCCGTCCGACGACCTCGGACGCCAGCCGACACACCGCGTGCTGGCGGTCGAGTCCTTCGTCGAGAAACCGGCGCCGCCGGAAGCGGCCCGACTCCACGCGCGCGGCGCGCTGTGGAACACGCTGGTGCTGGCGGCCCGCGCCCGCACCCTGTGGGAGGTCGCGCACGAGCGGCTTCCGAACCTGATCCCCTTCTTCGAGGTCCTGCGGACCTCCATCGGCAAGCCGCGGGAGAAGGAGGTGCTCGACGAGTTGTACGAGACCATGCCGCGGGTCAACTTCTCCTCGGGACTGCTTGAGCGGGCATCCGATCGCATCGCGATGCAGCCCCTCGACGGCGTCATGTGGAACGACTGGGGACAGCCCGTTCGCATCGTCGAGTCCCTGCTGGCGATCGGCAGGCAGCCCGCCTTCAGCCTGCGACTGCTGGAAGAGGAGCGGACGCCGCGCGAGTTCCGTTCGGTGGCGCCGGCCGGCGGGAACCCGGTGGCCGAAGCCGCCGCGAGCTGATCGCCCGGCGACGGTGGGCCGGGAGCAGCCCCGGCTCATCGTCGGTCCCCGCCCGCTCGTCCGGTGCGACAGGGCATGCCCACCTTGACGCCGCCGCGCCTCGTCCACGACGATCCCCGACGCACCGCCCACCGTGATCTCCGCGAGGTAATGCACCTGACCACACGACATGTCGACCCGACGGCGACCCTGACGGCCGGCGTTCAGCAGCTTCAGACCCGGATGGGGGTGGACGTCTGCTCGATTTACCTGCTCGAATCGGATCGCACCCACCTCGTGCTCGCCGCCACCGTCGGCCTGCGCCCCGAGAGCGTCGGCAAGGTGCGGATGGAGCTCCACGAGGGACTGGCGGGGCTGGTCGCCGAGCAGTTGCGGCCGATCGAGGTGCCGAACGTGAAGCGGCATCCGCGCTTCAAGCACTTCGCGGAGACCGGCGAGGATCCGTACTACGCGTTCCTGGGCGTCCCCCTGATCGACCGGGAGCTGCTGCAGGGCGTGCTGATCGTGCAGACGGTCGAGGAGCGGAGCTTCTCGGACGACGAGATCGCCTCGCTGCTGCTGGCCGCCGGTGAAATAAGTCCCATCGTCGCCCAGGTCCGCGAGCGCGATCAGTCGATCGGGCCGCTCCAGCGCCGGCTCTGGACGCTCGCCCGGAACATGTGGTGGAGCTGGGACGCCAGCGCCATGAGCCTGTTCCAGGATCTCGATCCGGCGCGCTGGGAAGAGCTGGGGCGCAACCCGGTGGCGCTGCTGTCGGAGATGCCGCTCGACGATCTCGACGAGCGCATCGGCGACCTCGCGCTGGCGCACCGGATCAACCACACGTTCCGGCGCCTGCAGGAGTACCGGGAGCGCCCCGCCACCTGGGGGGATACGCACGCCGGGGTGCTGCGGCGCCAGCCGGTCGCCTACTTCTCGGCCGAGTTCGGGATCCACGAATCGCTGCCGATCTATTCGGGCGGACTCGGCGTCCTGGCCGGCGACCATATCAAGAGCGCCTCCGACCTGGGCGTCCCGCTCGTCGGCGTGGGCCTGTTCTACGGCCAGGGCTACTTCCGCCAGCGGCTCGACGCCTCCGGCTGGCAGCAGGAGGAATACGCCGAGGTCGACGTCGCCAGACTGGCGCTCGAACCGGCCGTGGGGTCCGACGGCAACGCGATCGTGCCGCAGATCGAGACCCGCGACGGAACCCTGCGCGCCCGCGTGTGGCAGGCGGCCGTCGGCCGGCGCACCCTGTTGCTGCTCGACTCCGATGTCGAGGGCAACACGCCCCAGGATCGTGCGCTGACGGCGCGGCTCTACGGCGGCGACGTACGGGTGCGGATCCGCCAGGAGCTGCTGCTGGGCATCGGCGGGCTGAAGGCGCTGCACGCGCTGGGCATCGTGCCGGGCGTCTTCCATCTGAACGAGGGCCACAGCGCCTTCGCGGTGCTGGAGGCAGTCCGGCGCGGGATGGACCGCCAGGGGATCGACTTCGAGACGGCGGTCCGACAGGTCGCCCGGCGCACCGTCTTCACGACCCATACGCCGGTGCCGGCCGGGCACGACCGTTTTGCGTCCGACCTCGTGGACGAACACCTGGGACCGCTGCGTGACACCCTGGGCATCTCCCACGAGCGGCTGATGAGTCTCGGGCGGGTGAATCCGGACGATGCGGGCGAGGAGTTCTGCATGACCGTGCTGGGACTCCGGGTCTCCCGCCGGGCGAACGCGGTGTCGTCGTTGCACGGCGACGTCACGCGGCACATGTGGAGAGGACTCTGGGGCGACCGCCCCGAGGAGGACGTCCCGATCGGACACATCACCAACGGGATTCACGTGCCGAGCTGGCTGGCGCCGCAGATGCAGCAGTTGTACGACCGGCACCTTCCCACCGAGGTCTCGCAGGAGGACGCTCTCCCGGAGATCTCGGCCGGCATCGAGAACGTCAGCGACGGGGCGCTGTGGGAGACCCACGTGGCGCTCAAGATCCGCCTTCTCGACTACGTGCGGCGGCAGGTCCTGCGCGAGGCGTCGCGCCGCGGCGAGCCGGCCGTGGTCCTGGAGCAGTTGTCCCACGCGCTCAGCCAGGACGCCCTGACAATCGGTTTCGCCCGCCGCGTCGCCACCTACAAGCGGGCGTCACTGTTTCTGCAGGACCCGGACCGCCTGGCAAACCTGGTCAACGACCCGCAGCGCCCCATCCAGTTCGTGATCGCGGGCAAGGCCCACCCGCGCGACGAGCCGGCCAAGGGCGTGCTGCGCCAGATCCACGAGCTCAGCCGGGATGCGCGCTTCATCGGCAAGCTGGTCCTGCTCGAGGACTACGACATCAGTCTCGGCCGACAGCTCGTCCAGGGCGTCGACGTCTGGCTCAACAACCCGCGCCGGCCCCAGGAGGCGTCCGGCACCAGCGGGCAGAAGGTCCTGCTGAACGGCGGCCTGAACCTGTCGGTCCTCGACGGCTGGTGGGCGGAAGCCTACGACGGCACGAACGGGTTCGCGATCGGCGCGGGCGAGCCGCACACGTCGCCCGAGGCGCACGATCGGCGCGATGCCGAGGATCTCCTGCGGGTCCTTGAGGAGGAAGTCGTCCCCCTCTACTACGACCGCGACCCGGACGGCGTGCCGCGCGCCTGGACGGCGCGCATGAAGCGGGCCATCCGCACCCTCGGCTGGCGCTTCAACGCCGACCGGATGGTGATGGACTACGTCCGGCTCTGCTACCTGCCGGCCGCCGGCGGCCTGTCGAGCAAACTGCCGCAGCGGTAGCAGCCCGCCGGGAACCGGCGGACTGGCCGGCCGGGGACGGTGCTGTGGGCGGCGCCGCCGCCGGCGACGGGCGTGACCGGGGGAGACGCCGGCGCGATCAACGCCCTTCGTCTCCGGCCCCGGACTGTCGCACCCCGCGCTTCTTCTCGCTGGCGCGCTCGGCCTGCAGGCGTCCGATGTCGGCGTCCGAGTGATCGGCGAAGGCCATCGCCGCCGCGATCGCCGCGTGACCCGCCCCGTCGGCGATGAGCTGGTGCATCCGCTGGCAGATGCGTCGGTAGGACGGATGTCCCTGGGGCGAGGTCCGCAGCTCGATGACGTGCATTGCCTCCCGCGCGTTCAGGCGCAGGCAGTAGCGGATGTGGTAGGCCATCGAGACCGCGTACTGCGCGACCGCCGTGGAGTAGCGGCCGGCGATCCGCTCGTGCAACGCGGCCGAGTCGTCCATCACCCGCCGCCAGTCGGCGAGCGCGCCGACCTCGACGACGGCGGCCGGCGGCGCCGCACAGCCGTCGTGCGTCGTCAGGTCCTGCCAGTCGACGGTCAGCATGCGGTGGCGTTGCAGGTCGCGGAATGCGCCGTAGTCCGACACGATGTCGAAGGTGTAGGTCGTATGTTCGAAGGCCCGGCCGGGGCGGTGCCGGCGGTTCTCGCGGTCGCCGACGTACGTCTGCAGCACCCGCATCCGTTCTTCCGCCGTCATGCCGCGGGCGATGGCGAGGAGACGGTCGAAGGGCAGCCGGGAGGCTGCGTAGAGCGCCGCCGCCACCACCTTGATCTCGCCGTCCGGGTCGCAGTCGGCGAGCGTCACGCCGGCGCCCGGCCCGCCGGGCGCCCTGCTCCCGGCGTCATCCGGGTCGCCGTCGGCGCATGCGGGTCCGCCGTCCGTCCGTGCGTCGGGCGCTCGGCCGCCGTCGGAGCGCAGGTCCATGGCGTCGGGCCCTGCGCCGGCCGTCACCTCGGTCGCCAGGGCGCGGGTCCGCCGCTCGCACGCCTGCAGGTAGTCGCTCCAGCGGACGCCGCGGTCCGCCCGGTCGACCCGCCGCAGGAAGGCCGGGATCACCTTTCGCAGCTCCGTCAGCATCAGGTCGCCCGCCGCGCGCGCCTCGGCCAGCCGATGCGCCCGCATCCGGAGCAGCAGCATCTCGTACGCCTGACCCGAACCGTAGATCCCGACGTTGGACCGCGTGGCGGCCGGCAGCAGGCCCCGGAGCGCATCGAGCGCGCGGGCGCGGATCACGGCCCGATGCACGGCGTCGGAATCGCCGACGGCCTTCGGGAACCGGTCGCGGTAGTGCTGCTGCAGCGGTTCGATCCAGCGGGCGTAGGTCTCGAACGCCCGGTCGAGCGTCGCCTCGAAGGCGCGGCGATCCGCAGCGTCGACGATCTCGTCCGGCACGACGTACTTCCAGCGGCCGCCGGGACGGTCCGTGTACGGCACGAAGCGCGTGGACTGTTCGATGTAGGCCATCAGCCGACCGCGCTCGAGCACCTTCGTCAGGACGTTCGAAACCCCTTCGCAGGCGATGTGCGCGCCGCCGACCTGGGTTACCGAGTCGTCGCCGTACTCGTCGACGACGCGCTGGTAGAGGCGGTCCGCGCGCGCCTCGCCGGGCCCCGCACCCGCGCCCCGCGCCGCGTCGTCCGCCGTGTCGCCGCGGTTCCCGAGTGCGTCGAGGAACTCGTCGAGAAACAGCCGCCGGACCGATTTCGCCGAGCGCGAGTAGCGTGCGAAGAGCGCGCCCTTGACCACCTCGGGCAGGTTTCTCAGAACGAAGATCGGCTTGTCGGTGTTGCCGAAGAAGGGAGCCAGCGCGGTGGCCTCGGCGGTCGTGAAGGTCTGCGGAGCGGCGGGTGCGGGCACGCAGCATGCCCCTCAACCGGATGGCCGCGCCGACCGCCGAACACGGCACCCCGCCCACGCGGAATGATACCGGAGCATCGCGCCCACGCGGAATGATACCGCGTGTCTCATGACCCGCCGGAGGGAGCGGGCGCCGGGTATCGTCGACGGGACGTGTCTTCCCGTACGAGACGACGATAGTCTGTGAGCGCCGGAGGGAGCGGTCGCCCTAGCGCTACATCACGGTTGACTCAGGAACGGTCCGGCGTTGGTCGCCCGGTCTACGTCGATTCGGGTTGCGGTTCAGGGTGCGCGGGCGGCTTGGGCTCCTCGTACCATCATCTGTAGTTGCACGCAGGCGCGCCACAGCACTTCGTTGCCCGGCAGCGGTCTACGCTTTGTCGGTCGCCAGCCGGCGATGCGCGCCAGCAGCATCACCCAGGCGCGGATGTCGGGCGGCAATGGCCGGTCTCGTTCGGCTGGCGGCAGCAGTCTTTCGGCCTGCACGACGGCTCCGATCACGCGCTTCTCGTCGTCGGTCAGGACCTGGGCTGCCGGCGTGTCGGGCGCGTCGCGCGCGTAGCCCCTGAGGGAGCACACCCGCCAGGCGGTGATGGCGTCGAAGGCCAGGCACTTGGCCAGCGCGTCGGCTTCCTGCAAGCGCCGGTCCTCGATGCGGGCGCCGCTCTTGAGCACCCGGAAATACTCTTCGATGCCCCAGCGGGTCTCATACCAGCCGACAATGCGCTCGGCCCATTCGGCCGTCGGGCCGCCTTCGCTCGACACCAGCAGCCATTCGAGCGGCTCGTGTCCCGGCGGCGGGTCGGTTTCGAGCACCCGCACCACCCAGGCCGTCAGCGGCGCCGCGTCGGTCTGGTCCTTGGGCGGCTGCACCTGCACCCGCCCGATGCGCAACTCGGTCCGCGCCGTGCGCGCCTCGCGCGCCCGCTTGCCGCCCTGCGAGTCGATGTGCACCGGCCGGTTGGTGCGCACCGGGGTCTCGAAGTCCGGCTGAGACGCCAGCGGCCGGAGCATCATCGCCCGCAACCGCTCGTCCCATACTTTCACCCGCCGCCGCCGGCTGGCGCAGGCCCGCACCACCAGCCCCGCTTCAGCCGCATGCTGCGCCTGCCACTGCAACAGCGCATGGATGTCACTCTCGCGGTCGCCGACCACGACCACCCGCGTGCCCGGACACGCCCGCCCCAATTCGCGACCCTGGTCGAATCCCCGGAACCAGCGCCGGCTCTCCAATGCGCGCTCGGACGTGGGCGCGCCATCCGGCCGCGCCCACGTCTCCAGACCGCTCACCCCCAACGGCCGGCGCCCCTCGGTGAACGCCACCGCCGCGTGCACGAACAGACCCCGACCGCCGCCAGACCGTTCTCCCAGCGGCCCCAGCCCGGTCGTGCTGTCCCGAAGACCCGTGTAGTTGAGCGTCGTCGTGTCCTGCACCAGCAGCACCACCGACTCCGCACGGCTGCGCTCGACCAGCGCCTCCCGATGCGGTTGCAGAATGTCCGCGCTACTCACCGCTCCATTGTGCAGGAAACGGTAGGCCGCCTGTTGCTCGGCGCTGCCGGCAAACACCGCCGGCAGAGGCGCACCAGGATGTTGCTCCCAGGCCGCACCCATCTGCGCCAGACGACGACGCAGCCGACCGTCGGCCAGGTCCGAACGCGAATACTCGCACCGAGACCAACTGCCGGCGCCCGCAGCCTCCTCCCCCAACCCCGGAAACGAACCCAACTCCCTGGGCGCAGCCCGACGCAGCGTCTCCGCCCAGTCCGGGGCCAGGCCCCGAAGCCAGACATCCTTCGGCTCCACAGAAACCGATGACCCCGGAGGACGACCCGCCGTACGGCCCACACACCGCCAGCCCGACGCCCGATAGCTCGTGCCACGACGAGACGACGCCACGCACGTCTCCACCAGAACCGGACGAACCCCGTGACACAATGCCCAGTCCGACGCCAAACGACCCACCGCACGGCCCAGAACCTGCGACGCCAAGTGCGGAACACGAACCCCGGGAAGCAGCAGGAATCGGTCGTTCAATACCACCTGACCAATCCGTGCCCCCCGCGTCCGAGCGTCCCAGCCCAGATGCGCGTCCCGAGGACCCAGACGAAGCGGAGCCGACACAAAGCTCAAAACACCCAACGCGCCCGCCGAAGAATCCACCAGATACGTCACCCGGCAGCCCGGAGCCCGACAACGGCCCAAAGGATGCGCAGCCGCCAGAAGTGCACAACACCGCTGACGCGCAAGCGCCGTCTCCGCCAACCGCAGGTGAACCTCCCCCAACGACGACAGGCTGCCCGCAAACTCGGTCAGCGAAATCTCAGACCCGACCCCGACCACACAACCCAACGGCGGACCCGGCTGCGCCGACGGCAGAGGCAGGCCCAGCTCCGCCGCCAAGCCAGGCAAAGCCTTCCGCGCCGACGCCGAGCACAGCGACCCACGCGCGTTGCGCCACCCGTCGCGTTCGCAAAGACCACGGCTCAGCGCCGCACGCGACAACGACCCCCGAACCAACTCCTGCCGCAGCCAGCCCACCGTCTCCGGCTGCAACATCCGCAGGCCAACACGCACAGAAACCTTCTACACTGAGCCACGGCCTGTGTCAACTGTGATTGAGCGCTAGGGCGCACTGGCCGCTCGTCCTGATGCTGGCCCTCACGCAGCTCTCGGTCGGGGCGTTCCTGGTGGAGCGGCTGCTGGAGGCGCTCGTCCCCGGGGCGTTGACGGCCGGCATCCGCCCGGCGCACAGCGCGAGCGCGCTGGTGTTCGGCCTGCTGGCGCTCGGCGTCAGCGTGCTGCACCTGGGGCGCCCGCGCTACGCCTGCCGCGCCGTGCTGGGACTCCGGCATTCCTGGCTCAGCCGCGAGATCCTGGCCTTCGGCGTCTTCGCGGGGCTGGCCGTGACCTACGCCGCCTGGTCCTGGGCGGAGTCGGCGGGCTGGCCCGGCCACCTCGCCGGATGGGATTCGACGACCGGCTCCCAAGCGGCGGTCGCGTCCGGATGGGCCGGGTTCGGATGGTGGCTCGGCTGGGGGGTGGCCCTGTCGGGCGTCGGCGGCGTGCTCTGCTCGGTGATGGTCTACGCCTACACGAAGCGTGACTTCTGGAACGGGCCGGCCACGGCCTGCCGCTTCTTCCTGACGACCGCCGTGCTGGGGCTGGCCGCGGCCTGGCTGCCGCTGCTGATGGTCTCGGCGGGCGGCGACGCGAGCCTTGCCGCAGCGGCCGTCGACCGCTACGGCGTCCTGCTGTGCCGCGGTCTCATCGTCGCGTCGGCCGCGAAGCTGCTGTTCGAGGCGGCGCTGTTCCGCCATCTGGCCTCGCGATCGACCACGTCGATGAAGCGCACGGCGTGGCTGATGACCGGCGCGCTCTCCAACGCCACGGTGGCGCGCTTAGCGGCCGGTCTGCTCGGCGGCCTCGCCATGCCCGGCCTGCTCCTGCTGAGCCGCGCGCCGGCGGACCCGGCCCACGGCCCGGACCTCGTCTTCGTCGTGCTCGCGGGGATGCTCTTCGCCGCGTGTCTGGCGGGCGAGCTCCTGGAGCGCTACCTGTTCTTCGCTGCGGTCGCCTCACCGCGCATGCCGGGAACGTTGTAGCGATCCCTGGAACCCTGTAGACCGATGCTGCCGATGCTGTACCAACGCGACGGTGCTCTGACCCGCGATCTCCTCCGCACGCCCGGCGGCTTCGGCCTCGGGCAGGTGCCGGCCCGGCTCAGGCCCGACGCCACGACCGACGTGGTGTGCGGCTACTGCTCGACCGGTTGCAGCCTCACCGTCCACCTGAAGGACGGCGAGGCGGTGAGCCTCACCCCGGCCGCCGACTACCCGGTGAACCGCGGCGTCGCCTGTCCCAAGGGCTGGGAGGCGCTGGCCGTGCTCGGGGCCGCCGACCGCGCCACGACACCGCTGCTGCGCGATGCGGCTGGCGTCCAGCGGCCGGTGGGTTGGGACACGGCGCTGCGGACGATGGTCGAGCGCTTCCGGGCGATCCAGGCGCAGCACGGGCCGGAGTCGGTGGCGTTCCTCGGCACGGGGCAGATGGCGACCGAGGAGATGGCGCTGCTCGGCGCGCTGGCCAAGTTCGGGATGGGCATGGTCCACGGCGACGGCAACACCCGCCAATGCATGGCGACCTCGGTGGTAGCCTACAAGCAGGCGTTCGGTTTCGATGCGCCCCCCTACACCTACGGGGATTTCGAGGAATCGGACGTCATCGTGTTCGTCGGGGCGAACCCCTGCATCGCCCATCCCATCCTGTGGGAACGGGTGCTCCGGAATCCCCACGATCCGGCCATCGTCGTCATCGATCCGCGCGTCACCGAGACGGCGATGCAGGCGACCGAGCACCTGGCGATCCGGCCCAAGGCCGACCAGACGCTCTTCCACGGCCTCGCCCGGCTGCTCATCGAGCGCGGCTGGATCGATCGGGCCTACATCGACGCCCACACGCGCGGCTTCGACGAGTACGCAGCGGCGGTCGCACCCTGCACGCTCGACCGGGTGACCCGGGAAACCGGTCTCGGCGCGGCGGTCGTCGAACGGCTCGCGGAGACGATCCATCGCGGCGACCGCGTCTCGTTCTGGTGGACGATGGGCGTCAACCAGAGCTACCAGGGCGTGCGCACCGCGCAGAGCATCATCGCCCTGGCGCTGATGACCGGCAACATCGGGCGGCCGGGCACGGGCGCCAACTCCATCACCGGCCAGTGCAACGCGATGGGTTCGCGCCTGTTCAGCAATACCACCAACCTGCTCGGCGGCCACGACTTCGCCAATCCCGCACACCGGGAGAAGGTGGCGCGGGTGCTCGACATCGACCCGGCGCTCGTCCCGACCCGCGCCGGCCGCGCCTACCACGAGATCATGGAGGGCATCCTGCAGGAGCGGATCCGCGGGCTGTGGGTCGTCTGCACGAACACCGCCCACTCCTGGATCAACCAGGACCAGGCGCGCGACATCCTGGGCCGCCTCGACTGCCTCGTCGTGCAGGACATGTACGCCACCACCGAGACGGCGCGGATGGCCGACCTCGTGCTGCCGGCCGCCGGCTGGGGCGAGAAGGACGGGACCTTCATCAACTCCGAGCGGCGCATCGGCCGGATCCGCAAGGTGGCCCGCGCGCCGGAGCGGGCCCTCGCCGACTTCTCCATCTTCAGGCTGGTGGCCGAATACTGGGGCTGCGGCGAGATGTTCCGGGCCTGGGAGTCGCCGGCCGCAACGTTCCAGATCCTCAAGCGCCTGTCGGCGGGCCAGCCGTGCGACATCA
Organism: Vicinamibacterales bacterium; assembly: GCA_965200895.1. Classification (GTDB taxonomy): domain Bacteria; phylum Acidobacteriota; class Vicinamibacteria; order Vicinamibacterales; family UBA8438; genus WTFV01. Next base: position 1,120,898 of record CBDAVM010000001.1, on the reverse strand, counting down.
CCGGCATCGACGACTACGACATGCTCGACGAGCGCGGCGGCGTCCAGTGGCCCTGCCCGGCGCAGGATCCGGCGGCGGCCGGACGCACCGAACGGCGCCTCTTCGAGGACGGCCGCTACCACCACCCGGACGGGCGCGCCCGCTTCCTCCACGAGGATCCGCGCCCGCTCCCGGAGGCGCCCGACGACCGGTTCCCCCTGCTGCTGCTGACCGGCCGCGGCAGCGCGGCGCAGTGGCACACCCAGACCCGCACCGCGAAGTCGGCCGTGCTGCGCAAGCTGCATCCCGCGCAGGTCTACGTGGAGGTCAACCCGGCCGACGCCAGGGCGCGCGGCGTCGTCACCAGCGACGCCGTCCACGTGGAGTCGCGCCGCGGCCGCATCGCCGCCACCGCGTTCGTCACCCGCTCGGTGCAGCCGGGGCACGTCTTCGTCCCGATGCACTACGCGGAGACCAACCGCCTCACCGACGCGGTGTTCGACCCCTACTCGAAGCAGCCGTCGTACAAGGCGTGCGCGGTGGAACTGCGCCGCGCCGCCGCCGGCGGGTAACCGGCGCCTCGTCACCACCCGCGCAGGATTCGCCGACGACAGGCCGGACGTTCGTCCCGCGCGACGGTGACGGGCGGATCTGCAACGCCGACGCGCTCGCCGCGCGCAACGGGGGCCGACCGCGCCCCGGTCGCATCGGAACGCATGAGCGGCGCGCGCTCCCGGTCGTGCGCCGGGGCCCGCCCGGATCCGCCTGAGTGGATGGACTTCTCGGCAGCGTGGGCAGTCGTGCGCCGGGGCCCGCCCGGATCCGCCCGTCGGGGATACGCCGGGCGACCGACCGCGGCGGGCGCGTCGCTCGACTTGCCCGGCGGGTGCCCGTACACTCTAGAGAACCCGTGGTCGCGGCGGCCTCCGTCGGTCGGAGCCGGGCCGCCGTCGCGGGATGGACGACCCGCATGGAACGCGGATCGGGATGCCGCCGGTCGCCCGCAGCCGGCGATGATGGAATTGCGGAAGCTGGACATGGCCGCCCCCCGAAGCGGCGTTCCGGGGAATCCGAGGAGGCACGCAGACCGATGAGCGACATTTCGCTGGCGGACGTGGCGCGCGCGCTCGACGACCAGATGACGGGGCAGGCGCGCATCGTCGCGCACCTGGTGGCGGCGTCGGAGTCCGCCGCACAGGACGCCGGGCAGCTAATCGACACGCTCTCGGACGTCGCGGCGACGACGGTGCTCGACGAGTGCTGGATCACGGAGGAGACGGGCATCGCCTACCTCACCAACGTCCGCGACGCCAGCGGCGAGCCGGTGTACTTCCGGTTCGATCCCGACCCGGCGGTGCAGCCGCAGGCCTCGGCGTTCTTCCGTCTGCTCTCGTCCGCGCCGGACAGCGACGATGTCGTGGCGCAGGGCGCGCAGGTGCGCGAGATCGACAACGAGGTCTTCAAGTACGTCGGCGTCTCTGGCGTCGATCGCCGGCGGATCGTGCAGGTCGGCAACGCGCTCGCCTTCGAGGAGCAGGCGCGCCAGGGCGGCGTCTACACGTCGCCGGTCATGACCGCGGTGCTGGCGACGTTCAGCGAGCCGGACCTGCTGGCCGCGGCCCGCACCCGCGAGTTCGGCGAGATCCGCAGCGTATTCGAGAGACTGCTGGGCCAGCAGATGATCGTACAGGCCGTGCTCCTGGAACGCTTCGTCGCCGCGGCCGACGCGGCGGGATGGTCGACGGCGGAGATCGACGGTCGGCTGCGGCGCATCGTCCGGTCCTCCCCCATCGGCGAGATCCAGGTCGCGACGCGGGCCGCTGAGGTCATCTGCACCAGCCGCCCGCCGGACCCGACAGGCGCCGCCGGGACCCTGCGGCACGCGACGGAGCTGGAACCGGTCCGCACGGGTGCGACCCGCGTCGTCGAGCACCCTGCGGAGGTGCGCGAAACCGACGGCGCGTGCTGGAAGTACGTCACCGTCGCGGGCGGCGCCGAGACGCGCATCGCGCAGGTGGGTCTCGCCGTCAGCGACCGCTCGCCGGCGTCCCCGCGGTTCGGCGAGATGCTCGCCGGCTGAAGGAGCCGCTGCGTCGTCGGATCAACGCGCCCATCGCTGCGGCGCGTCTGCCGTCCCCGTGGATTCGGCGCCGTCGGTCGCGGACATTCGCGCGTCAGTCCGGCCGGATGATGGCGGCGATCAGCTTGTAGCACGCGTCCTCGTACCGTTCGCCGAGGCTGATCGTCAGGTAGCACGCACCGAGCTCGTACGTGCCGTCCAGTTTGGCTAGGCAGGTGCGCTCCCAGCCCGGATCCCCGAAGCCGGTCATGGCGCGGCATCCTTCCCGGCCGGCGTCCCCAGCATTACCCTCAGCATAGCGGACGACCGGGCGACGCCCGGCGGGACGCCCCGCACCGGTTCGACCCGAGCCGATTCTCGACGGACCACACGTGCCGTCCCGCACTGCATGGACGCCCTTGGACCGGTTCGACCCCAGCCGATTCTCCCTCCCGACTGTCACCGATGCCGAAGCCGGGCGCCGGCGCCCTCACCACAGCGGATGATCCGGCGGCGTCGGTCGGGGCACGGCGTTCGACATGCCGGGCGGTCGCCCGTACACTTCTCCGGTGGGATCCAAGCCGAAGGTCCGGACCTGCCTGTGGTTCGACGGCCGGGGGCACGAGGCGGCGGCATTCTATGTCTCCCTGCTGCCGGACAGCCGGATCGAGACCGTTCAGAAACCGACCCCTGACGCACCGCCTCTGGTCGTGGAGTTCACCCTGGCCGGGGCGCCGTACATGGCGCTGAACGGCGGACCGCATTACACCCTCACGCCCGCCGCGTCCATCGCGGTGCGGACGCAGGACCAGGCCGAGACGGACCGCTTGTGGAGCGCGCTGACGGCGGACGGCGGGGTGGAGAGTCGGTGCGGGTGGCTGGTCGACCGTTTCGGCGTCTCGTGGCAGATCGTCCCGGAGGCCCTGATCCGCTTCCTCAACGACGACGACCGGGAGGCCGCGGCCCGCGTGCAGGCGGCGATGATGGGGATGCGGAAGCTGGAGGTCGCCGCGCTCGAAGCGGCGTTCCGGAGCGCATGAGCAGGTGTGCCGGATGAGCGGCCGTCCTCTGCTGCGGGTCGCCGCCGCCGATGCCGACGACCGGCGGGTCGTGCCGGTGGCATGCCGACCGAAGACGGCTCGTCCTTGTCGCGTCGCGGTACGCGGCTGATCGTTCCACCGGAGCACGGCCCTCACCGCCGCTGGCAGCGCGGGCAGAAGCAGGTGCTGCGCTGCGCCACCAGCACCCGGCGGACGCGCGTCCCGCAGGTCACGCACGGCTCGCCGTCCCTGCCGTAGATCCGGATCTCGTGCTGGAAGCCGCCCTCCGCGCCGAGGCTGTCGCGGTAGTCACGGATGCTGGCGCCGCCGGCCTCGATGGCGTCGCGCAGCACGGCCTGTATCGCGCCGTGCAGGTCGCGCGCCTTGCGCAGTCCGACTTCGGCGCCGCGGCGCAGGGGGTGCAGGCGGGCCCGGAACAGCGCCTCGTCAGCGTAGATGTTGCCCAGGCCGCGCACGAACTCCTGGTCGAGCAGCAGCGCCTTGAGCCGCGCCCGGCGGGAGCGCAACCGGGCAGCGAACGTGCCGACGTCGATCTCCAGCGGCTCCGGCCCCAGCGCGGCCAGACGGGCCGGCAGCCGCTCGGTCCACTGCCAGCGGCCGAACTTGCGGACATCCTGGAACATCACCCCGGTGCCGTCGTCCAGGGTCATGCTGGCCCGCGTGTGTTTTCCGGACGTCCCGTTCACGATCAGACTGCCGGTCATCCGCAGGTGCACGACCAGCAGCGAGTCACGGCTGTCCCGACGCAACCGGAACAGCAGATACTTCCCGTAGCGCTCCAGGCGCTTGATGCGCTGGCCGGCCAGCCGCGCCCGGGTCGCGTCCGGATCCCCGACGCAGGTGCGGGGCCAGGGGAACGAGACCGCCGCGATGGTACGGCCTTCAACGACGGACGCCAGCGTGCGCCGCACCGTCTCGGCTTCAGGCAGCTCGGGCATCGGCGGCATCGCAATGCAGCTCGCGACGCGGTGGCATGCCTGCTCTTCCGTTTCTGACGCCGGTTCGCCTCGGTCACTCCGGCAGGGCGAAGACGTAGAGCGCGTTCCCTCCCTCCGGCTGGAAGACCTCCGGGGTGAGCTGCGCGGTGAGGCTCCGGAACGCGCCTCCCAGCGCCGCCGGGACAGCGAGGAACTGCCGCCCGCCCGCCTCGTAGGTGATGGGATAGCCGGCCGCGGCGGCGCCCAGGCGCGTCTCCCACAGGACGTCCCCGGTGTCGATGTCGAACGCCCGGTAGTAGCGGTCGGCGTCGCCCGCGAAGACGAGTCCGCCGGCCGTCGTCAGCGTCGACGTCAGGAATGCGGCGCGCTGTTCGCGGCTCCACAGCTCTTCCATCGTCCGCACGTCGTAGGCGGCCAGCTTGCCGACGTTCCCGTCGGTGCCGGGCATCTCGCGGTACTCGGACCGGCCGGCCTCTCCGCCGCCGCCCTCGACGAACTCCACCTCGCGCCCGGTCAGGTACATGCACGCCTGATGGAGCGGGATCACCAGCGCACCGGCCCCGGGGTGATACGCCGACGCCTGCCAGTTGTGGCCGCCCAGCAGGCTGGGACAGGCGGGCACGCGATCGCCGATGCGCGCGTCGATGATGTCCTGCCGGTACGTGAACCGCCCGGTGGTCCGGTCGATCGAGTCGAAGATGTCCTGGTAGACGGTCTCGCGCAGGTCGACGAGCGCGCCGGTCCGCCGGTCGAGCTTCCAGAGAATGCCGTCCTTCCCGATGGTGAACAGCCACTGCTCGCCGTCGGCATCCACCAGCACGCGCTCGTAGACGATGTCCAGGTCGAGCGTCTCCCCCGGCGCATGCTGGAAGTACCACTGCACCTGCCCGGTGCCGGGGTCCAGAGCCAGCGTCGAGTTGGTGTAGAGCGCATCCTGCCGGGTCGTCATCCCGCGGCTCGCCGCCACCCACGGCTTCGCCTGCGCCGTCCCGATGTAGAAGAGACCCAGATCCGGATCGAAGCTGCCGGGAATCCACGAGTCGCCGCCCGCCCGCAGATACGGCGGGGTGTCGCCCCACGACGCGTCGTTCGGATCCCCAGGCAGTGCAATCGTCGACGTCCGCCAGAGTTCCTCGCCGGTGTCCGGGTCGTGCCCGGTGATGAAGCAGGTCCGCTCCTTGTACCGCTGGCAACCGTTGGTGCCGGTGACCACGACGCCGCCGGCGATGACCGGGCCGGCGTTTCCGCGGAAGCCCTCCGTGTAGTCCGCCTTCGTCGTGCGCCATGCTTCCTCGCCGGTCCGCGTGTCGAGCGCGACCAGCGCCGCGTCGGCCGTCGCCAGGAACACCCGGTCGCCGTAGAGCGCGAGCGTGCGGGCCGGCGCCCGCTGGGGCGCATCCTCCGGCAGCGGCGCACGGTACTGCCAGATGACCTCCCCGGTGACCGCATCGATCGCCTGCACCACGTTCCCGGGACTGGCCAGGAACATCACGCCGTCGTGAACGAGCGGCGTCGTCTGGTGGCGCCCCTCCCGTATCGCCAGCACCCAGGCGAGCCGCAGTTCGTCGACGTTGTCGCGCGTGACCTGATCGAGCGGACTGTAGCCGTGGCTGTCGCGCGTCCGGCGCCAGCTCAGCCAGTCGCCCGGCGGCGGGTCCGCCAGCAGCGCGTCGGTCACCGGGGGCAGCGAGTGCTCCACCGTGCGGTTGACGAAGCGCGCCGGGCGCCGCCGCGGTCGATCGCCTTCCCGCGCCGCACGCTGCGCCTCGGCGATGTCCGCCGCATCGCCGATCATCACCGCCGCATCGGCCGTCAGCGGCGCGTCGCCCGGGCGGGCGCCATTCGCGTCGAGGATGTAGGCCACCAAGTCCAGGTAGACCGGATCGCCGAGCGATCCGCCGAGCCCGGGCGGCATGCCGTCCCGCACGTACTCGAACAGCTCGTCGCTCGTCCGTCCGGCCCAGACGTTCAGGAAGTCCACCCCGCGCAGCGCCGGCGCTTCCGCCCCGTCCAGCCCGATCCCATGGCACTCTCCGCATTGCCGGGCATACACCGACCACCCGGCCGCGGCCTGCTCCGCCGTGAAGCCCCCGTCCGCCGCCGGAGCCTGCGCGGCCTCGGCGACGCCGCCCGGCGCGGCACGCGGGCCGACGGCCAGGCCGCCCGCCACGATCAGTCCGGCGACCACCCGGACCGCCACCGCAGGATCCGGTCGTTGCGAACGCCGTCCGCCGACTTCAGTGCGAGTTCCGTTCGACATGATCCGCAACTCCTGTGTGGTCGCGCCGCCAGGCGACGTCCGATCGCGGCGGACGGCGCCTGTCGACCGTGCCCCCGTTCACTCCGGCAGCGCAAAGACGTAGAGCGCGTTTCCCCCCTCGGGCTGGTAGATCTCCGGGCTGAGCTGCGCCGTCAGGGTCCGGAACGCGCCTCCCAGCGAGGCCGGGACGGCGAGGAACTGCCGGCCGCCTGCCTCGTAGGTGATGGGATAGCCGTGCGCCGCGGCCATCAGCCGGGTCTCCCAGAGGATCTTCCCCGTCTCGATGTCGAACGCCCGGTAGTAGCGGTCGCCGTCGCCCGCGAAGACGAGCCCGCCGGCGGTCGTCAGCGTCGACGTCAGGAAGGCGGCGCGCTGCTCGTGGCTCCAGAGCTCCTCCATGGTCCGCACGTCGTAGGCGGCCAGCTTCCCGACGTTGCCCTCGCTGCCCGGCATCTCGATCAGCTCGTAGCGGCCCGCCGTTCCGCCGCCGCCCTCGATGAACTCCACCTCGCGCCCGGTCAGGTGCATGCACGCCTGGTGCAGCGGGATGACCAGCGCGCCGGCCCCCGGATGGTAGGCCGACGCCTGCCAGTTGTGGCCGCCCAGCAGGCTGGGGCAGGCGAACACCCGCTCGCCGATGGCGATGTCCTGCAGGTCCTCGCGGTAGGTCAGCTCGCCCGTGGTCCTGTCGATCTCCCCGAAGATGTCCTGGTGGACCGTCTCGCGCAGGTCGACGAACGCGCCGGTCCGCCGGTCCAGCTTCCAGAGGATGCCGTCCTTGCCGATGGTGAACAGCCACTTCTCGTCGTCGGCGTCCACCAGGACCCGCTCGTAGACGATGTCGAGGTCCAGCGTCTCGCCCGGCGCGTGCTGGAAGTACCAGTGGACCTGCCCCGTGCCCGGGTCCAGCGCCAGGGTCGAGTTGGTGTAGAGCGCGTCCTGGCGCGTCGTCATGCCGCGGCTCGCGGCGACCCACGGCTTGGCCTGCGCCGTGCCGATGTAGAAGAGGCCGAGCTCCGGGTCGTAGCTGCCGGGGATCCAGGCGTCGCCGCCCGCGCGCAGATACGGCGGTGTGTCGCCCCAGGACGCGTCGTTCGGATCCCCGGGCAGCGCGATCGTCGACGTGCGCCACAGCTCCTCGCCGGTGTCCGGATCGTGGCCGGTGATGAAGCAGCTCTGCTCGGTGTAGCGGTCGCAGCCGTTGGTGCCGGTGATGAGGACACCGTTGGCGATGACCGGGCCGGCGTTCTGGCGGAAGCCCTGCGTATAGTCGGTCTTCAGGGTCTTCCACACTTCCTCACCCGTCCGCGCGTCGATGGCGATGAGGTTCGCGTCAGCGGTCGCCAGGTAGAGCTTGTCGCCGTAGAGCGCCAGCGTGCGGGTGGCCCCGGCTCGCGCGTCCTCCGGCAGCCGGTGGCGGTACACCCAGATGACGTCGCCGGTCGCCGCGTCGAGCGCCTGGACGACGTTGCCCGGATGCGCGAGGAACATCATGCCGTCGTGCACGAGCGGCGTCGTCTGGTGGTTGCCCGGCCGCACCGAGATGGACCATTCGAGCTTCAGGTCGGCGACATTGTCGCGGGTCACCTGATCGAGCGTGCTGTAGCCGTGGCTGTTGCGCGTCCGGCGCCAGCTCAGCCAGTCGCCGGGCGGCGGGTCGGCGAGCATCTCGTCGGTCACCGGGCTCAGCGCGTGCGGCACGACCTGGTTGACGAAGCGCGACGACCGGCGCCGCGGCCGCTCCCCCGCGCCCGCGGCGCGGCGCGCCTCTTCCATGTCCGCCGCATCGCCGATCGGCACGCCCGCATCCACCGTCAGGGTCCGGTCGCCGGGTACGGCGCCGTTCGCCTCCAGCAGGTACGCCACCAGGTCGATGTAGGCCTGATCGCTGATCACGCCGGCCTGCCCCGGCGGCATCTCGTCGCGCAGGTAGGCGAACAGGTCGTCTGTGGTCTGGCCCAGCCAGCCGTTCAGGAACTCCACGCCCGACAGCGGCGGCGCGTGGATCTCACCCTCCAGGTTCACCCCGTGGCACTGGCCGCACTGCACGCCGTAGACCGACCAGCCATCGGCCGCCTGGTCGATGGTGAAGGCGCCGTCGGCCCCCGGAGCCTGCGCCGCCGCCGCGGCGGCGCCCGGCCCGGCGGTCATGCCGCCGGCAACGAGCAGTCCGGCAACCGAAGCCCGCGCCGCCGCCGCGAGATCCCGTCCCCACCGCCGCCATCCGCCGCCGCGAATCTCATTCGACATGATCTGCTGCTCCCCGGCGCCCCCGGACGGCGCCCGCGTGTCCACGCGTCCCGACCTTTATACCACCAACCGGCGGCGGCGCCACGCACTGCCGGGCACGGTCGGACCCGCCATGTACAACGGGGTGTCGTCATCCTCGCGCGGCGGCGGGAACCGGGTCGCCTCCCGTCACGGCTCCGTTCCCTCGTTGAGAACAGCCAGGTGCCGGTCGTGGACGAACAGCCGTCCACGGCGCCGCCCGGTGATCTCGCGGACGATGCCCTGTTCGACCAGCAGTTGCATCGCGGACGCGGCAGTGCGGAACGCGAGCCCCGTCCGGGCCCGCGCCGCCGGCAGGGAGAGGATGGGCTGCGACCGAAGGGCGTCGTACACGCGGAGGGCCGAACCCGCCCGCCGGCCGCCGTTCTGCTCGACGGCGGCCCGTTCGCCCGCGAACAGCTCCAGGAGGCGGCGGGACGTGGCGACGGCGCCGTCGGCCGTCGTCCGCACGCCGTCGAGGAAGAAGGCGAGCCACGCTTCCCAGTCGCCGCTGCGGCGCACGTGGTTCAGCAGGTCGTAGTAGTCGGTCCGGTGCTGCTTGAAATAGAGGCTGAGGTACAGGAGCGGCTCGCGCACCACGCCGGCGTGGTGCAGCAGCAGCGTGATGAGCTGGCGGCCCACCCGGCCGTTGCCGTCGAGAAAGGGGTGGATGGTCTCGAACTGCACGTGCGCGAGTCCCGTTCGGACCAGCACCGGCAGTCCGTCGTCGGTGGCGTGCAGGAACCGTTCGAGCGCCGTCATGCAGTCGGGCACGGCGGTGTGGGGCGGCGGCACGAAGGCGGCGTTGCCGAGCCGGGATCCGCCGATCCAGTTCTGCGAGATGCGGAACTCGCCGGGGGCCTTGTCGCTGCCGCGCCCCCGCGACAGCAGGACGCCGTGCATCTCGCGGATGAGGCGGTTCGACAGCGGGAACCCGCCGCGCAGGCGCGCCAGGCCGTGCTCGAGGGCGGCGACGTAGTTGGAGACCTCGACGACGTCGTCGATCGGGACACCGGGCGACTCCTCGGACTCGAAGAGCAGAAGGTCCGACAGCGACGACTGCATGCCCTCGATCTGCGAGGAGAGGACCGCCTCCCGACGCACGTAGGCGTAGAGGAAGAGCGTCCGGTCCGGCAGGAGGGTCGAGATCCCGTCGAGCCGGCCGAGAGCAAGCACCGCCGCTTCGAGGACGCGCTGCAGCACGCCGTCCAGAACCAGGGCGGGAACGGGTGGCAGCGGCGCCGGCACGAAGGCGCGAACCTGCTCGCCTCCCGCACTCGTCACCTCGTAGCTGCCGACTCGTTCTCGCTGCACGGCGGTTCGCCGAATGCGCAAAACTGCAACAACGCAATCGGTTGGTGCAATTTCAGCCCGAAAGTAAAACAACGGTGCGCGCGCTGCATGGACCGGGCGACCGAATGCGAGAAACTGCAACAGCGCAATCGGTTGGTGTAATTTCAGCCCGAAAGTAAAACAACGTCTACGGCTCGTTGGGCAACGGACCGAAGGCGGGGGGTGGGACCCGGTGGCGCGTCGCCGCCTCGTAGGCGGACGCCGCCCTGATGACGGCGGCCTCGTCGCCGGGACCGGCCCAGAACATCAGGCTGATCGGCAGCGGCGTGTCCAGCACCGACCGTTGGTAGCCGGGGACGGCGTCGTACCGGTCGCCGGCCGCGTTCAGAATGAATCGGGGCTCGTAGACGACGTCGTTGAAACCCGCGGGAACGACGATCTCCGGCGCGCCGATGAGCGCGGTGATGGCCTGCGTCGCACCCGCTGCGCCGCGGCCGTTGACCGTCGGCTCGCTCGGTCCGCCGACCTTCTGGTGCGGCAGCGTGTTCTCGGGATTCACCAGCACGTCGAGGCGGTTCTCGTGCATCACCCTGCCCAGCACGAGCTGCAGCACGGCGCGCATCTGCATCCGCTCGATGTTGCCCTCCGAACGGATGTCGTCGAGCACGGCCCAGTTCGCCGACCCCGCCTCGGCCGCGGCGGAGAAGTACTTCGTGTTGGCGTCCAGGCTCGCCATGTCGGCGACCCGCTCGTCGCCGCGCCGGGCCAGGTACTGATCGATGTGGAGGGCGAAGCTCCGCGACGGGGGCGACAGCGTCACCCGGCGCAGGTTCACCCGGGGAGAGAGAGGCGCGTCGCCCTCCGCCAACCGGACCAGATAGCGCTTCGACGCCACGTCGTGGCCCGGCACGGCGAACTCCAGCGCGCCGTCGTCGGTGGTCGTGGAGAAGTACTCCGGCATGTGGATCGGCAGGATCTCGGCCAGGGCGTCCCGGAACGTGTACTCCATGTCGGGCACGTCGGGATCGCCGGGATAGAGGGGATCGACCGACTCGACCAGGACCGCTCCCAGCCGGTCGCGGAGCACGGTCCTGATTTCGTCGTCGATCCGGTCGCTGATCGCCGCGTCGTTCAGCGTGTGCCGGACCATGTACTCGCGGACGATCCCGATGCGCATGCCGGCGAGGGGCCTCGCGCCCGGGTCGTCATCCCCGCCCTCGGCCACCTCGTCCACGACGAAGCCGGCGTACGGTTCGGTGGAGACCAGGGCGTCGGGCAGCGCCGTGTACAGGTCCCGGGAATCGAAATAGCGGCGCTCCGGGTCGGCGAGAGCGTCCAGCACGAGGACCGCGTCCTTCACCGTGCGGCAGTTGAGGCCCGCCCGGTCCACCAGCGGGTTCGATCCGACAGCGCCGCCGTACGGGATCAGCCCCTTGGTCGTCAGCAGGCTGACCACGGCGTTGCGCGACGCCGGACCCTTGCACGATCCCCCCGTCTGCTCGCAGAAGGCGCAGGTGACGAGGTTCGCCGACACGGCGACGCCGGACCCGGAGCTCGAGCCCCGCGGCGAGCGCTCCGTGTCGTAGGGGTTGCAGGCCTGCCCGCCCCACGTGCTGCGCTCCGCGTAGCCGAGGTAGCGGGCCGTCGCAGCGGCCGGGCCGCCCGGATTGCCGATGCCGCCGTTGAACTCGGTGGCGTTGGCCTTGGCGTAGATGATGGCCCCCTTCTCGCGCAGCCGCTCGACGACGGTCGCATCGGCAGGGGGCGCGTCCATGGCGAAGTCGATGTCGGCCGCCGTCGTCGTGCGCATGTCCTGCGTGTCGTAGACGTCTTTGAAGGCCAGGGGAATGCAGTACATGGGCAGCCGCGTCAGATCGGGGTCGTCGCCGTACTGCGCGTCCAGCTCCACCGCCCGCTCCACCGCGTCGGGCTGCTGTCGGAACGTCTCGCAGGCCGCGGGGCAGTGCGCCGGAAGGTCGCCTGTGGATGGATGCGCGTCGCATGCACCCCCGCAGGTCACCGACCGCTCGCCGCGCAGGTTGAGCGTGCTGAGCGCGTTGACCTGCCCCGCGTTCGGGACGCCGGCCACCATGCCGAACTGCGCCTGCACGGCCGGATCGGAGGCGGTGGACTCCATGCGTCCGAGGTCGAGCGGAACGCCGGCGTAGCGGTCGAAACCCGGAAGGATGCTCGACACGGGAACGGTGGACGTGGGAAAGCGGACCGGCGCACCGGCGCGCACCGGTCCGCTCGCCGGCGGGATGGACGCTCCGTCGCGGGTGACCAGTTGCGTGCAGGCGCCGTTGTAGGCGCGGGTCCGCTCGACGTAGGCGCGCACGATCCCCGCGCAGGAGATCTGCCCGCCCCGGATCGCCCGGTGGATATCCGGGATGGTCGCCTCCTCGAGGTGGAACCCGTCCTGCCGGCCTGCTGCGGACTGCGCAGCGATGATTCCCGGCGACAGCAGGAACAGGGCCGCGACCGCCGCTGCTCCGGTCGACACGCAGCGCGCGCGCGTGCGAGGCGCGACCGGAGCAGGCCGCGCCGCATGATCGTCCACCCCGCTGGACACGCGCCGCGCGCGCGTGCGAGTCGCCACACCGGTCGCCGGCCGGCGCATCCGCCTGTGAATCGTTGTCGGTCCACGCATGCCGTATGCCTTTCTCGCTGTTTCCTGAACGGATTCGACATCGCCCGTCGGCGTGACGCGCCGATGTGTCTTGTCCGCTCACCTTCACGCCGGGCCATGGTCCCGACCCGATGCGATGGCTCCTCGGATGTCGAGCCGGCCGCCGAGCCGCCTGATCTCGAACGCCCCTGTTCGTTCGTCGTCGCTTCCGCTGTGAACAACGCGGGCTCAGCGTTTCATCTGCTGACGACGTAAGTCATTGCAATAGAACAGTTTACGCCTCCGTGTCGATTTCGTTCCCACGAATGATCCTACTTCAACGGGCTGTTCCTGATGCACTGTACGAGATCACACGCGCGGAAAACGGGCGTCGCCAACGAGCGTCACGCGGTCACCGCGACCACGGCGACCACGGCGACCGGGTGTCGATGTCGGATGCACGTCAACCATGCCGCATGCCGAGCATCTGCGCGTGGTTGAGCTGATCGTCGCCGAAGCGGACCACACAGGCAGGCAGGCAGGCAAGCAGGCAGCAAACTCCGTGCCGCTGCACTGGCCGCCATCGGATCGGCCTGCGCGTCCGGCATCCACGAGCAAGCCTGCGCCGTCGCGGACGCCCACCCCCACGCCGGACGCTGAATCCACCGCCTCTATACCAGTCGCGCCGGCCAGAGCGACACGACCACCGCCGTCCCCGCCGTCCCGCCGGTCCCGAACCCCTGTAGAATCACGTCAAGGAGAAATCCACGAGACGGGCTGGAACGAGACAGGTTGACGTCCGACCCTCGCGCTCCGGCGGCGCGTCTGCGACCTGACGCGAGTCGGGGCCGCTTCTCCGCTCGGGCGCCGGTCGGTTCGACGATCAACCGGCTCACCCAGGCGTACATGCGTCTGCGCGCCGGTGGGGTCGACGTGGTCGACCTGACCGCCTCGAACCCGACGCGGGTCGGACTGCGCTACCCGCCGGGCCTGTTCGACGCGCTGGCGTCACCAGCCGGGCTCGTCTACGCTCCTGCGCCGAGGGGACTCCCGGCCGCGCGGCGCGCCGTGGCGTCGTGGCTCACCCGCGCGGCGCATGAAGCCCTCGGGGAGAACAGCGCCGGGGCGCGTATCGCGGCCGCGCCATCCATCGATCCGGACCGCATCGTCCTCACCGCCAGCACCAGCGAGGCGTACGCCTGCCTCTTCAAGCTGCTCTGCGACCCCGGGGACCGGGTGCTGGCGCCGCAGCCGAGCTATCCGCTGTTGGAGCACCTCGCCCGATTGGAGGGAGTCGAGCTCGCGCCGTACCCGCTGCGCTACCACGGCACCTGGGAAACGGACGTGGCCGCCCTGCGCGCGGCAGTGGACAGCCGGACCCGGGCAGTCGTCGTCGTCAACCCGAACAACCCCACCAGCTCCTGTCTGGCGCGCGCGGACCACGCCGCGCTGACCGCGCTGTGCCGCGCACACGGCCTGCGCCTGATCGTCGACGAGGTCTTCGGCCGCTACCCCCTCGACCCGGCGCCGGACAGCGTGCGGAGCGTGCTGCCGGAACCGGCCGGCGTGCTGACCTTCGTGCTCGGCGGGCTGTCGAAGGCGATCGGCCTGCCGCAGGTCAAGCTCGGCTGGATCGTCGTCGACGGCCCCGTGACCGAGGCCGACGCCGCCCTCGACGCCCTGGACCTCGTGCTCGACACCTACCTGTCGGTCTCCACGCCCGTGCAGCTCGCCACCGAGCGGCTGCTGGCGGAGGGCGCCGTCGTGGCCGAGCAGATCCGGGCGCGCGTAACGGGCAACCACCGGACGCTCGGCCGCCTCGCCGCGGCCCATCCGGCGGCGACCATGCTGCGCGCCGAGGGCGGTTGGTACGCGGTGCTCCGCGTTCCGGCCACCGCGCCGGAAGAGACGCTGGCGCTCGACCTGCTGGAGCGGCAGCGCATCCTGGTTCACCCGGGCTACTTCTTCGATTTCCCGCACGAGGCGTTCCTCGTGGTCAGCCTTCTGCCCGACCCGGCGCGCTTCGAGGCGGCCGCCGCTCGGGTACTGCGGCACACCGCGAGCGGACTGCGGGGACGCGCGACGGCTCCGGCGCCGGCGTCTTGACTTTCACGCGCCGCGGACAAAGACTCCGTGCCCTGATGGACGGTCGGTGGAACCGGCGGCGGCAACCCCGCCCGACCGCCGGATGCGCCTCGGACGACCGGTTCGAGAACGAGCCGGCGAGACCGCGCTGGCGGCGGCACCGCACGGCCGAATGCGTCTCGTTCCCACCGGCCGCCACGGGCGTCGGACGATGACAACCGACGTTCCCGTGCTGAAGGACCTCGTCCTCGTCGGCGGGGGCCACAGCCACGTCATCGTGCTCCGCCGGCTGGGGATGCGCCCCCTCCCCGGCGTGCGGATCACCGTCATCGCGCGCGACCTGCACGCCCCCTACTCGGGGATGCTGCCGGGCCTGATTGCGGGCCTCTACGGATTCGACGATGTCCACATCGACCTCGGTCCGCTCGCCCGGTTCGCGGGGGCGCGGCTGTTCCACGCCGAGGCGGTGGGGCTCGACCTGCAGCGGCGCGCGGTCCTGTGCCGCGACCGGCCGCCGGTCCCCTACGACGTGCTGTCGATAGATGTCGGCATCGCGCCGCGGCTCGACGCGGCGGGCGCGGCGGATTACGCCGTCCCCGCGAAACCAATCGGCGGGCTGGTCGCGCGCTGGGAGCGGCTCGCCCACCGCGTGCGCGCGAGTCCGCGGCGGCTGCGTGTGGCCACGGTGGGAGCGGGCGCGGCGGGCGTCGAGCTGACGCTGGCGATGCAGCACGCGCTCTCGACGCGTGCGCGCGCCGACACAGGCTCCGGAAGCGCGGTGGGCGCCGAGGCGCTCTCGGCGCGTGCCCCCGCTGGCGGCTTCGCCGTACCGGAATTCCATCTGTTCGGCGCGGCTCCGACCGTGCTGCCGACGCACAACCGCGGCGCGCAGGTTCGGTTCACGCGCGTGCTTGCCGAACGGGGCGTGCGCCTGCATCTCGGCGCCCGGGTCGGGCGGGTCGAGGCGGGGCGGCTGGAGGTCGCGGGCGGCGAGTCGTTCGAGATGGACGAGGTCATCTGGGCCACCGCCGCCGCGCCGCCACCCTGGCCGGCCGCGGCCGGACTCGCGGTGGACGCAGCCGGGTTCATCGCGGTCGATGCCACGTTGCAGTCGACATCGCACCCCGGCGTCTTCGCGGCCGGCGACGTGGCCGCGGTAGTGGATCACCCGCGCGAGAAGGCAGGGGTGTTCGCTGTCCGCCAGGGCGCTCCGCTCGCCGCGAACCTGCGGCGGGCCCTGCTCGGCGAGAAGTTGCGGCCGTTCCGCCCGCAGCGCCGGTTCCTGAGCCTGGTCAGCACGGGCGACCGGTACGCCATCGCTTCGCGCGGGCGCTGGTCGTCCGAGGGTGCCTGGGTCTGGCGCTGGAAGGACCGCATCGACCGGCGCTTCATGCGGCGGTTCGCCGATCTGCCGGAGATGGATACCGCGGGGGCAGGCGCGCGTCGGTCGCCGGCCGTGCCGCCGGGCCTAGCCCCACCGGACGTCGTGCGCGAGCTGTCGGTGGTCGCCATGCGCTGCGGCGGCTGCGGCTCGAAGGTGGGGGCCACGTTGCTCGATCGGGTCGTCGCCCGGCTGGAACCGGTGCGCCGGGACGACGTGGTGGTCGGCCTCGATGCCCCGGACGACGCCGCCGTGGCCTCGCTGCCCCCGGGCAGGTTGCTGGTGCAGTCGGTCGATGCCTTCCGGTCGATGATTGACGATCCCTGGTTGTTCGGCCGCATCACCGCGAACCACTGCCTGAGCGACCTCTACGCGATGGGGGCCGAGCCGTGCTCGGCGCTCGCGATCGTCACGATCCCGCACGGGCTCGAGTCGAAGATGGAGATCCTGCTGGAGGATCTGCTGTCCGGCGCGGTGGCGGTACTGAACGAGGGCGGGGCGGCGCTGGTCGGCGGGCACACCAGCGAGGGCGCCGAGGTGCAACTCGGCCTCTCGGTGAACGGATCCATAGGCCCGGATCGGATTCTCCGCAAGGGCGGTCTGCGGCCGGACGACCGGCTCGTGCTGACCAAGCCGATCGGGACCGGCACGCTGCTGGCCGCCGATATGCGGGGCAAGGCGAAGGCACGCTGGGTGGACGGTGCGATCCGGGCGATGCTCCAGTCCAACCGCGAAGCAGCCGCCGCGGTGCGCGCCCACGGCGGGCGCTCGTGCACGGACGTGACGGGGTTCGGGCTGCTCGGCCACCTGGTCGAGATGACGAAGGCCTCCGGCGTCGACGCATGGTTGGAGATGGACGCGGTACCGCTGCTCGACGGTGCGGCCGACACCGCGGCGCGCGGGCTCCTCAGCTCCCTCCAACCGCAGAACGTTCGCCTTCGCCGGGCGGTCGCCAACGTCGAGACGGCCGGGACGGATCCCCGCTACCTCCTCCTGTTCGACCCACAGACCGCGGGCGGATTGCTCGCTGGCGTGCCTGCCGCGCAGGCCGAGGCGTGCGTCAGCCGGCTCCGGGCGTTGGGCTACACTCACGCGGCGGTGATCGGCGGCGTCGCCGAGCGGAGCGACGCCGCGCCGCCGATCACGATCACCTGAAACTCCAGCGGCGGAGCGACGAGCCGACCGCGGGCCCGGGCGCCGGTGCGCGGAAGAACCGCGGCACGGCCCGGCGGCGCGGCAGGAAACCGCGCGCGACGATGAACGGACGGGAAACCAGGCGAAGGAGCGAGATCATGCTCGAGGTCGGGAAGGAAGCGCCGGAATTCACGCTGGAGAACCAGGACGACGAGTCCGTCAGCCTGGCCGACCTCAAGGGACAGTGGGTGGTTCTCTACTTCTACCCCAGGGACGACACGCCCGGCTGCACCAAGGAGGCGTGCGAGTTCACGGCGGGGCTCGCGGAATTCGAGAAGCTGGACGCGGTGATCCTCGGCTGCAGCCCCGACGACGCGGCGTCGCACCGGAAGTTCATCGCGAAGTACAACCTGCGGGTGCAGCTTCTCTCGGACCCGACACACGCCACCATGGAAGCGTACGGTGCGTGGGGCGAGAAGGTGCTCTACGGCCGGAAGTCGGTCGGCGTCATCCGGTCGACCGTACTGATCGACCCGAACGGGAATGTGGCCCACCACTGGAAGAAGGTACGCGCGGCCGGGCACGCGGCACACGTCGCCGCGCGTCTGACGGCGCTCCGCGGATGATCCGGCGGCAGCGGGCGGCGCCGCCCGCTGCCGGATGCAGCGGGATGCGGCGGTGGCCCGCGGAGTGCCCGCGCACCGCCACCGTTGTCACCCCCACCGTTGTCACCCCCACCGGCGGATCCGGCGGTTTCCGGCGGTACAGATGCCCTGGCGCCTATGTTACACTCACGTTTCTTCATGCTCGGCCGGCTCACCTTCCTCGCTTTCTTTGTCCTGTCGGTACTGCCGCTGGGGGGCTGTGCCGTCGAGTCCGCACTCCCGGCTGAACACCCGGCACCGGTCGGGGCGCCGGTGCTGCAGGTCGCCGAGGACATCTTCCTGCGGCCACTCACGCAAACGGTGTCAGGGAACGTGCCGGCGGGAGCCACGCTGGCGACGCTTTTCGCGCGCCACGAGCTCGACGGCGTTGCCCATTCGCTGATCGAGACGATCAGCAAGGTCTTCGATCCGCGCCGCCTGCGCGGCGGCAATCCCTATCGCCTGGTGCTGGGCGTCGACAGCGGCGAGTTCGGGCAGTTCGAGTATCACATCGATGACGACGTGTTCCTGCAGGTCAGTCGGGCCGACGACGGATTCGAAGCCGCAGTCACACCCTACCGCCAAGCGCGCACCGAGGTGGTGCTGCAAGCCGACATCAACGCCCGGCACAACTCGCTCGTCGCCGCGATAGGCGCCCGGGACGAGGGTGTGATGCTGGCCGTTGCTCTTGCCGAGGTGCTGAGCGGCGAAATCGATTTCAACAACGATCTGCGCCGGGGCGATCGCTTCAGTCTGCTGTACGAGGAGATCCTCCGAGAGGAGCGGTTCGAGGACGACGGCGACGACGACGACCTGTCGTTCTCCCGTTACGGCGAGGTGCTCGCGACCAGTTTCACGAACGACGGCCGGCGCCTGCAGGCGTTTCGCTTCCACGTGCCGGGCGAGCCCGAGGCGCAGTACTTCGACGAGAAGGGCCGTTCGATGAAGCGGCTGTTCCTTCGCTCGCCGTTCCGGTTCGAGCCGCGCATCACGTCGCGCTTCTCCTACCGGCGGTTGCATCCGATCCTCGACGTTGTACGGCCGCATCTGGGTGTCGACTACGGCGCGCCGACCGGCACACCGGTCATCGCGGTCGCCACCGGGACGGTCGTCTCGGCCGGGCGCAGCGGCGGCTCCGGCAACATGGTCCGGCTGCGTCACACCAACGGTTACGAGACCTACTATCTGCACCTGTCCCGCTTTGCCAGCGGCATCCGCCGCGGCGTGCGCGTGTTTCAGGGACAGGAAATCGGCTACGTGGGCTCGACGGGCCTGTCGACCGGGCCGCACCTCGACTATCGAATGCGGAAGGACGGCGCGTTCGTCAATCCTCTCCTCGAACACCGCAAGCTGCCCCCGGGCGACCCGGTGCCCGAGGCGCATCTCGCCGCGTTCCAAACGGTGCGGGATGCGGCGCTCGCACGACTTGGATCCTGGTCGGAGCCCATCCCGGCGGACTCTGACGCCGCCCAATAGCGAACCGCCTGTCTTGGCCATCATTCGTCCGTTCCGTGCGCTTCGCCCCGAGCCGTCGGCGGCTGCGGCAGTGGCCGCGGTCCCGTACGACGTCGTGTCCACGGACGAGGCGCGGCTCCTGGCGGCGGGTAATCCGTTGAGCTTTCTCCGCGTGTCGCGCGCCGAAATCGACCTGCCGGACGGCGTCGACCCCCATGACCAGCAGGTCTACGAGCGGGCGGCCCGCAACCTGAGGGCGCTGCTCGAACAGGCGCCTCTGGTGGTGGACGCGGAACCGGCGCTGTACCTGTACCGGATGCGGGCGGGCGAGCACGAGCAGACCGGTCTGGCCGGCTGCTTCTCGCTCGACGAGTACGACCGCGACATCATCAGGCGCCACGAACGGACGCGCCGGGACAAGGAGGACGACCGGACCCGCCACATGGTCGCGGCGCGGGCGCAGACCGGCATCGTGTTCCTGACCTACCGCGGGACGGCGGCGGTCGACGCGGTCGTGGGCGGCGGGACGGTCGGGCCTCCGCTGCTTGATGTCGCCGCGCCGGACGGCGTGCGTCACAGCGTCTGGCGTCTGTCGACCGAGGCCACGCGCGTCGCCGTCTCGGCCTTCGCCGACGTGCCGGCGGTGTACATCGCCGACGGACACCACCGGATCGCCAGCGCGGCCCGCGCGCGCGACGAGCTCGCCGGAACCGATCCCGAACACGAGGCACGGTTCTTTCTCGGCGTGGCGTTTCCCGACAGCCGGACGCGCATCCTGCCCTACAACCGCACGCTCGCGAATCTGGCCGGACGCACCGCGGGCGAGCTCCTGGCCGCGCTGCACGAGCGGTTTCCGGTCACGGCGGGTGGCCCGCAGGTCCCACCCAAAGGCCACCTAGCGATGTATCTGGCCGGAGCCTGGTACACCGTCGCTCTGGCCCCGGAGAAGACGGCGGCGTCCGGATCCCGGGTCGCGGCACTCGACGTCGCGGTTCTTCAGGACCGGATTCTGGGCGATCTGCTCGATGTGGCGGACATCCGCACCGATCCGCGGGTGACGTTCGTCGGCGGGGCACGGGGCATCGCCGCCCTGGAGCAGGCGGTCGATTCGGGCGCCGCGGCGGTCGCATTCTCGCTGGCGGCGGTCACTACCGACGAGCTCCTGGCGGTCTCGGACGCCGGCGGCATCATGCCGCCCAAGTCCACCTGGTTCGAGCCGAAGCTGCGCGACGGCCTGCTGATCCACACCATCTGAAGGTGATCAACACGCCGAACGGCAGATCTCACCGCACACGAGCCCTGACCGCCCAGCACTGCATGTGCTCGCGCCGCGCCGCGAAGACGTCCGAGCGCGCATACGCCCGCACCGTCTGGTCCGTTGGAATGTGCGCCACAACCGCCTCCGAAATCTCGGACGACACCTGCGCGACCTCCATCGCCCAGACCCGGTACGTCGACTGGAACCCGTGCACCGTCACCTTCCGGCGCGCTCGTCCACCAGGCCGAGCCGACGAACCACCTTGTGGACAACCGGGTTGCTCACCAGCGAAGCACATCCTATACATCGACGGCGTGGCCGCCGGAGCGCTCATCACGACGACTGGCTGACCACCTCGGCGACACCCGTACGGCCGCCGCGTCGTGCACTTCGACCGGCTGTATCCCCTGGGGCTCGGGCCGCCTGCTCCGCCTGCTGCGTCGGCGAGTCACCCCGTGGTAACGTGGCTCGTTGATCGGCGCCTGCGATGATCGCCCCGGCCTGACTCGCACCTGCCGCCCTGTCGACTGAGGGCGTTGACTGCCGTGGCCACCCTGTTTCCCATCGAGTCCACTGAACCAGCCAGCTTCCAGGCGCAAGACGACCACGCACGATACGTCCGTCTTGATGCGGAAGCAGACCGTGAACTCCCCGCCCTGCCGGCCGCCACGCTGATTCGCGGACGAGCCTCAAAGGCGATCGATCTCCTGCCCGCCGAGAGCGTGAGAACCGTCGTGACCTCCCCCCGTACTGGTCATTACGCGACTACGACACCGGGGACCCGTTCGGACGGGACGACACGTTGCGCGACTACGTGACGAGCATCGTTGCCGACTTCGGCAAGCTCCGGCGTGTGCTGACGGGCGACGGCACCGTATGGCTGAACATCGGCGACGCCTACACGTCCGGCAACCGCCGTTACCGGGCACCGGACAGGAAGAACCGGGCGCGCGCGATGACGGTACGGCCCCGGACGCCGCGAGGGCTCAAACCCAAGGACCTGATTGGACTCCCCTGGCGTCTGGCTTTCGCGCTACAGGATGACGGCTGGTGGTTGCGTTCCGAGGTCATCTGGCACAAGCCGAACGCGCACCCCGAGTCGGTCGGCGACCGGCCGACGAAGGCGCACGAAACGGTCTTTCTGCTGTCGAAGGGCCAAGACTACTACTACGACATCAACGCCGTCCGCGGGACCAACGACCGCCGCCTCAGAACGGTCTGGGACATTCCAACCAGCCCGCGCCGCCGCGACCAGACTGCCGACGACGACCATCCCGCGCCCATGCCGATCAACCTTGCCCAACGCTGCGTCAGCCTCACGAGCGAACCGGGCGACGCCGTGCTGGACCCGTACGCCGGCTCCGGAACGACCCTGCTCGCGGCGGCGCAGTTGCGACGAAGGTGGGTCGGCATCGAACTCAAGGCCGAGTTCGTGCGGCTGATCGAGCATCGCATGAACAGATGAACGATCGCGACCGTCTCAAGGCACGAATCAATACGCTGTCGCCGATGGCGGTGCGGTTCGTTGCACGGCTGGTCGACTCGCTGTCCGAAGCGCCCATGCCGAACGCGATCGCGCAACCTGGTTGATCCGGCACGCCGAATGGACCGAGTATTTCGGACTCGCAGTGTCGGCACTGCGCTTACGGAGGGCTTTCTTCAGCGGCCCAAGTGTCCATCGATCGGTCAGACGCCAAAATCACCATCCGGCAGATCCAGCTTGCCGCCTGCACGATCCACGTGGAATGGCGACTGGTCAGGTCCACGGCTGGACCGTCCGCTATGGGACCGACGTAGTTGGTCATGGCCACGGCGCGTGTCACGAAGCGTCCATGCCCGGGTACTACTGCCCGGCCCGCGCCGCTTCGTCGAGGGGGAGACGACGCATGGCGGAAGGGGCGACCATCGCGGCGAACGTGGCGCGGCCGCGGCTGGACCGGCAGTTGACGCAGGGGGAGCTGGCCGCGACGCCGCCGAGCTTCCGAAGCGGAGCGAACGGGAAGCCGACCTCTTCGCCAGCGAGTTCCTGATGCCCGAGGCCGCGTTCGGAGAGGCCTGAGCCGGGACGCGGGGCCACCCGCTGCTGGTGCGGGTTCTCAAGGTCAAGCGCATCTTCCGGGTGAGCTACCGGACCGTGCTCTGCCGCCTGGTCGCGTCGGGACGCGAAACGGCCGACGTATGGCCGCGGTTCCACCACCGCCGTGCCCGCCGTCCCGAATCCCCGTGTAGAATCGCGTCAAGCAGGCTCCACAATATGGCCGACACCACGGCATGGCCGACACCACGGCGACAGCCGCCGAGCACGCAGACAGCCCCGCAAAGCCGAGACTCTCGACCGACGCCAAGTGGATCGTCGCCACCGGCGTGACCATCGCCCTGCTGCAGGTCGCCTTCGTCAGCATGACGTTCCAGCAGAACGCGATCATGAACGCCCGAATCGACGACACGAACCAGCTCATCAACCAACGGTTCAACGACCAGAACCAGCGGTTCAACGACCAGAACCACCGCATCGACCAGATGCAAACCGACATCCGCGACATCCGAACCGAGATGCGCGAGACGCGCACCGAAATGCAGACCGAGATGCGCGAGATGCGCAGCCTGCCGCTCCAGACCCTCGAACGCACCGCGCCAGCCAATCCGGTCGACTGAACACCCAGTTGCGCCCCGGCACAGCCCGCCGCCCGCCCACGAATCAAGCGCCGTCAGCCGCCCGCGCCCACCCATTCCGCGCGTGTGATCGTGTACAGTGCAACGCGATCAAGAGCCGGTTGAAGTAGGCACATCCGTGGGAACGAAATCGCCACGGCGCTGTAAACTGTTCTTTCGCAACGACTTACGTCGTCAGCGGAAGAATCTCTGAGTCTCGATGCGGCGCGACCTGCCGGAGCAGTCCCTTCTCCTTTATCTTCGCGCCGGCAGTGTCGGCTACGCCGTCGGCGACAACGTCGGGGACACAGAGATCGGCTCCCTTCTCCTCCCTCTTCGCGCCGGCAGTGTCGGCGACAGCGCGGCGCAAAGCGGCGCGGCGGGATCCGCGAGGGTCGCGTGACCGAACGCGTCTTCAACTTCGGCGCCGGTCCCGCGGTGCTTCCCGAACCGGTCCTGGAGCGGATTCGGGAAGGCTTCCCGGCCCTGCCGGGCATCGGAATGTCCGTTCTGGAGATCAGCCACCGCTCTGCCGCATTCGACGAGATTCTGGCGGCGGCCGAGGCCAACATCCGCGTTCTGGCCGGCGTGCCCGACCACTACCACGTCCTGTTCCTCCAGGGTGGGGCCACGCTGCAGTTCTCCATGGTCCCGATGAATCTGCTCCCCGCGGACGGGGCGGCGGACTACCTGGTGACCGGGGCGTGGGCCGCGCAGGCGGCGCGCGAGGCGAAGAAGTTCGGGGCCGTGCGCGTGGCTGCGACCACAGAGGCGGAGGGATTCCGACGGCTGCCGACGGCGGCCGGGATCGACCTCTCACCGGCCGCTGCGTACGTGCACCTCACCACGAACAACACCATCGCGGGCACGCAATGGCGCGCGATGCCCGAGGTCGGGGACCGGCCGCTGGTGGTCGACGCCTCGTCCGACATCTTCAGCCGGCCGATCGACGTGGCCGGGCACGGCCTCATCTACGCCGGCGCGCAGAAGAACCTCGGCCCGGCCGGCGTGACGGTGGTGATCCTCCGTCCCGACCTCGTGGATCGGGGCCTCTCGTCGCTTCCCAGGCTGCTGCGCTACGCGACGTACGTGCAAGGCGGGTCGCGCCCCAACACGCCGCCGGTCTTCGCCATCTACGTGATGTCGCTGGTCACGGCGTGGCTGCGCGAGCAGGGCGGCCTCGAGAGCATGGCCGCCCGCAACGAGCGCAAGGCGGCGAAGCTCTACGCGGCCATCGACCGCACCGACTTCTACCGGGGCGTGGCCGACCCGGACAGCCGCTCGCGGATGAACGTCACCTTCCGGCTCGCGACGCCGGTGCTGGAAGAGCGGTTCGTCGCGGAGGCCGCGGCGGCAGGCCTGGCCGGTCTCCAGGGGCACCGCTCGGTCGGCGGTCTGCGCGCGTCGATCTACAACGCGTTCCCCGAAGCCGGGGTCGACGCGCTGGTTTCGTTCCTGGACGAGTTCGAACGCGAACACGGGTAGATGAGAACACCGTCATGATCTCAGCGGTCATCGCGGGTTGATTTCATCGTTAGTTAGGTGTCCGGCACGGCGCCGAGGCCCTCGCGCCGGAGGTTGCCAGTACAAGGCGGATCCAGCATTTTTCGCGCCTGGAAGGTGGTGCTGCGCTCGTGCCGGCCACGCACCGGCACCTTGAACGCGCCACCGCGCCGGGGATGGGGAGCCGCAAGCGGGTCGCGGATCGCGGAATCCGACCCATGTAGAATCACGGCGGGCTGGCCCGGTGCGACCGATCCATCATGAAGCACTGGCAGGAAACGTCGCGGATCGCGGGCCGGGTCATCGAGTTGGCGGCGGCCGGTCAGCCCGCCGCGCTGGCGACCGTGGTGCGGATAGAGGGCTCTGCGTACCGGCGTCCCGGCGCCAAGCTGCTCGTGGAAGCGGGCGGCGCGACCTGCGGGGGCGTCAGCGGCGGATGTCTCGAAGCGGACGTGCGCGAGATTGCCGGGGCCGTGATGCGCGAGGGAGCGCCCCGACTTTGCCATTACGAGACCGGCGACGACGACCGCACCGTCTGGGGCCTCGGCCTCGGCTGCAACGGGTCGGTCGACATCTTCGTGCAGCCGGTCCTCTCCGGGGACACCCGGGCCACGCTGCATCACGTGGGGACGCTGCTCGCGGGCGATGCGCCGTTTGCCGTGTCCACCCTCGTCCGCGGTCCCGCCGCCGCTCTGGGTCGGATGGTCGTGTCGGGGGACGGCCCGCCGGCCGGCTCGACGGGAGATCCCGGCCTGGATCGTGCGATCGTTCGACGCGCGGAAGCGCTGCTCGCGGCTGGCGAATCGGCGTGCTGCGACATCGACGCGGCCGGCGGCGTGTTCACGGAGGCGCACGTCCCGCCGCCGCGGCTCGTCCTCTGCGGCGCCGGCGACGACGCGATTCCCCTCGCGGCCCTGGCCTCGCAGATCGGTTTCCGCGTGACGGTCGTCGATCATCGCCCCGCCCACCTGTCGCCGGAACGCTTTCCCGACGCGCAGCGCATCGACCGCAGACCCGCCGACGGGCTGGAAGGGCTGCCGCTCGGTCCGCGCACCCACGTGGTGGTGATGACTCACGCGTTCGCCCACGACCGGGAGTGGGTCGGGCGCCTGCTGCGGACCGGTGTCCCCTACATCGGCCTGCTCGGCCCCCGCGCCAGACGGGATGCGATACTCGAACGGATCGACGCGCCGGCGCCCGATCGGCTTTTCGCGCCGGTGGGTCTCGACCTGGGTGCGGACGGTCCGGAGCAGGTGGCCGTGAGCATCGTGGCGGAGCTGCTGGCCGTCCGCGCTTCGAGCGCGCCGCGCCCCCTGCGCGAGAAGGATGGAGCCGTACATGTCTGAACGCAGCGGCCCCGTGGCCGGCGTCGTGCTTGCCGCGGGCAGCTCGACCCGCATGGGACGCAACAAGCTGTTCTTCGCGCTCGCCGGCGAGACACTGCTGCGGCGCGTCGTGCGCCGAGCGGTCGGCGCCGGTCTCGATCCGGTCATCGTCGTCACCGGTCACGAGGGAGAGCGCGCCCGGGCCGAGCTCGCGGGACTCGAATGCACGCCGGTCGACAATCCCGACCACGCGCTGGGCATCAACACGTCGCTGCGAACCGGGATCTCCCGCGTCCCGGACCGCGCACAGGCGGCGGTCGTCCTGCTGGCGGACATGCCGTTCGTCACCAGCGCCATGGTCACCGAACTCGTCGCGCACTACCGGCAGAGCAGCGCCCCGCTGGTCATCTCCGCCTACGGAGACGTCAACGCGCCGCCGATGCTGTACGACCGCGCGTTGTTCCCCGAGCTGCAGCGCATGACCGGAGAGGGATGCGGCCGACAGGTCGTGCGGCGGCATCGCGACGAGGCGATCGCACTCTCCTGGCCGGAGGCGGCGCTCCAGGACATGGACGTTCCCGAAGACTACGAACGCATCCGGGCCAAGCTTCGCGTCGCCGACGCGGGACGTGGTGCGACCGTCCCGAGAGTCGGCAACGCACGAAACGGCGGGGCCGCCGACGGCGCTGGTCCCCGAGTCGCCGGCGCCGGCAACGGCGCCGATGCGGACGCCGGAACCGCCACCGAGTGACATCGATGCGCGCCGACATCCTGCAGCTTGCATCCGGACTCGCCGGTCGCCGCGAGGCGTTCGCGCTGGCCACGGTGGTGCGCCGCGAGCCGCCGAGCTCCGCGCGGGTCGGCGACAGCGCCGTCGTGACCCCGGACGGCGGGTTTCACGGCTGGCTGGGGGGAAGCTGCACGCGCCCGACCGTCATCCGCGAAGCGCTCGCAGCCCTCGCCGACGGGACGCCGCGGCTGATCGGGATCGTCCGCGATGCCGACTCGGTGTCGGGCGCTCGACCCGGGCTGTCGGTATTCCCCATGGCCTGCCACAGCGGAGGGAGCGTGGAGATCTACATCGAGCCGCTGTTGCCAGCGCGCCGGCTGCTGGTCTTCGGGGTCTCACCCACCGCACAGGCGCTGGCGCGGCTGGCCACGGTGCTCGGCTACCGCGTGGAAGCGGTCGATCCCGAAGCCGGCGAGGCGCTGTTCCCGGACGCGGACCGACGGGTGACCGCGGACGCGTCGATCGAGCCGCCCGCCTCGGCGCAGGATGCCGCCCGCTGCTCGGCGGTCGTGGCGACGCTCGGCCAACGGGACGAGGAGGCGGCCTGGGCGGCCGCTCGACTCGAACCGGGGTACCTGGGGGTGGTGGCCAGCCGCAAGCGGTTCGGTCAGATACGCGAGACGCTGGTCGCCCGCGGCGCGACGCCGCGACAGATCGACCGGATCACGAACCCGGCCGGCCTCGACATCGGCGCGCAGACGCCCGAGGAGATCGCCCTGAGCATCCTGGCCGAGATTACGCAGCGCGGGAGCACGCCGGGCCGGGGCAGCGGGCGAGGCGCTGCCGGCAACGCGAGTCCCGCCGCGGCGGTCGCGGACACCACCGCGGCGCCGCCTCCCGCTGCAATGGTCACGGACAGCGCCGGGACGCCGCCTTCCGAAGCGCCGACCGCAGAAGACGCCCCGGCTCCGGCTTCCACGACGGGCGCCGAAGACACGCCGGCTGCAGCTCCCGCCGCGGACACCGCGCGCGACCCGGTGTGCGGCATGTCCGTCGCCGTGGCGGGGGCGAGTCACCGGGCCGACGCCGGCGGGAGGACCTGGTACTTCTGCGGGGCGCCCTGCCGCGACAGGTTTCTGGCGGAACCGCACCGGTACGCGGCGGTGCCGCAGGTGCGGGAGGGGTAGGCATGGCCGCCGGACGCTGCCGGACCGTCCGGGCCGGAACGGCGCCGCGCGGCGGCGCGGGAGGCGTGGCGTGAGACCGGCGGTGCGGGAGACGCAGGCGGCGCTGGAGCGGGAGGGATACATCGCCGAGCCCGCCATCGCCACCGCGGTCTACCTGGCTCGCACGCTGCGCAAGCCGCTCCTCATCGAAGGGGACGCCGGCGTGGGCAAGACGGAGATCGCCAAGGTCCTGGCCCGGATCCTGGACACCGAGCTCATCCGGCTGCAGTGCTACGAGGGGATCGACGTCCACACGGCGCTCTACGAGTGGAACTACCCGCGGCAGATGCTGCGCCTCCGCATCGCGGGCCCGGACGGCAGGGAACCGGCGCAGACCGAGCAGATGATCTTCAGTCGCGACTGCCTGCTGGAACGCCCGCTGCTGCGCGCCATCACCCGCCGCGAGGGCCCGCCGGTGCTGCTGATCGACGAGATCGATCGGGCCGACGACGGCTTCGAAGCCTTCCTGCTGGAGGTCCTCTCCGACTTCCAGGTGACGATTCCCGAGCTCGGCCCCATCGTCGCCGCACACGTGCCGCACGTCGTACTGACGTCGAACCGCACGCGCGAGATCGGCGACGCGTTGCGCCGCCGATGCTTCTACCTGTACGTCGAGCACCCGTCGCTGGAGAAGGAGATCCGCATCATCCGCGCCAGGGTGCCGGAGGTCATGGACGGTCTGGCCCGGGAAGTCGCAGCGGTCATGCAGGCCTTCCGCGCCCGCCGTCTCCACAAGGCCCCGGGCGTCGCCGAGACGCTGGACTGGACCCGCGCGTTGCTGGCTCTGCAACTCGAACGTCTCGACACCGACGCGGTCGAGGAAACGCTGGGGTGCGTCCTGAAGGACCACCACGACGTGCGGGACCTGGCCGCGGACGACATCGCGTCGCTGCTCGCCGGTGCGCGATCATCGAGCCGCGCCGATGCCTGACCGCGACCTCGCGGAACGCCTGGCCCGCTTCGCGGGTCGGCTGCGGGAACGCGGCCTGGCCGTCGGCGTGAGCGACGAGGTCGACGGGGTGGCCGCACTCCTGCTCGTGGATGCCGACGATATCGACGAGGTTCGCCATGCGCTGCGCGCCGCGTTGAAGATCCGACGGTCCGACTGGGACGCATTCGACGAGTTGTTGCGGGCCTTCTGGGCGGCGGACCCGCCCGTCGAGCCGCCGGCCGCACCACGGCAACGGCCGCCGCGGCCGCGCGTCGGAGCGCCGGGCAAGGCACCGGAACGGCCGCCGCGGCCGCGCACCGACCGGACCCGCCGGATCCCCCACTGGCGCCGGATGCAGGCAACCGGCCAGCTTCCCGGTGAACGTGGACGCGAACTCCCCGGCGGAGACACGCCCGGCTACTCCTCCGACGCGCTCCTGCGCCGCAAGCCGTTCGACGACTGGTGCGCGGACGACCTGCCCGCCATGGAGCGGCTCCTGGCGCGGGCGGTGCGCCGGCTGCGATGCCGACGGAGCCGCCGCCTGGCGCCGGTCCGCGCCCGGGGACGGATGGACCTGCGGCGCAGCTTTCGCCGCGCGGTCGGCACCGGCGGCGAGTTCCTCTCGCTGGCGCGACGGGATCGCGCCGTGGAAACGCCGGACGTGGTGCTGCTGTGCGACACCAGCGGCTCCATGGATCCGCACACCCGCTTCCTGCTGACCTTCGCGCTGTCCCTCCGGCGTGTGGTGCGGCGGTGCGAGGTATTCGCGTTCAACACCTCGCTGACGCGGTTGACGCCGTGGCTGACACCGGACAAGATCGCTCCTACCCTGGACCGTCTGGCCGCCGGCGTGCCCGACTGGTCCGGCGGAACCCGGATCGGCGCGAGTCTGGACGAGTTCGTCACGCGGCACCTGGATACGCTGATGCACGCGAAGACCGTCGTCGTGGTGTTGAGCGACGGGCTGGACAGGGACGGCCCCGCGGTGCTCGCCCGCGCGATGCACACCATCCGCGAGAGGGCGCGGAAGGTGATCTGGCTGAACCCGCTGCTCGGCGACCCGCGCTACCGGCCGGAGGCGCGCGGGATGCAGGCCGCCCTTCCTTTCGTCGAGCACTTCGTCCCCGCGCACAACGTGGAATCGCTCGAGCGGCTCGTGCCCCTTCTGGCGGTGTGACATGGCCATTCCCATTCCCATAGAGAAGGTGTGACATGGCCATTCCCATAGAGAAGCAGTTCGTCATCCACGCCGCCCGACGGGAGGTGTGGGCGTTTCTCGCCGATCCGGCCCGGGTGGCGGGCTGCCTGCCCGGCGCCGCGATCACCGAACAGGTCGACGAGCGGACCCACGCCGGCACCATCGCCGTCAAGGTGGGCCCGGTCTCGGCCCGCTACCGGGGCACGGTGCGCTTCGAGCGGCTGGACGAGGAGGAGGGCGTGGCGGAGATCGCGGCGTCCGGCCAGGACGTGCGCGGCAAGGGCGGCGCCGACATGCGCATGACGAGCCGGGTCGTCGCACGCGGCGCCGCCGAGACCGAGGTGAGCGTGTCGTCGACCGTGAACATCAGCGGCATCCTGGCGCAGTTCGGACGGGGGTTGATCCAGGACGTCAGCGACCAGATGTTCCGGCAGTTCACCGAGGCGATGCGGACCGCGCTGGAGTCGGCGCCCGACCGCGAGAGCGGGAATGGTCCGGTCGCCGACCCGCGCGCTTCCGACTCCCCGGACCCGAGCGGTCCTGACGCGGCGCGTTCGCCCGCCGCCACGGGTGCGCAGGCCGCCGCCGGCGCCGTTGTCCGCGGCGATGCGCCGGGCGGCGATGCGATCGATGCCGTTTCCCTGGGCGCCGCGGTCGGGAGGCGGGCCCTGGGTCCCCTGCTGCGGCGGCCGGACTTCTGGCTGGCTGTGGCCATCGCGGCCGCGATTCTCTGGCTGGTTGCGAGTCAAGGAGCGTCCCAATGATTCCGTCGGCATTCGACTACCACGCACCGGGCACGCTGGAGGAGGCGGTGGCGCTGCTCGAACGTCACGGGGACGAGGCGAAGGTGCTGTCCGGCGGGCAGAGCCTCCTGCCGCTGCTCAAGCTCCGGCTCGGCGACGCCGGCCACCTGGTGGACATCGGGCGCATCCCGGGGCTCGACGGCATCACGGAAGCGGACGGGCGCCTGCGCATCGGCGGCGCCGTACGCGAAGCGGATCTGGAACGCTCGGATCTGATTCGCGAGAAGTACCCGATCCTGCTCGACACGGCCGTGGTCATCGCCGACCCGCTGGTGCGCAACCGCGCCACGGTGGGCGGCAATCTGGCGCACGGGGACCCGGCGAACGACCACCCCGCGACGATGCTCGCGCTGGAGGCGGAAGTGGTGGCGCGCGGTCCCGCCGGCGTGCGCACGATTCCGATCACCGACTTCTTCACCGGGCTGTTCGCCACCGCGCTCCGGCCGGCGGAGATCCTCACCGAGATCCGGATCCCCGCTCCGCCGGCGCGGAGCGGCGGCGCCTACGTCAAGATCGAGCGCAAGGTGGGGGACTTCGCCACCGCCGCCACCGCGGCGCAGGTCACGCTCGACGGGCAGGGCGGGATCGCGCGGATCGGCATCGGTCTCACCAACGCCGGCCCGACGCCGATCAAGGCGACCGCGGCGGAAACGTATCTCCGGGGACGGCGGCCGGACGACGCGGTCATCGCCGAGGCGGCGCGGCTGGCCGCAGGCGCCACGTCACCGAGCGCCGACCGGCGCGGGTCGGTCGAGTACAAGCGCGACATGGCGCGCGTGCTGACCGGCCGCGCGATCACCCGCGCGGTCGAGCGGGCGGGAGGGCAGTAGGCATGGCGACACACGACGTTCGGATCACGGTGAACGGAGAGGCGCAGGAGGCCGCGGTCGAGTCGCGCCTCCTGCTCGTGCACTGGCTCCGCGACGTGCTGCGCCTCACCGGAACCCATATCGGCTGCGACACGACGCATTGCGGCGCGTGCACGGTGCTGCTCGACGGCGAGCCCGTCAAGTCGTGCACCGTGCTCGCCGTACAGGCGGACGGCCGGGAAGTGCGGACGGTGGAGGGCCTGGAGCAGGACGGCAGGCTGCATCCCCTCCAGGAGGGGTTCCAGCAGGAGCACGGGCTGCAGTGCGGCTTCTGCACCCCGGGCATGCTGATGACCGGGCGCGCGCTGCTCGAGCGGAACGCCGATCCGGACGAGGCGGAGATCCGGCAGGCGATCTCGGGCAACCTGTGCCGCTGCACCGGCTACGTGAACATCGTCAGGTCGATCGAGTACGCGGCGGCGAAGTTGCGCGAGGAGTCCGCGCCCTAGAACGCGCACTTCCCGAGAGGACTCGTTGGGCGGGAAACGGAGCCGTCAGGCGACGACTTCCCGGAACCGGAGCGCCGCAGCAGAACGCGGACTCCCAGGTGAGAACCGGTCAGGCGGCGCAGGGGCCGCAGGCGGCGATGCCGGGCGAGGGAGAAAACATGGCACCCCAGACGACGCCGGAAGTGTGCGGCATGGGCCACTCGATGAAGCGCAAGGAGGATCCCCGCTTCATCCGCGGCCGGGGCAACTACGTGGACGACATCCAGCTTCCGGGCATGCTCTACCTGGACATCGTCCGCAGCCCGTTCGCGCATGCCCGCATCAAGTCCATCGACACGGAGAACGCGCTCAAGGTCCCCGGGGTGCTCGCGGTCATCACCGGCGAGACCCTCAAGCAGTACAACCTGCACTGGATGCCGACCCTGATGTCCGACACCCAGATGGTGCTGCCGACCGAGAAGGTCATGTACCAGGCGCAGGAGGTGGCGGCGGTGGTCGCGACCGACCGCTACGCGGCGGCCGACGGGGTCGAGGCGGTGGAGGTCGACTACGACCCGCTGCCGGTCGTCGTCGATCCGTTCCAGGCGCTGGAGCCGGACGCGCCGGTGCTGCGTACCGACAAGGAGGACAAGAAGGACAACCACATCTTCCACTGGGAGGTGGGGGATCGGGCCGCGACCGACAGCGCGCTGGCCGGCGCCGATGTCGTCGTCGAGCAGGATCTGTACATCCCGCGCATCCACGTCGCGTCCATCGAGACCTGCGGCTGCGTCGCGGACTTCGACCGGGTGATGGGCAAGCTCAAGGTCTACATGACCACGCAGGCCCCGCACGCCATCCGCACCGTGCTGGCCCTGGTGGCCGGGCACGTCGGTCTGTCGGAAGAGAAGATCCAGGTCATCTCCCCCGACATCGGCGGCGGGTTCGGCGGCAAGGTGCCGGTCTATCCGGGGTATGTGCTCGCGGTCGCCGCGTCGGTCGTGGTGGACAGGCCCGTCAAGTGGGTCGAGGACCGGATGGAGAACCTGCAGGCCGACTCCTTCGCGCGCGACTACCACCTGAAGGCGAAGCTCGGGGCGACGAAGGACGGCACGCTGACGGCGCTCCGGATCAAGACGGTGGCCGACCACGGCTACACGGACGCCGCCGCGAACCCGTCGAAGTTCCCGGCCGGACTGTTCTCCATCGTCACCGGGTCCTACGACCTGAAGCACGCCTTCGCCGAGGTGGACGGCGTCTACACCAACAAGCCGCCGGGCGGCATCGCCTACCGCTGCTCGTTCCGCGTGACCGAGGCGGTCCACACCATCGAGCGGCTGACCGACATCATGGCCCACGAGCTGAAGATGGACCCGGCCGACCTGCGCCTGAAGAACTTCATCCCCGCCGACAGGTTCCCCTACAAGTCGGTGCTCGGGTGGGAGTACGACAGCGGCAACTACCACGGCGCCCTCGAGAAGGCGATGGAGCGGATCGGGTACGCGGAGCTGCGCAGGGAGCAGGCCGACAAGCGTGCGCGGGGCGAGCTGATGGGCATCGGCATCTCCAGCTTCACGGAGATCGTCGGCGCCGGGCCCTCGAAGCACTTCGACATCCTCGGCCTCAAGATGTTCGACTCGTGCGAGATCCGGGTCCATCCCACCGGCAAGGCGACCGCCCGCTTCGGCACCAAGTCGCAGGGCCAGGGCCACGAGACCACCTATGCGCAGGTGCTCGCCGAGGAGCTCGGCATTCCCGCCGCGCACATCGAGATCGAGGAGGGCGATACCGACACCGCGCCCTACGGGCTGGGCACCTACGCCAGCCGCTCGACGCCGACGGCGGGCGCGGCCGGGGCGATGGCGGCGCGCAAGGTCCGCGAGAAGGCGAAGAAGATCGCCGCCCACCTGCTGGAGGTGGGCGAAGACGATCTGGAGTGGACGCCGGGGGCCTTCTCCGTCAAGGGCGCGCCGCAGAAGTCGAAGACGATCCAGGAGATCGCGTTCGCCGCCTACACCAACCACCCGCCCGGCATGGAGGGCGGCCTCGAGGCGGTCTCGTACTACGACCCGCCGAACCTGACCTTCCCCTTCGGCAGCTACATCTGCGTCGTCGACATCGACCGCGGCACCGGCGAGGTGAAGATCCGCCGCTTCGTGGCGGTCGACGACTGCGGCAACATCATCAACCCGATGATCGTCGACGGGCAGATCCACGGCGGCCTGACGATGGGCATGGCCCCCGCGCTCCTCGAGGAGATCAGCTACGACGAGAACGGCAACATCTCGGGCGGCAGCTTCATGGACTACCTGGTTCCCACCGCGATGGAGACGCCGCGGTGGGAGACCGACAAGACCGTGACCCCGTCGCCGCACCATCCACAGGGCGCGAAGGGCGTCGGCGAGTCGGCCACCGTGGGCGCGCCTCCGGCGATCGTCAACGCGGTGGTCGATGCGCTGGCGCACCTCGGCGTGCGGCACATCGACATTCCGATCACGCCCGAGAAGGTGTGGCGGATCCTGAAGGACAAGGGCGCCGGCCTGTAGCTGGTGACTGCCGGTGACTGCCCGCGCGTTCCGGTAAGGACAAGCCGCCGCGGAACAAGGCGTCGGCCTGCAGACGGCATGCTGCGCGGGTCGCGGGCGCCGGCCGGTTCCACGGTCCGAACAGACGGCGACGGGCAGGGGGCGGTGGAAGAACCGGCGGTCGCCCGCAGAGGAATCGGGCGCTCGTCAGTCGCCCGTCACGCCGCGCTTGCGCCAGTAGCGCGCGAGGCCCAGCCAGCACTGGTCGAGCGGGGCTGCGGTTTCGTGGAGGCCGACCTCGTCGGCCGGAATGTGCCGCTGCATGTAGACCCGCATCCGGTCGACGAAGCGGCGCGCCTGATCCGTCGCGCTGCCGCCGGCCTCGATGCACTTGCGCGCGATGCCCGTCATCTCCCGCAGGTGCGTCTGCATGGCGTCGAGGTGGGCGTCGGGGTCCTCGTGCGCGCCGAAGTGGGTGACGAGCAGGGTCGACGCCCGCCAGCGGCGGACGAGTTCGAGGCTCTCGGCCCACGTCTCCACGTCGATGTCGGGCGGCGGCGTCGGCGGCAGCACGAACCGCGCCTCGCCGGTGCGGACGCCGGCGACATCGCCAACGAAGGCCACGCCGCTGTCCCGGTCGAGGAAGCCGACGTGGTGGGAGGCGTGCCCCGGCGTGTACGCCACCTCGAACCTGCGGTCGGCCGCCTCGATCCGCTCGCCCCCGGCCAGCGCCCGCACGTTGGCCTCGGGCACGGGCAGGAAGGCGCCCCAGAGTGCATCCATCTCGTCGCCGTAGAGCCGTGCGGCGCTGGCCAGCAGCTTCGACGGGTCGATCATGTGCGGCGCGCCCCGCTCGTGGACCCAGACCGTGATGTCGGGGTTCTCGCGCAGCAGCGAGCCGGCGGCGCCGGCGTGATCGAGGTGGATGTGCGTCAGCAGCACGTCGCGCACGTCGGCGATCGCGATGTCCGCGTCGGTGAGGGCTCCCCGCAGCGTCTCCAGGCACGAGGTCGGCCCCGGGTCGACGAGCGCGACGCCGGCGGCGCTCTGAATGACGGCGGTCGCGATGACGCGCGGTCGGCCGCGGTGCATCAGGTCGGTGTATGCGATGCCGCGCGCAATCGTCTCCATCGGGGCCGGATTGTACTATGCCGACGCCGCCGACCCAGGGGCGACCTCGCGCAGGACCAGGGACAGCCGTGCGCGCCGGCGGACGTGGCTGGACCGTGTCAGCGGTTCGCCAGCATCTCGAGCACCCGGTCGATGCGCTCGGTGATGCCCTTGTGCGCCTCCCGGTTCTCGTTCCGCAGGTCGAAGAAGCGCTTCTCGTTCTTCGTGTCGTAGTCGGAGAAGCGCTTCTCGTTCTTCGTGTCGTAGTCGGAGAAGCGCTTCTCGTTCTTCGTGTCGTGGTCGGAGAAGCGCTTCTCGTTCTTCGTGTCGTGGTCGGAGAAGCGCTTCTCGTTCTTCGTGTCGTAGTCGGAGAAGCGCTTCTCGTTCTTCGTGTCGTAGCCGGAGAAGCGCTTCTCGTTCTTCGTGTCGTAATGAACGAACATCCGCCAGATCAGTCCCATGAGCACCGCCATGACGCCCGCGCCCGCCAGCACACTGTCGAGATCCATGCGTCCTTTTCCCCGTTCTCCGTCCCCGACACCCCGACCCCTGTGCAGCCCGGAGCGGCATCGATCCGCCGGCGAAGCCACGCGAACACCGACCCGCAGCGTCATCCGTTGCCGATTGCGGCCGGTGGCGCCGCTGACGGGAACCGGAGGCGGCTGCGGGGCTGCCCGCAGCGCCATCGCCTCTTCCCGTTCCCGCGCGCCACGATCCTCCATCCTACGACAGCACGCACAGCCCCGCCAGCCCCACGACGGCCGCGGTGGCGACGGCGACGGCGCGAAGCGCGGCAGCTCCGCGTGAAGCGGCCGGTCTGCCCAGCGGGTGACGCCCACCCGCTTGACCGCGCGAAAGCCGCGCCGGTACCCTGACGGCGTGGCTCCACGCTGCGCTCCCAGACGACGGACATGACTGCACGCGACGACGACCGGCAGC
This sequence comes from Vicinamibacterales bacterium, assembly GCA_965200895.1. Taxonomy (GTDB): domain Bacteria; phylum Acidobacteriota; class Vicinamibacteria; order Vicinamibacterales; family UBA8438; genus WTFV01. The sequence continues at coordinate 1,084,236 of CBDAVM010000001.1, read as the reverse complement.
CCGGCGGGGCCGTGATCGAGCGGACGCGCGACGAGACGGTCACCCCGAAGCTGTACCGCGTCCTGCTGCTGAACGACGACTACACGACGATGGAGTTCGTCGTCGCGGTCCTCGAAGAGGTGTTCCGGAAGACGCCGGCCGAGGCATTCCGGCTGATGATGCAGGTGCACACCGAGGGACAGGCGGTCTGCGGCGCCTACACCTGGGAGGTCGCCGAGACCAAGGTGGACACGGTCCGGCAGCTCGCCGAGCGCGGCGGGTTCCCGCTGCAGGCCGCCATCGAGGGAGACGGGTAGACCGCTCCCGCGGAATCCGCCCATGTTCAGTGCTTCGGTCGAACTGATCCTCAACGTCGCCTACCGCGAGGCGATGTCGCGGCGTCACACGCACCTGACCCTGGAGCACCTGCTCTACGCGCTGGCGCACGACGCCGAGGCGGAGCGCATCCTCGCCGCGTGCGGGGCCGATCTGCGCGCGCTGCGGACCACGCTCGACGAGTTCCTCGGGACGCTGGAGACTGTCGGCCGCCGCGACCGCGCCAGCGAGCCCGCCCAGACCCTGGCGTTTCGCCGCGTGCTGCAGACCGCGGTGCTGCACGTGCAGAGCGCCGGCAAGGACGAGGTGCGGGCGGGCGACATCCTGGCCGCCATCCTCCAGCAGCCGAAGGCGCATGCGGCGGAGGTGCTGGCCGCGCAGGGCGTCACCCGACTCGACATCCTCAACTACATCTCGCACGGCATCTCCAAGGTCGGGCCCGGCAACGGCGAACCCGAGCGCCGCGACAGCGCCGAAGCGGGAGCGAGCGAGGAGGGCCGCGCCGCGGCGCGCGATCCGCTGACCGCCTACACCGTGAACCTGACCGAACGCGCCCGCGCCGGCGCGCTCGACCCGCTGATCGGACGGACGGCGGAGCTGCAGCGGACGCTCCAGATCCTCTGCCGACGGCGCAAGAACAACCCGGTGTTCGTCGGCGAGGCGGGCGTCGGCAAGACCGCACTGGCCGAGGGACTCGCGGCGCGCCTGACGGAGGACGACGTACCGGCGCGGCTGGCCGGAGCGGAGGTGTTCGCCCTCGACACGGCCGCGCTGCTCGCGGGCACGCGCTTCCGCGGCGACTTCGAGGAACGCTTCAAGGCGGTCACCGGCGCGCTGGCCGACCACCGGCTGCCGATCCTGTTCATCGACGAGGTGCACGCGACGGTCGGCGCGGGTGCGACCACCGGCGGGACGATGGACCTGGCGACCCTGATCAAGCCGCTGCTGTCTGCGGGCGAGCTGCGGGTGATCGGCTCGACCACCTTCGACGAGTTCAAGCACATCGAGAAGGATCGGGCGCTGGCCCGCCGCCTCCAGAAGGTGGTGGTCGAGGAGCCGACCGTCGACGAGACGTCGAAGATCCTCGAAGGGTTGCGGTCGCGCTACGAGGAACACCACGGGGTCACGTTCGGTCCGGAGACCGTGCCCACCGCCGCGAAGCTGGCCCGGCGCCATCTCCGCGACGCGCGGCTGCCCGACGGCGCCATCGACATCCTGGATGAGGCGGGCGCCGCGATCGGCATGCGGCGGACGGTCGCGGAGGCGGAGGCCGCCGCCGAGGAGAACGCGGGCGCCGAGCCGCCGGAGGTGACCATCGCCGACATCGAGCGCGTCGTCGCCCGCATGGCGCGCATTCCGGAGCAGACGACCTCGTCGGACAAGGAGCGGCTGCGGACGCTCGGCGAGGCGCTCGAGCGCGTCGTTTTCGGGCAGTCCGAGGCCGTCGCCACCGTGGTGACCGCCATCAAGCGGGCGCGTGCCGGGCTCGGCGTGCCGGACCACCCTGCCGGCTGCTTCCTCTTCACCGGACCGACCGGCGTCGGGAAGACCGAGCTCGCGCGGCAGCTCGCCATCCACCTGGGCAACGAGTTCGTCCGCTACGACATGAGCGAGTACATGGAGAAGCACGCGGTGGCGCGGCTGATCGGCGCGCCGCCCGGCTACGTCGGCTTCGAGCAGGGAGGCCTGCTCGTCGACGCGGTCCGCTCGCACCCCTACAGCGTCGTGCTCCTCGACGAGATCGAGAAGGCGCACCCCGACATCTACAACATCCTGCTGCAGGTGATGGACCATGCGACGCTCACCGACAACGGCGGGCGTCGGGCGGACTTCCGCCACGTGGTCCTCATCATGACCTCGAACGCCGGGTCGCGCGAGGCCAGCGCGACGCCCATCGGCTTCGGCGACGACCAGGCTTCGACTGCCCGGGGACGGATGAAGGCGGCGATAGAACGGATCTTCAGTCCCGAATTCCGCAACCGCCTCGACGCCATCGTGCCGTTCGACCCGCTGGCGCCGGCGACCATTGAGACCATCGTCGAGAAGTTCATCCTGCAGCTCGAATCGCAGTTGGCCGAACGCAAGGTGGCCTTCGCGCTCGAACCCGCCGCGCGCGCGTGGCTCGCCGAGAAGGGCTACGACCCGGTGTACGGCGCGCGCCCGCTCGCCCGCGTCGTACAGGCGGAGGTGCGCAACCCGCTGACCGAGGAGATCCTGTTCGGCCGGCTGGAGCACGGCGGGACCGTCCGCATCGGGCTGGCCGACGACGCCCTGACGTTCGCGGTCGAGCCGGCGCCCGCGCCGGCGCGGGCGCCGGAGAAAGCCGCCAGCGAATGACGATGCCGCCGGCCGTCGCGGCGTTGCCGCGCCATCCCGCAGAGAGCGGGCGCCGCGGCCGGTCGAGCCGGGACTGACGGGCCGACGAGCGCATGCGACTCTACGTGGAGCCGATGGACGCCGTGCTGGTCGAGTTCGACGAGCGCGGGCAGGTGCGCTTCGACGCGGAGGAGTGGAGCACCCCCACGCTCCAGGAGGCCCGCGCCATCCTCTACGCGGCGGAGAACGAGATCGCCGCACTCCGGGAACTGGTCGAGACCATCGAGGCCGCGCTCGCCCCACGCTCGACGCAATAGGCAGGGCGGCGCCGGGCTCCGGCGGTGAAGCTGCGGTATCATCAACAGATGGTCGTCGAAGCGCCGTTCACCGTGCCCGTGTCGACGCGCAGCGCCGCGTTCGACTACGCGATCCGCAGCATCGTCGCCGAGGCGCGCAAGGTGGAGGCGAGCGGGCGGCGGGTGCGCTACCTGAACATCGGCGATCCCGTCCTGTTCGGTTTCCGGACCCCGCCGCACCTGATCGAGGCGGTCGAGCGCGCGATGCGCGACGGGCGCAACGGCTACATGCCGGCGGCCGGCGTGCTTGAGGCCCGTGAGGCCGTTGCGGCCGACTTCGAGGCCCGCGGGCTGGCGGTGTCGCCGGATCGGGTGGTGCTCACCGCCGGCGCTTCCGAGGGGATCGACCTCGCCCTGAGCGTGCTCGTCGACCACGGCGACGAGGTGCTGGTCTCGGTGCCGACGTATCCGCTCTACACGGGGGTGCTGGCCAAGCTCGGGGGCCGCGCCGTCTACTACCGGACGGACCCGGCGGACGGGTGGCAGCCGGACGTGGCGCACGTCGAGAGCCTGATCTCGCCGCGGACGCGAGCGCTGGTGGTGATCGATCCCAACAACCCGACCGGGGCCGTCTACACGCGCGAGAACCGGCTGGCGCTGCTGGAGCTGGCCGATCGCCACAACATCGTGCTGATCTCCGACGAGGGCTATACCGACCTCGCCTACGACGGGCGGGTGGCGCCGCTGGGGGCGTACAACCCCGACGCGCCGGTCATCTCGTTCTCGTCGCTGTCGAAGGCGCATCTGGCGCCGGGCTGGCGCGCGGGCTGGATGGCGGTGGGCAGCGGCGGGCGGCTCGACGGCGTGCTCGCGGCGATCAAGGACATGGCCGACGGGCGGATCTGCAGCGTAGGACCGATGCAGTACGCGGTCCCGGCGGCCCTGAACGGGGACAAGTCGCACCAGATCGAGTTCCTGCGCGCCCTGCGCGAGCGCGCCGAGGTCACCACCCGCCGGCTCAACGCCATCGAGGGCATATCGTGTGTGCGTCCGGCGGCTGCGTTCTATGCGATGCCGCGGGTGGCGCTGCCCCCGGGAACCACGGACGAGGACTTCGTCATCGGCCTGCTGCGCGCCACCGGCCTGCTGTGCGTGTACGGATCGGGGTTCGGCACCCCAGCCGCCGACGGCTATTTCCGCATCGTCTTCCTGGCGCCGCCGGCCGAGCTCGAGACCTTCTACGACCAGATCGAGGCGTTCACCGCGGAATTCCTGGCGAGGTAGCTCATGGTCCGCTCCCGTGCCGGCGCGGCGGCGCTCGTCGGCGTGCTGTCGCTGGCGGTCACCGGCGCCGGCGCGCAGCCGGCGTCGCTCGACGACTTCGATTCGCTCGTGACGCGACTGGAGTCGGCCGCACGCACGTCCGACGTCGAAGCCTACCTCGACCTGCTCGCCCCGGAGGCGGATCGCGCGGCGGCGCGCGCCTTCGCCGCCGACGCGCTGCGGCCGGGCGTCGAGCAGGCAGCGGCGCAGGCACGTTTCGCGCGCCCGCTCGACGACGACGCACCGGAGGGCGGCGGTTACGAACTCACGGTCGAGGTGTTCACCGAGCGCGGCGTGGCGGGCCGGCTCCAGACCTGGCGCGTCGACATCGTGCGGGACGCCGCCGCGGGCGCCGGCACGCCGACGAGCGCCGGCGGCAACGCCAACCGACAGGCCGGCTGGCGCATCATCGACCAGGAACGCGTCGATGTCGTCGACGGGCTCCTGCACCTGACGCTGAACCCCGACGTGGCGTACGACGCGGCGAACCTGATGATCGCCGGCGAGGACATGACCCTGCGCATGACGCGCGGCACCCTGTTCGTCGCCGAGACCGGCGCCGGGGGCATCACCGGGATGGTGCTGCTGGGTGACGGCGTCCTCTCCTTCACGCCGGCCCCCGAGGCCGAACGGGGACAGGTCCGCCTGCTGACGGGTCGCGAGACGCTGGAAGCGGAGCTGTCGGCGGCGTTCGTCCGGGTGAACCCGGCAATGTTCGCGGCGCGGGTCGCGACCAACGGTCTGCGCCGGCGCCGGGCCACGTCCGACGATCGCGACCGCGCGCAGGAGATCTTCGACCGCTTCGCGCCGCTCTCCTTCGGGATCGACCTCGGCGACCTGAGCGACCGCGCGTGGTCCCTGACGCCCGGCGGCGGCGACTTCATCGCGGACATGCTCACCGAGCGTTACGGCGCCCTGACCTTCGCGCAGTCCGCCAACCAGCACGAGGATGTCTCGCTCTACGAGCGGGACACGCAGCGCATCATCGCGCTCTACCCGTCGGCGGCGAAGCGCGCGGCCCGGGGCCGCTACTTCAGCGATGACGACGGCGTCGGATACGACGTGCTCGACTACCAGGTCACGGCGTCCTTCGAGCCGGCCGGCGTGGAGCGCGCGTCGCTGCGGGCCCGGCCCCGGCTGCGCGGCTGCTTCATCACCGGCCGCACCCGGATGGCCGTCCGCGTCACCGGTCCGAACCTGACGTCGCTGACGCTGCGCCTGGCCGATGACCTGGAGGTGCGCTCGGTCGTCTCGAACGAGCTGGGTCCGCTGCTGTTCTTCCGCATGCTCGGCCGCGACAACGTCGTCGTCAGCCTGCCGAGCGGCGTCCCGCCGGTCGGGGCCGAGTTCACGATCGAGATGGAGTACGCCGGGCTGCTCGAAGCGCAGGAGCTCGAGGAGAACTGGCTGGGCCGGCGGGGGTTCGGGCTCGACGCGGTCGGCGCCGTCACACCGTTCGGCGTCGCCGCGCGCCGCTACATCTACAGCAGCGCGACGCACTGGTATCCCCGCGCCAGCACCTCCGACTACGCCACGGCGACGATGGAACTGACCGTGCCGGCCGACTACGCCGTGGTCGCGAGCGGCGAGCCGACCGGGACCGAGGTGGTCGCGGGGCCTGCCGACGAGGTCGCCCGGCTGCGCCGCTTCCGGTACGTCACGCTGCAGCCGGCGCGATACCTCTCGTGCGTCATCAGCCGCTTCGCGCCGCTCGACACCGACCCGCGGCTGGTGACGATCGATGCGTCGCGCGCCACGGCCGGCGCGCCGCGGCGCGGGGTGTCTTACGACAGCATGGCGCTCGCCGTGACCTCGACGCGGCGCACCCGGGACCGGGCGGCAGACTACCACGACACCGCCGCCGACATCCTCGGCTTCTACGCATCCGTCATCGGCGACGCGCCGTACCCGACGTTCACCCTCGCCCTGACGGACTCGATCCTGCCGGGCGGCCATAGTCCGGCCTACTTCGCCGTCCTCAACCAGCCGCTGCCGCTGCCGCCGGGCACGATGATCTCGTGGCGCACCGATCCGGTCGCCTTCAGCCGCTACCCCGCCTTCTTCCTGGCCCACGAGCTGGCGCACCAGTGGTGGGGCCAGGCGGTGGGCTGGAAGAACTACCACGAACAGTGGCTGAGCGAGGGTCTCGCGCAGTACTTCGCGGCCCTCTATGCCGAGCACCGCGAGGGGCCCGACGTGTTCGCCGACGTGATCGCGCAGATGCGGCGGTGGAGCCTGCGGCATTCGCACCAGGGGCCGGTGTATCTCGGCAACCGGCTCGGACGCATCGAGGACGAGCCGCGGGTGTTCCGGGCGCTCGTCTACAACAAGGGAGCGCTGGTGCTGCACATGCTGCGGCGCCTCCTCGGCGACGAGACGTTCTTCGACGGGATCCGGCGCTACTACAACGAGATGCGGTTCCGGAAGGCGGGCACCGACGATCTGATCCGGGCGTTCGAGGCCGCGTCGGGGCGCTCGCTCGCGGCGTTCTTCGAGCGCTGGATTCACGAGGACGATCTGCCCGACATCGCGTTCAGTTACCGAACCGAGTCCGGCTCGGCGGGCAGGGCCGGGGAACGCGACGCGGTGCTGCGCTTCGAACAGCGGGGCAAGCTGTTCGAGCTGCCCATCACCGTCACGCTGCGGTACCGGGGTAACGAACGCGAGACGCTGACGGTGCCGGTCGCCGGAGAGGTTACCGAAGTGCGAGTGCCGCTCCGGGGCCAGCTCCGCGACGTGGAGGTCAATGAGGATGAAGGGGCGCTTGTCGAGGTCGGGTAGGGGCGCGTCGCGGACACCGGGAGCCGGGACGCCGGCGGGCGTTGTCGGCGAGCAGCTTCTCCGCGGCCGGTTCGCGGTTGCGGCGGAGGCGGCGCACGACGCTCGTCGCGGCGCCGCGCCCGGCGCGCCCGCCGCACGACGGTCCGGCGCCGGCGCGGCGTCCGGCCGGCTCCGGCGCGCGGTGCTACCGCTCTGCTGCGTGGTCACCGCCGGGGTCGCACTGGCCTCGCCGCAGGAAACGGGAGCGCAGTTCGTCCGGATATCGATGGCGATCGACACGGTGGCCGAGGCCGACGTGGCGCACGCCGGCGGCTCGCATCGCGTGGCGCTCGACGCCCGGCTCCAGCCCGCGGGCCGGGGCCTGCACGTCAACTCGAACGCGCCCCTCGAGGACTTTCTGATCCCCACCGTGCTCACGGTGGAGCCCCCTGCCGGCATCAGCGTGACAGGCCTGGCCTGGCCCGAGCCGGTCCTGCTGGAGCAGACGGGAGCGGACAAGCCCCTGGCCGTCTACGAGGAGATCTTCACCATCGGCGTCGCCCTGGCCGTCGCTCCGGACATGGCGCCGGGGGACTACGAGGTGCCCGTCTCGCTCCGCTACCAGGCGTGTGACGAGCGCATGTGCTACATCCCGGCGACCGAACGGTTCGCGTTCGATGTGCGTGTCGCGCCGCCCGAGCGGGCGCGCAACCGCACCGCGGAGGGACGGTTCGACCGGATGACCTTCCGCGGGGCCGGAGCGGGTGACCCACCGGACACCGGGGCCGCTTCGATGCCCGGGTTGGACTGGACGGCCGGGACGGGCTCGACCGGCGGCGCCCCGCTTCCGACCGCCGCACCCCGGCCCGTGGACGAGAGCGACGCGCTCGCGCGACTTGACCGGTTCACGGTTGCCGCCACTACCGGCGGCTACCTGAACGAGGAGCAGTTCCTCGATTTCATCCGACGCGCCGAATCGGGTGAGGCCGAGCGGGGCTGGTTCGAGGGCCGCGGCCCGCTCGCCATCCTGGCGCTCATCCTGATCGGTGGACTCGCGCTCAACCTGACGCCGTGCGTGCTGCCGATGATCCCGATCAACCTGGCGATCATCGGGGCCGGCGCCCGTGCGGGCTCCCGTCTGCGCGGGTTCTCGCTCGGCAGCGCCTATGGCCTGGCGATGGCCCTGGTCTACGGCGTGCTGGGTCTGGTCGTGATCCTGACCGCAGGCACTTTCGGCACGATCAACGCCTCACCCTGGTTCAACCTCGGCATCGCGCTGCTGTTCATCGCGCTGGGGCTGGCGATGTTCGACGTCTTCACCATCGATTTCTCCCGCTTCCAGGGTCGATTCGCAGGCGCGTCCTCCGGCCGGGGCTCGTTCCTGCTCGCGTTCGGCATGGGCGGCGTAGCGGCGCTTCTTGCGGGCGCCTGCGTTGCACCGGTCGTGATCCAGGTCATCGTCTTCTCCAGCAACCTGTACGGTACGGGCACGACGCTAGCGCTCGCGCTACCGTTCTTCCTCGGCCTCGGCATGGCCATTCCCTGGCCGATCGCCGGCGCCGGCCTGACGTTCATGCCGCGGCCCGGTCCCTGGATGGTGCGGGTCAAACAGGCGTTCGGGGTCTTCATTCTGGGCACGGCCGTCTACTACGGGTACCTGTCCTACGGACTGTTCAGCCAGCGTTGGGTCGATCCCGCGCTGGTCGCCGAGAGCGTGCAGGAACTGGTCGGCGAAGGCTGGCACCCGTCGCTCGCGCGGGGACTGGCCGCGGCCGAGGCCGAGAGCAGGCCGGTGCTGGTCGACGTCTGGGCAACGTGGTGCAAGAACTGCCTGACCATGGACCGCACCACGCTGCAGGCGGCCGGGGTTCAGGCGGCCCTCGACGAGTACATCAAGGTCAAGTTCCAGGCGGAGGACCTGGGCGTCTCGCCTGCGCGTGAGGTCATGGAGCGCTTCGAGGCGATCGGCCTCCCCGCCTACGCAATTCTCCGGCTCCGGGAAGGATCCGCCGGCGACGACGGCGCCGAGTAGCCCGGAATCCCCAGTACCGGTCGAGCCGCGGATGCGGCGTCACCGCGGACTCGCCGGCACCCGCACGCGCAGCGACGACGAGGCGATACGGACGCGCAGGCAGGATCCGCCGACGTACACCTCGCCGTCGACGTGGAACGCGAGCGGACGATCGGCCTTCACCTCGACCCTCGTCCCCGAGAGACATCGGATGCCCGGCAGCCCTTCGATCGTACCCGTAAAGAGCCGAAACGACTGCAGAAGCAGCCACGGCAACGGCCGCACCGGGACGCAGACGAGATCGAGCAGGCCGTCGTCCGGACGCGCGCGCGGTGCAATCACCGCCCCGTTCCCGTACTCCCGGCAGTTTGCGACGGCCACCAGGAACGCGGGCATGGTGAAGGTCTCGTGGGCGCTGCGGACGGTGTAGGTCTCGCCACGGTAGGAGCGCAACGCACGGAAGCCGGCCCGGAAGTACTCGGGCGCGCCCCGCCGCCGCAGCCGGTTGAACACGGCCGCCAGGTGGGCGTCGAAACCGACCCCGGCGACGTTGACGAAGATCCGGCCGTCGATCTCTCCGGTATCGATCAGGCGCACGGGACCGGTCAGTGCGGTCCGCAGGGCAGCCTCGGCGCGTCGCTCGAGTCCCAGGCCGCGCGCGAACCCGTTGCCGGATCCGCCGGGCACCACGCCCAGCGTCACGCCGGCCGAGGCGACCTCTGCAGCCACCTCGTTGATGGTGCCGTCGCCTCCCCATGCGACGACCGTCGCAGCGCCGTCGACGATCATCGATCGGGCGATGTCCCTCGCACTCCCGCGCTGTTGGGTGACACGCACCGCTCCGTCCAGCGAGCACGCCCGCAGGGCCGCCTCGGCGCGGAGGACAGCGCGGGTATTCCGCCGCCGGCGGGGACCCGCCGCCGGGTTGATGATGATTCCGGCATGCATTCTGACGGGTACTGTATCGGTCGATCGCCAGCGAGCTGCGGTCGCCTTTTCGGTCTTCGGGGGGAGCTGGTGCTATAGTAGGCGCCACAGATGCATCGGACGTGGCTCAGAGTAACGTTGCTCATCGTCTTCCTGGGAGCCAGCGTCACCTCGGGCTCCTACGCCTTCCTCATCGAACAACGCCTCGCGGAGTCGCGCCGCGCGGCGCGGGTCTTCGACGCGCGTGCATGGGCGCTCGCCGTCTCGCTCGCCGAGTTGCGCGCCGCCCAGCAGGCCTACGTCGCGACCGGTCAGGACCGGAGCTACTGGGTGGCCGGCGTCGCCGAACGGATCGAGGGCGTCACAGCCGAGCTTTCCGGTCTGTCCACGACATCGACCCGGCCCGCTTCGGTCGAAGCGCTCGACGAGGCGGCCTCGCTGGTGGCCGCACTGGCGCGAATGGACGTCCGGGCCCGCGACCACGCGGATACGGGGCAGGAGGTGATGGCGTCAGACCTGATCTTCGCGGACGGTCTCGAACTGGGACGTTCCGCGGCGGCTCACGTCGAGCGCGCGCGGCTGGTCGAACGCGAGGCGCGTGACACCGCCGCCGGGGGTGAACAGCAGGCTCAGGTTCTGGCCGTCGCCGCTGCCCTGGGAACCGGCGTGCTCTTCGCGTTGCTGCTGTCGCCGCTGCCGACCGCTGGCGCGGCCGCACGAGGCGCGCCAGCGAACGCGGCCGGCGAGGTCGGCGACGATCCGGCGACGGCGCTGCCCGAAGGACGCCTCCTCCTCGACCTCGACTCCGACGAACCCGCTCGAACGGCCGACGCGCCGGCGGCGGCCGACCGTCCGTCGACCGCGCCCGCACCCGATCTGCGGCTGGCCGCCGACCTGTGCACGGATCTGGGTCGCTCCGCCAGTGCCGCCGAACTGCCGCCGTTGCTGGCGCGGGCCGCGCAGTTGCTGAACGCGAGCTGCATCATCCTCTGGGTCCGTGACGGAACCGGCGACGCCCTGCGGCCCGCTCTCAGCCATGGCTATCCCGCGGCAGCGCTGGCGCGGCTGGGCACGATAGCCTGCGACGGCGACAACGTCACGGCGGCCGCCTACCGTGAATCGCGCTTGCACGTCATGCCGGGCAACGCCGAGACACCGGGCGCAATCGTTGCCCCTTTGTCCTCTCCCGATGACCGCCCGGGGGTCATGGCGATCGAGGTGAACGACGGGTGGGAGGACAGCGACGCCGTGCAGTCGACGGCGACCATCATCGCCGCCCAACTGGCCACGCTGGTCGCCGCCGATCCCGCAAGCAGCTCAACCGGGCAGGCCGGGATCTGAACGACCTTTCGAGAGGTCACCGGTATCGCGAAAGAGGACGCTCCGCACAGGGATCATCCTGCGCGAAGGACCGATTCTCGGGATGTTTCGGCCAGACGCCAAGTCGGCACGAGTCTTGATTGGGAAGATTGTGGCCGCACGAAGCGTGCGGGATGCAACCACTCACAGGCAGGCGCTGGCATCGCCGCATCCCGTATTCGTCGAGCACTGACGCTTCGTTGCGGCCGCCTCCCAACCGCCGCGGGCGCGGGACGCAGGTCGACGACGATATACTCATCACGTGACCACAGGCCTGACGCCCCCGCTCGACAACGCGGCGATAGAACGCATTCTCCCGCACCGCTATCCCTTCCTGCTGGTCGATCGCATCATCGAGTTCAAGGTCGACAAGCGCATCGTCGGCATCAAGAACGTATCCCTCAATGAACGATATCTCTCCGACCGGCGCGGGCGATCACCGGTACTCCCGCCGACCATCCTGACCGAGGCGGTGGCGCAGGTCGGCGCCATCCTGATTCTCGCCAAGCCCGAGAACCGCCAGAAGCTGCCGTTCTTCACCGGCATCGAGCGCGTGCGCTACCTGCGGCCCGTACATCCGGGCGACGTGGTGGTGATCGAGGCGGAGGTCGTCCGGCTGCGCAGCCGGATGGGACGTCTGAAGGGCTTCGCGCGGGTCGGTGACGACATCGTCATCGACGGGATGATGACGTTCGCGCTGGGCACGCGTTGATGGATCCGTCAGACCGCCGCGCGTGCTAGGATCGGGACATGGGTGGGCGAAAGAGATCACGAGAGTCGAGAACATCGGTTCCCCCGCCGCAGGAGCGGACAGGCGGGGGGCCTCCCTGGATCCTGATCGGCGGTCTGGTGATAGTGGCCGTCGCAGCGATCGTGGCGCTGCTGCCATCCGGCAGCGGGACGCCGGCATCTCCGGACGGCGACGTGGCCTCCGCGGTGTCGGAAGCCGGTGACGAAGCGGCGCCGCCGGAGCGGCCGGCTCCACCGCCCGCGGGCGAGCCGACCCCCATCCCGCCGCCCGACGCGCCGCTGCCCCCGCTGCCCCTCGTGTCGAACCTCGTGCCCCGGTCGCCGCAGGTCATCCGCGACGCGTACATCTTCGCCGCGCAGAATCCCCAGGTGCTGGAGTACGTGCCGTGCTTCTGCGGGTGCGAGACCCGTGGCCACAAGCGCAACGCCGACTGCTTCGTGCAATCGCGCAACCCGGACGGCAGCGTCCGCGAGTGGGATACGCACGGCATGGCGTGCATCGTCTGCATCGACGTGGCCCGTGATGCGATGCAGATGCGGGCTTCCGGGGCGCGGGTCGACGACATCAGGACCGCGGTCGAATCCAGGTACGCCGCCTACGAGAGACAGACGCCGACCCCGTTCCCGCCGGCCGCGAACTAGAAGAGAAGTCCGCGGCGTAGTAAACGGTGCGGACTCCCGGTACGAGATTTGCCGTCGCAGGCACGCTGTGACGGGGCCGTACGGGCCTGTCTGCGCGTAGCGCCCGGCGGTTGCTATAATCGGTCGTGTCGCCCCCCGTTGCACGACACACATTCCCTGCCGATCTGGGCGCTGCGCTGGTCGGACTGTTCGAGACCGCTCACGAGGGCATCTATCTCGGCACGCTTCCGCACGACGGCGACGGGGTGACCCTCGGCGCCAACCCGCACCTGAAACTGATGTTCGGCTTTCCTCCGGAGGCCGATGACCGCAACATCCGTCCGTTCGACGACGATCGATTCGTCCATCCCGAGGCTCGCCGGGGGTTCGTCGAGCGGCTGATGCGCGACGGCGCCGTGACCGACTACCTGCTCCGACTGCGGCGGGCCGACGACAAGCCGATCTGGATCGAGGTCAACGCACACCTTGCCGGTCCGGTCGACACCGGGCCGCCGCGCATCGCCGCGCTGCTGCGGGACGTGAGTGAACGGCGGAGGATGGAGGACCAGGGCCGCGGGCTATATCACGAGTTGATGCAGTACGAGAAGCTGGCGGCGCTCGGCCAGACCGTGTCGGGGGTCGCACACGAGCTGAACAACCCGCTCGCGACGATTCTCACCTGGTCGGAGCGCCTCGCCGGCCGCCCGCTGGACGCCCTGGCGAGACGCGGCATCTCCATCATCCTCGGGGAGTCCGAGCGCGCCGCGAAGATCGTTCGCAACCTGTTGACGTTCTCCCGCAAACACCACACGACGCGGGGCATGGTCGACATGAACCAGGTGGTCCGGGAAACGCTGTCGCTGCGGACGTACGACCAGCGGATCTCGAACATCACGACCATCGACGCGCTCGCCACCGGTCTCCCACAGGTGTTCGCCGACGCACATCAACTCAAGCAGGTCCTGCTGAACCTGCTGATCAACGCCGAACAGGCCATGCTGTCGGCCAGCGGACGGGGCACGCTCATCGTCCGCACCTGGCACGAAGCCGCGGACGGGTGCGTGGTCCTGGAGATCAACGACGACGGTCCGGGCATCCCGGACGAGGTGCGGCCCCGGATCTTCGACCCTTTCTTCACGACGAAGTCGGCCGGAACGGGCACCGGGCTCGGCCTGACCGTCGCCAGCCGGATCGTCGAGGATCACGGCGGCCAGTTGCGAATGGAATCGACGCCGGGGCACGGCGCCTCGTTCTACGTACGGCTTCCGACCGGCACCGGGCGGGCAAGACCCGGGCCGTCACCCGCGCCGCAGGCGCGGCCGGTGGTCGGGCGGGGGGAGACCGCGGTGCTGCTCGTCGAGGACGAGCCCGCGCTGGCGGAGGCCGTCAGTGACGCGCTGGCCGACGGGGGGTTTCTGGTGGACCGCGCCGCGGACGGCCAGGCCGCACTGGAACGTGTTCGCAGCCGACGGTACGACCTCGTGATCTGCGACCTGAAGATGCCGCGCCTCGATGGGCAGACGTTCTATCGCGCCGTTGCCGGCACGCAGCCGGCACTGACCCGCCGGATCGTATTCGTGACCGGCGATGTCGTGGCCGCCGACGCCGAAGCGTTCCTGGAGGAGAGCGGCTGTCGATGGCTCCGGAAGCCGTACCGGCTGGCCGATCTCCTGTGTGTAGCTCGCGAGGTCAGCACCGAGCGGCCCGCTGTTTCATAGCCGCGGTGCGCCGGGGAGCCGCTCCCGGCAGACTGGCCCTGGCCATCCTGAGCCGCGGCCGGGCGCGCCGCAGCGTCTCGGGCCCCTTCGCGGCCAACGTCACCCGCAACTGCTCCGGCGCCAGATCCGGCGCGAGCTGATCCCGAAGTCGCCGAATCGCCCGAGCGTGAAGCTGGGAAACACGCGATTCGTTCACTCCTATCGCCGTGCCGATCTCCTTCATCGTGGCGTCGCCGTAGTAGTAGAGGCCGATGATCCTGCGCTCCCGGCCGGGCAGGGCCGCGATGGCGGCGCGCACGCGATTGTTGACCTCCGCCTCCTCACAGACCTTGTCGGGAGCCGGCGATTCGGCCGGCGTCATTACCGGAGGCAGATCCGCACTCTCGATGCTGTCGGCGGTCGCCAGCGGCGAGGTCGATTCGATGATGTTGATGCGATTGATGGTGCGGCCCAGCGACGCTTCGTCCGTCCCGATGTGATTGGCGAGGTCGGCCAGGGACGGCTCGCCGCCGAGCTCGTTCCGCAGCTTCTGCCGCGCCGACTCGAGCTCGCGTCGCGTACGCCGGATGCCCCGCGGCCAGGCGCCGCGGCGCAGGGCGTCGATCATCGCGCCGCGGACGCGCCGCTCGGCGAACGTTTCGAACTTGATGCCCCGCGCCTCGTCGAACCTCTGCACCGCATCGATCAGGCCGAGCATCCCGTCCTGCATCAGGTCGCCGAGATCGATCGAGTGGGGCATAGAGGCGGCCAGACGCCGAGCCATCGCGCCAACGAAGGGAACGCCGGCCTCGATGCGTTCCTGCTGCGTCCTGGTGCGGGTGTTGCTCTTGGTACGGGTGTTTTTCTCCATGCCCGTTGCAATGGCAATGATCGTGCCAACACGACACGGGGGCGCTCCCCACTCCTGGGCGCAACGACGCGAATTGCAGTAACCCCATTGTTTTCAGAGAGTTGCAGGCCAAAGATCACCTCGAGTGATACCGGTTCGGCACCGGACGGGGCAGCCGGAAACGTCATCCTGTTGACAGCGATCCCTCCTGGTTTGTCAATCTGTTGACGGCAACGGCCGGATGAGCGCCACAAACACCGAGCAGACACACGGAATCGACAAGAATGCGCGGTTTCTCAAGGGGTTCCGCGCCTTGACCGCAGCCGCCATCGAGCGTCAAAATGCCGACACTTCCCCGCGGGTCGAACCACCGTGACAGAACCGGAAAGGCATCTGCTCCTCGTCGAAGACGAGGCGCCGCTCCGCGAAGCCACCGCCGAGCGTCTGATCGAACACGGCTATCGCGTGACCGAGGCGGAGAGCGGCGAGGCGGCGCGCGACCTGCTCGCCGACTTCGCCTTCGACGCCGTCATCACCGATCTCCGACTGCCCGGCATCGACGGCGCCGAGGTGGTCGAACTCGCGCTCGAGCGGTATCCGGAGATCGTCGCGGTGATCGTCACGGGGTACGGCACGGTGCAGGATGCCGTGTCCGCCATCAAGCGCGGGGCCACGGACTTCGTGATGAAGCCGTTCCCGTTCGACCACCTTCTGCACATCCTGTCGACGGCGCTCGAGCAGCGGCGGCTGAAGTCCGAGAACGAGTACCTTCGATCACAGCTCCAGGAGCGTTACCGCTTCGAGGGCATCGTCGGACGCAGTCGTCCGATGCGCGACCTCTTCCAGCTTCTGGAGACCGTGGCCGGCACGACGAGCACGATTCTCATCACCGGCGAGACCGGGACCGGCAAGGAACTGGTCGCCCGCGCCATTCACCACAACAGTCCGCGCCGCCAGCAGCGGTTCGTCGCCATCAACTGCGGCGCCATTCCCGACGCGCTGCTCGAGGCGGAGCTGTTCGGTCACGTTCGCGGCGCATTCACCGGCGCCGTCACCAACCGGCCGGGGCGGCTGGAGCAGGCGCACCGGGGCACGCTGTTCCTGGACGAGATCGGCACGATGAGCACGAGCCTGCAGGCCAAGCTGCTGCGCGCCCTGCAGGAACGCGAGTTCGAGCGCGTCGGTGGCAACGAGACCCGGCGGGTCGACGTGCGGGTGATCGCCGCGACCAACACCGACCTGATGCGGCTGGTCGAGGAGGGGAACTTCCGCGAGGACCTGTACTACCGGCTGAACGTCATTCCCCTGCACCTGCCGCCGTTGCGCGAGCGGCGCGACGACATTCCGCTGCTCGTCCGGGACTTCGTCGAGCGTATCGGCGCGGCACAGACGCCGCCGCGCCGCGGCGTCGTCGTGTCGCAGAACGCCATGCGCAGGATGATGGCCTACCGCTGGCCGGGCAACGTGCGCCAGCTCGAGAACGCCATCGAGCGGGCGCTGGCGTTGAGCCCGGGCAGGTCCCACATCGAGACGGCCGACCTGCCGGGCGAGATCCAGCCTGCCGCCGAGGGACGTCCGGACCCGGTGGTCTCGGTCCCGGAAACCGGGCTGGACCTGCAGGAGCACCTGCAGCGGATCGAGCGGACACTGATCGGCTCGGCGCTGGAGCTGACCGGCGGCAACAAGCAACAGGCTGCCCGCCTTCTCGGCCTGAAGCGGACGACCCTGATAGAGAAGATGAAACGCTGGCTGTGAGCGGAGGTGGGGAGACCGGAGCGGGGCCCCTCCCTGGGACATCCCCGCCCCGGCGACAGTGCAGCCTGTTACGCGAAGACGCCGAGCGGGTCGAACGCTCCCTTCAGCACCGTCGGGGAATCGTCGAACCTCAACCACTCCTCGATCATCGTGGCGTAGACGCGCCGGAAGTCGGTGGTCTTGATCAGGTTGCCGTCGTCGAGCTCGGTCAGGCTCGGGTGCCTGCCGTAGAGCCCGCCCCTGACGTGATTCCCGACAACGAACATCGGCGTCGCGGTCCCGTGATCGGTGCCGAGGCTGCCGTTCTCCTCCACCCGGCGCCCGAACTCGGTGAACATGACGATCGCCACATCGTCGGCGCGGCCGATCCGCTTGAGATCCTGCGTGAACCCGCGCACCGCGTCCGCCGTGTAGGCGAGCAGCCGTGCATGCGGGTCCGCCTGATGCACGTGCGTGTCGAACGAATTGCCCTGGTAGGCCACGTAGTAGATGCGCGTCGGCATCTCGGCGTGTATCAGCGCCGCCACCTGGCGCAACTGCCCGGACAGGCCGCCGATGCCGTAGTCCACCGGCGTCCGGTAGGCAGCCGACGCCTGCCGAACGAACGCGGAACTCTCGACGGCGTTCTGCGCCGTGCCGGCCAGGAACTCGAGGGTCGCGTTGCCGCGCGCGCCATCGGCCGTCATGTTCCCCAAGGCGGCCTTCTCGCTCTCCGTTCCTTCGCGGCGGAACGTGCGCGGATCGCTGAACACGAGCGGCGAGTGGTGGCGGCTGCGGACCGCGAGCGACTGCCGGGTCCCGATGTTGACGATGCGGTTGCCCTGCGCATCGTGGTCGTAGGCGCCGTCCGCCAGCCGCCCGAGCCAACCGAGCGTCTCGCCGCCGTTCGGCACCCCGGTGTGCCAGTAGCCCATGGACGAGAAGTGCGACAGGCTGGGGTTGTCGTAGCCGCAGCCGTGGATGACCGCCATCTCGCCGTCCTTGTAGAGGCGTTCGAACCCGACGAGCGACGGATGGAAACCGTAGCCGTCCTCGATCCCGATCACCTCGGAGCGGGGAATGCCGATGGTCGGCCGCGCGCGGTAGTACGCGTCGTCGCCGCAGGGCACCACCGTGTTCAGGCCGTCATTGCCGCCGGAAAGCTCCACCACGACGAGGATGCGCTCCGGGCTCGTCTCCATGCTCGTGCCTTCGAGCGCCTGCGCCGCGAGTGCGGCCGAGGTCCGGTTGAGCAGCATCGGCAGCGTCGCACCGACGCCCAGGCCGTACATGCCCTTGACCAGGAAGTCACGCCGCGAACATCCACATTTGAATCGAGCCATCGTTTGTCCCCCAAGTCCCGCGGCTTCCACATCCGGGACCGCTGCCTGCGTCAGCCCCTTCCGGCGACGCAGACTCCCGGCCTTCCGCGTGTCTCTGCTCGGCCTCGCTCGTCTTGAATCAGGCCAGTTGATACTCCGGCGTGCTCAGGATCAGATACAGGATCGCGCGCAACGCCGCCTCGGTCTGCGGCGTATCCGACTCGATGCGATCGCTCCCCAGCTCGGCGCGCAGGAAATCGACCAGTTCCGCCCGGTCGGCGCCGCTCAGCTCGACGCGCAGGAAACGGCGGACCAGGTGGTCGACGACCTCACCGGCCTCCGCCGCGCCCGCGTCCGACAGCAGGCGAACCAAGTCCAGGTCGGCCACCCGGCGCGGTATCGGATGCAGCCGCTCGAACGCCATCAGGTAGCCCATGTAGCCGCCGTAACGCGTGTTGTAGTCCTCGTCGCGGTCCACGAGCCGGCTCGACTCGGCATCACCCTGCTGCGTGGCCGCAGTGATGTTCATGCCCTGTGCGAGGCGTTCCTCCACCTGCCGGTAGATACCCGGCACGACGCGGTCCGGGGCCCAGAACCCGTCGGTGTCGGGGTAGAGCACGCCGCGGAACAGGTTGCCCCGCTGCAGCAGCGTCGCCGGCGTCACCCAGGTACGGCCACCGGCCCAGCCGGCCACGTTCGGCGGATTGAACAGCGTCTGTCCCAGCCCCGCGACCAGCCGGTTGAAGTCCGGAATCGTCGGCAGCTCCGTCAGTCCCAGCTTGCGGTAAGTCGACAGGACCAGGTGCACCGGGCTCTTGATCTGGGTGGCGTACGACGGCGGACTGTAGAAGTCGCGCGACAGGAAGATCCGGGTGAGCAGGGGCTTCAGGGCATAGTCGGCGTCGCGGAACGTGGCCGCCAGCTCCGCGTGCGCCGCCTCGTCGAGCTCCTCGCGGACGAAGTACCGGTACAGCTTCCCGCTCACGAACTCGGCCGCGGCGGGCTGCTCCAGAATGATCCGGATGATGTCGCCGCCGTCGAACGGACCGGTCTGCCCCAGGAAGGTCTTCTCCCCGAAGTCGTGCTGTTCGACGTCGAACTTGAAGTCCAGCACATCGTTGGTCCAGCCGGTGAACGCGCGCGCGCCCTCGCGAATGTCCTGCTCGGTGTAGTTGCCGACGCCGAGGCTGAACAGCTCCAGCAACTCGCGTCCGAAGTTCTCGTTCGGGTGGTCCTTGACGTTCTCGCCATTGTCCAGGTACACGAGCATCGCCGGGTCCCTGAGGATCCCCATCAGCAGGTCCTCGAAGTTCCCGTTGGCGTGGGTCCGCAGCATCTCGTTCTGCTGGAGCATCATCCGCGTGTCGCGGACCTTCGTGTTGCCCGTCGCGAAGTGCCCGTGCCAGAAGAGCGTCAGCTTCTCCTCGAGGGGGCGCCGGGTCGTCAGCATCCGCTCGCCCCACCAGGTCGCCAGCCGCTGCGTCTCGACGGCGTTCGAGCGCAGCCCGTAGAAGAACTTGTTGACCACCGGCTGGAGACGGCGCGACTCGCCCTCCGGCAGAACCTGCACCCCCATCGACTCGCCACGCTCGCGTGCGAGGCGGACCGCCTCGGCCCGGCTCTTCGGGAACGGGTCCATCCCCGGATCCCAGATCGGAGAGGGGGTGAACGGCTCGACGGTGTCCAGATGCTGCTGGTAGTCGACCAGCCAGTCGACGGCGGCGGCCGGCGTCATCGCGGCCAGACGCTCGATCTCGGCCGGAGTCCCGCCGAACCCGGCACGCTCAAGCAGGTGGGCCGCCTTCTGGTAGTCCCAGTCCCCGGCGTTGATCGGCGCGAGGTCGTTCTGCCACGAGGCCGGCCCGGCGCCCTCGCCGGCCGCCGCTGTCGGCGCCGCGGCGGCCGTGAACAGAAGCATCGCGAGCAGTGTCAAGAGTGTCTGTCGTACCACGGTTATCCCCCGGTCTGCCGGGCTCCAGGACGAGCGGCGCCCGACCGCTCCCGCAGATCGGCATCATACGTCAACGGGGAGGTTCCGCCAACCGTTGCCGGCCGCGGAGAACGGCGCGCGGCAGGATGGACGCGTCGTCGCAACGGGCGCGGGCGGACGCGCATCACGGCGGCGGACTACGCCAGCACGTCCAGCGTGTGGTCGAGCATGCGGTCGCCGTCGAAGATCCAGCGCCCGGCGAACCGCCGGCCGGCGATGACCAGCGGCAGCCAGTGGCGGTCGTCCTCCCACATCTCGTCGAACGGAATGGCGTCGAGGCCGCACCACAGCGGCGCCGCCTCGTCCGTTTCGACGGGCGTACCGGCGAGGTCGGACGCCCGGTAGACGTGCACGAACGTCGAGTAGCCGTCGACGAACTGGAACGCGTGCCGCCCGAGCTGCACCAGATCGAGGGGTATGACGCCCAGCTCCTCGCGCACCTCGCGCACCGCGCACGCGTCGAAGGACTCCCCCGCTTCCAGCCGGCCGCCCGGACCGTTGACCTTGCCCGCCCCGAGCCCCCGCTTCTTGCGGATCAGAAGGATGCGCCGACCCTTGATCACGAAGACCAGCGTGGCCGGATCCACGGCGCGCCAGCACGTCCAGTCGATCTCCCGCACGTGCCGCACCCCTGTCATTCGCCTGCGACTCTGCGTCGTGGACTGCGGTGCAGACCCTTGGTGAGGCTTGATTGGGGAAGCGGAGCCGCAGGTGACGATTTCCGGGCCGGGCAGGCCAGGAGCTTGCGCCGCAGAAACGCAACGGAGTGAGTCCTGCGGCGCAAGCTTCTGGCGCGGTGGGGCTGGGGCCGAACACGGAGCCCCGCGGCGGGTTCGGCGGCGCTAGGCGACGGCTTCACCGGCCGGTTCCAGAAAGTGCATGGAGATGATGCGCCGCAGGACCGCGACGGAATCCGCCTGGTTGATGGCCGTGCGCAACTGCGAGCCGCCGTACAGGCCCTTCGTGTACCAGGAGCCGAGCGCCCGCAGCTTGTTGACGACCCATCGTTCCCGGCTGCGTGCGGGCCGCGGCCGGGACGAAGCCATTCCCGGGGCACGGTGCCGGAACCCGCGCGATTCGTCGACGCCCTCGCGGAGCAGCAGGTCGATGTAGTCGAGCAGGAAACGTCCCCGTTCCGACCGTGGCACCTCGGGCGCCGATCTGCCGGCGGCCAGCGCCGCGGCCTGTTGGAATATCCACGGGTTGCGCAGCGCGCCGCGCCCGACCAGGACGCCGGCGACGCCCCGGCGGCTCCGTTCGATCATCTGCTCCGGCGTCACGCAGTCTCCGCTCCCCAGCACCGGAATCGTGACCTCCCGTGCGACATCACGGATCAGGTCCCAGTCGGATTCTCCGCTGTACGACTGCCTGGCGGTACGCCCGTGCACGGCGACGGCCGCCGCCCCGGCATCCTCCATCCTGCGCGCCATGGATGGCGCATTGATGCTGCCGTCGTCCCAGCCGGCCCGCATCTTGACCGTCACCGGGATGTCGACCGCATCGGTCATCGCGCGCACGACTCGCGCGGCGTGCGCCGGCTCGCGCATCAGACTGCATCCGGCGTTGTGCTTCGCAATCTTGGGAACCGGGCAGCCCATGTTGACATCCACGATGTCGGCCCTCATCGCCTCCACGATCTGCGCCGCCGCGGCCATCCTGCCGGGATCGCCGCCGAAGATCTGGATCGAGACCGGTCGCTCGGCTTCGGTGTACTCGGCGTATTCGAGCGTGCGATCGATGCCGCGGACCAGTCCCTCGGAGCTGACCATCTCGGTCACGACGAGGCCGCAGCCGCCGCGCGCCTTCACGAGGCGGCGGAAGGCGGTGTCGGTCAAGCCGGCCATCGGGGCCAGGGCATAGCGATCGGCGAGGGAAACGGATCCGATTCTCATGGCGCCCGGTTCCATTGTAGTGCGTGCGTCCGCGCTGTGCGCCGGCCTGCCGGGCGACGGGCGCCTGGGCGGGGCGGCAGTGGGCGGCTGGATCGGGGCGGCCAGCGGTTCGGCTGCACGGATGCGCAGGCGCCGGCGGGCGGAGACAGAGAATCGCGTGGGGGGCGGCGACTGCCGCCGCCCCCCACGCCAGAGGGAACACGAAGGACGACCGTGAGCGACGCTCCTGCTTGCGCCTCGTGTCTACTGCGCAGCCCGTGCCGGAGCCGACGGGGCGGTGTAGGCAGTGACGGTCATCACGGCGGGAACCGCGTCCGCCGGGTGATGCGGAGACGTCACGCTGGCCCAGGCCCCCTGCGCGAGCGCCCGGACCGTCTCCAGGCTGGCCTCGGGAACGGTGACCTTGAAGGTCAGATACCCGCCCGCCACATCGGCCTCCACGAACGTCGCGCGCAGCAGGAAGCGGTTGCTCCCCCAAAGCCCGGAACCGTCGTCCGGCTTCGCCGCGCGGATGGCGTTGGCCTGGCTGTCATACCCGGACCAGGTGATGACGATAGCCTCGCCCGCGTGTGCGTCCGCCAGACCCGCCAGGCCCGACGGCGATGCGACCCGCGACTTCACCGTCACGGTCCCGGTCTCTTCGTCGAGCGCAACGAACTCGCCGTCCCAGCGATACGTCGCGCCCGGCAATGGCGCCGGGCGGCGCTCCGGCGACGGAATATACGCATCGACCGACAGCACCGCCGCGTTGGCGTCGGCCGGGTGGTGCGGCGACCGCACGCTGGCCCAGGAGCCCCG
This sequence comes from Vicinamibacterales bacterium, assembly GCA_965200895.1. Classification (GTDB taxonomy): domain Bacteria; phylum Acidobacteriota; class Vicinamibacteria; order Vicinamibacterales; family UBA8438; genus WTFV01. The sequence goes on along the minus strand of CBDAVM010000001.1, from coordinate 1,061,275 downwards.
CGTCAGCGCCCGCACCGCCGCCAGGCTCGCCTTGGGAACCTGCGTCCTGAAGGTGAGGTAGCGCCCCTCCGCATCCGCCTGCACGAACGTCGCGCGCAGCAGGAAGCGGTTGCTCCCCCACAACCCCGAGCCGTTGTCCGGCATGACGGCCCGAATGCCGCTCGCCCGGCTCTCGTAGCCGGACCAGGTGATCACGATCGCTTCGCCCGATTCCGCGCCGGCCAGCGCCGCCAGGCCCGACCCGGAGACCACCCGCGATTTCACCGTCAGCGTTCCTGTCGCCTCGTCGAGGGAGACGAGCTCGCCGTCCCAACGGTACGTCGCACCCGGCAGCGGCGCCGGACGACGCTCCCGCAACGGTACATAGGCGTCAACCGACAGCACCGAGGCGCCGGCGTCGGCCGGGTGATGCGGCGACCGCACGCTGGCCCACGAACCTTGCGTCAATGCCCGCACCGTCGCCAGGCTGTCGTCAGGCAGCGCGGTCCTGAAGGTCAGGTAGCCGCCCGCCGGGTCGGCGTCGACCATCGTTGCCCGCAGCAGGAAGCGGTTGCTCCCCCACAACCCCGAGCCGTCATCCGGCATCGCGGATCGAATGGCGCTTGCCCGGGTCAGGTAGCCCGACCAGTTGATGACGATCGGCTCGCCCGCCCGGGCGTCGGCCACCCGCGCCAGGCCCGACGACGACGCCACTCGCGCCTTCACCGTCAGCATGCCCGCGGCCTCGTCGAGGGAGACGAGCTCGCCGTCCCAACGGTACGTCGCACCCGGCAGCGGCGCCGGACGACGCTCCCGCGACGGCACGTACGCGTCGACCGACAGCACCGCCGGGGCCCCGTCGGCCGGGTGGTGCGGCGACATCACGCTCGCCCAGGAGCCCCGCGTCAGCGCCCGCACCGCCGCCAGGCTCTTCTCCGGAATCCGGGTATCGAAGGTCAGGTAGCGGCCCGTCGCATCGACTTCGACGAAAGTAGCCTGCAGCAGGAAGCGGTTGCTCCCCCACAGGCCGGACCCGTCGTCCGGCATCACGGACCGGATACCGCTCGCGCGGCTCTCGAACCCCGACCAGGTGATGACGATGCGGTCACCCATGCCGGCATCGGTCACCGCCGCCAGGCCGGACGGAGACACCACCCGCGACTTCACCGTCAGGGTGCCGGTCTTCTCGTCCAACGCCACCAGCTCGCCCTGCCAGCGGTAGGTCGCCCCGCGCTTTGGCGCCGGCCACCGGTCCGCCGACCCGCTGGACGAGTCGAGCGCCAGCAACGCCGCATCCGTGGTTGCCGGTCGATGCATCGACGTGGCCGTGACCCGCGCGCCGCGCGTCAGCGCCCGCACCGTGCCCAGGCTTCCCGCCGGCAGGGCCGCCCGGAACGTGAGGTTCCTGCTGTCGGCATCGAATGCCACGACGGTCGCCCGCAGCAGGAAGCCGTGCATCTCCGGCCCGTCGGATTCCGTGTAGTAGTCCGAACCGTCGTCGCGCATCACTGCCCGAATCCCGCTCGCCTGGTTCTCGACGCCCGACCAGGTGATGACGATCGGCTCGCCGGCCCGCAGGTCGGCTGCCGCCTCCAGCCCGCCCGGCGCAACCACCGGCGCCTTGAGCGTGACCGCGCCCGCGGCCTCGTCGAGCGCCACGAGCTCGCCGTGCCAGCGGTAGGTCTCGTCCGTCGTCGGCGCGGCCGACGCGGTAGCCACCGCGCCAACCACGCACGTGGCGAGAAGTACCCACCACCGGATCCCGCGCACGGGGTTGGACCCTACTCGCCGAGCTCCCGTCTTGTTCAGCATCACACTACTCCTTGAATCGCCACCGCAGAACCGAACCGCTGCCGAGCAGCGTGTGGCAACAAAGCCCTCCGGCAGCGCCCTGCGACATCCCCGCGGGGAGGAACGCGAGCGCCTGCCGCACGGGTCCAGCAGCGGACCCGCGCTTCATCAACGCGCCGCTCTCAAATCGAGTCGAGCGGCGCACGCCGACTGAAGACTGGCTTGGGAGTAGCCGTCCACGTGGAAGGACGGGCATTTGACCGGCTGCCCGCTACGGGGATTATGGACAGGCCCGGCGCCACGGTCAAGCGAAAAATCGCGCCGTCGACAGAAATTTCCGATTGCCGCCGGGACCTCGGCGCCGGCTGGCTGCAGCCCCGGCAGATCGCTCTTCCGAAACGGTCAATTCCCTGGAGACGGTCCCTCGACGGCAGCACCACCTGGCCGCCCGGCTTGACAGCGGCGCGGGCCGGTCTATAATGGTGGAACTTCCGGTTCGCAGCCCACCTTCCCCCGGAACGGCAACTCCCAGGCCGCCAGGGGTGTTCAGTTGAATCGCGTAGTGTTTTTGGCGCCCGAGCATCCCCGTCAGGGATGCAGGGAGGCACTGTACCGGCCAACCGGCGGGCGCCGTCGTCCCAACCTGTCAGGAGGGCAACGATGTCGACCAAACCGCCAGCGGATCCGCCGATGGACAGAGCCGCCAACCCGGTGCGTCCCGCACCCGCTCCCCGCAAACCCGCCCCGCCCCCGAAGTCCGGAGGCTTTCAGCGGTTCATGCTTCAGTTCCTGCTGCTGATGTTCGCCCTCGGCGGCGCCTTCGGGACCGGCTACCTAGTCAACGCGAACGAGATGCAGCTCAATCGGAGCGACCTGTTGCAGCAGCAGTTGGACGCGCAGGAGCGGATTCTGGCGCTCGAGAAGCAGATCGCCGAACTCCAGGAACGGCGCGAGAGCGGAAACCGGGTCGAGCTGGATCTGACGGAGGTGTTCGAGCCGATCCGCGAAGCGGTGGGGCGCATCGCACTGGTGCGGATGGGTGAGATCTCGCGGGAGATCACGACCGAGCTGACGAGGCTGGTGGAGGACGACCTGCCGACCCTCGACGAGCCCACCAATGCCACCGGCACCGTCAGCCCCGGCAGGAATGGGGGCGCGATCAGCGACCAGGCCCCCGAATCGGAGGCGGCATCGGCAACCGGCGGAGCGACGCCTCGATCAGGCGGCGGTCCTGCTTCGCTCCAGCCGGACAGCGCTGCCGCCGACGCCGCCGAGTCGTCCGACCGGCCCGAGACCGTCGAGCTCGTCGGCGAGACCGAGGGTGCGCCACCGCCGCAGGCAACGCCCGCAGCCGCGGCTTCACCGCCTGCCGGCGCGCCACCGACGGCGGACCATGGACTGCGGCCTTCCGAGGAGGCGCCCGCAGCCGAAGTGTCGCGTTCCGGAGCGCCGGCCGCACCCGACGTCGGATCCGGGATCGAGGAGCGGCTCGGGGCCACGCGACCGGAGCCGACCGACATGGCTGAACTGATGTTGACGCCGCACCCGCCAGGATCGCCCGGCGGCCTGCCGACTACGGAACCCTGACGCTTCGCGCCCGCAACATCACCGGCAGGCGGGGCTCACGGCGCCGTGAGCGTCGCCTGCCGGTCGACCCGCTCTCCCTCACCCCGCTCGCTCGATTCCGCACGGTCCTGGTGACACGAGAGAATCACTGGCCGCCAGCCAGTCGGGCCGCGCGCACTTCTTCGTACGACTCGAAGGCCTCCTTGAGCCGGTCGTTCTTCCACTCGAAGTCGGCTTCGGTGCGCAACCGGTCGAGATACCGTCCGTACTCGGCCAGACGCCGATCGTTGAATACGTTCTCGGAAATCCGGTCGCGGACCTCCTCGAACGGTGTCGGTGTCGGTTCGGTCCGCGCTTCGAGCCTCAACACCTGGTAGCCGAGCGGCGTCCGGATCGGCTCGGTCATGTCGCCGACCTCGAGAGCGGCCAGCTCGTCCAGCAGCGTGCTGCTCAGCAGCGAGATGTCGATCGGCCCGATCAGGCCACCGTTCGCCTTGGATGCGGCGTCGGACACGGCCACTACGACCAGCTCGAAGTCTTCGCCGTCCAGCACGCGCTGTCTCGCCTCTTCCGCTTCCAGACGGGCCAGATCGTCGGCGGTGACAGCGGCGACGCCGAGCGCGTCCGACAACCGGACCAGAATCTCACGCATGGTCACGGTCGCCGGCTCCGTGTACTGGACGATGTTGGCCTCGTAGTACTCGCGCGCCTCCACCTCGGTGAGCGTGACCGACCCGAGCACTTCGATTTGCTGCACCTGATTGATCAGGATCTGCCGCTCCATCACGCGCCGCAGATCGTCGAGGGTCATATCCTCCGACTGGGAGAGGGCCTCCTGGAACTGCTCTTCGGTCTCGAAACCGTTCTCGGCCATCAGATCTCCGAGGATCTCGTCGAACTGCTCGTCGGTAAACTGGTAGCCGAGCTCCCGCGCCCGCTGCATCAGCAGCAGCTCGTCGACGGCGCCGGAGATGACCTCGGGCGTCACCTCCTCAAGCGCGCGCCGGAGCTCCGCATCGTCGCGGGGTTGGAGCCCGCGCTGGCGTATCAGGCCGATCTGGCGCTCCTCGAGTTCGGTCTGGGTGATGATGTCACCGTTCACCTTCACGAGAATCTGCTGGAGGATCAAGCCCTGCGGGCTCTGCGGCGACGCGCCGCCCAGCAGTTGCGCCGCCGCGGGCGAAGCGACCAGCACGCTGCCCACGCCGCCGAGAGCAAGCCACCGCAGAGTCGTTTTCCACATCGTCAGCCTCATCGTCTTCCTCTCCGCGAAACCGGCCTTCCTGCTGCCAGTGTAACCGTCATCCGACCTTGCCCGACAATCGTCGCCTGCGGCTCCGATTGCCGCCCAACCGGGCCTGACCGGGAGCCTGCAGCGCAGACCCCCGGCGCCCCGAACGCCTCGCGGGCTCGGCGTTTCGGTCCATTCCCCCGCTCATGACCTTGCGCCTCAGCACTTCGCTTCGCTGTTCTGCGGTGCAAGGTCCTCGCCGAGCTGTGCGAGCCAGGCATTGACGCGCGCCAGCAGGTCGAGATCCCGTCCCATGGCGCCCGACGGTCCACCGCCGCGCCCGCCCTCGGAATCCTCCCGGGCCTGCGGATCGGCGGCGGCCTCCAGGTCCAGCCGGACCACCCCGGCCGGCGTCAGCGCGATTCCGGGACGGGAACGCACGAACTCGACCAGGCGACCCGGATCGAGCGAAGCGTTCTCGCTGAACCTCATGACGAGCCGCGAGGCTTCCCGGTCAATCGCTTCCACCCCGAGCCCGCTGGCGCGGACGCGGACGCGGCCGTACTCCGCGAGGCGGACGAGCGAGGGGTGCAGCGGCCCGTAGCGGTCGGCGACCTCATCGAGCGCCGCCGCCAGCGCCGGTTCGTCGGAAGCCGTGGCGACCTTGCGGTACACGGCCAGCCGCTGATCGGTCTCCGCAACGTATCCCTCGTCGATCCGCAGGTCGACGCCGAGATTGACCCTCGCCTTGCGGTCGTCCCGCACGTCCTCGCCCTGCAGTTCGCGGACGGTCTGCTCCAGCAGCTTGACGTACATGTCGAAGCCGATCGCCTCGATGTGTCCGCTCTGTTGCGCCCCCAGCAGATTGCCGGCGCCGCGGATCTCCAGGTCGAGCGCCGCTACCCGGAAGCCGCTGCCGAGGTCGCTGAACTCGCGAATCGCCGCCAGCCGCTGCCGTGCGACGGGTGAGAGGGCGTTGTCGGCCGGCACCACCAGATAGGCGTAGGCACGCCGATCGGAGCGCCCGACACGTCCGCGCAACTGATAGAGCTGGGCGAGTCCGTAGCGCTCCGCGTGATTGACGACGATGGTGTTGACGTTGGGGATGTCGAGGCCGTTCTCGATGATGGTGGTGGCGACGAGAACGTCGTATTCGTGGGCCACGAACGCGATCATCGTCTTCTCCAGCGCCACCTCGCTCGTCTGGCCGTGGGCGACCGCGAGTCGCGCTTCGGGGACGAGTCTCCCTATCAGCCCCGCGATGGAGTCGATCGACTCCACGCGGTTGTGCACCACATAGACCTGCCCGCCGCGGCCGAGTTCGGTGCGAATCGCCCGCGCGATCAACTGCGGATCGAACCGCACGACGCTGGTCTGGATCGCCATCCGGTCCTTCGGCGGCGTCTCGATGACCGACATGTCCCGAATCCCGGCCAGCGACATGTTCAACGTGCGGGGAATCGGCGTCGCGGTCAGGGTGAGCACATCGACCTGCCGCCGCATCTGCTTGATGCGCTCCTTGTGCGCCACGCCGAAGCGCTGCTCCTCGTCGACGATCAGCAGACCGAAATCCCGAAACTTCACGTCCCTGGACAGCAGGCGATGGGTTCCGACGATCAGATCCAACCGGCCCGCCTCGAGGTCGGCCAGCAGCGCCTTCTGCTCGGAACGGCCCAGGAAACGGCTGAGCACGGCGACGCGGACCGGGAAGGACGCAAAGCGCTCGCGGATCGTCTCCCCGTGCTGGAAGGCGAGAACCGTGGTCGGGGTCAGCACCGCCACCTGCTTGCCGTCCATCAGCGCCTTGAACGCGGCCCGCAGGGCCACTTCGGTCTTGCCGTAGCCGACGTCGCCGCACAGGAGCCGGTCCATCGTCGAAGACCGTTCCATGTCCCGCTTGATGTCCTTCAGGGCCGACTGCTGATCGGGGGTGAGCTCGTACTCGAAGGCCGCCTCGAACTCCTGCTGCCAGTGCGTGTCGGGGCTGAACGCGTGGCCCGGGAGCGCCTGCCGCGTCGCGTACAGCTTCAGCAGCTCCTCCGTCATGTCGCGCATCGACTTCCGGACGCGCGTCTTGGTCCTGGCCCAGGTCGTTCCCCCCAGCCGATCCAGCTTCGGATGCGCCGCACCCGTGTACTTCTGCAGCAGCTCGAGCTGCTCGACCGGCACGAGCAGCTTGTCGCCGCGTGAGTATCGGAGCTCCACGAACTCGTGCCGACCCCGCGTCTCCGGAACGGTGAGCTGTCGCAGGCCGACGAACTCGCCGACCCCGTGGTCGACGTGAACGACGTGATCGCCCACCTTCAGATCACGGAAATCGGACAGGAAGGACTTCGCCACCGACCGCCGCTGATGGCGGACGACATGCTCGGCCTCGAAGAGATCGGTCTCGGCGTATATCTGCAGTCGCGCGGCGGGCAGTCGGAATCCGCGGGAGAGGATGCCGGTCGCCACCAGCACCGTCGCGGAGGCAGTGTCCTCGGCTCCCTCGAGCGGCACTCCGACCAGTCCGTGCTCGGCCAGCAGTTCGACGATGCGTTCGGTGCGGCCGGCGGTCTCGGCAACGAACACCTGCACGTCCCGCCGGTCACGGCTCTGCTCCACGTTGGCCACCCAGTCCCTCAGGCGGCCGCGGAATTCCATCGCCGGTTGACACGATACGTGCCGGTGGCCGGCGCTCGTCGCGCCGTTTCCGGGCCCGTCGTCGATCGTCAGCGTGTCGAGTGTCGTGGCGCCGGCCAGCCATGCGGCCGCTTCCTCGTCGTCCACCTGGAGCATGTCAGGCGGCGGCGCCGGGTCGTTGCGGGCAGCGGCGTCCGCGTAACTCGATCGCACCTGCTCGACGCCCCGGCGCAACCGATCGGCCGTCTCGAGCGGCTGGCTGACGATGAAGCGCGCCCCGGCGCGGCGGACGTAGTCATCGAAAGTCGCCGTGCGGTCCAGCGACGGCTCGTCCCGAGCCGGATCCGTGTTCCCGGCCAGGTAGTGGAGCTGATCCGTCAGCGGCGAAATCGATACCTGATCGAGCGTCGCCACCGACCGTTGCGTCGCGGGATCGAAGCGCCGGAGCGACTCGATCCTGTCGCCGACGAACTCGACCCGGATCGGGAATGTCGCACCCGCCGGAAACATGTCCACGAGCCCGCCACGCCCACAGAACTCGCCGTGCGCCTCGACGGGGTCGGCGCGGCTGAATCCGGCGTCCACCAGCCGGTCGGCCAGATCCGTGGGAGAAGAGGATCCGCCGCGCCGAAGATCGACGGCCGCAAGCAGGAGCCGGTCGGGAGGACTGAGGCGCGGCAGGAGCGACAGCGCCGAGGCGACGACGATTCGCGCCTGCCCGAGCGCGAGCGCCGCCAGGGCGCGCGCGCGGGACGAAGCCACGTCCAGGTGCGGCGTCATGCCGCGGTACGGGTCCACCTCCGGGGAGGAAAAGGGCAGCACGCCGCGCTCGACGTCACTCCGGGCGAGTCCCTCGAGCCCGGCCAGGAAGAACCGCGCGTCGGCCGTCATGGCGTCGACACCCGCATCACCGGGAACCACGAGCACCACCGGCCCCCGACCAGCGTGGACGGCCGCGGCCAATGCCTGCGCCGGCGGCGTCAGACCACCAACCGACTCGGGGGCGAGGGATGGACCATGCCCGAAGCCGGCGCAGGCGGCCGCCTCGTGAAGCAGGGCGCGAAGCGTCAGCGACGCGGTAGTTGACGGCACGAGGGTCAATAGTGGCGGCTGGATGCCGAACCTGTCATTTTACCCGCTCACCTCCGGCGGCGGCGTGATTCGAACGGCCGAACTGAACGACCAGCGATGGCGGGGGCGATAGATCCCGGCGTCCTTGGTGCGTGATTTCACACGGAAGGTGTAGAGCAGCCGATGATAGTCATACTGGAGCCCGTGTCGCGTGTGGGCCGCGACGTCGAGCTTGTACGTGCCCTCCACCAGATCGAGGCTGTCGATGACGAACGTCACTTCGCCGGCGCCCCCCAACACCTCCGGCTCGAACTCCTCGATATCCGTGTTCGTGCCGTAGCAGCACACCCCTTCGGCATTGAAGATGCTGATTCCGAAGACGAAATCGCGCACCGGCTCGGGCGTCCGCACCGCGAGCCGGATCGTGAGCCCGTCACCGCTCTGAAAGACATGCGCTTCGGCGCCGTCGCGTTCGAGCGTCACGCGGTCGATGCGCACCGGCCCCACTCCCCAACGGCCCTGCGCTGCCCGGAACATGTCTGCCGGGGCCTCGTCGGTGACAGCCGGAGGCTCGACCGCCGCCGGAGGCGCATCGCCGGCGGCGCCCACCGCCGCCTGCGCCCTGCGATCGGTCGAAGCCAGAGCGCGCTCTTCGCTCCTGGCGACGTCGGTGGTGTAGGTATGCACCACCAGGCGCGGATCCCCGTGGCGGCGGATGCGCCCCGCGTCCACCCAGACCGCTTCGTCGCAGTACCGCTCGACGAGTCCCAGGCCGTGCGTGACGAGCAGGATGGTCTTGCCCCGACGCTTGAAATCCGCGAACTTGTCGAGGCATTTCAGGCTGAACCCTTCGTCGCCGACGGCGAGCACCTCGTCGACGAGCAGGACATCGGGGTCCACGTGGACGGCGACGGCGAACCCCAGCCGCATGTACATCCCCGATGAGTACGTCTTGACCGGCGCATCAATGAAGTCCTGCAACCCGGCGAACTCCACGATCTCGTCGAACCGGTTCGCTATCTCCCGCTTCGTCAACCCGAGCATCACCCCGTTGATGAAGATGTTCTCGCGCCCCGAGATCTCGGGATGGAATCCGGCGCCGAGCTCGATCAGGGCCGAGATCCGCCCCCGCACCGCGACCGTGCCCGTGGTCGGCTTGGTGATTCCCGCCACCAGCTTGAGCAGCGTGCTCTTGCCCGAGCCGTTCCGCCCGATGACGCCGATCGTCCGGCCCGGCGCCACCGCCAGTGATACATCGTCGACGGCCCGCAGCACCTCGTTCGGCTCGAGCTCGCCGGCCAGACTTCCCTTGAGCAGTGCGCTCTTGAGCGTGGAGAACTGGCGGCGGTACGCGTATCGCCGATACAGCTTCGTGACGTCGCACAGCTCGATTGCGGGAGCCGTCACACTTCCTCCGCAAACGAGTCCCGCAACCGATCGAAGATCGCGTAACCCGCCAGGAACAGGACCAGGCCGGCCGCAGCCAGCGCCAACAGCCACTTCCAGTGCCCGAACGGCCCGTCGAAGAAGAGGATCTCCTGGTACGAAATCGCGATATGCGCGAACGGATTGAGGTCCATCAGCACCTTGCCCGCAGGCGGCAGACCGGCGACCGACGGCCCCCGGGCGGCCACCATGGTCCATGGGTAGAGAATCGGCGTCGCGAAGAACCAGAGCGTCAGCACGTTCGCCAGCAGGTCCTTGATGTCCCGGAAATGGACCGTGAGGGCCGCGAGTATCAGCCCCAACCCGAGGGTGACCAGGAACTGCACGGCGACCACGGCAGGAAACCACAGCAGCTCCGTGATGCCCGGCGGCACGGCGACGAACAGCACGAGCGCCACGACCAGGATCGGCAACGCGAGGAGGAAATGGACCATGTTGGCGACAACGGCGACCACCGGCAGCACTTCGGCCGGGAAGAGCACCTTCTTGATCAGGTTGCCGTTGGCAAGCAGGGAGTTGGACGATTCGGTCAGCGCGGAGGAAAACCACGTCCACGGCAGCAGTCCGCAGAAAAGGAAGAGCGCGTAGTTGTCGTCGACGCCGTCGAAGCGGGACGGGAGCACGACAGAGAAGACGAAGGTGTAGACCAGCAGGAGCAGCAGCGGGTTGGCGAACGACCAGAAGAAGCCGAGCACCGATCCCCGATAGCGCGCCTTGAGCTCGCGCAGGACCAGCGTCTGGATCAGGACCCGGTAGCCGAACAGCCGCCGCAGATTAACCAGCATGGACATCGACCAGGATGACGGTCACGTTGTCCGGTCCCCCCGCGGTGTTGGCCCGATTCACCAGCTCGCGACACACGTCGGCAGGCGGGCGGTCTTCCTGCAGCACCACGGCGATGCTGTCGTCGGAAACGACCGACGTCAATCCGTCGGAACACAGCAGCACCCTGTCGCCCGCTTCGAGCGAGAGCTCCGCAACCTCGGCGCCGATGTCCGTGGCGCCGGCGATCGCGCGCGTAACGACGTGCCGCCAGGGATGCCGGCAGGCAGCGTCCGGGGTCAGCAGGCCGGCCCGGATCTGCTCCTCGACCCAGGAATGGTCCTCCGTCAGGCGGGCCAAGCGATTCGAATGATAGCGGTAGGCGCGGCTGTCGCCGACGTGCGCTATCGCGAACGACGCGTCGGCGGCGAGCAGCGCGACCGCAGTCGTCGCCATGCCCTGCAGCGAGGCGTCCGCCTCGATCCGGTCCGCCAGCTTGCGGTTCGCCTCGATGAACGCCGAACGCAGACGGTCGCCCGGCCCGGCAACCGAGCCCTGGGCGACGTCGGCGGCGAGGGACCGCTCGACCTCTTCGACCACCAGCCGGGATGCGATCTCGCCCCCGACGTGGCCTCCCATCCCGTCGGCCACCAGGAAAAGGCCGAGCTCCTCCCGTATGCAGAAGTTGTCCTCGTTGTTCTCGCGGCGACGGCCCGGATCCGTCCGGGCGGCACAGATCAGTCGCATCTGGAACACCGGACGCCGGCCACGTGCACCGCCCGGCGGCGCACCCGCGAGCATCAATTCCCGCGCATCACCGCTTTCCCGCGGACCGCATGCCGATGCGCCGGGCCACCTGCAGGCGCGACAACGACTTGAGCAGTGCGATGCGCGCCCGCTCGAAGTCGACGGCCGCCGCCGATCCCGACGCCAGCCGGTCCCGGGCACGGGTCGCGGCCGCCTCGGCGCGTTTGACATCGATCTCGTCGGCCCGCTCCGCGGTTCGCGCGAGGATCCGAATCCGGTCGGGCAGGATCTCCGCGAAGCCGAATGCGGCATGGAGATAGGTCTTCTCCGTACCCCGCCTGAACCAGATCTCGCCCACCTGCAGCGTCACCAGCAGCGGGGTGTGCCCCGGCAGCACGCCCAGGTATCCCTCGGCCCCCGGAAGGCAGGCATCGTCGACCGTCTCGTGGACGATCGCCCGATCCGGGGTCACTATCTCGATGGTCAGGTGCGACGGCAGCGGCATCGGATGCGGACTCCGGGCGGCCTACGCGGCCTTCGACTGCTTCTCGGCGTTGGCGACCGCTTCCTCGATCGTGCCGACCATGTAGAACGCCTGCTCCGGCAGGTCGTCGTGCCTGCCTTCGACGATCTCCTTGAAACCGCGGACCGTGTCGGCAATCGGCACGTACTTGCCCTCCTTGCCGGTGAACTGCTGGGCGACGAAGAACGGCTGCGACAGGAACTTCTCGATCTTGCGGGCGCGCGAGACGGCGAGCTTGTCGTCTTCCGACAGCTCGTCGATTCCGAGAATCGCGATGATGTCCTGCAGGTCCTTGTAGCGCTGCAGCACCTGCTTGACGGCGCGCGCGACGTTGTAGTGCTCCTCGCCGATGACGCGCGGGTCCAGGATGCGCGAGGTCGACGCCAGCGGATCCACCGCCGGGTAGATGCCGAGCTCGACGATGCGCCGCGACAGGTTCGTCGTGGCGTCGAGATGGGCGAACGTCGTCGCCGGCGCCGGGTCGGTGTAGTCGTCGGCAGGCACGTAGATGGCCTGCACCGACGTGATCGAACCCTTCCGGGTCGATGTGATGCGCTCCTGCAGCGCGCCCATCTCCGTCAGCAGCGTCGGCTGGTAACCGACCGCCGACGGCATCCGGCCGAGCAGCGCCGACACCTCCGAGCCCGCCTGCGTGAAGCGGAAAATGTTGTCGATGAACAGCAGGACGTCCTTGCCCTCGGCGTCGCGGAAGTACTCCGCCACCGTCAGCGCGCTCAGGCCGACCCGCAGCCGCGCCCCGGGGGGTTCGGTCATCTGACCGTAAATCAGGGCCGCGCGCGACTTCTCCGGGTCGTTCAGGGTGACGACGCCGCTTTCCTGGAACTCGAGCCAGAGGTCGTTGCCCTCGCGCGTCCGCTCGCCGACCCCGCCGAACACCGACACGCCGCCGTGCTTGAGAGCAATGTTGTGGATGAGCTCCTGGATGATGACCGTCTTGCCGACGCCGGCCCCGCCGAACAGTCCGATCTTGCCGCCCTGCAGGTAGGGCTCGAGCAGGTCGATGACCTTGATCCCGGTCTCGAACATCTTGAGCTCGGTGGACTGATCCTCCAGGCTGGGTGCGGCGCGATGGATCGGCCAGCGCTCGTCGGCCTCCACCGGCTGGTCGGGAAAGTCGACCGGCTCGCCGAGCACGTTCAGCACCCGGCCGAGGGTCTGCGGTCCGACCGGCATCGAGATCGGCGCCTCGGTGTCGACGACCTGCATGCCGCGCTGCATGCCGTCCGTCGGCTTCATGGCGACGGCCCGGACGCGCCCTTCGCCGAGGTGCTGTTCCACCTCGGCGATCACGTCGATCTCCTCCGCGCCCTCGTTCCTCGATCGGATCTGCAGGGCGTTGTAGATTGGCGGAAGGTATCCGCCCTCGAACTCGACATCGACCACCGGGCCGATCACCTGCACGACCCGCCCCACCTTGTTTCCTGACGCCATCGTCCGGCTCTCCCCCGATCTCCGTTCGTCCAGCCCCGGCGGCGATTCCCGTCGCCCTGCCGCTGGACCTGGGGCCAGGTTTCGTTCCCGGCCGTTCATCCGCATCGCGGCGCCGGCGAGCAACCGCGCGCCCGGCGCGCGACGCCCAGTTGCCGTCACGCACGAACCACCAGCGCCCCGAAACGCCTCGCGGGCTCGGCGTTTCGGTCCATCCTCTCCTGCTCCGGGAGCCTGCCCGGCGGCGCGGACTCCTAGAGCGCCTCGGCGCCCGATACGACCTCGATCAGCTCCCGGGTGATCGCCGCCTGCCGCACCTTGTTCATGTGCAAGGTCAGCCCGTCGATCATCTCGCCCGCGTTGCGGGTCGCAGCATCCATCGCGGTCATCCGGGCCGCGTGCTCCGCCGCGGCCGACTCGAGCAGGGCCCGGAAGAACTGCGTCTCCACGTGATGCGGCAGCAGGTCCGAGAAAATCCGCTCGGGCGACGGCTCGAAGACGTAGTCCGCCGGCACATCGTCCGCTTCCTCGTCCGCCGCGTCGAGCGCAGGGATCGGCAATACCTGGTCGACCACTACCTGCTGCTGCAGCACGCTCTTGAACTCGTTGTAGAGAACCGATACGCCTGCCGCGGCGCCGGTGGCGTACTGCTCGATCGCGGTCTCGGCCATCGCCTCCGCATGGCTGTACCGCAGATCGTTGAACAGGTTCACCATCTCGAACCGGATGTCGACGCCGCGCCGCACGAAGAAGTCGCGCCCCTTGCGTCCGACCAGCCCCATCGCGACCTCCCGCCCCGCGCCGACGGCGAAACTGGTCGCCTCGCGAATGAGGTTGGAGTTGAAGCTTCCGCACAATCCCTTGTCGGCGGTCACGACGAACAGCAGGATCGGCTTGTCCGGCGCCACCGGCGGCGCCAGCAGCGGATGCGCAGCGGCGGTTCCCGTTCGTGTCGCGAGGTCGCTCAGCACCCGCTGCATCAGCCTGGCGAACGGACGGGCGCCGACGATGCGATCCTGGGCCCGGCGCAGCTTCGACGCGGCGACGGTCTTCATCGCCTTCGTGATCTGCTCGGTGGACTTGACGGCGCGGATGCGGCGCCGCAGGTCGATGAGTGACGGCATCGCTTCCCTGCGCTACGCGGCCGCGCCCTGGCGCGCCGCTACGAACTGTTCGGTGAATTCCCGGACCGTGGCCTCGACGACAGCCTCCAGCTCCTTGCTCATGGCTTTCTCGGCCGAGAGGCGGGTGACCAGATCCACGTGCCGCGTTTCCATGAACCGGTACAGCTCCGACTCGAACGCCGCGACGTCGCTCTCGACCACGTTGTCAAGGAAGCCGCGGGTTCCGGCGAAGATGACGAGCACCTGGCGTTCCACCGGCAGCGGTGCGTACTGCGGCTGCTTCAGCACTTCCACCAGCCGGCGGCCGCGGTTGAGCTGCTGCTGGGTTGCCTTGTCGAGATCGCTGCCGAATTGCGCGAACGCCTGTAGTTCGCGGAACTGCGCGAGGTCCAGACGCAGCGTACCGGCAACCTGGCGCATCGCCTTGATCTGGGCCGAACCGCCGACGCGCGACACCGAGTTGCCTACGTTGATCGCCGGCCGGATCCCCTGGTGGAAGAGGTCCGACTCGAGGAAGATCTGCCCGTCGGTGATCGAGATGACGTTGGTGGGGATGTAGGCCGACAGGTCCCCGGCCTGCGTCTCGATGATGGGCAGCGCGGTGAGCGAGCCGCCGCCGTTGTCGGCGTTCAGCTTCGCGGCCCGCTCCAGCAGGCGCGAATGCAGGTAGAAAACGTCGCCCGGGAACGCCTCCCGACCCGGCGGCCGCCGCAGCAGCAGCGAGATTTCGCGGTACGCCTGGGCGTGTTTCGACAGGTCGTCGTAGATGCACAGCGCGTGGCGCCCGGTGTCGCGGAAGAACTCGCCGAGTGCGCACGCGGAATAGGGACTGATGTAGAGCAGCGGGGCCGGGTCCGACGCGGCGGCCGCGACCACGATCGTGTACTCCATCGCGCCCTCGTCCTCGAGCGTCTTGACGACTTGCGCGATGGTCGACTGCTTCTGCCCGATTGCATTGTAGATGCAAACGACGTCGAGCCCCTTCTGGTTGATGATCGTGTCGACCGCGACCGCCGTCTTGCCGGTTTGCCGGTCGCCGATGATCAGCTCGCGCTGCCCGCGGCCGATTGGAATCATGGCGTCTATCGCCTTGAGCCCGGTCTGAAGGGGTTCCTTCACCGGCTGGCGGTCGACGACGCCCGGCGCGATGCGCTCCACCGGCGACTGCCGATCGGCGGAGATCGGCCCCTTGCCGTCGAGCGGCTGCCCGAGCGCGTTGACCACGCGACCGAGCATCGCGTCGCCGACCGGCACGGACATGACGCGCCCGGTCCGCTTGACCGTGTCGCCTTCCCTGATCTCGGTCGATTCACCGAGCAGCACCGCGCCTACGCCGTCCTCCTCGAGGTTCAGGGCGATGCCGAAGATCCCATGCGGAAACTCGAGCATCTCGGTGGCCATCGCGCGATCGATCCCGTGCAGCCGGGCGATGCCGTCACCGACCGACACCACCGTGCCGACCTCGGCCACATCGACGTCGAGTGAATAGTCCCCGAGCTGTTCCTTGATGATTCTGGAGATCTCGTCTGCTTTTATTGCCATCGGTCCTGTGATGCCGTCACGCCGTCATGAAGCGCTGCTTGAGACGGTCGAGATGATGTGCGAGGCTGCCGTCGAAGACCGTGCCGCCGATCCGGGTCACCATTCCGCCCATGAGGCTCTCGTCGACCGTGGTCTCGATCGTCACCTGCTGACCGGTCGCTGCATCGAGCTTCTGGTTGATGGACGCTACGCGCTTCCTGTCCAGCGCCTCGGCGGTCGCAACACGAGCCCGCACGACGCCGAGGTGTTCCATCAGGCGATCCCGATACACCGCCAGCAGCGTCGGCAGCAGGTGGAGCCGCCCGCGCTCGGCGAGCATCACGAGCAACCGCCTGACCACGTTCGAAGTCGTCGGCGTCCTCTCGAGGATCGCTTCGACGATCGCCTTCTTCACGGCGGGGGAAATCGCCCGGTTGAGCACGACGCGCCCGAGCGTCTCGTGGCCGTCCACGAGTTCCTGAAACGCCGCGATCTCCCGTTCGGTCTGCTTCGGATCGCCGAGATCGAGGCTGACCTCGAAGAGCGCCCGCGCGTATCGCGTTGCCGCCGCCTGTTCCGTCATTGCTCCAGCCAGTAAGTTCCTGATCCGTTTGGAACGAAGGTGGGTTCCAACCAGCGCCGGGCCAAACGGCTGTTTATAACATTTTGGCCTCGCGGCGGGCAAGCCGCAGGTGCTTTACTGCTTTACAAACGCAGTAGAGATGAGCGTGGCCGGGGCGGTTTTGGCCAACGGGAAGTGCACCTGAACAGGGCGTACTCAATCGCTGACGAGTTGATCGTACAGGCGCTGCAGCTCGTCCTCGGACGTGAAGCTGATCTCGATTCGCCCCCGTTTGCCGCGCTGGACGATCCGGACACGCGTGCCGAGCGAGAGGCGAAGACGCTCTTCCGCGGCGCGCATGTGGACGTCGGTAGGCGCTTTCTCGGACTCCTGCGCGGACTTCGGAGTCGTGCTCCGCTTGACGAGCTCCTCCGCCGCGCGTACCGAAAGGTCGCCCTCGCGGATTCTGCGCGCAATGGAGAGCTGCGCTTCTGTGTCACTCAGACCAGCCAGGGCGCGCGCGTGTCCCATGGTGAGGTGACCGGCAGCGACGTTGGCCTGCACGTCGGCCGGGAGTCCCAGCAGGCGCTGGTAGTTGGCGACCGTGGCCCTGTCCTTGCCCACGGCCTCGGCGATCTGCTGCTGGGTCATGCCGAACTCGTCGGCGAGCTGGCGGTAGGCCGCCGCCTCCTCGATCGGGTTCAGGTTCTCGCGTTGGATGTTCTCAATCAGCGCCACTTCCAGGCGCCTGGTGCGCGGCATCTTGCGGACGACGACAGGCACCTGCAGCAGGCCGGCCCGTTGCGCCGCTCGCCAACGGCGCTCACCGGCGACGATCTCGAACCCCGGCTCGCCGTCGCGTGTCGTCACCACTATCGGTTGAATCACACCGTGCGTCCGGATCGACCGGGCCAGCTCGTCGAGCTTCGCGTCCTCCAGCACCTGTCGCGGCTGATCTGGATTGGGCTGCAACAGGTCGAGATCCACATCCCGGGGCGCGCCGTCTGCTGCCGCCGGCGCGGCCGGCTGCGCTCCGGAGAGCGGGGCATCGGGAATGAGCGCGCGCAATCCGCGCCCGAGGGCCTTGCGTTTCTCAGCCACGGAGCGCACCTCCTGCCGGTGCGGGGGTGGGCCGGGTGCATGTCAGGAACTCGCGGGCCAGTGTGAGGTACGCCTCGGCGCCCTTCGAGCGCACGTCGTACAGGATCACCGGCAGTCCGTGACCCGGCGCCTCACCCAGCCGGACGTTGCGGGGAATCGCGGTCTCGAAGACCTTGTTGCCGAAAACACTTTGCACTTCCGCCGCGACCTCCTTGCCCAGATTGGTGCGCAGATCGGTCATCGTGAGGACGACCCCGGCGATTTCGAGACCACTGTTGAAGATTTCCCTGACCTGCTTCAACGTCGCGGTCAGGGCGGCCAAGCCCTCGAGCGCGAAGTACTCGCACACGACCGGAATGATCACGCCGTCGGCGGCAACCAGCGTGTTGAGAGTGAGCAGCCCCAGCGACGGCGGCGTGTCGATCAGAATGTAGTCGAAGCGACCCCGCACCTGGTCCAGGAGCAGGCGCAGCTTCTGCTCGCGGCGTTCAACGGCGACGAGCTCGATTTCGGCGCCCGTCAGGTTGCGGTCGGCAGGAACCAGCGAGAGCCCGGAGACGCAGGTGGAAACGATATAGTCGTCGATCGACGGCGTAGATTTCGCCGTCAGGGCCTCGTAGATGGTGCCGGCAGGGGCGTAGTTCCCCTTCTGGCCTACGCCGCTCGTCAGATTCCCCTGGGGGTCCATGTCCACGACGAGCACCGCCTGATCCCCCAGCGCCAACGACGCCGCTAGGTTGATCGCCGTCGTGGTCTTGCCGACCCCGCCCTTCTGGTTCGCGATGGCGAATATGCGAGATCTCACGCAGATCCCTTTAGGTCAAAACGCCCACGACCGGCGGACCGGCCGCGCGCGGCGACATGCCGCGATGGTACGCCTCCGTTCCTCAACCGTCAAACTGTTCCACGTGGAACAGGCTCGCCCGGCTCCGCTCGACCCGCGGTTCGCTCGTTCGTCGAGATGTCAGAAAGGAAGGGCCGGCATGCCGCGATGGCGAAGCCCGGCGTGCGGCGACGGCCAAACGCATGCCGCGATGGTGAAACGAGTTACTCCCTGATTCGCCCTGCGGGCGCATTCAGGCCGTTCAACGCCTCGTCGACCTCGTCGATGATCCGCTGTGCCGCTTCGCGAGGCTCTGCTGCGGTGCGGATCGGTCGGCCGACCACCAGGTAATCCGCTCCGAGCCGGATTGCTTCGGCGGGTGTGGCAAGCCGGACGTGATCGTCGGCCTGCCTCCACTCCGGCCGGATTCCCGGACTCACAAGCGCCACACCGGGCCCGAAAGCCGACCGACAGGCCTTGATGGCCGCGCCGGACACGATCAGTCCGTCGCAACCGGCAGCCAGCATCTCGCGCCCGCGCTCCACGATGTAATCCTCTGCACTCATCTCGGGCCGGCCGAAGTTCGCCGGACTCAGGCTCGACAACAGCGGTACCATCAGAAACTGAGGAAACGGTTTCCCTTTTCGAGCCGACCGGCCGGCGGCAAGACTGTGTCGCGTAAACACGTCATCTCGACTTTCTGCGAGCGTGATGAACCTGATCCCGAGATCGGCAGCATGGTCGACGAAGTCGATGATGGTATTGCTGATGTCCCCCGCCATCTTGAGGTCGACGAATACGGCGCACCGCCGTTCCCGAAGTCTCGCCAGAAGCCCGTACAAGTCACCCGCCAGGAACAGCCGAAGGCCAATCTTGAAGAGCGATACGTTGTCCAACGTGTCGACCAGTCGCGCGGCCTCGTCGTGGGTGCGCACGTCGAGCGCCACGATCAGACGGTCCCGGCCCTCCTTCAGCACACCTCCCATTTCGCCGGAATTCTACCCCGAAGGTCATCCGGCTGTTGGCCGGGAGCTGCTCGCCGGGGCTCCCGAACGTGGTGGAAATTCGACCGCCGTTGTGGCTGGAGTGCGGAGCGGCCCTCGCGCATCGTCCCGTGCGTCCGTCCGACAGAACGACACACCAGGAAAGAAGCCGACGGATGGCGAAACCCAGGACGGATCTACGGGCGTTCGCTGGCGACTGTTCCACGTGAAACATCGCACTCCGTATACCCCCGCTCTCTGCGTTGCGGCTTCGTCTTCCAAGCGCGCCAAACCAACCCCTACGCGACGCAGGCCTTGCGGATCACCACCAAACGGCTTCCTGAAGCTCCCGGCAACGCCACTTCCCCTTCGACCCTCAGCGGCGCCCGCATGTTCCTGCTCACGCTTCCCTGCCCTTCGGAACAGAAGACCAGCAATACCCCGTGCGGCTTCACCATCTCCTGAAGCTTCCCCGCGCCGCTTCCGTCCACCCGAACGCCCCGCACCGAGAGAACGTCGTGCGCCTCCCACATGTCCGGTCGATCAGCCAACGCTCCGAAGCGACAGTTCTCGACCCTGGTCCCGGCCAGCTTCAGGCGCCGCACCGTCTCCCGCAGAAACGCCGCTCTGCGCGTCCTGCTCTCGACCATCCGCAAGAACAGTTCCGGGCGGGCGATCTTCACCGGAATGGCCGGCGACCCGCCACCGGAACCGATATCGACCATCGTCCTCGCTGCCGCGGGTATGCAGCGAGCGGCAATCAGCGGCTCCACTATCAGCCGTTCCAGGCCTCGGTCACCCGCGTCGAGCGCCGTCAGATTCATGCGCTCGTTCCAGCGGAACAGCAGAGCAACGTACCCCGCAAGCCGGGTGCGGACCTCCCGCTCCAGCTCCACCCCCTCACGCCGGGTCAGCTTCTCCAGACGCCCCGCCAGGTCCTCTTCGAACTGCGTGCTATGCACTCAACTTGGCGCCAATCAACGCGACGGCGGCCGGCGTTACGCCCGGAATGCGCAGCGCCTGGCCCAGCGTCTCGGGCCGAATCTCGGTCAGCCGCTCCGTCATCTCGAGGGACAGGCCCGGCAGGCCCCGGTACGAGAAGCCGACCGGAATGCGAACATCCTCCATCCGACGCGTACGCTCGATCGTCGCCCGCTGCCGCTCCAGATAGCCGGCATACTTGAAGTGTGTCTCGAGACTCCACAGGTCCACTTGTTCCTCGCCAGGAGCCACGTCCAATTCCAACGCGTTTTTCTCCGCCAGTTCGTCGAGTCTCGTATCCGGACGCCGCAGACCCAACGACGCTCGCGTGCGCGTTCCGTCCGCAAGCGTCACCGTCGTCGCTGAAACGCGACGCACATTCGCCTCGAACCTGTCCCGCCGCTGTTCGAAACGCGTCCACCGGAGATCGTCCACCAAACCGACCTTCCGCCCCTGTTCCGTCAGCCGAAGGTCCGCGTTGTCAATCCGCAGCAGCAGCCGATACTCCGCCCGGGATGTGAACATCCGGTAGGGCTCCAGACAACCGCGCGTCGTCAGGTCATCGGCGAGAATACCCAGATAGGCCTCGTCGCGGCCCAGCACGAACGGCTCCTCGCCCGCGACGGCGCGCGCCGCGTTGATCCCGGCGATGATCCCCTGGCCGGCCGCCTCTTCGTACCCGGATGTTCCGTTGACCTGCCCTGCGAGAAAGAGCCCCGCCACGCCCTTCGCCTCGTAGGTGCGCATCAGGGCCGTCGGCTGCACGAAGTCGTACTCCACCGCGTAGCCCGGCCGCAACATGACCGCGCTCTCCAGCCCTGGAAGGGCATGCACCAGCGTCTCCTGCACTTCGGCCGGCAGGCTCATCGAATAGCCGTTGACGTAAATCTCGTCGACGTCGAGGCCCTCCGGCTCCAGGAAGACATGGTGCCGCTCGTGATGCGGAAATCGCATGACCTTGTCCTCGAGGGAGGGGCAGTAGCGCGGACCGATGCCCTCAATCTGGCCGTTGTAGAGCGGTGACCGATCGATGTTCGCCCGCACGATGTCGTGCACGAGCCCGGTCGTATGCATCTGATGGCAGACGATCTGCGGTCTGTCGATCCTGTCCGTCATGAACGAGAACGGCACCGGCGCCGCATCCCCGTGTGCCTCGTCGAACCGGCTGAAGTCGATGCTCTTCCGGTCGAGCCTCGGCGGCGTCCCCGTCTTCAGGCGCCCCCATGGCAGGGCCAGCACCTTGAGCGACTCCGCCAGGTGACGCGACGGCGGCTCCCCGGCCCTCCCGGCCGGCGTGCGCTTCCGACCGACGTGCACGAGACCGTTCAGAAATGTGCCGGTCGTGACCACGACGGCTTTCGCAAGCAGTCGCTCGCCGCCGGGAGACCCGCTCGTCGTCTCCATCTCCACGCCCGTGATACGGTCACCCTGCACCGTCACCCGGGCGACACGGCCGAAGACCCAGGTGATTCGCTCTTCCCTGCGCAGCGCGTTCGACACCCACTCCGCGTAGCGGCGTTTGTCGGCCTGTCCCCGCGGCGATCGCACCGCCGGGCCTCGGCTGCGATTCAGCAGTTTGAACTGAATGCCGGTGGCGTCGATCGCTTCGCCCATCAGCCCACCGAGCGCGTCGATCTCGCGAACCAGGTGCCCCTTCGCAGTGCCACCGATCGCCGGGTTGCACGGCATGTGCGCCACCGTCGCATCGGAGATGGTGCAGAGCCCGACCCGCCGTCCCATCCGGGCCGCGGCGCGGGCCGCTTCCACCCCGGCATGGCCCGCCCCGATCACGATGACATCGAATCGATCCTCGCCCACGTGAAGCCCCACTCACTTTCCCGATGCAGAACTGCTCAAGATCCCGGGGGGCGACGCGACGCCGAGCTCGGCATCTCCGCCGGCTGCGTCCCGGTCACTTCCCGATGCAGAACTGCTCGAAGATCCGTTCGAGGACCGCGTCCGGCGTCCGCCGGCCCGAGATCTCCTCGAACGCACGCCGGGCCTCCTCCAGGTCCACAAGCACCAGCTCTTCCGAAAAACCGGCGGCGGCCGCCGCCGAAGCCCGCCCGAGCGCCGCCTCCGCAGTGCCGAGTAGACCAACGTGACGGATGTTCGAGATGGCCGGCGTGTCCCGGGACGACGCACCGCCTTCGAGGACACCCAGCAGTGCGTCTCGAACTGCCGCGACCGGGCTCCCGTCGATCAGGCATGTCTCGATCACGTGACGGCTGCCGGCGGTCTCCGGATGCTCGGTCGGACACCACGCCGCCGGCAGGTCCCGCTTGTTGACGACCACGAGCCGGGGACGCGCCGCCGTCACCCCGAGCAGCGTGCGATCATCCTCGTCCAGTGGCCGCGATCGATCGAGAACGACGACGACCGCCGCGGACGTATCGACCGCTCCACGCGCTCGACGCACTCCTTCGACCTCCACGGTGTCGTCGGTCACCCGCATGCCCGCCGTATCGACGAGCGTCACCGGAATGCCGTCCAGGTCGATCGTCTCGGTCACCAGATCCCTCGTCGTCCCGGCCGTGTCGGCCACTATCGTTCGCTGGACACCGCACATCTTGTTGAAGAAACTCGACTTGCCCACGTTGGGCCTGCCGGCGACGGCCACCTGGCAACCCTCACGAATCAGGCGGCCCTGCCGTGATGTCGCAATCAGACGTCGCACCTCGTCCGCCAGTCTCGCAGCCTCCACCCCTGCCGCTTTCGTGTCGACGAAGTGGTATCCCTCCTCGGGAAAATCCAGGGACGCCTCGAGCCGCGCCACCAGGTCGAACAACGCCCGGTCGATGACGCCGATTGCTGCGGTGGCGGTACCCTCGAGTTGATCGAAGGCGACCCGCGCCTGCCGCGGCGTCACGGCGGTGACCAGGTCATGGATTGCTTCGGCCTGAACCAGGTCCATGCGTCCGCGCAGGAATGCCCTGAAGGTGAATTCGCCCGGTTCCGCCAGTCTGGCGCCCGCGACAGTCGCTGCGCGGACGATCTGCCGCAGGATCACCGGGCTGCCGTGCCCGCTGATTTCCACGACATCCTCTCCCGTGTACGACCGTGGGCCGGGGAAGTACGTGGCCAGCACGCGGTCCATGGGTCGGTGATCGACGGGATCGAGCGCGTCGGTCAGCGTGGCCCGCCGTGGCTCCAGGCGCAACGGCCCGGCGAGAATTGCGGCGGCGACGTCCGGGGCCCGGACTCCGCTCACACGGACGACGCCGATGCCACCCGGACCCGGGGGCGTCACAATGGCGACGATCGTGTCGTCGGTGGCAAACATCCGGCTTCGTCCCCCGGTCCCCGCCGGGCAGGTATCTGCCGGCGTGGCCGCAGAGCCCGGTGGCGCCGGGTGCGAACAGGGCTCTCAGTCGCCGGGTGCGATGAGAACCGTCTTCATGAAAGCTTCTCCGATGCTCTCCGACGACACACCCGCGATGTCGGCGACCGCCATGTGGACGATCCGCCGCGCGTAAGGATTGAGCGGTCCGATCTCCTGGGGCTCGCCGGTGTCGCGAGCCCGTTCGGCGAGGATCCTCGCCGACTCGCGGAGTTCGCTGTCCTTGCCGTTGCGATAGTCGAGGCAATCGACCACGATGTGTCCGTCGGTGTGCTCCCGGCGGAAGGCCGCGTTGACGATGTGCTGCAGCGCATCCAGCCCGGCCGCCTTGCGCTGCAGGAGGACCTCGGAGCCGTCGCCGGCCAGGCGTAGCCGCGTGCCGTCCTCGATCCGCTCCACCTCGACGTCGAGCGTCAGGCCCAGGGCCTGTCCGATGTCCTTCACGAACTTCCCCATCCGCTCGTCAAGCACATCGCTCACTATGCCTTCGCCCTCCTTCCCGCGCCCCCGCGCTTCTTCGCCCGCTTGTGCACGACGGGAGGATCGTCCTGTCCCGGTCCGCCGGGCGGGCTGACCTTCTTCACGCGACGTTCGGCGGGCGGCCGCACGGTGCGCGTCTTCGGCGGGCCAATCACGCGATTCGTGACCACGGTCTGCAGAATACCGATGACATTGCTGGTAAGCCAGTACAGGACCAGGCCGCTCGGCGCCCACACGAACATGAAGGTGAACACGACGGGCATCATCATCATGATCTTCTGCTGCATCGGATCCGCCTGGGTCGGCGTCATCTTCTGCTGCAGCACCATCGAGGCGCCCATCACGATCGGCGTGATGTAGAACGGATCCTCAACCGACAGGTCGGTGATCCAGCCCACGAACGGTTCACCGCGGATCTCGACCGCCGACCGCAGCAGGCTGAAGAACGCGAACAGAACCGGAAAGGTCAGGAGCATCGGCAGGCACCCGCTCGCCGGATTCACTCCCCGGTCCCGGTAGAGCGCCATGATCTCCTGGTTCATCTTCTGCTTGTCGGGATCGGTCGCCTTCAGGTGTGCGTACCGCTCCTGGATGGCCTTCATCTCCGGCTGCACTTCCTGCATCTTGCGCATGGAGACGACGCTCTTGTGGCGCAGCGGGAAGATGACGATGTTGACCAGTATCGTGAGGATGATGATCGCCCAGCCCCAGTTCCCGACGTACCCGTAGACCCAGGTGAGCGACCGGTGCAACGGCACGACGAGCCATGCCAGCCAGCCGAAGTCGATGGATCTGATCAGCGCCGGATCCACCTGTTCCAGGATGTCGAACTCCTTCGGACCGATGAAGAACGGCAGGTCGATCGTGTCTCCCGGCGCCCGCAGGCTGAACGCGATGAGGTCCCGCGACGGGCCGTCGACCTCGCGCGGCGGCAACGGCACGTAGCGGTACGTGACCTCCGCCTCTTGCCGGCCGGTCAGCGCCACGGCGACGAAATAGTGATTGTCGACGCCTGCAAACCCTATTTGCCCGCGGTACGACGGGCGAGCCGCCACGTCCGACGAGGTCGGCCGGGTCATGCCCTCGTCCTCCACCCCCTCCACGCCCACCAGGCGGCCGAAGATGACCCCGCGCGGCCCCTCCCGGTAGACCATCCCGGAGCTCGACGACTCCACTCCCCCCAGGGCCGGACCCCATTCGATCACCGGAGTCAGACGCGTGCTCCCGAGGAACGCGCTGGCGCGGAAACGGACGACATACCCGAATGCCGGCTCGAATTCGTACTCCTTGTGGATGCGAAAGCCGGACGAATCCTCGAATTCGAACGCCAGCGTCTCCGGGCCGTCAACGAGAGAGACGGCTGTCGCGCCGGGTCGGAACAGAGCCTCCGCTGCACGCCGGGTCAGCTCCGGGTTCTCGAACAACAGCGAGAAAGGCGGCAGCTCTCCCGGCGGCAGGGCCCGAGGCACCAGATCGATGGGCAGACCCGTCTCCTGGTCCAGATGTTCCTTCAGCTCCCACCGGACGGGCGAGGCGCCACGGTTCCGAAAGACCGCCCGCAGACGTTCGCTCTCGACGGCGATGTCGCGAGGCTCCGTGTCGGCGATCACGGGGGTGATTCCGGCGCCGGGGGCACTCTCCGCGGGGATCACGGGTTCCGGCGCACCGCTCGCACTGTTCCGCGGCGACTGCGGATCCGTCCCGACCGTCGGAGCGGCGGACGGCGCCGGCGGTACAGCGGTTGCGGCGTCGGGCGGGGGCGCCGGCGGTGGAACGACGAGGCTCTGGTACACGAGAAGCACCAGCAGGGACAGGAGGAAGGCAAGCAGGACTCTTCGTTCCATTCGTGGACCTGATGCTGTACGCCCCTTGACCAGAGCGCGGCTCTATATACCTACGGATGATTTACGGAGCGTCGGCGCGCGAACTGCGCGGCACCGGAACCTGGTCCAGACCACCACGACACAGCGGCTGACAGCGCGCCAGCCTCCATGCCGCGAGCCAGCCTCCGCGGAGAGCACCGTGCCGCGCAACCGCCTCGGTCGCGTACGCGGAGCACGAAGGCACAAACCGACAGTGCCCGCCAAGTATCTGGGACAACGTCACTTGATAGGACCTAATCGCCGCCAGCAGCAGGCGTGCGGCCAGGGTTGGGGACCGGGCTGCGTCACTGCCGGCCACGGACTCGCTCATGCCGCTGGAGGGTGGCACGATAGTCGGACTCGAGGGCCGCAAATCGGACGTCGGGAAACTCAGGCCGCAACAGCGCAACCAGATCGAATCCCGGCATGCTCCTGCGCCCTCGGAAAAGCTCGCGCATCAGGCGTTTTGCCCTGTTCCGGCGAACCGCACCCCCTATCCGACGCGTTGCGATAATCCCCAGCCTGCTTCGGTCGAGGCCGTTCGGAAGCGTGAACAGAGTCAGGTAGCGGCCGCGGACGCGGGCGCCCCGCCGCTGCACACCGAGAAACTCCCGGCGCCGTCGAATCCGGTCGCGCCGGGACAGGGTCCGATCCACGTTCCAGGCCGTCTCGATCGCCCACGGAAGGCGGCCGCAATCGATGGAGCGCTAGACGGAAAGGCGCTTGCGGCCCTTCGCGCGACGTCGTCTCAGGATTTCCCTCCCCATCTTCGTGCTCATCCGCTTGCGAAACCCGTGCGTTCGCTTTCGCCGCCGGTTGTTGGGCTGATACGTGCGCTTCATGCTCTTCGTCGTCCCCTGGAGCCGGCCTCGACCGGGCAGACCTGGATTCCAAACCGGCATGATAGTGAGCGCGTCGCTGACGTGTCAACGTCCCGCGGCACAAGGGGTGCACGACAAGAAAGTTGAGGATTGCCGTCGGGGGTGTTGAGCGGGCGCTGATCGACCGATTACTCGGGTAGGAGGATTCTGACCATGCCCGAGGCGCAGTTGACGGAACCGCTCGACCACGCGGCCCAAAAGGGGGGCGTCGAGGAGATGTTCGCCGCGTTGGAAGCGGCGGTGGAGGCCGACGTCGGCGCGTTCCTGATGGACGGCGGCTGAGGTCAGCTTCGCCAAGGCGAGCGAGTTGCTGGCAGCCCTGGCCGGGATAGAGGTCGAGACCCGTCAGGTCGAGCGCACCGCCGAAGCACTCGGACGCAAGGTCGCCGGTGACGAGCGCGCCGGCCCCGAGCAGAGCGTAGCGGCGCCGGCGGTCGAGAGCGCGGCCAGCCGCGACACCGACCCGCTGCCCGCCCCCTTCGCGCAACGGGCGTATCGCGAAGCGCGGCGCCGCCGCTTCGACACGGCAGCGCGGCGCGTCGTCAAGCGCGGCGCGTCGTCAAGCGCGCCGGCATGCACTGGACCGTGGCTGGCGTCAACGCCATCATCGCCCTGCGATGCTGCAAGCTCAGCGGCCGATTCGACGATTTCTGGGAACGACAAGCGCAAGACCGCCTGACCGTCAGATCACAATTCTGTCGTGCACCCCGGCACAAGATCGTGCCCTTTTTCACAAGCCGTTCCGGGTTGCCGCCTCACGGGAGGTGTGGTACTCTCCCACCGTTCCAAGCGGCCAGGAGACCTCGCTACACCTTTCCACAGCGTGTTGAGGAACTGTGGAAGAACACTGGTTTGTTGCTCCGCTGTCGCTCTGCTGATCAGCCCAGGTGGGGGCGTTCACCCGGGCGATCCATGCGGATCGTTGCACGGGGATCTTGCCGCACGATCGCGGGCGCTGGCAGGCTCAGCCCCTACGTTTTCGATGGCGAACAACGTCTGGATCGAGCTTCTGGCGCGCATCGAGGCGAAGGTCGACCGCCACAGCTTCAATACCTGGTTCAGCCCGACCGTCTTCGTGGAGGACACCGGCGACCGCGTCACGGTCCGGGTGCCCAGCGAGCTGTGTCGCAACTGGCTCACCCGGCACTACTCGGCCGGCATCGCGGAGGCCGCGAATGAAGTCGGTCGCAGCGGCATCAAGGTCGCGTTCGTGATCGATGCGGCGGACGGAACCGTGACGAAGCCGACGACGCCTCAACCCGCTGCGGCTCCGGTCGGCATGAAGACTCGCGGCCTCAACCCGCGATACACCTTCGACACGTTCGTCGTCGGATCGTCGAACCAGTTCGCCCATGCCGCCGCCGTGGCTGTCGGCGAGATGCCATCCCGGTCGTACAACCCGCTGTACATCTACGGCGGAGTCGGTCTCGGCAAGACCCATCTGATGCACGCAATCGGCCACTACGTGCTCGCTCAGACGCCCGCTGTCCGACTCACGTACGTCTCGTCCGAGCGCTTCATGAACGAGATGATCAACGCCGTTCGACACGGTCGGACGATCGACTTCCGGGAACGGTACCGACAGCTCGACGTTCTGATGGTCGACGACGTGCAGTTCCTGTCCGGCAAGGAGGGCACGAAGAACGAGTTCTTCCACACCTTCAACTCGCTGTACGACGCGCAGAAACAGATCGTGATCAGCAGCGACTGCCCGCCGCACGAGATCCAGGCGCTTGAGGAGCGCCTCCGTTCGCGATTCGAGTGGGGGCTCATCGCCGACATCCAGCCGCCGGATCTCGAGACGAAGGTCGCGATCCTCAAGAAGAAGGCCGAGGCCGAGGCAGTCCCTCTGCCCGATGACGTGGCGCTCTACATCGCCAGCGGCATCAAGTCCAACGTCCGAGAGCTCGAGGGCTCCCTGATCCGGCTCATCGCGTACGCCTCCCTGACCGGCAGCCCCGTCTCGCTCCCGCTCGCCCAGGAGATCCTGCGCAACATCCTGCACCGCGACGAACGGCGCATCAGCATCGTCACGATCCAGAAATTCGTCGCCAGCCACTACCACATCAAGCCGGCCGAACTCAAGGGCCGCAACAGCTCGAAGGCGATCGTGGAGCCGCGGCAGATCGCCATGTTTCTCTGCCGGACCCTCACCGACGCCTCGCTGCCGCAGATCGGCAAGAGCTTCGGCCGGGACCACTCCACGGTCGTGCACTCGATTCGCAAGGTCGAGTCGCGATGCCAGGCGGACCGCGAGTTCCACGGCACGATCAACAGCTTCATCGAGAAGTTCCGCTAGCGCCTGCGGGCGGATCCTCTGCGCACCGTCCGCATTTCCACACCCGACCCGAGCCGCGGTCGGCCGGCGGCGGTGGATGCGTGCTCCGCCCACATCCGGGCGCTCCCGGCGTCGCCGGCGTTAACAGCGCGGCTCTGCTGCAAGTGGTTGATCAGAAGGCACTTCCACGGTCTGTCCATACTTCCACAGCCTTTCCGGATCCTGTTATAATTCTGGTTGGTACTCATGCTTTTGTACCTGACCATCGAGCATCGATTCCCGTCCTCCAGTCGAGGTCACCATCTCCATGGAACTGACCGTTCAGAAGAGCGATCTGCTACGCGAGCTGCAGCTCTGCCAAGGAATCGTCGAACGCAAGAACACCATCCCGATTCTCGGCAACGTCCTGCTTGAAACGAACGACGACGGGAACGTACAGTTGCTGGCCACGGACCTCGAGGTCGGGCTGCGCAGCCGGTGTCAGGCGTCGGTTGCACGCCCCGGAGCGTTGACGATCCCGGCGAAGAAGCTGTTCGAGATCGTCCGGGCGCTGCCGGACACCCCGATCCGCATCGAAGCGGGCGGTTCCGGCTCGGCCAAGGTGTCGGCGGATCGATTCGACTCCCGGATGCAGACGCTGCCGAGAGAGGACTTCCCGACGCTGCCGGACCCGGGAGGCGATGCGGCGGAGACCGTGTCGCGACAGGACCTGCGGGGCATGGTGACGAGAACGCAGTTCGCGATCACGGGCGAAGACACGCGTTATTTCCTGAACGGAGCGTTGTTCGTCCTGAACCCCGGCGAGATGAGCCTGATCGCCACCGACGGTCATCGCCTTGCGCTGGCCACCGCGGAGCGGGAAGGGAACGATGCGGGCGGCGACACGGTGCAGGCGATTCTGCCGAAGAAGACCCTCGGAGAGCTGTCGCGGCTGCTCGCGGGCGGCGAGGGGGATATTCGTTACACCCGTGGCGAGAGCCATCTGTTCTTCGAAATCGACGGACGTCAGCTCGTTTCGCGCATGATCGATGCGCAGTTTCCCGCCTACGAGCGCGTGATTCCGACCGGAAACGACAAGCAGGTGGAATTCGAGCGGGATCGCCTGACCAGCGCGATCAGGCGTGTCGCGCTGCTGTCGAGCGAACGCTCGCATGCGGTCAAGTTCCAGATTGGCGACTCGACGGCCGAAGTGACCTCGAGCAGTCCGGAGCTCGGAGAGGCCAAGGAGGTGCTGCCCGTCGACTACGCCGGCGCCGAACTGCAGATCTGCTTCAATGCGCAGTACATGCTCGATTTTCTCGCGGTTACCGATACGGACAGTGTGACGTTGGAGCTCAAGGACGACAGGAGCCAGGCTGTCATGTATCCATCCGGCGAGAAGGCAGCCTACACGTACGTGATCATGCCGATGCGCGTCTAGCGTCGTTCCCGGCCGCGGTCGGGCAGGCGCCGCGAGCCACCACCGGAAACCGAATGACACAACTCGATCGAGAAGCGACCGGGGGGGCGCCTCCTTCCGAGAGCAGCACCCCACTTCCCGTACCCGCCGGTGCCGCGCTGTCACCGGACGATCCGGACGGATATCGCGCCGAACAGATCAAGGTCCTCGAGGGGCTGGATGCGGTTCGGAAACGCCCGGCGATGTACATCGGCTCCACCGGCGTCCAGGGGCTTCATCATCTCGTGTACGAGGTCGTCGACAACTCCATCGACGAGGCGCTCGCCGGCTACTGCGACTCCATTCACGTCACCCTGCACATCGACAATTCCGTGACGATCGCCGACAACGGCCGAGGCATTCCGGTCGACCGCCACGCCAGCGGCAGGTCCGCGGCGGAAGTCGTACTCACCGTACTGCACGCGGGCGGCAAGTTCGACAACGAGAGCTACAAGGTGTCGGGCGGCCTGCACGGGGTCGGGATCTCGGTGGTCAACGCCCTGTCGGAGACGCTCGACCTGGAAATCTGGAGGGACGAGCACGTCTACCGGCAGCAGTACGAGCGCGGTCAGCCGAAGTCCGCGCTCGAGGTGACGGGCCGCACGAAGCGCCGCGGCACCAAGGTCACCTTCAGGGCGGACGAGCAGATCTTCGAGACCATCGACTACAGCTTCGATACGCTGGCCCACCGCCTGCGCGAGCTGGCGTTCCTCAACGCCGGCGTCCGGATCACGCTCGACGACGAGCGCACCGGGAAGCACCATGAATTCGCCTACGAGGGAGGCATCTGCTCGTTCGTCGAGTTCATCAACAGGAACAAGACGGTGGTCGGCGGCGTGCCGATCCACATGCAGGGCAGGCGCGACGGGGTGGATGTCGAGATCGCGTTGCAGTGGAACGACGGTTACGCCGACACCGTGTACGCCTTCGCGAACAACATCAATACGCAGGAGGGCGGAACCCATCTCTCCGGCTTTCGCGCCGCGCTGACCCGCACGGTCAACAGCTACGCGAACCGGAACAATCTCGCCCGGGACCTGAAGGAGAGCATCGGCGGCGACGACATTCGCGAAGGCCTGGTGGCGGTCGTCAGCGTGAAGATCCCGCAGCCGCAGTTCGAGGGACAGACCAAGACCAAGCTTGGCAACACGGAGGTCAAGGGGATCGTCGAGGGGATCGTCAACGACGGGCTCGGCGCTCACCTGGAGGAGAATCCCGCCGTCGCCAGGCGGATTGTCAACAAGGCGATAGATGCGGCCCGCGCCCGGGAGGCGGCGCGCAAGGCGCGCGAACTGGTGCGGCGCAAGGGAGCGCTCGACAACAGCTCGTTGCCGGGCAAGCTGGCGGATTGCCAGGAGCGCGATCCGGCCCGGAGCGAGATCTACATCGTGGAGGGGGAGTCCGCCGGTGGTTCGGCCAAGCAGGGGCGCGATCGCCGGTTCCAGGCCATCCTGCCCATCAAGGGCAAGATCCTCAACGTCGAGAAGGCGCGGTTCGACAAGATGCTGGGCAGCGACGAGATCAAGACCATGATCGCGGCCCTTGGATGCGGCATCGGCAGGGACGACTTCGATCTGTCGAAGCTGCGCTACCACCGCATCGTGATCATGACCGACGCCGACGTGGACGGCTCGCACATACGCACGCTGTTGTTGACGTTCTTCTATCGCCAGATGCGGGAGCTGATCGAACACGGTCACGTGTTCATCGCGCAGCCCCCGCTGTACCGCGCGAAGCGCGGCCGGTCGGAGAGCTACATCAAGGACGATCATGAACTGGAGGCGTATCTGATTCGACGCAGCAGCGAGTCGCGGGTGGTGAAAGCGCTGGGGTCGGGTCGGAGCTATTCCGGCGAGGACCTTGAGGGCATGCTCCGCCGGTCGATGGCGTTCCAGCGCCTGCTGCAGGCTGTCGAGCGGCGCGGGCCGAACGGCGACGTCATCATGGCGGTGCTCGATCGGGGCGCCAGAGACCGGTCGTTCTTCTCCGATCGCGGCCGCGTGGATGCGGTTGCGGAAACGATCCGCGCCATCGAGAGAACCGTCACGATCGAGAACGACGAGGAACATGACGCCTGCCGGCTGGTGATCAACGGTCGGGGCAACGGTTTCGCACGCCGCCACACGGTGGGGGTCGACTTCGTGGAAGGCGCCGAGTATCGCGCCCTGCTCGCACACCATGACGAGATTGCACCGCTGCGCGGTCCCCTGGTCGTCACCACCCGGCGTCCCGCACAATCGGCGTCCGGCGGCGGGAACGGCACGCCGGTCGAGTCGGAGACGGTCGACGAGACGTCGGCGCCGGCTGGTGACACGGCGGAGCGACAAACCGAGATCGCGTCGATTCACGAGCTGGTTGACCACTTCATTACCGCCGGCAAGCGCGGCGTCGCCATCAACCGTTACAAGGGGCTCGGCGAAATGAACCCCGACCAGCTGTGGACGACCACGATGAACCCGGAGAACCGCACGCTGCTGCAGGTGCGCGCGGAAGACGACGCCGAAGCTGATCACATGTTCACGACGCTGATGGGTGATCAGGTCGAGCCGCGTCGGAAGTTCATCGAGGACAACGCCCTCGACGTCGAGAACCTCGACATCTAGCGGTTCTCGACCGCGGCCGGCGGCTCACCTCGGTCGCCGCCTCGCATCCTCACGACAACTACCATGTCCGACGTCAAACACCCCAACGTCCCCGTCACCATCGAAGACGAGATGCGCCGGTCCTACATGGACTACGCGATGAGCGTCATCATCGGCCGCGCCCTGCCCGACGTGCGGGACGGACTCAAGCCGGCGCACCGGCGCGTCATCTACGGCATGCGCACGATGGGCCTCGCCTCGAACCGGGCCTACCGCAAGTGCGCCAAGATCGTCGGCGAGGTGATGGGCAACTTCCATCCGCACGGCGACGCGTCGATCTACGACACGCTCGTCCGCCTCGCGCAAGGCTTCAACATGCGCTATCCGCTGGTCGACGGCCAGGGGAACTTCGGGTCGGTGGACGGGGACCCTCCCGCGGCGATGCGCTACACGGAGGCGAGGCTCCAGTCGCTGTCGGACGACCTGATGGCCGATCTCGACCGGGAGACGGTCGACTTCGTGCCGAACTACGACGAGACGACCGAGGAGCCCACCGTGCTCCCCGCGCCGTTCCCGAACCTGCTCGTGAACGGCTCGGCGGGCATTGCCGTCGGGATGGCGACGAACATCCCGCCCCACAACCTGCGCGAGGTGATCGAGGGCATCGTATGGGTCGCCGAGCATCGGGATGCCCCGCGGATCGACAAGGAACGGGAGCTCCTCCGACTGATCCCGGGTCCCGACTTTCCGACCGGCGGGTTCATCGTCGGACGGGCCGGCATCGTGCAGGCCTACCGGACCGGCCGCGGCTCGATGATGCTACGCGCCCGCACCGGGATCGAGGAGGCGAAGAAGGGCGATCGGGTTGCGATCATCGTCAACGAGATCCCGTATCAGGTCAACAAGTCACGACTTCTCGAGAAAATCGCGGACCTGGTGCGCGAGAAGGTCATCGAGGGAGTTTCCGACCTGCGCGACGAGTCCGACCGCCACGGCATGCGCATCGTGATCGAGCTGCGCCGGGGCGAGGTGCCGGAGGTGGTGCTGAACAACCTCTACAAGCACACGCCGTTGCAGACTACCTTCGGCATCATCGCCCTGGCGATCGTGGAGGGTCGGCCGAGAGTTCTGCCGCTGCTCGACCTCGTGGAGCAGTTCCTCGAGTTCCGGCGAGAGGTCGTCCGGCGCCGCACGGAGCACGACCTCGCGAAGGCCGAGGCTCGCATCCACATCCTGGAGGGCCTCAAGGTCGCACTCGACCACCTGGACGCCGTGATCGCCCTGATCCGGGCGGCGCGAAACCCCCCGGAGGCGCGGCGAGGCCTCATCGAGCGTTTCTCGCTCTCCGAGATACAGGCGCAGGCCATCCTCGACATGCAGCTCCAGCGCCTGACCGGCCTCGAGCGCGAGAAGATTCTCGAGGAACTGGCCCGGCTCGCCGAGAAGATTCGCGAGTTGCGCGCCATTCTCGAGAACGAATCGTTGCTGCTGGGCATCGTCATCGACGAGTTGCGGACGGTTCGGGAGCAGTACGGGGACGAGCGCCGCACCGAGATCATCGAGGGCGAGGACGGGGAGTTCAGCATCGAGGATCTGATCGTCGACGAGGACGTCGTCATCACGGCCAGCAACACGGGGTACATCAAGCGAACCGCGGTGACGCAATACCGGAGTCAGCGTCGGGGGGGCAAGGGCCGGCTCGGGATGCGGACACGGGACCAGGACTTCCTGAAGCACCTGTTCATCGCATCGACCCACGCCTTCATCCTGATCTTCACGGACCGCGGCCGGGTCTATCCGCTCAAGGTCCACCGCATTCCGGACGTCGGACCCGCGGGGCGCGGCAAGGCCATCGCGAACCTGGTGGCGCTCGATCCGGACGAGAAGATCGCGGTTCTCGAGACCGTCAAGGAGTTCCCGACCGATCCGGGCCGGCGGTTTGTCGTCATGGGCACGCGGCGAGGCATCGTCAAGCGCGTCGACCTGAGCGCCTTCCGGCACGTGCGCGCGGGCGGCATCATTGCCATGGGGGTCGAGCCGGACGATGCGGTGGTCGGCGCCGAGTTGACGGACGGCGAGGGCGACATCTTCATCGGCACCCGCGTCGGCAAGGCGATCCGCTTCGCGCAGTCGGACGTCCGGCCGATGGGTCGAACCGCCCGCGGGGTGCGGGGTATAGGACTCCGCGACGGCGACGAGGTGGTCGCGATGACCGTGGTGCGGCCGGGCAGTACGCTGCTGACGGTCACCGAGAACGGCTACGGCAAGCGGACCGAGCTCGGAGAATACCGCGTGCAATCGCGAGGAGGACTCGGTATCATAAGTATCCAGGCGAGCGAGAGAAACGGGAAGGTCGCTGGTGTCATCTGTGTCGACACCGACGACGCGGTTCTGTTGATCACGCAGCAGGGCAAGGTCCTCCGGATGGTTGCCCGGGACGCACGCCCGATCGGTCGAGCAACCCAGGGGGTTCGGTTGATCGGAATCGGTGACGACGACAGCGTCGTCTCCGTGGCGAGGCTCGTCGAGAGAGAGGGTGAAGCACGCGAGGATGCCAGCGAGGCGAGTGCCAGTTCGATCGCTGGCGACGACTAGACCCGGTACCGGCGTTCGTGACGGACGCCGGTCGCAGCAGTAAGGAGGCAGGGATGTCTCGTTCCATGGTCAAGAGGTCATTCGTACTGATCGCAGTGGTCCTGTCGGGAGGGTTGCTTGCCGCAGCGTGCGGAGGAGGGGGCGACGAGCTGACGATCACGCGGGCCTTCTTCCAGGCGGCGCGGTTCGACGACCGCACCTCGCTGGGCAACATGTCGCTGATTCCCTTCACGCCGCAGGATGACGGCATCGCGTCGAGTCCCAGCGTGGACTTCGTCGGTGAAGAGGAGCGGCGCGCGCTTGAGATGATCGAATTGAGCCAGGCCCTCGACGAAGCGCGGGACGGCGAGGCGACCTTCCGCGCCGACAAGAAGATGTACCAGGACCAGAACGAGGAGCTGATTACCCTGGCCATCGAGTCCGGCCGCGAGGGTGAGGATCCCGGCAACGCCGACATCAGGCGGGCCGTCACCGCCTGGACCAGTCGCACGGGTGAGCGCGTGGCGCCGAACAACAACCGCGGTCGGCGGGACCACTTCAACGGGATTCGGGACTCCTGGAACTCGCAGGTCTCCGAGGAGCGCGACTGGGCGCGCCGGGTCTCCGAGGCGCAGAACGCCCTGAACGATGAGCGGCGGATCGTCGACGTGAGCCTGTACGACTTCGTACGGGATTCAGCCGAGCCGATCGAGGTCATCCAGTACGGCGGCGAACTCGTGACCAAGCAGTTCACGGTGTCTGCGAGGGTCACCAGGGACGAGGTCGAAGAAGAAAAGACGATGTGCTTCACGATCCAGAAGGCGGATCTGCACGGCGTGCCGATGCCCGTACCGGAAGGCGAGGAGGTCGAAGGGGACGGCACCGGGACCGTCGAGGGCCGCTGGATCATCACAAGCATCGACAAGGAAAGCAACGCGCCCTGCGCGGGTCACGAAGCGGCGGAATAGCCGTCGTCGGGCGCCGGGAGGCGCGTCTCCGCCCGGGACGTGCCTCCGCTCCGGATCTCCGGCATCGACTTCACCGTCGGGCGGCCGTTCCGGGCGTGTGTGGATTCCGGTGGGTCTGCCCTCACGGGCCTCACCAGGGGAGAACGGTCGGTCCTGTTCGCCCGACCGTCTCGCCGCTCGTCTTCTCACCTCCGTAAAGACAAGTCGCAGGGCTCGCGCGGGCGTTGCGGCCTGACCCGCAGGCGGACGGACGAGGGTTGGTCCTTCTGCTCCTTCACCCCCAGGCGGCCTGCGGCAGCGTGCTTCTTGCCGGCGGCGCATCGGCACGGCGCGCGGGGGTGGCTCAGAGGTCGCCGATGACGCCGTGGAACAGGTCGAGAATCAGCGACGGCCACAGTCCGAGCAGGACGGAGACGAGCGCGACCACGAGGAGCGGCGCCGTCATGGTCCAGGCGGGGTCGGCCAGGTCGCGCCGGCTCTCCAGCGCCGGGCTCAGGGGACCGAAGAAGATCCGTCGCGCGGCGCCGAAGCTGTAGGCCACGGTCAGCAGGATCGCCAGGATGCCGCCCAGGCCGATGGCGATCGTCGCCGGTCCCTCGAGCACGCCCCGCTCGAAGATGCCGGTGAACATGATCCACTCCGCCGTGAAGCTGCTGAAGGGCGGAAAGCCGGACAGCATCATCGCGCCGGCGACCCACAGGCCGGCCGTCAACGGCATCTTGCGCGCCAGACCGCCGAGCTCGCGCATGTCGCGGATGCCGGTGGTGTAGACCACGATGCCGGCGGTGGAGAAGAAGAGCGTCTTGCCCATGATGTGGCTCAGGAAGAAGAACATCCCTCCTTCGACGCCGGCGCTCGTCAGGGCGCCGAGCCCCAGCACCGAGTAGGCGATCTGGCTGATCGTCGAGCAGGCGGCTAGGCGCTTGATGTCGGTCTGCGCCAGGGTCAGCAGCGACCCGTACACCATCGTGAACAGCGCCAGCGCCATCAGCGGCGGCCCGAACGCCGCAAAGTCGGCGCCGAGCGGCAGCACCAGGACGCGCACGATGACGTACAGCGCCAGGTTCGCGTAGACGGCGAGCAGCCCGGCGATGCAGGTCGGGTGTTCGGCGTGGACCGACGGCATCCAGACGTGGAGGGGGACCAGCGCCAGCTTCATCATCAGGCCGAGCAGGAACAGCACGATGACGCCGGTGACGCCGGGGGAGTCCGCCATGCGCGCCACGTCCGGGATCTCCAGGCTGCCGGTCGCACTGTAGACGATGAGCGCCGCGGCGAGGAACAGCAGCGCGCCGATGATGCCCCACCCCAGGCTCATGAACGCAATCCGCACCCGTTCCCGGTAGCCGAAGAACGCCATCAGGAAGAACAGGGTGATCGTCAGCACTTCCATGAAGAAGTAGAGCGAGACGAGGTTCGTGCTGAGGATCGTGCCGATGAAACCGAGCGGGAAGAAGGGGAACAGTGCGAAGAACCGCGTGTAGTACGCCGCCCGTACGGCGGCGGGCTGGTCACCGTAGAGCTTCTCGACCCGACGTTCGACGTAACGAATCGAGTACGTCGCCAGGGCCGTGCAGAGCAGCACGACGACGGCGAGCACCGGCAGGCTGAGTCCGTCGGCCAGCAGTCCGAGGCGGACGCCGGGCGCGATCTCGAGATATTCCTCGCGGAGGGTCCCCCCCCGCGCCACCTCCAGGCCGGCCAGTCCGACGAGGGCGCTCGTCCAGAGAAGGCCGAGAGCGGCGATCCACCCGGACGTGCGACCGCCGCGCCGGCGCGTGGCCGCCACCAGGGCCGCGGTCACCGCCGGGGCGAGCAGGATCTGCAGCAGAAGGCCCGGCATGTCAACCTCCGCCGTTCCACAGCAGCAGGAAGGTCAGCAACACGAGGAACAGCGCGATGACGTACGACACGTTGGCGTCGAGTTGCTCCGTGTCGGCGCGCAGCTGGCGAACCACCGGCTGCAGACCTCGCAGAACCAGGCGCGGCAGGGACTCGTGCACCAGACGGTCCCACCACACTTCGATACGGTCGGCGACCAGCGCCGCCAGCCGCGTCGTCCCGCCGACGAAGACCCGCTCGTATCCCGCATCGATGCCCCAGCGTCGCCAGAAGAACCGATGCAATGCGGCCGCCGGTGGGTTCGCGGTGAGCACTGCCTCCGGCGACACCCTGTGCGCGACGTAGACGTACCAGGCGGTGCCTGCGCCCGCCGCGATGAACAGCAGCGACAACGCGGCCACGAGCAGATGCGAGCCATCGCCCGCCTCGGACACGAGTCCCGCGGGAGCGCCGATGTGCGCCGCGAGGCTCGTCTCGAAGCCGTGATGCAGGACGGACTCGACCGCCAGCGCACCGATGCCGGCCGCACCGATGAGAACCGCCAGCGCCCCCGCCGCCCCGCGCATGGTTCGGTCGCCGTCATGCACGTGGCCCGGGTCGTGGGCCCGCGCGGACGCCATGTGGGCGCTCTCCGGGCCGTGGAAGACCAGCGCGAAGAAACGCACCGTGTAGAAGGCGGTGAGGCCCGCTGTCAGCAGCGCCAGGGCGAACAGCGGACTGCTCGCCTGGTGGACGACCAGCAGCACCGCGTCCTTGCTCCAGAAGCCCGGCAACGGCGGCACGCCCATCAGCGCCAGGGCGGCCACGAGCATGAAGCCCCAGGTGAGCGGCAGATGCCGCCGGAGCGCTCCCATGTCGTCGACGTAGATCGAGTGCGCCGCGTGGATCACGGTCCCGGCGCACAGGAACAGGCAGGCCTTGAACAGGGCGTGGCTGACCAGGTGGAAGACGCCCGCGGTATAGCCGTCGAGCAGCAGTCCGGGGGCGAGCCCGGAGGCGCCCAGACCCAGCATCATGTAGCCGATCTGGCTGACGGTGGAGTAGGCCAGCACCTTCTTCAGCTCGCGCGCCACCATGCCCTGCGTCGCCGCGAGCAGGGCCGTGAACGCGCCGAGCCACGCCGTCACGTGGAAGAACCAGCCGGCCTGATCGATCTCGGCAACCCAGTACCCGTAGTAGAACAGCGGGACCAGCCGCGCCACGAGATAGACGCCGCTCTTGACCATCGTCGCCGCGTGGATGAGGGCCGAGACCGGCCCGGGTCCGGCCATCGCCTCGGGCAGCCACTCGTGGAACGGGAACTGCGCCGACTTGCCGAGGGGGCCGGCGAGCAGCAGCAGGCTGACCACGACGAGCAGCCCCGGGCTCGCGGCCATCGCGGCCAGCCACGTCGGAGCGCCGGCGTACAGCTCGAGGAAGTTCAGCGTGCCCGCGTGGAAGTAGAGGATCAGGATGCCGCCGAGCATCAGCATGTCGCCGGCGCCGGTCACCACGAGGGCCTTGAGACAGGCCTGCGACGGGGTGACGAACGGCGTCGGGGCGGGGCCGCCGATCCAGTACTGCCGCTGGTCCTCGTAGTAGTAGCCGATGAGGCCGTAGCTGCAGACGCCAACCAGCTTCCAGCCCACGAAGAGCCAGAGCAGGTTGTTGGCGAGCACCAGCAGCAACATGCTGCCGATGAAGCCGTTCATCCACATCCAGAAGCGGGTCTCGCCGGGGTCGCCGCGCATGTAGCCGACGCAGTAGACCATGATGATGAAGCTCACCACGGCGACCACGTTCGCCAGGACGATACTGAGCGGGTCGATCAGCAGGCCGAACCCGATCCGGATCGGCGCCTCGATCCAGGCGACGGCGCTCTCGACCGGGAGATGCTCCGCCAGCGCGTGCTCGTGAAGCAGCGCCGGCAGCAGGTGGAGTGCGGCGAAGGCCGAGAGAAACGAGCTGGTCAGGGCAACGGCGGTCCGGGCGGCGGGACTGAACCGCGCCGCAAGCGGCGTCAGCAGGGCGCCGGCGAGCGGTGCGAAGACACAGACCCAGGCGGCGGTCGGGATCATGGGACGAACCCCGCGGGCAGCGCCGGTTCGATGAGGCCGGAGACGAGCGTCCCGTTGAAGAGACCGAGACCGATGATGCCGGCGGCCAGCACCAGGATCGGCGCCAGCATCGACGGCGGCGCTTCGAGCCCGTACGGCGACAGCGAGGTCGAGGGCGCCGCCGCGTCCCGATCCGGCCCGACCGCGGTCGCCGCGTCCGAGGGCGGTGGGAAGTAGAGGTGGCGAATGACGTTGCCGAAGTAGGCGAGGGCCAGCACGCTGCTGAAGAGGATCACGCCGACGAATACCCATTGCCCCGCGTCGATGGCGCCGAGGACCAGATAGAGCTTGCTGAAGAACCCGCCGGCCGGCGGGATGCCGACCATCGCGAACGCCGCCAGCACGAACGCGCCCGCCGTCCAGGGCATCGCGGACCCGAGGTGCCGCAGGTCGCGGATCTCGCGCTTCCCGGTGCGGTAGACGATGGCGCCGGCCACCAGGAACAGGCAGCCCTTCATGAAGGCGTGGTTCACGAGGTGCAGGACACCGCCGATGAATCCCGACGCGTTGGCGAGCCCGATGCCGAGCACGATATACCCGATCTGGGCGATCGACGAGTAGGCGAGCATCCGTTTCAGGTCGGCCTGGGCGATCGCCAGGACCGAGCCGACGACCATCGCGACCGCCCCCATCCAGGCGAGGATGGTGGTGGCCGGGACCAGCTCGATCGAGAAACGGGGCTCGAAGACGAAGAGCATGATCCGGATGACGACATAGGCGGCGACCTTCGTGGTGGTCGCGGCGACGAGTGCGCTGACGGCTGACGGCGCGTTCGAGTAGGCGCCTGGCAACCAGGCGTGCAGCGGGAAGAGCGCCATCTTGATGCCCATCCCGATGGCGAAGAACACGAAGCCGACGAGAATCGTGTTCGAGCCGTACAGCCCCGGCAGCACGCGCGCCAGGTCGGCCATGTTGAGCGTCCCGGTCACGCTGTAGAAGTAGCCGACCGACAGCAGATAGAAGGCGGCGCCGATGGTGCCGAGGATGACGTAGCGAAAGGCGGAGACGACCGCCGCGCCGCCCCTGACGGAGACGAGGGCGTAGCTTGCGAGCGACGTGATCTCCAGGAACACGTAGAGGTTGAACAGGTCCGCGGTCGACGCGATGCCTGCCACCCCGGCCACGAGCAGCAGGAAGACGCTGTAGAACGGTGCCTCGCGGTCGGGCAGTTCGGCCGGGACGCTGCGCCGGGAGTAGACGCCGACCACCAGCGGCAGGAAGGTGACCACCAGAAACAGCAGCGCGCCGAGGCCGTCGACGCGGAACGCGATGCCCCAAGGTGGTTCCCAGCCGCCGAGGAAGTACTCGACCGGCCCGTCCGCCGCCACCTCGCGAGCGGTCAGCACCGCGGCGCCGAAGGCGATGACGAGCGCCCACAGGGTGGTGGGGTAGACCCACGCCCGCTTCCACCTCCCGAGCAGCGGCAGGGCGAAAGCGGCCAGCAGCGGAACGGCGACAGCGAGCAGCGGACCGGCGAACTGCGGCGGCGTGGTCATCGGTCGGAGCCGCCGGTTGCGCGCGACGCCCGGAGCCGCTGCAGCACCTCGTCCTCCTCCAGCGTGCCGTACTCGCGGTGGATTCTGAGGAGCAGCGCGAGCGCGACACCCGTGGTTGCGACGCCGACGACGATGGCGGTCAGCATCAGGACGTGCGGGAGCGGATTGACGTAGTGCGCGGCGTCGAGCGCGACGGCCCCTGCCGCCGCCGTCGCGTGGCCGTCTTCGATGATCGGGATCGTGGCGCCCCGCTTGGCGCCGAGCGACACGACGAACAGGATGATCGACCACTGGAAGATGTTCATCCCGACCAGCTTCTTGACCAGGTTCCGCTTGGCAAGCATGGCGTAGAACCCGATCATCATCAGCGCCACGTAGGCGGCGACGTTCAGGTGTCCGATGACGAACTCCAGGTCGACCATCGCGCTCACTCGAAGGTGATGAGGTCCAGGAAGATCGACACCATGGCGGCCATCACCGTGATGCCGACGCCGATCTCGATGATGAGCATGCCGGTGCTGCGGGCGTCCGGCAGCGGCAGCACGCCGTAGTCCAGGAAGTTGGCGCCGAGCAGCAGACAGACGAACCCGGTGCCGGCGTACAGCAGGACTCCGGTGCTGGTGGCCGCGGTCAGGGCGGCCAGCGAGAAACGGCGCCGGACTTCGTCGACGCCGTAGGCGATCGCCAGGAGGATGGCGCTGGAACCGAGAATCACGCCGCCCTGAAAGCCGCCGCCGGGACTGGAGTGGCCGTGCACGATGACGTACAGGCCGAACAACTGCACGAACGGTACCAGGACGCGCGCCAGGGTGCGGATGATGACGCTCTGCTGTTCCTCGAGCACGAGTCAGTCTCCGCTGCGGCCGGCGCGCAGGATGAGCAGCACCGCGACGGCCCCGGTGAACACCACGGTCACCTCGCCGAGGGTGTCGAAGCTGCGGTAGTCGGCGAGAACCGCGGTCACCATGTTCGGGACGTGCGTCTCCTCGAAGGCGCGCTCGATGTAGCGCGGCGACACGTGGACGCTGGGCGGCGCCGCCGGATCGCCGGTGGCCGGCATGTCGAGCGAGCCGGCGAAG
This sequence comes from Vicinamibacterales bacterium, assembly GCA_965200895.1. Lineage (GTDB taxonomy): Bacteria > Acidobacteriota > Vicinamibacteria > Vicinamibacterales > UBA8438 > WTFV01. The sequence continues at coordinate 1,018,077 of CBDAVM010000001.1, read as the reverse complement.
AGCAGCAGCCCCGTGGCCACGGTGACTACGAGATACGGCCACCTCAATCCCGGGTCCCCCGATCCGTCTTGAAGACGGTGATCACGAAGAAGACGGCGGTGATGCCGGCCCCTACGGCGGCCTCGGTGAACGCGACGTCCACGGCGCCCATCTCGATCCAGATCAGGCACATGAACAGGCTGAAGACCCCGAGCAGCACGACGGACGCCAGCAGGTCCCGGACCTGTACGGCCGCCGCCGCCGCGGCGATCGTCAGGGCCAGCAGGACGACGTCGAGCTGCCAGATCACCGGTCCGCCTCCGGCCATTGCGCCTCTTCATGCCGGTACGCAGCGCGGGCGATGGCATGCGTGGCGGTGGGGCTGGTGAGGAAGATGAACACGGCGATCCCGAGGAGCTTGAGGCTGGCCAGCGTGAGGCCGCCGTAGCAGGCGAGGCCCGCGAGCAGCAGGAGACTGCCGAGCGTGTCGCACTTCCCGGCGGCGTGCATCCGGCTGAAGTAGTCGGGAAACCGCAGCAGACCGACGGCGCCGAGGGTCAGGAAGAACACGCCGAGGAGGACGAGGACGACGGTCACGAACGCGATCATGCGCCGCCCTCGTGGTGATGCAGCCCCTTGCGCTCGAAGTAGCGCGCCAGCGCCAGCGTGCCGATGAAGTTGATCAGCGCGTAGACCAGGGCGATGTCGATGAAGAACTCGACCCGGCCGAAGATGTGGCCGCTGAGCACGATGACGGCGATCGTCTTGGTGCCGACGACATTGGCGGCGACGATGCGGTCGACAATCGCGGGTCCCGCCAGGACGCGGTAGAGCGCCAGCAGGACCGTCGCGAGGATGCCGACCGCCGTCGTCAGAAAGAACGTATCCATCACCGATCCGTGGATGATGCGGCCGCGGCGTCCGCCGGCGCCTCGTCGAACAGACGTGCCACCCGCCGTTCTATGTCGCCGCTCCGGAGGTCGTCGACCGACTTGTCGCTGAGCGCGTGCACGCAGAACTCGTCGCCGTCGATGTCCACCGTGACCGTCCCCGGCGTCAGCGTGATCGAGTTGCCGAGCGTCACCCTGGCCATGTCGCTGGTCAACGATGTCCTGAAGCGCACCATCCGGGGACGCATCGCCGCCGGCCGCAGGACCAGGTAGGCGACGTGCAGGTTGGCGAGGAACACTTCCCGCAGGATCCAGGGTACGTAGCCGGCGAACCGCCCGATTGTCACCAGCATCGTGTGCGGGCCCGCAGCCGACAGCAACAGGTCGTAGGAGAACGCCGCGACCAGGGCGGCGCAGGCGGCGCCGAACAACAGGTGGAGTGCGTCGAAGTGCCCGGACAGGATCACCCAGGTGGCGAACAGGATGACGAAGGCCTCGAATCGCCGCCGGTTGCGCGTGTTCGCGGTCGCCATGTGTTGTCGCCTGTACTCCCGAAGGGCCCTCTGGATTCTAGCAAGCCGGCGGCGCGGGCGGTGTCCCCTCACTCGATGGGAGGCCCGTCGGCCGCCATCAGGGCGCGGTGCATCCAGAACGGCAGGCAGCCCTGACCGAGCAGTCGGTCGTGGAAGCGGAGCAGCGAGAAGGCGTCGCCCTCGGCTTCCTGCACGTCGGCGCGCAGCTTGAGCAGCATCAGCTTCCCGAGGGAGTACAGCACGCAGCCGGGATCGAAGGTAGCGCGCTCGGCCTCCTGCCGCGCGCTCGCCTCTTCGAGGTGCGCCTCCTCGCTGAAGAAACGCACTCCCTGCTCGACGGAGAGGTCCTCGGTATGCAACCGGATGCCCACGATCGTACGGACCAGCCGCACCAGCGCCTCCGCCAACTGGCCCAGCCGCACCTCGGGGTCGCCGCGCTCGAAACCCTCATCGAGCACCATTTGTTCGGCGTAGTGCGCCCAGCCTTCGACGAACGAGCCCGCCGCGAAGAACTGCGACTTCCGGCAGGGAGACGAAACCGCGCGCAGGTGCTCGAAGTGCAGGAAGTGACCCGGATAGACCTCGTGCGCGCAGATCGACGCCAGGGTCGCGTAGCTCAGGTCGCGCAGATGCATTTCCTGACGCTCCGCCGGCCACGACGGGTCGATGTTGGTGACGTGGTAGTACGCCGGCACGCGCACCGTCTCGAAAGGCCCGGCCGTCCAGAGACTGGCCGCCGTCCAGCGCTGGAAGTCGGGCGTCTGACGTATCTGCACGGCGGCGTGCTCCGGAATGCTCACGATGCGGTTCCGGGTGAGGAACGTCCTGAGCGCTTCCACTTGTACGCCGGCGTCACCGACCAGGGTGTCCGGCGCCGGATGCCGGGCCCGGGTGCGGCGCCATGCGGCCTCCGTGTCCGGGTGGATCTCCGCTGCGACCCGGGAGAACGCTTCCTGCGTCGCATGCAGCTCGCGCTGGGCGATATCGAGCAGCCGCTCGACCGGCACGTCGAGCCCCTCGTCGAACCGCAGCTTCTGTTCGAATCGCGCCCGGCCGAGGCGGAACGAGGCGCGGCTCCTGGGGGCCACGGTGTCCCGCAGGTGGGCGATGTGCTCGCGCAGCGCGTCGCTGGCTTCCATCGACGTGTCGGCGAGCACCCCGAGCAGGTGCATGTCTTCCAGGTCGCGAAATGCGCGGGGCAGTTCGTGTTCGACGAACCGGAGCACCCCCTCGAACGACTCGATGCCGACCTTGACGAAGAGGCCGGGCGCATCGGTGACGTTCTGCCGCGCGGCGTCGAGGAGCCGCGGAACCTGCCGCAGCTTCGAGCCGACGCGTCGCGCCCGCTCCGGGAGATCCGCGTAGGCGAACAGGGTCTGACCGGCGAGGCTGGCCGCCAGCGTGTCGGCGTAGTGCAGCGGGTTTCGTTGCCAGTCGCGAATCTCTTCCAGTGCGAACAGGTGGCCGCGGATGCGATCTCCGAGCATCCGGCGCTCCAGCGCCTCCACCGGTGTGAGCGCCGAGGGACTGATGCCGTCGAGGCGGCGCGCCCACCCGCCGAGCTCCCGGATCCGGCCATCGACCGCCGAACGACTCAGGTCTTCCAGCAGGTCGTCGTGGGTATGGACGCCGTCGGCGGCGGCGGCCGTCGGGTACATCTCGTACAGGTAAGCGAGGTGTTCCTCGACGAAGTGGGAGAGCGGCTCGGAGACGTGGGCGGTCGTCGACTGGCGCATCGAAGTTGTCAGACGGAACGAGCCGGCAGCGCGTTCACCCCTTGATGGTACAATACTGCCGTCGCTCGGTCGTCTCGTGCGGCGTGCCTGCGGCAGCCTCCTGGGATCCGGTGCCTTCTGCGCTCACGCTTGGCACGCTCCACATCGTGTCGACGCCCATCGGCAACCTCGAGGATGTGACCTTTCGGGCCATCCGCGTGCTGCGCGAGGTCGATCTCATCGTGGCGGAGGACACCCGCCGAACGGCCCGGCTTCTCGACCACTACGGCATCACGACACGGCGCATCAGCTTGCACAAGCACAACGAGGCGCGAAGAACCGGGGGCCTGCTGTCGCGCCTGGCCGAGGGGCAGACGCTGGCGATGGTGAGCGACGCGGGCACGCCGCTGATCTCGGACCCGGGCCGGAGACTGGCGCGCGCGGTGATCGAGGCAGGCTTCCGCGTGGAGGCGGTGCCGGGGCCGAGCGCCGTGCTGGCGGCGCTGGTCGCGTCCGGCCTGGCGGAGGACTCCTTCACGTTCGCCGGGTTCCCCCCTTCGAGGTCGCAGAACAGGAAACAGTGGTACGCCGAGCTGGCGCGCGAGCCGCGCCCGGTCGTGTTCTTCGAAGCGCCGCACCGGGTCCGGGCCTCCCTGGAGGACCTCGAGACCGTGGGCGGCAACCGGACGGTCGCCGTCTGCAGGGAGATGACCAAGGCCCACGAGGACCTGGTCATTGGACCGATAAACGACGTCCTGGTTGCCCTCGCTGAGCCGCGCGGCGAGTTCACCATTGTGCTGGCGCCAGTCGCGGCACCCGCCGCGAAGCCGGCGATGCCGCCGCCGACCGTGCTGCTGGAGGAATTCGGTCATCTGGCAGAATCCGGGCTGTCCCGGCGAGCCTCGATTCGCTCGCTGGCCGCCAAGTACGACGTGTCGAGCCGGCTCGTGTACCAGGCCATGGAAGACGTGAGAGACGGGCATTGATCGAACGCCACGTGCTGGTGCTCGCGGCGGGCAAGGGTACACGCATGCGGTCGGGCCGGCCGAAGGTGTTGCACCGGCTGGCCGGCTGTCCGCTCGTCGAGCACGTCCTGCGGGCGGCGGATCCGCTGGACGCCGTGTCCACGACGCTCGTCGTCGGCCATCAGGCGGAGGTCGTCGAGCACGAGCTCGCCGCGACCCGCGGGACGCTCCGCTTCGTGCGCCAGGAACCGCAGCTCGGCACGGCGCACGCCGTGCTGCAGGCAGAACCGGTGCTGGCCGGGCAGAGCGGCACCCTGATCGTCCTGATGGGCGATGCGCCGCTCGTATCGCCGGCGACCACGCAGGCGCTGGCCGAGACCCACGAACGCGCGGGCGCGGCCGCAACCGTGCTCACCGCGACAATCGGGCGTCCCTACGGGTACGGCCGCATCGTCCGGCGCGGCGGGCAGCTCACCGACGTGGTCGAGGAAGCGGACGCGACGCCCGAGCAGCGTACGCTGCGCGAAGTGAACAGCGGGATCTACGCGTTCGACCTGGCGCCCCTCTTCCCCGCTCTGCGGGCGGTCCCGGAGGCGGGTCCGCGGAACGAACGCTATCTGCCGGGAATTCTGCGGCGGTACCGCGAGCAGGAACTGACGATCGAAACCGTGGTCGCGGCCGACCACGAGATCCGCGGCATCAACAGCCGGCACGAGCTGGCGGAAGCAGGTTCCCTGATGCGTCACCGAAAGAACGAGGAACTGATGGCGGCCGGCGTGACCATCGTCGATCCCGCCACCGCCTACGTCGACGTTGACGTCGAGGTCGGACCGGATACCGTGATCCATCCGGGCGTGATCCTCGAAGGGCGCACGTCCATCGGCGCACGCTGCGAGCTGCACTCGGGCGTGCGGATCGCGAACTCGGTCGTGGGCGACGGCGTCACCGTCAATGACCATTCCGTCATCATCGAGGCCGAAATCGCCGCCGCCGCGCGCGTCGGTCCCTTCGCCCACATCCGCCCCGGCTCCACCATCGGCGGGGAAGCGAAGATCGGTAATTTCGTCGAAATCAAGAAGTCGACGCTCGGCGCCGGGGCCAAGGCCGGTCACCTGAGCTACATCGGCGACGCCGCTGTCGGCGCCGGCGCGAACATCGGCGCCGGGACCATCACCTGCAACTTCGACGGCGCGGAGAAGCAACGCACGACCATCGGGGACGAGGCCTTCGTCGGCAGCGGGACGCAACTGATTGCGCCGGTCACCGTCGCCAGCGGTGCGTACGTTGCGGCCGGCTCCTGCATTACGGACGACGTCCCGGCCGGGGCCCTCGCGGTGGCGCGGAGTCGGCAGGTGAACAAGGAACGGCGCGCCACGGTCGCGAAGCAGAAGGCCTCGGACCCGACCCGGCAAGAGAAGGCCCCGGACTCGGCCCAAGAGAGATGACGCCATGTGTGGAATCGTCGGCTACGTTGGCGCCAAGCCGGTCGTGCCGGTGCTGATCGGCGCGCTGCGGAGGCTCGAATACCGCGGCTACGACTCGGCCGGCATCGCCCTGGTGGCGGGCGACCGGATCGAGGTCCGGCGCAGCGCCGGGAAGCTCGAGCGTCTGGAGCGCGCCATCCGCACCGATCCGGTGGACGGCGACTACGGGGTCGGACACACGCGGTGGGCCACGCACGGGCGTCCGACCGAGGAGAACGCCCACCCGCACCGCGACTGCAGCGGCCAGCTCGTCGTGGTGCACAACGGCATCGTGGAGAACTACCTGGAGCTGAAGCGCGAGCTGCAGGACACCGGACATCGCTTCCAGACGGAGACCGACACCGAGGTCGTCGCACATCTGGTGGAGCACGAGCTGGGCGGCGACGGCATCGAGAAGGCGGTGCGGCGGGCGCTGCGGAGGGTGCGGGGACTGTTCGGGCTGGTGCTTGTCCACGCAGCCGATCCCGACAAGATCGTCGCGGCGCGCAACGGTCCGCCCATCGTGGTCGGCATCGGTGACGACGAGTTCCTGGTTGCGTCGGACATCCCCGCCATCCTGGACCATACGCGCGACATGGTCTTTCTCGGCGACCGGGAGATGGCCGTGATCACCCGCGCCGGGGTGGAGTTCACCGACTTCACCGGGCGTGCCGTGTCCAAGGCGACGCAGCGCATCGCGTGGGACCCGGTCATGGCCGAGAAGGCGGGGTACAAGCACTTCATGCTCAAGGAGATCTTCGAGCAGCCCTGGGCGCTCCAGGAGACGATCCTCGGCCGCGTTTCGGAGGAGCGCGCGCGGGTGTTCCTGGGCGAGCTCGAGATCCCGGACTCGACGCTGCGCGAGGTGGAGCAGGTGGTGCTGGTCGCCTGCGGCACGTCGTGGCACGCCGCGCTGGTCGGCAAGTTCCTGCTGGAGCAGCTCGCACGCGTGCGGGTGGAGGTCGACTACAGCTCGGAGTTCCGGTACCGCGATCCGATGGTCGTCGACCGGACGCTGGCAGTGGTCATCACGCAGTCGGGAGAGACCGCGGACACGCTCGCCGCGCTGCGCGAGGCTCGGGGGAAGGGCGCACGCAGCATCGCCGTCTGCAACGTCGTCGGGAGCATGGCCACGCGCGAGTCCGATGGCACGGTCTACACGCACGCGGGGCCCGAGATCGGGGTTGCGTCGACCAAGGCGTTCACGTCGCAGTTGCTCGCGCTGCATCTGCTCGCGTTACACCTGGCGCACGCCCGCGGGACCCTGGAGGCGCCCGCGGCGCGCGCGCTCATCGGGGCCGTCGCGCACGTGCCGGTGCTCCTGGAGCACGCCCTGAAGTCGGACGCGCTCATCCAGTCGATCGCGAAGCGTTTCTATCGCAGCAAGAACTTCCTGTACCTGGGGCGCGGCATCAACTATCCCATCGCGCTCGAAGGCGCGCTCAAGCTGAAGGAGGTCTCCTACATCCACGCCGAGGGCTATCCGGCGGGCGAGATGAAGCACGGCCCCATCGCGCTCCTCGACGAGCACATGCCGGTGGTCGCGCTCGTACCGCAGGACAAGGTCTTCGAGAAGATGCACGGCAACCTGCAGGAGGTGAAGGCGCGCGGCGGGGCCGTGATCGTGGTCACCGACGCGCCGCCCGAGGAGTTCGACGTGATCCTCGATCGCGAGCGCGACTCCGTCATTCCCGTTCCGCCGACGCATCCGCTGTTGATGCCGATCCCGATGGTCGTGCCTCTCCAGCTCCTGGCCTACCACATCGCCGTGCTGCGTGGCTGCGACGTCGACCAGCCGCGCAACCTGGCCAAGAGCGTGACGGTTGAGTAGCTGCCGAACCTCCGCGGCGCCGGCTGGCGCGGAGCTGCTGTCCGGGCTCAATCCCGAGCAGCGCGCGGCGGTGCTGCACCGTGACGGGCCGCTGCTGATTCTGGCCGGCGCCGGCTCCGGCAAGACGCGGGTCATCTGCCATCGGCTGGCCTTTCTCATCGGCGGGGAGCATGCGCTGCCGGAACAGGTCCTGGCCGTGACCTTCACCAACAAGGCTGCGGAAGAGATGCGCGGCCGCGTCGAGCAGCTCCTCGGCGCGACGGCCCCGCGTCTCTGGGTCTCGACATTCCACGCCTTCTGCGCACGGCTCCTGCGGCGCGAGGGGCCGCGGACAGGCCTCTCGCGCGACTTCGTGATCTACGACAGCGTGGATCAGCTCAACGTGGTACGGCAGGCCATGAAGGAGCTCGACATCGACCCCAGGATGGTGGCCCCCAAGGTCCTGCTGTCGCGCATCAGCCAGGCGAAGAACCGTCTCGAGAGCACCACGGACCTGGGCCTGGCCGGCGACGGCTTCGCCGACCAGCAGCTCGCGGCGGTATACGAGCGCTACGCCCGGACGCTGCGGGCCAGCCGGGCGCTCGACTTCGACGACCTGCTGCTGGAGTCGGTGCGGCTGTTCGCCGAATCGCCCGCGGCGCGCACACGCTACGCGGAGCGGTTTCGCTACGTCATGGTCGACGAGTACCAGGACACGAACCGGCCGCAGTACCTGCTGGTCCGCTACCTGGCCGAGCGGCACCGCAATCTCTGCGTGGTCGGGGACCCGGACCAGTCGATCTACAAGTGGCGCGGGGCGGACCTGCGCAACATCCTCGATTTCGAGGACGACTTCCCCGAGACGACCGTCGTCCGCCTGGAGCGCAACTACCGGTCGACCCAGGTCATCCTGGACGCGGCGTCGGGCCTCATCGTCCACAACCGGAAGCGCCGGGAGAAGCGTCTCTACACGGAGAGCGCCGGCGGCGAGCCGCTCGTTGTCCATCGCGCCGCCGACGACCTCGAGGAGGCCGACTTCATCCTCGGCCAGCTTCGGCGGGCGGAGACCGGCGGCGGTCGTGCGGCGGTGCTCTACCGCACCAACTCCCAGTCGCGGGTCATCGAGGAGGCGCTGATGCGCGCCGGCATGCCGTACCGCATGGTCGGCGGCGTCCGGTTCTACGAGCGCAGGGAGATCAAGGACGCGCTGGCGTACCTGAAGTTGCTGCTGAACCCCGACGATGACGTCAGCTTCCGCCGGGTCATCAACGTCCCGCCACGCGGGATCGGCCCGGGGGTGATGGGAGGGCTGCAGGGCGTCGAGCCGCCGCCCGTCCACGACACGCCGCTGTTCGATGGACCGCACGATCCCGAAACGGCCGGTGCGGGTTGGTCGCTCTGGAAGCGGCTGCTGCGCGCGACCGACGAGAGTCTGCTTCCCAGGCGGGCCCTGACCGCGCTCTCCTCGTTCCGCAACCTGATGGAGTCGCTCCGGGAAGCGGCCTCGACGCAGCCGGTCTCGGCCACGCTGTCGTCGGCCCTCACCGACAGCGGCTACGTACCGGCCCTGCGCAAGGACGGCAGCGAGGACGCCGAGAACCGGCTCGCCAACCTCATGGAACTGGTCTCGGCGGCGCGGGACTACGAGGTGCGGGAAGAGGAGCACAGCCTGGGCGGCTTCGTCGACCGGCAGTCGCTGCTGTCGGAGGCGGATGAAGGAGAGGGGCCGGACGACGCGCGCGTCTGGCTCATGACCCTGCACGCGGCCAAGGGACTCGAGTTCCCGCTGGTCGTGCTGGCCGGGATGGAGGAAGGGCTGTTCCCCCATGCCCGCACCCGGGACGACGACGAGGGACTGGAGGAGGAGCGCCGGCTCTGCTACGTCGGGATGACGCGGGCCGAGCGCCGGCTCGTGCTGACCAGCGCCGCCCGGCGGCGGCTGTTCGGCGAGTACCAGTCGACCGAACCGTCGCGCTTTCTGTTCGAGATCCCGCCGGAGCTGGTCCGGGTGGTCGAGCCGGCGTACAGTCCGCGCTCGCCCGCGGCCGGGTACGACGTCCGGCCGCGGATGTCCGGCGGCGGGCGTACGACAGGCGGGCGGGCGTACGGCGGGCGGCGGCGCCCCGTCTCGTACGAGCAGTCAGCGCCTGCCACCTTCTACGACGACGCGGACGAGGATCAGTCGGTGGGCGGCATCTCGCACGGCGCGCGGGTGCGGCACCCGAAGTTCGGCGTCGGCACGGTGGTGGGCGTCGAGCCGGTGGCGGGCGACCTGAAACTCTCGATCCGCTTCACCGGCATCGGCGAGAAGAAGCTGCTGGCCGGCTACGCGAAGCTGGAGCGGCTGTGAGCCGGCAACCGGCGCGGGCCTTCCCTCCAGTGCACCCGGCGGGCGCCTTCCGATTGACGTTACGCCACCGATTCACATACGATGGATAGTTGGCTTCGGCATCGCGAGGGTGCCGAAGCGGCTGGGACGATGCCGCTCTACGAGTACGAGTGCAACGACTGCGACCACCGCTTCGAACGGATCCAGAAGTTCTCCGATCCGCTGGTGTCGACCTGTCCCGTCTGCAGCGGGGAGGTCCGCAAGCTGTTGTCGTCGCCAGCCATCCAGTTCAAGGGGACCGGGTGGTACGTCACCGACTACGCCAGGAAGCCGAGCGACAAGGCTGCCGGCGACGCGAAGGACGGCAGCGACGCGAAGGACGGCGCCAGGAAGGGAGCCGACGACAAGGGTTCCGGCGCCTCTGAAGCGAAGGACACATCGTCTTCGACGTCGAAGGCGGAGTCGCCCGCGTCGACGACGAAGCCCGCATCGGATTCGGCCGCGGCGCGGTAACCCGACTCTCAGGCGCCGGTCGCCGGCGCGGCCAGGCTGTCGAGCGCATCCCGCAGCCCCGTGGCCAGGGCCGGCTGCTTCGCCGCGTAATGGATGGTGGCCCTGATGAATCCGCTCCGGTTGCCGGCGTCGAGCCGCGTCCCGTCGAGCGCGCAGGCGTGGATCGGCCGCGTCCGCAGCAGGCGGCGCAGGCCGTCGGTCAACTGGATCTCGCCACCGGTGCCCCGCCCGGTCGCGGCGAGGGTGTCGAAGACATCGGGCGTCAGGACGTAGCGGCCGATGATGGCGAGGTCGGAGGGCGCGTCGGCGGCCGCCGGTTTCTCGACCAGGTCGGTCACGCGGAACACGCCGTCGCGGACCGGTTCCGCGGCGATGATGCCGTAGCGGTCCACGGCCGCACGCGGCACGCGCTCGACCAGCAGAACGGGTCCGCCGCACGCGGCGAAGACGTCGAGCATCTGGCCCAGGGCCGGCGGGTCGGCGTCGATCACGTCGTCGGGCAGCAGGACTGCGAACGGGGCGTCCCCCACGGCGTCACGGCCGCACAGCACGGCGTGGCCGAGGCCGAGCGGCTGCGGCTGGTGGACGGTGGTGACGTCGGCCAGGGCTGTCACCGCGCGGACGTCAGCCAGCAGGTCGAGCTTGCCACGCGCCTGCAGTTCCGCCTCCAGCGCGGGGGCGGGGGCGAAGTGCGCGGCGGTCAGGGTGTTGCCGGGGTTCGTCACCAGCACGACGCGCCGGACCCCGGCCGCCACCGCTTCCTCGACGCCGTACTGGATGATCGGGCGGTCGACGAGGGGCAGCAATTCCTTGGGTATGGCCCTGGTGGCAGGCAGCATCCGCGTGCCGAGCCCGGCTGCCGGTACCAGGACGCTGCGGACGGCGTTCGTCGGCATGCGGCTTCGGATCGTATCATTCGTGGTCTGTCGTGTTGGATCCAGTCCTGCTTCGTGAACACCTCGACGATGTCCGTGCGCGCCTGCGGACGCGCAGCGAGGACCACAACGCCGATCTCGACCGGCTGGTGCGGGCGGATGCCCAGCGGCGGACCATCATCCCGGAGATCGAGACGAACCGCCGGGCGCGCAAGCTCGTCGGCGAGCAGGTCGCCCGGGCGCGGCGGGCGGGCGAGGATGGAGACCGGCTCGCCGAGCTGATGCAGATCGGCCAGGAGCACGGTGCCGTCATCAAGGCGTTGGAGGCCCGGCTCGGGCTGGTCGAGGCCGAGCGCAACGCCTGCGCGCGCACGCTGCCCAACCTGCCGCATGCGAGCGTCCCGGTGGGCGGCTCCGAGGCCGAGAACGTGGAGATCCGCCGGCACGGTGAGCCGCCGCGCTTCGACTTCGCGCCGCGGCCGCACTGGGAGCTCGGACCGGCGCTGGGGATCCTCGACTTCGAGCGCGCCGTCCGGATGGCGGCGTCGCGCTTCGCGGTGCTGACCGGGACCGGGGCCCGCCTGTCGCGGGCGCTCATCAACTTCATGCTCGACCTGCACACCGGCGAGCACGGCTACACCGAGGTCGAGCCGCCGTTCCTGGCCAACGCCGAGGCGCTGACCGGAACCGGCAACCTGCCGAAGTTCGAGCACGATCTGTTCAAGGTGGCGGGCGACTGGGACCTCTACCTGATCCCGACGGCGGAGGTGCCGCTGTGCAACCTGCACCGCGAGGAGATCCTGGACGGCCGTCTGCTGCCCGCCCGCTACGTCGCCTACACACCCTGTTTCCGGAGCGAGGCGGGGTCCTACGGCAAGGATGTCCGGGGGCTGATCCGCCAGCACCAGTTCGACAAGGTGGAGCTGGTGGCCTACGCCACGCCGGAGACGTCCTGGGACGTGCACGAGGAGCTGACCCTGCATGCCGAGGAGGTGCTCAAGCGCCTCGGTCTGCCGTACCGCACGGTGCTGCTGTGCACCGGCGACATGGGCTTTGCGGCGTCGAAGACCTACGATCTGGAGGTGTGGCTGCCGGGGCACGACGCCTACCGGGAGATCTCGTCGTGCAGCAACACCGAGGCGTTCCAGGCGCGGCGCGCCGGCATCCGCTTCCGCCGCGATGGAAAGGGAAAGCCGGAGCATCTGCACACCCTGAACGGTTCCGGGGTGGCGGTCGGCCGCGCGCTGGTGGCGATCCTGGAGAACTGCCAGCAGCGGGACGGGTCGGTGGTGATACCTCGGGATCTGCGCCCGTACATGGGCGGGCTCGAGGTGATCGAACCCGTGCAATGAGGATCGTCTTGCGGAGGGATGGCCGAGCGGTCGAAGGCGGCGGTCTTGAAAACCGTTAGCGGGGAAACTCGCTCCAGGGTTCGAATCCCTGTCCCTCCGCCAGGGCAGCCCCTTTCGGGCCGCCGTGGCGGAGGGACACGGATGCAGGCGCACCACAGCCATTCGGTGTACGCAGCATGACGATGGCGGCCGGGACGCTAGGGGACAACGAGCCCTTCGAACTGGATGCGTATCTCCGGCCGCACTCTGAGCAGACCGAGCAGGACGACGGGAGGCTCCACGCCGTACTCCGTCATGTCGAGCACCAGATCTCCCGCGATCTCGACACCCGCGCCGGACGGCGTCAGCGCGATCGGGAAGCGCACCGGCTTCGTGACGCCCTGGATGGTGAGCGTGCCGCTGGCGTCGGCGCCCGCGCCGGACGCCTCGTAGTTCTCGAGCCGGAAGGTGATCGCGGCGAACTCGGCCGGCTTCATCGCCTCGAGGAGATGCTCGGTCATCGTTTCATCGGGGCACTCGAAGTCGGCCACCGGCACGGTGAGCGTCGCCGACTGCACGCCGCTGGCGAAGCCGGGCGCGGGCGTGGACGAACCGGACGTCACTTCGGCCGTCCCGCTCACCGAGCAGGTCCATCCCCGGACCGTGGACGTCCCGGACACGGTGAAGTCGACCGAGGATGGTTGCGCCGCCGCGGGCACGGCCAGCAGTGCGAAACCGATGGCGACGGCGGTCACCAACCGGAGCGGGAAACCTGTTCGAGGTGCGACCAGCATCCTGTGGATCCTCCACGTGTCGAGCGATTGCGCAAGGGGTGGCCGGGGCGCTCGAGCCGCGCCCCGGCGGGTTGGAGCAGGCCCTTCGATGCCCGGTCGCCTCCGTGCGGTCGGTGACGCCTGGGCCGAAGCGATTCGATCAGAGCCCGAAGCCGAACCGGTTGTCGCGCATCATGATGGGGTTCTTCCCCTCCATGACGAAGCGGGACGTGATCTGATCGGTCGAGGTCGTCCGCGTCTGTCGCATGGCGATCCGGAACTCGGCGAGCAACAGGTCGATTACCTTCCCGACGCCGTCCTCACCGAAGGCGCCGAGCCCCCACACGTAGGGGCGGCCGATGCCGACCGCATCGGCGCCCAGCGCCAGCGCCTTGAAGATGTCGGTGCCGCGGCGGACGCCGCTGTCGATGAACACCGGCACCCGCCCCCGAACCGCGCCGACGACCTCCGGCAACGAGTCGATGGACGACCACATGCTGTTCACCGCGCGGCCGCCGTGGTTGGACACGAAGATGCCGTCCGCGCCGTGCTCGATCGCCTGTTCGGCGCCCTCGGCCGTCATGATGCCCTTCAGGATGAGCTTCATGTCGCTGGCGTCCTTGAGGCGCTTGATGTAATCCCAGGTGTAGGGATGGCGCGGACCTTCCGGTCCCTCCAGGCCGGCCCGCATCGGCCGCAGGTAGTCCGGGTGGTGCTGGTGGCAGCTCTGGCACAGCACAGACGAGTAGCCCTCGCCGGCCAGCGTGCGCCGCTGCAGCTCGCGGTTGCTGCCGCCGAGCAGGTCGATGGTCCACACCAGGGCGGGGCAGCCCGCGCCGGCGACACGGTCGATGACCCGCTTGTTCACGTTCCAGTCGGGCACCGTGTAGATCTGGAACCAGTGCGGCTCGCCTCGCGCCTCGGCGATCTCGACATAGGACTGTGAGCTCTGGTGCGACTGCATCTGCAGGATGTCCCGCGTCCGGGCGGCCCGGGCCGCGCCGCTCTCGCCCTCGGTGTGATAGGCCTCGAGGCTCGCGACCGGACACAGGAAGAGGGGCGAGGCCCAGCGGCGGCCATGGAGCTCGACCGAGGTGTCGAGTTCCGCCATCGCCGATCCGCCGAGCCGCCGGGGACGGAGCATCAGGCGCTGGAATCCCTCTCTGTTCGCCCGTCTGGTCTCGTAGTCGTCGACCCCCATGTGCAGGTAGTCCCAGTGCTGGGCCAGATTGGTGGCGTGCGCCGCGCGCTCGAAGTCCCAGACGTTGATCGCGTCGTCCGGCGACTCGACGAGCTGACCCGACAACTGATCCTCGATCGCGTTCTGCGGAGGCAGCACCGGATCCTGACCGGCGCCGAATCGGGGCTGCACCAGCGACTGCAACATCTCCGCTCCGCACTCGGCGCAGTGCGGCTCCGCAGGTCCGGACGTTGCATGCCGCCCGGCCTCGCGGGCGAGCGCCCGCTGCCAGTTGGCGGGCAGGCCCGCCGAGGCCAGGCCCAGCAACGGGCTGGCGGCCAGCAGCTTGAAGAACTCCCGTCGACTCGCTCCGCGGTCGGGGACACCCCCGTCCGATCTTCGTCCAGTCATCCTCGGCTCTCCTCGCGGCCCCCCTGGTGACGCGTGCATGGAATCGGCGCGCGATCGCTGGCGGCCGTCGGCCCGAAGAGTGTAGCCGAAAGGCTGCCGAATGCAACCTGCGCGCGTCCGCGAGCGCGGTCCGCCGGCCCGGGCGCGGGAGTTCCGGGTCGTCAACCGCTGCCGGTACGCCGGCGCTGTCCGCCGCGGCCGGATCGGGTTCACAATAGACGCCGACGACGGGCCGGCCGGTCAGGCGGCGCCGTGTCGTGGTGCGGATGCCGGCTGCCGGAACGACGCGGGCTGCGCTGCCGGCGCCGAGCGGGTTCGCGAGTTGCGGTTCGGAGCGGACGAGAGGTCCGTTCCGGGGAGGGACAGGATGAGACGCATGCTTTGTCTGTCGGCGCTGACCGTGGTCGGCGTCCTGGTGGTCGCCGTCGCCAACGAGGCGCGGCAGGAACGCTTTCGCATTCGCCCGCTGGAGCTCGCGGAGAACCTCCATGTGCTGACGTCCGATCCGGCCGGGCAGGGGATGCGTACCGGGGGCAACACGGCGGTGCTCGTGATGGCGTCCGGTGTCGCGCTGGTCGACACGAAGATCCGCGGCTACGGCGGGGACATCCTGGCCCAGGTGCGGGAAATCACCGACAAGCCGGTGACGACCATCATCAATACGCACACGCACTGGGACCACAGCGGCGCCAATACGGAGTTCCCCGACACGGTCGACTTCATCGTGCACGAGAACACCGCGGCGCACATGGCCAGCTCGGACTGCGACGACGGGGCCGGGTTCCAGGGTGGCTCCATCAAGAACTGCGAGGCGTTCACCGGCGACAACAGCCGCTTCCTGCCGAAGATCACCTTCGAGAACCGGACGTCGCTGTTCAGCGGGCCGGACCAGATCGACCTGTACCACTTCGGGCGCGGTCACACCGACGGCGACACGTGGGTCGTCTTTCGGGGCGCCCGGGCGATGCACACGGGCGACATGATGGCGCGCAAGGGACTGCCGTTCATCGACGCCGACAACACCAACGGCAGCGCGACCGAGTTCGGCGCGACGCTGCAGAACGCCGTAGACACCGTGCGGGACGTCGACACCATCATCCCCGGGCACGCCGACGACCCCCTGGCGTGGGATGATCTCGTCGACTACGCCGGGTTCTACAACGACCTGCTGGCCCGCGCGCAGGCGGGGGCCGCGGCCGGGCGGAGCGTCGCCGAGACGGTGGCCGCCTACTCCGTGCCGGACGAGTACAGCGACTTCGAGGCGCCGGCGAACCGCGTCGAGAGCATCGTGCAGCTCATCTACGAGGGCCGGTAGGGGCGCGTCACCCCATGTGTCGCGGGAGTCCGACCCGCACCCGAGTCCGGCCCGGCCGACCGTACCCCCTGGGAGCGACCCCGGACGGGACCGGCGTCAACTTCGCGATCTTCTCGCAGCATGCCGAGCAGGTGGAACTCTGCCTCTTCGGCGGCCCGGAGGCGCCGGAAGAAACCGTCCGCATCCCGCTTCCGGAGCGCACCGAGGGCGTCTGGCACGGCTGGCTGTCCGACGTGCGTCCGGGGCAGGCGTACGGCTACCGGGTGAGCGGGCCGTACGACCCGCCGGCCGGGCACCGCTTCAATCCGGCCAAGGTCGTTCTCGATCCCTACGCGAAGCGGATCGCGCGGCCCGTGCGCTGGAACGACGCCCTGCTCGGCTACCAGCCCGGCTGCGCCGCGGACACGACCCCGGACACCCGAGACAGCGCCCCTTTCGCGCCGTTGGCGGCCGTGGCCGACCCCGCCTTCGCGTGGGGCGACGATCGGCCGCCCCGCACGCCGTGGCGCGAGACGGTCGTCTACGAGGTCCACGTCAAGGGGTTCACCGCGCGCCACCCGGACGTGCCGGACGCGCTGCGCGGGACCTACCTGGGGCTCGCCTCCGACGCCGTGCTCCGCCACCTCACCGACCTGGGGGTGACGGCGGTCGAGCTCCTTCCGGTGCACCAGCACGCGAGCGAACGGCGGCTGATCGAGCGCGGCCTGACGAACTACTGGGGCTACAACACCCTGGCGTTCCTGGCCCCCGACGTGCGCTACGCATCCGCGCCGGACCGGGCGGTGGCCGAGTTCAGGACGATGGTGCGGGCGCTGCACGCGGCCGGCATCGAGGTGCTCCTCGACGTCGTCTACAACCACACGGCCGAGGGCGGCTGCGGCGGGCCGACGCTGTCGCTGCGGGGCATCGACAACCGCGCCTACTACCGCCTCGCCGCGGACGGCTCCGGCGCGTATCTCGACGTCAGCGGCTGCGGCAACACGCTCGATGTGCGCCACCCGCGCGTCCTCCAACTGATCATGGACAGCCTGCGCTACTGGGTGCGGGAGATGCGCGTCGACGGGTTCCGCTTCGACCTCGC
The DNA here is from genome assembly GCA_965200895.1 of Vicinamibacterales bacterium. Lineage (GTDB taxonomy): Bacteria > Acidobacteriota > Vicinamibacteria > Vicinamibacterales > UBA8438 > WTFV01. Next base: position 1,000,914 of record CBDAVM010000001.1, on the reverse strand, counting down.
GAGCGCGCTCACGCGCCCGTTGTGCGCGGGCGATCGGCCGACCGCGTTCCTCGATGCGGTCCACCAGGATCCGGTGCTCTCCGAGGCCAAGCTGATCGCCGAGCCGTGGGACGCCGGGGCCGGCGGCTACCGGGCCGGGGGCTTCCCGGTGCGCTGGACGGAGTGGAACGACCGCTACCGCGACACCGTGCGCCGCTTCTGGCGCGGAGAGGCGGGGCAGGCGGCGGGGTTCGCCACCCGTCTGGCGGGGAGCAGCGACCTGTACCAGGCCGGTGGCCGGGGGCCGCGTGCCAGCCTCAACTTCGTCACCGCCCACGACGGTTTCACGCTGGACGATCTGGTGAGCTACGGCGCCCGGCGGAACGACGCCAACGGCGAAGGGAACCGTGACGGGACCGCCCACGACGTGAGCTGGAACTGCGGCGTCGAAGGGGCGACCTCGGATCCGGCGATCCGCCGTCTGCGGGCTCGCCAGAAGCGGAACCTCGTCGCGACGCTGCTGCTGTCGCAGGGCGTGCCGATGCTCTGCGGCGGCGACGAGATCGGCCGCACCCAGGGCGGCAACAACAACGCCTACTGCCAGGACAACGCGACGAGCTGGTTCGACTGGGACCTGTCCGCGGTCGACCGGGAGTTGCTGGCGTTCGTGCGGCGGACGATCCGGTTCCGCCGCGACCATCCCGTGCTGCGCCGGCGCCGCTACCTGCGCGGCCGGCCGGCGGGGGGCAGCGCCGCGCCCGACGCGAGCTGGTTCGCGCCCGACGGCCGGGAGATGACCGAAGCGGAGTGGAACGCGGGCACGACCCGCTGCCTCGGCGTGCGGCTGGCCGGCGACGCGCTCGACGAGATGGACGAACGCGGACGCCGCGTCGAGGACGATACGCTGCTGATCCTTGTCAACGCCGGCGACCGCGCGACGCCGTTCACGCTGCCCGGCGTCGGCAGCGGCCGGCGCGGCGCCTGGACGCGCATGCTGGATACGGCGGGACCGCCGGCAGGCGTGATTCCGGGGCGGGCCGGGCCGGCGGCCGGCGCGGTCGGGACCCGCGCCGGGGAGGTCCATGCGCTGCCTGCCCGATCGCTGGTCGTCTTCCTGTCGCCGTTCCCGACCGGCGACCGAAGGCGGTGACGCGGGCCTTGCCTGACCCGCGCCGGGCTCGGCGGATCGCGGACGGCGCGCGGCCGACGTTGCAGCGGCTGGCGCGGCTCCATGGCGTGCAGGCGACGTACCACGACGGTTGCGGCCGGCGGTGCCGCGCTTCGCCGGATGCCGTCCGCGCCATCCTGGGCGCCCTGGGCGCACCGCTCGGCGCAGGGCGGCCCGCCGATCTGCGGGCCGCGACGGCGGCGCGGCTCCGCGCGCTGTGGTCGCGGCCGGTGGAGCCGGTGGTGGTCGCCTGGCGCGGGCGCCGCGCCGGGTTCCTGCTGCGCCTGTCGGAGGCCGACAGCCGCGTTCCGGTGCATTGTCGTCTGCGGCTCGAGGACGGCCGCACGCGTTCCTGGACCGTCGCGAGCGTCGCCTCAGCCACGGACGAGTCGGTCGTGGTGGACGGCACGCGGTACGGCGTGCGGCGGGTGGCGCTCCCCGCCGGGCTGCCCCTCGGTTACCACGACCTGCACGTCGAGATCGGTCGTCGCACGTGGCGCGCCCTGACGGTCGCAGCCCCGCTGCGTGCCTGGGACGACGGCGCGCAGTCGTGGGGCGCCTTCCTGCCGCTCCACGCGCTGCACTCGACCGGCAGTTGGGGGGTCGGCGACTTCACCGATCTCGACTCCCTGGCCCGGTGGGTCGGCTCCTGCGGTGGGCGGTCCATCGGTGTGCTGCCGCTGCTGGCCGCTTTTCTGGGGGAGCGTCCGTTCGAGCCCAGCCCGTATCTGCCGGTGAGCCGGACGTTCTGGAACGAGCTCCACGTCGACCCGCGCCGTCTGCCGGAGTTCGAACCGTGCGAGCCGGCGAAGCGCCTGGTGGCGTCTCGGGCGTTCCGACACCGCGTGGAGGTTCTGCGCGCTGCGCCCCTGGTGGACTACCGCGAAGCGATGACGCTGCGGCGGCGTGTCCTCGAGTTGCTCGCCGGCACGCTCGATGACGGTCCGGCTCGCCGCCGGGAGGCGTTCCGGACCTGGGTGCAGCGGCATCCCGTCGCTCAGGAATACGCCGCCTTCCGGGCGATCGGCGAGCGGCTGGAGCGACCCTGGCCGGCGTGGCCGTCGGTGATGCCTCCCGGCGAGATTCGCGTGGAGCCGGCCGACCGGGACGCCATGCGCTATCACCTCTACGCCCAGTGGGCGGCGGCCGGACAGATCGCACAGCTCGCGGCCGATGCCGGCGCCCGCGGCGTGGGTCTCTACCTCGACCTGCCGGTCGGCGTGCATCCCGACGGGTTCGACGTCTGGCGGCGTCCCGCGCTCTTCGCCCGCGACGCCGCGCTCGGCGCCCCGCCCGATCCGCTCTTCGCCGAGGGCCAGGACTGGAGCGCCCCGCCGCCGCACCCGGATGCCGCGCGGCTGGACCGCTACACGTACTTCCGCGCCAGCCTCGGGCACCAGATGGCGCACGCGACGGCGGTGCGGCTCGACCACGTGATGGGACTGCACCGGCTGTTCTGGATCCCGCGCGGCGGCGCCGCCGAAGACGGCGCCTACGTCCACTATCCGGCTGACGAGCTCTACGCCATCGTCTGCCTCGAATCCCACCGGCACAGAACGCGGGTCGTCGGCGAGAACCTCGGCACGGTCCCCCGCACCGTCAACGCGGCCCTGTCCCGGCACGGGCTGGCCCGACTGCACGTCGTGCAGTTCGGGATCGCGCCCGGCGCCGCGGCCCCGCTCGCCCGCGTCCCGCGGCGGGCGTTCGCCTGCGTCAACACCCACGACACGCCCACGTTCGCCGGCTTTCTCGCGGCACGCGACATCGACGAGCGGGTGGAGCGCGGGGTTCTCGACGGCGGCCGCGCCAGGGACGAGCGCGGTCGGCGTCAGGCCGCGTCGGCCGCACTGCGCCGCGCCCTGGCGAGCGCTTCCCGAGCCCCGCGTGGGGTGGACCGCCCGGCGCCGCGGATGCCGGCGGGGGGCGCCGCGGGAACCGGCGCGGACAGCTCACGAATCGGGAACGCGCCATCGCGGTCGGTCTCGGACGGCGACCTCCTGTCGGCCTGCCTCGCGCGCCTCGCGCGCAGCGTCGCCAGCGTCGTGATCGTCAACCTGGAGGACCTGTGGCGGGAGGCGCAGCCGCAGAACGTCCCCGGCACCGGACCGGAGGAGCATCCCAACTGGCGGCGCCGGGCGCGCTACGGACTGGAGGTGTTCCGGCGTCTTCCGGAAGTGGCGGCGGCGCTGCGCGGTCTCGCACGCGGTGCGGCTCACCGACGTCGAGGCGTCACCAGCCGAAGAACACGCCGGCGCGGGTCAGGGTGAATGCCTGCGCGCGGTCCACCTCGGCCACCACGCCGATCCGTTGCCCGAGACGCAGGCCCGCGCCAACGGTCGGGTTGACCTCCGGCTCGATGGCCGGGCCGCTCACCGCCGTGCTCGTCCCGACCCGGAGAGACACGCGCGCCGCCTCGCGGCGAACCACCGGCACGGCGACACCGGCCGTTCCAGGTGTGCGGGCCCTGCGCCTCCCAGGGAGCGGGCGGGGCCTGAACACTTGCGGTCACCCCGCTACGGCGCCGGGAAGCGCGCGATGCGGTCTCCCTCGGCGACCTGCCCGACCCAGATCTCGCCGCCGACATCAATGGCGGCGGTGCCGAGAATCAGCAACTCGTTCGACGGGTAGTTGACCACCTCCTCGGCGGTCAGGCTGTCGAGGTCGATGCGCGTGACGCGGGAGCTGACCCCGTCGCAGTTGCCGTCGCGAATGCACTCGCCGATGGAGGCCCGGGTCGGGCCGATGTGGCCGGCCGCGAGCAGCGTGTTGCCCGCGCCCCAGCGCACGTTGTCGATGTAGTGGTCGACCGGGATCGGGTGCCGCTCGGGCGGTGTGCGGTTGCGCGACAGGCGGATGAGCGCCTGCGCGGCGTAGCCGCCGACGTAGTACCACTCGCCGTCGCGGGAAAGCTCGATGCCGTTGGGCCCGATGTCCTCGCTGCCGGGGACGCGGCTCCAGCCGGCGCCGGATTGCCACTCCCAGATGTCGAGCGTCCGGGGGCTGGTCGCGGTGAAGCCGCCCTCGGGAAGGGCGACGACGGAGTTGAGTCCGATCCCCTCGGGCGCGACGGCGCAGCCGGTCCAGGTAAGCGCCGGCTGTGATCCGGTCGCGTCCAGCTCGAACACCTCGATGGACTCGCGCGCGCCGTGGCCGACCACATACAGCGTGTGGCGCCCGCCGCTGCCGGGACGCAGGTTCAGCCCGTGCGGCCGGATGTCGGAGGTTACGGGACCCGGGCAGTCGCCGTACATCGCGCGGTCATGCCGCGCCCCGGCCGTGGCCGGGAAGATGGTTACCACGCTGTTGTCGCGCGTGTCGACGGCCTGAATCGGCCCGTTGTCCACCATGTTGGGGACGATGACCCAGGGGGTATCGGGCACTTGCGCGAAGTCCTCCGCGCTGACCGGGCCGCAGATGAACTGGACGTCGCCGTCGGGCGCACAGTCCTCCTGGGCCGCAGCCGGGCCCGGAACGCTCGTGAACAGCAAACCGATTACGGCCATGCCGGGGATCGTGAGTCTGGTCATGATGTCTCTCCACGCAATTCGGTACCGGGTGAGCGGACGCGCCGATGGTACATCGACGCGTTCTTGCCGCCTGCCATCAACCGCCGGGGACCGCAGCCGGCGACGTTCACCGAGGAGGTCGAGGTCATCGGCAGCCTCAGCGAAGCACCTCGCTCTCCTCGGCCATCCGGACGAGCACCGCGGCGTCCTCGGGCAGCAGGAACCGGCGAGCGACCGACTCGTCGGCGGCGCGACGTACGGCGGCGACGAAGCCGGTATGGTCGCCGTAGCGTTCCTCCAGCGACAGGCGCGGGTCTCCGTTGGCCAGCCGCTCCGCGCGCGTGCGGGCGAACGGGAAGAACGCCCCGGTCAGCCCGCACAGGTCGCGCCCGCGCGGGCCGGCCGCATGCAGGTTCCCCGTGTTGGTCCCGACCGGCGCGGCGATGTCCACCGTGTGGATGCCCGCGATGTCGTGCCCGTCGCGGTCCGTCGTCGGTACGAGCACCTGGTACGATCCGCGGCGGGTCGGCGGCAGCACGGTCTGCCGGCCGCCCTGCGGACCGAACGTGGGGCCGAAACCGAGCGCGTCGAGCCCGTTCGCCCGCGTCGGGAAGGTGACGCCCGGGATGGCGGGGAACGTCCGCGCCGCCTCGTCCACGCTCGCCAGCGTGCCCCGCCGCACGTCCGGGTAGGCGCTCGGGGGAGGTTCGACGCCGCGGTCGGCCCATGCGTCGAGTGCGACGAGCAGCGCGCGCATCGCCGGGGCCGCGCTGCGGTAGGTATTGGTCACGTGGGTGCACGCCCCGCGGTCGGTCCGCGTCGCCCCGACCCCCGCGGCCCCGCCGTGCGGGTGGCTGGCCAGCAGGTAGAAGCGGACGTTGGCCGGGATCGGCACCGGATCGCCGGGGCCGTCGTGGACGTTCAGCGACGCCTTCATCTGCCAGAACTCGTTGCTCGTGTCGACGTGGAACACGAGCGGATCGGTCGCGGGCCGCTTGAGGATGCCGTCCCGGATGCCCGTCACCGGATCGGTCGTCACCGCGTAGGTGAAGGGCGGGTACGACTGCGACGTGAAGTCGGGCGTGCGGTCCTGGCGGGAGTAGATGTTCGGGTCGGCGAATTCGACGTTGGCGAACAGCCGGTGCGAGCCGGGGATGTGAATGCGGACCGCATCGAACACGCGGCGTTGCGCCTCGTCCTCGTTGAAGCCGAGGTAGAGCCAGTCGCGCAGGTACATCCCCGTCGACGAGATGCCGAGCCCGTAGGCCCGGCGGATGCCGACCGCGTCGCTGCCGGCGGCCAGCGGGTTCGGGTTCCCGGCGTCGTCGGCCGTCTCGTAGCGCAGGAACGAGGCGACGTCCCGGGTGACGGCGTAGCCGAGGCCCATGACCCACGGGTTCTTCGCCGGATAGATCAGCTCGTACACCTGGTCCGGGTCGAACCCGTCGAAGAGGCAGATGTCGGTGGTCGAGGGCAGGAGCGACCCTTCGCCCGACGGACACACGCCGAACGCCCAGGCGTCGGCCGGAACCGGCCGGCGCGCGCCGTCGATGGTGTCGCGGACGGTGAGCGTGGAGTGCGCCGGGTCGGTGTCGGCCGCCTCGTAGCTCACGAAGCGGTCGTTCCCCTTGAGCGGCAGCGTGTGGGTGACGGCGCCGTCGACCGGCCGTTGCGTCGGGTCCGATGGGTACTCGATGCGGATGCGGGAGACGATCGGGCTGCCGTCGGCCTGCGTCGCCACGGGCAGGTTCGCGCCGAGCCGCGTCGCCGTGGTCACCACGTCGCCGGCCCACCCGGCGTCCACCAGGGTGTAGCCGAGGCGGAAGAACAGCCCGTCGCCGCCGGCGGGGTCCGACCCGGGCGGGAGCGAGGGGAAGGTGTGGAAGCCGAGCTCAATGGCGTTGCCGCGGTTGTTGATGCCGTACAGGAGCTTGCCGTTGCCGCGCGCCATGTCGACCGGCTTGATGAGGAAGAACGGGGCGCTGAACTCCACCAGGCCGCGGTCGTTGCGGCGGGCGCGGGCGAGGTTGACGATCACCGCGTTGCGCGGGTCGTCCGGGTCGACCTCCATGTGCACCGTGCCGTCCAGCCGCTCGAACCGGCCGGCGTCCCCGAACTCCCGCCCGCCGGCGTATGGCGCCGTCCGCTCCACCTCGATGCGTACCACCCGCGCCTCGGCCGGCGTCGCGGGGGCGACCAGACAGCCCAGAGCCGCGAGTGCGAATGTGCGTCTCATCACTGCGCCTTCTTTCTGCAAGGAGTGCGTGTTGCCGCCTTGGAACTCCTACGGGCGTTCGCGAAACCGCGTCTCCGTACAACTGACGAAGTCGATGACCCCCAGCATCTCGCGTTGCAGGGATCGGAACTCGTCGTCGCCCATGAGGATCTCGGTGAAGTCCCGGCGCATCTCGGGATCGGGGTGCCGTTCGCTGAAGAGGATCTGGTCGACTGGTCGCTCGATGTTCTGGAAGCCCGTGATCCAGCGGCCGGTCTCCACCGACATCTCCGCGCCGGGGTACTTCCTCGCAACCAGGTCGACCATGGCCTGCGCGAGCGTCCGGGCGGCGGCATCCTGCCCCGGTCGGATGTTGCAGATGCGACGGAAGACGAACGCGCCATCGTCCTGCGGGGCCACCTCGCCGTTCACGATCCCGGTGAGGCCGAGCAGCGCGACGGCGACGATGGCGGCTCGCACACGGATCCAGCGCATGTTCACCCCTTCCCACCCCCGGGAAGTTGCACGGGTACGATCTTATGCCAGCGAGGGACCGCCGCACTTGACCCACCTTGACCCACATCGAGATTCGAGGCGCCCGGACCCACAACCTCAAGGGCATCGACGTCGACGTCCCCAGGCACCGGCTCGTCGCCTTCACCGGCGTGAGCGGCAACGGGAAGTCGTCGCTCGTCTTCGACACCATCTGCACCGAGGCGATTTCGATGTCGATGAGATGGGGCGCGTGCACGACCTCCGCGTCATCGGCCAGTCTTGCAGCCACCGTTCTGCCGCGGGTCGTGTTCAGCAGGAACTCGATGGCGCCGGAGGCATCCAGCACCATCAACGCCGCCCTCGCTCCTCGCGGAGAACATCGGCCGACGAGCGGTCGAGCACGACCTCCGGCTGCTCGCGGATAGCCCGGAGCAGTTCCCGCCGGCTCGGTCGGGCAAGCGCCCGCTCGATCTCCCGACGTATGATCCGGGGTAGCTTTCAAACCGACGCGCGGCAGTCGGCCGACGACCTGTTGCTCGCGCACGGCGTATTGCCCCGCGACTCTCGCGATGCGCCTCGTCGGGCCGGCGAGAGCGGTTCGGAAACACCGGCGGACGTGGGCCGGCGCCCGCGATGGCGCGTCCGTCACCACCGGAAGGGTGTCCACCCACGGAGCACCCCCACCTCGCGCGCGCCGCCGTCGAGGCGGTCGGCGGGTGGCGCTACGAGCCGACGCTGCTCCACGGCGTGCCGGTGGACACCCGGATGACCCATCCGCGTCACGTTCCGCCCGTAGAGACGAGGCGACCCGGCCATGCTTCAGCGGGGCGGGCCGACGCCGCCCCCCGCGTCGGCGCCGCAGAGACGCGCCGACTCGGCGAGCGAGCCGAGAGCGAGGCGGGCCGCGCCGCGGTAGTAGTCGGTCTCGGCGTGCTTCTCGACGAGCCCGAGGCAGGCGGGGGTCCACACGAGCAGGTGGTCTTGCAGGAAGTCCTTCTGGGCCTCCAGGCATCGCGCGACCTGCGCCGTGTCGCCTCGGCTCGAGGCCGCGGCGGCCTGGTCGGACAGCGTGGCCACGAACGCCAGCTCGATCCCGAGGTGGTCGTCGGGCTCGCGGTGGAGGGCTGCGGCCTCGACGCCGAACCGCCGGTAGAGTTCGCGCACCTGCAGGGTGGGCTCCTGGAACGTGAGCTTCGTCTTGCTGCGGTGGACCGACTCCCACGGCGGGGCGAGCATCTCGCCGGGGCCGACGAAGAGGCGGTTGAAGTCCCACGCCAACGCGCCGAGCCGGGCCGGGTCCCAGCCCGCGCAGAACGCGGTCAGCAACGCCAGCCCCGCGGCGGTGCGGTCGTCGCGGGACGGGAAGGGCCACGCCTCGAACAGCCGGTCCCCGGCCAGTGCCGCCAGCCACTCCGCGCGCGGCGTTTCGTGGAAGCATCGGCCGAGGAAGTGATAGGCGAGGGCCTGCTCCTCCTGCCGCCGTCGCCACTCGACCTGCAGGGTCGGCGATCCGTTCGACGCGGGAGCCGGCCCCCGCCGGCCCCCACCTTCGTTCGTCGCTGAAGCCGTCGCGCGACCCTCGCCGTCGCCCGTTGCCGCAGCCGTCAAATGCCCACCCTCACCCGCATGGCGTAGAACAGGAAGCGGCCGCACAGCTCCGACACGAGGACGAGCCCGAACGCCCCGCTGGCGAGGGTCGAGACGAGTCGATGCCGGGAGGGCCGGAAGGGCCTGCGGCCGAGCACGAGGACGCCGCCCATCGCCACGGCCGCCACCGCCAGCAATCCGAGCCGCAGCACGAGGACCCCTGCGTGGTCGCCGGTCAGCCGCTGGACACTGGCCGCGGCCGCCGCCGACGTCTCCCCGGCCAGAGCGGCGAGATGGAACGGCACGACCACGAACTCCAGGGCGAGAGCCAGGAGGCCGGTCAGCGCGAGTCCGCGCAGGACCGCCGGCGGGGGAGCGGCAGGATCCTCGACTCCCGGCGCGAGGCATCGTCCGACGAGCCCGACCGTCACCCCGAGGATGCCCAGCCGCAGCGCCGTGCCTCCGAACGCGGCGGGCGTCGCGAAGCTGTTCCAGGCGGGCTGGGCCGGCAGCAGGTAGATGGCGGTCTGGCAGCCGAGGAACGTCAGGCCGGCGGCCGCCGCGAGCCGGGGCAGCCACGTGGCGACGGCGGGGCTGGCGGCCGCCTGGTTCGCCGACGTCCGGCCGGCTGGTGCCGGACTCGCCGCGCGCCGCTCCCGAGGAGGACTGGCCGGCGCGGCATCGGCGGCGCGCCGCTCGCGCCACGCCAGCGCGGTCAGCAGCGCCGCGAAGAGGCTGCCGAAGACGATCTCGCGGCTCAGCCACGACGACGAGAAGTTCACGACGGCCCGCGCCGCCTGGAGCGGCGTGGAGAGATGGAAGAGGGCCGCGAACAGTCCGGCCGAGAAAACCGCCAGCACGACCAGGAGCGGGACCGCGGCCTCGCGGTCGGCGTCCCTCGCTTCGAAGCCGTCGCGCCGCGCGCCGGCTTCCTCCAGGTGGTCGCGCCGCGCGCCGGCTCCTGCGCGGCTCGCGCGCGGGCTGGCGTCGGTGGCGCGGGCACCCCCGCGTGCGAGGCGCCGATGCGCCAGGTACCGCAGCACCCGCAGGACGACGAACGCCCCTACCGCCGCCTGGGTCAGGACCGTGAAGAACACGAGCGACCAGTCGCGCGTCTCCATCCCGGCGGCGCGGTCAGGCGCGGACGAGCTTGAGGGGGATGAAGCGTATCGCCGGCTTCGTGATGTCGGCGTCGGGCAGCGGCCCGAACTGGTCGGTGGCGCCGGCCTTCGCGGCCACCTCGTCGAGCGCGCCCCACTGCAGCGCCTTCGTGGGGCATGCCTCGGCGCAGGCCGGTCCGCCGACGCCGGCGTCGATGCGATGCGAGCAGAAGTTGCACTTCTCCATCTTGCCGGTCTCCGCGCTGAACTGCGGCGCGTCGTAGGGACACGCCCAGGCGCAGAGACGGGCGCCGATGCACTTGCTCTCGTCGACGATGACGATGCCGTCGGGCCGCTTGGTGATGGCCCCCGAGGGGCACGCCTCGGCGCACACCGGGACCTCGCAGTGGTTGCACGACATCGACACGTGGTACAGGTAGGGCCCGCCGTCGTCGTCGCCCTCCACCGTCCGCACCTTGCGCCAGCGCGGACCCAGCTCGACCCCGTTCTCGACCTTGCACGCGACCTCGCACGTGCGGCAGCCGGTGCAGCGGTTGGCGTCGAAGAGGAACGCCACCTGCTTCTTCATGCCGCATTCCCCCTGGATGCCGCGTCCCCACGGCGACCTGCGCCACCAACGCCACCGACGAGTGCAGCGCCGGCGCTCATGCCGCGTCCCCCCGCGATGCCGCGGCGCCGGTGGCGACCTCGACCATCGACGAGTTCAGCGTGTGGCCCAGCGAGATCGGCTCGTACTTGTCGGGGCTGAGGATACTGGCGGTCTGATTCTCGTTCACGCCGCCCCAACCCGTGGTCACGCTCACCACCCCGCGCAGGATGCCGCGCGTCACCTGCGCCACGGCCTCGATAGCGCCGCGGTCGTTGAAGACGCGGATGCGGGCGCCGTCCTCGATCCCGCGCGGCTTCGCGTCCTCGGGGTGGATCTGCAGCACCTGGCCCGCCCAGATCTCGGTCAGGAAGTCGTGGTGGTGGAAGCTGGAGTTGACGTGGTTGTGGTTCTTGCGGTTGATGAGCTGCAGCGGGTAGCGCGCGGCCCGCGTCGTGTCCACCCAGGGCGCTTCCACCGGGTGCAGGTACTCGAGCAGCGGGTCGAAGCCCTTCTCCTGCAGGTACGTCGAGAAGAACTCGATGCGTCCCGACGGCGTGTCGAACTGCTTGTCGGCGAACGGGATCCACGGGTCCGGCATGGGGTTGACCGGACCCTCCTCAAGCTGTTCGAGGGTCACCCCGGTCGGTTCCAGGACGTGCCGCAGCAGCTCGTCGTCCGGCTTGTCGAAGTCGTCGCCGAAGCCGAGGCGCCTGGCCAGCTCGGTCAGGATCCAGCGGTCCGAGCGCGACTCGAACAGCGGTTCGATCGCCTGGTTCATGAGCTGGATGTAACGGCTGCGGATGCCGGCCAGCAGGTTGCGGGTCTCGAAGAGCGTGGTCACCGGCAGCACGAAGTCGGCGTAGCGCGCCGTCGTGGTCATGAAGATGTCCTGCACGACCATCAGATCGATGTTGTCGAGCCCGGCGATGATCTTCCGCGTGTCGGGGTACTGCGTGAGCACCCCCGTCCCGGCGACGTGGATGGCGCGGATCGGGTGCGGTCTGCGCTCGACCAGGTACTCGCCGAGCTTCGTGGCGGGGATGCCGTCGATGGGCTCGTTGCGCTGGACGGGCACCGGGTAGTTGATGTTCCCGCCCTGCCGCAGGTAGCCGCCGTTGTCGTTGACGCCCCCGCCCAGCATCCCGACGTTGCCGGTGAGCGAGGCCAGGTAGAGGTGGCCGATGACGGTCAGCGTGCCGTGGTCGGTGCGCTGCGCCCCGGCCATGTTCTGGATGATCGCGGCCGGCCTGACCGCCGCGTACTCCCGCGTCACCGCGGCGACCGAATCGGCCGGGGCGCCGGTGATCCGGTGCACCACCTCCGGGGTGTAGCGGGCGGCGATGGCGCGCATCCACTCGAAGACCGGCTGGTGGCGGACGCCGCCGATGGTGTAGCTGCCCCGCAGGGCGGGACGGATCCCCGGCGTGTCGGGGGCGGCCGGGCGTCCGCCGAGCTCGTCCCAGACGACGAAGCGGCCTGGCCCGCCGCCCCCGTCGGTCAGCAGCCGCAGGTCCCGCAGCTCGACCGGCAGCGTCTCGCCGCCCGCCGGCCAGCCCCGCGATGCCCCCTGCAGGTCGCAGCCGCGGTCGCCGAGCCGCACCAGGAACGGCGCGTTGGTGAACCGGCGGACGTACTCCTCGTCGAAGAGTCCTTCGTCGAGCAGCACCTTGACCATGCCGAGGGCGAATGCCGCATCGGTGCCCGGCCGGATCTGGATCCAGCGGTCCGACAGCGCCGCCGTCTCGCTCAGCCGCGGGTCGATGGTCACGAGGCGCGCGCCGTGCTCTTCCCGCGCCTGGAAGAGGTTCTTCATGTAGCCCTGGTTGGAGACCGCCGGGTTGTTGCCCCAGGCCAGGAAGAACCGGCTGTGAACCCACTCGTCGCGGAACTCGGACCGGCCGCCGCCGAAGACGGCGTTGAACCCCTGGGTGACCGATGCGCAGCAGAGCTGGGAGATGATCGGCGTCGCGCCCCCGAAGCGGTTCCAGAAGGCCGAGTAGAGCCCCCGCACCCCTGTCGACAGCGATGACCAGTTGCCCGTGCCCCCGAAGGCCAGGAACGCCTGGTTGCCATCCTCCTCGAGGATCCGGCGATAGCGCTCGGCGATGGTGTCGAGCGCCTCCTCCCAACCGATCCGCTCCCAGCGGTCGCCGCCCCGCCGGCCCGCCCGCCGCATGGGGTACTTGAGCCGATGGGGGCTGTAGAGCTGCCGGATGCGCGAGATGCCGCGGGCGCAGGCCAGGATGTTGAAGTCCGGATCACCGGTCACCTTGACCAGGCGGCCATCCTCGACGTGGGCCAGCAGCGCGCAGTGGAGGCACTCCGGGGTGTTCGCGGTGCGGACGATGCGGCTGCCGGTCGCCGCAGCGGTCCTCGCGCCGGGGACGCCGGCCGGCGCCCCGCCGGTCGGATACCGGGACACCAGCAGGCCGCCGCCGCCGAGTGCGGTTGCGCCGCCCACGAGTGCGCTCCACTTCAGGAAGCTGCGCCGCGACTGCATATGCGGGCATCTTATAGCGTTCCATCGAGAACGCAACCCCGTTCCGCGAGTTCGACCGTGCATTGCCGTCCGGCTCCCTCCGCACACCGCCAGCATGTAGGATGGGCAGGTTCGCGCCGCGATGTGCGGTGTGGGTCTCCGAGGACGCGGATGCCCAAGCTCCGTATGCGTGTCATCGCTCTGGTGGCCATCGTTGTATCTGCGATTACGGGTGTCGGTGAAGCGCCGGCGCCGGAACTGTCGGCAGAGCTGCTCGCCCTGCACTCGCAGGCCCGGCAGGGGCAGGCGGAGGCGCAGGTCACGCTCGGGTTCCGGTACCGGCGCGGCGAGGGCCTGCTGCAGAACGACATGGCGGCGGCCACGTGGTTCCGGGCGGCGGCCGAGCAGGGTCATGCGGCGGCGCAGTTCAACCTCGGCTTCCACTACCGTGAAGGGCGTGGCGTGCCGCAGGACGATGCGCTCGCCGTCCGTTGGTACCGTCGCGCGGCGGAGCAGGGGGACGCCGACGCCCAGAACAACCTGGGAGGCATGTAAGCCCGCGGCGACGGCGTCGAACCGAATGGTCCCGAGGCGGTGCGGTGGTGGACGCTCGCGGCCGACCAGCGGCATGCGAGGGCGCAGTTCAATCTGGGTTTCATGTATGGCGACGGCCTCGACCTGCCCCCGGGCCAGGCGGAGGGCCCGCCCGCGTACGGGCTCGCCGCAAGGAGCGACCCGGCGACACCAGGGGACGGCCCCGGTCTTGCAGACCCCGACGGTCGGACCGTTCCGCAGGACTACGTGCGCGCCCACATGTGGCTGACCCTGGCGTCGCGTCACGGTACCGGCGCCGTGCGGGATGGCGCGATGCGGGGGCGGGTCCGGGCCGAGCGGAAGATGTCCGCGGCGCAACTCGCCGAGGCCCGGCGCCTCGCACGAGAGTGGAGGCCGGCGCCCGCGGCCCGGTGATCCCTCCTGGCGCCGCCGAACCCGCCGCAAGGCGCCGTGTTCGGCCCCAGCTCCCACCCAGGAGCTTGCGCCGCAGAACTCACCCGTTGCGTTCCACGGCCGCAGGCTCCAGGCCGGCCGCACCTGTTCATGCGCTCTGGTTCGGGACGGCTGCCGGGCGCGGTCGTGGCTACTCGGTCCGGAGCTCGGTCGCCGGATCGATCCGGGCCGCGCGGCGCCCCGGCAGGTATCCAGCCGCGATGCAGGCGGCGAACAGTACGGCGCATGCTCCGGCCCAGGTCACGCCATCCAGAGCGCTCACGTCGAAGAGCATCGACGCCATGACGCGAGTCACGCCCAGCGCGGCCAGCGCGCCGAGCGCGATACCGACGGACGCGGGCAGCAGCGCCGTCCGCATCGCCTGAACAACGACCCTTCGCGGTCCGGCGCCGAGCGCCGACCGGATGGCCAGCTCGATCCGCCGCTGCACGACCGCCTGCGCGATGACGCTGTGGACGCCCGCCACGACCAACAGGAGCGCCAGTGCCCCGAACACCGAGACGAGGAGCGTGCCGGCGCGGCGTTCGGCCTGCGAACCGGAGATCAACTGATCCATCGAACGGATATCCGTCACGAAGGCGTGCCGGTCGATGGTCCGAATCCGTCCCCGCACGTCCGGCGCGGCGCCGAGCGGGTCGCCCCGGGTGCGCGCAATCAGGGTAACCGCCGCCTGCGGGAACAGGCCCTGCGGCAGATAGACGTCGACGGTCGGCTCGGTCTCGAGACCCGCGTAGCGCACATCGCCCGCGACGCCGACCACCGTCATCATCCAGTTCCTCCAGTTCTCGCCGAAACTGATTCGTCTCCCCAGCGGATCCCGCCCCGGCCAGTAGCGTTCGGCGAACGAGGCGCTGACCAGGATGCTGCGGGGGAAGCCGCGCTCTCCCTCCTCGTCGCGCGCCTCGAACGGCCGGCCGGCCACGATCTGTATCCCCAGGGTGGCGAAGTAGTCCGGGCTCACCACGCGGAGGCGATAGCTCAGCGCCTCGGCGTCGGTCGCGGGCACGTACCCCTCGATGGTGCCCAGTCCATCGGCGTGGAAGCTGCCGCCGCGCATCGGACTGCCCTGCACCACCGCGGCGCCGCTGACCGACGGCAGCGACCGCACCGCGTCGATCACGTCGCGCGCGAAGACGGCGTTGTGATCCCAGCCGAACTTGTTGCTCGGCAGCGAGATGGTCATCGTCAGCAGGCGATCCGGATGGAACCCGGTCTCGACCTGGCCGGCGCGTATCGCGCTCCGGACCAGCAACCCTCCCGCCAGCAGCAGGACGAGCGTGAGTGCGACCTCGGCCGCGACGAGCACGGCGACGAGGCGGGAGTGCGAGCCGCCCGGCGTCACCCCCCGTCCGTCGAGACCGGTCAGCCGGGCGCCGTCGGCCCGGGCGGATCGCAGGGCCGGGGCGACGCCGGTGATGCAGGCCGTGAACAGTGCGCAGGCCAGCGTGAACACCAGAACCGTCGCGTTGATGCCCGTTTCCTGGAGGGCGGGCAGACTCGGCGGCATCCAGGGTCTCGCCGCGTCGATGGCCCACGCCGCGAACAGCACGCCGAGCAGCCCGGCGCCCGCGGCCAGGACGAGCGCCTCCACGAAGAACTGCCGCACGATTCTCCATCGGGGCGCACCGAGCGCCAGGCGGATCGCCACCTCGCGGCGCCGC
This sequence comes from Vicinamibacterales bacterium, assembly GCA_965200895.1. Lineage (GTDB taxonomy): Bacteria > Acidobacteriota > Vicinamibacteria > Vicinamibacterales > UBA8438 > WTFV01. The sequence goes on along the minus strand of CBDAVM010000001.1, from coordinate 985,106 downwards.
GCCGCGCCGCGCGCGAGGAGCAGCGTCGCCACGTTCGCACTGGCGATGAGCAGCAGCATGGCGGTGCCGGCCGACAGCAGCAGGATGCCGTTGCCGGACTCGCCGGCCATGTGTTCCGGCAACGGCACGACCCGGACTTCCTGGCCGCGGTTCGTCTCCGGATACTGCTCCGCCTGTCGGCGCACGATGCCGTCCATCTCGGCCTGCGCCTGCGCGACGGTCACGCCCGGTCGCAGTCTGGCGACGACGTCGAGCCACTGGTTGAAGGGGCGGTCGCGCGAATCGGTCGCCGAGACGAACCGCGGCGTCCAGAAGTCGATCGTGTCGATGACGCTGGAGACGCCGATCTGGAAATCGGCCTCGATGGGAGGAAACCGGACCGGCTCCGTCGCCGCACCGAGAACGGCGTGTCGGGTGGGACCGACGCGTGAGAGATCGAGCACGTGGAGATCGACGGTGCTCCCGACGACGGCGTCGTCCGCGTCGAAACGCCGCCGCCAGACCTCGTTGCCGAGCACCAGGGCGTTGGCGCCCCGGTCCTCGGGAAGGAAGGAACGTCCGAGCACCGGCACGCCGAACACGTCGAAGAACTCCGGCGTGACGAGGAGCCCGTTCAACCGCTCGCTCTGCACGCCCTCGATCACGTCGACGGTGGCCCAGCGATACCCCGTGATCGCCTCGAACGACGTCGCGGTGGCCTGCCAGTCGGCGAGCACGCCCGGCGCCACTCGCGTCGACGGGTAGTCGCTCACCAGACTGACGCTGCGCAGCGTCACCAGGCGGTCGCTCGCGGGCCAGGTGAGCGGGCGGAGCAGCAGCGTCTCGATCACGCTGAAGACGACCGTCGTCGCTCCGACTCCGAGCGCCAGCATCACGACGGCGCCGGCGACGAACCCGCGGTGGCGTCGAAAATGGCGCAGGGCGCCGCGGATGTCCTGAACCGTCGGTGACGTCTCCCACCTCTTCTTCCTGTCCCCTTGTTCGCTCGGTCGGACGAGAGGACGATCCATCCATCGGGCGGACCCGCGCATCCGTCCACGGCGCCGGACGCCCGGTCGTGTGACCGGACGCTGCGCGACACAACCAGCTCGAACGCAGCGAACGCAGGCCCACCCCCTTCGTATCATGGTTCACTGCGGGCTGGCGAGGGACGCCGTACGGCGACGGGCCGACGGTCCTCATTGCATCGCTCCGGTTTGTTCTATATTGCTGAACAGATGCCGGGTCGGTCCGCCCCGACTTGCGACCTGGTTGCTCGGCTGGTACGAGTGGCGGCGCGGCCGCTCCGTCGGGTGGTTCCGGAAGAGGGCGTGAGCGCCCTCTGCGCACACGCCGCGGGCAGATCGGGGGGAGATGCATGAAGAGAAGTGTCCGGACCGCATGCGCCGCTCTTGTTCCGGCAGCTCTCCTCGCGGTTGCCGCACTCCAGATCGGCGCCTTCGCCGCGGTGGTGGGGACGGTCGTGCGCGGCGAGGGTCCCGCCGCCGTCTCCGCCGCGCATCTGCCGCCGAGCGGGGCCACGGCGCTCGGCGACCTCGCCGCGTCGCCGCGGCGCTCGGCGTTCGTCGATGTCGAGTTGCCGGGCAGCGCGTCGCCGATCCGTACCTGGGTCGTGTACCCCGAGGCGGCGCGCGCGCCGGTCGTGCTGGTCGTTCACGATCTCTACGGGCTGTCCAACTGGGTGCGGAGCGTCGCCGACGCTCTCGCCGCCGAGGGGTTCATCGCCGTCGTCCCGGATCTGCTGTCGGGTGCGACGCCCGCCGTCCGGCGCCCCTTCTTCTTCGGCCGGGAGATCAGTCTGACCCCCTCCGTCGCGGCGGTCATGCCCCCGGACCGAACGAGCCGGCTGGACGCCGTTCACGCATGGGCCCTCGACCTGCCGGAAGCGAACGGGCGGCTCGGCGTGGCGGGGTTCAGTTGGGGTGCGACGGCCGGCATCGCCTATGCGTTCGATCAGCCCGAGCTGGATGCGCTGGTCGTCTTCTGCGGCGGCGCTCCCGGCGCCGCATCCGACTACGCACGGATCGACGCGCCGGTGCTCGCCCTGTACGGCGGCGACCTGCCGACGGCTGCGACAGCGCCCGTGGCGAGGGCGGCGATGGCTGCCGCCGGGAAATCGTTCGAGACGATCATCTACGATGGAGCGACCGTCTTTCTGAAGGCCCGGAGCGGCCTGGACGCCAATCGCCGCGCGACGGAAGATGCGTGGCCGCGCACGCTGGCGTTTCTTCGGCGGCATCTGGCGGTGGGCGCGCAGGATGTCGATTCCGCGACGATCTCGGGCGTGGTGACCAGCAGCGCCGGCCCGGAGGCGGGCGTCTGGGTGATCGCAGAAACGGACGGCCTGCCGACCCGGTTCCGCAAGATCGTGGTCACCGACGACGACGGCCGGTTCCTGCTGCCGGAGCTCCCCGATGCGAGCTACTCGGTGTGGGTGCGGGGCTACGGCCTGGTCGATTCGACGCCGGTGACGGCTGCGCCGGGGCAGGATCTGCGGCTGACGGCGGCCGTCGCGCAGACGCCGCAGGAGGCCGCGGCCGTCTATCCGGCCGCCCACTGGCTGTCGCTGATCGAGCCGCCCGCGGTGGACGAGTTCCCCGGCACCGGCCCCGACGGCAACGGCATCAGCGAGCGGCTCCGCACGCGCGACGAGTACCTCTACCACGTGAAGGCCTGCCTGCGCTGTCACCAGGTCGGAGGCGCGTTCACGCGCGGGCACCCGAACGCGGCGGAGTACGACTCGAGCGCCGACGCGTGGGACGCGCGCGTGCGGATGGGACAGCGCGGGGCCGAGATGAGCATGTGGATGTCGCGTTTCGGGCGCGAGCGCGGGCTGCGGATGTTCGCCGACTGGAGCGACCGCATCGCGACCGGCGAGGCGCCGCCGGCACCGCCGCGACCGCAGGGGGTCGAGCGGAACCTGGTCCTCACCCAGTGGGAGTGGACCGACGAGATGGGCAAGATCCACGACGAGGCATCCACGGACAAGCGCGACCCCACCGTGAACGCCAACGGACCCGTCTACGGTGTGGACATCGCCAACGACAACCTCGCCATGCTCGACCCGAACACCCACACCGCGACCATGGTGCGCATCCCGACCCTGGCGGACCGCTCGACGATGCGCGCGTCCTACGCGCAGTCTGGCTATCCGCCGTCGCGTCTGGCGGACCTGGCGCGTTTCAACCCGGCCAGCATCCACAACCCGATGCTCGACAGCCGGGGCCGGGTCTGGTACACGGCGACGCTGCGTCCCCCGGAAAACCAGCCGGACTGGTGCCTGGAAGGCTTGGACAACAGGTTCGCGCGGTACTTCCCGGTGCAGCGGTCGGGCCGCAACGTCAGCTTCTACGACCCGGAAACGGAGCAGTTCACGCTGGTGGACACCTGCTTCGGCAGCCACCATCTGCAGTTCGCGCACGACGACAACGAGACCCTGTTCCTGAGCCGGCCGAACAGCGACGTCTTCGGCTGGATCGACACGAGGCTGTTCGACGAGACCGGCGACGGGCAGCGGGCCCAGGGCTGGTGTCCGACCGTGGTCGACACCAACGGCGACGGCCGGATCACGAAGCCGTGGAACGAGCCGTCCGTGGTCGGCGGCGCCCGCTTCGAGGAGGACGCCACCGAGACCTCCTACGACTTCGACCCGGCGCGGGATACGCGGGTCGCCGTCGGCGCGTACGGGATCATCGTCAGCCCGGTCGACGGCTCGGTCTGGGGCGCGCAGGATTCCTATCCCGGGAAGATCGTCCGACTCGTGGTCGGCGACGACCCGCCGGAAAGCTGCATCGCCGAGGTGTTCGAGGTGCCGTCGGAGCGCTGGGACGTGGAGGCGGCCGGCGAGCGCGGCTTCATGCCGCGCGGGCTCGACGTCGACCGCGCCGGCGTCATCTGGACGGCGCTGTCGGGGACCAACCACCTGGCCAGCTTCGATCGCAGCAGGTGCGGGACGCTGACCGGACCGGCGGCGCACACCGGGCAGCACTGCGCGGAAGGCTGGACGCTGCATCCGCTGCCGGGTCCCGTGTTCAAGGGAACCGACGTCCGGGCCGACTACAACTACTACAACTGGGTCGACCAGTTCGACACGCTCGGCCTCGGCGAGAACGTGCCGATCGCCACCGGCACCGGCTCCGACTCGCTGGTGGCGCTGCTGCCGGAAACGGGCGAGACGGTGGTCATGCGCGTCCCGTACCCGCTGGCCGGCTTCCACCCGCGGGGCCTCGACGGTCGCATCGACGATCCGGACGCCGGCTGGAAGGGCCGCGGTGTCTGGTCGTCGACCGGCTCCGATACGGTGTGGCACGCGGAGGACGGCCTCGCCGTGGAGAACGGGGAATACCATTCCGTCTCGAAGCCGATCCTGGTGAAGTTCCAGTTCCGGCCGCACCCGCTGGCGCAGTAGTCCGGCCGTGCGGACCGCCATCTTGCGCGGCCAGCCGGCGGGCGGTAAGGTAGGCCGTGGTGATGGCGCGGCTCCGATTCGGCGGCTTGGCGATCTCGGTCCTCGTGCTGGCGGCGTCCGTCGGGGCTGCGCTCTCGACCCGCGCAGCCGTCGTACCGTCTCACGCGGCCGTCGAAGTGCTGCGAATCCCCGAAGGCGGCCGCATGCCGCGGGCGGTCGTCGATACCGACGGCACGGTGCACCTGGTATACGTCGCGGGCGGGACGGACCGCGCGAACCTGTTTCACGTGGCCCGGGCGCGCGGCGCCTCCGACTGGTCCGAGCCGCAGCGGGTCAACAGTTTGGACCGGTCGGTATCGGGCGCCGGACCGGTCGATGGCGCACAACTCGCTCTCGAGCCCGACGGTCGGATCCACGTCGTCTGGTCCCAGGCCGAGCCGGCGCGCTTCTTCCATGCACGGAGCCGTCCGGACGGGCGGGGGTTCGAACCGCAGCGCGAGCTCTGGGCCGGCGACGAGGGCCGTATCGAAGCGGGTCCGGCCGTGGCCGCCGACCGCGCCGGCAACGTCTTCGTGTTCTGGCACGCCGGCGCGGTCGAGGACGCCCGGCGCAGCGTGTACCTGACGGCGTCGCGCGACGGCGGGACCACCTTCGAGTCTCCGCGGCGGGTCAGTCCGGCGGCGGAGGGTGCGTGCGCCTGCTGCGGGCTGGCCGCGGCGAGCGATGCGGCCGGCGCCATCCACGTGTCGTACCGCGGAGCGGGCGAGAACGTGCGTCGGGGGCAGCGGCTGCTGACGTCGACCGACCTCGGCCGCATCTTCTTCTCCGACCGGCTCGTGCAGCCGTGGAGGCTGGCGGCGTGTCCGGTGTCGACCACGAGTCTGTTCGCCGGTCCGGACGGCCTGATAGTGGCCTGGGAGACGGCGGGACAGGTCCACTTCGCCGACCTCGACCGGCTCGACGGGGTGCGCGCGCCGCCGGGCCGGGCGCGCTTCCGGCGCAAGAACCCGGTGGTCGCGGTGGACTCCCGGGGCGACACGCTGCTTGCCTGGGGCGACGGGCCCGGCTTCAGTTTCGGAGGCTCGCTGCACTGGCAGATCTTCGACGCCGGCGGCCGCCCGGTGGGTGAGGCGGGCGGCGGGACGGACACGATCATCACCGGGAGCACGATCGCCGCGGTCGTGCAGGGCGACCGGTTCCTCGTCATCCATTGATTCCGGTCCCGGCCGTGTCGTCTGCGGATCTGCTGCCGCCCGAGTCCCGGACACCTTCGCGGTTCTGACCACGGCGCGCCGGCGTCGGCCGAGCGGTCGGCTGGCGACATCGACTACGCGGCGGCAGTGGCCGAGGCAGCGACGGGCCGGAAGACGGCCGAGCGGTCGGCTGGCGACGGTCTCGCCGCGGGCGTTGACGCGGGCGGTGGGCAAGCGGCAGGATCGCAGGCAGCGGGCTCGAAGTTCGCCGGCGTCGCGAGGGATGATTCTGGGGAGACGGAACGATGATCGTCACCAGGAAGGCGCTGCCGCGGCGCACCGTGCTGCGCGGACTCGGCGTATCGCTCGCTCTCCCGTTGCTCGACGGGATGGTTCCCGCCTTCGCGGCGCTGCGGCGTACCGCGGCAGCCCCCGTCCCGCGGCTCGGCGTCGTCTACGCGCCGAACGGGATGCGGATGGAGCACTGGTCCCCGGCCAATGAAGGAACGGACTTCGCGTTCCCCGCCATCCTGAAGCCACTGGAGCCCTTCCGCCGCCACGTGCAGGTGCTCTCGGGGATGCACGGGGTCGCCGGTCCCGGTCCGCATCCGCGAGCCTCCACCCGCTTCCTGACCGGCGTGCCGGCCAGACCCGACAACGGCGCCGACATCCTGGCCGGCGTCTCGATGGACCAGCTCGCCGGGCGCGTGCTCGGGCGCCGTACGCCGCTTCCCACGCTGGAGCTAGCCATCGACGGACGTGACTTCGCCGGCTCGTGCGGCAACGGGTTCAGTTGCGCCTACACCAACACCATCGCCTGGGCTGATGCCACCACCCCGCTGCCGATGGAGAACGACCCCGGCGTGGTCTTCGAGCGGCTGTTCGGCGACGGCGGCAGCACCGATCCGGCGGTTCGTCGCGCGCGCCTGAAGAAGGACGTCAGCCTGCTCGATTCGGTCACCGGACGCGCGCACGATCTGGCCCGCACGCTCGGGCCGGGCGATCGGCGCAAGCTGACCCAGTACCTCGACGCGGTGCGCGATGTCGAGCGCCGCATCTGGAGGACTGCGCAGTCCTCCCCCGATCTGCCGACGCTGGCGCGTCCGGAGGGCATCCCAGACACCTTCGGCGCGCACGCCGGGCTGATGTTCGACCTGCTGGTCCTGGCCTGGGAGACCGATCTGACGCGCGTGGCCACCTTCATGCTGGGCCGCGAACTCACCGGCCGGACCTACGCCGAGATCGGCGTCGCCGACGCCCACCACCCGATCTCGCACCACCAGCGGGATCCCGAGAAGCTGGCCAGGCTGACCAAGATCAACCAGTACCACGTCGACGTCTTCTCGCGGTTCCTCGACCGCCTGCGCACGACAGGCGACGGCGACGGCTCGCTGCTCGACCATTCGATGATCGTCTACGGCGCCGGGATGGCCGACAGCAACGCCCACGCCTCCGACAACCTGCCGATCCTGCTGGCCGGCGGCGGTGCGGGCGGCGGCGGGAGGCATGTCCGCTACCCGGCCGACACCCCGCTGGCGAACCTGCACCTGACGCTGCTCGACCGGCTCGGCGTGCCGGTGGAGTCGCTCGGGCACGCGACGGGTCTGCTGCCGCTCGGGGGGTGAGCGGTGTGGTCGAGGTGGGATCCGGCAGAGCGACACGGCATGGACGACGCTCAGCGAGCCGAAGTCTGGAGCGAACCGGAGTTGATGAGGTTGGCTGATGGGCTCGACGAACCGGCCCTGCACGCCCTGTTCGGTCCGGCGATCTCCAGGAGCGACCTGGAAGCGGTCTCCATGGAGGACATCGAACCCTCGTCCACGACCTCGAACGGATGGAACCGACGCCCGGCGAAGAGCCGCTCGATCCGCCGTCGGTGGACAAGCTCGACAGGAATGCGCTCTCTCCCGAGGCAGCCAGCCTGCTCCGGATAGGAAGACGGAAGGAGGGGCTTGTAGCGCTCTACTTCCAGACGCATCCGCGCCCGGAGACCGGGGAACGGATTGCAGAAATGTTCCGCGGCCGCTACCGCGCGCTCAGTATGATCACGGTCTCTGAACGTCCGGAGACTCCGCACGTCTCCCCGGTCGCCGAGCCGCGAGGGCTCGACGGTGGGGAAGGCCGGGTCGGTGGGGACCGCGAAGTATCGAACGAAGACTGGAAGGCGGAACTCGGCCGGTGCTGGTTCGGTCTGCGGGACGGGACGGCGGACGATGCGGGGGCTGAACCGGGGCTTCCGGTCTCTCTTCTCGTCTTCGCGCGGCGCCAGGAAGGCGGCGGGTTCCAATCAGCGGTCCAGCATTCGTCGAAGCAGCAATTATGGGATCAGCAGGTGTCCATCTCGTACCTGCTGGGACTTGATTGGACGGTAGCGCGGCAGTTTCACGAGTTGCGGGAACAGGAGAAGCATGTGAAGTCGCTCCGTCGCGCCGCGAAGAGCGGGGCGCTCGGGTCGCATCTCGGACGGGCTGCCGATCTCCGGACGGCGCTGATGGTCGTTACGGCCAGGACCGAACGCTTGCGCGAGCGGATCGGCAGTTATCGCGTCGTACCCGAGTACCGAGAGCTGGAGCGGGAAGCTGACCAGCTCACTGGACAGATCAGCGAGCTGAACACGGAGAACCTGACCGATCGCGCGCTGATCAGGGAACTCGAACAGTCGCTCGACAGCGAGACCCCTCCAGGTTCCGGCGAGCTGCAGGAACTCTATGCCGAGGCCGGCATCGTGCTGCCGGAACTGACCCGCCGCCGACTCGACCAGGTGAAACGATTTCACCGTGCGGTCGTCGAGAACCGTCGTGCACATCTTGCCAGTGAGATCACGAGAGCGAAGGAACGCATCGACACGAGAGAACGCCGCATGGAGGAACGCGATCTGAGGCGGCGGCAGATCATGGGACTGCTCGAAACCGGCGGAGCACTGGAGCGCTACACCACGCTGCGGGAGGAGCTCGGGCGGGCGGAGGCGGAGAGAGAGGTTCTCGGTCAGCGTCTGGCGATGGCGGAACGCGTGGAGAGTTGGTGCACTTCCAGCAGACGTTCAATGATCGGTTCGGCAACATCGCGTGGCAGGATGCCGACCGCGTGCGGCAGCTCGCCCCGGCGGCGGAGGGTCACGCAGTGCGGAGGGGCGCGGTGCTAAGATGCGTCGATGGCGTTGCGACCGGCGTGAAACGCGATCGGGAGGATGCATCATGCGCGTGGCAAAACAGGCGAGCCAGCGAGCCGGCCGCCGGGCCGGGGTGGTGAGCGTGGCGGCGCTGCGCCGGGCGACAGCCGCGATCCTGCTCGCCGTGGCCCTCGGGGGCGGGTTCGTCCTCACCGCACACGCCCAGCCCTCGCGCACCGTGGCGGAAGGCGTATACACCGACGGGCAGGCGGCGCGCGGCGAGCAGGTCTATCGGGAGCAGTGCGTGACCTGTCACGGCGACGCGCTGGAGGGCAGCGTGGGTCCGCCGCTGGCCGGAGACGGGTTTCTGGCGATCTGGAGCGGGCTCCCGGTGGTGGATCTCGTGGACAAGATCCACAACACGATGCCGCTGCAGGCGCCGGCGCCCTTTCGCGGCAGGCGTCCATCGATCTGACGGCCTATATCCTGCAGGCCGGCGGGTTCCCGGCCGGACGGGCGGAGCTGACCGACGCCGCGCTGGCGAGGATCGCGCTCCCCACCGTGGCCACCGCCGCGGCCGCGGCCGGCGGGGACCTGTCAGTCGCGCCGCTCGCCAACCTCGCCCAGTTGATGCGGGCCATCGCCTTTCCCGCCTCCAACATCGTCTTCAACGTGCAGATCAAGGATCCCGGCGCCGATGCGCCGCCCCCGACGGGCACGAGACCCTTCGACTACGTCGAGTGGGGCGCCACGGTCTATCCGGGCTGGGAGGCCATCGACCTGGCCGCGCTGGCTGTCGCCGAGTCCGCGCCGCTCTTCCTCGTGCCCGGACGCCGGTGCGAGAACGGCAGGCCGGTGCCCGTGGACCGGGCCGATTGGCGGGAGTACACCGAGGCGGTCGTCGAAGCCGGGCGGGCCGCCTACCGGGCCTCGCAGTCCAGGAGCGTGGATGCGGTCATCGAGGTCACCGACCAGCTCAACGACGCGTGCGCGAACTGTCACCAGGTCTATCGGGACGTGGGCGCCGAGGGGCGCGGGGTGGGAACGGACCGCTGCCGGCAGGATCCCTGATGGAACGGTTCCCGGAGGAATGACAATGCGCCTGATTGCAATCGCTGCGGCGGCTTCTGTCCTGTCCCTGCCTGCGCCCGCGGCGGCGCAGGAATGGATCGAGTTCGCGAGTCGGGAAGATCGCTTCACCTGCAACTTTCCGGGCCAGCCGGAGGTGACCGAGACCACCTGGACCTCCGAGTTCGGGGCGGATCTGCCGGCGCGGGTCTATGCCGCCGATGTCGGCCCGAGCCGCTACACCGTCACGGTGGCCGACTACAACCACGTCGAGAGAATACTCACGGAGAGGGCCGTCGACTGCCCGCCGGGAGCGGAACGGTGCAGCGGCGGCGGGCTCACCGGCGAGGGGTACTGGCGTCACGACCTGCTGGGCGCGATGCTCTATGCGACCTGGACGTTCCTGCAGCGTGACGCCGAGGCGACGCACCTGGGCTACAACAACGTCGATCGCGTCGAAGGCTACCAGTTGCACCTGACCAACCCCGACCGGTCCCGCACGTTCGTGTCGATCTACATGCACGAGAACAAGCTCTACGTCCTGGAGGGCACCGTCCCGCGGGGCTACCCCGAGCCGGCGCTCTTCCAGCAGTCCCTGGGGTGGCTTGACGAGGACGGGAACGGGCTTCGTTATCAGTCCACCTACTCCAACGGGTTCCCGGCGCCGCCCCGCGTCCCGGCCGTGTTCTAGGAACTGCGTCGGGGCAGGGGAGCCGGCGCGTACGACGCAGTTCCGGTGAAGCAGTCAGTCAGAGGAGGATGAGCATGCGGTTCAAACTCGGTCTTGCGGCCATCTGTGCGGTCTCGCTCGCGTTGCCGGCCGGGGCGCATCATTCCCACGGCAACTACTCGGACACGTTCACGGACATCGAGGGGGTGGTCACCGAGCTCCACCTGCTCGTCCCGCATTCCTGGCTCTACGTGGAAGTGGAGGGTCCCGACGGCGAGCCGCAGATATGGGCGATGGAGGCCACCGACCGCAACGATCTGGAGCGTAGCGGCATCACGCGCGAGTACATACAGCCGGGCGATGCCGTCAAGGCGCGCTGCCACCCCGTCCGGGACGGCTCCCCCGGATGCCTGCTCGGGTTTCTGCGGGCTGCCGACGGGACCGTCAAGGACTGGGACGGCGGGAACGCGCCTGCCCCCGACGATTTCTGAGAGTGGATGACGCCCCACGACCCGCTGGGCCGGTGATGGGGTAAGCTACCGGTCGGCCACGTGGAATCCGGAGGAAAGGAGTTGCTGGTGCGCGCCAACAGTGTCCGTGATGGAGCCCGGCTGTCGTCGATGCTCGTCCTCGCCGCCCTGCTCGCGGCCGGTGCCGCCGGGGCCGAAGTGCCCGCGGGGAAACCCGCGGATGCGGGGCTGTCCGCGGCGCGTCTCCAGCGCATCGGCCAACTGATCGAGCGCGCCATCGATGCGGAGCAGATCTCCGGGGCTGTCACCGTCGTCGCGCGGCGCGGGCGTGTCGTCCACTTCGAGGCGCATGGCCTCATGGACATCGCGGCGAACGCCCCGATGCGGAAGGACACCATCTTTCCGATCGCCTCGATGACGAAGCCGGTGACCGGCGTCGCCATCCTGATGCTCGTCGAAGAGGGAAAGGTCCGTCTGTCGGATCCGGTGTCCCGCTACATTCCGGAGTTCCGGGATACGCAGGTGGCGGTGCCACGATCGGACACCGCGGGTGAGGACGGCATCTACACCGTGCCGGCGGACCGCGAGATCACGGTGCAGGATCTGATCACCCACACCTCGGGTCTGGTGAGCGGCGGCGCGGGGAGCGCGGCGGCGGCGCGCATCGCGCCCCGCAAGCCGACCGACACCGTCGCGGAATGGGCGGCGGCGCTGGGCAGTGTCCCCCTCGACTTCCAGCCCGGCACCCGCTGGGCGTACAGCGGCCTGGCGGGGATCGACACGCTGGGTCGTATCGTCGAGGTTGCCTCGGGGCTGACGTTCGACGAGTTCCTGCGGCAGCGCATCTTCGAGCCGTTGGGGATGAAGGACACCGCCTTCAACGTGCCGGACGACCGCCTGGCGCGCGTCGTGACGCTCTACCGGCGCACCCCCGACGGACTCGAGCGCCGCCCGGCGCCGGAATGGGTGGCCACCACAACCCTGCACTCGGGCGGCGGCGGTCTCTGGTCGACGGCCGGAGACTACCTGCAGTTCGCGCAGATGCTCGTCAATAAGGGTGCGCTGGGCGGCGCTCGGCTGCTGGGGTCGCTGACCGTCGACCTGATGGCGTCGAATCACGTCGGTGACCTCTACGCGAAGGCGGGACGCACCGGCGGTCGTCCCGGCAAGGGCTTCGGCCTGACCGTCGACGTCATCCTCGACGCTGTCGAGGCCCGCGAAGACCACCGGTCGACCGGCAGCTTCGGTTGGAGCGGCGCCTTCGGGACCACCTTCTGGGTCGATCCGCAGGAGGAACTGACCGCGATTCTGATGGTGCAGACGCCGGGCGGCCCCCTCCGGGCCGACTTTCAGAACGCCGTGATACAGGCGATCGTCGACTGACGGCCCGCGACGGAGCCGGTGCGGAACCCTGCCCCGAGTCCGCTCGGGGTCGCATCCGCTCATGGCGCCGCCATGTCGTCCTCCCGGGGTCACGCCGGTTGCATGCGATCGCCTGGTCCCGCGCCTTGGAGAACAGGAGCACCACATGTCGACACGGACGAATCGGTGTATCCGGAGCCTGCCGGGCATTGTCGCCATCCTGCTCGGCACGGCGGTTTCCGCCTCCGGGCAGCAGGGCGCTCAGGGGGGCGAGTGGCGGTATTACGGCGGAGATGCGGGCAGCACGAAGTACTCGGCGCTCGATCAGATCGACCGCGACAACGTGGCCGACCTCCGGATTGCATGGCGCTGGCGGACGGACAACTTCGGTCCCCGTGTCGATTTCAACTACCAGGCCACACCATTGATGGTCGACGGGGTGCTCTACACCACCGCCGGGTGGCGGCGCAACGTCGCGGCCATCGACGGGGCCACCGGCGAGACCCTGTGGATGTACCGCCTCGACGAGGCCGAACGGGGCGACGTCGCCCCCGTGCGGGCCAGCTCCGGCCGGGGCGTGGCGTACTGGGCGGACGGGCAGGACGATGCGCGGATCATCCACGTCACGCGGGGGTATCACCTCGTGGCCCTGGACGCGGCGACCGGGCTGCCGATCCCCACCTTCGGCGAGCAGGGCGTCGTCGATCTCTACGACGGGATCTACGATGGCCTCGATCGCCCGGCGGTGGAGGACGGCCAGATCGGCCTGAACTCGCCGGCCCTCGTGGTCGGCGACGTGATCGTGGTCGGAGCGGCGCTGCGCGCCACCGCCCCGGCGCCCGACTTTCCGGCCGGGTTCGTCCGCGGGTTCGATGTGCGCACCGGCGAGCAGTTGTGGATCTTCCACACCATCCCCCAGCCGGGCGAGTTCGGCAACGACACGTGGGAGAACGACTCCTGGCGCTACAGCGGCAACACCGGGGTGTGGGCCCCGATGTCGGCCGATCAGGAGCTCGGCTACGTGTACCTGCCGGTGGAGACCCCCACCAACGACCTCTACGGCGGGCATCGGCCCGGCGACAACCTGTTCGCCGAGAGCCTGGTGTGTCTGGATGCCCGGACCGGCGAGCGGGTCTGGCACTACCAGCTCATCCACCACGGCATCTGGGACTACGACATCCCGACCCCGCCGGCGCTGGTCGACATCACCGTCGCCGGCCGCCGGATCAAGGCCGTGGCGCAGGTGACCAAGCAGGCGTTCACGTATGTGTTCGATCGGGTCACCGGCGATCCGGTCTGGCCGATCGAGGAACGGCCGGTGCCCCCGTCGACCGTGCCCGGGGAGCAGGCGGCACCGACCCAGCCGTTCCCCACCCGGCCCCTGCCGTTCGACCGACAGGGGGTGTCGGGGGAGGATCTGCTCGATTTCACGCCGGAATTGAACGCGGAGGCGCGGCGCATCGCCTCGGAGTATCAGCTCGGGCCGCTCTACACGCCCCCGATCCTGGCGGGAGAGGGCGGCAAGCGCGCCCTGCTGATGCTGCCGCAGATGACGGGGGGCGCAAACTGGCAGGGCGGCGCGGTGGACGCCGAGTCGGGCATCCTCTACGTGGCCTCGGTCACGAACCCGACGGTCGCGGGACTCGTCAACGACCCGGACCGCTCGACCATGGACTACGTGGGCGGCGGCGGCAGGCGGCGCGGCGCCGCCGCGCGACAAGGGTGCGGGGAGCTCGGCCCGCTGGGCCTGCCCCTCATCAAGCCGCCGTGGGGACGCATCACGGCCATCGATCTGAACACCGGCGACCACGTCTGGATGATCCCGAACGGCGACACGCCGGACTGCGTCCGGAACCATCCGGCCCTGAGCGGCGTCGACATCCCGCGGACGGGCAAGCCCGAGCGCAGCGGCATCCTCGTCACGAAGTCGCTGGTCTTCGCCGGTGAGGGCGGCGGGCTCTTCGCCACCCCGACCTGGGCGGGCGGCGAGATGTTCTACGCCTACGACAAGCAGACCGGAGAGACGATCTGGGAGTTCGAGCTGCCCAAGCGCCAGAGCGGCGTGCCCATGACCTACATGATCGACGGCAGGCAGTACATCGCGATGGCCATCAGCGCCCGCGGCGAACCGGCGGAGCTGGTGGCCCTGACGCTGCCGTAGTGACACGGGCGGAGATGCCGCGGCGCCCCGCGGCGCCCCCGCCGGCAACGCCTGACGCACCACGAGGCCACCGACACGATGCCCGCGTTCTCGTCCGCGGGCGACCGCGTGGCGTTCACGGGCTGTCAGGGGTGTGCCGGGTCTCGACCGCTGATCTGCGCCCCCCGCCGGGCGACGCCGGTCGCCGGATCGCGGAATTACACAACTATTACATCGGCCGGGGTTCGGATCCCGGCGCCGCTTGATACCCTTGGCCTCTTCGGACCGCGCGCTCGTGCCCGTCCGATCCTCAAGGAGTTGCCATGCCCGCGAGGGAGATCGATTTTGCAAGCGCGGACGGCGTCAGTTGGAGCACGGCTATCGCGTTCGGCGTCTTCCACGTGCTGGCGGTCGTCGCCCTGTTCCATACGACCTGGGGGGCGGTGCTGGTCGCCGCGGTGCTGCATTGGGTGTGCATCGGGTGGGGCATCGGGCTGGGCTATCACCGGCTCCACACGCACCGCTCGTACAGGACGCCGAAGATCGTCGAGTACTTCTTCGCCCTCTGCGCGACCCTTACCCTGCAGGGCGGGCCGATCTTCTGGACGGCGCTGCATCGCATCCACCACCAGAAGTCCGATCGGGAGGGCGATCCGCATACGCCGCGCGACGGCAAGTGGTGGTCGCACATGCTGTGGACCATCTTCGGCGAAGCGTTGCACGGTGACACCGAGACGATGGGTCGGTACGCGCCGGACCTGATGAAGGATCCCTTCTACCGGGCCCTGACGAAGTGGCATTGGGTGCCGCTGGTGGTGCTGGGGCTGGTGCTTCTCGCCATCGGCGGCCTGCCGTGGCTGTTGTGGGGCGTGTTTCTGCGCGTCGTCGTCGGTCTCCACTGCACGTGGATGATCAACTCGGTGACCCATGTCTGGGGCAGCCGCCGCTTCGAGACCCGCGACGATTCGAAGAACTCCTTCTGGGTGGCGCTGGTCACCTTCGGGGAGGGCTGGCACAACAACCACCACGCCTACCCGACGTCCGCCCGGCACGGTATGACGTGGCGCGAGGTGGATCTGAGCTGGATGCAGATCAGGCTCATGTCGTGGCTGGGGCTCGCCTGGGACGTGAAGGTGCCCACCCCGACCCAGATCGCCAACAAGGAGATCACGGCCGAGCAGGACATCGTCGGCGCGGTGGTCGAGCCCGTCAGTCCGGCCCTGCGGCCCGCGGCGCAGTGACGGCGTGGCCGCCAGCGTTGATGGTGTTGGTCGCGGCGTGAGCGCGCCCGTCGCGGCGCGCAGCACGTTCGGCGCGATTCTCGTCCTCGGCGCCGACGATGTCGGGGCGGCAGGGCCGTCCCGTAGTGCCGTGGAAGTCGTCCGGCGTTATGCTTTGTCCGCATGCAACGCTTCGGCGGCGGCAACCGCAGACGGTCCATCGTCCTGGCGGCGCTGTTCGGCAGCGGCCTGATCGCCGTCGCCGTCGCCCTCAACGTCAGCTTCATCGTGGTCAACTGGCGCGCCGGGCTGCTGGTCCTGCTCGGGGTGATCAGCTTCGTCGTCCTGGTCG
Source organism: Vicinamibacterales bacterium (assembly GCA_965200895.1). Classification (GTDB taxonomy): domain Bacteria; phylum Acidobacteriota; class Vicinamibacteria; order Vicinamibacterales; family UBA8438; genus WTFV01. Next base: position 969,114 of record CBDAVM010000001.1, on the reverse strand, counting down.
GCGGCCTCGCGCTGAACACGGTATTCCTGATCCGCGAGATCCGCCGGAGCGAGCAGCACGACGCCTTCATCCACGCGGTCACCCACGAGCTGAAGACGCCGCTCGCGAGTATCAAGCTGTACCTGCAGACGCTGCGCCAGCGCGAGCTGCCGCCCGGCACGCAGCACGAAGTCATCGACACGATGCTGGCCGACTCGGATCGGCTGCAGCGGACCATCGACCAGATCCTGCTGGCCGGCAGGACCGGCGACGCGCGCCGGGTGGAACACCCCGCCGACGTCGACGTGTCCGAGGTCGTGGGCGAGTGCGTATCACTCGTCGGCAAGCGGCACCACCTGGTGAACGGCGAGGTGGCTTACGTCCACCGCCCGGCGGACGGGGCCCTGGTCGTCCAGGGCGACCGCGACGAGCTGCTGGCGGCGGTCGCCAACCTGGTCGACAATGCCATCAAGTACTCGGGTTCCCGGGTGCGCGTAGCGGTGGAAGTGGCGCGCGTCGGCGCGCGACGGGTGGCGATCCGCGTCCGCGACCAGGGCATGGGCATCACCGGCGAGGAGCTGAAGCGTGTCTTTCGCCGCTTCTACCGGCTGCCGGCCGCCCTGCGGTCGCGTGTGCGGGGGACCGGGCTCGGGCTGTCCATCGTGCGCGCGGTGGCGCGGCGGCACGGCGGACGCGCGTACGCGCAGAGTCAGGGGGCCGGTCGCGGCAGCACCTTCACCCTCGAGCTGCCGCTGAAGGCCTCATGAGCCGCGTCCTCATCGAAGACGGGCAACACCGCCCTCCGGGCGGCCCGGACGGCGACTTTCCCCATCGGGCCGCCGCTGGTGACAGGAGCCGCGTTCTCATCGAAGACGAGCAACACCACCTTCGGGCTGTCGCTGACGACGCGAGCCGGGTCCTCATCGTCGAGGACGAGGAGCACCTGGCCCGCGGTCTCAAGCTGAATCTCGAAGCGGAAGGCTTCGCTGCCGAGGTGGAGGAGAACGGCGCGGCGGCCCTGGAGCGGCTGATCGGCGCCGGAACGGACGGGTTCGATGTCGTGCTGCTCGACGTCATGCTGCCCGGTCTGGACGGTTTCGAGGTGGTGCGGCGGCTGCGCGCGGCGCGGCAGTTCGTGCCGGTGATGCTGTTGACCGCGCGCTCGGGCACCGACGACGTGCTTCGCGGCTTCGAGGCCGGCGCGGACGACTACCTGCCCAAACCGTTCGACCTTTCCATCCTGCTGGCACGTATTGCCGGTCTGCTCCGCCGGCGCATCTGGCTGCGGGGCGACGCGGCGGCGGGGCGGCAGCGGGAGCTGAACGAGTACCGTTTCGCGGGCATGTCCATCGACTTCCGGAACCAGGTGCTGCGCCGCGGCGCGTTGGAGCAGCCGTTGACGGTGATGGAGGCGACGCTGCTCGGGTACCTGGTGCGGCATGCGGGGAAGACCGTGTCCCGCAGGGCGCTTCTGGAGGAGGTCTGGGGGGTGCGGCACGACACGGATACGCGGACCGTCGACAACTTCGTCGCCCGCCTGCGGCGCTATATCGAGGACCAGCCGGCGCGCCCGCGGCACCTGCTGACGGTGCGCGGCGTCGGCTACCGTTTCGTCGAGCGTCCCGACGGTGATCGGTGATGCTTGTCGTCCGGACGTACCCCCCATCGGCCCGCAGGCCTTCCACGAGGTCCGGGGGACGAACTGCTACCATGGGGAGCCGGCATCGTGAGCGCGACGCCTGACGCGGCGAATGGGATGGACGCGATGAAGAAGACATGCCTCTCGGTGAGCCTCGTCCTGACATGCCTTGCCGGCATGCTGCCGGTCCTGTCGCCGCTCGGCGCCGCCGACCGCCCGAACTTCATCCTGCTGATGGGCGACGACCACGGCTGGGAGGAGACCGGCTACAACGGCCACGCCCACCTGCAGACGCCGGTCCTCGACAGGATGGCCGCCTCCGGCCTGCGGATGGACCGCTTCTACGCCGCGCATCCCTCGTGCTCGCCGACCCGCGGCAGCGTCCTGACGGGGCGGCATCCGGTGCGCTACGGCACGTTCGCGCCCAACTGGTCGATGCGCCCGGAGGAGATCACCGTCGCCCACATCCTGCGCGACGCCGGCTATGCCACCGGCCACTTCGGCAAGTGGCACGTCGGCACGGTGAAGGCCGGCTCGCCGCTCAATCCCGGCGCCATGGGCTTCGACGAGTGGCTGTCGCACGACAACTTCTTCGAGCTGCACCCCACTCTGTCGCGCAACGGCGGGCCGCCCGAGCGGTTCGAGGGCGAGAGCTCGGCGATCGTCGTCGCCGAGGCCATCCGCTTCATCGAGAGAGCGACGGACGCGGGCCGGCCGTTCCTGGCCGTCGTCTGGTTCGGCTCGCCCCACGAGCCCTACAGCGGGCTGGCGGAGGACCTCGTCCTCTACGACGAGCTGCCGGCGCAGTACGCGGACCGCGTGGTCCCGTTGACCTCCAACGAGACCGGCCTGCAGATCGAGCGTCCGCTCGGCGACGTCCTGCGCGAGCGCTACGCCGAGATCACCGCCATGGACCGCGCCATCGGGACGCTGCGCGACCACCTGGAGGAAGCGGGGCTGCGGGAGAACACCCTGCTCTGGTACAACGGCGACAACGGGACGCCCCGCAGCGGGCTCGCCCGGACGCCGCTGCGCGGTCTGAAGGGGACGCTGTACGAGGGCGGGATCCGCGTCCCCGGCATCATCGAGTGGCCGGCCCGCATCCCTGCGCCGCGCGCGACCGACGTGCCCGCGGTGACCAGCGACATCCTGCCCACGCTGGCCTCCCTGGCGGGGCAGCCGCCTCCGGATCGGCCCCTGGACGGGATCGACCTGCAGCCGCTGATCGACGGGCGGATGACGTCGCGGCCGGCGCCCATCTTCTTCTGGAGCTTCGACACCGGCGCCCTCGCGGGCCGCGACCACGAGCCGTACATCGATCCCGCCCTGCAGGTCGGCACGACGCCGCTGGTCAAGCTGATGAACGGCATCGCGACCCGCAACTTCGCGAACGTCCGCTACCCGGCGGTCGACCCGCACGACTTCGGCGGCCCGCGGGTGATGCTGGACGACGACCACAAGCTGGTCCTCGACGGTTCGCGCGGGGCCGGCGCCGAGCTGTTCGACCTGCGCGATGACGTGGGTGAGGTCCGCAACCTGGCCGCGGCGGAGCCGGGCGTCGTCGGCGAGTGGCAGGGGCGCCTCCGCGAGTGGCAGGAGTCGGTCCTGAACAGCCTCACCGGCGCGGACTATCGTCGCCAGCGGTCGGACGCCTCGCTGCGGTGAGCTCCGTGAGGCACTCCAGGCCCGTCAGGTGACGCCGCCACCTCCGTGAGCGGGACGAGTGAGTGGAGGATTGCGTCCGGATCAATTGGCCCGGTACCAGATCGGCGAGGTCCACGCGCGCTCCTGAATCTTCCACGGCAGGTCGGCGTCCATGCACGCCGCGGGCCGCTCCTCCGCGGGCCGGGCCGCGCACTGCAGCGCGTTCCAGCGGCAGCTCGGGTTCTCCACGACGCGTGCGTAGTAGACGGCCGAGCGGGACGGATCGAAGTCGAAGTCGGTCCAGACCGCGCACAGCGACGCCGCGCCGTCGCCGCTGCGCTCGCAGGTGTCCCGCGACACGCCCGCGCCGTTGTCGGCATCGCCGGCCACGTCGTGGATCGCCTCGTGGAATCGGCCGTCGTCGCCGACCCAGCCCTTGATGATCTGGATGCGTTGCAGCGGCGTCCCGGGGTATGCGTCCGTCCCCGGATCGGCAAGGGCGGTCACGAAGAAGGTGGGCGCCTCCGATCCGTCGCGGGCCGGCAGCACGCCGCCCATCGGCACGCCCGCCTCGTACGCCTCGGCGATCATGTCGTTGCTGGCGCACAGGTCGGGCAGGTCCCAGCCGCCGAACAGCCGCGCCTGGATGCGCACGCCGCTGGTGCCGAACGTCTCCTTCCGCTGCATCGCGTCGAACAGCGCGTCGCGGGAGTTCTCCTCGGCCCAGACGCCGACCAGCCCGCCCGGATTCCGCAGCGGATGCGGGGCGTAGGCATCGGTCGTCAGGCGCTTGTCGAGGTCCGAGTCGACGTTCGAGTTGTGGCCCTGGTAGTCGTACTCGTCGGTGTCGCCCGGCAGGCCGTTGTGCCCGTCGGTGCTGCCGATCAGGCCGAGCTGGATGGGGTTGATCCCCAGGCGTTCCTCCTGCGCGACGCCTTCGATGAGGGCGTAGCGCACGAAGTCGAGGCGCGACTGGCAGCCCTCCCCGCGCAGCCCGCCCTCCCCGGCGTCGTCCTCGCAGTCGGGGGGGCGCTCACCGTCGATGTAGCGCACCTTCTCGAAGTCGCACAGCTCGTCCTCGCCGCCGACCACGTTCCACATGCCGCGGCGGCACTCGGATTCGCCCTTGGCCTGCATCATCTCCACCAGCGGCTCCATCTCGCTGCGCAGCGCGGCCCGCGCGCGCTGCTCGTCGATGGGCAGCCCGCCCCAGTCGAGAGTGAACATCTGGCCGTTGGAGATGTTGGGGTTGTGGGGGATGGTCAGCGCCTCGCAGCCGGTGCCGGTGTCGTTGCAGCGCGCCTTCAGCCGGGTCCAGAGGTCGCGCGGCTGGTCGGCGTCGATCCACGAGATCGGCAGCTCCGGCCCGATCTCGTTGCGCAGGATGACGTTGCGGTGCACCTTGGAGCGTCCCGGCGCCCGCGTGTACTCCCACGCGTGGAACGTCGTGAACGAGCAGTCGCTCGAACGGTCGTAGTGGCGCTCGGCCGCCTCGCGGGTCGCCTCCCAGGCGGTGAGCAGGCCGTCGCGGCACTGGCGACCGTCCTCGCCGCAGACCGCCGGGCCCCGACCCGCCAGCCGGTCCGCCTGCCAGGCGGCGCGCTCCTCGGCAGTGCCTCCCGGCCGCAGGCCGCGGCAGGCGGGCGAGTCGTGGACCGGGGAGGCAGGTTCGGTGCATGCCGCCACCTCGCCCAGCCACTCGGAATGGTCCGTGACCGCCGCGAAATCGAGCGGCCGGTCCAACTGCGCCGTGCGGGTCGGCCGGCCCGCGGCGTCGACCGGGCTCAGGCCGATCTGTTCGCCGCGGGCGAAGCGGTAGGCGTCGTCGGGCGTCTGGAAGCCGCCGCGCCCGAGGGCATCGAGCGAGAAGGCGGTGTGGGTGTGCAGGTCGCCGAAGAAGACCTGCCGAAGGCCGTCGTGATGGGCGCAGGGTTCCCGCGGGACCAGGTCGGCCGGCTGCGCCGGCGCGCTCGGCGGGTTCCACTCCACGACGGGTCGGTCCGCCCCGGTTGCCGGAGCCGGTGCACTGCCGGACGGGGAGTCGGGTTGGCCGCACGCGAGGGCAACCAGGGTCAACAGGCAGACGGCAAGGCGTAGTCCTGTCATGCGAGACTCTCCCACGCGCCGGGTGTGCGTGTCCAGGGGGGATGGGCCGCTGGGAGTCTGCGCCGTAGAAACGGTGCAGGCTCCTGGTCAGGCCCGTTGGGCGGCAATCGGAGCCGCAGGCGACGATTGTAGGGCTAGTTCCGTGCCGATTCGGCGGCGCCTGCCGTCTCCGGCAGCCGTACCTCGTAGTCGTCGCGCAGTGCCCGGTAAGCAGCCAGGCTCCGCTCGCGGCGGCGGTCTTCGCGCAGATCCGCAGTCACCCGCTCCCGAACCTCCGCGAGCGCCGGCGCCCGGGATGGCGTCCGGCCGTTCACCCGCACCAGGTGCACGCCGTACGTGGATGCCACCGGTCCGTTCCAGCCGCCCACCGGGAGCTCGGCCACCGCATCGGCGAACGCCCTGCCGAACAGTCCGGCGATTTCCTGATCGCTTCTGTCCGGGTGGCTGCGCGCCAGCATGAAGGGGTCGCCGAGCCGCTGCCATCCGTCATTGCCGCCGCGTCGCAACGCGCCGAGCAGAGCCGCCGCGTCGCCCGCCGGGTCCACTCTGCCATCCCCGGACAGGAACACGTGGTCGAAAGTCGTCCGTCGGGGTCTTCGGTAGCGCTGGGCGTGCCGCGCGTAGTACTCCTCGACCTGCGCCTGGGACGGCGGGCCCGAATCGCCCGCATCCTCCAGGAGGAACGTCAGCTTCTGGGCGAGCCGTCGGCGCACGATGGCGTCGTCGCGGTCGAGACCGAGGCGCTGCGCCTCGCGGTACAGGACCTCCTCGTCGACCGCTTCGTCGATCAGCGTCTGCAGTTCCTCTCCTGTCGGTTCGCGGCCCCACTGCGCGATCCAGCGGGCCCGGAGACGCCCGACCGCGTCGGGCGTGATCTCGATGACGGGGCGCGCCGTCTCGCGGCCGGCCGGCCAGCCGTCGAGCGCGAACACGCCGACGCTCAGCAGCACGAAGACGACGAGGGGATCGCGCAGCCAACGCGCCATCCGGTCCGGCGGCGCGCCGCCCGAATCCGGTGTGGAACCGTCGGGAGCGTTGTCCGGAGGCATCGATCGAGTGACCGCGGGTCGACCGCATCATAGGAGAGTGCGCCGCCGGAACGCAACGAAGTGAGTCCTGGTCCGGAACCTTGGGCAGCCCGCGCGGTCCATACATCATGACGTCGAGCCATGAGCGGAGAGGCGGCCCTGTCCCTGCCGGCGGATCCGTTCGTCGTCCTGTTGAGCGGTCGCCGGAGCCGCAGGCAAACGATTGTCGGACCGCAAGCCGGTTCCGTTCGGCACCACGGACTCCCGGTCGGGCTATCCGCCCGTGTAGAACGCGGTGGTCCGCGTCGCTGCCGCATGCGCGGCGGCGGGGTCCGTTCCGGCCGCGACCGCCGCCTGCTCCCATCCCTCGCTGCTGCCGGTGATGTACGCCCTGCCGTCCGGCGAAGCGGCGAAGGCGGCTTCGTCCGGTTTCGGCGCGTCGGGTCGGGCAAGATGGAGCGCGAGCCCCAGCAGGCCCATCTCCCAGCCGACGCCGGCTGCGCCCGGCCCGTACTGGTCCCAGTGGTCGGACAGGTGCGCGATATGCGTCAGCGTGAGCCGCGCGCGGTCGGCTCCCGCGTCGGCGACTCGTACCTCCACCCAACTGACGCCGCCGAACTCCCACGTGAGCGCGAAATGCGAGGGCGGTTCGCACGCCGTGATCGTGCCGCCGGCATTGCCTTCCAACTGGTAGCGGCCACCGAGCCGGAGATCGCCGCTGACCGGCAGGAACCAGCGGGGAATGCGCTCGGCGCTGGTCACCGCGTCCCAGAGATCCTCGACTGCAGTGTCGAAGCTGCGGGACAGCGTGACCCCGCGCGCCGGTTGTCCGTCGCGTTCCAGCGCCGACACGGAGCGCGCCACGGCGCCGAGGTGGTCCTGGACATCGAATTGCATGGGTTCCCTCCATGTGCACCGCGCAGTCCCAAGGGTGGAACCGACCCCTGATTCGATTACGATCTGCTGGCGACAGTCAACCCCTCGACGCCATGACTCGACATCCGAATCCCCGTGTGGCCGCGGCCCGCGTCGACGCGCTGTTCATCGACCGCTGGTCTCCGCGATCGTTCTCCCCGGAGCCGCTCACCGAGGCCGACATCGCCTCGATGTTCGAAGCGGCGCGCTGGTCGCCGTCCTCGTCCAATGTCCAGCCCTGGCTCTTCCTGTACGAGACCGACGGTCCCGACCGGGAGGTCTTCGACTCCATCCTCAAGCCGCGCAACCGCGAGTGGGCAGCGAAGGCGCCGCTTCTCGGCTTCCTCTTCGCCAACACGCGCACGGCGGACGGCCGCGAGCCGCGCACCGCGCAGTTCGACGCCGGTGCGGCGTGGATGTCCCTCGCATTGCAGGCGCAGGCCCTGGGCATCTGCACGCACGCGATGGCGGGCATCGACGGGGATGCGGCGCACGAGAAGCTGGGGGTCGACACCGAACTGTGGACGGTGATGTGCGCGTTCGCGGCGGGCCGGATCGGGCCGGCGGAGGCGCTGCCTCCGGATCTGCGGGAGCGCGAGCGGCCGAAGGACGACCGCAAGCCGCTCGGTGAGATAGCGCACCGGGGCGTCCTCGGGGCGCACTGAGCGCACTGTGCGTCCTCGGGGCGCTGGAGCCGCCCGGGCACCTCCCGACAGGAGCGACCGTCCGGGGCCGAGGCCCGAGCGGTTGCTCGAAATTCTCCACCAACTGCCGGGACCGGGCACGCGCGAGGCGCTCCATATCTATAATCGGAGTCATGCTGTCCACTCCATGCGAACCGGCTCGGTCGTGTGTTCTCCCCGATCGGCGCGAGTTCCTGGCGACGAGCGCGTTCGCCGCCGCGTACGCGTTGAGCCGTCCCGCGTTCGCGCAGACCACCGATCCGACCACGCTGGGCATCGCCGAGGCGCAACGGCTGATTCGTTCGCGCGCGCTTTCGCCGATCGAGCTGGTGGAGGCCTACCTGGAGCGCATCCGGCGCTTCGATGCCCGCCTGAACGCCTTCGTCACCGTGATCGCCGAACGCGCCCTGGCGCGTGCGCGGGCGCTGGAGGCGGAGATCGCCCGCGGGCAGTGGCGCGGCCCGCTGCACGGCATTCCGATCGCGCTCAAGGACAACATCGACACGGCGGGCGTGCTGACCACCGCCGCGAGCGCCGTGTACGCGGATCGCGTGCCGGACGAGGACGCCGAGGTGGTGACGCGGCTCGAGGAGGCCGGCGCCATCATCCTGGGCAAGCTCAACATGCACGAGTTCGCCTACGGCGGGACATCGGCGTTCACGCACACCGGCCCCGTGCGCAACCCGTGGGACGTGGACCGCATCCCGGGCGGGTCGTCCGGCGGGTCCGGCGCCGCGGTCGCCGCGCGGCTGTGCGCCGGCGCGCTGGGGACCGATACCGGCGGATCGGTGCGCATCCCGGCCGCCCACTGCGGCATCGTCGGTCTGAAGCCGACCTACGGGCTGGCGAGCATCCGCGGCATCATCCCGCTCAGCGTCTCGCTCGACCACGTCGGCCCGATGTGCCGAACGGTGGCCGATGCCGCGCTCCTGCTGCAGGCGCTGGCCGGCTACGATCCGCGCGGCATCGCGAGCATCCGCGCGGACGCAGCCGACTACGCGAGCGCGCTGCTCCGCCGCACGTCGTCGCTGCGCCTGGGCGTTCCCCGTGCGCCGTACTACGACGATCTGGACCCGCAGGTCGCCGAAGCGGTCGACGGGGCGCTCGGCGTCCTGGGTGATCTGACGGCGGGCGCGCGGGACGTGGAGTTGCCGGCGCTGCCGCAGGCCCGTCCGGTTGCGGTCGAGGCCTACGCGTACCACGCCGACCTGCTCGCCGAGCGCCGCGACCTGTACGCGGAGAGCACGCTGGCGCGCATCGAGCCGGGCGCCGATGTTCCCGCGGCGGACTACGCCGAAGCGCTCTACCAGTTGAAGCTGGTGAGAAAGGCGATCGCCCGCGTGTTCGACGATGTGGACCTGCTGGTCACGCCGACGCTGCCGATACTCCCGGTCGACATCGAGGCGGCCCGCGAGTCGCCGCTGGAAGCGACGCGGATCCTGATCCGCAACACGGCGCCCTTCAATTCCTACGGGACGCCGGCGATCACCGTCCCCTGCGGATTCAGCCGCGAGGGGCTGCCCATCGGGTTGCAGATCGGTGGCCGTGCCCTGGGCGAAGTCGACGTGCTCGCCCTCGCACATGCTTATGAACGAGCGACCGACTGGCACGAGCGCACGCCGCCGCTGTGAGTTTCCGGTCGCTCGACACACCGGCGCCCGGAGCATGCGACTGTGGGCGCAGCCCGGACTGGTGGCAGTGGGGCGGGCCGGGATTCGACTTTCGCTGCGCCGCGGCGGATCAGCGGTGGAGTTGCTGAATTCTACGACCTGCTCGAGGCCGACACCTTCCACCAACTGAACACCCATCCCGAATCCCTGCGCCAGACGCTGGAGCCGGGACGGCGCATCACGGTGCTCGGGGCCGGGCGACTGCGGACTCCCGTCGCCCGTGCGGCGCGCTGCCGGGACGCCTCAGTTGAACTCCGTGCCGCCCTTGCGCGTCAGGTAGTCGCCGGAGACGCTCTTGAGGATCACCCGTCCGAACTCGGCGGACTCCCGTTCCGCCACCGGCTTCACCACGACGCCCTCGCGCAGATGCCGGCCGCCGAGCGCGGTCGCGCCGTCGGTCTGTTCGAGCAACGCCGCCGCGCTGAACGGCCCGCGGTACAGGACCGGGACCAGCGCGAACAGGTCGCCGAGCGACGACTCGATCTCGTCCGGCGACAGATAGCGGCCGCGGCCCGGCTCGCCGACGTAGGCGTCGAACACCCGGAACGCCGGGTTGGGCTCGTCGTAGTGCAGGTCCTGCACGCCGCGGCCGTACACCTCGCCGAGCACGTAGAACGGCTGTTCCGCGCCGGCGATGCGGGCCCGCGCCGTCTCGAACGCCGACTCGGAGGCGCGCCACGTGCGCACGTAGAGGTTCTTCTCGTTCGCCTCGTCCAGGATCAGCGCCATGCCGCGGTCGGACATCCCCTTGGACGTGACGATCGGACCGTGCTCCGGATGCCGGCCCAGGCAGCACCACGTACCGTGCAGTTTCTCGGTGATGACGACCGGCTCGCCCTCCTGCAGCTCGTCCGGGTACTTCTTGACGTTCTCGATGTCGTAGTGCAGCGTCGCCCCGTGCACCGGCCGCACCTCGCCCTGCATGGCGATGGGGATGGGCGGCTCGTACTTCACGAGCTCCAGCAGCTCCGTCACGGTATCGCCCTCGGCGACCGGCCGGCCGCGAATCTTCCCGTCGCGGACCGGGTAGACGAGCCCCTGGGACAGCGCGCCGCGCAGCTTCACCGCCTTGACGCGGTTCTTCCTGCTGCCGGCGAGCTTGCCCTCCAGACCGAGCTCGGCGATGAGCCAGTCCGGGCAGATGCTGCCTTCGGGGATGTAGGCGGCGAGATCGCCGTCGGTGAACGATCCCTTCCCCACGACGCAGCGGAAACCGCCGATCGCCGCCAGCTCGAGCCGGTCGGCGTTCGGGTGGGGCTCTATGCGCAGGGCATGGATTCTGGATTCGAAGGTCGCCATGTCTGGTTCTCCGCGTCGGCCGAATCAATCATTATGACCGATGACGATCGTGGCGGATCGCACCACGCGGAGCGGGCCGTTGATGCACGACGCCATCACGGATAGCATTCGACATGACGATTACCATCAAACCACGCCGGGCGGATCGTCGTGCCGAAGAACCTGCGCGAACAAGCGAACGGGGCGAGTCTGCGCAGGTGACTCGCCTGGCGAACAGGAGCGACCGTGGAGCAGCCGGTTTCTGATCGTACTTTCCCGACCCGGATGACCATCGCGATCGCGTGCGCGGCCGTCTGTCTCGCGACGATCGGGCTGCGCGCCGAGGACTGGCCGCAATGGCGCGGCGTCGACCGGGACGCGGTGTGGCCCGACACGGGCCTCGTCGAGCGCTTTCCCGACGACGGGCTGCGCGTCAAGTGGCGGACGCCGATCCGCGGCGGCTTCGCGGGGCCGGCGGTGGCCGACGGCCGCGTCTTCGTCCTCGACTACCAGGAGACGCCGGGCAGCCGCACGATGGACGGCCACGAACGGCTGCTCGTGCTCGACGAGCGGACCGGTGCCGTGCTCTGGACGCGGGAGTGGCCGGCGACCTACCGCAACATCCACTTCAAGTTCGCGATCGGCCCGCGGGCCACCCCCACCGTGGACGGCGACCGGGTCCACATCCTCGGCGCGGCCGGGATGCTGTCGTGCTTCGACGTCGCCACGGGCGACCTGATCTGGCGCGTGGACACCGCCGCCGACTACGGCGTGACGGTGCCGGTGTTCGGCGTCTCGCAGTCGCCGCTGGTCGAGGGCGATCACCTGATCGCGCTGCTCGGCGGCGAGCCGGACGCGATGGTGGTGGCGTTCGACAAGGCGACCGGCGCCGAGGCGTGGCGCGCCATCGAGACCACCTCGGAGCCGGGCTACTCGTCGCCCATCGTGATCACCGCCGGCGGCGTGCGGCAGTTGATCGTCTGGCACGCGGCGGCGGTGACCTCGCTCGATCCCGCCACCGGGGAGACGTGGTGGCAGTACGATTTCCCGGTCCCGAGCGGGTTGACCATCGGCACGCCGGTCCGCAGCGGGCGCTACCTGCTGGTGACGCAGGTGGAGAACGGCGGCCTGATGCTGGCGCTCAATTCCGACCGCCCGGCCGCGCGGCTGCTCTGGGAGGGCGTCAATCCCAGCCGGACCGACCGGCCGCCGCAGGGGGCGACGCTGTCGACGCCGGTGATGGTCGGCGATGCGATGTACGGCCTCAGCAGCTACGGCGAGTTCCGGGGTCTCGACGCGGCCACGGGCCGACGGCTCTGGTCCACCGACCGGCTGACGCCGCACGAGCGCTGGGCGAACTCGTACCTCGTCCGGAACGGCGACCGCTGGTTCGTCGTCAACGAGACGGGCGAGCTGGTCATCGCGCGCTTCACGCCGGCGGGCTACGAGGAGGTCGACCGGACCCTGCTGCTGACCCCCACCACCCGCACCCGCGGCGGCGCCTCCGGCCGCTGGGACGACCGCGCGGTCCTCTGGGCGCACCCGGCGTTCGCCAACCGCCACATCGTCGCGCGCAACGACGCCGAGGTGGTGCGCGTGTCGCTGGCCGGGGAGGACTACGAGTGAACGACCGCGCTCGGCCTGCGTCCCGGTCGGCGCATCAAGGCCGATTCGATTGCGGGCATCGCCCACGTCTCGCAGCGCCGACCGGCGGGTCCTTCAGGTAGACGACGTGTTCCTCGTGACGCCCTCCGGCGTGGTGGTCGTCACCTCGATGGTCAGGCGGTCGCCGCCGTCGCCGAGCGTCATCACCTCGTGCATCCGCATGGCGCTGCGCGCGCCCTCCGCGACCAGCCGCGCGCCGTCCCACCGGGAGACGGCGCGCATGGTGGTGTCGCGCCCGACCGGGATCGTCCCTTCCTGCCCCGGCATGCAGGACTACGCCTTCAGACCGTTGGTCTCGGCTCCGATGATCAGCGTGTCGTTCGCGGCGTGGGTGATGAAGAGCTGATCGATGGAGGCCCCGCCCCCGCCGCCACTGCATGCGGGCGGCGTGATGGCGCTGGCCTCGCGGTCGAGCGTCCAGAAAGTGCGGGGTCGCCTGCAGAACGCCCGCATCTGTCTCGCTCGGAGACTACCGGGTATAGGGGGCGCGTTGCCGCCGCTCCCCCCGAGCTCGGCGCGGAAAGCTCGAGCGAATCTCCGGCGGGCTTCGGCCATCGCTGCTGGTAACCGGAGAAGTTCGGGGTCGGACGTGGGCCGCCGCAGCGGACAGGACGAGCAGCAGGGCGAGTGCGAGACGCATGTGGCATTGCGGATACGCTACCCGAACCGCCCGCCCGCCGATTGCCCGGCCCCGCATCCCGCTCCGCCAGCAGGTTGACCTCGGCGTCGACAGGACCGATGATCGGAGAGGGGCAGCCTGGTCGGTGAGGGACGGGGCGTGAGCAGCCTTGCCGACACGGAACGTCATTTGTCGAAGGGAGTAGAGGGATGAATAAACAGTTTCAGACCGCGGAGGAGTTTCATGGTTACCTGCGGAACAAGGCGGTCGAGGACGAGGAGTTCCGGGCCCGCCTGCTGGCCGATCCCAAGGCGGTGATAGAGGACGAGTTGGACCTGTCCATTCCGGACGACTTCAACATCCAGGTGCACGAGGACAACGCCACGACAGCGCACGTGGTGATACCGCCTTCGGCCGCGCTGGCCGAAGAGGATATGCGCGCCGTCGCCGGTGGCGGCGCCTGGTGCAGGCCCTTTTATACGTCGATCTAGACCAACCCGGATCGGTGGCGGTTCGCATGACGCGGGCGGCGTCGGGGCCGAATCGGAGGCGAAGACACGCGCCTGTCTGACGGTTTCGGCGGTCGCCCGCGCCCGCACGACGGTCTGTCCTTCGGGAGCTTCGCGTCAGGCTTCAGCTCGACCGCAGCGCCTCCACCGGATCGATGCCGGCCGCCTGGCGCGCCGGGCCGACGCAGGCGACGACCATCGACGCGGCGAGCACCGCCAGCACCATCGCCAGTGTCACGGGGTCGCCGGGAGATGTCCGCACCAGCAGGCTCTCGATCAGGCGGCCGGCCGCGAAGGCGCCGATCGACCCGACGAACAGCCCGACCCCCACCTGCGCAAGTCCGCGGCGCAGGACGAGCCAGACCACCTGGGCGGGCGGGGCGCCGAGCGCCACGCGGATGCCGATTTCCTGTGTCCGTTGCGTCACCGAGTACGCGGTGACCGCGTAGATTCCGACGGCCGAGAGAACCAGCGCGATCGCCGCGAAGATACCGAACAGGCCGCTGAAGAGCAGGTACGTCCAGCGTGCGTCCTGCAATCGGACCGACATCGACTGGGCGCCGAACACCGGCAGGCCGGGGTCGACGGCCTGCACCGCCGCGCGGAGCTGCGGCACGAAGGCGGCAGGATCGCCCGCCGTCAGCAGTTGCAGGGCGAGCGACCATTGCAGCGCGGTCGAACCGCCGGCGTAGAGCCGATACGGCAGGTAGACGACCGGATCGGGCTCGGGTTCCTGGAGGGGGGATGCCTGCCGAATGCTCGGACTCACGCCGACGACCGTCAGCCACGGGCCGGGCGGCTCGCTCGGCGCCTGCAGGCGGATCCGTCGCCCGAGGGGGTCGTCGCCGGGGAAGAAACGGGCGGCGAAGCGTGCGTTCACGACCGCGGATTCCGCCCCCGGGCGGCCGTCCTCCAGCGTCAGCCCGCGCCCCCGCGACAGCGCGACGCCGAGCGAGTCGAAGTACCGGTCGCCCACGCTCAGCATCGTCACGGTGGGTGCGGCGGCGCGGTCGGGCGAGGGCCGCCCGTCGATCTCCAGCGACCGCGGAAAGCCGCCGAGCGCGGGCAGGGTGGTGGCAACGCTGGCCGCGCGAATCCCGGGCATTTGCATCCAGGCGCGGCTGGAGTCGCTCGACGAACCGGAGCCGATCCTCGGGCTCGGGGTACTGCCGGGCGACCAGCGTGACCTGGCCGGTCAGCACGCGATCGGGGTCGAACCCGAGATCGACCGAATAGAACTCCTGAAAGCTGCGGATCATCAGGCCCGCCCCCGCCAGCAGGACGACCGCGAGGCTCACCTCGACGACCACCATCGCCGCGACGAGGCGGCGCGCGCGCACCCCGGCGGCCCCCGTGCGCCCCCCTTCCTGGAGCAGCTCGCTGAGGGGCGTCTTCGAGACGTGCAGCGCCGGGGCGAGCCCGAAGAGCACACTCGAGCCGACGCACGCCAGGGCGAGGAACGTGACGACCGCGCCGTCCATGTGGAAGGTCATCCAGAACGGCTTGCCGATGTCGCTCGTGGAGACGTCGAGCAGACGAATGCCGGCGGCGGCCAGCCCGAGGCCGGCGACACTGGCCAACGCGCCGAGCGCGAGGCTCTCCGTCAGCAACTGGCGGACGATTCGCCACCGCGTGGCGCCTTGCGCGACCCGAATGGCCACCTCGCGCGCCCGGTGAGCCGAGCGTGCAATCAACAGGTTGGCGACGTTGGCGCAGGCGATGAGCAGAACGAACGCCACCACGCCCATCAACGACAACACGGTCAGCCTGACGTTGGCGGGGTTCGCCCAGTCGGTGAACGTCTGAACCACGGCGTCCGTGCCCTCGTTCGTGTCGGGATACTGCTGGCGGAGCCGCCCCGCCAGTGCGCGCACCTCGGTGGCCGCCGCGTCGAGATTGACGCCGGGGGCCAGCCGGCCGACGACGAACAGCAACCGGTTGTCGCGGCGGTCCAGGGCAGCGGTCCGTTGCAGGGGCCACCAGGCATCGGAGTTCAGCGGGAACTGCATGCCCTCGGGCATGACGCCGACGACCGTCGACGGCTCGTCGTTGACCCGCACCGGCCGGCCGAGCACGCCGGGATCGCCCCCGTAGCGGTCCTGCCACACGCGGTAGCCCAGGATGACGGTCCGCTCCGCGCCCCGTTCGCCTTCCTCGGGAAGGAAGTCGCGGCCCAGCAGCACCGGCTGGCCGAGCAGGCGAAACAGGTTCGGCGTGACCATCGACGCCGTGACCGGCTCGGGGGGCGTATCGGCGTCGCTCAGGTTCGCGGTCGCCGGCGCGAACGCGGCCAGTCCGGCGAACGAGGCGGCCACTGCGCGGTAGTCTTCGAAGCCCGGGAGCGAGACACCCCCGACGTCGCCGGTCACTCCCTGGTCGGTGTCGCGTGACGAGACGGTGATGATTCGACCGGGCTCGTCGAACGGCAGGCCGCGGATGAACACGGCATGGACAATCGCGAAGACGGTGGCGTTGGCGCCGATGCCGAGCCCGAGCGCCACGACCGCCATGAAGCTGAGCGACCGGTCCCTGACCAGCCGCCGGAGGGCGTACGAGAGATCCTTCCGGAACATGACGTCCAATGGCAGTCGCCGGCGGCAGAAGCCGGCGATGCATTCAACGATCTCCAGCGCGCCCCGGCCGGCGTTCCCGGCCGCTCGCACCGAGAGACCTCTGCATGGCTTCGATGCAGAACGCCGTGGTTATCAACTCCGAGGCGAAGCCCAGTTGCGGCCGCACATGCTGCGGGCCCTTGTTGGCGGCCACCCAGTCGGCCCACCAGGCTGGAGTCCCCCACGCCGGACACGGCCGCCAGCTTCCGTCGCGACGCTGGTCCTCGATGAGCCTCTCGACGACCGCGGCCAGTGCGGCTTCCTCGAGATCGGCGGCCAGCATGTCGAGCCCCGACAGCGCCTGCGCCGTGCGCATGGGGTCGTCCAACCCCCCGTCGGCATCGAGGCGCTCGCGGAAGCGGCTCACCAGGGTCGGACGCAGTGCGCGGAAGAGGCCGTCGCGGAAGCGGGTCGCTCGCGCCAGCGCGAAATGGAGATCCAGCGGCTCGATGTAGTAGGGCGAGGCGCCGTCCTCGCGCCGGTCCGCGACCAGGGCTTCGAGCCAGCGCTGCGCGGCGCGCGTTTCCTCGCTGTCTCCCAGGTACGCGAGCACGTTGGCGTTGACCACGGCGTCGACGTCGTTGTCGAGTTCCGGCGGCCAGTCTTCGCCCACTATCCACAGGCGAAACAGACCGTCGCGGTCGCGGTTCGACAGGATCACGTCGTAATTCCGGCCCCGGAGCCTGCCGATGCGAAGTCAGGGATGCGGGCCGACGGCCAGCGAGCAGATCGCCGTGTCGTCGACGTCGGCAAGTATGCCCGGCCCGTAACCCCAGGCGCCGGGGTACCGTATGCAGTTCCGGAGGAAGTCGCGTGTCCGCGAGACCAGCGCCCTGGCCCTCGGATGATGGCAGGCGTCGAGGGCGATCGACCCGAGCCCGGCCGCGAAGGGGGGATACTCGAGATGCCGGCCGCCCACGAGCCCGGTGTCGTCGTACCGCCAGGAGGGCCAGCCGCCGTCCGGCGCCATCGCCCCTTCCAGGAAGTCGAGACCGCGCTCGACCGCCGCCCGCGCGGCCTCCTGCAACCGCTCGTCCACCTGATCTCCTCCCTCCGCGCGCTGCGCCCGTCGACACGAACGAGGCCCGGAATCGAGTATAGCGGGCGGGTCGAACGCTGTCTTCCATCCACCACTGCGGGGGTGCACGACAGGATTGTTGGATGGTCGCTCCCGGCTCCGTCAGGATGGTCGATTGGGCGGCATTCGGGGAGCGATGGTCGCCGCAACGCGCGCAAATGCGGGGCTTCGGCGCCACGGCATGCCGTGGTGGCGCCCACGTCGCACCCCCAACCGTCGTCGCGTCACTTCCTGTCGTGCACCCTCACTGCGGGGCGGCCCCCACGTCGCGCCCCCAGCCGTCGTCCCGTCACTTTCTTGTCGTGCACCCCCTCTCCGGTCCCGACTTGCACAGGCCGGGACGATGTGTAAAGCTACCGAAAAGCCGGTCGGTTCCGGCCGGGAGACCGGCGAGACAGGCGCCGGATCGGTTGTGGACAGAAATCCGATTCGAATGCAAGGATCTGTTCACCGAGTCGCGGAGGCGATGGCGTGGCCCGCAAGTCCCCTGGCGTGATACCCGGCGCCCTCGACACGCTGGTCCGCAACGAGGTCGCGCACCGGCGGGCGAAAGCGATCCTGGCGCCGTACGAGCGGCAGGACAACCGTCGCAGTGCGCTGCAACTGGCGGTCACCCTGGCCCTGTACGGCGTCGCGTGGACCGCTCTGCTCCGGAGCGTGGAAGTCGGCTACTGGCTGACGGCGATCGTCGCGTTGCCGGCCGCGGGTCTGTTCGTGCGGCTGATCATCATTCAGCACGACTGCAGTCACGGCTCTAGCGCTCAATCACAGTTGACACAGGCCGTGGCTCAGTGTAAAAGGTTTCTGTGCGTGTTGGCCTGCGGATGTTGCAGCCGGAGACGGTGGGCTGGCTGCGGCAGGAGTTGGTTCGGGGGTCGTTGTCGCGTGCGGCGCTGAGCCGTGGTCTTTGCGAACGCGACGGGTGGCGCAACGCGCGTGGGTCGCTGTGCTCGGCGTCGGCGCGGAAGGCTTTGCCTGGCTTGGCGGCGGAGCTGGGCCTGCCTCTGCCGTCGGCGCAGCCGGGTCCGCCGTTGGGTTGTGTGGTCGGGGTCGGGTCTGAGATTTCGCTGACCGAGTTTGCGGGCAGCCTGTCGTCGTTGGGGGAGGTTCACCTGCGGTTGGCGGAGACGGCGCTTGCGCGTCAGCGGTGTTGTGCACTTCTGGCGGCTGCGCATCCTTTGGGCCGTTGTCGGGCTCCGGGCTGCCGGGTGACGTATCTGGTGGATTCTTCGGCGGGCGCGTTGGGTGTTTTGAGCTTTGTGTCGGCTCCGCTTCGTCTGGGTCCTCGGGACGCGCATCTGGGCTGGGACGCTCGGACGCGGGGGGCACGGATTGGTCAGGTGGTATTGAACGACCGATTCCTGCTGCTTCCCGGGGTTCGTGTTCCGCACTTGGCGTCGCAGGTTCTGGGCCGTGCGGTGGGTCGTTTGGCGTCGGACTGGGCATTGTGTCACGGGGTTCGTCCGGTTCTGGTGGAGACGTGCGTGGCGTCGTCTCGTCGTGGCACGAGCTATCGGGCGTCGGGCTGGCGGTGTGTGGGCCGTACGGCGGGTCGTCCTCCGGGGTCATCGGTTTCTGTGGAGCCGAAGGATGTCTGGCTTCGGGGCCTGGCCCCGGACTGGGCGGAGACGCTGCGTCGGGCTGCGCCCAGGGAGTTGGGTTCGTTTCCGGGGTTGGGGGAGGAGGCTGCGGGCGCCGGCAGTTGGTCTCGGTGCGAGTATTCGCGTTCGGACCTGGCCGACGGTCGGCTGCGTCGTCGTCTGGCGCAGATGGGTGCGGCCTGGGAGCAACATCCTGGTGCGCCTCTGCCGGCGGTGTTTGCCGGCAGCGCCGAGCAACAGGCGGCCTACCGTTTCCTGCACAATGGAGCGGTGAGTAGCGCGGACATTCTGCAACCGCATCGGGAGGCGCTGGTCGAGCGCAGCCGTGCGGAGTCGGTGGTGCTGCTGGTGCAGGACACGACGACGCTCAACTACACGGGTCTTCGGGACAGCACGACCGGGCTGGGGCCGCTGGGAGAACGGTCTGGCGGCGGTCGGGGTCTGTTCGTGCACGCGGCGGTGGCGTTCACCGAGGGGCGCCGGCCGTTGGGGGTGAGCGGTCTGGAGACGTGGGCGCGGCCGGATGGCGCGCCCACGTCCGAGCGCGCATTGGAGAGCCGGCGCTGGTTCCGGGGATTCGACCAGGGTCGCGAATTGGGGCGGGCGTGTCCGGGCACGCGGGTGGTCGTGGTCGGCGACCGCGAGAGTGACATCCATGCGCTGTTGCAGTGGCAGGCGCAGCATGCGGCTGAAGCGGGGCTGGTGGTGCGGGCCTGCGCCAGCCGGCGGCGGCGGGTGAAAGTATGGGACGAGCGGTTGCGGGCGATGATGCTCCGGCCGC
The DNA here is from genome assembly GCA_965200895.1 of Vicinamibacterales bacterium. Classification (GTDB taxonomy): domain Bacteria; phylum Acidobacteriota; class Vicinamibacteria; order Vicinamibacterales; family UBA8438; genus WTFV01. Next base: position 949,307 of record CBDAVM010000001.1, on the reverse strand, counting down.
TGGCGTCTCAGCCGGACTTCGAGACCCCGGTGCGCACCAACCGGCCGGTGCACATCGACTCGCAGGGCGGCAAGCGGGCGCGCGAGGCGCGCACGGCGCGGACCGAGTTGCGCATCGGGCGGGTGCAGGTGCAGCCGCCCAAGGACCAGACCGACGCGGCGCCGCTGACGGCCTGGGTGGTGCGGGTGCTCGAAACCGACCCGCCGCCGGGACACGAGCCGCTCGAATGGCTGCTGGTGTCGAGCGAAGGCGGCCCGACGGCCGAATGGGCCGAGCGCATTGTCGGCTGGTATGAGACCCGCTGGGGCATCGAAGAGTATTTCCGGGTGCTCAAGAGCGGCGCCCGCATCGAGGACCGGCGCTTGCAGGAAGCCGACGCGCTGGCCAAGTGCCTGGCCTTCGACGCCATCACCGCCTGGCGGGTGTGCTCCCTCAGGGGCTACGCGCGCGACGCGCCCGACACGCCGGCAGCCCAGGTCCTGACCGACGACGAGAAGCGCGTGATCGGAGCCGTCGTGCAGGCCGAAAGACTGCTGCCGCCAGCCGAACGAGACCGGCCATTGCCGCCCGACATCCGCGCCTGGGTGATGCTGCTGGCGCGCATCGCCGGCTGGCGACCGACAAAGCGTAGACCGCTGCCGGGCAACGAAGTGCTGTGGCGCGCCTGCGTGCAACTACAGATGATGGTACGAGGAGCCCAAGCCGCCCGCGCACCCTGAACCGCAACCCGAATCGACGTAGACCGGGCGACCAACGCCGGACCGTTCCTGAGTCAACCGTGATGTAGCGCTAGAGCGGCGGCAGCGTCAGGCGGAGGGGCACGTTGCCCCACGCCGTCGGCGGTGGACCGCGCCCTGCACGACGCGGGTAGTCGGTGGCCCGCGGTCGAGTCCTGGTGGCGTATCCTTTCGGCCATCGGGCTCGTGTTCGTTGTACACGAGGTATTCGTGCTGGAGGCAAAGAGGAAAGCGCGGGCAGGGCCGCTCTCGCGAGCGTCGTCCGGCGCGCGGTGAACGGTCGGCGAGGCCTGCCGGCAACCGGGGAGGCGACGGCCCTGCGCGTAGCGATTGTCACGTCCGAGGCGGCGCCGTTCGCGAAGACGGGCGGTCTGGCCGACATGGTCGGTTCACTCGCCGGGGCGCTGGCGCGGCAGGGGCTCGACGTGACCCTCGTGCTGCCTGCGTACCGCTGCGTCATCGAGCGCGAGGACGTCGTCGCGACAGGCATGCGATTCCCTGTCCCGGCGGCCGACGGGATCGAATGCACCGATGTGCTGGGCGGCGTTGCCGGCAGGGACACGCCGGTCCGGTTCGTCCGGGCCGATCGGTTCTTCCATCGTCCCGGCCTCTATGGCGAGGACGGCCGGGACTACCCCGACAACGCCGACCGTTTCGCCTGGTTCGCGCGGGCGGCGCTCGCGCTGCTCGCCCGCCTTGGCCCGTACGACGTGCTGCACGGCCACGACTGGCAGGCGGGCCTCGCCGTCGCGTACCTTCGGTTGCAGCCCGACCGCTATCCGTCGCTGGCTGCCACGCGCACGCTGTTCACCGTCCACAACGTGGGCTACCGGGGACTGTTCGACGCCGGAGTGTTCCCGCGGCTCCAGGTGGACGCCGCACACTACTGGCCCCACTTCGAGTTCCACGGCGACGTCAGCTTCCTGAAGGCCGGTCTGACGCTGGCGGACCTCCTGACGACGGTCAGTCCGAGCTACGCCGAGGAAATCAAGTCGCCCGAGCAGGGGTACGGGCTCCACGGCGTGTTCCGCGAGCGGGCCGACGACCTGGCGGGGATCATGAACGGCGCCGACTACGCCGTCTGGGACCCGTCCGCGGATCCGCTCATCGCCCGGAAGTACTCGGCCGCCGCCCCGGAGGGCAAGCGCGACTGCAAGCGCGACCTGCAGCGGCGGCTGGACCTGCCGCCGTCCGACGCCCCCCTCGCCGGCATGGTCGCCCGGCTGGTCCATCAGAAGGGGCTCGACATCCTGGTCGGCGCGCTCGACGCCCTGGTGTCGCGGGGCCTGCAGCTCGCGGTGCTCGGAACCGGAGACCCGGACCACGAGCAGGCGCTCCGCGAGTTCCGTCAACGCCACCCCGGCCGCGTGGCGGTCCGTATCGGCTTCGACGAGGCGCTCGCGCATGCCATTGAAGCGGGAAGCGATCTGTTCCTGATGCCCTCGCGCTACGAGCCGAGCGGTCTGAACCAGCTCTACAGCCTGCGCTATGGCACGATCCCGGTCGTCCGCGCCACCGGCGGCCTCAAGGACTCGGTGACGCCCTTCGACGAGGCGACGGGTCAGGGGACCGGCTTCCTGTTCGAGGACTGTTCGGCGGAAGCACTGGTGCAGGCCGTCGACCGTGCTCTCGACTGCCACCGACGGCCGGATACGTGGCGGCGGATCATGGCCAATGCGATGGCCAGGGATTTCTCCATGGACCGCACCGCGGCGCAGTACGCGGCGCTCTACGAACGGCTCGCCGACCGGCGCTCCGGCGAAGACTGATAAGCTGAGCGCCGACTTGACGAACAGCTCCGCCACCGCTTCGCGCGACCACCTCGGCTTCCCCCGCTGGCAGACCCCGGCTCTGGTGATGGCGGCGGCGTGCGCCATCGCCATGCTCGGCTTCGGCGCGCGGTCGATCTTCGGGCTCTTCCTCGAGCCGATGACCGCGGCGCGCGGCGGGGGGCGCGAGACGTTCGCGCTCGCCCTGGCGATCCAGAACCTCGTATGGGGCGCGGCGCTGCCGTTCGCCGGCGCGATCAGCGACCGCTTCGGGTCGCCGCGGGTCCTGGCGTCGGGGGCGCTCGTCTACGCCGCCGGCATCTGGGGGATGACGGCCGCCGAGAGCGCGGGCATGCTGCAGTTGACGGCCGGCATCCTGGTGGGGGTCGGGGTGGCGTTCACCGCGTTCTCCCTCGCACTGGCGGCCATGGCGAAGGTGGTGGGTCCCGAACGGCGTTCCCTGGCCTTGGGCCTGGGGACCGCGGCGGGCTCGTCCGGGCAGGTGGTCTTCTCGCCGCTCGGCCAGGCGTTCATCTCCGCCTGGGGCTGGCAGAGCGCGCTGCTGTTCCTGGCCGCGTCGGCGCTGGTGATCGCGCCGCTGGCGTTCCTGCTGCCCGGCTCGCCGGGCGTGCGCGGGGAGTCGCCGACCGCCGGCCAGTCGCTGCCGGCCGCGCTGCGCGAGGCGTTCGGACACCGTGGCTACGTGCTGTTGACGACCGGGTTCTTCGTCTGCGGCTTCCACGTGGCCTTCATCACGGTGCACTTTCCGGCCTACGTCAGAGACCTGGGCCTGCCGGCCTCGGTCGGGGCGGGGGCGATCGCCGTCATCGGCCTGTTCAACATCCTCGGCTCGCTGGCGTCCGGCGCCGCCGGCCAGCGCTGGAGCCGCAAGTGCGGTCTGAGCACCATCTACGCCTCGCGGGCGGTCGCCATCACGGCACTGCTGCTGCTGCCGAAGACCGCCGCCGTCATCTACCTGTTCGCCGCGATCATGGGCGTGCTGTGGCTCTCGACGGTGCCGCTGACCACCGGCATCGTCGGCCGGATCTTCGGGGTGCGCTACCTGGCCACGCTGTTCGGCGTCGTTTTCCTCAGCCACCAGCTCGGCAGCTTCCTCGGCGTCTGGCTGGGCGGGTGGCTCTTCGACACCACCGGTTCCTACGACGGCGTATGGTGGGCCGGCGCTGCGCTGGGACTTGCCGCCGCACTGATCCACCTGCCGATTGACGAGCGGCCGATCGTCCGGCACACGGCGACCGTGCCAGCCGGTTCCGGAATGTATTGATCGGTAGCCTGGAATCCGAGCATCGCACGGACCGCGGCTACCGCGGCCGGGGTCGCTCCAGGATCTCGATGTCGGCGAGATCCTTGGTGCGCGCCGTCTCGTCGCTTCCGAGCTTGTGTTGACGGAAGCGGCGGAAGGCGACACGGATGCCGCCCGCGCCCGCCTGACGGCGCTGGAGATGGTCACGAGCCCGCGGCGGTAGCTGGGCGTCCACCCCCACGGGTTCCGTTACGGACCCGCCTCCGCGTCCCCGGGCCAGGGGATCGGCTCGTCGGCCGCGAAACGGCGCAGGACGTTCTCGGTGATCCGCGAGACGTCGTTGTCGTAGCCGTTGTAGGAGAGGCTGCCGCCCCACGCGATGGAGCTGGTCGAGAACACGGCGCCGCCGTTCGGATATTCCAGGTACGCCATGTCGGCGTAGACGAGGACGTTCTCGGTTCCGCCCTGCCGCGAGTCCGACGTGTTGACCTCCTCGACCACGTGCTGGTACGCGTCCGAGTGCCCGAACGAGCGGGCCAGGACCAGTGTGTGGGCGGGCGATCCCAGCGCGTAGTCGACCCGGTCGAGCTCGGACCCGGCGGCGCCCACCTCAAGGACCAGCGACGGGTGCTCCCCGATCAGCGCGTTCTCGTCGAGACCCTCGAAGATGAACGCGGCGCGCGGATCGAGGCTGCCCGGCATGCGCCGGAACGGCGAGTTGCGGTCGAACCCCTGCGCGGTGAATCCGGTGCCCACCAGCTTCTGCGGCGCCCGGCCGCGGAAGCGCCAGAGCCCCCCGAACTCGCCGGTCGTGGCGTGGTGGTGCTCGCCCGCCGCGCCCTGCCAGGCCTCGGTGCCGTGGGCGCGCCGGACCTCGATGTACCGTCCGGTCGGGTCGAGGCTGGTGATCCAGTAGAACCCGTTGCCGCCCATGTACATCAGGCGTCCGCCGCCGTACAGGTACGCCTCCAGGGCGTCGAGCATCTCCGTCGAGGTGTACTCCGGGTGCGTCCCGGTCAGGACGACGTTGTAGGGCTCGATCAGGGCCATACCCTCATGGTGGAGGTCGTGGTCCGTGATGATGTCGACCGCGAAGCCCTTGGCGTCGAACCAGTCGATCAGGTGCGTGTCCGCCATGAACTGCCAGGGATTGCGTGTCGTGATCTTGGGCCGCATGTTGGTGATCGGCCGCAGCGCCGACGAGTAGGTGATGCCGCTGCCGTCGGCGTGGGTGGAGTAGAGGCTCAGCTGGCCTTCCCCCTCCCGGCCGGTGCGGGCGTAGGCGAGATAGCTGAACGTCGGCACGAGGAACGCGATGCGGGCGGTGGTGGTGCCCCGCGGCGGCCGGACGAAGAACGGCGCGTAGTCCTCGTTGGCGGCGGTCCGCAGACGGGCCGCGTAGATGCCGCTTGCGAGATCCGCCGGGACCCGCAGCTCGAAGCCGGGGTCCCAGGCCGCGTCCGCGAGATCGTCGTCGTGGAAGTAGATGGCGCCGTACTGGTCGCGTGCCTGCTTGAAATCCATCACCGTGGCGTTCCAGGTGTGTCCGGTGACGGCGCGGGTGGGGGCGTTGACCGTCCGCCCGTGCAGTCGGCGGGGCGAGCGGTCGCTGACCGCCTCCGACTCGATGTCGGCGGCGAAGTCCCAGTCGGCCAGCGCGTCGTCCGGTCCGCCGCCCTGCTCGATGGCGTCGATCTCGGCCGCGTCGAGCACGCGATCGAAGATGCGGGGGTTGTCGATCTTGCCGTTGTAATGGCCCGCGGCCTTCCGTGCCTCGCCGCTTCCGCTCCAGTGCGCGGCCATCAGCAGCGGCAGATCGTTCGGCGCAAGCCCGCGCGCAGCGGCGGTCCGCTCCACCGTGCTCCGCGTCGCGTCGCCGGGAAACCCGGTCTGCGGGCGCTGCACGAAGACCACCCGGCCGGTGCCGGCGTCGTAGCTCACCGCGACAAAGTACCAGACGGTGGGCACGCCATGCGGCCTCGGTCTGGCCGCGCCGGGGATCGCGGAGCGCCACGCGCGCAGCGGCGGCTCCGCGTGCAGCGTTTCGGCGGCGCCGTCCGAGCCGCCGAGCCGCAACGCCAGCCGGCCCTCCGCGTCGATGAACACGCCGTAACCGCCCGCGGTGTCGGCGGACCACTTGGTGACGACTCCCTGCGCCGCGCGCTCGCCGAACGAAATGCCGGGTGTCGTGGGCGCGATCCACGTGGTGACGGTGAAGCTGCCGTCCAGCCGCAGCGCCGGATCGTCCGGCACGAGCACGTAGGAGCCGAACGGGAGCTCCTGCCGGCGGCCCGCGTAGTCGCCGTTGACCGGCGTCTCGATGAGCGTCTCCTTGAATCCCGGCCCGTTCGGGTTGGCGTCGCCGTGAATCAGCCGCACGATGTCGGCCCGATACTCGGGTTCCTCGCTGCTGACCATGAACCGGATGATCTCGCCCGGCTGGACACTCAGCCGGTCCGCATAGCCGACGATGCCGCGCTCGCGCAGCATCTCCGGCACTTCGGTGGAGCGCTGCCGGGCGACCTGGGCCGTCGCGTTGGCGGCGAGCAGCGTCGCAACGGCCAGGAGCCCGAGGCAAAAGCCCTGCTGCATGCGAGCGGCGATGCGTCTCGCGTGGACGTCGTTGCTCCTCGGTCGGGTGGCGGCCATCGGGTGCCTCCTCTCAATCTTCCGTCTCGCTGGTCACTACCGATGCGCCGTCCCGGAGCACGGTCGGCGAAGACGCCTGCTCGAGGAGGATCTCCGGCCGGCCGCTGCCGTCGGCGGGGAGCACCCACACGTCGGCAATCGGCGAGCCGATCGCTTCCGGCAGTCCGTACAGAATGTGCTCGTCGTCGAGCCACTCGACCTGGTCGTCGACGCTGCGTTCCTCGGCCAGCGGCGTTGCCTCGAGCGTGTCCAGGTCCAGGACGTGTGGCCACCAGTGCGGCTTCCCGCCGCCGGGCATCCGCTTCTTGAAGGCGATGCGCGTCTCGTCGGGTGACAGGGCGGGGCATTCGACCCCTTCGGCAACGACGCGGATGGCGCGGTCCGCCAGGCTCCCCTCGACCAGGTACATCACGCCGCCGGTGCCCAGCGTCGCGAGGAAGCGGTTGCCGTCCGCCGCGAACGTCACGCCCCAGAAGTTGAAGTCGAGCGAGTAGAAGGGTTGGCCGTCGCGTGTGACCGGAAGCTCCTCCATGTTCGCCACGACCGGGGAGCCCGTGGCGGTGTCGACGATGCCGGTCTCGGTGGAGAAGAGGCTGTCCGCGTACGAGTGGCCGGTCACGAAGACGGTGATCGCGGCGTGGCGGCCGTCGGGAGAGACGCGCGTGCGGCTCGGGATGCCATTGAGCGGGATGCGATGCCGCGGGCTGAAGGCCGCGTCGAACAGCACCGCGGTGTAGGTCGTGAAGAAGTCACGCTCCACTGTCAGGCACGAGCCGTGCCCGGCCGCGAAGTGGAGGCGGTGGCACATGAGCGGCGAGGCCTCGCGGGTGCGCGTCCCGAGCAGGTCGGTTTCGACGGCCAGGAAGCCGTGGCTCCGATCCAGCCCCGTGTGGCGGACGAGGAAGCGGCGCATGGGAGCCGGCGCCGGTCGCTTCTCCAGGGCAGGCTCGGCGGGGGCCGGCTCCGCTGCAGTCGTGTCCACCGGCGCCGTCCTCGCGCGGGCCGAGTCGACCGTGCGCGTCGAGTCCGCTGCGGTCACGTCCCCGGCCGTTGCGGCATCGCGGTTCGCATCGGCGTCTGTCGGTTCTGCGTCGGCCGGCGCCGATTCCAGTGGATTCCCTTCCGCCGCCTGCGGCGCGACGGGCACCGCATCCGCATCTGTTCGTTCTGCAACAGGTGGCGACGCCGCGAGCTCGGTTGGCAGGCGCGGGGCAGGTTGGTCGATCTCTGCGTCCAGCGCTCCGGTGATCGGCGGCAGGGCGCCCTGGCCGGCGCGCTCGGTCGAACGCCCGAGCGTGAACCAGGCGTACGCCCCGGTCAGCAGGGCACAGAGCACGCACAGCAGCAGGAACCGTCGCGCTTCATGCGCCATCGCCCGCGTTCCCCCTGAGCGCCACCGTGGCCAGGACAGTGGCGCCGCCAAGCGCGATCACGAACCCGGTCAGCGCCTGCGTGGGGCCGTACCCGGCCCACACGGCGCCGAAGGTGATGGACGCCGCCAGTCGTCCGAGACTGGTCATCGTGGTGATCGTGGCGAGGCCCGTGCCCCGGACGTCCGCGGGCAGCATCGCACTGGCCAGCGCCATCAGCACGCCGTCCGTCAACGCATAATAACCACCCAGCAGCACCATGCATACCACCAAATCCGGGATCGAGGTCTCGCCGGAAGCGGCGGTCAGATACGCCAGCAACAGCAGGCCGTGTCCTGCGAGGAACATGGCTCTGCGGCCGAAGCGATCCGCGAGCACGCCGGCCGGCAGGGCCAGCAGCAGGAAGGAGCCGGCCGTCCCCACGTACAGCAGCGGAAACAGGCCCGGGTTCAGCCCGGTGCGCTGCTGCAGCACGAGGTAGAGGAAAGCGTCGCTGACGGTGGCCAGGCCGAGCAGCGTCCCGGCGCCGGTCAACCCCGCGAACCCGCGCGTGGCAAGCAGGGAGCGGAAGGCCCGGCCGGGTCGCAGCCGTCTCTCCCGGTCGAGGGCCAGGCCGCCGGCGTCGCGGACGAACAGCCACAGGACCCCGAAACCGAGGACCGCCACCGCGAAGCTGGCGACGAAGACCAGGTCGTAGGCATCCGGCGCGGCCCACAGGATGGCGAGCGCCGCGAGCGGCCCCAGCATCACGCCCGCGCTGTCGAGCGCGCGGTGGACGCCGAAGCTGGTCGCCAACCCGGCCCGCCCGCTGCTCAGCGAGATCAGCGCGTCGCGCGGCGCCGCCCGCAACCCCTTCGCGGCCCGGTCCACCGCGACGATGGCCGCGATCAACGGCCAAGCGCCGCCCGCCCCCAGCAGTCCGAGCCTGCACAGGGCCGACGTGCCGTAGCCGATCGCGGCCACTTCCTTGTCGCGACGGGTGCGATCCGAGGCGAAGCCGCCGGCCAGCCGCAGCAGGGCCGTCATGCCGTGGTAGAGGCCGTCGACGAGTCCGAACTGCAGCGGCGTCAGGCCCAGATACAGCACCAGGTAGATGGGCAGCACCGTGGCGACCATCTCGGACGAGACGTCCGTCAGGAGGCTCGTGAACCCGAGCGCCACGACGTTGCGGCTGACGTGCGGCCAGAAGCGCCGGCCCCGCAGGGTCCGCACCGTCTGCCACAGCGCCGCCGCGTCAATCTGGTACATGGCGGTCCTCCATGCGCCGCGCCAAAACCCGATTGCCTTTCGCCGGCCCCCTCATCGTGACAGAATAGGGCGCGGCGGCGAGCCGAACCTGCACCATGAAGTCCGTGCGAGCGGCGCTGGTGGCGTACGGTCCAGTCGTTGCAATGGCCGTGGGGTTGCCGGCGTCGGCCCCGGTCGCCGCCGCGCAGGGACAGGCGTCGCGCGTCGTCACCTACAACGAGCAGGTCGCTCCGCTTCTGACCAGGCACTGCGGCCCGTGTCATCGCCCGGGCGCGGTCGCTCCCTTCAGCCTGTCCACCTACGACCAGGTGCGCGCCCGCGCCCGGATGGTCGCCAGCGTTACGCGGCGTCGAGTCATGCCGCCGTGGAAGCCGGTGCCCGGCGTGGCGCGCTTTCTGGCCGAGCGGCGCCTCAGTGGGGATGAAATCGACCTCATCCAGCGATGGGTCGCGGCGGGCGCTCCGGAAGGAGATCCCGACCTGGCGTCCGAACCGCCATCCTGGCCGGATGGGTGGATGCGCGGCACGCCGGATCTCGTCGTCACCATGGATGCCCCCTACCTGCTGCAGGCGGAGGGGGACGACGTCTACCGGAACTTCGTCCTGCCGGTACCGACCACGACCGCTCGTTTCGTCGAGGCGATCGAACTGAAGCCCGCCACGACGCGTGGCATTCACCACGCCCGGGTCCTGGTGGACCGCTCCGGCTCGGCGCGGCGATTGGATGCCGCCGACCCGGTTTCCGGCTACGACGATCGCCACGTCGACCAGGCGCGGTCTCCCGACGGGCACTTTTTGGGCTGGGCCCCGGGCACGGTCCCGAACGAAGTCCCGGATCGTCTGGCCTGGCGTCTCGAGCCGGGCACCGACCTCGTGCTCAAGACCCATCTCGTACCGCGGGGTGAGCCGACGCCGGTCCAGGTCGCGGTCGGTTTCTTCTTCACGAAAACGGTTCCGACCGCAACGCCGGCCGTGGTGCAGCTCGGATCCCAGGCTATCGACATTCCCGCGGGGTCTTCCGCCCACGTCGTGGAAGACAGGTATCGACTGCCTGCCGACGTCGATCTGCTGGCCGTCTATCCGCACGCGCATTTTCTCGCCCGGCAGGTGGAGGCCTACGCGATCCTGCCGGGGGGCGCGGTCCGACCCCTGTTCCGAATCGACGACTGGGACTTCGCGTGGCAGGACGAGTACCGCTACGTCGAACCGGTGCGTCTGCCCGCGGGGACGGTGGTCGGCATGCGCTTCGTGTTCGACAACTCGGCACGCAATCCGAACAACCCGAGCCGTCCTCCGCGCCGGGTTCGATTCGGTTCGCAATCCACGGACGAGATGGCGGAGTTGATGCTGCAGGTGCTGCCGGTCGACGCGACGGATCGCCCCGCCCTCGTGCGAGACGCGGCGGGGCACGTGGCTCGGATCGTGCTCGCCGGGTCCAGGCTCGCGCTCGCCGCCGCTCCCGACGACGCCATGCTCTGGGAGCGGGTCGGTAACGACCTGGTCGCAGTGGGGCGGATGGATGAGGCGATCCGGCACCTGGAGCAGTCGTTGCGGATCGCCCCGGACCGTGCTTCCGCCCAGTACCGGATGGGGACCGCGCTGGCGATGATCGGAAGAACCGCCGACGCCATGGAGCGCTACCGGCTTGCTCTCGACCTGCAGCCGGACTTCGTCGAGGCGCACAACAACCTGGGCGGGCTCCTGCATCTGTCCGGCGACCTCGAGGGCGCCGCGCGGCACTACCGCCGGACGTTGGCCCTGGTTCCCGCCCACGCGAACGCGCACTTCAATCTGGGCAATATCCTGCTGGGTGCGGGACGGTTCGCAGACGCCGAGCACGAGTTCCGCGGCACGCTCGCGGTGCGGCCCGACTTCGCGGACGCGCATGTCGGTCTGGGCCGCGCCCTGGCCGGCCGGGGCCGGATCGCGGCGGCGGCGGAGTCGTATCGCGCGGCCCTGCGCCTGAATCCGGACCTCTCGGAAGCGCGGCGCCTGCTGGACCACGCGCTCGCCCGCCCGGCCCGGGGCAGGTGAGCACCCTGGGACCGCGGCGGCCTCCGGAGCACACGTTCAGGGCAGCTCCGCCTCGGTGAACGGTGTCCGGGACGGACGACCCGCCTCGTACAGCGCGAGGTTGCCCGTCATCCGCTCCACCGCGTCGGCGAGGCTGGCCCGGCGGGCTGCCTCCAGGATGTCGCGCTGCACCGCCGCCGCTTGCGGGTAGAGTCCCATCTCGGCGAGCGCCATCGCCGTCGTCTCGCCCAGCGAGAGGTCCGGCGTCTCCGCCAGCAGCGGTTCGAGGATGGCCATTGCCCGTTCTCCGTCCCGCACGCCGGCGTCCGGCGCGCTGGCCAGGATGCGCGCGAGCGCGTGCTGGAACATGCGATCCTCGGGGTTCGCGTCGAGACCCCGCTCCAGGCGGTCGCGCGCCACGTCGTAACGCTCCAGGCGGACGTAGGCCATGGCGGCGCCGTAGGCGGCCTCCTGCCGGGTCGGGTCCAGCGCCAGCGCCTGTTCGTAATGAGAGATGGCCTCGTCCGGACGCCCGGTACGGGCAAGCGCTTCCGCGAGTTGCACACGCGCCTGGATATAGGCCGCGTCGTGTTCCAGAACGGTTGACAGGTGCTCGATCGCTTCCTCGTGCCGTCCCTGGCCGGCCAGAAGCACGCCGAGACTGAACTGTCCCTCGGTGTGCTCCGGCGACGTCCGCACCACGCGCTCGAACGCCCGCCTGGCACCGGCGACGTCGCCCAACTGGAACAGCGACACGCCGAGCCGCTGCCGCAGCGAGGGATCGTCCGGATCGAGCTCGAGGCCGCGGCGGAACAGATCCGCGGCGGCACGGTAGTTGCCGGCGTCGAGCGCGCGGCCGCCCCGGATGTTGTACGCGTTCGCGCTTTCGAGAAGCTCGTCGAGCTCCTGCCGCAACGGATCCGGCGGCACGATCTCCACGTCCCCCTGAAGCCGCAGGTGCGTCTCGGCCCGTTCCGTATCGCCGAGCCCCCGCAACGCCAGCGCGAGCGGGTAGTGCACCGCATTCGCCCACGGCGCGGCGGCCAGACCTTGCTCGAAGCGCGACACCGCAGCCGCGTATTCCCGGCGGGCCAGGGCTACGCGCCCCAGGCCTACGTGCGCCGCCGGCGCGTCCGGGTGGCGCTCGAGAGCCTGGCTGTACATCTGCTCCGCCCCCTCGAACTCGCCCGCCGTGAAGAGCACGTTGGCGAGCATCACGCGCGCCGCCAGATCGTTCGGCCGCAGCTCGACCGCGCGCCGGTATGACGCCGCGGATGCGTCGAGATCGCCGCCGGCTTCGTGGACCCGCCCCAGGTAGTACGGCCAGCGTGCTTCGTCCGGCACCAGCGTCTGCGCGTTGCGGAGGCTCGCTTCCGCCGCGTCGACGTAGGTTGCCGCTAGCAGCAGCATGCCGAGCCGGCCGTACGCTTCGCCGAGCGCCTCCGACTCGGTCGCCGCGGTTCCCAGGCGCACGCGGACCGCCGTCCGGTGGGTCCGCATCTGTTGCGCCACCGGCTCGGTCATGGAGGCGAAGTCGGGCGTCGTCACGGGGAGCAGCCCGTGGCCTTCCGGCGGAAGCAACACCGCTTCCGCCGCGAGGGGAGCAGACCCGGCAGGGCCGTCCGCCTCGGAGTCGCCGGTGTCGCAGCCTGCGGCCAGGACGCTGACGAGACAGGCCGCGCACGACATGCCGGCACGGGGGTCGAGGTTCATCGCGTCACCTCCGGCAGAAGTCGTCCTTGTCCCTCGATCAGGGTGTGGTAGCGATCGATCGCGACGTCTTCCCACTCCTCGGTGCGTCCGCTCGGCCATTGCACGTGCACGTCCGGGGCGGCCGCCGACTCGCCGAGCCCGACGAGCACGCGCGGGTCGTTGGCCGATGCGTAGCTCCCGTCGTTGCGGGCCCGCCGCCAGCGCGTCGGCTCGCCATCGCGAAGCACGGTCACCCGGGCACCCAGCATGTCCCTTCCATGCACCGACGCGCGACCCTCCGCGGTCCCGACCAACCGCAGCCCCAACCAGTGCCGGCGGTTGCCGATCGTGTTGACGAGCAGCCGCACGGGACCGGTGTTGTTGCCGACCAGCACGTCCACGTCCCCGTCGTTGTCGATGTCCCCGAACGCGGCGCCGCGACTCACCTCCGACAGCTCGAACACCGTACCGGCCCGATCCGTGACATCCTCGAAGCGCCGGTCGCCCAGATTGCGGAACAGCGTGTTGCGCTGTCCGTACGGGAACGGGTCGTCCTGGCGCCCGTCCACGGCCACGACCGTTCCGTTGACCGCCATGACGTCGAGCCAGCCGTCGTTGTCGAAGTCGAACCACGCCGAGCCCCACCCGGTATAGGGCAGGCTGCGCGGTCCCAGCCGGGACGGCGCGCTCTCGTCCCGGAACATCCCGGAGCCGTCGTTGACGTAGAGGTTGTTCCCCTCGGTCGTCAGGTGCGTCATGAACAAATCTTCATCGCCGTCGTCGTCGAAGTCGCCGGCATCCACGCCCATGCCGGCCTCGGGCGTGCCGAGGCCGCTGAGGGCCGCGCCGGAGAGCAGGGCGGCGTCCGTCAGCGTGCCGTCGCGCTGGTTGATCCAGAGGAGGTTCTCGGTGCCGTCGTTGGCCACGTAGATGTCGGGCCAGCCGTCGCCGTCATAGTCGGCCGTGGCTACGCCCAGTGCCGGTCCGAATCGTCCCAGCGTCGCGCGCGAGACCCCGCCGGTACTGACATGCCGGAGCGCGGTCGGGCTCACGTCGTCGAACGCGCCGTTCCCCAGGTTTCGATAGAGGCGGTCGGGCAACCCCCCGTACGTTTCCGGAGGGCAGTAGTCCCGCGCCCCCGCAGTGTTGGGGCAGACGGTGCGGTCGTCGAGGTCGTAGTCGACGTTGTTGCCGATGTACAGGTCCAGCCAGCCGTCCCGGTCGTAGTCGACGAACGCCGCCGAGACGCCGAACGCGTTCTCCGCCTTGATGCCGGCACTGTCCGACACGTCGGTGAACGTCCCGTCGCCGTCGTTGCGAAAGAGCCGATCCGACTCGAAGCTCGTCACGAACAAATCGACCCACCCGTCGTTGTGGATGTCTCCCGCCGCCACACCGAAGCCGTATCCGTCGGCGGTCAGGCCGCTCTCTTCGGTCACGTCGACGAAGCGCCACGATCGGATCCCATCGGGGCCGATCTCGAGGTCGTTGCGATAGAGACGTCCCACGAGAGGGTCCTGAGACGCGGGCGGTATCAGGGCATCGGAGAGGCTCGCGTTCGGGCCGAGCATGCGGCCCTGCACCAGGAACACGTCGAGATCGCCGTCGTTGTCGTAGTCGAGAAGGCCGACACCCGGGGGCAGGATCTCGGGGTAGTAGAAATGTCCCGACGCGCCGTTGAAGTGCACGAAGTCGAGACCCAGTTCGGCGGCGCGCTCCACGAACCAGGCCGAGTCGACGGAATCCGTCGAGGTCCCGCGGGCATCCTCGGAGTGGCCGGCTCCCGCGGAGCCCGCCCGGGAAGCGGGGTCCGCGGCGCACCCGCCGACGACCGATGCGATCAACACGATCCGGATCGCGCCGTTCACCATGCGACTCATGATATTGCCCAGCGGCCACCGCGCCTGCGCGCGCACGCGACCTCGGCCCGGCTCAGTGGAGTCTGCGCGGTTTCTGTCGCGCGAACTCCTAGCGAATCGCGCCCGCCGACCGTTCGAGAAACGGATCGAACTCGACGGGATCGTCACTGCGCCACGGCAGACCGCGCTCGTAGCGCGTCAGTTTCGCCCGCATGGCAGGCACGAGGTCCGAGCGCCCGCCGCGCGCGGCCCGGTCGATGGCGTTCCGCTGCCAGCCGGCCGCCTCGGCAAAGCGCCCCGTCTCCGCGAGCGTCATTGCCATGGACTCGCCCAGGTCGGCGTTTCGCGCCGCCTCCGGCAACGCTTCCAGGAGCGCGAGCGCGCGGTCGCCGTCTCTGACCCCCGGATCGGTTGCGCCGCTGAGAAGACGCGCCAGCGCGTGGACGAAGAAAGGCTGATCCGGGTAGGCGGCCATCCCCTCGCTGAACCGGTCCCGCGCCTCGGCGTGGCGGCCGAGGCGGACGAGCGTGATGGCGTGACCGAATGGCGCTTCCTCGATCCTCGGGTCGCTCGCGCCGCCCTCGTCCATGACCCGCTCGTACTGCAGCAGCGCTTCCTCGATGCGGCCCTCCCGGCGCAGCAGGCCGGCCAGGGCGAGCCGCGCCTCGACGTAGGCCGGCTCATGCCGCGCGGCTGTCTCGAATCGCTCGATCGCCTCCGGGCGTCGGCCTGTTCCTTCCAGCAGCACCCCCAGGCTGAAGTGCGCCAGCGCAAAGTCGGGCGCGGTCTGCACGATCCGTTCGAACTCGGCGAACGCGCCGCCCGGGTCTCCCATCTGGAACAGCACCGTGCCGAGCCGATGCCGCAGGGTCGGGTCGGCGGGCTCCAGAACGAGTCCCCGCCGGAAGTACCCGGCGGCCGTGACCCAGTCGCGGCGGCTGAGCGCTCGATTCCCCCGTCGCTCGTAGGCCCGCGGACTCTCGATCAGCGTGTCGAGCTCCTCCATCAACGGGTCCTCTGCCAGGATCGCAACGTC
Source organism: Vicinamibacterales bacterium (assembly GCA_965200895.1). GTDB lineage: Bacteria > Acidobacteriota > Vicinamibacteria > Vicinamibacterales > UBA8438 > WTFV01. Next base: position 933,671 of record CBDAVM010000001.1, on the reverse strand, counting down.
CGCGCGCTGCCGCAGGTGCGCCTCGGCACGATCGAGCCGGCCGAGGCCCCGGTAGGCGAGCGCCAGGGGATAGTGGACACCGACGGCCGTCTGCCCGCTCAGGCGCAGCCCCTCCTCCAGGAACTCGACGGCGCGGGCGTAGTCGTTGATCGCGAGCGCGGCGCGGCCGAGACCCACGTGGGCGACGACCGAGTCGGGCTGCATGGCGAGCTGCGTCGTGAACAGGGGTTCCGCCTCGTCGGGTCGTCCCAGCAGGAGGTACACCTCGCCCAGCCAGAGCAGGGTCAGCGCGTCGTCAGGCCGGATGCGGAGCACGTCGTTGAAGGCGGCGACGGAATCCTCGAGCGCGCCGGTCGTCCTGTAGAGGTGCCCGAGATAGTACGGCCAGCGTGCGTCCTCCGGCGCCAGCGTCTGCGCGCGCCGCAGGTGCGGCTCGGCGGCGTCGTGCAGCGCCGCGGCCATCAGCAGCTTTCCCATGTCGCCGTACGCGTCGGCGCGCCTCGTCGCATTCGCGGTCGGTGTCTGTACGATCGCCATCAGCGAAGCGTGCTGCGCGCGCACCTGATCCCTTACGAATACGTCGGCGGCGGAAAGGTCCGGCAAGGCGGCCGTCGGCGCGGTCTCGCTCTGCGCGTCCGGGCCGCCGCCACAGCCTCCCGCTGCCACCGCGAACCAGACGAGCAGCGCTGCACGCAGGATCGCCGCAATGCCGCTCGCGAGACCCGTCCGACCGCGGTGCCGGTCCAGGAGCTCATGGTGAAACGCCGCGTGGCCACGGGCTCCTGCCCTCATGGCACCGTCCCCTCTCCCTCGACGAGCGTCGTGTAAGCGTCGATGCGGAGGTCGTTCCATTCTTCGACCTGTCCGCTCGGCCAGATCACCCGTACGAGCGGCGCCTCCGCCGACCGGCCCAGTCCGATGAGTACTCGCGGATCGTGCGCCGAGGCGTAGCTGCCGTCCGTGCGAACGTGCCGCCGGATCGCCTCACCGCTTCGCATCACGGCGACGCGCGCGCCGAGCATGTCGCGCCGCGCATCACGCCCCGTGAGCCTCAGACCCAGCCAGTGGTTGCGGTTTCCCACCTCGTTGACGAAGAGTCGCGCCCGCCCGCTGTTGTTCGATACGACGACGTCGGTGTCGCCGTCGTTGTCGACGTCCCCGAAGGCCGCGCCGCGGCTGACCTCGGACAGCCGGAAGGCCGCGCCGACTCTGTCCGTGACGTCGGCGAACCGCCCGTTGCCCAGATTCCGGAAGAGCAGATTGGTCTCGTCGTACGGAAACGGGTGGTCGCCGCGCCCGTCGATCGCCTCTATCGCACCGTTGACCGCCAGCAGGTCGAGCCAGCCGTCGTTGTCCATGTCGAACCACGCCGTGCCGAAGCCGGTGCGTCCGTGGCTCGCCGGCCCCAGGCCGGTCCGGATGCTGACGTCCTCGAAGAACGCGTGGCCGTCGTTCTCGTACAGGTTGTTCCCTTCGTTCGGCAGGTGGGTCATGAACAGATCGAAATCCCCGTCGTTGTCGAAGTCGCCGGCGTCCACGCCCATGCTCGCCTCGGCCGCGCCGTCGCCGCTCAGCGCCGCCCCGGACAGCAGGCCGCCGTCCCGGAACGTGCCGTCGCCCTGGTTCATCCACAGCAGGTTGGCGTGCAGGTCGTTGGCCACGTAGATGTCGAGCCGGCCGTCGCCGTCGAAGTCGGCCGTCGACACCCCGAGGGCCGGTCCGAACGCCGCCCCGGGGAGCGCGCCGGCTGTCACGTCGTCGAACCGTCCGTTCCCCAGGTTGCGGTAGAGCCGGTCGGCCTGCGGCGCGTACACCTCCGGCGTGCAGTAGTCCCGCCGCCCCGCGAGGTTGGTGCAAGGCCGGTCCGTCTCGATGCTGTACTGCACGTAGTTGCCGACGTAGAGGTCCAGCCAGCCGTCGCGGTTGTAGTCGACGAAGGCCGCCGATACGCTCCAGCCGCCGCCCTCGGCGCCGCCCGCTTCGGACACGTCCGTGAAGGTGCCGTCGCAGTTGTTGCGGAACAGTTGGTTCGGGCCCAGGTTCGTCAGGTACAGGTCCGTGCAGCCGTCGTTGGTGACGTCGCCGGTCGCTACCCCCATGCCGTATCCGGGGGCGTCGATTCCGCTCCGCTCGGTCACGTCAATGAAACGCACCGAGCGCGTTCCGTCGGCTTCGATGCGAAGGTCGTTCCGGAAGAGCCGGCCTCCCGGCTCGATGGCGGCGCCCGCGGCCGGCATGGCGGGGTTCCGGGCGGAGCCCCCGCCGAGCGGGCGTCCCTGCACCAGGTAGACGTCCAGATCGCCGTCGTTGTCGTAGTCGAGCAGACCGGCCCCGGCCGGGATCATCTCCGGGAAATAGTAGCGGCCGGACATGCCGTTGGTGTGGGTGAAGTCGAGGCCGGCGGCAACGGCGCGTTCCGCGAACCAGTCGCTCTCGGCGGCCTCGTCCGAGTCGCCGGCCCCGCCGGCATCCGACGCCGGGACCGCGCCGGGCTCCACCGCCGTGCCCGCGGGAGCGCCGCCGCAACAAAGGCTCGTGGCGACAGTCAGCAGGATGGGAGTGAGAGTGAATTTCACGGGAGAAAACCCCGGGCGGTCCGTACCGCGAAGGACCGCCCGGGACCAAATGCGCACGCTACGCCACGGGATCCTGGCACCCCGAAACGCCTCGCCGGCTCAGCGTTCGGCCCATCCCCCCCGCTCCATGACCTTGCGTCGCCGAACTCCGCTTCGCTACGTTCCGCGGCGCAAGCTCCTAGAAGTCGATTTGGCCTCCGATCTGCACCAGCCGGGGATCAATGATGTAGTTCGGGGCTCCCCAGCGCGGGCCGAACGAGCTGTTGACCCCGCGCACGTCGCTCGTGTTCATCAGGTTGTACGCGTCCAGGTTGATCTGGAACCGCAGCCGCCCGTAGGTGATGATCTTGCTGATCCGGAAGTCGAGCCGGGAGATCCGATCCTCGAACAACGTCTGCGGCGCCACCAGCGGCACCAGCGCCCAGCCCGCCGAGAGAGGCCGTCCGAGCCCGATGGTGTCGGCGCTCGAGATCAGCAGGTTCGCGTCGTAGTCCGGCCCGGAAAGGTTCTGGTACGCGGCGCTGACGAACAGGTCGCCGGGCAGCGGGATCGACCCGAATGCCTTGACCTGTGTCTGGGCCATGAACGGGGTCACGACCCGGCAGTGCAACATCTCCTGCGGCGAGTCGATGGTGAAGCACTGGTCGTCGATCGACCGGCCGGTGTCGAACCCGCCGCCGAACTGGATGCCGTTGGCGAGCCGTCCGTCCAACGTCACGTTGAAGAAATGGTTCCGGCGGATGTCGCTTCCGAACTTGTCGGTGCGGGTGATGATGTTCTCGACCTGGCCGAACTTGTCCGGGTTCAGGTCGTACAGCCCGCAGATCTCGTTGCCCCCGCCGCCCGGAAGCCCAGCGTGGCTGGGTGCCATGACGCAGTACGGGCTGTAGTCGCCCGCGGTCACCGCCAGGTTGTCGGTCCGCCGGTTCTTGCTGTCGTTCTGCTGGTTGTACCCGCCGTTGTTGAAGTAGTAGCCGACGGTCATCGACAGGCCCTGGACCAGCTCCTGTTGCAGCTCCGCCGACATGTCCCAGTTGCTGTCGCGCAGGCCGTTCAGCACGTCCGGATCCCACAGGATGGCGTTGGGATTCAACTGGCCGAAGTTGTTGTTGTCGATCGCGCCGCATTCCCCGTTCGCCCCGAAGTTGCCCAGGTCGCAGTCGGGGACGTAGTTCCCGTCGGCGTCGTTCCACGAACGGTTCGTGCTGTTCACCGACCGCACGATGGGATTGTTGGCATTGGTGATCTCGGTGCCGATCTTCGCCACGTAGCGGCCCAGCGACGCCTTGAGAGCGGTTCTGCCGTCACCGAACAGGTCGTACGCGACCCCCACGCGCGGATTGATGTCCCACCAGTTCGGCGTGCCTTCCCGCCGATCGAAGTTCCGGGTCGGCAGCCACGGATTGACCTTCGGAAAGCCTCCCCAGGGATTGACCGGGTTCGGGTCGTCAGGCTGCTGCTGCGCGGGGATTTAGCCGTAGAGGTTGTCGATCCGCACGCCCATGTTGATGGACCAGCGGTCGATGGTCCATTGATCCTGGGCGTAGAACCCCGTGTCCCGGGCGCGATCCCGCTGCAGGTAGGGCGTAGACCACTGCGTCAGGCGGTTGGGCACCCCGTTGCGGAACCGGTAGTGCACGTTGTTGCCGGCATTGAGGAGGTAGACGTTGTCCACCAGTTGCTCCGCCTGGACGCCGGCCTTGAAGTTGTGCGAACCGGTGACGTACGACACCGAGAAGCGCTGACTGTAGCGATCGGTGTTGTTGGGGTCGCCCCGCAGCCAGCCGTAGTTGCCGTAGGTGATCCCCGTCCCCACGTCGTTGATCAGCACTTCGTCCGGTTCGACGCCCGGCATCAGGAAGGTGTTCCACTGCGAAATCGCGATCGTGCCGCCGGCCTCGAGCAGCAGGCGGCTCGTCTGCGTCGACGTCCACGTGAACTGCAACAGGCGGTTCGGGTCGAAACGGTAGCCGGGCGCCGACTCCTGCATGCGGTTGGCGTTGGTGGAGCCGCAGTTGCAGGCGCGCTGCTCGTCGTACGTGAAGTTGACCTTGTGGTTGTCCGCCGCCTGCCAGGTGATGCGGCTCAGGTACGAGTCGTACCACTCCAGCCGCCCGCTGTAGCGATTGTCCGGCATGTCCGTGTACGGGATGAAGTTCACGACCTTCCGCTCGGCCCCCGGCGGCGTCAGGTACCGCGGCTGGCCGGTGGGCGGCGCGCCCGGGAAGGTGCTCTGGTTCCAGTAGACCCCGGCGTGCCGCCGCGAGAAGCCCCAGCTCCGCCCGGCCAGGAAGAACCACAACCGGTCGCGCATGATCGGTCCGCCCAGGCTCAGCGACTGGTCCCACATCTTCAGCGTCGAGTTCGACGTGTCGAGGCCGGCGTCCCGCAGCTCCTGCGTCAGGTTCTGGCTCTCCATGCTGTCGTTGGCGAAGAACCCGGCCGCGACGCCGCTGAACGTGTTGCCGCCCTCCTTCGGGATCACGTTGACCACCGCGCCGTCGGCGTTCGTGTCGGCCGACACGCCGGTCGTCTGCAGCACCATCTCCTGCACCGCCGCCGAGTTGATCTGGTAGCTGCTGTTCCCGAAGCTGTTCTCGATGCCCATGCCGTCCATCGCGACCTTGGTGCCGGCCTTGCCGTGGTACTCGCCGCCCACCTGCGACGAGTAGCGGCCGCCGACGTCGGCCAGGCCGGTGAACCCGGGCGTGAGGGTGACGAGGTTGTTGACGTGCTTGGTGCTCATGGGCAGGGTCGAGAGCACCTCGTCGGTCACCAGCGTCTGCCGGCGCACGTTCTGCACGTCGACGACGGGGGCCGCCCCGGTGACGGTGATCGTCTCCTCGATGCCGCCGACGGCCATCGCCGAGTCGACGTTGGCCGTGAACCCGGTGGTCAGCTCGATTCCCTCGCGGATGATCGTGCTGAAGCCGGGCAGCGAGAAGGTGACCGTGTAGACCCCCGGCCGCAGGTCGACGATGGAGTACAGGCCCTGGCTGTCGCTGATGGCTACGCGTTGGCCTTCGATCAGTGCCGGACTCGCGGCGGTGACGGTCACCCCGGGCAGCACGCCGCCCGTATCGTCCGACACCGTTCCGGAGATGCCTTGCGCCAACGCGGTTGCGGGCGCAAGCAGGAGGACGCCGACGACGACGCACGTACGGTGCAAACCGGAGACGCTGTTCACAACAAGCTCTCCCTTCCTGTCGCGACTACGCCCGGAAGCCCGGAACGGCCCCTCCCGGCAGGTGCCGTGGGTTGGCGATAGTCGAGACACACCCGACGCGGTCTACGTCTGCTATTCGGCGGTCGTGTACGGGTACTGGCTGCTTCGTGCGGGATGACCCCCCTCTCATCCCGGCCTCTACTCTTTCACAGCGGGCTTGCGAATGTCACCAGATTATCGTTTTCTGGTGTGGGGCGGGGAGGTGCCCGTCCAGGAATCTGCGCCGTAGAACGGCACGGAGCGAGTTCTGCGGCGTAGACTCCTGGGCCGGTGGGGTTGGGGCCGAACGCGGAGCCTTGCGACGGGTTTGGCGGCGCTACCCCAGCGACTCCAGCCAGGCCGCGAACCGCTCGTTGAAGAGCGCCCCGGCGCGGCGCTCCCGCAGCCGCTCGACGACCCGCGGTCCCGGCATCCCGAGCTTGTGCAGAATCAGGCCCGCCACCAGAGCGGAGCGGTTGAATCCCATGCCGCAGTGGGACAGCACGTGGTGGCCCTGCCCGACGAGGGTCGCGCCGAGGCCGGCCAGGGCGTCGAGCTTCTCCAGGTCCGGCAGGTCTTCGTCCAGGATCGGGAAGTAGATGTAGAGGACCTGGTTGGGCACGGTCGGGACGCCGACGTCGAGGCCGCCTTCGAGATCGATCACCGTGTCGATGCCGCTCGACGAGACGATGTTCCAGTCGTGGATGACCGGCGAGATGAACAGACAGCCCGCGTCGTCCACCCGGGTCAGGCTGAACAGCTCGGGGGGCAGGTCGCAGCTGCGAGAACGCGTGTCGTTGTCGGACAATATCGAGTCTCTCGGCGCGTGCCGTTCGGCGCTCCCGGTGCCGGCGGGTGGCGGTGAGCGGACCCGACCCGGCCATCGAGGTTCGTCACCTCGTGCTCCGGATCGTCGCTCCGCAAGCGCTCGATCTCCTCCGGCCGGCAATTCGACCGTCGCCAGCGGCCTCGCTGCCGCGCAGCCGGGCCTCACCGGGAGACTGCATCGTTTCACGACGCAGACTTCGGGCGCAGCGGCCTCAGTACATCACGAAGGCGAACAGCCGCTGCCCGGCCGCGACCAGCACGTACTGGCGGCCGTCGAGCAGGTGCGTCTGCGGCGCGTTCGAGATGTTCCCGATCCGCGTGTGCCACAACAGGTCGCCGTCGGCCGCGTCGAACGCCACGAAGTTGCCGCTGCCGTCCCCGGTGAAGACCACGCCGCCGGCCGTGGTCAGCACGCCCGCGCCGCCGCCGCCGCCCGGCGGCCAGGCGTGACGCCAGACGATGTCGCCGGTGCGGTAGTCGATGGCCGAGAAGGCGTTGCCGCCCGATCCCACCACGACGCGGTCCTTGCCGCCCAGGCCCATCGACCCGCGCGGGTCGGGGTCGGTCAGGTACAGCAGGTTGAAGCCGTTGTTCTCCTGCGTGTAGAAGAGCCCGGTGTCGGGATTGAAGGCCGGCGGCTGCCAGTTGGTGACGCCGCCCTCGACCGGCGAGACCAGCGCGCCGGGGATGATCGCTTCCTTGCGCGGATCGGGCTGCGGCGATCCGCTCTCGCGGACGTGGCTGGCCCAGTTGGCGGTGGCCCCGTAGCGGCTGGTGGCGATGTGCTCGCCGGTCACCCGGTCGACGGTGAAGAAGTAGCCGTTGCGGGCCGCGGTCGAGACCAGCCTGCGCGGCTCGCCGTCGATGACGCCGTCGATGAGGATCGGAGTCTGCGCCGAGTCCCAGTCGTGCGTGTCGTGCGGCGACGTCTGGAAGTACCAGACCATCTCGCCGGTGGCCACCTCGACCGCGATCAGCGTGCAGGTGAACAGGTTGTCGCCCGGTCGGGCCACGCCGGTGTAGCCGGGCGTGGGGTTGCCGGTGCCGAAGATGTAGTAGTCGGTCTCCGGGTCGTAGACGCCCGGCACCCACACCTGTCCGCCGCCGTGCGAGGCCGCGTCCAGGTTGGGCCACGTCTCCAGCCCCGGATCGCCCGGTTTCATCGGCACGGTGTAGAAGATCCACCGCCGCTCTCCGCTCGCCGGGTCGAACGCCTGCAGGAAACCGGGGGCGTCCAGATCGTTGCCGGTGCCGACCAGCAGGTGATCGCCGACGACGATCGGCGCCATCGTCGAGAAGTACTGCTCCTCGAAGCTCGCGATTTCGGTGTGCCAGCGCTCCTCGCCGGTGTGCAGGTCGAGGGCCACCAGGTAGTTGTCGACCGTCTCGAAGAAGAGCGAGTCGCGCCAGATGGCCACGCCGCGGTTGCCGATGTGGGGGCCGCCGCGGGTCTTCCAGAAGTAGTGCCAGCGCTCGGTGCCGTCCCGCGCGTCGAGCGCCCAGACGTGATCGGGGGCGGTGACGTACAGCAGGTCGCCCACCTGCAGGATGGCGCCCTTGATGCGCTGGCTGCCGATGGTGAACTCGCCGCTGCCTTCCCCGCCGATGAAGTCCGGCGCGCGGGGGCCGCTGAGCGGGGGCATGCCCGTGTCGAGCTCCACCGTCCAGGCCAGGGTCAGGTGCTTCACCGTCCCGGTGTTCACCTGGGTGAGCTTGCTGTAGCGCCTTCCGGTGTAGTCGCCGGAGTAGGTCGGCCAGGAGTCGCCTAGCGGTGCGGTGAGCGACGCCGGATCGAGGCCGCCCGGCGCCTGTGCGCCGACGGGCGGCGCCCAGGCCATCACGACGGCGAGCGCCAGAACGGCGGTCAACCAGGGAGCGGCCCCGGCCGGCCGCGCCCGCGCGGCGTGCGTCGGGGAGGCGGGTCCCGCGACGGGCCTCGCGGCGGTGGGCGACCCGGTGACGGCGCCCGGCAGCCTGGTCGCGCTCGTCGGTGCGATGTGTGGCGGAGAGATGGTTCTCATCATGGATTCACCCGAAGATGTCACCTCGATCACGGCGCCCTCCTCGTCACTCGTCGTCTTCGACCCGGCCGGTCGCCGCCGAACGCGCGGCCAGCAGGTCGACGAAGTCAGGGTTCACTGCGCCGGCCGCCCTCGCGCCGGCCGGCGGACGATGCGCGCCGGCATCCGCTCCCGCGGGTACGCGGGCAGGGACCGGCCCGCGGAGGCCCAGGCGTCGACGGCCAGCGGCCACATCATGGCGATCCGCTCCTCCGGTGTGGTGGAATCGCTCAGATCGTCGTCCGGCGGCGCGTTCAGATGGCGCACCCGGATCGGCCAGGCAGCGCGCGCGCGGCGTCTTGCGGCCGCCGCAGCGCCGCCGAGGGATGCATCGTGCCGGTCCCCGCGCGCCTCTCCCGGCCGCGCGTCGGGGGTTGTCGATTCCACCCTGCCGTGTTCCGCGCCGGCCGCTTCGTCGGGCGTCACCGGTAGCGCCGTCTCATTTCAGGGTCACCAGATACGCCGTGACGTCGTGGATGTCGCTGTCGCTGTACACGGAGAGCAGCTCGCGGTGGCGGGCCAGCGGGTCGGCGAGGTCGATGCGCACGCCGCCCCCGCGCCGGCTGAACGAGCGGTGACGTCCGTCGGTCGTCGTCAGCACGACCACGAAGTCGTCGAGCCGTTCGAGCCGCCCTTCCACCCGCTCGCCGGAGGACGTCGTGACGGTGACGGCGATCGGGGGCCGCGCCGCCCCGCGGACGCCGCCGCGGACCCATGTGTTCTGGAGCTCCTTCGGTTCGGCGATCCGCGACGCGATGCCGGCCAGATCGCCGGCCGGCGAGTGGCACGCAGCGCACTGCGCGGCGAAGTAGCTCTCCCCGGCCGCGGCGTCGCCGACGAGTATGTCCAGTTCGACCTGCGCGCCCTCGGGCGGTCCGCCCTGCCGCGTCGCCGTGGCCAGGACGCTGTGGACGTACTCGGCGACCGCCCGCACATCCTCGTCGGACAGCGCCAGCGGCGGCATGCCGGACCCGTCCGCGGCCGTGCTCCCGTTGCGGATGACCGGCCCCAGCAGCTCCCCCTGCAGGTCGCGCAGCACCAGTTGCGAGCGCAGCAGGTTGGGACCGCCGAGGTCGCCGCCCCGCAGGTCGACGCCGTGGCAGGCGCGGCAGTTGATGCCGTATATCCCCTGGCCGCGGGCGATCAGCTCCGGGTCGCCGGGCGGGCGCTGCAGGGCCGGGTAGAGCCCCTGGCGCGGCGGCTGTGCGGCCGGTCCGCCGGCGGCGCCCGCCGGCTGGACCTGCCAGAGGGACGCGGCGCCCGTCAGCAGGAGCAGCGCGCTGATTTTCGTCACCGACCGGGTGGCTGTTCGGGTCGCTGTCCGCATGGCGACGATTATCGTCCCGGTCGCCGCCGGCGTTCAAGACGCAATCGGGGAGGCCGGCCGCCGATCACGGCCGGGAAACTTCCGGTCGGTTCCTGCTCCCCGCCACGGGCGGCTCGGGGCCAACTTGACAGCAGGCCGATCGGGCATCATGATGCAGCAGGAATGAGGACGACGGTCACGCTCGATGCGGACACCGAGCGCCTGCTGCGCCGCGCGATGCGCGAGCGCAACGTCACGTTCAAGACGGCGCTCAACGACGCCGTCCGACGGGGCCTGGGGCGGCGGGGCGCCACCCATGCGCCGCGGTTCGAGGTCGCCCCGAAACCGATGCGCCTCCGGGCGGGGATCGATCCGTCCCGGATGCACGACATGGACGCGGTGCTGGAGGTGGAGGCGTTCAGGACGGTGACGGCGCGCCTCGGGCGGGAACGGCGCGGGCCGTGATCATCCCCGATGCGAACCTTCTCGTGTACGCCTGCGATTCGTCGAGTCCCTTCCACCGTCCCGCGGCGGCGTGGTGGTCGGATCGGCTGAACGGGGACGAGACGGTCGGCATGGCGCCGGTGGTTGCGCTGGCGTTCGTCCGGGTGAGCACGAGCGGGGCCGTCTTCCGGGATCCGTTCACGCTGGCCGAGGCGGCGGGGGAAGTGCGCCGCTGGCTCGGCCGCGAGGTGGTGACGGTGGTCGACCCCGACGGCGTGGACCTCGATCGGGCGTGGACGCTCCTCGAGAGCGCCGGGGCGGGGGGAGGCGTGGCGACAGACGCGCTGATCGCGGCGCTCGCGATCCGCCATCGGGCGGTCGTGCACACCGCCGACGCCGATTTCGCGCGCTTCCCGCGGGTGCGCTGGTACAACCCGATCACCGGTCGATCCGGCTGACATGCCGAAGGGTGCCGGGCGCAGCCCGGCCGGCGGCGGCATCGCAAACGGTGGCGGCAGATGAACTGGAGACGCATCGCTCCCCGCCTGCTCGTCCCGGTCGCGCTCGCCGGCGCACTGCTGGCGGCGGTCGCCGCGGCCCAGCCGTTTCTCGGCTTCGGCGCCTGGGGGCGTCCCAACCTGCGCTACGACGGCGAGTTCACCTTCGTGCGTCTCCGCTGGGACCGGGGCGAGTTCGGCGCCCCCGTGTACGGCCGCGGTTACATGATGTGGGCCCACGAGTTCCCGCGGGCCGAGCAGCACCTGATGACGCTGCTCAGCGACTTCACCACCGTCAACGCCAAGGACACCGGCAGCCTGATTCTGCCCCTCGACGATCCCCAGCTCTTCCGGCATCCGATCGCATTGATGCAGGAGCCGGGTTTCTGGGCGATGACCGACCGGCAGGCGGCCCGACTGAGCGAGTACCTGCGCAAGGGCGGCTTCGTCATCTTCAACGACTTCGAAGGGCGGCAGTGGGACAACTTCGAGGCGCAGATGCGCCGTGTGATCCCGGAAGGCCGCTGGCTCCCGCTCGATCCGGGCCACCGCATCTTCGACACGTTCTTCAACGTCGAAGAGCTCGATCTACCGAATCCCTACAACCACCACCTCGCCGGTCTCATCCCGGAGTACTTCGGGTTGTTCGAGGACAACGACCCCGCGGGGCGGCTGATGGCGATCGCCTGCTACAACACCAACCTGGCGGAATTCTGGCAGTCGGGCGGCACCGGGTTCTTTCCCATCGAGCCGATGAACGCCGGCTTCGAACTCGGCATCAACTACATGATGTACGGGCTGACGCACTGACCGACCGCGTCAGAACCCCACCATCGTCTGCCGGTAGAAGACCGGCGCCAGCCCGCGTCTCGCTGATCGCCCGCTCGCCGTGGATGCGGGCGTCCTGCAGCTCGACCTTTCCGCTGACCCACGCGCTCGTCCGCTGACCCACGCGCTCGGCACCCAGGACGGGAACGCCCCGGCCGTTTGCCAGAACCCCGCGTCGGCGGGCACCTCCGCCGCCGCCGCCTCGCACGTCCCACCGATCGGGTGGCGCCCACGTGACGCGTCCATCTTTGTCGGATGGTCGTCGGCCGCCGACATTCCTGTCGGCTCGTCGCCTCCGGGATCCGCTCGGTTCGGCCCGCGCGTTCCGTGACGCAACCGGGACGGGAGATGACGGTCGGCCGGCCGGACCCTGCATTTCACCCCTTCACTCTGATGCCTGTCACGAAGCAGAACCGCACGTGCGCATGTCGGCCAGCCGACCCCTGCATTCACCCTTCACTTCGGACGCGTGGCGCACCTGGGGTCCGCGGGCGTCGCGCTCTTCCGCACGCATACGACAAGCGTGTCGTTCGACCAGGCGTTCACGACAGGGATGTCGAAACGGTCACGTTCGCGCGGCGGTCCGTGCGGTCTGCCACACCGGCTGAAACCGACCGGATTCCCGGGTGAATCGGGCGGCGGCTCCCGACGCGCCGCCATTCCGGCACGCGCCTTGCTCGTACCCGGCTGCATCACGCATTTCGCACACGCGTCGGAGGCGCTCACATGGAAGTCACCAGCAAGGCAACGCGGATTCGGCTCTTCAGCATCGCCACGCCGCAGATGCGCGCGTTCCACATGACGTGGTTCGCGTTCTTCCTCTGTTTCTTCGCCTGGTTCGGGATCGCACCGCTGATGAAGATCGTCCGCGACGAAATGGCGCTGACCCAGTCGCAGATCGGCTGGCTGGTCATCGGCTCGGTCGCCATCACCGTCGTCGCCCGGCTGCTCATCGGCTGGCTGTGCGACCGCATCGGGCCGCGGCGGGCCTACACGTGGCTGCTCATCCTGGGGTCGCTGCCGGTGATGGGCATCGGCCTCGCGCAGGACTTCCTGACGTTCCTGATCTTCCGACTCCTGATCGGCGTCATCGGCGCGTCGTTCGTCATCACGCAGTACCACACCTCGGTGATGTTCGCCCCGAACGTGGTCGGCACGGCCAACGCCACCACCGCGGGGTGGGGCAACCTGGGCGGCGGCGTGACGCAGCTCGTCATGCCGATCGTGCTCGGCATCCTGACCGCGGGCGCCTACATCCCGTTCACCGACATCTAGTTCCTGCCCGGCCTCGGCCTGAGCGACGCGGCGGGCTGGCGGGCGGCGATGGTGATGGCCGGGGCGATGTGCGCCCTCGTCGGGGTGGCCTACTGGTTCCTGACGCAGGATGCGCCGGAAGGGAACTACCGCGAGCTGCGGGCGGCGGGCAAGCTGCCGCCCAAGCAGAGCGGAAGGGCTCGTTCGCCATGGCGGCGAAGGACCGGCGGGTCTGGGCGCTGTTCGTGATCTACGGCGCCTGCTTCGGCATCGAGCTGACCGTCAACAACGTCCTCGCCCTCTACTTCATCGACTACTTCGACTTCTTCTCGGCGATGAGCGCCGTGCAGGCGGTGCAGTGGGCGGGCGCGGCGGCGATGCTTTTCGGCCTGATGAACGTCTTCGCCCGCACTCTCGGCGGGGCGATCGGCGACCTGTTCGGCCGCCGCTGGGGGCTCTCCGGCCGGGTGCGCTGGCTCTTCATCGCGCTGTTCGCCGAGGGGCTGGCCCTGATGCTGTTCTCGCAGATGCCGGTGCTGGCGCTGGCGATCCCGGCGCTGGTCGTCTTCAGCCTGTTCGTGCAGATGTCGGAAGGGGCGACCTACTCGGTGGTGCCGTTCCTCAACCGCAGGGCGCTCGGCTCGGTCGCCGGCATCGTCGGGGCGGGCGGCAACGCCGGCGCGGTGGCGGCCGGGTTCCTGTTCCGGGGCGTAGTCCCGTGGCCGACGGCGTTCCTGATCATCGGCGCGCTGGTGACGGTGACCGCGTTCCTCGCCTTCGCGGTGCGCTTCGACGGTGCGACGGAGACGGAGGCGCGGACGGCGCTCGATGCGGCCCTGGCGGACCGGCGGGCGGCGCTGGCCGGCGCCGGCAGGCCCGTGGAGGCGGCCGGATAGCGCGTCGGGCGGTCCCCGCGGTCCGGCGCCGGGCCGCCGGCGGCGAGACGCAGGATGCAGGAGACAGGAAGACGACGATGGTCAACCCGGCGGAAGTCTGGAAATCGCAGAAGCACAGCTTCGACGTCTGGCCCGACGTGCTGCGCCATGCCGGGGCGCGCACGCCGATGGGCGACATCGGCACGCCCGATCTGGAGCGCATGAAGTGGTACGGCTTCTTCTACCGCAAGCGGGATGCGCCGGGCCGGTACATGAACCGGATCCGGATCACCGCGGGCGAGCTGACCTCCGAGCAGGCCCGGGAGGTGGCGTCTATCGCCTACGAGCACGGCCACGGCATCGTCGACGTCACCACGCGCGCCAACCTCCAGGTGCAGGGACTCGGCGTCGAGCATCTGCCGGAGGTCGCCGAGCGGCTGGCCGCGGTCGGGCTGACCTCGAAGCAGACCGGCCACGACAACATCCGCAACGTGTTCGCGCATCCGTTCAGCGGCGTGCTGCCCGACGAGTTGATCGACACGCGGCAGCTCTGCCGCGACATCACCGCGCTGTTCGTCGACAGCCGGGAGTATTCCGATCTGCCGCGCAAGTTCAACATCTGCCTCAACGGAACGGCCGAGCACTCGGCCCACTTCTGGACCCAGGACATCAGCTTCCTCGCCCGGCGGGTCGGCCGCGAGGTCCTGTTCCAGGTGCTCGTCGCCGGCACGCAGGGGCAGAACCCGCACCTGGCGTGGCACCTGCCGGTGCTGGTCCACCCGGATCAGGTGGTGGCGGTGACCGCGGCGGTCCTCGACCTGTTCCGCGCCCGGGGATCGCGCGAGAAGCGGCACCAGGCGCGGCTGCGCTACCTCATCGAGCGGATCGGCATCGAGGCGGTCCGGGCGCATGTCGCCGAGCGCGTGCCGCTGCGGCCCTGGCCGGACCTCCCGGCCCCGGCGCCGGCGGCCCGCAACGACGATCTGGTGGGCTGGTTCCCGCAGGCGCAGCCCGACCGCTGGACGATGGGCCTCTGCGTCCCCCTGGGCCGTCTGAGCTGGCGGCAGCTCGAGGCGCTTGCGGTGCTCGCGAAGCGCTGGGGCGACGGGCAACTGCGGACGACCCACGAGCAGGGACTCGCGGTCATCGACATCCCGGGCGGCTTCCGCGACGCGGCGGCCACCGATGCCGCCGCCGTCGGCCTCAGCATGCACGCCGACACGCTGGCCCGCAACACCGTGGCGTGCACCGGGACGCAGTTCTGCAACATCGCGGTGACCGAGACCAAGGGCGCGATGTTCCGGCTGGTCGACATACTGCGGCAGCGGACGCTCGCCCTGCACGGCATCCGCATCCACATGAGCGGCTGTCCGTCGAGCTGCGCGCAGCACTTCACGGCCGACATCGGCCTGAAGGGCGTCCGGGTGCGGCGGCTGATCGGCGCACGGGAGGGCTTCGATGTCTATCTCGGCGGCGGCGTGGCCGGTGACGTCCACCTCGGGCTGCGCTACCGGCTCGGGGTGGACGTCGACCAGTTGCCGCTCGTCATCGAGGAGGTGGTCAACGAGTACTACATCCGGCGCCGGGCGGGGCAGACCTTCAGCGACTACTGGCGGGCGAAGCTGCGCGCGGCCGAGGCGGCGAAGGTGGGCGAGGACGACTACCGCCCCGCGACCTGGATCTGCGAGCGCTGCGACTACCGCCACCGCGGTGAGGACCCGCCGGTGTTCTGTCCCGGCTGCGCCGGCGTGCGCCGGCTCTTTGCACGGCTCGAGGAAGACGCCGGAGCCTGCGCCGACGCACCCGCCGAGACACCACCCGCCCGCGACGACGGCTACGTGTTCGCGGCCCGCGAGGTCGCGGTCGGCGAGGGCGCCGGCGTGTCGGTCGAGGTCGGCGGCCACACCTATGCGCTGTTCCGGATCGACGGCCGGGTGCACGCCATCGACGGCCTCTGTCCGCACGCTGGCGGCCCGCTGGCGGAAGGCGTGGTCGACGAGGGGGTCGTCACCTGCCCGTGGCACGGCTGGAGGTTCGATGCCTGCACCGGCTACAGCCTGGATCCGGCCGATCGGGACGTTGCGCCCCATGCGACGCTGGTCGAAGGGGGCAACGTCTACCTGAAGCCGACGCGGGCCGCAGTGCACGCGCCGCAATCATCGGCAGGCGGCCGTGCGGCGCCGGGGCCGGGTCAATGACCGCTTCCCCCAGCGTCCTCGCGCTCGATTCGCGCCCGGCCGGAGCGACGTCGCCTCCGCCGGGTCCTGCGGCGAGCCTCCTCGACCGCTGTCTCGAAGAGCAGCAGGTGACCGCCGTCGCCCGCTTCGCCCAGGCACACGACGCCGCTCCCGCCGACGGCGCCGCCCCCGCCCTGGCGGGGCGCTACTCGGCGCTGATGCCGACCACGCCGCCTGCCCCCGGCCAGCAGTACGCCTTCGACGTGGATCTGGACGCCTGCTCCGGCTGCAAGTCGTGCGTCGCGGCGTGCCACGCACTCAACGGCCTCGAAGAAACGGAGTCGTGGCGCGACGTCGGCCTGTTGCACGGCGGCAGCCGGACCCTGCCGGTCGTCCAGCACGTCACGACGGCGTGTCACCACTGCCTCGACCCGGCCTGCATGCACGCGTGTCCGGTGGATGCCTACGAGAAGGACCCGGTCACCGGGATCGTGAAGCACCTCGACGATCAGTGCTTCGGATGCCAGTACTGCACGCTGGCCTGCCCCTACGAGGCGCCCAAGTACAGCCGCACCAAGGGGATCGTCCGCAAGTGCGACATGTGCAGCGACCGCCTCGCCGAGAACGAGGCCCCGGCGTGCGTCCAGTCGTGCCCCAACGGCGCCATCGCGATCCGGGTGGTGGACGTGGAGCAGGTCGTGGAGGAATCCGAGACCCACCTGTTCGTGCCGGGGGCGCCGGAACCGGCCCTGACGCTGCCCACGACCGCCTACCGGACCGGGCGGGTCCTGCCGCGCAACATGGTGCCGGCGGACTACCACACCGTGCGCCCGGAGCAGGCGCACTGCTAGCGCTACATCACGGTTGACTCAGGAACGGTCCGGCGTTGGTCGCCCGGTCTACGTCGATTCGGGTTGCGGTTCAGGGTGCGCGGGCGGCTTGGGCTCCTCGTACCATCATCTGTAGTTGCACGCAGGCGCGCCACAGCACTTCGTTGCCCGGCAGCGGTCTACGCTTTGTCGGTCGCCAGCCGGCGATGCGCGCCAGCAGCATCACCCAGGCGCGGATGTCGGGCGGCAATGGCCGGTCTCGTTCGGCTGGCGGCAGCAGTCTTTCGGCCTGCACGACGGCTCCGATCACGCGCTTCTCGTCGTCGGTCAGGACCTGGGCTGCCGGCGTGTCGGGCGCGTCGCGCGCGTAGCCCCTGAGGGAGCACACCCGCCAGGCGGTGATGGCGTCGAAGGCCAGGCACTTGGCCAGCGCGTCGGCTTCCTGCAAGCGCCGGTCCTCGATGCGGGCGCCGCTCTTGAGCACCCGGAAATACTCTTCGATGCCCCAGCGGGTCTCATACCAGCCGACAATGCGCTCGGCCCATTCGGCCGTCGGGCCGCCTTCGCTCGACACCAGCAGCCATTCGAGCGGCTCGTGTCCCGGCGGCGGGTCGGTTTCGAGCACCCGCACCACCCAGGCCGTCAGCGGCGCCGCGTCGGTCTGGTCCTTGGGCGGCTGCACCTGCACCCGCCCGATGCGCAACTCGGTCCGCGCCGTGCGCGCCTCGCGCGCCCGCTTGCCGCCCTGCGAGTCGATGTGCACCGGCCGGTTGGTGCGCACCGGGGTCTCGAAGTCCGGCTGAGACGCCAGCGGCCGGAGCATCATCGCCCGCAACCGCTCGTCCCATACTTTCACCCGCCGCCGCCGGCTGGCGCAGGCCCGCTCACCAGCCCCGCTTCAGCCGCATGCTGCGCCTGCCACTGCAACAGCGCATGGATGTCACTCTCGCGGTCGCCGACCACGACCACCCGCGTGCCCGGACACGCCCGCCCCAATTCGCGACCCTGGTCGAATCCCCGGAACCAGCGCCGGCTCTCCAATGCGCGCTCGGACGTGGGCGCGCCATCCGGCCGCGCCCACGTCTCCAGACCGCTCACCCCCAACGGCCGGCGCCCCTCGGTGAACGCCACCGCCGCGTGCACGAACAGACCCCGACCGCCGCCAGACCGTTCTCCCAGCGGCCCCAGCCCGGTCGTGCTGTCCCGAAGACCCGTGTAGTTGAGCGTCGTCGTGTCCTGCACCAGCAGCACCACCGACTCCGCACGGCTGCGCTCGACCAGCGCCTCCCGATGCGGTTGCAGAATGTCCGCGCTACTCACCGCTCCATTGTGCAGGAAACGGTAGGCCGCCTGTTGCTCGGCGCTGCCGGCAAACACCGCCGGCAGAGGCGCACCA
This sequence comes from Vicinamibacterales bacterium, assembly GCA_965200895.1. GTDB lineage: Bacteria > Acidobacteriota > Vicinamibacteria > Vicinamibacterales > UBA8438 > WTFV01. The sequence continues at coordinate 915,395 of CBDAVM010000001.1, read as the reverse complement.
GGATGTTGCTCCCAGGCCGCACCCATCTGCGCCAGACGACGACGCAGCCGACCGTCGGCCAGGTCCGAACGCGAATACTCGCACCGAGACCAACTGCCGGCGCCCGCAGCCTCCTCCCCCAACCCCGGAAACGAACCCAACTCCCTGGGCGCAGCCCGACGCAGCGTCTCCGCCCAGTCCGGGGCCAGGCCCCGAAGCCAGACATCCTTCGGCTCCACAGAAACCGATGACCCCGGAGGACGACCCGCCGTACGGCCCACACACCGCCAGCCCGACGCCCGATAGCTCGTGCCACGACGAGACGACGCCACGCACGTCTCCACCAGAACCGGACGAACCCCGTGACACAATGCCCAGTCCGACGCCAAACGACCCACCGCACGGCCCAGAACCTGCGACGCCAAGTGCGGAACACGAACCCCGGGAAGCAGCAGGAATCGGTCGTTCAATACCACCTGACCAATCCGTGCCCCCCGCGTCCGAGCGTCCCAGCCCAGATGCGCGTCCCGAGGACCCAGACGAAGCGGAGCCGACACAAAGCTCAAAACACCCAACGCGCCCGCCGAAGAATCCACCAGATACGTCACCCGGCAGCCCGGAGCCCGACAACGGCCCAAAGGATGCGCAGCCGCCAGAAGTGCACAACACCGCTGACGCGCAAGCGCCGTCTCCGCCAACCGCAGGTGAACCTCCCCCAACGACGACAGGCTGCCCGCAAACTCGGTCAGCGAAATCTCAGACCCGACCCCGACCACACAACCCACCGGCGGACCCGGCTGCGCCGACGGCAGAGGCAGGCCCAGCTCCGCCGCCAAGCCAGGCAAAGCCTTCCGCGCCGACGCCGAGCACAGCGACCCACGCGCGTTGCGCCACCCGTCGCGTTCGCAAAGACCACGGCTCAGCGCCGCACGCGACAACGACCCCCGAACCAACTCCTGCCGCAGCCAGCCCACCGTCTCCGGCTGCAACATCCGCAGGCCAACACGCACAGAAACCTTCTACACTGAGCCACGGCCTGTGTCAACTGTGATTGAGCGCTAGGCGGGCGCCGGGTATCGTCGACGGGACAGTCCTCGCGCGTTGCGGCGGTTGCCTTGCCCGCGCGCATGGGCGATGATGCGAGGGTCCGGCCGGCCGGGACCCGGGAGGCTCGGACGCGGGAACGGAAAGGTGGCTGCCGGTGGAGCGCGGGAGTCGGATTCGTGCAGGACGCGGCCCGGCGGTCGCGGCGGCGCTGGCCGTCGGGCTGGTGTGGGCAGGATGGCAGGGGGCGGTCGGCGCCGGGGTCGCGGCGCGTCCAGCCGAGGCCGTGGCGAGCGGCCAGGCGGGTGCCTCGGTGCTCGACGGCGTTTTCACCGAGGCGCAGGCGTCGCGCGGCGCGGCGACGTTCCGGCGCGTGTGCTCCGCCTGCCACGACACGGGCGAGTTCTCCGGCGGCCGGTTCCGTCTGACCTGGGTCGGCCAGACCGCCGGCGACCTGTTCGACACGATCGCGACGTTGATGCCGGAAGGCGACCCGGGGAGTCTGAGTCCCGCGGAGTACGCGGCGGTCGTCGCCTACCTGCTCCAGCTCAACGGCTACCCTGCCGGCGGGACGGCGCTGCCGACCCGGCTGTCGGCGTTGCGGTCGCTGGAGATCGTGGACGCGCGGTAGCGTGAAGTCCGGGGCATCCCGACAGCGTCCGGCGTCGTGGACGCGCCGTGGACGCGCCTCCCCCGGGACGTTCCCGGCGGCGGCATCAAACCAGGGAAGGACGGGACCGATGAGAGGCTCGCTGACACGGTTCTCCGGCGCCGGGATCCGGCTCGGCGTCGCCGCGGCTGCGGCCGCGTTCTGCGTCGCCGCCCTCCTGTGGGCGCCCGTACCGGCGGTCGCCCAGGGTGGCGAGGTTCCCGCCGGCGAATGGCGCTACATCGGCGGCGACGCCGGTCACACCCGCTACTCGGGCCTCGATCAGATCACCGCCGACAACTTCGAGGACCTGGAAGTGGCCTGGGTCTGGCGCGGCGACAACTTCGGATCATCGGCGCTCGGCGTGTCGCGCTCGACGCCGATCTACGTCGACGATGTGCTCTACACCGTGGCCGGCGAGCGCCGCCACGTCGTCGCCATCGATCCGGCTACCGGCGAGACGCTCTGGATCTACCGCGAACCGCACACCACCCGCTTCGATCGCGGGATGCGCCAGGGTTACGGCAAGGGCGTGGCCTACGCCGAGGTGGACGGCCGCGGCGTCATCTACATCATCAGCCCCGCCTTCTTCCTGCACGCCCTCGACGCGAAGACCGGCCGGCCGCTGGAGAACTGGGGCAGCCCGGTGCCGCTGTCCGGATTTCCGCAGACCGGCGTGGTCGACATGCTCCCGGACCTGATCGCCGACTGGGGGCCCTGGCAGAGCTGGGACGGCGCCTACGATCCGGACTTCGGGATCCCGCGCGAGCTGGGCTACATCACCAGCTCGTCGCCGCCGATCGTGGTCAACGGTGTGGTCGTGGTCGGCAACTCGGCCGAGCAGGGCTACAACCAGACGCGCATCGAGAACGTGCCCGGCGACATCCTCGGCTACGACGCCCGCACCGGTGAGCACCGGTGGAAGTTCCACGTCATCCCGCGCCCCGGCGAGTTCGGCCACGAGACCTGGGAGAACGACGCCTGGGAGTGGACCGGCGACGTCTCGTCGTGGGCCCCGCTGTCGGCCGATCCGGCCCGCGGCCTCGTCTACGTGCCGACCAATCCGCCGACCATCGACTTCTACGGCGGCTTCCGCCCCGGCGACGGGCTGTTCGGCACCAGCGTCATCGCGCTCGACGCACAGACCGGCGAGCGGGTGTGGCACTTCCAGACCGTGCACCACGACATCTGGAACTTCGACAACCCGACCGCGCCCGTCGCCCTCGACGTGACCGTGGACGGCCGCCCGCGGCAGATCGTGGTGCAGGCGACCAAGCAGGGCTGGGCCTACACCTTCGACCGGGTGACCGGCGAGCCCGTCTGGCCGATCGAGGAGCGGCCGGTGCCCCGGTCCGAGGTGCCGGGCGAACAGCTCTCGCCGACCCAGCCCATGCCGACGCGGCCGGCCGCCTACGAGATGCAGGGGCTGACCGAGGACGATCTGATCGACTTCACGCCGGCGCTGCGGGCCGAGGCGCTCGAGATCGTCGGGAACTACCGGCTCGGGCCGATCTTCAACCCGCCCATCCAGCGCGGGCACCCGTCCGGGCTGCGCTCGTTCGTGAGCTGTCCGAGCGGCGCGTCGAACATCCACGGTCCGACCTCCGCCGATCCGGAGACCGGCATCCTCTACGTCGCGACGCGTCGCGGCTGCCGCTCCGAGAACATCGTGGTGGGCGAACTCATCGACGCGCCGACCGACATCAAGACCACCGGCCGCACCATCTCGGACTTCGCGGTGCTCAACCGCGGCGACTTCCGCGGACCGCAGGGCCTGCCCATCTACAAGCCGCCCTACGCGCGCATCGTCGCCATCGACATGAACACCGGCGAGCATCTCTGGGAGACGCCCAACGGGGACACCCCCGAGCGCATCCGCAACCACCCGGCCCTCGCGGGGGTGGACCTGCCGAACACCGGCGTCCCGTCGCACCCGGTCACCATGGTGACGAAGACGCTGCTCGTCACGGCCGAGGGCACGGCCGGGCTGCCGCGCCTGCACGCGCTCGACAAGCGGACCGGCGAGCGCCTCGGCACGGTCCCGCTGCCCGCGTCCGGCCAGTACGGGATGATGGGCTATCTGCACGAGGACCGGCAGTACATCGTGGTGCAGGTGGCGGGACCGGGGCTGCCGGGATCCCTGGCCGCGCTGCGGCTGCCGTAGGAAGACCGGGCGCTTCGATATCACGGCGCGCGTTCTCGATTCCGGCGCCGTGCGGTCGCCGACCTCATGCGTCCCGCTGGCCGGCATGGCGGCGCGCGAAGACGGTAGCGAGGCGCGCGGCGAGGGCCTCGGCGCGGCTGGATCGGGCGATGTCGCCGGGCTCGCGCAGCAGGGCTTCGAGGTCCTCCGGCCGAAGACCGGGCGCCACAGCGGACTCGCCCACACCGCGCCAGCCTTCGGGCGCCGACGACCAGGATGTGGGCTGCGCCTTCCGGTCGCGCCTCGGTCCCGCCCGTGCGCCGCCAGACCCACAGTTGCGGCGCAAGCTCCCAGCTAGAACCCCTCCGGGGCCTCGTCGGCCGAGGGACCGTAGATCGACGGTACGGGGATGCCGTTGAGCCGCAGATAGACCCCGAGCTGCGCGCGGTGGTGGATCAGGTGGTTCATGACGAAGCTGCGCAGCACCGCCAGCTTTGGAAGGGTCATCAGTTTCCGGCCGTTGCTCAGCAGCGTCCAGGGCTTCATCAGCTCCGCATCGCTGGCGCGGGCGATCGCGGCGCGCGCCTCCGCCGCGCACCTGTCGAACGTCGCGACCAGCGCCGCCGTGTCGGCGGGCGGCGGCGGCGGGTCCATTTGCTTGCCGCCGGGCGCCATGTCCAGCTCGTCCCGGTCGATGGTCAGCGGCGCCCACGACGGGAGGTTGGCCAGGTGGCCCGCCAGCCAGACCATGGTGCCCGACTTCGGGTGCGGCCGCCAGTCGAACTTGTCGGCGGGCACCCGCTCGAGCGTCCTGCGAACGCCCGCGATTTCCTGATCGAATTCCGGCAGCAGACCGTCGCTGATCGCCATGTTGTCCTCCCGTTCGCCGTTTCCGCCTCGTCAAGCAGCAGACGCTCCCAGAGCTCCCTGAAGCGCCTCTCGATCACGTACGACTGTCCTTTCCGTCGCCGCCCCGTCTGCGCCCGGCGGTTCCGCGGTTGCGTCGGTCGCCCGCATCGGCGATGATGCTTGAAACCGGAACGGCGGACAAGGGGCCGGAGGCATCTGCGCCGCAGCAGGCGGAGAGGGCGCCGGGCACCGACGAGGCACCTGCGCCTGTCGCAGTTCGTGCAGGACACGCGGCGCGGATACGGGAAGGAGACGACCATGCGAGAGTCGAGATACGGGCGGTTCGCGCCGCTGTGGCTGGCCGCTTCGCTCGTCATCATGCAGGCCGGCGCCGCGCTCGGACAGTCGGACGACACCGAGTGGGCGCCGATCACCGAGGAGCGGCTGCTTGCGCCGGAGGACGGCGACTGGATGACCTACCGCCGGACCTACGACGTCACGGGGTTCAGCCCGCTCGACGAGATCAACCGGGACAACGTCTCCGATCTGCGCCTCGTCTGGTCGTGGTCGATGCGCGACAACAGCCGCTGGGTGCCGACGCCGATCGTCGCCAACGGGCTGATGTACGTCTCCGAGGGCAGCGGCCGGGTCACCGCCTTCGACGTGCTGTCGGGTGACGTCGCCTGGGTGCACACGCGGAGCTATCCCGAGGACATCGAGAAGTCGCAGGCGCTCGGCCGGCACCGGGGCGTCTCCGTGCTCGGCGACACGGTCTACTTCGGCGCGGCCGACGCGGTGCTGGTCGCCCTCGATGCGCGGGCCGGCGAGCAGCGCTGGGAGGTCAGCACCGGCGACTACACCACCGGCCTGGGCCACAGCCACCCGCCGCTCGTCGCCGCCGGGAAAGTCGTGCTGGGGTTCGCCGGCGGCGACCGGAGCGGCCGCGGCACCATCGTGGCCCACGACGCCGAGACCGGCGAGCACATCTGGACCACCTACACGGTCCCCCGGCCGGGCGAGCCCGGCTACGAGACCTGGACCGAGCGCGAGGTCCCGCCGCTGGGCGGGCTGGCCTGGAGCACCATCAGCTACGACCCCGAGCTGGGCCTCATCTACATGGGCACGGGGCAGCCGACGCCCTGGGCGTCCACCCTGCGCGGCCCCGGCGACGCGCTCTACACCAACTGCATCCTGGCCCTGGACATCGACACCGGCGAGATCGAGTGGTACTTCCAGGTCGTGCCGGCCGACAACTGGGACCTCGACGCCACGGCCGAGAGCATGCTGGTCGACCTGGTCATCGGCGGCGTCGAGCGCAGGGCGCTCATCGAGACGAGCAAGATCGGCTGGGGCGTGGTGCTCGACCGCGAGACCGGGCAGTTCATCGATGCGTTCCGCACCGGCTACGACAACATCATCACCGGCTGGACCGACACCGGCAGCCCCATCTACAACCCGGACCAGATCCCCACGCTGGACGACGTCGACTCGGACCGGATCTTCGAGGTGTGCCCGCACCTGCACGGCGCGCGCAACCTGAACTCGGCGAGCTACAGCCCGGAGACCGGCCTCTACTATGTCGGCATCAACAACGCCTGCATGGACGTCACGTTCGTCTCCGAGGAGTACGTGCCCGGCCGCGTCTTCCGGGGCATGGGCAGCCGCGTGAAGATGGTGCCGGGCTACGACTACATCGGCGAGTTCGTGGCGTTCAACCCGGTCACCGGCGACCGGGCCTGGGAGTACCGCCCCGCGAGCGGCGCGCCGATGACCGCCGCGGCGCTGGCCACCGGCGGCGGCCTCGTCTTCGGCGGCACGGCCGACCGGCGGCTCTTCGCGCTCGACGCCGCGAGCGGCGACATGCTCTGGGAAGCGCGCCTGAACGGCGACATCTCGGGCGCGCCGGTCACCTTCGAGGTCGATGGCCGCCAGTACCTCGCGGTCGGCGCCGGCGGGCGCATCGGCCAGACCACCTCCTACGCGCGGCTGACCGGCATCACGCTGCCGCAGGGCAGCGGCGTCATCTGGGTGTTCGCGCTGCCGGAGTGAGGCGTCAAGGCGATGGTGTCCTGGCTGGCGCTCCCGGCCCGCCAGGAAGGCGCTCTGGCTTGATGCTGTGCGGGCTTCCGAATGGACCGAGAGGTGCCGATGTCGGATTCCGAACCGCTTGCAGGCAAACGCTGGGGCTGGCCGGGCTGGTTGCTCGTTTGCGTTGCCGCGACCATGCACTTCGGCGGCGCCTCCACGCCGTGCCGCGACTGCGACGTCTGTGCGCTCGCGCTGGTCAGCGTCGCATGCGTTGCGGCGCAGGCGCCGGACGCCGCAGAGGACGCGACGTGGTTCGAGGGCGCGCGGCTCATCGACGGCAACGGCGGCGCGCCCGTCGAGCCGTCGGCCTTCCTCGTCGAGGGCGGCGTCTTCACCTGGGTCGGACGGCAGGGGGAGCGGGAGGTCTCCGAAGACGCCGCGCGCGTCGATCTCTCCGGGAAGACCGTGATCCCCGCGCTTATCGACGCGCACCAGCACATCGGACTGACGAACGTGAAGGACGGCACGCACAGTACGGACCACTACACGCGCGCCAACCTGATCGAGCACCTGGAGCGGTCCGCCTACCACGGCGTCGCGGCCACGATGAGCCTGGGGCTGGAGTTCGACGAGGCGCTGGCCTTCGAGCTGCGGAACGCTGTCCTTCCCCACGCGGCGCGCTTCCTGACGTCCGGCCGGGGGATCGCCGCCACGCCGATGGCCGGCCCGCAGCAGGAATATCGGTTGGGCATCCCGCGCGGGGCGCAGACGGAGGCTGAGGGGCGCGCGGCGGTCGCCGAGCTGCACGGTCACGGGGTGGACCTCGTCAAGATCTGGGTCGACGACCGGGGCGGGACGGTCCCCAAGCTGGAGCCGGCGATCTACCGGGCGATCATCGACGAGGCGCATGCCCGCGGCATGCAGGTGACGGCACACCTCGGTTCGACGAGCGGCCTCGCCGATGCGAAGGACCTGATCCGCGCGGGCGTCGACGGCTTCGCCCACACGGTCCGCGACCGCGACATCGACGACGAGTACATGACGCTGGTCCGCGAGCACCCCGACGTGTGGACCGTCCCCAACCTGCCCGGCTCGCCGGTCACGCTCGACGATCTGTCCTGGCTCGCCGAGACGCTGCCGCCGTTCGAGGTCGAGAACCTGCGCCGGCAGGCCGAACGCCTAGCGGCGGAGGGGTCCGGCGAGTTCTTCGCGCTGCAGTGCCGGAACCTTGCCCGCAACCGCGAGGCGGGGATGCTCATCGGCATGGGCACCGACTCGGGTGTGAGCGTCGCCTGGACAACGCATACCGAGATCCGCGACATGGCGGGCTGCGGGCTGACGCCGATGGAGGCGCTCGAGGCCGCGACACGGGTCAACGCGGAGATCCTGGGGCTGGACGATCTCGGCGCCGTGACCGAGGGGAAGAGCGCGTCTTTCGTGGTGCTCGACGCCAACCCGCTGGACGACATCTCGAACACGCGGCGGATCGACAGCGTCTACCTGCGCGGCGAGCCGGTGGACCGGGAGGCGCTGCGGGCGAAGTTCCTGGAGGGCGTGCGGTAACGGCGCTGCCTGGCGGGGACGCGCCGCAAACCGGATGATCCTGAAACGTCGTGATGAGTGCGCCGACGGCGACACCGTGGATGTTCAGGATGTGCTTCGCCAAGTCCATCTTCATGACCTTGGTGCGGATCCGCCCGCACCGGGATGGCGCGGGAATAGACTTGGCTCGATGTGCGGCGACGGCGTCCTCGGCGCGCGAACCGCTGGCCCGTACCCCGTTCCGGTGAACCGGACCACAAGGAGGCAGCGATGGCTGCAACCCGCATCCTGTTCGGCGTGATGTTCCTCATGGTTCTCATGGCGTTCGGTTCCCCGCCCCACGTGGCCGCGCAGCAGGCGGGCGCCGGCTCGGCGGCGATGCGCGCCGCGCCCGACTTCCGCACGGTCCGCCCGGTCATCCGCGGGCAGGAGTACGCCGTCAGCTCGATGAAGGCGCAGGCGACGGCCGCCGCGGTCGAGATCCTCGACGCGGGAGGCAACGCCTTCGACGCCGCGGTCGCCGGGCAGGCGGTGCTGGCCCTGGTCGACCCGGCTATGAACGGCATCGGGGCCGACGCCGTGGTGCTGGTCCACGACGCCGAGACGGGGCAGGTCTTCTCGATCAACGCGGAGGGGATGGCGCCGGCGCTCGCCACCATCGAGTGGTACGAGCAGCACAACAACGGCGAGCTGCCGCGCAGCGACGGGCTGCTGGCCGCTTCGACCCCCGGCGTGGTCGACGCCTGGTACCTCCTCCTCGACCGCTGGGGGACGATGACCTTCGAGCAGACGCTGCGGCGGGCGATCGCCGTCGCCGCCGAGGGGTTCCCGGTCAGCGAGGGGCTGAGCCGGACGATCGCCAACTCGTCCAAGATCCGGAAGTACCCGACGACCAGGAAGGTCTACTTCCCGGACGGCCGCGCGCCCGCACCGGGCGAGATCTTCCGCAATCCCGACGCCGCCCGCGTGCTGGAGAAGATCGTCGAGGCCGAGCGCGAGAACGCCCATCTGGGCCGGTCGGCCGCCCTGCAGGCGGGGCGCGACCGCTTCTACAAGGGCGACATCGCGCGGGACATGGGCCGGTTCTTCGAGGAGCATGGGGGCCTCTACCGCTACGAGGACTTCGCCGCCTTCACCGCCAAGGTGGAGACGCCGGTCTCGACCAGCTACCGCGGCTACGAGGTCTACAAGAATCCGTCGGCCAGCCAGGGGCCGGCCGAGCTGTTCACCCTCAACATCCTGGAGGGCTTCGACCTCGCCGCGATGGGCCACAACAGCGCCGACTACGTCCACACGAGCGCCGAGGCCCTGAAGCTGGCCTTCGCCGACCGCGACAAGTACCTCGGCGACATGGATGTCGTTCCCATCCCCTACGAGGGGCTGCTGTCGAAGGACTACGCGGCCGAGCGCCGCGCGCTGGTCGACCCGGACCGGGCGTCGCTGGAGTTCCGGCCGGGCAGTCCCGAGCGGTTCATGGAGAACCCGCCGCCGACCCCGGCCCACCCGCGCGTCACCTTCGCGGGGGACGCCGACCACGAGGGCGACACCAGCTACATCGCGGTGGTCGACGGCGACCGCAACATGGTGAGCTTCGAGCCGAGCCTGCACAGCGGCTTCGGGACCGGGGTGGTCGTCGGCGATCTCGGGTTCAGCTTCACCTGTCGGGGCGACTACTACTCGCTGGTCCACGGCGAGGCCAACGCCCTGGCGCCGGGCAAGCGGCCGCGCAGCACCCTGCAGAGCACGCTGGTCATGAAGGACGGCGAGCCGTGGGGCATCCTGGGCAGCCCCGGCGGGGACGACCAGATCATGCGGACGATGCAGACCCTGCTGAACATGGTGGAGTTCCACATGAACGTGCAGCAGGCGATCGAGGCGCCGCGCTGGTCGACGCGCAGCTTCCCGGCCTCGCCGTTCCCGCACACCATGTATCCGGGCGACCTGTCGGTGGAGCGGGGCATCTCCGCCGAGGTGCGCGCCGTGCTGGAAGCGAAGGGCCACGCGCTGCGGGTGCGGCCCGAGTGGTCGATGGGCGCGAACGCCGCGATCGTCGTGGATCACGAGCATGGCGTGCTGGCGGCCGGCGTCGATCCACGGACCGAGGGGGTGGCCTGGGCGAAGTGATGGGCCGGCGTCGACGATGCCCCGAACGGATCACCCGGCCGGAAGGGCGCGCCGGCGGCGGACGCCGCCAGTGGCAGGGGCGGCCGTTGGCTCCCGACAGGGTCGCGACCATCGCGAGCCGGGGCTTCGGGCGCCACGCGACCATCAGGGCCGGCACGGGCGCGACCGGCCAGGGCGCGACCATCGCGAGCCGGCGGTCTCGGGTTCGACCCGCGGGTTGCTGAGGGCGGTTGCGTGACGGCACGCGCGCCGGGGAGATCGCCGACCGGGGAACGCGCCATCCCCCTCTCGCCGGCCGCGGCCTTCGCGCTGGTGCTCGGCTTCGTGGCGTGTCTGGCCGCGCTCGCCCTTCTCCCCCGGATCCACGACAGCCCGGCGCTCGTCCGCGCGTTCGGCGGCGCCGCGTTGGCGCTCGGCGCATGGAGCGCGGCGCTGCTCGCGGCGGCGCGGCGCGGCGGCCGGCGCCTGACACTGGAGGTCGCCCCGCGGGCGCAGCACTACGTGCAGGCCTGCGCCCAGGCGTCCGTCCTGTGCTACTGGGGCTGGCACTGGCCGCCGGTCCGCGACGCGGTCCCGCTCATCGCGGGCCAACTGGCCTTCGCCTATGCGTTCGATCTGCTCCTCGGCTGGTCGCGGCGGGACGCGCACCGGATCGGTTTCGGCCCCGTCCCGGTGATCTTCAGCATCAACCTGTTCCTCTGGTTCGTCGACGACTGGTTCCACTTCCAGTTCCTGCTGGTGGCGATCGGTTTCGCCGCCAAGGAGCTGATCCGCCGGGAGCGGGACGGCAGACTCGTCCACGTCTTCAACCCCGCGTCGTTCCCGCTCGCGGTCTTCGCCCTGGCGCTCATCGTCACCGGGACGAGCGGCCTCACGCGGGGGCAGGACATCGCCATCTCGCAGTTCCATCCGCCGCAGATGTACCTGTGGATCTTCCTGATCGCGCTGCCCGGCCAGTACCTGTTCGGTGTGACCCCGATGACGATGGCTGCAGTGGTCACGACGTACCTGTTCGGCCTGCTCTACTTCGCGGCGACCGGCGTCTACTTCTTCTACGACTCGTACATCCCGATCGCCGTCTTTCTCGGGATGCACCTGCTGTTCACCGATCCGTCGACATCGCCGCGCACCGAGCCGGGGCGCATCGTGTTCGGCGTGCTCTACGGGTTGAGCACGGTCGCACTGTACGTGGTGCTGGGCCGCGCCGGGGCGCCGACGTTCTACGACAAGCTGCTGCCGGTGCCGTTGCTGAACCTGTCGGTGATCCTGATCGACCGGGCGGCGCGCTCGGCCGTCCTCCGGCGGTTCGACCCGGCGGCGCTCGGGCGCTCGCTGACGCCGCGCCGGCGGCGCCTGGCGTACATGGGGGTGTGGGCCGTCGTGTTCGCGGCGATCAGCGCGGCCGGCGGCGTCGGGGACCGGCATCCGGGACAGTGGGTGCCGTTCTGGCAGCAGGCGTGCGAGGAGAACCGGCCGCACGCGTGCAGTTTCCTCGCCGCGAAGCAGTCCGGTCTCTGCAACCTGGGTTCCGGCTGGGCGTGCAACGAGACGGGGGTGCTGCAGGCGGCGCTCGCCGTGGCGGGTGCGGTCGGGGACGATCGTGGAGGTGGCGGTCAGGTCGAGGCGCTGTTCGCGTTCCAGCGCGGATGCGAGCTCGGCTTCGAGGCGGCGTGCGGGAACCATCGGGTGATGCTGGACGGCGGGGACCTGTTCGAGCGCGGTGCACCCACGCTCGACGACCTTCCCATCGTCCTTCGGGGCAGCAAGGGGAGAATCACGGATCGGACGCCCACGGCGCTGTACGCGCGGGCGTGCGGGCAGGGTTGGGCGGGTGCCTGCGATTCCGTCCGATGATCGATCGGCCGCGGGCGGGTCTATGATGAACGGAGGGCGCTCGGCATCGTGGTTTGCCGCGCCGTGATCGTGACAAGGCGGTAGTCCTGAGCACCGTTGCATCGTTCCAGATCGAGTACCGGCGATGCCTCGATCCGGTCGGGCGTCCCGCAGGGTCGCTGCCGGCCTTCGCACGGGATCGTGACGCGCTCGTGTCGCTGTACCGCGCGATGGTGCTGACGCGCACCTTCGATGCGAAGGCCATCGCACTGCAGCGCACCGGACGGCTCGGCACCTACCCGTCCTGCCTGGGACAGGAAGCGGTGGCGGTGGGACTCGGCGCCGCCATGGCCCCGGAGGACGTGCTGCTGCCCTACGCCCGCGAGCAGGGCGCCCAGTTCCTGCGCGGGGTCACGCCCACCGAGTTGTTCCTCTACTGGGGAGGAGACGAGCGGGGCAGCGACTTCCGCGGTCCGCGCGAGGATTTCCCGATCTGCGTGCCGGTCGCAACCCAGGCCCCGCACGCGGTCGGCGTCGCCCTGGCGCTGCAGTTGCGGGGCGAGGCGCGGGTGGCGGTCTGCGTGACGGGCGACGGCGGCACCTCCCGGGGCGACTTCTACGAGGCGCTGAACGTCGCGGGCGCGTGGCGGCTGCCCGCGGTGTTCGTCGTGACCAACAACCAGTGGGCCATCTCGCTGCCCCGCACCGCCCAGACGGCGGCGACCACGCTGGCCCAGAAGGCGATCGCAGCCGGGTTCTCGGGCGAGCAGGTCGACGGGAACGACGTCGTCGCGGTGCACGATGTCGTCGGGCGCGCCGTGGCGCGGGCGCGGGACGGCGGCGGCCCGCACCTTGTCGAGGCCATCACGTACCGGCTGTCGGACCACACCACGGCGGACAACGCGAGTCGCTACCGCGACGACGAGTCGGTCGGCCGGCATTGGCGTGAGGACCCGATCGCGCGACTGCGCGCCCACCTGGCCGAAACCCACGGCTGGACGAAGGACGACGAGGAGGCCACGCTCGCGTCGTGCGCCGCCGACGTGGAACGCGCGGCGGAAGAGTATCTGGCCACGCCGCCCCAGCCGCCCGGGGCGGTCTTCGACTACATGTACGAGCGAATCCCCGCCGATCTGCGGGAGCAGCGCACGGCGGCGGCGGCAACGCCGGCCGCGGCGGTGCGATCCGACGATGGCTGAGCCGGACGGACTGACGATGGTGCAGGCGCTCAACGCGGCGCTTGCCCGTGCGATGTCCGAGGACGAGCGCGTGCTCGTGCTGGGCGAGGATGTCGGCGTCGACGGCGGCGTCTTCCGGGTGACCGAAGGCCTGCTCGATCGCTTCGGCGCCGACCGCGTGCGCGACACGCCGCTCGCGGAGAACGTCATCGCGGGCCTGTCGGTCGGGGTTGCGGCGCAGGGGTTCCGGCCGGTCGCCGAGATCCAGTTCCTGGGGTTCGTCTACGCCGCGGTCGACCAGCTTGTCAGCCATGCGTCGCGGCTGCGCTGGCGGACGCGGGGGCGGCTGACCTGCCCGCTGGTGGTGCGTGCGCCGTACGGGGGCGGCATTCACGCCATCGAGCACCACTCCGAGAGCACCGAGGCGATGTTCGCCCATATTCCGGGCCTGCGGGTCGTGATTCCGTCGTCGCCGGCCCGTGGATACGGGCTGCTGCTGGCGGCGATCCGCGATCCGGACCCGGTGCTCTTCCTCGAGCCGAAGCGGATATACCGCACGAGCAGGGAAGACGTACCCGACAGCGGCGCCGCCGCGCCGCTCGACACCTGCTTCCAGCTTCGCGACGGGGACGACCTGACGCTGGTGACCTGGGGCGCGATGATCGTGGAGACGCTGGCGGCCGCCGAACGGTTGGCGGCGGACGGCGTGCGGGCCGATGTGCTCGACGTCGCCACGCTGTCGCCGCTCGACATGACGACGATTCTGCGGTCGGTCGAAAGGACCGGACGGTGTGTCATCGTGCACGAAGCGGCGCTGACCGGCGGTTTCGGCGCGGAGATCGCGGCGCGGTTGGCCGAGCACGGACTGCTGTCGCTGCGGGCGCCGGTCAGGCGGGTCACGGGCTACGACACCGTACCCCCCCTGCCGCGCCTGGAGCACCTCTACATGCCGTCGGCCGAACGCGTACTGGCCGCCGCGCGGGAAGTGCTGGCGTTCTCGTGAACCGGGCGTTCGCGCCGCAGGGAGCGCGCGGACACCGCTGAACCGGGGGGCCCCATGTCCGGCGCAACGACGATGGCGGTGTTCACGCTTCCAGACCTGGGAGAAGGACTTCAGGAGGCGGAGATCGTCTCGTGGCACGTGACGGAGGGCGACCACGTGGTCACCGATCAACCGCTCGTGGCGGTCGAGACGGACAAGGCCGTGGTCGAGATCCCGTCGCCGCGCTCGGCGCGCGTCGTCCGGCTGCACGGCGGGATCGGCGACCGGGTCGCAGTGGGCGAGCCGCTCGTCGAGTTCGAGTCTGCCGCCGCGGCGGCAGATGCCGGGACGGTCGTGGGGACGATAGAGGCGACTGCGACCGTCGGGACGTCGGACGTTGCCACGTCCGGGACGGCCCGCGGCAGGATGACCCCGGCGGTACGCGCCCTGGCCCGCAAGCTCGGCGTCGACACGGCGATGGTCCAGGGGACGGGACCGGGTGGCGCGATTACCACCGGCGACGTGGCGCGCGCGGCGCAGGTGCTGGCCGCCGCGGCGCCCGCCGAGCCGCTGCGCGGCGCCCGCCGCGCGATGGCCGAGCGCATGGCGAAGGCCCACGCCGAGGTGGTCCCGGCGACGGTGACCGACCAGGCGGACGTGGACGCGTGGCCGGCAGGCACGGACGTGACCCTGCGCCTCATCCGTGCCGTGGCGGCCGGCTGCTCGGCCGCACCGGCGCTCAACGCCTGGTTCGAGCCGGAGACGATGTCCCGCCGGCTGCACGACCGGATCGATCTCGGGATTGCAGTGGATCTGGACGACGACGGGCTGTTCGTCCCGGTGCTCCGGGATATCGGCCGGCGGGATGCCGTGGAGCTGAAGCGCGGCCTCGAACGGCTGAAGGCGGACGTTCGTCAACGCACGATTCCGCTCGGCGAGCTGCGCGGGCAGACGATCACCCTGTCGAACTTCGGGACCGTCGGCGGGCAGCATGCCGAGCTGGTGGTTGTGCCGCCGCAGGTCGCCATACTCGGGGTCGGCCGGATGACGGAGCAGGTCGTCGCCGCGGATGCGGCGCCGGCCATCCACCGCGTGCTCCCGCTTTCGCTGACCTTCGATCACCGGGCGGTGACCGGCGCCGAGGCGGCGCGGTTTCTGCGGGCCGTGATCGCGGAACTCGAACGGTCGCGCTTGACATGAGCCCTCAAGTGGAGTGTAACTGCATCTGCTGCAGGGGGATCGAGCGCCCGGGCCAGCCGGGCGATGCGGGTGGTGCACGATGACCGGAATGACCGGACGACTCCGGATCTCGCATTCGGCCATGGGGGCTGCGATGACTTTCCGCTGGTGCATCGTCACGGCGACCGCCGCCTGTTTCTGGCTGCTGCCGGCGCCGGCGCCGGCGCAGTGGCGGCCGTGCGCCGACGGGCTCGACGCGCTGCGCGCGGCCGCGGAAGAAGCGAACGAGACGAGCGACGCCATCGCGTCGCTCGAGAATGCGCTGGTCGAGACGCGGGACGCCCACACGCGCTGCATGCAGGATCTCGACGTCTTCCGCATCGATCGCGATACGAGTCCGATCCGCGAAGCCGTGCAGCGGGACGGGTGCAACCAGCAGGTACAGGCGTACCGGACAACCGAGCGGCGGCTCACCTCGGAGGTGGAGCGAGCCGGCGCGCTCTTCCGCGCGCTCGCGGCGGCGGTGCAGGCCGTGGAGCTGCGCTGTCAGTATCCGCTCGCGGCCTACGCGCCCGCAGAACCGCCGGCCTACGCGCCCGCAGAACCGCCGGCCGGGGAACGGAGCCCCGCGTGCGAGCGCTTCCTCGGCCGCCGGCCGGGGGTGCCGATCGAGTCGCTGCGCATGCTCTGCTCCGCGGAGATGTCCGCCGAGGAGTGCGCGGCCTGCCTGGGCGATCCGCAGGACTGATCGGCGCCGGCCGGCCCCGTTGCGGATGGCTTGCCGGCCAGCGTTGCGGTCGCCGGCCGGCAGAAGCGGTCTACTGATCCGTGGCGCTCTGCTGCGCCGGCCACCCCGCGTCGATCGGCATCGAATCGTTCGCCGTGATCTTCAGCGGCATCATCGAGCAGCCCTCCAGCTCGGTGACGATGCCGCTCGGCGTGCCCCAGTCCTCGTTCGAGCCGCCGCAGGGGCCCGCCTTCTGGGGGTCGCCGCGATTGTTCTCGACGATCCACGGGGCAGGTTCCGCCAGCTTGAAGTGGGCGTCGGTCGTCACCGGCGCCACCAGCGCCACGAGGGCCAGGGCCAGAAGAAACCGAATGAAATGCATCCCAAAGCTCCTTTGTCGACAGGTGACACGACGGTTCAACAGAACCGATTCACCCTGTCACCTTGCGGCGGGACGTTCAACGGGACCCGCGCCGCCGCGCCGCCGCCCGCCGGCATGGAACGGCGCGTCAAAGACCTCGACATCCTCTTGACAACTGGAGAGCGGGCGCAGCCGGCGCGGCGCCCGCAGCCGGCGCGGCGCCCGCAGCCGGAAGCGGTTGCATCCAGGGACCTCATGTGCTGGAGTTGACGCGCGGAGCGGGAGATACCGATGCAGCGAAACACGACGCAGGGACGGCGCCGTCCGTAATCGCTGCTGCGTGTTGACCGGGAAGGATGGCCGCGACGGGCCGCGGCGGGCAGGCGGCAAGCGCGGTCGAGTGGTCGGGCGAGAGTGTTCATGGGGCCGGCTGTGCGGTGCGGACGGCGGCGGGCAGCCGGTCGTGCGGGAGGTTCAGCCGATGCATGCGTTCACGAAACTGCCGGTCATTCCGATTTCCGTCGCCGCCCTCTGCCTGGCGGTGATGTCCGTTCCGGCGGGCGCAACGCCCTCTCCAGGCGCGCCCGGCTCGGGGAGCGCACAGAATGAGGCCCCGCTTCCACCGGATGTCAACGCGGAATCCCGCAACCGGCTTTCCATCCCGGCACCCGACCCGGGCGGCGGACCCGCGGCGGCGGCGAACGCGATTCGAAGCGCCGGGACAGGTGTGAACGCCCGCTGGGAATCCCCGGTCGGGCGTCCTCTGCTGGAGCTCGCCATCCTGATCACCGCTCGAGAGCACGACGCGCCGTTCGAGTGGTCGCTGCACGAGATGGAGGCGGTGGCGGTCGGGCTCGCCCGGGACGTCATCGATGTCGTGCGTCACCGCGAGGCGTTGACCGGACTCGGCGACCGGGAGGCGGTCATCATCCAGGCGGGCCGCGAGATGTACGGTCAGCACCACCTCGGCGCGGAGACCTATCGGCGCGCCGTGGAACTGTTCGGCGAGGCCAACTTCGTGGACGTCGTCGACCTGATGGCGCGCTATGCCGGCACCGCGGCGCGGCTGGCCGCCTTCAACCAGCAGATGCCGCCCGGCTGGCCGCAGTTCCTGCCGCTGCCGTTCACGCCCCCGGCCGACGTGGATCCGCAGTCGCGCAGCCGCCTGCCGCTGCTGCCCGCCCCGGCGCGGCAACTGCGGTCCACCCCCAGCCTCTACGGGCGGACGCTGTCTCCGCAGGGGACGGGCCCCGGACAGATTCGCGGCCACGGTGCGGGACGCGAGTCGCTGGAGGCGAACGTGGCGCGACCGCTCCTCGACCTGGCGATTCTGGTGACCGCCCGCGCCTACGACGACCAGTACACCTGGACCCTCACCGAACCGGTGGCGGTCGAGAACGGCCTGGACCCCGGCGTCATCGACGTCATTCGTGACGGTGGACCGGTCGCGGGACTGGAAGACAAGGAAGCGGCGCTCATCGAGTTCGGCCGCCAGCTCTTCGGTCCCCACACCGTGACCCCGGAAACCTACGCCAGCGCCCTGGAGGCGGTCGGCGGGTCGACCAATCTGGTGGATCTGGTGGACCTGATGGCGCAGCACGTCTCCGACGCCACGCTGCTGATCGCGTTCGACCAGCACCTGCCGGCGGGGATGGAGCCGCTGCTGACGATTCGGTAGGGGGGCGAACGGCGGCGCCGGGTGCGATCCCGATGCCGCCGTTCCTGAAGCAGCCGCCGCGCTCCGGCTACGCCACGACGCCGTCGACGATCTTCCCGTGGACGTCCGTCAGCCGGAAGTTCCGGCCCTGGTACGGGTAGGTCAACCGTGTGTGGTCGATGCCGAGCAGGTGCAGCATCGTCGCGTGCAGGTCGTGGATGTGCACCGGATCCTTCACGATGTTGAACGCGAAGTCGTCGGTCTCGCCGTAGGTCGTGCCCGCTTTGCTTCCGCCGCCCGCCATCCAGATGGTGAACGCCCGCGGATGGTGGTCGCGCCCGTAGGTCTCCTCGGTGAGCCGGCCCTGACAGAACACGGTGCGGCCGAACTCGCCGCCCCAGACGACCAGCGTGTCGTCCAGCATCCCGCGCTCCTTCAGGTCCTGGATCAGTGCCGCCTGCGGCTGGTCGACATCCTTGGCCTGGGTCCGGATGCGCCGCGGAAGCTGGGTGTGCATGTCCCAGCCCCGGTGGAAGACCTCGATGAAGCGCACGTCGCGCTCCGCCAGTCGCCGGGCCAGCAGGCAGTTGGCCGCAAACGTCCCGGGCGTCCTCGAATCGGGCCCGTAGCGCTCGAAGGTCGACTCCGGCTCGTCCGACAGGTCGGTCAGCTCCGGCACGGAGGCCTGCATGCGGTAGGCCATCTCGTACTGGGAGATGCGGGTGGCCGTCTCCGGATCGCCGAACTCCTCCTGATCCTGCCGGTTGAGCGTGCCCAGCGCGTCGAGGAAGCGGCGCCGCGCGCTGCGGTCGACCCCTCCGGGATTCGACAGGTACAGGACCGGATCGCCGGTGGAGAGGAACTTGACGCCCTGGTACTCGGAGGGCAGGAACCCGTTGCCCCACAGCCGGTCGTACACCTGGTTGCCGCCGCGGCTCGAGACCATGACGACGAAGGTGGGCAGGTCGGCGTTCATGCTGCCGAGGCCGTACGACAGCCAGGCGCCGACGCTGGGCCGGCCCGCCAACTGGGCGCCGGTCTGCAGGAAGGTCATGCCCGGGTCGTGGTTGATCGCCTCGGTGTGCATCGTCTTGATGAAGCACAGCTCATCGGCCACCTTGGCGGTATGCGGCATCAGCTCGCTGATCCACGCCCCCGACTCGCCGTGCCGGGCGAACGCGAACTTGGACGGGACGATGGGGAAGCCCGCCTGCGACGCCGTCATCGGGGTCAGGCGCTGGCCCTGGCGGACCGAATCGGGCAGGTCGTCGCCGTACATCTCCGCCAGCTTCGGCTTGTAGTCCCACAGCTCGTGCTGCGACGGCGCGCCGCCCTGGAACAGGTAGATGACGCGCTTCGCCTTCGGCGCGAAGTGGGGCAGCCCGGGCAGCCCGCCGACCGCTTCGGGAGCGGCGCCGGCCGCCCTGGCCAGCAGATCCTCGCGGAACAGCGTCGCCAGCGCGGCCCCGCCGAGCCCGGTGCTCGAGCGCTTGAGAAACCGCCGGCGAGAGAGCAGCGTCTGCATGTCGGTTTGCGGTCTCATCGGTCAGTCCTTTGTGATGGTGCGGTCGAGGTTCAGAATCATGCTGGCCACCATCTGGTAGGAAGCCAGCTCCGCAACGTCCAGCGTCTCGTCGCGGGGCGACTCGCCAACGTCGACGAACTCGAGCGCCGCCGCCCGATCGGCCTGGTACGTGTCCAGGAAGCCGTCGAAGGTCTCGCGCAGGACGGCCCGGGCGTCCGGCGAGGGCCGATGCCCCGTCGCCAAGCGGTAGGCGTAGGCGATCCGGTCGTTCGGCGTCGCGCCGCCCTCGACGATCATCCGCTCGCCCAGCCTGCGCGCCGCCTCCACGTAGGTGACGTCGTTCATCAGGTTCAGGGCCTGCAGCGGCGTATTCGTCCGGCTGAGGCGGACGATGCAGGTCTCGCGGGTCGAGGAATCGAACGCCAGCATGGACGGCGGCGCGAGCGTTCGTTTCCAGTAGGTGTACAGGCTGCGGCGGTACAGGTCGTCGCCCGTGGACTGCCTGTACTCCTGGCTGCTCTGCTCCTCCCACAGGCCCTCGGGCTGGTACGGCCTGACCGACGGCCCGCCGAGCCGGGGGACGAGCAGATCGGCGATCGACAGCGCCTGGTCGCGGATCATCTGCGCCGTCATGCGCTGGCGCGGTCCGCGCGCGAGGAGGCGGTTCTCCGGGTCTTCCTCGATCACCGCCGGCGTCAGATTCGACGCCTGGCGGTAGGTGGAGCTGGTCACGATGGCGCGCTGCATCGCCTTGATGTCCCAGCCGGAGTCGATGAACGTCGTCGCCAGCCAGTCGAGCAGCTCGGGATGGCTGGGGTACTCCCCCTGCAGCCCGAAGTTCTCCGACGTCTTGACCAGGCCGGTCCCGAAGTACATCTGCCAGAAGCGGTTCACGGCCACGCGGGCGGTGAGCGGATGGTCGGGCCGGACGAGCCAGCGGGCGAACCCCAGACGGTCGTTCGACACCTCGTCCGGCATCGGCGGCAGCACCGCCGGCACGCCGGGATCCACCCGCTCGCCCGGCACGTCGTAGGCGCCGCGAATCAGCCGGAACGTGTCGCGCCGGGGCTCCATCTCCTCCATCACCATGACGGTGGGGAAGCTCTCCCAGAGCGCGGCGCGTTCGCGCTCGAGGTCCTTGACGTTCTGCCACGCGTCGCGCACCTCCGGCGCCGCGTACTGGTCGAGGAAGGCGAGCCGCAGCTTCCCGGCCTGCCCGGCCGTCCGGCTGGCCGGCGCGATGCGGGCGATCTCGGTCAGCGTCTCGCCGGTCGCGACGACGGCCGCCTGCTCCGGCGTCAGCGCCTCCATGTAGATGCGGACGTCATCGATCATGCCCTGGAACCGGGGCCGCGAATCGGTGGCGCCGGAGTTCTCCGGAGCGGATCCGCTGGCCCCGATGCGCAGCGGCTCGCGCGTCCGCATCGGGTTGTTGATCCCGTCGAGCAGCGGGTTGATCTCCCGCGACTCGCCGTTGACGTAGATCCGGAAGCTCTCGGGCACCCGCATCCCGTCGTAGGTCACCAGCACGTGCTGCCATTCGTTCAGCGGGAGCGTGTCCACCGACTCGATCCGCAATCCGTCGTCCGCGTAGCGCTGCGACAGGTTGACCTGCAGCTTCCCTTCCAGCAGATACAGGCCCCATCCCTGCTCGCCCTGGTCGCCGGCCAGCGCGCGCGACACGATGACGCCGTCGGAAGCGGTCGGATAGATCCAGGCGGACACGGTGAACGGCTCGGCGTAGGTGAAGTTGGCGATGTCGCCGGCGTTGATGAACCGCTTTCCGTCGAAGCTCATCGCCTCGCCCACCCGGCCGGGGGCGAAGCGCGGCAGGCCGTCCTCCAGCGTCACGTTGATCGGGAACCTGTAGGTGACGGGTTCCCGGGGCGTCCGCAGGTGGGAGGTCACCCCCTGGTGGGGGGCCACCGGCTCCCCGCTGTAGGTGCCGCCGATGTCGCCGTCGAGCGGGTGATGGACCAGGAGCTTGTCGCGCAGGACCCAGTCGACCGGCCAGGCGCCCGCCAGCGAGCGCTCCCACTCGGCCCGTGCGTCGGCCGCGTCGGCCTCGAGGCGCACGAACTCCTCGCGGGCCGCCGCGAGCGTCTCGTCGAGCTCGGCCAACCGGGCGAAGTCCGCCTCGGTCGGCGCGGTGACGAGCGGCGGCGAGTTGAAGTACTTGAACGCCTTCGCGCCGAGGCCGCGCAGGTTGCCGCGCTCGGGGATGTTGTTGAAGTAGGCGTAGATCTCGTAGAACTCCTTCTGCGAGATCGGGTCGAACTTGTGGTCGTGGCAGCGCGCGCACCCCAGGGTCAGGCCCATCCACACCGTTCCCGTCGTCGACACGCGATCGACCACGTTCTCGACCAGGAACTCCTCGGGGACGATGCCGCCCTCGCCGTTCTGGCCGTGGTTGCGGTTGAAGGCGGTGGCGATTCTCTGATCGAGGGTGGCGTTCGGCAGCATGTCGCCGGCGATCTGCTCGATGGTGAACTGATCGAACGGCATGTTGTCGTTGTAGGCGTCGATCACCCAGTCGCGGTAGCGCCACATCTGCCGCGGGGCGTCCGTCTGGTACCCGCTGGAATCGGCGTAGCGGGCCCCGTCCAGCCACTCGGCGGCCATCCGCTCGCCGTATCCCTTCGACTCGAGCATGCGGTCGACGTGCCGCTCGTAGGCGTCGGGCGAGTCGTCGCTGAGAACCGCGGCGATATCGCCCTCCGTCGGGGGCAGCCCGGTCAGATCGAACGTGACGCGGCGCAGCAGCGTGAGGAGGTCGGCCTCTGGAGAGGGCTCCCTGCCTTCCTGCTCGAGCCGCGCCTTGACGAAGTTGTCGATCGGGTTGCGGACCCATTCGGCGCCCGCCACCGGGGGAACGGACGGCCGCTCGGGCGGGATGAACGCCCAGTGCGACTCCCACTCGGCCCCCTGATCGATCCACAGTCGCAGCGTCTCGACCTCGCCGGGGTCCAGGGCGTCCTCGTCCGTGCCCGGCATGACCGGGGTGTTCAGACCCAGACGGTAGGGCATCCGCACCCGCGCGTCTTCGGCGCTCACCCGGTGGATCAGCAGACTGTCTTCGGCGTTGCCCGGAAGGATGACCGGCCCGCCGAACGGGCCGCGATCGGAGAACGGCCCTTCCGCCACGTCCAGCCGCAGGCCGCGCTGGCGCGCCTGCTCGTCCGGCCCGTGGCACGTGAAGCAGTTCTCGGAGAGGATCGGCCGCACCTCGCGCGCGAAGTCCACGACCCGCTCGGCCAGCGCCGGCGCTGCGGCGTCGGCCAGCGCGGTCCCCACCGGGGCGCCGCTGTCGATCCACGCCCGCACGGCGTCGATCTGCTCGTCGGTCAGCGACCGACCGGAGGAGACCGGCGGCATCCGCCCGATGCGGTCCTCGGTGACCAGCCGCTGGAACAGCGGGCTCCCCTCGGCGTCGCCCGGCACGACGATCCGGTCGATGAAATCGGGGGTGTCGAGCCGCAGATCGGCCTGCCGGATGTTCTCGTTCGGGCCGTGGCAGAGCACGCACGACTCGGCGAGAATCGGCTGGATGTCACGGTGGAACTCGAGCGGCTGCGCGGGCTCCTGCGCCGCCGCGGTCGCGACACCGATGGAGAGGTACCCGCCGAGCCCGATCGCGAGCACGGCGAGCGGAGTCAGAGCGCGGAACGGAATCTTCCTCATTGGTACAACCTCAAGTTCGCATAGTAGGACTCCGGCCGTTCCCGCGCAAGAAAAAAGCCGCCGGGAAGGGCGCAGGACCAGTCCGCGAGCCGCCGGCGACCGCTGCCTGACGGACCTCATCGAGGGATTCCAAGGCGGTCCGCGGTGAGACGAGGGTCTTGGTGAGCTGGTGGTCAACCAGTGCGAAGTGACGTACGTCAATCACATCGGGCGCGCTGGAGAATGGGAGCACCCATGGAGAGGTCGAGAAGCCCGTGCCGAAGAGCAGACGGTTCACCCGGACCCGGCTCCGGAAGAGTCGTCACACGCCAAGGTCTGCGGGCCGAAGCCGAAGTCCACGCGGAGGCGGTTCGCCCGCCACGCGCAGTGGTTGGTCGCACCGCCTGAAATGTAGCCCGCCCGCCAAGAGGCCGGCGAGGCCGGCAAGCCAAGCAACTGGTCGCACGGGCGGAGCGCTGCACTCGTGCTCCGTGCAGGTGCGGGCGAGCAGGATCTCGAGCCCCTTGTGCGGCAGGCGGCTGAGCGCTTCGGCAGGCTCATATTACAATACCCGGTGAAAGCAGCCAGCCAGCAGCCCCAGGTCTGCGTTTCCCGGCGCCGTCAGCGCCAGCCTGAACGGCGCAGCGCGGCGGGATTCACGGAAACACCAACAGGAAGACGCGATGTCAGAACATACACACGAGGTCACGGACAGCAACTTCGAGGAGTCGGTGCTCAAGTCGACGCAGCCGGTGCTGGTCGACTTCTGGGCGGAGTGGTGCGGTCCCTGCCGCATGATCGCGCCGACGGTCGAGGCGCTCGCGGCGGACTACGACGGCCGCGTCACCGTCGGCAAGATGAACGTGGACGACAACCCGGCGACGCCGGGGCAGTACGGGGTCCGCTCGATCCCGACGCTGCTGCTCTTCAAGGGCGGCGAGGTCGTCGAATCCGTCGTCGGGCTCGCCGACAAGGCGCGCCTGCAGGCGGTCATCGACCCGCATCTCGGGGGCTGAGCCGGTTCCCGGCCTCGGCGCCCCGCCGCGCGCTCAGAACCCGAAGCCGGAGCTGGTGTGGACGCGCACGCCGCCGGCGAGGTCGCTTGCCACGTCGACGGACACCGGGAAGCCGAACGTCGGCGGCAGGAAGAAGACACCGACGCCCGCGCCTTCCCGGAAACGCACGTTGCGGATCGATCGGCCTGCGTCGTACACGGCGGCCGTGTCGTAGAAGAGCCGTGTCGTAGAAGAAGCGCAGACCAATCCGCCCCTCCGACAGCACGGACGTAATCGGCAGCCGCAGCTCCATCGATGCCGCGGCGATCCGGTCGCCGACGGCGCCGCCGGCGGCCCAACCGCGGAGCGTGCCGCCCGCGGCCGGGCTGCCGCCGAGCAGCGCCCGCTCGTAGGGTGGCAGCGGAGCGGACGCGCCGGCGAAGAACAGGCGCGCGGCAAGGACGGCCTGGCCGCCGGCCGCGGCGTAGGTTCTGGCGTCCAGGCTGGGGCGGGTGATGGATCCGGCGCCACCGACGAGCACGAGTCGTTCGATGCCCGCCCGGACCACCACCGTGTTGCGGCGGGCGGTGGAAGGCGTCTCCCGGTAGTCGCCGTAGTCGAGATGGACGGCCGCGCGGACGAGGCGGTCCGCGCGGGCCGCGAACCGCACGTTTTCCCACGCCGCCTCCCCGTTCACCCGCAACCCGCGCGGCAACCGGCGCCGGGCCGCTCGCGCACCACGATGACCAGCGCGACCTGGTCCGTGGCGGTGAGCGATCGGTAGCGGCGCCGCACGTCGACCGTCTCGAAACGGCCGCTCGATTCCAGCCGCGCCCGCACCGTTTCTTTCAGCCCGTGGCGAAAGTCCCGCGGCATTCGAGCGCTGCCGACGCCCGGACTGCTACGCTCGCCGGACCGCCCACATACACGAGTTCCGTGCTGCGCTGCCGCTGCGCCGAACGGCACTCGATGCCGTGCGCCCGGTCATCCGCCCTCGATGCGCTTCGTGAGCGCCGGCGTCCTTCCCAACAGTCGCACGTAGAGCGCGAGCTGGCCGCGGTGGTACTCCTCATGGGCGATTCCGTGCTGCAGCCAGGCGAGGCGCGTCCAGTGCTCGCCGTCGAAGCGGCGGATGGTCTGCAGCATGCCGATCTCGCCGGTCTCGCGGAGCTGGCGCGCGCCGTCGGCGTGGGTGCTCCGGAGCAGGCGGATGAGACCGATCCTGTCCCTGGGGCGGTCCGCCTTGCGGGTGCCGTACTCGCGCAGGAACGCGGGGAAGTCCTTGCGCGTGAAGTCGCCCGCCGGGTTCGAGAGCTCGCCGCACCACATGCGGGCGGTGTCGGCGACGTGCTGGACGATCTCGGCGACGGACCGGGCTCCGGTCTCCGGGCGGAACCCGATTCGGTCCTCGGGCACGCAGCGCAACTCCGCGATTACCCCGCGGCGGGCGTCGGCCCAGGCGTCGAGCGCTTCTTCGAGCAGTGATGGCGTGGGCAAGGCCTGCTCCCAGCTCCTGTCGCGGCCCCGGGGGCGCGCAGGCGATCTTCGTCAAGCGGGGACCTCCGCGGTCGGGAGCAACCGGGGCGCCCGCCGGTGGCGGGTCGCCTGCTCGAAGGCGTATGCAATGCGGATCAGGGTCGGCTCGCTCCAGGCGCGTCCGAAGAACGAGACGCCGACCGGCAACCCGTGGACGAAGCCCGCGGGGACGGTGACGTTGGGATAGCCGGCGACGGCCGCAAACTGTGAGCTGCTGCCGCCGAAGTGGTCGCCGTTGACGAGGTCCGTGACCCAGGCCGGCCCGCCCGTCGGGGCGAGAATGGCGTCGAGGTTGCCGCTGTCCATCACGCCGTCGATGCCCGCGGCGCGCGACAGGCGCCGGGCGACGGCATGCGCCTCGCGGTACTCCAGCGACGACAACGGGCCCTTGCGTTCCGCCGCGAGCAACCGCTCCTGCCCGAACCAGGACAGCTCCTCGGCGGCGTGCTGCTCGTTGAAGGCGATCAGATCCGCCAGCGTGCGGATCGGCGGGTTCCGCAGATTCGCGAGGTAGGCGTTCAGACCCGCCTTGAACTCGTAGAAGAGCACCTCGGTCTCGGCCCGCCGCAACGCCCCGCTCGCCGCCAGGTCGATCGGATCGACAAGGATCGCGCCGCGGTCGCCGAGCACCCTGATGGCCTCCTCCATCAGGTGGTCGACCCCCTCATGGAAGCCGAAGACGCTGCGCTGGACGCCGATGCGGGCGCCGTGCAGTCCGTCCGGGTCGAGGAACGGCGTGTAGTCGCTCAGACCCCGCACCTCGCCGGGTGCGGTCGCCGGGTCGCGCGGGTCGGGTCCCGCGATGGCGCCGAGCAACAGCGCCGCGTCGCGGACGGAGCGCGCCATCGGGCCGGCGGTGTCCTGGGTCTCCGAAATGGGCACGATGCCGGCCCGGCTGACGAGGCCGACGGTCGGCTTGATGCCGACGATGCCGTTGGCCGTGGATGGGCAGACGATGGAGCCGTCGGTCTCGGTGCCGATGGCGGCCGCGGCCAGGTTGGCCGAAACCGCCGCGCCGGAGCCGGAACTGGACCCGCACGGGTTGCGGTCGAGCGCGTAGGGATTGCGGCACTGCCCGCCGCGCGCGCTCCAGCCGCTCGACGAGCGCGTCGACCGGAAGTTGGCCCACTCGCTCAGGTTGGCCTTCCCCAGCAGGATCACCCCGGCCTCCCGCAACCGCCGGGCGACGCTGGAGTCCTCGGCGGGAATGGACCCTTCCAGGGCCAGCGATCCCGCCGTGGTCGTCATCCGGTCGGCGGTGTCGATGTTGTCCTTGACCAGGATCGGCACGCCGTGGAGGGGAGACCGCACGCGGCCATCCGCCCGCTCGCGGTCGAGCGCGTCGGCGATGTCGAGCGCGTCGGGATTGGTCTCGATCACGCTCCGCAGCGTCGGTCCCTCCCGGTCGATCTGCGCGATGCGGGCCAGGTACGCCTCGGTCACCGAGCGCGCCGTGCGCCGGCCGTCGGCCAGCGCCGCGGCGAGCTCGCCGATGGAGACTTCCGCGAGCTCGAATGCCGCAGCGTCCGGCCCTGTCCGCTCGGGAGCGACCGGCGGCTCGGCGCCCCGGACCTGCCCGCCAGTGCGGGCCTGCGCCGCCGCGCCGGGTTCGAGCCCCGGACCGCATCCGGCCCCGGTGGCCAAGGCTGCGCCCGCGATGGCGCTCGAGCGGAGGAAACCTCGCCGGTCGACGGCGGTCGGGCGTCGGTCAGGAGGGGTCAGGCAGCCCATGGCTATGGCACCGTGATGTTGAAGGGGACATAGGTCTCGCCCCAGTGCAGGCGCAGCTCCGCATCCTTCTTCTCGACGGCCGCGAAATAGAATGCCAGCGTCTCCATGTGCGCCCCGCGCCGCGGCGACGCCATGAACCGCAGCGCATCGTCGTCCTCGCCGGGATAGGGCGTGTGGTAGACGTCGGCCTGCCGGTTGAAGATGATGGTCCAGCGGTTGGGGTCGGGGACCGCCCACAGGCTGTAGCTGCCGGCCGGCAGCGGATTCCCGTTGATGGTGACGTCGCGACTGAAGGAGATCGCCGTCGCGTCATTGGCGCCGGGGTTCCAGATCTCGCCGAACGGCACGATACCGCCGAACAGGTCGCGTCCGCGGGCGACCGGCCGGTCGTAGGTGACCTCGATCTCGGTGTTCGCCACCTGCTGCCGGACCGAGCCGCTCTGACTGGGCTTGACGTCCTCGAGCGCCAGTATCGGCAGTGCCCCGGTATCGTCCGCAGCGCCCTCCACATCCGCCGACTCGCCTCCGCCGCAACCTGCAATCGCCACCGCGGCGATCATGCCGATCACCTTCACATGCCGTCTGCTCATCGATGCATCCTCCCCCATCCGAACCGTTGCGTGCAGTCTACCTCCACCCCTTGTACCCCTTGCACGGCGGAGGCGAACCCGGGCACGCCGGCGCGCGAGAGGAGATGGTGAAAGTTGCGACCGCCGCCGGGGCCCTCGCGCCGGAACAGAGGGCAGCGAAGGCTCCGGCGGATCACTCCGCGCGTCGCCGGACCGCCGGCAACGACTTGCGCGGCAGCCGCTCGTCCAGCATGGCGGTGTGATAGGCGAAGGTCGCTGCGACAACGCCCATCTGCTGCAGGTCGTCGCGCTGCACGCGATCGTAGAAGTCCATGTTGGAGTGGTGCGTCCGGGAGTTGTACTCCAGGCGATCCTGAATGAACTGGAATCCCGGCAGCCCGACGTCGTCGAACGAGCGGTGATCGGTACCACGGGTCGATCGCCGTCCGATGGTCGTGACGCCCAGGTCGGCGAGATTGCGCATCCACGCGCGGAACGCGGGTGCCGCGTCGTTGCCCTGCAGCCAGATGCCCCGGATGCGGCCGGCGCCGTTGTCGAGGTTGTAGTAGGCCGACACCTGCGCGTGATCGGGCAGCAGCTCCATCGTCCGGGGATCCGCGTAGTGGCGCTGGACGTAGGCCCGCGATCCGAGCAACCCCTCTTCCTCTCCGCCCCACAGCGCCACCCGTATCGTGCGCCGCGGCCGGGCGTCCACGGCCCGGAGAATGCGCGCCGCCTCCATCATCGCGGCCACGCCGGCCGCGTTGTCGGTGGCTCCCGTCGCGGCGTGGGTCGAGTCGAAGTGCGCGCCGAGGATGACCACCTCGTCGGCCAGGTCCGTCCCGGGCAACTCACCGAGCAGATTGAAGCCGTTCGGCCGGACCTCGTCGTGGAACCGGGTCCGGATGTCGATTTCCACCGTTACGGGCAGGCCCTTCTCGAGGACGCGGATCATTCGGTTGTAGTGCTCGACGGCAATGGTTGCCGCAGGGACGACGTCCGGCGCGCCCGCCGACCGCGACCCGCCGGGCCCGACGAACAGCGTCCCGCCGTCCGTGCGCTGGGTCGGCCAGACCAAGTCGCTCCCGAGCGGCGCCCCGCCGACCAGGGAGAGGTCGCTGCCCCGGTCGAGCACCGCTACGACGCCCTCCTCCCGGAAGAACGCCTGTACGTGGTTCTGGAGCGGTGCCCCGCTGCCGCCGCTGCTCGCCTGCCGCGACCTCCCGTCGGGCCGTCGCGCAGCCTCCTCCAGCAGGCGGTCGTCCATCCGCAGCACCAGGTCGCCCTCGAGCATCCGGACGTCGCGCGGCTCCTGCGGCAGCACGATCTTCCCGCGCAGCCTGCCGCGGTACCGTTCCAGCGCGGCGCGCGAACCCACGTCGACCCGCACCACATCCGCCGTCACGGCGCCGTCCGTGCCTGGGGTCCAGGCGCGCGGGTAGCCGATGATCGGCATCACCTGCGGCTCGATCATGTGCGCGTGGAAGCGTTCGAGCGACCAGCCTCGGCCGTACGCGAACCGTTCCTCCGAGACGCGCAGTCCCCACGAACGCATGCGCTCCGCCGCCCAGTCCTTCGCCGCCTCTATCGCCGGGGTGCCCGTCACGCGCGGGCCGTAGACGTCGCTCAGCCAACTGACGATCTCCATCGCCTGCGACCGCTCGAAGCCCTCCTCGCGGATTGATCGCAGCACCTCGGGGTCGGGCCGCTGGGCGTACGAGACGGGGGCGGCGGCGCCGAGCGCGGCGCCGAGCGCGATGGACGTGACGAGAGAACGACACGTGTCATGCATGGATGCTCAGGTCGGGCGACCTGGGAGTCTGCGCCGTGGAATGGTGCAGGCTCCCAGTCAGGCCCGGTTGGGCGGCAATCGGAGCCGCATGTGACGATTGTCGGGCTATCCTCCTGCCGGCGATTCCACCACGCCGTCCTCGTCGACAGCGAACTGGAGCGCCTGTGTCGCCGCGATGACGCGCTCCAGCGTCGTTCCGTTCACACTGACCCCGGTGGTCACGCGACCGTCACCGAGCGGCTCGCGCCGGCACTGGTTGCGGTCGTGCACCGTCATCGTGTGGACGATGTTGGCGGGGACGTCGACGAACTCGGCCACGAAGACGTTCGGCGCCGTCTCGGTCAGCGTCGTCGCCACATAGTCGCGCCAGCTCGGCTTGACCCGGTTGTCCTGGTCCATGCGGGTCAGGCAGCGCTCGAAGGTGTCCTGCTGTGCGGCGGGAGGCTCGGCCGCCGGCTCGCTCTCGAGCCGGAGCTCGATCCTCACAAGAGGAGACGGCTCCAGGCCCCGCGGCGACTGCTCGCACTCGGTGGCCATCGAGGCCAGCGCCGCCGCGGCCACCAGGAACAGCGAGGAGCGTCTGCGGGGATCGATCATGGGAAGACGACGAAGAAACCGAGTACATCAAGCATATCGGAAAGCCGTATACGGAGCGCGCCGCGCCGGGCCCGCGCCAGGTTGCCGAACCCGATCGACGGCGAGGGCGGTGCGCAGGCGATGCTGCCGTCGACCTGATTTAACGAAGGAGCAACGGACCCGTAGCGTATCCGTGACGTGGGGCCCCTACACTCCGGTCGTCGACAGGTGGGCGCGTCTTGTCGAAATCCGCGGGCGCATGGTCCGGGATGCGGCACCTCCCGGCGCGCTTCACCTGTTCACGCTTACTGAAGCCCGGACACTGCTACCCTCGGTGCTCGCGGTGCTTGTGCGTTGTCCCGACCACTGTATATTAGGGGCGACAGTCCACGTGGCAGCTCCCGATTCTGGAGCCGCCGCCCGATTCAGAGGAGGATTCACATGTCACGAGCAACCGGCATCGGCCTCGTTTTCGTCTTCGCGCTCGTCGCGCTCTTCGGCGGCGTCCAGGGCGCCGCGGCGCAGGCGCACAACCACATCGGCCACGTGATGGACCGGTGGAACGACACCCCGGAGATGGCCGGCCTGCTGCCGGCGGCGATCGCCGAGGCGCAGATCGCGGCGCGGCACGCTTCGCTCGCGGCGTCCGATCCGAGCAACCTCGACTCGATCAAGCGTCACACGGCGCACGTGCTGCACGCTGTCGATCCGTCGCAGATCGAGAATGGGCCGGGCAACGGCTACGGCGTGAAGCAGGCGGCGGAGGGCGCGGCCCGGCACATCACGGCCGCCGCCAACTCCGACGACGCGTCCGGCGCGGTGAAGACGCACGCCGTGCACGTCGCCACCTCGGCGCAGAACACGGTGGTGCGAGCGGACGAGATCGTCATGCTGGCCCAGAAGATCGAGATGGCGACCTCGGCTGATGACGCCGCCAGTCTGGTGTCCGAGCTCAGCGACCTGGCCCAGGCGCTGCTCTCCGGCGTCGACGCGAACGGCGACGGCCGCACCGGGTGGCAGGAAGGGGAGGGCGGAC
This sequence comes from Vicinamibacterales bacterium, assembly GCA_965200895.1. Classification (GTDB taxonomy): domain Bacteria; phylum Acidobacteriota; class Vicinamibacteria; order Vicinamibacterales; family UBA8438; genus WTFV01. The sequence goes on along the minus strand of CBDAVM010000001.1, from coordinate 883,700 downwards.
TCGAGGTCGCCCAGACGCACGGCAACCTGATGAAGCAGGCCGAGGGCCTCTAGGCGGGTCGTTCGCGGGCGGACGCCGCAGCAATCCGGTGTCTCCTGGCGTCCGCCCGCCCGGTTCTCTGCCGGTCCGACGGCCCGCGGCGCAGCCCCGCTGCCTGCCTTGGCGTATCCCGTTTGGCCGTCTCGCGTAGTTGCAGGATCGTACCTCCATGGACGAGCGGTCCGTTGCGTCGACCGGCCGCGCGGAGGTCCGGACTCGCGTCCTGCTGATCGCGGTCTTCACCATCGCCACCTGCGGGCTCATCTACGAGCTGCTGTCCGGTACCATTGCCAGCTATCTGCTCGGCGACAGCGTCACGCAGTTCTCGACGGTCATAGGCGTCTACCTCTTCTCGATGGGGGTAGGGTCCTACCTGTCGCGCTACTTCCACCGGGACCTGATCGCCCGCTTCATCGAGATCGAGATTCTCGTGGGCCTCGTCGGCGGCCTCTCGTCACCGGTGCTCTTCTTCTCGTTCAGCGAGCTGGGCGCCTTCCGCGTGGTGCTCTACACGTGGGTGACAGCCACCGGGGTGCTGGTCGGTCTGGAGATCCCGTTCCTCATCCGCATCCTGAAGGACGAGTTCCCGTTGGCCGACCTGGTCTCGAGGGTGCTGTCGCTGGACTACCTGGGGGCGTTGGCCGCATCGCTCGTGTTTCCGCTGTGGCTCGTGCCGCAGGTGGGACTGATGCGGTCATCGTTCGTGTTCGGTGGGCTCAACGTTGCGGTCGCGGTCTGGACCTGCCATGTATTCCGGGAACAGCATCGACGGCCGTGGCTGACGGCGCAGGCCTGGGCGGCGCTCGCCGCGCTCGCACTGGGGGCGGTGTTCTCCGACGATCTGGTGGACTGGTCGGAACGGCGGCTCTACGACGATCCGGTCGTCCTGTCGCGCTCCTCGCCGTACCAGCGCATCGTGCTGACGCAGGGAGACAGCGGCGTGCGCCTGTTCCTGGACGGCCACCTGCAGTTCTCCTCGCTGGACGAGTACCGCTACCACGAGGCGCTCGTCCATCCGGGGCTGGCCTCGGTCGCCGACCCGCGCCGCGTGCTCGTGCTCGGCGGCGGCGACGGGATGGCGGTCCGCGAGGTCCTGAAGGACGACCGCGTACGGGAGATCACGCTGGTCGACCTCGACCCGATGATGACGGAGATCTTCCGCGACCACGAGGCCTTCGCGGCCCTCAACGACCACGCGCTGCGTTCACCACGGGTGAAGGTGGTCAACGCCGACGCGTTCGTCTGGATCGAATCCGACCGGACCCGCTACGACTTCATCGTGGTCGATTTCCCCGACCCGCGCTCGTACTCGCTCGGCAAGCTCTACACGACCACCTTCTACCGGCGGCTGCGCGACCGTCTCAACCCCGGCGGCGCCGCCGCGCTGCAGAGCACATCGCCGCTCGTCTCGCGGCAGGCGTTCTGGTGCATTGTGGAGACCGTCCGCGCCGCCGGCCTCCGCGCTGCGCCATATCATGCGCCGGTGCCCACGTTCGGCGAGTGGGGCTTCGTGCTCGCCTCGCATGCGCCGCTGCCGGAGCCGGCGGCGTTCCCGCCGGGACTGCGCTTCCTCACGCCGCCGATTGCGCGCACGCTCTTCGCGTTCCCCGCCGACATGGGCGCCGTCCCGGTGGAGGTGAACCACCTGAACAACCAGATTCTGGTGCAGTATCACGCGGCGGGGTGGCGGCGGTACGCGCAAGGGCGATCCGGGCGGGACTGATCGCGCCGATCCGGTTGGCAGCGCCCGGGACGCGGGGAGCAACCCGCGATAGCGCCGCCGAACCCGTCGCAAGGCTCCGTATTCGGCCCCAGCCCCCACCGCCCCAGGAGTCTGCGCCGCAGAACGCACTCCGTTGCGTTTCTGCGGCGCAAGCTCCTAGACTGAAGCAGCGGGGATTCTCCGGAGGAGGCGAAGCAGATGATGCCACACATGAGCCGGGGCGTTTCGTTCGCGACCGTCACGGTGCTGGCGGCCCTGGTCGCGGCGCCTGTCGCGGGCCAGGACGGGCCGGGTCCGCACGACGAGGCGGCGTTCGACGCACTGTTCGAGGAGGTCAAGAACTGGGGCCGCTGGGGCGCGGACGACGAGCTCGGCACCGTCAACCTCATCACCGAGGAGAAGCGGCGGCAGGCGCTCGCGCTGCCCACGCGCGGCCGGACCGTATCGCTGTCGCACAACCCGATGCCCGGCGTGCACCCCGACAACCCCGACTCGGCGTTCAACCACACGATGGCGGAGTCGCTGCGGTCGGACACCATCGAGTTCTCGTACCACGGCTACGGCGTCAGCCACATCGACGCGCTGTGCCACTTCCTGCACAAGGGAGTGATGTACAACGGCGTCCCGGCCGACACCAGCTCTGTCGAGGAGGGCTGCGTCAAGCTGGGCATCGACAACCTCAAGGACGGCATCGTCACCCGCGGCGTGCTGCTCGACATCCCCCGCCTGAAGGGGGTCGACTACCTCGAGCCGGGGACGCCCATCTACACCGAGGACATCGAGGCGTGGCTGGAGCAGGCGGGCGTGACCATGCAGCCGGGCGACGCCGTCTTCCTGCGGACCGGCCGCTGGGCCCGCCGCGCCGACGTGGGTCCGTGGCAGCTCTCGGGCAACTCGGCCGGCATCCACGCCTCGGTCATCCGCTGGATTCGCGGCGAGGACGTGGCCCTGTTCGGCAGCGACGCGGCCACCGACGTGCAGCCGTCGGGGGTCGACGGGGTCGGGCTGCCGCTGCACGTTCTGCTCATCGCCGGCCTGGGGACCAACATCTTCGACAACATGGACCTCGAGGCCCTGGCCGAGGTCGCGGCCGAAGAGGGGCGCTGGGAGTTCCTGATCGCGGCCGGGCCGATCCCCGTCACCGGCGGCACCGGCTCGCCGCTGAACGTGATCGCCGTGTTCTGACGCCCGCTGGCGGGCGACGCGGCGGGCTGGAGGCGCCCCGATGTCCTGGCTTCGCGATGGTCTGGCGGCCGTTCAGGACGTCGGTGGCCTGCTGATCGAGAGAGGCACGGCGATGGGGCCCCTGGTCCCATCCCTGCTTCTGATCCCGGTGTTGATCGGAGCCGCCTGGTTGTTTCGAGCCGTTTCGCCAATCGGCGGCATACGGTGTTCACCGCTTTGTTCGTGGCAGCTGCGATGTTCGTGCTTTTCGATTACCACCGGCACTATGCGCGGTTCGCGAGAGAGGATCCGGACCGATTGCAGTCGGAGGAGTACAGGCACAAGTTGATCGCGGCCCAGGGGCTGAAGGAACCCATGCTCGCCGACGACCTCCAGTTGGCGGGGCCCGCCAGGAATCCGGCCAGAGGCGGCGGGAAGGTCAATGGAGCGCAGGTGGAAGGTAGAGAGTAGTTGTCATGAACGCGTATCTTCTCGCCGTCAACAAGGCACGCACGCCAAAGCAGATGCAGTTCCTGCTGAACCGTACGGAGGGTGTCGAGAGGTGGGTGGCTCCGTTCCGTCTGCGGCCATTCTCGTTTCAGACCGCCAATTGAACGACCTTGCGGGTGCTCTTCGCAAACACATGCCGGATATGTGGTTCGTCGTGACGGAACTCAAAGGTGATGCGGTTGAGGGATGGTTGCCGGAGGAGCTCTGGGAATACGTGAATCACCCGGATCAGGCGCGGCCGCTCGTCGAGAGAGAACAGCGACCCGCGTGACCCGTCTCCGCATCCGCAGACGGGTCGCTTTGCGTCCCCGTGGCTTGCGAGCGGTCGACGGAAGCTGGTGCGGCGCAAGCCTGCCGGCAGATCAAGAAGTTGTAATTGAACCCGGAGCCGTGGAAGCGAGGAAGCGATGAGACAGACGGTGATCGCGTGTTGCGGTCTCGCGGCGATCCTCGCCGGTGAGGCCGCTCTCGGCCAGACCGCGCCGCTGGACCTGAGCGGCGTGCGGCCCGGTCCGGTGACGGTGGCCGCGGTCGGGGACGGGGTGGCGGTGGCGTGGCCGGACGAGGCCGACCGGGAGTGGCGGGCGACGTTCTCGCTCGACCCCGACCGGCCGCTCATCGAGTCGATCGCGGTGGACGGGGCGGCCGTGGTGTCGGCGGTGCGGCCGTTCTACCAGGTCGAGACGGGGACGCGGCGGCGCGGGTGGAACGCGTTCTTCGACTTCCCGCCGAGCCATCCCGACGGCACGCGGCACGCCCAGGGGGTGTTCAGCCTGCGGAAGGCGACCGTCCGCACCGTCGGCGAGCGGGTGGAACTGACCTTCGACGGCCTGCGCATGGGGGTGTTCGAAGGGGCAGTCGTCTACACCATCTTCCCCGGCAGCCGGCTGATCCAACAGGAGGCGGTGGCCGCGACCGACGCCGCCGACGTCGCCTACTACTACGACGGGGGCTGGGAGATGGCCGCCGACGCCGACCGGACCCCCGGGGGCAATATGCAGACCCGCGTGAGCTGGTACGACACCGCCGGCGACCTGCGCCACGACGTATCGACGGGCTTCGACCCCGAGCGGAAGCCGTTGAAGGTGCGCTACCGCACCCTCGCGGCGGCCACCGCCGGCGGCAGCGTGGCGGTCTTCCCCCCGCCCCACCAGTACTTCTTCCCGCGCGACTTCACGTCCAACCTGGGGCACGTGTGGCACCGGTCGTGGCGGGGACGGGTGTCGCTGGGCATCCGGCAGATCCGCGACACCAACTGGCGCTTCTATCCGTGGATGAACGCCCCGCCGGGCGAGACGCAGCGGATGTCGGTGTTCTTCCTGCTGTCCGACGCCGCGGCGGAGGCGACGCTCGACGAGGTCCTGGCGTTCACCAACCGCGACCGGTTCCGCCCCGTCGACGGCTACAAGACCCTGAGCACCCACTGGCACCTCGCCTACACCATGCAGGCGCTGGAGCACGGGTTCGACTGGACGCCGCCGTTCAAGCCGGTCCTGAAGGCGATGGGGGTCGACGCGTCCATCATCATGGACTTCCACGGCGACGGCCACCCGCGCGACCTCACCGACCTGCGGCTCGACGAGCTCGACGCCTACTTCCGCGCTCTGCGCGCGCAGTCCGAGCCCGACTTCCTGCTCATCCCCAGCGAAGAGGCCAACGTGCACCTCGGGGGACACTGGGCGGTCATCTTCCCGCGGCCCGTCTACTGGTTCATGGACCGGCCAGAGGGCGGCGCGTTCGAGATGACCCACCCCCGCTACGGCCAGATCTACAGCGCCGCCGACGCGGCCGAGATGCTCGAGCTCGTGCGGCGCGAGGGCGGGTTCATGTACCAGACCCACCCCCGGACGAAGGGCTCGACCGGCTACCCCGACCGCATCGTCGACACCGAACACTTCCGCGACCCCGCCTACCTCGGCGCGGGCTGGAAGGCCATGCCCGCCGACCTCTCGTCGCCGCGGCTCGGCGAGCGGTCGCTGCGGCTGCTCGACGACCTGAGCGCCCAGGGGCTGCGGAAGCGTATCTTCGGCGAGGTCGACGTGTTCCAGTTCGACGTCACCCACGAGCTCTACGCGCACATGAACATCAACTACGTGCGCCTCGACGAGCTGCCCCCGTTCGACCGCTGGGGCGAGGCGGTCGAACCCCTCGCGCGGGGCGACTTCTTCACCACCACCGGCGAGGTGCTGCTGCCCGAAGTCGACTTCTCCGCCTCGACCGCCGACCGTCTCGACGTCTGGATCGAGGCGGACTGGACGTTCCCCCTGCGGTTCGCCGAGATCGTGTGGGGCGACGCCGCCGGCGGCGTGCACCGGCAGGTCACCCCGTTGTCGCGGACGCGGCCCTTCGGCGCCGGCGGGTTCGCGCTCGCCGCCGACGCCCCCGGCTGGTCGTGGGCGCGGGTCGCGGTCTGGGACGTCGCCGGCAACGGCGCGTTCGTCAACCCGACGTGGCGGGAGTGACGACCCGGCTCGCGTCTGGTACGATATGCGGATGTGAAACTCGACGCGAGTACTCATGCCTGCCATCTCCTTGAAGCTGCCGGGACCGTTGCTCGAGGCGTCCGGCCGGTGCGCGGCGGCCCTGCAACTGTCGCGCGCCGAGTACATCCGCCGCGCGCTGGAGCACATGAACCGGGACACGCGCGCCCGACTGCGCGCGGATCGGCTCGCCGCCGCCTCGCGCCGAGTCCGAGAGGACAGCATGCGCATCAATGCCGAGTTCGACGCCATCGAACGAGACGTCGATGCCTGATCGGGGGGAGGTCTGGCTGGCGGATCTGAATCCGCGCCAGGGGACCGAGCCCGGGAAGACTCGGCCCGTCCTGATCGTCCAGGCGCAGGCGCTGCTCGACGCCGGGCATCCCTCGACGCTCATTGCGCCCCTCACCACCCGGCTCGTGGATGACGCCGAGCCGCTGCGCATTCGGATTCGGGCCGCGGGACAGCTTCGTCGGGACTCGGACGCGCTGATCGATCAGCTCCGAGCCATCGACAACCGCCGGTTGGTTCGGGGGCCGCTGGTGCGACTGGGGCCGGCCGCGATGGCCGAAGCGCGACAGGCGCTGCTGGAAGTTCTCGATCTGGTCGAGCAGTGATTCCCGAGACTCGCGCTGGAGGATTCGCCGATCCCCCCGGCGATTCGCGGAGATCGTGTGGGGCGACGCCGCCGGCGTGCACCGCGAGGTCGTCCCGTTGTCGCGGACGCGGCCCTTCGGCGCCGGCGGGTTCGCGTCACCGACGCCCCCGGTTGGCGTGGGCGCGGGTCGCGGTCTGGGACGCGGCCGGCAACGGCGCGTTCGTCAACCCGACGTGGCGGAAGTGAGCGTGAGCCGGCGCCGGTGGGACAGTGCCGTCGGGGCCGTCGTGGGTGTGCGACGCCTCGAAGTCTCGAAGCGTGGTCGGCTGGCGCGGCCTCATTTCGGCGCGTGCCGGTGAGCCCAGGCGCGGGGTCAGTGGGGTCAGTGCAGATGAGGAGCGCAGAGTGGTAGAGGTGGGGGTCGGAGACGTCTACCAGGCGATCCCGCGCAGCGTGAAGCCCTGCGGGCTCGAAAGGATGGTCGAGATCCTGAACGTGCCGGCGCTTGCATCCGCACAGCGACCGAATGACCTCGTGAGCATCGTAACGTTGCCGGTGGACCACCCTCCATGCGCCGACGTCCTGGTTCGCTGGCGCGATCAACTCTACGGCCTGCTGCGCACCAGTACCGGTACCGGCGAGTCCGAGCTGCCGGGGGAGATTGATGTCGGATTCGATACTCTGCAGAACCGGCGCGTGTTGCGCATGGCCGCGGCGGAGCTCGATCGGCTGCGTCCGTCCGCCGACCGCCTCTACGAGGCGAGAGTCTCACTCACTCAGTCGTCGCCCTACGATAGCGATCAGTTGGCGGTTTGCCGCTACGAAGCGATTCCTTCCGATGTTTGTTCGGCGTCGACGGCGCCCCAGTTCAGGCCGCGCTCCTTCTCCAGCGCCCCCTCGTAGCGGAAGGGCTCGTGGTTGAAGAGCACGTGAAAGAAGCTGGCCGCCAGCGCGTAGAGGTCGTCGGAAGGCGATGCTGCCCGGCCCGCCTCGTGGGGCGGCGAGCAGTAGAGCATGGCGCCCGGTGCGATGATCGGTTCACCGATCCGACTGACGAAGTCGTAGTCGGTGAGGACGAGATTGCGCCCCGAAACGATCATGTTGCCGGGGTTCACGTCGCCATGGACGAGACCGTTGCGGTGCAGCACGTCGAGGGCGTCGCACATCGTCCGCAACCAGACCAGCGTCAGCGCTTCGGCCGAGGTCTCCTCCAGGTCGTCGACGAGCAGCGGCAGCTCGCCAACGGAATCCCGAAGCGGCGACCCCTTCACCCAGGTCATGAGCGCCGTGAACTCGTTCTCGCGCCACGCCGACGCTACTTCGAAGATCACGGAGACGGCCTGGTGTTGCAGGTGGGAGCGCGCCAGCCGGTAGGCGCTCACGGCGCGGCGTCCCGCCTCCTCGTCGTGACAGACCTTGGCGACATAGGCGCCCAGCTCTTCCTTCCTCGTCCGGTCGAGTTGCACCACTTTGAAGGCCGTGCCCACCCCGCCCGACCCGAGCCGTTCCACCACCCGGTAGTGGCCGCCGCGGAACGGAACGATCTGGTCTTCCGTCCAGAACCGCGCGGGCGGGGGCGGCGGCGCGGGCGCAGACTCACCCAGCAGCCCCGACAAGCCCGCGTCGAGAGCGGATGTCTCGCGGCGCTGCGCCGGGTCGTCCGCCATGCCCGAGGCCAGCACTTCGAGGGCCTGGCGGCTCGTCTCGTCGCCCCGGTCCTCGAACAGGACGCGCAGGCTGGCGCAGAGTGCGTAGCGGTCCGAGCGGGTGTCCGCCGCTTGCAGTCCCTGCTCCCGCACCTCCGGCGCCGTCGACGGCGGCCAAGTCCCGGACGGCGGTCCCGCCGACGCCACGCTCTGTTCGGATGGGATTCTCGACAGCTCGAAGGCGGTCAAGATCGGCGTGTTGTCGTGGCGAACCAGGATCGTTTTCGGCGTCAGGTTGCGGTGCAGGATCGGCGCGTCCGCGACGATCTCCTGATGCAGCCCGTTCAGCGCATCCAGTGCAGCGCTGGCGAAGGCCAGCCGCGCGGGCGTGTCCCACGACCGGTCCGACGCACGCTTCTCGATGGCAGGAGCCGATGGGTCAGTGACGGTGAAGAAGTGCATCTCGCCCGCGTAGCCGGGCGCCGGCTGCCAGGAATCGAGCACGCGCGGCGCCCAGGCGTGCAACTGCAGCCGATGCAACGTCTCGAATCCCCGCTTCGCTCGGGTCTCGGCGTGCCCCTCGTCACTCGCCGACAGGTCGTAGAGATGCAGGATCACCTTGTCGCGCCGCGTGGCGTGGACACCCCGGTAGACGCGGTGGAACCGCTGCCCCGGGGGCGTGCGGCGCTCCAGGTTCACGTATCCGGCGAACCGGCGCAGCGATCCGTCGACCGCGACCGCGCTCCTTGGTTCCAGGAGGCGGCCGAGTCGCGCGACCTGTTGCGGGCGCAGCACCGTCGCCGCGCCGAGGTTGATGGCCTTGCGCCATTCCTTCAGCGTGCACAACCGCACGCCCCGGGCGACCCGGCCGGCCAGCTCCTTCATTCCCGGCGACTTGCGCGTCAGCAGAATCACCCCGTCCACGCGGCCGAGGTCCGGGACGTGCTTGCGGGCGGTGGTCCCGATCTTGCGCGCCTTGTTCGTGACCCGGTCCGCCTCCTGGTTCACGAGGTCGGCGTGTTCATCGACCCAGCGCCGCGACCAGTGCTTGACTTCGATGACGCGCACGCCCGGCGGGCCGACGGCGATCATGTCGATCTCGTCCGCCTGGAACTGGTGCGTGACCGACCAGGTGAGATTGGTCAGCAGTATCCACTGGTCGTCGCTCGCGCCGAGCGTCGATTCGATGCGGCTTCTGAGATGTTCGAATGCCGTGCGTTCGCTCTCATTGGCGAACGGCCCGCAGTGGAACGGGGTAACGTTCATGGCGCTTCCATCAAACAATCGTGTGGAGTGTAGCCGCCAACAGCCCCCGTCGGTGACGGTCCATGCCGTCCGTGATGGTCCGATGGTTCCGCGCCCGCGTCGATCGATGAAGTGTCTCACGCCGCCGAGTGCCTGCGAAGTGGCGGGCGTGGCGGGCGCTCACTTCGTATCGTCACCGCCAGTGACGTAGCGCGGCGGGCGCGGGGCCGCGAGCGACGTCGTGATGGTCTCCCGGCCCGTGGGCGTCTGTTACAGTCCAACCGAGCGATACCGGTAACCACGATGCATACGGGAACGGGCGGGTCGGGCTGCGGGTCGGCGCCGGGCGCTCCTGCAGCGGCCGGACGGGGGATCACGCGGCGGGACCTCCTGCGGATGGGTCCCGCCGCCGCGGTCGCGTTGGCGTCCGGCTGCGCGCCCCGCCCGCCGTCCGCCGCCGAGCGGGCGCTCGACGCCGGGCGCATCGGCGGGACCATCGTGGGCGCCTCCCATCGGATCGGCCATCGGCTGCGGGAGGGCGGCTTCCCCGAGCCGCAGCAGGTGCGCGAGGCCGCGGTGGTCATCGTGGGCGGCGGCATCGCGGGACTGTCGGCGGGGTGGAAACTGGCCCGCAGCGGCTTCCGTGACTTCGTGGTGCTGGAACTCGAACCGCAGGCGGGGGGCAACGCCCGCTGGGGAGAGAATGCGGTCTCCGCGTATCCGTGGGGCGCGCACTATCTGCCGACGCCGACCGCCGAATCGACGGCCGTGCGGGAGCTCGTCGCGGAGATGGGCCTGATCGAGGGGCACGGGCCGGATGGTGCGCCGATCTACGACCCGCGACATCTGTGCCACGCGCCGCAGGAGCGCGTGTTCATCGACGGCCGGTGGCGGGCGGGTCTGTCGGCGCGGGACGTGGTGGCCCCGGACGACGCCGGGCCGGCGGGCGTCGTCTCCGGTGCCGTCGCCCCGGAGCGCGGTGGGCCGGGGCAGGGCGCTCCGGATGCCTTCGCCGCGGACGCCGGGCGCGGGGACGGCCGCGGCGACTTGGCGGCGCTCGCCGCCTTCGAGGCCCGGGTGCGCCGTTACCGCGACTTCCGGGACGCGCGGGGCCGCCCCGCGTTCGCCCTGCCGGTCGCCGAGGGATCGACCGATCCGGAGATCACGGCGCTCGACGGCCTCTCGATGCGCGAGTACTTCGACCGCGCCGGCTGGGCGTCGCCGCGGCTCCGCTGGTACGTCGACTACTGCTGCCGCGACGACTACGGCTGCACGCTGGACACGACTTCCGCCTGGGCGGGCTGGCACTACTTCTGTGCGCGCCCCGCCGACGTCGAGTACCTGACGTGGCCGGAGGGCAACGGGCGCATCGTGCGGCACCTGCTGGACCGCCTGGGGGAACGCGTCCGCACCGGCATGCTGGCCTACCGGGTGCGGCCGGGCGGAATCGCGGCGCCCGGCGGAATCGCGGCGCCCGGCGGAGCCGCAGCACCGGGCCGGCAGGATGGCTCCGCGGCCCGGACGCCGCACGGGCAGGTTCCGACCGATGGCGGCGGCCGCCCGGCGGCCGGCGCGGCGGGCGCGAGCGGCGTCGATGTCGATGTGCTGGACACGCGCGTCGGGACGGCGGTGCGGTTCCGGGCGCGCCGGTGCATCTACGCCCTGCCGCGCTTCACCGCCCCGCGCGTCATCGACGGCTACCCGGCGGTCGATGTCGAGGCGTTCACATACAGTCCGTGGGTGGTCGCCAACCTGACCGTGGACCGGCTGCCGGAGGGCGCGGCCTGGGACAACGTGCTGTACGACAGCCCGTCGCTCGGCTACGTGGTGGCGACCCACCAGGACCTGCGGATGGCGACCGGCCGCAGCGTGCTGACCTGGTACCTGCCGCTCACCGTGCCGAACCCGGCGGCGGCCCGCGCCTGGATGCTGGAGCAGGGCTGGCGCGACTGGGCGGCGCTGATCCTCGCTGACCTCGGGCAGGCGCATCCTGGCATCGAGGCGCTGGTGACGCACATCGACATCATGCTGTGGGGCCACGCGATGATCCGTCCGACGCCGGGCTTCGTGTGGGGAGAGGCGCGACGCCGGGCGACGGCGCCGTACGGTCCGATCCGCTTCGCCCACTCCGACATGAGCGGGATCTCGCTGTTCGAGGAGGCGCAGTACCACGGTGTCCGGGCGGCCGAGGAGGTGATGCGCGAGCTCGGCCATCCGTTCACGAGTTCCCTCTGACGTCGACACACCGCCCCCACCGCAAGCCGTTTACCAGTAAAATCCATGCACAGGGTTTGGATATGACTGGTTTACGGCGAAATCTCACCCAGCGTATCGACCGCCTGCTGGAGGTGTTCCCCGTCGTCCTGCTGGTCGGGGCGCGGCAGGCCGGCAAGACGACCCTGACCCGCATGGTCCGTCCGGATTGGCGCTACTTCGACCTGGAGAACGCCGCCGACCACGACCTGATCACGCGGGACTATGACTTCTTCTTCCAGGAGCACCCGCGCCGCATCGTCATCGACGAGGCCCAGGAGGACCCACGGCTGTTCCGGCAACTGCGCGGCGTCGTGGACGCCGCCCGGCGGGAGGCCGGCCGCTTCCTGCTGACCGGGTCGAGTTCTCCCGATCTGCTCCGCGAGGCCAGCGACTCGCTGGCGGGCCGCGTCGCCGTCGTCGAGGTCGGCACGCTGAAGGGCAACGAGATCGCGCAGCGGCCGCTGCCGCCGTTCTACCGCCTGTTCGAGCAGGCGCTCGGCCGCGACACCCTGCAGGCGCTGCGAGAACTGGAGTGTCCCGAGCCGGACGTGATCCCCTGCTTCCTGCGTGGCGGCTATCCCGAACCGGTGCGGTTCGCGGGCGACGACTTCGCCTGGAACGCCTGGATGGAGAACTACTTCCGCACCTATGTCGAGCGGGACGTACGGAAGCTGTTCCCGCGGCTCGACGCTGGCCGCTACCGGCGGTTCGTGGGCATGCTGTCCGCCCTGTCCGGGACCGTCATCAACAAGGCGCAACTGGGGCGCTCGGTGGACGTGTCCGAGGTGACCATCCGCGACTACCTGGAGATTGCCGACAAGACGTTCTTCTGGCGGGTGATCCCGTCGTTCCTGGATGCGCGGGCCGGGGCGGTGGTGCGGGCGCCGAAGGGGCTGGTGCGCGACAGCGGCATCAACCACTACCTGGCCGGCGTCGACTCGCGCGAGAAGCTGTTGCGCGCGCCCCAGGTCGGCCAGAACTTCGAGGCGTTCGTCATCGAGGAGATCCTCAAGGGCCTCGAGGCCGCCGGCGTGATCCGCTGGGACTGCTACCACTTCCGCACGCGGAACGGCGCCGAGGTGGACCTGGTACTGCAGGGCAGCTTCGGGCTGCTGCCGGTGGAGATCAAGTTCGGCCGACAGACCGGGTTGCGGCAGTTGGCCGGACTGCGGCGGTTCATCGCGCAGCACGAGCTGCCGTTCGGCATCGTGGTCAACAACAGCGACCGCGTGCAGATGCTCAGCGACACCATCGTGCAGGTTCCCGCCGGGTGTCTGTAAGATGGCGCGTGCAGTGGCGGCCGCCAACGCGGCGGGCCGTATCGGCGGCCCGCCGCACCGCCTGAACGAAGGGAGGCGCGGCGCCGGCGGAAGGGCGCGCGCCGAACCTACGCGGTCGCCATGCCCATCTTCTTCTTGAGATCGGCCAGCGCGTCCGCCCCCGCGCTGGGGGAGGGAGCGGCCAGGGCCTTGTCGATGTCCTCGTCGATGGTCCCGCCCACGTCGACGAGCTCGTCGTAGGCCTCGGCGAGCGACTCCTCTTCCTGCACCCGGGACTTCATCTTCTCCAGCATGGCCACGGTGCCGCTGGCGTCGGCGCCGGCGAGCTGCTGGTTGATCTTGCGCATCGACGAGGCGGTGCGGGCGCGGGCGCGCAGCGTGAGCAGCTCGTTCTGGTACTTGTTGATCTGCCGCTTCAGATCCTCCACCTTGGCCTGGAGCTGGTCGGCCATCCGCTGCTGCGACTGGTGGTCGGCGCCCACCCGCGCCGCCTGCTGCACGGCGTCCTCCTTCTTCTCGAGGGCGGCGGTCGCCAGGCGCTCGACCTCGGCGGCGTCCATCTCGCCCGCCTGCGCGCGCCGGAGCAGCAGCATCGCCTTGCGCTCGTACTCCGCGGCGCGCTTCTTGTGGTCATTGGCGTCCTTCTGCAGGCGGATCGCCAGCGACTTGACCTGCGCCAGGCTCACCATCGCGGCCTGCAGGTTCTGCTTCAGGTCCCGGATGCCCTGCTCGGTCATCTTGATCGGGTCCTCGAGTTGATCGACGGCGGCGTGGGCGTTGGACTGGGCCACCTTGAACATTCTGCGGAAGATACTCGGCATCGTTCCTTCTCCTTCGCTCCTTCGGTCGTCAGCGCTTCAGGTAGCTCAGCAGTTCGGCGCCGTGCTCGGCCATCGCCAGCGAGAGGGCGTCGATGGATCCCTCCAGCTCGTTCGCATCCAGGTTGGCGAGCTGCAGGGTGTCGCGGTAGATGATGCGCACCGCGTCGTCGTCGAGGACGAAGGCGCCGTGGACCAGGGTGTTGTTCATCTGCAGCAGCCGCTTGTAGAAATCCCCGGGCTCCTTCGGCGCGTGGCCGATCAACTGCTCCAGGATGACGATGGGCGGTTCGCAGTCGATGAACAGCGACTTGATGCCGTTCTCCTCGTCGTCGACCGCCACGAGCTCCTCCGCCTCGTTCTCGGCGGTGATCGTCAGCCCGAGGTCGAGCAGGTAGCCCTTGACCTTGTCGTAGTGCTCAGCCATCTGGAGTCACGCCTCCTCGCGTGTCGTCCACATCCGGCGCCGGCGTCCGGCGCGTCCGGACCCGCCGCCGGGTGGAATCTCATCCCTGTTCTACGATCCCCGCGCCCCGCAGGTTCGCTTCCGGCGCGGAGAAACTGCAGCGCGTCATGCCGGCGGCGGGGCGCCGGCCCGGGCGCGCGCCGAGATCACCACCAGACGGTCCCCGTCGCCGATGCGGGCGCCGGCGTCGGGGTTCGTCACGATGGCGCCGGTGCCGCGGCGCTGGATCGCCAGCGCGATCATGCCCTGCTCGCGCTTCAGTTCCGAGAACACGTCGAAGAACGACCGCCCGTTGCAGCCGGCGGGGGCCGGGACGGTGATGAGGTCCTGGCCCACCTGAGCGCTCAGCAGCTCGCGCAGCACGGTCGAGATGCCGTGGTCGAGCGTGGCCGTCGAGATGACCCGGCTGCACAGGTCCGCGCCCACGATGATCTCGTCGGCCCCGGCCTGCTCGCAATGGCGGACATTCTCCTCGCCGGCCAGCTCGACGATGGCGTAGACCTCCGGGTTGAGGCTCTTCACCGTCAGCACCGCCAGCACCGCCCGAGCGTCGCGCGCCCGGTAATCCAGCGACCGGTCGCCGACGAGGACGACGGTGGTCGCTTTCTCGATCCCGGCACGCCGCAGGTCGTCCTCCGTCTCCGAGCCGCGCACGAAGTGGAGTCGGTCATCCGCCGCCGGCTTGTTCTCGACATCGGCCACCAGCACGATGGGGGTGTCGGCGGCGCGCGAGTCCGCCCGCAGGTCCTTGAGGATCTCCTTCGTCCGGTCGTTCCACCCGCACAGGACGATGTGCCCCGCGAGATCGTACTCGCCCATGCCGCGGTCCTTTCTCAGTCGCTGCTCGACGAAGGCGCCGGCGATGGTCGCCGTGAACATGCCGAGCACGCCGATGCCGAAGAACATCAGCACGACGCCGATCGCCCGGCCGCCGAACGACACCGGGGAGATGTCGCCGAAGCCCACCGTCGTCAGCGTGACGATGGCCCACCAGAGCGCGTCGTGGAAGGGGCGGTCCTCTTCGAACCAGCTCAGCCCGGCGGCCCCGAGCAGGACCAGCGCGACGATCACCCCCAGGAGGCGGAACAGGTGCTCCCGCCGCACGAATGCGAGCAGCGTCGCCGCCGACTCCCGTACCCGCGACCTGACGCTGCTCATGGCCGGCTTGCGCCATGCGTGGCCTGCCGGCGCGCACCGGGCCGCTCTCGTCCCGCGACCTGATGCTGTTCATGGCCGGCTTGCGCCTGCCCCGGGACTCCTTGCGGCCATGCGTGGGGAGGTGCGGTACGGCGCCCCGGAAGGTTGCCCGGACGGGCGGACGACTCCACGGCATGCGCCTCCGACCGTCAGAGCGTCAACCCGATCAGCATCGACGCCGCCAGATAGGTCGCGCCCGCGATGACGCCGGCGCACAGGTTCGGCTGCTCACGCACCAGCTCGTCGCCCAGCCGCGCTCCGGGAAGCAGGACCTTGTCGGCGAAGAGCCGGACGAACGGCATCAGGACCAGACCCGCGACCGTGTAGTACCCGAACCCGGTCAGGCTCTCGCTCCAGGAGACGAAGTCGCCCTCGCCGGCGAGACGGATGACGTTGCCGTAGCCGATGAGCACCCCCGCAAAGGCGACGGCGACCGCGACGTTGCTCTTCTCGATCTCGTCGTGCAGGTCGTAGGGCGTGATCCGGTCGTACAGGATCCCGGCGATGACCAGCGCCGCGAGCCCGCCGAGCCAGAACGCCAGCGCGGACGCCAGCCCGCCCTCGCCCGACAGCGCGCCGGCCGTGATCAACCCGACTGCGACGTAGTTGGCCCCTTCGAGGACGCCCACGCCCGTGTTGCGGTCCTCGACGATCTCGCGCGCGATGGCGAACTGCGAGAACACCACCCGGTCGTTGATCCAGGCCGACAGGTTCAGCAGCACGATGCCCAGCAGCCCGAAGATCACGAGGCCGATCACGTCGTCGAGCAGACTGAACGAGGCAGGTCCGGAGACGACCCCGCCGAGGACGATGGCCAGCCCCAGGTAGTAGCCGGCGACCGCGACGGCCGCCGCCAGGTTGTTCTTGTCGAGCAGTTCCGTCCGCAGTCCGAAGCCCCGGTGCAGCCCGTCGTAGGCCCCCTTGCCGACGACCAGCAGCACGAGCACGACGGCGAGGTAGAGAAAGCCGGGCAGGATCTGATCCACCGTCATGACGCGTTCTCCTCGCGGCTACTTGCCGAAGCTGCGCATGCCGCCCGCCATGCGGCTGGTGACCCGTTGACCGAACGACCGGCTCTGCGCCGCCTGCCGCGCCTGCCGGCGGCGGAAGAAGTCGGGGTTGGTCTGGCGGGTGACCGAACCGTTGGTGCCGTACGCCCGCCCCCCGCCGCTGCCGCCGGATCCGCCGCCGTAGTAGGGCGTTCCCCGCCGCCGGGAGTCCCGGTAACCCTCCCAGTCGTCGCGGTAGATCGGCCGCCCGAAGCCGCCGATGACGTCCCGCAGCAGGGCGTACTGTCCGTAGAACTCCCAGAACGACCGGCCGCTGCTGTCCTGCCGCCACTGCCCGTAGCGCTCGTCGCCGACCTGCTGGTAGCCGGGCGGTTGCGCGTCGTCGTCCACGCCGTCGGGGCCCTTCGAGAGGATGACCATGCCCAGATACGGCTCGTAGCGTTCGTAGGTCCGGCGGCCGACGTCCTGCCAGTCCAGAATCCGCTCGCGGTAGACCGGATCGTCCGCGCCCGCCTGCGATTCGCCGACGATCACCTTGTACTGGTGCGCGTAGCTGAACAGGTCCTCGTTCATGTCCTGCAGGATGACCGAGTACTCCGGGTACGCCTCGAGCTGCGCCTGCAGCCGATCGAGCGGCGACTGGGCGCCGCAGGCGGCGAGAAGCGCGGCGAAGGACAGAACGATGGATGCGGGCCCGGCGCGCCGGCGGCGTGCAGCGGACCGGTGGCGATGGTTCATGTCGGACTTCCCGGCAGGAGGTGGTGAACTGGTGGTCCTGCGCCACGACGCGGACGCAACGGCCGGCTCATGTCGGACTCCCCGGCAGGATGTGCGTGAACTGGTAGTCCTGCACCACGGCGCCGGCCGCCGCCGAGAAATCGGTCTCGCCCCACTGCTCGATGCCGACGAAGCGGGTCTCGGCCTCGTCGACGAACTCCCAGCGGATCACCGGTTCGCCGGCTCCTGTCCCGTCCGGCAGCATGTGGCCGGCGTAGGAGGCGTCGAGGCGGTAGGCGGCGCCCTCGAAGATGATCGTCCCGGGCGGGTCCTCGTGATCGAGGATGTGCCGCCGGACATCGCCGGCGATGTCCCCGATGGCGATCCTGTGCGACAGCGACCAGGCGTCTCCGGACCGCTCCAGGTAGCGCTGTTCGTCGTTGGCGGTCAGCTCCCACTCCTCGATGTCGTCCACGCCCGAGAAGCGGTAGCGGGCGTAGCCGGTGACCCGCCACGTCTGCAGGTCGTAGTCCACCAGATAACCGACCCGGAGCTTTTCCAGAACGAGGTCGGCGAGCGGATCGGGGCCGTCGTCCACGTCCTTCTTCCGCCCGAACAACCGTTCCCGAAGCCCCATGATCGTGTTCTCTCTGCAAGCTCAGTCTAGCAGCAAGCGGCGCCGCGTGTGCGCGTCATGGCACCGAGTCGGTGACCCGCAGGCGCACGATAACGAGACGGAGCTGTCGACCATCCGCACAGGAGCAGAGCCGGCGAGCGGTCAGTCGTCGCCGTACGGCTCCGGCAGGCGGTGCTCGGGGTGTGACGCCAGATAGCCCGCCACACGGTCGCCGCGGGTGACCGCCTCGGCGATGAACGCCACCGCCTCGGACAGCCGCGCGTCCGGCTCGGCGCAGCTCAGACGCAGGAAGCCGCCGCCCGCCGCGCCGAAGCATTCCCCGCCGAGGCAGGCGACGCCGCGGGCGTCGTCCGCCGCCTCGAGCAGGAACAGGGCCAGGCCGTGCGACGTGATGCCGTAGCGGTTGCAGATCCGCGCCACCGCCGGGAAGGCGTAGAAGGTCCCGCCGGGCATCAGGCAGGAAATGTCGTCGATGGCGTTCAGGCCGTCGACGAGCAGTTCCACCTTGCGCCGGAAGTCCGCCATCCGTTCGTCGCGCACCGGGCCGTCGTCGGCCATCGCGGCCATGCCGGCCATCTGCGTGAACGGCGGCACGCACGACAGCGTCGTGTTCTCCAGCGTCCCCAGCACCTCGACCGTCGCCGGACTGCTGACCGCGAACCCGAGCCGCCAGCCGCTCATGCTGAACGTCTTGCTGAAGGTGTAGGCGGCGACGCAGTGGTCGAACATCCCCGGCTGGCCGAGCAGCGTGTGGTGCCGGCCGCGCCAGACCATCGCGTCGTACGGCTCGTCGCTGAACACGGCGACGTTGCGGCCGCGAACGCGGTCGGCGAGCGCTTCGAGGTCCTCCGCCGTCGCGACCCCCCCGGTCGGATTGTGGGGGCTGTTGAGGAAGATCGCCTTCGGGCGCGGATCCTCGGCCAGGAAGCGGTCGACGTCGTCGAGGCTCGGCCGGAAGTCGTGCGCGGCGCGCAGCCGAGACACCACCATCCGCCCGCCCCGCCGCTGGATGTTGGCCGGGTAGGTTGGGAAGTGGGGGCTGAACACCAGCACCCCGTCGCCGGGGTCAACGAACGCCTCACAGAAGAACTGCTCGTAGATCTTCGCGCCCGGCCCGGCGATGACGTGGTCGGCGGTCACAGCGAGGCCGTACTCCCGGTTGACGTAGTCGGCCGCCGCCGCACGGAAGTCCGGCAGGCCGAGCGACGGTCCGTAGCGCGTGTGTCCCGCGCCGATCGCGCGCACACCCGCGTCGAGCGCCGCCGGCGTCGTGGGGAACGGGCTGTCGCCGATCTCCAGTTCGATGACATCCTTGCCGGCCGCCAGCAGGCGTTTGGCCACGGCGAGGACGGTGAATGCGGTCTCCCCCTGCACGGTGGAGGCGAATGTCGAGTACGTCGCTGACATGAAGTTGCGTGTCCCTCTCAGACTGCACGTCGCTGCCGGCCGGTCCATGACCGTGCGCTTCCAGAAGCTCGGGAAATGCCGCCGTACGCGGCGCCCCAGGTGGCCGGCGTTACGCGAAGACCCGCTGCGGATCCCCGAGGATCGCCCGGAACACGCGCAGCAGCTCTGCGCCGGCGGCGCCGTCGATGGCGCGGTGGTCGGCCGAGAGCGTCACCGTCATCATCGACCCCACTGTCACCCCGCCGTCGCGGACGACGGGCCGCTCGACGATGGCGCCGATCCCAAGGATACAACTCTGGGGCGGGTTCAGAATGGCGTAGAGGCTCGACACGCCGTACATCCCGAGGTTCGAGATCGTGCACGTACCGCCCTGGTAGTCGGCCGGTTGCAGGCGGCCGGCGCGTGCGTCCGCCATGAGCTGGCGCAGTTCGGCGGCGATTACCGCCAGCGGCTTCGTGTCGGCCGCGCGCACCACCGGGGTCACGAGCCCCGCCGGGGTCGCAACCGCCACGGCGAGGTCGACCCGGTCGTACACGCGCACGGCGCTGCCCGTCCACGCCGAGTTGGCCAGCGGCGCATCCCGCAGAGCGAGAGCCGCCGCGCGCACCACGAGGTCGTTCACCGTCGGCGCGCCGTCGCCCTCCGCCGCGCGCCGGGCCAGCAGGCGGTCGACGGCGCACTCGATCTCCAGGTAAAAGTGCGGCGCGGACTGCTTGGATTCGGCCATGCGCTGCGCGGTGACCCGCCGCATCGCCGTCAGCGGCCGGTCGGTATGGGGGGCGTCCGACCGCGGCGCATCGATAGGGGAGGTCCGGGCGATCACTGACCGCAACAGGTGCTCCACATCCGCCTTCATCACGCGTCCGCCGGCGCCGGCGCCGGTCACCGTGGCGAGATCGATACCGGCCAGCGTCGCCATCCGCCGCGCGAGGGGTGTCGCGGGGGTGTCGGCGGACGACACCCCGGTTCCCGATGCCGTCCCGTGCCCCGGCCCCGCGTCGCCCGCCAGGTCCCCGGTGACGGTCGAAACGCCGACCGCCGGCGCAGGTCGGGTCGTGTCGTCGCCGCGCGATGCGGCAGTCGCGCCAACGGCATCAGTCCCGGGCGCCGGCGCCGTCATGTCCTGGTCGGGAAGCAGCCGCGGCCTGGCGTCTCTCGGACCGGAAGCGGTCGCGGCGTCCGGTCGCGTGCTCCCGCCGCCGGGCCTTCCGCCGCGTACGAGGGCCAGCACCGTTCCCACGGCGACGCCCGCGGCGCCAGCCGCCACGCGGATGCTTTCGAACACGCCGTCAGCCGGCGCTTCGAGTTCGACGGTGGTCTTGTCGGTCTCGACCTCGACGATCGGTTCCCCCGCCGTCACCGGTTCGCCCGGCGCCTTGAGCCACGCTGTCAACGTCGCCGCGGTCATCCCGTCGGCCAGCTCCGGGAGCCGCACTTCGACCAGTGCCGGCGCGTCCGAGGCCCTCGTCCGGGCGGCCGCGTCTTGACGCACGGCGGCAGCATCGTCGCGACCTGGCGGGACTGCCGTGCGGTCCTCGGCGCTTGATGCGCTGTCGCGCACGACGGTCCCGGAAGCCGTCGCGGTGGGCGAGTCTTCGGCCTCTCGAACCACCGCCAGGACCGCGCCCACCGGCACCGATGCGGTTCCTGCCGGGACGCGGATGCTTTCGAGCACACCGTCGGCCGGTGCTTCGAGTTCGACGGTGGTCTTGTCGGTCTCGACCTCGGCGATTGGTTCTCCCATGGTGACCACGTCGCCGGGCTGCTTGAGCCACGTGGTGAGCGTCGCGGAGGCCATCGCGTCGGCCAGCTCCGGGAGGCGGACTTCAAACTGCGCCGGCATCGTCATTCGATCGTGATGCCGGAGATGTACGAACGGCCGTACTGTGGGCCGGAATCCGGCCAGAAGAGATGGAACGAAAGCATGTACTGGCCCGCCTGCTCGGCGGTGAAGGTGTACGGGATAGAGAACCGGTTGCCGTTGACGTAGTCGCATTCGTATATCTGGTCTTCGCCCGCCACACCGTCGCGGTTCCACTGTGCGCAGACCGAGTAGTAGTCGTCGCGTTCGGTCGTCGTGATGATCCCGGCGAGGGTGACCGGTTCGCCGACCGAGATCGCGCCCGGTACGGGTTCGTCGAGCCGCACGTCCCGAAATTCTCGCGGGTCAATCGGTCGGTGGGACACCTTCAGCGGCGCGTGGTTCGCGCCGCCCCGCAGCGGTCTGATCTCGGTATGCAGCCGCACGCGGCCGCCGGTCGCTTCGTGGTACGAGGGCACGCCATCGAAGGTTGTCACGCCGGCGGTCGCCGCATGACGCGCGGCGAAGAAGTTCCAGAAGTTCATCTCCTCGGGCGAGAGGAGCCCATCGCGTGAGACGACGACGGTCGCGCGGCGCCAGACGTCGTCGACGGGCCCCCGGCGCGATCCATGCTCCGCCAGGATGTCGTTGACGTGCACGGGGTGAACCGCTTCCTCGACGTCGGTGCCGACATCGGGGACTCTGTTCTCGAACGGGTTCTGGTCCTCGAAGACCAGCAGCTCGGGGAGTTCCTCCGGCCCGATCAACCCCATCCGATAGAGGGTCATGGGGTGCACCGCGGCCGGGGTCGGCGTACGCTCGATCACGAACGACTCGTCCTCCGTGCGGGCGATACGCCGGTGCGGACGGAGTACGCCGCCGGTGAATACCTCACCCGGAAAGAGCAGGGGCGTGTGATTGCCCTGTTCACCGAAGTCCACGCCGTCGCTCAGCGATTCCCAGCTCCAGTAGTCGACCCACTGGTGGCCGATCTCGTGGTGTGAAAGCGATGCTCTGGTGAAGCTGCCGTCGCGATACAGCTCCACGGAGCGCAGCACGCCGTCGCTGCCATAGAACAACGAGTTGTCGAACGTGGCCAGGGCGCCGAGTCCGACGATATCGTTGCGCACGTTCTGGTGGAACGCTTCGAACTCGTGGCTGAGATGGTGGTCGGCGGCCACCACGGCAATCGAGTCGTACGCATCCTCGAAGTGGGCATAGAACCGTTGCGTCACCTTGTGGAGATCGAACCCATTGTGGAGATCGAACCCACCCTCCGCCAGCCGGCTGTCGCCGAAGCCGGAAACGACGAGGTTGACCACGTGGCTGGCGTACTGGAGCGCGTCGTCGATCCGCTCGACGCGCGATGCGGGCACGTTCAGCGGAGCCACGTTCAGCCAGACGAAGTGCTCATCGCCAGCGTCCTCTTCTTCGGGGTCGCCGCCGGCGGACTTCCGCGGGATCTTCAGTGTGCCGAAGTAGACTCTCGGCTGATCGAACCCGCGCCGCCGCCAGCCGATGCTGTCCCACAGCTCGGCGTGGGACCAGGCGGGATTGAAGATGCTGACCAGACGGCCGTCGATGGCGGTGGTCCCGGTACGCGTCCACGTCTCTGCCACCACGTGGTCCTCGGCGCTGATCGACGAGCGGTCTAACGACAGCGTCTCGACGTCGCCGGCGACGAGGAAATCGTCGAACGCCAGTCCCCCGGGGTCATCGGCGCGGAGCAACTGCGGACGTTGCCTGTAGCGCAGGGGATGGCCGTCCGGCAGACCGGGATCGGGAGCCGGGTCGACCGACCGGGCCATCGGCGGCGGAGCGAATCCGGTTCGGATCTGCCGGGCGACGATCGCCGGCGTGCCGCAAAGTATGGCGGACGCTCCCGGCACCGGGGGAGGGGGCAGAACGGCGGAACGGACCGGCAGAGGATTCGGAGCCTGCGCTGCCGCCGGCAGCCAGTTCGCGCCGGCGGCACCGAGCAGGACAAGAGCTGCGAGCCCGGCACTTCCCCGCACCAGCCGCAACCGGTTCTGCAACTTCGTCAAATGAAGAAACCCCTTGTAGAAGGTGGCCCGCCCGTAGCAGAAAGTGACGACAGGAACACGTTAGCCAGTGGCGACCTCCGTCCGGACCTCACCGATCTGTGTCGAGATCCGGGTGTCGAGGCTGGCGATCTCCGTCCGCACTTCGGCGATGCCGGTCCGGAACTGATCCGTGGTGACGTGGTCGCCCTGTTCAGCGGCCTGGCGGATGGCGTCGGTGAGGGCGTCCGCCTGGGCGGGCGTGAAGTCGGCGGCAGTGAGCGAGCGTGCCACCGCGTGCGTGTCCAGCATCGGAATCTCTCGTGCCCGTCTGTGAGACCATGACGCCGCCGAACCCGTCGCGAGGCTCCGTGTTCGGTCCCACCCAGGAGCTTGTGCTGCAGAACTCACTCCGTTACGTTCTGCGGCGCAAGCTCCCAGTCTACCGCAGGCGGCGTTGCGGGCAGTTGCGAGCGTTGCGAGCAGTGGTCCGCTCGCACCGGGCGCAGCGTGCGGCTACCGATCCATCCCTCCGCGCGCCAGTGCCGACCATGCCGTGCCGCCGGCCGGATCGTGCGCAGCGTGCGGCTACCGGTCCGTCCCTCCGTCCAGGTACTGCTCGCACCAGCGCAGCATCTCCGCGACGACGTGCAGCACCGACTCGCGGGCCGCATAGCCGTGCGACTCGTGGGGCAGGGTGACGTAGCGCACCGTGGCCCCGTGCCCTTTCAGCGCGTGGTAGAAGCGCTCGGACTGCACCGGGAACGTGCCCGAGTTGTTGTCGATCTCGCCGTGCGTCAGCAGGATCGGCTCGTTCACCTTCTCGGCGTGGAAGAACGGCGACATCGCGGCGTAGATGTCGCGCGCCTCCCAGAACGTGCGCCGCTCGTTCTGGAAGCCGAACGGCGTGAGGGTCCGGTTGTAGGCGCCGCTGCGGGCGATACCGGCCTGGAACAGGTCCGAGTGCGCCAGCAGGTTGGCGGTCATGAACGCGCCGTAGCTGTGCCCGCCGATCGCGATCCGGTCGCGGTCGGCGACGCCGATCGCGACGACCGTATCGACCGCGGCAGCCGCGCTCGCCACGAGCTGCTCGACGTAGGTGTCGTTGGCGGTGTGCCCCTCGCCGATGATCGGCATCGTCGGCCCGTCGAGGATCGCATAGCCCCGGGTCAGCAGCAGCAGGTGGGAGGCGCCCCGGAGCGTCGTGAAGCGGTGGGGCGATCCGCGCACCTGACTGGCTGCGGCCGGATTGGTGTACTCGCGCGGGTACGCCCAGACGAGCATCGGCGGACGGTCGCCGTCGCGGTGGCCCGGCGGCAGGTACAGCGTCGCCGAGAGAACGACGCCGTCGTCGCGCGTGTAGGTGATGAGCCGCTTGTCGATGTGGCGCAGTATCGGCGCCGGATCCTGGTAGTCCGTGAGGGCATGCCGCGCGCCGCTCGCGGTGTCGAGTACGACGTAGTTGGGCGGTTCGGTACGGCTCTCGCGCCGCGTCAGCAGGGATCCGCCGTCCGCCGCGAGGACGGCGACCACCGTCTCGTAGCTCCCCGGCACGGTGTGGAAGAGCCGCTCGGTCTCCAGGGTCCGCAGGTCGAGCCGGTCGAGGAAGGGCCGATCGCCCGCGGGTGAGGCGCCCGCACCGGCCAGATAGATGGCGTCGTCGTCCTGCAGAATCACGGCGCTCGCCTTCCCGCCGCCGGGACGGCGCAGCGGGGTGCCCGGGTCGCCGTAGGCGTCCTCCGCGCTGCGGTCGAACAACCGCCGCGTGTCTCCGCCGCCCGGATACAGCAGCGACGTGCGGGTCCAGCGCGTCGGCCGGTCCGTCTCGGTGATGAGCGCCGTGCCGTCCCTGGTCCAGGCGATGTCGGAGAACCGGTGCTCGGTGCGGGCCAGCTCGCGGGGTGCGCCGTCGAAGGGCGCGTCGAGCGCGAACAGGTGATCTCGATGCGGCGCTTCGACCCGCGGGTCGCCGCCGTCCTGCGCCTCGCTCCAGACCAGGGTCGCCGGCGCGGTGGGGTTCCAGCGGTGGCCGCGCGGGCCGGTCGCCACGCCGCCGATCGGCACGCTGTCGGCCAGCGGCTGCTGCGCGACGACCACGGCGTCGCCCTCGCGCGTCCAGACCTCGACGGAGCGGGCGAAACGGTTGGCCGGCAGGAGCCACGAGAACGGCCGTTCGAGGCGCTCGACCACCAGGTGCCGGCTGTCGGGCGCGCCCGAGACGCGGGCGTAGAGCCCCGGCGTGCCGACGGCGGTCCGCGAACCGGTGGCCAGCGCCACCGTCTCGATCCGGCTCGTGAAGTGATATTCGAACAGCGCCTCGTCGTGCGCGTCGCCCAGCAGGTCCTGGTAGGTCCGCACCGGGGACAGACCGCCGGCGTGCTCCTGCACGTTCGGCCCGGCCGGCTCCGGCGGCGGTGACGGCGGTGCGCCGCGCGCCGACCGCCGGAAGCGGCAGAGCACGCCGCTGCTGTCGGCCAGCCACTCGCACGGCTCGCCCCAGGTGGCGTTCAGCGAGGCGCTGGTCAGTGGCCGCGGCTGCCCGGCCGCCAGGTCGACGACCCACAGCTCGATCCCCGTGTCGCGCAGGACGGCATACGACAGATGCGAACCGTCCGGCGAGAAACGCGGCCAGCCGAGCGTGGTCCCGCGCGGCGCGCGCACCCGGATGTCGCGGTTTCCTTCCCCCGGCGCCGGGCCAGCCGACGCCGGCCGGCCGGCGTCGCTTCGCGCCTGCCCGCCATCGCCGGCGCCCGACACGGGCTCGCCGCCCTCCAGGCGCGCCACCGTGAGAGCCGCGATCTCGGGCGCCCGCCACGGCCCGCTGTTGCGCGGGTCGATGCGGAAGCCGGCCAGCCGGTGCATGGGCCGCGCGAGATGGGCGATTGGCGGCATGCTCCGCTGCTCGACGAACACCACGACGTCGCGGGTCGGCCCCACGATCACCGAGGGCGTCGGCGGCGCATCGAGGATGTCGACGATCACGGCCGGCGGCGTGAGGTAGCCGTTCGGGGTCGAGCCGTCCGACTGCGCCCCGGCGGGGGCGGGGGCGGCGGCGACGGTGGCGCCGAACAGGGCAATCGGCAGCGCGGCGCGCGCGGTGCGTCTCATCGTTGGTTCTCC
Source organism: Vicinamibacterales bacterium (assembly GCA_965200895.1). Lineage (GTDB taxonomy): Bacteria > Acidobacteriota > Vicinamibacteria > Vicinamibacterales > UBA8438 > WTFV01. The sequence continues at coordinate 857,565 of CBDAVM010000001.1, read as the reverse complement.
CTTCAGGAAATCGCAGGACATTATCGATCAGGGATGCGTGGGATCTCACTGCGACGACTGCTCGGCACTCACGCCAGCGCCGGTCCGGACTCCGCAGGACATCAGCGCCACCGGCGATCTGTTCGACGCCGCCTTCGAGCGCCGCTTCGTCGAGGGCGCCGAGCGCACGGCGGTGCAGGCGATGGTCGACCGCGCGATAGACGCCGTTCGCCGCCGGGGCGTCATCCCCGGCGGCGTTCCGGTGCCCGGCGCTGAAGGCGGCGGGCGTTCCGCGGCGGCTCCCGTTCACGGCAGGGAAGCAGGAGGAGCTGGCCCGGCTCACGGAGCATTACCGGCGCGCCTCCGCGACCAGCTCGCCGCCGAGCGCACGCGGGTTGTCGACCACCTGCTGCCCCTGCGCCACGCGCTGCGGGGCGACGCGCAGGTGTTCCCGGTGGCGGTGGAGATCCGCCTGCCCTGAGAAGCGACCGTCGCGGCTCGTCTTCCCGCTCGTCGAGCGTTGGCGCAGCCTCGGCGCTGGCGGACCAGTCAGCATGGCGCGCCGGCAGGCGAACTCACGTTTGCGTCGAGTGCGTATGGTGCAGTCCCGCCGCGTTGACGTGGGATCGCACATCGTCCTGCACCGCCCTGAGTCCGCCGGCGAGGCGCTCAAGGCGCAGCGCGATCCACAGCACGCCGACCGCCGAGACCAGAGACGTGACGTCCGTGATGGATGCTTCCACGGGAATACCTCCCTCCGCCGCCCCGGTCGCATTCGGTGCGGCGCAGCGAGCTGGCGGGCGGTGACGCTCCATCAAGCACCACCGCCACACCTCTCGCATTATCGCCGTATCGCCGCGGGATCGCAACGGTTCCAACGGTTTCCAACGGTTCCTTATGCCGTCCGCTGAGCACCAGCCGGGCGAACGGTCTCGTCAACGAGCGTCCCGACGCTTCGCGGGCCCGGCGTTTCGACCCATCCTCCCGGCTCCATGAGCTTGCGCCTCAGCACTTCGCTTCTCTGCGTTCCATGGCGCAAGCTCCTGGCTGTCTCCGAGTCGCCCGGGAACACCTGCGCATCGCCCCGCAGTACGTGGCGTCGTGTGCGCATGGTTGCGGCGCGCCGCGTTGACCGCCGCTCGCCGGCGGCGCGTCAAGCCCGCCGCCGACGTGTGCAAGACGGGTACCGCAGGCGATTGCGGGCGCATTCGTCCCGCGGTTGCAGATTCTGCGCGCCTCGCATGCGATCGACGCCGCAGATTCTGCGATCACCCCATCCCGTGCCGTCCCCCTCTGTTCGCCGCCGGTGCCGAACCCTACGCGTGGTGGGCCGCCCTGCGTCACGGCGGTCTGCTGATGACCCCGTCGCGGGTCGCCGAGCACTTTCCCGCGCGGCTCGATCCGCTGCCCGGTCGGCCAGCCGCAGCCACTCGACCACGCGCGCCGCCGCGCGCCGACCGCGGCCGACGCCGAGCCGCGGTTCGGCCGCGACGAAAAGCGGGACCAACTCGAACGCACTGCGCCAGCCACCCCGGTCAACGGAACACCCGGTTGCGTCCCGGCACCGCCCTCCGCCCGCCCGCGAATCAAGCGTCGTCAGCCGCCCACGCCGCCCGCGCTCCCGCCGTTCCGCGCGTGCGATCTCGTACACTGCAACGCGATCAACAGCTCGTTGAAGTAGGATCAACCTGGGAACGAAATCGCCACGACGCCATAAACTGTTCTTTTTAAACGACTTGCGTAGTCAGTGAAAGAAACACTGATTGCGGATCTGCAGGCAAAGGTGGAGACGGAACTCCTGGAGCGGGCATCGTGACTGTGACCGGTGCATCGGGAGTCACGCGCCGCGAGGTGCTGCGGCAATTGGCGCTGGCGCTCACCGCGGCGGGTGCCGGCGCGTTCAACGCCGAGGCGGCGCGGGTGGTCCATGCCCTGGCCGGCGAAGCGCACGCCCAGACGGGAGGCTACGCACCGGCGGCGCTCAATGCGCACCAGTTCCGGACCGTCATCCGCCTCGCCGAGCTGATCGTGCCCGCCGACGAAGGCGGCGGGAGCGCCGTCGACGCGGGGGCGCCCGAGTTCATCGACCTGCTCTGCAGCCAGAACCCCGATCTGCTGCGCATCTACGCCGACGGCCTCGCCTGGCTCGACACCGCGACCCGCCGGGCTCACGACCGGACGTTCGTCGACGCGGACGAGGCGCAGCAGCGGGAGATGCTCGACGGGCTGGCGGCCGCCGAACGCGGTGCGTCGCGGTCCCCGGATCTGCGCGCCGGCGTCGGGTTCTTCCACTGGATCCGCATGATGACGGTGGATGCCTACTACACCAGCCCCATCGGCATCGCCGACATCGGTTTCCAGGGCAACCGGGTCCTCAGCGGATACGCGACCCCGCGCGATGCGGTCGAGTTCGTGGCTCGCAGGGCGGACGATCTGGGCCTCTGATAAACTGGGCCGTTCCTGGGCGCTGCGCGCGCTCACCCTGTTCAGCAGACCGGAGGAGACGTATGGCGAATCGAGGTCGTCCCACCCAGACGAAGCGGCAGCGCGAGCGTGCGCGTCAAGAGCGTGCCCGCATGAAGTCGGACCGGCGTGCCGAGGCGAAGCTCCGCCGACAGGAAGCCCCGCCCCGCCCCGCCGACCACGATCCCGACATAGCCGGGATGGTGCCCGGACCGCAGGCGATGCCCGACTGGCAGCGCGAGTACTTCGAAGAGGAGCAGCGCGCCAAGGAAGCGGCCGAGAAGGCCGCGCAGGAAGGCAAGTAGCCGCGCGCCTCCGCGGTCAGGACCGCGTTCCCGGACCGCCGCGACGCTGAACGCACGCAGGCCGCACCCCCGCGGTCAGGACCGCATTCCCCGACGCCGTGCCCCGGCGGTGAAACCGATCCGGCTGATTCGGTCCTCCAGATCAAGGACACCGGAAGGCCCGCAGGACGACGCAGCCCGGGGCGACGACGCGTCGACCCGGGCTGTGCGAAGAACGTTGCGTCCGCTCACGCAGCGTGCTCGACCTGGTCGCCGCGGCCGGGTCCGATGGCAATGCGCCGCGGCCTGGCGGTCTCGGCCAGCGGGAGCGTCAGCTCCAGCACGCCGTGAACGTAGTCGGCGCTGACTCTTTCCACGTCCACATTCGCCGGCAGCGTGAACGCCCGCTCGAAGCGGCCGTAGTGGAATTCCGACGTGTTTCCCTGGCCGTCGGCCTCGCTGCGCGTGCGCTCGCCGGTGATGGTCAGGCTGTTGCCGTCGAGATCGATCTTCACGTCCTGCGGATCGATTCCAGGCAGCGCGAGCCGAACCTTCCAGCCGTCGTCACCGCGGTTGATCTCGGTGGCCGGGACCCAGGTCGCCGGCGTCCCCGCCCGCTCGTCACCGACGTAGTGGCCGAACACCCGGTCCATCTCCCGGTGCAGGCTGGTCAGATCCTCGAACGGGTTCCAACGGGTCATGCTCAACATCGCGATTCTCCTCCCGACGCCGTCTGCCGGCGTCTTCTCGCATCCGGACCCTGCGTCCGGCGCGGTGCGTTCCGTGTCATCCCATACGCTCTCACTCTATGGGAATGACATGAAGAAAGTCAAATAATTTTAGTGTTATCAACTAACTTCAAACAAGATGGACGAGTGTGCGGCCGGAGATGTTCCCTGAATGGGACGGTTTTTCCGCCTGAGCTCTGGAAGCGCCTGTATTTCTCAGTGCAATACGCTAAGATGTTTGACGAGAAGTCTGCGCCATGAACCACGCAGACAGACTCCTGGCAAGGGCTGGGCGGGAAGCCGAGCCGCAGGCGACGACTTCCGGGCTATCCGTCCCAGCCGAGGAGCGGATCGATGGAGCCGGTGGCTATCGGGTGATAACCGGGCCGAGCCCGGCGGTAGATCGCGCGCGCGCGTTCGCGACCGTCCGGGGTGGCGGCCAGTGCCGCGTACAGCGGCACGATCAGTTTCCGCCGGCCGATACCCAGGAGGTAGCGCTCCAGGCGGCCGTCCGCCGGGCGGTACGCGTTGCGAATGGCGATGAGCAGCCATTGGTGGGCGATTTCGGCGTTCGGCGACTCGGTGAGGCCGAATTCGGAATCCAGCTCGGCCATCCGGGACACGTCGAGCCGCGCGGGCAGGACGCCCAGGAAATGGAGCCACTCGTGGGTCGTCCAGGCCGAGGTCTCCAGACCGGCCGCCGGCAGATCTCCACCCGTCCAGCGCCCTGCCGCCGTCTCGACGGCGGCGAATGCGTCGGATGCCGGCTGCGGCGCACCGGCGGGCAGGCCGGGCGCGCGGACCCATTCCTCCACCGGGACCCGGTCGGCGAGCGCCTCGTCGGCGAGCAGATGCTCCGTCAGGTAGGCAAGAAAGTCGGCCGTCGTGATGCTCCGGAACGCGAAGTGATCGAAGTAGCCGCGCAGGAACGCGTCGAACCGCTCGCGGCCGACGGTCTCCTCCAGATGCCGGAGGAACAGCGCCCCTTTCTCGTAGGGAACCTGCGTCATCCCCGCGTCGGGATCCCGGCCGGCGAGATCGACGTGCAGGATCTCGTCCACGTCGTCGAGCCGATCGAGGTCTGCGCGCAGCGCGCCGAGCCCGAGCACCGCCTCCATCGCCTCGCGGTCCGCACCGTATACCGCTTCCACGATGCGGCGCTCCAGGTAGACCGTGAAGCCCTCGTTCAGCCAGAAGTCCCGCCACGTGGCGTTGGTCACGAGGTTCCCGGACCAGGAGTGCGCCAGCTCGTGGGCCACCAGTGAAACCAGGCTCCGGTCGCCGGCCAGGATCGTCGGCGTCGCGAAGGTCAGCCGGGGGTTCTCCATGCCGCCGAACGGAAAGCTCGGCGGCAGCACCAGCAGATCGTAGCGTTCCCAGCGATACGGGCCGTACAGCCGCTCGGTCGCCGCCATCATCGACTCGGTGTCGGCGAACTCGTCGGCCGCCGCCGCCACCACCGACGGCTCGGCGTACACGCCGGTCCGCTCGCCCAGCGGCCGGAACGCAAGGTCGCCGGCGGCCAACGCGATCAGGTAGGCCGGGATCGGCTGCGGCATGTCGAAGCGGTAGTCGCCGTCGGCCGGCGCATCCGGCTCGTTGGCCGCGCTCATCACCGCGCGCAGCCCCTCCGGCGTCCGGATGCGGGCGCCGTAGGTCACCCGCACGGCCGGACTGTCCTGCAGCGGGATCCAGCTTCGCGCATGGATCGCCTGCGACTGTGTGAACATGAACGGCCGGTCGCCGCCAGCGGTCTGCTCCGGAGTCAGCCACTGGAGCCCCGACGCGTCGGGGTCGGTCTCGTAGGTCACGCGAGCGCGCGTCGCCTGCGGCGGGAGGACCACGGTGAGGGCAGCGCCCAGTATCCCGTCAGCCGCGGCCAGCGAGTAGGTGGCGGCGTCGAAACCGCCGGTGGGGGACCAGCTCTCGACGGCGGTGATCGTCAGATCGCGCGTGTCGAGCACCAGTGCGTCCGCGCCCTCCTGCAGGCGTTCGAACGAGAGCATCGCCGAGCCGCGCAGGCGGCGCTCGTCAAACCTGACCTCGAGGTCGAGCTCGACGTGAGTCACCCGAATCTCGTCGCTGTTGGCGTACGAATGCAGATCGTGCCGCGCGGGATCGTCCGCCGGCCCGTCCGTCGCGGATGGTCCGGAATCACATGCCGTCACGGCCCACGTCAGCAGGAGGGCAAGCGGGAGTCGTCGCATCGGACACGGTAGGAACGTCGAGCACGGGTCATGAGGCACCGGGGCACGGCGGCCCGGATCCACGCAGCGCCTGGACCTCGGGCCGCCCGCGTCGCACGCTACCAGGGCATCCGCCGGTTGGTGTACTGCCGCCCGCGATCCGCCGCCTCGGGACCCGGGCCGGAGCCGATGCGCACACCCTCGTCGATCATCGCGATGATGTTGTCGCCGTTCATCGAGTTGAGGAACGGCACCCCGGCCTTCTTCGTCGCCTCGAAGACCCGCGCCCGCGCGTCCACGAGCACCTGCGGCATCTCGGCGCGCTGGACGTTGTAGGACATCGACATGTCGCCCGGTCCCCACTCGGCGAACCCCACGCCCGGCACGCCGACGCTCGCCTCGGCATTCTCGAGGGCGTGGCGATCCTCGATCTTCAGACCCACCAGGATCTCGCCGTTCGGGTTCAGCGGCCACGGGTCGGCGAGCCGCTGGTACTCCTGGTTCGACACGCCCCAGATGCGGGCCGCGAAGCCCTGTCCCCCGTTGCCGCGGAGTCCCTCGTCGATTCCCTCGGCCTTCGGCGCGTGCGGATAGCGCGCCGACTGCACGAGGATGCGAACCACCTCCGGCGTGCGCGCGTGCGCCAGCAGCACACCGTGCACACCGGAGCCGAGCACCTGCTCGACCATCCAGTAGTTGGCCCACATCACCTGCTCGTTGATGCCGCCCAGCGGTAGCACCGCCACGACGGTCGGCGTGCGGTGGCCGCTCGTGGTCGGCCCCCCGTCCACCAGCCCCTGCATGAAGCCGCGCAGGGCGTCCATGTTGAAGGGGCTGTGCTCCATGTTGTACGTGATGTAGTCGGCCCAGGTCTGCGCCAGGCGCACGCCCTCCTCGTAGCCACCCCCGTTCACCTGCGTGTAGTAGACCGGCTGGTCCTGCTCGAACAGCTCGATCACCTTGTTGATCCGGTTCGGCGCGTAGACGTCGCCCGACTGCGCCGCCGGGATGCTGACGTAGGCCACGACCAGTGCGAGTGCGAGCAGTCCGAGAACGGTGAGTCTGCGCATGGCTCTCTCTCCTCTTGCATTACGACCCGGCGCGACAGCGGCCGCCCGTGGCTCCGAGTGCCGTCCGGGGCATCGGTCGCATGATAGCGCATTGTCGGACGCCCGCCACGACCCGGCAACGACCGGTGCGCCGCAAGCGGACCCGAATCACACCGGTAGTAAGATGGCGGTCCATGAACAGCCTTCTGCGATCGCTCGCCGCGGCCATCGCGCTGGCCGGCGCCGCCGGCTGCGGATCGGGAACCGGACCGGCGGACGACGCACGACCTCGGGTCCCGACCCGGCCGCGTCCGAACATCGTCGTCATCATGGCGGACGATCTCGGTTACGGCGATCTGTCGACCTACGACGGCTGGATCGAGACCCCCGCCCTCGACGCGATGGCGGCCGAAGGGATTCGGTTCACGGATTTCCATTCGAGCGGGGCGGTCTGCTCCCCGACCCGCGCGGGCCTGCTGACCGGCCGCTACCAGCAGCGGGCCGGCATTCCCAACGTCATCTATGCGAACCCGGCCTGGAACCGCCACCACGGCCTGCAACCCGGAGAGACGACCATCGCCGAGCGCATGCAGGCGGAAGGCTACGCGACGGGCGTCGTGGGCAAGTGGCACCTTGGCTACACGGTCGAGACGAACCCGCTGCGCCACGGCTTCGACGTCTTCCGCGGCTACGTCTCCGGCAACATCGACTACTTCTCGCACGTCGACGGCTTCGGCAACCACGACTGGTGGGACGGCGAGACCACCATCGAGGAGCCGGGCTACGTCACGCACCTGATCAACGAGCACGCGGTGGCGTTCATCGAGGAGCGGGCGGATCCCGATCGCCCCTTCTTCCTCTATGTCGCCCACGAGGCGCCGCACTTTCCCTACCAGGGCCCGGACGACGCCGCGTTCCGGGTGGTCGGCGAACAGATACCGGAAACCCGTGAACCCGGGCAGGTGCGCCGCGCCTATCGCGAGATGGTCGAGGAGATGGACTCCGGCATCGGCGCGCTCCTCGACACGCTGCGGCGGCTCGATCTGGCCGAGCGGACGTTCGTCTTCTTCCTCTCGGACAACGGCGCCACGCCGGCCGGCTCGAACGGGCCGCTGCGAGGGTTCAAGACCAGCCTGTGGGAGGGCGGGCACCGCGTCCCGGGCCTCGCATGGTGGCCCGGCGTCATCGCGGCGGGGACGACCGACGCCACCATGACGAGCATCGACCTGGGCGCCACCGTGCTCGATGTCGCGGACATCCTGCCGCCCGAGGATCGCCCCCTCGACGGCATCAGCCTGCTGCCGCACCTGCTCGGCGGCGCCGCCCCCGAGGACCGCCCGCTGTTCTGGGCCTACCAGCAGGCCCGCAGGGCGGTCGAGCAACGGGCCATGCGGCAAGGGCCGTGGAAGCTCCTCGTCAATGGTCCCGACGGACCGGAGATCGGGCTCTACAACCTGGACGACGACCCGGGCGAGAACGTCAACCTCGCCGTCGAAGAGCCGGAGCGCGTCGCGGCGATGGGCGCGGCGCTCGACGAGTGGCGCCACGCGGTCGAGCAGGACGCGACCGTGCAGCCCGCCCCTGTCTTTTCGCCGGGAGCGGTGGGACCGTGAGAGGACGACGGGCGTTCCCGGAAGCATCCCCGCGACGCGGTGCATGTGACGGGGCGGGGCGAACTGCAAGGGAGGCATGCGCGACCCGACCGGCGACCGCGTGAGCGAGCTGGCCGAGCGCGCCAGCCGGCAGGACGGCGCGGCGCTCGCGGAGCTGATGCCGCTCGTCTACGACGAGTTGCGCCGGCTGGCCCGCGGGTACCTCGGCCGCGAGCGGCGGGCGTTCACCCTGCAGCCGACCGCACTGGTCAACGAGGCCTGTCTGCGCCTGCTGAAGGACGGGAAGCAGGACTGGCGGACACGCGCCCAGGTCATCGGCATCGCGGCGATGTCGATGCGCCAGATCCTGATCGAGGCGGCGCGCGCCCGAAACGCGCAGAAGCGCGGCGGCGCGCTGGCGCGGGTCACCCTGGACGAGGGCCTGCTTGCCGACCGGGACCGAACCGTGGACGTGCTGGCCGTCGACGCCGCCCTGCACAAGCTGGCCGCCATCAATGCGGACCAGGCCCGCCTGGTGGAGCTGCGTTTCTTCGGCGGACTGACCATAGAGGAATCGGCCGCCGCGCTCGGCGTCTCCCCGGCGACGGTCAAGCGGCACTGGGCGGTGGCCCGCGCCTGGCTCCGGCGCGAGCTGGCTCGTGGCGACGATGGACGCTGAGCGCTGGCGGCGGGTGAACGAACTCTTCCACGCGGCGCTCGAACGCGACCCCGGGGACCGCGAAGCGTTCCTCGACCAGGCGTGCGCCGGCGACCCGGCCCTGCGCACGGAAGTGCTCTCGCTGTTGCAGATGCACAGCGGCCCCGCCGTGCTGGATCGGCCGGCGGTCGAGGCGGCGCCCGGCCTGCTCCTCACCGGCGACGACGACCCGCTGATCGGCCGACGCCTGGGCCCCTACGAGGTGACCGGCCTGCTGGGCCGCGGCGGGATGGGCATCGTCTACCTGGGCCAGGACACCCGCCTCCGGCGTCCGGTCGCCATCAAGGCGCTGCCGCCGGCGCTGACCCACAACGAACCGTTGCGCGCCCGGCTGCGACGCGAGGCGATGGCGGCCGGGGCGCTCTCCCACCCGGGCATCGCGACCGTCTTCGCGCTCGAGGAGTTCGACGGGCAGCTCTACCTGGTGCAGGAGTACATCCCTGGCCGCACCCTGCGCGCCACGATGAAGATCCGCGAGGGCCGCATGGCGGTCGCCGAGATCGTGTCCATTGCCCTCGACATCGCGCGTGCGCTTTCGGCGGCGCACGCGCAGGGTGTGCTGCACCGGGATCTCAAGCCGGACAACGTGCTGCACACGCCGGACGGCGGGATCAAGGTCGTCGACTTCGGCCTTGCGCGGTTCGAACCCGGGGCCGCGATCGGCGACGCCGAGGCGCTGACCCGACCCGGCGTCCTGCCCGGCACCCCGGGCTACATGGCGCCGGAGGTGCTGCGCGGCGACCCGGTCGATGCCCGCGCAGATCAGTTCTCGTTCGGGGTGCTGCTCTACGAGCTGGTCGCCGGCGAACATCCTTTCGAAGGCGCCGACGACATCACGACGGTCGCGCGGATTCTCGAGACCGAGCCCTCCGGTCCCGGTCCGCCGCGCCCGGAATGTCCGGAACCGCTCGTCCGCGTCATCACCACGTGCCTGGCGAAGGCGCCGCGCGACCGCTACCGGACCACCGCCGCCCTGGTCACGGCGCTCGAGGCGGTGCGGGACGCCGTCGAGGCGGTGGCCGCCTGCGCCGCGCCACACGCGCCGGAGGACGGCGCCGCGCCGAACGGCAGCGCTGCGCCGGCGCCGGATCTCCCACCGACGCCGGCGCCGGCCGGTACCGAAAGGGACGGTGCCACCGCCAACCTGCGATGGTGGTGGCAGTTCCACCAGGTGGCGGTGAGCGTCGTCTGCGCGCTGATGCTGTACCCCGTCTGGCGGGCGCGGGAATGGCTGCCGGCGCCCTGGGGCCTGGTGACGTTCATGACCGCGGTCGCAGTGGTCGGCGCCGTCGTGAACCTGCGGCTGCATCTCTGGTTCACGGCGCGCGTCTACCCCGCTCAGCTCGCCGCCCAGAGGCGCGCATCAGCCGTGTGGAAGCGACTCCTGGATACCGCGTTCGCGGTGCTGCTTTTGTCGACGGCGGCCACCATTGCCCCCCTGCATCCCCGCTGGGCCGCCTTCTTCATCGTCATGGCCATCTCCATCACCCTGAGCGCCCGCGTCATGGAGCCGGCCACGACGCGGGCCGCGTTCCCCGACGACTGACTCGGTCGGCATCCGCCGCGGTGGACGGGTGAACTTCTTGTGTGTGGGTAAATGTCGGCCATTTACCCACGATGTATGAGCGCGTGCTGGCCGGCGCCCCGCGCTCCTCGCGATGCAGGTGATATCGCCACCGCGATCCGGAACGCGGCGAACCGGCTTCAGGTCAAGCACAAGCTCGCAGCGTTCGGGGCCGCCCTGCAGGTGGCCGAGGAACGCGACATGCGCACACACAGCTACCACCTGATCCGGGTGGCGCCCGATCAGCACACCGTCAGCATCCGGACGTACGACCGTGACCGCCGGGGACTGGTCGAAGACACGCAGGACTACCTCGCGGAGGAGAAGCGTCTCGCCGGCACGGCGGGAGACGTCGTACTCGTCGCCTCCGACTCGCTGGAGTCGCTGCGCCGCACGTTCCCCAACTACTTCCTCGATACCCGCACGTTCATCGAGGAGATGGAGCGCCTTCTCGCGTGAGCGAACACGTCCCTTACGCACCAGCCGGCGCCAGTTCGTCATCCCTGCATGGGCGAGCCAACCGATCGCACCCGAAACGACAAGGTGCGGTGTGTTCCGGAGCGCGGGAGCGGGATGGGGCAAGCTCGGCTGGTGCGGTTGACGCAGAGCTGCGAGCCATTGCCGGCTGGCGGCCGGACGGCCGGATTGTTTCCAGTGCGGTATAGACGGGCTGCGGACCGATGTTGGCGTGCACCAGTCCCGTGCGGAGAGCGGCCGCGAACGTCGCCAGCAGCGCGGTCATTGGTAACGGTTACTCGCGGCGTTGCTTCGCGGGGCCGACGCAACAGAGGCCGTGCCGGTTCTCGGCACGAGTGGCCGGGAGCCCAGCTTCAGACACAGCGATGCCCCCCGACGATCAGGATGTGGACAGGAACAGTCGAGCGATGGCGAGCCCGAAGCTGACCGCGATGATCATGCCGCCGATCACGCCGGCTAGAACCCACAGCTTCACCCGGAGTACGTCTTCCTGTGTCGCCATGCGTTCCAGCTCGCGATTGTAGCCACCTGAATCTTCAGCGAAACGACCTCGTCGGAGCCGCCGCCACCGCCCCGCCCGCCAGGGATGCCCCGCTGGTCTCCTGGGAACTGGACGACGCTCACTCCCCCTCCCACACCTGCAGCTTCTCTACGAAGACGGCGTCGGCTACACCGGAATAGCGTCCAGATGATGCGGCGATCACGACGCCGCTCTTGCCGTCGACCTGAATCCCAAGACGGTCTCGAAGCTGAGTCGATGTCGCGAGCCGGCTACGGACGAACCAGACGCCTGGAGCAAGTGCGTGACGATCGTTCTCGTCGAACTCGGACTCGACAGCGCGATCGAGCTCCTCGGTCGATTGCGGCGCCGAGAGCACAGCGTAGATCGGCACTGGACAAATTGTACCCTACGCGCTCGCGACCGGACGCGACCACGGGCGACCACGACCGGCGCGACCGGCGGCCGGCGGGAAACGCTGGCGCGACTTCAATTCCCACAACGGGCCATCGGCTCACATCCGCCACGCCACCCACAACTGCGCCACGTTGTCGCCCGCGGCGACACCGAGCTTGTTCCACCAGTACTGGTACTCCACCCCCAGGAAGAGCTGGTCGGCGTGGCCGGTCAGGGCCCGGCCGAGATCCCAGCCGAGCTGCGGCTGCGCCAGGAGCGACGGCCTCAGGCCATGCCCCAGCTCGTCGGTCGTCGGGCCCATGTACTTCGCGTGGCCGGTGAACCGGAACGGCTGGCCGCCGAGATCGAAGGCGGCGCCCCAGTTGACGTCGAACACGAAGTTCGGACCGGTCCGGGGCGCCCCGCCGCGCTCGATGCCGCTGCTGTGGTCGATGGCGACGCCGAAGTCGGTGTTCAGGAAGAAGAAGCCGGGCACGTCCCACGAGAGCCGACCGCCGGGCACGTAGCGGAAGATGTCGGCGTCGTTGCCGAAGTTGAAGCCGCTGACGAGCGCCACGTCGCGGAGCGGCCCGGCGCCGATCCGCCGGCCCGAGATCCGGCCGAGGCTCAGCGTCGGATACCACTCGCCGTAGAGGCTCATCTCGTTGAAGCCGTCCGCGCCGCCGTCGTCGGTGAGGTCGATGAAAATGAAGCTGTCGCCGAGCGACCAGCGCGACGCCTGCTGCACGGTGAGGATCGAGGCATGCGCCCGCGTCCCGGAGAACGGGTTGACGAACTTCCCGTACTGGTAGTGGAACTCGGTCTGCGCGCCCGCCGCGGCCGGCCAGAACGGCAGCAGCGCGACGACGAACGCGCAACGAACGTGCGTGCGGGTGCGGGCCGCTTCCGTCATTCCGCGAATGATAGTGGCGGCCGGCTTGGCGCGGGCGACGCTCGGCCGCGGGGCCGGCCACCCGACGGCGAACGTTGTTCGCGGCTCGGCGGTCATCACGGGGCGCGGAGACCGCTCGGCCGCGAGCCGGCCACCCGACGGCGCGGGTCGGGAGCCGAAGTCGTTAGAATCTGATCACATTCGCAGGTCCCACCAGGAGGTATTCCCTTGTCGACAGACAGACCGTGGCGTCTCGTCCCGTTCGCGGCCGCGCTCGCTGCGCTTGTCCTGCTCGTCGCGACGCTCTCCATCCCACCGGTCCTCGCCGAGCGCGGGAGCGGCGCGACAGCCGCCGCGGCGGATTTTGAAACCGTCGCCCCCGCCGAGGTCGGACTCTCGGCCGAGCGCCTGGAGCGGCTCGACGCCGGGCTGCAGGCGCAGGTGGACGACGGCGCGGTCGCCGGCGTCGTCGCGCTGCTCGCCCGCCACGGCAAGATCGCCTTCGTCGACGTGGCCGGCGTGCAGGACATCGAGAGCGGCCGACCGATGGCGCGCGACTCGATCTTCCGCATCTTCTCGATGACCAAGCCGGTCACCGGCGTCGCCATGATGATGCTCTACGAAGAGGGGAAGTGGCGCCTCAACGACCCCGTGTCGCGCTACATCCCCGAGCTGGCCGGCCTGCAGGTCCACGCCGGCGAGAACGACGACGGATCCATGAAGCTCGTGGACGCCGACCACGAGATGACCATGCGCGAGCTGATGACCCATACGGCCGGGCTCGGCTACCGGCTCGACCCGCGCCACCCGGTCAACCGCATGTTCATCGACAAGCGGGTGCTCAACCCGCTGGAGCCGCTGCAGGCGATGATCGACAAGCTGGCGACCATCCCGCTGCTCGCCCAGCCGGGCTCGCGCTGGATCTACAGCGTGGCGGTCGACGTGCAGGGCTATCTGGTGGAGAAGCTGTCCGGGCAGCCGCTCGGCGACTTCCTCGACCAGCGCATCTTCGAGCCGCTCGGCATGGTCGACACCGGCTTCTACGTGCCGGGGTCGCAACTGCACCGCGTGGCGCTGCGGCATGCCGCAGGCCCGAACGGCGAGCTCGTGCTCGACTCGCGCGGCGAACCGTTCACCCGGCCGCCGTCCGGGCCGTCCGGCGGCGGCGGACTCTACGGCACGGCCGACGACTACCTGCGCTTCACGCAGATGCTGCTCGACGGCGGCGCGCTCGACGGCGTGCGCCTGCTCGCCCCCCGCACCGTCGAGATGATGCGCACCAACCACATGTCGGCCGAGGCCACCGCCCACATGCGGCCGGGCATGGGCTTCGGCATGGACTTCATGATCTACGACGACCCGGCCGCCGCCGGTGAGCCGCACGGGGCCGGCGCCTACTACTGGCTGGGCATAGACGGCACGTGGTTCTGGATCGACCCGGTCTACGACCTGGCCTTCGTCGGCATGCTCCAGCACACGGGCGGCTCGCAGGCCGCCGTGCACGGGCTGTCGCGGAACTGGGTCTACCAGGCCATCGTGGACTGATCGCGCCTCGACCAGCGGCGTCACACGACGTCACGATTGACTGGCGCGCGGCAGCGGGCGGAGACTGACCCACGATGGACCGACGGGGCGCCCGCCTTGGCGCGACAGCCGAGCGGTAGCAATGGACAGCAGGTGAACCGACCGTCGGCGGACAGGCAACAGGAACAGCAGAGGTGACATCGTGCGGGAAGCACTGAGACGGTGGCGGCTGGCGCATCTCCTCGTCGCGTGTGGGACGGCAGGGGCGCTCACGGCGGGCGGGTTCACGACGGGCGTGCTCTCGGCGGCGCCGGCCGCGGCCGAACGGACCACGGCGCGCGATCTGGAAGCGGTCGATCCCGCCGATGTCGGCGTCTCGGCCAAGCGGCTCGAACGGCTGGCGGCGGGCATGCAGGGCATGGTCGACGACGGCCGGCTCGCCGGCGTGGTGACCCTGATGGCGCGCGGCGGGAAGCTCGTGCACGCGCATGTCGCCGGCGTGCAGGACGTCGAGAGCGGTGCGCCGATGGAGCGCGACTCCATCTTCCGCATCTATTCGATGACCAAGCCGATCACCGGCGTGGCGTTGATGATGCTCCACGAAGAGGGCAGGTGGCGCCTGAACGATCCGGTCTCGCGCTACATCCCCGGCTTCGCCGATCTGCAGGTCCATGTCGGCGACGATGCGGACGGTGCGCCGAAACTGGTCGACGCCGAGCGCCCGATGACGATGGCCGAGCTGCTGTCCCACGCCGGGGGACTCGGCTACGGCCTCGGGACGGCCAACCACGTCGACCGGCTCTACCGCGAGCAGCGCGTGCTGAACGCGGACGAGCCGCTGCAGGCGATGATCGACAAGCTGTCGGACCTGCCGCTGCTCGCCCAGCCCGGTGCCCGCTGGTACTACAGCATCGGGGTCGACGTGCAGGGCTATCTGGTCGAGCAGATCTCCGGACAGCCGTTCCCCGAGTTCCTGCAGGAACGCATCTTCGACCCGCTCGGCATGGTCGACACCGCGTTCTACGTGCCGGAGGAGAAGCTGGACCGCGTGGCCCTCATCTACGGGGAGGGCGAAGACGGCGGCCTCGAACGCTTGGACATGGGGCCCACCCGCACCGAGATGCCGGCCGGCCCGTCCGGCGGCGGCGGCCTCTGGGGCACGGCCGACGACTACCTGCGCTTCACGCAGATGCTGCTCAACGGCGGCGCGCTCGACGGCGTGCGCCTGCTCGCGCCGCGGACCGTCGAATTGATGGCCACCAACTTCCTCTCCCCCGAGGCGCTGGCGACGATGCGGCCGGGGCAGGGCTTCGGCCTCGACTTCGCCACCGTGCACGATCCGGCCGCCGCGGGCGAGCCGTACCGCAAGGGGACCTACTACTGGGGCGGCGCGGCCGGCACCTGGTTCTGGATCGATCCGGCGTCGGACCTGACCTTCGTCGGCATGATCCAGCACCGCGGCGCGGCGGTCGGCGACGTGCAGGGCCGGTCGCGCAACCTGACGTATCAGGCCATCGTCGACTGAGCGCCGCGGCGCCGCACGTGACGCGGCAGGAACGGGCGTTGTCCGTCGACCGTGAGGTGGCCCCCGCGGTCGCCGGACCCGCCACCCGGCGCGCCGTGCTCGACGCCCCGGAAGCAGGCCATCCCGTGCTGCGCGGCACGATCGGACCGCCCCCCGCGGCGCCGCTCCGCAGTGCGCCGCGTATGATCGGACCAGCCTCCGCGACGCGGGTTCACGTACGATCCCGGACGACAGGTGATCGCGTCCGCCGGGAGCAGCAGCCACTGGAAACAAGGAGAACATGTGAACGGTGACACCAACCTCGCGGTGTTCTGCGACTTCGAGAACATCGCACTCGGCGTCCGCGACGCCAAGCTGAAGAAGATCGACATCCGCCCCATCGTCGAGCGGCTGCTGCTGAAGGGCAGCATCGTGGCCAAGAAGGCCTACTGCGACTGGGAGCGCTACAAGGAATACAAGCCGACGATGCACGAGGCGGCGTTCGAGCTGATCGAGATCCCGCACACGCGGCTTTCCGGAAAGAACTCCGCCGACATCCGCATGGTGGTCGACGCCCTCGACCTCTGCTACACGAAGGAGCACATCGACACTTTCGTGATCGTCTCGGGCGACTCCGACTTCTCGCCGCTGGTGAGCAAGCTGCGCGAGAACGCGAAGTCGGTGATCGGTGTCGGCGTGAAGAGCTCGACGTCCGACCTGTTGATGAACAACTGCGACGAGTTCATCTTCTACGACGACCTCGTCGCCGAGCGGCAGCCGTCCCGCCGGCGGTCGCGGGGCAGGGCGCGGCCCCGGGGAGGCGCCCCGGCCGAGAACGCCGCGGCGGACAGGAAGCCGGAGCCGTCACAGGCCGACGACCCGGCCCAGAAGGGGCTCGATCTCGTCGTGCAGACCGCCGAGGAAATCTACGCCGAGCGCGGCGACGGCGCCAAGCTGTGGGGGTCGATGATCAAGCAGACTCTGAAGCGCCGGCGGCCGGGCTTCAACGAGTCGGCCCACGGGTTCCGGTCGTTCAACGATCTGCTCGAGGAGGCCCAGGCGAGAGGCCTGTTGGAGCTCGACCGGGACGAGCGCTCCGGCGGCTACGTGATCACCGGCGTCGCGCGCGACTGATGCGCCGGCTGCTGGAGCTCGACGTCGACTACAACGCCAGGCGCATGATCGGCAGTCTGCGCCGGCTGCCGGAGTTCACGCGTTCTACGCCAGGATCGCCCGCATCGGGTGCCCGTCGACGTCGGTCAGCCGGAAGTCCCGTCCGCCGAAGCGGTAGGTGAGGTTCCGGTGGTCGAGGCCCAGCAGGTGCAGCACCGTGGCGTGCAGGTCGCGGACGGTGTGGGCGTTCTCGACCACGCGGTAGCCGTACTCGTCGGTCTGCCCGTGGATGAAGCCCTTCCTGAGGCCGCCGCCGGCCATCCACAGGCTGAAGCCGTAGGGGTTGTGGTCGCGGCCGTTGGTGCCCTGCACGAACGGGGTCCGGCCGAACTCGGGGGAGAAGATGACCAGGGTCTCGTCCAGCAGACCGCGCGCCTTCAGGTCCTTGACGAGGGCGGCGACCGGCTGGTCGACCGTCAGCGCGTTGGCGGCGTGGCCCTCCGCCAGCTTGGTGTGCTGATCCCACGGGTTGGCGGCCTGGCCCATGCCGTCGGTGCCGACCATGGTGAGCTCGACGAAGCGCACGCCGCGCTCGACGAGGCGGCGCGCCACGAGACACTGCCGTCCGTAGGCGGCGGTGGAGGCGTTGGGCGAGTCCAGCCCGTAGAGTCTCCGGGTCGCCTCCGTCTCGCCGCGCAGGTCGGTCAGCTCGGGCACGGCGGTCTGCATCCGGTAGGCGATCTCGTAATTGTCGATCGCCGCCTCCACGCGCGTCTCGTTGTCGGTGCGGCCGAGGAACTGCCGGTCGAGGTCGCCGATCAGGGACAGCCGCGCGCGCTGCCGGGCGTCGGTCTCGGCGGGGTTGACGTTGTGCAGCGGCTCGGCGTGCTCCGGGTAGATCAGCGAGCCCTGGTGCACGGCCGGCAGGAAGCCGTTGCCGAAGACGTTGATGCCGCCCAGCGGAATGCCGCCGCTGCCGAGGACGACGAAGCCGGGCAGGTTCTGGTTCTCGGTCCCGAGACCGTAGGTGACCCAGGCCCCCATGCTCGGGAAGCCGGTGAACGGCATGCCGCAGTGGAAGTAGAAGTTCGCCTGGGCGTGCTCCATGAACGGCGCGGTCATCGAGCGGATGACGGTCAGCTCATCAACGACGCTCCCGGTGTGCGGGAAGAGGGCGCTGACCGGGATGCCGCTCTGCCCGTAGCGGGTGAACTCCCACGGGCTGGGCCAGATGTTGCCGTCCTGGTTGAACATCGTCCGCTCGGTCCGGAACGGCATCGGCCGGCCCGCCTCGGCCGCCAGCCGCGGCTTCGGGTCGAACGAATCGACGTGCGACATCCCGCCCGACATGAAGCAGAAGATGACGTTCTTCACCCGGGGCGCGAAGTCGGGCGCCTTCGCAGCGAGCGGGCCCTCCGCCGCCGGCACCCCGGACGCCCCCTCCTGCGCCAGCCCGGCGTAGGCCCTGTCGGCCATCAGCGCCGTCATGGCGAGCCAGCCGAAGCCGGTGGAGGTCTGCCGCAGCATCTCGCGGCGCGTGAGGAACGGGCGAGGTCCGGGGTGCTGGCGTGGGTCGAAAGGCATCGGCGAATCCTCTGTTGTCGGCAACGTGCCCGGGCGTCCCGTGCGAGCTGGCCGCCGCGGGCAACCTCGAAAGCGCTTCCGGGGTCGGCGTCCACGGACGGAGTGCTACGGGATGGATGAACTCCCTCGGGTCGGAGGGCGCTCGCAGCGCGTCGCGGGCGCGGTCTCCACGGACGGAACCCGCTACGGGATGAAGATGAACTCCTTCAGGTTGAACAGGCTGTGCGCGACGTCCTGCCAGACGGCGGCGTCGTAGAGCAGCAGCGTCCGATCCACGCCGCGGTCCGCCGCCACCGTGGTCAGATAGTCCTCCACGCGGGCGCGCTCGGCCTCCGTCGGCGGGCGCGCGAGCGCCTTGACGAACATGTGCGCGACGCGCCCGTCCACCGACGTCGCCTCGCCCTCGGCCAGCCGCCGACCCCACTCGGCCGCCTGGCCGATGACGAACGGGCTGTTGAGCAGCGCGAGCGACTGGGCCGGGACGTTCGTCGTGTCCCGCTGGCCGCGGGTGGTCGCGGGCTTCGGCAGGTCGAAGACCTCCAGGAACGGGTTGTGCGCGTTGCGCCGGATCTCCTGGTAGACGCTCCGCCGCCCGGCGCCGTCCACCGGGCCGTTGTCGGGATCGCCCTCGGTCAGGCCGCGCCGCGCCGCGTAGTGCACCGGGACGGACGGCCCGAACATCGTCGGGTCGAAGCGGCCGGAGATCGAAAGCATCGCGTCGCGGATCGCCTCGGCGTCGAGGCGCCGCAGGTTGGCGTGCTGCAGCAGCCGGTTCGTCGGGTCGACCTCGGCGGCCCGGGCCGACGCCTGGCTGCTCATCCGGTAGGTCCGGCTGAGGACGAGGCGTCGGACGAGGCGCTTGATCGACCAGTCGTCGTCCAAGAACTCGGACGCCAGATGGTCCAGCAGCCCGGGATGCGACGGCGGATCGCCCAGGCGGCCGAAGTTGTCCACCGTGCGCACGATGCCGTAGCCGAACAGATGGCGCCAGACCCGGTTGACCGCCACCCGCGCCGCGAGCGGGTTGTCGGCGTCGGCGATGGCCTCGGCCAGGTGCAGGCGGACGAGTCCGGGCGCGGGGTACGGCCGGTTGTCCACCGCGGTCAGGAACCCGCGCGGCACCGCGTCGCCGAGGTTCCGGTGGCTGCCCCGCACCAGCAGCGGCTGGTCCGGCGCGGCCTCGTCGATGACGCCGGGGACGCGGCGCGCCACCGGCACGTCCCGCTCCAGCAGCCGGTACTCGGCCACCGGCGCGCGCAGCTCCACCAGCGCCTCCAGCGAGCGTGGCAGCAGATCGGCGCGGACGAACTCGTCGAGGAACACGGCCTGCTGTTCGGTCAACCGGTCGTCGCGCCAGGCCGCGACGGCGGCGACCAGGCGGCGGCCGATCAGCGCGGCGAGTTCTTCGTGGGAGGCCGGGCCGTCACCGGGTGCGGCGGATCCTGCGAGCGGGGGCGCCCCGGCGCCGGGCGGCGGAACCGCAGCCCCGGGCTCGCCGAACAGCGACAGAACCGGCGTCACCGTCTCCCTCGGCGTCCCCGGTGCGTCGTGGAAGACGATGCGGCTGGCGCCGATGAACGACCGCCCGTCGCCGCGCCGCGTGGGCCGGTGCCGCAGGCGGCTGTCCTCCGGGTCGAGCTGGAACCGTGTGGCGTCGTCCTGGGTCGCGAACTCGATGTAGGTGGTGAAGCCCTTCCAGAACTCGGTGTCCCACTGCACCCAGGACATCTCGTCGCTCTTCGGGCTGTGGCGCAGGTGGTAAATGCCGCCGCGCGGCACCGAGTAGTTCTCGATGATGAGCTGCACGAAGCTGAGGTCGCCGCCCATCACCCGGAAGCTGATGAAGTCGCTGTCGATGCGGAAGCGGGGCGTCTGGATGACGCCGGGGTGCTTTGTCGACAGCAGGTGCGTGTAGGCGCCGCCGGGGTAGATGCCGTTCAGCAGCAGGTCGCCGCGCTGCTCGACGGTGAACTCGCCGGGCCTGGAGGGGGCCTCGGTGCGGCCGGTCCCGTGGCCGATCATCGCCGCGTAATCGGGACCGCGCAGGTCCCACGCCGGCTCGAAGCGCTCGGCGTTGAAGCGCTCGCGCGCCGCGATCTCGGTTTCCCAGTGCGCGCGCAGGTCGCTCCAGGCGCCGAGGAAGTCGTCCGGCTCGACCTCGGCGAGGGCGCGCCAGGCGGCCAGCACGCCGCCGTCCGTCGGGTCGGGCGCGGTTTCCTCGTCGGCGCCGCCGGCGACGGTCGCCGGCACTTCCGCGTCCTCAGCGCCATCTTCTCCTGCAGCGTCCCCTGCCTCCGGCTCCAGCATCGCCAGCAGCGTCGCGCCGACCGACTCCGCCGCGGTGCTCCAGGCCGCGGCGAGCCGTTCGCGGATGTCCGCCTTCAGCGCGGCGAGCGCGTCCCGACTGGTCTCCAGCACGGCCGCCGAGTCGATGGCGCGCATCGTCGGCCGCGCCCCGTAGAGCGTCCCGAAGAAGGCGTAGTAGTCCTTCTGGCTGATGGCATCGAACTTGTGGTCGTGGCAGCGGGCACATGACACCGTCAGGCCGAGGAACGCCTTCGACGCCACGTCCACCTGGTTGTCGGTCCACTTGACGCGGTCCTCCCAGGGGTCGACCGGCTGGAAGCCGTGCTCGATCAGCCGGAAGTTGGCGGGACCGATCATCGACTCGTTGGTCCGGCTGTCCGCGTCGAGGCGCGGGTCCGGCAGCAGGTCGCCCGCCAGGTGCTCGCGGATCAGCCGGTCGTACGGGATGTCGTCGTTGAAGGCTCGGATCAGGTAGTCGCGGTAGCGCCAGGCGAACGGGATGTCGGGGTCGCCCTCGCTGCCGTGCGATTCGCTGTAGCGGAACAGATCCATCCAGTGGCGCGCCCAGCGCTCACCGAAGTGGGGCGATTCGAGATAGCGGTCGACCAGGTCGGCCCAGGCCGTGGGGGAGTCGTCGCCGGCGAACCGGGCGATCTCGGCCGGGGTCGGCGGCAGCCCCCGCAGATCGAACGACAGCCGGCGGATGAGCGCGGTGCGGTCGGCGTCCGGCGCCGGTCGGAGCCCTGCGTCGTCCAGCGCAGCGAGAACGAACCGGTCGACCGGCGTCACCGGCCAGGGGTCGTCGACGGCGGGAGGTTCCGCGGCCTTGACCGGATGCCACGCCCAGTGCGTGCGCCGACGCTCCGGCAGATCGAACGGCGCGGACGGATCCGGCGGATCCGCGCCGGCGGCGGCCATGGTCGCCGCCGGCCACGGCGCCCCCATCCCGACCCATCTCGTGAGCGCGGCGATGTCCTCGGCGGCCAGCGGCCCGGTCGGCGGCATCAGCATGGGACGGCCGTGCAGGCGCTGCACCAGCGCGCTCTCGGCCGGGCGACCCGGCACGATGGCCGGCCCCGAGTCGCCTCCCGCCAGCAGGCCCTCCCGGCTGTCGAGCCGGAGTCCGCCGAACGGCGTCTCGACCCGCGCGCTGTGGCAGGCGTGGCAGTTGTCGGCGAGCAGCGGACGGATGGTGGTCTCGAAGAACTCCGCCTGCTCGGCGGGCGGGGGCGCCTGCCCTGTCGGCGCCGGGACCTGCGCCGCGATGGGATGTCCGAGCCGGACCAGCCCCACGCTCGACACGACGAGCGCGAGCAGGCACAACGACAGCCGTGTCGATTTCAAGAGCATGGGCTTCCACGCAATCTACTATCGCCGTTCGCCGGGAGCAACCCCGCGCGTGCGAAAAGACCACTGGGAGACCTGCGCAGGCAGGCGTCGCACGAGGAGCACGTCCGTGGACGAACGCCCGGGATCAGCCGCACCGGGCGCCACCGGAGACCCGGCCGGAGGGGGGACTCGGCTTGTCCCGCGTCGCTGGACTGGCGAGGCGCTCGGCAGATGTAATATGTCATGTTCGATTTGGATCACAGGCCGATGCCCTACGTCCTGCGAGCGCTGGCGGCCACCATCCGGCGGGCGATGCGTACGTTCCCCGCCGTGCTCGTCACCGGTCCCCGCCAGACCGGGAAGACGACCCTCCTGCGCGAGGAGTTCGGCGGCTCGCACCGCTACGTGTCGCTGGAGCGCCCGGACGTGCGCGACATCGCGCGCGACGATCCGGTCGGTTTTCTCGCCGACGCGGGCGGGCACGTCATTCTCGACGAGATTCAGTACGCACCGGAGCTGCTGCACTACGTCAAGGACGCCATCGACGCGCATCGGCAGCCGGGCCGCTGGCTGCTGACCGGCTCGCAGGACTTCGCCCTGATGCGCGGCGTCAGCCAGACCCTGGCGGGGCGGATCGCCGTGCTGCAGCTCGACCCGCTCGCGGTCTCCGAGGTGACCGGATTCCCCGCCGCCGCCAGCCTCGCTGATCTGCTGGACGGCCTCTGGGCCGACGCCGAGGCCGGTCGCCCCCTGCCGGACACCGACCGCGACGACACACGCGATGCTCCACGCGAACCTGCGGAGCAGCCAGCCGACCGAGCCATTCCGGACATCGCCCTCGCCGACTGGCTCCACCGCGGCGCCTGGCCCGAGCCGCGCCTGAACCCGGAGGTGGACCGCGACCTGTGGATGCAGGGCTACGTGCAGACGTACCTGGAGCGCGACCTGCGGAACATGGAGCAGGTCGGCGACCTGGAAACCTTCCGCGGGTTCTTCTCTCTCGTCTGCGCCTCGACCGGCCAGGTGGTGAACTTCGCCCGCCTCGGCCGCGACGCGGGCGTGAGCGCGCCGACGGCCCGCCGCTGGCTGAACCTGCTGGTCACGAGCGGTCTCGTCGTCCTGCTGCCGCCGTACCACCGGAACTTCGGGAAGCGGATCCGGAAGAACCCCAAGCTGCACGTCATCGATGCGGGGCTGGCGGGCTGGATGCTCGGCTACCGGTCCCGCGACGCCATCATGAAGGGGCCGGCGCTCGGGGCGCTGGCCGAGTCCGCCGTGGTGTCGGAGCTGACCAAGGCCATCCACCACGGCGGCGGCGCGGGCCGGCTCCACCACTGGGAGGGCCTGTCGGCCGAGGTCGACGTCGTGGTCGAGCTGGACGGCCGGCTGTACGGCCTCGAGGTCAAGGCGACCCGCACGCCCACGCCCCGACACGCCGACAACCTGGCCGCCTGGTGCGCCCTCACCGGCGCCCGGGGCGTCCTCGCCTGCCGTACGGATCGCGTCCGACCGCTCGGCCGCGGCATCCGCGCCGCGCCGTGGCATTTCTGCGTCGCCGGGGGGACCGGTGTCGGGAAGATCGATGGATGACTCCGGCTGCAGCGTTCGGTGACGAGATTCCGTGCAGGGTCGTCGGACATCCGAGGAACCCGGTCTTCGCGGGGCATCGGGAGCGGTGCGATCGCGGCGAGCGTGCTGCGTCGTGAAGGTGCGGCGTCGGCTCCCGGCGCCGCGCCTTATACTGAACATACGGGCGCACGGCGGCGCGGCAGCGGAACGGGAGGAGAGCGTGCGAGTCGGTGTCTACGTCGATACGGACAACATCACCAGGAACGGCGGGCGGGGGCTGCGCTACGACGTGCTCCGGGAGTTCGCCTGCCGCGATGGATCGGACGCGGTGCGGCTGAATTCGTACACGTCGTTCGACCGCGAACGAGCGCAGACCGACGAGGACTACAGGCGCAACGTGTGGAGCTTTCAGGCGGCGCTGCGCGACTTCGGCTACAAGGTGGTCGTCAAGCACGTCAAGTGGTACATCAACGAAGACGGCAAGCGGTTCGGCAAGGCCAACAGCGACCTGGACATGGCTGTCGACGTACTTCTGGAAGCCCGCAACATCGACCGCGTGCTGCTCGCGACAAGCGACGGGGACTTTGTCAAGGTCACGCGAGCACTGCAGAACATGGGCTGCCGCGTCGAGGTGGTCGCGTTCGACAACGTCTCGGGCGAGCCGCGGCGGGAGGCGGACCTGTTCCTCTCCGGATTCCTGATTCCGGGCCTGCTGCCGGGGGAGTCGCGGGGATCCGCCTGGGGAGAGGAAGGTTCGCGGGTCCGCGGCCTGTGCCACTGGTACGACGCGGTCAAGGGATTCGGCTTCATCCGCTACCTGCGCTCGTTCACGGGCCCGCTGTGGGTTACCGACACCACTCGCGACGACTCGCCGTACGCGTCGACGTTCGTGCACAGCAGCGAGCTGCAACGCGCCGGCATCAATACGCAGGAGCTGCCCAGCCGGCGTCACATCCTGGAGTTCACGCTGCGACCGTCGCCCACCAAGCCGGGCGAGCTGACCGCGCAGGAGATTGCCTTGGCCCCCAGGTCGCAGCAGCGGGAACCGCGGCCGCCACTCGGGACCGGACGCTACGAGGGCTCCGATCGTCCAGCCGCGGCCAGGGAACCGCCGACGCGTCCTGGCGCGGCCAGGGAACCACCGAGGTGCCGAGCCGCGGCCATGCCGGCGGCGACCCGTCGGAACGCGGCGCCGACGACCGGAACACCGAGCCGCCGGCCCGCGGCTCCGGCGGCAGGAACGCAGACGAACCGAGCCGCGGCCATGCCGGCGGCGACCCGGCCGGCCGCGGCGACAGCAGGAGCGGCGCTCCGCCGGCGCGCGACAGCACCGGCGGCGACCCGGCCATCCGCGACAACTAGAACCACCCCGACGCGCCTGCGGCGGCCGCCCGTCCACGCCGAAGGTCGAACACGAGACAGCATCGGGACTGGACGGCCGGTTCTGCAGACGGAACCGGCCCACCCGGCGCGGCGCGGGCGCCGGGTGGGCCTTCCGCATCTGATCGGAACCGGTTACGGGCTGCGCTGGTCGCGCCGCTCCTGCATGCGCTCCCGGCGTTCCTGCATCCGCTCCCGACGCGCCTCGCGGCGCTCTTCCTGCCGGGCCCGGATTTCCTCGGCCCGCTGCTGCTGCTCCGGCGTCAGGATCCGCCAGACGGCGGCGCGGACGTGCGCCCGCCGGACCGCGACGTCGCCCTCGATCCTTCCGAGATCGGCCGCCAGCGTCCGGATCCGGTCTTCGTCGACGGTGGCGGCGGCAACCGCCTCCGCCAGCGCCTCGCGCGCGGCAACCAGCTCCTGGAATCCGGTCCGGGCCGCCTCGCGACTCTCGGCGACGACGGCCCGCACCTGCTCGCGCTGCTCGTCGCTGAGGTCGAGCCGCCGCAGCGGCGGCAGGAGGGCGCCCGCCGGCCCTCCGCCGCGCGGCCCGCCCATCCAGGCCCCGCGCCCGCCCCGACGCTGTTCCTCGGCCGCGTGCGCGGCCGCCGCGGCCAGCCCCGCGACGGCGACCAGCGCCAGCCCGGCGAGGGCAACCAGAGCCTTCCTGCGTGTGAACGAGAAGTCGATTCGCATCATGCCTCCTTTGCAGTTGCTGTCCTTGTCGACCGTGGCCGGGCCGTGGTTCTTCCCCTGCGCGGGGCCAAAAAAGCAGGGGAATATCCGTGCATTCCCGTGAGCCCTGGGGTACGGAACATGCGAGTGCGCGGATGCTGGCACTGACGAAACAGGAGCCGGCATCGCCGCCGGAACAGTGGGTGAATCCAGAGGGCGCCGCAGTGGGGGCCAGTATCGCAGCCATCGAACGACCCGGCCCGGCCGACACGAGTCCGGGTGTGGTGTCGGATCCCGATCTCGCTGCAGTCGAGGACGCCAGGGCCGGCGAAACCGGCGCCTTCGAGACGCTGGTGCTGCGGTACCAGGCGAGAATCGTCAACTACGCGTCGGCGCTGGCGCATGACGCCGGCGCCGCCGAGGACATCGCCCAGGAGACGTTCGTCCGTGCCTGGCGCGCACTCGGCCGGTTTCGAGGGGACAGCTCCTTCAGGACGTGGCTCTACCGCATCGCCACCAATGTTGCGCGGACGCATCTCGACCAGCGCGGCCGGCGGTCGAGGGTGGTGGATCGCAGCCTGGACGACGAGAACGAAGTGCTGCAGGCGGGTGACGTGCCGTCGGCGACGCCCGATCCCGAGGCGACGCTCGTCACGCGGGAGGCTATCGACCGCGCCCTGGCCGAGCTCCCCGACGAACTGCGGCTCACACTGGTCCTGCGTGACGTGCAGGGGCTCGACTACAAGGAGATCGCCGCCGTGACCGGGGCGCCCATGGGCACGGTGGAGTCACGGATCTTCCGCGCCCGGCGCCATCTGCGTGCGCAGCTCCGCCCGCTCGTGGCGGCGCGACTGCCGAGGGGCTGATCGCGTGGAGGTATCGATGACCGTCGACAGGCGAAACGAGGTGCTTCGCCACCGCCGTCATGAGCGCGATCCGAGAAGGAGAAATCGATGACCTGCCAACAGGCGGAACCGTTGCTCGCGCGCGCCGCCGACGGGACGCTCGACGCCGCGCGGCGGGCCGACCTCGACGCGCATCTCGACGCCTGCGGCGACTGCCGGTGCGCGCTTGATGCACAGCGCGCCGTGCGGGATCTGCTCGCGGCGCGGCCGCCCCTGCCGGTGCCGGTCGGCTTCGCCACGCGCGTCATGGCCGGTCTGCCGAATCGGCCGGCCGTCCCCGTGGCCGGGTGGCTCGACATTCTGGACTAGCGCGCCTGGACGCTGCGCCTCGCGCCGCTGGCCGGCGCGTTGTTCGTCGGGGCCGCGCTCGCACCCGGTCCGTCCGCCGGGGCCGCCGGAGCCCGTGCGGCCGACTACGCCGATGTGGTCACCGCGTGGATGGCCGACGGGACGGCGGACGGCGAGGTCGGGAACCCGGCGGAGACCGACACGGTGACGAATCTCTGGCGGGACGCCGACGGGACGACCGACGACCTGTTGATCGATGTCCTGCTGGCGGACGGGCTGGTGAGCGCCCTCCCGGAAACGGACGAGGCGACGCGATGACGGGCGACATGCGTGCGCGTGTGGGTCGGCCTGTTCGTGGTCGTCGTGTTCCTGGCCGGGCTCGGGGCCGGGATCGTCGCCGCCCCGTGGCTCGGGTTCGGCTCGCGCTCCGGCCTCGGACCCGGCCGCGGCGGCCCGCCGGTGCCGCCGCTGAGCGGGCGCGTCATCGAGCGGATCGCACCGCGGCTCGACCTGAGCGACGACCAGCGCGAACGGTTGTCGGCGCTGTTCGACGCGCGCCGCGAACGGTTCCGCAGCCTCGACCGCGAGATGCGCCGCCAACTGCGGGCGCGCTTCGCGGCCGAACAGGAGACGCTGCGCGCCGCCATCGCGGACATCCTCACCGCGGCGCAGATGGAGCGCTTCGACGCCGAGATCGTCCGCATGCGCGAGGAGCGCCGGCGGCGGGGCGGCGACCGCGACCGCGACCGCAGGGGCCGGCCCGGACCGCGATCGGCGCTCCCGTCGGATCCGTGACGAGGCTTCTCGCGGTGCGAGCGCGGGCCCCGGCGAACCGCCGGCGCGTCCGGCAGGTAGTATCTCGGTCGCGTGTCCTTCACCGACTGGCGCTTCCTCTTCGTCTTCCTGCCCGCCGTTCTCGGCCTCTGCTTCCTCGTCGCACGCCTGACGTCGGGCCGCGCCGCCGCCGAGGGCCGGCTGCGGTTCCACGTCGCCAACTGGATCCTCGGCGCGGCCGGACTCGCCTTCATCGGGGCGGGGGCCGGCCGTCTCGCGGGCGTCCTCGCCGCCGCCGCCGCGGTGCTGTACCTCCTCGGCCTCGGCATCGCCGGCGCGCACCGCGCACCGCGCACCGCGGCGCCCGGCCGGATCAGCGCCCGGCCGGAGATCTGCTTCGCGCTCGCGGTCACCGGCAGCCTCTTCCTGTTCGGGTACCTCCGGTACGCGAACCCGCTCGCCGGGGAAGCCTCGCCGGAGCTCGCCACGTTCTGGTCGTTCCCGGTCCCCGGCCTGCTCGCGCCGCTGGGTCTGACGGTCTTCGTCTGCCACGCCGTGTCGTACGCCGCCGACATCCACGGGGGCGAGGCCGCGCCTCCGCGCAACCCGGCGCACGCGCTGGCCTACCTGCTCCTGTTCCCGTTCCTCGTCGCCGGCCCGGTGGTCCGCTTCCGCGACGTGAGCGGGCATCTGGCCGCCCGGCAGGTCGGGATGGCCGCGTTCGCCTACGGCGTGCGGCGCTTCACCATCGGACTCGCGAAAGCAGGGCTCATCGCGAACACACTGGCGCCGCCCGCCGCGCTGGCCTTTTCGATGTCCGCGGACACGCTCGACGCGGCCCACGCCTGGCTGGGCCTCGCCTGCTTCTCGCTGCAGATCCACTTCGCGCTCTCCGGCTACGCCGACATGGCCCTCGGGATGGGCCGCATGCTCGGGTTCCGGCTGCCCGAGCATTTCCAGTGGCCGTACGCGGCGGACAGCCTGCACGGGTTCTGGCGGCGCTGGAGCATGACGCTGACGACCTGGTTCGACGCCTACCTCCGGCTTCCGCTGCAGCCCGCTCGCGGCGGAACGGCGGGCCGCGAGGCGCAGGCGGTCCTCTCGCTGTTTCTGTTGTTCCTGTTGATAGCCGTCTGGCACGGCGGCGGCTGGCCGCTGCTGCTCTGGGGCGTCTGGCACGGCGCGGCGGTCGCGCTGGAGAGAACGCGGTGGGGCGTCCTGCTCGACCGCCTGCCGGCGCCGCTGCGCCACGCCTACGTGCTGCTTGTCGTGACCGCCGGCTGGATCCTCTTCCGCGCCGAGAGCCTGACCGACGCCGCCGTTTTCGCCGGGGCGCTGGTCGGTCTCGGGGCCCCGCCGTCGCTGAACAACCCTCTGCCGCTGACCGGCGGCGTGCAGCTTGCACTGGTGGTCGGCGCGGTCGCGGCCGTCCCGCTGCTGCCCGCCGTCAGCCGCTGGAGCGTCACCGTCGACGCCATCGCCACGGCCCTGCAGATGATCGTCACCGCGGCCTCGCTGTTCGTCTGGACTCGCGTGCTCGGTCGGGGGCGGCGCGCCGGACGGGACCACGACGCGGCCGGCCGCTCCTGAACCGCGCCGGGCCGCGCGCGCGGCCCGGCGGCCCGGCTCTACCAGGGCTCGTCCCGCGTCACGCGCCAGCGGGCCGGTTCGTGGTGCTGCAGGTACTGCCGGCGGGTGATCCAGCCGAAGATCATCGCCTTGGTCAGCCACCAGTGGTCGGGCCGCAGGGCGAAGTAGATGTGCGCCGCCACCAGACCCACCAGCGAGACGCCGACCAGCCCGTGGAGCACGTAGACCCAGCCCCAGGCCAGCTCGCTGATCAGGTACTGGTTGTGGGCGAAGAACGGCGTGTCGATGCGGAACATCATCAGCATGCCGGTGATGATGACCAGCAGCCCGACGATGGTCAGGATCCAGTGGTAGAGCTGGTTGCCCAACGGGTACTTGGCGGGCTGCGGCGCCCTGGCGATGCGGCCGGTCTCGCGCAGCATCAGCGCCCTGAACTCGGGGATGTCCTTCGGGCCGGCCCAGATCGACCAGAAGTCGAGCCAGACGGTCGTGTGGACGATGTGCCAGGCGATGACGACGGTGAAGATCATGCCGGACCAGTAGTGCCAGGGCACCCAGTCGAACCCGATCCCGATGATCGGGAAGAAGGCGGTCACCAGCAGCACGAACATCGTGACCGACATGATCCAGTGGAAGAGCCGCGCCGCCAGCGAGTGGCGCAGGATGCGCGGCGGCACGTCCGGGTTGGCGGCCTCGACGGCGTCGGTCTCGGCCGCGGTACGCTTCCGCCCGGACGAGAGCATGGTGTAGGCGGCGTGCGCCAGCACGAACATGATGCCGCAGAAGATGGAGACCCACAGCGGATCCCAGTTGAGGTGCTGCAGAATCGGCCGCTGCCACGGGTCGTGGCCCCAGACGACGAAATCCACGATCGGATCCTCCCGCCTTGCGTCTCACCGCCGCGCGCAGGACTGCCGGTAGGCGCCTCGACCGGGATCGCCGCCCTGCGGCTCCGCTCTCCGCCCAACGGACCCCTGGCCAGGAGGCTGCCGCGCTTCTACGGCACGGACGACTGGCTCATCTTGACGACCACGGCCGCGGCAACCGGTTGATCCTCGCGCGCCAGCTCGGACTCCAGGGTCTGGAACTCCTTGAACGCGACCCACTGCTCGTCGCTCCAGTGTCTGCGGTGCCCGCGCGGCTGTGCAGCCAGCTCCGCGCCGTCCGCGCCGGCATAGAACGGAACCTCGCCCTGCGGCGGCGTGCGGCGGCGCAGGCGGTGCGCGTCGATCGGCACCGCCTCGGTCACCTCGTGCGTCGGCAGCGGAACCGAGACGTACTCGACGCCCCGCTCGTCGCGATAGACGACACTCACGGTGTTCATTCTACCGGAGCCGAAGCTCCGGACGGCGTTCCCGGCGCTCGACCGCCGCCGCGGAGATGGTAGCCAGACGCGCGGACTGCGGATAGACTGTCCAATTCAGGCGATGGGCGCTCAGGCGCCCCGTGGCGCGGCATCTCCCCACTCTGGAGGAACGAGAAGATGAGAAGGAACCGCACATCGGGCTGGCGCAGGGCCGGCTCGCTCGGCCTGCTGCTGGCGCTGGTTGCCGGGGTGGCCGTGCTGACCCCCGTCACCGCCCAGGAGCCGGAGCCGGCGCGCGGCAACCCCTACGGCGAATGGCGCTACCAGAGCGGCGATGCCTGGGGAACCCGCTACTCGCCGCTCGACCAGATCGACGCCGACAACTTCGAGGATCTCGAAGTGGCGTGGGTCTGGCGGGGCGACAACTTCGGTCCGCATCCGCTGTACCTGTCGCGCTCGACGCCGAGCTACATCGACGGCATCCTCTACACCGTCGCCGGCTACCGGCGCACCGTCGCGGCCATCGATCCGGCCACCGGCGAGACGCTCTGGACCTACCGCGAGCCGAACACCCGGCGCTGGGAAGAGTCGATGCGCGCCAGCTACGGCAAGGGCGTCGGCTACACGGAGATCGACGGCCGCGGGGTGATCTACATCATCACGCCGGCCTTCTTCCTGCACGCGCTCGACGCCAAGACCGGCGAGCATCTGGAGGGCTTCGGCCGGCCGGTGCCGATCGAGGGCTTCCCCGACACCGGCGTCGTCGACCTGCTCGCCGACCTCGGCCACGAGTACGACCCCTACGAGGGCATCCCGATGGATGTCGGCTACATCACCAACTCGTCGCCGCCGATCGTCGTCAATGGAACGGTCGTGGTGGGCAACTCGCACGAGCAGGGCTACGCGCAGTCGCGCATCGAGAACGTGCCGGGCGACATCCTGGCCTACGACGCGCGGACCGGCGAGCACAAGTGGAAGTTCAACGTCATCCCGCAGTCCGAGAGCGAGTTCGGCTTCGACACGTGGCAGAACGACGCCTGGCAGTGGACCGGCGACGTCTCGTCGTGGGCGCCGATGTCGGCCGATCACGAGCGCGGCATCGTCTACATCCCGACCAACGCGCCGACCATCGACTACTACGGCGGGTTCAGACCGGGGAACAACCTGTTCGGCACCAGCACCATCGCCATCGATGTCGAGACCGGCGACCGGGTCTGGCACTTCCAGACGGTTCACCACCCGATCTGGAACTACGACCTGCCCAACGTGCCGATCCTCGTCGATGTCACGGTCGACGGCGAGCAGGTGCCGATGGCCATCCAGACCACGAAGCAGGGCATGACCTTCGCCTTCAACCGCGAGACCGGCGAGCCGGTCTGGCCCATCGAGGAGCGCGAGGTCCCGGCGTCCATCGTGCCCGGCGAGCAGCTCGCGCCGACGCAGCCGTTCCCGACCCGGCCGGCCCCGCTCAATCCGCTCGGCCTGACCGATGACGACGTCATCGACCTGACGCCGGAGCTCAGGCAGGAAGCGATCGAGATCATGGGCCGCTTCCGGATCGGCGGCCCCTACATCCCGCCGCTGCCGAACAACCACACCGAGTCGGTGCAGGGCTGGATCGCCTGCGGCGCGGGCGGGGTGAACATCACCCACCCGGCGACGCTCGATCCGGAGACCGGCTACCTGTACCAGGCCAACGGGCAGGGCTGTTCGGGCCGCACGGTGCAGCCCGGCACGAACACCGACGCCGAAATCCACGGCTGCACCTCGGATTCGGGCCGCTGCACGACCACCGGCACGACGATCTCCGACTGGGTCCAGGGCGGGGGCGTCGGCTGGGCCGGACCGCAGGGCCTGCCGATGTACAAGCCGCCGTTCAGCAAGATCACGGCCATCGACATGAACACCGGCGAACACGTCTTCGCGGTGCCGGTCGGCGAGCCGTCGGCGCAGATGCAGCGCCACCCGGCGCTGCAGGGCGTCGATCTGTCGGGCGTCGGGGCCGAGCGCGCGCGCGCCATCCTCATGACCACGGGCAGCCTGCTGCTGGCCACCGAAGGCGCGAACGGGCCGGCGGTGCTCAACGCGCATGACAAGCGCACGGGCGAGAAGCTGGGCTCGGTCGATCTGCCCGCGCCGGGCCAGTACGGCATGATGACCTACCTGCACGACGGACAGCAGTACATCATCGTGCAGGTCGGCCGGGGCGGGACCATGCCGGGCTCGCTCGCCGCGCTGCGGCTGCCGCAATAGGCCAGACCGCCCGCTGGCGCGGCGGTTGACGCCGCGCCAGCCAGGGACCCCGACCGGAGTCTGCGCCGTCCATGGCGCGGACTCCCCGCCGCGGCCCCGTAGTTCATTGCAGGGAGCGGGCCGGGATGAGCGGTCCGCTCCCTTGCTGAGTACGCAACTCGCCGCCCACCCCACGCGTCCGATCAGCTCATCGCAGCGGCGCCGCGCCCGTGGCGATGTCCATGATCATCCGCGTCAGGAGGTAGAGCCGCGGGACGATCGAGTCCAGCTCGACGTACTCGCGGGCGTCGGAGTGCGCGCCGAAGCCGATCAGGCCGAAGCCCTCGATGACGGGGGCATCGGTCTCGAGCGCCGCGAACGCCGCGTCCGTTCCGCCTCCGGCTGCCTGATCGGTCACGCCAAGCTGGCGTCCGATCTCCGCGTACACCTCCTGCGCGTGCGCCGCCAGGGCGCGGGACGCGACGGTTGCCTCCAGAGGCGGCCGGCGCCGTTCGAACGACACGGACACGGTCGTGCCGGGGATGAGCTGGTTGCGGATCCGCTCGCGGACCTGCCGTTCCACCTCGTCGTAGGCAGCCACCCGGAGCACCCGGAAATCGGCGGTGGCGCGCGCCTCGGCCGGAATGACGTTGCGGGTCGCCCCTGCGCTCGCGATGGTCCAGTTGAGCTTGGTCCCGGCCGCCTCGTCGCTGAGATCCCGCATCTGCAGCACCTGGTGGGCCAGCTCGTACAGCGCGTTCCGTCCCCGTTCGGGAGCACTCCCGGCGTGCGACGCGCGGCCGGTCACCTCCAGCAGCACCGCGCCAATGCCCGCCGTGGTCAAAGCCAGCCGGTCGCTCGCCCCGCCTCCCTCGCAGGAGAAGACCGCGTCGTGCTCCGCTCCGAGTGCCGTGATGAGTCCGCGCGACCCGGCCGAGCTCACCTCCTCGTCGGCGTTGATCAGCACGGTGATCTGCTCGTAGTCGTCGAAGTCCAGGGCGCGCAGCGTGGCCAGCGCGTGCAGGATGATTGCGATGCCGTGCTTGTCGTCGGCGATGCCGAGCCCGTACGCGCGCCCGTCGCTGATCCGGAACGGTTGGTCCGCGAGCTGCCCGCGCAGGTAGACCGTGTCCATGTGGGCCAGCAACAGGATGCGACCGCGGCCCTGCCCGCGGAAGCGGGCCACCACGCTTTGACCGATCGCGGCAGGCGTGTCGACCATCACATAGGGATCGTCGTGCGATACCAGCTCGACTTCCCCGCCGAGGTCACGCAGCCGCGCCGCGATCACGGCCGCGATCTCGCGGAGTCCCTGCGGATCGCGGCTGCCGGACTCGATGCCCACGAGCTGGCGCATGGTCTCGATCAGCGGCGCGCGCTCGGCTTCAACCGCGGCCATCACCGCCGGATCCGACTGGGTGCGGGCAGCGCAGACGGTGAGCCACAGACTGCAGAGGATGACGACGAGGGTAGTGAGGCGCATGGCACCGTCCATCATAGCCGCCACGGACCACCATTTCGCGCGGAATGCGTTGGTTGCGTTAGTGTTCTGGGGCGATTGTCGCCAGGAGCGCCCGCTTACATGCTCGTCCTCGCCGCCGTCGTCCTGCCGCTGCTCTCGGTCGGGCTCCACTACGAGCTGCTGGTGCTGTCGTCGCACATCGTCCGGGCCCTGTCCGGATCGGCGCGCGCCGGCGTGGCCCTGGCGGTGGCGCGCGCGCTCGCGGCGCACGTCATCGAGGTGGTCGTCTTCGGGGTGGGGTGGCTGATCCTCATCCGCGCCGGGGCCGTCGAACTCTCCATACCCTCGCCGGGGCTGGGTGAAATCGTCTACTTCTCGGGCTCGGTCTACACGTCGCTCGGCTTCGGCGACATCGTCCCCGTGAGCGGTGGTCGGTTCCTCGTCGTGATCGAGGCGGTGACCGGGCTGGTGCTCATCGCCTGGACCGCGTCCTTCGCGCTCTACCAGATGCGCGAGCACTGGATGGACGACATGGACGAAGGAAACGGCGGGTAAGCGCCAGCGACAGCACCGCCAGCCCGCCGCCCGGCCGCGACAAGGCCTCCACGCCTGGCTGTCTACCCCGCCACCGCTGGTGCGTGGCCAGGCCGGCCGGTCTCGCACGGACCGTCGCGGTCGAACAGCTACTGCGCGGCCAGGCCGGCCAGCTCGCGTCGGCCGCGGTCGAACAACTGCCGCACCCGACGGCTGTCACGGAATTCCCGGAATATGGCTGCTCGCCCGCTGGTGCGCAGGTCCTGGATCGCGAATGCGAGAACGGTCGCCATCACCGCGCCCTCCTCCGTGCCGGTATCGGAGAACCGGCGGCGGAAATCCTCCAGCCTCCCTCGGAACGAAGCCGTGTGCCATTCTTCGATGCTCGCGTCGAGCCGGATGAACTCGTTGAGGACGGCGGCATACTCGGGACTCGGGGGGCGATGCCAGAACGAGACGTCCGGCCCGAAGTCCTCGATGTACTCGGGCAGGTACAGGTTGGCGCGCGCCGGGACCTGCCGCACCAGGGCCGGATTGTAGCGCCGCACCTCGTCGCGCGAGAGGCCGGTCCGCTGCATCACCCGCGAGATCGGCGTGCTGCGCGGCACGCGCATGGCGAAGACCTTGGACTGCGGCATGTCCTGGAGATAACGCCGTATGTTCACCGTATTGCCGAAGATCATTTCGGCATACAGGGCCGACCGCGGACCGTAGCTGCGGAACAGCGCCCGGTAGCGGCTGATCGATATCTCGCGCAGCCTGCGGACGAAATCGGACCCTCGCAGGTACTGCTCGCGCGTGCCCACTGCGCCGAGCCGTTCTCCGTTCACGACGGTCCGCAGGACGTTGGCGCCGCCGGCGTGATGCTCGGACAGCGCCGGGATGAAGCTGCCGTACATCGTCGCCAGCACGCTCAGATAGGCTGCGCAGTACGACGCCTGGGTGGTCTGGTTGTAGCCCTCGATCACGTGCGGGGAGCGCCGCTTCAGGTAGTTCCAGTTGCGGGGCAGCCACTGGCAGAAGCCGAGCGCGCGCGCGGAGGAGCGGGCGCGGCCGTTGAACCCGGACTCGACCATCGCCTGCGCCAGACCGATCTCGGCCGGCACCCCGAAGCGTTCGTAGATGGCGCTCCAGTCGCTCAGGAACGCGCCGTAGCGCGCGGCGTGGGGCGCCACGAAGCGGCCTCGCGTGGCGTTGTGCAGGACCGGCCCGACCAGCCGCTCCAGCGCCTGCTCGACGGCTTGCCGCCGAGCCGACAGCCGCCGCGGGAGGCCGCGGCCGGACAGCGAGTCGGACAGCGACGCCTCTGCCCACTCGCCGTTGCGCCGCCAGTCGCCGCCGGCGGGGAAGGTCACCAGCAGTCGTCCGTCGGTTCTGCTCCCGAAGGCGATGTGGCCGTCCGGAATCGTGAAGATGTGCTTCCAGAAGGGATAGGACGGCCGGAGCGCGTCCAGTACCTCGATGTCCTCGGCCAGGCGGGCGCGCGAATACTCGCGAAATGCGGCGTCCCCGGACGGGATGCGCCCTTCCGGCGGAATCGACTCTGCCGGCGCCGGCACGACCGCGCCGGGCTGGCTCGGCTCCGCCGGGGCGGGCGCGACCGCACCGGGCAGTGCCGGCGCCGGCGTGACCGCCTGCGACGGAGGTGATTCCGTCGCCGTGGACGCGACCACTCCCGGCGCCTGCGCTCGAATGATCGGGATGGGGGGCTGGAAAGTGGAGACGACCAGCGCGAGGCCGGCGAGCGTGACAAAGCCTCTCATGACACCTGCCGTTGATTGAGGATCCATCCGCATCGGCGCACCGCCACCAAGGCACAAACTCAAAGCATTATACGGCTTTTGTCCATGTTTATCGTCTGATACCCTTGCGTTCATGAACTTTCGCGCCGTTGCTCTCGCCTGCGCGAGCCTCCTCCCGCTGTTTTCCTGCGGGGGCGGACCCGTGGAACTGAGCGAGGCCATCACGCTGTTGCGCCTTCCGGAGGGCGGCCGCCTGCCGCGGGCGGTGGTCGATGACCATGGGACGGTGCACGTCGTCTACTTCCAGGGCGAGCCGCGCGCCGGCGATCTGCTGTACGTCAGCCGAGCGCCCGGCGCATCCGACTGGACGGAGCCGCGCTACGTCAACTCCGAGTCGGGCACGGTGGTCGGGATCGGTCCGATAGACGGCGGACAGATCGCACTCGGCAAGGACGGCCGCCTGCACGTGGTCTGGTTCAAGCTCGGCCGCACCGAGTTCCTCTATACGCGGACCGACGAGGCCGGAAACGGGTTCGAGCCGCAGTTCGCCATCGCCTCGGGCGAAGGCGTCGAAGCGGGGCCCTCCATCGCCGCCGATCGGGAGGGCAACCTGTATGTCTTCTGGCACACCGGCGAGCCGCCGGACGCCGAGCGCTCCGTCTTCATGACCGTCTCACGCGACGACGGCCAGACCTTTTCCGCCGCCCGGTCCGTGAGCGGCGAGAAGGAAGGCGCCTGCGACTGCTGCGGCCTGCAGGCGATGACGGACGAGCAGGGAATGGTGTACGTGTCCTACCGCGGCGCCGGAGGGAACGTCCGCCGCGGCCAGCGCCTGTTGACCTCGCGTGACGGCGGCGCGACGTTCACGGACGAGCTGATCGACATGTGGGAGATCAACGCCTGTCCGATCTCCACCACGACCCTCGCCCGCGGACCGGGAGGAATGGCCGTGGCGTGGGAAACGGCCGGTCAGGTGTTCGTCAGCCCCACCGGGAAGCTCCGGCCGGCGTCGTCGCCGGCCGGAGCGGCCACCGCGCGGCGCAAGAACCCCGCCGTGGCGGTCAACCACCGCGGCGAGAGCCTGCTCGCGTGGGGCGACGGCTTCGGCTGGCAGTCCGGCGGGACGTTCGAGTGGCAACTGTTCGGCGCTGACGGGACGCCGCTGGGTGAGCCGGGAACCGGGCCGGCGATTCCGGACGGCAGTCTTCCGGCGATTGTCGCCGAGCCGGACGGGACCTTCCTGGCGACGTATTGATCTCGCGGAGGCTCCGGATCAGAGCGACCTGTTGCCGGCGTTCGAATCCATCGCGCGGCAGCGTCACGACTGAGCACGTCGGTGCGACGGATCGCTGCCCGTCAGCCGACGATCAGCGACCGGACGGCAATCCGGAATCCTCGATCGACCAGTCGGAGATGGTGTTGTCCGCGCCGGTGGCGGTGGACGGATCGGCGCCCAGCTCCAGCAGCAGCGTCTCCATCTCCGGCCAGCGCTTGCCGGTGTTGGAGTAGAAGACGCCCTTGGCGATGCGGTACGGGGTCCAGCCCTTCTCGTTGGTCGCCTCGATGTCGGCGCCGTGGTCGAGGAGGAAGCGGACCAGCGGCTCCGAGCCGCGGATGATGGCGCCGTGCAGGGCGGTGTCGCCGTTGTCGTCGATGGTCGTGACGTCGCCGCCGAGTTCGAGCGCGTAATGCACGGCCGCAAGCGCCTCGGCGTTGGTTCCGGGACTCTCCCCCACCGCCCAGATGCCGACCCCGGCCGCGACCATGAGCGGCGTGGTCCCGTCCTCGTTGGGCAGCAGCGGGTCGGCGCCCAGCTCGACGAGCAGGCGCATCATCTCGACGTCGGCGGCCTTGGCGGCCAGCAGGAAGGGCGTCGAGCCGATGCGGTTGAGCACGTTGCGGTAGCGGTTCTGCGGCTCCTTCGTCATCCGCGCGTTCAGGTCGGCGCCGTGCGCGGCCAGCCTGCGGATGAACTCCAGGTCGGACAGTGACCCGCTGACGATGGGCGGCGGGTTGTTGAAGCCGAGGTTGGGCCGGCGGGTCCACTTGATCTCGTGGAGCGCGGTCCAGCCCTGATCATCGGCGTTCGGATCGGCGCCGGCGTCCAGCAGGTAGGCGCCCAGCTCGTAGTGGCCGTTCTTGGTAGCCAGGACGAGCGCGCTGGTGCCGTCGAACAGCGTCTCCTCCGGGCTCGCGCCAGCCTCGACGAGCAGTCGCGTCATGTCGCGGTGGCCGGCCCGCACCGCGAACATCAGCGGGCTGAAGCCGCCGGTGGACCGCTCGTGAACGTTGGCCCCGCCGGCGAGCAGCGCCTCGGCCGCGGCCAGGTTGTTCTCGGCCGACGCCCACATCAGCGCGGTCTGCCCGCGCCAGCCTTCCGCCCGGTTCGGGTCGGCGCCGCGGTCGAGCAGAAGTTGCACGGCGTCGGCGCGACCGGTCCGGGATACGGTCATCAGGGCGGTCTCGCCCTCCGGGGTCGCCGCATCGGGGTCCGCACCTGCATCCAGCAGCACCTCGATGAAGGCGGCGCTGCCGTTCTCGGCGGCCAGGGCCAGCGGCGTCGCGTCGAAGCGGTTGGCCGCCCCGACACGGGCGCCGGCTTCGATCAGCGCTCGCGCCGTCTCGACATCGTCGTTCAGGGCAGCCCAGTGCAGCGCCGTCGTGCCGTCCCCGTCGGTCGTGTTGACGTCGACGCCGTCCGCGATCAGCGCCCGGGCGCGTTCGGTGTCGCCCGCCCGTGCGGCGTCGATGAGCGGCAGGTCCTCCGCCGCCGAAACGCCCGCAACCTGGACGCACACCGCTGCAACCGTGATCGCCACGCGCATACTGCGCCGTACTGCTGCACTCGTCATGACCGCCTCGACTGTGGCGCGCGCCGCGCGCGATAGGACACCCTCTCGGACACCGCCGACCGCCCCGCCCGACGGCAGCCGGCGGTACCGCTCACTGCTACACGTCCGTCAGCGCCGTCAGCCGGCCGGTGCTGTCGCCGAGCTTCTCGGCCGGCACGCCCGCCTTGTAGAGCATGCTGACGAGCAGGTTGGTCATCGGCGTGTCCTTCGGGTAGCGCAGATGCCGTCCGCCGCGCATCCCGGCCGCCTTCCCGCCCACCGTCAGCACCGGCAGGTCGTAGTGCAGGTGGTCGTTGCTGTCGCCGAGGCCGGCGCCGTAAAGCACCATCGAGCGGTCGAGCAGCGTGCCGTCGCCGTCCGGCGCGTCCTGCAGGCGTCCGAGCAGGTGGGTGAAGAGCGCCACGTGGTGCCGGTTGATCGTCGACAGCTTGGCGAGCTTCTCCGGATCGTTGCGGTGGTGCGAGAGCCCGTGGTGCGGGTCCGGCACGCCGATCTGCGGGTAGGGTCGGCCGCCGAGCTCGCGGCCCACCATGAACGTGAAGACGCGCGTGATGTCGGCCTGGAACGCGAGCGCGATCAGGTCGTACATCAGCCTGACGTGGTCCTCGTAGGAGTCCGGGATGCCGGCCGGTCGGTCGAGGTCGTCCGGCAGGGCGGCGTCGGCCCCCTGCGCCTCCGACAACCGGATCCGCCGCTCCACGGCGCGCACCGCGTCCAGATACTGGTCGAGCCGGCGGCGATCGGCGGCCCCGAGGTCGCGCTCCAGGTGCGCGAGGTCGTCGGTCACCGAGTCCAGGATGCTGCGGTCCTTGCGCAGCTCCGCCAGCCGCTCGTCGCGCGTCCCGCCGTCGCCGAAGAGCCGCTCGAAGACGACGCGCGGATTGTTCTCCATCGGCAGCGGCGTCGTCGGGGTCCGCCACGCCACCGTGTTCATGTAGACGCAGGAGTAGCCGTTCTCGCAGTTGCCCACGAGGAAGTCGAGGTCGATGGCCAGCTCCAGCGACGGCAGCGGCGTGTCGGCGCCGATACTGGCCGCGGCCACCTGGTCGGCGGTCACCCCCGCCCGCACGTCGGCCCCCTCGGTGTGCTTCGGATGCACGCCGTTCAGCCAGACCGAGCTGGCCCGCGAGTGCTCGCCGTTGCCGTCGCCGAGCGGCTCGGCCTGTCCGTGGGCCAGGCGCGTGTAGACCAGGGTCTGATCGTGGAACGGCGCCAGCGGACGCAGCGTGGGCGACAGCTTCAGGTCGTTCCCCGTGCCCTTCGGCGTCCACGTCTGCATCACCGCCCCGTTGGGCAGGTAGATGAAGCCGAGGCGCTTGACCGGCGCTGCGGCCGTCTTCGAGAGCGCCGTGAGCGCCGGCGCCATCGCGTCGAGCAGGGGCAGCGCCACGGTGGCGCCGAGCCCGCGGAGGAATGTGCGGCGCGGCAGCGCCATCTTCGTGATGATCATGATGCGGATCTCCTCATCTGGAAGGGCAGACTCTCGACGATGCCCAGGACGATCGACGAGAACCGGGAGCCGTCCCGTTCGGCGTCGCGGACGATGGCGCGGATGGCGGGCGCGTCGTAGTGCTCGACGCCCCGCCCGAGGG
Source organism: Vicinamibacterales bacterium (assembly GCA_965200895.1). Lineage (GTDB taxonomy): Bacteria > Acidobacteriota > Vicinamibacteria > Vicinamibacterales > UBA8438 > WTFV01. The sequence continues at coordinate 816,476 of CBDAVM010000001.1, read as the reverse complement.
CGTAGGTCAACAGCTTCTCGGTCAGCGTGGTCACGAACAGATCGGGCCGCTTCAGCAGCGCGTCGCGCAGGCCGGACGCCCCCGCGAACACCGTGCCGTCGGGAAGGATACCGGACGCGTCGATCGGTGCGTCGGCCTCGTTGCGGGTCCGGTACCTGCCGACCGCGTCGAACTGCTCCAGCGCGAAGCCGGGCGGATCCATCAGGCGGTGGCAGCTCGAACAGACCGGGTTGGCGCGGTGCTGTTCCATCGCCTCGCGCATCGAGAGCGGGCGGCCCTCGTCGGTCGTCTCCTCGAGCGACGGCACATCGGGCGGGGGCAGCGGCGGCGGCGTGCCGAGCAGGTTCTCCAGCACCCACTTGCCGCGCAGGACCGGCGAGGTGCGCGTCGGATACGCGGTGGCGGCCAGGATGCTGCCGTGGCCCAGCAGCCCGCGGCGGCTCGCGTCCGGCAGCGTGACGCGGCGGAAGTGGCTGCCGTAGACGCCGGGGATGTCGTAGTGCCGCGCCAGCCGCTCGTTGACGAAGGTGTAGTCGGCGGTCAGCAGATCGAGGACGCGGCGGTCCTCGCGCATCACGCTCTCGAAGAAGAGCTCGGTCTCGCGCTGCATCGCGCGCCGCAGCCCCTCGCCGAAATCGGGGAAGCGGTTCTCGTCCGGCACGAGCGCCGGGATGTTGCGCAGGTAGAGCCACTGGCCGGCGAAGTTCTCGACCAGAGCCGACGCGCGCCCGTCGGCGAGCATGCGCCGGACCTGCGCCTCGAGCACGTCGGGCTCGCGCAGCCGGCCGGCGGCCGCGGCATCGAGCAGCTCGTCGTCGGGAATACTGCTCCACAGGAAGAAGGAGAGCCGCGACGCCAGCTCCAGGTCGGTCAGGCGGTAGTTGGAGCCGGATGCGGCGTCCGACGGGTCGCGCACCACGCGGAACAGGAACTCCGGACTCACGAGCAGGCGCCGCACGGCCAGCTCGACGCCCGCCTCGAAGCCTCCGTCGCCGCTCCCCGCGTCGTAGAAGTCGAGGAGCACGTTGAGGTCGCGGTCGGCGACCGGGCGCCGGTAGGCGCGCCGGGCGAGCGACGTCAGTATCTCGCCGGCGCACGCCCGCGCCCCGGCGACGTCTCCGGCCGCCGGCCGGCAGGTGAAGATGCGCGCGCGGCTCGGGGTCTCCACGGCCGGCGGGGCGCCGCTCGCCTCGTACGGCCCGGTGATGACGACGCTCTCCAGGTACGGCTGGTAGCGCGTGTCTCCGCCGGTGGTGTTGGTGTAGGGCCGCAGGTAGGGCTGGCGCAGCGTCTCGGGATAGGCCGACGTCTTCTTGCGGAACGCCACCCGCAGGGTGTGGGGCCCGGCCCGCACCGGCGTGCGGATCTCCCAGTCGTCGTCGACGCGGCGCGCCGCCGCGCGCCACTCGCGGTAGGCGGCGCTGGTGCGGTCCTCCGCGCCCGGCGGGGCCGGACCGCCCACCGTGAAGGTCCGCAGGCGCTCCCCGTCGAGGCTCACGTCGAGCTCGTGGCGGTCGGTGAACAGCGCCATGTTGTCGGCGGTGTCGCGGCCGAGCCGCAGGCGGATGCGGTACACGGCATCCGCCGGGAAGTTGTAGGGGATGGCCATCCCGCCGCGCGTGCCGAAGGGCAGCCCGTCGAGACGGACATCCTGCGCGTCGTCGGCCGGGCGGCGGAAGGTCATCGCGGTCGGCGGCAGATCGGGACTGCCCACCGCCAGCCGGCTCACCTTCTTCGCGGCCGTGAGGTAGCGTTCGAGCAGCGTGGGCGAGACGCCGAGTACGCCGGCGATGTTGTCGAAGCCGTAGCTGCCGTCATCGGCCGGCAGCAGCTCGGCCACGTCCACATCGAGGGCCAGCAGGTCGCGGATGACGTTGCGGTACTCCGCGCGGTTGAGCCGGTGGAACGCCTCGGTGCGCCCGGGATTCGGGTCGGCGGCGGCCGCCGCGTCCAGCGCCGTCTCGAGCCGCCCGATGAACCGCGCATAGGTCGCCTCGTCCGGGCGCGGACGCGGAGCCGGCGGCATCGCCCCGGCGCGCAGCTTGCGGACCACCTTCTCCCACAGGGCGGGATCGGCCGCCACGTCGGTGACGTCGGCGGTGTCGAGCTCCAGGCCCGCCGTCTGCAGGCGCGCGTTGTGGCAGGCGACGCAGTAGCGGTCGAGCAGCGCGCGCTCCGGCGCGCCGGCGGCCTCTGCGGCGGGAGCCGCCGCCGACAGCGCCTCGGAGGACAGCGCCTGTTCGGCGCGGACGCCCCCGGCGGTCGCCGCGAGCGCCACGGGCAGGATTGCTGCCGACAACAGAGAACCCATGCGCTTCTTCATCATGAACGGCACCCTCGTTCGCACGCGCCGGACACCGCGCCGGCGCGCCGCCCGCGGGGTCACCGGCCGGGGTGACCCGTCCCGACGAGTCCCCGTCAAGGGACGCCGCGCCGGTCCGCGGGCATCCATTCTACCCGCTGCGCCGGCTGTGGCCCGCCGGTCGCCAGCCACCTGCGGGCGCCGGGCTCCAACCAGACGCTCAGACGCTGGCCAGCAGGATGAACAGCGTGGACAGCCCGACGCGGATGCACCCGCTCCGGCGCGCAAACCACCCGCCCGGAGCTGATGCAAACTCGGCAGCGGCGACCCCGAGTCGTGCGCTCACGATCAGATCCCGGCGGCCGCTCAGCCCGAACACGCGCCGCCGGGACCGGTCCCCCGAACGAGCCTTCCGGCCGCGTCGCGGCACAGCAGGTCCTGCGGCGACCGGCCGTTGTCGTTCGCGACGTCCAGCCTGGCCCCGTGCTCCACGAGCAGATCGACGACGGTCGGATACGCGAGCCGGACCGCGGCGTGCAGCGCGGTGTTGCCGGCCGGATCGGTCGCGTTCACGTCGGCGCCCAGCTCCAGGGCCAGCTTCGCGGCTTCGAATGTCGGGCGCTCGCCGGCCGCCACCAGCAGGCGGGCCGCGTCGACGCCGATGCCCTGGCCGCGGCGGTTGCTCGCTCTCGTCGCCCAGCCGGCGCCGGCGGCCGCCATCAGCGGGGTGATCCCGTTGTCCGGCATCGCCAGCGGATCGGCGCCGCAGGCGGCCAGCGCGCGCATGATCCCGACCTCCGCGTACTTGGCCGCCAGCCAGAACGGCGTCGCCCCGGCCAACTGCGCGGACAGGCTGTAGTAGTTGAGGTTGCGCTGCTGCCGGCTCCCGTTCGTGAGGCGGGCGTTCGGATCCGCGCCGTGCGCGCACAGCGCCTTCACCAACGCGGCATCGCCCCGCGACACGGCCGTGTGCAGGGCGGTGTACCCGGCGTCGTCAACCGTTGGATCGGCGCCGCGCTCCAGGAGAAACGCCGCCATCCGGCCCTGGTCGCTGAAGCTGGCCAGCACCAGCGCGGACTCGCCGTTCGGAGCCTTCACGTTCACGTCCGCGCCCGCGTCGAGCAGAAGCCGGGCGTTGTCGATGCGGCCGTGCCGCGCGGCGAACAACAGCGGCGTGGACCCGCGTTGCGGCTGCAGGACGTAGTCCTCGAAGGGATTTCCGCTGCCGAGATTGATCGGCAGCAGATGCGTTTCCGAACGGGCATGCACATCCGCACCGTGCGCCAGCAGCACCCGCACCGCCTCCGGGTTCTCCTGGGTCGCGGCCCACATCAGCGCCGTCTGCCCGTGCGACGCCTCGCGGGCTTCCACCTTCGCACCGCGGGCGAGCAGCGTCTGCAGGGCGTCGGCGCTGCCCGTCTTCGCGCACGTCATCAGCGCCGTCTCGCCCATCCCGGTCGCCCGGTTCGGGTCCGCTCCGGCGTCCAGGAGCCTGCCGACCACCCTGGCGTTCCGGTTGGTGCAGGCCAGCAGCAGGGGCGTCACGCCGTAGTCGTTCGCAGCGTTCGCGTCGGCGCCGGCGCCGAGCAGCGCTTCGACCACCTCCACGTCGTCCCGCACGACCGCCCAGTGCAGTGCTGTCGCCCCGTCCCCCTCGCGGGCGTTGACGTCGACCTGCTGATCGAGCAGCGCACGCACGGTCTCGCGGTCCTGGTCCTGGATTGCCTCGATCAGTCGGAGGTCGTCTCCCGCCGCAACACCGGCGCCCCAGAGCCACGCCATCGCCGCCGCGGCAGTGGTCCACCTGCTGCTCAGCCGCATCGCTGCCCTCCCCTTGAGCCACTGGCGCTCCGAACGCCTCGCTGGCTTGGCGTTCGGCCCATCCCCCGCTCCATGACCTTGCGCGGATGCGCCGTCCGTGAACCGCGCCGCTGCGAACGGCACGGAGCGCCACGACCGGGGTCGCCGCCGCGCCGCCGGCCGTTTACCCGGCAGGCCCCGGCCCGCGGACTCCGATACCGCCGGCCGAGGCCCCGCCGCGAGTCTGACGCGTTCTGCGACGCAGATTCCCCTACGTGAGCCCCGAGAGCTCGTGGATCTGGTCCGTGCTCCCGCCGAAGCTCTCCGACGGGACGCCCAGCTTCCGCAGCATGGTGTACTGCAGATCGGTCAGCGGCGTGTGCTCGGGACAGATCACGTGGCGCCCGCCCCGGATCTCCCCGCAACCGCCGCCGGCGACCAGGATCGGCAGATTCTCGGTCGTGTGCCGGTTGGAGTTCCGCAGCGCCCCGCCGTACAGGATCATGCTGTGATCCAGCAACGATCCGTCGCCGTCCGGCGTCGACTGCAGCTTCACGAGGAACTCGCTGAACAACTGCATGTGATATGCGTTGATCTTCGCCAGCTTCGCGATCTTCTCCGGGTCGTCGCGGTGGTGGCTGAGCGGGTGGTGCGGCTCGGTGACCCCGATCTGCGGATACGTCGCGCCGCTCTCCTCGCGGGCCATCATCAGCGAGATCACGCGCGTCATGTCGGTCTGGTAGGCCAGCACCATCAGGTCGAACATCAGCCGCACATGCTCTTCGTAGGACACCGGGATTCCGGCCGGGGACGACACCTCCGGCAGCTCCCGGTCGGCCTGCTGCTCGGCGAGCTGGATGCGCCGCTCGATGCCGCGGACGGCCTCCAGGTACTCGTCGAGCTTCTGCACGTCGTACGGCGCCAGTCCCACCTTGAGGTCGGCGGCCTTGTCCATCACCCGGTCGAGGATGCTCCGCTGCCGGTTCACGCTCGCCAGACGCGCCTCGGCGCTCGTGTTCCCCACGTCTCCGAACAGGCGCTCGAAGACGATGCGCGGGTTCGTCTCGCGCGGCATCGGCGTCGTGCGGTTGGCCCACGAGTTGTTCAGGTAGGCGCAACTGAAGCCGCCGTCGCAGGTGGCCACGCCGTAGACGGTGTCCCCGCCCTCGATCGACAGCTCCAGCGAGGGCAGTTGCGTCTCGCGCCCGATGTCGGGCGCATTGGCGGCGACCTGGTCCATCGAGATGCCCAGTTCGAGCTGCGCCCCGGTCGTGCGCCTCGGACGCGCGCCGGTCAGCAGCGCCGACGCCGCCTGGGAGTGGGTCGTGCCGCGGCCCCGCTCCGCCCCCACGCTGTCGAGGTTCGTCATCACCAGCACGTGCTCGCGAACCGGCGCCAGCGGCTTCAGGCTCGGGGTCCACTCGAAAGCGGCCCCCGCCGCCTCCGGCTGCCAGTACTCCACGGGAGCGCCGTTCGGAATGGTGACGACGCTCAGCCGTCTGGCCGGGGCCGCCGCCGTCCTGCCCAGCGCCGTCAACGCCGGCACCATTCCGTCGAGGAGCGGCAGGGCCAGCGCCGCTCCCACGCCACGCAGCACCGTACGACGCGGAATCGCCGTCTTGGTCACGATCATCAGCCTATCCTCCTCGTCTGAAATGGTGCGCTCTTCACGATGGCGAGAATGACGGCCGACCAGCGGTACCCGTCCGCCGCCGCCTCCCGCAGGATCTGTCGGACCGCCGGCATGTCGGCCGCCTCCAGGCGGCGCCCGGTGGCATAGGTCAGCAGCCGCTCGGTCGCCGTCGCGACGAACTCGCCCTGGCTCGCCAGGATGTGCCGGAATCCGCTCGCCCCCTCGAAGGCGCTGCCGTCCGGCGCCACCCCCGACGGATCGATCGACGGCCCCTCCTCGCCCGGCACCCCGGTGTCCTCGGCGGTGCGCCAGCGCCCGATGCCGTCGAAGTTCTCCAGCGCGAACCCCAGCGGATCCATGTTCCGGTGGCAGGTGGCGCAGGCCGGGTTCCGCCGGTGGACCTCCATGAGCGCGCGCACCGATGTCGGCGGCGCGCCCTCCTCGCGCGTCGCCAGGTCGGGCACATCGGCGGGCGGCTCCGCCGGCGGCGCCCCCAGCAGGTTCTCCAGCACCCACTTGCCGCGGGTCACCGGCGACGTGCGGTTCGCATACGAGGTCAGCGTCAGGATGCCCGCGTGTCCCAGGATGCCCGCCCTTCGCTCGTCCGGCCACGTCACCCGCCGGAAGTGGTTCCCGTGGATGCCGGAAATCCCGTAGTGCGCGGCCAGACGTTCGTTCACGAAGGTGTAGTCGGCCGTCACCAGCTCCGTCAGCGGGCGGTCCCCGCGGAGCTGCGCATCCAGGAACAGTTGCGTCTCCCGCTGCATCGCCACGCGCAGGTTCTCGTCGAACTCGGGGAACACGGTCGGGTCGGGGGATGCGTTGCGCAGCAGGCGCAGTCCGAGCCACTGGCCGGCGAAGCTCCCGGCCAGCGTGCGCCGTGCGCGCGGCCGGGCCAGCATGCGCCGCACCTGCTGTTCGAGCACGGCCGGCTCGTTCAGCCTCCCCTGCGCGGCCAGATCGAGCAGCTCGTCGTCGGGAATGCTCCCCCAGAGGAAGAACGACAGCCGCGAGGCCAGCTCCAGATCTCCGACCGGATAGGCGATCCCCGGCTCGGCGTCCACCGGGGCGCGCTCCACACGGAACACGAACTCGGGATCGGTCAGCAGGAACTCCAGCGCCGCCTGGATCCCGGTCTCGAACCCGCCCTCACGGCGACCCGCCTCGTAGAAGTTCATCAGGGCCGCCACGTCGCGGGACGTCACCGGGCGCCGGTACGCGCGCCGCGCCAGGCCGCCGAGAATCTCTTCCGCGCACGCCGCCTCCGCGCCGGGGTTCCCGGGCCGGCAGGAGAAGATTCTGCCGCGGCTCGCGGTCGCGGTCGGCCTGCCGCCGTGGAACGGTCCGGTGACGGTCAGCCTGGCCACATCGGGGTTGCCGTCCTGCCGATCGTCGGTGCTGAATCCGAACGTCGCCGGGCTCGGCCGCGGCTGCAGAACCCCTTCGTCCAGCGCCGGCCGGCGCTGGAACGACACCCCAACCAGCCGCCTCCCGGCCTTGACCGGCATGCGGAACCGCAAATACTCGTCCGCGTGGACGGAGTATGCGCCCCACTCCGGATACCCACCGCTGCCCGAGCCGCAGTAGCTCGTCGCGCACCGCTCGCCCTCGAACGCTCCCCCGACCAGGAATGTCGTGGCCAGGGCCTTGTCCACCCGCAGGTCGAGCCGGTGACGCGCGTTCCCGAGGCCTCGGATGTAGTTGTAGAAGTTGCGGTGCAGGTCGACCTTGAACTCGTACTCCCCGTCGAGCGGGAAATAGTGCTCCGCCGACACGCCGCCGCGCGATCCGAACGGCAGGTCCTCGCTCGTGCGATCGTCCTGCACCTCGAGCTGCGGCACGCCGTAGGACTGCGAGCGGGACGCCAGGGCCGGATCGCCGATCGCGAGCTGGCTGATGCGCCGCGCCGCGGTCAGGTACCGCTCCATCAGCGTCGTCGAGACGGTCAGCACCTCCGCGTTGTTGTCGAAACCCTCGGCGTCGGCGTCGTCCGGCGGCAGGAGCTCCTCGATGTCCACGTCGAGCCCGATCAGGTCGCGCACGGCATTGCGGTACTCGGAGCGGTTGAGCCGGTGCACGGTCATCGGCCGCCCGAGCGGCGGACTGGCGGCCGCGGTGCGGTCGAGCTCGGTCTCCAGCCAGGTCACCCAGGCCCCGCGCGTCTCCTCGTCCGGCCGCCGCGCTGTCGGCGGCGGCATCATCCCGCTGCGCACCCTGCGCAGCGCCTGTTCCCAGAGGTCCGCATGGGCGCCGACCGCCGCCATGTCGAGCCCCTGCAGCGACATCGGCACCGTGCCGCGCCGGAAGCCCCGGTCGCTGTGACAGGCGACGCAGTATCGATCCACGAAGGCGCGCGCCGATGCCCCGTCCGCAACGGTCTGGGCATGGCTCGCGCCGGGCGCCAGGACGCCCAGCGCCACCGCGACGCCCGTACCGGCCGCCACCCTGAACAGCCACGACATGGTCACCACCCTCCCATCCTCAAGAGCGTGCCGAACGAACGAGGCGCTTGACGAACGACTGTGAGCGAGGCTCCGACGCGGACCGACGGAGAGATGCAGGCCGGCGTGATCGCGGGACGTCCTGTTTCCCGCGACCCGCCTCGCGACGCGATGTGGGCGAAAGAAACACGAGCGCTGGACTCCAGAATACAGCTCGCACCGTACGCCGAGCGGCTGCGATTGTCAACCGTCGGGGATGCGCCGAAGAGGGAGCACGCAGCGTGTCAGTCCGCGGGCCCGATGTGTCAGGCGCCCGCTTCCTCGAAACCGTCCACCGGCGGGCCGACGGTCTCGCGCAGGGGAATCTCCTGGAGGAACCAGGAGAGCGCGAAGCCCAGAAGCAGGATCGGCACGGCCGACAGGAACACCGACTGGAGGGCCACCTCCACCGATCCGGTGACTGCGACCGCGGTGTCGGCGGGCAGGGCTCTGATGGCGGCCGGACTGTTGAGCAGCTCGGAGACCCTGCCTTCCACCGCGGCAAGCGCCTCCCGGGGGAGCCGCGCCGGCAACTCGGTTGCGATGCGCGCGGTCATGACCGCCCCGAAGACCGCCACGCCGAACGACCCGCCCATCGAACGAAAGAACTGCGCCGATGCCGTGGCAGTGCCGAGATCCCGGTGCTCGACCGCGTTCTGCACGGCGAGCAGCGACACCTGCATGACCATGCCGATTCCGAGCCCCAGCAGCACCATGAACGCCGAGACCATCGAATGCGGCGTCTCGGCGTGCAACCGGCTCAGGAGCAACATGCCCCCGACCGCGCACGCGCTGCCGACGATGGGGTAGACACGGTAGCGCCCGGTGTGGGCGGTCAGCCGGCCCGATCCCACGGAACCGATGAGCACACCGGCCGTCAGCGGCAGCAGCAGCAGACCGGAGTCGGTGGCCGACAGTCCGGCGACGACCTGCAGGTACAGAGGCAGGAAAACGACGCCCCCGAACAGCGCGCAGCCGATCAGAAACCCGAGCCCCGACCCGATCGAGAAGATGCGGTTGCGAAACAGCCGCAACGGCAACAGCGGATGCTCGACGTACGCCTCCCAGCGCACGAAACTCGCGATCAGCGCCCCGCCGGCGGCGGTCAACCCGGCCGCAGCCGTGTCCCACGCCCGGGTCCCGCCCTCCGGGACGCGCACGAGCGCCAGCAGGAGCAGGCTGACGCCGGCGATCAGCAGCGCCGCGCCGACGAAGTCGATGCGCGCCGGCCGATGCACCGCCGGCAGCCGCAGGACGCCCCGGATCACGGCCAGCGCCGCACCGCCGACCGGGAGATTGATCAGGAATACCCAGCGCCAGGTCGTGTGGTCGACGATGAGGCCGCCCAGCAGCGGTCCGATGACGCTGGCGAACATCCAGACACCGGCCAGGTAGCCGATGTAGCGGCCGCGTTGCCGGGGCGAGACGATGTCGCCGATCACGGCGAACGTCAGGCCCATCACCCCGCCGGCGCCGATACCCTGCACGCCGCGCGACAACACCAGCGCCAGCATCCCCGGCGCGAGCCCGGCCAGCACCGATCCGAGCAGGAAGACGAGAATGGCGGCCTGGAACGTGACGCGCCGGCCGTAGATGTCGCTGAGCTTGCCGTAGAGCGGCGTGCAGACGGTGGAGCACAGCAGGTAGGCGGTCACCACCCACGAATAGTGGTCGAGGCCGCCCAGCTCGCCGACGATCGTCGGCAGCGCCGTCGCGACGATCGTCTGGTCGAGCGCCGCGAGAAAGAGGCCGGCCATCAGGCCGGACAGGATGATGACGATCTGCCGGTGCGTGAACGGCTCGGGCTGAGGTACGGGCGTCACCTCGGACAGTCCATGGCGTGCCGGGAGCGAGGTTCAGCGTCAGACGAAAGGAAGGCCGGGGATCGGAGTCCCTGCTCCGACGCCCCGGGCATTGGATCCGCCGAAAGGTCGTCCACAGGCGACGATTGTCGGGCTCAGTTCGCCAGCTCGATGGGTACCGTCGCCAACTGGTTGTCCCAGTTCACGTAGAACGTGCCGCCCTGCTGCGTCATGCCGAGGAAACCGACCTGCAACTGGTCCAGGGACCAATCGACCGTCTGCACCGACATGGTCGTCCGCATGACGTCCTTGCTGTCGTCGTAGCCGTAGGCGCCCCACAGGGCGTTCGGGTTGTCCTCGCGGAAGTCCTGCTTGACGGCCCAGGTGGTGAAGATCAGCGTCCACGATTCGGGATCGGACAGGTCGGCGAACATCGTGTACTCGCCGGCGTTCAACCGCTGCCCGCCGATCAGCAGGTCGGCCTCGGTGGTGAACGTGGTCGTCTGGTCCGCCCCGACCCGCCACAGCGGGGCCCCGGCGTAGATTCGCTGGCCGTACTCTTCGCCCGCGCCGAAGATGCCCTGCCGGCCGCGCAGGATCGGACGACCGTAGTGGATGTCGATCCAGTAGCCGCCCTCGTACCGGCCCTCGTTGTAGGCGCCACCGAGCTGCGTCGCCGTGTGGCCGCGCGTGCTGAGCGGCCGATTCTGGGCCGCCGCCTCGTTCACGATCATGCCTGCCGCCACGACCACCGCGGCGACGCCCAACCCCTTCACAACTGAACGCATACCGTTACCTCCATGCATTTGAAGCCGCCATGCATTTGAAGCCGCACGAACGGCCGCTGGCATCAGGACGCTCCGCATCACCGACTCGCTCCAGTGGCCGTTCGGTGGGACTGCCCAACCATCAGCATGGATCGAACCGCATCAGCGGATCAACGTGGCCGGTTTCGCGGCCAGCAACTGCGCGAAGAAGTCGTTCCCCTTGTCGTCGACGACGATGAAGGCGGGGAAGTCCTCGACCTCGATCTTCCAGATCGCCTCCATCCCCAGTTCCGGGTACTCCAGCACGTCGACCTTGCGGATGCTGTGGTCGGCGAGCCGCGCCGCCGGCCCCCCGATGGATCCCAGGTAGAAGCCGCCGTGCTTCCTGCACGCCTCGGTGACCTGCCCCGAGCGGTTGCCCTTGGCCAGCATCACCATGCTGCCGCCGTGCGACTGGAACAGATCGACGTAGGAGTCCATGCGGCCCGCCGTGGTCGGCCCGAACGAGCCGGACGCGCGGCCCTCCGGCCGCTTGGCCGGGCCCGCGTAGTAGACCATGTGGTCGCGCACATAGGCCGGCAACTCCCCGCCGGCGTCGAGCCGCTCCTTGAGCTTCGCGTGCGCGATGTCGCGGGCCACGATCATCGGTCCCGACAGTGACAGCCGTGTGGCGACCGGGTACCGGGTCAGCTCGGCGAGGACCTCCGACATGGGCCGGTTCAGGTCGATGCGAACGACATCGCCGGGCAGCTCGCCCTCGGTGACGTCGGGCAGGAACCGGGCCGGGTTCTCCTCGAGCTGCTCCAGGAAGACGCCATCGCGAGTGATACGCGCCAGCGCCTGGCGATCCGCCGAGCAGGAGACCCCCAGGCCCACCGGACACGACGCGCCGTGCCGCGGCAGCCGGATGACCCGCACGTCGTGCGCGAAGTACTTGCCGCCGAACTGCGCGCCGACCCCGATCTGCCGCGCCAGTTCGAAGATCCGGGCCTCCAGCTCGTGGTCGCGGAACGCGCGGCCGTGCTCGTTGCCGCTTGACGGCAGCCGGTCAAGGTACTTCGTGGTGGCCAGCTTCAGCGTCTTCAGGGTGAACTCGGCCGATGTGCCGCCCACGACCAGCGCCAGGTGGTACGGCGGACAGGCGGCGGTGCCGATGGTCTTGAGCTTTGCCTCGACGAAGCCGAGCAGCGACGCCGGATTCAGCAGCGCCTTCGTCTCCTGGTAGAGGAAGCTCTTGTTGGCCGACCCGCCGCCCTTGGCGATGAACAGCAGCTCGTACTCGTCGCCCGGCTCGGCGTGGATCTCGATCTGCGCCGGCAGGTTCGAGCCGGTGTTCTTCTCCGTGTACATGTCGAGCGGGGCCATCTGCGAGTAGCGCAGGTTGCGCTGCTCGTAGGCGTCGAAGATCCCCTGCGACAGCGCCACGTGGTCGTCTTCGAACGTCAGGACGCGCTCGCCCTTGTGGCCCATGACGATCGCGGTGCCCGTGTCCTGGCAGCCGGGCAGCACCCGGCCGGCCGCGATGCAGGCGTTGCGCAGCAGCTCGAGGGCCACGAAGCGGTCGTTCTGCGAGGCCTCGGGGTCGTCGATGATCTTGCGGAGCTGGGCCAGATGCGCGGGCCGCAGCAGGTGCGCCACGTCGTCGAACGCCGTCCGTGCCGCCAGCCGCAACGCGTCCGGCTCGACCTTCAGCATCTCGCGGCCGTCGACGCGGATCGACGACACGCCGTCCGGGGTCAGCCTGCGGTAGGGGGTCTCGTCGGGTCCGAACTCGAAAATCGGTTGATAATGGAAGTCAGCCACCGCGGGCGATCTTATCTGGAACGATGACCTCCGGCACGTACCCGGAGGAGGGACACCGCCGTCGGGCGGGGACGCCGCGCGCCTGGCTGGTCGGGCCGCGAGCTCGCGATTGAGGAGGGGCGCCCGCCGTCGGGCGGAGACACCGCGCACTCGCGGTCGACGGCACGCCGAGGACATACCCACATGAACACGTTCGCCATTGTCATCCTCGTCGCCCTGGTGGGCGATTACCTGCTGCGTGTGGTATCCGGCGTGCTGAACGTGCGCGCGTTCAGCCCGGCCCTGCCGGCCGAGTTCGACGGGGTCTTCGACGACGGGAAGTACACCGAGGCGCGGCGCTACACGGCCACGCGCACCCGCTTCGGGCTGCTCCGGGGCGCCTTCGACCTGGTGGTCGTGCTCGCCTTCTGGTTCGCGGGCGGCTTCGCCTGGCTCGACACGCTGCTGCGTGGCCTCGGGCACGGTCCGGTGGTCACGGGCCTGCTCTACATCGGCTCGACAGGCGTCGCCTCGACCCTGCTCGGACTGCCGTTCCGGGCCTGGTCGACGTTCGTCATCGAGGCGCGCCACGGGTTCAACCGCACGACCGTCGGCACCTTCGTCGCCGACACCCTGAAGAGTCTGCTGCTGGCCGCCCTGCTCGGCGGCCTGCTGCTGGCCGTCATCCTCGCGTTCTTCGAGTGGGCGGGACCGCTGGCGTGGCTCTGGTGCTGGATCGCCGCCACCGCGTTCATGCTGGCCGTCCAGTTCGTCGCGCCGACCTGGATCATGCCCCTCTTCAACAAGTTCACACCGCTCGACCGCGGCGACCTGCACGACGCCATCCTGGCGTACGCCCGCCAGGTGCGTTTTCCGCTTCGCGGCCTTTTCGTCGTCGACGGCTCACGCCGCTCGTCGAAGGCCAACGCCTTCTTCACCGGCTTCGGCAAGAACAAGCGCATCGGACTGTTCGACACGCTGGTGGAACAGTACACGGTTCCGGAGCTGGTGGCGGTCGTCGCCCATGAGGTCGGCCACTACAAGAAGAGGCACATCTGGCAGCGGATGGCGCTCTCCATCGGCCACCTGGGCGCGATGCTCTGGATCCTGTCGCTGTTCCTCGGACAGGAGGGGCTGTTCGCAGCCTTCTACGTCAGCGAGCCGTCCGTCTACGCCGGGCTCCTCTTCTTCGGCCTGCTCTTCACGCCGGTCGAGCTCGTCCTGTCCATCCTGGTCAACCTCTTCTCCCGCCGCAACGAGTTCGAGGCCGACCGCTTCGCGGCCGAAACCACCGGCAGCGCCGAACCGCTCATCGCCGCGCTCAAGAAGCTCTCCGCCGACAACCTGTCGAACCTGACGCCGCACCCCATGGCGGTCTTCCTCGACTACTCGCACCCGCCGGTACTGAAGCGCATCGCCGCGTTGCGGCAGTCGGCGGCAGCGTGAGCGCGGGTCTCTGTTCCGGGCGCTGCGGCGCCGGCGGAATCTTTGCGGCGGTTGACGCCGTGGCTTCCCGGCTGCCGACCGGACGTCGGTCGGTCATCGGGCACGGCAGCCGCTGCGGTCAGGAAGCGGCGATGCCGGACAGCGCGACACGGGCCGCCGCGTCGACGATCGCATCGACGTCCAGTCGGTACTCGCGGTAGAGATCCGGCAGGTCTCCCGACTGCCCGAAGCGGTCCACACCGAGCGGGACCACGCGCTGGCGTCGGACCGAGGCCAGCCACGACAACGTCGCCGGGTGCGCGTCGATCACGGTGATCAACCCGGCTCCGTCCGACACCGGCTCGAGCAACCGTTCGACGTGCGAGACCGGCCGGGCCGCCCCGACGCCGCCGCGGTGACTCGCCATCCAGCCGCGGTGCAGCCGGTCGACCGAGGTGACCACCAGCAGCCCGGCGTCGGGTACGTCCTCCCGGATCCGGCGGTGCGCCTCGATGGCCTCGGGCAGCACCGCGCCGCTGGCCACGATGGCGAGCTCCGCCTCCGGGCCCGGCGGGGCCAGCCAGTAGCCGCCGGCCGTGATCTGCTGCGCCAGGTCGGGCGTCAGGCGCCGGGCCGGCTGCTCGACCGGGCGGGTGGACAGGCGCAGGTAGACCGCCCCGCCGTCATCGTCCTGCAGGTGCTCGAAGCTCCAGCGCAGGATCTCGCACAGCTCGTCCGCCCAGGTCGGCTCGAACGACGTCAGGCCCGGTTGGCCCATCCCCAGCAGCGGCTCGTAGATCGACTGGTGCGCCCCACCCTCGGCGGCCAGCGAGACCCCGGACGGCGTACCGACCACGATGAAGCGCGCGTCCTGGTAGCACGCATAGTTCAGCGCGTCGAGCCCCCGGCTGATGAACGGGTCGTAGACGGTGCCGATGGGCAGCAACCGCTCGCCGAACAGCGGCGCGCTCAGCCCGAGCGCCGCGAGCAGGATGAACAGGTTGTTCTCGGCGATTCCCAGTTCGATGTGCTGGCCGCGGGCGGAGACCTCCCAGTTGAGGGCCGAGAGGATGCGCTCGTCCTTGAACAGGTCTCCGCGGGCGCGGCGGCCGAAGATGTGCCGCCGGTTCAGCCACGAGCCGAGGCTGGTCGAGACCGTCACGTCCGGCGACGACGTCACCACGCGGTCGGCGAGATCGGGATGTCGCCGCGCGAGGTCGGACAGAAAACGGCCGAAGGCGTCCTGCGTCGACAGCCGCTCGCTGCGCGGTGGCTCGAAACGCGCCGGCACGGCGATCCGCGCCGCGGCGTACCGCCGGGCGGATGCGCGTCCGAACGGCACCGCGTCGAGAAACGCCTGCAGCTCGGCGGCCGGCACGTCCAGGCCGGAGAACCGGTCCCACTCCTCGCCGTCGGCGATGCCCATCCGCTCCTGGAAGGCCGCCATCTGGTCGGGTGTGACCAGCCCGGCGTGGTTGTCCTTGTGGCCGGCGAACGGCAGCCCGTAACCCTTGATGGTGTAGGCGATGAAGCAGGTCGGCCGGTCGTCCTGCACGGCGCGGAAGACGTCCCGCATCGTCGCCAGGTCGTGCCCGCCGAGGTTGGTCATCAGCCGGCCGAGCGCCTCGTCGTCGTGCTCGTCGAGGAGGGTGCGGATGCCTTGCGTATCGCCGAGGTCGCGCAGCAGCTCCGCGCGCCACGCCGCGCCGCCCTTGTAGGCCAGGGCCGAGTAGCGCGAGTTGTCTGCGGAATCGATCCAGCCCCGCAGCGCATCGCCGCCCGGCCGCTCGAAGGCGGCGGTCAGCAGCCGACCGTACTTGAGCACCTCGACGCGCCAGTCGAGGTTGCGGAAGACGGTCTCCAGCCGGTCCGAGAAGCGCTCGACCATCACCGCGTCGAGGCTCTGCCGGTTGTAGTCGACGATCCACCACACGTTGCGAACGTCGTGCTTCCACGACTCGACGAGCGCTTCGAAGATGTTGCCCTCGTCGAACTCGGCGTCGCCGGCGACGGCGATCATCCGGCCCTGGGGCCGTTCCGGCCCGAACTGCTTCAGCCGCACGTAGTCCTGGACCAGAGCCGCGAAGCTGGTCATCGCCACGCCGAGGCCGACCGAACCGGTGGAGAAGTCGACGTCGTCGGCGTCCTTCGTGCGCGAGGGATACGATTGCGCGCCGCCGAAGCCCCGGAACCGTTCGAGCTGCTCCCGCGACTGGTTGCCGAGCAGGTACTGGATGGCATGGAACACCGGGCTCGCGTGCGGCTTGACCGCCACGCGGTCCTCCGGTCGCAGCGCGTCGAAGTAGAGCGCCGTCATCAGCGCCGCCACCGACGCGGACGACGCCTGGTGGCCGCCCACCTTCAGTCCGTCGCGCGAGGGGCGGATGTGGTTGGCGTGGTGGATCATCCAGACGGCCAGCCACAGGACCTTGCGCTCGAGCGCACGCAGGCAGCGCAGGTCGTCGGCCGTCCCGCTTCGCTGCCGCGACGTGTCGGGGGCCGTCGGAAGTGTCGGGAGTTCCATCGGTTTCACCCACGTTGGTGCGTGACACACCGAGCATACACCCCTACTGTGCGGGCACGAGGATGGGGCCCCGGAGCCCGGCATGCCAGCGGATGCGTCGCCCCGCCGACTCGGCACGGTCGTCGAGTTGACCGCGGGTCGCCCGCCCGGTCGGACTGGAGGCCCGATGGAACCTGGTCCACGCTCACGACCCCGGGCGCAGCGTCCACCGCCCCGGTGGGTGCAGCGCGGTCGCTCCGGCGGCGCCCCCGCTGACAGCTCGAGCACCATGGCGCATGCAACTCGCGGCCCACAGTCGTTCCGGCGGCCCCACCGCTCGGAGACGGTAGGGTACGATGCGTTCACGCGCGCACCACAGGCCGCAACCCCCACGGAGACATGACGATGACCAATCCGACCCCCGGAAGCCGCCGCTATTCGCGCCGCGAAGCCCTCGGCCTCCTCGGCACGGCCGCCGCATCCGGTGCCGGAGCCGCCGCGCTCGGCGCCGCGCTGCCGCCGCTGCGCGCGCAGCAGACCTTCACGAGCGTCGAGCCGCCGGACTTCCCGGCCGGGGCCGTCGTCCGCACGCTGCAGGGCGACCTCGACCCGGCCGAACTCGCGGAGGGCGCGACGCTGTTCCACGAGCACGTCGGCCGCGCCGACATCGACCTGGCCGTCGAGGAGCTGGCCGCCTGCGCCTTCGACGGGCTGGGCTGCATCGTCGACGCGGCGACCGGGCGCCGCACGCCGGAGCAGGTGGAGCACCTGAACGCCATCGCCGCCCGCAGCGAGGTGCGCATCGTGATGGCGGGCGGCTACTTCGAGGACATCGGCTTCGCCATCTACCCGGTGCGCGTGGCCGAGATGTCCGAGGACGAGCTGGTCGAGGAGCTGGTCGCCGACGCCGCCGCGCAGCGCTGGGGCGCGTTCGGCGAGATCGCCTCGTCGCTCGAGATGCGGCCGGACGAGCGCAAGGTGCACCGCGCCGTCGCCCGCGCGCACCTGCGGACCGGCCTGCCGATCTTCACGCACACGCCACACGAAAGCTGCCCGAGCTGCGCGCTGGAGCAGATGGACATCATCGAGAGCGTGGGTGTCGATCTGTCGCGCGTCGTAATCGGCCACATGGCCACCATCCGGCCGGAGCACGATCCGCTGGCCACGCACACCGAGGTCGCCCGGCGCGGCGCCTTCGTCGGTCTCGACACCCTGGGGCACGAGATGAGCCGCTCCGACATCCCTGCCGCCGACAAGGTGCGCATGGTGCAGGACCTGCTCGACGCCGGCCTGGAGGACCACATCCTGCTCTCGTCCGACCAGGGCAACGTGCGGCAATTCAAGCGCTACTACGGTCACGGGTGGGCGTCGGTGCTGATGCAGTTCGTGCCGAAGCTGCGCTACGCCGGCGTGCCGGAGCGGACGATCCGCAAGCTCCTGGTCGACAACCCGCGGCGCTTCCTGGCCTTCACGCCGCCGGCGTGAGGGCGACAACGCCGCCCGCTCGCCGCCTCTGCCGTGCGGCGGTTGCTCCCTGCCTGCGCCCACACGAGAATCGAGATGGCCAAATCCTGCATCCTGATCACCCTGCTGGCCCTCCTCGCCGCCGGCTGCGACGCCGGGGATAGCGGGCGGCCGGACGACTACCTGACGCCGGACCTGCGCGCCGCCGTCGAGCAGCTCAAGGCCGACGTGGCGGCGCGGCCAACCGACGAGGCGACCATCGCCGAGCGGGCGCGGATCCTCGCCGACTGGGTCGACGCCTACGCACTGGGCGGCGGCGAGGTCGGTCTCGAAGGCCCGCGGGTGCGCCTGCAGGCGACGCTGCCGCCGACGGGGCAGGCGGCCATCGCGCAGGGGGCGATCATCGACCGGCTGGTGCGGCAGTTCGCGCTGCACGACGAGCCGGGGGCGCTCGGGGAGCTGACGCCCGAGTCGCTCGGGCCGTTCGAGGCGCGCTCCCACGCGACGATCCGGCAGACCTGGACCGCCGGGACACGGGCGGTGGAAACAGGCGGCGGCTTCTGGGTGGCCCGGCACTTCAACGTCAACTACGGGCCGTTCCAGACCGACGACCCGGCCGGCGACGGCTACGTCACCATCGCCACGAGCGACGCCGATGCGACCTTCGCGGCCGACACCTACATGGCGCGCGGTCCGCACGGTGGTTTCCGCGCGCCGGAGCCGGCGCTGGTCTTCCGCGTGGCCTCAGGCCAGGTGGACCCCGGCGAGACGGTCACCATCACCTACGGCGACACGAGCGGCGGCGGGCAGGGCCTGCGGATGACCGGCACGTCGAGCGCGCGCATGCCGCTGCCGCTCTACGTCGACCTCGACGCCTCCGGCGAGTGGCGCCCGCTGCCGATCCTGCCTTTCGTCATCAGCGGCACGCGGGTCGCCGGCGTGCACGGCTTCGCGCCGAGCGTCGTGGCCCCGGGCGAGACGTTCGAGCTGTCGGTGCGCGCCGAGGACCCGTTCTTCAACCGCGCCACGGGCGCGATCCCCGCCTTCGAGGTGCTCGTGGACGGCGATGTCCGCGCAACCACGCCGGCCGGGAGCGAGCCGATCACGGTGGTGGAGCTGGCCATCGACGAGCCGGGGGCGCACTGGATCACGCTCCGCTCGGCCGACGGCGCGATCACCGGCGACGCCAACCCGGTGCTGGTGGCGGAGAACCCCGAGCGCCGCATCTACTGGGGCGACACCCACGGCCACTCGGGCTACGCGGAGGGCATCGGCACGATTGACTTCTTCATGACCTTCGCACGCGACGACGCCCGGCTCGACTTCGTCACCCACTCCGAACACGACGTCTGGCTGGACGACGCCGAGTGGGAGCTGTCGCGCCGCGCCGTGCAGGCGTTCGACGAACCGGGTCGGTTCATCCCGTATCTGGGCTGGGAGTGGACGCGGCACGCCCGCTTCGGCGGCCACCACAACGTTCTGTTCCGCGACGCCGAGGGGAAGGACCGCGTCTCGGCGCTGGAGTACCCGACGCTGTCGGCGCTGTACCAGGGTCTGCACGCGCGCTACGACCCGGCCGACGTGCTGGTCATCCCGCACGCGCACAACCCCGGCGACTACCGGCAGTCCGACCCGCAGCTCGAACCGCTGATCGAGATGATGTCGATGCACGGCACCTTCGAGTGGTTCGTGCGGCAGTACCTGGCGCACGGCCACCAGGTCGGGCTGGTCGCGGCGTCCGACGACCACCTGTCGCACCCCGGCTACTCGGCCCCGAACCGCAACTCGCTGGCGCAGCGCGGTGGCCTCGGCGCGGTGCTGGCGCCCGGCAAGTCCCGTGACGCGATCTTCGACGCGATGAAGGAGCGCCGCACGTACGCGACCACCGGCGACCGCATCATCCTGGAGATGACCGTCAACGACACCGCGATGGGACAGCGGGCCGAGTACGCGGACGAGCGGACCGTCGAGGGCCGCGTCATCGGCACGGCGCCGATCGAATCGGTCACCCTGCTCAGGAACGACGAACCGATCTGGAGCGAGACCTACGGCACGGGCCGCGGCCGTCCCGCCGACCGCGAGGAGTGGCTCCTCTCGTTCTCGTCCGACGCCACGCCGCTGCACCCCGGCGACGCGCCGCGCGGCTGGCGCCACTGGCGCGGACAGCTCCGAGTGAACGGGGCCGTCCTCGAATCGATAGCGGGGACGGATTTCGTGAACCCGACGACCCAGAACCTGGAGTACGAACCGGACCGCAACGGCGCGCGCTTCGCGACGAATACGCGCGGCGACGCCAGCTCGCTGCGGATGACGCTGTCCGGCATCCGGCCGAGCGCCTCGATCACGCTCGACCTGGAGGAGGCGCGCGAGACCGGGTCGGCACCGCCGTTCTTCCGGCCGCCGGCCGACATCCCCGGGCGCCGCGTGCGGCTGACACTCAGTGCGGGAGGCGTCAGCCGAGAGATGGGCATCGACGGCTACCCCGACGACCGCATCACGCTGCGGCGTCTGATCCGCAACGGTCCGCGCGACGTCCGCTTCAGCTACACCGACGAGGACAACCCGCGGACCGACAACGACGATCCCCGACAGGGCGACTACTACTACGTCCGCGTCCGGCAGGTGAACGACGCGATGGCCTGGTCGAGCCCGGTTTGGATCGGCGGCTATCCGTCGCGGTAGGCCTGGCCTTCCGCACGTCGAGTCCGAGGCCACGCGACAGCACGCCGGCAGGCGGCCGATGCACACATCGTCGGGACACCGCCTACTGCTCGGCCGCGCGGGCGCCTGCCAGGATGTTCACCAGCCCGTAGTTTCCCTCGTGGCACGCGTACTCGAAGATCTCTCCCCCGAGCGGCACCATTGGAACCTCGGCGGTCCACGGGCTCTCGTACGTCAACGGATCGATGACCGTGAAGCTGTAGTCGATGCGATCGGCGGCGACACGCGTGAACCGCTCGACCACGCGTCCCTGCGCGCTGCCCGCCTGCACCAGATAGCGCACCCGCTGATCGCCCTTCGGCGTCAGGTTGGTCGTCTCGACCACCAGCGTGTCGCCCTCCCAGCGACCGCGCGAATCGCCCATCCACTGGCCGATCTGCAACGGCGCGTGGGCGCGTCCGTCCAGCGGGATGATCCGCGCGTCGTGAATCATCTCGACCAGGATCACGACGTGGTCGGGCGTCTGCAGGATCTGGTAGTTGTGGTTGTAGAAACCGGGGATCATCGCACCGGGCATCCCGCGCGTGATGCAGCGGTCGTAGAGGTTCAGGTCGCGCCACGTGTCGAATCGCGTGCCATCCCGCATCGCCGCGAACGTCGCGTCGCTCTCGCGCACCCGCTCCGTCTTCGTCGGATACCGCCCGTCGGGCGGGACGACGATGAGCGACGTCCGATCGTTCCGCAGACCACGGTCGAACCAGAAGCTGTTGTAGGAGCCGGTCTGGCCGGGGGGCGGGGGACGATCCCGGGCGGCCTCGGCCTGCGCGTCGAGCGCCGCGCGCTCCTCGTCGGAGAGAACCGCCTGCTCCTCGAACTCGCTCGGCCGCTCGAGCGGGGTGGTTGTCCGGTTCGTCCAGACGCCCTGCAGGTCAGGGTCGCCCCACGGCGTGCGCTCGGGCGACTGGGATGTCGCCACCGCCGGAAGCAGGACGATGGCCGCCAGAATCGTGATGACGTGCCGCATGCTGCACCTCCTGATGGGCGCCATTCCGGCAGCCCGTGGCGAAGTCCCCGCGGCCACGGACTGCAAGGGGTCCGGAGCGGTTGCGAGATCCCGACACCGTGGCTATTGTCGCACGATGCGCCGGCCTCGAACGTGCCCGCAGCGTCTCCCGCCCCATCGGCCACGAGGGGCACGTCATCGCAGCAGGCGAATCACTCCGCGCTCGCCTGCTGCAAGCGCCGATACGCGCTTCGCCTCCTTCATGAAGTGATTTCAAGGCAGCGCGAACACGAACAGGTTGTTGCCGGCGCTCGGGCGCAGCTCCGGGGTCAGGTTGATGAACCGCGCCGTGCCGGTGCTGACCGCCACGTACTGCCGGCCGTCGACGGCGTAGGTGATCGGGAAGCCGGAGACCGGCGAGCCGAGGTTGATCTCCCACAGGATCTCCCCCGTGGTGTCGTCGAAGGCCCGGAAGCGCCCGTTGACGTCACCGCCGAAGACGAGGCCGCCGCCGGTGGCGACCAGCGACATGGTGGCCGCCCGCTGCTCGTGGACCCAGGCAGTGACGCCCGTCTCGGCCGAGATGGCGTGCACCGCGCCGACCTGATCGGTGCCCGGCGCAATCCGCGCGCGCCAGGCGATGGCATAGATCGAGGTACTGTCCGGCCCTTCGGCCTGCATGTCGGCGCAGACGTTGCGCAGCGGCATGTACATCATGTTGGTCAGCGGACTGTAGGCGCCCGCCTCCCAGTCCTTGCCGCCGGTGGCGTGCGGACAGGTGAGCATCTGCTGCCCCTCGGCCGTGAAGATGAGCTCGGGGTTCTCGGTCACCGCCCCGGTGGCGCCGTCGATGCCGCTGATCACGTTCTGCGTGATGGTGGGCTTCGCCCACAGGAACTCGCCGGTCTCGCGGTCGAGGGTGTAGACGACGCCGGTCTTGCCCGGAATGCCGGTCAGGACCCTGCGGATCTCGCCCGGATTCAGCCGGGGGTTGATCCACTCGACCGCATCGGCGTCGGGAGCGACCGCGGTGTCCACCAGCAACCGCTCGAAGGGATGGTCGAGGTCCCAGTGATCGTTCATGTGCTGGTAGTACCAGACGATCTCGCCGGTGTCGGCGTCCAGCGCCAGAGTCGAGTTGTGATAAAGGTGCGCCAGGTCCGTCCCGCCGATCAGGAACTTTGGCGCCGGCGAGGTGACCGAGGTGCCGATGTAGACCAGGTTCAGCTCCGGGTCGTAGCTCGGCACCATCCAGGCGCCGACGTGCCGGCGCTCCTCGAACGGCACACCGCCCCAGGTCTCGTCGCCCGGCTCGCCGGGGGCGGGGATGGTGCGCCGGCGCCAGAGTTCCTCGCCGGTGTCCGGGTCGTGGGCGGTGATCACGCAGCCGTCCGGTCCCGCCGCCGGCATGCAGCTCCGGCCCGAGATCGCCCTGCCGTCGGCGATGATCGGCCCTGATGTCTGGGTGGCGGGGTTCACCTGGTAGTCGAGGATCTTCGTCTCCCACGCCAGCCGGCCGGTCGTCGCATCGAGGGCGAAGATGTGGTCGTCGGCGCTGGTGTCGATGATGTACGAGCCGTGGATCGCGAGGTTGCGGTTGTTCTGCCACAGGGTGTTGAAGACGTAGTCCCCGATATCGTCCGGGACGTCCCGGCGGTACTCCCAGCGGAGGTCGCCGGTGACCGCGTCGATGGCCTGGATGACGTCGGCCGGGTTCGGCATGTACATCACGCCGTCGTGGACCAGCGGCGTCCCCTGCTGGCGACCTTCGGTGAGCGCGCGCGACCAGACCATGCGCAGATCGCCGACGTTGCTCCGGTCGATCCGGTCCAGCGGGCTGTAGCCCCACCCGTCGAGGGTCCGCCGCCACATGAGCCATTCGGACGCTGGCGGATCCTGCAGCATCTCGTCGGTGACCGGGACGAAGTCGGAAGGCGGCTGGGCGCGCGCCGACGCCGGCCCCGCGGGGGGCGACGCGGATCCCAGGACGCCGATGACGAGCAGGACGAAGACCGTGCGGGCGGAACATGGCATCTGCATCGCAACACTCCTGGTGAACCGGGTCGAATGCCGCAAGCGGGTCATCGAGCATCGACCGGATGGCGGCGCGCATCGCAACACGCCGGTGAACCGGTCGGTACGCATTGTATTGCGCGCCGGGCGCCGGGCGGGCGGGAACACGTTGGCAGCAGGAAGCGTGCTGCACCGCGCGTCGCGCCCGCGTTGTCGGAGGCTCGACGTGCGGTGCGATCGCGAGCGCAGCTCACCGCGCGCCCGCGGCGGTTCTCCAGCGCCGGAGCGCGGCGGCTATCTCGCGCCGCGCGGCCGACCGCGGCCGGGTGTCGTGGTTGACGAAGTAGCAGAAGAACACCGGAGCACCCGAGTCCGGATCGAGGATGCCCGCCAGGGCCACCGTGTTCCGCAGCGTGCCGGTCTTGGCCACGACCGGCGGCAGCCGGGGCCACGCCGCCAGCGTGCCCCGACCGGGGCGGGCGAGCGCATCCATCCAGGTGGCGCCCCAGGGGCGGCCGGCGGCGTGGATGAGCACCTGCACGACCGTCGCCGGCGCGATCAGGTTCGTGGCGGAGAGCCCCGATCCGTCTCGCAGCGACGGTTCCGGCGCACGCAGTGCAGGGCGGCCCGGCAGGTCCGTGACGAACTCGCCGACGACCTCGACGCCGTCGTCGAAGCGGCCGGTCCGGGCCACCTCCAGTCCCAGCGTCAGGGCCAGCGTCTCGGCGTACCAGTTGTGGCTCCTGGTGAGGATCTCCGACAGAAGCGCCTCCAGGGGAGGCGATTGCAGTTCCGCCAGCACGGTGATCGGGGCAGAGCGCGACAGCGGCCGCGCCGCAACCCGCACGGTTCCCTCGATTGCGACCCCGGCCCGGC
Source organism: Vicinamibacterales bacterium (assembly GCA_965200895.1). GTDB lineage: Bacteria > Acidobacteriota > Vicinamibacteria > Vicinamibacterales > UBA8438 > WTFV01. Next base: position 791,965 of record CBDAVM010000001.1, on the reverse strand, counting down.
GCAGTGCATCGCGCAGCCGTCGCGCGGCGCGCAGCGCGGGCGCGGGATCGCTGGCCGGGATCGTGAAGGCCGGTTCGCTGATCGGGTACTCGCCGCGGAGCAGCAGGGTGTCGGCGCCCCAGACGGGCAGGAAGTCCAGGCTCCCGGCGCCGTGGCGGTGGCGGCCCACGGTCAGCGTGTGGTTGATGAGCTCGATGCCGTCGGGGGTACGCACACGGGCCGGCGTCCCCACGGCCGGCCCCGGCGCGACGCGCACGGTGATGGTCGCCTCGTCGACGGCGAGGCCCGCCGGCGGTGCGCCGTGGCGGTAGGGCAGGTCGCCGAAGGAGCGGTCGAGCGGGTGCAGGCGGCCGGGGAAGCGCCCAGCGTCCGCCACGAGATTGCCGCGGATGGACGTGACGCCGCGCGCCCGCACCTGATCAGCCAGCGCCGCGAGCGGGCCGGCGGCGCCGTCGTCGAAGAACGCGCCCCAGGTCGGATCGGCTCCCGGCTCGACCACGAGGTCGCCGTTGAGAACCCCGTCCGCCAGCGCGCCGTTCGTCGTCAGGCGTGTCCGCCAGCGGTACTCCGGGCCGAGGTGCTCGAGCGCGGCGGCCACCGTCATCACCTTGAGCACGGACGCGGGCACGAACAGACGGTCTGCGTTGCGCGCGTCGAGCACCTGCAGCGCACCGTCGTCGAGCACGCGCGCAGCGAGGTAGCCGCGCAGCGCTCCGGCGGGCGCCGCCTGCGGTTGCGCCATCGCGGCGAGGGGCGCTGCGAGAGCCGCGAGCGCCGCCATGCCGAACAGCAGGAACAGGCGAATCAGCATCTTCATGTCCTCGACGCGCGTCTTCGTCACGTACCCACGCTACCACACGCCACGTCGCTGCCCGTCCAACGTCCGAGACTCCTCGAGGGCGAACCGGGGCAACCGCTCGGGACGGCCTCGGAACGGCGCCTCCCGGTCGATTCGATGGTATGTTGTGGCGGTTCGGTGGGCGCGGGCTGGTCGTCTGCCGGCGGCGGGCGGGCAGCCGTCGTTTCTGTCCATCCGATTCTCCGCGGAGGTGACGCGATGAGACCTGGACTGCTGCTGCGCGGCGGGATGCCCTTCCTGGTGGTCGCCCTCGTCGGCTGTGCGCCCGGCGCCGACCCGGTCTCGGAGCCGATGGAGGATGCGGCCCCGGCCTACGCGCCGCCGGAGGTGCCGCCGGTGTCGCGCGATCTCGACCAGGCCGACATCGAGCGGATGATGGAGGAGCTGTCCAACTGGGGCCGCTGGGGACCCGACGACCAGCTCGGTGCGGCGAACCTGATCACCCCGGAGAAGCGTCTGGCGGCGCTGTCGCTCGCTACCGAGGGCATCACCGTCTCGCTCGCGCACCGGGTGCTCAAGGAGGAGGCCGACGACGTCCCGCGGGCCTTCGGCCACCGCATGCTGGGGGTGCCCGACCCGACGGGCGAACCGAGCTTCTTCGGCGGCGTCAGCGACAACTACAACGTCAGCTATCACGGCTACTCCCACAGCCACATCGACTCGCTGTGCCACATCCTCTACAAGGGGCGGATGTACAACGGCGTCTCGCACGACACGATCACCGAGGACGGCTGCTCCCACGGGTCGATCGTCAACCTGCAGGGCGGCATCGTGACGCGCGGCGTGCTGCTCGACTTCCCGCGTCTGCAGGGCGTGCCGTACCTGGAGCCGGGCACGCCGATCTACGTGGAGGACATCGAGGCCTGGGAGGAGAGGGCCGGCGTGACGGTGCAGCCGGGCGATGCGCTCTTCGTCCGCACCGGCCGCTGGGCCCGCCGCGCGGAGCACGGTCCCTGGAACATCTCGCAGAACGCGGCCGGCCTGCACGCCTCGACGATGCCGTGGGTGAAGTCGCGCGACGTCTCGTTCATCGGCAGCGACGCGGCGCTCGACGTGGTGCCGTCGCTGGTGGAAGGGGTCAACCTGCCAGTGCACCTGATCACCATCGTGGCGATGGGGGTCGATCTGTTCGACAACCAGGATCTGGAGGCGCTGGCCGAGACCGCCGCGGCGCTGAACCGCTGGGAGTTCACGCTGATCGCCGCGCCGCTGGCGGTGGAGAACGGCACGGGGTCGCCGATCAACGCCCTGGCGATCTTCTGATGCGACCTGGCGAGGCGGGAAGCGGAGCCGCAGGCGACGGTTTCCGGGCGAGCTTCGGCGAAGGCTGCGCCTCCGGCCCCGGGCGAGCACCGGGCCGGGCGTCGTTGGCGAGCCTCGTTCGGTGCCTCCTGGTGTGGCTGGCGTTCGGGCCGCTGGCATGGGCGCCGCCTGCGGCCGCCCGCCAGTCCGTCGATGCGGCGCTGCGGTGTCCGGTTCCGGATCCGCGCGGCGCTGCGGCCGATCCGGATCTCTACTGCATCGAGCTCATCCACGCTCCCGACTTCCCCGGTGTCTCGGGCCATGTCGCGCTCACGCCGCCACCCTCGCCGTTCGGCGCCGCGGTCACCGTCGACGGACACCACCGCTTCGACCTCACCGTACACCTCGCCGGACTGCCGGATCCGGCGGCGCTCGGGGACTACGGCAGCTACGTCGCCTGGGCGACCACGCCGCGGCTGCGGCCCGTGGTGAACCTGGGACCGGTCGCGAACGGCCGCACCACCGTCGGGCCGGTCGACCTGGACAAGTTCCTGGTGCTCGTCACCGCCGAGTCGGACCCGGAGGCGCCCGCATGGAACGGCCGCATCATGCTGCGGGGCACCTCGGCCGGCATGCGCATGGAGCCGGAGGACCTGCTGGCGCTGACCGGGATGGTCGGCGGCGCGCCGCCGCCGCCCGCACGCGGCTGGAGGCGTCCGCCGATGCATCCCGCGGTAGCCATGATGCCGGGCGTCGGCCGCCTGACGCCGCCGGTCGATCCGTTCCTGCCGGCCGCAGCCGAGCTGCCGCCCGCGGCGCGCCCGCGCGAGATTGTCCGGCTCGGCGACGGCGGCGCGCTCGACCTGGAGGCAGGGCTCGTCCGCCGCACCGTCGGCGGCCGCACGTTCACGATGTACGGCTTCAACGGGCAGTATCCCGGTCCCCTGATCCAGGCGCCGCAGCATGCGACGATCACGGTCAACGTCACCAACCGGCTCGACCTGCCGACCGCCGTCCACTGGCATGGCATTCGCCTCGAGAACCGCTTCGACGGCGTCCCCGGCCTCACGCAGGACCCCATCGAGCCGGGTGAGACCTTCCAGTACCGCATCCACTTTCCGGACGCGGGGCTCTACTGGTATCACCCGCACCACCGCGAGGACGTCCAGCAGGACCTGGGGCTGTACGGCAACCTGCAGGTGGAAGCGGCAGACGCGCAGTACTTCGGTCCCGCCAACCGCGAGCAGGTGCTGATGCTCGACGACCTGCTCGTCGACGTGGCCGGCCTCGTGCCGTTCGGCCGCGACCGGGCCACCCACGCGATGATGGGCCGCTTCGGGAACCTGCTGCTCGTCAACGGCGAGCCGGACTACCGCCTGACCGTCGACCGCGGCGAGGTCGTCCGCTTCTTTCTGACCAACGTCTCGAACACCCGCACGTTCAACCTGTCGTTCGGCGACGCCGCGATCAAGCTGGTGGCGTCCGACGTGGGCCGGTTCGAGCGGCAGACGTGGATCGACAGCGTGGTCATCGCGCCGGCCGAGCGCTACATCGTCGAGGTCCGCTTCGACCAGCCCGGAGAGACGCCGTTCGTCAACCGCGTGCAGGCGATCGACCACGTCTACGGGAACTACTTCGCCGACGACACGCCGCTCGGCGTCGTCACCGTCACGGACAGACCGGCGGAACCGGACCACGACGCGAGCTTTCGGGAGCTGCGCAGCCACCCCGCCGTCACGGCGGACATCGAGCCCTACCGCGACGAGTTCGACCGGCCGGTCGACCACCGGCTGCTGCTGACGCTGGAACTCGGCGACCTGCCGGATCCGCTGGAGCCGCTGCTGAACCTGGACCGCGCGTTCTTCAACCCGGTGGAGTGGAGCGGCACCATGCCGCGCATGAACTGGGTCACCACCGCCGACCAGGTGCGGTGGATCCTGCGCGACCTCGACACCGGCCTCGAGAACGACGCCATCGACTGGCGCTTCCGGCGCGGCGACGTGGTGAAGATCCGCCTGCGAAACGACCGCAACGCGGTGCACGCCATGCAGCACCCGGTCCACATCCACGGGCAGCGCTTTCTGGTGCTGAGCCGCGACGGCGTGCCGAACGACAACCTGGTCTGGAAGGACACCACGCTGCTGCCGGCCGGATCGACCGCCGACCTGCTGCTGGAGTTGTCCAACCCCGGACGCTGGATGCTACATTGCCACATCGCCGAGCACCTCGAGTCGGGGATGAAACTGGTCTTCGACGTGGCGGCCGGCCCGCCGCCGGGGCGGCGGTGACGCGACGCGCCGGCGACGGAGGCCGCCGTCACACGAGCGATCGAGCCGTTGCGACGAATGACGTCGGCATGGCGCATCCCTTCCCTCGTGTCCCAGGCGCTTCGCGGCGGGCGCGCCGCCTTGGGGAAACGGATCCCGGCAGCGGAGGAGTCACCATGCGCATCCTGATCGCCACGCTCACTCTTCTCCTGGCCGCGCTCCCGGCCGCGGCGCAGCCGGCCGACGCGCTGTCGGCCGTCGTACGCCAGTTCGTCGAGGTCGCCGAGCCGACGGTGGCCCTGATCGGCGTGCAGGTGGTGGACGGCACGGGCCGCCCGGCGGCCAGCGGCCAGACCATCCTGATCCGGGACGGCCGCATCGCGGCGGTCGGTCCCGACGCCGAGGTCGACGTCCCGGCCGGCACCCGCGTCCTGGCCCTCGACGGCCACACGGTGGTCCCCGGCTTCGTCGGCCTGCACGACCACACCTTCTACATGACCCGCGGCCGGCGGGTGCAGCTCAACGTCAGCGCACCGCGCCTGTACCTGGCCAGCGGCGTCACCACCATCCGGACCACCGGCGCCTTCTCGCCCTACAGCGAGCTGAACCTGAAGCGGTCGATCCAGGAGGGCCGGGTGATCGGCCCGCGGATGTACATCACGGGACCGTACCTGTCGGGGGCCGGCGCCATGTCGCAGATGTCCCAGGTGGGGACCCCGGAGGACGCGCGCCGCGTCGTCGCCTACTGGGCCGAGGAGGGCGTCGACTGGTTCAAGGCGTACACGCGGATCGGCGACGAGGAGCTCGCGGCGGCCATCGACGAGGCGCACCGGCGCGGCGTCAAGGTCACCGGCCACCTCTGCTCCGTGTCGTTCCGGGAGGCGGTGGCGCTGGGCATCGACAACATCGAGCACGGCTTCTTCACCAACAGCGACTACGTGCCGGACAAGCAGCCCGGCGTCTGCCCGCCCGGCGTGCAGCGCAGCCTGCTGGAGGTCGATATCGAGGGCGAGGAGGTGGCGGCCACCATCCGCGCCATGGTCGAGCAGGGCGTCGCCATGACCTCGACGCTGCCCGTCTACGAGCTCGCCATCCCCAACCGCCCGCCGCTGGAGCAGCGGGTGCTGGACATGCTCGCTCCCGGCGCCCGCGACGAGTACCTGCAGTCGCGGGCCGAGGTCGCTTCGCGCGACGACGCCCCGATGGCGACGCTGTTCCCCAAGGCGCAGGCGTTCGAACGGATGTTCGTCGAGGCGGGCGGCCTGCTCGCGGCCGGGGTCGATCCCACCGGCATGGGCGGGGCGCTGCCCGGTTACGGCGACCAGCGCAACTACGAGCTGCTGCTCGAGTCCGGGTTCAGCCCGGAGCAGGTCATCGAGATCATGTCGCTCAACGGCGCCCGCGTGCTGGGCGAGGACCACCGGTTCGGCTCCATCGAGCCGGGAAAACTGGCCGATCTCGTCGTCATCGACGGCGACCCCGTGCGGCGGGAGGCCGAGATCCGCAACGTGACCCTGGTCTTCAAGGAAGGAGTCGGCTACGACGCCCCGGCACTGGCGGAGTCCGTACGGGGGTTGGTCGGGCTGCGTTGACGCCTGATCGGCCTACTCCGCGACCGAGAACCGCACCGAGGCCATCGTCGTGTCCCAGATCAGCGCGAGCCGACCGCCCTCCGCGGTCATGTCGAGAAACTGCCACGAGAGCTGTTCGAAGGCGACCGGCAGGGTCTCCAGCTCCATCGGCGTGCGCAGGACGTCACGGTCGTCCGTGTACTCGAAGGCGCCGAACAACGCCTCCCGGTTCTCGTAGTCGTAGGTTTCCTGGGCCGGCCAACGGGAGACGATGAACGTCCAGTCTTCGTCCGACAGGTCGATGAACAGCGTGTACTCGCCGGGTTCCACCCGCGTGCCCGCGATCAGCAGCGGCGCTCCGGTGACCAGCCGTGTCGTCCGGTTGGCGCCGGCGCGCCAGACCGGGGCGCCGTCGTTGAGCATCTCGGCCCAGTCCGGCGGCCCGAACAGGTCGCGCCCCCGCTTGAGGGGCCGCCCGTAGTGGATGTCGATCCAGGGGCCGCCGAGGTAGCCGTACTGCACCGGGTCGAACGTGCCGCCGACCTGCACCGCCGAGTGGCCGGGCGGGCTGAGCATGCGCCGCTCCTGGGCGCGGGCCGCATCCTGGGCGGCGGCCAGCACGATGACGACCGCGCAGACGGAAACCAGGGCGGCGGCGGGGATGGCGGTGTGGATGCGGCAGGACCGGGGACGAGTGCCCGACATGTGCTCTCCTCTCGGCGGGCCCGGGGGATCGGGCCCGGAACGATCGAAGCCTATCACTCGCGGGCGGGACTGTCCGGCGGGCGACGGCGGGCGTCTCTCGGCAACCCGCCGGCGCGCCTGCCGTCGGCGGCGCGTTCGGGATCGTTCGGGCGGCGAAGACCCGGTCCCAAGGGACTCTCGGCGTCGACCGGCGTACAGGTCGTTCGTCGCCTTGCGGCGCGCGCCGGTATATCGTCACGAGAGAGGCAGATGTTCGGGACCGGGTGTCCGACCGATCGACCGGACGCGCGTCGGCCACCCGCGACCCGGCAACGCTGGAGGTTGCAATGGTCCAACGATGGCTGGTGAGGTCGGCAACGGCGGCGGTCGCGGTTGCGTGTCTGACGGCGGCTCCGGCGGCCGGTCAGCAGCCGGCCGCGGCGGATGAGCCCTCCGTGTTCACGACCGCCTGGGGCGAGCCGGACCTGCAGGGCATCTGGTCCTACGCCACGTTCACCCCGTTGCAGCGGCCGGCCGGGCTGGCCGATCGGGCGTTCCTGACGCCGGAGGAGGTCGCCGAGCAGAATCGCAACGACGCCACCCGCGCGACGTCCGAGCGCCGCGGCGAGCTTGATTCCGAACGCGATCTCGCCCTTGCCTACAACCAGGTCTGGTGGGATCGAGGCGCGTCCACCGGGCGCACCTCGCTCATCGTCGACCCGCCGGACGGAAGATTGCCGCCGCTGACGCCCGAGGCCCGGCGGCGCCAGGCGGCGCTGCAGGAGTACCGCCGTGCCCACCCCTTCGACTCCTGGACGGACCGGCCGCTGCAGGAACGCTGCATGACCTACCAGCGGGTGCCGCCGGTTCCGTCCGGCTACAGCAACGCCTACCACATCTTCCAGACGCCGGGGCAGGTCGTCATTCTCAACGAGATGATCCACGATGTCCGCGTCGTGCCGCTCGACGGTCGCGCCCCGATCGACGGCCGCATCCGGCAGTGGAACGGCGACGGTCGCGGCCGCTGGGAGGGCGATACGCTGGTGGTCGAGACGACGCACTACCGCGACGACACGACTTGGCGCGGATTCCCCGGCACGCGCGACCTGCGTGCGGTCGAGCGGTTCACGCGCATCGACGAGGACACCATCGACTACCGCTACACGATTCACGACGAGGCGACCTACACGCGTCCCTTCACGGTCGAGCTGCCGCTCGCCAGCCCGCCGGGCTACGTCATCTACGAGTACGCCTGTCACGAGGGGAACTACTCGATCGCCAACGCGCTGGCCGGCGAGCGGATCCTGGAGGCGTCGGGGCGCAGATCACGGCCGGCTCCGTGAGGGCGCACTTCGTCCAGAGCCTTGCGATGCCGGTCGCCGCAGCGGAGCGTGACCGCCTGCTTCTTCTGACCGCGCAGGGTATAACCCGCGCCCGTCGCAGTTCGAGACGCTGATCGCCGGAGACGCCACCGTCAGACGAAATCAGTCCGCGCTCGCCTATCGCAGACGCAAACGCCGATACGCGCCGCCCAGGAGCATCGCCGCCAGAGCGAGCAGTGCGAGCGGTGGGGCGATCGGAACAGCCGTGTCCGGGTAGATGCCGGCGGCGATCAGGAGTTCCCGGCCGGGGATATCCAGCAGCTTGGCGTAGGTGACCTTGCGCGAGCCCTCCACCTCGTCTCCCTCGACGGCCGGGTTGTCGAAATGGTATTCGACGAAGCCACCGCCCTCCTTCGCCTTGCTGATCATCTCCCGTATGTACCGCTTTCCGGTCTTGTCCACGCGGCCGTTCCGATCCGTGCCTTCGACGTCGGTTCTCGTTGGGTGGAACAGATTGATGCCGTCGGTGCCCATCACGAAAAGGTAGATGGAACCCATCCGCCACTCGCCGGTCGGCCGGAAACTGCGAGCGAAGAAATCGTACGCATCGTCCGTGTGCTCGACCCGGCTGTTCGCGAACGCGGCGGCCCGCTCGACGAACAGCTTCAGCGATTGTTCGTCCACGACTTCGCCGGCCGTGATGTCTGCGTTGGCCGGCGAAGCGGCGGCGGCCAACAGCGCGAGAGTCAGTACGCTCGAGAAGAACGAGAACGGGCGTTTGTGGTTCTGCATGGAAATACCTTGACAGTTTGAGCAGCCCGTTGCCAAGTTCGATGGCCTCGATTTCCCGGTGGGCTGATGACCTCAAACCGGACACGGGAATTCCCGGCTTGTGCAGCCGCCGGAGGTCGTCGCCATGGCCACAGCCGTAGTCGAAGAACGTGTGCTGCTGATGGATGAGCCCGTCGTCGAGCGCCACGGCCACGGGGCGCGACAGCACGGTCCGGCGCATCGCGGTGCGGTCGGCTTGTGTGCTCGTCGGGAGATGCTGGCCCGTCAGTCCGCCGTGATCGTCCGTGTCCGCACCGTCAGGTCGTCGATGCGGTCCCCGTTCACCGTGACGCCCAACCCCGGCCGGTCCGCCGGCACGGTCACCATGCCTGCCGAGTCCATGGTCCATTCCGGCGTCACGATGTCCTCGGTCCAGTAGCGCGCGCTGGGGCTGACGTCTCCCGGCACGGTGAAGTTGGGAAGCGACGCGAGCGCGACGTTGTACGCCCGGCCGACGCCACTCTCCAGCATGCCGCCGCACCAGACCGGCACCGCGTGGTGCTGGCAGAAATCGTGGATGGCCTTCGCCTGGGTGAAGCCGCCCACCCGGCCCGGCTTGATGTTGACGATGCGCCCGGCGCCCAGGGCCAGCATGTCCTCGGCGGCGGCGACGTGCGGTATCGATTCGTCGAGGCAGATGGGCGTCTCCAGCCGGTCCTGCAACTGTGCGTGACGGCGGAGATCGTCCTGTGCGAGCGGCTGCTCGATCATCAAAAGGCGGTAGGCATCCAGGTCCGCCAGGTGCTCGGTGTGGGCGAGCGTGTAGGCGCTGTTGGCGTCGGCCATCAGCGGCGCGTCCGGACCGAGCGCCTCGCGCACCGCGCCGATGCACTCGATGTCGGCCCCGGGCCGGATCTTGATCTTGATCTTGCGGTAGCCGAGGGCCAGCGAGTCCCGTGCCCTGTCTACCAGCGCATGCGGGCTGTCCTGGATGCCGATGGAGATGCCGGTGGCAATCGAGCGGCGCGTGCCGCCGAGGAGTCGCGACAGGTTCGTCCCCTCCCGCTCGGCCCACAGCGCCCAAGCGCCCATCTCGACCGCCGCCTTCGCCATCGGGTGGCCGCGGATGCCGCGCCGGAGAATACCGTCAATCACGTTCGGGTGGCTGACACCGGTCCCGAGCAGGCGCGGGGCGATCCACTCGGTCAGCGCCAGCCACGCCGTGTCGATGGTCTCGGCCGAGAAATTCGGGCGCTCGCCGGCGACGCACTCGCTCCAGGTGGTGCCGCCGTCCGCGTCTTCAAGCTCCAGCAGCAGGATCCGCCGGCCCGTCGTGCGGCCGGACGAGATCTCGAACGGCTCGCGCAGCGTCATCCGGATCTCCCGCAGCGTGATGCGCGACAGGCGGAGGCTCATCGTCCCTCGGCGGCGGATGTGCGGGGCGACGGGCCGCGAGGTCCACGGTTCCGAGGAGCGCGTCGGTTCATCGTCCTTCGACCGCGATCGCGCCGGGCGAATGCCGACCGGATGCCGCCACCCGAAAGATCCGGTAGTACGAATCGTCGGGCGCCGGGCGGTGCTCGAAACCCGACACGCGGTAGCCGTTGGTCAGATACCAGGTGAACGCGCGGCGCTGCAGGCGCTGCCACGCCCGGGCCTGGTCCGGGTCGGCGATCTTGATGGCGTCGATGTCCGCCGGCACCGCCACCCGAACCGCATCGGCCGTGGGCAGCGGGCGTCGGTCTGCGGCCCGGACGAGGTCGACCGCGGGTGCCGATGCGCCCGCCTCCCTGTCCGCCGCATCCGCCGCCGGGCGATCCAGCCGCCATTCCACGATGAAGCGGTCCGTGTCGAGGCCCGCGTGGAGCGCGCTGCGGGTGTCGCCGTACATGTCGACGACGTACTCTACCGGCGCGGCCCCGAGACTGTTCAGGTTCAGATTGGCGTTGCGGGCCACGAGCGGATCGTAGGTCCAGAGCATGCGGCGGATGCCGCGTTCGAGAAGCTGGTCGCGCTGGAAGTGCTTCAGCCGCTTCCCGAGCCCGGCTCCGCGGGCCTCGGGCCGCACCGCCAGCATGTCGGACCAGTGCACGAGCTCCCCGTCGCGGACGCCGCTGATGCCGAAGACGAAGCCCAGGAGGCTGCCGTCCGGGTCGAACGCCCCCGCGGACACCCCGCCGACCTGCTGGGAGATCATGAGGACCGTCGCCGGCACCACGTCCACGAAATGCTCGCCCCACACCTCGCGCTGCAGCCGCACGCAGGCGTCGTAGTCGCCGCGGGAGTCGAAGGAGCGGATGGTCGCTTCGGGCGCCATGGAGTCGTCACGTCAGTTCGGCGGGACGGCCTGCAACGCCGGGAACGTCGCCGGCGGCAGCCTTCGCGAACCGCCCGCGCGACGAACCGCGCGGACCGCCGACGCGATGCCCTCGGCCTGCACACGCTGGGTGGTCGGCTCCCGCTGCCGTGTCGTCATCATGCTAGCACACGCGATGTTAGAGTCATGCCATCATGGTGCGTACGCAGATACAGGTGACCGAAGCGCAACACCGGCGGTTGACGCGCTACGCCCGGCGTCTCGGCATCTCGCTGGCGGAAGCGATCCGTCGCTGCGTGGATGCGCAACTCGATCAGGAAGAGACGCTGCCGTCGCGCGACGAACGCGTTCGCGCGGCGCTCGCCATCTGCGGAAAATACCGCGACTCGCAGGGCGAGACCCGCGTGGCTCGGGACCACGATCAGTACCTTGACGAGGCGTACCGAACATGAGCGTGTTCGTCGACACGTCGGGTCTGTATGCCCTGCTCGTCGGTTCGGAAGATGGCCACGCCAGCATGGTTCGTGCGTTCCGCGGCGTTGTCGAGCAGCAACGCGCCCTCCGGACGACATCGTACGTCCTCATCGAGACCGTCGCTCTGTTGCAGCACCGCGTCGGTCTCGAAGCGGTGCGTGACCTTGATGACCACGTGTTCCCGTTGCTGTCCGTGGAGTGGGTGTCCGACGAACTGCACCGGCGCGGTATGCGGCGCCTGTCGAGGGAGAACCGCCGCCGCCTCAGTCTCGTGGACTGCGTGAGTCTGGAGTTCATGCGCCAGCGCGCGATTGACGACGTACTGGGACTCGACCGGCACTTCGAGGAAGCCGGCTTCGCGTTGCTCCGCGGAACAAGCGGCCCGTAGCCCGGAACCGATCATCCCGGCCCTGATGCGCCCGCAGCGTATAATCCTGTCTGCAAACTTTCATTGTCAGCAGGGGAAGTACCCGATGCGCCACGCACGATTCCGTTCCGCCGCATTCGCCACGTCCGCCGCCGTCCTGTTCGCTCTCGCCCTGGCGCCGCTGTCCGCCGGGTCCGAGAACTGGCCCGCCTTCCGCGGCGCCGACGCCCTGTCGACGGTCGACGACGATCCGCGGCTGCCGATCACGTGGAGCACCACCGAGAACGTCGTCTGGAAGACGCCGATCCCGGGGCTCGGCTGGTCGTCGCCGGTGATCTGGGGCGACCGCATCTTCCTGACCACCGTGGTCAGCGAGGGCGAGGAGGAGGAGCCGCGCATGGGGCTCTACTTCCCCTACGGCTCGCCACAGCCGATGCCGTCCGGCGGCCGGTTCCGCGATCCCGGGCCGGGTGACCTGATGGAGCGCTCGGTCGCCGTGCACCACTGGCTGGTGCAGGCGATCGACTTCGAGAGCGGCGACATTCTGTGGACGTCGGAGGTGCACACCGGCCGGCCCGACTTCGACCGCCACCTGAAGAACACCTACGCGTCGTCGACGCCGGTGACCGACGGCGAGCGGGTCTACGCCTACTTCGGCAACGTCGGCGTCTACGCCCTCGACATGGACGGCGCCATCCTCTGGGAGCGGCGCTTTGCGCCTGCGGACACGCGCCTGGGGTGGGGGCCGGCGGCCTCGCCGGTTCTGCACGACGGCACGCTGTTCGTCGTCAACGACAACGACGAGCAGTCGTTCGTCGTCGCGCTCGACGCGGCGACCGGGACGGAGCGGTGGCGCGTGGACCGCGACGAGGGGACGAACTGGGCGACGCCCTTCATCTGGGAGCACGACGGCCGCACCGAGCTCGTGACGACGGGCAGCGACCTCGTGCGCTCGTACGACCTCGACGGCCGCGAGCTGTGGCGCTTCCGCGGCATGAACTCCATCTCCATCCCGCAGCCGTTCGCCGCCCACGGCATGCTCTACGTCATGTCCGGCTACGTCGGCGACGCGGTGCGGCCGGTCTACGCCATCCGCCCCGGCGCCGAGGGCGACATCACGCTGCCGGACGGCGAGACCAGCAGCGACCACGTGGTCTGGTACCAGGACGCGGCCGGGCCGTACCATCCGACGCCGCTGGTCTACGGCGACTACTACTTCACGCTGCTCGACCGCGGGTTCTTCACCGTCCACGACGCGCACACCGGCGAGGAGCTGTACTTCACCGAGCAGCAGATCCAGACGCAGCAGGTGCGGCGCCGCGTGGCGCGCGGGGCCACCGGGTTCACCTCGTCGCCGTGGGCCTACAACGGCATGGTCTTCGTGCTGAGCGAGGACGGCGACACCTACGTGCTCGACAGCAACGACCGCTTCCGGCTGGTCGCCACCAACGCGCTGGAGGAGGTAGCCATGTCGACGCCGGCCATCGTCCGCGGGAGCCTGTTCATCCGCACGCGCTCGCACCTGTGGCGGCTGACCGACCTGTCGGCTTCAAGGTAGGCCGGGCCAGTGCTTCGAGCCTGGCTGGAGACACGAAAGTTGCCCGTCGGGGCGGCGCCGGCCGCCCTCTCAAATCGACGCGGGGGTGCCGATGTGCGCCGCAGCCCGCACGAACGGCTCAGCTCCTTGAGCAGATCGACATGGCGTCGGCGGGCGGATCGTGGTAGCAGGCGCCGCGCGGCAGCGTCTCGCTGCCCATCCGTCGTAGCGTCACGGACGCGGCTGGTCCTGGCGTGGGGGTGACACCCCGAACGCTGCGCGACGCAGGGTGTCGGCGCACACGTCCGCATCGCTGGCAATGCGCTATGATGCCGTTGCTGCCGGAGGCGGCGCCTCGGTTGGGGAAAAGGCGCCCGGGACGAGCGGCAGATGGCGACAGTCCCCGCCGTCGGGGTATCCGGTGGGTGTGAAGGCGCGCCGGGACATGATGCGAGGAACCACTCTGCCGGCCGTGGTGCTGCTTGTCGCGGCCATCGCGGCGGGCGCGGCGGATCCGGCGGCGCAGCGGGCGTCGGAGCGGCGGGTCGCCAACCCCGGCGAGACGCAGTTCGAGCTGCAGTTGCTGCGGCCGGCGGGCGGTCCCGTGGTGCCGATCTTCGAGGGCTGGTACCGCAACCCGGACGGCACCTTCGAGCTGTCGTTCGGCTACTTCAACGTGAACACCGAGGAGACGCTGGAGATCCCCCTGGGGGGCGACAACTTCATCGAGCCGGCCGGGTTCGACGGGCGCCAGCCGACGGTGTTCGAGCCGGTGCCCGAGAGCGACCGGCGCCACTGGGGCGCCTTCACCGTGACGGTGCCGGCCGACTTCGGCGCCCGCGACGTGGTCTGGACACTGCACGTGCGCGGACAGACGCTCTCGGTGCCGGGACGGCTGACGAGCCCCGCCTACGAGCTCGCGGGGTGGGAGTTTCCGGGCCGGTCGAGCGTCTCGCCGGTGCTGCGCTGGGCGCCGGCCGGACCGGTCGGGCGCGGTCCACGCGGGATCACCGGCCAGCGGCGGCAGGCCACGGTCGGGGAGCCGCTCGACCTCGGCGCATGGGTGGCGCGCGACGCCGAGGCCGGGTTCGACGGGCGCCCGATCCACGTCAAGTGGTTCAGGCACCAGGGGCCCGGCAACGTGACGTTCGCCGAGCGGACCGCCGTCGTGGAGCCGGACGCCTGGGCGCAGGAAGGCGGGGCGCAGGTGACCACTGCGGTGACCTTCGCCGAGCCGGGCGAGTATCTGCTGCGGTTGCTCGCGTTCAACGAGATCCGGGAGTTCGAGTTCCAGTGCTGCTGGACCAACGGCTTCGTGCCGGTCACGGTGACTCCGTGAGCGGCGATACGTGAGCGCCTGGAACGGCGCGGGGTCCTGCAGCATCTGCAGGCCGCCGGAGCGTCGATGCGAGACGCCGCCGGCCGGCCGGAGGGGATGATGATGGCCAAGGTGGACAGGTTCGTTGGCGGGCGGCTGCTCGTGGCGGCCGGCTTCGGACTGGCGGTAACGCTGCTGCTGGCGGGTGCGGGATCCGCCCTGGCGCAGTCCGGCGTCGCGGGCGCTTCCGGGGCGGCCGACGCGGCGCCCACGTTCAGCCGCGACGTCGCGCCGATCCTGCAGCGCTCGTGCCAGCACTGTCACCAGCCCGCCGGCATCGCGCCGATGTCGCTGCTCACCTACCGGGAAGCGCGGCCCTGGGCGCGCAGCATCCGCGACCGGGTGGAACGGCGCCTCATGCCCCCCTGGCACCTCGACACGACGGTGGGCATCCAGGACTACCGGAACGACATCTCGCTGACGCAGGACGAGATCGACACCGTCGTACGGTGGGTGGACGCGGGCGCGCCGCAGGGCGACCCCGCCGACCTGCCCCCGCCGCTGGCGTTCCCCCGCGCCGACGCCTGGGAGGTCGAGACGATGCTCGGCCGGCCGCCCGACTTCGTCGTCCGCTCCACGCCCTACCACGTGGTGGCCAACGGGCAGGACCAGTGGTGGTCGCCGGAGATCGAGTTCGAAGGCTTCGACACGCCCCGCTACATCCGCGCGGCCGAGTTCAAGCCGTCCTACCCGCTCGGCATCCGGGTCACGCACCACGGCCACGCCGTCCTGCGCGGCGCCGAGCCGGCCGACGGCGAGGAGCGGCCGCCGTCGGTGCGGCTCGTGGGCATGGGCATCGGCAAACGGTACGATCTGCTGCCCGAGGGGGTCGGCAAGCTGCTGCCGCCCGGCCCGGGCACGGTCCGCTTCAGCCTGCACTACTTCCCGGTCGGCGAGGAGGTCACCGAGGTGGCCGATGTCGGCGTGTGGCTCTACCCGGAGGGCGAGGTTCCGAACAAGGTGACCGCCGGCGAGCGGCAGTTCTACGTCGACGGCACCCACCGCGAGCGCCTGCGGGCCAGCGACATCCTCATCCCGCCGCACGGCCACCTGGTGCTCGAGGACCAGTACGTCATGGAGCAGCCGGCGCTGATCCAGAGCTTTCGGCCCCACATGCACATGCGGGGCACCGAGATGTCGATGACGGCGCTCTATCCCGACGGGCGCCGCGAGCTGCTCAGCAGCGTCAACCGCTACGACCACAACTGGCAGATCGCCTACGTCTACGACGACGACGCCCAGCCGCTGCTGCCCAAGGGCTCGGTGCTGATGCTGCGCGCGAAGTGGGACAACACGGCCGCCAACCGCATCAACCCCGACCCGGACCAGTGGGTGGTGTTCGGCGCGCGCGGCGTCGACGAGATGTCGCACGCCTGGATCGGCATCACGTATCTCGACGCCGCCGAGTACGAGGAGCTGGCTGCGGCCCGCGCGGCCGGAAGGGAACGCGAGTCGCAGTAGCGGCAGCGCGCGATGGCGAGCTGGCAGGCGGCTCTCGTGTGTCCACGGGGTCCTGCTGACGCCCGGCCCGGGCTGCCAGGCTATTCGTCCACGTCGACGACGAGCTCGAAGTCGCGCCACTGCCGGAACTCCGCGCGTCGGGTGCGCTTGAAGACGACGCGCGTGTCGCTGTAGCTCTCGAACTGGATGCTCGCCCAGATCTCGCCGAGTACGGGACCGCGGTCGAGCGAGCCGCGGGCCTGCCGGATCGAGCCGAGCATGCCCCACCAGAGCCGCACGCGGTCGATCAGCTCGAACTCGACGCGCGCCGGTTCGTACGTCTCGCGGTCGATCCAGACGTGGCCCCGGGCCTTGTTGAGCGCATAGTCGATGCGGCGCCGCACCGGAAGGCGCCCCGGACGGGGCTCGAAGGAGATCCGGTAGCTCGGCCGGTTCCGCAACCGTTCCTCGCCCTCGGGAGTGAACAGGTAGCGCGCAACCAGCTCTTCGTTGAAGACGATGGCGTTCTCGTCCTCCTCGGGCTCGCCGTCGTGCCCGCGCCGCCGGCGCAACTCCGCGCGAAACTCCGCCTCCCGTTCGTCCTCCCAGCCGCGCTCCACCTCGTTCAGCGGCCGGCCGTCTATCGTCAGCCGCCGCTCGAACTGCTCGCCGTCGATCGGCAGTACCTCGTAGTCGCCGATGTCCCGGGTGTCCACGTCGCCATTCCCGTCGAACCGCCGGACCTCCTTGGTCATCCGCGCCCGGAAGCGGGCGGCGACGTTGTGCTCCGCGTACCAGGCGGCCCGTTCCAGCGCCTTCAGGATGATCCCGCGAGCGTCGTCCCCGGCGACCGGCACCTGGGCAGCCGGGCGATCGCTTCCGAGACACAGGAACGCGAGCACGGGCAGGACGGCCGGCCACCATCGCGACATGGGATCATTTGCCCGATACCGCCCGCACTGGCGGCGTCCGAGCGGATGCGGATGGTCGGCTCTCCGTGCGAGGGGCGAGTGTTGGCGCGGGGCCGGCATCGGCCCCAGTGTAGTCCAGCGTCGGCCGCGCGGCACCACTGCCGCGGCGCGGACCGGTCAACCCGGCGGACAGCCATGCCGCATGCCGGTGCCGACTACGGACGACGACGTTTGCCGCTCGTTCCGCGCCGCCCGCAGCCTGCAGCACCGGCTGGGTGCGCCCGCCGCCGCCGCGGTCGGTCGGCGTCGGCTCCGGCCCGTCAGCGCAGATCGCCGATCACGGGAGGCAGTCGCGGCGCCGGTCTGTCGATCACGAGCAGCGTTGACCGTGAATTTACCATCGGTATCCCGAGACCGTCCGCCGGGGACGTCGACACAGCCTTGAAGACCATGCTCGGGATTCGCTATCCTGTTCGATCGAACAGACCATGACTGCTGAGCCAATGCCCGTGATGATTGACGCGACGGGGCTCTCCAAGTACTACGGAGCGTTCGTCGCGGTGGAAGACATCTCGTTCTCCATTCCCCAGGGACAGGTCGTCGCGTTCCTCGGTCCCAACGGCGCCGGCAAGACGACGATGATGCGGATGCTGACGGGGTACCTCGCGCCGAGCGCAGGCGAGGCGGCCATCGCCGGCCACGACGTCCGCAGTGACCGCATTGCGGCATCGCGGCGCCTCGGCTACCTGCCCGAGAACGGCCCCATGTATCCCGACATGACGCCGCTCGAGTTGCTGCGGTTCTTCGGGGAGGCGCGGTGCATGGCGCGGGCGACGCTCAGGGAGCGGATCGAGGCGGTCGTCGACCTGTGTGCGCTCGAACTGGTGACGGAGAAGCCGATCGGCAAGCTCTCGCGAGGCTACCGGCAGCGCGTCGGCATGGCGCAGGCGCTGCTGCACGATCCGGACGTGCTGATCATGGACGAGCCGACGGCCGGGCTCGACCCCAACCAGATCCGGCAGTTCCGCGAGAACATCCAGAGGCTCGGACGGACCAGGACGCTGCTGATTTCGACGCATATTCTCCACGAGGCCGAAGCCGTGGCGGATCGGGTGCTGCTGGTCAACAGCGGCCGACTGGTATTCGATGGTCCGGTCGAGGAGTTGAAAGAGGACGGGTCCCTGGAGCAGCCCTTCTACCGACTGACCGGCGGTGGGTCGGTGACGAGGGGCGGCAACGGGGATGCGTCCGGGGACGGTGGTGGTGCGGAGAGCGCTGCCTCGGAGGCCGGGTCGGAGGCGCAGGATCTCGCGGCGCACGCCGATGAGAGCAGCGCCGACGGAACACAGGAACAGAGCTCGTCGGAGGCTTGAGGTCAGCGATGGGAGGCACAGTCAACACGGCGGTCATCAGCGCGCTCGCTCGCCGGGATCTGAGGATGTACTTCAGCAGTCCCAGCGGCTACGTCTTCATCACGCTGTTCATCTTCCTGAGCGCGGCCGCGGCGTTCTGGCAGGATCGGTTCTTCCTGCAGAACCTGGCCAACCTCGATCAGTTGAACGGCGTATTCCCCTATCTGCTCCTCTTCTTCATTCCCGCTCTCACGATGGGGGTCTGGTCGGAGGAGAAGAAGCTGGGGACGGACGAGCTGCTGCTGACGCTGCCCGGGACGGATCCGGAGGTGGTGCTCGGCAAGTACCTGGCCGTGCTCGGAATCTACACCGCATCGCTCGTCCTGTCGCTCAGCTATGTCGCGGTGCTCTTCTATCTGGGCACGCCCGATCTCGGCCTGATGGCGAGCAACTACATCGGCTACTGGTTCGTCGGGGCCGCGTTGATCGCGGTCGGCATGCTCGCGTCGCTGCTGACCCGCAACGCCACGGTCGCGTTCATCGCCGCCGGGCTGTTCTGCGCGGTGCTGGTGGCGGCCGGCCCGGCCGCCGCGGCCGTTGCTCCCGGTTTCGGGCCGGCGGTCGAAGCGCTGGGCGTGTTCCGCCACTTCGACGACTTCGCCAAGGGCATCATCAGCTTGAGCGCGCTGGTCTATTTCGCGTCGCTCGGTGCGTTCTTCCTCTATCTGAACGTGCTGGTCCTGAGCCGGCGCCACTGGCCGCACAGCGCCGACGGCTATCCGATGGCCCTGCACCACGCGGTCCGCGGCGTCGCCGTAGCGGCCGCGCTGGTCAGCGCGGGCGTGCTGGTGACGAACCGCAGCGTCCGCATCGACGTCACCGCCGAGCAGTTGCACTCGCTGAGCAGCGAGACGCGCGAGCTGCTCGACGCGCTGCCCGCGGATCGGCCGGTGTTCATCCAGGCGTTCATCAGCCCGGACGTGCCGGAGCCGTTCGTGCAGACCCGCTCGAACCTGATCAGCATTCTCGAGGAGATCGACGTCATCGCGGGCTCGCGGGTCGAGGTGTTCGTTCAGGACACCGAGCCGTTCACCGACGCGGCCCGCGAGGCGCGCGAGACCTTCGGCATCCAGCCGCGGCCGATCCGCAACGTCAGCACGGCACGGTCGGAGGTGGAGGACGTGTTCCTCGGCGTGGCCTTCACCTGCGGGGCCGAGGAGCAGGTGATCGGTTTCTTCGATGTGGGGCTGCCGGCCGAGTACGAGATCATGCGGAGCATCCGTGTGGTCGCGGGCAGCGAGCGAAAGCGGGTCGGCGTCGTCGCGACGATGGCCAACCTGTTCGGCGGCACGAACTTCCAGCGCAATCAGTTCACGCCGCAGTGGTCCGTCGTCACCGAGCTGCGCAAGCAGTACGACGTGGTCGAGATAAGCCCCGAGATGGCGATCGGCCAGGACGTCGACGCGCTACTCGTGCCCCTGCCGTCATCGCTGCAGACCGACGAGCAGGGTTTCGTGGCCGACTACATCCGGTCGGGCAGACCCGCGCTCATCCTCGTGGACCCGCTGCCGGCCGTCAACCCGACGCTGTCACCCTCGGAGTGGGTCGGTGACGGGAACCCCTTCACCTACCCGCCCGGACAGCCGCGGCCCGGCCCGCGCGGCAACGTGCGCGAGTGGATCCGCGGTCTGGGGGTCGACTGGGAACCGACGCGGATCGTGTGGGACGCGTACAACCCGCATCCCGAGCTGGCCCACATGCCGGAAGACGTCGTCTTCCTCGGAGCCGGAAACGAGAACCCGGCGACGTTCGACGCCGGCGACTCGATGACCGCGCAGCTCCAGGAACTGGTATTCCTGTTTCCCGGGTTTCTGGCGGCCGTCGACGACCCGCGCTTCGAGTTCCAGCCGCTGCTGCGCTCCGGCATGGTGTCGGGAGCCAACGGCTACTTTTCGCTCGTGCGCGGCACACCGTTCGGCCCGCAGGTGAACCCCAGCCCGCCGCGCCGGACGGACGACGACGATTACGTCATCGCGGCCCGGATCCGCTCCGTGGGCGGTGCTCCAACGGCCGACGCCGAAGGCGACGATGACGCTACGGGCGCTGACGCCGAAACCGGTGAGGAAGGCGCGGAAACCCCGGCGACGAGCGCGGCCGAGGAGGCTGACTCCGGCGGTGAGACAACAGGACCGGACGATGCGGCGACCGAGTCGGAGCCCGAGACCGAAGCCGCCCGGTCGCCGGATGCGGCGGCGGGCGAGCCGGGGGCGGTCGGGGAACCGGCGCCCGAGACCGAGGCGGCCGCGGAACCCGAGTCCGATGATGCGGAGGAGACGGGAGCTGCCGGGACGCCGGCGGCCCGGACGGACGATGGGACCCGTGAACCCGCGTCCCGGACCGATGCTCCGGTGGCCGGCCCGGAACCCGGGAGCGGCGGGCCCGAAGCGACGGTCGGCGAGCCTGAACCGGCAACCGCTGCCGGAGAGCCTTCCGAGACGCCGGCGGCGGCTCCCGAGGCCGAGGCTGGCGAGGCGTCCGCGGTGGAATCAGGACGGACGGCCGCTGCAGCACAGGCGGAACCGACCGCGGAGTCTCCCGGGACGCCGGCCGGGGCCCTGGCCGCGGAGGTTGGCGAGTCCGCCGAACTCCAGGCCGTCGCGCCGGCCGAACCGGTTGCCACAC
Organism: Vicinamibacterales bacterium; assembly: GCA_965200895.1. Lineage (GTDB taxonomy): Bacteria > Acidobacteriota > Vicinamibacteria > Vicinamibacterales > UBA8438 > WTFV01. Next base: position 770,791 of record CBDAVM010000001.1, on the reverse strand, counting down.
CGGAGGCGCAGCCCGAACCGGGCGAGTCTCCCGGGACACGGGCCGCGACCCGGGATCCCTCCGCCGCGTCGGAGCCGGAACCGGAGGCCGAGCCGGCGCAGGCGGCGGCCCCCGAGTCGGCCGACGCGGTCGAAGCAGCGGACGACGGCCCTGGCGGAGATGCAACCGAGCCCGGTGCGGCTCCCGACGAGCCCGAGCAGACCCCGACGGAGGAGCCGGAACCGAACGCCGCCGCGCCGGAGTCCGACGCCGGCGCCGACAGCCTCCCCGAGCCCGACGGCCCGGGCGATGTCGACATCATCGTCGTCGCTGACCTCGACTTCATCAGCGAGCAGTTCTTCCAGATCCGCGAACAGGCGCTTGGCGGTCTCAATTTCGACAACATCACGTTCTTCCTGAACGCGATGGACACGCTGCTCGGCGAGGACGCGTTCATCGATCTGCGCAGCCGGCGCGCCCGGCACCGGACCCTGGAGCGGGTCGAGGCGCAGACCGCGGAGTTCATCGAGCAGCGCACGGCCGACGAGCAGCAGGCCGAGGCGGACGCCGAGCAGGCGCTCACCGAGGCGCAGCAGCGGCTGAACAACCGCGTGGCGGAGCTGCAGGGACGCACGGACATCGACGCGCAGACCCGCCAGATCATGGTGCGCAACCTCGAAGAGGTGGAGAACCGGCGCCTCGAGGTGCTGTCGGCCAACATCGAGACCGAGAAGGACACCCGCATCCAGGCCAGCCGCGAGAACATGGAGGCGCAGATCCGTCGGATCCAGACTTCCATCAAGACCTTCGCGATCCTGCTGCCGCCGGTGCCGGTGGTCCTGCTGGGCATCGCGATCTTCGTGCGGCGGAACCGGCGCGAGCGCGAGGGCGCGGCCGCCGCGCACCGGCTGCGGGAACAGGGATGAAGGGCGCCGATGTCGGCTGGATCGGGCGGTGGGATCGGCCAGCCGAACGTGAGTTCCGGTATGTAGTACAGGCAGACGAGTGCCCATGGCTGAAGGAGACGACATGCCGTCGTCGCCCACTGTAGAAGAGCGGCTGGCCATGATCGAGACCGAGTTGAGGCACGTCGCCACCAAGAAGGACGTCGAGAATCCATGGGACAGACACTTCTCCGGAAGGTCTGGGATCTGCACACTGTCCGGCGGCTCCCGACGGGGCAGACCCAACTCTTGATCGGGCTGCACCTGATCCACGAGGTGACGACGCCGCAGGCGTTCGACATGCTCCGGCAGCGAGGCATCGGAGTGGCGTTTCCGGAGCGGACGTACGCGACGGTCGACCACATCGTGCCGACCCTCGATCAGACCCGGCCGTTCGCCGACGAGCTGGCCGAGCAGATGATGGCCGCGCTCGAGCGGAACTGCCGCGAATTCGGGATCCGGTTCTCGGATCTGGGCACCGACCGGCAGGGCATCGTCCACGTCATCGGTCCCGAGCTCGGGCTGACGCAGCCGGGGATGACCATCGCCTGCGGCGACAGCCACACGTCCACGCACGGCGCGTTCGGCGCGGTGGCGTTCGGCATCGGCACCTCGCAGGTGCGCGACGTGCTGGCGTCGCAGTGTCTGGCCATCGATCCGTTGAAGGTTCGGCGTATCTCGGTTTCGGGGGCGCTCGGGCCGGGGGTCTACGCCAAGGACGTCATCCTGGAGATCATCGCCCGGCTCGGCGTGCGCGGGGGCGTGGGCTTCGCCTACGAGTACGGCGGCGCCGCGGTCGAGCGGATGGCGATGGACGAGCGGATGACGATGTGCAACATGTCGATCGAGGGCGGCGCCCGCATCGGCTACGTCAATCCCGACGAGACCACGTTCGCCTACGTCGCGGATCGGCCCTTCGCGCCGTCGGGCGACGCGTTCGAGCGCGCGAGGACGTGGTGGCGTTCGATGGCGTCGGACCCCGACGCGGCCTACGACGACGTTGTGGAGATCGACGGCGGGGCCATCGAGCCGCGGGTGACGTGGGGCATCAACCCCGGCCAGTCGGTGGGCGTGACCGAACGCATTCCCGACCCTGCGGCGGCGGGCGCGGAGGCCGGGGCGGTCGGCGAGGCTCTCGACTTCATGGGCCTCGCGGCCGGGGCGCCCATCGCCGGCACGAAGGTGAACGTGGCCTTCGTCGGCTCGTGCACCAACTCGCGGCTGTCGGACCTGCGGGAGGCGGCGCGCGTCGCCTCGGGGCGCCGCGTCGCGCCCCACGTCCGGGCCCTGGTCGTCCCCGGGTCCAAGGCGGTGCGCCGCGCCGCCGAAGCCGAGGGGCTGCACGAGCTCTTCCGCGACGCGGGCTTCGAGTGGCGCGGCGCGGGCTGCTCGATGTGCCTGGCGATGAACCCCGACCGCCTGAACGGGCGCGAGGTGTGCGCCTCGTCGTCCAACCGCAATTTCAAGGGGCGCCAGGGGAGCCCCACCGGCCGCACGCTCCTGATGAGCCCGGCGATGGTCGCCGCCGCCGCGGTCAGCGGCGAGGTGACGGACGTGCGGCCGCTGCTCGACCGCGACGGAGAGCGTCCATGAACGGCCGCATCGACCGCATCGCGGGGACCGCCATCCCGCTGCGCGGCAACAACATCGACACCGACCGGATCATTCCGGCGCGGTACCTGAAGGCGATCACCTTCGACGGTCTGGGCGAGCATGCCTTCGAGGACGACCGCGGGTCGATGCCGGACCATCCGTTCGCCAACCCCGTCTACGCCGACGCGTCCATCCTGGTCGTCAACGAGAACTTCGGTTCCGGCTCGTCGCGCGAGCACGCGCCGCAGGCGCTCAAGCGCCGGGGCATCGACGCGTGCGTCGGCCAGTCGTTCTCGGAGATCTTCCTGGGCAACGCGACTGCCATCGGCCTGCCCTGCGCCACGGCTGCGGCCGGGGACATCGAGGCGCTGATGGCGGCGGCCGAGCGCGACCCCGGCGGCCGGATGGTCTTCAGCGTCGACGCGGAGACGATCGAGGGAGCCGGCCGCACCGTGCACGTCGGCATGCCGGCCGCCGTGCGCGATGCACTGCTCACCGGACAGTGGGACGCGACGGGGCTGCTGCTCGACCGCTTCGACGAGGTGCGTCGGGTCGCATCGGGTCTGCCGTACGTCACCGGCTTCTGATTCCGATTCCGACGCTGCCCACCTTGCCCCGAGAATGCCGAGGGAGACCGGCATGGGTTCTGTGAGGGCGCGGATCGAAATCGCGAATGCGAAGGACCCGGCGAACAGGGCGCTGACCGTCACGTCGCTGGTCGACACCGGGACATTGCTGCTCTGCCTTCCCGAGCGCGTCGCGAGTCGGCTGGAACCGGAGGAGTTGGAGCGGCGCGAGGTCCGGACCGCCGACGGGGAGCTGCACCGCGTTCCGTATGTCGGTCCCGTCCTGATCGGGTTCGAGAACCGGCGTTGCCTTGCCGGCGCCCTTGTGATGGGCGACGAAGTGCTCCTCGGCGCGGTCCCGATGGAGGACATGGACGTGCTGGTCTCTCCTGCGACGCGGACCCTGGTGGTCAATCCCGAGAGCCCGGACTACGCGACGAGCCGCGCGTAGTCGCCGTCGGTCCGACGCCCGCCGCCGCGCCCGTGGTTGACAGACATCATTGCTCGGGGCCGGAGCCGGGAGATGGACCCGGCTACGAGGACGTGGCCGCGGTCGCGCGGGCGGCTTCCAGGAAGGCCGCCGCCGCGCGCGACCGCTCGCCGGCGCGGCGGTACACGAGGCGCACCTGGCGGGGGAGCCGGAGCTGTGCGACCTGGACTGCGGCGAGCTGTCCGCGGGCGATCTCGGCCAGGGCGCAGCGCTTGGGCAGCAGCGCGACGCCCAGCCCCATCTCCACCGCGCGCTTGATCCCGTCCAGGCTCGGCAGCCCGATCTGAATGTTGATCGCCGTGCGCCGCTGCTCGTAGAGGCGGAGCACGCGCTCGCGGGCCGGTGACGCCTCGTTGTGGGCGATCACCGTCTGGCGGCCGAACTCCTCCATCGTCACCCGCCGGCAGGCGGACAGCGGATGCTGCGGGTGAATCAGCATCACCAGCTCGTCCTCGCCCAAAGTGAGCGACGCCAGTCCGCGTTCGCGTGGGGCGAAGGTGAGCACGCCGAAGTCGAGGGTGCGGCTGAGCACCTCCTGCGCCACCTGTCGGGCGGAGACGCGGCGCACCTCGACATGTGCGTGAGGATGGTCCGCACGGAAACGCTCGACGACGGGGAGCAGGACGTGCACGGCTCCCTCGTTGGCGCCGATCACGACTCTGCCGCGCCGCAGGTCCTGCAGCTCGCGCACGGCGCTCTCGGCTTCCGCCCTGAGGGCGGTGAGCCGGTGTGCGTAATCGAGCAGCAGCTCGCCCGCCTCGGTCAGCCGGCCACCCTTCGACGAGCGGTCGAACAGCCGCTCATGGAGCTCGTCCTCGAGCCGTCTGATCGCCTGGCTGACGGCCGGCTGCGTCCGGTGCAGCCGTTCCGCGGCGCGCGAGAAGCTGCGTTCGGCGGCGACGGTCAGGAAGACCTGCAGTTCGGCGAGATCCATGCGTGGTTCCGAAAGCCGACGCGCGATGCTGACGGCGCCGGCGCGGACCGAATCGGGAACCTGATCGTCAGTGTATTCCGACTGTGTGCTCGTCCGCATGGACGATGAAAACGTTCAGTCGACGACGTAGCTGAAGAGCTTGAACTCGCCGTCGCGCTCGAGGATCGATCCGAACAGGGCGAGGGTCCGGGCGACACCCTCTTCATCGAGCAGGTCCAGGATGGTCTCGCGGTGGACCCGGTAGGTGCGGTAGGGAGTCGTCTCGCCCGCGAACCGCACCCCGACCAGCGTATAACGTCTCCCGCCGTGACGGGCGACCAGCCGGCGCAGGGCGTTGTTGCTCTTCTGACGCAGGTCGCGCCAGGCGTAATCGAACGGCACGCCCCGCTCCGGGCGACTCGACGGCAGGTCCGGCCACACCGCGGTCCGGAACTCGAGCTCGTCCAGCGGCAGCCCCCGCAGTGTGTCGACGTCGCCGGCCGCGAGCGCGTCCAGCACGGCCCGACTCAGCGCCGCCGGCGATGCGAACGTATCGTACAGCGGCGACCGGGGCCGCTCGCCTCCCGCGCCGCCGCAGCCGGCGGCCACCAGACAGATGCACGCCGCCAGCCTCGCGAGAAGGACCCGGTTCGCGCGTGCTGTACCGAGGGCGGGCGGCGGGTGCCGTTCGACCGGCGCCCGCCGCGGGAGAACGGCGGAGACTCCGCGTGACACGGTGGCTCCATCCCCTGTCGTGCCGAGCGATCCGGCTGGTGTCCTGCGGTTTGCGAGGTATCGAGAGGCGGTCGTCCTTCCCGTTTCCTTGACCATTGTCTCGACTCCCATTCCTTCCCGGCCGCGATGCTGTGGATTCGCTGACAGGACACCAGCCGGAAATCGTCGCCCTGCGGCCCGCCCCGGGCCGCTCGGACGACACTTCACGCACCAGTGCACTAGTTGGTCGAGAAGTCGGTCCATCCCTGCCACCACGTGTCCTGCCCGGACCCGGGGTATCCCACGGCGCCGATGAAGTCGGCGATGTCGAAGAAGCCGTCGTACGGCGCATACGCCGGGCGCACCATGCCGGTCACGGCCGGGGAGTCGTCGTGCGGCCTGAAGTCGGGCGCGTCGATGTTGTACGGATCCTCGAGATGCGGGTCGCCGAAGTACACGTACGGGCTGTAGTACCGCAGGAACTCGGCGGTCGTCATCGGCGCAGCCATGTCGTCGTCATCCATCATGAACTGGCCCGAGCAGCCCTCGACGGAGCAGTTGTCGTAGACGATGCCGCTGCCCAGCGTCAGCATGCCGTCGATGGCCTGCGAGAAGGTGGCCTCGTGGTCGATGTCGACCGCCGCCTCCTTGAAGCCCATCACGATGAAGTTGCGGATGGTGGCCGCCGTGCCCTCGCGCAGCAGCATCCCGATGTCGCTCTCGGCCGTCTCCACATCCTCCCGCATCGGATTCGGGTCGCCGATCAGGGTCAGGTTGTAGATGGTCGGGTTCGAGCGCGGCTCCAGGTTGTTGTTGTCGGCGTTGTTGTCGGCCTCGATGCCCTGGTCGGCGTCGTCGCCGACCTGCAGGCCGATGAGAAACTGGCCCTTGCCCTGCCAGCCGTCGGTCCAGTCGAAGCTGTCGTCGGCGATCCCGAAGCAGATGACGTGCTTCACCTCGACGGTGCCGCCGAAGAACTCCACGCCGTCGTCCTTGTTGAACTTGACCATCACGTGGTCGACCTCGGTGCGGTCGCCGACGCCCTGGAAGGCGATGCCGTTGAGCTCGTTGTCGGGGCTGAACTCGGTGCCGGCGAACTCGACGCGCACGTAGTAGAGATGCCCGCTGTCGTCCATCGGGTCGTCGCCGCCGTAGGTGCCGGTGTCGCCCTCACCCTCGCCCTCGCCGCCCTCAATGTTCAGCGGCGCCCGGCCATTGATGATCAGGCCGCCCCAGTCGCCGCGGTTGCGCATGCCCTCTTCCTGATCGCTGCTCATCACGATCGGCGCCTCGGCGGTGCCGTTGGCCAGGATCTGCGCGCCCTGCGCGATGACGAGCGTGCCGTTGGTGGCCGACTCGCCCAGGATCGTGGTGCCGGCCTCGATCGTCAGCCGCGCCGGTTCCTCGACGAACACCGCGCCGCTGAGCACGTAGATGTTGTCCGCGGTGAACGTGACGTCGTTCATGATGGAACCCGTGACGATGCAGACGTTGTCGGCGCAACTGACGGCGTCCTGCGTGAACACGGTCTGACCGCTCCACGCCATGGCGGCGGCCAGCACGACCGCCGCGAGCACGCGGCCGGCCGGTCGGCGGATCGGGTCGGTTGATCTGCGGGTCATTGCTCTTGTTCCTCTCTGTGCTTGCGTGCCAGGTGCGCGCCGATCCCGTCGATGGGCGCCCACCTCCCGTTACTCCTGCGTGTGGTCGGGTCAAGTGGCCGCACCATCCGTCGATGGACGGCCCTGTGGTCAACAGGCAGCCGGCCATCCCACGCTGGCCGGGCCGCGCCGATTTCAGGGTCGCCAGGTGACGCCGAAGCTGACGGACCGCCCGAGGTTGTAGATACGCTGGATCGGACCGTCGGCTCCCTGCGTGTACAGGTAGTCCTGGTCGGTCAGATTCGACAGGGCCACCCGGATGCTCGCGCCGTCCCAGCGCTTCGAGAGGACGAAGTCCAGCGACTGGCGTCCCTTCTCGATGATGTCGGGCAGGCCGAGCGAACCCACGTCGCTGATGCGGTCGTCGAACCAGTTCCAGAGCAGGCGGCCGGAGTAGCCCATGCCGCGCAGCTCGAACAGCGCGTTGACCAGGTTCGCGGATGTGCCGGCCAGCGGGCGGGTCAGCGAAGTCTGCACCTGGCGGGCTGCCGGGGACAACGTCACCTGCGAGTTGACCCGGGTGTAGTTGGCGCCGAGCAGGACGTACCGGCTGACGAGCGACCGCAGCTCCAGCTCGACGCCCGCGTTGCGCGCGGTGTCCGCGTTGGTGAACGAAGTGCGCAACTGCGCCGTGGGCTGGACGATGCGCTCGATCGGGTCGTCGAAGCGCTTGTAGAAGAAACTGCCGGAGATGACCTCCTCGGCGCCGGGGAACCACTCCCAGCGCGCATCGAAGTTGTCGATCAGCGACTGGCGCAGCCCGGGATTGCCGACGACGGCGCGTCCGCCCACCACGTCGGTGAACTCGAACGGCGACACCTCGCGGAACTCGGGCCGGTTGACGGTCTGGCTGTAGCCGATGCGGACGTTCTGCTCCGGCGTCGCGGCGTAGACGAAGTTGACTGACGGGAAAAGGTTGGTCTCGTCGAGCGCGGCGGTCAGCACGTCGCCGGTCCGCTGGTCGAGCGTGCCGGAGAACGGATCGAGCGTCTCCACCTGCTGCGCGAACTGCTCGACGCGCGCGCCGGTGACCAGCCGCGTCCGCGCCGACAGCGGCAGGTCGACCATGCCGTAGAACGCCCCCACGCTCTGCGTCGCATCGTAGCGGTCGGTGCCCCGCGTCTCCTCCCGCAGCTCGAAGGCCGTGCCGATGTTGGCCGTGACGAAGATCTGCTCGATCGGGGCCGACAGATCGACCCCCGCCGCGTTGCGCGGCGCGAAGCGCAGGCGCCGCGACAGGAAGTCGCGCTGCCGGTCCAGGTAGCTCGCGCCGAACTTCACCTGCGAGGCCAGACCGTCCCACTGCTCGAAGAGCGAACTCCAGTTGCCGGAGGTCTCCACCGTGTTGTCGAGCAGGTCGTTGAACTGCCGCAGGCCGCTCTGCGACTCGTCCGCGAGAACGAAGGCGGTGCGGGCCGGGTCGAACTCGTAGAGGGCCTCGCGCAGGTCCGGCTCCTCGCGGTCGGCGCGCGAGAGGGCGACCTTCCAGTCGAGGCGGCTGTTCGAGAGATCCGGGAACAGGTGCTCGCCGCCGATGTGGTGGCTGCTGATCTGCTCCTCGACCCACCGGAGCCGCTGGTTGCGGATGTTCTCGCCGACGTCGTCGTTGTAGCCCTCGAACCGGCGCGTCTCGTTGGTGCCCATGTGGGTCAGGAAGTTCTCGAACGACAGGCGCTGGTTGGGCGTGAACTGGTACGAGACGTTGCCGACCCCGCCGATGACGCCCGACTGCTCGCTGATCTCGAAGTCGTACGGTCCGTTGAACGCCTCGACGCCGCGGTGCCCGACCTTGTAGTAGGTCTGCTGCTCGGTGTTGTGCTGCGCGCTCTGGGCGTGGCGGAAGGTGGCGACGACGCCCAGCTTGCCGAATCGGCCGCCGAACAGGGCGCTGTACGACTGGTCGAGGGGCATCGTCCGGGGGACCGGATCCCAGACGTTGCCGAACGAGCGGCCGATCTCGGTCAGCTCGGCGGGCGAGAAGCCGACTCCCTCGCGTGTGAAGCGCCCGCGGCGGGTCACCTTGCGATCCGGGAACCCGGCCGGCAGCGCGCGCGCGCCGTCGTCGAACCCGAGCCAGTCGCGGCCGCCGCCGGGATAGCCGAGGCCCTCCGCGCCGGTGGTCAGACTGTTCCAGCCGCCACCTGCCGACAGCTCGAACGACGTCCGGTCGGGCAGTTTCATGGGCACGATCTCCACGAGCCCGCCGGCGAACTGCGACGGCTTGTCGGGGGTGTAGGTCTTGCTGACCTGCACGCTGTCGATGAGGCCGGTGGGGAACAGGTCGAGGGGCACGACACGGCGATCCGGCTCGGTCGTCGGCAGCGTGGCGCCGCTCAGCGTGGTGTTGCTGTAGCGTTCTCCGAGGCCGCGCACGAAGACCGACTGACCCTCGACGACCGAAACGCCGGTGACGCGCTGCATGGCGTCGGCGGCGTTCGAGTCGTTGTTGGCCGACATCTCGATGGCCCCGATGTTGTCCTGCACCGACGGGGCGCGCATGCGCATCATCATCTGCGCGGCCGCGGTCGAGGAGTCGGCCTCCAGGGTCGGGGCGGTGACGACCAGCTCCTCGGCGAACACGTTCGATCCCAGGGCCACCTGGACGGCCGACAACTGCCCCGCGACGACGTCGACGGTGACGGTAGTCTCGGCGTAACCGGCCATCACGATTCGGATGTCGTATGTCCCCGCCGGCAGCTCGAGGCGGTACCGGCCGTCGAGGTCGGTGTATGCGATCCGGCCCGTGCCGGCCGCTTCGACCGGGACCCCCGGGAGCGTGATCGCGAGGTTCTGGTCGATGACCTCGCCCGCGATCCAGCCGACCTCCTGAGCCTGCGCCGGCGCCGCGGCCATCGCCAGCGACGACAACAGCGCCCCTGTGGTTCTGCGCATGAATTCCGTTCTCCGATATGTGGGTGCGGCCTCCGGCGGAGTGCAGCCTGCCGGCCCCGCCGGTGTGTTTCGGGGATGACGATACCGAAGATCTGTATCCGGTCAGTGACCGGTTCGTTAAATCGCCGTAAACTGCCGCGGCACGGCTCGGACCCGTGCGGGCGGCTTGAACCCGGGTGCGCGGCCGCCGCCCGGCAACGGTGTCAGGCGCTCGACCGGGGGCGGCCGAACGAGCTTCTTTTGATAATGTATTATGATAAAGTGGTAAAAATTATAACTTTGACTTGCGTCGTGGAGGCCGGACTACAGTAGAAGGGAAAACTTGGTTCACCGAAGGCGGAGCCCATGGCCAGAGACCGACTGATCATCTTCGATACCACCCTGCGCGACGGCGAGCAGTCGCCCGGCTTCTCGATGAACACCGACGAGAAGATCCGACTCGCCCGACAGATCGAGGCGCTGGGCGCCGACATCATCGAGGCCGGATTCCCGATTGCATCCGACGACGACGCACATGCCGTGAAGCTCATCGCACAGGAGATCCGACGACCGGTGATCGCGGCCCTGGCGCGTTGCAATCCGGCCGATATCGAGCGGGCCGGCGAGTCGCTTCGGCCGGCGGAGCGCCCGCGCATCCACACCTTCATCGCCACCTCCGACCTGCATCTCGAACGCAAGCTGCGGATCGGCCGGGACGAGTGCCTGCAGGCGGTCACCGACGGCGTGACCCAGGCGCGGAGCTGCACCGACGATGTGGAGTTCTCGGCCGAGGATGCGACCCGCAGCGACATCGACTTCCTGTGCCGGGTCGTCGAGACGGCCATCGCGGCGGGCGCCACCACCATCAATCTCCCCGACACCGTCGGCTACTGCACGCCGGAGGAGATCGAGGAGTTCTTCACCGAGGTCCGGGGCCGGGTAGGGGGCGCCGACCGCGTCGTCTTCAGCACGCACTGCCACGACGATCTCGGGCTGGCCGTGGCCAACTCGCTGGCCGCGATGCGGGCCGGGGTGCGCCAGGTGGAGTGCACCATCAACGGCATCGGGGAGCGGGCGGGCAATGCGTCGCTCGAGGAAATCGTGATGGCGACGCGGGTCAAGCCCGACCGGCTGCCGTATGCGACCGGGATCGACACGACCCAGCTCGTCCGGACCAGCCGGCTGCTGTCGGAGCTGACGCAGGAGCCGGTGCAGGCCAACAAGGCCATCGTCGGCCGCAACGCGTTCGCGCACGAGGCGGGAATTCACCAGGACGGCGTCATCAAGGACCGCCGCACCTACGAGATCATGACACCGGAGGACGTGGGCGTGGAATCGACGCTCGTCCTCGGCAAGCACTCGGGACGGCACGCGGTCAAGAAGCGCTGCGAGGATCTCGGACACGAACTGAGCCGGTTCGAGCTTGACCGCGTCTACCGGGAGGTGATCGCCCTGGCCGACCGCCGGAAATCGATCAACGACGACGACGTCACCGCCATCGTCGGCCGCATCGTCTCAGCCGTGCCGGCCGCGGTGGCGGGCGGCGGCGCCTGAGCCCCGGTTATCGCCCGATGCACGCCGCCATCGCACTGCTGCCCGGGGACGGGATCGGACCGGAGGTCGTCGATGCCGCGGCGAAAGTCCTGACGACGGTTGCCGCGCATCGTGGACACACATTCACCCTGACCCGCTCGCCGTTCGGGGCCGCCGCCCTGCGCGCCGGCGGTCCGCCGCTGCCGCCGGCCACGCTCGAGACCTGCTTGGCCGCCGATGCGGTGCTGCTCGGCGCGGTGGGCGATCCGGCGTTCGGCGACGGACCGCGCGAGCGGCGGCCCGAGACTGGTCTGCTGGAGCTGCGCAAGGCGCTGGGCGTCTATGCCAACCTGCGTCCGGCGCGGGTCTGGTCGGGACTCGAGGACGGCGGCTCGCTCAGACCCGACACGCTGCGCGGCGTGGACCTGCTCATCGTCCGCGAGTTGATTGGCGGCATCTACTTCGGTGAGCCGCGCGGTCGGACCGAGAACCGGCGCGAGGCGTTCGACACGATGCGTTACGCCGCCCATGAGATAGAACGCATCGCCGCCGTCGCGTTCGAGAGCGCCCGCGGCCGGCGGAAGCGGGTGACGTCGGTCGACAAGGCAAACGTGCTCGAGTCGTCGCGGCTCTGGCGCGAGGTGGTCACCGAGGTCGCCACCCGCTATCCGGACGTGCGGCTGGAGCACCAGCTCGTCGACTCGTGCGCCATGCGGCTGGTCTCCGCCCCGGGATCGTTCGACGTCATGCTCGCGGGGAACCTGTTCGGCGACATTCTCTCCGACGAGGCGGGGGCGGTGGTCGGCTCGCTCGGCCTGCTGCCGTCGGCCAGCGTCGGCGGCGCCGGCGGACTGTTCGAGCCGGTCCACGGTTCCGCGCCCGACATCGCCGGCCGGAACATCGCGAACCCGGTCGGGGCCATCGCCTCCGCTGCTCTGCTGTTGCGCCACGCGCTGGGCTTGGCAGAGGAAGCGGATACGATAGAGGCCGCGATCGGCGCCGCGATCGATGCCGGCTGCCGGACCGCCGACCTGGCGCGTGCGGGCGATTCCGCCCTGAGTTGTACAGACATGACGCGCGCGATCATCGACCGGCTCGAGACCCGGTAGCGCCGCTGGAGCTTTGCGGCGCAGGCTCCTGCGGCGGTTGGGGGGGCGGGCCGAATCGGAGCCCTGCGACTCCGCGGCGTTGTTGCGGCGCGAGCGCCCGGCCGGTATCCGGCGCGGTCGGGCACGGCGTTACCGGCGCCGGTCGGTGCGTGGCGTAAACGGATTCCAGGGTCTGAGCGTCTGGGCACATGCAGGCCCGGAGGGAGCACGTGCAAATTCACTTCACCGGCGTCGGCGGCCGCCCTGCCGCATGGCAGGCGCTGCTCGTGCTGACGGCGTCGCTCGCAGCGGCGCTGCCGGGAGAGTCGCGCGCGCAGACGTCTCGTTCCGCAGCGACGGCGCCAGGCTCGCTGCTGTCCGATGCGATCGCCGTCGCGTCCTTCGTCAACATATCCGGAGCACCGTCGGACGACTGGATCGGCGCGGGCATCGCCGAGACGGTAGCGGCCGACTTCCAGAGGCTCGGCGCAGTGTCCGTCGTCGAGCGCGAAGCGCTGCGCGACGAGATTTCCGCGATCGAGGTCGATCCGCTGCAGGCGGACGCTGGTGATGCGGAGCGGGCGGTGCGCGAGGCGAGCCGACGGCTCGGAGCCGAGTGGCTCGTCACCGGCGGCTACCAGCGCATCGGTGATCGGATGCGCATCACCGCGCGCCTGGTCGATGCCGCGACCGGCGCCGTCGCCACCGGTGTCAAGGTGGACGGTCCCCTGGGCGATCTCTTCGCGCTTCAGGATCAGGTCGTCCACGAGCTCAACGCGGTGTTCGACGCGTCGGCGGGTGGTGGCGCCGCCGCCGCGTTGCGCGGTTTCCCGGCCGGCAACGGGAATGGCAACGGCAACGGAGTCTCGGCGCTTCGCGGTCTGCCGCCGACCGGGTCCGGGGCGCGGGTGTCGCCGGCGGCCGGTGGTGTTCGCGGCCCGGGTTCCGGCCGGCTGACCGGCCTGCCACCGGTCACGGGACGAGGACCTGCGGGGGCGAGTTTCGCAATGCCCGGCGAAGTCCCGGAACCGGCGCCTCTGCCACCCGCCGATGTGACCGGCAGCGTGGTGCTGGGCGGACCGGAGGACGCGGTGCATCCGGCGGCCGGGTTCGCCGCCGCCGCCGGCATCCTGACCGGGCGTCCGACGCTCCGCCCGACACGTACGGACATCCGCCCGGACATCGACGGTCGCCTCGACGACCTGGTCTGGCGCAACGCCCTGCGGATCACCGAGTTCGTGCAGGAGTCGCCGTTCGAGGGCGCGCCGGCGACCGAGGACACCGAGGTCTGGATCGCCTACGACAGCCAGAACCTGTACCTGGCGGTGCACGCGCACTACGCCGATCCCGGCATCATGCGGGCGACCCGGGTGGATCGCGACCAGGCGTGGCGCGACGACGCCATCACCGTGTACTTCGACCCGTTCCTCGACCAGCAGCGGGCCTACGCCTTCTCGATCAACGGCTACAACGTGCAGGGCGACGAGATCATCAACGCGCGCGGTGGTGGCGGTGGCGGCGGCGGCGGTGGCCGCCGCCGTGGCGGTGGCGGTTTCAGCAGGCGCGGCATCCCCTGGGGCGACCGATCGTGGGACGCGCTGTTCGACAGCGGCGCGCAGATCGTCGACGACGGCTTCACGGCCGAGATGGCGATCCCGTTCAAGAGCCTGCGCTACCCGCGCCGGGGGCGCGACGTCCCGCACCGCTGGGCGTTCCAGATCGTCCGCGAGATCCGGCAGAAGGACGAGAACGTGGTCTGGGCGCCGATCTCGCGCGGGGTGTCCGGCTTCCTGCCCCAGATGGGGCTGCTCGAGGGGATGACGAACCTCTCGCTGAGCCGCAATCTGGAGATCATGCCGGTCGCCACCGGTCTGCAGCTCGGTTCGATCAATGCGTCGAGCGGCGACTTCGAGATGGGCAGCGCGCAGCCCGAGGGCGGTGTGAACGTCAAGTACGGCATCACGTCGAACCTGACCGCCGACTTCACGTTGAACCCGGACTTCTCGCAGGTCGAGTCCGACCGTCCGCAGATCGAGGTCAACCAGCGGTTCGCCCTCTTCTACCCCGAGCTGCGTCCGTTCTTCCTCGAGGGCGCCGAGATCTTCAACGTGTTCGGCCCGATCAACTTCGTGCACACCCGCACCATCCGCGATCCGGACTGGGGCGCGAAGATTACCGGCAAGGTCGGCCGCACGTCGGTGGGCCTGCTGGCGGCGAACGACGCCGCGGCGGGCTTGGTCGCCGGGCTCACCGGCCTCGGCGCGGACTCGGCGGCGAACGTCCTCATCGGGCGCGCGCGCTATGACCTGTACGCCGAGTCGCACATCGGCGCGATGGTGACCAACCGCGACCATCTCGGCAGCTTCAGCCGCATGGTGCTGGCCGACGGCGCCTTCCGGCTCGGCCGCACGCAGTCGGTCGGGTTCTCCGCCGTGCAGACCGACAACCGCGATCTGGAGGGCGTCGACTCCCGCGGCACGCTGTTCGACGTCAACTACCGGCTGCAGGGACGCCACTGGAACATCTTCAACGGCACGTACCTTCTCTCGCCCGACTTCCGGACCGACGTCGGCTTCGTGCAGCGCACCGACCAGCAGCGCAACGTGACCACCGTCGGCTACCGCTTCTGGCCCGAGACCTGGATCCTCAACTGGGGCCCCAGCGTCACCTACGGCCGCAACTGGAACTTCGACAACGTGCTCGAGGACGAGCAGTTCCAGGCCAGTCTGAACACGTCCTTCGCCAACAACATCAGCGGCAGCATCAGCGTCAACCGCGACATGGAGCGCTATGCGGGCGTGAACTTCGACAAGCTCAGCTACCGCGGGTTCGGCCGCATCAGCAGCAGCCGCCGGTACTCCATCGGCGGCTTCTACCAGTACGGCGACGAGGTGCGTTACAACTACGACAGTCCCTTCCTCGGGCACGGCGGCAGCGGCGGGATGTTCGTCACCCTGCGGCCGGTGTCGCGCTTCCAGTCGCAGATCAACCTCAACACGAGCCGGCTGTTCGACCCGCGCAACGACGACGAGCTGATCTTCAAGGTCACGATCCTGCGCGCCCTGAACACCTACCAGTTCACCGACCGCATGGCGCTCCGCAACATCGCCGAGTTCAACACCCTGCAGCGCACCGTCGGACTGAACCTGCTGGTGAGCTACCGGGTCAACGCCGGGACGGTCTTCTACATCGGCTACGACGACCGCTACCAGCAGGGCGACCTGATCGTGGGCGACGACCTCGACGGCGACGGGATCAGCGACTACCTGTTCCCCTCGATGACCACCCTGCAGCGCACCAACCGGGCGTTCTTCACGAAGTTCCAGTACCTGTTCCGCTACTGACGGCCGACGGCTGGCGGGCCACCGACGCCCCCGGGTGCGCTTGCGCACGGGAGACGGACCGGACGTGGCAGGTGGCGATCGACTCCCGGAAGGACGCGCGGCAAGGAACGCGGTCAGCGCAGCGTACGGACCGCGGTGCGCTCGATGTGGCGGTCGATCGCGGCGCGGATGTCCTCCGGCAACAGCGACTTCACGTCCTGTCGGCGCCACGCTTCGACCGTCGCCTCCACGGTCTGCTGCACCAGGGGCCGGAGTGGACTGACGGCCAGGCGGGCCCGGTCCGCGAACCGCCGGAGCTGATTCTCCGTGATGCCGTGCATCTCCTTCGCACCGCCGAAGGTGAGCCCCAGGCGGTCGCGCGGCAGATAGGGGATCGTCGACAGCATGTCATAGGCGGGCGAGAGCGACGGCGTGACGCCGTCGGCGTAGATCAGCGACCAGTTCTTCAGATGCATGTCGCCGTTCCCGACCAGGACCGAGAAGACGAGGCGGCGCACGAAGTCTTCGACGGCGCCCGGGCCGGCCTCGGCGGACAGTACGGCGGCGATGCTTGCGTAGCTCCGTCGTTCGTACTTGCGCTCCGGGAACAGGCCGAACACCTGTGCGAAGTCCTCGATATGCACCCGGCCGCCGTCCGGGCGGCGATCGAAGCGTTCGACGGCGAGCGCGGGATCGTGCATGGCCGCCGCTTCGTCCGGCAGGCCGCCGATCTCGTGGACGGGCACGAGTCGTGTCCTCGGCGTCGGGATCCCGATGCGGCGCGCGAGCTCCATGGTCACCAGCTCGTTCTGCGGGACGGCCGGGAACCTGGCCGACGGCAGTTTCACGATCCAGGAACCCCCGACGCCGTCGGCGGGCACGGTCAGGCCGCCCGCGGCTTCCAGGACGGCCGAGAACTTCAACTGCACGCCGGCCAGCGAAAAACGGAGCGGCGGCGCGTGGGAACGGGGTTCGTCGGCGGTCGGCGGCAGGTGGTGCGGGGGCGCGAACCCGGCGTTGTCCGCAGGCGCGACCGTCACCGCTCCGGGCAGGTCGAGGCCGAGCGCGTGCAGGAGGAAGAACTCCCGCTCCGCCTTCACGCCGGCCCGCGCGGCGAGATAGTCTCGCAGATGGCCCTCCGGCAGCAGGTTGGAGAAGAAGGGCGGGACGCGGACACGGTAGCTGCGCACCTCCGTGACGAGGCCGCCCGCCGCCGCCCTGAATGCGAGGCTGAGGGTCGGCCGGTCGGGATCGTCGACGTACTGCTCGTCGAAGGCGAAGAGGTGGCGGTCGCCGGCCAGTCGCGTGATGACGCCGATGCGCCGGCCGTGGAGGAGAACGGCCAGCGCCGGCGGATCGCCGGCCGGTCGCCCGGTCATTCCGCAGACTCCGGGCCGTGCGGCTCGTCGTCGTCCGATTGACTGTAGCTGGCGGCTGCCTCCTCGTCTTCCGTGTCGTCATCGTCTTCCGCGTCGTCGTCGACGGCATAGAGTGGCCGGTCGCCTGCGTCACGTGATGTCCCGCGGTGGTAGTCTCTCAGCAGCGACTGCACGACCGGTACGATCTCCATCGGGACCGGCAGGAGGTCACGGCCGAGCACGCGCAGAACGTCGAGCAGGGTGTCGTAGCGGGGTGTGATCCGGCCGGTCTCGATGCCCGACACATGGCGCTGGGTGAGCCCCGCCCGCCGGCCCAGCTCCAGTTGGCTCCAGCCGCGTTCACGGCGCACACGTTGGATTTCCCGCCGGAGGTTTTCTGGGAGCCGGCTCAGTCGAAGACGGTCTTTCATGCATTGAATGGTATCGATTTCCATACACGATACCAAATATGGCATCAATGGCGCGGGGGCTTGGCCACGTGGTCATGCAGGCACCGGTGTCAGGGGCGGTACCGGCGGGCGAAGGCGGGCGCGAGGCGGGCCGCGAGCGCCTCGGCGCGCCGCGTCCGGGCGCGGTCCTGCGGTTCGTGCAACAGGGACTCGATGTCCCGGGGCCGCAGACCGGGGACCACGGCGGACTCGTATCTGTCGCGCCAGCCGTCGCGTTCGGCGACGAGAATGGCGGCGGTTCCCTCCGGACGGGATTCGACGCCGCCGGTGCGCTGCCAGATCCACAGTTCCGGTACGCCGAGGCGCCGGTAGGCTGCCAGGCGTTCCTCCGACCGGGTGCGGCTGAGCGGAGTCGTGTCGATCTCGACGGCGAGGTCGGGGATGGGCGCGGGACGGGCGCTGGCGTCGAGCGCTTCGAGTTTTGCCGGCGAGACGATGAGCTGTACGTCGGGATGGCGTCGATCACCCTCGCGGCCTTCGATGGGCGCCGTCGTGCCGACGTGCGCCGCAGCCCGGCACGAACGGCTCAGCTCCCGGAGCAGAACGAACACGGCGTCGGCCCGCGGGTCGTGATAGCGTCCGTTGGGCACAGGGTCGACCTCCAGCGCGCCGCGCGGCCCGTTGTAGCAGGCGCCAAGCGGCAGGGCCTCACTGTCCATCAGGCGGTCGTAGCACTCCACCGGCATGGGAAAGATCAGCGCCCCGTGCTCGAAGCGCAGGTCCGAGTGCCCATTGAGGACCGTCGTCTCGACCGTCATGCCGGCAGTCTACCGGCAGCGGCCGCGGTGGACAATGCGGATCGCACGGCGGCGGCGCTCCGCGCCGGCAGGTCTGTCGGTGGTCGATCCCTCGCGCGCGGGGCCCGCGCTGTCTGGCATACAGTCCACGCACGCGAGCGGCAACAGTAATATGATCATCATGGATTCGTCACCAGCCGACACCATGCGAGTCATGCAGCGCTCGTGTTCCGTGGCCGTCCTGTTCGTGATCGCGCTCCTGCCGGTCCTGGCCGGCGCGCAGCAGATTCCGCGACGTGCGGCCGGCCCGGTGGATTCGGCGCTGGGGTCGGTGGCCGTCGTCGTCGAGCCGTTCTCGAACATCTCGGCGGCGCCGGATGACGACTGGATCGGCGTCGGCATCGCGGAGACGGTGTCGGCCGACCTCGAGCAGATCGACGGCGTGTCGGTCGTTGCGCCGGCGGCGCAGGCCCGGCGAGGGGAATCGCGGGGCGCCAGCCCGTCCGGCATGGTGGCGGACGGGGCCCTGTCGCGCCGCACGCGGCCGGCTGGGCGGCGCGGTGCGGGCTGGCTGGTCACCGGTGGGTTTCAGCGCGTCGGCGACAAGCTGCGGATCACCGCGCGTCTCGTGGACCCGCGGACCGCTGCCGTGACGACCGGGGTCACGGTGGACGGCGCCGTCGGGGACCTCTTCGCGCTGCAGGATCGCGTGGCAGCGGAGCTGGGTGCAGCGCTCGGGGCGCGTCCGGCCACGTGGCCGGACGATGCGGGCAGGGAGGGCAACGGCAGCGGTCAACTGCACGCGGACGCGGCGGGGCGGCCGTTCGGGCGCGGCCCGGGGGCGCCGGCGCTCGGGAGGGGCACGGCCGCCGTGGCCGCACCGCCCGGTCTGCGCCCCGCCACGCCGGTGGAGACGGACGTCAACGGCGAGCGAGATCGCCCTGGGCGGCGCGCCGGCGTCCGCCGGGTTCGGCGTGGCCGAAGGGCTGGGCATCCTGACCGGGCGCCCGACCCTGCGGCCGCCGCGCACCCGCGAGCAGCCGCGCGTCGACGGGCGGCTCGACGACGCAGTCTGGCGCAACGCGCTCCACCTTACGGACTTCGTGCAGCAGAACCCGGTGGAAGGGGCGCCGGCGACCGAGGCCACCGACGTCTGGATCGCCTACGACAGCCAGAACTTCTACCTCGCGGTGCACGCCCACTACTCCGATCCGAGCCTGATGCGCGCCAACCGCAACGACCGCGATCAGGCGTTCGAGGACGACAACATCGCGATCTACTTCGACACGTTCCTCGACCAGAACCGCGCCTACCGCTTCAGCGTCAACGGCTACGGCGTGCAGGGCGACGCCATCGTCAACGCGCGGGGGTACAGCCGCATGGCGCGCGGCCGGCGGACCGGCAGCTACTCCATGTCCCGCAACGAGATTCCGACCGGCGACTCGTCCTGGGACGCGCTGTTCGACAGCGGCGGGCAGATCGTCGACGACGGCTTCACGGCCGAGATGGCCATCCCGTTCAAGAGCCTGCGCTACCCGGAGCGAGACCGGGACATCCCGCACCGCTGGGGCTTCCAGATCGTGCGCGAGGTGCGCGGCAAGGACGAGAACCAGGTGTGGGCGCCGGTGACGCGCAACATCTCCGGCTTCCTGACCCAGGTGGGCGTTCTCGAGGGGATGACGAACCTCTCGATGAGCCGCAACCTCGAGATCCTTCCGACGTTCACCGGGATTCAGCGCGGCTCGCTCGACCGCCGCGGCAACTTCGTGGACAGGGACCCGGCGCCCGAGGGCGGGCTGAACGTCAAGTACGGCATCACGTCGAACCTGACCGCGGACGTGACGGTCAACCCCGACTTCTCGCAGATCGAGTCGGACCTGCCGCAGATCGAGGTCAACCAGCGCTTCGCGCTCCGCTATCCGGAGTTGCGGCCGTTCTTCCTCGAAGGGGCCGAGATCTTCCAGATACTCGGTCCGCTCACCTTCGTCCATACCCGGACCATCGTCGACCCGGAGTTCGGCGCGAAGCTGACGGGGAAGCTGGGCAATACGACCCTCGGCATGATCGTCGCCGACGACGAGGCGCCGGGGCGGGTCGAGCCGGGCAACCTGGCCTACGGTCGCAAGGCGAACAACTTCGTCGGGCGGGCCCGCTACGACTTGTACGCCGAGTCCTACCTGGGCGCGATCTTCACGCACCGCGGCTTCATGGACAGCCACAGCACGCTGGGTGCGCTGGACGGCAACTTCCGGCTCGGCCGGACCCAGGGCGTCGGTTTCAAGCTGGCCCAGACCGACCACCGCGACCTGGACGGCGTCCACCGGCAGGGCCGGATGGTCGACCTCAGTTACCGGCTGAACAGCCGCCACTGGAACAGCTTCGTCGCCGTGTACACGCTGTCGCCCGACTTCCGGCACGACATCGGCTTCGTGCGGCGGGTCGACACCAAACGCCTCTACAGCCGGCTCGGCTACAACTTCTGGCCCGAGAGCTGGATAGTCAACTGGGGTCCGAGCATCCAGTACGGCCGGAACCACAACTTCGCCAACGACCTCGACGACGAGGACGTTCGCCTCGGGTTCGACGCCCGGTTCGCGCGGAACATCAGCTTCAATGCCGACGTGCGCGAAGAGATGGAGCGCTACCGCGGCATCCGGTTCCACAAGCGCGCGTTGTCGGTCGGCGGCCAGGTCAACACGAGCCGGAAGCTCATCTTCGGCGGCTACTACCGCCAGGGCGACGAGGTCAAGTACCAGGAGAATCCGTACCTCGGCAAGGGGGGCAGCGGCAGCTTCTTCGCGGCGCTGCGGCCGGTCTCGCGGTTCCAGTCCGAGCTGAATCTCAGCGTGAGCGACTTCATCGACCTGCGCAACGGCGCCGACACGATCTTCGACGTGAAGATCCTCCGCACGCTGAGCACCTACCAGTTCACCGACCGCTTCCTGCTGCGCAACATCGCGGAGTACAACACGTTCGACCGCAAGTTCGGCCTGAACTGGCTGCTCACGTACCGTGTGAACGCCGGGACCGCCTTCTATCTCGGCTACGACGACCACTACCAGCAGGCCGACCGGCTCTACGGAGACATCGACGGCGACGGGTTCGAGGACCAGTTGTTCCCGACGCTGACGATGATGCAGCAGACCAATCGCGCCATCTTCACCAAGGTGCAGTATCTCTTCCGCTACTGAGCCTGGGGCGCGCGATGTCAAACTGTTGACCGGAGTTCCGGACAGGTCGTCATAGCGCGCCGCTGCGGCGCATCAAGGACAGGGTAATGACCACTACATCCCGTTTGATTTTGTTCGCACTCGCTCTCGCGGTCACGGCAGTCGCGCCGCTCGCCGCCCAGGACGGCGGTCCGCAGCTCGACAAGCTGACCCTGCCGGACGGCTTCTCCATCGAGGTCTACGCGCCCGACGTGCCCAACGCGCGGCAGATGGCGCTCAGCCCGAACGGGACGCTCTTCGTCAGCACGCGCCGGCTCGGCAACGTCTATGCGGTACTCGACGACGACGGCGATCAGGCGGCCGACCGCGTGCTGACGCTGGACAGCGATCTCAACATGCCCAACGGCGTCGCCTTCCGTGACGGCGCCCTCTATGTCGCCGAGGTCAACCGCGTCCTGCGTTACGACGACATCGAGGCGCACCTGGAGGCGCCGCCCGAGCCGGTGGTGGTGAATGACGAGTTCCCGTCCGACCGCGCGCACGGGTGGAAGTTCATCGCCTTCGGTCCCGACGGGCGTCTCTACGTGCCGGTCGGCGCGCCGTGCAACGTCTGCGACCACGAGGCGACCACACCGATCTACTCCACCATCAACAGCATGAACCCGGACGGGAGCGACCTGCGGATCTACGCCCGGGGCGTCCGCAACACGGTCGGCTTCGCGTGGCATCCCGACACGGACGAGCTGTGGTTCACCAACAACGGCCGCGACTGGCTGGGCGACACATCACCGGCCGACACGCTGAACCACGCCCCGGACCCCGGCCTGCACTTCGGCTTCCCGTTCTGCCACCAGGGCGACATCCAGGATCCGGAGTTCGACAGCCGCCCGTGCAGCGAGTTCCGCCCGCCGGCGCAGAAGCTGGGACCCCACGTCGCCTCGCTCGGCATGCGCTTCTACACCGGCGATCTGTTCCCGGCCGAGTACCGCAACCAGATCTTCATCGCCGAGCACGGCTCGTGGAACCGGACCCCGGAGGCGGGGCACACCGGCTACCGCCTGACGGTGGCGAAGCTCGACGGCGACCGCGTGACCGACTACGAGGTGTTCGCCGAGGGTTGGCTGGAGCCGAACAACGAGCGCTGGGGGCGGCCGGTCGACGTGCACGTGATGCCCGACGGGGCGCTGCTCGTCAGCGACGACATGGTCGGGGCGATCTACCGCATCACGTACTCGGAGTAGCGGCGGCGGCGTCCTGCTGCGGCAGTGCGGGCCGCCGGGTCGAAATGGCGAGCCGGGCGGACCGGGTTCATCGAGCCGACGCTGCCGTCCAAACCTCACAGCGAGTCGGAGGCAGAGGTGACCACGGGTGACAGAACAGCGTGACCTGTGGGCGCGAGGAGCCGCCGGTGGCGCGTCGGCGCCACTGCGCTCCGCGCTGGATGTGCCGGCGCTGGAGAACGGCGACCGGCTGACGCGCTGCGAGTTCGAGCGCCGCTACGCGGCGCGGCCTGATCTGAAGAAGGCGCAGCTCATCGAGGGGATCGTCTACATGCCGTCGCCGGTCAGCCTGGCGCACGCAGAGCCGCACGCCATGATTCAGACCGTGCTTCTCGTATACGCGGCGTCCACGCCCGGCGTGCGCGGGTGCGACAACGCCACGGTCCGCCTCGACCTCGACAACGAGCCGCAGCCCGACGTGCTGCTGCGCATCGAGCCCGACGTCGGCGGCCGGTCGCGCGTGACCGACGACAACTACCTGGAGGGCGCGCCGGAGCTGGTGGTGGAGGTGGCGGCGAGCAGCGCATCCATCGACCTGCACGACAAGCTGCGGGCCTACCGGCGCAACGGCGTGCAGGACTACGTCGTCTGGCGGACGCACGAGGAACGCATCGACTGGTTGGAACTGGTGGACGACGAGTACCGCCCCTTGCCGCCCGATGACGCCGGGGTCATTCACAGCCGCGTCTTCCCCGGGTTGCGTCTTGCCGCCCATGCGCTGCTGAAGGGGGATCTGGCCGGCGCGCTGGCCGAGGTGCAGCGGGGCGTCGGATCCACGGAGCACCTCGCGTTCGTCGCCCGACTCGCGGCCGGGCGCGACGCGCGGTGAGCGCGCGCAGGACGAATCTCCGTGGGCCGGCCGCCCGACCGGCGAAGTCGGATGCGCGCGGCGGCGAGCACATCAGCGACCGGTCCGCGTGACGGGGCGCGTTCTCAGGAGGACCGTATTGGTACGTGATGTGGGAACGAATCTTTCCGCAACGCCCGCAATCGTCGTCCTCGCTGCGGCGCTCGTGCTGGGGGCGCCGGCTGCCGCGCCGGCGTCCCGGGTGGCGCCGGCGTCCCAGGCCGCGCCCGGCGGGGCCGAGCTGACGCCCGCGCTGCTGCGCGAGCGCACCGAGCGCGAGTGGGATGTCAAGGCCGAGAAGATGCGGCGCCATCTGCTGCCGCTGATGCGCGCGCACGACATCGATCTCTGGCTCATCCTGAGCCGCGAGAACGCCCCCGATCCGGCGCTGGAGCTGTTCGGCGGCCATGGGATCACCGGCTGGTACGGCCACCGCAATGCCTACCTCTTCCACGACGCCGGTGAGGCCGGGCTGGAGACCGCCGCGCTTGGGACCCATCTGAGCGGCCACCTCGCGCGTTTCTACGATACGCGGGAGATCTACGGCGAGGAGGGGCTGGCGCCGCACCTGCGCCGCTGGATTGAGGCGCGCGATCCGCGGCGGATCGCCATCAACCAGTCGCGGACGATCAGCATGGCCGACGGGCTGACCGCCGAGCTGAAGGACTACCTGCTCGCCGCCGTCGAGCCGCGGTACCGCGATCGGCTCGTTTCGTCCGAGCCCCTGCTCGTCGAGTACGTCTCCACGCGCACATCGGCCGAGGACGCGATCCAGCGGGAGGCGTCCGCGGCGACCTTCGCCATCCTGCGGCGCGCGCTCTCCAACGAGGTGATCACGCCGGGCCGGACCACCCTGCTCGACGTCCACTACTGGATCACCGCCGAGTGGAAGCGGCAGGGGTTCGAGTTCAACTTCCCGGCGTCGGTCGACCTGCAGCGCGCCGGCGCCGACCCGCTCGACGACAGCGCGGACGTCGTCATCGAGGCGGGCGACCTGCTGCACGTCGACTTCGGCGTGCGCAGCTCCGGCATCGTGGCCGACCAGCAGAAGATGGCCTACGTCCTGCGGCCGGGCGAGGAGGAGCCGCCGGCCGGGCTGCGCGCCGCGTTCGAGCGCTCCAACCGGATGGCGGAGATCCTTCTGGAGGAGTTCGTCCCCGGCCGCACGGGCATCGCGATCAAGACGGCCGCCGAATCACGCGCCGCCGACGAGGGGATCGACGCACTCGTCTACTCGCACGCGCAGGGCAACTGGGTGCATGACGCAGGTGTCTGGATGGTGTTCGACTGGCCGGAGCGCTACGGCGACCATCCCCGGTTTCCGTTGCGCGCCGGCGAGTGGATCTCGCTGGAGTTCTCGGTCACCGCGCCGGTCCCGGAATGGGACGGGCAGGCCGTGTCGATCATGCGTGAGGAAGACACCCTGGTGCACGGGGACGGTCGCGTGGAGTACCTGTCCGGGCCGCAACGGGAGCTCTGGCTCATCCGGTGAGCGGCCGTGGCAAGGTCAGTGCCCGGCCAGGTGCTGCGCCTCACCCGCGACGGTTCGAGATCATCGAGTTCGGAGTCGCTGCCTCACCCGTGACGGTTCGAGATCATCGAGTTCGAGTCGCTGCCTCAGTACCGGAACAGGTACTGGAACTTTACGAAGACGGCGCGGTTGGTCCGCTGGCGTCCGAGCCCGAGCCGGCGCCGGCCGCCGACGTCGTACCAGCCTGCGAGATCTCCCTCGATCAGGTCGGCCTGCTGGTAGTGGTCGTCGTAGCCGGCGTAGAGGACCGTGCCGGCGTTGACGCGATAGGTCAGCAGGAAGTTGAGGTCGAGGGTCTCGTCCAGCGAGTTGTACTCGCTGATGTTGCGGAAGAGCAGGCGGTTGCTGAACTGATAGGTGGTGAGCGCCCGAAAGATCCGGACATCGAAGACCTCCGTGCTGCCGCGACGCGGATCGGTGAAGCGGTTCGTGGTGATGTTGACCGTCGACCGCAGCCGCGAGACGGGCCGCAGGTTGATCCGCGCCGTGATCCCCCGCTCGCGCCCCAGGTAGGGAGTCTGCGTATGGAAAAGGATCTGCTCGCCGCGCCGGTACTCCAGCGACACCCCGCCGCGCCGGCTCGTGTCCACCCGGCCGAAGACGCGGGAGCGGGTCTTGACGAAATCGATCCCGCCGAACCGCTCCAGCTCGCGGCGGGTGTTGCCGGCCACGAACATGTTCCGGAAGAGCGCCAGGTTGATGCCCGCGTCGGCGATCTCGTCCTGCAGGACACCTGCGAAGTCGTAGTTCCGGCCGTAGATGAACTCCGGTCCCCAGTTGCGGAGCCAGTTCTCCGGCCACCAGCGGTAGCCCCCGGTCAGCGACGTGTAGCGCTGGTCGGTACGACGGACGAAGCCGACATCGGTCATGAAGTCGGGTGACAACGCGTACGAGGACAGCACGTAGCGCAGGTTGCGTCCGCGCTTGCTGAACACCGCGTCGACAAGATGGCCGCTTCTCTTCGCGCCATCGCGATCCCGATGATCCGTGCCCATGGCGCGGAACCCCACCGCGTGGGTGTCGCCGAGGCGGAAGTTCGAGTCCACGCCTGCGAGACGACTGTGGCCGCCGAGCAGATCGCGGTTCGTGAAGATGGCCCCGACGTGCGATGCGGCGTACAGGTCGTAGCGCAGCCGGCCCACGAACGAGTGCGCCGCCGCACCGCGCATCGGATCCGCCGGGTCGTCGACGTTGCCGGGCGCCTCGTCGTTGGCGTAAAGCACGCCGATGCTGGTCCGTCCCACCTTGCCGGTCAGCTTGGCGCCGTAGGCCGGATCGACGATGCGCCGGGTGTGGACCGTCGTGATCGGCGCCCGGATGTTGAAGATCTCGGCGCCCTCCAGGAAGAACGGGCGCAGCTCCGGATAGAACAGGGCAAAGCGCTGGTTGACCTCGATCTGCGGCAGGTCCGACTCGACCTGCGAGAAGTCGGGATTGAACGTGACGTCCGCGGTGAGGTTCGACGTGACGCCGTACTTCAGGTTGACGCCGGCCTCGGGGGACGGGTCGCGGTCCCGGAACCGCCCGGTCGCGCGGTCGAGCGACCCGAAGCGGATCGTCGTGAACGTCGGCAGCAGCTCCAGGTTGTGGCTGCGGGACAGGTCCGTCAGCCCTTCGAGAACGCCCATCTGGGGCAGGAAGCCGGCGATGTCGCGTGACGTGGGCGACCAGACGTCGGCCTCGTCGCGGCCGCCGATGGTGCGCGCGATCTGCAGTCCCCAGCGGTGCTGCGTCCCGGCCTCCCGACGCGGATAGCGGAGGCTCTTGAAGGGAATCGCCAGCTCGGCGACGAAGCCGTCCTCGACCAGCTCGGCCGCCGAGTCGAACAGCACGTCCCAGGAGGCGTCGCCGCGCGGCACCCCGAAGCGGCCCCCGCCGAGCGCGCCCGCCTGCAGGATCGCGTCGCCCTGCACGCCGTAGCCGTTCACCGTGAAGACGTACGCCCGCTGCTGGTCGAGGAACGGATCGAGGTAGATCAGGAACAGATCGTC
This sequence comes from Vicinamibacterales bacterium, assembly GCA_965200895.1. Lineage (GTDB taxonomy): Bacteria > Acidobacteriota > Vicinamibacteria > Vicinamibacterales > UBA8438 > WTFV01. The sequence goes on along the minus strand of CBDAVM010000001.1, from coordinate 743,732 downwards.
GTCGATGGACTCGTCGCGGTCCCGCCGGTTCGCGCGGATCATCCCCGGATCGGCGTAGTGCGCGTACAGGCCGACGTAGAGGTTTTCGCTGTCGTAGGCGAGAAGGATGTCGCTGGGCTCGCTGGCGGGAATCCCGTCGAAGGGACGGCGCTGGACGAGATCCGTGATGTGGGCGGCGCCGCGCCAGAGCGCTTCGTCCAGCCGGCCGTCGATCACCGGCGGCTCCGGCACACGCGGGGGACGCACGACGGGCCGGCCGGTCAGGACGCCGGCGTCGACCGCCACGCCCGCGGGGGACTGCCCGGCGGGGGCGGTCTGCGGCGCGGGCTGGGCGCCCGCGACGGCAGGAGGTCCGACGGCGTTCCCGACCGCCAGCGCCAGTCCGACGTGCAACGCCGCTCGGAGGCGCCGCACCACCGCTCGAACGCGGCGCGGCGCTCCCCGGGTGCCGCTGGTCGCCGACCGCCGCTCTCGAAGGACATGCGCCAAGTCCACCGCCCGGGTGCATTGTGGTCCACGCCGGCCACGCACGCCACCGTCGGCGCCACATGTGCTCGCCAATCCTGCCTGCTTTGCCTATCATGAACGCCACGCAAGTACGCCGTCCGAGGCGTCCCTGACGGCCGGCGACGAGGGGCGCGCTCGACACGGACCATGGCCGGCGAACCGGACGAACCGAGTCTGCCCCGCGCGGGAGGGGCCGGGTGGAGGTGACGCCGTGACTACGTTCCCTGTTTCTCGCGCTCGCGTCGTCGGACTGCTCGCCTGCGGGGGCCTCCTCCTCGCGGTCGCTGCGGCTTCGGGCCAGGCCCGGCAGCGCACGACCGCGATCAGTGGCATTCCGGCCCTGCCGCCCCCGTCCGAACCGGTGGTGCTGTACAGCAACGACGTCCCCCGGATACGTGTCGTGCCGATCGTGACCGGGCTCTCGCATCCGTGGGGCCTCGCGTTCCGCCGCAACGGCGACATCCTCGTCACCGAGCGCAACGCGGGAACCCTGCGGCTGATCCGCGACGGCGTGCTCGATCCGCGGCCCATCCCCGGCGTCCCGGAGGTCTACACCGGGACCCGGCTGGCCGGCCTGATGGACATCGCCCTGCACCCGGAGGACGACCGGCTGGTCTACCTGACCTACTCGAAGCCGGCGGAGCAGGACGGGCGGCGCGGCGCCGTCATCGCGCTGGCGCGCGGGCGGCTGGACGCGGGCGCGTTGACCGAGGTGCGCGACATCTTCGTGTCCCGGGGGTTCGGCCGCGGGGTCGCGGCATCGCGGGTCACGTTCGGACCGGACGGCAAGGTGTACATGACCGTCGGCGGGGCCATCCGCTCGCGGACCACGGGGCTGCGGGCCCAGGACCCGGGCGAGCACGTGGGCAAGGTCGTGCGGCTGAACGACGATGGCACCGCGCCCGACGACAACCCCTTCGCCGGCGCGCCGGGCTACCTGCCCGAGATCTACTCGCTGGGGCACCGCAACCAGCTCGGCCTGACCTTCCATCCCGACAACGGGACGCTCTGGGCCAGCGAGAACGCCCCGCAGGGCGGCGACGAGGTCAACGTCATCCTCCCCGGCCGCAACTACGGCTGGCCGCTCGCCTCCGATGGCCGGGAGTACACGGGCGTGCGGGTGTCGGACACGCCGTGGCTGGCCGATTTCGAGCGGCCGGAGATCCTGTGGTGGCCGTCGATCGCGCCTTCCGGCCTCACCTTCTACGACGGCGAGCCTTTTCCGGCCTGGCGCGGCAACCTCTTCGTCGGCTCGATGACGGTCGGACGGATGCAGCGGACGGGCCACCTCGAGCGCATCGTGTTCAACCGGCGCGGCGAGGAGATGGGACGCGAGTGGCTGCTGGCCGAGCTGAAGCAGCGCATCCGCGACGTCCGGCAGGGACCGGACGGCTATCTTTACGTGCTGACCGAAGAGGACAATGCGGCGCTGCTGCGCATCGAGCCCGCCCGCGCCGTCACCGGACTGCCGGGAAGCGTGCAGCCGCACCGGCGCCTGCGCGAGCCGCGCATCCCGCCGTTGCCGGCCGCCGAGTGGACCGACGAGCAGCGGGCGGTGGTGGATCGCCATGCGCCGGATGGCCGTCCGGGCAACGCGCTGCGGACGCTGGCGCGCGTGCCGGCGCTGGCCGATCGCATCTTCCCGTTCATGCGCTACGTGGCGAACGCGTCGACGCTGTCGCCGCGGCATCGCGAGATCCTGATCCTGCGCACCGCCTGGCTGGCGCAGAACGGCTACCTGTGGTCCGCGCACGCCGGCCGCGCCGCCGAGGCCGGGCTGACCCCGGAAGAGATCCACTCGATCGCCGAGGGGCCGTCACAGGAGCGCTGGGGAGCCTTCGAGAACGTGCTCGTCGGCCTTCCGGATCAGTTGTTCGGCAACTCCTCGATCACCGGGGAGACCTGGGACCTGCTCTCCGCGGAATACGACCTCCACAACCTGATGGACGCCGTGGCGACGGTGGCGGACACCACGACGGTGTCCATCCTGTTCAACGCCCTCGGCGTCCAGCCCGACGACGGCGCCGATGCCGAACTGCCGGTGGACGATGTCGCCTACCGGCTGGTCGTGCCGGCGCGGGAGCCGCCGCTGGCGGCGCCGCGCGTCGAGCCGGTCGAGGGACCGGGCCTGCGCGTCTCGCGCACACTCCGCCGGCACCCGGCGCTGGCCGACGCCTGGTACGCGAATCCCGGCTACGTGATGAACCCGGAGCGCTCCGGACTGACGCCGCACGACCGGGAGCTGCTGATTCTGCGCACCGGATGGAACGCGCAGTCGGTCTACGAGTGGGCCAAGCACGTCGGCAGCGTCGGCCGGGCGCGCGACCATGGACTCGATCCGCACTGGATCGCGCAGGGGCACGACGCGGCGGGCTGGAACGCGAACGAGCGGGCGCTCATCGACGCCGCCAACGAGATGTACCGCGACACGACCGTCTCCGACGCCACCTGGGCGGCGCTGGCCGAGCGCTACACCGAGCACCAGATGATGAGCATCGTCGCCACCGCGGCCCGCTACCGGAAGGTGTCGATGGTGCTCAACGCGCTCGGTGTGCAGCCGCTGCCGGACGACGAGCGCTTCCCGGTCCTGGCGGGGTACTAGTCGGCTGCGGGATACTACCGGCGCTCGGCGGTTGCGGAATCGAGATAACGTCGGCCGAAGACGACCGTCGAGCGGGCTGTCGCGCGGTACCGGCCGTCCAGCGTCTCGCGACTGCTCTCCGCCGTGCGGGGCGCCGCCGGCAGATCGGGGCCATCGCGGAACGCCTCGGTCAGCGGCCGACCAGCCATCGTCGGCGCGGCGCTCAACCCGAGCAGGTAGAGAAAGGTCGGCGCCAGGTCGACGTTCGACGTCGGCAGCGCGACCTCGATCCCGGACTGCAGGGCCGGCCCCGCCGCGATGAGCGTGTTGTGGATGTCGTAGGGGCTCGCACTGCCGTGGCCTGCCGTGCCGCCGGATGCGCTCGTCCCCCGGTAGCCGTGCGCGTTCTCGGCGTCGGTCCACGCCGGCGAGTACAGGATGTCGGCAGCGCGGGCATGTCTCCAGCGCGCGGTGTCGAGCGCCAGCGTACCGGGCACGCGCGCATCCCGCGTGAATACGGCGCCGACGCGTTCGGACTCCTGCAGCGCCTCCACGATCCCGGCCACCACCGCGGCGTCGCCGTCCCGCACGTGGATCGCTCCGCTGCCGGCCACCACCCGCGGCGACCCGTCCGGCAGCGTTCCGGCGAACGGCGCAAGCAGGGCGTCGAGGTCCACGGCGCCGGTGTGCGTCGAGAAGCCGTGGTCGGAGGTCACCCAGATGTTGAACGCGTGGAGCGGACCCGCGGCGCGCAGGCCGTCCTGGACCCGGCCGATCTCGGCGTCGACGGCGCGCAGCGCGGCCACCGATGTCGGGTGCCCGATGCCGTTGGCGTGGGCCGTCGTGTCGGGATCGCTCAGCCAGAGGACGGTCACCGCCGGGTCGACGCGTTCCAGACCGACCTGGAGAAACGCATCGACGATGTAGCGGTTGCGACCGCGGTTGGGCATCGCGGCGGGAGGCGGCGGGCCGAGCCGCTCCTGCACCGCCTCGCCGAGCGCTTCCGGCAGCGCATACGCGTAGTGGATGATGCCCCCGCCGGCCACGCGGTGGTTCAGCAGGTAGGACGATCCGCTCGAGCCGGCGCTGGCGACGAGCAGCCGCAGTCCTGCGCTCTGCAGGCGCTCGCCCAGGGTCGGCGCCGTCAGCAGCACCCCTTCCTCGGCCTCTTCGATCCGCAGCAGATTGTCCCGCTCGCTCGTGCTGAGGAACCGCGTCGGGTCGACCGCCGGAAAGAAGACCGCGTTGCCCATCAGCCCGTGCGTCTCGGGGTACGCGCCGGTCGAGATGGAGGCGGCGTTCACCCGCGTCACGGTCGGATACACCGCGTGGTGGTCGGTGAAGACGACACCGCGTTCACCCAGCGCATGCAGGTTCGGCATCAGCTCCGGGGTCACGTAGTCGGGCCGCAGCCCGTCGAGGACGATCAGCAGATGCCGCTGCTGCGTGCGATCGGGCAGCTCCGGCTCGGGTTCCGACGCCGCCGGGCCGCAGCCGGCGGCGACCCACGAGACGGCGACCAGGAGCGCGGCGAGCACGTGTGATGCGGGCACGGTGCGGCAGTATAGCAACGGGCGGCGCAGCCCCGCAGCCCCCGGCATGCGCCGCGGCGCGCCGGTCCTCGGGTCGGGGAGACCGACCCGCCCGACGGATCGGCGCCCGCACGCCAACGCAGCGCGACGGTCCTCGGGTCGGGGTCGGGACGCGGCCCTTGATGCCGTGTTCACCCCGACCCCGGAACCGAACGCGGCGCGACGGTCCCCGGGCGGGGCGCAGCCTTGATGCCGCGCTCCCCGACTTCACGCGCCGCCCCGCGGCGATTGGGCCATCTATAATCAGCAGATGGCCATGCCGAATCCGTCCCTCTCCTCCGCACCTTCCACGGCGCTGAGGATCGAGCCGCTCACGCCGACCATAGGGGCCGAGGTCGCGGGCATCGATCTGGCCCGACCGCTCGACGACGAGACGCTGGCCGCGCTGCAGGACGCCTGGGCGCGGCACCTGGTCCTTTTCTTCCGCGATCAGGACCTGACCTTCGAGCAGCACAAGGCGCTCGGCCGCCGCTTCGGCGCGCTGCACATCCATCCGGCGGCGCCCAAGGACGCCGAGCACCCGGAGATCCTCGTCGTCCACGGCGACGACAAGGTGGAGTTCGTGGCGGGCAGCCTGTGGCATTCCGACGTCTCGTGCGACGTCCAGCCGCCGATGGCCAGCATGCTGCGCATCGTGCAGGTGCCGCCTTCGGGCGGCGGCGACACGCTCTTCGCCAGCATGTACGCCGCCTGGGAGGGACTGTCGGACCGCATGCAGCGGTTCCTCACCGGGCTGACGGCCGTCCACGAGGGCGAGCAGTACTACCGCGGACGGTACGGCGCCGGCAGCCTCCGGGACGGCCACTACCCTTCGGCCGAGCACCCGGTCATCCGCACCCACCCGGTCACCGGACGGCCCGCGCTCTACGTCAACGAAGGCTTCACCACGCGCATCAAGGACCTGCCGCTGGCCGAGAGCGACGCGGTGCTGGCGTTCCTCTTCAGGCACTGCGCGCAGCCCGACTACCACTGCCGCTTCCGGTGGCGCGAGAACTCGGTCGCCTTCTGGGACAACCGCTGCACCCAGCATCTGGCCATCTGGGACTACTACCCCGAGACGCGCCACGGCTACCGGGTCACCATCCAGGGCGACGCACCGTTCCACGACCCCGACCGCAGCGGATGACCGGTGTGACCCGGCGGCCCGTGCCCGAAATCGGGTTTCCGACGGGTTCCAAGGCAAGGAGGTCCGCATGGACGCAGGCATGAACGTCATCCTGCACATCGGCGTACCCGTGCTGGTCGCCGTCACCGCGCTCCCGATGGTGTTCGGGCTCGTGCCGCGCAACAGCTGGTACGGTTTCCGGACGCCGCGCACGCTGGCGTCGGACGACGTGTGGTACCCCGCCAACCGCTTCGCGGGCGTCGCGATGGTCGTCGCCGCAGCAATCTGGCTGGCGTTGGTGCTCGCGTGGCCTGCGGCGCCCGTGCGCGCGACGCTGACCGGCTCGGGACTGCTGGTGGTCTCGCTGGTGGCGTCGCTGGTGTACCTGCGCCGTCTCCCATGAGCGGCCCCGGCACCGGGATCCAGGATCTGACCGGGCGCGTGGACACGGCCGGCCGGGTGCTCGCGGTCGAGAATCGCCGCGCTTCCTTGAGGCGCTGACCGAACCGGACGAACCCGCGCACGTCGAAACCGATTGGCCGCGACGGCGGACTGTGCCACACTAGCGGCTCGCGGCGTCGCCGCGGGCGCTCCGAGTGTGTCTTGCGCTCCCCTGGAGGAGAGAACGCCGGGACGCGAATCCAAGGAGAGAACGATGAGCCATCGCAGTCTTGCGGCGTGGGTGACGATGATCGCGGCCGGCTGGCTGGCGCCGGTTCCCGCCGCGGGGCAGAGTCGGGCCGGGGACGCAGCGGACGCAGCCTCGGAATGGACCATGCCGCGCCTGCCCGACGGTCAGCCGGATCTGCAGGGCTTCTGGACGACCCAGACGTTCACGCCCCTGGAGCGGCCCGAGTACCTGGGCGACCGGGAGTTCTTCACCGCGGAGGAGACTGCCGCGCTGAATGCGCAGTTGACGGCCGAGGGAGTCGATCCGTCGGCGCGCAACGCCGTCGAGATCGAGGACGCCGAGGAGAGAGAGCGGCGGCTGTACCAGGTCAACCGCGACCCTTCCTACGTCCATTACGACAACGAGATCTGGTTGCGCACGGCGGTGCCGAAGGGATTGTCGACCCGGCGCACCTCGCTGATCACGGATCCGCCCAACGGGAGAATGCCGCCCCTGACGCCGGAAGCCGCGGACAGGCTGGCCGCCGAGGCCGCCGCGCGCCGGTTGCCGAGCGTCTTCGACAGCCACCTGCACCGGCCGTTGCCCGAGCGCTGCATCGTCTGGTCGCACGAGGGCCCGCCGAATCTGCCGCCGGCCTACAACGACATCCACCAGATCTTCCAGACCCCGGACTTCGTGGTGGTGTTCACGGAACTGAACACCAACCCGCCGCGCATCATCCCGATCGACGGGCGGCCGTTCATCTCCCGCCGGATCGGCCAGTGGGCCGGCGATTCGACAGGCCGCTGGGAGGGGGACACGCTCGTCGTCGAGACGCGGAACTTCAACGAACGGCGGCGGTACCGGGGAGCCACCGAGCAGATGACCGTGGTGGAGCGCTTCACGCGCGTCTCCGACGACCGCATCCGCTACGAGTTCACGGTCGAGGATCCCAACACGTGGATGCGCCCGTGGAGCGCCGAGGTCCCGATGGTGGCGACCGAGGGCCCGCTCTTCGAGTACGCGTGCCACGAGGGGAATCACGACATCCGGCACATCCTCGAGATCTACCGGAATCTGGAGAGACAGGCCGCCGAGGCCTCGGCGGCGGAAGCAAGGTAGGCTGCGCACCGACGGCCCGCGGCGGATGCAGCGGCTCGTGGCCGCGGGCGGGATCGGTGTCTGCGTATCCGGTCCTGCCACTTGGCGTCTGCCTGAATCAGGCCTGATGTCGGTCCGCGCCGACCATCCAGGCGAGAAACTCGCCGACCTGACGCTCGAACGCTTCCACGACGCCGGGCAGCCGGTCTTCGAGCGGGCGCATCCGTTCGGCTTCCAGGAATGAACCGTAGAGGTTGCGGAACAGGTTGCGGAACCGCAGGAAGTCCACCAGGGCGTGCTCCAGTTCGGTGTCGATCACGGCGGGGCGGACCCCCGGGACATCAAGGCTCATGGTCGCCACGAGCTGGCGATGCGAGGGCTCGCCCTGCGGCGTCCCGCCGTCGAGCTCCTCGGCGATACGCACGAAGATCCGCTCGACGCCGTTGTAGACGTCGTGCAGGATCGATCCGCGGGCGCGCAGCGTGAACGTGTCGTCGTCCCGCGGCGCGCTGGCGGCGTCGCGCCGGAGTTGCGACAGGTGTCCGAGCTCGCGGTCCACCTCGGCGGCGAGCCGCCGCAGGAAGGCTTCGTCAGGGCTCACAGGTCGACGCCTTCACGGACGATCGCCTGCCGCATGGCGTCGGTCGCGGTCTCGACCGGCACAATGTCGAGCGCGAAGCCGGTCATGTCCGCCGCCTGACCCGAGACGCGGAAGAACTTCTCCGGAGCGAGCCCCTCGACGGCGAGATCGATGTCCGAGCGCCGCGTGAAGCGCCGGTCGGATGCGAACGCCGAGCCGATGCCGATCACCCGACGCGCGCCCTGCTGCTGGAGGAAACGGGCGATGCGGCGCGCATCGCACTGCGCGGCATCGCGGTCTCCGGGCACGAGGCGGATACGGCGCAGGTGGTCCAACAGCACGCGACGGTCCATGGGCGGAAGTATACGGCGCGGGCGCGCGGTCCCCACTGAGATCGCGCAGAGCCTCTTCAGCAACGGGACGTCGGGGACGCCCGACGCGCGATCGGGCCAGATCGTCGTCGCCCGGTTCGGCGACGAGGTGACGCTCAAGCGCTTCGCGCAAATCGACGAACGCCACGTCGAGCTCCGCCCGGAGAGCCGCAACCCGGCCCACAGGGTCATGAAGCTAGACTTGGCGAAGCACATCCTGAACATCGATGGCATCGCCGTCGGCGCACCTCATCACGACGCTTCAAGATTTCCGCGAGGCAGATCATCAGCATGACGCGAAGACGAGCAGGCAAATCGGGTGACCGACCCGACACCGCCCCGAATGGCGGAGCCACCATCGGCCACGAGGCCAAGCTGTGGGCGATGGCCGACGCGCTGCGCGGCTCGATGGACGCCGCCGAGTACAAGCATGTCGTCCTCGGCCTCCTCTTCCTTAAGTACATCTCCGACGCCTTCGAGGAGCGCCACGCCGCGGTGCTCGCCCAGTGGGGCGCTGACGCCGCCGAAGACCGCGACGAGTACGTCGCCGAGAACGTCTTCTGGGTGCCGGCCGAGGCCCGCTGGCCGCGCCTGCAAGCCGAGGCGCGGCAGCCGACCGTCGGCCTGACCGTCGACCAGGCGATGGCCGCCATCGAGCGCGACAATCCTGCGCTCAAGGATGTGCTGCCGCGCGACTACGCCCGCCCCGCGCTCGACCAGCGGCGGCTCGGCCAGTTGATCGATCTGGTTGGCAACATCCAGGTGGGCGACGCCGACGCCCGCTCGCGCGACGTGCTCGGCCGCGTCTACGAGTACTTCCTGTCGCAGTTCGCGAGCGCCGAGGGCAAGAAGGGCGGCGAGTTCTACACGCCGCGCTGCGTCGTCAAGGTGCTGGTCGAGATGCTGGAGCCGTACCGCGGCCGGGTCTACGACCCGTGCTGCGGCTCGTCGGGCATGTTCGTGCAGTCGGTCGCGTTCATCCGCGCCCACGCCAGCGGCAACGGGAACGGCGGGCGGGCGAAGGCCGACATCAGCATCTACGGCCAGGAGTCGAACTACACGACATGGCGGCTGGCGAAGATGAACCTCGCCATCCGGGGCATCGCGGGGCAGATCGCCCACGGCGACAGCTTCCACAACGACCGCCACCCGGACCTGCGGGCCGACTACATCCTGGCCAACCCGCCGTTCAACGTCTCGGACTGGGGCGGCGAACGGCTGACCGACGACCAGCGCTGGCGCTACGGCGCGCCGCCGAAGGGCAACGCCAACTTCGCGTGGGTGCAGCACATGGTGCACCACCTGGCGCCTTCGGGCATCGCCGGCTTCGTGCTGGCCAACGGGTCGATGTCGTCGAGCCAGTCGGGCGAGGGGGCGATCCGCAAGGGCCTGGTCGAGGCGAATCTCGTGGACTGCATGGTGGCGCTGCCGGGTCAGCTCTTCTACTCGACGCAGATTCCGGCCTGTCTGTGGTTCGTGGCCCGGCGCCGCCCGCGCCGCGGCGAGGTGCTGTTCATCGACGCCCGCCGGCTGGGCCGGATGGTGGACCGCACGCACCGCGAGCTGACCGACGACGACATCGGTCGCATCGCCGGCGCCTACCACGCGTGGCGCGACGGCGCTGATGCCTACGAGGACGTTCCCGGCTTCTGCAAGAGCGCGCCGCTCGACGAGGTGCGCCACCACGGCCACGTGCTGACCGCCGGGGCGCTATGTCGGCGCGGAGCCGCAACCCGACGATGGGGAACCGTTCGAGGAGAAGATGCGGCGGCTGGTCGGGGAGCTCGAAGCGCAGCAGGCCGAAGGCGCGCGGCTCGACGCCGCCATCGCGGCGAACCTGACGCGGCTCGGTTTCCTGCCTCGCGAGGAAGGCCAATGACCAGCGGTGAGACGATCGACTACAGCAAGTTCCGGTCCTCGCTGCAACGTCTCGAGGAGCAGCACGCCAACTACCAGCGGGGGAACCCGACTCATTCCGATCTGGATCGCGAAGGCGTTGCCGAGTCCGTCATCCGGCGTTTCAAGACCTGCTACGACTGCCTCTGGAAGGTGCTGAAGCGCCATCTCATCGACACGCTGGGCGTTGCCGACCCGCCCAACAGCCCGAAGCCGATCTTCCGGCTGGCCTACGAGAGCCACGTGCTGCCCAGCCCGCTGCCACAGTGGCTGCTCTACGCCGAGACGCGGATCGGCACGTCGCACGACTACGACGGCGAGAAGGCGCAGGCCTGCGTGGAGTTGGTGCCCGCCTTCATCGACGACGCCGTCCGCCTCTACCAGACCCTGAGCGGTGCCCCGTGGGAGTAGACCCGGATCGCCGCATCAACCTCGCCGCCGAGGATCGCCGGACGGTCCTGGCGCTGCTCGACCGGCACCTGCCGGGGGTCGAAGCGTGGGTCTACGGCTCGCGCGCGAAGCGGACCTCCCGCCCGCACTCCGATCTTGACCTTGTCGTGTTCGCAGCGCCCGAGCAGCGACCGCAGGTCGGCGACCTGCGCGAGGCATTCGAGGAGAGCAACCTGCCGTTCCGGGTGGACCTGTTCGTGTGGAACGACCTGCCGAAGGCGAACCGGAAGCGGATCGAGGCGAACCACGTGGTGCTGGTAGACAGGATCAGGCCGGACACTGCCGATCTGTGGCACAACGTGCAGCTCGGGCATCTTGTTGACATCTACGACGGTCCAGATGCGACTCCCAAAAAGACCGCGAACGGGCCAATTTTTCTCGGAATCTCCAACTTGGCGTCGGGGCGCCTTGACCTTCAGGAGACCGAGCATCTCTCGGAGCACGATTACCTGCGCTGGACGCGCCGCGTGACGCCCACGCCGAACGACATCGTGTTTTCTTACGAAACCCGATTGGGCGAGGCGGCGCTCATCCCCGAGGGTCTGCGCGCGTGCCTGGGACGTCGAATGGGCTTGCTCCGTCCGAGGGACAATGCAGTAGATTCACGTTTCCTGCTGTACGCGTTTCTTGGGGAGAAATTTCAGGAAACGCTTCGGTCGAGGACGATTCATGGGAGTACGGTGGATCGTATTCCGCTCTCCGACATCGCCGATTTTCCGATCGAGGTGCCGCGTACGATTGCCGAACAGCGCGCCATCGCGCACGTCCTCGGCACGCTGGACGACAAGATCGAGCTGCACCAGCGCATGAACGCGACGCTGGAGGCGATGGTGCGAGCGCTGTTCCGGTCCTGGTTCGTCGACTTCGACCCCGTCCGCGCCAAGATGGCCGGCCGCGACACCGGGCTGCCGAAGGAGATCGCCGACCTGTTCCCCGACCGGCTGGTGGACTCGGAGCTGGGGGAGATTCCGGAGGGGTGGGATGTGTCGGAAATCGGCGCCGAGGTCGATGCAATAGGCGGCGGGACTCCCAGCACGAAGGAGCCGGTCTACTGGAACGGAGGCCAGCACTGCTGGGCAACACCCAAGGATCTCTCGAAATTGTCGTCGCCTGTGTTGCTGGAGACGGATCGGAAGATCACCGACGCGGGCGTGAGGAAGATCAGTTCGGGGCTTCTCCCACGTGGGACGGTACTCTTGTCGTCGCGAGCACCAATCGGCTATCTGGCCATCACCGAAGTGCCGACCGCGATAAACCAAGGGTTCATCGCCATGATCTGCCAGAAGCGGCTGCCGGCTCTGTATTTGCTGTCGTGGTGCCACGAGAACCTTGAGCGCATCAAGGACATTTCCGGCGGCTCCACGTTCGCCGAGATCAGCAAGAAAGCGTTCCGCCCCCTTCCCGTCATGGTTCCGTCGAAGAACGTTCTTGGAGTGTACGACGAGGCGAGCCGCTCGCTGCATGATCGCGTCGTCTCGAACACGAGAGAATCCGCGCTGCTAGTTCCCATGCGCGACGCACTTCTCCCGAAGCTAGTCTCTGGTGAAATCCGCCTTGCCGAGGCAGGAGAGGTAACGGAGGCCGTCTCGTGAGCACCCTGACCGATAACGAAAAGCGCTACATCGAGGAGATTCTTGGCATGGAAAGTGGATACGTCCTCGATTTTAGCGACGCCAAGTACGGAGAGTTCTTCGGACGTCACAATGTTGACATCCACGGCCGCAAGTATGAGTTCTACGGAACATCGAAGGCCAAGAAGCTTCGGGCGTTCTGGACACTGGAACCCGACGGGCTTGTTGGGCGAGTGCTCGATGAGATGCTCGATTCCTATGCAACTAGCTGTGAAATAGAAGGGAAACCCATTAATCGGAGTGTGTTGGATAAGGCACGAGACATTGTCGGCCGATTGACCCGAAAGCCGGTCGCTTCCCAACGCGCCCGAGCAGAAGACGAGTTCTTGAGTCGCGAGTTCCAAACCCCGGACACTCAGAAATTGCCTGTTGAGACTCAAGTTATATCGATCATTGAAGAACGACTGAATGAGGCCCGCGCAGCTTTCGACGCGGGCGCGCACCTGGCTGTGGTTATTTTGTGCGGCAGTGTCCTTGAGGCTGTCTTGTTGGGGTCTGCTCAGAAAGCGCCCGCTACTTTCAATCGAGCGAAGGCTACGCCGAAAACCGCCGGGTCGCCAAGGCCCTTCCACGAATGGACACTTGCCCAGTTGATCGACGTTGCGTGCGAAATCGGGGTACTGAAGCCTGACGACAAAAAGTTCAGCCACGGCTTGCGGCATTTTCGCAACTATATCCATCCCTATGAGCAGATGTCTTCTCGCTTTCGGCCCGACAAGCATACCGCCAAGGTCTGCCTTCACGTCTTGAACGCTGCCTTGACAAGTGTAGCGGGTGCGCGCTGATGAGGCGTGCCCCCCAAGTCCTGGCCACATCGGCGGGATTGCTGCTTCGTATCATAACCGACGACGGTTCGGGGTCAGGAGCAGGCACAGCAGGCACAGTGCGTGTCCGGTTCCACGGTCGAAGCGTGAGAGAGAACAGAAGGAGCGCGGGGATGCTGGATGCGATGCGAAGCTACGACGTGCGACCGGTCCTGTGGTCGAACCGTGAGGAAGAGCGGGAGGAGTTGGCCGCGTGAGCTTGTCCACGAGCTGGTGCAGCTTGTCAGGATCGACGCCCGGACGCAGGCCGAACGAGTGCGGGACAGGCGCTCCCGGACTGATGTCGCTCTCCGAATCCACCGTCGAAGCCGTGGTCCTCGACTGGCTGGCCACGCTGGGCTGGTCCGTCGCCCATGGCCCGGACGTCGCGCCGGACGCGCCGCCCGCGGAGCGGGCCGACTGACGCGCACCACCGGGACGACCCTGGAGACTACGTGACCAACGCAACGCTGACCGACGCCGATCAGAAGGAGAGATTGTCTCTCGTGTACGTCGAAGCGCTGGCCGCGCGGGCGGGGTATTCGACCTCGACGCCGCAGCCGGACCGCGACAGTGTGGATCTGCACATTCAGGCGGGCGGCCCGCGACGACCGGCGCTCGATCTGCAGTTGAAGGCGACGGTCAATGTCGGCGAGCCGCGGGATGGTGCGCTGGCGTTTCGGTTGCCGATCAAGAACTACGACGATCTGCGTGTGCCGACGCAGACGCCGCGGCTGCTCGTGGTGCTCGAATTGCCGACGGATGAAACACGGTGGATGACGGTCAGCCCCGAGGAACTCGTGCTGAGACGTCGTGCCTACTGGCTGAGCCTACGAGAGGGATTCGCCGAGGTGTCTGGACAGGATTCCGTTACGGTCCACCTTCCCGAGAACAACGTCTTCGATGTCGATGCGCTACGAACGCTCATGGAACGATCCCGTACGAAAGGGATGATCTGATGAAGGTAAGCATTCGCGACGCCGACGCGCTACGGGCGGTCTCGCCCGCCGCCCTCGCCGCTTATGTGCGCGCCGCCGGCTGGCGGAAGTCCGAATCGTACGGGGCGCATTCGGACGTCTACGACGGCGAGGCGCGGCCGGAGATCATCGTCCCGCGCACCGCTCGCCTCGGGGACTACGCCAACGTCGTGGCGACGCTGGTCGAGACCTTCTCGCAGGTCGCCGATCAGGACGAATTGACCATCTACCGGTCCTTGGTGACGGCGGACCGCGACGTCGTCCGCCTTTGCGCCGGGGAGAGCGACGACGGCAGCTTGGCGTTGCATGACGGCATCGACCTCGTCGCGGGCGCTCGCGACATGCTGCTGTCGGCAGTCTGCTCGCTTCGGGAACCGCAGGCCGTCTACCGCGCCGGCGCGAACCGCGAGGCGAGCGATCTGTTGAGCCGCGTGCGCCTGGGCCAGACCGACCAGGGCAGTTTCGTAGTCACGTTGCTGACGCCGGTCGTACCGCCGCCGATGCCCGCGTTGTTTCCAGACCCGGACGACCGGCAGGCGCCGATCGAACGCCGGATGACGAGCCGCTTGGCGGAGGCGCTCACGGCGGCGCGCGAGGCGACCGAATCGGCAGTAGCCGGCGACGGGAGCACCTTTGCGGACGCGGTGGCGCAGGGTGTGAGCGCCAATCTGTGCGAGGCGCTGGTGCGGCTCGTCGAGCCTTTCCCGACGCTGGACGTGGGCGTCTCGTGGGCCCGGACCCGACCTCGGGCGGCGCCGACGACGGTGGTTCGATTCGGTCGGGCCGATGCACCGATCCTGCGCGAGGCGGCCCGGTCGCTCCGCGAGCGCGCCCCCCGGCCCGACGTGCGTCTCCACGGTTTCGTTCGGCTTCTGAAACGCGGAGAGGCCGAGGACGACGGCACGATCCATCTCGCGACCGATATCGACGGGCAACGGCAGTCGGTCGTGGCGGTTCTGGAGCAGACGGACTACGACCGGGCGGTTCAGGCCCACAAGGACCGGGCGCTGGTGGTGCTGACGGGGGACCTCGAGCGCACCGGCCAGCGCTGGAGATTGCTGAATCCGCACGTGGAAAGCGTCTTTCGCGACGACGGACAGGCTTGAGAAGACACTTGAGGGAGATGCCACGGGTGAAGGTCTCCGGCGAGCTGCGGGCCGCTCCACGCGAGGCGGCCGACCGACGCGTAGAGCGGGCGGTTCTCACCATCAGGGTGGCGACATGATGCGCGCGCCCGTCAATCCGGCGCTGATCCGCTGGGCGCGCGAGGCGACCGCATTCGATCTGGAATGCCTTCAGCGGCGGCCTTCTCAATCGCCTTGCCCTTGGCGCGTCCCGCCAGCAGGCAGGTCTTGCCGGCGCCGTAGTCGCCGAGGATCACGATCGCCTTGGAACCGCGCGTACGGGCCAGCGCCGGCACGAGGTTGCGCAGCCGAGATTCCAGCGCGCCCGACGGGGAGAAGGGGATGCCGATCGGGGGGCCGGAGGCGGCCGGCTCGAACGGATTGAAGGTGAGGTCGAGGGCGGTCGGCAGATCAGGCATGACGGCGTCGTGCGTCCTCGGCGTCGGCGGTGACGTCATGGTGGAAGCGGATGTGCGAGACGTACGGGCCGTTCGCCGGCTTGTAGTAGCGCCGGAGCGCGAGGTCCTGTTGTTGGGCGGACGTGGCGGCGATAGTGGCGAGGCCGAGCGGCGTGGGAACCAGAATGGTGTGGCCCGGCCACCGCCGTTGCAGCCAGTCGAAGGCGCCGAACAGTACGCTGCGTGGTTGCCGACGGTCCTGGCAGTACTCGACGATGAGGTCCGAGACCGACAGCATCGTCCATTCTCGATCGGCGTGTCGGGCGCGCAGCGAGAGCAGGAACCGGACGGCGTCCAGCACAGCCGCGTCGCGGTCCGCGGGACCCGCCGGGGGTGCGGCGATGGGGAACAAGGTCGTGCGGTCGAGCGTGCGCTCGGAGTATTCGTCGATGAGCGCCAACTCGTCGCGCGCCCAGTAGCGCAGGCCGTACAGCACGGCGGGCACGGCGGCGCGGGAAGCGTGGGTGGTCTCGCGGCCGGTGGCGTGATTGCGGAAGACGATCGCGGGGGCGTCGGGCGGCGGTCGGCGCATCCAGGACACCGGGGCGCCGTGCCGGCGGAATTCGGACACGGTGCGGCACGGTCCGCGGGCCGCGGAGAAGAGATCGAAGAAGAGAGCGCGGCAGTCCTCGTTCTTCAGCACGAGAGTGGCGAAGTGCTCGCGGGCGGCAGGACTCACGACATGGTCGCCGTTCGCCGGAATCGGCTCGGCCAGCAACGCGGCTACCTCCGGGTCGTCGCGGTTCGCGCGCAGCCGTAGACCGTCCCGGACGAGGGCCCCGAGCCGGACAAGCGTGTTGCGGTAGTGGTAGAGGGTCGTCGGTTTCGGCTGCGGCCTCCGCGGTGTGAGGCGGACGGAGCCGTCCAGGACCAGTGCGTTGACGTCGCGGGCCCGCAGCCCCGCCGGCGCCGCGGCGACGGCGGCCAGCAAGCGGTGGAGGCCGGCGAACGAGACGGCGCGCATCCAGTACAGGCGTGAAGGCGGTCGGTCGTCAGGGGGCATCGGTCAGCGGATCTCACGCACGTTGCGTGCCGTACGGCGTGCCATTTGCGCCGAGAACAGCCCACCATCGACCAGCGCCAGCGTGTCGCGAGGCCTCGCGACGGTCGTCCGCCTTCGGGCGTTTAGCGATCGCTCAACGTGTTGTACCACATCCTGAGTGACGGAGGTGCGTTCGGTCGTCGGCCAGTTCCGGTCAGGGCACGCCCCCGGCCAGGGTGGCGCGAACGCGCCCGGCAGGCGAAGCGTGAACGGGACTCCTTGCAGCGGGAGAACGATCAAGCGGTCAGCCGCGCACACGGTTCCTGGCTGGGCTTCGGCCCGTGTGAGCTCGTACACTGCACCGAGATCGACCAGCATGGCGAGCCGGTCGAACGGTCGGTGAACTGTGGGCAGGGGCGCCTGAGACTGATGTCGCTCTCCGAATCCACCGTCGAAGTCGCGGCCCTCGATTGGCTCGCATCGCTCGGTTGGAGCGTGTTGCACGGGCCGAACATGGCGCCCGACACGCCGGCGGCCGAGCGCGCCGACTACGGCGAGGTGGTGCTGCACGGCCGGCTGCGCGACGCCCTCACCCGGCTCAATCCCGACCTGCCCGACGACGCGCTCGAAGACGCCCTGCGCCGACTGACGCGCCCGGCGGGGGCGACGCTGGAGGCCCGCAACCGCGACTTCCACCGCATGCTGGTCGCCGGCGTCACCGTGGAGTACGCCGACGCCGACGGCCGGATGCGCGGCGCCCAGGTGCGGGTGCTCGACTTCGACGACCCGGACAACAACGACTGGCTCGCGGTGAACCAGTTCACCGTGGTCGAGAACCGCCGCGAACGGCGGCCCGACATCGTGCTGTTCGTCAACGGACTGCCGCTGGTCGTGATCGAGTTGAAGAACCCCGCCGACGAGAATGCGACGATCCACACGGCCTTCCGGCAGCTTCAGACCTACAAGGCCGAGATTCCGTCGCTGTTCGCGTTGGGCGCCGCGCTCGTGGTGTCGGACGGGTTGGAGGCGCGCCTCGGCACGCTGACGGCGGGCTGGGAGTGGTTCAAGCCGTGGCGCACGATCGCCGGCGAAGGGCTGGCGGACCCGAGCCTGCCGCAGCTTCAGGTGCTGCTCGAAGGCGTCTTCGGCCGGCGCCGGCTGCTGGCGCTGGTGCGCGACTTCCTCGTCTTCGAGGACGACGGCGGCGGCGCGCTGGTCAAGAAGATGGCGGGCTACCACCAGTTCCATGCCGTGCAGACGGCCGTCGCCGAGACGCTGCGGGCGGCGGCCCTGAAGCAGTCCGCCCGCCTGCGCGAACGACCCGGTCGCTACGAGTCGGGCCGCCAGCCGGGCGGCGCGCGCGGCGACCGGCGCATCGGCGTCGTGTGGCACACGCAGGGGTCGGGCAAGAGCCTGACGATGGCCTTCTACGCCGGGCGTATCGTCCGCGAGCCGGCGATGGCGAACCCCACCATCGTAGTGCTGACGGACCGCAACGACCTCGACGACCAGCTCTTCACGACGTTCTCACGCTGCGCCGACCTGCTGCGCCAGCCGCCCGTGCAGGCCGAGAGCCGCGCCGACCTGCGGGCGAAGCTCACGGTGCAGTCGGGCGGCGTGGTGTTCACGACGATCCAGAAGTTCTTTCCCGAGGAGAAGGGCGACAGGCATCCGCTGCTGTCCAGCCGGCGCAACATCGTGGTGATCGCCGACGAGGCGCATCGCAGCCAGTACGACTTCATCGACGGGTTCGCCCGCCACATGCGCGACGCGCTGCCCAACGCCTCGTTCATCGGCTTCACCGGCACGCCGATAGAGCTGGCCGACGCCAGCACCCGCGCCGTCTTCGGCGACCACATCAGCGTCTACGACATCGCCCGCGCGGTCGAGGACGGGGCGACGGTGCCCATCTACTACGAGAGCCGCCTGGCGAAGCTGGCCCTTGATGAGGCCGAGAAGCCGCGCATCGACCCCGGCTTCGAGGAGGTGACCGAGGGCGAGGAGGACGCCCGCCGCGAGAAGCTGAAGACGAAGTGGGCGCAGCTCGAAGCCATCGTCGGCGCCGAGAAGCGCGTCGCGCTGGTGGCCCGCGACATCGTGGAGCACTTCGAGAGCCGCCTGCAGGTGATGGACGGCAAGGCGATGGTCGTCTGCATGAGCCGACGCATCTGCATCGACCTCCACCGCGCGCTGGTCCGCCTGCGCCCGCAATGGCGCGACGACGATGACAGTCGCGGCGCGCTGAAGGTCGTGATGACCGGTCAGGCGTCGGACCCGCCCAACTGGCAGGCCCACATCGGCAACAAGGCGCGTCGCGAGGCGCTGGCGAAGCGGTTCCGCGACCCCGCCGATCCGCTGCGCATGGTGCTGGTGCGCGACATGTGGCTGACCGGCTTCGACGCCCCGAGCCTGCACACGATGTACGTCGACAAGCCGATGCGCGGCCACGGGCTGATGCAGGCCATCGCACGGGTCAACCGCGTGTTCCGGGACAAGCCGGGCGGGCTGGTCGTCGACTACCTGGGCCTGGCCCACGAGCTGAAGCGGGCGCTGGCCACCTACACCGAGAGCGGCGGCACGGGCGAGACGGCGCTCGACCAGGAACAGGCCGTGCGGATGCTGCGGGAGAAGCACGAGGTCTGTTGCGGCCTGCTGCACGGCTTCGACCGGACGGCCTGGACGGACGGCTCGCCGGCGGACCGTCTCGGCCTGCTGCCGGCGGCACTCGAGCACGTGCTGGCGCAGGACGACGGCAAGGCGCGCTGCCTGAAGGCGGTGCGCGAGCTGACGCAGGCGTTCGCGCTGGCGGTGCCGCATCCGGAGACGGTCCGCATCCGCGACGACGTGTCGCTGTTCCAGCACCTCCGGGCGGCGCTGTCGAAGCGGGCCGGCCCCGACGCGAAGTCCGACGAGGAGCTGGACCACGCGGTGCGCCGGATCGTCTCGCGGGCGGTGGCCCCGGACGGCGTGGTGGACATCTTCGCCGCGGCAGGACTGCAGAAGCCGGACGTGTCGGTCCTGTCGGAGGAGTTCCTGCATGAGGTGCGCGGCATGCGCCGGCCGAACCTTGCGGTCGAGCTGCTGGAGAAGCTCTTGAAGGGCGAGCTGGCGACGCGGCGCCGGAAGAACGTCGTGCAGGCGCGTTCGTTCGCCGAGTTGCTGGAGCGGACGATCCGCCGCTACCAGAACCGCGCGGTGGAGGCGGCGCAGGTGATCGAGGAGCTGATCGGCTTGGCCCGCGAGCTGCGGGAGGCCGGCGCCCGCGGCGAGGCGCTGGGACTGTCGGACGACGAGCTGGCGTTCTACGACGCACTGGGCGTCAACGACAGCGCGGTGCAGGTGCTCGGCGACGAGACGCTGCGCGGCATCGCCCGTGAGCTGGTCGAGACGGTGCGCGGCAACGTGACCATCGACTGGACGCTGCGCGAGAACGTCCGCGCCAACCTGCGCCGCCTCGTCAGGCGCGTCCTGCGCAGGCACGGCTACCCGCCGGACCGGCAGGAGGCGGCGACCCGGACGGTGCTGGAGCAGGCCGAGGTACTGTCGACTGGTTGGGCAATGCAATGATGAACACATAAATGCTCGGAAACAAGCACCGTCAGCCGCCTGCGCACACCGAAGTGACCGAGGAACGCCGCACGAAGCCAGTTGATGGCGCAGTACACGTGCGACCCGGCCACCGACGGGTACGGCCTCTACGTGGTCTTATGGTTCGGCGAGGAATCCGCCCCTCCCCAATCATGGCCGACACCACCGCGCCCGCCGCCGAGCACGCTGACAGCCCCGCAAAGCCGAGAGTCTCGGCCGGCACCAAGTGGATCCGGACGCATACCGTGGAATAGACGGGGCCGCTGCCGGCTCGCGGACGGGGCTGCCTACCCCAACCGGATGGTCATGTTCGGCTGCCCGGCCGGGGCGTCGTCGAACCAGCGCGCGGTGACGGTCTTGGTCTCCGTGTAGAAGCGCACGGCCTGCTTGCCGTAGACGTGCTGGTCGCCGAAGAACGAGTCCTTCCAGCCGGTGAACGAGAAGAACGGCAGCGGCACGGGGATGGGTACGTTGATGCCCACCTGCCCGACCTGGATCTCGCGCTGGAAGCGCCGCGCCGCACCGCCCGACGCCGTGAACAGGGACACGCCGTTGCCGTACGGGTTGGCGTTGACGAGCGCGATGGCCTCGTCGAGGGTGTCCACCTCGGAGGCGACCAGCACCGGGCCGAAGATCTCCTCGCGGTAGATGGACATCCCGGGGGTGACGCCGGCGAACAGCGTCGGCCCGACCCAGTTGCCGTCGGGATAGCCGGGGACCTCGCAGCCGCTGCCGTCGAGCAGGCAGCGGGCGCCCTCGGTCTTCCCGCGCTCGATGCAGCCGAGAATCCGTTCGCGCGCCGCGCGCGTGATCTGCGGGCCGTAGGCGGCGCCCTCATCGTCCCAGCGGCCGGGCCGCACGGCGGCCATCGCCTGCCGCAGGTCGTCCAGCCAGTCCGTCGCCGCGCCGACGAGCACGGCGGCGCTGACCGCCATGCAGCGCTGGCCCGCCGCGCCGCACGCCGCGCCGACGAGGCTGGCGACGGCCTGCTCGCGATCGGCGTCGGGCAGGATGACCAGGTGGTTCTTGGCGCCGGCCAGCGCCTGCACGCGCTTGCCGGCGGCGGCGGCCCGCGCGTAGACGGCGCGGGCGACCGGCGCCGAGCCGACGAAGCTGACGGCGCGCACGTCCGGGTGGTCGATCAGCGCCTCGACCTGCTCCCGCCCGCCGTGGACCACCTGCAGCAGCCCGTCCGGGGCGCCGGCCTCGGCCAGCAGCTCCGCCAGCCGGTTGGAGACGGTCGGGTCCTGCTCCGAGGGTTTGAGCACGAAGCTGTTGCCGCAGGCGACGGCCAGCGGGAACATCCACAGCGGTACCATGGCCGGGAAGTTGAACGGCGAGATGCCGACGCACACGCCGACGGGCTGGACGAGGCTGTAGGTGTCGATGCCGCGGGCGACGTTCTCCACCGTCTCGCCCATCATCAGCGAGGCGATGCCGCAGGCGTGCTCCACCACCTCGATGCCGCGCCAGACCTCGCCCCGCGCGTCGGCCCAGGTCTTGCCCGTGTCGCGGCACAGGTCGCGGGCCAGGTCGTCCTGGTGCTTCTTCAGGAGGTGCTGGTAGGCGAAGAGCAGCCGCGCCCGCTCCGGCGCCGGCACATCGCGCCAGGAGCGGAAGGCCGCCGCGGCGCCGGCGACCGCGCGGTCCACCTCGTCGGCAGTGGCGAAGGGCGCCTCGCAGAGCACGTCCTGGGTGGCCGGATCGGTCACGGCGACGCCGCCGGCGCGGCTGTCGACGAATCCACCATCGATGAAGAGCGGGAGCTTGTCCATCCGGGTAGTTTGGCGCACGCGGGAGTCGGCGGTCCACCCGCCCGCTCGCGGCATGCGGGCGGCCTCAGCGGGCGCCGTCGTACGCCCGCCGCACCTCGTCGATGACGATGTCGAGCCCGCGTTCCGTCCGCTCCCAGTCGTCGGCGTAGCTGATGCGGATGCACTCGTGCTTGTGCGGCCAGTCGTCGTCCTCGCGCCCCGGGAAGAAGTAGTGCCCGGAGACGACCATGACGTTGCGCTTCTTGAGCCGCTCGTAGAGCGCCGCGTCGGTGATCGGGAGCCCCGGCATCCAGAGCCACAGGAAGAAGGCCCCCTCCGGCTTGTGGATTCGGATGGGATAGTCGTCCAGCCCGGCGCGGAGCCGGTCGACCGCGCGGGCCGCCCGCCCGGCGTAGTGGGCTCGGATCACGTTGCGCGCGAGCGGCAGCAGCTCGCCGCTCTCGATGAGCTCGGTGGCGAGCGCGGGGCCGAGCCTTCCCGGCGACAGGCAGTAGATCGCGGTGGCGGCGACCAGCGCCTCGACGATCTCCTCGTTCGCGATCACGATGCCGGTGCGGAATCCGGGCAGGCCGAGCTTCGACAGGCTCATGCAGACGACCGTGTGCTCGTTCCATGCGGGCGTCGACTCGCCGAACACGATGCCCGGGAAGGGCAGGCCGTACGCAGTGTCCAGGATGAGCGGCACGCCGCGGGCGCGGGCGACCGCGCCGAGCCGCTCGACCTCCTCGTCGGTGATCACGTTGCCGGTCGGGTTGGTGGGTCGCGATACGCAGATCGCGCCGATGTCGTCGACCTCGTCCAGGCCGTCGAAGTCCACGCCGTACTTGAAGAGCTTGTCGTCCAGCGCATGAATGGTCGAACGGCGCGCGGTGAACAGGCCGGGGGTGAAGCCGAGGTCGGCGTACCCGATGTATTCCGGCGAGAGCGGCAGCAGGATGCGGCGCGCCGGACGACCGTCGCCCATCGGTCCCGCCAGCAGATTGAACAACGGGAGAAAGGCGGACTGGCTGCCGTTCGTGAGGGCGATGTTGCGCGCGGTCACTTTCCAGCCGAGCTCGCGCCGGAGGAGTTCGGCCAGGACCCCGGCGAAGTCCCGATCGCCGTCCGGTCCGCCGTACTGGCCGATGGCCCGCTCGAACGTCCCTTCGCGCCGCAGCAGTGACTCCATGTGGCGCCGGAACGTCGCTTCCGCGGCCGGAATCAGACTGGGACTGCCTCCCCCCAGATTCATGATCGCGCCGCCGGCCGCCGCGATCTCGCCGAGGTCGTCCATCAGCGACCGCGTGCCGGAGTCGCCGAGCAGTCGTCGTCCGTATGCCGAAACATCCATCCCCTACTCGACCAGCGGCTGGAAGTCGCGGTGGGTCATCGGTTCGTGGCGGCCCCAGTTGCCGGCCAGTTCGATCAACAGGCGCTGCTTCGACGGCGCCGGCAGCGGATTGACGCGCACGATGTGGGCCACGCACGTGGCGGGACTCTCGGTCATGGCCATCAGAAGGTCCTTGACGAGATACCGCGGCGCCCAGCCGATCACGTGGTAGTCGAAAGTCTGCAACTGCACGGCCACGCGGGCCACCGGGTTCGACAGCTCCAGCGTCACGTGGAGCCGGTCGTTCACCGCGACCCGGTCGAGCTGCTGCTGCGCGATCCGGTTCACGTAACGCCAGCCGTGCAGGAAGAACCGGCACCGGAAGCTGCCGTCGGCCCCCTTCTCGAGCTTCGGAAACACCTCGAAGGCATCGGAGACGTGGTATCCGCCATCCATGGCCAGAATCTCGATTGGATCCGCCCGCGCCGGCAGATCGAGGATCTGCAGGTGGGCGGCGAAATCCGGCCGCTCCGAGGGCATGATGCGATTCCTGAACAGCGGAAACAGCACCGACGAGCGATAGTCCTCCTTCAGCTCCGGAAAATCGGCGGCCGGAGAGAACCCCACCTCCTGCCGCGCCCGTTCGGCGCCGCCCGTGTAGCGAAAGCGAAAACCCGATCGTTTCGGATCGGCGTCCATCCGGCCCACCGGAAACCACTCCCGGCTTCGACTGTCCTGCCACGCCAGGAACAGTGTTCGCTCGCTCATCGGATCATGCTCCGGACGAGATGCCCTGCCGACGCTTGCACGCTGCCGACCTGATGCTCTGAGACCCGCTCCCCCCAACTCGAGGTGCGGGGTTGCCCTTTCCACATGCCTGACGGCTGTGCCTGTCAGCGGCCCAGCAGCTCCGAGGGCCGGTGCAGCACGTAGCGCACGAGCCGCCGCCGGCTGACCTCGCCGGCGTAGATGTTCCCGTCGAAGTCCACCCCCAGGAACTCGATGCCCGCACCGACGTCCTCGTCGTGCTGTGGAACGAAATGGGTCACCCATGCCTGCCCGGTCTTCAGGTCGCCGATGCGGATGCCCTTCTCCCAGCCGAGGTTGCTGCGCCAGTTGTCGGGCGGCCCCGTGCGGACCATGCCGGACAGGCCGTCGCCGGCGTACAGGATGTCGTTGCGGTCGATGAACAGGCCGCTCGGCTTGCCGTAGTGGGTCCAGATGTGAAGGAGGTTGCCGTCGGAATCGAACACCTGGACGCGGCTGTTGCCCCGGTCGGCGACGTAGACACGCCCCTGCGAATCCATCTTGATGTCGTGCGGATCGCTGAAGCGGGCCGCCTCCTTGCTTTCCGACCCCACCCCGCCGCCGACCGCGAGGAGAAACGTGCCGTCGCTCGAGAACTTGACGATCCGGTTGTTGCCCCCGCGGTGCCCGTCCGACACCCAGATGTCGCCGTTGGCAGCGACCACCACACCGGACGGCCCGTTGAAGTGGTGCTCGTCGTCGCCCCAGACGGCCGCCTCGCCCAGCCGCATGACGACCTCACCCCGCTGGTTGAGCTTCAGCACCTGGTGGCCGATGCCGATCCGTTCGCCCGGCGTCGCGCGCGAGTCGCCGTGCGATCCGCCCTCGGTGACCCACAGGAAGCCTTCGTGGTCGAGGAAGAAGCCGTGCGGAAAACCGAAGAGCCCGGCCCCGAAGCTGTCGACGAGGTTGCCCTCGAGGTCGAATTTCATGATCGGGTCCAGGTCGGACCCGGCGCACTGGTTCGCACCGCAACGGTCGAGGATCCAGAGATGCTCGCCGTCGGGGTCGGGAAAGACGCCGCTGACGGTGCCCATCACGCGTCCCTCGGGCATCTTCTCCCACCCGAAGGTCGCGCGGTACGGGTTGGTGGTGGACGACTGGGCCTGGACATCGGCGACGCCTGCCGCCGCCAGCCCCAGGATGGCCAGCGCCGCGGCCGCGCGGCGGCGCGAGTCGTTTCGACGTGCGTTCGGCATCGGATTCTGCTCCCTTGTCCGGCTTCGGGGCCGGCCGGCGTGCAACGGCGCCCGCTCCGAAGACGCGGGGCCACCGCGGCCGGTCGTTGGCTGCGCTCTCCGGCCGCGCGTCGGCGCCGGGGACCCTGAAGAAACTATAGTACAGCGGTGCCGGCTTCAGTGGCGCCGGCGGTGTTCAAGTCCGCGGAAGACGGCGCGGTGTCGCGAGACGCATCCGACTCGTCGTTGCATGCGGGAATCGTCGAACTTCGATACGATGGGGCAACGGATCGTCTGACGAGCCGCCGCGCCACGCCGATGCGCCCCTACCGCCGCCCGCCGGCCGAATGCCATCCGCCGAACGACGCGCCGGCGTACCGCTCGACCGCACTGCGCCATCCGGCGCAGCCGCTGCTGGTGGTGCCGCAGACGCTCTCCGAAATCACCGGTCCGGTCCACGGCTACGGCCCCATCGGGCCGTTCGACGCCGATCTGACCCGCCAGCGTCCCGGCGAGCCGCTCGGTGAGCGCATCGTCATCGCGGGCCGCGTGCTCGACGAGGATGCGCGACCGGTGCCGGAGACCCTCGTGGAGATCTGGCAGGCGAACGCCGCCGGCCGCTACGCGCACGCGGGCGACACGCACGACGCGCCGCTCGATCCGAACTTCAGCGGCGCCGGCCGCGCGCTCACCGACGCCACGGGGCGCTTCCGGTTCACCACCATCCGGCCCGGCGCCTACCCGTGGGCGAACCACCACAACGGCTGGCGACCGGCGCACGTGCACTTCTCGGTCTTCGGCCGCAGCTTCCTGACGCGGCTGATGACGCAGATGTACTTCCCCGGCGACCCGCTGCTGGCTCTCGATCCGGTCTTCAACGCGGTGCCCACCACCGCCGGCCGCGCACGGCTGGTGGCGGTCTTCGACCTCGACCTGACCGAGCCCGACCGGGCGCTGGGGTACCGCTTCGACATCGTCCTGCGCGGGCGGGACGCCACCCCGATGGAAAGCGAGAAGCCCGCATAGACGCCGGGACATGCTGCCCCTGACGCCCTCCCAGACGGTCGGTCCGTTCTTCGCGATTCTCGTGCCGGAACAGGGCCGGCTGTCGCTCCTGGCCGGGAACCCGCCGGGCCCGCGCATCGCCCTTGAGGGCGCCATCCGTGACGGCAGCGGCCTGCCGGTGCCGGATGCGCTCGTCGAGATCTGGCAGGCCAACGCCGCCGGGTGCTGGAACCACCCGGAGGATGCGGGCTCCACGGGTCGCGACCCGACCTTCGACGGATTCGGCCGGGTGCATACCGACTCCGAGGGCGGCTTCACCATCGAGACCGTCAAGCCCGGCCCCGTGCCGGGACCCGGCAGCCGGCGGCAGGCCCCGCACCTGCTCGTCGGCCTCTTCGCCCGCGGGCTGCTGACGCGGCTGGTCACCCGCATCTATTTCGACGACGAGCCGTCCAACGAACAGGATCCGATCCTTGCCCGCGTGCCGCCCGACCGCCGGCCGACGCTGGTGGCGGCGCGCGTGGCGGCGGGTTGCTACCGCCACGCCATAGTGCTGCAAGGGTCGGGCGAGACGGTGTTCTTCGATGTCTGACGGGTTCGACCGGTGCAGAGCGGGCGTGATGCCCGCCTGTGCGGCGGCGGGACAACGGTCTTCACCCCTTCGACGGGCGGGCGCAGGATGACCGACGCCGCCACGCGGGCCGTCGTCCCCGACCGGGGCGCTGCGGACGGACGCGGCGGCGCGCGCCTCCACGCGCGGGTGCTCGGCGACGCCGACGCCGCGGCGCACTTCTCCGGGCGCGCACAGCTTCAGGCGATGCTCGACGTCGAGGCTGCCCTGGCCTCCGCCGAGGCTGCGGTCGGGGTGATCCCGCCGCGCGCGGTGGCGCCCATCCGGGCGGCGGCCCGCGCGGAGCTGTACGACACGGAGCGCCTGGCCGCCGAGGCGCTCGATACAGGCAACCCCGTCATCCCCGTCGTGCGGCATCTGACGGCGCGCGTGGCGGCGGACGACGCCGATGCGGCGCGCTTCGTCCACTGGGGAGCGACCAGCCAGGACATCCTGGACACGGGGCTCGTCCTGCAGCTCCGGGCGGCGATGCCGGACGTGCTCGAGCACCTTGCACGGGGCGTGGGGGCGGCGGCGGGGCATGCGCGGCGCCACGCCGATGCGGTCATGGCCGGCCGCACGTGGCTGCAGCAGGCGACGCCGGTGACCTTCGGCCTGAAGGCGGCGGGCTGGGCCGACGCCCTCGACCGCGTGCGGCGGCGCCTGCGGACGGCGCTCGACGAGGCGCTCGTGCTGCAGTTCGGGGGCGCATCGGGCACCCTGGCGTCACTGGGAGCGGCGGGGCCGGCCGTGAACGAGGCGCTGGCCGCGCGGCTGGGCCTGCCCGCGCCGGACTTGCCATGGCACGCGCACCGCGACCGGTTCGCGCAGCTCGGCGGCGCGCTCGGCCTCGCGGCTGGGGCGGCCGGCAAGATCGGCCGCGACGTGGCGCTTCTGGCGCAGACCGAGGTCGGCGAGGCGGTCGAACGGCCGGCGCCGGGACGCGGCGGGTCGTCGACGATGCCGCAGAAGCGGAACCCGGTGGCGGCCTCCATCGCCCTGGCCGCCGCGGGCCGCGCGCCCGGGCTGGTGGCGACCCTGCTCGGTTCCATGGTGCAGGAGCACGAACGCGGCCTCGGCGGCTGGCAGGTGGAATGGGATACGCTCCCCGATCTGGTGGTGGTGACGGCCGCCGGCGTGCGGGCGGCGGCCGATGCGCTGGATGGGCTGGTCGTCGACACCGATCGGATGCGGGCCAACGTGGAGGCGTCGGGTGGCGTCCTGCTGGCCGAATCCGTCGCGATGGCCCTGGCCGAGCGCATCGGCAAGCACGAGGCGCACGCCGCGGTCGCCGACGCCTGCCGGCGGGCGGCGGACGACGGGCGGCCCCTGGGCGACGTGCTGGGCGACGACCCGCGGGTGACGCGCCACCTCGACCGGGCGGCCATCGCGCGGCGGCTGGCACCGGAGGGCTACCTGGGCGCCGCACGTAGCTACATCGACCGCGTGATCGAGCGGGTGGGCGGCTCCGGCGGCATCCGGCCGCCCGGCGGTCGCCCGGCGGTCGCCGGCGGCGCTGAGGCAAGCGATGGATGAACGCGAACGGCACGCGGCGGGCATGGCGGTGCGGCGGGAGATCCTGGGCGACGTCTACGTCGACCGGGCCGTCGCCGGCACGACCGACGCGACGGCGGAGTTCCAGGATCTGCTCACGCGCTACGCCTGGGGCGAGATCTGGACCCGGCCGGGGCTCGACCACCGCACGCGGCGCGTACTGGTGATCGGGACGCAGATCGCGCTCCGGCAGTGGGACCAGTACCGCATCCACGTGCGGGCGGCGCTCGGCGAGGGCGGCTTCACCAGGGACGACATCAACGAGATCGTCCTCCAGCAGGCGATCTACTGCGGCGCGCCGGCAGCGATGACGGCGATGCAGATCGCCCGCGAGCTGTTCGAAGAGGTCGGCGGGCGCCCGTGAGGATCGATGCGGTCTCGACCGCCGGCGATACGAGCGACGGCGCGCACCGCTCGGCGCGGCCGCGGAAGGGAGGCGCGGGTGGCTGAGCAGACCGCGGGCGCGCACTCCGGCGCGCCGGGCGCGGGCGGGCCCGAGGCGACCCCGCCGGGCTCGCACGCCACCACGGCCGGGCTGCTGGGGGCCGCAGCCGTCACCGGCCTCATTCTGATCCTCCCGACGCCGGAGGGCCTCCCCCCGGAGGCGCACCGGCTGGCGGCGCTCTTCGCCGGCGTGCTGGTGTTGTGGTCCACCGAGGCGCTGCCCATCGCGGTGACGGCCCTGCTGGCTCTGGCCCTGCAGCCGCTCTTCGGCCTCGCGTCGCTGGTGAGCGGCCGGCCGCCGACCACCGGCGCCATCTTCGGCGCGGCCGCCGCCAACTTCATGAGCAGCGTCTTCTTCTTCGTGCTGGTGATGTTCGCGATCGCCCACGCCTGGGTGAAGACCGGACTGGCCCGCCGCTTCGCGCTGTGGCTCATCGCGCGGGCCGGAACCGACGCGACGCGAGCCGTCTACGTGTTCATGATCGGCACCGGCGCCATCTCGATGGTCGTCTCCGACGTGCCGGCCGCCGCCATCTTCATGGCCATCGCGGTCGGCATCCTCGACCGGCTCGGTTTGCGGCCCGGGTCGCGCTTCGGGCGCGCGGTGATGATCGGGATCCCGATCGCGGCGCTCATCGGCGGCGTCGGCACGCCGGCCGGCAGCTCCATCAACCTGCTGGGCCTGGTCATGATCGAGCAGGCGGGCGGCGAGCGGGTGCCGTTCCTGCACTGGATGGCCATCGGCGTGCCGATGGTGGCCGTCCTGCTGCCGGTCGCGGCCTGGGTGCTGCTGCGGTTCTTCCCGCCGGAGATCGCCTCCATCGGCGAGCTGCACGAGATCCACGACGAGCGGCGCCGGATCGGGCCCGTCAGTTCCGCCGAGTGGAAGGTGATCGCGATCATGGGCGCGATGATCACGCTGTGGATCGCCAGCACGTGGCTGCCGGTATTCGACACGTTCCTGGTCGCCGTCGTGGGCGCGGTGGCGATGTTCCTGCCCGGCATCGGCCTGTTCACCTGGAAGGAGGTCCAGCAGGTGACGGGGTGGGACACGCTGATGGTCATCGGCGGCGTGACCTCGCTGGGGCAGGCGTCGTCGCGGACCGGGCTGGCGGCGTGGCTGGCCGAGTCGGCCCTGGGGGGCCTGGCGGACTGGCCGGCCGTGGCGCTCATCGCGGCCATCAGCGCGTTCACGGTCGTCATCCACCTGATGCTGCCGATCGCCCCGGTGATAAACGCGGTGATGATCCCGCCGATCATGGTGCTGGGCGCCGCGGCCGGCGTGAATCCGGCCCTCTACGCGCTGCCCGTCATCTTCACTGCGTCGTGCGCGTTCCTGCTGCCGCTCGACGCGGTGCCGCTGGTCACCTACAGCCGGGGCTACTACCGGATGTTCGACATGCTGCCGCCGGGCCTGGTGATCAGCGGCGTGTGGGTCGTGCTGATGACGGCGCTGTTGATCGTGATCGGCCCGCTGGTGGGATTGCTGTAACCGGCGGGCGACCCGGCCCGCAGTGCGCCGGCGGCTACGGCAGCGCCAGTGCCACCCACTCGGGGATCGCGTCGCGGGCGCCGACCGCGACCACGATGTACTGCCGGCTCTCATGCAGGTAGGTCATCGGGCCGCCGGTGGTGCCGGCCGGCAGCTCCGTCTCCCACACCACGGCGCCGGTGGCCTTGTCGTAGGCGCGGAACTTCCGACCCCACCGCCACGACTGGTCCTGCTCGGGATCGGACGGGTCGCCGTCACCGCGCAGGGTGCCCATGATGGCGTCGCTGCCCTCCCCGAGAAACAGCAGGCTGCCGGTGACGAGCGGCGCCGGGCGGTTGGGAATGCCGAGCGGCGGCAGGTCGAGGTGCCGCAGCCGCGGGTGGTTGCGCGGGCCGTCGCCGTTGGGGACCATCCATGCCAGCTCGCCGCGGTTGATGTCGAGGGCGGTGATGCGCCCGTAGGGCGGCTTCGTGATCGGCAGCCCGTGCGGCCGCGGGGTCGGCACCCGCAGCTCCTCCCCGCGCGCAGTCGCCCAGGCGAGCGTGGCGTCCTCCGCCGTGGTCGGCGCCACGCTCCAGACCGTCGGCTGCGTGTGGGATACGGCGTAGTAGATGCCCGTTTCCGGGTCGAACGCCCCCGTGTGCCAGTTGCCCGCGCCCCAGCCGCCCGGCACGGTCAGCGTCCCGACCTTGCCGTCGGACGCGCCGCCGCGCGGCCACGGCGGCGTGAACAGCGGCCCCAGCACCAGCGACTCCACCGCTTCGAGAGCGGCGGCGCGCAGCTCCGGGGTGAAGTCGATGAGGTCGTCCACGGTGACGCCCTGCCGGTCGAACGGCGGGGGCTTCGTGGGGAACGGCTGCGTCGGTGACGTGCGTTCGCCCGGCACGATCGATTGCGGCACCTCGCGCTCCTCGATCGGCCACACCGGCTCGCCGGTCTCGCGGTCGAACACGTACAGGAACGCCGTCTTGCTCGGCTGCATCACGGCCCGGACGCGGCGGCCGTCGACCGTGATGTCGCCGAGGATGGGCGGGCCGACGGTGTCGTACTCCCAGACGTCGTGGTGCACCATCTGGAAGTGCCACACCCGTTGGCCGGTGGCCGCGTCGAGCGCGACGAGGCTGTCCGAGAAGAGATTGTCGCCCGGCCGGTG
This sequence comes from Vicinamibacterales bacterium, assembly GCA_965200895.1. Classification (GTDB taxonomy): domain Bacteria; phylum Acidobacteriota; class Vicinamibacteria; order Vicinamibacterales; family UBA8438; genus WTFV01. The sequence goes on along the minus strand of CBDAVM010000001.1, from coordinate 712,049 downwards.
CCCGCCATAGACCATCCCGGTGGGGGCCGACAGCGGCACGTAGACGTACCCCAGCGCCTCGTCGGCGGTCAGGCAGCACCACGACCCCAGGTCGCCCGAGTACGCGCCGGAGCCGTCGCCCCAGGTGTCGGCGCCGAACTCCCCGGCCCGCGGGACGACGTGGAACGTCCAGCGCAGCTCGCCGGTCCGCACGTCGAAACCGCGGACGTCCTCGGGAGCCGCCTCGCGAACGATGCCGCCGTCGCCGGATCCGCCGGTGGTGCCCGCGACGACCACCACGTCGCCGACCACGATCGGCCCCGCCGTCCAGTCGAACTCGCCGGCGAGCGGATGCTCCCAGTCCAGGTCCACCCGCCCCTGGTCGGCGAGACCGAACGACGCCACCCGCCGTCCGGTCCGCGCGTCGAGCGCGTAGAGATACCCGCCGCGGACCAGCAGCAGCCGCCGGTCCGTCCCGTCGGTCCAGTAGGCGGCGCCCCTCGTGCTTCCGCCGGCGACCTCCGCCGCGGTGGCGGCGAACGGCGGCTGCCGCCAGAGGGTCTCTCCCGTGGCCGGATCGAACGCCTCCAGCAGCCCTTGCGCGTTGGGTGCGTAGAGCACGCCGTCGACGAGAATCGGCGTCGACCGCAGGTACGCACTGATCCCCAGATCCGGAAACGCCGCCTGCAGCTCCGGATCGGCCGCCGGCCGACGCCACGCGATCTCCAGCTCGCCGACATTCTCGTGGTTGATCCGATCGAGCGGGGAATAGCGGGTGAACGCCGCGTCGGCGCCGAAGTGGCGCCACTCGCCGGCCGGAGACTGCGCCTCGGCAGGAACCACCGCCGCCGTCATCAGCGCCACCGGGAACAACCGGAAAGACCTGCACATGACTCAAGTGCTCCCGTCGCGGCGCCAGCGCCGCAGAAAATTCATGCACCCTCTCCACCCACTCGTCCGAGCGGCGGTCCACGACGACCTTGGCGGCGTGCACCACGAAGACCTGCAGGGCGGGTCGTCCGAGGGCGTGCTCCGCACCTGCGCCTCGTCGGCCATGGAGCGCCCTGGAGGCTCCGCGCGCGCCGGCCGGCGCGGTCTGCCGCCGTGCCGGACCCGGTGATACCTTCAGAAGGATGCGTGGAGACTGATCTGGATCTGCCCCTTCGAGCCGCCTGGTACCGTCTGGATCATGTAGCCGGCCTGGACCTGGTACCGGTCGCTGACTCCGAAGCCAAGTGCGGTGTAGAACCGGTTGCGGTCGAAGCGTTCCACCGTCCTGCCCGGCCCGATTTCGAGCTCCCCGTTGAGGAAGACTTCGTTGTACAGCGCCAGGTAAACGGACCCGTTTCCGGTCCCCCGTCCATTCAGCGCGACATTGCCGAACAGGGCGTAGCGAAACCGTGTCCGGAAGTCGTGGCCGTCAACCCAACGCTGTTCGTACCGGTAGCGGTGGCGCAGAGAAACGACCCGTCCCAAAGGCTGGCGAACCAGCGCCTCCTGATACACGCGTCGCTCCGGGCTGGTCTCGTCGTTGTCGCCGAAGGCGCCGCTCGTGATGTGCGCCACACCACCAGTCAGCAGCACGGGGGATTCGGGCAGGGCGTAGGTCAGGCCGCCCCGGATCAGCAACTGCTCCAGGTCGGTTCCCATGTTCCAGTTGCGGTGCTGCACATCACCCTGTAACCCCACCGACGTGTCGTCGAAGCGAGTCGACCAGAACAGCATGTACCAGGCGCCGAGCTGGTCCCAGTCGACCGGCGTCTGCGCCAGGGCCGCACCGGGCGACAGCATGGCGCCGGCCAGAAGAAGGACGCCGAGCAACGCGCGCGGCATGGTCAGATGAAGCGCACGAGGCCGGTGGAGACGTCATACATCCCGCCCACGATTCGGATCGCTTGTTCCTGCTCCATCGCGGCCAGTACCGGGCTTTCTCGGCGAATCTCCGCCATCACCATGCGCACGTTCTCTTCGGCAACCCCGTCGACGTAGTCGGCGTTGTCGACATCGCGCTCGCCTTCGTTCGCCTCCACGGCGGGTTCGATCTTCTGCACGAGCTGCGTGAGATTGCCGAGCCGGGCGCTGCTGATGGCGCCCTTCACGGCGCCGCACGAGGTGTGCCCGAGTACGACCACGAGCTTCGACCCGGCGAGCTGGCAGGCGAATTCCATGCTGCCGAGCAGTTCGGTGTTCACGATGTTGCCGGCGACCCTGGCCGCGAAGATGTCCCCGATCCCCTGATCGAAGACCGTCTCGATGGGGACTCGCGAATCGATGCACCCGAGCACGACCGCGAACGGGTACTGCCCGGCGGCGGTCGCTCGAATCTGAGCGCTGTAGTCGCGACGGACAGGAGTCCCGGCGACGAATCTCGCGTTGCCGTCGGCAAGGAGCGTGAGGGCGGCGTCAGGCGTGACGGCAGCCTGTGACGCAGCATCCTGGGCCGGCGCGAACCCCTGGTCGACCGCCGTCTCGGCGGGCGCCGAGTCGGCCGCGGGCTCGGACGCGGAGCATCCCGCGAGGGCAAGCCCGGCGGCCGACAGGCCAAGACTCTGTCCAAAGGCTCGGCGCGACGCTGTTGGCGGCGTGTTCGAGGCGCCGGCAGCGGGCACGGGCCTGATCCTGTTGAACATCTCGTTTTCTCCTCGTTCGGCCGTATGGGCGACGTGTCGACCACAACGGGAACCGGTGACTGATACCTCACATGCTACCAAAGACGCCGCTCGCAGAGGTTCGTCTTCCGCTGGTTCCACGGTCGGGCAACGAGGTGCGTGTCGCCGAGTGGACGTTTCCCTTTACTTCACGGCTTGGCGACGTTCCAGTACACGCCCGCCCCACCGTAGGTCTCGCCCAGCTCGGCCAGCCACACGGCGCGTTCGATCTCCTCGGGACTGCCGTCGAGCTTCGCGAAAGCGTAGGTCGCCTGTCCCCGGTTCTGGCCCGGCGCCTCGTCGCCGGCGTAGGTGTAGACCGCGTAGCCCTTGTAGGCCCACTGGCGGCTGCCGTCGCGGCGCGTGATGACCTCCCAGAAGCCGGTGGACCGGGCATCGGCGGATGCACGGAACGGGCGCCACGTCTCCAGGCACTCGGCATCCGCGCAGGCGTCGCCGCCGAGCCGCTTCCCGCGGTCATACGCGTTCTTGAAGCTGTCGCGCAGGTTGCGCCCGCCCCAGTACTTCTCGAACGCGGAGCCGGTGTACAGCGTCATGTCGTCGAGGGCCAGGGCGTCGCCGTAGCCCGCGAGCGCCGTTACCGCCACCCGCGGCGGCCGGAAGTTCTCCGTCAGCCCGGCCAGGGTCCAGCGCTCTTCGACGGCCCGGCCGTGCGCGTCGCCGGGCAGCAGGTCCCCCCGGTAGCGATACAGGGGCCGGCCCCGGTGGGCCCACTGTCGGGATCCGTCCCTGCGTGTCACCACCGAGAAGCGGCCCACGTCGAGAGCGAGCGCGGGGGCCGGAACCGGCAGCCAGTCCATCTCGCAGCCGCGGCTGGAGCAGGTCTGACCGTCGCGCGTGGCATCGCCATCGAACGCGTAGAGCGTGAACCCTTCGAAGTCCGTCAGCACGACGGCCTGCGCGGACGATACGAGGCGGACCTTGATGCCGGCCGGCGCGTCGATGGACCGGGCGGGCTCGAAGCGCGCGACCCGCCACGCCGGCGGCGGTATCAGCGCTCCCGCCCGTTCACCGCGCGCGGCCAGCTTCAGGTTGGCGGTCTCGGCCAGACCGACGTTGGTGGCCACCTCGCCCGGTTCTTCCTCCCGGACCCAGGTGTGCAGCGGGCGCGACTGATAGGCCCACTGCAACAGCCCGTCGGGGCGGCTCACCAGGGACCAGTCGCCGAACGGCGCCGCGTCGGCCGGCGCCACGAGCGGCGGGAACTCGGCAGCGCATTCGTCGACGCACGGCGCGCCACCGGCCCCAGCATCCGCGTCGAACTCGAGGCAGGCGTCCGCGCAGCCGCCGGCCCCGGACCGACCGTCGGCGCGGGACAGCAGCGTGCGGCCGTCGGCGTCCCCGAGCCGGACCCAGAGCAACTGGGCGGCCGACGCGTTCAGCTCCCGGACCACCTCCACCAGGGTCACGCCCGGGGGCACGGTCGGCGGCGCGGATTTCTCCTCCGCCTGCACGGGCGATGGCGTTCCCAGCACGCACGCCCCAGCCATGCCGCCGGCCACCGACACCATCACCGAGGACCAACGAGAACGCTTCATGACAACTCTCCTGCCGGCCACAAGGCCCGCCGCCGCTCTTGCGGCCCGTGGCGACGGCGGATCCTACGCGAGCACCTCGCTGAACGGCCGCGACACTTGGTTCGACTCGGTGCCCCATTGGCCGCTCACCACCCCCAGCGCCTGCTGAATCGTGAACCCGACGCGGGTGGCCGCATCGCCCTCCGCCGCAACGTGCAGGCCGGTCCGCATCCGCCCGCCGCCGCTGCCGGCGGTGAGAATCGGGTAGCGCTTCATCGAGTGCATGCGCGCCTCACCGTGGTCCGTGAACGCGAAGACCACCGTGCGATCGAGCAGTGTGCCGTCGCCCTCGTGTATCCCGTCCAGCGTCTGCACGAGCTCCCGGAAGAAGTCCATCATCCGCTCGGCCAGCCATTTGCACGTGGGCTGGTAGCCGAGCGCCGGCTCGATCGGCTCCTCGTGCGTCAGGGCGTGGTAGGCGTTGACCTCGCCGGGCCGCCGCAGCCGGGAGAACGCCGAGCCCATCGTGAGGTTGAAGATCCGCGTCTGACCGCACGCCAGCGCGTGCGCCAGAAGCTGTGCGAACTGCCGGTGAGTGCGCTCGACCTGCTCGACCAGCGACCCGATGTCCTCCGTCCCCGCTCCCGGCACCGTGCAGGCGGGCAGCGGGGCCGGCCGGTCGAGCTCGAACGCCAGCTTCTGCTCCAGGTCGCGCACCGACGAGAAGTACTCGTCCAGCCGCGCCCGGTCCGCCGCCGACACCGCGGACAGCAGCTTCTTCCGCTGCTCCGAGACCGCCGACAGCACGCTGTGGCGGACCATCACTGCCGGATCGGCCTGGAAGTCCGCCGTGTTCGGATCCTGGAAGCCGTCGCCGAAGAGGCGCGCATACAGGGCCAGGGGCGATGTCTCCGAGGGGTTCAGGCCGCTCGTGCCGCGCGCGCTCCAGCTCGCGCTGCTGTCGCCGTCGCAGGTCACCTCCAGGGAGCGGAATCGCGTGCCCCGGCCGATCTGCTCGCCGACGAGGGTGTCGATGCTCGTCGAGTAGTCGCTGCCGTTGCGCGACACCCTGCCGGTGGCCTGCCCCTGGGCGCCGGAGTAATGGTTCTGGTTGACCTTGCCGTCGAGGAACACCTGCATGCCGCTGAACAGGTTGATCTTCGACTGGATGGGCTGCAGGCCGGACAGGTGTTCCGGCAGCTCGTAGTCGGGGCCGGTGGCCGCCGGCTCCCAGTGGTTGGGGGTCAGTCCGAGTCCCCAGAACCACGTCCCGAAGCAGGGCGGCAGGGGAGCGCCGGTCGCGGCCCAGGCGGTGCCGTTCGTGTTCAGGAAGCACTCCAGCACCGGCAGCCCGACGGCCACGGCGGCGCCGCCGCGGAGCATTCCGCGCAGCACCGTGCGGCGGCCGATCGTATGTGTTGCGTTCATTGCGGTTCCACCTCCAGCCGCTTGCGCACGGTCCGCCGCCGCGCGGTCGCCGCTCTCCGCAGCGACATCACCAGTCGACGCCGGCGCAAGGCCGACAACCGCCGTGCGATACCGGATCCGCGATTCCGGATCGTCACCCGTGCAATCCGGACCGTCACCACCGGGACGCCGTTCCGCAGCCTCCACCCGGACCCGTCACGCCCCCGGCCGCACCGCATAGAAGTCCGGATGACCGGCGATGCGGCGCATCAGCGCCCTCCACGTCAACCCGCGATCGGCGAGCTCCGCCTGCACGTCCGCGAGCCAGGCCCGCTCGTCGTCGGTCGGGGTCCGCGCCGTCCCGTAGGCGAACGCCCGCTCGATGAAACAGGACGCGACCCGCGGCTCTTCCCGCAGCGCCGCGGCCAATCCCGCCGGCCCCGCGTAGGTCCTGCCGTTCAGCTCGCCGCTGGCGTCGATCGGGGCGCCGTTCTCGGTGGTGCGATACCCGCCGGACGCATCGAACACCTCCAGCGTGAGCCCGATCGGGTCCGTCAGGTTGTGGCAGCTCGCGCACATCGGGTTGCGCCGGTGCTCGGCGAGACGGTCGCGCGTCGTGCGGAAGTCCGGGTTGTACGTATCCTGCAGCAGGCTGAAGTCCACGTCCGGCGGCGGCGGCGGCACGCGCCGGCACAGGAAGATCTCCTGCACCGCCTGCCCGCGCAGCGTCGGCGACGAGCGCCCCGGATGCGAGTGCAGGGCCAGGAAGCTCACCTGACCGAGCAGCCCCACGTGGCTGTCGCCCTCGGGATAGCGGTACCGGACCCACGGCACGGCGCCGCCCAGCTCCTGCGCGCGCGGCAGCGGCACGCCGTAGATCGCGGCCAGCGGCGGCGTCAGGAAGGTGTCGCGCGAGACGAACAGGTCGCGGTAGTCGCGATTGCGGTGCAGCAGGTGATCGACGACCGTGCGCAGGGTCTGCTCGCGGGCGTCGTCCTCGACGTTCTTGGTGAACCGCGGGAAGAGACTCGAATCGATGGAGAGGGTCGCAAAACGGTCGAACTGCAGCAGGTCCGCGAAGAACGCGCGCAGCCCCTGCCCGGCTCGCGGCGACGCCAGCAGCCGCTCGACCTGCCGGTCGAGCCCTGCCGGGGAGAGCAGCTCGCCCGACGCCGCGGCATCCAGCAGCAGACCGTCCGGCGCGCTGTCCCACAGGAAAAAACTGAGCCGGGACGCGCGCGACCAGGCGTCCAGACGCCACCGGCCGGGATCGGCGGGATCGGGCTCGCTGCGCTCGACGCGGAACAGGAACTCCGGCGCCACGAGCATCCCGGCCAGCGCCGCGCGCAGTCCGCCGTAGTAATCGCCGAGGGTCTCCGCGGCGTCGCGCGCCACCGCGACGTACAGGTCGCTCTCCACGCCGGTCAGCGGACGACGGAACAGGAAACGCCCCGCCCGGGCGACGAACCGCGCGGCGCACGCATCGTCGGGCGCGTGCTCCGTCTCCGGCCGGCACTCGATGAGCGTGGCCCGCCGCGCCGGATCCGTCACCTGTGCGGCGATCCGCTGGGCGAGCGCCTCGTAGCGCTCGATCTCCGCCGCGCTCAGCGTGCTCCGTCGCGCCCCGAGGGCCAGCAGCCCCCGGTCGCGCACGCCGAGCACCGCCGCCCCGTGGTCCACCTCGATGCCCGGGCCGAATATCTCGTGGATGGCGCGCTGATACTGGGCCGGCGTCAGGCGCAGGATGGTCATCTCGCCCGCCGCACCCGCCGCCGAAGCGCCGAGGATCAACACGGCCAACAGGGCTGGCGCGCGCGGGAACCGCCGCATGTGCATCCTTCCCTCCATGCGCTCACTCCGGGTCGAGGCCGGCGGCCTCGACCTGTCGCTGCCGCTGGGTGACGTTCTCCTGCACCGCGGGTCCGCTCAGCAGCGGACCGGGACCCACTGCGTCGGCCACGATCTCGCCGGAGCGGGTCGCGTGGAACGCGGGCACCGCCTCCAGCCAGTAGGCGGCCGAGATCGCGGTGTTCTCCCCGGTCTCCGGGTCGGGCGCGCCATCGGCCAGACGCCGCATGGCGTAGTACACCCCGGCCAGATCGACCTGTGCGTTCTCCTCGCCCCGAATGGCCAGGTAGTGGAAGTAGTCGCGCCAGGGCTGGTAGCCGCCGATGATGCCCGCCGCGCTGCCGTCGTCCGCCATCTCCAGCCGCAGGCGGGTCCCGGTGAACCGCAGGATCGCGTAGAACTGCGACTCTCCCTGGATCGAGAAGTCGCCCGGCTCCATGGTGAGAACCCGGTTCTCGATGCGCCCCTGGAACACACTGTGCGAGCGCGGGTCGGGATCGACCACGTAGGTGGCGCCGGACAGCACGCCGCCCCGGGCGTCCCGCATGGCGACGTTCAGCGCCCGGTCGAAGGTCACCGTCACCTCCCCGTCGCGGTCCAGGTCGTGACCGGAGACCGACATCAGCCACGCCGGCATCGCATCCAGCGCGGTATCCCAGGCGATGTCCTCGTTGTACGGCCGCACCGGCCGCCGCACCTGGTAGACCTCGAAGCAGCCCAGGGCGCGCCACATCTGGTTGTCGACGCCCCGCTCGCCGCTGACGGGATTCTCGAACGCGTCGAGTTCCACCCGGCCGTTCAGATTGAAGCCGTAGGCGAACCGGCCGTGCGCGGTGCGGATGCCGGGGTCGGAGACCAGCACGGGCACGTTGCCGGGATTCACCTCGATACCGTTCAGGCGGGGCAGCTCCGCGATCTCGACGCGATTGCCGTCCCGGTCCACGCCGCCGTTGGCGAGAATCGCGACGGCTTCCTCGTCGCTGAAGCCGCGGCGGACCAGGCGACGCGTCTTGAGATCGGCCAGCCCGCCGTTGTCTCCCTGCGGGCAGGTATCCGTGTTCGGGTAGGTAGCCGTGTGCACCATGGAGATCACGTAGCCGCGGGTCTCGGCGAATGCGGATGGAGCACCGGCGAGGGCCAGTCCCAGGGCGAGGACCGCCGGGAGGACACCAGCCCGTCCCCCCCGGATGCCGGGACGTCCCACCCCGAGAGTGCTTCGAGGCATCGCGTCGCCCACCGTCATGGTTCCCTCCGTCGTCACCGCGACCGGTTCGGTTCCGGCGTCGGTGCTGTCGGCCCCGCAACGCGTCCCGGTGCGCATCCCGCCCAAGATGCCCGCATGCGGGGCAGATGTCAACACCGGGGAGCGGAGTGCGCGGCGCACCGCGGGCCGCGGAAACGCCATGGTCCGGCCGGCCCGACCGGGCGTCCGGTTCACGGCGGGCGGTGCAGGAACGCCGATGGTCCGGCTGACCCGCGCGGCGCGGCCGGTGCCCGTATACTGGTGTCGCCCGGATGCCGGCCGGCCCAGGGACCGACCATGACCATCGGCGAGACCGCACGGTTCCTCCAGTCGTTGCGCACGCGGCGCGAACGCGTCGACGAGTTGCCGCCGGCGCTCCTGCCGCGGGACCTCCAGTCCGCCTACCGCGCGCAGGCTCTGCTGGTCGACGGGCTGTGCGGGCACTGGGGCGGCGAGACGGCGGGTTACAAGGTGGCGCTGACGAATCCCGCCGCCCAGCGCATGCTCGGCGTAGGCCATCCGGTGTTCGGCCACCTGTTCACGGCGCGCCTGCACGAGTCCGGCGTCACGCTGCGGGCGGCCGACTACGTCATCCGGCTGATCGAGGTCGAAATCGGCTTCCGCATGGCGAGCGACCCGCCCGTGCTCGAAGGGGGCCACAATCGCCGCTCCATCGCCGACCACGTCGGGGCGCTGTACCCGTGCATCGAGCTCGTCGAGCATCACTTCGCGGGCCTCGACCGGTTCACGCCGGAATCGCTCGCCGCGGACAACGCCATTCACGGCGCCTGGATCCACGGCGCGCCGGTGGCCGACTGGCGCGGCCTCGACCTAGCTGCGCAGCCGACGCGGCTGCTGATCAACGGCGAGGAGCGGCTGACCGGCTCGAGCGGCAATGTCCTCGGCCATCCGCTGGAGGTCGTGGCCTGGCTGGCCAACGAGCTGCCGCGCTACGGGCTCACCCTTTCGCGCGGCGACTTCGTGACCACCGGAGTCACTACCGACGTCATCTACCCCGCCGAGGCGGGGGATCGGCTGGCGGCCGATTTCCCGGGGCTCGGCCGCGTCGAGCTGTGCTTCGAATAACGCGAACTTCTGGCATCGGATCCTTCGCCACCGCGTGTTTGCAGCTCGACGAGGTGACCTGTCCATGAGACGACTGTGTGTGACGATGGCTTTGTCCCTTCTCCTGGGGAGCGTGGGTTCTCCTGGGATGGCTCTCGGCGGTCAGGCGTCGGAGGGGCTTCAGCGCGGCATGCAACTGTCGAGGAGGGGGCTACGCGCAGGCCATCGCCGAGCTCCAAGGCGTGGCGCTCGTGCTTGAGGCCACCGGGGCCGCGCCGCCGGCGCAGCGCGACAGTTGGGCGGCGACGCGCGTCGCGCTGCGGCTGCTCGCTGAACTCAACGCCGCCGCGTCGCCGGACGACATCGACCCGCTGCTGCCATATGTCGTCTATCTTCACGCGACACTTCCGCGCGGTCACTGGCGGCGCTTCACCGATGCGCTTCGCCGGGAGGTCCCGGCAGGAGGAACCGCAATGGACTACGCCGAACAACTCGTCCAACAGGGCATCCGGCAGGGACAGGCGAAGGTGGTCGACGATCTGCTCCGCGCCGGCGTGCCGTGGTCGACCATCGAGGCCGCGACCAGCATCGACCCGGACACGCTGCGCGCCCTGAAGCGTGCCTCCGCCGACACCGACGCGCCCCCGGACGGCGCCGAAGGACACTGACGCTGCGCGAGCATGTCCTGATCGATCCGGCGAGCGACGGTTGCCAGTCGTGCTACGCCGCCGGAGTCGCTGGTGGCCCGATGAGGCGCGCTGATCTGAGCCAACGAGCCTCTGCAGGCGACGAGTGACAAGTCGGGGCTGACCGGGACTGCCGTCCGGCTGGGCGCCTGTCCCGCGGGGTTGGAGGCGGAGGTTGCGGGCGATGGCGGCGGGAAGGTGACCTCAGTGGCCGGCGGTGGTGGCCGCGCGTCGCGCTGGTAGAGGGATGTCTCACTTTATGCAGCTTCGTCTCCTGTGGCGGCGCGCCGCCGCCAACCCCGGCTTCACCCTCGTTGCCCTCGCCACTCTCGCCGTCGGGATCGGCGCCAACATCGCCATCTTCACCGTCGTCAACGGGGTGGTGCTGCGGCCGCTGCCAGTCGCCGACTCGGAGCGGCTGGTGATGCTGAGGCACGTCGCGCGGGGGTCGTCGGAGCTCGACGAGCTGCCGACGTCGGACGCGCTGCACTTCCTCTACGCCGACGAGAGCCGCACCCTCGACGGGGTGGCGGCGTATCGCGACGGGCAGGTGAGCTTCACCGGCCCCGACGACCCGCAGCGCGTCCAGGCCGCGTTCGTCACCGCGTCGTTCTTCGACGTGCTGCGAACCTCCCCGCAGCTCGGCCGGGCCTTCACCCCCGAGGACGACCGCCCCGGGGCGGCGCCGGTCCTCGTGCTCGGCGACGGGTTGTGGAGGACGCGTTTCGGGGCCGACCCCGGCGTGGTGGGCGCCGTCGTCGATGTCGACGGGGCGAGCGTCGAGGTCGTGGGGGTGATGCCCCCCGGGTTCAGCTTTTCGCGGCCGGCCGCGGAGCTCTGGCGGCCCTCGTCCTCGACCGCGGCGCCGCGCAACTTGGTGCGTTCGGCCTGAACGGGGTCGCCCGCATCGCCGACGGATCGACCCTGGAGCAGGTGCGGGCGGAGCTCGGTGCATCTTGCGCACGCCGCGCGGTTTCATTGCATGGATCCGCACGTGGCCCGTCGTGGGCTTGCAAGACTGAAATCGGCTTCACTGCTGCGGAGGGCGCCAGACCCGCAGCGAGGTATGTCGCGCGGCGTGGTGGAAGTCTCCGTCGGTGGTGAGCAGCTCCAGGTCGTGACGGAGGCAGATGCGCACGATCAACGCGTCGACGGTGCCGAGCTGGACGCCGCGCCGGCGGCACGCATTGCGGATATCGGCCGCCGCCACGTGATCGTCCCGGTCCGGCGCGATCATCGGCAACGACGCAAACCGGTCCACTATCGAGTCGCGGGCCGTGGGCCCGCGGAAGCCTTGGAGCAGCTCCTGAAGGACGATTCCGGTGGTGTGGACCGCCTCCCGGGAAGCCAGCGCCTCGCGCAGGCGGTCGGCCTCGGGCGCGTCGTCAGGCGAGTCTCGCCGGAGGGCGAGCGACCAGACGCTGGTGTCGGCGAAGAGACTCATCCGCGCGAGCGTTCCGCCTTGTAGTCGAACGTCGGATCCCAATCGAGCGAGTTGAACAGCTCGATCAACCGGCGTTGCTCTCGCCGCGCGATGAACTCCTGCAGGGCCAGGGTCACGGTCGCGGTCTTGGTCTTCTTTCCACTGAGCTCGACCGCGCGCTCCAGCAGGTCGGGGCTGATCGCCAAGTTGGTTGCCATGTGCATATTGTCGCACAATCAGCCGCACAAGAGTCGCCGTGAACGACCGCCCGACGCATCCCCCCGCCGTCGTCGCGAGACGGTCGATCCGCAACACCTTCGGCGTTATGCTGGCGGCGTGGTCGCGGCAACCCGCGGCTGCTGCCGAAAGGACATGACCATGTCGACGCCCGACAGCTGGGATGTGGTTGTGTCGGCCGACGTACTGCTGTCGGATCCGCTCTGCGCGAGGGTTCCGCCCGGCGCGCCGAGCCAGCGGCCAAGACGCTGCGTCAGGGGTCTGGATCGGTGACGATCCGGACACGGGCGAGATTCTGGCGCGGGGATGCCGATGATTACGGACGCAGGAGGTAGACCGGTCCGCGCCCTGGTCGCGATGCGGTTGGCGCGGACGGTGGGCTGAAGCGGGCTGCGAGGAGAAGCGCGATGACCAGCGACGGACGCGAACTGGCTGCGGGTACGGTTCTGGACGAGTACCGGATCGAAGGGACGCTGGGGTCCGGCGGGTTCGGAGTGACGTATCTGGCGACGGACATTTCCCTGGGTCGGCGTGTGGCCGTGGAGGAGTATCTGCCTCTGGACTGGGCGTCGCGGGCGTCGGACGGGACGGTGGGTCCTCGCACGCAGTCGGCGTCGTCGGACTACGCGTGGGGCCTGTCGCGATTCCTCGACGAGGCGCGTGCTCTGGCGCAATTCGACCATCCCCACATCGTGCGGGTGTACCGGGTCTTCGAGGCGCTGGGGACGGCGTACATGGTCACGGAGTATGTCGAGGGGCGGACATTGTCGGCGTCGTTGGCGGAAGAGGGGCCCTGGTCGGAGGACCGGGTGCGTGGTCTGCTGGCGTCGTTGATATCGGGTCTGGAGCCCGTGCACGCTGCGGACCTGATCCATCGCGACATCAAGCCCGAGAACGTGATGCTGCGCGCGGACGGTTCTGCGGTGCTGATCGACTTCGGGTCGGCGCGTCAGGCGATGGGCACGAAGTCGCGTTCGGTGATGTCGGTTCTGACTCCCGGGTATGCGCCCATTGAACAGTATGGCGGGGACATCAGGAAGCAGGGACCGTGGACGGACATCTACGCGTTGGGTGCGGTGGTGTATGAGCTGCTGAGCGGTCGTCGCCCTCAGGATGCGACGGCGCGGGCCGAGGATGACGAGCTTCTTCCGGTGCGGGAGGCGGCTGCCGGCCGGGTGAGTGTCGGGCTGTCGTCGGCGGTGGACGCGGCGTTGTCGGTGTTCCGCTCTGATCGGCCTCAGGATCTGTCGTCCTGGCGTGCGCTTCTGTCTTCATCGGCGGATGCGGGTGTCGTCGCGCCGCCGCCGCATCCGGTGCGGGAGGCTCATCCGGAGGTTCCGTCGGCGGCGGGCCTCGCGTCGCCTTCGTCACCGATGGGGTCGCGTCCGGTGCGGGACGCTCCGGTGGTTCCGTCCGGGCGTCTGTTCGCGGGGGCGGAGGCGGCGGTTGCGGGCGACCAGGGCGTGAAGGTGGATTCGTGGCGCCGGCGGCTGGCGGTCGGTCTGGCGTCAGTGCTGGTGGTGCCAACGTTGGGGGTGATGCTGAGAGTCTGGCTCGGGGACAGCCCGGCGCCTGCGGTGCGTCAGTCTGAGGAGCGTCGGCCGGAGGACGCAGAGACCGCGTTGGGCCTCAATCGGGATGCGCGCCGGCTGATCCAAATGGGGTTGGCTTCGGAGGGTTTCGATGTGGGCGTGCTGGATGGTGTGTTCGGGCCAGTGACCCGTTCGGCGCTGCGGGATTGGCAGGCGGGTGCTGGCGAGGCGGTGACGGGACGCTTGAACGCGGCTACGGCGGCGGCTCTGCTGACAGCGGGTGAGGCGGCGGAACGACGCTTGGCCGACGAGGCCGAGGCTGCGCGTCGAGCTGAGGAGGAACGGCGGCTGGCCGACGAGGCTGAGGCTGCGCGTCAAGCTGAGGTCGCGCGTCGAGCTGAGGAGGAACGGCGGCTGGCCGACGAGGCTGAGGCTGCGCGTCAGGCTGAGGTCGCGCGCCGTGATGAGGCTGCGCGTCAGGTTGAAGAGCGTCGGCCGGGTAGTATTTTCCGAGACTGTCCGTCATGCCCGCAGATGGTGGTGATCCCGTCGGGTGATTTCATGATGGGTTCGCCGTCGTCGTTGAATGGGGTGCGGTATGACGCTGAGAAACCGAGACACCGGGTTCAGGTTGAATCGTTTGCGCTCGGCGTCTACGAGGTGACGTTCGCGGAGTGGGACTCATGCGTGTCGGCGGGCGGTTGCGGTGGTCATCGACTTGACGATGAAGGTTGGGGGCGCGGGCGTCTTCCTGTGCTGAACGTGTCGTGGGAGGACGCGCAGTCGTATGTGACCTGGTTGAGTTCTGTGACTGGCGCTGAGTATCGTCTTCCGAGCGAGTCTGAGTGGGAGTATGCGGCGCGTGCGGGTACGGTGTCGTCTCGGTACTGGGGCGACGGCGAGCGTGCTGCATGCCAATATGCCAACGTTTGGGCCGAAGGGGAAAAACCGTGGTGGGTGTTCGCGGAGCTCTACTCGTTCTACACGTCGTTGGCCTTCGACTGTGCCGACGGCTATCGCAATTCGGCGCCGGTGGGTGAGTTTCGCCCGAATGGGTATGGTCTGTATGACATGCTGGGCAACGTGTGGGAGTGGGTGGCGGACTGCTGGCATGAAAACTACAGCGGCGCTCCGGATGATGGAAGGGCTTGGACGAGCGGCGGTGACTGTAGCCGTCGTGTTATGCGCGGTGGTGCGATGGACAGCGTCCTGTGGGAAGTCCGCTCGGCGGCGCGCGATGACAACCGCGCCGGCTATCGGACTAACGACCTTGGGTTCCGCGTATCGCGGACGGTGGATTAGTTGGTGCCTGGTTCTTTCATGTCGGCGCTGGGGGCTCGCCCCCCAGCGCCGCGAGTTGGAAGGAATCGGTTTCCGCGTGTCGAGGACGCTGGATTAGTATTAGTACTTGAATCTTGAGTTCTTTACCTCTTGCGGGGTCTGGGGGCTGAGCCCCCCAGCGCCGCGAGTTGGAATGAATAGAACGAATCGACTGCTGGGGGACGCGGCGAAACGGACGGGACCGGCGCTGGAGTCGATGTACGGCTTCGTGCTGTGGCTGGCGCCTACGGTTGAGAAGTTTCCGCGGCGGCAGAAGTTCCTGCTCGGCGACCGGATGCAGGCAACGGCGCTCGATGTGCTGGAGCGCCTGGTCGAAGCGACATATACGCGCGACCGGCGGGGTCATCTGGCGGCGGCCAACCCGGGTGTCGAGAAGCTGCGTTCTGCGGGGGATCTGAGAGGCTGCGCCCGCCGGCGGAGCATGCGATGATCGAGACGTCACGATGAACGACGTGCCGCCTCAGCCGCATGACCACCTGTTCCGCACGGTGTTCTCCGACCCGGAAGACGCCACCGGACTGCTGCAGGCGTACCTGCCGGCGCGGGTCGTGCGGTCGCTGCGCTGGTCCACCCTGGCGGTGCAGGACGGCCGCTTCGTGGACGAACGGTTGCGCGAACGCGAATCAGACCTGCTGTTCGCGGTCGAACGCGAGACCGGCTCGGCGATGTGGCTGTATGTGCTGCTGGAGCATCAGTCGACGCCCGACCGGTGGATGCGCCTGCGTCTGCTGACGTACTGCTGTCGGGTCTGGGACCGTGACCGGCAACGGCGTGCGAGCGACGCGACCTTGCGCCCGATCCTGCCGGTGGTGTTCTTCCAGGGCCGGCAGGGATGGCCGCATCCGACCGGGTTCACGACGCTGTTTCCCGAAGAGGACCGGCGTTGGCCGTGGGGGCCGCAATTCGAGCACATCCTGATCGACCAGGCGGCGATCGGGCCCGAGGAGGTGCGTGGCACGCTGCGGGGGCGCATCGCGCAGTTGACGATGATGGCGGCGCAGCGCGACAGTTGGGCGGCGACGCGCGGCGCGCTGCGGCTGCTCGCTGAACTCAACGCCGCGGCGGCGCCGGACGACATCGACCCGCTGCTGCCGTATGTCGTCTATCTTCACGCGACACTTCCGCGCGGTCACTGGCGGCGCTTCGCCGATGCGCTTCGCCGGGAGGTCCCGGCAGGAGGAACCGCAATGGACTACGCCGAACAACTCGTCCAACAGGGCATCCAGAAGGGCATTGAACGGGGTGTCCAGCAGGGCATCGAACAGGGCGTCCAGCAGGGCATCGAACAGGGCGTCCAGCAGGGCATCCGGCAGGGACAGGCGAAGGTGGTCGACGATCTGCTCCGCGCCGGCGTGCCGTGGTCGACCATCGAGGCTGCGACCGGCATCGACCCGGACACGCTGCGCGCCCTGAAGCGTGCCTCCGCCAACACCGACGCGGCCCCGGACGGCGCCGAGGACACCGACGCTGCGAGATGAACTCCTGTTCGATTCAGGCGCCGGACTTTGCGCCCGCGGCGTGCTGACGACCGCGGACACAGGAGGTGACCGGTCCCCGCCCTGGTCGCGGCGATGTGGTCGGCGCCGCCGGGTGCACGACAGATTCGTGATCTGACGGTCAGACGGCGTTTGCGACTCGTCGTTCCCAGAAATCTTCAAAGCGGCGGCCGAGAATGCAGCAGCGCAGGGCGATGATGGCGTTGGCGCCGGCCACGGTCCAGCGCATGCCTGCGCGCTTGAGCCGGGCGCCGATGGCGTGCTTGCATCCGGCCTCGACGACACCCGACGAGAACGCAAAGACCCCACGCTCGGAACTGCGGATAGCGCATCCGGTGGCGGTTGCGGGTCAGGTAGTGGGGATACACTTGCGGGCCTGCTCGCACGTCTCACGGTGGGCATTGAGGGTTGCAGTCGGTTCCATCGCGTGCTGCTACGAAGCTGGGCCGTGCGGGGTATGCATTACCGCCAGCCTGTTGACGGCGGTACGGGTGCCGACGCCGGCCGAAGAAGCGGTTCGCACCGGCGCTGGCTCAATGGTCTGACGTGGTCGCCCGCGCGTCGCCAATCGTCAGTCGAGAAGTTGCAGCGCCGTGACCGCTATGGCCGCGATCGCTACGGCCGCGTCACCGCGCGACGGGCGTGAACTTCTGGATCCGCCGGCCCTCCTGCTCCGCCACGTAGACGTTGCCCGCCGAATCCACGCCGATGCCGTGCGGCAGCGTGAACTGCCCGCGGTAGCGTCCCGGTCCGCCGCCGAAGCTGGTCAGCACCTCGCCGCTCTGCCGGTCGAGGACATCGACCATCACGCGGTTCTGGTTGAGCACGAAAAGCAGGCGCTGCTCGGGATCGGGAGAGAACGCGAGCACCACGGCCGTCCCGCGGGTGCCCGTGCGGTCGGCGTCGCGCGGGGTCACGGGGTCGAAGGGCACGTCGATGTTGCGGACGAATCGGCCCGTCCGGTCGAAGACCTGGATGCGGTCCGCCTGCCGGTCGCAGACGTAGACGAGGCCGTCGTCGGACACGCGCAGGCAGTGCGGCAGCGGTGTGATGTCCTGCTCCCCCGCGGCGCGGTGCAGCGGCCACTGCCGGAGGAACCGCCCCTCGCTGTCGAGCACCGCGATGCGCGAGTTGCCGCCCGTCAGCTCGCCGTCGGCCACGTAGATGTCACCGGTCGCCTCGTCGACGTCGAGGCTCGCTGGCAGGAAGAACTGCGCCCGGTCGGAGTTCAGCGGTTCCCCCCGGCGCGTGCCGTCGGACGAGTCGTACTTCCCCGTCTCGCCGATCTGCTGCAACAGCTCGCCGCGGTCGGCGGCGTACTTCTGCACCACCCCGGTCCCGGCCGCGACGACCCAGAGACTGCCGTCCGCCCCGACGTGGCAGTCGTGCAAACGGTCGCCGATCCGCGCCGGGTCGCCCCAGCCCCGGACGACGGCGCCCTCGGCGTCGAGCTCGATGATCGGCGGGGCCGGGCGCGCGCCATCGAGATCGGCCGGCACGACATTCCGGCGGTTGAGGATGAAGATCCGATCCCCGCCGCCGACGCACATCCCGCCGAGGCCGCCGGTGAGCCACCGATCGCCGAACGGCAGCTTCGGCCAGAGGGGATCGAGCTCGTAGTGGGGAGCCTCCTGCGCGGCGGCAGGGAGCGTACCCGGGACGCCGGCGGCGACCGGGAACGTGACGCAGGCCGCGACGAGCAACCGCCTGACGACATCCCGAAGGGTCCTCTTCATCTGTCACCTCCTGCCCGATTCCGGGGAGACCGCCCCGATCACCCGCCGCCCAGGGCCCGCACCGCCACGATCGCGATGGTGACGCAGACCGCCGCCCCGAAAGTCATCACGATGCCGACCTTCGCCATGTCGCGGATCGAGAAGTAGCCGGCCGAGTACGGCAGCACGTTGGTCGGGCTCTCGGTCACCAGGATGAAGGCGAGCGTGGACGTGAACGCGGCCGGCGCGGCGATGGTCCAGACGTCGAGACCGAGATCCTGGGCCAGTGCAATCAGGATCGGCATGATGATCGCGCCGGTCACGGTGTTGCTTGAGAACAGCATGTGCAGCGCCGCCACCACCAGGACGATGACGAACGGCTGCAGCACCCCGGGTACGTCGGCCAGCCGCCCCAGCATGACCTGCGCCAGCCAGCGCGCCGCGCCGGTCTCGAACACCATCACCCCGAGCGACAGGCCGGCGACGATCAGCACGACGCCGCCCCAGTCCATGTCGCGCTGCGCCTCCTTCCAGACCAGCACGCGCAGCCCCGGCAGGAACAGCAGCAGGCCGCCGCCCAGCGCCACCGCCTGGGTGGGCGGATCGATGAGGCCGCCGCTCCATTCGGCCAGCAGCGGCGTCGTCAGCCAGACCGTGATCGTTCCAGCGAAGACCGCGACGGTCCAGATCTCCAGGCGGGTCGGGCGGCCGAGGGACGCGATCCGGTCGTCCAGCTCCTTTGCCCCGATCGGCAGGTGGTCGATCTCGGGCGGAAACGCGCGCAGCAGGATCCGCCAGCAGACCGGAATCATGAGCAGCGCCGCCGGGAACCCGAAGGCCATCCAGCGCGCGAACGAGATCTCCACCCCGGCCAGCTCGCGCAGGTAGCCGACCGCGGCCAGATTGGCGCCGGCGCCGGCCGGCGTGCCGATGCCACCGATGAGGGGGCCGAAGGCGCAGGAGATCATCAGCGCCCGCCCGTAGCTGCTCTGCAGCGGCTTGAGACCCGCATCCTTCAGCACGCCGACACCGAGCGGCAGCAGCACCGCGGCCACCGCCATGTCGGTGATCCACATCGACAGCAGGGCGCCGATCACCAGGAAGCCGAGCAGCACCCGGTCGGTGCGGGTGCCGACGACGCGCAGCATGTACAGCACGAGCCGCGTGCCGAGCCCCGACCGCGTGAAGCCGGTGGAGAGGAACAGCACTCCCACGAAGAACGTGATCAGCGGGTTGCCGAAGCCGGCGCGGACCGTGGTCGCATAGTCCGCGATGCCGAAGATCGGCACCAGCAGCAGAACGAAGAGGGCGGTGACGGCGAACGGGATTGCCTCGGTCACCCAGAGGGTGATGGCGAAAGCGAGAATCGCCAGGCACGCCTTGCCGTCCGGGGTCAGGGCGATGACGTCGCCGGCCCGCTCCAGCGGCTCCGGCGACGGCAGCCAGTCGACCACCAGCATTGTCAGGATGGCAATCAGGATGGTCAGCGCCCGGCCGCGCTCGGAGCTCGCCAGGCTCGCCGTGGGGGTGGAAGTCATGGGCGGCTGCCCATCGTAGCAGGCCCCGGCAGCCCGTGGCGAAAGTCCCCGCTGCGTTCGAGCGGCGCCACGCGAAGTTCCCCACGGACTGCCGGCCGCGGCGCGCTGCTATGATGGACTTTTGCCTCCGCGTCCATGGTCAGTCTCACCGACGCTCCGGAAGCGACTGCGGATCCTGCCGACGCGGGACCGGATCCTGCCGACCTCGAGAACCCCGCGCTCTACATCAACCGCGAGCTGAGCTGGCTGGAGTTCAACCAGCGGGTTCTTCTGCAGGCCCAGGACGAGCGCCACCCGCTGCTCGAACGGGTGAAGTTCCTCTCCATCGTCTCCACCAACCTGGACGAGTTCTTCATGGTCCGGGTGGCGACGCTGCTGCGCAAGTTCCGCACCGATAACGAGGCGCTGTCACCGGACGGGATGAGCACCGAGCAGCAGCTCGACGCCATCCGCGGGCGGACCAAGCGGATGATGGACGATGTCGAGCGCTGCTGGTCCGACGTCCTGCGTCCGCTGCTCGCCGCCCACCGCATCCGCATCCTCGACCCGGGCGACTACACCGCGGCGGTCGTGGAGTACCTGCACGATCACTACCGCCGCAACATTCACCCCGTGCTGACGCCGCTCGCGTTCGACCCCGGGCATCCGTTCCCGTTCATCTCGAACCTGAGCATGAACCTTGCGGTGGTCGTGGAGAAGGACGGCCGCACGCGGTTCGCCCGCGTGAAGCTGCCGGACGTGCTGGCGCGCTTCATCCCGATTCCCGCACCCGTCGTCGGCAGGCCGGGCGATTCGTTCGCGCTGCTGGAAGACGTCGTCAGGTTGAACGTCGAGAGCCTGTTTCCGGGCATCGCGGTACGCGAGACGTATCTCTTCCGCATCATCCGCGACACCGACATGGTGATCCAGGAGGACGAGGCGGACGACCTGCTCGAATCCGTGGACCGCACGCTCAAGGAGCTGCGCTACGGCGCGCTGTCGCAGCTCCTGGTCGAGGCGTCGATGCCGGCCCGCGTCCTCGACATCCTGGTCGAGAACTTCGAGATCGAGGAGGACGTCGTGGTCCGCACCGCCGGGCGGATGGGCTACGGCGACTGGAGCGCGCTGACCAGGCTGCACCGCGCCGCGCTCAAGGACAAGCCCTTCTCGCCACGCGCCCTCTGGCCGGACGAAGAAGGCGAGGCCATCTTCAACGCCATTCAGGAAGGGGACAAGCTGGTCCACCATCCGTTCGAGTCGTTCTCGGCGGTCGAGTCGTTCCTGCGCGCGGCGGTCGACGACGCCCACGTGATCGCGATCAAGATCACCCTCTACCGCATCGGCCCGGACTCGCCGCTGCTCGACCTGCTGATCCAGGCCGCCGACACCGGCAAGCAGGTGGCGGTGCTGGTGGAGCTGAAGGCGCGTTTCGACGAGCGGAACAACATCGAGTGGGCGCACCGCCTGGAGTCGGCGGGCATCCACGTCGTCTACGGCCTGCTCAATCTGAAGACGCACTGCAAGCTCTGCCTGATCGTGCGCCAGGAGCACGACGGCATCGTACGCTACGCGCATGTCGGCACCGGCAACTACAACCGGGTCACGTCGCAGGTCTACACCGACTTCGGCCTGTTCACGGCGCGTCCGGCGGTGCTCGACGAGGTGACGGAGGTCTTCAACTACCTGACCGGATACTCCGGCAAGGAGGACTACGAGGAGCTGCTCGTCGCGCCGCACCACCTGCGGCGCGCCTTCACGAGACTGGTCGAACGCGAGGCCGGACACGCCCGCGCCGGGCGGAAGGCCGGCATCATCGTCAAGAACAACTCGGTCGCCGACCCGCAGATGATCCGCGTCCTCTACCGGGCGTCGCAGGCCGGCGTGCCGATCGACATGATCGTCCGCGGCGTCTGCTGCCTGCGGCCCGGCATCTCCGGCATCAGCGAGACCATCCGCGTCCGCTCGGTCGTCGGCCGCTTCCTCGAACACTCGCGCGTCTACTGGTTCGCCAACGACGGCAGGCCGGAGCTGCTCATCGGCAGCGCCGACCTGATGGAGCGCAACCTCGACCGCCGCGTCGAGGCGCTCTGCCACGTCCGCGACCCGGCGCTGCGCACCCACCTGCACGATGTCGTGCTGCAGGCCATGCTCGCCGACACCGACCGCGCCATGGAGCTGCAGACCGACGGCTCGTACCGGCCGGTGCGCAAGCCGCACGCCCGGCGCGTCAACGCGCAGGAGAAGCTGCTGCGGGCGTACAGCAGCCCTCGGCGGCGGGAATAGCGTCTTCCGGGGCCACCTCGACCACACCGGTAGAGCGAACCGGGGCCTCTCGGCCGGCCCGCGAACCGCGGGATCATCGACTGCTGCGTCCGACGTCACGCGCGCGCCCGCGCCGACAGGTCCAGCGGCGCGGCGTCGCGGGGTGGGGCGAACTCGTGGCCGGGACGGGACGGCTCGCGGAACGTGACCGCGTCGTAGTGGTCGTCGAGCGGAACGAAGACGCCGTTGGCCTCCGCCCATTCGCGCATGCGCCGGTTGCAGGCGTGTGCCCACGACAGCACCTCCACCCGCCAGCCGCGCCGGTGCATGCGCTCCAACGTACGGTGGAAGCCGCGCCCCTCGCCGTAGCCGGCGCCGTCACCGGTCAGCAGCGTGACGATGCCCGGATTGCCGTTGTGGTCCAGAGCGTCCTCGAGCATCCGCAACTGCAACCAGCGGTCGGGCGTCTCCTGTTCACTGCGGTCCCGCGACCCGCGGTCGAACAGCATGACCTCCACGCCCCGGTTGTCGAGCCGGTTCCACAACTGGCGCAGCTCCGGCGGCACCGACCCGGCCGCGACCGCTTTCTCCAGAGGGCGATCGGCATGGGCCAGACGCAGCAGGTTGTCGAAGTGGATGCGCACCAGGTAGCGGGCGCCCGGCGTGCCGTTGCGCTCCTCGGCAAGGCGCTGCGCTTCGTGGTGGATGTTGGAGTTGTCCCAGTAGACGAAGACGCCGCTCATCGCCATTGTCTCCACTGCATGGACCGGAGGGAGCCACGCACGTCGTGACCCTGCCTGACCGCACGCCGGGAGCCGCCGACCGTACGACGTGGCGCGCCGCCGTCACCGGACCGGGAACCCTGCCGCCGAGGGCACCGGCCGCACGCGGCCGGGTGCTCGTCAGACGGCCGGGAGCCCCGCGGGACCTGCATCGGACCCTCAGTAACGGTAGTGGTCCGGCTTGTACGGCCCGTCGACCGGCACGCCGATGTAGTCCGCCTGCTCCCGGCTCAGCTCGGTCAGCCGGACGCCGAGGGCGTCGAGATGGAGGCGGGCCACCTTCTCGTCGAGCTGCTTCGGCAGCATGTAGACCTGCTTCTCGTACTCGCCCCGGTTGCGGTGGAGGGCGATCTGGGCAAGCACCTGGTTGGTGAACGACGCCGACATGACGAAGCTCGGATGGCCGGTGGCGCAGCCGAGATTCAGCAGGCGCCCCTCGGCCAGCACCAGCACGCTGTGCCCGTCGGGAAAGCGCCACTCGTCGTACTGCGGCTTGATGGGGATGTGCTCGATGCCGGGGACGCGCTTGAGCCCGGCCATGTCGATCTCGTTGTCGAAGTGGCCGATGTTGCCGACGATGGCCTTGTCCTTCATCCGCGCCATCTGGGCGGCGCTGATGATGTCGCGGTTGCCGGTGGCGGTGATGAAGAGGTCGGCGGTCTCCAGCATCTCGTCGAGCGTCGCGACCTGATAGCCCTCCATCGCCGCCTGCAGCGCGCAGATGGGATCGATCTCGGTCACCACCACGCGGCAACCCTGACCCCGCAGCGACTGCGCGCAGCCCTTGCCCACCTCGCCGAAGCCGCAGACCACGGCGACCTTGCCGCCGAGCATGACGTCGGTGGCTCGGGCCAGTCCGTCCGGCAGCGAGTGCCGGCAGCCGTAGATGTTGTCGAACTTGCTCTTGGTGACCGAGTCGTTGACGTTGATGGCGGGGAACAGCAGCGTGCCGTCGCGCATCATCTCGTAGAGGCGGTGCACGCCGGTGGTCGTCTCCTCGCTGACGCCGCGGATGGCGGGGCCGATGCGGGTCCACTGCGACGGATCGCGCCGGCGCACCTGGCGCAGCAGGTCGAGAATGACGCCCCACTCCTCGGGCTCGGTCTCGGGATCGAACGCCGGGATGGCGTCCGCCTGCTCGAAGGCGTAGCCCTTGTGGACCACCAGCGTCGCATCGCCCCCGTCGTCGACGATGAGGTCGGGACCGCTGCCGTCCGGCCAGACCAGCGCCTCGTTGGTGCACCACCAGTACTCGGGCAGGGTCTCGCCCTTCCAGGCGAAGACCGGCACGCCGCGCGGCTCGGCGGCGGTGCCGCCGCTGTCCGGTCCGCCGACCGCGACCGCCGCCGCCGCGTGGTCCTGGGTCGAGAAGATGTTGCAGGACACCCAGCGCACGTCGGCGCCGAGCGCGGTCAGCGTCTCGATCAGCACCGCCGTCTGGACCGTCATGTGCAGGCTGCCCATGATCTTCGCGCCGGCGAGCGGCTGCTGCCCGGCATGCTCGCGCCGGATGGCCATCAGGCCGGGCATCTCCTGCTCTGCGAGGCGGATCTCGTTCCGGCCGTGATCGGCGAGTCCGAGGTCGGCCACCTTGAACGGCGGCCGGCCGGCCTCGACGGCCCGGTCGAACGGGTGAACGGCTTCAGCAACCGCGGTGGTCATCCATCTTCTCCTTCGGACCTGTGGGGAGGCGCACGGCGGCCAGTCAGCGGGCCTACCGGCCCGACCGCGCCCCGCGCCGCGAGCGGCGCCGGGAACGGCGCTTCGGGCGGCCGGACGCTCCAGGGGCGTCCGACTTCTTCGCCTCGCCTGTGGGCGCATCCGCCGAAGCCGCGCCCGGCGATACCGGCTCGCCGGGCAGCGCATGCAGCGTCTGCTGATAGTAGTCGTCGAGCAGCATGGCGATGATCTTCGACTCGTCCTCGTTCTCGGCCAGCGCCCGCGCCAGGGGAATGAAGCGGCGGCTGCGCTCGGCCTTCAGGGCGTCCCGATCCCGCAGCCGGGCCTCGAGCAGCGTCGTCAGCCGCTCGGCCACGACCGCGGCCACATCCTCGTCGGTCGGCACGGGCCGTTGCTGGAACTCCACCCCGTAGCGCTTCGAAATCTGATCCAGAGCCAGTGTCTCGGCCTCGCTCACGAGCGAGAGCGCCACCCCTGCCGCCCCGGCCCGCCCGGTCCGGCCCGCCCGGTGGATGTAGTCCTCGGCGTCCTCGGGCGGCTCGTACTGGATGACGTGCGACAGCTCCGGGATGTCGAGTCCCCGACTCGCCACATCGGTCGCCACGAGGAAGCGCAGCGTCCCGGCCCGCACGCGCTTGAGGATCCGCTCGCGGTCGGCCTGCGAGCGGTCGGCGCTCAGCTCGTCGGCGTCGTAGCCGAAGCGCTGCAGCACGACCGTGATGTAGTGCACGTTCGACTTCGTGTTGCAGAAGATGAACGCCGACGACGGGTTCTCCACCTCGATGATGCGGACCAGCGCGCGGTCCTTCTCCATCGGCGGCATGGTGTAGGCGATGTGCTCGGTGTCGGTGACGTGGACGTGGTCGCGGCTCAGGGTCAGGAACTCCGGCTCCGCGATGAACTCGCGCGCCGTGCGCATGACCGACGCGGGGAACGTCGCCGAGAACATCGTCGTGTGGATGGGCCGGTCGGGCAGGTACGCCTGCACCTGCTTCATGTCGGGGTAGAAGCCCATCGACAGCATGCGGTCCGCCTCGTCGAACACGAGCATCGAAAGGTGGTCGAGCGTGAACGTGCGCCGCAGCAGGAGATCGAGCGCGCGGCCCGGCGTGGCGACCACCAAGTGCGCACCCGCCTTCAGCGCGTCGATCTGCGGCCCGTAGCCGACGCCGCCATAGACCGCGACCGTCCGCAGGCCGCTGCCGCCCCACAGCAGCTCGGCGTCGCGCTGCACCTGTCGGGCGAGCTCGCGGGTGGGCACCAGCACGAGGGCCTGCGTGCGATCGGCCGCGGCGTCGAGCCGCTCGAGCATGGGCAGCAGGAACGCCGCCGTCTTGCCGCTGCCCGTGCGCGCCTGGATGACGAGGTCGCGGCCGGCCAGCAGGTAGGGGATCGCCTGGCTCTGGACCGGCATCAGCGAGGTCCAATCGGGACGTGCGACCGCCTCCCTGAGTCGGTCCGGAAGCTCGTCCATCGAGACGGCCGGAAGGGAATCCTGCGGTTCGTCGAGGGTGGGCCGGAGCGCCGTCGGGGTCGGTGTGGTCAAGGGCTGTCCGTATTGTGTGGGTTCGGCTCAATTGTACACACGTGCCACGGTCGGGCTGCCGCCTGAACGACGAACATCTGGACGTATTCACCCGCTTCGCCGGCGCACTGCGCGTGCTCGACGGCCACGTGCAGGTGCCGGGGGGCGCCGACGCGGTTCCTTTCCGGAAGCGGCTGGTGGATGCCTCCCCGGCCGATCCGGAGCGGTTCCTGGAGTGGTTGTTCTCGAGGTCGTCGGGACGGGTCGCGCAGGCCTACCAGATGGTCTCGCGCCTGCCCGAGCGGCAACAGCGGTTCGTGCCGGGGACATGGCGCGCGGACGCCCGTGACCGACGGCGCGGGCAGGCAGAGCTGCAACGGGTTCTGGAGCGGCTGCCGCAGCCCGCGTCGGTGTTCTTCAATCCCGACGCGGCGCCGCGGGCGCACGCGGACGCGGCAGCGCGGCGGACGGGTCAGCGGCACCGTCAGCAGGGCCGGCGCCCCACGAACATCTCGTGCCGGCCCGGCTCGATGTCCGGCAGTACCAGCGGGACGCTGCGGGCCACGAACCCGACGCCGGTCAGCAGGTCGAGCCAGCGGTCGCGGGCGAACAGCCCTTCCATATGCCGGTCCTGCACGGCGCGGACGGATCCGTCGCGCTCGCGGAGCAGGAACGCGAAGTCGACCAGATACTCCGTGTCCCGCGGATCGGGGTCCCAGACCCACTCCAGGTAGCGCAGCCCGCGCGGGTACGTGCCGTCGCGGTCCGGCGGCGGGGGCTCACCGTCCGCGTCGGTTGTCGCCCGCGAAACGCCGGCGCCTGACGACGGGCGTTCGTCGCAACCGCCCGAGGATGTCCCCGGGCGGAAGGTCTCGCGCACGTAGTCGGGCGCGAAGAGCACGGCGCCGCCGGGCCGGCAGTGCGCCCACGCGGTCTCCATGGCCAGGCGCAGGTCGGCCTCGGTGGTCAGGTAGCAGACCGCGTCGTGGACGAAGACCGCGTCGAAGGTCCGCCCCAGGCGCAGGGTGCGCATGTCGCCGACCCGGTGTTCGCACTCCGGATTGAGGGACCGGCTGACCGCGAGCATGTCCTCGGAGATGTCCGTGAGCAGCAGCCGGCCGAAGCGGCGCTTCAGGTGCGACGCGCTGTTGCCGCCGCCGCAGCCCAGTTCCAGCAGCGACACAATCGGCGCGTCGCACGCCGAGGCCAGAAGGTCACCGTACAGAGCGGCCTCCTCGGCGTAGTCCGCCGGATCGTCGAGCAGCGGCCACCACGGGGCGAGTTCACTGTACAGAAGCATCCACGCGTCCGCCGTCCGGCGAGACCGTCGGGACGCGACGCGCCCGGCGCGCCCCGCGCGGAGCCATGGATGTCATGTTACGACGCCGACGTGGCTGATGTCGCGTACCTGCGCGGCCGGCTGGAGGAACGTGACCGTACGGCCGACGGATAGCCGGATCCCGCGCCGCGTGGCGAAGCCGGCCCTCAATCGACGCCGAACGCCAGCAGGACGTTGCCCGGCCGGCCGCCGAAGGCGGCGTAGCCGGAGTTGACGTAGACCATGCCGTCGACCACCACCGGACCGGGACCGCTGAGGGACCCGCCCCGGCCCGGAACCCCGTTCACGGTGTCGTACTCGCCGTTGGTGTCGAACTCCCAGAGCACTGCGCCGTCCTCCGTGTCGTAGGCGCGCAGCAGACCGTCCCAGGCGCCGGAGAAGATGACGCCCGGGATGGCGGTGACCGCCGCCAGCAGCGCCGGGCTGCACCCCGCGCAGACCGGATCGTGCGGGTCGGCGTACCAGACCAGCTCACCGGTCCGCAGGCGCACGGCTGCGAGTCCCCCGGGCGCCGGCGTCAGGTAGTCGGAGTTGGCGAAGTACGCCTTCTCGGCGTCGACCGCGAAGCCCCACTCGATGCCGCCGAGCGCACTGCCCGCCCCGACGCGGTAGCGCCAGACGACGGCTCCCTCGCGGTCGGGGTCAAGGCCGTAGCCGACGCCCGACTTCTGGCCGACGACCAGCAGGTCGCGGCCGTCGGTCATCGTCACCAGCGCCGGCGAGGCGCCGAAGTCGAAGTCGGGGCCGTCGTCCTCCGGGCAGTTCGGGTTGTCGCCGAGACAGTTGAGAACGAACACGTTGCCCGGCGTCAACTGGTTCACCCAGCGGATCGCGCCGGTGTCGAGGTCGAAGGCGACGATCGCATCGCTGGTGGCCGCGGCCGGCTCGGTGTAGGCGTTGCCGGTGGCGGCGTAGACAAGACCGCGCCGCGCGTCGATGGTCGGCGCCGACCAGACCGCCGCGCCGGCCGGTCCCATCAGGAAGAAGCCGTCCGGGTTGCGCCCGCGCGGCCGGGGGGTGTCGGGAATCGTGAAGCTCCGCCAGACGAGTTCGCCGGACGCCGCATCGAGGACCGCAATGCTGCCGCGGAACGTGCAGCAGGCGTACTCGGGGTCGGCGGCGAACACCTCCTCCAGCGACGAGACGGGCACGTAGAGGCGTCCTGCGTGCAGCACCGGCGCCCCGGTGATGCGCGCGGCCGGATGCTCCTCGACGTCGCGGCGCCAGATCTCGGCGCCGGTGGCGGCGTCCAGCGCGTAGACGTTGGCGTTGAAGTCGCCGAAGAAGAGCGCATGGCGGCCGTCGGCGAGGCGCGTGATACTCATCGCGCTGCGCACCCCGCTCTGCGCCGCATACGTCCAGTGCGTGCAGCCGGTCCGCGCATCGAGCGCGTGCACCACGCCCCGCTCGCTGGCGACGAAGAGGCGTCCGCCGACCACCGTCGGCTGCGACTGCGCCGAGGCGGAGTCCGGGTAGCCGAAGATCCACCGCAGACGCAGACGCGGCACGTCCTCCGCCGCGAGCCCCGCATGCCCGGCCGGCTGGAAGCGGGTGTTCGCCACGCCGGCGCCCCAGCCGTTCCAGCCGGGCCCGTCGTCGAGCCCGCGCCATTGCGCGGACACCGGGCACGCGCCGGCGGCGCGTGCTGCATCCTCCGCCGCGACCCGCCGGCCGGTGATGAACTCGGCGACCGCTCGCCGCTCGACCCCGCTCAGCGACTCTCCCTGCTGCTGCATCGCCCCGTCGGTCAGCGCCCCGACGATGGCGGCCGGCGGCAGGGCCCGCATGTTGTCGATGGCCAGCGCGCGCGGCACCACGTCGGCGAGATGGCAGGCGGCGCAGTGCTCCTCGAACAGCGCCTCGCCGTCGGGCGCCTGCGCAGCGGCCGGGGATCCGCCGGCCGTGACGACCCACACCATCGTGAACGCGGCAACAACGCGGGATCTGGACATCGGAACTCCCGGATTCGCGGAAGGGCGAGACGGTATCTTACCCCCGTGAGCACACTGTCTCCGCTCTGGCGCTCAATCACAGTCAACGCAGGCCGTGGCTCGGTGTAGAGGTTTCTGTGCGTGTTGGCCTGCGGATGTTGCAGCCGGAGACGGCGCGCTGGCTGCGGCAGGAGTTGGGTTCGGGGGTCGTTGTCGCGGGCGGCGCTGAGCCGCGGGCGTGGAGATCTGCCGTTCGGCGTGTTGATCACCTTTCAGAGATCACCGTTCCGCATCGCCTCGGCCAGGTACTCGGAAGCCCGCCAGGCGAGCGCGTTGATGGTCAGGGTCGGGTTCTTGTCGGGATTGCTGACGAAGCTGGCCGCGTCGCAGACGAACAGGTTGCGCACGTCGTGTGACTGGCAGAATCCGTTCAACGCCGAGGTACCGGGGTCGTCGCCCATGCGGACCGTGCCCACCTCGTGGATGATGCTGCCACCGATCGAGATCCCCGAGGCGTCGCGTCGTCCCGGCGGTTGCGGCTCACCGCCCATCAGGGTGATCAGTTCGGTGAACGTCTGGTGCATGTGCCGCGCCTGCCGCCGCTCGTGGTCGCTCCAGTGGAAGTGGAAGCGCAGGACCGGGATTCCGAAGCGGTCGACCACGTCGGAATCGATCTCGCAGAAGCTCCGCTCGTTGGGGATCATCTCGCCGCGGCCGGCGAAGGCCACCCGGGTCCCGTAGTCGCGCCGCGCCCGCTCCTTGATCGCCACCCCGTAGCCGGCGCGGCGCGCCGATCCGACAAAGGTTCCGATACCGGGCATGCCATAGCCGCCGCCGATCTCGATGTGATAGCCGCGCGGAAACCCCAGAGCCTCCTGTCGCTCCCAGCCCCACCAGGGCATGTAGAGATGCGCGCCGCCGGCCCCGTCGCTGTTGTAGCGCGGCAGCCCTTCGAGGGCGGGGACGGCGCCGCCGATGTCGTATCCGACGGTGTCCATCAGGTAGCGGCCGACGACGCCGGACGAGTTGCCGACCCCGTCGGGATGCTCCGCGGTCCGGGAGTTCAGCAGCAGGCGGGCCGACTCGCAGGCGCTCGCGGCCAGCACCAGCACGCGGCAGCGCACGCGGCGCTCCTCTCCGGTGCGCTTGTCGATGTAGACGACGCCGTCGATCCGGCCGCGCTCGTCAGTGGTGATCGCCCGCGCCATGGCCAGATCGATCACATCCAGCCGGCCGGTCTCCAGGGCGGGAAAGACCTGCGTCTGGCTCGCAGAGTAGTTCGAGCCGGTCACGCAGCCGCGCCCGCACTGCCCGCAGTAGTGGCAGGCCGGCCGTCCGTTGATCGAGCGGGTGATGACGGCGCGCCGGTTGGGAATGCACGGGATGCCCATTCTCCGGCTGGCGCGCTGGATGAGCAGCTCGTGCGCCTTGGGCGGCGGCGGATCATGGAAGATGCCGTCCGGCGCGCTCCGGAGCCCCTCGCGGCTGCCGACCACGCCGATGAATGTCTCGGCCTTGTCGTAGTAGGGGGCGAGATCGTCGTAGCCGATCGGCCAGTTCCAGCCGAGGCCGTCCCGGTCGTGGGGCTTGAAGTCGTAGTCCGAGAACCGCAACGAGATGCGGCCGTAGTGATTGGTCCGGCCGCCGACGATCCGCGACCGGAACCACCAGAAGTCATCGGTGTCGTCGGCCACCGTGTACGGCTCGCCGTCCAGCTCCCACCCGCCGCTGGTGGTCGTGAAGAACCCGAAAGGCTTGCCGCCGCCGAAGTAGCGCCGGCCGCCCTGCTCGGCGCCCCGGTGGTCGTAGTCGTAGGGCCACCGGTGCTCCTTGAACTCGGCCAGCGGGTCCAGCATGGGACCCGCCTCGAGCAGCGTGACGCGGATGCCGAGACCGGTGAGCACGTGGGCGACAGTCGCTCCGCCTGCGCCGGAGCCGATGACGACGACGTCGTGCACCTGCGAGCGGGACTGAACGGACGGCATGGCGATCTGGTGCTCCTGCCGAGCCTCGGAAGCGGGACGCTGCGAAGTTACGCCGCGACAGAATGCCTGTACGGAGCCGCCGCGACGGGGTGGCGCGCCGGGGCGCCGCTCCACAGCGGCGCCCCGGCACGCTACCAGCGGGGTTCGCGACGGCGGCCGCCGCCGTAACCATCGTCGGGCGGCCCATCCGGTCGCGGCGCGCGGGGCCGGGCCTCGTTGACGGCCAGCCGGCGGCCCTGGAACTCTGTCTGATCCAGCTCGCTGACTGCTTTTTGGGCGTCCTCGTCGTTCACCATCTCGACGAACGCAAAGCCGCGTGGGCGTCCCGTTGCCCGATCCGTCACGATATATACCGAATCGATGGTCCCGAACCGCGAGAACAGATCGCGCAGGTCGTCCTCCCCCGCGGCGAACGGAATGTTACCGACGTACAATCTCCGACCCATCCGTGACTCCTTCCGTGTCGCCCCGCGCGGTCGCGGCGAGCCCCCGCAGGTCCATCGCAGCGGAAATCGTCCGAGGCGGGACGGCCAACCTCGTCGGAGCTCATGAATGCTCGATGGGGGTGAAGCGTGCGGGTCCGCAACTGCTGTCCAAGGCCAGCCTACTCCCTGACCGTACAGAATGCAAAGCCCCGACGCGGTCGCTCGCCCCCGGCCGCTGCTGTCCCCTGCCGCACGGCGCCCGCCGCCGGTCACGCCGGTCGCCGCCACCCGGGCAGGGGTCACTCGCTCCCATCCGCCGCCGGCGGTGTCTCTCCCACGTGCGCGATGCGTGCGCCGCGGTATCGTCCGCCGCGCCGCCCACCCTCCGGCATGCCGCTCGCAACGACGCGCCCCTCGTGCCGGTAGCCGTGGAACTCGAACGGGATGCCTTCCCCGAAATAGGGGCGCGTCGAATCCTGCAGGTGCAGGTGGACGTGCGGCTCGCTGCTGTTGCCGGAGTTGCCGACCCGCCCGAGCAACTGGCCGGCGACGATGTGATCGCCGATGGCGACGGCGACCGAACCCGGCTGCAGGTGGCCGATGAAGAGGAACTGGCGCGGCGCGACCTCGATACCCACGTGGTTGCCGAGTCCGGCCAGTCCCCAGCGCGGCGCACCTGTCTCCACCTCCGGCTCGCCGTCGTGCGACGCAAAGACCACGCCCGGCGCGGGCGCGTAGACCGACAGGCCGTACGCGTAGTAGTCGTCGAGTGCGGCGCCGTCGGTCCGGAACGTACGTCCCTTCTGCGTGACGACCAGGTCGTAGGCCCAGCGCTGGTCGGGGAGAAACACATGGTAGTTGACCTCCGAGGTCGACCCGCCCCAGGCCACGGTCAACGGTTCATCGAGGGGCAGACGGAACGCGACGCGGCTCGGCCGGTCGTCGTACGACGACGGGTACGGGTCGTACACCGGCAGCGTGAAGATGACCGCGAACAGGACGGCGTAGGCGAGCAGTTGCCATACGTTGGCGCCGTGCTTCCAGCGATGGGCGGAGCGGAGCGAGACGACGAGCAGAATGGCGGTCGCCAAGGCCAGGACGACAGGCCCGCCGTACCAGAGCCAGAGCGCCAGCTTTCCGGGCCTCGCCCACAGCGTCACGAGCAGGAATGCATGGGCCGCCACGACGCCGGGCACGACCCGCACCCAGCCGTCGACCGCACGCCGCTCGGCCAGGTCGGGCCGCGGCAGCGGGCGCCGCGGACGCCGAGGCCGACAGGAGCGTTCCGGCATGGACGTGTCTTCCTTTCAACCGGCCGCCGGCGCGCGGGCGCCGAGCACCTCGGCCATCGACGTCAGCGTCCGCGTCAGGATGTCCCGCGCCGTCCGGTTGATCAGCGGCGACGCCACCCACCGCAGGAAGCGCGGGATGCCCCTGCTCAGGCTGAGCGACTCGCACTCGACGATGACGCCCTCGTCGACCTGCCGGTAGCGCCAGTAGGAGTTCAGCCGCCAGAGGAACCCGCGGTCCCGGCCGATCGGCTTCTCGCGTTCGTCGGCGGTCCCGGCGTCGTCCAGCTCGGCGATGCGTGTCGCCACGCTGCGGCTCGACGCCGCCTCCGGCCGGTGGCGCGTGTAGGCCACCGCGTGCTCGGTGTTGTAGTGGACGGTGACCATCTGTCTGCGGCGCAGCTTCAGGAACACCTCCAGCCGGTCCTCGCCCGGACGCGCGAGCACCCGTGATTCGATCACGTCGTCCTGCAGTGCGTCCGGCTCGACCGCATGGATCAGCGCGTGAAGGACCTCCTCCAGCGTCACGCCGGGGATGAGCGCGCTGCCCAGCCAGTGGTGGATGGCGCCCTTCGGCACCCGGATGCGCTCTCCGTCGGCGTCGCGGGTCTCCAGCCTGTCCATGCGCACGCGGCCGGCGAGCACCTCGCGACGCGCGTCGGCCGCGTCGTCGCGAAAATCCTGCACGAGGAACCGGCCGGGTTGCGCCGGCTCGAGCTCGGCCGCGATGCGCCGCTCGGTCGCCTCGACATAGCGGTTCCAGGCCGCCACCGTCTCGGGCTGCAGCTCCGCGGCCTCGGTGGCGGCCGCGCACCCGACCAGGAACGTGACGACCAGCGCGGCCCGGGCCATCGGGTCCGTGCCGGCCGGTCGCCGGAGGCGCCACTTCCGCTGTATTGGATGCGCCATCGCGTATCGGCTCCTGTTCGGCTCCCATTCTCCGTCTCCTCCGCCGTATCGGCAAGAAACGAAGCGGTCGCTCGCGACGAACGTCAGCAGCGAGCACGTCGCGACAGCCATCAGGTTCGCGATTGCGTAGTGAACGCCCAGCGTGTTCACGTAGAGCGCCGTGAGAACGAGATTGCCCGAGATCGAGAGGGCGCGTCCGGCAGTCCGGTGTTCCGGCGGCACTGCGGATCCGCGAGCGGCGCCGCACCACGTGTCCTCGCCATGGTCAGCGGGGAAGCGGCTCGGCGCGGTAGAGCGCCAGCCCGTTGCGGATCGCGGAGAAGACCAGGGCCCCGAACAGCCCGGCGGCCGCCACGACGCCCCCGACATCGAACAGCAACCAGGTGCGGCCCGCCAGCTCGACCTCGGGGCCGTGGGTCAGCAGCCGCAGGGTGCCCACCGCCAGCACGATGCGGAGCTCCGTCGGTCCCACCTTCAACAGCGACACGCGGAAGACGCCGCAGGCATGCGTGGCGAGATACGCCTCGGCCGATACCATCAGGTAGGCGGCCAGCAGCAGCAGCGCCGCCACCGGGCTCATGTGCGGCGACAGCGCCAGCCCGGCGCACAGCAGCAGCATGCTCGTCACGTCGACCACGTGGTCGACGTAGAAGCCGTAGCGCGGCCGCTGCCGGTTCCGGACGCGAGCGACCGTGCCGTCGAGGCTGTCGCCGAACCAGTTGAGGGCCAGCCCGGCGACGGCGCCGAGCAGGGCCGCCTCGTTCCACTGCGAGGCCCAGTACGACGCCCCGACTCCCACCATCGCGAACAGTCCGAGCGCCGTCAGGTGATCCGAGTTGATCCGGCGTGGGAGCCTGACCGCCATCCGGACCAGGGCGCGCTTCTCCACGTCTGCCAGGAGGCTGCCGTGCTCGCGCACGTGTGTCCCGGTCCCCGGTGTCGTTCTCGTGCCCGTGTTCGCCGTCATCGCCGTCGCTGCCATCTGGACTGCCTCCCGTCGTTCCACCGCGGGGCAGGATGCCGCCGCGGCCTGTCCGACCCGCGGCAACTCGCCCCTCGGGGCGGCGTCCGGTTGCAACCACGTCACGCAACTCGGTGCAACGGGCCGTGCTGTCGCGGACTACCAGGGAGTGTGAGGACGCGAGGAAAACCGGCTCAGAACGAGCATTCTGCGTGTCTTCGCCGCGCGGGAACCGTGTGCAGACGGGCAGAGAGGCTCGCGCCGGAGACTCCTGCCCGTCATCGTCGTCAACCGCCTGGGCGTGCGTGCGCAGAAGCCCCTATCGCGAGTCGCTTCCCTCGGCCGCCTCGGCCGCCTGCCGCTCGAGGTTGCGGTTGATCTCCAGGATGTGCCGGATGTCGTGATTGCCCTCGTGGCAGGCGTACTCGAACATCGGTCCCTCGGTGCGGATCATCGGCACCACGCCGCCCCACGGGCTGGTCCACGTCGTCGGGTCCGTGATCGTGAACTCGTAGCGGATCTCGTCCTCCGCGATGCGGGTGAAGCGTTCCTCGACGTGCCGGAACCGGTTCGAGCCGCGGTAGTTCCGGCGGGCGATGAAGTGGTCGGTCTCGACGACCAGTGTGTCTCCCTCCCAGCGGGCGCGCGAGTTGCCCCCGAACTGACGAATCGCGTCCGGGATGGCGGGGCGTCCGTCGAGCGGCAGGATGCGCGGCGGATTGGTCGCCAGCTCCGTGAACAGCACGAAGTGGTCCCCGGTCTGGAAGATCTGGTGGATGTCGTTGTAGGCCGGCGGCAGCAGCGGCGGGCCCTCGTGCGTCCACACGACGCAGCGCTCCATCAGGGGGCGGGTCTCGTGGCCGTCGAACACCGTGGCCATCCGGCGTTCGTGCTCCACCCGGGCGGCGCCCTCGGGCGTCATCGGCGGAATCCGGCCGTTCGGCGGATACGTGATCAGCGACGTGCGGCGGGTCGAGAGTCCCTTCGGCACCGGCGTGCGCAGCCAGATCTGGTTGTCGTAGTGGACGTACGACCGGTCACGGTTCTCCTGGTAGAGCGCCCGTTCCCGGGTCTCCGGATCCTCGATGGCGATGGCGTCGCGTCGCAGGGGATCGACTCCCTCGGCCGTGAGCTGCTGCTGGAGGAGGGCCGCTTCCTCCGCCGACAGGAACTCCTGTTCGGCGAGACGCTCGGGCCGCTCCAGGGGCGTGAACGTCTGCGTCGTCCAGTAGCCCTGCAGGTCGGGATGTCCGTCGGGCGTCCGCGGCACCGTCCACGTCGTCTCTTCCGCGGTCTCCCGATCCTGATTCTGCGCGGCGACGGGAACCGACGTCAGCACTCCGAGCACGACAACCGTTACGAACGCGGCGAGATGACGATGGCGCATCCGGCCCTCCCTTACAGAACGTTGTCGATCGGGTACATTCTAGCAGTCCGGTGCGGTCTCCTGACGGCCCGGGAGGGGAGCGGCCGCCCGTACTGCTTCGTCGCCGGGCGCCGTCCCTGTTATAATTTGCTCAGTAGGCGGCTCGTGGATGAGCCCCCAACCGGGAGTCTCCCGCGTACCAGTGAGTGAGTGTCTCCGCACATGACGACAATGCATCCGGCCTTGAAGAACACGCTTCTCTCCACCGGGCTCGCCACCGCCCTGCTGCTCGCGGCAGGCGTCGCCGCGGCTCAGAGCGGTGACGCGCCGCGCACGTGGGACGACCGACCGGACCTGAACGGCATCTGGCAGACGATGAGCTCCGCGAACTGGAACCTCGAGGACCATCCGTCCGGTCCCGGGCATCCCGATCTCGGCGCCATCGGCGCGATCCCGCCCGGCCAGGGCGTGGTGGTCGGGGGCGAGATTCCCTACCAGGACGCCGCCCGTCAGCAGCGCGACGAGAACTTCGCCAACCGCATGAGCGCCGATCCCGAGGCCAAGTGCTTCATGCCGGGCGTGCCGCGCGCCACCTATCTGCCGTACCCGTTCCGGATCATCCAGGGCGATCGCAAGATCCTGCTGATCTACGGCTTCGCGGACGCGAACCGCACCGTCCACATGGATCAGGAGAACCCCGAGCCGGCGCCCATCGACAGTTGGATGGGCCGCTCGCACGGCCGTTGGGACGGCGACACGCTCGTCGTCGACGCCGAGGGCTTCCTCGGCGAGGCGTGGTTCGACCGCGCCGGCAACTTCGCCAGCAACCGGTTGCGGGTCCAGGAACGCTATACGCCCCTGGGCCCCAACGTGATCCGCTACGAGGCCACCATCGACGATCCCACGGTCTTCACCCGGCCGTGGGACATCAGCCTGCTGCTCTACCGCCGGCTGGAGGAGAATGCGCGGGTGCTGGAGTTCAAGTGCGTCGAGTACTCGGAAGACCTGCTCTACGGGCATCTGCGCCGGGAGCCGACCCGCTAGAACGGTCGATCAGACCGCGGAGGAATCGCGCCATGACACAGAAGACGACACGCGTTGCGCTCGCGCTCCTCGCCGTGGGAGTGATCGTCGCCGCGGCGCCGGACGCAGTCCGGGCGGCGGACGCCGACTACCACCACGTCCAGATCACCTCGTCGGCGCCGCCCGAGTCGGTGCGTTGGTACGCGCAGCACCTGGGCTGCGAAGCGGTGGCCGACCGCGACGACACCGCCGACTGCCACGGCGTGGAGGTGACCTTCACGCCGCAGCCCACGATGGGCAGCACGCAGGGCACCGGCGTCAACCACATCGGGTTCTCGTACCCCGACGTGACGGCGAAGATGGCCGAACTCGAGGCGGTCGGCGTGCGCGGCTCCGGCGTGCGGCTGCAACGCTTCCCGGGCGGGGCGACGCTGCGCGAAACGCCGGGCGGCTACCTGCACGGCTACATCTTCGACCCGTGGGGGACCCGCATCGAGCTGCTGGAGGATCCGGAGTATCTCGGCTTCCACCAGGTTCACCTGAGCGCGACCGACCCGCAGGCGACCCTGAGCTGGTACGCGCAGATGTTCGGCGGTGAGCGGGCCACGCACGCGGGCCGGGACGAGGGTCTGCGGTTCGACGATGTCTGGATCTTCGCCTCCGAGCATCCGGAGGGGGTGCCGGCCACCACCGAGGGCCGCGCCGTCGATCACATCGGCTTCGTCGTGGACGACATCGAGGCCGCCGCGGAGGAGATGCGTGCGGCCGGCGCCGCATTCCAGGAGGAACCGGTCGTGCCGGAGAACGCCCGGACGTCGGCGCGGCGCGCCTTCATCCACGGACCCGACAACGTGCGGCTGGCGCTGGTCGAGACCGGGTTCGCCGGGGTGGACGCGAGCGGCGCGGCGCCGATTTTCGTCGACGTGACCGAACCCTACGATGCGCCGCAGACCCCGTGGGGCGAGCCCGACCTGCAGGGCATCTGGACCGGCAATGCCTCGCACGGCATTCCCCTGGAGCGGCCGGCGGATCTGGCCGACCTCGAATCGCTGACCCCGGAGCAGGCGGCGGCGCGCCGCGAGCGCGGCACGCTCGGCAGCATCTGGGGCTACGAGCGCGAGTGGCGGGACACGACCCTCGGGTACGATCCGAACGCGCCGTCCACGCAGGTGGCGATGATCTTCGACCCGCCGGACGGCCGCATCCCAGCGCTGACGCCGGAGGGCGAGCGGAGGGCCGCCCAGGTCGCCGCGGATCGCGCCCGCTACACCAACAGCAACATCGCCGGTCCGGAAGAGGCGACGCCGTTCGTCCGCTGCATCACGCGCGGGCTGCCGTCGCTGATGTTCCCCGGCGTCTACAACAACGGTCTGCAGATCTACCAGGGCCCCGGCTTCGTCGCCATCCAGAAGGAGATGATCCACGAGACGCGGGTGATTCCGACGACGCCCCGGCCGAAGGACGGACCGGCGCTCACGTCGTGGCTCGGCAGCCCGCAGGGCCGCTGGGACGGCGACACGCTGGTTGTCGAGACGACCAACCTGAACGGCCAGGCGTCGTTCCGGGGGTCGAGTCCGGACATGATCCTGACCGAGCGTTTCACGCGGATCAGCCCGACGCGGCTCGACTACCAGTTCACGGTGGACGACCCCGTCGTCTGGACGGCGCCCTTCACCGGCCGCTTCACGTTCGATGCGGACGACGAGCAGTACGAGCTGGTCGAGTACGCCTGCCACGAGGGCAACTACGGCATGTTCAACATCCTGAGCGGCGCGCGGGCGCGCGACCGTGAGGCGGCGGAGGCGGCCGGCCGCTAGTTGCGGTCGCGACGCACCGCAACGGCACGACAGCGAGGTATCACTGATGCGAAACAGACTGGCACCGATTCTGGCGGGCATCGCGCTCGCGGTACTCGCAGCGGGCGGTTCGGCGCTCGCGCACCACGCGTTCTCGGCCGAGTTCGACGCGACGAAGCCGGTGGCGCTGCGCGGCAAGATCACCAAGATGGAGTGGATCAACCCGCACGCCTGGATGCACCTCGAGGTGACGAACGAGGACGGCACCGTCGACAACTGGATGATCGAGGCCGGCCCTCCGGGAGCCCTGGTGCGCCGCGGCTGGCGCCGCGATTCGGTGATACCCGGCACGGAAGTGCTCGTCGAGGGCTACCAGGCGATCGACGGCGCATTGCGCGCCAACGGCCGTGACGTCACGTTCCCGGACGGGACGCGCCTGTTCGCCGGCTCGTCCGGCACCGGCGCCCCGCGCGACGGTCGGGACCCCACCGAGCCGGAATAGTTCGTTCCAGCCCCCGGACGTGTGCGGCTCCGTCGTCGCAACGTCCGGGGGATCTTCCTCAAGATACCGGGCAGCAATCGAAGCGACCGTGCACGGTCGCTTCCGGCGTAAAGGCGCTGATCTTCGAGGAGCACTGAGCCCGCCCCGCGCTCACCGGCCGCAGGCTCAGCCTCCGCCGGGCCAACGCGCACCCCTACCGGCGAATGTCCTCCAGGCGGGCGGTCCGCAGCATCCCCACGATCGACTTGTTGCCCTCGTGGCAGGCGAACTCGTAGATCGGCTGGTCGCGCCGCTGGAGCGGCACTTCCGCCGTCCAGGGGACCGCCCACGTCGCGGCGTCGGTCAGGGTTACCCGGTACGCCAGCGTGTCCGGCCCGGTGCGCGTGAACCGCTCCATCAGGTGCAACCCCTCGGCGGCGCCCCGGTAGTAGCTGTCGGGTGAGAAGTTCGTCGTCTCCACGACGAGGGTGTCACCCTCCCAGCGCCCGCGGGAGTCGCCGTTCCACTGGCGGATGCCGTCGGGCAGGTGCGGCCGGTCGCCGATCGGGATGATCCGCGCGTCGTGAAAGGCCTCGCTGAGGAAGACCAAGTGGGTGGGAGTCTGCACGATCTGGTAGAAGGTGTACGGCCCGGCGCCGAAGTTGCCGCCGAGCCGCGGCACGCCGGTCGTGATGCAGCGGTGGATGCTGTTGAGATCGTCCGGCCCGGTCTTGAACTCCCAGCCCTGGTCGATCGCCGCCTGGCGCGCCCGGGCCGCCGGGGTCAGCGCGGGTATCCGGCCGTCCGGCGGATCGACGATCAGCGATGTCCGGTCGGTGAACGTCACGTCGACCATGCCGATCGAACTGCTGGTCGACCATGCGATGTAGGTCTCGACGTTCTGCAGCGCCGCGCGGAACGCGCCCTCGGGCGTCGTGAACGCGCTGCGACCGTTCTGGAAGATACGCTCGGCGCGCGCCGACAGCGTCGCGACCTCCTCCCGGGTCAGATGCGAGCGGTCGGCCAGCTCGGGCAGCCGCTCGAGCGGCGTGGCGACGTTGTTCAGCCAGACCCCCTGCAGATCGGGCCGGCCCTCGGGCGTGCGCGGCAGCTCCCACGACTCCGCGTCCTGCCCGAACGCCGGCGGCGCCGCGCAGGCCACAGCCGCCAGCACCAGTAGCGAGACCGCGAAACGTCGAAACTGCATGATGGTCACCTCCTGTCGGGCCCTCTGCTGCGGCACCGGCACACCGGTTCACCCGCCTCCCGATACCGAAACCGTTGCGTGCATCTTCCCGCACTTGGCGCTTCCGCGCAACGCGGCGCGTGTCCGGCGTCGGGCGGAGAACGCCGCGCGGCTCGTGCAGTCCGCCCCCCACCGGCCGTCAGCGAGTGCCGGTTCACCGCCAGGCGCCGACGAACCCCGCGCGGCTCGTGCGCTCCGCCCCGCTGTACGGTCGCACGCCGCCGGTTGCCGGTACAGAGGTCTCCCGATAACATAATGGGTCGAGATCGACTGCCCGAAATTCCGCGCGCGAGGTGCAGGAACGCGGAATGGGCAACGGTTCCGGAAACGCGGCCGCGTGCGGAAAGGGGCAAAGATGGCGAAAGAAACCACCCGTCGAGAGGTTCTCAAGGGCGGCTTGGCGATGGCGGGGCTCGGGGTGATCGGCGTGCCCGAATGGGCGTTTCCCGCGCTCGCCCAGGGCGAGACGCTCATGCAGTTCACCGACGTCTCCGACGACGTGCAGTGGATCCGCGACGCGGAGCGGCGAATCATCGACGTGCGCCGCATCGACGGCCCGTTCACGCCGAACGATCAGTTCTTCACGACGCAGCACTACGGACATCCCAACGTCGACGTGGACGCGTACCGCCTGCGTGTCTCCGGGCTGGTCGACACGGCGCTGGAGCTGTCGATGGACGACCTGCGCGCGATGCCGAGCCGCGACCTGGTCTTCGGCTTCGAGTGCTCCGGCAACCGCGGCCCGCTCAACGGCCTGTCGAGCAACGGCCGCTGGACCGGCGTCTCGCTGCGCACGGTGCTGCAGCGGGCCGGGGTGCAGGACGCGGCGCGCGAGTTCGTCTTCTTCGGCGCCGACCGCGGCGAGGAGGAAGTCATCTGGCGCGGTCGTCCGTTCAACGTCGAGCAGCAGTACGGCCGCAGCCTCGAGCGAGATCAGGCGCTGTCGGACGAGCCGCTTCTCGCCTACGCGCTGAACGGCGAGCCGCTGTCGGAGCACCAGGGCCGTCCGTTGCGGTTGCTGGTTCCCGGCTGGTACGGCGCGCCGAACGTCAAGTGGGTCGCCGAGATCCACGTGCAGAAGGACCAGTATCTCGGCCGCTGGCAGGCCCGCTCGTACCGGACCCTGAAGGGCGAGATGATCAACGGCGAGATGAAGTGGGTCGAGACCGCCATCTCGACGATGCGGCTGAAGTCGTACATCGCCCGCGTCACCGCGATCGACGGCGCGCACAACATCTTCGGCGTCGTGCTGAACGACGGCACGCCGATCGACTCGGTCGAGGTGAGGATCGACGACGGCGAGTGGCAGGCGGCGACGCTCGACCCGGAGACGATGCGCGAGAAGTACGGCTGGAAGTTCTTCAACTACCGCTGGGACGGCGCCACCCCCGGCGAGCACACGGTCGTCTCCCGGGTGACCGACGTCAACGGCAATGTCCAGCCGACCGCGGAGGGACTGGAAGACAAGTTGACGTTCCTCGAGTCCCACGAGCAGTTCCCGCGCAACGTGATCATCGCGTAGCCCCGGCAGCCCGCCGCGGCCACGCCACCCCGGGAGTCTGCTCCCTGCCGTGGACAGACTCCCGGGCCTGTCGCGTCGTCACGGTCCCGGCCATCCTGCGTCCGAGCGCAGCCCCGCCACACACCGTCGCCGGTCGTGCGGAACCTCCGGCCAGCCGGCGGCGCGACACCTGCCATGCCTCGCGCCCATCGGCGACGGTCGACGGCGGCTACGCCACCGTGGCGCCCGAGCAGCTCGATCCGGCGCCGGCGGTGCAGCCGAAACAGTGGCGGTCGATCACGATCGACCGCGATTCGAGCGCGGCGAGGTCGAAGTCCGCAATGTGCCGCGGCGCGCCCGGCTCGACCGGCAGGTCCAGCATCTGGTTGAAGTCGCAGTCGTACAGCACGCCGTCCCAGCCGACCGACAGCAGGTTGCGGCACATCACGCCCCGCGCAGCGGCGGCGTTGTAGCTCGTGACCAGTCGCTCCATGTAACGTTCCAGGTTGGACGAGTCCACCAGCCACTCCAGAAAGCGGCTGATCGGCATGTTCGTGATGGTGTGCAGCGCGTCGAAGCGGATGCCGTAGCGGCGATCGAGTTCCTG
Organism: Vicinamibacterales bacterium; assembly: GCA_965200895.1. Lineage (GTDB taxonomy): Bacteria > Acidobacteriota > Vicinamibacteria > Vicinamibacterales > UBA8438 > WTFV01. The sequence goes on along the minus strand of CBDAVM010000001.1, from coordinate 669,266 downwards.
CTTCCACTCCCGCTCCAGCGAGGCCTGGCCGGCCGGCAGATACGCCCCGACCGGATTGGTCACCAGGACCAGGCGCAGCCCCGAGCCGCCGTCCCCGTAGCCAAGGGCGTTCAGCCGCCGCAGCCCGGCGATCGACCTGTCGAACACCCCGTCGCCGCGCTGGGCATCCGTGTTGAGTCGCCGGTAGTGCGGCAGCGAGCAGACCACCTCGACGCGGTGCGCGGCGAGGAACCCGGCGAGGTCCGCCTGCGACGGCAGCTCCAGCACAGTGAGGTTGCAACGGTCGATCACGTGGCGGCCCAGGGCCGTGCACTGCTCGACGAGCCAGCGGAAGTCGGGGTTGAGCTCGGGGGCGCCGCCCGTGATGTCGACGGTCCGGATCGCGGTGCGCGCCAGCGCGGTGACGCACGCGGCCATGGTCTTGCGCGTCATCACCTCACGCCGGTCGGGGCCGGCGTCGACATGGCAGTGGCGGCAGGTCTGGTTGCACAGCTTGCCGACGTTGATCTGCAGGATCTCGATCCCGGTCGGTCGCAGCGGATGCAACCCGTCGGCGTCGAGCGCCTCGGAGAACTCGCGGGCCAGCGGGAGGCGGCGCAAGGCCGCCAACTGCTCGCGTCCCGCTGCGAGGGGGAGCTGCCGCGAAGCCAGAGACAGGAGCCTGCCACTCACCTGCTGCTATCCACCGCGCCTTCCCGCACCGACAAGCGCCTTCCGGGCGCCCCTCGAACCGTCACGAAGCCGCTCGCGCCGTGCCTCCGCGCCCGGCGCGGGCCTCCGGGTCACATTCCGACCCGTTCGGTGTGGTTGCGCATCTGCACCCCGTGCACCAGGGACGCGCCGCCGCGGATGGCCGACGCCACGTGGACCGCCTCGGTCATCTGGTCGAGATCGGCACCCTTCTCCAGGGCGTCCGTGCTGTAGGCATCGATGCAGTAGGGGCACTGCACGGCGTGGGCAACGGCCAGGGCGATCAGCGACTTCTCCCGCGCCGACAGTGCCCCGTCCTCGAACACTGCCGTGTACCAGGCGAAGAACTTCTCGGCGAGTTCGGGCCGGTTCCGGCCCACGTCCTGGAACCGGGCGAGATCCCCGGCATGGTAGTACGTCTCGTGCATGCACCCTCCCGGTCGGTGCCGTCGGCGGGAGTGCCGCCGCACTCCTGTCGTCAGCGGTCGCCCGCGACGTTCACGCGAATCCGATACAGCCCGGTCCGGGCGGTCATGTAGAGCGTCCGCCGGTCGTCGTCGCCCCACGCCACGTTGGCCGGGACCTCGCTCGGCCTGATCGTTCCCAGGTGCAGGCCGTCCGGCCGGATGACCCAGACGCCGCCGGGACCGGTCGCCCACAGGTTGCCCAGCTCGTCGACTTTCAGCCCGTCGGCCGAACCGCTCTCCTCGGACTCGCTGGCGTCGAGCAGCAACTCGCCCTCCCCGAGCATGCCGTCCTCGGTCAAGGGGTACACGAACCACTGCCGCGTGCTGCTGTCGGCGACGTACAGGCGTGACTCGTCCGGCGAGAAGGCGATGCCGTTGGGGCCGGCCTGCTCGGCCAAGCGCGTCAACTCGCCGTCGGGACTCAGTCGATAGATTCCGTTGGCGTCCTGCTCGCGCGCCTCCGGACTCGGCAGCCCGTAGGCCGGATCGGTGAAGTACAGCGCGCCGTTCGAGTGGTAGTCGAGATCGTTAGGACTGTTCAACCGCCCGCCTTCGAAGTTGTCGACCACGATGCTCCGTGCGCCGTCGGCCGCCACCCGCGAGATACGGCCGTTGAAGTGCTCCGTGAAGACGATGTCGCCGTCCGGATCGACCGTGATGCCGTTCGAGCCGACCAGCCGTCCCTCCTCGTGCTCTCCCTCGTAGACGGGCGCAAGGAAGTCGCTCACCGTACCGTTCGGCTCCCACTTGACGATGCGGTTACCGGGGATGTCGCTGAACAGCAGGAACCCGCCGTCCCGATCGACCCAGGCGGGTCCCTCGGTGAAGCCGAATCCCTCCGCCAGATGCTCGATCACCGCGTCGGCCGGCACGAGCCGGTCGAAGGCCGGATCCAGGCGTTCGATCGTGCCTGCGCTCGGCTCCGGTTCCGGCTCGGGCTCCGGGGCACCGCCGCATCCCGCCATCAAGAAACATGCAAGCAACACCCACCTGCGCATCCGTCTCACCTCCCGGGATCGTCGCCACATCGCTCCAGCGTAGCACGCGCAGTGAGACGGCGCACCGGCATGGCCGGCAAGGCCGTCGGCGGACATCCTGACATGCGCCTCTTCTTCCACGCGCAGTGAGACGGCGCACCGGCATGGCCGGCAAGGGCCGGCAAGCCGCGCCGGCACCGCGCCGGGAATCGTGGCCCCTGCCCGGTACCAGGGGGTACGGAAGCCGGATCCGCGACCAGGGGGGTACGGAAGCCGGATCCGCGGCGCAGGCAGCAGCCCTATTCAGGTGCCTGCCAGTGACCGATACGAAGTCACAGCGGGCCGCTCCGGGTATGAGCGAACCAGGTGTCACCAGGGAGGACAAATCCCGACAAGAGGAACGGTGCATGAGAACGTTCACCATCAAGTACGTCGATTGTGGCAGGACCGCGACCGCGAACGTGCAGGGCAACGAGATCTCGACCCTGGACGACCTGTTCTGCATCAGCCACGACGGCATGCCCATTGCCACTTTCCCGAAGGACGACGTACTGCACGTCACCAGCCACGGCAACGACGGCGATTGGGCGGCGCCTGTGGTCGAGAACCTTGGAATGCCGCTTGAGGGTCGGCCCGGCTCGCGTGTCGAACACCGGGACGAACACTGGATGCGCCTGCGGAGCGCGCTGGACTCGACATCGCCGTCCGAGACCGACTCGCGGGCCCGTCGCGTCCCGGCCGGTGGTGAGCACAGTCGCCGGCACGACAGCGGTGTGGCGGTCACTCCCGAGCATTCCCCACGGTCCGGAGCCACCCGCTCCTGGTAACCGAACCTCCTTTCCTGCAGTCAGCCTGGCCGAACGGCGTCGTCGGGAGGGTCGGTGGCGCCTGATATCATCGGATGGCGCGAGACTTCCAGACGTCGCCGCACGACACGCACGACTGGGACTCGTCGGTGGCGCCTGATATCATCGGATGGCGCGAGACCCTCCCCCTGTGAATCGGGTGCAGAGCATGCAGAGACGGATGTGCTTCGGCTTGCTGCTGGCGCTGGCGGCAGCGGTTGCGGCCTCTGCGCCGCCGTCGGGCACTGCCTCGACCACCGCCGGGGCCCAGGCGTCGTCCGAAATCGCGGTGGTGACGTCCGGGGGCCTCGCGGCGGCCTACGACGCGCTGGTCCCGCATTTTCAGGACGCAACGGGAATCCGGCTCGTCACCGCGTACGGGGCATCGACCGGCGGTGCTCCCGATTCGATCCCGGCCAGGTTGGAGCGCGGAGAACGCTTCGATGTCCTGATCATGTCGCAGGCCGGCTTGAACAGCCTCTCCGCTCGGGGCCTGGTCCGACCGGACAGTCGCGTGGACCTGGCCAGTTCGGTCATCGGCATGGCGGTGCGTGACGGCTCGCCCCTGCCCGACATCAGCACACCCGAGGCGTTCGCGGAGACGCTGCTCGCCGCCGGGTCCATCGGCTACTCGGCGAGCGTGAGCGGGACCTACGTGTCCACCGAGCTGTTTCCCCGCCTCGGCCTGGCCGAGCGGCTCGCGCCGAAGAGTCGGCGCATCGAGAGCGAACGCGTGGCCGCCGTCGTGGCGCGCGGCGAGGTGGAGATCGGCTTCCAGCAGGTCAGTGAGATTCTCTCGATCGAGGGCGCTGCGTACGTCGGTCCCATTCCGGCGGTGTACCAGCGCGTCACGACGTTCGCCGCCGGGATCGCGACCGGCGCCGGGAACCCGGGCGGCGCGCAGAGGCTCCTCGACTTCCTGTCGTCTGCAGAAGCGGCTCGCGTGATCGCCGAGACGGGCCTCGAACCTCTGGTGCGAGTGGACTGACGGCGCAGCGGACACGCGCAGCAGGCGGCGGCTCCATACGCCGCAGAGTCGGCGCTACGGTCGGATCAAGCCATCCGAACCGCGCGCCAACGACGGCCATGGAGCTTGCGCCGCAGAACGCAGCGCAGCGAAGTGCTGCGGCGCAAGGTCATGGAGTGGAGGGGATGGGCCGAAACGCCGAGCCGGCGAGGCGTTTCGGGGCGCTATGGGAAGAGCCGCCGCACCGGACACCGGAACCCCGGGAGCACGTCGCCGCCGGTCAGCTCGTCGTCCTCACGGACCACCTGCACGTCGTCCAGTGAGCGGTACACGTGCACGCGCCGTGTGGCCGGTTCGATGATCCACACCCCACGCGTCCCGGCCGCGAAGTACTCCGCGATCTTGCGGTGGACGTCGATGAAACGGTCCGTCGGCGACGGGATCTCCACCGCCAGATCAGGGGCGAACGGCCAGTACGACGTGGGGATCCCGGTCGCGGGGATGCGTTCGGCGGAGACGAAGGCGGCGTCCGGGGCGCGCACCACGTCGGGCGTGCGCCGCAGCACGAACCCCGTGTCGGCGCCGCAACAGACGCCGCCGTGCGCATCGACGTACTCCTGCAGCACGTAGCCGACACGCGCCGCGACCGCACCGTGTTCCGCGCCTGCCGGCGTCATGCGTACCAGGTGTCCTTCCACGAGCTCGTAGTGGTAACCATCGTCGGGGAGCTCGAACAGTTCCTCGGCCGTCACGATGGAGTACGGAGCGGGAATCGCCATGTCACTGCTCGTTCATCGGAACCGGACGGCGCCCGCCGGATGCCGTCACACCAAGCTGCCACGATAGCATGATGCGGACGCTCGGCCGCGCGCGCCAGCGCCGCCTCCATCGGCGCGTACCCGGCCGGACAGCCGCCCCGTCTCGCCCTGCCGCGGCATCGCGGCATCGGTTCGCAGGAGGCCTCCGTCCGCAGGGTGTGGGATCCCGCCCGCGCAAGGTTGGCGCCGCCTCAGCTCGCCGGCACCGCCTCCATCAACAGCGCCAGGGCGCGGCGCAGCGCCTGCCCGCCCAGGGACGCGCCCCGGTAGTGGCCCTGGCGGACGACCACGAGGTCGTGCGACGGGATGATCAGCGTCGTCTGGCCGCCTGCCCCGGACATGTAGTAGGCCTCGCGCGGAACCGGGAACGTGCCGGTGCCGTTGATCCAGAAGAAGCCGCCGTAGATGGGCCGGCCATCGGCCTGCCAGGCGGGGGCGACGGTGCTGACGAAGTCCACGAAGCCCTCGGGCAGGATCCGCTCCCCGTTCCACACGCCGTCCTGCAGGTAGAGGTTGCCGAGCCGCGCCCAGTCGCGGGCCGGGGCCAGCTCGTAGCCCTGCAGCAGGTAGTTGCCGTAGGGGTCGGTCTCGAGCACGAAGCCGCGGACGCCGATCCTGTCGAAGAGCTCGCGCTGCGGGAACGACAGGTACTCGTCGCCGCGGCCCTCGACGCCGAGCCGGACCAGGTAGTTGGTCAGCACGGGGTCGGAGTTGCGGTAGCGGCCGATGGTGTTCGGCGGCCACTGCTGCGGCCGGGTCGCCGCCCACTCGAACGAGTTGGCGGACCCCGTGTAGACGTAGAGGTGGTCGGGGTAGCCGAGCGCCGGATCGAGATCCGGATCGGCGACGCCGCGGAACCGGATGCCGCTCGACATGCGCAGGATGTCGGCGATGCGGATCTGCCGGCGCGGATCGTCGGGGGTCTGCCACTCGGGCACCGGCGCGGGCTGGTGGAGCTCGTAGACGCCCTGCTGGATCAGCACGCCCATCAGGGTGGCGGTCAGGCTCTTGCCCATCGACCAGCTCTCCAGCGGCGTGTGCATGGTGATGCCCGGCCCGTAGCGCTCGCCGATGATGCGCCCCTTGTGGGTCACCACGAACGCGGCGGTCAGCCCCCCGGCCGGCTCGAAGGCGGCGGCGACCGCCTGCTGCACCTTGTCGGCGTCGATGCCGGCGGGCAGCGGCGCGTCGGGCAGCATGTCGCCCATCGGCCACGGCGTGGTGGCCGGATCCGGCAACGTGCTGCGGATGTCGATCGGTTCGAAGAAGACGTCGTCCTCGCCGACCGGCAGCGTGACGCAGCCGTGATCGCCGTTCAGCTTCGCAGTGCGGACGACGCCGTTCGGCAGGGTCAGGTGGATGCGGCGCTGGTCGTTGTCGACCTCGCGGTTCGTGACATGGCGCCGGTGCTCGTAGGGCCCGCTGAAGAAGCCGACGCTCTCGGCCGCGAAGTCCGGGTCGAGGCCGGTGACGAAGACCGCCGAGCAGAGCGTCTTGGCGAACCCGGAGATGTGGTGCGACAGCGGGTCGCCCGGCGGGGCGACGTACTCGGTGTCGATCTCCGCCTCGGCCGCGCGCGCCAGCATCGCCGCGCGCTGGTCCTCCTGCTCCCCGGCCGCGAAAACCGGTGCGGCGAACAGGGCGACCGCCGGCGCCACGAGACAGACGAGCGTCCCGGCCGGACCGGGCCGCCACCAACCGCTTCCGTGTACTCGCTTCCGGTCCATCGGCGCCATTGCTGTCCTCCCTGGTCTCTCGGAGCGGTGCTCCGGCCGTGACTGTCACGCGCCCGGACCAGCGTAGCACGCCGCGCGTCGGCGCCCGTCCCGTCGGCAGGACACAGGCGGGGCTGTGAGCGCGGCCCGTCGGTCCCGTCCCGTCCGGCAGGGTGCTACAATGCGGCCTTCCGACCGACTTTTCCCGAGGAGTTGCCATGTCGCCAGCACGCCGCGTCTCCGGGACCCTCGTCACCGCTCTCGCCGTCACGCTCGGCGCCGCCGCCCTCGCCGGGGCGCAGGTGCTGGATGCTCCCGACCCCGCCCAGATGGAGGACGCGCCGGACCTGGGCTACCGCCCCGTTCCCCACGGGCTGCAGATTCCGGACGACCTCGAGATGGGCGCGCCGTCCAGCGTCGGCTGGACCTCGACGAACCGCATCCTGGTGTTCAACCGCGGCCCGAACCCGCTGATGGAGTTCGAGCCGGACGGCACGTTCGTGCGGTCCTGGGGCCAGGGCCAGTACGACCGGCCGCACGGCATGCGCATCGACTCGGAAGGCCACATCTGGACGACCGACGTCAACGCCGACACGGTGCGCAAGATGAATCCCGAGGGCGAGGTGCTGCTGACCATCAACCCGGACGACACGCCGCTGATGAACGAGCCGACCGACCTCGCCATCGGACTCGGGGGCGAGATCTTCGTGCTCGTGGGCCACGGGCAGGGCGAGCCGCACGTGCTGAAGTTCGATCCCGAGGGCGAACTGCTGAAGTCGTGGGGCGAGCAGGGGACCGGACCCGGCCAGTTCGACACGCCGCACTCGGTGGTCATCGACACCGAGGGGATGGTCTACGTCGCCGACCGGCAGAACCGGCGCATCCAGATCTTCGACAGCGAAGGCAATTACATCAAGGAGTGGGCCTACAAGGGACTGCCGTGCGGGCTCTACATCCACTCCGACGGCACGATGTACATGGTCAGCGGCTTCGCCGGCGAGATCCTCAAGCTCGACGAGAACGGCCGCGCGGTCGGAGCCAACGGCCAGCCCGGCCGCGGGCTCGGGGAGTTCGGCGAGGCGCACTACATGACGCTGACGCCGAACGGCGACATCTACGTCGCCGACACCGTGCGGCCCGAGCTGCACAAGTACGTGCAGCAGTAGCCCGCCGGTGCAGGAACGCAGGCCAGCGCAGTTCGGAACACCGCCAGGACGGACTGACGCCGAGGATGGCGTTGGGCTTCCGGGACCTGTTGGCCGCACGAAGGAGGATGGCGTCGGCCATCCGCGACGACGCACCTCCATCCCACAGCCAACGGAGTCCGCCATGCACCCGGTACGATCGCTCGGAACCACCGCCATCCTCGTCGCCGCCACCGCCTTTCCGCTCGGGGCGCAGGTGGAACCCCTGACCGACCCCATTCCCGGACCGATCCGGAAGGGCGACCTCGTCGTGGAAGCGACCCGGTTCGTTCGCGCGCCGCGAACCGAGGATTCGGCCATGGACGCCATGACCAACGAAGCCTATGCCCGCATCCAGTACCTGACGCCGGTCGGGGACGGCTCGGGGCGTCTCGTCCTCAACGACCTGCGGGGGCTGCTGTACATCACGGACGAGAGCGGGACGGCGCCGGTCACATACCTGGACATTCGCACCCGCGCCGTCGGCTTCGACGACTCGATGTTTCCCAACGAGACCGGTCTGGTGGGGGTTGCGTTTCACCCGCAGTTTGCCGACGCCGGCACGCCGGGGTTCGGCAAGTTCTACACGGCGTACAGCGCCCGGTCGGACAGCGGTCGCGCGGACTACCTGGACGACGACGCCGGAAGCCACGAGAGCGTGATCCGGGAGTGGACGACCGACGATCCGCGGGCCAACGTATTCGACGGCACGTCACGCGAGGTCTTCCGGATCGGCCAGTTCGCCGCCAACCACAACGTCGGCACCATCGCGTTCAATCCGACGGTTGCCCCGGGGTCGCCCGATTACGGGATCCTCTATGCCAGCTTCGGGGATGCCGGGTCGGCCTACGATCCCCGCGACTTCGGCCAGTCCCTCAGCGTGCCCCATGGTGCGATTATCCGCATCGACCCTCTCGTCGGGGACGGAGGCAGAGGATACCGCGTTCCGGAGGACAATCCCTTCGTGGACGAAGCGGACGTCGCCCCCGAGATCTGGGCCTACGGTTTGCGGCATGCGCAGCAGTTCTCCTGGGACACGGACGGCCGGATGTTCCTGGGCGACATCGGCCAGAACTCCATAGAAGAGGTCAATCTGGGGGTGCCGGGCGCCAACTACGGCTGGCGGCTTCGGGAGGGCACGTTCGCCACGGGTTTCGCGGTCGGCCCCGGACGTCCGGGACGGTTGTATCCACGCCCGGCGCAGGACGAGCATCCCTTCGTGTATCCGGTGGCCCAGTACGACCACGACGACGGCTACGCCATCAGCGGCGGGTTCGTCTATCGCGGCCCGGCGATTCCCGCCCTGCAGGGCAAGTACGTCTTCACGGACTTCCCGCGCGGCCGCGTGCTGTACATCGATGCTGACACGCTGGTGCCCGGTCAACCTGCCGAGATCCGGGAACTCCGACTGGTCGTCGACGGCCGCGAGCGCGACCTGGTCGAGGCGGCCGGGTTCCCCAACACGTACGCCCCCGGCGACCGGGCCGATGCACGCCTGGGAATCGACTCCGCGGGAGAGCTCTATCTGCTGACGAAGAGCGACGGCTGGGTCCGGAAGCTGGAGCCGGCGCGGGCGCGGTAGGCGTGCGCAACACCGAGGCCGACACCGCCGGCCGGAAGCGAGTCAGTCCTCGGAATGACCGCGTGAGTGCTTCCCGGACTGGAGACACTGGAAGCCGAACTCGACGCAGCGCTCCTGGCGGTGCGCCCCGCAACCCGCGTTCCGCACGTCAGCGGCGACGGCGACGACGCGTCGGGTCTTCCATCCCCAGTTGCGCCCAGAAGTCGCGGCCCAGATCGAAGCCGAGCGTCGTATCGGCGCCGAGCGCCTCCAGAACCTCTCCCGTCTCTTCGTGGCGGTAGAAGGACCCGGCGCGATACTCGCCCCGGGCCGCGACCATCCAGGGCGTCTGCCCGCGGAGGTTGATCACGTCCATCTCGGCGCCCTGCTTCACCAGGTAGGGGGCGATGAGCGTGCCGCCCATGTAGACGGCGCCGTGGAGCGGTGTCTGACCGGCGTCGTTCACCGCGTTGACGTCGAGTCCGAGCTCGATGCAGTACTTCGTCGCCTCGAACGCGCGCCGCTGCAGCGTCTCGTAGTAGGCGGGATAGGAGCGCACGCCGTACTTGTCCTGCCCCTCCACGTAGTCGGCGCCGGCCGCCACCATCAGCGCGGTCGTGTTGTCGTCGGTGGTCAGGAACGGGTCGGCGCCCGCCTCGACGACGAGGATGCGCATGCTCTCGACGTCGCCGAAGCTTGCCGCCAGCAGGAACGGTGTCGAGCCGATCGTGGTCGGGGTCAGGCCGTTGTCCTGGGTGATGCGGCGGGACACGAGCGGCAATGGCTTCTCGAGACGCGCGTCGGGATCCGCGCCTGCATCGACCAGCGCCCGGACCACGTCCGGCATCTCCCGCTGCACCGCCGCGTGCAGCGGCGTGCGCCCCGCCCCGTCCTGGTTGGGGTCGGCGCCGCGCGCGAGCAGGAAACGCGCCATCTCGGCGTGGCCGCTGTCGATGGCGACCAGCAGGGCCGACGCCTCGGTATCCTCCCGGAACAACGCCCGCGCGTTGGTGTCGCCGCCGATGCCGTCCGGGGCCGCATCCCTGATGCTGGCGCCCGCCGCGATCAGCAGTCGAGCCAGGTCCACGTTGCCCTGCTGGGCGGCGAACAGCAGCGGTGTGAAGCCGTTGGTCGAGCGGACCGCCGCGCCGCCGCCCGTCTCCAGGAGCACGCTCGCAACCTGTGGCTGGTTCTCGGCGATCGCCCACATCAACGCGGTCTGGCCGCGGGTCTTCTCGGCGGCGGTTGGATCGGCCCCCGCGCGCAGCAGGCGGCGGACGACCTCCACCTGACCGACGCGCGCGGCGGTCATCAACGGGGTCACCCCGCTGGTCCGCGCGAGGTTCGGATCGGCTCCGGCCTCGAGCAGCAGGTCGACCATCGCGACGCTCGCGTTCAGGCAGGCCAGCGCCAACGGCGTCAATCCGTGATCGTCGGCCGCGTCCACGTCGGCGCCGGCGCCGACCAGCAGCCCGGCCACGTCCGGCAGGTCTCGGTGCGCCGCCCAGTGAAGCGCGGTGGCGCCGTCCCCCTGCGGCTCGTCGACATCGAAGCCGGCGGCCAGCAGCCGCTCGACCGCCGCGGGGTCCGCGGCGCGGACGGCGTCGATGAGCGGCAGGTCGACGGCGGCCGAGGCGGGTGCGGCTCCGAGCAACCCGACCACGAGAAACGTAACGATCGACAGCAGTATCCGCATGGTATTACGCATCCTCCTCGTTCTCAACGCGTCGGCAAGCTATCGCAACACTCGCAGGGATGCGCTTTGGGGCACCCACCACGTGTGACCGATCTTCGGGTCCAGCGCCCAATCGTTCGGCTGGCAGCACTCGCACTCGACCGTGCACGGCATACCGGCTGCTTCCACAGCCTCGATATTCCCGGTCGCCCCGGATTCCCCCCCTATCGCCAACTTGCTGCCACCTCGGATGTGGCATCAGGAATTTGTGACGGTTTCGTTCACTCGCTCCCGTCGGCACTCGATCGGTTCAACGTGGAACACAGCCCCTCTGCGGGGGTTGATCCGCAATCGGGACGGACCCCGCAACGGATCGGGCCGCCGCTCTCGGCGGCGGTGCTCTACATGCTTGACACTCCCGGAACGCGATCATGATAATGCAGGCTTCCATGACAGTTCATGCCATCGGACGCAGCCGGTCGTGGCTGGCGGCGCTCGGGATCACCTTCGCCGTCGCCGCGGCGTCTGCGCCCGTACACGCGCAGACCGCCGCCCGGCCCGACCCTGCGGCGGAGCACGGCCGGACCATCCGCCGCCACTGCGTCGGCTGCCACAACGACCGGACGCTGACCGCCGGGCTCTCGCTGCAACGGCTTGATCCCGCCAGGATCGGCGCCGATCCGCACGAGACGGCCGTCTGGGAGAAGGTCGTCCGCAAGCTCGCCACGCGGTCGATGCCGCCGGCGGGCCGCCCGCGGCCGGACGAGGCGACCTACGACGGGCTGACCGACTGGATCGCCGGCCGCATCGACCGGGCCGCCGCCGCGCGCCCCGACCCCGGGCGGCGGCACGCCGTGCACCGGCTGAACCGGGCCGAGTACGCCAACGCGATCCGCGACCTGCTGGCCCTCGACATCGACGAGCGGACGCTGCTGCCGCCGGACGACTCGGGCTTCGGCTTCGACAATATCGCCGACGTGCTGTCGGTCTCGCCGATGCTCACCGAACGCTACCTGGCCGCCTCGCGCCGCATCGCACGGCTGGCCGTCGGCGACCCGTCGCTGCAGCCGACCACCGAAGTCTTCGAGGTCGACAAGAACCTGCGCCAGAACGAGCGGGTCAGCGACGAGCTGCCGTTCGGCTCGCGCGGCGGGCTGGCGGTGCGCCACCACTTCCCGGTCGACGGCGAGTACGTGGCGAAGATCTTCCTGCTGCGGACCTACGACGGGCGCGTACGCGGGATGCTCGAGCCGCACACGCTGGAGGTGCGCCTCGACGGGGCGCTCGTCGCCTCCCTGACCGTCGGCGGCCCGGTCTTCGACGCCGACGGCAACCCGGCCCGCCGCGACCTGCGCAACGTCCCGGACGACGGCCAGGAGGTGCGCTTCGCCGCCCGGGCCGGGCCGGCGACGCTGGCCGTGAGCTTCGTCGACCAGCCGGCGTACCTGGAGGGGATGCGGCGCCCCGACTACCGCGTGACCAGCTACGAGTACGCCGGCGACCAGACCGTGCCGCCGGGCATCGGCAGCGTGGAGCTGCGCGGGCCGTACAACGTGACCGGCCGCGGCGACACGCCCAGTCGACAGCGCATCTTCACCTGCCGGCCGGACACGGGCGCGGACGAGACGCCCTGCGCCACCGACATCGTCACGCGCCTTGCCCGACGCGCGTTCCGCCGCCCCGTGACCGACGGCGACATCGAGATGCTGCTCGGCTTCTTCGAGGCGGGCCGCGCGCGGGGCGACTTCGACGCCGGCGTCGAGATGGCGCTGCGGCGCATCCTCGTCAGCCCGGACTTCCTCTTCCGCCGAGAGGCCGACCCGCCGGCTGCTGCGCCGGGAGCACCGTACGCCGTCAGTGACCTCGAGCTGGCGTCGCGGCTCTCGTTCTTCCTGTGGAGCAGCATTCCCGACCAGGAGCTGCTGGATGCGGCCGAACAGGGGAAGCTCCGTGATCCGGAGGCACTCGGGGCCCAGGTGCGGAGGATGCTGGCGGATCCGCGCACGCAGGCGCTGGTGGACAACTTCGCCGGCCAGTGGCTGTACCAGCGCAACATGCCGCTGGTGACGCCCGACCCGCAGGCGTTCCCCGAGTTCGACACGAACCTGCGCATGGCGATGGCCCGCGAGATGACGCTCTTCGTCGAGAGCCAGATCCGCGCGGACGGGAGCGTCCTCGACCTGCTGAACGCCGACTACACGTTCGTCAACGAACGGCTCGCGGACCACTACGGCATGCCGGGCGTCTACGGGAACCACTTCCGACGCGTCCGGCTCGACGGCCCGCACGCGGTCCGCCGGGGGCTGCTGGGCAAGGGCAGCCTGCTGACGGTCACCTCCTACGCCCACCGCACGTCGCCGGTGCTGCGCGGCAAGTGGCTGCTGGAGAACATCCTCGGGACGCCGCCGCCGCCGCCGCCGCCCGACGTCCCGGCGCTCGAGGAGAACGACGAGGCGGGGGTCGCCCCGCGCTCGGTGCGCGACCGCCTGGAGCAGCACCGCGCCAACCCGGTCTGCGCGAGCTGTCACCGCATCATGGACCCGCTCGGCTTCGCGCTCGAGAACTTCGACGGGGTCGGGCGCTGGCGCGACGTCGGCGAGGACGGCACGCCGATCGACGCCAGCGGCACGCTCACCGACGGCGCGCCGGTCGACGGGCCGGCCACGCTGCGACAGGCGCTGAGCCGTCGCGGCGACAACTTCGTCACGACAGTGGCCGAGAAGCTGCTGACCTATGCCCTCGGCCGGGGGGTGGAGCCGTTCGACGGTCCCGCGGTGCGAAGCATCGTGGACGCCGCCGCCGCCGGCGGGTATCGTTGGTCCGCCCTCGTCGAGGGCATCGTCCGGAGCACGCCGTTTCAGATGAGGAGAGCAGCGGAGCCATGATCATCACCAGGAATTCGCTCCCCCGCCGCACGTTTCTCCGCGGCGTCGGCGCCTCGCTGGCGCTGCCGCTGCTCGACAGCATGGTCCCGGCGTTCGCGGCCGTGCGGAACTCGGCGGCGAAGCCGACGCCGCGGCTCTTCACCGGCTACGTGCCCAACGGCGTGATCATGGACCAGTGGACGCCGTCCGCCGCGGGCCGGCTCACCGACCTGCCGGCGACGCTGGAGCCGTTGACCCCGTTCCGGGACAGACTGCTCGTCGTCAGCGGACTGGCCGATGCCCCGGCATTCCCGCTGCCCGGCGAGGGGACCGGCGACCACGTGCGCGCCGCCGCCACGTTCCTGACCGGCGTGCACCCGAAGAAGACAGACGGCCCGGACATCCGCTGCGGCACGTCGATGGACCAGATTGCGGCCGGGGTGCTCGGCGCCGACACCGTGCTGGCGTCGCTGGAGCTGGCCCTCGATCCGAACGAGCTGATCGGCGCGTGCGAGGCCGGCTGGAGCTGCGCCTACGCCAACACGCTGTCGTGGCGCAACCCGACGACGCCGCTGCCGATGGAGAACCAGCCGCGCGCGGTCTTCGAACGGCTGTTCGGCGATACCGACAGCACGACGCCGGAGGCGCGGCTCGCCCGCATCCGGGAAGATCGCAGCATCCTCGACTCGCTGGCGCACGAGGTGGCCGACTTCCAGCGCGTGCTCGGCCCGGGCGACCGCGTCAAGGTGACGCAGTACCTCGACGCCATCCGCGACATCGAGCGGCGCATTCAGTTCGCCGAGGCGCAGAGCCATCGCGAGCTGCCGGAGCTGGCCCGACCGAGCGGCGGCATCCCGGACACGTTCGAGGAACACGCCCGGATGATGATCGACCTGCAGGTGCTCGCCTTCCAGGCCGACCTGACGCGCGTCATCACCTTCATGATGTCGCGCGAGGTCAGTCCCCGCACCTATCCCGAGCTGGGCATTCCGGATCCGCACCACGGGCTGTCGCACCACCAGAACCGCCCCGAGCAGATGGCCAAGCTGGCGAAGCTCAACCGGCACCACATCGAGCAGATCGCCTACTTCATGCAGAAGCTCGACGCCACGCCGGACGGCGACGGGACGCTGCTCGACCAGGTGCTCATCCAGTACGGCTGCGGGATCAGCGACGGCAACCAGCACCTGCACGTCAACCTGCCGGTGCTCGTGGCGGGCGGCGCGGCCGGCAGGGTACAGGGCGGACGCCACCTGCGGGTCGCCGAGGAGACGCCGCTGACGAACCTGCAGCTCGCCGTGCTCGAGAAGCTCGGCGTGCCGACCGAGAAGCTTGGCGACAGCACCGGGGTCGTGAAGCACCTGTCGGGGGTCTGACCCGCCGGCCAATGCGGAAACGCGGCGGGCGTCCGTGGACGTTCGCCGCATTTGGATGCGGATGCACGACGCCCGGCCCACTCTTCTCGATGCCTGCCCGGCGGATCGACCCGGCGACGGAGGGTCGTCGTTCAGGACGTCAATCAGGCGGTTTTCCTGGAACGGACGACCCACGGACGCCGGCATGACGGCGGTCGCGCGCCACGATCGCGTCCTGCATGTCGAGACCTTCACCAACGAGTTCTGGACCAGCCGGCAGCGCGCCGCGAACCGTCTGCACGAGATCTCGCACCGCGCGTGTTTCAAGCCGCAACGGGTGGATTTCTTCGTCGAGCGACTGACCCGCCCCCGGAGACCTCGTCCATGACGCCGCCGGCTCGATGACTGGCGGACAGCCATGGCCGCCGTGTTGCGGGAGTTGTTCCGTGTCGTGCGGACCGGCGGACACGTCGTATTCGAGGTCGGGGAAGTCAAGGTGGGACGGTGAGGCTGGATGAAGCCGCATCGGGAACAAGAGAATGCGACAATCCATTCGCGCATGACGGACAGCGCATCATCTGACCATCACCTCGCGGATCGGGACCACATGATGATCCAGGCCGACGACATCACCAAGCGCTACGGCGATGTCGTTGTCGTCGACCGTTTCAGCCTCGACGTGCGGGCCGGCGAACTGGTGGTCCTCCTGGGCGGTTCGGGAGCCGGGAAGACCACTGCCATCAAGATGATCAACCGGCTGATCGAGCCCACATCCGGATCGGTGCGGCTCGACGGCATCGACACCGCGGAGTTGCCGCCGCATGAACTGCGACGACGCATCGGGTACGTCTTCCAGCGGATCGGGCTGTTCCCCCACATGACGGTCGGCGAGAACGTGGCGGTGACGCCGCAGCTTCTCGGCTGGCCGCCGGAGCCGACGGCGGCGCGCGTGGACGAACTGCTGGCGCTGGTGGAGCTGGACCCGGCGCTGCGCGACCGCCGGCCGGCCGCGCTGTCGGGCGGGCAGCAGCAGCGGGTGGGCGTGGCGCGCGCGCTGGCCGCCGAGCCGCGCGTGATGCTGCTCGACGAACCCTTCGGGGCCCTCGATCCGGTCACCCGCGAGCGGCTGCAGCAGTCGTTCCAGCGCATCCGCGAACAGCTCGCGCTGACCGCGGTATTCGTCACGCACGACATGACCGAGGCGCTGACCCTCGCCGACCGCATCGGCGTCATGCGCGACGGGCGGCTCCGTCAGATCGGCACGCCGCACGAGCTGCTCACGCGCCCCGCCGACGACTACGTGGAGCGGCTGATGAGCACCCCGCGGCGGCAGGCGGCCGCCGTCGAGGCCCTGATGACAGGCGCCGCCCCGGGAGGGCCTCAGTGACCGGCCCGCGCGCGGCGCGCGGCGGAGCACTGCCCGCCGCGGATCCCGGCGCCGGTGCAGCCGCATGAGCGAACTGTTCGCCCTGCTGCCGTCGTACCTGACCGCGCACCTGCAGCTCACGCTGCTGGCGCTGCTGCTGAGCACCGGCGTCAGCGTCCCGCTCGGCGTCGCCGCGACGCGCCTCCCGTGGCTGGAGCGGCCGGCCCTGGCCATCGCGGGGGTCATCCAGACCGTCCCGAGCCTGGCGCTGCTCGCCGCCATGGTGCCGGTGCTGGCCGCCGTGGATCTGCCGAGCATCGGGTTCCTGCCGGCCATCGTCGGGTTGACGCTGTACGGCGTGCTGCCGGTGCTGCGCAACACCGTCACCGGCATCGCCGGCGTCGACCCGGCCCTGAAGGAGGCCGCCCGCGGCGTCGGCATGACGGCCCGGCAGCAGTTTCTGCGGGTGGAGCTGCCGCTGGCGATGCCGGTCATCGTGGCGGGCCTGCGCACGGCGACGGTCTGGGTGATCGGCATCGCGACGCTCTCGACCCCGGTCGGGGCGACCAGCCTCGGCAACTACATCTTCAGCGGACTGCAGACGCGCAACTACGCCGCGATCCTGCTGGGTTGCGTGGCCGCGGCCGGCCTCGCCCTGCTGCTGGACGGGCTGGTCCGCGCGGTCGAGACGGGCCTCGCACGGCGTCGGCGCGGCCGGCTCCTGACGGCGCTGGGCGTCGTCATCGCGCTGTACGCCTATGCCGGCGTCACGCTGGCGGCCCCCTGGTTCGGCGGCCGGGAGCGGCCGATCGTGGTCGGCGCGAAGACATTCACCGAGCAGTACATCCTCAGCAGCGTTCTCGAACACTGGATCGAGCGCCACACCGGGCGCCCGGCCACCCTCGTGCAGTCGCTCGGCTCGATCGTCGCGTTCGACGCGCTGGCCGCCGGGGAGATAGACATCTACGTCGACTACACCGGCACCATATGGGCCAACGAGATGGGTCGCGGCGACGAGTCCGCCGCGCGGGACGACATCCACGATGCGGTTCGGCGTTTCCTCGCCACGCGCCACAACGTCTCGCTGGCGGCGACGCTGGGTTTCGAGAACGCCTACGCGCTCGCCGTGCGGGCGGCCGACGCGGAGCGCCTCGGGCTCGCGGCGGTGAGCGACCTGGTGGCGCACGCGCCGCGGCTGGTCATCGGCGCCGACTACGAGTTCTTCGCCCGACCGGAATGGGCATCGATCCGCACCGCCTACGCCCTCGAGTTCGCCGACCGGCGTACGATGGACCCGACGCTCATGTACCAGGCGGCGGCCACCGGGGCGGTGGACGTCATCAGCGCGTTCTCGTCGGACGGGCGGATCTCCGCGTACGACCTGCGGGTCCTCGACGACGACCGCGGCGCCATCCCGCCCTACGACGCCATCGTGCTGGCCGGCGCGCGGCTCGCCCGCGAGGCCCCCGATGTGCTCGACGCCCTCGCCCGCCTCGATGGCGTCATCGACGCGGATCGGATGCGGCAGATGAACCACCGCGTGGACGAGGACGGCGAGGCCCCCGCGACGGTGGCGGCGATGTTCGTCGAGTCTCTCGCGCGGGACCTCGTTCCCCGGTAGGGCCCTGGGCCCGGGCGCATGCAGGCCCGATTCCGGGTCGCCCGAAGACGCCTTGCTGGAGAGTATTCATGCCGATTCTGGAGGTCCTGGGGCTGGCGGCAACACCCCGCGACGATGCCTCGCCCGAGGCCGACGTCATCCGCCACATCGTCGACGAACTGGAGGCGCTGCCGGAGGAGCGCGCCCGCTACCTCGCCGCGTTCGCCTGGGTGCTCGGCCGCGCGGCGCACGCCGACTCCCACGTGAGCGACGACGAGACGCGGAAGATGGAGGACATCGTCCGCGTGCTCGGTCACCTGCCCGAAGCCCAGGCGGTCCTGGTGGTGGAGATGGCCAGGCATCAGGTGCGCCTGTTCGGCGGCACCCGGAATTACGTGGTCACGCGCGAGTTCCGCAATCTGTCCACCCCCGGGCAGCGCATCGAACTGCTCGAGTGCGTCTTCGCCGTCTCGGCCGCCGACGAGTCGATTACGGTCGTCGAGGAGGGCGAGGCGCGCAGGATCTCGAAGGAACTGGGTCTCGACCACGCGGAGTTCGTTCGCGCCCGCGCGGCCTACGTGGAGCACCTCGAGGCGTTGAAGGCGCTACGCGGCAGGCGCCCGCCGACCATTGCGCGCGCGCGGCAGCCGGTCGCGGCCCCGAGGCGTTGAAGGTGCTACGCGGCAGGTGCTCGGTGCTTGCGCACCGCCACCGGCGGGTTCGCGTCGAGCATCACCGCCAACCAGCGCAGATCGGCGGTGTTCTCCAGCGCGATCTTGACCACCATCGTCAGCGGCACCGAGAAGAGCATCCCCACCGGCCCCCAGACCCAGCCCCAGAAGACGAGGGAGACGAAGACCACCAGGGTCGACAAGCCGAGGCGTCGGCCGAGCAGCGTCGGCTCGATCAGGTTCCCGAAGGTGACGTTCACCACCAGGTAGCCCATGGCGATGATCGCGGCGGCTCCGGGCCCGAGGCCGGGTTGCAGCACCGCCAGCAGGACGGCCGGAACTGCCGCGAAGATCGAGCCGAGGGTCGGGATGAAGTTGAACATGAACGCGATCACTCCCCACAGGAGCGGAAAGTCGAGCCCCATGATCGCCGCCCACGCGCCGATGATGACTCCCGTGGCGGCGCTGACCGTCGCCTTGGTGACGAGGTAGGTCTGGATCTGGGCGGAGATGCGGCCGAGCTGCCCGAACGGATCGCGGTCCGCGCCGAAGGCGCGCCGGATCTTCGCCGGGAAGCCCGCGGCCTCGGCCAGGATGAAAACCACGGTCAGGAACACCAGAAAGGCGTTCGACAGGAAGGCGCCCACCGTCCGCACGGCGTTGCCGACGATCGCGCCGGTGTTGCCGATGATCGCGCCGACCGTATCGACCGTACCGAACGCCGCCAGGGAGACCGACCGCCACTCTTCCCGCCACGCCTCCACCGGCAGGCCGAGGGATGCGCCCAGCGCGGAGACGGATGCCGCCAGGTCGCCGACGCGCGCGCGGTAGCGGGGAATCACCTCCGTCACCTGGTTGACCGACTGCGCCAGCACCGCCACCAGGATGCCGATGACCGATGCGACCGCCAGAATGGTCAGCAGGCCGGCCAGCGGCTTCGGCACGCGCATGCGCACCAGCCAGTTCATCAGCGGCACGTTGACCACCGCGAGGAACACCGCGATCAGGAAGGGCAGGATGACCGGGGCCGCTGCGCGCAGCCCGGCGATGACCACGACCACGCACGCCGCGGCGACCAGGAAGCGCAGCCCGGTGTCACGGTGCGGGCGCGGCTCGGGGCTCATGGCACGTCGAAGAGGGTCAGCGCGAATCCCGCGCCGGGCTCTATCCACTGCTGGTCGAGCGCGAAACCGGCGCGCGCGGCCATGTCCAGCACGGCGTCCGGCTGGTACTTGTACGAGCTCTCGGTCCAGATGGCCTCACCCGCGGCGAACCGGATGCAGCAGCCGGCGGCGGGGATGCAGACGGTCTGTTCCGCCTGACTGACCAGGTAGGACTCCACGCGCGACGCCTGCGCGTTCCAGACGACACGGTGCGCGAACTGCTCGAGGTCGAAGTCCGCATCCAGCTCGCGGTTCAGGCGCACGAGCAGGTTGCGGTTGAACGACGCCGTGACCCCCAGCGGGTCGTCGTAGGCCAGGATCAGGTCACGCTCCGGCTTGACGAGATCCGTGCCCAGCAGCAGGCTGTCTCCCGGCCGCAGCGCCGCCCCGACCTGCGCGAGAAAGCGATCCGCTTCGTCCGGAACCAGGTTGCCGATGTTCGATCCCAGGAACAGCATCATGGCCGAGCGCCCCGGATCGAGCTCGGCCACGGCGGCCCGCAGGCCGTCGGCGTACGAGGCGCGGTGCACGCGCACCGCCACCGACGGATGCCGGTCGATGGCGCGGGCGGCCCGCACGAGCGCCGTCTCCGAGATGTCGATCAGGTGGACGGTCGCGGTTCTGCCCTGTCCGTCCAGTCCCGCCGCCAGGATGTCGAGCTTCTCGCCGTCGCCGCCGCCGAGCTCGACCAGGGTGGCAGGCTCGTCGAGCCGCGCGAGGATGGCTTCGCGCTCACGCGTCAGCAGGGCGCGCTCGCCGCGTGTGATCGGATACCAGGGGAGCTCGCAGATGGCCTCGAACAGGCTCGACCCGAGCGCATCGTAGAGGTACTTCGCCGCCAGCCGCTTCGGCCGGCTCGTGAGCCCCGCGACCACGTCACGGGCGAGCGATTCGTCAGGGCCCGCCGGTTGCGGCCGCACGGGGCGGTCGGATACCGTTTCCCGCGCCGTCACCGTGCGTCCCCGGCGCAGCGGAACGTCACGTACGCGTACGGATAGTGCGGCCGGAACCAGTTGCGGAAGCTGCGGCGCAGGAGCCCGCGCGCCGTCGCCGGCGATCCTCCCTTGACGACGTAGTGCTCACCGTCGAAGAAGTCGGCCGAGTACTCGGGATACGAGGCCATGACCTCGAAGCCGGGGAAGCCTGCGAACGGGGTGGCGGTCCACTCCCAGCCGTTGCCCGCGAGGTCGTGCACGCCCCATGCACTGGCACCGTCGGGATACGAACCGACGGGCACCGGATCCGCGTACCGAAAGTCGAAGTTGCCCCGCGTGGCGTCCGGCTCCGCGTCGCCCCAGGGGTGCGCCCGCTCGACGCCCTCCGGGGTCCCGAAGGCGGCCCGGTGGTACTCGGCCTCGGTCGGCAGCCGCAGTCCCTTCCAGCGCGCGAAGGCGCTCGCCTCGTCGTGCGTCACATAGACCGGCCATGCGGGCGGCAGCGGCACCCGTCCGAACATGCCGCGCCAGAGCCACCGGCCCGCCACGCGTTCCCAGAACAGCGGGTGCATACGGCCCGACTTCCGCTGGCGGCGCCATGCCTCCGGCGACCACAGCGCGTGGTCGTCGTAGCCGCCGGCGTCGACGAAAGCCAGGTAGTCGGCGTTGGTCACGTCGTGCACGTCGATCGAGAAGGCCGGCACCGCGATGGAATGCGAGGGGAACTCGTTGTCCCAGCCGAAGGGGATCTCCGTCATTCCGGCGCCGAGGGTGGCGCGACCGGCCGGGATTGTGACCATCTCGCGGGCCGGGCCGGTCTCGGTCACCCCCACCGGCTCGTATCCATCCGGCCGGCGCTTGAGGTGCAGGTCGAGACGGTGCCACAGGTAGAGCAGCGTCTCCTGGTGCATCTCCTCGTGTTCCAGGATCGTGAAGACGCCCTGGCCGCGGTGCAGCACGGCGTTGCCGTCACCATCGATGGCGGCCGAAGCGAGCGCGGTCAGGATGGCGTCGTCCGCCTGCTCCACGTACCGGCGTACCGCGTCGCGCGAGGGCCAGCGCTCGACGGCCGACGCCGAGGCGGCCGTCCCGTCGGCCGGATCGATTCCCCGCGCGAACAGCACCTCCAGGTCGGCGTCGAGGCCGGGATGACCGAGGCCCTTCTTGAGGAACGCGTTGACCGCGAACGCGGGAATATGTCCGTCGTAGAACACGACGGGATGCCGGAGCGGGATCGGCCGCTCGTAGTAGGCATCCGGCGTGAGCATCTGGAACAGCTCCCGCGTCCGGGCCCGGTTGTCCCGATAGGCCTGGACCACCTCCCGGCGGTCAACCACGCCCGCGACGCCGGGGTCCGAGGGGGGCGGGGCCTGTTTCACGACATCCTGCACAAATCGATGCATGGCAGGCTTGATCGTACCACCAGAATGCCAACCCGGCAGCGAACCCGGGCAGATCACCGTGAGCGTTCGGTATTGCTGCAACGTGCTGCAGTTTGCGGAACAGGCGACCCGGCGTGCGGCCGACATCGCGACGGCCGACATCCGTACCACCGCCCCGCCGCGCTGCCGATCGTCCAACGACACAAGCAGGCCGACAACGGCGCGCGGGTTGGCGACGGCGCGGCGCCCGTCAGCGCCGACGTACACGACTCTGTCGGGCGGGTATACTCCACCCTGCGGCGGCGGAGCACAGGCCGTCGCCCGTCGAGGCCCCGCCGACGCGTGACGCGAAAGTGGCGGAACTGGCAGACGCGCCGGATTTAGGATCCGGTGGCCCAAGGCCATGGGGGTTCGAGTCCCCCCTTTCGCACCATCCTGCGACGCGACCGCAGCGCGGTTACGGGACTGACGTTGAGGCGGCCCTGCGTCGGGCTGCGGGCGGCCGACGACACGAGCGACAACGGCGATGAGATCGGACATCAGGAAACTCGGAGACTGCCGCACGGAGCTGACCGTCGAGATCCCGGCCGTAACGGTCGACAGGGAGATCGACCGCGTCGCGAAGCGCTACGGACGGTCGGCCAGGGTCGAGGGTTTCCGGCCCGGCAAGGTGCCGGCCAGGATCGCGTGGTCGCGTTTCCGGGATCGGATCCTGCAAGACGTCGCAGAGAACCTGATCCCGGACGCGGTGGACGAAGCGGTGGCGGAACACGACGTCGAACCGGTGGCCGCCCCCGAGATCCGCGACGTGCAGGTCGACAACGGCAAGCCGCTGACCTTCAAGGCGCTGATCGAGATGCTCCCGCCGATCGATCCGGGCGACTACACCGCCTTCACCCTGCGCCAGTCGCCGGTGACGCTCGACGACGACGCCGTCGAGCAGGCGATCGAACGGCTGCGCCAGGGGCGCGGACATCTGGAGCCGGTCACCGAACGCGCGGCGGAGAAGGGTGACGTGCTGACCATCGATCTCGAACGGCGGCTGTCGGACCAGCCCGAGGCGGCGCCGGAGAATCTGCAGGGTGTGCGAGTGCAAATCGGGAGCGATGCGAACCCGCCGGGGTTCGACGACGCTCTGGTGGGACTCGATCCGGGCGCCGCGCACTCGTTCACGGTCACCCACGCACCGGACGACGCGGTTCGCAGGCTCGCCGGCCGACAGGCCTCGTACGCCATCGAGGTCAAGAACGTGCAGCGGCCGGTGCTCCCGGATCTCGACGACGAGTTCGCCCGGTCCATCGGCAAGTTCGACGACCTGAACGCATTGCGCACACAGGTGAGAACGGACCTGCAGGCGCAGGCCGACCTCGAGGCGCGCAACGAGGTCCGCCAGGACCTGCTGCGGCAGCTCGCACACCGGATGACGGCAGAGGTGCCGGAAGCGTTGATCGCCCGCGAACTCGACCGGCGGGCGCAACAGGTGGCCCGGCGCCTGCTGGAGGAACAGGTCGACCCGCAGCGCGCGCGCATCGACTGGGACGCGTTCCGCGAGCAGCAGCGCGCCTCGGCGACGGACACGGTCCGCGGAACCCTCGTGCTCGACGAGATAGCCGGCCGGGAGGCGATCGAGGTCACCGAGGAGGACGTAGATCAGGAAATCGACCGCCAGGCCGCATCGAGCGGCCGCACACCGCAGGCCGTCCGCGCGCTGCTCGAGAAGGACGGCGGGACCGGACGTCTCCGCGCGGGCCTGCGGCGCGAGAAGGCGATCGCGCTGCTGATGAAGCGCGCGACCATCGTCAGTGTGTGAGACTTGTGCCCATGGCTGAATCGAGATCGCAACTCGTCCCGATGGTGGTCGAACAGACCAACCGGGGTGAGCGCGCCTACGACATCTACTCCCGCCTGCTGAAGGACAGCATCGTCTTCATCGGTTCCTCGATTGACGACGCGCTCGCGAATCTGGTCATCGCGCAGATGCTGTTCCTCGAGGCCGAGGATCCCGACCGCGACATTCTGCTCTACATCAACAGCCCGGGCGGGGTGATCTCGGCAGGGCTCGCGATCTACGACACGATGCAGTTCATCAAGCCGGACGTGCAGACGTACTGCATCGGCCAGGCGGCGTCGATGGCTGCGGTGCTGCTGGCCGCCGGCGCCGGCGGCAAACGGTTCTCGCTCCCCAACTCGCGAATCATCATCCACCAGCCGCTGATGACGGGACTGGGCGGGCAGGCGACCGACATCGACATCCACGCGAAGGAGATCCTCCGCACCCGCGCGCGGCTCAACGAGATTCTGGCCGAGCACACGAAGCAGTCGCTCGAACGCATCGCCGAGGACACGGAGCGCGACTACATCATGAGCGCCGAGCAGAGCCGCGAATACGGTATCATTGACGACGTGATTCGCGAGCGTGCGTAGCGTCGGCGACTGTACGTCAGGGCATGGCCAAGAAAGGCACGAGCGGCGAAACGCTCCGTTGCTCGTTCTGCAACAAGGACCAGAACGACGTCCGGAAGCTCATCGCAGGGCCGGCGGTGTTCATCTGCGACGAGTGTGTCGACGTCTGCAACGACATCATCGCGGACGACAGCCGCTTCGAGAGCAAGGGCGGTCTCCGCTCGAGTCTGCCGGTCCCGTCGGACATCAAGAAGTTCCTCGACCAGTACGTGATCGGGCAGGAGGTCACGAAGAAGAAGCTGGCCGTCGCCGTCTACAACCACTACAAGCGGGTCGAGATCCAGAAACGGGTCAAGAACCGGCAGGACCCCGAGCTCACCAAGTCGAACATCCTGCTGATCGGGCCGACCGGCACCGGGAAGACGTTGCTGGCGCAGACCCTGGCCCGCCTGCTCGCGGTGCCGTTCACGATCGTCGATGCGACGACGTTGACCGAGGCCGGCTATGTCGGCGAGGACGTCGAGAACATCATCCTCAAGCTGCTGCAGGCGGCCGGCGGCGACATCGACAAGTGCCAGCAGGGCATCATCTACATCGACGAGATCGACAAGATCTGCCGCAAGGACGAGAACCCCTCGATCACCCGTGACGTGTCGGGCGAGGGCGTGCAGCAGGCGCTGCTGAAGATCCTGGAGGGCACCGTCGCCAACGTGCCGCCGCAGGGAGGTCGCAAGCATCCGCAACAGGAGTTCTTCCAGATCGACACCACCAACGTCCTGTTCATCTGCGGCGGGGCCTTCGTCGGCCTCGACAAGATGATCCAGCGCCGCATGGGCCGGAAGACGCTCGGTTTCCGGGCCGACATCCGGTCCGCGCGGCAGTCGGGCATCGGCTCGCTGCTGCAGCATGTCGAGCCGGAGGATCTGATCCGCTACGGCCTGATCCCGGAGTTCGTCGGGCGCCTGCCGGTGCAGGGCACCCTGCACGAGCTCGACAAGGAAGCGCTCGTCAAGATATTGACGACGCCGCGCAACGCCATCACCCGCCAGTATCAGAAGCTGTTCGAATACGAGGACGTGAAGCTCCGCTTCGACGACGACGCACTGGACGCCATTGCCGAATCGGCGCTCGACCGCAAGATCGGGGCGCGCGGGCTGCGGATGATCATCGAGGAACTGATGCTCGACATCATGTACTCGCTGCCGGGCAACAAGAAGATCACCGAATGCGTGATCACCCGCGAAGCCGTGCTGGCTAAGGACAAACCCATCACCCTCATCGAAAAGGCCGGGTAACCGGGACAGGGTCCTGATTGCATGGAATCCTACGAAACACTGCCAATCGTTCCGTTGCGCGACGTCGTCGTGTTCCCGCACATGATGATGCCGTTCGTCGTCGGCCGCCCGTCCTCGACTCGGGCGCTCGAGCACGCGCTGTCGCGCGACAAGCGCATCTTCCTGGCGGCCCAGAAGGACGCCGCCAACGACGACCCGAACCCCGGCGACATCTACACGATGGGGTGTGTGGCGAACATCGTGCAGAGCCTCCGGCTCCCGGACGGGAACGTCAAGGTCCTCGTCGAGGGCGTCGATCGCGCCCGCACCGTCGAGTGGAAGGAGGACAAGGGGTTCTATCGCGTCGTCGCGAAGGTGCTCAGCCGCCAGAGCGAGCCGAGCGAGGACGTCGAAGCGGCGATGAACAAGGTCGTGTCGCAGTTCGAGCAGTACGTGAAGCTGTCGAACAACCTGCAGCACGACGCCATGATCGCCGCCGTGCGGGTGGACGACCCCAGCAAGCTCGCCGACACGATCGCCGCGCACCTGGCGATCGGGGTGGGCGAGAAGCAGAACCTGCTCGAGATCATCTCGCCGCTCGAACGGCTGACGCGCATCGCCAGCATTCTCGAGACCGAAGTCGACAAGCTCCAGGTGGACCGCCGCATCCAGTCTCGCGTCAAGAAGCAGATGGAGAAGGCGCAGAAGGAGTACTACCTCAACGAGAAGATGAAGGCGATCCAGAAGGAGCTGGGCCGCAAGGAGGAGCGAGGCAACGAGACGGACGAGCTGCGCAAGAAGATTCATCGCGCCCGCATGCCCGGTGAGGTGGAGGAGAAGGCGCTGCAGGAGCTCAAGCGCCTCGAGGCCATGCCGCCGATGTCCGCCGAGGCGACGGTGTCGCGCAACTACCTGGACTGGCTGATCGCCGTGCCCTGGAACAAGCGCACGCGCGAGAGCCGCGATCTGACGCAGGCCGAGGAGATCCTGAACGAGGACCACTACGGGCTCGAGAAGATCAAGGACCGCATCCTGGAATTCCTCGCGGTCCGCTCGCTCGTCCGCAAGCCGAAGGGAACCATTCTGACCCTGACCGGCCCCCCCGGGGTCGGCAAGACGTCACTCGCCAAGTCGATCGCGCGCGCCACGCGCCGCAAGTTCGTCCGGCTGTCGCTCGGCGGCGTGCGCGACGAGGCCGAGGTCCGGGGACACCGCCGGACGTATATCGGCGCCTTCCCGGGTCAGATCATCCAGATGATGAAGAAGGCCGGGACCATCAACCCGGTGTTCCTGCTCGACGAGGTCGACAAGATGTCGATGGATTTCCGCGGGGACCCGTCGGCCGCCCTCCTCGAGGTTCTCGATCCCGAGCAGAACAACACCTTCCTCGACCACTACCTGGACGTCGAGTACGACCTGTCGCACGTGATGTTCGTGTGCACCGCGAACGTGCTCCACACGGTGCCGCAGGCGCTGCGGGACCGCATGGAGGTTCTGCAACTGTCCGGCTACACGGAGCTGGAGAAGATCGAGATCGGCAAGCGCTTCCTGACGCCGAAGACCGTGACCGCCACCGGACTCAGCGACCGGAACGCCACGTTCAGCGACGACGCATACGAGACCATCATCCGCCGGTACACGCGCGAAGCAGGCGTGCGCAGTCTGGAACGCGAGATCGCGTCGGTCTGCCGCAAGATCGCCCGCAAGGTCGTCGCCGAGGGCAAGGGGTACCGCTCCGAAGTCACGGGTGAGCGCATCACCGAGTACCTCGGCGTGCCGAAGTACCGGCCGATGAACGCCGAGGAACAGAACGAGGTCGGCATCGCCACCGGCCTGGCCTGGACCGAGGCGGGGGGCGAGCTGCTGCTGACCGAGTCGACCCTCATGCCGGGCAAGGGCCAACTGACGTTGACCGGCAAGCTCGGCGACGTCATGCAGGAGTCCGCCCAGGCGGCGATGAGCTACGTGCGCGCGAAGGCCGAGGAGTTCGGGATCCCGAAGGAGTTCAACAAGAAGACCGACGTGCACGTGCACGTCCCCGAGGGCGCCATTCCGAAGGACGGTCCGTCTGCGGGCATCACGATCACCACCGCACTCGTCTCGACGCTGACCCGCATTCCCACGCGGCGCGAAGTCGCGATGACCGGCGAGATCACGCTGCGCGGCAAGGTGCTGCCGGTCGGCGGCGTCAAGGAGAAGGTCCTGGCCGCCCATCGGGCGAACCTGAAGACCATCGTCCTGCCGAAGGACAACGAGAAGGATCTCGCGGACATTCCGAAGACCGTACTCGACTCGCTCGATCTCTACATGGTCGACACCATGGACGAAGTCCTCAAAATCGCCCTGAGCGAACCGATCGCGTCCAGGCTCCCGGCGCCGGAGGCGCCGGAGGTCGAGGCCGTCTCCGACGATCAGATCACACACTAGGAGCTGGCGCCGCAGAACGCAGCCGAAGCGAAGTGCTGCGGCGCCAGGGTCATGGAGCGGGGGGGATGGGCCGAAACGCCGAGCGAGCGAGGCGTTTCGGGGCGCCAGGAAACGAGCTGCGCAAGTGCGTTCCGCGCCCGGAACGGGCGCGCGGGCGCTCCCGGTGAAGATTCTCGACGCCGACTTCGTTACCAGTATGCCCACGGGCGGCATTCTGCCGCCGGGTGCCGGTTCCGTAATCGCCATGGTGGGGCGGTCGAACGTCGGCAAGTCGAGCCTCATCAACGCGCTGATCCGCCGCGGCCTGGCGCGGGCCGGCGCCAGGCCGGGCACGACCCGTCTGGTCAATCTGTACGCCGTGCGCGCGGTTACCGCGGCGGGCCGGCGGGCCGTGCGGTTGACGCTCGCCGACCTGCCCGGCTACGGCTTCGCCCGCGGGGGAGCGCAGGCGCAGCGCGAGTTCGCGGTCACCGTGCGAGACTTCTTCGAGCAGGCGGCGGCCCGCCGCAAGTCCCCGCCCGCCACCGGCCTCCCGTATCTGGCCGGCGTCATTCTGCTGCTCGACGGCCGGCATCCCGGACTCGACAGTGATCTGGCGGCCCATGCCTGGCTCGTGCAACAGGGCTACCCTACCGTCGTCGTGACGACGAAGAACGACCGGATGTCGCGCAGCGCGCAGAGCCGGACGCGCCACGCGCACGAAGCGGCGCTCGGTCATGCGGTGCTTCCGGTGTCCAGCAGGACCGGAGCCGGGGTGCCCGCGGTCCGCACGGCCGTCGGCTCGATGCTGAACGCGCTATAATGTCCTGTTGGGGCGAAGCGGAGGGAGCAGGACGTGAGGGCAGACATTCACCCGCAATATCACGAGGTCAACGTCCGGTGCGCGTGCGGCGCGACGTGGAAGACCCGTTCGACCAAGAAGGAGCTGCACCTGGAAATCTGCTCGAGCTGCCACCCGTTCTTCACCGGGCGCCAGAAGCTGGTCGACACCGAGGGCCGCGTCGAGCGCTTCATGAAGAAGTACGGCAAGGTGACCGTCGAGGGCCGTCGCAGGCAGCAGCGCACGCGCCGCTAGTGCGCGGTGCGGGTTCCCGACGGATCGACCGTCTCGACAGCGAAGCTGCGGACCGTGGATGCCCGGATGGGCGCCGACGGGCGCGGATTCCTGGCGGGGCGTCAGATCAGCGACCGCGACTGACAGCCGTCGACCGTGACGCACGCGCCGCTCACCCAGCTCGCCCGCGGCGAAGCAAGGAACGCGACGACGGACCCCACCTCCTCCGCCCGCCCGAAGCGGCCGAAGGGAAGCTGCTCCCGGACGAACTCCGCCATCCCCTCGGGATCCTCCTGCTGGCGGCGGTGCCACGACCCGCCGGGAAACGAGATCGAGCCGGGCGCCACGCTGTTGACCCGGATGTTTGCGGGCGCCAGCTCGCGGGCCATCGACTTGGCGAGGCTGATCTCGGCCGCCTTGACCGCGTTGTAGGTCATCCGGCCGCCGGACTCGCGGCCCCAGATCGAAGCGATCACCACGATGACGCCGCCGCCGCGCTCGCGCATGTGCGGCACCGCGAGGCGCGAGGTCCGGACCGCGGGGAAGAGCGTCTCCCCCAACGCGGTCTCCCATGCCGCGTCGTCCGTTTCGACGATGCCGCCGCCGCCGGCGCGGCCGACGTTGTTGACCAGGATGTCCAGCCCGCCGAAGGTCTGCACGGTGCGGTCGACGACTGTCGCGACACCTTCCACCGTTGCCAGATCCGCCTGCACGGCCAGCACCCGATCCGCACCGCCCTCCCGCCGCAACGCCTCGGCGGTCGCATCGAGCCGTTCGCGGCCCCGGGCGCAGATGGCGACCCGGCAGCCCTCCCCGATCAGCGCGCGGGCCGATGCCAACCCCAGCCCGCGGCTCGACCCGGTCACCAGCGCGATCCTGTCCGTCAGTTGCAGGTCCATCCTGGTGTCATCCGGCAGGCGCGGCCCGGCTGCTCCCGTTTCGACCACGCGCCGCCGCAGTGAGCGGCAGGTCAGGATTGCGGCGCCGGTGGGCCGGCCATCAGAGGCGTCCGGGACGGCCGCAGGTTCCCCGGAGCCGATGCGCCCCGCGCCGCGGCATGATACAACAGAAGCGCCATGCTCAGAGCCGCTGCACTCGGGATGTTCCTCTACGGCCTGCACGACGTCGTGGTCGGCGCAGACGACCTCATCCGCGCCGGCACGCTCGAGTGGTGGGCCAACGTCTGGCGCATGCTCGCGGGAGCGATGCTGATGCTCGCCGCGGCGCTCGTGCGCGTGTCCATGCCGGGCGGGCTCGCCCTCGCGGTGGCCGCGCTGCTCGGCCTGCAATCGGTCAGCCTGCATAACGATCCGCACTTCTACGGCCGTCTGCTGCTCCTGCCCCAGGTGATGCGGGCCGTCTTCTCGATCACCCTCGTCGCCTTGGCGTACTTCGGATGGGGCAGGATCGGTGGCGAGGATCCCGCCGAAGAGGATCGGGACCACCCGGACTCTCGATCGCTTCCCGACCGGGATGTATCGCAGTAGGTCCCCGCCGGCTCCACGAGACGTCTCGATTCCAGGGAACGACCACCTCCGCACAGAACGATCCAGAGGCTGAACGTCCCGCCGTGCCAGCCGAACGCGATCTTACGCGCAGCCGCTCGTGGCGCCGCAGTTGACGCACTTGTAGCAGGCGCCGTTGCGGATCATGATGGCGCCGCAGGTCGAGCACGGCGGCGCGTCCTCGTCGTTCTGGATGGCGTACGGCGCGGCCTGCGAGCCGTTGCGCCCGGCCGCCGGCGCGAGAGCGTCCGTCGGGATTGCCTCGCCGAAGGTCAACTGCTCCCCGGTCTCGGCCGCGTCCTCGTCGCCGACGTTGACCCCCGCGTGGAACTGCGCCTCGGGCGAGAGGAACTTCGTCGCCAGCCAGCGGAAGACGTAGTCGACGATCGACTTGGCGACCCGCACGTCGGGGTTCTTCGTCAGCCCGGCCGGCTCGAAGCGCACGTGGCTGAACTTGTCGACCAGGACCTGCAGCGGCACGCCGTACTGCAGCGAGTAGGAGACGGCCTGCGCGAACGCGTCGGCGAAGCCGGAGATGGTCGATCCCTCCTTGGCCATCACGAGGAAGATCTCTCCCGGCGAACCGTCGTCGAACAGGCCTACCGTGATGTAGCCCTCGTGCCCGGCGATGTCGAACTTGTGGGTGATTGCATTGCGCTCGTCCGGCAACTTGCGGCGCACCGGCTGGTCGCCGACCGCAGCCACGGCCTCTTTCCCTGTTTGCCTGGCCGTGTTGAGTGGCTGTGTCCGCTTGCTGCCATCGCGATAAATCGAGACCGCCTTCGTGCCGAGCCGCCAGGCGTCGAGGTACGCCCGCTCGATATCCTCGACCGTCGCCTCGCTGGGAACGTTGATCGTCTTCGAGATGGCGCCGGAGATGAACGGCTGCACCGCGCCGATCATCTTCAGGTGGCCCGTGTAGTGAATGAACCGGGAGCCCTTGGCCGGCTTGAAAGCGCAGTCGAACACCGGCAGATGAGCCTTGTCGAGATGCGGTGCGTCCTCGATGGTGTCGTGCTCGTCGACGTACTGCACGATGCTGTTGATCTGGTCGTCCGGGTACCCGAGGCGCGCCAGTGCGACCGGCACGGTGTGGTTGACGATCTGCATCAGGCCGCCGCCGACGAGCCGCTTGTACTTCACGAGCGCGATGTCCGGTTCCACGCCGGTCGTGTCACAGTCCATCATGAAGCCGATCGTGCCGGTCGGCGCCAGGACGGTGGCCTGCGCGTTGCGGAATCCGTGCTTCTCGCCGAGCTCGACGACTTCGTTCCACGATTCCGCCGCCGCCTCGTGCAGGTCTTCCGGTACATGGGCACGGGCAATGCCTCTCATCGCGTCACGGTGCTTCCGCATGACCCGCAGGAACGGCTGCTCGTTCTTCGGGTAGCCGGTGAACGGACCGCCGCAGTCGCGCGCGATCCGGGCCGACTGCGAGTACGCCTCGCCGGTCATCAGTGCGGTGATGGCCGCTGCGTAGTCGCGACCCTCTTCGCTGTCGTAGGGTACGCCGCGCGACATGAGCAACGCCCCGAGGTTGGCATAGCCGAGGCCGAGAGGCCGAAAATCGTAGCTGTTCCGTTCAATCGCGGGCGTCGGGTAGCTGGCGTTGCCGACCATGATCTCCTGCGCGGTGATCAACGTCCGCACCGCCGCGCGGAACGCTTCCACGTCGAACTCGCCCGGCGCGTCCGGCTTGAGGAACTGCATCAGGTTGAGCGATGCGAGGTTGCAGGCCGAGTCGTCCAGGAACATGTACTCCGAACAGGGATTCGAGGCGTTGATCCGGGCCGTGTTCGGACAGGTATGCCAGTCGTTGACGGTCGTGTCGAACTGCATGCCGGGATCGCCGCAGACGTGCGTTCCCTCGGCCACCGCCCGCATCAGGTCGCGCGCCTGACGGGTGTCGACGATGCGGCCGTCGGTCACGGCGCGAGTTTTCCACTCGCCGTCGTCGAGCACGGCTCGCATGAACTCGTCCGGGACGCGCAGGCTGTTGTTCGAGTTCTGGAAGAACACGGAGTTGTAGGCGGTGCCGGTGAACGAGCCGTCGTAGCCGGCGTCGATCAGGGCCCACGCCTTGCGCTCCTCTTCGATCTTGCAGTTGATGAACTCCATCACGTCGGGGTGATCGGCGTTGAGGATGACCATCTTGGCCGCCCGCCGCGTCTTGCCGCCCGACTTGATGACCCCGGCGAACGCGTCGTAGCCCTTCATGAACGACACGGGACCCGACGCGGTTCCCCCGCCGGCGAGCAGTTCACGCGACGAGCGGATCGGCGAAAGGTTCGTGCCGGCGCCCGACCCGAACTTGAACAGCATCCCCTCGGTCCTGGCGAGCGTGAGGATGGACTCCATCGTGTCCTCGACCGAGTTGATGAAGCAGGCCGAGCACTGCGGCGCCTTCTCGAAACCGCAGTTGAACCAGACCGGGCTGTTGAATGCCGCCTTCTGCCGCACCAGCAGGAACTTCAGGTCGCCGCCGAACGCCTGGAGGTCGTCCGTCGAGGCGAAGTAGCCCTGCCTGCCGGCCCACCCCGTGATCGTGTCCACCACCCGGCCGATCAGTTGCCGGACACTCGTCTCCCGATGCGGCGCGCCGAGTTGACCGCGGAAGTACTTGGAGACGACGATGTTGGTCGCCTGCTGGGACCAGAACGCCGGAACCTCCACATGGTGCTGCTCGAAGACGACCTCGCCGCGCTCGTTGGTGATCACCGCCGACCGCGTCTCCCATTCGATCTCGTCGAACGGATCGATGCCGGTGCGGCTGAACACGCGGGGGAACTCGAGTCCCGGCCCCGTCGAACCGGTCGGTTCCATGACCGCTGGCGTCATCCGTGCCGCGGACTCCTGAGCAGCGCCTGCTGACATCGCCCCTCCTTGCCCGCCACCGGCCGGCCCCTCGAGGACCGAACACGGCGTGGAACATTCGGTCGATTGCGTCGATTACGGTACGGCGCCCGGCTCCGGCGACGCGCGCGGCGCACACCGCCGGAGCGCTGCGCCAGTCGTGACGATCGGCGGCAACAGTCTACATCATGTAGGGGCAGGTAGACCAGCCAGTAACAAGATGTTGGGAACATGTGGAAAACACGTGGAAAAGTTGGCGATGGATGCTAGAGTGGCCACATGGTCCATCCGGCGCAGGACCCCGACCTCGCTCAGCCGACCGTGGGATCGGAAACCGATCCGCCGGCGGATTCGGTGCCGGCCCCCGGCCGCGTCGTGCCGTCGCTCGTCGAGGTGGTTCTCTGCTCGGGATTCCCGACCCAGCTCGTCCTTTCCTCCCTGCTGGCGGCGGCCGGGTTCGCGGCGATCGCACCGACCGACGAGCCGTCGTTCGGCTTCATCGTCACCCTCACGCTGCTGGATGTCCTTGTCGTGCTCGGCCTCGTGGCGACCTTCCTTCACGCGCGGAGCGAAACGGTCGGCGAGCTGGTGCTCGGCGCTCGTCCGCCGGAACGCGAGGCGGTGCTCGGCATACTTCTCACGCCGCCGATCGTCGTGGCAGCCATGGCGGGCCTCCTGCTCATCGGGTGGCTGGCGCCGGGCTTGCGCAACGTGCCCGACAACCCGTTCCAGGCCATGCTGGGGACGCCGGGGCGCGCACTGCTGTTCGCATTCGTGGTCGTTCTGGCCGGCGGGCTCCGGGAGGAACTGCAGCGCGCCTTCATCCTGCGGCGCTTCGATCAGCACCTCGGCGGCGGCTGGCTCGGTCTCGTCGTCTTCAGCATCGCTTTCGGTCTCGGTCACGCCATCCAGGGGTGGGATACGGTCATCATCACCGGTGCGCTCGGCGCCCTGTGGGGTGCGCTCTACCTCACCCGCGGCAGCGCGGTCGCAGCCATGGTGAGCCACACCGGTTTCAACCTCACGCAGATAGCGCTGGCGGTCGGCGGGGCGCAGCCCTGACCGGGAAACCACTCAACGGTCGACCCGCAGGATGTCAGCGCGCCGCAACAGGCCGGAGAGCCAGTCGTCGACGACTTCCGCGCGACCGCCCAGGCGTTCGGCGATATAGGCCTCGATCCGGATATCGTCCCGCAGGATCTGCCGCAGATCCTCCAGCTCGAGTCCGACCGCCGCGAGCACCGCGGCGAACGCGTCCTCATCGGCGAAACGCGCCCGCACCGCGACCAGACCGCGCTCGACGCGAGAGGGCGACGGCAACGCCTGCCGGAACCGATTGACCTCGTCGAGCGCGAGCTGGCGTTCGATCAGCCGGTTCAGAGCGGCGGCCTCGCGCCCCGCGGAATCCTGTTCCCGGATCTGCCACAGGCCGTGCTCGTACAACCCGAGATCGAGGAACGCCCGCACGTCCGACGCGAGAATGACCTGGCCGGACACCATCGCGAGCACCCGGTCGAGAATCTGCGCGTGTCCCCCCGACAGCCAGACCGCGATCGCGAGCAGGCACACGAAGAGGTGGATGGCGCGGCGGTCAGAACGCCTGCCCGAAGCTGAAGTGCAGCGCCCAGAGCTGTTCCTGTTGCGGGTTGGTCTCGTCACCGAAGAAATGGCGCTCGCCGAGCTTGAAGCCGATGTCGAACCCCAACGGCCCAATCGGCGAGTTGTAGCGGATCCCGAACCCGGCGCCGCTCCGGATGCGACCGAGACTCACGTGCTCTACACGATCATAAACGTTGCCGGCGTCGAGAAACGTGACCACGCCGATGGCCGGCGTCACGCGGACCCGCAGCTCGCTGTTCAGGATTACCATGGCGTTGCCGCCCTGCGGAAAGCCGTCCTGGTCGATCGTGCCGCCGATCTGCGCGCGGGGATGGCCCAGCCGATCCAGGGCGAATCCGCGAACGGTGGTGTTCCCGCCGGCGAAGAACCGCTCGCTGAGCGGGAGTGCGAGGGAACCGGTAACCGGCTGCCGCCCTTCCGGCGGTATGGAGACTGCATCCAGTGACCGCGGAAAGCCCCAGGCGACACCCGCCCGCGCGCCGGTGGCGATGACGATCCCGGGGAGTCCGGGCACCCGGCGGTACAGGGATCCGGAGAGAAAGCTCTTCGAGAAACCGACTTCCGATCCGATGGTCCGCGCGGCCACTTCGGATTCGAACGACACGAGCCAGCCGCGTGACGGATCGACCGGATCGTCGCGTGCGTCGAGCACCTGGCTCGCCGTGAACGACGAGAGCCGCACGTTGGGGAACAGACGGTCGACGATGTTCTCGTCCTCGCGGTTCAACTCGCGGTTGGACGTGTCGTTGTTGCCGAGCCGGTACCCGACCGCCGTGTCGGACGCGGACCCCGACGAGCGCGTCAGTTGCGCCGTCACCCCGCGGCTGAAAAGGTCGAACCCGGGACGGATCGCCTGCTCGACGAACCCCGACACCAGGACGTCCCAGTCACGACCGATCGCCCGCGGCTCGCGATAGGCGGCGAGCACGCGGTACTCGTTGAAGCCGAGCGCACCGCCGGTGTCGGCGGGCGCAAGGAGGGGCGGATCGTTCTTGCGCCGGACGCTGACGCGCGTGAACAGGTCCAACGACCGGTTCCGGCCCCACAGGTTGCGGCGGCCGATCTCGAACGAGCCGCGCGGGGCGAACTCGATCCGCTCCACCGCCTGGCTTCCCGCGGCACTGACATCTCTCCGCAACCGCTGCGACACCTCGAAACCGCCGCCGTAGGCGAGCCGCGTCGACGGCGCTTCCTCGACCTCGATGATCACGTCGCGGCGATCGCGGCGACCGTGACTGAACTCGCGGATGTCGATCCGCCGAAACATGCCCAGGGCGTTGAGGCGGCGCCGCGTCTCCGCCACGTCGTCGAGCCCCAGCGGCTCGCCCGGCACCAGGGTGATCTCGCTCCGAATCGTGGCGGCGTCGACCTGTCGGTTGCCCACGATCAACACGTGGTCGACGAACACCTGCCGGCCCTCGGCGATGCGGAAGACGAGATCCACGGTACTCAGGTCGTCGGCGAACCGTGCATCGACCGCCACGCGCGCCTGCTCGTAGCCGTCGTTCCGATACTGCTCCAGCAGAGCGGCGCGATCGCGCTCGACCTGCGGTCCGTAGTACGCATCATCGCTGCGGGCCTCGACCACCTGCCGCAGAGCCGCCGCCGTGCGGACCGCCGCGCCTTCGAACGTCACGGTTCCGACGATGGTGCGCACCCCCTCGTCAATCGTGATCTCGACGGTCTGCTCCAGCGCTTCGCCGTCGCCGGGCTCGGCGACGCCGAAGGAGTGCACGGCCCGTACCGTGGCGAAACCGAGGCGGTTGTAGTGTTCCTCGATTGCGGCAAGCCCGGCATCGATCTCCCGGAGAACGAGCGGCTCACCCGCCGCCACGCCGGCGATGGTTCGGATTGTCTCGTCCGCTACCGCCTGGTTGCCGCGGACCACGACGTCGCCGACGCGATACAGCGGGCCACGCGTTACCCGGAAGACGATGGAGAGTTGATCGGCATCGCCCTCCCGCGTGTGCGCCACCGCGGCGTCGCGGTACCCCAGCCCCTGCAGGTGCATGGCGATCCGCTGGTCCGCGTCCTCGAGCAGGTCCTCGTCGACGCTCGCTTCGCGGGCGATCAGAACGAGGTCCGCCAACCGGGCGTCCGGCACCTCGTCGCCTTCGAAGGTCACCTCGACTCGCGGGCCGCGGCGAACGATCAGGCGCACGTCGACCTCGGTCTCGCTCAGCCGCTCGACCTCGTGCGACAGACGGGCCTCGTAGTAGCCCCGGCGCCGGAGGTCGGCCTCGTAGTCGCCGATCCGTTGCACGATCGCCGGCAGGTCGTACGGCACTCTCTCGTCCCGAAGCCCGAGTCGAGTGCGGATGGCGTTGTGGAACGCAGGCGACTCGCCGGTGATCGGCCACCGTCGAACGAACGCCCGCGGCCCGGCCTGGACAGCTATCCGCAGAACGCGCCTCGAGACGGATCCGGTGAGCTCGGGCAGGACGCGTGGGGAGAAGAACCCTCGCTCACCGTATGCACTGCGTATCGTGTCGGTGACGGCCGTGAGTTCGCCGACCGGGAACATGAGGCCGTGACGCTGGGTGACGAGGCGGCGCAACTCCGCTTCCGGGACGCCGCGGATGCCCGAGAACTCCAACCGGTCGATGGTCTCGATCGACTGAAGCCCGTAGAGCAGCGCCACTCCGCCGCCTCTCGCGCTGGCGCCGACCTCGGCCCCGCGGTACAGACCGAGACTGAACAGGTGCGCCAGCGTCTCGCGCACCCGGCGCATCGACAGCGGCTCGCCGACACGGGTTTCTATCAGCTCGCGGGTCGCCGGGTCGTCGAGCGGCCGACCATCGGCCGCCAGCTCCACCGCGACGATGTTCCGGCCGATGAAGTGGTCCACCTCGCGCACGGCCTGCGCGGGAGCGGCCGCCCAACAGAAGCCGGCGAGCAGCAGCAGGATCCGCCGGCGCATCAGAAAGCGTGCCGGACGCGCACATCGAGCGCGTAGGTTCGATCTTCGTTCTGTGACAGGACCCAGGACAGCCGATCGGTCGCGTCGTACTCGAAGACCACGATGAGATCCTGGTTGTTGCCGCTGACGGCGCGCGAGAACGTCAGATGCGCCCGGTCCGAGATGCGTTTGCCGATCAACACGCGCGCCGTGGGCACGAGTTGCGTCGACTGCTGCGCCGCCGGATCGTCCAGTGACGGGGTGATCTCGAACGTGTCGACGCCGAACGAGCGCTCCACCACGCCCCCCACTTCAGCGAACACCGGGTTGTTCAGCAATCCGGTGCCGATGCCCTGCATCAGCAGGCCCTGCTGCGACGCCTCGGGCGCCCGCAGGGTCCGGATCTCGGCCTGCTGCGGGTCCCGGACGTCGCCGAGCAGCAGCCCGATGATCTCGAACTGCCGCAGCGGCGGGTCCGACTCCAGCCTCGGCGGCTGCAGGCTGTCCATGGGACCGGTCAGGCCGAGAGTGACCCGGTACGTCTGTCCCGGTACGCGGATGTCCGTTTCGACCTCGACGTCGAGGAACGGCTCGATCTCCACGGGGTTCGTGAACCCGACGCTCCCGCGCGTCAAGCGGTACCGATTGCCCTGGAAACGGATCTGCCCCCGCTCGAGCTCGGCGTTCCCCAGCAGCGACGGGCGTTCATAGGTGCCGGTCAGGGTCAGGTCGGCGCTGGCGACGATCTGCGCCCGGTTGTCCGAGATGCGCAGGCTCGACGGGGCCGAAATGCGCAGATCCCATCGCAAGGGCAATGTCGTCTCCGCCGCGTCGGCGGCGGCCTGGTCGCCGAGCAGATCGATGAGGCCGCCGTCCGCCTGAAAGAGCTCCATCCAGATCGCGTCGTGCACGGTCACGAGCCCTCCCAACGTCGGCGCGTCGATCGAGCCGCGCAGGATCAGATCCGCATCGACCCGCGAGCGGACCCCTTCGGGATAGCGCAGCGTGATGTCGCGACCGACCGCGGTCACACCGAGCTCGCCGATGCGGTATCCCTGCAGACTCACCCGGCCGCCGAATCCGAGCTCGCCTCCACCCAGTTGCGCGGACAGCTCGTCGAAACGGATCCCGCCGGGCTCCAGGACCAGCCGGCCGTTGACCGCGTCGAGCGCGTGGGGCAGGGAGAGGTGACGGAGGCGGCCGTTCGTCACACGCGCCTCGCCGGTGATGATCGGTTCCTCGAGCGGGCCGCCGATGGCGACCGCGAGCCGCATCGTCCCGCGGCTCCGCACGTCGGCAATCAGGCCCTCCAGGATGCCGAGGCTGGCGGTTCCGTCCGCACGCAGAGCGATCCGCTCGTCGGCCAGCGTCACCTCACCGCCCAGTTCCAGGTTCGTCCCCTCGCCGCGCAACCGCATCCGGTTGACGTGCACGGCGTTGTCGGCGAGCGAGAGGCGGACCGGACCGTCGTTGTCGAGCTCGAAGTCGAACACGGTCAGCGCCAGTCGATCGACCGTGACATCGACGCCGAGCCGCGCGACGTCCAGCAGTGTCCCGTCGACGACGACCGTACCGCTGGCGACCAGCGAGGTCATCTCCGACAACCCCGCCTGCAGCGCCCGGGCGAACGGATCGAGCCGCGTGTTGGTCACGCTGAACCGCAGCCGCGACGGCGCCTCGTCCACCAGCCCGATGCGACCCGAGCCGGAGACGGCGACATCCGGCGAGGCGGCCTCGATCTCGACCGCCATGACGCCCGCCGCCACGTCGAGGCGTCCGGTCACCTGGCCCACCGGAACGCCCGCAATCGACACGTCGGCCATCGCGCCGCGGATCTCGTAGCGCGGATCCGCAAAGGCGCCGGCGCCCGAGATCGCGGCGTCGATGCGTCCGGTCACGGGTACGGGAACGCGCTCGACCATCCGGGACGCGGACAAGTCCAGCGCCCGGGCATCTGCAGTGACGGAATAGGTACCGTCCCACTGCACGTACATCGCCCCGGTCACCTCACCGTCGCCCTGGTGCACGGTGAGACCGTTGAGCAGCACGCCGCCCCCGTCGAACCGCAGATCGGCATGTGCCTCGTCGAACGGCTCGCCGTAGGCGAGACCCGCTCCCAGCCTCAGCCGGCCGAAGCCGTGCGGCGCGCCATAGGCCCCGTACAGCCGGATCTGTCCGTAGGTCGGCCCGTCGATGGTGTAGCCCTCGAGGTCGAACGCGTCGCGGATGGACTGGGCGGGCAACCCGTCGACCGCGAACCGCGCATTGATGTCCTCGCGTCCCGGCTGCCCCGCACCGATGGCGAAACGGCCGTCGACAGCCAGACTCGACGCGGACTGGAGAAACCGGGCGCCGGTCACTTCGAGAATCCCGTCCTCGACGACGATGTCCCCATCCCCGCGCCCCCACTCGACGTTCCAGGCCTGGATGGCGTCGCCGGCAAAGGCCGCCTCGATGCGCGGTGCCGCCAACGCTCCGAGCATCACGCCGGTCATCGTCCCGTGACCCTCCAGCGTCAGGTCGCCGGTCGGACGTCCGAACGCGGTCATGACGGCGGCCATGACGCGATCGCTCTCCTGCCAGTCGGCGCTCACGACATGGAACGGAATCCGCGAGCGGGAGCCCCAGGCGGTACGGCCCTGGAACGACATCGCGGTCAGTGGCGTCGCAAACCAGCTCGGGGCGAGGTCGACGCCATCCGGATCGAACGTGAACTGCATCTCGCCGCCGAACGGAAACCGCCAGGAAACCGCGGCCGGCCGGAACGGCTGCTCGCCATGGGGCCACCCGGTGCGTCGCGCCGGTGGAGCGTCGCGGGGCAGCAGCACGACCCCCCGCGGCGGCGTCACCGACACGCCCCCGCCGCCGCTGCGCTCCGCGAACCGGCCGAGCGGCCACGAAAGGCTCAACTCACCCGCAAGTCGGCCCCGGGGACGCACCCCGCGCACGTCGAGGTCGTCGAGCAGCGGCTCCAGACGCGCCGACCGAACGAGCGGCCGGAACGTGGCGACGCCCGGCTCGGGCGCGCCCAGCGGCTGCATGGCGTAGGTGAAATCGAGGTCGCCGCCGTAGAACCCGGAGTGCGCGCGCGTGATCTCGAAGCGGTCGCGCGTCCAGACGAGATCCCCGTCGAGCTCGGGGAAACGGAGTCCCGACAAGGTTGCGTCGGCGCTCGAGAACGAGCCGGCGAGCTCGCGTCCCCCTTCGAACAGATGCCAGACCCCGCGGAACGCCGCGTCGCCGGTGACCGTGAAGTCGTCCTTCGCAAAGAAGACGTCCTTCATCGCCGGCAGGTCGATTGCCATCTCGCGGACGTTGTAGGTCGACTCCGGCCAATTCAGCATGTCGACACGGCCGTCCACCGCCG
The DNA here is from genome assembly GCA_965200895.1 of Vicinamibacterales bacterium. Taxonomy (GTDB): domain Bacteria; phylum Acidobacteriota; class Vicinamibacteria; order Vicinamibacterales; family UBA8438; genus WTFV01. The sequence goes on along the minus strand of CBDAVM010000001.1, from coordinate 627,629 downwards.
CCCTGAACCCGTCGTCGGCCGCCCACAGATCGACGTGCGTCAGGTTCACGAGCCCGCCGTCGAGCTGGTAGTCGATGTCCATGTTCAGCGTCATCGGCTCGAAGTCACCGATAACGAGGGTTCCTCGACGGAACGAGGCCGTGCCGCCGTAGCCCGTCGACTTGCCCAGCGTCAGGTCGATGTTCGGCGCCCTGATGCTCCAGGGGGCTCCATGGTCCTCGTACACGAACTCACCGTCGTAGGCGTGCAGGTGCTGCACGGTGGTCACGACCCGGCGGCCGGGTTCGGACTCGTCCACGGCGGCGGCGCCCGCATCGTCGGGGGAAGGCGTTGCCTCGCTTCGTTCGGAGTCGTCCGCCCGCGGGACGAAACGCGGGAAGGTCTGCCGCCCGTCGGCGAATCCCTCGACCAGCATCCGCCAGCCGCGCAGCTCGACGGCGTCGACGAGCACCTCCCCCTGCAGCAATGGCCCCCACGCGGTCGAGATCGTGAGGCGTTCCGCCTGGAAAAACGGTCTGTCGCCCGGATTCAGGCCCCCGATTTCCAGGTCCTCGAGGAGAAAGCGTCCCGGCGCCAGATAGGTGCCGAGTCGACCGATGGTGACCGGCCGGTCGATGTAGTCCGCGAAGGCCCGCTCGGCCTGCGCCCGCAGGCTCGGGCCCAGATCGATGGTGGTCACCGAGACGACGCTGCCGGCAATGAGCGCCACGGCAGCGATGGTCGTCCACACGAGCGAGCGCCGCACGCCCGGCCGCATACGTCGCATCCAGCGCCACCGCAGGGGACGCCATCCCAGGCGCCGCAGGTGGCGCATCCAATGCACGGCGGCACGAACGGCAACGAGTCTGCGTGGTTCCGCCGTCGGCGCGGAAACGGCCCGCTCCGCCGCCGGCTGCGGCGTCGCCGGTACAGCGACGAAGAGAACGCTACCGGGACGCGACAGCTCGTCTGGCATCGGTCGCCGTCACTCGATGGCGGCCAGCAGCCGGCCGGCCTCGACCGACATGCCCTCGGTAACCGGTACGTCGGTGACGGTCCCGGCCCTCGGCGCCGTCAGTTCGTTCTCCATCTTCATCGCCTCGACGACCACCAGCGGCTGGCGGGCCTCGACCTCGTCACCGTGCGCAACCAGCACCCGCACCACCTTGCCCGGCATCGGGGCGACCAGTCGAGAAGCACCTCCGGCAGCGTCCCCGACCGACTCTCCGGCCACCTGCCGGCCGTTGATCACCACCTCGACGACGGCGTCGCCGAGATGCACTGCCGTGACTCCGTTTCGGCCCGTCGCCACACAGCGTACCTGGCGGCTGGCGGCGCTGTCGCCGACTCGCACGAGCGACAGCGCCACGCCGTGTCGATCCCGTTCCACGACACGGGCGTCGACCTCGCGAGTCGTTCCGTCCCAGGATACCCGCACGCGATCCGGCCGCGCCGCGTCCATCTCGACGGTGACGTCACGCACCTTGCCGTTGACCTCGATCTCCATTCGCATGCGAACGACCCGGCGTCCCGAAACGCCTCGCGGGCTCGGCGTTCGGCCATCCCCCCCCCGCTCCATGACCTTGCGCCGCAGAACTGACTTCGTTGCGTTCCTGCGGCGCAGACTCCTAGCGCAGTCCTTCGACCCGGGCCGCCTGCTTCCAGCGCCCGGCTGCGGCGCCGGGGGCCGCCCTGCTTCCAGCGCCCCCGCGGACCAGTGCGACGGACAGCGCGGCGGCGATGACAGCCAGCTCCTCGGCATCGTCCGGCGGATCGAGAAACGCTGCCCCGTCGCGCCCGGCCAGCACCCGGTCCAGGAACGTGGTGTCGAAGCGGCCGGCAACGAAATGGTCGTGTCCCAGAAGCCACCGGAACAGAGGGATGGTCGTGGGAACGCCACCGATGTCGTACTCCTTCAGGGCGCGGTCCATGCGGTCGATGGCCAGACGCCGGTCCGCGGCGTGCGCGATGACCTTGGCGACCATCGAGTCGTAGTACACGGGCACTTCGAACCCGGCAGCCACGCCGGCATCGACCCGGATGCCCGGCCCGGACGGCGGGCGGTGCGTCTCGATCCGCCCCGGGCACGGCATGAACCCGGCGTTCGGGTCCTCCGCGTAGACGCGGCACTCGAAGGCGTGGCCGTCGGGCGCGAGCGCCCGCTCGGGATCGATGTCCAGCCGCTCGCCCTGCACGATGCGGAGCTGCCAGCGCACCAGATCGACGCCGGTCACCAGCTCGGTGATCGGGTGCTCGACCTGCAGCCGGGTGTTCATCTCCAGGAAGTGGAAGTCGCCGGACTCGTCGAGCAGGAACTCGATGGTGCCGGCGTTCACGTAGCCGACCTCCGCGGCCAGCCGGGCCGCAGCCGCGGCCAGCCCGCGCCGGGTCTCGACGTCGACGACCGGCGAGGGCGTCTCCTCGATCACCTTCTGATGGCGCCGCTGGATCGAACACTCGCGCTCGACGAACGGGACCACCGTGCCGTGCTCGTCCGCGAGGAGCTGCACCTCGATGTGGCGGCCCCGTTCGATACAGCGCTCCAGGTAGACGGCGCCATCACCGAACGCGGAGGCCGCTTCCGACCGCGCTCCTTCGATCGCGCGCGCGAGCTTCTCCGGCTCGCGCACCAGCCGCATCCCCTTGCCGCCGCCCCCGGCGACCGCCTTGACGAAGATCGGATACCCGACGGCGTCGCCCGCCTGCTGCAGCTCGGCCTCGTCGGCGTCCTCCGGCAGCGGCCCGCCGCTGCCGGGCACGATCGGCACGCCGGCGCGACCGGCCGCCTCGCGGGCGGCGGTCTTGCCGCCCATCAGTTCGATGACGTCGGCCGCCGGACCGATGAACCGCAGCCCGGCGGCGGTGACGGCCCGGGCGAATCGGGCGTTCTCGGCGAGGAACCCGTAACCGGGGTGCACGGCGTCGGCCCCGGTGCGGCGCGCCGCGGCGATGAGCTTGTCCACGTGCAGGTAGCTGCCGGCCGGCTCGTCGGCTCCGAGCGCCACCGCCTCGTCGGCGTACCGTACATGCGGCGCCAGCCGGTCGCAGTCCGAGTAGACGGCGACGGTCGGCAGCCCCGTCTCGCTGCACCCGCGCATGATCCGGACCGCGATCTCGCCTCGGTTGGCGACCAGTACCTTCATCGGCATGGTGTCGTCTATCGTACTGCATGGCCGGCAGCGTCGTCGTCGACCGAGGGCGGCACCGGGACGCGCCCGCCCCCGCACCGCTCACAACGGGATGTTGCCGTGCTTCTTCGGCGGGTTCCGGTCGCGCTTGCCGTCGAGGCTGCGCAGGGCCGCGATGATGCGCGGGCGGGTTGTGCGCGGCAGGATGACCTCGTCGACGAACCCGCGGCCGGCGGCGACGAACGGATTGGCCAGCTTGTCACGGAACTCCTGCACCCGGGAGGCGCGCAGGGCGTCCGGATCCTCGGCCGCGTCGAGCTCCCGCTTGTAGAGGATGTTGACGGCCCCTTCGGGGCCCATGACGGCGATCTCGGCGGTCGGCCAGGCGAGGTTGACGTCGGTGCGGATGTGCTTGCTCGCCATGACGCAGTAGGCGCCGCCGTAGGCCTTGCGGGCGACCACTGTCACCTTCGGGACCGTCGCCTCGGCGAACGCGTAGAGCAGCTTCGCCCCATGTTTGATGATGCCGCCGTACTCCTGCACGGTGCCGGGCAGAAAGCCCGGCACGTCCTCGAACGTCACCAGGGGGATGTTGAACGCATCACAGAAACGGACGAATCGCGCCCCCTTGATGGACGCATCGATGTCGAGTGCCCCGGCAAGGTGGGCCGGCTGGTTCGCGACGACTCCTGCCGGCTGCCCTCCGAAACGTGCGAAGCCGACCACGATGTTCGGCGCGAAGTGCCGGTGGACCTCCAGGAAGTCACCGTCGTCGCCGACCGCCCGAATCAGATCCAGCATGTCGTAGGGCTGGTTCGGGGACTCCGGCACGAGGGAGTCGAGGGCCGAGTCCTGCCGATCCACCGGGTCCGCCGTCTCGATGCGGGGCGGGTCGTCGAGGTTGTTGCCCGGCAGGTAGCCGAGCAGCAGGCGGAGCAGCGCCAGACAGTCCTGGTCGGTCGGCACCGCGAAGTGGGCGGCGCCGCTCTTCGCGTTGTGGGTCATCGCCCCGCCGAGCTCGTCCTTCGTGACCTCCTCGTGGGTGACGGTGCGGATCACGTCCGGCCCGGTGACGAACATGTAGCTGGTCCGCTCGACCATCACCGTGAAGTCGGTGATGGCGGGCGAGTAGACCGCGCCCCCGGCGCAAGGTCCCATGATGGCCGACAGTTGCGGAACCACGCCGGAGGCGAGCGTGTTGCGCAGGAAGATGTCCGCGTACCCGGCCAGCGAGGCGACCCCCTCCTGGATCCGGGCGCCGCCCGAGTCGTTCAGGCCGACCACCGGCGCGCCGTTGCGCACCGCCAAGTCCATGATCTTGACGATCTTCGCGGCGTTGGTCTCCGACAGGGATCCGCCGAACACGGTGAAGTCCTGGGCGAAGGCGTAGACCGGGCGGCCCTCGACCTCGCCGTGGCCGGCCACGACGCCGTCGCCGGGCACGAGCTGCTCCGCCATGCCGAAGTCGCGGCAGCGGTGTGTGACCAGCTTGTCGATCTCACGGAAGGTACCCGGATCGAAGAACAGATCGACCCGTTCGCGCGCGGTCAACTTGCCGGCATCGTGCTGCCGCCGTTGCCGGGCCTCGCCGCCGCCGGTCTCGGCGCGGCGCTCGTAGTCCGAGAGCGTTTCCAGTCTGTCCATCCGTCAATACCGTCGCTTCGAGGAGGGTCTCGCGCTACTACACCTTGAGAGTCTGCGCCCTGTCCCAGTCGGCCAGGAACTTCGCCAGCCCGATATCGGTCAGCGGGTGATTGAACAGCATCTCGATGACCTTCGGCGGACAGGTGCAGACGTCGGCGCCCATCCGGGCCGCTTCGACCACGTGCGCCGGCCCCCGAACACTCGCCACGAGCACCTCGGTTTCGAATTCATAGTTCTCGTGGATCTCGACGATGCGGCTGACCAGATCCATGCCGTCGGTCGCCACGTCATCCAGACGGCCGACGAACGGGCTCACGAACGCCGCCCCGACCTTGGCCGCCAGCAGCGCCTGCGCGGGTGAGAACACGAGCGTCACGTTGACGCGAATCCCGGCGCCGGAGAGCGCCGCGCACGCCTGGACGCCCGCCTTGCCGAAAGGCACCTTGACCACGATGTGTTCGTCTATGGCCGCGAGCCGGCGCCCCTCGACGACCATCCCATCCGCATCGGTCGCCACCACCTCGGCGCTCACCGGCCCGCTGACGGCGCGGCAGATGCGCGCAAGCGTCTCGGACGGATCCCCCGGCTCCTTCGCCAGCAGCGACGGGTTCGTCGTCACGCCGTCGACGATCCGCAACGGCGTCAGTGACTCGATGGTCTCGGGGTTCGCGCTGTCCACGAAGATCTTCACGAGCGGTTCTCCTGTACTGCCGGACCGGCTCCGCGCTTCAGCCGCCGACCACGTCGTTGGCCAGTTCCCCGACCCCTTCCACCGTGACCACCACCCGATCGCCCGGCACGATGGGCCCGACGCCGGGCGGCGTTCCCGTCGCGATGACGTCGCCCGGGAACAGGGTCATGACGCCGGTCACGAACTCCACCAGGTGATCCAGTGAGAAGATCATCTCCCGGGTGCTCGACGCCTGTCGCGCCACGCCGTTGACCGTCGAGCCGACGGCCAACGCCGACCCGTCCAGTCCCACGGCGATTGCGGGCCCTATCGGCGCAAAGGTGTCGAAGCCCTTCGCCCGCGTGTACTGCACGTCCCGCCGCTGGATGTCACGGTCGGTCACGTCGTTGACGCACGTCAGTCCGAGCACGTGGTCGCGCGCCTCGGACGCGTGCACGTTGCGCGCGGTGCGCCCGATGACGATCCCCACCTCCGCCTCGACGTCCACCCGGCCCGCTCCCGGCGGAATCACTATCGGCGACTCCGGTCCGATCACGGCGGACGGCGGCTTGAGAAACATGAGCGGTTCGCTCGGCAGGGCCTTGCCCATCTCCCTGGCATGGTCCCGGTAGTTCAGCCCGATCGCCACGACCTTCGACGGCGTCACCGGGGGCAGCAACGGCAGTCCTGCGGGATCGAACGCATCACCGGGACGGTAGTCGCCGAACAGATCGCCGTCGACCGTGTACCATGCGCCGTCGCGCTCCAACGCGAACTGCCCCCGTCCTTCGATCTCGAAGCGGTACACACGTTCCATGGCAACAACTGCTCCCTCGCCGCGCATTGCGGTCCGCGCGGCGCCCCCGCCCGGAAATCGTCGCCTCGGCTCCGCTTCCCGCCCCGCCAGGCTGACCAGGCGTCTGCACCGGTTCTACGGCGCAGATTCCTGGCGGGCGATCTCGGTGACCCGTTCCGACGGCGGACTCGCGTTCGGCGGGACCGCGGTGTCGACAGCCAGCACCTGATAGAAATAGCGTGCACCGGCCGTCACATCGACATCCTGATACGCCGTGCCGACGACCGGCTCGACCGTGAGCGGTTGGAGTGTCGCATCTGACGTCGTTCCGCGCAAGACCACGTAGCCGGCGAGATCCGCCTCGGTGTTCTCGTCCCAGATGAGACTGATGCCGTCACTGTCAGCCACGGCGATCAGGCCGCTCGGCGCGGCAGGCGGAAACGTGTCGGTCAGGACGACGCACGTCGCCGGCGAGGCATCGCCCAGCACCTGCAAGCCGTCCGCCGCCTGGCCGGTGGTGACCGCCGCCTGGCCGGTGGTGACCGCCGCCTGGCCGGTGGTGACCGCCGCCTGGCCGACACGGTCGAGGACACGGACCGCGTAGCACCGAATCGCGCCGAACACCACCTCGCTGTCGGTGTGGGACGCCGGACGACCGGGCGGGCCAAGTCGCAGCGGCCGTCGGAAGTCAGGGTCGCCGGACGTCGCCACCTCATGGACGACGTAGGACGACGGCGCCGAACCCGGCAGGATGGGCGTCGATTCCAGAGCCGGCGGTTCGACCACCTCCTCCTGCACGGGCAGGCGAAACGTGGGTGGCTCTTCCCAGGCGATACTGATCGATCCGGCGGTGTAGGTCACGGTCGGCGGTCCCGGCGGCGGCGGCGGGGCAACGAGAGGTACTTCCGCCAGGTCGGACGGGTCACCCACCCGGCCTCTCGACGACACCGCAAAGGCAACGTACGAGCGAATGGGTGGGTCGGTTGCCGGAGGCGAAACCAGCGGCATCGGCAGGACGCGCTGCTCCTCGTCCTCGTCCTCCTCGTCCTCCTCGTCCTCGCCCACCACGACGGGCACCAGCTTCTCCGGCGTCAGCCGCTCGACCACGGTGACCGCTTCGCCCTGCGCGACCTCGAAGACCGCGATCGGGCCCGTGGCCGCGTCCCGGTTCTGCACATCGTCGAGCAGATCCTCCAGTACCGGCAGCGCGTCGGCCAGCGGCGCGGTCGGAACACGCACCGGCAGGACGGCGACCAGGGTCGCCGCGTCGAGCCAGTCCTCCGAGAACTGCTCCCGCCGGCGCAGCACCGTCGGTTGCGTCGTCAGGGCGTAGACCTCGACGTGCTCCATGTCTCCGGGCGTGGCGCCGTCGGAGTCGCGGTCCGGCACCGCGAACTCCAGGTAGACGCGATCCGACAGACGTGTCGCGACGGGTGCGGCAATGGTGGCGGGCACGATGCGCAGCGGCGGGAGCGGTTGGCCCCGAGCCCCGCAGGCCGCCAGCAGACCCACGAGCACCGGCGCCGTGGCGAGCGGGATGAACGCCCGGAAACGAGTCACAGAATGTATCGGGAAAGATCCTCGTCCTTCACGATCTCCGACAGCATGCGATCGACGTACGCGGCGTCGATGTCGACCCGTGTCTCCCCCATGTCCGGCGCGTCGAAGGAGATCTCGTCGAGCAGCTTCTCCATGACCGTGTGCAGGCGGCGCGCCCCGATGTTCTCGCTGCGCTCGTTGACGAGGGTGGCTATCTCCGCGATACGCCTCACCGCCTCGTCCTCGAACCGGAGGTCGATGCCGTCGGTCCCGAGCAGCGCCCGGTACTGCGTCACGAGCGCACCCTGCGGCTCGGTCAGGATGCGGACGAAATCGTCCGTGCCGAGCGCCTCGAGCTCCACACGAATCGGGAACCGGCCCTGGAGCTCGGGAATCAGGTCGGACGGTTTGGCCAGATGGAACGCACCGGCCGCCACGAAGAGGATATGGTCGGTGCGCACCATCCCGTGCTTGGTCTTCACGGTCGTCCCTTCCACGATCGGCAGGATGTCGCGCTGCACGCCTTCGCGGCTCACGTCGGGCCCCTGCCGTCCGTCGCTGCCGGCGATCTTGTCGATCTCGTCGACGAAGATGATCCCGGCCTGCTCGACGCGTTCCAGGGCGGCGCGTCCGACGCTGTCCATGTCCACGAGCTTCTGTTCCTCCTCGCGGGCAAGTTGCTCCGCTGCCTCCGGCACCTTCATGCGGCGTTTCCGACTGCGCCCCTGAAACAGTCCCGGCAACATCTCCTTCATCTTGACGTCGATTTCTTCCACCGACGATCCGGCGATGACCTCGAAGGAGGGAAACGACGAGTCGCGCACCTCCAGCTCGACGACGCGGCTGTCGAGACCGCCCGAACGAAGCTGACCGCGAAGCTTCTCGCGTGTCCGGTGCGCTGTCTCCCGCGCGGCTGCGGGGTCGGGCGGTGCGTCGGGCGTGGCCGGCGCGAGCCTTGCGGGCGGAACCAGCAGGTCGAGCAGACGTTCCTCGGCGTTGGCGCGCGCCTTGTCCCGCACCTCGACCGTCCGTTCATCGCGCACCATCGTGACGGCCAGCTCCACGAGGTCTCGAACCATCGACTCCACGTCGCGGCCGACGTAGCCCACCTCGGTGAACTTCGATGCCTCGACCTTGATGAAGGGCGACTGCGCGAGACGCGCGAGACGCCGCGCGACCTCGGTCTTGCCGACACCGGTCGGTCCGATCATCAGGATGTTCTTCGGTGCGATCTCCTCGGCCAGCTCGGGCGGCAGCTTCTGCCGCCGCATGCGGTTCCGCAGCGCAATCGCCACCGCGCGCTTCGCCTGGTGCTGCCCGACCACGTGACGGTCCAGCTCGGTCACGATCTCCCGCGGCGTGAGAGCGCCGACGGAAGAGGCGGTCGTCTCGGGAAGGTGGATGGGCACGACTACAACTCCTCGATCGTGACATCGGCATTCGTGTAAATGCAAATGTCAGCGGCGATGCGCATCGCCTCCTCGGCAATCGTGCGCGCGTCCAGCTCGGTCCGCCGGGCGAGCGCCTTGGCGGCGGCCATGGCGAAGGGGCCGCCGGAGCCGATAGCCACGATGCCATCGTCCGGCTCGATCAGGTCTCCGGTACCCGAGAGCAGGAACGTCGCCTTCCGGTCGGCCACCACGAGCATGGCGTCCAGCCGACGCAGAGCCCGGTCGGTACGCCAGTCCTTGGCCAGTTCGACGACTGCGCGTTCCAGGTTGCCGCGGTACTGCTCCAGCTTGGCGTCGAACCTCGAGAAGAGCGCGAACGAATCGGCCGCCGAGCCGGCGAACCCCGCCAGCACACGGTCGTTGTACAGCCGGCGGATCTTGCGCGCGGTCTGCTTGACCACGGTGTTGCCGAGCGTGACCTGGCCGTCGCTGGCCATGATCGCCCGGTCCGCACGCCGGACGGTCAGGACCGTCGTACTCCGGAAGGTTGCCGGCGTCTCCATCATCGGCTGTCTCCCCCGCCTGCCGCCCGGCGGCGAAGCAGGTACAGCGGCAGGCCGGCCGCGATGAGCAGGACACCCGCCCCCGACGCCGCCGGCTCGCGCCAGATCTCGTTCCCGACCATGGCGGCGCTGGCCGCGACGAAGATGCCCGGCGCCACGGGATAGCCCCAGGCCCGGAACGGACGGGGGGCCGCCGGGTCGCGGCGCCGGAGCACGAACAGCGCGGCCACGGCGGCGCCGGCGAACGTGACGACGGCGAACCCGGTGTAGAGGAGCAACTGCTCGAACGTGCCGGCCAGGACGAGCAGACCGCTCCAGACGCTCTGGGCAACGATGGCCGCCACGGGAGTCCGGTACTTCGGGTGCACCTGCGCGGCGGCCGCGAAGAACTGTCCGTCGCGGGCCATCGCGTAGTAGACGCGCGGCCCGGCCAGCACCATGGCGCTGACGCTGGCGGCAATCATGATCACCGATGCCGCGGCGATCGCCGCTCCGACGCCAGCCCCGAACAACCGCCCGCCCGCCGCATCGAGGACGGGTGCCCGGTCTGCTCCGATGTCCACCGCACCGAGGTCGGCGAGCGGCATCGCGTAGACGTAGACGAGGTTCAGCAGGAGATAGACGACGACGATTGTCGCGGTGCCGGACGCTATCGCGCGCGGAACGTTGCGGCCCGGATCCCGGATTTCCTCCGCGACGTACGTCGCCGCGTTCCATCCGGAATAGCAGAACATGACGGGAATGAGCGCCAGCAGCCAGAGCGCCGGCTCCACGGGCGCGCCCGCCGCCGCGAAGTGCGTCGCGGAACCGTCGCCGATCGTGAAGCCGAGGGCGACAATCGCCGCCAGCACTGCGACCTTGGCGCCCGCCAGCAGATTCTGCACGATCCGGCCCGGGCCGAGCCCCGGTACGTGGACCGCGGTCAGGGCCGCGATCGCCGCCAGGGCCACCACCGCCTGCGGCGAGATCGAGAGCGTGACGACAGCCAGGGGAATGCTGACCAACGGCGTCGTGTCGCCCGCGGCCGGCAGGAACCGGCCGAGGTAGCTCGCGATCCCGACGGCGCCGAGGGCGATGGCGCCCGAGAAACCGGCGATGAACGAGGTCCAGCCGGAAAGAAAGCCGGCGGCCGGTCCGAATGCCTCACGCAGGTAGACGTACTCGCCGCCGGCGCGCGGGCGCAGCGTCGCGAGCTCGGCGTAGGCCATCGCGCCGGTAAAGGCCAGCCCACCGCCGACCAGCCACACGGTCAGCATCAGCCAGACGTTCGGCACCCAGACCGCGACCAGCGCCGGCACGAGGAAGATGCCGCTGCCGATGACGTTCGAGACGATGATCGACGCGCCGTCGAGCGCACCGAGACTTCGAACGAGCGACGGTGATGGGGTGGCGGGAGGCACTGGGTGCGCCGGAGGCGCTCACTGGGTCAGCAGTTGGCGGTTGATCGGGAACTCGCCCAACTTGGCCCACTGGTCGGCACGATGCTTCACGAACAATTCGATCTTGGCGTCCACGAAATCCCGATGCTGGAGCATTTCGGCCAGCGACTGCTCCCCGGTATACCCGAGGCTCGATTCCATCGTGAACGGCCCAACGTCCCCGCCAGCGTCGAGACCGGCCCGGCCGGCGGCGCGGATGAGGGAACTGCTGCCCCATTCCTGGTCCTCGGCGAGGCAGGTGCCGGAGTCGGGATCGGCGGGCGAAACCGGATTGTCCGGGGGCGGCTGTCCCTGGTAGAGAACCAGGCACCGGCGGAAGACGGCGTTCAACTGCAACATGCCGAGGCGGTCGTCGGAGACGTTCTCGACCCGGAACGAGATGGCCGGAACCAGCTTGTTGCGGCCGAGATCGTTGAGGCCGACATCAAGCCAGCCGGTCGTGACGTCGGTGATGTTCAGCGCGGCCTGCACATCAAGCGGCGCGCACGCGCTTCCGGAGAGAACCGCGGAGAACGCGAACGCAAGCATGACGCGCGCCGGGCCGCGAAGCATGGACATGTATCGATTGTAGCCCGGAAATCGTCGCCTTGCGTCTCCGCTTACCGCCCGACCAACCTCTCCGCGAGTCTACGCCCAGTTCCCTCGGCGCAGAAATCCGGCTCAGAAGGAAGACGCGTCTACCCGCGCCCGGACCTCGGCCAGCGAGAGGCTGCCGGCATGGAGCGCGGCCACGTCACCCGCTCTCACCCGGACCGTCGTGTCCCGCCCCGGCAGCCCCCGGGTGTCTCGCGCAACCACCGTCAGCCATTCGTCCTGACCGAGCAGGGCTCCGAGCGCACCTCCGTACCCCAGCAGCGCGTCGGTCAGCAACTCCCGGAGCGCATCCTGATACACGGCGTGCAGATCCGGCGCCGCCGTCTGCGCATCCGCCCCGGTCGGCGGCGGCGCATCGCCCGGCGTGAAGACGACCGGCCTGCCGGCGTCCGGATCGAGCTCGCGCAGCACCTGGGCGAAGGCCCCCCACTCGCTGAGCCGCTCCAGCGACCGCCGCATCATCAGCAGATCGCCATCCATGATCTCCATGGACCAAAGAATGCTCTGCCGCAGCACCGGGCACTCGACGTCGAAGAAGACGCCGTACCCGGCGAGGCGGAACCCTCGCACCTGCGCCGGCCCCGTGAACAGCATGAGGCCCGGTGTCCAGGGCGACAGTTGCTGCTCGACGCCGCGCGCGCTCAAGGCAACCGCGCGCCACAGTACACGTTCCAGGCCCTGTATGTGCGCGGTCAGCGGATCATCGGCCGCCGCACGCTCCACGGCCGCCGGTCCTGCACCCTGCGCCGCGGCCGGCGCGGCGCCGACGACGGTCAGGACCACGACGACGAGCGTTGCGATTCCCATGCCCTGCCCCGTGCCCTCCGCGCCGCTACTGCTGGGCGACGCGCACCATGTAGTCGGCAAGACTGTCCATCTCCTGCTGCATGCGCATCTGATCCGCCTGCCGGTGCAGGTCGATCTCCTGCGCCAGTCGCATCAACCCCGCGGCGAACTCCTGACGCTGCCGGTGCTCGCTCTCCGCCATCAGCGCCCGCACCTGGCGCAACAGATCGTCGCCAGCGGGAACGGCAGGCGCCGAAGCCGCTCGCGCCAGCCCACCGGCCGCAGCACCGTCGGCGCGCCACGCGGACATCTCCCCGCGAAGCTGCTGCTCCAGGACCGCCAACTCCGTCCGCCAGGGTGGAATCTCCTCCCCCCCGGCCGCCGCCTGCGACGGGCCGGCGCCGTCGGCCGCCGGCTCCTCGCCGGCACCCGACTCCGTCCAGCCCATGCGAAAGACGAAGCCTCCGTCGCCGTACCGCACCTCGACGCTGGCGATGGCGGCGCCTGCGACCAGGATGGTCGTCGCCGCGAGGGCCAGCCCCCACGCCGGCCGCAGCGCTCCGAGCCGCCAGGAAAAGGCGGTCCTCGCGCCCGCTCCGTCCGGAGCGCCGTCGGCCACGACGCGGAAACCGAGCCGCGCATCCGGCGGCGACCATTCCCGCAGCGTGCCCCGCAGCGCCGCGAAGCCCTCCAGCTCCGCCGCACACGCCGTACAAGTCTTCAGATGCCGTTCGATTCGCGCCCGCTCGGCAGCGTCGCACTCGTCGTAGATGCAGGCCACCAGGGCTTCGTTCTCCGGACAGTCAGACACTGGCTTGCCTCTCCTCAATTGCCCGCAGGGGGAGGATAGGACACCGCGCCCCGCTGCTGCAACGACGCGGCAGAGCTCAGGCCGCTGCGCTCGAGTTGTCGACGGAGGGTGCTGAGCCCCTGATACAGGCGCGTCTTGACCGTGCTCAGAGGACATTCCTGCAGGTCGGCAATCTCCTGAAATGTCAGGCCGTGGTACTCCTTCAACAGGATGGCGGTCCGCTGCGGCTCGGGAAGTGTCGCCATCGCGCGCTCCACCGCCCGCCCGAGGTCGCGCCGCACGATCAACTCCTCCACGCTCTCTTCGGCCGACTCGAGGGCGCGCGCCGGTTCCTGCTGCAGGGCGTCGGACGCGGGAACGACGCGGACCCGCCGCTCCCTGCGGATCCAGTCCCGGCACAGGTTGAGCGCGATACGGTAGAGCCACGACGAGAACCGCGCCTGCCCCTTGAACCCGCCGATGGCGCGGAACGCGCGCAGAAACGCCTCCTGGCAGACGTCGCGTGCGTCCTCCTCACGTCCGAGCGTGCGGTAGGCGAGTGCGAAGATCGGCCGTTCCCAGCGCAGGACCAACTGGTTGAAGGCGCCGGTGTCGCCGCCCGCGGCCAGCGCCACGAGCTGTTCGTCGGTGACCTCGGTCGCCGCCATCGCACTCATCACTCATCAGGCTTAGACGGCGAAACCGCGCGAATGGTCGGGCGTCGCGTGCAGCGCGATGTTCGGCGCCGTTCGCGCCGAGCCGGCGTCCGCGGTGGACGCATCCGGCGCGGGCGCGGCGGCGGCCCCGAACCGTCTCACCTCCACGGTCGACAGATCAGCAGCGCCTGCCCACGCCGCCGCCTGCGTCCGCAGCGCATCTTGATGGCCGGGGGCCGGTGCGATTATCGTACCGACGCGGCTTTCGGTTGCGCTCCCCGACAGCCGGTCATCCGGCCGGACGGCCGGCGGCATGGTCCACGCTGGTGCTCCACATATCCAACCTCCACAAGGCGTTCGGCGACCGGATTCTGTTCGACAGGGTCTCGTGGCAGCTCCAGCCGGGCCAGCGGGTCGGCCTGTGCGGCCCGAACGGCGCCGGCAAGACGACGCTGCTCAAGATGCTGTCCGGCGATGTCGAGCCCGACGAGGGGGAGATCGCGGGACCTAACGATCTGACGGTCGGCTATCTCCCGCAGGACGGCCTGACCCATACCGGACGGACGCTCTACGAAGAGGCGAGCCTGGCCTTCGAGCCGCTGCTGGCGCTGCAGGCGGAACTCCGCGAACTGGAAGCGCGGCTCGGCGATGCCAGCCTGCCGGCGGGCGAGCACGACGCCGCCCTGGCGCGCTACAGCGAGGCCCAGAACACGTTCCAGGATCAGGACGGCTACGGCATGGAGGCGAAGGTGGACGCGGTGCTCCGCGGTCTCGGCTTCGCGGCGGCCGATTTCGACAAGCCCACCGAGACCTTCTCCGGCGGCTGGCAGATGCGCATCGCGCTGGCCAAGCTGCTGCTCCGCCGTCCCCGTCTGCTGCTGCTCGATGAGCCGACCAACCACCTCGACCTGGAGGCGCGCAACTGGCTGGAGGAGTTTCTGGTCGACTATCCCCACGCGGTGGTTCTGGTGTCTCACGACCGCTACTTCCTCGACCGCGTGGTCACGGAGATCGCCGAGGTGGGGCTGCGCACCCTGACCGTCTACCGGGGCGTCTACAGCGCCTACCTGAAGGAGCGTGAGGCCCGCATCGCGCGGCTGCGGGAGGCCAAACGGCAGCAGGACGAGGAAGTGGCCCGGATGCGGATGTTCATCGACCGCTTCCGCTACAAGGCGACCAAGGCGAAGCAGGTCCAGAGCCGCATCAAGATGCTCGACAAGATCACTCCGATCGAGGTGCCGCCGGCCCGCAAGCGCGTGCACTTCACGTTCCCGGCCAGCGCGAAGAGCGGCCGGACGGTGATCGAGTTGCGCGACGTCGGGAAGGCCTACGGTGACGTGCGCGTATTCGACCGGGCCAACATCCACATCGAGCGCGGCGACCGCGTTGCCCTGGTCGGACCCAACGGCGCCGGCAAGTCGACCCTCATGCGGATGCTGTCGGGCGTGGAGGCGCCCGACCGCGGCGAGCGGGTCGAGGGCTACCGCGTCATCACGCAGTACTTCGCCCAGGACGAAGCGGTGCGCCTCGACGGGTCGCTCACCGTCCACGAGACGCTGGCGTCGGATTCGCCGGTCGACATGGTCCCCGCGATCCGCAACATACTGGGCGGTTTCCTGTTCACCGAGGACGACGTCCACAAGCGGGTCAAGGTCCTCTCGGGCGGCGAGCGCACGCGGCTGGCGGTGGCCCGGATGCTGTTGCGCCCGTCGAACACCCTGATCCTGGACGAGCCGACCAACCATCTCGACATCGACTCGACCGACGTGCTGCTGGACGCCCTGATCGACTACGGCGGCACGCTGATTTTCGTCTCGCACGACCGCTACTTCGTCGACCGGCTGGCGACGAAGATCATCGACGTCGGCCACGGGGAGGCCGTGCTCTACCCCGGCGCCTACGAGGATTTCCGCTGGAGCAGGGCGCAGGCGGCCACCGGCGGCGCATCCCCCGCCGCCGCAGGGCGCAACGCCGGCGGCACACGCGCAACCACGGTCACGTCGACGGCAACTGCGACCGCCGCCGGGGAGGGACGGCCGTCACGCGCCGGTCGACCCGATCAGCGGTCCCGCACCGGAGAGACGGCGACCGCGGCGCGAACGGGCCGGAAGCAGGCTCGGGGTCCGACCGGCGCCGCGCACAGGGTCGAAGCGGCGGAGCCGCACCGGGCGTCAACCGGGCGCAGCGCCGCCGAACACAAGCGGCTGCAGGTGGAAGCCCGCCGGCAACAGCGCAAGCTCGACGGGCTGCGCAGACGTATCGCCGAGCTCGAACGGCGCATCGCCGAGCGGGAGGAAGCGATCCGCAAGCTGG
Organism: Vicinamibacterales bacterium; assembly: GCA_965200895.1. GTDB lineage: Bacteria > Acidobacteriota > Vicinamibacteria > Vicinamibacterales > UBA8438 > WTFV01. Next base: position 611,341 of record CBDAVM010000001.1, on the reverse strand, counting down.
AAGCGGACATGGCGGCCCCCGGCTTCTTCACGGACCAGCCCTCGGCCGACGAGGCGGTCAAACGGCACCAGGCGCTGATGTGGGAGGTCGGCGACCTGATGAACCAGTGGGAAGCGCTCGAGCAGGAAGCTGCCGAGCGGACGTTGCCGTCATGACGGTCCGGCGCGCCACGTGAAGAGGGGGCGGGGCGAGCGGTTCGGCGCGCCTCTCCATCTCTTCCCACGCTACGCTTTCGGGTGGGTCCTGCGGTACAGATCGGTGATCTGTGCTGCGCTGACGTGCGTGTAGCGCTGGGTCGTCGTGATTCTGGCGTGGCCGAGAAGCTCCTGTATGGCGCGCAGGTCGGCGCCGCGCTCCAGCAGGTGGGTCGCGAACGAATGCCGGAGGGCGTGCGGGCTGATGCTGCGCTGCACGCCAACCTGCGTCACGTAGCGTCGCACCATGCGGGCGACGCTGCGGCTCGACAGACGCCCGCCACGATAGTTGAGGAACAGTGGATCGTCGTTCCGCCGCCCGCGGTGCTGCAGTGCGGTCGGATCCGGCGCGCCGCGCGACAGGAGCGCGCGCCTCGCCGGCAGGTAATCGCGCAGCGCTGCCGCCGCCCGCCGGTTGAACGGCAGGATGCGTTCCCTGCCTCCCTTGCCGAGCACGCGGACCATCCGACCGGCCAGGTTCACGTTTTCCGGATCCAGACCGACGAGTTCGCCGAGACGCAGGCCGGACGCGTAGAAGAGTTCGAGAATGGCCCGATCGCGGAGACCCAGCGAGGTCGCCGGATCCGGGGCGGTGAGCAGGACATCGACATCGTCGACGGCCAGATGCGCCGGCATGCGGCGCTCGACTTTCGGCGCGGCAGCCAGTGCGCCCGGACTGTTCTCCATCACCCCCTCGCGACGCAGATAGCGTGCGAAGGTCCGGACCGCGGCAAGCTTGCGCGCCGACGACGATGACGCCTGGCGCCGCTCGTAGGTTTCCGCCAGGTACGCCCGCACCAGCCCGGGATTGAAGTCGGGCGCCCGCGGCTCGCGCCCGAGCCACTCGGCCGCGAAGGCCAGAAACTGCGACAGGTCGCTCCCGTAGGCGCGTACGGTGTGGGGCGAGAGGTTGCGGTTCAGGCGCAGGTAGTCGAGAAAGGGCTGAAGGTGTTCCCGCATCGACCGTGGTATCGGGCGCAGGCTCGCTCGCCGTCACACCCTTCCGGCTGCGCCGGGCAGCGGAGGTCAGGGCGCGGCCGCGTCGGGCCGGCTCGCCGCCGGCCGGTCGGCGTTGCGCCAAGCGGCCAGCTCGTTCAGGGCGCGCCGCGCCACCGCCTGCCGGCGCGCCTGCCGGCCGCGTGGCGCGCCGACGACCGCCGGGATCAGACCGAACGCGATGTTGGTCGGCTGATAGTGGTTCGGGTCGGCATGCGAGACGTAGTGCGCCAGCGCGCCGAGCGCGGTCGTGCGCGGCGGCACGCGCGGCTCTTCGCCGCGCGCGAGAGCAGCCGCATTGAGGCCGGCCACCAGCCCGGATGCAGCCGACTCCACGTAGCCCTCGACGCCGGAGACCTGGCCGGCGATGAACAGACCGGGGCGGACCCGCGTCTGCCAAGTCGGCGCGAGGACCGACGGAGCATTGATGTAGGTGTTGCGGTGGATCATCCCGAGGCGTACGAACTCGGCCTGTTCGAGCCCCGGAATCAGCCGCAGCACGCGCCGCTGCTCGGGCCACTTGAGCTGGGTCTGAAATCCGACGAGGCTGAAGTGGTCGGCTGCGAGATTGTCCTGCCGGAGCTGCACGACGGCGTACGGCTGGCGTCCCGTGGCCGGATCCGTGAGCCCGACCGGCTTCATCGGACCGAACCGCAGCGTATCCGTGCCGCGGTGGGCCATCACCTCGATCGGCAGGCAGCCCTCGAAGAACGGTGTCCGGTCGAAGTCGTGCAGCTCGGCCCGTTCCGCGGTCGTCAGCGCCGTGTGGAACCTCTGATATTCGGCCGCCGTCAGCGGGCAGTTCAGATAGTCCCCCTCCTGGCCATCGCCGCCGCCGCAGGTCCGCCCGGCCCGCACCTCGGGGGCCGCCCGTTCCTTCCGCCGCCGCCGCGAGGCGCGGAAGACCTTCGAGCGGTCAATCGAGTCGGCGTGGACGATGGGACTGATCGCATCGAAGAAACTGAGCTGCTCACGTCCCACCAGAACCGTGAGCTCGGACGCGAGTTGCGGCGACGTCAGCGGCCCGGTCGCCACGATCACCGGCGAGCGCGGCGACGCCTCGGGAATCCGGTGCACCTCCTCACGGTGGATTGTGACCAGCGGCTCGGCTGCGAGCGCCGCGGTGACGCCTTCCGCGAAGCGCTCGCGATCGACGGCCAGCGCACCGCCGGCCGGCACCCGCGTCTCGGCGCCGACGCGCATTACCAGCGAGCCGAGCCGCCGCATCTCCTCCTTCAACAACCCCACCGCGTTCTCCAGCGAGTCACCGCGGAACGAGTTGCTGCAGACCAGTTCCGCCAGCCGGTCGGTCCGGTGCACGGCGGTCGAACGGACCGGCCGCATCTCGTGGAGGGAAACCGGGACGCCGCGCGACGCGATCTGCCACGCCGCCTCGCTTCCCGCCAGGCCGCCGCCGATGATCCGGACCATCGGACCTCCCGCCACGCACCCGGTCAGGCGACTTCGCGGCGCGTTCGGCTGCGCCCCGTCGCCTTGGCGCTCTTCCTGGCGGGTTGCCGGGCCGCCGCCTCGGATTCGACCCAGCGGCCGTCCCGATAGACGGCGCGCCAGCGGGTCGCTCTGCCGTTCTCCTCGGAGGTGACGTACTGTTCACCGGCCTTGCGCGAGAAGCGGACGATGGCGGGCCGACCCTCGGGGTCCGTTTCCGGAGCCTCGAGCAGGTACCGGAACTTCGGGTCGAGCTCCGCCGCGTGGGGCTTGAGTTCCGACACCGCCGGCGCCCGCGTCTCCCGGTTGCGGGGAAAGCCGCTCGCGGCCAGGAACAGCCCGGCGGCGCCGTCGCGCAACACGTAGTGATCGTCCACGGTCCGACACCGGAGCTCCGGCATCGGGACCGGATCGGCCTTCGGCGGCGCCGGTTCGCCGTTGCTCAGCACCTTGCGGGTGTTCTTGCAGTCCGCGCTGGTGCAACCGAAGAACTTGCCGAACCGGCCCGAGCGGAGCTGCATGTCCGCACCGCAGCGGTCGCATTCGATGGTCCGCTCGGCCAGCATCCCGGCCCGGAACGTCCCTTCTTCCGTCTCGTGGCCGGCGCACTGCGGATTCTTGCCGCAGACGTGGAGCTTGCGCCGCGCATCCACGATGTAGCTGTCCATCGCGGTGCCGCAGACGGGGCAACGGCGCTTGGCCCGCAAGGCCCGGCTCTCGCCCTCGTCGTCCCGTTCCGCGTCGGCGGCCTCGTCCGCAGGCGTCAGATCGATGGTCTGGGTACAACGTTCGGCGGGCGGGAGGGCGTACCCCGAGCAACCGAGGAAGACTCCGGTACTGGCCGACCGCACCTGCATCATGCGGCCGCACGCGGCACAGGCAACCGCGGTTTCCGTCGGGCTGTTGGGCCGCATGCCGTCGGGTCGAGCGGCGGCCGCGAGCTTGCGGGAAAAGCCACTGTAGAACGTGTCCAGCACGTTGAGCCACTCCCGACCGCCGGACGCGATCTGATCGAGGTCCTGCTCCATGCCGGCGGTGAACGAATAGTCCAGCAGGTCGGCGAAGCTCTCGACCAGGCGGTCGGTCACGATTTCGCCGATCTTCTCCGCGTAGAAACGGCGCTTCTTCAGCGTGACGTAACCGCGATCCTGAATCGTGGAGATGATCGACGCGTAGGTCGACGGGCGTCCGATCCCGCGCTTCTCCAGCTCGCGCACCAGGCTCGCTTCGCTGTAGCGCGGCGGCGGCTTGGTGAAGTGCTGCGCCGCATCGACCTTGGCGCATGTCAGCCGCTCCCCCTGCCGGTAGGCCGGGACATCGGCCAGCTCGCCCTTGCGGGACGCCGGGGGCAGCACCCGGGTGAACCCGTCGAACCGCATCACACGTCCTCGCACGCGGAGCTCGAACGCACCCGCCTCGACCGTGACCGTGGTGCTCGTATACTCGGCCGGCGTCATCTGGCAGGCGATGAACTGGCGCCGGATCAGGTCGTACAGGCGAAGGAGGTCCGCGTCCGCGACGGTCAGCGCCTCGGGTAGCGCGGCCACATCCGTCGGCCGTATCGCCTCGTGCGCCTCCTGGGCGCCCGCCTGGCTGGCGTAGAGATTCGGGCGCTGCGGGAGGTACCGCGAACCGAAAGCCGACTCGATGTGCGCCCGCACCCCGGTCACCGCTTCGCGCGACAGGTTCGTGGAATCGGTCCGCATGTAGGTGATGTGGCCGCCCTCGTAGAGCCGCTGCGCCAGGGTCATCGTCTTGCGCACGCCGAAACCGAGCCGGGTGGATGCGGCCTGTTGCAGGGTCGAGGTGATGAACGGCGCCGCCGGCCGCGTGGTCGTCGGCTTGTTCTCCACCTTGGCAACCGTGAACGCCTCCTTCCGGAGACGCGCCAGCGCATCGTCGGCCTCATTTCCGTTGCGCGGCCGAAACGCCCTGCCGTCGCACCTGACGACCTGAAAACGGGAGGGTTCCGTTCCACCGGCGCGCGTCAGGTCGACGAAGACCTCCCAGTACTCCTCGGGCTCGAAGGCGCGAATCTCCCGTTCGCGCTCCACCACCAGCCTGACCGCCACCGACTGCACCCGGCCGGCGGACAGTCCGCGGGCCACCTTCGCCCAGAGCAGCGGCGACACCTCGAAGCCGACCACCCGGTCGAGAAACCGCCGCGCCTGCTGGGCGTTCACCCGGTTCTGATCAATCTCGCCGGGATTGTCGAAGGCGTCCTTGATGGCCCGGCGGGTGATCTCGTTGAACACCACTCGCCGGAAACGACTCGGGTCGCCGCCGATCGTCTCCTTGAGGTGCCAGGCGATGGCTTCACCCTCGCGGTCGAGGTCGGTGGCGAGAAAGACCTGATCGGAGGCGCCGGCCAGCTTCTTGAGCTCGCCGACCACCTTCTCCTTGCCGGGCACCACCTCGTAGGTGGCGCGCCAACCACGGTCCGGATCGACGCCCATGCGCTGAACGAGCTGGCGCCGCGCCCGCGCCTGCGGGTCGGAAGGCCGGGTGCGCTGCGCTTTCCGACCGCCCGCAGCATCCTTGCCGCGCCCGCGCGACTGCCTGTCCCGGCCTCCTGCCGGCAGGTCACGGATGTGTCCGACGCTGGACTTGACGACGTATTCCTTGCCCAGATAGCGGTTGATGGTACGGGCCTTCGCCGGTGACTCGACGATAACCAGGGATCGCGCCATGGTCCTCCTGAGATCGGGGTCTGCTGCCGTCGACCGGCATTACACTAGCATCCCCGGGCGTGGCCGGACGAATCGACCGGCTTCCGCCCGCGTCACGCAACCTGCGATTTCGAGCTCCGTCAGCCGCAGGAGCAGCGTTGCGCTGTCGAGACCGCTCCGCTCGATCAGGACGTCCACGCCGTAGCTCTCTCCCGGGTCCATGTGCCGCAGCACCGGGTCCGGCGTCTCGGTAGCCGGGGCGGACGGCGGGGATGCTTCGCGGGGCTGACCGACGCCGAGGGCGGCCAGGATATCGTCTGCCGTCTCGACGATTGCCGCGCCGTCGCGGATCAGCGCATGACCGCCGGCACTGCGCCCATTGAGAACGTTTCCCGGCACCGCCATCACCTCCCGTCCCTGCTCGGCCGCACAGCGGGCAGTGATGAGCGAGCCGCTGCGAGCGCCCGCCTCGACCACGACCACCGCCAGCGCGAGCCCGCTGATGAGCCGATTCCGCCGGGGAAAGTGGTGGCGGCGAGGTGGTGCTCCAGGCGGCAGCTCGCTCACTACCGCACCCGACTTCGCGATCGACGCGGCCAGCACGGCGTGTTCGGCCGGATAGACGATGTCCACGCCCGATCCGAGGACCGCGACCGTCGTCCCCTCTCCACCGAGCGCGCCACGATGCGCGGCCGCATCCACCCCGCGCGCACAGCCGCTCACGACCGCGATGCCGCATCCGCTGATGTCGCATGCCAACCGCTCCGCGACGGCGATGGCGTAGGGCGATGCGGCTCGCGAGCCGACTATCGCCACCGATGGCCGGGAGAGGATCGCCGGGGCGCCCTTCAGCCAGACGACCGGAGGCTGATCGTCGATCGCCGCGAGCTGGCGGGGATAGCGGGGATCGCTCCAGGCGAGCGCCTCGATGCCGCTGGACGCCGCGATGTCCAGAAGCCGGACGGCGTGCTCCCGACAGCGCCGGCCCTCCTCCCGGAGGTACGCCGGGAGTTCGCGGAAGCGGGCCGTCGCGCGCGGCAGGTCGACTTCCCGACGCTGGTCGCCGTCGGTGGCCGGGTGCGAATCGAGCAGCGCCTGGCGAAGCCGCTTGCGGGCGAGAAACAACGACAGCGCCACGACCTCGACGGCGGCCTCCCGCGATCCCATCGCGAACCATCGAAGCAAGAACCGGACCATCTGCCCGGAGCCGCTGGCCGCGCCCGCGCAGCATCGCGAGCGTCGAGGCGCCAATCCGGCAGGCCCGGGAACGCGGGGGACTTGCGCCGCGCGGCGAGACGTGACTATATTCGGACGAGAGGAAAATCTCTCGGAGCGACACAGTGCCGGGCAGAATGGTCACCGTCCTCGTCGCCGCGCTGGTCGCCGCCGTCACGCCGGGCGCGGCTGTCGCCGACTCGCGCGACGACGCGACGGCGCAGGTCGAATTCGGCATCTCGGTCGCGCGCGTGGGGCTCTGGGATGAAGCCGCCTACCGATGGGAGCGTGCTGTCGAGATCGATCCCACCTACGCGGCCGCCTGGAACAATCTCGGGATTGCGTACGAACAGAAGGGGATGTTCGAAGAAGCGCTCGAGGCCTACGAGAACGCTCTCGACCTCGAGCCGGACAACCTCAACATCCAGCAGAACTACGATCTCTTCAGGGAAATCCATGACCGCGTACTGGAAGGCGAGCGCTAGCGCGCTGCTGCTGGCCACCACAGCGTGCTCGAGCTACTACGAGGTGCCGATCGAGACGCCGCTGCAGCCCAAACTGGACGTGGGCCGGTTTCAACGCATTCTCGTCGCCGGCTTCGTGGCGGGCGGCACCGACAATGTCGACACCAACCTGGAAACCGCCCGGCTGCTGCGCAGCCAGCTTCGTTCGGAGTCGCGCCTCGAGGTCATTGATGCCGAGGTCCTGGACCTGCTGGAGGTCGCCGAGTCGCAGAACGACGGGTTCGACGACGCCGAGAACGGCAACGGCGGCGGGCCTCATGAGAACGGCGGCGGTGGAGCCGACGGATTCGACGCCGAGGCGCGCAGCGATCTCAGTGAAGAGGATCTCGAGGAGTACGAACACATCTTCGCCAACGTGAGCTACTGGCGGCAGCTCGGCGAGGAGCACCAGAACCCGCTGATCGTCACCGGCACCGTCCACTTCACGCCGCACCAGCGGTCGGGCATGGTCACCCGCGAGCGGGAGATCTACGACGAGTTCGGCAGACGCATGGTGGTGCCGGTCCGGGCGTACCGCGACCGCGCCGGGTTCGTCCTCAGCCCGACGTTCATCTTCATAGACGGCCGCACCGGGATTACGCTCTACACCGAGCGCCACCGCGAGGAAGTGCTGTACGACGTCACCCACAACACGCCGGCCCTCTCGTCGTACTTCGAGTTGATGGACCGGCTGCTGCCCTCGTTTCTCGGGGCTCTTGCCGACCAGAGCATCCGCGGCACGCGCATCATGCTCAAGTAGATGCCGCGCGACTTTACAGCCATCGTCGGCGATACTATCATCGTGTGTTCTGGAGGGCCGGCAGCCCGGCTGCGGGGCAGCGCGGCGCGAGAAAGGGTCGAAGCGTGTTCGCGATCATCGAGAGCGGTGGGCGGCAGTTGCGCGTCGAGGAGGACGCACTCGTGACCGTCGATCGTCTGGACAAGGAAGTTGGGGACGAGGTCACGTTCGATCGCGTTCTGTTCGTGGCCGGCGCCGGCGGCTTCGCGGCCGGCACGCCCTATGTCGCCAGCGCCACCGTAACCGGCGTGGTGGCCTCGCTCGACCGGGGACCCAAGATTCGGGTGTTCCGCAAGAAGCGGCGCAAGGCGTGGCGCCGGACCCTCGGGCACCGGACTGCGCTGACCCGGGTACGCATCACCGGCATCCGTGGCGCCGCATCCTAGAGACGAACACATGGCACACAAGAAGGGCCAGGGAAGTTCACGGAACGGGCGCGACAGCCAGGCGCAACGTCTCGGCGTCAAGCGTTTCGACGGCAACCTCGTCACGGGGGGCGCCATCCTCGTCCGCCAGCGGGGACGGCGGTTCCGCCCCGGTCTCAACGTCGGACTCGGCAAGGACGATACGTTGTTCGCCACCGCGGCCGGCCGCGTGCGTTTCGAGGATCACGGATCGAGGGGCCGCGTCATCAGTGTTCTCCCGTTCGAGGGATAACGCGGCGCGGGCGGCCTGCTGAGGCCTTCAACACCAGCCAGCCCGTATGTTCGTCGACGAAGTCGACCTCCAGGTAGCGGCCGGAGACGGCGGCAACGGGTGTGTCAGCTTCCGTCGCGAGAAATTCGTGCCTCGGGGTGGACCCGACGGCGGCGACGGGGGCCGCGGCGGCTCGATCTTCCTGCGGGCCAGCACCCACCTGAACACGCTCGTCAACTTCAGGTTCCATCCGTTGTGCCGAGCCCAGCGCGGCGGTCACGGAGAGGGAGCGAATCGCGCCGGGGGCGCGGGCCGCGACCGTCATCTCGATGTGCCGGTGGGCACCGTGGTCTACGCGGCCGATCAGCATGATCGCCGCGAACAGCTCGTGGATCTCGCTGCAGACGGGCAGACGTGGCTCGCCGCAAGGGGTGGGCGCGGAGGTCGCGGCAACCGGCGGTTCACCACGTCGACCAACCGTGCGCCACGGCGCTGCGAAGCGGGCCAGCCGGGCCAGACGCGCACGCTCCGGCTCCAACTCAAGCTGCTGGCCGACGTCGGGCTCGTCGGCTATCCCAACGCCGGCAAGTCGACACTGATCGCCAGGGTATCGGCCGCGCGCCCGAAGATTGCGGACTATCCCTTCACCACGCTGTCACCCAACCTCGGCGTGGTCCACCTGGACGAAGAGCGCAGCTTCGTCGTCGCCGACGTGCCCGGGCTGATTGCCGGCGCCCACGCGGGGCACGGGCTGGGCCACCGCTTCCTGAGTCACCTCGAGCGAACGCGGGTGCTGATTCACGTTATCGACGTGTCTTCGACGAGCGCTCGCGACCCGGTGGACGATTTCGACACGATCTGCACGGAGCTGGCCCGGTTCTCCGGAACCGCCGCCGGTGCGCCGGCGTCCGGGGCAGGATCCGGTCTGGCGGGCAAGCCGCAACTCGCGGTCGCCAACAAGATGGATGCACTCGACGACCCTGCGCGACTCGCTCGCCTGCAGCGTCATCTCGCATCGCGCTCCGTGCCGCTGTACACGATCTCGGCCGTCACGGGCGACGGGTTGCCGGCGCTTCTCGACGCGATGTGGACAGCAGTGCAGCAACGACCGGCGCAACCCGGTGCTCAGGCCTCGCAGGGGACCGCGTGACGACGCATTCGGCGCGTATCGGCGTGCTGGGCGGCACCTTCGACCCGGTACACCACGGCCACCTGGACGCCGCGGATGCCGCGCGCAGGGCGCTTGCCCTCACCGAAGTGGTGCTGATGCCCTCGCGCGTGCCGCCCCACAAGGGCGCACCGACCCGCGCGTCGGCCTGCCACCGTTTCGCGATGGTTGCGCTCGCGTCTCTCGGGCGGGAGGGGCTGCGGGTCAGCGACCTGGAGTTGCGGTCGTCCGAACCATCGTACACGTCGCTGACACTGCAGAGGCTCGCCCGGGGCGGATACGCCCCTTCACAGATCTTCTTCATTCTCGGCAGCGACGCCTTTGCGGAGATAGTGCACTGGCACGACTATCCGGCGTTGCTGCGCCGCAGTCACTTCGCGGTCGTCGCACGCCCCGGACAACCGCTGGCCCGGCTGCGCAGCGGGCTGCCGTCCTTGGCCGACCGGATGCACGAACCGGGCGCCGGCTCGACGCGAGGAACACCCGTCGGCTCCACGGCCATCTGGCTGGTCGAGGCGGAGACCCGAAACGTCTCCTCGTCGACCATCCGGCATCGGCTCGCGACCGCGGAACCGATCCGCGAGCTGCTGCCGGACGCGGTCGCCGCGCATATCGCCCGACACCGACTCTACGGCGCCACGCCACCCGGCGAGCTTCTTGCATGACAACACACATGTCCGATCTTCCGGAGCCGATCCCGCAGATCATCCGCGCGCTGGAGCACAGGAAGGCGCTCGATGTCGTCGTCCTCGATCTGCGCGCGAGCAGCGCGTTCACGGACTACTTCGTGGTCGGTTCCGGTCGCAGCACCCGACAGGTGCAGGCCATGGCCGACGCGGTCGAGGAACGACTCCGCGAGATCGATGCGCGGCCCACGCACATCGAAGGGTATGCCCACGCACAGTGGGTGCTGATGGACTGCTTCGACGTCATCGTCCATATCTTCACGCACGACACCCGGGAGCTCTACGACCTGGAGCGCCTCTGGGGCAGCGCGACCCGCATCGAGATTCCCACCGCCGGTGCGGACGTCCGACCGACCGGGATGTAGCGGGTTCGCCCGAATCCGATCCGGATGGCGCCCTCCTCCCTCGTCAGCGCGCTCGATGCAATCCTGGCCGTCGTCTGGGCACCGCGCTGCGTTGTCTGCGACGACCCGCTGGAAACCCCCACGCGGGGAATCGTCTGTCCGGATTGCTGGCGCCTGGTACTCCGTATCGAGGCGCCCGTCTGCGAACGCTGTGGGGCGGGAGCCGCAACCAGCGTCGCCGAACGCCTGCTGTGCGGTGACTGCCAGAGGACAGGCGGCCCCTTGACGGCTCGTCGGGCGGCCGGTATGCACACCGGCACGCTGCGCAAGCTCATCCACGCGTTCAAGTACGAAGGACGACGGTCGCTCGCGCGGCCGCTTGCGAGACTCGTGCAGAGCGCCGCCGGCGAGTGGCTGCGAGACGCCGACGTCGCGGTGCCGGTTCCGCTGCACGCGCTGCGGCGGTGGCGGCGGGGTTTCAATCAGGCACATGACCTCGCGGTACACCTCGGCGTCCCGGTCGTGCCTGCGCTCCGGCGCAGGCGTCACACCGGCAGGCAGGTCGCGCTGCCGCGAGCCGGTCGCCTGAGCGCACTCGGGAACGCATTCGCGTTGGCGGGCTGGCGTCGCGGAAGCCAAGCGATCCGGGGCCGTTCCGTCGTGCTCGTGGACGACGTGATCACGACCGGCGCGACCGTGGAGGCGTGCGCGGCGGTGCTGCGGAACGCCGGCGCACGCGACGTGTGCGCGGTCAGCGTGGCTCTGGCAGTCGCGGCTCGATCGCGGCCGCCATCTCCGCCTCCACGACGTCCGGCGGCTGCTCGGCGTCGATGCGCACCCAGTCCGGCTGTTCCGCCTGCCGCAGATAGCTCTCCCGAACCCGCGTGAGCAGCGCGAGGTCGCGTTCGTACCGGTCGCGGCCGGCCGTCTTGCGGGCGGCGGCCGTCTCGGGCGCGATGTCGAGCAGGAGCGTCAGTTCCGGTTGAGGCAGCGACACCTGGATCGTCGCCAGCCAGTCGGGGTCGAGCCCCTGAGCCTCCCCGTAGGCGATACCCGACGCCACGTAGCGGTCGAAGAGGACGATCAGACCGGCGGCATGCCAGCGTTCGATGTCCGCTCGGCGCTCGAAGCGGTTCGCGACGTGCAGCAACTGCATGGCCTCGGGCCCGTAGTCGCGCTCGCCCTGCAACGCGCGGGCGATCTCCTCGCCGAGGAAGGTGCCGTAGTCGGGGAACGAGACGACCCGGGACTTGTATCCGGACGCCCGCAGCCGATCCCGCAGGTGCTGCGCCTGCGTCGCCTTACCGCTCTGATCGAGCCCTTCAACGGCCACCAGCATCGCACACACCTCGCTTCGCCACTCTACACCCCGCGGCGTCCGCTCACGACTCGCAAGCCAGCAGGTCGTCGACCGTCTGCCGGCGACGAATCATCCGCCAGGCTCCACCCTCGACGAGCGCCTCGGCCGGCATGGCGCGGCGATTGTAGTTGGACGCCATGGCCGACCCGTAGGCGCCGGTGTCGCGCACCAGCAACAGGTCCCCGACCTCCGGCAACGGCATCGACTGTCCCAGCCGGATCACGTCGGTCGTCTCGCAGATCGGCCCCACCACGTCACACGTCGCATCCGGTCCCGATCGCGCGGTCAACCGCTCGAGACGGTGCTTCGCGCCGTACAGCGCGGGCCGCATCAACTCGCTCATCCCGGCGTCGAGTACCACGAACCAGCGACCGTTGCGCTGCGGCTTGACGTCCACCACCGCAGCGACCAGCGCGCCGGCGGGGCCCACGATCCAGCGGCCGGGCTCGACGAGCAGGGTCAGGCCGGTCGGCGCCACTGCATCGACGAGCACCCGGGAATAGTCGGTGACCGCCAGCACCGGATTCCCATCGTAGGAGATTCCCAGCCCCCCGCCGAGATCGACGTGCTCCAGTGCAACGCCGCCCGCCTGCAGCTCCTGCGCGAACCGCGCGATCGTCGAGGCGGTCCTGGCCACCGCATCGAGGGTCGTCAACTGGGAGCCGACATGCGCATGAACCCCGACCAGATCGAGACCGCTCCGCCCGGCGGCGTCCCGGCAGACGGCGCCGGCGTACTCGATCGGCACGCCGAACTTGTGTTCGGGAGCGCCGGTCACGATGCCGGGATGACTGTCAGCCTCGATACCCGGATTGATCCGTAATGCCACTCGCGCCCGAACGCGTCGCGCCGTCGCGATCCGATCGATGCGCTCGAGCTCGCCAGCCGACTCCGCATTGATCACGCCGACGCCGAGCCGCACCGCCTCCTCGAGCTCCTCCGGGGACTTGCCGACGCCGGTGAAGACGATGTCACCGGGATCGACGCCGGCCCGCAACGCCACCGCGATTTCCCCGCCGGAGTTGGCGTCGACAGCACTGCCCGCCGACCGCAGCAGGCGTACGAGCCCGAGGGTCGAATTGGCCTTCAGCGCGTAGTGCACCCGGTGAGGATATGCACCGAGCGCCGCGTCCAGCGCCCGATAGCGATCGACGATGAGAGCGGCGCTGTACACATACAGTGGCGTTCCTTCGGCGGCCGCCACGGCCGCCGGATCGATGCCGTCGCAGGTCGCGCCGCTCGACGAGAACGTGAATCCGGTCATGGGGGAGACGTGCGGAAGCTGGAGTGCGGCGCATTGTACGCGGGGGCCGGCCGACCTGTCGAACGTTCGTCCCCCTGTCCCATTTGACCGCACCCGGACGGGCGCGCGAAACTAGCGCCTTGTGCCCGACCAGTCGCGCGACCCCGCCGACTCCACGGACGCCCTCATCGAGGCCTGTCTGCAGGGAGACCAGTCGGCATGGAACGCCATCGTCAGCCGCTACCGCCGGAAGGTGTTCAACGTTGCCTACACCTTCGTCGGCCGGCACGACGAGGCCGAGGATCTGACCCAGGACATTTTTCTCAAGGTCTTCAAGGCGCTGCACACGTTCGACCGTCGGGCGAACTTCACCACGTGGATCATCAGTGTCAGCCGCAATCTGTGCATCGACCACTACCGACGCGTGCGGAAGGAACGCGAGGTCGTGGATCGGCGTGTGGACGCCAGCGAGCTCACGCCGGTCGCGGGTGGTGTCGACGCGTTCGCACGGCTCGATCGTTTCGATCGGCGGGCACTCCTGCGAGACGCGCTCGCGGCGCTCCCGGAGACACTCCGGACGGCGGTCGCCATGCGCGACCTGCAGGAGTTGTCCTATCAGGAAATCGCAAGGCAGCTCGATCTTCCCGATGGCACGGTGAAGTCACGCATCAACCGGGGACGCCACGAATTGGCGCGGCAGGTTCTCCGAATCGAAGAGGCGCGGCGCGCAGGCTCCCGGGAGCGCGCGGGAGGCGCCGCGGTCATCCGATGAGCGGAGCACGGGAATGAACATATCAACCGATCGTGTCGGCAGGGCGGTCGTCGTCCGGGTCGGCGAATCCAAGCTGACCTACCAGCTCCTCTCCACCTTCGCGGATTCGGTGACGAAGCTGCTCGCGGCCGGCGAGAAGCGGGTGATCATCGACCTGTCCCGGGTCGTGTACGTCGACAGTGCGACGATCGGCTGCCTGATGGATCTGTACCGCCAGACCGACAAGCTCGGCGGTGCGATCAGGCTCGCCGGCGTGCAGAAGCGCGTCGAGACGATGCTGACCATGACGGGCGCGCACAATTTCATCGAGCTGCACGCCGACGAGGCAGGCGCCGTCGGCAGCTTTGGGGAATGACCATGCGCACGATCAAGACCACCTCGGGGACCGAGATCGCTCTCGACGGCGACCTGCTGGCGGTCCTGGAAATCCTCTACCGCGAGCTCCACTCCCGCCACGGGCTCGACTACAGCTTCGAAGACACGATGCGCGAAATCCGCCACATCATCGATCAGATGGTGGATTCGGACCGCGAGACGTACCTGCTCGAAAGCCTGTTCCTCAACTCCGTGACCTACGAGAACGAGAAGCTGGGCGCGTACGTCCGCAGGCTCACGTCCGAATCCGGCCCGCCGGCCGCGCACGGTTGAGCCGCCTGCGCAGCCACGGCCTGCGAACCGGAAGCACGATCCTCCTTCCGGTCGGGTCGTACGCCCACATCCGCGGGGCGCACGACCCGAGAGGCTGTTCCGACCTCGCCCGCCTACACCCCCGTCAGCGGGCCGGTGCTGTCGGAGATCCGATCGACCTTCACGCCGACCTTCTCGAGCAGGGTCAGGCCGAGGTTCATGAACGGGGTGTGCATCTCGTAGACGAGGTGCCGGTTGCCGGCGAGCTGGCCGCAGCCGCCGCCCATCAGGGTGATGGGCAGGTTGTACGGCGTGTGCTGGTCGCCGTCGCCCATGCCGGCCCCCTGCAGCAGGATGGCGTGGTCGAGCAGCGTGCCGTCGCCGTCCGGCGTGTCGCGCATCTTGTCGACCAGCTTCGTGAACAGGTTCATCTGGTACTGGCTGATCTTGGTGTACTGCGCGATGTTGTGCGGGTCCTGCTGGTGGTGCGACACCGTGTGGTGCGCCTCGGGGACGCCGATGTTCGGGTAGGTCCGGCCGCTGGTCTCGCGGGCCATCTGCATGCAGCTCACGCGGGTGATGTCGGCCTGGAAGGCCAGCACCAGCATGTCCTGCAGCAGCCCGACGTGCTCCTCGTAGTCGTCGGGGACGCCGGCCGGCTGGTCGACGGCGGGCAGCGGCGTCGAGTTGTTGGTCTCTTCGGTGCGCTGGATGCGACGCTCGATGGCGCGGATCGACTGCAGGTACTCGTCGACGGTGGCCCGGTCCCCGGCGCCCACGCGCTTCCCGAGGCGGTGGATGCTGTCGGTCACCGAGTCGAGGATGCTGCGGTCGGTCCGCATCTGCGCAAGCCGCGCCTCGACGCTGCCGCCGTCGCCGAACAGCCGCTGGAAGACGACGCGCGGGTCGCGCTCGTGGGGCAGCGGCGTGGTCGGCGTGAGCCACGAGGTGGAGTTGCGGTAGGCGCAACTGTAGCCGTTCTCGCAGTTGCCGACCTGGTAGTTCGACTCGGTGGTCAGCTCCAGCGAGCGCAGCGCCGTGTCGGCGCCCAGCCTGTCGGCGGCGTACTGGTCGATGGTCTTGCCGGCGCGGATGTCGGCGCCCTCGGTGCGCTTCGGGAGGATGCCGTTGAGCCAGCCGCCGTGCGCCCGGGTGTGGACGCCGCCCCCCTCGTTGGGGCTCACGACGCCGGAGTTGCTCAGTCCGGTCACCACCGTCATGCGATCGCGGTAGGGTGCGAGCGGACTCAGCACCGGGGTCAGCTCGAAGTCGGATCCGCCGTTCCCCTGCGGATGGAAGTTGCGCGGCAGCATCCCGTTCGGCACGTAGAAGAACGCGAGACGCGGCACGGGCGCCGTCACCGACCGGGCGGCAGCCGAGAGCGCCGGCACCATGGCGTCGAGCAGCGGCAGGGCGACGGTGGCGCCGAGGCCACGCAGCACGGTCCGGCGAGACAGCGACTTCTGGGTGACGATCATGACTGCGCTCTCCTCATCAGGAACGGGTCACTCTTGACGATGCCGAGAATGACGGTCTGGAACCGGTAGTCGTCCGCCGCCGCCGCGCGCACGATGCGGCGCAGCGTCGGCATGTCGTGGGCGTCGAGCCCGCGGCCGAGGGCGTAGGTCATCAGCTTCTCGGTCACGGTGGTCACGAACTGCCCGGCGTTGTCGGCCAGCGCCGCGCGCATCTCCGCCACGTCGGCGAAGACGCGGCCGTCGGGCAGCACGCCGGACGGATCGATCACGTTGAACGACCCGTCGACCTCGCGCCAGCGGCCGATGGCGTCGAAGTTCTCCAGCGCGAACCCCGTCGGGTCGATCATCGAGTGGCAGGCCGAGCAGGCCGGGTTGCTGCGGTGCGCCTCCATGCGCGCGCGCAGGGTGGGCCGCTTCGCCTGGGTCTTCCGGTCGTTCAGCGCCGGGATGTTCGGCGGCGGGTCCGGCGGCGGCGTCCCCAGCAGGTTGTCCAGGATCCACTTGCCGCGCAGGACCGGCGACGTGCGGATGGCGTGCGAGGTCAGGGTCAGGATGCTGCCGTGCCCCAGGATGCCGCGCCGCCTGCCGTCGGCGGGAAGATCGACGCGCCGGAAGTGGCTGCCGGTCACACCCGGGATCCCGTAGTGCTCGGCGAGCCGCTCGTTGAGGAACGTGTAGTCGGCGGTCAGCAGCTCGACCATGCCGCGGTCGTCCCGCACGATGCGGTCGACGAAGAGCTCGGTCTCGCGCAGCATGCTCCGGCGCAGCGACTCGTCGAAGGCCACCGAGAACGGATCGCCCGGCCGGACCGTCGTCTCCAGGTTGCGGAGCTGCAGCCACTGCGCGGCGAAGTTGGTGGTCAGCGTCTCCGAGCGCGGGTCGGCCACCATCCGCCGCACCTGCCGCTCCAGCTCGTCGGGGTCGCGCAGCCGTCCTTCCTCGGCGGCGTCGAGCAGCTCGTCGTCCGGGATGCTGCTCCACAGGAAGAAGGACAGCCGCGAGGCGAGCTCCAGGTCGGGAACCCGGTACGGCTCGCCCGGCGCCGCGTCGTCCGGGTCCGACTCGATGCGGTACAGGAACTCGGGGCTCACGAGCAGGCGCCGGATGGCCAGCTCGATGCCGTCCTCGAAGCTCCCGCCGCGACGGCCCTGCGCGTGGAAGTCGAGCAGCACCTGCATCTCGCCGGCCGTGACCGGCCGCCGGTAGGCGCGCCGGGCCAGTCCCGCCAGGATCTGGTGGGCGCACGACGTCTCGGCGGCGGTGTCCGCCGGGCGGCAGGTGAAGATCCGCTCGCGCGAGGGAGTCTCCGTCACGCCGGAGCCGCCGTGGGGGCCGGTAATCGTCACGCTGCGCACGAACGGCTGCCGCCCGGCCAGGCCGCCGGGGTTCCCGGCCACGCGCGGGTTCGGGAACGGCTCGCGGACCTGCTCGACCAGGGCGGACGGCTTCTTGAAGAAGGTCACCCCCACCTCGCGCGGCCCGGCGGCGACCGACATCCGGAAGTCCACGGTGGACGCCTGCGCGTACATGCTGTTCGGCGCGCCGTCGCGCTGCGGACCCAGGGTGACCAGCTTCACCGGCTCGCCGTCGAGCGTCACCTCCAGGTCGTGGTTCTCGCGCAGGCCCCGCGTACCGGTCAGCTCGATCCGCACGTCGTAGTCGGCGTCCCGCGGGAACAGGTGCTCGATGTGCAGACCGCCGCGCGTCCCGAACGGCAGCGCCTCGACGCGGCCGTGCTGCGGCAGATCCTGCGCCGCCTCGTAGGTGTCGGCCGACATCGCGGGCGGCGGGCTGCCGACGGCCAGGCGGCTGATGGTGCGCGCCGCCGCGAGATAGCGCTCCATCAGCGACTGGGACATCCGCAGGAGGCCACCGATGTTGTCGAAGCCGAAGCTCGCGTCGTCGGCTGGCAGGAACGCGTCCGCGTCGATCTCCACCGCCAGCAGATCGCGGATGGCGTTGGTGTATTCCGTGCGGTTCAGCCGGTGGAAGGTGGCCGTGCGGCCGGGATCGCGGGTCTCGGCCCAGGCGCGGTCGAGCTCGCCCTCGAGCCAGGACACGAACGCCTCGAGCGCGTCCGCCGGGGGCCGCGGCCGGCCCGCCGGCGGCATCACCCCGCCGCGCAGCTTGCGGACCACCTTCTCCCAGCGGTCCGCGTGACCGCCCACCTCGGCGAGGTCCAGCGTGTCGAGGGTGAGCCCGACGGCGCGGAGCTGACCGACGAGCGGCGAGGCGGCGCGGTCCCGGCCGTTGACCATCCGCTCGTTGTGGCACGTGACGCAGTAGCGGTCGAGCAGCGTGCGATGGGCGTTGACGGCGGCGACCGTCTCCGCCGGCTCTCCGACGGAAGGCGCAGCGGCGACTTCGCCCCCCGGCGCCCGGCCGACCGCGACCGGTCCGGCCGGCTCCTGCGCGACCAGCGTCCCGACAGCCGCACCGGCAATCGCAACCGCCATCAACCACACGAGCAACGCCGCACTGGTCTTCGTCACGACGGCACACTCCACCCGCTGGTTCCCGAATCCCGCATGCTATGTCGCTGCCGGCGGACGTGTCAACGGCCGACTGCGCCGCGGCGCCCCCCGCCGCGGGAACGACGATCCGCAGCAGCGCGGGAGCACAGCTCCGGACGGCATTCCTGCCGACGTGGTTGCGGTCGCGGTTGACGCGGTTGAAGTCCTTCCAGGGATGCCATCCGGTGATAGGCTCGTACGGTTACATGTCTCTCACGCGACGCTCGGTCATCAAGGGCGCCGGTGCTGCCGGCTCGCTGCTGCTCGCGGGCGGTATCCCGGTCTGGTCCCGGGCGGAGCAGTCGGGCGCGTCGACGGCGCCGTCCGACTACCTGCGACTGTCGTCCGCACTGCTGGGGGTCGAGGCCGCCGCATTGGAGCCGGCGCCGCGGCCGGGTGCAGCATCGCTCGCCGACACGTTCCACGCGTTGTGCGACGAGGCCGCCCCCGATGCCCTCACGGCGCTGCTCGAGGAGTTCGGGCAGGCCACCGCCGGTGGCGCCGCGGCGCCCGACGTCGCCCGGCGCCTCCTGGAGCAGGAAGGGCGCCCGCGACCGGACGGCGCGGGTTCGATGGCGCGGCTGACGATGCTGATGTGGCTCTACGGCGTCTGGTACGGCGGCATGGAGACGGCCCGCATGCCGGGCTCGGCCGCAGTCCTCGATCCCGCGCACCGGATCGACATGGTCGTCTCCGTTCACGCCTACCGGAACGCCTGGATCTGGCGCTTCGCACAGACGAGCCCGGCGGGCGTCGCCGCCGCGCCGGGGGCGTGGTCGGAGCCGCCGCCGAGTCTGGCGCGGTTCCTGAACGGGGCGTAGCGCCCGCGCTGCGGGGCCTGCCCTGAGACATGCGCGGCCCGCGCGCCGCGCGACTTCCATGCGATGAGCGGAACACCACAGCAACGCTACGACGTGGTCATCGTTGGCTCCGGCTTCGCCGGGGCCAACCTGGCGTGGCTCCTTGCCCGCGCCGGCCGTCGGGTGCTGGTTCTCGAAGCGGGTCCGGGGCTGGACTCGCGGCACGGCGACCACCTGGAACGTTACCTGCTCAGCACGTTCAAGGCGCCGGAAGCGCCGTACCCGCCCGATGCCGGCGTTCTCGACCCCGGCCGCACCAACGCGCCACGACCGACCACCGCCGCGCTGGCCTTCGCCTGGAACGACCCCGCCCGGTCGTACCTGGAGTACGCGCCCGGATCGCTGCCGTTCGGCAGCACGTCGGAACGCCTCGCCGGCGGGACGGGGAACCACTGGATGGGGACCGCAATCCGCATGGACGGCGCGGACTTCACCCTGCGCGCCACCTACGGACACGGACTCGACTGGCCGCTCGGCTACGACGACCTGGAGCCGTACTACCGGCAGGCGGAGGCACTGATCGGCGTCGCCGGCGACCGGGCCGAGCAGGAGGAGGTCAACGGCATCCGGTACGGCCCCGGCTACGACTACCCGCAGGGGCCGATCGCGCCGTCCCACGGGGACCGGCTGTTCCGGGCGCGGGTGGACGGCGCGATGATCGCCGACGACGCGCCGGCGGCGGCGCGCGCCACGTCGACGCCGGCCGGCCGCAACGCGGGGCCGTTCCTGGGCCGCAGCCCCTGTCTCGGCAGCACGAGCTGCGTGCCGATCTGTCCGGTGCGGGCGAAGTACGACCCGCGCGCGACGCTGCGCTCGGCGCT
Organism: Vicinamibacterales bacterium; assembly: GCA_965200895.1. Lineage (GTDB taxonomy): Bacteria > Acidobacteriota > Vicinamibacteria > Vicinamibacterales > UBA8438 > WTFV01. The sequence continues at coordinate 591,008 of CBDAVM010000001.1, read as the reverse complement.
CGACACGGGGCGCGTCGATCTGCGGGCGCAGACGGTGGCCGACGCGGTCCACGTCGACGAGGGCGGCGCCGTGACCGGCATCCACTACCTGACCTACGACGACGTCTCGGTCCCGGCCGCCACCGGCCGCACCGGCGAGGGGATCGCCAGGGGCGACGTCTACGTGCTGGCTGCGCACGCCATGGAGAATGCGCGCATCCTGCTCAACACCGAGCGCGTCACCGGCCGGCGCGTCGCCAACTCCTCCGGCCTGGTGGGACGGCACCTGATGGATCACCTGGTCTACCTCGCCTGGGGCCTGATGCCGCCCGAGACTCCCTTCTACGGCTACCGGGGCCCGCAGTCGACCTCCGGCGTCGAATCGCTGCGGGACGGCCCGTTCCGGCGCCGCCGGGCCGCCTGGCGCATCGAGATCGGCAACGGCGGCTGGACCTGGCCGATCGGCGATCCCTACCTGACCGGCGCCGACTTCGTCTACGGCCGCAACGACAGCGGTGTCAACCCGGAGCGGCGCATCCTCGCGCATCGCGAGTACATCGCGGCGGTCAACAGCCTCCTGACGCGCCAGTTCCGGCTCGCCTTCCTGGTCGAGCAGGAGGCGGACCCCTCCAACCGCGTCGAGCTCTCCGACACCTGGACGGACAACCTCGGAATCCCGCGACCGCGGATCGGCTACCGGGTCTCGGACTACGTGCAGGCCGGCTTCGCGGCGGCGCGCGCCGCCGCGGCGCGGATCATGGACCTGCTCGGCGCGACGGATCACACGACGACCCGCGCCGACGACCCCGCCGCGTTCCGTCACGACGGCCAGGACTACAACTATCGCGGCGCCGGCCACATGTGCGGCACGCATGTCATGGGCAACGCCGCCGCCAGCTCCGTGGTGAACCCGGAGCAGCGGACGTGGGACCACCCCAACCTGTATCTGGCCGGCTGCGGCTCGATGCCGAGCGTCGGCACCCAGAACCCGACGCTCACCATGCTGGCGATGGCCTGCCGTACGGCGGACGACATCCTGGCGCGGCTGGCGTAAACGCCGCGCCCGCCCCGCGGTCCGGTGCCTGCCCGGCTCCGGCCCCGCAGTTCGAACCGGCGGCGCTGTCACTGCACCGCGTGTCTCGGAGGCGCCGCGCCCGGCGAGCCGGCGCCACGAGCGCCGGCCCCGGAATCCACATCGAGAAGGCGTGTGAATTTGAAGATCAAATCGTCGATATGTACACTGCGCCGTGGTTCCGCGTCATCTCACCTCGATCGTGCGGCGCGCGGCGTCGCAGTACCCGGTCGTCTCGGTGAACGGCCCCCGGCAGTCCGGCAAGACCACCCTGCTGCGCGGGGCCTTTCCGAGCCATCGCTACGTCTCGCTGGAATCCCCGGACGAGCGCACGTTCGCCCTGGAGGATCCCCGCGGTTTCCTGGGCCGATTCGACGGGCCGGTGATCCTGGACGAGGCGCAGCGGGCGCCGGATCTGTTCTCCTACATCCAGACGATCGTCGATGCGGATCCGGCGCCCGGCCGCTTCCTGCTGTCGGGGTCCCGGAACTTCCTGCTGATGCAGCAGATCTCGCAGTCACTGGCGGGGCGGGTGCGGCTGACCTGCCTGTTGCCCTTCTCGCTGGGGGAGCTGACGCGCCGGGAGGCGCCGCGAATCGCGGACCTGCTGGCCGGCGGTCCGCGCCGCCCCGCGCCCGACGGCGCCTGGACGGAACATGCCGTGCGCGGCTTCTACCCGCGCATCCACGATATCGGGCTTGATCCGGGGGAGTGGCTGGCGCAGTACTTCCAGACCTATGTCGAGCGCGACGTGCGCAACCTGACGCAGGTCGGCGATCTGGAGGCGTTCGGGCGCTTCGTCCGGCTCTGCGCGGGCCGGGCCGGCGGGCTGCTGAACCTGTCGAGCCTCGGCAACGACGGCGGCGTCAGCCACGACACGGCCCGCCGCTGGTTGTCGGTGCTCGAGGCGAGCTTCGTGACCTTCTGCCTGCAACCGTACCACCGGCGCTTCAACCGGCGGCTGACGAGACGGGCCAGGCTCTACTTCGTCGACACCGGGCTGCTGTGCTGGCTGCTGCGCATCCGCGACGCCGAGCAGCTCGCGAGCCACGCCGCGCGCGGGGCCGTCTTCGAGAACCTGATGATCGCCGAGGCGCTGAAGGTCGGCTGCAACGCCGGAGAGCCGCCCGACCTGTACCACTGGCGCGACCAGCGGGGCAACGAGGTCGACCTGATCGTCGACACGCCGGACGGCCCGCACGCCGTGGAGATGAAGTCCGGCCAGACCGTCGCCGGCGACTTCTTCAAGGGGATCGGCCACTGGCGCTCGCTGACGGGAGAGAACGCCCCCGCCACCCTCGTCCACGGCGGCGACGAGAGCCACGTCCGCAACGGCGTCGACGTCCGGGCCTGGTGCGACTGGGCGTGAGCGCGCGGTGTGCCCGGACCAACGGCGGCGCCCGGTCGGTCGAGGCGCTTGCAATGTGGGTTGTACATTCGGACGGGGATGCGGGCTGCCGCCACGGCGACATCCAGAACCGGTGCGGTCGGGTCCGGACTACAGCGCCGGCTGCCGGCCGCAGCGGGACGCCATCTCCCATTCACCGCTCTCGGCCTGCCGCCAGTAGCGGATGGCCGGCAGCGCCGGCGTGTCGGCGTAGGGATCGACCTGCACGAAGCCGTGGCAGGGCGCGAGGTGTTCGGGCCGCAGGGCGCGGAGCAGCTCGGCGTCGGAGAGACCGTGCTCGCCGCGCAGCCGTCCGAACTGCACGGGGGTGATGGTCCGCTGCCACGGACCGCCGTTGATGACGACCGGAGAGAGCGCGTTGCGCACCGGCGAAAAGCCGTCCACGATGACGGTGCGGCCCAGCCGGGTCAGCTCCAGAACGCTCTGCCGCCAGTCGACCAGATGCGTGTGGTTGTGCACGAACACGGCGATGGGCCGCGCGCCGTCCGGGGCGGCGGCCTGCGCGTCCGCCAGCCGCCCCCCGTAGACCCGATCGCGCGTCCGCCAGAAATAGTCGAACAGGCCGCCGCGGCTGTCGGGCCGGCGCGGGCATTCGCGCACCGGCGGCCCCTGCGGATCGAACTGCGTGAGCACGCGCTCGAAGCGGCGGCGCGCGCGGCGTGACGCCGCCCGGTAGTCGCAGAGCGCGACCAGCTCGTCGTCGTCGAGACCTTCCATCAGCGCCGCCAGGCGTCCGGCCTCGTGCGCACGCCGCGCCAGCGGCTTGAAGCGGTCGTCGTCAGGCAGCGCGTCGACCAGGAAAGCCGGTCCCTGCGCCCGCACCGCGTCCAGGTCCCACGCCGGGGGCTGCACGTCGCCGGCGTCGAGGTCCACGCGGAACTGCTGCCACGGCATGCGGAAGAGAACGTAGCGGAGCAGGTCGGGTGCGGTCGCGCCGAGGTCTGTCGTCCCTTCGGCGGCAAGCCCGTGGGTCAGCCCGGCGCTCTCGTCCGCGAAATTGTCGATGACCGGATACCGCGCCTCGTGCTCGTCGAAGAACGCATCGACGCGACGCGCCCTCGCGGGCCGCTCCAGATGTCGCCGACCGTCGCGCTCGACGAACGGTTCCGGCCAGGTCTCGAAGCGATCCGCGCGCCCGCCGATCTGGTGGCCGTGCTCCGCGTACACCTGACCGTCCCCCGAACGCCACGCTCCGGAAGCCGCGACCGCGACGCGGCCGGCGGGGGCGCCGAGCGCGCGCTCCACCCGCCGGGCCACAGCCGGAAAGAGGAGCGCGGCGTCGTGCTCGCCCGGCACGAGGAAGACCCGGTTGGCTCCCGAGCCGGCGAACGCGGCCAGGTCGTCGATGGCGCCCGCGTGTGCGGCCAGCACGCGCTCGAGTCCTTCGAGCGCCTCGGCCTCCGTGCATCCGAGCGCGGAATCGCCGGCGCCGCAGGAGGAATTCGGGAGCCGGTCGAGCTCGAAGGTGTCGCCGTTCAGGACGAGGTCTGTCGCGCCGCCGCCTTCGGTGTCGAGCGCCTCCAGAAAGAGCGCCAGCTCGTCCCCCCAGCGGAAGTCCTCCTCGACGCGCCAGTCCCCGGCCGCGTCACGACCCGGGCCCATGTGCAGGTCGGCGACGACCGCGACGAGCCGGGCCGACCCGTTTCCCTGTCCCGCCGCCAGCGTCACGGCCGGCACGGCTGCCGGCCACCACAGCGGCGCCGTCACCGCTGCGCAGGCGACCGCCGCCGCCGCACAGACCGCCGCCGCGGTCCCCGCGGGGAGCAGGTCCGGCCCGGCCGGCAGGCCGCCCGGCGCCGACCCGCTACGGCGTCGCAGCGAGCGAGAAGCGTGCGATCTCTTCATCGTTGCGTGCGATGACGTGTCGGTTCGCATACGCAGGATGCGACCAGTTGACGTACGGCCCCTGTGCGCGCCGCCGCACGTAGGGGCTGGTCGGCGCGATCAGGCGCGTGCGGTCGATCTCCTCGTACCCCGCCGGCGAGAACCGCGCGATCACCAGATCGCCGCCGTCGGTGTTGATGAAGTAGCGGTCGCCGTGACGCACGAAGAAGGCCGTCGCCCAGCGCGCCGGGTCGCGGATCAGTTCCTCGGTGTCCCAGACCCGCCTGCCGGTGCGCAGCTCCAGACAGCGCAGGACGCCCTCGCCGTCGACGCCGTACACGTAATCGCCCTGGATCACCGGCGTGCTGATCACCGAGTCCAGCGTGTTCAGATCGCGGCCGTGCTCGGGATCGCTCTCGCCGACCCCCTGCCAGATCAGGGTGGCGTCGGGATGGCTCTCGGCCAGCCGCAGCATGCGTGCGCCGCCCCACTGCGAGGTGACGAACAGGTACGGATCGGCATGCACCGGCGTCGGCACGCTCATCCCCATGTCGACGATGTGCGGCACCTCCCAGTGGACGGCGCCCGTCTCCGGGTCGAGCGCGCTGATCGCCCGCGGATGCCAGATGATGAGCTGTGGCGCGCCGGCCGCCTCGATCAGGAAGGGCGCCGAGTAGCCCGGCTCCCAGTCCGACGACAGCGCCTGCCAGCGCACCTCGCCGGTGTGCTTGTCGAAGGCGATGACCTTGGCGTCGGGCTCGCCGCCCACCAGACAGATGAGCAGATCGCCGTCGACCAGCGGCGCGCCGCTGATGCCCCACGACGGCACCGATGCGTAGAAGTCGCGGACGTAGTCCCTCTCCCACAGGATCCGGCCGTCGGCGACGTCGAGGGCCAGCAGGTTGCCCATCGCGCCGAGGGCATAGACGCGGTCGCCGTCGACCGTCGGCGTGGCCCGCGGCCCGATGGCGTAGGCGAGCTGCAGCCCCGCGTAGTTGGTCTCCCACTCGTGCGTCCACAGCACCGCCCCGGTCGCCTCGTCCAGCGCCAGGATGCGTTCGACGGCCGCGGTGCTGTTCGGATCGGGACGCCGCGCATCGGTGACGAAGACGCGCCCGTCGGCCACCGCGGGCCCGGCGTAGCCGCCGTGGATCGGCGTGCGCCATGCGGCGGTCAGTCCGCCCTCGGGGAACGTCTTCAGGATGCCGGTCTCGGTCCAGATCCCCAGCCTTCCGGCCCCGCGCCACTCCGGCCAGTCCGCGGCGCCGAGCGGCGCAGCGGCGGCGAAGAGCAGGACGGCGGCGACCGTCTTCACGGTGGTGCGCATCCGGTCATCGTCTCACATCAAGCCGGTCGATGCATCCCGGGCCCGCACGCCGCCCGCGAGCGCAGAACGACGCATGAGGGTTCATCATACGCGCCTGCTCAGAGGAAGGCCCGCGGCAGGGACTGGATGAACCCGATACCGGGCACGTTCTTGCGGCTCAGCCGGTCGTCGTTGGTGATGAACAGGTCGGTCCCGGCCGTCGCCGCACAGGCCAGTTGGATCGCGTCCGGCGGCAGTATCGACCGGTCCCGGCGGATCGCCGCGAAGCGGGGCGCAACGCGGGCGTCGAACGGCAGCACCGTGGCGCCCGCTTCCAGCATCTGCAGGTAGCGGTCCCGCAGCTCGTCGTCACCCGCTTCGACCGGCTTGACGAGCAGTTCCCCGAGCGTGAGCGCCGAGGTCAGCAGCTCGTCACCCCGTTCGATCATCCGCCGCCGCAGGACCGCCACCGCTTCGGTGCGCTCGTCCCGCGCCTCCATCAGATAGATGAACAGGTTCGTGTCCCAGAACACGCGGCTCACGACCAGCCCTCCCTGAGCCGCCGGACGTAGGCGTCGGCCTCTTCGTCCGCCCAGATGGCCCGGCCGAGACCGCGCAGGGCCAGAATGGGATCCTCCGCTCGCCGCTCGGAGTCCGCTCCCACGTACTCGGCGTGGTACCAGGCGACGAGCGGGCGATGGATCGGCGGGAGCCGATCCGCCTGCGGAACCCGCCGCCCCCGGCGGTCCGGATGACACGGGTCTCCGGGTCGGAACAGACGCCGGCGACCCCGCGCGGTCGCGAACAGCAGACAGTGACTGCCCGGATTCGGCTTCTTGTTGGCGACGGCGTGATACGAGACGTGCATCCTGACGCCGGGGCGGAGCGGCCTGCGGGCGGCGCGTTCGGCGCGCCGGACGATTTCCTGCACCGTGAAGTCCTCGCGGTCAGGTTGCTCCCGATGCAGCAGCGCCGTCGCGACCCAGGCCTCGTCCGCCACGCGCAGGGGGATGGGCACGGTCCCCTGCTGCTCCGCCCCGCTCCCCGTCTCCTCCGCCATGGCGCCCGCCCGCCTCCGCTCCGTCCGCGAGATCCGCCGCGCGCTGAAGATGTCCGCGCCGCACACCGACTGTGTTGTCGCGCGCCGATGCCCGCCCGTCAGATTCTGCGGCGGATCCCACGCTCTCCGAATCGGACCCGCACCTGCATGATACTTGTATGATTCGATTTCATCATGAACAGAAAGATCGCGATCACGGCCGGCGACGTGACCGTCACGGCAGCGCTGAACGACTCGCCGACGGCCGACGCCGTGTGGGACGCGCTGCCGATCTCCGGGAGCGTCCGGATCTGGGGGGACGAGATCTACTTTCCTGTCCCGGTGGAGGCCGACGAGGCGGGCGACGCGCGGGCGACCGTCGACAAGGGCGCGGTGGCGTACTGGCCGCCGGGCAGCGCCCTGTGCCTCTTCTGGGGACCGACGCCGATGAGCCGCGGGAACGAGATCCGCCCGGCGAGTCCGGTCAACGTCATCGGCGCCATCGACGGCGACCCGACCGCGCTCGCCGCAGCCTCGGCCGGCGCCCCGATCGTGGTTGAGCGCGCCGACGAGCAGTGAGCGCTCGACGACCCGACGCCTCGGGGAAACCGAACTCGCTGGAGATCGTCAACTCTCCAGCAGGTTCCGCCACCGCAGTCCCGGGTACGCCGCGAAACCGTGGTCGAGGGTCACCCACTGGCAACCGTGTTCTATCGCGAGGGCCGCGTGATACGCATCCGGCACGTGGTTGCCGGTCAGCCGGCGCGCCGTGAACATGCCGCGGAAGATCCGCCAGTGTCCGCTGCCGGGCCGCAGCGCCGTCGCCGCCGGTTGCGCCAGTACGGCGTCGACGAAGGCCGTCGCCTCCTCGCTGGACATCGGCGGATGGAAGACACGCGGATGGGTCAGAACGCGCAGAACGCCGCTCAGCACGAGCTCGGAAAGACCGACTTCTCCTCCACCCGAGAAGGCGTCGACCAGCCACGCCCGGCAACGGTCGTGGTGGATCGCGTCCTCGCGCGCCGCGTTCACCAGCACGTTGACGTCAGGACTCTGCATCCATGAGCGCCTCGAGCGCCCGGTTGTCCGTCAGGTCCACGCCGGGTTGCACGCCGCGCCCTCGAAAGACCGGGATCGGCGGGCCGTCGGCGCCGGCGCGGGCCGGGCGCGCGAGGAACTCCCGCAACGCCCGCTCCACCGTCGCCTTCAGCGTCGTCCGCTCGCGCGCCGCGTGGAACTTGACCGCGCGCAGCAGCTCGTCGTTGATGTCCATCGTCGTCCGCATGCATAAAAGCATATCAATCGATGTGCTTTCATGTAACTGGCGACGCTGCTCCCGGGATGTCGTCCTCCGCCGGACACGGCGATCACGCCGCCGGCAGCCGGAAGGCGATCAGCTCTCCCGAATAGCCGGCGCCGCTGACCGCGACCACCAGGTACTGGACGCCGTCGAGCAGGTAGGTCATCGGCGATCCGGATTGCTGCGCCGGCAGGAACACCGTGGCCACCTCGGCCCCCGTCGACTTGTCGTAGGCGCGCAGCATCGCACCGCGCTCACCCGACGGCAGCGTGTGGGTCCCGGGATCCCCCGCGATCAGCAGCGTCCGGGTCACCAGCGTGCCCACGCTGCCCGGCTGTCCGGTGCGGGGGATGTCGAGGCCCCGCAGAGCAGGATGGTTGCGGATGTTGTCGGGCGTCTCGCCGTGCGGGATGCGCCACAGGATCTCGCCGCGGTCCATGTCGATGGCGGCGATGACGCTGTAGGGCGGCTTCTGCAGCGGCAGCCCCTGGATGGTGAGCCGGGCGCGCTGGCGCTGCTCGGCGGTCAATCGCGGTCGCGGCGGCACCTCGAACTCGGTGCGGCCGCCGCCGGCGCTCGACCCCGCGCCGCCGGAGGTCCGCGGGCCGGCGACGGCGTTGCCCTGGATGTAGGCCATGTCGGACTGCCCCGGATACGGGGGCACGATGGAGAGCAGGCCGAGCGAGCTGTTGGACGAGACGTAGAGAATGCGGGTCTCCGGGTCGTAGGAGCCGCCCGGCCAGTTGGTGCCGCCGCCCTGGGCCGGGGCCATCAGGGTGCCGAGCGGTCCGTCGAGCTGACTCACCACCGGCGGCGTGAAGATCGGCCCGAGCTTGAAGAAGGAAGCCTTCTCGACCGCAGCGGCCCGCAGCTCCGGCGTGAAGTCGATCAGATCGTCCAGCGTGACGCCCTGCCGGTCGTAGGCGGGCGGCTTCGTCGGAAAAGGCTGCGTGGGCGAGTACCACTCGCCGGGGACGTCACCCGCCTCGACCGGCCGCTCCTCGATGGGCCAGATCGGCTCGCCGGTCTCGCGATTGAAGACGTACAGGAACGCCTGCTTGGTGGGCTGGGCCACCGCCTTGACCACCTCGCCGTCGATCATCAGATCCAGCAGGATCGGCGCGCAGGGAATGTCGTGGTCCCAGATGCCGTGGTGCACCAACTGGAAGTGCCACCGTCGCTCGCCGGTGTGGAGGTCCACCGCCACAAGGCTTTCGGCGAACAGGTTGTCGCCCGCCCGGTAGCCGCCGTAGTAGTCGCCGGTGGACGCCTCGACGGGCAGATAGACCAGCCCGAGATCCACGTCCACCGAGATCTGGCCCCAGACGCCCGTGTTGCCGGTGTAGACCGCCGAGTCGCCCAGCCACGTCTCGCGCCCGAACTGGCCGGGCCGCGGAATGGTGTGGAAGATCCACAGCCGCTCCCCGGTCCGCGCGTCGTAGCCGCGGACGTAGCCCTTGACGTTGGTGCGGCTGCGCGGGTTGCCGCCGGTGCGGTGGGCGGCGCCGACGATGATCACGTCGCCGGCGACGATGGGCGTCGCGTGCAGGCCGATCTCGCCGGTCACCGGATCGATGGGCTGGTCGGCTTCCTGCTTCAGATCGACCATGCCGTCGGTCCCGAACTCGGGCGCCGGCCGGCCCGTGGCCGCATCAAGGGCGATCAGGCGGTAGCCCGGGGTTACGTAGACGACCCGCGGCGATTCCCCGTCGGCCTCCCAGTACGCCAGCCCTCGACCCGACAACTGCCGCGGCGCGGCGGCGCCGCGCGCCCCCTCGTCGAGGCTGTACATCCAGCGCATCTCGCCGGTCGCAGCGTCCAGGGCCACCACCGCCCGCCGTGACCCGGCCGTCGTGTACATCACCCCGTCGACCACCAGCGGCGTCGACTGGAACCGGTACTCCGGCACCGGGCCGAGGTTGTCGGTCCTGAACCGCCACGCCACTTCGAGGTCACCGAAGTTGTCGGCGTCGATCTGGTCGAGCGGCGCGTAGCGGGTGTGGCCGAGGTCACCGCCGTAGGTGCGCCACTCGCCGCCGGCCGCGCCGGTCTGGGCCGCCGCCGTCGCCGCGATCAGGCACGCGGCCGAGAGCGTGAACGCGCGGATGATGCTGTGCATGCGGCCAGTATACGCGGGGAACGGGCGCCTGGCGGCAGGACGGCGGGACGGGTGGGTGGAGCCCCTTTCCGCCTCTTCGCCAGCAAGCTCGAACTCGTTCCGCCGCCTGGCGGCAGGACGGCGGGACGGGTGGGTAACCGGACAGTCACTGCGTGAAATGACTGGACAAACATAATGTCTGTAAAGCATAATGTTTGTCGTGCGGCTTCCGTTCCTCGACCGCGTTCGGGAGCTGGCCCGCCTGCGACGGGCGCTGTCCCGGCCGGGGGGCTCGCTGATCGTCGTCTACGGACGGCGCCGCTGCGGCAAGTCGCGGCTGCTGCAGGAGGCGTTGCAGGGGCGCGAGCACGCCTACTGTCTGGCCGACCTCAGCGACGCCGGCATGCAGCGGCGGGCCGTCGCGGTGGAGGCGGAACGTGTCGTGCCCGGTTTCGCCGCGGCCTCGTACGGCGACTGGGGGGCGCTTCTCGACACGTGGCGCCTGCGCGCCCCGCCCGACGCCTGGCTGGTGCTGGACGAGCTGCCCTATCTGGTCCACGTCACCCCGGCGCTGCCGAGCGTCATCCAGCGCATCATCGACCGCCCCGGCGACCGGCCGCTGCGCCTGCTGGCGTGTGGCTCGTCCCAGCGCATGATGCAGGGCCTGGTGCTCAACGAGACCGCGCCGCTGTACGGCCGCGCGGTCGAGGTGGTCACCGTCACTCCGATGCCGCCGGAGGCGCTGCCCGCCGCGCTCGGGCTCGCCGCCGAGGAGGCCGTCGTCGCCTACGCCGTCTGGGGCGGCCTGCCGCGCAACTGGGAGCTCGCCGCGGATCACGACTCGACGTCGGAGGCGCTGGCGGCGCTTGTTCTCGACCGCAACGGCGTGCTGCACGGCGAGCCGGCGCGTCTGCTGCTCGACGACATGCGCAGTGCCGTGCAGGCCAACTCGCTGCTCGGGCTGATCGGCTCCGGATGCCACCGGCTCAGCGAGCTCGCCGGCCGCGTCGGCCAGCCGGCCACCAACCTCAGCCGCCCCCTGCGTCGGCTCATCGAGCTCGGCTATGTCCGGCGCGAGGTCCCCTTCGGCGAGAGCCTCCGCTCGACCCGCCGCAGCCTGTACCGGCTGGACGACCCCTTCCTGCTGTTCTGGTACCGCTTCGTGGCGCCCAACCGGTCCCGGCTGGAGCTCGATCTGATCGCGCCGGTCCACGCCGAGGTGCGCGCCCGGCTCGCGGGCCACGTGGCGGAGGTGTGGGAGTGGCTGGCGCGGCGTTCGGCGCCGCATCTGGAAATCGACGGGCTGCGCTGGAATCCCGCGTCGCGCTGGTGGGGCCGGGACACGAGCGGCCGCCCGTCGGAGATCGATGCGGTGGCCGAGTCGGCCGACGGGCGTCATCTGCTCGTCGGCGAGGCGAAGTGGTCGGACCGCGTCGACGCCCCCGGCGTGCTCGCCGAGCTGAAGCGGAAGGCGCAGCGCCTCCCGTTCCGCCGGGGGCGCCGGCTGCACTTCGCGCTGTGGCTGAAACGCAGCACCGGCGAGAGGCTGAACGGGGCGCAGGTCATCACCCCGGACCAGGTGATGGCGGCGCCTGCCGAGGCGTGACGCAGCGCGGCCCCCACGCCTCATCCCGCCCGTCCCGGATCTGAACCCGCGCTTCAGATCCCGGTCCCTCGGCGCGACCGCCGCGGCCGACGATCGGCCTCCTCCTCCAGCTCGCCCGGCAACGACATCGCGGCCCTGTCGCGCACGACGGCGATGGTGAACGACGCGCCGGAACCGAGGGCGGCGAGCCGGCGACGGAGCGCGCGGGGATCGTCCACCGCCTCGCCGTCGATCGCGTATCGGCCGATCTCGGCGACGCCGTTCTCTCGGCCGTCTCCGACATCGAAAAGGTCGCGGGCGTGACCGTCGTGCGCATCGCCGGAGCGGAGACGCCGGGTGACGACGATGGCGACCTGGTTGCCGCCGTCAACGCAAGCCTGGAGCTCCGCCGCCGTGGCGCCGGGTTGCGCGAGAGCCGCCGGACGAAGCTGCGCACGCTGGCCGGCCTGTAGTCGACCCCACGCGGCGTCCCACCGCCTGCCGCGCGCGTGGTCCGGGAGCCGGGGTCATCCGCCGACGCGCGCCAGCGCCGCGTCGAGCGCGCGCCGGGTGAAGACGCGGATCATGGCGCGGCGGTAGTCCGCGCTGGCGTGGATGTCGGCGTTGAGATCCTCAATGCCGTCCCCGGCGATGGATGCCGCCGCGGCGATGGCGTCCGAAGCGGCGGGCTGCCCGACCAGCGTCTCCTCCACGTTCGAAAGACGCAGCGGCGACGTGGCGGCGCCGGTCAGGCCGACGCGGGCCGCGGCAATCGCACCGTCGCGGACCTCCAGCGCCGCCGCCACGCCGACGAGGGCGAAGCGCGACGCGCGCTGGTGCAGCTTGGCGTACGCCGCGCTGCGCACCGGCGTGAACGTCACCCGGGCCAGGATCTCGTCCGGCGCGAGGTCGACGGTCAGCATGCCCTGGAAGAAGTCGCGGGCGCCGACCGTGCGCCAGCCGCCCGGCCCCTTCAGGTGGAAGTCGGCGTCCAGGGCCAGCATCGCCGCCGGGTAGTCGGCGGCCGGGTCGGCGTGGGCGAGGCTCCCGCCGAGGGTCCCGCGGTTGCGGACCTGCTGATCGCCGATCAGCGCGGCCGTCTCGGCAAGCACGGGACAACGCCCGCGCAGCAACGCCGAGGTCGCCACGTCGTGGTGCATGGTCCCGGCCCCGATCTCGATCCGGCCGTCGACCTCCCGGACGCCGGCGAGGTCGGGGATGTGCGCGATGTCGATCAGCACCGCCGGCTCGCTCAGGCGCAGCTTCATCAGCGGCACCAGGCTGTGGCCGCCTGCGAGCAGCTTGCCCGCCGGGCCGGCCGTCCGGAGCTTCTCGATGGCGTCGTCGAGCGAGGAGGCGCGGGTGTAGTCGAATGCAGCCGGGATCACTGTCCGCCTCCCTGCACGATGCGCCACAGCTTCTCGGGCCGCAGCATCATGTCGAGATGCCGCACGCCGTGGCCGCTCAGCGCATCCACGGCGGCGTTGACGATGCACGGCGTCGAGCCGATGGTCCCGGCCTCGCCGACCCCCTTGGCGCCGAGCGGATTGACCGGCGTCGGCGTGACGGTGCTGTCGAGTTCGAAGCGCGGGAAGTCGCTCGCGCGCGGCAGCGCGTAGTCCATGAACGAGGCGGTCAGCGGCTGTCCGTCGGCGCCGTAGGCGACCTCCTCGATCATGGCCTGCCCGATGCCCTGCGCGAGCCCGCCGTGGATCTGACCCTCGACGATCAGCGGATTGATGAGGTGGCCGGCGTCGTCGACCGCCACCATCTTCAGCAGCCGCGGCTCGCCGGTCTCCCGGTCGACCTCCAGCAGCGCGATGTGGCAGCCGAACGGATAGGTGTTGTTCTTCGGCTCGAAGAACGCCTCGTCGCTCAGTCCGGGGGTCAGCCCCTCCGGCAGCCGCACCGGGCGGTAGGCGTAGGCGGCGACCTCGGCGAACGGCTTGGCCGACGCCGGCGCGCCCTTGACGGCGATGGTCCCGTTCTCGAAGACGAGATCGCTCTCGTGGGCCTCGAGCAGCGCCGCGGCGAACTTCGCCATCTTGGCCCTCACCTTCGTCCCCGCGTCGTGCAGGGCCGCCCCGCCGACCGCCTGCGAGCGGCTGCCGAAGGTGCCGATGCCCTGCTTGACCACCGCGGTGTCGCCGTGGTGGACGGTCACGTGGTCGAGCGGCACCCCGAACTGGTCGGCCAGCATCTGCGCGAAGGTGGTCTCGTTGCCCTGGCCGTGCGGCGAGACGCCAGTCGTGGCGCTGATTCGCCCGTCCCGCTCGACGGTGACCTGGGCGTGCTCCCAGCCCCCCGGGGGCAGGGTGGAGGACGGACCCATGCCGCAGATCTCGACGTACATCGACAGACCGAGCCCGACCAGCCGGCCGTCGGCCCGCGCCCGGTCCCGCTCGCCCTTCAGGTCCTCCCAGCCGGCGACCCGCAGGGCGTGGTCGAGCGCCTTCTCGTAGTCGCCGGAGTCGTAGACGGCCCCCATCTCGGTCCTGTACGGGAACTGATCCGGCGGGATGAAGTTCTTCCGGCGCAGCTCCGCCGGGTCCATGTCGAGCTCGCGGGCCAGCATGTCCATCGCCCGCTCGACGAAGTAGGCCGCCTCGGGCCGTCCGGCGCCCCGATACGCGTCGGTCGGGGTCTTGTTGGTGAAGACCTCGGTCAGCGTGGCCCGGATGGCGGGGAAGGCGTAGGTCGCGTTGGCCATCGTCATGCTGTTGGTCGGCACGCCGGCGGTGAGCAGCATGTTGTAGGCGCCGATGTCGGCGATGATCCGCATCCGCAGGCCGAGCACCTTCCCGTCCCGGGCCGCCGCCAGCTCCACGTAGGCGATCAGGTCGCGCCCGTGCACGGTGGCGAGAAACGCCTCGGAGCGGTCCTCGATCCACTTGATGGGCAGACCGAGCCGCTTCGACAGCGCCGCCGCCACGTACTCCTCGCCGTAGATGTTGATCTTGGCGCCGAAGCCGCCGCCCACCTCGGGCGCGATCGCCCGCACGCGGTCCTGCCCGAGATCGAGCATCTGCGCGACGAAAGTGCGCAGGATGTGGGGATTCTGGGTTGACGACCAGAGGGTCAGCGCCTCGCGCCCCGGCTCGTAGTGCGCCACCACGCCGCGCGCCTCGATGGAGTTCGGCGCGAGCCGCTGGTTCGCCATGCGCTGCGTGACGACCACATCGGCCGCCTCGAACGCCGCGTCGACGGCGGTGTCGTCCACGGCCCCCTTGCGGCCGACGCCGGTGCCGGCAGGCAGCGGGCCGAGGGCGACATTGTCCGGGAAGTCGGCGTGCAGCACGGCCGACCGGCCGGTCATGGCCTGTTCCGGATCGACCACCGCCGGCAGCGGCTCGCAGTCGACGACGATGGCGTCGGCGGCGTCGCGCGCCACGTAGCGGTCCGACGCCACCACCACCGCGACCGGGTCGCCGACGAAACGCACCGTGTCGACCGCCACCGCCCGGTGCTCGGGTGACGGAAAGGGCGTGCCGATCGGCATCGGGGCCAGGAACTCCGCAATCTGCGCGCCGGTGAACACCGCTTCCACACCGTCGATGGCCTCGGCGGCGCGGGTGTCGATGGCGCGGATCCGGCCGTGCGCGATGTCGCTGCGCCGGAACGCCAGATGCTGCATGCCGGCGATCTTCACGTCGTCGACGTAGGTGCCGCGCCCCTGGATCAGGCGCGGATCCTCGCGCCGCTTGACGCGCTGGCCGACGAGCTTCGGCAGAACGGGCGTGGCGGCCATGGTCTAGCTCCGTTCCGCGCGGTTCACGGCGCAATTCTTCATGACGTGGGTCTTTCTGGCATCCCGGCGACGAGCGCACACCGCCGAGTAGGGTAAACGGCATCGTCCTGATGGACAAGCGGACGGCGAGAATGCGCCGCTCCCTCTCGGCCAACGACCCAGCAAGGCGGCGCAGGCCACGGATCCGCTGCGGGAGCACAGCCACGTCACGTGGGCAGGACCCCGACGCGGGCTCCCCAGGCTCCCGGGGCTGCCGTGGTACGATGAGCCGGTGTTCGACGGGCGTGCTGGAGTCGTCCCGGGCGCTGATGCCCTGGACGCACTCCACCACCTGACGGACGTGAGCGCGGTCGTGATCACCCCCGCTGTCCAAGCCGGCGCCGGATGCGCCCCCGAGCAGAATCGCCTGCGGCCTGAAGACCGCGCCGTTCACGGCTGGTACCGCTTCGTCCTTTCGTTCCCGTCGCATCTCGTACGCGACTACCTCGCCAGGTTCGGGGTCGGCCCGACGCAGCGGGTGCTGGACCCTTTCTGCGGTACCGGAACGACGTTGGTCGAGTGCAAGAAGCTCGGCATCCCCAGTGTCGGGATCGAGCGCAATCCGATGGCCGGGTTCGCGAGCCGCACCAAGCTGAACTGGAGTGTCGAGCCCGACGCGCTCGTCTCCCACGCGAACGAAATCGCCGCTCGGGTGCTCGATAGTCTGAGAGATCAGGGAATCGACGACCTCCGGATCGGTCCGCTGTTCGACGCCCACGCCCCACCACGCGCCGGCCTCCGGACCTTGTCTCCGGATCGCCTGAGCCTCCTGCTGAAGGACTCGATCAGCCCGCTGCCGCTGCACAAGACGCTGCTGTTGCTCGACGCTCTGGAGCGGCGCCGCGATGACGCGCTCCATGACCATGAGCGACTCGCGCTCGCGGCGGCGCTGGTCTCGGAAATCGGCAATCTGCATTTCGGCCCGGAGGTCGGTGTCGGTCGGGTCCAGGAGGACGCGGCGGTCGTCGGTCCGTGGCTGGACCGCGTGCGCGTGATGGCGGCCGACCTCGCGTCGTTGCGAAGACAGGCCGGCACCGAAGCGACGGTCCACCTTGCGGATGCGCGTCGCCCGGAGGAGTTTCTGGAATCGTCATCCATCGACGCCGTCATCACATCGCCACCATATCCGAACGAGAAGGACTACACGCGGACGACGCGACTCGAGAGCGTTCTTCTCGGGTTCGTCCGGGACAAGCGGGATCTCCGGGGCTTGAAACAGGAACTCGTCCGGTCCAACACGCGGAGCGTGTACAAGACCGATGCCGACGATGCACTGGTCGCCGACCACGAGGGCATTCAGCGCATCGCACAACGCATCGAGAAGCGCCGGATCGAACTGGGCAAGACGTCGGGCTTCGAACGCCAGTACGCGCGAGTCACCAGGCTGTACTTCGGCGGCATGGTGCGGCATCTGGCGAGCCTCCGGAGCCGCCTGCGTCCCGGCGCGAGCCTTGCGTACGTAGTCGGTGACCAGGCGTCGTACCTGCGCGTCATGATCCGGACCGGGCGGATCCTGGGCGAACTGGCCCGGTCGCTCGGCTACGAGTTGACGGGTATCGACCTGTTCAGGACGCGGATGGCGACGGCGAGCCGCCAGCACCTGCGCGAGGAGGTCGTGCGGCTGCGTTGGCCGGGCTGATCCGTGCGCCCCGGACGGTTGATCACCATGACCAAGTCCAACGTCTACGCTGCGATCCTCGAAGAGATCTTTGTATCGAAGTTCAAGAAGGGGACGACGCAAGTCGACTTCGAGCGATCCGACATCACGGCAGCCGCCGAGCGGCTACGCCTCCCGCGTCCGAGCAATCTCGGTGATGTCGTGTACAGCGCGCGGTACCGCGGGACTCTTCCAGAGGCCGTGCAGTCCACTGCCACCGCCGGCCGCGAGTGGATCATCCGCGGGACGGGGCCGGGGCGATACAGCTTCGTCCTGACCCGCCCGATTTGTCTGGCTCCCAACGAACAGATGGGAGCCACCAAGGTTCCCGACGCCACGCCCGGCGTTGTCGCGATGCACGCACTCGGCGATGAACAGGCCCTCTTGGCGAAGGTCCGGTACAATCGTTTGATTGACATCTTCACGGGAATCACCTGCTACTCGCTGCAGAATCATCTCCGGACGGCAGTGCGCGGCATCGGACAGGTCGAGACGGATGAACTGTACGTGGGAGTGGATACGAAGGGCTGCCAGTACGTCGTCCCAGTGCAGGCCAAGGGCAGGCGTGATGCGCTGAACATCGTACAGATCGAACAGGACATGGCGCTGTGCGAATCCAAGTTTCCCGAGCTGGTCTGCCGGCCGGTGGCAGCTCAGTTCACGCACGAAGACGTGATCGCACTTTTCGCGTTCGAGAGGATCGACGGCGAAGTGAAGATCTTGATGGAACGGCACTACAAGTTGGTGGACGCCGAAGAAGTCACACCAGCGGACCTTGCTGCATACCGACAGCGTACGTGAACTCCAGGCAGCCGATCCTGGGGTTCCAGATGGGCACGATACGCAAGACCATCACACTGACCGACTGGCACGATCTGTGGATCAAGACCCAGATCGCGGCTGGCCGTTTCACGAACGACAGCGATTACATCCGCGACCTCATTCGACGCGATCTCGAGCAGGGGCTGCCGCATTCGAGGCATTTCCCAGGGCGCGTGGGGATTCCGAGCCGGGCTGCGTCGGTGGGCGTATGGAGTTCGCGCTCACCACGACAGGGTATTCTTGGACGCGAAGTGTACCCGCCGGCTCGCTCAGGCGCAGCTTCATCAGCGGCACCAGGCTGGTGGCCGCCTGCGAGCAGCTTGCCCGCCGGGCCGGCCGTCCGGAGCTTCTCGATGGCGTCGTCGAGCGAGGAGGCGCGGGTGTAGTCGAATGCAGCCGGGATCACTGTCCGCCTCCCTGCACGATGCGCCACAGCTTCTCGGGCCGCAGCATCATGTCGAGATGCCGCACGCCGTGGCCGCTCAGCGCATCCACGGCGGCGTTGACGATGCACGGCGTCGAGCCGATGGTCCCGGCCTCGCCGACCCCCTTGGCGCCGAGCGGATTGACCGGCGTCGGCGTGACGGTGCTGTCGAGTTCGAAGCGCGGGAAGTCGCTCGCGCGCGGCAGCGCGTAGTCCATGAACGAGGCGGTCAGCGGCTGTCCGTCGGCGCCGTAGGCGACCTCCTCGATCATGGCCTGCCCGATGCCCTGCGCGAGCCCGCCGTGGATCTGACCCTCGACGATCAGCGGATTGATGAGGTGGCCGGCGTCGTCGACCGCCACCATCTTCAGCAGCCGCGGCTCGCCGGTCTCCCGGTCGACCTCCAGCAGCGCGATGTGGCAGCCGAACGGATAGGTGTTGTTCTTCGGCTCGAAGAACGCCTCGTCGCTCAGTCCGGGGGTCAGCCCCTCCGGCAGCCGCACCGGGCGGTAGGCGTAGGCGGCGACCTCGGCGAACGGCTTGGCCGACGCCGGCGCGCCCTTGACGGCGATGGTCCCGTTCTCGAAGACGAGATCGCTCTCGTGGGCCTCGAGCAGCGCCGCGGCGAACTTCGCCATCTTGGCCCTCACCTTCGTCCCCGCGTCGTGCAGGGCCGCCCCGCCGACCGCCTGCGAGCGGCTGCCGAAGGTGCCGATGCCCTGCTTGACCACCGCGGTGTCGCCGTGGTGGACGGTCACGTGGTCGAGCGGCACCCCGAACTGGTCGGCCAGCATCTGCGCGAAGGTGGTCTCGTTGCCCTGGCCGTGCGGCGAGACGCCAGTCGTGGCGCTGATTCGCCCGTCCCGCTCGACGGTGACCTGGGCGTGCTCCCAGCCCCCCGGGGGCAGGGTGGAGGACGGACCCATGCCGCAGATCTCGACGTACATCGACAGACCGAGCCCGACCAGCCGGCCGTCGGCCCGCGCCCGGTCCCGCTCGCCCTTCAGGTCCTCCCAGCCGGCGACCCGCAGGGCGTGGTCGAGCGCCTTCTCGTAGTCGCCGGAGTCGTAGACGGCCCCCATCTCGGTCCTGTACGGGAACTGATCCGGCGGGATGAAGTTCTTCCGGCGCAGCTCCGCCGGGTCCATGTCGAGCTCGCGGGCCAGCATGTCCATCGCCCGCTCGACGAAGTAGGCCGCCTCGGGCCGTCCGGCGCCCCGATACGCGTCGGTCGGGGTCTTGTTGGTGAAGACCTCGGTCAGCGTGGCCCGGATGGCGGGGAAGGCGTAGGTCGCGTTGGCCATCGTCATGCTGTTGGTCGGCACGCCGGCGGTGAGCAGCATGTTGTAGGCGCCGATGTCGGCGATGATCCGCATCCGCAGGCCGAGCACCTTCCCGTCCCGGGCCGCCGCCAGCTCCACGTAGGCGATCAGGTCGCGCCCGTGCACGGTGGCGAGAAACGCCTCGGAGCGGTCCTCGATCCACTTGATGGGCAGACCGAGCCGCTTCGACAGCGCCGCCGCCACGTACTCCTCGCCGTAGATGTTGATCTTGGCGCCGAAGCCGCCGCCCACCTCGGGCGCGATCGCCCGCACGCGGTCCTGCCCGAGATCGAGCATCTGCGCGACGAAAGTGCGCAGGATGTGGGGATTCTGGGTTGACGACCAGAGGGTCAGCGCCTCGCGCCCCGGCTCGTAGTGCGCCACCACGCCGCGCGCCTCGATGGAGTTCGGCGCGAGCCGCTGGTTCGCCATGCGCTGCGTGACGACCACATCGGCCGCCTCGAACGCCGCGTCGACGGCGGTGTCGTCCACGGCCCCCTTGCGGCCGACGCCGGTGCCGGCAGGCAGCGGGCCGAGGGCGACATTGTCCGGGAAGTCGGCGTGCAGCACGGCCGACCGGCCGGTCATGGCCTGTTCCGGATCGACCACCGCCGGCAGCGGCTCGCAGTCGACGACGATGGCGTCGGCGGCGTCGCGCGCCACGTAGCGGTCCGACGCCACCACCACCGCGACCGGGTCGCCGACGAAACGCACCGTGTCGACCGCCACCGCCCGGTGCTCGGGTGACGGAAAGGGCGTGCCGATCGGCATCGGGGCCAGGAACTCCGCAATCTGCGCGCCGGTGAACACCGCTTCCACACCGTCGATGGCCTCGGCGGCGCGGGTGTCGATGGCGCGGATCCGGCCGTGCGCGATGTCGCTGCGCCGGAACGCCAGATGCTGCATGCCGGCGATCTTCACGTCGTCGACGTAGGTGCCGCGCCCCTGGATCAGGCGCGGATCCTCGCGCCGCTTGACGCGCTGGCCGACGAGCTTCGGCAGAACGGGCGTGGCGGCCATGGTCTAGCTCCGTTCCGCGCGGTTCACGGCGCAATTCTTCATGACGTGGGTCTTTCTGGCATCCCGGCGACGAGCGCACACCGCCGAGTAGGGTAAACGGCATCGTCCTGAATGGACAAGCGGACGGCAGCAAGGCGGCGCAGGCCACGGATCCGCTGCGGGAGCACAGCCACGTCACGTGGACAGGACCCCGCCCCGGGCTCTCCGGGATCACGCCACGCTCTACACCCCCTCAAAGCGACGACCGCACAAATCTGACGTGCACCCTCTTGTCCGGGACAAGACTCCCCCTTGACAGGTGAGCGCTTCACCTGATAGCGTAATCCCGTGACTTGGATTGTGATCTGCGCTCCCTCTGTCCCCGCTGAGCGCGAGCCCCTGTGCCCAAGCTTTGACAAGGGCGAAACAGCGGATCGCATCATCTCTCTCTGCAAGATCGGATCCATCCGGCGTCAGGTCTGATGCACGTGCTCTGAAGCCGGTAACTTCCCGCGTCGAGTCGCGGTCGCTCCCGCCGGTCGGAATCGAGTCGGAGTGTTCTCTATTCCTGCTTGGGGCCCGTCGTTCGGCGGCGGAAATCGGTTTCCACATCTCGACACCACGTCGTCCTGATCCGTGCTGCGGGTGCGTCCATGCCCGCAGTCGGCGTGACGGTGCTCAGCGACCACCTGGGGCAACGCACAGGTCGCGCGACTCGTGCGCAGCCGGTGGGTCTACATCGGAAACATCGATCGGTCGTCGCTCGGTGGCCTGCCTTGACCGGCCGACACGTGCGATGAACCGTGATGAAGCCAGCTTTTCGGAATCCTTGGGGAGGAAATGATGCATGATGATGTCTGCCGCTCTCTTTCGTCGAAGGCGCGTGTTCGAACTCTCCGGAACGCTGTGACCGCGGCCTTTCTCACATTAGTGTTCATGGCTCTGCCGGTCATGGCCAACGGCCAAACGGCTTTGGTTGACCCAAGCCGGCGGGCGTCCGCCGCGTCGATTCCTGCCGCTCTCGACGTCGATCGCCTCGTCGCCGAAGTTCTGGAGCGCGGCGTCTTGCTTCAGCGCACTCGCTCCCGCTCCCGTCCGACGGGCAATTCCAACACCATGAAGTGGGTCGGGGTCGGCATGCTCGGCCTCGGGGGGCTGTTGGCTCTCAACGGGGCGCTCAGCACCTGCGGTGCTGACTTCAACGTGGGCCGTGCCGGTTCCGTCAGCATTGACACCAGCATGTGTACTGGCCGCGTCGGCATCGGGGGCGGTATCGCCGCTGCCGGGCTGTTCATGATGCTCCGATAACTCCGCTCTGTCGCAGTGCTCTCAACTCCGTGAACTCCGTGTCGGGAAGTAGTGTGAGCTACCGGAGAGGCGAAGTGCTAAGCAAGTGTGAGCCGATGGAGGTGCAGGTATGCGGGCGATCTGGGGTGTAGTCGCAGCAAGCCTTCTGGCGGCGGCGGTGCCCGACGTGGCTCAAGGGCAGGACAGGTTCATCCTCCTCGCGACGAATCGAACAGGGACGATGGAGGACGAACTCAATGCCGCCGGTGGAAACGGGTACCGTTTCGTCGGGACTCAGGGCGGCGAAACGGCCTTCGGCGGCAGCGAGGTGGTCGTCATCATGGAACGCGACCCGGAGGGCCGCCGCTACCGCTACATACTGTTGGCCACCAGCCGGACGGGAACGATGGAGTGGGAGCTCAACGGCGTTCCCCCGGAGTTCGAAGTCGTCGGGATGACGGTCTTCAACTCCACGTTCGGGGGAGATGAGTCGGCGGTGGTCCTGCAAGCCGAAGAGTCCGAGTTGACCTCAGCCCCGCGAACTCCGCGAACCCCTTCCACGCCGTCCGCGGGTCGGTCCGGCGACCCACGTGCCGGAGAGTTGAGCATCTACCTCATTGCTGGTGACGGGACCCGCGAACTGGTTGCGCCGAGCGTTGTCCGGCGTGTCGAGGAGGAGGGCGGAGGGTTGTTCAGCCGGCCGAAGCAGTTCGCGATCCTCCCGGGACTCAACGCGGCGACTAGAAGCTCGGACCACTATCAAACGTTTGAGTTCGACGCGGCTGAGCGGGGCGCCGTCGACGATCTAGTGCTCGTCCAATTCTACGAAGAAACCGAGTACGGTGAGCGCACGTTCGACATCCTGCCTGGCGGTGTCAACTTGGACGCTGTGATCCCGTTCAGCACCGAACGGATCGACTTCGACACGTATCGACTCCGACCGTCCGAGCCTCTCGGTCTTGGGGAATTCGGTTTCATCCGTCTTGATACCGGTGTGACCATCGTTCCCGGGTTGACGGTTCACGATTTCGGCGTTGAACCCTGAACTTGAACTTGGCAAAGCATACAGCGCGACGTTGCGGGAAACAAAAGCCGTTCCAACCTGGGAGCAACAATCGCGGTGGTGGTTCGTTTTGCGTTTGCGAACACCGGTATGGTGTGGCGGCAAGATGGTCGAAGGTAAGTCGCTCGGCTTGGCCGGCATCGGCAACCGGGTACGGAAGGTCGGCAGCGTGTGGAAGGGAACGTGGATAGGGTTGGGAGCCTACATGGGGTTGTCGGTACTTGCTGTAGGCGCTCGAAGATCCGGCCCTTCCGGAACTCGGAGTCAACATGGGCGCGGATGTGGTCCGAGAATCTGTTTCCTCCGAAAGCCCGACAAGGCACGGGACACACTTCACCGTCCCCGGCAGCGTCTGCAGCAGCGTCCAGGGCAGCTCGGAATCCCGCTCGACCGCCTCGAGAAGGCGCCGCTCCCTCTCGGCCAACGACCGTTCGACCGACTCCTGCCTGTCGCGCAGCAGCACCACCAGCGGCTTGGCGCCATCGTCCAGCCCGCACCCCAGCGCATCAAGCAGCGCCGGGATCTTCTTGCGCGCCTTGCCCTGGACCCCCGCCACCATCTGTTCCGGGTCCTGGCCCGCCACCAGACCGTCCAGCAGGTTGCGGCCCGACAGACCGAACCGGTCCGTCAGGATGCCCCCGATGCGCAGGCCGTTCTCGTCCCGCATCCGGTGCAGCATGTTGCGCCGCGCCGACGCCACGCGCCGCGTCCGCGCATACCGCGGCGTCAGCCGCCGCAATTCCTCCAACCGCGGCGGCGCCACGAAGCTCGATTGACCCGCCCGTAGCGCGCCAGCGTCGCCAGCCACCGACTGTCCGACGTATCCGTCTTGCGGCCGGGAACCCGCTTGACGTGTCGCGCATTGACAACCCAGACCTCCACCTCGGCCGCGGCCAGCGCCCGCGGCACCGACTTCCAGAATACGCCCGTGCTCTCCATCCACCACCCGCGCCAGGGGCAGGCCGGTCGTCGCGCAGGACGGCGTGTGTCACGCGCAAGAGCTTGTGCGCGGTGGCGAGAAGGGCGCGTTTGTAGCCGAGCTTGTCGGCGTGAGCGCGGTGATAGCCGTAGAACTGGGAGCCCTGGGTTCGGACGGCTCCGTGGGCGCATTCGGCGAGGGTAGCCCGCAGGGTGGGGTTTCCTTTGCGCGCCCGCCCGGAGCGGCGTTCCCGGCACTGGTGTTGTTGCCTGGGGCGAGGCCGGCCCAGGCGCCGAGGTGCCGCGCCTCGCGGAAGGCGCCCAGGTCGGGTCCGATCTCGGCGAGGATGGTGGCGGCACTGCCGAAGTCAATGCCCGGAATCGTCTGCAGCAGGCGGAGGGGGGCTGGTAGTCGGCCAGTTCGGCCCGAATGCGGGTATCCAGGACATCCAGGGCGGCGTCGGCCCGGTCGACATCGGCCATCTGCATCTGCAACAGGAGCAGCAGAGAGACGGGGTCGAGGGTGGCGGCCAGGGCGTGGGCCAGCAGACTCACCCCTTCGGCTGGCACGAGAAGAGGAGTGATGGCCAGCATACGGATCCGCTGGCGTTACGACGGCTCGGTCGGCGTGGTCGTGGCTTTCGGACCGACCGCCTCGTTGTGTGTCCTGAAGATGGAGTCCACGAGGCGTCCGCATCCGGTGGTCAGCCGCGCGAGCACCTTCAACTGATCCTGGCACGCCCTGCTTGGCGAGGCCGCCGGGTAGTTTACGCGGTGCGACACCTCGCCCCAGACCTCGTCCAGCAGCGGGCGCACCTGCAGCTCGCACGTGAGGCCCGTGGTCGGATTCGCCACCACGTCGTAGTGGACCGTTGTATACAGGGACTGTCGCGTTCGGGTACGGATGCCGATCGCCTTGAACAACTCCTCGTACTCGACGTCCCAGCAGTGCGCCGTCGGCGAGCCGGCGAGCTCGTACTGCTCCTCCTCGAGAATCTTCAGGATCAGCGAATGCATCAACTGTAGCTGTTCCATGTGCAGGTGAATGATTCTGACGCCCGCGAGATCCGTCACCCGGCTGAACAGGTTCGCCGCGGTTACCGGGTCGGCGTCGGATGCAGGCACACGCGCAAGCTTCTCGAGCTTGGCGCGCAAACTTTCGGTGGTCTTGACCCGCGACCTCGTGAAATGGATGTAATCACCGAGGCGCGGATCCTGAGTCATGCACGTCAAGAGCGCGTCCGCGATGTTCTCGAAAAGCTGTCGATGATCGACGAACTGCTTCAACGCAGCTTCGATGCGCTCCCTGTGTTCCGCGCCCGACGCGCCCGTCATGTTGCATCCTTCGACTGTCCGGCGGCCGTTGCACCGCCCGCGGCGGCGTCAAACTCACTGGCGATCTCCATGAACGCCTGCTTCACTTCTTCCTTCGCCTTGTTGTCACTGGCCGAGCACTCCCAGATTGCCACGCCCTCCCGCTGCGCTCGCTGGACGAGCGACGCGACGTCCTTCACGCGACCTATGACAGGATCCATCGACGGCGCAGGCGCCAGACCGGTGTCTATTTGCCGCAGCACGGCGGAGACGTCCCCGTACACCCGCTGGCGGATTTCGCGGAGATACCACTGCGCGTCTGCCGTCATCGCCTGGCCGTAGACACGGAAACGTTGCGGGACGTAGCCGAGGAACTTCGGCGCACCCGGCAGCGACAGGGCGTCACGTGGGGCGATGGAGCGGATCGTCCGGGTGTCGATGATCCATTTCTTGATGGTCTGGCCGAGCGTGGAAAGCGCGCGGACCGAGAACAGATCGCAGGCAACCGGCACGATGAAGTAGTCAGAGTCGAGAAGCAGGATGCGGTTCAGGGGGCCGATATTCGGGCCCGCGTCGTAGAACGTGAAGTCGAACCGCTCCTGTCGATCCAGGCTCGACACGAGATCACTGATCGACGACGTTGCTCGCAGCGCGCCGAGGCGTCGTTTGAAGCAGTCGGCCCAGGCGTCGCTCAGGAACTCCTCGAACTCCGACAGCCGGATATCCCCCGGCAGCAGGGCGATGTCTCCGATCCGGGTCGGGGCGACGAGTCTGCCGACGCCGAGGTTGTCGACGATCGGGCGGACCGCCGTCCAGATGGTCTGGCCGTCGGCATCGTTCGACGTGTCGAGCAGATCGTCGACCACATCGTCGGACAGCAGATATGACGTCAGGTTGCACTGTGAATCGCTGTCGACCAGGAGAACGGACCTGCCGAGGTGAGCAAGCGCGAAGGCGATGTTGGCGGTCAGCGTGGTCTTGCCGACGCCGCCCTTGTGGTTGAAGACGGTGACGCGGACCGACCGGCCTATTCAGTGCGCCTCAGCAGCCGCCGGTCGGGTTGCGTCGTTGCCCACGGACTTTCGTACCCGCTTGGAGCGGCGGTTCTGCAGAAAGGCTTTTGCTGCGGTGCGGTCGGGCAGGGCCTCCACGTACTGCTCCCCGTACGCCGTCAGTTGTCTGGTCCCCCTTGCCGCCGCCGCCAGCAGACCGGACCTGATTGCGTTGGCAATAGTATTGGAGGGGTTGGAGAACTTGCTCCGCGCAGCCTCGGTGTTCAGCTTGCTGATGTTGGCCGTCGTGAAATGGTGCGTGTCTCGGTGGTGCGTCAGATAGTAGGCGAGGCACACGGCGCGGTCTATATCCGTCTCGGGCGCCTTCCGGAACAGGAAGTCCTTCGGCGTCAATTCCTCACGTTGCGAGAACTGCGGCTCGCGCGGCTGCTTCCCGCTCGTTTCCGACGGCGCGGCGTGTTCACCGGTCGAGTACGGGTTCTCGAAACCGAAGAAAGCTCCTGCGGTCCGGTATATCCGCAAGCGGCTGTCGGCGTCGAATTCCAGCAGGTTCCCGATAACCTTCTGGACGGCATCGAAAACGCTTCGCTCGTCGGCCGGTGTGTGTTCTCCCATATGAATCTCCTCAAGCGCGTGTGGGTAGCGGGGCCGATGCCCGGCTGGACTAGCGCGGGAATCGGGCGATTCCATAACTGCCCCTGATCCCGCCAATCCAGATCTCGTCATTCGCCTCGATGGCCACGGTGCCGAGCCTGAAGAACTCGTTTCCCTTGTAGTCCACCAGTTGCCGGACTTCAAACGTCGTCGGATCGACCTCGGCCACGCGAGCGGCCGACGGCTCGCACGGATCAACGTCTTCGCACTGGGTCAGGTGACCCGCGACGATGACCTTGCCGGCGATTCCCCAACGCACGTTGTCGACGTTGAAGCCAACCGCAATCCGGTCGATGCGCACCGGACTCTGGCCGCGTGACAGCCGCACCAGCGCCCGATCGCTCCAGCCCCCGATGAAGAACCACTGCCCGTCATCCGAGGACACGAGACCGTTGGGACCGGGCATCCGGCTGCCGGGCACCTCGACCCAGCCCGTCGTGGCATGCCATTCCCAGAGCTCCCCACCTGCGCGGTCGAAGTTCGTCGCGCCAAGATAGCCGTCCGGCAGCGCCGTGATGGAGTTGATGCGGGCGGTGCCCTCCGGCGCCGGGATGCATCCGATCCACTTCATCGTGGGCGCGGCGCCGCCGACGTCCAGGGCAAAGACCTCGATGGCCTCGCGCGCGCCATGACCGACCACGTAGAGTGTATGCACATCGCCGCGGCCCTCCCGCAGGGTCAGTCCGTGTGGCTGGAACACGTTGTTCGGACCAGGGCAGGCGCGATAGGTATCGCGGTCGTGCTCCGGCGGCAACGCTCCCGCGGGAAAGATCTCCTGAACGCGGTGATCACGAAGGCTCACCGCGTATACGGGACCTTCCGCATCGGAGTATCGTCCCGATGCGATTACCCAGGGGGCGCCCGGAACCGGGTAGAGATCTTCCGGATTGGTCGTGCCGCAGACGAACTTCACCTCTCCGGCGGGATCGCAGGTCTGGGCATCCAGAGGGTGCCCGCTGACAAGACCCAACACCGACGCGAGGAACACGAGCACTCGCAACATGGCGCACCTCCAGACTCCCGTGACGCCTTGAAGTATACCAGCGCCGGCCAGGCCCGCAGCACGCTGAACCGGCTCACGGTGGCCTCGACGCCAGTCGCCGTTGATCTCGCCGTTCAGGTTCCGAAGAGGCTCCCTGTCGGGGCGAAGGGCGGAGCGTGCGCGAGCAGCGCGAGGTGTTCTCGGGCGGGCCGCTCCGGGTCGACCGGCTGACGCTCGACGACCTGCGGGCGGCCGCGGCGGAGATCGAGAGGGCATTCGGGGCGGCCGGCTCGCTCAAGGAGCTCGAAGTCGTTCAGGTCCGGGGCGAGCCGTACTGGTTCGGTTACCGCGCGCCTTCGAACGAAGAGGCGGCGCAGTGGATGCAGGTCGGGCTGATGCCGCGGGCGCCGCGACCCGTGCTGGAGCGGCGCTACGTATCGGCCGAGCGGCCGAAGACCGGCGCATTCGCGGCATTCGACGAGAGGCGCCTGGGGGACGAGTCGCTGGTCGAGCTGGCGAGGGCCGCGATGCCCGGCGTGCCGGTGCAGGGACGCGGTGTGGCTGCACGAGTTCGACGACCATTACTACGACGCGCGGGGCACACGGTCGCTGCCGGTGCTGCGGGTGCGCTTCCGGGATGCGGATACGACCTGGCTCTACCTGGATCCGGCTCGCGGTGGCATCGCGCTGAAGACCGACGAGACCCGGCGGCTGCGGCGCTGGCTGTACCAGGGGCTGCACAGCCTCGACTTCCCGTTCCTGTACTACGAGCGCCCGCTCTGGGATGTCGTCGTTATCGTTCTGTGCTTCTTCTCACGACGGCGTAAGTCCTGTAAACACAACGGCTTACGGCGCCGTGTCCGTTTCGTTCCCACGGATGATCCTACTTCAACCGGCGGTTGATCACGACGCACTGTACAAGATCGCACGTGCGGAACGGGCGGGCGCAGGCGGCTGATGGGGCGTGATTCGCGGGCGGGCTTGCTCCGGGGCACCCCGGGGCGTTCAGTCGACCGGGCTGGCTGGCGCGGTGCGTTCGAGAAGCTGGATCAGCAGGTCGCGCATTTCCCGCATTTCGGCGCGCATCTCGCGCATCTCGGTCTGCATTTCGGTACGCAGCTCGCGTATCTCGGTGTGCATCTGGTTGCGCAACTCGCGAATCTCGATCTGCGCAATGCTGACGTTCGCGTTGGTGTCGTCGATGCGGGCGTTGATGGTGGCGTACTGCTGCATCAGCATGGCGTTTTGCTGGAACATCATGCTGACGAGGGCGATCAGCAGCAGCGCGATGGCCACGCCGGTGGTGACGATCCACTTGGCGTCGATCGAGAGCCTCGGCTGCGCGGGTCTGTCAGCGTGCTCGGCGCCCGTCGCGGTGGTGTCGGCCATGTCGTCGATTCTCCTTGGCGTGATTCTACACGGGGTTCGCGCGCGGCGGGACGGCGGGACGGCTGCGGCTGTGTCGCTCGGGCCGGCGCGACTGGGCGGAGGCGGTGGATTCAGATGCGGCCGTGCCAGCTCAGGACGTTGTCGTTGCCGATGATCATGCGGACGGCGATCTCGCCCTCGCTCGGCGTCGGGAACGGCTCAGCGGGTGCCGAACACGGTACGGATGGCTGGTTCGTACAGTCGTTTGTGGCCACAAGATGCAGGGGCTACTGCCGGCCGTGACCACTACATCTTGACAGAACCGGCTTCAGTCTCGTAGACTCGCGATCTGCGTAAACTCGATCGTGATCACGTTTCAGGAGCTGATAGATGCCTTCGCAGAAGCAGAAACTGCAGAAACCGGGAGAAAAGCCAAGCAAGGCTGGGGAATACATCGAGCGGGGACCTCGTGGGGGAAGGGTTCCGAAGGCCCGGGAGGTGAGGATGGAACCGAGGGATGCGCCGCTTCCACCGACTCAGAAGCCGGGGCGCACCTGGGAACGAGAATAGGCAGTTAACTGCCTATTACACGTCGCGGTGTGTCGGGAGTTACCCCCGGTCTACACTTTCTCGGTAGACGGCGGATGATCACGAGCGGGACTTTAGCCTTTCACGACGGTAGCGGGGCGAAAGTCCGGCTCGCTCGTCGGCGATTTCCCCTTTTACCGGCGCCGCTCTGAGCATCCTTCACACGGAACGCGGCGACCGGTCTCGTCCAGGAACGCGAGCACAAAGTGCCCCCATGATCTGATTTCGACGGTCACCTCGAACACCTGTTGTCCGCCGATCGGCAGCCGGTCGCTGTTCCATGAGTAGCTTTCGTTCTCAGCCAGCAGCAGGCCGTCATCAGCGTAGAACCGAGCCTCCATGCGCCAGTCGTCTGAGAACGACCGTGACCCCGTGTTGAGCACGGTTCCCGTTACCTCCGTGTAGCTGAACCCTACGTGCTGGCGTCGGACGTTGCGGACTGTGACGTGTGCGCCGCGTTCAACTCGAAAGTCGATGGACTGGACCCGTTGATCTTCGTATTCCGCCCTGACGTGTGCACCGCCGATGTTCTGGCCGGTCACCAGTCCGGACGTGACGGTGGCAACGTGGTCGTTCGATGATATCCACGTCGCTTCATCGGTGATCGCGGTCTCGGAGCCGTCGCTGTACTCGGCGTACAGGCTCATCTGGACTGTCTGGCCGATCTCAAGGGTCGGATCGTCCACGAACCACGTCGGTGCGCGAAGTGACAGAGCGGACAGCGTGACCGCTGGCATTGGCTGTGTAACCGGCGTCGTCGGTGGCGTCGGAGTTGGCGCGGTCGGCGGATCGTCTCTGCAGGCGGAAGCGCCGAAGAGCGTAAGGACGGCGAGAACGGCGGCGACGCTGCGTGTCCGCATGGTCTCTCCCCTCGTGACGGATCGCGCCCGGTGACCGGGATTGGTCACCGGGCCGGATTGCCACGTCAGACCACACGCGTACAGGCGCGAATCCGCCACCGAAACGGGCGGCCCGGTGTCAGCCGGGCCGCGTGTGATCGAAGACGTACCAGAGGCAGGCTACCGTGAGGAGCGGAGCGGTCAAGAATTAAAGTGATACGGGGGCGGGCTCAAGCCAGCGTGTCGAGATCGATCCCCATCTTGCGAAGGGTGTCCTTCAGGGCGGCGATTTCCAGCGTCAGGGCATGCGCTGCGGCCATCTGTGGTGCGTGATCTGGAACGACAGCGTCGGCGTTCCGGCGATCATGTGATCGGGGTCGATCCGGGCGCCCCGGCGATCAGGTGATCGGGTCGATCCGGGCGCCGCGGTGATGATGACGATCGCATCTGGTGAGCGTGCGGCTGTGGATGGGAAGACGCATGAGCGGAGCGAGTGGAGCGCGACGCGATCGGAGCGGTTGGATAAGCGCATCAAGGTGCGAAGCGGTCGCAGTCGAGTGAAGGAAAGGCCGCGGTGTGGGGACCTGTCATCGCGTGTGGACGGGCAGTTGGCCGGCGGGCACGGCGAAGCGGAAGTGTTCGTGTGGCGGTTTGGTACAGCGGCAGCGGGGTTCGAAGCGCTGGCTTGCGGCCAAGGCTGAGGTTGCCAGGCTGATGCGCATTCGGACGGCGACGAGGCACCGGGACCGGCATACGGTCACGC
Organism: Vicinamibacterales bacterium; assembly: GCA_965200895.1. GTDB lineage: Bacteria > Acidobacteriota > Vicinamibacteria > Vicinamibacterales > UBA8438 > WTFV01. The sequence continues at coordinate 559,597 of CBDAVM010000001.1, read as the reverse complement.
GCGGGCTGGCGGAGACGTCGGTCGCGATCGGGTTCGGCATGGCGAGTTCGAAGGAACTGCAGGCGGCCGGCCGGACCGAGAAGGGAAATCGACGCAGGACGTACTGGCGTCATCTGCACGGGCGGATTGCAGAGGCGGGCTGGCACGCTCTGCGGACGCAGTTGAAGGCCAAGGCGGTCGAACACGGCGGCCTCTTCGTGGAAGGTAATTGATTACCGGCGGAGAGCGCCGGAAAATCGGGAGTTTCGTGCGCGACGTGCAGTACCCGGACGGTGGCGCGTTCGGATGGCGCGAGGCCATTACCCGACGTCATTGTCACAGTGGAGCGTTGCCAGGATTCGGGGCGCGTGAGAACGAGCCGACCGACGCGGACGCCACCCGCTCGTGGTCCCCGTTCGGTGCAACCGTCGCTCGGACCACGGGCGACGTGTCCGGCAGGACCCCCGCGTCGGGCGCTGTTCACCAGCGGCCGGGCTGCGGTCCGGTACCGTGGCTCTCCTTTGCGCACGTCGTCGCTTCCGGATCCAGGGTGACCAGCGGGCGTCCCGGCTGCACCAGGTCCCCCACGCGGCAGTCGACGGTCGCCACGCGCCCGGACGACGAGGCGCGAATCGCCAGCTCCATCTTCATCGCTTCGAGTCGCAACAGTGTGTCGCCGGTCTCGACGCTCGCACCCGGCCGGACGAGTATCGCGCTCACGGTGGCCGGCATCGGTGCGGCCAGCGGATCGAGGGCCGCAGACGCAGGGGGCTCTGCGCTGCGCGGGCGGTGGCCGGCGTCCGATTCCGCGGTTCTGGCGGCCTCGTTCTTCGCGGCGGCCCTGGCGGCGGCGCTGCGCGGGCGGTGGCCGGCGTCCGATTCCGCGCCGGTCTCGGCAGCTTGCGACACGGTGAACGCCTCGCCTTCGACCATGGCGTCACCGCCGCCGTCGCGCGGTACGAGGTGGACCCGTGTCGACCGCCCGTCGATCGCGACCACGCAGGTGTTCCCGGAGCGGGCGAGGATCGTGGCGGTGACGGACCGGACGGTGTCGCCGGTACCGATCTCGACCTCGATCACCGCGTCGTCGACGCCACGCGCGGTGCGCACCGGAAAGCCGGCCGCACCGGATGTCACCCGCCACTGCCGGGCGCGCCGCTCAGCCATCGCTCCCGCTCAGCCTCCAGCCCGCAAGTCGGCTCCACGGGCCCGCGTCGCGGTCACGGGATGCGGGCGCCGTCGTCCGATCCGTGCAGGAGACGCCGTCTCGGGCGGCCGGGCGGCGGTCCCGCTCCGTCTGCGCGGCGCTCACCGCGGCGGCGACCGCGGCCACCGTCATCTCGTCCGGCTCGGCCTCGAGCAGAGCCTTCTCGTGGTCCGCCAGGAACGCGGTATGGACCTCGCCCGCCACGAACGCGTCGTGGGCGAGCACGCGGCGCAGCAGACCGATGTTCGTCCGCAGGCCGAGCACCGCCAGTTCACCGAGCGCCGCGTGCGCCCGCCGCCGCGCCTGTTCCCGGTCCGCGCCGGCGGCGGAGATCTTCGCCAGCAACGGGTCGTAGTGGACCGGCACGTCGCTCCCCGCGCCCACCCCGGAATCGATGCGGATGCCGGGGCCGGCCGGTTCGCGGTAGCCGACGATGGTGCCGGCCTGCGGCAGGTAGCCGCGGGCGGGATCCTCCGCGTATACGCGGCACTCGATGGCATGTCCGCGCGCTGCGACCTCGTCCGCCGACCACGACAGCCGGCGACCCGCGGCGATGGCGAGCTGCGTCTCGACGAGATCGACACCGGTCACGAGCTCCGTGACGGGATGCTCGACCTGCAGGCGGGTGTTCATCTCCAGAAAGTAGTACCCCGCCTCGTCGCCGGGGCCATCGATGAGGAACTCGACGGTGCCGGCGTTCTCGTAGCCGGCGTGACGCGCCACGTCGACCGCCGCCGCGGCCAGGCGGGCGCAAAGTCCCGCCGACAGGCCGGGCGCGGGCGTCTCTTCCACCACCTTCTGGTGGCGCCGCTGGGTGGAGCAGTCGCGCTCGCCGAGCTGCAGCACGGTGCCGTGCCGGTCCGCCACCACCTGCACTTCGACGTGCCGTGGCCGCTCGATGCGCCGCTCCACGTAGAGCGTGCCGTCGCCGGCCGTGGCCAGGGCCTCGCGCCGGGCCCGCGCGATGCCCGCCTCGAGCCGGTCCTCCCCGTGGACGGTCACCATCCCCTTGCCGCCCCCGCCCGCCGAGGCCTTCAGGATGAGAGGAAAGCCGGTCTGCCGCGCGACCCGGGCGATGCCGGCCTCGGACTGGTCGTCGGGCTCGCCGCCGGGCACCACCGCGACCCCGGCGCCGGCCGCCGCGCGCCGCGCGTTGATCTTCGAACCGAAGCGGGCGATCACGTCCGCCGGCGGGCCGATGAAGGTCAACCCCGCATCGGCGCACGCCGCCGGGAGCGCCGGATCCTCGGAGAGGAACCCGTAGCCGGGATGGATGGCATCCGCCCCGCTCGCGCGGGCCGCGTCGATGATGCGTCCGATCGACAGGTAGCTCTTGGCCGCCGGCGCCGGACCGATGTGCACCGCGGTGTCGGCCGCCGCGGCGTGGTGCGCGTTCCGGTCGGCGTCCGAGAAGACCGCGGCCGTGGGAATGCCGAGTGCGCGGCAGGTACGCGCGATGCGTACGGCGATCTCTCCGCGGTTGGCGATCAGGACGCGCGCGAACATGGAGGCTACATCCGGAACACGCCGTACGACGGGTCGCCGATCGGGGCCCGGCACGCCACGTCGAGGCCCAGCGCCAGCGCGTCGCGGGTCTCCGCCGGCGTCAGGATGCCATCGTCCCACAGGCGGGCGGTGGCGTAGTAGGGCGATCCCTCGTGCTCGTACTGGTCGCGGATCGGCGCGCGGACCGCTTCGAGCTCCGTCTCGGTGAGGGTGCGTCCCGCCCGGGCCGCCTGCTCGGCCTTGACGGTTGCGAGCACGCCGGCCGCCTGCTCGCCCCCCATCACGGATATCCGCGCGTTGGGCCAGGTCCAGAGAAAGCGCGGATCATAGGCGCGCCCGCACATGCCGTAGTTGCCGGCGCCGAACGATCCCCCGATGATGAGGGTGATCTTCGGGACCACGCTGTTGGTCACCGCGTTGACCATCTTGGCGCCGTCCTTGGCGATTCCGCGCTGCTCGTACTCGCGGCCCACCATGAAGCCGGTGATGTTCTGCAGGAACACCAGCGGCACGCGCCGGCGGTTGCAGAGCTGGATGAAATGGGTCGCCTTCAGCGCCGATTCCGAGAAGAGCACCCCGTTGTTGGCGATGATGCCGGCCAGCAGCCCGTGCAGACGGGCGAAGCCGGTGACCAGCGTGGGACCGTAGCGCGCCTTGAACTCGTCGAAGCGCGAGCCGTCGACCAGCCGGGCGATGACCTCGCGGACGTCGCAGGGCTTGCGTGGATCGGGCGGCACCACGCCGAGCAGCTCGTCGGGATCGCAGGCGGGCTCTTCGGGGGTGGTGCGGTCGCCTCCGCAGGTCGTGGAGGTGGCGGCCGGCAGCGTGGAGACGACCGTGCGCGCCAGGCGCAGCGCGTGCTCGTCGTTCTCTGCGAGGTAGTCGGCGACCCCGGACACCCGCGTATGCACGTCGGCGCCGCCGAGCTCTTCGGCGGTCACCTCCTCGCCGGTGGCGGCCTTCACCAGGGGCGGACCGCCGAGGAAGATGGTGCCGGCCCCCCGTACGATGATCGTCTCGTCCGACATGGCCGGGACGTAGGCACCGCCCGCGGTGCACGATCCCATCACCACCGCGATCTGCGGGATGCCGGCGGCCGACATCCGCGCCTGGTTGTAGAAGATGCGTCCGAAGTGCTCGCGGTCCGGAAACACCTCGGCCTGGAGCGGGAGATACGCCCCGCCGGAGTCGACCAGATAGAGGCAGGGCAGGTGGTTGTCGGCCGCGATCTGCTGGGCGCGCAGATGCTTCCTGACCGTGACGGGGAAGTAGGTCCCGCCCTTGACGGTGGCGTCGTTGGCGAGGATCATCGCCTCGCGCCCGGACACCCGTCCGATGCCGGTCACGAGCCCGGCGGCGGGTGCGGCGCCGTCGTACATCCCGTACGCGGCCAGCGGCGCCAGCTCCAGGAACGGCGACCCGTCGTCCAACAACCGGTCGATGCGCTCGCGCGCCGTCAGCCTGCCCTGACCTCGCAGCAGGTCGCGCGCCGCCCGCCCGCCGCCTTCGCGGGCGGCGGCTCTCCGCGCCGCGAGCTCGCGGACCAGCGCCGTCATGGCGGCGCGGTTGGCGCGGAAGTCGGCCGCATCCGTCCGGACCCGGGATCGCAGCCGGCCCATCACCAGCCGCAGCAGTCGGTCTTGTAGCGGCAGGCAGGACACCGCCAGACGGCATGCATCCGGAACATCTCGGCGCCGCATCTCTCACAGATGACCGCATCGTCACGGGCCGTTGCGGATCGCAGGATGGTGTTCTCCCGTGGCGCGGCAGGCGCTGCGGGCCGGGTCGTGCGAACAGGATTCGGCGGCGGCGCCATCCGCCGATTATAGACACCGGCGACCGTCCGAAGCGCGAAGCGGGCCCTGCGTTCCCACACTGCTATGATTCCTGGAGGTTGTGTCTTGCAGTCGTGTCTGTGCACAGGGGGCTGACATCGGGAAGCGGCGGCTTGGGCGGCGGCGCACGGCGGTCGCGGTGATGGCGGGGCTGGTCGCCGCTGCAGCTCCGGCTCCGGCGGCCGCCGACACCGTGTTCACTCCATTCATCGGCCAGTCCTTCGCCACGCGGGCCGATTCCGAGAGGGTGACGACGATCGGGGCGTCGATGGCATCGACGATCTCCGGCGGCTTCGGGTTCGAGCTCGACTTCGCCCGCACGTCGCAGGCGATCGGGAGTGCGGCTTTCGCCGACAACAGCCGGGTGACGATGCTGATGGGCAACGCCCTGATCGGATTCCCGTTCGGCCGATTCCGGCCGTACGTCGTGGGCGGCCTCGGCTGGCTGCGGAACGAGGTCCTGAGCGGCGGCGCCACCGCGCGCCGGGGCGGCCTGGGGCTCGATGCCGGAGTCGGGTTCCTGGGATTCTTCGGCGGCAACATCGGAGTCCGGGTGGACCTGCGCTACGTACGGAGCGTGACCGAGGACGACCTCAACCTGGTCCTTCTGCCCGACGGTTTCGGTCTCGGCGACTTCCTGCTCGAGGACCTGACCTTCTGGCGCGCGTCCGCCGGGCTGGCCATCCGCTTCTGACCGGATAGTGCCCGCAGCGGCGGGACCAGCCGGGGCGCCGGCGGCGCGGGTATATCATCGCCAGCGTGCGTATCGCCTACCAGGGAGAGCCGGGGGCCTACAGCGAAGCGGCCGCCCTGCGTTTCAACCCCAACGCCGATCCGCTGCCCCGTCCGTCGTTCGAAGGCGTCTTCGGCGCCGTCGCGGCGGGTGAGGCGACGCACGGCATCCTGCCCATCGAGAACACCATCGGGGGCAGCATCCACCGCAACTACGACCTGCTGCTGGAGCACGAGCTGCCGATCGTCGCCGAGGTCAAGCAGCCCATCGTGCACAACCTGCTCGTCGGCGACGGGACGCGGCTGGAGGATGTGCGGAAGGTCTATTCGCATCCCCAGGGACTCGCCCAGTGCGAGCGCTTCCTGCGCACCCTCGACGGCGTGGAGATGGCGCCGACCTACGACACCGCCGGCAGCGCCAAGATGATCGCCGAGCAGGATCTGGCCGACTGCGCCGCCATCGCGTCCGAGCGGGCGGCGGAGGTGTTCGGCCTGCGGATCCTCAAGCGCGGTGTCCAGGACTTCGCGGACAACTGCACCCGCTTCCTGATCGTCAGCCGCGATCCGGAGCCGCTCGGCACGCCCGACAAGACGACCATCGTCTTCACCGTGTCGAACGGACCGGGGGCGCTCTTCAAGGCGTTGAGCGTCTTCGCCCTGCGGGATATCGACCTGGCCAAGCTCGAGTCGCGGCCGATCCCGGACCGGCCCTTCGAGTACCGCTTCTACGCCGACGTGGCCGCGAACCGCAACGAACTGCGCTGCGCGCGCGCGCTGATGCATCTGGCCGAGTTCGCGCCGTCGCTGCGGACGCTCGGGTCGTACCGGGCCTGGCGGGAGCCGGTCGATCCCCCGGCGGGCGCGGACTGACGTTGCCCGCCGAGAACCGACACGATAGTGACAGGCGCTGCCCCGGTCGATCCCCCGGCGGGCGCGGGCTGATGTTTTGCCCGCTGCGCTTCCGACCCGATCAGTGCGGGGAGATCCCTGCCAGTCGGGCGGCAGCCGGCGGTCGGGGAGGCGCTGACGGTCAGCCGGCGGTCGGGGCCGGTGCGGGCGGCGCCCCGGTCCGGCGCAGTCCGTTCAGCAGGAGCCGCGCGTAGAGCGCGACGATCTCCTTGTCGCGGTCCTCCGGGCCGACACGGTACAGCCGCGTCCGGATGGCGTACTGGACGGGCAGGGCCAGCACGCCGCCGCCGAGCAGCGCCGGGTCGCCGGGGCCGAAGGCGCCTGCGGACTGGCGCTCGGCGATCCAGCTTTCGAGGAACGCGAACAACGGCGATTCGCGCATCCGCTTCCACATGCGCCGGTTCTCGGTCGCATCCTGGTCGAGCCAGGCGTAGAGCAGCATGCGGTGCAGGTCGCGGTCCTGCGCGTAGCCCAGCAGGATCGCATCGATGAGCGTCCGCAGCAGGCCCTCGTCGTCCTGAAGGCGCGCGTGCTCCTGCAACACGGTGACGAGCTGTCCCGTCCCGACCTCGGTGCGCTGCCGGAAGGCGGCGACGTAGAGATCCGCCTTGGACGGGAAGTGGCGGAAGATGGTCGCCTCGCTCACCCCCGCCGCCGCGGCGATGGCTTGCGTAGTGGCGCCGCGGAACCCGCGCCGTCCGAAGACCGCTATCGCCACCTCGAGGAGCTGCGCCCGGCGCGCGGCCGCGCGGAGCCGTCGTCCGCCGGCGGGGCGGGCGTCCGGGCGCGGCAGGTCGCCGGGGGGCGTCGGGCCGCTTCCCGTCGCGCGGCGTCCCGTGCCTGCGGCATCGGCCGCCGGAATGCGGGGAGCGGTCGGCTGCGTCCCGTTCCCGGCCGGCGTGGGGGTGTCCGACATGTGCAGGTCACCCGACCGGAGCGCGCCCGCCGGCGCGTGACGCCGGCGGGCGGTCCGCTGCGCTGCTCAGAACCGCCACTGCATGCCGAACGACAGTTGGCGGCCGTCCTGGATCTCGATCGGCCGGTCGTAGTCCTCGCCGAATACCCCCTCCCGCCTCCGCGCTCACGCGGCCGAATCCCGTGCCGACCACGTGGTCGATGAACCGCTCGGTCGCGCCGCCGGCGAACACGCCCCCGGAGAAGTCGTTGCCGCCCGACTTGGGGATGAGGTTCGAGCGGACGCCGCTGGAGGAATACTCAGCCGACTGCGAGGAGACGTCGAAGACGAGCTCCTCGACGGTGCCCTCGTCGGTGAGCAGCCCGATGCCGCCCACGTACGAGTTGCGGGAACCGAGCTGCATGCCGCTCTTGATGCCGTCGACATGGGGCTGGCTGTCCGGTCCGTCCGAGCCGTGGATGACCGCGCCCAGGGACGCGCTTTCCCAGTTCCCCTGCACGCCCGGCACATACTGCATGGCGGTCAGCACGTTGTTCGAACCCGGCAGCACGTTGACCTCTTCGGCCGCCGCCATGGCACCGGCCAGCACGAGCAGCGGAACCAGCGTGATGGTGCGTCTCCTGCGTCTCGGTCGCATGTTCGTCTCCTGATTCCCGGATGAACATGAGTGAGTGCTCACTTCGTGCGACCGAGTATCCGCTACGCGGGACGGGCGGCGCAAGCCCGGCAGGGACGGGGAGTCCGCGTCGCGGAGCGGGGCGGACCGCCGGGCGGCTCGACCGCTTGACCTTGAAACCGTGGTGTCGGTACCGTTGTGAGTGAATGCTCACTTCCGGCGCGCCCTCGGCGGGGCCATGCGGTCGGGCTCGGGTCCTGCACGGTCCGCCGCGGCGGCGGGCGCGGCTGGCCGCCGGCGGAACGTCGGGCGCACGAGGACGGATCGGCGCCGCGCCCGGTCGGCCGCGCGGCGCAGGGACCGCTCACCGGGCGTGATCGACCAGGGGATGGCATGAAGCGAAGGATTTCGGCGTGTGTCGCGCTGGCGCTCGCGGGATTGGTACCCGGCGCGGCCGGCGCGCAGTCGTTCGAGGCGGACGTTGCGCCTCTCGTCACCTCGTCCTGTCTGGTGTGCCACGGCCCGCGCACGGTGACGCCGCTCGACATCGGCAGTCTGGGCCACGACCTGACCGACCGGGACACGTTCCGCGCCTGGGAGCGCATCTGGGAGCGGGTCGCCGCCGGCGAGATGCCGCCCCGCACCGCCCCGCGGCCCGATCCCGATGTGGTGGAGGCGGCGCTCGGATCGCTGAAGCGCGCGCTCGTGGACGCCAATCTCGCCGCCCGCGGCGCCGTGCGCACACCCCTGCGGCGGCTCACGCGGCTCGAGTACGCCTACACCATCGCGGATCTGCTGCGCGTCGACGAGGCGGTCGGCCTCGACCTGTCGCAGACCCTTCCGGCGGAGGCCGACTCCGGCGGGTTCGATACGGTGGCGGCCAACCAGAGCATGTCGCCGCTGCATGTGCGCGCCTACCTTGCCGCCGCCGACCTGGCGCTGGACGCGGCGATCCGGACCGGACCCCGCCCGGAGCCGGTCGAGCACAGGATCGACTACGTGAACTCGGGGTACCTGCCGTTCATCGAGAACGCCGAGGCCCTGGGCCTCGGCATCGTCAAGAAGGTGGACGACGCCTTCGTGGCGTTCTTCGACTTCGGCTCGACGTACACGTTCCACAGCGGCACCGAGGGCTTCGTGGCGTCGGCGCCGGGCCGTTACCGCGTCACCGTGGACGCCTATCCGTACCAGGCCGAGACGCCGGTGACGGTGACCGTGTACCGCGGGAAGATGGCCGGGGTGGCGGCATCCCTGGACGACCTGATCGGGGTCTTCGACATGGTGCGGGAACCACGGGCCGTGGAGTACACGCCGTACCTGCGCCCCGGCGACCTGATCGGGCTCTCGGTGGCCGATCTCGACGCGCCGCCGGGGGCCGAGTCCGGCCTGCAGCCGCTCGGGGGGGATCCCTCCCGGGGCTACGGCGGCATGAAGGACTACCCGGGCGAGGGGATCGCCTTCCGGTCGCTGATCATCGAGGGGCCGCTCGTCGCGGCGGACGTCTGGCCGCCGGCGAGCACGCGGCGGTTGCTGGCCGGCGTCGGGTTCGACGACGCGGGCGGGATCGTCCTGACGAAGACGCCCTACGAGCACGTCCTCGATGTGGTGGCGCAGTTCGCGCCGCGCGCGTTCCGTCGACCGCTGGCGCCGGGCGAGCTGCAGGCCTACGCCAGCCTGGCCGCGCCGTTGCTCGAGGACGGGCGGCCGTTCCTCGAGGCGGTCCGCGTGCCGTTGCGCGCCATCCTCAGCGCCCCCGCCTTTCTGTTCCAGGCCGGGGACGCGGGGACGCTCGACGACTTCGCCCTGGCCTCGCGGCTGTCCTACTTCCTGTGGCGCAGCATGCCTGACGACGAGCTGTTCGACGCGGCGCGCAGCGGACGGTTGTCGGATCCGGAGGTGCTCGCGGCGCAGGTCGACCGGATGCTGGACGACGGCCGGTCGGCGCGGTTCGTGCGGGACTTCGCGGGGCAGGCGTTCCGGCTCTACGAGCTGCGAGCCACCAGCCCGGACGCCGGGCTCTATCCCGAGTACGACGACCGGCTCGGACAGGCGATGGCGCAGGAGACGGAGCTGTTCCTCGCCGAGCTCATCGCGGAGGACCGCGGCGTGGACCACCTGATCGACGCCGACTTCACCTTCGTGAACCGCCGCCTCGCGCAGCACTACGGACTCCCGGACGTCGCCGGGCAACAGATGCGCCGGGTGGCGCTGCCGGCCGACAGCCCCCGCGGCGGGTTGCTGACCCAGGCCAGCGTGCTCAAGGTGACGGCCAACGGGACGACGACGTCACCGGTGCCGCGCGGCAACTTCGTGCTGGCCAACCTGCTCGGCCAGCCGCCGGCCCCGCCGCCGCCGGGCATCGAGGGTCTGGAGCCCGATACACGGGGCACGACGACGATTCGCGAGCTGTTGACGGCGCATCGCGCGAATCCCGTGTGCGCGAGCTGCCACCGCCGGATCGACCCGCCCGGATTCGCCCTGGAGGCGTTCGATCCCATCGGCGGGTTCCGGACGAACTACCGGGCTTCCGGCGACGAGGCCACCTTCGGTGGCTTCACGGTGCCCCTGCCGTACGTGGACGGCCCGGACGTCGACGCCAGCGGCGTCACGCCGGCGGGGGAGGCCTTCTCCGGCATCGAGGACTACAAGCGCCTGATGCTGCAGAACGATGTCGAGCAGGTGGCCCGCCACCTGGCCTCGCAGTTCCTGGCCTACGCCACCGGCGCCGGGATCGAGTTCGCGGACCGCGACGCGGTGGAGCGCGTCGTCGCGCGGACGGGCGGCGACGGGTATCCCGTCAGGACCATGATTCACGAGGTCGTGCAGAGCGATCTCTTCAGGAGCCGCTAGCCATGACCCTGACACGACCTCTCGACCGGCGCACGTTCCTGCGGGCCTCCGGCGTGGCGCTGGGACTGCCGCTGCTCGAATCGATGGCGCCGCCGCTGGCCCGCGCCGCGGCGGTCGACGCGCCGCGGCGGATGGTGACCATCTGCAGCACCCTCGGGCTCTATTCGTCGTCGTGGTTCCCGCGGACCGCCGGCGCCGACTACGAGGCGACGGAGTACCTGCGCCTCATCGACCGGCACCGCGCGCAGTACACGCTGTTCTCCGGCTTCTCGCACGAGGAGCAGAGCGGCCGCCAGCCGCACAACTCCGAGATCACCTGGCTGACCGCGGCGCGGCGACCGGGTCTGGACGGCTTCCGCAACACGGTGTCGCTCGATCAGGTGGCGGCGGACCACCTCGGCTACGTGACCCGCTTCCCGTCGGTGGTGCTCGGGACGCTGAGCCCGCAGAGCCAGTCCTTCACGACGAGCGGCGCGATGGTCCCGGCCGAGACCAGCCCCGCCAACCTGTTCCGGAGGCTGTTCCTGCAGGGCACCCCGGAGGAGGTCGAGCGCGAGGCGCAGAGCCTCAGCGACGGCGGCAGCATCCTCGACCGCCTGAAGTCGCAGACCACGGCGCTGCGCCGGCGCGTGAGCGCGGCCGACCAGCGGAAGCTGGACGCCTACTTCGACGCCGTGCGGGCCGCCGAGCAGGAGCTCACCGAGGTGCAGGCGTGGCTGGACCGGCCGAAGCCGGTGGTCGACGAGGAGCCGCCCACCGACATTCCGGACCCCGCCGACCTCATCGGCCGCATCCGGCTGCTGTTCCGCATGATTCCGCTGATCCTCGAAACGGACTCGTCACGCGTGGTCAGCATGATGATCCACGACCACAGCAGCGTGCCGCAGGTACAGGGCGTCAGCATCGATCAGCACAACCTGTCGCACCACGGGCAGGACGAGACGAAGATCGCGCAGTTGAAGCGGATCGAGACCGAGATCGTGCGGGCCTTCGGCGACCTGCTGACCGACCTGCACGAGCGCGGCGCCGCCGGCGGCTCGCTGCTCGATCGGACGGCGGTCCTGTTCGGCAGCAACCTCGGCAACGCGAACGCGCACACGCCGGTCGATCTGCCGATTCTCCTCGCCGGGGGCGGCTATTCCCACGGGAAGCACGTCGTGCACGAGGGCGAGCACAACGCGCCGCTCTGCAACCTGTTCGTGACGATGCTGCAGGGCATGGGGGTGGAGGCCGATTCGTTCGGCCAGAGCACCGGCACGCTCACCTGGTCGTGACGGGCTGCAAGCGAAGGGGTTGTGCGGCGGGGTCAGGCCAGGCCGAGGAAGAGCAGGATCGCCCGGTCGAGCGTCGAGCGTCGCGCTGCGAAGTTCCCCCAACGATCACGGCGCAATGGGAACGCGGGTTGACGGTGCACGCACATTCCGTGGATGATCCCGGGTACGTTGACCGTCACCATCACCCGGTTGCGGCGTGAGCGCAGGCGCAGTTCCTGCACGCCGTGCTCGTGAGCCGCGACGCCGTCTTCGCCGCGTACGACGTGGCGACCCGCTGGATGTGAAGCGGTTGTCCAATCGTCTCGCCGCCGAGCCGAGTCCGTACCTGCAGCAGCACGCCGGGAACCCCGTGGACTGGTATCCCTGGGGCGACGAGGCGTTCGAGCGCGCCCGCCGCGAGGACAAGCCGATCTTCCTGTCGATCGGCTACTCGACGTGCCACTGGTGTCACGTCATGGAGCACGAGTCGTTCGAGCATGCCGGCATCGCCGCGCTGCTCAACGAGCACTTCGTGTCGATCAAGGTCGATCGCGAGGAGCGGCCCGACGTTGACCGCGTCTACATGACGTTCGTGCAGGCCACGACCGGCTCGGGCGGCTGGCCGATGAGCGTCTGGCTGACGCCGGACCTGAAGCCGTTCTTCGGCGGCACCTACTTTCCGCCGGACTCGCGCTGGGGGAGGGCGGGCTTCCCCGACGTGCTGCGGGAGGTCGCCGCGCGCTGGGCGTCGAGCCGGGGCGAGCTGCTGCAGTCGGCCGACGCGTTGCTCGAGCGGCTTCGCAGCCTGCAGTCGCCTTCCGGCGGAAGCGCCGCGGGCGGCTCCGTTCCTGCCGCGGCGGTGGCCGGCGTCGAGGCGCTCGCCGCGGGCGTGCAGCAGTTCGCGTCGTCCTTCGACGCGCGGCACGGCGGCTTCGGCGGGGCGCCGAAGTTTCCCCGGCCGGCCGAGCTCCTCTTCCTGCTCCGCGAGTCCGCCCGCACGGGCGACGCCGGCGCCCGCCGCATCGCGGTCGCCACCCTCGAGGCCATGGCGAGCGGGGGCATGCGCGATCACATCGGGGGCGGATTTCACCGCTACTCGGTCGACGCCGCGTGGCGCGTGCCGCACTTCGAGAAGATGCTCTACGACCAGGCGCAGCTCGTGCTGGCCTGCCTGGAGGCGGGGCAGGCGGCCGGGGCCGCCCCGCTGCTGCAGGTGGCCGAGGACACCATCGAGTACGTGCGGCGCGACATGACCAGCCCGGAGGGCGCCTTCTATTCCGCCGAGGATGCCGACAGCCTCCCGCCGGAGGCGGCCGGAACGGCCGGACCCAAGTCCGAAGGCGCCTTCTATCTCTGGACGGACACCGAGGTCGACGCGCTGCTGGGCGCCGACGCGGAGGTGGCGAAGCGTCGACTGGGGATCCAGGCCGGGGGCAACGCCCCGCAGGATCCGATGGGGGAGTTCAAGGGCAGGAACATCCCGTTCCTCCAGCAGGATATCGGTGAGATCGCGAAGTTGACGGGACGCGCCGTGGACGATGTCGTGGCGGCGCTGGGCGCGGCGCGGAAGACGCTGTTCGACGCGCGAGCCACGCGGCCCCGGCCGCATCTCGACGACAAGGTGCTCGCGGCGTGGAACGGCCTGATGATCGCGGCCCTGGCGCGGGCCGCCCACGTGCTCGACGGCGTGGCCGCCGAGCGCAGCCTCGAAGCCGCAACCGGAGCGGCGGTGTTCGCGCGCGAACGTCTCTGGGATCCGGCCCGGCGCATCCTGCGGCGGCGCGCCCGGGGCGGCACGGTCTCCATCGACGGCTACGCGGAGGACTATGCGTATCTCGTCTGGGGGCTGCTGGAGCTGTTCCAGGCTTCCGGTGACCCGGCGTGGCTCGACTGGGCGGTCGAGCTGCAGGCCCGGCAGGATGCGCTGTTCTGGGACGACGAGGGTGGCGGCTGGTTCGCGACCACCGGTGACGATCCGTCCGTGCTCCTGCGGGTGAAGGAGGAGTACGACGGCGCGGAGCCGGCGGCCGGCTCGGTGGCGGTCGAGAACCTGCTCCTGCTGACACGCCTGCGGGACGACCGGGCCGCGGCGGCGCGGGTGGAGAAGACGCTCGGCCGGTTCGGCGCCCGGCTCGGTCAGAACGCGCGCGCAGTGCCGCTGATGATGGCGGCGCTCGTCCGCTACCATGCGCCCGCCACGCAGGTGGTGATCGTGGGCCGGCCCGATGCACCGGCGACGCGGGCGCTCGAGCGGGTGGTGGCGCGGCGCTACCTCCCGTTCGCCGTGCGGCTGCGGGTGACGCCTGGCGGGAATCAGGCCCGCCTGGCCGAGCGCCTGCCCTTCGTCGGCGCGATGCGGGAGATCGACGGGCGCCCCGCGGCGTACGTCTGCAGCAACTTCGCCTGTCAGGAGCCGGTCACCGATCCGCAGCGCCTCGACGAACAGCTTGCCGGGATCTGACGCGATGACGTTCAAGGTGGAGGTCCTGCTCAAGGGCAGGGAAGAGGTCGTCGAGACCGAGGTCGCTCTCGATGGGCCGGAGCCGGCGGCGTGGGCCGACGACGACGTCCGCCGGGTGCTGGAGTCGACGCTCGGCGCATTCGACCAGGTGCAGAACCCGGACGCCGAGGAGCGCGCCGTCGCCCTGCGCGGGTTCAGTTGGATCGTGACGCCGGTCGATGGCGGCGTGGCCATCGCCATCGAGATTCCGAGCGGAGCCGTCGTGGCCGGCCCGTTCGAGGGCGACGTCGACACCCTCACCGCCACCATCACCCGCGTCCTCGCCAACGTGCAGGGCAGTGTGCTGCCGCACTGAAGATGATGCGTGAAGCACTTGTTGCGGGTCGGGCGGCGCAGGATCTCGTCGCCCGTGCCGCCGGGCTGGCCGAGATCCACGCGCCGGGGCGAGAGCCCGGAGAGCCCGGCAACCCCGGCAACGTCCCGCATTCCGTGTAGAATCACGTCAAGGAAACCTCCACGATATGGCCGACACCACCGCGATCGCCGCCGAGCACGCAGACAGACCCGCGAAGCAGAGACTCTCGACCGACGCCAAGTGGATCGTCGCCACTGGCGCGACCATCGCTCTGCTGCAAGTCGCCTTCGTCAGCATGACGTTCCAGCAGAACGCCACCTTCAACGCGCGCATCGACGACACGAATCGCACCATCAACCAGCGGTTCAGCGACCAGAGCCAGCTCATCAACCAGCGGTTCAGCGACCAGAGCCAGCTCACCAACCAGCGGTTCAGCGACCAGAACCATCGCATCGACCGGATGCAGACCGACATCCGCGAGATCCGCAACCTGCTGCTCCAGATCCTCGAACGCACTGCACCAGCCAACTGAACACCGAAACATTCGCCGGGCGCGGCCGATGCCGAGGTGGTGGAACTGGTAGACACTCGGGACTTAAAATCCCGTGGCCCGTGAGGGCCGTGTGGGTTCGATCCCCACCCTCGGCACCCAGTCCGGCTTCCCGGCGGGTTGAGTGTCGGCTGGACCCGGAGCGCATCGCCGCGCCGTGGTGTGGCCCCGTCCCCCTGCCCCGACGTCCCATCGGCGCCCGCCACGCTGGGCCTGCGCGGCCAGCGGAGGCGCAGATCACCCGCCGCCAGGCGTGTAGGGGCCGACGGACGGAGCACGGCCGCGCGCCCTGCTGCCGACGCTCACGTTCGGTCGCCGGCCGCCGGTCGGTGTCGGGCGTGTTGTGTGTGGCCAGTTGATGCTCCAGAGCCACACATATTGCAGGCGGTCCTCAAAACAGACCTGTAAAGAGAAATATAAAATGCTATTATTGCCGTCTGTTTGCAATGAAACGGTTCGCCGAGGAGACTCTGCGCCGGTGGCTGAAGGCGCCGCGGCGCAAGCCGCTGGTGCTGCGCGGAGCGCGGCAGGTCGGCAAGACCACGCTGGTTCGCCGGTTCGCGGCGGCGGCCGGGCTCGGACTGTGCGAGGTGAACCTGGAACGGCATCTCTACCTCGATCGGGTGTTCGAGAGCCTGGACACCGGCCGCATCCTGCGCGAGCTGGAGGCGCTCGCCGGCGTCCGGTTGCACGGCGCCATGCTGTTCCTGGACGAGGTGCAGGCGACGCCCCATGCACTGCCCGCCCTGCGCTACCTCTACGAGGACAGGCCGGATCTGCCGGTGGCGGCGGCCGGATCGCTGCTGGAGTTCACGCTCGCCGACCACGCCTTCGCGATGCCGGTCGGCCGCATCCAGTACCTGCACCTCGGGCCGATGACGTTCCGCGAGTTCCTGGCGGCCGCCGACCCCGACGCGGCGGGTGAGGCGGCCGCGGCGGATCCGGACACGCCGCCGGCCGACGCCGTGCACCGCCGGCTGCTGCGCCGGCTCCGGGAGTACCTGCTGGTGGGCGGGTTGCCGGAAGCGGTGCTGGCGTACCGCGAGACAGGGTCACCGCTGGAGGTGGCCGCGGTTCACCGGTCCATCGCATCGACCTACGAGGACGACTTCGCCCGGTATGCGCGCGGGGCGCAGCTCGGACGACTGCAGCGGGTGTTCCGCGGCGTGCCCCGCATGGTGGGACAACCGCTGAGCTACCGCCGCCTCGACCCGGACGCGCGCTCGGCGGAGTTGAGACGCGCGGTCGAGCTGTTGATCAAGGCAAGGGTGTGCCACCGGGTCGCGCACAGCCATTGCGGCGGGCTGCCGCTCGGGGCCGACGCCGGCCCCACCAGGGCGGGCAAGCTGCTGTTCATGGACGTGGGGTTGATGAACCACGTCTGCGGGCTCGACCCGACCAGCATCGAGGCCCTGGACGCGGTGCGCCTCGTCAACGAGGGCGGCATCGCCGAGCAGTACGTCGGGCAGCAGCTCGTCGCGCTCGGCGGCGGAGAGCAGCCGCCGGAGCTCCATTACTGGCTTCGTCACGCACGCCGGAGCAACGCCGAGGTCGACTATGTGACCTCGCACGGCGACTGGGTGGTGCCGATAGAGGTCAAGGCGGGACGCAGCGGCTCGCTGAAGTCGCTGCTGCAGTTCGCCCACGAGAAACGGCCGCGGCTCGCCGTGCGGTTCGACGCCAACCCGGCCAGCCTGCAGACGGTTCGCCACACGATCCGCACCGGCGAGGGGACGCAGCCGGTGACGGTGCGCATCCTGTCGCTGCCGCTGTACGCTGTTGATGCCCTGCCGCGGCTCTTGGCCGCGCAGCGCCGCCTCGACGTTGAGCAGGAGCCGGGGATGTCCGGATGAATCCCCGAGCCCGGGAGCGCAGCCGGCGACGGAGACCGCAGCGGTAATCCGGCCGGCGCCGGGCGTCTTTCCGATACGGACCCGTCGATCAGGAGAGCCTGCCGGCGCCGGGGTCCTCCCGTTCGCCCGACGCCGGCCGGTCGATGGGCTGCGATGTAACGGCGGGTGACCGCCCGTCGCATGCTGCCAATACGGAACCGACAGCCCGGCCCCGGCGGCAATCTCGCCGACCGGACCGCCTGGTTCGGTTACTGGACCGACAGTCCGGCATCGGCGGCGATCTCGCCGATGCGGTCCGCCTGGTTCGGGTTGTTGCCCATGATCTCCCGCAGCCGGCGGACGACCTGCGCCTGTTCGTCGTCGGACAGGTCGCCGGCCGCGCCCGCCGCATTGCGGACCGCCGCGTAGCAGTCGTCCTCGTAGGTGATCGAGCCGCACTGGGCGGTCAGCTCGGCGAGCAGCCCGGCCGCGCCGGAGCGCTCCATCGGCGCGCCGCCGCCGGTGGCGGCGAACTGCTCGTTGGCCTGCTGTATCTCGGCCGCGGCGCCGCGGCGGATGTTCGCCGCCTCGGTGCCCGCCTGGAAGCAGGTGAACGAGGCGCGGTTGGCCCAGCGCAGCGGGGCGCAGGCGTGAATGCCGGCGTCGATGGCCGCCTCGGAGACCTCGGTGATCAGCGCCTCGTACTCCGTATCGCCCTCGCCGAAGCCGGAGAAGTTCCCCAGGTCGCCGCTGGCTGCGAACAGCCCGGTGACGCCCGGGATCTGCGCGATCTCGCGCGACGCCTCCACGCCCTCCAGCGTCTCGATCATCAGGATCAGCACGACGTTGTCGTTCCAGGTCTGCCGGTAGCCGCCGGGAACTTGGTTCCACATCTCGCCGGCGCCCTGGCCGCCGCCCGCGCTGCGCCGGCCGAGCGGCGGGAAGTAGGTCCAGTCGACCGCCGCCTGCGCCTCCTCGACGCTGTCGACGGTCGGCACGACGATGACCAGCGCGCCCATGTCGGTGGCGTGCTGGATCTCCCGCTCGTCGGCATACGCCACGCGCGCGCCGGGGGCCGCCGGCCCGGGGCAGGTGCGCCACATCCGGGCGACCTGCTCCCACGAGATGGATTCGTGCTGCATCTCCACCCAGACGAAGTCGTAGCCGGCCGCCGCCATCGCGCAGTAGGTGCGCGGGTCGGTGGCGCGGACCGTGCCGCCGATCATCGGTCCGCCGGCCACGAGCTTGGCCTTGGCCGGGTTCCAGATCTCGGCGGTCTCTCCGTCGGGCAGCTCGAAGCGCGAGCCGTACTCGAAGTCGGCGGCCCGGAACGGATCCTGTTCCTGGGCGGCGGCGTCGTGCACGGTCCCGCCGACGAGCAGGCCGGCGGCGACGGCAACTACCGAGAGCAAAGTGGTGATTCTCATGACATCCTCGCTTTGTGAACCTGTTTGGGGTGCGCATCGCGCGCGCTGGATTTCCGTGACGCACGGAGTCTACTCCGTCACCCGCTCGGCCATCCACCGGCCGCCGGCGGAGCGCGTTGACCTGACCGGGGCCGAGAACGTCGTCGCCTGCGGCTCCGCTCCGCCGGCCGCCGGAGCCTCCCGGCGTCCGCGCCGCGCTTACGGCGCAGGCTCCCGACCTGCAGTCTCCGCGTCCGTGTTCCAGCGCCAGTCGATGGCCTGTCCGCAGGTCCTGCAGGTCGCGCCATGGCGCAGTCTGCGGCTGAGGCGCTGCCGGAACCAGCGCCGCCGGCAGCCACACACGCCGACCCAGCGGGCCACGGTGTGGGTCACGTCGTGGCACCGCTCCGCCGTGCAGCCGATCGCGTTCGCCGCAGCCTGCCAGACGGCGTCGTGGCCGTGCTCGGCCCCTACCATCGCGTGGGCGATCTCGTGCAGCAGCGTGTTCTCGATGTCAGCGCGAGTGGCCCGCAGGCAGTAGCTCACCGACAGGTCGATGCGCGCGTCCCGGAAGCGGCAGACGCCGGCGCGCACCGTGGAGAGATCGAACCCGAACGTCCACTGCCTGCCCAGACCGCCCTGCGCCTGATGCCGCGCGAACAGGCGGTGCGCCAGCGCCTCGACGTCCGCCAGGGTGCACTCCCGTTCCGGGACCCGTTCGACGACCTCGAGCAGACGGTAGGGCACCTGCCAGCGTCCGTCGTCGCTTGCCAGCACCACCGCGCGGGCGGCCTGGAGCTCGGCGACCACGCCGGTTATCGATCGGCCGCGGGCCGTGAACCGGACCCGGCTTCCGGGCGGAGCCGCGGCGCCGGGAAAGTCGGCGGTGATGGCGCCGCGGGTGCGTGCAGGAGATGGTCGGAAGAAATGCTGAAAAGGTGATCGCACGAGGCCGGCTGTGTGAGAAATGCGAGCATGAAAATAGCACAGTTGCCGTCGCTGACGAAGTGCACCGGCGTTGACACCAACGTGTCGAACGGTACGGCGCCGAAGATGCGGAGGACGAGGCGTCCGGCCCGATCAGAATGCGTAGCCGACCGCGACCGTCGAACGCAGCGCAGGGAAGCCGATGTGCACTTCCGGCGCGACGAACAGGCTACCGGTCATGCGCAGCCCGAGGCCCAGGCCGCCATGGAAGCAAGCGCCGTCAGCCGCCCGCGCCCACCCGTTCCGCGCGTGCGATCTTGTCCAGTGGATCGCGATCAACAGCCCGTTGAAACAGGATCATCCGTGGGAACGAAACGGACACGAATCCGTAAACTGTTCTTGTGAAACGACTTACCTCGTCAGCGGTGAAATCACCGAGACCAGTACGCGGGTGCCTCGAATACAGGCGCTTCCGTGACGGACGTTGGGGTCAACCGTGATTCTGTCGTGCCGGGTCATGAACTAACTGTATTATCGGCGTGATCGTGATACCCGTCTTTCGTGGACATCCGTCCCTGTGCCCCGGATGGTACGTTTACCGACATCTCTAGACCACGGAGTAGGACTCATGCCTGTTCATGTCAGAACACTCGCCTCGGTGCTCGTGATCCTCGGTGTGGCGGCCGGCGCTGGCGCCCAGGGTCGCGACATTCTGCCGCCGGTACCGACGCCGACAGACCTCAAGCCGGGCAGCATCACCTGCGACGAGTGCCCGTATCCCGCCCCGAGCAGGTATCTCGACATCAGTGTCTACAGCCAGGACGTGCGCATCTCCTATATGGACATCGCTCCGACCGGCACGGCCAACGGCCACGTCGTCCTGCTGATGCACGGCAACAACTTCGGCGGCTTCTACTTCGGTGACATCATCGACGGGTTGACCGACGCCGGATTCCGCGTCATCGTCCCGGACCAGATCGGGTACGGCAAATCGTCGAAGCCGATCGCGCCGTACAACTTCAACACGCAGGCACGCAACACGCAGCTCATCCTCGAGCACGAGGGGATCGACAAGGTCATGGCGGTCGGCCACTCGATGGGCGGCATGCTCGCGACGCGCTTCACCACGCAGTATCCCGACTCGGTCGAGCGGCTGGTCATCTACAACCCCATCGGCCTCTCCGACAACCGGTTCAATCGCCCGATGACGCCGGTCGATCAGATTTACGAGCGGATCCTCCGGACCGACTACCAGAGCACCCGCCGGAGCCTCAGCCGCTACGTCGGGCACGACCCGTCGACCTGGAACGACAAGTTCGAGCTCTACACCCGCATCCGCTCCTCGTGGACCCTCAGCTCCGACTTTCCGCGCCTCGCCATGGTGCAGGCGATTATCAGCCAGATGCTCTATCAGGACCCGGTCGTCTACGACTGGCCGCATATCCACGTGCCGACGCTCGCCTTCGGGGGCGCCGAGGATCTGCTGCTCGGTCCGGCGGAGGTCTTCCAGGAGCGAATGCAGGTGTTGGCCGACACCGTCCCGAACGGGAACGGTCGAACGCTGCTCTTTCCCGGGCTGGGTCATGTGCCGCACCTGGAGCGGCCGGACATCATCGTGCCCGCGCTCGTCGAATACCTGATGGAAGGCGTTGAGTAGCGCTGTTCCGGAACAGACCGCTGCAAACCATCGAATCCGAAGGGAAATGTTGCCGGGTTCCGCTTGGATTCGCGTGGATTGCGCGGTGGTGTCGAAGGGCAGCGGTTCACCGGTGGCGGACGGGACGCGTTCGATCGTCATGCGTGGAAGCTGGCGAGGAGGGTGGTTGCGTGCGAGTGCGAGCATCTCGATGGGTGCGGATGGGTGCGGCGGCGGGCGTGCTGGTCGGCCTCGGGCTCGGCGCCGGGCCGCAAATGGATGGGGTGGTCGGCGCGCAGACCGACACGGTCGCCGCCGGCGGGCGTCTCTATCGCGGGAAGGGCGACTGCCAGTCGTGCCACGGCTGGGCCGGCGACGGGCGCAAGATGAACCTGCAGATGCCGGACGGCGCGAACCTGCGCGAGAGCACGCTGACCCGCGAGCAGCTCGTCTTCGTCATCAAGTGCGGCCTGCCGGGGCGCTACATGCCGGCCTACGATCGGCGCGCGTACGTCGACGACCGCTGTCTGGGGCGCACCCGGGCCGACCTGGATCGCATGGGGCTGCAGTTGTTCGATCCGCCGGCCACACTGCAGAACCGGGAGGTCGAGCGCCTGGCCGATTTCCTGATGGCGAAGGTCATCGGCCAGGGCCCGATGGACCGGCAGACGTGCATCGACTTCTGGGGCGAAGAGGCAGCCGTCTGCCGAAACGAGTTCCCCGACTGATCCGAAACGCACGACACGCCGGCGCCCGGGGCCGTCGGTGCAGGCCCGGGCGCCGCGGTGTCGGTCGTCGCGGCGCGCGCTACTCGTCGAGGGCGAAGACGAACAGGTAGCTCGAGTTCTCCAGGTTGTCGTAACGCACCGGGTGCAGGTGGCGGCCGCTCGCCTGCACCGCCAGGTACTGCCGCGGCCCGACGGCGTAGGTGACCGGCGCGCCCTTGAGCGGCGTGCCGACGTTGAAGCGCCACAGCTCCTGCAGCGTCTCGTCGTTGTAGGCCACCACCCAGCCGTCCTGCAGGGCGGAGAACACGAGCCCGCCCGCCGTCGCGATGACGCCCGACCGCACCTCGATCTCGGTGACCGCCTTGGCGACGACCGCCTGGGTGTCGGTGTCCACCGCGGTGATCGAGCCGTAGTAGAGGTCGCTGGTGTACTCCCGCCGCTCGCTGTTGGCCCGGTCGATGCCCCCCTCGGGCCCGAGCGACGCCACCGCCGCCCCGGTCTGCGAGAAGCAGCCTTCGGTGCCGCCGCCGTAGGCGATCCCCTTCTCGGGGTTGAAGGCCGTCGGCTGGTGGGCGATGCCGCCGTGCCAGGTCGGACAGGCGCGCTTCATCTCGTCGCGGTCCACGCGCAGCGCGCGCGCCTCCTCGTTGTAGATCTGCACGTCGAGGTTCGGGTCGTACTCCAGCGGCATGCCGGTCTCGGCGTCGAGTCCGGCTGTCCAGGTCAGCTCGTTGACGTACTGGTCGCCCTTGATGAACGCGCCGGTGTCCCGGTCCAGCGAATAGAAGAACCCGTTGCGCGCGAAGTGGGCCACGACGCTGCGCGTCTGCCCGTCGATGACCGTGTCGTAGAGCATGTGGACGCCCACCTCGTCGTAGTCCCACGAGTCGTTCGGCGTGTACTGGAAGTGCCAGCGCCGCTCGCCGGTGTCGACGTCGAGGGCCACGGCGGAGTTGGTGAACAGGTTGTCACCGGGCCGGAACTCCGGGTCGTAGATGGGGAAGGGGTTGCCGGTGCCGAAGATGTAGAGGTTGCGCTCCGGGTCGTAGGAGCCGGTCTGCCAGATGCCGCCGCCGCCGGTCCGCCAGGCGTTGTGATCGTCCTTCCAGGTCTCGCTGCCCGGCTGGCCCGGCTCGGGAACGGTGTACCAGCGCCAGAGCTCCTCGCCGGTCTCCACGTCGAGGGCCGCCACCCAGCCGCGGGTACCGCCGTCGCCGGCCCCGTTCTGCACCAGGACCTTGCCGCGGGCCACGAGCGGCGCGGTCAGGAACCGCTCGCGGGCGCCCAGGTCGGTGAAGCCGGCCACCTCGACGTCCCACAGGATCTCGCCGTCGTCGCGGTCGATGGCCAGCACGCGCCCGTCCTGCAGGTTCTGCAGCACCTTGTCCTCCCACAGCGCGATGCCGCGCGTGCGGGGGCGGTTGTCCGCGTGGTCCACGCCCGGGTCGGTGATCCAGACGTACTCGCCGTGGTCCGGGTTGCGGACGTCGATCTTGTAGACCGTGCCCCAACCGTCCGTCGTGTACATGAACCCGTTGTCGATGAGCGGGTTGACCTCGTTCTCGGGGCCGTTGCCGCCCGTGTCCTGCATCCCGCCGAGGGCCAGCGCCCAGACCATGCGCAGGTCGCGGACGTTCTCGCGGTCGATCTGCGTCAGCTTCGAGTAGCGCTGCGAGCCGTAGTCGCCGTTCATCAGCAGCCAGTTCTGCGGCTCGTTCTGGGCGTTGATCAGGCGGTCCTGGGTGACCGTGAGCTGGTACTGGGCCGCGGCCGGGCCGGCCGCAGCGGCGAGGAGCGCGAACGTGAGCAGGGCCGCCAATGGGAGCTGGCGCATGTTGATTCCTCCTCGGATCGTGACCGTGGATACAGATTGTAACGGTTTCGTTCGCTCCGGCCGCGGGTGGTGGTGTGGTATACAGGCTGACGTCGAGCGACGACGAGCCATGGTTCTGCAGGGAACGGATCCGGGGCGCGCGGGCGGGCGGGGCCGGCGACGCATCCGCCGATCCGGAGCGGAGCGACGGCCATGAACAGCGTGATCGCCTGGCTCGTCCGCAACCCGGT
Organism: Vicinamibacterales bacterium; assembly: GCA_965200895.1. Taxonomy (GTDB): domain Bacteria; phylum Acidobacteriota; class Vicinamibacteria; order Vicinamibacterales; family UBA8438; genus WTFV01. The sequence continues at coordinate 535,835 of CBDAVM010000001.1, read as the reverse complement.
GGCGGCGAATCTGATGATGGTGTTCATCGTCGTCGCCGGCCTGCTCGCCGCCGGTGGCGTCAGGGACGAGCTCTACCCGGAGGTCAGCAGCGATCGTATCGGCGTCGAGGTCTTCTATCCCGGCGCGGCGGCCCGGGAGGTCGAGCTCGCAGTCGTACTGCGGGTCGAAGAGGCCATACAGGGCATCGACGGGATCCGCACGATCCGGTCCACGGCGTCGGAAGAGTATGCGTCGGTCGCCGTGGAGCTCGCCTTCGGCGCCGACCTCGGGCGGGTGCTCGACGAGGTGCAGAACAACCTGGACGCCATCACCACGTTCCCGGCGGATGTCGAGGAACCGATCGTGCGCGAGCTGGCGGTCCGCACGGCCGTCACCTATGTCGCCGTCGTCGGTCACGTCGATGTCGGCGTGCTCAAGACGCTCGCCGAGCGGATCCGCGACGAGCTCGCCGCCCTCCCCGAGATCTCGCAGGTCGACATCGTCAACGCCCCGCCGTACGAGATCTCGATCGAGGTTTCCGAGAACACGCTGCGCCGACACGGCCTGACCTTCGACGAGGTGGCGAACGCGGTCCGCGGCTCGTCGCTCGACGTGCCGGGCGGCTCCGTCCGCGGGGACGGCGGAGAGATCCTGCTCCGCACCTTCGTACAGGCCTACCGCGGCGCGGAGTACGAGAACCTCCTGCTCTGGGCCCGCCCGGACGGCAGCCGTCTGCAGCTCGGTGATGTCGCCACCGTGGTCGACGGCTTCGCCGAGACCGACCAGCATGCCCGGTTCGACTCGGCGCCGGCGATCATGCTCGCCGTCTTCCGCACCGGCGATCAGAGCGCCATCGACATCGTCGGCGCCGTCGCCCGCCACGTCGAACGGCTGGCGCCCCGCATGCCCGAGGGCGTCTCGATGACGCTCTGGCAGAATCAGGCGGCGCGGATGAACGACCGGTTGGGGCTCATGCTGCGCAACGGCGCGGCGGCGTTCGTGCTGGTTTTCGGCGTGCTGCTGCTCTTCCTCGAACTGCGCCTCGCCTTCTGGGTCAGCGTCGGTATTCCGATCTCGTTGCTCGGCACCATCGCGTTGATGCCCACGGTGGACGTCTCCTTCAACCAGATCTCGCTCTTTGCATTCATACTCGTGCTCGGCATAGTGGTCGACGACGCCATCATCGTCGGCGAGAACGTTTTCCGGCACCAGGAGTTTCGCGGCGACGGCCGGCGCGGGGCCATCGACGGTGCGCAGGAGATCGCGGCCCCGGTGGTCTTCGCCGTCCTGACGACGGTGGCGTCCTTCCTGCCGCTGCTGTTCGTTCCCGGTTCGGTCGGCAAGCTCTTCCAGGCCATTCCGCTCGTGGCGGTCCCCTGCCTCGTCTTTTCGCTGATCGAATCGCTCGGCATCCTGCCGGCCCACCTGGCGGGTCACGCACGGCGCGGCGCGCCCGGCGGGAGACCGGGCCGCCCTCGCATCGCCGCGCGGGGACTCGCACTCCTGTCCCGCCGGGTCTATCAGCCGCTCCTCGATGCCGCGGTCCGCTGGCGGTATCTCACCGCCGCGATCGGCATCGCGGCCCTGATGCTGACGGCCGGAACGGTGATCGGAGGCCGCATCGCCTTCCGCTTCCTCCCCGCGGTCGAGGCCGACACCATGACCGCATCGGTCACGATGCCGCAGGGGACCCCTTCCGGGCTGACGTCAAGGGCCGTCGAGGAGATCGAGCGGGCCGCGTATCGGCTGGGCGCGCGACTCGAGCGGGACACCGGTATCGACTACGTGCGCCACGTCTCGACGGCGGTCGGCGATCAGCCGACGCGGGCGCTGGCCGGCGGCCCGCTCGGACCGGTGTCGACCGCGACCACACCGAACATCGGCGAGGTGACGGTCGAACTCGCGCCGGCCGAAACGCGGACGCTCACCAGCGTACAGCTCGGCAACCTGTGGCGGGAGGAAACCGGACCGATCCCCGAGGCGGTCGAGCTCACTTTCGATCTTTCGCTGGTCGATCCCGGCGCCGACATCGACGTGCAGCTTGCGGGGCGCGATCCGGATCTGCTCCGGTCGGCCGCCGCCGCGGTCAGGCGCCGGCTGGTGGAGTACGCCGGCGTCTACGGCATCACCGACTCGTTTCGCGCCGGCCAGGAAGAGATGCGGCTCGCCATCAAGCCCGCCGCGGAGACCTTCGGGTTGACGCAGGAGGCTCTGGGGCGGCAGGTCCGGCAGGCGTTCCACGGCGAGGAGGCGCAACGGATCCAGCGCGGTCGCGACGACATTCGCGTCATGGTCCGCTACCCGCGCGCCGAACGGCGGTCGCTCGCCAACCTCGAGAACATGCGGGTCCGCACGCCGGACGGCGCAGCGGTGCCGTTCGTCCAGGTGGCGCAGGTGGAGCCGGGGCGGGCCCCGACCTCGATTACGCGGGTCAACCGTCATCGGGCGGTGAACGTGACGGCGTCGGTCGATCCGGCAGTCACGTCGGCGGGCGCGGTTCTCACCGACCTGAACGCGCGGGTGCTCCCGGAGGTCCTCGCCGATCACCCCGGCGTCGTCCATTCGCTCGAGGGTGCGCAGGCGGAGCAGGCGACCGCGCTCCGCGGGCTCCGGATCGGGTTCGCCCTCGCGCTGCTGGCGATCTACGCGCTGCTCGCGGTTCCGTTGCGTTCGTATGCGCAGCCGCTCCTGATCATGGGCGCCATCCCGTTCGGCGTGGTCGGCGCCGTCTGGGGCCACGGCGTGATGGGGCTCGACTTCACGATAATGTCGATGTTCGGTGTGGTCGCCCTGACGGGGGTGGTCGTCAACGACAGTCTGATCCTGGTCGACGTCATCAACCGCCGGCGACGCGCGGGCGCCGACATCGACGCCGCCACCCGCGCAGCGGGCGCGAGCCGGTTCCGCCCGATCGTCCTCACGTCGGTCACCACGTTCGCCGGACTCGCCCCGCTCATGCTGGAGCGCAGCTCGCAGGCGGCGTTTCTCGTCCCGATGGCGGTCTCGCTTGCGTTCGGCGTGCTCTTCGCCACGTTCATCACGCTGCTCCTGGTGCCGGTGTGGTACCTGATACTCGACGACACCCGGCGGGCAACGCGCGCCCTCGTCTGACGGGGCGCCCGCTCCGATGGATGCGCATGACCCGCGGCTCGCCGGGCTACCGCCGGTCCGGCTTTCTGGCCTTCGTGAAGTAGTTGGGTGTGAAGATGCCCAGTCGCCCCGCGCCGACATAGGCCGCCGCCCCCGTACTCAGCAGCACGGCCACTTCCGTCGCGCCCGCCGGCACGGCGCCGACCTTCTCCAGAATCCGGAGCACGGTGTCCGTGATCCTGCGGCCCAGCGGGGTCCGCGGCAGGTTTCGCAGACGGAACTCCTGCCCCCCGAGCGCGTCGTGCCACGGCAGATCCCCATCCTCCCCGTTGCCGGCGTCACGCGCCTCCAGGAGCTCGAACCCCGCTCGATCCAGCGCCTCCGTGATGTCCTCGAAGCGGGCGAGATCGGGCATGCCGCTGCCGTACTCGATGTCCTTCTTCAGCTTCCGGTGCGCCGGGTTCCCGGCGTCGTAGGCCGGTGTGAGGCCGTACTCGTCGCTGACGAAGAGGCCGCCCGGCCGGAGCACACGTCGGATCTCCGAGTAGACGCGCACCCGGTCCGCGGCATGGGAAGTGGACTGGAGCTGGAAGACCGCGTCGAAGCTCGCATCCTCGGCCGGGATGTCCATGAAGTCCCCTTCGAGATGCGAGACGAGATCGGTCATGCCCGCCTGTCGGTTGAGCTCTTCGCTCCTCCCGATCTGATAGGCGTTGTTGTTGAGGCCCACCACACGGGCGCCGCTGAAGCGCGCGATCTCGCGCATGGGACCGCCGATTCCGGACCCCATGTCCAGGGCCGTCATGCCCGGTCGCAGCTCCAGGGACGCGGCCACGGAATGCTGGTGGCGGCGCAGTGAGTCCTCCAGCGACTCGCCCCGGCGGCGGGGAGCGAAATGGAACGAATGGCACCATCCGTACTCGTAGAAGTCCGTCGCCAGGTTGTAGTAGCTGATGGCCATCGCCGCGTAGCGGCGTTTGCGCACCTGGAGGGTGCCGCCGCGGGACTCGTCGTGCAGCGCGCTGTAGTCGGCCACCACGGCGGCGAGTCCATCGCGGGCGAACGCCCTCGTGACCGGGCTGTGCCTGAGTTCTCCCATGTCGCATCCCTTCACTGGCCGGACCGGTGATCGCGATCGATCCGCTGCGTGCAACGAGGTCCTGCGGGTGGATGCCGGACCGGCGTCCTCGCGCACCCGCCAACCGCCGCGCCCGTCCCCACGCCAACCTCAATCCGGTCCTCGCACGCGGCGTTCGCTTGCCGTCAGTGCTCCGGCCGGGTCCGATCGCAGTTCCGTGTGGCGTAGAACTGCTGGTACCATTGACGCAACTCCCGTACGGGGCCGTCTCCCCGCGCCAGCAACGGCGAGCGCCGGTAGATCTTGCGCTCCCAGATCGCCAGATCCATCTTCATCTGCGAAGCGTAGGTCCCGATCAACCAGAGGACCAACAGCCTCGGCATCGTCCGGTCGGCGTACCACCGGAACTGGATGTGCTGCTTCATGGGCTCGATCGGCGTACTGGTCTGGAACAGCGTGGCGCAGGCGCCGTTGCTCACTTCGAAGTCGAACTGCGTCAGTCCCGCCGGTCCGTGATAGGTCAGCCGGGCCTCGGCCTTCGTGAACGGCATCGGCCGTCCGAAGAGGCTCAGGACCACCCGGTTCTGGAAGCGGTACGCATGAGCGGGGCCCGAACCCTGGTCCTGTGTGATGTGATGATGCACTTTCACGAAGGGCAGCCCGATCGTGGTCCAGGGAATCGCCAGTCTCTCGTGGAGCTCCGGGAAGTGCTGGTCGTCGGCGGCGTTCTCGAGGAACTCGAGGACGTGCATCTCGGGCGTGCCGACGAAGTACTCGCCGCGGTAGACCATCCGGCCGTCGTCGATTCCCGGCTGAGCCGGGAGGCGGTAGGGTGCCGGACGCGGCCCGTCCGCCGAATGGTAGATGAGAACCATGCCGTAGTAGTCCTCGACGTCCCAGGCGGGATGGCGTCTCGTCGGCACGGATTCGCTGTACGGTATCTGCCGCACCGTCCCGGCGCCGTCGACACACCAGCCGTGGAAGGGACACCGCAACTGGTCGCCGATCACCCGGCCATCGGCCAGGTTCGCGCCCAGATGCGGACAGAAGGCCTGCACCGCATGAATCCGCCCGTCCACTTCGCCGCGGAACAGCGCGATGTGCTGCCCCAGGCATTCGACCTGACGCACCTGACCCGGCGGTATGTCCGTGGACGTCGCCACCCGATACCAGCCGTCAGGGTACGGCGGCGGATAGCTTGCCTCTCGGACCGCCCGGAAGAGCGCGGACTTCGTGCGCCGCCGCGGTCGGAGCCAATTCAGGGGCACGCCGTCACCTGCCCCCTCTCCCGGCCCCCGGGGGGGGGTATCGTGCTGCAGCAGCCAGGCGGGCGGTGTACGCCGCTGCCTGTCGGCGAGTCCGGCTCCTCGACGGATCCTGCCCGGGAAGCGCAAGAACGGCCATGGTTCAGAGATGCCGCACGATGCGGAGGTTGTAGCCCTTCGTCCTCAGCGCCGGAAGAGTCAGCATCCTGAGCTCGTAGTTCGGCGGGTCGATGGCCAGCTCGGCGTAGCGCAGGATCGTGGCCGTGATGAGCACCATCAGCACGTCCGCGAGGCCCGCGCCGAGGCACCGGTGCTCGCCCAGTCCGAACGGGGCGTAGGTGTGCTTCTGCTTGTGCTCGGCCCGTTCGGGTCCGTACCGCGTGATGTCGAAACGATCCGGTTCGGGAAAGTGTTCGTCAAGGAAATGCGTCACGGCGGAAGCGACCATGACGTTTTCGCCGGCGCGGATCCTGTACCCCGCGAAATCGAAGGAATTGGCCACCGAGCGTGCGAGCACCGAACCCAGGGGAAAGATGCGCAACGTCTCGAGCGCGACCCGATGCGTGACGTCCATCTGCCGCAGCGCCCGCGGATTCGGCGCGCCGTCGGCGAAGAGCATGTCCGTTTCGGCCCGGACCTGCTCCATGAGGCCGGGGCGCTTGAGGAGGGTGTAGATCATGAACGCCGAGCTGAGCGCCATGGTCTCGAGGCCGGCGATGAACGGCGCGAGCATGACGGTCTTCATGTCGGTCTCGGGCATGAACTGGGGATCCGTACGATGGAGATCGAGGATGTCGTCCATCAGATCGCGCGCGCCTCCGGCGTGCCGCCGTTCGTTGCGCGAGTCCATTACCTGACGGAGCAGCTCGTCGATCCGCTTCCGCGCCCGTCGCATGCGCACGGCGTACAGAAACCGCGGCCGCAGGTGCGCGACGCGCGAGACGAGAAGCACATAGAAGTAGAAGAGCAGGGTGTCGGTGTACTCACCCGCGAAGAAGCCGGAGGTGATTCGACCCAGGATCTGGATGACCATTCTCTGGAGCGCGCGAAAGGCCGGCACGTTCGACCCGACGCGCCAGCGGCGCATCTCGTTGCGGATGATTTCCACGACCGCATCGATGTCCTTCTCCGCGAGCCCCCGGGAATAGCCGCGGGCCAGCGCCTTGCGCAGCCGGATGTGGTCGGCGCCGTCCATGCTGATGACGTCCCGCTTCGACCCGAGTTCCTGGTGGAAGTCTCTCCACATCCAGTAGGTGCTGAAACACACGGTCCCGTTGCGGGCCACGAACTGATTGGCTTCCTGACCGGCGAGGATGATGAAGCTGCGGTTCAGGGCCCTGACCCGGAAGACGGGACCGAGTTTCCGGTACAGATCCACGAAGAAGGCGTTGCCCTTGCGGGTCAGCTCGAAGGCATTGCCGAGGATCGGCCATCCGGGGGCGGTCGGAATCGTCGACAGCGGCGCGACGCGTGTCTGTTCCTGCTTCGTACGCAGTGCACGGATCGCCTCGGTGACGGAACGGCCGATCATGTTCATCCTGGTGATGATGTCGAGGCGCTCCCGAATCTGGTCGAACTCGTCCCTCGACAGGATCCTCTCGAGCTCTTCGCACGCATTCACGAGGGAGATGATCACGATGTCGCGAGGATCCGGAATGGCTTCTGTGAAGAGCACGCGCATGATCCGCAGGCGAACTTCCTGTTCGACCTCGCCGTCCGTCGTCGGATAGAGACGCGATCGGGAGACGCCGCTGGCGAGAAAAAGAAAACCGTCTTCGGCAGATTCCAGGATCCTGCGTTCCACGAGCCGGTCGAGCGCCCGTCTCCGGATTTCGTCGCCGCGCTCCGCAACCCGCTCCAGCCAGAAGCGGGCATCCCGGTCGTTCCGCACTGCGGCGATATCGGCCAGTGTCGGGTCGATCAGGTCATCGCCGACCGGTGTCGGATCGACGAGAACGAGCTTCTCGGGATCCGTATCGATGCGGTCCTCCAGCGCACGGTCCATGAGGGTTGCGCCGGCGAGGACGAGATTGAGCGTGTGTTCCGGAATGTGGTTGAGTGCGCCTCTTCCATCCAGGATCAGCAGAAGGGTTTCTTCGGCAAATCGGAGCATCACGCACCTCCCTCACCGTGCCGGACCTGCGCCACGCATTCACCCCCATCGGCGGGGGACATGGCCATGGCGTCTGCCGGGACGGCGCCGCACCGGCGTTCGATGGGGGGGCCGGGGGGCCCAATCCCCGGACGGTCGGCGAGCGGGTCGGGCCGGTCACGATCCGGCTCGAGCCACGGCCACTGTAGCACGCCGGGGGTGTGGGCGTGGGGGGCGGGGGCACGCCGGGGAGACGCCGTCCGGCAGCGTCCGGCGCCCACACGCGTGAAGCCGTGAACGTACTCGAAGCAGGATCGTCGGCGCCGCCGGCGCGACACCTGCGCCGGCCGGGATACAATGCGGCTCTGTTCGAGCGCCGGCGGGAGGCCGGAGACAGCCATGCGACTGATGAGACCACCGTGGCGGTACCGTGACCGGCGGCCGGCCGTGGCGGCCGCCCGACGGCGGGCGATCATCCTGTGCGCCGGCGCGCTGCTGTTTCTCGGCGCGCCGGCGGGGACTGCGGCCCAGTCATCGGGCGCGGCCGGCGCCGACTGGCCGCTGTACCGTGGGAACCTCGCGGGCACCGGATACTCGCCGCTGACCGCAATCACGCCGGACAACGTCGCCGGACTGGCCCGCGCCTGGACCTACGATCTGCGGCGCGCCGAGCCCGATCCGGCCGGTCGCGGGCCGAACTCGCAGGCGACGCCCATCGTGGTCGACGGCGTGATGTACCTGCCCGCCGCGGATCGCGTGGTCGCGCTCCGTCCCGAGACCGGCGAGGAGATCTGGAGCCATCCGGTCGACGGCCGCCCGCCGTCGCGCCGCGGGGTCGCCTGGTGGCCGGGCGACGACGGGCACGAGCCGCGCATCCTGTTCACCACCGGTCTGCGCCTGCATGCCCTCAACGCCGCCACGGGTGAACCCGCCGCGGGTTTCGGGGACATCGGCTCGGTGGGCCTGGGCATTCCCTACAACTCGGTGCCGCTCGTGTTCCGGGACGTCGTGGTCGTCGGCGCCAACACGCCACCCGGCGCCATCGGCGGCGTCGGCAACGCCCGCGCCTACGACGTGCGCACGGGCGCGAAGCGGTGGGAGTTCGACTCGGTGGCCCAGCCGGGCGACGTCGGGCACGAGACCTGGGCCGGCGAAAGCTGGCGGGGGCGGCTCGGCGCCAACGCCTGGCCGTTCTTCTTCACCGCGGACGCCGAGCGCGGCCTCGTCTACCTGCCGCTCGCATCGCCGATCCCGGGCTACTACGGCGGAGACCGGCCGGGCGCGAACCTCTACGGCAACTCGGTCGTCGCGGTGGAGGCCGAGACCGGCGAATACGTCTGGCACTTCCAGACGATTCACCACGATCTGTGGGACGCCGATCCGCCGGCTCCGCCCGCGCTGTTCGACATCCCGCGCGAGGACGGGGTGATCCCGGCCCTGGGGGTGACCACCAAGTCGGGCTACCTCTACCTGCTGAACCGCGAGACCGGCGAACCGATCCACGGCGTGGAGGAGCGGGAGGTGGCGGCGAGCGACGTGCCGGGCGAGGCGGCCTTTCCGACCCAGCCGATTCCGGTGAAGCCGCCGCCGATGGGGCGCGTCCGCTACGAGGCATCCGACCTGGTGACGGCCGAGGACACGACGCCGGCGCATGCCGCGGCCTGCGCGGCGCTGGTCGACAGCCTGGGCGAGATCCACAACGCGGGGCCGTTCACGCCCTGGGTCTACCGCCCCGCCGGCTCCGCGCCGCGGACCACGCTGAATTTTCCGGGCGGTGTCGGCGGCCCGAACTGGGGCGGCGTCTCGTTCGATCCGGCGACCGGCTACGCCTTCGTCTTCTCGATGGACGTTGGTGCGCTCGGCTGGATGGTGGACGCGACGGGCGACGACGCGCCGTCGCCGTACGAGAAGCGGACGCCGCGGCCGGCCAGCTTCGAGGTCAGCCTGGACGATGTGCGGATGCCGTGCCAGAAGCCGCCGTGGGGGCAGTTGACGGCGGTCGACGTCGCGACCGGCGACATCGCGTGGCGCGAGACCCTCGGCGTCACCGACACGCTGCCGGCCGGCCGGCGGAACACCGGGCGCCCGGGTCGCGCCGCCGCCATCGTGACGGCCGGCGGCCTGCTGTTCATCGCGGCGACCGACGACAACCGGTTCCGCGCGCTCGATGCGGCGACCGGTCGCGAGCTGTGGGCCGACCGGCTGGAGCAGCGGGGCAACGCCGATCCGATGACCTGGCTCGGGGCCGACGGTCGGCAGTACGTGGCGATCGCCGCGACGGACCGGATCGTCGCCTACGCGCTGCCGTGAAGAGAACGGTGCCGTCAGCAAACCACCGGAGGAGGTCCACGATGATCGCTTCACGGCTTGCACGTGTCGCATGCGCTCTGCTGCTGGCGGGTGTCCTGGGCGGGCCGGCCGCCCCGCTGCACGCCCAGTCGTCCGACTTCACGCCGGTCACCGACGCGATGCTCCAGGATCCGGCGCCCGAGGACTGGCTCATGTGGCGGCGGACGCTCGACGGCTGGGGTTACAGCCCGCTGGACCGGATCGACCGCGACAACGTGGGTGACCTGCGGATGGTCTGGTCGCGCGGTCTCGGACCCGGACTCCAGCAGGGGACGCCCCTCGTCCACGACGGCGTGATGTACATGCCGAACCCGCGCGACGTCATCCAGGCTCTCGACGCGGCCACCGGCGACCTGCGCTGGGAGTACCGGCGCGACCGGCCGGACGACCTCGAGGATTACATGCTCGGCGTGCTGACCGACCTCAACCGCAACCTCGCGATCCACGGCACGCACATCATCGACACCAGCGGCGACGACTACGTGTTCGCCCTCGACGCGGTCACCGGCGAGCTTGCCTGGGAGACCGAGATCCTCGACTACCGGGTGAACCCGGCCAACCAGAGCTCCGGCCCGATCATCGCCGACGGGAAGATCATCTCCGGTCGCGGCTGCACGCCGCGGGGCGGGCCGAACGCCTGCGTCATCGTGGCCCACGACGCGGCTACCGGCGAGGAGCTGTGGCGGCGGCGGACGATCCCCGCGCCGGGCGAACCCGGCGACGAGAGCTGGGGCGGCGTGCCGTTCGAGGAGCGGAAGCACGTCGGCGCGTGGATGGTGCCGAGCTACGACCCGGAGCTGAACCTGGTCTACATCGGCACGTCGGTGACGTCGCCAGCGCCCAAGTTCCTGATCGGCGGCGCGGACCTGAAGCACCTCTACCACAACTCGACCCTGGCGCTGGACGCCGACACCGGCGAGATCGTCTGGTACTACCAGCACCTCAACGACAGTTGGGACCTCGACCATCCCTTCGAACGCCTGCTCGTCGACACCGCGGTGCGCCCGGATCCGTCGGCCGTCGAGTGGATCAACCCGCGCCTGCAGCCGGGCGAGGAGCGCCGGGTGATGACCGGCATTCCGGGCAAGACCGGCATCGTCTACACCCTGGACCGTGCGACCGGCGAGTTTCTGTGGGCGACGCCGACCATCGCCCAGAACGTCGTCGGCGGCATCGACGGCGCGACCGGCGCCGTATCCGAGAACGCGGAGGTGGTCTTCCGCGCCGAGGGCCAGGAGGTCTTCGCCTGTCCGACCCTGGTCGGCGGCAAGGACTGGGAGGCGGGTGCCTACAGCCCGCTGACCAACGCGATGTACTTCCCGCTGCGCAACGCCTGCGCCCGGATCATGGCGACCAACGACGGCTCGCTCTACGGCCTGGGCGTCCGCTCGCAGATCGCCCCCGGCACCGACCAGGTCGGCACCGTGCAGGCGATCTCGGCCGAGACCGGGGCGGTGCTCTGGAAGCACGAGCAGCGGGCCGCCACCAGCTCCCTGGTGGCGACCGGCGGAGGTCTCGTTTTCGGCGGCGACCACAACGGCCGCTTCAAGGCGTTCGACCACGAGACGGGCGAGGTGCTCTGGGAAATCAACCTCGGCTCGCCGCTGACCGGCTTCCCGATCACCTATGCGGTCGACGGGCGGCAGTACGTGGCGGTCAGCACCGGCCGGTCGCTGACGTCGGGCGCCTTCAACCGCCTGACCCCGGAGCTGCGCCCGAGCAACGGGAACACGCTGTTCGTCTTCGCACTGCCGGAACGGTAGGTGGTGTTCCCGAGACGTCCACGTCCGTCCAGGATGCGACATGAATCAGCGTGTGCCTGAGCACATGTGACCTGGTCTCATGGACGTGTATCGCGCCATCGCCGACCCGACCCGGCGAGCCATCCTGGATGAACTCGTCGATCGGTCCGGTCAGTCGCTCTTCGAACTCTGCGCACGCCTGACCATGAAGCACGGCATCAACTCCTCACGGCAGGCGATCACGCAACACCTGGACGTCCTGGAGGCCGCCGGGCTGATTCGCACGCGGCGCGAGGGGAAGTCGAAGCTCCATTGGTTCGAGGCCAGCCCGCTGCAGGCCATCGCGGAGCGTTGGCCGATCCCGACAGACGAAAGGGGAATTGACAGATGAGAATTCACCTGGCCGGCATCTTCGTGAACGACCAGCAGAAGGCGCTTCGCTTTTACACGGAAACGCTTGGCTTCCAGTTGAAGCACAACATTCCCCTGGGAGAACACGCCTGGATCACGGTTGTATCCGAGGAAGCGCCGGAGGGGATGGAGTTGGTGCTGGAGCCGGATGACCATCCCGCGGTCCCTCCGTTCAGGAGGGCGCTTATGGAGGACGGTATCCCCAGCACCTCCTTCGCCGTCGACGACGTCGAAGCCGAACACGAGCGTCTCATGGCAAGAGGTGTGCGATTCGTGCAGCCGCCAACCGACCTCGGGACCGTCATTACCGCGGTATTCGACGATTCGTGCGGCAACTTGATCCAGATCGCACAGGAGAAACGTCAACCGTGACGATGTCTTGCCGGCCGCGGGCGTTCGCACAGGGAACGCATGGCCACGGCTATCCCAGGATGTTCGTCACGAGCGTCAGCAGCACCCCGCCGGCGATGACCGAGCCGAGCTGACCGGCGGTGTTGGCGCCCATCGCGTGCATCAGCACGTGGTTGGTGAAGTCCTCTTCCTGCGCCACCTTCTGCACCAGCCTGCCGCTCATCGGAAAGGCGCTGATGCCGGCGGCGCCGACCAGGGGGTTGACCCGGCCGCCGGTGACCAGGGCGAGTATCTTGCCGAAGCAGAGGCCGGCGACGGTGTCGAGCACGAACGCGCCGAGACCCAGGAGCAGGATGAGGAGCGTGTCGATCTGCAGGAAGGTCTCGGCCTGCATGAGGCTGCCGATGGTCAGTCCCAGGAACAGGGTCGAGATGTTGGTCAGCGTCTCGGAGGCCGAGCCGGCGAGCTGCGGGACGACGCCCGATTCCTTCATGAGGCTGCCGATCATCAGGGTCGCCACGAGCGGCGCCGACTGCGGCACGAGCAGGCCGATGACGACAGTGACGACGATCGGGAAGAGGATCACGGCGGCGCGCGGTACCGGCCGCGGCGCGTAGGCCATGCGGATGCGCCGTTCCTTGCGCGTGGTCAGCAGCCGCATGATCGGCGGCTGGATGATCGGCACCAGGCTCATGTAGGAGTACGCGGTGACCGCGATCGGCGCGAGCAGCTCGGGGGCGAGCAGCGACGAGACATAGATGCTGGTGGGGCCGTCGATGGCGCCGATGACCGCGATGGACGACGCCTGGTTCAGCGGAAAGCCGATGGCCGTGGCGAGCAGCAGCGTGGCGAAGATTCCCAACTGGCCGGCGGCCCCGAGCAGGGCGAAGATCGGCTGGGACAGCAGCGGCCGGAAGTCCATCATCGCGCCGATGCCGATGAAGATGAAGAGCGGGAACAGCTCCGTCTGGATGCCGAACTCGTTCAGCAGGTAGAGCATGCCGCCGGGCTCGTTCATCGGCGAGTTCGGCAGGTTGCCGAGCAGCACGCCGAAGCCGATCGGCAGCAGCAGCGTCGGCTCGTACTCCCTGGCGATGGCCAGGTAGATCAGGACGCCGCCGACGGCGAACATCACGAGGATTCCGAAGTCGAGGGGCAGCGCAGACTCCTAGCGCGGCGTCAGGGTGATGAGCGGCTGGCCCTGGATCACGCGGTCGCCGTCCTTGACGTGCACCGTGGTGACGGCGCCCCGCCAGGGCGAGCGGATCACGTTGAACATCTTCATCGCCTCGATGGTGAGCAGCTCGCCGCCGCGCTCGACCGGCAGTCCGACGGACGCCACCACCTTCATGACGGTGCCGGGGATCGGCGCGGTCATCGTGCGCGGGGCGTCGTCGTCCGCTTCCGGTGACGGTCCGGACGAAAGGAGCCGGGGCGTGGACGGCTCGCCCGACGCGGGCTCCGCCTCCGCCGGCGCCTCCGCTTCGCCGGCGCCGCGCGTCGGCTCGACGTCGACGGCATAGGCCGTGCCCGACAGGCGGGCCGTGACCGGCCGGGCGCCCGGGTCGTCGATGTCGACGTCGTAGACGCGGCCGTCGATGGTGACGCGGTAGCGGGTCACAGGCGGGCCCTCGCCCGTTCGGTCGGCTGCGCCAACCGCTGCGCGCGGTGCAGCCGCCGCCACGCCGACGTGTCCGACTCGTGCGGTACGCCCCGCACCGTGCGGGCGCGCGCCACCGCCACCGCGATGGCGACGGCCTGGCGCTGTCGCTCCTGCTCGGCCGCCGCCTCCAGCCGGGCCTGCTCGGCCGCCTTCGTTCGCGCTGCGCGGCTCCCGCCCGACAGCGTGAAGCCGTGGAGCAGGGGCGACGTCAGCACGTACATCAGGGTGACGAGACCGCCGAGCGCGAGGAACAGCAACGTCGAGCCGACGCCGGCGATCTCCAGGACCGTCCGCATCTCGGGCGTCATCACGCCGCCCTACAGGGGAATGTTGCCATGCTTCTTGGGCATCGACGCAGCCTGCTTGTCCTTGAGGAAGTCGAGTGCGGCGACGACGCGGGCGCGTGTCTCGCGCGGGTGGATCACGTCGTCGATGTGTCCCGTGGCGGCCGCTGCGAACGGGGAGTTGAACTGCTTCTCGAACTCGTCCTCGAGCCGCGCGCGCTCCGCGTCGCGCTTCGAAGGGAGCGCCTGCGTCAGGTGGCGCGCGTAGAGAATGTTGACCGCGCCCTTGGCCCCCATGACCGCCACCTCGGCGGTCGGCCACCCGAAACAGACGTCGGTGCGGATCATCTTGCTGCTCATGACGATGTAGGCGCCGCCGTACGCCTTGCGCAGCACGACCGACACCTTGGGCACCGTCGCCTCGGCGTAGGCGTACACGATCTTGGCCCCGTGCCGGATGATGCCGTTCCGTTCCTGGTCCGCGCCGGGCAGAAAGCCCGGGCAGTCGATCAGGGTGACGAGCGGAATGTTGAACGAATCGGCGAAGCGAATGAAGCGGGCGATCTTGTCCGAGGCGTCGATGTCGAGTACCCCGGCGAGGTGCTCGGGCTGGTTGGCGATGACCGCCGCGACGCGCCCCCTGAGGCGGATGAACCCGACGACGGCGTTCCGGGCGAAGTCGGCGTGCACCTCGAGGAACGAATGGCGGTCGGCGATGCGCACGATCGCCTCGCGGACGTCGTAGGCCTCCTCGGCCGCCTCCGGAATCAGATTGTCGAGCTCCGCCACTTCCGGCTCGATGCTCTGCTCGGCCTCGACGATGGGCGGGTCCTCGGCGTTGTTGGAGGGCAGGTAGCCGAGCAGTTGCCGGGCCACGTCGAAAGCCGCGTTCTCGTCGTCGGCCACGAAGTGGGCGACGCCCGAGCCGCCGGCGTGCGTATCGGCCCCGCCCAGCGTCTCGGCGTCCACCTCCTCGCCGGTCACGGTGCGGATCACGTCCGGGCCGGTGATGAACATGTAACTGCTGCCGCGGGACATGATCACGAAGTCGGTCAGACCCGGGGAGTAGACCGCCCCGCCCGCGCACGGCCCGAGCATCAGGCTGATCTGCGGCACGACGCCGCTGGCCTGCGTGTTGCGCCAGAACAGGTCGCCGAAGCCGGCCAGGCTCCAGATCCCCTCCTGGATCCGGGCCCCGACCGAATCGAACAGCGCGAAGACCGGCAGCCCGCTCGATGTCGCGGTCTCGAGCAGGCGGCCGACCTTGAGCGCCTGGGTCTCGGAGAACGAACCGCCCAGCACCGTGAAGTCCTGCGCGAAGACGGCGACGCGCCGACCGTTGATGTGGCCGAAACCGGTGACCACGCCGTCGCCCGCGTGCCGCTGCCGGTCGAGGCAGAACGCCGAGTGCCGGTGCTCCACGTAGGGTCCGAACTCCTCGAACGAGTTGGGATCGAGAAGACGCTTGATCCGCTCCCGCGCCGTCAGCTTGCCACGGGCATGCTGCGCGTCGATGCGCTCGCGGCCGCCGCCCATCCTCGCCTGGGCGCGGCGCAGGGTCAGCGAATCATCTTCTCCGGCCGGGGCACTCGTCTCAAGGGCGCTCGCATCGGCCGCGGCCGAGTCCGCCTTCGGGTCCACCCGATTCTTGTCACGCCGGCGCGCAAGCGCCCGCACGGCCGCCACGATCCCCGCACCCGCCTTCGTCGCAGTGACCGCCCGCGCTTCGCCGGACGCCCTGATTGGCATGCCGCGGACCCGGGAGCGGGACTTGGCGCCGCCATTCTGTGAGGGCTCCGCTGCGGATTCGCGCGGGGTCTTCGGCGCCGGCGGATGTTCCTCCGGCTCCGACGCTCTCTCGTTGTCGGACATGATGATTCTCAATTCTAGACCAAACCGGTCCGGCCCGCCGTGGCCCGTCTGTGGCCCGTCCGCGACGCCCGCTGCACGAGGGCGCTTCGTCCACGCCTCGCGGGGCGATTCGGGGATCGGCGGCCCGGCGCCCGGGGGCCGGCGCCCCGGGGCTTCTGCCGCCGAATCGGGGGTACTCTATGCGCGGAATGCCGCGTGCGCACGCCTGCGGCGCCGACCGTCGGGAGCCTGTTTCCCTGCGCTTTGTCGCCGGCACCCTGGACATCGGCGGATTCACCGAGCCGGAAGGCGCGTGGTTGCCGGATGCGTGCCGCTGGGATGCCCGTACGCAGCGCTTCCGTGCCCCCGCCGCGGCGTACGCGTCGGTGGTTCGCGCGCTCGTTCGACGCCGCATCGCGTACGAGGACGAAGCGCGGCAGTACGACGTGCTCGATGCGGGCCTGCGGGTCCGTCGTGAACCGCGTCCATTCCAGACCGGGGCCCTCGATGCGTGGCGAGCCGCGCAGCGCCGCGGCGTGGTCGTGCTGCCGACCGGCGCAGGGAAGACCGAGGTGGCGCTGCTGGCCATCGACGAGGTGCGGCGCGACACGCTCGTCGTGGCGCCGACCCTCGATCTCGTCACGCAGTGGCACCGGCTGCTGGACGACCGGCTGCGGCGCACGATCGGCGTCATCGGCGGCGGTGACCACCGGGTGGAACCGGTCACCGTCTCGACCTACGACTCCGCCTTCATGCACATGGAGTACCTCGGATCGCGTTTCGGCCTGGTGGTGTTCGACGAGTGTCATCACCTGCCGAGTGCGGCCTACGCGCTCGCCGCTCAGCACAGCCTCGCTCCCTATCGCCTCGGGCTTACCGCGACGCCGGAGCGCGTTGACGGCCGCCACGCGGACCTCGAGTCGCTGGTGGGACCGATCGTCTACCGCCGGCAGGTGCGTGACCTGGCGGGCTACTACCTGGCCCACTACACCGTGGAGCGGATCCTGGTGGAGCTGACCCCGAACGAGCGGCGGGAGTACGACGAGGCGCGCGGCGTCTACCGTGAGTTCGTGGTCGGCCAGGGAATCCGCATGTCCGACCCGGACGGCTGGTCGCAGTTCATCATCCGCTCATCGCAGAGTGTCGCGGGCCGGCGCGCACTGGCCGCGTACCAGCGCCAGAAGCAGCTCGCCTTCGCGGCGCCGTCCAAGCTGGCCTACGTCGAGGCGTTGCTGCACCGTCACCGGCGCGACCGTGCGCTGCTGTTCACCGAACGCAACGATACGGCCCAGGCGCTCTCCCGCCGCTTTCTCGCACCGATCATCACGCACCAGACGAAGGTCTCCGAGCGGGTCTGCATCCTGGACGACTTCGCGGCCGGCGCCTACAACGCGCTGGTCGCGTCCCGGGTGCTGAACGAAGGGGTGGACATGCCCGCCGCCAACGTCGGCATCGTGATCTCGGGCAGCGGATCCGTGCGGGAGTACGTGCAACGGCTCGGCCGCATCCTCCGCAAGCAGGGCGACAAGAAGGCGGTCCTGTACGAACTGGTCGCAGCCGACACGGCGGAGGTCTTCACCAGCGACCGCCGGCGTGAAGGCGATGCTGACGGCTGACCTCGTACGCGCGCGGCGTCGCGCCGGACGCATCGAGGTGCCGCCGTTGCGCGCGGGGGAGAAGGAACGGCTGCTCGTCGTCGGCGAACGCTACGTGGCGGCCGCGCGTGCGGCGGTCGGCGGCACCCGGGCGGCCTTCGAGGCGGCGTGCGAGGACGTTGCCTGTCATCCGACCGACTACCGGCTCGTCCGGGGACTGCGCAAGCTGGTCGAGGACCGCTGCGTGTTCGAGGTGCGGGACGATGTGGACCCACCCGCGATCCGGCGGCTGGTCTTCGTCCGCGCCGCGGCGGCGCGGCGCGCCCTGGACGACGCCGGCGCGTTCGACTCCGAGTCGGTGATCGCCGCGGCGGCGGCCGAGCTCGGCCTGCCGCCGCAGGACGTGCGGGACGCGCTGTTCGCCGACCTGAAGGAAAATCACGTCCTCACGAGCTTCGACGCGATCAGTGGTCCCGCGCTGGTTGCCGCCTACGAGATCGCGCAGAAGCAGGCCGTCCTCCTGCGGGCGGTGCGCGTCGTGGTCACCCTGCGACGGCCGGCGCCGCACGGCCTGCGCCTGTTCTTCCGGCGGTTGAAGTTCCACCGGCTCCTGTACCTCGCGACACGCCTTCCCGACGGCGCCTGCCGCATCGAGATCGACGGACCGTTCAGTCTCTTCCGGTCGGTCACGACCTACGGCCTGCGGTTGGCGCTGCTGCTTCCCCTTCTCGATGCCTGCGGTCCGGGTTGGGAGCTCGACGCCGACGTCCTGTGGGGGGCCAGGCGGCAGCCCGCGGCGTTCCACCTCGAAGGCGAGCCGGTCGATGGCACCCCGGGCGACGACGAGCGGCTTCCGGACGAGGTCGCCCGTCTGCTCGACCGCTTCCGGCAGATGGAGACGCCCTGGACGGCCGAGGTGGCCCACGCGCTGCTCGACCTGCCGGGGGTCGGCCTGTGCGTGCCGGACCTGGTCTTCACCCATCGCGACACCGGCCACCGCGTCCATTTCGAGGTCCTCGGCTACTGGAGCCGGGAGGCGGTATGGCGCCGCGTCGATCTCGTGAACGCGGGGCTGCCGCAGCCGATCGTCTTCGCGGTCAGCAGCCGGTTGCGGGTCAGCGAAGAAGTGCTGGACGCGGATCTTCCGGGCCAGTTGTACGTCTACAAGGGCGTCATCAGCGCCCGCGCGGTGGAGCAGCGGCTCGACGCAATCCTCGAACGCGTGCGCAGGTGACCGTTCCGGACGCGTGCTGGCAGGCGATGCACCGCGGGACTATGATTGCAGGACAGGAGGCGCCGTGCCTGGACACCGTCCACCGGATCAGGAATCGCGTGGAGGAGACGACCATGACCCAGCCGCTTCGTCCTTTCCTGCGGGGTGACTCACGGCTCGGACGCGGATTGCCGCGGCGTGTCTTCCTCGGGCAGGCGTGGCGGGCCGGGACGCTCGGCGCCGCCGCTCTCTGGACGCCGGGCGTGCTCGCCGAGGAGCTGATCGTGACGCCGAGCAGCAGCGCGCTCGAGGGACCGTTCTATCCGGACAGGATGCCGCTCGATACCGATAACGACCTGCTGATCGTCAACGACTCGATCACGCCGGCGGTCGGCGAGGTCACGCATCTGTTCGGTACGGTCACCACCCGAACCGGCGCGCCGCTGCGCAACGCGTTCGTCGAGATCTGGCAGTGCGATACGAACCAGTCCTACCGGCACGCCGACGGCGTCCGCGAGGACGTGCCGCCCGATGCGAACTTCCAGGGTTACGGCCGCTTCCTCACGAACGCGAAGGGCGAGTACTACTTCCGCACCATCAAGCCGGTCCCCTACATCATCGGCGAAATCTTCCGCACCCCGCACATCCACTTCGCCGTCAGTCGGCGCGGAGAGCGGATCTTCACGTCGCAGATGCTGATCAACGGTCACCCGGACAATGCGCGGGACCGGCTCACGTCGCGGATTCAGGATCCGGTGGCGAAGGAGACGATCCTCGTCGACTTCGATCCCCTGCCCGGGTCGAAAATCGGTGAACTGACCGCCCGTTTCGACATCGCGTTGGGCCGGACGGTCGAGGCGCTGGATGACGGCGCGCTCGGCTGGGGTCTCGGCCGGCCCGATACCGGGGACGACAGCGGCTGACGCGCCGACGACGCTGCACGCACACCGCTCAACTGGAGTCGAACGATGCAATCACGCGCGTCGAGGTTCGCGGCGGCCGTGGCGCTGACTATGGCGGCGGGGCTGGCCGCGGCGGCGGTCGCCGCGGTGCAGGAGCAGGATTCCGGCGGCGGGTCCGAGGATGGCGACCGCGCACTGCGCGGACTGCCGGCCTTCGGCGCTCTGGACACGGACGATGACGGCGCAATCTCCGCCGACGAGATCGCCGCCGCGCCGGAATCGCTCGCAGGACTCGATGCGGACGGCGACGGGCGCCTGTCGGGAGACGAGTTGCGGCGCCGCCGGGGTGGTCCGATCGGCGGTCCGGCGCGGACGCCGCCCGAGGCGACGGCGGCCTTCATGACCTTCGACGCCGATGCGGACGGCGTGCTGCGGCGAGCGGAAGTACCGGTGCCGTTCCTGAGCCTTCTGACCCGCGCCGACGGCGACGGGGACGGCGCGGCCTCCGAGGCGGAGATCCTGGCGTTGATGACCGCGGAAGCTGCCGCTCCCCGGGACCGGGAGGCGTCAGGGACAGTGGCTCGCGATGAGGCGTCGGCGGGAGCCGCCGCCGGCGGTGAGCGTCCGCGGCCCGCCCTCCCGCTCATGGCGGCGCTCGACGCGGATCAGGACGGGACGGTCTCCGAGACCGAGATCGCATCGGCCGCCCGGTCGTTGCGCACGCTCGACGCCGACGGCGACGGCCGGCTCACGGCTGACGAACTGGGGCCCGTTCCGGGACTGTGATCCGCTGGAATGCGGCGTCGAAACCGGTTGGGTCGGGCAGTGCGCACCTGAGTCCTGTGCGTGGGACCTGTGCACCGGGCACGGAGGCATGAGCCCTCAGCGACGCACCGCGCCCGGTTCCCGCTCAGCCTGGCGGGCTGTCCAGATCCGCGCGAGCCGCTCCGCCTCGGCGATCTGGTGCCGGAACATGTCGGGGTCGAGGCGCAGTTGCATCCGTCGGGCCTCGTACCTCTGCTCGGTGGCGAGCCGTTCTGCGGCGAGGGCGAACCACATGTAGGCGAGCACGTTGTCGCGGGCGACCCCGTCCCCGTCGACGTAGCGGTTGCCGAGCTCGAACAGCGCCTGCGCGTCACCCCGCTCGGCGCGTTCGACGAGCTCGTCCACCGTCGGGCGCGGCGCGTCCGGGTGGGCGGTGTCCAGGCAGCCGGCCGTGACGGCCGCGGCCAGGGCGATGACGGCGCAGCACGGACCGCGCATCGAAATCACCTGCCCGCCCTGACCCGTGCGGGCGCGTGTACGATCAACCAGATGACGTCGACGGCGAAGGAGTAGACCAGCAGGGCCAGGGCGCCTGCCGTCACGCGCGGCGCCAGCCCGAGGGGCAGGATCGGCGCCAGGCAGACGATCAGCGCGATCCCCTGGATGACGCAGACCGTCTTGCGGCGCAGGCTGGCGGGGAGCTCGGCGGTGAGGAAGGGCCAGATCCAGCCGGCGGCCACGAACAGGTACCGGAGCGTACCGATCAGCAGGACCCAGAGGCCCGTGCGGTCGGTTCGCCAGACGAGCACGGAGAGCACGAGCATCAGAAAGGCGTCGAGCTCCATGTCGAAGCGCGCGCCGAACCGCGTCTCCTGTCCGCGGCGCCGGGCCACCAGACCGTCGAGGCCGTCCAGCGCCAGCGCGACAGCAGACATCCCGACGATCCACCAGGCAGCGGACGGGTCGTCCGGCGCCGGTTGCAGGGTCAGGGCTGCTACCGGAACGACCAGCGTGGCCCGCAGCAGCGTGATCTGGTTGGCCGCTCCCATGCCGGGAGGCGGCAGGTCGGGCGGGAGGAACCATACGACGAGCGCCGCCAACAGGACATAGATGCCGAGCACGTCGGTGAAGTACTGCGGGGGCAGGGCGAGCAGCCGCGACGTCGTGAATGCGCATCCGGTCAGCGTCAGCAGGCCGAGGCCGAGATCGGTCAGGGCGCGAACCCGGTGCGCCGAGCGGCCCGCGCGGGTCGGCCGGACGCGTTGCGGCATCATTATGGTCGAATAACGTCTATCCACCGCCCTCACAGCGTGCCCATGTCGGCCCCGTCGACCGCTCGTTCGTTCTGGATCCGTGAACCTGGCCACGGTGAGATTCTGTGCGCCGAACTTCCGCCAAGGCAAGCCGGCGAGGTGCTGGTCCGCGCCTGTTACAGCGGCATCAGCCGGGGTACCGAGGCGCTGGTCTTTCGCGGCGCGGTGCCGCCGTCGCAACACGCGGCGATGCGGGCGCCGTTTCAGGCGGGCGAGTTTCCCGGTCCGGTCAAGTACGGTTACAGCAGCGTCGGCATCGTGGAGGAGGGGCCCGACCGGCTGCGGGGCCGGACGGTCTTCTGCCTCCATCCGCACCAGGACTGCTACTGTGTTCCCGCCGAGGCGGTCCATCCGGTGCCGGCGGGGGTGCCGGCCTCCCGCGCCGTGCTCGCCGCGAACATGGAGACCGCGGTGAACGTCGTGTGGGATGCCCGGCCCGCGCCCGGCGACGAGATCCTGGTCATCGGCGGGGGCGTCGTCGGGCTGCTCGCCGCGTCCCTGTGCCGGGACCTGCCGGGGACGGCGGTGACCGTCGTCGACCCCAACCGCGTGCGGGCCGTCGCCGCCGCCGCTCTCGGGCTCGCCTACCGCCCGGACCCGCCGGGCGATGGGACCGCGGATCTGGTCATCCACGCCAGCGGACACCCCGACGGGCTGCGGGCGGCGCTGGCGTCGGCCGGGCACGAGGCGACGATTGTCGAGGCGAGCTGGTACGGGATGACGGAGGTGGCACTGCCGCTCGGCGAGGCGTTTCACGCCCGGCGCCTGACGCTCCGGAGCACGCAGGTGGGACATGTGCCCCCGGACCGCGCGCCGCGCTGGTCTCGCCGTCGGCGGCTGGCGCTGGCTCTGGCCCTGCTCGCCGATGAGCGGCTCGACGTACTGGTGACCGGCGAGAGCGGGTTCGACGAGTTGCCGGCGGTGCTCGCGGCGCTCACCGAGGAGCCCGCGGATACGCTCTGCCACCGCATCCGTTACCCGGCCTTCGGCGTCGACGTCAGTCCCGGGAACCGGGAGTCTGCGCCGTAGGAAGCGGTGCAGACTCTCGATCTCCGGCTTGGCCGGGCGGGAATCGGAGCCGCAGGCGACGATTGTCGGGCTGGAGTCCACCGGCCGGCGTCGTCGCGCACGGCGACAGCGGAAGGAGACCGAGCATCGTGTACAGCCTCAACGTTCGCGACCACTTCATGATCGCGCACAGCTTCACCGGCGAGGCCTTCGGACCGGCGCAGAAGCTGCACGGCGCCACCTATGTCGTCGACGCGACGTTCGCCCGGCCCGAGCTCGACGCCGACGGGATGGTGGTCGATATCGGTCGGGCCGGCGCGGTTCTCGGGACGATTCTGGAGGACCTCAATTACCGCAACCTCGACGACGAGCCCGCGTTCGCCGGCCGCAACACCACCACCGAGTTCCTGGCCCGCGAGATATTCGAGCGCCTGGCCGCGGCGGTTCGGGCCGGCGATCTCGGGACGGGCGCCAGCGGGGTGACTTCCATCGCGGTGACGCTGCACGAGTCCCACGTCGCCTGGGGGCGCTACGAGGGACGCCCGTGAGCCCACCGCGTCTGCATCTCGTCGTGCCCGGCCCGCTCGATCAGCAGACCGGAGGCTACATCTACGACGCACGGATGGCGGCCGGCCTGCGGCGTCGTGGCTGGCGGGTGGACGTGCACGGCCTGGAGGGGACGTTCCCCGACGCCGACGCCACCGCGGCGGCGAGCCTGGACCGTGTGCTGGAGCGGCTCGTCGACGGGTCGCGGGTGCTCGTCGACGGGCTGGCGCTGGGCGGCCTGCCCGACCCGATTGTCGCGCACCGGAGGCGGCTGCATATCCTGGCCCTGGTGCATCATCCGGTGTCGGACGAGACGGGACTGGCGGTCGAGGTGCGTGCGCGCCTGGCGGACCGGGAACAGCGGGCGCTGGCCGCGGTGGCTGGCGTGATTGTCACCAGCAGCTTCACGCGGCGCGGTCTCGGGCGCTTCGGTGTGCCCGCGGCCCGCGTGCGCGTGGCGCGGCCGGGGACCGACCCGGCGCCGCCGGCCGCTG
Source organism: Vicinamibacterales bacterium (assembly GCA_965200895.1). GTDB lineage: Bacteria > Acidobacteriota > Vicinamibacteria > Vicinamibacterales > UBA8438 > WTFV01. The sequence continues at coordinate 511,843 of CBDAVM010000001.1, read as the reverse complement.
GTCCCGGCCCCGGCGAGCCCCCGCAGTTGCTCTCGGTGGCGTCGGTCGTGCCGCGGAAGGGACACGACGTGCTCGTGCGCGCGCTCGCGCGGCTCCGCGACCTGCCCTGGCGTTGCGTCTGCGCCGGGAGCCTGGAGCGGGCGCCCGACCACGCACGCCGCGTCCGCGCGCTGGTGGAGGAGCACGGGCTTGCCGGCCGCATCCGATTCACCGGAGAATGCCTGCGTCCGGTGCTTGACCGGCTCTACGCGGGCAGCTCGCTCGTCGTGCTCGCATCGCACTACGAGGGCTACGGGATGGTGCTGACCGAGGCGCTGGTGCGCGGTCTGCCGGTGGTCGCCACGACCGGCGGCGCGATGCCGGACACGCTGCCGTCGGACGCCTCCCTGCTGGCGGCGCCCGGCGACGACGGCGAGCTGGCCACGGCGATAGGCTCGCTCCTGGATCCGCGCGCGCCGGCCCATGCATCGGGGAAGGGCGGGGGCGTGGCGGCGGGGGCGCTGCGGCGGGCGGCGCTGGCCGCGGCGGCCCGGCGCCACGCTGCGGCCCTGCCCGACTGGGACACGGCGGTGCGGACTTTCGAGCAGCACCTCCTGGCGTTGGCGCCGGAGCGGGCCGCTGCATGCGCGCCGACGGGCGGAGCCGCCGCCGGCGCAGTCCGACGAACCACGTGAGGTGACGATGCACTGGGTACGGTTTCTCCACGACGGCAGGACGGGGTTCGGAACGCTGGCCGAGGGCATGGTCACACCGCACGAGGGCGAGCTGTTCGGCCGCCATGCGCCGGTCGGCGACTCCATCCCGTCCGGCGCGGTCGAACTGCTGGCGCCGGTGACGCCTGGCAAGATCATCGGCCTCGCCAACAACTTCCACGCCCTCATCGAGAAGATGGATGGCAGCGTACCCGCCGAGCCGCTCTACTTCATCAAGGCCAACACGTCTCTGAACGGGCCCGCGCAGCCGATCCGGCGTCCACGCGGCTACGACGGCAAGATCATCTTCGAGGGCGAGCTCGGTCTGGTGATCGGCCGCGCCTGCCGCAACGCGGGGCCCGCCGAGGCGCGCGCGGCGCTGTTCGGGTGCACCTGCGTGAACGACGTGACGGCCATCGGGCTGTTGAAGAAGGACCCGAGCTTCCCGCAGTGGACGCGGTCGAAGGCGGCGGACACCTTCGGCGTTCTCGGGCCGGCGGTGGCGACTGGACTCGACCCCCTGGCGCTGCGGGTGCGGACCGAGGTCAATGGCCGGGAGCGGCAGAACTATCCGGTGACGGACATGGTCTTCACTCCTGGCGATCTCATCAGCCGCCTCTCGTTCGACATGACCCTGGAGGCCGGCGACGTCATCGCCTGCGGCACATCGGTCGGCGTCGGTTCGCTGCGGGACGGCGACGTCGTGACGGTGCGCATCGACGGTGTGGGCGAGCTGACCAACACCTACGAGGATTCCCCCGCGACATGAGCGCGACGTTCGATCCGGCGTGGCTCGCCCTGCGCGAGCCGGTCGACCACCGGTCCCGCGCCGCGGCGGCCCTGTCCCTGCTCGCGCCGGCGTGGCGGGCGGGCGGCTGGTCACGCATCGTCGACCTGGGCAGCGGGACCGGCTCGAACCTGCGCTACCTGGCGCCGAGGCTGCCGGGGGTCCGGTCCTGGACGCTGGTCGATCGCGACGCCGGTCTGCTCGAACGTGCGGCGGGGCCGGCCGAAGCGTCGGTTACGCGCGTCGTCGGCGACCTGGCCACGGAGGGGTTGGACGCGGTCCGGGAGTCGGAAGGCGATCTCGTGACGGGGTCGGCGCTTCTGGATCTGGTGTCGAAGGACTGGCTGCGCGAACTGGCGGCGGCCTGCCGCGAGGCGGGGAGCGCGGCGCTCTTCGCGTTGAATTACGACGGCGGCCTCCAGTGGCAGGCCGCGGCCGACGATCCCCGACCGGTCGACGACCCGGACGACACCACCGTCCGGCGGTCGTTCAACGCCCATCAGCGCCGGGACAAGGGGCTCGGCCCGGCCCTGGGTCCGATGGCCGGTCTGAACGCCGAGATGATCTTCCGCGCCGCCGGCTACCGCCGGGTCTGGTTGCTGCCGAGCCCGTGGCGGCTCGGACCCGGCGACGCAGAGCTGGCCCGGGCGCTCGTCGGCGGCTGGGAAGCCGCGGCGGTGGAGCAGCTTCGGGAAGCGGCCGACGGCGATGCGCCGGCCGTCGTGCAGCGGGTGCGAGCCTGGGCGCAGCGGCGGCGGGCGACGATCGGGAGCGGCCGTTTCGGCCTCATGGTCGGTCACGTGGACCTGCTCGCGCTGCCGGCGTAGCGGGGGAGCGCAGGTCGAGGTCGAACAGCACGTCGTCGCCGAGGCGGAACACCCGGCACGACGGACGGATCGCCGCGTCCAGCGTGTCGATCGGTGCAAGGGTGAAGGCCGGTCGGCCGGAGCCGATCACCAGCGGGGCGACCGCGACATGCAGCCGGTCGACCGTCCCCGCGTCGAGGAACCTCGATACGGTGACGCCCCCGCCCTCGATCAGGAATCGCCGGTAGCCGCGCGCGCGCAGCGCCGCGAGCACGCTGTGCGGATCGATGGTCCCGGACGGGTCGGCCGGCAGGTCGATGACGGTCTCGCCGCACCGCGTGCGCCCCCGAGCACCGGACCGCTCGTGCACCGTCGTCTCCGGGGACCGGCCCGCGGGGGGCTCTTGTCGGACGACGATGGTCGGAGCCGCTCCGTCGCGGAAGACCTGTCGTGAACGGTCGAGCCGGTCCCGCGGGTCGATGACCACGCGGGCCGGGTTCTCGCCGTCCACCTGCCGCACCGTCAGTCGCGGGTCGTCGGAGTCGACCGTGCCCGCTCCGACGATGACCGCATCGACCAGGGCTCGCAGGCGGTGCAGGCGACGGATGTCCTCGGGCCCGGTCACGTAGTGTGAATGCCCGCTGACCGTTGCGATGCGGCCGTCGAGGCTCTGACCGGCCTGCGCAATGACGAGGTCCGCGCGCAATCGAAGCGGAAGGTACAGGTCGAGGAGCTGACGCGCCTCTCCGGTCAACCGGGTGCGGATGTCCCACGCACCGGACGGATACACTTGCAACGAAACATCCGGCCTGGAATCATGGACCTGTAACGGCGCTGCAGCCCCCGGCCTGACGGCTCGTACCAGCCTCCACGCGGAGTGCGCGTCGAGCGTCGGCATTCCTCCCGCGTCGGTGGCGCTGGCCGGTGCGGGCGGAACAGTTGCCAAGGGGCTGTTAGAGTAACAGCACAGTAACGAAAACATGTAACGTATGGGCATGTACGACGCCGAACGCGCACTTTTCGATTTCCGACAGGGGAGACTGCTGCACGTGGCGGCAGCCGGCGAGTCGGGCGCCCTGCTCGCCACCGTCGACGGGCTGACCGAGGCGACGCTGGAGACGCTGCGGGACGAAGGGCCGATGCGCCTGGTGGTGACCCGTCACCGGGCCCTGTCGATGGGGCTGGTTCCCAGGCCCGCGATGGACGGCGCCCGTGGCGTGAGCCTGTCGCTGAACGGTGAGGGCCCGGAGCAGATTCTCCACCTCGCCATGGCCAAGGGCCGGTTCTCGATTGATCCTCGGGACGTGCGACGGGCGACCGCGGCCGAGATGGGAGGCCTCACGCTGGCGAGGCTCGGCCGGTTGCTGCCGGCGGTGGTCAGTGCGACGGCGGATCCGGACGACTCGGTGGCGTTGCGTCGCGCCATCGCGGCCGGCGCCACCCTGTCGGTGACCCGCGCCCGGATCGACGAGCTGGCCGGCAACGTGGACGTGCGCGTCACACAGGTCAGCGAGGGTCCGGTGCCGCTGGCCGAGGCCGAGTACGCGCGCTTCGTCTTCTTCCGCGAGGCGCATGGGCTGCTGGGTCACGTGGCGGTGCTGGTCGGCAGGCAGAGCGACTGGCCGGATCCGGTGCCGGTGCGGATTCATTCGGCCTGCCTCACCGGCGATCTCTTCGGCAGCCTGCGTTGCGACTGCGGAGAGCAGTTGCGGGGCAGCCTGCGGCACTTCGCCGGATCGGGAGGCGGGGTGCTGCTGTACATGGGTCAGGAAGGACGCGACATCGGGCTGGCCAACAAGTTGCGGGCCTATACGCTGCAGCAGGAGCACGGCCTCGACACGGTGGATGCCGACGGTGTGCTCGGTTTCGGGGCCGACGAACGGGAGTATGTCGCGGCGGTCGAGATGCTGAAGGCGCTCGGGGTCGCCCGAGTACGGCTGTTGACGAACAACCCCGCCAAGATGGAGGCGCTCCGCGCGGGGGGTATCGAGGTCCAGGACCGCCGCCCCCTGTACGGCACCTTGAACCCCCACAACCTGCCCTACGTCAAGGCGAAGATGCAACGCGCCGGTCACTGGCTCGCGGACATGCTCGCGGGCGTCCCTTCGCCCAAGTAGATCGGCGGGCCGCCGCGGTTCAGGCGAGTTTCTCGATCGGGAAGGATCGCGCGTCGTCGATGATCGCGGCCAGCGTGTCGCCGTAGTGCTCCAGGAGCCGCCGGCCCATTTCCGACGTGCCGAGACGCGCGTCGCCCGCTGCGCCGGCGCGGTTGATGTCGGCGGCGAGCCACGCGAACGCAGCCGGTCCCTCCGGGAGGATCCGCGCGCCGGCCGCCTCGAGCGTTTCGCCGAGTGACGCGAAACGCGTCACGTGCCGGCGCCGCACCCGGTCCGGGTGCAGGTGCAGCATCATCGCGGTCTCGACCGCGCCGCCATGCAGTCCATGCCGCCACTCGACCTCCGGAAGGTCGACGTTCGCCGGCCGCTCGAACGCGAAGTACGTCGCCTTGACGACGAGCAGACGGTGCTCGCGCCGCAGACGCAGCCCCGCCGTTTCCATGGCGTGGCGGTTGCCGCCGTGGCTGTTGCTGAGGACCAGGCGCCGCACCCCCGCGTCCGCGAGGCCGGCGCCGATCCGGACGATGCAGTCGGCGAGTTGATCCGAATCGAGGGCGAGGGTCCCCGCCAGACCCGCCTGGACATGCTCGGTGCTGGCGCCGATCGCGAGCGCGGGCAGCGCGCGCACCGGAAAACCGGCCGGCAGGCGGGAGGCGGCCCGCGTCAGCAGTCCGCGTCCGATGTCGAGGTCCGTGGACAACGGCAGGTGCGGTCCGTGCTGTTCGACCGCGGCCAGCGGCAGCACGACCACCGGATCGCGCCGCACGAGGTCCGCGACCTCGGGGCCGGTCATCGATTCCCAGGCCGGGATGCAGTCAGACATGGGGCGTGTCCCCACCGTCGGCGCGCCGGAACAGCGCGAGATCGTATCCGATCCAACCGCGCCGCAGACACGTCGTCAGCGCGCTGCCACCGATCAGGTGGCCCAGGCCGGCGTCGACCGGGAGCCAGCCGACCAGGGTCGCGAGCAGGCCGAGCAGGCGGTCACGCGGGCGGCCCGTCTCCAGGAACGGGGTCAGGTCCTGCGTCGCACGATGTTCGAATCCCGCATCGTTGGCCAGATCGCGCAGCGTGTCGCGATCCAGCAGCGCGTTGATGCGCCAGCCGCGGCGGAAGCGGTCGACCGCTCTGCCGGCCGAGCGGTCTCCGGTCGGGCGCAGCACGTCGTCGCAGATGACCAGCAGACCTCCCGGTCGGACCACCCGTGCGCACTGGGCGAAGAACCCGGCGGGATCGGACCCGTGGACGAACGACTCGATCGCATAGACCAGGTCCGCCGCGGGCAGATCGAGCCCGGGATCGGCGTAGTCGCCCTCCAGGCACCGGAGCCGATGCTGGAGTCCGGCGCCGCGGATGCGCTCGGCGGCCAGGCGGGCCTGTACCGGGCTCAACGTCACGCCGACACCGCGAATCGGCAGGCGCCCGGCGAGGTAGCATAGGCTGGCGCCGACGCCGCAGCCGAGGTCGACGACCGAGGGCTCCGCAATCCCCGGCAACGCGCGGCCGAGCTGCATGACGATGTAGTCCTCCACGTAGTGGAACGCCGCCTCGCGGGTCGCGACCCCCGGCTCCCGTACCGCCCGGTGAATGGCTCCTGCGCCGCCTCCCTGACCGTAGCGCAGGAAGGCCGCCGTGTGGCGATCGTAGTACCCCCGTATCTGGGCGCGATCGAAGCGGGTCGTCATCGTGGTTGCGATGCTGCTTCCAGACGCGCGTAGACGTCGCCGGAGCAACGCCGGGCGCTGGCCGTCGAAAGGGCGGCCTGGAGTCGATGTCCGGTCAGCCACTCGTCCGAGGCCAGCTCGAACGACTCTCCCGGTGACCAGTTGTAGCGGTAGCGACCCAGTGCGGCGAGGCGCTCCACGCAGGCGCGCACGGCGGACAGCGCGCCGGGCAGGTACTCGAACGAGAGGTTCGCGAGCGGCCGGCCGAGACCGGCCAGCACGTCGGACTCGCCCCCTTCGACGTCGATCTTCACGAAGGCGGGCTCTCCGAACCGGTCGATGAGGTGGTCGAGGGTGGTGGATGCCACCGCCACCGCGTGGTCCCAGCGGATGTTGGAGAAACGCGGGTCCCGCTGTCGCTCCTCGCGCCAGGAGTCCGTTGCGGTGGTCAGGGTCGGGTGCCGTTCGTTGAGCGTCAGTTGCGCCCGGCCGCCGGTCGTACCGACCGCCGCCTCGACGATGGTCACCTCACACGTCCACCCGAAGAGTAGTCGCAGCACCCGCGCGCAGTCGGGCTGCGGCTCCAGCGCGACCACCCGGCAGTCGAGGGCGCGCAACGCCCGTGTCCGGTTGCCGACGTGGGCGCCGAGATCGAAGACGAGATCGCCTGGCGCAACGAACTGCCGGTACAGACGCCGCAGTCGTCGCTGCCGTCCCGGAATCCCGTGATAGACGAACAGGGAGCGGGCCAGCCCGACCGCGCGGCGGATCCTGCTCACGGGACGGGGCTCCGACGCGCCCGCCTGCATGCGCCGGGGGAACCGGGTGCTCCCGCGGCTCCGCCCGTCCCCGGGGCGGTTCGCTTCTTCGGGTGCGTGCAGTCCGGGCCGGGACGTGGCGCGGTTACAATGGCTGGCATGTCCTTTCAGGGTACCACCGCTGCCGGCGTCGGTCTGCGCGCACTGTCGGCGGTCATGGGGTTGTTTCTGTTCCTGATGGCGATGCAGAAGGCGGTCTGGCTGCTCGACAGCGCCCCCCTGCTGTCCGAGCTGGAGCGTTGGCGCGAACTCACTTCCGGAAACAGCCTGTGGTACCTCGAAACGATCTGCATCCCGTACGTATCCCTCTTTGCGCGCGTCGTGCCGCTGGCGGAGTTCGCGGCCGGCCTGGCGCTCATGGGCGGGTTCCACGTCCGACTGACGGCCGGGCTCGCCCTGTCGATGGTGTTGAACTTCCACTTCGCCAGTGGCATCATGTTCACCGGCTTCGGTTATCTGACGAACGGCTACGGTCCGCCGGTCCTCGGCAGTCTGCTCGCGCTGACCATCGGCGGCCGGGGCCTTCCGTTCAGCCTCCGGTAGGGGCGTCGGCCCGTGCCCGCAGACATTCCCCGCGGCCCGCGCGCGCCGGCCGGCAGCAGAGGGCGGGCCGCGTCCGGAGACAGGTTCCGGCGCCTGATGGCCTGGGTTGCCGTCGCCGTGGCGCTGGTGCTGCTCAACCTGTCGCTGACCTTCCGCAACGTCTGGCCAACGCTGGCGATCCGGCCCACCGCCGAGCTGTCCCCGGACCTGACGGTTGTGTTGCTGGGTTTCCTGCTGCTGCGGCGCCGCGCCGGCCAGGTCTCGACACGTGTGCTCCGGGGCGTGGCCGTCGTCTGGGTGCTGCTGATCGCGGGGCGCTACGTGGACGTCACGACGCGCGCGCTGTACGGCCGGGACGTGAACCCATACTGGGATCTGCGCCACGTCCCGAGCGTTGGCGCCATGTTCGCGACCGTGGCCGACCCGTGGCAGACGGCGCTGTTCGCGGTCGTGGCCGCAGCGGCGCCGGTCGCCGTCTACGCGGCCGCCCGGTGGTGTCTGGGGTGGGTCGGGCGCGCGGTCGCGGAACCGGGCCAGAGGCGCCTCCTCGGCGCCGCCGCAGGGCTCGTCATCACGCTCTTCACCGCGGAGCAGGCGGGCTGGCGACCGCTGGACCGGCTGCGATTCTCCGATCCGGTGGCCTCGGCCTATGCACGCGAGGCGTACGAATTGGTCTACGAGATGAGCGGCGCCGGGCTCGCGGCCCTGGGGCCGCCGCCGGTGCTGCGCTCGGACCTGTCGCGCGTCGCTGGCGCCGACGTGCTGATCGTGTTCCTGGAATCGTACGGCGCCGTGAGTTGGGAACGGCCTGTGTTCGTGGAAGCACTCGCACGGAGCCGGGCGCAGTTGATGGCGGACATCCGGGAGACCGGGCGCGATGTCGTCTCGGCGCGGGTCGAGTCGACGACCTTCGCGGGCGAGTCGTGGCTCGCCCACATCAGCCTGCTGTCGGGCACCGAGGTGCGCGACGACCGCACCAACGCGCGGTTGATGGCCCAGCAGCGCGACACGCTGGTGACGGTGTTCCAGCGCGGGGGCTATCGCGCCCTGGCGATCGTGCCGGGTCTGCTCGTCGCCTGGCCAGAGGGCGCCTTCTATGGCTTCGACGCGATCTACGACTACGACCGGCTCGACTATCACGGGCCGCCGTTCGGCTGGTGGAGCATCAACGACCAGTATGCGCTGGCCCTGGTCGACCACCTGGAGATCGAGCCGCGCGACCGCGAGCCGCGATTCGTCTTCTTCTCGACCATCAGCACGCACGCGCCCTTCACGCCGGCCCCGCCGTACCAGCCGGACTGGGGGCGGGTGCTGTCGGCGCAACCCTATGACGACGACGAGCTGTACGAAGCCTGGTCGGAGCAGCCCGACTGGTTGAACCTGGGTCCCAGCTACGTCCGGGCCCTGCGCTATGCCTACGCCACGGCCGGCGGGTACCTGCGGCTGCGGGCGGACCGGGACCTGGTCATGATCCTGGTCGGCGACCACCAGCCGCCGGCCCTCGTGAGCGGGGAAGGCGCCTCCTGGGAAGTGCCGGTGCACGTGATCGCCAGCCGCCCCGCGCTGCTCGACCGATTGCGGCTCCACGGGTTCATGACGGGGCTCGCTCCCGGAAGTCGGACCGTCGCCCGGATGCACGGTCTCCTGGCGGTGCTCCTCGACGCGTTCGGAGATGCTGAGGATTTCGGCGGGAGGACGGTCGCCGAACAGCCCGCCCGCGGCGGACGTGAATGATAAACTGAAGGCAATGTTCGCTTCAGTCCGGGTGCTACGTGATGACTCGATGATTGCGCTGTCGGCGTGTTGGTTCGTTGTGTACCATCCGGTTGCGTGTCCACCACACGTGCTCGGCGGCGACGCCGAGCTGTTCGTCGGTCGGGACTGATTCATGGCCGAATCGGAGTTGCTGAGGCTTCAGCGCATCGTGGTGGATCGACTCTTCGACATCTACGACCACGACATTCACCTCAAGCTTGATGACCGCGTCACCCTCCTGCACGGTCCGAACGGCGTTGGCAAGACGGTCGTTCTGGGGATGATCGACGCTCTGCTCCGGCGGCGCCTCGGCTACATTCGAGGCATTCCGTTCTCGCGTTTCTTCCTGGAGTTTCATGACGGCAGTACCGTCGAAGTGGAGGCTGCGGGCGAAAGGTCCGGCGGCGACACGCACTATGAATTGAAGCTGTCCACCCAGGGGCAGGCGCATTCGGCAAGGGTCGACGAGCTGGACCCGGCCGACCAGATAGCAGCGAAGATCGATTATCTACGTCCGCACCCGGCGATTGCCCATGCCTGGATAGACATGCGTGACGACGAAGTGCTCGACGCCTCGGACGTAGTTTCCCGATATTCCGAGGTGCTGGAACATCCGGGCGATGAGGACTCGCGTTGGTTCGATGTCTTTCTCGATCACGCTCGTGCTCACTTCATCGAGGCGCAGCGTCTGGTGCGGACGGACTGGAGTTCCATCTCGCGTTTCAATTACCCGAGGACGCTGCAGCGTGAACGGACGATTTCCGCGGTGGACCGATGCAGCGAGCATTTCCGAAAGCGGATTGCCGATACGATGGTCAAGTACGGACGGGAGTCGCAGGCCCTGGACCAGTCGTTTCCGCAGCGGTTGATTTCTGCGACAGACGAGCTGGCGGTCGACGAACTCAAGAAACAGATGTCCGATTTGGATCGCAAGACCGAGGCGCTCAAGAGAATCGGGATCCTGGACGAATCTCCGACGCATCCGTTCCCTGTCGACAGTTTGGGTGGAATGGATCAGACCCGGATCCGGGTGATGACGCTGTACGTTCAGGATACCGAAAAGAAACTCCACGTGCTGGCTGACCTGGCGAAGAGAGTCCGTGTTCTCCTAGACAACGTGAATCAGAAGTATCGGCACAAGAAGATCGAGTTGAACCGGGAGCACGGGCTCGTCGCGATGAGCGACACTGGGAAAATGCTGCCACTGCGGTCGTTGTCGTCGGGGGAGCAACAGGAGCTGGTTCTGCACTACGACTTGTTGTTCAGGGTCCGGTCGAATACCATAGTACTGATCGACGAACCTGAGCTTTCTCTTCACGTGGCGTGGCAGAAACGGTTCCTTCCCGACTTGCTGAAGATCGTCGATTTGTCGAACTTCGATGCCCTGGTCGCCACGCATTCGCCGTACGTCGTCGGCGACAGGGACGACCTGATGGTTGGTCTCGGAGATGCAGGCTGAATGCCGACCGGCAACAAGGATCCGGGCACGATTGCCTCGGAGATCAAGATGATGCGCATGGACCACGCGGGTGCATTTCTGGTCGTAGAAGGCGTGACGGATATGCGATTCTGGCGGCCGAGGAAATGGGCGGAATGTGAACTCGTGGATGGCGAGGGCAAGAAGAACGTCATCGGTGGCGTTAAGCGGCTCAATGCGGAGAGCTTCGGCGGAGTACTGGGGATCGTGGACGATGACTGTGACAGTTTGATGAACGGCGACATCGGTACCAGGAACATAGTGAGAACGGATGTTCACGACCTGGAGTGCCTTCTTTGCCGATCGTCCGCTCTGGAAAAGGTTCTTGCGGAGTATGGTGACGAGTCGAAGATTCGCAGGTTTGAAACGAATGCAGGAGTGGATGTGCGCAGTGCGCTGCTGGAACGCGCGCTGGTCTTCGGACGCCTGAGGTTCGCTGCCTTGCGCAACGGTCTCGACATTGACCATTCGAGAATTCGCGTGCCGCGTTTTGTCGATGCCGCGACGTGGACAGTGGATGGAGAGGGGTTGATCCGCGCAGTGGTGAAGGACGGTTCGCCGTGCGATGAAGACGTAGTGGGGCGGTGCATCGCGCAGTTGCCGGTCGTCGATCCGTGGCGTGTCGTTCGGGGGCACGACATGGTGAGTATTTTGAGAATAGGACTTGGCCGTATTCTCGGCAAGGTAGAGGCCGGGGTCGGGGACAGGCACATTTCCGGAATTCTCCGTTCCGGTTTTTCTACAGCCGATTTGCACGCGACGACCTTGTGGACGTACATGCAGGCATGGGAGGCGGAGAATCATCCATTTCGAGTTCTTCAGGGTTGAGGCGACGAGTACGATGCAGCCGGACGTCGAGTGCAGGACATCTGACGTGAGAGTTCATCCGTGCGGTCCTCAATGCTGTTCGGGGAACATCTGTCAACGGTAATATCTCGGCAGGTCAAGTAGCACCCGCCGCCGACGCAGCGCAGGGTACATCGGCCCAACGGCGGCCGGGTCTATCGCACCCTGCAGGTCGCCCTTCACGGTGAGCCGCTCGGGCAGGTACCGCCTGGCCAGTCCGAACTCGTCCTCGTACTCCGGGGTGGGAAAGCTGAGCGTGAGTCGCGAGACGCCGTCCGCGCAGTCCACGCGGTAGAGCGGGTTGACGGTCAGCACGCCGGTTACGTCGAGCCGGTCGATGACGTCGTGTCGCCGGTACAGCCTGGTGTCGCGGGTCGCGACGAGCGTGATCGACGGCGTGTCACCGCATTTTTCCGGGGAGGTGTCGTGGGCGAGGTCCACGACACGACGGTCGAGCACATCGTCGAACAGCCGGCGGTCGTCGAACAGCCGGGGCGCCAGCGGCGCGAACAGGTCGCGGTAGGCGGTCGGCGAGAGCGTGTCGCCGGCCGAGTGGTTCTCGCCGTGCGCGCTGTGCAGGTGCGGCATCAGGATCACGCCGTCCGCTTCGGCAACGCGCCGCATCTCGCCGGCGAGCAGCCGCTTGTGCCAGATGTACGGAAACGCGTCGCTCAGCAGGACCGTCGAGAAGCGTGCGTCCGCGAAGGGCAGCGGGCTGTTCGCGTCGCAGCAGACCGGCTCGCAGTCCGGGGCCAGGATGCGGGAGGCGAGCCACAGCTTCCAGAACTCGACGTCGGCTACGACGACGGCGCCCGCGCCGGCGCGCCGGCGCAGCAGAATGCGGGTGAAATGGCCGGAGCCCCCGCAGAGGTCGAGTGCGCGCCCCGGTGCGGTCGGCGCGTGTCGCGCGGTGGCCGTGTTTCGTTCCGGTCGCTGTGCCCTCCGGGAGCCACCGGGACTGCGGCCGGCCACGGCGTCGAGCAGCGCCTCGACGAGCACACAGGTCGGGTCCGAGTAGCGGTGGAGCATGTAGTCCGCTTCGGCGTCGAGGCACAGCACGGACAGCAGATCGCGATACGTCGGCGGGCGGTCACCGGCGATCAGCGCGCGGAACGCGTCGAGCCGCCGGCCGCCCAGGCCGAGCAACTGGTGGAGGGCTTCGTCACGTCGCCCCGCTTCCAGGGCGTGCATGGCGCCCCGCGTCGTGTCATCGGCGATCAGGACCGGAATGCCCGCGACCACGGGGAAGGCGCAGCACTCGCATCCGAGAACGCCTGCTTCCATCCGCTCCGCACCGCGGTCCAGCGCCGCATTCTCGACGACCGACAGGCGCGTGCCGCAGAACGGACACCGCAGCAGCTCCAGGCTCCGAATCAGCATGGCCGACGCGTCCCGAGGTCGTCGAGGAACGTGCGGGCCGCGGTGCCGACGGCGGCCCGACGGTAGTGTTCGACGCCCAGCAGGCGCGACGCATCGCGCTCGGTGACGTACGCCAGGGCGCTGTTCTGAAACTGTGACCTGTGGCAGGCCAGGGCCGCGAGCTTGCGGGTGGCGTAGCGCCCGGTGTCGATCACGATGGTCGCTGCGGTGGCGGGCGAACCGAACGCGTCGGGGTCGGCGACCCCGAGAATCGATGTCGGCGGATTGCGGTCGGAATCGTTTCGCGGAGGACGAGGTCCGGCGCCGTCGCCGGCGGTCGCGGCTTCGCCCTCCGGACCGTTCCGCAGCGTTGCAGCGGCGTGGTCGGCGACCGCGCGCATCGAACCCGGCGGCATCGTGACGTAGTAGAGCGCCGGTGCCGAGGCGCCCAGCGCCGCGACCGCGATCGTCGTCAACTCGTGCACCGCGATGTGGTCCGGATGCCAGTAGAGTCCGTCGGCGTCGAAGGTGACCACGACCTCCGGCCGCCGGGCGCGAATCCCGTCTTCGATCGCGCGCTGCAGCGTTTCAACGGAGAGCCAGGGCAGCATGCCGTCCGCGTGGTCGAGCAGCGTCACGGCGCCGATGCCGAGTGCCCGCACTGCCGCCTCCAGTTCCCGTTGCCGCGTCCGTCCCATGTCGCCCGTGCCCCGACCGAGCTCGCCCCGCGTCATGCAGAGGAGCGAAACCTCGGCGCCGAGATGGGCGCACCACGCCAGGAGCCCGCCGCACGCGAGAGACTCGTCATCCGGGTGTGCAAGAACCGCCAGCAGCGAGCGGCCGTGAAGATCGGCAGGCGGCGTCATCCTGCTCCGTCGTTGAAAGCGTACGTCACTTTCGCGCGGGCGAGCCGTTCGAGGCCGTTGGCCGCCGGCGTCATCTGCGATTCGCATGCGACCTGATCCATCGGACGTGGGCGTGACGCGTCCGGCCATGCCGACATTGCATACCATCAGGTGCAGGACGTATCGAGCAGCCGCGACAGTACGTGCGAGGCGTCGAAGCACTCTCGCGCGATCGCGGTGGCCCGCGCGGCGTGCAGCGCGTAGTCGCTCTCGACCCGGGCGAGAGCATCGACTGCCTCGTCGACGGTCGAGAACGGGATCAGGCCCGTGCCCGACGGGACGTGCTCGCTCCACCCGGTGTCCTGCACCACCGCGGGGCGTCCCGCGGCCAGGTAGCAGGCGGTGCGATCGCTGAACCAGCCGGACCGGTGTGCGACGTAGGCGTGCTTCGCCACGCCGAACTCGGCCTTCGATCCCTGGAGGAATTCCCGGTAGGCGTCCGCCGTGCGCGAGATGCGCATCGCATCGACCGGCGACCAGCCGTGCCTGCGCAGCAGCTCGCGGGGGCCGTTGACGGCGAGCTCGAAACGCGCCGGGGTGCGCGCCGGCAGGTCGAGGAACCGGACGAACTCCCGGTCCTTGTTGCCGTCGACATCGGTGAAGCTCTCCGTCTTCCAGGTCATCACGGTGGTGAAGCGGTCGCGGGCCGGGGGGCGGTCGGTGCGCCACAGTCGCGTGACGACCGGCTGCCAGGTCCTGCGCCAGACGAATCCGCTGGTCGGCACATCGCAGGCGGGAGTGCCGATGTTGGCGCCGAACGTGAACAGGTGGTCGAACCCGCGGAAGAAGTCCACGTACCAGGCAACCCCCTTGGCGATGGCAAGCTGCGTGAATACCGGATCCGAGTCGATGAAGATGCGCCTCGGGATCGCCCGGTACTCGTCGCGCCAGAACCAGCAGCCGCCCGACAGGTCGATGTACAGGTCGGCGTCGCGGCAGTACTCGCGCAGCCGGTCGCGCGACCAGCCGTGGTACGTCTCGTCGTAGTTCACGAAGCACCAGCGGTCGCCCAGACCGTGCGGCGCCAGCGCTTCGTGGATGGTGCGCGTGCCGTAGGCCGGATCCTCGGAGATGGCGTCGGCGTCCGCGTCGTAGACGCACTCGCCCGTGTCCTCGAGATAGCAGACCTCGTGGCCCAGGTCGCGCAGTCCCAGCAGGTACATCAACGAGCACCAGGTGACGCCGCCGAACGGGTAGCGCCCGATGATGCCGGCGAAGAGGATTCTCATGATCGCGTCAGGAACGCGCCGGCAGCGCCACGTCCGCCGGGGTTGCCGCGGAGTCGGCCAGATCGGGATCGTCGAGCGACCCGCCGCTGGCCAGGCGCTCCCACATGCGGCGATAGAGATCGCTGGAGGCGAGCAGGGTCTGGTGACGGCCCTGGGCCGTGATCCGTCCGTCCTGCAGCACGAGGATGCGGGTGGCGTCGCGGATGGTCGACAGGCGATGCGCGATGACGAACGTCGTGCAACGGTCCCGCAGGCGGCGCAGGGTGTCGAAGACCGCCGCCTCGGCCAGGGTGTCCACCGCAGACGTCGGTTCATCCAGGATCAGGATCGGCGCCCGCTTCAGCAGCGCCCGCGCGATGCCGAGCCGCTGGCGCTCGCCGCCGGAGAGTGTGGCGCCGGCCTCCGCGACCGGCGTGTCGTAGCCGTGCGGCAGGCGGGCGATGGCCGCGTGTATCTGGGCGTCCCGGGCGGCCTGCGCGACCTCCTCGTCCGAGGCGTCGAGCCGCCCGTAGCGGATGTTGTCGGCAATGGTGCCCGCGAAGAGGAGCGGATCCTGTGGCACCAGGGCAATCCGTTCGCGGAGCGAACGGAGGCGGTAGGCGCGGGCGTCGCGCCCGTCGATCAGGACCCGCCCCGATGTGGGCTCGAAGAGCCGCGGGATCAGGTGCGCGAGCGTCGTCTTGCCGGCCCCGGTCGGGCCGACGATGGCGACCAGCTCGCCGGGCCGCGCGGCGAAGTTGACGTCGTCGAGCACGGTGCGCAC
This sequence comes from Vicinamibacterales bacterium, assembly GCA_965200895.1. GTDB lineage: Bacteria > Acidobacteriota > Vicinamibacteria > Vicinamibacterales > UBA8438 > WTFV01. The sequence continues at coordinate 496,082 of CBDAVM010000001.1, read as the reverse complement.
GCCGTCGTAGGAGAAATGGACCGCCTGGAAGCGGACGTGTCCATCCAGCCGGCCGGTGTCGATCGCGCCGGGCGCGTCGGCGACCTCAGGCTCCAGCGCCAGGATGTCGCGTACCCGGCCGGCGCCTACCACCGCCTGCTGCAGATTGCCCACGGTATGCGCGATCTCGGCCACCGGGTCGTAGACCCGGGCCAGATAGGCGATGACGACGAGCAGTTGGCCGATGGTGAGCGCCCCGTCGACGACGCGCAGACCGCCGACGACGAGAATCACCGCCGTGCCGATCAGCGTCACCGTGGTCACGGCCAGCGAGAAGAGCGACTCCTGCCACGTCAGGCGCACCCGCGCGCGGGCGGTGTCGCGGCTGGTGCGGGCGAAGCGGCCCAGCTCGTGCCGTTCGCGGGCGAAGCTCTTGATCGCCGCGATCGACCGCAGCGTCTCGTAGGCCCGCTCGACCAGCCCCGACTCGAGCATCTTGACCTGCTCGGCCCGCTCGCTCAGCGTCGTTGCGTGGTAGCGCAGACACAGGTACAGGAACGGCGCCACGGCCAGCGCCAGCAGGGCCAGCGTCGCATCGAGGGTCAGGACGACGACGAACATCACGCCGAGATGCAGCGCGGCGAGTGCGATGGGCAACGCGCCACCGGTGACCAGGTCGTTGATGCAGTAGGTGTCGGCGTCCAGCCGGTAGACTGCGTCCGACGTGCGGTGGGTGAGGTGGTGCCGCAGCGGCAGCGCCTGCAGGTGTTCCAGCAGGCGGCTGCGCAGGTCGTGGACAACCCGCTGTCCCATGTCCACCTCGATCTGGGTGTGCGTCAGGCGAACGGCCTCCGCGGACAGCTCGACGAGCAGGCCGCCGCCCGCGAACAGCATCAGCAGGACGATCGGTACCGACTCGGAGAGGAAGGGAAAAAGCGCGACGAGCGGAGCGGGAAGCGGCTGGTCGCCGAGCACGCTGTCGACGATGAGCTTCAGGGCCCACGGCGCCAGCGTGACGAGGCCGATCTCGACCAGCGACAGTCCCAGAACGGCGGCGACCCGCGGGCGGTAGGGTCGGAGGAATGTCGCCGTCCAGCGGATCAGGTTCACGGGGTGTCAGTGTTTCTTTCGCTGACGATGCAAGTCGTTGCACCAGAACAGTTTACGGAACCGTGCTTGAGGTGGTCCCGGTTGTTCGGACAGGTCGAAGGCTTCGTTAATTAAGGTGTGTTCCGGCCTTCGCGTGGCGGGGCGAACTCCGAAAGCGCGCGATCCACGGCCTTCGAGCAGGAGCGCGCGCCGCTGATCCGCAGCGTCTCCTCCAGCAGTTTTCGTCAAGCACAAGATTGTGCGTTCCTGTGCACATGGTACCCGACAGGTCAGCCATCCTCTACGTCGCATCCGGTCGGCGGCGGGTCGAACCGGACGATGTCCTCGGCGGGTGTGCGGCGCCGGCCGCTCCGGTGCGGCCTCGCGCCACGGCTCGCGTTCCCCGGCGTGACCCGGTCATGCGTGCGGCGAGCGCCTGCCGCTGCGCCGATCGAATCCTCTGGTCCGTGTCGGTGCGGCCATACCTTCGGTCATGCGGGCTGCGGGCGTCGGTGGCTCCGTCGGTCGAAGCCGATGATGCGCAATGGCGCGGTCATGCTGTGCTTGCCCCGCGCGCGCCAGCCGAAGCGTGACGACGTCGATCCCGGTGGTCACGGCCGATCGATCTCCACGAAGGGCACGATCACCTCCTCGATGCTGATGCCGCCGTGCGCCACCGGGCGCGCCGGTGGCTGGACGAACGACGACCGGCCGGGCGCAATCCCCAGCACGCGCCGCAGGACGAACGCGCGGGTCTCCGCCGGGCCGAGGGCGTGGTCCGGCGACTCGGCGGCCAGGGCGGCGTCGAGGGCGTCGAGGTCACCGCGGTCGAGGCCGGCGAGCACCGGTGCGCTCAGCCGCGGGAACAGCTCGGCCAGCGAGAACGACAGGCGCCGTTCCGCCCGTGCGAGGTCGTACGGCAGCGTCGTCGGATCGCCTCCGTCACGACGACCAGGTCGGCATGCTCCCCCCGCTCCCACTGCGGCCGCAGACGCGACTCGCAGGCAAAGCGGAAAGCGATGGGGTCCTCGAACGGAAGCACCGTGAATCCGCGCGCCGTGACGGCCCGCAGCAGGCCCTCCTCACGCAGCAGGCGGTCCGGATCCGAGGTAGAGGTCGAACGACGGCTGATCGACAAGCTGGCCCAGGCCGCGGCGGGGAACAGCAATCTGCCCGCGATGGCGGGCGTCGTCGGGTTCAGGGCCCGCCTGATCGTGCTGGCGGATCTCGAGTCCCGGCAGGCGTGACGTGAGGGGCAGCTAGGGCGATGTCCTGGATTGAGAATCACCAAGCCAGCGAGCGCTTCGCATCGGCAGCGCAGACCGCGCAGCGCGACGGCCGGCGCGAGGAGGCGCAAGAGCTGTATGCACGCGCCGGCGACGCCGAGAGACAGGCTGTCGAGGAGCTGGACGCCACGAAGACGCGAACCATCGGGATCTCGTCGGTGAGCGCCGTGTCGCTGTACTACAAGGCGGCCCTGTTCGACCGCAAGGCGGCCCTGTTCGACCGCGCTGAAGAAACTGCGTACCGCTGGCTGCGAGCCGATTCCTTGCCCGCCTTCGCCAAGGAACAACTCAGATACCTGCTGCAATCGATTTGGAGCGAACGGACTCGCAGCAGCGCGTCGGGCGAGTTTGCATCGGGTGAGATTCTGATTTCTGTCCAGGGGGGCGAGGTTGTGGCGGGCGGAGCCCCGCTCGATCTGGTTGTCGACAAGGTGAAGATCGTCCAGTCGCTTTTCCACCGAACCGCCGAGCTCCTTCATGGCCTCGAACATCGCCGGCGCGGTGCACCGAGCAAAGAGATCCAGACCAGTTGCCGTCCGTGGCTGTTCCACACCGCACCCGGCAGCTATCAGTTCGCCGTCGCCATCCAGAGGGAACACCAACCCCGTCTTTTTTCGAAGTCGCCGTCTCCGGGCGATGTTGCGGAGCGCTTTCTACAGATCCTCCGAACCGGGATCGAGGATCCCGATAACGGCCTTGCGGAAGTCGTCCAGCCTCTGAACTATCGCAACACGTTCCTGAAACTGACACGGAATCTGGCACCGGACGGAAGAGTGTGCAAGAAACTGGATATTCGGCAGCCCGGTGACTCCGGGTCGATCAGCCTCGACGCGGAGGTTCGTGACAAGCTCGGGGACGTCATTCGGAAGAACAAACCGGGGAACGAAACACCAGGGGCGGCCCAACCGCAATCTTTGCAAGGCGTACTCCGCGCGGTCCATCTCGACCACGACTGGCTCGATGTGACTCTCGATGACGGGCAGTCCTGTCATGTGCATGCTGTAGGCGAGGAAGTCGACGACGTGATCGGCCCCCTGATCAACAGACCCGTTGTCGTGTACGCGACGACGGTTGCCGGGAAATACCGGTTCCTGGACATCGAGCCGGGAACTTGATGATATGACATGGGAGCCGGGGCGCGTACGCCGCCAGGACCGCCCCGCCACCCACAGTCCACTGCATGCCCGCCGGTTGCAGATGCCGCAGTGCGAGACGCAGCGGTTCCTCGATGCGCCGCCAGAGCATATCGGCCGGGCGTGGCAGTATCAGCCGGTCCACAGTGAAACCCCACCGTACTCCGGGATCGGGGTGCCGCTCACCCCGACGTCATGAAACGGGGGCGGCTTGCAGCCACCGAAGTATCAGCTCGTGGCGGTCTGCCCGCGCGTCTGGCATCCGCAAGAGGCGGAAGCGGGAACAGTCGTCGCAGCTTTTCTCGGGGCAGGATGGACCTTTCCCCGTTGTCCAAACGGACGCCGCCGCGCCCGGCATCGAGCCCCGAACCGTCCCGGCCGAAAACCGTGGACGAGCAGCAAATCGAACCCCGCCTCGCGGGTGTTGGTCGGCGTAGCGCCGGATGACCGCCTTGCGCGATTGGTCGGCGTAGTCCTGGTGGATCACCAGGTTGGCCATGGCTTCGCGGAAGGCGCGGTAGTCCGGCGGTGTGTCGTCCCGCCGCAGGGTCGCCGGGTCGATGCGGAAGTCGCAGTGGTTCGACGCATCGGAGTCGGCCCGGTCGGGTCGTCAGGTCGGCGGGTCAGGTCTGCGGCTGCCCACGACACTCCTGCGGTTCTGCGATCCTGCTCGTGGTCCGGCGAAATGGTACGCGCGTCGTGCGAGCCGCCGCGTCGCGCAGCCATGCCCTGATTCCTCTGCCGGCGCCGGCTGGTTGCGCGGCCGGAACCCGGGGCACGGCTGCGAAGCGCCGGCGCGGAGGGCAAACGCCGGGACGCCGGTTGCGCGCGGCGCGCGACTGGGCGATCATGGGTGGACGGCGCTCGGAGCGAGCGGGAGTGCTCGGAGCGAGTCTGGAGGATGCCATGAAGGCGCCAACGCTGGTTTGTGCGCTCGTGATGCTCGGAGTCGTCGGACCGTTGCACCCGGCGTCGGCGCAGGTCGCTGCTGCTGACGGCGTCGCCGCCGCTGACGCGCAGACCGCAGCGCCCCGCACGCCGTGGGGTGATCCCGCCCTGCAGGGCCTGTGGAACCACGGCACCATCACGCCGCTCGAACGCGCGCCGGAGCACGCCGGCCGCGAGTGGCTGACCGACGAGGAGATAGCCGCCGCGAACCTCGCCTCCGAGACGCGGGCGACCTCCGAGCGGCGCAGCGAGCTGACCCGCGAGCAGGACGTGGCCCTCGCCTACAACCAGTTCTGGTGGGACCGCGGCATCTCCATCGGCCGCACGTCGCTGGTCACCGATCCGGCCGACGGCCGCCTGCCGCCGCGCACGCCCGAGCGGCAGGCGTACGAGGCGACAGAGGAGGCGCGACGGCTGGCCGCCGCCAAACGCGGGCGGGTCCCGGCGCACGGGCCCGAGGACATGGATCTGGGCGACCGCTGTCTCGTCTACCGCCACGTGCCCATCACGTCGAGCGGCTACAACAACCACGTCCACATTCTGCAGTCGCCGGGTTACGTCGTCATCTTCCAGGAACAGATTCATGACTTCCGCATCATCCCGGTCACCGACCAGCCCGACCTGCCCGCGCACGTCCGGCTGTGGCTGGGCGTGTCGCGTGGACGCTGGGAGGGTGACACGCTGGTCGTGGAGACGAGCAACTTCCACCGGCAGACCGACTATCTCGGCTCGGGCCCGGACCGCCGCGTCGTCGAGCGCTTCACCCGCCGCGGCGCGAACGCCATCGAGTACTCGTTCACGGTGACCGACCCGAGCGTGTGGACGCGGCCGTGGAGCGCAATGGTGCCGTGGCGTCCGGCCGAGGGGCCGCTGTTCGAGTACGCCTGTCACGAGGGCAACTACGGGATGACCAACCTGCTCGCGTCGTCGCGGGCGGTGGAGGCCCGCCGGTGAGGATGAGCCGCGGCATGACCCGCCTGCTCCCGTGAGGAAGGCGGAAATCGGGCATCTGTAACCGACGAACAACGCAGTCCGGGCGGGATGCATCGCCGCTCGAGTGCCGCGGGGACTTTCGCCACGGGCTGTCAGGCGTCGAGGAACGCAAAGGAGGTTCGAGATGACGTTTCGCGGTTTCGCCGTCGCGTGCATGGTGGCGGCATTGGCGGCGGGTGCATTCGCGCCGGCTGGCGCCCAGGAGCGGTTCGAGCCGCCGCGCCTGCCGGACGGCCGGCCCGACCTGCAGGGCGTCTGGGACTTCAAGACCCTGACGCCGCTGCAGCGGCCGGAGGATCAGGACAGCGCGGTCCTGACCGACGAGCAGGCGGCCGAGATCGAGGCGCGGTCGGCCGAGCGCAGCGCCGAGCTGAACGCGCCCACCGAGCGGAGCGGTGAGCTGCTGCCGGTGGGCGGCAATGTCGGGGGCTACAACCACTACTGGGTGGACCAGGGCGCCAGCGTGGTCGACGACCAGCGCACGGCGCTCATCGTCGACCCGCCGGAGGGCCGCGTGCCGCCGCTGCAGCCCGGGTTCGAGCTGATCGAGCTGTCGCTCGGCGAGGATCGTCCGGGCGCCCGCCCGGTCCGGGTCCGGGCCGCCGGCATCGGGGCCGACAGCTACGAGGATCGCGGACTGGCCGAGCGCTGCCTGCTCGGGTTCAACTCCGGCCCGCCGATCGTGCCGGCCGGCTACAACCAGAACCTCCAGATCTTCCAGACGCCGGACCACGTGGTGATCCTGCACGAGATGGTCCACGACGCCCGCATCGTGCCGCTCGACGGCCGCGAACACCTCCCCGGGAGCGTCACGCAGTGGATGGGCGACTCGCGCGGCTACTGGGACGGCGACACGCTGGTCGTCGAGTCGACCAACTTCACCGACAAGGTGGCCAGCTTCAATCCGTCGGTGGCGACGGCCATCGGCGACGGTTCGACGCTGCATCTTACGGAGCGGTTCAGCCGCGTCGGCGAGGACACGCTGCTCTACGAGTTCACGGTCAACGACCCGACCACGTTCACGCGGCCGTTCACCGCGGCGCTGCCGATGAAGCGCGGCGAGGGGATGTACGAGTACGCCTGTCACGAGGGCAACTACGGGCTGTTCAACATCCTGTCGGGCGCGCGCGCGGCGGAGCGTGACGCCGCGTCTCAGCAGTAGGCGACTTGCCAGGGGGCGGCGGCGGAGTCGTCGTCGGCCCCCGCGTCCTGCCGGCAGGCGTCCGTTTGCCCGCCGGTCGGTCACGGCTGTTCGGCCGGGCGACCACCGGGCCGCCGGGCGACCATCTCGGTGACGCCGGGATCATCGGCGGCGGCGGTTTGCGCGACCCGCTCCACGGCGTGGAGCACCTCCCACCGCCATTCCCTGACCATGCGCTCCAGTTCTCCCGGCTGCAGCACGTAGCGGTGACCGAACTGCCCGTCCGGCGCGGGCAGATGCAGCGCGGCCACCAACAGCCCGCCCGGACGAATCCCGTCGCGGACCGCCGCGAACAGCGGACGGTGCAGGAAGTGGCAGTCGACGATCAGGTCGTACGCCGCCGGCTCGATCGCGAATTCCGGCGGGTCGGTTTCGAGATCGGCGACGTGTGTCCGGATGCGATCGGAGCAGCCGGCCCGTTTCGCGTGCGCGAGCAGCAGCGTGACGGCAACGTCCGAGCCATCCACCGCGTCGACTCTCCAGCCCCGGGAGGCGAGCCAGACCGCATGCCGGCCCGTACCGCAGGCCAGGTCCAGTGCGCGTCCGGCTCGCACGCCGGCCAACGCGTCGGGCAGCGGCGGGGACGGTTCCGACAGACTGCCCGGCGCGCGTCCGGCGTAGCGGGCGTTCCATTTGGCGATCTGCGGATTCATCGGGATACGGGCTTGTGCCGGATTTCTCGATCCGTCGGCGGCGCGGCGCGCTCGATCCATCGGCGGCGCTGTGCGCGGAAGCCGAGACTGCCGCTACCCATCAGACCTGCCGTCGGCGACGACGGCGTCGAGCATCTCGACCACCTCGTCCATCTCGCGCCAGAACGCGGCGCTGCCCGCCTCGAAGTCGGTCCACGCCTGCCGGAGGTCGCCCTTTGAGCCGGCGCTGGCCGGTGCATCGGCAGGCCGCCGCACGTAGCGCGGGATGGAAAGGTTACCGTCGTTGGCGAGAATGTCGGCAGTTGACGCGACGGCGGCGAAACCCGGCTCATCGGCGAACGCGCAGTGGAAGAGGATGGCGCAGCGCCCGGTCTCGGGGTCGAGACTGGCGAGGATGTGCTGGAAGAAGGCGTAGTCGGCGCGCCCCTGCGGCGGCGTGCCGAGCGTGTTGCGGCCCCACGGGTCGTTGCGCCAGGCGTCGCGGTCGTCGGCCGTCGCCCGCGCGTAGCTCGCGTCGCCCGTGTCGTCGAGCGCGCTGCGGTACTCCTCGTCCCAGACGTCGGAGAGGCGCTTGAAGAAGAGCAGCGGAAAGACGTACTGCTTGTAGTCGCCGGCGTCGATCAGGCCGCGCAGCAGGTTGGCGGCGCCCCACAGATACGACTCGAACGCCTGCTGGCCGAGGCGCTCCATCACCACAGCACAGGCGCCGGATAGCGGGCGATCTCCTCGTCGGGCGTCACGAGAGTCATCCCGTGCAGAATCGCCTGCGACACCAGGCCGCGGTCGAACGGGTCACGGTGATGCGAAGGTAGCAGGAGGTCGTGCGCGGCGCAGGCCTCGTCAAAGGGAAGAGGCGCGATGCGCAGTTGCTCGCGCTGCGCCGTCACGTAGCGCCCGGGTTGATCCGGCAGTGGCATACGACCCAGTCGATGCTTGATGGCGATTTCCCACACCGAGAGCGAACTGAGGTAGACGGCGTTCACGGGGTCCGCGAAGGCGGCGCGCACGCGCGCGGTCAGGCGTGGGTCGTCGCTGGCGAGCCACAGGAACGTGCACGTGTCGACCAGGAGCCTCATGACGACTCGTCGCCGCCCTCGAAGGCCCGCAGCACCTCGTCGGGCAGCGGCTCGAAGAAGCTGTCGGGCACCTTCAGGCCGGGATCGGTGCCGATGGGACGCTCCTCGACGAGAGGCTTCGGCAGCGGCCGGATCTCGGCTATCGGCGTATTGCGCCGGCACAGCACGACGGTTTCCCCCTGTTCGACGCGCTGGAGGTACTTCGAGAGAGACGCCTTCGCCGCCGCGATGTTGACCTTCACCATGGCCCGATACTAGAGCTTCAAGTTGACCATCTGCAACTGCCGCGCACGGCGCCGGACGCGCGCGCTGCCATTCGGCGTGGCCCGGGTCAAGGAAGTTCTGCGCCCGGCCCCTGCGGAAGAGTCTTGCCGAAATTTGCCAACGGCCCGTCCTGCGGGAAGCGCACGTCGATGTCTGGCGCGTCCGGCACGGCGCGCGGGATGTTCCGGCCCGGATGCGAGTGCCGGCACGAGGGCTGCTCCGCCTGTAGAATGGGGCGCTTTTCCACGCGTCGGAATTGCGAATGAATCGGGAGCTGCCCGTCGGGGAGAATCGCTGATTCGGATCTTGCGCGGCCGGATTCCTCCATGACGACGTCCACGTGATATGGGTGACGCCAGGCGATGCCGCTGACGCCCGGAACACGAATCGGCGCCTACGACGTCACCGGCCCGCTCGGCGCGGGCGCCATGGGCGAGGTGTATCGCGCCCGCGACACGAAGCTCGACCGCGACGTGGCGCTGAAAGTGCTGCCCGCGGCCTTCACCGCCGACCCCGACCGGCTGGCGCGCTTCGAGCGGGAGGCCCGCGTCCTCGCCTCGCTGAACCACCCCAACATCGCCCAGATCCACGGCCTGGAGGAGACCGGCGGCACGCGCGCGCTGGTCCTGGAACTGGTCGAGGGAACGACCCTGGCCGAGCGCCTCGAGCAGGGACCGATCCCGCTCGACGAGGTGCTGTCCATCGCGCGCCAGATCGCCCTGGCGCTGCAAGCCGCGCACGAAGCGGGCGTGATTCACCGCGATCTGAAGCCCGCCAACATCAAGGTGCGGGAGGACGGGACCGTGAAGGTCCTGGACTTCGGCCTGGCCAAGGCGCTGGAGTCGGCGCCGGCTCCGACTCCCGACGCGGATCCGTTGCAGTCGCCGACGCTGACCGCCTCGGTGACCCGGATGGGCGGCGGCCTGATCCTGGGAACGCCGGCCTACATGTCCCCGGAGCAGGCCGAGGCACAGCCGACCGACACGCGCGGCGACCTCTGGTCGTTCGGCGTCGTGCTCTACGAGATGTTCACCGGCGAGCGCCTGTTCGCCGGCGAGACCGTGGCGCAGGTGCTGGCTCGCGTGATCGATCGCGATCTCGACCTGTCGGCCCTGCCGCCCTCGACGCCGCCGCCCGTACGCAGGCTGCTCGGCCGCTGCCTCGAGCGCGACCGGCGGCGCCGGATGCGGGACGCGGGCGAAGCGATCAGCGACCTGGAAGCGGCCGCCGCGCCAGTGGAGGCAGTGCCGGAAGATGCGGCCGGAGCTTCCACACCGCCGTCCGCGCTGCACCGCTGGCGGGCGCGGATCGCCTGGGCAGTCGCCGGCCTGATCCTCGGCTGTCTGGCGGCCACGGCCACGTTCCGGACCCTCGCGCCCACATCGGACCCGCCCGCGGTCCGGCGCCTCTCGCTGGACCTGCTGACCCCGACCGCGCGCGGCGCCGGGTTCGCCCTCTCGCCGGACGGCTCGATACTGGTCTACGTCGGTCGCAGTGGACGGGACCGGCGACTGGTGATGCGCCGGCTGGATCAGGCCGGCGCACAGCCGCTGGCCGGTACCGAGGGCGCGATGGATCCGTTCTTCTCGCCGGATGGGGAGTGGATCGGTTTTTTCACCGGTACGGGACTCCCCGTGCTGTCGCAGCGCGTCCAGCCCCGGTGGACGCTCAGGAAGACGCCAGCTCGCGGCGGCGCGCCTGTGACGCTGGCCGAGAATGTTTCCGCGCAGGGCGGAAGCTGGGGCGATGACGACCGGATCGTGATCGGCGGCGTGGGCGGCCTGCTGCGCGTCCCGGCCGCCGGCGGGACGCCCGAGGCGGTGCTGGCGACCGGCGCGGTCGAGGCTCTGGCCGTCTGCACGGATCCGCATGTGCTGCCCGGCTCGCAGGGGCTGCTGTTCACCGAGGTCTCGACCGACGGGATGCAGTTGAAGGCGGCATCGCTGGTTACCGCGGAACAGCGCACCGTGGCGCCATGGGCGACGGCGGCGACCTACACCCCGACGGGGCACCTTCTGTTCCGGCAGGCGGCCCGGCAGGAGCTTGGCGGGGTCGGGTGGCCGGGGACGCGGGCGAAGACCCTGATGGCCGTCCCGTTCGATGCCGACCGCCTCGAGTTGACCGGCGCGCCGGTCTCCGTCATCCCCGACGTCGGCTCGATCGCCTGGTCCGCCGATGGCGCGCTGCTCTACACTCCGGCTCCCGATGAAGGCGCAGCAGAGGCCCGGCGGACCCTGGTGTGGCTGGATCGGAACGGGCGCGAGGAACCGATCCCGGCGCCGCCGCGCGCGTACGGGACGCCGCGGGTCTCACCCAGCGGCGACCACATTGCGCTGGCGGTGGCCACCGACGTTGCGGACGAGATCCTCATCTACGACCTGGTCCGCGACGTGTCGAACACCCTGACGTTCGACGCCCCGTGGAACAGCAGTCCCTTGTGGTCGCCGGACGGCCGGCGCGTCGTCTTCACGTCCGTTCGTGACGAGGGCTACGGGCTGTTCCGGAAGGCGGCGGACGGCACCGGGCAGGCCGAACGACTGACGGCGAGCCCGTTCCTGCAGATCGCCTCGACGTGGGCGGGCGACCCGGATACGCTCGTCGTCACGCACACCGACAACATCACCAACATGGCGGACGTTCACCTCCTGTCGCTGGCTGGCGGCCGGGCATCGGCGCCGCTGATCGCGACCGCGTCGGTGGAGGCCCACCCGGCGGTGTCGCCGGACGGCCGCTGGATCGCCTATCAATCCAACGAGGCAGGCCGCCGGGCCGTCTACGTGCGGCCGTTTCCGAACGTCGACGACGGGAGATGGCAGGTGTCGCAGGGCGAGGGCTTCGCGCCGGCCTGGTCGCCGCGCGGCCGGGAGCTCTTCTACATCGGCGCCGGCCCCGACGGGAGGGCGATGATGGCGGTCGAGTACGCCGGCGACCCCACGTTCACGCCCTCCCGCCCGAACCGGCTGTTCGCAACTCCGAGGGACATTGATCTCGGAGGCCTGTTCCGCCAGTGGGACATCGCGCCGGACGGCCAGCGTTTCCTGATGCTCAAGGATGCGGACGAGTCCGGGTTCGACCCGGGCCCCGGTATGCCTCGCGGGGCCCCTTCCCGCAACGACCCGCGGCGAGGACCGAGGGATCTCGTCTACGTCGGCAACTGGTTCACGGAGCTCGCCGAGCGGGTTCCGACTCCTTGACGCCCCCGGGGCAACCTGCCGACGTCGGCCTCCACCGCCCCTTCCAACGCGGCGAACATCTTCTCGACGCCCCTTTTTTTGGGCCGCGTGGTCGAGCGGTTCCGTCAACTGCGCCTCGGGCATGGTCAGAATCCTCCTACCCGAGTAATCGGTCGATCAACGCCCGCTCAACACCCCCGACGGCAATCCTCAACTTTCTTGTCGCGCACCCAGGATGCAGGTTTCGCTTGCGGCGTACCGGACGCTGTGGTACAACCATCCATTCACGCAGTCTGTCCGGGTTGGGCACGCGTTCGGTTCGGTGCCAAGGAGATACCGATGAACTTGCAGCGTACGCTCGTCGCCCTGTTCGTGCTCGGCATGGTCGCGGCCGCCGCTCCCGGCTATGCGCAGCACGACGCCGAGGTGACCTATTACAAGGACGTCCTGCCGATCATGCAGGGCAACTGCCAGACCTGCCATCGGCCGTCCGGCTACAACATCAGCGGTCTGGTCGCGCCGATGTCGTTCATGGACTACCGCGAGACCCGCCCCTGGGCCCGCTCCATCGCACGCAAGGTCGAGTCGCGCGAGATGCCGCCGTGGTTCGCCTCGGCTCCGAAGGGCGTCTTCGAGAACGAGCGCGGTCTGACCGACGCCGAGATCGACACCATCGTGCGCTGGGTCGACGCCGGCGCCCCGGCCGGCGACCGGGCCGACGCCCCGCCGGCAGTGCAGTGGGCGGAGGACGCCAACGACGGCTGGTCGCTGGGCACCCCCGACTTCGTGGTCAGCATGCCCGAGCCGTACCTGGTCGAGGACGACATCTACGACCTGAACATCACCTTCTACACGAAGCTGACCGAGGACATCCTGCCGGAGGACACCTGGGTCAGGGGCTGGGAGTTCCGCGTCGGCGACAACCAGATCACGCACCACATGTGCTCGTCGGTGGTCGAGCCGGGCGCTTTCGTGCCCGAGGTCGCGGAGGAAGAGGGTGCGGACGTGGCCGGCAGCCAGTTGCTGAGCTGTGTCGCCGAGGGCGGCGAGGCCGACATGCTGCCGGACGGCTTCGGGGTGCTGCTGAAGACCGGATCGAGCCTCTCCTTCAACATGCACTACCACAAGGAGCCGGCCGAGGGCTCGGCCGCGTGGAGCAACCCGCAGATCGCCTTCTTCGTCGCCGACGAGCCGGTGAAGCACCAGGTGATCAACGACTCGCTGTCGAACCGCGGTTTCGAGATTCCGCCGAACCACCCGAACTACCGGATCGGTTCGTCGCGCGTCCTCGACAAGGACACCCTGGTGCTGACCTACTGGCCGCACGCGCACCTGCGGGCGACCGCGGCGCGCTACACCGCGATCTACCCGGACGGCAGCGAGGAGCTGCTGCTCGACGTGCCGCACTACGACCAGGGCTGGCAGGTGACCTACAAGTACAAGGAGCCGAAGCTGCTGCCGAAGGGCACCCGCATCGACGTCGACTTCTGGTACGACAACTCGCCGGAGCGTGCGTCGCGGCAGGGCTTCGACCCGAACCGCTTCGTGGGCCACGGGCCGCGGACCGACGACGAGATGTCGCTCGGCTTCATCGGCTACGCCGAGATCGACGACGCCGAGATCCTGCCCGCCACGACCGACAACAACTGACGAACCCGCCACGGCCGGTTCGACATGCTTCCACAGGGCGGGGCCGCGGTTGGTCCCGCCCTTCTGTTTCTTATGCGATATCCAATGCCCGGAGCTGATGCCCCCCGGTCCGCCGCCCGCCCCTGCGGCGGCATCGTACGTATTCGGCGCGTCCTGCTCGCTGCCGGTGCCACATGGTGCCTGACGGGCGCCGGCGCCGGCGCACAGACGCCGGCGCCGGGCAACGGGGCCGACGGCCTCGTGCATGCGTCGCTCACCCTGGAGGCCCAGGGAATCACGGTGGCGTTCCCACCCGGGCTGCGCGCCGGGCACCATGCGTATCAGTGGCTCCTCTCCGGCACGGTCGGATCCCGGGTGCGGATCGGTGCGCTGGACGCGCACCGCGCCCTGCGGCTCGGCGCCCTGGCGCCGGACATCGACGCGATCGAGGCGGAGATCGCGGCCCTTGTTGCGGCGCGGCGGGCGGAGGCCGGGGCCGGGGAAGCGGACGAGTCCGACGAGGACGCCGAAGAGCCCGATGCGGAAGCGGACGAGTCCGACGAAGAGATGGCGGCCGACCCCGACCTCTGGCTCGTGCGCGACGCGTCCGGCTGGCAACTGGAGGTCCATCCGGCCGACGGAGGACGGGTTCGCAGCATTCCGCTGAGCCACCGCGAGACCACCGCCGAGGCGCAGACGTTCGCCGCATCGCTCCACGCGACCGGGGCCGAGACGGGGCGGCTCGAGTTGCGCTGGGGGCGCCATGCCTGGAGCGCCGACTTCCGGTTCGAGGAGATTCCCCAGGCGCCGCGCCAGGCGCGCGTGTCGGGCCGCGGCACCGCCCGCGAGGCCGAGGACTCCAACGACGCGATCGCCCGTGGGAACCTGCTCTCTGAGCGCAACGAGACGGCGCTCGTGTTGCCTGACGGCGCCGGCATCACCCTCGTCTACTGGAAGAGCATCGACGTCGAGGACGAGGACTACCCGAACGTGGCGGCAGCGCTTGACGGCGACGTGATCGAGATGATCCGCGCTCCCGTCCTGCGCCTCAAGAGCGACGTCTCGTTGCGGTTCGGCGCGGCGGACATTCCGACCGGCAACCTCGCCCCCGGCTTCGCCGGCCTGTACGGCATCTGGCTGCGCAGGGCCGGCGACGGTTGGCGGTTCGTGTTCAACCACGAGGCGGATTCCTGGGGCACGCAGTACGACGGGGCGTTCGACGCCGCCGAGGTCCCGGTCGACTACACGCGCACCGCGGGATCGTTCCGCCCGCTGGGGACCACGCTCGTCCCGACCGGCCCGGACCGGGGGCGAGTGGTCGTGCACTGGGGCCCGCACGAGTGGTCGGCCGACTTCGTCGTCACCGAGTGAGGCGCGGCGCAAGTCGTCGGTGCGTCGCCGGCGAACGGCGTTCGGCCGTCAGTGATTCGGTCGTCAGTGTTTCGAGGCGGCCCGGCGTGAGGCGGGACGGATGGATCGTCCCGAATCGGGAGTGGGCGTCATGATGCAGCACAGAACCGTAATCCACTTCATTCTGGCCGGTCTGGTGCTGGTCCTCGCGACCTCGGCGCTGCAGGCGCAGCGGCCGGCCGTGTCCGGACCGCACGCGGGACTGTCGACAGGGCATCCGCTGACCTCGGCCGCCGCGTTCGAGATCCTGATCCAGGGCGGGAACGCCTTCGACGCCGGCGTCACCGCGATGCTCGTGGGCGGCGTCATCGAACAGGATCTGTACGGCCTGGGCGGCGAGTCGCTGGTGCTGGTCTATCCGGCCGCCGAGGGCAGGGTCACCTCCGTGGTCGCCCAGGGCTGGGCGCCGAAGGGGGCCAGCATCGAGTGGTACGAGTCGCGCGGACGCGACCTCTTCGGCGAGGGGCTCGACCCGGCCGTGGTGCCGGGGGCGCTGCACGGCGCGCTCACCGTGCTGGAGCGCTGGGGCACGATGACCTTCGAGCAGGTCGCAGCCCGCGCCATCGAGTATGCGGAGCACGGCTTCCCGCTGCGTCCGCTCACCGCCCGCGCCATCGAGGCCAACCTCGAGTTCATGGAGGCGTGGCCGGACAACCAGCGGTTCTGGCTCAAGCCCGACGGCTCGCTCTACGCGGCGGGCGAGACGATCCGGTTCCCGACCCTGGCCGCCACGCTCATGAAGATGGTCGAAGCGGAACGCGCCCACGCGCATCTCGGCCGCGAGCAGGGCATCGCCGCCGCCCGCGACCGCTTCTACAAGGGCGATATCGCCGAGGAGATGGTCGCCTTCCTGCAGGCGCACGGCGCGCCCTTCGAGCTGAGCGACTTCGCCGAGTTCCATTCGCGGGTCGAGGCGCCGACCAGCACCGACTACCGCGGCTACACCATCTACAAGCACGGCTTCAACAGCCAGGGTCCGGTCCTGCTGCAGGCCCTGAACATCCTGGAGGAGTTCGACCTGCAGGCGATGGGCCACAACAGTCCCGACTACATCCACACCGTCATCGAGGCGATGAAGCTGGCCTACGCGGACCGCGACACCTACTACGCGGACACCGACTTCGTCGACGTGCCGGCCGCGGGCCTGCTCTCCACGCCCTATGCGCAGGAGCGCGCGGCCGAGATCGATCCGGCCGTCGCGTCGGTCGCATTCCGCGCCGGCGACCCGCTGCCGCACGACCCGCACGTGGACGAGTGGCCGTTCTGGGTGGCCGACATCGACGATGGGGTGGCGGCCAGCGACGCCGACGGGTCGTTCGTGCCCTCGGCCGGCGGGCTCAAGGACACGACGCACATCGCGGTCATCGACGAGGACGGCAACATCTTCGACGCCACGCCGAGCGGCGGCTGGACCGGGGGCGGCGTCATCCTGGGCGGGACCGGCATCGCACTCAGCACCCGCGGCGAGCAGTTCTGGCTCGATCCGGCCCGCGCCAACCAGATCCGCCCGCGCGCCCGGCCGCGCTACACGCTGACGCCGAGCATCGTGTTCCGGGACGGCGAGCCGCTGATGGCCATCGGCACGCCGGGCGGCGACAACCAGGACCAGACGATCCTGCAGGCGTTCCTGAACATCGTCGAGTTCTGGCCGGACTGGTATCCGAACCTGCACGACGCGCTGGCGTGGCCGCGGGTCCGTACGCAGCACCTGCACGGATCGTTCTGGCCGCATGCGGCCGGCTTCAACCGGATGGATCTGGAATCGCGCATCTCGTCGGAAGTGGCCAACGAGCTGCGGCGCCGGGGACATCACGTCAACGAGGTGCAGCCGTTCGGCATGTCGGGCTGCGCCACCGCGGTCCTCATCGATCCGGCCACCGGCAACCGTCTGGCCGCCGGCGACCCGCGGCGAGACTGCTACGCGCTGGCGTACTGAGGATGGTGACCGGCCTCCGGCGGGCGATGCAGTCGCTGGTTGCCGGCGCCGTGCTGGCGCCGGAGCGCTGGCGGAGCGGCGTGGCCTACAATCCGCTGTCCGCGCGGGTGAGGCAGGATCCGTATCCCACCTACGCGCGGTTGCGCGCACGCTCGCCGGTGCATCGCAGTCGGCTCCTCAACGCCTGGGTCTTCACCCGCTACGCGGATGTGGAGGCCATCCTCCGCGACCACCGGCGGTTCTCCAACGTCCCGACCAGCCGCCGCGCGTCCCGGCGGCAGCAGTTCGTGCCACCGCGGGCCGACTGGACCATGCTGTTCCTCGATCCGCCGGAGCACACCCGCCTGCGGGCGCTGGTCAACCAGGCGTTCACGCCGCGCGCCGTCAACGCCCTCGAACCGCACATCCGGACGGTCGTCGGAGAGCTGCTCGACGCGGTGGACCCGGCCGGATTCGACCTGATGACGGCGCTGGCCTACCCGCTCCCGGTGATCGTCATCGCCGAGATGCTGGGCGTGCCGCCGGAAGACCGGGCGCGTTTCAAGCGCTGGTCCGACGACCGCGCCGGCCTCCTCGAACCCATCCTCGGCGCGGAGGAGCAGGCGCGGGCCGCCGCGGCCGGCGAGGCGCTCGACGCCTACTTCATGCCCGTCATCCGGGCCCGCCGCCGCGAGCCGCGGGACGACATCGTGAGCGCCCTCACGCAGGCGGAGGAGGAAGGGGACGCGCTCACCGAGCGCGAGATGCTGCTGATGCTGCGCCTTCTGCTGGTGGCCGGCAACGAGACCACCACCAACCTGATCGGCAACGGCGTGCTGGCGCTGCTGCGGCACCCGGAGCAGCTTGCGCTCCTGCGCGAGGACCCGACCCGGATACCGGCGGCCGTCGAGGAGCTGCTGCGCTTCGACACGCCGGTGCAGCTCGACATCCGGGGCGTGCGGGAGGACTGCGAGATGAACGGGCACCCGCTTCGGCGTGGCGACGGCGCCATCCTCGCCATCGGCGCGGCGAACCGCGACCCGGCGGTGTTCGACGATCCCGACCGGCTCGACATCGGGCGCTCCAGCGGCAGCAACCTCTCGTTCGGCCGCGGCGTGCACCACTGCCTCGGCGCTCCGCTGGCGCGCCTGGAGGGGCGCATCGCCCTGGAGGTCCTGCTGGAGCGCTTCTCGTCGCTGCGCCTGCGCACCGACCGCCCGGCGTTCCGCCGCGGCGTCGTCCTGCGCGGCCTGGAGTCGCTGCCGGTCAGCGCCGTCCCGACATAGCGCCCGGCCCGCGCATCACCCGGCTTCGGGGCGGGGCGCCAGGGGACGGAGCGGCGCCGCCCGCCGGGTGCGCGGCCCGTTCAGCGTCGTGCCGATCACGGTGTAGCGCACGCCCACGTGGTAGATGGGCAGCAGCACGGCGACCACGGCCGTGCTGATCAGCAGGAACTTCAGGTGGACGCTCACCGGCCAGTCCACGAGAACCATCTGCGCGCCGATGATGAGCGGCAGGTGACATACGTAGAGCCAGTAGGAGGCGTCCGACAGGTAGCGCACCCAGAAGCGCTCCCGCGCGGCGATCCAGCGGAACAGGCCCAGCATGCCGAAGCACATCAGCCACGTGAAGGCGACCTGCACGACCGCGGCCACGCCCCACATCTCCGGCCGGCTCGCAGCCTGTGAGTCCTCGAGGTAGAGCAGCACCACGCCCGCCGGCAGCAGCAGCGCCAGCGAAGGGATGAGACCCGCAGCCCACCAGCGCCGCACTTCGATCTCCCGCTGCCGGAAGAACACGCCGAAGACGAAGAAGATGCCGTAGAAGGCGAACACGCGGCCGGCCGGAATCACGCCGGTCTCCGTGTCGGGACCGAACGCCAGCTCGTGCATCGCATACTGCGGCGCCACGGCCAGCGGAACGAGCAGCCACCACGCCGGATGGCGGAACGTCAGGCCGAGCCGAACGGCGCCGGCGAACACCCCGGCCAGCAACAGCAGGTACCAGAGGAACCATAGATGGTGCAGCCCGTCCGTGAGCCACGCCAGCGGCCAGTCGAGCAGCGTGAAGTCGGCCGCCCCCAGCCACGAGATGACGGGCACGATGGTGAACATGCCCGCCAGCAGGGGCAGACCGAGACGCTCGAGGCGCTGCTGCATCAGCCGCCGCATCCCGCGCGCCTGCCACAGCATCGCGGTGAAGAAGCCGCTGAGCAGGAAGAACAGCGGCATCCGGAATCCGTGGATGGCCGACAGGAGCCAGCCGTAGACGTTGGCCTCCGGCGCCGTCTCCCAGGCCCACGCATCGTGCACCGGCCAGAAGTCGATCGGCACGAGAAAGGTGCCCGCGTGCAACAGGATGCCCAGCAGCATGGCGACGCCCCGCAGGGCGTCCAGATCGTGAAACCGGGTCATGGTGCGCACCTCTTCACCGGGGTCGGGATGCCCGGCGGCAGGACGACGCCCCGCAGGGCGTCCGGATGGTCATGACACGCATTTTCACCGGACTCGCGCCGTCCGCCGGAGCCTCCAACGCAACGGGGAACCTGTTCCGGCGCGTGTACGACGGCCGGACATCACCCACCATCCAACGGCTGGAACATCACCCGCCACCAGCCTGCGGGCGCGCCAAGGCCGACCAGGGCCGCGCCGCTTCCCCACGCACAACTATAATGCACGTTCAAGGACATCCGGCCGGGAGTCCGCGGCGAGAGCCGGCGCGGCTCCCGGCCTGCGCCGAGGTGCCATCGATGACGACGCGATCCCGGCCGGCCTTGTTCCTCACCGCATGCTGCCTGCTCGGCGTCGCCGCGCCGGGGGCCTGGACGCCGGTTCGCGCGCAGGACGACGTCCCCGAGCTGCTGCAGGACTTCACACCGGTCACCGACGCGATGCTGCGCGATCCGCGCCCCGAGGACTGGCTCACCTTCCGCGGCGGCTACAGCCTCTGGGGCTACAGCCCGCTCGATCAGATCGACGCCGACACGGTCGGCGGCCTGCAACTGGCCTGGTCGCGCTCGATGACCGAGGGCTACCAGGAGGTGGAGCCGATCGTCCACGACGGCGTGATGTTCTTCCCGCACGTGGAAGACCGGGTGGAGGCGGTCGATGCGACCACCGGCGACCTGCTCTGGGAATACCGGCGCTTCACGCCCGACGAGCCGTGGAACACCACCGGCACGCGGGCGCGCTACCGCAACGTCTCGATCTACGACGACAAGATCTACGTTGCCACCAACGACGCGTTTCTCGTGGCGCTCGACGCGCGGACCGGCGAGCTGGTCTGGGAGTCGCAGCGGGCGGACTGGCGCGAGCAGGTGGCGCAGACGACCGGGCCGATCATCGTCGACGGCATGGTGGTGACCGGTTCCCGCTGCAATCCGTCGAGTCCGCGGCCGGGCGGCTGCTTCATTACGGGCCACGATCCCGGGACCGGCGAGGAGCGCTGGCGCGTGAACACCGCGGCGACGCCCGATCAGGCGGGCGGCGACACCTGGGGCGGGCTGGCGCGCTCGGCCCGCCGCCACACCTCCGCCTGGATGCAGGGGAGCTACGACCCCGAGCTGGGCCTCGTCTTCTGGGGGACCGGACCACCGTCGCCGCTGCCCGAGCCGCTCCGCGGGTCGGGCAAGGCCGACCTGCTGTACACCAACTCGACGCTGGCCCTCGATCCGCGCACCGGCGAGCTGGTCTGGTACTTCCAGCACCTGCCGCGCGACAACTGGGACCTCGACCACGTCTTCGAGCGGCTGATCGTCGAGACCGAGGTCTCCCCGGATCCGGCCGAGGTGCCCTGGATCCACCCGGACCTGGCGCCGGGCGAGACCCGCAAGGTGATCACCGGCATTCCGGGGAAGACCGGCCTGGTGTGGACGCTCGACGCGGCGACCGGCGAGTTCCTCTGGGCGCGGCCCACCGTCCACCAGAACATCATGACCGGACTCGACGTGCGGACCGGCCGTCCCGTCATCGACGAGAGCACCACGCCCTGGTCGGTCACCGATCCGGTGCTCGCCTGCCCGCACCTGCTCGGCGGCAAGAACCAGCCGTCGGGGGCCTACAGCCCCGACACCGGCGCGATGTACATGCCCATGAACAACGCCTGCATGGATCTGTCGATGTCGGTGGAGGTGGCGGGTCCGAGCGACGGCTACGACGTCCGCGCCGTCGTGCGCCACCATCCGGACCTCGACCCCGACACGACGCCGGTCGGCAGACTGGAGGCGATATCGGCCTCGACCGGCCGCACGCTCTGGCGCTACCAGCAGCGCGCGCCGATCTACGGCTCGGTCCTCGCCACGGGCGGCGACCTCGTCTTCTCCGGCGACACCATCCGCCGCTTCCGCGCCTTCCACGCCGCTACGGGTGACATCCTCTGGCAGACCATCCTGAACGGTCCGGTCAGCGGCCGACCGATGACCTACAGCGTGAACGGCCGCCAGTACGTCGCCATCGCGGCCGGTGGCATCACGCAGGGCACCACCTTCCTGCGGATCACGCCCGAGCTGACCACGTCGACGGGGAGCAACACGCTGTTCGTCTTCGCGCTGCCCGAGAAGTAGCGGGGGCGACTCCACGCACGCCCGGCGCCCCTTTGCGTTGTGGCCCAGGTCTTCATGGTAGGTAGGCGACTCCACGCACGCCCGGCGCCCCTCCCGATGGAGAGAGCCGACGAGACGCAGGGATGAGGAAGAGGAATACCGCCGCGGTCGCCGTGCTCTCCTGCGCCGCATGGCTCGCGCCGACGGCGAACGGACAGGACGTCGACTCGAGGCTGGAGCGGTTCCGGCTCTTCAACGCTTGTCGGCCCATGCGGCTGCTCGTCGAGCGGCTGCGCGACGACGCGGCGGAGATCGAACTCACACGGTCGGCCCTGCAGGCCGCGGCCGAGAGCCGCCTGCATGAGGCAGGCCTCGCCACGGACTCCCTTGCAGCGACTCCTGGCGGCTTCCTGTACATCAACGTCAACGTGGTGGAGCGCGCTTACAACATCACCGTCCAGTACAGCAAGTTCCTGACCGATGAGTTCGGGTCATCCGGCTACGCCACGTCCTGGGATTCCAGCGCCACCGGCACGCACGGTGGAGACGCAGACTACATCATGTCCAATCTCTCGCGGCATCTCGACCGCTTCCTGGCCGTGTACCTGCGGGTCAACGAACCGGCGTGCGGGTCGGCGCCCCGGTAGCGTTCGCGGCGCAATCGCGGCACGACGACATCCCGGCACGACGACATCCCGGCCGCTGCCGAATGCAACGGCGCTATCGGGTCGAGATCGAGATGACGCGGGCCGCGACCGACACCACCCGGCGGGCGCCGTCGAGCGCCTCTTGCGCCTGTTCCCGTGTGTACTCCTCGGTGGGGATGAAATCGGTCGCCCCGTAGAACGCCAGCTCGCGTTCCTTGCGCAACGCCTTGGAGACCGCGGCCAGCCGCTCGATCTCCTCGTCCGACACGGTGGGGAACCGCGCCCGGTGCTCCACGACGAACCGGCTGACATCGTGCCAGTGGGGCGGCTCCATCCCCGCCTGCCGCAGCATGCCCTTGAGGGCCAGTTCGACGATCTCCTGCGCCTCGCGGACCACGTCCGAGTACGCCTCGTCCTCGAAGAGCACGCGGAGCACCTTGAGGCGTGTCCGCGCCTTGATCAGATAGCTCGCGGCGAGCGATCCGTTGGTCATGGCGCGAAGAGGTCGAAGACATCGCCCGGCTTGTAGTCGGGTTTCAGGTCCCAGTACCAGGCGTTGCCCAGCCAGATGCGCCGGGATCCCAGTTCCCGGAGCCGGCCGCGGAGCCGTTCGAGGGCGGCGGCCAGGCAGCCCTGCGGGTCGTACAGAATCCGGGCGTCCTCGGTCATGTCGAGCAGCAGCATGGACCCGCGCGCAAGATCCGCGCGGGTCATGAGAATCGGCGACAGCTCGGGGTGGAGGCCGGCCGCCTCGGCAGCCTCCAGACCGGCCGCGAGCGCCTTCTCGACGATGCCGAAGTCGCGCACGCGGAGCGTGTGCCGGGCGGGCAGGCCCTCGGCCACGATCAGCAGGTCGACGTCGGAATCGGGCCGCGGCATGCCGCGGCCGACCGATCCGTAGACCGCGACAGCCAGCAGGTCGTCGCCGTAGTGGTCGCGGCAGGCGGGAACCAGGTCGGCGAGCAACGTGTGGTACGCCGTGTGCACGGCGCATTATAGGGCGCTGCTCGGGCGACAATCCCGCCGTGTCGCTGGGCGAGGCCGGCTACGGTGCCCGGCCGTGTTGACGAAACCAAGGCGCACCTTGACATCAGCCAGCCCGGCCAGCGTCGTGTGCTGAGCGGTCGGCCCCTGCGATGTACCGTCGTACCAGTAGATGCTGAGCAGGCTCAGGCCGGATTGCTTCTCGGCGAACCGCTTCCGCGCATCTGCCGCAGCTTTGTGGTCGAGTGCGATCCCACTGCGCCGCGACCGGCTGCCGCTCAACGCGATGGAGCCCGACGGTTCCCCTTGTCGGGCGTGCTACGCTGAACGGGCTGCCGCGCCGGGCCACGTGGCGGTGCGGCGCCCGCCCCCCGTCGGCGCGCCGCAGGACGGATGGCAGGCCGCGCCCGCTTTCCTTCGGCCCACGGGGGTGACATGCCAACGCCATGGACACGGGCGAGGGGCCGGTTCTGCCGCCGGCGGCGATCGTGTTCGGCGGCAGCCGGGCGCCTGCCCGCGCTGCTGTGTCTGGCCGCGGTCCTGCTCGCGGCGCCGCCGGTGCGCGCCGGGCAACTGCCGCCGGGCCTGCTCGAACGCGCCGAGGGAGGCGACCCCGCGGCGCAGAATGAACTCGGCTCCCTCCTCTACGCCGGCCGCGGCGTGGAGCGCGACGACGCCGAGGCGGCGCGCTGGATCCGGCGCGCTTCGGCGCAGGGCTACGCCCCGGCCCAGTACAACCTGGGGCTGCTCCACTTCCGGAACCGCGGCGTCGCCGGCAGCGACGCGGAGGCCGCCCGCTGGTACCGGGCGGCGGCCGAGCAGGGCTACGCACCGGCGCAGGCCGGGCTCGGCTATCTGCACATCTACGGCGCGGGCGTCGAGCGGGATCCCGTGCGGGCCTACATGTGGCTGGAGCTGGCCTGGCGCGGCGCCGCGGACGACTTCACGCGGCGGCTCTACGCCGGGCAGCGCGAGGAGCTGGCGGCCGGAATGACCGAAGACGACATCCGCACCAGCCGCCGCCTGGCCGATGCGTGGCGGCCCGGAACGCAGCGCTGATCCGGCCGCGACGCGCCGGGCGGCGCGGACCGTTCCGCCGGCAGGGGCGCCGCTCTTGTGGCGTGATCGGCGATCGGCTACATTGCCGGAGCCGCCACACAACGACCGCAAGCACGAGGCCGCCACCCACAAGAGGGGTGCGGCGTCATCCGCCGCGGCGTTCCGGCGCAAACCACCACCGATGGCCGCCGTCCACCCCCGCATCCCCTACGGAGAGGCCGACATCCGGCGCATCCGCCTGAACGGCTGGCTCTACGTCGACAAGACCCGCTTCATCCGCCCGCTCGAGAACGAGAGCTACGCCTTCCTCGTCCGCCCCCGACGCTTCGGCAAGACCCTCTGGCTGTCGGTACTCGAGAGCTACTACGACCGCGCCATGGCGGCGCACTGGCAGGCGGTCTTCGGCGGCACCGACATCGGCCGCCGCCCCACCGCCCACCGCTCGCGCTACGTCGTGCTGCGCTTCAACTTCTCCGCCTTCGACGACGCCCCGGAGACCCTGCGCGCGCGCTTCGAGGGCTACTGCCACACCCGGCTGCGCGCCGCCATCGAGCGCAACCCGGACCTGTTCCCCGAGGCGGCGGCGCGCCGCATCACGGCGCCGCCGGCCATCGACGGTCAGCTCACCGAGCTGTTCACCTACGCCGGCGACCACGGCATCCCGCTCTTCGTGCTCATCGACGAGTACGACAACTTCGCCAACACCGTGCTGACGCACCGCGGCCGGGAGGCGTACGAGTCGCTGACCCACGGCCACGGCTTCTACCGCAACTTCTTCTCGACGCTGAAGGCCGGCACCGAGGAGGCGGGCGGCGCGCTCGAGCGGCTGTTCATCACCGGGGTCTCGCCGATCACGCTCGACGACGTCACGAGCGGCTTCAACATCGCCGCCAACGTCAGCCTCGAACCGGCGTTCAACGACGCGCTCGGCTTCACCGCCGATGAGGTCCGCGATCTGGTCACCCTGTACCGCGACCGGGGCGTTCTCGACCAGGACGCGGAGACCGCCCTGGCGACGATGCGGGCATGGTATGACGGCTACCGGTTCGCCACCAGTGCGCCGGACGGCCTCCACAACCCCGACATGGTCCTCTACTACCTGAAGAAGTCCGTCCCCAACCGGGCCGCGCCGGACGAGATGATCGACGCCAACGTGCGCATCGACTACGGCAAGCTGCGCCATCTGCTGGTGACCGGCCGGCGGCTGAACGGCAACTTCGACCTGCTCCGGCGCGTCATCGCCGACGGCGGGGCGGAAAGCCGCATCCAGTCCACCTTCCCGCTGGCGCGGCTGGCCCGGCGCGAGAACTTCCTCTCGCTGCTGTACTTCTTCGGGCTGCTGAGCATCCGTGGCCCGTCTCCCGGCGGCGCGCACCTCGGCGTTCCCAACCAGACCGTGCAACGGCTGCTGTACGGCGCCCTGCGCGAGGCGTACGAGGAGGTCGGGGCCTTCTCGCTCAACCTCTACGACTTCGAGCGCCTGATGGCCGGCATGGCCTGCGACGGCGCTTGGCGTCCGGCGGTGGAGCACCTCGGCGGTGCGCTCGAGCGGCAGACCGGCATCCGCGACTACATCGACGGCGAGAAGGTGGCGCAGGCGTTCGTCGCGGCGCACTTCGCCCTGACGGACCACTTCGTACTGCATTCGGAGCCCGAGCTCGGGAAGGGCTATGCCGACCTCTGGCTGGAGCCGGCCCCCGGACGCTTCCCCGCCGTGGGCTGCGGCTACGTGGTCGAGCTGAAATACCTCAAGCGCGGCGCAGCGGACGCGTCACGGGTGGCGGCGAAGCTGGCGGAAGCCCGGACGCAGTTGCGGCGCTACCTGGCCGACGAACGTCTCGTCCGCCGGCAGCCGGCCGTGCGGCACATCGGCCTGGCGATGGTGTTCCACGGTTGGGAGCTGGCCGCGTGCGAGGCGGTCGGGGATGCATAGCGACACGCCGAGGGGGGATGATCGGGATGCCGACCGCGCCGTCGAAGGGACATCGGCGACATCGGCGACGGCTGAGGCTCTATGATCCGATCACGAAGGCGTCCCGATGACGTGACGCCATGCCCGTGGAGGTTGACATGAAGACCCGCTGCCCGCGCATCGCCCTTGCTCTGCTGTTCGTCGTCGGCGTCACGCAACCGGCTGTCGCGCAGACCGAGACCATCGATCCGACCCGGTTCGAGAGCGCCATTGCGGCCTTCGAGGCCGAGGACCGCGCCGCCATGCCGCCGGAGGGCGCCATCGTCGTCACCGGCAGTTCGAGCATCCGCCGCTGGCATCCCACCCTGCAGCAGGATCTCGCGCCGCTCACGGTAATCCCGCGCGGCTTCGGCGGAAGCACGATGCAGGATGTCGAGCACTTCCTCGACCGGATCGTTCTGCCCTATAAGCCGCGCGCCGTCGTGATCTACGAGGGCGACAACGACACCGGCCGCTACGCCGTACCCCCGGCGGAGATCGCCGGCCGTCTCGAGGCCATCGTCGAGCGAATCCACGCCGCGCTCCCGGCGACCCGCGTCTACGTGATGTCGGTCAAGCCGAGCCTGGCGCGCGTGGCGGTATGGGACAGGGCGCAGGAGACCAACGCGCTCTATCGACGCCTCGCCGCCGGGAACGAGCTGGTGTCGTACATCGACGTCGCCACCCCGTTTCTCCGCGCCGACGGCAAGGTGATGGACGACATCTTCATCGAGGACGGTCTGCACCTGAACGAGAAGGGCACCCGCATCTGGGCCTCGACCATCAAGGCGGCCCTGATGGCCGGCGAGGGGCGGCACGAGACGACTGACCAGTAGTCGGCCGTCCCGGCTCTCCGCCGGCCGACTTGATAACGTCGGGTCGACCGGACGAAACCGGCTGCAGCGAACGACGTTGCATCGACGAACGTCCAATCACGGTACAGTGTTGCCTCCGGCGTCACTCTCGGCGCAGGAGGCACCGGGTCCGGTATTGGTGGTGGTCCACCGACGCGTCCGGAAAGCAGGACACAACGCATGGACATCGCTCGACCCGACCTCGTCCGGAAGAAGAAGCTGCGGCAGACCGTCTACGCCGTGGCCGCCGTCATCGTGATCGTCCTGATCACGGTCGCCGTCTCGCGCCTGGAGCCGGCGGCCCCGCGCGTCGACCGTGACACCATCTATCTGGACACGGTGCAGCGCGGCCCGATGGTCCGGCAGGTTCGCGGCACCGGCACCCTGGTCCCGGAGCAGATCCGCTGGATCCCGGCCACCAGCGACGGCACCGTCGAGCGCATCGTCATCCGCCCCGGCGCGCTGGTCGCGCCCGACACCGTCATCGTCGAGTTGAGCAACCCCGAACTGGAGCAGACCGCGCTTGAGGCCCGTCTCAATCTCGACGCGGCCGAGGCGCGATACAGCAACCGGCAGGTCGAGGTCGAACGCGACATCCTCAACCAGCAGGCCACGCTGGCCACCGTCGAGGCGCAGCTCACCACGGCCCGTCTGCAGGCCGACGCCGACGAGCAGCTCTTCGTCGAGGGCCTCGTCTCGTCGCTCGAACTCCAGAAGTCGCAGGCGGCCGTGCAGGAGTACGACACGCGCTTCCGCATCGAGCAGGAGCGGCTGCAGATGGCCACCGCCACCGTCGAGGCGCAGCTCGCGGTCGAGCAGGCCGAGGTCGACCGCCTGCGGACGCTGCACGAGCTGCGTCAGCAACAGGTGGCCGACCTGCAGGTGCGGGCCGGGATGCCCGGCGTGCTGCAGCAGGTGCCGCTCGAGGAGGGGCAGCGCGTCACCGTCGGCGCGAACCTGGCGCGGGTGGGCGACCCGACGGTGCTCAAGGCCGAGCTGCGCATCGCGGAGACGCAGGCGAAGGACGTGCAGGTCGGCCAGTCGGCGGCCGTCGATACCCGCAACGGCGTCATACGGGGCCGCGTCACCCGCATCGATCCGGCAGTGGAGAACGGGACGGTGACGGTGGATGTGGCGCTCGACGGCGACCTGCCGCGGGGCGCGCGGCCGGACCTGACGGTGGACGGGACGATCGAGCTGGAGCGGATGGACGACGTGCTGTTCGTGGGCCGTCCGGTGTTCGGGCAGGAGGAGAGCGTGGTGAGCCTGTTCCGGGTGGAGGCGGAGGGGGCACACGCGTCGCGCACGCGGGTGCGTTTGGGCCGCGCCTCGGTGAACACGATCGAGGTGCTCGACGGCCTGCAGTCGGGCGACCGGGTGGTGTTGTCCGACATGTCGACCTGGGACCGGTTCGATCGGGTGCGTATCGAATAGGTCCTCCCGCGCGGTACGGGGAAGACCCGGCCGGGCGCCCGGTCGGCTGGCCTCCCGCGGCCCTTCCCGCGCGGTGCAGGGACGGCCGATCCGAGGTCGAGAGCGTCACGTCCGAAACGGAGCGAGCCGAGATGAGCGAAGCGCCGGCCCTGATTCAGTTGGAGAACGTCTCGAAGATCTTCTACACCGACGATGTCGAGACGCACGCGCTTGCCGATGTCACACTCGACATCCATCCGGGAGAGTACGTCGCCATCTCCGGCCCGTCGGGCTGCGGCAAGTCGACCCTGCTGTCGATTCTCGGCCTGCTCGATTCGCCCACCGCGGGCGACTACACGCTGAACGGCCACCCGGTGGCGCAGCTCAGCCAGGCCGACCGGGCGCGCACCCGCAACCGCGAGATCGGCTTCATCTTCCAGAGCTTCAACCTGATCGGCGACCTGACGGTCTTCGAAAACGTCGAGCTGCCGCTCACCTACCGGGGCATGAAGCCGTCGGAGCGGCGCGAGCGGGTGAACGAGGCGCTGGCGAAGGTGGAGATGGCGCACCGCGCGAAGCACCTGCCGAGCCAGCTCTCCGGCGGTCAGCAGCAGCGGGTGGCGGTGGCCCGCGCGGTGGCCGGGCAGCCGTCCATCCTGCTCGCCGACGAGCCGACGGGGAATCTCGACTCGAAGAACGGCGAAGCGGTGATGGGGCTGCTGCAGACGCTGCACGACGAGGGCTCGACCATCTGCATGGTGACCCACGACCCGCGCTACGCGGAGCACGCCGGGCGCGAGATCCACCTGTTCGACGGCCGGCTGACCGGCGCGGCGTGACTGCCTCGGTCAGGTTCGCGTGGCGGCGGCCTGCGCCCGCCGGAAGTAGCCGGGGGCGTTGATACGGGCGCACAGGTCGAAGAACCGCGGTTCCGGACCGGTCCACCGCAGCTCGTCCACGTCGTCGAAGACCGGCAGCGTCGTGCGCAACGTCGCGAGATCGCGGAAGAGCGCCGCCTCTTCGCGCGCGGCGGCGAGCGCCCCGGCCAGGCGCCCCGCGCCGCGTACCTGCACGTCCCAGGCGGCCGCATCGTCCGGGATGTCCTCGAGACGCGGATAGCGCGCGAGCACGGTCGAGGCCGACTTGGCGCCCCAACCCTTCACCCCCGGGAATCCGTCGGCCGAATCACCCATCAGCGCGAGGTAGTCGGGAATCGAGACCGGGCCGATACCGAACTTCTCACACACGCCGTCCGCGTCCCGGATCGTGCCGGACCGCCGATCGAACTGCACGATGCGGCGTCCGTCGACCACCTGCGCGAGGTCCTTGTCGGGTGTGCAGACGAATACCTGTTCGACCCGCTCGTCGGTCGCCGCCCGGACCGCGGCGGAGGCCAGCGCGTCGTCCGCCTCGTACGTCACCGTTTTCCAGACGACGAGGCCGAGCGCCTCGAGCGCCTCCTCCAGCGGCTCGAACTGGCTCAGGATCGCCGGGTCGAGTCCTTCGCTGGTCTTGTAGCCGGGCCAGAGCTCGTTGCGGAACGACTCGACCACGTGATCGGTCGCGACCCCGATGTGCGTGACCTCCTCCTCGAGCAGCGCCAGCAGGGAGCCGATCACGCCGCGCACGGCGCCGATCTCGGTCCCGTCGGCGCCGGTCACGCGGGGTACGGCGAAGAAGTGCCGGAAGAGCTCGTAGGTGCCGTCGATCAGGAAGACGTTCACCCCGCCATTCTGGCACGCCGCACAACCGGCCGCCGTTGCGCCGGACGCGTCCCGCCGTCAGAAATCGACGTTCAGCATGAGCCGGGCGGTGCGGGGAATCGACGGATGGAAGTGGATGTCGTCCACGCCGTCTGCCGGCTCGCCCGGCAGACGTGACGTGTAGAAGTAGTCGATGTCGGAGACATCGCTGTCGAGCAGGTTGAAGGTTTCCAGGACGATGTGGAAACGCTCGTTGATGCGCACGCCGAGCTCACCGTTCCAGATGGTCGTGGCCTTCGACTGCACGCTGTTGTCCTCGATGAGCGGCCGCGGGCCGAAGTGCCGCAGCCGCACACTGCCGAAGACGCGCCGCGCCGGCGTCACGGTGATCGCCCCGGCGATGACCCGGTCGAGCGCACCGGGAATGAAGTCGCCGGCCGGGTCGAGGTCCGAGAAGCGCGCCCGCGACAGCGACAGGTCGAGCTCGCCGGTGAGCCAGCTCGCCAGGCGCAGGTAGTTCGTCCATTCCACGCCCAGACGCCGGCTGGGCCGGCTGGCCTCGGCGATACCGGCGTCGCCGACGAAGATCAGCTCCGAATCGAAGGTCAGGTGCCACAGGGCGACCGTCGACTGCAGACCCGGCAGCGCGACCGTCCGCAGACCGATCTCCGCTCCGCGGGCCGGCACGAGCGGGTTCTCGCTGTCCACCGGCTCGCCGCTGACCGGATCGACCACCGTCGTCGCCGCCCGCGGGTCGTTGCTGTGGAATCCGTGGCCGTAGTTCAGGTAGAGCTCGGTCGCCCGCCAGGGGCCCAGCACCGCGGTGAGCTTCGGGCTGACGAGGCCGGACGTGCCCGAACCGGTGTTCCGCGCCCGGAGCGCATCGACCGAATAGCGGTAGAAGTCGCCCCGCACGCCGAGGGTGGTCCGGAAGACGCGGGTCCACTCGATCTCGCTCTGCCCGAACAGCCCGACCGTGGACTGCCGGACCGCGTCGTTCCGGATGGCGGCGGTGCGCCGCCGGGCCACGGTCCGGTGCAGGCCGACGGTGCCGACCGCGTCATGGCGGATCGACGCGCCGGCGGCGTGCTCCGTCGGCCGGTCGAATGCGTTCCCCAGACGCCGATGCACCAGCCGGGCGCCGGAGACCCACCGCCGACCTTCCTGCTCGACCTGGTCGCCGTCCACCGGGTTGTCCAGGAAGTAGGTGAAGTTCTGGAACAGGTTCAGCCCGCCCTGCAGCGCATAGGCAGTCACGCGGGTCGATCCCGCCCTGCCCGACTGCAGCCCGTCGAACGCCAGGCTGTAGCGCGAGGTCCGCCCGGCGTCGGTGTCGTCGATGGCGCCGAAGCGCGACAGGCTGCCCGCCTCGACCGCGCGCAGCGGGATCTGGTCGGTCGCGTTCCAGTCGGCCGAGTACCCCATGCCGGTGATCGAGAACCCGTTCTGCAGGTCGCCCTGGCTGTAGCGCACCACGGTGTTCACCTTGCGCATGTCGTCGGGCAGGTCCCAGGGACCGTCGTTCGTGCTCAGCTCCAGGGCCATCAGCACGTTGCCGGCGCCCACCTGCGGCGAGACCGCACCGAACACGCGCCCCCACCCCTGGCCGCCGCTGCTGAGGCTGAGCAGCGGACGGTCGAGCACGTTCACATAGCTGATGCTGGCCGAACCGGCCGCCGAGAAGTCGCCGTGCTCGGCGAAGTACGGTCCCTTGGTGTACTGCACGCCGCTGACCAGCTCCGGGATGAGCAGGTTCACATCGCTGTAGCCGTGGGCGTGCGCGCCGGACGACTCGTTCATCGGCACGCCGGCCAGCGTGGTGGCGAAGTCCGAGCCGTGGTCCAGATTGAAGCCGCGCAGGTAGTACTGGTTGGCCTTGCCCTCGCCGCTGTGCTGGCTGGTGATGAACCCGGGCACCGCCTCGAGGACTTCGCCGGGGCGCATGATGGGCCGCGCCTCGAGCTGCTCGGCGGTGATGGCGCCGACGCTGGCCGAGGTGGCCACGCCCACGAGGTTCTCGCGCGGATTCTCGAGATCGGCGATATTGCGGAACGTGCGGCTGCCGGTCACCACCACGTCGGCGGTGAGGCCGAGGGTCAGGACGGCATCGGCGCGGTTCTCGCCGGCGGCCACTTCGAGGTCGCGGCGCAGCGTGGAGAAGTTCACCAGCCGGAATGTCAGACTCGCCGCTCCCGCCGGCGAGCCCTCGATCCGCCAGGTGCCGGTGTCATCGGTGACCGCGGTGAACCGGGTGGAGCCGGCCTGCAGTTCCACGGTCACGCCCGGGAGCACGCCCCCGGTCTCGTCGACGACCGTCCCGGTCACTGTTCCTGTCGACTGTGCGATGGCGCCGCCGACGAGCGCCAGCGAAATCGAGAGCACGACTGCCACGGACGACATGCAGCGAAATGTGAGCATCCGGACACAGTAGCCTCGCCGGAGCGGCCTGTTTCTGAAGTTTTCCTGACGCTGCTTAAGAAACCCTCGACAAGGTGGAAAAAGCGCCAGCCCGCCCCTCCCGGGGCGGAACTGGCGCTTCAACGCGGGTCCGCAGCGCTGCCGCTACGCGACGCCCTGCTCTTCGGCCACGGTGGCCGACCGGCTGCGGCGGCGAGAACCGCGCGGCTGGCGAGGCTCGACGAACGAGCTGAGCCGGTGGCTGAGCTGCGGGTCGCGGAGCTTCCGCAGTGCGGCCGCCTCGATCTGACGGATCCTCTCCCGCGTGAGCGAGAACTTCTCGCCGAGCTCGGCCAGTGTCGGCTCGGCGCCGTCGTTGAGTCCGAAGCGCATGCGGATCACCTCGCGCTCTTTCGGACTCAGTGTCTCGAGCACCGACTCGGTCTGGCGCCGCAGGTCGAAGGCCACGGTCGCCTCGGCCGGATTGACGGCCTGGCGATCCTCGATGAAGTCGCCGAACTGGCTCTCGTCGCTGTCGCCGATCGGGGCGTCCAGCGAAACCACCGTCTGTGCGATCTTGCGCGCCTTGCGCACCACGGACAGCGGCAGATCCGCCCGTTCGGCCAGCTCCTGCGGGGTCGGCTCGCGGCCCAGGTCGCGCGTCAGGGTCTGCATCGCGCGATTGAGCTTGTTGAGCGTCTCGATCATGTGTACGGGGATGCGGATCGTGCGCGCCTGGTCGGCGATCGCCCGCGTGATCGCCTGCCGGATCCACCAGGTGGCGTAGGTCGAGAACTTGAACCCGCGCCGATAGTCGAACTTGTCGACCGCGCGCATGAGACCGATGTTCCCCTCCTGAATCAGGTCCAGGAACGCCAACCCGCGGTTGACGTACTTCTTCGCCACGGAGACGACCAGCCGCAGATTCGCCTCGGTGAGTTCCTTGCGCGCCTGATCGCCTTCGATGACCCCACGGCGAAACGCCTTCTGCACGGCCTTCAGGTTGTCGGCCGATTCGCCGACCTTCTCCCGCAGCACGACCAGGTCGCGCTGCGCCTCTTCGATTGCGGGCTCCAGGGCCGCCGCCGCCTGCGGCGCCACCTGCGCCTGGCGCTTCTGCAACCGCTCGACGCGGCGCTCGGCTTCCTTCAAGCTCCCGGCAGCCGCTTCGACCTTCTCGATGAGCTCGCGCCGCACGGCGACCGTGAACGGCAACTGGCGAATGGCGCGGGAAACATCGATCCGGCCCCGACTGATCCGCCACAGGGTACGCACCTGCACGCGCCGGCCGCTCTTGCGGATCGCCGTCGCGCGCCGCTCGCGCTTGCCGAGCTCCTTCAGAGCCGCGGCGACCTTCTCCGCATCCGCCGCGAACCGCTTCGTGCGGGTCGCCACGTGGCGCTCGGTCAGTTCCGTATCGGGCAGCGCCACGGTATCGCGAAGGGTACGCTCGCCGGCCGTGACCTGGCTGGCGATGGTCGCGATGTGACGCGCGACAAGCAGACTGCGCGACATCGCCTTGGTGATCCTCAGCTCACCGCGTTCGATGCGCTTCGCGATCGCCACCTCACCCTCACGCGTCAGCAACGGCACCCGACTCATCTGGCGCAGGTATGTCCGCACCAGATCCTGTCCCTGATCCTCCTCGTGCACCGGCAGCGGCTGCTCCGCGGCCGGGGCCTGACTCACGCGCGAAGCGGATCGGCGCTTGATGTCCGGCTGAACCTGCTCGGCGCCCTCGACTTCGATACCCTGGCCTTCGAGCTCCTGCAGGAGTGCGCTGACTTCTTCCACGTCCAGATCCGGCGGCGCGTGATCGAGCACCTGATCGAGCGTGAGAAACCCGCGTTCCTGGCCAAGCGTCACCAGTGCGGTTACGATGTCCTGACGTTCCTGTGTCAACAAGCTGGTAGCTCTCCTTCAGGTCGCGGTACGGGATGCCGCCGGCGCCGAACGTCGTTTCCGGCGCGGGCGGGGTGCGTCCTTCTGTGCGGGAAGACGCCGGAGCGGGCCCCACTTTTTAAGTGAAACCCATTGATTCTATCAGCACGCAGCAGGAATTGCGATCTTTTTCGGGCGTGCGCGTAATCTCCACCTACCGGCGACGGGGTCGGTTCCTCCTTGCAGCGGGCCACTCTCGCAGCAACGGCGGCACGATCCGCCGGGCGGCCCGCAGCGCCGCGGCGGCCGATCGCAGTCGGTGGGCATCGCCCGCACGCCACGTGAGTCCGTACCGATCGCGAATCGGCGCCGGCAACAGACCCACCGTGGTCAGCCGACCCAACCACAGCAGCGGAGCGGCCCATCTTCCGCCCGGAGGGGCCAGAAGAGCCGCCGCCAGGCTGCGCGCCTGCTCCCCGACCGCAAGACGTTCTTCCTGCTCCATGGCCTGCAGATAGCGCTCGAGCCGGGCCGCCGTGTCCGGCAACGCCTCTGCGGGGACCCCGAGCCGCGGGCCGAGCTGCGCCGCCTCGGTACAGTAACGATCCCTTTCATCGGCCGTCAGCGGTCCAACGAACAGGGCGTACGTCCGAAGCTGGCTGTCGATGAGGGTGGAGTGAACCCACTTGAGCAACGCGGGATCGGTCGCGTCGTAGGCGGTACCCGCGGCGTAACGGCCGACCCGGCGTTCGAGCCGGCCGTGCACCCGCCCGTGAATGGCGTTGATCCCGTCCGCGGCCCGGCCGACCTCGGTTTCGTTGCCGAACGTGAGCGAGAGCATGGCCCCGATCGTGCGACGCATGCGCTCGATGTAGGCCAGCGGTCCGGCGTCGAACCGGCTGTGGGCGCCGACACCGGCCGCAACGAGGGGATGCGCAAGCTGCATCAGGATGGCTCGGCCCCAGCCGAGCACGACGACCGCTTCGCGGTTCACCCGGTGCGCAATCGTCACCGCTTCATCTCTCCGCCCGGGGGAAGAGGGCCCGGAGTTCACCGCATCACGAGGACCGTGTCGCGGTGAAGGCGGTCAGCGGCGCGTACGTGATGAAGTCGCGCCAGTAGGGATCGTCCCGCTCGGTCGGGTCGAGCGTGGCGTCGACCCAGCGGAAATCGACGAACCCGGCGTCGTGCGCCGCTGCCTCGTAGGTGGTGGGGCTCAGGTAGTAGTTCTCGAACTCGAACGACCGGTCGTCGTGGGTGGTCATGCGGTAGCGGATGACGTCTCCCTCGCGGACCGGGATGTTGCAGCTTCGTTCGAGCCCGTACTTCACCAGCGCGGTGACGCTCTCCGACCAGGGGAGACTGCGGACGTTGTCGTTGAAGCCGACCAGCCGCCCGCCGGGACGCAGCGCGCGGTGGCAGGCGCGGCAGAGGCGGTCCAGGGCCTCGCGGGTCCTGGCGTAGTTCAGCAGGTATCAGCAGGTAGATGGCGGTGACGACGTCGAACGGCGTCTCCGGTGCGAAGTCCGCGGCATCCGCGCAGACGTACCGGCAACCGATTGGATCGTCCCGCTCCTGGGCCTCGGCCAGCGCGATCATCTCCTTCGAGATGTCGACCCCGGTCACTGCGACAGCCCCTTCCCGCTTGAACTGGCGGGCGTAGACGCCGTCGCCGCAGGCCAGGTCGAGCACCGTCTTCCCGCGCAGGTCGCCCAGCAGGTGAATCAGGGTATAGCGCTCGATGTAGTGACGGAACGGGAGCCACTTGGACGCCTGGTACATCTCGGCGATGTCGTCGTACATCTGCGACTGCGGCATGTGACGCTCCCTCGTCGGAGGCGGGACCGGCTTCGGCGCGGGGCCGGATTGCCCTGATGAAATACAGAAATACAGAGTGGCGGTGAGGCAGGGATTCGAACCCTGGGAAGAGGTTATTGCCCCTTCAACGGTTTAGCAAACCGCCGCCTTCAGCCTCTCGGCCACCTCACCGCACGAGGAAGAGCGCGGCCCGGAACGTCCGCGGAGCCGACCACGCCCACTACGATACCGCACCTTCCCACCTCGCGAAAAGCGCGTCGACTGATTGAATCGGCGCGCCGAAGGCGATACCATCAGGCAAATCACCGACCAGCGCTGCCCCGGCCGCGCGGGTCGTGGCGTCGGGGAATCGGCAACATCGTTGGAGATCAGATCGATGACGCGATTGGTAGCATTGTCGGCCGGCGTCCTGATCGCACTGTCGCTCGCGGCCGTTCCGGCGGTCGCGGCTGAAGGGGCTCCCACGTACAACGAGCACGTCGGGGAGATCCTGCTCAACAATTGCGCGAGCTGCCATCGACCGAACCAGGTGGCGCCGATGTCCCTGCTCTCGTACCGCGAGGCGCGGCCGTGGGCGCGGGCGATCAAGGCGAAGGTCGTGACACGCGAGATGCCGCCGTGGTTCGCCGACCCGCGGTTCGGCGAGTTCTCGAACGACATCAGCCTGAGCGACGACGAGATCGAGACGATCGTGGCCTGGGTCGACGCCGGTGCCCCGCAGGGTGACGGGCCGGCGCCCGCACCGCCCGACTTCTCCGCGGCGGGCTGGAGCCATCCCGAGGGGCTGGATCCGGACTACGTCATCGAGTTCCCCATCGCGTGGCAGATCGATGCCGAGGGGGAGACCCCGAACTTCAATCTGTTCACGCCGCTGCCCTTCGACGACGTCATGCGGGTGTCGGCGACCGAGGTGCGGCCCGGCAACTACGCGGTGACCCACCACATCACGACCGGCCTGGTCAACCTGCCGCCGGGGACCAGGCTCGGCCGCGGGCCGGCGTGGCCCGGCGGACCGCTGGTCGACTACGTGCCGGTGCGGGATCCCGAAGCCGTTCCGGTGGAGGCCGCAGCGAAGGACGACGCGGCGAGGGGCGAGAACGAGGAGCGGTCCGCCGAGGAGATCGAGGAGCGCCGGCGGGCGCGGGCCGGCTTCGGCCCGTACATCCCGGGCGTGGGGGCGAAGGTGGTCCGCGATGGTCAGGTCCGCGAGGTGCGCGGCGACCTGTTCGACTACATCATCTGGAACCTGCACTACCAGGCCACCGGCCAGCCCGAGGTGGCCCGGCCGTCCATCGGTGCCTGGTTCGCCCCGGAGACGGAAGGACAGTACCAGCGCACCCTTTCGCTGCGCGAGTACACCTCGGAAAGCGAGCAGCTCGTCGCGCCGCCACCGCTGACGCCGGCGGAGCGCCGGGCCGCGGCTCGCGACAGGCAGCCGGGGCAGGGACTGAATCCGCTGCTCGCGCCGATTCCGCCGCACGATCCGAACTGGACGGTCACCGGCATCGGTGCGTTCCAGAACGACGCCCTCCTGCAGAGCCTGTTCCTCCACATGCACGTGCGCGGCAAGGACGTCACCTACGTGCTGACCTACCCGGACGGTCGGGAGGAGATCCTGCTGCGGGTGCCGAACTACAGCTTCGACTGGCAGTTCGAGTACGACCTCGTCGAGCCGATTCGGGTTCCGGCGGGAAGCACGGTGAAGGCGATCGCCCGGTACGACAACTCGCGGGCCAACCGCCTGAATCCCGCCCCGCACAGGGAGGTCTACTGGTCGGAGCAGAGCTGGGACGACATGTTCCTCGCCAACGTCAAGTACACGCTTGAGGACGAGGACGTCTCCGAGGCGAAAGGCACGCAGGGCCAGAACTGACGCCGTCCGCGTCGAGACGGAATCGGACAAGGGCCGCGCGCCGCATTGCGCCGGCCCTTTGTTCTTCCTCGCTCGCGGGCGGCCGGAGCATCCGCAGATGTCGTACTGCAAGACGCTGGCCTTTGTGTTGACCGCCGTCGTCGGCCTGGCGCCCGCGCCTGCTGCCGGCCGGCGGCAGGCCGCGACCACCGACGAGCCCGCGGTCCGGATAGTGCACACCGTCGGCTGCGTGGAGCGTCGCCCGGGGGCGGCGGAGTGGTGGCTGACGCACGCCGCCGAACCGACCGTCGTCGACGCCGGCGTGTTCAACCGCGACGAGGTCGACGAGGCGCGCGCGCAGGCCGCCGGCGCGCGCGCGTTCCACCTCGTGGGCGTGGCGGACTTCCTCGGCGCCGAGGCCCTGCTCCGATCGTTCGACCGGTCGTCGTTCACGACTCCGGACCAGGTGAATGCGACCGGCGAGCTGCGCGAGGACCGCAGGGTTCTGGTCAAGGGCCTTCTCATCGAGGCGGAGGAGACATCGAGAATCAACCTGTTGGCCGTCGTCGGACTGGCCGACACCTGTGGCGAGTGAGGGAGTCGTTGCTGATGACCAGGCTGACCGTGTGCACCGTGCTCCTGATCGCGGCGTCGGCGACGCTCGGCGCGCAGACGAGCGAGCAGATCGAGGCCGAACCGCTCGTGAAGCTGCAGCCGGGCGAGACTCTGACGCCGGACCAGTGCCTGTCGCAGCAGGAGCTGGGGTTGATCGACGCGTTGAACGCGCTGCGGCGGCCGACGGTCGGCGTCGAGCGGGACGGGGAGGGCGACGATCCCGCGCCGTTCGACCCGCACTATCTCGTCGGCACCTGGAACATCGAAGGGGTCCTGCCGGAGTCGCCGCTGGCGCCGGCCGGTTACTTCGTCGGCACCGAGACCGTCCGCCACGTGGGCGGATGCACCTACGAGAGCACCATCGAGGCATCGGTGGACGATGCCCCGGTGACCGTCGAGGCGCTCATGGTCTACGACCGCCGCGCGAAGTACCTGGTGCGTATCGAGGACGACAGCCGCGGTTTCCGCGTCGTGAAGGTGGGTCGG
Source organism: Vicinamibacterales bacterium (assembly GCA_965200895.1). Lineage (GTDB taxonomy): Bacteria > Acidobacteriota > Vicinamibacteria > Vicinamibacterales > UBA8438 > WTFV01. Next base: position 457,133 of record CBDAVM010000001.1, on the reverse strand, counting down.
GTCGGCGGCGACCCCGGCGGCTACTTCTCGCACCACTGGGAGGCGGCGCCGATCGCGCGCGAGGAGACGGACATCCGCTTGCGCGGTCGGACCTACATGACATCGCCGTTCGCCTATCAGGTCCGGACCCGTATCTCCACCGACGAGGGGCCGTTCGTCAACTTCGGCTCCGTCTGGTGGGAGCGCGCCGAGGCCGAGCCCCGGGAGTCTGCGCCGTAGGACGGTGCAGGCTCCTGGTCAGGCCGGTTGGGCGGCAACCGGAGCCGCAGGCGACGATTGTCGGGCTGGCGACCCGAAACGCCTCACGGGCTCGGCGTGCTGCACACGGCGTGCGGTCGACTGTCGGAAGGGAGTTCACGATGGCTCGTCTCGTCACGATTCTCGCGCTCGTTCTCGCCCTCGCCGCGCCGGCGGCCGGGCAGACGCCCGCCGTCAGCCCGGTCACCGATGCGCTGCTGGCGGACCCGCCGCCGGAGAGCTGGCTCAACTGGCGCCGGACGCAGGACGGCTGGGGGTACAGCCCGCTGAACCAGATCGACCGCGGCAACGTCGGAGACCTGCGGATGGTCTGGTCGTGGGCGATGGAGCCCGGCTCGCAGCAGACCACACCGCTCGTGCACGAGGGGGTGATGTACCTGGCCAGCCCCGGCAACATCGTGCAGGCGCTCGACGCGGCGACCGGCGACATGCTGTGGGAGCACCGCCGGCAGTTCCCGACCGCGCGGGGCCGCGGACGGCCCAACCGCAACATCGCCATCCACCAGGACAGGATCATCCTGAACACGGCGGACGCGGGCATCGTGGCCCTTGACGCGCGCACCGGCGAGGTCGTCTGGGAGGCCGACGTCGCGGACTCGGCCAAGGGCTACTTCTACAGCAGCGGCGCGCTGGTGGTGGACGGCGTGGTGATCTCCGGCATGGCCGGCTGCCTGCGCTTCTGGGACGACGGCTGCTTCATCACCGGGCACGACGCCGAAACCGGGCGCGAGCTGTGGCGGACGTCGACGGTGGCGCGGCCGGGCGAGCCGGGGGGCGACACCTGGGGCGACCTGCCGATGATGTTCCGCGGCGGCGGCGACGCCTGGATCGCCGGCAGCTACGACCCGGACGCGGGCCTCACCTACTGGGGCGTGGCGCAGGCCAAGCCGTGGGCGCAGGTCAGCCGCCGCACCGACGCGGACGCGCTCTACACCAGCTCGACCCTCGCCCTCGATCCGCAGACCGGCGAGATGCGCTGGTACTTCCAGCACCTGCCGGGCGAGTCCCACGACATGGACGAGACGTTCGAGCGCATCCTCGTCGAGGTCGACGGCCGTCCGTCCGTCTTCACGATGGGCAAGCTCGGCATCCTGTGGCAGCTCGACCGCGAGACCGGCGCCTTCATCAACGCCACCGACCTCGGCTACCAGAACATCGTCGACATCGACCCGGCCACCGGCCGCATGGCGTTCCGCCCCGGCATGATGCCGGTGCTCGACGAGGAGCTGTCGTTCTGTCCCAGCCACTCGGGTCTGAAGAGCTGGCGGGCGATGGCCTACAGCCCCGAGACCGAGGCCTTCTACATCCCCCTGACGCTGAACTGCCAGCGCACGATCTACAGCGAGGTCGAGTTCCGCGAGGGCGGCGGCGGCGCCGGCATGGTGTTCCGCGAGAACTTCCTGCACCCGGACAGCGGCGGCAACCTGGGCGAGTTCGTGGCGATGCACGTCAGCGGCGAGATCCTCTGGTCGCACCGCAAGCGGACGCCGTACATCTCGGCCGCGCTGACCACGGCGGGCGGCCTCGCCTTCGTCGGCACGTTCGACCGCCGGGCGTTCGCCTACGATGTGGCGACCGGCGAGCAACTCTGGGAGACCCGCCTGCCGACCGCGGTGCAGGGCTTCCCCATCACCTATGCCGTCGACGGCCGCCAGTACGTGGCCATCGGCGCCGGCACGGGCGGTGGAAGCTGGACGACGATCCCGCTGGAGCTGACCCCGGAGAAGCGCCGTCCGAACGCCGGCAACGGCCTGTTCGTCTTCGCGCTGCCGTAGCGACATGCGAGCCGGGCACGACGCGCTGGCGCGGGCCATCGGATGCGGCGTGGCGCTGCTGGCCGTCTCGGTCGGTCCGGCGGCGGCGCAGCCGCCGGAATCATCGCAGGCGGACGAACAGCAGGAGACGGACAGCGACGAGCCGGCGCAGTTCACGGAGGAGGTGGTGGTCGTCGGCAGCCGCGCGCCGCCGCGCACGGCCACCGCCGCGCCGGTGCCGATCGACGCGATCCCGACCGCCGAGTTCCTCCGCCAGGGGACGACGGACCTGACCGACCAGTTGCGCACGGTCGTGCCGTCGTTCCATGTGAATCCGCAGGAGAACGGCGACGCCGCCACCGTCGGCCGGCCGATCGCGCTGCGCGGGCTGGCGCCCGACCACACGCTGGTGCTGGTCAACGGCAAGCGCCGCCACCGGGGGGCGGTCATCACCTGGCTCGGCAACGGCGTGGCGGACGGCGCGCAGGGGCCCGACATCTCGGCCATCCCGGCGATCGCGCTGCGGCAGGTCGAGGTGCTGCGCGACGGCGCCGCGGCGCAGTACGGCTCGGACGCCATCGCCGGCGTGCTGAACTTCGTGCTCCGGGACGAGCGCGACGGCGGCAGCGTGGAGCTGCGCACGGGGAGCTACGGCGCCGGCGACGGCGGGGCCTACACCGTTGCGGCCAACGCCGGCCTGCCGCTCGGCCGCACCGGCTTCGCCAACCTCAGCCTGGAGTACGGCAACGCCAACTTCACCGACCCGCGGCGTGCAGCGCGCCGACGCGGCGGCGCTCATCGCCGCCGGCAACCGCGACGTCGCCGATCCGGCACAGTCGTGGGGCGCGCCGCAAGTGGACGACGACCTGAAGCTGTGGGGCAACTTCGGCCACCTGCTGGCCAGCGGCGTGCAACTCTATGGCCACGCCGGCTACGCCAACCGCGACGTGCTCAACTACTTCTACTACCGCAACCCGAACACGCGCGGCGGCGTCTTCAGCCCCGACTTCGGCCAGACGCTGCTGGTGGGCGACGTCCTCGACGCCGCGGACGGCGTCGCCGACGGCTCTGCCGGCTGCCCGACCGTGGCGATCAGCGCCGACCGGCCGGACCCGGGCGCGCTGGCGGCGGTCACGGCCAACCCGCACTGTTTCACGTTAACACCGTGAACGCGTCGCTCGGCCCGCAGTCGCCGACCAGCTTCGACCCCGGGTTGTACCGGCAGCGCGAGGTCGGCATCAACTTCGACGTCAGCCGCGCGCTCAGCGAGCGGCTCAACGTGGCGCTCGGCGCCGAGTGGCGCCGCGAGCAGTTCGAGGTCGGCCTCGGCCAGCCCGAATCGTGGCGCCGCGGGCCGTACGTCGAGCAGGGGTTCAGCGTCGGCTCCAACGGGTTTCCGGGGTTCGGTCCGATCGCGGCGGGGCAGTGGGACCGCGCCAACTACGCCGTCTACACCGACGTGGAACTGCGCGGCGCCGGGCGTGACTGGGTCGTCGGCGCGGCGGGCCGCGTGGAGGACTTCGACGATTTCGGCGCCACGCTCAACGGCAAGCTCGCCGCCCGCTGGCCGCTCAGCGAGCAAACGGCGCTGCGCGGCAGCGTCAGCAGCGGGTTCCGCGCGCCCACGCCGGGCCAGCAGAACGCCTACAACGTGTCCACGCAGTGGGACCCCACGCGCATGGACCTGTTCGACAACGGCACCATCCCCTCGACGTCGCTCGTGGCGCAGCGGCGCGGCGGCCTCCCGCTCGACGCCGAGCGGTCCGTGCACTATAGCGTGGGCGTGGCGGCCGACAGCGGCCCGCTGCAGCTCACGGCCGACTATTTCCACATCGACCTCTCGCGGCGCCTGACGCTGTCGCGGCTGTTCTCGCTCGGCCCGGCGGAGGTGGCGGAGCTCGTCGCGGAGGGCATCACCAGCGCCGCCAACCTCGCCAGCTTCCGCTTCTTCACCAACGACCTGGAGACCCGCACGCAGGGCGTGGACGTGGTCGGCGCCTGGACGCCGCCGGCCGCGGGCGGCGCCACGGTGCTGCGCGTCGCCTGGAACTACACCGACACGGCCGTCACCCACTACAACCCGGAGCTGCTGAGCCCCGACGACATCTCGTTCCGCGTCAAGCTGCTGGAGGACGCGCTGCCCGCCACACGCTGGAACGTGGCGCTGAACCAGCAGTTCGGCCGCCTGGGCCTGCTGGCGCGGCTCAACTACTTCGGCGACTGGTACGACCTCGTGAGCGGATACACGTACGCCGGTCGGCCGATCGTCGACCTGGAAGGCTCCTGGGCCCTGAGCGACGCCGTCGCGGTGGCGGTGGGCGCGCAGAACGTCCTGAACACATACCCCGCGGAGAACCCCGACTCGCACTTCCTCGGCAACCGCTACCCGGCATCCGCCCCCTTCGGCATCAGCGGCGGCTTCTACTACGCGCGCCTCAACTACAGTTGGAACAGCCGCTGACGGGCTGTCCGATCACATCATCGGGGCACGCCATAGCGCCGCATCGGGAGTGTAACCACGACCGCGGCCCAATGTACGCCCGCCGTCACAGCCGGCGTCACAACCATCGTCCCCTGCAAGTGCAGCGCCCCGTGCCCGCGACGAGGACGCCGCGAAGGCGGTCAAGAAGCGCACGCTGACGAACCTCTGCAACGCTCGCCCGCAGTGGCTCGCCGACGCGCACGACGGCCTTGACGCCGCCGTGGCTGCTGCGTACGGTTGGTTGGCGAACGTCTCAGACGACGACGTTCTACAGGAGTTGTTTTACGGGACTTTAGATTTGGAGATTCGCGAGAGATTCGCGCTGCCGCAAGGCGGTCTCGCCGCCGGCGATTCTCTCGCTGGCAGAACGAGGGAGGCATGGCATTGGCGGCAAGCCACCGTCATGAATGCCTCGCAGGCGTCATGGGGCGGTCGCTGCGGGTGGAGTAGCGCGTTCACGGGGAGGGTTTCGCATGGCCGAATATACCTATGAGGAGTTGAAGCACAGGACCATCGCCGACCTGCGCGAGATCGCGCGGGGGCTGGACCACGAGGCGGTGCAGGGTTTCTCGCAGCTCAACAAGGAGCATCTGTTGCCGGGGCTCTGCAAGGCGCTCGGCATCGACACCCACGAACACCACCACGTGGTCGGAGGATTCGACAAGGGCGCCGCCAAGAGGAAGCTGCGGGCGCTGAAGGCCGAGAAGCGGTCGGCGTTCGAGACGGGCGACCGCGCCCGGGTGAAGGCGCTGCGCCGCCGCATCCACCGCATCAACCACCAGATCCGCGCGCACGTGCGCTGAGGAGCGCCCGCCGGCCCGCAGGGCCGTCAACTGATGCCGAGCAGCTCGACCTCGAAGAGCAGGGTGGCGTCGCCGGGGATCGTGGGCGGTCGGCCCTGCGCGCCGTAGCCGAGCTCGGGAGGAATCACGATACGCCTGCGTCCACCGACCCGCATCCCGAGCAGACCCTGGTCCCAGCCGGCGATGACCGTCCCGGCGCCCAGCACGAACGAGAAGTCGCCGGAGTCGAACTCCGTCCCCTTGTTCTCCGCCGCGTTCGGATCGTAGAGCCACCCGGCGTAGTTCACCTCGAGCGTGTCGCCGTTCACCGCCTCCGGCCCTGTCCCGACGGTCAGGTCCTCGGTGCCGAACGGCACGCTCAGCCCGACACTGGGGGATGTCGGAGCGGTCGGGGCGGACGGCCCCCCGTCGCCGCCGCCGCAGGCGACCCAGAGCAGCGCCACCGGAATCAGGATCGAGATCGAAATCGAGAGAACGAATCGCCGCATGATGTGCGCCTCCACGTGATAGCGTACAACGATGCGGGGGGTGCTCTTCCTGTGCGTGGCCAATTCCGCGCGCAGCCAGATGGCCGAGGGGCTGGCGCGGGCGCGGTTCGGGAACCGCGTGCGGGTGCTCAGTGCCGGGTCGTCGCCGGCCACGGTCAATCCGTTCGCCATCGCCGCACTCGACGAGGTCGGGATCGACATCAGCGGGCATCGGTCCCGGAGCGTGGACGCTATCGATCCGGAGGCGGTGGATCTGGTCGTGACGCTGTGCGCGGACGAGGTCTGCCCGGCATTCCTCGGCGCGGCGCGGCGTCTGCACTGGCCGTTGCCGGATCCGGCCGGCGCGGCCGGCTCGGACGCCGAGCGGCGCGATGGATTCCGGGCGGTGCGCGACGAGATCGCGCGACGGCTCGACGCCCTGGACGCCCTGTTGCCGGGTGCGAGCGCCGCTGCGCCCCCGAAGGGCTGAGTCATGTTCCTGCCCCTCGGCGACGAGCCGAACCCCCGCGGCGTGCCGGTCGTCACGTACACCCTGATCGGCATCAACGTCGCGGTGTTCCTGTTCGTGACGCTGCCGCTCAGCGCCGTCCGTCCGGCCCTGGACGACCCGGCTCTCGGGGAGTACCTGCGCACGATCGCCCCGCAGCTCGGCGGACGCATGGCCCTGGAGCGGCTGCTGATGCAGGTCTCGGTCTACGACCTGGTCGTCTTCTCCTACGGGTTCCGGCCGATCGATCCGGACGTGATCGCGCTGTTCACGTCGCTGTTCCTGCACGGCGGGTTCATGCACCTCGCCGGCAACATGCTGTTCCTCTGGATCTACGGCGACAACGTGGAGCACCGGCTCGGGCCCGCGCGCTACCTGGCGGCGTATCTGGGAACCGGCATCCTGGCCACGCTGTCGCACGCGGTGCTGGATCCGGGGTCTGCCGTGCCGATGGTGGGGGCCTCGGGCGCGATCTCCGGCGTGCTCGGGTTCTACTTCATCTGGTTCCCGAGAAACCGGGTACGGCTGTGGATCATGCTGTTCCCGATCTTCATGAACGTGGTCTACGCCCCGGCCCGGCTGGTGCTGGGGATCTACCTCATCGTCGACAATCTGCTCCCGTTCCTGGTGACGCGCGGCGCTGGCGGGGGCGGTGTGGCCTACGGCGCGCACATCGGCGGCTTCATCGCGGGCCTGGCGTACGCCTGGTGGAGCGAGCAGCGTGCGGTGCAGCGTCGGCCGGCGGACATCGAGCCGGATCCGGCGGCCCCGGCCCTCGATGGCGATCCGTCGTCGGTGCGCGGGGTGCGGCAGTTGATCGCGGCCGGCGAGTACGAACAGGCTGCACCGGCCTACTTCCACTTCAGCGCGGCGCGCACGGCGCGGCTGCTGATGCCGATCGACTCCATCCACTTCGGGCGCTGGCTGGCCAACAACGGCCATCCCGACGCGGCGCTGATCGTCTACCAGCGGCACCTGCGGGACTATCCGCTCGGTCCGCACGCTGCCGAGGCGCACCTGGGCGCCGGCCTGGTGCAGCTCTACGCGCGCAACCAGCCGACCGCCGCCTACCAGCACCTCGTTGCGGTCCTCGACACCGATCCGCACCCCGAGACCGCGGCGTACGCGCGGCAGGCGCTGGCCGACATCGCCGCCCGGCAGAAGTTCCGGGTGCACGGCGTGCACTGAATCCGGCGGCGTGCCGGTCCGCGCCGCGAGGCTGGTGGACGGAGCGTGTCGAACCGCCGCGGTCAACGCCGGCGCCGGATCGGCTCGGTGAGGTAGCCGGTCAGCTCGCGCCTCCACCAGTCGCCGTCCGCCCCTTCCTCCGGCGTCGTGAACCGATAGCGGTACAGCGCGAGGCGGACATGGCCGGGAGGCTCGTTCGGGAACGGATTGGAGTCCAGCAGGCCGAGCGCCGTCGGGTCGTTCTCCAGGAGGCGATCGACGAGGGCGAACAGCCAGTGCGCGTGCCGCTGCGGGTCGAGCGCCGCGAACCACATCTGCCAGTCGAGGCGCGGCATGTGCGGCTGGACGAAGGCCGGCGCCCGCGCCGGGGCGCCGGCCTTCCACCGAAAGGGATACTCGATCCAGGTTACCCCGTCCACGGAACCCTCGATGACGATCTCCGGCCGCTCGGTCGTCATCACGCGGAAGAGGCCGTAGCCGCTGACGGAGCGCAGCGGGGCCGCCGTCCGCAGCAGCGCATCGGACCAACCTGGCATCGGCGCCGGCCGGCGCATCTCCCGGACGAACGTCAGGACGCTCAGGACCGCAACGATCGCGACCGGCGCGGCCAGGGCCGTCCGCCACGCAACCGGTGGGCGTGTTCCACGCTGCGCGTATCCGGACGGCGCCTGCAGCCACGGCAGCACGCGGACGATCGTGGCGTCGTCGAGCAGGGAGATGTACAGCACCACGGTCAGGAGGTTGAAGAAGCCGTAGTTGCCGGTGACCGCGATGAGCGCCTGCAACAGGCAAAGCAGCGCGCAGCCGGCGGTCCGCACGCCGCGGAACCGGGGTGGGACAAGAATGACGAACGGCACGACCAGCTCGATGAAGAACATCACCCCGACCGACAGCATGCCGAACCAGTCCGGGGCGTTGTGCGCATACCAGCCGACCCGGGTGGGGAGCGGCTGCGTCTCGTAGTGGTACCGAAGCGCCGTCAGGCCTGACCACGTTGCATCGCCGCTCAGCAGCTTGGTGACACCCGACAGGAAGGTGAGCTTGAACGCCAGGCTCCAGACGAGCCAGCGCGCCGCGGCGCTCGGCGGGCGCGGGGTCTCCAGCGGCGGCCACCGGCCCGGGGGCGCGTAGAGCACGGCCACGACGCCGGTCTCCAGCAGCAGCAGGTCCCACTGGAAGAACAGGAAGTCCTGTCCGGCGACCGTCAGCGACAGATACAGGGCCCAGAGCGCCGCGAGCACCGCGATCGGCGCGATGCCGATCACCGCCGCGATGGACAGGGCGACGCCGAGCCAGCACAGCGTCATGAGGAGTCCGTCACCCGGCCAGAGCCAGAGCAGCGTCGGGAGCTGCACGTAGGCGTCGCCGCCCCAGAGGTCGTACGCGCGCTCCAGATACCCCGCGGCCGAGAGCAGGCCGTCCGCGCCGACCAGGCCGGGAAGCTGCGGCGCGAGCGAAGCGAACGCGACGAAGTAGACGAAGCCCAGCAGTCGGAGGAAGAGCCCGCGGGACAGCGCGAAGCGGGGCGGTTCGTCGGCGGGGAAGCGGAACAGCGCGAAGCGTCGCGGTCCGTTCGCAGGAGAGCGGCTGGCAGCGACCGGCGCATCACGTTCCATGTGGGTAATATATACACATGAAAGCGGTACAGGTCATGATGGACGAGCGCCTGTTGCAGAAACTCGACGACGACGACGAGGTCAGGCGCATCGGTCGTTCAGCCGTTCTTCGGCGCGCGGCGATCGAGTACCTGCAGCGCCGCCGCGCGCGGCAGGTGTCGGACGCCTACCGCCGCGCCTACGGACCGGGCGGCGGGCTCGACGATGAGTTCGCGGACTGGGAGCGTGAGGGAGTATGGCCCGCACCGTGAACCGGGGCGAGATCTGGATCTACCGGTTCGCCGCTCCCGACAAGCGCCGGCCGGTTGCCGTGCTCACGCGACAGGAGGTCATCCCGCTGCTCCGCACGGTGATGGTGGCCCCGATCACGTCGACCGTCGGCGGGGCGCCGAGCGAGGTGGTGGTTGGTGCCGAACACGGCCTGCAGCACGAGTCGGCCGTCAATCTCGACCACGTGCAGACCGTCGCGCGATCGCGTCTGGAGCGCTGCATCGGCCGGCTCGGTCCCGAGGAGATGCGCGAGGTGTGTCGCGCGCTGGCCGTCGCGGTCGGCTGCGACATGCTGGCTGAGCGACCGCGGCGCAGCGCCTGAGCCCACGTCACATGTGCCCACCGCAGGAGGATTCGCGCCCGGAGCGGCGCAGCACCTGGAGCACTGCCTCCCGGACCGCGCGAAGCGAATGCGAAGTGATGGCTGGGAGGCAGGGATTCGAACCCCGATTCCACGGTCCAGAGCCGCGTGTCCTACCGTTGAACGACCTCCCAGCGAGAACGCAGGGCAGGATCGGCATCAATTATAACAAAGGCACGTCCCGCCACGGGCGCCGCCGGGCACGCACAGTCACGCGCCGGCCCGCAGGTCGATCTCCGCGCCGAGGCGGGCCGTCACGCCGTCGCCGCGGAACGTACCCGTGACGGGGGCGGCGTCGCGGGGGTCGGCGGCGGCGGCGACCGTGACGTGGCGGTCGGCGACGGCCAGTCCCAGGCTCGGGTCGTAGCCGCGCCAGCCGCCGCCGGGCAGGAACACCTCGCCCCACGCATGGAGCTCGGTCGCGTCCGCCGTCTCGCTGTGGGCGTAGCCGCTGGCGAAGCGCGCCGCGAGTCCCCTGTCGCGGCAGCAGGCGACGAAGAGCACCGCGAGGTCGCGGCAGGCGCCGCGTCCGGCGGCGATCGTCGCTTCGGGAGCGAGCGGCGGGCCTTGCGGGCGCGTCTCGCGGGCGAAGGCCGCGTTGATGCGCTGCGCCAGCACCAGGGGGAAGCGTGCCGGGTCATGCTGCGAGTCTTCGGCCGCGGCGCGGGCCAGCACCCGCACCTCGGGAGGGGCGGCGTCCGGCGGACGCCGGTACAGCGCAAGCCGCTCGCAGAGCTCGGGCGCGTAGACGTCGGGCAGAGCGGGCGGCGCCGTCGCACCGTTCGATCCCGCCCGGTCCGGTGCGTCGGCGGCATGCCGCGCCCGTTCCGGTCCGGTGACGAGGAAGCGGAACGGATCGTCGCGCAGAGTCTCGACCACGGCGCGGGTGCGGAAGGTCAGGCCCGGCCACTGGCCCTCGAACCACGCCTGGGTGACGACGTTGCCCTCCGGGTCCAGGTTGTCGGCGCGCGCCGCCGGCTCGGGATCGATCTCCAGGGCGAAGTCGACGAGCCGGACCGCGCCGTCGCCCCGCGGACGCAGCCGGACGACGTGCGGCTCCAGCCACACCGGCGCGTCGAAGACGTACGACGTCCGGTGGTGGATGGTGATTCTCACGAGACGGTGGACACGGGCGCCGGGGGGGCGGTCTCGATCTCGTCGTAGGCGCGGTCGAGCAGCTCCTGCGGCGTCTCCTCTATGGCGCGGCGGATGCGCTCGTCCCACCAGCGCGAGAGCTGCTCCAGGTCCTGCTTCTCGAAGCGGCGCTCGATGATGCGGAAGGAGTTCCGCCGGTACAGCACCACGTCGATGGGGAAGTCGACATCGGCGGCGCTGATGCGGGTCGAGTCGAAGGAGAGGCAGGCGACCTTGAACGCATGGCGCATCGAGTCCTCGACGGTGAGCGTCCGGTCGATGATCGGCTTGCCGTAGCGGTTCGATCCGATCACGTGGTAGGGCGTCAGGCGGCCGGTGTCCACCCAGTTGCCCTCGGGGTAAAGCAGGTAGAGCTTCTGCCGCGCGTCGCGCTCCATCTGCCCGCCGATCAGCACATGGATGTTGAAGGTCATGCCGCTCTCGCGGAGCGCCTCCCGGTCCTCGTGGGCGACCTTGCGCACCTGCTCGGCCAGCAGGTTGACGGCCTGGTAGAGCCGCTCGAACGGCTCGTCGCGGCTGGCGCGCTCGGCCAGCCGGTCCTCGAAGTAGGTGAGCGTCTTGTCCCGCAGCGACCGGAGGCCGGAGGTCATGACGAAGAACGTGCCGCGCGGCGGCGAGTAGATGTTGACCTTCTGCTGGGTGGTCACCTCGCGGCCCGACGTGATGAGAGTGTCGGAGAGGCCGACGATGCCCTCCTCCACGTTCATTGCGACGCAGTAGGTCATCGCAGCGACTCGCCCTGCCGGCGTTGCGTGTGCGTGATCTCGTCCCCCACGCCGTTGCGCCTGTCCTGTACGGCGTCGAGGAAGTCGTGCAGGCCGGAACAGGCCGAAGCGGACCACATCGCCGATATCAGTATAGTCGAGCTCGGCCACGAGCCGGCCTGGGCCGGCGCGCTCGATGCACTGTCCGATGCGGCTGAAGCGCCACGCCTCGGCTTGCTCCAGCGTCTCGTTCTTCTCGTCAGTCGGCGAGCCGCGCGTCGATCAGGGCGGCGCCGCCGAGTTGGTTCATCTGGGCGCGGATCCAGCGTTGCCGCTGGCGAACGCGCGGGGACGGGTCCACCACCAGCCACCGCGAGGGACTCGGCAGGACCGCCGCCAGCAGCGCCGCCTCGTCCGCGGTCAGCTCCGCCGGACGCTTGTCGAAGAAGCGTTCGCTCGCCGCCGTGATGCCGAACACACCCGCCCCGAACTGGGCGACGTTCAGATACACCTCCAGGATCCGTCGCTTGCTCCAGCACAACTCGATGAGCACCGTCAGGTACGCTTCGAGTCCCTTGCGGAACAGGCTGCGGCCCGGCCACAGGAACAGGTTCTTGGCCGTCTGCTGCGAGATCGTGCTCGCACCCCGCAGGCGTTCGCCCTGCAGCGCGTCGCCCAGCGCCATGCGGATCGCCTCGATGTCGAAGCCGTTGTGATCCAGGAACTTCTGATCCTCCGACGCGATGACGGCGAGGGCGGCATGCGGGGCGATCGCGTCCCAGGGAGTCCATCGGTAGGACGTCCGCGCCGGCGCTCCGGCGTCCGCCACGGACTGTGCGGCGCGGGCCATGAAGGCGGTGGTCGGCGGCGGCACCCAACGCAGGACGAGCACCGCGGCGAGCGGAACGAAGATACAGAGGCCCAGCACCTGCAGGCAGGCGCGCCCGAGCCGGGCGGTCCACGTCCGGCGGCGAGGCTTGCGCCCGCGCCCGGCGCGTCGCGCGCGGCCGGTGCGGCGAGGTGACGGCTTGCTCGGGCCTGCGGTGGTCATGGGTCTCGGTAAGGTAACAGGTTTGCCGGTCCTGCGGGTTCCGTGCCTCCTACCCCCTCTTGTCGGACGTCTAGCGCTCAATCACAGTTGCCACAGGCCGTGGCTCAGTGTAAAAGGTTTCTGTGCGTGTTGGCCTGCGGATGTTGCAGCCGGAGACGGTGGGCTGGCTGCGGCAGGAGTTGGTTCGGGGGTCGTTGTCGCGTGCGGCGCTGAGCCGTGGTCTTTGCGAACGCGACGGGTGGCGCAACGCGCGTGGGTCGCTGTGCTCGGCGTCGGCGCGGAAGGCTTTGCCTGGCTTGGCGGCGGAGCTGGGCCTGCCTCTGCCGTCGGCGCAGCCGGGTCCGCCGGTGGGTTGTGTGGTCGGGGTCGGGTCTGAGATTTCGCTGACCGAGTTTGCGGGCAGCCTGTCGTCGTTGGGGGAGGTTCACCTGCGGTTGGCGGAGACGGCGCTTGCGCGTCAGCGGTGTTGTGCACTTCTGGCGGCTGCGCATCCTTTGGGCCGTTGTCGGGCTCCGGGCTGCCGGGTGACGTATCTGGTGGATTCTTCGGCGGGCGCGTTGGGTGTTTTGAGCTTTGTGTCGGCTCCGCTTCGTCTGGGTCCTCGGGACGCGCATCTGGGCTGGGACGCTCGGACGCGGGGGGCACGGATTGGTCAGGTGGTATTGAACGACCGATTCCTGCTGCTTCCCGGGGTTCGTGTTCCGCACTTGGCGTCGCAGGTTCTGGGCCGTGCGGTGGGTCGTTTGGCGTCGGACTGGGCATTGTGTCACGGGGTTCGTCCGGTTCTGGTGGAGACGTGCGTGGCGTCGTCTCGTCGTGGCACGAGCTATCGGGCGTCGGGCTGGCGGTGTGTGGGCCGTACGGCGGGTCGTCCTCCGGGGTCATCGGTTTCTGTGGAGCCGAAGGATGTCTGGCTTCGGGGCCTGGCCCCGGACTGGGCGGAGACGCTGCGTCGGGCTGCGCCCAGGGAGTTGGGTTCGTTTCCGGGGTTGGGGGAGGAGGCTGCGGGCGCCGGCAGTTGGTCTCGGTGCGAGTATTCGCGTTCGGACCTGGCCGACGGTCGGCTGCGTCGTCGTCTGGCGCAGATGGGTGCGGCCTGGGAGCAACATCCTGGTGCGCCTCTGCCGGCGGTGTTTGCCGGCAGCGCCGAGCAACAGGCGGCCTACCGTTTCCTGCACAATGGAGCGGTGAGTAGCGCGGACATTCTGCAACCGCATCGGGAGGCGCTGGTCGAGCGCAGCCGTGCGGAGTCGGTGGTGCTGCTGGTGCAGGACACGACGACGCTCAACTACACGGGTCTTCGGGACAGCACGACCGGGCTGGGGCCGCTGGGAGAACGGTCTGGCGGCGGTCGGGGTCTGTTCGTGCACGCGGCGGTGGCGTTCACCGAGGGGCGCCGGCCGTTGGGGGTGAGCGGTCTGGAGACGTGGGCGCGGCCGGATGGCGCGCCCACGTCCGAGCGCGCATTGGAGAGCCGGCGCTGGTTCCGGGGATTCGACCAGGGTCGCGAATTGGGGCGGGCGTGTCCGGGCACGCGGGTGGTCGTGGTCGGCGACCGCGAGAGTGACATCCATGCGCTGTTGCAGTGGCAGGCGCAGCATGCGGCTGAAGCGGGGCTGGTGGTGCGGGCCTGCGCCAGCCGGCGGCGGCGGGTGAAAGTATGGGACGAGCGGTTGCGGGCGATGATGCTCCGGCCGCTGGCGTCTCAGCCGGACTTCGAGACCCCGGTGCGCACCAACCGGCCGGTGCACATCGACTCGCAGGGCGGCAAGCGGGCGCGCGAGGCGCGCACGGCGCGGACCGAGTTGCGCATCGGGCGGGTGCAGGTGCAGCCGCCCAAGGACCAGACCGACGCGGCGCCGCTGACGGCCTGGGTGGTGCGGGTGCTCGAAACCGACCCGCCGCCGGGACACGAGCCGCTCGAATGGCTGCTGGTGTCGAGCGAAGGCGGCCCGACGGCCGAATGGGCCGAGCGCATTGTCGGCTGGTATGAGACCCGCTGGGGCATCGAAGAGTATTTCCGGGTGCTCAAGAGCGGCGCCCGCATCGAGGACCGGCGCTTGCAGGAAGCCGACGCGCTGGCCAAGTGCCTGGCCTTCGACGCCATCACCGCCTGGCGGGTGTGCTCCCTCAGGGGCTACGCGCGCGACGCGCCCGACACGCCGGCAGCCCAGGTCCTGACCGACGACGAGAAGCGCGTGATCGGAGCCGTCGTGCAGGCCGAAAGACTGCTGCCGCCAGCCGAACGAGACCGGCCATTGCCGCCCGACATCCGCGCCTGGGTGATGCTGCTGGCGCGCATCGCCGGCTGGCGACCGACAAAGCGTAGACCGCTGCCGGGCAACGAAGTGCTGTGGCGCGCCTGCGTGCAACTACAGATGATGGTACGAGGAGCCCAAGCCGCCCGCGCACCCTGAACCGCAACCCGAATCGACGTAGACCGGGCGACCAACGCCGGACCGTTCCTGAGTCAACCGTGATGTAGCGCTAGGTCGGACGTTCACGCCACGAAAGATCGGCGTACTATAGGGTTCCTCACGGCGACGTGTTCGATGCGGTTCCCATGACGCTCAGCCGCTTCCCCGTGCGCGCCGGCGGCGGACTGATCGCTGCAGCGGTACTTTTGATGGTCGCCAGCGGCTGCAGCGCCCGCTCGGCTGCAACGGCGTCGACCGCGGTGGCCGACGCGCAGACTGCGGTGCGGGTCAGGACGGCGCTCGTCAACGATCCCGTGCTCGGCACGTTGCCGATCGACGTGCGGGCGCAGGGCGGGGTGGTGACCCTTCGCGGCACGGTGCGTTCCACCGGCGAGGAGGATCTGGCGCTGGCCGTGGTGCGCGAGGTGCCGGGAGTGACCAGAGTGGAATCGGCCCTGATCGTCGGCGCGCCGGATTCGATTCCGGGGGCCGGGCGCGCGGAGAGACCGGGGAGGGACGCGCCGGCAGCGACCCGCCCCCGGCTGCCGGCGCTGGCGCCGCGTCCCGAGGAGGGGCCGTTGCGCATCGTCGGCCTGGGCGCCTCGGTGCGGGTCAATCGTCCCTCGGAGGCGAGTCTGGGGCGGACGTTGGCGGCGGGGCCGCTGCTGCGCCTGCGCCCGCGCAACGGCCTGGGGCCGACGGTGGCGTTCAACTGGACCAACGCGGAGATCGAGACGGGGCCCGGCGGACGGCCGGGGCTCGCTGCGATACAGTTGCGGCCGGTGATGGGCGGCGTGGAGCTCGGCGCGGTTCGGGGACGATTCTGGGCCGGCGCGTCGATCGTGGCCGGCTACTCGTTCAACCGTCTGCGCGTCGACACGGCGCGGGCAGGTCCGGGTCGGGCGATCTCCGTCGGGCACAGTTTCGTGTGGCGTCCCGGCGCCGCGATCTGGTTCGACGTCACCGACCGGGTGGGGATCAATGCGTTCGGCGGGTACCTCTTCACGAGCCCCGCGGTGACCTTCGCGAGCGACACGTCCATCGCCACCGAGCCCGTGAGCATGCATTCGGCCACCGTGAGCGTGGGCGTCGCGTACTGGATCTTCTAAGGAGCTTGCGCCGCAGAAACGCAACGGAGGACGTGATGTCCCGCTTCGTGCGTACGGTTGTGATGCGTCTGGCGAGCGGGGGGCGCGCCGTGATCTTCGCTGGACGGGCGCTGCGCGAGATGTTCCGGCCCCCGTTCGAGTTCAGCGAGACGGCGCGGCAGGTCCACGAGATCGGGTGGCGCTCGCTCCCGCTGATCGCGGCGGCCGGCTACGCGGTCGGCATCGTGATGTCGATGCACACCCGGGCGTCCCTCGAACGGTTCGGCGCCGAGGCGCTGGTTCCGGCGGTGCTCGCCCTCGCCCTCGTACGCGAGACCGGGCCGCTCGTGGTGGGGCTGCTCGTATCGGGGCGGGTCGGGGCCGGGGTGGGGGCGGAGCTGGGCGCGATGAAGGTGACCGAGCAGATCGACGCACTCGAGGCGGTGGCGGTCGACTCGTTCAAGTTCCTGGTGGTCACGCGGGTCGTGGCCTGCATGATCGCGATGCCCATCCTGACCGCGGTCATGAACATCATGGGCATCGTCGGCGGCTGGACGGCGGAATCGGCCGTCTCCGGCATGGGCTTCGAGACCTATTTCCGGACGGCCTTCTCCCTCGTGCAGTTCACCGACTATGTGCCGGGCACGCTGAAGACGATGGTCTTCGGGTTCATCATCGCAGTCACCGCGTCGTATCTCGGCGTCCACACTTCGGGCGGCACCCAGGGGGTGGGCTACGCGGCGACGCGCAGCGTCGTCACCGCGTCGATCCTGATGATCGCGGCCAACGTGGTGCTCGTGCGCCTCATCTTCTTCATCTTTCCGGAGACCGCGGATTGAACGAGCCGCTCCCCGCCATCCGGCTCGATCACGTGTCGAAGGCGTTCGGTGCGTTCCGGGTGCTGGACGACGTGTCGATCAGCATTCCTCGGGGATGCGCCACCGTCGTGCTCGGTCGCAGCGGGACCGGGAAGAGCGTGGCGTTGCGGCACATCGTCGGTCTTCTGCAGCCGGACTCGGGCCGGGTCTTCGTGGACGACGTGCAGATCACCGCGCTGTCCCCGTCGGCGCTGGCCGCGGTTCGTCGTCGGATCGGCTTCCTGTTCCAGAACGCGGCGCTGTTCGATTCGATCACGGTGGCTGAGAACGTGGCGTTTCCGCTGCGGCGGCATACGACCCTCTCCGACGGTGAGGTCCGGGCGCGGGCGCTGGAGAAGCTGACCGCGGTGGGGTTGGCGCGCGCGGCCGAGTCGATGCCGGGCGCGCTGTCCGGCGGCATGCGGAAGCGGGCCGGTCTGGCGCGGGCGATGGCGCTCGATCCGGCGATCCTCCTGGTCGACGAACCGAGCGCGGGCCTCGATCCGGTGACCTCCGAGGAGATCGACGACCTGCTCGTGCGCGTCAAGCAGGAGCGCGGCACGACGCTGGTCGTGGTCACCCACAACATCCCGAGCGCACGGCGCATCGCGGACACGATGCTGTTCCTGCACGAGGGCCGGGTGCTGGCCCGCGGCACGGCGGCGGATCTGGAGCGGAGCGAGCACGGACTGGTGCGGAAGTTCATGCAGTCGGAGGCGGGCGGATGACCGTCCGGCGCGCCCCGGACGCGGATGCGCGCCGGCGGGCGCGTACGGCAGATACACGGGAGGGAGGGTGCAATGGGATCCCCACGGCTGGCGCTGGTCGGCGCGTTCGTCATCGGCGGGCTGCTGTTGTTCGCGGTCGGCCTGTTCCTGATCGGCGACCGCCGGCTGCTGTTCAGCGATCAGTTCGAGATGGAGGCCGACTTCGGCAACGTGGCGGGAGTCGAGATCGGTACCGGCGTGCGGCTGTCCGGTCTGCCGGCGGGGGAGGTCATCGGCATCGAGATCCCGGGTGCGCCGGGTGGGCGCTTCGTGGTGCGGATGCGTGTTCGCGAGGACCTGCACGCCCTGGTCCGCACCGATTCCGAGGCCGCGATCCTGTCGGACGGACTGCTCGGCTCCGCGTTCATCCAGCTCCGCGCCGGCAGCGTTGCCGCGCCGTTGATCCCGGACGGCGGCGCGCTGAGAGGCGTCGACGCCGTGGCGATCGCCGATCTGATAGCGGAGGGGCGCGAGACGTTCCGCATCGCGGCCGACGAGATGGTGCAGATGCGGGCCGAACTGTCCGGGTCCTTCGCCGGGGTCGAGGAGACCATGGCGAGCACGACCCGGCTCGTCGACGGCATCGGGAACGACGCCCGGCGGATGACGGAAGCCGGCGCGAGTCTGGTCGACGAGACGCGGGGCGTGGTCGCCGACGTGCGCCGGGTGATGGACGCGGTGACGAGTGGGCAGGATGCGGTCGAGCGCGTGCTCCGCGAGACCGAGGGGACGATGCGGGCGGTGCGCGAGAGCGCCGAGCACGTCGAGAGGGCCATTGCCCGATTCAGCGGCCCCGACAGCGCCACGCAGCGGCTGCTGGTCGAAGCCGGGGAGGTCATGAGCCGCGCGCGCGAGGCGATGGCGGATGTCGCCGACAACACCGAGGCGTTGAAGCGCAACTGGCTGTTCCGGGGCTTCTTCGCCGAGCGCGGGTTCTACAACCTGGACGAGCTGACCGTGGAGGAGTACCGCACGCTGCTGCGCGACGATCGGTACGCGCCGCTTCGGATCTGGCTCGCGGCCGACCGCCTGTTCGAGGCCGATCCCGATGGCGGCGTGAGGCTGCGGGACGGCGCCGGACGGCGGATCGAAGAAGCGATGGGACAACTGCTTCAGTATCCGCGCAGCAGCCCGATCGTCGTCGAGGGCTACGCCACGACCGGCGCGATCGGACGGCGACTGCTCGACGCGCTCACACGCGCCGAGCTGGTGCAGCGGTACGTGGTGCGGACGTTTCGCCGCGCGGGCGCGACCGGCACGATGGCGCTCGGCGCCGAGGCGGTCGAGAGCCCGACCGGTGACGGGCGCTGGGACGGCGTCGCACTGACGCTGTTCGCGGATCCGGCGCAGCTCGCGCGCGCCGATGCCGGGGCAGCGCAATGAGCCCGCGTGCGGCTGCCGCGATCGCGCGGCGACGACGATGGGTGCGGCCGCCGACCGGCAGGATCAGTCGACGGTGACCCCGGCGGCGTCGGCCAGCAGGGGGTAGAACTGCAGGAAGACGTTGTCTCGCGCGGCGTGCTCGATATGACACGCGTAGCAGCGGTTGCCGGGCGGCATCGGCTCCGCTGTGGTGCGGGCCCGGTCGCCGCCGGCGAAGTCGTAGTACGCCCAGCCGACGTCGACCCGCTCGCTGTCCTTGACGGCCAGCTCCACTGCCAGCACGTCCGACGCGAACCGACCGTGACGCGCCGGCATCGCATCGGCCTCGGTACCGCGCACGAGCAGCGCCAGCATGGTGCCCTCGCGGAACTCGCCGGTGCGTACGAAGTGATCGTAGGCGGTCGGCTCCATCAGGGTGTGATTGAACGATTCCCGCTGCGGCGGTTCGTCGCTGTAGCTCAGCCCGATGGAGGCGCCGACGAAGGTCCAGCGCAGGTAGTCGTCCGGCAGGTGGAGGGCCCCATCCGCATCGTAGCGGGGCATGACGGGCGTGGTGTCGTCGCTGCCGGACTGCGCGGCGAGGTGCGCTGCGCCGGCGACGGCCAGGGTCCCGATTACGAGAGTCAACACGGGGGCAATCAACAGGCTTCTTCGGTGTGGTGGTCGCTGCATCGGCTCTGCTCCAGTCGCTGGCGGAAGGTGGCGGTGCATTCGCTGGTCGGCGGCTGAACGATATCGGCTCGAAGAGAAGTCAGTCGAGTCTGTCGCCTGCGGTCGATCCGGTCAAGCCCGGTCGAGTCGGGGCGGACCGGCACGGCGCGCCAGGCAGCCGGCCCGCCTCCGATGAAGGCGTTCCGGGCGGCCATTCACGCCAGCAGCCGCCACACCTGCGTTACGACAAAGCAGACGGAGATGCCCATCGCCACCGGCAGCAACGAGGCGAGCGTCGTCCAGCGCGCGCTGCGGGTCTCCTTGTAGATCGTGTAGATGGTCGTCGAGCAGGGGTTGTGGAGCAGACTGAACAGCATCAGGTTGACCGCGGTCGGCAGCGTCCAGCCGCCGGCCCGCAGCAGGTCGCCGGTGGCTTCGACACTGTCGAGCTCGAACATCACCCCGGCCCCGGGTCCGGTCCCGGCCGCCGCGCCGCCGGCGGTCAGGACCGTGAGCATCAGCACGGTCGGGATGACGATCTCGTTGGCGGGAATCGCCACCACGTAGGCGACCAGGATCACCCCGTTCAGGCCGATGAGCAGGCCGAACGGATCGAGCCAGCCGACCGCGTGCCCGGCGATGCTCGCGCCGCCGAGCGTCACGTTGGACGAGAGCCAGATGACTGCGCCGGCGGGCACGGCGAACACGACCGCGCGCCAGAGCACGATGATGGTCCGGTCGATGAGCGAGGTGTAGAGCGTCTGCAGCACCCGTGGCGGACGGTAGGGCGGCAGCTCCAGGCTGAAGCTGGTCGCCTCGCCGCGCAGCACGGTACTGGACAGGAACCACGACGCGACGAACATCGCGGCGATGCCGAGCACCGCGATGCCGACCACGGCCGCGGCCGACACCAGGCCGGCAAGGTGGGCCGGCGCAAGGGCGCCGATGAAGATCGAGGCAATCAGGATCTGTGTCGGCCAGCGCCCGTTGCAGAGCGAGAAGTTGTTCGTGATGATGGCGATGAGCCGTTCGCGCGGGCTGTCGATGACGCGGGTCGAGACGACGCCGGCCGCGTTGCAGCCGAACCCCATGCACATGGTCAGGGCCTGCTTGCCGTGCGCCCCGGCCCGGCGAAACAGCGCGTCGAGGTTGAAGGCGACGCGCGGCAGGTAGCCGAAGTCCTCCAGCAGCGTGAAGAGGGGGAAGAAGATGGCCATCGGCGGCAGCATCACCGCGATCACCCAGGCGGTCGCCAGGTACACGCCGTCGAAGAGAAACCCGCCCAGCCACCACGGCAGGCCCACGGCCTCGCCGAAGCCCTTCAGCGCCGGATGCGCGGCGTCGATGAGCAGCGCCGCCAGCAGGCCTGACGGGACATTGGCCCCTTCGATCGTGATCCAGAAGACCGCGGCGAGGATGGCGAGCATCAGCGGGAAGCCGAGCCAGCGGTTCGTCAGCAGCCGATCCAGGGTCCGGTCGATGTTCAGGCGGGTCCGGCGCAGGCCGCGGACCTCGGCGCGTGCGGCGATGTCGTGCGCCGCCGCGTAGGTGCGCTCCATCAGCGTGTCGTGGAAGTCCGCCGGCACGTCCCACCGCAACCGCTGGGCGGTGTCCAGAACCCGCGCCCGTGCTGCTGGCGGCGGGGCGGGCGCGTCCGGCGCGTCCGTTCCCGCGTTTCCGGGTTGGCCCGGCCCGCCGGTGTGGCCGGCGTCGGCGGTGGCGGCGTTTCCGGGTTGGCCCGGCCCGCCGGTGTGGCCGGCGTCGGCTGCAGCGTCGGTACCGAGCTGGCCCAGCTCGCCGGAGCGGACGGCGTCGGCGACCGCATCGTCGGCGTTCAGCAGGCGCTGGGCCACCCAGCGGCTGTTGGGTACATCGGGAAACGCCTCGTCCACCGCCGCGGCGAGTGAGACGACCGCCGCTTCGACCCCCGGGGCCTGCTGCGCGATCCGGAACGGCGTCGTGCGCCGCGCGCCGGTGGCGACGGCGTGCGCGGCGTCGAGCAGCGCGTCGATGCCGACGGACGAGCGGGCGGAACCGGCCACGACCGGCACCCCCAGCTCCCGCTCCAGGCGGGCGGCGTCGATGGCGATACCGTGCCGCCGGGCCTCGTCCATCAGGTTGACATAGACGACCACCCGGTCGGTGATGTCGAGGATCTGCAGCACGAGGTTCAGGTTGCGCTCGACCCGCGTGGCGTCCACGACCGCCACGGTCACGTCCGGTCGGCCGAAGAGGAGGAACTCGCGGGCGACCTCCTCGTCCGCGCTTCCCGCCTGCAGGGAGTAGGTGCCCGGCAGGTCGACGACCTTCACCCGCGCGCCGCGGTGCGCGAAGGCCCCCTCGGCGCGTACGATGGTCTTGCCGGGCCAGTTGCCGGTGTGCTGCCGCAGGCCGGTCAGGGCGTTGAAGACCGTGCTCTTGCCGACGTTCGGGTTGCCGGCGAGGGCCACCAGAACGTCCCACTTGTCGGGGCGCAGACCGAGCCGAATCAGGCTTCTGGTGCGGTGCTCGGCGCGGCTGCCGCATGCCGGAGCGGGCAGTGCCATCAGGCGACCTCCTCGACGGTGCGGGCAGCCGTTCCCGGCCCGGTGTGCGGATCGCCTTTTTCGGCGTCCCCCTGCGCGACGTGGATCCAGGCTGCCTGGGTGCGGCGCAGCGCGATGAGCGCGCCGCGGATGCGGTAGGCGACGGGGTCGCCGGCGGCGCTCGCCAGTTCCGGCGTGATTGGCGTGCCCCGGACCACCCCGAGGTCGAGCAGCCGCCGCCTTTGGGTTCCCTGGCAGGCGCGCGAGATGCCCGTGACGTGGACCGTTTCTCCGGACCCTGCGTCGAGCAGGGTCGTGCGGTTCGCCTCGGCCCGTTCGCCCGGGGGCAGGTACTGGACTGTCACGTTGCCGGCGGCCACGGTGTCGATCTCCCACTCGCGCCCGCCGCTTCTCACGCGGACGTGGCCGTTGGTCCGCGCGATGACTTCCAGCCGGCCGCCCAGCGCCAGCCCGTCGACGACGAGCGCGTCGTAGATCTCCTTCGGCTCGTCCTCGAGATGCAGGATCTCCACTGTCCGCCCCGGCTCGACCGCCGGCAGACCGAGACCCTGATCGGGCGGGACGTCCCCGGCGGACGTCGGAATCGGGTCGCCGTGGGGGTCCCAGCGGGGATGCCCCAGCCGCGTGTCGAGCACGTCGACTTCGGCCGCCGACAGCGTGTGTTCCACGCGCTCGGCCTCCTCGTGCCATTCGCCGGCCGGCACGCCGGTGCGGTCGGCGAGGTAACGCTCCCACATGCGGTGGGTTCGCACGAGCCGCAACGCCGACTGCCGCCCCGCGTCGGTCAGGGTCGGCCCGTCCGCCCCGGCGCGTACCAGCGCCATCGCCGCCAGGCGCGACAGCAACGCGGCGGCGCGCGCCCGGGAAACTTCCAGCCGGCCGGCGAGGCTCTCCAGCGAGCACGTGCGACCCGCGCGCTCGCACGTGTAGATGTGCTTGACGGCGTCCTCCAGGAGGACCCGTTCGCTCAGCCGCAGGAGGCGTCGCAGGCGGGGCGCAAGGCCGATCCGGGGCCAGAACGACACCGTCGCGCCGGTCACCAGGAAGCCGAAGACGAAGAGCGCAAGGGCAGGATCAGGCATCGGAGTTTGAGTATTCAAAAAATGGATCTTGGCCAGTCTAAACCAGTGCATCGCACTTGTCCAGCGTTGTGCGCACCGCCCCGCGACGAGACTGCGGACGCCTGCGGGCCTGGGAGTTCTCGCCGGTGGGCCGCTATCATCCCTGGCGTTTCCGGCGGGGGTGCCGGCGCTGGTATCATCGACGTTCCGGTGCCAATCGCAGAACCACAGGAGGAACAGCCTCATGAACCGCTGGATCAGTCGCTCCGTCGTGCTCGTCGCCGTACTGGCCGTTGGTCTGCCGCTCGCGGCCGGTGCACAGGACACCCTCGTTCGGCGCGGCGCCGCCATCGGCGATTCACCGGCAGTCGATCTGGCGTCGGCGCTGCGCTCCATCTCCGCCTACGGCGACCGGACGGTGATCGTGGAGGGCCGGGTCAACCGCGTGTGCCAGATGAAGGGCTGCTGGATGGAGCTGGTCCCGGCCGGCGCCGATCGCGGCATCCGGATCACGTTCAAGGACTACGCCTTCTTCGTGCCGACGGACTCGCGCGGGGCCAGGGCGCGGCTGGAGGGGATGTTCGAGCAGAACACCTTCTCGAAGGCCGATGCGGACCACCTCATCGCCGAGGGCGTCGGGCTGACGCGCAATCCGGACGGGACGGCGACCGAGGTGAGCTTCGTCGCGCAGGCGGTCGAACTGTGCCGATAGCGCCCCGAACGCAAGCTCATGGAACGGGGGATGGCCGAACGCCGCGCCCGCGAGGAAGCAGACGAAACGGACGGAGTGAGTTGGTGGAATTGTCCGTTGTGCTGGTCGCTGAAGCCAACAATCCGTCGATACTCAACCCGGACTTCCTGCTGCACAACGACATAGTGGACAAGAGTTTCAGCGTCAGGGGCGATCCCTTGACGATCAGCTCCGCCTCGTCGACGCCGCGCAGCCGGAAGAGCAGTTCCGGGCTGTCGTCGAGGCGGCTGCCGATGCCGTAGAGCACGGCCGCCGCGTGTTTGCACATCGTGGCCCAGTCCGGGCAGTCGCACGCCAACGTGATCTCGTCCGGTTTCGGGAACAGGCCGGTGTCGCGGTCGGTGACGATGTCCATCACCCGGTCGGACAGCCTCCCCTGCAGGAGCTCGAAAACCGAACCGATCCGGCCGGCGCACGCGGTCCGGATCGCCTTCCAGGCGGATCATCGGGGCAGCGTCCTGCTCATCGTGCGCGGCGACAGCATGGCCGCAACCTGCATCCACGACGGCACCATCGTCGCCGTCAAGAAGACGCCCGACGCGCGGTCCGGACAGATTGTCGTCGCCCGGTTCGGCGACGCACACGCAGGCACCGGCACGTCAACACAGGCCATCCGGTCCACGACACACCTCGACATGCCGCCGTTCCACGGGTGCGATCTTGTACAGTACGTCGTGATCAACCGTCGGTTGAAGTAGGATCATTCGGCCGCATCTTCAGCGCCGGCCCCGCCCGCGAGATGCAGTTCGGCCTGCGCTACCGTTTCTGAACAGCCGGCCGGCGGCGACCGTGGCGACGGCTGCAGTCCGCGGCGCCGGATGGAGGGGACCAGAACCGATGTCAGACCAGCTTCGCAAGCCCGCAGCGCCGCCCAGGCAGGGGCTCGCGCCGGTCGTGTCGCGATACAACAAGCTGCACGACGAGACCGCCGGCGGCACCGTGGATGCGCGCAACGCGCAGCGCATGGAGATGGTGAACGACTATTACGACCTGATCACCGACTTCTACGAATGTGGGTGGGGCGACTCCTTCCACTACGCCCCGCGCAAACGGGGCGAATCGTACCGGGACTCGATCGTCCGCCACCAGGTGTTCTTGGCCAATGCTATCGGGCTGCAGCCGGGCATGCGCGCGCTGGATGTGGGTTGCGGCGTGGGCGGTCCGTTGCGGACGATAGCCAGGGCCTCCGGCGCTTTCGTCGTCGGACTCAATAACCACGCGTATCAGCTCGAAAAGTGCAAGGCCTACAACCTGGAGGCGGGCTTGCAGCATCAGGCGGAGCTCCTCAAGGGCGACTTCATGAACATTCCGGCGGAGGCCGAATCGTTCGACGCCGCCTACGAGATCGAGGCCACCGCCCACACGGCCGACAAGGCGGGCGTTTTCTCCGAGATAGCACGGGTTCTGAAGCCTGGCGGCCTGTTCGGGGGCTACGAGTGGTGCATGACGTCGCGCTACGACCCGGACAATGCCGAGCACCGCGCCCTGAAGAAAGGCATCGAGCGGGGCAATGCCGTCCCGGACGTGGCGGCCCCCGCAACGGTGCTCGCCGGCCTCGAGGCCGCTGGTTTCGAGGTTGTGGAAGCACGCGATCTGGCCCCGGAATCGGACCCGGAAACGCCCTGGCACAGCATCCTGGATCAGCGCGAAGTCAAACCCGTAAGTTCGCCGGAAACGACCGGCGGCCGGCGCGTCGCCGCCATGCTGGCGCAAGTCCGGCAGGGCCTCGCCTTCGTGCCCAAGGGCACCTCCGAGGTGATGGCGTTGGTCGAATGTCTCGTGGACAGCACCAGGGACGCCGGCCGCCTCGGCATCTTCACACCGCTGTTCTATTTCAAGGCGCGCAAGCCCGCGTAGGCGCGCGCCAGGCTCACCCCTGACGTGCCCGGCTGCGAGGCAAGCCGCTCGAGTGATCTCGACGCGATGTCAAGAGAGCTCTGTGACGCGCCGCATCCTGCTAACTACAGCCGCTGCGCCCAGCGGCGGCGGGCGGCCTGTACGATGTGCCGGTCGAGACGGGGGTCTCACCGCCTCGCTCGCGGAGGGGGGGAGCTCAACCCCTGCCGGTCCTGATCTGAAGGACGCTCTCCGGATTGCCTTCAGCGATCAACCTAGCAGCACAATTCACACCAGCCGCCGGCGACGTTCTCGAGCTGTTCCTCGTCGAGCTCGGGCGTTGGCGGCAGGGCGATGTGGGCGTTCTGCATGTCAATCTGATGCACGTGCACCCGCAGGCTGTCCGGCAACTCCACGCCGAATTCGCGGCTGATGACGGCCTTGGGGTCGGCCACAAATTCCGCCCGGAAGTCGGTATCCTCGCCCGCCCTGTCGACGATCTGCTTCCGGATGTCCTCCGCCGCCACCATCATGCTCTCGAAATTCCCCATCTTCGTCCTCCTTGCATGCACGGATGCCAGCCTTGCTTGCACGGAAGGCCAGCTTCCATACCCAGTGGTCTCCGAGCGAGACAGATGCGGCATTCTGCAAGCCGACCCCCTGCCACCGTACCACGTCTTCCGAACGTCAGGTCGCCCGCTCCACGGAAATCGTCCACCCACACCCTGCTCGTGACGGTCTGCGACGACTATCTCGACCGCCGCCACGACGACGTCAACCGGCGCCGCATCGCGTCCGGCGAGCCGTGGATGCTGCTGGCCCCGCGGCATCGCACGCTTGCCGTGTACGACAACGACCCGCTGATCGACCGCGCCGCCGAGCCCGGCCGCCTATAGCACCAGGCAGGAGTTCAGCGGCATGATCATCGACAACAGCAGCGCCTGAGCGGCGCCACGGCCGCGTCTGAATCCACGGCCTCTGCCCAGTCGCGCTGGCCCGAGCGATACGGTCGCCGCCGTACCCGCCGTCCCGCCCGTCCCGCATCACCGGTGTAGAATCACCTCAAGGGAGACACGCATGACATGGCCGACCACACTGCGCCCGCCGCCGAGCACGCAGCCAGCCCCGCAAAACCGAGACTCTCGGCCGACACCAAGTGGATCGTCACCACCGGCATCGCCCTCGGAGTCCTGCTGGTAGCTCTCACCAGCAGCGCGCTCCTGCTCATCAACGCCCGGATCGACGACACCAACAACAACGTGCGCGAGCTCCGCACCGAGATGCACGCGATGCGTGCAGACTTGCAGACCGAAATCCGCGAACGCCACGCCGAAACGCGGACCGACATCCGCGATCTCCGCACTGAGATCCGTGAGATGCACAGCCTGCTGCTCCAGCTCCTCGAACGCACCGCGCCGGCCAGACCGGCCGACTGAACACCCGGTTGCGCCGCGGGCGCAACCCGCGGCCCGCGCGCGAGATCAAGCCCCGTCAGCGGCCTGCGCCCGCCCGTTCCGCGCGTGGGATCTTGTACGCGGTCCGGATCCATGCGGCGCAGTCGGTCTCGGGCGGCGCCTCGACGCGGACCTCGCCCCCGTCCCCGGGGAGTTGGCACAGCGCCGTCAGGTGCCGCTCGGCGACCTGTTGCCAGAAGCGCGCAGCGGGCAGTTGCCGCGTGTCGATCCGCTCGGCCGCCAGCGTGAACAACGCGTCCCGCCAGTCCGCGGCGAAGGCCGACTCCAGCCGGCGGACGTCGTCCCCGACGGGATCACCGTCGTCGGCCGCCCACCGCAGACGGCCCGCCGGCGTCAGTGCGCCGTTCATGGGTTCATGGGGACCGCGCGATCGCCGACGCAATGCGACTCCCGGCGACGTCCGGGCAACCCGCGTCCACGCGAGACATCAAGGGAACGGGCGACCGCTCCGTTCGGTCGAACGGAGCGAGGCGGCGAGGTTGCAGGGCGTGCGCCGGCGGCCCCGGAGAACCTCCGGGCGCAGGGCCGGACCCACGCCATGAAGCGCCTCGTCCGGCGCGGTACGCGCTCAGCGCACGGTCACATCGACGAAGCTCGTCGTCCAGCAGCACTGGTCACCGGCGCCGCCGTTGCCGGAGATGTCGTTGGCGGTGACCATCAGCCGGTAGTCGCCGGGCGCGCTGAAGGTGGCGAAGGTGGTGGTCTCGCCGCCGGCGAGGTCGGTGAACTCGTGGCGCCCGCTCTGGCCGGCCTCGTTCCCGGTCTCGAAGACGACCTCGGCAGGTCCCCGGTAGAGACGCCACGTGAGCACCAGCGGCGGGCGCGGGCGTCCCCGTCGGCGAGGCGGCGGGGGATTGGTCAGCGGCCGGTCGCGGACCGACGCCTGCAGCTCGATCGTCTCGCCGACCGCGGCCGTATAGGTGGCGACGACTCCGGTCACCGGCGGTCCCTGCAGCTCCTCGCCGTCGCCCACCCGCAGCCGCGGCGGCGTGTTGCCGTTGGCGCGGTTCAGGAACGGGTCGATGAAGTAGGGGGGATTCAGCCAGAACGAGACCTCCGAGCGCTGGTTGTTCACGTTCAGGACCCAGGTGAGCCGCTGTTCGCCGAAGTCGGCCGGGACGTTGATGGCGAACACGCCCCAGGCGCGACGGGGCAGGAAGTGCGTCGGCTGGCCGCGGTCGGGGCCGCCGGGCTGGATCCGGTTGTCGGGACCGACGGGGATGTCCACCGGGTCGTCGTTGCGGCTGAAGTAGCCGAGCAGGATCGTGAACGAGCCGTCCGCGTTGCGGTACCAGCCCTCCACGGCCGGAAAGATCGCCTCGCCGCGGCTGCCCTCCGGTTCCAGCGGGAGCGGGGCGCGCGGCGGCTGGGCGGCCGCGGGCGCGCCGCAGGCGAGGATGGCGACGAGCGCCGCGACGACGAGACAGAATCGGGACAGGCAAGAACGCTGCATGGATGTTCCCCGAAACACCGGTGTGAATCGAACCGTTCGTTGCGGCGTGACCGCCGCCGGACACGTCGTGTGACGCAGCGACGCAGGCCACGTCCCTGCAGGCCGGCGCCGGTCCGCCGGGTCCCCCCGGCGGCCGTGCGCGTCCGGGAGCCCGGATTCGTTCAGTCGTCGTTGTCGGTCAGGGCCGCGCGCGCCGCGACCTCGGCCTCGTAGTCCTCGTCCGTGAAGTAGGTGACGTTGACCCACGCGTGGGCCATCTCGTCGACCGTGCGGTCGCCGTAGCCGACCCAGACGTTCGGGTCGGGGTTGGCGCGGTTGGCGGCCGTGTTGTCGTGCCACGCGGTGATCTTCATGAGCGTGCCGCGCGGCAGCAGCGGCGCGGCGTCGTCGCTGTAGACGTAGGCGTTGTGCCAGTTGAAGTTGAAGTCGCCGACGTGGCTCAGCACCTGCCGCGCCCCGGTCGGCAGAATCGCTTCCATCGCCATCGCCCGACCGCGCAGGTGCATGTGCGGCTGGAAGCTCTCGATGCGGGCCGCCCGCTTCAGCGGGAAGAATCCTTCGGTGACGGACACGGTGTTCGGCGGAATGTCGACGCCGCCGGCCCCCATCAGGTGCAGCACCTGCCGGTGCTCCGGCTCCTCGCCCTGCGGGTAGAAGTAGATGCCGAGCTCGACGTGGTCGGTGATCTCCTCGCCGACGGCGGAATAGTGCACGTCCCAGATGATCCGCGAGCCGGGCAGCATCAGCTTGCCGGCGCCGGGGCGCATCAGCTCGCCCTGCTTGCCGACCGCCCACTCCATGAAGAGGCCGGAGTTGTTCAGCGGGTCGTCCGCGCCGGTCGCCGATGCGTTCTGCAGCAGCGGATCGGTCTCCTCCTGCTCCAGGCGGGCGATGGCGTGGTGCGTGATCCGCCGGCCCGCCGTGGTGCTCGGCCGCAGCTCGATGGCCCGCACCCAGCGCGGCTCGGTCAGGCCGGTCTCGGAGACCGGCTTCCACCAGGCGTCGTTGGCCTCGGCCGGCATCGTGTACGGCTCGGACGCGATGACCAGATCCGGTGGGCCGAAGAGCTCGGCGAAGTACCACTTCGATTCGTCGGGCCACTCGACCGGCGGCGGCATGTCGGCCGGGTTGCCGCGCGGCGCGCCGCCGTCGACCCAGCGGACGACGGTGTCGATCTCGGCGTCGGTGAGCGAGCGGTCGTTCGCGAACTCGGTGATGCCCACCGTGCGGTCGATATGCCAGGGCGGCATCTGTCGCGTCGCCACCCGCTCGCGGATCGAACGCGCCCAGGGACGCGACTCCTGATATGTCACGAGCGACATCGGCGCGATGGAGTCCGGCCGGTGGCACGCCTCGCACTTCGCCTGGAAGATCGGGGCCACATCCTTCGTGAAGGTCGGCGTCTCGTCCCCGGCCGCGAACGCCGCGCCGGGGGCCAGCGCGAGCACCGCGCCGACGACGGCCGGCGCGCCGATGATTCGGGTCAACATGGAGTGCATCCTTATCGTCCTCTCTGTCGTGACCGTCGTGACCGCCAACCGCCGGTTCTGCGTACTGCTTTATGGTGTCGACGAGGACGGCGACGGGGCATCGTGACCGTCGTGACCGCCAACCGACATTCCGCTCATTATAATCGTCGTCACGGGTGCTTTCCGCTGCTCCGGCTGCCGGAGCTGCCCGTCCCGCGTGGGCCGCGCGCCGGAAGACCGCTGCGGACCCTTGCGTCGGGGGGGCGGCGAGCGGGCCGAACATGCCCGGCCTCGCCCGGCTCCTCGCGGGCGGGAGGCAGGCACGCCCGGTCGCACTCCGACGGCGGCGGATTCCGGCCCGGCGCCGTCGCGGAATCTCGATCAGGGAAGACGAAGCGTGAGGGGAGAACGTTTATGCGCAGTACGATTCCCATCGGCGCAGCGGCCGTGCTCCTGTTCGGAGTCCTCGCCGTCACGTCCGCGTCCGGGCAGCGCGGCGGCGCGTTCCGGGCCTCGCGCGATCATCCGGCCATCCTGTACAAGGACGGCGCGGTCGACAACACCGTCGCGGACCTCGACCGGCGGCTCGCGGACGGTTCCGCCGCGCTCGTCTTCGAGGGGCCGGGCGGCTACCTCCGCTCCGCCCTCGACGCGCTCGGCATCCCCGTGGAATCGCAGGTGCTCGTCTTCTCGCCGACCAGTTTCCAGGAAGAGCACATCGATTTCGACAACCCGCGCGCCATCTTCTTCACCGACGACGTGGCCCTCGGCTGGGTGCGCGGGGCCGATGTGCTGGAGATCGCGGCGCAGGATCGCCGCCAGGGGACGCTCTTCTACTCGCTGGAGCAGAGTTCGTCAGCGGCGCCCCGCTTCCGGCGGCGCGAGACCTGCCTGGCGTGTCATCTTTCGTGGGACACGCTGGGCGTGCCCGGCCTGCAGGTCATCAGCATGTTCCCGATGCCCGACGATCCGTACGCCTACGCGGCCGGCCACCCGGTCGACCACCGCAGCCGGCTGGAGGACCGCTGGGGCGGCTGGTACGTCACCGGCGCGCACGGCGAGACTGCCCACATGGGCAACGTCGAGGTCGAGGCGGTGGAGGACCCGCACGCCACCTTCGGGGTCGTCCCGCCGGTAATCGACTCGTTGGCGGGCCGGTTCGACCTCGACGGCTTTCCCACGCCCTACAGCGACGTCGCGGCGCTGCTGGTGCTCGACCACCAGGCGCACATGACCAACCTGATAACCCGCATCGGCTGGGAGGCCCGCCGCATGGAGCACCGCGCCGGGATGGTCGCCCCGGCCGACCGCGGCCGCTCGACCGACGATGGCCGGTTCCGGGAGGTGATCGACGAGGCGGCGGTGGAGCTGGTCGACTACCTGCTGTTCGTCGACGAGGCGCCGCTGCCGCCGGGCGTCCGCGGCGGTTCGGGCTTCGCCGAGATGTTCTCCGCCCGCGGCCCCCGCGACCGTCAGGGACGGTCCCTGCGCGAGATCAGCCTCGACGGCCGGCTGTTCCGCTACCCCTGCAGCTACATGATCTACACGGCGGCGTTCGACGCGCTGCCGGCGACGGCGCTCGACGCGATCTATCGGCGGATGTGGGCGGTCCTCTCCGGCGCAGTGGCCGAGGCGCCCTACGACCGGCTGACGCGCGCCGACCGGCAGGCCATCGTGGAGATCCTGCGCGACACCAAGCCCGACCTGCCCGACTGGTTCGGCCCCGTCGTGCGGTAGCCGGCAGCCGAGTGGCGCGCGCAACGGGTTCCGGCTGGCGTTCGAGGTCGTTCGCGCGGCTGGAGCAAGCCTTCGGTCGAACCGGGACGGGTCATTCGCGCGGTTCCGACGGCGCGTCCTCATCGTGCGCCGCGGTCGGCCAGTCCGGCGCCGCGACGTTGGCGGGGAACCGCCGGACGTGGATGTCGGCCGGCGGGAACAGCCGTTCGCGGCCGACGATGATGGTCAGGAGCGCCACGAGCGCCGCCAGGCAGGCGGCGTCGAACAGGCCGAACTGCGGGGCCTCGGACTCGCTGGCGGACACGGCCGACAGGGCCAGCGGCGCCAGTATCGGTATCAAGCAGATGAGAAGCAGTCCCGGCCAGCCGATGCGATAGAGCACGGCGTACCACCTCCTGTGCGGCCGGAGCAGGGTGAGGACGACGTCGACCACCGCGCGGCACCAGTCGGCGTCGCGCGCCGTCGCGACCACGGAGGCGGGCCCGTAGTTGCCGGCGCTGAAGCGGACGTGGCGATAGTACTCACACCACGCCGTAGGCGATCATCGCATCGGCGACCTTGCGGAAGCCGGCGACATTGGCGCCGCGCACGTAGTCGATGAAGCCGTCGGTTCCGGTTCCCTCCTCCCGGCATTTCTCGTGGATGTCGCGCATGATGGTCTTGAGTTGCCGGTCGACCTCCTCGCGGGACCACGAGATGCGCAGCGCGTTCTGGCTCTGCTCGAGGCCGGACACCGCCACGCCGCCGGCGTTGGCGGCCTTGGCCGGGCCGAACAGGATCCTGCGCCCGTGGAAGGCCGCCACGGCGTCGAGCGTCGAGGGCATGTTGGCGCCCTCGGCGACGGCGAGCAGGCCGTTGTCGAGCAGCGCCCGCGCGTCGTCGCTGTCGAGCTCGTTCTGCGTGGCGCACGGCACGGCGATATGGCATGGCACGCGCCAGGGCCGCGCGCCCTCGTGGAAGTCGCAGCCGAAGTGCTCGGCATACTCGCGGATGCGCCCGCGGCGGACCTCCTTCAGTTCCTTCAGCCACGCCAGACGCTCGGCGTCGATGCCGTGCGGATCGTGGACGAAGCCGCCCGAGTCGGACGCGGTGACGACGGTGGCGCCCAGCTCGGTGAGCTTCTCGATGGCGTAGAGCGCGACATTGCCCGAGCCGGAGACCGCCGCGGTCCGCCCGGTGAT
Organism: Vicinamibacterales bacterium; assembly: GCA_965200895.1. Classification (GTDB taxonomy): domain Bacteria; phylum Acidobacteriota; class Vicinamibacteria; order Vicinamibacterales; family UBA8438; genus WTFV01. Next base: position 423,844 of record CBDAVM010000001.1, on the reverse strand, counting down.
CTCCTCCCCGCGGGTCGCGAGCATGTTCTGCAGGAAGTAGACCGCGCCGTAGCCGGTGGCCTCGGTGCGCACGAGGCTGCCCCCGAAGGCGAGGCCCTTGCCCGTCAACACGCCGGTGAAGCGGTTGGCCAGCCGCATGTACTGTCCGAAGAGAAAGCCGATCTCGCGTGCGCCGACGCCGATGTCGCCGGCCGGGACGTCGGTGTCCTCGCCGATGTGGCGGTGCAGCTCGCGCATCATCGCCTGGCAGAAGCGCATCACCTCGTTCGTGCTGCGCCCGCGCGGATTGAAGTTGGAGCCGCCCTTGGCGCCGCCCATCGGCAGGCCGGTCAGGCTGTTCTTGAGGATCTGCTCGAAGCCGAGGAACTTCAGCACGCTCTGGGTGACCGAGGGGTGGAAGCGCAGGCCGCCCTTGTAGGGGCCGATGGCGTTGCTGAACTGCACGCGCCACGCCCGGGCCGCGCGGATGCCGCCGGCGTCGTCCTGCCACGTCACGCGGAACGTGATGATGCGGTCGGGCTCGGTCAGCCGCTCCAGGATGCGCGCCTCCTCGTAATCGGGGCGCGCCATCACGACGGGGATGACCGACTCGGCCACCTCGCGGACGGCCTGGTGGAACTCCGGTTCGCCGGGGTTGCGCCGCACGAGGCCGGCCATGAACTGTTCCAGCCGCTCGCGGGCCGCGGTTGTCGTGGACATCGTTGCGTCTCCCTCGCGCCTGCCGTCGCCCGGTCCGGAACCACGTGTTCCGGGCGTCCGCTCGGAATCGGTCTACGCCAGCGGGTTCCTCCAGCGCAATCCCTCGAAGCGGCGCGCCGTACCGGGGCGTATACGTGATGTCAAGATGCCACGACCTCGGGGGCCTCGAACCAGCCGGTCCGTCGACGGACCAGCGGTCCCTTCACCGTTGCCGCCACTGCGCGAGCATCCAGTCGCCGGCGTCGCGCAGGGCCCGGACGTAGCCGCCCATCGCGTAGTGGCTCACGCGGTCGAGCGCCGTGAACGCCACCGGCGCCCCCGCCTCCCGGAGTCGTCGCGCTGCGTCCTCCGCCGGACCGAACGGGACCACGTTGTCCGCCCGGCTGTGGATGATGTGGACCGGCAGGTCGCCGAGCGCCTCGAGCGGGTCGTCACCGGGGCGGCCGGCGATGGGGATGGCGCCGGTGAAGAAGTCGGGATGCCGCGTGGCGAAGAACCACGTCCCGCGCCCGCCGAGGCTGAAGCCGGTGACGAGGATGCGCGAGCGGTCGATGTTGTAGGTCTCGAGAATCCGTTCGAGCAGCGCCATCACGCCGCGGTCGGAGACCTCGCTCGTCCAGCGCCGGGTCGGCACGTCCGGGGCGACGACCACCGCGTTCAGGCCGCGGAGCGCCGGCTCGAACATCTGCCGCATGTGGAGGCTGCCGTAATACGACCCCTGTTTTCCGCCCGGATGCAGGGCGAGGATCAGGGCATGCGGGGTGGCCGCGTCGTAACCGGCCGGTACGGACACGGCGTACGGCATCCCGCCGTGCCCCTCGATCTCGAATGTCAGGTGCTCCACCGCAGGGCGTCCTCCCGCCTGTGCAAGCAATTCGCCGTCCGAGCCGGACAGCGTCGCCAGCCCGACCAGAACCACTGCCGCGACCGCCGTGATCAGAGTGCGCATCGTGGAATCCTCCCTGCTGTGCAGCGGCCGCCGTCTTCCGTGCACCGGTCCCTGCATAATATCCGAGCGCCACGGCGCGCGAGCCGCGGCGCGCCGTCGGCGTGCGGCTCCCGGCGAGTCGCCCGCGAGAGTCCCGGTCGCTGCCCCTTCAGGTACAAGCATGACAGTCCGCACCCGATTCGCGCCGAGCCCGACGGGCCACCTCCACATCGGCGGCGTCCGCACGGCGCTGTTCAACTGGCTGTTCGCCCGCCGCCACGGGGGGCAGTTCATCCTGCGCATCGACGACACCGACCGGCAGCGCAACGTCGAGGCGGCGTTGCGGCCGATCCTCGACGGCTTCCGCTGGCTGGGGATCGACTGGGACGAGGGGCCGGAGGTCGGCGGCCCGTACGCGCCGTACTTCCAGTCGCAGCGGACGGACCGCTACCGCGCGGCGGTGGCGGAGCTGCTCGCGCGCGGGCTGGCCTACCGCGACTACGCCACGGCCGAGGAGACGAACGCCGAACGGGAGGCGGCCCAGCGCGAGAAGCGGCGGTTCCTCTGCAGCCGGCGCTGGATGGCGGAGACCGACGCCGACGCGGCGCGGTTCGAGGCGGCGGGACGCACGGCGGTCGTCCGGTTGAAGATGCCGCGCGAGGGCGCCTGCCGCTTCGACGACCTGGTCCGCGGCCCGATCGCCTTCGACTGGGCGATCGAGCAGGACCACGTGATCCAGCGGGCGGACGGCAGCCCCCTCTACCACCTCGCCAGCGCGGTCGACGACCACGACTTCGGCATCACGCACGTCATCCGCGCGGAGGAGCACCTGTCGAACACGCCGCGGCAGATCTTCATCGCCGACGGGCTCGGCTGCGAGCGGCCGCGCCATGCCCACCTGCCGTTCGTGGCGGCGCCGGGCGGCAGCGAGAAGCTGAGCAAGCGCAAGCTCGGCCGCTACCTGGCGCAGCCCGAGTTCAAGCGGGTCTACGACCACGGCGCCGGCATCCTGGCCGCGCTCGGCGAGGAGGCCGCGCCGGAGCGCTGCAACCCGGTCCTCGTGGACTTCTACCGCGACGTCGGTTATCGCCCCGAGGCGCTCGTCAACTACCTGCTGCTGCTCGGCTGGTCGCTCGACGATCGCACCGAGGACTTCACGCGCGACGAGATGATCCGGCGCTTCTCGCTGGAGCGCGTGAACCGGTCCGCCGCGAGCTTCGACCCGCAGAAGATGATGGCGTTCGAGGAGCGACGAATGAACGCGTTGCCGCTGGACGGGAAGGTGGAGGCGGCTGCGCCGTTCCTCGTGCGTCTGGGGGTGATCGGGGCCGAACCGGACGCCACCGAGCGCGCGCGCGTGCAGGCGGTGGTGGCTGCGGCCGGCGATCGGATCAAGGTGGCGGGCGACATCGTGCGCTACGCCGAGTTCTTCCAGGACGATGCCGCATTTCCCTACGACGAGAAGGCGTTCCGCAAGCGCCTGGGCGCGCCCGGCGCGGCGGACCGCCTGCGGCGCTTCCGGCCCGTGCTCGCGGCGGTGGAGCCGTTCGATGCGGCGGCCGTAGAAGCCGGGCTGCACCGGTTCGTGGAGGCCGAAGCGATCAAGGTCGGGCAGATCGTCCACGCCGTGCGCGTGGCGGTGACCGGCAAGGGGGTCGGCTTCGGCCTGTTCGAGGCCCTGCAGATCCTCGGCCGCGCGGCATGCCTCGCCCGCATCGACCGGGCGCTCGAGCGCGTCGAATCCTCCGCGCCCCCGCCCGGCGGGTGAACGCCGGCGGCAACGGGGCAGCGTTTTCGCCCGTGCCGGTCGGGAGCGGAACCGTCGGCCGACCGACGGGGCCGGTTGTCCGACGCCGCAAGCTGACGAATGTTGTCGTATACTACAAGGCATGATTACCGTTCCGGAGGCGGCGCGGCGCACGGGCAGGCATCCCGAGACCGTCCGGCGGTGGATCCGGGAGGGAAGGTTGCGGTCGCAGAAGGTCGGCACCCAGCATCTCGTGGACGAGGAAACGCTGCGGGATCTCGAAGCAGTGGAGATCGTGACGCCAACGCGCGAGGAGCGGACACTGACCGGCGAGGCGATGCCCAACTTCGTCGTTGCGCTGCGGCGTTCGAGGCGCGGGCGTTGATCGACGGCGTGACGGTGATCGACGCCAGCGCGGCGCTGCACGCCGCCGCCTCCGAGCGGGGTTTCACCGGGTTCGTCTCCATCACCCTCGTGGCCCCGGCGCTGCTGTGGTCGGAGTGCACGTCCGTCCTGCGCGAGATGCAGGACCGCGGCGAGATCAGTGCTGCACTCGGGGAAGCCGCGCTGGCCCGTATCGTCGACGGCCCCATCCGGAGGCGTTCTTCGCGGCGCCTCTACGTCGAGGCGAGCCGGCTCGCCGCCGAGCTCGGGTGGGCCAGGACGTACGACGCGGAGTACGTCGCCCTGGCGAGAATCCTGTCGGCGCCGCTGCTGACGCGGGACGCGCGCCTGATGCGCGGCGCCGGCCGCGTGCTGCCGGTCGTGAATCCGGCTCTGTCTGAACCTCGGGGACTCTCGTGACCACATCTTCTACCGCCGCCGGCGCGGCCGGACTCGACTTCATCCGCGAGATCGTCAGTGCCGACAAGGCCGCCGGACGGCGCGGGGGCCGCGTCCACACCCGCTTTCCGCCGGAGCCCAACGGCTACCTGCACATCGGCCACGCGAAGTCCATCTGCCTGAACTTCGGCATCGCGCACGAGTACGGCGGGCTCTGCAACCTGCGCATGGACGACACGAACCCCGAGACGGAGGATGTGGAGTTCGTGCGCGCGATAGAGCAGGATGTCCGCTGGCTCGGCTTCGACTGGGAGGATCGCTCCTGCTACGCGTCGGACTACTTCGAGCGGCTCCATGCGTGCGCGGTGACGCTGATCCGCAAGGGGCTGGCCTATGTCGACGACCTGCAGGGCGAGGAGGTGAGCCGCTACCGGGGCCGCTGGGACGAGCCGGGTCGCGACAGCCCCTGCCGCAATCGGTCCGTGGAGGAGAACCTGGACCTGTTCGCCAGGATGCGGGCGGGCGAGTTCGCCGACGGCGCCCGGACGCTGCGGGCGAAGATCGACATGGCGGCGCCCAACATGAACCTGCGGGATCCGACGATTTACCGGATCCGCCGCAGCCGCCACTACCGGCAGGACGACGACTGGGTCATCTATCCGACCTACGACTTCACGCACCCGCTGTCGGACGCATTCGAGCGGATCACCCACTCGCTCTGCACGCTGGAGTTCGAGGATCATCGACCGCTCTACGACTGGTACCTGCAGGCGCTCGACTTCGACGATCCGCCCCGGCAGATAGAGTTCGCCCGGCTCAACCTGACCTACACGGTGCTGAGCAAGCGCAAGCTTCTGGAGCTGGTGGAGGGCGGGTACGTCGACGGTTGGGACGACCCGCGCATGCCGACGCTGAGCGGCATGCGGCGGCGCGGCTATCCGCCCGCCGCCATACGCGACTTCTGTGACCGCATCGGCATCGCCAAGGCCAACAGCGTCGTGCAGATGGCCCAGCTCGACGACGCGGTGCGGCAGGAGCTGAACCGGACCGCTCCGCGGGTGATGGCGGTTCTTCGTCCCTTGAAGATGATCATCGAGAACTACCCTGAGGATCGGGTGGAGGAGGTGGACGCGGTCAACAATCCGGAGGACGAGAGCGCCGGGACGCGGAAGGTGCCATTCTCGCGCGAGCTCTATATCGAGCGGGACGACTTCCGCGAGGACCCCCCGCGCAAGTTCTTCCGGCTCGCCCCCGGCCGCGAAGTACGTCTGCGGTACGCCTATTTCGTGACCTGCCGCGACGTGGTCAGGGATGGCGACGGCAATGTCGTCGAGCTGCGCTGCACCTACGACCCGGAGACGCGCGGCGGGTATGCGCCGGACGGACGAAAGGTGAGGGGAACCATCCACTGGGTCTCGGCCCGCCACGCGCTCTCGGCGGCGGCGCGCCTCTACGACCACCTGTTCACCGCGGAGTATCCCGAGGACGTCCCGGAGGGCGCCGACTATCGGGACGGATTGAACCCGGCGTCGCTGGAAGGGCTGACCTGCTGCCGCGTCGAACCGAGCCTCGCCGCCGCACCGCCCGGCGCGCGCTACCAGTTCGAGCGGCTGGGGTACTTCTGTGTCGATCCGGATTCGACGCCGGATGCGCTGGTCTTCAATCGCACCGTCGGCCTGCGTGACACGTGGGCGAAGATCGCGCGGAAGCAGGCGTAGGCGGCGGTGGCGGTTCGCGCGATTCAGCGCGTGCCGCCGAGGGCAGGCGTCTCCATCCCCGGCGCCGGCACCGCCCGCCCTTCGAGGAGCTGCAGCTCTCGCGGGTCGGATCGGGCGATACGATGGGCGGACACTCCTGGTTGCGCAGCCGCGCCCTGCGGCCGCGGACGTCAGATGCCGGTGGCCGAACCGAGCCCCATCGCCCGGCGCCACGCGGCGATCTGTCCCAGGTGGCTCCCCTCGTGCGACGAGATCAGGAAGACCGCGTAGTCGCCGACGGTCGGGAAGCGCTGGCGGGCGCCCGCGGCGGGATGTTCCCGCTCCAGGCTCGCAGGGTCGGCGGCCGACAGCGCGTCGGCCACCCGCTCGTGCTGGCCGGCCAGCTCGGCGAGCAGCGCATCCTTCGCGGGGAAGTCCGCCGGGTCATCGCTCGGTGTGCCGCCGGTCCGGAAGGCGGCGGCCCACGCGGTCGGGAACGTGGATTCGAGGCCGAGCATCTTCGCCAGATGATTGGATGTCGCCGCCAGGTGCCCCAGGGTCCAGGCCGGGTGGTTGACGACGCCCTGCGGCTGCCGGACCATCTGCACGTCGGAAAGGTCGTGGACGAGCGTCCCGGCGCGATCGAGGTTGAACCGGTACGTGAACAGCAGATGGCGCAGCATCGAAGGCGTTCCCGCCGCGCAGTCCTACGCGCCGTCGCCGGCCGCGAGTCCCATCGCGCGCCGCCAAGCCGAGAGCTGGCCGATGTGGTTGGCCTCGTGCGCCGACAGCAGGTAGTCCACGAAGTCGCCCATCGTCGGGAAGTACGCGCGCGTCTTCTCGTCCGGGTACTCCCTGGCGAAGACGGCCGGATCGGCTTCCGCCACCGCCTGGGCCACGCGCTCGTGCTGCTTCCTCAGCTCGGTGAGCAGCGCATCCTTCGACGGGTACGCCGACGCGTCGGAGCCGGGGACGCCGCCGGTCTTCGCGGCTGCTTCCCAGTCGGCGGGAAAGGTCGACTCCAGGCCGAGGGCCACCCCGGTGTGGTTCGCCGCCGAAGCGAGGTGCGCCAGGGTCCAGGCCGGATGGTTGACGACGCCGTGCGGCTGCTGGACCATCTGTTCGTCGGTCAGGTCCTCGACGAGACGCTCGAGGTGACCGAGGTTGAACTTGTACGTGAAGAGGAGGTGTTCGCGCATGGTGCTCCCGCGTGGACCGAGCGGCCTTGGTGACGACGCCGGATGTGTTCGAGTACCAAGTATACTCCGCGAGGCGACGCGGCGACGCCACGCCGCACGTGTGGATGTGGATGAGAGGCGCATGACCCCGGGTGACGAAGCGCCGGACGCCCGGGCGCGGGCTGCCTGTGCGACCGGCCGGCGGTGACCCTGCATGACCCCCGAGACGAACCGTCAGATCCGGCTGGCCGCGAATCCGGTCGGCTTCCCCCGGGACACCGACTTCGCCTTCGGGGAGACGCCCGTCCCGACGCCGGCGGACGGCCGGATGCTGTGCCGCACCCTCTACCTGTCGCTCGATCCGTACATGCGCGGACGGATGAACCCGGGACCGTCCTACGCGCCCGGCGTCGGCCTCGGCGAGGTGATGGTCGGCGGCACGGTCTCGCGGGTTGTCGAGTCGCGGCTGGCGGGCTACGCGGCGGGAGATGTCGTCCTCGGCGCGAACGGCTGGCAGGAGTACGCCCTGTCCGACGGGACCGGCGTGCGCAAGCTCGATCCGGCGGCGGCGCCTGTCACCACGGCGCTCGGCGTGCTCGGGATGCCGGGCCATACCGCCTATGTCGGGCTCCTCGATCACGGCCGGCCGCGACCGGGCGAGACGGTGGTCGTCTCTGCCGCGTCCGGCGCCGTGGGATCCGTGGTCGGCCAGATCGCCAGGATCAAGGGCTGCCGGAGCGTGGGCATCGCCGGCGCGTCGGCCAAGTGCGAGTACGTGACGCGCGAGCTCGGCTTCGACGCCTGCGTCAGCCACCGCGACGCCGACCTGCCGGCCGCCCTGCGCGCGGCGTGCCCCGACGGCATCGACGTCTACTTCGAGAACGTGGGCGGGAAGGTCTTCGAAGCGGTCCTGCCGCTGCTCAACGACTTCGCCCGCGTGCCCGTCTGCGGGCGCATCGCCAACTACAACCTGACCGGACCGCCGCCGGGACCGGACGGGACGGCCCGGCTGATGGGCCTGACGCTGGTGCGCCGCCTCACCTTCCGCGGCTTCATCGTCTTCGATCACATGGATCGCCAGCCCGATTTTCTGCGCGATGTTGCGGCGTGGGTCCGTGACGGCGCCATCCGCTACCGCGAGGACATCGTCGACGGCCTCGAGCGCGCCGTGCCGGCGTTCCTCGGCCTGCTGCGCGGGGAGAACTTCGGCAAGCTGCTGGTGCGCGTCGCCGACGATCCGACCTGCTGATGGATTCCCTGCGCCGTCGTGACCCGGCCGGCGCCCGTCAACTCCCGGGCTGCGCGGGCTGCGCAAACCCGAGGCGCCGCTGATGGGGCAGGGCGGCGGCCCGTCCCGCTTCCGTGTGCCGGACGCGCTCGTGCTCGTCTTCGCGTTGATCGTGCTCGCGCAGGCGGCAAGCTACCTGCTGCCCGCCGGCGCATTCGAGCGCGCGGGCCAGCGCGTGATACCGGGCACCTGGCGTGCGGTCGAGGCCGATCCGCTGCCCCCGCTGGCGTTCCTCACGTCCATCCCGGCCGGGCTGGGCGCCGCGCAGGAGATCATCTTCTTCGTCTTCCTCGTCGGCGGCGTGATCCGCGTCGTGCGTGCCACCGGCGCAGTGGATGCGGTCATCGGCGCAGCGATCCGGCGTCTGGGCGGCCGGCCGGCCTGGCTCGTCGGCGGGATGGTCGGCCTGTTCGCCCTCGGCGCCTCCACGGTCGGGATGGCCGAGGAGTACATGCCGTTCGTCCCGCTGCTGGTGACCATGTGCCTGGCGTTGCGCCTCGACGCCGTCGCGGCTGTCGGCATCATCTACGTGGGCGCCGGGGTCGGCTACGCCTGCGCCGCGTTGAACCCGTTCACCGTGCTCATCGCACAGGATATCGCGGGGCTGCCCCTGACCTCGGGGCAGGCGCTGCGCTGGGGCCTGCTGGTGATCTGCGCGGCGGTCGGGGTCCACTACATCCTGCGCTACGCGGCCCGGCTGCGCTGTGACCCCGCGGCGAGCCTCGTGGCCGACGTCGACTACTCCAGCGGCTACGAGCTGCCGGCCGACGTGCGGTTCACGCGGCGGCGCGCGGCGGTGGTGGCCCTGTTCGCAGCGGGCATCGGGCTGCTGGTCCACGGCGTGGCGTTCCGCGGCTGGTACCTGGCGGAGCTGTCGGCGGTGTTCCTCGGCGTCGGCCTGCTCGCCGCCGCGGCGGGCGGACTCGGCCCGGACCGCACGGCGCGGGCGTTCCTGGCCGGGGCGGCGGAGATGACCGCCACGGCGCTGCTCATCGGTTTCGCGCGGACCATCCAGGTGGTGCTCGCCGATGCGCAGGTCATCGACACGATAGTCAACGGGCTGGCCGCCCCGCTGGCCGCGCTCCCGGCGCACGCCGCCGCCGTCGGCATGCTCGCGGTGCAGACCGTCTGCAACCTGTTCATACCGTCGGGGTCCGGGCAGGCCTACGTGACGATGCCGATCATGGCCCCGCTCGCCGACCTGACCGGGGTCACGCGGCAGACCGCGGTGCTGGCCTACCAGTTCGGCGACGGCTTCACGAACATGATCGTCCCCACCAACGCCCTGCTGATGGGCATGCTGGCCCTGGCGCGCATCCCCTACCACCGCTGGGCGGTCTTCGTGCTGCCGCTGCTCGCCAGGCTGTATCTGGTCGCGGGCGCCGCGCTCGTCGCCGCGGTGGCCCTCGGCTACCGCTGAGTCCGGGAGGCCGGCGTGGCCGACTCCGTCTGGACGGCGTCATCGGCGTCGTTGTCTGTTGTTGGCGCATCCGGGCGCATCCGACCGGGCGCCGGCGCTACAATGTACTGTCCCGCCTGAAAGGAGTTGCCGTGTCCAATCGCCACCCCGCCGTGCTGCTGGCAGTCGCGATGATCTGGGCCGCCGCTTGCGGTCCGTCGCCGGGTGATGCGCCCGGGAGCGACTGGACCGGCGGCGCCCCCGGCCCCGCGCCGCTGTTCGCCACGCCCGAAGGCGGGGTGACGCTGCGCTTCGTCGACCAGCCGGCCCCCGTGCCGGACCTGACGATGGAGTCGCTCGACGGCCGCACGATCTCGATGGCCGACCAGCGCGGCAGGGTGGTGCTGGTCAATTTCTGGGCGACCTGGTGCGGTCCCTGCCGCGAGGAGATCCCGTTCCTGGTGCAGCTCGCCGAGCGCTACCCGGACCACCTGACGGTGATCGGCGTGTCCGAGGATCACGGGTCGTCCGACGCCGTGGCCGCGTTCGCCGCCCAGTACGGCGTCAACTACCCCATCGTGATGTCGACGCCCGAGATCAAGCGGGCGTTCCCCGGGGTGTTCGCCCTGCCGACCTCGTTCGTCGTCGATCCCGACGGGCGCATGGTCGAGAGTCATGTCGGGCTGATCAGTCCCGTGATTCTGGAGCAGGAGACGCGTTATCTGGCCTCGTTGACGCACGACGCCACCGTCGAGACGGCGCCGTCCAACGACCAGATCCGGCTCGCGAACGCCGCCCAGGCGACCGAGATTCCCGGGGTGGACCTGTCGGTGCTGACGCCCGGGCAACGTGAGGAGGTGCTGCGCCGGGTGAACGAGGAGGGCTGCCCCTGCGGCTGCTCGCTCACGCTCGCGCAGTGTCGCATCAACGACTCGACGTGCGGCATCAGCCCGCCGCTGGTCGAGGCGCTCGTCGCCGAGGTCGCCGGCGCGGAGTGAGGTGGGGCAGCGAGGCGGAGCCCCCTGGCTCGCCTCGCTGTCGGCGCCGCCAGTCCGTCCTACGCGGACGACGCCTCGGCGACGCGGGCCGTGGCCCGCGCGCCCCCGTCCACCGGTGCCGGTGCGTCCTCCACCTCCGCTGGTCCCACGGCCGGCGCTCCCGCTCCGAACAGCCGCCGCAGCGTGCGCTGCACGTCGTCGAGGATCAGGTAGGACACCGGCACCAGGATCAGCGTGATGAAGGTGGCGAACAGCACGCCGAACGCCAGCGACACCGCCATCGGCACGAGGAACGCGGCCTGCACGCTGCGCTCGACCATGAGCGGCGCGAGGCCGAAGAACGTCGTCAGCGACGTGAGCAGAATCGGACGGAAACGGCTGCCGCCCGCTTCGCGGATCGCGAGCTGGAGCCCGCTCGACTCCAACTCGCGGCGGTCGCGCTGACGGCCTCCCTCCCGCCGGACTCTGCGGCCGACATCGGTATGGACGGCGCGCGCGCGGTTGATGAAGTCGACCATCACCAGACTGTCGTTCACCACGACGCCGGTCAGGGCCACGAGGCCCATCATCGACATCATCGTCACGTCGAGCCCCATGACGATGTGCCCCCAGACGGCGCCGACCAGACCGAACGGAATGGCCGCCATGATGATCAGCGGCTGCACGTACGATCGCAGGGGCACGGCGAGCAGCGCGAAGATCATCAGCAGGGCGAGGACGAACCCGCGCTGCAGGCCGCCGACGGCGTCGGCCTGCTCCGCCTGGGCGCCCTCGAAGGTGTAGAAGACTCCCGGATACCCGGCGAGCACCTCCGGCAGGATGCGCGTGCGCAGGTCGGCGATGACCGCGCCGGAGGACGTGATCGCCGGGTCGACCGAGGCGGTCACGTTGACGGCCCGGTTGCGGTTGACGCGCTTGATCGACGCGAAGCCGCGTCCCGGCTCCACCTGCGCCACCTGGCTGAACGGCACCTCTCCGCCGTTCGGCGTGCGGATGCGCATGTTCTCCAGGTCGCCGAGCGACCGGCGATCGTCCCGCGGATAGCGCACCATGACCCGGATGTCGTCGCGCCCGCGCTGGATGCGCTGGGCCTCCTCGCCGTAGAATGCCTGTCGGACCTGCCGGCCCAGGTCCTGCAGGGTCAGGCCGAGGGTCTCGGCGGCGGGCTTGATGCCAAGCTGCATCTCCTCCTTGCCGGCGCGGAACGAGTCGGAGATCTCGTAGACGCCGGCGTACACGGCCAGCCGCGCCTTGACCGCCTCGGCGGCGTCCCGCAGCCGCTCGATGTCCGGTCCCGCGAGCTGCACGTCGACATCGTCGCCGGGGTTCATCATCGACATGGCGAAGCGCACCTCGACGGCCTCCGGTACGGCCCCGGTGGCCTCCCGCCACAGGTTGCCGAGGTGCTCACTGGTGTAGCTGCGCGTCTCCGCCGGCGCGAGTTCTATCGTCACCTCGCCGACGTTGGCGGAGGCGACGGATTCGCCCGGTCCCATCGGGCCGCCGCCGCGCGACAGCATCGGCTGATCGCCGACCGAGGTGGACACGTGGCGGAAATAGTCCATCCCCGTCTCCTGCCGCAGCCGCGCGCGCAACCGCTCGGCGCCGGCCTCCAGCTTGCCTACGGCCTGCGACGTCGTCTCGACCGGCGTGCCCTGCGGCATCGTCACCGACGCCGACATGAAGTCGGCTTCGATGGAGGGGAAGAAGTGGAATGTGGCCCAGCCGCCGAGCACCATGCCGCCGGTGAGGATCAGCGTCGACAGGCCGATCGCCGCCGTCACGTAGCGCCACCGCAATGCGGCTTCGAGGACGGGGGTGTAGACGCGCGCGATGAACTGCTTCAGGCCGTTGGAGAAGATCGACTGGAACCGGCGCCACGGCCCCGGCGCGCCGCGCCGCGGCACGTGCGACAGATGGGCCGGCAGGATCCCCAGCGATTCGACCAGCGAGAACAGAAGGCACGGGATGACGACGAGCGGGATGACGCGGAAGATCTTGCCCATCATGCCGGGCACGAACATCAGGGGCATGAACGCCGCCACCGTGGTCAGGACGGCGAAGGTCACGGGTTTGGCGATCTCGCGAGCGCCCTCAATGGCGCCGCGCAGCCCCTCCCCGTGCTTCTCCTGGTGGCGGTAGATGTTCTCGCCGACGATGATGGCGTCGTCGACCACGATCCCGAGCACGAGAATGAAGGCGAACAGGGAGATGACGTTGACCGACACGTCGAGACCCGGCATCAGCGCGATCGCGCCGAGGAACGAGATCGGAATGCCGAGACTGACCCAGAAGGCGAGCCGCAGCTCGAGGAACAGCGCCAGCACGACGAACACGAGGACGAAACCGGTGGCGCCGTTGCGCAGCATCAGGGTCAGCCGGTCGTTCAGCACCTTCGCCTGGTCATGCCACAGCGTCATCGAGACGCCCTCGGGCAGCCGCGCCCGAGCGTCCTCGACGTAGCGGCCGACCGCCGCCGCGATGTCGAGCGCGCTCTGCTCGCCGGTGCGGAAGACGGAGACGAGCACGGTCGGCTGGTGATCGAAGCGGGCCTGCTGATCGGTCTCGGCGAAGCCGTCGACGACCGTCGCCACGTCGCCCAGGCGCAGCCGGCTGCCGTCGGCCCGCGTCCACAGCACGAGATTCTCGTACTCGGCGCCGCGGTAGGCCTGTCCGATCGTGCGCAGGAGGATTTCGCCGCCGTCGGTGCGGACCGAGCCGCCGGGCAGGTCCAGGGACGAGCGCCGCACGGCGTCGGCGACCTGATCGAACGTCATGCCGTGCCGCCGCAGCGCCACCTCGGATACCTCGATCGAGATCTCGTAGGGCGGCGCGCTCACCACATCCACCTGCGTGATCTCGGGCATGGCGGTCAGCCCGTCGCGCACGCGCTCGGCGAGCGCCTTCAGCGCGAAGACGTCGGTGTCGCCGGCGATGGAGATGTCGGTGACCGGGTTGCGGGCCTTCAGCTCGCGGATGATGGGTTTCTCGGTCTCCAGCGGGAAGGTCGTGATCGCGTCGACATTGTTCTTGACCTCGTCGACCACCCGACGGGCGTCGGCGCCGAGCTCGAGCTCGACCATCACCGACGCGTTACCCTCCGACGCCGTCGACTGGATCTCCTTGATGCCGTCGATGCCCTGGATCGCCTCCTCGATGCGGATGACGACGCCTTCCTCCACTTCCTCCGGCGCCGCGCCGAGGTAGGGCACGGCGATGCTGATGCGGTCGAGCTCGACCTCGGGAAAGACCTCCTCCTTGACCGTCTGGGTGGCGAGCAGGCCGCTCACGATGATGAAGATCATCATGAGATTCGCGGCCACCGGATTCCGCGCCAACCAGGCGATTCCACCGTTGTTCACGACCGCCTCCCTTCCCGTCGCGACGCCGTGTTCCTCTCCGGGTCGATCCTGGCGGCTGATTCGCCGGCGAGCACGTCACGTACGCTCTCGATCATCACCGCCGCCACGCGGGACTGCAGGTCGGCGAGTTCCTCCACGGTTCCGTCGACCTTCACCGCGGTGACCACCGTCCCGCTCTCGACGTCGGTGAGCCGCGCCGTCACGCGGACCATGGAGCCGATCCGCTGAATGCCGCCCCCGATGGCCCACGCGGCTTCGTCGCCGGGCGTCACGACGTCCACCTCCCGGAGTCTGGCCATTTGCCCGGCGACCGCCGCGGTGATGGCGGTTCCCAAGTCGAGGTCAGCGTCCGGCGCCGCGCCGGAGCTCAGATCGTCGAACGGCAGCACGGCCAGCGCACTGCGTACCGTCCGGGTCTGTACGGCCCGGGGCGCCGCCGCGAACGAGCCCGACGAGGAGGGCGAGGCCGAGAGGTGATCGATGACGACCGACGCGATGTTCGCTTCCAGAGTCGGTCGGTCATCCGTCACCCCGTCGATCTTCGCGGCGTGCAGGACCTCGCCGTCCTCGGCGTTCACGATCCGTGCAGTGACACGCACCAGGGGGCCCACCTGCTGGATCCCGCCGCGCACGACGTACCGCGCGTCCGTTTCGTTGGTCACCGTGATGCCGTCGGCCGCGGAGAGGCGCGTGGCGACCGCCCGGCTGAGGGCCGGACCGAAGCCGGAATCACTGGTCCCCCGGTGCAGGTTCGCGAAGGCGACCGCCACGGTGGTCGGCGGCGCGGCCGCAGGCATGCTCGAGGCGGTGGGCCGCGCGACGTCCGTGGGCACAACCCGTCGCGGGCGGGGCTCGACTGCCGGCCGCGCGCCGGCCGGTCCGGCGCCGAGTGCCGGTACGACGGGTCGCGGCCGTGCCGGCGTCATTTCCGGTTCCCGGCGGTTCGTCAGGGTGGCGGCCCGCGTCCGGGCTGACCGGCGACCGTCGTCATTCCGAGCGGCTGACGCCGGTACCCGGCGCGCGCGCCGGGGAGGCGAGGCGCTCCTTTCCTCGAGGAGCGATACCAGCCACTCCGGACGGCCGGTGTCGCCGGTCGTGGCCGGCCTGCCCGGCGCGGCGGTGCGCGGCACCGGTTCCATCGGAACGCTTGCCGCAGGCGTTGTCGGTGCTGGCGCGAGGGTGTCCGCGGATGCGAGTCGCGATGCGGCGGTCTCGGCCGAGGCCGGCGGCGTCGCCGCGCCGGGCGGCCTCCGCTCGGCTGCTGCGGTCGCGGTCGGCCGCGATGCCGGCCGGGCCGATGCGGCGGTCTCGGCCGAGGCCGGCGGCGTCGCCGCGCCAGCCGCCAGACGCGAGAGCAGTGCCGGGTCCGCGTCGGCCAGTTGGACCCGCATCCCGTCGGTGGGCGTGTCGAGCGGCGAGATGACGACCAGCTCGCCCGTCTGCAGCCCCGCCCGCACGAGGACGGACTCGGTGGAGGTCCGCAGCACGTCGACCGCACGGAAGGACAGCCGCTCCCCGGGCGTGACCACCAGCACCTGATCCCGACCGCGCAGAGCCTGGCGCGGCAGCACGGCGACGTCACGGGCCGTGCGCCCACCGATCTCGGCCTCGACGTACATCCCGACCGCCAGGGGCGGCCGGTTCGGATTCGGCCCGGGCGCGTACGGATCCGCGACTTCGGCGACTGCGTGCACCATGCGGCTCACCGAGTCGATCTCGCTCTCGGTGCGGACGATCCGACCATTCCAGACGTGGGTCTCGCCGGCGAACGTCGCCCGCAGCGTCACGCCGGGCTGCGCCTGCTGCTCGACGCCGCGGTACGACAGCGGCAGATCGAGATAGGCGAGCTCGTCGTCCGGGAGCGGCAGGCGGATCTCGGCGACATCGACCGCATAGACGGTCGCCAGTGTGTCGCCGACGCGGACGTACTGGCCGATGTCGACGCTCTTCGTGCGGACCCGGCCGGCGTACGGCGCCACCATCTCGGAGCGTTCGAGGTCCCGCACGGCGCGCTCGACGCCGGCCTCGGCGGCGGCCACCGCGGCGCGGGCGTCCTCGAGCTGCGGCTCGCGCAGGGCCAGCGCGCGCGGATCGCCGCGGCCCAGTGTCTCCCACTCCCGCTGCGCCACTTCCGCCTCGGCCTCTTCCTGCGCCAGCTGCAGCCGGGCCTGCGCGAGCTGCGAGCGGGCGCTGACGAGCATCTGCTCGTAGTCGAACGGGTCGATCCGCACCAGGACTTCGCCCGCCTCGAAGAACCCGCCCACGGCGAACGAGGGGGAGACCCAGGTGACGCGGCCGGCGATCTCGGGAACGAGCTGGCTCTCGGTGCGCGGACGGACCGTGCCCTGGCTGGTGACGGTCAGGCGGGCGTCTTCGAGCGTGACCTCGTGCACGCGGACGCCGGGAGGCTCGATCACCGGCGTCAGCGTCTCCACCGGAGGCCGGTTCAGGATCATCGTGACGGCCGCGAAACCGGCCGCGGCGACGATGACCAGGGGCAGCAGGGCCTTGAGGATGCCGACGAGTGGGCGGTTCATGTGCCTGTCTTTCGTGCGGCGTCGCCAGTCGGCTCAATCGGTGGCGGCGCCGCTGAGATTGGCCAGCGTGACCGGCGGTTCGAGCCGCTCGAACCCGCCGCCGAGGGCCAGGTAGAGATCCACGCGGTTCTCGAGACGGAGGCGTCGCGCCGCGATCAACTGCGATTCGGCCTGAAACGCCGATCGTTGCGAATCGAGCACCGTGATGTACGTGTCCAGACCGGTCCGGTAGCGCTCGTCGGCCAGACGTTCGGCGGCGCGCGCCTGCTCGACGGAGTCCGTCAGTTGGACGACCCGCTCGGCCAGGTGCTCCTCGGCCGCCAGCGCCGTCTCCACCTCGGAATAGGCGACCAGCGCGGCGTTGACGTAGGTCGCCAGCACCTCGGCGACGCGGGCCTCCGCCCGGCTGATCTGCGCGCGCAGCCGGCCGCCCTGCCACAGCGGGGCGAGCACGTTGCCGACGAAGCTCCAGACGCGGAAGTCTCCGTTCAGCAGCGTACGCAGCGAGTTCGTGGAGGTGCCGGTGTCGGCCGTGAGGCTGAAGCTGGGTAGCAGCTCCCGCCGGGCCACCCGCAGCCGCGCCTCGGAGGCCGCGACCAGGCGTTCGGCCGCAACCAGGTCCGGGCGTCGCGCCACCAGGTCGGCCGGCACGCCGGCCGGCACCGCCGCCGGCATGGCCGGCAGCTCCGCCGGTGGGTTGACCTCGCCCCCGGCGTACCGCGTGAGCAGCACCTCGATCTGCCGGATCGAGGCATCGAGCTGCTGCCGCCGCTGCGCGAGATCGGCCTGCGCGTTCGACAGGTTCAGCATGGCCAGCCGCAGATCGAGCGCCGGCCGGACGCCCGATTCGAAGCGATCGCGGACCCGCTCGGCCGACTCGCCGAAGCTGGCCACGGTCGCCTCCGACAGCAGCACCTGCTGCTGCGCCTCGGCGATGGCGAACCAGGCCCTGGCGGTCTGTCCGGCCATCGACAACTGCGCGCCCCGCAGGTCCGCGGCGGAGCGCTGCAGGTCGGCCAGGGCGGCCTGTTCCCCGGCCCGCAGGCGGCCCCAGAGGTCGACCTCCCAGGTCGTCGCCAGCGAGAGGCCCTGGCTGGCGAAAACCGTGCTCAGCACACGGTCCTCCGCGCCCGGTATCGGGAAGCCGACGAAGTTCTGCCTGCGGCGGCTGCCGTTGTACGACGCGTCGATGGACGGCCGCAGAGCGCCCGACGCCACCCGCGCGTCGGCTGCGGCCTGTTCGAGGCGCGCGGCGGCGGCCCGCAGGTCCAGGTTCTGCGCCAGCACCGTCTCGATGGCGGCCGACAGCCCGGCGTCATCGAAGTCCATCCACCAGTCCGGGCCGAGCTCGCCCGCCGCCGTCCCGCCGGCCGTCCACGTCTCCGGTACCGGAACCTGGAGGTCCGGAGCCGTCACCGGCGGCGCGGTGGCGCATCCCGCGCCCAGCGCCATGACCACTGCGACACCCACGATCCGGCGCGTCCGCTCGCCGATCGTGGACAGGCCGCCCGCGTACGGCACTGCGGCCGTTGCGGCGGGTGCGCCCCGCAATCCCGCTGCTGGGAGACTCATGGTCGTAACGCTCCCGCCGGTCCGACCGGGCGCGCCGCCGCGCCCGGTGTCGCCGTGCCGAGTCGGGTTCATTGCTGCCGGGCCGGCCGCCCGGTGAACTCTCCACGAAGTCCTGTTCAACACCTGCACATCGATCTCCAGCACACCGCGGAGCCGACCTCCCTCAATGCGCTGCCGGGCCGGCCGCCACGCCCACCGGCACAGGCGCCGCCATGCCGGCCGCGGCGTACAGCACGAGCGACTCGAGCACATCCTCCGGACTGCGCGCCGCGCCGGGGTCGCGCGACGCCAGCGTCGCTCCCCAGGACATCGTGAACGCCATCGACCCGATCATGAACGCCATTCGCCAGCTCAGGTCCGCCTCGTCGAGCGTCGGCAACGCGCGGCGCAGCGCCGCCGTGAACCGCTGGAACACGGCGTCGAACTGCTTGACGAAGGTCGCCCGGAACTCCTCGTTCGTCTCGCTGTGGATCCGTCCCACCAGGCGCAGGAAAGCCCTGCCCTTGTCGCCCCACACGCGCTGGCTGTGGAACGGAGGCGACAGAAACGCCCGCACGACCGCGTCGAGCTCCGGCGGGTCCCCCCCCGCCCGCGCCTCGACCGCGTCGAGCAGCTCCATCCGGCGCTCGTTGATCGGCTTGAGGCGGCGTTCGAGGACCTCGGCCAGCAGCGCCTCTTTCGAACCGAAGTGGTAGTTCACGGACGCGACATTGACCCCGGCCTCGGCCGTGATGTCGCGCAGCGAGGTCGCCGGGAACCCGCGCTCGCCGAACATCCGCTCCGCGACGTCGAGGATCCGATCCCGGGTGTCGATTGCCATCCGTCGGAGTCTCCTGCGCTCAAACGCCTGTTTCAATCATACGTATGAACGCGCTGCATGTTCCACCCCCGGCAGATTTCGGTGCTCCGAGCGGCACGCGGTGTCGGCCTTTGCCCACCCGCAAGCTCACGTCGGCGCCGTCGGCAGACCGGGCGCGCCATGCCGGGCGCCGGACGCAGCGCGTGTCATCCGGGGTGACCGGGCGGTATGGCGGTATGATCGCTGGCCGACGACCGCCGCGGCCGACGCCGCGACTCCGAGGCGCTGTCCGATCCGGATCGCCACGGCGGAAGATGCGGAAGATTGAGGAAGCCATGTCAGCCACCGACCGGCAGTCCGGCGCGACGGCGCGGCGGCCCGACGATGCGCACCGGCCCGGGAGGTCGGCGAACGCCGCCCGGGCGGTGTTGCGGACGGCGGGGTTCGTACTGCTCGCGGTCCTCGCGGCAGGCGCGGTCGACGCACTGCATCCGCTGCCGGCGCAGAGCGGGCCGCCCAACTTCGTCATCATCTTCGCGGACGACCTCGGCTACGGAGACCTCGGCGCCTACGGTCACCCGACGATCCGGACGCCGCATCTGGACCGCATGGCGGCCGAGGGCAAGCGCTGGACCAGCTTCTACTCGCAGGCGCCGGTCTGCTCCCCGAGCCGGGCGGCGCTGCTGACCGGGCGCATCCACCTGCGGAGCGGGATGTTCGGACGCCGCCAGGGCGTGTTCTTCCCGGACTCGCATCACGGACTCCCGGACGCCGAGATCACGTTGGCCGAAGCGCTCAAGGCGCTCGGCTACGCGACCGGCATCGTCGGGAAGTGGCACCTCGGCCACCGGCCGGAGCACCGTCCGCTGCGCCACGGCTTCGATTCGTGGTTCGGGATCCCGTACTCGAACGACATGGACCGGCAGACGCCGCCGGGTCCGGAGGCGCGCGCGGCGATCTTCGACCCGGCCATCGACTACTGGCGGGTGCCGCTGATGCGCAACGAGGAGGAGCTGGAGCGGCCGGCCGACCAGACGACGATCACCCGGCGCTACACCGAGGAGGCGGTGCAGTTCATCCGGCAGCACCGGGATGAGCCGTTCTTCCTCTATGTGCCGCACACCATGCCGCACGTTCCGCTCTTCCGCTCCGCGGCGTTCGCGGGCCGCAGCGCCGCCGGCCGCTACGGCGACGTCATCGAGGAGATCGACTGGAGCGTCGGCCGCATCCTGGACACGCTGCGCGAGGAGCCGCATCCTGGACACGCTGCGCGAGGAAAGGCTGGCCGGGCGCACGCTGGTGAGATCTTCTCCAGCGACAACGGGCCGTGGCTGTCCTACCGCCAGCACGGCGGCAGCGCCGGCCTGCTCCGCCAGGGCAAGGGCACGACCTGGGAGGGCGGGATGCGCGTGCCGGGCATCTTCTGGTGGCCGGAGACCATCGAACCCGGCGTCGTCCAGGAGATTGGCGCGACCACGGACCTGATGACGACGATCCTGCCGCTGGCGGGGGGAAGGGCGCCGGACGACCGGCCGCTGGACGGGGTCGATCTGTCGCCGGCGCTGCTCGGAACGGGGCCGAGCCCGCGCGACTGGATGGCGTTCTACCGCATGGGCGAGCTCTACGCGTACCGCCGGGGGCCGTACAAGGCGCACCTGGTGACCGAGGGCCGCTACGGGCTCGGCGGCGAGCGCACCGAACACGACCCGCCGCTGCTGTTCCATCTCGGCGAGGACCCCGGCGAGCGCCACGACCTGGCGGCCGAGCGTCCCGACGTCGTCGCCGAGCTGCTGGCCGCGATGGAGGCCCACCGCGCCGGGATGACCGTCGCCGAACCACTGTTCGACGCTCGCGGCCCGCGATGATGTCCACCCCCTGCCGGGCGCGCGCGGGGACCCGCGCGGCCAGGCGGCCGCTGGCCGCAGGACTGAGTGTCGCCGCCGCCGCCGTCTGCACCGCCGCGGTCTGCCTGCACGCGAGCGACGACCTGTCCCTGGCCGCCAAGGCGCGGCTGTTCGACGTCGACCTCGCCGAGCGCTTCCTCGCGGCCGACGGGCAGGTGCGGGTCCGGCGGCGGCTGCCCACGCCACAGCGTCCCTACGTCACCTACAACATGTCGGATACGGCCTACATGACCGGCCTGTACTGCGCGGCCCAGACGTGGCGTCACCTCGCTACCGGCGATCCGGAGGCGGCGCGCCGGGCGCGGGCGGCCAGCGGGGCACTGCGGCATCTGGTGGCGGTGACGGGTCGCCGCGGGCTGCTGGCGCGCGCATCGGCGCCGGTCGACGAGCCGTGGTTCGATGACGGGAGATGGTGGTCGAGTGCGGACGGCAGCCGCCGCTGGCGCGGCAACGTCAGTTCCGATCAGGTCGACGCGATGATGTTCGGTCTCTTCGTGTACGGAATCGGGCTCGCCGACGCCGGCGAGCGACGGGCGATCGGGGAGGTCGTCTCCGAGGTCGTGGACGCGATTGTCGCCGACGGCCTGCGGATCGTCGGCTACGACGGCCAGCCGACCCGCTGGGGTCGCTACGACCCGGAATACGTCGCGGATGAAGAGCCGATGAATGCGCTCCTGATGCTGCAGATGGTCAAGGTGGCGCAGGCGCTGACCGGCCTGCCGCGGTTCGACCGCGAGTACGCGCGGCTGCTGCGGATGGGCTACGCCCGCATCGGCGAGGGGGCGCGTCTCGACCGGCCGCCCCGCGAGGCGAACCACTCCGACGACGTGCTGATCGCCCTCGCCCTGTATCCGCTGCTGGAGCTCGAGGCCGATGCCGCCGTGCGTGCGCACTACGAACGGGCGGCGCAGCGCTGGTTCCACGGCGGCGTCCACCCCGGCATCGACGTCGAGGCGAACCCGCTGGCGACGTTCCTCCACCGGCACTGGACCGGCGACCGGTCGTACGACCCGGCTGCGCTCGACACGCTGCGCCATGTGCCTCTCGACATGAAGTGGAACGCCGACACCATCGCGGCCTACGGGCGCCGCTTCGGGTTCTCGTTCACGGCCGATCCGGTCGTTCCCCGCGCCGGCGACGGGCCGCTGCCGATAGCGCAGCGTGGCCGGACCTGGAGCTTCCTCGTCCACAATCCGTACCGGACCGGCGGCGACCGTTTCGCAATGGCACCGTTCGAGACGAACGGTCTCGACTACCTGCTGAGCTACTGGTTCGGTCGCGCCCACGGGATGATCGGTCCATGATCTCATCTGTCACCAAAACTGCGACTCAATCTCATTTGAAGACCAGCGCGGTCCGTCGTACAAACCCCGAAGATGGAAGCACTTGCAGCCGATCCTGGCACCGTGCAGAAAGTCGTGATCGGGGCTTGGCATCCGAGGATTCCGGTGGTAAGCTTCCTCTCTCTGGAAGGGGTATTTGTTTCCTCTGATTCCCGGCGCGCAGCGGCGCGCTACGAGGAGGTCGTCTCATGGGAGACGTGGCGCACACGCAAGTGCAGACAACCACAGAGCAGCAGGGCGTTACTCGGCGGGGCTTCATCAAGGGAGTGATCGCCACCGGCGCCAGTGTATCGGCGTCGAGCTACGTTCACTGCGCACTGAGCAGCGGTCGCGGAGTGGCCCTTGCGCAGGCGCCGGGCGCTGTGGAGCGGCTGGTGACATTGAACGTCAACGGTCAGCAGCGCCGCGTGGAGGTCATGCCGCAGGAGACCCTGGCCATGACCCTGCGGTACAAGCTGGGTCTGACCGGCACGAAGATCGGCTGCGACCGCGCCGAGTGCGGCGCGTGCACGGTTCTCGTGGACGGGGTTCCGCAGTACTCATGCTCCACCCTGACCCACCAGGTCCGCGGTCGCGAGGTTCAGACCATCGAGGGTCTCGAAGGCGCGGACGGCACGCTGCATCCGGTCCAGCAGGCGGTGGTCGATCTGCAGGGCTTCCAGTGCGCCTTCTGCATGCCCGGCTTCGTCATGAACATGGTCGCGTTGACCAACGAGAAGCCCGATGCGACCCGGGGCGAGTGCGCGCATCATCTCGCCGGCAACATCTGCCGGTGCATCGACTACAACAAGATCCTCAACGTCGCCGAGAAGGCGTGCGAGTATACGCGTAACGGGATGAGGAGCTGACGATGGCTGACTACAAGCTGATCGGCAAGGACTACACGACGCCCGACATCATCGCCAAGGTCACGGGGCGTGCGAAGTACGCCGAGGACTTTCGCGCCGAGGGCATGCTCTTCACCAAGCTGCTCGTCAGCCCGATGCCGCACGCGCGCGTTCGTCGCCTGGACACCAGCGCCGCGCTGGCGATGGACGGCGTCGAGGCGATTCTGACCGCCGATGATCTGCCCGAGGCCGAGGCGCCGCAGGAGGCGGGTCTGACCAACGAGCCGCTGTACGAGGGCGAGCCGATTCTCGCCATCGCGGCGGTGGACGAGGAGACCGCGGCCGAGGCGGTCGAGGCGGTACAGATCGACTTCGAGCCGCTGCCCTTCGTGCTCGACCCGATGGACAGCCTGCGTGCGGGCGGGCCGAACGCACGGCTCGACGGCAATACGATGGCGGGGCGCGACCTGTCGACGATCAAGTGGAACAACGTCGACTGGAGCGAGTTCGACCGCGGCGTCATGCCGACGGGCGGCGAGGTCACCGACGAGTGGCAGGTCGGCGATGTCGAGGCCGGCTTCGCCGAGGCCGACCTCATTCTGGACGAGTCCGTGTTCTCCGCGTCGCTGTCGCATCAGCCGCTCGAGACGCGGACCGCGATGGCCTACTGGCAGAACGGCAAGTGCTACATGCACTGCTCGACGCAGAGCACGGCCCGCACCGAGGGCGGCATGGCGCGCTGGATCGGCATCGATCCGACCGACCTCGTGCTCATCGGCGAGTACTGCGGCGGCGGGTTCGGCAGCAAGATCTCGGCGTCGATCCAGGCGCGCATTCCGGCGCTGCTCTCGCGCAAGGCCGGCCGGCCGGTCATGATGCGCGTCACCCGGCAGGAGGAGAACTTCTTCGGGCGCGCCCGGCCGGGCATCCAGGCCCGCGCGAAGTTCGGGTTCAAGAGCGACGGCCGCGTCGTGGCCATCGACCTCACGATGGTGCAGGACGGCGGCCCCTACGGACGGTCCGGCGACTACATGTCGTGCGCCGACCAGGCGTCGCTGATGTACCAGCCGGAGCACATGCGGGTGCGTGGCGTGACCGTCTACACCAACACGCCGCCGCGCGGCGCGCAGCGGGCGCCGGGCGGAGTGCAGGCCGTGGCGATGTTCGCGCCGATCGTCGACAAGGCGGCGCGGCAGCTCGGCGTCGACCGGCTCGACATCATCCACACCAACGCGCCGCAGGGCCAGGCGCTGTTCGGCCGTCCGCGGCAGGGGCAGCAGGGCAACGTGTCGAGCGCCTTCCCGAAGGAGGCCATCGACAAGGCACGCGAGGAGTTCGGCTGGGAGGGCATGAAGGCCCGCAGCGGCCAGCGCAACGGCACCAGGGTGACCGGCGTCGGCGTCGCAATCAGCTCCTACTCCGCCGGCACGTCGGGTATCGACGGTCTGCTGGTGATTCGACCGGACAGCATGGTCGAGATTCACACCGGCGTGGGCAACCTCGGCACCGAGTCGTTCTCCGACACGTCCCGCGCGGCGATGGAAGCGCTGGATACGCCGTGGGAGCAGGCGGAGGTCGTCTGGGGCGACACCAGCAAGCACCTGCCGTGGAGCGCGATCCAGGGCGGCAGCATGACGACCCACGCCCACACCCGTTCGAACTGGGCGGCCGGCCTGGAGGCAAAGAAGCGCCTGCAGGAGATCGCGGCGGATCGTTTCGGCGGGTCGCCGGACAGCTTCGACGTGGCGGACGGTCGTGTCTTCCGTCGCGGCAACCGGGGTCAGGCGATGACATTCGGTCAGGCGGCCGAGCGCGCCATCCAGCTCGGCGGCATCTACGACGGGTCGGAGTTGCCCGAGGACATCAACGAGATGACGACGCGGTCGGCGACGGCGCTGGCCGGTCGGGGTCTCGTGGTCGCCATCAAGGACAACTTCGAGACCGGCGGCCGGAACATGTCGTTCTGCATCGGCTTCGCCGAGGTCGAGGTGGACACCGAGACCGGCGCGGTCGTGCTGAAGGACTACAAGGTGGCGTCCGACGCCGGGACGATCCTGCACCCGCAGAACTTCGCTGGTCAGGTGCACGGCGGCGGCATCCAGGGCTTCGGCGTCGCCCTCGGCCAGAAGTGGGTCATGGACCCGCAGTGGGGGCTGCACGTGGCCAAGCGGTTCTACTCGAACCGGCCGCCGACGATTCTCGACGCGCCGCACGATGCGGAGATGGCGTGGAGCGCCGCAGAACTGCCCGATCCCTTCAATCCTGTCGGTTGCAAGGGCATCGGTGAGGCGCCGGTCGGCGCCGGCGCGGGGGCCGTGCTCAACGCCATTTCCGACGCGCTCGGCGGCAACGTCGACTTCAACCGCTCGCCGATCATGGGCGACATGATCCTGACGATGCTCAACCCCGAGCTCGACGAGGCTCACAACAAGCTGTCGACGCACGTCTAGCGCCACACTGGGAAGGTAGAGGGAGAAGAAACAATGGCCGTGATTCGCGACAAGATGCCGGCATTTCAGCTCTTCCAGCCTGCCAGCACGGAAGAGGCGCTGGGAGTGCTCGATCAGTACGGCGCCGATGCCTGGGTGCTCGCGGGTGGGCTGGACACCTGGGACTGGCTGAAGGACCGCGTCAAGAAGCCCGCCGCAGTCGTCGACCTGGGTGGGATCTCGGAGCTGAGTGAGATCCGCTCTCTGGGCGGCGGTCTCGACATCGGCGCGATGGCGACGCTGCGCGACGTGATCCGGCACTCCGAGGTGTCGGAACAGTTCAGCATGCTCGCCGACGCCGCGACGCAGGCCGCGTCGCCGCAGATTCAGAACCAGGGCACCCTCGGCGGTAACGTCGGTCAGGATACGCGGTGCTGGTACTACCGGGACGGCTGGAGCTGTTACCGCGCCGGCGGGAACATCTGCTATGCGGATACGCCGACCGCGATGAACCGCGAGCACGCCATCCTCGGCGCCAGCCGGTGCGTGGCCGTCAATCCGTCGGACACGGCTCCGGTTCTCGTGGCCCTCGACGCCGAGATGGTCGTCCGCAACAGCACCGGCGAGCGGGTGATTCCGGCCCAGGACTTCTTCATCGGTCCCGCGGTCGACATCATGCGCATGACGGCGCTGCAGCCGGGCGACATTCTCACGTCGATCCGGATTCCGTGGACTTTCGCCAACACGCGCTTCTACTTCGAGAAGGCCCGGGATCGGGCCGTCTGGGACTTTCCGCTCGCCAATGTGGCGTCGGCGGCGAAGATCAACAACGGCGTGGTCGAGGACATTCGCATCGTGGCCAACGGCGTGGCGCCCTATCCGGTGCGGTTTCTCGCGGCCGAGGATGCAGTCCGGGGGCGGCAGGTCAGTGCGGCGGTTGCGATGGAGGCTGGAGAGATCGCCATCAATGGCGTCCGGCCGTTGCGGCACAACGCCTACAAGGTGACGTTGCTGCGCAACCTCGTGAAGCGGTCCGTTCAAGGTGCCGAGGCGTAGATGGAACTGTTTCAGTGGGGAACCAATCCATGGGGGCAGGAGACCCTGATCAGGGTCTCCTGGGATCTTCTCTACCTGTTCTTCTGGGCCGGCATCGCCTTCATCGTTTTCCACGTCGTCTACGCAGCCGTCTGGCTGCCGAAGCTGGCGAGGGCGAACGGCGGTCAGGAAGAAGCTGCGGGGGGCGGTGTCCCCGACACAATCGAGCGGCATACACTGTGGGCGCGCATCTTCCATTGGGTGATGGCGGCGGCGATGCTGGTGCTGCTGGTGACCGGGTTCTTTCCGATCATCGGCATCCAGTTCGCATGGGTCACCATCCACTGGATCGCCGGCATCGTGCTGACGATTTCGATTCTGTACCATATCGTGCACGCGACTTTCTACCTCGACTTCTGGTCAATCTGGATACTGCCGGATGACATGGACGAGGCCGTGCAGCGTGTGAAACGTCAGATGGGGCAGGAAGCCGGCGAGATCAAGAAGCACGGGAAGTACCCGCTGGATCACAAGCTGTACCACACCGCCGTGATGCTGGCTGGACTGGCCGTGATCGGTACCGGGCTCGTCATGATGTTCCGTATCGAGAACGTGCTGGTGCCGCGCAACGCGTACCTGTTGGCCGAGGAGACCTGGGGGTTGATGTACACGCTCCACGGTCTCGGGGCCGTGCTCTTCGTGATGTTGACGCTGACCCACATCTACTTCGCGATCCGGCCGGACAAGTTCTGGCTGACGAAGTCGATGCTCTTCGGATCCGTGGACCGCGACCACTATCTGGCGCATCACGACCCGGAACGCTGGGTGGTGTCCAAGGAATCTGCATCGAAGGGTTAGCGCCGTCGCGTAGAGTTGCATTCATGGAGCGGCGCTGGGCCACGAGGCTTGGCGTCGCTCCTTTCGTGTACGAGCGCCTTGCGCTGGCGCGCAGAGGTATGAGGGTGGTTCAGTAATGTCGCAGTCCGCGACCGAAGCGTTGCAGTCACATGTCGACGTCGTCGAGGAAACGTACGAGTTCTGCCTCGCCTACGCTGCCAAGGGGGTCAATGCCCGGATGGCGGTGTCGAACGACAGAGTGGTGCGCGAGCGGCTGGAGAAGATGGCGGCGACCCTGGTGCAGCTTCCCGATGCGTTCGTGGCGCTGGCGGAAGAGCGCGGCGCCGAGCATGAGGAACGGTATCGGGCGTTCATCGACGTCATGCGGCGCGATTCTGCGGCGGGCCTCGCTGCGGTGCAGCTCGTCCTCGCGCAACCGGGGATCACCTCGCAGATGGTGGACAATCTCAACGGGATGATCCACCTCCGCGCGCTGCTGACCGACGTGTTTCTGCTCGACGAGATCCTGCGGCCGGACGCCGTACGACCGCCGCATACGCCACCGGCCGAGGAGGCGCAGACGGAACCGACGAAACCGCCGTCCGCTTCCGGCGACTGAAGGCTGGGAGCCTGCGCCGCAGAGCGCAGCCAAGCGAAGTGCTGAGGCGCAGGGTCATGGAGCAGGGGCGATGGGCCGAAACGCCACGCCAGCGCGGTGTTTCGGCGCGCCCGTCGGGGTCGCATGGAACTCACCGGCAAGGTCGCGCTCGTAACCGGCGGCACGCGGATCGGGAGCGTGGTGGCGGCCCGCCTCGCGGCGCATGATGTGGACGTCGTCCTGTCGTACAACCGGTCCAGGTCGGCGGCCGAAAAGACGGCGGAGCGCGTGCGCGAAGCGGGCCGGGAGGCGGTCGTCGCGCAGGCCGAGCTCGCCGACCAGGCGGCGGTCGAACGTCTGGTCGCCGGCGCCGCCGCGCGGTTCGGTCGCCTCGACATCCTGATCCACATGGCCTCGGTCTACCAGCGCGTTCCCTTCGATGCGCTCACGGACGACAACTGGCGGCGGCCACTCGACGTGGATCTGGTCGCGGCGTGGCGGCTCGCGCGCGCGGCGGTCCCGCATCTGCGCGCGGCGGGCGGCGGGCGCATCGTTCTCTTCAGCGACTGGACCGCGGCGAGCGGACGCCCGCGGTACGCGGGCTATGCGCCCTACTACGTCGCCAAGCGCGCGGTGATGGGACTGACCGAGGCGCTGGCGCTGGAACTGTCCGGCGACGGGATTCTGGTGAACGCCATCGCACCCGGGCCGATCCTGCCGCCGACGGACATTGATGCGCCGGAGCGCGACGCCGTGGCGCGGGAGACGCCGGTAGGGCGCTGGGGCGGCGCGGACGAGATCGCTACCGCGGTCGTGGGATTGCTGCAGTCGGATTTCGTCACCGGGGAGACGGTCCGGGTCGATGGCGGCAGGCATTTGCGTTAGGGTTCCGGCCCGCGGCCGTCGGCGCCGCCGACGAACCGGGCGGCGGCCGCGTCGCATGGCGCCGTGCAGCCCGTCGCGTCGATGCGTCCGTCACTGAACGGCTCTTCTTCGACTATCGAGCGGGAGTGCAGGCAGGATGCCGACCCTCATCGAACGCCCGGCCATCGTGGAAGCCGCGGGCACGAAACCCAAGCAGATCCAGGAGTACGCCGGCCGCGTCAACTCCGGCCACCGGCAGGTGAGCGTCGCCCGCATGGTGTCGCCGGAGGGCTGGGAGGAGCCGGGGCAGCGGCCCGAGTTCGAGGAGATCACCGTCGTGCTCCGCGGGCTGCTCCGCGTCGAGCACGAGGGCGGTCATCTCGACGTGGCGGCGGGCCAGGCCGTGGTGGCGGCGCCCGGCGAGTGGGTGCGCTACAGCAGTCCGGAGCCCGGCGGAGCCGAGTACGTCGCCGTCTGCCTGCCCGCCTTCTCGCCCGCCACGGTCCACCGGGACGCTTGACGTTCAGCACCGCCGGGGTCGCGAACTACTGCGCCGCAGCGGTGTCCTGCGGCCGCAGGTGCTCCTGCACGAACGCCAGCATCTTCTCGCGCCGGTGCAGCTCGAGGTCGGGACCGCCGAGCCGGTGCCGCGACTGCGGATAGATCATCATGTCGAACGGCTGGCCGGCCTTCTGGAGCTCGAGGGCGAACTGCAGCGTGTTCTGCATGTGGACGTTTTCGTCCATCGAGCCGTGGACGAGCAGCAGCGCGCCGTGCAGGTCGGCGGCGTCGAAGCGCGGCGAACTGCGGCGGTAGCCGTCCGGGTTGTGCTGCGGCATCCGCATGTAGCGCTCGGTATAGATGGTGTCGTAGTCGCGCCAGTCGGTCACCGAGCCGCCGGCGATGCCCATCGACCAGCGCCGGCTGTGGGTCAGCGCGTAGCTGACCATGAAGCCGCCGTAGCTCCAGCCCTCGATCCCGATGCGGTCGGCGTCCACGTACCCCTGGCCGACGAGCCACTCGATGCCGTCCTCCTGATCCCGCAGCTCCAGCTCCCCGAATCGCTGGTAGACCGGCCACGTGGAAACGGCGCCCTTGCCGCTGGCCGTGCTGTTGTCGAGCACCCACACGACGATGCCGCGCTGGGCGAGGAGCTGCCACCAGAGCGTCTCACGGCTCCAGGCGTTGCGGACCCGCTGCACGTGGGGACCGCCGTAGATGTGCTGGTAGACGGGATACCGGCGCGACGGATCGAAGCCGGGCGGTCTGATCAGCAGCGCTTCCATCCGGAACCCGTCGCGGTTGGCGACCTGCAGGAACTCGGGCGCCGGCAGGTCGTAGTCACCGAGTGCGCGCACCTCGCCGGCCGCCACCACGCGCGCCACCGACCCGTCCGCCGCGTGCACGCGCACCTGGGGCGGCGTGGAGATGTCGCTCCAGCGGTCGATGTAGTGCGTCAGACCCGGGTTGAACGTCGCCCCGTGCGTGCCCGGCGCGTCCGAAACCCGCTGCAGCCCGGAGCCGTCGAGGCCCACGCGGTAGACGTCCAAGCCGATGGGGCTGCGTTCGGTGCCGGAGAAATAGACCACGCCGGCCGCCTCGTCGACGCCGTGGACGCTGCGCACCTCCCATGCGCCGCTGGTCACGGCGCGCTTCACGGCGCCGGATCGGTCGACGTGGTACAGGTGCTTCCATCCGGAGCGTTCGCTCAGCCAGAGGAACGTGCCGTCATCCAGCCAGATCGGCGGGCCGTTGACGTTGACCCAGGCCTCGGTCGTCTCGCGCAGGACCTTCTCCACGGATCCGCTGTCGGGGTCGGCGAGCAGCAGATCCAGCCAAGTCTGCTCGCGGTCCTGCACCTGAAAGACGACATGGGCGCTGTCCGGCGTCCAGTCCACGTTGACGACGAGCGGGTCCGACGGCCGGTGGCCGGAGAGGTCGGCCCACGTGGTCGGACCGCCGGCCGCGCGCACGACGCCGAGCTGCACCACCGGATTCGTGTCGCCGGCCTTCGGGTACTCCCAGTGCTCGACCTCGGGGTGGTAGGGGATGTGGTCGAGCACGGTGAAGGTCGGCACCGCCCGGTCGTCGAGCTGCAGGTAGGCGATGCGGGACGAGTCCGGGCTCCACCAGTAGCCGCGGAAGTTGCCGCGGCCGTAGATCTCCTCCTGGTACACCCAGTCGAGCTGCCCGTTGCGGATCCGGCCGCCGCCGTCGGTGGTCAGCGCGTGCTCGCGCCCGTGCTCGACGTCGACGACCAGCAGGTCGCCGCCGCGCACGAATGCGACGAGCCGGCCGTCGGGGCTGAACGACACCTCGGTCTCGGCCTCCGGCGTCGCGGTCAGGCGCCGGGCCCGCTCCGCGCCGATGTCGTAGTGGTACAGGTCGTCGGCGAAATCGAAGACAAGGGCCGTCCGTCCCCGGTTCGCCACGTGGCCGGCCCGCCGGGCGATGCGCCGGGCGTCGTCGGCGCCGAGCCCCGGCAGGGCGGCGACCGCCGCCTCGAACCGCGCGGCATCGTAGAGCGCGGCGCGTTCGCCCGTCAGAGCGTCCACCCGGACCAGCGGACTGGTGGACGTGTCACCGAAGAACCGCCGTTCGACATAGTGCCGGTCGTCGAGCCACGTCAGACCGACCGGCGCATTGCCGTCGAAGTTGACGCGCCGGGCCGGATCGTAGATGTCGGCGACGGTCAGCGCGCGCTGTTGCGCGTCGGCCGGCGCCGGCGGAATGGCGAGCCACGCGGCCGTCGCCAGGACGAAAAGGGTAACGCGGAGCGACGAACGTGCGCGACTCATGGTTCACCTTCTTCGGACCGCGCCATGCGGGTCGGCGCCGGGATTACCGGACGGCAACGGCGGCAACCCACTATACAATGACGGCCGGCGCGACCCGATCGCCCCGGACCGCTCGGGAGGAGCACACCGCGCCGGCCGGTGGAGTCATCCCCGTCGGGCGCCGCGGCGAGAGGTCGGACCGGGTGTCGCAGGCGTCGTACAGGCTGTCAGCGAACGCCATGATCGGGCCGGGTGTACCCGCACCGGCCCCGGATCGGTTCGGGTGGAGGATGGGAAATGACGCTTCGACAATCGATCTCCTCGTCGTTGGCAGGGCTCACGACAATCCTCGCGGTGGCCGGCGTTGCATCCCCGGCGCTCGCGGAGCCGCACGAGGCGCCGTTCGCGGAGGCCGGGCAGGAGGCCGAGCGTCCGTACCTGCTCGAACGCATCGACGACGCGGCCATCGGCCAGATCTACGCCGACGGCTTCGAGGGGCTGGAGCTGCGCGAGAAGGTCCTCATCTGGCACCTGTACAACGCGGCGCTCGCCGGACGCGACATCTTCTATGACCAGCGCTACGCCCACAACCTGGACATGCGGGAGACCTTCGAGGAGATTCTCACGCACGCCGACGGCGTCGATGTGGACACGCTCGAGGCGATCCACCGCTACGCCAAGCTGTTCTGGATCAACACGGGACCCTACAACAACCTCACCGCCCGCAAGTTCGTGCTCGATGTGACGCCCGCGGCGTTCCGCGCGGCGGCGCACGCGGCGGCGGCGGCCGGCGCCGGCTTCCCGACCCGTGAGGGCGAGAGTCTGGACGCGTTGCTGGACCGCCTGGAGCCGCTGTTCTTCGACGCGACCGTCGATCCGATCCTGACGAACAAGACGCCGGCCCCCGGCGACGACATGCTGCTGTCGAGTGCGAACAACCTGTATGCGGGCGTCTCGATGACCGATCTCGAAGGATTCGACGAGCAGTACCCGCTGAACTCACGGCTGGTCAGGCGCGCCGGCCGGCTCGTGGAGGAGGTCTACCGGATCGACGGCGGGGGACGCTACGCGAAGGAGCTCACCGAGGTCGTCCGGCACCTGGACGCGGCGGTCCCCTTCGCGACCGAACCGATGGCCGAAGCGCTGCGGGCGCTGATCACCTGGTACCGCACCGGCGAGCCGCTGGACCGGCGCGCCTACGACATCGCCTGGGTGGCCGATCAGGCGTCGCCGGTCGACACCATCAACGGCTTCACCGAGGTCTACATGGACGCGCGGGGCGCCAAGGGCGCGTGGGAGGCGCTGGTCTACTACGTCAACCGCGAGAAGACCGAGGCGATCCGCACCCTGGCCGAGCACGCCCAGTGGTTCGAGGATCGCATGCCGTGGGATCCGCGCTACCGCAAGGCCGGCGTGCGCGGCATCACCGCCAACGCCATCGACGTCGTGATCGAGATCGGCGACGCCGGTCCGGTCACCCCGATCGGCATCAACCTGCCGAACGACCAGACTGTCCGCGAGCAGTACGGCAGCAAGTCGATCTCGCTGTCGAACGTCATCGAGGCCTACGACCGCTCGGCGCCGCCGGCCTATCGTTCCGAGTTCACGTGGGACGAGGCGGAGGACGCCCGGGCGGAGCAGTGGGGCAGCCTGGCCGGCGACATGACCACGAACATGCACGAGGTCATCGGTCACGCCTCCGGCCAGCTCGCCGAACGTCTGGGCGGCAACGCGCAGCCGTTCCTCCGCGAGCAGTACTCCGCGCTCGAGGAGGCCCGCGCCGATCTCATCGCCCTCTACTTCATCGCCGATCCGAGGCTCGTCGAGATCGGCATCTTCGACGCCGCCGATCAGGCCGACATCGCCCTCGCGGAGTACGAGGCCTACGCGCGCAACGCCATCCTGCAGCTCCGGCGCGTCCGCGAGGGCAACCAGTTGGAGCAGGACCACATGCGCAACCGGCAGATGGTGGTCCACTGGCTGATCGAGAACACGGACGCGGTCGAGGTCCGTCGGCGCGACGGGAAGACCTACAATGTGGTGACCGACGCCGGGGCGTTCCGCGCCGGCGTCGCCACCCTGCTCGCCGAGGTGCAGCGGATCAAGTCCGAGGGCGACTACGACGCGGCCAGGTCACTGTTCGAGACCTACGGGATCCGCTTCGACCCCGCGCTGCGCGACGAGGTCCTCGAGCGCGTTGCCCGTGTCGACCTGCCTTCCTACACCGGCTTCGTGATGCCGAAGCTGGAGGCGGTCACCGACGCCGACGGCTCCATCACCGACGTGGTCATCTCCTACCCGCAGGACTTCACGCAGCAGATGCTGGAGTACTCGGGCAAGCGGTAGGTGGGGAACGGTCACCACCGTCATGGGCGCGCCGGGATCGACATCACCGGCCGGTCAGCAGTTCCCGCAGACGCAGGACGCCCTCGGTGGCCGGTCCCACCACCGGCGCCGGGTGCGCGGCGGCGCTGGCGGGCAGGATGCGCTCCATCGAGAACTGCGCGAACAGGATGGCCGTCCCGTCGTCGATGGCCCGCACTGCCTCCAGCACGAGCTCGTCGTGGCGTTCGGGGTCGCCGCCGACCAGCGCGTCGAGAGCGCCGGCCACTGCCGAGCGGGTGATCGACAGCGGATGCGACCGCCGGGCCGTCTCCGCCTCGATCTCGGCCGCGAGCAGCGTGGACGAGTCCGGCGCCGTCGACAGCACGTGCAGCGGCCGGTCGAGGGCGAACGCCCGCTCGACGATGCCGTCGAACGAGGTCATCACCGGGATGTCCATGCCCTCGCGCGCCCGCTTCGTCATGTCGCCGAAGAACGAGCCGGTGACCAGGATCGCCTCGGCCCCGGTCGCCGCGCTGTACTGCACCAGCCGGCTGATGCGGGCGCCGAGTTCGGTGTCATCGGCGCTGCCGCGGCTGCGGTCGAGGTAGAGCGAGCCGTCGAGCAGATGGGCGACGTCCGCCGCCGACCAGTTGCGGTCGAAGGCGGTCTGGGTGGTCGGGATCGCGTTCATCAGCGCGTGGATCGCGCCGATCCGGTAGCGTCGCTGCTGGGCCATGTCTGACTCTCCACTCTGTCCGCCGCCGAACTGGATTTGCCGCGCGTCTGCGAAACGGTGGTCACTTGGACGCCGCGTACGACTTGCTGAAGTCGTTGCGGCTGTTCGTCACCCGTGAACGTGCCGATCCGGCGCGCCTCCGCACTCCTCCCGCGGTGGATCGGTGACGATTCGGCGCGGCGTCCGACAACCCGGGTTGACGATTATAGGCGGAGCATACGCTGCACCCGGCCGGAGCCGGTCCGGCGGCCTCCCGGCGGGCCCGCCGTCGGCGGAGCGCGTATGGCGGCCACAGCTCGCACGACCGGCCCGTGGGCCATGGCCGATCTTCGACCAGGCCGTCACTGGCGCAGCCAGCCCGGCGGCACGCCGGCCCGGCGCGCCTCCTCCTGGATGTCGCGGATTTCCTGTCCCAACCGTTCGACCTCCGCCCGCGTGCGCTCGAGCTCGGCCAGCGCATCGGTCCGCTGTCGCTCCACGACCCCGCGCCGGGCGGGGTCGTCCAGCGCCGTGAACTGTGCCCACAGTCCATCCGCCCGGTTCTGGAGGGCCGCCGCCAGCAGCTCGGTGCGCGCCTGCGCTTCCTGAGCCGTCGTCATGCGCGCGCGCCAGCCGTTCTCGTCGAGCAAGTCGCCGGTATCCGAGTCGGCGTCGGCCTCCCCCCCGCCGCGCCGGCCGACCCCGTGCCCGGCGCGCCCGGAACCGGCGTCCGCCTCCCGCGCGGGCGTCGCCGGAAGAACCCCGATGGTCAGTCCGCCGCTGCCGCGCAGATCGTCGTTCGTATAGACCCGCGAACGGTCCTCGGGCGCGATGGCGGCGCGCCGGGTCTTCTCCTGCCTGGCGATCTCGACCAGCGACTGCGCCGGTACGCCGACCGCGGCCAGCAGCAGCGCCAGCGCCGCCCCTGTCACAAGAATGATCCTGCGTCTCATCATCGTGCTGTTCCGCCCGGTCCCCTGCAGTACGCGTGCCGGCCGGCGCCGAACCCTACTGCGCAAGTCTATCGCGCCGGCCGGAGCGGTGGCCGTCGGAGTCCGGGACGCCGATTACCCGATCCGAGGGCGGCGTGCGCTGCGCAGTAGAATGGCCCCGCCGGCCGCTCGTCCGGCGGTACCGCAACGTTACGGCTGCGGTAATCGTCTACTGCCTTCAGACGTCGGGCCGGGAGACCGGCGCAGGACAGCCCACTGTAAGGTCGCGCTTCATGAACATCGGCATCGTCTGCTACGCGTCGGTCGGCGGCAGCGGCATCGTCGCCACCGAGCTTGCCAAGGGGCTCGCACGGCGCGGCCACGAAGTTCGGCTCATCAGCAGCGAACCGCCGGTGCGGCTGGGTGATTTCCAGGCGGGACTGGCGTTCCACGCCGTCCGGACCCCCGGCTATCCACTGTTCCGCGAGCCGCAGTACCTGCTGACGCTGGCCAACAAGATCGTCGAGGTGAGCCGCGAGGGACGGCTCGACATCATTCACGCGCACTACGCGGTACCGCATGCGACAGCAGCCTATCTCGCCCGCCAGATCCTGGCCGCCTCCGGGGACGGCCACGCCCCGAGCGTCATCACGACGCTGCACGGCACCGACGTCACGCTGATCGGGAGCGATGCGTCCTACCTGGAGACGGTCGCGTTCTCCATCGACCAGTCGGACGGCGTCACGGCCGTTTCCGGCAGCCTGCGGGACGACACCTATCGTCAACTGCCGGTGCGCGCGCGAATCGAGGTCATTCCCAACTTTCTGGATTGTCGGGACCACCGGCGGATCGCCGATGCAGGCCTCGCGACGCGCTACCGGAGCGGCGGGGCCGACACGAAGCTGGTGATTCACGTCTCGAACTTCAGGCCGGTCAAGCGGGCCGGCGTGGTGGTGGAGCTTTTCCGCCGCATTCGCGAGCAGGTGCCGGCGCGCCTGCTGCTGGTGGGCGACGGTCCCGAGCTGTCCATGGCCTGCCGCCGCGCGCGCGAACTCGGGTTGGCCGGCGATGTCGAGCCGCTGGGCGAGCAGGAGCTCGTCGTGCCCCTGCTGTCGATTGCCGACCTCTGCCTGTTGCCGTCTGCGCAGGAGAGCTTCGGCGTCGCAGCGCTCGAGGCCATGGCATGCGAAGTTCCGGTCGTCGCCTCGCGGGTGGGCGGACTCCCCGAAGTGATCACGGACGGCGAATCCGGCTTCCTCCGCGACCCCGATGACCTCGACGGCATGACCGAGTGCGCCGTCCGACTGCTGACCGATCCTGCGCTGCACCGCCGCATGGCAGCCGGCGGCTGGCGGGCCGTGCAGGATCGCTTCTGCGCCGACGAGGTCGTGCCGCGCTACGAGGCTTTCTACCGGGCGGTGCTCGAGCGGGACGCGCCGGCGCTGCGGGACGGCGCGGCGGTCCCGGCGCAACCTCGCGCCGGAGCGTGACGCGCTGCGCCGCCGTCGATACAAGACAGGCCCGGCCGGCGGGGTCTTCGCCCCCGGACCGGCCGGTATACTGGAGGGCATCATGCATACCCATGGAACAGCAGCCGCGCTTGCCGTGGCGATCCTGGTCGGCGCCGGCGATTCCGCGGCGGTTACCGCTGCCCAGCCGCTGGCGGTCGGCGAGGGGCGCTCGGCGCTCGGATTCGCCCTGCGCCAGCTCAACAGCACCGGCGCCTTCATGATGATCACGGCCCATCCCGACGACGAGAACAACGCGCTCCTGGCGCTGATGTCCAAGGGGAAGGGCCACCGGACCGTCCTGCTGTCGGCGACGCGCGGCGACGGCGGCCAGAACGAGATCGGCGCCGAGCTGTTCGATGCCCTGGCGGTGCTGCGGACCGAGGAGCTGCACGCCGCGCACCGCCTGGACGGCGCCGAGCAGTACTTCAGCCGCGCCGTCGACTTCGGGTACTCGTTCAGCGTCGAGGAGACCTTCGAGCGTTGGGGCCGGGAGGAGATCCTGGGCGACTTTGTCCGGATGATCCGCATCATCCGTCCCGATGTCGTGTCCGCCATGTCCCCGGGGGGGCGCGGCGGGGGCCAGCATCACCAGGCGTCGGCAGTGCTCGCGCAGGAGGCCTGGCGCGCGGCCGCCGACCCGGACCGTTTCCCCGAGCAGATCGCCGAGGGGTTGGCGCCCTGGCAGGCGCGGAAGTTCTACTTCCGGGTCGGATTCCCCTTCGGCATGGGAGCCGGCCCGCCGGGATTCCGGTTCCGGTCGACGGCCGACCCGGGGGTGACCACGATTGACCTCGCCGGCTACGACCCGTTGCTCGGCGCCACCTACGCGGAGATCGGGAGCCGCGCGCGCGGCATGCACAAGTGTCAGGGCATGTCGCAACTCGTCGCGCTGCCGTCCGGTGCGGCCGGTGGGCGCTACCGCCTCGCCGAGACGACCATTGTGGGGCACTCGGCGGCGGAAGACATCTCCTTGTTCGACGGCGTGGACACCTCCCTCGAAGGCCTCGTCCGCTTCGCCGGCGAGAATCCGCCGGCTGCGCTCGAGGACGCCCTGGCCGAGCTGGCGCATCATGCACGGGCGGCGCTCGAGGGGTTCGAGGCCCGGGGAATGGCCGGTGCCCGCGGGCCGGTGACAGCCGGCCTCGGCACGGTGCGTGACCTCCGGGCGAGTCTTCCGGACCTCGAGCTCTCTGCCGAGGCGCGGCGGGAGATCGATTTCCGCCTGGAAACCAAGGAGCGGCAGTTCGAGCGCGCCGCCGTGCTGGCCTACGGGCTGCAGCTCGATGCGTTCGCGGACGACGGTGTGGTGACTCCCGGCCAGCGGATCGATGTGGAACTGCGGGCCGCCAATCACGGTGCAGCGGACGCCGTCGTCCGCGGGGCCCGCCTGTACGGATTCGACGGCGACGCCGTCTGCGATGCGGCGTCGCTCGGGCCCGCCGGCGTGTACGTCTGCGAGCGCAACGCCCGGATTCCGGCCGACGCCGGGCCGACCGGCATCCACTGGAGCCACGTCGAGGGGGCCGACCGCTACGTGTTCGATCCGGACGTGCCGTTCGGGCTCCCGTTCCGGCCGACGCCGTTCCGGGCGATTTTCGATGTCGAGCTGGACGGGGTCGGCGTCGTCGTGGACAGGTCCGTCCGTTACCGCTACGTCGACGACATATTCACGGGCGAGAAGCGGATGGACCTGCAGGTCGTCCCGCGGTTCGCCGTCTCCATGACCCCGGACATCGCGATCATCCCGGCGCGTTCCGGCCCGGCGCGCGAGGTTCGCGTTACGGTCACCAACACCGGACCGGATGCGGCGGCGGGCTCCGTCGTCCTGGATCTGCCTCCGGGATGGAGCGCGACGCCAGCCGCGGCGCCGGTGCGGCTGTCGCGTGAGGACGAGTCCCGGACCGTGCGTTTCAGCGTGTCGGCGGATGGAGCCGCGGCCGGGGAGTACGTCGTGGGCGCGGCGGTCGAGCACGCGGGCGAGAGGTTCGACCACGGCTACCAGGTGATCGAGTATCCGCACATCGAGCGGAGGCACATCGGTCGGCCCGCTACCGGCACATTCAAGGTCATCGACGTCGCCATCGCTCCGGATCTGAAGGTCGGCTACATCGAGGGTGTCGGCGACGCCGTGCCCCCGGCGATCGAGCAGCTTGGAGCGCAACTCGAGTTCATCGACGCCGACGACCTGGCGTGGGGCGACCTGTCTCGCTTCGACGTGATAGTCACCGGCGTACGGGCCTACGAGCGGCGCCAGGATCTGCGCGCGAACAACGATCGCCTGCTGGAGTACGTGGACAGTGGCGGGACGGTCATCGTGCAGTACAACAAGTTCGAGTTCAACCAGGCGCAGTACGGCCCGTATCCCGCCAGGGTCAGCCGCAACCGGGTCACCGACGAGGCGGCGCCCATCCGCGTCCTCGCCAACGATCATCCCGTCTTCGCCTGGCCCAATCCGATCGGCCCGGTCACCTGGGAACAATGGGTGCAGGAGCGCGGGCTGTACTTCCTGGGCGAGCGCGACGGGCGCTACGCCGACCTGGTCGAGCTGGAGGATACCTTCGAGTACAACCCCGGTCTCAAGCGGGGAGCGCTGGTGGAAGCACAGCCGGGTCGCGGACGCTGGATCTACGTCGGGCTCGGTCTCTGGCGGCAGCTTCCGGCGGGCACGACCGGCGCGTACGCGCTCCTGGCCAACCTGCTCAGCCTGGGAGCGGGCGAGCGGCAGCCGTAGCGCAGGAGCGGTCGGCCAGGAGCTTGCGCCGCAGACGCAGCGAAGCGAAGTGCTGCGGCGCAAGGTCACGGAGCGGGGGGATGTGCCGAAACGCCGAGCCTGCGAGGCGTTTTCGGGGCGCCAGGGCCGGTCAGGCCGTTTCGGGGCGCCAGGGCCGGTCAGGCCGTTTCGGGGCGCCAGGGCCGTTTCGGGGCGCCAGGGCCGGTCAGGCCGTTTCGGGGCGCCAGGGCCGTTTCGGGGCGCCAGGGCCGGTCAGGCCGTTTCGGGGCGCCAGGGCCGGTTCGGGCGCCAGGGCCGGTTCGGGGCGCTAGGGCCGGTCAGGCTGGCCGAGCAGGTAGACGTCTCCGGTAGGGGTCGCGGAGCCCCCTGCGGGCTCGAGCGTGACCGCCAGGGGTACCGGTTCGTTGACGTCCTCGGGCGGAGTGACGGTGGCCAGCGCCCGACCTTCGGCGTCGACGGACAGCAATGCCGCCCGCAGGGGCGTCGCCTCGGGGATGAGCCAGAGCTGGTAGACTCGTCCCGGAGGCGCCGGCGGCAGCCCGGTCGTCGTGAACACGCTGCCCTGGCTCGCACTCCAGTACAGGCGTCCACGCGCGTCGGGAGCTGGCGGCTGGCCTTCCAGATCCAGCGGCTGCACGTCGGCCGCGGTCAGGACGTCAGCTCCTGCCCGGAGCTCGTCGGAGGTCCGTTGCGCGGCCGCCGTCTCCAGCTCTGCGATGCGGG
Source organism: Vicinamibacterales bacterium (assembly GCA_965200895.1). GTDB lineage: Bacteria > Acidobacteriota > Vicinamibacteria > Vicinamibacterales > UBA8438 > WTFV01. The sequence goes on along the minus strand of CBDAVM010000001.1, from coordinate 383,306 downwards.
CCTGGGTATTTGCTGCGTCCAGGTTCTCCTGCAGCGCTGTGGCCAGGTTGGTCTGCCGGGCCGCGATCACGCCGAACCCGACGGCAACGACGAGACTTGCCGCGGCCAACACCAACGCCCAGCGCCCGCCCCTGTGCCGCCGGGTCGGCGCGGGCGGCTGGCCGCTCGGCGTTTTCTCCTGCCTGGACGGGGTCGCCTGCTGCATCGGTGAAGTCGGCTCCTTCGGGAACGGAGTCGGGGCGGATTCCGTTCCCGGCTCGACAGCGGGGGGCGGTTCGCCGGTGTGGGCGACAGGTCCGTGGGCGGCTGGTCCGTAGCCCGCGACGCGGTCGCCAGCGTCCGAGGCGCTCGGGCCGTCACCCGGTGTGGCCGGCTCGGCGGGGTCGCCGGCGTCCGGCGGCTCGACGGCATCGCTGACGCCCATCGGTTCCGGGCCGCGCCCGGGTGCCCGGCCGCCGTCTCCGACTGCGGATCCGGCGCTGGCCGCCGCCAACTCGGCGCGGTCGTCCACGGGTACCGGACCGTGCAGTGTTTCCGGCCCGGCGTCGGCGCCATCATCCACGGGTACCGGACCGTGCAATGGTTCCGGTTCGGCGCCGGCGCGGTCGTCCACGGGTACCGGACCGTGCAGTGTTTCCGGCTCGGCGTCGGCGCCATCGTCCGCCGAGGGCGATTCGGAGGTATCCTCCGCCGCTCGATGCGGAAGCGGCGCGCCGGTCACGCTCTCGATGACCCGGTCACGCAGTCCGAACGGCAACTCGTGCGGTGTCGTCGTCCATGCCAGGCGTCGCGTGACGGGCAGCAGGGAAAGCACCTCGTCCACGGATTCACGGTGCATCTCGAGATGGGCGTCGAACGCCGCCCGCTCGCTCGCATTGAGCGCCCCCAGCGCATAGAGGCATGCCAGGTCGCGGCTCGGCGGGATGTCATGCCGCGGCTCGCTCGTGCGCCGAGGACCCGGGCTGCCCGCGAGACGTTGCAGGCCGTTTCGGATGCGTGCATTGGCTGCCGCCGGGGTCTGCTCGAGCCGAGCTGCGATCTGGGAGAGGGTCAGGCCCTCGAAGTACGCCAGCTCGATGGCGAGCCGCTCCAGCGGAGGCAGTCGGCGGAAATCCGCCCGCAGTCGGGGAGCGTCCTCGGCGCTGCTCGCGTCGGCAACCTGATTCTGAGCGGGGTCGGGAGGGTACAGCGTCGCGATGTCCCGCGCCTGCGGGCCGGCCGCAGCGTCGTCTCCGGCCGTTTCCACGACCGGGGCCGCCGCGTCGCCGCCCGCGCGCACCGCCTTGATGGCGCCGACACGGACGGTCGAGAGCAGCCGGTGAACGTCCGGTGCGGTTCTTGCGGGACGGCGCGCGGCCTCCGACCAGGCCGCGGCGAACACCGCCCGGACGATGCCTTCCGCCGTCGCCGGCTCACCGGTGATCCGCATCGCCAGGGAGTACATCGCGCGGGCGTGCCGGTCGTACAGCGCAGCCAGCGTCCCGGCGTCGAGGCGCGCCGTGGGATCGCTGTTGCGCGGTGACGGCCGTCTCACGGAGCGTTGGCCCGCTGGGGGATGCATCATCTCGAAGCGACCACGATTCTATCCGAAGCGCCGTGGCCGTTCTTCGTGGACACGGCAGGTGCCGGAACGATACGCTGAGGACGGGTCGGGATGCAGGAGGGCTTCGATGGCAGTGACGCACCAGACGATGAGACGGCGGGATTTTCTGGCGAGCGGATCGGGTGCGCTGGTGGCCGGGGCGTTCACCCACACGGCCGCGTTCGCAGCGGTGCAGCCGCGTCCGGCGTTGAGTGAACGAATCCGCGGTGTGCGCGCGATGACGTTCGACGTCTTCGGGACCGTCGTCGACTGGCGGACCAGCATCACCCGTGAAGGTGAGGCCGTGGGGCGGGCCAAGGGCCTGGAGGCGGACTGGGCCGCGTTCGCCGACGAGTGGCGGGGCGGGTACGGGCCGGCGATGGGCCGGGTTCGTCGCGGCGAGCTCGGGTGGACGAAGATCGACGACCTGCACCGGATGATCCTGGACGATCTGGTTCCGAAGTACGGACTCGAGAGCCTCACCGAGGACGAACTGGACCACCTGAACCGGGCCTGGCACCGGCTCACCCCGTGGCCGGACACCGTCGAAGGATTGACCCGGCTCCGGAAGCGCTACGTGCTCGCGTCGCTGTCCAACGGCAACGTCGCGCTGCTCGTGAACATGGCGAAGAACGCCGGGATCCCGTGGGACGCGGTGCTCTCGGCGGAGCTCGCGCGGCACTACAAGCCCGATCCGGAGGCCTACCTGACGGCGGCCGACCTGCTGGGGCTCGACCCCGAGCAGATCATGATGGTGGCGGCCCACAAGGGAGACCTCCGTGCTTCGGCCCGCCTCGGCTTCCGCACGGGCTACGTGCCGCGGCCGACGGAGTTCGGGCCGAACGTGGAGCGGGATCTGACGCCGGATCCCGATTTCGATCTGGTGGCCACCGACTTCAACGACATGGCGAGCCAGCTCGGGCTCTGAGCCCCGTCCGCGCGGACCACGGCTCCCGGATCCGGCCCGATAACGACAGGTCCGGCCCCGCCGAGCGCCGCCCGCGCGGACCGCTCCGCGGAGGGCCGCCCCGCCGCGGAGCCTCTTCCGGGACCGAGTGCGCGATCGACTCCGGCCGGTCCGGCAGTCAGTACCGGGTTCTGCTCTCGACCCAGGCGCGCACGTCGTCGAGCATGTCGGCCAGCGCCGCGCGCTGTTGCCGCAGGGCGCTGCGGACGCGGAGCGGTGTCAGGCGCAGTGCGAAGAAGGCGCGGGTGGTGCGCCAGACGGCCGACTCCCGCTCGACCGCCAGCGTGCCGAGGACGGCCAGCGCCACCAGTCCCAGGCCCGTCGCGACGCCGGTCGTCGCCGTGGTCAGTACGCCTGCGGTCGTGGCCATGGCCGTGATCCAGGTCCCGTGCAGCAGGCCGCCGCCGATGACCTGCCACACCGCGCGGCTCTGCAGGTTGGGCGCCCACCGGCCGATCCGGTCGGTGAGCCAGTAGGGCGCGGCGAAGACGAGGATGCTGGCCAGCGCCACCGGACCGAGAAGCAGCGCCAGAAGGCCCTCGCGGAGTGCGAAGCGGACGACCGCGGCCGCGGGAATGCGCTGCTCCACGTCGCGCTCGCGGAGGCCGAACCGCGCCAGGCTGGCCAGGTACTCCTCCACCTGCGCCGTCAGTTCCGCCAGGCGCGCCGGATCCCCCTCGCGCAGCCTGGCCAGGCCGGCGGCGATCAGGCGGCGGCGGCCGAGCCGCTCGCGCGCGTCACGGGAGGCGCCGCGGGCAGCCGCGTAGAGACGGTCGACGCGTTCGACGAGCGGCAGGTCGTGCCGCGGCTCCGCTTCGACCATCAGGCGCCGGAGCCGTTGCTCGATGCGGTCCGTGAGCGCCCGGACCGCGGCCCCCGCGTCGACAGGACTCGCCGCCAGGTCCGCGTAGTCCACCGGGCGTCCGTAGACCGCCGTCGCGCGGGAGCGGAAACGGGCGAGCGCATCGAAGTTGAGCCCTGCCGGCACGATGGTCACCGGGTGGCCGCCGGCGCAACTGTCGAGCGCCATGCGGGCGGCGCCCGTTCGCAGCGGCTCGAGATGGCCGCCGGCGTGGCTGGTGCCTTCCGGGAAGAGGCAGACGGCCTCGCCCGCTGCGAGCGACGCCTCGACGGCCGCGAACATCTCCACGTTGCGGGAGGTATCCACGCCGGGATCGATCCTGCGGTAGACGGGGATCGCCCCCGAGCGGCGGATCAGCGGGCTCAGCGGGTGCCACGCGAAGAGGGTGGACTTGGCGAGGAACCGGATGCGGCGTCCCGCCGTGGCCTGGATGAACGCCGGGTCGATGAGGGTGTTCGGATGGTTGGCGACCAGCAGCAGCGGGCCGTCGGGCAGGGCGCCGCCGATGCGCTCGACCCGGTAGTAGGCGTACACGGCGAGGCGGCCGAGCGCCCAGACCCACGATCTCGGCGGCGTCGTTCCGGCGGGTGGGGCCGCTCCGGCCGTCATGGCTCCTGCGTGCGCCTCGTCGCCGCGAACCGGAGGCGGACATAGTCAGCCATCCAGCCGCCGCCCGGCGTTCTCAGCACCGGCTCGAGCCGCGCGCGCATCTCCCTGAGCAGGGCCGGCCGGTCGCCGTCGGGGACGCCGGCGAGGAACGGTTGGGCGAAGGTCTCCAGCCAGTCGGTCACATCGGACGGCAGCGGCGTCGGCCGCGGGAAGAGACGGATCGAATCGACGTCGAAGCCGTTGGCGTCGAGTCGCTCGCGATACTCCTCGGCGGTCGGGAAGTACCAGGGATTCAGGCGTTGCGCGTCGATGCCGCGCGCCGCCAGGACCTCGGCGAAGGCGGCGCGGATCGAGGCGACGCACCCGTGCCCCCCGAGCTCGGCGACGAGTCGGCCGCCGGGCGCCAGGGCGCGTCGGATTGCCGCCAGCGCCGCATCCGGATTCCGGATCCAGTGCAGCACCGCGTTGCTGAACACGGCGTCGAACTCGGCGTCGAAGTCCAGCGCGGTGATGTCCGCGACGCGCGCGTCGAGTCCGCGTTCCCGCGCCGCCTGCACCTGCCCGGGGCTGGCGTCGATGGCCACCACGCGGCAGCCGGCCTCGACCAGCTTCTCCGTCAGCGCACCGTCGCCGCAACCGACGTCGAGCACGCGCTCGCCCGGCCGCGGGGCGAGCAGCTCGACCACCGGCGCCCCGAGGTCGGAGACGAACCGCGCGTGCGCGGCGTATCGATCCGGTTCCCACACCTGCATGGGTGCTGTCAAGAGGCTCCTGCATGATACAGGCAGCGGCAGCGAGCGACCATGCAGTGATGGCCCGAAGGCGACATGCGCGACGCCATTGCACGGTGGAGCGGTTCCAGGATTCCGGGCGCGTGGGACCCAGGCGATCGACGCGAACGCGACCGGACACCGCTGGCATGGCGGCAGCCTTCAGAATTGCGTCAGGAAAACGTAAGCCGGGCGTCAGGACGGGGCGGCCCGCCCGGTGGCACGATCCGCGGATGGATCTCACACGTGTCGGCGGCGCGCGGCGGACGGAGCGCGAGTTCCGCTGGTGGAGCTGGCGCACCGGCGCGGTCGTCAGCCTGCGGTCCGACCTGGTGGCCTACGGACAGTTCAGCAACGCCAAGGACCCGGTCAACGCCAACCTGTTCCTGGTCAACGCGAACCAGGACTTCGACCTGACCGATGCGCTGCAGTGGGAGGTCGGCCTGAAGGCGGACCTCGCCGGCGGACGCACGCAGTTGACCGCCGCCTGGTTCGACATCGAGCGCGACGACATCCTGGAGCGGTTCGCGCTCGACAGCGCCACGACGATCGGCGGCATCGAATCGCGCGGGCTCGAGCTGGCCGCGTCGTCGCGCCCCACCGAGCATGCGCAGGTCGGTGCGAGCGTGGCCTGGACGGATGCGGAGTTCGTGCCCTCGGCCAATTTCGTCCGCTTCGCCGGCAATACGCCGCCCAACGTCCCGACGGCCGTCGGCAATCTCTGGGCCAGCCACGGCAACATCGGCGGTGGGCCGTTCGAGGTGGGCGGCGCGCTGCGGCTGGTCGGTGACCGGCCGGCCAACAACGCCAACACGATCACTCTCAACGGCCATGCGCGGGCGGACGCCCATGTGGCGTGGACGCCCGGCCGCGTGCGCGTGTCGTTCAACGTCGACAACCTGACCGACACGGCCTACGCCTCCTGGTCCGACATCTTCTATCTGGGGCAGACCGACCCGTCGTTCATCTACGCCAACCAGGTCATGCTCGGTGCGCCGCGGACGTACTCGCTGCTGCTGAACCTGCAGTTCTGACGGCGGGACAGGCGGCTCGGCCGGGGACGGACTTCGCCGCCGCTGTCACCGACGATCAGCCCGACGCGGCCATCACGGCCACGATTCCGGCGGCGGATACGACGCGGGCGGAGATTCGGGGGGCTCGCTGTGACGGTTGTCGCCCGACTGCACGTCAGGCGCGATCGCGTGCCGGCGGGGTGGCGTCGAGCCGGCCGGTGTAGATGGCCATGCCGACCACCGCGTCGATGCCGGCCGCATCGAGCCGGTCGATCTCGGCCTGCGTGGTGATTCCCCCGGCCGCGGTCAGGCGTCGGGATGTCGCCTCACGGACGGCCAGGATGGCCTCCATGTCGGTTCCCTGCATGAGCCCTTCCCGGTCCACGTGCGTGTAGAGGAACTCGCCGCACCAGGGCTCGAGCGCCCGCACCGCTTCGACGGCGGTCACCGGCGTCGACTCGCGCCAACCCCTGACGACCACGCGACCGTCCCTGCTGTCGACCGCGGCGATGACCCGCTCCGGTCCGACGACGTCGGCCAGCGCCTTCGCGAAGTCGACGTCGGGTCTTCCGTCACGGAACAGCGACGAGCCGACGATCACGGCCGACGCGCCGTAGCCGAGCACCGTGCGCGCGCGCTCGATGGTGCGAATCCCGCCGCCGACGCGGCACGTCAGCCGCGGGGCGATGGACCGCACGAGGGCGTCGTTGTCGCCGGATTCCATCGCCGCGTCGAGGTCGATGACCTGCACGCGCGGAAAGTCCTGGAACTTCCGCACCCAGCCGTCGATGTCGTCCGAGGCGATGGCCGGCCGCTCGCCCTGGATGAGCTGCACGACCTGCCCGCCCTTGAGATCGATGGATGGAATCAGCACGGTCCCCTCGTATCCGGCCCCGGATGCCGCAGAGCGGACGACCCCGCGCCGGTCCGCGCCCGACGGCCCCTCCGCATCGGCGTTACCGGTGACGCCGAGTGCGGCGCCGACATCAAGCGGACGACCCCGCGGCGGCCCGCGCCCAGCCCATCCGCACCGGGATGTCCCGGTCGTGGAGGTGCTGCTTGAGGTCCGCCACCGCGTGCTCGGCGTAGTGGAAGATCGAAGCCGCGAGCGCGGCGTCCGCCCGGCCCGCGGTGAACACGTCGACGAAGTGATCGAACGTGCCGGCGCCGCCCGACGCGATGACCGGGATGGAGACCGCCGCGGAGACCGCCGCGGTCAGCTCGCAGTCGAACCCGCTCTTCGTCCCGTCGCGGTCGATGGACGTCAGCAGGATCTCGCCGGCGCCCCGGTCGGCCGCTTCCCGCGCCCATTCCACCGCGTCGCGACCGGTCGCCTGCTGTCCGCTGCGCACGTAGATGCGGAACCCGCCGCCCTCGCGCTTGGCGTCGATCGCGACGATCACGGCCTGGCTGCCGTAGCGCCGCGCGAGCGCGGTCAGCAGTTCCGGACGGGCGATGGCGGCGGTGTTCAGGCTCACCTTGTCGGCGCCCGCCTCGATGGCGGCGTCGGCGTGCGCCTGGTCCCGGATCCCGCCGCCCACGCACAGCGGCAGGAAGATCTCCTGCGCCACGGCGTGAATCGTGCGCGCCATCGCCCTGCGTTTCTCGATCGTCGCCGTGACGTCGAGGATCACCACCTCGTCGATGCCCTCGCGGTTGTAGCGCCGGGAGAGTGCGGCCGGGTCGCCGGCCGAGCGCAGCCCTTCGAAGTTGACGCCCTTGACGACCTGGCCGTCGCGGACATCAAGGCAGGCGATGATGCGCTTGGACAGCATCAGGCGGCCATCCGATCCAGCACGTTCCTGAAGATGCGCAGGCCGACATCGCCCGATTTCTCGGGATGGAACTGCATGCCCACGAACCGCTCGCGCTCGACGACGCTGGCGAACTCGATGCCGTAGGTGGTCGAGCCGATGCAGTCGGGACCGACGGGGGCGGCGTAGGAGTGCGTGAAGTACACCTGGTCGCCCTCCTCCACGCCGTCGAGCACCCACGAGTCGCGCCTGCGGTGCAGGCTGTTCCAGCCGACGTGCGGCACCTTGAAGAGCGCCCCGTCGGCGGGCCCGGCCGGGTCGGGATGCTCGATGAGCCGGCAGTGTCCCGGCAGCGCGCCGAAACCCGGCACGCCGGGCGCCTCCGCGCTGCCTTCGAAGAGCCATTGCAGGCCGACGCAGATGCCGAGCAGCAGCCCGCCCCGCTCGATGACGCCGGTGATGGCGCGCCGCCAGTCGGCGTCGAGAGCCGTCGTCACCTCGAAGTTGCCGACCCCGGGCACGATCACCGCGCGGGCCCCGGCGAGCGCGTCCGGTCCGGCCGGCGTCTCGAAGCGCGCGCCGAGGTGGGTCAGCGCCTTGCGCACGGATGCGAGGTTGCCGGCGTCGTAGTCGATCAACGCGATGCGCATGCCCGCCTCCTGGAGCCCAGAAAACGCCTCGCTGACTCGGCGTTTTCGGCCCATCCCCCCGTTCCACGACCTTGCGCCGCAGAACTCGCTCCGTTGCGTTTCTGTGGCGCAAGCTCCTAGAGCAGCTCCTTCGTGCTCGGCAGCATCTCGCCGAGTTGCCGGTCGCGCGAGCAGGCCACCCGCAGCGCCCGCGCGAAGGCCTTGAAGAGCGCCTCGATCTGGTGGTGGCTCGACCGGCCGTACAGCACCTTCACGTGCACGTTGGCGCGCGCCCCCTGGGCGAAGCCGTCGAAGAAGTCGTGGACCAGCTCGGCCTGCAGGTCGCCGACGCGCTCGACGGCCAGGTTCAGGTCGGTGACGGCATGGACGCGGCCACCGAGATCGACGGCGGCCACCCCCAGCGTCTCGTCCATCGGCATGACGAAGTACCCGGCCCGGTTGATGCCCCGCTTCGAGCCGAGCGCCTGTGATACCGCCTGCCCGAGTGCGATGCCGACGTCCTCGACCGTATGGTGCTGGTCGACGTCGAGGTCTCCGGTGGCCCGTATCGTCAGGTCGAAGGCCCCGTGCCGGGCCAGCAGCTCCAGCATGTGGTCGAAGAAGCGGATGCCGGTGCTGACGGTGTAGCGCCCGCCGCCGTCGAGCGCGATCCGCAGCGCGATCCGCGTCTCGGTCGTCTCGCGGGTCAGCACCGCCTGGCGCGGGTCCGCTGCTGCGTCGTTCGTGCTCAACCGCCTGCTCCCGTACCGCCGGTTTCCCGCGCCGGGCCCCTGGTGCGCGGCGGCGGCAGCACGCGTCTCGCCACCGACGCGGCGTGCGCGTAGAGGCCCTCGGCGTTGGCCAGCGAGATGATGCTCGGCCCCAGACCGCGCAGCCCCTGCCGCGTCAACCGCTGGATGCTGTTCACCCGCACGAAGTCGGCGGCGCTCAGGCCCCCGCGGACACGCGCCGCCCCGCCCGTCGGCAGCACATGGTTCGACCCCGTGGCGTAGTCGCCGGCCGCCTGCGCGCCGTGGGGGCCGACGAAGACGGTGCCGGCCCGCGTCACCCGGCGGGCGACCGCCAGGGTGTCGGCCACCGCGTGTTCGGGGGCAATGGCGTTCGCCAGATCGACCGCCTCGTCGAGGGTCTTCGTCACGACGGCGACCCCGTGCCGGGCGATAGACGGCGCCGCGTCCGGATGCTCCTCGACCTGGGTGGCGACGGCGTCGGCCACCGCGCGCGCCAGCGGCCGTTCCGGCGTGAGCAGGATGGCCCGCGCGTCCGGGTCGTGCTCGGCCTGCGCCACCAGGTCCGCCGCGATCCACTCCGGGTCGCCGTCGCTCGACACGACGACAATCTCGGTCGGGCCGGCGTAGAAGTCGATGGGGCAGTCGCGGGCCACCTGCGCCTTGGCCTCGGCGACCCAGGCGCTCCCCGGCCCGACGATCTTGTCCACGCGGGGGATCGTCGCCGTGCCGTACGCCAGCGCCGCGATGGCTTGCGCGCCACCGATGCGGAACAGGCGCGACACCTTCGCCTCCAGCGCGGCCGTGAGCACCGCCGGGGCGGGGTTCGGACAGGCGGCTATCACGTCCGGCACGCCGGCCGCGCGCGCGGGGATCGCCGTCATCAGCAGCGACGACGGCAGCGGATGCCGTCCCCCCGGCACGTAGCAGCCGACCCGGTCGAGCGGCGTCACCCGCTGCTCGATCACCACGCCCGGCGCCGCCGTCGTCCGCCAGCCTCTGGGGACCTGCTTCGACGACACCCGCCGGATGTTGCGCGCCGCGGCCCGGATCGCGGAGCGCACGGCCGGCGGCGTCTCCCGGGCGCCGCGCCGGATCTCGTCGGCGTCGAGCTCTGCCGGGCCTTCGAGACGGTCGAATGTCCGGGCGTACTGCAGGACCGCCCGGTCGCCCCGCCGCCGCACATCCTCGACGATGGCGGCCACGCGGGAGGCGACGTCGGGGTCGGGGGCGCTCCCGCGGTCGACCAGCGCCCGCACCGTCCGGGTCTGCGACGACGCGATGACCTTCATAGGACGATCTTGTTGAGCGGGTACTCGACGATTCCATGTCCCCCGGCCGCCCGCAGCCGCGGGATGATCTCGCGAACCGCGCGCTCCTCGAGCACGGTGGACACCGCCACCCAGTCGGCGTCGCTCAGGGGCGACACGGTCGGGCGCTGCAGCGCCGGCAGCAGCGCGAGAATGGCATCCAGGTCGGCACGCGGCACGTTCAGCATCAGGCCGACCCGGCCCTGGGCTTCCATCGCCGCTCGCAGCAGCAGGGCGATGTTCTCGATCTTCGTTCGTTTCGCCTCGTCCTCGACGGCGCACCGGTTCGCGATGAGCTGCGGGTTCGATTCGAGCACCGTGTCGATGATGCGCAGGTGGTTGGCCCGGATCGTCGATCCGGTCTCGGTCGCTTCGACGATCGCGTCGGCCAGGTCGGGCGGCTTCACCTCGGTCGCCCCCCACGAGAACTCCACGTTGACGTCGACGCCGAGCCGCTCGAAGTACGCCTCGGTCACGTGCACGAGCTCGGTCGATATCCGCGCACCTTCCAGATCCCGCGGCGACTGGTACTTCGACTCCTCCGGCACCGCGAGCACCCAGCGCACCTTGCGGAAGCTCTGCTTGGAATAGACCAGATCGGTGACGCCCACCACTTCCTCGCCGGTGGCCGCCCGGTGCTCTTCTATCCAGTCGATGCCGGTCAGCCCCGCATCGACCGCCTCGTCGGCGACGTAGCGCGCCATCTCCTGCGCCCGAATCAGGGTGCACTCGATCTCGGGGTCGTCGATCGTCGGATAGTAGGAGCGGGTGCTGACGTAGATGTTGAAGCCGGCGCGCGCGAAGAGCTGCACCGTCGACTCCTGCAACGAGCCCTTCGGGATGCCCAGCCGCAGCTTCATTTCGCCTGTACCGCCTCAGCCTCCGGGGTCGCACCCTCGTCGAGCGTCCTGAAGAAACAGGTGCGCTCGCCGGTGTGACACACGTTGCCTTCGCCCTGGCGCTCCACGCGCACGAGCACCGTGTCTTCGTCGCAGTCGGTCAGCAGGCGCCGCACCCGCAGCCGGTTCCCCGACGTCTCGCCCTTCATCCAGAGGCGGTTGCGGGTCCGGCTGAAGAACGTGGCGAATCCCGACGAACGCGTCCGCGCCAGCGCCTCTTCGTTCATGAAGCCGACCATCAGCACCTCGCTGCTGTCGTCGTCCTGCACCACCGCCGGGATCAACCCGTCGAGCTTCGAAAAATCCATCTGCATTCCCGTCGCACTCCTCGTCGCACGGCCTCGCCCGCGCTGTCTCCCACGCACAAAAAAAGCCTCGCCGCGTGCTCGGCGAGGCCTCGTGGTGCGTGAGCGTCCGCGTACCGACTACGTCACGCGCAATTCCACGGGCCCGCCCCCGTGGCGGGCATGGTGATGGTGATGCGCAGGATGGACGCTCAGCCGCATTTGCCTATCTACCCTATCCCAGCCGCGCGAATGCCGTCAACCGCCCGGCCGGCGCATCGCGGCCGCCCGCGAGGACGTTGTCCCGGGAGTTAACGTTGCCGGAACATCTGTGAGACGATTGGGGTCTACGCCGATCGCATCCGGAGGTGCGGGGCGCCGACGGTCGGCGCACCGTTCTCGACGCGCGGCGTAGCCGGACCGTTCAGATCACGCGGGGGTGAGAAGATGACCGATCACGTACCTTTCGATTCGTTGCTCGGACGTCGGTTGGACCGCCGGGACCTGCTGACCGGCGGTCTGGCCCTGCTCGGTCTCGGAGCTGCCGGCCGCACCGCGGGCGGCTCCCTGTTGCAGCCGTCCGCCTTTCCGCTCGGCGTGGCGTCGGGCGATCCGACCTCCGACGGCGTCGTGCTCTGGACGCGTCTGGCGCTGGATCCGCTCAACGGCGGCGGGATGCCGCCCGAGGACGTCGAGGTGGTCTGGGAGGTCGCGCGCGACGAGCGAATGACCGCCGTCGTGCACCGTGGCACCACCGTCGCCGTCGCGGCGCTCGGGCACAGTGTCCACGTCGAGGTCGACGGACTGGAACCGGGAAGCTGGTACTGGTACCGGTTCCGCAGCGGCGCCGACGAGAGCACGGTCGGGCGGACCCGCACGCTGCCGGCCGCCGGTTCCTCCGTCGACAGCCTGCGGTTCGCCTTCGCCTCGTGCCAGCACTACGAGCAGGGGTACTTCACGGCGTACCGCCACATGGCCGAGGACGACCTCGACCTCGTCTTCCACCTCGGCGACTACATCTACGAGTACGAAGGGCGCGACGGGGGCGTGCGCAGGCACACCGGCGACGAGATCGAGCTGCTGGACGACTACCGCAACCGCTACGCTCTCTACCGCAGCGACCCCGACCTTCAGGCGGCGCACGCTGCGTTCCCCTGGGTGGTGACGTGGGACGACCACGAGGTGGACAACAACTACGCGAACGACGTGTCCGAAGAGGAGGGACTGCCGGCCGAGCTGTTCCTCCGGCGCCGCGCCGCGGCCTACCAGGCGTACTACGAACACATGCCGCTGCGCCGTACGTCACTGCCGAACGGTCCGGACCTGCAACTCTACCGTGCCTTCGCGTGGGGCGATCTCGCCTCGTTCCACGTGCTCGACACGCGACAGTACCGCACCGACCAGCCCTGCGGCGACCGCCGCGGCGTCGTGTGCGACGGCATCCACGACCCGGCCGCGACCCTGCTCGGCGACACGCAGGAGCGTTGGCTCCTGGACCGCCTGGACCGCTCGACGGCGCGGTGGAACGTCGTCCCGCAGCAGATCACGATGGCGCGCATCGACTTCACGCCCGGCGACGGCGAGTCCTACGCGCTCGACATGTGGTCCGGTTACGAGGCGGCGCGCCGCCGGTTGATGGAGTGGCTCGCGACGCGGCGGCCCGCGAATCCGATCGTCCTGACCGGCGACGTCCACAGCAACTGGGTCAACGACCTCAAGGTGGACTACCGGGACAACGCCGCGCCGATCGTCGGTACCGAGTTCGTGGGCACGTCGATCAGCTCCGGCGGCGACGGCGTGGATACGCGCGGCTCCACCGCCGCGCTGCTCGCCGAGAACCCGTGGGTCCGCTTCTACAACGGCCAGCGCGGTTACGTGCGCTGCGAGCTGACGCCGGAGCGGTGTCGGGCCGATTACCAGGTTCTGGAGTACGTCACGCGGCCCGGCAGTCCGATCTCGACCCGCGCGTCGTTCGTGGTCGAGGACGGCAGGCCCGGCGCGCAGCGTCTCTGACGCGTGACGCCGTTCGTCACGGCCGGCCGACAGGATCGCTCCGGACGCGGGACCCCACCGGGTCCTCGCGGCCGATCATCACCTCGGTCGCCTTGACGATGGCGGTCGCCTCGTCGCCCCGCCGAAGTCCCAGCTCGTCGACCGCGTCGCGGGTGATGACGGCGGTGAGCTGCTGGTCGCCGATCCGCAGCCGGATCTGCGCGAGCAGGCCCTCCCGCCGCACCTCCTCGACGATACCGCGCAGCCTGTTCCGGCCGCTGAGCGAAACGAGGACGCCGCCCCGGGAGTGCCGCCCGCTCCGCGGCGGCGTGCCGCGGTCGGCCAGCAGCCGCGCGACCTCCTGGTCCGCAATGCGGTAGTGCCCCCCCGCGGTGCGGGACGTACGGACGCTGCCCTTGTAGATCCACTGCTTGAGGGTCGAGTAGCCCACGCCGAGCCGCCGGGCCGCCTCCCGCACCGTAAGGAACGCCATGCTGCACGCGGTAACTTCCGGCCAGTGTATCCTTCGACGCGCCGAGCCGCACTGCCCGGCCTGACCGGAGGGTCGGGACCGAGGTCGAAGCAGATGCACACCCTGGCTCCGGACGACGCCTTCAACCGCCGGCTTGCAGCCAACGTCCATCCGCCGGCATGGGAGAACCCGACCCCGGACGGCCGCTACAACCTGGTCGTGGTCGGCGCCGGCACGGCCGGACTGGTGACCGCCGCCGTCGCGGCCGGACTCGGCGCGAAGGTCGCGCTGGTCGAACGGCACCTGATGGGCGGCGACTGCCTGAACGTCGGCTGCGTTCCCTCGAAGGGGGTCATCCGGGCGGCGCGCGTCTGGGCGTCGGCGCGGGACGGCGCCGAGTTCGGTCTCACCTTCCCGGGGGGCGTCGAGAGCGACTTCGGCGCCGCCATGGCCCGCATGCGCCGACTGCGGGCGGCGATCAGCCACGTCGATTCCGCCGAGCGGTTCCGGGGACTCGGCGTCGACGTCTTCATCGGCGAAGGGCGCTTCACGGGCAGCGACACGGTACGCGTCGATGACGCGACGCTGCGGTTCACCCGGGCCGCCATCTGCACGGGGGCCCGCGCCGCGGCGCCACCGATACCCGGACTCGCGGAGACCGGCTACCTGACCAACGAGACGGTCTTCAGCCTCACCGAGCTGCCGCGGCGGCTGGGCGTCATCGGCGCCGGCCCGATAGGCTGCGAGCTCGCCCAGGCGTTCGCCCGCTTCGGCAGCGAGGTGACGCTCTTCGAGCGCATGTCGCACATCCTGCCGCGAGAGGACCCGGACGCGGCGGCGGTCGTCCAGGCGCGGATGGAGCACGACGGGGTTCGGTTCGCCTTCGAAACGACGGTCGACGCGGTGGAGGCGGTCTCCGCCGAGGGGCCGGGCGGCGGCGCGAAGCGGATCCGCCACACCGCCGGCGGGGAGGCCCGGGAGGTCATCGTGGACGAGATTCTCGTCGGCGTGGGCCGGGCGCCGAACGTGGAGAGGCTGGGACTGGACGCGGCCGGGGTGTCGTACGACCGGTTCGGCGTGCAGGTCGATGCACGCCTGCGGACCAGCAACCGGAGGGTCTACGCGGCGGGCGACATCTGTTCCCGGTTCAAGTTCACCCATGCGGCGGACGCGATGGCGCAGATCGTGATCCGGAACGCGCTGTTCCCGCATCCGTTCGGTCTCGGCACGGCGTCCGTCGAGTCGCTGAACATCCCCTGGTGCACCTACACCGAGCCCGAGATCGCCCATGTCGGCCTGTACGCGGCGGATGCCCGGAAGAAGCGGATCGAGGTCGAGACCTTCACGCAGCCGCTAGCCGACGTCGACCGCGCGATCCTGGACGGCGAGGACGCCGGCTTCGCCCGCGTGCACGTGCGCAAGGGGACGGACCGGATTCTCGGGGCGACCATCGTGGCCGCCGATGCGGGCAACCTGATCACCGAGGTGAGCGTCGCGATGAAGGCGGGGGCGGGTCTGGGAATCATCGGCGGCACCATTCATCCCTACCCGACCCAGGCCGAGGCGCTGCGCAAGGCGGCGAACCAGATGCGCAGGGCGCGGTTCACGGGCCGCCAGAAAGCGGTCCTGAGCCGGCTGTTCGCGTGGCGACGGTGAGGACGCGGCCCCGGCGGCCGGGTCGCGGGAAGTTCGTCACCGGGCTGCTTCCACGATGTCGCGTATGTCGCGCCGGTCGATCTCCCGGTCGAGGATCCGCTTCTGATGCAGGAGCTGCCCGCGGGGCATCACCGGCGCCTCGACCTCCAGGACCTTCCGGGTCACGGACACCGTCGTGTCGATGGCCGCATCGCGCCACGCGCCGGTTGCCGCCTCCTTGAAACGCGCGGCGTCGGCGACGCACACGTCGATGATCACCCTCTCGTGCGACAGCGACAAGGCTATGCGATCCCAGGCATCGTCCAGCCGGCGCCAGGGATGGTCGACGATGTGCGCCTCGGCGGCCCGCAGGAGTGCGGGCACGTGCTCGGCCGCGACAAAGAGCTCCACGCAGCGGATCGGGCGCGTGGCGCCGTGGGCGGCCGCCGCCACGTCGCCGGTCAACTGGAACGGGATGCCGCATCCGTCGAGCAGACCGCCCACCCAGCGCAGCGTCGCGGTGGTGACGCGCAGGCACTCGCGGGGCATGGTTGTCGGACGGGGTTCACGCGAATCGGCGCAGCGAGTAGTATACGAAGGTGAGGAGCCGGCCGATGAAACTGTCGATCACATATTGCACCCGTTGAAAGTACCTGCCCAGGGCCTCCAGTCTGGCGGCCGAGATCAAGAGCGTGCTCGGTCTGGACACCGAGCTGATCGAGGGAACCAACGGGATATTCGACGTCGTCGCAGACGGCAGGATGATCTTCTCCAAGCACGCCGAACAGAGGTTTCCGGAGTCGAACGAGATCATCGTCGCCCTGCGCGCGCTGCGCGCCGCGTAACGTCGACGTCGCCGGTTCGATCGTGTGTCTCACGGGAGGAGGGCCCATGCCGAGAGCAGTCACCCGTCGGGATCTTCTGACCGGCGCCGCCGGCGCCGCCGGCGCCATCGGTGCCGCCGCGCTCGCACCGGGCGGCCAGCGCGTCCACGCGCAGGACACGACGAAGTCGCAGGGGGCGCCGTCGAGTGCGCTGGGCGTGCGATCACCCCACGAGCCGCTGGCGCGGGGGGCGGTAACCGGCACGTCGTCGCGGACGCCGTTGCAGGACCTGCACGGCATGATCACGCCGTCGGACGTGCACTTCGAGCGGCACCACGGGGGCGTGCCGACGATCGACCCCGACGACTACCGGCTGCTGATCCACGGCATGGTCGAGCGGCCGACGGTCCTGACGCTCGCCGACCTGAAGCGCTTCCCCGCCACGTCGCGGATCTGCTTCCTCGAATGCTCCGGCAACTACCCCCAGGCGGCCGGCCCGGAGGTGCGGCCGGAGAACGTCGCCGGCATGACCGCCACCACCGAGTGGACCGGCGTGTCGCTCGCCACGCTGTTCCGTGAGGTGGGCGCGCGCCCGGACGCGACGTGGTTCCTGGCCGAGGGGCAGGACGCTGCGGTGATGACCCGCAGCGTCCCGATGGAGAAGGCGTGGGATGACGCCATGATCGCCTACGCCCAGAACGGCGAGGCGCTGCGGCCGCCGCAGGGCTACCCGGCGCGGCTGCTGCTGCCCGGCTGGGAGGGCAACGCCAACGTCAAGTGGCTGCGCCGCATCGAACTGGCCGACCGTCCGTTCATGACCCGCGAAGAGACCTCGAAGTACACCGATCCGCTGGCCGACGGCACGGCCCGGCAGTTCAGCTTCGTCTTCGACGCGCGGTCGATAATCACCTCGCCGGCCTACCCCGACGTGGTCGAGCCGGGCTGGATCGAGCTGCGGGGCATCGCCTGGTCGGGGCGGGGGACGATCGCGCAGGTCGATGTGAGCACCGACGGCGGCCGGACCTGGCAGGCGGCGCGCCTCCAGGAGCCCGTGCTGCGGCAGGCGCACACCCGCTTCCGCCACCTGTGGCGCTGGGACGGCGCCGAGACCGAGATCATGAGCCGCGCGACTGACGACACCGGCTACGTGCAGCCGACCCGCGCCGCGCTGCGCGCCGTGCGCGGACGCCGCGCGCGCCGCTACCACCTCAACCCCATCACCGCTTGGCGCATACAGCCGGACGGCAGGGTCCACTACCGCGAGGAGCCGCCGTGGGACGCTTGAGCCCGTGAGCAGGGGGCATCGGCGCCGCCGGATCACCGCCGGCTGCCGCCTCGGCCGCCGTCGCAAACTGACCGGGTAATCGTCCGCGTAGAAGGACGGGGTACTCGGGAGCGGGGGCCCGGCAGTCCTGCGGGAACGGCGGTGGCTTGATCGACCAATGAAGTGCACGCAGATACGATGACGGTCAAGATGCGCCGGCGAGGCTCGCGCCAACGAACCCCGCCGCGCCTCATCCAAGCCGTGGAGACAGGGAAGGCTTTGCGCTACGGCGTCATCGTCACGTGACGTCCTGGCAGGTCTGAAGGCCGCCGTCGTGGGCGAGGGCGCGCAGGACGTACTCGCCGGGCCGGCTGAAGAGGAATACCGCCGGGAACTCGTTGGTGAGGTGCTTGGCGAAGCACTCGGCGTCGGCCAACGGCGGCGGGGTGTCAAGCAGCCGACCGAGCCGGGCGACGAGTCGGCCGCGGGCCGTCGTCAGACCGTGCTCGCTCGCCTCGCCGGCCTGGCGGCGGTCCCGCAACGCGAGGCTGTCCTGCAAGACCGCCTGCACGTTGGCCGCCCAGGGGTCGTCGGGATGAGCGGTCTGCAAGTGCTTGCACCGTCGGAGCAGATGGGCCAGGCACGTCTGGTGGCGCGCGCGCTTGAAGCGGCGGTAGGCCGCCCACCCGTCCCGCACCAGCACACCGGCGAAATCGGGACCGAGCACCGTCGCCGCCTCGTCGAATCCACGATACTGCGCCGCCACACGGTCCACAGCGACCTCGCCGCCGCTGTCCCGTACTCCGTGCCGGGTCGCCGCCCCGGACGCCCGCCGTTTCCCTGAGCACGGTCCTTGGCTGTTGCCGGTCATCTCGATCTGATCATTTCCGGACATTCGTCGACGAGTCTCGTTGACGCCGACGCGGTGGCGGGTTCGACGTCGGCCGCGAGCTCAGGGCCTCGCCGCCCCACAGCGGCGCCGTCGTCATCCCGTCCCGGTTCCGCAACGGGGGAGATCCGCCCGGAACGGGCGAGCGGCTGAAGACTCAACAGCCGAGCTCGTCGAGCGGACCGGCGACGTCGACAACCCCGACAGGTGTGACATAATCCGGCACGTGTAGAGTCGATGCAGGCATCAGACTCGTGTCGTCTCGATAGACGAGTCCCGCAGGGCGAATCGGTCGCCGGCGGGGCCGGTCCGGCGACGGAGGGAGCCGCCATGGGACACCCGACAACGCGTCCGACACGCGGCGCGTCGCGGCCGCTGGCCGTCGCGCTCGTGATCGCCGTCGCAAGCCTCGGAATCGCGGTTCGGGCCGCGGGGCAGAACACGGGCGGCGGGGCGGCGGAAGCGTCGCCTGAGCGGTTCGGCTTCGGCCGTGCGGCGACGCCCGAGGAGATTGCCGCCTGGGACATCGACGTCACGCCTGACGGCGCCGGCCTCCCGGCGGGGGCGGGGACGGCCGTGAGCGGGGCTCCGGTGTACGCCCGCCAGTGCGCCGTCTGTCACGGACAGGCCGGCGAGGGCGGAATCGCCGAGCGCCTGGTCGGCTACGCGCCGGAGAGCGCGCCGCCGTTCGGACCGCGCTACGAGGCTTGGCGCGGCGACCGTCCGGACGTACCGTTCTCGGTCGGCAACTACTGGCCCTACGCCACGACACTCTTCGATTACATCCGGCGCGCGATGCCGACCAACGCTCCCGGCACGCTCGATCCGGATCAGGTCTACGGCCTCGTCGCCTGGATCCTGTCGGCTAACGGCATCATCGCCGAGGACGCGGTGATGGACGCCACGACGCTGCCCGCGGTGGAGATGCCGGCCCGCGACGTCTTCGTCCCGCAGGAACGCTGACCGCGCGGCCGTCCTGCGCCGGGTCCCACATCGCTGCCGCCGATGGAGGCGCCAGCCCGCAACGTCTTCTCTCCCCGTGAGCGCTGACCGCGCGGCCGTCCCCCTGCCTGGTCCCTGCTCCGCATCAAGCTTCCAGCGCATGTGCGGCCAGTCGAGCCGCTCGCGGATGTACTTTCGCCGCATGGTATACGCAGTAACACTGGACGGCGGGACGACGATCGCCCCTGGACGTTCCCGTGGTCGAAAACGGTCGTGGCCGCGCTGGCTGGCGCTCTCCCCTCCGACGCGGCTCGTACAGGCCGACGATGTGAAGCATGGTCTCTTCCGCGCCATCGCGCCGCTGCCGCTCAGTACCCGATCACCTGCCCGTCCTTGCGGGGGTCGGTCCCCCCGTGCAGCATGCCCGTCTCCGGGTGGATCATGATCGCCTGGTAGCCGCCCATGCCGCCGCCGCCCTGACGCTCGACGTGGTGGCCGCGGCGGCGCAGCTCGGCGATGACCTCGTCGGAGACGCCCGGCTCGACGGCCAGGGTGCCGCCGGGGCGCAGGCCGGGGCTGTGCCGCACGCGGGCCGCGTCGCCGGCCTCCTGCAGGTTCATGCCGAAGTCGATGATGTTCGACAGCACCTGCCAGTGGCCCTGCGGCTGCATGGGACCGCCCATGACCCCGAACGGCATGAAGGGTTTGCCGTCCTTCGTGACGAAGCCGGGCATGTTGGTGTGCAGCGACCGCTTGTGCGGTTCGAGGGAGTTGAGGTGGCCCTCCTCGAGCGAGAAGCCGGAGCCGCGGTTCTGGAGCGCGAAGCCGAGGTCGCCGGGGACCACCTTGGAGCCGAAACTGCCGAAGATGCTCTCGATGAGCGAGACGGCGTTGCGGTCCCTGTCGACGACGGTCAGGTAGACGGTGTCGCTGTGGTCGAACGGCTGGCCCGGCGTGACGTCCATGGCGGCGCGCGCCGGATCGATGAGCCGGCGGCGCGCGTCGGCGTAGGGCTTCGAGATGAGCGGCATCGTGGGCAGCTCGTTGGCGTCGGCGTCCGCCACGTAGGTGTTGCGGTCGGCCCAGACCAGCTTCTTGGCCTCGGCGTAGAGGTGGATGGCGTCGGCCGAGTTGTGGCCGAGCGCCGCGACGTCGTAGCCCTCCATGAGGTTGAGGATCATCAGGGCGAGGATGCCGGAGCTGTTCGGCGGGACCTCCCAGACGTCGTAGCCGCGGTAGCTGGTGCTGACCGGCTCGACCCACACCGACGAGTGGTCCTCGAAGTCGGCGATCGTGAAGTAGCCGCCGTTGCCCTCGCTGAACGAGACGATGCGGCGGGCGATGTCGCCCTTGTAGAAGGCGTCTCGGCCGCCCTGCGCGATGCGCTCGTACGTGTCGGCGAGCCGCGGGTTCCTGAACACCTCGCCGACATGGGGCGGCCGGCCGTCGGGGAGGTACGTGGCCGCCGAATCGGGCCACTGCGCCAGGGCCAGGGCCGCGCCGGCCCATTGCCCGCGGATGATCTCGCTCACCGGGAAGCCGTTGCGCGCATAGGCGATGGCCGGCGCCAGCACTTCGGCGAGCGACATCGTGCCGAAGCGCTCCAGCAGCTCGTGCCAGCCGTCCACCGCGCCCGGCACCGTCCAGGTCAGCGGGCCGTTGCCCGGCATCCGCGTGTAGCCCTGCCGCACCAGGGTCTCGCGGTTGATCTGGTAGGGCGCCCGGCCGGTGGCGTTCAGGCCGTGTAGCTTCTCGCTCTCGGCGTCCCAGACCAGCGCGAACAGGTCGCCGCCGACGCCGTTCATGTGCGGCTCGACGAGACCCAGCACGGCGTTGACGGCCACCGCCGCGTCGATGGCGTTGCCGCCCGCCTTCAGGATGTCGATGCCCACCTGCGCGGCCAGCGGCTGGCTCGCGGCCACCATCCCGTGCGGGGCGATGACCTCCGAGCGGCTGCCGTGCGCACTGCGGGCCGGCCGGCTGTAGCCGTGCCCGAGCGCCTCCTGCGGCTGCGCGCGCATCGCCACTTCGGCGCCGAGCATCGTGATTCCAAGCATCGCGGTTGCCGCCATCAGGGTAACGCGACTGTTCCAGACCGACGGACGACGGGATCGCAGCTTCATCTTCAGGACTCCTGCATCAACGCGTCAGCGACATGCCGTCGCTGTCCTTGAAAGAACCGACGAGGATGATCAGCCGTCATCCTACACCCGTCCGCCCGACACGGTGCGTCCGATCGAGGGCTGGTCGGGCCGCTCAACCGGACCGGGCATCCGCCGCCCGCAGGTCTCGCACGGCGAGGGCGTACGGCGCCGCGTCGACGCCGTGCGCGCGTGCGACCGCGGTCTGCGACGCCAGCGTGGCCGCCGCCCGGTCCACCAGGGTTCGGTCGCCCGTGATGCGGGCGAGTCGCAGCAGTACGCGTGCCGCGTCGCAGTTGGCGGCGAACGGACGCAGGGGTTCCCGGAGCAGCCCCACGTCGTCGGGGGCAGCGACGCGGTCGAGGAATCCGCCGCCCGCCGTGTCCCACAGGTGGCGGAGTGCGAAGTGCATCAACTCCCGGGCCATGTCCAGGTAGGCTTCCCGGTCCGTCAGCGCGTGCAGGTCGAGCAGGGCCGCGCCGGCCCCGACCTGGTCGGCGAGCAGGCCGCGCACGCCCGCGCGTTCGCCGGCCCGGTGGGCGATTCCGCCGCCCCGTTCGTAGGTGCCGGCCACCACGTGTTCCATGGCGTCGACGGCGAACTCCAGCAGCGACGAGTCGCCCAGCGTCTCCGCCGCCGCGGCGAACGCCCGCGCCATGAGCGCCGTGCCGTCGGCGTAGATCGCGCGGTCGACCGGGGGAGGCGGTCCGGCCGCCGCGTCGCCCGGCGAAAGGGGGCGGTAGTAGTCCGGGTCGCCCTGCTGGCTGGCGAAGAAACCGGCGTGGTCCGGTGTCAGGTCGGCCAGCGTGCGCCGCACGTAGCCGACGACGCCGATGGCCTGCTCGCGACAGCCGTCATCGTCCGGCAGCAGGAAGAGACGGAGCGCCTGCGCATTGACGTCGAGCAGCTTCTCGGTCGCCGGCACCGTCCAGTCGCGGCCCGCGCAGAAGCGGAAGACGCCGCCGTCGAGCGCGTCGCAGAGTCCGCCCCGCGCCATGGCGGCCAGCGTGCGCTCGACCACCGGGGCGAACGCCCCTTCGCCGTCGCGGGCGCGGCGCCACGCCAGTTCCAGGGCATCGGCGTGCACCCGCTTCGCACCGGTCCCGAAGCCGCCGTGTTCCCGGTCGAACTGTCCGAGCAGGTGCTTGCCGAGCCATCCGTCGAGCTCGGGGTCCGGGGCCTCGCCCGGGCAACCGGACGGTTGCGGTGCGGCCGTGGCGCGGCGTTCCGCGATGGCGGTGCGCTGGACGGCGAACGCATCGGCGACCCGCTGCAGCAGGTCCTGCATGCGCTCGGCGGTCGCGTAGGTCTCGCCGCCGAGCAGGTCGCCGTCCGGCGTCAGGAATGCAGTCGTCGGCCACCCGCCGAGACCGTAGCGCTCGGCGATGTCCGGGCGCGCCTCGGCGTCGACCCGGACGGGTACGAACCGGTCGTCCGCCAGGTCGGCGACGCGGGGATCGGCGTACGCCCCGCGCATCATCGCCGCGGTAGCGGCGCACCAGCGCGGTCCCAGGGCCAGGAGCACCGGGACCTGCGCGGTGTGCGCTTCCTCGAAGGCGGCCCGTCCCCACGGACGCCACTCGACCACCGACGTCGTCGCCGCGGACAACGGGCGACTACTCCTCGGTGATCTGCGCCTTGATGTCGAGATCGATGCAGCCGGCCACGCTGTTGGCGGCGGGGCACCCGGTCGGGTGCCGCTCGACGGCCCGCTCGGCCGCCTCGCGCTTCCCCTTCGGGACCTTCAGGTCGTACCGGACGCGGATCCGCGTGATGCGCAGGACCTTGTCGATCGCTTCGATGTCGCCTTCGACGGCGGCGGTGATCTTGTCGGGCGGCGCCGGAATCTCGCGCACCTCCAGTGCGCGTGCAAGGGTGCCGAGCAGTCAACCGCCGACGGCGCCGACCATGTAGTCGAGCGTCGCGGGCACGTCCTCGTCCGGCTCCACCCCGTAGAACTTCTTGATGCCCCCGTGCACGCCGAAACGGATCGGCGTGTCGAATCCTTCCAGGAACATCTCGCGGATCGGACCCTTGACCCGATCGATCCGCATGCGGCTGGTATGTACGACGTCCGGCAAGATCGGCTCCTTCCCCACATCGGGCCGCGAGCGACCCGTCCCTGCTGTCAATCGGGCGGCCCGCCCTCACACGCGCACGGAACCGCGAGCGCTGACGGCCGTTTGTGCGTCCTGCCCGCCCTCACACGCGCGCGGAACCGCGAGCCGCCGCGCGCGCCATTCACCGCCACCGGGCCACCGCCCTCCCGATGCTACAATCGGGGACCATGCAAGAGTCAAGAATCGGTGTCGTTTTCGTCGTGTGTACAGCCGCGCTTCTGCTCGCCGGAAGTGCGCTCCCGGCCGGCGCGCAGGCGCCGAGCTTCCAGGCCGAAGAGGGTCCGGAGGGCGTTCGCAACTACACGCGGGTCGACGCCACCGTCGCGTGCGCCGGGGCGACGCCGATCGAGGCGCTGGCCGTGCTGCAGGCGCGGGGCTTCAACACCATCGTCAACTTCCGGACCCCGGGCGAGCAGGGGGCCAATATCGACGAGAGCCGCGCGGCGGCCGAGGCGGCCGGCCTCAACTACGTGCACCTGCCGTTCCGCACGCCGACGGCCGAGATCGTCGAGGCGTTCCTCGACACGGTGGCCGAGCCGTCGAACCAGCCGGTGTACATCCACTGCGGCTCCGCCAACCGCGTCGGCGCCATGTGGTTGATCAAGCGGGTCACGCAGGACGGTTACTCCGTGGAGGACGCGACCGCCGAGGCCGAGGCGATCGGGCTGCGCAGCGCGCCGTTGAGGAACTTCGCGCTCGAGTACATCGGCGCGGGCGACTGACGCCTCGCCGGTGGTTCGCGCCTGCGCACGATCGATCGGCTGCGCAGCCCGGCGAACCGCCAGAAGACCGCGATACGGTGGCGGACCACGGCACACTGGCCGGCCGGGAGCCGGCGCGCCTCGGCGACATGGACGCCGAGGCGTTCCGCCGGTACGGCCACGCCCTCGTCGACTGGGTGGCCGGTTACCTGAGCGGCGCCGAGCGCTACCCGGTCCTCTCCCGGAACGCGCCCGGCGCGGTGCGTCACGCGCTGCCCGCGGCGCCGCCCGACAAGGGCGTCGGGTTCGACGCGATCTTCCGCGATTTCGAGCAGGTGATCCTGCCCGGCATCACGCACTGGAACCATCCCGGTTTCTTCGCCTACTTCGCCATCTCGGGCGGGGCCGCCGGGGTGCTTGCCGAGTTCCTCTCGGCCGCGCTGAACGTGCAGGCGATGCTGTGGCGGACCTCGCCGGCGGCGACCGAGCTCGAAGAGGTGACCCTCGGCTGGCTGCGGCAGCTTCTCGGTCTGCCCGACGCGTTCGAGGGCGTCATCTACGACACCGCGTCGATATCGAGCCTGCACGCGCTGGCCGCGGCCCGGCACCGGGCGGTGGCCGATGTCCGCACGCGGGGACTGGCTGGCCGCCCGGACCTTGGACCGCTGCGCGTCTACGCCTCCGAGCAGGCGCACTCGTCGGTGGACAAGGCGGTCATGACGCTCGGGCTGGGCCACGAGGCGCTGGCCCGGGTCCCGGCGGACGCCGCGTTCCGGATGCGGCCGGACGTTTTGCAGCAGGCCATCGCTGCGGACCGGGCGCGGGGCGTGACGCCGCTGGCCGTGGTCGCCACCGTCGGTACCACCTCGACCACCAGCGTCGATCCGGTCGTTCCCATCGCCCGCCTGTGCAGGCAGGAGCAGATCTGGTTGCACGTCGATGCGGCCTACGCCGGCGTCGCGGCCCTCGTGCCGGAGAGGCGCGACGTGCTGGCCGGGTGCGACGCGGCGGATTCCCTGGTGGTCAACCCGCACAAGTGGCTCTTCACGCCGTTCGACCTCAGTGCGTTCTACTGCCGTCACATGGACACGGTGCGCGCCGCGTTCTCGCTCACCCCGGACTACCTGCAGACCCCGGAGGCGGGCGCCGCTCGCAACCTGATGGACACCGGCGTGCAGCTCGGGCGCAGGTTCCGGTCGCTGAAGCTGTGGGCCGTCCTGCGCCACTTCGGGGCGGACGGCATCCGCGACCGGCTCGCCGAGCACATGCGGCTGGCCCGGCTGTTCGCCTCGTGGGTGGACGACAGTCCCGACTTCGAGCGCCTCGCGCCGGTTCCGTTCAGCGTCGTCTGCTTCCGGGCCGCGCCCGCCCGCGGGCCGCGCCCGCCCGCCGGGACCGAGGGAGAGGCCGCCGCGGTCGACGCACGGAACGAACGGCTGCTCGAGGCGGTCAACGCGACCGGTGAGGTATTTCTCTCCCACACGCGTCTCGACGGGCGCTTCGCCATCCGTCTGGCCGTGGGACACGTGCGCACCGAGGAGCGGCACGTGCGGCGCGCCTGGGAGCTTTTCAACGAGAAGTTGCGGGCGCTCGGTTGAGTGCCCGGACCAGGGGCGTGCACGAACTCCCCTCGTGTGCGCCCGGATCCCGGACTCATGCGCGTTCAATTCCCCGCCAGTGGGCGCTGGTCCAGACCTCGAACCGGAGCAGCGCGAGCACCGTCACCACCTCCAGGCGCCCGATCCACATGGCCGCGATGAGCGTCAGCTTGCTGAGCGGGTGCAGCCCGGCGTAGCTCGCCATCGGCCCGACCTCGCCGAAGCCGGGACCGATGTTGCCGAGCGTGCCGGTGGTGGCGGTCACCGCCGTCTCCAGGTCGGCCCCCAGTGCGATGACCGCCGCCGCGCAGATCGCGAAGGTCAGGACGTAGAACAGGAAGAACACCAGCACCGAGCGGATCACCTCGTCGGGGACGACCTTCCCGCCCAGCTTCACCGGCAGGACGCCGCGCGGGTGGAGCGTTCGTCGCAGCTCCAGCAGCGTGAAGCGCCCCGCCAGCATGTGCCGCAGCACCTTCGGTCCGCCGGCCGCCGACCCGGCGCAGCCGCCGATGAACATCACGGCGAGGAGCACCAGCTTGGTCCGGTCGTTCCACAGCTCGAAGTCGGTGGTGGCATAGCCGGTGGTGGTCAGGATCGACAGCACCTGGAACGTCGCCCGGCGCAGCGGCGCGCCGTCACTTTCCACGGTCCACAGCAGCAGGGCCAGGGCGGCGGCGGCCAGCGCCACGATGCCCGCGTAGGTCTGGAACTCGTCGTCCCGGAACAGCGCGCCGGGGCGACCGAGCAGCGCCCGGTACTGCAGCGCGAAGTTGGCTCCGGCGAGGAACATGAAGAAGCAGATGATCCACTCGATCAGGGCGCTCTCGTAGCCCATGATCGACTGCGCGTGCGGCGAAAAGCCGCCCGCCGCCAGCGTTGTCATGGCGTGGCAGACCGCGTCGAACCACGGCATGCCGGCCAGGCCGAGCGCGAGCACCTCGGCCGCGGTCAGGCCCGCGTAGAGGCGCCAGAGAGACGCGGCGGTCTTGCGAATCTGCGGCGCCAGCTTCTCTTCCGTCGGCCCCGGCGCCTCGGCGGCAAAGAGCTGGCGAACCTCCACGGCGAGCCGCGGCAGGACTGCGACGACCAGGGTGATGACGCCCATGCCGCCGATCCACTGCGTCAGCGCCCGCCAGAAGAACAGTCCCTGTCCCGGCGACTCGAAGTCGGTCAGGATCGTGGCGCCGGTCGCCGTGATGCCCGACATCGCCTCGAACAGCGCGTCGACGACGCCGAAGCCCACCCACAGGTACGGCACGGCGCAGAGGATGGCGAACAGCAGCCAGACGCCGGAAACGACCGACAGCGCCTCGATGCGGCGGAGGTCGTCGTCCGCGCCGCGCGAGATGCCGACGAGCGCCTGTCCGATGCAGCCGCTGAGGAGGCCGCCGAGCAGGAAGCCGGGAACGTCGGACCATTCGCCGTAGAACCCGGCCACGACGGCCGGTGCGGCGAACGCGGTGCCGAACAGCCGGCAGATGCGGCCGGCGACCCGGGCGATGCTGCTCAGACGCATGGACCGTCGCTTCAGCCGCGCGCCAACAGGTGGCGGATGCCTCCGACCGCCGCCTCGGTGCAGCAGACGAGCAGGCGGTCGCCGCCCTGTACGTGATCGTCACCCCTCGGAACGAGGACCTCGCTCCCGCGCAACACGGTGCCGATGATGGAATCACGCGGCATTGCGAGGTCCTTCACCGCGGTCGGCCTGAACGCCGCCGGGGCGGTCAGTTGCACCACGCGGGCCTGGCCCTCCTGCAGGATGGCGAGCAGGCTGGCGCGTCCGCCGTCGATCTGGTGGACCACCGACGTCACCGCGGCGCCGCGCGCCGACAGCGCCACGTCGATGCCGACGCGCTCGAACAGGCGGTGGTTCGACGCGTTGCTGACGCGCGTGATCACCTTGCCGACGCCGAGCTGACGTCCGAGCAGGGAGGCGAGCAGGTTGCTCTCGTCGTTGTCGACGACCGAGACGAGCACGTCGCTGCGGCCGATGTCCTCGGTCTCCAGCAGTTCCAGATCGGTGCCGTCTCCGTGAAGGACCAGGGCGTGGCGCAGGGTCGCCGCGATCATCTCCCCCCGCGCGGGGTCCCGCTCGATGACGCGCAGCTCGATCCCGTCCGCACGGTCGAGGTGCTGCGCCAGGCGGTAGCCCACATCGCCGCCCCCGATGATGGTCACCAGTTGCGACGCAGCGCTCCCGGCCCCGGGCGCCATCAGCGCACGAACCGCGGTCATTCCCTCGCGGTGACCCATCAGGACCACCTTGTCGCCGGCCGCAAGGCGCGTGTCGCCGTGGGGAATCGAGGTGGAATGCTCGTGCTTGACCGCGATGATCACCACTCCCGCAGGCAGGGCGAGGGAAGCCACCGGGGGGCCGACCAGCGGCGACGCGGCGTCCAGGCGGTACTCCAGCAGCTCGATGCGGCCCCCGGCGAACGCCTCGGCGTCGAGGGCGCCCGGGGCCATGATGATCCGCTCGATGTCGGCGGCCAGTTCGGCTTCCGGCCAGATGATCTCGTCGATGCCGAAGTGCCCGCGGAGGCCGTCGGCGCCGCCGACGAGCAGGTCCTCGCGGGTGGCGAAGCAGAGCGTCCTGCGGGCGCCCAGTCTGCTCCCGAGGGCACAGGCCACGATATTGACCTCGTCGAGCTGCGCCGCGGCGATGAGCAGCTCGCAGCGCTCCACCCCTGCGCGCTGGAGCACGTCGGGATTGACGCCGCTGTCGGCGATGAACTCGACGTCCGCATCCGCGAAACGCTCGCCGACGAGCGGATCCGAATCGACCACGAAAACGTCGTGCGCTGTCCCGAGGGCTTTCGCCAGCGGATACCCGATGGCTCCGCCGCCGATGATGATGATGTGCATCCGGTCGCCGCCGATCGCCGCCCTTGTCGGCCGCCGCCGGCCGACTCTTCAATCCTACTCCCGACGCGCCGCGACGGCGGACCGGATATACTCCCGGCCCATGGATGCCGCCACCCTGTCGCTCGGCGCGCTGGCGATCGCCATCGTGGTCAGTTGCACCATCCGGCTGCATGTCGGATTCCTCGCCATCTCGCTCGCCTGGATCGTCGGCGTCTACATCGCCGACATGAGCGCCGCGCAGGTGATGAGCGGCTTCCCGACCCGGCTGTTCCTGACCCTGGCCGGCGTCACCCTGCTCTTCTCGCAGGCGCGGGCCAACGGCACGCTCGACCTCATCGCCCACAAGGCGGTGCTGCTGTGCCGCGGCAATGTCGGCGTCATGCCGATGATGTTCTTCGCCCTCTCGTTCGTGCTCGCCTCGATCGGGCCGGGCAACATCGCCTCGACCGCGCTGATGGCGCCGATGGGCATGGCCGTCGCCGGACAGGTGGGCATCCCGGCGTTCCTGATGGCGATCATGATCGGCAACGGCGCCAACGCCGGTTCGCTCTCGCCGATCGCGCCGACCGGGGTCATCGTCAACGGCGTGATGGAGGACATCGGCCTCGGCGGCTATGCCGTCCCCACCTACCTCAACAACATGATGGCGCACGCCGTGGTCGTCTTCGTCGCCTACTTCCTGCTCGGCGGCTGGCGGCTGCTGGGGCGCTATCACGAGGGCGCGCTCGTCGTGCCGGGGCGGGGGAGCGGCGACGGTGCCGAGGGCGAGGGCGCGGCCGCGGCGGATGACTTCCAGCGGGAGCACTGGATCACGATCTCCGTCATCGCGACGCTGCTGGTCGGCGTCATCCTCTTCAACGTCGACGTGGGGCTCGGCGCCTTCGGCTGCGCCATCGTGCTGGCGCTGCTGCGGGCGGGCGACGAGTCCGAGGCGGTCAGGATCATGCCGTGGCGCGTGATCATGATGGTCTGCGGCGTCACCGTTCTCATCTCGGTCCTCGACGAGACCGGCGGCCTCGAGCTGTTCACCCGCGTGCTGGCCGGCGTCTCGACTGCCAACACGGTGACCGCCGTCATGGCGTTCACCACCGGCTTCATCTCCATCTACAGCAGCACGTCCGGCGTCGTCCTGCCGGCGTTCCTCCCCACCGTGCCGGGCCTGGCCGCGCAGGTGGGCGGTGTCGAACCGCTGGCCATCGCCTCGTCGATGAACATCGGGGCGCACCTTGTGGACATCTCGGCGCTGTCGACCCTCGGCGCGCTGTGCATGGCGGCGGCGCCGAAGCACGAAGACCCCCGGAAGCTGTTCAACAAGCTGATGGCCTGGGGCCTGTCGATGACCGTCGTGGGCGGATTCACCTGCTGGCTGCTGTTCACCGTGCTGCGGATCGGCATCGGCTAGGAGTTGCCGATGTCCTTGGGCGTGTGGAAACGCGGCGCGGGTGTACCACGCCCGCGCCGCGTTCCCCCGGACGGAAGACAACGCATAACGTATCGAGCGTGGTCGAGTGGACCTTTAGTTCCTAGTACCGGCCACCGTTCTGCAGCACCTCGGCCGGAGCGCCGGAGCGCACGGCGCGGCCGACCTCGAGCACGATGACCCGGTCCGCGATCCGGAGCACCTCGTCGGCCACGTGCGAGACGTAGATCATCGGCGTGCCGAGCTCGTCGCGAACGCGCTCCAGGTACGGCAGGATCCGGTGGCGCAGGCCGAGGTCGAGCGCCGCGAGCGGCTCGTCGAGCAGCAGCAGGTCGGGGGCGGTCATCAGGGCTCGCGCCAGAGCGACGCGCTGCCGCTCGCCGCCGGAGAGGCCGTCCACCGGGCGCGACAACAGCGTGTCGATCTCGAGCAGCTCGAGCACCGACGCGTGCGGGCCGCGCAGGGGCTGCGGTCCGGGCGCATCGACGCCGCGCCGACGCTTCTGCATCCTTCCGGGACCATCCGCCGCGGTCCGTCGGCGCGCGCCGTACAGCACGTTGCGCCGGACATCGAGATGCGGAAAGAGGGCCAGGTCCTGCGGGACGTAGCCGACCCGGCGTTCGTACACGGGTACGTCGACCCCGCGCCCGGAATCGAACAGCACGTGCCGTCCGATCCGTATCACGCCCTCGTCGGGCCGGCGCAGGCCGGCGACGGCATCCAGCGTGGTGGTCTTGCCGGACCCGGACGGTCCGAACAGCGCGACCGTGCGCGCTGCGATGGTCTCGCGCAGATCGAGATGGAACGCGCCGGCGCGGAGCCGCACGTCGATGACGATCGACTCGTCGTCGCCGCTCACGACGCCGTCCCGAGCCGGTTCGACAGGTAGACGGCGGCGAAGCCGATGGTCACTGCCGCGGCAATCAGTGTCATCGCCGCCGCATCGTGCCCGAGCTCCGCGTTGCGGTAGATGGCGACCGAGAGCGTGCGGGCGCCGGGCAGCGCGCCGGCCAGCATGATGGTGGCCCCGAACTCCCCGATGGCGCGGGAGAAGCCGAGCATTGTCCCGGCAAGCAGCCCGCGCCGGGCGAGCGGGAGGCTGATGGTCCAGAACACGCGCCACGGCCTGGCGCCGAGGGTGGCGGCGATCGCCTCGTACCGCCGGTCGGCCTGTTCGAACCCGGCCCGGGTGGCTCTCACGAGCAGCGGCAGCCCCATCACCGCCATCGCGATCACGACCGCCTTCCAGGTGAAGACCACCTCGATGCCGAGCGGCTCGATCAGCGCGCCCAGCGGTCCGCGGCGTCCGAAGAGCTTCAGCAGGATCAGGCCGGTCGCCACCGGGGGGACGACGAGCGGCAGTGAGACGAGGGTTTCCAGTACCGTCCGTCCCGGGAACTCGCGCCGGGCGAGCAGCCAGGCGATGGCGACGCCGGGCGGCAGCATGACGAGGGTGGCGACAGCCGCCATCGCCACGGTGAATCCGGTGACCTGCACCAGCTCCGCGGTCATCGCACGCGACCCCTGGAACGACTCGTCTCTGCGACCCCGACGGGGACCCCGACACCCCTCCCGCCGTCGGACAGGCGACGGCCCCTGGAACGACTCGTCTCTGCGACCCCGACGGGGACCTGACGCTCGCTTCGAGAGGTCCGGGTGCGAACGGTGACCGTGCCGCTCACGGCTCCGGCTCCGGGGCCGGTCCGCCGGCCGCCGGCAGGCCGATGAAGCCCGCCGCGGCGAATCGGCGCCGCGCCGCGGCGCTCTGCAGGTAGTCGAGAAAACGTGTCGCGCCCGCCGGATTCGGCGCATCGCGGGCAACCGCGGCCGGGTAGACGATGGACGGGCCGTCCTCCACCGGCACCGCGAACGCGACGACCGCGCCCGCCGAGGTCCGTACGTCCGTGCGGTAGACGATCCCGGCGTCGGCCGTGCCCGCTTCCACGGCGCGCAAGGCCCCTCGCACGCTGCCGGTCGGCACGATCCGCGCTTCGAGCGACTCCCACAGTCCCTGCGATTCCAGGTACCGTCGGGCGTAGACGCCGGCCGGCACCGCTCCGGGATCGCCGATGGCGATCCGGCCGATCGAGGCGTTCACGAGGTCGCGCGGGCGGTTCACCGTGCCGCTGCGGTCGGACGGCACGACGATCACGAGCTGGTTCGAGAGCAGGTCCACCCGCTGCGCCGCGTCGATGCGGTCCGCCGCCGCCGCGCGATCCATCTGCAGCACGTCGGCGCTGATGAAGACGTCGGCCGGGGCGCCGGCGATGATCTGGGATGCGAGGATCTGCGATCCGGCGACGTTCAGCAGGACGGCGACGCCCTGTTCCTCCTCGAACCGGTCCGCGACCGCGCCGATCGCCTCGGAGAGACTGGCCGCGGCCGAGATCAGCAGGGGGAGCGGGGCGGTCCCGCCTGCGCCGTCGCCCGCCGCCCGTCCGCAGCCGCCGGTCGCGAGGGCGAACGCCAGCATCGCCGCCGAGACCATCCGTCCGGCATCGGGCCAGCGCGGGCGGGAGCCGCCGCGCACCGACGAGCGGGTCAAGTGCGGCATGCGCAGGGACATGATTCAATATCATTTGAAGTGACTTGGCAAACGATTTCATGCGTTGACAAGATCGGACGGCCACCTTCCGCCGCCCCGCCCGCGGGCGCCCGTGACCGGCGGGCGCCCGCGCCCGGTACGGGTACATTTCACGGCGCGGCCGGCGTACGGTCGCCCCCGCGTCGTTTCGTTCGTTATGCTGTAGAGACGTGGAACTCATCCGCGTCGAGGAGGAACGATGCTGTTCGCCAATCCGGCCAGTCTGCGGATGCCCACCGCGGCGGAGGCGTTGCCGGGCCGCGACGAGCCGCGGTCGGCGCCGCCGGGGCATTTCGTGCACGGTCGTCCGATTTCCCCGCCGTTCCCGGAGGGGACGCGCAGGACGGTGTTCGGTCTGGGCTGCTTCTGGGGCGCCGAGAGGACGTTCTGGCAGCTCGACGGCGTCTATTCGACGGCCGTCGGCTACGCCGGCGGATTCACGAAGAACCCGACGTACGAAGAGGTATGCAGCGGCCGGACCGGCCACTCGGAGGTGGTGCTCGTCGTCTACGACACGCGCGTGGTGGACTTCGAGCGTCTGCTGCAGGTCTTCTGGGAGAGTCATGACCCGACGCAGGGCATGCGTCAGGGCAACGACGTCGGGACGCAGTACCGGTCGGTGATCTTCGTGGACGACGAGGAACAGCGGCGCGCCGCCGAAGCGTCGCGGCAGGCGTACCAGCCGGGCCTGACCGCGGCCGGCTACGGGCCGATCACTACGGAGATCCGGGCCGCGCCGCCATTCTACCACGCCGAGGAGTACCACCAGCAGTACCTGGCGAAGAACCCCGGCGGCTACTGCGGCCTCGGCGGGACCGGCGTGGCGTGTCCGCGACCTGCCGCCGCACAGCTCGCCTGAAGGCATCGGCGCCGTGCTCGACTGGACTGCGTACGATGCCGTGCTCTTCGACCTCGACGGTGTGCTCACCGCCACCGCCAGGCTCCACGCCGCGTCGTGGCAACGGATGTTCGACGACTATCTGCAGCGTCGGGCGTCCGCGCGCGGCGAGCCGTTCCGGCCGTTCGAGATGCCGGGCGACTACGCCCGGTTCGTCGACGGCCGGCCGCGCTACGACGGCGTCCGCACGTTCCTCGCCTCCCGCGGCATCACGCTCGGCGACGGCGCCCCGGACGATCCGCCCGGGCGGGAGACGGTCTGCGGCCTCGGCAACTGGAAGAACACGCTGTTCAGCGACCTGCTGGCCAGGGAAGGGGTCGACGTGTACGACGGATCGTTGGCGGTGGTGCGGCATCTGCTCCGCAACGGCGTGCGCACCGCCGTGGTGTCCTCGAGTCGCAGTTGCGAAGCCATCCTGGATGCTGCCGGCCTCGCCGATCTGTTCGAGCTGCGGATCGACGGCCAGGTCGCCGCGCTGCGGGGACTGGCCGGCAAGCCCGCGCCGGATACCTTCGTCCACGCGGCGCGTGTGCTCGGGGTGTCGCCGGCGCGGGCCGTCGTCGTGGAGGATGCGATAGCCGGCGTCGAAGCCGGCCGGGCGGGCGGCTTCGGGCTGGTCGTCGCGATTGATCGCACCGGCGAAACGGCCGCTCTCGTCCGGGCCGGCGCGGACCACGTGGTGACCGACCTGGGGGATACGCTGCGGCGTCAGCAGGAGGCGGGTCCTTCGGAGGGGTCGTGACCGATGGGTGACATGCACCGCCGTCATCCACTCCAGGACATCTATCCGTTCGATCCGTGGCGCCTGGTGGAGACGCGCTTCGACGAGCGCTACCTGGCCGCCGCCGAGTCGCTGTTCACGACCGCCAACGGCTACCTGGGGATGCGGGGAACGTGCGACGAGGGGCAGCCGGTGGTGCACAACGGCACCTACGTCAACGGCTTCCACGAGACGTGGCCGATCGTCTACGGCGAGGAGGCCTACGGGTTCGCCAAGCTGGGGCAGACCATCGTCGACGTGCCGGACGCGAAGATTGTCCGGCTGTACGTCGACGACGAGCCGTTCTTCCTGCCGACGGCGACGCTGGAGGGTTTCGAGCGGGCGCTCGACATGCAGGCCGGCACGCTCGATCGCGAGCTCGTCTGGGCGCATTCGTCCGGGCAGCGCGTGTCGATCCGTTCGCGGCGCCTCGTCTCGCTGGAGCACAGGCACCTGGCGGCAATCGAGTACGAGGTCACGCTGCTGGCGAACGACGCGCCGGTGGTCATCGTGTCGGAGGTCGTCGACAACGGACGCTCGAGCCATCCCGAAGGGGACCCTCGCACCCGGCAGTTCGGCTGCGAGGTACTCGACGGAGAGGTGAGCCGCACCTCGGACGCGCGCGTCGTGCGCGGCTACGCGACCCGGTCGAGCGGCATGACGCTGTCGTGCGCCATCGATCACGAGGTGCGGACGGACTGTGCGTTCACGGTCAGGACCGCGACCGACGAATCGGCCGGCCGCGTGGTCTATTCCATCGACGGCAGGGTCGGAACCCGCATCCGCCTCGTCAAGTACATCACCTACCATGCGTCGCGGCGGCGGCAGGTGGAGGAGCTCTGCCAGCGCGCCGAGCGGCTCCTCGATCGGGCGGTCAGCCGCGGGTTTCGGGACCTGCTGGAGAGTCAGCGGCGCTTCCTCGACGACTTCTGGCGCCACAGCGACGTGGAGGTGCGCGGAAATCCGGAGTGGCAGCAGACGATTCGCTTCAACCTGTTCCACATGTGCCAGGCGACCGCGCGGGCCGAGGGCGTGGGCGTGCCCGCCAAGGGTCTGACCGGACCCGGGTACGAGGGGCACTACTTCTGGGACACCGAGATCTACGTTCTGCCGTTCCTCACCTACACGAAGCCGCGTATCGCGCAGAACCTGCTCCGGCAGCGGCACGGGTTCCTGAACGAGGCGCGGCAGCGGGCGCGCGAGGTCAATCAACGCGGGGCGCTGTTTCCGTGGCGCACCATCAACGGCAACGAGGCGTCGGCGTACTACGCGGCGGGGACGGCGCAGTACCACATCAACGCGGACATCGTGTATGCGCTTCGCAAGTACGTCGACGCGACCGGCGACCGGGGCTTTCTCGCCGAGGTGGGGGCGGAGATACTGGTCGAGACGGCCCGGTTGTGGGTCGACCTCGGTTTCTTCGGCCGCCACGACGGCAGGTTCCGGATCAACGGGGTGACCGGCCCGGACGAGTACAACACCGTCGTCAACAACAACCTGTACACGAATCTGATGGCGCGCGAGAACCTGTGGTATGCCGTGGAGACCCTCCGCGGTCTGGCGGAGAGCGACGCGCAGCGATTCGCGGCGCTGGTGCGCGACACAGGACTGCACACGGACGAGATCGACGCGTGGCGGCGCGCGGCCGACGCCATGTACCTGCCGTACGACGAGCGCGACGGCGTGCACCTGCAGGACGATTCCTTCAAGGACAAGCAGGACTGGGACTTCGCCAACACCCCGGCGGACCGCTACCCGCTGCTGCTGCACTACCATCCGCTCGTCATCTACCGCCACCGCGTGGTCAAGCAGGCGGACGTCGTGCTGGCGATGTTCCTTCTCGGGCATGAATTCTCGCACGACCAGAAACGGCGCAACTTCGTCTACTACGACCGGCTGACGACGCGCGATTCGTCGCTGTCGTGCTCCATCGAGAGCATCATCGCGGCCGAGGTGGGGGAGATGGACAAGGCGTTCAGCTACTCCATGGATGCCGGGCTGATGGACTTGGCCAACGTGGCCGGCAACGTACAGGACGGGTGTCACGTCGCCTCGATGGGCGGGTTCTGGATGACCCTCATCTACGGTTTCGCGGGGATGCGCGACACGGGCGGCCGCATCAGCTTCGCGCCCAGGGTGCCGGAACGTCTCGGCGGCCTGCGGTTCCCGCTGCAGATCCGCGGGCAGCGCCTGGAGGTCGATCTGACCCCGACCTCGGCGACCTATGCGGTGCGGGGCGAGGAGCCGCTGACCATCTCGCACGAGGGCGAGTTGGTCGAGCTGGAGCCCGACGTGCCGGCCACCCGCGAGGTTCGCCGGAGTCCGGTCGGTGAGGGGGCTGCGCCCGCTGCGACGACCTCCGGGGCCGGGGGCGTCCCGTCTGCGTCCCCGTAGCCCGGAACCGTGGCGAGGCCGAGCCGGCGAGGCGTTTCGGGGCGCCAGCGCTAGCGAATGGTCTGAAGCTGGTTGTCGACGCGCAGCACGCCCTGCGTCTGGGCGACCATGCGCTGCATCTCCAGGTATTCGATCCGGCTCTGCACGTAGCCGACCAGGGTGACGACGCCGTTGTTCACGATGATGTGGAACGGCGGGTTGGCCATCGACACGAACCGCTGGAAGTGCTCGCTTCTGGCGAGCTGGCGGCCGATCGCGTACCGGAGCCGTTCGTCCGAACTGCTCGGAGAGAGCGGCGTGATGTTCACCTGGACGTCCTGGACGCCGCGCACCTTGGCGATGCGCTCGAACAGCTCGCCGGCCTTGTCGCGCTCGGGCGTCACCTGCCCGAAAATGCGCACGACCCCGTTGTCGATGCGCCCGTCGATGTAGTCCCAGACGCGGTAGTGCGGATAGCGCTGGATCGCGCGGCTCACGTCCTCGACCAGCTCTTCCTGATCCTCCTGCACCGGTACCTCGATCTCGCTGACCACGGTGCCGACGCCGCGCACCTCGAACGTTCGGCGGAGCGCCTCGTTCTTGTCCCAGAAGTGGCGTACCCGTCCGCGCAACGTGACCTCGTCGCCCTCCACCGACACGTCGAGCCGGCGCAGCGCGCGATCCCCGCGCAACTCCCGCTCGACGGCCTGCCGGAGCTGCACCGGCGATTGGGCCGCGGCGTCCGGGATGGCGCCCACCCCGAAAAGAATCGACAGAACGGCGACGGCGCTTGGAAACGGTCTCCGATTCGCATGCATGCTTGATCTCCCTCGGCAGGCGGCCTGCAACTCACTTGTACCACACTTCGGTGGACTTGCCAGCCCGTGGCGCGACGCGGGCTCGCGCGACATAGGTGGGGTGTGCGAGCCGGTCCTGGAAGTACGCAGTCTGTGACGCCCAGGCCACGAGCGTCGCGAACAGATGCGCTGCGGTATACGCCTGTCCGACGAGAAACGGCCCGGCCCGGCCGACGCCCGTCACCGCCGTCGCCAGCAGTGAGCAGCCTGCGACGAGTAGCGCGAGCAGGACCGCGTTCAGCAGCCAGAGACCGGCGACCGCGGCGGGCCGCCGGGCCACGAAACGGAGCGCGGCCAGCAGCGCGCCGACCATGCTCCGCCGATCCTCGACGACCGCGCGGACCCTGGCGTAGTCGACGACGAGGCCGATGGCGGCGCCGCCGGCGACGAGCAGTCCGTTGCGCGCCAGACAGACCACATCCGGGCCGGCGCTGCCCGGGTCCGTGGAGGATACGGCGGGAGGGTGGCCGAGGAGCCACGGGTGGAGCCCGGCGAACAGGGGCCAGTACAGCGCACCGGCCAGCCCGGCGAGCCGTGCCAGCGGCCAGAAGTGATGACGGCACGCGGCGAGAAAACCGGCGGTCCCTGTCCACCGCTGCCGGGCCAGCCGATCGAGGACACCGCCGGCCAGGAACGTCCAGAAGACCATGCCGGCGAGAGCCAGTGCGACGGCGCCGGTCCGGGGCCGGCCCCCGGCCGGGCTGCTGAACGCGGCCACGATCGAAAGGCCGGAAGGGTCGGGCCCGAAGGCGTGCGTGACCCCGACGAGCGTGCCGGTTCCGGCCGCCTCGACCGACTTGACGCCAGCGACGCCGACATCACGCGCCGGAGGACCCGTCGCCTGGGCGGCGAGGGCCAGGCTGTACAGGAGAAGGAACAGCAACGGGGCGGCCGCGGCCCGTCGGATGCCGTCGAGGAAAGCGGCGAGCGCCATCGGCAGATCGTAGAACGAGCACGCGCGGCGGGGACGGGATCTGCAGCCCCGGGTGGGCGACGATCGGATTCCGACGGCGACGATCTTCGGGCTGCGTGAGACCGGGCGATTGGAAAGGTCGGGCCGGAACCGGACGCGCGCGCCGATGCGTCCGGTTCCGGCCGTGGTCGGTGGTCTCAGTCGGCGAGGCCGAACGTGAAGACGACGTTGCCCGCCGCGATCGAGACGTACTGCCGGCCGTCGACCGCGTAGCTGATGGGTGCCGAGTGCACGCGCGCCCCGACCGTCATGTGCCACAGCTCCTCGCCGCTGACCGCGTCGATGGCGAAGAAGTAGCCGTCCACGGTGCCGCCGAAGACAAGGTCACCGGCGGTGGACATCAGTCCGGAGGTCGACCGCGGGGCGATCGCGTACTCCCAGCGGATGTCGCCCGTCGCCGGATCGATGGCGCGGACCGCGCTGTGGTAGTTGTCGATCGGCCCGGCGCTCTCGCCGCCGCCGCCCGTGTACTGCTCGCCCTCGACGTACTCCTCCTCGCGAATGAAGTAGATCTGCTCGCCGTCGAAGGCGTTGACGTAGTACAGCCCGGTGCGTGGACTGAAGGTGGGCGACCACCAGTTGGTGCCGCCGCCGATGGTCGGCGAGACCAGCCTGCCCTCGGGTGTCGGCTCCATGTTCGGCACGCGGATCGGTCTGCCGTTCTCGTCGAGACCCTCCGCCCAGGTCTGCAGCGCGTACGGCTTGCCGACCAGGAACTCGCCGGTCTCGCGGTCGAGCGTGTAGTAGAAGGCGTTGCGGTTGGCCCACATCATGACCTTCCGCATCCCGCCCTCGTACATGATGTCGCCGATGATCGGCACCTGGATGGCGTCCCAGTCGTGAATGTCGTGCGGCGTGAACTGGAAGTACCACTCCAGGTTGCCATCCTCGCCGTTCAGGGCGAGCACCGAGTCGGAGTACAGGTTGTCGCCCAGACGCACCTCGCCGTTCCAGTCGGGGCCGGGATTGCCGGTGCCCCAGTAGATGAGGTCGAGTTCGGGATCATAGGTGCCGGTGATCCAGGTCGGAGATCCGCCGGTCCGCCACGACTCGCCGAGCCAGGTCTGGTTCCCGGGCTCGTCCGGCCCCGGGATGGTGTAGGTGCGCCAGTTGCGATTCCCGGTTGCCGCGTCGTAGGAGTCGAGGAAGCCGCGGATGCCGTACTCGCCGCCTGCGATCCCCGTGATCACCTGGTCCTTGACGATGAGCGGAGCCGCGGTCTTGCTGTAGCCGCTCGCGTGCGGGGCTGTCTCGGTGTTCCAGACGAGGTTGCCGGTGCGCGCGTCGATGGCGACGATGTGCGCGTCGAGGGTGCTCATGAAGAGCGTCTCGTCCAGGATGGCCACGCCCCGGTTGTTGCGCCCGCAGCAGATGCGCAGATCGTCCGGCAATTCGTGGTCGTAGCGCCAGTACTGGCGGCCGGTCGCCGCGTCGAGGGCCACCACGTTGCTCGGGGCCTCGGTGACGAACATGACCCCGTCGACGACGAGCGGCGTGGTTTCCGCCCGATCGATCTCGGGAATCTGGTACGCCCACTTCAGTTCGAGGTTGCCGACGTTGCGGTTGTGGATCTGATCCAGCCTGCTGTACCGCTTGCTGTCCAGCGTGCCCGAGTACATGAGCCAGTTCTCGGGCTCGTCCGCGGCGTTCAGCAGGCGCTCCCAGGTGACCGGGCGCAGCGAGGGGCCTTCGTCTCCCTGGGCGGTCGCCACCGCCGGCAGCGCGAACACCGTCGACACGAACAGGATTGCAAGTCGTTTCATCATTCAGCTCTCCCTGCGCAGCGAGAAGAGGTAGGCGACCAGGTCGTCCACCTCGCTGGCGGTCAGACCCTCGGCGGCCGGCATGCTGGAGGTCTTGATCCGCTCGAGGGAACGGATCTCGCTCTTCATGAAGCTCCAGAGGTTCTCGTCGTTGTCCATGATGCGGACCGTGAACGTGTCCTCGTTCATCCGCAACCCTTCGATGGTCGAACCGTCGGCCCGGTTGATGCGCATCGTCCACCAGCGTGGCGCGACCTCGGCGTTCGGGTCGTTGAGGGACGCAGCCATCTCGTCCGGGTCGAGCCGGCTGCCCACCGTGGACAGGTCGGGACCGGTGCGGCCGCCCTCGCCGCGGACCATGTGGCAGGTCGAACAGTTCGCGTCGGCGTACACCTGCTCGCCGCGCGTCGCATCGCCGGGCAGGTCGTAGTCGCCGGGATCGAGATTCAGCGAGTTGATGTAGGAGACGATCTGCCAGACGGTCTGATCGGACGCCCGCGGGCTGATGCCGATCATCGCGGTGCCGTCGATCCCCTCGCGGATCACCTCGAACATGCCGGCGTCGGAGCTCACGCGGGAGAACTGGCCGGTGGTCAGATCCGGCGCGCCGGTCTCGTCGTTCCCGCGGCCGTCGCGACCGTGGCACCGCCCGCACTGGGCGCGGAACACGCGTTCGCCCATCCGGACGTCGACCAGCGTGTCGTACAGATTCTCCTGGGCCTCGGCCGGCGCGGCGGGGCCGGCGACGACGATCAGGGCGGCGACGAGCGCCGCCTGGATCAGCCCGACGAAGAGTGCTTTGTGCATCGTGCTACCTCCGGGAACAAGAGCGCAAGGAATGATAGTCACTTTCGCGCCCCGTGTCTTGCTTCCGCCGCGGCGGTCGGCCGGCCCGCCCGTGGCGTTCTCCGAGCCGCGGCTCAGAAGCCGACCGCGACCGACAGCAGGATGCCGCGCAGCATCCGGATCGCGAAGAACAGCACGAGCGGAGACAGGTCCAGTCCGCCCATGTCGGGCAGCACCGAGCGGATCGGGGCGAGCAGCGGCTCCGTCATCGAGTACAGGAAGTTCCCGATCGGGTTGTCGGGCGGGAGCCGCGCCCACGAGGCGATGACCGCGCCGAGGACGATGAACGAATAGGTGTCGAGCAGGCCGATGAGCAGCATGACGATTCCGGACCGGCGCCGGGACTCAGGGCTTGCTGAATCCCCATCCATCACGGATCATACAAGGCTCACGCCATGAAGACGCTGCTCGTCCTGAGGCACGCGAAGTCGAGCTGGAAACGCCCGGCGACTTCCGACCACGACCGGCCGCTGAATCGGAGGGGCAAGCGGGACGCCCCGCGCATGGGGCGGCTGGTGGCCGCGCAGGGGCTGCGCCCGGACGTCATCGTCAGCTCCACCGCCAAGCGTGCACGCCGCACGGCCGACGAAGTGGCGAAGCACGCCGGGTACGAGGGGGCGGTGCAGCTCGAGCGGCACCTCTACCTGGCGAGCCCCGACGAGATCGTGGACGTCCTGCGTCGTGTCGCCGGGAGCGCGCGGCGTGTCATGGTCGTCGGGCACAATCCGGGCCTGGAGGATCTCGTGGCGCGTCTGGTGGGACGCCCCGAGACGTTCCCGACCGCCGCCCTGGCCGAGATCCGCCTGTCGATACGTTCCTGGAAGGACCTGGCCGTGTCGAGTACCGGCACGCTCGCCGGGGTGTGGCGCCCGCGCGAGCTGCCCGACGACGCCTGATTTCCGGCCAGGAGCTTGCGCCGCGGCTACCGGGCCGCTTCCTGCGGCGCCTCGTCCGATTCGGCTGCGGCCGTCTCGCGGGCCTCCGCGCGCTCGATGGTCAGCTCGTCGTAGAGGGCGGCGAAACTGTGTGTCGCGAAGGGACCGCCGGGCGCGAACGGCCAGTCGAGGTCGGTGGTCTGCAGGAGCGGCAGTGCGTCTTCCTGCGCCACGTCACGATACAGGAGCTGCAGCGTGCGCATCCGGAGCGTCACGAGCCGGTCGCGGAAACGCTGTACGTCGCGTTTCGTCAGCGCCGGACCGGCTCCCGGAACGACCGTTTCGAAGTCGAGCGCGAGAATGCCGTCCAGCGATTCGACCCAGCCGCGGCTGTTGCCGCCTGCTGCATAGTCGATGAACGGCATGCCGCGGACGACGAGGGCGCCGGCGTACAGCACGCCGCGGTCGGGGAAGAGCACTACCGCGTCGCGTCCGGTGTGCGCCGGGGCGAAATGGTGTAGCTGCACTTCGGCCTCGCCGACGAACAGCGACAGCCCGCGGGTGAATGTCAGTGCCGCGGATTCCAACGGACGTGGCGGGGCGGCGTCGGGAGGGAGGGACTCGGGCGGCTCGGGCGCGACGAGCCTTGCATTCCGCCAGGGCGCCGGTGTCGCCGCCGGTTCGCCGTGGCGCCGGTGCGTGCGGAGCACGTACAGGATCGGCTGGTCCGTGACGCTTCCGACCCACGCCGCCAGCGCATCGGCCGCCCGAGCCTCCTCTCCGGCGACGACGACGCCGTCCCGCGTGATGCGCGCCACCACGTTGGCGCCGTAACCGGTGGCGACGTACAGGCCGTCCGCGAGCTCCTCGACGCGCGGCGCGGGCGGACCGACGAACGTGTCGGCGGTGTCGTCGCCGCCGGCCGCATCGGCTGCGGCAGCGGTGTCCGTGGGCGGCGCCGACGGGGCCTGGCCCGCGGCTGCCGCCACCTCCGCCGCGCCGGCGGATACCGGGGCGCGGTCGGCGGGCGGCGCTGACGGGGCCTGGCCGGCCGCCGAAGCGCCGGCGCCCGCGGCCGCCAACGTGATGCCGAACGCGCAAGCCAGGCGCAGGTGCGGTGAACGACGACCCGTCGACAGGATCTTCA
This sequence comes from Vicinamibacterales bacterium, assembly GCA_965200895.1. Taxonomy (GTDB): domain Bacteria; phylum Acidobacteriota; class Vicinamibacteria; order Vicinamibacterales; family UBA8438; genus WTFV01. The sequence continues at coordinate 339,936 of CBDAVM010000001.1, read as the reverse complement.
ACGCGTGCCGCCGCGGAACCCCCGAAACTCTCGACATGCGCGACCCGTGGTCTTCCTTCCGTCCAGACGTTCTCACGGCGAAAAGGCGCGCCATCTCCCGGCTCAGCGCACGAGTTGTCCGTCGCGCACCCAGACCTCGTCGCCCACCGTCACCGTCGTGTCGGTGAAGAAGTTCCAGCGCACGTAGCCGCCGGTGACCGTTCCGCCCAGCTCGGAGTTGTCGCCGAGCGAAAGGCGCACGATGCCCGCGCCGTAGCCGTAGTACGGGATCCACGGGTTGCGTTCGGGCACCGCGAGCAGCGGGTTGAAGCCGAGTGCGAACTCCCGGAAGGCTCGCGCCTCTTCCGGCACGCCGGCCAGTTCCGTCTCCACCGCGTCCTGGCCCGACTCCGCGGTCACGCCGGCCACGCGGCCGTTCTCGATGCGCACGGCGAGGCCGGTCACCGGCCGGCCGTCCCACTGCGACGGGGGAAAGACGATGACGCCGTTGACGCTCTCCTCGATCGGCGCCACGCGGACGGCGCCGGACGGCAGCTCGATCTCGCGGTCGATCAGGATGACGCCCTGATCGGTGCGCGCCTTCGCGGCGTTGCCGTCGCCGAAGTTCACCGGGCGGTCGCCGATGCGGAAGCGGATGTCGGTGCCGAGCGGTGAGGTGACCCGCACGGGTGCGCCGCGCATCGCCTCGACGAAGCGCTGCTGTGCGGCCGCCAGCCTCGCATAGTCGGTGTCGAGCAGCGCCTGCTGGTAGGTGGCGTCGATGACCGCCTGGCCCGGCATCGGCTGTCCGGGGAGCGGGAACGCACTGCCGTTCTGGGTCCAGTGGAAGTGGATGGTGCGGCCGATACCCTCGTGCAGCAGATCCTGCAGCGCCGCGTAGACGGCATGATCGGGCCGCGCGCCGGGCAGCATGATGGCTCCGTCGAAGTCGCGCAGCATCTCGCGGTAGACGGCGCGCGCCGCGTCGTTGTTGCGCGTCAGCAGATCGCCGTCCCAGCCGGTCGGGTACGGCTCGGCGATGACGTCGATCACGCCGAGATCGATGGCCCCGGCCCGCATCAGGGCGTAGCGCAGCGGCGGGACCAGCGCGTCGAACTGGCCGGGCCGCGCGACCAGCAGGATCTTCTCGCCCGGGGCGGGGGCAAGCTGCGTCACGAGCTGCTCGGCCATCGCCTCCCAGTCCATGGTCAGGCGCGGCTGGGCGAACGAGGGTGCGGCGCACACGAGTACGGCGGCGATGGCGGCGGCGGTTCTTGCGGTGGTCTGCATGATGGAGCTCCGGAGCGGCAGCGGTGTCCTTCGACGAGCCGGCCATGCGCGGCCGAAACGCAGGATGCAATGTTACAGATACCGGCTCGGCGGCAGCGGCGGGCAGCTCCGCGGGTTCCCGGATCGCGCACCTCAGCCCGTCGACCACCGGGCATCGCGCAGGCCCCGGTAGCCGCGGCGGAAGTCGTCGAGCTGCCGCTCGAGGTAGGCGGCGCGCAGTCCGGCGAGCACGGGCGCATCGATCCGCGGATTGCCCTGCCCGTCGGCGCCGTGGCAGGACACGCAGGCGGCCACGTACAGCGCCCGCGGCGCCCGCGCCCCGACTTCCCGCGTCTGACCCGAGATCGGCGCTGCGCCGGCGGCCAGAGCCATCCCGGTCGCCGCCGCCAGCACTGACCAACGGCTCCCGGTTGACGCTCTCCGGCCCGGGAGCCGGCGCTTCACGACCGACTCCCGGCTTCCCGTTCGCGCCGGTCGATGTCCGCCATCGCGTGATGGGCGGAGTGAATGGCGCCCTCCTGCCAGCCCGGGTGGTAGCTGATCTGATCGCCCACCATGTAATGCCGGCCGACCGGGTTCTGGAGCGTCGCGAAGTGGTCGCGCATCGCCTCGTCGCTCCACCGCGTCGAACAGCCGAGCTGGTGGTTCATGCGATACCAGGCCACGCTGATACCGTGTTCCACGTGGTCGCGATAAGCCGCGTGCACCTTCTCGCCCTGGGTCAGTGCGGCCTCGATGCGTTCCGCCGGCGACAGTCGGGTGAGCCGGTTCCCCGGGGGGGCATCCCAGGCGTAGGCGCCGACGATGATACCGGTGCGGCCGTGGATGCCGTGCGGCGGATACCAGATCTGGGTGATGTCCTGGTTGGTCCAGGAAATCCCGCCGTAAATCTGCTCGTCCTCCCAGAAACGGCGCTTCGCCTGGAACGCCAGCTTGAACAGGCTGCCGCGGCCGGGCGCCGAAAGCGCGCGCACGTAGCGCGGGGGCAGGTTGTGCCGCAGGCCGACCACGAGGTGCGTGGGCATGCTGTTAAGGCAGTAGTCGGCTTCGATGGCGCGAAGGTCTCCGCCCGCGTCGGTGTACGCCACGTCGACTCCGCGCTCGCGCAGCCGGATCTCGTGGACCGCGGCCCGAAGCTCCACCGCGTCGCCGACCTGTCGCATGAAGCCGTCGACGATGCGGTCCATGCCGCCGACCGGTTGCAGCATGGGCGCAGGCTGGTCCGCCCACTCCCCGAAGTGCATGTGCTCGCGCCAGAAGTGCGTGCGCAGCAGATCGGAGAAATCGCGGACCGGCTTCCTGACCCCGGGCGAGGTCATGCCCCCGCTGGCGTACCCGGCGCGGTCGGAGCCGCGATACGAGAGCGACCCGTCGAGGTCGCCGAAGGCGCGCAGGAACTCCCGCAGCCGTTCCTCGTCGTCGGCGTCGAGGCGTGCGTCGAGAGCGCCCGGGGACAGCGACTTCGCGAGCAGCTCGGCCAGATGGCCGCGGGCGTCGGTCACGTACTCGCGATGGCGAACCGGCCGGCCGCCGAAGCCGGCGTCGTCCTGGACCCAGGCGTTGCGGTTGTCGTTGACGAAGATCTCCAACGGGACCTCGAACGCGCGGCAGTAGCCCAGCAGGGCGCTGTGGTTGGCGGGGATGCGCGCCGGGCCCGCGTTGAAGTAGAGGTCGGGATGGTCGTCGAACGCGCAGACCTGCCGGGCGCCCAGCTCGTCGACGACATCGCCGCGCCGGAGGGTGAGGTTGCGTCCGCCCGGGCGATGCGAGGCCTCCAGCACCGTGCAGCGGTGGCCCGCCCGGCCGAGTTCGTACGCCGCCGTCAGGCCGGCGATGCCTGCCCCGATGATGACGAAACGCCGCGGCCGATCGCCGGCCGGCCGGAGGTCGAGGGGGCCGGCCCGGGCCACCGCCGGCAGCAGCCCGAGCGCCGTTGCCGCGGCGTGCACGGCGGCCGCCCCGCCGACGGCGCCGATCGCGTGCAGTAACTGGCGGCGTGTGATGTGCGTATCCATCGTGCAGTCTCGCCTGTTCGCCAGAATCCAGATCATACGGGATGCGTGCGACCGCCGATCGGGTGGCGGAGCGGGTGTGTCGTCGCGGCCGGGCCGACTCAGGGGGAGCGCACGCGCAGGTCGTGGTCGAGCTCGACCACGGCGGCGCCAAGGCCGCCGCCCCGCCAGATGTACCGGACGTCGGAGATCGACACACGGTAGCCGTCCGGCGTCGCCTCGACCCGGTAGGCCGGAAAGCGCGTCCAGCGGGCCAGCCCCCACACGTGCGGGGCGGTCAGCGCCGCCCGCGTGACGGTGTTCTCGCCGCCGCGTTCGATGGACGGCAGCCCGATGCGGACCGGCTCGGCGGACAGCCAGTCGACCTCCAGGAAGTGATAGTGCGCGGTGTCGGCGACGACGATGTGCCGCAGCAGCGGGTTGCCCGGCGCGGGGCTCGCCATGATCTCGTCCACCGGCGCATCGTCGCGCTCGGCAAGCCACGCCGCGACCTGCCGCTCCGCGAGCAGCGAGGCGGCGACCATGATCAAGATGTAGAGGGTGGCGGCCGACAGGCAGAGGGTGGCGAGGCGTGGTATGCGCCCCGTCCAGCGGCCGGCGAGGCGCAGCCAGACGATGGCGGCCACCCCGGCGCACCACAGGAAGCGCGTTGCGGCCGGCGCGCCCTCGAAGCCGGTGACGAGCGACGTGGTGGCGACGCCGAGCACGATCCAGGCGGCTGCGCCGACCGGGGACGTGCTGCGCGCCAGCACGACGGATGCGCCAAGCAGCAGCCAGACCCAGGGATCGACGACGAACAGCGCATCGCCGTAGAACCACGTGCCGTCGAACGGCATCAGGAAGCGGACGCCGTAGGTGTTCAACCAGTCGAGCAGCGGGTGCGAGACGACGGCCAGCGTGCCGAGCGCAAGCAGCGGACCCGCCCGCGCCCGCGGCTCCCGGCCGCGCCAGCGCGAGAGCGCCCGGTCGAGCAGCAGCAGCAGCAGGGTGAGCACGACCGGCAGGACGACCATCGCCAGTACGCCGTGCGTCCACCCGCGCCGGAATCCGAGCGCCAGGTCGCGGCTGATGAACATCGTGACCGCGTCGATGTCCGGCGCATTGGCCCCCAGGATCAGGGCCGGCGCGGCGAGCGGCGTCGAATCGCGAAGTCGGGTCTCGGCCAGCGTGGCGCCGGCCAGGGTGTGGGCGAGCGGGTCCATGTAGCGCCCAATAGAATACTCAAGCCCGCCGGATCTGCCGGCCGGGCGTTCGAGGGAGCAGGCGTGACGAAGAACGTGCTGAACGGGTTGAACGTGGCGTTCATCGGGGCCGGGGCGATGGCCTCGGCCATGATCGGCGGTCTGCTGGCGCGGCGCGACGTGGAGGCCGGCGGCGTCATCGCCAGCGACCGCCACCAGGAGCGGCTGGATGCGGTGGGCGGGCAGTTCGGGGTCCGCACGACGCTGGACAACCGCGGCGCGGCGCGGCAGGCGCAGGTCGTCGTGCTGTCGGTCAAGCCGCAGGTGCTGCCGGGCGTGCTCGCCGAGCTGCGGGGCGCGGTCGAGCCCGGCGCGCTGGTCGTCTCCATCGTGGCCGGGGCCACCATCGCCTCGATCGCCACCGGTCTGGGGCATCGCGCCATCGTGCGCACCATGCCGAACACGCCCGCGCAGGTCGGCGAGGGGATGACCGTCTGGACGGCGACGCCGGAGGTCTCCGACGGCCAGCGGGAGCAGGCCCGCGCCATCGTCGCCGCGCTCGGCCGGCAGCTCGTCGTCGAGGAGGAGAAGTTCCTCGACATGGCCACCGCCATCAGCGGCTCCGGGCCGGCCTACGTGTTCCTGATGATGGAGGCGCTCATCGATGCGGCCGTCCATCTCGGCTTCTCGCGGGACGCCGCGCGCGAGATGGTGGTGCAGACCATCCGCGGCTCGGCCATCTACGCCGAGCAGCAGCCGGTCCACCCGGCGGAGCTGCGCAACCGCGTCACGTCTCCCGGCGGCACCAGCGCCGATGCGCTCTACCAGCTCGAGAAGGGGGGCTTCCGCACCGTCATGTCCGACGCGGTGCTGGCCGCCTTCGAGCGCAGCGTGGCGCTCGGCGAGATGAGCACGAAGGCGGCGTCGACGCAGCAGGCGGAGACGGGCGCCGAAGGAGAACGCCGCGCGCGCTGACCGGCATACGCCTGCGCCGGCGCAGGATATCAGCGGGGCGGCAGGATCTCGAAGCCGCGCTGGGTGTCCGGCGTCCAGTCGCCCGGAGAGACATAGTCGTCGCGCGCGGGCATCCGCACCTGCGGCAGGGTCTCGGCGTCCATGACGTCGTGCTCGCCGATGAGGCCGTTGCGGTGGAGCAGGTAGGCGGTCACCGCGTAGGCCTCGTCGTCGGTGAGGACGCCGGGGCGGTCGTAGGGCATGACGCGGCGGATGTAGTCCCAGATGCTCGGCGCGAACGGCCAGTGGCGGATCGGCCAGTAGTTGGTGCGCGTCGTCACGTCGCCGCCGACCAGCGGGATGGACGGTCCCTCGCTGCCCGTCGGGCCGTGGCAGGTCGAGCACCCGCGCCGGCCGAACACCATCTCGCCCTCGGCGGGCGCGCCGCTGCCCGGCGGCAGGTCCGCGCCGTCGGGACCGACGATGCGGTCGCGCTGTTCCGCGGCGGTCGGGGGACGGCCGAGTCCCGACGGCGCGGCGGACTGCTGCGCCGCCGCCGCCGTGCCGGCCAGCACGACGGCCACGACCGCCGCCGCCGCGAGCGGCCCGCGGATACGCCGCGTTTCGGCGCTACCCATGGACGTCCACCACGACGTCGGTCGGTGCGAGCCCGTTGGTCACCTTCCCGTCCGCGCTGACCTTCCACGGCTGGATCCAGTTGCAGTAGCCGAGCTGGCTCTGGATGGTGCCGTACAGTTGTCCGCGCGTCAGGCCCCAGTAGCGGGCGTATTCCTCCTCGGTGGGCTGCAACTGGCCCCGCTCGTCGAGGCAGCGCGACTGCAGTACCGCCTGCTCCCCGTTCCAGCGCCACGGAAGGTGGAAGCGGGTGTGCGCCTTCGACAGCACCGGGCCGGCCAGCTCGGCCTCGTGGTACGTGCGGCCGCCGTCGGTCGAGACCTCGACCCGGCTCACCTTGCCGGCGCCCGACCAGGCCAGGCCGCTGATGACGTGCAGGCCGTGGCCGCGCAGCTCGTGCGAGCCGGAGGGCCGGGTGATGACCGAGTTGGGGCCGAAGTCGTAGGCGTCGCGCTGCGTCTTCGGGTTCGGGGTCAGGAAGCGCGAGTGCTCCTGGAACGACAGGTACGGCTGGTCGACCACCTTGATGCGCTTGAGCCACTTCACGTTGTAGATGCCCTCGAAGCCGGGCACCAGCAGCCGCAGCGGGTAGCCGTGGTCGGGCCGCACCGGCTCGCCGTTCTGCCCGTAGGCGACGATCACGTCGTCGAGCGCCTTGGCCAGCGGCAGGCTCTTGGTGTGGCGCCCGCGGTCGGCCGCCTCGGCGATGACCCACGACGCGCCGTTCTTCAGGCCGACCTCGTTCAGCAGGACCGACAGCGGCACCCCGGTCCATTCGCTGCACCCCATGCGCCCGTGCGTCCCGGTGACGGTGGCGGCGCGCGGGTTGGGCCGGTTGCCGACGCATTCGAGGAAGTGCACGCGCGAGACGAAGGGCAGCCGCTGCAGCTCGGCCATCGTGAACACGAGCGGCCGCTCGACCATCCCCTCCACCAGCAGCGTGTGCTCGTCCGGGTGGATGTCGGGAATGCCGTAGTGGTGCTGCGTGGTGAAGTGCAGCGAGGTCGGAGTGATGGTCCCCGTCAGCTCGCCCAGCGGCGTGCGCGCGCTGGGGCGGTGCGGCTCCGGCCGGATCTGCGGGCGGTCGCTGTGGCTGCGGCCCTCGACCTCGCGGGTCGTGGTGACGAAGCGCGAGCGGCGGCCGTAGAGCACCGCCTCCAGCGCGTTGTTGTCGAGCATCGAGCGCGTCGGCTCGGCGGCGGCCGGCGCGGCGGCCAGCGTCAGGCTCGGCGGCGCGGCGACGACGCCCGCCACCGCGGCGCTCTTCTTCAGGAACCGGCGCCGGCTCGTCTGTGTCTTGCCCATCTTTCGTCTCCTCGGCTGCCATCTCCGGCCGTGATCGGCGATCAGGAACATGCGCTCGCCACGGTCGACGACGCCTTGCCCACCATACCAATCCGCAACGCCGGGGACAACGAAACCACGGAACCCGTGACGCCGCTTCCCGCCGTGCGCTACGGCCAGAGCCAACCGAACGTGCCCGCGGTCAGCAGCGCGTAGACCAGACCGTCGAACATGGTCAGGAACGTGAAGCGCCAGCTCCGGTACCACCAGATGCTGCTCTGCAGGATCGCCAGCGAGTAGCCGGCGAAGGCCACCGTGCCGACGACGCGGAACACGAGGCTGTAGTCGGCGCCCGGCCCGAGGGTGAGGCCGGCGGTGTAGCCCGCGACGGCCCCCACGAGCAGGCTGTAGCCGAACCAGCGGGCGAGGCTCGTGCCGATGGCCATCGGCCCGTTGGGGAGCACCGTGATGAACGCCACCGGCCCCGCCTTCATCTTCTCGACGAACGCCGGCTCGCCCATCTCCTTCATGCTCGCCGGCCGCGGCAGGGCATAGTCGCCCGGCGCAATCCTGAACGGCCGCAGGGCGTCCATCACCTTCGCCTCGTCGGGGACGGCGCGGGAGTCGCCGGCGTGGTACGACAACAGCATGTGGATGATCGAACTGACGAGGAAGACGAGTACCGCCGAGAGCAGAATGGGCAGCCAGAGAGCCGGGACGGTGACCATGACGACCTCCTCGCGCGTGTGGTCCGTGCGTACGATCCGAGCATGCGTCGGCAAGGCAAGCCCCGCCGGGTCTCGGGCCGGCGCCGCGCCGTCGGATCGATCCTGCGGCGACGCGGCAGTTCTACTGGCCGTCCTCGCGAAGCGCGTTGTACTCGCGGGCCCGGTTCGCGGTCGTCTCGTTGCCGATCAGCTCCAGCCGCCGGGCGCCCGGCAGCGACAGCGCCGCCGTCTCGCCGAGCTGCCCGTCGCGCACGAGCTCGCCCATCGCCCGATCGATGGCGCCGGCGGCGATGGCCCCCATCGCGCCGACGAAGAGGATGCCCACCCCGGCGTCGCGCGCCGCGGCGCGCGAGGGCGCCCCGGTCAGGATGGGCCGACCGGCCATCTCGACCGCACGCCGGCACGCGTCGAGCGGAATACCCGGCACGAAGATGACGTCGCCGCCCGCCTCGGCGTAGCTCGCCACGCGTTCGAGAGCCTCCTCGAGCGGCCCGCCGTCGGCGACCACGTCACTGCGGACCAGGAGGGCCAGATCGTCGTCGCGCCGGGCGTCGACCGCCGCCCGCACCTTGTCGACCATCGCCTCGCGGCCGAGGATCTTGCCCTCGTCGTAGCCGGCGAGGTGCTTGGCGCCGTACAGGTCCTCGATCATGATGCACGCCGCCCCGGCCTTCTCCATCCGCTGCACGGTGCGGTAGACGTTGAGCGGGTTCCCGCCGCCGTCGTCCGAGTCGGCGATGATCGGCGTCTCGATCCGGTCGGCCGTGCGGCTGCAGAACTCGACCAGGTCGTCCATCGTGATCATGCCGAAGTCGCCGATGCCGTACTTGCTCAGCGACAGGGCGCTGCCGCCGGTCATCACGATCTCGAAGCCGTGCATCTCGGCCAGCCGCGCGGTGGCGACGTCGCCGCAGTTGACGCAGCGCGGCGGGTCGGGGGTTCCCAGCCGCCGGCGGAACCGGGCGCCGGGGCTGTCGCTCCCGCCGGACTGCGCCGCGGCAGTCCCGGCGGCCCTGCCCGCGGCAGCCCCTGCGGGCAGGGCCGCGGCGCCGAAGGCCGCGCCGGCGGCGGTGCCGGCGCGTTCGATGAACCGCCTGCGTGACGGCTTTCCGGGCGGGACGTTCGGTGTCCGGTCTTGCATCGGTGATCTCCTTCCATCCCCTGCCGCAGGTAGCGCCGGTCCAGGCGGTGCGCATGCAGATGCGCGAGTCGCCGGGTCCAGCGTCGGTCTTCCTCGCTCTCCCGGTGCACCCGGGCGAGCAGGCTGTCGATCAGCAGATCTTCGTCAGCGCAGTTGCGGCGCGGCCTCCCGCCGGGAAACCGTTACACGCGCGGCTGCACGATCTCGATCCGCACGCCGTCCGGACCGACGACGAACGAGATCAGCATGTCCTCGCCGAGCGGGTTCGTGAACGGACGCGGCTCGATCGTGAACTCCACGCCCTTGGCCCGGATCTCCTCGGCGGCGGCGCGCAGGTCGGGAAACTGCCAGCCCAGGTGGTCGAACGCCCGCCCCTCGGTCGGCGTCAGCTCCCCCTCGTGACGCGAGATGAGCAGCCAGACGGTGCCGTAGCGGAGGCCGGCGATGCGGCCCTTCAGGCTGTCCCGCTCGCCGGCGAAGATGTGTTCGTACCAGTCGAGCGCCGCGGCCGGGTCTGCCGACCGCAGGTGCAGGTGGTGGAAGCCGAGCCACTCGGTGTCCTCGACCACCTCGATCTTCGTGCCCCACGGATCCTCTATGAACGCCAGCTTGAACAGGCCCTCGATCTCCCGCATGGGCTCGAGAATCCGGATGCCCGCGGCCTCGAACGAGGCCATCTTGGCGGCCAGGTCCGGGAACGAGAAGCCGATGTGGTCGACTCCGCTGCCGACGCTCGGGCCGGTGGGCTCGCGCTCGAAGAAGATGATGAGCGTGTCACCGGCGGCGCAGGCGTTGTGCCGGCCGTAATCGGTGCAGCCCATATGGGTCATGTACCACGCCTTGGCCTCGGCCGCCGACGTGGCGACCAGGTGGATGTGGTGGTAGTCGGCCGCGGCGGCGCCGGCCGGAGCGCCGGCGAGCCAGGCGGTCAGTGCGAGGACCGGGAGCAGTCTGCGAATCATCGGAACATCCCTCTAGGTGAGCGGCCTCCGGGACTGCGTCGTCGGAAACGGCGCAGGCGCCTCAGCCAGGCCCGATCGGGCGGCAATCGGTGCCGCCGGCGATGTTCGTCGGGCTGGCGACCGATTATAGCGACACGAACGCGATCCCCCACGCGGCGATGCCGACCGCCAGACCCAGCAGCGTGTCGACCGCGTAGTGGTAGCGGGCGAGGACGGTGGCCGCGACGATGCTGGCCGCCATGAACCCGAATCCGGCGCCGGTGGCGGGAGCGCCGGCGGCGACGAGGGTCAGGGCGACGGCCACCGCCGTCGCCGCGTGACCGCTGGGGCAGGTGTTCACCTGGACGCTCATGCGTTGCAGGACCGCCGCGTTGAGGCGGCGCAACGGCAGGTGGGGCATCCAGAGCGGGCGGTCCGCGGCGAGCGCGCGTGGCGGCCGCGTCTGAATCCACGGCAGCATGCCGTAACTGGTGAACCCGGCGATGAGCGTCGCCATCCAGAACTCGTCCGCCCGGTCGCGGTGTCCGAGCGCGAGGAACACGCCGAAACCGACGGGGACGAAGGGATAGGCCAGCAGGTAGCTCGCCTCGAACCAGGAGGCGACGAGGCGCGGCGCCCGGGAAGCGGCGCGGCGCAGTCCGCTGCGCTCGAACATCCACCTGTCGAACGCCAGCAGGCGCCGCTCCATTCCGAGGGACGGCCACTGGAAGAAGAGGCCGCACATCCAGTAGCTCTGCAGCAGATAGACCGCCGGCACCCAGTCGCGGATGATGCGAAGGCTCGGTGACGGTCGGAGCTGCGACAGCATGAGGGACAGCGCGATGCACACGAGACCGACCAGCAGCACGCGGCGTCTGCGTTCGGGTGCGAGCGGGCGAAGACGCGAGAGAACGATCAGGTACAGGAAGAAACCGCAGACGATCCACTCCGTGATCCAGAGCTGGCGCAGATCGAACGGCATTGTGTTCGCTCAGGCTACCCGATCGATTGCGTCGATGCAGAGTCGGATGCGTCCTGTACAGATGTTTCGGTCGCCGAGCCGCCGCGCAATACCCGTACGCAGGGGACCACGAGCCAGACCACCCCGACTATCCGGCCCGCGAGGATCGCGAGCGAGGCCGCGACGGCGCCGACCAGGTCGAGTCCGTGGATTGCCACGCTCAGTGCGCCGGCGATCGTCAGGACCTCCAGCGCGGTTGCCCGCGCGGTGGGGCGCGTATGGTGCGCGTGGACCAGTACCCCGCGCTGCAGGTGCAGCGCGACCGAGAGCGCGGGAAAGACCACCAGGATCGCCAGGGGTAGCAGGGCGAACCGGGTCAGGTCGGGGCTCAGGCCGGATAGGGTCCGGAACCAGACGTTGGCCAGCGGCGTCAGGGCGATGGCGGCCAGTCCCGCCGTCGCGCCCGCCGCCAACAGGCCCGCGAAGTTGCGCAGTCGCCGGAAGTGCTCCCGGTGCGGCCCCAGCAGCGCGATGACGACTTCCAGGTACGAGAGCCCGACCGCGCGGAAGATGAACGTCAGGCCGTGGATCACCGGCAGCACCGCGAGCGATTCGACCGGGAAGCGCGCCTGTCCCATGAAGAACGTGACGAGCGGTTGCGCCGACAGGGCGATGAACGTGGTCAGGCCGAGCGGGGCATAGAAGCGGACCAGGGACGGCAGCCGCAGCGGCGCCATCCGTGCCGGTTCGCGGGCCCGGTTCCGCAGATCGACGACGAGTCGTCGCGACATCGCACGGCTCGCCAGCGCCTCCACGACCACCCCGACCGACAGTCCCAGCGCCCCGACCCAGGCGCCCGGCAGGCCGGTGGTCCGCAACGCGGTGATCGCCGTCAGCGACATGGCGGCGACACGAACCATCGTGCCGCCGGCGACGCGCCGCGTCTGGTGGTGCCGGATGAGCAGCCCCTGGCGGAAGCGGCGGTAGGCGATGGCGCCCGGCCACGGCAGCAGGAGGGCGAGGGCGCCGTGGGTGAGCGCGGCGACATCGGCGGGGAGTCGCAGCAGGCGCGTGATGGCGTCGAACACCGGCGGCAGCAGGACGACGATCTGCGCCGCGGTCACCAGCGCCGCGAGCCCGTACGCGAACCGGCGCAGAGCGCGGAAGCTCGCCGCATCTTCGACCAGCGCCGTCGCGGCGCTCGTCAGCATGATGACCGGCGACTCGATGATGATGGCGAACGCGAACGCCACGCCGAACGCCGCGAGGTTGGCTGTCGCGTCCGGCGACCGCGCGATGATGGCGGCGAGGTAGGGGCCCTCGACCGCCATCATGAGCCACGTGCCGGCGAGCGGGAGCCAGAAGAGGAGAATGCGGCGATAGGTGAGCGGGGGGCGTCCCACGCCGCGCGCGGCGTCGTGTGCGAGAGGATTGATGGACCCGAGGATACATCGGCGCGGACCCCTCGATCGGGTCGCGCAGCGGACCCGGTCCCGATTCCGGCGGTCTTGACGGATCGGTCCGCTTGCGTATACGATTCACCTCGAACTGAGATTGAGTCTCAGTTGCATTGGTGCCGCTCCCGCGTCAGATGCGGCAGCGGTGGAGCGCTCGCGCGTGTGTGGCAGCACCGGCGAGCAAGGACAGCGCCCGGTCCGATGGGGCCGGCCACACGGAGCACGCGCGTGACGACCGCCGGCCTGCAGCCTTCGTGGCAGCGCGGTGCGTGTCGAGGCGTGCGGATGAAAGGACGCCAGGATGTTTCACGCGGACCACCGCCCGACACCAGCCCCCGCGCCGTCGCGTGCGCTGTGGAGTCGATTCCCGTCAATCTGCCCGCTCGCAGGCGCCGCGCTGCTGCTGTCGGTGTCGAGCCCGCCCGCCGTCCTGGCGCAACAGGACGCCGCCAGCCGGCCGCCGGCCCCCTCCGCTCCGGCGCCCGGCGATGTCGATCCGGCGGACGATCCGTTGACCTTCCTCGATTCGGTGACCGTCTCGGCGACGCTCCGGCCGGCCCCCGTGCGGGAGACCCCGGGCACGGTCTCGGTCATCGACAGCGAGACGATAGAGGAGCGCCTCGTCCAGGACTTCGCCGACCTCGTCAAGTACGAGCCGGGCGTCTACGTCGAGAACAACGTGACCCGCCTCGGGCTGAACGGCTTCAACATCCGCGGCATCGGCGGCAACCGCGTGATGACCCAGGTGGACGGCGTGCAGACGTCGGAGCAGTTCGACTTCGGACCGTTCAACGTCCACCAGGCCGGGCTCGACGTCGACGCCCTGAAGACGGTCGAGATCGTGCGCAGCGCTAACTCCGCGCTCTACGGCAGCGACGCCCTCGGCGGCGTCGTGTCGCTCTTCACGAAGGACCCCGCGGACTATCTGCAGAGAGGGGACCTCCACCTCGGGGCCAGGACCACCTGGGACGGCCGCTCGGACGCGCTCGGCGGCAACCTGGCGCTGGCCGCCGGCGCCGGGCGGATCCAGGGATCGCTCTTCGCGAGCGCACACCGCGGCAACGAGATCGGCAACCAGGGCACGGTCGAGGCGGCCGACGAGACCCGCACGACGCCGAACCCGCAGGATGTCGCGGGCATGCAGATCCTGGCCAAACTCGTCTTCACACCCACGCCGGGCAACATGCTGCGGACGACGGCCGAGGTCTACGACACGCGCATCGAGACGGAGTGGTTCTCGGACCGCGGCCTGCTGGACTTCGGCCCCTTCCAGTACGTGACGGCGGACTCGGACGCCGTCGACACCCAGGAACGCCGGCGCCTGTCGGTGGATCACACCCTCGTCGACCGCGGTCTCGACCAGTTCTCGTGGCGTCTCTACGGCCAGTTCAACGACACGTCGCAGGTGATCGATCGCGAGCGGATGACGTTCGGCTTCGGTCCGCCGCTGCCGTCGTTGCGCCACGGCACGCTCGACTTCGAGCAGGTCGGCTACGGCGCGTCGCTGCAGGGCCAGGAGCGGCTGGGGGATCCGGACGGCGGGATGCTGATCACGGCCGGGGCCGGCTACAAGAGCGACTACTTCGACATCCTGCGCGACCGTGCCGAGACCCACGCGGTCACCGGCGCGCCCGTGCCGACGAGCCTGATCTTCCCCACCAAGTACTTCCCGGAGAGCACGGTCATCGAGGCCGGCGCCTACCTGCAGGCCGAGTGGCAGTTCGGCCGCCTCTCCCTCGTGCCGGGCGTGCGTTTCGACCACTTCGCGCTCGACGCCAACCAGGACGACCCGGTCTTCATCGCGAGCCTCGCCCCCGAGGCGGCCGACTTCTCCGACGCGGCGGTGTCGCCCAAGGTCGGCGTGGCGGCCCGGGTGACCGACGCGCTGACCGTGCACGCGCAGTACGCCGGCGGGTTCCGGGCGCCGCCCTACAGCGCCATCAACACCGGGTTCACCAACCCGCGCGGCGGCTACACGACGCTGCCGAATCCCGACCTGCGGGCGGAGACCAGCCGCAACATCGAGGCGGGCGTGCGGGCCGCGTTCGACCGGGTGAGCCTGGGGATCACCGTCTTCTCGAACCGCTACGACGACTTCATCGCCACGACCACCCTTGGCGTCAACCCGCTGACGCAACTGCTGGAGTTCCGGAGCGAGAACCTCGAGGAGGCCGAGATCGAGGGCGTCGAGCTGCGCGGGGAGGCCTACCTGAGCGACAGCACGGCGCTGCGCTGGAGCTACGCGCGCATCCGCGGCGTGGAGATCTTCGAGGACGCCGTGGTGGCGCCGCTCGCCGAGGAGACGCCGCTCGGCGAAATCGCGCCCAACGAGGGCGTGCTCGGCCTCCGCTACGTCCGCCCCTCCGGCCGCTGGGGCGGCGAGTTTTCCGTTCGCCTGGTGGAGTCGTATCAGCACGGCAGCGAAGAACAGTTCGCGCCGGATGCCTACCAGGTCGTCGATGTGGTCGGTTTCGTCTCGCTCGCCGAATCGCTGACGTTTCGCCTCGGGTTCCTGAACCTGACCGACAACACGTACTTCGAATGGTGGAACGTGCGGGGGCGTCCGGCCGCCGATCCGGTGATCGATCGCTACTCGATTCCCGGGCGCAGCGTCATCGCGTCGCTCGGGTACGACTGGTAGCAAGCGGACGCGCTTCGCGCCCGTGAGAGGGGAGTCTCAGAATGTCTGGAACGGAATCGACCATGCACGGCGGCGGCGACGGAGCCGAGACGTTGGCCAGGGGTGCGGAGCTGGCCGTGTACCAGTGCGGGCACGGCCTGCTGCACCTGCGCGTGAACCGGGTGACGCTGACGCTCAGGCCGGAGGAGTTCAGCCGGCTGGCCACACTTGTCAGCGAGGCCCACATCCGGCTCGGCACGCGCGACGCCCTTCGCGCGTGCGCGACCCACTGAGGCTGCGCACGACTGCAGCAGGAGGAGGAGACATGCGGAAACGCGTTCGGACATGGCTGCTGCCGGTGCTGGCGTTCATCCTGCCGGCGCCCGGCGTCGTCGAGGCTTGGCAGCCCGTGGCGAAAGCCCCCGCGGCATTCGAGCGGCGATGCATCCCGCCTGGCTGCGTTGCTCCGCGGTCGAATATGGCCGATATGCTCCCGCGTCGCGCCTTGCCAGGCGGGCGCCTCGCCGCTCTCGGTGCTCGCGGGGGTTCCGCCACGGACCGCCAGGGGATCCTCCTGCTCGCCCACGGCGGTCGGGACGACTGGAACCGGGAGGTCCTGGCAGTGGCCGCGCGGGTCGACGCGACCCGGCCGGTCGAGGTCGCGTTCGGCATGGCGAACAAGCGCACGATCCAGGACGCGGTGGATCGCCTGGCGGCGCGGGACGTGACGGGCATCGTCGCCGTGCCGCTGTTCGTCTCGTCGCACAGCAGCGTGCTGCGGGCCACCGAGTACCTGCTGGGGACCCGCGACGAGGCGCCGCCGCAACTGGCGGCCTTCGCCCGCATGGGCGCCCGACGCAGCGGCGGGACGGCCGCCGACGACCCCGGTTTCGACTGGACGACGCCGGTCGAGACGGCGCTGCCGATCGCGGTGGCGACGGCGCTGGACGCCCACGCGCTGGTCGCCGAGATTCTCGTCTCCCGCGCGCTGGACATCAGCCGGCAGCCGGGCGAGGAGGTCGTGGTGCTGGTTGCGCACGGCCCGACCTCGGACGAGGACAATGCCCTCTGGCTCGGGAACATGCGCATCCTGGTCGAGCGGATGCGCCCGCGCACCGGGTTCAGCCGCATCGAGTACCTGACGGTGCGCGACGATGCGTCGGATCCGGTCCGGGATCGGGCCACCGCGGAACTGCGCGCCGTGGTCGAAGGCGCCGTGCAGGAAGGCAGGTCCGTCCTGATCGTGCCGCTGCTTCTCTCCTACGGCGGCATCGAGGTGGGCATCCGACGGCGGCTCGAGGGCCTGCAGTACCGGATGGCGGACCAGGCCCTGCTGCCGGACGAGCGCCTGTCCGAATGGGTGCTCATGCAGGCGATGGAGCGTCAGGAGTCGGCGCCGCACGACGGCGCGGACTCGCGGTGAGTCGGCGGCGGAGAGCGGGAGTCGCAACCGCGCGCCAGGGCGGCAAGTCCGGCGCGGGCTCGCGGTGATGTCGGCGGCGGAGAGCGGAAGTCGCCACGCGGCGACTTCCCGGCGGAAAGCGCCCGCCGGGTGTGGCAGCACCCGACGGGCATGGTCGAGCGCCCGGTCCCGCGGGACCGGCCACACAGAGCGCGCATGACGGCGCCCGCCCGCCTCCAGTGTAGCAAGTCCCGTCGGCGGCGCGCGCGGAGCGCCATTGTCCAACCGGGAGCGGAGCACTATGATGATTCGGTGAACTCTCGCCGATGATTCGGTGAACTCTCGCCGCACGGCCCGCGTCGAGTTCGCGGGCCGCCGAGGAGGTCGGACATGAAGGGACGCCGGCTCGATGCACTCCGTGCTGCGATGGCGCTGGCCGCCGTCGTGGCGGTCTTCCAACTCGCCACGGTCCCGGTAGCGGGGCAGGCGACCGGCGCGACGCCGTGGGGACATCCGGATCTCGAGGGGATCTGGCTCGACGTCCATGACACCCCCTTCGAGCGGGCGCCCGAGCTCGGCGATCGGGAATTCGCCACCGACGAAGAGCGCGCCGCCCGCGATCTGGCGCGCATGGTGGACCCGGGGCGCAACCGCCGCGGCCCGCGCGGGAGCGCGCAGGACCTGTCCGGCGCCTACAACGCCGTCTTCAGCTCGGCGAAGCCGGCGGGTCCGCGCACGTCGCTCGTCGTCGATCCGCCGAACGGGCGCATCCCGGCCCTGACGCCGGAGGCGCAGCGGGAAGAGGACATCAAGCGCGACTGGCGGACGATGCTGATGCGGAACACGCCGACCTGCGAGCAACAGGCGCCCGGCTGCGAGGGTGGGGAATACGGGCCGGTGTCCCCGCGCCGGTTCGACATCCCGCCCTTCTACAACACGTTGCGGATGAACCGCCACGACGGACCCGAGGATCAGAGCCTCGGCGACCGGTGCATGCTGGGCGCGACACCCGACTTCAACGGGCACCGGCGCATCGTCCAGGGCGCGGACGCCGTCGCCATCGCCTACGACACGGGGCAAGGCCAGGGCTACCAGCGCGTCGTCCATCTGCGCGGCGACCACCCGCCCAGCCAGGTTCGTCTTCGCCACGGCGACTCGCGGGGGCGCTGGGAGGGCGACACGCTGGTCATCGAGACCACCAACTTCTCCCCGAAGTTCCCGTTTCGCGCCTCGTCCGTGAACCGCAGGCTCGTCGAGCGGTACACCGTGGTCGACGCCGACACGCTCGCCTACGAGGTGACCATCTCGGATCCGACCGTCTGGACGGCGCCGTGGACGGTCCGGCAGGAGCTGCGGCGCCAGAGCGACGTGCAGAACCGGATCTACTACGAGCCGCGGTGCCACGAGGGGAACTACGGGTTGCCCGCGATGTTCATCGCCCACCGGATTCGGGAGCAGGAGTTCGCCGAAGGGCGCGGCCCCGATCCGTTCTCGATGGACACCACCACGGGCGGCGGCGGCGCCAGGTAGGCGCTTCCGCCGGACGACGCTCCGGGATTCCGACAACGGAATCCGGTCGCGGCGCCAACTACCGTCACGCAGTCACGGTGACCGGACCAGGAGACATCCACGACATGGCCGACACCACCGCGACCGCCGCCGAGCACGCAGACAGACCAGCGAAGCCGGGACTCTCGATCGACGCCAAGTGGATCGTCACCACCGGCGTGGCCATCGCCCTGCTGCAGGTGGCCTTCGTCAGCATGACGTTCCAGCAGAACGCGACCATCAACCCCCGAATCGACGACACCAACGCCCAGATGCGCGAGATGCGCGCCGAGTTCCGCACCGACATCCGCGAACTCCGCGGCATGCTGCTCCAGCTCCTCGAACGGACTGCGCCAGCCAACCCCGTCGACTGACACACGGGTGCGCCCCGGCGCAGCCCGCCGCCCGCCCGCGAACCAGGAACCGTCGGAGACGGGTCGACCGCTGTCGTCGACAAGCCGCGCATAGATCTCCGGCAACCCGTGGCGGGTGTCGTGCCATGCGACCGCGAAACCGCGGGGCTGCGCCGCGAGGCTTGCTTCGTATGCCCCCCGCCCGCTCCGGCTGACCTGCACGGAACCCGATTGGGCGCCGGCCGGCGCGACGGCGCAACAGAGAGCGGACGAAAGCAGGCCGGCAACCCACCGCGACACAGGACACGACCCGGCCAAGGAGTGCGCCCCCGTCTATCCCCGGCGGCGGCGCCAGCGCCAGACGGCGAGCAGTCCCACGAGCGGTGCACCAACCCAGAGCGGGGCCCGGATGCCGTCGTCCGCGCCCGAGGCCGGCGGCGCGGGCAGCGGTTCGGAAGCGTCCGCCGGCTCCTCCATCCGGAACCCTTCGATGTTTCATCGTCGTCAGCGCCGGACGCGATTCGTTCCAGCGGACGAACGCCTCGGCCTCGGCCGCCGCGGTTTCGATGTCGGCGCCGATCGCCGCCTCCATCGCCGCCCGGTAGGATTCCAGCGCCGGGCTGGGGATGTTCATCGCGGCGCCCTGCTCCAGCACGTAGCGCAGCAGCCGGGGATTGCCGCAGGTGTGCCTGGAGCAGCCGACGCCGTGCGCGGCGACGCTCTCGACGTGCTCGCGCAGCAGACGCTCGAGGGTCGCGGCGTCCGTCTCCCAGTAGCCCTTGCGAATCGTCTCGACCATGCGGCCGGTGATGTCCTGCCAGGCGTGGGGCGAGTGCTCGTCGAAGAACGCCTTCATGTCGAGGTCGTGCCGGTCCTCCACATAGACCGCGAACGACTCCTGCCACATCGCGTCGTCGACGGTCTCGGGCGCCGTCGCGTCCCAACCCCAGAGATACTCGACGAACGCCCGCATCTCGCCGGCCCCGGCGTAACCCCTCGCGCTGCATGCCCTCGATCCAGGTGGGATTGACGTAGCGCGTCCGGATCGTCACCGCTGCAAAAGAAGCAGACGTAGTTCGGGCGGTTGGATTCGATCGCCCCCGCTCCGTCACCGCGGCCGGCGCCGGGTCCAACGTGTCCGCATACCGCCGCGTCGATACCCCGGCCGCGACCGCAGACAGCGTGTGCTCGTTCGGTCGCCGCCGCCCAGCGGAAGCTCGGCAGCGCCACCTCACCGTCGGCACTTCGCACCCGCAACCGCGGCGCCGCCACCTGCCGGCCTCCAAGCGTCACCTGACTCGCCGCGCTC
Source organism: Vicinamibacterales bacterium (assembly GCA_965200895.1). GTDB lineage: Bacteria > Acidobacteriota > Vicinamibacteria > Vicinamibacterales > UBA8438 > WTFV01. The sequence goes on along the minus strand of CBDAVM010000001.1, from coordinate 320,140 downwards.
CCCCCGCGCCACGCGGACCGCTCCTCCTGATGGCGCCCCTTCGGGCCGCACAGGTCTTCTCGGTCCCCCTCCATCATTGCCTGCAAGACCTGCATCCCCGTCGTGATGCACAAGCCGTGGAAGGCTCCCGGACTCCCTCCAGCACGCCGAGCACCGGCAGGGGCACCTGAATCGTCGCGGCCCGTGAACTGGGGCGTTGGCTCGAACGCTTCCGCTGTCATGCTTCTACCATGGGTGGCTCTCCTCCTGTTGATTGCACCCCTGTCCTACCACAGACAGGGGCGAGGAGTCGCCACCCACTTCAACTCAGTTCAACAGCATCCGGGACATCCCCGGGCGTCATCCACGTGGACATCATCGCCCTTTACCGACGCGCCCTCGGCGACGACCGGCGCCCCGACCGCTGCCAGCGGGCGCTGGCCGACGACGTGTGGCCGCGCGTGCTGATCGCGCCGACCGGGTCCGGCAAGACGGCGGCGGTGACCCTGGGCTGGGCCGTGCACCGGCTGCGGACGCCGAAGAGCACGCCGCGGCGGCTGGTCTGGCGCCTGCCGATGCGCACGCTGGTCAGACAGACGGCCGAAGCAACCGGGGATGGTTCGATCGCCTGGGTGGGGTCTCCGAAGTGAGGGCTGCCTCTTCCGCAACCAGACGACGTTCACGTGCTCATCGGCGGGGTCGAGGTCCAGCTGCTCGACACCCCGGAAGACCTTCGGGTTATCGTGGGTACCGGGACATGTTGCTGAGCTGGGCGCTCATGCGCGGATACGCCTCGGAGTCCCGCGATGGTTGAAGCGTATCTGACAACCCTCTTCGAGAAACTGACTGCCGAAGACGGGCACGCGTACCCGCCCTTCCAGTGGCAGCAGCGTCTACTGCGTCGCTTCATCGACGCCGACCCCGGCCTTCCCGCCGCCGTCGACGTCCCCACCGGCCTCGGGAAGACGTCCGTGATGGCGATTTGGCTGATCGCTCTCGCGGAAAATCCCAAGCTGCCACGACGGTTGGTCTATGTCGTCGATCGGCGAGCCGTGGTCGATCAGGCCACGCGGTTCGCGGAACGGCTGCGTGCAAACCTGCCGGCTGATCTCGGCGAACGGCTGGAGTTGGAGCGGCGCGACGGGAAGCGGAGACTGCCGATCTCCACGCTGCGCGGTGGATTCGTCGACAACCGCGACTGGCTCGACGACCCCTCCAGACCGGCGCTGATCGTCGGCACCGTCGACATGATCGGGTCGCGGCTGCTGTTCGAAGGCTACGGTGTCTCCAGAAAGAGAGGGATGCGTCCCTTCCAGGCCGGCCTCCTCGGCGTCGATACGCTGGTCCTGCTCGACGAGGCGCATCTGTGTGCGCCGTTCGAGCGGCTGCTGCGGCAGATCGAGAAGCAGCAGCACGGCGCACTCGGACCGGCAGACGAAACGGCTGCCGGTGTCGCACCTCCATTCCGGCTCATGTCCCTGTCGGCGACCGGACGGACGAGCGCGGAAGCGCAGGCGGCGGACGTGTTCCGGTTGGAGGAGGAAGATCGACAGGAACTCGTCGTCCGCCGACGGCTGATGGCGGGCAAACGGATGAAACTGATCGAGTTGGACGATCCGAAGGAACTGCCTGCGCGCCTCGCCGAACGCGCCATTGAGCTCGGCCGGCAGCGTCGGTCAGCGTCGGATCCGCAGCGCGCGTCGCTGCCGCTGTTCGACTCCGTTGAGTCGAGTGGCTTCGCACGGGTACTGGTCTACTGCAACAGCCGCGCCGAAGCCATCGAGGTGAAGGCGCGCATTGACAAGGCGCTCGGTCTCACCGCACGGGGAAGAAGGACCGCAGCGCCGATTGGGAAGGGGGCGTCGGAACTGCTCGTCGGGGAGCGCCGGGTGTACGAACGCCAGCGGCTGGAGCAATGGCTCGAACAGCACGGGTTCCTGGGCGGTGGCGAGACGGCGCCGGCGGTTCCAACGTTTCTCGTCGCGACGTCGGCCGGAGAGGTTGGCGTGGACCTCAACGCCGATCATATGGTTTGCGATCTGGTGGCCCATGAGCGCATGGTGCAGCGTCTCGGGCGTGTCAACCGCCGCGGCGGCGACGACCGCGAAGCGCTGATCGATGTCCTGGCGCCGCGACCGCAGGTGCCGAAGGCCAACGCATCGAAAACCGTGAAGCAGAAGTACGAACGCGATCGGGCGACCTTCGCGGCCCGCCTTGGAGCGCTTCAGGCTCTGCCCCTCGGCCCGGATGGCCGGTACGACGCGAACCCGGCAGCGGCGGAGCGCTTGAAGACCGAGCACCGTGCGATGGTCGACCACGCCAGCACCCCGGCGCCGCTCCACCCCCCGTTGACGCGCCCCCTCGTCGACGCCTGGTCCATGACATCGCTGAAACGGCACGAGGGACGTCCGGAAGTCGAGCCCTGGCTGCGTGGGTGGGAGGATCAGGACGAACCGCAGACCACGGTCGTGTGGCGCACCCACCTGCCACAGCTACGTGCGGGTAGCGCCTTCGATGCACCGCGGACGCTCGTCGAAGACTTCTTCCAGCACGCCGCTACGCATGCCACCGAGAAGCTCGAAGCGCTGCGCAGTCATGTTCTCGACTGGCTGCTGGCGCGGTCGGAAGCGGTCAGCAGGCGGTCGCCAGAGCACGAGCTGACCTTCGAGGAGGCCGAAATCGCGGCCGTGGTTCTCGACAAGGCCGGTGATTGGGTGCGCACCGTGCCGCTCGCCGATCTCCGCCTGCTCGCCCGCAGGGCCGCCACGTTGAACCGCACGGAGAAGCGCCATCAGCGCCAGCGCAGGGCGGAACTCGAGAGGGCGCTGGCGGAAAATCTGTTGCTGGTGGATGCGCGCATCGGCGGTCTCTCCGATGATGGGATGCTCGACGAGAAGTGCGATGACGCCGCGGTAACCGCGGACACCGACGAAGCATGGCAGCAGCTTCGCGCGGAACCGGATTCGGATTCGGACCGGCCAATGGTCGGGTTCTGCGTCCGGCGTGTGACGGCGAACGAGAGCGGTGAAGGCCTCGGCCGGCCACCAGTACCGGACGGCTGGCGACATGTACGGACGTTCGAGACCGACTTCGATGCCGCCAGCGGCGCGCGCCCCGGACTGGCGGTCTTCAAGTGGCAGGACGACGCGACGAACGACGCCGCACGTTCCGTCGTCTCGGTTCCTCAACCGCTGCGAAGCCATGCCGATCAGGTGGTGGCTCGCGTGCGCGGCATCGCCGAACGGCTGCGGTTGCCCACTGACGAGGTTAACGCGCTGGTCACCGCCGCGCGGCTGCACGACGAAGGGAAGGCCGCTGAGCGCTGGCAGCGGGCGATGAACGCGCCGCGGGACGGGCGTCCGTACGCCAAGACGCGCGGCGGCGGCGACTGGCGCCTGTTGGAGGGGTACGCACACGAGTTCGGGTCGCTCGTCGCGGCCGAGAGGGCTGATCTGTCGGCGGCCATCCGCGATCTGATCCTCCACCTGATTGCCGCCCATCACGGCCACGGACGACCGCTAATCCGGTCTGATGGCTGCGAGGACGGGCCGCCGTCGAAGCTCGAAGCCACCGCCGGAGCGGCCGCCCTGCGGTTCGCCCGCCTGCAGAAGCGCTATGGCCCGTGGGGACTGGCGTGGCGCGAGGCCATCCTCCGCGCCGCGGATCAGGGCGCATCGCGGGAGTGGTCGGAGAATCCGCAGGACGAGGCGGGCGATGGCTGAGTCGACGATCCCGGTGGACCTGCGCAATCCGGGCCAAGTGTTCGCATGCCTCGGATTCCTTGAGGGAGCGGATACACTGCTGGGAGACGCGATCGGCGGATTCGATTGGTCTGACAGCGCCCAGGCCGTGTTCAGGATGAAGGCGGGCGGCGACGAGAATCCGTTTTGCACCTGCCTGGAGTTTTTGGGAGATCGTGCGGTTGCGCTCAGGGCCGTCAGCCCGATGAACTGGTGGCCCGCAGACCTTCCACGCGAGTCGGAGGAACCCAAGATCGCCAGGAAGATAGAGAGAACGAAGTCAGAGATCGCGGAACAGATTCCGTCGGATGCCTTCCCGTGCAGGTCGCCCGGCACCAGCACGGCGATGCCCGTGAGGATCTGCAGGACGACGGGCCAGGCGGAACGGAGCATCACCCTTGGACACTGGGCCGACCACGAATCGATTCGCAATCCGTTCAAGCTTTATTCCGGCAATCGTTCTGCCCTTGACATCCTCAGAGCGATGATCATGGGGACCGAGACTGCGCAGGGCATCGTACAACTGTGGCAATCGCAACGAGTAGAGTTGATCGAGCGTCCGTTCGACGTGTTGACCCCAATGGGAGGGAGTTTCAACTTCGATCCTCGTGGAGCGTGGACCGCGCGGGACGCGGGTTATTCGCTCGATGAACAGAAGCACCGAATCGCTGCGTCGCCGGTCGTGGAGGTTCTCGCCGCCTGGGGCATGGAAAATGCGCGTCCCCATGAGTACGCTACTCGCAAAGTGCGGTATGCCGTGTGGGGAACACGACTTCCCGTCATGCTGGCCCGCGCCGCGCTGGCGAACGACTTCAATGTGAAGCCAACGAAGCAGTTCTCGTTCGAACTGGCTCTGTCGGGCAAGAACAAGGTCACCACATTCGCAAGGGAGGTAGTCACGCGTGACTGAACGGACTGAACGAGCAGGACTTGCATCTCACGGCTGGATCGACAATCTGGCCGACAAACACGACGGGCCGGTGGCGCTTCACCTCCGTCAGGAGCTGCAGCCCGTCGAAGGGCCGGGATCGCCGATCTTCCCGCCGACCTACGCCTTTCGCGAGGGGCAGGGGCACTACCATGGCTACAACATCGACGAGTTGTCCGACGGAACCCGCGTCGCCGTCATCGACAGCGTCGGTTCGCAGGCGAACCGCATGGAGCCGGTGTTCGTGGCAGCGCGACCAGGGGAGCCCGAGAACCTCCGCGCAAGACTCGTGCCGCAGATCGACATCGACTACGGTGGCGAAAAGACCGTGTCCATTCTGGAGGCCGGCCATCGGCTCGGCGACGCCCTCGTGCGTTCGACAGACCTGCGGAAAGAGGCGCACGACGCCTTCATGTCCTTCCAGAAACGCAATGACGCGACACGGCTTGCCAAGTTGGCGCCAACGTCGCTCGTGTTCGGCGTCTGGGACTCGCGCGACACGCAGGCCAAATTGTCTCGCATCGTGCAGGCGACGATCCGGGCTGAGAACGTGGAGCTGCTCTCTCGGTCTGCGCAGTACAGTCCGCCGATCGACTACCCGGAACTCAAAGGGCTCTCGGATGCCGACAAGGAAAAGGCTGAAAAGAATCCGAAGGGTCCACTTGCCCAGGCTGGTTTCGTTCATGTTCCCGCCGTGAAGACCCATGGAGGCGTCATCGCCCGCGGCTCCGTCCACCGGAGCGTCACCGTCAACCTGATTGCGCTGCGGAGGCTCGAGTGCGAGAGGGCAAGCGACCTGCGACGTTACATCCTGGGGCTGGCGCTAGTCGCCGCCACAGCTCCGCTGGATGGATTCCTGCGCGCCGGGTGCCTGCTGACGCTCAAGCCCGGAGAGCAGAGTGTGTGGTATGCGGTAGAACGTACTGGTGAACGCAATTCGGTTGAGCCGGACAGGCTGAGCGAGACTGTCGCTCTCGAGTACGCACAGGCTGCTGCCAGCACCTTCGGCGTTGGCGAGAGTCGGCAAGTGACGTTCCGCAAGGAACTTGCCGAGGAAGCGGTAGCAGAGGCCAAGAAGAAGAAGACGCGGGAATGACGCATTCGCTCCTCATCTCCGTGCGGTTCCACGAGGGCCGCTACCATGGCGACGCGGATCGTTTCCGTGGCGCGGACGGATGGCCGCCATCGCCGGGACGCCTCTTTCAGGCGCTCGTTGCCGCTGCATCCCGTGGGGCGAGTCTTCCTGTGGAGGATCGGCGTGCACTCAAGTGGTTGGAGGGACTCGAACCGCCCCAGATGGCGGCGCCCAAGGTCAGACGCGGAGAATTTTGCAAGCTGTACGTCCCGAACAATGACCTCGACGCTGTCGGCGGCGACCCCGATCGGGTGAACAAAATCCGCACCGACAAGACTTGGCGGCCCTGTTTCTTCGACGCTGCCGAGCCGGTCCTCTACGTCTGGGACTTCGATTCGGGCAGAGCCGAAGCCGAGCGGATCCGGGGCGTCGCCACGCGCCTGTACCAGCTCGGGCGCGGCGTGGACATGGCGTGGGCGGCAGCGGAGATTCTCTCCCGCGACGGTGCGGCAGCGGCTCTTGCCGCCCACAGCGGCGTGCTGCATACGCCGGGTGGCGGCGGCGACGTGCCGGTCCCGCACGAGGGCACCCTCGCGAGCCTCGTCGAGAGATACAAGCGGTTCCGCACCCGCCTGACCTGGGACATCTCCGCTGACGGTAAGCCACGTCAATTGTTCGCCCAGCCGCCGTCGGCTTCGTTCCGCAGCGTCGGCTACGGCACGCCGCCGCAGCGGTTGTACTTCGAACTGCGTGACGAGTCGGGCTTCGCACCGCGTCCGCTTCGCTCGGCCGCGGCGTTGGTGACGGGGTTGCGCGACGCCGCAGCAGAGAAGCTGCAGACGGCCCTGCCCGAGAAGGCGGCGCTGTTCGAGAAGCTGATCATCGGTCGCGGCGCCGGGCCGCGCGATGTGGATCGACGCATCCGGTTGATTCCCATACCGTCCATCGGGGCGGAGCACACGGACCCGTCAATCCGCCGGCTCCTGATCGAAATCCCTGCCGAGTGTCCCATCCGCGCCGACGATCTCCGGTGGGCCTTCGCCGGTCTCGCGCCGCGTGATCCCGGGACGGGTGAGTCGTGGCCGGGACGCCTCGTGTCGACGGACGATTCGCGAATGGCGGACCGGTTCGCGGGATGCGCCAGCATGTTCCACAGCGTGACGGCCGTAGCGTTGTCTGCTGCCGAACGACGCCGTGTCGGTGCAGACGAGGACGGTTCGGCGAAGAACGCCAACGAGCGGCTCGGGGAGGAAAGGCGGGCCGCCGGCGCGATCGTGCAGGCGCTCCGCCACGCTGGCGTGCGCGCGCGGCCGTCGGACATTAGTGTGCAGCGCGAACCGTTCCTGCGGCGGGGGGCGACGGCCGAACGGTTCGCGGACGGTTCGCGATTCTCCAAGCATACGCTCTGGCATGTAGAGCTTCGATTCTCCACGCCCGTGCCCGGCCCGCTGATTGTCGGCGACGGCAGGTTTATCGGTTTGGGCCTCATGGCTCCTGTGGTCGAGTAGTCGTGATCGGATTGGCACGCTGCTCAGGTCATGGCCATCCCTTGTTGGCGGCGGGTCCGTAGCAGCAGAAGCTTGATGAAGCTCCAGGGATATCACGTCCGCGCGAAGTCGGCACTCCGCCCCATGCAGGCGAGGCCCCGCCCTGCAACCGCTGACCCGCTTCGCGACAGCTCCACTGTCGCCCGCTTTCTTGTCGCCGGCCGGCCGCTGCCGCGCGTCGAGGAGACGGTGAAGATCGGCGAACTGCTGCGCCTTGCGGCCCTCGCCCAGTTCGGCTGGCGGCAGGACGAGGCGACCGGTCGCCGGCGGCCGCGGGCGCCGTGGCAGATCTCGGGGCGCGGCGCCGACGGTCGGCCGCTGAAGGCCCCGTCGCACGTCCATGCCTTCTGGCTGCCCGAGGACGCGGACGGAGATGGCTGGATCGACCATATCTCCGTATATGTCGCCGGCGGCATCGACGACGGAGTGCGCGCAAAGCTCGACCGCATCACCCGGCTGTGGTTCGCGGAGCGACGGCGCGGGGACGAGGACCCGGACGACGCGTCGGCAGCCGCGCCTGCCGTCGCCCGGGAGTGGCGGCTGGCTCTGGAGGGGTTCGGGTCGCCCGCCGACTTCGCCGGCGCGTCTCCGATTCTCGGCCGGTCGGCGGTGTGGTGCAGTGCGACGCCGTTCCTGGCGTCCGGGCACTTGAAGACGGCGGGCTATGGCGGCGAGGTGCGGCGGCTCCTGCGGCGCCGCGGCCTGCCGGCCGAGAACGTCGAAGTGGTCGAGCTCGAGTGCGTCACAGTCGGCGGCGCCCCGCGGTGGGCCATCGAGTTCGACCGTTTCCGGTCGCGGAGTCGTGAAGCGCAACCGGACGCCGGCGGCGCCCTGCTGGGCATCGTCTTTCCCGAACCCGTCGGCGGCCCGCTCGCGCTCGGGTACGGCAGCCATTTCGGGCTCGGAATGTTCGCCGCCGGCGAGCCGTCCCCGTGAGATTGCGGCCTCGACATGGCGCTTACCGGATGGGTTGGGCGCCGAGCGGAGCCGCAGGCGGCGATTGGCGGGCGGGCTCGTAGCGCCCGCGGCCCGACACGGCGCTACGACCCGGACTGCTGGCGGGCGAGGGCGTCCCGGCGGTAGCGGCTCGCCATGTACTCGTCCACCCAGCGGCGCGAGCTTCGCCATTGACCGTCAGGTCCTCGGGTGGCCCGGAGACGTCCCCGTTCGGCCGCCGCCCGCAGTGCGGAGGCCTTCATGCCGGGCGTCTCCAGCGCAGCCAGCGGCACGAGTCTCGCCGGCCCGGCGACGGCCGGAATCACGAACCGGTGCAGGCTGTCGAGCATCGCCCGCGCGAGCAACTCGCCCAGGGGGCCCGACTCGCCCGCATCCGCCCGGCGCAGCACCCGAAGGTACCGGGCGCGGTCGCGCTTGTAGATGATCACCGGCGGGTAGCCGAGCCGGATCAGAACGAGGTTGAGCACCAGCCGTCCCGCCCGCCCGTTGCCGTCGAGAAAGGGATGAATCTGCTCGAATCGGCAGTGAACCGTCGCGAGGGCGTCGGGAAGCCTCGCGTCGGTGGCGTCGAGGGCGTTGACGCGATCGAGCCAGGTCGACATCTCGGCCGGTACGATCGGCCACGACACCGGGATCATGCCGCCGGGGAAGGGGTGGATCTCGTGTTCGCGGAAACGGCCGGGAGCTTCGCGCGGGGTCGCATCCGCATGTGGCGCCACCTGCCAGACGGGCGTCATCGCGGTATGGTGAACGTGCCGCACCTCCTGCAGAGTCAGCACCTGTCCGGGATGTGCGAATCCGTTCGGGCTGATGGCTTGACGGTAGACCCAGTCGGCGGCGTCGGCGTAGCCGCGCACTTCCATGTACTCGCGGAGCTCCTTGTTGCCGACTGCCCGTCCTTCGTCGAGGAGCCGCTCGACCTGTTTCAGCACCAGGGTGTTGCCCTCGAGGGCGGTGGAGTGGTGAGCTTCCTCGTACCAGATGTCGCGCCAGCTTCCGGCGGCCTCGACCGGAGTGGGCAGCCCGCCCAGCCGTTCTCGCAGCTCCGTGATCTGGATGGCGAGCTGCCGGTACACGTCCGCTCGCCGCGGGCGGCCCCGGCCCCGAGCATTTTGTTGCGTCATGAGCAATTTAAAGTTACCGAATACATTTTCCCATGTTTTGTTGAGTCTGCTGAAAAATAATTTTACCGAACACTTTTCGCCTGGGGGCAATCGAAGAATCAGAAGTTCTGCCCCGAGCATCCCTTCAGTTGTCGAGTCTGCTGAAAAATAATTTACCGCCCGAGCTCCCGGTCGCAGAACCGCAGGAGGCATGTCTCGCCCCCCGCCGCCGCTTCCGTGAGCAGCCCGGCCCGGCGTCGCACCCGCGAGCCGGGCGTCAGCCGGTCGCGGCGCAGCCGCTGGCCGAGCAGGTCGGTGAACAGCGGCACGTCGCTGGCCAGGACCTCGTTCGACAAGCGGCGCCAGACCACCGCCGGGTCGAACCGCGACTGCAGCAGCGCCAGCTTCTCGTCGAACAGGCGCGCCCGCTCGGCGTCCGGGAGTCCGACGCCCGCGAACCCGCGCGGGAGGCTCCGGCGCAGCGACTCTTCTTCGAGGGCCGCCGCGGTGACGCTCTCGACGAGGAAGTCGGCCCAGGTAAACGTCGGGAGCCCCACCGTGACGTGCAGCGACGCTTCACTCGTCGAGCGGGCCGAGTGCATCAGGCCGCGCGGCAGATAGGCGACGCTGCCCGGGGCCAGCTCGAACTCGTCGCTGACCTCGCCGGGACGCGCGCCGGGCTGAATAAGCTGCCCGGGAAGTGGCAGTCTCACCTTGGTGTCGTAGAGCGACCAGTGCTTCGTGCCGCTGACCTGCAGCACGAAGACATCGTGCGTGTCCCAGTGCGGCGTGAGCCCCTGTGCGTTCGGCGGCGTGAGGTACACGTTGGTCTGGACCCGCGACGAGAAGCGCTGGCCGAGCGCGACGCACAGCCGCGCCAGCGCCGGCAAGCGCGTGTGGAGATAGTTGAACACGACGGTCGTGCCGTCGTCGAAGTGGCGCGCGACATCGAGCGGCTGGACCTGGCCGGCGGCGTTCGTGTACTCGTCGCTGGGCTGGAGCGCGGCAGGATGCCGCCCGCGTCGCGACGACCTCCTGTTATCCTGATCGCCCGCTGCATCGAGCACGCGCGCTGCGATCGCCTGCAGGCCCAGGAGCAAGGTCCACTGACAGTCCCATGCACGACGAGACGTACAAGAAGCTTTTCGCCTCTCCTCGCATGGTCGAAGACCTCGTACGGGCCTTCGGCCCGGATCCGATCGCCGACGCGATCGATTACACGTCGCTCCGGCGACTCGCCTCCGAGGTCATCAGCCGCGACCTGCAGAAGCGCGACGGCGACACGGTCTGGTCGGCCACGCTCCGCCCGGGCGCCGCCGGACGCCGACAGACGCTCTACCTGTTGATCCTGCTCGAGTTCCAGTCCACCCACGACCACTGGATGGCGCTGCGCATGGCGGTCTACACCGCGCTCCTGTACCAGACCTGCATGCGCGACGGATCCATCACCTAGCGCTCAATCACAGTTGACACAGGCCGTGGCTCAGTGTAGAAGGTTTCTGTGCGTGTTGGCCTGCGGATGTTGCAGCCGGAGACGGTGGGCTGGCTGCGGCAGGAGTTGGTTCGGGGGTCGTTGTCGCGTGCGGCGCTGAGCCGTGGTCTTTGCGAACGCGACGGGTGGCGCAACGCGCGTGGGTCGCTGTGCTCGGCGTCGGCGCGGAAGGCTTTGCCTGGCTTGGCGGCGGAGCTGGGCCTGCCTCTGCCGTCGGCGCAGCCGGGTCCGCCGGTGGGTTGTGTGGTCGGGGTCGGGTCTGAGATTTCGCTGACCGAGTTTGCGGGCAGCCTGTCGTCGTTGGGGGAGGTTCACCTGCGGTTGGCGGAGACGGCGCTTGCGCGTCAGCGGTGTTGTGCACTTCTGGCGGCTGCGCATCCTTTGGGCCGTTGTCGGGCTCCGGGCTGCCGGGTGACGTATCTGGTGGATTCTTCGGCGGGCGCGTTGGGTGTTTTGAGCTTTGTGTCGGCTCCGCTTCGTCTGGGTCCTCGGGACGCGCATCTGGGCTGGGACGCTCGGACGCGGGGGGCACGGATTGGTCAGGTGGTATTGAACGACCGATTCCTGCTGCTTCCCGGGGTTCGTGTTCCGCACTTGGCGTCGCAGGTTCTGGGCCGTGCGGTGGGTCGTTTGGCGTCGGACTGGGCATTGTGTCACGGGGTTCGTCCGGTTCTGGTGGAGACGTGCGTGGCGTCGTCTCGTCGTGGCACGAGCTATCGGGCGTCGGGCTGGCGGTGTGTGGGCCGTACGGCGGGTCGTCCTCCGGGGTCATCGGTTTCTGTGGAGCCGAAGGATGTCTGGCTTCGGGGCCTGGCCCCGGACTGGGCGGAGACGCTGCGTCGGGCTGCGCCCAGGGAGTTGGGTTCGTTTCCGGGGTTGGGGGAGGAGGCTGCGGGCGCCGGCAGTTGGTCTCGGTGCGAGTATTCGCGTTCGGACCTGGCCGACGGTCGGCTGCGTCGTCGTCTGGCGCAGATGGGTGCGGCCTGGGAGCAACATCCTGGTGCGCCTCTGCCGGCGGTGTTTGCCGGCAGCGCCGAGCAACAGGCGGCCTACCGTTTCCTGCACAATGGAGCGGTGAGTAGCGCGGACATTCTGCAACCGCATCGGGAGGCGCTGGTCGAGCGCAGCCGTGCGGAGTCGGTGGTGCTGCTGGTGCAGGACACGACGACGCTCAACTACACGGGTCTTCGGGACAGCACGACCGGGCTGGGGCCGCTGGGAGAACGGTCTGGCGGCGGTCGGGGTCTGTTCGTGCACGCGGCGGTGGCGTTCACCGAGGGGCGCCGGCCGTTGGGGGTGAGCGGTCTGGAGACGTGGGCGCGGCCGGATGGCGCGCCCACGTCCGAGCGCGCATTGGAGAGCCGGCGCTGGTTCCGGGGATTCGACCAGGGTCGCGAATTGGGGCGGGCGTGTCCGGGCACGCGGGTGGTCGTGGTCGGCGACCGCGAGAGTGACATCCATGCGCTGTTGCAGTGGCAGGCGCAGCATGCGGCTGAAGCGGGGCTGGTGAGCGGGCCTGCGCCAGCCGGCGGCGGCGGGTGAAAGTATGGGACGAGCGGTTGCGGGCGATGATGCTCCGGCCGCTGGCGTCTCAGCCGGACTTCGAGACCCCGGTGCGCACCAACCGGCCGGTGCACATCGACTCGCAGGGCGGCAAGCGGGCGCGCGAGGCGCGCACGGCGCGGACCGAGTTGCGCATCGGGCGGGTGCAGGTGCAGCCGCCCAAGGACCAGACCGACGCGGCGCCGCTGACGGCCTGGGTGGTGCGGGTGCTCGAAACCGACCCGCCGCCGGGACACGAGCCGCTCGAATGGCTGCTGGTGTCGAGCGAAGGCGGCCCGACGGCCGAATGGGCCGAGCGCATTGTCGGCTGGTATGAGACCCGCTGGGGCATCGAAGAGTATTTCCGGGTGCTCAAGAGCGGCGCCCGCATCGAGGACCGGCGCTTGCAGGAAGCCGACGCGCTGGCCAAGTGCCTGGCCTTCGACGCCATCACCGCCTGGCGGGTGTGCTCCCTCAGGGGCTACGCGCGCGACGCGCCCGACACGCCGGCAGCCCAGGTCCTGACCGACGACGAGAAGCGCGTGATCGGAGCCGTCGTGCAGGCCGAAAGACTGCTGCCGCCAGCCGAACGAGACCGGCCATTGCCGCCCGACATCCGCGCCTGGGTGATGCTGCTGGCGCGCATCGCCGGCTGGCGACCGACAAAGCGTAGACCGCTGCCGGGCAACGAAGTGCTGTGGCGCGCCTGCGTGCAACTACAGATGATGGTACGAGGAGCCCAAGCCGCCCGCGCACCCTGAACCGCAACCCGAATCGACGTAGACCGGGCGACCAACGCCGGACCGTTCCTGAGTCAACCGTGATGTAGCGCTAGATCCATCACGCCGACGACCGGCCTCCCCACCGCACTGCCGATCGTCGTCAACAATGGTGACCGCCCCTGGCGGGCGCCGCGCTCGATGCAAGAGCTCATCCCGCTCACCGACGAGAGGCTCCGCCGCCACCAACTCTCGCAGGAGTACGTGCTCGTCGATCTCCAGAAGACCGACGCTGACGACCTCGCGCAGGACAACCTGATGACCGCGCTCGCACGAATCGAGCAGATCCAGTCCGTCACCGACCTGCTGCACGTGGTATCGTCACTCGACAGGCTGCTCGACCGCGCCGGGAACACCGAACTGAGGGACACGTTCCAAGTCTGGATCAAGCAACTTGCAGGAACGCTGTTCTCGGACCAACCGCTGCCGCCGTCAGCAACGTTGGGAGAACTGAAGATGACCCTCGAGGAACGCATCGCCGAGTGGCCGAAGCCGTACATCGCCCAGGGCATCGCCCAGGGGCGCACGGAAGGGCGCGCGGAGGGGCGCACGGAAGGGCACATCAACTCCCTCTGCCAACTGGCCGCCGCCAAGTTCGGCGCTGCCGCCAAAACGCCGACAGCCGAAGCGCTGGCCTCCCTGACCGACGAGCACACCCTCGACGCCGCGGGCAGACATCTTCTCGCGGCGACCTCGCTCGACGACTTCCTCGCCCGTCTCCGCTTGATCTCATCCCGCCCGGCAGAGCCGTAGCGGCCTGCGACCGGACCGCTGTCGCCTGTTCGCCGTCGGCGCCAGGGCGCTGCTCGGCAGGCATGGACCAGGTGTTCGGGTCTGCGAATACCCTGCTGCCGCGAGTCGGCGCCTGTTCCACAAGGCGACGGCGCGCCTCGCGGCGGCAGCCCCCCGGCGCCGGGAACATCGCTCAACCCGAAACGCCGGCCGGCGGCGAGTCGGGACACCGCTGGAGGACCCCTTCCCTGACCAGTCGCGTCACCAGGGTCAGCTTGCTCTCGGCGTCGAGGCAGTCGGGCAGGTCCCGGACCGCAAACTCGCCGTCGGCCGTCGCGATGAACTGCAACGCCGGCCATGCCACGGCCGGCAGCCCGAGCTCCCGGTCGCAGAACCGCAGGAGGCACGTCTCGCCCCCCGCCGCCGCTTCCGTGAGCAGCCCGGCCCGGCGTCGCACCCGCGAGCCGGGCGTCAGCTCGCGAATGGCGGACCGGTTCGCGAGGCGCGCCAGCATGTTTCGCAGCGTGACGGCCGCAGCGTTGTCGGCCGCCGCACGACGCCGTGTCGGTGTGGACGAGGACGCTGCTCAGGTCAGGGTCATGCCTAGTTGCGGCGGAGTGTGTAGCAGAAGCTTGATGGCGCTTACCGGATGGGTTGGGCGCCGAGCGGAGCCGCAGGCGGCGATTGGCGGGCGGGCTCGTAGCGCCCGCGGCCGTCCCCGTTCGGCCGCCGCCCGCAGCGCGGAGGCCTTCATGCCGGGCGTCTCCAGCGCGGCCAGCGGCACGAGTCTCGCCGGCCCGGCGACGGCCGGAATCACGAACCGGTGCAGGCTGTCGAGCATCGCCCGCGCGAGCAACTCGCCCAGGGGGCCCGACTCGCCCGCATCCGCCCGGCGCAGCACCCGAAGGTACCGGGCGCGGTCGCGCTTGTAGATGATCTGAATGGCGAGCTGGCGGTACACGTCCGCTCGCCGCGGGCGGCCCCGGCCCCGAGCATTTTGTTGCGTCATGAGCAATTTAAAGTTACCAAATACATTTCCCCATGTTTTGTCGAGTCTGCTGAAAAATAATTTTACCGAACACTTTTCGGGGATTGTCCCGTTCGTTGTTGAACTTGCGAGCGGCGGACTCCCTGTTTCCGCTCCGAAGTCGCCTGTTCTACGCCACGTCAGCAACCGCGCTGTCGGGCGGAGCCAGCGCGTCGAGCGCGCCGACCAGATGGCGCAGGTCGCGGTAGCCGCGCACCCGCCGGAAGCGCGGTTCCGCCTCCACCAGCGCGCTCGCCACCCAACGCTGAATCATCTGGCCGCCGCGCCACCGTTTGACCCGCCACGTGTAGCTCTCGACGCTCCCATCAGGTTCTCGATGATGTTCGTCGTCCGCAGCGTACGTGCAAGCGCCGTCTTCACCACCGAGGACATCGAGACCCTCGGCAGCCACTCCATCGCCGATGTCCTCCGCTATGTCCCGGGCCTGAACATCGAGTCGACGGGACGGGAAGGCCAGCTGGCGTCGGTCTTCGCGCGCGGCGGCGAATCGGACTACAACCACGTGCTAATCGACGGCGTGCGCGTGAACGACACGGCGGTTCTTACGACTTCAGCCGCGTGTCGGCCGGCGAGATCGAGCGGGTCGAGGTGGTGCGGGGTGCGCAGTCGGCGCTCTACGGCTCGGACGCGATAGGGTCCGTCATCCAGATCTTCACAAAGCGGGGGACGCCGGACAGCGGACCCCGGATGTCCGGCTCCTTCGAGGGCGGCTCGTTCGGCACGACGCGCGGCGACCTGCGGCTGCTCGGCGGCGCCGCCGGGCGCGTCGACTACCAGCTCGGCGTCGCCCACCGCGGGACCGCCGGCGCGTTCGGGGACCGCCTGTCCGAGCTCGACCGCTTCGACCAGCAGGCGGTCGACGGCAACCTCGGCGCCATCCTCGGCGACAGCACCCGTCTGCGCACCGGCTTCCGCTACAGCAACGCCCGCGCCAACTCCGTCGGCCCGATCACCTATGCCCCCGGCGACACCGGCACCGGCTACGACACCGACGACCTGACGTGGCACCTCGACTTCGACCAGACCCTCTCCCGCCGCTTCGACCACTCCGCGACGGTGAGCTACTTCCGGTCCGGGCGCCAGTCGGTGGACGGCATCGTCGACCCCCAGTACCGCGTCTTCGCCCTCCTCGAGGGCGAACCCGGCGCCCTCTATCCGGCCGGCCCCCGGCTCGTGCGGCTTCTCGACGAGCCCGCCTTCGACACGCTGATGGCCGCCCCCTCGGGCCTCGGCCCCGGACGGTTCCTCGCGCGCAGCGGCCCCTACAGCGGCTTCGACTACCCCTTCGAGTTCGAGACGCAGTTGCGCCGGCCCGCCGTCCGCTACCAGTTCAACGCGACTTGGCTCGACGACCAGGTCCTGAGCGCCGGCTACGACTACTATCGCGAGACCAACGCCCTCGACGCCGTACAGATGGTGGAGAACCACTCCTATTTCTGCAGCAGCAGTTCAACGTCGCCGACGCGTGGTTCGTCACCGGCGGGGCGCGCATCGACGACAACGCCCTCTACGGCGCCGCCGTCAACCCGAAGTTGTCGGCCGGCGGCTATCCCCTGCCGTTCCGCGAGGGCGGGCTCTCGTCGGTCAAGGTCTCGGCCAATGTCGGGCGCGGCGTCAAGAACCCGAACTTCTCCCAGCTCTACGGCTCGCAGTGGGTCGACGGCGACCTGTCGCTGCGCCCCGAGCAGGCGCTGACCGTCGATGCGGGGACCGAGCTGACCTTCGACGACCAGCGCTGGCTGGCGCGCTTCACCTGGTTCAGCAACGACTACGAGGACCAGATCGCCTACTCGCCCTCGCTCGGCTTCGGGGGCGACGGCGTCGCCGACTACGTGAACATCGACGGATCGCGGGCGGACGGAGTCGAGCTCGAGTTCGGCATGCAGCGACCCCTCGGCGGAGTGACGGCGAGCGCATCCTACGCGCTGGTGGACACCGAGGTGGTGACCAACGCGAGCACGAGCGAGCAGTTCCAGCCGGGTCAGCTGCTGCTGCGTCGGCCGCGGCACTCGGGCAACCTGCGCCTTGGCTACACGCGGGGCCGCGGCAGCCTCCACGTGGCGACGCGGGTGACGGGCGACCGTCACGACAGCGCGTTCCTCGGACTGCAGCGCGCCTCGGACGGCCGCGGGGTGGACATTACCGTCAACCCCGGCTACACGCTGGTCACCGCCGGCGGGCAGTTCCGCGTGCGCCCCGAGCTGACGCTTTTCCTGCGCATCGACAACCTGACCGACGTGGTGTATGACAGCGCGCTCGGGTACCCGGGCCTCCCGCGCGCGTTCGTCGCCGGCGGTCGCTTCGACTTCGGCGGCTGAGCACGGTCGCCACGAGGTGCAAGGGCGGCCTCCATCGCCGCCCGGGGTCGACGCGCCGACCACGGTGCGGCCGACCCACCTCGCCTATGTCACCGAGGGCGGCCGGTTCCGTACCGTGCTCATCGACCCGGTCACCGCCGACGTGCTGGGCGAGCTGCCCGAGCGTTCCCTGGTGCGCACCCTGCAGGACCTGCACTTCGACCTCCTCGCCGGCCCCACCGGCCGCGTCGTCAACGGCATCGGCGCCCTCGGCCTCCTGCTGCTCTGCCTGACCGGCGTGTTCGTCTGGTGGCCGGCGCGGGCGGGATGGCGGCGCGCCCTGACCGTCGACTGGCGCCGCCCCTGGCGCCGCGTCACCTGGGAGCTGCACGGCGCGGTTGGCATCTGGACGCTCGTCCTCACCGCCGGCTGGGCGGTCACCGGGGCGTACTTCGTGTTTCCCGACCAATCGTGCGAAGCTTTCGGGCGCACCGGGCGCACCCGCGGTCCGGTATACTCGTGACCTCTAACGCTCGCCCCGGCTTCTCGGGCTCCTGGCCCCTTGAACTCCCTGGAGGAAGTCACATGCGCGTTCGCCCCGGTTTCGTCGTTCTCGGTTTCGCCGCGGTCGCGTTGGCCGCCGCGCCCGCCGCCGCCCAGGTCGAAGACCGACCCATGCTCACCAGCGCCGCCGCCATGACCATTGTGCACGGCTGCCTGACCAAGGCTGCGGAAGAGGGCTGGCGCATGCACATCGCGATCATGGACAACCACGGCAACCTGAAGGCCTACCACCGGATGGACGACGCCCAGGTCCTGTCGCACGATGTCGCCATGGCCAAGGCCCGCAGCTCGTCCACGAGCCCGCGGTCGACGCTGCAGTGGGGCCAGATGGCCTTCGGCAACGGCGTCTCCGCCGCGGCGTTCGTGCCCGGCCTGAACTACTTCGAGGGCGGGCTGCCGATCATGACCGCCGACGGGCAGCACATCGGCGGCATCGGAGTCAGCGGCGACACCGGCGCCAACGACGCCATCTGCGCCCGGGCGGGCATCGACGCCGCCGGCCTGAACTGACGGCCCGGGGCGAGAAGTCGCCCTGATTCCAAGGGCGGTACATACCGCCTCGCCCTTCTCGGTACGTTAACACGGCCCGCGGGCAGCGCCGTGCTCCTGACCGGGAACGTCCTGTGGCTCGCGGTGCGGCGCTCCACCGGCGCCGCGCCCCCGCCGCCCGACACCACCGCGACCGCCGCCGAACACGCTGACAGCCCCGAAAAGCAGCCGAGACTCTCGGCCGACGCCAAGTGGATCGTCGCCACCGGCGTGGCCCTTGGACTCCTGCTGATCACCCTCATCAGCACGATGCTCCTGCAAAACGCTACCATCCACGCCCGGATCGACGACACCAACGCCAACATGCGCGACATGCGCACCGAGCTCCGCACCGAGATGCAGGAGCTCCGCACCGAGATGCACTCGATGCGTGCCGACTTGCAGGCCGAGATCCGAGAACGGCACGCCGAAACGCAAACCGACATCCGCGAGGTCCGCACCGAGATGCGTGAGATGCGCAGCCTGCTTCTCCAGATCCTCGAACGCACCGCGCCAGCCAACCCGGTCAACTGAACACCCAGTTGCCCTCCGCCCGCCAATCAAGCGTCGTCAACCGCCCGCGCCCACCCGCTCGAACGACGACCAGGCGTCGATCAGCACGGAGTTGCTTGCCTGCCCGCGCCAGCCGGCGCCTGGACCGCGCAGTTGGTCTCGGCGACGATCAGCTCAACCACGCGCAGCTTCTCGGCATGCGACCATCGGCACGAGGAACGCCGCCTGGATGCTGCGCTCCAGTATCAGCGGCGCGAGGCCGAAGCTCTCTCTCTGCCGCGTTCCACGACCGGGGACGGGCAGGTGTTCATGTCGCGGGCGTAGTCTCGGGCGTCCTGATCTCGAACCGCCCATGGGAGGGCGAAAACCGTATCGCGTCGGTGTCGAAGGCGCGGCCGACCTCGCCGCTCCGGCGCAATGCGTCCGGCGTGCCGACCGAAAAGCCGCCCTCGCCGTCGAGCAGCCAGACGCTGTCGGAAAGCTGAAGCGACAAGTCGAGGTCGTGGCTCGAGAGCAGAATGACCTGTCCCTCCTGCCTGGCCCGGGCACGCAGGAGGGCCATGATCTCGACCCGGCTCGGCAGATCGAGGAAGGCCGTGATCTCGTCGAGAACCAGGAGGCGCGGCGTCTGTGCGAGCGCACGCGCGATCATCACGCGCTGTCGCTCGCCGTCGCTGAGATCGCTGAAATAGCGGCGCAGGAACGGCTCGACGCCGGTGACCGCGACCGCGTCGGCGATTGCGGCCCGGTCGTTGTGCGCCAGTCCACCCTGCCAGCCCGTGAAGGGCTGGCGGGCAAGCGCGATGACGTCGTCGACGCGGAGGCCCGGATTGAACTGGCGCTCGGTCAGCACCACGGCGATCCGGCGCGCGCGCGTCGCCGGACGCATGGATGCGATGTCTTCGCCGTCGAGCAACACGATTCCGTCGAGCGACGCTTGCAGCCCCGCGATCGTCCGCATGAGGGTCGATTTCCCGGCCGCGTTGCGGCCGAGGATGCAGATGAAGTCGCCGGGGGCGGCTGACAGGTCGATGTCGGACAGCACTGCTCCGCGCTCGTTGCGATAGCCCACCGCGAGGGATTGCAGCGCCAGCATCAGCGCCACTGCCTCACGGCGGGTGAGAAGACGAGGATGAGAATCACGACCGGCGCGCCAACGATGGCGAGGATCGCGTTCAGGTGCAGGAAGTGCTGCTCCCATGGCGCATGAATGATGGCGTCTCCGGCAAGGGCAAGCAGCGCGCCGCCGAGGGCGGCGAGTGGAAGGAGCGGCAGGATCCGCGCCGTTCCGGCCAGCGGCCGGGCGAAGTGGGGTGCAATGAGGCCGACGAAGCTCACCGGGCCGCAGAGGGCCACGACGGGCGCTACCAGGAGGACGGTCGCGGCAAGAACGACATGTCTCAAGGACGTTACCTTGACGCCGAGGCTGCGGGCGTAGGTCTCGCCGAGAAGCAGTGAACTGAGCGGCTTGGCGGTCGCGACGGCGGCGCCGGCGCCGGCGAGGATCGGCAGGAAGAGCCACGGCAGCGCCGCGGGAGCGACGCCGGCAAAGCTCGCATCCTGCCATCCGCCATAGATCCGGCCCCCGGCGCGGGCGGCGAAGTGAAGGAGGGCGCTCGTGAGCCCTTGAGAGGTGAACCCGAGCATGAGGCCGATGACGAGCAACGTGATGGCGCCGACGCGGCGGCCGAGCGCAAGCATGAAGAGCGCCGTTATCGCGACGCCCGCGGCGGCCGCGAGCGTGATGCTTGGGCCTTCGAAGACGGTGAGGAAGGACACGGCCGCGGGACCTGCAAAGGCCGCCGCGGTCACGGTGAGCGCAACGCCAAGCTGGCCGCCTGCGAGCAGGCCGAGCGACCACGCGTCGGCGACTGGGTTCCTGAAGAGGGCCTGCATCAGCACCCCGGCCATGCCGAGCGCGCCGCCGGCGATGATCGCGGCCGCGATCCGCGGAAGGCGAATCTCGAGGACGATCTGGCGCGCGAGGTCGCTCGACTGCGCCCCCGTCAGCGCGCCGACGGTGTCGGACAGGGGCAGCGCGATCTGCCCATAGGTCAGCGTCAGCAGGGAGAGCGCGGCGAGCGCGGCGACGAGGACCAGCGAACTACGGTTGACTCGCGCCGACATGGCCCGCCTCCCACGTTTCCGGTGCGAGGTAACGCCACTCGCCGTCGCGCAGTTCCGGGTGCAGCATCTTCAGAATGTCAGCCAACAGCTAGTCCGGCCGGATGGTCCCCATCTCGTACAACTCCCACGTATCCTCGGTGGGGTGGCGCCCGCCCGGCTCCCAGAACACGCAGCCGTCCCGATACGCCTTGAAGCGCGAGAGCACGGCCCGATTGTCGAACACTGCGGACAGTGGGTCGCGGATCATCCAGCAATCGGCGCCCGTTGCGTCCCGCAGGAGCCGTTCCGTCGAAAGGTCCGAAAAGGTGTCGAGCTCCGGGTCGTCGTCGGCGCCGAGCACGAGTTCCGCGTTGGCGTCGCGAATGAGAGCTGCATCGGCGTTACGCTGCGTTACGGCCCAACGATTGCCCGCGCTCTTGTACCAGGCCCAGAGCACCGACCGCCGCGATTGCTCTTCGGCGAGCGACTTCAGGCGGTCGATCTCCTGCGCCACCATCTGAACGAATGCACCGGCTTCGGCCTCTCTTCCGGTCAGCAGGCCCATCAGGAGGATCCAGGCGACACGGCCCATGTAGTGCGGCTCCGCATCGATGAAGGTCGGTACGACCGGAATGCCGAGCGACTCCACGCGCTCCATGTGCTGCGTGTGCGTGAGGTCGGCCATGCGCGCGATCAGCACGTCCGGCTGCGCCGCCACCAGCGCATCGAGCGTCGGCGGCATGTTCCAGCCATAGCCAATCTGCTGGATCCGACCGGACCGGGCCATGCGGCGCAGGTCATCGTCGTAACTGTTGTGCCCGCCAACCGCGACGATCCGGTCTTCGACCCCGAGTGCGCGCAGCATGCCCTCATGGGGGTGATCATTGACGGCAATCCGCTGGACGGGCGTTCGGATCAACGTGGCGTCCGCCAGGTCTCCCACCAGGTTTGGCGGCTCCAGGCCCTTCGGGACCAGCACGAGACGGGCACGCTGCGGCGGTCCGCCCGCCGATCCGCCCCACGTGACGACAGACGCTTCGATGTCGACGATGCGATACCCGTTCCGTTCGACGACGCTGAAGGTCTCCGCATGGGGCGTTTCGAGCGCCTCACCTTCGACAGTTCCCGGATCGTCGGGCACGCCGGACCCGCACGCGGCCAGGCTGAGAGGCAGAACGAAGGCGGTCAGACGAGATGGCCGGCGGAAGCGACGCATTGCCGGGCGCGATCTCTCGGGATCGCGCCGAACTCGGCCGGTGGCGCCGGCATGAGGCGCGTCGGGGAGGCGCGCGGACCCGAAAGGAACAAATTGATGTGTCGATGGCATGGCTCGATCTCCTTCCCGCGACTGCCCGGGACGGTGAGGCACGACAACGCCTCCGTCAGTCGTTCCCGCCCCGCCAGACGTTGTCGCTCGGCGACCGCTCGAACGACGGCCGGGTGTCGATCAGCGTGAACGGCGCGTCCGGCTCGACCGTCGCCGGCGTCGGGCCGACCCGCCGCCGCCCGCGGCCGTCGTCGTCGAAGCGGCTGCGCTCCGCCGGGTCGAGGCCCGCCGTCGGCTCGTCGACGATGAGCAGGCGCGGGCTGCCGGCGAGGGCGAGGGCGATGCCGAACCGGCGCAGCATGCCGCCCGAGTAGGTGGCGACGGCGCGGTCGGCGTCGGCCCGCAGGTTCACGCGCTCGAGAAGCTGCGCCACCTCGCGCCGCCGCTCGGTCTTGTCGGTCCTCCCCTTCAGCCAGGCGAAGCGCTCGAGGAGTTGGCGACCCGTGACGGTCGGGTAGGTGCCGATCTGCTGCGGCAGGTAGCCCAGCCGCCGGCGCACGTAGTCGGGGTCGGCGAGCGCGTCGACCCCGTCGAGCGTGATCGACCCGCTGTCGGGCTTCTGCAGCGTGGCGAGGGTCCGCATCAGGGTGCTCTTGCCCGCGCCGTTCGGGCCGAGCAGACCGTAGAGGCCCGACTCCACCGTCAGGTCAACGTTGTCGAGGGCGCGGATGTTGCCGGGGTAGGTTTTCGTCAGCCGCGTGACTTGCAGGCCTTCGATGGTGCTTGTCATGGTGTGCTCCAGCCGCCGGTCTGGCTACCCGCCGAATCCGTGCCGAGTCGGACCGTGCGCGGGCCGCCGACGCGCCCGCAGGCGCCGGGCCGTCCGAACATCCCGCCCGATCTCGTAGTCGTCGTCCAGCAGCTTGACGCCCCAGGCGTGCAGGCCGGTCGCCAACGAGAGCCCGGGCTTCGTCGAACGTCCAGGTTTCGTCATGATGTCGTAATCACTGTTCCTCTTCCGCCCGCCGCGGCTCGCACGCCGGCTGCCCGACGGCGAGCCGGCCGTCTGGCCGTCAACCAGAGGCGGAACGTGGCCTCTTCTCCCGCCGCTCGCGGCCCCGCGATTCGCGAGCGATCGTCATGCCGTCGTTTCCCCTGTTCTTCCGCCGTCCGCAGCGGCTTGCGCGCCGACTTCGACCGTGGCCAGATTCAGGCGATACGCGGAAGCCCGCCGCCGCAGCAGCAGCGGCGCATAGCGCGCGGTCAGGCGCAGCAGCAACGGCAGCCGGTCCACCAGGTCGCGGTCGGCGTCGAGGAACGTCTTCGACGCCGTGAGCCGCAGGTTGGCGCCCGACCACGACTCGATTTCGCGCGGGTCGTCGCACTTCCAGCGGAACCAGCTCGCCCGCGGCATGTGCCGCATCGCGTCGTGCCGATGCTGGGTGTCGACCATCCGCGCCGCCGTGGTGTCGAAGGCGATGCGGGCGCCGGGGAAGCGCGCGGCGATGTTGACGATGGCGCCTTGCGCGGCGGGCGCGTCGAGGTAGGGCAGCACCGCCTCGGCCACGAACATCCACGGCCCGCCGGTCGCCTCCACGGCGTCCATCCACGCGCTGTCGAGGACCGACGCGGCGACCATCGTGCGCCGCGGTTCGTCGGCGAAGAAGCGCCGGCGGAGGGCGATGGTGTCTGGCAGGTCGAGGTCGAACCAGCGCAGCCGGCCGTTGTCGAGACGGTCGAAGCGGGTGTCGAGGCCGCAGCCGATCTCGACGACGGTGCCGGCAGGGTGCGCCGCCAGGAAGTCCTCGACGTAGCGGTCGAACATCCGCGCGCGCAGCATCGCACCCTTCAGGCTCGGTCCGCCTTCCCACTTCGAGAAGTCGTAGTCGAGCGTGCGCACGATGTCGCGCGCCCGTTCGTCACGCAGCAGGCCGTTCGGCCGATCGGTCTCCCGGGCGCGGGCGAATAGCGGAATCAGCAGGGTCTCCTGCACCGGGCCGAGCTCCACCTGGATGGGATTCGTCATGCCGGGCGCACCCAACCGCTGCGGTTCACTTGTATCGCCAGCCCGATCCGGATCAACTCGCGGCCGGTTCTGAGCAGCAGGGCGCCGTCCACGGCAGCGACGCCGTAGAGGCGTTCCGAGCCGGTCAGCGTGTTCCGGGCCAGCTCGACCGGTTCGGCCGCGTCCACGGCGACGCCGCCGCGTTGCAGCGTCTCGAAGCCGGACAGGGTGAATGAGACCGTGTAGTCGCCGGCCGGCAACCCGTCGAGGGTGTAGCGTCCGGCGCCGTCGCTGACCGTCGTCCGCGAGCCGCCCGCCAGCCCGGGGCCAGCCGCTTCGACGGTCACGCCCGGCAGCACGCCGCCGGTCCGGTCGGCCACGGTGCCGGAGAGAGCCGGTCCTGGGCCAGCGCCGGCAGCGGCAGGGCCAGCAGGCAGGCCGCCGCCAGCGCTGACGGGAGTCCGGATTTCGTCGAGAGTCCGAGCTTGTTCATGATGCCGTCTTCAGTTCCTCGGCCGTCGGTCGCGGCTTGCGCGCCTGCAGCCCGTCGCCAGAGTGATCCCATGTGCGGATGCCCGCCACTGCAGCAGCGGCGGGCGGTCCGCGTTGCACACCGTTCGGCCACGAACATCCACGGGGAGCGCGCGACGCCGGCCGGCTTGAAACCGGTGGGCCGCGTCGCCGCGCTGCGCAGCGCCGCCGGTGTGCGCGCCCGAGCTGCTGGCGCAGCGCGGCGTCGCGAGGTGCGTGTGGGTCGTGAACGAACGGGACGGGGAACTAGGCGGGCGGGCCGCGCGTCGGTTGGATGTCGATGCCGGCGTCCCGTCCGGCCCGCGGACGGACGGACGGCACGCCGTGCGCGACGAGATCAGGCGCGGAAGGCGCGGGGGGGCTGTCGGTCTCGACAACCGACAACTGCCGCAGGTGACAGGCGTCGCAGTTGGTCTGGTCGGCGTCCTGCGAGCCGAGAGGGTGTTCGTGCCAGGCGCTGCTCGTCGCAACGAGCGCCGCCAGCGCCAGCAGCGCAGCCGTGACCGTTGCTACCCGCTTCAGCGGCACCATGATGACGATCCCATTAGACACCAGACGACTGCGCCCGCGTCAAGCGCCGTCCGCCGCGGCTTGCGCGCCGACTTCAACCGTGGCCAGATTCAGGCGATACGCGGAAGCCCGTCGCCGCAGCAGCAGCGGCGCATAGCGCGCGGTCAGGCGCAGCAGCAACGGCAGCCGGTCCACCAGGTCGCGGTCGGCGTCGAGGAACGTCTTCGACGCCGTGAGCCGCAGGTTGGCGCCCGCCCACGACTCGATTTCGCGCGGGTCGTCGCACTTCCAGCGGAACCAGCTCGCCCGCGACATGTGCCGCATCGCGTCGTGCCGATGCTGGGTGTCGACCATCCGCGCCGCCGTGGTGTCGAAGGCGATGCGGGCGCCGGGGAAGCGCGCGGCGATGTTGACGATGGCGCCTTGCGCGGCGGGCGCGTCGAGGTAGGGCAGCACCGCCTCGGCCACGAACATTCACGGCCCGCCGGTCGCCTCCACGGCGTCCATCCACGCGCTGTCGAGGACCGACGCGGCGACCATCGTGCGCCGCGGTTCGTCCCGGCCCGTCGGGGGTCATGCCCACGGCCACCCGGATGTCGTCTCCGTGGCCGGCGGCGGCGAGGGAGTGCAGACGCAGGGATGCGGTCCCGGCCACCGTCCAGGACACCGGATCCGCGTCGAGGTCGGCGACGAGGATCGCATCGCGCCAGTCCTCCTGCGGGACGGCGGGCGTGCGCAGGCGCGCTCCGAGGCCCGTGGCCGTCGTCGAGGGCGCCCAGCCGCCGATGACCAGAGCTGTCGCCCGACGACCACCGCCGCATGGTCGGTCCGGCCTGCGGGCATCGGGGTCAGGCCGACCCATCGTCGGTCGGTCGGCTCCCACCGCTCCAGGTCGGGGCGGGCCGAACGGTCGCCGGTGCCCTCGGCGCCCCCGACCCGGTAGAGCTGCGCGCCGTCGCCGACGAGTGCGGCGCCGCGCACGGCAGGGCCGCTCCAGACCGTCGTCCAGGACGCCGCACCCGGCGCGAGCGCGTGGAGCGCCGCGCCGCCGCCGGCGGGCTGTTGCTCGCCTGCATGCACGTACAGCACGTCGCCGATCCGGGCCGCCGATACGTCCGGCGCCGCCGCGGGCAGGGGCGGCGCGGTCGGCGTCGGCGCCGGCTGCGACAGCGGGGACTGTGCGAACGCCGCAACGGCAATGCGGTTGCCGGCGTCACCCCCGCCGGCCACCGAGACGGCCAGCGCGGCGACCGCGGACAGGATGCGTCGGCGGCGGGAGGGCGGTTCGGAGCGATTCGTCGAGGCGGGCGGCCGGTCCACCGGGCAGGCCGTGGCGGATCGTCGGCGCCACGGGCCACGGGCAGAGGCAGCTCCCCGGGAGCCCGCGCCGGTCGGAACCGTCGCTCGGATCGCCGCTGGTGAGACGAAATCTCAGTTCTTCTTGACCGACCGGATTGGTCGGATATATAGTCCCACTCGCCAACTGAGATTTGATCTCATTTGGCCTCTGCACGGGGAGACGCTCCCCGAGCCGGGACGTGTCCCAAAGGGGGCGTTCGGGAAGGAAAGGACACAAGGCGGCCCGCCCGGTGCGGCCAACACCGGGCGGGCCTGCTGAACGCTCGCCCCGCGGTTCCCAAGCCCTGGTTGCACGGCGTGCGGTACGTTGCAGCGATCCCATTCTAGGGGCCTGCCCCGCGCCACGCAACCGCATTCGTGATGGAGGTGGCGTGATGGCAGTCGGACGTTCTTCTCTCGTGCTGGCCGCGTTGGTGGCCGTGTTTCTGGCCGGGTCGGGCGCGGCCCCGACCGTCGCCGCCGGACCCGAGGCGGCCGGGGAGGCGGAGTCGGCGGAGGCCGCCGGGGCCGGCGGCGAGCCCGAGGCGCCTGCGGTCGGCGGCGAGCCCGAGGCCGCCGAAGGTGAGGCGGAAGAGCAGGAGGTCGACGTCGAGGAGCTCGAGCGGCGGATCGAGTTGCTGGCCGAGGAGCTCGAGCGCCTGCGCAGCGGCGAGCCCGAGAACGAGGTGACGGTCGATCAGGCCCGCGCGCTCGGTCTGGCGCCGTCCGCCGCGGCGACCTACGAGATCGACTCGGGCGTGTCGATCGCCGGCTACGGCGAGGCGCTGTACGAGAACTACGCCGGGAGCAAGCAGACGACGTTCGACTACCTGCGCGCCATCGTCTACACGGGTTACCGGTTCAACGACAAGTGGCTGTTCAACTCGGAGATCGAGGTCGAGCACGCGAAGGAGATCTTCGTCGAGTTCGCCTATGTCGACTACCTGGCGACGCCGAACTTCGGTGTGCGCGCCGGCATGGTGCTGATCCCCATGGGGCTGGTCAACGAGTTCCACGAGCCGACGGTCTTCATCGGGGCCGAGCGTCCGAAGACCGAGAGCGCCATCATCCCGACGACGTGGCGCGAGAACGGCGGCGGCTTCTACGGCGCGTTCGAGAACGTCGCCTTCCGCGCCTATTTGGTCAACGGCTTCAACGGCTCCGCCTTCTCGTCGAGCGGCCTGCGCGGCGGGCGGCAGAAGGGCGGCAAGGCCAAGGCGAGCGACATGGCGTTCACCGGTCGTCTCGACATCACGCCGACGCCGGGGGTCTTCTTCGGCGCCAGCTTCTACACGGGCGGATCGGGACAGGGCGACATCGTCGTCGACGACCGCAACTACGGCGTGCGGACGAACATCTTCGACGTGCATGCACAGGCGCAGGTGCGCGGCTTCGACTTCCGCACCCTCTTCGCGCGGGCGGGCCTCGACGACACGTCGATGCTGAACCAGGTGCTCGGCCTCGAGGGCAGCAGCGGCGTGGCGGAGAAGATGCAGGGCGGCTACGTGCAGCTCGGCTACGACCTGCTGTCGCAGGCGCCGGGGACCGGCGAGGTGGCGCTGACGCCGTACCTCCGCTACGAGAAGGTCGACACCCACGCGGCGCTCGCGGCCGGCTTCACGCGCAACCCGTCGAAGAACAACACCTACACGACGTTCGGCATCGAGCTGAAGCCGACCCCGGGCGTCGTCTTCAAGCTGGACCACATGTGGGTGAACAACGCCGCGGACAGCGGGGTCAACCAGTTCAACTTCAACGTCGGCTACGCGTTCTGAGGCGTGCGCCGCGGGCGCACGCGCAGACCACGCGGAGCCAGGGAGAGCACGAACATGGAGATGGAGTCGACCGCAGCGCGGGTGGCAGGCAGGCGCGCCGCGGGCGCGCTGATGACTGGGCTCGTCCTTGCGGGCGGCGCCGTCTCCGCACAGCCCGGCGTCGTGTCCCGCCAGGAGGCGCTGAACGCGGTCTTCGCGGGTGCGGCCATCAGCGGGGACCGCGTCTATCTGACGAGCGAGCAGGCGGAACGGATCGCCGAGATCTCGCGCGAGGATGTGCGGACCCGCATCTACGCCCGCTACGTCGCCCGGCGCAACGGCGTCGTCGTCGGCCGGGCCTACGTCGACACGCACGTGGTGCGGACCAAGCGCGAGAGCCTGCTCATCTCGCTCGAACCGGACGGGCGGGTGCGCCGCATCGACGTGACCGCCTTCCTCGAGCCCCCCGAATATGTGCCCCCCGAGCGGTGGAAGCGACAGTACTACGAGCGACCGCTCGGTGACGACATCGCGATCCACCGTGCGATCCGTCCCATCGCGGGGGGGACGCTGACGACCCACGCGGTCAACGCCGCGGTGCGCCGCGTGCTGGCCCTCGACCAGGTGCTGGAGGAGCCTCGGCTGCGCAGGGGGCGCGGCGCGCAATGACCTGGTGGGAGCGCCGGGGCTTCAACACCTTCCACGTCATCGTCACGGTGACCGGGATCGTCTACCTGTACATGAAGTACGCCATGACGACCGACGACCCGTTCGCCATCATCAACCATCCGTGGCAGCCGACCATGCTGTCGGCCCACGTCGTGGCGGCGCCGTTCTTCGTCGCCTTCTTCGGCATGCTGTACCGGTCGCACTCGTTCGGCAAGCTCCGGTCGCGGAACCCGGCGAACCGGCGGACCGGGTGGGTGTCGCTGCTGAGCTTCTCGGTGATGGCGCTGAGCGGCTATCTCATCCAGGTCGCGACCACGCCCGCCCTCATCACCTTCTTCATCTGGACGCACGTCGCGGCGAGCGTCGTCTTCGTCGTCGGCTACGGCATCCACCTGGTCAACGGCTGGCGGATTGCCGGGCCGTCGGCCCGGACCCCCGCCCGCCGCCAGCGGCGTGAGGCGACTGCCGACCGCGTTGCCGGGATGGCCCGTCCGACGGCGCTGCCGTCAGCCCTCCAGCCGAATGCGGCGCGGCCGTCGCCATGACCCCGTCGGCGGCGTACGCCGGACGGCATCGCCGTGATCGCACCGTCCGCACCGCCAGGCTCCGGTTGGTGGTGCGCCGTGCGGTACGGTGGCTGCCGTCGTGGCTGGCGGTCGCATCCAGTGTTCTGGCGGCGGCTCCCCTGCCGGCCGGCACGGGCGCCGAGCCGGTCCGCGTCGAGCGCACCGTGTTCCTCATGGGCACGTTGGCCACGTTCGTCGCCGAGACCGCGGATCGGGAGACCGCGCTGGCGAAGCTGGAACGCATGGTCCGCGTGGTCGAGCACACCGAGGCGGAGCTGAGCACGTGGCGGCAGGACAGCGTCCTGAGCGCCGTCAACCGGCAGCCGCCGGGCGAGCCGCTGCCGCTGCCCGTGCGGACCTGCCGGCTGCTGGCCCGTGTGGCGTCCTGGCGCGCGGCGACGGGCGGCGCCTTCGACCCGGCCATCGGCAGTCTCATCGAGGCCTGGGACCTGCGCGGCGCGGGCCGGCGTCCCACCGTCGCTGCACTGGAGGCGGCGCGGGCCGCCGCCGGTTTCGGGCATCTCGCGCTCGACGTGGACTCCTGTGTCGTCGCGCGGCGCGCGGCGGTGACCCTGGACGCGGGCGCATTCGGCAAGGGCGAGGCGCTTGACCGCGTGCGGGCCGCCGAGCGCGGCCGGCCGGGGACCTGGCGCATCGACTTCGGCGGGCAGATGGCGGTTTCCGGGGAAGCGTCCGGCGGCCCGTGGGTCGTGGGCGTGGCGCACCCGGCGCGGCGCGACGTGGCGGTGCTCGAGCTGTCTCTCGCGGCGGGTTCGCTCGCCACCAGCGGCGGGTCCGAGCGCGACCTCCGGCTCGACGACGGCGTGCGCATCGGCCACCTCATCGACCCGCGCAGCGGGCGGCCGGTCAGCCGGTCGGCGTCGGTGACCGTGTGGCACGGGAACGCCCTGGTCGCGGACATACTTTCGACGGCGCTGTACGTGATGGGGCCCCTGGAGGGGATCGCCTGGGCCGAGTCGCATGGAATCGCCGCCTGCTTCATCTCGGTCGACCCCGATTCGGACGATGTGATCGTCCGCGCCACGCAGCCATTCGCAGCGCGATTCCCTCCGCCGCTCGTCGGTCCGGGGACGGAGGAGGGAACGCGTGCCGACCGCCAGGGGTCTGCGCCGTAGAACGGAGCAGGCTCGAGTCGGCCGGGGTTGGAGCCGGCAATCGGAGCCGCCGGCGACGATCGTCGGGCCGGCGCGTGTATGCTGAGACGGCATCCGGGCCATCCCGGTCCCGGGACGGCTCCACGACGGTCGGGGCCGGATTCTCCATCCGGATGAAACAAAGGACGAGGACTCGAATCATGAACAGAGTGACAACGCTTGGCGCCGGTCTGTTTCTCATCGCCGCCGTATCCGCCTGCGGGCCGGCCGAAGAGCCGTCTGCGGCCGCACCCGAGGCTCCCGCCGAGGAGGCGGGCGCCATCGACCGGCTGGATCCGCGTCTGGACGAGCTGCTGGCCGCCGACGCGACGGTCGAGCAGGTGGCCGACGGTTTCCAGTTCATCGAAGGACCGGTGTGGGTCGGGGGCGCGGACGAGGGGCACCTGCTCTTCAGCGACATTCCCGCCGACACGGTCTACCGCTGGTCGGAGGCGGACGGAACGAGCGTGTTCCTCAATCCGGTATTCCTGCCGGAGCTGGAGACGAACGGGCAGGGCGGCTCGAACGGGCTGACCCTCGACCTGGAGGGCCGCCTCGTGCTGTGCGAGCACGGCAACCGCCGCCTGGCGCGGATCGAGGAGGACGGCTCGCGGGTCACGCTCGCCGATCGCTACGAGGGCAGCCGGCTCAACAGCCCGAACGATGTCGTCTTCCACTCCAGCGGCTCGGCGTTCTTCACCGATCCGCCCTACGGTCTCGCCAGTCCCGAGGCGGCCGAGCTGGACTGGAACGGCGTCTACCGCCTCGATCCCGACGGAACGGTCCACCTGCTGGCGGACGGCCAGACGCGGCCCAACGGCATCGGGCTCTCGCCGGACGAATCCACGCTCTACGTGGCCAACTCGGACGGCGAGGCGCGGCAGTGGGTGGCCTATCCGGTGAACGACGATCTCGGCGTCGGCGAGGGCGCCGTGCTGCTGGACCTGACCGACAGCGAGGACGCGGGCGTGCCGGACGGCTTCGCGGTCGATACGGCCGGCAACATCTGGTCCAGCGGGCCCGGAGGAATCGTCGTCATCAGTCCCGAGGGGGATCACCTGGGCACGGTGCGACCGGCCGAACAGCCGGCCAACGCCGCGTTCGGCAACGACGGACGGACGCTGTACATCACGGCGCGGACCGGTCTGTATCGAATCGACACGCTCGTGGAAGGCATCATGCCGTGAACGACGGCCGGGCCGACGGTCAGACCACCTCGATGCCGGTCCGCGGCCCGGCGACCCGCGCGAGCCCTGCATCGCGTGTCAGCAGGGCCGCGCCGAGTCGCTCCGCGAGCGCCAGGTACGCGGCGTCATGGGCCGACAGGTTGTGGCGGAACTGCCACATGCGCTCCAGCCGCTCCAGCAGCGGCTGGTGGCCGTGCCGTCGTATGGACATGGCCGCCAGGTCCGCGAGTGCGTGCCCGCCATGGAGATCGTCGATGTCGCCGTGCCGCGCGCAACGGCGGAGGGCGTGTGCGACCTCCACATCCAGCATGTGAGGCGCGTGCAGCGGGTCGTTCCCTTCGAGGAGCCGCTCTTCCAGCTCGACGCCGGCAGCCGAGCGGAGCAGCATCTCGACCACGACCGATGCATCCACCACGATCACCGGCTGTCCCGACCCTCCCGGATCAGGGCCGCCGCCGGTACGCTGAGCGTGACACGGGGGCGCGACTGCAGGCGCTCGCGGAACTGCCGGCGCTCGAGGATGTCCAGGACGTAGTCGGCCACGGACAGGCGTTCGCGGGCGGCTCGGTCCGTCAGCGCCCGGCAGAGCGCCGCCGGTACGTGCGGGAGCAGGAGCGTCCGCACCGATTCTGCATCCCCGAGTGCACCCCACGCTACCGCCGCGCCATCGCGCACCCTGTCCGGCGCGCTCCCCTGCGCTACCGCCGCGCCATCGCGCACCCTGTCCGGCGCGCTCCCCTGCGCTACCGCCGCGCCATCGCGCACCCTGTCCGGCGCGCTCTTCTGCGCTTCGCCTGCGGGCGCCTTCAGGTAGGCCTGCAGCGCAAGGCGCACGATGTCCGAGGGCCGCCGCGCCTCGCGCTTCGCGCGTTCGGCGACGGCGGCGTTCAGTTCACGCGGCAGTCGGACGCTCAGTTGATCGCGCATCCCCCAATTGCAGTGCAATGTCATGCGCCCGGCAAGCGGGCGATTGACAGGGACGCAGCGGCGGCCGATGATGGGCGACCCGCCTTGGGCTGGCGTTGGCCGTGTTGCGGTGGCGCTGGGGGCACGACGGCGCCGGGGAACGGTGGGCTGCGTGGGCCCGCCGACGCCCTGAGACCTGGGCCGGGCGGCCGGCGGTAGAATGGTCGTTGGGTGGGCGCCTCGCTGCTCTCGGTGTTCGACGAAGATTCACCACGGACTGCAAGGAAGTGGAATGACGATACGCCTGTATTCGGACGGAGAGATCGAATCGTTCCGCGTCATACGGAAGCGCGTCACCAATCCCGGCTCGCGCTGGTCCGAGAAGCCGGTCCGGGCGCCCGTCCACCGGCAACGCTCGTTCAAGGTGGTCGGCGAGAGGCAAGGTGAACCTCGATTCGAGATCTACCAGCGACAGAACCTCCGGGACGATGCCGACTTCTCCTGCGGAATCGCTCACGTGTCACTCGATGGCTCGCGGCTGACCTTGGCGCGCTACAACGGACCCGGTCATGAACATGGCGACATCCACTATCGACCTCATATCCACCGCACGTCAGCGAAGTCGATGATCTCCGGAAAAAGACCTGAGCGGGACGCTACCGAGACAAACCGCTACGAGACACTGGAAGGCGCGCTGGCGTGCCTGTTCGATGACTTCAACGTGGGCGGCATTGCCGCCTCGCAGGATGTCCCGAGGTTGCCCTATGGCTCTTGACCAGGACGCACTGCAACGGCGCCTGTGCGAGCGGCTCTGCTCGGAAGTGCGCCTGACGAAGCGCCCTGACGGGGCGTTACTATTGCGGACGCACTTCGAGTTTCCCGACGGAGACAGGTTTCCGATCCACGTCTCGGAGACAGGGATTGGTGGTGTGCGCCTGTCCGATCTCGGCCACACTCTCATGCACATCAGCTACGACCACGACGTCGACGCGTTCCTGGAGGGTGCGCGGCGACATATGCTGGAATGCATCGTGGGTGAAGCGGGTATCAACTGGGACGGCGGCATGTTTCAACTCGACACGTCGATAGACAGGCTTCCCGAGGCCGTGTTCCGCTTTGGACAGGCATTGACCAGGGTCCACGACCTGACGTTTCTTTCCCGTTCGCGGGTCAAGTCGACTTTCTACGACGACCTGGCCGAGCTGCTTGGCAACCTGATCGACGAGGACAAGATTCAAGCGGACTACGCGCCGGAAGGACTACCCGACCCCGAGGCATACCGAGTGGACTACAGAATAGCGGGGCGGTTCAACGCGCCCCTGTTTCTATATGGCGTACCGAATCGCGACAAGGCGCGATTGACGACGATCATGCTGTCACACTTCCATCGACACAACCTTCAGTTCGAATCCATGCTGGTTTTCGAGGATCAATCGGAGATTCCCCGGCTCGATCTGGCGCGGCTGTCTGATGTCGGAGGCGACATGATCTCGTCGCTGGAGTCGAGTGCCGACCTGAGCCGAAAACTCCTCCAGCGCACGGTTTGAGCGTCGGGTTTGGGTCACTCTTCGGCTCGCCGATCGTTGACTATAGACAGGTGCAGCGTACGTCCCGGTGGGCGCCGGCGCATGCCCTATCGCCGTCGGAACGCGGCGATCTTGACTGGGACGCAGCGGCGGCCGATGATGGCGACCCGCTTCGGGCCGGCGTTCCGTTGGCCGGTTGCGGTGGCGCCGGGGGATGCTTACAGTGCCGGGAACGGTGGGCCGGGTGGGGCCCTGCGGCGCCGGTCGGCCGGGTAATGCTCGCCGTGGCAGCGCCTGGCCGGCAGATCCGGGCACGCGGTGGTGGATGCTGCGGGCGTCTCTGACGGGCCTGTGCCGCAGCGGTCCGAGAGGAGGATATGGATGGCGCTCAACCCCGATCTGGTCGGCTTCGTCAGGGAGGGTCTCGACCGCGGCGTTTCGCGCCCGGACATCGAGGCTGCGCTGCTCGGCGCCGGCTGGCCCCCGGATCAGGTGAACCGGGCCCTGGCCCGGTTCGCCGATGCGCCCGGGTACCCGATACCGGTGCCGCGACCCTCGGTCTCCGTCAAGCCGCGCGAGGCGTTCCTGTATGCCGTGATGTTCCTGGCGCTGTTCGTGAGCGCGTTCAACCTGGGAGCGCTGGTGTTCGGCGTCGTCGATCTGGCGTTTCCCCATGAGGAGGACCCGCCCGGGGAGATCACGCGGGACGGCATCCGCTGGGCCGTGTCGGTGCTGGTGGTCGCGTGTCCGGTGTTCCTGTACATGGCGACGGTGATCCGTCGCGCCGTATCCTCCGACCCGAGCGTGCGCGCGTCGCGGCTCCGGCAGCAGCTCACCTACATCACGCTGTTCATCGCGTTCTGCGTGCTGATCGGCAGCGTCTCGGCGGTCGTCTACAACTTCCTGGACGGCGCCGTGACCGTGCGGTTCGTGCTGAAGGTGCTCACCGTCGGCGCCATCGCGGGAGGCGCGTTCGCGTACTACCTCCGCGACCTGCGTGCGGCGGAGGCCGATCCGGAGACCTGAGCGGCCCGCGCTTCCGAGACCGATCCGGGGCGTCCTTCGTCCCGACACGCGGCCCCCGGGGGCGCATGCGCCGGACCGAGTGGCAGGGACGTCCGCTGGCGGTAGAATGTCCCGGTCGGCGCGCGGCGCGAAAGCAACATGACCAGGCGCATCATCGCAGCGGTTCTGCTCGCGCTGTTCACGGGCGCGGCCACTCCCGGCGCCCAGGACGGCGTCATCACCCGCGCCGAGGCGCTCGCGGCGGTCTACCCGGACGCAATGGTCACGCGCGACCGGGTCATCCTGACGCGGGAGCAGATGGCGGCGGTGGCCTCGATCGCCCGCGTCGGGATGCAGGGCCGCATCTTTCCCCGCTACATCGCCCGCGACGAGGACGGCGCGGTCGTCGGGCGCGCCTACATCGACACGCACACGCCGAAGACCGAGCGGCAGAGCCTGCTCGTCTCCCTCGACACCGAGGGCCGCATCCAGCGGGTCGACGTCACGGTCTTCTTCGAGCCGGCGCAGTACATGGCGCCCCAGGACTGGCTGCGGCAGTTCGACGGCCAGGTGCTGCACGACGGGCTCGCCATCCGGCGCGGCATCCGGCGCATCGCCGGCTCTTCCTTCACCGGCCGGGCGATCAGCGACGCCGTGCGGCGCGTGCTCGCCCTCGACCAGGTGCTGCAGGCCGAGGCGGCCGGACCGTAACGCGCCTCGCCTCCCGCCGCCGGTGCGGCCGAGCTCCCGCAGCGGGCGTACGCGTCGGAATCGGCCATCCGTAACGCGCCTCCCGCCACCGGTGCGGCTGATCTCGGTCCGGGTGCTTCCCCCGCTCCGGTCCGGCGGGCGCAGGCTGCGGCCTGTGGCGGCGCCTCTCACTCTCACGCGCCGGAAGGTGACCGTTCGGCGCGTGCGTCCGAGTCCCCGGTCGTTCCCGCGTCGAGCGGGGCGATGCCGATCCGTGCGAAGGCGTAGATCGCGGCGACGAACGGGTTGATCAGGTTGAAGAAGGCGAACGGTGCGTAGGTCAGCGTCGGGACGCCCAGCGTCGTGGCCATGAACGCGCCGCAGGTGTTCCACGGGATGAGCACCGAGGTGATCGTGCCGCTGTCCTCGAGGGTCCGCGACAGGTTCTTCGGGTCGAGCCGCCGGCGCCGGTACTCGCTGCGGAACATCCGGCCCGGCAGGACGATGGAGATGTACTGGTCGGAGGCCAGCACGTTGACGCCGAAGGCGGTGGCCAGCGTGGCCACGATCAGGCCGCCCGCGGTGCGCACGGCGCGCAGGATGCGGCGGGCCAGCGCCTGCAGAACGCCGGTGGCCTCCAGCACGGCGCCGTACATCATCGCCGTCATGATCAGCCAGACGGTCTGCAGCATGCTCGCCATGCCGCCGCGCGAGAGCAGCTCGTCGAGGGCGGCGTTGCCCGATTCGAGCACGTACCCCCCGTGGAGCGCCTGCCACACGCCCTTGGCCAGGGCGACCGGGCGCGCAAGCTCCGGCTCGCCGACATGGCGCAGCACGGCCTCGGGCTGGAAGACCACCGCGAACAGCCCCCCGACCAGGGCGCCGATCAGCAGCGCCGGGAACGCCGGCATCCGCCGCACCACCAGCGTCAGCACCAGCACCAGCGGGATGAGCAGGTGCGGGCCGATGGCGAAGCTGCGGTCGAGCGCCGCCAGCACCGCGTCGAGATCGCCCGAACCCTCCGGGGCCGGCGTGGCGAGGCCGATGCCGGTGAACAGGATCAGCGCAAGCCCGAAGCTGGGCGCCGTGGTCCACACCATGTGGCGGATGTGCGTGAACAGCTCCGAGCCGGCCACGGCCGGGGCGAGGTTGGTGGTGTCCGACAGCGGCGACATCTTGTCGCCGAAGTAGGCGCCCGAGATGATGGCGCCGGCGGCCAGCCCCAGATGCAGCTCGTAGGCGGCGGCGGTGCCGATCAGGGCCAGGCCGACGGTGCCGGCCGTGGTCCACGAACTGCCGGTGGCGAGCGCGACGACGGCGCAGATGGCGCACGCGGCGGCGTAGAAGATGGACGGCGCGAGCAGCGACAGGCCGTAGTGGATCATCGTCGGCACGATGCCGGCCAGGATCCACGTGCCGATGACCGAGCCGACGACCAGCAGGATCAGGATGGCGCCCATCGACGTGGCGATGCCGCGGCGGATCGCCGTCTCGATCTCCACCCACGGCTGGCCGTTGGCGAGGCCGACCAGCGCGGCGACCGCGGTGCCCAGCACGAGCGCGATCTGGTTCGGCCCGAACGAGGACTCGTCGCCGAAGAGGTACACCGCGGCGCCGAGCAGGGCGATGAGCAGCACCACGGGAATCAGCGCCTGGCTCAG
The DNA here is from genome assembly GCA_965200895.1 of Vicinamibacterales bacterium. Classification (GTDB taxonomy): domain Bacteria; phylum Acidobacteriota; class Vicinamibacteria; order Vicinamibacterales; family UBA8438; genus WTFV01. The sequence continues at coordinate 282,441 of CBDAVM010000001.1, read as the reverse complement.
CGGCGGCTCGACGCGCGTTCCGGATCGGGTCTCGGCCATTGGTCGTCTCGCGGGTCACTCGCGGGCGAGGAACGCGTCGATGTTCAGGCGGCGCCGCTTGAGCAGCAGACCCTTGCGTGAGACGCCGAGCCGGCCGGCGGCGGTATTCAGGCGGCCGTCGGCGGCCAGCAGGGCCCGGATGATGAGCGCGCGCTCGACCTCCTCGATGGCGGCCGGCAGTGGCTGGTCCGTGGAGATCGTGACCGTGTGCGGGTCGGGTTGCGTCTGCGTGCCGGCCTTCGTCCGCGGCGCCGTGGGAGACACGGTCGAGCGGGCGAGGTCCTCCGACCCGATGGTCGCGCCGTCGGTCGCGAAGGCCACCAGGCGGCGGATCTCGTTGGCGAGCTGCCGGACGTTGCCCGGCCAGTCCCGGACGAGCAACTGCTGCAACGCCTCGTCCGACAGGCGGAGGCCGCGCTTGCGGTGCTCTTCCGAGTACCGGCGCAGGAAGTGCGTGACGAGCGGCGGGATGTCCTCGCGGTGGTCCCGCAGCGGAGGAATGTGGATGCGCGTGATGTTCAGGCGGTAGAACAGATCGTCGCGGAACCGCTTGTCCCGGACCATCTGATCGATGTCCGCGTTGGTGGCGGCCACGATGCGGACATCGACCTTCGACGGTCGGGGTTGGCCGACCGGCTGGATCTCCTGATTCTCGATCAGGCGCAGCAGCTTGGGCTGGATGTGCACGTCGAGTTCCCCGATCTCGTCGAGCAGCAACGTGCCTCCGTGGGCGCTGCGGATGACCCCGGGCGCGTGGTCGCTGGCCCCGGTGAACGCTCCGCGCCGGTGGCCGAAGAGCTGCGAGTCGGCCATGTCCCGCGTCGTGCCGGTGCAGTTGTAGGGCACGAACTGTTCCCGGGAGCGGTCGGAACGGTCGTGGATGATGCGCGCGAGCACCTCCTTGCCGGTGCCCGACTCACCCGTGATCAGAACGGGGAGTCTGCTGGGTGCGGCCCGCGTGGCGACCCGCAGCACCTGTTGCATCAGGTGCGAGGTGAAGATCCCCCGTGGCGGGTGCGTGTCGCGCAGGCTGTCGAGTCCTCTGGGGCGCTTCACTGTTCTCGGGCGCGCGGCGACCGGCGCACGAATCCGGCGCACCGGCGTGCAACGGCGCCGTTTTAACACAATTGCGTGAGCGGGCCATACGTGCACGTCACATATACTGCACCGATGAGGTTCGCCGTGGTCACGTTCGGCTGCCGGGTCAATCAGGCCGACTCGTTCGCGATCGAGCGCAGCCTGCGCGCCGCGGGGGGCTGCGAAGCGCCGATCGAGACGGCGGACGTTGTCGTCGTCAACAGTTGCTCGGTCACCGCGACCGCCGATCAGGGGACCCGGCAGGCAATCCGGCGCATAGCCCGGACCAACGCGGGCGCGCGGATCGTCGCCACCGGCTGCTACGCGTCGCGCGCCGCCGACGAGGTGGCGGTCCTGCCGGGTGTCGTCGCCGTGGTGCCCAACGTGGAGAAGGAGGCGCTTGCGGCGCGCATCCTGGACACCGTCGACCCGACCACCGCAGTGCGCTTCGGCGCCGGGGACGGCGCGTGCGGCGCCCTGATCCGGCCCGGGGAACGTGGCCGGACCGCCTATACCCTGCGCGTGCAGACCGGCTGCGACGAGGCGTGCGCCTACTGCATCATCCCGTCGACGCGGGGGCGTGGCCGCAGCGTGCCGTTGCCGCGGGTGCTCGACGAGGTGGATCAGGCGCTCGACGCAGGGTACCGCGAGCTGCAGCTCACCGGCGTCCACCTGGGTTCCTGGGGGCACGACCTGACGCCGCCGACGTCTCTCGTCGTGTTATTGCGGGCGCTTGCCGCCCACCGGTCCGACTTCCTGGTCCGCATCAGCTCGCTGGAGCCGATGGACTGCACACCCGCCGTGGTCGACCTGGTGACCGCCAGCCCGCGGTTCGCGCCGCACTTCCATCTCCCGCTGCAGCATGCGAGCGACGCCGTCCTGCGGCGGATGCGGCGGCCGTACACCGCGGCGGCGTACCGGGCCGTGGTCACCGACATCCGCCGGCGGCTGCCGCATGCGGCAATCGGCGCCGACGTCGTGGTCGGGTTCCCCGGCGAGACGGACGCCGACGCGGCGGCGACGCTCGGCTTCATCCGGCAGAGCCCCCTCACCTACCTGCACGTCTTCCCCTACTCGGATCGTCCCGGTACGGAGGCGTCCGGGATGGCCGCGAAGGTGCCCGGCGGGTGCATCCGCGAGCGGGCGCGGGCCGTGCGGGAAGTCGGCGCCGCACTGGCGGACCGGTTCCGCGCCGCCCAGGTGGGCAGCATCCGACCCGGCCTGACGCTTGTCCAGCACGGGGCCACGGTCGTGCTGACGGACAACTATCTGCGCGTGCGGGTGCCCGTCGACCGCCCGGAGAACGAGCGGGTGCAGGTGCACATCACCGCTGCTGGCGAGATGTTGGGCGGCGAGCTGGTCGCCGCGGCCGCCTGACGGGCGTCGTGACGCGGTCCGGGACGGTGGAGGCCGGGGCCGAACACGGAGCCTTGCGACGGGTTTGGCGGCGCTAGTGCGAGTCGGAGTGGACGCCGGGGGTCGTCACGTGCGCGACGAGCACCTCCTGCAATGCTTCCACCTGTCCCGCCAAGCGGGCGATCTGCCATCCGTTCCAGAGTCCGGCCATGGCCGCCACCAGCGACAGCAGCAGCGTGACGATCTGGAGGGGCGTGTTTCCGTTCCGCTCCACATCCTCAATCTATCCCGCCTGTCCGCTCGCTACCGGGGACGCATCCAGCAGCGCGGCAGCGTGCTGTCCGGGCGCCGGCCGCGCGCCCTCGACGATGAGCTGGCCGCAGGCGGCGCGGATGTCGCGCCCGCGGCTCTTGCGCACCGACACGACGACGCGGCGTTCGGCGAGCGCCCGCGCGAAGCGGTCGACCCGCGCGTCCGACGGCCGCCGGTACGGGATGCCGGGCGCCTCGTTGAGCGGGATCAGGTTTACCTTCGAGCGGATACCCCGCAGCAGGGTCGCCAGCCGCCTGGCGTCGGCCACGGTGTCGTTGATGTCGCGCAGCAGGACGTACTCGAAGGTGATCCGTTCGCGCCGCTTCGTGGGAAAGCGCCGACAGGCGGCGACGAGGTCGGTAAGGCCGTACCGGCGGCTCACCGGCACCAGCCGGTCGCGCAGCTCCTCGGTCGCCGCATGCAGCGAGACGGCGAGGTTCGGCATCAGCGGCTCGTGGGCGAGCCGCTCGAGCGCCGGCAGCACGCCGACCGTCGACAGGGTCACACGCCGCGGATGCACCGCCAGCCCGCAGTCGGCCGCCAGCATCCGGAGCGCCTTCATGGTCTCGTCGTAGTTGTGCAGCGGCTCGCCCATGCCCATCAGCACGATGTTGAACCGCTGCTCCGCCAGCCCCAGGTCGTGTGCCATCACCCGCACCTGGGCCGCGATCTCCCCGGCCGTCAGGTTCCGCAGCAGCCCCATCCGGCCGGTCAGGCAGAAGCCGCAGCGCATCGCGCAGCCGACCTGCGTCGACACGCACAGGGTCTGCGCCGGCGTGTCGGGAATGAAGACCGACTCCACCTCGCGCCCGTCGCCGAGCCGCAGCAGGAACTTGACCGTGCCGTCGGCCGACGCACTGCGCGCGGTCACCGTCGGGGTCGGGATCGCGAAGGTCCGCTCGAGCTCGGCGCGCAGGTCCATCGAGAGGTCGGTCATGCGGCTGAACTCGACGACGCCGCGTCTGTAGACCCAGGCGTATATCTGCCGCGCGTGGAACGGCTTGGCGCCAAGGCCGGCGAGCGCGGTGGCGAGCGCGTCGGGTTCCAACTCGGTGAGGACCTGTCGTTCCGGCATGAGAGACGTCCCAGGGCAGCGGGTGGTGGGCATGCCGCCACGCGACCGGCGGCAAGGCGACCGGGGCCGGCCTGCCGGCCGCCGCGCGGTTGCTGCGCGCCAACCGAACATGCTACCATTCGCCAGTTCGAGTTGCTCCGTAACCCGGCTCTTTGCAAGCGTTTGCGTGCTCGCAGCGTCGTTGCGGCGGTTCCCCGCCGCACGCGCCCCCCGATATGATCGAGCGTCACGATTTCGACAACGGTCTCTGTCTGCTCACGGAGCCGATGCCGGCAGTGCGTTCGGTCAGCCTTGGGGCGTGGCTCACTCGGGGCTCCAGACACGAGGGCGCGGATCGGGCCGGTATCGCGCACTTCGTGGAGCACATGCTCTTCAAGGGGACCGCGTCCCGCTCGGCCGAGGCCATCGCGCAGGAGATCGACTCCATCGGCGGACAGCTCGACGCCTTCACTGCGAAGGAGTACGCCGGCTATTACGTGAAGGTGCTCGACGAGCATCTCCCGCAGGCCGTCGATCTGCTCAGCGACCTGCTGTTGAATCCGGCGTTCGCGGACGAGGAGATCCGCCGCGAGCAGGGCGTCGTCCTCGAAGAGATCAAGATGGTCGAGGACACGCCGGACGACCTCGTGCACGAGGTGTTCACGGCCAGCTTCTGGCCGGACCATCCGCTCGGGCGTCCGATTCTCGGGAACGCCGAGTCCGTCCGCGCCATCGACTCCCGGGCGCTGCGCGAGTACTTCGGCGGGGCATACACGGCGGGCAACCTGATCATCGCGGCTGCCGGCAGCGTGGACACGGCGGCCATGCGAGACCTCGTGGGGACGGCGTTCGCGCCGTTGACGAAGGGCGCCGAGTCGCTCCGCACCAGCCCGCCGTCGGTCGACGCCCGGATCGAGTTGCGTGACAAGGACCTGGAACAGGCGCATCTGTGTCTCGGCACGCGTGGTTATCCGCAGAGCCACGAGGACCGGTATGCGACCTACGTTCTCAACACGGTGCTCGGCGGCTCGATGAGCTCGCGTCTGTTCCAGAACATCCGCGAGAAGCGGGGGCTGGCCTACGCGGTGAGCAGCAACCTGACGTCGTACCGGGATGCCGGCGTGCTGACCGTGTACGTCGGGTGCGACGGTGATGCGGTGGCGGAGGTGGTCGGCCTGGTGGTCGAGGAGTTGCGCGGGTTGAGGAGCACCCTGGTGCCGGACGAGGAGTTGCAGCGCGCGAAGGACCATCTGAAGGGCAGTTGCGTGCTGGGCCTCGAGAGCACGAGCAGCCGCATGTCGCAGCTCGCGCAGTGCGAGATGTACTTCGGGCGGCAGGTGCCCCTGTCGGAGACCCTGGCCGGGATCGACCGGGTTGCGGCGGACGACGTGCAGAAAGTGGCGCAGGATCTGTTCCGGAACGGTGCGCTGGCCGCGGCACTGGTGGGCCCGGTCTCCGACGCCTCACTCTCGCCGGCGCAGCTCGATCCGGGCTAGGATCTTGCGCCGCAGAACGCAGCGAAGCGAAGTGCTGAGGCGCAAGGTCATGGAGTGGGGGGATGGGCCGAGACGCCGAGCCTGCGAGGCGTTTCGGGGCGCTGGAAGCGGAGGACCGGGGCCATCGCGGTCAAGTTGACGGTGCTCGGGAGCGGAAGCGCAGGCAACGCGACGCTCGTGTCCTGCTCGAGCGCCCGCGTGCTGCTCGATGTCGGGTTCAGCTACCGCGAGGTGTCCCGCCGTCTGGGGGAGATGGACGTCGACCCCGGGACGCTCGACGCCGTCCTGATCACGCACGGGCACGGTGACCACACCCGCGGCGTGCGGGTGCTGTCGAAGCGGCACGGGGTGCCCGTCTACGCAACCGCAGCCGTCCTCCACGAGTGCGGGACGGACGACCTCGACGGGCGCACGCTGACGCCGGACACGGGCCTCGATCTGGGCGGCCTGCGCTTCATTCCCTTCGAGGTCCCGCACGACGCGTCGGAGACGCTCGCCTTCCGCATCGAGACGCCGGAAGGCGTCGTCGGCTACGCCACCGATATCGGGACGCTGACGCCGGCCCTGATCGAGTACTTTCGCGACTGCCGGTTGCTGGTCATCGAGTCGAACCACGCCGTCGAGCTCCTTCGGGTCAGTCCCTACGCGCGGTCCACGCGCGAGCGCATCGGGGGCGACGGCGGCCATCTCTCGAACGAATCGCTCGCCGCGTTCGTGCGCGACCATCTCGGTGCGTCGGTGCGCTGCCTCGTGCTCGCCCACCTGAGTCGCGTCAACAACCTGCCGGAGCTGGCCAGGATGACCTGCTGCGAGGCGCTGTCGGCGGTCGGCCGGAGCGATGTCGAGGTGGTGGTGACGCACCAGGACCGCGTGACGCCGACCATCGACCTGGACACCTGGGCGCAGCCGGCGACGCCTCCGATCGCCGCTCTCCGCCAGACGCGGCTTCCGTTTCACCTCTCGGCTGACCGCGGTCCGGACGCCGACCGCAACGAGGTTCGTTCCCGATGATCCCCCGCTATACACCGCGCGAGATGGGTCGCCTGTGGACCGATCAGCACCGGTACGACACGTGGCTGCGCGTCGAGATCGCAGCCGCCGAGGCGATGGCCGACCAGGGGCTGATCCCGCCGCCGGCGGCGCGCGACATCCGCGAGCGCGGCGCGGTCGACGCGGCGCGCGTGGCGGAGATCGAGGAGACGACGCAACACGACGTGATCGCCTTCACGACGGCGGTGGCCGAGCACGTCGGGCCGTCGGCGCGCTGGCTGCATTTCGGGATGACGTCGTCGGACGTGATCGACACTGCGCACGCAGTGCAGATGCGCGATGCGTGCGACCTGCTGCTGGCCGATCTGGACCGCCTGGGCGCCGCAGTGCGCGAGCGGGCGGACGAGCACCGGCGGACGCCGATGATCGGCCGGACGCACGGCGTCCACGCCGAGCCGATGACCTTCGGTCTGAAGCTGGCGCTCTGGTTCACGGAGCTGCAGCGCGACCGCGAACGGCTCGTCCGCGCCCGCGAGACGATCGGCGTCGGCAAGCTGTCGGGCGCGGTGGGGACCTACGCGCACCTGGACCCGGCGATCGAGCAGGGCGTGTGCGACCGCCTCGGGCTGACTCCGGCCCCGGTCGCCTCGCAGGTGGTGCAGCGCGACCGGCACGCCGAACTGCTGAGCGCGTTGGCCATCACGGCGGCGTCCCTGGAGAAGTTCGCGCTGGAGGTGCGCGGGCTGCAGAAGACCGAGATCGGCGAGGTGGCGGAGCCGTTCGCGAGGGGCCAGAAGGGTTCGTCGGCGATGCCCCACAAGCGCAACCCGATCGGCTGCGAGCAGATCACGGGGCTGGCGCGCATCGTGCGCACCAACGCGCTGGCCTCCATCGAGAACATCGCCCTGTGGCACGAGCGCGACATCTCGCACTCGTCGGTCGAGCGGGTCATCGTGCCCGACAGCTTCTGCGCGCTCGATCACATGGTCCGCCGGTTCACGCGCATCGTGCGCGGCCTGGTCGTCCACCCCGAGCGGATGCGCGAGAACCTGGCGCGGTCGCGCGGCGTCGTCTTCTCCGGCACGGTGCTGCTGGAACTGGCCCGCCGCGGCGTCTCTCGCGAGGACGCCTACCTGCTGGTGCAGCGCAACGCCCTGCGCTCGCACGACGAGGGGCTGGACTTTCGGGACCTGCTGCTGGCCGATCGGGACGTGACCGCGGTACTCGGCCGCGACGAGTTGGAGCGCGCTTTCGATCTGGACGTGCAGCTCAGGCACGTGGATGCGATCATGGATCGGGCGTTCCGAACCGCTTCGCCGGTGGTGGCGGAGACGCCTGCGCCGAAGGTGGGCAGGCCGGTAGTGGTGCAGGAGGCGTCGTGAAGGCGAAGGTCTACGTCACGCTGAAGCCCTCGATCCTGGATCCGCAGGGGAAGACCATCACCGGCGCCCTGCACACACTCGGCTACGGCGCCGTCCGTGACGTGCGGCAGGGCAAGTACTTCGAGCTCGACGTCGATGCGGCCACCGCCGAGGGGGCGCGGGCGCTGGCCGGCGAGGTGGCCGACCGGCTGCTGGCGAACCCGGTGATCGAGAGCTACCGGGTGGAGGTCGGCAACCCGTGAGCCGCCGGGGCAGGGCCCTGGGAGGCAGGAGGTGGACGTCGGTATGAGATTCGCGGTGGTGGTCTTTCCGGGGTCGAACTGCGACCACGACGCGCACTACGCTCTGGCGTCCGTTCTGGGCCAGGAGGCGGAGCTGGTCTGGCACAAGGCCACGGACCTCGGCGGCGCCGACGCGGTGGTGCTGCCGGGCGGGTTCTCCTACGGCGACTACCTGCGCTGCGGCGCCATTGCCCGCTTCTCGCCGATCATGGCGCGCGTGCAGGAGTTCGCCGCCGCCGGCGGGCCGGTCATCGGCATCTGCAACGGCTTCCAGATCCTGCTCGAGGCCGGACTGCTGCCCGGCGGCATGCGGCGCAACCGCGACCTGAAGTTCATCTGCGAGCACGTCCACCTGCGGGTGGAAGCCGCCGACACGCCGTTCACCCGGCGCGCGGCGGTCGGCCGGGTATTGCGCATCCCGATCGCCCACGGCGAGGGGAACTACCACGCGGATCCGGAGACGCTGCGGGAGCTCGCCGACAACTGCCGGATCGTCTTCCGCTACACCGCGCCCGACGGCGCCCGTGACGAACGATGGAACGTCAACGGCTCGACGGACGCGATCGCGGGCATCTGCAACCGCGAACGCAATGTCGTCGGCCTCATGCCCCATCCCGAGCGCGCGTGCGAGGCGGCGCTCGGCAGCACGGACGGCCGCGTGATCTTCGAATCGGCGCTGGCGGCGTCGACGGCGGCGCTCGCGCCGGTCGCGGAGGCGAGCTGATGGCGACTCCCGAAGCGCGGCGCCGTCTCGGGGCGATCTTCGTCGGCGTCGGACTGCTGATGCTCGGCGCGGCGGTGTTCTTCGGCGCCGGCGGCGCGCCGCTGCCGCCGCCCGGCGGCCTGATCGTGGCGGCGGTGCTGGGGCTGGCGGGCGTCGTGATGGCCGCCTTCGGGGTCCTGCTGCTGATCGGGGCCCGATCGTGAGCGGTCCGGAATCCGTTGACCGTGGCGCGCCGGTGATCGATGCGGACACCGTCGCGGCCCACGGCCTGACCCCCGGCGAGTACGAGCGCATCGTCGCGATCCTCGGGCGCCACCCCAACCTGCTGGAGCTGGGCATCTTCTCGGTGATGTGGTCCGAGCACTGCAGCTACAAGAGCTCGCGGATCCACCTGCGGACCCTGCCGACCGAGGGCGCGCGCGTGCTGCAGGGACCGGGCGAGAACGCCGGCGTCCTCGACATCGGCGACGGTCTGGCCGCGGTCTTCAAGATCGAGTCCCACAACCATCCGTCGTTCATCGAGCCGTACCAGGGCGCCGCGACCGGTGTGGGCGGCATCATCCGCGACATCTTCACGATGGGAGCCCGGCCCGTCGCCCTGCTCGATTCGCTGCGCTTCGGCCCGCCGGACTCGCCCGCGACGCAGCGTCTGGTCGAGGGCGTGGTGGCGGGTATCGCCGGCTACGGCAACAGCATCGGGATTCCGACCGTCGGTGGGGAGGTCGGCTTCGACGAGACCTACGCCGGCAACCCGCTCGTCAACGTCTTCTGCCTGGGCATCGCGCCGGCGGACGGCCTGATCCGGGGTCGCGCCGAGGGGACAGGCAACGCGGTCTACTACGTCGGTGCGAAGACCGGCCGTGACGGAATCCACGGGGCGACGATGGCGTCGGCCGAGTTCGACGACGCGTCGGCCGGCAAGCGCCCCAACGTGCAGGTGGGCGATCCGTTCCTGGAGAAGCTGCTGCTCGAGGCGTGCCTGGAGGTGCTGCAGACGGACGCGCTGGTCGGGCTGCAGGACATGGGCGCGGCCGGACTGACCTGCTCCTCGTGCGAGATGGGCGCCCGCGGCGGCGCCGGCATCGACATCGACGTCGCCTCCGTGCCGCAGCGCGAGTCGGGCATGACGCCGTACGAGATCATGCTGTCCGAGTCGCAGGAGCGGATGCTCTTCATCGTGCGGCAGGGACGCGAGGAGGAGGTCGACCGCGTGTTCGAGAAGTGGGATCTGCACGCCGAGCGGATCGGCCGGGTGACCGGCGACGGTCTGCTGCGTGTCCGCGACCGGGGAGAGACGGTGGCGGAGATCCCCAACCGGCCGCTCGCCGACGAGGCGCCGCTCTACGATCGTCCGTTCCGCGAGCCGGCGGATCTTGCTCGCCGCCAGGCGCTCGACCCGTCGGCGCTGGAGCCCGTCGGCCCGCCGGCGGAGGTCTTTCTGCAGCTTGTCGGCTCGCCGGACATCGCGAGCAGGCGCTGGATCCATCGCCAGTACGACCACATGGTGCGGACCAACACCATCGCGCCGGCCGGCGCGGGGGCCGGCGTGGTGCGCATCAAGGGGACCCGGCGCGCCCTGGCGTTCTCGGTCGACGGCAACGGACGGTACTGCCTTCTGGACCCGTACCGCGGGGCGATGCTGGCCGTGGCCGAGTCGGCCCGCAACGTCGCCTGCGCCGGCGGCCGGCCGGTCGGCGCCACCAACTGCCTGAACTTCGGGAACCCGGAGCGGCCGGAGATCATGTGGCAGTTCGCGCGCGCGGTGGCCGGCATCGGCGACGCGTGCCGCGCCCTCGACATTCCGATCACCGGTGGCAACGTCAGTCTCTACAACGAGACGGACGGCCAGGCGATTATGCCGACCCCGGTCCTCGGCGTGGTCGGCATAATAGAGGATGCCCGGCGGGTCGTCGCCCGCACGTTTCGTGAGGCCGGCGCGGTGGTGATGCTGCTGGGAGCACCGTGCGGCACGCTCGGCGGCAGTGCGTATCTGAAGGTGGTGCACGGGCTCGTGCGCGGCGTGCCGCCGGAGCTGGACCTGGAGGCGGAGCGCGCCGTGCAGCAGCTCGTGGCGAGTCTCGCCGAGGCGCGGCTGGTGAGTTCCGCGCACGATTGCTCGGACGGCGGCCTGGCCGTTGCGCTGGCGGAGTGTGCGTTCGAGAGCGGCGGCACGGGCTTCGACGTGACGATTCCCGGTTCGGAAGACGGGCGCGGTCCGGCGTCGGCGCTGTATGGCGAGGCCGCCTCGCAGATTGTGGTGTCGGCACGGGAGACGGATGCGGAGATCGTGCTGGCGCGGGCCGCGGCGGCGGGCGTCCCGGCGCGCGTGCTGGGTCGCACCGGTGGTGAGCGCCTGCGGTTCACGTTCGACGGCGAGCCGGTCATCGACGTCGGGTTGGCCGAGGCGGAGCAGAGATGGGCGACGGGGCTGTCCCGGCACTTCGAGGCGCCTGCCGCGTGACGGAATCGGCGTCCGGACGTGCCGGCTGGCGGCCCGCGGACCCGTCGGCGGGCGGATGCGGCGGCTGAAGGTTGGCTGAAGGTTAATGGACGACAAGTTCCACGACGAATGCGGCGTCTTCGGCATCTACGGCCGCGAGGATGCCGCAGCGCTGACCTATCTGGGCCTGTACGCGTTGCAGCACCGGGGGCAGGAGAGTGCCGGGATCGCCGTCGCCCGCGACGGTGCGGTGAAGCTCTCGCGCGCCATGGGCTACGTCGGCGACGCTTTCGACAACCGGATGCTGGCCGCGCTGCCCGGCGCAGCGGCGATCGGCCACGTCCGCTACTCGACATTCGGCGACAGCCGGATCGTCAACGCCCAACCCATCCTCATCGACTGCTCGCACGGGCAGATTGCGCTCTGTCACAACGGCAACCTCGTCAACGCCGGCGAGCTGCGCCAGTGGCTGGTGCGTGAGGGATCGATTTTCCAGACCAACAGCGACACCGAGGTCGTCCTGCACCTGTATGCAAGGTCGAGCGCCGCCACCCCGGAGGACGCCATCATCGAATCGGTGTCGCAGGTGAGCGGCGCCTTCTCGCTCGTGCTGCTGACGCCGCGGAACCTGATGGCGGTCCGCGACCCGCACGGCTTCCGACCGCTGGCCGTCGGCCGTCTGGGGGATGCCTGGGTCGTCTGCTCCGAGACCTGCGCCATGGACCTGATCGGCGCCCGCTACGAGCGCGACGTGGAGCCGGGCGAGGTGCTGGTGATCGGGGACGACGGTGTACGCTCGTACAAGCCGTTTCCGCCGGCCCCGGCCGCCCATTGCGTGTTCGAGCACGTCTACTTCGCGCGGCCCGACAGCGAGGTCTTCGGTCAGAGCGTCAATGCGGTACGCACCAACCTCGGACGGTTGCTCGCCCAGGAGTCGGCGGTCGAGGCCGACGTGGTGGTGCCGATTCCCGATTCAGGCGTCGTTGCCGCCATAGGCTACGCCGAGAGATCCGGCATTCCGCTGAAGATGGGGCTCATTCGAAACCACTACGTGGGCCGCACGTTCATTCAGCCGCACGAGGCGGTGCGCGGGCTGAAGGTGAAGGTGAAGCTGAACACGGTGCGGAGCGTGCTCGACGGGCAGCGGGTGGTGCTGGTGGACGACTCGATCGTGCGGGGGACGACCAGCCGGAAGATCGTGTCGATGATCAAGGCGGCCGGGGCGCGGGAGGTGCACATGCGCATCAGTTGCCCGCCGACCGTCGCTCCGTGCTACTACGGCATCGATACGCCGCACCGCGACGAACTGATTGCGGCCCGGTACAGCATCGACGAGATCCGCGACTTCATGGGCGCCGACACGCTCGCCTACCTGAGCCTGGAGGGATTGCGTCAGGCGGTCGGCGAACGTCACCACCACTACTGCAACGCGTGCTACACACGGTCGTATCCCGTCGATCCACCGCGCGATACCGACGCCTATCGGCAGATGGTGCTCAAGATCGCCGAGGTCGGCGAGACGGCCTCGAGCGAATCGTGACCGGCGACGACGGGGCGCGCCCTCTGTCGGACGCCGGCCCGCTCGCCACCGGATCCGGTGGCGGGTCGCCGTGGCATGGGGTACAGGCTCCCGGGGAAGGATGGCGGCGCGGGTCATGGACTACAGGACGTCGGGCGTTGACATTGATGCCGGCATGGAGGTGGTCGAGCGGGTCAAGCGGCTCGCCGGGAGCACGTTCACGGACGGCGTGCTGAATGACATCGGCGCGTTCGGTGGTCTGTTCCGGCCCGATCTGTCCGGGATGGACGAACCGGTGCTGGTGGCGAGCGCGGACGGCGTCGGGACCAAGCTGGCCGTGGCGGTCGCGGCCGGCATGCATACGACGGTCGGGACGGACCTCGTCAACCACTGTGTCAACGACATCCTCGTGCAGGGCGCGCGCCCGGTGTTCTTTCTCGACTATCTCGCCACCGGCCGTCTGTCCCCCGACGTGTCCGCCGCCGTGATCGAGGGCATCGCGACGGGATGCCGGCAGAACGGCTGCGCGCTTCTCGGCGGCGAGACGGCCGAGATGCCCGGCTTCTATGCCGCCGGTCAGTACGACCTGGCCGGTTTCGTCGTCGGCCTCGTGGACCGCACGAGGATCATCGATGGTCGCTCGATCGTGCCGGGCGACGTGCTCATCGGCTTGTCCTCGAGCGGACTCCACACCAACGGCTACTCGCTCGCGCGGCGCATTCTGTTCGACAAGCTCGGACTGCAGGTCGACTCGTTCGTCGAAGCGTTCGACTGCACGGTCGGCGACGAGTTGCTGCGGACGCACCGGTCGTATCGCTCGGCCGTCCAGCCCGTAATCGAGACGGGGTGCGTGAAGGGGCTCGCGCACATCACCGGCGGCGGCCTGACCGACAACGTGCCGCGGATTCTGCCCGCCGGGTGCACCGCGATCATCGATCCGGAGCGCTGGACGGCGCCCGCGATCTTCGATTTCCTGCGCGATCGGGGCGAGGTGCCGCCGGCTGACATGTATCGCACCTTCAACATGGGCATCGGATTGGTCGTCGTCTGCGCACGGGACGACTCGCACCGCGTGCTGTCGAAGCTCATCACGTGCGGCGAGATCGGCGCGGCGCTCATCGGTGAAGTCCGGGAGGCGGGAACGGAAGGAGGCCGGGTCGAGTATGCCCGGGTCGCCCTCCCGGGAGACGCGCAGGCGGCGTGCGGTTCATGAGCGCCCGGCATTCCGGACCGGCGCGGGCCGTCGCGAACCGCAGGCTCGGCGTCCTCATCTCGGGTCGCGGGAGCAACCTGCAGGCAATCATCGACGCGATCGGCGACCGTCGGCTCGACGCGGAAATCGCGGTTGTCGTTTCCGACCGGAAGGACGCACCGGGGCTGGATCGCGCCCGCCGGGCCGGCATCGAGACGGTCGCACTCAGCCGCTCGGAGTACGCCTCGCGGACCGCATTCGACATGGCGATCGCCGCGGAGCTCAAGCGGCGCGACGTCGGACTCGTCTGTCTGGCCGGATTCATGCGCCTGCTCGGCCGCAGCTTCGTCGCCGCGTTCCCGAATGCCATTCTCAACATCCATCCCTCGCTGCTGCCCGCCTTCGTCGGTCTGGACGCCCAGCGGCAGGCATGGGAGCACGGGGTCAGGGTGAGCGGCGCCACGGTCCATGTCGTCACGTCGAAGCTCGACGACGGCCCCATCGTCCGCCAGGCGGTGGTGCCCGTGCTGGCGACCGACACGGCCGACTCGCTCGCGGCCCGCATCCTGGTCGAAGAGCACCGCATCTATCCGCAGGCCATCCAGGTGGTGCTCGACGGGGGGTGGAGGATCGACGGCCGCCGTTTTGTGGAGCGGCCCTGACTCCGGCCGGCAGGCTCCGGCAGGGTACGCAGGAACCGCGTCCCGGTTCTTCTCGGTACAATGGTCCCGATGACGCTGCAGGAGCAGATCACGTACCTCGCCAAGGGCTGCGTCGACGTTGTCAGGGAGTCGGAGCTGCGGGCCCGGCTGGAGCGCTCGGCCGCGTCGGGCGACCCGCTCACCGTGAAGGTGGGGTTCGACCCGACGGCTCCCGACCTGCATCTCGGCCACACGGTGCTGCTCCGCAAGATGAAGCACTTTCAGGATCTCGGCCACCGGGTCATCTTCCTGATCGGCGACTTCACGGGTCTTGTCGGCGACCCGACCGGCCGGTCGAAGACGCGTCCCCCGCTGACCCGGGAGCAGATCGAGGAGAACGCGGAAACCTACAGGAAGCAGGTGTTCAAGCTGCTCGAT
>CBDAVM010000001.1:0-262500 GCA_965200895.1 Vicinamibacterales bacterium | reverse complement strand
GAGAATCCACTCCGCCGAAAGCCTAAGGTTTCCTGAGGAAGGTTCGTCCGCTCAGGGTCAGTCGGGTCCTAACGTGAGGCCGAGAGGCGTAGCGGATGGACATCCGGTCAACATTCCGGAACTACCTGAACAGCGTTTGCACGATGGGGAGACGCAGGAGGCCAGCCCGGCCTACGATTGGACGTGTAGGTTCAGACATGTAGGGGGAGCCGCCAGGCAAATCCGGCGGTTCATATTCCCCGAGGTGTCATGGCGAGGCCGAACGGCCGCAAAGCGGGTGATGCCATGCTGCCAAGAAAATCCTCTAAGGAGTTGTTCAGGTACCCGTACCGTAAACCGACACAGGTAGGCAGGGAGAAAATCCCAAGGCGCGAGTGAGAACCCTCGTCTAGGAACTCGGCAAACTCGCCCCGTAACTTCGGAAGAAGGGGTGCTCCGGCCCGTGATCCGGCCTTGCCCGGTGAGCGGGAGGGAGTTGCAATAAAGAGGCCCAGGCGACTGTTTACTAAAAACACAGGACTCTGCCAAGTCGAAAACGACGTATAGGGTCTGACGCCTGCCCGGTGCCGGAAGGTTAAAGGGAGGAGTTAGCCGCAAGGTGAAGCTTTGAACTGAAGCCCCGGTAAACGGCGGCCGTAACTATAACGGTCCTAAGGTAGCGAAATTCCTTGTCGGGTAAGTTCCGACCTGCACGAATGGCGCAACGATCTGGGCGCTGTCTCGACGAGGGGCACTGCGAATTTGTGGTACCGGTGAAGACGCCGGTTGCCCGTGGTAAGACGGAAAGACCCCGTGCACCTTTACTACAGCTTAGTAGTGAGTGCTGGTGTGTTATGCGCAGGATAGGTGGGAGACTTTGAGTCCGGCCTCTTGGGGTCGGAGGAGTCGTCGGTGAGATACCACCCTTGGCATTTCGGTGCTCTAACCTCGACCTGTCATCCAGGTCAGGGACACTGCTTGGCGGGTAGTTTGACTGGGGCGGTCGCCTCCCAAACTGTAACGGAGGCGCGCGAAGGTTCGCTCAGGCTGTTTGGAAATCAGCCGGAGAGTGCAAAGGCAGAAGCGAGCTTGACTGCGAGACATACACGTCGAGCAGGTGGGAAACCAGGCCTTAGTGATCCGGTGGTTCCGCATGGAAGGGCCATCGCTCAACGGATAAAAGGTACGCCGGGGATAACAGGCTTATCTTGGCCAAGAGTTCATATCGACGCCAAGGTTTGGCACCTCGATGTCGGCTCATCGCATCCTGGAGCTGTAGCAGGTTCCAAGGGTTCGGCTGTTCGCCGATTAAAGCGGTACGTGAGCTGGGTTTAGAACGTCGCGAGACAGTTCGGTCCCTATCTACCATGGGCGCAGGAGATTTGAGGGGGGCTGTCCTTAGTACGAGAGGACCGGGATGGACGAACCTCTGGTGTACCAGTTGTCGCGCCAGCGGCAGTGCTGGGTAGCTACGTTCGGAAGGGAGAAACGCTGAAAGCATCTAAGCGTGAAACCCTCCCCAAGATGAGATCTCCCTGGACCTTCGGGTCCCTGAAGGCACCTGGAAGACCACCAGGAAATAGGCCAGATGTGTAAGGCTTGCGAGAGCTTGAGCTTACTGGTACTAATCAGCCGTGAGGCTTGACCATATTTCATTCGCGTGCGTCGGGAAGCTGCCGTTTGTAGGGTATTCAGTTGGAGGGAGCGGTGGATCGGTGTTCTTTGAAATGGAGCGCGCCGGGCCGGCCGTCCGCCAGCGGGGCGGCGGCGGGCCCGGCGGTTCAGGTTTTCCGGTGGTCATAGGAGAGGGGAAACACCCGTTCCCATGCCGAACACGGCAGTTAAGCCCTCTTCCGCCGATGGTACTGCGGGGGCAGCTCCGTGGGAGAGCAGGTCGCTGCCGGGAGTTTTCGTGGCGCCCGGGCTCGAAGGACGAGTCCGGGCGTTTCTTTATGGGCGGGTATTGGGGCGGGCGCAGAGGGCACATGACGCGGGCAGCGGGGCGGACGGATTGTCGCGGCATTCCGGTGGAACTGGCGGGCGAGCGCAGAATTCGCACCCGGAATACGGTGCTGTACCGACTGGCGCACTGGCCGATCTGGATCTGGGTTTTCTTTCTGGCGCCCGGTCCGTTGACGTTCGATCTGTTTGCGGGTGGTTTCGACCGGCGAATGGCGGTGTGGCTCGGCGTGGTGCTGGTGGGCACGGGCATCGCGGGGTTTGGAGGGCGGCTGCCGGGGGTGGAGCCGCAGCCGTACATCATTCGGTTCACGGAGGATCGACCGAATCCGCTGTACAGACGCGTGTGCTACACCTTCGCGTGGAGCGCGGTGCTTTCGTTCGGATTGCTGAATTTCGGCGGGTTGTCGTGGGCGGCGTTCACGGGGGATTGGCGGATGGGGCCGATCTACGATGCGGGCTATTTTCCGCTGGCGGGGGCGGTTTGGATTCTCGGCGCGGCGGGGCGGCTGCCGCGCGTGAAGTCATCGACCCGGGGCGAGGGACACGAACGTCGGTTCTTCTATGGCTTCCTGTGGGCGGTATGCGTTGCGCAGCCGGTGTTGTGGCTCTTGTGGGGAGTGGTACCGCTCGACGGACCGGGGAACGTGCTGAAACTGGTGGTGTTCGTGGGGTTGCTCGGGCTCGTGGGATATCTGGCGTATCGGGGGAAGCTGCCGCGGACGCGGCCGATAGTTTCGGGCGAACTGGCGGTCAGCGACTAGGGATTGGGAGAGAAGGTCGTCGCGGTCGGGTCGCGTGCGAAGGACTGCGACATTCCGGTTCCGGTGTTCGGAAGACGGGCGGAGTGGAACGAGGGTGGCGAGCGGTCGGTGGCGGGGCGGGCGGTCGGCGGTAGAATGTCGACATGGAACCTGAGCAGCGACGGAGGCGGGGCGCCCCGGGGCTCGTGGCAGTTGTCCTGGCGGCGTGTGTCGTGGTGGTGGCGGTAGCCGCCGGCGGCAGCCTTTCCGGTGCCGTGGCGGCAGGGAGCGAACCGGGCGCCGGCAGTCGGCCGGGGACGGCAGTTCAGTCGGCGGGGGACGGGAGCTTCGACGCGCACTTCGTGGACAGGACGATGCGCGTCGATTACTTTCACGCCGGTGGTCTCGGGACGGAGATCCTCTCTCTCGATCGGGTGGTTTCCGACGGGCCGTGGGCCGGCAGCCGCACGCGTCTGGTGGACGATCTCAATCTCGGCAAGTACCTGTTCGAGGTCATCGACCGCCGGACGAACCGGGTGATCTACTCTCGCGGCTTTGCGTCGATCTACGGCGAGTGGGAAACGACGCCGGAATCACGAGAGAGCTACCGCACGTTCCACGAGTCGCTGCGGTTTCCGTGGCCACGGCGACCGGTGCAGGTCGTGCTGAAGGTGCGAGATGCCGAGAACAGCTTTCACGAGATCTGGTCGACCGTCGTCGATCCGAATTCGCGCTTCGTCAATCCGACCGACCGCGCCGCCGTCACGGAGGTATGGTCGGTGTTCACGAGCGGACCACCGTCGGAAAAGGTCGATCTGCTGGTCCTCGGCGAGGGCTACACGGAGGACGAAGCGGACAAGTTCCGCGCCGACGCGACGCGGCTGACCGACGCTCTTTTCGAGGAGGAGCCCTTCCTCAGCCGGAAGAACGACTTCAACGTGTGGGCGATTCATCTGCCGTCGGTCGAATCCGGCGTCAGCCGCCCCCGCGCCGGTCAGTTCCGCCGCACGCCGCTGTCGGCCGAGTACAACATCTTCGATTCGGAACGCTATCTGCTGACCTACGACAACCGCGCGCTGCGCGACGCCGCGTCGGCGGCGCCGTACGAGTTCATCGAGATTCTGGTCAACGAGGAGCAGTACGGCGGGGGTGGGATCTTCAACTTCCAGGCCACCGCCGCGGCCGACACCGGCTTTGCGGAGTACGTCTTCATCCACGAATTCGGCCATCACTTCGCCGGTCTGGCCGACGAGTACTACACGTCGGACGTGGCGTACGAGACCGGCGCCGCGTATCACCCGGAGCCATGGGAGCCGAACGTGACGGCCCTGCACGACCCGGATGACGTCAAGTGGGGTGACCTGATCGAGTCGGACACGCCGTTGCCGACGCCGTGGGACAAGGAGGCTTTCGAGGCCGGCAGCTCCGCAGCGCAGCGCGAACGCCAGGATCTGCGGGAGGCCGGGGCGCCCGAGACCCGGATGGACCGGCTCTTCAACGAGCAGATGGAGCGGGAGACGGCGCTGCTGGCCTCGATGCCCCACGCCGGGAGGGTCGGCGCATTCGAGGGCGCCTCCTACGAGCCGACCGGTTTCTACCGGCCGGAGATTGACTGCATCATGTTCACGCGCAACCCGGTCGGTTTCTGCCGGGTCTGTCAGCGGGCGATCTCGCGGGTGATAGACCAGTACTCGAGGCCCTGAGAGTCGGCGCCCCGGGAGTCTGCGCCGGTGGAAACGGTGCAGACTCCCGGTGAGGCTTGGCGGGCGGGAAACGGAGCCGCAGGCGACGATTTCCGGGCCGGGAGAGGGCGGACTGCCGGAGCGTTCTGGTGGGCGGAGCCGCCACGGGCCATTGCCGGGCCGGGAAAGACGTCGAGCAGGCGCCAGCCGCCGCCGGCGGCACCGGTGTCCTGCGGACGGGGGATCGACCAGTGGAAGGGGACCGAACGACATGGAAGGGCACCTCATTGCGGCGCTAGAGCGCATCGTGGGGCCGGATGGCGTCGTGCGTGACGACGGCGAGCTGTTGACCTACGAGACCGACGGGCTCGTGAAGCTGCGCTCCAAGCCGGGGGTGGTCGTGTTGCCCACTGCGGCCGACCAGGTGCAGCGCATCGTCCGGCTCTGCCACCAGCACCATGTTCCGTTCGTGGCGCGCGGCCAGGGAACGGGTCTCTCCGGGGGGGCGATGCCGCACCCCGACGGCGTCCTGATCGTGATGACGCGGATGAACCGCATCCTGGACGTCGACATCCCGAACCGCCGCATCACGGTCGAGCCCGGCGTGATGAACCTCGACGTCAGCAAGGCGGTGGCGGCGGCCGGCTACTACTACGCTCCCGACCCGTCGAGTCAGGTCATCTGCTCCATCGGCGGCAACCTCGCCGAGAACTCCGGCGGCGCCCACTGCCTGAAGTACGGCTTCACGGTGCACCACGTCCTCGGGGTGGAGGCGGTGCTGCCGGACGGGGAGCTCGTGCATCTGGGCGGGCCCGCGCTCGACGCGCCCGGCCTCGACCTGCTCGGGGTGCTGGTCGGATCGGAGGGGACGCTGGCCGTCGTTACGAAGGTCGTCCTGAACCTGTTGCGCAAGCCGGCCGCGGTCGAGACGCTGCTGGCCGCGTTCGACTCGACGGCCGCGGCCGGGAACGCGGTTTCCGGCATCATCGGCGCCGGCATCATTCCCGCGGCGGTGGAAATGATGGATCGGGTGACGATCGAGGCGGCCGAGGCGGCGGTGCACCCGAACTTCCCGCAGACAGAGGCGATCCTGATCGTCGAGCTCGACGGCGCGGAGGCGGACGTGTCGGCCCTCTTTGCCCGCGTCGAGGAGGTCTGCAACGAGGCCCGGGCGAGCGAGATCCAGATCGCGCGCACCGCCGAGCAGCGGGCTCGTTTCTGGCAGGGGCGCAAGGCGGCGTTCGCGGCGATGGGGCGCGTCTCGCCGAGCTACTACGTGCAGGATGGCGTGATCCCGCGCACCCGGCTGCCGGAGGTGCTCAGCCGTATCCGTGACCTGTCCGCCAGGTCCGGCCTGAAGATTGGTAACGTGTTTCACGCCGGCGACGGCAATCTCCACCCGCTGGTCTGCTACGACGAGCGTATCGAGGGGCAGGCCGATCTCGCGCAGGAGGTCGCGTCCGAGATCCTGACCTACTGTCTCGACGCAGACGGTTCCATCACCGGCGAGCACGGCGTTGGCGCCGACAAGGCCGAGCACCTGCCCAGGATGTTCAGTGAGAGCGACCTCGACACGATGCAGCTCGTGCGGTGCGCGTTCGATCCCGATTACATCTGCAATCCGGGAAAGGTGTTTCCGACGCCTCGCCTCTGCGGCGAAGTGCCGGGGCCGTACCGCAGGCATCCGGCCGAGGCGGCCGGCCTGGCGGAGCGCGTCTGATGGCGGTCGCCTCGACGAGCACCCTGCTCGACCGGTTGGCCGCCCGGTCCGGTCCCGGCGCTGCGGTGCGCGCCGGCGGCGATGCCGACGCGGTCTACGGTGTCCGGCCCCGCCTGGTGGCCACGCCGACGAACGGCGAGGGGCTGGCTGCGACGCTCGGCTGGGCGTCGTCCGAGGGGCTCTCGGTGCGGGTCGCAGGAGGGGGCACCAAGCAGGACTGGGGAGCGCCCGCGGGGACGGTCGACCTCCTGCTGTCCACCGCAGGGCTTGGCGCGGTCGTCGAGCATCGACACGGCGACCTGACCGCGACCGTCGAGGCCGGGGCGACGTTGGCGGCCGTCAACGCCACGCTGGCCGCGCACGGCCAGCGCCTCCCCTGGGATCCGCCCTGGCCGGAGCAGGCCACCATCGGCGGCATCGTCGCCACCAACGACAGCGGTCCCCATCGCCACGGTCACGGCGCCCCGCGCGATTCCATCATCGGCGTGACGATGGCGCGCATCGACGGGTGCGTGGCGAAGGCCGGCGGCATCGTCGTCAAGAACGTCGCCGGCTACGATCTTGCCCGCCTCCTCACGGGGTCCTTCGGTTGCCTCGGCGTCATCCTCACGGCGACGTTCAAGCTGGCCCCGGCGCCGCCGGCGTCGCGGACGGTGGAGGTGTCCGTCGATTGCCTGGAGGACGCGGCGCCGATCGCCGCCGACCTCGCCAGCTCGTCGTTGACGCCGACCGCGACAGAGATCACCTGGGCCCCGGCGCGTCTGCTGGTGCGCTTCGAGTCGGTGGAGGCGTCCGTCGCGCAGCAGGCCGCCGCCGCGGTTGCCGTCGTGGGTGCGCGCGGCGCCGCTGTCGTGCTCGGCGGGGAGGACGAGCGGGCGTCCTGGGCCCGGCACGCCGGGCACTGGTCGCCGGGCGGGACTCTCGTCAAGCTGAGCACGGTACCTGCCGAGCTGTTCCCGACGCTGGTCTGGCTGCGTGACCGGGCCGCGACGAACGGGATCGAGATGGCTGCCGCGGGGCGCGCCGGCCTCGGCGTGGTCGACGTCCGGCTCGCGGGGCCGGTCGACGCGCAGGCGCGTCTGGTCGGCGACCTCCGGGACCGCCTGCCGATCGGCCGCGGTTCCGCGGTAATCCGCCGCGGCAGCCCGGCGCTTCGGCGGCGCATCGACGCCTGGGGCCCGATCGGCGACGGGATGCGGGTGATGATGTCGGTCAAGCGCCAGTTCGACCCGGCCGGCCTGCTGAACGCCGGCCGGGGGCCCGGCGGCCTGTAGCCCGGCGGCGCCTAGCGCCCCGAAACGCCTCGCGGGCTCGGCGTTTCGGCCCATCCCCCCGCTCCATGACCTTGCGCTTCAGCGCTTCGCTTCGCTGCGTTCTGCGGCACAAGCTCCTGGCCCGACCATCGTCGCCTGCGGCTCCGATTGCCGCCCAACCGGGCCTGACCAGGAGCCTGCTCCGTTCCTGCCTACGGCGCAGACTCCCGGGCCTGGAGCGGGCGGCCCTGGATCGACGCGTCGACGAGCTCGACCAGGTGCATCGTCCGCAGCGGGCGGCCCTCGCGCTCCAGCGCGCTGCCGAGCTGCAGCAGGCAGCCCGGATTCGACGATACGACGGCCGCCGCCCCGGTCGACAGGACGTTCTTCGCCTTGCGCTGTCCCAGTGCGCCCGCCGCTTCCGGCTCGACCAGGTTGTAGATCCCGGCCGAGCCGCAGCACAGGCCGCCCTCCGGCACGTCGCACACCTCCAG
Source organism: Vicinamibacterales bacterium (assembly GCA_965200895.1). GTDB lineage: Bacteria > Acidobacteriota > Vicinamibacteria > Vicinamibacterales > UBA8438 > WTFV01. Next base: position 254,670 of record CBDAVM010000001.1, on the reverse strand, counting down.
CCCGGGAATGGCCGACAGCACCTTGCGCGGTTCGGCGCTCACGCCCTGGGCGTGCTGCAGGTGGCAGGCGTCGTGGTAGGCGACGCGCATCCCGATGGGATGCCGCGGGACGCGCGGCTCGAGCTCGGCCAGCACCTCGGAGATGTCGCGGCACTTGGCGGCCAGCGCCGCTGCGCGCGGCGCGTAGTCCGGGTCGTCCCGCAGCAGATGGCCGTACTCCTTCAGCGTCGACCCGCAACCCGCCGCGTTGATCACGATCGCGTCGACATCGGCCAGCACCGGCTCGAAGGCGTCGAGAAAACGCCGGGCCATCGCCTCGGCGTCCGACTCCAGGCCCGAATGCATCATCAGGGCGCCGCAGCAGCCCTGCGACTCGGGGATCACCACGTCGCAGCCCTCGGCCGCGAGCACCCGCGCCGTGGCCGCATTGACCTCGCTGAAGAAGACGCGCTGCACGCACCCGAGCAGCAGCGCCACCCGCCGCCGGCGCTCGCCCTGCGCAGGGACGACGGCGGGCATTGAGGACCAGACGCCGCCGAGCGCGATGCGAGGCGCCACCGCCTCCATGGCGCGCAGCCGCGCCGGAAGCAGGCGCAGCAGCCCACTCGCGCGCACCAGCCGCTGGAGTCCCAGCCGCTGATACGCCCACAGCTTCAACGCCACCCAGCGCAGGCGGCCGGGGTAGGGGAAGAGCGAGAAGATCAGCCGCCGGAACAGCCGGTCGCCCGGCGCGCGTTCCACATGCCGCTCGATCTGCGGTCGCGTCGCTTCGACCAGCTTGTCGTACTGCACGCCGGACGGACACGCGGTCACGCAGGCCATGCAGCCGAGGCAGGTGTCGAAGTGGCGTGCGAACGCCGGCGTGATCTCCGCCTTTCCTTCCACGGCCACCTTCATGAGGTGAATCCGCCCGCGCGGCGAGTCGGTCTCGCGGCTCCAGAGCTGGTACGTGGGGCAGGGAGGCAGACAGAACCCGCAGTGCACGCAGTCGGCGAGCAGGTCGGACGACGGCGGGTGATGCGCGTCGAAGGCGCCGGTGGTCGTGGTCATCGCCAAGTGGCCGTGGTCATCGCCAAGTGGCCGCGCCGTCCTGGGGCGCAGAATCCCCCCATGGTACCGCAACCCGTCGGCGCGTTACGGAACGACCTGCAATCCGAGTCGCAGCACGGCCCGGGCCGGACGCATGTCGAACGTCACGATCATGTCGGCTAAGATCATGCTTCGAGGCATGAGAACCCATCGTCCACCTCGGAGCCCTTGATGACATACGCGGTGCGCATTCACGAAACCGGCGGCCCGGAGGTCCTGCGCTGGGAGGCGGTCGATGTACCGGACCCGGGGCCGGGCGAGGCAGTGGTTCGCCAGACCGTGGCCGGCCTCAACTTCATCGACGTCTACTTCCGGACCGGCCTCTACCCGGCGCCGTCGTTCCCGGCGACCATCGGTAACGAAGGCGCCGGCGAGGTCGAGGCGGTGGGCGACGGGGTAACCGAGGTCGCGGTCGGCGACCGGGTGGCCTACTGCATGAGCCTGGGCAGCTACGCGCAGCGGCGGACCATCGCATCGAAGCAGCTCGTGCGGATCCCGGACGGGATCAGCGACGAGCAGGCGGCGGCGGTCATGCTCAAGGGCTGCACCGTGCAGTACCTCGTCCGGCGCACGCACGCGGTACAGCCGGGCGAGACGGTCCTCTTCCATGCGGCGGCGGGCGGCTGCGGCCTGATCGCCTGCCAGTGGCTGAAGCACCTCGGCGCCACGGTCATCGGCACCGTCGGCACCCGCGAGAAGGCGGCGCTGGCCCGGGCGCACGGCTGCGACCATCCGATTGTCTACACGGAGGAGAGCTTCGTCGACCGCGTGAAGGAGCTGACCGGCGGCAGGGGCGTTCCGGTGGTCTACGACTCGGTAGGGAAGGACACGTTCGAAGACTCGCTGCGCTGCCTGCAGCCCCGCGGGTTGATGGTGAGCTTCGGCAACGCGTCAGGGGCCGTCGAGCCGTTCAGGCCGGCGGTGCTGGCCGCGAAGGGGTCTCTCTATCTGACGCGTCCGACTCTGGCCACCTACACGGCGACGCGAAGGGAACTCGAGGAGACCACGGCCGAGCTGTTCGACGTCGTCGGGCGCGGGGCGGTCCGGATCGAGGTCAACCAGACCTATGCGCTCCAGGATGCCGCGCAGGCGCACCGCGATCTGGAGGCGCGCAGGACCACCGGATCAACTGTGCTGCTGACCGGGGCGTGAGTCGGCTGGCGCACACACAGGACCACCGGGTCAACGGTGCCGCCGATCGGGCGTGAGTCGCCTGCGGTCGGCGTTCGAGTCACTCGGCGGACAGGAGGAGAAAACATGCGGACTCGCGGAAACGGATTCGTCTTCGTCGCCGGGATCGTCATCGGCGTGCTGCTCTCGGGCCTCGCCGCGGCCCTGAACGCCACGCAGGACTCGTCGCCCCGCGCGATCAACCTGCCCGGCCGTACCACCACCGCGCCGTTCAGCGATGCGGTCCTGACCGGCGACACGCTGTACGTCGCGGGCCGACTCGGGCTGGATCCGGAGACCGGCCGCCCGCCGGCGACCGCCGAGCAGGAGGCGCGCAACGTCCTCGACGGCATCCAGGCGGTGCTGGCCGAGGCGGACATGACGATGGACGACCTCGTCAGCGTGCAGGTCTTCTGCTCGGACGTCTCGCTCTACGGCGCCTTCAACAGCGTCTACCGCGAGTACTTCAACGACGATCCCCCGGCCCGCGCGTTCCTCGGCTCGGGCACGCTGCTGTTCGGGGCGCGCTTCGAGGTGACCGGCATCGCGGTCAGGGGGTGATCGGAACTCCGGTGGCGGCTCGGGCGCGCTGCCGTTCGGGACGCACTTCGGCGTGCGAGGCATCGTGTCGCGACCGGTACCAGTTTCCCGGTCGCGGTCTCGGTGATCGCTGCGAGGGGGCGGAGTCCTGGTCTGGCGTGTGATGGTTGTCCGTGGGCGGTGCGGGCTGGGCGGGCGGCAGGTCGCTGCGAGGTGAAAACATGAGAAGGCCGGGCTGCCCGGTGTGGTTCGCGCTGTGCACGGGGCTGGTCGCGCCGGGGCTCGGTGGATCCGTGGTCCCGGCCGCGGGGCAGCCGATCGAGCTTCCATGGGTGGCGATTCCGGCCGGGACATTTCAGATGGGGTGCGTGCCCGACGATTCGGTGTGCCTCGACAGCGAACGGCCGCGCCACGAGGTCACGCTGTCGTCGTTCGAGTTGATGGCGACGGAAGTGACCGTCGGGCAGTACGCCGCCTTCGCGGCCGCGACCGGCTACGCACGGCCGGCGGTCCCTGACTTTCCGCAGGCGCCCGATCATCCCGCCGTCCACATGACCTGGCACGATGCCGCGGCCTTCTGCGACTGGGCCGGCGGGCGGCTGCCTACCGAGTGGGAATGGGAGTACGCGGCGCGTGCGGGCCACGATGGACGGGTCTACTGGTGGGGTGACGAGCTGACGCGCGACTACGCCAACTTCGGGGCCCTGCAGTGCTGCAGCGGGGCCACCGGCGGGGCCGACGGTTGGCTCGCCACGGCGCCGGTCGCCTCGTTCCCGCCCAACGACTTCGGTCTCCATGATATGACCGGCAATGTCTGGGAGTGGGTGGACGGCTGGATCACCCTCGGCTACCCGGACGGGCCCCGCACCGACCCGCAGCCGGCGGACACCGGCTACCTGCGCGTGATGCGCGGTGGCTCCTGGCTGAACTTCCCCGACGTGCTGCGCCTGTCGGTGCGCCTGCCCTTCTCGGCGGACGGGCACACGAGCAACGTCGGCGCGCGCTGCGCCCGGGAGGCAGCCGTCATCGTCGTCGAGTGAGGCGGATGCGTCCACCGTGCCGGCGGACGAAGGCGATTCCGCCGCGACGACTCGGCACGCCGTCGACGCTCGCCGGTCTCGCCGTTGCCGTGGCGCCGGTCTCGCGATCCACCGCGCGCTGGTCCGGTCATCTCATGGTGGCTGCCGGCCGCATCGGGTGCCGGCGCAGCAGCCGCGCGGAAGCGTTGACACCCCCCCGACGGCGCGATTAGCATGCGGAGTTGCGCGGCGCAACTGGCGCATCGGATGCCCGGAGGATCTCCATGAAGACGACGAAACGGAATACGACGCGGCCGGCGGCGGGATCGCGGCGCGCGTTCATGCGGCAGGCGGTTCTCGGTGGAGCGGGAGCCACGGCGGCTGCGCTCGGCACGGGGCGCGCGGCGAGCGCAGCCGAGGAGGACGTCAGGCCGATCACGATCCCGGGCGAGTTCGAGAAGGCGAAGGCGGCCTCGCTGCCGGAAGTCGACTTCCCGATGACGGGCGCGCAGATCTTCGCGCGCGCCTGCAAGGAGGAGGGCGTCAAGGCGCTGTTCTGCTGTCCCGGCAACTACGATGTCGTGCACGCAATCGGCGACATGGGCATCCCGGTCTATTCGGGGCGTCACGAGGGCTCGCTCTGCCACGCGGCCGACGCCTTCTGCCGCGCGACCGGCGAGGTGGCCGCGACATCGGGGACCGAGGGGCCGGGCTTCACCGACATGATCTGCGCCATCTCGGCGGCGAATTCGGCCCGCTCGCCGATTCTCGTTCTCGCCAGCAACAAGACCATCTTCGCCGAGGACACCGAACAGGGCATCCAGGACCAGAATCAGCAGCCGCTGACCGAGGGCATCAAGAAGTACGGCAAGCGGCTCATCACGCCCGCCCGGACCTGGGAGTACGCCGGCTACGCGTTCCGGCAACTGCGGAGCGGCGTGCCGAAGCCGGTGCACCTCGACTTCCCGGCCGAGATCGCCCGCGCCCGGTTCACCGATCCGCTCGACGTCGAGTACTTCTACGACAGGACGCAGTACCGCACCGACGCCAGGCCGCATCCCGACCCGCAGGCCATCGACCGGGCCGTGGAGCTGCTGCAGGGCGCCGAGCGGCCGATCATCGTGTCGAGCAATGGCGTCCTCTACAGCCGGGCGTGGGACGCGCTGCGCAAGCTGGCCGAGCGCGCGCACATCCCGGTCGTCGAGTCCGGCGCGATGAAGGGGCAGTTCCCCGCCGACCACGAGCTGTCGGCCGATGCGGCGCCGATGGCCATGATGAGCGCGGATGTCGTTCTGCTCGTCGGCCAGTACTGCATGCCGACCCTCGGCGAGTTCGCCTTCGGTCCCGACGCGCGCTACATCCGCATCGACCCGGACGCCGAGGACATCGGGCGCAACCTGCCCATCGACGTCGGCATCGTGAGCGACGAGCGGGCCGCTCTCGAGGCCCTGGCCGACGCCATGCCGCGCCAGCGGCGCGCGGCGTGGGTGGCCGAGGTGGCCGCAGCGCGCGCGGCGTTCGAGGCCGAGAACGAGGAGTACTACCGGACCGGCCTGGGCTACACCGACGCGGTGCACCCGGCGGTCATCGCCCGTGAACTGGCCGACTTCCTGCACCACGGCGACCTGCCCGCGGATCGCACCACGATCCTGCAGGGAGGCTACGGCATCGCCCGCTACACGCGCCGCTGGCTGCGCGCGCACCGGCCCGCGCAGATCATCAACGGCGCCTACCAGTACGGGGCGATCGGTCCGGACGTCGGCTACACGCTGGGCGTCGCCGCGGCGGTGCGCCACGGCGTCGGGGCGCAGGCCGGCTTCGAGGGCCATCCGGTCATCGGCATCACCGGCGACGGCGGTTTCGGCTACACCGGGATGGAGGTCGAGACGCTGTCGAAGTACCGCTTCCCGGCCGTGATCATCGTCTACAACAACAACGCGTGGGGCACGTGGACCGGGCAGCGGAACAACACCATCGGGCTCCCGGTGCACCTGTTCCAGGAGAACCTGCGCTACGACAAGCTCGGCGAGGCGCTCGGGGCGCACGGCGAGTACGTCACGCGGCCCGACCAGATGCGGCCGGCGCTCGAACGCGCCTACCAGGCGGCGCTCGACGAGAGCCGCCCGGCCGTCGTCAACGTGCAGGCCAGGAAGGAGTTCTGGCTGCGCGACCAGTATCCGCCCGGCTTCCTCGGCAAGATCGAGCCGGGCGTGATGTCCTACTACCACTAGTGGCGGGACGCCGAAATCGCTGGCATCGTCGGCTCGCGTCCGCCGGCCCGAAAGCGCTGTTGTGCAGGGCGAATCAAGGGTTGACCGCGTCGGACACGCCGCCGTGAACCGCGAGTTCGTTACCGTGATACAGCGCCAGCGAGGTGCAGCCTCGGACCGATCAGGCATGCGGGGCGGCGCGATTGCCGAAACCGTGGCCGGTCCCGACCCGGCGCACGACGGACTGGCCGACGTGCGCACCGGACTGCAGGCGTACGCCGAGCGGGGCGTATTCCGGGGTCTTGCCGAACGGCCGCTGCGCGGGGGGCGGTACGAGTTCACGTTCCGCTGGCTGGTCCCGTCGCCGTTCACGCTGCGCTACGATCCGGCGTCCGGCACGCTGGCGTTCCGCGACCTGCTTCCCAACGTGCCGGCGCGATCCAGGCTGGCGGTTGCGCTCCGCCGTTTCGTGCGGGAGCGGGCGGCGGCCGGGCTGCCCGCGCACCGCCGGATCGACCCCGAGCGCGCCGGCGTGCGCTGCGCCGTGCGCCGGGGCGCCCTGTCGGTGGCCGTGGTGGCCCGCGCAGAGCACCACGGCTACGGCGTGAACCGGGCGGTGAACCTGGTCCACGAGATCTTCATGCATCTGCACACCTACTTTCCCGAGTACATGTGGGAGAACTTCGATGCGCCGCAGGAATGAACCGGGTGATGCGGACACCTGTCATCCGCTCCACCGCCGCCCCGTGCGTCCAGCGACAGGCCCGGCCGCGATGCGCCGCGGGGACGGCCCCGCCGCCCCCGTGCGTCCGGCCGCAGACTTGGCCACGATGCGCGTCGGGGACGGCCCCGCCGCCCCCGCGCGTCCGGCCCGCTCCTGGCGGGAACGCCCGACGCCGGGTTCGGCCGCCCTCGCCGGCTTCGCGCTGGCCTGCGCGTTCGGCGCGGCGGTCGTCGAAGGCAAGCAGGCGCATCCCGCCGAACAGCCCGAGCCCACCGAGGCGCAGGCGCTGGAGAACCCGGTGGAGCCCACGCGGGCGTCGCTGCGGGCCGGGCGGCAGCGCTACGTATTCCTCTGCCGGCAGTGCCACGGCAACCGGGGCGCCGGCGACGGCGACATGTCGCATGCCGGCGGCATCCCCTCCGACTTCACCGACGATGTCTGGCAGCACGGCGCGAGCGACGGCGAGATCTTCACGGTGATCAAGGAGGGCGTGTCCGCCGACATGCAGGGCTACGGCAACCAGCTCCGCGACGAGGACATCTGGAACCTCGTCAACTACCTGAAGAGCCTGTCGCGATGAGTCCGTCCCCGCGCCCGTCCGCGGCCTTCCGGATGACGGGCGGCGCTGAAGAGCCTGTCCCGATGCGTCCGTCCCCGTTCTCCGTCGCACCTGCGCCGGCGGCGCGCCGCGGGCACGCGGGCGCCCGGCCGCGCGCCAGCCGCGGCGCCGCGCCGCGAGGTCGGCCGTGAGCGCCGCGGTGCGCTACCGGGCGATGCAGCCGGGCGAGGCGGCCGCCGTCTCGGCCCTCGTCCTCTCGTCGTTCGACGAGTTCATCGGCCCCGGGTACACCGCGGAAGGGATCGCCGAGTTCCGCCGCTTCGCCACGCCCGAGGCGCTCGCGGCGCGCACCGCCGAGGACCACTTCGTCCGCGTGGCGACTGTCGACGGCGCCCTGGCCGGGATGATCGAGATCCGCGAGAACAACCACGTCGCGCTCCTGTTCGTCGACAAGGCGCACCAGCAGCACGGCATCGCCAGGGTCCTGCTGCAGGCGGCGCTCGCCGACGCCCGCGCCGCCGATCCGGACCTCGAACGCGTGACGGTCAACTCGTCGCGCCACGGGGTGCCGGCCTGCGAGAAGCTCGGCTTCCGGCAGACCGGGCCCGAGCGCGCGGTCAACGGCATCGCCTTCATTCCGATGGCGATGCAGCTCGCCGCGGATCGCTGAGCGTGCGGGTCCCGTTCCTCGATCTGGCGGCCCAGCTCGAGACGACGCGGCCGGACATCGAGCGGGCGGTGCTCGACGTCGTCGCCTCCGGCCGCTACGTCGGCGGTCCCGCGCTCGAGGCGTTCGAGCGTTCGATGGCCGACTACATCGGCGTCGACCACGCCATCGGCGTCTCCTCCGGGACCGACGCGCTGCTCGTCTCGCTGATGGCCCTCGATGTCGGCCCCGGCGACCTGGTCGTCACGACACCCTACTCGTTCGTCGCCACGGCCGGGGCGGTGGCCCGGCTCGGCGCCGCGCCGGTCTTCGTCGACATCGATCCGCGGACGTTCAACATCGATCCCGCGCGTCTGGCCGAATGGTTCGAGCGGCAGGCGGAGCGGCGCGCGCGCGTCCGGGCGATCGTCCCCGTGCACCTGTTCGGGCAGTGCGCCGACATGGGACCGATCCGGGAGCTCGCCGAGGCGCACGGGATCCCGATCGTCGAGGATGCGGCGCAGGCGCTCGGCGCGCGCTATCCGGACGCGGCCTGGCGCGCTGACGCTGGCGACAGTGCAACAGCCGCACGGCGGAGTACTGCAGATCCGGACCGCACTGGCGCCAGCGGCGGACGGTCCGGCGGCAGTGGCGGCTCGGGCGCCGGCGGCGGGAGCCTTGGCGGCGCCAGTGTTGGTGTCGGTGACTACGGCCCCGGCGGCGTCGCCGGCTCGGGCGCCGGCGGTCGCCACGGCGATGACGACGGCCGCGGCGGGCGGTCCGCCGGCGGGATGGGGACGCTGGGCTGCTTCTCCTTCTATCCCACCAAGAACCTGGGAGCCATGGGGGAGGCCGGCCTGGTGGTCACGTCCGACGCCGATCTGGCGGACCGCATCCGCCGGCTGCGGCGTCACGGCGGGCAGGCCGACTACCGGCATCCGGAGGTGGGGGGAAACTTCCGCCTCGACACCCTGCAGGCGGCGGTTCTTGCCGCCAAGTTGCCGCACCTCGACGACTGGAACGCCCGGCGCCGTGCGCACGCCGCGTACTACGACGCCCACCTGGCGGTTCCGGGGCTGGAGCGGCCCGCATCCGCCTGGGGTCGCGAGCGCCACACCTGGCACCAGTACGTCATCCGGGCGGCGGGCCGACGGGATGCCCTGCGCGCCCACCTCGCCGCGCGCGGGATCGACACGATGATCTACTACCCGGCGCCGCTCCACCTCCAGCCGTGCTTCCGCCACCTGGGTTACGGCCCCGGGGCGCTGCCCCACGCCGAGGACGCCGCCGCGTGTTCCCTGGCGCTGCCGGTCCACCCGGAGCTGACGCGGGCGATGCAGGACCACGTGATCGAAGAAACGGTCGCCTTCCTGCGCAACGCAGGTCGATAATCGGGGACGGCCGGCAGGCGCAGTCGGGGCAATCGGAAGCGGGCGGCGCCGCCGCGCACCCCGCGCGCCTCTCCCCGGCGTCTGCTGGAGCAGGCGCGGGAGGCGCTCGCCGGCGGCGACGGGCGCACGGCGCTCGACCTGATCCGGCAGGCGCGGGACCGGGACAACACCCTGGCGGGCCTGCCGCTGCTGGCCTTCTGCGCTTCGGTCCGGCGCGTCCGGCAGCTTGCGGCGAAGGGCATGCAGAAGGAAGCCGCCGCCATGCGCGCGCGGGCCGGGCAGCACCGGGCGTCCATCGACCTGCCGGCGCTCTCCGAGGACGACTGGATCCTGTATCTCCGGCATCTGGCGGGCGCCGACGCCCTGGCGGCCTATGCGGAGCACTTGGCCGCCGGGCCGCCGCTGCCGCGGGTGGAGCGCGCGCTGGCGGACCGGCTCGTCGTCCAGCGCGGCTGGGAGGGTCTCGACGTCCTCGACGAGAGCCATCCGCTGCGGCGGGACGCGGAGCAGGTCACGTCCGCTGTCGACGCCATGGACGCCGGCGACTGGGCGCGGGCCGCCGACCTGCTGCAGGGCGTGCCCCGGCGCTCGCCGTTCGCCGCCTGCCGTCTGTTCTGCAAGGCCATGGTCTGTTTCGGCGCCGGCGATGACGACGGGCTGCGGCGGATCCGGGGCATGTCCGATCCCGACCGGCGTCAGCCCGCCGGCGCCGCGCCCGGCGGGCGCCCGACCTGACGCGACAGCGTCCCGGTTCGGCTTTCCCCGTCGTCGCGGCGCCGCGCCCGCTACGCGTCGCCGAGGACGGCGGCGATCGCTTCCCGCATCCAGGCCGTTCGGGCGAGGTCGAGGCGCTGCAGGTTGAACGCTTCCAGATACGCACCGGGGCGCTCGGCCTTCATGTCGAGGAACGGGTAGAAGGTCTCGAAATCGTCGGCCGCGGTCGCGTCCGCGATTTCCTGCATCGCGCGGGCCTTCATCTCTTTCGGGAGCGTCTTGATGACCTCGTAACCTAGCGCTACATCACGGTTGACTCAGGAACGGTCCGGCGTTGGTCGCCCGGTCTACGTCGATTCGGGTTGCGGTTCAGGGTGCGCGGGCGGCTTGGGCTCCTCGTACCATCATCTGTAGTTGCACGCAGGCGCGCCACAGCACTTCGTTGCCCGGCAGCGGTCTACGCTTTGTCGGTCGCCAGCCGGCGATGCGCGCCAGCAGCATCACCCAGGCGCGGATGTCGGGCGGCAATGGCCGGTCTCGTTCGGCTGGCGGCAGCAGTCTTTCGGCCTGCACGACGGCTCAGATCACGCGCTTCTCGTCGTCGGTCAGGACCTGGGCTGCCGGCGTGTCGGGCGCGTCGCGCGCGTAGCCCCTGAGGGAGCACACCCGCCAGGCGGTGATGGCGTCGAAGGCCAGGCACTTGGCCAGCGCGTCGGCTTCCTGCAAGCGCCGGTCCTCGATGCGGGCGCCGCTCTTGAGCACCCGGAAATACTCTTCGATGCCCCAGCGGGTCTCATACCAGCCGACAATGCGCTCGGCCCATTCGGCCGTCGGGCCGCCTTCGCTCGACACCAGCAGCCATTCGAGCGGCTCGTGTCCCGGCGGCGGGTCGGTTTCGAGCACCCGCACCACCCAGGCCGTCAGCGGCGCCGCGTCGGTCTGGTCCTTGGGCGGCTGCACCTGCACCCGCCCGATGCGCAACTCGGTCCGCGCCGTGCGCGCCTCGCGCGCCCGCTTGCCGCCCTGCGAGTCGATGTGCACCGGCCGGTTGGTGCGCACCGGGGTCTCGAAGTCCGGCTGAGACGCCAGCGGCCGGAGCATCATCGCCCGCAACCGCTCGTCCCATACTTTCACCCGCCGCCGCCGGCTGGCGCAGGCCCGCACCACCAGCCCCGCTTCAGCCGCATGCTGCGCCTGCCACTGCAACAGCGCATGGATGTCACTCTCGCGGTCGCCGACCACGACCACCCGCGTGCCCGGACACGCCCGCCCCAATTCGCGACCCTGGTCGAATCCCCGGAACCAGCGCCGGCTCTCCAATGCGCGCTCGGACGTGGGCGCGCCATCCGGCCGCGCCCACGTCTCCAGACCGCTCACCCCCAACGGCCGGCGCCCCTCGGTGAACGCCACCGCCGCGTGCACGAACAGACCCCGACCGCCGCCAGACCGTTCTCCCAGCGGCCCCAGCCCGGTCGTGCTGTCCCGAAGACCCGTGTAGTTGAGCGTCGTCGTGTCCTGCACCAGCAGCACCACCGACTCCGCACGGCTGCGCTCGACCAGCGCCTCCCGATGCGGTTGCAGAATGTCCGCGCTACTCACCGCTCCATTGTGCAGGAAACGGTAGGCCGCCTGTTGCTCGGCGCTGCCGGCAAACACCGCCGGCAGAGGCGCACCAGGATGTTGCTCCCAGGCCGCACCCATCTGCGCCAGACGACGACGCAGCCGACCGTCGGCCAGGTCCGAACGCGAATACTCGCACCGAGACCAACTGCCGGCGCCCGCAGCCTCCTCCCCCAACCCCGGAAACGAACCCAACTCCCTGGGCGCAGCCCGACGCAGCGTCTCCGCCCAGTCCGGGGCCAGGCCCCGAAGCCAGACATCCTTCGGCTCCACAGAAACCGATGACCCCGGAGGACGACCCGCCGTACGGCCCACACACCGCCAGCCCGACGCCCGATAGCTCGTGCCACGACGAGACGACGCCACGCACGTCTCCACCAGAACCGGACGAACCCCGTGACACAATGCCCAGTCCGACGCCAAACGACCCACCGCACGGCCCAGAACCTGCGACGCCAAGTGCGGAACACGAACCCCGGGAAGCAGCAGGAATCGGTCGTTCAATACCACCTGACCAATCCGTGCCCCCCGCGTCCGAGCGTCCCAGCCCAGATGCGCGTCCCGAGGACCCAGACGAAGCGGAGCCGACACAAAGCTCAAAACACCCAACGCGCCCGCCGAAGAATCCACCAGATACGTCACCCGGCAGCCCGGAGCCCGACAACGGCCCAAAGGATGCGCAGCCGCCAGAAGTGCACAACACCGCTGACGCGCAAGCGCCGTCTCCGCCAACCGCAGGTGAACCTCCCCCAACGACGACAGGCTGCCCGCAAACTCGGTCAGCGAAATCTCAGACCCGACCCCGACCACACAACCCACCGGCGGACCCGGCTGCGCCGACGGCAGAGGCAGGCCCAGCTCCGCCGCCAAGCCAGGCAAAGCCTTCCGCGCCGACGCCGAGCACAGCGACCCACGCGCGTTGCGCCACCCGTCGCGTTCGCAAAGACCACGGCTCAGCGCCGCACGCGACAACGACCCCCGAACCAACTCCTGCCGCAGCCAGCCCACCGTCTCCGGCTGCAACATCCGCAGGCCAACACGCACAGAAACCTTTTACACTGAGCCACGGCCTGTGTCAACTGTGATTGAGCGCTAGCCTCGTAACTGTTCCGGTTCCGCTCCAGGTGCATCAGCAGGCGGTCGCGGACCGCCCTCATGCGTTCCCGGAGCAGCCGCCGGTACTGCGCGACGTCGAACCCGGGCGGCGACGCCTCGGTCAGGTTCCGCGGATGGTAGAGGTAGTTCTCGATGCAATAGTAGCGGAGCACGAAGAGATTCGGCTGTTCGCGGCGCAGTTCCTCGATTTCCTCCGCACCGAGGAAGTCCCTGTCGATCAGCCCGCGGAACTCCGGACTGCTCCCGGTCTGCACGCCGACCGCGTTCTTGTCGCGCGCGCCGACGAACAACAGGTCCGGCAGGTCGATGCCGTTGCAGAGCAGCGCGTCCGTGTTCTCGCAGAGCACGAGCGTCTTGTTCGGGAACACGCGCAGCGCGGAGTCGCGGGGCACCGCGATCTCGAAGACCTCCGGTGACTTCGTCGCGGGGGTCAGCACCTGCGGGCGGTCGAAGTCGAGGTCGTCGAAGTCGACGAGGACGGCGTCCTCGGCTTCGCTGGCGTAGTCGATGAAGCCGAGCGAGTGGCTGGCCGTCCAGAGCTGCGAGTAGTCCGGGATCCAGCGCTCGACGACCTCCCGGATCAGTGCGTGCTGGAGACGCGTGTGCAGGTGGACGTCGAGTTCGTCGATGAACCAGATGGCGTTCGAGAAATGCCTGCGGCGGACGAACAGGTCGAGCAGGACGTTGAACACCTCCTTCTCGCCGCTGCTCAGCAGGTCGTAATGGATCTCGGACACGCCCTTGCGGAAGCGGATGTCCGGGGGGCGGCCCGGGCTCAAGCGGGTCAGTTGCAGTCGGGTCGGAGCACCGTTGGCGAAGACACGCGCGAGCGCCTCGTTGAGCGGATCGACGAACGAGGCCCGAATCCGGTCCGCATCGAACTGCGAGTCCCAGATCGCGTCCTGGATGCGTTGCGAGATGTCGAAGACGTCCGTCTCGAACCGCGTATCGCGATCGATGTAGCGCCGCGGGCGATCCCGATCCGCCGCGAGGTGTCCGGCGGCGTCGCCGGGCGTGCGCAGTTCGGGATCGTCCGCAGCGAGCTCCGGCCGTAGAACGCCGGGCCTGGGTTCCACTGCGGCGGCGAGGTCGTCGCCGGCGAACCGTTCGATCGGCGGAGCGCGAAGCCGCCTCCGAACGTGCAGGTGACCGACATGTCCGTCCCGCGGTCCTTCTTCAGGTACCCGGCGAGGTCGGACGGGATGTCGAGGCCGGCGTCCATCCCGCCGCCGCCGGCGAGCCGGTGGATGTCCGAGGTCCGCGGGTCGTCGCGGACCGTTTCGGTGAGCCGGTCCTGCGCCGCCCCGCTGGTTGCCGCCCCGGCGCCGCCGTCGCCCCGGTCGGCCTGCGGGGAGTCCACGCGCCGGGTTCCCGACCACGCCTCCTTGTACGGCGCCGACAGGTACTCGAACGCGTCGAACACCGAAGACCGGCCGCTGCCGTTGGCGCCGACGAGCAGCACCAGTTTCGGCGCGCCGGCGCACGACGACAGGTCGATCGTCAGGTCGGTGAAGCGCTTGAAGTTCGCGAGGCGCAGCCGCGTGACGTTCATCCGGGCCTCGGTCCGGGGGCGGCGTTCATCCGGCCTCAGTCGGCCGGCAGCGCATAGGCGACGATCCGCGGGCCGCCGCCGATGGCGACCGCGATGTACTGCCGGCCGTCGGCCAGGTAGGTCATCGGCGTGCCCACCGCGCCGGCGGGCAGGTCGACCGCGCCGCGGATCGCGCCGGTCCGCTTGTCCCAGGCGACGAGTGCCGGTCCCCCCGTGCTGGCGGCGGTGGGCACCATGCTGATGAGCAGGGTCTTCGTCAGCAGCGGCCCGCCGATGGCGCCGTCGCCGAGCGGCGGCAGGTTCAGGTGCCGCAGCCGGGGGTGGTTGCGGATGCGGTCGCCGTTGCCGAGCGGCGCCATCCAGACGTGGTCGCCGGTGTTCATGTCGATGGCGGTCATCCGCGAGTAGGGCGGCTTGAGCAGCGGCAGGCCCTGCGGCATCCGCGCCTGGTAGGACTGCCCCTGCCGGATCTGGCGCAGCCGCTGTTCCTCCGGCGCCCCGTGGGTGTAGCGCATGGTGGCGCCCAGGGCCGGGTCCGGCGTGTAGAGCGGGATGGCGACGGCGATGTTGCGCGACGGGATGTAGAGCATCCCGGTTTCCGGGTCCACCGCCGCGCCGGCCCAGCCGGCCGCGCCGAAGTCGGGCGGGCGCATCAGGGTGCCCTGCGCGCCGCCGGCGACGGGGCGCCCGGGCGGCGTGAACAGCGGTCCGATCCGGTAGTTGCTGACCACCTCGATGGCCATCTGCCGCAGCTCCGGCGTGAAGTCCACGAGGTCATCGATGGTCACCCCCTGGTAGTCGAACGGGGCCGGCTTCGTCGGAAAGGGCTGCGTCGGCGACGGGATCTCGCCCGGCATGTTGGTCGCCTGCGGCACCGGACGCTCCTCGATGGGCCAGATGGGCTCGCCGGTCACGCGGTCGAAGGCGTACACGAAGGCCTGCTTGCTGACCTGCACCAGCGCCTTGATCGGCCGCCCGTCGACCACCACATCGACCAGGTTCGGATGCGTCGGGAAGTCGTAGTCCCACAGCCCGTGGTGCACCGCCTGGAAGTGCCACATCCGCTGGCCGGTCTCGACGTCGACGGCGATGATCGACTCCGAGAACAGGTTGTCGCCGGGCCGGTCGGCGCCGTAGTAGTCGTTCGTGGTGGTGCCGGTCGGGAGATACACGTAGCCCAGCTCGTTGTCCCCGGCCAGCATCGACCACACGTTGGCGTTGCCCGAGTAGCGCCACGAGTCGTTCAGCCAGGTGTCGACGCCGAACTCGTCGGCGCTGTCGGGCACGGTATGGAAGTCCCACGCGTGCTCGCCCGTGCGCACGTCCCAGGCCCGCACCCAGCCGGGGGGCGCCTCCCTGGTGATGCGCCGGTCGGCGATCTGCGAGCCGTGGATCACCTTGTCACGGACCACGATGGGCGGCGAATTGATCGAGTAGAGCAGGGCGTTGAGGTAGTCGCGCGCCTCGCGCTCGACGCGCGGGATGCCGACCATCGCGTCCACCATGCCGCTGCCGTTCGGACCGAAGTCGGGGCAGGGCTGTCCGGTCTGCGCCCGGACGCAGACGACGTAGCCGTTGCCCGTGCCCCAGAAGATGCGCTCGTCGCCGGCGCCGTCCGTCCAGTAGGCGACGCCGCGCTGGGTCCAGGGGCCGCTCATCGAGGGGGTTCCCTCCTCGTAGCTCTTGGGGTTGAAGATCCAGAGGGTCTCGCCGGTCGTGGCGTCGACCGCCACGCCCTGCGACAGCGGCGTGTTGAAGTAGAGCACGCCGTCCACCATCAGCGGGGTCACCTGCAGGCGCGACGGGTTGGGCGGCTGGCTGCTGCGGTACAGGTTCGGGGTCTCGGCGACCAGGGTATCGACGATCACGTCGAGCGGGGCGGACCACTCGCCGCCGTGCGGGGTGGAACGGCTGACGAAGTTGTCGATCGACGTCCACTCCCAGGCGATCTCCAGGTCGCTGAAGTTGCCGGCGTCGATCTGGTCGAGCGGCGAGTACTTGGTGCCGGCGATGTCGCCGGCGTAGCTGCGCCACTCGCCGTTCGACGTGTCGTAGGTCTGCCAGGGTCCCCCGGACGTCGATTCCTGGGCGAAGGCGGCGCCGGCCGCGGCCAGCACGACGAGCGACGAGATCAGCGACGTCCGCATCACGGGGGCCTCCCTCTCCGGCCGTCCGGCCGGGATCAACTGGCGCCGACGCCGAAGAAGAATCGCATCCTGGCTGGCACGGTTCCCCATCGCGACGATGTCGGCTCGCACATCGGCCAGACCGGCCTGAAGATCGCTCTACGTCGCGTAGCCGGGCGGCCGGCCTCGTGGCTCGCGTCGGCGTGGTCGCGTGGAACCTGGGCCTCGGCGAACTTCCCGCCGGCGGTTCCTCCACAGGATAGTCCAGGTCGTTCGTGGATGACGCCCGCTCTCGACGACCCGGAGCCGCGCGTGACCCGGCGCGCCACCGGCGCGTCAGGCGCCGGACACCGGCAGGGCGTCGAGGAAATGGACCTCGCCGTCGATGGCGCCGGCCTCCACGCCCACCGCCGCCGCCTCGGGCGAGGCCATGTACGCCTCGGCCCGCGCCCGATCCGCGACGTCCAGCAGGAAGAACACCTCGTCGTCCCGGTCCACCGAGCGCCAGACGTGCAGCACCGTCAGCCCCGCGGCGGCGCCATCCGCCGCCTGGGCGTCGAAGACGCGCTTCCAGCGCTCCACGTCCTGCACGCGATTGCGAACCAGCAACACCATCGTCCGTCTCCCGTGGCGCCCGGCGCCTGCTGTCCGGGCCGCAGAACCTCCGCAGGTCGTTCCGGTGGGCCGGCGGCCCGCGGGCGCGCGCGCCGCCATCGTCCGTCTCCCGTGGCGCCCGGCGCCTGCTGTCCGGGCCGCAGAACCTCCGCAGGTCGTTCCGGTGGCCGGCGGGCCGCGGTCGCGCGCGCCGCCATGCCGACGCCCGACACATGGCCGCGCAGGTACCGCCGGCGCAGGGCTGCTTCGGGCGCGCGCTCAGCGCGCTCAGCGTCGGGGTGCGGCGCACGAGCTGCCCTCGTTCCCCTAATCTTACTGCCGGTGTCCTGCATTCACCCGCCGTTCGCCGGCGCCCGCCCGCCGTCCGTGCACGACCGCCCAGGGGCGCTTCCACGCTGCGCGCGATGATGACCTCCGACGACAGCGCCGCCGGCTGGCGGGGATGGGACGCCTACGCCCCGTTCTACGACTGGGAGAACACGCACACCATCGGCCGCCGCGACGTTCGCTTCTGGACGGACCTGGCCCGCCGCGCCGACGGTGCGGTCCTCGAGCTCGGCTGCGGGACCGGCCGCCTGTCGGTGCCGGTGGCGCGCGTCGCGCCGCGCTTCGTGGGAATCGACCGCTCGGCGCCGATGCTCCGCCGGCTCGCGGCGCGCCTGCGCCGGGCGCGGCTGACGAAGCGGGCCGCGATCGTGCGCGGCGACATCCGCGCCCTGCCCTTCGCGCGGCGCTGGGGCTGCCGGCTGGTGATGGCGCCCTACGGCATGCTGCAGTCGCTGCTCTCCGACGAGGACCTCGCGGCCACGCTCACCGCCGCCGCCGGCGTCCTGCCGCGCGGCGGGATCCTCGGCGCCGACCTGGGGCCGGATCTGTCGGGCTGGGGCGAGTACGACCGGCGGGCCACGCTGCGCGGGTCGCCGGGCGCGGGCCGCCGGGTCACTCTGATCGAGTCCGTCCGGCAGGCGCCCTCGGCGGGCCTGACCATCTTCGACCAGGAGTTCGTCGAATGGCGCGGCAGCCGCCGCACGGTGCACCGCAGCTCGCTCGCCTTCCGCGCGCTGACCGTCCGACAGGCGGACGCGGCGCTGGAGCGCGCCGGGTTCTCCATCGACGCCGTGCTCGGCGACTACCGCGGGACGGCGTGGGCGCCGGGGGCCGATGCCTGGATTGTGATCGCGCGGCGGAGATGACGCCGGCGCCGGCGCGGCATCCGCGAGGTGTTCGGAGCGTCGAGGCGCAGGAAGGCGCGGATCATGTCTCGAATCCTTCCGGTCGCGTCGCCTTGCCGCCGTGCACGGTGGGTTCGCTGCACCACTGCCGGCGGAGCAGCGCGAGCGGTTCGAGTACCGTCCCCGGCAGATCCAGCAGATCGACCAGCACCGCCTCGTCCAGGTCCTGCCGCGTCGGGTCGCGCCACGCCTCGTTGGCCGGCAGGAACGGGCGATCCCGGAAGGCGTCGAAGATGCCCTGCGCACGGGCGTGCTGCTCGTCGGACAGCGCGCGGGCGTCGAGCGTCCGCAGGTCCGGCAGGCGGCTGATGGTCAGGTTGCTGCGTCCGGCCTGCTGCGTGGTGCCGGCCCACCAGAAGAGGATGAGCCCGAGCGTCGTGTTGGCCCAGAGAACGGTGGCCGTCTCGTCGCGGCGGTCACGCAGCAGGAAGTTCGGCCACGCCCGGCCGCCGAGCGCGGACATCGGCGTCAGGCAGGCGGCGAGGCTCTGGGAGTTGAGGCGGAAGTCGAGCGTGAAGTGGAGCCGCGTGGCTGTTTCCCACACGGCGTCGGCCTTCTCCGCGCACCGCTCGCGGACCCGGCCTTCGCGGTCCGGCTGCACGACCAGAAACCGCTCGCGGTCGGCCTCGTGTCCCCAAAGCGCCGGATACGTCGGCGTCTCGGTGCTCAACGTGACGATGTCGAACGGGCCACGGAAGATATTCCCACCACGATCTTCATCATCGTTGGCGCCGTCATGTTCGTCATCGCCCCACTTTCGTGTGCGCTTCTTCTCGATGCCGCTGATGTCTCGGTGCAGCAACCCGCGTGCGCCCAGCTCGCCCAACGCCGTGACCGGAACCGCGTGCGCCTCCTTCGCGCGCGGCAATTTCAGCGCACCGGCGGTCTCCCCCGCCAGCAGCCCCTGTACGGCATCGACCAGTTCCGGATGCACGATGGAGGCGCACTTGCCGTCGTCCCAGGTCCCTGCGCGAGGACGCCGCACAGGTCCTCCCCGAGCATGATCCGCGTCCGGCCGCGCGCCGCCGCGGCGCGGATGGCCGCAGCGACGGCCGCCGCCTCCACCGCCGCCGCCGGACGCCGGCGCAGCGCGACGAAGGTGACCGGGGCCTCCGTCTTCGCCTGCCGCGCCGCCCGCCGACGGCGGCGGGCCACCACCAGCACCTCGCCCATCCCCGTGTCGGCCGAGAACGACCTGGCGTCGTCACGGCCGGGAGCCGCCAGCCCGATGACCGTCGTCCGCTCGTAGTGCGCGCGCAGCAGCGCCCTGCAACAGGCTGAGCGGCATCACCAGCGCCAGCACGCCGCCCGGTCGGACCTTCGCGTGCGCCAGATCGAGGAAGTTCGACGCGAGCCCGGCGTTGCCGTGCCCTGCCGGTTCGTCGATTTCGTGGCGGATCTCCCTGAGCAGTCCCGACATGGCGGCCTGCTCGTCGACGTCGTTGCCCAGACCGGCGAATGACGGCACCGGCACGGCGGTCGCCTCGTGGTTGGTGGGGCGCGTGAACGGCGGGTTCATGATCACCAGATCCATCGAGCGGTGCTCCAGCAGGAACGTCTCGCTCCAGCCTTCCCCCGCGCGGCCGACGCCGGTCGCGGCGCCGGTGCCGCGGTGGACCTCGATGCCGGTGTTCTCGAACAGCCCCGTGCCGTGCTGACTGCGGATGAGGTCCAGCGCGCCGAGGGCGAACGCCGCCTTTGCGTCCTCCTGCCGGCCGTAGGGCAGCAGGTGCACCTGCGTGGCCTCGAACGGCGTGGTCGGGTGCACGCTCGACAGCATCGAGATGGTCAGATGCGTCGCCGGTCGCTGATCAGCCGCTGGAAGGTTCGCCCGTAGAGGTCGTGCGAGCGCGTCACGCCGTGCGCCTCCAGCGCGCTGGCCACGTTCGCCAGCCGGTCGAGGAGGCGGGCGGCGATGCCGTCGGGAACGGGGACGAGCACCTCGCGGGCGACATGGAAGATCGGCCAGTAGTTGATCTGCAGGATGCGCTCCCACTCCCGCAGCACCGGCGCCTTGGGCAGCGCGCCCTGCTCGCGCAGGTCGTCGAGCGTCCGCACGCCGTGGACGCCGGCGAGCATCGACTGGAACGTGAGCGCATTGGCGACGATGGCCATCGCCATGCGCGATGTCTGCTCGCCATCCTCCTGCCGCAGCGTGCCGGCGATGCGGGCGTTCACGTCCGGGAGACCCGCAGCGGCGCTGCGCAACCGCTCGGCGGCCTCGCGGATGCCGTCCTCCAGCGTGTCCAGGCTGCGCGCGACGACGCGCTCGGAGACGGAGGCGTTCTCGAGGAGGGCCGCCAGATCGTCGATCGTTCCGCGGATCCAGCCGGCGGCAGGCCAACGGACCGGGCCGCCGTCGGCGTGGGAGAACAGACAGTACTCGTAGACGGCCTTCGCGGCGGCTGTCTCCAGCCGCGCCTGCGGAACCCGCTGCAGTGCATCCGGCGCCCGCAGCGCGAGGCACTGCTCGATGGCGTCGCCCGAATCCGCCAGCTCGCTGCCGAGCCGTCCGATGGCGTCCTGCTCCACCGTGCGCGCCGGCCGGTACTCCGTCTCGACGACCACCGGCGCGCCGAGCGGGCGGCGCAGGATCAGGTCGGGCATCCCGCGCCCCTTGACGGCGCGGTGCTGCTCGGCCGTCAGGTCCCGGCGCCACTCCGGGTGCTTCGTCCACAGGACGCGGGCGAGCGCCTCGTTGAAGGACCGTTCGCTGTTGGTGGGCATGCGTCTCGGTTGTCGTCGGTGACGCGCCGGTTCGCAAGCGACGAGCGCCGGCTGATGATAGAGCAAGGCCGGCAGAGACCGTCGATTTCGGCTCCCTGCGTTGACCGGCTTCCATTTTCGTGTTGTTTTCGCTTCATGGGTGACGGATCACGGATCGAGTGGACCGACGCCACGTGGAATCCGGTCCGCGGCTGCGCGAAGGTCAGTCCCGGTTGCGCACAATGCTACGCGGAGCGGTTCGCTGAACGCTTCCGGGACGTTCCTGGCCACCCCTTCGAACGTGGTTTCGACCTGCGGCTCGCGCGGGAGATGCTGCATCGACCGCTCACGTGGCGGCGCCCACGTCGAATCTTCGTGAACTCGATGAGTGACCTCTTTCACACGGACGTGCCGAACGACTACATCGCGGCCGTTGGCCGGGTGATGCAGCAGGCGGACTGGCATACGTTCCAGGTGCTGACCAAGCGCGACCTGCGCATGCACGCCCTGCTCACCGGCCACCTGCGCTGGATGGGTGCGCTCCCCAATGTGTGGTTCGGTGTGAGCGTCGAGAACCGGCGCCACGGCCTCCCGCGTCTGGAGGCGCTGCGCCGGATACCAGCCACCGTCCGCTTCGTGTCCATGGAGCCGCTCCTTGAAGACCTCGGCGTCATCGATCTCACGGGAATCCACTGGGTCATCGTCGGCGGCGAGAGCGGTCCGCGCGCACGACCGATGCGCGCCGACTGGGTCATCGACCTCGAGCGTCAGTGCCGGGACCAGCAGGTGCCGTTCTTCTTCAAGCAGTGGGGCGGCGTGCGCAAGCACGCGACCGGGCGCACGCTCAACGGCCGTACCCACGACGCCTTCCCGGTGACGCCGCCGCCGGGTAATCGCACCAACTGGTTGCAGGAGTCGCTTTGAGTCCATCCAACTTCGTGGATCCAAGCCCTGCCTACTGGCAGGAGTACGGCCCGTTCCAGCACGCGAAACACGCCCTCGTCAGGCGCTATCTCGAAGGCTGGCTCCCGAAGCTCGGGACATGGGCCGGACGGGTGCTGTACGTAGACACGCACGCGGGCCGTGGACGCCATTCGTCGGGTGAGTCCGGCTCCCCGCTCGTGGCCCTCGACACTCTGTTGAGCCACACGTATCGCGACGAACTGCTTCAGAAGTCCGAGGTGCGGTTCTTCTTCATCGAACGCGATCCCGCCAATCTGGAGCATCTGCGAACGGAGTTGCGCCGGCGGAATGCTTGCCCTCCAGGTGTGCACGTGGATACGAGGGTGGGCAACGCTTACGAGATACTGTCGGACGCCGTTGATCGCCTGCGTGAGAACGGAGAGCGCATCGCGCCGGCGTACTCGCAGATCTGATGAAGGCCGGACGGGTTGAACTGTTCGTGAACGTGATCTGGCGGGAACTCGACATGGCCGTCAGCCAGCAACAACCCGCGGAGCACGGTCTGGCGGCCGCACTCGACGACATCTTCGGGAATGACGCCTGGCGCACCATCGACGGCGAGCCGGACGAACGCATCGACCGGGTCATGCACCTGCTTGCGGAGTCCATCGGGGCCAGGTGGCCTACATACTTCCGCATGGTCGCAGGAGGCAAGGCGACGCGATACGTGCTGCTGCACCTGACGAATCACGACGCAGGACGCGATCTCATGAAGGAATGCATGTGGCGGGTCGCCTCCGGCGTCGGTTTCGAGGTTCGGCAATGCGACGATCCGAAACAGCCCTTGCTCATCACGCCCGAACCGGACCTGACCCCGTTACGGGAATGGGTACTCGAACGCCTGCGAAGATCGCCGGACCGATCCCGTACGAAAGACGAACTGAAAAATGCACTCCGCCAGGAACCGTGGCTTTCCAGGCACCTGAACAAGGTGCTGAGGGGATTGCGCGAGGAGGGAGCGACAGACGAGTCGTCCGGCATGATTTCCTTGACAGCCCGTCCGCGACTGCCCTTCGTGTGATCGGCGATCACCC
Organism: Vicinamibacterales bacterium; assembly: GCA_965200895.1. Lineage (GTDB taxonomy): Bacteria > Acidobacteriota > Vicinamibacteria > Vicinamibacterales > UBA8438 > WTFV01. Next base: position 231,644 of record CBDAVM010000001.1, on the reverse strand, counting down.
CTCCGGGCCGATCACCCGCCGACGCGGACTCAGCGCAGACGCCGCCGGAAGTCCGCCTCGTCGGTGCACGCCATTGCCGCCGCCATCACCTGCTCCGACGGTACGCCGGCGTCGGCCGGACCGGGGAACGTGTCCGGCACAGGGATGCCCCGGGCCCGCACCACTTCGCGCACCATCCGCGCCCGCTCCTCGGTGCGACCCTGCGCCTGAAGCTTCCCCGGACGGGCGTCCGTCGTGTAGTCCACCTCCAGCGTCACGTCCGGCAGCGCATCCTGCCCCACGACCAGCGACCCGGATGGACGCGACCAGCGGCTCGGGTGCAGGAACACCGTCTCGTCGGCCTGCATCATCCGCACCGGCGCGCCGGCGGCGTCCCGCTCCAGCAGGTCCACCGACCCCAGATGGCAGATCGACGACCCCCGCACCTCGGCCATGCGTCCCACCAGCAGCGGGAGCAGCCGCGTCGGCGCCTCGTGCGCGCCGCCCGTCGGCTCGGCCACCCGCGCCGTCTCGGTCCGCGCCTCCCAGTACTCCAGCCGCCCCTCGAAGTCCTCGAGCGCATCGCGCCGCAGGCGCACGGTGCGGCATCCGGGGAACGGGTCCTCGCCCTGGTGCCGGCGGCGGTAGCGCACCGCCTCGGCCGGCGGCGTCTCGCCGGCGCCGTCACCGCCGCGCGCCGACCACGGGAATCCGTCGTTCTCGTTCATGAAACCATCATAGCGGGGCAGGCAGGATCGCGCGTGGGGTGCGCGGCGCATGCGCTCTGCGGCCCCGGAAGACTTGCCCGCCGTGCGATAATGCCGGCATGTCCGGGCATTCCAAGTGGGCTTCGATCAAGCACAAGAAGGGCGTGGCGGATGCGCGGCGCGGCAAGCGCTTCACCCGCATCATCAAGGAGCTGACGGTGGCCGCGCGTGACGGCGGCGGCGATCCGACGATGAACCCCCGCCTGCGCACCGTGATCGCCGACGCCAAGGCGGCCAACATGCCGGCCGAAAACATCAAGCGCGCCATCCGGCGCGGAACCGGGGAGGAACCGGGCGTCTCGTATGAAGAGGTCACCTACGAGGCGTACGGTCCGGGCGGCGCCGCCCTCCTCATCGAGTGCCTGACCGACAACACGAACCGCGCCGTCGGCGAGATCCGCCACCTGCTGTCGAAGCACAACGGCAACCTCGGCACCACCAACTCGGTGGCGTGGATGTTCGAGAAGCACGGCCACATCGTCGTGGAGCAGGGCAGCATCGACGAGGAGACCCTGATGACGGCGGCGATCGACGCCGGGGCCGACGATTTCCGGGACGACGGCGACAACTGGGAGATCATCAGCAGTCCGGATGCCTTCGAGGCCGTGCGGGAAGCGGTTGCGGCCGCCGGCGTCACCCCGATCTCCGCCCAGATCGCGATGCTGCCGCAGAATCTGGTCAAGGTGGAGGGCAAGGCCGCCCAGCAGATGATCAAGCTGATGGACGTGCTCGAGGATCAGGACGACGTCCAGCACGTGTGGTCGAACTTCGACATCGAAGCCAGGGAGATAGAGGCCTCCCTCGCGTGAGAATCTTCGGGGTCGATCCCGGCTCCGTCCACACGGGATACGGCTGTATCGACACGGCGGGCGGCCGTCATCGCATCCTCGCCTGCGGAGCGCTGAGCCCGCCGGTCCGCAGCGCCTTTCCCGAACGGCTGCGCGCCATCCACGACGGTCTGACCGCACTGCTCGCCGAGCACCGGCCCGGGACGGTCGCCATCGAGGATCTCTTCCACGCCCGCAACGCGCGCAGCGCGCTGAAACTGGGCCATGTGCGCGGTGTCATCATGCTCGCCGCCGCCGAGGCCGGAGTGCCGGTGGTCGAGTACGCGCCGACCGAGGTGAAGCGCGCGGTGGTCGGCTACGGCCGCGCCGAGAAGCGGCAGGTCCAGCAGATGGTGAGCCTGCTGCTGGGGCTGGATCCGCCGCCCTCCCGCCTGGATGTGACCGATGCGCTGGCCGTGGCCGTGTGCCACGCCCACTCGATGCGGCCGCACACGGACGACCGGCAGGCGTCCAGACCCCCCGGAGCACCGCGCTCGTGGCGGCAGTACCGGCCCCCGGACGCCGTCGGCTGACGGTCGGAACGATGATTGCCGCGCTCCGTGGAACGCTCGCCGGGAAGCAGCCGGGCCGGATTGTCGTCGATGTCGGCGGCGTCGGCTACGAGGTCCACATCCCGCTTTCCACCTACTACGCGGTCGGCGAGCGCGGGGCGGACGTGTCGTTGCGCATCCATACCCACGTCCGCGAGGAGGCGCTCCAGCTCTTCGGGTTCCTGACCCGCCTGGAGCTCGACCTCTTCGAACGGCTGATCGGCATCGGCGGTGTCGGGCCGCGCCTCGCCCTCGCGGTCCTGTCCGGGATCGAGCCTCCGAGGCTGGTCCAGGCCATCCGGACGGCCGACGTCGCACGGCTCACGGGCATCCCGGGGGTCGGAAGGAAGACGGCCGAACGGATCGCGCTGGAGTTGAAGGACAAACTGGCGGCCGCCGCCGCGGCCGACGAGACCGACGCGGCGGCGGAGGTCGGCGCCGGCGACCTGCGGGGCGATGTCATCTCGGCCCTCCTCAACCTCGGCTACCAGCGGCCGCCCGTGGAACGGGCCGTGGGCACGGCGCTGAAGCGCAACGCCGGCGACTTCGAGGCGACGCTCCGACAGGCGCTCCGGGAGCTGGCGGGATGAGGAAGCCGTCCCCTGCCGTCCGGGCAGCGCCGGCACCCGGCGCGTAGAATGTTCGGGCGGTGGCGGCAACCGAGCACGTTCTCAGCACGGTCCGGGCTGACGACGACGCCCAGTACGAAGCGGGGCTGCGCCCGCGCGCCCTCGACGACTACATCGGCCAGGATCGTGTGCGCGAGAACCTCACCGTCGCCATCACGGCGACGCGCCGGCGGGACGAGGCGCTCGACCACGTGCTGCTGTACGGTCCGCCCGGACTCGGCAAGACGACCCTGGCCCACGTCATCGGCAACGAGCTCGACGTGGCGGTGCGCAGCACCGCCGGTCCGGTGCTGGAGAAACCGGGGGACCTGGCCGCGATCCTCACGAACCTGAAGGTGCGGGAGGTGCTGTTCATCGACGAGATCCACCGCATGAGCCCGGCCATCGAGGAGATCCTCTATCCGGCGATGGAGGACTACGAGCTCGACATCGTCATCGGACAGGGTCCGAGCGCGCGTTCCGTCAAGGTTCCCCTGCAACGCTTCACGTTGATCGGCGCCACGACCCGGGCCGGGCTGCTGACGTCTCCGTTGCGGGCCCGGTTCGGCATCGTGCACCGCCTCGACTTCTACACCGAGCGCGACCTGGTGGAGATCGTGACCCGATCGGCCCGCATTCTCGGCGTCCCGATTGACGCCGCGGCGACCGTCGAGGTCGCGCGCCGCTCGCGCGGGACGCCGCGCGTCGCCAACCGGCTGCTGCGGCGGGTGCGTGACTACGCGGAGGTGCGGGCCGACGGCGCCATCACCGTCGATGTCGCCCGCCGGGGGCTCGCGTTGCTGGAAGTGGACGAGCAGGGCTTCGACGAGGCGGACCGTCGGTTGCTGCACACGATCATCGACAAGTTCGGCGGCGGCCCGGTGGGGCTCAACAGCCTCGCGGCCGCCATCAGCGAAGAGAAGGACGCGATCGAGGACATCTACGAGCCGTACCTGATTCAGGCCGGGTTTCTGGACCGGACGCCGCGCGGGCGCGTGGCGACCGCCCGCGCCTACGACTACTTCGGGCTTCCGAGCCCCGAGCGGCACCCGCGCCTGCTCTAGCCGGGCGCGGTCAGGCACGACCGGCAGCGCTGCCGGAGACAAGGACGAAGAGCGAGTGGCGAACGGAACTGGTGGGCGATTCGAGGGGAACGGCGCGCGGCGGCGGGTCAAGGTCACGTCGCTCGGCACGTACGTGCCGCCGCGCCTGTTGACGAACGCCGACCTCGAGAAGCTGGTGGATACGACCGACGCGTGGATTCTCAAGCGCACCGGCATCCGCGAGCGCCACGTCGTCGACGAGGGGGTGGCGTCGTCGGATCTGGGCCGGGAGGCCGCGATCGCGGCGCTGGTGGAGGCGGGGGTGGCCCCCGAGCAGGTCGGGTTCATCGTGGTCGCCACGACGACGCCCGACATGTTGTTTCCGAGCACGGCCTGCCTCGTACAGCACAAGATCGGCGCCACCAACGCCTGGGGCTTCGATCTCGGCGCCGCCTGCTCGGGCTTCACGTTCGCGCTGACGACGGGCGCGCAGATGGTGGCCAGCGGGGCGCACGACCATGCGCTCGTCATCGGCGCCGACGTGATGTCGTCGATCATCGACTTCCAGGATCGTGCGACGTGCGTGCTGTTCGGCGACGGCGCCGGCGCGGTGGTGGTGTCTGCGGCCGACGACGACGAGCCGGGGATCATCGACTTCGCGCACGAGATCGACGGCAGCGGCGGACCGGCTCTGTGCATGCCCGCCGGGGGCAGCCTGCGGCCGGCCACGCGCGAGACGGTGGACGCCAGACTCCACTACGTGCACCAGGACGGTCCCGCGGTCTTCAAGTTCGCGGTCCGCAAGATGACCGAGATCTGCCGCCGCGTGCTCGACGCCAACGGACTCGCGGCCGGCGACATCGACCTCTTCGTCTCCCATCAGGCCAACCGGCGCATCATCATGAGCGCCGCCGAGCACCTCGGCGTCGACGGCGACAAGGTGGTGATCAACATCGAGCGGTACGGAAACACGACGGCCGCCACCATTCCCCTTGCGCTGGCCGACGCGCGGCGTGACGGTCGATTGCGGAAGGGGGCCCGGGTCCTGCTGGCCTCGGTCGGGGCCGGCTTCACCGTGGGCGCCGTGCTGCTGCGCTGGGCGACCTGAGGCGCTCCCGGTCCGTCCATGCGCCTGTCCGACTTCGACTACGAGCTGCCCACCGATCTGATTGCTCAGGAGGCGGCGCCGGTCCGGGACGCGGCGCGCCTGCTTCGGCTCGACCGCGCCACGGGCGCGCGCTCGCACCATCGCGTTGCGGACCTGGACACGCTGCTGGCTCCCGGCGACGTGCTGGTCGTCAACGACACGCGCGTGGTGCCGGCGCGGCTGCTCGGCCGCCGCGAGCCGAGCGGCGGCGCCGTCGAGTGTCTGCTGCTGGCGCGGCTGGAGGGTGAGCGCTGGGATGCGCTCGTCCATCCCGGACAGAAGCTGAAGATCGGATCGCGGGCGGTATTCGAAGCCGGCGGCCACCGGCTGGAGCTGGAGGTGCTCGCCCGTCACCATCACGGGCGGCGGACGGTCCGGCTCTCGGCGCACGACGGGGATGTGGACAGGGCCATCGACGCCATCGGACACGTGCCCCTGCCGCCCTACATCAAGCGGGCCGATCGGCCGGTCGATCACGAACGCTACCAGACCGTCTTCGCGGCGGCGCGCGGTTCGGTGGCGGCCCCGACCGCCGGTCTGCACTTCACGCCGGCGCTGCTCGACCGGCTGCGGGCGCGCGGCGTCGAGCGGCACACGATCACCCTGCACGTCGGCTACGGCACCTTCGAGCCGGTGCGGTCGGACGAGGTCGAGGCGCATCGGGTCGCGGCCGAGCGGTATGCCGTGCCGGAATCCACGGCGGCGGCGGTCAACCGGGCCCTGGACGAGAACCGCCGGATAGTGGCGGTCGGCACGACCACCACCCGCACCCTGGAGGCCGTCGCCCGCGCCCACGGCGGTCGGCTCGAACCCGATGCGGGAAAGACGGACCTCTACATATACGGCGGCTTCGACTTCCGGGTCGTGGGCGGCCTGCTGACCAACTTCCACCTGCCCCGTTCGTCGCTTCTGCTGCTGGTGTGCGCGCTGGCCGGCCGCGACGCGATCCTGGCCGCGTATCGCGAGGCGGTCGAGCGGCGCTACCGGTTCTACAGCTACGGCGATGCGATGCTGATTCTGTAGCCGCTGGCTGCCCGGCCGGGACGGCGCGCGAGCCGGCCGCCGCGATGGCGTCCTGGCCGGGAGGTGGAACGGCGAGATGCCCGGCGCACGGATTCGCACGCTTCGCACGGGCGCCGGGATGACGTATGATATGGGGATCTCGTGCCGGTGTAGCTCAGATGGTTAGAGCAAGCGGCTCATATCCGCTAGGTCCGGGGTTCAAGTCCCTGCACCGGCACCACTCGTGCTCTCGCTCCTGACTCGGCGCCGGCGATTTCGCGCGGCAAGCCGGCAGGGCGGCCGCGTCACCACCCGGTGTCTCCCCGGCGCCGTCCGAATCCATGACCGCGTCGTCGCTGGCGCAGCGCGTCGTGCAATCCGCCGAGCGTCAGGCGCTCGTTCCTCCGGGCGCGCGCGTCCTGGCCGCCTGCTCCGGCGGTGGCGATTCGGTGGCGCTCGCGGCGCTGCTGTGCGAACTGGCCGGCGAGGCGCGCTGGTCGGTCGCCGGCCTGTTGCATGTGCACCACGGCCTGCGGGGCGCCTCGGCCGATGCGGATGAGGCCTTCTGCCGGGAGCTCGCCCGCGCCCTCGGAATCCCGATCATCGTCGAGCGTGTCGCGGTGGCGGCGCGGGCCCGCGCAGAGCGGATCTCCCTCGAGGCGGCCGGGCATCGGATTCGCTACGAGTTGTTCGAACGCCTCGTGCGGGAGGGAGTGGCCGACCGCGTGGCGACCGCCCACACGCGGGACGATCAGGCGGAAACGGTACTGTTGCGGTTGATCCGCGGCGCCGGCCCCGGGGGGCTGGCCGGCATCCGACCGCGTATCGGCGCCGTCGTGCGCCCACTGCTCGACGTTCGACGGAGCGAGCTGCGCGAGTATCTCGGCCTGTGCGGGCTGCCGCATCGTGAGGATCCGACCAATCAGGATGAGCGTATCCTCCGCAACCGCGTGCGACACAGGCTGATCCCGTTCCTGGCCGAGCATTTCTCGCCTGCGATTACCGACGTTCTTGCTCGCAGCGCGGTGATCGTGAGAGGCGAGGACGATTGGATCGACGATGCGGCGAACGCGGCGCGCGAGAGGATCGTCCAATCTGCAGAGGGGCGCCTGGACGTGGATGCGGCGCGTCTGGCGGCCGAACCGCCGGCCGTCGCGCGCCGTGTCGCCAGGCATGCCCTGGAGCAGGCGGGCGGACGGCGGGTAGGGTTCGAGCATGTCGAGCGCCTGCGGTGGTTGGCGCAGGCGGGCAGCACGACGATGCCGGTCGCGGCGGATTTTCCCGGCTGCCGGGTCGAGCGCCGCGGAACGGCGCTGCGACTGGAGCGACGGTACGGGCGCCCCGCGCCCGACACCGGCGCGGCACGCTACGAGTACCGGCTCGCGGTGCCGGGAGAGGTGGAGATTGCCGAGGCCGGACTGTGCATCCGGGCCGGTCGCGGCCGACGGCCGGCCCGGCTTGTCGCCCACGGCGCCGTCGCGGCGCTGCCGGCAGGACGACTCACTTCTCCGCTGACGGTGCGGAACCGGCGTCCCGGTGACGTGTTTCGGCCGCTCGGTCTCGGCGGGCGCAGGAAGAAGCTGCAGGACTTCTTCGTCGATCGCAAGGTTCCACGCGGGCAGCGCGGCGCCGTTCCGCTGGTGGTGGATGCCCGGCTCGGGCTTGTGTGGGTGGCGGGATACGCAGTGGCGGAGAGCGTGCGAATGGTCGACTCGGACGAATGCGTGATAACCTTGGAGGTTATGAAGACGGGAGGTCCCGGTTGAATCCGTCCGTCAGAAGCTTTGCCTTCTGGATGGTGCTCGTCGTCGTCGTGGTGCTGATCTGGAATTTTTCCACGGACTTCCAGGCCCGCGACGAGTCGGTCTCCTTCAGCGAGTTCATCCGCATGGTCGACAGCGGCCAGGTGGAGAGCGTCACGCTCACCGGCAACGAGGTCAGCGGTTCGACCACCTCGGGCGAGTCGTTCCGCTCGTTCGCCCCGCCGCAGTACGAAGGGCTGGTCAACCGGCTCGTCGAGCGCGACGTCGCGGTGAGCGCCCGCGAGGCGGCGGGCAGCCCATGGGCGACGCTGCTCTACACCTGGGCTCCCATCCTGCTGATTCTGGGTTTCTGGATTTTCTTCATGCGGCAGGTGCAGTCCGGGGGCAACAAGGCGCTCTCGTTCGGCAAGAGCCGCGCCAAGCTGTCGTCGAGCTCGCAGAAAAAGGTCACGTTCAAGGATGTGGCCGGCGTCGAGGAGCCGAAGGAAGAGCTGCAGGAGATCATCGAATTCCTGAAGGAGCCCCAGAAATTCCAGAAGCTGGGCGGGCGGATTCCGAAGGGGGTTCTGTTGATGGGGCCGCCCGGAACGGGCAAGACCCTGTTGGCGCGCGCCGTCGCCGGTGAGGCCAACGTGCCGTTCTTCTCCATCAGCGGCTCGGATTTCGTCGAGATGTTCGTCGGCGTGGGCGCCTCGCGCGTCCGCGATCTGTTCGAGCAGGGGAAGAAGAACGCGCCGTGCATCGTCTTCATCGACGAGATCGATGCGGTGGGGCGGCACCGGGGCGCCGGGCTCGGGGGAGGACACGACGAGCGGGAACAGACCCTGAATCAGTTGCTGGTCGAGATGGACGGGTTCGAGTCCAACGAGGGGGTCATCCTGGTCGCCGCCACCAACCGACCCGATGTTCTCGACCCCGCGTTACTGCGTCCCGGCCGCTTCGACCGGCGCATCGTCGTCAACCGTCCCGATGTCAAGGGTCGCGAGGGCATTCTCGGCGTTCACACGCGCAAGATACCGCTGTCGGACGACGTCGACGTCCATGTGCTCGCCCGCGGAACGTCCGGGTTTTCCGGCGCCGATCTGGCCAACCTGGTGAACGAGGCCGCCCTGAACGCGGCGCGTTACAACCAGAAGGTCGTTCAGATGCAGGACTTCGAGTTTGCCAAGGACAAGGTCCTGATGGGTTCGGAACGGCGCTCGATGATCATCAGCGACGACGAGAAGCAGGTGACCGCCGTGCACGAGGGCGGCCACGCGCTCCTCGCGGTGCTCCTGCCGCACGCCGACCCGATCCACAAGGTGACCATCATCCCGCGCGGCATGGCGCTCGGCGTCACCCAGCAGCTTCCGGTCGACGACAAGCACAATTACTCCCGGGACTACCTGAACGATCAGATCGCCATCCTGCTCGGCGGACGCATCGCTGAGGAGCTGACCAGCGGCAACGTCACCACCGGCGCCGGCAACGACCTCGATCGCGCCACCGACATGGCGCGACGGATGGTGTGCGAGTGGGGCATGAGCGAGTCGATCGGTCCGCTGACCTACGGCAAGAAGGAAGAGCAGGTGTTCCTGGGACGGGATTTTGCCCAGTCGCAGGACTACAGCGAAGGCACGGCGATTCGTATCGACGAGGAGATCAAGCGGATCGTGACGGACAACTACGATCGGGCGCACGATCTGCTCAACTCGCACAAGGACGAGCTCCTTTGCATCGCCGAGGAGTTGCTCATCCGCGAGGTGCTCGACGCCGATCAGGTCACGCGGCTCGCGAAGGGGCTGCCGATAGAGGATCCCCTGCCCGATCCGGCGCCCGGATCGGCGCCGCCTGCCGGTACCGTGTCGACGTCCACTGACGACGCCGAACCCGCGCCGATCGTGCCGCCGGTGCCCTCGCTCGACAAGGCCGTCCCGCAGGGATAGCGACTCCGATCCTGCCGGCCGTCCCGTCCGCGCCGGCGGCGTCCACGGCTGGCTGTTGTTCCCTTCCGATCGAGCATGACGCGGAGGACGCCGTACGTGCTCGCACTGCCGGGAGGCCGCACCCTGGCGCTGGGGGCGCGCACCCTCGTGATGGGGATCGTCAACGTGACGCCGGACTCGTTCGCGGATGGCGGCATGTCCCTGGACCCGGGACGGGCCGCCGATCGGGCCCTGGCGCTCGAGGCGGACGGCGCGGACCTGCTCGATATCGGCGGTGAATCGACCCGGCCCGGTGCAGAGTCGGTGTCGGCGCAGGAGGAGATGCGGCGGATCCTGCCGGTGCTCGACCGGCTGGCCGGGCGGGTGAACGTTCCCATCTCCGTCGATACCCGCAAGGCGCCGGTAGCGCAGGCCGCGCTGGACCATGGTGCAGTGGTGATAAACGACGTTTCCGGGCTCGCTTCCGGACCGGCCCTCGCCGCGGTAGCGGCGGGCGCCGGGGCGCCGCTCGTGCTCATGCACAACCGCGGCGGCTCTCGCCACATGTACCGGCATGCCGTCTACCGCGACGTCGGCGCGGAGGTCGCCGCCGAGCTGCGGACCATCATCGACCGCGCGGCTGCGGCAGGGGTGCCTCGCCAGCAGGTCGTGGTCGACCCCGGACTCGGTTTTGCGAAACGCGCGGACGCAACGTTCGCGGCGCTCGTGGACCTGCCGTCTCTGCGGAGCCTGGACCGCCCGATCCTGGTCGGACCGTCCCGAAAGTCGTTTCTGACCGCAGCGCTCGGTGACCGGCGACCGGGCGAACGCGAATGGGGGACGGCGGCCGCCGTCGCCGCCGCGGTGTGGCTCGGCGCGCACATTGTTCGGGTGCATCGCGTGGACGCACATGTCGATGTCGTTCGGGTGGCCGATGCGATGCGGGCAGCCGCGGACAGGGGGCGATCGGCCGGCGCGGAGTCCGCGGCTCGGCACGCGGTCGGGGAGCGGAGCTGAAGCCGTGTTCGATGCCATCGGCGACATGCTCGGCATTCGCATCGGCTGGCGCGACGTGCTGGACATCGCCGTCGTCACGTTCCTGTTCTACGAGCTCCTGAAGCTGATCCGCCACACGCGGGCGGCGCAGGTGGTCTTCGGGGGCGTGCTCCTCGTCGGTCTCTACTACGCTTCCGAGTTCGCCACGCTCCGAACGGTACGCTGGATCATCGGCGACATGTTCGGCTACATAGTCTTCGCCGCCATCGTGCTCTTTCAGGCCGACATACGTCGAGGCCTGTCGAGACTGGGCCGCGCACCCGCCTTCCGCTACTTCACACGCCGTGCGACGACGGACGAGACCATGGAGGAGGTCGTCACGGCGGCCAGTCTGCTGGCCAGCCGCAAGGTCGGCGCGCTGATCGCCATCGAGCGCGCGATCGGCCTGCGGAACTACGTCGACAGCGGCATTCCGCTGGACTCGCGAGTGACCTACGATCTGCTCGTGAGCATCTTTCAGCCGGAGTCACCGCTGCATGACGGCGCGGTGATCGTTCAGGATGAGCGGCTTGCCGCCGCAGCCTGCTTCCTGCCGCTGACGGTCAGCCCCCAGAGCACGGAACTGGGCACGCGCCACCGCGCGGCCATCGGTCTGACGGAGGAATCGGACGCTGTCGCGCTGGTGGTCTCCGAAGAGACCGGTGCCGTGTCCCTGGCGGTCGACGGGCAGATCGAGCGCGATCTCGACGCCGGTCGCCTCGCGGCCAGGCTCGAAGCGCTGGTGCGTCCGGCGCGCCGTGGACGTCCCGTCGGGAGCGACCCTTGATACTGCGCCAGTGGATCGTGCGCGACCTTGCGCTCAAGCTGCTGGCCCTGGCGCTCGCCGTGACCTTCTGGATCCAGGTGGCGGGCCAGCCGGTCGTCGAACGCGGGATCGACGTGCCGCTCGGCTTCGAGAACGTGCCGGAGCGCCTGTACGTAGGGGGTGATCTGCCCGACAGCGTCCGCGTGCGGGTGCGTGGCGCCGCCAATATCGTGAGCGGCCTGCAGCCGGGCGATGTCGTTGCGTCGATCGATCTGGCCGGGGAGCGTCCGGGCCGCCGCCTGTTCGACATGTTCGCCGGCCGCGTGCGGGTCCCGTTCGGCGTCGAGGCCACCCAGGTCTTCCCCGCGACCATCGCGGTGTCGTTGGAGCCTGCCGGAGCGCCTCGGATGGTGACCGTGGTGCCCGACATCCAGGGGCGGCCGGCGGACGGTTTTGCGGTCGGACGGATCAGTGCGACGCCGGCGACCGTGGAGGTGGTCGGTCCGGAGAGCCGGATCGCCGGTCTGACGGAGGCGTTGACGGAGCCGGTGTCGATCGACGGAGCGTCGGGCCGCGTGCGGACGACGGTCACCGTCGGCGTGTCGGATCCCATGGTGAGACTGCGCACCCCCGGGTCGGCACAGGTGACGGTGGAGATCGTGCCCGCGCCGGCGGAACGGATCCTGCGGGCGGTGCCGGTGCGGGTGAACGGCGGCGCTCGCGCCGCCTCGATCGAGCCGGATTCGATCACGGTCGTCGTGCGCGGTCCGCGCGACCGCCTCGATGCGCTCGAGGACGCGGGGGTCGGCGCCTTCGTCGACCTTGCGGGGTTCCGGCCCGGCCGCTACAATCTGCCCGTCACCATCGTGGCCGGCGCGGGCGTTGGCGTGACGCACATCGACCCGTCGCGGGTGCGTGTCACCGTGCGCTGAGCGTTCGCGCCCGCGGCAGGCGGCCGGGGGCGTGGCCTTCCTGAACGCTGCCGAATTCATGTCGAGCGTCCTCTTCGGCACCGATGGCGTGCGCGGCGTACCGGGTACGCCTCCGCTCGATACGGACACCATCTTCTGCCTCGGCGCAGCCCTGACCGAGGAGTTGGGCGGGCCGCCTCGCATCGTCTGCGGACGCGATACGCGGGATACGGGCGCCTGGGTGGCGGAGTGTTTCGCGGCCGGCGTGCGGGCGCGCGGCGGGTCGCTGGTCGACATCGGTATCATGCCGACGCCGGGTGTCGCCGTCGTTGCGGCTCGTCATGGCTTCGATGCCGGCGTCGCCATTTCGGCTTCCCACAACCCGTATCCTGACAACGGCATCAAGATCCTGCACTCCACGGGAGCGAAGGCGTCGGCCGAACTCGAGCGCAACATCGAGGCGCGGGTCGCCGGCATCCGCGCGGCGGGCATGGCGCCTGACATCCGGGGGCCGTCTCTCGAGAGAGCGGATCTGCTCGACGCCTACGTCGACCACCTGGTCCGCGTCGTCGGGGATGTCCGGGTCGCCGGCCTGCCGATTGCCATCGACTGCGCGCACGGCGCAACCAGCGGGATAGCCTCCCGCGTGCTGGAACGGTTGGGCGTATCCGTCGTCGAGCTGCACGCGGCGCCGGACGGCCGCAATATCAACGACAATTGCGGTTCGACGCATCCCGAGGCGCTGCAGGCGGCGGTGGTCGAGCAGGGGTGTCGTCTGGGTTTCGCCTTCGACGGCGATGGCGACCGCGTCGTACTGGTCGACAGTCGCGGCCGGATCATCGACGGCGACGGCGTGCTCTTCGTGGCGGCCCGCCATCTCCACCGTGCCGGTCGGCTGGCTGGCGGCGGTGTCGTGGCGACCGTCATGAGCAACTTCGGGCTCGAGTCCGCGCTGCGCGAGGTCGGCATCGCGCTTCACCGCTGTCCGGTCGGCGACGCTCACGTGCGCGCGGAGATGGAGCGGCGCGGCGTCGGTCTCGGGGGCGAGCAGTCGGGGCATATCATCTTTTCCGACCTGCTGCCGACCGGTGACGGACTCGGCACGGCGCTGTCGGTGCTGCGGATAGTGGCCGAGAGCGGTCGCGAGCTGGCGGATCTGGCGAGCGGGCTGCGCATCTGTCCTCAGGTGCTGCTGAACGTGCGCGTGGCGCGCAAACCCGGTCTCGACGAGATCCCGGCGCTGCGCGATGCCATTCGGGCCGCCCGGATGCGCCTCGCTGGCGGGGGACGAGTGCTGGTACGCTATTCGGGGACCGAGGCGGTGCTGCGTGTGATGATCGAAGGTCCGGAACTCGACGTCGTGCGGCGGCTGGCCGACGGCATCGCCGCGTGCGCGCGGCGCGAACTCGCCTGAGCCACGTGGGACGTATCATCGCCGGAGCCGGGATGAGCCACCATGGGATGGATCCTGCGTCTGCTGTTGGCGGTGCTGATCATCCGGCTGATCTGGAGATTCGTTGCGAGCGTGGTTTCCGGCGTCCAGGAACCACGCTCCGGTGGCGCGAGGTCCGGGGTCGCACTCGTACGCGATCCGGTGTGCGGGACGTACGTCGAGCCGTCACGCGCCTTCAGTACCCGCTCCGGCGGAACGACGCACTATTTCTGTTCGAAGGAATGCCAGCGGTCGTTCGTGAAGACCGCCTGAGCTGAAGACCATCGGATCCGGATGAGCTCCGAAGAAGCCAGGCGCGCCGACATCGTCGAGATCGGCCGCCGTCTGCACCAGCGCGCCTACGTCGCCTCGAACGACGGGAACATCAGCGTGCGCCTCGACGCCGAACGCCTCCTGACCACGCCGAGGGGCGTGTCGAAGGGCTTCATGACCCCTGACATGCTGGTGACGACCGACTACGAGGGGCGCAAGCTGGCCGGCGGGAGGGACCCGTCCTCCGAGCTCCCGATGCACCTTGCCGTGTACCGCCGCCGCGCCGATGTGACAGCCGTCGTCCATGCCCATCCACCGGTGGCGACCGGCTTCGCGGTGGCCGGCATTCCGCTCGATCGTGCCGTGCTGGCCGAAGTGGTCACGACGCTGGGCAGCATTCCGATCGCCGAGTACGGCACCCCGTCGACGCAGGAGCTGGCTGACGCGGTCGACCGGCACATCGCGGTGCACGACGGGCTGCTGCTGGCCAATCACGGCGCGATCACGGTGGCGGACGGACTGCTGCCCGCCTACTACAAGATGGAGACGATAGAGCACTTCGCGCGCATCAGCGTCGTGGCCCGCATCCTCGGCCGCGAGCGGCTCCTGTCGCGCGAGGAGGTCGACCGCCTGCAGAAGTTGCGGGGCACCTACGGTATCGCCGCTCCCGCCCCGATCTGTCCGGAAGGTGGCGACGGGAGCGTGGCGGGCGCCGACCCTGCGTGCCAGACGTTGCAGGCGCCGTCAGCGCCGGGCGCGCAGCTCGTGGACGACGCACCGGCTGCTCCCGGGACCGGGCAGACGGCGAACGGGGACACGGAAATTCGTTTAACATACCGCGAACTGGCGGCCGTCGTGGAAGATGCCGTCAACCGTCTGCGCGAGTAGGCGGATACGCCTCGCTCCGAGCAGCGGATATCCGTCGCGCGCGGAGGACACCATGGGTGAAGCGTTGGGGCTGGTCGAGACCAAGGGGCTCGTAGCGATGATCGAAGCGGCCGATGCGATGGTCAAGGCGGCCAAGGTGACGCTGGTGGGCTGGGAGAAGATCGGAGCCGGCTACGTGACCGCGATAGTGCGGGGCGACGTGGCGGCCGTCAAGGCGGCGACCGACGCAGGCGCCGCTGCCGCACGCCGGGTTGGTGAGTTGGTGTCGGTTCACGTGATTCCGAGGCCGCACGCCAATCTCGAGGATGCCCTTCCCATCGGCAAGGCCGGCGCGTAAGCCGTGATCCTGGGCAGGATCGTCGGTACGGTCGTAGCGACGCGAAAGGACGAGCGGCTCGTCGCCAGCAAGTTGCTGCTGGTGCAGCCCATCGAGCCGGATGGTGCGCCGCGCGGCAACCACTTGGTGGCGGTCGACACGGTCGACGCAGGCGCGGGGGAGACGGTGCTCGTCGTCAGCGGCAGCTCCGCCCGGATGGCGGAGGGGCTCCGGGACACGCCGGTGGACGCCGCGATCGTGGGTATCGTCGACTCCATCGAGGTGAGCGCGGGGCCGGCCTGACAGGGCTGCCCGCAAGCGACGCGAGGTGTCCACATCCCATGCAGTTGGCCCGCGTCATCGGCGCCGTCGTCTCGACGATGAAGGATCGCAGCCTGCACGGCCAGAAGTTGCTCGTGCTGCAGCCGCTCACACCGGCCGGCGCGCAGGCCGGCCGGCCGCTCGTGGCGGTCGACTCGGCGGGTGCGGGCGCCGGTGAGACGGTGTTCTTCGTACGCGGCCGCGAGGCTTCGTTTCCCTTCCGGCCGGAACTTGTCGCGACCGACGCCAACGTCGTCGGTATCGTCGACTGCTGGACGGTGGACCTGAATCCCTCGTCCGAGCACGACCCATGCAGCTCGCCCGAGTGACCGGCACCGTGGTCGCGACCCGGAAGCACGAGAAGCTGCTTGGTGCGAAGCTGCTGCTCGTGCAGCCGCTCGACGCGGGAGGTGCGGCGCACGGTGCTCCGTTGCTGGCCGTCGACGCCGCTCAGGCCGGGGTCGGTGAACACGTGCTGGTGGTCCAGGAAGGACGCGCCGCGGTGGCCGCCATCCGTCGGCCTGCCGCCCCGGCGGACACCGCGATAGTCGGGATCGTCGACCGGGTCGAGTGTCTCGAGGCCGATCCGGCGGCCGCGGGCGCCGCCGTCACCGTCACAGGGAGAGGGAGGGAGCGGTGAGCCGCCCCGAGGTGCGCGCCGCCGTCGAAGCGGCCATCCGCCGGCACCTCGCCGGGCGCCGTGCGGCACCGTCCGCAGAGGCGCTGGGGCCTGCGGCGCCTCCGGGGCGGGCGGGGGCCGATGGTCGTGCGAACGCGTGTCGTGCACCGGGGGATGGCGTCGAACCGCCGGCCCGGTCGCATGATCCCCGTCACGGCCGGTTTCCCCGGGCGGTGTTGCCGGGAGACCCGCCTGCGGGCCGTTGCGTGATCGAGCCTGAGGTCGAGTGCGTCGGCTCCGGATACTGCCGGTCGTACGGTCATTAGCCAGGCGACCGTCCCTGCGAGTCCCGGTACGGGTTCGGGGAATGGTTCCGGAAGCGCGATGCTGACCGTCAACGAGATCTTCTACTCGATTCAGGGCGAGTCGAGCTTTGCCGGGCGACCGTGCGTCTTCGTGCGCCTGACTGCCTGCGACCTCCGCTGTCGCTGGTGTGACACGCCGTACGCGTTCCACGAGGGGGCGGCGATCTCGGTGGACGACGTGCTCGCCCGTGTCGAGTCCTACGATTGCCCGCTGGTCGAGGTCACTGGCGGAGAGCCGCTGCTGCAGAGGGACGTGTACGCGCTGATGCGCCGTCTGCTCGACGCCGGCAGGACCGTGCTGCTGGAGACGGGCGGACATGTCGATATCTCCGAGGTGCCGGCCGAAGTGATCAAGGTGGTCGACGTCAAGTGTCCGGGCAGCGGCGAATCGGCGCGCACCGACTGGGCCAACCTCGACCGGCTGGCGCCTCACGACGAAGTGAAGTTCGTGATTGCCGACCGCACGGACTACGAGTTCGCCCGCGACGTGGTCGCCCGCTACCAGCTCGAGCGCCGGTGCGCGGGGGCGCTGTTCTCGCCGGTGCACGGCGCGCTCGATCCGGCGGCGCTCTCGGCGTGGGTGTTGCGCGACCAGGTGCCGGCGCGGGTGCAGGTGCAGCTCCACAAGTACCTGTGGGGAGCGGAGGCCCGCGGCGTCTAGTCATGCCACTGTCCACGCCGAAGCGGGCCGTCGTTCTGTTGAGCGGCGGACTCGACTCCTACACGGCCGGCGCCGTTGCGAAGACGCAGGGCTTCACGGTCTGTGCGCTCACGGTGCGCTATGGCCAGGTCCATGCGCACGAGATCGCCGCAGCGCGTCGGGTCGCCGCGGCACTCGGCGTCGAGCGGCATCTGGAGCTCTCGGTCGACCTCTCCGCGCTGGGCGGGTCGGCGCTGACCGGCGACGGGCGCGTCCCGAAGGACCGCGCACTGGACGAGGCGGGTATTCCGTCGACCTACGTGCCCGCCCGGAACACCGTGCTGCTGTCGCTGGCGCTGGCGTGGGCCGAGGCGCTCGACGCTCGCGACCTCGTGATCGGGGTCAACGCGCTCGACTACTCCGGGTATCCCGACTGCCGACCGGAGTTCATCGCGGCGTTCGAACAACTGGCGGCGCTGGCGACGAAGGCGGGGGTGGAGGGTGGACGTTTCCGGATCCACGCCCCTCTGGTCGCCATGACGAAGGCCGACATCGTCCGCCGGGGGGCGGTTCTCGGCCTCGACTACGGCCTGACGCACAGTTGCTACGAGCCGTTGCCGGACGGCGCGCCGTGCAACCGGTGCGACAGTTGCCGCCTCCGCGCGCGCGGTTTCGCCGAAGCGGGTCTTGCCGATCCGCTGTGCGCGGACGACGGCGCGTGAAGTCGCGCGCGGCGCGTGTGAGAGTGAGACGGGAACTACCGCCGACCGGCGTACACTGCGAGCGTGGCCACCGCCTCGTCGATGACGCGGGTCACTTCGGCGGCCGGCGCGCTGAAGTTGTTGGCCAGGATCGCGAACGCCAGCGTCTCGCGGTCAGCGGTCTCGACGTAGCCCGCCAGCGCCTGCACGCGGCTCATCGAGCCGGTCTTCGCACGAACGATCCCCTCGGCCGGGGTGCCTGACAGTCGTTCGCTCAGGGTTCCGTCCCGGCCGGCCACCGGCAACGCCGCCATGACCGGTGCGCGATGGTCCGGGTCCCGGTACATCCGGGCCAGGACCTCCACCAGAGCGCTGGCCGTCAGGTAGGTATGGCGCGACAGCCCCGCACCGTCCGCCACGACCGCTCCACGTCGGTCGATGCCCCACTCGGCCAGCACCGCGCCCACCACGGCGCGGCCCGTGTGGGCGGCGGAACCCACGGTGGCGCCGAGGTGGCGCACGAGCGACTCGGCGTAGAGATTCCTGCTCTGCTTCAGCATCGCGACGCCGGTTGTCGCGAGTGGCTCCGACCGATGGCGGACGAGCGGACGCAGGCGGAGCAGGGCCGCCGCCCTGTCGCGAGCCGTGAGCGAATCGATGTCGACAGCCTCACCATCGACAGCGATCCCGTGCTGCTGCAGCGTCTCCTTGAATGCCTGGACGAAGAAGAGGGTGGGGTTGGCGACGGCCACGGTTCGGACGATCGGGGGCGCTCCCTCCGGGATGCGCCCGCTGATGACGAGCAGGGGGCGGCCCGGAAGGCGCCGCACCTGCAAGCCGGCCGTGGCGTCGGCGCGCACCGTCACGACGTCGTTGCGCAGGCGCAGGCCGGATCCGGAATGACGAAAACGTACCCGCGCGGGCCGGCCTGCGGCGGCGCCCGGCTGCACGATCACGTCGGCTGTGTTCTCCCGGTGCTGCAGGGCCCCCGCCGGCGCAGCGAACCCGCGCGAGAGGTCGTCCCAGGCCCACCCGCTGCCGAGGCCGGGCGTCTCGAGCGCGCCGTCGTCGAGGGTGTCGTCATCGCCGATGATGCGTCCGGCAATGCGCCGTACCCCCAGCTTTCGCAGCTCTTCCGCCCAGTGCAGGAAGGTCTCTCCGCCGCCGGACGAGTTGATGGTGGGGTCGCCGACGCCGCGCACGACGAGATCGCCGAGCAGCGTCTCGCCGCGGACCGGCGCGGCGGCGAGCAACGCCGTTTCGAAGCGGTCATCCCAGCCGAGCCGCTCCGCGACGGCGGCCAGGGTGACGAGCTTCATGGTCGACGCAGGCGTCAGCAACAGGTGCGAATTGTGCGCGTACAGCCGCTCGTTCCGGTCGAGCAGCCGGACGTCGACGCCCCACACCAGCGGTCCGATGCCGCTCGCCGTGAACAGTCGATCGAGGCGTCCGCGCAGAGCGGCGTCAGCCCGCTGATTCGAAACGTGCGCGGTGCCCTGCTCGACCTCGACGGAGGCGCCGCGAGGAGCCTGACTGCCGGGTGGATCCGGGAGACTCGCGCGGCTGGCGGCGATTCCGACCGCCGCCTCGACCGGGCGACCGTCCTCGGCTGAACCATCCGTGGCGTCAGCGACGGTGGTGGTGCCCGGGAACGAGATCGGCGCGCCGGTGCGCGCCGTGCAGCCGGCAAGCGCGACGACGACCAGAATCGATCCGATACGGAGTATCCGCATGTTGCATTCCCCGAGGCTTCACGACGATCTATCGGCATGAAGGTCCGGAAACACAGGGGGCGTCGAGTCCTTTCCGATCTCCGGGTGATGGCGAGGAGCGGTCAATTCGTCGGGGTGGCCGGGTCGAGCGCGTCGAGTGCTTCAAGGGCGTCGTCGACCGCTTCCGTGTCGACAACCGCGGCGCCCGGCTCGTCGCCGTGCCGGCCGTAGGTGACGTCGCCGGACCGGCCGATGAGCACGCGCTCTTCCCGGCCGTCGTCGCCGAACGTCGCCGTGATGGCGGCCAGCGGTGCGTCGAGTCCGGTTCCCTGGCGGCTTGCGACGAAGGAATCCGCCCGCAGCTCCGACAGCGCCCGCAGCAGGGTGTCCATCTCCGGCCGCGCGATGTCGGCTGGCTCCGGCTCGACCCGCCGCCACACGTCCTCGTCCCCGCCGATATCGTCCCCGCGGTCTTCGTCCTCCGCGGCCGGCTCCTTCTCGAAGCGGATCGTGCGGTCGTCACGCAACACGGCAAGGGCGGTGGCGTTGAACGGTCGAAAGTCGAACAGGTCCTTCTCGCGATACGTATCCACGCCGCGCGCCAGGTCGTCGACCAGCGCGGCGTCGATGGTGAAGACGAGGTCGCGCGCCGCGTCACGGGCGTAGACCGTGGTCTCCGGGTTCTCGTCGCCCACCAGCAGGGCGTGGCTCTCGCCGCCCACCTCGACGGTCGCGGTGAGACGGGGCGCGTCGAGCCCGAACGGCTCCAGCGCGTCATCGGCCGCCGATTCCGATTCGATGGCGATCATCTCCCCCGAGCCGAGACGTCCGACCATCGCTTCCACCAGCCCGAAGTCGGCCCGCGCGTCGAGCGGCTCCACCACCCGCCACTCGCTGTCCGCCTTCGCGAAGCGCAACGTGTCGCCGGCCTGCTCGACCGTGAAGCTCGTCACGTCCGGGCCGGTGAACTCCACGATGGAGCGGTCGCGCAGCTCGAACGTGGTGCGGTTCAGTGTCGATTCGACGAAGTTGGCGACCAGGATCACCCGGTTGCCGACGGCCGCGTAGCGCTCCCCGCCGATCGGCGTCTCGTCGCCGACGGACAGGGTCAGCGGCTCGTCGTCAGGGGGCGCGAACGTGACGCTCACGGTGGGCTCGAGCAGTCCGAACGGCGCCAGATCGGAAGCCTCCTCCTCGACCACGCGCCGGATCTCGAGCGCGGCCAGCGTGGTGGCGATGGCCGTCGCCGCGTTGTCATCCGCCTCGGTGTCGACCGGCGCGGTGACCATCCAGTCGATCTGGTTCTCGGTGCGGGTTAGCACAGTGACGTCGCCGTTGTCCGCGTGCACCGTGAGGTCGGTGATGCGGCCGGCGGCGATGTCGAACGCCTGCTCGTTGGCGTCGGCTTCCGACGCTGGCGGCCGTTCGCGCTCGACGAACCAGGCGTAGCCCCCGATGGCCAGGAAGAGCACGAGCAGGACGAGCGTCGATCGCAAGCGTTGCATGGCCGTTCACCCCCGCCGGTTCCACCAGGTGTAGATGCCCGCGCCGGCGATGAAGCCGGGCAGCAGCACCAGCGAGAGCCAGTAGACGCGCGTCTGCTGGTCTGCGGTCAGCGTGATCCGCCGGTCCTCGGGCTCGCGCGGCCGGATCGCGATCAGGTTCTCCTGCTGCGCGAGCCAGTTGATGGTGTTGAGGGCCAGGTCGCGGTTGCCCTGGATCTCTACCGCGCTGTTCGAAGCGAAGTCCGAGTCGCCGAAGACCGCCAGGCGCGCCTGCAACGGCGGATCGTCGCCGTCCCCGTTCGCGTCGTCGGCCTCGGTCTCTCCTTCCGACTCCTCTTCCCGGTCCGCGTCGTCCGCCGGTTCCGGCGCGTCGATGGTCTGCGACACCACCGTGGCGATCGGCACCGGGCCCGGGACATCGCCCGCGTCCTCGTCCAGTGTGACCTCGCCGGTCGCGAGCTGGTCCAGGTCGGCCTCGGCCCAGCTTCGGGCGCCGGTCTCGACGATGACCTCGCCGATCCGGCCCGACACGCCGCCCGCCGCCGGCCGTGCCGAGCGGGCGAGCGGGAACGCGGTCAACAGATTGAAGTCCTCGGTGATGGCGTGCGGCGGGTAGGACGCGGCCACCGGCACGGAAGCATCCGTCCCGAGCAACTGGCCGACGCCGCTGGCGTCGACTACCACGTCGGTCCCGAGATCGATGCCCCATTCGCCGGCCAGGGCGATCAGGTTCGGCTGCGGCGGGTCGTCCTCGGTGTCCGGCGGGTTCAGCAGCAACAGCAGCTTGCCGCCGCCCTCCAGGTAGTCGCGCAGCAGGTCGGCCTCGGTCAGGAGCAGGTCGGTGGACGGACCGGCGACCACGAGCACCGTGGCGTCAGTCGGCACCTCGCCGGTCTGTGCGAGGACGACGGTCTCGACCCGGAAGTTGTCACGGCCGAGGGCGTCGCGCAGCGCCCGGTAGCCGGCGCGGTCCTCGCCGTCGGGGTCATGTTCCCCGTGGCCCTGCACGAAGTAGACGATGCGCTCCTCGCCCTCCACCGCCCGGATCATCGCGTTCGTCAGGTCCTGCTCGGTGTCGGACGTCGTGCGCTCGATGCGTTCCTCGTACTCGAAGACGATCGTGCCATAGGCCTGCACCTCGTACTGCTCCGCTCGTCGCGGGCTGCGGTCGGGGTCGATGTACTCGACATCGACCTGCGACGAGACGTAGGAGTACTCGTCGAGTCGATCGCGGTACCGCGGGAACTCGGCCTCGCGCGCGAAGACGAGTACGGACATGGGCCCATCGAGCGTCTCGAGCACCCGCCGTGTCTGGTCGGACAGCGAGTACTGCTGCGCGGCGGTCAGATCCCAGCGCACGTTCTGCCGCGACAGGATGTAGTTGGCGGCGACGAGGATACCGAGGGCCAGCGCCACCCCGGAGGTCGCCACCGCGCCCTCGCGCGCCTGCCGCCGGCTGAAGAAGGCCAGGATGTCGCGCCACTGGCTCAGTGTGTGCACGGCCACCATCGCCAGTCCGATCACGGCCATCCACCACCACAACTCCTGTTGATCCGGGAGCGTGAAGCGGACGATCAGCGCCCCGAAGACCACGGCGACGCCGGTCCATCCGAGTCCCTGCAGGATCCTGTTCGCCATCGTTCCTACCCCCGCCACCTCTCGCTGTCCACCGACTTCGCCGTCAGAAACAGGCCGAAGACGATGAAGCTGAGGTAATAGGTCACGTGCGCGGTGTCGATCACACCCTTCGAGAAGTCGTCGAAATGCTCCAGGATCGACAGATAGGACAGGATGGCGCCTGCCGTCGGCCCGGCGGATTCGGACATCCAGCTCAGGACCCAGAACAGGAGCAGCAGCGAGAACGTGCCGACGCCCGCCACCACCTGGTTGCGCGTCGCGCTCGACACCAGCAGTCCGAGGGCGATGAACGAGCCTCCCATCAGCGCCAGCCCGAGGTAGCCGCTCAGGATCGAGCCGAGCTCCGGCTCGCCGTACCAGAAGAGGATGCCCATGTGCACCGCGGTCACCGACAGCATCAGGAGGAAGAGCGCGAGCGCGCCGAGGAACTTGCCGAGAATGATCTCCAGATCGCTGAGCGGCGAGGTCAGCAGCAGCTCGATGGTGCCGGAGCGCTTCTCCTCCGCATAGGCGCGCGCGGTCAGGAACGGCAGGATGAACAGCAGGATGATCGCCGTGTTCGACAGCAGCGGCCGGATCATGAACTCGTTGATGTTGATGGTCTGCGGTCCGCCGCCGAACATGCCGGCCTGTGAGCTGAACTGCACCATGAAGGCGAGGCTGGCGATGTAGAAGTAGCCGTACAGCAGGGCGAACAGGCCGACCACCACGTAGGCGATCGGCGAGACGAAGTAGGAGCGCAGCTCCCGGTGCGCAATCGCCAGGATGTTACTCATCGGTGCTCTCCGTTGTTGCGGCCGGCTCGTCCGGGGCTGCGTCCCCGGCGTCTTCCTCCCCGGCCGGTTCTTCCGCGGTCGTCAACTGCAGGAAGATCTCTTCGAGACTCCGCCGCGCCCGCCGCATTTCCAGCAGGCCCCAGCCGTTCGAGACGACCGCGTCGGCCAGCTCCCGCCGGATGTCCACGTCCTGGGCGCTCTGCACCTCGATGGTGCGGCCGTCGTCGTCGGATTCACCCACGCGCACGGACGCGACTCCGGGGATCGCCTCCAGCGCCGCGGTGGGGTCGGCGCCCGCCGTGTCGACCTGCAACTGGACGGTGACCGCTCCGTGGAAACGTCCCGTCAGGTTGTCCGGCGAGTCCTCGGCGACGACGCGGCCCTTGTTGATGATCACCACGCGCTCGCACGTCTGGGCCACCTCCGGCAGGATGTGCGTGCTGAGGATGATGGTGTGATCGCCGGCCAGCTCCTTGATCAGCTCGCGGGTCTCGATGATCTGCTTCGGATCGAGACCCGCGGTCGGCTCGTCCAGAATCAGCACGTCCGGATTGTGCAGGATGGCCTGGGCGAGTCCCACGCGCTGCCGGTAGCCCTTCGAGAGCTTGCCGCAGTGGCGGTCGGCCACGTCGCCGATGCTCGTGCGCGCCATGGCCCGGTCGATGCGGGCCAGCCGCTCGGCGCCGGCGACCCCGTTGATGCGGGCGACGAAGGTCAGGTACTCCCGCACCGTCATGTCGGGATAGAGGGGCGGCGATTCCGGCAGATAGCCGGTGCGTCGCTTGGCCTCGATCGGCTCGTCGAGCACATCGAACCCGGCGATCGTGGCGGTGCCCTCCGTAGGTGGCAGGTAGCCGGTCAGCACGCGCATGGTGGTGGTCTTCCCCGCCCCGTTTGGGCCGAGAAAGCCGAGGATCTGTCCCGCGTCGACCCGGAAGCTCACGTCGTTGACAGCAGTCACCGGACCGTAGCGCTTCGTGACACGCCGCACTTCAATCACTGCGCAACTCCTGAAACGGATTGGCCGGGAGGGATCCCCGGCGTTTTCTGGCGGCCGGAACGCGGCCCAGACGGATCGCAACGGCTCCTCGAACGAAAAATGGTAATCAGGAGGTCGAAAAAGTGTCAACCGCGTCGGTCGGCGGCCCGGCGCGATCCCCCTGCGCCGGGAGTCCGGGCGGCCCAACGGCGCACGCTCCCGGAGGGCCTGGTTGGGCGGGAAGCGGAGCCGCGAGGCGACGAGTCCCGGACTATCGCGGCTCGTTCTCCGCGGCGTTGCGGTCGACGAACTCGTCGATGGCCGCCTGATCCGCGGAATCGATCCTCTCGAAGCGCAGGCCCGTGCCGCGGCGCCGGTCGTGCCAGACCACGCGTGCCCGCGCCTCGACGGCGCGTTCCGTTGCCGGCAGCCGGAAGCTCACGTCGACGGCAGCGCCGGGGGCGAGAGGGGGCGTAGTCCACACGGCGAGTCCCCCCCTGCCGAGATCCAGGGTCCGTGCGGCAACGATGGTGTCGTCGCACCGGCAGGCGACGGGGATGCCGAGTGTCACACGCGGGCTCAGCCGCCGATTGAAGTTGTCGGGGAAGAGGTGCGGGGCCAGCAACGGCGCAATGTGCCCGGTGCCGCTGTGTTCGTTGACGTAACCTGCGACCCCGAGACCGGCAAGCTGCCGGATCTCCTGCGCGTTCGAAATCGAGCCGCTGAATACCAGGATGCGCAGCCGGCGGGGGCCGCACTCGCGGACAGCGCGGATCAGATCGACCGACGGAGGCGGCACGAGCCTCAGATTCAGCACGATGAGGTCTATCGCACTCGACCGGGCCCGGAGGCACGCCAGCAGTTCGCGTGCGGTTCCGACGCCGATGGCCGTATGTCCTGCGTCCTCGAGCGCGGCAGCGAAGCGGTTCCGGACATCGACAGTGTCGTCGGCGACCACGACGGTCTTCGGCGTCGTGGCGGATGCGGCCATCCCCCAATCTATCGGTCGCTCGGCGCGTGCGGACAGGGGAACGGCGGCTGAGGACGGCACACAAGGGGCAGCGCCCGGTTGCGGCGTTCGACCGCTGTCGCTATGATTCCGCGTGTACTCGATCATGTCCTGCTGCCCGGCATGCGATGTCGAGATTGACGTCGACGAGTTCGACGTCGACCGGGGCGACGAGCTGAGTTGCCCGGAGTGCGGGTCCGATCTCGTGGTGACCGGCGTTGCACCGGTCGTGCTTGATTCGGTGCCCGGTGTACCGGACGCTCCGGTCGACCACTGGCCGCAGGACGCGGATGAGCAGGCCGGGCCTTTCCGTTGACACGGTTTGGCCGGAGTTTGTAAGCTCGGCGTCTGAAGTGGCCAGCCAGGGAGGGTGATCGTCCGAGCGACGCGCCCAGGTTCATTACTGCTAGATGTGGAGAGCTGCATTATGAAACCAGCGTGGCGACACCTAGTGACTCTTTGCGTGGCCGCGGTCATGGCTCTCGGGGTCGTGGCCTGTGGCGGCAACCCGCCGCCGGAGCCACCTCCGCCTCCACCGGCGCCGGCGCCTCCGCCCCCGCCTCCGCCCCCGCCTCCGCCCCCGCCTCCGCCGCCACCTCCGCCCCCGCCCACGGAGGAGGAGCTGTTCATGCGGATGACGCTCGACGAGTTGAACGCGACGGCGCCTCTGCTGCCGGTGTTCTTCAACTACGACGAGGCGGAGCTGCTGCCGGAAGGCCAGGCGACGCTTCAGCAGAACGCCGCGTGGATGCGGCGCTGGACCTCGACCCGGGTGCGGGTCGAGGGGCACTGCGACGAGCGGGGCACCAACGAGTACAACCTTGCGCTCGGTGACTCACGGGCGGCTGCGGTACGCGACTATCTGGTGTCGCTGGGGGTTGACGCCAGTCGGGTCACGACGGTGAGTCGTGGCGAGGAAGCACCCTTCTGCATCGAGGAACACGAGGGCTGCTGGTCGCGCAACCGGCGCGGGCACTTCGTGATCACCGTGAAATAGCGCGCCGCGGAGACCGCGGCGGCATCAAGACGGGTTCGGGGGGAGGGTCGCGTGGGCGGTCCGCGCGCCCCTCTTCCCGTCGCCGCGCTCCGCGCGATGCCGGGCTCCTCTACGGCGATATGTTCCGCAGCGACCCGAGGAGTGCCTTGCGGGTCGTCCTGACCCGCGCAATCACCCGCTCGCCGTGGATCAGCACCGGGATTTCCGCTCCATAACGGCGCTCGAGGTCGGTATGCCCGGTGATGTCGATCTCGCGGAGCGAGACCGGCTCCTGCCGCACGACCTCGTTGACGATACCTTTCATGGCGTCGCACAGGTGGCAGCCCAGCCTAGTGTACAGCGTCAGCCGAAACATGGCTTCGTCCCTGATGAGTCCCGCACGGTTTCTCGCGCGGACAGATCGACCGTTCCCACGACCTCGCCGACGGAAGCGTGGTCGTGGCGCTTCAGATAGTCGGTCACCCCCCGCCGGAGCTTGGGCCAGATGCCGGGATCCTCGAAGTTCGCGGTCCCGACCTGCACCGCGGTCGCGCCGGCGATCAGGAATTCCAGTACATCGCGGGCGGAAGTGATCCCGCCCATGCCGATGATCGGAATGCGCACCGCGTTGCCGCACTCGTACACCATGCGCACCGCGATGGGACGGATGGCCGGGCCGCTGAGGCCGCCGACGACGTTCGACAGCCGGGGGCGCCGGGTGTCCACGTCGATCGCCATCGCAAGGAACGTGTTCACCAGCGAAACGGCATCGGCGCCGGCGTCCTCGGCCGCGACCGCCATCGCCGCCACGTCGGTGACGTTCGGCGTCAGCTTGGGAAAGATCGGCAGCGTCGTCGCCGCTCGAACGGCGCGTACGACGTCATGCACGCCGGTCAGGCTGCAGCCGAAGGTGTGGCCTCCCGCATCGATGTTGGGACACGAGATGTTGATCTCGATGGCCGCGACTCCCTCCGCGTCGGAGAGAATCCGGGCGATCTCGGCGTACTCCTCGACCGTCGAGCCGCAGATGTTGACGATGACCACGGCGCGCCGCGCCCTGAGTTGGGGCAGCTTCTCCGCCACGAAGGTCCGCACGCCGATGCCCTGCAGCCCGATCGCGTTGAGCATGCCGCTCGGCGTTTCCACGATGCGCGGCGGGACATGTCCCTCGCGGGGTCTCAGAAACAGTCCCTTGACGGCGATGGCGCCGAGCTCGGACAGGTCGACCAGGTCGGCGTACTCCACGCCGTAGCCGAAGCAGCCGCTCGCGGCGATGAGCGGGTTGGCCAGTCGCAGGCCGGCGATCTTGACGCTCAGGTCAGGTCGGCCCACGAGACGCGGTTTCCATCGAAGACCGGTCCTTCGAGACACGCCCGCACGAACCGGGCGCCGCCGTCGAGGACCCGCACCACGCAACTGTAGCAACCACCGAGCCCGCAACCCATGACCGGCTCCAGCGAGACCTGGAGCGGTCGGCCCGCGCCCGCCGCCAACGCCGCGACGGCGCGCATCATGGGGGTCGGCCCGCAGGCGTAGATCATGACCGGCCGGTCTGCGGCGGCGTCCAGTTCGCGCTCCAGCGGCACCGTGACCCGTCCCGTCTCGCCCCGGGTGCCGTCCTCGGTCGTCAGTATGACGCGTACACCGAGGCGCTCGAACCAGGAGACGCGATACAGGTCGTCGCTCGATCGCCCGCCGTAGAACAGCGTCGTGCCGACCCCGCGCCGGCGGAGCGCCTCGGTCAGCGTGGCGAAAGGGGCCAGGCCGACTCCGCCGGCCACCATCCAGGCGCGGGTGGGCGGATCCACGACCGAGAACGGGGTGCCGAGCGGCCCCAGACAGCGGATCCGTTCTCCCGGCGCGGCCGCGAAGAGATCGCGGGTGACGGCGCCCACCTGTTTGCTCAGCAGCGAGAGGCCGGTCACCGCGCCGTGCGCGTTGCGGAGGATCTCGAAGACCGAGAACGGACGGCGCAGCAGCGGTTCGCCTCCCAGGGTCCGCTTGACCATCACGAACTGCCCCGGTCGAGTCCGTCGGGCGATGACCGGCGCTTCGATCTCGAGAATGTTGTACGTGGCGGACAGGTGGTGATTGGCTGCGATGCGGGCATCGAGATCGACCGGACGAGCCACCGGTCGAGTATATCCGAGCGCCACGGGCCCGACCTGCGAAGCCGGCGCGGTCGTCCCGGGTTCCGTCCGCTGCCGAGCTTGCGCACCCCGCACGGCGCGGACTAGGATCCCGCACACTCTTTAAACGCGTCCCGGCGAGGTCGCAAAGAGGTGGTCATTCTGCTCGGCTGCACGTTCATCACTCCCGTCACCCGCAGATGCGGGCCGCTGGCGTCACCTTGTCCGGCATCCAGTGGAGGCGTTCCATGCCCGTGGTGATGGATGCGGACGGCATGCGTCGAGCCCTCATGCGGATCGCGCACGAGATCGTGGAGCGCAACCGGGGGGTCGGCGACATCGCTCTGGTGGGGCTTCGGAGCCGCGGGGTGCCGATTGCGCAGCGGCTGGCCCGCAGCCTGCTGGAAATCACGGGCCGCAAGGTGCCGACCGGCGCACTCGACATCACGTTGTACCGCGACGACCTGATGCGGCAGGCGGTCGGACCGCAACCGGTGCTGCGCCGGACCGAGATTCCCTTCTCGATCGACGAGCAGCGCATCCTGCTGATCGACGACGTGCTGTACACCGGGCGCACGATCCGCGCGGCGCTCGACGCGCTGATCGACTTCGGACGTCCCCGCAGCATTCAACTCGTGGTGATGTTGGACCGCGGCCACCGGGAGTTGCCGATCAAGGCCGACTACGTAGGCAAGAACGTGCCGACCTCGGCCCGCCAGAGCGTGCAGGTCAAGCTGACGGAGGAGGACGGGATCGACGAGGTGGCGCTCGTCGACGTCGCCGAGGCCGGCGGGTCCCTGTCGACGTCCGGTGGAGGTGCGTCATGAGCGCCCCCGTGGATGCGCGCGGGGTCGCGGCGGGCCGGCCGGAACCCGCGCCGGGACTGCGTTCCAGGCACCTGCTGAGTGCCGGAGATCTGAGTCGTGAGGAGATCCTGCTCATCCTCGATGCGGCCGACGCGATGAAGGAGGTCGGCACGCGGCGCATCAAGAAGGTGCCGACCCTGCGGGGCGCGACGGTCGTCAACCTCTTTCTGGAGCCCAGCACCCGGACGCGCACGTCGTTCGAGATTGCCGAGAAGCGCCTGAGCGCCGACGCCCTCAACATCGCGGGCGTCACCTCGAGTCTGATGAAGGGGGAGACGCTGGTCGATACGGCGCGCACCCTCCAGGCGATGGCGCCCGACATGGTCGTCCTGCGGCACGCCGCATCCGGCGCGTGCCACCTGCTGGCTGGCGTCTGCGACGCTCGGATCATCAACGCGGGCGACGGGATGCACGAGCATCCCACCCAGGCGCTGCTCGACGCGTTGACGATCCGCGAGCACAAACCGCGGTTCGAGGGACTGAAGGTGGCCATCGTCGGCGACCTGCTGCACAGCCGCGTGCTGCGGTCGAACATGCTGCTGCTGTCCGCTCTCGGCGCCGACGTCTGGGTCTGCGGCCCGCGCACGCTGATGCCGCCCGGGGTCGAGCGCTTCGGTGTGCAGGCGACCACGTCGCTCGACGATGCGCTGGCGGACGCGGACGTGGTGATGCTGCTCCGCGTGCAGGCGGAACGGATGCATGGGCACTACTTTCCCTCGGGGCGTGAGTACTTCGCGACGTTCGGGCTGACCGCGGAGCGGCTCCGGCACGCCAGATCCGACGTCATCGTGATGCATCCGGGTCCGATGAACCGGGGGGTCGAGATCGCCTCCGAGGTGGCGGACGGGCCCGTGTCGGTCATTCTCGAGCAGGTGGCGAACGGGGTCGCGGTGCGGATGGCCGTGCTCTATCTGCTCGCCGGATTCGAGGCGGGCGAGGGATCGGCATGACGACGCAGGCGGTGATGCTGAAGGGCGGGCGCGTGGTCGACCCGGCGCAGGGGATCAACGGCGTGGCCGATGTCCGCATCGAAGGGAGTCGGGTGGCCGGGGTCGGCGCCGATCTGCCGCTCGACGGCGCGTTCCCGGTCGAGGTCCCGGCGGGGTTCGTCGTCTGTCCCGGGTTCATCGACATGCATGTCCACTTCCGGGAGCCCGGTCAGGAGCACAAGGAGACGATCGCCAGCGGCGTGGCCGCGGCGGTGGCGGGCGGTTTCGTGGCGGCAGCCTGCATGCCGAACACCGATCCGGTCAACGACCACGTCGGCGTGACCGAGCAGATCGTCCGCCGGGCGCAGGAGGCGGGGCTCGCCAGGGTGTACCCGATCGGCGCCGTGTCGGTGGGTTCGCAGGGAGAGCGCATGACCGAGATACGGGCGCTCCGCGAGGCGGGCTGCGTGGGGATCTCCGACGACGGTCATCCGGTGGCCACAGCGCTGCTCATGCGGCGGGCACTGGAGTACGCCTCGATGTTCGGGATGCCCGTCATCGACCACTGCGAGGAACTGTCGCTCGCCGCCGGCGGGGTGGTGCACGAGGGGTATCCGGCGACGGCCCTCGGGCTGCGCGGTCAGCCGGGCGAGACCGAGTCGATCATGGTGGAGCGGGACGTCAGCCTCAGCGGGCTGACCGGTGGCGCCGTGCACATCGCCCACATGAGCGCAGGCGAGTCGCTGCGCGCGGTGCGCTCGGGCAAGGAGCGCGGTGTCGCAGTGACGTGCGAGGTGACCCCGCACCACTTCGTGCTGACCGACGAGGACCTGCGCTACGACACCAGCTTCAAGATGAACCCGCCGCTGCGCGCGGTGGCGGACCGCGACGCGATGCTGGAGGGGCTCGCCGACGGCAGCATAGACGCCATAGCGACCGACCATGCACCGCACCATGCCGACGAGAAGGCGGTGGAGTTCGACCGGGCGCCGTTCGGCGTCATCGGTCTGGAGACGGCGGTGTCGCTGTCGCTCGACCGGCTCGTCCACCGCGACGTGCTCTCCATGCGCCGGCTCGTGGAGCTGTACGCCCCGAACCCGGCCCGGATCCTCGGCGTCGAGGGCGGGACGCTGGCTCCGGGCGCGGCGGCCGACATCACCATCCTGGCGCCGGACACCATGGTGGAAGTGGCCGCGGACCGGTTCCGCTCGAAGGCCCGCAACACGCCGTTCGACGGCTGGCGGCTGCGGGGCGCGGCGGCGGCCACCATCGTCGCCGGCCGTGTCGTGTACACCAACGACGCAGTTCCCGGCGCCGCGGCGCTGGCCTGGCCGGCGCCCTGATCCGCAGCGAGCGCTGCGAACGGAGCACGGCGGTGCGGTGAGGCTTCCGGCGCCGCGTCAGGCTGCTTTCGCGCATCGCGTTCGGCGCGGGCGGCCGGGCCATGAAGGCCACGTCGCGGGCGACGCCCGTTGCCTCACGTCGGTGAACGGCGCGCGACGGCTGCGTAGACCGTCGCCGTCTCGTCCACCATCCGTTCGGCGCTGAAGGCCGCGCGGACGCGGCGGCGTCCCGCCGCGCCGAACGCCCGTCGCTTCCCGGGATCCTGCAGCAGGGCGACGATGGCTCGCGCGAGGGCCGATGCGTCCGCCGGCGGCGCGAGCAGCCCGGTCCGGCCGTCGACGACGCTCTCGGGAATGCCGCCGGCGCGCGTGCCGACCACGGGCAGGCCGGCCGCCATCGCGTCGAGCACCGACGTGCCGAGACCCTCGGTCACCGAGCTCATGACGAACAGATCGAGTCCCTTCAGCAGCGCCGGCACATCGGTCCGGAACCCGGTCAGGATCACCCTGCCGGCGAGCCCCAGGCGTCGAATACGACGCGCGAGCGCGCCCTCCAGCTCGCCGGCGCCGACGATCAGCACGCGCGCATCCGGGACTTCGCGGACGAGCAGGGCCGCGGCGTCGACCAGGTGGCGCTGCCCCTTGTGCGGCGCCAGCGCGGCGACGTTGCCGACGAGCGGGCAGCTTGGCGGGAGGTCGAACTCACGGCGCAGATCGAGGGCCGGCGCGCGCTCCACGCGATCGATGTCGATGCCCTCGTGCACGACCGTGGTCCGTTCCCTGGCCAGACCGTCGTCGACCAGCATCTCCCGGATCGCAGCCGACGCGCACACGAAGCGGTCCACCTGGTGGTACTTCCAGCGGGAGAACGGGTTGCCGCGCAGGTGGAAGTCGACCCGCCGCGAGGCGATCAGGAGCGGTGCCGCCCGCCTTCCGCCGAGCGCCCGCGCCAGTGCCGCGACGGCGATGGCACGCGCGTCGTGGGCGTGGAGCACGTCCGGTCTCAGCTCGCGCACGAGCCGCGAGAGGCGCCAGGCGGCGCACACATCCAGGTCACCGCGCGCCGCGAGTGGATACAGATCGGCGATTTCGGCGACTGCCTCGCGTCGTGATCCCGCGCGTTCGGTCCGTTCCCCGACAGGATCGCGCGAGTACAGCTCCGGCGCCTCCGCCGCGCGCCGGAACAGCTCGCCGCGCGGCTGCGCGGCCAGGGCTGCGCGTTGTCCCCGCCGACGCAGGCCGCGCACCGTCAGCAGAACCTGCTGCTGGCCGCCGCGCCACGTGCGCGCCGTGTCGATGTGCAGAGAGAACACCGGGGGTGCCGCCAGCGCCTCGCCCCGGCGGCGCACATCCGGTCGAGCGGCCGGTCGGTGCGGAGAGGAAGTCACGGATCGACTTGCCGCTCTGCCGGGGTCAGCGGCCCTCTCCGCCGCCGGCGCGCTGCAGCTCCCACAGCTTCAGGAACTTCACGAAGACATAACCGGCGTTCAGCATCGAGACGATCAACCCTGGCGCGCCGTCGCGCACGCCGCCCCGGACAAGGTAGTTGCGGAGGAAAGCCGCCAGCGGGCGGGCGGCGAGGTCGCCCCACGCCGCGCGGCGTCCCTCGCGGCGCATCTGGCGGGCCGCCAGCGTGGTGTAGCGGTCGATGGTCTGCAGATGGTGGGAGACGTCACGGTAGGCGTGGTGCTCCAGCTCTCCGTGCAGCCGGCCCACGGGTCCGTCGACCAGTACGGATTCGTGCACCAGGCGGTCGTTCCAGCGGGCCGTGCGGCGGTCGTAGAGGCGCAACTGGAGATCGGGGTGCCAGTCGGTGGAGCGGATCCAGCGGCCCAGATAACGCGTCACGCGCGGGATGCGGTACCCGCGTGTGGTCGGCTCACGCTGCAGCAGCGCGCGGATCTCGTGCGCAAGGGCCGGCGTCACGCGTTCGTCCGCGTCGAGCGACAGGATCCAGTCGTGCGCCGCCAGTCCCCCCGCGTGGTTCTTCTGCGCGCCGTAGCCCGCCCATGCGTGCACCGCGACGCGGTCGGCGAGCTGCTGCGCGATGCGCAGCGTATCGTCGGTGCTGCCGGAATCGACCACCACGAGCTCGTCGGCCCAGCGCGCCGATTCGAGCGCGGCGCGAATGTTGGCGGCCTCGTTGCGGGTGATCACGACCACCGACAGGCGGGGCATGGACGGCCGCGAGTGTACCAGACCGCGCTTCCCGCTCCCGCCCTGCGGGCCTGCGACGTATACTTGCTCCCGGCCCGCAGGCCGAGGTCACGGGCTGCGGCGCCGGCCGCCCCGACGATCCGATGCATTCCGACGACGTGCTCCGGCGCTTCCGGCGCGCCGGCGCGCTGCTCGAAGGGCACTTCCGGCTCACCTCCGGGCTGCACAGCCCCGGTTACCTGCAGTGCGCGCTCGTGCTGCAGGACCCGCCGCAGGCCGCGGCGCTCGGCGACGCGCTAGCGGCGCGGGTGCGTACGCTGCAGCCGGTCGTCGTGCTGTCACCGGCGCTCGGCGGCGTCGTGATCGGCCACGAAGTGGCGCGGGCGCTCGGCGTACGGGCCATCTTTGCCGAACGGCGCGAGGGCCGGCTGGTGCTGCGCCGCGGCTTCGCGCTCGCGGCCGCCGAGCCGGTGCTGATCGTCGAGGACGTCGTGACCACCGGCGGCTCGACCCGTGAGACGATCGCGGTGGCGCGCGGTGCCGGGGCGGAGGTCGTGGGAGCGGCGGCGATCATCGACCGGAGCGCGTCGCAGGTCTCCTTCGACGTACCGTTCCAGGCCTTGGCGGCCGTGTCGTGGCCCACGCACGAACCGGCGGCGTGTCCCCTGTGCGCGCGCGGCGTGCCGGTCGTGAAGCCGGGATCGAGGCCCGATTCGTCCGCGGCGTGAACCGCCGCGGCCGGTTCTGCGACCGTGATCGGCGTGGCGAACCACGCTCGCCGCCCGCCGCAGTCAGGGAGTCTCCCGCCGCGATGCGCTCGATCAAACTGATCCTCGCCTACGACGGGACCGACTACGTCGGGTGGCAGCGCCAGGCCCGGGGACGCTCGATCCAGGGCGAGCTGGAGCGCGCGCTGACGGTGATCGAAGGGCGGCCCGCGCCCGTCCACGGCGCCGGACGCACCGACGCCGGCGTGCACGCCCTTGCGCAGGTGGCCAGCCTCCGGCTCGCGCACCCGATAGCCACCCCCGCTCTCGTCCGGGCGCTCAATGCCCGGCTGCCGCCCGATATCCGGGTGCTCGCGGCCGAGGCGGCCGCCGCCGACTTCCACGCCCGCCATGCCGCGCGGCGCAAGACCTATCGGTACCACCTGGCGTCGGGCCCCGTGGCGAGTCCCTTCACGCGGCGCCACGTCTGGCACG
Organism: Vicinamibacterales bacterium; assembly: GCA_965200895.1. Taxonomy (GTDB): domain Bacteria; phylum Acidobacteriota; class Vicinamibacteria; order Vicinamibacterales; family UBA8438; genus WTFV01. The sequence continues at coordinate 196,565 of CBDAVM010000001.1, read as the reverse complement.
TCGGCGGCCCGCTCGACGTCGAAGCGATGCGCGAAGCCGCGTCGTGGTTGCCGGGCCGCCGGGACTTCGCGGCGTTCCGGGCCGTGGGCACGGAACTGATCTCGACCGTGCGGACCCTGCACGCGGTGGCCGTCGAGCCGACGGAGTGGGGGTTGGCGCCGCCGGCGGTTTCGTCGTCGCCGACGATGCCGGGGGCGCCAGCGCCCGCCCTGACGATGCCGGGGGCGGGCTCGTCGTCGTCGATGCGCGCCGGTGCGTCCTCGGCGGCCTTGACGATCGAAGTTGCGGGAGACGGGTTCCTCCGGCACATGGTGCGGATCATCGTCGGCACGCTGGTCGAGGTCGGCAGTGGTCGCCTGCCGGCGTCCGAGGTGCGCGCGATCGTGGCGTCGCGGGCGCGGGAGCGGGCGGGACCGACGGCGCCGCCGCACGGGCTGTTTCTGGTCGCCGTCGACTACTGACTATCATAGGGGCTGCATGGGCCTTCATGACGTACTGGCGTGGGCGCGGTCCGGATCCGTCGAGGCCCGTCTCGCACGTCAGATCGACTTCGCGCGCCTGCCGATGCACATCGCCGTGATCATGGATGGCAACGGCCGCTGGGCCGCCCATCGGCGCCTGCCGCGCGTCGAGGGGCACCGCGCGGGAATCGACTCGGTGCGCGACTCGGTGGAGCTGTCCGCCCGCATCGGCATCGAGTGTCTGACCCTCTACGCCTTCTCGGTGGAGAACTGGAAGCGTCCGCCCGCCGAGGTGCGGGGCCTCATGGGTCTTCTCAAGCGCTATCTGCGGCTGGAGCTGGCCACCCTGATGGAGAACGACATCCGCCTGAAGGTCATCGGCAGCGAGGCGGAACTGGGCGCCGATGTCCGGGAGGAGATCGATGCGGCGCAGGCGCGGACCCGCGGCAACACCGGGATGGTGTTCAACATCGCGCTCAACTACGGAGGGCGGGCCGAAATCGTCGACGCCACGCGCCGAGCGCTGCGAGCCGGGGTCGATCCGGACGAGCTGGACGAAGCCCGCTTCGCCGGACTGCTGTACACGGCGGGCCAGCCGGATCCGGACCTGCTGATACGGACCAGCGGCGAGATGCGCATCAGCAACTTCCTGCTCTGGCAGATCGCCTACGCCGAAATCTGGGTAACCGACACCTACTGGCCGGACTTCCGCGCCCGGCACCTGCTGGAGGCGGTGCTCGAGTACCAGAAGCGCGACCGGCGCTACGGCGGTATCGAGGCGGAGCCGGCCGGTGTCGGGCGCCTGGCGTGACCAGAGTCCTCAGCGGCCTGGCGCTGGCGGTTCCGGTCGTCGTGGGCGTCTGGTTGCTTCCGCCCGTTGCCACGCTCGTGGTCGCCGGCTGCGTGCTGGTGCTGGCGTTCGTGGAGTACGCGGGTCTCGCGGAAGCGGCCGGGATTTCCTTTGCCCGGCTTCCCAGCGGCGCGGCCGCACTGGCTGCAGGAGCGGCGATTGCCCTCGCGCCGAGCGTCCTCGGGGTGGTCGCGATGGCCGGCGGTCTCCTGATCGCTGTCACGGTGCTTGCGCAGGCCCGCCGGGAAGACGCGCTGGCCACTGCGGGAGCCGCCGCTTTCCCCCTGCTCTACCTCGGCCTTCCGTTGGGAGCGCTCGCGGCACTTGCCCTGGATGCAGGCCGCGAGGTGCTGCTGCTCCTGATTGCGACCATCGCGGCGAGCGACTCGGCGCAGTACTACGGCGGCCGCCTTCTCGGCAGGAGAAAGCTCGCACCCGCGGTGAGTCCCGGCAAGACCGTGGAAGGAGCGATCTGCGGGCTCGTCGCCGCCGCGGTCACGTTCACCTGGCTCGGCGGCTGGTGGCTGCCGGTCCTGGAGCCGCTGGCGCGGACCGTGATCGGAACGACGCTCGCGGCGAGCGGCATGGCTGGCGATCTCTTCGAGTCGCACCTGAAGCGGGCGTCCGGCGTCAAGGACGCCTCGCGCCTCATACCGGGTCATGGCGGCGTGCTGGACCGTATCGACGCGCTCCTGTTCGCGGCGCCGGTGTACTACGCCGTGGTGATTCTCGGGACGGGAGCATCGCCGTGAAGCGCATCGCCATCCTCGGCTCGACCGGCTCGATTGGCCGGAGCGCGCTCTCCGTCGTGGCCGCGCATCCCGAGCGCCTCGAGGTGGTCGGTCTCGCTGCCGGGCGCAACGTCGAACGTTTCGCCGGACAGGTCGCGAGCGTGCGGCCCGCGGCGGTCGCGCTCGCTGACGAGGAAGGGCTCGACCGCCTGCGAACGTCGGGGGCGTTGCACGACGCCACGGTGTCGGGATGGGGTGAGGACGCTCTCATCACCGTCGCCACCCACCCGCAGGTGGATCTCGTGCTGTGCGCGTCGGCGGGCACCGCGGCGCTGGGGGCCACGCTGGCCGCCATCGAGGCGGGCAAGACGGTGGCCCTGGCCAACAAGGAAGTGCTGGTGATGGCCGGCCGGCTGATGGTCACGGCGGCGCGGCGGCGCGGCGTGACGATTCTCCCCGTGGACAGCGAGCACAACGCGATTCACCAGTGCGTCGAGGGTCGCGAACCGGACGACGTGGTGCGGTACATACTCACGGCGTCGGGCGGGCCGTTCCGGGACCGGCCGGACGCCGATCTGGGAGCGGTGACGCCGGAGGACGCGCTGCGCCATCCCACGTGGTCGATGGGGCCCAAGATCACCATCGATTCCGCGACGTTGATGAACAAGGGGCTCGAGGTCATCGAGGCCCGCTGGCTCTTCGACGCGTCGCCCGATCGCATCGACGTGGTGGTCCACCCGCAGTCGGTCGTGCACTCGCTGGTCGAGCTGCGCGACGGTTCGATGATCGCCCAGCTCGGTGTCACCGACATGCGGCTGCCCATCCAGTACGCCTTCTCGTACCCCGAGCGCTGGCGCGCCCGGCTTCCCGCGCTCGATCTGACGGCGTGCGGACCCCTCGACTTCCAGTCCCCCGACACCGACCGGTTTCCGTGTCTCGGGCTGGCCTACGACGCGCTGCAGGCCGGCGCGGGGTTCCCCGCCGTGCTCAACGCGGCGAACGAGGTGGCGGTGGCGGCGTTTCTCGAGCGCCGGCTGCCGTTCACCGGCATCCCGCGCGTGATCGAGGAAACGCTCGCGGCCGCGGTGCAGCACGTCCCGGCCGAACTGGCCGCGCTCGACGAGGTGCGGGCGCTCGACGCGTGGGCGCGCCGCTTCGCGTCGTCGACCGCCGGCGGACAGGACCGGGGAACCGGCGGCCCGCTCGGATGACGTCCCCGTCCATCCGGGCCGGCGCGGCCGACTCGAACCGGGGCCGATCGGCCTGCAGCGGCGCTCGTACGCCCACGCCCATCCGGGCCGGCGCGCGGTGGTCCTCGAACGGAGCGAACACCGCGCCTTCAGAGATCGTATGATGGAGCCGTGACCACTCTGCTCGCTTTCCTGTTCGTTCTCGGCGTGCTCGTCTTCGTCCACGAGCTCGGCCACTTCCTGATGGCGCGCCGGCTCGGCGTGCGGGTGCTGACGTTCTCGCTCGGGTTCGGGCCGAAGATCCTCAAGGCCACGCGTGGTGATACCGAGTACTGCGTCAGTGCGATACCGCTCGGGGGCTACGTGAAGATGGCCGGCGAGCACGGGGAGGAGAACCGCAGCGGCGCACCCGACGAGTTCATGTCGAAGTCCAAATGGGAGCGCTTCCTGGTGCTCATCATGGGACCGGCCATGAACCTGGTGCTCGCCGTCATCGTGATGTGGATGGTCCTCTACCAGGGGGCCGAGGAGCCGGCCTTCGAGGTGCAGCCGCCGGTGGTCGGTCGCGTGGTGGAGGACTCTCCCGCCGCCCGCGCGGGCATCGTGGCGGGGGAACGCATCGTGAGCGTCGCCGGGCGGGCCGTCGACACCTGGGACGCGTTGTTCCTGGAGATCCTGCCCCGGGCGGAGCGGGAGATCCCGGTTGTCGTGCGCGGCGTCGACGGTCAGGAACGGACGCTGCGGGTGACTCCGGACGCGCAGACCAGCTACGAGATGGGAGACATCGGCGTCGGACCGGCGATGCGTCCGCAGATAGTGCAGGTCATGCCCGACGAACCGGCCGACCGGGCGGGGCTCCGGGCCCGCGACATCATCGAGGCCGTCGATGGAGAGAGCGTCGACCATGCCGAACTGATCGCGCGCATCAACGCCAGCCCCGACGTGCCCTTGACTCTCACGGTGCGGCGCGCCGGCGAACCGCTGCAGATCGGCGTCACACCGGCGTTGCGCGGGGACATCGGCCTGACGGGCATGAGGGTGAATCCGTTCGAGACGCGGATCGTCGAGCCGGGCTTCGTGGAGGCGTTCGGCATGAGCGTGCGGCAGAACGTCGAGTGGTCCGGACTGATCTTCCAGACCCTGTGGGGATTGCTGACGGCGGAGACCTCGCCGCGGCAACTCGTCGGTCCGGTCGGCATCGCCCAGTTGTCGGGCAGCGCGGTCCAGGTGGGATGGGTCGAGTTGTTCAGCCTCATGGCGATGATCTCGCTGAACCTCGGCATTCTCAACCTGCTGCCGATTCCGGTTCTCGACGGCGGCCACATCTTCATCATGGGCATGGAGAGCGTGGCGCGCCGCGACTTCAGCATGCGCGTCAAGGAGCGGATGCTGCTGGCCGGCTTCGTCGTGCTGATGATGCTGATGGTCACCGTCATCTACAACGACCTGACCCGCATCCAGTGGATCGAAGCGCTCATGCCCTGGCGCTAGGCTCCGGGAGCGCCCACGCCTCTGTTTTCCTCGCTCCGGCGCCAGACAGGCCCGACGGTGTCACTGGCCGCCCCGGTCGTGACGGCCGAGGTCGGCTGGGTGGCGATGCAGATTGTCGACATCGCCATGGTGGGCCGTCTCGGCCCGGAGGCCATCGGCGCGGTCGGCGTCGGCAGTGCGCTGTTCCTGGCGTTCAGTGTCTTCGGCATGGGGCTGCTGCTGGGCCTCGACACGCTCGTGTCGCAGGCGTTCGGCGCCCGTGACCGGCCGGCCTGCGACCGCTGGCTGCGGCACGGCGTCGTCCTGGCCCTGGCGTTGACCGCGCCGCTCGGCCTGTTCACCCGCATCGCAGGCGGCCGCCTCGACGTCTGGGGCTTCGATCCCGAGGTCCTTACGCTGGTGCGTCCCTACTTCGCCATTGTCACCTGGAGCCTGCCGCTGCTGTTGTTGCACGCGGCCTTCCGGCGCTATCTGCAGGCGGTGGAGGTGGTCCGGCCGATCATGTTCGCCCTGCTCACCGCCAACCTCGTCAACATCGCCGCCAACTGGATCCTCATCTTCGGCAACCTCGGCGCGCCGGCCCTGGGCGTCGACGGCGCCGGCTGGGCTACCTGCATCTCGCGGGCCTGGATGGTGGGCGTGCTGGCGGTCACGGTCGTTCGTCAGGGCGTTCCGCCCTGGACACTGGTCGCCGGCGTCCGGATGGCCGGCCTGCTGCGCATCCTCGCCCTCGGGTGGCCTGCGGCGACCCAGGCACTGCTGGAATACGGCGCGTTCGCCGCGGTCACGATGCTGGCGGGACGGCTCGCCCCTTCGACCCTGGCGGCGCACCAGATTGTCATCAACCTGGCCGGACTGTCCTACATGGTGCCGCTCGGGATCTCGTCGGCGGGGGCAGTCCGGGTCGGGCACGCGGTCGGGCGGCGGGATGCGGCCGGGGTGTCCGCCGCCGGCTGGACCGCCATCGCGCTGGGCGCCGGCTTCATGTCGTGTTCCGCGGCGGTGTTCCTGGCCGCGCCCCGCGCCATCCTGGGCGCCTTCACGGCCGACGACCGGGTCGTGGAGGTGGGCCTGACCCTGATCGTCGTCGTGGCGCTGTTCCAGATCTTCGACGGCCTGCAAGGGGTGGCCACCGGGGCGCTGCGGGGCCTGGGCGACACGCGGACCCCGATGCTGCTGAACCTGGCCGGCCACTGGATGGTCGGCCTGCCGGTCGGCTACCTGCTCTGCTTCGTGATCGGCTGGGGTGTTCTGGGGCTGTGGATCGGCATTTCGACCGGTCTCATCCTCGTCGGCAGCCTGGTGACCGTGATGTGGTGGCGCCGCTCGCGAGAGTTGGCCGCCGCGCTGGCGGACCGGGGTGTTCCGGTGGTCCGTCGCACGGAGCCGTGACTGCGCCCCGGACTTCAGGAGGGACGACGGGCGAGACGTGCCGGGTTCCGGTGGTCCTTCACGTGGAGCAGTGATTCCAGCGTGGCCGTGGCGTTGTCGGATTGCATCGCGACGGAGCGGTCGGCGGGCCGCGTACGCGCCGCATACTCACCGCGTCCCGGAAGCAGCGGAGGCGGCCAGCGCGTCCTCGATGGCCGTGGCGAGTCCGCAGGCGTCGTGGGTCGCGGTCAACGGCCAGCCGAACCGCTTGAGCGGCTCCACCGCGTTGCCCATCACCACCGGGCGCCCGGCGAACGCCAGCATCTCGCGGTCGTTCAGGTTGTCGCCCACCGCCATCACCTGCGACGGTTCGAGGGCGAGACGCCGCGTCCAGGCCGCCAGCGCCGACCCCTTGGAGCAGCCGGCGGCGATGATGTCGAGCAGGGAGAAGTCGCGCGCGGCGTACTCCGTGAGCATGACGGTCATCCGGTTGGCCTGCGGGAGGCTGCGCACCTCGTCGGCGAGCGCCCGCATCGCCGCCACCCCGCCGGTGAACATGACCTGCACCGGATCCTCGGTCAACGCGTTCTCAATCGGCGTGGCGCGGGTCATGTACGCGCGGTTCCGTTCGTAGTACCACGCCCGTTGCGGGTGGCTCCAGTCGATGCCCTCGTAGACGTACTGCCGCGCGTCCGGCCGGTCGAAGATGACCGCCACGCCCGGGTGGCGCGGGCGCATCGCGGTGACGAGCGCACGCGCGGTTCCGCGCGGCAGGAGGCGGCGATCCAGGGTTGCGCCGTCGGCGCGCTTGGTCAGGGCGCCGTTGCTGACGATCAGGGCGAGCGCGTCCTCTGCGCCCGCCGGGGCGAGCGCCTCGAGGATCGGCCGCGCGTGGTGGAAGGCGCGACCGGTCGCCAGCACGACCTGGACGCCGTGGTCGACAGCCCGCTGGACCGCGTCGCGGTTACGCGGCGGAAGCCGGCTGCGGCTGTCGAGCAGCGTACCGTCGATGTCGATGGCGATGAGGCGGATGGGGCTCGCGGGGGGCATGGCTCGCCGTGGCGCCGTTGGGGGGGGTGATGGAGGCGGGACCGAAGCAGCGTCGCAGCCGGGCGACGCGGAGGCCGGCCCGGCGCCCTATGGCGCTGCGATCTGCCTCTTCGCGTACTTCCCCTCGACGTAGTCGTCGATCAGCCGCCGGAACGCCTCGGAGAGCTCGTCGTACGAGCCGCGCAGCGTCGTCGCGTGCCGGCCGTCGATGTAGACCGGGCAGGTCGGCGCCTCTCCGGTGCCCGGCAGGCTGATGCCGATGTTGGCGGCCTTCGATTCCCCCGGGCCGTTGACCACGCAGCCCATGACGGCGACCGTCATCTCCTCGACGCCCTCGTGCTCCGTTCTCCAGGTCGGCATCATGCCGCGCACGTAGCCCTGGATGCGCTCGGCCAGCTCCTGGAACGTGGTGCTCGTGGTCCGGCCGCAGCCCGGACAGGCGGTGATGCTGGGGGCGAACGACCGCAGTCCGAGCGCCTGCAGCAGTTCGCAGGCGGCGTACACCTCCTCGCGGCGGTCGCCGCCGGGACGGGGCGTCAGTGATACGCGGATCGTGTCGCCGATACCCTGGTGCAGAAGGATGCCCATGGCCGACGCGGACCAGACGAGGCCCTTCGTCCCCATGCCCGCCTCGGTCAGTCCCAGATGCAGCGGCTGTGCGGTCTGCGCGGCCAGTGCGCGGTAGACGGCGACCAGGTCCCGCGGGCGCGACACCTTGGCGGAGATGATGATCTGGCGCTCCGAGAGTCCGGCGTCCAGCGCCAGCGCCGTCGACTCGACGGCCGAGATCACCATGCACTCGTCGATGATCTCCTCCGACGTGCGGCCGAGGTCGCGATCCGTGTTCTCCTGCATCTTCGCCATGACGAGCTCCTGGTTCAGGGAGCCGCCGTTGACGCCGATGCGGACCGGCCGGCCGTGATCGCGGGCCACCGCGCAGATGGTCGAGAACTGCTCGTCCCGCCGTCGGCCGGTGCCGACGTTGCCCGGGTTGATGCGGTACTTGTCGAGCGCGGCGGCGCACGCCGGGTGGCGCGTGAGCAGCAGATGCCCGTTGTAGTGGAAGTCGCCGATCAGCGGCGCCGTGCACCCGGCGTCGAGCATGCGCTGCTTGATCTCCGGCACCGCGCGTGCGGCCTCGTCCCGGTTGACGGTGACCCGCACGAGCTCCGAGCCGGCCTCGGCGAGCGCGATGCACTGCGCGGCGGTCGCCTCGGCGTCGGCGGTGTCGGTCAGGGTCATCGACTGCACCGCCACCGGCGCCCCGCCACCGACCTGCACGCCGCCCACCGGGACGGCCGTCGTGCGGTGCAGCCTGACGTCGGTCATGTCAAGCCATGATAGCAGGCCCGCCTGACGGGACGTTCATGCCGTGTCACCCGGGTCACGTCGCCCTGGCCGGTATGCCGCAGTCGTTCCTGTTCGGAGCATCGTGCCGGGCCGCGGTGCGCCGTTGCGCGACCGCAGCCAGATCGACGCCCGGCGGTTCCGGTGAATCCGGCCGGCCATCACGCCGGTGAAGGCGGAGCGTCGCCGACGATCATCGAGTCGCGTTCATGGGGACGACGCAGCGCGCCGAAGATATCCCGATCCCGGGGCTCAGGCAACGACGCGCACGAGCGACCGTCGCGACGACATGTCACGTCGCGGCGGGCCGGTGCGTAATGGTACAGAGCACACGCAGCGGCGCCGGCGAGCGACCCGGCGACACGTCCCACCGTTCCGCGCCGCGCCGAACCGGTCGTCGGCTCACGCAGCGATGTCGGTCAGTGTCTGCCGGGCCGCCCGGACGGTGCGATCGACGTCCCGCTCGGTGTGCGCATCCGACAGGAACCAGCCCTCGAACTGCGAGGGCGGCGGGTAGATGCCGCGCCGCAGCATGCCCTGGAAGAAGGCGGCGTAGGCGTCGGTGTCGGCGGCGGTCGCCGACGTGTAGTCCGTCACCGGACCCGCGGTGAAGAACGGGGTCAGCACGGAGCCGGCCGTGTTGACGGTGAGGTCCGTTCCGGTTTCGCGAGCGACTTCCCGCAGCCCTTTCGCGAGACGGCGCCCGAGCTTGTCGAGCTTCCGGTAGAGCGGCGCGGACAGCTTCGAGAGGGCCCAGATGCCGGCCGTCATCGCCAACGGGTTTCCCGAGAGCGTACCGGCCTGGTAGACCGGACCCGCCGGCGCCACGCGCTCCATCAGGTCGGCCCGCCCGCCGTAGGCGCCCACCGGCAGGCCGCCGCCGATGATCTTGCCGAGACAGGTCAGGTCCGGCGCCACGCCGTGGACCGCCTGCGCGCCCCCCTTGGACGCACGGAAGCCGGAGATCACCTCGTCAAAGATCAGGACGATGCCGTTCCGGTCGCACAGGTCGCGCAGTCCGTCGAGAAAGCCGGGGGCCGGCGGCACCACCCCCATGTTGCCGGCGATCGGTTCGACGATGACCGCGGCGATGGCGTCGCGGTGGGCCAGGCACAGACGGTCGACCGATTCCACGTCGTTGTAGTTCGCGATCAGCGTGTCGGCGGCCGTGGCGCGCGCGACGCCCGGACTGGTCGGCACGCCGAGCGTGGTGGCGCCGGAGCCTGCCTGCACCAGGAACGCGTCCCCGTGCCCGTGGTAGCAGCCGCCGAACTTGACGATGCGGTCCCGGCCCGTGGCGGCCCGCGCCACGCGGATGGCGCTCATCGTCGCCTCGGTGCCGGAGTTGACGAAGCGCACGCGTTCGACGGAGGGGACGAGGCGGCAGACGAGCCGGCCGAGCTCCACCTCCAACGCGGTCGGCGCGCCGAAACTGGTCCCGCGTCCGGCGGCTGAACGCAGTGCGCGGGTCAGCTCCGCCGGTGCGTGTCCGTGGATGAGCGGTCCCCAGGACATCACGTAGTCGATGTAGCTCCGCCCGTCGACGTCGTACAGGCGTGCGCCGCGGGCTCGCGCGATGAACGGCGGTCGGCCGCCGACCGCACCGAACGCCCGCACGGGGCTGTTGACGCCACCGGGCAGCACCCGGCGCGCGCGGTTGAACAGACGCGAGGACTCGGAAGCAGGCATCGGCGCTGCGAACGATATCATGGCCGGACATCGACGACGGTGCGGCTCCTGCGGGTCCCGGCGATGCCGCGGCGCGACATCCGATCGGATTCGCTCCGGTCCGGACGATGTGGACAAGGACATGGACGACCCCTGCGACGTGTGCGGCGCGGCGCAGACGATGACGCCGCTCGTCGAGGCGGGGCTGCCCGGCGTCGGCGCGGTGTGGATCCGGCGCTGCGCCGGCTGCGGCCTGCGGCAGGTGCGGCCGCGGCTGTCGCCGGCGGCCGTCGAGGCGCTCTACGGCGCGGACTACTTCGATTCGGCGGCGTCGCACGGTTTCGCGGGGTACGCGCGGCAGCGGCAGCGCTACGAGCGCGATGCTTTCTTTCTGGCCCGCGAGCTTCAGCGCTTCGCGCCGACGGGCCGCTTCCTGGAGGTCGGCAGCGCTCTTGGCTTCCTGCTGGCGTCGCTCGGTCCGCGGACACGCTGGCGGGTGGAAGGGGTGGAGGTCTCGGCGTTCGGCGCCTGGTACGCCCGCGACCGGTTCGGCGTCACCGTGCACGAGGGGACGCTCGAAGGGGCGGGCTTTGCGCCGGAGCGCTTCGACTACGTGCTGCAGAAGGACCTGCTGGAGCACGTCACCCACCCGCGCCGGCACCTGGAGGAGACGCGCCGGATCATGCGGCCGGGCGCCCGGCTGCGCATCGTCACACCCCACGGGGAGGCCGACCTGCGTCCCCTGCAGCGCGCGGCGGTCGTGGCGCGCCCCGGTGAGGTCCCCGTACTGGGGCAGGGGCACCTGACGTTCTTCTCGCGAGCACAGCTCCTGCGACTGCTTGACGACGTCGGTTTCCGGGTGCTGCGTGTGCAGGTCATCGGCCCGCGCCGCGGGCTGCGGGCGCTCGGCGTCCTTCCGGGCCGGGGCAGCCGCGCGCGGGTGGCGGCGCGCGAGACGCTGACGGCGCGGATTCCCGCCGCCGGCTGCGAGGACCGCGGTGGCGCGGGGTCGTGCCCGGCGGCCGGCGGCGGGCCGGACGAGAAACCTCGTGCCGCCGATCTGCCAGGGGCGTGCGCACCGTCGGCGCGGGCCCATGCGGACGGACATGCTGCTGGGCCGCGCGCAACGGCCGCCGGCAGGCCGGCGGTGAACGGTCTTGCAGCCGACCGGCGCGAAACGTTGTCGCGTCCGGGAGCGGCGGCGGACGGTCCCGACGAGCTCCGCGAGGCGCTCGCCGCCCGCATCGACGACGAGATCGCGCGCTGCCACCGGCGCGTCCGCGCGTGGCGGCCCTACTTCCACTACCGGCGGGTCGCGCAGCGGCTCGGCGCCGGGGTCGCCGCGTTCACCGGCGGGCAGGACTTCGACGTGCTCGCCCAGCGGCGGTGAGCGGCGGGAGAAGGCCTCACCGGTGGGAAGATGTGATGCCGGTCGGGGTCGAGCTTGATGACCTCGATGATCTCGATGCCCGTCCCGGCGGCCCGCATGTGACAGAATATGCAGCGGGAGAGTGCAGCACATGTCAGTTTCGATCACACGTCGGTGGGCTTTCCTTCTGTGCGCCGCGGCGTCGCTCGCGGCGACGCTGTCGGTTCCGGCGGCGGCGCAGGAGCGCACCATCAGCGACGGCGTCTACACGAGCGAGCAGGCCACTCGTGGGCGGGCCGCCTACCGCGCCCAGTGCGCTGCCTGTCACGCCAGCGACCTGTTCGGCGGCGAGATGGCGCCGGGCCTGAAGGGCTCGGGCTTCATCGGCGGGTGGAGCGGGGCGACGCTCTGGGAGTTCGCCGACTTCACGAACGCCACCATGCCGCAGGACGCGCCGGGTCGCCTGTCGGCGCAGGAGCTGAACGACGTGATCGCGTTCATCCTGCAGTCGAACGACTATCCGGCCGGCGCGGGAGAGCTGGCGATCGATCTGGCGAACCAGGGCGATCCGATTCGCATCGAGTAGGGGTGCGACTGCCGGGGCCGGCCGTGCGGGTGGTTCTCCCCCGCCGGTCCGCTCCGGGCTTGTCGCGGGGGTCAGCGCAGGCCGGCCCGCTCCAGTTCGGCGGCGATTTCGCGGGCGAGCAACAGGTTCTCGCGGGCCTGCACGTGGCCGGGCTGGATCTCCAGCGCGCGGCGGAAGTGGTCCATCGCCTCGTCGAGCAGGCCGCTGACCGCCAGCACGCTGCCGAGGTTGTTGTGGGCCTCGGCCGAGCCGGGCCGCAGCCGCAGGCCCTCGCGGTGGTGGGTGATCGCCTCGTCCAGCCGGCCGAGCTCGCGCAGCGCATGTCCGAGGTTGGTGTGCGCCGCCGCGTGGTCCGGTTCCAGGGCGACCGTCTCCCGGAGGTGGCGGTCCGCGTCTTCCGGGCGTCCCTGCGCGAGACGCACGCTCCCCAGGTTGTAGTGCCCGTCGGCGTATCCGGGGTCCAGCTCCACCACGGTGCGGAACGCCGCCGCCGCCTCGTCCAGCCGGCCCTGCCGCTCGCGGACGGCGCCCAGGCTGGTGCGGGCCGGCACGTGTGTCGGATCGACGCCCAGGCCCGCCAGGTACTGCGCTGCCGCCTCGTCCAGACGGTCCTGATCCAGCAGGGCGTTCCCGAGCTCGTAGTACGACCACGGATTGGCCGGGTTCCGGCGGATTGCGTGCCGGTAGAGCGACTCGCGCAGCAGCACGAGGTCCGCCGCGCGCCCGGGGCGCACCTGGAGCTGCAGGTGCGCCATCTCGTCCGACGAGCGATTGCCGGCGCGCACCCGCTGCGGCGGGTCGTGCGGGTTGCGCGGGTTGGCGGCGGAGTTGTCGTAGGTGAAGCGCATCGAGAGGGTGGTCCCGGCCGGCAGGACGTACGGCTCGCGCACGCGGTAGACGTCCTGCCAGTCGAAGTCCCAGTCGTCGACGCGGATGAGCCACCGTTCGGTGCCGTCGGGCAGCGTCGCCCGCCCCTCCATGGACTTCGCCAGGTAGTGTGCGTGGGGATAGACGGCGTGCACCTCGACGTCGATGGGCAGTGTCACCGCATCCTCGACCACGAAGTCGGTGTCGCCCGGCGGGATGTCGAGAAGGTGGTCGGCATCGAGCCGGATCAGGTAGAGGGGCGGTCCCGACGGCGGCGCGTCCGAGAAGTGGAGGCCGGCCACCGGCGCGATGGCCTCCGGCCGGCCGGACGGCAGCATGTGGAGCTGCAGCACGAAGTCGGTGCCCGGGTCGAGGCGCCAGGCGAGGCCCTCGATGCCCGGGTTCGGCGCCATCCCCGGCGTCCAGCCCATCAGGTGGCCGTCCGGCATGAACGCCAGACCCATCTCCATGCCGCTGAAGCCCGGTTCCCCGGGCTGCTCGGTCTCCTCGGCCTCGCGGCGCCGCGACGACGTGGTGTCGTCGATCGCCATGATCGCGTGGTGCACGAACCGCGGATCGCCGGGACGCAGCTCGACCGTCTTCACCCAGCGGGTCTCGCTGACCGGCAGGGGCATGACGAGGTTTCGGAAGATGTCGGGTCCGTCGGCCGGCAGGGTGTACGGGGCCGGCAGCGTCACCGTCAGGTCCGGCTCGCCCAGCGCCCAGCCGTCCGTGACAACTGGAGGCTCCGGCAGGTCCGCCGCGTCACCTTCCGCGGCGCCGGACCCGGCCCACGCCGCCAGGGTTGCGATCTGCCCCGCCGTCAGTCGCCGCTCGCCGACGAACTCGCCGAAGCCCGGCTCCGGCAGCCACGGTGGCATGAAGCCGCTCGTCGTGACCTCGGCGATCTGCCGGGCGCGGCGGGCGACATCGTCGTAATCCAGGAGCGTGAAGGGTCCCGAGCCCCCGGGGCGGTGACACGGCGCGCAGTGCTCGAAGACGATCGGCGCGACATCGCGCGCGAAGGTGACGGAACCGGCCGGCGCAGCCGGGGGGAGAGTGGTTGCACGAGGAGCCTCGGAAGCCCGCCGCGTCTCGCAACCGGCGGCGACGAGACCGGCCGCCGCAATCACCGCCGCCTGCCACGCAGATCGACTCATGCGCGACAGGGTACTTCAGGTGGGCGACGGACGGATCGACACGGGTGCCGCGGCGCCGACATGTGGACGTGAACCCAGGCGTTTGGCGATTCCGCGCCCACACTCCCGGTTCCAGGGGAAACGGCCGGCGGGACGCTCCCCACCGGCCGGAAGCAAGGCCGCTCGACTTCGACTACCACTTGACCTGGAAGGCCAGCCGCGCCAGACGGCCCTGCAGCAGCCGCGTCGGGGTCGCATAACCCGACCCGTAGGAGGCGTTCTCGGCGATGATGGCGCTGGCGTTGAGCGCGTTGTAGATGTCGAGCTGCGCCGAGTACTCGTAGCTGCCGACGCGGAAGATCTTGCGCAGCGCGAGGTCGACCTGCGTCCAGTAGCCGAAGTAGTTGGTGCCCGGCACGAACATCTGCACCGCCTGGTTGTCCGTCAGGTCGCCGCCCGGGTAGTAGGCGTCGGTGATGGTCCAGCGCATCTCGCGCTCGTTGCCCGAGTAGGCCTGGATGGAGCCGCTGAACTCGAAGTCGCCCGGAAGCGGGTAGGCGCCGAACATCTTGAAGTCGTGGCGGAACGGGATGCCGATGGCGCTCTGATCGCAGAACCGGCCGCCGCGCAGCGTCGTCCGGTTGCGGTCGATCATGTCCCGCTCGCTCTGGCCGTTGGGGTTGGTCGTCAGCCCGCAGGTGTCCTGCACGTGCTGGTGCATCGTCCAGCCGCCGAACAGGGTGCCGCCGTTGGGCAGCCGCGCCTGCAGGCTCAGCTCCAGTCCGTTGTAGTAGTTGCGGTTGATGTCGGAATTGACGTGGACGATGTCCTTCAGCGTCCGCGTCGCCGGATCCTGGTTGAACGCCAGGAACGAGGTCCGGGCCAGCGTCGGTTCCTGGCCGATGCCGCCCAGGTAGTCCAGCCGCCCGCCGGGGTCGTCGAAGGCCACGTTGAACGGGAGCCAGTCGCCGCACGGGACGCCGACCACCGCGGTCGAGATGTCGCAGGGCCGCAGGGCGAGGTTCTGGGCGTGCTCGATGTCGTAGAAGACCCGCCGGTACCAGGCGGCGGTCAGCGAGACGCGCGGGGCGATCTCGTGCTGGACGCTGCCGCTCCACTCGATGTTGTACTCCCGCTGCAGGTCGGGATCGGGCCGGGTTCCCACCTCGGCGAACTCGCCGCTGGTGAACGGCGTGGCGTTGGTGCCGACGGTGCCGATCTCGTGGTCCTGGGCGATGAAGTCGCCGTTGGTCGCGGTGTAGTCCGGCATGCCGAGCGCAGCGAAGTCGGCCGCCGTCGCACAGCGGGCCGCGCCGCCGTCGTGGACGCTCGGGTGCAGGGCGCAGTCGAACCAGTCGCGCGTGTCCGACTGCAGCGAGATGGGATGGTAGCGGCGCGCGAACCCGTTGGTGTACGGCTTCATGAAGCGGTTGACCGAGAACTTCAGCGCGGTGCGTGCGTCGCCGAACAGGTCGTAGACGACGCTGAAGCGCGGAGTGATGTCGTTCCAGTACGGTTTCTGGTCCCGCGCCTGGAACTGGCGCCCGCCGACGAAACGGCCGCCCTGGATCCCGGCGCCGGCGCGGTAGGTGTCGTTGCCGGACTGGAACTGCTCGAAGCGGACGCCGGCGTTGACCGTCAGGCGGTCGATCGTCCAGGTGTCCTGGGCGTAGATCCCCCTGTCGGCCCGGACGTAGGTGTTGTAGTAGGCCGGCAGGTTGTAGACGCTCACCTGCTCGGCCACGCCCTCGTTGAAGCGCGCGAGCAGGCTCCCGTTGCCGTCGAAGCCGACCCCGCCGTTGCTCATCGACCACTGCATCCCGACCTTGAAGTTGTGGGAGCCGGTGACGTACGAGAACGCGGCGTTCGGGTAGCGCCGGTCGGCCGGGGTGACCAGGATGTCGTAGGTGTAGTTGTGGGTCGTGCGCCCCGTGCCCCGATCGTAGAAGCGGACGTCCCGGAACCAGCCGCCGGTCTGGTCGTAGCTGGGCGGGTGGTAGCACGGCGTGTGGATGCAGGTCATGAGATCGCCGGGCTTGTCGTGCGCCAACTGCACGCCGGCGCCGCCCTCGGTGATCGGCTTGTTCGGCTGGTAGCCGAGCCGCAGCCGCTCGTAGACCTGCGAGTAGCCCACCTCCAGCAACGCGCGGCTGCTGATCGTCGACGTCCACTTCGTCTGGAACGTGTGGTAGTTGCCGTGGTGCGGGTCGCGGTGGCTCGACGCGCGGATCGGCTCGGTGTTGCCGTAGAACTCGCGCGCCTTGAACTTGAAGATGCGGTCGAGGTACGCGCTGACCTTGTTCCGCTGGGAGACCTGCGAGGTCAGGCGGAACAGCGCGCTGCGCACCCACTGCTCGACGATGGCGTCCTCCTGGCTCTCCACCGCCGGGTGGTCCTTGTCGAAGGTGCGGAAGTACTCCTCGATCTCCTCCTGGCTGGCGCCCTGCCGGAACGTCGGGATGAAGGCGTTGGGCCACAGCTCGTCGACCGAGATCCCCCGGACCGACGCGAAGTACCACAGCTTGTCGCGCAGGATGGGGCCGCCGACGGCCGGGTTGACGTCGTGGATGTTGGAGACGCCCTGCGTCGACGCCAGCCCCAGGTCCTGGAGATCCCGGGTCAGGTTGTTCGCCTGCCACCCGCCGTCGGTGAAGCCGATGTAGTTCGACCCGCTGAAGTTGTTCCCGCCGTCCTTGGGGATCATGTTCAGCCGGAGCCCGCCGGCCGAGACCTCGGCCGGGCTTCCCGACGTGCTGACCGCCATCTCCTGGCTCAGCGCCTGGTTGTTGTAGTTCATGATCCGGCCGTCGCCCAGCTCGGCGTTGACCATCATGCCGTCCACCTGCATGACGGAGTGGTCGGAGTTGGCGCCGTGCGAGATCATCTGTACCTGCTCCATCATCTGGGCGCCGCCCACATCCGGGATGGTCAGGCGCACCCCCTGCGCCAGGTAGCCGATCGACTGCGTGTTGCGCGGCGTCGGCAGCGCGTCGATGGTGTCGCGCTGCAGGACCTCGGTGCGCGCGGCGCTCTGCACGTCGACCACCGGGGCCTCGCCCGAGACCGTGACCGTTTCCTCGAGCGCGCCGACCGAGAGCGCGCCGTTGACCGTCATCGTGAAGTTCGCCTGCAGCTCCAGCCCCTCCTGGACGAAGGTGGAGAAGCCCGGCAGGGTCATCGTGACGCTGTAGGTGCCGGGCCGCAGGTCGACGATGGTGTAGCGGCCGGTGCCGTCGGTGACCGCCACGCGGCTGCCCTCGATGAGTGCGGGGCTCGTGGCTTCGACGGTGACGCCCGGCAGGACGCCGCCCGTGTTGTCGCTGACCTCGCCCGTGATCGCGCTCTGGGCGAGCGCGGTCGCGGGCAGCAGGGCCAGGCAGGTGAGTGCGGCCGCCGCGCCGCGCGCGCACTTGACGACTGTCATCTCTCCTCTTCGTGATGTGGTTGCGCGAACGTCGATATCTCCGCCAGCAACGCCTGCGATACGCGCAGGACGGTTAACCGACGATGGAAAGCGACAACGACGACAACGAGTACGGACGACGACGGACGCCGAGTGGCCATGCGGAGGTCCGGCAACCGCCTGCGACGCCGATGCCGGGCTCCTCGAAAGCCCGCGCCGCTGCACGGTGCGGGTCCCTCCGCCAGGGGTAGCACCTGCGATGGGAAGGTCAAGCGCGATGTCAGGCGCGGCGGTCCGTGCGGGCGGGCGCGCCCAGGACTGCGAAGCCGAGAGCGCGGGCCGCGGTCGCCTGCCGGAGGTCGTGCGTGCCGAACACGAGGCCGGCGCCCCGCCGTTCCGCGAAGAGCAGCGCGCTGGCCAGATGGATGGCGTCGAGCGTCTTCACGGCGGTGGGCATCGCCTGGCCGGCCCGCCGCAGAACGGTGGACGTCACGCGGATCATGCCGATTGCCCGCTCGGTCGCCGCGAGCGCCTCGTGTGCGTTGGCGAGCCCGTCATCGTCGAGCGCGCCCTCGAGCCGCAGGCGGTCGAGCGCCCGGCGCGCTTCCACGCCCATCAGTTCGCTCGAATATGCCCGCTCCCAGGCGCCCCACGACGGCAGGTGTTCGCCGTCCTGCAGGAGCGCCCGCAGCACCGTGCTCGTATCGAGGTAGATGGTCACCGCTGGTCGCGATCCGCGCGCAGGAGCGCCACCACGTCGATCCGCTTCCGGTGCTCGATGGCGGGTGCGGCGGGCAGAGCGGCCGCGTCTGTAGGTTCCCGTACATCGAGTCCGTCGGCCTCGTCGCGGATGGGCGCCAGCCGCGCGATCGGCGTCCGGCGATCGCATACCGTGACGGTGGCTCCGCGGCGCACCTGCGCGAGGTACCCGCTCAGCTTCGCCTTCAATTCCGACACCATGACGGTCTGATTCATGTCCTGATCAGACCACATATGACCTGTTCCAGGCAACTGCGACGCCGGCGGTCGCGCCGACCGCGGGACGCGACGAGACTGCAAGGGCGGCGAACGGAGGGTCTACCGCGACCGCAGCATCGCCTCCAGCTCCGCGATGCGCGCCTCGGCAGCCTGCCGCGCTGCAGTCTCCCTGTCGGCGCGCTCGGCTTCCCTGGCAGCGCGCTCGGCCTCCCGGTCCGCGCGTCGTGTCTCGTTGTCGGCGCTTTCGGCCTGTTCGTCGTACGACGGCAGGTAGCGCCGCGCCGCCGGGTCGTAGAAGCGGAGGTGGCCGTCCGCGTCGAGCAGTTCCAGCTCGAGGGCCGCGCTGTAGAGCACGCGTCCGCGGTGCGGCGCGGCCGGCGCGGCCGGCGCGGTCAGGGGCGGCCCGTCTTCGTAGACGCCCTCCCGCAGCCGGCCGGCGCGCAGGCGTCCGGACATCCAGCGCTCGTACGGGTCGTACAGCCAGTACTCCGCGACGCCCATCGCGGCGTATATCTCGCGCTTGGGTCCCAGGTTGTTGCGCCAGGTGCTCGACGAGAGCACCTCGAGCACGAAGGCGGGAGCGGGCTCCTGCCACAACTTGGTGCTGGTGCGGTCGTCGCCCGGCCGGGCGACGAAGACCACGGCCACGTCGGGCTCCAGGAAGGCGTTGCGGTTGCCCTCCTCGTAGTGGACGGTCATCTGGGTGTCGACGGAGACATCGGGGCGGTCTGCGTAGCGGCGCCGCAGCACGCAGGCGAGGTAGGTGATCTGCTGCTGGTGGCGGCGCGTCAAGGGTTTGGTTTCCACGTAGGGATAGCCGTCCTCGTCGCGGCCCAGCTCGGCGCCGGGAGGCAGCAGCGCAGTCCCCGTCCAGCGCCCGGCCGCCGGCGGCCGGGCCGGCCCGGGCTGGTGCGGCGGTTGCACGGCGGCCGTCGGGCCGCGTCGCGGCCGGCCGATCGGTGGGGTGACGGCTGTCTCGCCGCGTCGCTGGAGCATGGATTCACCGTACCACAACTCTCGCCGATCGCCGACCGCCCGATCCATGACATTTGTCAGGTCGGGCGGTCGCATACCTGATGCGGCGCGGTCTCGTGACCTGCCGGGCGCCTGGCTGTTGACCGGGAGACGGGCGGTGGTCAGTCGTCCGCCGGGTTCGCGGGGAGCACCACGCGTTCGATGGTGAGCAGGCGTTGTTCGATCTTCCCGAACCCGATCTCGACGGCGCGCAGCCGTTCGTCGAACCGCAGCATGTGGTCGTCCATCCGCGCTTCGTGACGGTCCATGCGCTGGTTGAAGCCGTCCATGCGCTGATTGACGTCGACGACATGGCCGTCGATTCGTCGGTTGGTGTCGTCGATTCGTCGGTCGTTGCATGACGGCCGGGTCAAAGACGCTCCCGGGCGCCGCGTGGTGTCTGCGGCCACCGATTCTCCGCCCGGTCCCGCGCCCCGACAAAAAAGGGCCGGCGGGGAGAACCCCGCCGGCCCGCGAAACCGTCCGGATGGAAGCTGACGTTCAGCCTACCAGTTGACCTGGAAGGCCGTGCGCAGAAGCCGGCCCTGGAGCAGGCGGGTCGGCCGCCCCCAGGAGCCGCCGTACGACTCGGTCTCGTCAACGACCACGGCGGAGTTCATCAGGTTGTAGATGTCCGCCTGCACCGACGACTCGATGTTGCCGATGCGGAAGATCTTGCGCAGGGCGATGTCCACCTGCGTCCAGTAGGGCAGGAAGTTGGTGCCCGGCTGGAACAACTGGACCGTGGGACGCGCAGTGGGCGCGCCGTGCGGGATGTAGGCGTTCGGCACCGACCAGGTCAGCTCCCGCTCGCCGCCGGAGTAGGCCTGGATCGAGCCGCTGAACTCGAAGTCGCCCGGCAGCGGGTAGGCGCCGAACAGCTTGAAGTCGTGGCGGAACGGCATCCCCAGCTCGCTCTGGTTGCAGAACCGGCCGCCGCGGACGATGCCCTCGTCGGCGCCGCGAATCGGGTCCTCGATGCTGACCCCGTTGGGGTTCACGACCAGGCCGCAGGTGTCCTGGATGTGCTGGCTCGCGGTCCACCCGCCGAAGATGTTGCCGCCGTTCGGCAGACGGGCGTTCATGCTCACCTCGAACCCGTTGTAGTAGTTGCGGTTGATGTCCGACGTGATGTCGAGGTTGTCGACCAGGCCGCGATAGGCCGGATCGAGGTCGAACGCCAGGAAGGGCTGCTGCGAGAGCTGGATGTCCTGGCCCAGTCCCCGGAGACGGGAGACATGGCCGTTCGGATCGTCGAAGTTCACCGCGAACGGGATCCAGCTTCCGCACGGCACGCCGGGCTGCGCGCGCAGGAAGTCGCAGGTCTGGAGCGCCGCGTTGCTCCGCGCCTCGATGTCGCTGAAGACCCGGCGGTACCAGCCGACGTTGAGCGACACGCGCGGCAGCAGCTCGTGCTGCAGGCCGAGGTTGTACTCCCAGTTATACTCGCGCTGCAGGTTGGGGTCGGGCCGCGAGGACGGGATGGCGACGCCACCCTCGCGGAAGACGGTGCTGTTGCCCAGCAGCCCGATCTCGTGGTCCTGCACGATGCCGTCGTAGTTGGTGCTCAGGTAGAACTCCGGCGACGCCGGCAGGCCGCCCAGGTCGGCCGCGGTGGCGCAGGCGGCGCGCGGGTCGCTGTCGAGACCGGTTTCGTGGACCGACGGCTTCATGACGCAGTCGAACCAGGGGCGGCGGTCACCCACCTCGCGGTAGGGCGAGTAGCGCTCGGCGTGGCCGCTGGCGTACGGCCGCATGTATTTGTTCATCGAGAACTTGAGCGCCGTCCGCGCGTCGCCGAACAGGTCGTAGGTCGCGCTCAACCGCGGCACGATGTCGTCCCAGTAGGGCGTCGCCGGGATCTCGGGCGCCGCCCGCTGGCTGATGAAGCGGCCGCCCTGCAGGTTGCCGCCGAGGCGGAACGTGTTGATGATCGACTCGAAGTGGTCGTAGCGCACGCCGGCGTTGACGGTCAGCCGGTCGAGCGTCCACGTGTCCTGCACGTAGAACCCGCGGTCGGCCCGCACCGTGGTGTTCCAGCTCGTCGGGTAGTTCAGCGCGTCGATCCCGTGCCGCGACTCGCACGCCACCGACGGATCGGGATCGCAGGGCTGCGGCAGACCGCCGTAGGGCCGCATGTTGAGGTGGCCCAGCCGGTTGCGGGTGTCGCCGTCGTTGCCGAACGACCACTGCACGCCCGCCTTGAAGTTGTGCGAGCCGGTGACGTACGACAGCGACGCGTTCGGGTAGCGCCGGTCGGACGGCGTGATCCAGATGTCGCCCCAGTAGTTGTTGGTCTGGAGCCCCGTCGACAGGTCGCCGATGACGGCGTTGGCGAACCACGGACCGGTCTGGTCGTAGCCGGCGTCCCAGTAGCAGGGGGTGGCGATGCAGGTGCGCAGGTTGCCCGGCGTCTCCGCCCGCAGGTTCGGCAGCTCGATG
This sequence comes from Vicinamibacterales bacterium, assembly GCA_965200895.1. Classification (GTDB taxonomy): domain Bacteria; phylum Acidobacteriota; class Vicinamibacteria; order Vicinamibacterales; family UBA8438; genus WTFV01. Next base: position 174,608 of record CBDAVM010000001.1, on the reverse strand, counting down.
CCGTCCGGGAAGACCTCGCGCAGGGCCGACTCCGGCTGGCTGGCGATGAGCAGCCGCTCGTAGACCTGCGAGTAGCCGACCTCGAGCAGCGCGCGGCTGCTGATGGTCGACGTCCACTTGGCCTGGAACGTGTGGTAGTTGGCCTGCCCCGGATCGCGGAAGCCGGCCGCCTGGATCGGCTCGCGGGTGGCCGAGAACTCGCGCTTCTTCCACTTGAAGATGCGGTCGAGGTACGCCGACACCTTGTTGCGCTGCGAGACCTGCGACGTCAGGCGCAGCAGGACGCTGCGGACGTGCTGCTCGGCGACCGCCCGCTCGGCGGACGCCACCGCGGGATGGTCTCCGACGCAGCCGATGCTCTTGTTCGGATCCTCGCAGGTGATCCGCGCGCCGCGCTTGAAGTAGTCCTGGATGACATCCGGGCCCACGTCGGTGCGCAGGGTGGGCTGGAAGGCGCCCGCGAAGAGCTCGTCGACCGAGATGGCGCGGGCCGACGTGAAGTACCACAGCTTGTCCTGCAGGATCGGGCCGCCGAGGGCCGGGTTGATGTCGTGGATGTTGGTCACGCCCTGGTTCGACGTGAGGCCGAGATCCTGGATCTGCTGCGTGAAGTTGTCGGCCTGCCAGCTCTCGTTCAGCGTGAAGCCGACGTAGTTCGTTCCGCTGAGCTGGTTGCCGCCGTCCTTCGGGATCATGTTCAGGCGCAGGCCGCCGGCGGCGACCTCGGCGTTGTTGCCGGAGGTGGTCATGGCCATCTCCTGGCTCAGCGCCTGGTTGTTGTAGTTCATGATCAGGCCGTCGCCCATCTGCGAGTTGACGATCATGCCGTCGACCTGCATGGTGGTGTGGCGCGGGGTGGCCCCGTGCACCGACATGCGGACCTGCTCCATCATCTGCGCCCCGCCGACATCCGGCCGCGTCAGCCGCACGCCCTGCGCGAGGTAGCCGATGGACTGGGTGTTGCGCGGCGTCGGCAGCGCGTCGATGGTGTCGCGCTGGATGACCTCGGTGCGCGCGGCGCTCTGCACGTCGACGATGGGCGCCTCGCCCGAGACGGTGACCGTCTCCTCGAGGGCGCCGACCGACAGCGCGCCGTCGATGGTGACCGATGTCTGCGCCGGCACATTGATGCCTTCCTGGACGAAGGTGGAGAAGCCGGGCAGGGTCATGGTCACGTCGTAGGTGCCCGGCCGCAGGTCGATGATGGTGTAGCGGCCGGTGCCGTCGGTGATCGCGATGCGCGAGCCTTCGATCAGGGCCGGACTGGACGCTTCCACGGTGACGCCCGGCAGGACGCCGCCCGTGTTGTCGGTGACCTCGCCGGTCAACGCGCTCTGGGCGAAGCCGGCCGCCGGCAACAGCACCACGGCCGTGCCGACGAGCAACGATTTCACGAGTCGCATACGAGTCTGTCCTCCTCTGGGTCTTGCGGTAGTCGGCGGAATGCCGGCATCGAACACATGCGAGACTACACATGTACAGCAATTCCCGTGCCGTGTTTGGGAAGCCGACCGGGCAGGCGCCGGTGCGCTGTCCGCCGCCCGCACCACGGCGCCTTTCATGTCGGGACTGGATGGACGCAGGCCCGGCCCGGGACGCCTCTGCGTCCGAATTTCCGGTTTTGCAATCCAGGAATCCGGATTCCCTTCGCCGAATCCGTCAGGGCTGCGGTCCGCCGAGCGGGGCGCGTGACGGGCGGCCCCTCTCGTACCGGTCGAGCGTCGCGGCGAGGGCGCGGGCCGCTTCCGGGTACCCGGCCCGTTCAGCCGCGGCGATCGCGCGGCGCTGCCGGTCGGCGGCCTCCGCGTAGCGGCCCGCCTCGGCCAGCGCCATCGCCACGGTCTCGTCGCGGGTCGGGTCGGGAGGGGCTCCGAGCAGGGGTTCGACGAGCGCCACCGCCCGACGCCCGTCGCGTGCGGTCGGATCCGGGGAAGCGGCCAGGACCCGCACCAGCAGATCGGTCAGGCCGGCATGCCGGGGATGGACCGTGCGCGCCTCCTCCAGGCGGTCGCGCGCCTCCCGGTAGCGTCCGAGCTGGACCAGCATCAGTCCGCGGGCCAGCCAGACCTCCGCGAAGCCCGGCGCGAGCTCGACCGCCCGGTCGAGCTCGTCCAGCGCGTCCTGCGGTCTCCCCGCGGCGCGATACGCGTCCACCAGCCCGAGCCGAGCCTCCAGGTAGTCGGGGTCGTGCTCCACCGCGGCGATGAAGCGTTCGAGCGACTCGACCTGCCGGCCGCCCATGCTCGCCAGCGTTCCCAGGCCGGCGTGCGCGCGGGCCAGGGTGGGGTCGAGGCGCAGGGCCGACTCGAACTGCTCGGCCGCGCCGTCGGTGTCGCCGCTGGCGAAGAGCGCGGCGCCGAGCTGCTGGCGCAGCGTTGCGTCATCGGGGGTCTGGGCCAAGCCCTCGCGGAAGATTTCCGCCGCCTCGGCTGTCCGTCCGTCCCGCATCGCCGCCACGCCGCGCGTCTCGTAGGCGCGCGGGCTCCGCAGCAGGCTCTCGTAGGCCCGCATCAGCGGGTCGGGCGGCTCCGGCGGATCGCCGCCGCGCTGGTTCAGGTGCTCCTCGGCCCGCTCGGGGTTCCCGGCCTCGCGGTACGCCGTCGCCAGGCTGTAGTGGAGGTCCCAGGCCGGCGGCCCGACGGCCAGCGCCCGTTCCAGGTGTTCGATGGCCCGCGCGGTCTCGCCCTGCGCCAGGGCCGCGCGCCCGATGCCCGACAGCGCCGGGGCGGACGCCGGTTCCACCGCGAGCGCCTGCTCGAACAACGGCTCGGCCTCTTCCGCCCGGCCTTCGTCCAGGTAGAGCTCGCCCAGGTGGACGAGCGCCGCGCCGTAGGTGGGGTCGAGCTCGACCGCCCGCTCGAAGCGCTCGACCGCGCGCGGTTGATCGCCGGTCGTCCGGTAGAGCTGCGCCAGGTAGTAGGGCCAGCGCATCTGCCGTGGCGCCAGCGTCTGCGCGTGCCCGAACGCCACCTCTGCCGCCTCGTAGAAGCGGGTCGCCATCAGGATCAGGCCCAGCTCGCCGTAGGCATTGCCCCGGGCCGCGGCCGATGCGCCCGTGTCCTCGGCCCGTCGCAGCGCGTCTTGACGTTCGCGGACCTGCGCCTGGACCGGTTCCGGCAGTGCGGAGAGGTCGGGCAGGACGAGCGGTGCCGGGACCGCCGGGTCGGCCGCGCCGGTCGTCGAACCGGACGAGGGGGTCTCGTCGAGCGGTCCGCAGCCGCTGCCGAGCAGGCCCGCGATGATTGCCGCGACCAGCGGGGAGGCGACGGTCCGGCATCGGCGGAACGGGGTGGGCGTCACGGCGATCCCGTCCCCCGCGCAAGCGTCGTGTAGCGATTCGCCGGCAGGTTCGTCCATGTCTCCACCTCGCCGTCCGGCCAGTGCACCCGCACCCGCGACACGTCGGCGGAGTCGCCGAGTCCGACGAGCACGCGGGGATCGTTCGCCGACGCGAAGCTGCCGTCGGCGCGCGCCCGGCGCCACAGCGTCGTTCCGTCGGGGCGGACCACGGCCACGCGAGCCCCCACCGCGTCGCGCCGCGTCCCGGGATCGACGAGCCGCAGTCCGAGCCAGGGGCGCCGGCCGCCGATCTGGTTCAGCAGCAGGCGAACCGGGCCGGCCGCGTTGGCCATCAGGACGTCGGTGTCGCCGTCGTTGTCGACGTCGCCGAAGGCGGCGCCGCGGCTCACCTCCGACAGCTCGAACACCGCCCCGGCGCGATCCGTCGCGGTCTCGAAGCCCGTGCCGCCCAGGTTGCGGAACACCTGGTTGCGCTGGTCCAGGGCGAACGGGTTGTCCGGTCCGAACGTCTCGAAGTTCAGCACCACGGCGCCGTTCACGGCGACGATGTCGAGCCAGCCGTCGTTGTCGATGTCGATCCACGCGGTTCCGAAGCCGGTATAGGGCAGGCTCGGCGCGCGGATGCCGAGCGGGGCGCTCCGTTCGCGGAACAGGCCGGCGCCGTCGTTCACATACAGGGTGCTGCCCTGGCCCGACAGCTCGGTGATGAAGAGGTCTTCGTCGCCGTCGTTGTCGAAGTCGCCGGCGTCGACCCCCATGTCGGCCTTGGCGTTGCCGCCCGCCCCGAGTGCCGCTCCCGCCGCCAGCGCCCGGTTGAGGAACGTGCCGTCCCCCTGGTTCATCCACAACTGGTTCTCGCGCTGATCGTTGGCGACGAACAGGTCGATCCAGCCGTCGCCGTCGAAGTCGGCGGTCGCCGAGCCGAGGGCCGGGCCGAACTCGCGTCCCAGCCCCGCGCTCGCGGTGACGTCCTCGAATGTGCCGTCCCCCCGGTTGCGGTAGAGGATGTCCGGGTGCGGGCGACTCGTTTCCGGCGCGCAGTAGTCGGGTGCCCCGGCCCGGTCGTAGCACGGCGTGTGGCCGGCCAGGGTGTAGCTCAGATAGTTGCCGACGAAGAGGTCGAGCCGGCCGTCGCGGTCGTAGTCGACGAACGACGCCGGCACTCCCCACGCCGGATCGCCCGTGCCGCTGCGGTCGGTGACGTCGACGAACGTGCCGTCGCCCCGGTTGCGAAGCAGCCGGTTGGGGCCGAAGCGGGTCAGGTACAGGTCGGTCCAGCCGTCATTGTCGTAGTCGCCGGCCGCGACGCCCATGCCGTAGCCGCGCCCCGCGATTCCCGACCCGGCCGTCACGTCGGTGAAGCGGAGCCGGCGCTCTCCGTTCTCCGCGATCTCGAGGTCGTTGCGGTACAGCCGGTCGCCCGCCGGCTGATCCGCGGGTGGCGGGAGCAGCGCCTCGCCGTCACCGAGCAGGTCTCCCTGGACCAGGTACACGTCGAGATCGCCGTCGTTGTCGTAGTCGAACAGCCCGGCCCCCGGGCCCGTCATCTCCGGAGAGTAGAACTTCCCGGTCATGCCGTTGAAGTGGACGAAGTCGAGGCCGGCCGCGGCGGCCCCGTCGACGAACCACGCCGCGTCGGGCGGATCCGCCGCCCCGCCCGGCGTCGCGGCCGGGCCGGGTGCGGCGGGGCGGCAGGCGGCCGGCCATACCGCCGCGATCAGGACGATCACGCCCCGGCCGGCGGTGGAGCACGCCTGCCGGACGCCGGCGGACCACGCGGGGGATCGCCTCTCTGCGCCCCCGCCCCCGGCGCTCGTCCGCCGTTCCGCACCGCCTGTGTCCATCAGCCGAGCCTGCGAGCCGCGTCGCGTGCGTAGTAGGTGATGACGATATCGGCGCCGGCGCGCCTGATGGCGGTCAGCGCCTCCCGCATCGCGCGCTCCTCGTCCAGCCAGCCGTTGCGGGCGGCCGCCTTGAGCATCGCGTACTCGCCGCTGACGTGGTACGCCGCCGTCGGACAGCCGAACTCGGTCTTGACCCGCGCGATGACGTCCAGGTAATGGAGCGCCGGCTTGACCATGACGATATCGGCGCCCTCCTCGAGGTCGAGCGCCACCTCGCGCAGCGCCTCCTCCACGTTGGCCGGATCCATCTGGTGGGTGCGACGGTCCCCGAACGCCGGGGCCGAGTCGGCCGCGTCGCGGAACGGCCCGTAGTAGGCCGAGCAGTACTTGGCGGCGTAGCTCATGATCGCGACGTCCTCGAAGCGTGCGGCGTCAAGCGCCTCGCGGATGGCGCCGACCCGTCCGTCCATCATGTCGGAGGGCGCGACGACGTCGGCTCCCGCCTCGGCGTGCGACACCGCCGTGCGGGCGAGGCGCTCGACGGTCGCGTCGTTGACGATGACATCGCCGTCGACGATGCCGCAGTGGCCGTGCGATGTGTACTCGCACAGGCAGACGTCGGTCACGACCAGAATGTCCGGCGTCTCCCTCCTGATGGCCCGTATCGCGGCCTGCACCGGCGCCGCCGGGTCGTCCGCGACGCTGCCGACCTCGTCCTTCGCCTCGTTGTGAGGCAGACCGAACAGTAGGACCGATCGCACGCCGTCGCGCGCCGCGGCCGACGTCTCGGCCACCGCCTGGTCCACCGACAACTGGAAGACGCCGGGCATCGACGGCACCTCGCGGCGCACGCCTTCGCCCTCGCAGACGAAGAGGGGATAGACCAGCGCGTCGGCGGAGAGACGCGTCTCGCGCAGCATGTCGCGGATCGCGGGCGAGCGGCGCAGGCGCCGGGGACGGCGCCGCAGGTCCAGGGAGTGTCCTGCAAGCGCCTGCTGCACGCTGCCCGCAGGTGACGGAGGTGTGGAGGTCGTCATGGCATGTTCTCGACTCGGACCTTCCGGGTTCGCGCAAAGTGGATCGCCAGCGCCTGTGCGAGCGCCTGCGTAGTGTAGGTCGACGGCATGACCGTCGTCTCCACCCCGAGCTGCTGTGCGGCCCGGGCGGTGACCGGCCCGATCGAGGCGACTACGGTCGTCTGCAAGAGGTCGATGGTCTGCTTCGCGCCCAGCGACTGCACGACGCTGCGAACCGCGGAGGCGCTGGTGAACGTCACCGCATCGATCCTGCGGCGCACAAGCATCTCCCGCACGGTGGCGCCGGGCCACCCCGCCGCGGTGATCGTGCGGTAGGCGGTCACCTCCGTCACGTCAGCCCCTGCTGCCCGCAGGGCAGTGGGCAGCGCCGGCCGGGCGATGTCGGCCCGCGGCAGCAGCATGCGTGTTCCGCGCAGATCCCGCCCGGCGCGGAGCGCCGCGCTCACCCCTTCGCCCCGGTGATCCGACGGCGCCAGGTCCACGGTCAGCCCGTGTCGCGCGACCCGGGCGCCGGTCGCCGGGCCGATGGCGCAGACCCGGACGCCTGCGAGCGCCGATGCGCACCGACCTCCGGCGCCCAGGCGCTCCATGAAGACGTCGACCGCATTGGTCGACGTGAACACGATCCAGTCGAACGAGGCCGCGGCCGCGCATGCCTCGTCGAGGGGACGCGTATCCTCCGGCGGAACGATCAGAATCGCCGGGGCCTCGAGCGTCTCGGCTCCCAGGTCGTTCAGCCGCCCGACGAGTGCGGGCGCCTGTGCGCGTGGGCGCGTCACCAGGATGCGCCTCCCGGCCAGCGGCAGCGCTTCGGAGGTCATCGCGCGCGTGCCGCCTCCAGCAGCGGCCCGGCGCCCGCGGTCAGCAGTCCCGCCGCGACCTCGGCGCCAAGGGCGGCGGGAGCGGCTGCCGAGCCCCTGGACTCGTGGCGCACCAGCCTGGCGCCGTCCGGTGAGGCGACGATCCCGCGCAGAAGCAGGTGGTCTCCGGTGACTGTCGTCACGCCGCCGAGCGGCACCTGGCAATCGGCGCCGAGTGCGGTGACGAGTGCGCGTTCCGCCTCCAGGGCCGCCGAGGCGTCGCGGTCGGCGATCAGCGCCAGCAGCGCCTGCATCTCCGCATCGCCGCTCCGATACTCGGCGCAGACGATCCCCTGGCCCGGGGCAGGCAGGCAGAGGTCGAAAGGCAGCCGGACCGCGATGCGCGCCGCCAGGTCCAGCCGTACCAGTCCGGCCGTGGCCAGCACGAGGAGGTCGAAGCCGTCGGTTTCCAGCTTGTCCAGCCGCGTGCCGACGTTGCCGCGGATCGGGGCGATGTCGAGATGCGGGTAGGCGTAGCGGAGCTGCGACGTGCGGCGCACGCTGCCGGTGCCGACCCGCGGCGCCCGGTCGGGTGCGAAGAGCGAGTCCGGATCGACGGCCGCCTGGGCGAAGGACCGCCGCGCGACGACTGCGTCCCGCGCATCCTCCCGCGGCAGCACGGCCTGCACGCGCAGTCCCGGCAGTCGTTCGCGCGGCAGGTCCTTGGCGCTGTGCACCGCGAGATCGACCCGCTCGTCGACCAGCGCTTCCTCGATCTCCTTGACGAACAGCCGCTTGCCGCCGGCGCCGGAGATCGGGCGGCGGGCCAGCCGGTCGCCGCTGGTGCGGATGAGAACCAGCTCGGCCGCCGGTCCCCCGACCGCCGCGATGGCGCTCGCAACGGCTTCGGCCTGCCAGCGGGCAAGGGGGCTCCCGCGCGTGCCGATCTGCAGCCGTCTCACCGGTTCCTCGGGGCGGAAGACCGTCGTGCGGCGGCGGCATCCTTCTCCGCTTCTTCCTTCTCGTCGAGTCCGAAGAGGCGACTGATTGTGTCGGCGTCGGCGGCCACCGCATCCTCGTCGGGCGCGGCCTTGAGCTGCTGGGTCGGTGACGACAGCAGCTTCTCGACCAGCAGCCGTGTGACCTCGTCGACGCGGGCCTTCGCGGCTGGAGACAGCGAGGCCAGCCTGGGTGCGAGCCGCTCCAGTTCCTGCTGCCGTGTCCGCTCGAAGTGCTTCCGCAGCGCCACCACCGTGGGAATGGCGCTGCGCGAACGCAGCCAGTCCATGAAACCGTCGACCTGCTCGCGCACCATCAGCTCCGCCCGGTCCACCTGGGACTGGCGGCGGGCGAGGTTCTCTCGCACGATCGACTGCAGGTCGTCGATGTTGTAGAGAAAGACCTGTTCGAGCTCGCTGGCGGCCGGCTCGACGTCGCGCGGCAGGCCGATGTCGATCATGAACAGCGGCCGGTCGCGCCTGGGCCGCATCGCCTCGGCGACCTGCGCGCGGGTGAGCAGCCAGCGGGGAGCGCCGGTGGCGGTCAGGACGATGTCGGTCGTCGACAGCTCGGCGGTGATGTCTTCCCACGGCACGGCGACGCCGTCGACCTTGGCGGAGAGGGCCGTGGCGCGGGCCGGGCTCCGGTTGGCGACGCCGATCCGCCCGACGTCCTGGGAGCGCAGGTGCGTGGCCGTCAGCTCCGCCATCTCGCCCGCTCCGACGACCAACGCCCGCCGGCCGCCGAGATCGCCGAAGATCTTGCGCGCCAGCGAGATGGCGGCGAAGCTGACGGAGACGGCGCCTTCTCCCAGCCCGGTCTCGCTGCGCACCCGCTTGCCGACGGTGAACGAGGTGTGGAACAGTCGGTTGAGGGCCGCCCCGGTGAACCCCCGCTCCGAGGCGACCGCGAACGCGTCCTTGACCTGTCCCAGTATCTGCGGCTCGCCCACCACGAGCGAATCAAGTCCCGCGACCACCCGGAACAGGTGCCGGGCGGCAGCGCTGCCCTGCCGGCTGTAGAGATGTGGCGCCAGTTCCGGCTCCGGGACGTCGTGGAACGCGCTCATGAATGCCGAGAGTCTCTCGGCCGTCGGCCACGGAGCCTCCGAGTACGTGTAGATCTCGGAGCGATTGCAGGTCGAGAGGATCACGATCTCGGCGAGACCGGTGACGTCGGCGATCTCCTCGAGCGCGTCCGGGATGCCCCGGCGGGCGAAGTCGATCCGCTCGCGCAAGGCAACCGGTGCGCTGTGGTGGCTCGCCCCGAGGAGAAACAGATGCATGCCGCGCCCTGCGTTCGCGCCTCGAATCCCTCAGTAGAAGTTGTGGCTGTCGGTGCCGAAGTACCCTATCGGCACGAAGTTCAGCATCAGGATCGCGAAGCCGACCGTGGAGAGCCAGGCCGCGCGTCGTCCTCCCCACCCGAACGCCCGGCGCGCGTACAGCGCGAACGTGTACAGGAACCAGCAGATCAGCACCGTGAAGATCTTCGGATCGAAGAGCGACATCGCCTGCACCCGCGGGTCCGCCGTGCCCGGTTGCACCTGCATCAGCCATATCGCCCCGACCGCGATGCCCAGCGTGAGGAACCCCCAGCCGACCGCCACCGCACGGCGGTTCATGCTGTCGAGTACCTGCAACGACGGCAGACGGGCGTAGAAGACCCCCAGGTGCTTGCCCTTGAGCTCCTTGAAGAGGAGCACGTAGGTGATGCTGATCACGCACGCGAGGGCGAAGGTGGCGTATGCGACCAGCAGTGAGAACACGTGGATCTCGAACCAGCGGCTCTCGAGCACGGGCGGGCGGGCCGCAACGCTGTTGCTGATGGCGGGAATCAACTGCAGGAGGACCATCAGCGGCACGATGAAGACTCCCATCGCCCGTTCGTCGGTCGTCATCTCCGTATAGAGGTAGGCGAGCGCGAGGACCCACACGAATGCCGAAATCGCGCCGGTCGTGCCGACCAGCGGCACGTGGCCGACCTGCATCGTCTGCATCCCGATGATGAACGTGTGCACGAGCGCTCCGAACACCAGCGACACCGTCGCGATACGTCCGGATGGTGAGCTGCGCGTGGCGAAATGGACGGCGTAGGCGACTGCCGCCACGAGATAGAGGGCGAGAGGCGCGGCGTTCATGGGGGGTCCGGTCGCCCGGTACTGCTGCCGATTCTCAGCCCCGCGGGGCGTAGTAGCCCTGCTTGGTCCGCGCCGAGACCGCTTCGCGATCGACCCGCACGATCACGCGCCGCCATTGGCCGTTCCGCAGCGGGTTCGCGGAAACGTAGCCGACGGAGTACTGACTGGAGAGCTCGTCCGAGATCTGCTGGTAGATCGCGGGCAGTTCCTCGATCCGGTCCGGAAAGAACGCCCGCCCGCCGGTTTCCTGCGCCAGTTGGCGCAGGACGAAGTCCGCCTCGCGGAACCCGGTGCGGGCGCGGCTCTCGGTGGATTGCAGGCCGATGGAGAAGATGGCCGTGTTCGAGCGCTTCGAAAGCTCCAGTACCTCGTCGAAGCTCACCAGACTCGACGTGTCCTCGCCGTCCGACAGCACGATGATCGCCTCGCGCCGCAGGTCCGCCTGCCGGAGCGGCGCCCTGGCCAGCTCCCGCAGCGCGATGTAGATCGCGTTGTAGAGCGAGGTCGATCCGCCCGCTGCCGTTCTCTGGATGGCGCGTTCGAGCAGTTCCACGTCGTTCGTGAACGGCTGGAGAATGTTGACGCGGCTGTCGAAGTCGACGACCTCGGCGAGATCCTCGGGGCGCAGCCGCTGCGCGAATCCGATGGCGGCCTCCTGTGCGGTCGACATCTTCTCGTCCATGCTCGCGCTGGTATCGATGAGCAGCGCGAGGGCGATGGGTAACTGGGTCTTCGTGAAGAAATTGATCTCCTGCTGCACGCCGTCTTCGTAGACGTAGAAGTTGGACTGCTCCAGATCGGTGACGAAACGACCCGCGCGGTCGGTCACCGTCACGTTGAGCGATACGACGTCGACACCGGCGCGGAACGATGGCGCGTCGGGCGGCTGCAGCGCGGCCGAACCTGTAGCGACTATGCAGGCGGCGGCGATGCCGGTGACTGTGGCGCGGCGAATCATGTCGGCTTCCGTGCCGCCCCCAGGAAAGGTCCGGGGCCGGCGGTTACGGGTTTCGTGGCGTCCCGAGCAGGGTACCGCGCGCAGTGACTCCGGGGCGGCCGACGCTCACCCGGACCTGCTCGGGTGGGATCAGCGCGTCCGGCCGCGCATAGGTGACCAGATATCGGTTGCGCAGCTCGGCGACGAGTTCCTGCATGGCGCGTTCGAGGGCCGAGCTTGCGAGCAGATCCCGGTGACGTCCGCCGGTGTCCGCAGTTCCCTGCGCCAGAACGAGATCACGCTCGAACTGCCGCTGGCGGTCGTCGAAGGCGCCGCCGAAGCCGTTCGCAGGCTGCCCGAACGCCACGCGCCGGGCTCCCACGGACAGCGTGTAGACGGTGGCTCCACTCTCGTCGATGCGTTCGAGAACCTCCCGGCTCCGACGGTTGCTGTAGTCGAGGCCTTCGCTCGTCAACACGACCATGACCGGACGGCCGACGTTGCGCCGGGTGAATCCCTCGGATACCTCGTACATGGCGTCGAGCATGTACGCCGCCTGGCCCGACTGCGGGAACACGCGGTCGATGCCCGCTCGCAGCCGATCCGGGTCGTCGGTCGTCTCGACCAGAATGCGCGGCGGACCGCCGAACGAGACGATGGTGACCCGGTCGTCCGCGTGCAGCCCGTCGACGAACGCCGACAGCCCGCGGCGCATGTCCGACGTCGCGCGGATCGCGGCCTCGCTGGTGTCGATCAGCAGCGCGATCTGGCGGCCGCCCCCGGCCGGTTCCACGCGCAGCACCTCGCGGGCGGCGCCGTCCTCGCGGATTTCGAAGTCCGCCGCCCCGAGACCCGTCACCGGCGCCGCGTCGTCGTCGAGCACCGATACGACCAACTGCCGCTCGGTCGACTGGCCGCTGGCGACAGCGGCGCCGGCGAGCAGCAGTGCTGCGGTGACGAACGCGGCAGGGGTGGTGAACAGGTGACACACCGGACGGAGCCTTGTCTTTTCGAGTATAGGCGCCGCCCGGTGGCCGGTCAACGGTGGCGCCGGGACGCCGCGGTTGTCGGAACCGGGCGCGGCGCCCGCTCGTTCGTCGTCTCGGCCGACTGTTCCACCGTGATTGATGATCAGGCGGCGTCCCGGTCTCGGCGGCGGACCCGAGGATGGTCTGTTCGCCGACCCGGAGGCGTCGGCCGCGGCTGTCCAGTGAACCTTCTTTATTTTCCGCGCCGGTGCCCCGCCCGCACGCCGCGCGCGGTTCCGCCCGGCTTCCGGCGCCCCCGCCCGCACGCCGCGCGCGGTCCCGCCCGGCTTCGCGCGGTCCCGCCCGGCTTGACGCCCCGCGGGGCGCGTGCCATAATCCGCGCGCTTTCGGCCCGCACGTTGCGCCTTTACGATCTGTCCGTCGCGGCGGTCGCCGGCGCCGCGAGCCGGGGACAGCGTCGCGGCGCCGGCGGCGCACGGAACGCGTGGAAGGGTTCGCGACGACCATGCTGGACGCCTACATCCCGGTCTTCCTGTTCATCCTGGTGGCTCTCGGCTTCGCGATCTTCACGCTGATGGTCTCGCAGGTCGTCCACACGAAGCGCTACAACCGGGTCAAGTTCGAGCCGTACGAGTGCGGCATCGAGCCGGAGACCGACGCCCGCGACCGCTACAGCGTTCGCTACTATCTGGTCGCGATGCTCTTCGTGATCTTCGACGTCGAGACGGTCTTCATGTTTCCCTGGGCCGTCGTCATGGACGAGCTGGCGCTGTTCGGATTGATCGAGATGCTGGTCTTCCTGTTCATCCTGGTGGTGGGCTACTTCTACGCGTGGCGCAAGGGTGCGCTGGACTGGGCCTGAGGACAGGACTGGATCCGGGCATGGCGGACGAAACCAAATCGCAGCCGTCGGGCCAGGACGGCCCCGACTCGAAGCCCGCGGCGGGAGCGGCGGGAAAGGCCGCCGGGAAGAAGCCGGCCGCGAAGCCCGCGGTCGAGGGCCAGCCCTCCTCGGGAGCGAAACCGGCGGCCGCGGGAGCGAAACCGGCGGCCGCGAAGCCCGCCGGAACCGGGAAGCCGGCCGCGGCGGCCAGACCCCGACCCAAGCCCAGACCGAAGGCGCCGCCGGAACCCCCGAAGGCGCCCGAGGATCAGGCTCCCCCGGACGGCACGGAGCTTCCCGCGATGGTGACCGCGGTTCAGAGCGGGGTCTCCGGCGCGGTTCTGCAGGTCTCCTTCTGGGTCGGTGACTGGACGATCATCGTCGCTCACGACCGGCTGCTGGAGGTCATGCGCTTCCTCAAGGAGGACGCGGCGACGGCGTTCAACTACTGCTCGGACGTGACCGCCGCCGACTGGCCGCCGCGCGAGAAGCGGTTCGACGTGATCTACTGCCTGTACTCGACGCGGCTTCGACACCGGATTCGTGTCAAGGTGCGGGTCGGCGAGGAGGATCCGGTCGAGTCGGTCACCGGGCTCTGGCCGGCCGCCGACTGGCTGGAGCGCGAGGTCTACGACCAGTTCGGCGTGAACATCGTGAATCACCCCGACCTGCGCAGGATCCTGATGCCGGAACAGTGGCAGGGCTACCCGCAGCGCAAGGACTATCCGCTCGAGGGCCCGGGCGAGCTCCTGATGGAGAATCCGCAGGACTGGCTCCGCGTGCGCAATCTTCCGGACGAAGCCGGCGCCGACGCCGATATCGAGTAGACCGCAGGACCCGAGCCCGATGACCCTCGAAGCCCCACGCACCAGCACGACACAGTTCGACACGGACGAGCTGGTCATCAACATGGGTCCGCAGCACCCGAGCACCCACGGGGTGCTGCGGGTCGTCCTCAAGCTCGACGGCGAGCGGGTGATCGACGCCGACTGCGTGATCGGCTACATCCATCGCGGCATCGAGAAGCTCTCGGAGAATCGCGACTGGACCCAGATCATTCTGCTGACCGACCGGATGGACTATGTCGCGGCGGCGACGAACAACCTCGGCTATTGCCAGACGGTCGAGAAGCTGATGCAGATCGAGGTGCCGCGCCGGGCGCGGTACATCCGGACGGTGCTCGCGGAGCTGCAGCGCATCGCCAGCCACTGCCTGTGGCTGGGCACCCACGCGATGGACATCGGTGCGATGACCGTGCTCCTCTACGCGTTCCGCGAGCGCGAGTTCGTGCTCGACCTGTTCGAGGAGTTCTGCGGCGCGCGGCTGACCTACAACTCGATGCGCATCGGCGGGCTGCCGCTCGACATCCCCCCCGGCTGGGACCGGAAGGTGCTCTCGTTCTGCGACCTGATGGAAGGGAAGCTGAACGACTACGAGACTCTGCTCACCAACAACCGCATCTGGCTCAAGCGGACCCGCGACGTGGGCGTCATCAGCGGGGACGAGGCGATCGGACTGGGACTGTGCGGCCCGCCGCTGCGCGGGTCCGGCGTGCCGCGCGACGTGCGCAAGGACGAGCCCTACGCCGCGTACGACGAGATGGAGTTCAACATCCCGCTGGGGACGAAGGGCGACACCTACGACCGCTACCTCATCCGGATGGACGAGTTCCGTGAATCGATCCGGATCATTCGGCAGGCCGTCGAAGGCGTGCCGGAAGGCCCGATCATGGGCAAGGTGCCGCGTCTCATCAAGCCGCCGGCCGGGGAGACGTACCACGCCATCGAGTCGCCGAAGGGCGAGCTCGGCTACTTCATCGTCAGCGACGGGAAGTCGACCAACCCGTACCGCTTCCGCGTCCGGCCGCCCTCGTTCTGCAACCTGCAGGGCCTCAAGCGGCTGGTGACAGGACACCTGGTGGCCGACGTCGTCGCACTGATCGGCACGATCGACATCGTGCTGGGCGAGGTGGATCGGTAGGCCATGCTGGAAACCGTCGTCGTTCCGCTGCTGAAGATCGCAGTGCTGCTGAACGCGGTGCTGGTGGCGGTGACCTTCCTCGTGCTGATGGAGCGGAAGGTGATCGCGTGGGCGCAGTCGCGCCTCGGCCCGATGCGCGTGGGGCCGTACGGCATCCTGCAGGCGATAGCCGACCCGATCAAGCTGATCCTGAAGGAGGACATCACCCCGGCGAAGGCGGACAAGTACGTCTTCACGCTGGCGCCGATCATGAGTCTGGTGCCCGCTCTGGTGGTGTTCGCGGTGGTGCCGTTCGGGCCCGACCCGCTCTATTACGTGAGCGACATCAACGTCGGCCTGCTGTTCATCATCGCGGTGACCTCGATCGGCGTCTACGGCATCATCCTCGGGGGCTGGGCCTCGAACAGCAAGTATCCGCTGCTGGCGAGCCTGCGCGCGTCGGCGCAGCTCATCAGCTACGAGATTGCGGTCACGATGACCCTGGTCAGCGTGATCCTGACCACCGGCACCCTGAGTCTCGTCGGCATCGTGGAGGCGCAGCGGGAGGGCGGCCTGTGGTTCGCCTTCGTCCAGCCGGTGGCGCTGGTGCTGGTCTTCATCGGCGGTCTGGCCGAGACCAACCGGGCCCCGTTCGACCTGCCGGAGGCCGAGACGGAGCTGACCGGCGGGTTCCACACGGAGTACAGCGGGATGCGATTCTCACTGTTCTTCCTGGCCGAGTACGCCAACATGATCGTCATCTCGGCGGTCGTCGTCATCATGTTCTTCGGGGGCTGGCTCGCGCCGTTCCCGAACGTGCCGGCGCTCTCCTTCCTCGGTCTCGTGCCGGCCTGGATCTGGTTCATCGGCAAGATCTTCCTGTTCCTCTACGTGTTCATCTGGATTCGCGCCACCCTGCCGCGCTACCGCTACGACCAGTTGATGGGGCTCGGGTGGAAGGTGCTCATCCCCGTCGCGATCGGCAACCTCGTGGTGACCGGCGTCCTCAAGGTCGCGTTGTAGACGCGCAGAAGCAACCGATGGCCGAAGCGATAGTGTTCTGGACGCTCGCCGTGCTGATTCTGGGCCTGGGGATCATGGTGATCTCGGCCCGCAGCGCCGTCCACAGCGTGCTCTTCCTGGTGGTCAACTTCCTGCTGGTGGCGGTGCTCTACGTCACGCTCAGCGCGGAGTTCGTCGCCGTCATCCAGGTGCTCGTGTACGCCGGCGGCATTGTCGTCCTGTACCTGTTCGTGGTCATGCTCGTGAACCTGAAGAAGGCGCCGGAGCGTTACGCCGATCCGCGGCGGGTCGCCCGTTCGGGGCTGATTCTCGCGGGCGTCGTGCTGGCCGAGGTCATCGCCATCGGCGTCTACTCCTCGGTCAGCGGCGACGGCTCGGCCTCCACCGAGGCCGCGCTGCGGGCCGCCGATACGCCGTTCGCCGACTGCGGCGGCGGGCTCGTAAGCTGCAACACGGAGCAGCTCGGCTGGGTGCTCTACACGAGCTACCTGATTCCGTTCGAGGTGGCCTCGATGCTGCTGCTGGTGGCGATGATCGGCGCCATCGTCCTGGCCAAGCGGCACTTGTAGAAGGGAAGCGCGTGCTCGAGATCACTCCCCTCCACTACAGCCTGCTGTCGGCGGCGCTCTTCATGATCGGCGTGATCGGCGTTCTGGTGCGCCGCAACGTGATCATCATCTTCATGTCGATCGAGCTCATCCTGAACGCGGTCAACATCAACCTGATCGCGCTGTCCGACCGGCTTCAGGATCTCGCCGGACAGGTCTTCGTCGTCTTCGTGATCGCGGTGGCGGCGGCCGAAGCGGCCGTCGGGCTGGGCATCATCATCGCCTTCTACCGCAACAAGGAGACGGTGAACATCGACGAGATCCAGATCATGCGCTGGTGAGCCGCCCATGGAATCAATCTGGCTGATCCCGCTCCTGCCCGGCATCGGCGCGGCCCTCAACGGGCTGGTGGGGATTCGCTTCTTCGGCAAGCGATTCGCCGGCGTGCTGGCCTCGTTCATGATGGGCTGGGCCCTGTGGCTGAGCTTCTGGGCCTTCGTGGAGCTGCTCGGGACCGAGGAGCGCTTCCACGAGGTGACGGTGGCAAGCTGGATCCCGCCGATCCCGCTGGAGACCACCGACGGCATCGGCGCGTTCACCGTCGACTGGTCGTTCGTGCTCGACCCGCTGTCGGCGATGATGCTGCTCATCGTCACCGGTATCGGCTTCCTGATCCACATCTACTCGATCGGCTACATCGAGCACGAGCCGCGCGGCGGCGTGGCGCGCTTCTTCTGCTACCTGAACCTGTTCTGCTTCTTCATGCTCACCCTCGTGCTGGGGGGCAACTTCCTGGTCATGTTCGTCGGCTGGGAGGGCGTCGGTCTCTGCTCCTACCTGCTGATTGGCTACTGGTACCACAAGCAGAGCGCGTCAGACGCCGGCAAGAAGGCATTCATCGTCAACCGCATCGGCGACTGGGGCTTCGTCCTCGGCGTCTTCCTGGTGTTCTTCACCTTCGGCACGCTCGACTTCCGCGCCGTGGCCGAGGCCGCATCGCACATGCCGGTCGAGACCGCGGCGGTCGGCTTCGGGGTGATCTCGCTCATCTGCCTGTGTCTGTTCATCGGGGCCACCGGCAAGAGCGCGCAGATTCCGCTCTATGTCTGGCTGCCGGACGCGATGGAGGGCCCGACCCCGGTGTCGGCGCTCATCCACGCGGCCACGATGGTCACGGCCGGCGTCTACATGGTCTGCCGCAACGCGGTGCTCTTCTCTCACGCGCCGATGGTCATGGAGCTCGTGGCGGTGATCGGGGTGCTGACCGCGCTGGTGGCCGCGACCATCGGTCTGGTGCAGACGGACATCAAGCGCGTGCTGGCCTACTCGACGGTGTCGCAGCTCGGCTACATGTTCCTCGCCACCGGCGTCGGCGCGTTCGGGGTGGCGGCTTTCCACCTGATGACGCACGCCTTCTTCAAGGCCCTGCTGTTTCTCGGCAGCGGCTCGGTCATCCACGGGATGAACGAGGAGCAGGACATGCGGAAGATGGGCGGCCTTCGGCAGTACATGCCGGTGACCGCGCTCACGATGGTGATCGGCGCCGTCGCCATCGCCGGCATTCCGCCCCTGTCGGGGTTCTTCAGCAAGGACGAAATCCTGCTGAACACGTTCCTCCATCACGGCTCGTTCGTGCCGGACCGCCTGCTGTGGTTCCTGGCTGTCGTCACTGCCGGGATGACCGCGTTCTACATGTTCCGGCTCATCTACATGACCTTCTACGGCGCCTATCGCGGACCGGTCTGGGATTGGGCGGGGGGCAGCGGACACGGCGGCGAGGACGGGAACGGCAACGGCGGCGATGCCCACGGCCATGACGCGGAGAGTCCCGGGCACGGCGGGGAGGATCACGGTCACGCGTGGCACGGTCCGCACGAATCGTCGCGGTGGATGACAGTGCCGCTCGCGCTGCTTGCCGTCGGTGCGTTCTTTGCCGGCTTCCTGGGCGTGCCGGTCGCCTTCGAGCCGGCGTGGCCGTTCGGGACGGCGGCCATCGATCACTTCCTGCATCCGAGCTTCGTCGCCCCGGGTGCGCACGTCGTCGAGGAGGCGCATCACATTTCGATTCTGGCGGAGTTCGGGCTGATGGGGCTCTCGGTGCTGATCGCCCTCGGCGCCATCTGGCTGGCGTACCGCAACTACGTCGAGCGCCCGGAACGGGCGGAGGAGCTGGCGGCGAACCTGGCCGTCCCGCACCGCGTGCTGACCAACAAGTACTACGTCGACGAGCTGTACGACGCGACGGTGGTGCGGGGCGCGATGGGGAGCGCCAACGGCCTGTGGGCGGTCGACCGCGGGGTGGTGGACGGCGCCGTCAACGGCACCGGCTGGACGACGATCGCCGCGTCCTGGGTGTCGCACATCCTCGACAAGTACGTCGTCGACGGGCTCGTCAACCTGACCGCCTGGATCTGCGGCGAGGCCAGCTATGTCTTCCGCCGGGCCCAGACCGGCCTGATTCAGAACTATGCGTTCGTCACGCTGCTCGGCGTGTTCGCGTTCGTGACCTGGTTCCTCGTCGCCCGGTGATTTCGGACACTTGTCATGAGTAACGACTCCAGCCTGCTGTCGCTGATCCTGTTCACGCCGCTCGTCGGCGCGCTCGTGCTGCTGTTCGTGCCGAAGCGGCAGGAGGACGTGATCCGCTGGATCGCCAACGTCACCGTCTTCATCGGCTTCATCGTGTCGCTGCCGCTGTGGTTCCGCTACGACACGGCGAACCCCGAGTTCCAGTTCGTGGAGCGGCTGCCGTGGATCCCGTCCATCGGGGCGGAGTACTTTCTCGGGGTCGACGGTTTCAGCGTGCTGCTGATCCTGCTGACGACGCTGATGGGCGTCATCGCCGTGCTGTCGTCCTGGAACGCGATCACGATGCGGGTGAAGGAGTACTACGTCTTCCTGCTGATGCTCCAGACGGGGATGATCGGCGCGTTCGTGTCGCTCGACTTCCTGCTGTTCTTCCTGTTCTGGGAAGTCATGCTGGTGCCGATGTACTTCCTGATCGGCATCTGGGGCAGCGACAACCGGCTGTACTCGGCAATCAAGTTCTTCCTGTTCACCCTGGTCGGCAGCGTCGTCATGCTGCTCGGCATCCTCGCCGTCTACTTCTACAACCACAGCGTGACGGGGGTGTACACGTTCGATGTGACGCAGTTCCACCAGTTGGGCATCCCGTTCGACATGCAGTGGTGGATCTTCCTGGCGTTCTTCCTGGGTTTCGCGGTCAAGGTGCCGATGTTCCCGTTCCACACCTGGCTGCCCGACGCCCACACCGACGCGCCGACCGCCGGGTCGGTCATCCTGGCCGCCGTGCTGCTGAAGATGGGGACCTACGGCTTCATCCGCTTCAGCCTGCCGATCCTGCCGGAGGCGACCTCGGCGTTCGTGCCCCTGGTGGCGGCGCTCTCGATCATCGGCATCGTCTACGGCGCCCTGGTGGCCATGGCGCAGCGCGACTGGAAACGGCTGGTCGCCTACTCCAGCGTCAGCCACATGGGGATGGTGATGCTGGGCATGTTCGCCCTGACCCCGGTGGGCATCACCGGCAGCATCGTGCAGCAGCTCAACCACGGCATCTCGACGGGCGCGCTCTTCCTGATCGTCGGCATCGTCTACGAGCGCCGGCACACCCGGCTCATCGCCGAGTACGGCGGGCTGTCGAAGGTGATGCCGGTCTACGCCGCGGTGTTCCTCGTCATGACGATGTCGTCGATAGGACTGCCGACGCTCAACGGCTTCATCGGGGAGATCCTGATCCTGCAGGGCGTCTTCGTGGTGCAGAAGACGTGGGCGTTCTTCGCTGCGTCCGGCATCGTGCTCGGCGCCGCCTACATGCTGTGGCTCTACCAGCGCACCATGTTCGGCACGGTGACGAATCCGAAGAACGAGAACCTGCCGGACCTGAGCTTCCGCGAGTTCGTCACCTTCGTCCCGCTGCTGGTGCTGGCGGTCTGGATCGGGCTCTACCCCAAGCCCTTCCTCGACCGGCTGGAGACCTCGGTGGACAGGGTCATGCTGCGCGTCAACGCGGACTACACGCCGCGCTTCGCGGTCGTGTCCGGTGACGACGACCCGGCGGTCGCCGCGAACGGCGACGGGGGGGCGGCCGCGGCCGTCGAGGCGGGGGGCGGCGGCGCGCCGGCAGTTGCGGCGCGCGGGCGCATTGACGCGTCGGAGGTCATCGACGTGTCCGCCGGTCGCGGCGTGCGCCACATCACGGCGGGGAACTGAAGATGCCAGCCGGTTTCACCGCCGCCGACTTCTACTACCTGCTGCCCGAGCTGCTGCTGACGGGCGGGGCGCTGCTCGTCCTGGTGATCGACGTCCTGCTGCCGCGGCGCGAGTGGGCGACGCTGGGCATGACGCTGCTCACGCTGGCGGTGACCGGCGCGGCGGTCATCGGGTTCACCGGCGTGGACACGACCATCTCGGCGGGCCTGCTGGCGATCGACGGTTTCGCCACCTTCTTCAAGGCCATCATCATCGTGTCGGCGCTGTTGACGGTGCTGATGTCGCCGTCGTACCTGCGCGTGGAGGGCGTTCGCCCCGGCGAGTACTACTTCCTCATCCTGTGCGCGACGCTCGGCATGCTGTTCATGGCCAGCGGCGTCGACCTGATCACGCTGTTCATCGGTCTCGAGACGATGGCCATCTCGTTCTACATCCTGGCCGGCTACCTGAAGCCGAACCAGCGGTCGAACGAGGCCTCGGTCAAGTACTTCCTGCTCGGCGCGTTCTCGCTCGGCATCCTGCTCTACGGCATGTCGCTGTTCTACGGCGCGACGGGCACGACGAGCCTCGCCGGCATCGCCGAGGCGCTGGCGGGCGGGGAGCGGACCCTGGTGCTGTCGCTGGCCCTCGTGCTCCTCGTCGCGGGGATGGGGTTCAAGATCGCGGCGGTGCCGTTCCACATGTGGGCGCCGGATGTCTACGAGGGGGCGCCCACGCCGGTGACGGCGTATCTCTCGGTCGGCTCGAAGGCGGCCTCGTTCGCGATGATCCTGCGCATCTTCATCGAGGGGTTGCCGAGCCTGGTCGTCGACTGGCAGGTGCTGTTCTGGGTGCTGGCCGCGGTCACGATGACGGTCGGCAACATCGCCGCGCTCACGCAGAACAACACCAAGCGGATGCTCGCCTACTCGTCCATCGCCCACGCCGGGTACATCCTGATCGGCGTGGTGGCGGCGACCGAGCGCGGCGTCGCGGCCGCTCTGGTCTACCTCTGGGTCTACATCTTCATGCAGCTCGGCGCGTTCGCGGTGGTCGCCATGCTGCGGCGGCAGGACGTCATCGGCGACGAGCTGAAGGACCTCAGCGGCCTGTACCTCCGCAAGCCGCTGGCCGCGGTCGCCATGCTGATCTTCATGCTGTCGCTCGGCGGCATCCCGCCGACGGCCGGCTTCATGGGCAAGCTGTGGCTGTTCGGCGCGGCCATCGAATCGGGCTTCGTCTGGCTCGCCGTGATCTTCGTCGTCAACAGCGTCATCTCGCTCTACTACTACTACCGCGTCGTGGTCTTCATGTGGCTGAAGGACGAGACCATCGGCTCGGACATCACCGTCAGTCCGGCCATGGCGACCGCCCTGGTCATCGCGGTCGTCGGCTCCCTCCTCTTCGGCGTCTACCCGCAGGTGCTGTTCGACCACGCCCAGATCGCCGCCGACATGTTCGGCTCGGCGGTCCCGGCCACCGCCCTTCGCTGAAGGGCAACGGTCGTGCGTCCCGACGGCGCGACCTTGACGCGCATCATTGCAGCCCGCCGTCGTGTGGCGCTAGTATGTGGAAGTTAGTGTGTGCGGGAGGCGACGGAGGCACGACGATGAGAACGGTGGCGGCGAAGACGTACGGGGCGCATTTGTCGGCGGGCGCGGATCAGGAGGCGGCGCTCGCCGCGGCCGAAGAGATGGGCGAGATTGCCGGTGACGTGCGGATCCTGAAGTGGATGGTCGGGGCGGTGATCGGGATGCTGTTGGCGGGATTCAGCGGCGTGGCGGCGGCCCTGTTCCAGATCGCGCTGCGACTTCCGCAGCCGTAGCGTTCTGCACGGCCGGCCGTTGACGCGGCCGGCCGTGCAGGTTCACTGTATCCGGGTGGAGTCGATCTGATCGAGCGCCTCGTCGATCAGCGCCGCGTTGTCTTCCCGGGTGAGATTCCGGCGGATGAGCTTCGAGGCGATCATCACCGAGAGCTCCACCGCCTGCTGGCGGATCTCGGCGACGGCGCGGTCCCGTTCCAACTGAATCTGCTGCTGGGCGCTGCGGGCGATCGCCTCCGCTTCCTTCTGCGCCGCATCGCGCAGCTCCTGCCGGATGCGGGCGCCGTCGGCACGGGCCTCCGACAGAATCGTGTCGGCCTCGGTCCGCGCCTGGCCGATGAGCGCGCTGGCCTTCGCCTGCACCTCGGCCAGCTCCTTCCTGGCCGAGTCAGCGTCGTCGAGCGACTTGCGGATCCCGGCCTGCCGTTCCTCGAGCGCCGCCAGCAGCGGGCCCCACGCGAACCGCTTCAGCAGGAACAGCAGGGTCAGGAAGACCGCGATCGTCCAGAAGAACAGCCCCGGATCGGGCTGAACGAGCGGGTTGTCCATGTTGGCTCCTGCCTAGAGCATGAGGATCAGAACGAAGACCTCGGCCAGAATCGCGACGCCTTCGAGCAGGAACAGCGGCAGATTGATGGCGCCGGTGATCTGTGCCGCGGCGTTCGGCTGGCGGGCGATTCCCTCGGCGGCCGCAGCGGCGAATCTGCCGATGCCGAGACCGGCGCCGATCACGATCATGCCGAGTCCGATGCCTGCACCGAGCAGGTGAAGCTCTTCCATTCCGTCAAACCTCCGTTTCGCTGGTGATGCTAGTGATGCACGTTGATGGCCATGCCGATGAACACGGCCGACAGCAGAGTGAAGACGTATGCCTGGACGAAAACGATGATGATCTCGAGCGCGTTGATGCCCACGGCGAGTGGTATGGAGGCGCCGATGCCGACGCTGATGCCGGCCGCCGCGTTGAACTGCTCGGTGAAGATGAACACGAACGACAGGATGGCCAGGATCGCGATGTGCCCGCCGGTCATGTTGGCGGCCAGCCGCATGGTCAGGGCGAAGGGCTTGACGAACATCCCCATGACCTCGATCGGGATCAGCAGGATGTAGAGCGGCCACGCGAGCCCGTGGGGCACGAGGTTGATCCAGTGCTGGATGAAGCCGTGGGCCAGGCTGCCGGCGATGATGATCGACACGAACGTGATCGTGGCCAGCGCCGCGGTGACGTTGAAGTTGCCCGTCGCGGTCGTGCCGCCGTGAATGATGTTCTTGACCAGCGAGTGCTCGCCGGTGTGCAGCACATAGTGATCGATCAGGCCCACGACCTCGAAGATGGGGATCAGGCCGATCATGTTCGCGGCCAGGATGAAGAAGAAGAACGTGAGCACGAGCGGCGCCCACGTCGAGACGTACTTCGCGCCGACGTTGGGCCGCACGATCGAGTCGCGGATGAACTCGACGACGAACTCGAGGGCGTTCATGAAGCCGCCCGGCACCAGCCGGTCCTGCCGCAGGTAGCGCCGCACCGTGGTCGTTATCAGCAGGAAGACCGCGGTGGCGACCAGCAGCAGCATGAAGACGTGCTTGGTCACCGAGAAGTCGATGCCGAGGACGACCGGCAGGTGCAGGATCGGGTGCTCGAACGAGCTGTTGGCGACGTGCTCGATGATCACCTCGCCGGCTTCGAAGCTCTCCGCGGCGTGCTCGCCGGCGTGTTCCGCCGCTTCGGCGTGCCCTGCGGCCGGTTCCATTGCTTCGGTGTGGTCGGATTGCTGCATGCGTCTGTCGAAAATCGAGGTGTGCGTCGTCAGTTGAGGTCCGATGCGCTCGTGCGCGGTTAACCGGCGAACAGGCGTCGCAGTTGCAACGCCTCCGTCAGGTGCAGGACGATGAAGGATACGGCGAAGCTGCCGACGAACCACGCCGGGTCGAGCGAGAGCACGCCGACGGCCACGATCACATAAATGCCGAAGAATACGAGCTTGCCCAGGAACGCGCGCACCATCAAGCGCGCCAACTGCTCCGGACTGCGCCTGTATGCACGTTCCATCAGGCGCCACGAGCCGACCGCGACGACCAGCGGCGCCACGGGGCCGAACAGGATTTCTGCCGCCGCCTGCGGCGCGATCAGCGCTGCCGCCGCACTGGCCGCGATCAGCGCCGCGACGGTCGTCAGCACACTCCCCATGCGGTCACGGTCCGAACGTCGCCTTCGCCAACTCGTAGAATCCGACGATCAGGCCGAGGAACAGGCCCGCCAGCAGGCCCCACGGCTCTGTCCCCTGCCAGCGGTCGATCAGATGCCCGCCCCCGCCGAGCAGGACGATGGCCCCGATCAACGACCAGGCGGCCGTTGCCGCCGGCCCGGCCCTGCGGATATTGTCTTGCAGATGCCGCAGGGACCCCGACACGAACGACTCCCGCTCGCCGGGCATTGTCCCTGTCCTGCCGCCCACGCTGCCGGTGGCCGGGCCACCCCTGTCGCCTGGTCGCCTGACCGCATCCTTCACCGATAGAACAAACAGCCAATGATACCCAAGGAGACACCGGGAGGCAATGCGCCCGGCCGACGCCTGCTGCGACGAGGCGGACCGGGGTGGTGACGCGCCCCCGGCGACTCTCCCTCACGCCGCTCGACGGTCTGCTGCTCCTCCTGGTGCTGATCTGGGGCAGCAACTTCTCGGTCGTCAAGACCGCCATCCAGCAGATTCCGGCCCTCGGGTTCAATGCGCTGCGCCTCGCCACGGCGTGCATCGTTCTGGTGGCCGTCTCGCGCCTGCGCGGCGAGCCGGTTCCGTCCCGCCGCGACTGGCCGCGGCTGGCGACCCTCGGTCTGTTCGGACACTGCTGCTACCAGTTGACGTTCGTGAGCGGACTGGCCCGGACGACGGTGGCCAACAGCTCGCTGGTCCTCGGCTGCATGCCCATCGCCGTTCTGGTGCTCAATGCGCTGAGCCGGCGGCGGGAGGCGGTCGGCGTACGCGGGTGGCTGGGGGTGGCGCTGGCCGTCGCCGGCGTCTATCTCGTCGCCGGACAGGGCGCCGGTGCCACGTCCGAGACGCTCATCGGCGACGCGCTGACCCTGGTCGCACTGTGGTGCTGGGCCTGGTACACGATCGGGGCGCGAGACCTGCTGGAGCGCTACTCACCGCTGCAGTTGTCGGCCTGGGCGACCGTGGTCGGTGCGGCATGCTACCTCCCGTTCGGAGTTCCGGACCTGTTGCGGCTCGACTGGGCGGCGGTCAGCGGCTGGGCGTGGGTGGCGCTGGTCGTCTCCGGGCTGCTGGCGTTGTCGGTGGCGCACATCATCTGGTACACCGGCGTGCAACGGCTGGGCAGCGCCCGCACGTCGGTCTACTCCAACCTCGTGCCGGTGGTGGCGATGACGGTGGCGCACGTCTGGCTGAACGAACCGATCGGCGCCGCCCGCATCGCGGGGGCGGCGCTTGTGCTGACCGGTCTGCTGCTGACGAGGGGGGTGGCGCGCCCGGACGCACCCGCCACCGGGGATCGCGAGCCGCCGCCGACTGACCAGATGCAGACTGCCGCGGGAAGGCCCGGCGCGCCCGTCACCAGACGGTGAACTCGTAGCAGCCGGGGGCCACGAGCATCCGCGTGTCGTCCGGAAAGTGGAGGCTCGACGGCGACACCACGCCGGCCGCCTGCAGGCGCACGGTGCGGATCTTCTCGCCGGTCGGGTCGTAGACGTAGAGGAACGGCGTGGACAGGGCCACCCACAGGTTGCCGGCGCGGTCGACGGCGGCCGTGCGCACGGCAGGCGGGACCATCGGCAGTTCCCGGCCGCGGTCATCCGGCCGCCGCGGCCAGACGGTCGGCAACGCATTGATGAGCGGATCGAGCTCGACGCCCTCGATGTGGCGTTCGAAGAGCAGGGCCCCGTTCCCGTCGTACTTGCGGAACGCCGGTCGGCCGCTCTGGAAGACGAAATAGTGATTGCCGTCCGGGGCCGTCAACGGCAGGCCGCTGTTCAGCGCGAGATGCAGATCGCGGTCGCTCTCGTGGCCGGTGGCGCGGAAGACGCCGAACGTCCGGTAGGGATGGCCGTCGAGGCTGAAGTGCGTGATCAGACCGCCGATTTCCGGTTGGTTCATCAGGATCGACCGGCCGGTGAACTCCAGCGATCCGACGCCGTTGAGCACCAGAGGCCCGAGCGTGATGCGCGGTGCGGCCCGTCCCGGCAGACGGAAGCTCCCCAGACGCCGGCCGTCGAGATCGAAGGTCTGCACGCGCTCCCGGCCGTTCGGCGCATCCGCGACGACGAAGCGGGAGTCGGGACCGAGATCGAACGTGCTCGCGCCGATGATGCGGCCGGCCTCGGGGCCGACGCGCACGAGCAGCGTCGACGCCGTGCGGCCGCGATCGACCCGGTGGACCGCATGGCCGCGCCGGTCGAAGACGAAGTAGCGGCCGTCGGGCGCCTGCTGGCACACGTCCGGCTCCCGGAACGCGCCGACGATGTGCGGAGGCAGACCGCGCGTCGACCGCAGCACATCGACGTGATGCGCGGCCCGGGGCGCGCCGGTCGGCAGCGGCGCGGCCATGCACGTCAGGGCCGTGGCGGCGGCGAGTCGGCGAACGAGGGACATCGGTCCGAGCACGCGCCGTCGAGGCGGCGCGGCGGCGCGGCCTCCTTCGTCAGTAGCGCACGGTGGTCCGAATGGCGTCGAGCACGTCGTCCGCCTGCGGCAGGATGGCCTCTTCGAGCACCGGACTGTAGGCCACCGGGCAGTCGAGCGCGCCCACCCGCTTGACCGGCGCGTCGAGGTATTCGAACAGCTCGTCGGCGATCCGGGCCGCGAGTTCCGCGCCGAAACCGCAGGTCAACTGGTCCTCGTGGGCGATCACGACCCGACTCGTGGCCTGCACCGCCGCGGCGATGCGCTCCCAGTCGTACGGGGCAATCGTCCGCAGGTCGATGACCCGGACGTCGACTCCCTCCTGGCTGGCCCGCTCGGCGGCCTGCAGTGTCCGCTGCACGAGTGCGCCCCAGGTAACCACGGTAACGTCGTTGCCCTCCCGCCGGACGGCGGCGCGGGCGAACGGCAGCGTGTAGTCCGGTCCCGGGTACACGCCCTTGTTGTAGGTCTGCCGGTACAGGTGCTTGTGTTCGAGGAAGAGGACGGGGTCGTCGGCCCGGATCGCGGTGCGCAGCAGGCCGACCGCATCTTCCGCCGTCGACGGGAACGCGATGCGGAGGCCCGGACAGTGGGCGAAGATGCTTTCGCCGGACTGGCTGTGATAGAGGGCGCCTCCCTTCAGGTATCCGCCGATCGGCACACGGATGACGACCGGACAGCACCAGTGGTTGTTCGAGCGGTACCGGAGCATGGAGAGCTCGTCCCGGATCTGCATCATGGCCGGCCAGATGTAGTCGAAGAACTGAATCTCGACCACCGGCTTCAGGCCGCGCACCGCCATTCCGATCGCCCGGCCGATGATGTTGGCCTCGGCGAGCGGGGAGTTGAAGACCCGCTCGCGACCGTATTCCCGCTGCAGTCCGAGCGTCGCCTTGAAGACGCCTCCCTTGCCGGTCACTTCGGACAGGATCTCGGCGCGACTGGCGTCGGCCACGTCCTCGCCGAACACGACGATGCGGGCGTCACGCGCCATCTCGTCCTTCAGCGTCCGGTTGATGGAGGAGACCATCGTGTCCGCGGTGGCACCGGCGGCCGGTGCGGGCGCCGCCTCGAACGCGGCGGAAGCCGGGTCGACCGTCGGTGAGTAGACGTACAGGGCGGCCGACGACGGGTCCGGCTTCGCGGCGGCGACCGCCCGGTCCGACGCGTCCTGCACCTCGTCATCGACGGCGGCGGCGACGGCGTCGAGGTCGGATTCGCTCGCATGGCCGGCCGTCAACAGGTAGTCGCCGAATCGGCGAATCGGGTCACGTGCGGCTTCCGCTTCCCGTTCGGCGGCGCTCCTGTAGTGGCGCTCGTCGTCCGACATCGAATGCGAGTACGGGCGCGTGACGTGGGCATGCACCAGCGCCGGGCCGGACCGCCCCCGAGCCCACGCGACCGCTTCGCGCATTGCCCGGAGACTCCCCATGCCGTCGGTGCCGTCGACGCGGATGACGTGCAGGCCGGGGAACGACTCGACCAGTTCGGAGATGGCGCCGCCGGGCGTCTGCACCTCGACCGGGACGGAGATGGCGTACCCGTTGTCCTCGACCAGATAGACGACCGGCAGGCGACTGCTGCAGGCTGTATTGAGCGATTCCCAGAACTCGCCTCCGCTCGTCTGGCCGTCCCCGAGCGAGACCAGCGTGACCTCCCCGTCCAGGGAGGGCGAGCCGGAGTCGATGTCCAGCAGCCGCGGCAGCAGTTCACCCGCTTCCGCGGCGCCGACCGCGTGCAGGCACTGCGTGGTGCAGGCGCTCGACGAGGATACGATGCGCAGGGCCGGAGAGCTCCAGTGGGTCGGCATCTGTCGGCCGCCGGAGTTGGGATCGTCCTTCGCTCCCACCGCGTTCAGCAGCATGTCGCAGGCAGTGAGTCCGAGCGTCAGGCACAGCGCCCGGTCGCGGTAGTATGGAAATACCCAGTCGCGACCCGGACGCAACGCCAGTCCGGCTGCCACCTGCACCGCCTCGTGTCCGGCCCCGCTGATCTGGAAGTAGCTCAGGCTCTGGTTCTTGAGCTGCAGCTCCCGATCGTCGAGGCGGCGGGACAGCAGCATCGTGCGGTAGAAACGGATGAGCTGCTCGCGGGACAGAGCGCCGACGCGATCTCCGACCGCCAGCGCCGCACGGCCAGCGGGCTCGTTCGTGAGCGCCGGTCCCTTCATGGTGCAGAATCCTCGTGGTGGGCGCCGGCGGGAGACGGTCGGCTCGATGGAGTATCGTGCACGACTCCTGATTATATCACGCGGGTGTCGTCCCGCAGTGCTGCCAGGGAATCGCGTAACTCGTTTCCTGTCAGACAGTTACGAGCAGGAATCCCCGCCTGGGCGGGGGAGGAGCCGATGCCTTCGAACGCCGTCGTTCATCGCTGGGCCGCGCTCGAGCTCGACAAGGTCACCGAGCTCATCTCCCGCAAGATCGTGTCGGGCGAACGACAGATGCTCGTGCAGGTCTACCTGAAACGCGGTGCTCACGTCCCGGCCCACCGGCACGCGAGCGAGCAGTTGCAGTACGTGCTGGAGGGCGCCCTGCACTGCGTGGTCGGCGGCGAGGAGATCGTCGTGCGCGAAGGGGAGGTGCTGGTGATACCGGCCGGCGTCGATCACCAGGCCGAGGCGCTCGCCGACACGTTCGCCCTTGACCTGTTCTGTCCGGTGCGGACGGAGTGGCTGGGGCGCCAGGAGTCTGCGCCGCAGAACGCCGCGGAGTGAGTTCCGAGGCGCAAGGTCCTGGCGCCGGGGGATGGGCCGAAACGCCGAGCGAGCGAGGCGTTTCGGGGCGCTAGTGCACGCGATCGTCCCAGTTGCCGCCGTCGCCCCGCTTGTAGTCGTTCCAGTCCCGTCCGCCACGACCCTCGTAGACGTCGAAGCGCTTCCGGAGCCGCGCCATCTTCCACTTGACGTAGCGGTACTTGATGTCGGCGATGACGCCGAGCCTGCCGAAGCCCATCCGGCGACTCCCGAGCCGCCCTGCCGCTACGCCGCGCACGCCCCGCAGGTACAGGAAGCCGACGACGAGGCCGCCCAGATGCGCGATGTGTGCGACCCCGCCGCCGCGGGGCACGGACAGGAACGCGATGGCGCCGATAATCATCACGAAGTACTTCGCGGGGACCGGGAAGAGGAAGAACATCAGGATCGGCGTCTCGGGGTAGTACAGGGCGAATGCCGCCAGCAGACCGTAGATCGCGCCGGAGGCGCCGATCGTCACCGCCGTGTACGTCGGATCGGCGAAGGCGAACGGCAGCAGCGACACGCCGATGGTCGACAGGCCCGCACCGACGCCGGTGACGAAGTAGTAGCGCAGAAAGAACCGCGAACCCCAGAGCCGTTCCAACTGCACGCCGAACATCCACAACACCAGCATGTTCAGCAGCACGTGCCCGGTGCCGCCGTGCAGGAACATGTAGGTGACCGGCTGCCAGATCCAGAACCGGGTGAGCACCGCCTGCGGCGTCAGCCCGAAGAATCCGGTGAGCACGTAGAAAAGTGACGGAGCGAGCGCGGTCAGCAGGAACAGGCCGACGTTGGCCCAGAGCAGCATCTTGACCGCGGGCGTCATCAGGCCGGGCCCGAACGAGTAGTGGCTCCCGCCGTAGTGCATCGGTCGCATCGCGCCCATCGTACCATCCTGGCGCACAGGGCGCCGGTCTGCGGGCCGTCAGGTTCCGCGGAGCCGGGCGAGCACCTGTTGCCCGACCTGCTCCAGCTCCCGGATGCGCAGGATTCGGGCCGCCGCCGCCAGCACCAGGCCGCCGCTCGCGATGCTCGCCGAGACCCGGACGAGTCGGACGGCCAGCCCCGCTCCGTCCCAGGTGTCGAGCAGGTATCCGTGGGTCGTCCACGCGGCGGTTCCCATGGCTGCCGATGCGACGACGATCTTCGCGAAGACCGACAGCACCCGCGGGAGGTCGAGGCCGTGCAGGCGGCGGCGCAGCACCGCGAGGAGAACGACCGCGTTCACCAGGGCCGCGATCGAGGCGCCGAGCGCCAGTCCGCGGTAACCCATCCGCTCCACGAGGACAAGGTTGAGTGCGATGTTGAGGGCCACGGCGGCCATGCTGATGCTGGTGGGGGTGACGCTGCTGCCCAGCGCGTAGAAGCAGGGGACCGCGATGCGGACCGCCGAATAGCCCGCGAGCCCGGGAGAATAGAACAGGAGCGCGCCGGCGGTGGCCGCCGTGTCCTGAGCCGTGAAGCTGCCCCGTTCGAAGATCAGTTCCACGATCGGTGCGCCGAGCGCCACGAGTCCGACCGTGGCGGGTACGTTGACCACGAGCATGAGGCGGAGCGCCCGGGACACCGCGTCGCGCATGCCGCCGAGTTCCGCGCGGGCGGCGTGGCGGGAGACGACCGGCAGCGTCGCCGCGGCGATCGAGACGCCGAACAGGCCGATCGGCAGGTACATCACGCGGAACGCGTAGCCCAGCCATGAGACCGCCCCGGTGCCCTGTCCGGTGGCCAGCACCATGTTCACCAGCAGGTTGATCTGCACTGCGGCGCCGGCGAGCGTACCGGGTCCCATCAGCCGGAGGATGTGCCGCAGATCAGGATCGCGAGGATCGAGGATTGCCCGGTACCGGAAACCCTCGCGGTGCAGCGCGGGGGCCTGCACCGCGACCTGACCGAGCCCGCCCAGCAGCGCGCCGATGGCGATCGCGACGATCGGATCGAGCCCGAGGCCGGGCATGAGCGGCGCCAGCAGCGCGGCGCTGACGATGATGCCGACGTTGTACGCCGAGGGAGAGAGCGCGGGCACGAAGAACCGGTTGAGGGAGTTCAGCATGCCCATCAGCGCCGCGGCCACAGCCACCAGGGTCAGGAACGGCAGGATGATACGGGTGAGGAGCACCGTCAGTTCCAGCTTGCCCGGGACCTCCCCGTAGGAGCTGGCGAGGAGTCGGACGAGCGGCTCGGCGAAGAACATGCCGGCAAGGACGAGCGTGCCGGTCACGGTGACGAGCGCATTCAGGAGTTGACTGCCGAGCCGCCAGGCCTCCGCCCGACCCTGGTTCGTCAGCCGGCGCATGAAGGTCGGGACGAATGCTGCGCTCATGGCTCCTTCGGCAAAGAGGTCCCGCAGCAGGTTCGGGATGCGCGTCGCCACGTTGAAGGCGTCCATGGCGTTGCCGGCGCCGAACAGGTAGGCGAGCACCTGATCGCGAACGAGC
The DNA here is from genome assembly GCA_965200895.1 of Vicinamibacterales bacterium. Taxonomy (GTDB): domain Bacteria; phylum Acidobacteriota; class Vicinamibacteria; order Vicinamibacterales; family UBA8438; genus WTFV01. Next base: position 142,303 of record CBDAVM010000001.1, on the reverse strand, counting down.
CCGAGCACGCGGCTGGCGAGTGTCGCCGCGCCGACCACGCCGGCGGATCTGGCGAGCCGCGCGGAGGCCGAACCTCCCGCCGGCGGGGACTGCGGCGCGGGGGCGGCGGCCGGCTCCGGCGGGGTCATGTGGCGAAGCGGACGTTGATGACGTCGCCGTCGCGTACCACGTAGTCCTTGCCCTCGAGCCGCACCTCGGCGTGTTTGCGGCACGCGGCGAGCGAACCGCGGGCGACGAGATCCTCGCAGGCGACGACCTCGGCGCGGATGAAGCCGCGGGCCAGATCGGAATGGATCTCGCCCGCGGCCTCCCGGGCGACCGTTCCTGCCGGGATGGACCAGGCGCGGCACTCGTCCTCGCCGGCGGTGAAGAAGGACAGGTAGCCCAGCAGGTCGTAGGTGGCGCGAATCACACGGTCGAGCCCGGTCTGACGCAGGCCGAGGTCGGCCAGGAAGACCGCCGCTTCCTCCGGCTCCAGCTCGGCGATCTCCAGCTCGATCTTCGCGCACACGGTCAGAGCCCGGACCGCGGGTCCCTGAACGAATTCGTCGAGGGCGGCTGCGCGCACCGCGTCCTCCGTTGATCCGGCCGCATCCGCTTCGTCGACGTTGAGGACGAGCAGGAGAGGCTTGGCGGAGAGGAACTGAAAGCCGCGGAGTCGTCTGGCGTCCACCGGATCGAGCTCCAGGGCGCGCAGCGGCATACCGCCCTCGAGTGCGTCGACGCAGCGGCGGAGGACGTCCGGCTCCGCCCGGTCGCCCTTCCAGGCGCCCTTGCGCCGATCCTTCTCGATGCGCTCGAGGCGGCGCTCGGCCACGCCGAGGTCGGCCAGGATCAGTTCGTCCTCCATGGCCCTGGCGTCGCGTCCGGGATCGATGGACTCCGCCGGATGCGGCACGGCGTCGTTCCTGAAGGCGCGAAGGACGTGCAGCAGCGCGTCGGAGACGCGATAGGGCGCGACGTCGACGAGCGTTCCCGCATCCGCGCCGCGGCCCGCCGCCGTGTCGACGAAGGTCACCGTGGCCGGTGTGTGCTTCCGCGGCGAGAACAGGTCGCTCAGGCGGTCGAGTCTGGGGTCCGCCACGCGTGCGAGTCCCACGTTCGCATCCTCGCGACCGGAGGACCGGCTGCCCGCGTCGGGCGATCTCGTCAGAAGCTGGAACAGCGTCGTCTTGCCCGCCGAAGCGAGCCCGATCAGGCCGGCACGCAACATCGTCGCCGGAGAGTGTCGCATATCTGTCGCGAAAACGACGATCCCCGTTGACGAAGCGAAAGTGGTCGCCTACAATCCCGGTGTGGAGTTTTTTGGACTGTAGTGGAGCAAAAGGATGCTCAGGGGGAGTATCGCCGCCAAGATCGACGACAAGGGGAGGCTCAAGGTGCCGAACGCCTTCCGCTCGACGATCTCCGAGAAGCACGGCGATATCGTCTACGTGACGAGCGTCACCGGGCAGTCGGTGCTGATCTACCCGATGTCGGTCTGGGTCGATATCGAGGAGAAGCTCAAGGGCGTGCCCTCCACGCTTCCGGCGCGTCGCCGGTACTTCGACCGCGTTAACTACTACGGCCAGCAGACCGAATTCGACAGGCAGGGGCGCGTCTCCATTCATGCCCGCCTGCGGGAGTCCGCGGAGATGGCGGGCGATGTGGATGTCATCGGCAATCTCAGCCACCTCGAAGTCTGGAACCACGATCGGTTCACCCGGAAGCTGGAGCAGGAGCCGCTCACCGAGGAGGACTTCAGCACGTTGGCGGACTACGGGATCTGAGCGGAGCAGCGACATGAAGCAGAGTTCTGCGCCCGTGCACGAGCCGGTGATGACGGCGGAGGTCGTCGCTCTGCTGGACCCGCGGCGCGGCGGCCTGTTCGTGGACTGCACGGTGGGCGGCGGTGGCCATGCGCGCGCCCTTCTGAAGGCCGGCGCGGACCGCGTGCTGGGGCTCGACCGGGACGGCGAGGCGCTCGCGACGGCGGCGGCCGAGCTGCGGCCGTGGGCCGACCGTGTCGACCTGGTCCATTCCGATTTCCGGGACCTGGACGCCGTCCTGGCCGAGCGGGGCATTCCGCACATCGACGGCGGCGCGCTCGCGGACCTGGGGCTCTCGTCCCTGCAGCTCGCCGGCGACGGCCGCGGTTTCAGTTTCCGCCGCGACGAGCCCCTCGACATGCGGATGGATCGCTCGACCGGCCCCACGGCGGCCGACCTGCTGCGTTCTGCGCCGGAGTCCGAGTTGGCCGATGTCATCCATCGCTATGGGGAAGATCGTCACGCCCGGCGCATTGCACGGGGTCTGGTCGCCGCCCGGGAACGTGCGCCGTTGACGTCCACAGGTCAACTGGCGGACGTGGTGCGGCGCGCGACGCCCGGCCGGAGCCGCCAGCGGATCCATCCCGCCACCCGCACGTTCCAGGCGCTACGGATCTGGGTCAACCGGGAGCTTGAGGGGCTCGACGCGTGGCTGCTGGCGCTGTGCCGGCGCCTGCGCGCCGGCGCCCGGCTGGCCGTCGTCGCCTTCCATTCCCTGGAGGATCGCATCGTGAAGCGGGCCCTGCGGGCATTCGGGCAGGGGGGCGACGTCGCGATCGAGGTGCTGACGAGGCGTCCGCTGCGGCCGTCCGCGGGGGAGGTCATTCGCAATCCACGCGCGCGCAGCGCCAGGCTGCGCGCCGCCGAGAGGCTGGCATGACCCACGAGCACGAGGACTTTGCGGATCTCGTCTCCCCGCAGATCCGCAATGCCCCGATCGTGCGGGAAGTGGACAAGGTTCGCCAACGCGAACTGCGGGGGGTGCTGATCCTCTCGATTCCACTGGTCGCTGCCGTGCTGTTCTCGGTGTGGCAGCACTTCGAGCTGCTGCAGCACGGCTACCGCGTCGAGCAGATGCGTCAGAAGTATGCCCGGCAGCGGGAGCTGAACCGTCATCTTCGACTGGAGATCGAAGCGTTGCAGTCGCCGGCCCGGATAGAGCGGGTCGCGATCGGACAACTGCACATGGTCGCCCCGGCCGGCGAGGAGGAGGAGTTGCTCCTCGAATGGGTGCCGGAGGTGCCTGTGCCGGAGGTGCCCGTACCGGACCTGCCTGTGGTGGCGATGCGGCAGGAGGGAATCGAGTGAGGCAAGTGGCGAATCGAACCGATGCGCCGCGGGACCGGCGCGCGTCCCGGCTCCGGAATGCGGCCGCCGTGTCGCCCGCGGGCTGGCGGGATGTCCTGCGCCGTCGCGTCCTCATGGCCTCGTGCGTCTTCGCGGTCTGGATCGTCTCCATCGAAGCGAGGTTGATCCACCTGCAGGTGGTGCAGCACGCCGGACTCGTCGAGAGGGCCGGCGATCAGCAGCGGCGGACCATCGAGGTGCATTCGAAGCGCGGCGAAATCCGGGATCGGAACGGCCGCGTGCTCGCGTACAGCGTCGACGCCGACACGGTCTATGCCGTCCCGTCCGAGATCGACGATCCGGTGGCCACCGCGCGGGCCCTCTGCGGTGCGCTCGACGACTGCTCGGCCACGGCCCGCGACGCGCTCGAACACCGTCTCGGGCGCCGCAGGGCCTACACCCCGCTGAAAGCGGATCCGTCTGCCGAGGAAGTGCGTCGCGTGGAGGCGCTGGGGTTGGACGGCGTCGGAATCGATCCGGACAGCGGCGCCATCTACGCCGTCCCGGCTAGGATCGCCGCCGAGAACCTGGCGGCGACCGCAAATGCGATCTGCGACGCGCTCGACGACTGCTCCGCCGCCCGACGCGATGTGCTGGAGAATCGGCTGCGGCGCCGCCGAGCCTTCGTGTACGTGCGGCGCAAGGTGTCGCCCGAAGAGGCGCGTCGCGTGGCGTCGCTGGGGCTGGACGGCGTCGGATTTCTCACCGAGGATCGCCGCTACTATCCCAACCGGGAGCTGGCGGCGCACCTCGTCGGCTACGTGGGCATCGACAACCAGGGCCTGAGCGGGATCGAGTCGACCTATGACTCGGAAATCTCCGGCAACACAGGACAGACCCTGATACGGGTCGATGCACGGCGCCGACCGTTCAACCGTACCGATCGGCCGCCGACAGCCGGCGCCGCCATCGAGCTGACCATAGACAAGAACCTGCAGTACATAGTCGAGCGCGAGCTCCGGGCGGGGGTCCGCGGCAACGGTGCCGACGCCGGCGCGATCGTGGTTCTCGACCCGCGAAACGGCGAGGTGCTGGCGCTCGCCAGCGAGCCGTCCTTCAATCCCAATGCGTACAGCGCCGCCACACCGGCGCAGCGGCGCAACCGGGCCATTCAGGACGTCTACGAGCCGGGATCGACCTTCAAGATCGTGACCGCCGCCGCGGCGTTGGAAGAGGACATGGTCGACCGCGACGAGGTGTTCGACGTCAGCGCCGGCTCCATCCGCGTCGGCCGCAGTCGGATCCCCGATTTCCGCACCTACGGCCCGCTCACCTTCACGGACGTCATCGTCAAGTCCAGCAACGTCGGGGCCATCATGGTCGGATTGCGCCTCGGACCGGTGCGGCTGAGCCGCTACGTGGATCGTTTCGGGTTCGGACGCGCCCAGTCCCCGGACTTCCCGTCGGAGAGCCCCGGGTTGGTGTGGAACGCCGATACCCTCAACGACCGCGCCATCGCTTCCATCTCGATGGGGTACCAGGTCGCGGTCACGCCGTTGCAGATGGCGACCGCGATCGGCGCGGTCGCGAACGGCGGGGAACTGCTGCAGCCTCGCGTCGTGCGCGCCGTGGTCGACGACGGCGGGCGCGTGGTCTCCGAGCGGCGGGTCATCCGGCGCGCCATCACGCGCAGGACGGCGGCGCAACTCACCGAGATCATGACCGCGGTCGCCGAGCGCGGGACGGCGCGCCGGGCCCGGGTGACCGGTTACCCGGTCGCGGGAAAGACCGGCACGGCGGAGAAACTCATCAACGGACGCTATTCGCACCGCGACCACAACGCCTCGTTCGTCGGCTTCGTGCCGGCCGACGCCCCGCGGCTCGTCGTCCTGGTGATGATCGACACACCGCGGAGCGCCGTGATCAACGGCGTTCGTCAGCGCGCGTATACCGGCGGTCTGGTCGCTGCGCCGATCTTCCAGCGCATCGCACAGGCTGCGCTGCGGTACCTCAAGGTGCCGCGTTCGGTCGACCGGCGCCAACCGCTGTTCGTCACGCGTTCGCCGTCCAACCAGCATCCCCGTCTCCAGCCGGCCGCCCTGTCGGAGGCCGGGGCCCCGTTCCCCGACCCGGATGTCGCGGCCGCCGCGGAGCACGACGGAACGATGCCGGATCTGCGCGGCCTGAGCGTCCGGCAGGCCACGCGAGCTCTGGCCCGGACAGGACTCCGTGCCGAGTTCGTGGGCGATGGAACGGTGGAACGCCATGTGCCGCCGGCTGGCGAGGCGGTCGAGTCCGGCGCGACGGCCACGATCTGGCTGCACCGTTACGCGACGCCGGCGGGTGATCCCGAGGCGATGGGGCCATGATGATGGTCGGCGAACGACCCACCGTGCGCCCGAGCGCCGGCATGAGGCTCGAAGCTCTGCTCGCCGAGGCCGGTGTCGGGAGCCCCGGTGCGCTGGCCGCGCGCGCGGGGGAAACGACGGTGAGCGGCGTCCATTTCGACTCGCGTGACGTCGTCGAGGGCGCGGTATTCGTCGCGGTGCCGGGCCGCCGCGTCGACGGTGCGGAGTTCGCCGCCGATGCCCGTGCGCGGGGCGCCGCGCTGGTCGTCGCGGAGATCGAGCCGCCGGTCACGGCGGTGGGTCCCTGGATCCGGGTGTCGGATGCGCGCGCCGCGCTGGCCGCGCTGGCCGCGGCCTTCCACGGCAACCCGAGTCGCCATCTGCTGGTCGTCGGCGTCACCGGCACCAACGGCAAGACCACGACGACCTATCTGCTGGAATCGATTTTCGAGCAGGCCGGAATGGCCAGCGGGCGTATCAGCTCGATCACGAATCGAGTCGGCGGCGACGCGGCAGAGCGTCCGGCGGTGCACACGACGCCGGAGGCGCCGGTGGTGCAGGCGCTGCTCGGCGCGATGCGCGACCGCGGCGCACAGGCCTGCGTCATGGAGGTCTCATCGCACGCCGTGGCGCTGCGGCGAGTGGATCACGTCCGTTTCGATGCCGCGGTGTTCACCAATCTGACGCGTGACCATCTCGACTTCCACGGGAACATGGAACGGTACTTTGCCGCCAAGCGCGGGCTGTTCGAGATGCTGCCGGACGGCGCCCCGGCCGTGATCAACCTCGACGATCCCTACGCGGCGCGGCTCGCGGCGACCGTGCGGCGGCCGGTGACCTATGCCGTGGATCGGCCAGCCGACTGCATGCCCGGCCGTCTGGACCTGCGGGTGGACGGGACCTTCATCGAGGCCCGCACGCCCCGCGGCATGCTGCGGCTCGAGTCGCCGCTCATCGGTCGGGCGGCAGCGTACAACGTGCTCGCCGCCGCCGCCGCCGCGGTCGCACTCGACCTGCCGTTGGAGGGCATCGAAGCCGGTGTGCGCGCGCTGGCGGTCGTACCGGGGCGGATGCAGACCGTTTCCGTCGCTGTGGACGATGTGACGGTCATCATCGACTCCGCGCACACCGACGATGCGCTCCGGAATCTCCTCGAAGCCGTCCGCCCGTTGGCCGCACAGCGGATCGTCACGGTCTTCGGTTGCGGCGGCGACCGCGACGCCACGAAGCGGCCGTTGATGGGGATGGTCGCGACGCGTCTGAGCGACGCGGTGATTCTGACGTCCGACAACCCCCGGTCGGAGGATCCGAACGCGATTATCGAGGACATCGAGCGCGGCATCGCCCGCTCGGACGAGGCCCATCTGTCGATCGTGGATCGGCAGGCGGCGATTGTCCGCGCGATCGGAGACGCAGCGCCCGGAGACCTGGTGGTCATTGCCGGCAAGGGACACGAGCGGTACCAGGTGATCGGATCGCAGGCGGCGCCCTTCGACGACGCCGTCGTCGCCCGCACCGCGCTGGACACGCGGCGCGGGCGCACGCGGTTGCAGGAGGAATGACAGGGAAGTGGCGGTGGATTGCGGAATGTCGCGGATGCGGGCGGACGAACTGGCCCTGGCGGCCGGCGGGCGGCTGGCGGCCGGCCGGCCCGAGGTCGAGTTGGGCGATATCTCGATCGACAGCCGTGGCATTCACCCGGGAGACATTTTTCTGGCGATTCGGGGCGAGCGGCTCGACGGTCACGATTTCATCGCCGACGCACTTCACAAAGGAGCGGCGGGCGTGATCGTCAGTGACAGGACGGCGGCGGCGGTCACCGGGGCGGTCGCGCCCGCTCCGGTGACCATCGTCGTGGAGGACACGATTCGCGCCCTGCAGTCGATCGCCCGCGAGGTCCGGCGTCGTTCCGGTACGCAGGTGGTGGCGATTACCGGCAGCGTCGGCAAGACCACCACGAAGGAACTGACGGCGGCGTTCATCGGCACGCGGCACGACGTCGTGCGTAACCAGGGCAACCTCAACAACCATATCGGCCTTCCGTTGTCGTTGCTGCAGCTCGGACGGCGCCCGGACGTGGCGGTGGTCGAGCTGGGGATGAACCACGCCGGCGAAATCCGCACGCTGGTGGGCATCGCGGAGCCGGACGTCCGCGTCTGGACCAACGTGGCGGAGGTCCACGCGGCGTCGTTCGGGTCGATTGAGGGGATCGCGGACGCGAAGGCGGAAATCCTGGACGGGGCAAGCGCCGATGACCACCTGGTCGTCAACGCCGGCGATCCGCTGGCCATGGCGCGCAGCGGGGGTTTCCCGGGCCGGGTGACCACGTTCGGGGTGGGGACGCCGGCCGACGTGCGGGCCACGGATGTGGAGGATTGCGGCATCGACGGCATGCGGGCGGCGGTCGAGACCCCGATCGGGAGCACCACGCTCAGCACGCCGCTGATCGGCGCCGGTCAGGTGGCCAACGTGCTGGCTGCGATCGCGGTCGCACTGCGTTTCGGGGTGCCGCTCGAGGAGATGGTGCGTGTGGCGGCCGCGTTTGCTCCGCCGCCGCGCCGCGGCGAGGTGATCCGCCTGTCGGGAGGCGTGACCGTCGTCGACGACTCCTACAACTCGAGCCCGGCCGCTCTGGAGCGGGCCCTGCGATCTCTGGGCCGGGACCGCAGGCATCGCCGGCGGATCGCGGTGCTGGGTGAGATGCTCGAGCTCGGTGACCGTGCGCCGGTCCTGCATCGTGCCTGCGGTCGGCTCGCGGTCGAGGCGGGTTTCGACCTGCTGGTCGTCGTCGGCGGTCCGTCGGCGACGGCGCTGGCGGAGGGCGCCCGCGCGGCCGGGCTCGGCGCCGATCGCGTGACGAGGTGCGAGGCCAGCGAGGAGGCGGCGACCATCGCCGTGAACGTGGTGCGCGCGGGTGACCTGGTGCTGGTGAAGGGTTCACGCGGAGTCCGGACCGATCGGGTGGCCGACCGGCTCAGGGCGGAGTGGGGTTGATGCTCTATCACCTTCTCTATCCCCTGCACACGGATCTCGGCCCGCTGAATGTGGTGCAGTACATCACGTTCCGGACGGCTGCCGCGAGCCTGACCGCATTCGCGGTGTCGCTCCTGTGCGGTCCGTTCGCCATCCGCAACCTGCGGGATCTGCAGATTGGCCAGGTCATCCGCAGCGACGGGCCGCCGACCCACCGGGACAAGGCCGGGACGCCCACCATGGGCGGCCTGCTGCTGCTCGCCGCGGCGTTTCTGCCGACGTTGCTCTGGGCCGACCTGACCAACGTCTACATCCAGATCACGCTGTTGTCGACTGCCGCCTTCGGGGCCATCGGGTTTCTCGACGACTGGTTGAAGATCTCGCGCCGCTCTCACCGGGGCCTGTCGGCGCGCGGGAAACTGATAGGCCAGAGCGCGGTAGCCACGGCGGTCGGCGTGTCGCTGCTGCAGTTGACGGACAGCGGTCTCTACAGCAGCGAGATCATCTTCCCGTTCTTCAAGCAGTTCACGCCGGACATCGGGTGGCTGTATGTGCCCTTCGCGGTGCTCGTCCTGGTGTCGGCGTCGAACGCCGTCAACCTGACGGACGGTCTCGACGGTCTCGCCATCAGCATCTTCACGGTGGCTGCCGGCGCGTTCACGGCGCTGACCTACGTGAGCGGCCACGCCGTCATCGCGGAGTTCCTGTTGATCGTGCGCTTTCCGCCGGCGGGCGAGCTCACGATCTTCTGCGGGGCGCTGGTCGGCGCGGGTCTCGGGTTCCTCTGGTACAACTCCTATCCCGCCGACGTGTTCATGGGCGACGTCGGTGCGCTGGCGCTCGGCGGCGCACTGGGGACGGTCGCACTGCTCATCAAGCAGGAGTTGCTGCTGCCGATTGTCGGCGCCGTGTTCGTGCTCGAGGCGCTGTCGGTCATCGTGCAGGTCGGCTCGTTCAAGCTCACCGGGCGGCGCGTGTTTCGGATGGCGCCGCTCCACCATCACTTCGAGCAGATCGGGTGGAGCGAACCGAAGATCATCACCCGTTTTCTCATTGCGGCGGTGGTCTTCGCGCTGTTCAGCCTGACGACGTTGAAGCTGCGATGAGTGAATTCTCGGTTGCGGATGTTCGTGTGGTGGTGGTCGGCGCCGGCCGGAGCGGCCTCGCCGCCGCCCGCCTGCTCGCCGGCCGCGGGGCCCGGGTGACGCTGAGCGAGGCGGGCGCGGAAATTGCCGCGAGCAGCTCGCTGGCGGACGAGGGCATCGACATCGAGGTCGGCGGCCACCGGCCCGACACCCTGCGGGCGGCCGACCTGATCGTGCTGAGTCCGGGCGTGTCCCCGCGGGTGCCGGAGATTGCCGCCGCGCGCCGCCGCGGGGTCCGGGTCATCAGCGAAGTGGAGTTGGCCGCACGCTGGTTGCGAGGCCGCCTTGTCGCGGTGACCGGCACGAAGGGGAAGTCGACCACGGTTGTGGTGACGGCGCGGATGCTCGAGGCGGGCGGGTGTCGTGCGGTCGTCGGTGGAAACATCGGGATCGCGCTCAGCAGTCAGGTCGAGGAATCGGAACCGGATATCGTGCACGTCGTGGAGGTGAGCAGTTTCCAGTTGGAGCTCACCGAGACCTTCCGGCCGTGGATCGCCGTCTGCCTCAACCTGTCCCCCGATCACCTCGACCGGCACGCCAGCTTCGAGGAATACGCCAGCGCCAAGGCCCGCGTGTTTGCGAACCAGACGCCGCGCGACGCAATGGTCATCAATGCGGACGACCCGCATGTGCTGGAGATCGCACGGGCCGGCCGCGCGCGCCGGCTCCGGTTCGCCGTGGACACCCGGATCGCCGAGGGCGTGCAGGTGACGCGGGAGGGCATTGCGCACCGTTCGGCCCGCGGCGAGCAGTGTCTGGTGCCGATGTCCGCGGTGCGCGTGCCGGGGCGGCACCTGCTCGGTGACATCGCGGCCGCGGCCGCCGTGGGCTCGCTCGCGGGTGTGGACGCCGATGCGATGACGCGGGCGGTGCAGTCGTTCACGGGCCTGGAGCACACGCTCGAGCTGGTGGGCGAGATCGACGGCGTCCGGTTCGTGAACGACTCCAAGGCGACGAACCTCGTCGCGGCGCGGGCGGCTGTCGAGTGCTTCGGACCGGGTCTGGTGGTGATTCTCGGCGGTCGGTTCAAGGGGGGGCGGTTCGAGGATCTGCGTACCCCGCTGGCGGTCCGCGGCGCGTCGGTGGTCGCCATCGGCGAGGCGCGGGCACAGGTGCGCCGGGCCCTCGAGTCGGAGGTCGCAGTCCACGAGGCCGGCACGATGGAGGAGGCGGTGCGGCAGGCGTCCGGATTGGCGCGCCCCGGTGGTGCGGTGCTGCTGGCGCCGGCGTGCGCCAGCCTCGACATGTTTCGCAACTACGCCGAGCGAGGAGTCGCATTCAGGAATGCGGTGACCGCGCTGGGCGGCTTCGGTCGGTCGGCGGGGCGTGGCTCAGGACGTGAGCAGTGAGCAGTCATCAGTCGGTTTACGCGGTGAAGAGCTGGCCGCTGGGAGCGCAGGCTATCCCTTGCCTGCGAGGCCGGTGTCTTCCCCCGGGTCTGACTGATGACTGCTGACCGCTCACGCGATCGTGCAACCTTCGTTTCGGATCGAACGACCAGAAGCTTTAGCCCTGTCGTTTCCCGGTCAGCAGGTTGGGAGTATGGCGCGGAAACTCAAGCCCGACAAGTTGCTCTTTCTCGCCACGCTCGCACTGTTGAGCGCCAGCGTGATCATGGTCTACAGCGCATCCGCGCTGCTGGCCATGGATCGCTACGCGCGTCCCTATCACTTCCTGCTCCGGCAGGTGTCGTGGGCCGTCATGGGATTCGGGCTGCTCTGGTGCGTGATGCGGATCGACTACCGCCGGTTCAGGAAGCCCCGGGTCCTGTGGACCGCAGTCGGCGTCACGACGGTGGCGCTGGTTGCGGTGCTGTTCAGCGAACCGATCAACGGAACCCGCCGCTGGTTCGGCATCGCTGGGTTCGGGGTGCAACCGTCCGAGCTCGCGAAGATCGCGCTGATCATGTTCGCCGCGGCGCAGCTCGAACGGCGGATGGAACGGGTCAACGACGTGTTCTACGCGCTGCTGCCGGTCGGCACCCTGACGGCCGGCATCGCGGCCCTGATTCTCCTGCAGCCGGACTTCAGCACGGCATTCGCCGCCGTGATGATCGTGACCGTGATGGTCTTCGCCGCGGGTCTCGACTACCGCTACCTGGTCGGGGCGACGCTGCTGGCCGCGCCCGCCCTGTACGCCGTCCTGGCGAGCGCGCCGTATCGGCGGCGGCGGCTGCTCGCTTTTCTCGACCCCTGGGCCGATCCGCTGGGCGACGGATTCCAGATCATCCAGTCGCAGATAGCGGTCGGTACCGGCGGCGTCGCGGGCATGGGGCTCATGCGCGGCGTGCAGAAGCTGCATTTTCTTCCGGAGCCGCATACCGACTTCATCTACGCCGTCATCGCGGAGGAGACGGGGCTGATCGGATCCACCATCATCCTGCTGTGCTTCGCGATCATCACCTGGCGCGGCCTGCATGTCGCCAGCCGGGCGCCCGACCGATTCGGCGCCTTTCTGGCGATTGGTCTGACGACGATGGTCGCCAGCCAGGCGTTTCTCAACATCAGCGTGGTGCTGGGCCTGATGCCGACGACCGGGATTCCCCTGCCGTTCGTCAGCGCGGGGGGATCATCGCTGCTGATTGCTCTGATAGGTATGGGGATACTGCTGAACGTGTCGCAGCATGCAGCGCTGCGGCATTGAGGTGACGGACGGGAGCGGGGCGAATCCGTGACGGATGTGGACTCGGATGCAACGACGGGGGCGCCGCGCGTGCTGTTCGCGGGGGGCGGCACCGGCGGTCATCTGTTTCCGGGCATCGCCGTGGCGCGCGCTCTCGTCCGGCGTCACCGGCGCGCGCATGTCGTTTTTGCGGGGACCGGGCGAGGCATCGAGGCCCGTGCACTGGCGCTCGAGGGTTTCCATTTCCGACCGATTCGGAGCACCGGACTGGTGGGCAAGTCGCCGCGCGCCATCGCCCGGACTGTCGCGCTGGCGCCGTTGACATTGTGCGATGCAGCGCGCGTGCTGTGCAGCACCCGTCCCGATCTGGTCATCGGCCTCGGCGGCTACAGCGCCGGGCCGGTGGTGGCCCTCGCGGCGTTGACCGGGCGCTCGACGATGTTGATGGAGCAGAACGCGGTGCCGGGGATGACCAACCGGATGCTCGGGCCGTTCGTCCAGGCGGCGGCCGTCTCGTTCGAGACGACGGCAGCCTGTTTCGGCGCCAAGGCGTTCGTGAGCGGCAACCCGGTACGCGAGAGCTTCTTCGAGGTGGCGAATGTCGACCGGGTCGCGCGGGAGGGTCCGCCGACGGTGCTCGTTCTCGGGGGATCGCAGGGAGCGCATCGGCTGAACACCGGGCTGGTCGGTGTCGCCGGGACGCTTGCCGCGATGCCCGGCGGTATCCGCATCATCCACCAGACGGGGGCGCATGACCGCGAATGGGTGCGCGGGGCCTATGGTCAAGCCGGTCTGGACGCGAAGGTGGAGGCGTTCTTCGAGACGCTGGACGAGGAGATGCGCGTGGCGGACCTGGTCGTCTGCCGCGCGGGAGCGACGACGCTGGCCGAGGTCGCGGCAGCGGGTCTGCCCGCCCTGGTTGTGCCGTTGCCGACCGCGGCCAACGATCACCAGCGCCGGAATGGCGCGGTGGTTGCGGCCGCGGGCGCCGCGGAAGTGATCGAGGAGGTCGACCTCGAGCGGCAGCTCGTCTCCCGGCTTGCCGCGCTGGCCGGCGACCGCGCGCGGCGGGCCGCGATGTCGGCGGCGGCGGTCGGCCTGGCGAAGCCGGATGCGGTGAACCAGGTGGTGCAGCGGGCGGAGCAGCTCATGGGGCGCGTCGGGACGGTTGCGGGTGGGAGTCGATAGGAAGTCCTGTGCTCGAGCGGGGCAGACGGATTCACATGGTGGGCATCGGCGGCATCGGCATGAGCGGCATCGCGGAGCTTCTGCAGGGCGCCGGTTGCGAGGTCAGCGGCTCCGATCTGGTGACGTCGCCGGTCACGGCCCGACTGCGCTCGGCGGGGATTCGGGTTGTCGAGGGACATGCAGCGGCCCACGTCGGCGCTCCGGACATCGTCGTGGTGTCGTCCGCGGTGCCTCCGGACAACCCGGAGCTCGCCGAAGCGGAGCGCCGGCGCATTCCCGTCGTCGGGCGCGGCGCGATGCTCGCCGAGCTCACGAAGCACAAGAGGGCGGTTGCCGTGGCCGGATCCCACGGGAAGACCACCACGACCTCCATGGTGGCGCTGGTGCTCGAAGCCGCCGGGCTCGATCCGACAGCGGTCATCGGCGGCGTGGTCGGCGCCCTGGGCGGCAACGCACGCCGGGGGAGCGGGCCGTTCATGGTGGTCGAAGCCGACGAGAGTGACCGGTCGTTTCTGCATCTGGCGCCGGAGATCGCAGTGGTCACCAACGTGGACGACGAGCATCTGGAGGCGTACGACGGACTTGCCGGGCTGGTCCGCGCGGTCGAGACGTTCGCGGCCAGCGTGCCCGAAGCCGGTCGCGTGGTGGCGTGCCTGGACGATCCCCGGGTCGCCCGGATCGCGGCGCAGTGTCCACGCCCCGTCGTGACCTACGGCATCGACACGCCCGCGGCGCACGTCCGGGCCCGGAGCGTGGAGCTCGGGATGTCGGGGTCGACGGCCCGCGTGACGGTCGACGTTCGCGGCCGGCGGGCCGACGTGGAACTGCAGCTTGCGGTCCCGGGCCGCCACAACCTGCGCAATGCGCTGGCGGCCATCGCGGCGGCGTCATGTCTGGACGTCGATCCGGAGACGGCGGCCGGTTCGCTGCAGCGCTTTACCGGCGTGGAACGGCGCTATTCGCGACACCGCGCGCCGCGGGGAATCGAGATCGTCGACGACTACGCCCACCACCCGACGGAGATTCAGGCCGTGCTCGAGACCGCTCGCCTCGGATCGCCGACACGCCTGCTGGTGGTGTTCCAGCCGCACCGGTACTCCCGTACGGCTCGTCTGCTGGACCGTTTCGGACAGGTGCTGGGGCAGGCGGACTCGCTGCTGCTGACCGAGGTGTACGCAGCCAGCGAGTCACGTCTGGAGGGTATCGATGCGGCGGCGGTCGCACGGGCGGTGCGGCGTCACTCACCGGTCCCGATCCGGATCGCGGACAGTCTGGAGGATGCCGCATCGCGCGTCGCCGCACTGGCGCGGTCGGGAGACCGGGTCGTCGTCCTCGGGGCGGGCTCGATCGGGCGGCTGGCACCGCGCATCATCGAACTGCTCGCAAGGCGGGGTGCGTGATGGCGGTGTTCGTGCGCTCCGAACCGAGCTTCAGACGCGCCTACGTGCAGTCGATGCGGCGCCGCGAAGTCGCGCGCCTGCTCGGTGTCGTCGTTCACCTGAGCCTGCTGCTGGCTGCCGCCGCGGGCGCCGTGTGGTCGTTGCACGCCCTGCGGCGCGCCGACATCCTGCATATCGACACCGTTACCGTGGAGGGCAATCGACGCCTGACGGCCGGGGAGGTGGCGGGACTGCTGGAGCCGCTGCGCGGCAAGAACCTGCTCGCGGCCGACCTCGACACCGGGCGGGAGAGCCTGCTGGCGTCCGGCTGGATTCGGAACGCGAGGCTCCGGCGGGTGCTGCCCTCTGCCGTGCACGTGGCGCTGGACGAGCGCGAGCCGATGGGGCTGAGTCGATTCGGAGCGCACCTGTATCTCATCGATGCGACCGGTTACGTCATCGATGAGTTCGGCCCCCGGTTCGCGGATCTCGATCTGCCGGTGATCGACGGACTCTCGGCCGATGCCGGCAGTTCGCCGGTCGACACGCGCCGCGCGGCGCTCGCCGCGCGGCTGCTGGCGGAGCTCGGAGCGGATTTCGACCTCGCGACCCGCGTCTCGCAGGTGGATGTCGCCAACCCGTATGACGCGGTCGTGCTGCTGACCGGCGATCCGGTTCGGGTGCACCTCGGCGAACGGGAATTCGTCGCGCGACTCCGGACCTATCTGGACATCGTCCCGACGCTGCGCGAGGTGGTGCCCCGCATCGACTATGTCGATGTCCGGTTCGACACCAGGGTGTACGTCGGACCGGCCGACGACTCCACGGTGGGGCGTCGCGCGGCGTCGTACCGGCGGCGGGCGAAGCCGGCGCCGACCTCGAACGACCGGCGCACCGCGGCGTTGCCCCGGGCGATGGCACGGATTGGGCTTGCACCGGAGAGCGATCAACGGAGGCAGCGTGGCACGTAGGGAGCAGTACGTCGTCGGGCTGGATGTGGGCACGTCGAAGGTCGCCGCCATCGTCGGGGAGGCGATGTCGGACGGCAACGTCGACATCATTGGCGTCGGGGTCGCCGACGCCCACGGTATTCGCCGCGGCGTCGTCGTCAATCTCGATACGGCGGTCGAATCCATCAAGAAGACGATCGAGGAGGCCGAGCTCACCGCCGGCGTCGAGATCGACACCGTGCACCTCGCCCTGTCCGGCAGTCACGTCAAGGCGTTCAACAGTCGGGGAGTGGTGGCGGTCGCCGGACAGAACCGCGAGATCACGCGCCAGGACGTCCGGCGCGCCGTGGATGCGGCCAAGGCCGTCTCGCTGCCGAGCGGACGCGAGGTTCTGCACACGCTGCCGCAGGACTTCGTGGTGGACGAACAGGATGGCATCGGGGCGCCGATCGGGATGACGGGGGCGCGGCTGGAAGTGAACGTACACATCGTGACCGGCAGTACGTCGACCACCCAGAATCTCGTCACCTGCGTCAACCGGGCCGGCGTGACCGTGGCGGCGACGGTGCTCGGACAACTCGCCGCGGCCGAGGCGGTGCTGACGGCGGACGAAAAGGAGCTCGGGGTGGCGCTGGTGGACATCGGCGGCGGCACCACCGACTTCGCGGTATTCGAGCGCGGCAGGCTCTGGCACACCGGCGCGATTGCGCTCGGCGGCGATCACTTCACCAACGACATCGCCGTCGGTCTGCGCACCCCGATTCCGCAGGCCGAGAAAACGAAACGGCGCAGCGGATGCGCGCTGACCGCTCTGGTGGACGAGGAGCAGACGGTCGAGATCGCCAGCGTCGGCGGGCGCCAGCCGCGGATCATGTCACGCCGCATTCTGGCCGACGTCCTGCAGCCGCGCGCCGAGGAAATCTTCCACCAGCTCTGGGACGAGATTCAGCATCGCGGTTACGAGCGTTCCCTGCATTCCGGCATGGTGCTGACCGGCGGCGGCTCCATGCTCGACGGCATGCCGGAGATCGCCGACCAGATATTCGATCTGCCGATTCGCCGCGGTTGCCCGGTCGGCGTGGGCGGATTGACGGATCACGTCAACGATCCCGCGTTCGCGACGGCGGTCGGATTGATCATGTACGCCAACCGGCGCCAGATGTCCGAGCAGGATCAGTTGTCCGGTGGCGCCCTGAGCAGGTTGGCCGGTCGGTTGCGGTTCCTGTTCAAGGAGTTCCTGTAGCGGCGAAGGAGGATGGCATGGAGGAAAGCGGCAGCATCCGGTCCGAGTCGGCGTCGGACGGGGATCTCCGACTCACGCTCGAGGACACGATTCGGACCGGCGCTCGGATCAAGGTCATCGGTGTCGGCGGCGGTGGGAGCAATGCGGTCGGTCGCATGGTGGCCGGAGGGGTCAGAGGCGTCGACTTCATCGTGGCCAACACGGATGCCCAGGCGCTGGCCCAGAACGGGGCGCCCATCCGACTGCAGATCGGCGCCAAGGTGACGAGAGGTCTCGGCGCCGGTGCGGACCCCAACGTCGGCCGCCACGCCGCCCTCGAGGACACCGAGCAGCTCATCAGCGCGCTCAGCGGCGCCGACATGGTATTCGTGACGGCCGGCCTGGGGGGCGGGACAGGCACCGGAGCCGCCCCGGTCGTTGCGTCGCTCGCGAGCGAACTCGGCGCGCTGACGATTGCGGTCGTCACCAAGCCGTTCCGGTTCGAGGGGAAACGCAGAGCCGTACAGGCCGAGCGGGGTCTGGACGAGCTCCGTGCGTCCGTGGACACGGTCATCGCCATTCCCAACGAGCGCCTGTTGGGACACATCGAGCAGACGACGAGTCTGACCGACGCGTTCCTGCTTGCCGATGACGTCCTGCACCAGGCCATCCGCGGCATCTCCGACCTCATTCTGGTGCCCGGCATGATCAATCTCGACTTCGCCGACGTGAAGACGGTCATGTCGGGCATGGGGATGGCCATCATGGGTACGGGCTACGGCGAGGGCAAGGACCGCAGCGTCGAGGCGGCGAACCGGGCCATCGCGAGTCCGCTGATCGAGGAAGCCCAGGTCGAGGGTGCGCGGGGAGTCATCATCAACATCACGGGTGGCTCCGACCTGTCCATGCTGGAGGTCAGCCAGGCGACGACCATCATCCATGAGGCGGCGCACGAGGACGCCAACATCATCTTCGGCGCGGTGGTCGATCCGACCATGGACGGGAAGGTCAAGATCACCGTCATTGCAACCGACTTCGAGGGATCGGGGGGGCGTCGGGTCGCCGCATCCACGTCCGACACCCCGATCGAACTGCAGAACTTCGTCGACCAGCGACAGGAGGAAACCGCACCGGTGGCGGTGGCGGCCGCCAGCGGCATCACGATGTCCCGGCGAACCACGATCGAGTTCTCCACGCCGGTCGAACCGATCGACGTGGAAGGCATGGACGGCGCCGCTTCGGCCGAAGATTCCGACGCCGAGCCCGAACCGACGTCCCTGCCGGCGTTTCTGCGCACGCCGGGCGGGTAGCCGGCGGAGACGGGGGTCAACGGCCCAACAGCGTCACCTGCGCGATGGCCAGTTGGCGCGAGTGCGTCATCGTGAGCAGCGCGCCGGTTGCACCGAGCGCCTCGAAACGACGGCGCGCTCCGCCGTGCAACTGCAGTTGCGGCGGTCCGCCGCTTCTGACCACCTCCACGTCGCGCCAGAGCACGCCGCGCGCCCGTCCCGTGCCGAGCGCCTTCATCGCGGCCTCCTTGGCGGAGAAGCGGACGGCGAAGTGCTGCGCCGGTATCCGGCGGCGGAGACAGTAGGCGGCCTCGCCGCCGGTGAAGATGCGCCCGATGAAGCGATCACCATAGCGGGCCACGAGGTCTTCCACGCGAGCGACCTCCTCGATGTCGATGCCGATGCCGATGACGATGTCGCCGCGGGTTGCGGTCGCGATCAGGGGACGTAGCGCGGGTTTCCGCGCAGCGGGAGCAGCCGTGTCGGTCGAATGCTCGCCGCGCCCGGCCGCCTCGTCCATCGCCGAGTTGGCCAGGGCGTCGGCCCGCCGGTTCCTTTCGCGTGGCACGTGCTCGAACCGGACGCGCTCCAACCGGGCCGCGAGTTCGTCGGCCCGGGCGTGCAGGGTCGCGAGCTCGGGGTGCCGCACGCGGTACTCGCCGCGCATCTGGCGCGTCAACAGTTGCGAGTCGGAGCGAACCACCGCCGCGCGGCATCCGACCGCCTCCAGATACTCCAGCGCCGCGATCAGTCCGCGGTACTCCGCCGCGTTGTTGGTGGCGATGCCGATGGAGCCCCGCAGTTCCTGGAGGACCCGGCCGTCCGCATCCTCGACGCTGACGCCGTAGCCGGCCGGACCGGGGTTGCCGCGCGACCCACCGTCGATGTAGGCGATTACGCCCGTCATTCCGGCACCGGGTCCCGTCCGCCGCCGGTCATGGCGACGGCGGCGGGGAGGCGCCCGCTTCGGCCGCGTGATAGAGGATGCGCTGGCAGCTCTCACACCGAATCAACGTCCGGTTCAGTCGCACCTCGTTGTACAGTTGCGGCCGAAGCCTCACCTGGCAGGACCTGCAGAGTCCGTCGCGCACCGCGCTGACCGCGACGCGCTTGCGCCCGCGAAGCAGGGTATCGAACATTTTCAGCAGGCGGGGCGTGAGGTCGGCTACCAGCGTTGCCCGGTCTCTGGCGTGGTGCTCCACCTGCGCCTGGAACGAGTCGCGTTCCTGTTCGAGCTGGCGTTGTTCCTCCCCGACCGCGGCCTGCTCATCGACCAGGGCCTGGCGTGCGGTGTCGATGTCGGCCGCCAACTCGTCGGCTTCGAGCATGCCCTCGAGCACGAGATCCTCGAGGCGCCGGATCTCGTCACTGGCGCTGGCGATCTCCGACTGGACGGCGTGGTACTCCTTGTTGGTCTTGACCGCCATCAACTGTTCCTTGAACCGCGCCAGGCGGCCCTGGGCCGCGGCGAGATCCTTCTCCAGCCCCCGGCGAGCCGTCTTGTGTCCCGCAAGCCTCTGCTCGGCGTCCTCGAGCCGACCGGTGTGCTCGGCCAGCCGCGCCGCCAGGGCGTCCCGTCGTGCGGGAAAGGCTTCGATGGCTTGTCTGGCCCTGTCGACGGTGGTCTCGAGTTCCTGCAGGCGAATCAGTCGTTCAAGTTCAGGAAGCATGGATCAGGCAGGAAAAAGCCCCGCGCGCGGGCGGGGCCTGGTCTCTGTGGGCGCGCGGCGGTTCCGCCGTGCGCACGAGATGGGTGGTGGGCCCACCAGGATTCGAACCTGGGACAAGCCGGTTATGAGCCGGCGGCTCTGACCGCTGAGCTATGGGCCCCCGGACGGGCACTACGTGCCTCCTTCAAGGAATGCACGCAGCTTTCGGCTGCGGGACGGGTGCCGCAGCTTGCGCAACGCCTTCGCCTCGATCTGGCGAATCCGCTCCCGGGTCACGGCGAAGTTCTGTCCGACTTCCTCGAGCGTGTGCTCGCTGCCGTCGCCGACGCCGAACCGCATCTTGATCACCTTCTCCTCGCGCGGCGACAGCGACTTCAGCACCGACTCGGTCTGTTCCTTCAGGTTGATGCTGATCACGGCGTCCGACGGTGAGACGACCTGCCGGTCCTCGATGAAGTCCCCGAGGTGACTGTCCTCCTCCTCCCCGATCGGGGTCTCGAGCGATATGGGCTCCTGCGCGATCTTCAGCACCTTGCGGACCTTGGTGACCGGGATGTCCATGCGCTCGGCTATCTCGTCGGATGACGGCTCGCGCCCGAATTCCTGTACCAGCGCCCGCGATGTCCGGAGCAGCTTGTTGATCGTCTCGATCATGTGGACCGGAATGCGAATGGTCCGGGCCTGGTCGGCGATGGCGCGCGTGATCGCCTGACGGATCCACCAGGTCGCGTAGGTCGAGAACTTGTAGCCGCGCCGGTACTCGAACTTGTCGACCGCTTTCATGAGGCCGATGTTCCCCTCCTGTATCAGGTCGAGAAACTGCAGGCCGCGATTGGTGTACTTCTTGGCGATGGACACCACGAGGCGGAGATTCGCTTCCACGAGCTCCTTCTTGGCGCGCTCGGCCAGCGCCTCGCCCCGCTGCAGGATGGCCAGCGTGCGCGCCAGTGAACCGGGAGACTCCTCGAGCGCCGCCAGCGACCTGCGCAGTCCCGCCCGCAGCTCCCGGCGCCGCCGCAGCAGGTCCGTGCGCTGCTTGTCGCTCAGGTGCGGCCGGTTCGCCTCTGCAAGTCGCCGATCGAGGGTGGCGAGGTCGCGTTGCCCGCGTTGTACCGTGGCTGCCGATTCCCGGATGCCGTCGATCCAGATCTGCTTGACCGGCTCGGTGAAATCCATGCGCCGAATCAGCCGTGCGCGCCGGATGCGCGCCCGCAGGACCGCCCGCCGGCAGGCCTGGTGACGTTGCCGCTCGCGCTGCGGTACGTGATCGAGCTCGGCCTGCCGTTCGCCGAGTTCATGCTGCGCCACCCGGATGGTCTCGATCTGGTCGAGAAGCTGCTGTCCGCGATTCCCGGCGTGCCCGCCCGGCGCCGGCTCCTCGTGGACGACCAGCTCGCGCGGCGCTCGGTCGCCGGCCTTCAGTTCGTCGCCGAACGCGATGATGTACTGCGCGACCGCAGGCGTCCGGGACAGAATCTTCAGCACGGCAAGCTTGCCGCGCTCGATACGCCGGGCGATCTCCACCTCCCCGTCCCGCGTGAGCAACGGCACGGTGCCCATCTCGCGCAGATACATCCGGACCGGGTCGCTGGTCTTGTCGATCGGGTTGGGCGCGAGGTCGATTTCCGGTTCCTCGCCGCCTTCCGTGGCGCGCTCGAGACGCTTCTTCTCCTTGTACTTGTCCTCCGACTCGACGACCTCGATACCGGCGTTGCCGAGGGAGTGGAACAACTCGTCGAGTTCCTCGGACGAGGCGATCTCGGCGGGCAGCAGATCGTTGATCTCGTCGAAGAGGAGATAGCCTCGCTCCTTGCCGACGATGATCAGTTGCTGGATCTCGTCGTAGCGCTCTTCGATCGACAACTGCCTGCCTGGCATCCCGTCACCTCGAGCGGTCGGCTTGCCGTTGCGGATCAACGCGCCGCGTGGAGACTTCGCCGCCCTGGGGCGCGCCACGGTGGAGATTGTATATGGCGGCGCTCCATCGTGCTCATCGTGCTCGGCGCCGCCGGATCCCGCCTGCAACAGGCCGCGCGACCGCAGGCTGTCATCCCGCCAGCTCTTCGATGCGCTTCAGAAGGTGCTTCTTGCGCGCCCACAGGTCGTCGATCTCGCGCAGAGCGTCGTGCGAGCCGTCCTGCTGCCGGCGGTCGATCTCCTCCTGGAGGTCCTCCCGCTCGCGGTTGTACCGCCGTTTCCGCAATTCGATCCCGCAGTCTTCGACGTCGGCTGCGGCCACCGCCTCCTGCTCGATCGTCGACAACAGTCGGGCGTCCTCCGCCTCCAGACGCTCGCGGAGCGTCTCCGGCGCCCCCGCAGCAGGCACCGTCGCGAGCGATCGGGCGGTGTGCAGGATGCGGGCTGTCCGGAGGCCTTCCAGATCCGCCGGTTCCAGGTCGGCGAGCACCGACTGGGCCGCCGCGGTCTTGTGCATCAGCGCCCAGATCAGGCCTTTCTCGGCGGGCAGGAGCGCCGTCTGTACGGCGCGGATGTCGGAGCCCACGACCGACGGCTGCCGCTTCGTTCCCGCCAGCGACTCCGCGCGGAAGAGCCCCTCGCGCACGCGCGCCACGTGTTCGACCCGATCGATGAACCGGTCGCGGGCGACGGGATCGCGAAGGGCCTGCACCACCGGCTTCATCCGGTCGAGCAGGGCGCGGCTTTCCTGCACGCGCGAGAAGTCCCGCCCGGCCGCGTGGCGATCGAGCAGATCGTCCAGGTACGGCCGCGACGTGCGGAGACGCTCGACATAGGCGCCGCTGCCGTGTCGTCTGATGTACCCGTCCGGATCGTCGCCGGGGGGAAGCTGCACGACGTTGACCTGGAAGCCCTGGGCGAGCAGCAGCTCGCCGGAACGGGCGGCGGCGCCTTCACCAGCCGAGTCGGGATCGAAGCTGAGCAGGGTCCGGGAGCAGAAGCGTCGCAGCAGCCGCACGTGGCGGTCCGTCAGCGCGGTGCCGCACGTGGCGACGACCGGCTCCACGCCGGCCTGCACCGCCTGGGCGAAGTCGAAGTATCCCTCGACGAGAACCGCGTAGCCGACCTTCCGCACCGCCTGTTTCGTCAGGTGCAGGCCGTACAGCGTCCGCCCCTTCGCGTAGAGCGGCGTTTCCGGCGAGTTGAGGTACTTCGGCTGCTGATCGGCCGCCAGCGCGCGCCCGCCGAAGGCGATGACCGAGCCGGTCTCGCGCGCGATGGGGATGATCAGCCGGTTGCGGAAACGGTCGTACGGCCGTCCCTCGTCGCGCTGCGTCACGAGGCCGCTCCTCAGCAGCCGGTCGAGGGGCTGCCCCAGGTCGAGCAGGTGACGCATCAGACTGTCTCGCCGGGGTGGAGCGTAGCCCAGACCGAGCCGTTCGATGGTCTCCGGCCGCAGGTCCCGCTCCTCGAGGTAGCGGCGAGCGGCGGCGCCGGTTGCGGCGCGCAGTTGCGTGCGGAAGTAGGCGTCGGACAGCTCGTGGACCTTGAGCAGGGCCTCTCGTTCCGCGACCGCCTCCCGGTCGCGTTCCGGGTCGTCCGACTCGGCCACCCGCAAGCCGAATCGCTGGGCCAGGGACTGCACCGCTTCGGGGAAGCTGAGCTTCTCGTGGAGCTCGACGAACTTGACGACGTCACCGCCGGTCGAACAGCCGAAGCAGTGGAAGAAGCCCTTCTCCCGGTTGACATGGAAGCTGGGCGTCTTCTCCCGGTGAAACGGGCAGAGCCCCTTGAACGTGCTGCCGGCCTGCTTCAGGGGGACGACTTCCTGGATCACCGCGACGATGTCGGCCTGCGCCTTCAGGTCGTCGATGAACCCCGGGGCGAAGCGCGGCATGCGGCCTTCAGTCCTTCAGCTCGATGACCGTCACGCCGCGGCCGCCCTGCTCGGGCGCGGCTGCTTCGAACTTCGCCACCAGCGGATGCTCGTCGAGAAAACCGGCGATGGCGCGGCGCAACTGCCCGGTCCCGTGGCCGTGGATCACCCGCAGTTGTCCCGCGCCGCCGAGCAGCGCCTGGTCGACGTACTTCTCCACCCGCGACAGCGCATCATCCACGCGGCATCCGACGACGTTGAGCTCCTGCGGCGCCTCGGTGTT
The DNA here is from genome assembly GCA_965200895.1 of Vicinamibacterales bacterium. Classification (GTDB taxonomy): domain Bacteria; phylum Acidobacteriota; class Vicinamibacteria; order Vicinamibacterales; family UBA8438; genus WTFV01. The sequence goes on along the minus strand of CBDAVM010000001.1, from coordinate 118,346 downwards.
CGCGGCCACGGCGACCGTCACCCCGCCGCCGGCCGCCGCCCCCCCCTGGACCGGGCAGAGGTTCCCGGCCGCTACGTGCAGACGCTTGCCCCGAGCTTCGATCTCGGCGTCCTCCCCGTGGATGGCGACCAGGGTGCCCTCCAGGCCCAGGCTCTCGACCCGGACCCGGCTCCCGACCACCGGCGGCGTGACCGGGGCCGCCGGCGCCGCCCGCGCCGGCAGCAGCGACGCGGACCGCTCGCGGACCTTGTCGAGCGCATGCACCGCCGCGCGCTTCAGCTCGCCCGTGGCGCCGGTGGTGACCGGCTGCCGGGGGCGGGCCGCAGTCCGGTTCCCGGCCGGTTCGACGAGTGCTGCGGCCCGGGCGCGCAGGTCGCTGACGATCTCTTCCACGGCGCCCCTGGCCGTCCTGATCTCCGCATCGACGCCGGCCCGCAGGCGCTGCCGCGCGGCTTTCTCCCTGTCGTCGAGCGTCTGCCGCGCCTGCTGCACCGCCGCACGTTCCGCTTCCAGTTCCCGGCGGCCGGTTTCCAGTGCTCTCCGTTCCGCGCCCACCGCGGCGATATCGCGCTCCACCCGGGCGAGGTGCTCGGCCAGTTGCGCCTCGCGGACGTTGCGCCGCCCCCGGGCATCGTCGACGATGGAGGAGGGAACACCCAGGCGTGCGGCGATCTCCAGGGCCAGGCTGCGCCCGGGCGAGCCGTAGGTCAGCGCGTAGGTCGGCGCGTACGTCTCCGGGTCGAAGCCGAAGCCGGCGCAGGCGACCCCGTCCGTCGTCGAGGCGTACGACTTCAGCATTTCGTCGTGGGTCGTGGCGGCGACGAGAGCGCCGCGCCGCCGGAAGTGATCGATGATCGCGGCGCCCAGTGCACCCCCCTCCGCCGGATCCGTTCCGGCGCCGACCTCGTCGAGCAGGACCAGGGCCGGCAGCGCGAGCTCGCTCTCCATGGCCACGATATTCGTGATGTGTCCGGAGAACGTCGACAGGCTGTCGGCGATCGACTGGTCGTCCCCGATGTCCGCGAACACGGATCGCAACACGGGCAGCGAGGCTCCCGGTCCGGCCGGCACGTGCAGGCCGGCCTGCGCCATCAGGACCAGCAGGCCGACCGTCTTGAGGGCCACGGTCTTGCCGCCGGTGTTGGGTCCGGTCACGATCAGGGCGCCGACCGGCGGGGCGATACGCAGGTCGACGGGCACCGGTCCGGCCGGCCGCGGGTCCCCTTCGTCCCGAGGCGGCAGGTCACCGCTGCGAGCGCGCACGGCGGGGATCAGCAGCGGATGCCTGGCCTCCGGCAACTCGATTCGCGCATCGGTCGCAAGCTGCGGCTCCACACCGGCGACGAGACGGGAGAAACCGGCCCGCGCCTGTATGGCGTCGAGCTCCTCGGCCGCCGCCAGCGTCCGGCGGAGGTCAAGGGCGCGGCGCCGGAACGTGTTGGCCAGACCGAGCAGGATGCGGTGGATCTCCTGGCTCTCCAGCTCCTCGATGGCGACGATGTCGTTGTTGATGTCGACCGTGCTCAGCGGCTCCAGAAACAGGCTCGCTCCGCTGCCCGAACTGCCGTGCACGATGCCCGGGATCGCCGCGCGATGCTCCGAGCGGACGACCAGCACGAACCGCCCCCCCCGTTCGGTCACCACGCGCTCCTGCAGGTACTTCGTCGTATCCCGCCCGCGCAGGTACGACTCGAGCGTGCCGCGCAGCCGGTTGCGTTGCCGTCGCAGCCGATCCCGCAGCGCACGCAGCTTCGGCGTGGCGTCGTCGAGCACCTCGCCTTCGGGATCGATCGCGGCGCGAACGGAGTTGACCTCGCGCTCGAAAGCGTGCGCGGCGCCGATGACGGCTGCAAGCTGCGGATAGGGGCCGCCGGCGGCCGTGCGGAACGCCGAGCAGACGGCGTCCATCGAGGACAGGAAGCGGGCCAGCCCCACGAGCTGCTGCGGCTCGACGACGCGGCCCTCCACGGCGAGCGCGGCGACAGTCTGCTCCAGATCGGGGGGGGCGTCGAGCCCGAACGGGGCGTTCGCGTCGAGGTACGCCACTCCCTCGCTGGTGGCTGACAGGGCGGCTGCGACCCGGGCGGCGTCGGTCTGCGGGGCGAGGCGGTCGAGCGCCGTGGCTCCCAGCGGCGTGAGCGCCAGGCTGCGGACCGCGGCCACGACCCGATCGAATTCGAGCGCCTGGAGGGTTCCCTCGTGCATCGTGGTTTCCGCTCGCGGCTACGTCAGGTGATTGATCAGGCTCGCCATCGTGGCCGCGCCCAGTCCATTGTCGATGTTGACGACGGCGACGCCCGTAGCGCAACTGTTCAGCATGCCGAGCAACGCGGTCAGGCCGCCGAAGCTCGTCCCGTATCCGATGCTGGTGGGTACGGCGATGACCGGTGCACGGACCAGGCCGCGGACCACGCTCGGCAGGGCTCCCTCCATGCCGGCGACGGCGATGACGACGCGCGCCGCGTCCAGGCGCTCGCGTTCGGCCAGCAGCCGGTGCAGCCCGGCGACCCCGGCGTCGTACACCACGTCGACCCGATTCCCGAGCGCCTCGGCCGTGACCCGGGCCTCTTCGGCCACCGGAAGGTCCGACGTGCCGGCGGCGACCACGAGCACCGTGCCGCACCCGGTGGGTTCCCCGCCGGTGCTGCGGGTGATGACCCGGGCCGCGGTATGGAACTGCGCGTCCGGGACGAGGGCGCGCACGGCTTCGAAAGCCTCGGACCCGGTGCGGGTCACGATAAGGGTGTCGCCGTTGGCGACGATCCGCTCCGCGATGGCCGCCGTCTGCGCCGGCGTCTTGCCGGCTCCGAACACGATCTCCGGACAGCCCTGGCGCACGGTGCGGTGGTGATCGACGCGGGCGAAGCCGAGGTCCTCGAACGGCGCGCGCCGCAGCAGCTCGAGGATGCGCCCCTCGGCGTCGCGCAGGCCGATCGCGCCGCCCTCGAAGTCCGAAAGGATCGCGCGCACGTGGTCAGACGTCATGTCCGCGGGTGGCGCGGCCGCACCGGCGGTCTCGTTGACTTGGCGCCAACGGGATTGTACCGTCGCCGCCAGTGTCGTCGCCGGACGTCCTCGTGGTGGGGCTGTACTTCGCGGTGCTGGTCGGCCTCAGTGTCTACGGTGCTCACCGGGGGTACCTGCTGTATCTTTACACAAACGGCGCGAACGCCCGGCGCCCGGCTCCGCCCGGGCCCGGGGGGGGCTCGTTGCCGTCCCCGCTGCCCCGCGTGACGGTGCAGCTCCCGATCTTCAACGAGGTCCATGTCGTCGAGCGTCTGATCGAGGCCGTGGCGCACCTGCGCTATCCGCGCGACCGGTTCGAAGTCCAGGTGCTGGACGACTCCACGGACGAGACCAGCCGCGTGGCGCGCGCCGCCGCGCAGCGTTGGCGGGCGCGCGGACTCTCGATCAGCCACCATCGCCGCCCGCGCCGGACCGGCTTCAAGGCGGGGGCCCTCGCCGAGGGACTGCGCCTGGCCGGCGGCGAGCTGGTGGCGGTCTTCGATGCCGACTTCACACCGCCGTCGGACTTCCTGGAGCGCGCTGTCGGCGTCTTCGCCGACCCGCGGATCGGCATGGTGCAGGCACGCTGGGGGCACGCCAACCGCGGCCACTCGTTGCTCACCCGGCTGCAGGCGCTGCTGCTCGACGGCCACTTCGTGCTGGAGCACGGCGGCCGGCACCGCGGCGGCTGCTTCTTCAACTTCAACGGCGCGGCCGGCATCTGGCGGCGCGCGGCCATCGAGTCGGCCGGCGGCTGGCAGCACGACACGCTCACCGAGGATCTCGACCTGAGCTACCGGGCGCAGCTAGCCGGCTGGCGCTTCGTCTTCCTGCCGGACGTGGTCGCCCCGGCCGAGCTGCCGGTCGAGATGAGCGCGTTCAAGTCGCAGCAGCATCGCTGGGCCAAGGGCTCGATTCAGACCTGCCGGAAGGTGCTGCCGGCGGTGCTGCGGTCCGACGCGCCGCTGCGCGTGAAGGCGGAGGCGTTCCTGCACCTGACCGCCAACTTCAACTATCTGCTCGTGCTGGCCCTGTGCGCCCTGATCCTGCCGGCCCTGATGGCGCGCACCGCAACCGGCGGCGCACAGAGGCTGCTGTTCGTCGACGCGGCGGTGTTCGGACTCGCAGCCGTGTCGATCGTCACCTTCCACGCCGTGAGCCAGCGGGAGATCGGCGGACGGTGGTGGGCGCGCCTCGCGGACCTCCCGGCGATGGTGGCCCTGGGCCTCGGACTTTCCGTCAACAACGCGGTGGCGGTGGTCGAGGCGCTGTGGGGACCCACCGGCGAGTTCCGGCGCACCCCGAAGTACGGCGTGACGACGGTCCCCGGCGGGCCGGCGGGGGAAGCCGGTGACGCCGCGGAGCGGTCGGGCCGCGCTGCGGGCGCGGCGCCGGTCTCGGGCGGGTTGGCGGAGGGAGCCGGCGACATCGCGGAGCGGTCGGGCCGCTCTGCGGGTGCGGCGATCGCCCCCGGGTCGGAATCGAACCGGAGCCGGTCCCGGGCGGGCGCGCGAGGTTCGTGGGCCGGCGCCTGGCGGCTGGCGCTGGTCGAGATCGGGTGCGGGGCCTGGTGTGCGCTCGCCGCCGTACACGCGGTCACCGCCGGCGCGTACTTTCTGGTCCCGTTCCTCGCCCTGTTCCCCGTCGGGTTCTTCTACGCGGGGTTCGCGTCACGGCCTCCGCGCTATGCGGCCGGGCCCGCCGAGCGCGAGGGCATGCCGTGAAGGGCGCCTCCCGCGGCGCCGACCTCCCTCCGTTCGGCTGCGAGGCCGGTGTCGAAGGTCGGATCGAGCGAACGCGGGCGGGCGGGTGGTCATCGCCTGCGACGACACCGGACGGGAGGACGCAGTGACGACGTCGGGAACGGCCCCGAAGGCGGGCCTCGAGGGCGTGGTGGCCACCTCGTCGGCCATCTGCCACATCGACGGCGCGCGGGGCGTGCTGGCCTACGCCGGTCACGACATTCACGACCTGGCGCGCGAGGCCAGCTTCGAGGAGGTCTGCCACCTGCTCTGGCATCGCCGCCTGCCGACGCGGGCCGAGCTCGGCGACCTGCAGTCGGACCTGGCCGCGGCCCGCCGGCTATCCGAGCCGATGCTCCGGCTGCTGCGGTCGCTGCCGCCGGCCGGGGCCATGGACGCGCTGCGAACCCTGGTGTCCGCCCTCGCGCACTTCGATCCGGACGCGGACGACTCCTCCCCCGCGGCGGCGTACCGCAAGGCGGTGCGGCTGACCGCGCAGGTCGGCAGCGTCGTGGCCACCTGGGGGCGGCTGCACGCCGGCGGCGGACCGATCGAGCCCGTCCCGGCGCTCGGCCACGCGGCCAACTTCCTCCTGATGCTGACCGGCGACCGTCCGTCGCCGCTCGAGGCGCGGGCGCTCGACGTCGCCCTCGTCCTGCACGCGGACCATGAACTGAACGCCTCCACCTTCGCCGCGCGGGTCACCGCGGCCACCCTCAGCGACGTGCACTCGGCCGCCGTGGCGGGCATCGGCGCGCTCAAGGGGCCGCTGCACGGCGGGGCCAACGCCGCCGTGATGCGGATGCTGCTCGCTATCGGCGCCGACACCGACGACGCGCGCGTCGAGCGGACCGTGCGCGACATGCTGGCGCGCGGGGAGAAGGTTCCCGGCTTCGGTCACCGCGTCTACCGCACCGAGGACCCGCGAGCCACCCACCTGCGCCGCATGTCGCAGGAGCTCGGCGCCCGGACCGGCGACACCCGCTGGTACGAGATGTCGCGGCGCATCGAGGCCGTCATGCAGGCCGAAACGCAGATCGACGCCAACGTGGACTTCTACTCGGCGTCCACCTACCACCTGCTGGGGATCCCCATCGAGCTGTTCACGCCGGTCTTCGCCGTCAGCCGCATCGCCGGCTGGACCGCCCACGTGCTGGAGCAGTACGCGAACAACCGGCTCATCCGCCCCCGCGCGGAGTACGTCGGCCCCGAGCACCCGCAGCCGTTCACGCCGCTGGACCGGCGGTAGCAGCGGGTAGCGGGATGGGTGGCGCGCCATCGCCGGTGGGCGGAACCGTGCGGGGTGGACGGGTCGTACGGAAGTCTTGGCGCAGCAGCGCGTGCTGCTGCGGCGCATGGCGGCGGCGCGGCCGTGTCACGGCGCGGCGGCGCGGTCGCTCCCGGCAACCGAGGTTGCCCTCGAAGCGGGCGCGCCTTGAACTTGTGGACGCCGCAGGGCGGGGCAGGTCGAGCTTTGCTCGCCGGTGGCGGACCCGACCGGGTCCGCGTTATCGAGGGACGCTTGGACCGGGTGGTCGAGAGCGCTCGCCCGTGCCGGGCGCTTGACAGATGAGCGCCGCCTCGGTAGCCTGCCCCGCGTGACTCACCTGAGCTCTCCGCTAGTCGGTTGCGCCGTGGGGCAGCGGGGCTCCTTGTGGCCCACCCAGCAGATCGGCGAACGGCGGATCGTATCATCTCTCTCTCTCTGCAAGAGCAAGGCCATCTCGCGTCGCGTCTGATGCGCGTTCGCTGAGGCCGGTACTTCCCGCGTCGAGCTGCGGTCGGTCCTGCCGGTCGGCATTGAGCCGGCGCGGTTCTCTTCCTGTCCGGGGCCCGTCGTTCGTCGGCGCGGCAACTCGTTTTCCATCATCGACGCCGCGTTCGTTCCCGAGCCATGGCTGCGCTGCGGATGCGTCGATGCCGCAGTCGGCGGACGCCCCCCGGCGCGGCGTGGGGACAGGAAGCCGGAGGGTTGCGCCGGTCGCTGACGGTCGAGCAGGCGGTCATCTACGATGTGCAGCCGACCGCGGTCCCCGAGGCCGCACCTCGCGCCGACGGGCTGCAGGTCAAGGCCTGGGCGGATCGACGCGACTACACCTACGCGGTCGGGGAAGAGGTTCGCCTCGTGCGCCTCTTCGTCCAGACCAACCGGGACGCCTACGTCACGGTGCTCAGCACCGACCCCGAGGGGGTGAGCACGGTGCGGTTCCCGAACCGCTACCAGCGGGACAACTTCGTGCGTGCGGGGCGGGCGGTGGAGGTGCCGGACCCGGCTTCGGGGTCCCGCATCTCCGTCAACTGGCCGGTCGGCGCCGAGCTGATCAAGGTGATGGCGTGGACCCGGCTCCACTCGGTGCGCGGAGCGCTGGATCTGGACGAGACCGGCGCGTTCGCTGCGGTGCGGACGGGCGCGCGGGGCACGGCGCGCAGCCTGTCGGTCGTCATGGCCGGCGACACGTCGGAACCCGTTGCCGCGCCGGTGTTCAGCAACAACTTACGTTCCGAGAATTGAAGGAGACCAATGTCAGTCAGTTTACAAAACTCACGCCGAACTGGCGGTTGCGCCCCGGTCGTAGGTTTCCGCGCAGGCCCGGGATGTTTCCTGCTCGCGGTCGCCACGGTTCTGCTGGCCGGCGGCGCCGCCTTCGCACAGAACAACGTGGACCGCGATGCGCTCGTCGATTTCTATAACGCCACAGACGGTCCGGGCTGGCGCACCAACGACGGTTGGCTGACCAGTGCGCCTCTCGAAGAATGGTATGGCGTGGGCATGGACCTTAATGGCCGCGTGGTGTCACTGTCCCTCGGCGGTAACGCGTTGATCGGTTCGATACCGTCTTCCCTGGGCAGCCTCACCAATCTGCAGTTTTTGAATCTCCAAAATAACGGGTTGAGCGGTTCGATACCGTCTTCCCTGGGCAGCCTCAGGGATCTGCAGCATTTGTATCTCAACGATAACCGGTTGAGCGGTTCGGTACCGTCTTCCCTGGGCAGCCTCAACACTCTGTTTTGGTTTTATCTCTCCAACAACCGTCTGACGGACCCGCTACCGCAGTCCCTCGTGCGTCTACCGTATCTCGAGCGGTTCTTCTTTGAGGACAACGACGGGCTCTGCGCACCTGCGAATGCTGAATTTCAGGCTTGGCTGGCTGAGCTCTACTACGTTGACGGGCCCAACTGCTTGGAAGCGCCGGACGCGCCTGCGGCGCCGGTGTTGCCGGGCGCGCCTGCGGCGCCGGTGTTGACTGGGGGCGCAGGCACGCTCGAGGTGGCCTGGAGCGCACCTGCGGACGGTGGCTCGGCGGTCGTGGGCTACAACGTGCGCTACCGGTCGAGCGGTTCGTCGGATTGGATGGACCACCCGCACGCGGGCGCCGGGACGACTGCGACGATCACGGGTCTGACGAACGGTCAGTCGTATGAGGTTCAGGTTCAGGCGCTGAGCGAGGGGGGCGCGGGTCCGTGGTCTGTCTCCGCCACGGCGACTCCACTGGCGCCGAAGCCGGGCGCGCCTGCGGCGCCGGTGTTGACGGGGGGCGCAGGCACGCTCGAGGTGGCCTGGAGCGCACCTGCGGACGGTGGCTCGGCGGTCGTGGGCTACAACGTGCGCTACCGGTCGAGCGGTTCGTCGGATTGGATGGACCACCCGCACGCGAGCGCCGAGACGACTGCGACGATCACGGGTCTGACGAACGGTCAGTCGTATGAGGTTCAGGTTCAGGCGCTGAGCGAGGGGGGCGCGGGTCCGTGGTCTGTCTCCGCCACGGCGACTCCACTGGCTCCGAAGCCGGACGCGCCTGCGGCGCCTGCGGCGCCGGTGTTGCCGGGCGCGCCTGCGGCGCCGGTGTTGACGGGGGGCGCAGGCACGCTCGAGGTGGCCTGGAGCGCACCTGCGGACGGTGGCTCGGCGGTCGTGGGCTACAACGTGCGCTACCGGTCGAGCGGTTCGTCGGATTGGATGGACCACCCGCACGCGAGCGCCGAGACGACTGCGACGATCACGGGTCTGACGAACGGTCAGTCGTATGAGGTTCAGGTTCAGGCGCTGAGCGAGGGGGGCGCGGGTCCGTGGTCTGTCTCCGCCACGGCGACTCCACTGGCTCCGAAGCCGGACGCGCCTGCGACACCGGTGCCGGTTCTTCCGCCAGCCGGGGTCGTGCTGCTGATGGCGCTGTTGTTCGGCGCCGCTGGCCGTCTCACGCGTGGGCGGCGATCGTGAACGGATCCGGCGTGGTCGGTTGCGTGGGCATGGAGGTATCGATGCGGAGGACATGGCTTCACGTCGCGCGGACGGGCGCGGTGATGCTGGCGGCGGTTCTCGTCATCGTGGCTTCGGCCGCCGCCGCGTCGGAGACGCGGGTGGCGCTGGTCATCGGCAACAGCGCCTACTCGCACACGGTCCCGCCGCCACATCCGCCGAACGACGCGGCGGATGTGGCGGCGGCGCTCGATCGGCTGGGCTTCGATGTCGTCCGCGCGAACGATCTGACGTACAAAGGGCTTCGGAGGACCCTGCTCGCGTTCTAAGGAGCGGAGCGCCGAGGCGTCCGTTTCGGTGGTGTTCTACGCCGGCCACGCCATCGAGATGGATGGAGAGAACTACCTGGTGCCGGTGGATGGCCGGCTCGCCATGGAGAGCGACGTGCAGCTTGAAGCGGTGCCCGCCGACCTCGTGTTGTCGGCGACCGAGGGCGCGTCTCGGCTGCGGGTGATGGTGCTGGACGCCTGTCGGAACAATCCCTTCGAGGTGCGGTCCGGGAACGCGAGTCGCGGGACGCGCATCGGTCGCGGGCTGGCGGAACTCGACGACGGACGTCTGGGCCACTCTCAGCGACGTGCACTCGGCCGCCGTGGCGGGCATCGGCGCGCTCAAGGGGCCGCATCACGGCGGGGCCAACGCCGCCGTGATGCGGATGCTGCTCGCTATCGGCGCCGACACCGACGACGCGCGCGTCGAGCGGACCGTGCGCGACATGCTGGTGCGCGGGGAGAAGGTTCCCGGCTTCGGCCACCGCGTCTACCGCACCGAGGACCCGCGCGCCACCCGCCTGCGCCGCATGTCGCAGGAGCTCGGCGCGCGGACCGGCGACACCCGCTGGTACGAGATGTCGCGGCTCACGCCGCTGGACCGGCGGTAGCAGCGGGTAGCAGGATGGGTGGCGCGCCATCGTCGGTGGGCGGAACCGTGCGGGGTGGACGGGTCGTACGGAAGTCTTGGCGCAGCAGCGCGTGCTGCTGCGGCGCATGGCGGCGGCGCGGCCGTGTCACGGCGCGGCGGCGCGGTCGCTCCCGGCAACCGAGGTTGCCCTCGAAGCGGGCGCGCCTTGAACTTGTGGACGCCGCAGGGCGGGGCAGGTCGAGCTTTGCTCGCCGGTGGCGGACCCGACCGGGTCCGCGTTATCGAGGGACGCTTGGACCGGGTGGTCGAGAGCGCTCGCCCGTGCCGGGCGCTTGACAGATGAGCGCCGCCTCGGTAGCCTGCCCCGCGTGACTCACCTGAGCTCTCCGCTAGTCGGTTGCGCCGTGGGGCAGCGGCCCCTTGTGGCCCACCCAGCAGATCGGCGAACGGCGGATCGTATCATCTCTCTCTGCAAGAGCAAGGCCATCTCGCGTCGCGTCTGATGCGCGTTCGCTGAGGCCGGTACTTCCCGCGTCGAGCTGCGGTCGGTCCTGCCGGTCGGCATTGAGCCGGCGCGGTTCTCTTCCTGTCCGGGGCCCGTCGTTCGTCGGCGCGGCAACTCGTTTTCCATCATCGACGCCGCGTTCGTTCCCGAGCCATGGCTGCGCTGCGAATGCGTCCATGCCGCAGTCGGCGGACGCCCGCCGTTGCATCGCCGGGAGCCGTCGCGTTCCCGCAGCCGCGCCGGCGCGCGCCCGCGCCGGATTCGGAGGAGTCCAGTGATCTCAACCCTGTGCAGGTGTCTTGCGTCGAGGGGATTTCCGGTGTCCCGGGTGTGGCTGCTCGTCGCGGCGACGGTCGTCGGTTCGTGCGCGGCGCGGGGCCCCGCGGTGTTCCCCACGAGCCCGTGCGGTCTCAGCGCCGACGAGTTGGTTCGCATGAGTGAACAGTTCGCCGATACGGATCCGTTCTCGGTCAGTCTGGTGCCGACGGTGCCGGTGCCGGTTCGGGTCGGCGCGCGGCTCGGCTTCCAGCTTTCGTCGGGCGCGGCCGGCTACGCGAGCCTCTACGTGATCGACCCGGTGTACTCGGTGCAGGTGCTGGCCGAGAACATGCCGTTGCCGGCTGGGAGCCTGGAGTACCCGTCGTCGCAGGGGTTCGTGCTGCGCGCCGACCAGCCGGTGGGGTTCAACCGCGCGATCCTGCTGGTCACGCGGCAGCCGTTCGGCGGCTTCTCGGGCAACGACACGCTGACCATGCCGGTGAGCACGGCGCTGAACGGCCGCACGTTCGTGTCGCAGTTGAACCGCGCCGCCCGCGACCTGCCGGCCACGTCCTGGGCCGCTGACGAGGTCTGCCTGCGGGTCGTCGCGTGACGCGAACGGTCGAGGAGAGGCGAGGAGGAGAGGCGAAAATGACGATGCGATGGCGAGCTCGGGCAGGTGCTGCCGCCTCGGCCGCCGCGGTGGCGCTGGCGGCGGCGGGTCCGACGCCGGCGGGTGCTCGTGCGGCATTCCTCCCGGGTCCGGCGTCCGGCGGCGCGCTCGCGGCGGGTCCGGCGTTGCCGGGCGTTCGCGTGGTGTCGGTCCTGCAGCCGGGGCGTCCCGCCACCTCCGGCGTCGACAGGAACCGGGAGTCCGCCTTCTCGGTCAGCGTGGTGCCCGCGGTGCCGGTGCCGGTTCGGGTCGGCGCGCGGTTCGGCATACATCTGTCGTCGGGTACGGCCGGCTACGCGCTAGCGCTACATCACGGTTGACTCAGGAACGGTCCGGCGTTGGTCGCCCGGTCTACGTCGATTCGGGTTGCGGTTCAGGGTGCGCGGGCGGCTTGGGCTCCTCGTACCATCATCTGTAGTTGCACGCAGGCGCGCCACAGCACTTCGTTGCCCGGCAGCGGTCTACGCTTTGTCGGTCGCCAGCCGGCGATGCGCGCCAGCAGCATCACCCAGGCGCGGATGTCGGGCGGCAATGGCCGGTCTCGTTCGGCTGGCGGCAGCAGTCTTTCGGCCTGCACGACGGCTCCGATCACGCGCTTCTCGTCGTCGGTCAGGACCTGGGCTGCCGGCGTGTCGGGCGCGTCGCGCGCGTAGCCCCTGAGGGAGCACACCCGCCAGGCGGTGATGGCGTCGAAGGCCAGGCACTTGGCCAGCGCGTCGGCTTCCTGCAAGCGCCGGTCCTCGATGCGGGCGCCGCTCTTGAGCACCCGGAAATACTCTTCGATGCCCCAGCGGGTCTCATACCAGCCGACAATGCGCTCGGCCCATTCGGCCGTCGGGCCGCCTTCGCTCGACACCAGCAGCCATTCGAGCGGCTCGTGTCCCGGCGGCGGGTCGGTTTCGAGCACCCGCACCACCCAGGCCGTCAGCGGCGCCGCGTCGGTCTGGTCCTTGGGCGGCTGCACCTGCACCCGCCCGATGCGCAACTCGGTCCGCGCCGTGCGCGCCTCGCGCGCCCGCTTGCCGCCCTGCGAGTCGATGTGCACCGGCCGGTTGGTGCGCACCGGGGTCTCGAAGTCCGGCTGAGACGCCAGCGGCCGGAGCATCATCGCCCGCAACCGCTCGTCCCATACTTTCACCCGCCGCCGCCGGCTGGCGCAGGCCCGCTCACCAGCCCCGCTTCAGCCGCATGCTGCGCCTGCCACTGCAACAGCGCATGGATGTCACTCTCGCGGTCGCCGACCACGACCACCCGCGTGCCCGGACACGCCCGCCCCAATTCGCGACCCTGGTCGAATCCCCGGAACCAGCGCCGGCTCTCCAATGCGCGCTCGGACGTGGGCGCGCCATCCGGCCGCGCCCACGTCTCCAGACCGCTCACCCCCAACGGCCGGCGCCCCTCGGTGAACGCCACCGCCGCGTGCACGAACAGACCCCGACCGCCGCCAGACCGTTCTCCCAGCGGCCCCAGCCCGGTCGTGCTGTCCCGAAGACCCGTGTAGTTGAGCGTCGTCGTGTCCTGCACCAGCAGCACCACCGACTCCGCACGGCTGCGCTCGACCAGCGCCTCCCGATGCGGTTGCAGAATGTCCGCGCTACTCACCGCTCCATTGTGCAGGAAACGGTAGGCCGCCTGTTGCTCGGCGCTGCCGGCAAACACCGCCGGCAGAGGCGCACCAGGATGTTGCTCCCAGGCCGCACCCATCTGCGCCAGACGACGACGCAGCCGACCGTCGGCCAGGTCCGAACGCGAATACTCGCACCGAGACCAACTGCCGGCGCCCGCAGCCTCCTCCCCCAACCCCGGAAACGAACCCAACTCCCTGGGCGCAGCCCGACGCAGCGTCTCCGCCCAGTCCGGGGCCAGGCCCCGAAGCCAGACATCCTTCGGCTCCACAGAAACCGATGACCCCGGAGGACGACCCGCCGTACGGCCCACACACCGCCAGCCCGACGCCCGATAGCTCGTGCCACGACGAGACGACGCCACGCACGTCTCCACCAGAACCGGACGAACCCCGTGACACAATGCCCAGTCCGACGCCAAACGACCCACCGCACGGCCCAGAACCTGCGACGCCAAGTGCGGAACACGAACCCCGGGAAGCAGCAGGAATCGGTCGTTCAATACCACCTGACCAATCCGTGCCCCCCGCGTCCGAGCGTCCCAGCCCAGATGCGCGTCCCGAGGACCCAGACGAAGCGGAGCCGACACAAAGCTCAAAACACCCAACGCGCCCGCCGAAGAATCCACCAGATACGTCACCCGGCAGCCCGGAGCCCGACAACGGCCCAAAGGATGCGCAGCCGCCAGAAGTGCACAACACCGCTGACGCGCAAGCGCCGTCTCCGCCAACCGCAGGTGAACCTCCCCCAACGACGACAGGCTGCCCGCAAACTCGGTCAGCGAAATCTCAGACCCGACCCCGACCACACAACCCACCGGCGGACCCGGCTGCGCCGACGGCAGAGGCAGGCCCAGCTCCGCCGCCAAGCCAGGCAAAGCCTTCCGCGCCGACGCCGAGCACAGCGACCCACGCGCGTTGCGCCACCCGTCGCGTTCGCAAAGACCACGGCTCAGCGCCGCACGCGACAACGACCCCCGAACCAACTCCTGCCGCAGCCAGCCCACCGTCTCCGGCTGCAACATCCGCAGGCCAACACGCACAGAAACCTTTTACACTGAGCCACGGCCTGTGTCAACTGTGATTGAGCGCTAGGACCGAGTCACCGCCATCTCGAATCCCGTGTAGAATCACGTCAAGGAACGTCGACGACATGGCCGACCCCACCGCGCCCGTCGCCGAGCACGTTGACAGCCCCGAAAGGCAGCCGAGACTCTCGGCCGACGCCAAGTGGATCGTCACCACCGGCGTCGCCCTCGGAATCCTGCTGGTCACTCTCACCAGCACCGCGCTCCTGGTCATCAACGCCCGGATCGACGACACCAACGCCCAGATGGGCCAGTTGCAGATCGACATGCGCGAGATGCGCACCGAGCTCCGCACTGAGATGCAGGAGCTCCGCACCGAGCTCCGCACCGAGATGCACTCGATGCGTGCCGACTTGCAGGCCGAGATCCGCGGACGCCACGCCGAAACGCAGACCGACATCCGCGAACTCCGCGGAATGCTGCTCCAGCTCCTCGAACGGACTGCGCCAGCCAACCCGGTCGACTGACCACCCCGTTGCTCCCGGCGCAGCCCACCGCCCGCCCGAGAATCACGCCCCGTCAGCCGCCCGCGCCCGCCCGTTCCGCACGTGCGATCCTGTACAGTGCGTCGTGATCGTCGTCAACGGCATGGAGTTCATCGGCGACCTTCTCGACGCTCGCCACCGTTCCGTCCTCGTTCCTGCGGATCAGCCAGTCCCAGAATGCGGGGCAGAAGTCGAAGCCGTAGTGGAGATTCTTGGCCTGAATGAAGACGTTTGCGTCGAGGAGGTACCGGATCACGACAACGCCCCGACTTCACGTCCGAGGCGGTCGAAGGTCTCGGTCCTGGAGATACCAAGCATGCGATAGGCGTCCCGATAGAGCGTCTGCCCCTCCAGCGTGCTGACCACGACCGCCTGAACGAACCGGCGGCTCATGCGAGAGAGCGTCGTCGCGCACACGATCTGCTGGGCGTGGGATCTGCCGGAGCTTCAATGAGGCCGCGGGGGTAGACCCCGCGGATGTCGCTGGACACGGTGCACCAGGCAACCGGCTTCCGGCCGCTTCAATGAGGCCGCGGGGGTAGACCCCGCGGATGTGCCCACGGTTGGGAAGCTTGTCAATGGCAACTGAAAACTGCACACTTTTGGCAACTGAAAACTGCACACTTTCAGCGAGGCCGGCGCGGTCGGATCTGACGTTCTCCCGTTGGTGTCCACCGCGCGTTTCGGGTCGGACGTAGGGAGCGGAGCGACCGGAGTCCGGCCCGAAACGCGTCGCGAGACCGTCGGCTTGGTGGTCACGTCGCGACTCCCTCGCGGCGCTTGTCTGCCGCGGTCCGCAGCCACTCCTGCTGTTCCCGCAGCCGGTAGCTGTTGCCGCGGATGTTGACCACGTGGCAGTGGTGCAACAGCCGGTCGATGAGCGCTGCTGCCATCACCTCGTCGCCAAGCACGCTGCCCCATTCCTCGAAGCCCTTGTTCGAGGTCAGCACCGTCGACGCCCGCTCGTGCCGGGCGTTGATCAACTGGAAGAAGAGCACGGCGCCGTCCTGCGTCACCGGCAGGTAGCCGATCTCGTCGACGACCAACAACGCCGGATGCGTCAGCACCCGCAGCCGCCGGGTCAACTCGCCTGCGGCCCTCGCTTCGCTGAGCGAGTTGATCAGGCTCGCCAGCGTGCCGTAGTAGACGCGGCGGCCGGCCTCGGCGGCCGTCACCGCGAGGCTGATCGCCAAGTACGTCTTGCCTACGCCGGGCGGACCCAGCAGGATCACGTTCTCGGCGCGGTCAACGAATCCCAGCTCGTGCAGGCTCTCGACCTGCTCGCGCTTGACGCTCGGCTGGAAGCTGAAGTCGAACTGCGCCAGCGTCTTGACGGCCGGTAGACGCGAGGAGCGCATCGCCGCCTGCAGCCGCCGGTTGTTGCGCAACGCGATCTGCGCGTTGCGCATCAACTCGATCGCTTCGCCGGCGGTCACCGCGCCGCTGTCGACCTGGGCCAACACGCCATCGACCGCTTCAAGCGCGCCCGGCATCTTCAGGTCCGCCAGCATCGCCCGCAGCCGGTCGCGCCGGTTGCCTTCCGCGGCCTTCATCGCGCCGCCTCCGCGTAGACGCGCAACGCGCGGCGCTCGACCTTGACCGTCTCGGCCACGAGCCGCGGGACCGGCGCCGGTGTGGAGCGCACGCCGACGCGCCGGTAGGGACACGCCGCCAGGGGCCGCAGCTCCTCACGCTCGGCCCGCGTGAAGCGGTCCACCGGACGCTCGCCCGTCGTGCCGTGCCGGCGCACGTTGGCCGTCTGCTCCAGCCAGTGCGCTGCCTGCGCGTTGAGGTCGTCGTCGTTGAGGAACGTGCGGCCGTAGAAGAAGCCGTCCCGGATATAGCGGATCGGCCGCTCCACCTTGCCCTTCGTCTGCGCTCGATACGGCCGGCAGGCCCGCGGATGAAACCCCCAGTGCGCGGCAAAGCGCAGAAACTCCGCGTTGAGCACCAACTCGCCGCCGCCCACCCGGCCGTCCGACAGCACCACCGCACGCATCTGGTCGAACAACAGCTCGCGGGGCACGCCGCCGAAGCGCGCGAACGCGCGCTCCAGCCCCGCGGTCAGCACCGCCATCGTCTGCCGCTGGTAGAGTAGAAGTGCAGCCACAGCAGCCGTGAGTGGCTCAGAACCACCACCAGGGCATGCCGGCGGCCCCAGGGTAGCGCGAACGTCCCGAAGTCCACCGGGCCCTGATGTCCCGGCGGTGTCTCGAACCGCACTACCCGCTCGGCCGCCGGACGTGGGCGCACCGTCCGGACGTAGTCCCGCACGCGGCTGTAGCCGCCAGGGTAGCCGGACGCCCGAATTTCGTCGAACAAGCGCTTGGCCGACAACTCCGGGAACTCCTCCAGGCGCGCCGTAATGATCCCCATGTAGGGCGCCAGCTTCTGCGGCGCCGCTGGCCGCGGCGCGTAGCGCGAGTGGCCCGACGACAGGTCGCGGTCGAGCTGGCCCGTCTCAACCCACGCGTGGATCGTGCGCCGGCTCACTCCGAAGCGTCTCGCCAACGCCGCCTTCGAGACGCCCCGCTCCAGGTAGTGCTTCAGCAGCATCCTCGTCTCCCATCCATGCATCTGCGCCCCGCCCCCTCGCTGTTGGATTCCCCAACATCGTGGGACGCAAACCGGCTCCCGACCACCAGCAATGTGTGCAGTTTTCGGTTGCCATAAATGGGAGATTTACACTTGTCGCCAACAGACGCCCCAGTGCTTCAATGAGGCCGCGGGGGTAGACCCCGCGGATGTGCGTAGAACCTACGCGCCTACACGTCCGACCCGGCCGCTTCAATGAGGCCGCGGGGGTAGACCCCGCGGATGTACGGTCGTAAGAGCTGATGCCTACGATATCGCGGGCTAGTAGCTTCAATGAGGCCGCTGGGGTAGACCCCGCGGATGTGCCAGCGCGCAGCCGTGGCGTGAAGTCCAGATCGAAGATGCTTCAATGAGGCCGCGGGGGTAGACCCCGCGGATGTTCGGTTGAGCGGGTCCTTACGGAGCCTGGCGAGTGGCTTCAATGAGGCCGCGGGGGTAGACCCCGCGGATGTTGGAAACGCCGGATTGCATACCTTAGACACTAGCCGCTTCAATGAGGCCGCTGGGGTAGACCCCGCGGATGTTTTCTCACATATCCGATCAGTATACGCAGAGTGTCAAGCTTCAATGAGGCCGCGGGGTAGACCCCGCGGATGTTACCGCAGTCGGCGTAGACGCGGAAACGCTCACGGCCGCTTCAATGAGGCCGCGGGGGTAGACCCCGCGGATGTTCACTGGCGGCTCGACGGTCAACATGCCGGCGGTCGTGCTTCAATGAGGCCGCTGGGGTAGACCCCGCGGATGTTTCCACCCGGCGGCCTCGCCGCCCGCGCCGTCCTGAAGCTTCAATGAGGCCGCGGGGGTAGACCCCGCGGATATCCTGGCGGCGCCGCCAAGGTGGAAGCGGCATACCCACGCTTCAATGAGGCCGCGGGGGTAGACCCCGCGGATGTACCAGGCACCTTCTATCTCGCCTTCATGCCCCCGCGGGCTTCAATGAGGCCGCGGGGGTAGACCCCGCGGATGTTTGCCCTGCCCGTCCATGTCCGACAGGCCGTCCTCCTTGCTTCAATGAGGCCGCGGGGGTAGACCCCGCGGATGTGTCCCTGATTCTCAGCCGCTCGTTGACCCCCTGGATGCTTCAATGAGGCCGCGGGGGTAGACCCCGCGGATGTTCGACGACGGTCGATGAGAGTAATGACTCTGTCGACTAGCTTCAATGAAACCGCGGGGGTAGACCCCGCGGATGTTCCGGCGCCCAACAATGGACCGGAATGCGGATCTGCTCGCTTCAATGAGGCCGCGGGGGTAGACCCCGCGGATGTTCGACTGCGGAACGGATCGTGTCATGAGTCTCAAGAGGCTTCAATGAGGCCGCGGGGGTAGACCCCGCGGATGTGAGGTGGTCTCTGCTCTTGAGTGGCAGTCGCTTTCGCTTCAATGAGGCCGCGGGGGTAGACCCCGCGGATGTCTCAACTTCCCAGCAGGAGGTAGCCAAAAATGGCTAAGGGCTTCAATGAGGCCGCGGGGGTAGACCCCGCGGATGTTTCCGCGTCGCAGCGGAATGGGCGTGGAGTCAGGTTGGCTTCAATGAGGCCGCGGGGGTAGACCCCGCGGATGTACGTCACCAGATCTATCTGAACAAAAAAGCAGGCTTGCCGCTTCAATGAGGCCGCGGGGGTAGACCCCGCGGATGTCTCGATGACGCGGCCGACCCAGTCGCGTCGCGGCACGCTTCAATGAGGCCGCGGGGGTAGACCCCGCGGATGTACGGCCACCGATGGCCACATGCTGTCACGGGCGAGCACGCTTCAATGAGGCCGCGGGGGTAGACCCCGCGGATGTGTCGCTCGCACACGGTACTTCGGCCAGATCACACGCGCTTCAATGAGGCCGCGGGGGTAGACCCCGCGGATGTCTCGGCGCCGGGACGCGGGCGCTCATTCGGTACCCGCCGCTTCAATGAGGCCGCGGGGGTAGACCCCGCGGATGTGGGAGAGAAGATCGAAGTCATGACGGATGAGGAAGCGGATGCTTCAATGAGGCCGCGGGGGTAGACCCCGCGGATGTTATACTACTTCCGTAACCGGAGTGACGCCCCTCCGCGCTTCAATGAGGCCGCGGGGGTAGACCCCGCGGATGTGGGGTGCCCTCCGCAAATTGACGATCTCACCAGAGGTGCTTCAATGAGGCCGCGGGGGTAGACCCCGCGGATGTACGGTTCGACCGGGTGACCTTTTCGTCGTCTTCGGGCAGCTTCAATGAGGCCGCGGGGGTAGACCCCGCGGATGTTTCGCATAGAGAATGGGAACCTACGGAGATCATCCAGCTTCAATGAGGCCGCGGGGGTAGACCCCGCGGATGTAGGCCATGGCATTCCCACGGCAGGGGCTCACTGACCGCGCTTCAATGAGGCCGCGGGGGTAGACCCCGCGGATGTGCCTCGAGCTGCTTCTTGAGAGCGATGTTGTTGGACCTGCTTCAATGAGGCCGCGGGGGTAGACCCCGCGGATGTAGACGGGACGCTGTTGGTCGTGCCACCCGGGCGAAACTGCTTCAATGAGGCCGCGGGGGTAGACCCCGCGGATGTTCTCTCGCGGCCTCTTCCGCTGCCCGTAGCTGGTCCTCGCTTCAATGAGGCCGCGGGGGTAGACCCCGCGGATGTGCATTGACGTACACGGTGACAGTCGCCGGCTCTCCGGAGCTTCAATGAGGCCGCGGGGGTAGACCCCGCGGATGTTTGGCAATCTTCGCCCGAGCGGGGTCGCCTGTGGACGCTTCAATGAGGCCGCGGGGGTAGACCCCGCGGATGTCGCTAAAGTCCGCCGTGTCCAACCGCGCCCTGCTGCTGCTTCAATGAGGCCGCGGGGGTAGACCCCGCGGATGTCACCACGGCCGGTGTGCAGCACTACGGCCCGGTCGCGATGCTTCAATGAGGCCGCGGGGGTAGACCCCGCGGATGTTCCGGCAAGTTCGTCCGGGTACCGGTCACGGTCAATGGCTTCAATGAGGCCGCGGGGGTAGACCCCGCGGATGTGTCATCGTTCCTGCAACAGCACCTCGATCAACATCCGTGCTTCAATGAGGCCGCGGGGGTAGACCCCGCGGATGTGCTCCGGGAAGGTCGTCTGGCCGAGTTTGACCGTCTGGCTTCAATGAGGCCGCGGGGGTAGACCCCGCGGATGTATCCACAGGTTGCTGCGCCACACACTCACTCTGATCCAAGCTTCAATGAGGCCGCGGGGGTAGACCCCGCGGATGTGACGACTGCCCGATCTCGATGGCCCTGGCAACCGCCTTGCTTCAATGAGGCCGCGGGGGTAGACCCCGCGGATGTGACTTGGATCGCAGGCGGCATCGCCGGGCTGTTCAAGCTTCAATGAGGCCGCGGGGGTAGACCCCGCGGATGTGACCTTCCGGGGCCGCGAAAAGTCGGGCACGTTCGTGTTCGCTTCAATGAGGCCGCGGGGGTAGACCCCGCGGATGTGCCCCGCCGTCCCGTGAGCGCCGCCCGGCCGGGTTCGGGCTTCAATGAGGCCGCGGGGGTAGACCCCGCGGATGTGTGGTCCGAATGCACTGCGATTCATCTGACCCTCCCTAGCTTCAATGAGGCCGCGGGGGTAGACCCCGCGGATGTGCGGCGAATCTCGATCGCACGACGTGGCTGTCGGTCTGGCTTCAATGAGGCCGCGGGGGTAGACCCCGCGGATGTGTGCCGCGTCTCGTCTTCAGCAACCCCGACACGGCGGCTTCAATGAGGCCGCGGGGGTAGACCCCGCGGATGTTCAGCGAGTCGAGCGTGCGCAACCTGAGGCGCGTCGCTTCAATGAGGCCGCGGGGGTAGACCCCGCGGATGTCCGATCTGAAGGTAAAGCAATTCTTCAACGATCTTTCAGCTTCAATGAGGCCGCGGGGGTAGACCCCGCGGATGTGACCATCAACTGCCGCTGCACGATGGTCGTCTGGGGCGCTTCAATGAGGCCGCGGGGGTAGACCCCGCGGATGTGCTCTCGCGCCTTGCTGGCCGCTGCCATGTCCAAGTGTGCTTCAATGAGGCCGCGGGGGTAGACCCCGCGGATGTCTGTCATCCAGGGAGGTGCTGCGGATATCAACAAAAAGCTTCAATGAGGCCGCGGGGGTAGACCCCGCGGATGTCGGCGCGAGCGGCGCAGGCTCGCCAGACCCGGCCGCGCGCTTCAATGAGGCCGCGGGGGTAGACCCCGCGGATGTAGTGGAAGGTGTGTCGCTCGCCAGGCTTCACTGCCCAGCTTCAATGAGGCCGCGGGGGTAGACCCCGCGGATGTTCCGGACGCGACGATCCTGGTCTCGACGCGCCCGACACGCTTCAATGAGGCCGCGGGGGTAGACCCCGCGGATGTGAGCCGTTGAAGGACGACCAGGACGCCGCCGGCGGTGCTTCAATGAGGCCGCGGGGGTAGACCCCGCGGATGTTGCCGCAACGCATGCTCCAACTCCGCTACCCGCTCCCGCTTCAATGAGGCCGCGGGGGTAGACCCCGCGGATGTCAGGACCCGCGGCATCCGGTTCCGCGTGCCGCAGCAGGCTTCAATGAGGCCGCGGGGGTAGACCCCGCGGATGTTTGGCGACCAAGGCGCTCAAGGCCGGCGTCGACACGCTTCAATGAGGCCGCGGGGGTAGACCCCGCGGATGTGTCAGCGGCCGAGATGCAGGCCATGTCGGCGCTGGCGCTTCAATGAGGCCGCGGGGGTAGACCCCGCGGATGTCGCGGCGTGTGGTGTCTCACATGCTGCCCGTGCTGCAGGCTTCAATGAGGCCGCGGAGGTAGACCCCGCGGATGTTCGGAACGCCGACACGCTCTGCAACCTCTTCCTGCGTGCTTCAATGAGGCCGCGGGGGTAGACCCCGCGGATGTCGGCGGCGCTGAACGCGTCGAGCTTCATCATCGCGGTCTGCTTCAATGAGGCCGCGGGGGTAGACCCCGCGGATGTTCCGGCGTCGAGTCACTGACAGACGACCAGCGGCAGGCTTCAATGAGGCCGCGGGGGTAGACCCCGCGGATGTATCGCCAAACACGTTCGCAGTCGTATCGGGTTGATCAGCTTCAATGAGGCCGCGGGGGTAGACCCCGCGGATGTCGTACGGGACGGGTCCAGTCGCTCTCCCTGTCGCAGGTTGCTTCAATGAGGCCGCGGGGGTAGACCCCGCGGATGTATGGGGTAACGTGACGGCCGTACAGGCCGGCGCGTGCTTCAATGAGGCCGCGGGGGTAGACCCCGCGGATGTTGAAGTGGCACGTCACGCTGCAGCAGGTGCGCCACGCTTCAATGAGGCCGCGGGGGTAGACCCCGCGGATGTGTGGACCAGTGGAAAGAGACGTGGTTCGACGTGTCCGAGCTTCAATGAGGCCGCGGGGGTAGACCCCGCGGATGTGGACCGCTGCACGGCGCCGTCGATGGCCTCGGCCGGGCTTCAATGAGGCCGCGGGGGTAGACCCCGCGGATGTCGACACGATGGCCGAGCTCGGATACGCGGATGGCCTGGCGCTTCAATGAGGCCGCGGGGGTAGACCCCGCGGATGTCACGTGGGCGGCGCCGCCAGGAATCCGAGCACCGGGGCTTCAATGAGGCCGCGGGGGTAGACCCCGCGGATGTTTCGAATCCGGAAGTCCGATCAAACTTCGGCGTGATTCGCTTCAATGAGGCCGCGGGGGTAGACCCCGCGGATGTGTCCCGTGAGCCCGTCCCGTGAGCGCCGCGGCCCGGTTCCCGCTTCAATGAGGCCGCGGGGGTAGACCCCGCGGATGTGGTTTTGCTACTTGCGCATTAGATCTACGTACGCGCGGCTTCAATGAGGCCGCGGGGGTAGACCCCGCGGATGTGGCAGCGATGGCGCGAGACGCACCTTCGGTGGGTATGCTTCAATGAGGCCGCGGGGGTAGACCCCGCGGATGTGTGATCACTGGAAGTGCCGAGACTGCGGCAGCCGTGAGGCTTCAATGAGGCCGCGGGGGTAGACCCCGCGGATGTCGGCCGGGTGTTCCGCAGCATCCCTGAGGCTGCTTTGCTTCAATGAGGCCGCGGGGGTAGACCCCGCGGATGTCGCCGGCGCGAGACCGGTACCAGCACACGAGCTGCACCACGCTTCAATGAGGCCGCGGGGGTAGACCCCGCGGATGTGGCGGGAAGAAGGGCGGCAAGAAAATGGGCAAAGGAGCTTCAATGAGGCCGCGGGGGTAGACCCCGCGGATGTGTCGATCGACCCTCCGCCCGTGCCGGCCGTGCTGGTGCTTCAATGAGGCCGCGGGGGTAGACCCCGCGGATGTGTGAGTATGTATGTCAGCAAGTCCGGATTCGCCAAGGCTTCAATGAGGCCGCGGGGGTAGACCCCGCGGATGTGCCAATCGCGGCGCTGCATCGTGCCTGGTTCGATGCCGCTTCAATGAGGCCGCGGGGGTAGACCCCGCGGATGTGCTCGCGAGAACAACGAGCCGCTGGGAGAGCTTGAAGACTTCAATGAGGCCGCGGGGGTAGACCCCGCGGATGTAACGGTTCCTGACGGCGTGACGTTCACCGGCGTTCTCACTTCAATGAGGCCGCGGGGGTAGACCCCGCGGATGTGGCGACGTGCCATCGTCGTCCGTCAGCTCAGAGAACTTACTTCAATGAGGCCGCGGGGGTAGACCCCGCGGATGTTTCCCAAGTCCACTGGGCATCCGCCTCTGCCCTGGGAGACTTCAATGAGGCCGCGGGGGTAGACCCCGCGGATGTCTCGAGATCGAGGACGCCGCCGGCGAATTTCAGCGCACTTCAATGAGGCCGCGGGGGTAGACCCCGCGGATGTCTCGTCAACCAGCTCATCGCGGAGGCCCGTGAGTGGGACTTCAATGAGGCCGCGGGGGTAGACCCCGCGGATGTCGAATAGTCATTCGCTGGTCGGTCGTCGTCGTGTTCACTTCAATGAGGCCGCGGGGGTAGACCCCGCGGATGTCTCCCGGACGTCGACGCGGACCGGCTGGCGCCGGCCGTCGAACTTCAATGAGGCCGCGGGGGTAGACCCCGCGGATGTGTCTACGGCGACCCGGTGACGCATGCGCTCGCCACCGGCTTCAATGAGGCCGCGGGGGTAGACCCCGCGGATGTGCACGACGCCGGCGCACATCTGGTCCCGTGCGACCGCCAGCTTCAATGAGGCCGCGGGGGTAGACCCCGCGGATGTCTGGGCGTAGACCATGCTTCGTCTCGCCACCCGCAGAGCTTCAATGAGGCCGCGGGGGTAGACCCCGCGGATGTGTCTCCCGCATCCGTCGGCACCCGCGTCTCGGGTCTGTCGCTTCAATGAGGCCGCGGGGGTAGACCCCGCGGATGTGTGGATCGCTGGCCGAACATCGAGAGCCTGTACGGCAAGCTTCAATGAGGCCGCGGGGGTAGACCCCGCGAATGTACCCCGCAGCAGAGCGGCACCATCGTGCCGCACGGGGCTTCAATGAGGCCGCGGGGGTAGACCCCGCGGATGTTCATCGTTGCTCTTGCCGGCCGCCGCCGCCCACTCGCCGCTTCAATGAGGCCGCGGGGGTAGACCCCGCGGATGTGCGCCTCAGGGTGTGATGACGCAGGCAAGGACGGTGAAGCTTCAATGAGGCCGCGGGGGTAGACCCCGCGGATGTTTCACCGTGCCGGCGGTAGACGCCGGCGCGTGACAGGCTTCAATGAGGCCGCGGGGGTAGACCCCGCGGATGTCTTCGCCGCGCTGTCCGCCTCGACCATCGCGACGGCGCTTCAATGAGGCCGCGGGGGTAGACCCCGCGGATGTCAGCGCGATGCGGTCTTCCTGCGAGCCGCCGAGCTCGCGGCTTCAATGAGGCCGCGGGGGTAGACCCCGCGGATGTGCCTCGAGCGGAACAAGGCCGACCGCATCGAGGGTGCTTCAATGAGGCCGCGGGGGTAGACCCCGCGGATGTATCACGGGCGGTTCGACCGTGAACATGCCGGCCGTCGTCCAGCTTCAATGAGGCCGCGGGGGTAGACCCCGCGGATGTCTTGGTATCGGATGTTCAATTGGATTGGAACAGCGGAAGCTTCAATGAGGCCGCGGGGGTAGACCCCGCGGATGTCCGGTAAATTCCGGCCTTCTTCGAGTGGAGGATCGAGCTTCAATGAGGCCGCGGGGGTAGACCCCGCGGATGTCGCCATCGAGCATTCCGAGCGGACCCGACGCGAGATGGGCGCTTCAATGAGGCCGCGGGGGTAGACCCCGCGGATGTAGCCGGCGCCGAAGACTTCCCCGACAAGGGAGTCATGCGCTTCAATGAGGCCGCGGGGGTAGACCCCGCGGATGTGGACCGCTCGCAAGTGGTTGTGGGCGAACGCGTTGGGATGGCCATTGCGAGCGGTCCGTAAATGGCGCGCGCGACGCCTGAACTGGCGACGACATCGGCGATGCTCGAGAGCGACAACTATCCAGTTGTCAATGATCTGCGGGGCGTGCGAGCCCTCCCCGGGCGTACCGCGGCACCGAAGCGCTCGATCCATGGCGGCGAAGATGGGCGTCACACTATCACGGGCTCCCGGCGCACGGGCCGAAACGCCTTCCCCAGGCTGACGACACGGGGCTCTATGCCATCCGCACCGCCCACGTCGACCAGGACGACATGGTCGGTGTGATGATCGATCAGATCGTCGAGACGCGCAACCAGTTCGGCGTGCCGGCGGCGGCCGAGCCGGCACTGGAACACGGAGAGCTGCACCCACTCGCCGTAGCCCTGCATCAGCTTGAACACGCGGCGCCACCGCTTGGGCTCGGAGATGTCGTAGACGACAATGTAGAGGTGCTCCACGGCGTCATCGGGTGGTGAAGTTCGGATACTCGGGCAGCTCGCCGAGCAGGAAGCGGCCGAAGAGCCGGGCCTGCATCTCCATGAGGCGGCGGTAGCTGACGCGGTAGCCGAACAGGGGGTGGACCACCTCGTGGCCGAGGCGCCGCTCGTAGGTGGCGATGAACCGCCGCCGGCCGTGGGGGGTCAGGTTGACGCTGCCGGCCGCGGATCGGAAGTCGGTGGGCCGGACCTCGCCGTTGTTGATGGCCTGCACCACCACCGAATCGGCGATGAGGGGGCGAAACGGCTCCATCAGGTCGAGGGCGAGCGCGGGCCGGCCGTACCGCGGCTGGTGATAGAGGCCGCGGAACGGATCGAACCCCACGGCGGCAAGGGTGACCGTCCACGAGCGGACCAGCAGCGAGTAGGCGAACGACAGGAGCGCGTTGACCGGATCGGTCGGCGGACGGCGATTGCGGGTCTCGAAGTCGAACCCGAACGCGGCGCCCGGGCCGTCGTCCTGCAGCATGGCGGTGAAGGCACGGAAGTAGCGGGCCGCGGCGCTTCCCTCGACGCCGAGGAGCTCGCCGAGAGAGGTCGCGCGGGCGGGGCGGCGGCTGTCGCTCTTCAGGTCGACCAGCACCGGCTGGCTGCTCTGGGCGCGCTTCCAGTTTCGGCGCAGCAGGGTGCGGCAGTTCTGAATCTTGGCGCTCACCAGCCCCCGGGCGAACCGCAGGCAGGTGGCCTCGTCGAAGCTCGCCCGGTACTGGGCGGTCCGCAGCTCGACGTTCTTGTGGCCGTTGCCGACCGTGTGTCCGTAGAACCACCCGCCGTAGCTGTGCCAGGTCACCGGGATGCCCCGCCACATCAGCTCGTGCAGGCACGGCGTGGTGAGGCGGACGTTCCCCATCAGGATGACCTGTGAGGTCTCCTCCAGCCGCGCCGTGGCCACCTTCTCGTCGTCAACGATGACGACCAGCGTCTCGCCCGACTTCCCCACCCTTGCCTGTTGGGCCTGCACATAGAGCGGCAGCGAGTCGGTGGCCGCCACCGCGATGGGGCGCGGCGGGGCCGTCGCCCGCGTCAGGCGGTTGACCTCGTCGGGCAGGCAGATCTCGACGAGCGAGCAGCGCGGGCACTTCGGGCTGTCCTCGAGGGGCGGCGGAATGGCGCCGTCGGCGGCCAGGCCGCGCAGCCCCTCGATGGCCCGGTGCGTGGCGGCGACGAGCTCGTCGTCGAAGCGAACCCGCACCCGTTCGCGGCTGCCGACGAAGTAGAGCACGCCCTCGACGCAGTCGTAGCCGTGTTCGCGCAGCAGCAGGCCCTGGGCGCAGAGCTGCACCCGTTCGGGCTCTTGGGCCCCGCTGCCCACGTGGGGACGCTTGCCGCGCTTGTAGTCGACGGGCACCACCCGGCCGCCGTCCGACTCGATGAGGTCCGGCCTGGCGATGAGCCCGAGGCGCTCGGACGAGAGCGTCACCGACCGCGCGTGCACCCTGGGGACCTCGTCGACCTCGCCCGGCGGGGGCAGCGCCCCGCCGTCGCGGTTGACCCGACGATGCCCGTGGCGGCCCTCGACGGTGTCGGACGAGTCGGCCCACTCGCCCTGCACCCATTCCAGGTAGGCGAGCCGCGGGCAGTAGACGTACTCGTTGACCATGCGCGCCGGCACGAGGGGCGTGTCGGCGGGCGGTGCGGCATCGACGGCGGCGCCTGGATCGGGTACGGCGGCCTCCCGTTGTCCGGTGTTCGGTATTCAGTTGTTTCGGCCGTTCGGGCGGTCGCCCGTAGGGTTCGCCTGATGTTCGCAGGAGACGCCGTCTTCCACGCCGGTGCGGCTCCGCGCGCGGCCGTCGCCCGCAGGGTTCGCCTGATGTTCGCAGGAGACCGCGACCAGCAGGATGGACTGCGGGCAGCCGGTCGATCTCCGCGACTGATCGGAGATGTCCCGTCAGGTTGGGTCCGCCGGCCTCACCAGCTTCACCGACGGGAAGTAGGTTCGGTAGCGGCGGACATCCCTGGTCACCAGGGTCAGGCCGTCAGCCGCGGCGTGGGCGCCGATGTAGAAGTCGGGCAGCGGGGAGGTCCGCACGCCGCCGGCTCGGCGGTAACGCAGAAACGCCCTTCCGGCGAGGAACCCGGCGGCGTACGGCAGCGGCAGGCGAGCGAGCATGAGCGCGTCGAGGCTGTGGTCGAGCAGACCCGCATCGGCGAACGCCAGTGACGTCTCGGCGTAGACGATCGGGTTGATCCCGACGTGGCCCTCGATGAGGGCGTCGCGCACCGCTGCCTCCGACCACGACCGCCACCGCGCGTCGTCGGTGAAGATGTCGAGCAGAACGTTCGTGTCGACCAGAAACACTCACTCGTCCCCGCGCGTCAGGCGCATCAACTCGTCGGTGCGGGGGCCGCCGGCGGCAACCCCGCGCGCGTCGCGCAACCGCGCCTCGACAAGCGCCCGCTTGCTCAGCACGGGGCGGAGCACGACGCAGCCGTCGGCCTCTTCGAAGACGACCTCGGTGTGCGGCAGTAGACCGAACTTCAGCCTGAGCCGCTGGGGAATGGTCACCTGTCCCTTGGTGGTGATCTTCATGGCTCTGGTATTACTTCATGAAGTAATACCAGAGCCCTTGACGCCCGTCAACGGCATCGGCTGGTGGGCTGCTCCCTGCCGGAACCCGGTCAACCGCCGAAACAACGCTGGTCTACTGTCACGATCTGACAATGCGGCGCCTCACACTATCGACCGGACCGCCGGACTGGCCGTTAGTTAGTAGAATCGACCTCTTCACGGAGTCGTGACGCGGGGCACCGCTTGGACGTCACCACCCTCTATCGCATCGCTCTCGGAGACGAAGCCCGGGGCGACCCGTGGCAGCGAGCCCTCGCGACAGAGGCGTGGCCGCGCGTCCTGGTCGCTCCCACCGGGTCGGGCAAGACGGCCGCCGTGACCCTGGGATGGGCCGCACACCGGTTGCGGACTCCGGAAGACACGCCCCGCCGGCTCGTCTGGTGCCTGCCCATGCGGACGCTCGTCGAGCAGACGGCAGAAGCCGTCAGGCGTTGGTTCGCCAGCCTGGCCTTGCGGGCCAACGTCGGCGACCGTCTGCCGGGGCGCGACGACGTGCACGTGCTCATCGGCGGCGTGGACGCCGAAGGCTGGCTCGAGGCCCCGGAGCGGCCGGCGGTGCTCGTCGGCACCCAGGACATGCTGTTGAGCCGGGCGCTGATGCGGGGTTACGCTTCGTCCCGGGCCCTCTGGCCGATGGAGTTCGCGCTGCTGCACGAGGACGCCCAGTGGGTGTTCGACGAGGTGCAGCTCATGGGCGCGGGGCGCGCCACCTCCGCCCAGCTCGAAGCGTTCCGACGATCCGAAGCCGACCGTGACGCGTCGGGCGACCGACCGACGGGCACGCGGTCCCGCAGCCTGTGGATCTCGGCCACTCTCGATCCGCGCTGGCTCGCCACCGTCGACCATCCCACCCCGGCCGCGGTCACCCGGGTCGATCCAGCCGCGACGCCCGGCGGAAGGCTCGCTCGTCTGGTGCACGCGGTCAAGCGAGTCGCTCGTGCGCCGGTGGCGCCAGCCTCGGCGAAGAAGGCCGACCTCAGCGACTACATCGGGCAGCTCGCCGACGCCATCCTCGGCGCTCACGTTGGCGGGCGGATGACCCTCGCCATCGTCAACCGCGTGGACCGAGCGCAGGCGCTCCGACGGGCGCTCCAGAAGCGACTCGCCAAGAGGCCGGCGCCGACGCTGGTACTGGTCCACTCGCGCTTCCGCCCCGCCGACCGCGGGCGCGAGATGGAGAGAGTGCTCGGCGACGACCCGAATCCGAACGGCCGCATCGTGGTCGCCACCCAGGCGGTCGAGGCCGGCGTCGACATCTCGGCCGCAGTGCTGTTCACCGAACTGGCGCCGTGGTCGTCGCTGGTGCAGCGCTTCGGCCGCGCCAACCGCTATGCGGAGCTGCCCGACGGCGCCGACGTGCGCTGGATCGACCTGCTGCCGCCCGCCGACAGCGGCGCATCGGACAAGGACGCCGAGGAGTTGGCGAGGCCCTACGAGATCGAAGCGCTCGAAGCCGCGCGGCAGCGATTGAGCGGACTGACGGATGCAGCGCCAGCGCGCCTCCCGCCCGCCGAAGACATCGAGCCGCCGCGGCAGGTCATCCGGCGCAAGGACCTCGACGACCTGTTCGACACCGACCCGGACCTGACCGGTCATGACGTCGACGTCTCACCGTTCGTGCGCGACGCCGACGACACGGACATCCACGTCTTCTGGCGGACGCCCTCGGACCCCGGAGACGATCCGCCTCGCCCCGCACGCGACGAGATCTGCGCCGTCTCGATCGCCGCGGCGCGGAGGTGGATCTCGAAGCTCCCCGGCAAGGGCAGGCGCCTGCTGTTCCAGCGCGATCCGCAGTGGCGGCGCAGGGAAGGGCGGCGCGGTGCGGCCCCGCCCGGCTGGATGCCGCTGCAGAGCCAGCCCTGGCCCGGCCTGATGCTGCTGGCCGATCCGGAGGCGGGCGGCTACAGTGCGGCATCCGGATTCACCGGCGACCCGAAGGACGTGCCCGCACCGGTCTCCGAACCGGCGGCGTCACCTGGCGCCGGCCCCGCGACGGGTGGTTCCGCCGCTCGGACGCCACGCGAGGCCGAGGGGCACGACGAGGACCCACTGAGCGGGATGGACGCCATCGTGCCGCTCGGCGATCATCTCCGGCACGTCACCGCCGAGGCCGAGTCGTTGTGCGACGCTCTCGGCGTCGAGCCGGCCACGCGGGCGACCGTCGTGCGTGCGGCGCACTGGCACGATCTCGGCAAGGCGCACGAGGTCTTCCAGGACACGATGCGCCGGGGCCTCGACGGCAGGACGGTTGCGCCCGGGTCGCTGCTGGCCAAGACCGTCAGCCGATCCGTTCGACACGCGCGTCCCTACTTCCGACACGAGCTGGCTTCTGCCCTGGCGTTCCTGGCCAACCAGCGCTGGGTGCGCGACGCCGACCTCGTCGCCTACCTCATCGCCGCCCACCACGGCAAGGTGCGGATGAACCTGCGCGCCCTGCCCTGTGAGGCAGAACCGAAGGACAGCCCGGCCGGCGCCCGTTTCGCCCGCGGCGTCTGGGAGGGCGACGAGCTGCCCCCCTTCGATCTGGAGGGCGGCGAGCGCTGGCCGGGCGGCAGCCTGCGGCTGTCCATCATGGAGCTCGGCTGGGACGACGTCTCCCGCGAGAGCTGGACCGAGCGCACCCGCGAGCTGCTGGCGGCGCTCGGGCCGTTCCGGCTCGCGTGGCTGGAGACCCTGCTGCGTATCGCCGACTGGCGGGCATCCGCGAACGAGAGCAAGGGAGGCCGCGGTGACGGGTGAGGCCCTTGCGCTGCCCGGATGCACGCCGACGCCGCTGGCGTCGTACCTCAAGGCGCTCGGGGTGCTGCGCCTCGTCTCCTCGCCCGCCAACCACGTCTCCGGCCAGCCGGCAGATGCGCATGCACGCGGCTGGTGGCAGAACGAGTGTTTCCACCTGCGGACGACACTCAGCCACGACGCGCTGCTGCGGTTCTTCCTCCACGAGTACGCGCCGAGCCCGATCATCGCGCCGTGGAATGGGGGCAGCGGCTTCTACGCGAAGGACAACAAGGACGGATTCGACCCGCTTGCAGGCGACCAGATAGCCGAGCGTTTCGGTCCTATCTCGTCGGCCATTCGCGATTCGGCTCGCGCCGTCACGCGTCTACACCTGACCGAACGGCCCGAGGGAAAGGCCAAGGTCGAGCTGGTGGCCGCTATCAGGGCCGAGCTGGCCGATACGGCGCTGCCTTGGCTCGACGCCGTCCTGGCCCTGTCACCGGGCGGCCTTGCATACCCCGAACTGCTCGGGACGGGCGGGAACGATGGACGACTGGAATTCACCAACAACTTCGCCCGCCGCCTCGTTTCGCGAACAAAGCCGGCCGGTCTGTTCGAGGCGTCCTCGGGCGAGCCGTCGAACGACGCAGGGCGGCTTCTCGAAGAGAGTCTGCTCGCCGCACCGGTGTTGGGACTGTGCTCGGCGGCTGTAGGACAGTTCGCCCCCGGGGCCGCTGGCGGCCCGAACGCCTCGAACGGCTACGGTGCCGACAGCAACGTGAACCCATGGGACTTCGTGCTCATGCTCGAAGGAGCTACGGCCTTCGCCGGCGCCGCCACCCGGCGCCACCAACCCGCACGAGGAGGTAACACGTCGGGCACCACCACCCGGTCGGGCGCCAGCTTCCCCTTCACCGTCCGTCCGGTGGGCGCCGGGTGGGGCGGCATCGAGGCCGCGGATGAGAACGACGCGCGCGCCGAGTTCTGGGCGCCGATCTGGACACGTCCGGCGCGCGCTGTCGAAGTCGACTCCCTGCTCGGTGAAGGCCGAGCCATGCTCAACGCACGAACGGCCAAGGATGGCCTCGACTTTGCACGGGCGGCAGCAAGTCTCGGCGTGAGCCGCGGCTTCCGCCAGTTCCAACGCTTCGGATTCCTGATGCGGGCCGGAAGGACATACCTGGCGACCCCCATCGGGCGCCATTCGGTGGCGTCTTCTTCCGGGGTGCATCTCGTCGCCGATCTGGACGCCGGCGGCTGGCTCGATCGCATCCGCCGGGTCGGGCGCAACAACGAGGAGCCGGGTTCAGCCCGGCGAGCCATCAAGCGCCTCGAGGATGCCCTGTTCGGGCTCTCTGCGGCGACAGCAGAACCGCGAGAGGCAGAGCGAGCGATCGTCGCTCTGGGACAGGTCGCAGGCTGGCTGGCTCTCAGCCCAAGCGGGCGGAAGGCCATCGGCTCGCCACCGCCCGTACTGTCGTCCACCTGGATCCAGCGAGCCGACGACGGCAGTGCGGAGTTTCGCGTCGCTGTCGCGCTTGCAGCGATCGGGCTGCCGCCCCAGTTGCTTCCTGCGCGGCACTCGAACGCGGCGGAACTGGAAACTGCCGGACTTGGCGGCAGCGACGCCGACGGCGTGTCGCCAACGGCCCAAGAGATGCCGACCGCCGGAGAATCGTCACACGCCCCCGCGCAGGGCCGTTCGAACGCCGCACCACCGATGGCCGCGCACCTCGCGCCGCTCGACGAGCAGACCTTCTTCTATCGGCGGACCCTCAGCACACGCCGCGCATGGACCGACGGCGACTCTCCACCCACGGTGGTATGGGGCGCCGGCCCGCTCGTCCCGAACCTGATCGCCGTGCTCGAACGGCGGCTGGTGGAGGCGTCGACTCGCGGGCCGGAGGACAAGCCTCTGGCCGGCGCGACCAGCGCACACCTCAGCGACGTGGCGGCGTTCCTCTCCGACGACTTCGACGACGCGCGCTGCGCCGCGCTGCTCGCCGGTCTCGTGTGGGCGCGGCCCACGTGGCTTCGCTCCGTGCCCCGGGACTCGGGGCCGGCGCCCGTTCCATTCGCCTACGCGGCGCTGAAGCCCGTGTTCACACCAGACGCCACGCTCCGAGCGGCACGCGCGTTGCCCCCAACCGCACGGCTGCCCGTTCCGCCGGGGCTGGTCGCGGGCCTGCGCGCCGGGGGCAGTCAGCGTGATGGACGGGCCAGCGACGCTGCGGTGCGGCTTGCCCTCGCGCGAGCCCGGGCATCGGGCCTGCCGACGCCCTTCGGCGCAACGCGGCACGGCTCGCGGCCATCGACGAGAGACGGCGGACGCCTGGGGGCGGGCATCCCG
This sequence comes from Vicinamibacterales bacterium, assembly GCA_965200895.1. Taxonomy (GTDB): domain Bacteria; phylum Acidobacteriota; class Vicinamibacteria; order Vicinamibacterales; family UBA8438; genus WTFV01. The sequence continues at coordinate 84,813 of CBDAVM010000001.1, read as the reverse complement.
GCCGATCGCCTCGCGGCGGCGCTGCTGATCCCAATCGGCGACAGAGGCCTGGCCGCTCTGATCGAGCGCGCCTATCCGGGCGCCCCGACCGATGACGACCACGTGACGACGGAGGATACGACGCATGCCGCTTGACCTCGCCGCCCTCGACGATGCGCCCCGGCTTCTCATCCAGGCCAGGCTCAAGCCGCTACAGGGCGCCAGATTCCAGCCCACGGGCTTCCCCAACCTCGGCCACGCCGTCTACGACTCGCCGGACGGGGCGGGACGCATGGTGCTCGTCGAGAGCGCACAGTCGATGGCGAACCGCCTCGAAGCGGTCTGCTGGGACGACATCGCCGACAACTGGGTCGCGCCGCTTCGCGGCCTGCCCGTCGTGAAGGTCGTCAACGGAAAAGGCGACCCGCTCACCAACTCCCTCATCGAAGCGCACCGGCTCAATTCGCCCTACATCCTGGAGGGCAAGGACAAGACGGTCGTCGACCTGCTGAAGCAGCGCCTGGCCGCCATGGAGGTGGGCCGGGTCGACCTGCGCGAGTTGGCGAAAGTGCTGCTGGAGTTCGACACCAACGCCCTTCTGCACGGGATCTTCCTCGCCAAGAAGGACCTGGCGGGCGGCCGGTTGCGGCTGCCAAGGTCCCTGTCCGCCTTCGTCGAGGCCGAGAACGCGAAGGTGGCCGCGAGCGGCGGCGTCAAGAACGACACCGTGGACCCTTCGGGCGATACCGCCAAGGGATTCGGCAACGTGCCCTTCTCTCGCGACGAATGGGTCGCCGAGCAGATCACGGCCTACTTCAACGTCGACCTGCGCCAGATTCGCGCCTTCGGGTTGGGAGCCGAGGTCCGGAGGCTGCTCATCCTCCTCGCGCTCTTCAAGATCCGGAAGTTCCTCGCCGTCGGGTTGCGGCTGCGCACAGCCTGCGACCTCGACGCGAGCAGCCTCGCCGTCACCCGGCCGGAGGGCTTCGACCTGCCGGCCCTCGGCGACATCGAGTCCGAGCTGCCGGGGCTCATCGAGACCGTCGGCTCCAGGGGGCTCTTCGGCGAGAGCCGCGTGCTCACCGTCCGCTACGAGAAATGAAGGCATGTTCGCACTGGCCTTCCGCTTCCCTGCCGGCCGCTACCATGCCACGCCGTGGGGCCGCAACGTCAACGAGGCCGACGTGGCCTGGCCGCCCGAGCCCTGGCGCCTCCTGCGCGCGCTCGTCGCCGCGTGGTGGCGCAAGGGCGACCGCGGGCGCTGGTCCGAGGACGACCTGGCGCGGCTGATCGACGCGCTCGCCGAGACGCTGCCGGAGTACAGCCTGCCGGTCGGCGCCATCCACGCCCACACCCGTCACTACATGCCGCTGGGCGCACTCGATAAGGGGCGGCCGAAGACCACGCTCGTCTTCGACGCCTTCCTGCGGCTTCCCGATGAATCGAAGCTCGTCGCCTCGTGGCCGTGCGTGACGTTGCCTCCGGACGCGTTCGCACTCGCCTCGGACCTCGCCCAGGCCGTCGGCTATCTCGGGCGCGCCGAGAGCTGGACCGAGTGCGAAGCGCTCGCAGACTGGCAGGGCGCCGTGAACTGCCGCGCGCTCGACGGCTCGGCCGACGGCGACCCCGTGCGACTGCTCGCGCCGCACACGCCCGACGCCTATGCTGCCGAACGGCGGCGGATCTTGGCCGACATGGAACGTGACGTAACGGCGGCGGCCCAGCGGCCGCCCACGCGCCGCGCGGTAGACAAGCATCTCGACAAGGCGCTGCGGAGCAAGGGCCGGCGCGCGCATACGCTGCCCGAGCGCCTCGTCGACGCGCTTGTGCTCGACACCGCCGACTACCAGGACCGGGGCTGGAACCGCCCGCCGGCCGCTCGCGAGGTCGTCTATGCGCGCGCGGCGGACGCCGCCCCGGGCGTCCTCGCCCGCCCTCGCGGCCGACGGCGTCGGTCCTCAAGCCGCCGCGATCTGCCTACCGTCGCGCGCTTTCTGGTGGCCGGCCGGCCGTTGCCGCGAGTCGAAGACACCGTCAGGATCGGCGAGCTGATGCGCCGCGCGGCGCTGGCGCAGTTCGGTTGGCAACGCGACGAGGCGGCTGACCGCTGGATTCCGAAGGCGCCCTGGCAGGTCTCCGGCCGAGACACCAACGGGCGACCCTTGCGGAATCCGTCCCACCAGCACGCGTTCTGGCTGCCCGAGGACGCGGACGGCGACGGCTGGATCGACCACGTGTCGGTGTTCGTCGCCGGCGGCATGAACCAAGAGGTCCAGGCCGGCCTGGATGGCATCACCCGCCTCTGGCTGGCCCCGAAGCAGCGATCCGAAGACGTCGACGCAGAGCCGGGCAGCGTGAAGGAATGGCGGCTGGCGCTGGAGGGTTTCGGGCTACCTGCCGACTTCGCCGGCGGCGCTCGCATCTTTGGTACGTCCACACGCTGGCGGAGCCTGACGCCGTTTCTGGCGTCCGGTCACCTGAAGGCGGCCGGCTAGGAGGGCGAGGTGCGCCGCCTGCTGAGACGCCGCGGCCTGGACGCGAGCGGCGTCGAGGTCACCGTCCTGCGCGACATCGTGGTCGGCGGCGCCCCGCGCCGCGCCATCCACTTCCACCGCTTCCGGTCGCGCGGCCGTGAAGCGCAACCCGACGCCGCCGGCGCCCTGCTGGAGATTGTGCTGCCCGAACCGGTCACGGGTCCGCTCGCGCTCGGGTACGGCAGCCACTTCGGACTGGGGCTGTTCGCCGCCGACCCGCGGACCCCGTAGGTCCGTTGCCGGCCGGCCGGAAGCTCGACATGTCGTCCACCTACTCCGACCACGACCTCGAGACGTTGCTGGACGACCCCGAGTCGGACCTGGTCGACCGCAAGGAATCGTTCGACGGCCAGGCGCCGCAGACGGTGCGCCAAGCCATCTGCGCCTTCGCCAACGACCTGCCCGACCGGCGGCGGGCAGGCGTCGTCTTCATCGGTGTGGATGACGGCGGCGCCCCCACCGGGCTCGAAGTCAACGACGCCCTGTCGGTCAAGCTCGCCCACTGCAAGACGAACTAAGGTCCGAACATGATTGCGACGCGACCGCGACCGGATACCCTGCGACCGGGCCCGCTGCGTGACGCCCTCACAGCCGGCACCCCGGCCGCTCGCTCCGAGCGGTCGCGCGCACGCGGCGATGCATGGCGCGTGCGCGAGGCGCAGCAGGCGTTCCACGAGTTCCATGGCCAGTGCTTCTGGCACCTCCGACGCCGATGGTCCGGTCCAGCGTCAACCGCTCAGCCGCCCACGAGTTCCATGGCCAGTGCTTCTGGCACCTCCGACAGGACCTGGTCGTCACGTCCGACGACGTGCCCGAGATCGCCCGCGGGCTGCGGCTCCACGGCGGACGGCGGGGGTTCGTGGTCGCATCGCGCCTAGGCCGATGAGCCTGCGGTGCAGAGCAAGGCGTCGGCCCCGCACGTCTCAGTCCAGCGACGACGGGAGCTGCGGCGGCTCCTCCTTCAGACCGACCTCGCGGGCCGCGCCCTTCAGCAACGGCAGGAACTCGTCACGGATCCAGGCTTCGACTTCATCCCAGTCTGACCGCTGGATTGCGCGGAACCCATGCGCGAGTATCGAGTTATTGCGAGTCTGGAACAGGTCGAGCATCTTCCTGGCGCGACGCTCGGCGAAAACGCGCACGGGATCCTGCTCCGGGAGTCGTTCCCCCACCACCCGCCAAGCCTGGGTCAGCCCGAGTTTGATCTTGCCGTCCTGACCCGGCCGCGCGTCCGAGTCGGCGGGCAACCGATCGTGCGGGAAGTCCGCGGTGTCGAGGTTGAGGCGGGTCCGCAACTGCCACTGTGCGACCCACTCGATCAGGCGGTAGACGCGGGCGACTGCATCGTCGAAGCGGCCCTGATGCGCCCGCCGCTCGGCGTTCCTCCACAGGTCGAAGAGCCGGGCCGGTTCGTTCTGAGGTCGGTCCGTCTGCGTCAGCATCCGCAGGGCTGGCATCAGCCGCGGCCAGCGCCTGGCCACCTCGCTCGCGAAAGGCCCGACGCGGTCAAGCGCACCCTTGTGATCAAAGTCGTCCCACAGCGCCAACGCCTCGCTCAGCGCCCTGGCCACAACGAGGCGGCGTCCTTCCCGCACTTCCGCGCCGAAGCGGATCTCGCCAAGACCGCATGCCGCCTCCCGGTAGGCGAACCGGCCCCAGGCAGCCAAGTAAGGCGCCATGGTGCGGTCGAGACGGATCCGCGCCACGCTGGCCAGCATGGCCATCTCGCTGCCTGGGCTGACCGGACCGAGCGTGGGCCGGGCACCGGTGACGAGCTGCAGCTCGATGGCGTCCGACTCCAGGGCCGTGCAGACGAGCGCCGCCGTCATCGTCTTGGTGCCGCCGGTGTAATCGGCCACGAAGCGCGCATCGGGGAATCGATCGGTCAGTTTCCCAATGGCAGCTCGCATCGCGAAGAACGCCTGATCGAGATCATCGGCCGAGACCTCCTCCACCGTGAAGCGGTCGTCGGGAAGACCCGCCTGCGTCGGAATGTTGGGCAGTGTGGGACGGTCGTCATCCCGATGGGCCTTGATCACATGACCTGTGCCCGTTATCTGCACTACCGAGCCCGGCCTGCCGGTGGCCGGGTCGCGGCCAGTGCAGAAGAAGCAGACGTGGCCGGACTCCGTGGAGCGTATCGCCTCCAGGATCGGCTGATGGCTCCCCCCGACCGTGCACAGCAGGATGGTCGAGCTCATACCCGGCGTCCTCTCCACAACCTCATGCCGAGCCAGCAGAAGCGTAAATGCTTCGGGCCTTCTTCGCCGCCCGGCCCTGGGGCGCATCCCACTCGCTCGCCGTCCAGCGCGCCCGGATGTCGGCGAGCGCCGCCTCCTTGACGGCCGGGTCTCCGATGGCTGACCAGGCATCTGCCAGGCCCTTGCCGCGCACAGCCTGTTCCGCCGTCACGCCGGGGCGGTCGCTCAGCTCCGCCAGCTTCGCCTCGACCCAATCGCGGCCCGGGTCCGGCGCGGCCTCTGGTGCCCGGAACAAACCATAGCCGGCATGGGTCTTCGCCCCGGCGCCGCGCGTGGTCAGCGCATCGACCAGCATGCACTCAGCGGCGTCCAGCCACTCGGGCGGCCCCTCGACCGTGAACAGGAAGGCGCCCCGAACGGCGACCTGCGCGTTGGGGACCGGGCTGTCGAAGTCGGTGGCGGGCGACTTCCCATCCCCACCGTAGTAGTCCTTGTGGTGCGTGGTGACGACCTCCTGCACAAGCGGCGAGGCTGCGGAACCGGGTTTCCACCAGGCGTCGTGGAACGTGAGCAGCCCGGACAGTCCAGCCGGTCGGTCGTCGCCCGCATCCGCACCGAACAGCTCGTCCAGGTAGCCAAGGTCAGCGCCGAGCCGGCCCCGCGCGTTCGAGACCACGACACCCTTGATGGTCGATCCCGGAATGTACGGTGTGCCGTAACTGTGGCTGATGGCGCAGCCGGTCTCGAGCATGCCTCCACCGGTGAGTCCTATGAACAGGCGGGTCTCGATCTTCAGGGGGACGCTGCGGAAACGAGCCGCCTCTGCCGTGGCCTGCGTCCAACGCTGGAAGGCGCGGCGGTAGAAGTCATCGACGGTGCTCTTGCAGATGCCGGCGAGGTAGTCCGTTTTCCTGCTGTCGCTCTCGTCGTGCTCGGGAAAGCAGCGTTGCAGCAACAAGCCAGGATGCGGGTCCGTCGGCTGCGCACCGTGCGACACCCGCAGCGCGTGGCGCGTCAGTGGGATTCCACTCATGATGCGCCCCCGTTCGCCGCCCGGGCGCCTGCCGGTTCGCTGGCGACGCTCTGCCGAGTGTCGGCCCCATCCGCCTCGGTGTCGGTCCGCTCCCCGGTGGCATCCACGCGCAGTACGCCCTGAGCGTAGCGCTTCAGCCAACCGCTCGCCTCCAATGCACTGCGAGTGAGCTGGAGGATTCGGGCAAGGTCGGCCCCGATGATCTCCCGGTGCAGGTCGTCGCCATTGCGGGCGGTCGTCACGCCCCGGGCGTGAAGGACGGCGCGCAGGTCGTCAAGCAGCGCCCGATGTTCCGGCTTGTCCTTGGCCAGCAGGAAGCCCGTCGCCTGCGCAAGACCGTTCTGCAGGATCATGCTCGGGAGCTTGTGCGCGAGGGCGCCGTACTGCCTGGTGGCTGGCGCGTCGCGCCGCGCGGCGACACGCTCGTATGCCGCTCTCGCCACCGCGTGGGTGCGTACCTTCATGCCGGCGCCCCTGTGGTCAGGAACCGCGCCATGCCGCTGCCGACACCGGCGTTGCCGCCGAGCTGCACCGTGTCGGCGCTGGGCATCGCCCGCGCCAGTTGGTCCGCGGTGCGGGCATCGTCGGGCCGGTTGGACGTCGAGACCGCGAACACACCCCAGAGCACCGACTCGGCGGGCAGGTACTCCTCGTACCACAACGCTCCCTTGCTGACGGTGCCGGTCTTCGGATCGATCCGGATGCGCGCGCGCACCTCCGTGGCGGTGTCCGAGAGAAAACTCATCACGTCGTCGGGCACGACGGCGAAACGCACGACGACATCCTGCTGCGCGTCGGTATCCCCTGGATGCACGGTCCCTGCGATGGCACGCGCCCACTCGAGCAGCGATCCATCTTCCCGGCGCACCCGAAGATCGAGATCCTCCAGGACGAGCTTGTCCCCGACGCAGTTCACCGAAGTCGACGTGACTATCGCTGCCATCTCGTCGGCTGGGCTCGGGACAGTCGGGACGCCAACCTCCGAGCGCTCCCGATCGCGCGCGTAGCGCCGCAGGATGAACGGGCACGTGACGTAACTGACGATGCCGGCGAGGCAGCGCACGGGCAGCAGCAGCAGGTGGGCGTCGCCGATCGACAGCCTGCCGGCGGAGGTGTCCGCGTCGCCGCTGATCGTTCGCCGTCCGAACAGGGCTTCCTCGTCCTTCCCGTCCGACTCGTTGCTCATGGCGCGGTTCATGATCTCCCGCCGCAACATGCCGCGTAGCGACGAGCCGGGCACGATGGGTAGCTTCGTCGCTCGCGCCCGCGCGATGGGCAGGTCCACGACGTCCGCGGACTGGCCCGTTCCGCAGTGTAGCGCCGAGAGGGCGTGCAGGTGAAAGAGTCTCGCTTGCATGGAAGCATCCTTCCGGATCACGAGCGGGCGGCTTGCGGCGGCTTCCAGGGCCCCGGCAGCGCCAGGCCGAACCCGTCCCGACGGTCCTGTTCGTCATCGCACACGCTGGCGAGCCAGAGCGGCGCCACCAAGTCGGTCTCGCCGCCTTCGAGTACGCTGAACCAGTAGACGGCGCCGGCCGGGGCGAGCTTCCGCGTCGGCCGCGGGCGCTGCCGGGCGAGGTCCCACCCGGAATGGGGCCGCCAGCGTTCGATCGCCGCGGCATGCAGTCGCAGCCGCAGCGCCGGCGCACCGGGCGGGCTGCCGGTGAGGTCATCGCCGATCCAGCCGGGGCGGAATCCCGCGGAGAAGATGCCCGGCGTCAGCAGGGTCAGGCAGAGGCCACGCGCCGCGCACATCATGTCGAACCAGTCGGCCGGCGGTTGCGGCCAGAGGTCGGCCGCTTCCGGCTCCAGCGCGGCTAGTCGGCGCTTGCCGCCGAGGTGAACGAGTGCCCTGCCCAGTGGTTCGCCGCATCGTACGAGGAGACGCATACCCGCGAACGACGCATCGGCGGATGGTCCATCGTGGAACCCGCGTTCATGGGCTGTTCCGAGGCGCCCTTCGCCCCCGTCCACCGTGGCCGGCCGGAAGGCAGCAGGAGCGAGGTCGAGATCTAGACCTTCGGTCTGGAACAGCCCCCCGGCAGCCGTCGCCCGGGTCCGCGGATCGATGGCCACGTGCGTGCGGCGGTCTCCCGCCGGGGCCGTCCAGCCGCGCCGACGCAATGCGCCGTGAGACACCGGCTCGTTGCGCCTGAACGCCAGCAGGTCGTCCCACGCCCACCAGGCGGGCTCCCGCCCGGGTTTACCTGCGACGTCCTCTTCCAACCGCACCGGCAGCAGGCCCGCGGGCAGATCGGCGCCGCAACCCGCGTCGAAGGCGCGCGGCTGGGCCCGCAAGCACTGAGCAGCGCCGCCGTGGCCGAAGTACAGGGCATCGGCCGGCTTGGGAGCCAGCACGCGGCGCTCAGGATCGAGCAACAACGGCCCCGTCACCGTCATGCGAGCGAGTTGGTCCAGGTCGACGCGTCGCTCGGCGGGTACACCTGGCACGAAGGACAGGCCCGCAGCGCGCGCCTTCGCTGTCCGCAGGCAGCCGGCCAGGGTGGACGGTGGGGGAAACTGGGCGGAATCGGCGTCAGCATGTGCGTTCATTGGCCGGCCCGAGCGCACGATGACCGGCGACAGTGGCTCCAGAGTGACGACGGCGCTGGATTCGCGGTGCGTTTGCACGCTCGCTTCGTCCGCCGCGTCCGTCGTCGCGGTCTGGGTCTGGCGCGTCTGCGACGCCTTCTCTTGTCGGCGCGCGTCCTTCCGGTAATCCCGCCGGCGCTGCCGCTGGCCCTTCTTTCGCTTTGCTGGACTCATGGCTGGTCCCCCACGTCGTTGGCCGTGCGGGCGGCGAACCAGCGAGCGAGTATGAGGGTGTCGGCGAGCGTCGCGATAGACCCACTCTCGGCGGCCTTGTTCCGTTTCTCGCGATGGCCGGGCGGGTCTGTCGAGGGCCCGGCTGCGACGGGCACAGTCTCCTCCGTATCGGTTCCGGCCCGTACCCGGATGAGACGGCGCAGGTCGCCAGGAACGCGCCGGCGCCCGCCATCGCGGCGCGCCCTATCCAGCAGCCGCTCGACCTCGGCTTGCCGCATACCCCGTGCGGTGTCGCCGCTGTCGCCGCGCAGCCAGGCGAGTCGGCGATCGATGTCACGCAGGTCATACGCCACGCGGGTGGACAACTCGCCGATCCGGTAGGCGGACGTGAATCGCCCAAGCGCCTCGAACGCCGCGGCATCGCACCAACGCGCCCGCCAGCGAATCTCGGCGCCGGAGCGGATGCCCAGCCGTACGGCCAGCGCGTTGCGCGGGGTCGGCGAGTCGTCTCCCTTCGCGTCGCGCTCGGCCTCGTCGGCGCGTTGCCGCAGCGCGCTCAGGGGCTCGATGACGTGGCCGATCCCCAAGCCGACGGACAAGGTGGGGGCTCGTCGTCCACCAGGCCCATGTCACTGGCGATCGGCGCGAGCGCCGCCGCAAAGTCATCCGCGAGAGCGCGGGAGCAATCCACCGCCTTCGCCAGCGGCACCATCGCGAGCACATCGTCGCCGCCGGCGTAGATGGCATGGCCCCGGTGCTCGCGCACGGTGGCGGGGACCCTCATGGCGAAGCCGTGCAACGCACGTGAGATCTCTCGCGACTGAGCGCCGCTCTCGGCGCGCGACAACAGTTGCCCCATCCGGTCGCCGTCGGCCTTGAGCACGGCGGCGTACGGCACGGGTTCGCCCGCCGGCTCACCGCTGACGGCCCCCTCGTGGCGGATGTTCCGGAGACAGCCCCTCAGACTGCGGAGCGCGGCGACGTGGGCGGACGGCCGCTCACCGTTCTCGCCCTCGCCCTGAACGCGCGCCAGTTCGTTCTCCAGGCGGAAGGCGTACAACAGATGGCCGTCGAAGGGCAGCCGCTCGTAGGCGCCGCGGTTACCGCGGCTCCGCGTCGCCAGCTCCATGTCGACCAGCGGTTCGTACGCAGCCGACAGTCGCCCGCACTGGTCATCCGTGAGCCGCTCGATCCAGGTGTCCGCAGCGATGCGCGGCCACGCCGTGAACTGGTCCGCCTGGCCGGCCAGGGCTGCCCGCTTGATGACGCCGAGGGCGTCGAGTTGTTCGCCGGCCCCTCCGGCGAACCCGGCCGTCAGGCGCAGGTGGCGGCTGAGGCGATCGCCGCCCGCCCCGCGGGGCAGCACGGTCTCGAGCGCTCCGTCGAGGGAGGACTTCGGCAGACTGCCATGCACCGGCGCGCAGGGCTGGAAGTCGCGGGTCGCCTTGCGGGCCGCCAGCGCCCCACCCAACCGTCGACTCGCCTCCGCGTAGCCGTCGGGCCCCGCTACGTGCGCCCACGCTGCGAACCCGTCGAGCACGTGGCCGATCTGTGCCTCCCACACGTCGTCGCGCAGCCGGCAGTCCCGCCTTCGCATGTCGTCGCGCACGGACTGGCCGATATCCGTCACTCGCCGTTCGGCCGCCGTCCTCACCTCGCGGCAGAGAACACGCGCCGCCGCGTCGTCGGCCAACTCGACCTCCGCCCGCAGGACGTTGGCGATATTGGCGTCACCCGGCTGGTGCTGCGGTTGCAACGTTTCTTCCGGTTGCTCCGGGCAAGGGAATACCAGACTGCCTGGTTGCCGCTCGTGGAACACCCGCGCGGCAGCCCGAGCCGCCTCCGACAACAGCCACGACCCACTCCACAGATCGCGCGTACGCCGGGCAGCCCCAATCAGGCTCTGCACAGGTCCCAGCGACAGCGTGACGAGGTAGCGCGCCATCAGCGTCTCCCCGATCTCGGGCGCGCGGGTTGCTGGCGTTTGTGCGCCCCGCCCGCCGTCCGCTCGTATTCGAAGTAATGCATGAACGCCGAAAGCGCGTCGTCACCCCGACCTTGCATCGGCGGGACATGCGCGGCCTTCTCTTTGCGCTCGGCGGGGTCGAGAGGCCATGCAGCGTAGGAGGACGCGGTCTTGGAGTCGAAGCCCACCTCCACGCTCACGCAGTCGCCCCAGCCGGGCAGCAACAAGGCGAGCGGGCGGCATCCTTCACCGTCGAAGTAGGGTCGCAGGATCAGCGGGCTGGCCATGCGGTCTCTGTCACGGGGTTGCAGGACGTGGTCCCACGGATCACCCTGCTTCGAGTCCTTGAAGTGGAACACGATTGGCAGTCCGAATGCGGCGCGAGGGTATAGACCGTCGGCCGGGTGCTGCGGCTCAGGCTCATGGCCCTTCGCCGACCGACGGGCGAGCCGGCGGATCGTGTTCGGTTCAGGCCAGCGGCTGCGCCCCGGACGGTTCCGCCTGCTGCCCGTGTTGCGTCCGAGATCAGGGCCCTGCCGGAAGTCCTTGAGGACATCAACGGCTGCTTTCCATGCGGCGACGGCTCCGCCGGCGTCGACCGGGCCGAAGGCCATCCGACCGCCGCGCGCTTCGACCTCCTCGCGTGAGACAGGCTGCAGATCGGTGTCGTCGCTCATCACATTCACCGCACCGAGTCCCCGGCGCGTGCGCGCCCCGACGCCGCCGAAGCTCCCCCACCAGCGCAGAGCCTCGATGGCCTGCGCGCGCTGGTGCGGCTGGATCTTCTGGTCGAAACGCAGCGTGAGTTCGAACGCGTAGCCGGGTGGGAGCAAGAGGGGGTCATCGTTCTGCTCGACAATGAGCGCATAGTCGGGGAACTTCTGCCGGCTTCGGGACTTGAACCTGACCAGTTGGTCCGTTTCGACTGGCTCGCCCCGCACCTGCACCGTCACCAGGCTGGCCTTGGGCCCGCCGCTGGAGATCCCACCCCACAGCGCGGACTCGTCACGGAAGGCCTCCGGCGACGGCTGGCCTCTGCCGTGAAGCAGCCTCCACCAGAAGCGGATTTGGCCACGCAGGGCGCTCGCGCGGACAGGCAGCTCGCAGTCGACCCTGCCGGGCTCCACACCGCCCCCGTACATCGGCGTCAGTAACGTGCAGCGCGCCCTCACGACCGCGCCACTCGGTGCTGGCGCGGCGTTCCAAGCAGAGAGCGCACCCTCCGGGTGGAGCGTGTCGTTCGGTCTCCGTTTCATCGTCGCTGACTCCGGATCAACTCGGATCGTCGCCGCTGACAGCACATGGCGCCGCGGTTGGTATCGGCCGTTGTACCTCCGGGCTGCATGGTCGGCATCTCGTGTCCCGAGCGATTCATCGATGCCCGCAGCCGTTGAGGGCCGTGCCGCAGAAAACTGCCCGGCAGCACCGACAGCCGGCCCGCGGAGTCGGCCCCGTTCCGTGAACCGACGGCGTCGTTCGGGGCCTCCGCACTTCAAGGCAGCAACCGCTGAAACGCCTTCTCCAACGCATCGTGCAGCCGCTCCGGATCGCGCAGCGCGGAACGCGACTTCCGCCGCCGCGGCGGGTTGCCGTGGACCAGCGTGTTGCGGACGTCGCGGAGCAGCCGGAATGCGTCCCGCGTCGAGTCCGGGTGCTCGCCGGCGTCGATCTCCCCGGCAAGTGCCTTGACGGCAGGCTCGCGTCCTGCGCCGTAGTTGTCAGCAGGCAGTCCCCGTCGGTCGCACTCCCGCGTGATCAGCGCCTCCCAGCCGAAGGTCGCGGCGCGCAGGAAGTCCCGGCGCTTGAGGTGCTCGAAGGCCAGCCGGCGCTGGTGCTGCGCCAGTCCGGCCTCGCGGACCCAGCGCAGCCGCTCCTGCAACCGCGCCTGGAAGAGCCCCGAGGCGCCCGGCAGCGGCGCGTCGAGAACCGGCAGGAACGTCCGCAGTTGGCGGGCCGCGTCGGGAACGTTGAGCGTGCGCTCGTGGAAGGCCGCGAGCGCCAGGCAGCGGGCCTTGTCCGTGGGTACGCGGTCGTCAATCAGCAGCGGCTTGAACACGCCGTAGTCGCCGGTGGCGTCGAAGCGGTCGAGGGCGTCGAGCCAGCGGCGCACGCGAGACAGACCGTCGAGCCGCAGCACCGGCGTGACGCCGCTCTCGCGGTCGGTCATGTCCAGCGCGCCGTACCACAGCCCGCGCACGCGGAGGTTGCGCAGCCGTTCGAGCATGAATGCCGAGAGGAATCCGACCATCCCGAGATGGCGGAAGCCGTGGGTGAGGTCGAAGCTCACGTCGCCGTCGGGAACGGCGTCGGCGATGGCGTCGAGAATGGCGTACTGCTCGTCGGCGTCGGCGCCGAAGGCGATGAGCCGGGGCGTGATGGGCATACCCACGACGTCGCTCAGCAGCGGCTCCACCCGATCGAGCAGCGGTTGGGAGACCGCGGCGGCGATCTCGGCATCGAGCAGTTCCATCCGGGTCGCCTCCGCCCCGCCGCCGTCCCGCGTCAGGTGCTCAACGAGGACGCTCCACTGGCTGCCGCGCGTGCCGAGGATGACGGTCCGGTCCGGCTCCAGGTGTCCGGCGAGCGCGAGGCCGAAGAAGGCTGTTTCGACCGGCTCGTCTCGCTCGGGGAAGCCGTAGCGCGCCCGGCGGTATCCCGTGTCCGCGTTCTCGCGGCCCTTGCCCAGAAACGTGACCAGCGTGTGAAGCATGCCGAACCTGCAGCCACCGAGCGCCCCCGCGCACCGCGAAACCGAGTCGGGGAGCATGACCAGCGCGGCCACGACCCTGACCGAGCGCCCCCGCGCACGCGCGAAACCGAGCTCTGCTGTCAGATCCTGTCACTGCCCCCTCGGCGAGGCCCGGCCTGGTCAGCTACTGGAACTCCAACCTCGCCGTGACGGTGCGGATGCGGCCAGCCCGGCCGGCTGCGTGTGCGTCATCGCGCCGGGCCGGCACGCGCGATGACGGACTGCAACAGCGGACGACGCGACGACTGCTGACGATGACGACGCCGCCCTGCACCCAGAGAGCCGGGAGGCGCCGACCAGACCGCCCTCACGCCGCTTCCACGTCGAACGCCGTCACGTTGCGCGTCTGCCGGCTGAATTCCACGCCCACCAGCAGGATGGGCTCGCCCCGCCGGCGGTACTTCTCCGCATAGCCGCGCGTCTTGAGCTGCGCCAGCGCCGCGCCGTCGCCGGCCTGCTCCACCACCTTGAACTCGAACAGGTACACCCGGCCTCCCGCGAGGACGGCCATGTCCAGCCGTCCGCGGCTGGTGCTGTCCTCCACCGTCACGTCCACGCGCAGGCCGGCGAACCAAGCGTAGACGACGCTGGCGTAGTAGCCATCATAGCGCGCCAGAAGCACCGAAAACGCCGACCGACGCCCCGCGACGAACCGTCGGAGGACAGCCCTCCGCCGCGGCCCCGGCGTCAATCACGGCGGGCAACCGCTGTCCAGAAATGATCACGATCGACAACACGACTATTATTCATCGATCTGCCGGCGGCTAGATGCCCGGTATCGCTCGGGAGTCCCCGTCACGAGATCCACTGATGCAGGCCGGAACCGCCAACCTCGCGACACACGACGACCTGGAGAATCTGCAGAGGCAGATCACCGCGGACCTGCGCGTGCAGGCCGCCACCCTGAACGCGGAGATCACCGGACAGCCCCCCGACCTTGAGGTGAGCATGATCCGTTGGCTCGTTGGGCTGCTGTTCGGCTCCGGCGTGCTCATCATTTTCGCGCAGTGGTTCATCGACGGGCGCGCCGGGGCGGATGACGATGCGCTCGACGGCGCCGTCGGTGGCGGCAGGGATCCAGCGGATCTGCTCGGGGACCAGCGTGCCGGTCCCGCGCACCCGGCGGACCATCGGCCCGCGCTGCACCGTGTCCAGGTAGATGGTGTCGCGGTCGACCTGCGGGGCCGCCGGCTCCAGCCGCGAGACGCCGACCGTGATCAGGACGATCACGGTGAGCGCGGCGACCGCGTGGAACGTGTGGCGGCGCTTCTTCACGGCGGGCGAGATCGGGTCGGTCGATGTCCATGGCGTTCTGCTCCTCCTGTACGCGCTGCGACGACGCGCCGGCGACCCGTCCGGAACGGGTGCCCCGGCATCCCTGTTCTGTAGAGGGTCCGATGCCGGGAACGATTACAGACAATCCTGCCCCCGCCCTGCATTGACGGGTCGTGGCCGGCGGCGATATTCTTGCTGAACGCCGCATCCTCGGAGGACAGCACCCATGCCTGACAACGCCGTGAAGATCCTGTTGACCACCGGCGTCCTGTGCGCCGCGTTCGTCGGCCTGCTCTGGACGTCGATGCAGGAGGGCACGCAGTACTACCTGGAGGTCGAAGAGGTGATGGCCGATCCCGCGGCCTGGGACGGCAAGCCGCTGCAGGTGCACGGATATGCGGCCAACGTGATGCGCCGTCCGAAGACGCTGGACTACCGTTTCGAGATCGCCGAGAGCGTGGGGGGCCGCACCCACGTGCTCAACGCGGTCTACACGGGGATTGTGCCGGACACGTTCGACAACCACGCCGAGGTGGTGGCGACGGGCCTTCTCGACGGCGACACGCTGTACATTCAAGACAACGGCATCATGGCCAAGTGCCCGTCGAAGTACGAAGAGAGGCCCGCGGTAGCGGGCGATTACGTTTCGGGCGCCGGCCGCGCGAGCAACTGATTGCGCGAAGCCCGTCCGGACAGGCGCTGACGCTCCCGCAACCGGGCGGGTTCCGCGAACCTCGCGGCGCGACCCTGCAACTTGGATCGAGGCCGTACGCTGATGGCGACACTGGGAAGCTACACGTTGCTGGCCGCATTCGTGGCCTGCGCCTACGCGGCGGCCGCCGTGGTCGCCGGTCACCGGCGGCGCTCGCCGCGGCTGGTCGAGAGCGGCATCGGCTCCTTCTACCTGGTGACGGCGCTGATGACGCTGGCCTCGGCGATCATCGTGCGCGCCTTCGTCATCGGCGACTACTCCATCCGTTACGTCGACCGCTACTCGGACTTGATCCAGCCGCTGTTCTACCGGCTGACGTCGTACTGGGGCGGCCTCGACGGGTCGATCATGTTCTGGGTCTTCCTGCTGTCGGTCTTCGGGGCGATTGCGGTGAAGACGAACCGGGAACGGCACCGCGAGCTGATTCCGTACGTGATCGCGACGATCGCCGTCGTGCAGATGTTCTTCCTGAGCATCATGATCCTCAACAAGGATCCGTTCGCGACCTACCTGACGCAGACGCCGGCGGACGGGCGGGGTCTGAATCCGCTGCTGCAGAACCCGTACATGGTGATTCACCCGCCGTCGCTCTATACGGGGCTGGTGGCCATGACCATCCCGTTCGCGTTCGGGATGGCGGCGTTGATCACGGGCTACCTGGACGATTCGTGGCTGCGGGCCGTCCGTCGCTGGACCATGTTCGCGTGGTTCTTCCTGTCGCTGGGCCTGACCCTGGGGATGATCTGGGCCTACGAGGAGCTCGGCTGGGGCGGCTGGTGGGGCTGGGATCCGGTGGAGAACGCCGGGGCGCTGCCGTGGTTCCCGGCCACGGCGTTCCTGCATTCGGTGATGGTGCAGGAGCGGCGCAGCATGCTGCGCGTCTGGAACATCTCGCTGGTCATCATCGCCTTCACGCTGACGCTTTTCGCGACGGCGCTGACGCGCACCGGCATCGTGCAGTCGGTGCACGCGTTCGGGGAGGATCCGCAACTGGCGCTGATGTTCGGGATCTTCATCGGCGCCGTGATGCTGCTCAGCTTCGGGTTGGTGATCTACCGGCTGCCGCTGCTGCGGGCGCGCAACGAGCTGGAGTCGTGGGTCTCGCGCGAGGCCGCGTTCCTTGCCAACAACTGGATCCTGCTGTTCTCGGCGTTCTTCATCCTCTTCGCGACGATGTTCCCGACCCTGAGCGAGGCGGTGACGGGGCAGCGGATCACGGTGGGGCCGCCGTTCTTCAACAAGTGGATGATCCCCATCGGGCTGACGCTGCTGCTGCTGACGGGCATCGGTCCGCTCCTGGCGTGGCGGAAGTCGACAGTGGCGAACCTGCGCCACCAGTTCCTGTGGCCGACGGTGGCGGGGTTGGCAACGGCGGCGATCCTCTACGCACTCGGCTTCCGGGTGTGGGTGTCCGGCATCTGCTTCGCGCTGTGCGGCTTCGTCGTCGGCACGGTGGGACAGGAGTTCGTGCGCGGGGCGCTGGTGCGGCGGGAAGTGACCGGCACGGACCTGCTGACGGCGATGATCGGTCTGGTGATGCGGTCGCGACGGCGCTACGGCGGCTATGTCGTGCACTTGGGCATCGTGCTGATGATGCTGGGTTTCGCCGGCGCCGGCTATCGGCAGACCGAGCAGGTGCTGCTGTCGCCGGGCGAGTCGGTGGAGGTGGGCCGCTTCGCGGTGCGGCACGATCGGCTGAGCGTGACCGACGACGGCGCGAAGGAGATGCACACCGCGCATGTGACGGTGCTGGAGGACGGTCGGGAGGTGGGTCAGCTCTATCCGGGCCGTTGGTACTACCGCAAGTACGAGGCCGAGCCGACCACCGAGGTGGCGATGCGGCGGCGGCTCAGCGAGGACGTCTACGTGGTGCTGGCCGCCTACGACATGAGTGACCAGTCGGCGACGTTTCAGGTGACGGTGAACCCGCTGGTCAACTGGATCTGGTTCGGGTTCGCGCTGCTGGCGTTCGGGACCGGGATTGCGCTGCTGCCGGAGAGCCGCTTCGCGTTCCTGGCCGGCCGGGCGCCGGGCCCGGAAGTCGGCGCGGCGTCGGGAGCGACCACCACGATGCTGATCCTGGCGCTGGTCCTGCCGGGGTCGGCGACGCCCGCGCAGGCCCAGATCGGCGCCCCGCCCGAGTCGTACACGGCGACGACGCCGCTCGAGTCGGAGCTGCAGCGCCGGCTCGTCTGCACCTGCGGCGACTGCCCTCCCTACACGCTGGCGGACTGCCGCTGCTCGGCGCCGCCGCGCTACGTCACCGCCGCCGACGGGTCGCAACAGCTCGTGGCGGCCGGTGCGGAGTTCATGCGGGGCCAGCTTCGCGAGCAGATCGAGGCGGGGCGCACGGAGCGCGAGATCCTCGACTTCTTCATCGCCGCGTACGGCAGCCAGGCGCCGCTCGGGGCGCCGCTCGACGAGGGCTTCAACCGGCTGGCCTGGCTCTTTCCCTATCTCGTGGGACTCGCGTGCCTGCTGGGTGTGGGCGGCCTCGCCGTCCGTTGGTCACGTCGCAGCGCGGTCGCGGCCGGCGCCGGGGTGGCTGCGCCCGAGCCGATCGACACCGAGCTCGACGCCCGTCTGGATGATGAGCTCCGGAACCTCGACTGACGCCCCGCCGGCGACTTTCCGCCCCTGGCACTTCTTCGTTCTCGCCGGTCTGGCCGGCGCGACCGTCGCTGTGGTCACGGTGCGCCCGGGGGGTATCGCGCACCTCGTGCTGCTGGTGCTCGCTGCCTGGGCGGGCGCCTATGTCGCCTATGCCTTCTACCGCATGGTCGTCCCCCTGGCGACCCGCGATTTCGCCGAGCGGGTCGAGATGGTCGGCGGCAGGACGCGGGCCGCTCTCGAGCGGGAGAAGACGCTCGTGCTGCGCTCGCTCAAGGAGCTGGAGTTCGACCGGGCGATGGGAAAGGTGTCCGACCCGGACTTCCACGAGATGGGTGGTCGGCTCCGTGCCCGCGCCCGCTCGCTTCTGAAGCAGCTCGACATCGACGGCGCCACCTACCGCAACCTCATCGAACGCGAGCTGGCCGAGCGGATGGCGCGGGCCGGTGAAGCGCCGGCAGAGGCGGGGAGCTCACCGGCTACGCGTCTGTTGTGCGGGAGCTGCGGCGGCAGCAACGAACGGGACGCCAGGTTCTGCAAGAGCTGCGGGACGGCGCTGTAGGGATCGGGACGTGGCAGGTCAGTTCCGGGCGAATCGACGACGGAAGCCGGCACGGGCGCTCGGTGCAGGGACCTGGGCGGCGGTTCTGCTGGTCGTCGTGGGGACGGCGCCGTTCCCCGCGGCGGGCCAGCCGGACCCGCGCCAGATGTCCGGCATACCGCTCCCCGATCCGCAGTTGCCGGCCGGGACGATCACCGTGCGGGTCGTGCGCGGCTCGCTGTCCAACAACGTACCGGGTCAGACGGTGGAACTGCGCGACGGAGACAATGTCGCCACCGCGGTCACCGACGCCGAGGGGCGGGCCGAGTTCCTGACGCTGAACCCGGGGGCCACGGTCGTGGCCGCCACCGAGCTGGACGGTGCGCGCCTGGAGTCGCAGCCGTTTCCGGTGCCCGGACAGGGGGGCGTTCGCCTGATGCTCGTCGGCGCCGACCCGACGCGGGCGGATGCGCCGGCCGAGCAGGGCACGGTCACGTTCGGCGGCGACTCGCGGATCGTGATCGATCTGGGCGAGGAAGCGCTCAACCTCTACTATCTGCTGGACATCATGAACGGGCGCACCGTGCCGGTCGAGCCGGGCGCGCCGGTCGCGCTGGCGCTGCCGGCCGGCGCGACGGGGACCACCATGATGGGCGGCTCCACCCCGCGCGCCGTGGTCGCCGGCGCCCGGGTCTCGGTGCCGGGGCCGTTCGAGCCGGGTCTGACGCCGCTGCGCGTCGGCTTCGTGCTGCCGTACTCGGGTGACAGTCTGGGGATCGAGCAGACGATGCCCGTCGCGCTCGAATCGCTGCTGCTTATCCTCGAGAAGTGGGGGGACATGGATGTCGCCTCCGACCAGATCGCGCGGCGGGCCGACATGAACCCGGAGGGCGCCGACGGCCAGACCTATATTTTCGCTGCCGGTCCGCCGGTGGAGGCGGGCGCGGCGGTGTCCCTGGAGGTCACCGGTCTGCCGCATCACAGCCGGCTGCCGGCGATGGCGGCCCTGGGGATGGCCTTCGTGTTCCTGGGCGCCGGCGCATGGGGCGCCGCCACGCCGCGCCGCGAGGCGGAGGGCGCGGAGCGGCGGCGCCGGCTGGAGTCGCGCCGGGAGAAGCGATTCCGCGACCTGGTGCGGAACGAGCAGCAGCATCGCGCCGGGCGTACCGGGGACACCCGGTACGAGAATCGGCGCCGGGAGCTGATGGCCGAGCTGGAGCGGATCCATGCCGAGCTCGACGACGAGATCGAGCCCGTCCTGCTCGGCCCCGGCGTCGCCGCGGCGAGCGCGCCGCCCGTCACCAGCCAGTCGAGCAGCGCCGGCTAGGAGCTTGCGCCGCCCGTCGCACGCGGCTCCGCCACGCCATGCCGTCCACCAGCTCCGAGGGCGCCTTCGATTTCGAACGGCTCACGGTCCAGGGCGTCTCGCGCCACTACGGCCGTCAACGGGCGCTTTCGCGCGTGTCGCTGGCGGCCGGCGCGGGCGAGATCATCGGGTTGCTCGGTCCCAACGGCGCCGGCAAGTCCACGCTGCTCGGCGTGCTCGCGACGCGGATCGCGCCGTCCCGCGGCAGGGTCCTCTACGGCGCGCGGCCGGCGCCGGAGCTGGGCGCGGCCCTCCGGCGCCGCCTCGGTCATCTCTCGCACGAGCTGCAGCTCTACCCGGAACTGACGGCCGCGGAGAACCTGGAGTTCTTCGCCCGGCTGTACGGCGACAACGATCCCGCCGACCGCGTGGCGGCGGCCCTGGCGCGAGCCCGCCTCGCCGATCGCGCCGATGATCGGGTGGTCGGGTTCTCGCGCGGCATGCGGCAGCGCCTGGCCCTGGAGCGGGCGCTGTTGCACGGGCCGCGCCTCGTGCTGCTGGACGAGCCGTTCACCGGTCTCGACGAGCGGTCGGTGGGCGACTTCGTCGCGCGCCTGCGCGGGCTGCGCGCCGCCGGTCGTATCGTGCTGCTGGCGACGCACGACCTGGACATCGTCGACGGTCTTCTCG
This sequence comes from Vicinamibacterales bacterium, assembly GCA_965200895.1. Classification (GTDB taxonomy): domain Bacteria; phylum Acidobacteriota; class Vicinamibacteria; order Vicinamibacterales; family UBA8438; genus WTFV01. The sequence continues at coordinate 64,451 of CBDAVM010000001.1, read as the reverse complement.
ACCGCGCGGTCGTGCTGCGGGCGGGTCGCACGGTGCCGGTCGCGGAAGCGGGCGGCAGCCTCCGCGAACGCTACCGGGCGGCGATCGCCGGCGGACGAGCCGCGAGGGGGACCTCCGATGCGTGAGGCGCTCCGGATCGCTTGGCTGGTTCTCCGCAAGGACCTTCGCGTGGAGTCGCGCAGCCGCGAGGTGCTCTACACCACCACGTTCTTCGCCGCGTCGTGCGTGCTCGTCTTCTCGTTCGCGTTCGTGCGCGCGGGACGGCCGGTCGAAGGGGCCGAGTCGGGCATCGTCTGGGTCGCCCTGGCCTACGCGGGGCAACTCGCCCTCGGGCGCGCCTTCGAGCGCGAGCTGCACCACGACGCCCTGCGGGGATTGCTGCTCGCCCCGGTGGAGCGGAGCGCCATCTTCGCCGGCAAGCTGTTCGGCATCGTGCTGCTGATGGCGGTGGTCGAGATGGTCGTCGTCTTCTTCGTGGCGCTCTTCTTCTCGACCCCGTTCTTCGCGCATCCATTCCTCTTCGCGGGGTTGCTCGCCGCCGGCACGCTGGGTTTCGCGGGCGTCGGCGCACTCTTCGCGGCGATGCTCGCGCGCGCCCGGAGCCGCGCCGTGCTCCTGCCGGTGTTGCTCTACCCGATCACGGTGCCCGTACTGATCGCCGGCGTGAACGGCACGCTGGCGCTGACCCAGGCGGAACCGAACCTCGATCTGGCGCGGTTCTGGCTCGCGCTGGTCATCTTCTTCGACGCGGTCTTCCTGACGCTGGCGTTTTGGACATTCGAACCGCTCATGACAGAATGAGCCGCATGCCCGGACGCTGGTTGACCGCGCTGCTCGTGATCGCGACGATCCTGTTCGCCGTGGCGCCGGTGGCGATTGCCATGGCGCCCTACGAGGCGACCATGGGACTGGTGGCCAAGATCTTCTATTTCCACGTGCCGGCGTGGTTCATGATGTTCGCCGCCATCTTCGTCTGCGGCGTGGCGAGCGGCGTCTACCTGTTCCGGGAGCGGCCGGCGGCGGATCGGCTGGCGGTCGCCGCGGCCGAGGTGGCGGTCGTGTTCGGTCTGATGGGATTGATCACCGGACCGCTCTGGGGCCGGGTCTCCTGGGGCACCTGGTGGCCGTGGGACGTCCGCACGACGCTGGCGCTGATCCTGGAGATGATCTTCATCGCCTACCTGCTGCTGCGCGAGTACGGCGGGCCGGGCTCCGACAAGCTCGCGGCCGGCCTCGCGCTGTTCGGGATGTTCAACGTGCCGTTCGTCTACGTGTCGGTCAACGTCTGGCGGACGCTGCATCCACAGACCACGGTGGTTCCGCAGTTGCCCCTGACGATGGGGCTTCCGTTTCTGTGGTGCGTGCTGGCCTATCTCGCGTTGTTCCTCGTCATGCTCGACGGTCGCCGCCGGCTGGAGGAGCAGCGCGCCGAGCTCGATCGCCTGCAGCTGGCCTATGAGGAAGACGACTGGTCCTGACATGCTGCGACTTGCGTTGTCGGCGGACGGTGGAATCGGTGGCGCCTGGAGTGGCGGTTGGCTGCGGGTGGTGGCGCCGCTGGCGGTCGCGGTCGCGGTCACCCTGGCTGCGCTGCCCGCACCGGCCGCGGCCCAGCCGCCGCCGGTCGAGGAGTTCGTCCCGATAGACGAGCTGCCGGAAGAGGATCGTCTGCCCGCGGCGCCGTTCCTGATCGCGGCCTACTCGATCGTCTGGATCCTCGCGTTCGGCTACTTCTGGCTCCTGTCCCGGCGGCAGGCCGACGTCGAGCGCGACCTGGCCGAGCTGGCGCGCCGCCGACCGGTGGAGGACGACGACGACCCGCTGGAGGCGGCGTGATGTTCGACATGACTGCCGGCCACTTCGTCTTCATCCCGGCCGTGATGGTGTTCGGTATCGTGATCGGCTGGATCCTCGGATCGCGGGCCGCCGCCGACGCCTATGCGGCGGAGCTGCGCCGGCGCGAGGAGCGCGCGGCGCGGCGTGCGGGCGCCGCCAAGGCGACGGCGGCGTCATCGGCGGCCGACGCGGTCTGACGCCGCACCTCACTCACCGAGCCATTCCAGAATACGTTCGACCAGCTCGCCGGCGGGCGCGCGGTCGGCGTCCAGCCGCAGGTGGGCGTGCCGATACGCCGATCGTCGCGCGCGGTACAACGCCTCCATGGTGGTCCGGTCGGCGGCCAGCGGGCGCCGACCATCGGGCGGGATGCGGTCGACGACGGTCTCGAACGAGACGTCCAGCCAGATGGAAGCGCCGTCGGCGTTGATGAGGCGCCGGTTGCCGGGGTCGGTGAACGTGCCGCCGCCGGTGGCGACGACCGTGTGACGCAGCGGCAGCAGCTCGCGAAGCACCGCGCGCTCGGTGGTCCGGAAGTAGGCCTCGCCGTGCGCGGCGAAGATGTCGGCCACGGTGCTGTGTTCCCGCGCCTCGATCCGCGTGTCGATGTCTTCCACCCGCCAGTCGATCCGGGAACCGAGCCCCGTGGCCACCGTCGACTTGCCGGCGGCCATGAATCCCACCAGGAACACCTTGTCGGTTCGCACGCGGCGCAGTGTAGCAAGGCGCGCGGCGCGGCGGGTTGGCGCAGCCGAAGACGGCTTTGCGGTTCGCTGTCCGTGGGGGTCACGCGCGAAGTGAGTCCAGGGCGGCGAAGAAACCCGGATAGGAGACGTTCACCACGTCCGCGCCCTCGATCCGGCTCGGGCCGGCGCCGGCCAGCGCCGCCACGGCGAACGCCATCGCCAGCCGATGGTCGCCGGCCGCATCGGTCGAGCCGCCCGGCGGCGTCCCGTCACGCTCGGCCCGGAAACCGTCCGGACGCTCCTCGACCCGTACGCCGATGGCCCGCAGGCCCGCCGCCAGCGCCGCGATGCGGTCGCTCTCCTTGTGGCGCAGCTCGGCCGCCCCGCGCACCTCCACGCTCGGGCCATGGGCGGCAAGGGCGCCGATGACCGGCAGCTCGTCGATGAGGCCGGGCACCTCGTCCGGGCCGATCTCGACGTCACGGCGGGCTCCCGGCCGGACCCGGATGCAGCCGATGGGTTCGCCGCCCGAGACGTCCGTTACGCGCGTCGCGACGTCCGCTCCGGCACGGCGCAGGACGTCGAGAAACGCGGTGCGGGTGGGATTCAGACCGACCGCCTCGATGGTCACGTCGGAGTCGGGGACCACGGCGGCCGCCGCGGCCCAGAACGCGGCCGACGAAGCGTCTCCCGGCACCGACAGGGCCAGAGGCGCGAGCGGGGAGCCGCCGGCGACCGCCAAGGCGCCGTCGTCACGGTCGACAGGCACCCCGAACGCCTCGAGCGCCCGCTCGGTATGGTCTCGCGTCGGCGCCTTCTCGCGGACCTGTGTCGTGCCCGCGGCGTGCAGGCCGGCCAGCAGCACGGCGCTCTTCACCTGTGCGCTCGCAACCGGGGGAGCGTAGGTGATTCCGTGCAGGGAGCCTCCGCGGATGCGCAGCGGCGGCCGTCCGTCGTCCGCGTCGACGTGGCCGCCCATCCGCTCCAGCGGATCGATGATGCGCCGCATCGGTCGGCGCCGCAGCGACGCGTCGCCGGTGATCCGGGTGTCGAACGGCTGGCCGGCGAGGATGCCGGCGAGCAGGCGCATGGTCGTACCGGAGTTGCCTGCATCGAGCGTGTGCGTCGGACGGACGAGCGCGCCGAGTCCGCGGCCGGCAACGCGCAGCGTGGAGGTCTCGCCCGTGCGCGCCGTCTCTTCAATCCCGACGCCCAGCGCGCGCAGACACGCGAGCGTGGAGCGGCAGTCGGCGCCGCTCGAATAGCCGGCGATCGTCGACGTGCCCTCGGCGAGCGCCGTCAGCAGGGCGTAGCGGTGGGAGATCGACTTGTCACCCGGCACGCGGAGGTGCCCGCGCAGGCGCCGGGCCGGCGCCACGGTAACGTCGGATGCTGCGGCGCCGCTCATGCGCGCCCACTATATATCGCAGGGCGGACGCTTGCCCGTCGATATATCGCAGGGCGGACGCTTGCCCGTCGGCCCTGCCCCGAGTATCGTTAGTCGTTACCCGCCAGCGCATGGCTCCCGCCGGAAATCTCATCCGCCTCGATTTTCCGAGCCATCTCGACATCCTGGACGTGGTGCAGGTGTTGACGGACCACGTGGGTCGGGTGGGCGGCCTCGACGAGGACGCGACCCACTGGGTGGGCGTCGCGGTTCGCGAGTCGGTCATCAATGCAATCAAGCACGGCAACGGCGAGGACCACGCCAAGCGGGTCGTCGTCGAGGTGCGGCTTGAGCCCTGCACGAACCCGTCGCGCCTGGTGGTGCGGGTGCTCGACCAGGGATCGGGCTTCGACCCGGACACCGTGGCCGATCCGCTGGCTCCCGAGAACCTCCTGCGGTCGAGCGGCCGGGGCATCTTCTTCATGCGCAGCTTCATGGACGACATCACGTTGCACCGCATGCCGGCCGGCGGGATGGAGGTGCGCATGATCAAGAACCTGGACGCGGGGGAATGACGCAGATCCGCTCGCGCCCGGGCAGCGAATCCGAACGGATCGATCCCCTCCTCGTCACCACCGCGGTCGAGGCCGTCCTGCACGCCGGCGCCATCCAACGCACACACTTCGGCACACAAGTGCAGGTCGACAAGAAGGGCGTCATCGACCTGGTGACGCAGGTCGACCTCGAGGTCGAGCGCTGGTTCCGGGACATGATCGGGGAGCGGTTTCCGTCCCACGCGGTCCTCGCCGAAGAGCTCGACGATCGCGCCTGCGCAGCGGCGCGTCCGAAGCATTGCTGGGTGTTCGACCCGCTGGACGGCACGGTCAACTACGCGCACGGCCTGCCGATCTTCTGCGCGTCGCTGGCGCTCGAGATCGAAGGCATGCCGCGCGTGGCGGCTGTCTACGACCCGCTGCGCGAGGAGCTCTTCACGGCCGAGTCGGGCGCCGGGGCCCGCCTCAATGGCGCGCCGCTGCGCGTGTCCGGGACATCGACGCTTGTCGATTCGATGCTCTGCACCGGCTTTCCCTACGACGTGCACGAGACGGTGGACGAGGTGATCGGGTTGTTCGGCGCCTTCGTGGGCGAGGCGCGGGCCGTGCGGCGACTCGGTTCGGCGGCCCTGGATCTGTGCTACGTGGCGGCTGGCCGGTTCGACGGCTTCTGGGAACAGCGCCTGCATCCGTGGGACATGGCGGCCGGCGCGCTGATCGTCACCGAGGCCGGGGGGGCGATCTCCACCATGGCCGGCACCGCCTTCGATTCGCGCGAAGGCTCGGTCGTGGCGACCAACGGCCTCCTGCACGAGGCCATGCTGGCGATCATTCGTGGTCGTGCCCTGCAGCGGACGAGCTGACCTCTGTCCGTGACACCGTGCGGCCCCCGCTCCTCACGGACCGGACGCCTCCGCCGGTCTCCGCTGCCCGGTGGACGCCACCCGACGCCACCCCCGCGCCCCCGAATACGGGTTCGTTTCCAGTGCCGAGGGCGGGCTCGATGGCGCAGCTCACCGAGCGTCCGGTGTATCGCAGTTCCTGGCATCGATCGTGCTGTCTCCATCCACAGGAGAGGTTCGATTCCTGTCCACGACACACTGGAGGCCAGCATGTCACGCAGAATCCGGGTAACGGGAGCCGCCGGCGCGATCGCGCTGGCGGGCGTCCTCGGCGCAGGGCCGGCGCTCGCACAGCAGTCCGTCACGCTCAGCGCCGGGCAGTTCGCAATCAAGGGCTTCGACAGCCGTATCGACCACGACGTGCTGATCGAGAACCGGAATGTCTTCGCCTTCCGGCTCGACGACTTCAACGGCGGATCGTTCGGGGGCTCGTGGAACCTCGCACTGAGCGACCACTTCGAGGTCAGTCTGGGCCTCGGGCACTACCAGCGGACGGTGCCCAGCGTCTACAACGACTACGTGGATATCGACGGAGGTGAAATCGCTCAGGACTTCCGCCTGCGCATCGTTCCCGGTACCGCCACGGTCCGCTTCCTGCCGTTCGGGGACACGCTCGTGCAACCGTATTTCGGAGGCGGAGTGGGCGTCTACGCGTGGCGCTACGCCGAGTACGGGACGTTCATCGACTTCAGCGACTTCGATCGGTTCGGAACCTACGACACGTTCACCGACCGTTTCGTGATCCGGGGGACCGATGCGGGCGGCATCGTCCTGGGCGGGGTGCGGTTGCCGTTCCACGATCGCTACTCCTTCGGTCTGGAGGTGCAGTACCACGAGGTGAGCGGGGTGGTGGGCATCGACAACGGCTTTCTCGAGGAAGAGATCGATCTGGGAGGTCTTCTCACGCAGGTGACCTTCCAGGTCGGCTTCTGAGACGACGGGCGTCAGTCACGACGTCCAGGAGCACCGAAGTGTCAATCGCCGCGACCACGACCTGCAGACCCTCCTCCGCCGTCGAGGGCGGCCTGCCAACACGGTCCGCGCGTCTCTTCCAGACCGGCGTCGTCGACCCGTTCCGCGACCAGGCCGACGAGCTCGCGCAGCGGGTCCACCGGCGTCCGCCGCCGGACGAGCAGGGCGCCCCGCCGCTCTTCGAACTCGAGCGCACCGCCGGGTTCAGCCCCAAGGCCCGGAGCGGTTGCGAGATCCCGACATCGTGGCTATTGTCCTCACGATGCGCTGGCCTCGAACGTGGCGGGCGTTCGCGCTGGGAGCCTTACTGGTCGGCGGAGCACCGGTCTCCGCCCAGAGTGGCGGCGACCGGGACGTGGAGACGGTTCTGCAGCGCATTGAGGCCTCCGTGGAGCGCTTCTATGCGCGAGCGCTGCACGTGTTGGCCGACGTGCGCGTCCGCGTACGGCCCATGGGGCGTGACTTTCGCTCCACGGGTCGGCCCCGAAACCTCTTGTACGAGATGCGGGTCGAGTGGGGAGAGGGGACGGACAGGACGGCTCCCGAGCCCGTCGTGACGCGACGGCTCCTGGAAGCCAACGGCCGGCCGGCGGCGCCGGAAGACGAGCCGCAGTGCGCCGATCCGGAGCCGTTTTCGGAGGAGCCCCTGGCAATCTTCCTTCCGGCGAAGCGGAACGACTACGTATTCACGTGGTCCGGGCGGGATCGCGAGGCGGGGCGGGAAACGGATGTCCTCGAGTACCGGCTGCGGCACGATGAAGCACCGATCATCGAGTGGGAAGGCACCTGCGTCAGCATCGATCTGCCGGGACACACCCGGGGAAGGGTCTGGGCCGATGCGGAGAACGGAGACGTGCTGCGCGTGGACGAGCGACTGAGCGGCATGTTCGAGTTCCGGGTGCCGCGCGAGCAGCGTCGCCGGGGCGTGCGGCCGACGATGACGATCGAGAGCGCCAACAGCACGGTCCGCTATCGCCGGGTGGCATTCTCCGATCCGGACGAAACGCTGTTGCTGCCCGCGTCGAGCGAATCGATGACGGTCTGGCGCAACGCGGGCGTCGCACGCCAGTTCATCACCCATGAGATCTCGAACTATCGGCGGTTCGTCACGGGCGCGCGGGTGATCGGGATGCCGCGCCGTCCCTGATCGAACGCCGGGTGCGGAACCATACGGGCCACCCGTGCTCGACGTGGCCGGCGGCGCTCTTCACGCAGTCAACGGGTGAACACGGGGAAGGCCATGCGGACGCGCGCGAGGATCCGGAACGAGTAGTTGTAGTCCTTCTCGATGCGGTGCACGCGCCACGAACCCGCGAGCATGACGTCGTCCGCCTCGTAGAACGCCCTCGACATCCCGATCTCGCCGTAGTGGCGGGTCGGGCGGAAGACCGTTCCGTCCTGCAGGCGCGATCCGTAGTTGAGGTCGCCCTCCTCCTTGAGCCACAGGCAGGCGGTCCAGAAGATGAAGTGGCCGCGCCAGCCGCCCTTCGTGGCCGCGGCGCGCACGAAGAGCCCGTGGCCGTCGTCGGTCAGCGTCGGCGCCGCCCGGTCCGGGACATGGCGGGACCACATGAGGTAGGTCTCGATGGCGGACGTGTCGAAGAAGCCGACGGGCGGCTCGAACACCACGCCGGGACCGCCCGCGTAGCTGTCGTTGACCGTGCCCTGGTCGAAGAGCTGGCCGCCCTCGTGCACGATGTGGAACTGGTAGCCGAGCGCGAGCGGCCATCCCCGGCCGAGGGCTGCCCGGCCCCGCACGCCGGCGTCGAAGCGCTCGCGATGCTCGGGGGTGTTGAGGCGCTGCCAGTTGATCCAGGTGTCCTGCGAGAGCCGCTCGGACGCGACCTGCCACTGGACCCCGGCCTCGTGGGGACGCGTGAACGCCAGCGTCTCGACCTGCAGCGGCGGCAGCAGGCGGTGCGTTCCGGCGAGGTCCGGGGCCGCGGTGAAATCGTCCGGGAAGGTGTCGAGCGTTCCCATGACGAACCGCGACGGGCCGGTCTCGACCGTGAGGCTCATGACCGGCCGCACCTGCGGGGCGAACTGCGGGACCCCGGACCGACCGTTCATGAACACGCCGGCCCGCAGGGTCGCCCGGTCGCTCATCTCCACGTCGAAGCCCACCGTGGCGGCGCCGCCGCCCAGGGTCTCGCCGTCCCGGAAGCGGTTGAAGAACTCGGTGTTGTCGCCGTAGAGCGTCACGTCGGCAATCAGCGTGGCGCGCTGCTGTGCGGTCGCGGGCGCCGCAACGAGGAGCAGGGCCAGCGCCAGACCGGCCGCCAGCGGCGTACATGGACGTGCCATGGGCAGGCGGATTATACCGTTCCGCCGCCGCCGGCCGGAGCGACTCCGAGCGACTCCGGGACCGGCGTCGAATCGGCCCGCCGGGGCGCCGCGGCCGACCGCCGGGGCCGCCGGGCAGCGTTCGTCCGGTGCTGGTACCATTACGGATACTGTCATGCTGACCACCAACGCCGCAGCGCCACCACCCCGCGTGGCCGGCAAGTTCCTGCAGGTCGGGTCGGACCGCTTCCTGATCAAGGGCGTGGCGTACGGCACTTTCGCACCCGACGCGGACGGCTATCAGTTCCCGCCGTTGACACGGGCAGCCGCGGACTTCGCGCTCATGGCCCGGTCGGGCATCAACACGGTACGGACCTATACGGTGCCGCGCCCGGAGCTCATGGACGCCGCGGTCGACGAGGGGTTGCGCGTGACGGCAGGCGTTCCCTGGGCGCAGCACGTGGCATTTCTCGACGGTCGGAAGTTCGCACGCGCCGTTCGGAAGGACATCGTCCGGGAAGTTCGTCAGCTCGCCGGGCATCCGGCGACCCTGTTGATCGCCATCGGCAACGAGATCCCGTCCGGCGTCGTGCGCTGGCACGGCGCGTCGCGCATCGAGCGGTTCCTGCGGGACGTGTACGACGACGCGAAACAGGCTGCGCCCGACGCGCTGCTGGCGTATGTCAACTACCCGCCGACCGACTACCTCGATCTGCCGTTCTTCGACGTCTGCGCGTTCAATGTCTACCTGCACCGCGGAGACGATCTGCGCGCCTACGTGGCGCACCTTCAGGTCGTGGCCGGCCATCGGCCGCTGCTGCTGGCCGAGGGGGGCGCTGACAGCCTGCGCGAGGGCGAGGAGCGGCAGGCGGCGCTCACCGCCACGCAGCTCCGTATCGCGTTCGAGGAGGGCGCCTGCGGGGCCGTCGTCTTCTCGTGGACCGACGACTGGTGGCGTGGCGGCCACGCCGTCGACGACTGGCGGTTCGGACTGACCGACGAGCGGCGCCGGCCCAAGCCGGCCCTGGCCGGCGTGGCGCTCGAGTTCGCGGACGCCGGGTTCCCTCCCGGTCACCGGCACGACTGGCCGAAGGTCTCCGTGCTGATCTGCGCCCGCAACGCGGCCGAGACGATCGACGAGTGCCTGCACTCGGTCGCGAGGCTCGACTACCCCGATTACGAGGTCATCGTCGTCAATGACGGTTCAACGGACGCCACCGGGGAGCTGGCCCGTCGGCACGCGGGGGTGACGGTGGTCGACACGCCACACGGCGGATTGAGCGCGGCCCGCAACGCGGCCCTGGTGCGAGCCGACGGCGACATCGTCGCCTACACCGACGCGGACGTGCGCGTCGATCCGGCGTGGCTGATCTACCTCGTGCAGCCTTTCCTGCGGTCGGACGTCGTCGGCGCCGGCGGTCCCAACGTGGTGCCGGAGGACGATCCGTGGATGGCGCAATGCGTGGCCAGGTCGCCGGGCTCGCCGACCCACGTGCTGCTCGACGACCGGGCGGCGGAGCACGTGCCCGGTTGCAACATGGCCTTCCGCCGCGCGGCGCTGCTGGCCATCGGTGGATTCGATCGGACCTACCACGCGGCGGGCGACGATGTCGACGTGTGCTGGCGGCTGCAGGCGCGCGGCCAGCAGATCGGGTTCGCGCCGTCAGCGCTCGTCTGGCACCGTCATCGTCGCACGGTCCGCGGCTACTGGCGCCAGCAGGTCGGCTACGGCGAGGCCGAGACCCAGTTGATGGACACCCACCCCGAACGCTTCCTGAACGGCCATGCCGTCTGGAAGGGGCGCATCTACAGTTCGCTGCCCTTCGTCCGTGCGATCTCGCGGGTCCGGGTGAATGCCGGGGTGTGGGGCACGGCGGCCTTTCCTTCCGTCTACAGCGCGCATATTCCTTCCATGACCTACGTGCCGCACCTGATGGAATGGCAGCTCGGATCCGTACTGCTGTTGTGCGCCGCCGCGGCGAGCGTCCGGTTCGGGCAGCCGGCCCTGGCCGTCGTGGCGGGACTGGCTGGCATGGCGGGGTTGGCGACCACCGCCGCGAAGTGCATCGGTTACGGCTGGCGCACGGACGTCCGCGGACTCCCCGCCTGCGGTCCGTTCGGTGCGCTGGCGAGTCGGGTTCTCTATCGGACGACGATCGCCTGCCTGCACCTGGTGCAGCCGGTCGCGCGGGGCTGGGGTCGCCTGCGGGGCAAGCTCTGGCCGCCGGACATCGGGGCTCGGCTCACGGCAACTGCGAACCGTGGACACGGCGCCGTCGAGCGGCTCGAAATCGGGCGGGCGATCCGCCTGATGTGTCGCGGACAGGACCGGATGGAGCTCTGGAGCGAGCGATGGGTCGACCGGGCCGGCCTGTTGACGCGCATCACGCGCGGTCTGGAGGCGCGTGCCGTCGGGCGGGCGATCGACGCGCACGACACGTGGCAGCAGGAGCGCGACCTGGCGGTGGCGACCGGCCGGTGGGGTTGGCTCGATCTGCAGACGCTGCTGGAAGAGCACGAGAAGGGGCGCTGCATGTTCCGCATCGGCGCGCGCCACCGGCTGGCCCCTTTCGGGACCCTGGTGGGGATGCTGACGGGCGCCGGGCTTGCGGCAAGCCTGCTGCTCGGCGCCGGCCTGCCCGCCGCTTTCTTTCTCGCGGGCGGTCTGGCGGCCGCCGCGGGCATGTGCCGGCGGATCGCGCAGGTCGATGCGGGCGTGCGCGCGGTCGTCGAGGAGGTCGCCGCCCGGCACGGCATGCTGCTGATGCGCGGCAGCGACGTGGCGACGAGGGTTCCGGCGGCGGGGCCCGAATCGACCCGCCCGTTCATACGGCGGCCACCGGTGGTCGGCAGCGCAGAATCGATTTCCGACGAGGACGCCAAGCGCGCTGACGTTCTCGACCTGCAGCCGTCCGGAGAACGTTGATCCGGCTCAACCATCCTTGCGCGTCCAGTCGTAGGGCAGCGAGCCGTGCGGCTCCAGGCGGTACTCGTCGGGGTCGTCGTAGCGGTACGGCTCGGTCGGCACGTTGACGACCACGGACGGCTCCCGGCTGATGCACTTCCAGCCGTGGTAGACGAGGTTCGGAATCTGTACCAGCGTCGGGTTCTGCGTGCCGAGGAAGAACTCGTTGATGCGTCCCCGGGTCGGCGAGTCCTCCCGCGTGTCGACGAGCACCAGCTTGATCATGCCGGCAACGCATGCGAAGTGGTCCACCTGGTGTCGGTGGTAGTGCCATGCCTTGACCACGCCGGGATACGTACCGGACACGTAGACCTGTCCGAACCGCTGGAAGAGGCTGTCGTCTGCGCGCAGGATCTCCATCAGCCACCCGCGCTCGTCCGGGATCAGGCGCAGAGTCTTCGTCCGGACGCCCTCGATAGGTTCCCGGTCGACGGTGGCCGCGTACTGGACGGGGTCTGGCACGAGTGGTTCCTTTCCGGGTGCTCAGCGAATACCCACTTCCGAGCGGTCTCCCAGCATGAAGCGGAGCGCCGCCGGCTTGCCGGAGCGACGGACGATGGTGACGCTGCGCCCGATCAGGCTGTCGGTGACGCGGTCGGTCAGGTCCGTGATGCGGCTTCCCTCCATGACGATGCTGTGCTCGATCTCGGACCCGCTGATCTCCACGTTGCGCATGATCGCAGTGAACGGCCCGATGTACGCATCGCGAATCCGGGCATCGGACCCGATGATGACCGGGCCGCGGATCACCGACCCGGAGATGACTGCGCCCGACTCCACCACCACCTTGCCCTCGAGACGGGAGGTGTCGTCCACGGTGCCGTCGAGCCGCGGGCACAGCGTGTCGAGGATCAGCCGATTGGCCTCCAGCATGTCTTCCAGGCGCCCGGTGTCCTTCCACCATCCGTCGACGATATGCCGGCGAACCTCCAGTCCGCGGTCGATCAGGTCCTGTATGGCGTCGGTGATCTCGAGCTCGTTCCGAAAGCTGGGTTCGATGCGCCGGGCCGATTCGAATATCGCGGTATCGAACATGTACACGCCGACCAGGGCCAGGTTGCTCCTCGGCGCCCTGGGTTTTTCGACCAGCCGGACCACCTGGTCGCCCTCCGTCTCCGCGACGCCGTACTGCTCCGGGTCCGGTACCGGCGTGAGCAGGATCTGGGCGGCCGGTCGCGTCGCCGCGAATTCCTCGACGAACGGGACGATGCCGTTCGCGAGGAGGTTGTCGCCCAGATACATCACGAAGGGATCGTCGCCGATGAAGGACTCGGCGATCAGCACCGCGTGCGCGAGGCCGCGCGGCGCGTCCTGCGGAATATAGGTGACCCTCACCCCCCACTGCGCCCCGTCGCCGACCGCCGCCTCGATCTCCGCGTGCGTGTCGCCCACAACGATGCCGATCTCGCGGATCCCGGCCGCTGCGAGCGTCTCGATGCCATAGAACAGCACCGGCTTGTTCGCCACCGGTACGAGCTGCTTGGCGCTGGTGAACGTGAGCGGACGCAGGCGCGTACCCTTGCCGCCGCTGAGAATGAGCCCTTTCATCGTGGACGATAATCATAACCGGCGGGGCCGGCAGCACACAGGAACCGGATCCCGGCGAGGTGATGGCCGAGCACGACGCGTACATGCGCGAGGCGCTGGCGGAGGCCCGCAAGGCGATGTCCAGCAACGAGGTGCCGGTGGGCGCCGTCGTTGTCGAACCCGAAACGGGGGATGTCATCGGGCGCGGTTTCAACCACCCCATCGGCGCGGTCGATCCGACTGCGCATGCCGAGGTCGTGGCGCTGCGCGATGCGGCCCGGCGCGTCGGGAACTACCGCTTGACCGGCGCCACGCTGTATGTGACCGTCGAACCGTGCCTGATGTGCGCGGGGGCGCTCGTCCATGCGCGGATCGGCACGCTCGTGTACGGTGCTCCCGAGCCGAAGGCCGGTGCCGTGCGATCCGTCCTGCGCTCACTGGAGCACCCGGCGCTGAACCATCGCGTCACGGTGGTGACCGGGATCCTTGCAGACGACTGCCGTGGCCTGATGCAGGCGTTCTTCGGCGACCGGCGGCACACGGCGAACGAACGGATCGGGTGACGGGCCCGGACCGCGAATCGCCGGCCGGACGGCGTCTCGGGTCGCGAGGGGAGCGCGGCGAAATGTGGCGGAGAGGGTGGGATTCGAACCCACGTGCCGGTTTCCCGACAAGACGCTTTCGAGGCGCCCCCGTTACGACCACTTCGGTACCTCTCCGCGTATGGCCCTATTGTACGCCCAAGTTGCGGAAAGGGTGCGATTCGGTCTCGACGTCGCGGCGCATGCGTCAGAAGTCCCGGCGGCGCGAGTACAGAATGACGTGCATCGCCTGGACGGCATTCGGTTTCACGAAGCGTGCCGTGTACTCGTAATTGTACGGCTGGAGCATGAAGCCCCCCTGGACCATGCGAGCCCGGCGGACGAGACGCTCGCCCGACGCAAGCTGCGCGTAGACCTCGTTGCCGTCCTGCACGGACCGGCGGGGAGACACGACCGCGATCATCGACGGCCGGTGCGCCGGCAGCATCGAGTCGCCACGGATCTGGACGCCGTAGGCGCCCGCATCCTGAAGATCTTCGGGGCGGGATATCCACTGCACGATCCCGGCCTCTTTCTGGACGTGCCAGCCCTCGGGAAGCGTATCGCCCTCCGCGATCACGGGAACCCGGGTCGATGATGTCACCGGGAAATCGACACGATCCGGATCGGCGTCGGGCAGGCTGCCGGCCTCCCGCACGCGGTCATAGTCCGGATCCACGCCAGCAAGCAACCGGTCCACGGAGCAGCGCAGGCCCTTGGCAATCTTGACGAGGGTCATGGTCTCGAGGACGGCATAGCGATCGTTCTCCCAGTCGGATACCTGAGGCTGCGGGACGCCCAGCAGGTCGGCAAGAGCCTTCTGTGTCTGGAGTCCCGCCTCCCAACGCAACCGCTTGATGTTCTGACCCAGCGACACGGCCACAGATTACAGCAGAGAGCGGCACGTGCCAACTCGGCCAACGTACAGGCTGCGCGTGCAACGGCTGCCAGGAGAGATCGGACTGTCCGGAGATCCCCACGGCTGTGGTCGGTCCGGTCGCGCCCCGGCTACAGGTGGAACCCGGTCTCGTCGTGCAGTGCGATGTCGAGGCCCTCGGATTCCTCGGCGGCGGTGACCCGCAGTCCCATGGTGGCGTCGATCGCTTTCGCCAGTGCGTAGGTGAGCACGCCGCTGTAGGCGATGGTCGCGGCCGCGCCGACGAACTGCAGCCAGACCTGCGCGCCGATGCCGTTCTCGAGACCGGCGCCGCCGAAGACCTCGGCCGTGAAGACGCCGGTCAGCATGGCCCCCACGAAGCCGCCCACGCCGTGCACTCCGAAGACGTCGAGAGAGTCGTCGTAGCCGAAGTACCGCTTGAGGCTGCCGGCGCCGATGTAACAGAAGATGCCTGCGGCGGCGCCGATGGCGAGCGCGCCGATCGGGCCGACCGTCCCGGAGGCCGGCGTGATCGCCACGAGCCCGCCGACCGCGCCGGTGGCGATCCCCAGGACGCTCGGCTTGCCGTGGATCCTCCACTCCACCAGCATCCAGGTGAAGCCGGCGGTCGCGGTCGCGATGTGGGTGACCGCCATCGCCATGCCGGCGACGCCGTCGGCGGCCAGCTCGCTGCCGGCGTTGAAGCCGAACCACCCGACCCACAGCATCGAGGCGCCCACCACGGTCAGCACGAGGCTGTTGGGGGGCATCGGCGTGCCGGGATGTCCCTTGCGCCGGCCGATGACGAGGCACAGCACGAGCGCGGCGATGCCCGCGTTGATGTGGACCACGGTGCCGCCGGCGAAATCCAGCACCCCGAGGTCGCCGAGCCAGCCGCCGCCCCACACCCAGTGGGCGACGGGCGCGTAGACGACCGTGAGCCAGAGAGCCATGAACACCATCATCGCCGAGAACTTCATGCGCTCGGCGAACGCGCCGACGATCAGTGCGGGTGTGATGATGGCGAAAGTCAACTGGAACATCTGGAACACGGACTCGGGAATCGAACCCGACACGGTCTCGACGCCGACATCGGACAGGAAGAACTTGCCCGCCCCGACGAAGGCGTTCAGGCCGCCGCCGTCGCCGAACGCGAGACCGTAGGCGTAGACCGTCCAGAGGATCGTGACCATGCAGGTGATCGCGAAGCACTGCATCAGCACCGACAGCACGTTCTTGGCGCGGACCAGCCCGGCGTAGAACAGGGACAGGCCCGGAATGGTCATGAACAGCACGAGCACGCTCGCGGTGAGCATCCATGCCGTGTCGCCGGAATCGATGCCGTTCCCCTGCGCCCATAAGAGGCGTGGCGCCAGCACGATGGCGGTGGCGATGAAGGCGATTCTCGACAGGTAGTGCGTCATGGGTCTGATCCTTGCGGGGCTTGCATCGGAAACACGAACGTCACGCCCGGCGCCGCCGCGCGCCGGGA
Source organism: Vicinamibacterales bacterium (assembly GCA_965200895.1). GTDB lineage: Bacteria > Acidobacteriota > Vicinamibacteria > Vicinamibacterales > UBA8438 > WTFV01. Next base: position 48,389 of record CBDAVM010000001.1, on the reverse strand, counting down.
ACGCGAAGCCACACCGGACCGGTGTGGACGTCAGAGGGCGTCGGAGCCCATCTCGCCGGTTCGAATGCGAACCGCCTGCTCGATGTCGCTCACGAAGATTTTGCCGTCACCGATCTGGCCGCTGCGAGCCGCCGTCCTCATCGCCTCGATTACCGCGTCGAGCTGCTCGTCGTTGACGACCACCTCCAGCTTCGCCTTGGGCACGAAGTCGATGGAGTACTCTGCGCCTCGGTACATCTCCGTGTGGCCCTTCTGGCGCCCGAATCCCTTCACCTCGGTCGCGGTCAGACCCGTTACGCCGAGACGGGACAACGTGTCGCGCACATCGTCCACCACATGCGGCCTGATGATCGCGGTGACGAGTTTCATTCCCCCGACTCCTTCCTCGAACCACCATCCCCGGCGGAGACCAGCGGCGTGGGCGCTCCCATGCGCCTGCAGACGGTGCCCACTATACCACTTACCAACGCCGAAGTACGCAGAACCGCCGCAGACCGGGCACCGCAACGAGGATGTGGAGACTCCCGTGGAGAGGCGATACAGGGTTTCCCGAGAAGCCGAGGTGCTGGACTGAAGGTTGGTAGCGGGGGGGGGATTTGAACCCCCGACCTTTGGGTTATGAGCCCAACGAGCTACCGGACTGCTCCACCCCGCGCCAAGTTCAGCAAGTGGCACTGTAGCATGACTTTCCCGATCAGTCAACCGTCCGGGTCGGTCAACCATCCGGGTGCCGCGGCCGATGTGCGACCGGTGCGAGAACGCCGACCCAGACGGAGGGACCGCAGGATGCGGCCGGGGTCTGCGGTATCGTGATCGGATGACGAACGACCCTGTCGCGACCGTGGTTGCCTGGACGACATGGCCGGAGGGCGCCGACGTGTCCGGCTTCGCGCGCACGCTGGTCGAGGAGCGCCTTGCGGCATGCGTCACGACGCACGCGCGGGTCCGGTCCGTGTATCGCTGGCGCGGAGCCATCGAGGAGGACGACGAGCAGCTCGTGATGATCAAGACGACCGCGGACCGCATCGATCGGCTCCGTGAGCGGATGCGGCAGTTGCATCCTGCCGAGGTGCCGGAACTCGTCGTGGTGTCGGTCGTCGATGGCAATCCTGCGTACGTGGCGTGGGTTGCGGAATCGACCCGGGAGGCGTGAGGCCGACCTCGGCTCACCCGTCGCGGTCGAGTCGCGAAACCGCCCGGGAGACGGCGAATCCCGCGACGGCCAGCGCGGCGCCGGCGCCGGCCTGGGCGGGAGACGGAACGCCCGCGAAGGGCCACAACCCCATCACCGAGCCGAGCAGGAGGCCGAGCAGGAAACCGAGAGTCGCGCGGCGGTACCTTGCAAGGAGCAGCCTGACCAGATTGCTCACGCCGACCACGCCCAGTCCCACGCCGACCGCCACCGGCAGCAGCACCGCCAGGGTGTCCGCTACGGCCGCCGCATCTCCGGCCCGCACGCCCGTGACGGCGGCCGCGATGGCGTCGACGATTGGCCGGTACTGGCCCAGGACGAGCAGCAGGTAGGCGCCCGAGACGCCCGGCAGGATCATGGCGGCGCCGCCGGAGAACCCGGCAACCACGAGGATTGCGTACGCGGCGACCCCGGTCGGTATGCCGTCCCCGACGCGCTCCGGCTCGTTCGTCGTGAGCAGTCCCATCAGAGCGACGGCAACGGCCGCACTGCCGGCCACCGTGAGGTCCGCGGGCCGCAGCAGCCGCCACAGGAGCGGCACGCCACCGAGCGTCAGGCCGATGAACAGGCAGTACATGGCCGACGGGTAGCGATCGAGCAGCGATCCAATCGTCCCGGCGCCGACGGCGATGGCGCCGACCGCGCCGCCACCGACGCACGCCAGCAACAGGAGTACCGGTGCCCGGAACCGGAAGGTCGTGACCTCGGCAACCGCGCTGATGAACTGCGGGTAGACGCCGGCGGCCAGCAACATCGTGCCGCCGGAGATGCCCGGCACCAGATTGGCGAGGCCCATGAATGCGCCCCCGGCAACGCTGCGCACGACGAGCGAGCCTCCTTGCGGGGACGGGGCGGTGGCGCTGCGGGTCGGGGAGCCGTGCGGCATGGAAGACCGGTCGACGACGGAACGGTGCGCCGAACGGGTGCGCGCCACATTCTAGCCTGACCCGACAATCGTCGCCGGCGGCTCCGATGACCACGGGCGTCAGCGCCCTCCCGTGCCCGGACCCGCCGGCGCACGGACAGCCGAACGCCGGCCCGTCGGGGGCAGGCGGCATCTGATACGATTCCAGAAAAGCACGGATGCCTCGAGACCGGCGGCGAGCGATTCCTCTGCGTCTGGCGCGGTCGTGGCCTGGACGCTTCCTGTTGGCCGGCGCGGCCACGAAGATCCTCCTTCTTCCCGTCGTCACGAGCGGCACGTCACTGCTCGCCTGGCTGGACGTGATCGCGTCGCTCGCACTGGCCGTCGGCCTCGGCCACATGCTCCTGCGGTCGGTGTCGCGGCTCCGGCGGCGTCTGCTGTGGCGCGTCCGGCGCAAGCTGATCCTCTCGTACGTCTTCATCGGATTCGTGCCGGTCCTGCTGGTGGTGGCGTTCTTCACGGTGGCGGGCGCCATGTCGGGGCTCTCTGCGAGCTCCGAGATCGTGCGCCGGGAACTGGATCGCGTGGTTGCCGACGTGCGGGTGGTCGCGGCCACGATCGGAGCGCGGCGGTCGAGCGGTATCGAGGCCCTCTCGGCACTCGATCCGCTGGAGACAACGATGCGTTCCCGATACCCGGCGGCGTCGGCCGTCGTGATCGGCCGGACTGCCGGAAGCATCGCGGCGTCGGTCGGGCCGTGGAGCAACGGTCCGCGGCCCGATCGCGTGCCCGCGTGGGTTCAGGGCCGGGAATTCGCCGGGCTCGTTGCCGTCGGGCCGCAGTGGCCCCTCACGATTCGCGCCGTCGTGCCGGTGGACCCGCCCGGGGGCGGCGCGGTCGTCATCGACGTGCCCCTGGATGCGGCCGTGCAGGATCGCATCGAGACCGCCACCGGCGTCGCGCTGGAGCCTGTCGGCGCGCTGGCGGATGACGCGCTGGACCCGTCCCGCCTCGCGTCGGCAGAGGGACTGGCCTGGGTGGTGTTCCTGGATCCGGTCGACTGGGCGACCGGCGCCGAGGAGGCCGGGAACCTGTTCATCCGGGTTCCGGCGACCGCGTTCCCGGAACAGTTCTTCGGGGGCGGAGTCGGGACCGACGAGTTGAGCGTCCGGTATTTCTTCCTGGTGCTGCTGGCGACGCTCGGCGTTCTGTTTCTGGTCATCGAGCTGGCGGCGTTCGTGACGGGTCTTGCCCTGGCGCGTTCGATTACGGGATCGATTCATGCTCTGTCGGTCGGCACCGACCGGATCCGGCGCGGCGACTTCACCCAGCGGATAAGGGTGGCGTCCGGGGACCAGTTGGGCGATCTGGCGGAGTCGTTCAACGCGATGACGGCCAGCGTGGAGGGCCTGTTGCACCAGGCCGCCGAGAAGAGGCGCCTCGAGAACGAACTGCGTCTTGCCCGCCAGATCCAGATGTCGCTGTTACCCCGCGATCCCACGTCCGTCCCGGGACTGTCGGTGACCGCGGTCTGCCGGCCGGCGCGCGAGGTCGGAGGCGACTACTACGACTTCATCCGGCTCGGAGAGCGCCGACTGGGCCTGCTGGTGGCCGACGTTTCGGGCAAGGGAACCTCCGCGGCGCTGTACATGGCCGAGCTCAAGGGGCTCATGCTCAGCCTGGGTTACATCTACGAATCGCCGCGGCAGCTTCTCATCGAGGCCAATCGCATAATGGCCGGGGCGCTCGACAGTCGAAGCTTCATCACGATGCTGTACGCCGTGGTGGATCTCGACGCCGGGACGCTGACCTACGCGCGGGCCGGGCATACGCCGCTGATCTACGCCTCGCAGAACGGCGCGCGGCGCGTGGTGCGCATGCTGGCGCCCGACGGCCTGGTGCTCGGCCTGCATGGCTTCGAACGGCATTTCGCCGAATTGCTGGAGGAGCATCATCTCCTGCTGCAGCCGGGCGACGTTGCGGTGCTGTTCACCGACGGGGTGACCGAGGCGATGAACGAAGCGGACGATCTGTTCGGTGAGGACAGGCTCGTGCGCCTGTTGGAGGACGATGCGCCGAGTTCCTCGGAGACGCTGCACGAGCGCATCCTGCATGACGTCGACGCCTTCGTGGGGACAGCCGATCAGCACGACGACATGACGATGGTGCTGTTGCGCATCGACGCGGAGGAGCGGTCCGGCGTCCGGCGCGAGTCCGCGGCCGCGGCGGCAAGCCCCGGAGCGCGGGCGTGACTGCCCTGGCGGTGGTGCTGCGCACGCAATCGGACGTGGAGGCGAACGTCGCCCGGGCCCTGCTCGAGACGCATGGCATACGCGCCCTCATCTCGTCGGACTTCCCACATGCGGTGTTGCCGCTGACGATAGACGGGCTCGGAGAGGTGCGAGTATCGGTCCGTGCGGAGGAAGAGGCCGCTGCGACGCGTCTGCTCGGCGACTACCGGGCCGCGGCGCAGGCCGGCGGCGATGGGGGGCGGGACGCACGGTCGGTGCTCGAGGAGCGCCTGGGCTACGCGTTCTCCGACCGCGGCCTGATCGAGCGTGCGCTGACACACCGTTCGCGCGCCCACGAAGACGACTCCGGCGTGGTGGAAGACAACGAATCGCTGGAGTTTCTCGGCGACGCCGTGCTCGGACTGGTGACTGCTGACCGCCTGTTCCGCGAGTTCCCGGACTGCGACGAGGGGTGGAAGTCGAAGGCGCGCGCACAACTGGTGTCGGCCGCCACTCTCGCGGGGCTCGGTGACGGGTTGCGGCTCGGTGACCATCTGCTGCTCGGCCGCGGCGAGGAGAAGACCGGCGGCCGCCGGAAGCCGTCGCTGATTGCGGATGCGTTCGAAGCGGTGGTGGGAGCGATCTATCTCGATGGGGGCTACGAGGCGGCCGTCGCGTTCCTGGAACGGGCGTTTCGGCCGCTGCTCGAGCGGCTGCGGCGGGACGGCGTGTCGGCCGGCACGCGGGATCACAAGTCGGCGCTGCAGGAATGGCTCCAGGCACAGGCCCATCCGCTGCCGGAATACCGCCTGGTGAGCACTGCCGGGCCGGACCACCGGAAGGAGTTCTCGGTGGAGGTGCTCGTCGGTGATCGAGTCGTGGCGACCGGGTCGGGGCAGAGCAAGAAGGAAGCCGAGCGGGAAGCCGCCCGCCGGGCACTGGCGTTTCTCGCGGCCGGGGCGTAGCCCCGACACGGTTGCTGGAATCGCTCGACAACGCAAGCTGCGGCGTCGGGTGACACGAGCAGGTCCCCGTCGCTGTACGGCCTCATCTCGCCGCAAGCGGCGGAGCCGAACCGTCTGCCTGTAGTAGTTTGCAGTACTTGTGGAACGTCCAACCGGGGGGCAGGGATGGCGTCCCCAACGGGATTCGAACCCGTGTCTCAGCCTTGAAAGGGCTGGATCCTAGGCCTCTGGACGATGGGGACTGTCTCGGAGCGCCGAGCGGGAAATTATACACGGTGCAGCGGCATTGCACGTCCAGCAAACTCACCACGCCGCCGGCGACGACGTCCGGGCCGGGAGGCTGTGCCGTGGCGTCGGTGCAGGCTCCTGGAGAGGCCCGGTTGAGCGGGAAGCGGCGCCGCAGACGACGGTTTCCGGGCTAGGATCGACGCAGTAACATGCATGCGGACCTGCAGGAGGCCATCGACTTCCACGCTGCAATCGTCGCCGAGGGGTCCAAGGCGCTCGTCGGCTACGAGCGCGAGAAGGTGCTGGCCAACACCGTCCTGCTGTCCGAGATCCCCACCACCTACGACGCCGAGGAGAACCGGCAGGTCAATGCCGGCAACCTGCTGCTGCGGGGCGTGCCGGGGGTGGGCAAGACGTTCTTCGGGGTGATCCTCGCGGCGATCAGCGGGGCGAAGTTCGCCCGCCTGCAGGGGCGGGCGGATCTGCAGCCGACCGAGGTGGTCGGCTTCCAGATGATCAACCCGGCGACGGGGCAGTTCATCACCGAGTTCGGCCCGCTGGCCTCGGCCGAAGTGATCCTGCTGGACGAGATCAACCGCATTCCGCTCAAGTCGCAGAGTGCCTTTCTGGAGGGGCTGCAGGACCGCACCGTGACCGTCGGCAAGGACACCTGCCGGCTGCCGTCGTTCAGCTTCGCCATCGCCACGATGAACCCCATCGAACTGGGGCAGGGAACCTTCCCGCTGTCGGAGGCGGCGACCGACCGCTTCGCGATCCTGGTGAACATCGGATACCTGCCGCCGGAGGAGGAGCAGCGGCTCGTCGGCTTCGACTTCAGGCAGGTGTCGCTCGACGCGCTGATGTCGAAGGAGCGGGTGGTCGAGCTGCGGTCGGCCATCACCGAGCGGGTCTTTCTGCACGACGCCATCGCACAGTACATCCAGCGGCTGGTCGCTGCGTCGCGGCCCTACGACGAGGAGACCGACTGGCTGCGGCGGTCGCCGTCCGGGCTGGTGGAGCGCTACGTGGATCTGGGCGGTTCGCCGCGTGCGACCATCTGCTGGGGACGGCTGGTGAAGGTGTGGGCGCTGCTCGCGCGGGGGCGGGCCGAGGTCTATCCGGAGGACGTGCAGGACCTGGCCGGGTACGTGCTCGGCCACCGCATCTGGCTGGCACCCCACGCGGCCAGCCAGGGAGTCTCGGTCGACGCGGTCATCGACGAGATCATCGAGCAGGTGCCGATCCCGTGACCGTCCGCGCCGGCGACGAGCTCGTGAGCTGGACCGAGGTCCGCGACATCGAGCTGGTCATCGTGCGGCGCATGCGCGAGTACATGGCGGGCGCGCACCCCAGCGTCTTCCAGGGTACGGGGTTCGAGTTCGCGGGCCTGCGCGACTGGCAGCCGGGCGACCGGCTGACGTCGATCGACTGGCCGCAGTCGACGCTGACCAACTTCAGTCCGCTGGTGACGCGCGAGTTCGAGCAGCAGAGCACGGCGCGCCTGGTCATCGTGGCCGACACGTCGCTCTCGACGCGCTGCGGGGCCGCGGGAGCGCCGATCGCCACCGACATCGCGCGGACGGTTGCGACCCTGGCCCTGGCCGGGGCCTTCTTCCAGGATATGGTGGGCCTGATCACGTTCGACGCGCGGTCGCGGCGCCTGGTCGTCCGGCCGCAGGTCGGCCGCAACCACGCGATTCACTGCCTGGAGGCGTATCAGGACCTGGTGCTGGAGCGCTCGGCGCACGCGCCGCGGCGGGTCGATGAGAGCTTTCCCGGCCTGCTGCGCAAGCCGTCGATGGTGCCGGTGGTGTCGGACTTCCTGTTCGAGGACACGGAGCCGCTGCTCGACGATCTGCTCGCGCTGAACGCGCTCCACGACGTGTTCGTCGTACTGATAGACAGCCGCCACGCCTTCGATCTGCCGCCGCTGTCGGCGGGCTGGGTGGAGGGCTGCGATGTCGAGACCGGTGAGACGAGGCTGCTGTCGGTCGACGACGTGCGCCGGCTCGGGGAGCGGGTGGCGGCATGGCAGGACGAGGTGGAGGCGTGCGCGACCGGCCTTGGCCTGGAGGTGCTGCGGCTGGGGGGCGACGCCGAACGGTTCCACCACCAGGTGGTCGAGTTCCTGGCGGACCGGCGGCTGCGGAAGCGCTAGCCCGCCGGCCGGACCGGGTGGGGCGGCGACGGGACCGAAGGCGATGACGGAAACGGAGCCGCAGGCGAGGATCGTCCTGCACGGGAGAGACGGCGTGTTGGCGAAGCGATGGAGGGCGGGAGGCGCCGCGCGCGCGGTGTCTCACCACGTGCACCCGAAAGCCCATGGCGACGGCGCCGGTTCCTCCCGGCGCCGCGGGGCAGAAGGCGCCGGCGCAGGCACTGGATGCGTCCCGCATGGCAACGGCGCCGGTTTCTCCCGGCTCGGGAGGCTTCGAACCGGGCGCCTGGCGGGAAGCCTGGTGCTGGTCGCCGCCTCGTGGGCCGCACCCGCCGCCGCCCAGCCGGGGCCGGATATGGTGGCCGTGGAGGCGATGCAGTGCTGGCGGCGGATGGCGAGCCATGCGGTCCATGTCGGCGAGCGCTTCGACATGGTGTTGACCTGCGCCGTGGTCGACACCGACACGGCCCGCGTGGTCCCCGACCTGGCGTGGCTCGAGCCGGAGACGCTCGGGGTGTCGCCGTTCGAGGTGCTCGACGGCGAGCGGTACGACGACGTGGTGCGCGGCCCGCGGCGCTTCTTCCAGTACCGCTACGCGCTGCGGATCATCGGGGAGGACCACTTCGGCCTCGACGTGGAGCTGCCGCCGCTGGAACTGCGCTACCGGATCGAGCGGTCGCTCGACGCGGGCGCCGTCAACGAGGGTCGCGAGCTCGCGTACGTACTGCCGCCCGAGTCGATCCGCGTGCTGTCGCTCGTGCCCGCCGCGGCGATCGATATCCGGGAGCTGCACGGCGAGACGTTCGGTGACGTCGAGGCGCGGCTGTTTCGGGCGAACCTGACCGGCATCGCGGCCACCGCGATCGGGGTGCTGGCCGCCGGGGTGCTGCTGCTGGGCGTGGTCCGGGCGCGGCGGGAATGGAGTGGCGCGGCGGCAGCGCGCGACGACGGGGTGCCCGCCTGGCGGGTCGCGCGGACGGCGCTCGGCGAGCTGCGGGCGGTACGGGAGGCGGCGGTCGCGGATGGCTGGACCGGCGACCTGGTGGCGCGGGCGCTGGCCGCCCTGCGCATTGCCGCGGCGCTCGCGATCGGCAGGTCCGTGGCCCAGCATGCGAGCGGCTCGACGCCCGATGCCGCGCCGGTCGATTCGGAAGGCCGTCTGCCCGTGCGGACGGGACTGTTCGGCCGCGAGACGGTCCTGGTGTCGTCGGCGCTCACCGTGCGGGACGTCGACCGGGAGCTGCCGCGCGTCGGCACCGGGTCTGCGGCAGGTGCGTCCGCCGTCGATGCGCTGCGTGCGGGGCTGGCCGGCTTTGCGAAGCAGCGGTACGGCTCGGCGACCGGGGCGCCGGCGAGCGACCGGGCGACGGACCTCGATGCGGGAATCGCGGTGCTGCAGTCGCTGCAGGTGGAGTTGTTCGAGCCGGTCCGCCGCTGGCGGCGCCTGCGCGAGGGCTGGAGGGAGTGGGCCGCGAACCGATGGAGACCCTGAGCACGGCGGATGCGTGACAGGATCGCGCGGATAGTTGTCGAGGAGTGGGCCGCGAACCGATGGAGACTCTGAGCACGGTGCTTGCGCGGGTCGCCGGGACGCTGGCCGAGCTCCGGTTGCCCGGCGGCGAGAGCCTGGCCCTGCTCCAGCGCGACGCCGCGGTCGTCGTGGCCGGCGGGCTCGCCGTGGTCGCGCTCGGGATGTTGCTGTGGCGCATCGCGCGACCGCGCCCGCCCGGCGCCGCGAGCCTCGTGCTGCCGGCGCTGCCGGCTCGCCGTCTCGCCCCGCGGGCGCACCTGGCGCCGGTCCGGCATGTCGCGTTCGCGCTCTTCCTGGCCGGGTTCGCCTTCTTCCTCGTGGCCCTGGCCGACCCGCACACGGCGCTCGTGCAGGAGGAGGAAACCTATCCGGGTCATCGCATCGCGATTCTGATCGACGCGTCGCTCAGCATGAACACCGCCTTCGCCACCCGACGACTGGAGGCCGGGAACACCTTCCTCGCCAACGTGGCGGCCGCCGAGTACTTCGTCCGGCGGCGCATGGAGGGGCCGTACCACGACCTGACGTCACTGGTGCAGTTCGGCAACGAGGCCTATATCGTCACCCCGTTCACCAGCGACTACGAGAACATCCTGCTCAGCATCAGTCTCATCGGCACGCCGGAGGAGTACCGCCGCTTTCCGGACCACGGCACGCTGGTGATGAATGCCATCAGCCGCGGCGTGCAGCTCTTCCGGACGTTCGATTTCCTCGGCGCGGCGGGCAACCTGATGGTGATCTTCAGCGACGGGCAGGACACCCACGCCCGGTTCGAGGACCTGACGCTGGACGAGATCATGCAGGAGGCGGCCGACAACGGGATCCCGGTCTACTTCATCCGGACGGCCTACGACCAGGCGCTCGGCGAGGTCATCTCGGACCAGCAATGGAAGTCGGCCGTCGAGCGGACGGGCGGCAGGTTCTTTCCGGCGGCCAACGAGGACGCGATCCTGGCCGCCATGCACGAGATCGACGAGCTGGCCGAGGGCCGCATCCGCGTGCGGCGCTACACGGCCCACGAGCCGCGCTTCGGCCCGTTCGCGCTGGCCGCGGTACTGCTGTGGCTGACCGCCGCCGCCCTGACGCTGGGCGTCAGGCATTTCCGGAGGTTCCCCTGATGAAGGCGGCATTCCAGTACCTGGTCATGGCCCTGATCCTCGGCGGGCTCGCGGCCGCGGTCGCGGCGGCCGGCCGTCTCGATCGGCGCGTGGCGCAGGCCGAGCAGCAGATCGCCACGTTCGCCTTCGACGATGCCGAGGCGGCCTACACGGCGCTGGAGCGTTCCCTGGACGTTGCCGGGGCCGTGCCCTGGGTGTTCGGGGGCAGTCGCGCCGAGCTGGAGACGCGCCGGGCCGCGCTGCGCTACTGGCGGGGAGACTACGCGGGGCTGCTGGCGGACTACGCCGGCGCGTCCTCGCCCGACGTCACCGGCAATCTGCCGCTGCAGTTCGTTCTGGCCAACGCGGCGGCCCGCGCCGCGCTCGATCCGGACGCGGACCGCGAGCAGGTGCTGCGCGCCCTCGACGGCGCCATCGACGTCTACCTGGGCGTGCTGCAGGAGAGCCCGGGCCATCTCGACGCCGCCTACAACTACGAGTACCTCCTCCGGCTTCGAGCGGACCTCGCGTCGGGAGCGGAAATGCCTGCGCCCCGGCGCAGCCGGCACGGCCGCGAGGGAGAGGCGCCGGAGGACGGCGAGCTGGAGGAGATCGAGATCTACGTGCCCGTGCAGCGCGACGTGGATCCGGAGATGGACGAGTCGCCGACCCTCGGCGGCGGAGAACGCATCCGCAGACGGGGCTGACGGCGGCCCGGGCCGGAGCGAGAGGGATGCCGCCCGTACGTTTCGTCGAACCGTTGCTGCTGTGGCTGCTGGTCGGGCCGGCGCTGCTGTTTCCGGTCTGGGTCCGGCAGATCGCGCGGCGCCGCCGTGACGTGCGGCGGCTGCTGGCGTCGCGGACCGCGCCGGTGCGCGAGCGTCACCGCCTCGTGGGCGGTCTGGCGTACTGGCTCGCCGTCACGGTTGCCGCCGCGCTCGTGATCGTGGCGCTCGCCCGGCCCCAGGCGCTGGTGTCGGTGACCGAGACGGCCGGTGTCGACTTCGTGGTCCTGCAGGACGGGTCGACGTCGATGCGGGTCGCCGACGTGGCCCCCGACCGCTGGCAGCGTTCGGTGGCCTGGATCCGCACCTTCGCCGACGTGCTCGGCTGGCGCCGGGAACGGGTGGCGCTGGCGCTGTTCGCCCACCGCGCGGCGCCCCAGGTACGGCTGACGAGCGATCCGAACGCGCTCTTCTTCTTCCTGGACCACCTCGCCGACGAGCCGCCGTTCCGTCTGCGGGATGACACCAGTTGGAACACCAACATCGAGGACGGCATCGCCTGGGGCGTTCGGATGGTCGACAAGGACGAGGAGCTGTACGGCCCGCGGCTCGGCGCGCGGGCCTTCGTCGTGCTCTCCGACGGGCAGGCCTGGAGCGGGGAGGTGGCCCGCGCCCTGAAGCTGGCGCAGGATCGCAACATCCGCGTCCATGTCATCGGGGTCGGCACGACCGGCGGCGGCTTCATCCCGCAGCTCCCGCCGCGGCGCTACCAGGAGCCGGAGCCGCCCATCCACTCGGTGCTCGACCGGCGCTCCCTGCGGGCCATCGCGCAGGCGGGCGGCGGGCGTTACTTCGAGCTGGGATCCGAGCCGGACCACGTGGTCGCGCTGCGCATCCTCTCCGACGCGCAGCGTTCGGCCCGCGGCGTGGTGCAGCGGCAGGAGTCGTTCACCGACCTCCACTGGTACTTCCTGCTCGCCGCCGCCGTCGTGCTGGGCGCTGCGACGCTGCTGCTGGACGAGCGGACCCGGCTCTGGTGGCAACTGGCCGCGACCGCGGCGCTCGGGGCGCTGCTGCTGCCGTAGTCCGGCCTCGATCGGCCCGCCGCCGACAAGCATGTCGCCAGGCCGGTGTCGTGTGGAGGTGGTGCCGAGGGCCAGGAATCGAACTGGCGACACATGATTCCGGATACGTTGCGCGGTTCGGATTGGTGTCCGTCCGGGTTTCAGATACTCAGGCTTGGCCGTCCGGAGGGCATCAGGACACGGAGGATGTCTTCACGGCCGATCGGATGGATGGGAAAGGTGGAGTGGCGCGCCCTGCAGGATTCGAACCTGCGGCCTCCTGGTTCGTAGCCAGACGCTCTATCCAGCTGAGCTAAGGGCGCTTTCTTCGTGCAGCGACCGAAACGTCAAGTATAACCCGACCCGGGAGCACCGGAACGCCGGCGGCCGGCGGCCCCCGGCGGCCGGCCGCCGGCATCAGCGACGGACCACGCGCGAGCGCGTCAGGCCGTGCCCGGCCGGAAGCCCGTCACCGAGGGTGACCGGCAGCCGACCGCGGATCGGGATCTCGCCGGCGAGAGCCTTCACGGCGGTGACCTCGGACACGCCGCGGTAGTCGTAGGTGAGAAGCACCGCCGGCAGATCGGGCAGCGTGCGCATCACATAGGGGTTGCCGAAGAAGAAGACGACCAGGGGCTGATCCCGGGCCGCGGCGTCCCCGGCCAGGTCCTGCAGGCCCGCGACCAGGTCCTCGTCCAGGTCCATCCGCCCGCTGAACGAGGCGGCGCGTACGAAGACGCCGGCCACCACGGCGTCGTAGCGCCCGGCCACCTCGCGCACGAGCGCCACATCGGACGGCGGCGTCCGGTCCGAGAGCTCTATCGCCGTCACGTCCGGCCAGCGGCTGCGGAGCTCGGGAATCACGAAGCGGCTCGGCGCGCCGATGCCCCAGCCCGCCGGGTAGTCGAGGACCGACAGGTAGAGGATGCGGCCGTCGCGCGGCGTGCGCAGCGGCACGTCCCCGGTCGCATCACGGATCAGAGTGATGGACCGCTCGCTCACCTCGCGGGCGACCGCACGATGCGCCCGGGTGCCGACGACCTCCGGCAGCGCGTCGAGGTCGACGCGGGAGCGGCGGTGGAGACCGAGACGAGCCTTCGCCTCCAGCACGCGACGCACCGACCGGTCGAGCTGCGCCAGGTCGATGGTCCCGTTCGCTACCGCCGCCCGGACGCCGGCGAGGGCGGCCCGGTCGTTCGGCGAATGCAGGATCACGTCGTGCCCGGCGGCCACCGCCCGCGCCGCCGCCGTGTCGGGCGGCAGCATGCGGGTGATGGCGCGCATCCGCATCGAGTCGGTGAAGACCAGGCCGTCGAAGCCGATCTCGTCCCGCAGCAGCCGGGTCGCGATCGGCGCGCTGAACGTGGCCGGCGCACGGGCGAGCGGGTCGAGAGCCGGCAGCGCGACATGGGCCGTCATCACTCCGCCCGCCCCGGCGGCGATGCCGGCCCGGAACGGCGGCAGCTCGATCGCCTCCAGGCGCTCGCGCGGGTGCCGGATGACCGGTAGCGCGAGGTGCGAGTCGACGTCGGTGTCGCCGTGGCCCGGGAAGTGCTTCACCACCGCGATCATGCCGCCGGCGACCAGTCCCTCGACCCAGGCCGCGGCCAGCCGGCCGACGGTCAGCGGGTCCTCGCCGAACGACCGGGTGTTGATCACCGGGTTGCGCGGGTTGTTGTTGACGTCGACCACCGGGGCGAAGTTGACGTGGACGCCGATCGCGCGCGCCTCGACCGCGGTGACGCGGCCGGCCTCGAACGCGAGACGGGGGTCGCCCGCGGCGCCGAACGCCATGGCGCGCGGGAAGTTCGTGGCCCCGGCCATCCGGAACCCGACTCCGGTCTCGAAATCGGCGGTAACCAGCAGGGGGATTTCCGTCGCGGCCTGCAGGCGGTTGAGGAGCGACGCCGCAGCCAGCGGCTGGCCGAGCGCCGTCCGCGAATACGTCGGGTTCAGGAGAACATCCGGCCTCGCCCGGCGCGCACCGAATACGTGTACTCCGCCGACATGGTGCTCGCGCACCAGTGCCATCAGGTCGTCGTGGACGGCACTGTCACTGCTGGTGTACTCGGAACGGAAAGTGGGCGTGACGAGCTGGCCGACCTTCTCGTCGACGGTCAGCCGGTCGAGTGTCTCCTGCACCCAGCGCCGCGCGGCCGGGTCGAGATCGTCCTGGGCCGGCAGGCCTGCGAGGCCCAGGGTTTCGAGCAGGAGCACGACGACAGCCGCCGGCGACCACCGCCACAGAATCCGCGTGCGCCTGGACCGCATGCCAGGATGGTAGAAACTCCGGCCTGGCGGTGCAACCCGCGGCCCCGTTCACCGCGCCATGCGCACGAGCGTCGGTGCGTCACCGGACCACCGCCGTCGCTATAATCGCCCGCATGAGCCACATCGCCCACCGCGCCGCGGCCCCGAAGACGGCGCGCTGCCACGTCGTCACGGTGAGCGACACGCGGACGGTGGACACCGATCGCGGCGGCAGCGCCATCGTGGAGCTGCTCTCGGACCGGGAACACGAGGTCGCCGGCAGGACCATCGTGCCGGACGATCCCGAGCAGGTGCGCGGCGCGTTGCTGGCCGGCATCGAGACCCCGGACGTCGATGTCGTCATCACCACCGGCGGCACCGGCATCACGCGGCGCGACGGCACCTACGAAGTGGTCTCCACCCTCCTCGACAAGCGGATCGACGGCTTCGGCGAACTGTTCCGGGCCCTGAGTTACCAGGAGATCGGACCGGCCGCGATGCTCAGCCGCGCCTGCGCCGGCCTGGCCGGCGGCACCATCGTCATCAGCCTGCCCGGCTCGGAGAATGCGGTGCGGCTGGCGATGACGAAGCTGATACTGCCGGAGATCGGCCACATGATCCGCGAGGCGCGCCGGTGACCGGCGACGGCCGCGGCACCAGGATGCGGCCCTTCCGGGAGACAATCCCGATCGAAGAGGCGCTGCGGATCGTCAGCGACGCCTCCCGTCCGCTCGAGCGCACGACGCGGGTCGGTCTGGGCGAGGCGAACGGCCGGGTGCTGGCCGCCGGCATAGTGGCAACCCGCGACGTGCCGCCGTTCGACCGCGCTGCGATGGACGGCTACGCGGTGGTCGCGGCCGACACCTCGGCCGCGAGTCCGCAGGCGCCGGTCCGGTTGCGCTGCATCGGCACGGTCCATACCGGGGAAGTCCCGGCCCGTGCCGTCGGCCGCGGGGAATGCCTCCAGATCGCGACCGGAGCGCCGCTTCCCGAAGGCACCGACGCGGTGGTGATGGTCGAGCAGACGGACCGCCGCGGCGACGAGGTCGAGGTCTTCACCTCGGCGCGCGCCCGGCAGCATATTGGCCGGCGAGGAGCCGACATCGGTGCGGGCCACACGGTCCTGCGCCCCGGCGACGTCCTGACCCCCAGCCGCGTCGGTTCCATCGCGGCCCTGGGCCTCGCCGACGTCGAAGTCTACGACCGGCCGCGGGTCGCCATCGTCTCCACCGGGGACGAGATCGTCGAACCGGGGCAACCTCTCGCTCCCGGCCAGATCTACGACATCAACCGCTTCACCCTCGGCGCGGTCATCGCCGCGCACGGCGGAACCGCCGCTGCCCACCCGATCACGGGCGACTCGATCGAGGCGCTCGGCGCCGCGGTCGACGCCATCATCGCGCACGGGACGGACATCCTGGTGTTCTCCGGCGGCAGCTCCGTCGGCGAACGCGACCTCACCCGCGACGTCCTCCGCCAGAAAGGCGACGTGGCGTTCCATGGCATCGCGGTCAAGCCGGGCAAGCCGACCGCCTTCGGCCACATCGGCGCGACGCCGGTGCTCGGCATGCCGGGCTACCCGACCTCCTGCCTGTCGAACGCCTACCTGCTGCTCGTCCCGCTGCTGCGGCGCATGGCCCGCCTGCCGGCGCACCGGCCGCGGACCGTGACCGCACCGGCGGCGCACCGTTTCGCCTCGGTCGGCGGGCGGCACCAGTTCTACTCGGTGCGGGTGGTCGACGGCGCCGCGGTCGGCGCGTTCAAGGCCTCGGGCGACATCACCAGCATGTCGCAGGCGGACGGCTACGTCGAGATCCCGATGGGGGTCGATGCGGTGGAGGAGGGCGAGCCGGTGGAGGTCACGCTGTTCTGACGCCGTGCTGCCGCAGGCGGATCCCGTCAGCCCAGGGCCCGCTGCGCGGGCAGCGTCAGCCGGCCGGCGACGTCACGGCGCGCCGTCGGCCCGGCTTTCGAGGCGGTCACAGCTCGCCGACGAGAGAGACGCGCCGGCCTCGTCCGCCTCATGCCGCACGACATCGGTCAGGCACAACGCCGCAAGCAGGAGCGTGCGGTTGACCTCATCGATCCCGTCGCGCACAGTCGCGCGAATGGCGGCGCGGTCGCCAGCAGCCTCCTCGAAACCGGCCTCCATCGTCTCGCGGATCGCAGCGCGGTCACGAGCAGCCTCCTCGCGGATCGCGGCGCGGTCACGAGCAGCCTCCTCGCGGATCGCAGCGCGGTCACGAGCAGCCTCCTCACGGATGGCGGCGCGGTCACGAGCAGCCTCATCAAAACCAGCCTGCATCTCCTCGCGGATCGCAGCGCGGTCGCGAGCAGCCTCATCGAAACCAGCCTGCATCTCCTCGCGGATCGCAGCGCGGTCGCGAGCAGCCTCATCGAAACCAGCCTGCATCTCCTCGCGGATCGCAGCGCGGTCACGAGCAGCCTCCTCGCGGATCGCGGCGCGGTCACGAGCAGCCTCATCGAAACCAGCCTGCATCGTCTCACGAAGCGCGTCGATGCTCGCGCGCATCTCCGCGCGATCCCGGGCGCCCTCTTCCCGGAGGGCGGCGATGCCCTCGCGGATCTCGTTCCGGATGGCAACGCGGTCCCGGGCGGCTTCCTCGAAACGGGCCCGCAGGTCGGCGGTCATGCTGACGCTGTCGGCGCGCCGGTCGGCGCGGGTCTCGCTGTACAGCCCGACGACCAGGGTGACGATCACCCCCATGAACCCGACGACCAGGGTGCCGAAGAGGATCCGGGTGTCCCGGCTCAGGCGCGCCTGCGGCGCTGACGATCGCGTGACAGCGGCGGGGACCGACGTGGATGAACCGTGCGGCGCGTCGTCCTTCTCCATTCGTCCTGATCGCCCACGATCGCGTTCGGCGAGCCGGCCTCCCTCACCGGCAAGAGTAGCACGCCGGGCCGCCGCGAGCGCCGGGGCGGGCGGCGCCGAACGTGATCGCCGCGCCGAATCCGCCCGCTCTCACCGCCGACCCATGCGCCGCGCCCACTCCAGCTCCAGCACGTCCGCCGTATGCAGGTCGAAGACCTCGCCGGTCCGCCGGTAGTCGCCGCGGAACTCGGTGTGGCAGCGGTAACAGACCGACAGGTCCCGCAGCCGGCCGTAGACGACGAGATCGAGCAGCGCGGCGCCGCCCAGCACACCGTAAGCCACCAGGTCCAGCCCGTACCAGTAGAAGCCGGCGCTGACGAGCGCGCCGGTGATGATCACGGCCAGGCCGAGCTGCGGATCGAAATCCTTGCGGATGTAGACGTCGCCCCCCTCGCAGACCGGGCAGACATCGACCTCCTCACCGGCGCGCACCTTGTCGCTCACCGCGAGCGCGATCGCGCGGTCGCAGCCGCCGCAGCGGACGGCCGTCGGCGCCTCGGCCGCCTCGACGGGCAGGCGGCTTGCGCACGCGGGGCAGATGAGGGTCAGCTTCACAGCGGCACCCGTTGCGAGATCAGCAGGTACTTCGCGAGCACCTCGCCGACGATCACCGTGAAGAAGTCGACGTAGAGGATGCCGGTGGCCGACTGCGTGGAGCGGATCTTGGCCGTCTCCCAGGTCAGGTACGAGAGGACGGCCGGCCCGAGCAGGCCGAAGAGCACCCGCTGCCAGAGGAAGACGCCTTCGACCGACACCATGTAGCGGTCGAACCCGGCCCCAGACGGCGCCCGCCAGGTGGCGAGGGCGACCGCGATGACCGCGGCGACGACCACAATCCGCACCGCGGTCGATGCGATGTGGAACTTCACGAGCCGCTGCAACAGCGACACGTCCATCGACGGCAGCACCAGGTACCAGTGGCCCAGGATCATCGCCGTGCAGCTTCCCCCGAGCAGGGCCGCCGACGAGAGGAAACTCGCCGCGGTCAGCCACCCGGACGGCCCCGCCTCGACGACGGACCAGCTCGCCGCCTGCGTCACCAGCGCACCTCCACCGGCCAGAACCGCCGTCCACAGCAGCACCGGACGCAGGCTGGCGAGGGCGCGGCCGACCGTCGCCCAGTAGACGAGCAGGGCGCCGGTCGCGGTCAACAGGGCGGCGAATCCGGGGCCGGCCGCCGGTGCGCCGGCCGGCGGCTCCGGCCGAAACGCCAGGGCAATCAGCAGCAGGATGGCGGCCAGCCCGGCGTTGAAGCGGAAGAACTTGACGCCCGCCGCCTGCCCCACCAGCAGCAGCGACGCCGCGATCCCGACCGCGAGGTGGGCGAGGAACAGGAAGAGCACCGAAGACATCTGTGACGGGACCTCCCCTGTCGCTCCGCGCATCGGACGCCGCCGGTCACCGGTCCACCGGACGCTGCGCAACCTGCCCGCGTTGCAGATGCGGTTCGCCGCAACCACACCGCGCCCGCGCCCGGTTGCCGCTACCGTGGGCGCCGGGCACGGCCCCCCGATGCGGCATGCGCGCCCGGCGCGAGCGAGGATGCCCTCCCCGACGCCGACCCCGGAGGACAGCAAGTGCGCCGCGACGCGCGCGGACGCCGCGGACCTACCCGAGCCGCCGGTTCACCTCGTCCCAGTTGATGGTGTGGAACCAGGCCGAGATGTAGTCCGGCCGCCGGTTCTGGTACTTCAGGTAGTAGGCGTGCTCCCAGACGTCGAGGCCGAGGACGGCCTTGCGGCCGTCCATGACCGGGCTGTCCTGGTTGGGCGTGCTCTCGATGACGAGCTTCCCCCCGTCGTCGATCAGCCAGACCCAGCCGCTGCCGAACCGGCCGGCCCCGGCCGCGGCGAAGCGCTCCCGGAACGTGTCGAACGAGCCGAACGCCGCGTCGATGGCGTTGGCCACGTCGCCGGTCGGCGCGCCGCCGCCGTTCGGACCCATCACCTGCCAGAACAGTGTGTGGTTCGAGTGTCCGCCGCCGTTGTTGCGGACCGCGGTACGGATCGCCTCCGGCACGCTGTCGAGATCCGCGATGAGCGCGTCCACGCTCCTGCCGGCCAGCTCCGGATGCCCGTCGAGCGCGCCGTTCAGCTTGGTCACGTAGGTCTGGTGGTGCTTCGTATGGTGGATGCGCATCGTCTGTTCGTCGATGTGCGGCTCCAGGGCATCGTACTCGTACGGCAGCGGCGGCAGCTCGTGAGCCATCCAATGCTCTCCTTCTGGATCGGGGCCCGACCGGTCCCACCGGTGTCCCGGGCGCACATTCGCGCAGGGTCTCGCCGGCGCCCCACCGTGTCGGGACAGGCGCCGGCGCTGCTGGCGGGCGGTCAGGAACCTGGCGCGCGGCGCACCGGCGCCTCGCGCGTCACGTGTGGTTCCATCAGTGTAGCAGACGGGCCCGCCGCTCCCGAAGCAATCGCCCCCGCGCCGGGGAACGCGGCCCGGCGCCGACGGCGCGTCTCCCGCTCGACCGGGCACGCCGAGAAGACAGGCGTTCGGGAAACCGCAGCGGCCAGCCTCCCACCGCTCGACCGGGCGCGCCGGGAAGGCAGCTGGCGGGAACAACGCGAGGCTCCCCGGCTCGACTCGCCAGCCGAGGATGGCAGCCTACTCCGACGACGGAAAGAACGCCGCGTCATCGAGACCGAGCACCGGCACCACGAGCGCCCGGTCCAGGTAGTCGTTGCGCATCTCGCACGATGTCTCGGCGATGAGCGTGCAGCCGTGGCACGCGGCGCCGTGCAGCCAGCGCTGCTCCAGGCTCTCCCCCGGCGCGTGCCGGGCGCAGATGGGGTCATGGGAGCAGAGCGCTCCCCCGCGCAGCGCATCCGCCAGGTGGTGCTCGAGGCGCCGGGCCTGTTGCACCAGCCCGCCGAGCGTGCCCTCGGCATCGGGCGTCCCGGTGTAGAGCAGGATGCCGAAGCGCTCGCCCGACGGCCCGGACTCGGCGTAGATCCGCTCGCGGATGGCGCTGGCCGGATAGCCGCAGCGCAGCGCCAGCGACTGGATCAGCAGGTGTGACAGCGTGTGCAGCAGGACGTACGGTCCGCCCGGAAACGGGCGCGGCGAACGACCGCGCGGCGGCTTGCGGCGCGCGGTCCAGGCGTCGTGCCCGCGAGCGAGATCGGCGATCCGCTGCTTGACCGCCGGCCGCTGCCGCCACGCGTCGACCGCCTCGGTGCGCAACTGCACGAACACGCCCTCGCCGCGGTTCTCGACGGCGGGGAACCACTCGGGGTCGAGCGCGATGGCCGCCCGCTCGGCATCCCCCTCGTACTCGCCGTGAATGTCCGGCGTCACCGCTTCGAAGCGGGTGAACCCGACGAGAGCCTGCACCTCGCGCAGCCGGTGGAGCTGGATGACGGAGGCGATCCCGCTGCTGCGCCCGGAACGGCGCCACGCCCGGTCGGGCAGGCGGCGGGCGTGGAAGCCGCCATCGACGGGCGCATCGCCGCCGAACCCCTCCGGCACGTCGAGCAGCGCGTCGAGCTCCACCTGCTTGACCGGCCGGTCGCCGCCCGGCCCGCTGCGCCGGGCGTCGATGGCGTCCAGGACCTCGTGGTCGGCGAACGGCTCGAGCGCCGCGGCGACCGCCGGCTTCCTCTTGATGAAGGCGAGGGCGGCGGCGGCGTCCACGATCTGCAGGTCGTCCCAGTGCGCGGCGACGGCGGCGTCGACCGCCCCGCCGCGGTCCGGCAACGACAGCACGCTGACGACCTGCGGGAACCAGGCGTTCGACGCCGTGCGGATCAGCAGGCGACCCGGCTGGTTGCAGTCCTCGTTCGTGTTGCGGCCCAGCCAGGGGCGGGCGCCCCGGCAGGTCCCGAGCGGGTTCTCGCCGATCTCGGCCGCCTCGTAGAGCCGCCGCGACGCGCCGCACGCGCAGCGCACGACGAGGTCCGCCAGGTCACCCGTCGTGCCCCGCTCGTCCAGCCAGAGCTGCCGCCGGCAGGAGGCGCCGGCGCCGTGGACGAACCCCCGCCAGTCGAGATCGTCGACGTGCCCGCGGGGGCAGGCGCACACGAAGCGGGTGGGCACGACCTGCAATTGCTCGAAGCGCCCCTTCTCGTCCAGGGCCCTGTGGTGCACCAGGCGGCGGGAGCGGTCGCGCGGCTCGCCGCCCGTCCCCGCGCCGACCTCCTCCTGCACGACGAACCACGCCGGGAAGCGCCATGCGCCGATGCCCCGCGGGGCGGCCCAGGGCTCGTTCGGGCGCGCCGGCGGCGCACGGAGCCGGGGCGCCGGCACGCCGGTGAGGCTCCGGAGCTTGCGCGCCAGCCGCGGCTCGTCCACCTCGTCGAGGTCTTTCGGCCACGTGTCGAGGCCGCCGACGATCGCCGCGTGCCGCGGCAGGTCGATGAGCGCGCCGGGACCGTAGGTGGTGATCACCTGGCTCTGGCGCACCTGGCCGTGGGCCCGCCGGCTCACGGCGCCGCCTCGCGACCGGTGAGCTCCCGGATGTACAGGTCGACCTCCGGCTCGACGTCCCGCAGCGAGCGGTTCGCGCGGAACCGGCGGTGGTCTTCGGACTCGAACCCGGTGTCGAGCATCTCGCGCAGCAGCGGCCGGCCCTCCTGCGTCTCGTGGCGCTGGTACTTCACGGCGACGTTGGCGGCATGGTAGTGGTCGACGACCGTGCGCCACGCATCGAGGAGAGCGGCCACGCGGCCCTGCACGTTCGCGAGGCGCTCGGACCGCTCGGCCTCGCTGTCGAACGGCTGCCGCTCCACCCGCTCGCGGAAGGCTGCGAGCAACCGCTCCTCGATCGCGTCGCGGACCGTCGTCATCCGTTCCACACCCTGCGGCGGCGTCAGGCGGGCCTCGGCGTGGCGGGCCAGCCCGACGAGCGCGCCGGCGAGGCCGCGATCGAGCGCGCGGGCCGAGAACGGCGTCACGCTGGTGGACTCCACCGACCGGTAGAAGGTCTCGTGGTAGTGCCGGAAGCGCTCGTAGTGCGACCGGTCGCGCGGCTTGTGGACGTTGAGCAGCGTCACCACCAGTCCCCGCCACGGCTCGCTGCGCCCGACGCGGCTGGTCGCCTGGATGTACTCCGCATGGGTCTTCGGCTGGCCCAGCACCACCATCAGGCCCAGGCGGGGAATGTCGAGGCCGACCGAGATCATGTTGGTCGCTATCGCGCAGTCCACGCGCCGCGGCTCGTGGAAGGGGCGCTCCAGCCGCTGGCGCGCCTCGGCCACCCGGTCCGTGGAAACCCGCGAGGTGAGCTCCACCACGTCGGAGAATGTCCGGCGGTCCCGGAACAGGCCGTGCGGCTCGCCGAGGCGCCGCCGCTGCCCGTACTGCCGCAGCGTGTTGCGGACCTCCTCCTCCAGGATGCGCCGCGCCCCGCCCAGCTCGCGCAGGCTGTTGAAGTAGCCGAGCACGGTCATGTACGGATCGGCCGGATTGTCGAGGTTGTCGTGCCCGCCGGCGTCCCGGTAGGCCCGCTCGGCCGCCCCCATCAGGGCGAGCCAGACCCGGCGCATGAGCACCTTGGGGTTGCGCCCCGGCGCCGCGACGCCCAGGTAGCGTCGGCCCGCCGCGCGCGCCACCGGCGCCGTGCGCGCGAAGAACGCATCGCGGCGGTCCGGGCCGGGGGGCGGGAAGACCGCGGTGGCGGAGCGAGCGAACAACGCCCGGATCTGGTCCTCCGCCTGCCGCGCGGTCGCCGTCGACGCGACGATCTTCGGGCGCACCGACCGGCCGTCGACCACCCGCGCGCACAGGGCGTCGATGACCGACTCGTACAGGCCGACCATCGTGCCGAGCGGCCCGGAGATCAGGTGCAGCTCGTCCTGGATGACCAGATCCGGCGGCGGCAACGGGCAGTCGAGACGCCGCCCCGCCCGCGGTTCCGCCGCCCCGTGGAAGCCGCCGGCGTCGTAGCGGTCGGCGCCGCCGAGCAGCACGCCGGTGCGCGCCTCCCACGGCAGGGAGGCGAACTTGTCGACCGTGGCGATCAGGAACGCGGGCAGACGGCGGTAGATCGGCTCGTCCACGGCCAGTACCGGCAGGGGCCGGTCGCCGCTGAAGTCGCATTCGAAGTTCGGGCAGACGATGCGCAGCTCCTCCGGCCGATCGTCGTTCGGCAGCAGCGCGAAGGAGTCGGCGGCGAAACGGGTCCCGCACCAGGGACAGCTCTCGAGCGGGATCGGCGCGGGTCGGCCGGCGGGGTCGGCCTTGAACTGCCGGGTCTTCGCCCGCGCCGTGTCCGACCGGTTGTCGCCCCGGTGGCCCATGACGTTGGGCGTCGCGGCCCGGCCGACCCACAGGCCGATCTCGAACGGCCACGCGCCGTAGCGGGCGGGGTCGGCCGCGCGTTCCAGCTCCAGCGCACAGACCAGACCGGCCGCGCGGGCGAGCTGGTCCAGCGTGAGCAGGCGCAGCGTGTAGCGCATGATGACACTCACGCCGGCCCCGGCCAGCCCGTCCTGGCCCGGGTGGCGCAGGCGCCGCAGCGTCATCGCCAGCGCCGCCAGACCGAGATACGCCTCCGTCTTGCCGCCGCCGGTGGGAAAGAACAGCAGGTCCACGATCTCGCGGTCGGGGTCGTCCGGCGCGGCCAGCGCGGGGACGTTCAGCAGGACGAAGGCGAGCTGGAACGCGTGCCAGCGGGGCGGGCGGTCGGCGAACCGGGCGCCGAGCCGCTGGCGCAACGCGCGGGCGACGGCGCGGTTCGCCACGCGGAAGGCGTCGAGCACGTCGGCGTCCGCGGCCAGAACGGCGATACCCCGCGCCATGCGGTCCGCGGCGCGCGCGGCCCGCTGCAACAATTCCGCCGCGGTCTCGCGCCGCGCATCCGGCAGCGCGTCGACCTCCTGCTGTCGGGTCGTGATCCAGTCCCGGTAGCGGTCCACCAGCGGCCGCAACGCCGCCTCGGCCGCCAACCCATCCGCGAGCGCCCCGAGCGCCTCCATCGACAGCTCGGCGCCGGGCGCCGCCGCGGTCTCCGTCCTCTCGACGTCGGTCGCCGGAACCCACGCCGTGCGCAGGCTCCGGCAGGCGCCGTCGACGACCTCCCAGTCCGCCGACACGCCGTGGCCGGTGGCGAACTCGGGGGTGTCGGCGTAGTGCAGATCCGCGACCCGCTCGTCCCGGCCCGTCGCGTGGACGCCGCGCGGATCCGGTCGGGGCACGAACGGCCGCCGGCCGCACACCTCGATCCCGGCCTGGAAGGCGTACGCGCGATCGGGTTCGTCGTCGTCCCGGGCGCGCCGGTTCACCAGGAAGATCGACACCGCCCGCGCGCCGGCCGGAATCCCGGCCAGCCCGTCGGTCCCGATCGGCCGCTCGTCCATGTGCAGCACGAGACCGCCCGAGTCGGGGACTCCGAGCTCGCAGGACCACGGCCCTCCGGACGGCGAGAGGGGCGCGGGCACCGTCCGTTCGTTCGGCCGCCGCCGCCAGACCGGCTCTGCCTTCCCGTCGACGCCCTCGACCTCCGCCCGTTCGTAGTCCCCCCAGCGTATGGTCACGTCGAGCACGTCCGCCTCGGCCGTCACCAGGAAGCTCAGCCCCATCGACGACGGGAAGAAGCCCTTCTTCGCCGCCCGGCGCTCCTCCGACGACTCCTCCGCGAGTCCGCCCGTCGCGGGCGTCTCGTCGATGTCGTCCTCCTCGTCGCGGTCCGCCCGGCGCTCCGGACGCGTGCCGGACGGAATCAGGAAGCCGGTCAGGTACCAGTTCGACGGACGCACCCAGCCGGGCAGCCGCTCGGCGGCCAGCGGATGGCCCGCCCCCGGGCCGATGAGGTCGATCTGCAACGCCTCGACCAGACGTTCGCGCACCGCCGCCGAGTCGGCGGGTGCGGCAGCGGGGTCCTTCTGCGTCATGTGGACCCTCCCGCGGGCATCGCAACGGTCTGCCGTCGGGGCGCGCGGGGTCTCTCACCCATCATGGAACCGGCTTCACGCCGCCTCGGCGGCCCAGCCCGTACCCCACCCGATAAACATCCGGGATGTTGACCCGACCGTCGAGCAGCCGCTGGAAGACCCCCAGCGCCTCCAGCTCCCGCCGCACGCCCTCGGCGCCCAGGTCGAGCCGGCGCGGCGGCAGCTTCACCACGTCCTGCTCCATCTGCCGGCGCAGTTCCTCCAGCACGCCCCCGCTCCGCCAGCGTTGCGCGATCCGACCGCAGGAAGATCTTCGCCCGGAGCCGTCCGTACGAACGCAGGTCCAGCGCCGTCTGCAGCAGACCCCGTATCGCCCGGTACATCGCTCGCCAGTCGTCGGCGCAACGGTCCAGCGCATCGAACAGCACGATGCAGTACACGCCCTTCCAGTCGAACTCGGCGTCGCGATCCTGGAACAGACGGTCGATCCCGTCCGGGTGCTCCTCGACGTGGTGCGTCCGCGCCGCCCACGAGCCGCATTCCCGGAGCGGGTGGTCGTCGGCGCGCGCGAACTGCCACGCCAGCACCGTCCGCCAGACAGTCCGCGGCTCGAAATCCGCCAGCAGGGAGCGCAGATGATCGGCGCCGGGGTAGGCGTCCGGCGCCGGCCGGGGACCGAAGCCGGTCAGCACCTCGGTGTTCTCGCTCAACGGTGGCCGGCTCACGGCCCGACCGACCCGTTGCCGCACGGCGCCATCCTGCAGTGCACTCCACCAGAAGGTCTTGCCGGCGCCGCGCATGCCGGTCACGAGCTGTACGTCCGGGCTCAGCGCCCTGATGTGAGAGGGCGACAGGTAGACTTCGGACGGTCGCGGCGGCGCGCCGTGGCTCGCGCCCTCCGGCAGTGCGGCCAGCGCCCGGCGGGCCACTGCCGCACCCGCCGCGTCGCTCACCGGCGTCCTCCGTCGCCGTCCGCCAGCAGTCCGTCGAAGCGCCGCAGGAACGCCGCGTAGGCCTGCGACACCGTCGAAGCCTCCGGATCGCGCAACGATGCGCCGGCCGCCAGACCGCGGGTCCAGTGGATGGGCAGCGGATCGTGCGGCGCGTCGTGCGCGTCGATGAAGTCTGCGGGCTGCGGCATCGCTCCCCTGGTTCGCATCATTCGGCGGGACCTCCACGGCGCTCGCCGCCGGGAGCACGCGACATGCCCGAGTGTACGTGAAGCGCCGGGCAGCGCGGAACGGCAGCGGCACGACATCGGCGTCTCGCCGGGCGGGGCTCGAAGCGTCGATACCGGGATGGCGACGCCCAGCGGCCGGTCACCGGTCGGCCGACGCGTGGACGCCGCGGCCGGTGACCAGGTACGCGGCGAAGGTGCCCAGCCAGTGGCCGCCCTCGTAGGTGGCCCCGGTGACCGAGGCGAGCCCCGATTCGCGGTGCGCAGCGGCGGCGGCGAGCAGCGCGGGCCGCCGACGGTCGGCCGCGGGCAGCCCGGCCGCCATCCCTTCGAGCATCCAGGCGCGGCTCAGGTTCAGGCCGTCCAGGTGCCCGAGCTGGCCGTCGGTCGGGTCGGTCACCACCGCCGGCGCGAGCCAGTCCGCCCCACCGTCGGGAATCCCGGGCAGGAACGCCGCCAGCCAGGCCGCGAACGGGGCCGTGGAGGTGACCCGGCGCATCAGATCGGCCTCCGCCAGACAGGGCGAGAGGAAGTCCTGTCCCGACGGCTCGTAGCGCAGCGGACAGTCGTGGTCGGCCGCGTAGTAGTGGGCGACCCGCTCCTCGATCAGCGCGGCCATGCCCTCGACGCCCGCCGTCCGGGCCCAGTCGAGGACCAGTCCGAACGCGAAGGCGGTCTGCGAGTGCTCGCCGCTGCGGATCGGATGCGTCAGCTTCGGCAGCCAGTCCCGGATGCGGTCCGCGGCCAGCGTCTCGAGCGGCGCCAGCGCCTGCCGCCAGCGGCGCGCCTCGGGATCGTCCCACTCCCGCAGCTCGGCGGCGAGCTGCAGCAGCCACGCGAGACCATAGGGCCGTTCGAAGCCGGCCCGGCCGGGCGCCTGCATGTACTCCACCTCGCCCTGGAGGTTGGCCCGGGTCAGGCTCCGCGCCAGCGCCGCGCGGGACGGCGCGGTGGTCGCCGCGTCCGGGTGGAGGCGCGCCAGCCGGACCAGCAGCCAGTGTCCGTGCACCGACGAATGCCAGTCGTAGCATCCGTAGAACGCCGGGGTCAGCTCGCGGGGCGGACGCGCGTCCGCATCGCCGTCGAGCACGTGCGCGATCTTGTTGGGGTACTCGCGGTGCACGCAGTCGAGCGCGAGGCGGGCCAGACGAGCCGCGAGCAGGTCGTCCGGCTGCGCCGCCGCGGCCGGCGCTGCGCCGGCCGTCAACGCGAGCAGCAGTGCGCAGGCGGTGAGCGCGCAGCGGCAGCAGAACATGACTGCAGAGAGTATCCCACTCGCCCCGCGATCCGCCTGGCCGCACTGTACTGTCGGGCCGTGCCAGCTCAGGGCACTGCCGTTGCTGATGATCCTTGAACAGCCACCTCTGTGTGTTTCGCCGGCGCCGCGGCCACCTCGACCCTCGTGATCAAGGCTGTTCCCACGGCTGGCGCGTCTTCGATCCGACCGAGCAGCGCTTCCGACTCGGCCTCTTCGACGTAGCGCCTGCACAGGGCGCTCGTGTCCAGGTAGAGCGCCGCGACTCCGCTCTCCGACACTCGACCGATCCACCGCCGTCTCCTTTCGGCCGCGGTCCTGCCCTGATCGCCGGCTTCCGGGCCGACACGGGGCGGTTCGTGCACGTCCAGTCAGCGGATGACCAGCACGTCGATACCCAGATCGAGTTCGGCCCACATCCTGTCCGCCGTGATGACCCGCGCCTTCTCGCGCGCGGCGACCGCCAGGCAGGCGCGGTCGCCCAGCGACAGCCCGTAGCGGCGCGTCGCCGGGCGCAGGGCGCCCGCCGCCATCGCCAGCGAAGCGTCGAACGGGCGGATGGCGAGACCGAAGCTGAGCAGCGACAGGCGGGCCGCCGCTTCGCTGGCGCCCTGATCGACCAGGCGCGTGATCACCTCGGCCGCGTTGACGGCTGACAGGATGCCGCCCGGCACGTGGCGCATCGCCACGTCAGCGCCGTCTTCATCGAAGGCGACGGCGAGCAACGCCGAGCTGTCGAAGACGGCGCTCACTCCTCACCCCACATCGCCCGCCGTTCCGCCAGAAACTCGTCGACCACGCGCTGGCCGGGGCTCCGGTACTTCCGCAGGCGCTCCTGGACCTGCCTGATGGCGACCGGCTGCGCCGCGACACGCAATTCGCCGTTCTCGACGCGCGCGATGACCCGGCCGCCGCCGTCGAGCTGCATCGCTGCGCGCATCTCCCCCGGGATCAGCAGGCGGCCATCCGGCGCCACCTGGAGCGACTGCGGCGCACAGCCGTGCGGGTTGGTCGCCGCCACGGCCGCGGAGTTCGCCGCCCGCTGCTGTTGATGGGATTTCCAGTACTGGTACTGCGTGTTGGCCGTATTCGCATTGCCCCCCACGGCCACGACGCGTTTCCTGACCTCGGCGCGGACTGCGGGCCGCCCCTTCTCGCGGGTGATGTCGTCGGCTATATCCCAGACCTGCCGGGTCTTGCCCCTGCGGGGACGCGGGTAGCTGACCGATTCGGGCGCTGGCGCATCCGGCATGTATGTTCTCCTGTTTCAGTAACTATATGTTCGTTTGACAGGAGTCAACGTACATTCGGTTCCCCTTGGTGTCAACCGAGTCTTCTGCTGTTCGGCAAGCGAGTCCGGACCCCTTGACGACCCGCAACGAGGTCGGGCCGATCCGCGCCCGCCTGCTTGATCTGGGCATCAATTCGCATGTCGCCGGTGTCGACATCACCCGGCCGGTTGGCGGCTCGCAACGCCGAATGCACGAAACGCAGGAGAGGCGACTCGAACTCGCTCTTGCGCCGCACGATGTGCGCCGAGAGACCGCTGTCGCGCAGCACCTCGGCCGCGGATCTCGCACGCGGGCAGCGGGTTGCGCCTGCGGTGCAACTGGGTGTTCAGTCGGCCGGTGTGGCCGGCGCGGTGCGTTCGAGTAGCTGGAGCAGCAGGCCGCGGAGTTCGCGGATGTCGGTCTGTGTGTCTGCGCGGAGTTCGCGGATCTCGGTCTGCAAGTCTGCACGCATCGCGTGCATCTCGGTGCGCAATCCGCGCACGTTGTTGTTGGTGTCGTCGATCCGGGCGTTGATGGTGGCATTCTGCAGGAGCATCGTGCTGATGAGGGTGATCAGCAGGAGTCCAAGGGCCACGCCGGTGGCGACGATCCACTTGGCGTCGGCCGAGAGTCTCGGCTTTGCGGGAGTGGCTGCGTGCTCGGCGGCGGGCGCAGTGTTGTCGGCCATGTCGTGCATGTCTCCCTTGACGTGATTCTACACCGGTGATGCGGGACGGGCGGGACGGCGGGTACGGCGGCGACCGTATCTCGCTCGGGCCGGCGCGACTGGGCAGAGGCGGTGGATTCAGACGCCGCCGTGGCAGCTCAGGCGCTGCTGTTGTCGATGATCATGCCGCTGAACTCCTGCTCGGTGCTGTAGGCGGCCGGGCTCGGCGGCCCGGCGGTTGACGGCGTACCAGGCGATGAGCATCGCCATGACGGTGGTCTTGCCGGTGCCGGTGGCCATGCGGATGGCCAAGCGCGTGAGGCCGCGGCTCCAGTCGTTGGTGAGGATGTATCCGACGTTACCGACGAGGCGACGTGGGTGTCATCAAATGACCACGTGGCGACCGTCGTTCGGGGGCTGGTTACGGGTCGGAACACGGGCGGGGCCGAACTGCGGGTGAGCTACGAAGACTTGAGGGTCCGATGGCGCGGTTGACCAACGGCTTCTCGCGGAAATTGGAGAACACGCGGCGGCGACGGCGATCCACTTCATGCACTACAACTTCGCGCGGGATTCACCGTACGGTGCGGATGTCCCCAGCTTGCCTTCGGTGTCCCTGCGCCCGTTCACCGCGGCCCGGAATCTCGGCCGGCAGCCCTCTCGGTCCTGCTCCAGCGCCAGGACGTCCGCCCGGATATCCAGCGGCCGCAGAGGCTTGGGTTGCAACAATGGCGGGTGAAGCTGATCCGGCCTCTCACCATGCCGCAGATTATGTACTCAACCGCCGGCGCGGGCTTCCGCGGCGGCGCGGGCGGCGTTCAGCTCCCGGCAGCCGGGCGAGAACCTCGTCGCGGACGGCGTCGGGCCAGCGGTGGCGGTACGGTTCCGGCGGCGGGGCGGGTCAGGCTGCCGCTTGCGGGCGGGCAGCGTCGAGGAATGCGGTCGCGGCGTACGACATCTCCCCCGAGCGCGGCAGGCGAGGCGCACTTGGCGCGGCAGCCGCAATTCGGGCGGGCCGGCGGTCTCCGTGGGGTCAGCGGGCGCGGGACGGCGTGCGGGACGGCGTGCGGGACGGCGGTCAGCACAGTCGGCCTCTCCCAAGCGGCGTTACCCGCGCATCAACAGAAAGCCGATATCGTTGGCCACCAATACCAATGCCGGATCTCGACGCCGAGGCGGACGCCCCGCCGCTCCAGGCGGATCCCGTGGTCGACGAACTGCAACGCCTCGCACCCGAACTCGTGGTCGCGGGCGGCTCGTTCGTGTTGCCGCACCCTCGGGACGTGCCGCCGCCCCATCGGCAGCGCGTCCTGGCGGCGGCCCGGAGCAGGGGAACGCGGAAGTGCCTGATCGATCTGGTCGCCGGTGTCGGCCTTCCCGCGGTCGAACCGGCCCGGTTGTCGTCGGGCGCCCGCGAATGGCCAGGGGGCTGGACCGGCAGCGTGAGTCACAAGGGGAAGACCGTCGTGGCCGCCATCGTACCTTCCGACCGGCAGGCGGCGATCGGCGTCGACATCGAACGGTTGGACGGGAAGGTCATTCCGCCACGTCCCGGGCTCGATGCCGCCGCCCAACCGTGGTCGGTCTCCGACGATGCCGGGCGCACCATCGTCTTCTCCGTCAAGGAAGCTGTCTACAAGGCGTTGAACCCGGCCCTCGGGTGTCCGCTCGATTTCGCCGACGTCGCCCTGTCCTGGAGTCCGCCAGGCAGTTCCGCCCGCGCGCACGGCGTCGCTCGCGCGTGCGGGGTCACGCTCGACGTGCGCTGTTCGATCGCCGTGCCGCATTGGATCGCATCCGTTGCCCTGCGGTCGATTCCCGGCGCGAGCCGCCGCGCCGTGAGCTGTGTTGAGTAAATCGGCCCGATCCGATTTGACAATCGGACGCCAGCCGTGTTTATTGTTCGCTTATCGAACATGGGATTGATGCAGGCTCAAGTCGTCGCCGCAGCTTAGTCAGCCGCTGAATGCGACCGCGCGCAACTGGTCGCGGAGCTGCGTGCGTGCTGGAACCGGGAGCAGTCGAACTGGGACGCGCAGGTTGCCGGAAACGATGCACCGACGGGGGATCTGTGGGCATCCCTGCCGGAGGTGGACTCCAAGACGGTGGCCCGCATGGCCCCGATCTTCGAGCGGCACGAGGGACGCCCATTCGACGCCCGGCGCATCCGTCGCGGGGGTTACGCGAGCTTCGACGACATGATCGACCACCTCGTTCGCGGGCAATGAAAGGAGGACCGGGGGCATGCCAGATGATCCGGGCGTTCAGGCCGCTCTCAGCCGGCGGCTCAAGGAGGAGCGCGAGTACCGCGGGTTCTCCCAGGAGGAGGTCGCTCGCTGTCTCGGTGTGCCGCGCTCGGCGATCTCGCTGATCGAGAACGGAACGCGACGCGTCAGCGCCGAGGAGCTCAGCCGACTGGCTCACCTGTTCCAGACCACGATGGAGAGCCTGGCCGGCCACGGTCAGCGGGCGTCCGAGCCGGAATCGGTCCGCATGGTGGCCCGCGCGGCGGCCGGGTTGTCGGAGAAGGACCGTGACGAGGTGCTGCGGTTCGCGCAGTTCCTGCAATCGAGGCGATCCCAATGAGCAGGCGCACGGAAATACTGCGCGCGGTCAGCGAGGCCGCGACGCTGGTTGACAATGCCGGGACCTCGTCTGCAGAAGCGCCGCACGGCGTGCGCACCAGCTTCGACGTGATCGGCGCCGTGGCAGCACGGAACATCCCGCTTCTGTTCCGGCCCCTGGACAAGCTGTGGGGCGCCTTCATCACCGTCAACGACGCCGTGCGCGGCATCATCGTGACCACGAAACTGCCGTTGTCGGTGCAGCGCTTCACCGTGGCGCACGAGCTCGGTCACCTGCTGCTCGGCCACGGATCGAGTCTCGACCGGACCGTCGGGTTCGCGGGCCGAAACGGGCCTGCGTCACAGTCGACGGAGGAAGCGGCAGCGGACACGTTCGCATCGGAGCTCCTCGCCCCCAGGACGCTCTTGCTCGCATCCGCACAGCGCCACGGATGGACGAAGGACAAGCTCCGCGACCCTGCCAACATCTATCAGCTCTCGCTCCGTCTGGGCATCAGCTACCAGGCCGCGTGCTGGGCTTTGGAGGCGTGCAAGGTCCTCAGGCACCCGCAGGCTCAGGAACTTCAGGCCGCCACGGTCAAGAATCTGAAGCACGTGCTGGCGCCGGCGGAATTGATCAGGAACTCCTGGGCCGACGTGTGGGCGCTGACCGAAGCCGACAGCGGTACGTTCCTGGAAGGCGCCCCCGACGATCTGTTCGCGGTCCACGTCGAAGATCACGCGTCCGCCGGCTACGTCTGGCGCCTCGTGGATGCGAATACGGACGCCGAAGTCGTGGACGAACGCCCGCCGGCGCTCGGCGACCTCTACGGCGCGCGGTCGGCGCGGGTGTTGTACGTCCGATTCAGTACTCCCGGCGTGCATCATCTCGTCTTCGAGCATGTCCGACCGTGGAGCCGAGCGACACTGCGGCATATCCGGATCGCCATCGACGGACGAGGGAAGGAACGCGCGGGCTGGCCGCGACGCACGAGAAGCGAGGCCCTCAGGCGCGTCGCATGAGTGTGGCAGTCAGTCTCGACTTCCGGCCCGTGTTGGGTCCGGTTCGCGACCAGGGCGCGAGGCCGACCTGCCTCGCGCACGCGACCACGACAGCGCATGAACACACGCGCGGATCGAGGATGGCCCTGTCACCAGAGTACCTGCACTACTTCGCTCCGCGAACGGTACGCCCCAGGAAGCCGTCGATTTCGCCGGTGTCTCCCGCGCCCTTCTCGACCCTGGTCAGCCCGCCGAGCCCGACTGTCCGTATCTCCGGACCGACCCGCCGCCAGGGTGGTCGCCTCCCGCCGGCGTGGTCCTGTATCGCCGACACAGCGCCCCACGATTGCCTGGGCCCGACGCCCTGGAAGCGCTGCTGCATGCAGGTCATGCTCCGGTGCTGGGTATCGCCGCAACCGAGGGGTTCTACTCACCAGCGCCGCCCTGGGTTATCTCCTCCGGCGGCTCCGCACTGGGACTGCACGCGGTTGTGGCAATCGGAATCGGAACCACGAACGGGTTGCGCCGCTTCCTCATCCGCAACAGTTGGGGAGTGACGTGGGCGGATGCAGGCCACGCCTGGCTCGACGATGACTTCATCATCGAACACCTGCGTGAAGTGATCGTCCTGACCGGGGAGGTCACCTGATGGCGATGCTGATCCGCTTCCTGCGTGAGGATCTCGAAGTCGGGACGCAGACCGACATGGCTGCCGTGCTGGCGCAGCACGTCCGTCGCAAACCCGTGGAACGTCGTCAATCGCGTCCGGTGCGCGTCAGGGCCGAGCAGCCCCGCCACACGACCCCGCATCTCTTCAGCCGCCTTCGTGGTGAAGGTAAGCCCCAGGACCCCGAAGCGGCTCTGCGGGGAGTCGAGAATCAGGCGCGCGGCGCGTACGGTCAGCACGTGGGTCTTGCCGGAACCGGGCCCCGCGAGGACCAGCATGGGACCGCGGTCCCATGCCACCGCCCGCTGCTGATTGGCGTTCAGGCGTTCGGTGTCCATCGTCACGATCCGGCCAGTGCGATGGCGTGCTCGAGAATCTCCGACAGCGGCTCCGGAACAAGGTCGGGCTTGGCGAGCATGCGGTGGGCCGCGTCCGCCGCCACCTCCGGCTTGCTGTAGCCCCTGGGCAACGCGCCGAGCACTTCACGCCAACAGGCTGTCGTTCCCTTCGGAGACGAGGGAGGCGGTTTCTTCGGGGACATTCAGACCGCGCGCCTCGGCGGGCCCTACCGCTCGACATCGTCCAGCTCCTGATGCGCGTCGGGAACGCCTTCGAGGCAGATGCGATCGATCAGGTCCAGCGCACGCGACGTCCATTCGTCTTGCTGGTGCTGGCGGTACGTGCGGAAGACGAGCTTCGTCAGGATGTCTGCATCCAAGGCGCGGCCCGTACTGAGATCGCTCGCCTCGCTGGCGAAGCGGTCGAGAAACTGCTCGCACGCGGAGCATGTCGTGCCCGGCAGTCGTCCACGCGCCTGCTCCAGTGCGCGCAGCAACGAGCGGGAGTCATCTTCGTAACGCCCGACTGCGGCAGAAAGACTCGATCAGTTCCGCAGAAGCGTCCAGGGCGTCGTCCGCCAAGTGCCGGAAGCACGAGGCAGCCTCACGCCGTACTTCGGCCGCATCATCATCGAACAACTTGGCGAGGACTTTTCCGCACCAGACCCGGTACGACGGCACGGCACAGTTGGCGGCGGCGACCCGGGCGACGCCGAGCCGGTGTCCCCGGCCTCCCGCCATGGCTTTGTCGACGAGAGGCGCGGCCGGCCCGCCGTGCTGAAGAACGGCGAAGCACGCCAAGCGCGCCCCCGTGTTCTGCACATCGGGCTCGGACGACCGAAGCATGCGCATGATGATCGGTCGCACGTCCGCGAAGGTGTCGCGCAGACGCTCGCGGGCGAAGTGATCCATATGGTACGTCGCCAGCAGGCGTTCCTCCGACAGGCGCATGTTCTTGAACAGCGCCATCCCGAGTGCGGCATCGTGAACCGCCACGGCCCGAAGGGCGCCGGCGACGCACGACAGTACGGCAGCGCTCGGATCCCGTACCATTCGCCGGAGCGTGGCGCGGAACCGATCCACGTACGCGGCGTCCGTGTGAACGAGTTTCCGGATGGCCTCGGCGGCCCGACCGCGTGTGGTGTTGATCCCGTTCGTAAAGATGTCGCCGTTGTAGTACGGTTGCCCTCCGCCCGCTTCCCGTTGCCATGCCTCGGTGGCCGGATCCGCATGCTCGACCGCCAGCCGGCAGAGCATGTCCACCGCGTCGTCGGGAAGCGGATCGTCGATGGAACCGAGAAGATCGGCCAACTCCGCGCCGCACGACGCGCACGAGTCCGCGAACGCCTTGCGGCAGACATCGAGTTTCAGTGCGCCAGCGGGTCGGGCCGGATCTGGAACTTCACCAGGTTCCCCGGCTCGACCGGGCCGCCCTCGACGTGCCACGCGGCGTCGGCGCCGTAGGTGGCGTAGACGCCGCGGCCCTTCCAGCCGGCGTCCGGATCGTCGATGCGGCCGTCGAGGCCGCGGCTGTGGAAGCCCTGCGGGTAGGGGACACGGAGGATGGTCCACGCGCCGGTCTGCGGATCGAGAGCCAGCAGCGAGTCGGAGCTCGACCCGTTGGCGATCGGGATGTTCTCGCCGAGGCCGAGGGTGTTGAACTGGTCGACCCAGTTGTAATAGTGGAAGTCGGTTCCGATGTCGGTGTTCCGGAAGTTGGGGCCCGGCGCCTTGTAGAAGGACCAGCCGGCGTCGCACTGCCGCCCGTCGCGCGCCTCGGGGCCGCCGAAGACGGCGCACGCGCTGCGGTCGAACGAGGCGAAGTGGCTGCTGCCGGCCAGTGCGGTCCAGAGCACGCCGTTGCGATCGACGTCGAGGCCGCGGGTGCGGTAGCCCTTCTCCACCGGCACCGTGTACAGCTCGCTGATGCAGGTCTCCGGCGGGTTGTCGCCGCGCTCCATGCGCAGCATCCGGCCGGGGAAGTCGTCCGAGACGATCCAGACCGCGTCGTCGAGCGGGTTGGCGATGACGCCGTAGGCGCCGACCACCACGCGCGTGTCCAGGGCCGGATCGAACGGCGGCTCCTCGCGGCTGCCGCGCGGGGCCGGCTCGTTCCACGGCTTCGTGATCACGCCGTCGCCGTTGGTGTCGATGACGGTCGGGCACCAGCCCTGGGCGAGCTGCTCGTCGCCGGTCTCGTCGTAGACCTTCGTGTCGAGCCAGCCGATGACGGCGCCCCCGCCGCTGAAGTACAGCGTGTCGTTGGCGTCCTCGGCGAACTGCAGGTGGTGCGTGCCGTAGCAGGTGCCGATGAGCGTGAAGTCGTCCGTCTCCGGGTCGTAGTAGCCGGTGTGACGCCCGGCGCGGTCGATCGGGAAGTACTGCGCGTAGGCGTTGTCCGACCCCTCGCGGCACCAGTCGGGATTGTTCGGGTGGCGGACCCGCGTGGTCAGCCAGACGCGCCCGGTGGCGTCGATCATCGGGTTGTGCGGATTGGCGGGGTCGTTCCAGACGGCCTCGGCGCCGAAGTCGCGCCACGGCCGGAAGCCCTCGGTCCGGAACATCGACGGCACCGGCGGGTCGTTCTCGCGCAGCGGGATCTTGATCATCTTCGAGCTGTGCTCGACGGTGTCGGTCACGAGCAGGAAGTCGTTGCCGATGTCCACGCCGTAGAGCGGGCCGTTGGCGTTGACCCGCGGGTTGCGCTTGTCGGTCGCGATCTCGTCGTGGACGAAGGCGACGTTGTCGCCCCAGTTCCACATGGTGAGCACGACGTTGCGCTCCACGCCCTGGGGGCGGGGCGGGGCCGGCGGGGCCTCGCCGGCGGCGATGCGGTCGCTCCAGTCGACCAGCATGTCGAGGCCGCGCTCGCGCCCGAAACGGGTCACGAAGCTGTTCATCAGCGATCCGCGCTGCCCGCGCTGCACGCGGTCGTCCCAGGCCGCGCGGGCCGAGTCGAAGTCGTCGAGGTCGGGGATCTCGCGCGTGCGCGCGTTCCCCACCTGGTGGCAGCGCTGGCAGCCCTTCAGGTTGTTGATCCACTCGCTCTGGCTGCCCATCAGGGGATTGATGCCGTTGCCGTCGGGGCCGGTGCCGGGGAACTCGTGCGCGGCGGGCAGCTCGATCAGCGACAGCCAGTAGGTGGAGGGATAGACCTGCGCCGCCTCCTGCGGCGTCGCCGCCACCACCGCCGTCAGGTCGAGGGTCCGGTCCGGCCGCCCGGTAACCGGTTCCGAGTCGACGAGGCCGTAGCCGCGGACCCAGACATCGTAGGCGGCGTCCGGGAGCTCCGGCAGGACGTAGCGCCCGTCGTCGTCGGTGACGACGATCTTGCGGAACACGGTCTCGAGGTCGTCGGTCTCGGCGATCACCCAGACGCCGGCCTCCGGGCCGTCCGCGCTCGTCACGGTCCCGCGGATGACGCCGTCGTTGTCCGCCGCCTCCAGCCCCGCCGTCCCCTGCATTGCCACGGCGGCAAGCGCCGCGCAGGCGGACACGGTCGCCAGGTTTCGCAGTCTTCTGCTGTTCATCGTCGTTCCACCGTCTCTGCGCCGGGTCCACGCAACCGCGCCGCCGTCTCCGGCCGCGCCTTTCATCGTCGTTCCGCCGTTTCTCCGCCGAGTTCCCGCAGCAACGCCACCGTCTCCGGCCATGCCTTCTCCGTATTCGCCACGAAGACGCCCTCGGCCACCATCAGGGGCGTCCAGCCGATCGTGTTGCGCGCGTTGACCTCCGCGCCCTGGTCGATGAGGTACTGCACGATCAGGTTCGAGCCCATCATCGCGGCGCCGTGCAGCGCCGTGCAGCCGCCCCATCGCATGTCGCCGCGGTCGCGCTGCGCGTCCATCTCCAGCAGGTTCAGCGGATGGCGCAGCAGCAGCTCGACCCCGTCGCCCTCCAGTACCGTGTCACCGAAATCGGCGACTGCGTGCAGGTCGTTGCCGAGTTCGAGGGCCAGTTGCACCGCTTCCAGCCGCACGCGCTCGGGCGTGCCGTTGAGCGGCCCGGGGCTCTCGCCGTCCCAGAACCCGAGGCCGGCCGCCGCCATCAGCGGGGTCACCCCCTGGCCGGTTGCGGTCAGCGGGTCGGCGCCGTAGTCGACCAGCAGCTTCATCAGATCGAGGTCCGCGTGCTTGGCGGCGAGGTAGAAGGGCGTGGCGCCGACGAAGCTGATGTAGTTGCGGCCGACCGAGATGTTGGGCGGCGGCTTGACGATGCCCAGGTCGACCTCGAACGGGATCTCCCGCCAGGCGATGCGCACGTTCGGGTCGGCGCCCCGGGCGAGCAGCCGTCGGGCGAGGTCGAGGCTGTCGATGTCGCCGGTCGGCTCCGGCGGCCGGCCCGAGCCGGGTCGGCGGATCCAGGCCAGCGCGTGCAGCAGCGAGCCGCGCGCATCGTAGGCGTTGGGATCGGCCCCCGCCTCCAGAAGAAGGGCGGCGAGTTCGTAGTGCGCGTTGATGACGGCCAGGGCCAGCGGCGACGTGTGGCCGGTCGCCGCGGGGGTGTACGAGCCGGTGCTCGCCGTCGTGGCGTTGACCCCGGCGTTGACGTCGGCGCCACCGGCGAGCAGCGCCTGCGTCGCTGCGATCTGCCCCTCGCGCACCGCGAAAAGCAGAGGCGTCAGTCCGCCGCCCGAGCGCGCCTCGACGTCGGCTCCGGCTGCGAGCAGCCGCGTCACCGCCTCGACGTTGTCCTCGGCGGCGGCCCACATCAGCGCGGTCTGGCCGCGCCAGCTCTCGGTGGCGTCGATCGCTGCGCCGGCCGCGAGGAGCTGGTCGAGAACCGCGCCGCGCCCGGTGCGGGCGGCCACCATCAGCACCGTTTCCCCTGCGGGGGTCGCGGTATTCGGATCGGCCCCGGCGGCCAGCAGCGCGCCGACCACGGCCGGCTCGCCGCTCTGCGCGGCGAGCGCCAGCGGGGTCACGCCGTAGCGGTTCGC
The DNA here is from genome assembly GCA_965200895.1 of Vicinamibacterales bacterium. Taxonomy (GTDB): domain Bacteria; phylum Acidobacteriota; class Vicinamibacteria; order Vicinamibacterales; family UBA8438; genus WTFV01. Next base: position 9,472 of record CBDAVM010000001.1, on the reverse strand, counting down.
GCGCGTCGCGTCGGCCCCGGCCGCGAGCAGGCGCGCCACGGCGTCGGCGGAGGCGGCGCGCGCCGCCCAGTGCAGCGCGGTCGTGCCGTCCGGCGACGCGACCTCGGCGTCGGCGCCGTCCGCGAGCAGGGCGGCCACGCGCACCGCATCGCCTGACCGGGCGGCGTCGATCAGCGGCGCCTCGGCCGCCGCCGCGGCCCAGGGCAGCGTGACGGCGCCGGCGACGAGTGCGGCCGCGACGGACATCCACCGCCGGCGGCTCCGTTCTTCGTGCATGAGACGCCCCTTCCCGGCATGGTCCGAGCACCAGCCACGAGCAATTGCGGATGCTATCGCGTGGCGTCCGGGTTGACAATACCCGGCGCGCGCCCGAACCCGTCGTGGCAACTTCCAGGGTTCCGCGCCGCGGCGACCGACGTAGGAGCCGTAGGAGCCGGAAGCAGCGAAGTGCGGCCGGGCGTCGGAGGCTCGCGGAGGAATATGCGTGCTCCGCACTCGAGCCCGGTCGCGCTTGGGAACCGGTTCCACGCGGCCTCGCGGAGGAATATGCGTGCTCCGCACCGCCGTGAGCGCTGCGAACAGGTCTCGATCTTTCGCCGGGCTCGCGGAGGAATATGCGCCCTCCTCACCAGCAGGTCGATGTCGCTGTCCCCGCGCATCCGATCGCGCACTGCGGAGCCGAACAGGATGACCTGGTCGGGGTGCAGGCGCTCGACGACGAGGTCGATGACCGCGTCGAGGTGTTCAGGGCTCGGGCGCATCCTGACGATGGTATGGTGTGCCCCAGCTCCAGTGGCGAAATCCCCCCGCGGCCCGGACGGCTTGGCCGTTCGTCGCGGCGTTGGAGGCGCGTTTCCCGTGCAGCGCGCGGTCGCGCCGGCAGCGCGGTGGCGCATGCGCCGCATGCCTAGCGCTACATCACGGTTGACTCAGGAACGGTCCGGCGTTGGTCGCCCGGTCCACGTCGATTCGGGTTGCGGTTCAGGGTGCGCGGGCGGCTTGGGCTCCTCGTACCATCATCTGTAGTTGCACGCAGGCGCGCCACAGCACTTCGTTGCCCGGCAGCGGTCTACGCTTTGTCGGTCGCCAGCCGGCGATGCGCGCCAGCAGCATCACCCAGGCGCGGATGTCGGGCGGCAATGGCCGGTCTCGTTCGGCTGGCGGCAGCAGTCTTTCGGCCTGCACGACGGCTCCGATCACGCGCTTCTCGTCGTCGGTCAGGACCTGGGCTGCCGGCGTGTCGGGCGCGTCGCGCGCGTAGCCCCTGAGGGAGCACACCCGCCAGGCGGTGATGGCGTCGAAGGCCAGGCACTTGGCCAGCGCGTCGGCTTCCTGCAAGCGCCGGTCCTCGATGCGGGCGCCGCTCTTGAGCACCCGGAAATACTCTTCGATGCCCCAGCGGGTCTCATACCAGCCGACAATGCGCTCGGCCCATTCGGCCGTCGGGCCGCCTTCGCTCGACACCAGCAGCCATTCGAGCGGCTCGTGTCCCGGCGGCGGGTCGGTTTCGAGCACCCGCACCACCCAGGCCGTCAGCGGCGCCGCGTCGGTCTGGTCCTTGGGCGGCTGCACCTGCACCCGCCCGATGCGCAACTCGGTCCGCGCCGTGCGCGCCTCGCGCGCCCGCTTGCCGCCCTGCGAGTCGATGTGCACCGGCCGGTTGGTGCGCACCGGGGTCTCGAAGTCCGGCTGAGACGCCAGCGGCCGGAGCATCATCGCCCGCAACCGCTCGTCCCATACTTTCACCCGCCGCCGCCGGCTGGCGCAGGCCCGCACCACCAGCCCCGCTTCAGCCGCATGCTGCGCCTGCCACTGCAACAGCGCATGGATGTCACTCTCGCGGTCGCCGACCACGACCACCCGCGTGCCCGGACACGCCCGCCCCAATTCGCGACCCTGGTCGAATCCCCGGAACCAGCGCCGGCTCTCCAATGCGCGCTCGGACGTGGGCGCGCCATCCGGCCGCGCCCACGTCTCCAGACCGCTCACCCCCAACGGCCGGCGCCCCTCGGTGAACGCCACCGCCGCGTGCACGAACAGACCCCGACCGCCGCCAGACCGTTCTCCCAGCGGCCCCAGCCCGGTCGTGCTGTCCCGAAGACCCGTGTAGTTGAGCGTCGTCGTGTCCTGCACCAGCAGCACCACCGACTCCGCACGGCTGCGCTCGACCAGCGCCTCCCGATGCGGTTGCAGAATGTCCGCGCTACTCACCGCTCCATTGTGCAGGAAACGGTAGGCCGCCTGTTGCTCGGCGCTGCCGGCAAACACCGCCGGCAGAGGCGCACCAGGATGTTGCTCCCAGGCCGCACCCATCTGCGCCAGACGACGACGCAGCCGACCGTCGGCCAGGTCCGAACGCGAATACTCGCACCGAGACCAACTGCCGGCGCCCGCAGCCTCCTCCCCCAACCCCGGAAACGAACCCAACTCCCTGGGCGCAGCCCGACGCAGCGTCTCCGCCCAGTCCGGGGCCAGGCCCCGAAGCCAGACATCCTTCGGCTCCACAGAAACCGATGACCCCGGAGGACGACCCGCCGTACGGCCCACACACCGCCAGCCCGACGCCCGATAGCTCGTGCCACGACGAGACGACGCCACGCACGTCTCCACCAGAACCGGACGAACCCCGTGACACAATGCCCAGTCCGACGCCAAACGACCCACCGCACGGCCCAGAACCTGCGACGCCAAGTGCGGAACACGAACCCCGGGAAGCAGCAGGAATCGGTCGTTCAATACCACCTGACCAATCCGTGCCCCCCGCGTCCGAGCGTCCCAGCCCAGATGCGCGTCCCGAGGACCCAGACGAAGCGGAGCCGACACAAAGCTCAAAACACCCAACGCGCCCGCCGAAGAATCCACCAGATACGTCACCCGGCAGCCCGGAGCCCGACAACGGCCCAAAGGATGCGCAGCCGCCAGAAGTGCACAACACCGCTGACGCGCAAGCGCCGTCTCCGCCAACCGCAGGTGAACCTCCCCCAACGACGACAGGCTGCCCGCAAACTCGGTCAGCGAAATCTCAGACCCGACCCCGACCACACAACCCACCGGCGGACCCGGCTGCGCCGACGGCAGAGGCAGGCCCAGCTCCGCCGCCAAGCCAGGCAAAGCCTTCCGCGCCGACGCCGAGCACAGCGACCCACGCGCGTTGCGCCACCCGTCGCGTTCGCAAAGACCACGGCTCAGCGCCGCACGCGACAACGACCCCCGAACCAACTCCTGCCGCAGCCAGCCCACCGTCTCCGGCTGCAACATCCGCAGGCCAACACGCACAGAAACCTTTTACACTGAGCCACGGCCTGTGTCAACTGTGATTGAGCGCTAGGACCGAGTCACCGCCATCTCGAATCCCGTGTAGAATCACGTCAAGGAACGTCGACGACATGGCCGACCCCACCGCGCCCGTCGCCGAGCACGTTGACAGCCCCGAAAGGCAGCCGAGACTCTCGGCCGACGCCAAGTGGATCGTCACCACCGGCGTCGCCCTCGGAATCCTGCTGGTCACTCTCACCAGCACCGCGCTCCTGGTCATCAACGCCCGGATCGACGACACCAACGCCCAGATGGGCCAGTTGCAGATCGACATGCGCGAGATGCGCACCGAGCTCCGCACTGAGATGCAGGAGCTCCGCACCGAGCTCCGCACCGAGATGCACTCGATGCGTGCCGACTTGCAGGCCGAGATCCGCGGACGCCACGCCGAAACGCAGACCGACATCCGCGAACTCCGCGGAATGCTGCTCCAGCTCCTCGAACGGACTGCGCCAGCCAACCCGGTCGACTGACCACCCCGTTGCTCCCGGCGCAGCCCACCGCCCGCCCGAGAATCACGCCCCGTCAGCCGCCCGCGCCCGCCCGTTCCGCACGTGCGATCCTGTACAGTGCGTCGTGATCGTCGTCAACGGCATGGAGTTCATCGGCGACCTTCTCGACGCTCGCCACCGTTCCGTCCTCGTTCCTGCGGATCAGCCAGTCCCAGAATGCGGGGCAGAAGTCGAAGCCGTAGTGGAGATTCTTGGCCTGAATGAAGACGTTTGCGTCGAGGAGGTACCGGATCACGACAACGCCCCGACTTCACGTCCGAGGCGGTCGAAGGTCTCGGTCCTGGAGATACCAAGCATGCGATAGGCGTCCCGATAGAGCGTCTGCCCCTCCAGCGTGCTGACCACGACCGCCTGAACGAACCGGCGGCTCATGCGAGAGAGCGTCGTCGCGCACACGATCTGCTGGGCGTGGGATCTGCCGGAGCTTCAATGAGGCCGCGGGGGTAGACCCCGCGGATGTCGCTGGACACGGTGCACCAGGCAACCGGCTTCCGGCCGCTTCAATGAGGCCGCGGGGGTAGACCCCGCGGATGTGCCCACGGTTGGGAAGCTTGTCAATGGCAACTGAAAACTGCACACTTTTGGCAACTGAAAACTGCACACTTTCAGCGAGGCCGGCGCGGTCGGATCTGACGTTCTCCCGTTGGTGTCCACCGCGCGTTTCGGGTCGGACGTAGGGAGCGGAGCGACCGGAGTCCGGCCCGAAACGCGTCGCGAGACCGTCGGCTTGGTGGTCACGTCGCGACTCCCTCGCGGCGCTTGTCTGCCGCGGTCCGCAGCCACTCCTGCTGTTCCCGCAGCCGGTAGCTGTTGCCGCGGATGTTGACCACGTGGCAGTGGTGCAACAGCCGGTCGATGAGCGCTGCTGCCATCACCTCGTCGCCAAGCACGCTGCCCCATTCCTCGAAGCCCTTGTTCGAGGTCAGCACCGTCGACGCCCGCTCGTGCCGGGCGTTGATCAACTGGAAGAAGAGCACGGCGCCGTCCTGCGTCACCGGCAGGTAGCCGATCTCGTCGACGACCAACAACGCCGGATGCGTCAGCACCCGCAGCCGCCGGGTCAACTCGCCTGCGGCCCTCGCTTCGCTGAGCGAGTTGATCAGGCTCGCCAGCGTGCCGTAGTAGACGCGGCGGCCGGCCTCGGCGGCCGTCACCGCGAGGCTGATCGCCAAGTACGTCTTGCCTACGCCGGGCGGACCCAGCAGGATCACGTTCTCGGCGCGGTCAACGAATCCCAGCTCGTGCAGGCTCTCGACCTGCTCGCGCTTGACGCTCGGCTGGAAGCTGAAGTCGAACTGCGCCAGCGTCTTGACGGCCGGTAGACGCGAGGAGCGCATCGCCGCCTGCAGCCGCCGGTTGTTGCGCAACGCGATCTGCGCGTTGCGCATCAACTCGATCGCTTCGCCGGCGGTCACCGCGCCGCTGTCGACCTGGGCCAACACGCCATCGACCGCTTCAAGCGCGCCCGGCATCTTCAGGTCCGCCAGCATCGCCCGCAGCCGGTCGCGCCGGTTGCCTTCCGCGGCCTTCATCGCGCCGCCTCCGCGTAGACGCGCAACGCGCGGCGCTCGACCTTGACCGTCTCGGCCACGAGCCGCGGGACCGGCGCCGGTGTGGAGCGCACGCCGACGCGCCGGTAGGGACACGCCGCCAGGGGCCGCAGCTCCTCACGCTCGGCCCGCGTGAAGCGGTCCACCGGACGCTCGCCCGTCGTGCCGTGCCGGCGCACGTTGGCCGTCTGCTCCAGCCAGTGCGCTGCCTGCGCGTTGAGGTCGTCGTCGTTGAGGAACGTGCGGCCGTAGAAGAAGCCGTCCCGGATATAGCGGATCGGCCGCTCCACCTTGCCCTTCGTCTGCGCTCGATACGGCCGGCAGGCCCGCGGATGAAACCCCCAGTGCGCGGCAAAGCGCAGAAACTCCGCGTTGAGCACCAACTCGCCGCCGCCCACCCGGCCGTCCGACAGCACCACCGCACGCATCTGGTCGAACAACAGCTCGCGGGGCACGCCGCCGAAGCGCGCGAACGCGCGCTCCAGCCCCGCGGTCAGCACCGCCATCGTCTGCCGCTGGTAGAGTAGAAGTGCAGCCACAGCAGCCGTGAGTGGCTCAGAACCACCACCAGGGCATGCCGGCGGCCCCAGGGTAGCGCGAACGTCCCGAAGTCCACCGGGCCCTGATGTCCCGGCGGTGTCTCGAACCGCACTACCCGCTCGGCCGCCGGACGTGGGCGCACCGTCCGGACGTAGTCCCGCACGCGGCTGTAGCCGCCAGGGTAGCCGGACGCCCGAATTTCGTCGAACAAGCGCTTGGCCGACAACTCCGGGAACTCCTCCAGGCGCGCCGTAATGATCCCCATGTAGGGCGCCAGCTTCTGCGGCGCCGCTGGCCGCGGCGCGTAGCGCGAGTGGCCCGACGACAGGTCGCGGTCGAGCTGGCCCGTCTCAACCCACGCGTGGATCGTGCGCCGGCTCACTCCGAAGCGTCTCGCCAACGCCGCCTTCGAGACGCCCCGCTCCAGGTAGTGCTTCAGCAGCATCCTCGTCTCCCATCCATGCATCTGCGCCCCGCCCCCTCGCTGTTGGATTCCCCAACATCGTGGGACGCAAACCGGCTCCCGACCACCAGCAATGTGTGCAGTTTTCGGTTGCCATAAATGGGAGATTTACACTTGTCGCCAACAGACGCCCCAGTGCTTCAATGAGGCCGCGGGGGTAGACCCCGCGGATGTGCGTAGAACCTACGCGCCTACACGTCCGACCCGGCCGCTTCAATGAGGCCGCGGGGGTAGACCCCGCGGATGTACGGTCGTAAGAGCTGATGCCTACGATATCGCGGGCTAGTAGCTTCAATGAGGCCGCTGGGGTAGACCCCGCGGATGTGCCAGCGCGCAGCCGTGGCGTGAAGTCCAGATCGAAGATGCTTCAATGAGGCCGCGGGGGTAGACCCCGCGGATGTTCGGTTGAGCGGGTCCTTACGGAGCCTGGCGAGTGGCTTCAATGAGGCCGCGGGGGTAGACCCCGCGGATGTTGGAAACGCCGGATTGCATACCTTAGACACTAGCCGCTTCAATGAGGCCGCTGGGGTAGACCCCGCGGATGTTTTCTCACATATCCGATCAGTATACGCAGAGTGTCAAGCTTCAATGAGGCCGCGGGGTAGACCCCGCGGATGTTACCGCAGTCGGCGTAGACGCGGAAACGCTCACGGCCGCTTCAATGAGGCCGCGGGGGTAGACCCCGCGGATGTTCACTGGCGGCTCGACGGTCAACATGCCGGCGGTCGTGCTTCAATGAGGCCGCTGGGGTAGACCCCGCGGATGTTTCCACCCGGCGGCCTCGCCGCCCGCGCCGTCCTGAAGCTTCAATGAGGCCGCGGGGGTAGACCCCGCGGATATCCTGGCGGCGCCGCCAAGGTGGAAGCGGCATACCCACGCTTCAATGAGGCCGCGGGGGTAGACCCCGCGGATGTACCAGGCACCTTCTATCTCGCCTTCATGCCCCCGCGGGCTTCAATGAGGCCGCGGGGGTAGACCCCGCGGATGTTTGCCCTGCCCGTCCATGTCCGACAGGCCGTCCTCCTTGCTTCAATGAGGCCGCGGGGGTAGACCCCGCGGATGTGTCCCTGATTCTCAGCCGCTCGTTGACCCCCTGGATGCTTCAATGAGGCCGCGGGGGTAGACCCCGCGGATGTTCGACGACGGTCGATGAGAGTAATGACTCTGTCGACTAGCTTCAATGAAACCGCGGGGGTAGACCCCGCGGATGTTCCGGCGCCCAACAATGGACCGGAATGCGGATCTGCTCGCTTCAATGAGGCCGCGGGGGTAGACCCCGCGGATGTTCGACTGCGGAACGGATCGTGTCATGAGTCTCAAGAGGCTTCAATGAGGCCGCGGGGGTAGACCCCGCGGATGTGAGGTGGTCTCTGCTCTTGAGTGGCAGTCGCTTTCGCTTCAATGAGGCCGCGGGGGTAGACCCCGCGGATGTCTCAACTTCCCAGCAGGAGGTAGCCAAAAATGGCTAAGGGCTTCAATGAGGCCGCGGGGGTAGACCCCGCGGATGTTTCCGCGTCGCAGCGGAATGGGCGTGGAGTCAGGTTGGCTTCAATGAGGCCGCGGGGGTAGACCCCGCGGATGTACGTCACCAGATCTATCTGAACAAAAAAGCAGGCTTGCCGCTTCAATGAGGCCGCGGGGGTAGACCCCGCGGATGTCTCGATGACGCGGCCGACCCAGTCGCGTCGCGGCACGCTTCAATGAGGCCGCGGGGGTAGACCCCGCGGATGTACGGCCACCGATGGCCACATGCTGTCACGGGCGAGCACGCTTCAATGAGGCCGCGGGGGTAGACCCCGCGGATGTGTCGCTCGCACACGGTACTTCGGCCAGATCACACGCGCTTCAATGAGGCCGCGGGGGTAGACCCCGCGGATGTCTCGGCGCCGGGACGCGGGCGCTCATTCGGTACCCGCCGCTTCAATGAGGCCGCGGGGGTAGACCCCGCGGATGTGGGAGAGAAGATCGAAGTCATGACGGATGAGGAAGCGGATGCTTCAATGAGGCCGCGGGGGTAGACCCCGCGGATGTTATACTACTTCCGTAACCGGAGTGACGCCCCTCCGCGCTTCAATGAGGCCGCGGGGGTAGACCCCGCGGATGTGGGGTGCCCTCCGCAAATTGACGATCTCACCAGAGGTGCTTCAATGAGGCCGCGGGGGTAGACCCCGCGGATGTACGGTTCGACCGGGTGACCTTTTCGTCGTCTTCGGGCAGCTTCAATGAGGCCGCGGGGGTAGACCCCGCGGATGTTTCGCATAGAGAATGGGAACCTACGGAGATCATCCAGCTTCAATGAGGCCGCGGGGGTAGACCCCGCGGATGTAGGCCATGGCATTCCCACGGCAGGGGCTCACTGACCGCGCTTCAATGAGGCCGCGGGGGTAGACCCCGCGGATGTGCCTCGAGCTGCTTCTTGAGAGCGATGTTGTTGGACCTGCTTCAATGAGGCCGCGGGGGTAGACCCCGCGGATGTAGACGGGACGCTGTTGGTCGTGCCACCCGGGCGAAACTGCTTCAATGAGGCCGCGGGGGTAGACCCCGCGGATGTTCTCTCGCGGCCTCTTCCGCTGCCCGTAGCTGGTCCTCGCTTCAATGAGGCCGCGGGGGTAGACCCCGCGGATGTGCATTGACGTACACGGTGACAGTCGCCGGCTCTCCGGAGCTTCAATGAGGCCGCGGGGGTAGACCCCGCGGATGTTTGGCAATCTTCGCCCGAGCGGGGTCGCCTGTGGACGCTTCAATGAGGCCGCGGGGGTAGACCCCGCGGATGTCGCTAAAGTCCGCCGTGTCCAACCGCGCCCTGCTGCTGCTTCAATGAGGCCGCGGGGGTAGACCCCGCGGATGTCACCACGGCCGGTGTGCAGCACTACGGCCCGGTCGCGATGCTTCAATGAGGCCGCGGGGGTAGACCCCGCGGATGTTCCGGCAAGTTCGTCCGGGTACCGGTCACGGTCAATGGCTTCAATGAGGCCGCGGGGGTAGACCCCGCGGATGTGTCATCGTTCCTGCAACAGCACCTCGATCAACATCCGTGCTTCAATGAGGCCGCGGGGGTAGACCCCGCGGATGTGCTCCGGGAAGGTCGTCTG